>NZ_JALDAX010000022.1 GCF_022698145.1 Streptomyces spinosisporus
GACGCGAGGCGGCCGGACGGGACTCGTCCCGCAGGGCGTCGACGGCGGCGACGAGCACGTCCCGTTCGCTCTCGGGGGCGCCGTCGGCCGCGCGCTCGTAGAGCCGTGCGCCCTCCTCCAGCACCAGGTCCGTGTCCATTCCCGCCGGGATCTTGATCTGGGCGTGGTGACGCCAGGTGGTGATCGGATCGCCCCAGGCCTCCACGGTGTACGTCCACAGGCCGGTCTCGCCCGCGGTGACGGTGGCGCCCCAGCGGTCGGTGCCGGGCGACAGCTCCCGCATCGGGGTCCAGGGGCCCGGGCGACCGTGCGGGTCTGTGAGGACGACATTGGCCGCGACCGCGTCGTGGCCTTCGCGGAACACGGTGGCCGAGATCTCGAACGACTCTCCGGTGACGGCCTTGGCGGGCCTGCGGCCGTGCTGGACGATCGGCCGGACGTCCAGCACGGGGATGCGCCCGAGGGATGCCTCGGCGCTGTACATCGGGGCCGTCGGGGGTGCTGACGAGTGGTGCGTGGCGGGCATGACCGCTCCTGTCCGCGACAACGTGGGTGGGCGGATGGGTGTGGGGAGGTGGGTCCTGCGTGATCTCTGTGCAGTCTTGGAGGTGTACCCGGGGGAGCCTTCCCACCCTATTCGGGTGAGCAATCCGGCACTTTGTTAACTACTCACGCGTATGTCTACACACAAGACCGGCCCCGTTCGGAAACGAACGGGGCCGGTCTCGGTACTACGCGATGACAAGCCCGACAACACCTCCTACGAGGCCGGGACCTGCAGCAGTTCGTCCGGCGAGCCCAGGCCCCGGCCGGAGATCTTTCCGGACACCGCCAGCTTGACCAGCGCCTTGGAGACCTGGGCCGGTGTCGCCTTCGGATGGCCGCCCAGATAGAGCGCGGCCGTGCCGGTCGCGTGCGGGGTCGCCATGGACGTACCGGAGAAGGTCGCTTTCCCGGTGTTGCTCGCATAGGAGGCCGAGGTGATCGACACTCCCGGGGCGAACAGGTCGACGGCCGAGCCGAAGTTGGAGAAGCTCGCCCGCGCGTCGTTCCTGTCGCTCGCGCCGACGGTGATCGCCTGCTTGACGTCGGCCGGGGAGTACAGCGCGGCCGGCAGGCCGTCGTTGCCCGCGGCGACGGCGTAGGTGACGCCCGAGGCGATCGAGTTGCGTACGGCCGCGTCCAGCTGGGCGTTGTGGTAGCCGCCCAGGCTGAGGTTGGCGACGGCCGGTTTCCTCGCGTGCTTGGTCACCCAGTCGATCCCCGCGATGACCTGCGCGGTCGTACCGGATCCGGCGTTGTCCAGGACGCGTACGGCGACGACCTTGGACTGCTTGGCCACGCCGTAGGTCGCGCCGGCGATCGTGCCGGCGACGTGGGTGCCGTGGCCGTTGCCGTCGGAGGCGGTCCGGTCGTTTCCGACGAAGTCCCAGCCGTAGCTCGCGCGGCCGCCGAAGTCCTTGTGCGTGATCCGGATGCCGGTGTCGATGACGTACGCCGTCACCCCGCGGCCGGCCGTTTCGGGCCAGGTGTAGCTCCTGTCCAGCGGCAGGGCCGGCTGGTCGATCCGGTCGAGGCCCCAGGACGGCGGGTTCTTCTGGGTGTGGTCGAGTGTGATGCGGGTGTCCTGGACGACCGAGGCGACTCTGGAGTCGGCGGCGAGGCGCTTGGCCTGTCTCTCGTCCGCCCTGATCGCGTAGCCGTTGAGGACCGTGCCGTAGGTCTGGCTTATTTTCGCCCCGTACTGCTCGGCGATCTCCTTTCCGGTCTCCGACGGAGCCTTCGTGTCCCCTTTCAGGGTCACCAGGTAACTTCCGCCGACGGTGCCGGGTTCACCGGCGCCGAGTATCTGCCCCTCGGGTAAGGCGTGCGCAGGCAGGGTGATGGCCGAAAGCGCGGCAGCACAGGCCACCGCGGTGAGGCCCCCGGTCCAGCGCAGACGCCGCGTTCGCGTCCGTGCCATGGGTCATTCCCCCTCCATTGGCTCCACTGGCAGCCTCTCGTGCGGTGGAGAAGACCCACAAGAGGGCCTACGGGGGCGGAATCGGCCATGTCCGCCATGGTGGACGAGTGAAGGTTGCGGCGTTTTCCGGACTACGTAGGAGTGTGTCGCGTTCTTCGGTGTGCCGTGGTTGCGGAGCCCTCCGCACCGATACCTTCGATGTGACGACGAGGCGCACAGTGTTGTGCGTCCGCACAGCCACACGCGTCGAGGTGGAAAGTGAAGGCGATCCGTCGATTCACCGTCCGACCCGTTCTCCCCGAACCCCTCCGGCCGCTGAGCGATCTGGCCCGCAATCTGCGCTGGTCCTGGCATGCGGAGACCCGCGACCTGTTCCAGTCCGTCGACCCCGAGCGCTGGGCCGTCAGCGACGGCGATCCCGTACGGCTGCTCGGCAGCGTGTCGCCCGCGCGGCTCGCGGAGCTGGCCGAGGACCGCCGCTTTCTGCGCCGGCTGACCGCCGTCTCGGACGACCTGGCCGACTATGTGACCGGGGAGCGCTGGTACCAGGCGCAGTCCGGCGAGCTGCCCGCCGCCGTCGCCTACTTCTCGCCCGAGTTCGGCATCACGGCCGCCCTGCCGCAGTACTCCGGCGGCCTCGGCATCCTGGCCGGCGACCATCTCAAGGCGGCCAGCGACCTCGGTGTCCCGCTGATCGGCGTGGGCCTGCTCTACCGGCACGGCTACTTCCGGCAGAGCCTGTCCCGCGACGGCTGGCAGCAGGAGCACTATCCCGTCCTGGACCCCAACGAACTGCCCCTCACCCTCGTCGAGGAGCCCGACGGCACCCCCGCCCAGGTCCAGCTCGCCCTGCCCGGCGGCAGGCAGCTGCACGCCCGCATCTGGCTCGCCCAGGTCGGCCGCGTCCCGCTGCTGATGCTCGACTCGGACGTCGAGGAGAACGACCTCGGCGAACGCGGGGTCACCGACCGGCTCTACGGCGGCGGCAGCGAACACCGGCTGCTGCAGGAGATGCTCCTCGGCATAGGAGGGGTTCGGGCGGTGCGGACGTACTGCCGGCTCACCGGCCACCCCGCGCCCGAGGTCTTCCACACCAACGAGGGCCACGCCGGCTTCCTCGGCCTGGAGCGCATCGCCGAACTGTGCGACCAGGGGCTGGACTTCGACCCGGCACTGGAGGCGGTCCGGGCCGGCACCGTCTTCACCACCCACACGCCCGTGCCCGCCGGCATCGACCGCTTCGACCGCGAACTGGTCGCCCACCATTTCGGACCGGACGCCGAACTCCCGCGCATCGACGTCGAACGCATCCTGCGGCTCGGCATGGAGACCTATCCGGGCGGCGAGCCGAACCTCTTCAACATGGCCGTGATGGGGCTGCGGCTCGGCCAGCGCGCCAACGGCGTCTCCCTGCTGCACGGCAACGTCAGCCGGGAGATGTTCTCCGGACTGTGGCCGGGATTCGACCCCGCCGAGGTGCCGATCACCTCCGTGACCAACGGGGTCCACGCGCCCACCTGGGTGGCCCCCGAGGTCTTCCGGCTCGGGGTCCGGCAGATCGGCGCGCAGCGCACCGAGGACGCGCTGACCGTCGGCGGCTCGGACCGCTGGGACGCGGTGGGGGACATCCCCGACCAGGACATCTGGGAGCTGCGGCGCAGTCTGCGCGAGCAGCTGGTGGACGAGGTGCGGCGCCGGCTGCGCGCCTCCTGGCGCCAACGCGGCGCCGGAACGGCCGAGTTGGGGTGGATCGACGACGTCCTCGACCCGGACGTCCTCACCATCGGGTTCGCGCGGCGCGTCCCGTCGTACAAACGCCTGACCCTGATGCTGCGCGACCGCGACCGGCTGATGGATCTGCTGCTGCACCCGGAGCATCCGATCCAGATCGTGGTCGCGGGCAAGGCGCACCCGGCGGACGACGGCGGGAAGCGGCTGGTGCAGGAGCTGGTGCGGTTCGCGGACGACCCGCGGGTGCGCCACCGCATCGTCTTCCTGCCCGACTACGGCATGGCGATGGCGCAGAAGCTCTACCCGGGCTGCGACATCTGGCTCAACAACCCGCTGCGCCCGCTGGAGGCGTGCGGCACGTCCGGGATGAAGGCCGCCCTCAACGGCTGCCTCAACCTCTCCGTCCTGGACGGCTGGTGGGACGAGTGGTTCCAGCCCGACTTCGGCTGGTCCATCCCCACGGCGGACGGCGCGGGGACCGATCCCGAGCGCCGCGACGACATAGAGGCGGGCGCGCTCTACGACCTGCTGGAGCAGCGGGTGGCCCCCCGCTTCTACGAGCGCGGCCGGCACGGCCTGCCCGACCGGTGGATCGAGATGGTGCGCCAGACCCTGACCCTGCTCGGCCCGAAGGTGCTGGCCGGCCGGATGGTGCGCGAGTACGTCGAGCGCCTCTACACCCCCGCCGCCCATGCGCACCGCGCCATGGACCCGGACTCCGCGCGCGAACTCGCCGCCTGGAAGGCACGGGTGCGGTCCGCCTGGCACGACGTCACCGTCGACCATGTGGAGACGTCCGCCCACATGCCCACCGCGGAACTCGGCACCACGCTCGCCCTGCGCGTACGCGTCGGGCTCGGCGAACTGGGCCCGGACGACGTGGAGGTCCAGGCCGTCTCGGGCCGCGTCGACCAGGAGGACCGCATCACGGACGCGGCCACGGTCCCCCTGAAACCGGCAGGCGGCCCCGACACCGAGAACCGCTGG
Organism: Streptomyces spinosisporus; assembly: GCF_022698145.1. GTDB lineage: Bacteria > Actinomycetota > Actinomycetes > Streptomycetales > Streptomycetaceae > Streptomyces > Streptomyces spinosisporus. Next base: position 4,682 of record NZ_JALDAX010000022.1, read on the forward strand.
CTCTACGAGGGCCCCCTCGCCCTGGACCGCACCGGCCCCTACGGCTACACGATCCGCATCCTCCCCACCCACCGCCACCTAGCCTCCAGCGCGGAACTGGGACTGGTGGCGGTGCCTTCGGAGGAGACGGGGGAGGGGGGTGGGGTGTTGATGCGGTGACCCCGTACGGGCGGGCACTCTGAACGCATGGCGATCGAATACGACCTCGACTGCGCGACGCCCTCGTCCGCGCCCGACGTTGCGCTCCGGCTGGCGGAGACCGGCAGGGAAACCGGGCTCTTCGACGCGTCGGTCACCGGTGAGCGGCTGGTGGAGGAGGGGGCCGTCACCCGGCTGGGGACGTGGGTGCGTGTCGTCACGTCGCGGGTGCCGCAGCCGTGGCATCCCGTCGTCACCGCGTTCGGCTTCACCCCGACCGTCGACGTGCGCTTCCGCATGGCCAAGGGGGTCGAGGTCGCGGACCAGCAGGACGACATGGTCCGGCTCGTCGCGTCCCTGCTGACGAGGATGAGCGGCGACGCCGTACTGCATTTCCAGTACGAGGTCGTCTGGCTGCTCCGCAAGGACGGTGAGCTGAGCCTGAGCGAACGGGACGACCTCTGGCGCCCCCAGCGGCTGGCCCTGGTGCCGCAGCCCTACCGTCGGCTCACTGCACCGCCCGTGTGGTGAGCCGGTGGTGGGTCAGTCCTCCGAGTACGGGGCGCACATGCGGCGCAGGAGCGTGCCGTAGCGGCGGGCGTAGGCGTGTTGGAGGGCTCGGGTGGTGGGGCCGGCGGCTCGGGTGTACCACTTGGCGGGGCGGCTGAAGGCCGTCACGGTCAGCCAGACGGTGCCGTCGCCGGTGCGGTCCACCATGAAGGATTCCTCGCCGCACTCGGGGTGGCCGGCCAGGGTGCCGTAGGCCCAGCCGACGCGGCGGGGCTCCTCGACCGTGTAGACCACCCGGCACGGGGCCTTGAGCATTCCGGCCAGGGTGACGGTGACGTCGACCTCCGGGGCGGCCCGGTCGGCGCCCGCCTCGACGCCCATGCCGAGTTCGCGGTGCAGCTCCCAGGTCAGGAGCGCCTCGCAGGCTCTGCGGAAGACCTTCTCGCCCTCGCCTATGCGCGTGCGCACATGCAGCGGGTGGAACCCCGGCGGACAGAAACCCCCGCGGCGGGTTCCGCCGACGTCGTCGTACGTGAAGTCCTCCAGGCGCATGGCACCCAAGAGTAGGGCGGCACCCGGGATGTGCTTCGCCCCGGGTGCCGCCCGTCCGCCGAACCCCCGCGGGGTCAGCTCACGTTGACCCCGGACCAGGCCGCGGCCACCGCCTTGTACTCGGTGCTGTCCGCGCCGTACAGGTCGGACGCCGCGGACAGCGTGCCCGCACGAGCCTGCTTGTAGTTGGTCGTCGACGTGAAGTACGTCGTCAGCGCCTTGTACCAGATCTGCAGCGCCTTGTCCCGGCCGATGCCGGTGACCGTCGAGCCGTCGGACGTCGGCGAGTCGTAGTCCACGCCGTTGATCGTCTTCTTGCCGCTGCCCTCCGACAGCAGGTAGAAGAAGTGGTTGGCGACACCGGACGAGTAGTGCACGTCCTTGTTGCCGACACCGGAGGACCAGTAGTCGGCCGAACCGCCGTCCTTGCTGGGCTTGTCCATGTAGCGCAGCGGGCTGCCGTCGCCGTTGATGTCGATCTTCTCGCCGATGAGGTAGTCGCCCTTGTCGGAGGCGTTGTCGGCGTAGAACTCGACTCCGGTGCCGAAGATGTCCGAGGTGCCCTCGTTCAGACCGCCGGACTCACCCGAGTAGTTCAGGCCCGCGGTGGCGGAGGTGACGCCGTGGCTCATCTCGTGGCCGGCCACGTCCAGAGCGGTGAGCGGGTGGTTGTTGCCCGAGCCGTCGCCGTACGTCATGCAGAAGCAGCTGTCGTCCCAGAACGCGTTGACGTAGTTGCTGCCGTAGTGGACGCGGGAGTAGGCGCCGACACCGTCGTTCTTGATGCCGGTGCGGTTGAAGGTGGACTTGTAGAAGTCCCAGGTCTCCTGCGCGCCGTAGGCGGCGTCGGCGGCCGCGGTCTGGTCGTTGGCGTCGCTGGACGCGGCCCCGGTGCCCCAGGTGTTGTCCGCGTCGGTGAACAGCGTGCCGGTGCCGGACGTGCCGTGCTTCAGGTTGTACGTCTTGTGGCCGCCGCGCGAGGCGTCGGTCAGCGTGTACGACGAGCCCGAGCCGGACGTGGTGAGCTCGACCGTGCCCGAGTACAGCGTCTTGCCGGTACCGGTGGCGTTCTCGATGCCCTGGTACTCGAAGAGCTTCTTGCCGGTCGCGGCGTCGGTGATGACGTGCAGCTGGTTCGGGGTGCCGTCGTCCTGCAGACCGCCGACGACCGTCTCGTAGGCGAGGACGGGCTTGCCGGAGCCGGCCCACACGACCTTGCGGGCGCCGTCCGCCGCGGACTTGGTGGAGCCGAGCGTCCTGGCGGCGCTCACCGCCAGCTTCTCGGCCTTGGCCGGGGTGACCTGCGCCTTGAGCGAGGCGACCTTGATGGCGGCCTTGGTCGCCTTGGTGACGCCCTCGGACTTGCCCGCCTTGGACGTGTGGACCACGAGGTCGCCGCCGAGGACCGGCAGGCCCGCGTAGGTGCGCTCGTAGCGGGTGTGCACCGTGCCGTCGACATCTCTGACGACGTCCTTGACGATCAGCTTCTCCTTGGCGCCGAGGCCGAGTCGGCGGCCCGTCTCGGCTATGTCGGCCTGCGCCTTCTGTATGAGCGAGGTGCGGGCGGCCGCCGAGAGCGTGGTCGGCGCGGCGGCGAGGGGCGCCTGGCCGGCCTGGTCGGACGGGACCTGGGCCGACGCCGTTCCGGCGGTGAGTCCGCCGGTGAGCAGGGCTCCGGCCGCGACGGCGGTGGCGATGGCCAGGTATGAGCGCTTGTGACGCGCGTAGCGGGGGGTGGTCACACAAGCTCCTTGTCGTGGGGGACCGGTAGGGCGTGGGGGCCCGGCCGGCGTTCGGAGTGACGTTGTGCGGCGGTTGTGAGGAAGACTGACACCGGGGCCGCGTACATGTCAGGACCCCGAAGTGATGTTGGCTGAAAATCGACTGCCGGGTGAACATTGCAGTCGTGTAACAGCACAGGGCATCGGTAAAGGCATGTCCATGCGTCGGTACGCGTGCGGCAAAGGGGAGGGCGCCGCCCCGGGGAGTCGAACCTCCGGAGCGGCGCCCTGACTTGGGGCTCGCGGTCGGTCTACGGGAAGGTGAGCGCCCAGCTGTCGATGTAGCCGGTGTCCTGCGCCGCCTGGTCCTGGACCCGCAACTTCCAGGTGCCGTTGGCGGTTTCGGAGGAGGCGTTGACCGTGTAGGTCTGCTGGACGTTGTCCGCCGAGTCGGAGCCGCTGAAGTTCTTGAGGCGGTACGTCGACCCGTCCGGCGCGACCAGGTCGATCACCAGGTCGCCGCGCCAGGTGTGCACGATGTCGACCGAAACCTGAAGGTTCGAGGGGGCGTTGCCGCTACGTCCGGAGACGGTGACGGACGACGTCACGGCCGCGCCGTTGTCCGGAATCGACACGTTCGTCGTGTTCTCGAACGACGTGCCGCCGCCCCCGCCGCCCGAGCGCGAGCCGACCGCGACGCCCGCCCATGCGTCCTGCACCGCCTTGTACTCGGCGGACGTCGTGCCGTACAGCTCACCCGCCGCCGCGAGCGTGCCGGTGCGGGCCGCCGCGTAGTTGGTGGTGGAGGTGAACTTCGTGGTCAGCGCGCGGTACCAGATCTGCAGCGCCTTGTCCCGGCCGATGCCGGTGACCGGAAGCCCGTCCGCCGTCGGCGAGTTGTAGCTGACGCCGTTGATGACCTTGGCGCCGCTGCCCTCGCTCAGCAGATAGAAGAAGTGGTTCGCCGGGCCCGACGAGTAGTGCACGTCGACGCCGCCGATGCCGGAGTACCAGTTGTCCTTGGACGCGCCGTCCTTGCTGGGCTTGTCCATATAGCGCAGCGGGGTGCCGTCGCCGTTGATGTCGATCTTCTCGCCGATGAGGTAGTCGCCCTGGTCGGAGGAGTTTTTGGCGTAGAACTCCACACCCGTGCCGAAGATGTCGGAGGTCGCCTCGTTCAACCCACCCGATTCCCCGGTGTAGTTGAGGCCCGCGGTGTTGGAGGTGACGCCGTGGCTCATCTCGTGCCCGGCCACGTCCATGGCGGTCAGCGGGTCCTGGTTGCCGGAGCCGTCGCCGTAGGTCATGCAGAAGCAGCTGTCGTCCCAGAAGGCGTTCACGTACGAGTTGCCGTAGTGGACGCGGGAGTAGGCGCCGACGCCGTTGTTCTTGATGCCGGTGCGGCCGAAGGTGGACTTGTAGAAGTCCCAGGTCTCGGCGGCTCCGTAGTGGGCGTCCGCGCCGGCCGTGGCGGCGTTCGACGTGGTGCCGTTGCCCCAGGTGTTGCTGGTCTGCGAGAACAGCGTGCCGGTACCGGACGTGCCGTGGTTCAGGTTGTACGTCTTGTGGCCGCCCCGGTCGCCGTCGTTCAGCGTGTACGTGGAGCCCGACTGTGTCGTGGTCAGCGAAACCGTGCCGCTGTACTGGGTGTTGCCGGTGCCGGTCGCCGTCTCGATGCCCTGGTACTCGTAGAGCTTCTCGCCGGTGGCCGCGTCGGTGATGACGTGCAGCTGGTTCGGGGTGCCGTCGTCCTGCAGACCGCCGACGACCGTCTCGTACGCCAGGACCGGCTTGCCGCTCGCCGCCCAGATCACCTTGCGCGCGCTGTCGGCGGCCGCCTTGGTGGAACCGAGGGCCTTCGCGCGCTGCACGGCCTGCTTCTCGGCGGCCGCCCTGGTGATGTCCGGGGTGACGTCGGAGACCTTGATGGCGGCGTTCGTCGCCTTGACGACGTGCGTCGTCGCGCCCGACCTGGCGGTGTCCACGATCAGGTCGCCGCCGAGGACCGGCAGCCCGTCGTAGGTGCGCTCGTAGCGGGTGTGCAGGGTGCCGTCGGCGTCCTTGACGACATCGCGCGCGACCAGCTTCTCCTTGGCGCCGAGGCCGATGTCGCGGGCGGTCTGCGCACGGGCGGTGTCGGCGTCGCGTATCAGCTCCGCGCGCTGGGACGGGGTGAGCTTGACGGCCGCGTGGGACGGGTCGGCCTGGGCGGCCGGGGCGGCGGACGCGGCGCCCGCCTGGACGGCCGCGGCGAGCAGGGCGGTGACGCCGGCGACGGCGACGATGTGGGAGGTGCGTCTGCGAGAGGAATTGCTTCTCAACACTGACTCCTTCTGCGTGGCCGCGGGTTGCGCGGCCAGGGGAGATCCGGACGGTGGGTCGACCGTCCGGGCAGAACTGGGCAGAACCAATGCGGAACCAGGTGCACGGCCGTGACGACACAGCGGCGTTTCTGTGGGGTTGCTGTGAAGCGGCCGGGGGAAGCCTGGCACCGGATGGCGCTTTCTGTCAGGGGCGCGTCAGGAAGTTGGCCGGAATTGGTTCGTTGTCCGGATGCTCATGTCCGGTATGCGGACCTCTGGGTCCTGCAGGGATCGTCAGGTGCGGTCCCCGTGCCAGGTCCGCCACAGCGCCGCATACGCCCCCTCGGCCGCCACCAGCTCCTCGTGCGTGCCGAATTCCGTCAGCCGGCCGTCCTCCATCACCGCGACCCGGTCCGCGTCGTGCGCGGTGTGCAGCCGGTGCGCGATGGCGATGACCGTGCGGCCCTCCAGCACAGCGGCCAGGGCCCGTTCGGTGTGCCGGGCCGTCGTCGGGTCCAGCAGTGCGGTGGCCTCGTCGAGGATCAGGGTGTGCGGATCGGCCAACACGACCCGGGCGAGGGCGAGTTGCTGCGCCTGCGAACCGTCCGTGCGGCGACCTCCCTCGCCGAGCACGGTGTCGAGGCCGTCCGGCAGCTCCCGGACCCAGTCGTCCGCGCCGACCGCCGCCAGCGCCGCCCACACCTGCTCGTCGTCGGCGGCCGGTTCGGCGATCAGCAGATTGTCGCGGACCGTGCCGAGGAAGACATGGTGCTCCTGGGTGACCAGGACGACCTGACGGCGCAGCTGCTCGGGTCCCAGACCGACCACCGGCACCCCGCCCACCGTCACCGTGCCCTCGGTCGGCGCGTCGACGCCCGCGAGCAGCCGGCTGAGCGTGGTCTTGCCCGCGCCGGACGGCCCCACCACCGCCAGCCGCTCGCCCGGCCGTACGGTCAGATCGACCCCGCGCAGCACCTCGCCGCCGCGGTCGTAGGCGAAGCGCACCCCGCTCACCTCGATCAGGTCGCCGTCCGGCGCGGGCGACTCGGCGTCCGGTGTCCGCGGCGCCCGGGCCAGTCCCTCCACGCGCGCGAACGAGGCGCCGCTGTTCTGCAGTTGCTCGACCCGCATCAGGATCTCGTCGAGCGGACCGCTCAGCCGCTGCAGATACAGGGCCGCCGCCACCACGACGCCCAGGGACAGCGTGCCCCGCCCGTGCAGCACCCCGCCGAGCAGCAGGACGGCCGCCACGGGAACGAGATAGGAGACGTCCACCGCGGGGAAGAACACGGAGCGCAGGAACAGCGTGTACAGCCGCGTGTGCCGCGAGGTCTCCAGGGCGTCCCGGCTCGCCGCGATCCGCCGCTTCTCCAGCCGCAGCGCCTCGACGGTACGGGCGCCGGACGCCGTCGCCGCGACGATCTCCGCGACGTCGGAGGTGGCGGCACCCTCGGCGAGATAGCCGTCGCGGGCCCGGCGCAGATACCAGCGCAGCGCGCACCAGATGCCGATCAGACCGAGCAGCCCGCACGCGCCGAGCAGCGGGTTCAGCCAGAACACCGCGCCGAGCAGGAACAGCGCCTGCACGGTGTTGATGAGCAGAGCGGGCCCGACGTCGCGCAGGGTCGTGCCGACCGTCGTCACGTCGCCCGTGCCGCGCGCCGTCAGATCACCGGTGCCCGCCCGTTCCACCACGGCGGCGGGCAGGGTCAGGGTCCTTTCCACGAACTGTTCCCGCACCCGCGCGAGCGCCCGCTCACCGAAGCGGTGGCCCACGTAGTGGGCGTAGCGCGCGAGCACCAGCTGGGCCAGCGAGCAGAGCAGGATCCACAGCGCGAGACGGTCCACCGCGTGCACGCCCTCGCCCGCCTCCACCTCGTCCACGATCCGGCCGACCAGCCAGGGACCGGCGAGGCCCGCGACGGCGGCGAGCGCGTTGAGCGCGAGTACGGCGGTGAAGGCGCGGCCGTCCGCGCGGATCAGCCGCACGGCTGCTCGGCGTACGTCGGAGGGTTCCGCGACGGGGAGTCTGCCCGACGGGTCCGCCGTCACCGTACGACCTCCTCGGCGCCGGTGTCGCGGGCCACGAGGGCGCGGTAGCCCGGTTCGGTGTCCAGGAGTTGCTGGTGTTTTCCGGTGGCTGTGACCTTGCCGTCGACGAGGTAGTACACGGTGTCCGCTCGGTCGAGCACGAGAGGGGATGTTGTGGTGAGCACGGTGGTACGGCCCTGGCGGGCGGCTCGGAGGCGTTGGGCGACCAGGGCCTCGGTGTGGGCGTCCAGGGCGGAGGTCGGTTCTACGGCGAGGAGGATCTCGGGGTTGGCCAGGAGGGCTCTTGCCAGGCGGATGCGTTGGCGTTGGCCGCCGCTGAGGTTTCTTCCCTGGGGGTCGATGGTGGAGTCGAGGCCCTCGGGGAGGGCTTGGATGATGTCTTCTGCGGCTGCTGTGTGGAGGGCTGCTTGTTCGTCGCCGGGTGCGGGTTGTGTGTGGTTGGTCGCGCCCCGCGGCGGAGCCGCATATCGATACAGCCTCGCGCCCCCAAGAGATGTGCCGCCCATTGCTTCGTGCAGCGTTCCTGCAAACAGGTCTGCTTCGTGGTCGGCGATCAGGATGTGCTCTCTGACCTGGTTCAGGCGGATCTTGTCCAGCGGGATGTCGCCCCAGGTTGCCGTTGAGGGGACGTATCTGCCCAGCCTGTCCAGGATGGTTGTCGCGTCCGACGGGCGGGTGCAGGCCAGGGCCGTCAGGTGGCCCGGGAGGATTCGTACGCCCGACTCGGGGTCGTGCAGGGGTGACGGGCTTGCGGGGGCGTCGTGGGTGCCCGTGTCCTCCAGGGGCTGGAGCTGGAGGAAGCGTACGACCCGGCGGGCTGCCACCAGGCCGCGGCTGATCTGGTAGCCGCACTCGACCCAGAAGCCCACCGGGCCGACGAGGACTGCCACGTAGCCGTACACCGAGACCAACTCGCCGATGGTGAGGGTGCCTTGGGCGGCCAGGCGGGCCGCGAGCCAAGTGACGACGGCGAGGAAGAGGGTGGGCAGGCCGACGCCGAGCGCCTGCACCCAGCTGGTCACCGAGCCGACGCGGTAGCCCTGGCGGCGCAGTCGCTGCGAGTCGCGGTGGAAGGCGTCCGCGAACAGCCCTTTGCCGCCCAGACCGTTGAGGACCCGCAGTCCGCCCGCGAGGTCCGCGATCCGTGCGGTGAGCACGCCCTGCCGTTCGCGGTACTCGGTCTCCGCGCCCTGCAGCCGGGCCAGCAGCGGTCCCACGAGGACGACGATCAGCGGGATGCCGAGGAGGACGACCGCGGCGATCAGCGCAGAGATGGACAGGAGCAGTCCCGCGACCACCAGATACGCCACGACCGCGCCGACCCCGGGCCCCACGACCGTCAGCGCCTGGCTGATCGTCTGCACGTCGCCCACCCCGATGGTGACAACCTCACCGGCGCCGACCCCGCGGCGCAGCGCGGCCCCGAGCCGGACCGCGTGGCCCATGACCACTTTGACCGTACGGAAGTTGGCGTCCATCCGTACCCGGGTCATCGTGCGGTGGCGCAGGACGCCCAGCCAGGCGTTGCATGCTCCGACCGCGAAGAGCACCGCCGTCCAGCCCGCCAGTGCCGGGAAGTCACCGGGCACCAGGCCGTCGTCGATCGCCCGGGACAGCAGATACGGCGTCGCCGCCAGCAGCACCATCCACACGCTGCCGAACCCCGCACCGGCCAGCGACCGGCCGGCCTGGCACCGCACCAGCCACCACAGATACCGTGCGCCGCCGCGACCGTCGGGCTCGCCCGGCTCCTCGTACGCGTCGATCATCCGTCCCCCGATCCCGTGATCCGCTATGCCAGACTGTCCCGCCATGCCCGATGCAGATCCGCGAACCTCCCTGTCCCCGCGATGAGTTCGGCCGGGCTGCCGTCCTCCACGATCCCGCCGTGCTCCATGACCAGCACCCGGTCCGCGATCTCCACGGTCGACAGCCGGTGGGCGATGACGATCGCGGTACGCCCCTCCAGCACCGTCGACATCGCGCGCTGCACCGCCCGCTCGCCCGGGACGTCCAGCGAGCTGGTCGCCTCGTCGAGGATCAGCACCGCCGGGTCGGCGAGCAACGCCCGTGCGAACGCCACGAGTTGGCGCTGACCCGCGGAGATACGGCCGCCCCGCTTGCGTACGTCCGTGTCGTACCCGTCCGGCAGCGCGCTGATGAACTCGTGCGCCCCGATCGCCTTCGCCGCCCGCTCGATCTCCGCACGGCTCGCGTCCGGGCGGCCGATGGCGATGTTCTCGGCGACCGTGCCGGAGAACAGGAACGCCTCCTGCGTCACCATCACCACCCCGCGCCGCAGTTCGGCCACGGACAGCTCGCGCAGGTCGACGCCGTCCAGCAGGACCCGTCCCTGGGAGGGGTCGTAGAACCGGGCGAGCAGTTTCGCCAGCGTCGACTTGCCGGCGCCGGTCGAGCCGACGACCGCGACCGTCTGCCCGGCGGGGACGGTCAGGTCGAAGCGGGGCAGAACCTCGCCGCCGGTGCGGTAGCCGAAGGCGACGGCATCGAACACGACCTCGCGGCCCGGGTGTTCGCTCTTCAGCGGCGGCAGCTCCCCGGGCGCCGACGGCTCGGGCACGGACGGCGTCTGCGCGAGCAGCCCGGCGATCTTCTCCAGGGAGGCGGCCGCCGACTGGTACGCGTTCAGGAACATGCCGAGCCGGTCGATGGGGTCGTAGAGCCGGCGCAGATACAGCACCGCGCCCGCCAGCACACCGAGTTCCAGCGAACCGCTCGCCACCCGGTAGGCGCCCCACAGCACGATCCCCGCGACGGCCGTGTTGGCGACCAGCCGGGAGCCGACCACATAGCGGGCCATCTCCAGCAGCGCGTCGCCGTTGGCCCGCTCGTGCCGCCGGTTCAGCACCCGGAACTCGGCGTCGTTGGCGGCCTCGCGGCGGAAGGCGCGCACCGGGCGGATGCCGTTCATGGTCTCGACGAACTTGACGATGACGGCCGCGATGGCGGTGGACCGCGTCCGGTACACGCGTACCGCCCGCCGCTGGTAGACGCGTACGAGCAGATACAGCGGCACGAAGGACGCCACCGCCACCGCGCCCAGCCCCAGGTCCAGCCAGAGCAGCATCGCCGAGATGTAGACGAAGGACAGGATGACCGTGATGAGTTCCTGAAGGCCCTCGTTGAGCAGTTCCCTGAGCGACTCCACGTCCGTCGTCGAACGCGAGATCAGGCGGCCGCTCGTGTAGCGCTCATGGAAGTCGATGCTGAGCGCCTGCGCGTGCCGGAAGATCCGCCCGCGCAAGTCCAGCAGTACCTCCTGGTTGACGCGGGCCGAGGCGACGATGAACGCCGACTGCAGTCCGCCGGAGACCAGCGCGCACAGCAGATAGGCGACGGCCACGGCGATCAGCGGACCGTGGTCGTGGTCCCGGAACGCCGGTACGGCATGGTCGATCGCGTACGCCACCAGCAGCGGGCCCGCCTGCACCGCCGCCTGCTGGAGCAGCAGGAGCAGCGTCGTGACGGAGACCCGGCCCTTCATCGGGGCGAGCAGGGAACGCAGCAGCGCGGCGGTGGCGCCCGGGGGAGCGGGCAGGACGTCCCGGTCGAAGGGGTCGCCGGCGTCCTTGGGGCGGGGGAGGTCCGGTTCGTCGTCCGCCGTGGGCGCGGACGTGGTCGGAGCCGTCATCGGTCGTCCTCCGCTTCTCCGGTCCCGGACATCAGGTACGCGTACTCGGCGTTCGTGCGCAGCAGTTCGTGGTGCGTGCCGACGGCGGTGATCCGGCCGCCGGACAGCAGGGCGACGCGGTCGGCGAGCAGGACCGTGGACGGGCGGTGCGCCACGATGAGGGCGGTGGTCTCCGCGAGCACGTCCCGCAGGGCGGCCTCGACCGCGGCCTCGGTGTGCACGTCCAGCGCGGACAGGGGGTCGTCGAGGACGAGGAATCTCGGTTTTCCCACGACCGCACGTGCGAGCGCGAGGCGTTGGCGCTGGCCGCCGGAGAGGGTGAGGCCCTGCTCGCCGACCCTGGTGTCCGTGCCGTCGGGGAGTGCGTGGGCGAAGTCGGCCTGGGCTACGGCGAGGGCGCGGTTCAGGTCGGCTGCGCCTGCGGTGGTCTCGGCGCCCATGAGGACGTTGTCCGCGATGCTCGCCGAGAAGAGGGTGGGTTCTTCGAAGGCTACGGCGACTTTTGCGCGGAGTTCTTCGCGGGGGATGGTGGTGATGTCCTCGCCGTCCAGGGTGATTCTGCCCGCGGTGAGTTCGTGGAGGCGGGGAACCAGGGCGGTGAGGGTGGTTTTGCCGCTGCCTGTTGCGCCTACCAGGGCCATGGATTCGCCTGGGCGGATGTGGAGGGTGATGTTTTTCAGGACGGGTGGGGTGGTTTTGTCGGCGTCTGGGTAGCGGAACTGGACGTTTTCGAAGCGGAGTCCGCTGTCCTGGGCGCTCGTTTTGGCGGCACCCGGCGCTGCAGGCTGTGCCCACCCGTTCCGCCCTGCGGAACGATTGCCCACAGCGGTAGCGGTAGCGGGGCGGCGGCCCGCAGAGGTGGCAACCTCCGGTTCGGCGTCCATGGCCTCGAAATAGCGGTCCGTTGCTGTTGCTGCTTCCTGGGTCATGGCCAGGAGGAAGCCGATGGAGTCGATCGGCCAGCGGAGGGCGAGGGCTGTGGAGAGGAAGGCGACCAGGGTGCCGGTGGAGAGGGAGCCGTCGGCCACCTGGATCGTGCCGAGGACCAGGGCCGCGCCGATCGCGACTTCCGGGAGGGTGACGATGACGCCCCAGATCGTGGCGAGCAGCCCCGCCTTGCGCAGTTCCGTGCCGCGCAGGGTCTGGGCGAGTTCGCGGAACGCGCGTGCCTGGCTGCGGTGCCTGCCGAAGCCCTTGACGATGCGGATGCCGAGCACGCTCTCCTCGACGACCGTGGTCAGATCGCCGACCTGGTCCTGGGCGCGGCGTGACGCGTGGGCGTAGCGCTTCTCGAAGACGGCACAGGTGATGATCACGGGGACGGCGGGGCCGAGGATCACCAGCCCGAGCGTCCAGTCCTGAAGGAGCATGATGATCACGCCGACGAGGATCGTCACGCCGTTGACGAACAGGAACGTCAGCGGGAAGGCGAGGAACTGGCGCAGCAGCATCAGGTCCGTCGTGCCGCGCGACAGCAACTGGCCCGAGGACCAGCGGTCGTGGAAGGCGACCGGCAGCCGCTGCAGATGGCCGTAGAGATCCGCGCGCATCCCGGCCTCGACGCTCGACAGGGGCCGTGCCACCAGCCACCGCCGCAGTCCGAACAGCAGTGCCTCGGCGAAACCGAGCAGCAGCAGATACAGCGCCCCGAGCCAGACGCCCGCCGGGTCCCGGTCGGCGACCGGACCGTCCACCATCCACTTCAGGACGAGCGGGAACACCAGCCCCGTGCACGAGGCGACCACGGCGATGAACGCGGCCGTGAACAGACGCGCCCGCACGGGCCGGACGTACGGCCACAGGCGCAGCAGCGCGCGTACGGCGGATCGTTCGGCGGTCTCGTGGGGCTCTGCTGCGGCGGCACGTGTACTGGGCATCGGACGTGAGCCTACGGACCGGCACCGACAACGCCCACCGAGTTTTGGCCGGTCCGGTCGTACGCCGGCATCAACCGATCGGTTGATGCGGCTTCGAGCGCGACGGCCGATGTGGCGGACCGCGGCTCCCCGGGACTCTGATGGCATGCCTGTCATCGAAGTCACCGATCTGCGCAAGACCTACGGCGGACGTGCCGTCGTCGACGGTGTCTCCTTCGCCGTCGAGGAGGGCGAGATCTTCGGGATCCTCGGCCCGAACGGCGCCGGGAAGACCACGACCGTCGAGTGCATCGAGGGGCTGCGCGTCCCGGACGCGGGCCGCGTCCGGGTCACCGGCCTCGACCCCGTCGCCGACCACGCGCGCGTGGCGCGCGTCCTCGGCGCCCAGCTGCAGGAGAGCGAGCTGCAGGCCAAGCTCACCGTGCGCGAGGCGCTGGAACTGTACGCGTCCTTCTATCCGGACCCGCTCGACTGGGCGCCCCTCGCCGAGCGGCTGGGTCTGGGGGAGAAGCTGTCGGCGCGCTTCGGCAAGCTCTCCGGAGGCCAGAAGCAGCGTCTGTTCATCGCGCTCGCCCTGATCGGCAACCCGCGGATCGTCGTCCTCGACGAACTGACCACCGGCCTGGACCCGCGGGCCCGCCGCGACACCTGGGAGCTGATCGAGGACGTACGGGCCGGAGGTGTCACCGTCCTGCTCGTCACCCACTTCATGGAGGAGGCGCAGCGGCTGTGCGACCGGATCGCCGTGATCGACAAGGGGCGGGTGGCCGCCCTCGACAGCCCGGCCGGACTGATCCGGCGCTCGGCGGGAGCCACCGTCATCAGCTTCACGCCGTCCGCGCCGGTGGACGACCGTGACCTGAACGCGCTGCCCGAGCTGGCCTCCGTCGAGCACCGGGACGGCCGGATCACGCTGGCCGGCACGGACGAGACGGTCAACGCCGTCATCACCCTGCTCGCCCGCCACCGCATCACCGCCCACCAGCTCCGGGTCGTGGACGCCACGCTCGACGACGCGTTCCTCGACCTGACCGACGACCGTACGAAGGAGGCCACGGCATGAGCACCGCCGTACTGAGGACCGAGGTCCGGCTGTTCCGCCGTGAGCCCGGCGCCGTCTTCTGGATCCTGCTCTTCCCCACCCTGCTGCTGCTGATCCTCGGCTCGATCCCGTCCTTCCGGCAGCACCAGGACGACCTCGGCGGGCTGCGCACCATCGACGCGTATGTCCCGGTGGCGGTGCTGCTGGGGATGATCGTCGGCGGGCTGCAGGCCATGCCGCAGGCCCTGACCGGCTACCGGGAGCGCGGCATCCTGCGCCGGATGGCCACCACGCCGGTCCGTCCGGGCGCCCTGCTGTCGGCGCAGATGGTGGTCTTCGGCGTGGCCTCCCTGGTGTCGGCGCTGCTGGTGCTCGTGGTCGGGCGGCTCACCTTCGACGTAAGGCTGCCCAAGCAGGGCTTCGGATATCTCCTGGCGCTCGTGCTGGCCGTCCTTGCGGCCCTCGCTCTCGGATCGCTGGTGTCGGCGCTGTCCCGTACGACGAAGATCGCGGGTGCCATCGGCTCCGCCGTGTTCTTCCCGGCGATGTTCTGCGCGGGCGTGTGGCTGCCGGTGCAGGCCATGCCGCACCTGCTCGGGAAGATCGTGGGCTACACGCCGTTCGGCGCCGCCGCGCAGGCCCTCAACCAGGCGGCGGCCGGGCACTGGCCGGGCTGGGGCCACCTCGGGGTGCTGGTGGTGTGGATCCTGCTGCTGACGGGTGCGGCCACCCGATGGTTCCGCTGGGAGTAGGCGGCCGGACGTGCAGACTGGGGACATGACCGCGGTGGACACACAGCTCGACAGACGATGGGAGCAGTTCCACACCTGGGGGCCGTACGGGCTGCTGGGCAGCGGTGTCGTCCTCGCGTTCGCCACCGCCGACCCGCATGCCGCCCCGGCCAAGTGGTACGCCGCCTTCGGCCTGATCGCCGCGGCCGTCGCGCTCCAGCTGTGGTGGCACAGCACCCGGCCGCGCGGGCCCGACCGCCGCCGTACACCGTCCCGGACCGGGGCGGTGTACTACGCCGTGCGCTGGGGGCTGGCCTTCGCGCTCACCTACCTCAACCCGTTCTTCGCGTTCTACGCCGCCACCGGCTACATGGACGCCGACGAGACCCTCCCGCCCCGATGGCACCGGATCGGGCTGCTCGCGAGCGCGGTCACCGTGGCCGGGGCGCAGGCCGGCGGGGTGCCCTTCCACGGCGTACTGCAGTGGACGGTCTTCGTCGCGCTCCTGATCGCCAACTCCGGGCTGCAGATGGTGGTCGCCCATCTCACCGAGCAGGAGGCCGAGCGGGCCCGCGAGCGGACCGAGACCATCGCCGAACTCGAACGCACCAACGCCGCCCTGCAGCAGGCCCTCGACGAGAACGCGGCCCTGCACGCCCAACTGCTCGTCCAGGCACGGGAGGCCGGGGTCGCCGACGAGCGGCGGCGGCTGGCGGCCGAGATCCACGACACCATCGCGCAGGGCCTGACCGGGATCATCGCCCAGCTGCAGGTCGTCGCGAACACCCCCGAGCGGGGGCCGGCCCGCGAGCATCTGCACCGGGCCATGGACCTGGCCCGGCACAGCCTCGGCGAGGCCCGCCGCTCGGTGCAGAATCTGGCCCCGGTGGCGCTGGAGAACGACGGGCTGCCCGAGGCGCTGAAGAAGACGGTCGCCGAATGGGGCGAACGGACCGGTGTACGGGCCGAGTTCACGGTCACCGGCACCACGGAGCAGCTCCACGAGGAGGTCTCCGCGACCCTGCTGCGCATCGTCCAGGAGGCCCTGTCCAACGCCCGGCACGCCCGCGCCTCGCGCGTCGGCGTCACCCTGTCCTTCATGGGCGACGAGGTCGTCCTCGACATCCGCGACGACGGCACGGGCTTCGACCCGCTCGCGCTTCCGGCCCGCAGCCGGTCCGGAGGGTTCGGCCTCGACGGCATGCGGGCCCGCGCCGAACGCATCGCCGGGTCGCTGGCCGTGGAGTCCGAACCCGGGCACGGCACCGCGCTGTCGGCTCGCGTACCGTTGGTCCGCCATGAGCGATGACGCCCTGATCTCCCTGCTGATCGTCGACGACCACCCTGTCGTACGGGACGGTCTGCGCGGCATGTTCGAGTCGGCCCCCGGGTTCACGGTCCTCGGCGAGGCCTCGAACGGCGTCGAGGCGCTGGAGCGGGCCGCCGCGCTCGACCCGGACGTGATCCTCATGGACCTGCGCATGCCGGGCGGCGGCGGAGTCGACGCGATCAAGGAGCTGACCCGGCGCGGCGCCCGCGCCAAGGTCCTCGTCCTGACCACGTACGACACCGACTCCGACACCCTGCCCGCGATCGAGGCCGGCGCGACGGGCTACCTCCTCAAGGACGCCCCGCGCGACGAGTTGTTCACCGCGGTCCGCGCCGCCGCGGAAGGCCGTACGGTGCTGTCGCCCGCGGTCGCCTCCCGCCTGGTCTCCGCGGTCCGCTCCCCGAACACCCCCGGCAACGAGCCCCTCTCCACCCGCGAACGCGAAGTCCTCGCCCTCGTCGCCAAGGGCACCTCCAACCGCGAGATCGCCCGCGAACTCTTCATCAGCGAGGCCACGGTCAAAACCCACCTCACCCACCTCTACACCAAACTCGGCGTGAACGACCGAGCAGCAGCGGTGGCAACGGCGTACGAACGCGGCATCCTCGGCTGACTCATCCGGCCACCCTGAGCAGCAGCACCGCCCGTGCCGGGACCGTGATTGTCGTGCCCGCGCGGTGTTCGGTCGTCGGGGCGGTCGCCTGGGACTCGTGGGATGTGTCGACGATCGTCTCGTAGTGGTCGGCCCATGGGGTGCCCGGCAGGGTGAAGGTGGCCGGTCGGTCGCCGGCGTGCAGGATGGCGAGGAAGCTGTCGTCCAGGATGGGGGCGCCGTGTTCGTCGCGGCCCGGGATGTCGCGGCCGGAGAGGTACATGCCGAGGGTGGCGGCGGGGGCGTACCAGTCTCGTTCCGTCATCTCCGTGCCGCGGGCGGTGAACCAGGCCAGGTCGCGCAGGCCGTCGGCCGAGTGGGCCCGGCCCGAGAAGAAGGCGCGGCGGCGCAGGACCGGGTGCCGGTGGCGCAGGGCGATCAGGCGGGACGTGAGGTCGTACAGCGCCTTCCAGCCGGGCTCCTGCAGCAGTTCCCAGTCCAGCCAGCCGATCTCGTTGTCCTGGCAGTAGGCGTTGTTGTTGCCGCGCTGGGTGCGGCCCATCTCGTCGCCCGCGACCAGCATGGGCACGCCTGTCGACAGCAGGAGTGTCGTCAGCAGGTTGCGCAGCTGGCGTCGCCGGAGGCCCTTCACCCGCTCGTCCGGCGTCTCGCCCTCCGCCCCGCAGTTCCATGCCCGGTTGTCGTCCGTGCCGTCCCGGTTGCCCTCGCCGTTGGCCTCGTTGTGCTTGCGCTCGTAGGACACCAGGTCGCGCAGGGTGAAACCGTCGTGCGCGGTGATGAAGTTGACGGACGCGTACGGCCGCCGACCGCCCCAGGCGTACAGGTCGCTTGAGCCCGACAGGCGGTAGCCGAGATCCCGTACGTCCGGCAGCGCCCCCCTCCAGAAGTCCCGCACCGCGCCCCGGTACCGGTCGTTCCACTCCGTCCACAGGGGCGGGAACGCCCCCACCTGGTACCCGCCGGACCCCACGTCCCACGGCTCGGCGATCAGCTTCACGCGCCGCAGCACCGGGTCCTGGGCGATGACCGCCAGGAACGGCGAGAGCATGTCGACGTCGTGCATCGAGCGCGCCAGCGCCGCCGCCAGGTCGAAGCGGAAGCCGTCGACGCCCATCTCCGTCACCCAGTACCGCAGCGAGTCGGTGATCAGGCGCAGCACGTGCGGCTGCACCACGTGCAGGGTGTTGCCGCAGCCCGTGTAGTCGGCGTAGCGCCGGGCGTCGGACTGGAGGCGGTAGTAGCCCCGGTTGTCGATGCCCTTCATCGACAGGGTCGGGCCGTACTCGTTCGCCTCCGCCGTGTGGTTGTAGACCACGTCGAGGATGACCTCGATCCCGGCCGCGTGCAGCGCGCGCACCATGCGCTTGAACTCCCCGACCTGCTGGCCGGTCGTCCCGGACGCGGCGTACGCGGCGTGCGGGGCGAAGTAGCCGATGGAGTTGTAGCCCCAATAGTTCTTCAGGCCGCGGCGCAGCAGATGGTCCTCGTGCGCGAACTGGTGGACGGGCAGGAGCTCGACGGCCGTGACGCCCAGCCCGACGAGGTGCTCGATCGCCGCCGGGTGCGCGAGTCCCGCGTAGGTGCCCCGCAGCTCCTCCGGGATGCCGGGGTGCAGCCTGGTGAACCCCCGCACATGCAGCTCGTAGATGACCGAGTCCGCCCACGGCGTCTTCGGTCGGCGGTCGTCGGCCCAGTCGTCGTCATCGTGGACGACCACACCCTTGGGGACGTACGGCGCCGAGTCCCGGTCGTCGCGCACGGTGTCGGCGACCTGCTGCTGCGGCCAGTCCCGCACATGCCCGTACACCTCCGGCGGCAGACTGAAGTCGCCGTCCACCGCGCGCGCGTACGGGTCGAGGAGCAGCTTCGCCGGGTTCCAGCGGCCGCCGGTCCACGGGTCCCAGCGGCCGTGCACCCGGTAGCCGTAGCGCTGCCCGGGCATGACGCCCGGCACGAAGCCGTGCCAGATCTCGTGCGTCAGCTCGGTGAGCCGGGTCCGGGTCTCCTTGCCCCGCTCGTCGAACAGACACAGCTCCACCGCCTCCGCCCCGCCCGCCCACAGCGCGAAGTTGGTGCCCGCCACCCCGTCGGGCCCGGTCCGGAACCTGGCCCCGAGCGGTGTCGGCGCACCCGGCCGCACCGGCACTCCCGGCATCTTCCGGGGCGCGCCGTTGACCACGGCGGCCGGGTGTTCGCCCCCCTCGGCCACCGCCTCCTGCTCGGCTGCGCTGGACACCTCTCCGCCTCCCACGGCTCGTGGGGCGACGTGGAAGCAGCCGCGGCGTCCCGGCCGCGGCTCCCCGTCGTCGTCCTCCCCACTGTTCTGCCCAGAGCACGGCCGGGCGACCCCGCACGGCCCGCACCGACGTTTCTCCCGGGCGGCCCGGTCGTTGGGCAGCCCGTGAGGCATGCACAAGGGCGCGCACGGCGCGCGGGGGCCGCTCTGGCCGCCGTACTGACATGGGCAGGGCTGCTGGCCGGGGCGGCCGGCTGCACGTCGCACCCCTCGGGCGGCGGCATCGGGGAGGCGTTCGGCAAGGCACCGGCGCCCGAGGACGTCATCCGCGTCGTCCCCGACGACGGCAGCAAGGGCGTCAGGCCGGAGCGGAAACTGCTGGTGCGGGTGCCCAGCGGTCGTCTGGAGTCGGTGAAGGTCGTCAAGTCCCAGGACGCGCAGGAGTCCCCGGTGCCCGGCCGGATCTCCGCGGACGGCCTGCGCTGGGAGCCCAAGGACCCCAGGCTGTCGCTGGCCGCCAAGTACACGGTCGACGCGATCGCCCTGGACGGCCACGGACGCAGGTCCGCACGGCACACGACGTTCACCACGTACGTCCCGGACGAGCGCTTCATCGGCTACGTCACCCCGGAGAACCGTTCCACTGTCGGCACCGGAATGATCGTCTCCCTGGAGTTCAACCGGGAGATCGAGCATCGCGCCGCCGTCCAGCGCGCCATCCGCGTCACCGCGAAACCGGCCGTGGAGATCCGGCCGCACTGGTTCGGCAAGGCCCGCCTCGACTTCCGCCCCGAGCGGTACTGGAAGCCCGGCACCCAAGTCACGGTCTCGCTCAGGCTCCGCGACGTCGAGGGCGCACGCGGTGTCTACGGACTGCAGTACAAGACCTTCTCGTTCACCGTCGGCCGCAGCCAGGTCTCCGTGGTGGACGCCGCGGCCCACACCATGCAGGTACGGCGCTCCGGAGCACTGCTGGCCACCGTGCCGATCACGGCCGGGGCGCCCAAGCACACCACGTACAACGGCACGATGGTGGTGATGGAGATGCTGGAGCTGACCCGGATGAACGGCGCCACGGTCGGCTTCAAGAAGGAGAACGGCAAGGGCGAGTACGACATCCCCGACGTCCCGCACGCGATGCGGCTCACCGATTCCGGCACCTTCCTGCACGGCAACTACTGGGCACCGGACGCCCCCGGGCACGTCAACGTCAGCCACGGCTGTGTGGGGCTCAGGGACGTCAAGGGCGGCAGCTCCGACACCCCGGCCGGCTGGTTCTTCGACCGCACGCTCGTCGGAGACGTCGTCCAGGTCGTCCACAGCAATGACAAAAAGGTCGCTCCCGACAACGGGCTCGGAGGATGGAATATGGGGTGGAAGGAGTGGAAGGCGGGCGGCGCGGTCAAATAACCGGTGAGGAGGCGGGGATTGAGCCAGGCGCAGGAGTCGATGTTGCGACTGAACGGTGACCTTCACCTGACACGATCCCCAAAACCTTGCGGTTAATATGCGCCAATGCGCGCGTGGTACGCGCCGGGGTGCGGGCCTGACCAGGCCCGGCGAGGGGAGAACAACTTGAACGTGCGGCCGATATCGGGGGCGTCGGTTGACGCGAGCGGACGCGGGCGCCGCGCAGTGCCGGCACTCATATGCGGAGTGCTGTTGCTGGCCGTCACCGCTTGCGGCGGCGGAGGCTCGGGTTCGGGGTCGTCGGGCGACAGCAAGGACAAGGGGGCGGACGCGGCGCAGAGCAAGCAGTCCGAGGCGGTCGTCACCATCGCCCCCAAGAACGCGGCGAAGTCGGTCGACACGAGCGGCGCCCTCAAAGTGACCGCGAGCAAGGGCAGACTGACCGCGGTCGAGGTCAAGGACGACAAGGGCGCGGTGGTGCCCGGGAAGATCACCACCGGCGGTACGGGCTGGACCCCGTCCACGCATCTGGCGGCCTCCACCAAGTACACGGTGCACGCGGTCGCCAAGGACTCCGAGGGCCGCGAGGCGGCGGAGGACTCGAGCTTCACCACCCTCACCCCGAAGAACACCTTCATCGGCAACTTCACCCCCGAGGACGGCTCCACGGTGGGCGTGGGGATGCCGTTCTCGGTGCGCTTCACCCGGGGCATCACACACCCCGAGGACGTCGAGAAGGCCATCAGCATCAAGACCGAGCCGGCCGTCGACGTCGAGGGCCACTGGTTCGGCAACGACCGCCTCGACTTCCGCCCCGAGAAGTACTGGGCGTCCGGCACGAAGGTCACGGTGAAGCTCAATCTGGACGGCGTCGAGGGCCGTTCGGGCGTCTACGGCAAGCAGACGAAGACGGTGAAGTTCACCATCGGCCGCAACCAGGTCTCGGTCGTCGACGCCAAGACCCACAAGATGAAGGTCACCCAGGACGGCAAGGTCGTCAAGACCCTCCCCGTCACCACCGGAAAGCCCGGCTACGACACCTGGAACGGCCAGATGGTCATCAGCGAGCGGCTGCGGGTGACCCGTATGAACGGCGAAACGGTCGGCTACGGCGGCGAGTACGACATCAAGGACGTCCCCGACGCGATGCGCCTGACCGACTCCGGGACCTTCATTCACGGCAACTACTGGGCCGGCGGCGCCTTCGGCAACTACAACGCCAGCCATGGCTGCGTCGGCCTGCAGGACACGCGCGGCGGCTACGACCGCGGTCTCCCCGGCCGGTGGTTCTTCGACCACTCGATCGTCGGCGACGTGGTCGTCGTCAAGCGCTCCCACGACCGCACGGTCGACCCCGGCAACGGGCTCAACGGCTGGAACATGTCGTGGGAGAAGTGGAAGGCGTAGGCCCTCCGCCGGTCCATGGCGCACGACGTACGGCCCCGGTGTGAGGTACTGCACCGGGGCCGTTGCCGTTAGTCCCCGTTAACCTGCCCTCATGACCGTGAATCTCGAAGTCGCCGAAGGTGTCGGCACCATCCGCCTCGACCGTCCGCCGATGAACGCGCTGGACGTCGCCACGCAGGACCGCCTGAAGGAACTCGCCGAGGAGGCGACCCGGCGCGAGGACGTCCGGGCCGTGATCGTGTACGGCGGGGAGAAGGTGTTCGCGGCGGGCGCGGACATCAAGGAGATGCAGAACATGGACCACACGGCGATGGTCCTGCGTTCGCGTGCCCTCCAGGACTCCTTCACGGCGGTGGCCCGCATCCCCAAGCCGGTGGTGGCGGCGATCACGGGCTATGCACTGGGCGGCGGCTGCGAGTTGGCGCTGTGCGCGGACTACCGCATCGCCGCGGAGAACGCCAAGCTGGGGCAGCCGGAGATCCTGCTCGGACTGATCCCGGGCGCGGGCGGCACCCAGCGGCTGGCCCGGCTGGTGGGACCGTCGAAGGCGAAGGACCTGATCTTCACGGGCCGTATGGTCAAGGCGGACGAGGCGCTGGCGCTGGGCCTGGTGGACCGGGTGGTGCCGGCCGAGGAGGTCTACGCGGCCGCGCACGCGTGGGCGGCGCGGCTCGCGCTGGGTCCGGCGATCGCCCTGCGGGCCGCGAAGGAGTCGGTCGACACCGGGCTGGAGACGGACATCGAGACCGGGCTGGCCGTCGAACGCAACTGGTTCGCAGGCCTGTTCGCGACCGAGGACCGCGAGCGCGGGATGCGGAGCTTCGTCGAGGAAGGGCCGGGCAAGGCGAAGTTCCTCTGACTGTGAACATCCGCCGAACCACTTGCAATTGACGCGGTGTCTGATCCGGGTCCCTCGATGGGGCGGATTATGGGAGCCTTAAGGCAACCTTAAGTCTGCCTTGTCGAGGGAGACCGTCGATTGCCCGTGGAAGAGCCTTCGCCGCAGGTCAGTCGGGCTGTGGAAGCCTCCGAACTGCCGTTGGCATATGCCGAACGAGCCATTCGGAAGGACGTATTCCGGGGGGCGTATTCCCCCGGAACGGCCCCGGAGGGCGCTTCGTGCGGCCATGATGGGGGCATGGCGGGGCTGGAGGGCATCGAACAGCCGCGGGGACACAGCCGTGTGACGGCGGCGCGCTGGTCGCCCGCGGTCGAGGACGAACAGGCGCTCAAGGCGCTCGAGTTGTTCGGCAACCCGACCGAGGCGGAGGTCCCGCTGCCGTCCCGCCCGGAGTCCGCCGCCACCGCCCGCCGGCTCGCCCAGGTCGTGGTCCTGCGGCAGTGGGGGCTGACGCCCAAGACGACCGAGGACGCTGTCCTGCTCGTCTCCGAACTGGTCGGCAACGCGGTCCGCCACACCGGCGCCCGCACCTTCGGCCTGCGGATGCGCCGCCGCCGCGGCTGGTTCCGCATCGAGGTCCGCGACCCCTCCCGAGGCCTGCCCTGCCTCATGCCGGTCCAGGACATGGACGTCAGCGGCCGGGGCCTGTTCCTCGTCGACAAACTCTCCGACCGCTGGGGCGTCGACCTGCTGCCGCGCGGCAAGACGACGTGGTTCGAGATGAGGGTGGCGGACCGCTAGGGGCGGTTGCCGGGGTGCGACCCGAATGTGTGCGCCGGTTGGGTCAATCGCCCGTTTTTTGGCTTATCGCCCTTTAAATGGTGCGGTGACCTCGACCGATCGCCGGACGGCGCTTCGCACGGGCGCCGGGCTTCTTGCCGGGGGCGCCCTCGGCGCGGGCTGCGCACCGAACGGTGCCGCCGCGCGCTCCACCTCCGTGGCGCACACCGCCGTCGATCCCCCCACCCCGGCGCCCGCGGCTTCCCCTCGCCGCTACCCGGGCCGGCCCGCCCAGCTCACCCACGGCCCGCGCACCCGCCCCCGAGTGGCCCTCACCTTCCACGGTCAGGGCGACCCCGCCATCGCCCGCGCCCTGCTCAGCGCGGCGGAGAAGCGCGGCGCCCGCATCACCGTCCTGGCCGTCGGCACTTGGCTCGACCAGCACCCGGAGCTGGCACGGCGCATCCTCGACGGCGGGCACGACCTCGGCAACCACACACAGCGGCACCTGGCCATCAACACGATGACCGCGGCCGACGCCCGCGCCGAGATCACCGGCTGTGCCGGCCGCCTGAAGAAGCTGACCGGCTCCATCGGGACCTGGTTCCGCCCCTCCCGGGCGCCGCTCGCGTCGCCTCAGGTCGTGGACCTGGCCCGGGCCGCCGGTTACCCGCACGTCCTGTCGTACGACGTCGACTCGCTCGACTACACCGCGCCCGGCGCGGACGCCGTCGCCCGCAACGTCCTCGGCGAGGTCCGCGGCGGATCCGTGGTGAGCCTGCACTTCGGCTACCGGGACACGGTCGCCGCGCTCCCCGTCGTACTGGAAGAACTCGCCCACCGCGGCCTGTCCGCCGTGACCACCACGGAGCTGTTCAGCTGATGCACCCCACCCCGCGCACCCCCACCCCGCGCACCCCCACCCGTCGCACCCGCGTCCTGGTCGCCGCCGGTGTCCTCGCCGCGCTCGCCCCGCTCGCCTCGTGCGCCGACGCCTCCGGACAGCACAAGGACGAGGCCCTCGGCAGCAAGCCCGCCGCCGCCCCGGTGCACAAGAAGGCGCCCCCGCCGGGCCTGCCCGGCATGCCGCCCGTGCTCGACCCGCACGACGTGTACGCGGCCGACCGGCCGAACCGGCTCTCCCCGGTGGTCAAGGGCTTCCCCTCCCGCGTCTACGTCCCCAACACCAACTCCAACACGGTCTCGGTCATCGACCCCAAGACGTACAAGGTCATCGAGACGATCCCGGTCGGCAACCAGCCCCAGCACGTCGTCCCCTCCTGGGACCTCAAGACGCTGTGGGTCAACAACGACAAGGGCAACACCCTCACCCCCATCGACCCGAGGACGGGGAAGGCCGGCCCGACGGTCGACGTGCACGACCCCTACAACCTCTACTTCACGCCCGACGGCAAGCACGCGGTCGTCATGGCCTCCCTCGACCGCGAACTCGTCTTCCGCGACGCGCACACCATGAAGCGCGTGAAGACCGTCCCGGTCAGCTGCTACGGCGTCAACCACGCCGACTTCTCCGCCGACGGCCGCTACTTCATCGTCTCCTGCGAGTTCAGCGGCGAACTGCTCAAGGTCGACACGGCGGCGATGAAGGTCGTCGGCCAGGAGAAGCTGCCGTACGACGGGTCGATGCCGCAGGACGTCAAGATCTCGCCCGACGGCAAGCGGTTCTACATCGCCGACATGGAGGCCGACGGCGTGTGGATCCTGGACGGCGACAAGTTCACCCGCCCCACCCTGCTGCCCACCGGCAAGGGCGCCCACGGCCTCTACGTCAGCCGCGACTCGCGCGAGATGTACATCTCCAACCGCGGCGAGGGCTCCGTCTCCGTCTTCGACTTCCGCGCGAACAAGCTCACCAAGAAGTGGCATCTGCCCGACGGCGGCAGCCCCGACATGGGCGGCGTCTCGGCGGACGGCAAGGTGCTCTGGCTGTCCGGGCGCTACAACTCCGAGGTGTACGCCATCGACACCCGCACCGGCGAGCAGCTGGCCCGCATCAAGGTCGGCAGCGGCCCGCACGGCCTCGCGGTGTACCCGCAGCCGGGCCGCTACTCGCTCGGCCACACGGGCGTCTTCCGCTGAGCCTGCGCTACGGCGCGCGCAGCAGCAGTTCCGAGCCCACCGGGCGGTAGCCCGCCGCCAGGAACGTCCGCAGGCTGCGGGCGTTGCCCGGCGCGACCTGCGCCCACAGCGGCTCCGGGGCGAGATGGCGGGCCGCCGTCACCAGGGCCCGGCCCAGCCCCCGGTGCCGCGCCCCCTCGTCGACCTCGACGGAGACCTCCAGCCGCCCGCCGATCCCGCGCCCCGTCACCAGCACCCCGCCCTCGGCCGCCCACGCCCGCACCTCGTCGCGCCGCCCGCGGGCGTAGACGACGCGGGAGTGCCCGGCGTCCTCGATCCCTCCAGAGGCCAGCTCCTTCAGGGCCAGGGGTGCCTCGCCCGGGAGCGGGGCGGCGACCAGCATCGCGTCGATCGTCTCGGACGTACGTCCCGTCCGCTCGGCGAACGCCGCCAGGAAGCGCGGGTTCATGGGCGCGGCCAGCGCGTCGCACTCGACGGCGCGCAGCGCGCGGTGGATCCAGTCCGGGTCCTCGTCGGTGAAGACGACGGCGTGCGCGGTGAAGGCGAGCACCCCCGCGTCCCGCGCGCAGTCCTGCGGTACCACGGTCGTACGGCCGTCGGCGGGCGGGAGGACACCGTGGGCCGCGGCATCGAGAATGTCCCGCAACGTCTCCATCGCGCTCCTTGAGTCTCCACCCACTGGAAGGCCCAGACTCGCAGACATGATCGACGACGGCACCGGACTTTTCACCATCGGGGAGCTGGCCAGGTCCACCGGTCTGACGGTGCGCACCATCCGCTACTGGTCCGACGAGGGCGTCCTGACCCCGGTGACCCGCTCCGCGGGCGGCTACCGGCTCTACGACGCCGGGTCCGCCGCCCGGCTCGAGCTGATCCGCACGCTGCGCGAGCTGGGTCTCGGGCTCGACGACGTGCGCAAGGTGCTGGCCGGGGACCGGACGGTCGCGGAGGTCGCGGCGGCGCACGTGGTGGCGCTGGACGCGCGGATCAGCACTCTGAAGGTGACCCGTGCGGTGCTGTCGTCCGTGGCGCGACGCGGTTCGACCGCGGAGGAGATGACCCTGATGAACAAACTGGCCAGGCTGTCGGCGGCCGAACGCCGGCGGATCATGGAGGAGTTCGTGGAGGAGATGTTCCACGGGCTCGACCTGGTCGACCCGGATGTCCGCGAGCGGATGCGCAACACCGCGGTGAACCTGCCGGACGACCCGACCCCGGAGCAGGTCGATGCCTGGGTGGAGCTCGCGGAGATGGTGCAGGACCCCGAGTTCCGGGCGCAGATGCGCAGGGCGGCGGAGTTCAACCACGCCGACCGGGGGCCCGGCACACCCGCCGGGGCGTCCATGTGGTTCGCCAAGCGGGTCGTGGAACTCGTGGGCCGGGCCCGGGAGAAGGGGGTCGCGCCCGAGTCGCCGGAGGCCGACAAGGTGCTGCGGGAACTGCTCGGGGATGCCGACCGGGCCGCCGTCCTCGAGCGCGTCACGGCGAGCCACAATGTCCGTATCGCCCGCTGGCGCGAACTGCTCGGCATCCTGAAGGACCAGCCCGTGCGGGCCTTCGAGGAGGAGTTCGGCTGGGTGGTCGCCGCGCTGCGGGCGCATCCGGGCCGTTAGTCTGACCTGCGTCAGTAGGCCGGCACGGCACAGAAGCACGAACATAAGGGGCGGATCGGTGGCCGACATCGAAGCAGCACGCAAGGATTTCCAGCGGATCGACACCGACGGCGACGGCTTCATCACCGCCGCCGAGTTCAAGACCGCCCTGGCCCAGGGAGGCGACTGGAACGTCACCGAGTCGGTCGCCGAGGCCATCATCAAGACACGTGACCTCAACGGCGACAAGGTGCTGTCGTTCGACGAGTTCTGGGCGTACCTGAGCAAGTAGCACGCGAAAGGGGGGTGCCCGTCCGCACGGCGGACGGGCACCCCCCTTCGTCATGTCCGGGCCGTCATGCCCGGCGCCGGATCCGCACGCTCCAGCGGCCGTCGTGCCGCGACAGTGCCAGGGGCAGGTCGAAGCACTTGCCGACCTGGTCGCCGGTGAGGACGTCGGCCGCCCGTCCCTGCGCCAGCACACGGCCCTCGCGCAGCAGCACGGCGTGCGTGGTGCCGGCCGGCAGCTCCTCCAGATGGTGGGTGACCAGGACCGTCGCAAGCTCCGGGTGCGCGAGGCGCAGCTCGTCCAGGGCGTCGATCAGCTGCTCACGACCCGGCAGATCGAGTCCCGTCGCCGGCTCGTCCAGCAGGAGCAGCCGCGGCTCGGGCATGAGCGCACGCGCGATGAGCGCCCGCCCGCGCTGCCCGTGCGAGAGCGTCGGCCAGCGGGCGTCGCGGTGCTCGGCGAGACCGAGGGTTTCGACGAGCCGCTCGGCCCGCTCCTCCTGCACCGGCGTCGGACGCCAACGGGGGAGCGGGACAACGGAGTTGGTGAGCCCGGTCAGCACCACGTCCCGCACCCTCAGCGGTTGGGTGAGCGGATGGCGCGGGTCGACGTGACCGACGTACGACCTCAGCTCGCGCAGGTCGACCCGGCCCAGGCGGCGGCCGAGCACGTCCACCGTCCCCCGGGTGGGATGGACCCGCGCGCCGAGCAGGCCGAGCAGGGTCGACTTGCCGGCGCCGTTGGCGCCCAGGAGCGCCCAGTGCTCGCCGGAGCGGACGGTCAGGGACACCTCCTGCAGCAGCGGCCGGCCGTCGCGGACGACATGGACGTCCTCGGCGCGCAGCACCTCGCTCATCGCACCGCCCGGTTCACCGCCGACAGCACCGCCTGGACCGTGGCGCCCGGGCCCGTGCCCGCGCCCCAGGTCGTGGTGCCGTTCACCCGGCACTCGGCGAAGGCGGTCGTCCCGTTCTCGGTGACGTCCAGCACCTCGACCGGGAAGCCGGCGCCGGCGAGCGCGTCGACGAAGGCCGTGAGCGGGCCCGCGCCCGTGCCCTCGTAGTCGCCCGTGCGGTCGTCGGCCTCCAGGGTGCAGACGAAGCGGTGGACGCCCGGGGCCTCCTCGTGCGCGGACCAGGCGTGCAGCCGCAGGGCGCCCTCCGTCAGATACGTCGTCCGGAACAGCTCGTACAGCTCCTTCGGGGTCGCCTCCCGGCCGCTGTCGTCGGTCGCCTCCTGGACGACGCGCGAGAAGTCCGGACGCATCCGCGGCGGCAGGTCGACACCGTGCCGCGTGCGCAGCAGATAGGCCACTCCGCCCTTGCCGGACTGCGAGTTGACCCGGATGACGGCCTCGTAGGAACGCCCGATGTCGGCCGGATCGATCGGCAGATACGGCACTGTCCAGGGCGCCTTGTCCGCCGGGACGCCCAACTCGGCCGCCGTGCGGGCGTGCTGGGCCAGGCCCTTGCCGATCGCGTCCTGGTGGGTGCCGGAGAACGCCGTGTGGACGAGGTCGCCGGCGTAGGGGTGGCGTGCGTGGACGGGCAGTCGGTTGCAGTGCTCGACCGTCTCCCGCACCGCGTCGATGTCGCCGAGGTCGACCATGGGATCGACCCCCTGGGTGTACAGATTGAGCGCGAGTGTCACCAGGTCGACGTTACCGGTGCGCTCACCGTTGCCGAACAGGCAGCCCTCCACGCGCTGCGCGCCCGCCAGCACGGCGAGTTCGGCGCAGGCCACGCCCGTGCCGCGGTCGTTGTGCGGGTGGACGGAGAGGATCACCGCCTCGCGCCGGGCCAGATGGCGGTGCATGTACTCGATCTGGTCCGCGTACACGTTCGGGGTGGCGATCTCCACGGTTGCCGGCAGGTTGTGGGTGACCGGCCGGTCGGGGCTCGCGTCCCACAACTCGGTGAGCGAGTCGCACAGTTCGAGGACGAAGTCGGGCTCGGTCAGGTTGAAGGTCTCCGGGGAGAACTGGAAGCGGATGCCCGGTGCGTCCCCGGCCAGCCGCGCCATGTGCTCCGCCGCCGTGCGGACCGTCTTCGACACCTCGCCCCGGTCCCGGCCCAGCACCACCTCCCGCCACACCGGCGAGGTCGCGATGTACAGATGCACGACCGCCCGCGGCAGTCCCGCGATCGCCTCGAAGGTGCGGTCGATCAGCTCCGGCCTGGCCGGGGTGAACACCACCGGCGTGACGTCGTCCGGCACGGCGCCGGAGGTCACCAGGTGCCGTACGAAGTCGAAGTCCGTACGGCTCGCCGAGGGGTAGCCGACCTCGATCTCCTTGAAGCCGATCGCCACCAGCAGTTCGAAGAAGCGCCGCTTGCGGGGCGTGTCCATCGGCTCGGCGAGCGCCTGGTTGCCGTCGCGCAGGTCCACGGGGACCCACAGGGGAGCGCGTTCGATCCGGGCGGAGGGCCAACTCCGGTCGCCGGAGGGGACGTTCACCCGCTCATGGAAGGGGCGGTAGCGGTGGTGGGGCATGGGGCTCGGACGCTGTGGATTCCACAGCTCGTACGGGATGGTGGTCATCGTCTGCTGCTGGCCTTCGGCTCGGTCGGACGGTGACCGGCAGCACGGCGACCCGCGGCGGGGTGCCGGTCGCGTCAGGCCCCGCCGCGGCAGCCGAGAAGAAGGAGACCACGGAGCGTCATGCCGGTAGGCTAACCACTGCTCAGCTCCTCAGACAAGTGAGAATGGCTCACTCCTCAGACAAGTGCCTCAGACAAGTGGGAGAACCCGGTATGCCGCTCGGCGCCCTCCGCCCCAGCCCCCTGGTCGAACAGGCCACGGAGCAGCTGCGCGCGCAGATCACCGGCGGCCACTGGCCGGTCGGCACCCGGCTGCCCGGCGAGACCACCCTCGCCAAGGAGCTCGGCGTGGGCCGCTCCACCGTCCGCGAGGCGCTGCGCGCGCTGGCCGGAGCCGGCCTCGTCCAGCCCCGGCAGGGCGCCGGAGTCTTCGTCATCGCCACCGAACCGGCCGAGGACTGGCCCACCCGGCTGCGCCGGGCCGCGGTGACCGACGTCTACGAGGTGCGCATGGCGGTCGAGGTGCACGCCGCCCGGCTGGCCGCCCGGCGGCGCACCCCCGAGGACATCGCCGCGATCGAGCTCGCGCTGGAAGGACGCCGTACCGCCTCGTCCGGCGACGACGCGGCCTTCGTCGACGCCGACATCGCCTTCCACGCGGCCGTGGTCGCCGCCGCCCACAACCCCGTACTCACCGACCTGTTCACCGAGTTCACGCCCGTCCTGCGCACCGGACTGGTGGAGCTGCTGGCCCTGACCGGTCTGCGGACGCGCGACCCGAACACCGCGGACGCGGCCCACGAGGCGCTCGTACGGGCGGTCGCGGACGGGGACGCGGAAGGGGCGGCGGAGGTGCTGCAAGCCGAGCTGGAGGACCCGTTCGCCGGATGACGCCCCTCCGTCATCCGGTCGGCGCAGCCGCCGGAATAGTGCGGGCGCCCGCGAGGTTGTCCTCGCCCGAGGCGCATGCGTGTGCATGGATCGCGGGGGGCACCCCTCACGAAAGGTCCGTCATGAAGCGAAAGGTCCTGTCATGAAGATCGGCATCATCGGCGCGGGCAACATCGGCGGCAACCTCACCCGGCGGCTCACCGCCCTCGGCCACGACGTCTCCGTCGCCAACTCCCGCGGCCCCCACACGCTCACGGCACTGGCCGAGGAGACCGGCGCGACACCCGTCACCGTCGACGAAGCGGCCCGCGGCGCGGAGGTCGTCGTCGTCACGATCCCCCTCAAGGCGCTTCCCGACCTCCCGTCCGGGCTGCTCGACGGGGCCGCGGACGGCGTCGCGGTCATCGACACCGGCAACTACTACCCGCAGCGCGACGGCAGGATCGCGGCGATCGAGGACGAGGGCCTCACCGAGAGCCGCTACGCGGAACGCCTGATCGGCCACCCCGTGATCAAGGCGTTCAACGAGACCTACGCACAGGACATCCTCGACCTGCCCCGCCCGGCCGGCGCCGCCGACCGCATGGCGCTGCCCGTCGCGGGCGACGACGCCGCCGCGAAGCGGAAGGTACGGGACCTGATCGACGAGCTCGGCTTCGACACCGTCGACACCGGCGGCCTCGACGACTCCTGGCGCCAGCAGCCCGGCACACCGGTGTACGGCATGCGCGAGAACGTCGACACGGTCACCAAGGCCCTCGCGGAGGCGTCCCCGGAGCGGCCCGCGGAGTTCCGGGCGTAAGGAACGACCAGGGACGTTGCGGCCGTACGGCTCGGACGAACCCGAGGGGACGCGACGGCCGTACGGCTCAGACGACGTCAAGGGGACGGTGCGGCCCGTCCGGCAGCTCGACCTCCACCGGGTCGCCCGGCCGCACCACCCCACCCGTCACGACCACGCTCATGATCCCGGCACGGCGCCGCAGGACACCGTCCTCGTCCCGCCCGACGACCTGCTTGAGCAGCCCGTCCTGGAAGCCGTCGATCTGCAGACAGGGGTTCCGCAGCCCGGTGACCTCGATGACGGCCTCGTCACCGAGCCGCAGCAGCGTTCCGACGGGCAGGCCCAGCAGATCGATCCCGCGCGTGGTGACGTTCTCCCCGAGCTGCCCGGCCGCGACCTCGAACCCGGCCGCCCGCACCTCGTCGAACAGCTCCTCGTGGATGAGGTGCACCTGCCGCAGATTCGGCTGCGAGGGATCCCTGCGCATCCGGCTCCGATGCTTCACGGTCGTCCCGGCATGCACATCCCCCTCCACCCCGAGCCCCGCGAGCAACGTGATGCTCTCCCGGTTCGGCTTGGCGAACGAGTACACCCCATTCCTGCTGACCGCACTGACGGCCCCACCCATGACGCCCCCTCCGCCGCACGACTCTCGTGCTCGGCACCCTATCCGGCGGCCCATTTCTTCAGCGCCGCCTTGTCCGCGAAGTTCGCCACGTCCTTGTCGAGCGGGTCGCTGGTGTACTGGTGGAAGCGCCACTTGGCCTGGATGCGGGGCTTGCCCGCCGTGACGTAGTCGGCGATCCAGAGGCCGTCGCCGGCGTACGACGTGGTGTCGACGTTGAGCCAGAAGTCGCGGTTCGCATAGAGCACGACCTGGTTGTTCGGGCGGAGGTCCTTCACGATGCGGATGAAGTGGTCCTTCTCCGCGTTGCTCGCGTGCGTGCCCTCGCTGGTGCGCTCCCAGTCGACGGCGAGGATGTCGCCCGCCTTCTCGGGGGCGTGCTTGACGAAGTACTCCGCCTGGGCCTGGAGGTTGCCCGGCCACAGGAAGTGGTAGAAGCCGACGACGAGTCCGGCGTCACGGCCGTGCTTGGTCTGGGCGGTGAGCTTGGGGTTGACGTACGAACGGCCTTCCGTCGCCTTGATGAAGACGAAGGAGAGGCCGTCGGTGCTGTACGAGGATGACTGGTAGGCGCTTACGTCGATGCCGCGCAGCATGTGAGGACTCCCTGAAGTGCCGGTGGGGGGACAGGGGTTGATGTACCCCCCACACTGGCACGGGTGATCCCTTCCGGATGTGGAAACGGCGTGGAAACGTCAGCATTCGATGATGTTGACCGCGAGCCCGCCCCGCGCCGTCTCCTTGTACTTGACCGACATGTCGGCGCCGGTGTCCTTCATCGTCTTGATGACCTTGTCCAGGGACACCTTGTGCGAGCCGTCGCCGCGCAGCGCCATCCGCGCCGCGGTCACCGCCTTGACCGCGGCCATGCCGTTGCGTTCGATGCACGGGATCTGGACCAGCCCGCCGACCGGGTCGCAGGTCAGGCCGAGGTTGTGCTCCATGCCGATCTCGGCGGCGTTCTCGACCTGTTCGGGAGATCCGCCGAGCACCTCCGCCAGCGCCCCGGCGGCCATCGAACAGGCCGAGCCGACCTCGCCCTGGCAGCCGACCTCGGCGCCGGAGATCGAAGCGTTCTCCTTGAAGAGCATGCCGATCGCACCGGCGGCGAGCAGGAAGCGTACGACCGACTCCTCCTTCTCCTGCTCGGAGGCGGCGCCGGCCGCGAAGTTGATGTAGTAGTGCAGGACCGCCGGGATGATGCCGGCGGCGCCGTTGGTGGGGGCGGTGACCACGCGGCCGCCCGCGGCGTTCTCCTCGTTCACCGCCATCGCGTAGAGCGTGATCCACTCCATCGCGTGCGCCAACGGGTCGCCCTCGGCGCGCAGTTGGCGGGCGGAGACGGCGGCCCTGCGCCGTACCTTCAGACCGCCCGGCAGGATGCCCTCGCGGGACATGCCGCGGGACACACAGGCCTGCATCACGCGCCAGATGTCGAGCAGGCCCTCGCGGATCTCGTCCTCGGTGCGCCAGGCGCGTTCGTTCTCCAGCATCAGCGCGGAGATCGACAGGCCGGTCTCCCGGGTCAGGCGCAGCAGTTCGTCACCGGTGCGGAAGGGGTACTTCAGGACGGTGTCGTCGAGCTTGATGCGGTCGGCGCCGACCGCGTCCTCGTCGACCACGAAACCGCCGCCGACCGAGTAGTACGTCTTGGACAGCAGTTCCGTGCCGTCGGCGTCGTACGCCCACAGGGTCATGCCGTTGGCGTGGTACGGCAGCGCCTTGCGGCGGTGCAGTGTGAGGTCGTCGTCGAAGGAGAACGGGATCTCGTGCTCACCGAGCAGGTTCAGCAGCTTGGTGCTCTTGATCGTCTCCACCCGCTCGTCCGCCGTCTCCACGTCGACGGTGCGCGGCGAGGCGCCTTCGAGGCCGAGCAGGACCGCCTTGGGGGTGCCGTGGCCGTGGCCGGTCGCGCCGAGCGAGCCGTAGAGCTCGGAGCGGACGGAGGCCACCGTGGGCAGCAGGCCTTCGTTGCGCAGCCGCCGGGCGAACAGTCCGGCCGCCCGCATCGGACCCACCGTGTGGGAGCTCGACGGGCCTATGCCGATCGAGAACAGATCGAAGACCGAGATGGCCACGGGAACCTCCTGAGAGGGTGGGGGCACACAGCGTCGGGTGCCCCCACCGGGGAACTACTTGTTCAGACCGGGGTACAGCGGGTGCTTGTCGGCGAGCGCCCTGACCCGGGCCTGCAGCGCCTCGGCGTCGTAGGTCGGCTTCAGCGCTTCGGCGATCACGTCGGCGACCTCGGCGAAGTCCTCGGCGCCGAAGCCGCGGGTGGCCAGCGCCGGGGTGCCGATCCGCAGCCCCGAGGTGACCATCGGCGGGCGCGGGTCGTCGGGCACGGCGTTGCGGTTGACGGTGATGCCCACTTCGTGCAGCCGGTCCTCGGCCTGCTGCCCGTCCAGCTCGGAGGCGCGCAGGTCGACGAGGATCAGATGCACGTCGGTGCCGCCGGAGAGCACGTTCACCCCGGCTGCCCGGGCGTCGTCGGCGGTCAGCCGCTCGGCCAGGATCCGCGCCCCCTCCACCGTACGCCGCTGCCGCTCCTTGAACTCCTCGCTCGCGGCGACCTTGAAGGACACCGCCTTGGCGGCGATCACGTGCTCCAGCGGGCCGCCCTGGAAGCCGGGGAAGACCGAGGAGTTCAGCTTCTTCGCGAAGTCGGTGCTGCGCGCCAGGATGATGCCGCCGCGCGGGCCGCCCAGCGTCTTGTGGGTGGTGGAGGTGACCACGTCCGCGTACGGCACCGGGTTGGCGTGCAGCCCGGCCGCGACCAGTCCGGCGAAGTGCGCCATGTCGACCCACAGGTACGCGCCGACCTCGTCGGCGATCCGGCGGAAGGCGGCGAAGTCCAGCTCGCGCGGGTACGCCGACCAGCCGGCGATGATCACCTTGGGGCGGTGTTCCTTGGCGAGCTTCTCCAGCTCGGCCATGTCGACCAGGCCGGTGGCGGCGTCCACGTGGTAGGCGACCACGTTGAACTGCTTGCCGGAGAAGTTCAGCCGCATCCCGTGGGTGAGGTGGCCGCCGTGCGCCAGGTCCAGGCCCAGGATGGTGTCGCCGGGCTGGGCCAGCGCGAACAGGGCGGCCTGGTTGGCGGACGCGCCGGAGTGCGGCTGGACGTTGGCGTAGGCGGCGCCGAACAGCTCCTTGAGCCGGTCGATGGCGATCTGCTCGGCGACGTCGACGTGCTCGCAGCCGCCGTAGTAGCGCCGGCCGGGGTAGCCCTCGGCGTACTTGTTGGTCAGCACCGAGCCCTGGGCCTCCATCACCGCGAGCGGTGCGAAGTTCTCGGAGGCGATCATCTCCAGGGTCGACTGCTGGCGCACCAGCTCGGCGTCGACCGCCGCGGCGATCTCCGGGTCGAGCTCGTGCAGGGACGTGTTCAGGACGGTCATTCGGCTACGACTCCTCAGCCGGCGTTCTGGGCGGTGTACTCGTCGGCGGAGAGCAGGTCGGTCGGCTCCTCGGTGACGCGTACCTTGAACAGCCAGCCGCCCTCGAAGGGGGCCGAGTTCACCAGGGACGGGTCGTTCACGACGTCCTCGTTGATCTCGGTGATCTCACCGGTGACGGGGGAGTAGAGGTCGCTGACCGACTTGGTCGACTCCAGCTCGCCGCAGGTCTCGCCCGCGGTCACGGCGGAGCCCACCTCGGGAAGCTGGGCGTAGACGACATCGCCGAGCGCGTTGGCCGCGAACTCCGTGATGCCGACCGTCGAGACGCCGTCCTCGGCGGCCGACAGCCACTCGTGCTCCTTGCTGTAGCGCAGCTGCTGCGGGTTGCTCATGGCCTGAATTCTCCTGTACGCGCGAAGGTGCTGGTGAATGAGGGACTGCTGCATGCGGGGATGAGCAGGGACACTGTGCGCGGACTCACGTCGGTGCGGACGGTCGCCCACGCCCAGTGTCTACTTCTGGCGCTTGTAGAACGGCAGCGCCACGACCTCGTACGGTTCATGGCTGCCGCGGATGTCGACGCCCACTCCGGGCGTGCCCGGGGCCGCGTGCGCGGCGTCGACGTAGGCCATCGCGATCGGCTTGCCGAGGGTGGGGGAGGGGGCGCCGGAGGTGACCTCGCCGATCACCGTGCCGTCGGCGACGACCGGGTACCCGGCGCGCGGGACGCGGCGGCCCTCGGCGATCAGGCCGACCAGGACGCGGGGCGGGTTCTGTTCGGCGCGGGCGGCGGCGTCGGCCAGCGCGGCACGCCCCACGAAGTCGCCCTCCTTGTCGAACTTCACCACGCGCCCGAGCCCGGCGTCGAAGGGGGTCAGGGAGGTCGACAGCTCGTGCCCGTACAGCGGCATGCCCGCCTCCAGGCGCAGGGTGTCGCGGCAGGACAGTCCGCAGGGGACCAGGCCGACGCCCTCGCCGGCCTCGGTCAGCGCCTGCCACAGTGCGACGGCGTGCTCCGGCTTCACGAAGAGCTCGAAGCCGTCCTCGCCGGTGTAGCCGGTGCGGGCGATCAGGGCGGGGACGCCGGCCACGGTGCCGGGCAGGCCCGCGTAGTACTTCAGGCCGTCGAGGTCGGCGTCGGTCAGGGACTTGAGGATGCCGGGGGACTCGGGGCCCTGGACGGCGATCAGCGCGTAGGCGTCGCGGTCGTCGCGCACCTCGGCGTCGAAGCCGGCGGCGCGCCCGGTCAGGGCGTCGAGGACGACCTGGGCGTTGGAGGCGTTGGCGACGACCATGTACTCGGTCTCGGCGAGCCGGTAGACGATCAGGTCGTCGAGGATGCCGCCGTCGGCGCGGCAGATCATGGTGTAGCGGGCGCGGCCGACGCCGACGGAGGCGATGTTGCCGACCAGGGCGTGGTTCAGCAGGGCGGCCGCCTGGGGGCCGGTGACGGTGATCTCGCCCATGTGGGAGAGGTCGAACAGCCCGGCCCGGGTGCGCACGGCGAGGTGCTCGTCGCGCTCGGAGCCGTAGCGCAGCGGCATGTCCCAGCCGGCGAAGTCGGTCATGGTGGCGCCGAGCGAGCGATGCAGGGCATCGAGCGCGGTACGGCGCGGGGGGGTGCTGCTCATGGGTGGTCTCCCAAGTCATGACAGGGCGATGTCGTTCCTCCCCATCTGTCATCGGAACCTGAGAGGTTCGCCCTGATCGCGACGGCGATCCGGGCTTGCACCTTGGGTGGAGCCACTGTCACAGCGGCCCGCTTTTCAGATGTGCCTCGCCCGCGCGGTAACGGGGCCTGAGAGATTCAAGGGAGGTACTTGCTCCTTCGGCGCCCCGGTGTTCCGGGGTCTCTCCCGCGCGGATTCAAGCGGCCGGTATGCAGTTGGCGCGCACATCATTGCATGCCTCGTCCGCGGGTGGCAGGGCCGCAGGTGCCGCCGCCTTTTGTGACGGGCTTGTGGCAGGGCGATCACCAAAACACGAGACACCGCGCATTACCTTCTCTTTACACTCGTAGGGCAGGGGATCCGTACCCGGCCCCAGGGGAGGACGATCTCGGTGAACAGGACCACCGCGTACGCCACGAGCTCGGCGGTCGCGCTGCCGAAGCAGTCCGCGGCCCCGGCCCGGGAGGCCTGCGCCGGCCGGGCTCCCGTGGTCCGCGACCTGCGCGACCGCTCGGGGCGCAGCCCGCACGCGCTGCTCTTCGGCCCGCGCGACCTCGTGGTGATCACCGGTCTGCCCGGCAGCGGCAAGTCGACGCTGATGTCGCGCACCGTGCGCGGTGTGCGCATCGACTCCCAGGACACCCGGGACCGCTGGGCGGCACGCATGCCCCGCTCCCTGCCGTACGCGCTCTACCGCCCTCTGGTCCGCCTCGCGCACTACGCCGGCCTGCGCCGGACCCTGCGCGCCGGCGAGGGCGCGGTCGTGCACGACTGCGGCACCCAGGCCTGGGTGCGCGGCTGGCTGGGCCGCGAGGCCCGCCGCCGCGGCGGCACCCTGCACCTGCTGCTGCTCGACGTCCCGCCGGACGCGGCCCTGGCCGGCCAGCGCGAGCGGGGCCGCGGGGTCTCCCGCTACGCCTTCCTGAGGCACCGCACGGCGGCCGCCCGCCTGATCCGCGCCGTGGAACGCGGCGACCTGCCCGAGGGGGTGGGCTCGGCGGTCCTCCTGGACCGCGCCGCGGCCGACGTCCTGCGCAGCATCGCCTTCACGGGCTGACCCCTTTGTCCGTGCACCCGCTAGCCTTTCCAGCCTCAGCGGTGCTTCTCCACGGCAGCGCTTCCCAGCAGCAGTACGTCTCAACAGCAGTACGTCTCAACAGCAGTGGTTCACAGCAGGCGGTCGGACACAGATGGACTTCCCAGCGGATCTTCCCGCGGACTTTCCCATGCAGGCGCACCCCCATCCGCACGGCGGATGGCCCGGCAACGAGCTGGAGGAGGTGCTGTCGGCCTCGCTCGGCATACCCTCCGCGGGCGGCCGCATCATCGAGGTGCTCGGCCGCAGCTATGTGTGGGTGCCGCTGCCCGGCGGCGGAGGCCCGCACAGCGGTCCGCTGGATCTGCCCACGCTGGAGCTCGAGGGCCAGGCCTATGTCCCGGTCTTCAGCTCCGAGGAGCAGTTCCGTCATGTCGTCGGCGGCCATATGTCGTTCACGATCGCGCCGGCCGTCGAGTTCGCCCGCGGGCTGCCGCCGCAGGTGGGTATCGCGGTCAACCCCGACGGTGTGATCGGCGTCCCGCTCCCGCCGGCCGCCGTCGCCGAGCTGTGCCGGGTGGGCCGCACGCCGCTGGACGGCCCGGCCTCCGGCGGCCGCGTCCGGCTCTTCGAACCGGACTGGCAGGACGACCCGGTCGACTTCCTGGCCGCCGCCTCCGCCGAGTTCGCCGAGACCGGCGTGGTCGTCACGGCCCGCCGCTGTCTCGCCGCGATCGAGACGGCCGACCCGGTGATGTTCGTGGGGGTCGAACTCAGCCACCTGGACGGCGATCTGCGGGCGCTGCCCCTGCAGGCGCTGGAGCGGGCCGTGACCCGGGTCCCGACCGCATGGCCGGTCAATCTGGTCCTGCTGGACGTCACGGACGACCCGGTCGCGAACTGGATGCGCGAGCAGGTGCGCCCTTTCTATACGAGGGACCACATCTGACCGCGTGCGCGGCAGCCGACCGAACGGGCCTGGGGCCACTCGGCGCTTAAGCTGTTTCCATATGCGGGGCAACCACCAGAAGGGGCGGTACACGTGAGCGCCAGCGGCACCACGACCGGGCAGGTCGAGCAGATGCTGCGCCAGGTGACGCCAGGGCGCTACGACGCCTACGAGGCACTCCTCCGCGCACTCGCGACCCCGGGCTCCGGCCAGATCTGGATGCTCCTGTGGCACGGTCAGGCGGGCTCCCCGGACGCCCAGTACGGGAACATGGAGGTCGACGGCTACGGCTACGCCCCGTGCGTCACCTCCGCCCAGGAGCTCTCGGCCAGCGGCTGGAACAGGTCGTACGAGGTGGTCGACGGCCTCGACGTGGCCCGCACCCTCTACCCCGACCACTACGGCCTCTGGCTCAACCCGCACGCGCCGGGCGGCGGGGTGGGCATCCCCTGGCTGGATCTGCGCCGGATCGCCACCGGCCTGGAGCGCCAGGCCGCGGGTCCCCTGCGGCTGTCGGAACCCGCGATCGAGATCCCGCAGTTCTACGCCCTGCTCGCGCAGAACGCCCATCGCACCCCGTCCGTCCGCTCGCTGCGCCGCGCCTGGGTGCAGCCGGCCCTCGGGGCGCCGTATCTCGCCATCGGTCTGGATGTGTACGACACCAGCCCGCCCGCGGTGGACTCGGTGCGCGCGATGATGCAGCAGTCCGTCGGCGCCGTCCCGGACGGGCTGCCGGTGTCGACGGTGGCGATGTCCGACGAGTACGACCCGGTGGCGCTCTGGATGCGCGCCAACGCCCGCCCGTTCTACGACCGCGAGGCCCACGCGGCGGCTCCGGCGCAGGCCCCTGCGGGTGGGTACGGCTACCCGCCGGTGCATGGCGGATACTGAGACCGAATGGTGAGTCCGTACCGGACGAGAAGCTGATCTCCGCGCGTAGATGGCGCAAGAAAGTACACTCATGTCCATTTGTGTCCGAAATGTCCTGCGTCCGACGGCCGTAACCTGCTGTCCGGATAACGGAACCCACCAGCCTGCATCACGTTTACGCATCCTTTCACCGCCAAGTCTGGCAACAGATCGCCAAAGCGTTGAAGACTCCCGCTCCAGGGGGGTTTAGGACTCCCGCTGTGGGGGTTCGCCCCCGAGGAACGACGGACTGATCACGCCGCTACAGCGGCAAGTGCGGGCCGGCTACCGCCGGTTGAGAGGGGTCCCTGCCAAGATGACGGCACCATTGCACGAGCCGACCGCGGAAGCGGCCCCGAGCGCGGTCGAAGAAGCGGCGGTCGCCACCACCGGGGAAAAGGCCGTTCAAGGGCGCTCCCTGGGCCGGATCGCCTGGGAGCGGCTCAAGCGCGACAAGCTCGCGCTCACGGGTGGCGTCGTCGTGATCGCCCTCATCCTGATCGCCGTGTTCGCCCCCCTGCTCGCGAACCTGGTCGGGCAGGACCCCGACGCGTACCACGAGAACCTGATCGACCCGCTGTTCGGCACGCCCACGGGGTCCCTGGGAGGCATCAGCGGCGACCACCTGCTGGGTGTCGAGCCGGTCAACGGCCGCGACATCTTCGCGCGCATCCTCTACGGCGCCAGGATCTCGCTCCTCGTCGGCTTCCTGTCGGCGATCGTCGCCGTCGTGATCGGCACGGTCCTGGGCATCCTGGCCGGCTTCTTCGGCGGCTGGGTCGACTCGGTCATCAGCCGCATCATGGACGGTCTGCTCGCCTTCCCGCAGCTGCTCTTCATCATCGCGCTGGTCTCCGTCATGCCGAACGAGATGCTCGGTCTGACCGGTTCGAGCGTGCGCGTGTTCGTGATGATCCTGGTCATCGGCTTCTTCGGCTGGCCCTACATCGGGCGTGTGGTGCGCGGTCAGACGCTCTCGCTGCGTGAACGCGAATACGTCGAGGCGGCCCGGTCCCTGGGCGGCGGACGGTTCCACATCCTCTTCAAGGAGCTGCTGCCCAACCTGGTGGCGCCCATCATCGTGTACACGACGATGATGATCCCCACCAACATCCTCACCGAGGCGGCACTCAGCTTCCTGGGCGTGGGCGTCAAGCCGCCCACCTCGTCCTGGGGACAGATGCTCTCGACGGCGATCGACTACTACGACTCGGACCCCATGTTCATGGTGGTCCCCGGCGTGGCCATCTTCATCACCGTGCTGGCCTTCAACCTCTTCGGCGACGGCGTGCGGGACGCGCTCGACCCGAAGGGCTCCCGCTGAACTGCCGTACCCCCAGCGTCCCGTGAGTACATCCACGGGGTCTCTCATCAATACCGGAGGATCCGAGATCGTGACTACCCAACGCACCTCAGGGCGGCGTAAGCAGGCCTTGGCCGCTGCTGTCGGGGTCGCCGCGCTGCTGACCACGGCAGCGTGCGGCGGCAGCAACGACGACGGCGGTTCGAAGACCGGCGCCCCCGGCTTCGACGCGGCGAACAACAAGGTCGCCCAGGCCTCGGAGGTCAAGAAGGGCGGCGAGCTGAAGTTCGTCACCACCCAGGACGCCGACTCGTGGGACACCACGCGTGGTTACTACGGCTTCATGTGGGACTTCTCGCGCTACTACAGCCGTCAGCTGCTCACCTTCAAGACCGAGCCGGGCGCCAAGGGCGCCGAGCTCACGCCCGACCTCGCCGCGGACGAGGGTCAGGTCTCGGCCGACGGCAAGACGTACACGTTCAAGCTGCGTGACGGCATCACCTGGGAGGACGGCAAGC
Organism: Streptomyces spinosisporus; assembly: GCF_022698145.1. GTDB lineage: Bacteria > Actinomycetota > Actinomycetes > Streptomycetales > Streptomycetaceae > Streptomyces > Streptomyces spinosisporus. The sequence goes on from NZ_JALDAX010000022.1 coordinate 46,484, forward strand.
CGATCACCTCCCAGGACATCAAGTACGGCATCGAGCGCTCCTGGGCGCAGGACGTGCTGTCCGGCGGTCCCGTCTACCTGCAGCAGATGCTCGACCCGAAGGGCACCTACAAGGGCCCGTACAAGGACAAGTCGAAGGACCACCTCGGTCTGAAGGCGATCGACACGCCCGACGCCAAGACCATCGTCTTCCACCTGCCGTCGGCCAACTCCGACTTCAAGCAGGTGCTGGCCATGACCTCGGCCTCGCCGGTCCGCCAGGACAAGGACACCAAGTCCAAGTACGGTCTGCACCCGTTCTCCTCGGGTCCGTACAAGTTCCAGTCGTACAGCCCGGGCAAGAAGCTGGTGCTGGTGCGCAACACCAACTGGAAGGCCTCCTCGGACCCGGTCCGCAAGGCCTACCCGGACACCATCTCGCTCACGATCTCCTCGAACCAGAGCGACTCCGACCAGCGTCTGATCAACGGCGACTACGACATCGACGCCAGCCAGACGGGTCTTGGCCCGCAGGGCCGCACCATCGCCCTGAAGCAGCACAAGGCCAACCTGGACAACCCGGTCTCCGGCTTCATCCGCTACGCGGTCTTCCCGCAGACGGTCAAGCCGTTCGACAACATCCACTGCCGCAAGGCCGTGATCTACGCCGCCGACCACGTGTCGCTGCAGACCGCGCGTGGTGGCCCGGTCGCCGGTGGCCTCATCGGCACCAACATGCTGCCGCCGTCGGTCCCGGGTTCCGAGGGTCAGAAGTACGACCCGTACAAGATCGCCGGCGAGAACAAGAACGGCAACGCCACCCTGGCCAAGCAGGAACTCAAGGAGTGCGGCCAGCCGAACGGCTTCAAGACCACGATCGCCGTTCGTAACAACAAGCAGCAGGAGGTGGCCACGGCCACGTCCCTGCAGGCCGCGCTGAAGAAGGTCGGCATCACCGCCGACATCTACCAGTACGACGGTTCGCAGAGCGCCGGCATCATCGGCGCCCCGGCCAACGTCGAGAAGAAGAAGCTCGGCATCATCATCATGGGCTGGGGTCCGGACTTCCCGAGCGTCCAGGGTTACGGCATCCCGCTGTGGAGCAGCAAGTACATCCTCCAGAGCGGCAACAACAACTTCGCCATGATCAAGGACAAGACGATCGACGGCCTCTTCGACCAGTACAACGCGACGCAGGCCACCGACGAGGCGAAGAAGGCCGAGATCGCCAAGGAGATCAACCACAAGGTGAGCGAGGGCGCGTACTACCTGCCCTTCACCTTCGAGCGGCTGCTGAACTTCCGCGGCTCGAACGTGGGCAACATCTACACGACGGACGCGTACAGCGGTTACTACGACTTCGTCAACCTCGGCCTGAAGAACCCGAAGAAGTAGTCCCGGCGCACCAGCCGAACGGCACGAAAGGCAGGTGAAGGCCGGCGCGGCGTGACCGCGGGCTTCCGGACAATCTCCGGAAGCCCGCGGTCCGCGGCGGGCCGTAAGCTGTGCTCGCTTACCTCATCAGGCGGCTGTTCGCCGCCGCAGTGATGCTGGTGGTCATCATCCTGGTGGTCTTCTGCATCTTCTTCCTCGTCCCCAAGTGGGCGGGCGTGGACATCGCCACGAGCTTCGTGGGCAAGCAGGCGGATCCCGCGGCGGTGGAAGCGGTCCGGGTGAAGCTGGGTCTGAGCGACCCGATCTTCGTTCAGGTCTGGCACTTCTTCAAAGGCATCTTCGTGGGCCGCACCTACGCGGCCGGCGGCGATGTCACGAACTGCGCCGCGCCGTGCTTCGGCTACTCCTTCCGCAGTGAGCAGGCCGTCTGGCCGGTGCTGACCGACCGCTTCCCGGTGACCCTGGGTCTGGCGCTCGGTGCCGCCGTGCTGTGGCTGATCTTCGGTGTCGCCGCCGGTGTGCTCTCCGCGCTCAAGCGGGGCAGCCTGTGGGACCGCAGCGCCATGGTCGTCGCCCTCAGCGGTGTCTCGCTGCCCATCTACTTCACCGGTCTGCTCTCGCTCGCCATCTTCAGTTACGGGCTGGGCTGGATCGACGGGCAGTACGTACCCCTCAGCGACAGCTTCACCGGCTGGCTGGGCGGCATGATCCTGCCCTGGGTCACCCTCGCGTTCCTCTATGCGGCGATGTACGCCCGAATCACCCGCGCCACCATGCTGGAGATCCTGGGTGAGGACTACATCCGCACGGCACGCGCGAAGGGCCTCAAGGAGCAGGTCGTCATCCGCAAGCACGCCATGCGCTCGACGCTGACCCCCATCCTCACCATGCTCGGCATGGACCTCGGCGCCCTCATCGGCGGCGCGATCCTGACCGAGACGACGTTCAGCCTGCCGGGCCTCGGCCAGGCCGTGCTGAACGGCATCAAGAACCAGGACCTGCCCATCATCCTGGGCGTCACCCTGATCACCTCCCTAGCGGTTCTCATCGCCAACCTCGTGGTGGACGTCCTGTACGCCGTGATCGACCCCCGAGTGAGGCTCGCATGACCGAACTCAGCAAGACCGGAGCAGCCGTGGGCGAACCCACCTCGGCCTCGCCGGCCCCGACCGCCTTCCTCGAAGTGCGCGACCTGAAGGTGCACTTCCCGACCGACGACGGACTGGTCAAGTCCGTCGACGGGCTGTCCTTCAAGCTGGAGAAGGGCAAGACCCTCGGCATCGTGGGCGAGTCGGGTTCCGGCAAGTCGGTGACCTCGCTCGGCATCATGGGCCTGCACACCGCCGGCCAGTACGGCAAGCGCAAGGCGCAGATCTCCGGCGAGATCTGGCTGGACGGCACGGAGCTCCTGACCTCGGACCCGGACGACGTGCGCAAGCTGCGCGGCCGGCAGATGTCGATGATCTTCCAGGACCCGCTGTCCGCGCTGCACCCGTACTACACGATCGGTCAGCAGATCGTGGAGGCGTACCGCATCCACCACGACGTGGACAAGAAGACCGCCAGGCGGCGCGCGATAGAGATGCTCGACCGGGTCGGCATCCCGCAGCCGGACAAGCGCGTGGACAGCTACGCCCACGAGTTCTCCGGCGGTATGCGCCAGCGCGCGATGATCGCGATGTCGCTGGTCAACAACCCCGAGCTGCTCATCGCGGACGAGCCGACGACCGCCCTGGACGTGACCGTCCAGGCACAGATCCTCGACCTGATCCGTGATCTGCAGAAGGAGTTCGGCTCCGCGGTCATCATCATCACCCACGACCTGGGCGTCGTCGCCGAGCTGGCCGACGACATCCTGGTGATGTACGGCGGCCGCTGCGTCGAGCGCGGTCCGGCGGAGAAGGTGTTCTACGAGCCCCGCCACCCCTACACCTGGGGCCTGCTCGGCTCGATGCCACGCCTCGACCGTGAGCAGCAGGACCGGCTGATCCCGGTCAAGGGCTCCCCGCCCTCGCTGATCAACGTGCCGTCCGGCTGCGCCTTCAACCCGCGCTGCCCCTACGCCGACGTCCCCAAGGACAACCTCACCCGCACGGTGCGCCCCGAGCTGACCGAGGTGGGCAGCCAGCACTGGGCCGCCTGCCACATGACGCAGGAGCAGCGGGAGCGGATCTGGACCGAAGAGATTGCGCCGAAGCTGTGAGCGAGAACGCCGAGGACACAGTTGTGACCACTCCCGCGAAGAGCGAAGGTGCCACCCTCACCAAGGACGCCGCTCCCGGCGAGACCCTGCTGAAGGTGACCGGGCTCCAGAAGCACTTCCCCATCAAGAAGGGCCTGCTGCAGCGGCAGGTCGGCGCCGTGCACGCGGTCGACGGCCTCGACTTCGAGGTCAGGTCCGGTGAGACCCTCGGCGTCGTGGGCGAGTCCGGCTGCGGCAAGTCGACGATGGGCCGGCTGATCACCCGGCTGCTCGAACCGACCGGCGGCACGGTCGAGTTCGAGGGCAGGGACATCACGCACCTCGGGGTGGCGGGCATGCGCCCGATGCGCCGCGACGTGCAGATGATCTTCCAGGACCCGTACTCGTCGCTGAACCCGCGCCACACCATCGGCACGATCGTCGGCGCTCCCTTCCGCCTCCAGGGCGTCACGCCCGAGGGCGGCATCAAGAAGGAAGTGCAGCGACTGCTGTCGGTGGTCGGGCTCAACCCCGAGCACTACAACCGCTATCCGCACGAGTTCTCCGGCGGTCAGCGCCAGCGCATCGGCATCGCCCGTGCGCTCGCCCTGAAGCCGAAGCTGGTCGTGGCGGACGAGCCGGTCTCCGCGCTGGACGTGTCGATCCAGGCCCAGGTCGTCAACCTGCTCGACGACCTCCAGCAGGAGCTGGGTCTGACGTATGTGATCATCGCGCACGACCTCTCCGTCGTCCGGCACGTCTCGGACCGGATCGCGGTGATGTACCTCGGCAAGATCGTCGAGCTGGCCGACCGGGAGTCGCTGTACCGGGCGCCGATGCACCCGTACACCAAGGCCCTGATGTCCGCGGTGCCGATCCCGGACCCACGGCGCAAGAACGCCAAGAGCGAGCGCATCCTGCTCAAGGGCGACGTGCCCTCGCCGATCTCCCCGCCGAGCGGCTGCCGCTTCCACACCCGGTGCTGGAAGGCGACGGAGGTCTGCAGGACGACCGAGCCGAAGCTCGTGGAGCTCAGGCCCGGCCAGCAGGTCGCCTGCCACCACCCGGAGAACTTCGAGGACCAGGCCCCGCAGGACACGGTGCTGCTGACCGCGGCCAAGGAGGCGGCCGAGCTGGTCGCCGACGAGGTGCTGGCGGAGTCCGCGGAGACCTCGGCGGCGGTGGCGGCGGAGGTCGCGGAAAGCGACTCCGGTGCCGAGAGCGGCTCCGCTGCCGAAGGGGAAGCCGGTCAGGAGTCAACCGACAAGTAACGCATGACGAGTTGGTAAAGTCATGTACATGCTTGAACGGGAGAGTGCAGAGTCTCGCGTATCCGTCTGATCGGACTACGCACCGAAGGGACGACTCATGGCACTCTCCCGTTCGGCACGCTGGACAGCCGTCGCCACCGCGGCGGCTTCTTTCTTGGCTGTCGCCGCCTCCTCCGCCCCCACCCAGGGCGCCCCCGGCATCGGCGACACCTACTTCCCCAACCTCGGCAACGGCGGCTTCGACGCCCGCCACTACGCCCTCGACGTCGCGTACGACCCGGACACCGACCGCCTCGACGGCCGCACGACGCTCACGGCCCGGGCCACCGAATCCCTCTCCTCCTTCGACCTCGACCTGCAGAAGCTCGACGTCACGAGAGTCGAAGTGAACGGCAGACGTGCCGACTTCACGCGTGACGGCGACGAACTGCACATCACCCCGCACGGAGTGCTCCGCGAACACCGCACCTTCACGGTCACCGTCACCTACGGCGGCGTCCCCGAAGCCCTCAGCGGCCCCATCGTCTTCGGCTCCGACTACGGCTGGATGAAGACCCCCGACGGCGTCTTCGTCGCCTGCGAACCCAACGCCGCCTCCACCTGGTTCCCCTCCAGCGACCACCCCTCCGACAAGGCCACCTACGACATCCGCATCAAGGCCCCCAAGGGCCTGACCGGTGTCTCCAACGGCCGCCTCGTCTCGACGTACGACAAGGGCGGCTCGACGTACACCCACTGGCGCGAGAGCCGTCCCATGGCGACCTATCTCGCGACCGCCACCATCGGAAAGTTCGACGTGAAGACCGGCAGGACCCCGTCCGGGATCCCGATCTACGTCGCCATCGACCCGGTGCTCGCGAACAGCAACACCGTGGACGTGTACGCCGTCACCGCCGCGGCCACCGACTACTGGTCGCGAGTCTTCGGGCCGTACCCCTTCGAGGAGACCGGCGCGATCGTCGACGACATGCCGGAGGCCGGGTTCTCGCTGGAGGTGCAGAGCAAGCCCGCCTACTCGGCCGTACGCAACGAGACGACGATCGTGCACGAGCTGGCCCACCAGTGGTTCGGCGACTCGGTCTCGGTCGAGCGCTGGAAGGACATCTGGCTCAACGAGGGCTTCGCCACCTACGCCCAGTGGCTGTGGGCCGAGCACCAGGGCACCCGCAGCGCCCACGACTCCTTCCTGGCGGGCTACGACTCCCGCCCGGCCGACAGCTCCTTCTGGCAGACCGTCGTGGCCGACCCGCAGCGCGACACCATGTTCGCCTCCGCGGTCTACCAGCGCGGCGCGATGACCCTGCAGGCGCTGCGCGAACGGATCGGTGACAGGGCGTTCTTCAAGCTGCTGCCGGCCTGGACGCATCTGCACCGCTACGGCAACGCCGACACCGGGCAGTTCATCAGGCTCGCCGAGAAGGTCTCCGGGCAGCAGCTCGACGACCTGTTCCACAAGTGGCTCTACACGGCGGGCAAACCGGCCCTGTAGGACCCCTGCGTAAGAATGTGGCGTGCTTCAGCAACTGTTCAGCCCCTCCGTCCAGCACACGCTCGACCTCGTCGGCATCTTCGTGTTCGCCATCTCCGGCGCGCTGCTGGCCGTCCGCAAGAACTTCGACGTGTTCGGCATCGCCGTGCTCGCCGAGGTCACCGCGCTGGGCGGAGGGCTGTTCCGTGACCTGATCATCGGCGCCGTGCCGCCCGCCGCCTTCACCGACTTCGGCTACTTCGTCACCCCGCTGCTCGCCGCCCTCATGGTGGTCTTCCTGCACCCGCACGTCGAGCGCATCCAGACCGGCGTGAACGTCTTCGACGCGGCCGGCCTCGGCCTGTTCTGCGTCGCCGGGACGACCAAGGCGTACGAGTACGGGCTGAGCCTCACCTCGTCGGCCACCCTCGGCCTCGCCACCGCGGTCGGCGGGGGTGTGCTGCGCGACGTGCTCGCCAACGAGGTCCCCTCGCTGCTGCGCTGGGACCGCGACCTGTACGCGGTCCCCGCGATGGTCGGCGCCACCATGGTGGTCCTGTGCATCCGCTACGACGCCCTGACCCCGTTCACCAGCGGCCTCGCCGTCGTCACCGCCTTCGTGCTGCGCCTGCTCGCGATGAAGTACCACTGGCGGGCCCCGCGTGCGTGGAACCGGCGCTCCACGGTGCGCGAGGAGTAACCCCCCAAAGCTACCGCTTAGTAGTTTCTCGTTGTACGGTTCTGTCATGCCAGAAGCAGCTTCCGCCCAGCCCGTGCGGGCCACCGTCGGCGACAGCGAGTTCGACCGGGACACCGCGCTCACCCTGCGCGAGCCCGGCGTCCACGACATCGACCTCTCCGCCGGCTGGACCATCATCAACGCCGTCAACGGCGGCTACCTGCTGGCCGTCCTGGGCCGTGCGCTCGGGGAGACCCTGCCGCACCGCGACCCGTTCAGCATCTCCGCGCACTACCTCACCGCGTCCCAGCCGGGCCCGGCGGTGGTCCGCACGGACGTGGTCCGCGCCGGCCGCACGCTCTCCACCGGCCAGGCCTCTCTCTTCCAGCGCGACGAGGACGGCCGCGAGGTCGAACGCATCCGCGTCCTCGCCTCCTACGGCGACCTGGACGCGCTCCCCGACGACGTGCGCACGACCGCCGAGCCGCCCGCCCTGCCGCCCATGGACCAGTGCTTCGGCCCCCAGGACGGCCCCGCGCCGGTCGACGGCAGCTCGGCCATCACCGACCGCCTGATGATCAAACTCGACCCGGCCACCCTCGGCTGGGCGCTCGGCGCCCCCTCCGGCAAGGGCGAGATGCGCGCCTGGTTCGGCCTCGCCGACGGCCGCGATGCCGATCCGCTCTCGCTGCTGCTGGCGGTGGACGCACTGCCGCCCACCGCCTTCGAACTCGGCCTCTCCGGCTGGGTGCCCACGGTCGAACTCACCGTCCACGTCCGCGCCCGGCCGGCCCCCGGCCCCCTGCGCATCTCCGTCACCACCCGCAACCTCGCGGGCGGCTTCCTGGAGGAGGACGCCGAGGTCTGGGACAGCGCCGACCGCCTGGTGGCCCAGTCGCGCCAGCTGGCCCGGGTCAGGCTCGGCTGAGCGGTTCGCGCCCCAGCCAGGCCGCCAACCGCCCGTAGTGGTCGGCCCCTTCGGGGGCCGTCCGTGCCGCGGCGAAGGGGGTCCGCTCGTCCCGATCGGGGGTCGGCAGGACGCGGCGGGCGGTGACGAGGGCGAACTCGGCGAGTTCCTGGTCGAGTTCCAGCGGGTGGCCGAGCGCCTCGGACAAGTCCCAGGTGTGGGTGACCAGTTCCATCACGAAACCCGACAGCGCCGCTCGTCCCGGGACCTCGCCCCACGGCACGCGCACCGGCGCCTCCATGCGGTCGTCGCCCGCCCAGGCCCTGAGGATCCTTGAACGGACCTCCTCGTAGGCGGCCGGCCAGCCGTCGTCCTTGACGCCGTCGGTGAAGGCGGGCACGGCCAAGCCGTCGCCGCCCTCGCCGATGACGGCATGGCGCCGGGTGCCGCCGACCATGTGGCCGAGCAGCGCGCGGACGTCGAACTCGGCGCACGGGGTCGGACCGTCGAGCTGATCGGGGCGTACGGTCCCGATGAGCGCCGCCGCCTGCTCGGTGGCGCGCGTGTACACGGGACGCGGGTCGATCGCGTTCATGGGTGGCCTCTCTTCCGTCGAATGCCGGGGAGAGACTGCCGCGGATAACTTGACAGTTTCCGTCAGCATTTGCAGCGGCCTCCGGAGGGCGGGATTCTGGCCCGGTGAAGTCCGACCGCCTGCTCTCGATCCTGCTGCTCCTGCAGACCCGCGGCCGTGTCCCGGCGCATGAACTCGCCGCACGGCTCGAGGTGTCGGTGCGCACCATCTACCGCGACATCGAGGCCCTGTCCGCCTCCGGCGTCCCCGTCTACGCCGAACGCGGGCGGCACGGCGGCATCGAACTGCTCGCGGGATTCCGTACGGACGTGACCGGGCTGACCGCGGACGAGTCCCGGGCGCTGTTCATCCTCGCCGCGCAGGGCGCGCACGCCGCGCTCGGCCTGGACGCCGCCCTCGGCTCGGCGCTGCGCAAGGTCATGGCCGCGCTGCCGGCCCCGCACCGCCCGGCCGCCGAGGTGACCTCCCGCCGCATCCTCGTCGACGCCACCCGCTGGAAGGGCGGTCCGCAGCCCGCCGTCGACCTGCAGACGTTGCAGGACGCCGTCTTCGCCGACCGCCGGCTGCGGCTGCGCTACCGGCACAGCGGACAGCATCAGGCGCGGACGTACACCGTGGACCCCTACGGTCTCGTGTCGAAGGCGGGCGTCTGGTACCTGGTGGCCGACCGCCGTACGAAGCCGCAGCTCTTCCGCGCCGACCGGGTGCACTCCGCCACCGTCCTCGGGGACCCGGTCAGGCGGCGGCCCGGCATCGAACTCGCCGACGTCTGGGAGGTGTTGCGTCGCCAGGTCGAGGAGCGCCCCGGCGGGCTCGACGTCACCGTCCGCGTCCGGCGCGACCGCCTGGACATGTTCCTGCGCCTGAACGCCTCCCAACTCGCCGAACTCCCGGACACCGGGCCCGGCGACGGGAGCGGCGACGGCGAAGGCGCGGACGAGTGGGTCACCGTACGGCTGTCGTACGGCGTCGTGCGTCAGGCCCGTCAGCTCCTGCAGTTCGCCGACTCCGTCGAGGTCGTCGGACCGCCCGAGGTGCGCGCGGAACTGGCCGCCGCGGCCGCGTCGGTCACGGAGCTGTACGGCCCCTGACGTGCCCGCGCCCGCCGGCTCGGTCCAGCCAGTGATGGCGCCCGATGCTGATCAGCCGCATCTGCCGGGAGGCGACCTGGGCGACGCGCTCCTGGTCCTCCTCGGTGCCCTCCATCGCCTCCAGGAAGAGCGAGGCGGTGATCAGCATCTGGTCCACATAGAGGTGGGCGAGCATGAGCAGGTCGTCCTCGCTCCAGCCCGCGGACTCCTTGTCCTTGGCGAGCTCGTCCTTCACCTCCTCGGCGAACCGGGCCAGTTGGTCCCGGATGGCGTCGCGCACCGGCTGCACTCCGCCGTGCCGCTCGCGGGCGATGAAGCGGACGTGTGCGGGGTACGCGTCCACGTGACCCGCGATCAACTCGATGGCGCGCTCGATGCGCTCCTCGCTGTTGTCCGCCGAGGTCACCGTCGTCCGGATCATCGGGTGCAGGCTGCCGAGCGCCTCTTCGACGAGGGCTGTGCCTAGATCGGGGATGGACCGGAAGTGCCGGTAGAAGGCGGTGGGGGCGATGCCCACGGCACGCGTGACCTCGCGCAGGCCCAGGCTGCTCAGGCTCTGCTCCGCGAGCAGACCGAGCGCCGCGTCCAGCAGCGCCTGCCGGGTCTTCTGCTTCTGGGCCTGCCGGATGCCGAGGGTGTGACTCATGTCATCCAGTTAACAACTGTTCTCTGGATTTGGGAAGCGGTGGAGCGCGCTAGACTCTGTAGTCAGTGAACAACTGTTACTACAACTGTTCACCGAAACGTCACTCGGAGGGGGATCCATCCCATGCTGTTCCTCGTCGCCGCACTGATGCTGTTCGGCGCGGTGCTGGGCACCGTGGCCCACGCACCGATCGCCTTCACCCTCGTCGCGGCCGCCGTCATCGCCGCCTGGCTCGGCATCTTCGCGCTCCGCGAGCGCCACGGCCGCCGTCGTCGCACGTCCGTGAACTGACCGACCGCCCGACCGACCGTCCGCACGCACTCCTGGAGCTGACCTGTCATGCAACTGACCGCACCGGCCACCGGCCGCACCACCACCACGCCCCGGCGGGACGCCGACGGCATGGCCGTCGCGTCCTTCATCCTCGGCCTGCTCGGCCTGCTGGTCCTCAACATCTTCCTCGGCCCGATCGCCATCGTCCTGGCCGCCGCCGCCCTCTGGCGCGGCACCGCCCGCCGCGGCCGTGCGCTGCTGGGCCTGACCCTGGGCGTGGCCGACCTCGTGGTCCTGGTGATCGCGATGCAGCTGTCCAACACCGTTTCCTGGAGCCTGTGAGGGATCACGCAGCGACGCGCGGTCCGTCCCTGCTCCCGCCCTGCGACCGGGACGTCGGACCCGCTTCGGGGCCCCGTAGAATCGGGGCACCATGGCATACCTCGACCACGCCGCGACGACCCCGATGCTCCCCGAGGCAGTCGAGGCGATGACCGCCCAGCTGAGCGTCACGGGCAACGCCTCCTCCCTCCACGCCTCCGGCCGGCAGGCCCGCCGCACGGTCGAGGAGGCCCGCGAGACCCTCGCCGAAGCGCTCGGCGCCCGCCCCAGTGAGGTCGTTCTCACCTCCGGCGGCACCGAGGCCGACAATCTCGCCGTCAAGGGCCTGTACTGGTCCCGCCGCGCAGCCGACCCGGCCCGCACCCGCGTCCTCGCCAGCCCCGTCGAGCACCACGCCGTCCTCGATGCCGTCGACTGGCTCGGCGAACACGAGGGCGCCACGGTCGAGTACCTCCCGGTCGACCCCTACGGCCGCGTCCGCCCCGAGACCCTGCGCGAGGCGATCGAACGCAACCCCGGCGACGTCGCCCTGGCCACCGTGATGTGGGCCAACAACGAGATCGGCACGATCATGCCGGTCCGCGAACTCGCCGATGTGGCGCAGGAGTTCGGCATCCCGCTGCACGCCGACGCGGTCCAGGCCTTCGGCCAGGTCCCGGTCGACTTCGCCGCCTCGGGGCTCGCCGCGATGACCGTCTCGGCCCACAAGATCGGCGGTCCGTACGGCATCGGCGCCCTGGTCCTCGGCCGTGAGCACACCCCCGTGCCCGTGCTGCACGGCGGCGGCCAGGAGCGCCATGTCCGCTCCGGCACCCTCGACGTCCCCGCCGTCGCCTCCTTCGCGGTCGCCGCCCGGCTGGCCGTCGAGCAGCGCGAGTGGTTCGCGACCGAGATCGGCGCCCTGCGCGACAGCCTGGCCGAGGCGGTGCTCGCGGCGGTCCCGGACGCGATCCTGGGCGGAGACCCGGTGGACCGGCTCCCGGCCAACGCCCACTTCACCTTCCCCGGCTGCGAGGGCGACTCCCTGCTGCTCCTGCTGGACGCCCAGGGCATCGAGTGCTCCACCGGCTCCGCCTGCACCGCCGGCGTCGCCCAGCCCAGCCACGTCCTGCTCGCCACCGGCACCGACCCCGACCTGGCCCGCGGCACCCTCCGCTTCTCCCTCGGCCACACCTCCACACAGGCGGACGTCGATGCCGTCGCCAAGGCGATCGGTCCGGCCGTCGAGCGTGCGCGCGCGGCGGGCCTGACCTGAGGCGCCGGGGGCCTGCTACGACTTCGCGGGCTTCGACGTCGCGGGCTTCGATGTCGCGGACTTCGCCGACGCCGCCTGGTGCACGAGCCGTATGTACCGGTCCCAGTCCCAGTGCGGCCCGGGGTCCGTGTGGTCCGTGCCCGGCACCTCGACGTGCCCGATGATGTGCCTGCGGTCCACAGGTATGCCGTAGCGCCCGCATATCCCGGCCGTCAGGCGCGCCGAGCTCGCGTACATCGCGTCCGTGAAGGAGGACGCGCGGTCCACGAAGCCCTCGTGCTCGATGCCGACGCTGCGTTCGTTGTACTCCCGGTTGCCCGCGTGGTACGCCACGTCCAGCTCGCGGATCATCTGCGTGACGTGCCCGTCCTTGCGGACGATGTAGTGGGCCGCGGCCTGGTGGCCCGGATCCTGGAAGACCCTGACCGCGCTGTCGAAGCTGCCCTGGGTGACATGGACGACCACACGGTCTATCGCGTAGTCCGAAGGACGGTCCGCCCGGCGGTAGTTCGCCGACGAGGCGGCCACCCAGCTCGCGCCCCGGAAGTCGACCGCGCCGGGCGTGCGCGGCTTCTCCACCCCCGGCATCCGCCACCACAGATGCGACAGCTCCTCGCGGGCCAGGACGGCCGTGCCGACAGCGGCCGCCGCACCGCCGATCAGCAGCGCGCGGCGGCCGATGCGCCGGTCCGAGTCGTTCTTCGTCTCCCCCATGTGATCACCAACGGATACTCGTGGGCTCCGGTTCCCGCGTCCCCGTACTCTTGAAGGGTTATGACTGACATCCCGCAGCGCACCCGCCCTCTTCGCGTACTCGCCGCCATGTCCGGCGGAGTGGACTCCGCCGTCGCCGCCGCCCGCGCCGCCGAGGCCGGCAACGACGTGACCGGTGTCCATCTGGCCCTGTCCGCGAACCCGCAATCGTTCCGCACGGGCGCGCGTGGCTGCTGCACCATCGAGGACTCCCGCGACGCCCGCCGCGCCGCGGACGTCATCGGCATCCCGTTCTACGTCTGGGACCTCGCCGACCGCTTCCGCGAGGACGTGGTCGAAGACTTCGTCGCCGAGTACGAGGCCGGGCGCACCCCCAACCCGTGCCTGCGCTGCAACGAGAAGATCAAGTTCGCCGCGCTGCTGGACAAGGCGCTTGCCCTCGGCTTCGACGCGGTCTGCACCGGTCACTACGCCAAGGTGATCGTCAACGAGGACGGCACGCGCGAGATGCACCGCGCCTCCGACATGGCCAAGGACCAGTCGTACGTCCTCGGAGTGCTGGACGAGAAGCAGCTGGCGCACGCCATGTTCCCGCTGGGCGACACGGTCACCACCAAGGACGAGATCCGCGCCGAGGCCGAGCGCCGCGGCCTCGCGGTCGCCAAGAAGCCCGACTCGCACGACATCTGCTTCATCGCCGACGGCGACACCCAGGGCTTCCTGGCGAACCGGCTGGGCCGGGCCGAGGGCGACATCGTCGACGAGTCCGGCACCAAGCTGGGCACCCACGAGGGCGCGTACGGCTTCACCATCGGCCAGCGCAAGGGGCTGCGCATCGGCACCCCGGCGCCCGACGGCAAGCCGCGCTACGTGCTCGACATCTCGCCGGTGGACAACACGGTCACGGTCGGCCCGGCCGCCGCCCTGGACGTCAGCGCCCTGACCGCCGTCAAGCCCCGCTGGTGCGGCACCGCCCCGACCGGCCCCGGCACGTACACCGCCCAACTCCGCGCCCACGGCGGCGAGACCGAGGTACGGGCCGAACTGGTCGACGGCACGCTGCAGGTGTCCTTCACAGACCCGGTCCGCGGCGTCGCCCCCGGCCAGGCGATCGTCCTGTACGACGGCACGCGCGTGGTGGGCTCGGCAACGATCGCGTCGACGACGCGCGCGACGGCGACCGTGGCGTAGAGCGGGGCCTGCGGCCCCGGCCACCCTGTCGTTCCGGTCGTGCTCGGCGGCTCGCTGTCCGGGCGCTTCATGGCGTTCCGCCGTTCCGGGCAGGCCCGGCGCCGGCCGTCCCCGACCTTCCCGTCGGCTCAGGTGAAGAACTCCGCCAGTACCGGTGCGAGGGCGTGTGGGTCCACTCGGTGGGTTTGGTCCTCCAGGAGGCGGTACGTTCCCTGGGGGATTGCGTCCGCCACGGCGCGGGCGGCCTCGCTCATCCAGGTGGGGCTTGCGCCGCCGGAGACCGACAGGACGGGCACGGCGATCGAGGCGAGCCGTGCGCGGGGGACCGATCCTGCGCCCAGGACGGCGTCGTCGTACGCGAGGCTCGGTGCGAGTGCCTCCATGCCGGCCCACATGGGGGACTGGCGGGCGCCCTGGATCATCTCCTCGGCCAGGCCCGTCAGACGCAGGAACAGCTCGACCGCGTCCCCGCGACGGCCGCCGCGCAGCGCCTCGGTGAGGCTCGCGGTGTACTCGGTGCGCTCCTTCGACGCGTCCTCGGACATCACGTACGGCACCTCGTAGACGGCCACGCGCCCCACCGGCAGCCCGCTCGCCACCGCCTCCAGGACGAGCGCGCCGCCCGAGGAGATGCCGTACAGCGAGGCCTCGCCGCCCATGACGTCGACGAGCGCCGCCAGGTCCTCGACCTCGCGGTCGACCGCATAGGGCGCGGTGTCCCCGCTCTCGCCGCGGCCCCGGCGGTCGTAGACGCAGACGTCGAAGCGGTCGGAGAGGGCCGCGGCGAGCGGCACCACCGTGGCACTCGTCGACATCGCGCCGCTCACGAGAACGACCGCGGGGCCCTGTCCGAACCGTTCGTACGCGAGGGGCGTGCCGTCGCGTGAAAGGGTCTTCTTCTCCATGCTTTCGGAGACTGCCCCACCGCACGGAGATATGCGCGCTCAATCGCTCACGACACGTCCACTTCGTAGAAGCAGAGGTGGTCCTTGATCTGGAGGACGTCGGGCTTGGGGTCGGGGTAGGACCAGACGAGATCCGCCCGGTCCGGTGCCGACCAGTAGGAGGCGGTGCCCTTGAACGGGCAGTACGTGTGCGTCTCCGAGGGCGTCAGCAGGTCCAGGCGTACGTCCTCGGGCGGGATGTAGTACCGCACCGGGCAGCCCGTCTCGTGCAGCACGAGAGCCCGGTCGCTCTCCGCCAGAACCTGGTCGCCGTGCACCACGCGCACGTGCCGGTCGCCCTGCTCGATGGTGATCGTGTGTCCGTTGGCCATATCGGGACAGCGCTCCAGGGGCGCCGGTTCTTCCCGCGTACGGTGGCTGCATGCGAATCTGCGTCTTCCTCTCCGCCGCCGACCTCGACGACCGCTACACGCGCCCCGCGCGCGACTTCGCGAAACTCCTGGGCAAGGGCGGTCACACGCTCGTCTGGGGCGGCTCCGACGTCGGGCTGATGAAGGTGGTCGCCGACGGCGTGCAGGAGGCCGGAGGACGGCTGTGCGGGGTCTCCGTGGACTTCCTGGCGGCCAAGGCGCGGCCGGGCGCGGACGAGATGGTGATCGCCCGTGACCTCGCCGAGCGCAAGAGGCTGCTCCTGGAGAAGTCCGACGCGGTGGTGATCATGGTGGGCGGCACCGGAACCCTCGACGAGGCCACCGAGATCCTGGAACTGAAGAAGCACGGGCACACCGACAAGCCGGTCGTCCTGCTTAACACCGCGGGCTTCTACGACGGCCTCAAGGAACAGTTCCGGCGCATGGAGGACGAGGGCTTCCTCCCCCGCCCCCTCACCGACCTGGTCTTCTTCGCCGAGGAGCCGGTGGGGGCGCTGGCGTACCTGGAGGAGAGCCGGGGCATCGAGTGAGGTGGGCCTGAGGTGAGCGGGGGAGCCCGGGCAGGCGACGGGCGGGGCCGGTGGGGTGCGAGCATGGCGGCATGGCTACACATGTGATCACCGGAGCGGGCTCCGGCATCGGCGCGGCCGTCGCGCGCCGCCTCCACGCGCGCGGGGACGAACTTGTGCTCCACGCGCGCGACGCGGGCCGTGCGAAGGAACTGGCGGCACAGTTCCCCGGCGCGAAGACGCTGGTCGGCGACCTCGCCGACCCGGACAAGCTGTCCTGGGCCTTCTCCCACCAGACGCTCCCGGACCGCGTCGACTCCCTGCTCCACATCGCCGGGGTCGTCGACCTCGGGCCGGTCGGTGACCTCACCCCCAAGTCCTGGCGCCACCAGCTGAACGTCAATTTGATCGCCCCGGCCGAGCTGACCCGGCACTTCCTGCCCCAGCTTCGCGCTGCCCGCGGCCACGTGGTCTTCGTCAACTCCGGCGCCGGCCTGAGCGCCAGCGCCCACTGGTCCGCGTACGCCGCCTCCAAGCACGGCCTCAAGGCGCTCGCCGACTCGCTCCGCCAGGAGGAGCACGCGGGCGGCGTCCGCGTCACCACGGTCTACCCGGGCCGCACCGCCAGCCCCATGCAGGCCAAGGTCCACCAGCAGGAGGGCAAGGAGTACGACGCCGCGCAGTGGATCGACCCGGAGTCGGTGGCGACGACGATCGTGATGGCCCTCGACCTGCCGAGGGACGCGGAGGTCAACGACCTGACGGTGAGGCCGGGGCGGTGACCGAGGCGATGTTCGGCCCCGCCACCGGCATCGGTTCCATGCCGGGCGGCGACGCCCGGGAGGCCGCCAAGACCGTCACCGGGAGTTTCGAGGACTTCCCCTTCCTGCCCGAACTGCCCGCCCGCGGCCCCGGCGCCGACATGATCGGCCGCACCGCCGGCCTGCTCGTGGAGCTGTACGCACGCGTGGAGCCCAGCGGCTGGCGGATCGGGGACCGGCCCGGCCGGGACACCAAGCGCGCCAGGTCCTGGCTCGGCGAGGACCTCGACGCCCTGGAGGAGTTCACCCAGGACTACGAGGGCCCGCTGAAGGTGCAGGCGGTGGGCCCCTGGACCCTCGCCGCCGCACTGGAGCTGAGGAACGGAGAGGCGGCCCTGTCGGACCCCGGCGCCTGCCGCGACCTCGCCGCCTCCCTCGCCGAAGGCATCCGTCTGCACCTGGAGGAGGTGCGGCGCCGCGTCCCCGGCGCCACCCTCGTCCTGCAGCTCGACGAACCCTCGCTCACGGCCGTGCTGCGCGGCCAGGTGAAGACCGCCAGCGGCTACCGCACCCACCGCGCCGTGGACCGCCAGCTCGTCGAGGCCACCCTCCGCGACGTCGTCGGGGTTCACACGGGCGGCCCCGCCGTGGTCCACTCCTGCGCACCGGATGTCCCGTTCGCCCTGCTGCGCCGGGCGGGCGCGGCGGCGATCTCCTTCGACTTCGCGCTGCTCACCGAGCGTGACGACGAGGTGATCGGTGAGGCGGTGGAAGGGGGGACGCGGCTCTTCGCCGGTGTCGTGCCGGGCACGGACGGCCCATTGTCAGACCCTGCCGGTAGCGTCATGGGTGTCAGGACGCTGTGGCGCAGGTTGGGGCTGCGACCGGAGCTGCTCGCGGAGGCGGTGACGATCACGCCGTCGTGCGGACTCGCGGGGGCTTCCCCGGACTACGCGCGCCGTGCCCTCGCCCACTGCGTCCGGGCGGCGAGATCCCTCGCGGACAACCCAGAGTAACGGGAGGACCATACGGTGGCCGGCGACAAGCAAGCGGAGACGGCGGTGCCCGCCGAAGCACGGGAGCAGCACGCGAAGCTCGCTGAGCAGATCGAGGAGCACCGCTTCCGGTACTACGTGAAGGACGCTCCGGTCGTCAGCGACGCGGAGTTCGACAAGCTCCTGCGCTCCCTGGAGGCGCTGGAGGAGGAGCACCCCGAGCTGCGCACACCCGACTCGCCGACACAGAAGGTGTCGGGGTCGTACGAGACCGAGTTCACGGCGGTCCAGCACGCCTCCCGGATGCTCTCCCTGGACAACACCTTCAACGACGAGGAACTCGCCGCCTGGGCCGACCGCATCCACCGCGAGCTGGGCGAGCAGGAGTACCACTTCCTGTGCGAGCTCAAGGTCGACGGCCTCGCCGTCAACCTCACGTACGAGCACGGCCGCCTGGTCCGCGCGGCCACCCGCGGCGACGGACGCACGGGCGAGGACATCACCCCCAATGTCCGTACGATCACGGAGATTCCGGACCGCCTGGCGGGCGACCGCGTCCCGGACCGCGTGGAGATCCGCGGCGAGGTCTACTTCCCGATGGAGAAGTTCGAGGAGCTCAACGCCCGTCTGGTGGAGGCCGGCGACAAGCCCTTCGCCAACCCGCGCAATGCCGCCGCCGGTTCACTGCGCCAGAAGGACCCCCGCGTCACCGCCACCCGCCCGCTGCACATGGTGGTCCACGGCATCGGCGTCCTCGAGGGCTTCGAGGGCCTCACCCGCCTCTCCCAGGGCTACGACCTGCTGAGGACCTGGGGCCTGCCCACCTCCCCGCACAACAGAGTGGTCGACGGCCTCGACGGCGCACGGGAGTTCATCGCGTACTACGGCGAGAACCGCCACTCCGTGGAGCACGAGATCGACGGAGTCGTCGTCAAACTGGACGAGATCCCCCTCCAGGGACGCCTCGGCTCCACCTCCCGCGCCCCGCGCTGGGCGATCGCGTACAAGTACGCGCCGGAGGAGGTCAACACCAAGCTCATCAACATCCGCGTGGGCGTGGGCCGCACGGGCCGCGTCACTCCGTACGCCCAGGTCGAGCCGGTGACGGTGGCCGGCTCGGAGGTGGAGTTCGCCACCCTGCACAACCAGGACGTGGTCAAGGCCAAGGGCGTCCTCATCGGCGACACGGTGGTGCTGCGCAAGGCCGGGGACGTCATCCCGGAGATCCTCGGTCCGGTCGTCGACCTGCGCGACGGCAGCGAGCACGAGTTCGTGATGCCGTCCGAGTGCCCCGAGTGCGGTACGCCGCTTCGGCCGATGAAGGAGGCCGACGTCGACCTGCGCTGCCCGAACGCCCGCGCGTGCCCGGCCCAGTTGCGTGAGCGGCTGTTCTACCTCGCGGGCCGCAAGGCGCTGGACATCGAGCATTTCGGGTATGTCGCCGCGGCCGCCCTGACCAAGCCGCTGGAGCCCGCCGACCCGCCGCTGAAGGACGAGGGCGACCTCTTCGACCTCACCGTCGAGCAATTGCTGCCCATCAAGGCCTATGTCCTCGATCAGGACAGCGGCCTGCCCAAGCGCGACCCGAAGACCGGCGACGAGAAGATCGCCACGGTCTTCGCCAACCAGCAGGGCGAGCCGAAGAAGAACGCGGTCGCCATGCTGGAGAACATCGCCGCGGCCAAGGAGCGCCCGCTCGCCCGCGTCCTGACCGGTCTGTCGATCCGTCACGTCGGCCCGGTCGCCGCCGAGGCGCTGGCCCGTGAGTTCCGGTCGATCGAGCGCATCGAGCAGGCCACGGAGGAGGAACTGGCGGGCACCGACGGCGTCGGCGGGATCATCGCCGCCTCCCTCAAGGAGTGGTTCGCCGAGGAGTGGCACCAGGAGATCCTGCGCAAGTGGCGGGCCGCCGGGGTCCGTATGGAGGAGGAGGGTTCGGGCGAGGACGAGGGCCCGCGCCCGCTCGAGGGACTGACCGTCGTGGTCACCGGCACCCTCGAACACTTCACGCGCGACGGCGCCAAGGAGGCGCTGCAGAGCCGCGGAGCGAAGGTGACCGGATCGGTTTCGAAGAAGACGTCGTTCGTGGTGGTGGGTGACAACCCGGGTTCGAAGTACGACAAGGCGATGCAGCTCAAGGTGCCTGTGCTGAACGAGGAGGGCTTCGACGTCCTGCTGGAACAGGGCCCGGACGCGGCGGCCGAAGTTGCGCTTCCCACAGAGGAGTAGCGATTGAAGGCCACCCGATCGGCGCATACCAGATGCATACGGGTGGCTGGGGTGCATTCGGGCAACCGTCGACGACCGCTGCCCGTGGAAGCCTTCTGCGGCCTACTGTTGAGATGTGCACCTGCCGTGCCCAGCTGCGGTTGGGGCATCCCCTTGCTCTTGGTGAGCAAGGGGAAGGGTTTTCCAATGCGGTGCCGTTGATGGTTGTCGGGCATCGGGCCGCGTGGCGTGGGCACCGCCGGCTGTGAGAGGGACGGGAATGGAACCGACCGAGAGCGCCGCCCCTGACTCAGGGCTGCGCGTGCGCCGGGTCACCGGCGCATGGCGGGCGAGCCGGTGGGCCGGGCGGCCCTCGGAGCGCCCGGGCGCGGAGGGGCGCGCCACCGGACAGTACACCGCACCGGACGGGCGTGCCCCGCACCCCGGCATCGAGCACCCCGCGGGCCTGTCGGACGGCGAGCACGACCGTCACCTGTCCTGGCCCGCCCTGCCCGCCGCCGTCGTGGCCGCGGCCGCCTTCGTCCTCGGCGCCGGTTTCTACCGCGCGTTCAGCGGCGTCCACGCACTCTTCCCGTGCGGCACCGTCGGCTGGTCCCTCGCCGTGCTGACCGGCATCATCGTCGGCCACCTGGTCATGCTCGGCCGCTCCCGCTGGTGGGGCGGCACGGGCTCCGGCGCCGCCCTGACCCTCGCCGTCCTGATGCTCTACGGCTGGGTGCCGGCCGGAATGGTCAGCCTCACCGTCGTCGTGCTGGTCGGCATCGCCCGCCGCAACCGCTGGCGCCAGGGCGTGCTGCACGGCTCGGTGGACATCCTCGGCATCGGCGCCGGAGCCCTGGTGCTGGGCGCGTTCGGACGCGTGCCGTCCGTCGAGAACCCCTGGGACCCGGACACCTGGACCCTCTACACCGCCCCCGAGGTGGTGCTGGTCGCCGCCGCCTACCTCGTGGTCACCC
This sequence comes from Streptomyces spinosisporus, assembly GCF_022698145.1. Classification (GTDB taxonomy): domain Bacteria; phylum Actinomycetota; class Actinomycetes; order Streptomycetales; family Streptomycetaceae; genus Streptomyces; species Streptomyces spinosisporus. The sequence continues at coordinate 67,257 of NZ_JALDAX010000022.1, forward strand.
GCACCCTGCTGTGGTATCTGCACGTGCCGCGCGGCGGACTGCCCACCGTGGCGCGTACGGCCCTGGTCAGACAGGGACTTGTCGCGGTCGCGCTGCTCGGCATCGCCCCGCTGGTGTGTGTGGTCGCCGCCGCACAGCCCGTGCTGCTGCCGCTGTTCGCCATCCCGCTGATCGCCCTCGACTCCACGCTGTGGATCGCCCGGGCGCGGGCCGAGGAGCAGTTGCGCGACCCGCTGACCGGGCTGCCCAACCGGCAGTGGCTGCAGGAGCGGATCTGGACCGCGCTGGACGACGCCGAGCGCATCGGTGCCCGGGCTGCCCTGATGCTGATCGACCTGGACCGTTTCCGTTCGGTCAACGACACACTCGGGCATCTCGCCGGTGACCGGCTGCTGTTGCAGATAGCCGACCGGCTGCGTCTCGCCCTGCCGCGCGGAGCGGAGGCCGCGCGGCTCGGCGGGGACGAGTTCGCCGTGCTGCTGCCGGTCGCCGACTCCACGACGTCCGCGACCCGGGTGGCGCGCGGCCTGGTCACCGCGCTCAGCTCCCCGCTCGACCTCGACGGGCTCACGCTCGTCCTGGAGGCCAGCGCCGGAGTCGCCGTCTTCCCGGACCACGCCCTGGACGCCGAGGGGATGCTGCGCCGGGCGGACGTGGCGATGTACCAGGCCAAGCGGGACCGTACGGGCGTCGAGGTCTACGAGTCCAAGCGGGACTCCAACACCCCGGACCGCCTCGGCCTGCTGGGAGATCTGCGCCGGGCCCTCGACGCCCACGAGGTGCAGTTGCACTACCAGCCCAAGGTCCGCTTCGACGGGCAGGTGGCCGGGCTCGAGGCGCTGGTGCGGTGGGTGCATCCCGAGCGCGGGAAGGTGCCGCCGGACGAGTTCATAGCGATCGCGGAGTCGTCGGGGCTGATGCCCCATCTCACCGAGTACGTCCTGGAGACAGCGCTCGGACAGGTGGCCAAGTGGCGGGCCCAGGGCCTGTTCGTGCCGGTCGCGGTCAACGTGTCCCCGCGAGACGTCCACACCCCCGGCTTCGCGGGCTCCGTCGCCGCACGGCTGGCCCGGCACGGAGTTCCCGCGGGAGCGCTCCAACTCGAGATAACGGAACACGTCCTGCTGGAGGACCCGCAGCGTGCCGCCGACACCCTGGCCGGTCTGACCGGGCACGGAGTGAAGATGTCACTGGACGACTTCGGCACGGGCTACTCGTCTCTCGTCCATCTACGGCGGCTCCCGGTGAGCGAGTTGAAGATCGACCGCTCCTTCGTGGCCCGCCTGGCCGTCGACGCGGAGGACGCGGAGATCGTCCGCTGCACCGTCGACCTCGCCCACTCCCTCGGCCTGCTCGTCGTGGCCGAGGGCGTCGAGGACGACGAGACCTGGGAACGCCTGCGCGACCTCCGCTGCGACGCCGTCCAGGGCTGGCTGGTGGCCGCAGCCATGCCGGCCGACGAGACAACAGCCTGGCTACGAGCCCGAGGCTCCCGAGGCTGGGTACGCCCCCGCGCGGCTCTGCCGGCAGCGGCGGGCGACGAGTAGGGCGACTGCCCACCTGGGCAGAGGCGGCGCTCACCCGCGGCCGGCCGACGCCCAACCGCGCTGCCGCAGAACACGCCTGGCAACCGCGCACCGCGCCGCGCCACTGCCCTCACCAGCCCCCGGCCGGAGACCGCCACCCGCGATGAGGGGCCGCCCGCCCGTCCGGGCCGGCCGACGGCGGCCGTCACCCCGGGACCGCCCGCGCGCTGCTCCATCAAAAGCGCACCCGGGCGCCGCCCTGCCGCAAGCACCCGCCAGGGGCCCCTCACTCACCCCCCGCCGCAAAATGCCCGATCAGCAGTGCCAACCGCTCCTCATGAGCCCTCTTCGGTAGGCGCCCGCTGCGCATCAGGGTCACCAGACCGTGCAGACCTGCCCAGTAGGTCTCCGTGAGGAGGGCCGTGTCCTCGCCGTCGGCGGTGATCGGCTCCACGACTGCGAGGAGTTCGCCGAAGGCCTCCTTCAGGGGGGCCGGGGCTTCCGAGGTGGCGAAGGGGAGGTCCGTGGCGAGGGTGAACATCGCGTCGTACAGGGCCGGCCGGCGCCGGGCGAAGTCGGCATAGGCCCGGCCCACCGCGGCGAGCGCCTCCCGGGTGCCCTTGGCCGCCGTACGTGCCGCACGCAGTTCGACCGCCAGATCCGCGCAGCCCTGGACCGCGACCGCCGCCATGATCGCGCCCTTGCCCTTGAAGTGGCTGTAGAGGACGGGCTGGCTGTACTCGATCTCCGCCGCGAGGCGCCGGGTCGTCACCGCGTCCCAGCCCTCCGCCTCCGCAAGGTCCCGCGCCGCCGTGACGATCAGCCGCTCGCGTTCCGCTCGTTCGCGCTCCCGGCGCTGTTGGATCGACATACCAGGAATTCTAGCAGCGCTAGCCAATCTGTCGACGCTCTGCTAGCTTCGCTCCTGTTGCTAGCAGTGCTAGAAATCGACGTAGAGGAGAAGAGACATGACTGTCACCGCCTACACGCTGGCCGTCCTGCTCGACCTGTTCTGCCTGTTCCTCGGTTACCGCTTCCTGCTCCAGCCCGGCCCCGCCGCAACCGGCTACGGCGTCCCCGCGCGCCCCGACGGCGACGCCGGCGCGTATCTCTCGATCAAGGGCCTCAGGGACGGCACGTTCGGCCTGATGGGCCTGGCCCTGCTCGTCTTCGTGGGCGCCCGTGCCGAGGCCTGGTTCATGGTCACCGTCGCGCTCGTGCCGCTGTTCGACACGCTGATAGTGCTGCGGCACGGCGGTGCGAAAGCCGTGGCGTTCGGGATCCACTTCGCCACCGCGATCGTTGTCCTGATCAGTGCCGCACTGCTCTTCGCGGTCTGACGGGACGACTTCCCGCGCAGCGAACCCCGGGACGCCCGGCGGCAAGCCGTAAACCGTTTAACGGCCACCGGGTCCGGCCCCATAGGATTGGGCCCAGTCGCACATCACACACACTCACCCCAGAGGATCGCTGCATGCCTGGCATCACGCGCGAGGAGGTCGCCCACCTCGCCCGGCTGGCGCGTCTGGAGCTGAAGCCCGAAGAACTCGACCACTTCGCAGGCCAGCTGGACGACATCATCGGCGCGGTCGCCCGCGTCAGTGAGGTCGCCGACCAAGACGTACCGCCGACCTCGCACCCGCTCCCGCTGACGAACGTCATGCGCAAGGACGAGGTCCGTCCGTCGCTCACCCCCGAGCAGGCGCTCTCCGGCGCCCCGGCCCAGAAGCAGCAGCGTTTCAAGGTGCCGCAGATCCTGGGGGAGGACTGAATCCCATGACGGACAGCAACATCATCAAGCTCACCGCCGCCGAGACGGCCGCGAAGATCGCCTCCGGCGAACTCACCGCCGTCCAGGTCACCGAGGCCCACCTCGCCCGGATCGACGCCGTCGACGAGAAGGTGCACGCCTTCCTGCACGTCGACCGCGAGGGTGCGCTGGCCCAGGCCCGTGCCGTCGACGCGAAGCGGGAGAAGGGTGAGAAGCTCGGCCCGCTGGCCGGCGTCCCGCTCGCGCTCAAGGACATCTTCACCACCGAGGGCGTCCCGACGACCGTCGGCTCGAAGATCCTCGAGGGCTGGGTCCCGCAGTACGACGCGACCGTCACGAAGCGGCTGAAGGCCGCCGACGTGGTCATCCTCGGCAAGACCAACATGGACGAGTTCGCCATGGGGTCCTCGACGGAGAACAGCGCGTTCGGCCCGACCGGCAACCCGTGGGACCTCACCCGCATCCCGGGCGGCTCCGGCGGCGGCTCCTCCGCCGCGCTGGCCGCGCACATGGCCCCGCTCGCCATCGGCACCGACACCGGCGGCTCCATCCGCCAGCCGGCCGCCGTCACCGGCACGGTCGGCGTCAAGCCCACGTACGGCGGCGTCTCCCGGTACGGCATGGTGGCGTTCTCCTCCTCCCTCGACCAGGGCGGCCCCTGTGCCCGCACGGTCCTGGACGCGGCGCTGCTGCACGAGGTGATCGCCGGACACGACCCGATGGACTCCACCTCCATCGACGCCCCGGTCCCGCCGGTCGTCGAGGCCGCGCGCAGCGGCAGCGTGGCGGGCATGCGTGTCGGTGTCGTCAAGCAGTTCCGCGGCGAGGGCTACCAGGCCGGAGTCATCCAGCGGTTCGACGAGTCGGTCGCGCTGCTGAAGGAGCTGGGCGCCGAGATCGTCGAGCTGGACTGCCCGTCCTTCGACCTCGCGCTGTCGGCGTACTACCTCATCGCCCCCTCCGAGTGCTCCTCCAACCTCGCCCGCTTCGACGGCCTGCGCTACGGCCTCAGGACCGGCGACGACGGCAGCCACTCGGCCGAGGAGGTCACCTCGCTGACCCGTGAGGCGGGCTTCGGCCCCGAGGTCAAGCGCCGCATCATGCTCGGCACGTACGCCCTGTCCAGCGGCTACTACGACGCGTACTACGGCTCCGCGCAGAAGGTCCGCACGCTCATCAAGCGTGACTTCGAGAAGGCCTTCGAGCAGGTCGACGTGATCGTGTCGCCCACGACGCCCACCACCGCCTTCCCGATCGGCGAGCGCGCCGACGACCCGATGGCGATGTACCTGGCCGACCTGTGCACCATCCCGACCAACCTGGCGGGCAACGCGGCCATGTCGCTGCCCTGCGGTCTGGCCCCGGAGGACAACCTCCCGGTCGGCCTGCAGATCATCGCCCCGGCGCTCAAGGACGACCGTCTGTACAAGGTCGGCGCCGCGGTCGAGGCCGCCTACGTGGAAAGGTGGGGGCACCCGCTCCTGGAGGAGGCTCCGTCGCTGTGACCAAGACGCTCACCAAGGCTCAGGACTTCAAGAAGTCCAAGTCCGGTATGTACGTGTCCATCGCCACCACCGCCTTCGGCGCGTTCGGTGTCGCCAAGCGGATCAAGAAGGCGCGCTCCGAGCAGGACGCGCTGCGACTGATCGACGCGACCGTGGCCGCCGTCGGCATCGTCACCGGCCTCGCCGTCCTGTACCGCGAGCTGAAGCGGCTGGGCGACGACGACGTCCTGCTGGGCTGAGAGGGAAGTTTCAGTGACCACCACGACCGACCTGGTGTCGTACGAGGACGCTCTCGCGTCGTACGACCCCGTCATGGGCCTCGAGGTCCATGTCGAACTCGGCACCAAGACGAAGATGTTCTGCGGGTGTTCGACCGAGCTGGGCGCCGAGCCCAACTCGCAGACCTGCCCGACCTGCCTCGGCCTGCCCGGCGCACTCCCGGTCGTCAACGCGACCGGCGTCGAGTCGGCGATCAAGATCGGCCTCGCGCTGAACTGCGAGATCGCCGAGTGGTGCCGTTTCGCCCGGAAGAACTACTTCTATCCGGACATGCCGAAGAACTTCCAGACCTCCCAGTACGACGAGCCGATCGCCTTCAACGGCTACCTCGACGTACAGCTGGAGGACGGCGAGACCTTCCGCGTCCAGATCGAGCGCGCCCACATGGAGGAGGACACCGGCAAGTCGCTGCACGTCGGCGGCGCGACGGGCCGTATCCACGGTGCCTCCCACTCGCTGCTCGACTACAACCGCGCCGGCATCCCGCTCATCGAGATCGTCACCAAGCCCATCGAGGGCGCGGGCGAGCGCGCCCCCGAGGTGGCGAAGGCGTACGTCCGTGAGCTGCGCGAGCTCATCCGGGCGCTCGGTGTCTCCGAGGCCCGGATGGAGATGGGCCAGATGCGCTGCGACGTGAACCTGTCGCTGCGCCCGAACGGCACCGAGAAGTTCGGCACCCGCTCCGAGACGAAGAACGTCAACTCGCTGCGGTCCGTGGAGCGTGCGGCCCGCTTCGAGATCCAGCGGCACGCGGCCGTGCTGTCGTCCGGCGGCACGATCGTCCAGGAGACCCGCCACTTCCATGAGGACACGGGGTCCACGACCTCGGGCCGGGTCAAGGAGGAGGCCGAGGACTACCGGTACTTCCCGGAGCCCGACCTCGTCCCGGTGGCGCCCTCGCGCGAGTGGGTCGAGGAGATCCGCGGCGCCCTGCCCGAGATGCCGCTGGCCCGCCGCACCCGGCTGCTCGCCGAGTGGGGCATCACGGCCACCGACATGCAGGCGATCCTGAACGCCGGTGCGCTGGAGCCGATCGTCGCCACCATCGACGCCGGCTCCGACGCCGCCTCCGCCCGCAAGTGGTGGATGGGCGAACTGGCGCGCAGCGCCAACGAGTCGGGCACCTCGCTGGACGAGCTGGCGATCACCCCGGCGCAGGTCGCCCGGGTCACCGAGCTGGTCTCCAAGGGCGACCTGAACGACAAGCTGGCCCGCCAGGTCATCGAGGGCGTCCTCGCCGGCGAGGGCACCCCGGACGAGGTCGTCGACAAGCGCGGCCTCAAGGTCGTCTCCGACGACTCGGCGCTCGGCACGGCCGTCGACGAGGCCATCGCCGGCAACCCGGGCATCGCCGACAAGATCCGCGGCGGCAAGGTGGCCGCGGCCGGCGCCCTGGTCGGCGCGGTCATGAAGGCCACCCGCGGCCAGGCCGACGCGGCCCGCGTCAAGGAGCTGATCCTCGAGAAGCTGGGCGTCAGCGAAGGCTGAGCGGCAGCACGCGGTACGGCCCCGGAGGGATGAACTCCGGGGCCGTACCGCTGTGTGCGCAGGGCTACTTGCGGCGCCCCACGACCCGTACGAAACCGAGCATGCGGCCTTCGTCCGTGCGCACCATCTCGCCGACCCGGCGGGCCATCGTGCGGTGGAGCTCGTCCGGGCTCTCCTCGGCGACCACCTCGCACCACAGCAGCCAGTCCCGCCAGCCGTCCGGCTGCCAGTCGGCGGCCTCGACCTCGACGGCCCCGCTGCGCGTCCAGTGGCGCCGCCACCAGTCGGGGGAGTGGAAGCACCAGAAGTCGGGCTCCCACCAGGGCTTGAGATGCTCAGGCGGTTCGGTGCCCGCGAGTTCCTCGCGCAGTGCCGGTACGACGACGCCGATCCGTCCGCCGGGCTTCAGCAGCCGGGTGAGCGTGGGCAGATAGAGGTCGTCGGTGCCGAAGTACTGATAGGCGTCGATACTGACGATCGCGTCGAAACCGCCCTCGGCGAAGGGCAGTTCATGGGCCTCGGCGTGCACGGGCAGCACGCGGTCGGCGAACCCCCCCTCGGCGATGCGCCGGGCGTTGTCGTCGGGCTTCACCCACAGGTCGGCCGCGGTGACCTGGGCGTGGAACTCCCGCGCGAGGAAGATCGACGTCATCGCGCGGCCGCAGCCCAGATCGAGCACCCGCGCACACGGGCGCAGGGCGTCCAGGCCCAGGGCGGGGGCCAGCCACTCCAGCAGCCACAGGGCGTTCGGGCCCATCTGGTTCTCGACGGCCCAGCGGGCGTCGTACTGGCTGCTGCGCGGGTAGTCCGGGTGGTTCACACGGTCAGTGAGAGGGTCTGGCGAGGTCCTGGAACGTGGATCGGACATCGGTGAACGGGCTCCTTGAGGTCTTCGTAGTGAAAGGCGATGCGTAGGAGCTCGGTCGGACCTTCAAACAATGCACCCGCTTCGGTTGTCGGCGAGGAGCCGGGGACGGCTGACCAGCGGAAGCTAGCACCTGCCCGGGGCGGCCCGCAGCCGGTTTCCCGGCCGGTCCCTCAGGCGGACGCGCTACCCTCGCCCGCCATGAAGGGACGCGCTGATTCCGGGATTCCGGACGAGTCCGTGGACACCGACGACGCCGAGGACACGGTCGGGGACGCGCGGCGGGCCCGCTGGGCGGCGGCCGGGACGGGAGCGCTGCTGGCCCTCGCCGGACTGGCCGCCGCCGTACTGCGGGCCTTTGGCTCCGCGCCGGCCCTCGTACCCGCCGCCTACGCCTTCGGCGCCGCCGTCTGTGCCCTGGCCGCGGTGCTCGGCTCCCGCGGACGCACCCGGCGGGCGCTGTGGCTGCTGGTCGGCGGGGTGATGGTGATGGCGCTGGGGGACCAGTTCGACTGAGGTGACAGAGTCGTCGTTACTGTCCTGTGATCTGCCTCCCACTCCTGTGAATAACCGCACGAACGGCATGAACGATCACTTCTGCCTGCAAGAGTGGTCCTCGCATTGCTCATGCGTTCTTTGCGGGCCGTTCACCCTGTGAACGACTGTTCCCGGTCAAAGATCCACACATCGTCCGGGAGTTCGTTCGTGGCAGCACTGGCCCGTTGGTGCGTTCGCAACCGCCTCCTCGCGGTTCTCCTCTGGCTCCTCGCCTTCGGCGGGGTCAGCGCGGCCGCCGCCGTCGCCGGCTCGTCGTACTCGAACGACTACGAGGCCCCCGGCACCGAATCGGGCGCCGCCACCGCACTGCTGCGGGACGGGTTCCCCGGGCTCGGCGGCGCCGGCGACACCGTCGTCTGGCACACCGCCTCCGGCACCGTACGGGCGGCGGACGTCGAGCAGACGATGACCCAGACCCTGGACAGGATCGCGGAGCTGCCCGGCGTGGCCTCCGTGAGCAGCCCGTACGACGGCCAGGGCACGGGCCGGATCAGCGCCGACGGACACACCGCGTACGCCACGGTCGCCTTCGAGGACCGCGCCGAGGACATCGCCACGTCCGAGGCCGAGGCCGTCGTCCGCACCGCCGAGTCCGCCGGGACCGACGGGCTCCAGGTCGAACTGGGCGGCAGCGCCGTCGCGCTCACCGAGTCGTCCGGCGGTCATCTCGCGGAGATCGTCGGCGTGGTCGTCGCGGCGGCCGTGCTCTTCCTCGCCTTCGGCTCACCCGCCGCCTCCGTGCTGCCCATCGCGACCGCCCTCGTCGGCGTCGGCACCGCGTACGCCGCGATCGTGCTGCTCGGGCACGCCATGACCGTCGCCGACTTCGCGCCCATGCTCGGCATGCTGATCGGCCTCGGCGTCGGCATCGACTACGCGCTCTTCATCGTCACCAGACACCGCCGCGGACTCAAACGCGGGCTGTCCGTGACCGAGGCGGCCACCCGTGCCGTGACGACCACGGGACGCGCCGTGGTCTTCGCGGGCGCCACGGTGTGCATCGCCCTGCTCGGCATGCTGATCCTCCGGCTGAGCTTCCTCAACGGCGTGGCCATCGCCGCCTGTCTGACCGTGGTCCTGACGGTCGCGGCCTCCGTGACCCTGCTCCCGGCCCTGCTGTCCTTCATCGGCCTGCGCGCCCTGAGCCGACGCGAGCGACGGCGCCTGGCGGAGCACGGGCCGCAGCCCGAACTGCCGACCGGGTTCGCCCACCGCTGGTCGGCGTTCGTGGAGCGCCACCCCAAGGTGCTCGGCGTGATCGCGCTGGCCGTCATGACCGTCCTGGCGCTGCCCACCCTCTCCCTGCACCTGGGCACCTCCGACCAGGGCAACGACCCCGAGGCGTCGACGACGAGGCAGGCCTACGACCTCCTCGCGGAGGGCTTCGGGCCCGGCGTCAACGGCCCGCTCACCCTGGTCACCCGGGTGAACGGCGCCGAGGACCGGCTCGCGCTCGACAACCTCGACGCCACCATCCGCACCACCGAGGGCGTCGCCTCGGCGACCCCGGTGACGTACGACGCCGGCGGCGACACCGCGTACTTCACGATCGTCCCGACCTCCGCGCCCCAGTCGCAGCGGACCAGCGACCTCGTCGACCGGCTGCGCACCGAGGTGCTGCCGCGCGCCGAGACCGGCACCTCACTCGATGTGCACGTCGGCGGGGTGACCGCCGGCTACGACGACTTCGCGGACGTCATCGTCGACAAGCTGCCCCTGTTCGTCGGCGTCGTCATCGGCCTCGGCTGCCTCCTGCTGCTGCTCGCCTTCCGGTCCGTCGGCATCCCCGTGAAGGCCGCCGCGATGAACGTCGCCGCGGTCGCCGCCGCCTTCGGCGTGGTGGTCACGATCTTCCAGTGGGGCTGGGGGAGCGAGCTGCTGGGCCTCGGCCGCGCCGGACCCATCGAGCCGTTCCTCCCGGTGATCATGGTGTCCGTCCTCTTCGGGCTCTCCATGGACTACCAGGTCTTCCTGGTCAGCCGGATGTACGAGGAGTGGCTGGAGACCGGTGACAACCGGCGTGCCGTCCGCGTCGGGCTCGCCGAGACCAGCCGCGTGATCAACTCCGCCGCGGTCATCATGATCTCGGTCTTCCTCGCCTTCGTCCTCAGCGGCGACCGCGTGATCGCGATGTTCGGCATCGCGCTCGCCTCCGCCGTCGCGCTCGACGCCTTCGTGCTGCGCACCCTGCTGGTGCCGGCCCTCATGCATCTGCTCGGCGGCGCCAACTGGTGGCTGTCACGGTGGCTGGACGCCCGGCTGCCCCTCATCAGCATCGAGCCGCCCGAGTGCCGCGCCGCCCATGAAAGGCTGGCCGCGGCGACGGACGCCGAGGTGGCGGACGTACTGGCGAAGGGGCAGGACGAGGATGTACGCGATATCCCTGGGTGACGATGGAGCGCAACTGCGTCCGCTCGAGCCGTGGCACGCCGAGGAGTTTCTCGCGCATCTGGAGCGCGGGCGGGAGTTCATCGGGCAGTTCATCCCGTTCGGCTCGACCGTCGTCGACGTGTCCACCGCCCGCGAGACGCTCCAGCGCTACGCCGACCTGCGCGCCGCCGACACCGCCTCCTACCACGGCATCTGGCTGGACGGAAAGCTCGTGGGCGGTGTGCTCACGCTGAACTTCGACGCAGAGAGCGGCAACTGCGAGGTCGGCTGCTGGCTGGAACCCGCCGCGACCGGCCGCGGACTGATCACCCGCGCGATGCGGGTGCTGATCGACTGGGCGGTGGAGGAACGCGGCATCCACCGCGTCGAATGGGTGGCCGCGTCCGGGAATGTGTCCAGCCTGAACGTCGCCCGTCGCCTCGGAATGACCCGGGATGGCGTACGACGCCAGGCGCACCCCTATGGTGGGGTGCGGCACGACCTCGAGGTGTGGTCGATCCTCGCCCCGGAGTGGCGCGCAACACGCGCGCGTGCCGAACACACAGATCAGTAGGGAGAGGCTCGACGGATCGCCCCGGTGATCTCTCAGAGACTTCTCAGACAGCGTCCGTACGGTGCGAGGTATGGGAACCAGCAAGACTGTTGACGAGGCCGGAACCGAGGCCACCGAAGTGAAGCCCGAGGAGGAGACGGTGGACGCCACCGCGACCGAGGCGACCGAGGCGAGCGAGAAGACCGCCGAGGACACTGCCGAGGAGACCCCCGAGGAGGCGACCGCTCAGGCCGACCTTGCCGAGTCCGACGACGCCGAGGACGTGGCGCCCTCCGGTGTCGGCCAGGGCGCGGGCGCCGTCGTCTCCGCCGCCCTCGGCATCGTCTCGCTGACCGGCAGCTGGGTGGGCACCGTCGCGTCCGCGCGCGAGTCGCTCATCGGCCAGCTGCACGCCCAGAGCTCCCAGAACGCCAGCGTCTCCAAGCTCCTCGACGAGGGCTACGGCAACGCCTGGCACGCCACCGCGCTGTGGGGCGGCGTCTTCGCCCTGCTCGCCCTGGTCATCGGCGTCGTCGTGCTGGCCCGGCCCGCGTTCGGGGCCCCGGGCAGGCCGCAGGCCGTCTGGATCAAGTCGGTCGCCTGGGGCGGTGTCGCGCTCGGCGTCATCGGCCTGCTCCTGGCCGTCCTGAAGTACACCGACGTCCTGCTCGGGCTGCCCTCCGCGGGCTGAGCCGCCGCAGGTCCTGAGGGGTCTTAGGGCATCCGTGAGCACCTTACGGACGCCCTAAGACCCCTCCTGCGTGTCTAAGGCCCCGGGCCGGGCCGAAGATGCGGAACTCTCCCGATGTGGCGCACGCCCCTTGGAGACGAAGGTTGAGGCATCGCAGAAAGCGACGCCGGACACCACATCTCACAAGGGACACACCATGTACGAGTACGAGTACTCCCAGATCCGCTCCGCCGAACTGATCCGTCAGGCCGAGCAGGAGCGCCTGGCCCGCGAGGCCCTCCGCACCCGGCGTGCCGCCCGCCGCGAGGCCGCCGCACGCTCCGCGGAGCACGAGACCCATACCCCCCGCCTGCGCCGGCTCCGGTCGAACACCCGCGCAGCGTGAGCGGGGCGCTCCGGCAGGACGGCCGCGCGGGGGACGGCCGTCCTGCACCGGAGAAGAAACGCGCGACGGGCGATCACACGACGGACGACCGCACGACACACGAGCGCACGACGCACGACCGCCCCACGGACGACAACCGCACCACCGAGGCCCTGCCCACGTCCTCACCGCACCTCCCCGCGGTGAGGACGGCGGTGCGTCCGGGGGACGCCGTCGAGGCGAAAACCGGTGCCGCACCGCCGGACCCCCGTGCCATGCTCGGGCTCGTGGAGACCAAGTCCGTCAGTCCGGTGTTCGTCGGCCGTACCGAAGAGCTGGAGGCCTTGAACGACGCGCTCGTCCGCGCCGCCGCGGGCGAGCCGCAGGCGCTGCTGATCGGCGGGGAGGCCGGGGTCGGCAAGACCCGGCTCGTCGAGGAGTTCGCCACCGCGGCCTGCCGGGACGGCGCCGTCGTCGCGCTCGGCGGCTGTGTGGAGATCGGCGCCGACGGACTGCCCTTCGCACCCTTCTCCACGGCCCTGCGCGCCCTGCGCCGCGAGATGCCGGACGACTTCGCCGCCGCGGCCGCCGGACAGGAGGAGGAGCTGACCCGCCTGCTCCCGGAGCTGGGCGAGTCCAGCGGAGGACGGCACGACGAGGAGGGCATGGCCCGCCTCTTCGAACTCACCGCCCGCCTCCTGGAGCGCGTCGCCGCCGACCGCACCGTCGTCGTCGCCCTGGAGGACCTGCACTGGGCCGACGCCTCCACCCGCCATCTGCTGGCCTATCTCTTCCGCACCCTGCGCACCGGCCGGCTCGTCGTCCTCGCCACCTACCGCGCCGACGACATCCACCGCCGCCACCCACTGCGCCCCCTCCTCGCCGAACTGGACCGGCTGCGCACCGTCCGCCGCATCGACGTGGGCCGGTTCACCCGGGACGAGGTGGGCCGCCAGCTCGCCGGCATCCTCGCCACCGAACCGGACCCCACCCAGGTCGACGCCATCTTCGAACGCTCCGACGGCAACGCCTTCTTCGTCGAGGAGCTCGCCGTCTGCGGCACCGAGGGCTGCGGCACCGGCCTCACCGACTCCCTGCGCGATCTGCTCCTGGTCCGCGTCGAGCGGCTGACCGAGAGCGCCCAGCGGGTCGCCCGGGTGGCCGCCGAAGGCGGTTCCACCGTGGAGTACCGGCTGCTCACGGCCGTCGCCGGGCTCGCCGAGGACGATCTCATCGAGGCGCTGCGGGCCGCCGTGAACGCCAACATCCTGCTGGCCACACCCGACGGCGACGGCTACCGCTTCCGGCACTCCCTGGTCCGCGAGGCCGTCAGCGACGACCTGCTGCCGGGGGAGCGCTCCCGCCTCAACCGCCGCTACGCCGAGGCGCTGGAGGCCGACCCCACGCTCGTCCCCGCCGACCAGCGCATCATGCGCCTGGCCAGCTACTGGTACCACGCCCACCACCCCGCCAAGGCCCTCCCCGCCGTCCTGGACGCCTCCGTGGAGGCCCGCTGCCGCCACGCCTACAGCGAGCAACTGCGGCTGCTGGAGCGGGCGATGGAGCTGTGGGACGCCGCCCCCGAGGACGTACGGGACACCCTGCGCCCCATCGACTACACCGAGGTCTATCCCCCCTGCGGCTGCGACCCCGCCACCACCCCCCTGCGCTATCTCGACATCCTCGCCGAGGCCGCGGTCGCGGGCCGGCTGTCCGGGGAACGCGAACGCGCCCTGAAGATCACCAAGCGTGCCCTGCATCTGCTGGAGGACGACGGCGACCCCCTGCGCGCCGCCTGGTTCTGGGTCCAGCGCTCCCGTCTGGTCCAGGCCCTGGCCCGCGGCGACGGCTGGCGGGAACTGGGCACCGCGCAGCGGCTCGTACGCGGCCTGCCGCCCTCCGAGGTGCACGCCGAGGTCCTCGACAACGTCGCCCGGTGGTCGATGCTCCACGAGCCCGGCCCCGACGCCCTCTCGGCCGCCGAGAGCGCCGTCGAGTACGCGCGCATGGTCGGCGCCCGCGAGACCGAACTCAACGCCCGCATCACCCTCGGCGCCCTCCTGGTCGACTCCGGCTCCCCCGAGCCGGGGCTCGCGGAGATGTACGAGGTCAAGCAGCAGGCCCTGACCGAAGGCGTCCCGAGCGTCGCCGGCCGCGCCTACGTCAACCTGCCCAGCGAGCTCGACGCGGTCGGCCGCACCCGCGAAGCCGTACCGATCCTCCAGGAGGGCCTCGCCTACACCCGTAAGTTCGGGCTGCTGGACTCCGAGGCCTGGGTGTGGGCCAACCTCTCGGAGGCGCTGTACTCCCTGGGCCGCTGGGACGAGGCCGCCGACGCCGCCGCGGGCGCGCTGCGCGTGGGGCTCAGCGCCAAGCCCCAGGGCGGCGGCGCGATGTGCCTCGCGCATGTCGCCCTCGGCCGCGGCGACCTCGCCGAGGCCGCCCGCCAACTGGCCGCCGCGCGCGCCCACTTGGGCACCCACGACCCCATGCCGCAGTACTCGCTGCTGCTGAGCCGCATCGCGATCGGCATCGCCGCCGCAGAGGGCCGCCTCCTCGACGCCCGCGCGGAACTGGCCGGTGTCCTCGCCACCGGGGTCCCGCCCGGCACCCAGCGCTACGGCTGGCCCATGCTGCTCGCCGCCGCCACCGCCGAGGCCGACTCCCGCGCCCTGCCGGCCGCGGCCGAGAACCGCGCGGAGGTCCTTCAGCGGCTCCGCGACGCCGCCAAGAAGACCGCCACCGACGCTCCCATCTGGCTGGCCCACGAACAGTGGGTGCGCGCCGAACTCGCCCGCGCCGAAAGCCGCGACACCGCCGACCTCTGGTCCGAGGTGGTCACCGCCTTCGAACGCCTGGAGCGCCCCTACGACCTCGCCCGGGTCCGTCTCCGCCTGGCCGAGGCCCTGCTCACGGCCGGCGGCGACGAGGAACGCGACCGCGCCGCCGAACTGCTCCGGCTCGCCCGGGCCATCACCGACCACCTCGGCGCCCGTCCGCTGGCCCACTCCGTCGCCCTGCTCGCCCAGCGCGCCCGCCTTGCGCTGAGCCCCGTCCCGCCGCGACGCAGCGCCGACCCCGCCGAGGCCCTCGGCCTCACCAGCCGGGAGTACGACGTCCTGCGCCTGGTCGCCGTCGGCCGCACCAACCGGCAGATAGCCGAGGAGCTTTTCATCTCCCCGAAGACGGCGAGCGTCCATGTCTCGAACATTTTGGGCAAGCTGGGCGTTGCAGGAAGAGGAGAGGCCGCCGCCGTGGCCCATCGCCTCGGGCTGTTTCCGACGGGGGACGGGGACCGCATGGTTGCCGGATGAGAGAGGGGACGCCGTGTTCAACGCCTTCGAGGAGCTGTTCGCACCGGGCCGCAAACACACCCGTGACGAGCAGAACCGGCTGGAGCTGACCCGCGAGGACGTGGGCGACGCGGACCCCGGACGCGGGCCGATAGACCTCGCGTCCGGGAAGGTCGTCGTACGCCGGCCGAAGCCCGACGGATCGGAAGCGACCGATGCCCCGGAAGCGACCGACGCCCCGGAGGGGAGCGAGGACCCGGGGGAGGCGGAGCAGGCGGCCAAGTGACCGCCGGCTACTTCACCTGCAGCTCCAGGATCCGGTCGTCGCCGCTCTTCGGGTTCCCCCTTCCGTCCGTGTTGCTCGTCGTCAGCCACAGCTTGTCCCCGCCCGCCGACACCACCGTGCGCAGCCGGCCGTACTTGCCGGAGAGGAACGCCTGCGGTTCGGCCGAGGCCTCCGTGCCCTTCAGGGGTATGCGCCACAGGCGCTGACCCTTCAGCCCCGCCATCCAGATGGAACCCTCGGCGTAGGCGATACCGCTGGGGGAGGCGTCGTCCGTGTGCCACTGGGCTATCGGGTTCTGGTACGCGGAATCGGAGGACTTGCCCTCCGCGTCCGGCCAGCCGTAGTTGCCGCCCGGCTTGATCACGTTCAGCTCGTCCCAGGTGTCCTGGCCGAACTCCGAGGCGAACAGGCGCTGTTTGTCGTCCCAGGCCAGACCCTGCACATTGCGGTGGCCGTAGGTGTAGACCGGGGAGTTCGGGAACGGGTTGCCGGGGGCCGGTTCGCCCTCCGGGGTCAGGCGGAGGATCTTGCCGCCCAGGGACTTCTTGTCCTGGGCCAGGCCCTGCTGACCGCTCTCGCCCGTGCCGGCGTAGAGCATCTTGTCCGGGCCGAAGGCGATGCGGCCGCCGTTGTGGATGTATCCCATGGGGATGCCCTTGAAGATCGTGTCCGGAGCGCCCAGTTGTTCGCCGGCCGGCTTCTTCGCGTCGTAGAGCATGCGGACGATGCGGTTGTCCGAGCCCGAGGTGAAGTACGCGTAGATCATGTGGTCCGAGGCGAAGTCCGGGGAGAGGGCGATGCCGAGCAGACCGCCCTCGCCGGCGTGGGAGACGCCCGACACCTTGCCCAGCTCGGTCTTCTTCCCGGTCTTCACATCGACCTTGGTGATCGTCCCCTTGTCGCGTCCGGCGACGAGCAGGCTGCTGTCGTCGGGCAGTGGGGCGACGCCCCACGGGGTGTCCAGGTCCGTGGTCACCGTGCGCAGCACCTTGACCGAGCCCTTGGCGGGCGCCGCCTGCTCGGAGGACCGCTGGGACGGGGAGGAGTTCGCCGTCGTGCTCGCCGGTGGTTTCCTGTCGTCGCTCGCGGATCCGCCGTCCCCGTCACCGGAGGAACAGCCTGCCGTCAGCAGGAGTGCGGTCGTGGCCAGCACGGCCGGCACAGCTCGTCGTAGCACGGTCTTGGTCCCTTCGGGCGGCGGTCCAGCGGCAGGTTCTACTTGTCTTACACCGCTCGCGCCCCGCAGGTTCCCGATCAGCCGATACCGATTGCGCGACGCAGCGGCACCCGGCCGCTTCCGGTCTCGCGACCGCGCTCGTCAGTCCCAGGATCCCCGCGCGCCCGGCAGCTCCGCCACCTCGGCGAGGTCGGCCGGTGTCAGCCGCAGCGCCGCGGCCGCCGCGTTCTGCCGCGCCCAGCGCTCCTGCTTGGTGCCCGGGACCGGTATCACGTGCCGTCCCTGCGCCAGTATCCAGGCCAGCGCCACCTGGGCGGGGGTGACCTCGGCGCCGTGGCGGGCCGCCGTGCGGCGCAGTCCGGCCACGATGGGCTGGTTCGCGGCCATCATCTCCGCGGTGAAACGGGGGTGCCGGGCGCGCAGATCGTCCGGCTCGAAGCCCTCGCCCGGGGTGAGGGTGCCCGTCAGGAAGCCGTTGCCGAGCGGCATCGCAGCCAGGAAGCCGATGCCGCGCGCCTCGCACCACGGCAGCAGCGACTCCAGTGCCTCCGGCGACCACACCGACAACTCGGCCTCCACCGCGCTCACCGGGAACACCTGCTGCACCCGCTTCAGCAGTCCGATCGTCGCGTCGTGCAGGCCCCCGCCCGAGCGTCGGCCGCCGCGCGCGCCGACCGCGCACAGCCCCAACGCCCTGACCTTTCCCGCCTGTACGAGCTCGGCCATCGCGCCCCAGGTCTCCTCGACGGGAACCTCCGGGTCCTCGCGGTGCAGCTGGTAGAGGTCGATCACATCCGTCTGCAGGCGCCTGAGGGAGGCGTCGCAGGCCCGTTTCACATAGCCGGGGCGGCCGTTGGCCACGATGTGCTGCTCACCCACGAGCAGCCCCACCTTCGTGGAGACGAACGCGTCCTCGCGCCGCTCCTTCAGCACCCGCCCCACCAGCAGCTCGTTGGTGAACGGGCCGTACATGTCGGCCGTGTCCAGCAGCGTCGAGCCCGCGTCGAGCGCGCCGTGCACCGCCCTGACGGACTCGTCGCCCCGCTGCCGCGACCCGCTGTACGCCCAGCTCATCGGCATGCACCCGAGGCCGACGGCCCCCACCTCGAGTGCCCCCGCGCCGATCGTCCTGCGATCCACCTGCTCGTGACCCTCCCTCTTACCGGTCCCCCAACCTAACCTCTGCGCTCCCAGCGGCCTGACATAGCCTCCTGGCATGACTGCTGACGTGTGGCTCCCCATCCCGCCGGACACCATCGAGGGGCTCCCCGAAGGCCCCCGCTACCGCTTCTGGGACGGCGCCGAGACCTACCCCGCCGATCCCGCCGACTGCGCCTACTACGTCGTCCCTTACATGAAGCCCGCCGAGGTGCTCCGGCGCCCCGTGCCCGAGCTGAGCGGCGTACAGGTCGTGCAGACGCTGTCGGCCGGCATCGACAGCCTGGAGCCGGCCCTGAAGGACCTGCCGCCCGGCGTGCGGGTGTGCAACGCGCGCGGGGTGCACGAGGCGAGCACCGCCGAGCTCGCGCTCACGCTGATCCTCGCCTCGCTGCGCGGCGTCCCCGACTTCGTGCGCGCCCAGGACCGCGGTGAGTGGCTCGGCGGGTTCCGGCCGGCCCTGGCGGACAAGAGCGTGCTCATCGTCGGGTACGGCTCCATCGGGTCCGCGATCGAGGACCGGCTCGTGCCGTTCGAAGTGGCGCGGGTGGCGCGCGTCGCGCGCTCCGCACGCACCACGGCGCGCGGCCCGGTGCACCCGCTCACCGAACTGCCCGCCCTGCTCCCCGAGGCGGACGTCGTCGTCCTGATCACGCCCCTGAACGACACCACCCGCCACCTGGCCGGCGCCGACTTCCTGGCGCGCATGAAGGACGGCGCCCTGCTCGTGAACGTCGCCCGCGGCCCGGTCGTCGACACCAAGGCCCTGCTCGCCGAGGTGGAGAGCGGCCGTATCACCGCCGCCCTCGATGTCACCGACCCCGAGCCCCTGCCCCGCGAACACCCTCTGTGGCGTGCGCCCGGTGTCCTCATCAGCCCCCACGTCGGCGGACCCACCTCGGCGTTCCTGCCGCGCGCCAAGCGGCTGCTCGTGGACCAGTTGACCCGTTTCGTGAACCGGGAGCCGCTGCGCAACGTGATCCTTACGACAGGCTCAACCGGCGCGTGAACGCGGCGGGTCGAGCGTCCCGCGGGTGACCCGCGCGAGGGGCGCAGCAGGCGCACAGTCCGTTTCCGGCACCCTCCGCAGTCTCCCGGACGCGGTACGTGCTCGCATATCCGCTGGTCGTCACGGAGCGTAGAGGAACTATGTCCCTGAGTGACGAGACTGGTGTATCGTCCGGAGCAGGGGCTGCGCCGTGCACCGTTCGGCGCCGGGGATGGACATTGCAGACTGTGAGGGGGGCGACGGGCGATGCACGGCCTATGGACGAGCGATCCGACGCGACGGGGCCGCCGACGGCGACCCTGGCGTACGGCCGCGTGCAGACGCGGTCACCACGGCAGTCACGGCTGCCGTCACAGCCACCACCACCGCAGGCACAGCGGCCGCCGCAGGCATGCGCATCCAGCGCCCAGGGACGCGCGGGACCCGGGGGCCCAGCGGACCGGGAGCACCCGGTGAGCCCGGCCATGCCCCCCACGACCACCTTCGACGGAGCGCTGCGGACGCGGCCTTCGCCCAGGGTGCTGCTGCCCCGCGGGCCGGTCCCCGCCGGCCGGCCCGGCCTGGTCCGCCAACTCGCCCTCGCCCTGGTGTGCGCGGCCTACGCCGTCGGTGCCGCGCTCGGCTGGGGTTCCACGCAACTCGCCCTGATCATGGGCGACTTCGGGCTGAGCGCCGCCGCGGGCACCGCCGCCGTGTCGCTCTTCCTGTACGCCCGGGGCCGCCGTATCCGCTTTCGCCCCGCCTGGCTGCTGTTCGCGCTCTCCTCGGCCATGGCGTCCCTGGGCAACGCGGTCTGGGGCTGGTACGAGGTGGTCCTCGGGGACCCGGTGCCCACCCCCAGCTATGCCGACCTGTTCTTCCTGTGCTTCGCACCGCCCGCGATCGTGGGGCTCCTGGTGCTCGCCAAACGGCCGGTGACCAAGGCCGGCTGGGTCTGCCTCGCGCTCGACGCCTGGCTGATCGGCGGCTCCCTGCTCACGCTGTCGTGGAGCCTCGCGCTCGCCCAGGCGGCCAAGTTCGACGGGTCGAGCGTCGCGCACACCGCGCTGTCGCTGGCGTACCCCCTGCTGGACATCGCCCTGGTCAGCATGGTGCTCGCCCTGCACTTCCGGCGCTCGGCGGTCAACCGCACCGCGGTCAACACCGCCATCGGCGCACTGGCGTTGACGGTGATGTGCGACGCCCTGTTCACCTCGCCGCTGCTGCACAACAGCTACCACTCGGGCCAGTTGCTCGACGCGGGCTGGTTCGCCGGTTCGCTGCTCCTCGCGTACGCCCCCTGGGCCGCGCCCCGCGGCGGACAGCACTCCGCCGAGGACGACGGGCACACGCGCGTGGTGCACGAACACCTGCCGGGCCCGCACGGCGGCGTCCACCAGCACCACCCCGCGCCACAGGGAGGCGACCACGGCCGCTATCCGGCCGCCCGGCCCATCGCCGGCTCCCTGGCCGCGCTCACGCCCTACCTCGCCGCCGCCGTCTGCACGCTGGGGATCCTCTACAACGTCCTCAACGGCCAAAGCGTCGACCGCGTGGTGCTCCTGACCGGCGGCACGGTCGTGCTCGCGCTCGTGGTGCGCCAGGGCATCATGCTGCTCGACAACATCACCCTCACCCAGGAGCTGGCGCAGAAGGAGAACCACTTCCGCTCCCTGGTGCAGGGCTCCAGCGACGTCATCATGATCGCCGCACCCAACGGCATACTCCGGTACGTCTCCCCGGCCGCCGCCGGGGTCTACGGACGTCCGGCGGAGGAGCTGGTGGGCACGGAACTGGCCAGTCTCATCCACCCGGAGGACCTGGGCTGCGTGGTGCACGAGGTGCGCCGCTTCCTCGCCGCCAGCCCGCTCGAGGAACCCACTACGCGCATCGAGTGCCGGTTCCGGTCCGGCGGCGGCGCCTCCCGCTCGGGGGAAGCCGACAGCGGCGAAGGCTGGCTCAACGTCGAGTCGACCGTCAACCGCCATCAGGGCGGCCTCATCTTCAACAGCCGAGACGTGACCGAACGGGTCCGCCTGCAGGCGCAGCTGCAGCACAACGCCGAGCACGACCCGCTCACCGACCTGCCCAACCGCGCCCTGTTCACCCAGCGCGTGCAGCAGGCCCTGTCCGGCCGCCGCTCCACCGACCGGGGCACGGCCGTCCTCTTCATCGACCTCGACGGCTTCAAGGCCGTCAACGACACGATCGGGCACCAGGCCGGGGACGAGCTGCTCGTCCAGGCCGCCCGCAGACTGCAGGACGCGGTCCGCAAGGGCGACACCGCCTCCCGGCTCGGCGGCGACGAGTTCGCGGCGCTGATCGTGGGGGACGGCACCCGTGACCGCTCCGCGCGCGAACGGCACATCCTGGAGCTCGCCGACCGCCTCAGGGTGACGCTCTCGCAGCCCTACCTCATCGACGGCAACGATGTCCGGGTGGCCGCCTCCATCGGTGTGGCCTTCGCCGAACCGGGCCTCGGCGCGGGCGAGTTGCTGCGTAACGCCGACCTCGCCATGTACCGCGCCAAGGCGGGCGGCAAGGGCCGCGTCGAGCTGTACGCACCCCAGATGCAGCAGGACGTCGTACGCAAGGCGGAGCTCGCCACGCGGCTGCGTGCCGCACTGCACGACGGCGAGTTCGCGCTGCTGCACCAGCCCCTCGTCCGTCTGGAGGACGGCCGGATCTCGTCGGTCGAGGCGCAGGCGCGCTGGCGCTCCTCGCAGGGGGTGCTCTTCACCCCTGCCGAGTTTCTGCGCGTCGCCGAGGACAGCGACCGTACCGCCGAACTGGGCCGCTGGATGCTGGAGGAGGCCGTCGAGCAGGCCGCCGAGCGCACCGCGACGGGGCTGGGCGTGCCCGTGGCGGTCCGGGTCAGTGCCCGCCGTCTCCTGGACCGGTCGATGCCGCTCGGCTCGATCGAGGCGCTGCTGACCCGGCACGGACTGCCGTCCGGCTCCCTGATCATCGAGCTGACCGACGCCGATCCGCGGATCTCGCTGGACGAGCTGGAGCGGCGGCTTGGCACCCTGCGCAGGCTCGGCGTGCGGATCGCCCTGGACGGTTTCGGCAGCGGTCACGCGGCGATCACGGCGCTGCGCCGACTCCCCGTCGACGTGCTGAAGCTCGACCGCAGTCTGGTCGAGGGCGTCGTCGAGTCCGCGCGGCTGCACAAGATCACCAGCGGGCTGCTGCGGATCGCGACCGACCTCGGGCTGCAGTCCGTGGCCGAGGGCGTGGACCTGCCCGAGCAGGTCGTGGCGTTGCGCGCGATGGGCTGCACTCACGGACAGGGTTCGGCGTTCTCCGGTCCGCTCGACGAGTACCGGCTGCGCCGGGCGCTGGCCTCGGGTCACTATCCGGTGCCGCACGGACCCGCCGAGCCGGCCTTCGCGGGCGGTGGCAGCGGGGTGTACACCAGTGGTGTTGCCGCCGTCCTGGGAGGCGGAAGCGCCCTCCGCTCACATAATGAGACTCCCGTCCCACCCACTTGACACGTGGTGTGTGCCGGGGGGAGGGTCAGTGCCATGCGCACCCGAATTCTCGTACTTGGAAAGCGCGTCGGCTGAGCTGGTGATGTCCGGACGAACCCGGAACTCCCAGCGACCACACCCGGCGCGCTCCCCTCGCTTGCCTTACGGCACGAGGGGTTTTTTGTTGCACAGGCACCGCCCGTGCAGCGCCTGAACACCGTACAAACCTCGCAAAAACCCTCAGCATCGAGAAGAGAATGACGATGACCGAGCAGGCCACCGGGACCCATCCGCAGCCGCGGCCCCGATCCGGAGGACAGCAGTCCGCTCCCGAGCACGTCACGGGTGCGCAGTCCCTCATCCGCTCTCTCGAGGAGGTCGGGGCCGACACGGTATTCGGCATTCCCGGCGGCACCATCCTTCCGGCGTACGACCCGATGATGGACTCCACGCGGGTGCGCCACGTGCTGGTCCGCCACGAGCAGGGAGCCGGACACGCCGCGACCGGTTACGCGCAGGCCACCGGCAGGGTCGGCGTCTGCATGGCGACCAGCGGCCCCGGTGCCACCAACCTGGTGACGCCGATCGCCGACGCGATGATGGACTCGGTGCCGCTCGTGGCGATCACCGGCCAGGTCGTCTCCAAGTCGATCGGTACGGACGCCTTCCAGGAGGCGGACATCGTCGGCATCACCATGCCGATCACCAAGCACAGCTTCCTGGTCACCAAGGCGGAGGACATCCCGCGGGCGATCGCGCAGGCGTTCCACATCGCCTCCACCGGCCGCCCCGGACCGGTCCTGGTCGACATCCCCAAGGACATCCTCCAGGCGCGGACCACCTTCTCCTGGCCGCCGGCCATGGACCTGCCCGGCTACCGGCCCGTCACCAAGCCGCACGCCAAGCAGATCCGCGAGGCCGCGAAGCTGATCACCTCCGCCAAGCGGCCGGTCCTCTACGTCGGCGGCGGGGTGATCAAGGCCGGCGCCACCGCCGAGCTGAAGGTCCTCGCCGAACTCACCGGAGCGCCCGTCACCACCACCCTGATGGCGCTCGGCGCATTCCCCGACAGCCACCCGCTGCACGTGGGAATGCCGGGCATGCACGGTGCGGTCACCGCCGTCACCGCGCTGCAGAAGGCCGACCTGATCGTCGCCCTCGGCGCCCGCTTCGACGACCGCGTCACCGGCAACCTGGACAGCTTCGCCCCGTACGCCAAGATCGTCCACGCGGACATCGACCCGGCGGAGATCGGCAAGAACCGTGCCGCGGACGTGCCGATCGTGGGGGACGCGCGGGAGGTCCTGGCCGATCTCATCCAGGCCGTCCAGAAAGAGCACAGCGAGGGCCACCAGGGCGACTACAGCGCCTGGTGGAAGGACCTCACCCGGTGGCGCGACACCTACCCGCTCGGCTACGACCAGCCCGACGACGGCTCGCTGTCCCCGCAGCAGGTCATCGAGCGGATCGGCCGGCTCGCCCCCGAGGACACGATCTTCGCGGCGGGCGTGGGCCAGCACCAGATGTGGGCCGCGCACTACATCCAGTACGAGAAGCCGGCCACGTGGCTGAACTCCGGCGGCGCCGGAACCATGGGGTACGCGGTCCCCGCGGCCATGGGTGCCAAGGCCGGGGCCCCGGACCGGACGGTGTGGGCGATCGACGGTGACGGCTGCTTCCAGATGACCAATCAGGAACTGACCACCTGCGCCCTGAACAACATCCCGATCAAGGTCGCCATCATCAACAACGGCGCCCTCGGGATGGTCCGCCAGTGGCAGACCCTCTTCTACAACCAGCGCTACTCCAACACGGTGCTGCACTCCGGGCCCGACGACGTCAACCCGGAGGCCAGGGGCACCCGCGTCCCCGACTTCGTGAAGCTGTCGGAGGCCATGGGCTGCTACGCGATCCGCTGCGAGTCCCCCGAGGACCTCGACAAGGTCATCGAGGAGGCGAACTCCATCAACGACCGCCCGGTCGTCGTCGACTTCATCGTCCACGAGGACGCGATGGTGTGGCCGATGGTCGCCGCCGGCACCTCGAACGACACGATCATGGCCGCTCGGGACGTCCGCCCCGACTTCGGCGACAACGAAGACGACTGAGCGAGAGACGCAAGAGAGAGACGTAACAGACCATGTCCAAGCACACGCTCTCCGTCCTGGTGGAGAACACCCCCGGCATCCTCGCCCGGATCGCCGCCCTCTTCTCGCGCCGCGGCTTCAACATCGACTCGCTCGCGGTCGGCGTCACCGAACACCCCGACATCTCCCGGATCACCATCGTGGTGGGAGTCGAGGACCTGCCGCTGGAGCAGGTGACCAAACAGCTCAACAAGCTGGTCAACGTGCTGAAGATCGTCGAGCTGGAGCCCGGACAGGCCGTTCAGCGCGAACTCGTTCTGGTGAAGGTGCGCGCCGACAACGAGACGCGCTCCCAGATCGTCGAGATCGTCCAGCTGTTCCGCGCCAAGACCGTGGACGTCTCCCCCGAGGCCGTGACGATCGAGGCCACCGGCAGCAGCGAGAAGCTGTCCGCCATGCTCAAGATGCTGGAGCCGTACGGCATCAAGGAGCTCGTCCAGTCCGGCACGATCGCGATCGGCCGCGGCGCCCGTTCGATCACGGACCGCTCGCTGCGCGCCCTCGACCGGTCGGCATAACGGCGCAAACGGGCGGCCGGGTGACTCCGGCCGCCCGGATACCGAGACCCCGAGACGTCCCTTCCGCCCACCGTCATACGGTGGGACGCAACACCTGCACACAAGGAGAGAACCCAAAGTGGCCGAGCTGTTCTACGACGCCGACGCCGACCTTTCCATCATCCAGGGCCGCAAGGTCGCGGTCATCGGTTACGGCAGCCAGGGCCACGCCCACGCCCTGTCGCTGCGTGACTCGGGTGTCGACGTGCGTGTCGGTCTGCACGAGGGCTCCAAGTCCAAGGCCAAGGCCGAGGAGCAGGGCCTGCGCGTGGTGAGCCCGTCCGAGGCGGCCGCCGAGGCCGACGTCATCATGATCCTGGTCCCGGACCCGATCCAGGCCCAGGTCTACGAGGAGCACATCGCCCCGAACCTGAAGGACGGCGACGCGCTGTTCTTCGGCCACGGCCTGAACATCCGCTTCGACTTCATCAAGCCCCCGGCGGGCGTCGACGTGTGCATGGTCGCCCCCAAGGGCCCGGGCCACCTGGTGCGCCGCCAGTACGAGGAGGGCCGCGGCGTCCCGTGCATCGTGGCCGTCGAGCAGGACGCGAGCGGCAACGGCTTCGCGCTGGCGCTGTCGTACGCCAAGGGCATCGGCGGCACCCGCGCCGGCGTCATCAAGACGACCTTCACCGAGGAGACCGAGACCGACCTGTTCGGTGAGCAGGCCGTGCTCTGCGGTGGCACCGCGGCGCTGGTGAAGGCGGGCTTCGAGACGCTGACCGAGGCCGGCTACCAGCCGGAGATCGCGTACTTCGAGTGCCTGCACGAGCTGAAGCTGATCGTGGACCTCATGTACGAGGGCGGCCTGGAGAAGATGCGCTGGTCGATCTCCGAGACCGCCGAGTGGGGCGACTACGTCACCGGCCCGCGGATCATCACCGACGCCACCAAGGCCGAGATGAAGAAGGTCCTCGCCGAGATCCAGGACGGCACCTTCGCCACGAACTGGATGGCCGAGTACCACGGCGGTCTGAAGAAGTACAACGAGTACAAGCAGGCCGACGCGGAGTCCCTGCTGGAGACCACCGGCAAGCAGCTGCGCAAGCTGATGAGCTGGGTGAACGAGGAGGCGTAGGTCTCCGACGGACGGGGCCGGAGCGGACTGCTCCGGCCCCTTTGTCCAGCCCGTCGCATCACGGACGGGTGATCCTTCCGCGGAGGCGCAGGACGAGAACCACAGCGCCACTACACTGCCGTATTACATACGCGTCAGGCCCACAGCGTCGTGCGTCTTCCACGCGGCTCAAGCGGCCCCCACGGCCGCGACAACCCTCCACCGCCTGCGGCCGTCGGGACGGCCGTCCGCAATGGACTTGTGAGGACTCACGTGAGCTCGAAACCCGTCGTACTCATCGCCGAAGAGCTGTCGCCCGCCACCGTGGACGCGCTCGGCCCCGACTTCGAGATCCGCCACTGCAACGGAGCGGACCGAGCCGAACTGCTCCCCGCCATCGCCGACGTCGACGCCATCCTGATCCGCTCGGCCACCAAGGTCGACGCCGAGGCGATCGCCGCCGCGAACAAGCTGAAGGTCGTCGCGCGAGCCGGCGTCGGCCTGGACAACGTCGACGTCTCCGCCGCCACCAAGGCCGGCGTGATGGTCGTCAACGCACCGACCTCCAACATCGTGACCGCCGCCGAGCTCGCCTGCGGTCTGCTCATCGCCACCGCCCGCCACATCCCGCAGGCCAACGCCGCGCTGAAGAACGGCGAGTGGAAGCGCAGCAAGTACACGGGCGTGGAGCTCGCCGAGAAGACCCTCGGCGTGGTGGGTCTCGGCCGCATCGGCGCGCTCGTCGCCCAGCGCATGTCCGCCTTCGGCATGAAGGTCGTCGCCTACGACCCCTACATCCAGCCCGCCCGCGCCGCGCAGATGGGCGTGAAGGTGCTGTCGCTGGACGAGCTGCTCGAGGTCTCCGACTTCATCACCGTCCACCTCCCCAAGACCCCCGAGACCCTCGGCCTGATCGGCGAGGAGGCGCTGCGCAAGGTCAAGCCGAGCGTGCGCATCGTCAACGCCGCGCGCGGCGGCATCGTCGACGAGGAGGAGCTGTACTCCGCGCTGAAGGAGGGCCGCGTCGCGGGCGCCGGCCTGGACGTGTACGCGAAGGAGCCGTGCACGGACTCGCCGCTGTTCGAGTTCGACCAGGTCGTCTCCACCCCGCACCTCGGCGCCTCCACGGACGAGGCGCAGGAGAAGGCCGGTATCGCCGTCGCACGCTCGGTGCGCCTCGCCCTCGCCGGCGAGCTCGTGCCCGACGCGGTGAACGTGCAGGGCGGTGTCATCGCCGAGGACGTCAAGCCGGGCCTGCCGCTCGCCGAGCGCCTCGGCCGCATCTTCACCGCGCTCGCGGGCGAGGTCGCGGTCCGTCTCGACGTCGAGGTGTACGGCGAGATCACCCAGCACGACGTGAAGGTGCTGGAGCTGTCCGCCCTCAAGGGTGTCTTCGAGGACGTCGTCGACGAGACGGTGTCGTACGTCAACGCCCCGCTGTTCGCGCAGGAGCGCGGCGTCGAGGTGCGGCTGACCACCAGCTCCGAGGCGACCGACCACCGCAATGTCGTCACCGTGCGCGGCACGCTCACGGACGGCCAGGAGGTCTCGGTCTCCGGCACGCTGGCCGGTCCGAAGCACCTGCAGAAGATCGTCGCCGTCGGTGAGTACGACGTCGACCTCGCGCTCGCCGAGCACATGGTGGTGCTGCGCTACGAGGACCGTCCCGGCGTCGTCGGCACCGTCGGCCGTATCTTCGGCGAGGCGGGCATCAACATCGCCGGCATGCAGGTCGCCCGGGCGGCGGCCGGCGGGGAGGCGCTGGCCGTGCTGACCGTCGACGACACGGTGGGGTCGGGGGTTCTGGCTGAGGTCGCCGCAGAGATCGGGGCCACGTTCGCTCGGTCGGTGAACCTGGTCTGACCCCAGCAAGGCGAAACGCCGGACGGGCTGACATTGCCCGTCCGGCGTTTTTATGTGCCCGTCACTTGTCGATCACGCGGATCCCCCGCAGCGCCCGCGCCGCCAGCAGGGCCGCTGCCGCGAGGAGTACGGCTCCGGCGATCGCCGCGCCCTGCAGGCCGCTGGTGAAGGCCTCGCGGGCGGTGGTCGCCAGGGCGTCTCCCGTGCGCCCCGGGAGCCGGTCCGCGATCGCCAGTGCGCCGCCGAGGGTGTCGTGGGCCGCGTCCGGTGCCGAGGCCGGGATGTCGTGGCGGTAGATCGCGGTGCCGATGGAGCCGAGGATCGCCATGCCCAGGGCGCCGCCGAACTCCGCGCCGGTCTCCATCAGGGAGGACGCCGAGCCCGCCCGCTCCACCGGGGCGCTGCTCAGGGCGAGGTCGGTGATCTGCGAGATGACCATGACGATGCCGGAGGCGAGGACGCCGCACGCGGCCAGGACCAGCCAGAGCGAGTCGGTGTCCGCGAAGGCGAGCATCGCGTAGCCGCCGGCGGCGACGGCGAAGCCCGCGGTGACGACGTGGGCGCGGCTCACGCCCTTCTGGACCAGTGAGGTCGCCAGCGGCGCCGCCATGCCGATCGGCACCGAGGGGAGCAGCGCCCACAGGGCCGCCTCCATCGCACTCTTGCCGAGGACCGACTGCAGGTACTGGGTGGTGAAGAAGGCCGAGCCCATCATGCCGAACGAGGCGACCAGGTTGAGGACCACGGAGGGCGCGAAGCCGCGGCCGCGGAAGAGGGCCGGGTCGATCAGCGGGGAGGCCGCGGTGCGCTGGCGGTGGACGAAGAGGGCCGCGAAGAGCAGGCCGACGGTGATCGAGACGACGTACTGGGCGTGCCAGCCCTCGGAGGGGATCTCCTTGAGGCCGTAGATGACGGGGAGCACGGCGGCCATCGACAGCGGGACGCTCGGCCAGTCGAAGCGGCCGGGCTCGGGGTCGCGCGACTCCGGCAGCAGGAACGGGCCGAGGACCAGGAGCAGCGCCATCGCGGGCAGGTTGACCAGGAAGACCGAGCCCCACCAGAAGTACTGGACCAGGACACCGCTCATCACCGAGCCGAGCGCGATGCCGGCGGTCATCACGCCGGACCACAGGCCGATCGCCTTCGCGCGCTGGCCGGGGTCGGTGAACATCGCGCGGACCAGCGCCATGGTCGACGGCATCAGGGTCGCGCCGCCGATGCCGAGCACCGCGCGGGCCGCTATCAGGGTCTCGGCGCTGTTCGCGTAGGCCGCGACGAGCGAGGCGGTGCCGAAGGCCGCGGCGCCGGTCAGCAGGAGCCTGCGGCGGCCGATGCGGTCGCCCAGCGAGCCCATGGTCATCAGCAGGCCGGCCAGGACGAAGGCGTAGATGTCGAAGATCCACAGCTGCTGGGTGCCGCTCGGCTCCAGGTCCGCGCTGATCGCCGGGATGGCGAAGTACAGGACGGAGACGTCCATCGAGACCAGCAGCAGCGGGAGCATCAGGACGCCCAGGGCGGTCCATTCACGGCGGCCGGCGAGGCCGGACGGGGAGGTGGTGGTGCTCGGTGAGTTCGTCATGACAGGGACTGTACGGGCGTCTTAAACGCTTGTCTAGAACGAGCGTATAAATCGTTCGTCTAGGACGGTTGTATGGATCGGCGGTAGGGTGGCGGGCATGGGACACCGTGAGGATCTGCTCGAAGGCGCCAAACGCTGCCTGCTTCAGAAGGGGTTCCTGCGTACGACCGCGCGGGACGTCGTCAAGGAGTCGGGGACCAACCTCGCGTCGATCGGCTATCACTACGGGTCGAAGGACGCACTGCTGGCGCAGGCCTACCTCGCGCTCGTGGAGGAGATGTCGTTCGGGGGAGAGGCCGGGATCGGGGGCGCGCCCGGTTCGCTGGAGCGCTTCCGTGAGGTGTGGTCGAACATCGTCGACTCGATGCGCCGGCCCGGCTCGCTGTGGCGGCTGAGCCTGGAGATCGTCACCATGGGCGACCAACTGCCCGAAGTGCGCGACCAGTTGTCGCGCGCGCAGCGCGAGGGCGGCCGTGGCCTGGTGTCCCTGATGACGTCGGTGCCGGAGGAGGAGATCTCGGACGAGACCGCCGACACCCTGGGCCGCTTCTACATGACCCTGATGTCGGGGCTCATCTCGCAGTGGACCTTCGACCCGAAGACCGCGCCCGACGCGGACACCCTCACCGAGGGCCTCAGGCAGATCGTCGAGGGCATCACGGAGAACTGACCCGCCCGTCGCACGGCCCCGCTCACAGCCGCGCCCCCTTCAGCGCCATGTGCAGCAGGAGCCGGTCCTCGCCGTCGTCCAGGTCGAGGCCGGTCAGTTGCTCCACGCGGGAGAGGCGGTAGTAGAGGGTCTGGCGGTGGATGCCCAGTTCGGCGGCGGTGCGGGTGGCCTGGCCCGCGCAGTCGAGGTAGACCTCCGCGGTGCGGGCGAGTTCGCGGTGGGCGGGGGACAGGAGCAGGTCGACCGCCGGGTCGTGGGCCACCTCCGGCGGCAGCGAGGTCAGCAGCCGGAAGGGGCCGATGTGCGTCCACTCGGCTACCGGGCCGAGCCGGGGTTCCGCGAGTGCGGCACGCGCCGCCGCCGAGGCCTCGCGCCAGGCCGTCGCCAGTTCCGCGAGACCGGTGCGCGCGGGGGCGACACCGGACGCGGCGGTGGTGCCGCGGTCCAGCTGCCGGGCCCGCTCCAGCAGCCGTCCCGCCGCCGTGACCGCCGGGGTCAGCACGTCCGCCGAGCGCAGCCGGACCAGTAGGGCGAGGGACTGGGAGGCCGCGCCCCACGGCACCGTGCACAGCGCCGTCGCGCCCGGCACGGTACGGACCGAAGGGGCGTCGTCCGGGTCGGCGGACGGCCAGGGGGTCACACAGACCACCGTGTGCAGGGCGTCCGCGCGCGAGGCCAGCGCGGTGCGCAGCTCCGCCACCGCCATGTCCTGCTGCCAGCCCCGCTCGGCGGTGAGCACGGCGCGCAGCTCCCGGGTGAGATCGGCGCCGTGCTGGGCCTCGTCCGCGAGCAGGGCGCCGATGCGGACCGTCACGTCCATCGCCGCGGCCAGCTGCTGCTCGGTCGGGCCCGGATCGGAGTCCAGCAGCCAGACATAGCCGAGGACGACACCCCGATGGCGTACCGGAAGACAGATGCGCCCCCGGTGCACACCCGCCTCGGGCGTGCGCGGGATACGGACCGGGCCCGTCGCCCGGGTGATGCCGAAGCCCTCGAACCAGGTGCGGACGGCGGAGGTGGAGCGCCGGGTCAGGATCGAGCGGGTGCGCACCGGGTCCAGGGCCGAGGCGTCGAGGTCGCCCTCGCTGTCGTAGGCACCGAAGGCGATCAGCTCGAAGTCCCGGCTCTCCAGGGTCGCGGGCGCCCCGAGGAGCTCCGAGATCTCGTCGACCAGTTCCTGGTAGTCACCTTTGTAGTCCGCCGTCACGGGGGCATTCTCCCGCATTTCCGCAGGCGCCTCATACATCTGTCTGAGATCTGCGGCACGGATGCGTGACAGCTGTCGATGGTCGACGATCGGAGCAATCCTTAGGTTTCACGGTGGTTCTATCTGCTGGTTTGTGGAGGTGCCCCGTGCTGGGTCCCGTGATTCTTGCCGCGTCGCGCAGCGACCGGATGCGACGCCTGATCTCGGCGGCCCCGGTGACCAAGCAGGTCGTCGACCGCTTCATCCCCGGTGAGACCGTCGACGACATCGTGCCGATCATCAAGGACCTCACGGGCAAGGGCCTGGAGCTGACGATGGACGTCGTCGGCGAGGACATCACCACCCCCGAGCAGTCCCACGCCGCCCGCGACGCCTACCTGGCGCTCATCGACCGGCTGGCGGTGCTGGACCTGGGCGAACAGGTCGAGATGTCCGTCAAGCTGTCCATGTTCGGCCAGGCTCTGGAGGGTGGCCACGAATTGGCGCTCGCCAACGTCCGCCAGGTCGTCGTCGCGGCCGCCGCCATCGGTACGACGGTCACGCTCGACGCCGAGGACCACACCACCCTCGACTCGATGTTCGCCATCCACGAGGAGCTGCGGAAGGACTTCCCGCAGACCGGCTGCGTCATCCAGGCCTACCTGTTCCGCACCGAGGCCGACGCCCGCCGGCTCGCCGCCGCCGGCAGCCGGGTGCGGCTGGTGAAGGGCGCGTACAAGGAGCCCGCCGAGGTCGCGTACCAGAACAAGCACGAGATCGACAAGGCGTACGTCCGCATCCTGAAGATCCTGATGGAGGGCGAGGGGTACCCGATGATCGGCTCCCACGACCCGCGTCTGATCTCGATCGCCCAGGAACTCGCCCACCGCGCCGGACGCAAGCCCGACGAGTACGAGTTCCAGATGCTCTACGGCATCCGCGGCGACGAGCACCTGCGGCTGGCCGCCGAGGGCCACCGCATGCGCGTGTACACCGCCTACGGCACCGACTGGTACGGCTACTTCATGCGCAGGCTCGCGGAGAAGCCTGCCAATCTGCGGTTCTTCGTCCGCAGCATGATCAGCAAGGGCTGACCCCGAACACCCGCTCACGTACAAGGAGTTACGGATCTCATGGACGCTGTGACCCAGGTCCCCACCCCCGTCAACGAGCCGGTGCACGGCTACGCCCCCGGCTCGCCCGAGCGCGCCCGGCTGGAGGCCAAGCTCAAGGAGCTGGCCGAGAACCCGGTCGACCTGCCGATGACCATCGGCGGCGAGAAGCGCCTCGGCGGCGGCGAACCCTTCCAGGTGGTCCAGCCGCACAACCACAAGGCCGTCATCGGCACCGGCCGGCACGCCACCCAGCAGGACGCGCGGGACGCCATCGACGCGGCCCTCGCCGCCGCGCCCGCCTGGCGCGCGATGTCCTTCGACGACCGCGCCGCGATCATCCTGCGCGCCGCCGAACTGCTGTCGGGCCCCTGGCGCGAGACCATCGCCGCCTCCACCATGCTCGGTCAGTCCAAGACCGCCCAGCAGGCCGAGATCGACAGCCCCTGCGAGCTGATCGACTTCTGGCGGTTCAACGTCCACTACGCCCGCAACATCCTGGCCGAGCAGCCCCCGGCCAACTCCCCGGGCGTCTGGAACCGCATGGACCACCGCCCGCTGGAGGGATTCGTCTACGCGATCACGCCGTTCAACTTCAGCGCGATCGCGGGCAACCTGCCCACCGCCCCCGCCCTCATGGGCAACGTGGTCGTCTGGAAGCCGTCCCCGACCCAGACGCACGCGGCCGTCCTGCTGATGCAGCTCCTGGAGGAGGCGGGTCTGCCCAAGGGCGTCATCAACCTCGTCACCGGTGACGGCATCGAGGTCTCCAAGGTCGCCCTGGTCCACCGCGACCTCGCGGGCATCCACTTCACCGGCTCGACCAAGACCTTCCAGTACCTGTGGAAGACGGTCGGCAACAACATCGGGAAGTACCGCACCTACCCGCGTCTGGTCGGCGAGACCGGCGGCAAGGACTTCCTGGTCGCGCACCCCAGCGCCGACCGCGCGGTCCTCAAGACCGCCCTGACCCGCGGCGCCTTCGAGTACCAGGGCCAGAAGTGCAGCGCGACCTCCCGCGCCTACATCCCGGCGTCCATCTGGAACTCCGGCTTCAAGGAGGAGTTCGCGGCCGAGGTCGACCACCTGACCATGGGTGACGTCACCGACCTGTCGAACTTCATGGGCGCCGTGATCGACGAGCGCGCCTTCGCCAAGAGCAAGGCCGCGATCGACCGCGCCAAGTCCGACCCGGCCTGCACGATCGTCGCGGGCGGTTCCTACGACGACTCGGTCGGCTACTTCGTCCGCCCGACCGTCGTGGAGTGCTCCGACCCGGAGAACGAGGTCTTCCGCACCGAGTACTTCGGCCCGTTCCTCGCCGTGCACGTCTACGAGGACGACAGGTACGACGAGATGCTGACGCAGATGGAGTCGGTCTCGGACTACGCGCTGACGGGCTCGGTCATCGCCAATGACCGAGCGGCGGCGGCGTACACGATGGAGAAGCTGCGCTACGCGGCCGGCAACTTCTACATCAACGACAAGTCCACCGGCGCCGTCGTCGGCCAGCAGCCCTTCGGCGGCGGCCGTGCCTCCGGCACCAACGACAAGGCCGGCGCCCCGCAGAACCTGCTGCGCTGGACGCTGACCCGGGCCATCAAGGAGACCCTGGTCCCGCCGACGGACTACACCTACCCGCACATGGGCTGACCTCCGCGGACACACGAACGGGCCGGGTCCCTCGACCCGGCCCGTTCGCATGCCCCGGCCGGTTCAGCCCGGCATCTCGGTGCGTTCCCACCACTCGTACACGGGGAGCGTCCCCTCCGCCGTGTCCGCCTGGCGTGCGGTCCGGCGGAAGTGCTCGTAGCCGCCCCGCAGTTCGATCTTCAGGTCCACCTCGGGTGCCGCGAGCGCGACGATCCGTTCGGGCAGGTCCCGGGGGCCGCCCTCCAGCACTGCCTTCGTCGTGTCGTTCATGACCTCGCCCTTCCGTGTCGTCACTCCGGGTTGTCGCTCCGGGCTGTCACTCCGGCAGGACCAGCACGAGCCTGCCCTTCGCCCGGCCCGCCTCGCCCAACTCATGTGCCTTGGCCGCCTCGGCGAAGGGGAGCGCCGCCTCGACGTGGATGCGGATGCGGCCGTTCGCCAGCAGTGCGGCGATCCTGGCGAGGCGCTCCCCGGACGGCCTCGTCTCCACGGCGGCGAAGCGCATCCCGCGGGCCTCCACCTCCTCCGGGGCGAGCCCCGGGTCGCCGGGGACGGCCGTGATGAACAGGCCGCCCGGGCGCAGGGTGTTCAGGGTGCGCGGGCCGTAGTCGCCGCCGATCAGATCGAGGGCGGCGTCGATGTCGTGCACGGCCTCGGTGAAGTCGCCGGCCGTGTAGTCGACCGGTTCGTCGGCGCCGAGGTCGCGCAGGAAGTCGTGCCGGTCGGCGCGCGCGGTCGCGACGACGTACGCGCCCTCCGCCTTGGCCAGCTGCACCGCCGCGTGCCCGACGCCGCCGGCCGCCGCGTGGATCAGGACGCGGGTGGCCGGGCCGACCCCGGCGATGTCGATCAGGGCCTGCCAGGCGGTCAGTACGGCGGTCGGGGCGGCGGCCGCGTGGATGTGGTCCAGGGAGGCGGGCTTCGGGGCGAAGTGGGCAGCCGGTGCGGTGACATGGGTGGCGTATCCGCCGGAGTCGATCCTGGCGAAGACCTCGTCGCCGGGACGCAGGCCGGTGACCCCGTCCCCCAGGGCCTCCACGGTGCCGGAGACGTCGCAGCCGAGGGTGAAGGGCGGCTGCCCGTACAGGGGCGCCCTGCCCGAACGGATCTGCAGGTCCACGGGGTTGACGGCCACCGCGTGCACCCGGAGCAGGATCTCGCCCGCGGCGGGTGCGGGACGCGGTCCTTCCGCCGGCTCCAGGACCTCCGGTCCGCCGAAGCGGCGCTGGGTCATCTTCAGTGTGCGAGGAGCCTGTGCGTGGGGACGTTCCGTGGCCATCGGGTCTCCCTCCCGGGTCCGGACCGGGCGGCGGGTGCGACCGCCTTCGTCCATCGTTGCTCCGGCGGGAGGGCTTGGGCACCCCCTGGGAGAGCCACCCTCAAAAGCCCAGCTCAGCGGGGTGTGACCCGATCCACCGTCTCAGATAGTAGGAAGTCCGAGTAATTGTGGAGACAGACCGGGGCCGCTCCCTTACTTTTGTAGAAGCCGAACGTCTCGCTCGACCAAGCGAATGGCGGTCGTGAGCCGGGCCCCGTGCAGGCAACCCCTGCGGCACCGCTCCCCGCCAGCACCCGGCGTCTCGTAACCCCTTTTTCCGCACTCCCGGATGTCGAAGGAGTCGATTTCCCATGGCCGAGACGACCGCCCGCCGCCGCCGTCACCTCTCCCGTACGAGCGAGTCCGACCGCAAGAACGCCGCCGCCGCCCTCCAGCGCGCCCTGGACCGCAGGGACAACGGCGGCTCCACGGGTCACTGAGCAGTGGCGATCCACGACTGACGACTCACGATCCGCGAGGTGAGGCGCGGGCTCAGGCGCCGCGCCGCACCTCGAAGTGATCGATGCGCTCACCCTGGTCGCTGAGCGCCGACACCTTCAGCGTGGGCTTCGCGCCGTGCACCGCCTCCACGGCCAGCAGCGAGAAGCCCCGGTAGCGCACGCGCGACCACTGCGCCGTCTCCTTCTCGGCGGCCTTCGACCTGGTCCACCGGAAGGTGTCGATCTCGTCGTGGGGCGTGATGTGTCCCTCGTAGCTCTCCTTGACGCCCGGCGGGAAGCCGTACAGATCCCGCCCGCCGCCGCCCGCCGTGACGTAGATGGTCCCGTCCCGGGTCGGGTCGGTCGACGCGCCGATCGGTACGGGCCTGCCGACCTCGCCGTTCCTGACGGCGTCGGTCCGCTCGTAGACATGGTTGTGGCCGTTGATCACCAGGTCCACCTGGTGCTCGGTGAACAGCGGCAGCCACTCGGCGCGCACACCGCCGTCGGAGGCGTGGGTGGAGGTCGAGTAGGCGCAGTGGTGGAAGAAGACGACGACGAAGTCCACTTGGCTCGACGCCCTCAGCCCGGACAGCTCGCGGTCCAGCCACTTCGTCTGCTTCCCGTCCGTGTGGCCGAAGTTGGCCGGGATCTCGTACGACACGTCGTTCGCGTCCAGCGCCACGAAGCCGACGTTGCCGTAGACGAAGGAGTACACGCCGGGCGCCGTACGGGCGTCGAAGCCGCTGTCCGGCAGGGACCAGCGGGCGAGCTGGCCGCCGTAGCCCTCGGGTGAGTACCACGCCTCCATGTCGTGGTTGCCGGTCGTCACCATCCACGGCACGGACCGGGTGACGACCTCGTTCTGCTTGAGGAACAGGTCCCAGTACGCGGGGTCGTAGCCGTCGGTCTTCTTTCCCTGGCCGTTGGTGTCGGCGTAGCAGATGTCGCCGGCGTGCAGATGGAAGGCGGGCCTCTGGCGCAGCACCACATGGTCGGTGGCGGTCGCCGCCCGGCTCACGCCCTGGTCCCCGAAGGCCGTGAAGACGAACGACTGCGGGGCCGCCGGCGCCGTGCGGAAGGAGCAGATCGTGGCGCGGTGGGCGGCGGAGGCCGGGTCGAAGCCGTCGTGGCCGACGCCGTAGTAGTACGTCGTGCCGGGGTGCAGGCCGTCCAGGGCGGCGTGCAGGTAGTACTGCTCCAGGGCCGGGCGCACCCCCGTCACGCCGGGCGTGTGCAGGGCGCGGACCTCGGCCTCGATCTTCCGGCTCAGCTCGTCCGGCCTCAGGCCGACGCGTACGTACGGCTTCCGCACCGCGAGCGGCACCTGCCAGGAGATCCGCATCTGTGTCCTCGGGTCGGCGCCGAAGGCGAGATGGCGGCCGAAGGGGGAGACGACCGAGCCGTGCACCCGGGACGTGGTCGGCGTCGGGGTGGCCGAACTCCGCGCTCCCGGGCCGCCGCCGCAGCCGGTCAGCAGACCGCCCGCCGCCACCGCGCCCGCGGTCACCAGCGTGCGGCGGCGCGTCAGTCTCGTGCGCAGGTACTCGTGCTGCTCGGCCATGCTCATCCGGCGTGCGAGCTGCGGCGGGATGCCGACGTCGGGGAGGTCCATGCAAGGGAACTTCCCCTCGCATCCCGACGCCGACCGGGCGTACGGGTGAACGCACGGCGACCGGTCGGGGCCGGGGTCACCGCCGATGTCCGTATCGCGGACGCCGCGTGTCATCCCATGGGACGAGGAGTAGGGTCCCCTCCATGTCGGCAAGTTCTCGCAGCATCGATCTCGCAGTGATCCCGGGTGACGGCATCGGCCAGGAGGTCGTGGCCGAAGGCCTGAAGGTCCTCTCCGCCGTCCTCCCGCAGGATGTGAAGCTGGAGACCAAGGAGTACGACTTCGGCGCCCGGCGCTACCACGCCACCGGTGAGACCCTCACCGACGCCGACCTCGAGGCACTGAAGCAGCACGACGCGATCCTGCTCGGCGCGATCGGCGACCCGTCGGTCCCGTCCGGCGTGCTGGAGCGCGGCTTCCTGCTGAGGCTCCGCTTCGCCTTCGACCACCACGTCAACCTGCGTCCGTCGAAGCTGCTCCCGGGGGTCGCCACCCCGCTCGCCGGCGAGCCGAGCATCGACTTCGTCGTGGTCCGCGAGGGCACCGAGGGCCCGTACACCGGCAACGGCGGCACCATCCGCAAGGGCACCGAGCACGAGGTCGCCACCGAGGTCTCCGTGAACACGGCCTTCGGTGTCGAGCGGGTCGTCCGCGACGCGTTCGCCCGCGCCCAGGCCCGCCC
The DNA here is from genome assembly GCF_022698145.1 of Streptomyces spinosisporus. Lineage (GTDB taxonomy): Bacteria > Actinomycetota > Actinomycetes > Streptomycetales > Streptomycetaceae > Streptomyces > Streptomyces spinosisporus. The sequence continues at coordinate 105,481 of NZ_JALDAX010000022.1, forward strand.
GCGCAAGAAGCTCGCGCTGATCCACAAGAACAACGTGCTGACCTTCGCGGGTCATCTGTGGACGAACGTCTTCAACAAGGTGGCCGCCGAGTTCCCCGAGGTCACCACCGAGTACATGCACGTGGACGCGGCGACCATCTACCTGGTCACGCAGCCCGAGCGGTTCGACGTGATCGTCACCGACAACCTCTTCGGCGACATCATCACCGACCTCGCCGCGGCCGTCTCCGGCGGCATCGGCGTCGCGGCCTCCGGCAACATCAACCCGAGCCGCGAGTTCCCGTCCATGTTCGAGCCGGTCCACGGCTCGGCCCCGGACATCGCCGGCCAGGGCAAGGCCGACCCCACCGCCACGGTCCTGTCCGTCGCCCTGCTCCTGCGCCACCTCGGCTACGAGGCCGAGGCCGCCCGGATCGACGAGGCGGTCTCCGCCGACCTCGCCGAGCGCACCGGCAAGCCCGCCCGCAGCACGTCGGAGATCGGCGATGCGCTGGCCGTACGAGTAGCCGGCTGACCCGGGCTCACTCGAAACTCTCGAAGCCGCCGGGTCGCATCCGCACCCGGCGGCTTTCGCTCTGTCCCCGCCGGGTGCCACCATCATCCCCTGGGTCGCATTTCACGCCGTTTCGTCCACGTGCTCCGCCTTGCGATAATCGAACGCGGAGCCGCTGAATGAGGCAATGCTCGGACGTCCTACTACCGGCCACGGTCGGTACGGGCGTGAGCGCGGCCCGTCACACACAACCGGTGAAGGACAACCACTCATGACGACGCCCACGATCGAGCTCAAGCCCTCCGCCAGCCCGCTCGCCGCCGCCGAGCGCGCGGCGATCCTGGAGAACCCCGGGTTCGGCCGCCACTTCACCGACCACATGGTGACGATCAAGTGGACGGAGGGCCGCGGCTGGCACGACGGTCAGCTCGTCCCGTACGCCCCGCTCTCCATCGACCCCGCCACGATGGTCCTGCACTACGCGCAGGAGATCTTCGAGGGGCTCAAGGCCTACCGGCAGCCCGACGGCTCGGTCGCCACCTTCCGTCCCGAGATGAACGCCCGCCGCTTCCAGCGCTCGGCGCACCGCCTCGGCATGCCCGAGCTGCCGGTCGAGACGTTCATCGAGGCCTGCGACGCGCTGGTCCAGCAGGACAAGGACTGGGTGCCCGCGCACGGCGGCGAGGAGTCGCTCTATCTGCGCCCGTTCATGATCGCGACCGAGGTGGGCCTCGGCGTGAAGCCCGCGGGCGAGTACCTCTTCCTGGTCATCGCCTCCCCGGCCGGTGCCTACTTCCCCGGCGGCGTCAGGCCGGTCTCCATCTGGCTCTCCGAGGACCGGGTGCGCGCCGTCCCCGGCGGCATGGGCGACGCCAAGACCGGCGGCAACTACGCCGCCTCCCTGCTCGCCCAGGCCGAGGCCGCCGCCAAGGGCTGCGACCAGGTCTGCTACCTCGACGCGGTCGAGCACAAGTGGGTCGAGGAGCTCGGCGGCATGAACCTGTACTTCGTCTACGGCGACAAGATCATCACGCCCACCCTCACCGGCTCCATCCTGGAGGGCGTCACCCGCGACAGCCTCCTCACCGTCGCCCGCGACCTCGGCTACGAGTCCGAGGAGGGCCGCGTCTCCATCGACCAGTGGCAGCGCGACGCCGAGAACGGCACCCTCACCGAGGTCTTCGCCTGCGGCACCGCCGCCGTCATCACCCCGGTCGGCACGGTCAAGCGCGCGACCGCGGAATGGCAGCAGTCCTCCGGCGAGCCCGGCCCGGTCACGGTCAAACTCCGCGAGGCCCTGCTGAACATCCAGCGGGGGACGGAGAAGGACACGCATGGGTGGATGCACGTGCTCGGCTGAGCCCGACTCCCCTCAACTTTCGCGCCACGGCCGGTAGTTCGTACGACGAGTAGCGCCTCCCCCATGCGGGTATCCACTGATTCCGCGGGGGAGCGCGCTGCCCCGTGCGCGGATCCGGCCGGGGGAGGGAGTTCGGGTGAACGGGCGGACGCCTTTGTCGAGGCCGCGCTGGCTGCTCCGTGCGTTACGCACCCCACGCCGCCCCCCCCGGGGCCACCAAATCTTCCGAGACGCCTACTCCCGTGTCTCCGGACTTGCCCGCACCGTCCGGGGACCGGTGATGTCCGCGATGCCGGGCAAGGTGTGCGTGGACGGTGTCGCGGAGGTGGCCGGTGAGAAGGTCTTCGTGCTGCATCTGATCCAGGCCCGTGATCCCGGCCTCGTCGACCGGCCGTTCTTCGCGGCGTACGACGAAGGGGCCACATGGTTCACGGATCTGAAGCCGGCGTTCGGCGCGGCCGAGTTTATGCCGGGGCTGGAGCCGGGGTGAGCCGGGGCGTCGGGGGTGGCTTTACTGGGGGGCTGCGCCCTCCAGGCCCCCGGCTTCGGCCTGAACGGCCTCGTCCTCGAACGCCGGACGGGCTGGATTGACCGACGTCCGCTCAGCAAGAGCCCTGGGCTGCAGCAGCAGATACACCACCCCGCCGACCACCCCCGACAGCAGGAAGCTGCAGTCCACCCCGCCCGTGAGGGGCAGCAGGGGGCCCTCGTAGGACGGGAGGGAGACGGCGAGGAGGCCGGCTGTTGCGCCGATCGCCCAGGAAGCGGTGGCCGGGATGTTCCAGCCTGCGCGGTACCAGTAGATGCCGCCGCGTGAACGGCGGTTGAAGACCTGGAGGGCGTCCGCGTCGTACACGCCGTGGCAGCGGGCGAAGCCGATGAGGGTGATGACGGCCCACGGGGTGCCGATGGCGGTGAGGAGGAGGACGAAGGACGTCATGGCGTCCTGGGTGCTCGAGTAGTAGTGGCCGACGAAGACACAGACCGTGGCGACGACGGCGACCGTGTAGGTGGCGCGGGCGCGGGAGGCGCGCGGCAGGATGGCGTCCAGGTCGAGGCCCATGGAGTAGAGCATCAGGCCCGCGTTGCCGACCGAGCCGGCCGAGGCCGACAGCAGCAGCGGGATCAGGTACCAGGTGGGGGACGCCGAGACCAGCGGGCCCGCGTAGTCCGTCGCCGCACGTGCCGCGAACGCCGTGAAGGTGCCGAAGAGTTGAGGCACCAGCAGGCCCAGGATCAGCCCGAGCCAGGTCGCGTGCAGCACCCGGCGCGAGGAGTGGCGGGCCGGAGAGATGTAGCGGGTGTAGTCGCCGAGCAGGGTGATGAAGGCGATGGGCCCCGACAGACCCGCCGCCACCGTGGCCAGGAACCACGTCGGCCAGAACCCGCCCAGCAGATAGCCGCCCGCCTCCGGTAGCGCCGAGGCCGTGAAGTGCGGGGCGTACGCCACGATGCCGAGCACCAGCAGGGCCGTCATGCCGATCGCCAGGACGCGGGACATGGCGAGCAGTACGCGATAGCCGTACACCGCGCCCGCGACCGTCGCAGCGGCGAGCAGTCCGTAGACGACGCCGTAGGAGAGGCCGTCGGCGGGCAGGCCGAACAGGCGGCCCAGTACGCCGACCATCACGTCCCCGCCGATCCACACGGTCAGCGCGGTGTAGCCGAGGGCCAGCAGCAGGCCGACGACCGAGCCGACCAGCCGGCCGCGCACACCGAACTGCGCGCCGGAGGAGGTGGACAGGTTGGTGGCCGTGCGCAGGGAGATCAGGGCCAGCGGCGCCGTCAGCGCCGTACCGGCCACCGTGCCCACGACGATCGAGCTGAGCGAGCCCCACCAGTCGAGACCGAAGGACGGTGGCAGCCAGCCGAAGATGATCACGCCCAGACAGAGGTTGGAGCCCAGCAGGATCGACACGAGGTCGCGTGGACCGCTGGTGCGTTCCTCGTCCGGGATGGTGTCGACGCCGCGCTGTTCCATCGGCATGGCTGGTCTCCTTCGATCGGCCGCCTCGGTGAGTTAGAGCGACGTTCAATGTGACGTCCTCGATGGGTATGCGTCAATGCCCGGGGCTTGCGGATTTAATGATTAGAGTGGTGTTCTAACCGTGGGAAGGCAAGGAGGTGCCGTGGCGTGAGACTCACCCCTACGGAACGTGACCGGCTGCTGCTCTTCGGAGCCGCCGAGCTGGCCCGCGCCCGCCGCGCCCGCGGGCTGCGGCTCAACGTCCCCGAGGCGACCGCGCTCATCGCGGACACCGTCTGCGAGGCCGCCCGCGACGGCGCCCGGCTCGCCGAGGCCGTCGAGCGCGCCCGGTCCGTCCTCGGCCTGTCCGAGGTGCTGCCCGGCGTCGCGGACGTGGTCACCGAGGTGCATGTCGAGGCCGTCTTCGACGACGGCTCACGGCTCGCCGTGGTGAGCGACCCGATCGGCGGCGGGCTCGGCGACGAGGCCCCGGGGGCGCTGCTGCCGGGACCGCCGCACGCCGAGCCCGAGCCGGTACGGCGGCTGACCGTCACCAACACCGCCACCGTGCCCGTCTCCGTCACCTCCCACTTCCACTTCTTCGAGGCCAACCCGCGCCTCGACTTCCCGCGCGCCGAGGCCTACGGCATGCGGCTGGCGGTGCCCGCCGGTTCGTCGGTGCGGTTCGGCCCGGGGGAGTCCGCGGAGGTCGGCCTCGTGCCCATCGGCGGCGCCCGCGTCGCCATCGGATTCGCCGGCCTCGTCGACGGACCGCTGGACGCACCCGGCGCCCGCGACGAGGCGCTGCGCCGCGCCGCCGCGTGCGGCTACCTCGGCGTACCGACCCATGCCGGCAAGGAGGCGGGACGATGAGCCGCCCCGGAGGCCACCCCACCGAGGCCCGCCGCCTCAACCCCTACGAGTACGCGGCCACCCACGGCCCCCGGGCCGGCGACCGCATCCGCCTCGGCGACTCCGGCCTGACGGTCCGGGTCGAGTCCGACGCCCAGGTGTACGGCGACGAGTTCCTGGCCGGCTTCGGCAAGACCGCCCGCGACGGGCTGCACCTCAAGGCGGCGGCCGTCCGCGACACCTGCGACGTCGTGATCAGCAACGTCGTCGTGATCGACGCCGTGCAGGGCGTCCGGAAGGTGTCGATCGGCATCCGTGAGGGGCGGATCTGCTCGATCGGGCGGGCCGGGAACCCCGACACCCTCGACGGGGTCGACGTCGTGGTCGGAACGGGCACCTCGATCGTGTCCGGCGAGGGGCTCATCGCCACCGCCGGCGCCGTCGACACCCACGTCCATCTGCTCTCGCCGCGCATCATGGAGGCCTCGCTCGCCTCCGGCGTGACCACGCTCATCGGGCAGGAGTTCGGCCCGGTGTGGGGCGTCGGCGTCAACTCGCCCTGGGCGCTGCGGCACGCGTTCGGCGCCTTCGACGCCTGGCCGGTCAACATCGGCTTCCTGGGCCGGGGTTCGTCGTCCGCGAAGGCCCCGCTGATCGAGGCGCTCGCCGAGGGCGGCGCAAGCGGCTTCAAGGTGCACGAGGACATGGGCGCACACACCCGGGCCCTGGACACGGCCCTTCGGGTCGCCGAGGAGCACGACGTCCAAGTCGCCCTGCACAGCGACGGGTTGAACGAATGCCTGACGGTCGAGGACACCCTCAGGGTGCTGGAGGGGCGCACCATCCACGCCTTCCACATCGAGGGCTGCGGCGGCGGGCACGTCCCGAACGTCCTGAAGATGGCGGGCGTGCCGAACGTCATCGGCTCCTCCACCAACCCCACCCTGCCCTTCGGCCGGGACGCGGTCGCCGAGCACTACGGCATGATCGTCTCCGTCCACGACCTGAAGACCGACCTGCCCGGCGACGCCGCCATGGCCCGCGACCGCATCCGCGCGGGGACGATGGGCGCAGAGGACGTGCTGCACGACCTGGGCGCGATCGGCATCACCTCCTCCGACGCGCAGGGCATGGGACGGGCGGGCGAGACGGTCCGCCGTACGTTCGCCATGGCCGGGAAGATGAAGGCCGAGTTCGGCGCCCCGGACGAGCACGACAACGAGCGCGTCCTGCGGTACATGGCGAAGCTGACCGTCAACCCCGCCATCGCGCACGGCCTTTCGCACGAGGTGGGCTCGATCGAGGTCGGCAAGCTGGCCGACATCGTGCTGTGGCGGCCGGAGTACTTCGGCGCCAAGCCGCAGCTCGTCCTCAAGTCCGGCTTCCCGGCGTACGGCGTGGTCGGCGACCCGAACGCGGCGACCGACACCTGCGAACCCCTCGTCCTCGGGCCGCAGTTCGGCGCGCACGGCGCGACGCCGGCCGAGATCTCGGTGGCCTTCGTCGCGCAGGCCGCCCTCGACCAGGGAGGCGACACCATGCCCACGCGCAGAAGAAGGGTCGCCGTGCGCGGCACCCGCGGTATCGGCCCCGCCGACCTGCGGCTCAACTCCCGTACCGGAGCGGTGGACGTCGACGGGCGCACGGGCCTGGTCACCCTCGACGGCGAGCCGATCCGCTCGGAGCCCGCCGACTCGGTCTCCCTCAACCGCCTCTACTTCCTGTGAAGGGCTCCGTATGAACCCCCTTGGTCCGCGCGTGAACACCCCCGCCGCCGACGGCTTCCGCATGCCCGCCGAATGGGCCCCGCACGAGCGCACCTGGATGGCGTGGCCGGGCCCCAACCCGACCTTCGCCGACCCCGGCGACCTCGCCGCCGCCCGCACGGCCTGGGCCTCGGTCGCCCGCGCCGTCCGCCGCTTCGAGCCGGTGACCGTGGTGTGCGGCCCGGGGCAGTCGGCGGACGCGCGGACGCTGCTCGGCCCGGACATCGACACCGTGGAGCGGGAGCTGGACGACGCGTGGATGCGCGACATCGGCCCCACGTTCCTCACCGACGGCCGTGAACTCGCCGCCGTGGACTGGACGTTCAACGGCTGGGGCGCCCAGGGGTGGGCCCGCTGGGAGCACGACGCGAAGATCGCCGCCCATGTCGGCGACCTCGCGGGCGCGCGGACGTACGCCTCGAAGCTCGTCAACGAGGGTGGCGCGATCCATGTCGACGGCGAGGGCACGGTGCTGCTGACGGAGACGGTGCAGCTCGGCCCCGAGCGCAATCCGCACTGGACGCGCGAGGAGGTCGAGGCGGAGATCCACGCCCACCTCGGCACCCGCAAGGCGATCTGGCTGCCGCGCGGCCTCACCGGCGACTATCCCCCCAACGGCTTCGGCACCCTCGGCCATGTCGACATCGTCGCCGCCTTCGCCCGCCCGGGCGTCGTGGTCGCCCACTCCCAGCCGGACCCGGCCCATCCCGACCACGAGGTCACTCGGGAGGCCATCGGCCTGCTGAAGGCCGCGACCGATGCCCGGGGCCGCGCTCTGGAGGTCGTGGAGGTCCCGGCGCCCACCGTCCTTGAGGCCGACGGCCACTGGGCCGACTACTCCTACATCAACCACTACCTCTGCAACGGCGGCGTCGTGCTCTGCGGCTTCGACGACCCGCGCGACGAGGACGCCGCCGGCATCTTCCGCCGGTTGTTCCCGGAGCGGGCGGTGACCCTCGTCGACGCGCGTACGATCTTCTCCGGTGGGGGCGGCATTCACTGCATCACCCAGCAGCAGCCGAGGATTCAGCAGACGTAGTGGACGTAGCGGACATGGCGGAGGAGTCGGGGATGGCCGGTGCGGCACGGGTGCGCAGGAATGCCCCGCCGCGCGAGGAGGTCCTCGCCGCCGCCATGGACATGATCGCCGAGCGAGGTCTGGAGAAGCTCACCATGGCGGCGCTCGGCCGCGAGGTCGGGATGAGCAGCGGGCATCTGCTCTACTACTTCCGCTCCAAGGACGAGCTGCTGCTGCAGACCCTGGAGTGGAGCGAGGGCCGGCTCGGCGCGGAGCGCGGGAGGCTGCTCGGACGCACGGGCACGGCCCGTGAGCGGCTGGACGCCTACGTCGACCTGTACGTCCCCGACGGTCACCGTGATCCGCACTGGATCCTCTGGCTGGAGGTCTGGAACCGCTCGCAGAGCGCCGCCGTCGACTCCGACGCCCGTGACCGGCAGGCCGCGATCGAGGGCGCCTGGCACCGCGACCTGGTGGCGCTGATCGCGGAGGGGATGTCGCGGGGGGAGTTCCGGCGGGTCGACCCCGACCGCTACGCGGCCCGGCTGCGCGCGCTGCTGGACGGCCTCTCCATCCACGTCGCCATCGGGCTGCGCGGCACGGACCGGGCGCAAGTTCTCGGCCACGTACGGGAGTTCCTGGATCAGTCGCTCCTCGCGGACGCCTGACCCGGCACCCGGGTTGTACGCATTACGTCCGATTGACCCTGTGTCCGCCGGTGCGTTTGCCTCGAAGCGGGACCGCAGACCGCTGAGGGAACAGCGAGACCGCAGGGGGAACCATGTCCACAGCCGCCGCACACGGCAGACCGATCGGCAAGGCGGCAGGGGCGGCCGTACTGCTCGTCCTTGTCGCGGCGACCGCCCCGAGCGCCGCCGCAGCACCGCACCCACCACGCGTCGACCGGATCAGCACCGCGGCCGACGGCAGCCAGGCCGACGGTGCCTCGGGCGCCGCGGCCATCACGGCGGACGGCCGCTTCGCCGCCTTCCACTCCGCGGCCACCGACCTCGTGCCGGAGCCGGGCCACGGTGCCGACAGCCAGGCGTATGTGCGCGACCTGCGCACCGGCGCCGTCTCCAGGGTGCCGACCGCCCTCGGTGTCCCCGCGCTCAGCACCGACGGCCGCTGGGCCGCCTTCATCGGCTGGGGCCCGCACGACATCGACGTCTTCCTGACCGACCGCACCACCGGCACCCGCACCCGCATCGACGGCGCGGCACTCGGCGACAGCGCCTACGACCCGTCGATCAGCGCCGACGGGCGGTACGTGGCCTACGAGTACGTGCGCGACCATCCGCAGTTCCCGACCCGGATCGACGTCTACGACCGGGTGAGCGGCACTCGCGCGACCGTCAGCGTGGGCCCGGACGACTCCTCCCGGGACATGACCGACCCGTCGATCAGCGGCGACGGCAGCCGCATCGCCTACCAGGACGAGGGCACCGGCGAGGTGTGGGTGGCCGACCGGGCCACCGGCACGCAGAGCAGGGCCGACGACGGCACCCGCTCGACGGTCGTCCAACTCAGCGCCGACGGCCGGGTCCTCGCGATGAACGCGGCGGACGGCGGCTATGTACGCGACCTGCGCTCGGGCCATGTCCGGCACTTCCCCGGCATGACGGCCCTGGCCATCAGCCCAGACGGGCGCCGCCTGCTGTGCAGGGACGCCGGATCGCACCTGTGGCTGCGCGACGTCCGCGGCAGCCACGCGCTCGCCGTCGGCCACGGAGACGCGGGCGCCGGCGCGGTCGCGTCCCGGGGCACCGTCGTCTACTCCACGGACGACACGGACGTCGTACCGGGCGACACGAACGGCGTGTCAGACGTCTTCCGCTGGAGGGCGCACTGATGAGGGGCGGACGTGCCACTCCAGCATCCGCCCCTCATGCAGAACGGGAACGCGCGGCACGGAAGTCACGGGAGTCCCGTTCTCCAGGGAGTCGCACAGGTCCATGAGCATGAGATCCATGCGCGGCCACAGCATGCGGTACTCGGGGTCGCCGAACGACATCTCCCCGATCTCTCCCGAGTGATGATGCCGGTGGTCGACGAAGAGCAGGTCGCCCGAGAGGTTCCGGGCGAGGGGCACCCACTGTCGGTCGGCGATGCGGCCGATGACCAGGTCCTCCTCGCCCTCCTCAAAAGCGTCCTCCACCATCGAGACGAGACCCCCGTGAGCGTCCAGGATTCCGTCGACGTCCAGGAGGCTGTAGCCGAGGAGAAACGCTCCCGGCTCCGTGCCTGCCCTTCGCATGGTGACGCCGTCGTGCAGGGCGAGGGTCGTCCTCACGTCCTCGTGGAGCGAGAGGCCGAGGCCGTCCTCCAGGCGCTTGATCTCGCCGTCCGGACAGCCCGGCCGCAAGGACCCGTGATCTCCGGGAGCGTGTTCGGCCAGCCAGTCGTCGAAGCGCTGCCACAACGCGGTGAGACCAGGTATTCCGGTAGCCATGGGCGCTTCTCTACCACACGGTGGCCGGTCGTCCCGTGATCAGCGCCGTGCTCGCATCCTGAGACGGGCCGTGAGCGCGGGGGCGACGTGTGCCAGACTGCCTCCGTGCTCTCGTTCGCCATGATTATTGGCAGCAGGCGCGCCGGTCCGCAGTGACCGCCACGTACGACCAGGTACGGGCGGACACCGTCGTCCTCGACCCGCGCGCAGACCTCTCGCACCCGCGAGGGGTTTTTCGCTTTTCTGGCCCACCAGCAGCCGGGAGCCAAGCGCGAGGGATCATTGGGGGACGGTGGAGCCGGTCATTCCGGTACAGACCGAGATCCAACGGGATCCAACAGCAGGAGCCTTGACACCATGACCGCAACCAGCGAGCTCGACGATTCGTTCCACGTCTTCGACACGACGCTGCGCGACGGCGCGCAGCGCGAGGGCATCAACCTCACCGTCGCGGACAAGCTGGCCATCGCACGGCACCTGGACGACTTCGGCGTGGGCTTCATCGAGGGCGGCTGGCCCGGCGCCAACCCGCGGGACACGGAGTTCTTCGCCCGCGCCCGGCAGGAGATCGACTTCAAGCACGCCCAGCTGGTCGCCTTCGGCGCGACCCGCAGGGCCGGCGGCAAGGCCTCCGAGGACCCGCAGGTCAAGGCGCTCCTGGACGCGGGCGCCGACGTGATCACCCTGGTCGCCAAATCGCACGACCGGCATGTCGAACTCGCCCTGCGCACCACGCTCGACGAGAACCTGGAGATGGTCCGCGACACCGTCTCCCACCTGCGCGAGCAGGGCCGCCGGGTGTTCGTCGACTGCGAGCACTTCTTCGACGGCTACCGCGCGAACCCCGAGTACGCCAAGGCCGTCGTACGGACCGCCTGGGAGGCCGGCGCCTCCGTCGTGATCCTCTGCGACACCAACGGCGGCATGCTCCCGGCGCAGGTCCAGGCGGTCGTCGCGACCGTGCTGGCGGACACCGGGGCGCGGCTCGGCATCCACGCCCAGGACGACACCGGCTGCGCGGTCGCCAACACCCTGGCCGCCGTGGACGCGGGCGCGACGCATGTGCAGTGCACGGCGAACGGCTACGGCGAGCGCGTCGGCAACGCCAACCTCTTCCCGGTCGTCGCCGCCCTGGAGCTCAAGTACGGCAAGCAGGTCCTGCCCGAGGGCGCGCTGCGCGAGATGACCCGGATCTCGCACGCCATCGCGGAGGTGGTGAACCTCACGCCCTCCACCCACCAGCCGTACGTGGGTGTCTCGGCCTTCGCCCACAAGGCGGGCCTGCACGCCTCGGCCATCAAGGTCGACCCGGACCTGTACCAGCACATCGACCCGGAGCGGGTCGGCAACACCATGCGGATGCTGGTCTCCGACATGGCGGGCCGCGCCTCCGTCGAGCTCAAGGGCAAGGAGCTCGGCATCGACCTGGGCGGCGACCGCGAGCTGGTCGGCCGGGTCGTGGAGCGGGTCAAGGAGCGCGAACTCAAGGGCTACACCTACGAGGCGGCGGACGCGAGCTTCGAACTCCTGCTCCGCGCCGAGGTGCAGGGCAGCCCCCTGCGCTACTTCGAGGTCGAGTCCTGGCGGGCCATCGTCGAGGACCGCCCCGACGGCATCCACGCCAACGAGGCCACGGTCAAGCTCTACGCCAAGGGCGAGCGCATCGTCGCCACCGCGGAGGGCAACGGCCCGGTCAACGCCCTGGACCGCGCCCTCCGCGTCGCGCTGGAGAAGATCTACCCGCAGCTCGCCAAGCTGGAGCTGGTCGACTACAAGGTCCGCATCCTGGAAGGCGTCCACGGCACCGAGTCCACCACCCGCGTCCTGATCTCCACCTCGGACGGCGCGGGCGAGTGGTCCACGGTGGGCGTCGCGGAGAACGTCATCGCCGCCTCCTGGCAGGCGCTGGAGGACGCGTACGCATACGGCCTGCTGCGGGCCGGGGTGGAGCCGGCGCAGTAGTCACCTCGCGCGGGCACCCACCCCGGTGAACTCCTCTACTGCAGGTGCCACTTCTGGTTGGCGGCGCCCGTGCAGCTCCAGATCTGTGCGCGGGCGCCGTTGGCCGAGGAGTTGTCGGTGACATCCAGGCACTTGTTCGCGGCCAGGTTCACCACATCACCGGTCGAGGAGTTGTACGACCACTGCTGGGCGCCGGTGCCGTTGCAGTCGTACAACTGGACCTTCGAGCCGTCGGCGACCGCGGCCGCGGTCACGTCGAGGCACTTGCCCAGGGCGCGGATCGAGCCGTCGCTCTGCACGGTCCACTGCTGGGCGGAGGAGCCGTTGCAGTCGTAGAGCTGGACCGCCGTGCCGTTCGCGCTCGAGGCGCCCGCCACGTCGAGGCACTTGCCGGCGAGCCCGACGAAGGAACCGGACTGCGCGCCGCTGCCGGACTGCGTGCCGTTCCAGGTGAAGGTCGCCGAGGTCTTGCCCGGCAGTGAGTAAGTGGCGTGCTGCGAGCCCCAGTTGATGGTCACCGTCTTCGCGCTGGAGGCGTCGTTGTAGGCGATCAGCGCCTTGGAGCCGTCGGGGTTGCGCCACGCCACGTTCGGCACGGCCGAGGAGGCCGTGGACGCGATCCGCTGTGCGCCGGGCCGCACGAACTTCGTCAGGTGGCCCATCGTGTAGTACTCGACGGTGTAGTCGACGGTCCCGCTCGCCCCGTCGCCGTTGTGCACGGTGATCAGCCCGGTGCAGGTGCCGCAACCACCGTTGTGCGGGCCCATGTTCTGGTCCACCGCGAGGGACCACTTGGTCACCGACTTCGCCCAGTTGCGGGTGTAGTCGATGATGTTGTTCATGTCCTCGCGCTGCTGGTTGGCGATCCAGGTGCCGCCGGAGTGCTCGGTGCCGAACGCGTCCAGGTTCGGGTACTGGTTGTGGACCGTGGTCTGCTTGCCGACGCCGCTGATGTCGCTGTAGCCGTGCCAGGCGATGCCGCCGAAGTTGGGGTGGTTGCGGATCGCGGCGTCGTCGACGCTCTGGGCCGCGTAGGAGTCGTAGACGTCCCAGTTCCAGTCGTGCGCCAGGACCTTGGTGGACAGGCCCGCGGACTGCAGTTTCGGCAGCAGTTCGTTCTTCATGAAGTACGCGAGGCCGCTGGCGTTCCAGCTCATCGACGGGTAACCGCTGCAGCAGGTCGGCTCGTTCTGCGGGGTGACGTAGGAGATGTCGATGCCCTGGTTCTTGTACGCCTGGAGGTACTTCACGAAGTAGTTGGCGTACGCGCCGTAGTCCTCCGCCTTGAGCCAGCCGCCGTTGAGCGAGCCGCTGTCCTTCATCCAGGCCGGAGCCGTCCATGGCGAGGCCATGACAGTCAGAGAGGGGTTCAGCTGGAGCGCCTGCTTGGTCAGCGGGGCGACGTCCGCGAGGTCGTGCGCGATGGAGAAGCTGTTGAGGTTCGGGTCGGTCTGCCCGGCAGGCACGTCGTCGTAGGTGTAGCCGAAGCGCGCCAGGTCCGAGGCCCCCATCGGATTGCGCAGGAACGACAGCCCGATGCCGTCCGTCGGCGAGAACAGCTTCCGCATGGTCGCGTCGCGCATGGACTGCGAGAGGGCGCCGCTGGAGTTCATCAGCCAGGCCGCGGTGTCCGTGAAGGAGGCGCCGCCGCCGGTGAAGGTCTGGTACCGGGTGCCCTCGTCGACGGTGATGTTCTCGCCCGAGCCACCGGTGCCGGACTGGAAGGCGAACGGCGTCTGCGCCTGGAGTCCGCGCGTGACATGGCGTCCGCCCGAGTCGTCGGTGGTGGTCAGATACGCCGTGACCTGCTCACCGGCGGCGTGTGCGGGGGGAACGGCCGCGGTGAAGCCGGCCGCCGAGAGCACGCCGGCCAGCAGTAGCCGGAGTGCGTGGGGGGTTCTTCTCATGGGGGGTGCATCCCTTCCTGACGAGACGTCTCGACGGGTCTGCGGGGCGCCAGTTAACTCACGGCGTGATCTAAGTCATGAGTGAACTGCTCGAGCCAGAGTGAACCAGAGACCGGAGAGTGGAGGGAAGGTCCATGCCAAGAACCGCCCCGCCCGGCTCCGCAGAATGCCGTCGTCATCCCTGACCAGTTTTGGGAGGCTTCGGGTAGCTTCGAACCATGAAGCCCGGCGTACGGACCCGAAGCCTCCCGGGGCTGCTCCTGGCCCTGCTGCTCGCGGCGCTCGCCGTGGTGACGACGGCGCCCGCGCCCGCCTCCGCCGCCACCGGCGTCTCGGCGATCGCCGAAGCCCTGCGCAAGAGCCCGGTCTACGTCGACCCGGCCGCCTCCGCGCAGCTGTCGTCCGCCGACGCGGACGCCCTGGCCCAGCAGATCAAGGACGCGGACAAACCCCTGTTCATCGCCGTCCTCCCGGCGGGCTACCCGACCGAGAACCTCTTCGCGAACCTGCGCACCGCCACCGGCGTCACCGGCCTGTACGCGATCCGCCTCGGTGACCGCTTCGACGCGCGCGCCGACTCCTCGGTCCTGCCGCGCACGGCCGTGCGGAACCTGGTCACCAGCGTGAGCAGCGAGAAGGACACCGGGACCCAGCTCACCGACTTCACCGGCCGGGCGCTCGCCAACATCGGCGGCTCGGCCCCCTCCAGTTGGGGCTCCTCCTCCGACGGTGGAGGTGTCTCCTCCACCGCGCTGATCACCACGGGCGCCGTGCTGGTGGCCGGCGGTGCGGGCGCGTACGCCCTGGTGCGCCGCAACCGGCGGCGGCACGAGGAGGAACAGCGCGCGGCCCTGGAGCGGCTCGGCGTCGTCGTCGACGAGGACATCACCGCCTTCGGCGAGGAACTGGACCGCCTCGACTTCCACCCCGCGGAACCGGGTGCCGACGACGCGATGCGCGCGGACTACGAACGCGCGCTGGACGCCTACGAACAGGCCAAGTCCCTGATGGCGCAGGCGCGCAGGCCCGAGGACGTGCGCGCGGTCACCCAGGCCCTGGAGGACGGCCGCTTCAGCCTCGCCCAGCTGGCCGCGCGCCGCGAGGGCCGCCCGCTGCCCGAGCGCCGCCCGCCCTGCTTCTTCGACCCGCGCCACGGCCCCTCCGTCACCGACGCCACCTGGACGCCGCCCGGCGGCACCGCGCGCGAGGTGCCGGTCTGCGCGGCCGACGCCACCCGCCTCGCGGACGGCCACGACCCCGCGGTCCGCGAGGTCGACACCGACGACGGCCGCCGCCCGTACTGGGACGCGGGTCCGGCCTACGGCCCCTGGGCGGGCGGCTACTTCGGCGGCGGCCTGCTGCCGGGACTGCTGGTCGGCACCCTGCTCGGCAGCATGATGGCCACCCCCGCCTACTCGGCCGACTACGGCTCCGGATACGGCGACTTCGGCGGCGGCTACGAGGGCGGTGACGTCTCCGGCGCGGACTTCGACAGCGGGGACTTCGGCGGCGGCTTCGGCGACGGGGGCTTCGGCGACGGCGGGGGAGGGGACGCCGGGGGCGGTGGGGACTTCGGGGGCGGGTTCTGAAGAGTGCGGCGCGGGCTTCGGGAGCGAGTCCTGAAGAGTGCGGCGCGGGCTTCGGGAGCGGGTTCTGAAGGACGCGGCGGGGACTTCGGCGGCGGGTTCTGAAGGATCCGGGCGAGGGGGTGGGCCCGATGGGGGTTCAGTCCGCCTCCGCCAGCCGCTCCATCAGCGCGGCGGCCAGCTCCAGCACCCCGCGCTCCGTCGGGCTCAGCGTGTCCAGCGCACCCGCCAGCCAGTCGTCCCGCTCCGCCATGTCCCGCTCCAGGGCCCCGAGGCCCTGAGCGGTCAGCGACAGCACGGATTGCCGCCGGTCCGCCGTGCCCGGCTCACGGACGATCAGCCCCTCCGCCTCCAGCTCGGCGAAGACCCGGGTCAGTGACTGCGGACGCTGCCGCTCCGCCGCCGCGACCGCGCCGGGCGTGGCCGGTCCGTGCCGGTGCAGATGTCCGAGCACCGACAGCTGGTTGGGACTCAGGCTCCCGTCCCCGCGCTCGTGCCGCAGCCGGCGGTTGAGCCGGACGACACCGCGGCGGAGGCGGGCGGCTTCGGTGGAGTGGTTCATGAGGGGATCGTACGCAATGACTTACTATCACGAGGCCTCGGGCACGTTATGGGGGCGAGAAAATAGCCGTAGTATGCGACAGGTGACCGCAAAACTGATACGCAATGCGTACGAAGCGGCGCTGACGATGACCGCCGTGCTGCTCAGCTGGGCCGCCGCCCTGGCGCTGGAGGGCGCCGCCGGACTGCACACCGATGTGCTCGTCCTCGCAGTCGCCCTGACGCTCACCCTCGCCGCGAGCCAGCGCACCGCCGACACCCGGCGCCGGCTCACCGCGCTCGTGCTGCTGCCCGCGACGGCCGGTGCCTCGATCTTCCTCGGCCGGCTGATCGCCGCCCACTACACCGCCGGGGCCGCCGTCTTCACGGCCGGTCTCGCGCTGGCCATCTGGATCCGCCGCTACGGCCCCGCCGCCACCAAGGCCGGCACCTTGATGACCCTCCCGCTGATCGCCCTCCTGATCGTCCCCGGCCCCGCCCTGCCGCCCGAGGCGCAGAGCGGGCTGACGACCTGGTTCTGGTCGGCGCTGGTCGCCGCGCTGGCGTGCTGCTCGATCTGGCTGGTGCAGGGGCTGGGGGACCGGTTCGGGCCCTGGCGCGCCGAACCCGTTCCCGAGCGGCCGCGGCGCCGGTCCCGTCTGCACCCCCGCCCCAGTACCCGGATGGCCCTGCAGATGGCGGCCGGTGTCGCGGCCGCGTTCGCCCTCGGCCGTCTGCTCTTCGACGGCCACTGGCCCTGGGTGGTGCTGACCGCGTACGTCGCCGCGAGCGGCAACCGGGGCCGGACCGACGTACTGCGCAAGGGGGTCGAGCGCCTCGCGGGCGCCGTCGTCGGCACGCTGCTGGCGACCGGGGTCGCGGCGGCCGGTGTCACGGGACATGCCGCGGTGGCGCTGATGTTCGCCGTCCTCGCCGTGGCCCTGTGGCTGCGCCCCCTCAACTACGCCTACTGGGCCGCCGGAATGACCTGTGCCCTCTCCCTCCTCCTCGGCTACTTCGGCCAGGATGCCCAGCACCTCCTGCCCACCCGCCTGGAGGGCATCGCGGTCGGTGCCGTGCTGTCCGTGGCGTCCGCCTGGTGGCTGCTGCCGGTGCCACGGAGACGTACGGCGGAAGGATGACGGCAAAAAGCGCCGATCCGCCGATATCAATCGACTTGCCCCATCTCCTACGCTCTCGTCATGGCAAGTCCACCCGAGGGGGACGGGCGGAGCACCACGGAGATCCTCGGACACGAACGGCCCCTGGTCCGAGAGCGCTGGCGGGCGCTGTCCCGCCGCGCCCGCACCACGGTCGCCGTCACGAGCGGCGCGGTCCTGCTCGGCGGCGGCCTCGCCTACGCCGCCGCGAACCGGCCCCCTCCCGCGCCACCCGACCCGGGCGCCGCCGCCACCGCCCGGATCACGGCCATGGAGATGCCCCACCGCACCGGCCCGGACCTCGGCGTCACCTTCGCCCTGGACACGACGTCCCGCGTCACGTTCGTGGGCCTGACGGAGGGCTACGACAACGTCTTCGTACGGGAACCGCCCGGGCTCGGACCCGGCACCGTGCTCCGCCCCGGCCGCGCCCGCCTCCTCCGGGCCGGCCTCGACTTCTACTGCGCGGCACCGCGCGTACGACGGGACACACGGCTGCTGTTCGAGACACCGCACCCGCGCCCGGGCCTGCCCCTGCTGTTCGTGATCGTGCGCAACGCCCGCGGCGAGAGCACGACCCCGGTCGTGCCGACCAGCGCCCAGTTCGACACCATCACCCGCGCCGTCGACCGGGCCTGCGGCTGACGCGGCACGGTCCGCTCAGCCCGTCCGCGGCACGGTCCGTTCAGCCCGTCCGCGGCACGACCAGGCCCGTCTCGTACGCCATGACGACCGCCTGGGTGCGGTCGCGCAGGCCGAGCTTCGACAGGATGCGGCTGACGTGGGTCTTCACGGTCTCCTCGCCGACGTGCAGGCGTTCGGCGAGCTCCGGGTTGGACAGGCCCTCGGCGAGCAGGCGCAGCACGTCGGTCTCGCGCGGGGTCAGGGCCGCGAGGGTGCCGCCCGCCGGGGCTCTCGGTCGCATCCGGGCGAACTCGGCGATCAGCCGCCGGGTGATCCCCGGGGCGAGCAGCGCCTCGCCGGCGGCGACCACCCGTACCGCGTCGAAGAGCCGCTCCGCGGTCACGTCCTTCAGCAGGAACCCGCTGGCCCCGGCCGCCAGGGCGTCGTACACGTGCTCGTCGAGGTCGAAGGTGGTCAGCACCAGCACGCGCGGCGCGTCCGGGCCGCTCCGCAGCTTCTCGGTCGCCTCGATGCCGTCCATGACCGGCATGCGCACATCCATGAGGACCACGTCCGGCCCCTGCTCCCGGCACACCCGCACCGCCTCGGCCCCGTCCCGCGCGGTGCCGACCACGGTGAAGTCGCCCTGGGTGGCGAGGAGTCCGGCGTATCCGGCGCGGACCACCTCGTGGTCGTCGGCGACGACGATACGGATGCTCATGCGAGGGCCTCCACCGTGTTCATGCGAGGACCTCCGCGCGGACCGGCAGCCGGGCCTCGACCAGGAACCCGCCGCCGTGTGCCGCGCCGGTGCGCAGCGTGCCGCCGACCGTCGCCGCCCGCTCGCGCATGCCGAGCAGGCCGTGCCCGGGGGTGCCGGGTGCGACGGGGCCGGGTCCGTTGTCGCGGACCCGTACCACCAACTCGTCCGGGCCGTAACGGAGTTCGACGTCCACCGCCGCGCCCGGCGCATGCCGTCGCGCATTGGTCAGCGCCTCCTGGACGATCCGGTACGCGGTGACCTCGACACCGGGGTCGAGCGCGGTGACCGGCCCGCTGACGATCAGCCGAGTCGCCGACCCGGCCGCCTCCCGCGACGCGTCGAGAAGCTCCATCAGCTGGCCGAGCCCCGGCTGGGGCCGACGCCGCACACCGGCGTCCTCGTCGGCGTCCTCCCGCAGCACCCCCAGCAGCCGGCGCATCTCCGTCAGGGCGGTACGGGCCGTGTCCCCGATCGCCAGGAACCGGCTCGCACCCTCGGGCGGCAGACCGGGCGTGGTCAGCCGCGCGTTCTCCGCCTGCACGGCGATCATCGAGATGTGGTGCGCCACGACATCGTGCAACTCCCGTGCGATACGCGCTCGTTCACCCCGAGCCGCATGCTCCAGCAGACTGTCCGCGAACGCCCGCTCCGTCGCGCTGTGCGCCAGGACCGTGCTGCGCACATGCCGCGTGATGCCGGTCGCCGCCGCGGCCGACGCGAGCGTGGCGAGCAGGACGGCCACGAACCGCGCGCCGTCCTGGTGAGCGAACAGCGCGACCAGGACGTACGGCACGACGAACAGCCCGCCCAGCAGCGGCCACCCCGCCCGCGCCGACCCGTACACACAGATCAGCTGGGCGACAGCGGCCCCCACGGTCAGCGCCTGGAACGGCACCAGGGCCAGCACGCAGGCGGCGCTCACGGCGACCGCCGCCCCGACCCGGCCGCCCCGCCCGCCACCGAGGACGAACGCGAGGGGCAGCGTCGTGGCGAGCGCGAGCACCAGCACCACCGCGAGACTGCTGCGCGGACCGCCGCTGCGGACCAGCCCCTCGCCCACGGACAGCAGCGCGAGACCCACGGCGGCACCGAGGGGCGTACGGACCCCGCTCAGCACCGCCCGCGCCCCTGTCCCCGCCGCACCCGCGAGGCCCGGCGGCGCCGAAGCGGCCGCACCCCGTCTCTCCTCGCCCACCCGGCCATTGTGCCCAGCACACCCCCGCCCGGCGTCCCCCTCGTGAGGGACCTCCCCGGCGTGACGACACCGCGCACCCCCGCCCCTAGCCTCCCTCTCCATGAGCGACGCAACGATCGAAGTCCTGGACCTGCGCAAGCGGTTCGGCCGGACCCTCGCGGTCGACGGCCTGTCCTTCAGGGTCGAGCCCGGCACGGTCACCGGCTTCGTCGGACCGAACGGCGCGGGCAAGTCCACCACCATGCGGGCCCTGCTGGGCCTGGACGCCCCCGACGAGGGCGCCGCCCTCATCGGCGGCCGCCCCTACCACGCCCTGCGCACCCCGCTCCTGGAGGTCGGCGCCCTGCTGGACGCCGCCGCCCTGCACCCGGCCCGGCGCGGCCGGGACCATCTGCGCTGGCTCGCCCACTCCCACGGCCTGCCCGCCGGCCGGGTCGACGAGGTTCTTCAGCAGGTCGGCATGGAGACGGCCGCCCGCCGCAGGGCCGGCGGCTACTCCCTCGGCATGCGCCAGCGCCTCGGCCTGGCCGCCGCGCTCCTCGGCGACCCCCCGGTCCTGCTCCTGGACGAACCCGTCAACGGCCTCGACCCCGAGGGCATCCAGTGGATGCGCACCCTGCTGCGCACACTCGCCGCCGAGGGCCGTGCCGTCCTCGTCTCCAGCCACCTGATGAGCGAACTGGAGGACACCGCCGACCACTTGGTGGTCATCGGGCGGGGCCGGCTGATCGCCGACACGGCCGTCTCCGATCTCCTGGCCGCCGCCTCGGGCGACCGGGTGCGGCTGCGCACCGACGCCCGTACGCAGGCCATGGAGCTGCTCACCGCACAGGGCGCCACGGTGGCTGTCACCGGCCGCGACACCCTCACCGTCACCGGCCTTCAGGCGCGCCGGATCGTGGAGCTGCTCAATGCCGCCGACGTGCCCTTCGCCGAAGTGGGCGCGCACCGGGCGACGTTGGAGGAGGCGTACATGGAACTCACCCGCGACGCGGTCGAGTTCACGGCGTCCGCGGGCATCGACGAGGTGGCCTCGTGACGACGCCGACCCGCACCCCGTACCGCTCCCGCCTCCATCCGGCGCGGGCCGGATTCGGCCGCCTCCTGCACGCCGAGTGGACCAAGTTCCGCACCGTCCGCGCCTGGCCGGTCGTCCTGGGCGTCGCCGTCGTCGCCGTCGTCCTCGTCTGCCGGCTCGGCGCGAGCGGCTCCAGCACCAGCGGCGGCGGTCCCGTGACCCTCGGCCCCGGCGGCGAACGCGTCGTCGACGTCTTCCGCTTCACCCACCGCCCGCTGACCGGCGACGGCAGCGTCACGGTCCGCGTCACCGGTCTGAGAAGCGCCGACGGCAAGGGCATCGAACCCTGGGCCAAGGCCGGCGTCATCGTCAAGCAGAACCTGGACGAGGGCTCCCGGTACGCGGCCGTCGTGGCCACCCCGGCCCACGGCATCCGCATGCAGTGGAACTTCACCCACGACACGGCGGGCTCGGCGTCCGACATCGCGACCACCCCGCACTGGCTGCGCCTGACCCGCAGCGGACAGCACCTCACCGGCTACGAGTCCGCCGACGGCCGCACCTGGTCGAAGATCGAGGACGTACGGCTGCCGGGTCTGCCGCGCACCGTGCAGGTCGGCCTCCTCGCCGCCACCCCCGCCCACAACAACGTCCACCGCGCCTTCAGCGGCACCAGCGAGACCTACGGCGGCGGCACGGTGACGGCCACCTACGACCGTCTCGCCCTCCGGGGCGACTCCACCGCAACCGCCTGGAAGAGCACGGACGTCGGAGGCCCCGGACCGAACGGCCCCGCCCCGAACGGCCCAGCACCCCAGGACGCGCAGCCCGGCCGCACGGACGTGTCCCCCTCCGGCACCTACACCCTCACCGGCCGCGGCGACATCGCACCCGCCCTGGACGGCCCCGACATGGTCCAGATGAGCTTCCAGGGCGTCTTCGTCGGCGTCCTGTTCATGGTCGCCCTCGGCACGCTCTTCGTGACCGGCGAATACAAACGGGGCCTGATCCGTACGACGTTCACGGCGACACCCGCCCGGCTGAAGGTGCTCGCCGCCAAGACGACCGTGATCGCCGCCGTGACCTTCACGACCGGTCTCCTCGCCACCGCTGTCGGCTTCAGCCTCGCCCAGCGCGTCCTGCGCCACAACGGCTTCGCCCCACCGGAGTTCCCCGACCTCTCCCTCCTGGAGAACCCGGCGCTGCGCGCGGTGGTGGGGAGCGCGGCCCTGCTCTCCCTGGTGGCGGTCCTCGCCCTGGGCGTCGCAGCCGTGCTGCGCAACAGCGCGGGCACCATCGCGACGGTGGTGGCGCTGGTGATCCTGCCGCAGATCCTCTCCTTCGCCTTCCCGCTGCCCGCCGCCCAATGGCTGCTGCGGGTCACCCCGGCGGCGGCGTTCGCGATCCAGCAGGGCGTCACGCGCTATCCGCAGGTGAAAGTCAACTGCCTTCCGGAGAGCGGCTGTTACCCGCTGTCCCCGTGGAACGGCTTCGCCGTCCTCGCCGCCTACGCCGCGGCCGCCCTGCTGCTGGCGGCCTGGCGACTGCGCCGGAGGGACGCATGAGGTGGCTGCACGCGGAGTGGACCAAGCTCCGTACCCTGCCCAGCACGTGGTGGCTGCTCGGCTCGACCGTGCTGCTGACCGTGGCGGTGGGCGCCGCGGCGGCCTCCTCCCTCACCACCGGGGTCTGCCCGTCCCCCGACGCCTGCCACGAGGACACGGTGAAACTGAGCCTGACGGGGGTGTGGCTCGGCCAGGCCACCTGTCTGGTCCTCGGCGTCCTGTCGATGGGCTCGGAGTACGGCACCGGCACGGTCCGTACGACGCTCTCGGCGATGCCGCAGCGCCGGCGCCTGCTCGCCGCGAAGGCGGCGGTGCTCGCCCTGCTCACCGCGGCGACCGGAGCGGTGGCGATCACCGCCGCGCTGTGGACGGCCCACCTCGTCCTCCCCGTCGAGAGCCCCACGCTGCGCGCGACCGCCGGCTCGGTCCTCATCCTCACGCTGGTGGCCCTCCTGGGCCTGGCCCTGGCCACCCTCCTCAGGGACACCGCGGCCGCCGCCACCCTCGGCCTGGGCCTCCTCTACGTGGTCCCGCTGCTCGCCGACCTCCTCGGCTCGCCGGTCTGGCAGCACCGGCTGAACCGCTGGACCCCCATGCCGGCGGCCCTCTCCATCCAGGCCACCCGCGACCTCGACCGCCTCCCCATCGCCCCGTGGCCCGGCCTCGGCGTGCTGGCGGCCTACGCCGCGGGGCTGCTGGTGGCCGGGGGAGTGGCGTTCGGGCTGCGGGACGCCTGAGGCATGACCAAGCGCCCGCCCTCGAACGCAACACCCCCGGACGGGCCGGATCAGGCGTTCTTGATCGCCGAGATGTCGAAGTTCAGCTTGATCTTGTCGGAGACCAGCACGCCGCCCGTCTCCAGCGCGGCGTTCCAGGTCAGGCCCCACTCGGAGCGCAGGATCTCCGCCTTGCCCTCGAAGCCGACGCGCTCGTTGCCGAAGGGGTCCTTCGCGGCGCCGTTGAACTCGAGGTCGATGGTGACCGGCTTGGTGGTGCCGAGGATCTCCAGGTCACCGGTGATGCGGTAGTCGTCACCGTCGAGGGACTCCGCCTTGGTGGAACGGAAGGTCATGGTCGGGAACTCGTCGATCTTGAAGAAGTCCGCGCTCTTCAGATGCCCGTCGCGGTCGGCGGAACCCGTGTCGATGCTCTCCATCTTGACGTCGATGGAGGCGGTGGACGCGGACGGGTCGCTGCCGTCCAGGTGCAGCGAGCCGGTGAAGTCGAGGAACTTGCCCTTGACGTTGGTGACCATGGCGTGACGGACGGTGAAGCCGATCGTCGAGTGAGCGGTGTCGATCGTGTAGTCGCCGGTCAGTGCAGCCAGCTCGGGGTTCGCCATGACGCACTCCTTCGGGTTGATGTTGAATGTTGAACTAACTAACGAGAACGACCGTAGACCTATTCCCTTCAACTTTCAACATCATCCGCGGTGTGTTGGCGGGAGGCTCCTGTGGTGGTAGATGCACAGGGCATGAACCCACACCGCAGAGGTTCCATGAGACCCACGCGCCGGGCCGTCCTCCTCGCGGCCGCCCTCGTCGCCGCGGCCGCTCCCGTCGCTCGCGCCGCCGAGCCCGACGTCTACGAGACCCTCCGCCGCCGCTGGCTCGACATCGCCCTCGGCACCGGCTACGACCCCACGGCGGAGCCGTACGCCTCCCGGCTCGCGCAGACCGGCGACCTCGCCCGCGCGGTGCAGGCGACCATGGCCCCCACCCCCACCTCCCTCTGGCCCGGCTACCCCTACGACCCGCCCGCCGGCATCACCCAGAGCTACAGCCGCCTGTGGACGATGACCCAGGCCTACCTCCAGCAGGGCACCGGCTCCACCGGCGACCCGGCCCTCCTCGCGGACGTCCTGCGCGGCCTCGACCACCTCTCCGCCACGATCTACAACCCCTCCACCACCCGCTACGGCAACTGGTGGGAGTGGCAGATCGGCAGCCCCCGGCTGCTGATGGACATCGTGGCCGCGCTCCGGGACCACCTCAGCGACGAGCAGACCGCCGCGGCCTGCGCCGCCGTGGACCACTTCATCCCCGACTCGATGCTCACCGACTACTCCGGCACCTCCACCGGCGCCAACCGCGTCGACCTGTGCCGCTCGGTCGTCCTGCGCGGCATCCTGGGCCGCGCCGACGCCAGGATCGCGCTCGCCCGGGACGCCCTCTCACCGGTCTTCCCCTACGTCACCGAAGGGGACGGGCTCTACGCGGACGGCTCGTTCGTGCAGCACACCTGGGTCGCGTACTCGGGGACGTACGGACAGGTCATGCTCGACGGGCTCGGGCGCCTCTTCACCCTCCTCGCCGGCTCCGCCTGGGAGGTCACCGACCCGAACCGGCAGATCGTCCTCGACAGCGTCGAGCACGCCTACGCGCCGTTGATCCACGACGGCCTGGTGATGGACTGCGTCAACGGCCGCGCCATAAGCCGGGGTTACCTCAAGAGCGACGACCTGCACGTCATGCGCAGCGACCACTTTCACGGTCAGGGCATCATCGCCGCGATCGCACTCCTGGCCGGCGGGGCGAGCGACGCCGAACGCGAGCGCTGGCAGTCGTACGTCAAGGGCTGGATCGAGCGGGACACGGTGACGCCGATCCTGACGGCCCCGCAGTTCGGCGTCGCCGACCTGGCCCGGCTGCACGCGGTCGCCGACGCCCCGGTCCCGGCCGCCCCCGAGCCCCCCGGCCACCGGCTCTTCCCCGCGATGGACCGTGCCGTGCACCGCGGCACGGGCTTCACGGCGAGCATCGCGATGTGCAGCGACCGCATCACGTACTACGAGTGCGGCAACGGCGAGAATCCGCGTGGCTGGCACACCGGCGCCGGGATGCTCTCCTGGTGGCCGGAGGGCCGCTCGGACCAGTACACCGACTGGTTCTGGCCCACCGTCGACTGGTACCGCCTGCCCGGCACCACCGTCTCCACCCTGCGGCTGCCCGACAAGGCGGGCGGCGAGTGGGGCGCGCCCAAGCCGGACGTGCGCTGGGTGGGCGGCACGACGGACGGCACGTACGCGGCCGTCGGCCAGGATCTGCGGGGCCTCGGCTCGACGCTGCGGGCCCGCAAGTCCTGGTTCTGCGCGGCGGACGCGGTGATCTGCCTGGGCGCGGGCATCACCTGCACCGACGGCGTCCCGGTCGAGACGATCGTCGACAACCGCAATCTGGGGGAGGGCGGGACCCAGGAATTCGTACGCGGCCACGACTGGGCCCATCTGGAGGGCCACGGCGGCTGGCTGGTCCCCGGCAGCGGCCTGCACACCCTGCGCGAGGACCGCACCGGCGCCTGGTCCGACATCAACACCACCAGTACGACGGAGCAGGCCACACGCCGCTGGCAGACCCTCTGGCTCGACCACGGCACGGACCCCCGGGAGGCGGCGTACGTCTACGTCCTCATGCCCGGCGCCTCCCGCCGGACGGTCGCGGCCCGTGCCGCCGACCGCCACTGGCTGTCGGTACTCGCCAACGACGGCGCCCGTCAGGCGGTCCGGGTCCCTTCCCTGGGCCTTGTGGCCGCCAACTTCTGGCAGAGCGGCACAGCGGGCCCGCTGACCGTCTCGGCGGCCGCGAGCGTGCTGATCCGGCGACGCGGCCGGACCGCTACCCTCTGCGTGAGCGAACCACCCCGAACGGGTGAACCGTTCGAGATCATCTGGGACCGTCCGGTCCGCGGGGTGGTGAGCGCCGACGACACCGTGGAGGTCCTGTCCACCGGCCGTCGTCTGCGCCTCCGGATTGCCCCGGGAGTGTCATGTGCCACTCACCGATGTGAGGTGACTCTCGGCTGACGGCTTTGTGTGACCTCCACAAGCCGGAAGCCCTCTGAGCAGTCGGAACGCCTGCATGCCGTCCAGGTTCTGTTCAGGGGTACCAGGAAAACGGGCCGGAGACTGTGAGGAGTCGACGGCTCGCATTCCTGGGTCGGCTTCGTAAGGTCACTACATGACCGTTTTGGATGAGGCGCCGAGTGAGCCGACGGGTGAGCCGGCGGACGCGCGCGGCCGGGTCGCCGAGTTGCACGAGATCCGGGCTCGGGCGCTGGCCGGGCCGAGTGAGAAGGCGACCGAGGCGCAGCACGCCAAGGGCAAGCTGACC
>NZ_JALDAX010000023.1 GCF_022698145.1 Streptomyces spinosisporus
TGGGTTTGGGGGGGTGGGGTTGGGTGGTCGGGGGAGCGGTGTTGGTGGGCGGTGGGGTTGGGCGGTTCGGGGAGGTGGTGTTGGTGGTTGGTGGCGCCGGGTGGTCGGGGGAGCGGAGTTGGTGGTCGGCGGGATCGGCCGCGATCCGGGCGAGCGGTCGGTGGTCGTCGGGACTGGCCGATCGGCCGAGCGGGGTGTCGGTGGTCAGCGGGACCGGTCGGCCTGGGGGAGCGGAGTTGGTGGTTGGCGGGTCCGGTCGGCCCGGGCCTTCGGTGGGCGCCGGGTGCGGTTGGTTCGGGGTGGGTGTTGACGGTCAGTGGGACCGACCGCGGTCCGGGCAGGCGGTTGTCGGTGGTCGCCAGGACCGGTCGGCCTGGGGGAGCGGAGTTGGCGGTCGGTGGGATCGGCCGCGATCCGGAGGAGCGGGTGTCGGTGGTTGGCGGGACCCGTCGGCCTGGGGGAGCGGCGTTGGTGGTCGCCTGGACCGGTCGGCCTGGGGGAGCTGCGTTGCCTGGTCGGCGGGACCGGTCGGCCTGGGGGGCTGGTGTCGGTGGTCGTCGGCTGCGGCTGGTTTGGGGTGGGTGTTGACGGTCAGTGGGATCGGCCGCGGCTCGGGCTGGCGGGTGTCCGCGGTTGCCAGGTCCGGTCGACCGCGGGCGCGTTGGCGGTTTCGGCCGGATCGGCGGGCGAGTGCGGGCGGTCCGGGGCAGGTGTCGGTGGCTGGCGGGTGCGGCCGGCCGGGGGTGGGTGTTGGCGGTCGGCATGACCAGCAGGTTCCGGAACAGCGGTTGTAGGCGGTCAGCGGGATTGGCCGGCCCCGGAGCCGAGTCGGGCGTCAGCGCGATCGGCTCGGGCCAGCCGAGTTGGGCGTCAGCGGGATTGGCGGCCCCGGGAGTAGCCGCGCTGGTCAGCCGGAGTGGCCCGGGCCCGCTGCTGGGGTCTTGCCGGAGAGGACGTCCTTGAGGCGCTGGGTGCCCTTGGTCGCCGCCTGGTCGGTGGACTGTTGCTCGTCGCCTTCGAGGCCGCCTGCGGTGACGGTGATGGCGTCCTCGCCGACGCGTACGACGGCGACGTCGAGGGTGAGCGTGGTGGCCTCGCCGTTCGTGTCGCCCTGCACCACCACCCGCAGATCCTGCCGGGCGTCGCCCACGGCGGGCACCGACCCCTCGGTGACCTCGACGGTCCGCTTGGCGCCCTTGGAGTCGGTCACGGTGAACCGGTCGCACTTGACCGGCAGCGTCTTGAGCCAGGCCAGGGACGAGTTCAGCTGCCCGGAGTCGTAGGAGGCCACCTGGTAGAGGAGGCGGGAGTCGCCCTGTTCGAACCCTCTGAGCGCGGATGCGCCGGACGGCTTGCCCAGCAGTTGGTCGGAGTAGAGCGCGTCGAGGAACTTCTGGCAGTCGGCGGCGTCCGCCTTGGCGGTCAGGAAGTCGGCGACGTCGACCTTGCCGATCAGGAGGGTGTCATGCCACTTGGAGGCGTCCTTGACCTGGTTCCAGTGGTCCTCGATGTCCTCCTCGGTGATCAGCGCGGACCGGGCCCCGGCCTCGGTGAGCCGGGACGGGGCGGAGGTGGCGGGTGAGGACGCGGGGGAGGAGGCAGGCGAGGACGCGGGCGAGGTGGTGGGCGACGACGTGGGCGTCTGTGCCGCCAGCGGTGAGGCGGCGACGTCCGAGGCCCCGGAACCCGAGCCGCCGCCCTCCCCGTCGCCGGAACAGGCCGCGGTGGTCAGCAGCGCGGCCGTGGCCAGCGCGGACGCGACCACACGAGCGGTGGAGGCACCCACCGGGGCCTTGAGGTATCGGGGCAGGGACGGGTGTCGGGACATGGTGGACGCCTCCAGGGAAACCGCGACGGACAGGGGGGGGCTCTGTTCAGCGCACCACCGGCGACACCGGCCCACCAGCGCACCCGGTCCGTTCGGGGGAGTGCCCCGAGGGCCGACGTAGAACTCGAACGCCCCGCCCGGCATGCCCGCACCCCCGCCCGCGGTGACACTGGCCCCATGCCGACGCGTGCCAAGGAGTGACCGTGCTGCCCGGATTCCTCGCCAGGGCGGTCGAGTTGCTGCTCGGCCGGCCGGGCCGTTCGCTGCATCTGAAGGCGGCGGGTGCGGCCACGGCCGTCCTCGGGGTGGTGATGCTGCTCGGCGCCTGGGCCGTCGTCGCCGCCGAACACGACGCACCGCGCGCCAATCTGAAGACGTATCCCCAGGCTCTGTGGTGGTCGATCGAGACGGCCACGACCGTCGGCTACGGCGACTTCTTCCCCGTGACCCTCGGCGGCCGCGTCGTCGGGGCCGTCGTGATGATCGTCGGGATCACCACGTACGGCATGGTCACCGCGGCCCTGGCGACCTGGTTCGTCGGCCGGGAGCAACGCCGCCGCCACCATCTCGCCCACCACGCCGAGGAGTTGGGCGAAGAGACGGTCCGTGCGTTGCACGAGCGCTTCGACCGGCTGGAGCGAATGGTGGGCGGCGAAGGCGGCAGTGGTGGCCGCGAGCAACCCCCACAGCGCCACTGACCACCGGCCTGTGCCCCCACTCACGACCGACCAACGCCCCGCTGACTACCGACCAGTACCCCGCCCTGTGACCCGTGTGACCTCTGAGATACGGTCCCTCCCGGGTCCGCAAGCACCCGCAGCGTGCGGACCGTCACAGGCGGTGGCGAAGGGCGGCGGAGGCATGGAGTTCCACCTGGTCGACGGTGGCGAAGGCGACGGAGGGCACGCGACGCCGGACGGCACACGACTGGAGGACCTGGCGCCGGAGCCGCTGCTGACCCGGGACTACGAGACCCGCCCCGAACTCGTCTACGAGCGGCTGCGCGAACGGCACGGCCCTGTCGCACCGGTCGACCTGCTGGGCGTGCCCGCCTGGCTGGTCCTCGGCTACCGCGAGTCGCTCCAGATCCTCCAGGACGACGCCGCCTGGCCCAAGGGTCTGGAGAACTGGCGGGCCCGTTCCGAGGGCCGAGTCCCCGCCGACTGGCCGCTCGGCCCCTCCCTGGAGGTCAACCATGTGCTGATCCAGGGCGGCCCGGGCTACCGTTCCCTGCGCGGCGCGTGGGACATGGCCCTGCGGCCGTTCCAGGACCCGCGCAACCCGCAGGCCAAGCAGCTCAGAGCGGCCGTCACCGGCTACGCCGACGAGCTGATCACGCTGCTCGCGCAGGGCGGACGTACGGGTGTGGCCGACCTGTCGGCGCAGTTCTCCCGGCCGCTGCCGCTGATGGCCGCGAGCCATCTGCTCGGCTTTCCCGGCTCCCAGGGCGACGACGCCCTGATGGACATGTGGCGGGTGCTGGACGCGGGACCCGACGCCGAGCCCGCTCTCGAACGTCTGCTGGTCACGCTCACCGAGCTGGCCGCCGCCAAGACCGAGAAGCCCGGCGACGACTTCCCCTCCCACCTGCTGGCCGCCCACCCGGACCTGTCCGTGGACGCGCTGGCCCGGGAGCTGTTCATGCTGCTCGGCATGGTCTCCGACCACGTCGGCATCCTCATCTCCAACACCGTCGTCGAGGTGATCGCCGGGGAGAGCGACGGCGGAGTGCGCACCGCCCTGTCCGCCGGGATGATCCGGGAGACCATGAACCGGGTGGTCATGCGCAAGCCGCCCCTGGTGAACTTCGTGCCGAGGTTCGCCGCCGAGGACTCCCCGCTCGGCAACCACACCATCCGGGCGGGCGACCCCGTGTGGGTCTCGGCCGCCGCCGCGCACGCCGACCCCCTCTTCGCCACCCGTACAACATCGGGCGCGGACGTCAGCACCCGGGCGCATCTGTCGTGGGGCGCGGGGCCCCGCCAGTGCCCGGCCCGCGAGCTGGCGTCGAGCATCGCGTCGGCGGGCGTGCGCCGCGTCTTCGAACGGTTCGGGCATCTGGAACTCGCCCTCCCGGTCGACCAACTGCCGTGGCGCTCCTCGCCGTTCATGCGGGGACTGCGGTCGCTGCCGGTGCGCTACGAGCTGGTCGGGCCGGTACCGCAGCTGGCACCACCGAGCGTGCCGGACGTGCCGGACGCATCTCACGCATCGGACGCGTTGGACGCACCCGCCGTGGCGGACCGGCAGTCGGCCCGGCGGCGGTCCTCGCTGTGGCGCTACCTGACCGGGCTGATCAGGTCGAACACCTGACCACGTAGGCTGGCGGGACCGTCGCCGTCCCCCACCGGAAGCAGGTCATGTCCACCGCCCCCGCGCCCCTCCCGACCACCCCCGACCTGCCCAGCGGCTCCGCCGACATCCGGCTGATCGTCACCGACATGGACGGCACGCTCCTGGACGACGCGAAGCGGATTCCGCCGGGACTGTGGGAGACGCTGGCCGAACTGCGCCGCCGCGGGGTGCTGTTCAGCCCGGCGAGCGGACGCCAGTACGCCACGCTGGCACGGGAGTTCGCGGACGTGGCCGAGGGCATGGTGTTCATCGCCGAGAACGGCACCTATGTGGTGCGCGACGGCGTGGAGCTGAGCTCGGACCCGCTGGATCCCGAGGTCGCCGCCCGCATCGTGCGGGCCGTGCGCGGACTGGTCGCCGACGGGGTCGACGTGGGCGCCGTCGTCTGCGGCAAGCGCTCCGCCTATGTCGAGCGCTCCGACGAGCCGTTCCTCGCCGAGGTGCGCAAGTACTACGTCGAACATCGCGTCGTCGAGGACGCCACCGCGCTCGACGACGACGTCATCAAGGTCGCCCTCTTCGACTTCGGCTCCGCCGCGCACACCACCGCCCCCGCCCTGGCGCCCTTCTCCGCCACCCACCAGGTCGTCGTCTCCGGCGAACACTGGGTCGACGTCATGAACCGCACCGCCGACAAGGGCGCCGCCCTGCGCCGGCTGCAGACCGAGCTGGGCATCACCCCCGCCCAGACCATGGTGTTCGGGGACTACCTCAACGACCTGGAGATGCTCGACGCCGCCGAGTGGTCGTTCGCCATGGCCAACGCCCACCCCGACGTCATCGCCCGCGCCCGCCACCTCGCCCCGTCCAACAACGACAACGGCGTACTGCGCACGATCAGACGGGTGCTGGGCCTGCGGGCCTGACACACGGCGGGCCGCCGTGGGCCTCACCAGCGGCTCTGGCGCCCCGGTCGCTCCCGGCTGTTCAATGGGGCTGGACATCCGGCCAACGGGGCTGGACGTCCCGCACGTGGGCATCCCCCACCGGAGAGGAGCCGCCGTGTCTCCCGCCGCCGTGCCGCCGGTCGGGGCGCGCATCCGCCAGGCGCGCACCGCCAAAGGCGTGAGCCTGCGCGCCCTCGCCCGGGACGTCGGTGTCTCCGCGAGTCTGGTGTCGCAGATCGAGACCGGTAAGAGCCAGCCGTCGGTGAGCACCCTCTACGCCATCACGACGGCGCTCGGCATCTCCCTGGAGTCGCTCTTCGATGCCGCGGAGAGCACCGCCGCCCCACCGCTCGCCGCCGCCTCCTCGGCTGCCGCGGCACCTGGACCCGTCCTGCACGCCCTGGCCGCCTTCGCCGCAGATCCAGGCCGTCGTATCGGCCCGGTGGTCACGCCCGGGGAGCGGGAGGTGCTGGAGTTGGACTCGGGGGTGGTGTGGGAGCGCCTCGGGCACGTGCCCGGCACAGATGTCGACTTCCTCCAGGTGACCTACCGGCCCGGCGGTGCCTCCTCCGGCTCGGGCGGTCTGATGCGGCACGCGGGCACCGAGTACGGCTGTCTGACCTCGGGCGAGCTGATCCTCACGCTCGGCTTCGAGGAGTACACACTGCGCCCCGGCGACGCGGTGTGCTTCGAGTCGACGACCCCGCACCGCTACCGCAACGATGGAGAGGAACCGGCCGTCGGAATCTGGTTCGTGTTCAGTGACACTTGACACTCGTGCCGCATGGTCGTTCACTCCGAAGTGGGGGTGGTCGTCATGGCGATCCGTACCTACGGCCCCAATGCCGTCGACTGGGAAGAGCGCATCGACCTGGACCGGCTGCGCCGACAGCGGCTGGCCCGGCTCAACGACTCACTGAACCGCTCGTCGCTCGGCGCCGTGCTGAGCTTCGACTTCGCCAACATCCGCTACATGACCGCCACGCACATCGGCACCTGGGCGATGGACAAGCTGATCCGCTTCGCCCTGCTCGTGCGCGGCGGCGAACCGGTGGTCTGGGACTTCGGCTCCGCCGCCCGCCACCACCAGATCTACAACCCCTGGCTGGACTACAGCGACGGCAAGGACGGCCCGCCCACCGGCGCCCGCGCCGGGATCTCCACCCTGCGCGGCGCCTTCCACCCGAACGCCGGGATCGCCGAGGACGTCGCCCGCAAGATCGCCGCCGAACTGCGCGAACACGGCCTCGCGAACGAACCCCTCGGCATCGACGTCGCCGAAATGCCCGTCCTCGCCGCACTGCGCGCCGAGGGCATCGACGTCGTCGACGGCCAGCAGGTCTTCCTGGAGGCCCGCCGCACCAAGACCCGCGACGAGATCTCCCTGCTCACCCAGGCCTGCGCGATGGTCGACGCCGCCTACGAGGAGCTGTACGGGTACCTGCGCCCCGGGGTCCGCGAGAACGAGTGCGTAGGCCTGGTCAGCAAGGTGCTGTACGACCTCGGCAGCGAATACGTCGAAGGCGTCAACGCCATCTCCGGCGAACGCTGTTCACCCCACCCGCACGTCTACAGCGACCGCCTGATCCGCCCCGGCGACCCCGCCTTCTTCGACATCCTGCACAGCCACCTCGGCTACCGCACCTGCTACTACCGCACCTTCGCCGTCGGCAGCGCCTCCCGCGCCCAGCGCGACGCCTACGTCCGCTGCCGCGAGTACATGGACCAGGCCATCGCCCTCGTCCGCCCCGGCGCCACCACCGCCGACATCGTCCAAGTGTGGCCGCGCGCCGAGGAGTTCGGCTTCGCCGACGAGACGGCCGCCTTCGCCCTGCAGTACGGACACGGGGTCGGCCTGTCGATCTGGGAGAAGCCGATCTTCAGCCGGCTGGTCTCCCTCGACCACCCCGAAGTCCTCGAAGAGGGCATGGTGTTCGCCCTGGAGACCTACTGGCCGGCCGCCGACGGCTGGTCCGCGGCCCGGATCGAGGAGGAGCTGGTCGTCACCACCGACGGTTGCGAGGTCATCACCAAGTTCCCGGCCGAGGAACTGCTCGTCGCGGGCCGCAAGTACTGGACCGTCGGCGGCGAGCTCAACACCCGCCGCGAGTCCCAGTCCCACCTCAACACCCGGGCCGACGGGGGTGCTTGATGACCGACCGCGACGAATCCCGTGACGAACTGCGCGATGAACTCCTCGCCCTGTACGAGCAGATGGCCGTCATCCGCCGTACGGAGAAGGCCGCCCACGACCTGTTCATGTCCGGCCTGGTCAAGGGCACCACCCATCTCGCGGCCGGCCACGAGGCGATCGCCGTCGGCGCGAGCGCCGCCCTGCGCGACGACGACTACGTCTTCGCCACCTACCGCGGCCACCACCACGCCATGGCCCGCGGCGCCACCCCCGAGGAGTGCCTCGCCGAACTCATGAGCCGCGCAACGGGGTTGTGCCGGGCCAAGGGCGGCTCCATGCACCTCACCAAGGCCTCCGGCCACATGCTCGGCTCCTACGCCATCGTCGGCGCCCACCTTCCGATGGCGGTCGGCGCCGCCTGGTCGGCCCGGCTGCGCGGCACCGGACAGATCGCCGTCGCCTTCTTCGGCGACGGCGCCACCAACATCGGCGCCTTCCACGAGTCGCTCAACCTGGCCGCCGTATGGAAGCTGCCGGTGCTGTTCGTCTGCGAGAACAACCTGTACATGGAGTACACGCCCATCGCCGACGTCACCGCCGTCGCCCGCCCCGCGGCCGACCGCGCCCCCTCCTACGGCATCCCGGGCGAGGTCGTCGACGGCAACGACGTCGTCGCCGTCCGGGACGCCGTGGCCGCGCTGGCCCGACGGGCCCGGGCCGGAGAAGGGCCCGCCCTGCTGGAGGCCGAGACCTACCGCCACTTCGGGCACAGCCGCGCCGACCCGGCCACCTACCGCCCGGCCGAGGAGGTCGAACGCTGGCTCAAGCACGACCCGTTGGACCTCGCGCGCGGCCGGCTCGCCGAACTGGGCGTGCCCGAGGAGACGCTCACGGCGGCCGACGAGCGCGCCCGTGACGCCGTAGAGGAAGCGGTCGACGCGGCGAAGAACGCGCCACCGCCCGATCCGGCCGAGGCGCTGACCGACGTATGGGCGGACGGAGGTGCGGCATGGCGGACGTGACGACGGACCGTGACGTGATCAGCTACCGGGACGCGGTCGCCGAGGGCATCGCCCGCGAGATGCGGCGCGACGCCACCGTCGTATGCCTGGGTGAGGACATCGGCGAGGCCGGCGGGGTGTTCAAGACGACCGTCGGGCTGTTCAAGGAGTTCGGGCCCGAGCGGGTGTGGGACACGCCCATCTCCGAACAGGCCATCGTGGGCGCGGCGATGGGCGCCGCCATGACCGGGATGCGCCCGGTCGCCGAGATCATGTTCTCCGACTTCCTGGCCTGTTGCTGGGACTACCTCGCCAACGAGATCCCCAAGGTCCGCTATATGACGGGCGGTCAGGTCACCGTTCCGCTCGTCGTGCGGACCGCCAACGGTGGCGGGCTCGGCTTCGGCGCCCAGCACTCGCAGTCCACCGAGAACTGGGCGCTCACCGTCCCCGGCCTGAAGATCGCCGCACCCGCCACCCCCGCCGACGTCATCGGCATGATGGCGGCGGCCGTCCGCAGCGACGACCCCGTCGTCTTCTTCGAGCACAAGGGGCTGCTGGCCAGCAAGGGCGCCCCGCCGCCGCCCGGCCATGTCGTCGAACTGGGCCGCGCAGCCGTCGTCCGCGAGGGCGCCGACGTGACGCTGGTGGCGCTCGCCGCCATGGTGCCGATGGCGCTGCGGGCCGCCGAGCGGCTCGCCGAGGAGGGCATCGACGCGGAGGTCGTGGACCTGCGCTGCCTCGTCCCCCTGGACACCGCCACCGTCCTCGCCTCCCTGGCGAAGACCTCACGGCTCGTGACCGTCGAGGAGAACCCGTACCAGGGCGGCTGGGGCGCCACCCTCGTCTCGGTCGTCGCCGACGAGGGGTTCGCTCTCCTCGACGCGCCCGTGCGCCGGGTCGCGGGGGAGTGCGTGCCGCTGCCGTTCGCCGACGCGCTCGAGGAACGGGTCATCCCCACCGTCGACAAGCTCGTGGCGGCCGTCCGCAGTCTCGCCGCGTATTGAGCACCCCGTACTGAACACCCCGTACCGAACACCCCTGAGGAGGAAGCGCGATGACCGATCGGATCCTGCTTCGCGCGGGGCACGTGATCTCCATGGACGCCTCCGTCGGGGACCTGCCGAGGGGTGACGTCCTCATCGAGGACGGGAAGATCGCCGCCGTGCAGCCGGAGATCAGCGCCGACGCCGAGGTCCTCGACATGACCGGGCGCATCGTGATCCCCGGCTTCGTCGACACCCACCGCCACACCTGGGAGGCCTCCATCAGGGGCGTCGCCCCCGACGCCACGCTCGACGACTACTTCGTCGACATCCTCGACACCTTCGCCCCGCTGTACACCCCCGAGGACGTGTACGCGGCCAACCTGGCCGGCGCACTGGAGTGCCTCAACGCCGGCATCACGACGCTCGTCGACTGGTCCCACATCAACAACACGCCCGCACACCCGGACGCGGCGATCCAGGCACTCACCGAGTCCGGCATCCGCGCCCAGTACGCCTACGGCAGCGCCAACACCTCCCTCGCCGACTACTGG
Source organism: Streptomyces spinosisporus (assembly GCF_022698145.1). Classification (GTDB taxonomy): domain Bacteria; phylum Actinomycetota; class Actinomycetes; order Streptomycetales; family Streptomycetaceae; genus Streptomyces; species Streptomyces spinosisporus. Next base: position 9,746 of record NZ_JALDAX010000023.1, read on the forward strand.
TTCGAGAGCAAGATCGCGATCCCCGGTGACGACGTGCGCCGCATCCGCGACACGTACTTCGCCTCCGACGACGGCCTGCTGACCATGGCCCTCGCCACCCGCGGCCCCGGCTTCTGCCTGGGCGACGTCGTCACCTCCGAGTGGGCGCTCGCCCGCGAACTGGACATCCCGATCACCGTGCATGTGGCGATGGGCCGGCTCGCCGGCCGCTTCGGCATGGTCAAGCAACTCAGCGACCTGGGGCTCCTGGGCCCGGACACCACCTACGTCCACTGCTGCTATCTGAGCGAGGACGAGTGGCGGATGGTCGCCGACAGCGGCGGCACGGTGTCCGTCGCACCGCAGGTCGAGACCCAGATGGGACACGGCTGGCCGCCCGTGATGAAGGCCATCGAGTACGGACTGCGGCCCTCGCTCAGCATCGACGTCGTCACCACCGTGCCCGGCGACATGTTCACCCAGATCCGCGCGGCCTTCGGCGCCGAGCGGGCCCGGGTCAACGCCGACTGCTGGAAGGCCAACATGCCTGTTCCGGACACCATGTTGACGGCCCGTCGGATGCTGGAGATCGCGACGGCGAACGGCGCGCATGTCGCGGGACTGGAGCACCGCACCGGTTCCCTGACCCCCGGCAAGCGCGCCGACGTCGTCGCCCTCGACGCCACCGCGCTCAACGTGGCCCCGGTGCACGACGCGGCCTCCGCGGTCACGCTGTGCGCGGACGTGTCCAACGTCGAGACGGTCGTCGTCGACGGCGTGATCCACAAGCGCGACGGGAAGCTGACGGGCGACGTCGCGCGCCCGGCGGCTCGTCGAGGAGTCCCGCGACCGGCTCCTGGCGGCGAAGGAGGCGAAGCAGACGGCATGACCCGGCATCTGGTGCGGCGGGCCGCCGAGGTGCCCGAGCCGCCGTACGACACACACGGCCACCGGCGCCGGACACTGGTCGGCGAGGACGACGGCAGCGTGCACACCGGCTTCGGCCTGTGCCAACTGCGCTCGGACGGACGGGTATTGGCGCATGTGCACTCCTACGAGGAGAGCTTCCACATCCTCGACGGCGCCGTCGTCCTCGACGTGCCGGACGGCTCGTACCTCCTGGAGGAGGGCGACTACGGCATCCTCCCGACGGGCGTGCCCCACGCCTGGCGCGGCTCCGGCGACACGGCCGCGCGCTGGGCGGACATGCTGGCGCCCGTGCCGCGGGCGCGCTACGACCACGACACGCAGCGGGTGTCCGACCTGCCGGAGCGCGACCCCGTACGTATCGACGTGCGCGATCCGCGCACCCGCCGCTTCGGCCACTTCGAGCCCGCCCAGATGGACCCGGGCAAACAGTCCCAGGACCTGCTGGCCGTCTCGGCGAGCATGCGCACCGCACTGCTCGTCTACAGCGGCATCACGGTCAAGATGATGGTCGACAGCGATCTCGGCGCGGTCGCCTCGACGATGTTCATGGTGCAGTACGCACCCGACGGGGTCGCCGGCACCCACGACCACCCCTTCGAGGAGACGTACTACTTCCTCGAAGGGGAGGCGGACGCCGTCTTCGACGGCGAGCGCTACCGCCTCGGACCCGGCGACTGCGCCTGGGCGGGCGCCGGTTGTGTGCACGGCTTCGCCAACGCCGGTCAGGGACCGCTGCGTTGGCTGGAGACACAGGCACCGCAGCCGCCGCCGCGCCACTCGTACCGGTTCACCCGGGACTGGGACTATCTGAGGGAGGCCCTGGAGTCATGAGCAGCGTCCTGGTCGTCGGCGGCACGTCGGGCATCGGCCGCGAGTTCGCCCGCGTCCGCGCGGAACGGGGCGACGAGGTCGTCCTCACCGGCCGTGACCCCGACCGCGCCGACGCCGTCGCCAAGGAGATCGGCGCCCGCGGCCTCGCCCTCGACCTGTCCCGCCCGCACGACCTCGCGGACGGCCTCGCGGACGTGGGACGCGTCGACCATCTCGTCCTCGCGGGCATCTCGCGCGACGAGAACCGCGCCACCGAATACGACATCGGCGCCGCGCTGCGCCTCGTGACCCTCAAACTCGTCGGCTACACCGAGGTCGTGCACTGTCTGCGGCCGCGCATGCCCGACGACGGCGCGATCGTCCTGTTCGGCGGCCAGGCCAAGGAGCGCCCCTACCCCGGCGCGACGACGGTGGCGACGGTCAACGCGGGCGTACGGGGCCTGGTGAACACCCTCGCGGTCGAACTCGCCCCGATCCGCGTCAACGCCGTCCACCCCGGGGTCGTCGGTGACAGCCCCCACTGGCGCGACAAGCCCGAGGAGGTGCTGGCCGGACTCCGCGCGAAAACACCGACCGGACGGCTGGCCACCATGGCGGACGTCGTGGACGCGGTGGACTTCCTGCTGCGCAACAGGTCGGTCAACGCGGTGGAGTTGAGTGTGGACGGGGGGTGGCTGCTGGGGTGAGTCGCCACTCACCCAGGAGAACCGTCGACGTGAGCGGATCGACGTGAGTCGTCATGCCGCCCGGCGCCGGCTCTCCTCGACCACGTCCTTGTCGAGTGCGGCGCGCACCAACGCGGCGGCCAGTACGGCCGGTTCGGTGTCACCCGCCAGCCGTATCCGGTCGGAGTCCTTCGGCAGGCCCAGCCGGGCCGCACCGTCGAGGGCCTTGCGGTCCAGGTACGGTGCGACCTCCGGCCAGACCCGCTGGACCTCGCGCAGGAAGATGTCGGCGCCGGCCGGGCCCAGGCCCGGGACCTGCTGGAGCAGATCGCGCAGTCGGCCGGTGTCGCCGTCCGCCTCCTTGCGCATACGGCGCAGATCACCGCCCCAGCGCTCGGTCAACAGCTCGGCGCCGTCACCGAGTTGAGTGGCCGTGCGCTCGTCGTAGCGCCGGTAGCCGCCCCGGCCGAGGGCGTCCACGCGCTGCTGCCAGTCCGCCCCGGCCATCCGGCGCGGGTCGCGCAGCCCCGCCGCGTACAGCTCACGGGCGGTGGCCACGGCGACGGACCCGCGGATGCGGGCGCTGAGCAGCAGCGCGAGGACCAGCAGCCGGTACAGCGGCTGGGGCGTGTCCCTGAGCGTGATGCCCGCCTCCTCGGCGAACGTCCGCCCGTGCGAGCCGACGAGCGCCCGCACCACGTCCTTGTGGCCGGTCACGGCTTGAGGGGGTCGTGGCCGATCGTCATCAGCCGGTGCCGGCGCTCGGAGTCCTCGGCAACGGGCTCGTCCGCCACGTCCGCCTGATCCTCCACCGTGTCCACCACCTGGTACATCACCCGGATGTCCTCGTCGGTGAGGTCGGTGCGCCGCTTCTGCAGGATGGCGAGAACGTGCTGTCCGGTCGGCGTACCCGCCCGGTCCGGCAGCGGTTCGAAGCTCTCGGTGGCGTCACTGACCCGCAGCCAGGCGGCCAGTTCCTGCGACGTCATGTTGACCGCGCGGTGGAAGTCCTCCCACAGCGCGTCCAGTTCGAGGGCGTCGGTCATCGCGCACCCCTCTCCACGGCGGCTCAGTTGTCCCGGGGCCAGTTCTCCGCGTCGAACATCCACCGCTGCTTCTCCAGCTCGGCGGTGATGGAGATCAGCAGGTCCTGGGTGACCGGGTCCGCCTCGTCGGTCGCGGCGATGCGCTCGCGCAGCCGCCCGATCGCGGCCTCCAGGGCGTCCACGATCACCTGGACGACCTCGGTGTCCTTCAGCCAGCCGTCCTTCGGGCCGGGCAGCGTGCAGGTCGCCGCGATGGTCTCGGGCCGGCCGTCGGGCGGCAGGCCGAGCGCGGCGGAGCGCTCCGCCACCGTGTCCGAGAAGGTGCGTGCCGTGCTGACCACCTCGTCGAGCTGGAGATGGATCGACCGGAACCGCGGGCCGACGATGTTCCAGTGCGCCTGCTTCCCGATCAGCGAAAGTCCGAGAAGATCCACGAGAGTGCTCTGCAGGGCCTGGCCGACGACCTTCTGCGCCGATTCCGGAAGCGTGCTCTTCACGACAGACATGGGGTTCCTCTCCTCTTGGCGTAATGTCCCCAGTGCCCAGGTCGGACCGGTGCAAACACCGTCCCGGTACGCCCGGATTCGTCTCAGCCAGTGAGCACGCCGTCCAGGAAGCGGATCAGATCGGCGAAGGCCTCCGCCTTGTTCGTCTCGTTGAACACCTCGTGCCGGGCACCGTCGTAGACCCGCTCGGTGAGGTGGCCGCCGTCCAGCTGCTCGACGCCGATCCGGCTCCCGGCCAGGGGCACGATCCGGTCGTCCGCGCCGTGCAGCCACAGCAGCGGGAGCCGGCCGATGTCGCCGATCTCGGTGATCGTCTCGAGCATCCGGGCGAACGCCACGACGGTCGGCCGCTTCATCGGACCGTGCCAGACCAGCGGATCGGCGGCATAGGCGGCGCCGACCGCCGGGTCCCGGGAGAGCGCGGAGGGACTGATGGGTGTGTCGGGGATCTCGTCGAGCGCCAGCAGCCGCCCCGGCAGCTCCCAGGCGCCGATCACCGGTCCCGACAGCACGAGCGCGGCGAGTTCGTCGCCGTGGCGCTGGGCGTAGCGGGCGGCGATCAGGCCTCCCATGGAGTGCCCGATCAGGACGAGCGGTACCCCCGGATGCGTGCGGCGGGCCAGGTCGGCGACGGCGTGGACGTCGTCGACGACCTCCTCGAAGTCCTCGATCAGCACCCGCTCGCCGGCCGAGGCGCCGTGCCCCATGTGGTCGGGGCCGAACACGGCCGCGCCGTGTGCGGTCAGCACACCGGCCAGTTCCTCGTACCGCCCGACGTGCTCGCCGTACCCGTGCACCACCAGCGCGACGTACCGCGGCTGCTCCGGGGGCCACTCGCGTGCGGTGATCGTGCCCCGGGTGCCGGTCAGCACGTGCTCGCGGGCCTCGGCCATGTCTCCTCCAGCGGTCGGTGAACGGTGCTGCCTGTGGTGGCCAACAGGCGAGACGGTACTGACCGGACCGTATGTCTGCACATACCATCGGTCTCCGCATGGACACGATGACGCTCTGGCACATATCCGGCTGGGAGTTCGCCGCCCTCGCCTTCGCGGCTCTCCTCGTCGGCTTCTCCAAGACGGCCGTGAGCGGGGCGAACACGGTGAGCCTCGCCATCTTCGCGGCGGTCCTGCCGGCCCGCGCCTCCACCGGCGTACTGCTGCCCGTCCTGATCGTCGGCGACGTCCTCGCCGTCCTCACCTACCGCCGGCACGCCCACTGGCCGACCCTGTGGCGGCTGTTCCCGGCGGTCGCCGCGGGCGTGGTCGTGGGCACGCTCTTCCTGGTGTGGGCCGACGACGCGGTCGTACGCATCTCGATCGGCGCGATCCTGCTGCTGATGGCGGGCGTGACGATCTGGCGGCGGCGTACGGCGAAGGCCGAGGACGAGGACGAACCGGACTCCGTGGCCACCCGCTCCGGCCGCATCAAGGCCCGCTCCTACGGCGTCCTCGGCGGCTTCACCACGATGGTCGCCAACGCGGGCGGCCCGGTGATGTCGATGTATCTGCTCTCGGCGGGTTTCCGCAAGCTCGGCTTCCTCGGCACGTCGGCGTTCTTCTTCCTGATCGTGAACGTCTCGAAGGTGCCCTTCAGCGCCGGGCTCGGCCTGATCGACGGGCACTCGCTGCTCCTCGACGCCGCGCTCGCCGTGTTCGTCGTCCCCGGCGCGTTCATCGGGAAGTGGGCCGTCGACCGCATCAACCAGCGCCTTTTCGAACAGCTCGTGATCGCGGCGACGATCGTGGGCGGCCTGCAGCTGCTGCTGCGCTGAGCCCCGCGAGAGGGTGTCGCGGGGGCGGGAATGCGGCGGGGGGTCGCCGCGTTACAGCCACTGTGATTGACATGCTCGGATCAGTGATCCAGGGCGTGGGCGAAGGGAGGACCTCATGGCACGCAGCACCGCGCGTCCCGTCATCAGGCTGAAGTCGACGGCCGGCACCGGTGTCACCTATGTGACCCGCAAGAACCGCCGGAACAACCCCGACCGACTGGTCCTGCGCAAGTACGACCCGGTGGCCGGCGAGCACGTCGCGTTCCGCGAGGAGCGCTGAACGAACCAGCGCCGCCCGGCACCCAGGGCACCGAGGAGGTAACCCCATGAAGCCCCGCATCCACCCCGACACCCGCCTCGTGGTCTTCCGCGACCGCGCCGCGAACGCCGCGTTCCTGACCCGCTCCACCGCCGACTCGTCGAAGACGATCGAGTGGGAGGACGGGAACACGTACCCGCTCATCGACGTGGAGATCTCGTCGGCGAGCCACCCCTTCTACACCGGCAAGTCGCGGGTCCTGGACACCGCCGGCCGCGTGGAGCTCTTCGAGCGCCGCTACGGCCGCACCGCGACCCGTCACCAGGAGAGCTGAACCATGAAGGTGCGCAATTCCCTGCGCTCGCTGAAGGCCAAGCCCGGGGCCCAGGTGGTCCGCCGCCGCGGCAGGGTCTTCGTCATCAACAAGAAGGACCCGCGCTTCAAGGCCCGCCAGGGCTGACGCGCCAGGCAGCTGACGAGCAAGGCGAAGGGCGGCCTCCCGACAGGAGGCGCCCTTCGCCATGTCACCCTCGGCGGCATTGTTCAGGGGGCGATCCCGACCCCGTCGATCTTGCTCCACTTCTTCTCCTGCGCCGCCGACATGGCGGGCCACTGCAGCCCGCCCGGCCGCGGCCGGATGCGCGAGGCGTAGGGGGAGGGGTGGAAGCCGGGCTCGTAGAAACAGCCCGTGCCGTACGTCCGGTCGAAGGCGCCGCACGAGTCCGCGAGCGACTGGGGCGTCGGCTTGTGGCCGGTGCGCACCCAACTGTCCAGCGCCGCGATCGAGTTGGCGTACTCGGAGTTGCTCAGCTGGCTGTGCTCGTGCTCGTCGGTGAAGGACTGCACCAGATAGCGGTCCCGGTGCGCGCCCTGAAGCGTCGCCCGGTAGGCCGCCTCGTGTTCCACGAACGCCGTCGGATCGTCGATCGCGTGCATCGTGAGCACCGGGATGGACACCTTGCCGGTGAGATCGCTGTCGTAGGACAGATCGCGTACGGCGGTCGGGTCGGCGGAGAACCGCTCGACACCGGCGTTCAGCGCCTTGTCGTCATGCGAACCGGAGTACCACACGCCCTCGTTGGAGAACGGGTTACGACCGCCGAGCCGGTCGTGCACGATGTCACGGAACGTGAAGGTCGCGAACCGCAGATGCGACTCCAGCGTGCGCTCGGGGATACGCGTGACGGCCAGGATGTCGTCGAGGTTGCGCTGCTGCAGCGCGGTGCGCTCCTCGGGGGCCGAGGCGTAACCGGTGCACTCCTGCAGCCGGGCGCGCAGCCCCGCGCTCGTCATCGTCGACCCGGCCCGCAGCCCCTCCCAGAGCGGGTACTGCACCTCGGTCGGGCGGGGATGGTTGTGGCAGTAGTACTGGTAGACCACGCGCAGGTCCACGCGGTAGTCGTACCCCCGCGAACCGCCGCCCAGGACACCGCTGGTGAGCAGCGCACCGTCGTAGGGACCGTTCTTCTTCCCGTACGTCTCGACGACCTTCGCGGCGACGTCACCGCCCCAGGACTGACCGTGCACATACGTCCGCTCCGGCTTGCCGAACCGCTCGACGAACAGCCGGCGCACGTTCTCGGTGTCCTCGGCGCCCATCCGCGTGCCGTAACCGCCCCTGCGGTACGACGAACCCGCCCAGGCATACCCCTCGTCCACCATCACCGACCAGCGGGCCAGGTCGTCCACACTGCGCTGCGGGTCCGAGGTGGCGCCGAGGTCGGGGCCGCCGTGCGCGTGCACGACGAGGGAGCCGTTCCAGTCCTTGGGGACGGCGATCGCGTAGTACGCGCCGTTGGCGTCCTGGCCGGTGTAACACGTTGCCTTGTCGGCCAGTTCGGCCGGGCAGGCGGCGACCGACGGCGGCGGCGCGGTCGCCTGTGCGGGAGGCGCTCCGGCCAGGGCGGTGGAGACCGTGGCCGCCAGGACGGCCAGTACTCCCGTACGCCGGCGGCGGCTCGCCGCGCGGATCAGTGCGCGCGTTCTCGATCTGTCCAAGACGCTGCTCCTCGTCCTCGTCGGCGCGTCGTCGCGCCGTCGGCGGCGATGCTAAGGAGCGGGGGCGGCCGGGAACCATGCTCTGACCGTTGTGTTCATAGTGTTCGGCGGCGCGGCGGCCCTCGGACGGCGCCGTGGCGGGCCCTGCGCTCTCCCTCTGGACGGCGACCTCGTACGCTCGCCCCATGTCCCCCCACGTCCTGATCCTCGGCGGCACCGCCGAGGCCCGTGAACTGGCCGCCGCGCTCGCGGCACGCCCCGGCGTGCACGTCACGACCTCCCTCGCGGGACGCGTGAGCCGGCCGGGCGCCCTGGCGGGGGACGTACGCGTCGGAGGCTTCGGTGGAGTGCGGGGGCTCGCGGACTGGCTGCGCGAACAGCGCGTGGACGTGCTCGTCGACGCCACGCATCCCTTCGCGGCCGGGATCACCGCGAACGCGGTACAGGCCGCGGCGGCGAGCGGTGTCCCGGCCGTCGTGCTGCGCCGCCCGGGCTGGCGGCCGGGCCCCGGCGACCACTGGCACCTGGTCCCGTCGCTCGCCGCGGCCGCGGACCTGCTGCCGCACCTCGGCTCCCGGGCATTCCTGACCACCGGCCGCCTCGGCCTGGCGTCCTTCGCCCATCTGACGGACCAGCACTTCGTCGTACGCTCGGTCGAACCTCCCGAACCGCCGCTGCCACCGCACACCGAAGTACTGCTCGCCCGCGGGCCGTTCACGGTGACGGACGAGACGGCACTGCTGCGCGAGCACCTCATCGACGTACTGGTGACGAAGGACAGCGGGGGTTCCGCTACGGCCGCCAAACTCACGGCAGCGCGCCAACTCGGGCTGCCTGTGGTGATGGTGGAGCGGCCGGTGCTGCCGGATGGGGTGAGTGTGGTGCCGGATGTGGCGGGGGTGCTGACGCTGTTGGAGGGTCAACTGCCGTAACAGCTCGTCCCGTTGCTCTCAGTTAACCCCCACCGCCGCCGGTTCCGGCTGTCGTTGGGGGCAGGCCGTGGGTGAGGTTGTTGGCGTCAGCCAACCCCCACCGCCGCCGGTTCCGGCTGTCGTTGGGGCAGGCCGGTGGAGAGGTCCTCGACCAGGAGGCGTTTGGCGATCGTGTCGACGGCGGCGCGGAGGTCGGTGCCCGGTGGGCGGCCGAAGTCCTGTTGGACGCGGTCCTCCAGCCAGGTGCCCCACGCCCGGCCGATGACCGCCGCCTCGCGTGCGCCCGCCTCCGTGTGGGAGAGGAGAGAGCCGTCACGTGTCAGATATCCCTCCTCGACCATGCGGTCGAAGACCGGGAGCAGCACCTCGGGCGGCATGTGTCTGCGGGCCGCGATCAGACCGAGCCCGGCGTGGCCGACCAGCCGGGTGAGGAGTTCGACCTGCATCACGGCCCAGGCGCCCGCGATGTCCAGCCGGGTGTCGCTCCCCGCCATGATCCGGCGCGCGGTGTTCAGATCCGTACCGGCGATGATCTTCCCCACGGCCGCCTCCAGCAGCCGTTGCGAGTCCGCGCCGCGCGGTGAGGCGAACCCCTCGCCCAGGTCGGTCGACCCCTGCCGCGCACTGTCGCGCAGCTCGACCTGCTTGAGGAACAGCGAGACCACGAAACCGACGGCCGCGACCGGCACGGTCCACAGGAAGACGGTCTGCAGCGTGTCGGCGTAGGCGTCGATGATCGGTGCCGCGACACCGGACGGCAGCCGGTGCACCCCCTCCGGGCTGGTCGCCGCCCTGGCGAGCGTCCCCGGGTCCACCCCGCCGCCCCGCGCGGCCGCGGCGATCCCGTCGGACAGGTTCGGCTTGAGCGCGTTGGTGTAGATCGTGCCGAACACCGCGGTGCCGAACGAACTGCCCAGCGTACGGAAGAAGGTGACACCGGAGGTCGCGGTGCCGAGGTCGGCGTAGTCGACGGTGTTCTGCACGGCGATCGTCAGGACCTGCATGCACAGCCCGATGCCGGTGCCGAGCACGAACATGTACAGCGACTCCAGCCACGCCCCGGTCTGCGGCCCCATCAGGGACATCAGATACAGGCCGAGCCCCATCACCAGGGACCCGGCGACGGGGAAGTACCGGTACTGGCCGGTCTTGCTGACCACGTTCCCGCTGAACACGGACGCGATCAGCAGCCCGACCACCATCGGCAGCGTCCGCACCCCGGAGATCGTGGCCGAGTCGCCGTCGACGTACTGCAGATAGCTCGGCAGATAGGTCATCGCGCCGAGCATCGCGAACCCCACGATGAAGCTGAGGATCGAGCAGACCGTGAACACCGGGTTGGAGAACAGCCGCATGGGCAGCATCGGTTCGCTCGCCCGCGTCTCCACCCAGCAGAACAGCCCGAGCGCGAGCGCACCGCCGGCGAACAGTCCGATGATGACGCCCGAACCCCATGCGTACTCGTTGCCGCCCCAACTCGTCGCCAGGATCACCGCACTCGCGCCGACCGCGACGAGCGCGATGCCCAGATAGTCGATGACGGGCCGGGACGCCGACTTCACCACCGGAATCGTGCGGGCGGCCGCCGCGACGACGACGATCGCGATCGGGACGTTGATGTAGAACGCCCACCGCCAGGTCAGATGGTCGGTGAACACCCCGCCGAGCAGCGGCCCGACGACCGTCGCCACCCCGAACACCGCGCCGATCGCGCCCTGGTACTTGCCGCGCTCCCGCAGCGGGATCACATCGGCGATCAGCGCCATCGCCGTCACCATCAGACCGCCGGCGCCGATGCCCTGCATCGCCCGCCACGCGATCAGCAGCGACATGTTCGTGGCCAGACCGCACAGGAACGAGCCGGTGATGAACACGACCGCCGAGACCTGGAAGACCACCTTGCGGCCGAACAGGTCGCCGAACTTGCCGACCAGCACGGTCGAGACGGTCTCTGCGAGCAGATACGCCGTCACCACCCACGACATGTGCTCGGCACCGCCCAGGTCCGACACGATCGTCGGCAGAGCCGTCCCCACGATCGTCTGGTCGAGGGCCGCGAGCAGCACTCCGAGCATGATCGTCACGAAGACGACGTTGCGCCGGCGCGCATCCAGCACGGGCGGCTGAGGGGCTGCGGCGGGCGGGGCGGAGTCCTCGGCGACGGTCACGAGGTCACGATCACACCGGTGGACCACCCCCGCATGCGGGACCGTCCGCTCGGGTGGCCCACGCACGGGCCCGCGCGGGCTGCTCCCGGGCGGCTCCCGGACTGCTCCCGGACTACTTTTCGGGACGGCGCTCGGGACGGCGTTCGGGATGGCGCCGCAGCAGATAGGTGTCCATGATCCACCCCTTGCGCTCGCGCGCCTCGGCCCGCAGCCGCTCGATCCGCGGCCCGGCCTCACCGATCGGCCCGGAGACGAGGATCTCGTCCGGAGTGCCGATGTAGGCACCCCAGTAGATGTCGATGTTCTCCTCGGCGTACTGCCGGAACGTCTGGTGCGCGTCCAGCATCACCACGACATCGTCGACCCCCTCGGGAAGGCCCTCGGACAGCCGCCGCCCGGTGGTGATCTGCACGGGCCGGGCGACCCGATTGAGCCCCGTACGATGCCGCGCGACGAGCGCCGAGACGCTGCTGATGCCCGGCACGACGTCGTACTCGAATTCGACTCCGCCCCGCTCCCGCACCTCTTCGAGAATCCCGAGCGTGCTGTCGTACAACGCCGGATCCCCCCACACCAGGAACGCGCCGCTCTCGTCCTCGCCGAGCTCCTCGGCGATCAGCCGCTCGTAGATGTCGGCGCGGGCGCTGCGCCAGTCACCGACCGCGGGGGAGTAGGCCGCGCCGCCCGCGCGGCGGTCCCGCTCCGGGTCGCGTGCCTCGACCACTCGGTACGACGCCGGGTCCGGTATGTGCGCATCGAGCATGTCCCGGCGGAGCCGCGTGAGGTCGTCCTTCACCTCGCCCTTGTCGAGGATGAAGAACACGTCCGTGCTCCGCAGCGCCTTGACCGCCTGCAGGGTGAGCTGGTCGGGGTCGCCCGCGCCGATACCGATGACATGAATCTTTCGCACACGCCGAGTCTGCCGTACGCCACTGACAGTGCAGGGCTAGGGGGTCCGCAGGCGGGGAGCCCGTGCCCCGGCGTCGACCGGCGCACCCCCGTTCTCCACCTCGCCCGCCAGCGCACGCGCCCACCCGGCCAGGCCCGCCAGATCCATCCCGTACGGCCGCGGCTGCCCCGATTCCACCGCCCAATCCTGTACGGCCCCGGCGCCCCGCCGCAGCAGCCGGGCGCCGCCCGTGACATTGCCCCGGGCGGCATGCGTGAGCCCCACGGCGAGCTGCGCCAGACCCCGCCACAGGGACCGCTCCTGCTCCGGCCCCGACTTCCAGGCGTCCTCGAACACCTCGTGCGCATGGAAGGGCTTGCCCGCGTCCAGCAGCTCCTGCGCCTCGGCTACGGTCCGGTCCGGTGTACGGACGACGCCCTCGGGCTGCCGGTCCACCCCGTCCGCGCCGTACGGCAACGGCCGCCCGAGCCCGTCCCGCGGCCGGGCATTCCGCGCCCGCCCCTCACCGTCCCGGTCCCGCGGGACCACCGACCGTCCCGAGTCCTCTGAGGATGTCCCTGCCATACACCGATTGTCGCGCGCCCCCGCCGACCGCTTCGAGGGCGGGCCCCGGCGTGGGGTAAAGTACTCACGGCGCGATCACGTGGTCCACCACGCGAAGCGCACCGGGACGTGGCGCAGCTTGGTAGCGCACTTGACTGGGGGTCAAGGGGTCGCAGGTTCAAATCCTGTCGTCCCGACCAGCTTCATGGCAGGTCGGAGGCCGTTCTCTCGTTTGCGGGAGGGCGGCTTTTTCGCGTTTCTGGAGGGCCGGTGGTCGTGGGCCGGGTCGGGGGCCGGGGCGCAGAAGGGCGGCGCGGCAAGGGAGCCGAGCCGGTGAGGGTTTCCGGGAGCCGTGGGGCCGGTGTGGCTGACCCGGCGGCGCTGTCGTCGGAACCCAGCCTGGACGATGAGCCTGGTGCCCGCTGACATGGTCACGGGCTCGGGACGCCGACGCTATCGTGGACGGACGGCGCGGTGGAGAGGAAACTGCCATGACCTCGGCGTACGACTACAGGGAACTGCACGAGCTCATCGATCGCCTGGAGCCCGAGCAGGCAGAGGAGCTGCGTCGTCACGCTCTGCGTCTGGTGAAGCCCGCGCCGAGTCGGTTCCGGATTCTGCGAAGCTTCGACGGCCCGGCGACCGATCTAGGTGCCCGTGCGAAGGACGTCGCGCGGGAGGAGATCGGCGAGGACGATGCTGATCGTTGACACCGGACCGCTTGTCGCCTTCCTCAATCGCAACGATCCAGATCACGAGCGGTGCGCCGAGCTACTGGAAATCGTAGGACGGCGATGGTGCAGGTGTTTCCCGATGCCCGGGACATGGCCCGGATCGCTGAGCTGATGCACCGCTACCGTGGCTTTCCGCTGGGCGTGGCTGATGCTTCAGTAGTCGCTGTGGCGGAGCGGCTGAAGCTGACGGATGTTGCGACACTGGACCATCGGCACTTTCGTGCGCTCGTGCCCGAGCACGTCCCTGCGTTCACACTGCTTCCCTAAGGGCTCCGCTCAGGCTTCCTCGGCCCGCCGCCGGGGGCGTTCCCGAAGACTTTGCCGATCGAGGCGGTGGGAGGGGCCTGCCCGTCCGGGGTCATGGAGGGCGGCCCCGCACCTGGTGAGGCCGGTGTGGCGGATGACGTGGTCGCCGCACCCGACCTCCATGATCACCGCGCACGCGCGTCGGGTCAGTATCGCAGCGCCCTCGCGACCTCCGCCTGCACCGTGCCGGACAGGGTGCGGTTGCTGCGGGCCGTGCCCGTGCCGGGCTTGCCTGCCGGGACGTCGGAGACGGTGACCACGGCCGTGTCGAGGAGATTGCCCCCGGAGTCCTTGAAGTTGATCTGGATGGTGAAGGACTTGGTGGACGACGTCGCGTTCTCGGCGGTCACGTCCACGGTCGTGCGCCCGCCGTCCGTCGTCGGCCGGCCGAGCCGCACCGCGTCCTTGGCGTCGACACCGCCCTTGATCTCGTCCAGCTTCCGGTTCGCCTCCGCGCTCGCCGAGGAGAGCGCGTCCGCGCCGCGCGAGGCGAGGGAGGAGGCGGCCGAGGCGGCCTTGCTCACGGAGGAGGCGGGGGTGTCGTCGTCCGAGCAGCCGGCCAGTCCGGCGCCGACGACTGCCGTCAGTACCGCACACGCCGTCCAGCGCATCGCGTTGCGTGCGATCATGCCGCCGCCTCCCTCACACTCGCCCTCGCGGCCCAGTGAAGTACGAATGCTCCGCATCTGCATGCCGAAGTCGAGCCGAAAGCCGCACCGGCCCGTCTCCACTTCGGCCTGGCTCCACATCGGCCCGGCCCCGCAGCGGCCCGTCTCCACTTCGGCCCCTCGCTCCAGCCCCGCCCCAACCCAACCCATCCCGCTCCGCGGCATCATGACCCCATGCATCTCACTCCGGTGGAAGCCACCCTCATCGGCGCCACCGTGGGTGCCCTGGCCTCGTTCGGCGGTACCTGGTTCATCCAGCGGGCCACGCTGGCGCGCGAGCGCGAGAACCGGATCTGGGAGCGGCGGGCCACGGTCTACGAAGAGGCGCTCACCTCCGTCAACCGGGGTGAACGCTTCCGCGCGGGGGTGCTGGCGACGGGCGATCTGCCCCGGGTGCCCGAACAGCGCGGGCGCGAGGTGGAGGCCGACCTGGTGCTGGCGCGGCTGAGGATCTACGGCTCGCCCCGGGTGGTGGACGCGCATGTGCGCACCGTCGCGGCGATGACGCGATGGATCACGCACTTCGCCGCCTGGAAGGAGCAGGCCGCCCACGGCACCACACCCGTCCGGGCCCAGACCGACCCTCTCTGGGCGGCCGTCCTGCAGGAGGCGGAGCGCGCAAGCGGCGTGGAGCAGCAGTTCGTGAGCATCGTGCAGGCCGAGATCCAGGCCGAGGAGGCCGTACGCCCGCTCCGGTCGCGCGTGCCGTGGCGGCGGCGCCGTTCGTGACGGTGCGGGGCGGCCGGGGTGGTAGGGGCGGCAGGGGTGGCCGCCCACGATCTCGATTCGTACCAACTGCCGCGCTATCCTTGACGATTCAGGATCGTGGCCACGGCGATCCTGCTGGCGATCGGGGGATCACTGGTGACGTCGGCCGAATACACGGTGGAGCTGTCCCGCAACGACAGGATCCTCGGTGGCGGATTCCGTATGACGCGGCATTTCGTCCTCACCGCCGACCATCACCTCGGGACCGAGATCCGTGAGCACGGCTCGGTGGATCTGCAGCTGCCGCAGGGGCTCAGGGTCGCCGGCACCGTCGAACAGCGGTGCCCGGACGCGGACTTGGCCCTGATCAGGCTCTACAGCGACGACCTGCCCGCGCCGGAGATCTATTTCGACCAGGCCAGAAGAGGCGAGCCCTGGCGCACCTCCCGCCCCACCTCCTACGGCGGCATGCTGCACGGCACCGTGCTCAGGGCCTCGTTCCACCACGCGGACCCCGGCCGTTCGGCCGTAGAGATCCTGGTGCTCGACTGCGCCGGTGCCGACGACGAGGAGCAGCAGGCCAACCGCGCCGCCTACACCGGACGCGCGGGCATGCCGATCGAACGCGCGGGAGCGGCCCGCTTCCCCGTCGTCCTCGGCGTCGCGATCCGGCTGCACGGCACCGGCAACAGCGACTCCAACGGCACCGCGCACACCGCGAACGGCCGGCCGGAGCTGGTCGCCGCGACGGTCAAGGAGGCGCTGCGGCGCTTACGTTGTCTGCGTCTGACCGAGGTGGTCGAGTCCCTGTGGCCCACGATCTCGGGCACGGACGCGGCATCGCAGCCCGGAGCGACGGTGGAACCCGCCCCGCCCATGGAGCTGTTCAGGATCGACGAGGTGCCGCAGGAGAACGTGGTGCCGTACCGTGTGAAGTACGCCAGCGAAGTCCAGACCCGCCTGAGCGAGTTCGGCTGGATCACCCCCGTCACCATCACCAGCGCTCTGACGCGTGCGAACGACGAGACGGAGGGCCAGTCGTGAGTACGGATCTCGATGCGGCCGTCGATCTGGCCGAGGATCTGCTGCTGGGCGGCACACACCCGGCCGAGGAGTCGCACCGGTCGGCGTTCGAACGGTACGCGGCGGCCCTGGAGGCGACGTCCCTGGAGTCGGCCGCCCTCCCACCGGAGTCGGCGCAGCGGCTCGTCCACCTGTCCAAGCTGCTCCTGGCGTTACGGCTCGAAGAGCTGTCCCTGCGTCTGGTACGCCTGGCCGTACGGCAGTTGGAGCTCACCGAGGCAGGCCCCTACGCCTTTGGGGCCGAGGTCTGGAGCGACGCGGCAGCACTCCTCGCCGAGCACGAGCAGCTGGACCAGGCGCGTGCGGCTTTGATCACCGGCCTCGGTAAGGCGCGCAGGGGAGCGGAGGGCGGGGGAGCGAAGGGTCTGCTGCCCCGGATCCTCGCCAATCTCGCCGCCGTGAACCTCCGTTCGGGGAACACGGAGGACGCCGACCGGTGGGCGCGGCTGGCCGAGCGGGCGCTCGACGAGCCCGGCCGTCCGCACACGGGTGAGAAGGAGGAGGCCACCGTCCGGCTGCTGGTGCACTGGGTGCGGGCGGCCACCAGGACGACCCCGGCCGGTGCCGAGGACGAGACGGCCATGACCTCCTTCGCCCGGGCCGCACGGCACTTCTCCGAGATCGCGGGCGACGGCCATCGGCTGTCCCTGAGCTCCGCCTTCGACCTGGCGCTGAGGGCGATCAGGGACGCCGACGCGACCGGCCGGCCCGAGCAGGCGGCCCGTGGCCGGGAGGCCCTGGAGATCGTCGGCCTCCATGTGTCCGCCACCTACGGCACCGAGGACCCCCGTGCGCTCGCGGCCCGCGCCGTCCTCGCGAACGCCGAACTCGAAGCGACCGACGCCGAGTCCGACCCCGGCCGCAGCACCGCCCTCGCCGCCCTGGAGCACATCGCCGGCGCCACCTCCGCCGTCCTCGGCGTCGACCACCCGCAGAGCCTCGCGACGCTCGACAGCCGCGCCCGTATACCGGCGGACCTGCCGTCCTCGCTGGAACTGCCGTACCACATCGA
Source organism: Streptomyces spinosisporus (assembly GCF_022698145.1). Classification (GTDB taxonomy): domain Bacteria; phylum Actinomycetota; class Actinomycetes; order Streptomycetales; family Streptomycetaceae; genus Streptomyces; species Streptomyces spinosisporus. The sequence continues at coordinate 26,795 of NZ_JALDAX010000023.1, forward strand.
CCACTTGTATCTCCCGCAGGACGGCGAGGAGCGCAACGCCGCGAAGAAGGAGGCCCTGCGCAAGGAGGGCTCACTGGTCAGGCTCATCGCCCACGGCGGGGCGTCGTATCTGCTGGAGGGCGCCCACCGCTTCCGGCCGGTCATGCTCGAAGCACTGGAACGGCACGTCCACTTCGAGATCATCATCAGCAACCCGTGGAACAGCCTCGGCGTGTTCATCAACAGGGATCTGCACCCCGACGTGGAGGTCACCGCCGACAACATCATCGACCACATCAGGAACAGCCCGTACTACCGCGAGACGTTCGTCGCGGTGACCGAGGCCTACGAGGAGCTGCGGGCGACGTACGGCGAGGCGATCGAGCTGCGCCTGACGCCCATGGACATCCCGGCGACCACCCTGCTGACCTCCGAGGGCGGCTTCTACGAGCCCTATGTCACGACCGACCCGGAGTACCGCACCAACCACGGCATGAAGACGTTCGAAGTCCGCTTCAACCGTGCCACCCGTCTCTACGAGGACAGCCTGGCCGGCTTCGCCACCCAGTGGGAACTCGCCGGCAGCCTTGCGCACTTCCGCCAGTTCGAGGAGCAGTACCAGTCGCGGCTGCGCTTACTGATGACGACCCTCACGCACCCCAAGTCGCCGTAGACACCGCCCGGTTCAGATGCAGCGACCCCGCCCGCACACTGTCCAGCACCGTGACCGAACCGACGAACAGGGCCTCGGGCAGCGCATCGAGCGGGAAGAACCGCCAGCCCGCGCAGCGGTCGGGCTCGCGGACCGTGATCCGTCCCTCGTAGCCGAGGACCTCGACCCCGATCTGCATATGGTGGTTGGCCTCGGGCTGCGGATCGGTGACGCAGGCGACCCTCAACCCGAGCGGCCGGATGCCGACTTCCTCCATGAGTTCCCGCGTGGCCGCCTCGAAGATCGTCTCCCCGATCTCCAGATGCCCGCCGGGAAGTCCCCAGGTGCCCTCGCCGAAGGTGTTCTTGCGCAGCCCCAGCAGGACACCGTCGTCCGACCGCACGACGGCCTGTACCCCGACACGCACCACCGAGCTCATGACGCTCCCTCTGCCGTGGGATCCGGATATGTGCCGGAGAAATTACCGGCGTTCCTCGTGTGATCGATCGCGCCGCGCAGACCCGCCGCCACCATGTCCGGCTCCTGGAAAAGGTGACCGATGCGCCGTTCCTGTCCGTCGTCGATGACGACGGCCTGGCCGTCGGGGTCGATGAACAGATAACTGCCGCTCCGCTTGGAATTCCGGTACACCTCGAGCCGGATCCCGCGATTGGCGGCGGCCTTCTCGCACCGGGCGACCACGTCCTCGAACTGCTGGTCGCCGACGGAGAGCCAGTCCCGGTTGTCGGCGCCGTAGTTGGTCTCGGACATCTGATAGACCTTCCACACATGCGGAAGCCAGGCGTCCTCGATCAGGTCCAGGACGTCGGGCGCTCCGGACAGGTTCAGCCGGGTGACGACCGTGCCGAGTTTCACCTGTACGCGGTCGTGCCGTGTGCGTACTTCCTCAAGGAGCCGCAGGACGCGTGCGCGGTGCGGTGCGACTCCGGTGCGCATGAGCCGGTGCTGTTCAGCGTCGGCGGACTCCAGGGGCAGGGCGATCCAGGAGAGCTGCGGCAGGATCCGCTCCATCGTGCGCAGCGGGGCCAGCCCGTTGGTGGACAGCACCACGCGCGGACCCGGCAGACCCGACGGCAGCGGCCGGCTCAACTCCGCCAGCAGGTCGGCCAGATAGGGCAGCAGCGTCGGTTCCCCACCCGAGACGACCACGCCCCTGACTTCTGCCCGGCGCAGCAGCCCCACAACCCGGAACGCCTCCTCTTCCGTCATGGACGGAACCTCGTGCCGCGGCCCGAAACAGAACGGGCAGCTCAGATTGCATTTGCCGAGCAGCCGAAGATCGACATAGGCCGGCAGCCGCAGCGTGGGGTCGGGCATTGCTCTCCAGATGACGTGCCTGCGAAGGAAGAGAGTAGCGAGGCGAAAGCAACTTGAGTGACGGCTCGGGTAACGAGTCGGCCGACGTCACCCGGCGTGAAGGTGACGGTGCCGGATAAAACGCTTGGACGCCGTGGGTCCGGTCGCGGGACACTCCATAGCTCTGCCTGCCCGTACTGCCACAAAGACACAGGATCGGGATGGGATCACCTGAATCGCGTGAATCTCCGCCGCGCAGGGGCGCCGTGCTCCTCGCGCTTCGTTACTACGGACGGGAGTTGGTCCGGCTTCGGTTGCCGGCGGTGCCCGGGATGTTGTTGCCGGCGCTGGGCAACATCGGACTGGCGTACATCGCGCCGCTGATCGTCGCGAAACTCGTCGGCCGCATCGCCGGGGGCGCCGGCGGCGGCATCCGTACCAACCTCTCCTACGTCCTCGCCTTCGCCGGCGTCCTGCTCCTGTCGGAGGGGCTGTGGCGCGTCGGCCTGCACTGTCTGAACCGTCTCGACGCCCTCGGCATCGAGCATCTGTATGTGATCGGCATGGACGAACTGTTCGCCAAGGACGCGACGTTCTTCCACGACAACTTCGCGGGAGCGCTGACCAAGCGGGTGCTGAGCTTCGCCTCCCGCTTCGAGGAGTTCGCCGACACCCTGACGTTCAACATCCTGGGCAGCCTGGTGCCGCTGGTGTTCGGTTCGGTGGTGCTGTGGCGCTACGAACCGCTGCTCGTCGTCGGCCTGTTGGCGATGATCCTGCTGACGGCACTGTGCGCCGCGCCGCTGATCCGGCGCCGACAGGCGCTGGTCAACCGGCGTGAGGAGGCCCTCGCCCAGGTGTCGGGCCATGTCGCCGACAGCCTGATGAACATGGACACGGTCCGGGCGTTCGCGGCCGAGCGCCGCGAGGCCGCCGAGCACCGGCGCCGCGTCGCCCACTCGCGGCGGCTGATGCTGAAGTCGTGGGACTACGGCAACCTGCGCATCGACACCTTCATCGCGCCGATGTCCGTACTGACCAACGTCCTGGGCCTGCTGCTCGCGGTCGCGCTCGGCGGCGGCGAGCACGGGGTCGAGGCCGTGATCGTCGCCTTCACCTACTACACCAACGCCACGAAGATCATGTTCGAGTTCAACCAGATCTACCGCCGTCTGGAGAGCTCGATGACGGAGGCCGCACAGTTCACCGAACTGCTGCTCGTCAAGCCCACCGTGCTCGACCCGGTCTCGCCCGAGCCGCTGCTGCCCGGACCCGCCGACGTCCGCTTCGAGAAGGTGAACTTCGCCCACGGCGGCGGCGATCCGCTCTTCGAAGGGCTCGACCTGGCCGTGGCCGCCGGGACGAAGATCGGACTCGTCGGCCGGTCCGGCGGCGGCAAGACCACCCTGACCCGGCTGCTGCTGCGGATGACGGACATCGACGGCGGCCGGATCCTGATCGGCGGCCAGGACATCAGCCGGCTGCGCCAGAGCGACCTGCGCGGGCTGATCGCCTATGTCCCGCAGGACCCGGCGATGTTCCACCGCACCCTGCGGGAGAACATCGCCTTCGCCCGGCCGGACGCCACCGACGCCGAGATCCGCCGCGCGGCCGAGGCGGCGCACGTCACGGAGTTCGCCGACGCGCTGCCGAACGGCTTCGACACCATGGTCGGCGAGCGCGGCATCAAGCTGTCCGGCGGCCAGCGCCAGCGGGTCGCGCTGGCCAGGGCGATCCTGCGGGACGCGCCGGTCCTGCTGCTCGACGAGGCGACCAGCGCACTGGACTCCGAGAGCGAGCTCCTCGTCCAGGCCGCGCTGTGGCGGCTCATGGAGGGACGTACGGCGCTGGTGGTGGCGCACCGGCTGAGCACCGTCGCCACCATGGACCGCCTCGTCGTCCTCGACCGCGGCCGGATCGTCGAGCAGGGCACCCACCAGCAACTTCTCGCATCCGACGGCGCCTACGCCAAGCTGTGGCGGCACCAGTCGGGCGGCTTCCTGGCCGAAGGCCCCGACGCGGACGTCGAGGACAACGCCCCGGACGCCGAAGTCCTGGGGTAGCGCTACGCCCGCGTCGCGGCCACGGCGAACTCCAGCATCACCTTCCTGCCCACCATCCCCCGCCCCCAACTGATCCCCCAGTGCGTACGGTCGATGACCGCCCTGCCGGTGAAGCCGACGCGGGAGCCGCCCGGTGCGTCGCTCTCCGCGTCGGTCAGCCGCAGCTCCACCGTGACCGGCCCGGTCACACCGCGGAGCGTGAGATCACCGGTGACCCTGAAGTCGGTCCCGGTGATCCGCTCCACCCCGGTCGAGGCGAAGAGGATCGCCGGGTGCTCGTCCACGGCGAGGAAGTCGCCGCTGCGCAGATGGTCGTCGCGCTTGGTGTTGTGGGTCTGGACGCTGTGGCTCTGGATCACCAGCCGTACGTCGGACCTCGACGGCTCGTCGCCGTCCAGATGCGCGCTGCCCTGGAAGTCGTCGAAGTGCCCGCGCACCTTGGCGAGCAGCATCGCCCGGCCGATAAAACCGATCCGGGTGCGGGTGGGGTCGAGCACGTAGTCGCCGGTCAGCTCGCCGCCGGCGTTGATCGTGGTAGTCATGGCTGATATCTCCCAGTCGTCTCGACGGGTACGACGACACCGCCCCCCGGAATGTGAGGTGCGGGATGCGGCCGGGCGACGGCTCACACTTCACCGCGCTGTCTCGTCGGACAGGTGTGGGCACAGGGGTGCGCACGGGTCCGACCGAGGGAGTTGGAGCACCATGACCAGCCGGTCCGAGCCAGGAGACGGCCCGCCCGACCCGGGCCTGGACGCGGTCATGAGCGAGCGCCGGCAGCTGATCAATCTCGCCTACCGGCTCCTGGGCTCGCTGGCCGACGCCGAGGACGTCGTACAGGAGACGTACGCCCGCTGGTACGCCATGTCGGCGCGGGAACAGCGGGCGATCGTCTCACCCGGCGCCTGGCTGACGAAGGTCGCCGGCCGTATCTGCCTCGATCTGCTCCGCTCGGCGCGGGCCCGGCGCGAGAGCTACGTCGGCGAATGGATTCCGGAGCCGCTGCCCGACCGTGCGGAGTGGATCACCGGATGGTCGGGGGGCGGCGGAGCGGACCCGGCCGACCGGGTCACCCTCGACGAGTCGCTCACCATGGCGTTCCTCGTGGTGCTGGAGTCGATGACCCCGGCCGAGCGCGTCGCGTTCGTCCTGCACGACGTCTTCCGCTACCCCTTCGCCGACGTCGCCGAGATCGTCGGGCGGACCCCCGCGGCCTGCCGCCAGCTGGCCTCGTCGGCCCGGCGCCGTATCCGCGCGGCACAGGCGCCCGAGACTCCCGCGGCGCGGCGCGCCGATGTCGTCAGGGCCTTCAAGGAGGCATGGGAGGCCAAGGACATCGACGCGCTCATCGGCGTCCTGGACCCGGGCGCCACGGCGGTCGGCGACGGAGGCGGTCTGGTCAGCGCCGTGCTGCACCCGGTCGAGGGCGCCGAGCCGATCGCCCGCTACCTGGTCGAACTCCGCGACATGGCACCGGACCTGACCTTCCTGGAACGCCATGTCAACGGACAGCCCGGGCTGGTGGCCGAGCAGGACGGCGTGACCGTGGTGGTGATGGCCTTCGACCTCGCGGGCGACCGGATCAGCCGCATCTGGGCCGTGCGCAACCCGGAGAAGCTCCGGCCCTGGACGACGGACTGACCGGGACGGCACATTCGTCGCAGCGGCGTTCCGGGCGGCCGTGTCACCGGCTCACCAGCAGCTGGAAGTCGAAGGCGTAGCGCGAGGCCCGGTAGATGTGCGAGCCGTACTCCACCGGGCGTCCCGTGTCGTCGTACGCGGTGCGCTGCATGGTCAGCAGCGCGGCGCCCTCCTCCTCGTCGAGGCGCTGCGCCTCCTCGGCGGTGGCGGAGCGGGCGCCGACGGTCTGGCGGGCGCTGTGCAGGGTGATGCCGGCCGCGCGCATCATCCGGTAGAGGCCCGTCGCCTCCAGCCGTGCGGTGTCGAGGTCGAGCAGGGTCGCGGGCAGATAGTTGACCAGGAGGGCGACCGGCTGGCCGTGGGTCAGGCGCAGCCGTTCCAGGACGACCACCTCGCTGCCCTCGGCGATGCCGAGTGCGGCCGCCACGTCGGGCACGGCCGGCCGGCGCTCGTTGCGCACCACCTGGGTGGTGGGACCCTGGCCGGCCGCCTCCAGGTCGTCGTAGAGGCTGGAGAGCTCCAGCGGGCGTTTGACCTGGCTGTGCACCACCTGCGTGCCGACACCGCGGCGGCGCACCAGCAGCCCCTTGTCGACCAGGGACTGGATGGCCTGCCGCACCGTCGGTCTGGACAGGCCGAGGCGGGTGGAGAGATCGATCTCGTTGCCCAGGAGGTTGCCCGGGGCGAGGACGCCGTGCTCGATGGCCGCCTCCAGCTGCTGGGCGAGCTGGTAGTACAGCGGCACCGGGCTGGCCCGGTCCAGGGCGAAGTCCATCGAGTCGACAGCGGCCGTCGCGGTACGTGCGCCGACGCCGGTCCGAGCCATGGGCGTACCTCCCTCCGAAGAACTGATCGCGTGTCAGGAGTGGCTGGGGAACCCCAGGTTGATGCCCGCGTCGGCCGGGTCCGGCCAGCGCGTGGTGATCACCTTGCCCTGGGTGTAGAAGGCGACGCCGTCACTGCCGTAGATGTGCAGATCGCCGAAGAGGGAGTCCTTCCAGCCGCCGAAGGAGTGGTAGCCGACAGGGACCGGGATCGGCACGTTCACGCCGACCATGCCCGCCTTCACCTCCAGTTGGAAGCGGCGGGCGGCGCCGCCGTCCCGGGTGAAGATCGCGGTGCCGTTGCCCCAGCGGGAGTCGTTGATCAGCTTGACGGCCTCGTCGTACGACTCGGCCCGGACGACCGCCAGGACGGGGCCGAAGATCTCGTCCCGGTACGCGTCCGCCGTCAGCGGCACCCGGTCCAGCAGGGATACGCCGAGGAAGAAGCCGGTCTCGTGGCCGTCGACGGTGTGGCCGGTGCCGTCGACGACGACCTCGGCGCCCTGCTCGGCGGCCGAGGAGACGTAGGAGGCGACCTTGTCGCGGTGTTCGCGGGTGATCAGCGGGCCCATCTCGGAGGCCGGGTCGTCGCCGGGGCCGATCCGCAGGTTCTTCGCCCGCTCGGCGATCTTCGCGACCAGCGCGTCGCCGGTGTCGCCGACCGCGACCACCACGGACACGGCCATGCAGCGCTCGCCGGCGGAGCCGTAGGCCGCGTTGACCGCCTGGTCGGCGGCGAGGTCCAGGTCGGCGTCGGGCAGGACGAGCATGTGGTTCTTGGCGCCGCCCAGGGCCTGCACGCGCTTGCCGTGCTCAACCGCCTTGAGCTGGATGTACTTTGCGATCGGTGTGGAGCCGACGAAGGAGACCGCCTCCACGTCCGGGTGCTCCAACAGGTGGTCCACGGCCACCTTGTCGCCCTGCACGACGTTCAGGACGCCGTCGGGCAGACCCGCCTCGGAGGCCAGTTCGGCCAGCCGGAGGGAGGCCGAGGGGTCCTTCTCGCTCGGCTTGAGCACGAAGGTGTTGCCGCACGCGATGGCGAGCGGGAACATCCACATCGGCACCATGGCCGGGAAGTTGAACGGCGTGATGCCGGCGACCACACCGAGCGGCTGCCGGATCGAGGCCACGTCGACCCGGGTGGACACCTGCGTCGACAGCTCGCCCTTGAGCTGCACGCTGATCCCGCACGCCAGCTCGACGATCTCCATGCCGCGCGCGACCTCGCCGAGCGCGTCCGAGTGCACCTTGCCGTGCTCGGCGGTGATCAGCCCGGCGATCTCCTCGCGGTGGACGTCCAGCAGTTCGCGGTACTTGAACAGGATCGCGGTGCGCCTGGCGAGCGAGGAGGCGCCCCAGCTGCCGAACGCGTCCTTCGCCGAGGCGACGGCCGCGTCCACCTCGTCGACGGTCGCGAATCCGACCTGCTTCTCCTGCTCGCCGGTCGCCGGGTCGTAAACGGCGCCGAAGCGGCCGGAGACGGACTCGACGGGCTTGCCGCCGATCCAGTGGGTGAGGGTCTTCATGGTGCAAGGGCCTTTCGCATACGGGGAGTTCAGAGGTGGCGGCGCCGGTCGGCGGAGAGCCGGTCGTACTCCTCGCGGGCCTGTACGGCGGCCTCGCGGGAGGCGGTCTCGGCGACCGGCACGTCCCACCAGGCCTCCGCCGGGGGAGCGGCCGGGCCGGCGGTGCCGGTCTCGACGTAGACACAGGTGGGGCGGTCGGAGGCGCGGGCCGTGGCGAGCGCCTCACGCAGTTCGCGGACCGTCTTGGCGCGCAGCACGTCCATGCCGAGGCTGCCGGCGTTGGCCGCGAGGTCGACGGGCAGCGGGGCGCCGGTGAAGGTGCCGTCGGCCGCGCGGTAGCGGTAGGCGGTGCCGAAGCGCTCGGCGCCGACGGACTCGGACAGGCCGCCGATGGAGGCGTAGCCGTGGTTCTGCAGCAGGACCAGGTTGACGGGCAGGCCCTCCTGGACGGCCGTGACGATCTCGGTCGGCATCATCAGATAGGTGCCGTCGCCGACCAGTGCCCACACCGGGGTGTCGGGCGTGGCCTGCTGCACGCCGATGGCGGCCGGGATCTCGTAGCCCATGCAGGAGTAGCCGTACTCCAGGTGGTACTGGCGCGGGCCGCGTGCCCGCCAGAGCTTGTGCAGGTCGCCCGGGAGCGAACCGGCCGCGTTGATCACCACGTCGTCGTCGCCGACGACCGCGTCCAGCGCGCCCAGCACCTGCGTCTGGGTCGGCACGGCGCTCTCGTCGTCCGCGGCGTAGGCCGCCTCCACGACCCGCTCCCAACGCTCCTTGCCGACGCGGTACTCGGCCTCGTACCGGCTGTCGACGTGATGATCCGCGAGCCCTCCGAGGAGCGCCTGCAGACCGGTGCGCGCGTCGCAGACGAGGGTGCGCGCCGCGAGCTTGTGGGCGTCGAACGCGGCGATGTTGAGGTTGACGAACCGCACGTCCGGGTTCCGGAAGAGGGTGCCCGAGGCGGTGGTGAAGTCGGTGTAGCGGGTGCCGACGCCGATCACCAGGTCGGCGGTGCGCGCGAGGTCGTCGCTGACCGCCGTGCCGGTGTGGCCGATGCCGCCGAGGTCGGCGGGGTGGTCGTGGCGCAGTGAGCCCTTGCCCGCCTGGGTGGAGGCGACCGGGATGCCGGTGGCGTCCACCAGCGCCTTCAGCGCCTCCTCGGCCCGGCTGTGGTGGACTCCGCCGCCCGCCACGATCAGCGGGCGCTCGGCGGCCCGGACCGCCCGCACCGCCTCGGCCAGCTCGAGCGGGTCCGGCGCGGGACGCCGTACGTGCCACACGCGCTCGGCGAAGAACTCCTCGGGCCAGTCGTACGCCTCTGCCTGCACGTCCTGGGGGAGGGCCAGGGTGACCGCGCCTGTCTCGGCCGGGTCGGCGAGGACCCGCATGGCGTTCAGGGCCGACGGGATCAGCGACTCGGGGCGGGTGACGCGGTCGAAGTGGCGGGAGACCGGCCGCAGGGTGTCGTTGACCGACACGTCCGCCTGCGTCGGGTGCTCCAGCTGCTGCAGCAGCGGGTCGGCCGGCCGGGTGGCGAAGTAGTCGCCGGGCAGCAGCAGGACCGGGATGCGGTTGATCGTCGCCAGGGCGGCGCCGGTGACCAGGTTGGTGGCGCCCGGACCGATGGACGTGGTGACCGCCTGCGCGGAGAGGCGGTCGAGCTGGCGGGCGTGGCCGACGGCCGCGTGCACCATGGCCTGTTCGTTGCGGCCCTGGTGGAACGGCATCGTGTCCTCGCCGGCCTCCAGCAGGGCCTGGCCGATCCCGGCGACGTTGCCGTGGCCGAAGATGCCCCAGGTGCCCGCGATCAGCCGGTGGCGCACTCCGTCGCGCTCGGTGTACTGGACCGACAGGAACCGCACCAGGGCCTGGGCGACGGTCAGGCGGCGGGTGGGGGTGCTCATAGGGACGTCTCCGGTGCCGTGTAGAGGGGGAGTCGGGGGTCGACCGGCTGCTCGGGCCAGGTGTCGCGGACCCAGGCGTGGTCCGGGTGGTCGCAGATCAGCCAGGCGCGCTCGGGCTCGGGGCCCGCCATGACGTTGAGGTAGTACATGTGGTGGCCGGGCACCGCCATGGACGGCCCGTGCCAGCCGTCGGGGATCAGGACGACGTCGCCGTCGCGCACCTCGGCCAGGACGTCGGTGCCCCGGCCGTTGCCGGAGGGGGAGACGCGCTGGTAGCCGAGGCCGGGGATGCCGTCGTGGTCGGCGAACTCGAAGTAGTAGATCTCCTCCAGCACCGATTCCTCGCCGGGCCGGTGCTCGTCGTGCTTGTGCGGCGGGAAGGACGACCAGTTGCCGCCCGGGGTGATCACCTCGACCGCGATGAGCTTGTCGCACTCGAAGACGCCCGCCGCACCGAAGTTGTTGACCTGCCGCGAGGAGTTCCCGGTGCCGCGCAGCTCCACCGGCACCGACGAGGCCGGGCCGTAGCGCGCGGGCAGCCTGCGGGTGCAGCGCGCCCCGGTGAGCGCGAACCGTCCGCCGCCGGTGGAGGTGACGGTCGTACGGGAGTCCCTCGGCACATAGGCGAAGTCGCTCACCCCGCTGAACACGCCGGCGCGGCCGGTGAGGTAGAAGGTGTCATGGCCGAAGTCGTCGGCCGTCGACACCGTGCAGCCGCCGCTCAGCGGCAGCACGATCCACTCGCTGTCGCCGGTGTCGAAGCTGTGCGTGCCGCCCGGCGGCAGCTCCAGGACGCGCAGGCCGGAGTAGCCCCAGCCGGCCTTCTGGGGCGAGACGTCGACGACGTAGGGGCCGCCGAGGGCCTTGCCTGCGGGAAGGTGGTACGTCATTGCGTTCCTCCGTGTCACAACACCGGGTCACAACAGGCCGCCTACGGCGTATCGCATGTTTTCGGCCACTTCCTGGCCGGAGAGCGGCCCGTGGGCGGGGGTCCGGGTCGCTCCAATGGCGAAGAAGTCCAGCTCCTCGGTGGGTACCGCCAGGTCAGGCGCCTTAGGCTGCGAGTAGAAGTACGAAGGGAAGTCGTTCGCATCCCAGGTGTAGGCCTCGAAGGGTGGCACTGTCAATAGTTTGTACTTACATTCGGACCTGACGGTGAAATGATGTCTTAACAAAGTATTGACAGCGGGCGCGGCCAGGGGTTTGATCCCGTCCCAGGCCGACAGCCGCGTTTGCGGCGCACGACCCGGGCATGCCAAGATCCCGGGTTCGGATCTTCGTGATCCCCTTCTCCTTTCCCCCGCAACGCACAGTGAGGTGCCAGGAAAGATGGACCGCGTTTCTCATTCCCGCTCCCGCAGACTCGTCCCCGTCGTCGCGGTGGCCGCGGCTGCCGCCCTGACCCTCGCCGGCTGCTCCAGCAGCTCGGGGGGCAAGAAGTCCGAGGAGGGCGGCAACAACGCCTCCGCGGGCAAGGCCACCACGCCCCGGATGACCGTCGCGCTGGTCACGCACCAGTCGCCCGGCGACACCTTCTGGGACATCGTCCGCAAGGGTGCCGAGGCCGCCGCGGCCAAGGACAACATCAAGCTGATCTACTCGGCCGACCCGAACGCCGGAAACCAGTCCAACCTGGTGCAGAACGCGGTCGACCAGAAGGTCGACGGCATCGCGGTCACCCTCGCCAAGCCCGACGCCCTCAAGGGCGCCATCGACAAGGCGAAGTCGGCGAACATACCCGTCGTGGGCCTCAACTCCGGCGTGAGCGACTGGAAGAAGCTCGGCCTGATGGAGTTCTTCGGCCAGGACGAGTCCGTCGCCGGCGAGGCGTTCGGCAAGAAGCTCAACGAGGTCGGCGCCAAGCACGTCGTCTGTGTCGTGCAGGAGCAGGGCAACGTCGGTCTGACGCAGCGCTGCGACGGCCTGGAGAAGACCTTCTCCGGCAAGAGCGAGGTGCTCAACGTCAACGGCACCGACATGCCCTCCGTGAAGTCGACGATCACCGCCAAGCTCAAGCAGGACTCCTCCATCGACTACGTCGCCACGCTCGGCGCGCCCTTCGCGCTGACCGCCGTGCAGTCGGTGGCCGACGCGAACAGCAAGGCGAAGGTCGCCACCTTCGACCTCAACAAGGACCTCACCAGCGCCATCAGCAAGGGCACCATCCAGTTCGCCGTGGACCAGCAGCCGTATCTGCAGGGCTACCTGGCGATCGACTCGCTGTGGCTCTACAAGAACAACGGCAACTACATGGGCGGCGGTGAGCAGCCCGTCCTGACCGGACCGGCCTTCGTCGACAAGAGCAATGTCGAGGCCGTCGCCAAGTTCGCCGCGAAGGGCACCCGGTGACGAGTATGACCCAACACGCTGAGCCGGCGGTGAAGACACCGCCGGCCTCCGGCCCCGGGCAGTCCGACGGCCGCACGGCCCAACGGTCGCTGCTCGTCAAGACGTTGGCCCGCCCCGAGGTGGGCGTCTTCCTCGGTGCCGTCGCCGTGTACGTGTTCTTCCTGATCGCCGCGCCGCCGGTGCGGGAAGCCAGCGCGATGGCGAACATCCTGTACCAGTCGTCCACCCTCGGCATCGTGACCATCCCGGTGGCGCTGCTGATGATCGGCGGCGAGTTCGACCTGTCCGCCGGTGTCGGGGTGATCACCTCGGCGCTGACCGCGAGCATGCTCGCCTACCAGCTGACGCTGAACGTGTGGGTGGGGGTCGTCGCGGCTCTCGTCGTGTCGCTGGCGATCGGCTTCTTCAACGGCTGGATGGTCGTCAGGACCGGACTGCCCAGCTTCCTGGTCACGTTGGGCACCTTCCTGATCCTCCAGGGCGTCAACCTCGCCGTGACCAAGCTGGTCACCGGCAATGTCGCCACCGACGACATCAGCGACATGGACGGCTTCGACCAGGCCAAGAAGGTCTTCGCGTCGTCCTTCGACATCGGCGGCGTCCAGGTCAAGATCACCGTGTTCTGGTGGCTGCTGTTCGCGATCATCGCCACCTGGGTGCTGATGCGCACCAGGTACGGCAACTGGACCTTCGCGGTCGGCGGCAACAAGGACAGCGCGCGGGCCGTCGGTGTGCCGGTGGCGTTCACCAAGATCTCGCTGTTCATGCTGGTCGGCTTCGGCGCCTGGTTCGTGGGCATGCACCAGCTGTTCTCGTTCAACACCGTGCAGTCCGGCGAAGGCGTGGGCCAGGAGCTCATCTACATCTCCGGCGCGGTGATCGGCGGCTGTCTGCTGACCGGTGGCTTCGGCACCGCGATCGGCCCGGTCTTCGGCGCCTTCATGTTCGGCATGGTGCAGCAGGGCATCGTCTACGCCGGCTGGAACCCCGACTGGTTCAAGGCCTTCCTCGGCGTGATGCTGCTCGGCGCCGTCCTGATCAATCTGTGGGTCCAGCGCACCATGACCCGGAGGTGACCCGGTGAAAGAAAAGAACTCCGAAACCCACGGCGAGATCATCCCGGACAGCGGGCCCCAGGGCGAGGACGGCGTGCTCGTCGAGCTGCGCAACGCGGGCAAGTCCTACGGCAACATCCGTGCCCTGCACGGCGTCAGCCTCCAGGTCCGCCCCAACCAGGTCACCTGTGTGCTCGGGGACAACGGCGCCGGCAAGTCCACCCTGATCAAGATCATCTCCGGGCTGCACCAGCACACCGAGGGCGAGTTCCTCGTCGACGGCGCCCCGGTGCGCTTCGCCAGCCCGCGCGACGCGCTCGACAAGGGCATCGCCACCGTCTACCAGGACCTGGCGACCGTGCCCCTGATGCCGGTGTGGCGCAACTTCTTCCTCGGCTCCGAGATGACCAAGGGGCCGTGGCCGGTCCGCCGCCTGGACATCGAGAGGATGAAGAAGACCGCCGACCACGAGCTGCGCGAGATGGGCATCGTCCTCGACGACCTGGAGCAGCCCATCGGCACCCTCTCGGGCGGCCAGCGCCAGTGCGTGGCCATCGCCCGCGCCGTCTACTTCGGCGCCCGGGTCCTCATCCTGGACGAGCCGACGGCCGCGCTCGGCGTCAAGCAGTCCGGTGTGGTGCTCAAGTACATCGCCGCCGCCCGCGACCGCGGCCTCGGCGTCATCTTCATCACCCACAACCCGCACCACGCCTACATGGTCGGCGACCACTTCAGCGTGCTGCGCCTGGGCACCATGGAGCTCTCCGCCTCCCGCGCCCAGGTCAGCCTGGAGGAACTCACCAACCACATGGCGGGCGGCGCCGAACTCGCCGCACTCAAGCACGAGTTGTCCCAGGTCAGCGGCGTCGACGTCGAGGGGCTCCCGGAGAAGGAAGACCTCACCGCACCCCTCGCGGCGGGCGGCCCGGAAGGAAAGGCCTGACATGGCGGGCGCTCGCGGCCGGACCCGGGCCGGCTCGGCGACCGGTTCGCAGGACACGAACCCCTGCGAACCGGACCAGCCGCCGCCCGTCGCGGAGCGCACCGGCAGGTTTCCGGGGTCCTGCGGCGCCTGACCGACCCGGCGTCCGACCACCCGAAGGGGGACCAGCATGGCTTCGCCCGGAACGCTGAAAGTCGCCGTCGTCGGCACCGGCAAGATGGGCGCCGACCACGTCCGCCGTATCCAGGAGGTCATCAGCGGTGCCCGGGTGACCGCGGTCGTGGACGTCGACGCGGAACGCGCGAAGGCCGTGGCGGCCCGCGTGGACGGCTGCACCGCCCACACGGACCCCGCCGAGGCCATGGCGAGCGCCGACGTGGACGCCGTCCTGATCGCCTCCCCGGGGCCCGCGCACGAGGCGGCCCTCCTCGCGGCGTTCGCCCGCGACCTGCCCGTGCTGTGCGAGAAGCCGCTCACCCCGGACGCGGCCTCCGCGCTGCGGGTGCTTCAGGCGGAACTGAGCCTTGGCCGACGCCGAGTCCAGGTCGGCTTCATGCGGCGCTACGACACCGAGTACGTGAAGCTCAAGTCCCTGCTGGACACCGGCCAGTTGGGCCGCCCCCTGCTGCTGCACAACCGGCACCGCAATCTCGCCTCCCCGCCCGGCTGGACGAGCGAGATGCTCATCAACGACTCCGTCGTGCACGAGATGGACGTCACGCGCTGGCTGCTCGGCCAGGAGATCACCGGCATCACGGTGCTGCGCCCCACGCCGTCCGCGAACGCGCCGGACGCCGTGCAGGACCCGCAGTTCGTCCTGTTCGAGACCGACGGCGGCGCGATCGTCGACACCGAGATCTTCGTCAACTGCGGCTTCGGCTACCAGGTCCAGGCCGAGGTGGTCTGCGAACGCGGCACCGCCCGCATCGGCGACGGCCACGCCATGGTCACCACCATGGCCGGGCGCTGGGGCGGCACCGTCGCCCAGGACTTCGTCGAACGCTTCGCCGACGCCTACGACCGCGAGGTCCAGGCCTGGGTCGACGCCACCCGCCGCGGCGAGGTCGGCGGCCCGAGCGTCTGGGACGGCTACGCGGTGGCCGCGGTGTGCGAGGCGGGGGTGCGGTCGCTGCGGGAGGGCGGCCGGGTGGCGGTGGAGCTGGTGGAGCGGCCCGCGCTGTACGCGGTCAGCTGAGCGCCCGCCGGAAGACGACCCGCGTCTCACCGGGGCCGTTGTAGTCCTCCTCCGTGCGGACCTCGAAACCGAGACTGCGGTGGAAGGCCACGGAACCCGTGTTGCCGGTGCTCGTGATGGCCTTCAGCCGGACCGCCCCCTGCCGCCGTGCCGCCTCGGTGAAGGCGGCGTACAGCTCGCGCCCCAGGCCCGTGCCGCGGGCGTCGTCCCGCGTCGCGACCAGATGCACATAACCGGTGCGGTCGGGCGTGACGAAGCCGATCAGATAGCCGAGGACGCCACCGCCCTCACCCTCGTGCCCGCCGTCGTCCGCCGCGCGCGCGACCAGGCACGTCTCGCCGAACTCCTGGACCAGCGCGAGCAGATGGAGGTGGCGCAGATCGCGCTCGCCCCAGTAGCGGGCGTGGTCTGAGAGGACCTGCCGGATGTCGGTGACGGTGGCGGGTGTGATGCGTACGGCCATGGCGCCGATCCTCTCAGAGCCATGGCCGCGGACTGCCTGCGGCTACAGCCCTCCGGCTACAGCCGCATGCGCGGCCGGGGTTCGAACCCGGCCGACCGGTAGCACGCGTCGATCAGCGTCATCGTCGCCAGCGCGTCGTCCGCGCCGAGCGGCAGCGCGGAGCCCTGGCGCACACGCGCCGCGAACGCCTCCAGCTGGTAGGTGTACGACGACGTGGTGCC
The DNA here is from genome assembly GCF_022698145.1 of Streptomyces spinosisporus. GTDB lineage: Bacteria > Actinomycetota > Actinomycetes > Streptomycetales > Streptomycetaceae > Streptomyces > Streptomyces spinosisporus. The sequence continues at coordinate 42,933 of NZ_JALDAX010000023.1, forward strand.
CAGGTGCTCCGTCCGCTCGCCCTCCGTCGTGCGCACCACGATCCGGTCGTCCAGCTGGGGCAGGACGTAGTTCGGGGCCACCGCCTCACCCAGGCTGCCGACGATCCGGCAGCTCATCTCCAGCTCGTCGTAGGCCATGTGGCAGCGCGCGCTCGCGGTGGCCCCGTTCGGGAACTCCAGATCGGCGTCCAGCCACTCGTCGACCCCGGGCGCGCCCGCACGCTCCCCGCCGCGTGCGGAGACGAGCCGGGGTGCGCCGCCCGCCCAGGGCGCCAGCATCCGCGCCGCGTGCAGGCTGTAGCAGCCGAGGTCCATCACGGCGCCGCCGGCCAGCGGCAGGGACCAGCGCGGGTCGGATTCCGCGGGCGCCGGGATCGCGACCATGGTTTCCACCCGCTGCAGCTCGCCCAGTTCACCGCTCGCGAGGAGTTCGTGCAGCCGGCGGGTCAGCGGGTGGAAGAGGTAGTGGAACCCCTCCATGAACGCCGTGCCGGCCTTCGCCGCCGCCTCGCGGACCTCGGCGGCCTCCTCGGCGTTGCTCGCCGACGGCTTCTCGCTCAGGACGTGCTTGCCGGCCGCGAGGGCGGCGAGGTTCCACGGGCCGTGCAGTCCGTTGGCGAGCGGGTTGTAGACGACCTCGACCTCGGGGTCCGCGAGCAGGTCGGCGTAGGAGTCCACGACCCGCTCCACGCCGTGCCGGGCGGCGAAGGCCTCGGCGCGGGAGCGGTCGCGGGCGGCCACCGCGACCACCCGGTGGCCGCCCGCGCGGGCCGGGTCGATCAGGGCGCGCTCGGTGATCCGTGCGGCGCCGAGGACGCCGATGCGCAGGGGTGCGCCGACCGGTTCGCTCATGACTTCCGTTCCTCCTTGATCCGTTGCTGCGGGTTCAGTGTGCCGTCCGCGGGCGGGAAGTGGCGGCGGACGAGGTCCTGGGCGTGGGCGACGGTGCACTCGACCAGCTCGAAGGCGGGCAGCCCGCCGGCGTAGTACGTGCGGTCGCGGCCCTGCAGCGCGTCCAGCCGGTCCAGGGCGCCGGCTTCGAGGTCGGCACTGCCGAAGTGCGGCATGAACGCCCAGGGTTGGTGCAGATGCACGTCCCGAAGCCGCCCGCCGAGCCGGGCCACGTCCTCGTGCAGCAGCTCCGTGACGTCCCCGGGGCGGCCGTAGGAGTAGAAGGTCCGCACCTCGCTGTCCGGGTAGCGGTGGTGGTACGAGACGCAGTGGCCCCGCGCCTCGCGGTGCGCGGTGTGGCGGTCGAGGAAGTAGAAGGCGTCACCGGGCAGGCCGGGCGCGGTGGCGACGGTGGTGTGGTAGGCGTTGCTGCGGATCCGCCCGGCGAGGTCCCGCTCCTCGGGGGTGGCGTCCAAGGCCGGCAGGATCCGGTCCAAAGTGACAGCGAGCACCAGGTCGTCCGCCTCCAGGAGGCCCGAGTCCGTGTGCACCCGCACCCCCTCCGCCCTCCGTTCGACCGACCGTACGCGTACCGAGCAGCGCACGTCCTTCAGCTCGGCGGCGACCCGGCGCCACAGCGTGGCGAACCCGCCCGTGACGGTGAACGCGCCCGCGTGGCCGAGCAGTTCGGGCCCGCTGGACAGTAACCCGGTCATCTCCGCGTACTTGACGAAGTACAGCGCGGGCACGTCGTCGTCGAGATAGCCGTACCCGGCCGCCGTATAGCCGGTGCCGAACGACTCGGCCATGGCTTCGAGACGGTGTTCGGTGATCCACTCGGCGACGGGTGCGGCGAGCACCCGCGCCGAGTGGGCGAGCCCGGGCTCGGCGATGCGCGGGAACTCCCGCGCGCGCAGGGCGCGGTAGCGTCCGAAGGCCTCGTCCCGCAGGAACGCCATGGTCTGGCGCGAGGCGGTACCGTCTTCGACGTCCAGGACGCGGTAGCGGCTGGTGCGCTCCGTCGTCACGTCCAGCTCCGTCATCAACCGGGCCGTCCGCTCATAGCGGTTGGTGCATATGTGGCCGCCCAGGTCGTGGGCCAGGCCGTCGACGGTCACGCTCTGGCACTTCCCGGCGACCGCGTCCTGCTCCTCCAGGACCGTCACCCGGTGCCCGGCACGCTCCAGTTCACGTGCCGCCGACAGCCCGCTCGGTCCGGCGCCGACGACGATCACACTGCGGGGTCCCGGCCGGGACGTCTCGGCGGTGTTCATTCTCGTCACTCCTTGGTCCGTCGGGGCTTGAGTGGATCTCATGGTGGTACGAGGAGATCCGGTGCTCCCGGCCGTCAGGGGCAACGTGGTGGTTCACACACTCTCGTGCTCCGGGTGCCGGAGGCCGCCCCAGCACCCGGAGCACGAGGGACTGGGGTGCCGCCAGGCCGTGCGGACCTCGGCGATCGTCACCGGCCGGTGCTCCTGCAGCGACAGCGTGCAGGCGTCCGCGATCCAGCCGGCCTCCAAGGCGTCGGCGACCGTGCAGGGAGAGGGGCGCTTCCCGGCGACGACCTCGGTGAACGCGGTGAGTTCGGCGCGGTAGGCCGCCGAGAAGCGGTCCATGAAGAAGTCGTACGGCGTGCCGGCCGGGAAGGTCACGCCGGGCTCGACGGAGCGCAGCGGCAGCCTGTCCTCCAGGCCGACCGCGATGGAGTCCGTGAAACCGTGGAGCTCCATCCGTACGTCGTGCCCCCGGGCGTTGTGGCGGGAGTTGGAGACCACCGCGATCGTGCCGTCGTCGAGGGTGAGGAGCGCGCCGGTGGTGTCGGCGTCGCCCGCCTCCTTGATGTACTCGGCGCCCCGGTTGCCGCCGGTGGCGTACACCTCGACGACCTCGCGACCGGTCACCCAGCGGATGATGTCGAAGTCGTGCACCGAGCAGTCGCGGAAGATGCCGCCGGAGGCGGCGATGTACGCGGCCGGCGGGGGCGCCGGGTCCAGCGTCGTCGACCGCACGGTGTGCAGCTTGCCCAGTTCGCCGCTCTGCACGGCGGCGCGGGCGGCGACGAAGCCTGCGTCGAAGCGGCGGTTGTAGCCGATCTGGATCGGCACGTCGGTGCCCTCGACGGCCTTGAGCACCTGCACGCCCTCGGCCATGGTCTTCGCCACCGGCTTCTCGCAGAAGACGGGGATGCCGGCCTCGACCCCGGCCAGGATCAGCGCGGGGTGGGCGTCGGTCGCGGCGGCGATCACGATGCCGTCCACACCGGCGGCCAGCAGCGCCTCCGGCGAGTCCACGACCTCGCCGCCGAACCGCTCCGCGGCCGACTTGGCGGCGTCCGCGAACGGGTCGGTCAGGACGAGCGACTCGACCGCGTCGAGTCCGGAGAGGGTCTCGGCGTGGAAGGCGCCGATACGGCCGAGGCCGAGGATTCCGATACGCATGAGGGTGTTGCTCCTAGAGAGGGTGCGGTTGTCGTGACCACTGGTTCTCAGTCGAGTCTCAGTCGAGGCCGCCGAGCACGTTCTGGTCCCAGTCGATCACCGATCCGGTGACCACGCCGGAGCGGTCGGACAGCAGGAGGACCACGAAGTCGGCGATCTCGTCCGGCTGGCCGAGCTTGCCCATCGGCAGCTTCGCCGCGGCCTCCTCCCGCCACTCGTCACCGGCGCCGTGGAACCTCCTCTGGGTGGCGTCCTCGCCCTCGGTCTCGGTCCAGCCGATGTTGAGCCCGTTGATCCGGATCCGGTCCCAGCGGTGCGCGTGCGCCGCGTTGCGGGTCAGGCCGATCAGACCGGCCTTCGCGGCGACGTACGGCGCCAGGAACGGCTGCCCGCCGTGCGCCGAGGACGTGATGATGTTGACGATCGTGCCGGGCGCCCTGCGGGCGACCATGTCCGCCACGGCGGCCTGCATCGCGAAGAACGGCGCCTTGAGGTTGATCGCGACGTGCTGGTCGAACAGCTCCGGCGTGGTGTCCAGGAGCGTGCCCCGCGAGGTCAGGCCCGCGGAGTTGACCAGGCAGTCGATCCGCCCGTACGCCGCGACCACGTCGCCCACGGCGGTGCTCGCCTGCCCGGCGTCCGCGAGGTCGGCGCGGATGAACATCGCCTTGCCGCCCTCGGCCGTCAGCTCCGACACCAGCGCCTCGCCCGGTGCCGGGCGGCGCCCGGTCAGGGCCACCACCGCGCCCTCGCGGACCGCCGCCCGCGCCACGGCGGCACCCACGCCCTGACTGCCGCCGTTGACGAGCACGACCTTGTCGTCCAGAAGTCCCATGCTGTCCCTGCCCTCTCAGCTTTCCCGGCGCCCGGCGTGGGCCCGCAGCTCGTGCCGTAGTGCCTCGGCAGTCCATCCCTCGCGCAGTGCGCGCCGTACGACGTCCGCCTGTGAGGGCGGGGCGAGTCCGTCGGCCGGCGGGTCGCTGTCGAGGTTGGTGGGGAAGGGGTAGCCCTCGGCGCTGGCGGCGATCACGTTCCCCAGCCACTGGTCGCCCGCCCCCTCGGCCCTGCGCGCGAGCAGCACGGGGTAGACCGCGCTCGTCACGGCCTCGCGGTCCACCGTCTCCATGGCCCGCCCGAACGCCGAGGACACCTGCAGCAGATTGGCCGTGCGCCGGATGTCCGCGGAGCGGTTGGTGCCGGCCGCGTGGAACACCGCCGGGTTGAAGAAGGCCGCGTCGCCCTTGGCGAGCGGGAGCTGGACGTGGTGGTCGTCGAAGTACGCCTGGAACTGAGGCAGCCGCCAGGCCAGATAGCCGGGCTCGTACTGCTGCGAGTACGGCAGATACAGCGTCGGTCCCGACTCCACCGGCATGTCGCAGTGGGCGACCGCGCCCTGCAGGGTGAGCACGGGGGACAGGACGTGCACATGGGCCGGGTAGGCGGCCGCCGCCTCGTTCGACAGGAAGCCCAGGTGGTAGTCGCGGTGCACGGTCTGCGCCTTGCCGCCCGGATTGACCACGTTGACCTGCGAGGTGACCTGGTAGCCGGGGCCGAGCCAGGCCGTCGAGACCAGCGCCAGGATGTCGTTGGCGTAGTAGTCGGCGAACGCCCCGGGGTCGTGCAGGGCCGCCTTCTCCAGCGCGTTCCACACCCGGTCGTTGGCGCCCGGCTTGGCGAAGTGGTCCCCGGCCCTCGCGCCCGAGGCGCGCTGCTCGGCGATCAGCGCGTCGAACACCGCGCTGAGCCGGTCGACGACGGACAGGTCGCCGAAGGCGCCCCGGAAGACCACGATGCCCGGGCCCTGCGTGAGCGCCCGGACCAGCTCGGCGCGCACGGGGCGCGACTCGGCCGTGCGCAGCCGGTCGCTGTCGTAGACCAGGACGCCCTGCTCCACCTCGGAGGCGTGCGGGTAGTCGGTGACGTCGGTGGTCCGCTCGACGAGCCGGCGCAGGTCAGCCAGGTCGCAGTCCTGTTCGGACAGCCAGGCACGGTGTTCCACAGGGGTGAGGGACATCGTCGTTCCTTCGCTCGGGGGTGCCGCACAGTGCTCGGTGACAGTCCTGGCGCGGCCCTGCCATTCTTGTCATGACAAACCTGTCGAACAACCAGCACGGTGCCATCAAAAACCCCTCAAGGAGCCGAGGTAAGGAGCCACGGATGGGCCACCCGTTCCCGATCCGGGAGATCGCACGTCAGGCGGGCCTGAGCGAGGCCACCGTGGACCGGGTCCTCAACGGCAGGGGAGGAGTGCGCGAGAGCACCGCACGGGAGGTCCAGCAGGCCATCGCCGACCTCGACCGGCAGCGCACCCAGGTCCGGCTCGTCGGCCGCACCTTCATGATCGACATCGTGATGCAGGCGCCGGAGCGGTTCTCCACCGCCGTACGCGCCGCCCTGGAGACGGAACTGCCCTCGCTGCACCCGGCCGTCGTGCGCTCGCGCTTCCACTTCCGCGAGACCGGGCCGGTGGCGGAGCTGACCGCCGTCCTGGACCGGATCGCCCGGCGCGGCTCGCAGGGCGTGATCCTCAAGGCGCCGGACGTCCCCGAGATCACGGCCGCCGTGGGCCGGCTCGCCGAGGCGGGCATCCCCGTCGTCACCCTGTTCACCGATCTGCCCGCCACCGCCCGCCTCGCCTACGTCGGCATCGACAACCGCGCGGCCGGCGCGACCGCCGCCTACCTCATGGGCCAGTGGCTGGGCGAACGCCCCGGCAATGTGCTCACCAGCCTCAGCAGTGGCTTCTTCCGCAACGAGGAGGAGCGCGAGATGGGCTTCCGCAGCGTCATGCGCGCCCGCCACCCGCAGCGGGCGCTGGTCGAGATCGCCGAGGGGCAGGGGCTCGACGCCACCCAGTACGACCTGGTCCGCGCCGCCCTCGAACGCGACCCGGACATCCGCGCCGTCTACTCCATCGGCGGCGGCAACAACGCCACCCTGCGCGCCTTCGAGGACCTCGGCCGCGAGTGCGCGGTGTTCGTCGCGCACGACCTCGACCACGACAACACCCGGCTGCTGCGCGCGAACCGCATCTCCGCCGTCCTCCACCACGACCTGCGCCAGGACATGCGCGAGTCCTGCCACACCGTCATGCGCGCCCACGGCGCCCTACCCCCCACGGGACCTACGCTCTCCTCAGCAATCCAGGTGGTGACGCCTTACAACATGCCGCCGCAGGTTGGGGGGTGAGTGAGTGGGGGGCGGCGTTGGGCGCGGGGTGTGGGTTGGGGAGGGGTCGTGGGTTGGGGAGGGGATCATCGGGGGAGTGGTGGGCCGCGGGTTGAGGCGGTGGGCGTGGGTTGACGAGAGGGGCGCGGGTTGAGGAGAGGGTTGATGACGAGGACGGAGCTCGTGGAGATCGAGGGCGTCCGCCTGCTCGCCACGCTCACCACGGGCGGCGAGGTCGGCCTGCTCGCGCTGCACGGCAGCAACGAGGGCGGCACGGCCGAGCTGGCCCGGTCCGTGGCCGAGCGCTGCGGCGCGACGAGTCTGGTCTTCACCCAGCCGGGCGTTCCGGAGCCGGTGCACATCCCCTCCCCGCGCATGGCGGTGGAGCACTGCGACCTGCTGCGGATGTTCCTGTCCCAGGTGACGGTCGCGGTCTCGCTGCACGGCCACATGAGACGGGCGACGCCGCGGTCCATCTTCCTCGGCGGCGCCAACCGCCCGGCGGCGCATCTGCTCGCCTCGGGCCTGAGTGCCCTGCGCCCGCAGTTCGACCCGGTCACCGACCTCGCCGAGATCCCGGCCTCGCTGCGCGGGGTGCACGCCAGGAACCCGGTGAACCTGCCCCGCCACGGGGGCGTTCAGGTCGAACTCCCGCTGTCTGCCCGCACCCGCAGACCCGGCTGGGACCCGGAGGTCCCCGACAACCCGCCGCGCCCCGTCGTCGACGCCCTCGTCGCCGGCGTCCGGTTGCTGGCCGCGAAGTCCGTCACGCCGCCGGGACGTTGACCCAGGCCCGGCCCCGCTCTCGGCCGACCGCACCATCGCCGCGACCGCGACCGCGACTGCGACCGCGACCGCGACAGCGCTGTGCACGGCCTCCTGCAGAGCGCCGGGCCTCGTTCACCTTCAGGTCGTCGTGCCCCCGGCATTCGCCGCGCCCCGTCGCCGACGCCCTCGTCGCCGGCGCACGGCTGCTAACCGCGAAGTCCGTCACGCCACCGGGACGTTGACCCAGGCCCCCCTCTCGGCCGACCGCACCATCGCCTCCACCGCGGCAGCACTGTGCACGGCGTCCGGCAATGTGGCCCCGCACGGTGTGCCCTCTGTGATCGAGCGTACGAAGCGGTGGGCCTCGATGACCTTCAGGTCGTCGTAGCCCATGGCGTTCGCCGCGCCCGGCTGGAACGCGGCGAACTCGCCCGCGCCCGGACCGACGTACACCGTGCTGACCGGCTGGTCCTGGTAGCCCGTGCCGCGGCTGACGCCCAGCTCGTTCATCCGGCGGAAGTCCCAGAAGACGGCGCCCTCGGTGCCGTGCACCTCGAAGCCGTAGTTGTTCTGCTCGCCGACCGAGACCCGGCAGGCCTCCAGGACGCCGCGGGCGCCGGAGGCGAAGCGCAGCAGGCAGTTGACGTAGTCCTCGTTCTCGACCGGGCCCAGCTCACCGCCGGTGGCGCGGGCGTGGCCCGCGGTGGCGCCGGTGGGGCGGGCCCGCTCGGGGATGAACACGGCCGTGTCGGCGGTCAGCGACTCGATGTCGCCGAGCAGGAAGCGGGCGAGGTCCGCGCCGTGCGAGGCGAGGTCGCCCAGCACCCCGCTGCCGCCGCGCTCCTTCTCGTAGCGCCAGGTCAGGGCACCCTCGGGGTGGGCGGCGTAGTCGCTGAACAGCCGGATGCGCAGGTGCGTGACCCGGCCGATCGCGCCCGAGGCGATGAGCTCGCGGGCCGTCTCGACGGCGGGCGCGTTGCGGTAGTTGAAGCCGACGGCGCCCTGGACGCCCGCCGCGGCGACCGCGTCGGCCACCGCCCGCGCGTCCGCCGTGCTCAGCCCGACCGGCTTCTCGATCCAGATGTGCTTGCCCGCCTCGGCCATCGCGACGCCGATCTCGCGGTGCAGGAAGTTCGGGGCGGTGATGGACACCGCCTGCACGCGCGGGTCCTTGGCGACCTCGCGCCAGTCCCGGGTGGTGGCCGCGAAGCCGAACTGCGCGGCGGCCTCCTCGGCCCGGCCCGGCACCTCCTCGGCGACGGTCACCAGCTGCGGGCGCAGGCCCAGCCGCGGGTAGTGGTGCAGGAGGCGGGCGTACGCCTGGGTGTGCACCCGGCCCATCCAGCCGAACCCGACGACGGCGACACCGAGCGTATCCACCATGACAGCCCCTCTTTGGACCGGTCCACAATCTGTCCACGCCACCCTGAAGGCCCGATTCCGAGGCTGTCAACCCTCCCCGGACCCTTTGACAAGCCTCAACCGTTCATGGAACGGTCCAGGCCATGAAACCGCCGACCATCCGCGACGTGGCCGAACGGGCCGGGGTGTCCAAGTCGCTGGTCTCCCTCGTGCTGCGCGGCTCGGGGCAGGTGCGGCCGGAGAAGCGGGACGCCGTGCTGCGGGCGGCGCGCGAGCTCGGCTACCGGCCCAACGAGGCGGCGCGCGCCCTCAGCGAGCAGCGCACGCGCACCGTCGGCGTGCTCCTCAATGATCTGCGCAACCCCTGGTTCGTCGACCTGCTCGACGGCCTCAACCCACTCCTGCACGACAGCGGTCTGCGCATGCTGCTGGCGGACGCCCGGCTCAACCGCCGCACCGGCCAGGACCCCGCCGAACCGCTCCTCGACCTGCGTGTGGACGGCCTGGTCGTCGTCGGCACCCTGCCCGACCCGGCCGCCCTCGGCACGGCCGCCGAACGGCTCCCGGTCGTCGTCGCGGGCGCCCGCGAACCGGTCCCGTCCGGCGTGGACGTCGTGGCGTGCGACGACGAGCGGGGCGCCCGGCTGGTCGCCGAGCACCTCATCGGGCTCGGCCACCGGCGCATCGCCCACATCGCGGGCTACGGCGCCGTCGGCGAACTGCGCAGACGCAGCTTCGAGACGACGATGGCGGCGCACGGCCTCGCCGGTCAGGCCCTGGTCGAGCCGAGCGACATGACCGAGGAGGGCGGCTACCGCACCACCGTCCGGCTGCTCAGCCGCCCCGAGCGGCCCACCGCCCTGTTCGCCGTCAACGACATCGCCTCCGTCGGCGCGCTCTCGGCCGCTGAGGAGCTGGGACTGCGCGTCCCGCAGGACGTGTCCGTCGTCGGCTGCGACAACACGAGCATCTCCCGGCTGCGCCACGTCTGGCTGACCACGGTCGACAACGCCGGGCACGAGATCGGCCGGCGCGCCGCCCGCTGTCTCCTGGACCGTTTCGAGCGGCCCGGCGGAGCGGGTCAACTGCACTTGACCGCACCGACGTTGGAGATCCGCGGCACGACCGCACCGCCACCGGCACAGTGAGCACCCTCGCGCAGGCGCCCACACACGGCCGGGTCCCCCGCACGGTCGACCCCGTGCACGGATCGACGGCGTACACCTTTGGAAGGGATCCGGAACCGTGCCGCCACCGGGAAATCACATGATGGCGCCACGGACCCGCCTTCCTGCCATAAGGTCTGCCGCGTGGGGACCGACATGGATGGCGCCATCGAAAGCCGCTCGGCCGACGGACGCTGGCAGATGGAGTTCGACCTTCTCGACTTCCGGCCGCCCCGGGACTACGTCGCCTGGGACTGTCTGTTCGGCGTGCGCGGGACGGGAGACGTGGAGCGCCCGCTCTTTCCCGGCCGCGGACTGCCGGACGACGTATCGGAGCCGGTACGGGAGCATGCGCACGGCGATCACCAGCACAGCCACACGCATCTCACCTGGGCCGAGGTGTGCGCGGTCGACTGGGACGAGCCGCTGGCCTCCCGGCCCGCCTGGTACTGGACGCACTGCTCGGACCCCGAGGGCGAGCACCTGGTCCGGGTGACGCCCACCCTGCGCGAGGCCGCCGGCAAGGTCTACGGGGGAGGCCTGCACCTGGCGCCGCCGGAGTGGCCCCCCGGCGCCGAGGTGCACCTGAACGGCGCGGTGTACCGGCCGGTGGTCCTCACCGCCCGGATGCTCGCCCCGCCGGACGAGGGATGCTGGGCAGAGGTATGGAGCGCCATGCGTGACCTCGCGGCCGAGCGGGGCGACGAGCACGTACGGCTCATCGTCTGGTTCGGTTGAACCGCGCACCCGGGAAGGGAGCCGACATGACCACCGACGCCACCGACGCCCTCGACACGACCGTCACCGACGAAGCGGTGAACAGCCTGGCCGGCACCGCCGACCCGCGCCTGCGCGAGCTGCTGACCGGACTCGTCCGCCATCTGCACGCCTTCGCCCGCGAGACGCGGCTGACGCAGGAGGAGTGGGAGCGGGCCGTCGCCTTCCTGACCGCGACCGGGCAGACCTGCACGGACACCCGGCAGGAGTTCATCCTCCTGTCCGACGTGCTGGGCCTGTCCATGCTGGTCGAGACGCTCAACGGCGACCGCGCCCCCGGCGCGACCGAGTCGACGGTCCTCGGGCCGTTCCACATGACCGAGTCCCCGGTCCGCGCCCTCGGCGCCGACATCGACCTGGTGGGCGGCGGCGAGCCCTGCGTGGTCAGCGGCCGGGTGCTGTCCCGGGACGGCACACCGCTGCCGGGCGCGCTCCTCGACGTCTGGCAGGCCGACGGCAACGGCTTCTACGACGTCCAGCGCCCGGACGTGCAGCCGCCGGGCAACGGCCGCGGACTGTTCACCGCCGACGCCGAGGGCCGCTTCTGGTTCCGCACCTGTGTGCCGAGCCCGTACCCGATCCCCACGGACGGCCCGGTCGGCGGCCTGCTGCGCGCGACCGGCCGCCACCCCTACCGCCCGGCCCACATCCACTTCATCGCCACGGCCGCCGGGCACACCCCCGTGACCACGCACATCTTCGTCGCGGGCAGTGACTATCTCGACTCCGACGCCGTGTTCGCCGTCAAGCCGAGCCTGGTGCAGGACTTCGCCGAGACGGACGATCCCGCGCTGGCGGGGGAGTTCGGCGTCGCGAACCCGTTCCGGCACGCCCGCTTCGACCTCGTACTGGAGCGGTCGTGAAGGGCGTCCTCGACTTCTCGCACCAGTCCCGGCCGGTCCGGGTCGTCTTCCGCTCCGGCGCCGCCACGAACGCGACCCCCGGCGAGGCCGCCGCCCTCGGACTGCGCCGGCTGCTGGTGGTCTGCGGCAGCCGCGGTGCGGCCACCGCACGCGCGGTCGCCGACGCATTGGGCCCCGCCTGTGTGGGCCTGCACGACGGCGCCCGGATGCACGTCCCCGTCGAGGCGGCCGACCGCGCCGTCGAGGCGGCCCGCGCGGCGGGCGCCGACGGCTGTGTGGCCGTCGGCGGCGGCTCCTCGATCGGCCTCGGCAAGGCGGTCGCCCTGCGCACCGGCCTGTCGCTGATGGCGGTGCCCTCCACCTACGCCGGCTCGGAGATGACCCCGGTCTGGGGCCTGACCGAGCACGGCGTCAAACGCACCGGCCGCGACCCCGTGGTCCTGCCGCGCAGCGTCGTCTACGACCCCGACCTCACCCTCTCCCTGCCGGTGCCGCTCTCCGTCACCAGCGGCATCAACGCGATCGCCCACGCCGTCGAGGCGCTGTACGCCCCCGACACCTCGCCGCTGATCGACCTGATCGCCGAGGAGGGCGTACGGGCCATGGCGGGCGCGCTGCCCGCGGTGGCCGCCGACCCGGAGTCCAAGGAGGCCCGCGGTCGCGCCCTGTACGGCGCCTGGCTGTGCGGCTCCTGCCTCGGCGCCACCACCATGGGCCTGCACCACAAGCTGTGCCACGTCCTGGGCGGCACCTTCAATCTGCCGCACGCCGAGACGCACACGGTGGTCCTGCCCTACACCCTCGCCTACAACGCGCTCGCGGCCCCGGACGCGTCCGCCGCCGTGGCCCGTGCCCTGGACGCGACGGACGCCCCACGCGCCCTCAAGGCCCTGGCCGAACGTCTCGGCGCCCCGCGCACACTGGCCGAACTGGGCCTGAAGGAAGCCGACTTGGCGGAGGCGGCCGCCCAGACCGCGGGTCAGGCGTACGCCAATCCACGGTCGGTCACGGCGGCGGACGCACTCGCGGTGCTCCGGGCGGCGTACGAGGGCGGCCCGCCGGAGTTCCCGGCGGCCTGAGCCACTGGAATTCCCGGCGGCCTGCCCTCCGCCCACGCCATCCGTGAACCCTGAGTGCGTCGCGCCCATCAGTGTGCGTGCAATACGGCAGACAAAATTGTTGACAATCTTGTTTGGCTAGATTTACGTTCGACACGCACTCACTCAGGGAGGGCAGCGATGCCGAACCAAGCCCGTCCGAGCACCGGAGAGCAGGCCAAACAGCATGCGTTCACGCAGCTGCGGCAGGCGATCCTGCACGGCGAGATGGCACCGGCGCAGCGGCTGGTGGAGAACGAACTCGCCGAGCAGTTCGGTGTGACACGGGCCAGCATCCGGGCGGCACTCATCGACCTGGAGGCCCAGGGCCTGGTCGAGCGGATCCGCAACCGCGGCTCGCGGGTGCGGGTGGTGACCGTCGAGGAGGCGGTCGCCATCACCGAGTGCCGCATGGTCCTCGAAGGGCTGTGCGCGGCCAAGGCGGCCACGCTGGCCAGTGACGAACAGCTCGCCGAGCTGACCGAACTGGGCACGGCGATGACCAAGGCCGTGGCCGACGGCGAGCCGGTGACCTACTCCGAGCTCAACCAGGAGCTGCACGCCAAGGTCCGGGACCTGTCCGGGCAGCGTACGGCGGTGGATCTGCTGGAGCGGCTCAACGCCCAACTGGTGCGCCACCGCTTCCAGTTGGCGCTTCGGCCGGGCCGCCCGCAGCACTCCCTGAACGAGCATCTGGCGATGATCGAGGCGATCAGGGCCAGGGATCCGCAGGCGGCCGAGGCGGCCGTCCGCGCCCACCTCACCAGCGTGATCGAGGCGCTGCGCGACTGACGCGACCGCGCCGGACGCGGGGGAGGCGGGCGCCCCACCCGTCCACCAAGGAGATTCGAGCATGACCCAGGCCAACGCGCCCGCCTCCCCGCCACCCGACGGCGCCGGCGCGGGGAGAACACCCGCACGCTCCACCCTGGTCGTCACCGCGCACGCCGGGGACTTCGTGTGGCGGGCCGGCGGCGCCATCGCCCTGGCCGCCTCGCGCGGGGAGAAGGTCACCATCGCCTGTCTGACCTTCGGCGAGCGCGGCGAGTCCGCCAAGGCGTGGCGCGAGGGCTGGAAGCTCGACGAGATCAAGGCGATACGCAGGGACGAGGCCGAGCGTGCCGCGGCCACCCTCGGCGCCGAGGTCCGCTTCTTCGACGCCGGTGACTATCCCCTGGTGGAGAGCGCCGAGTTGACGGACCGGCTCGTGACCGCCTACCGCGAGACCCAGCCCGACGTCGTGCTCACCCACCCGGCCGAGGACCCCTACAACGGCGACCACCCGGCCGCCCACCGCATGGCCCTGCAGGCCCGCATCCTCGCCCAGGCGATCGGCTACCCGGGCGAGGGCGACATCATCGGTGCCCCGCCGGTCTTCTACTTCGAGCCGCACCAGCCCGAGATGTGCGGCTTCACGCCCCAGGTGCTGCTCGACATCACCGAGGTCTGGGACACCAAGCGCAAGGCGATGGAGTGCCTCGCGGCCCAGCAGCACCTGTGGGACTACTACACGGACCTCGCCGTGCGCCGGGGCGTCCAGCTCAGGCGCAACGCCGGACCGAACCTCGGTCTGGCCCACAGGACCATGGCCGAGGCGTACATGCGTCCCTACCCCCAGATCGCGAAGGAGCTCGCATGAGCGGCGTCATCGTCACCAACCCCCCGAAGGCCGACGCCAAGGACGTCGAGGCGCTGGCCGGCTTCGGAGTGGCCACGGTCAGCGAGGCGATGGGGCGCACGGGCCTGCTGGGGCCCGGGATCCGGCCCATCCAGCAGGGCGTACGCGTCGCGGGCACCGCGGTGACCGTCCTGAGCTGGCCCGGCGACAACCTCATGATCCACGCGGCCGTGGAGCAGTGCGGCGAGGGCGACTTCCTCGTCGTCACCACCACCTCCCCCTCCACCGACGGCATGTTCGGCGAGCTGTTCGCGACCGCGCTGCACCGGCGGGGAGTGCGGGGACTGATCATCAACGCCGGCATCCGGGACACCCAGGAGCTGCGCGAGATGGGCTTTGCCGCCTGGTCCCGGGCGGTCTCCGCCCAGGGCACCGTCAAGGCCACCGGCGGTTCCGTCAACGTCCCCGTCGCCGTGGACGGTCAGGTGATCCGCCCCGGCGACGTGATCCTCGCCGACGACGACGGCGTGGTGGTCGTACCGCGCGAACGCGCACGGGAGGCGGCCGAGAGGTCGGAGGCCCGCGAGGCCAAGGAGGCCAAGTCCCGCGCCGCCTTCCTCGATGGCCAACTCGGGCTCGACCGCTACGGGTTGCGCGAGAAGCTGAAGGAACTCGGGGTCGAGTACAAGACGTTCGAGGAGTACGAGGGGGAGCGGCCGTGACCGAGGAACTGCCCTGTCTGCTGATGCGCGGCGGCACCTCCAAGGGTGCCTACTTCCTCGCCGACGACCTGCCGGCCGAACCCGCCCTGCGCGACGCCCTGTTGCTGCGCGTGATGGGCAGCCCGGACGAGCGCCAGATCGACGGCCTGGGCGGTGCGCACCCGCTCACCAGCAAGGTGGCCGTGGTCTCGCCGTCGGCCGATCCGCAGGCCGACGTCGACTACCTCTTCCTCCAGGTCGTGGTCGACCGGCCCGAGGTGAGCGACCGTCAGAACTGCGGGAACCTCCTGGCCGGCATCGGGCCGTTCGCCGTCGAGCGCGGACTCGTCCCGGCAGGGCAGGAGCACACCTCCGTCCGTATCCGCATGGTCAACAGCGGTGACTACGCGACGGCGACCTTCCCGACCCCGGGCGGCCGGGTCGACTACACGGGCGACGCCGAGATCTCCGGCGTGCCCGGGACGGCCGCCGCCGTGGTGATCGAGTTCCCGCCGAGCGTGAACCCGCTGCTGCCCACCGGCCGTGTCCGCGACGAGATCCAGGGCGTGCCCGTGACCTGCGTGGACAACGGCATGCCGACCGTGCTCATCGCGGCCTCGTCCCTGAAGGTCACCGGCTACGAGTCGCCCGAGGAACTGGAGAAGGACGGCGCGCTCGCCGACCGGCTGCGCGAGATCCGGCTGGAGGCCGGCCGGCTGATGGGCCTCGGCGACGTCTCCGGCACCACCGTGCCCAAGCTGACACTGCTCGCCCCGCCCCGGGACGGCGGCGCGGTCACCACCCGCACCTTCATCCCGATCCGCTGCCACACGTCGATCGGCGTGCTCGGCGCCGCCAGTGTGGCCGCCGGGCTGCGGATCGAGGGCAGCGTGGGCGCGGACCTCGCGCGCGTCGACCCGGGCGAGGACCGCGTCCGTATCGAACACCCCACGGGATTCCTGGACATCGAGAGCAGCCTCACCGCCCCGCCCGGGGAACTGCCCACCGCCCGCCGCACCGCCGTGGTGCGCACCGCCCGCAAGATCTTCGACGGCACCGTCTTCCCGCGGTCCGCCGACACGGCACCCCTCCCCACTAACGACCCGCAGGACCAAGGAGGTCAGCGATGACACCGCCGCTCGGCGACATCGCCCACGTCGGCCATGCCCAGCTGTTCACCCCCGATCTGGACGCCAGCGTCGCCTTCTTCACCGACTTCCTCGGCCTGACGGTCAACGGCGAGGACGGCGACACGGTCTACCTGCGGACCTTCGACGACTACGAGCACCACAGCCTGGTCCTCACCGCCCGCGAGCAGCCCGGCCTCGGCCGGCTCGCCCTGCGCAGCTCCAGCGAGGAGGCACTGCACCGCCGTGTCGAGGCCGTCGAGGCGGCGGGCGGCAGCGGCAAGTGGGTCGAGGACGAACCCGGCCTCGGCAGGCTGTACCTGACCACGGACCCCGACGGCCACGAGCACGCCCTGTACTGGGAGAGCGAGCACTACCAGGCTCCCGAGGAACTCAGGCCCGCGCTGAAGAACCAGCCGCAGGCCAAGCCCAACCGGGGCGTGGGCGTGCGCCGTCTGGACCACATCAACTTCCTCGCCGCGGACGTGCTCGCCAACGCCGAGTTCCAGCAACAGGTGCTGGGCGCCCGGCCGACCGAGCAGATCCGGCTCGACTCCGGGCGGATCGCGGCGCGTTGGCTGACGTACACGAACAAGTCGTACGACGTCGTCTACACCGAGGACTGGACCGGCTCCGAGGGCCGGCTGCACCACATCGCCTTCGCCACCGACACCCGCGAGGACGTGCTGCGTGCCGCCGATCTCGCCATCGACAGCGGCGTGTTCATCGAGACGGGCCCGCACAAGCACGCCATCCAGCAGACGTTCTTCCTCTACGTCTACGAACCGGGCGGCAACCGCATCGAGCTGTGCAACCCGCTCACCCGGCTCGTCCTCGCGCCGGACTGGCCGCTGATCACCTGGACGGAGGAGGAGCGCAAGAAGGGGCAGGCCTGGGGCCTGAAGACCATCGAGTCCTTCCATACGCACGGGACGCCTCCGGTCGCGTAGCAGGTCGCTGGCGGGACCCGGCCCGGATCGCCCACAGAGCCACGGCTCGACCGTCAGCCGGCTTGATTGTCGATGAGATTGTTGACAAAAACGTTGACTGTTGAGTCGTGGCTCCCTAGCGTCTAGCCACCCCGCACGAGAGGAAGAACAACGATGTCCCGCCTCGCCCCATCCGCCCGCGGCAGCCGGTTGGCCCTTCTGGTCGTCGGACTGTGCTGGCTCGCCGTGCTCTTCGACGGCCTCGACATGTTCATCTACGGCTCGGTGCTGCCGCACCTGCTGGAGACGAAGACCTTCGGCATCACCGCCGACCAGGCGGGCGACCTGGGCAGCTACGCCACCTTCGGCATGCTGGTCGGCGCCCTGACCGCGGGGACCGTCGCGGACCGGATCGGCCGCAAGAGGCTGATGATCGGCTGTGTGACGCTGTTCTCGCTGGCCTCCGGGATCTGCGCCCTCTCCGGCAGCGTCGCCGTCTTCGGCCTCGGCCGGACCCTGGCGGGCGTCGGCCTCGGGGGCCTGCTGCCCACCGCCATCAGCATGGTCTCCGACTACGCGCCGCGCGGCCGCGGCGCCCTCGTCATCGGCCTGCTGATGACCGCGCACCACGCGGGCGGCATCCTCTCGGCGTACGTGGCCAAGTGGCTGGTGGACCCGGTCGGCTGGCGCGCCGCCTTCTGGGTCTGCGTCGTCCCGCTCGCCTTCGCCCCGGTGCTGGTCAAGCTCCTGCCCGAGTCGCTGAGCTTCCTCGTCGCCAAGGGCCGCACCGACGAGGCGCACGCACTGGCCGCCCGCTACGACGTCGAACTGCCCGCCGCCGACGGCAAGAAGAGTGCCGCCGACCGCTGGGACGCGCTGCTCGCCCTCTTCCGCGGCCGCGAGTGGATCCAGACCCTGCTGTACTGGCTGGCCTCCTTCGGCGGCCTGCTCCTGGTCTACGGCGTCGCCACCTGGCTGCCCACCCTGATGCGCACCGAGGGCTACGAACTCGCCAGCGCGCTGACCTTCGTCGTCGTCTTCAACCTCGGCGGCATCGTGGGCATGCTGGTCGCGGGCCGGGCCGCCGACACCTTCGGCGCCCCGCGCATCTCGGCGATCTGGTTCGCGCTCACCGCGGCCGGTGTCTACCTGCTCAGCGTCCACCTGCCGATGGGCGTCACCACCCTGGTCGTCTTCCTCACCGGCGTCTTCCTCAACAGCGCCCAGACGATGATCTACGCCACCGTCTCGATCCGCTCCACCCCGGACAACCGCGCCACCGCCGTCGGCTGGACCTCCGGCATGGGCCGCTTCGGCGCCGTCTTCGGCCCGTGGCTCGGCGGCCAACTGCTCGCCGCGGGCCACGGCGACTGGGGCTTCACCGCCTTCGCACTCGCCGGCCTGTCGTCCATGGTCTTCATCGGCATCGCCGCCCTGCGCACCGCCCGTCCGGGCGCCCGCGCCGGCGTCGACCAGGAACTGGTCACCGCCCACTGACCTGCGCAAGGCGTACGGCTGGGGGAAATCCCCCAGACGAACACGGAGGTCAGCCGCGTTCCGGGGGCCGGGCCGCGCGCATAGCTTCGGTGGCATGAGCACAGCCACCAAGGAGCACCGATGATCGAAGCGCGCGGTCTCAGCAAACGGTACGGCCCGACCCTCGCCGTGGACGGCCTCGGCTTCGACGTCCGGCCGGGCGCCGTCACCGGCTTCCTCGGCCCCAACGGGTCCGGGAAATCCACCACCATGCGCCTGATCATGGGCCTGGACCGCCCCGACGCGGGCACCGTCCGCATCGACGGCCGGGCCTACCACCAGCTGCGCCGACCCCTGTGCGAGGTCGGCGCACTGCTGGAGGCCCGCACCTACCACCCGGGCCGCAGCGCCGAGAAGCACCTGGCGGCACTCGCCGCCGCCAACGGCATCGCCCGCTCCCGGGTGGCCGCCGTCCTGGACACCGTCGGCCTGACCGACGTGGCCCGCAAGCGGGCCGGCGGCTTCTCGCTCGGCATGGCCCAACGGCTCGGCATCGCCGCCGCGTTGCTCGGCGACCCGGCCGTGCTGCTCTTCGACGAGCCGGTCAACGGGCTCGACCCGCAGGGCGTGCGCTGGATCCGCGAACTGATGAAGTCCCTGGCGGCCGAGGGGCGCACCGTCCTGCTCTCCAGCCACCTCATCAGCGAAATGGCCCTGACCGCCGACCACTTGATCGTGATCGGGCAGGGGCGGCTGCTCGCCGACACCAGCGTCGCCGAACTGACCGCGGGCGGGCGGACGTTGGAGGAGGCCTTCTTCGCGATCACCGGGAGCAGTGCCGAGTACCGGGGCGTCGCCCCCGCCGAGCACAGGAGGCAGCCGTGAGCGCCGTACGGACGGGACTTCCCGTGGGCCACCACCGCTTCACGTTCACGCATGCCGCACGCATGGAGTGGATCAAACTGAGCAGCCTGCGCTCGACGCTGTGGGCGCTGCTCGCCACCGTGGCTGGGATGATCGCCATCGGGGTGGTCACGATGGCCAACACCAAGGCGCCGGGCGCGGACCACGTGGACACCTTCGACCCGGTCAACAACGTGCTGGCCGGGATCGCCCTCGGCCAGATGATCGTCGGCGTGCTGGGCGTGCTCGTGATGACGGGCGAGTACGCGTCCGGCGCGATCAGATCCACCCTCGCCGCGGTCCCCGACCGGCCGGTCCTGCTCGCCGCCAAGGCCGGTGTCCTCGGCCTGCTCACGCTGATGGTCGGCGAGATCGTCACCTTCGCCACCTTCCTGGCCGGGCGGCTCGCACTGACCGACGCGGTGCCCCGGCCGGGGATCGGCGATCCCGGGGTGCTGCGGGCACTCGTCCTGTCGGGCGCCTACCTCGCGATGGTCGGCCTGCTCGGCCTCGCGCTGGGCACGGTGGTGCGGCACACCGCCCTGGCCGTCGGACTGCTGGTCGGGGTGCTGTACGTCGTCCCCGCGGTGTTCTCCGGACTGACCGGGATGACCGTCGCGAAGTTCTTCCCGACCATGATCGCGGCGAACTCCCTGGCCGTGAGCAAGTCAGTCGCGGGATGTCTGTCGCCGTGGGCGGGGTTCGCGGTGCTGTGTCTCTACGTGGCGGTCGCGCTCGGGGTGGGCGGACGGCTGCTGGTACGCCGTGACGCGTAGCCACGTCCTGCCTGACCGGCGCGGACGACGAGCGGGAACGGGACACTGGGACCATGCGTGACACACAGACGGGGGCGGCACGGCTGCGGGGCGTGCTGCGGGCTCCGTTCACCCGGCGGGCCTGGTGCGAGGCCGCGTACTGCCTGGCCGGCTTTCCGGTCGCCCTCGTGGGGTTCGTGCTCGTCCTCGTGCTGCTCGCCCTCGGTGCCGGGCTCACCGTCTCGCTCGTCGGCGCCGTACTGGGGCTGCTCTTCGTGGTCGTCGCGACCGCGCTGGGCCGGGCGTTCGCCGGGGTGCACCGCACACTGGCGGTCGGCCTGCTGGGGGAGCGGGTGGCCGCACCGCCGCGACTGCGGCCCACGGGGCGGATGTTCGCGCGGCTCGACACACGGCTGCGGGACGCCGCGGGATGGCGCTCGGTGGCGTACGTCCTCGTCAAGCTGCCCGTCGCCGCCGTCCAGTGGTACGCGCTGACCTGGTGGGTCACCGGCCTGGTCAATCTGTCCGCGCCGCTGCGCTGGGCGGCCTTCGGACAGCGCCCGCACCCCGGCCAGGAGGGCATGGCGACCATCACACCGATCCCGGCCGGCGGCGGCGCCCCGCACAGCACCTCCTTCGCGGGGACCTTCGTGGCCGCCGCGATCGGCGCCGCCACCCTGCTCGCGGCGCCGTGGGTCACCCGCGGCATCGTCGCCGTGGACCGCTGGCTGGTCCGCGCGCTGCTGGGCCCGAGCGAACTCGCCCAGCGCGTACGGAACCTGGAGGAGACCCGGGCGCTCGCCGTCGACGACTCCGCGGCCCTGCTGCGCCGGCTGGAGCGGGATCTGCACGACGGCGCGCAGGTACGGCTCGTCGCGCTGGCGATGAGCCTCGACATGGCGAAGGAGCGACTGGGCGCCGAGGGCGAACCGGTCGCCGACCCCGAGCGGCTGCGCCGGCTGATCGAGACCGCCCACACCAATGCCACCGAGGCCCTCACCGAGCTGCGCGACCTGTCCCGCGGCATCCATCCGCCCGTCCTGGACGACGGTCTGCCCGACGCCCTCGCGACGCTCGCGGCGCGCAGCACCGTACCCGTGGAGCTGGCCGTGGACCTCCCCGAGCGGCCCACCCCGGCGATCGAGACCATCGCGTACTTCTGCGCCGCCGAGCTGCTGACGAACGTCATCAAGCACAGCGGCGCCCGCCGGGTGGTCCTGCGCGTGGACCAGGAGGAGGGACTGCTGCGGCTGCGCGTCACCGACGACGGGCAGGGCGGGGCGACGGTCGGGGCGGGCAGCGGTCTGACGGGGCTGCTGCAGCGGGTGCGCACGGTCGACGGCACCCTGGACATCAGCAGCCCGCAGGGCGGGCCCACGGCGGTGACCGTGTCGCTGCCGCCGCACGCGTGAACGCCGGTCAGGAGCCGAGGTCGTGAGAGAGTGCCCCGTATGCGCGTCGTGATCGCCGAAGATGCTGCGGTGCTGCGGGAGTTGCTGGCACTGATGCTCACCGACCGCGGCCATGAGGTGTGCGCCGCCGTCGGTGACGCGGACGCGCTCACGGCGGCCGTGACCGAGCACCGGCCGGACGTCGCCGTCGTCGACATCCGGATGCCGCCCACCCACACCGACGAGGGCCTGCGCGCCGCCATCGACATCCGGCGGGCGCATCCCGGCACCGGGGTGCTGCTGTTCTCCCAGTACATCGAGACGAAGTACGCGCGCAGGCTGCTGGCCGCGGGCTCGGCGGGCGTCGGCTATCTGCTCAAGGACCGGGTCGCGAACGTCGCCGAGTTCACCGAGGCCCTAAACCGAGTGGCGGACGGCGGCACCGCCCTCGACCCCGAGGTCGTCACCCAGCTCGCGGGCGCGGCCCGCCGCACCGAGGACCTCGACACACTCACCGCACGCGAGCGCCAGGTCCTCGCCCTGATGGCCGAAGGCCGGTCGAACGCCGCGATCGCCCAGGCCCTCGTGGTGTCCGCCGGCACGGTGGAGAAGCATGTGGCCGCCGTCTTCGGCAAGTTGGGCGTGCCGGCGTCGGAGGACGCCAACCGGCGGGTGCTGGCGGTGCTGCGCTACCTGGGGGCGTGAGCCGCGGGGCGCCGGAGCATCAGCGCGTGCGCCTCAGCGGGTGCGGACCCCGTCCAGGGCGATGGACAGCACCCGGTCCCGCTGGGCGTCGTCGGTGAAGACCGTGGCGGTGATGCCCGCGACCATGCGCATGAGGTCGCCGAAGTCCATGTCCGTGCGGGCCACGCCAGCCTGCTGCGCCCGCTCGAACAGCGGGCCGCCCGCGGCGTACATCGACTCGCGGCAGGCGTCGAAGATCTCGGACTGCTCGTCGAGCGCCTCGCGCACCGCCCGCTTGGTCACCATGTAGCCCGCGAAGCGGGCGAACCACGCGGTCAGCGCCTCCCACGGCTCCCGGTCGGCGACCTCCTCGGCGACCCGTACGAGCTCGTTGACGTCGTTCGCGTACACGCTCTCGAACAGCTCGCGGCGGGAGGGGAAGTTGCGGTAGAGGGTGCCGATGCCCACCCCCGCGCGGCGGGCGATGTCCTCCAGGGAGGCATCGGCGCCGTGCTCGGCGAAGGCCTCGCGCGCGGCGTCCAGCAGGGCGTCGTAGTTGCGCGCGGCGTCCTTGCGGTGCGGGCGCCGGGACGCCACGAGCTCACGGACGGGGTACTGCTGGGCCGACACTGCTGCCTCCCGGGCGGGACGAGGTTGAACCGGAGGTGTACCTCCGCTACAGTGGAGGGGTACCTCCACTTTACCAGTGCGGGTGCGATCGCCGTGGATGCGTGCGGCCGCACGCATCACGCCCCTACCTTTCCGCGACCGCTCACCCCGGCCGTCGGCGTGCCCTGCGCGGCTCATCCCGCGCTCCGGGCCCGCACGACCGTGGCCAGAGAACCTCGGCCGCACCCCGTTCGTTCGGAGAGGCACCTTCATGCCCCGCAAGTCCACCCGTCTCACCTTCGCGGTCCTCGCGACCGGCGCCGGTGTGTTCGCCATGCTGCAGTCGCTGATAGCGCCCGCGCTGCCGACCGTGCAGCACGCGCTGCACACCTCGCAGTCCACGGCGACGTGGGTGATGACGGCCTATCTTCTGTCCGCCTCCGTCTTCACCCCGATCCTCGGCCGCGTCGGCGACCTGATCGGCAAGAAGCGCACCCTCGTCGCCGTCCTGCTGGTGGTGCTGCTCGGCTGTCTGCTGGCCGCGCTCGCCCCCAGCATCGGCGTCCTGATCGTCGCCCGGGTCGTCCAGGGCGTCGGCGGCGCGCTCTTCCCGCTCTCCTTCGGGATCATCCGGGACGAGTTCGACCCGTCCCGGGTCCCCGGCAGCATCAGCAACCTGTCCGCGGTGATCGCCGCGGGCGGCGGTGTCGGCATCGTCGCCGCCGGTCCGATCGTGTCCGCACTCGACTACCGCTGGCTGTTCTGGATCCCCGTGGCCGTCGTCGCGGTCACTGTGCTGATCGCCCTGCGCTACGTCCCCGAGTCGCCCAACCGGGCCGAGGGCAGCGTCAGTTGGCTCGGTGCAGGGCTGCTGTCGGCCTGGCTGGTGGCGCTGTTGCTGCCGCTGAGCCAGGCGGGCGTGTGGGGCTGGGGCTCGATCAAGGTGATCGGCCTGTTCGCCGCTGCCGCCGTCCTGTTCACCGCGTGGCTGCTGGCCGAGGCCCGCTCCCGCACCCCGCTGATCGACCTGCGCGTCATGCGGCTGCCCGCCGTGTGGACCACCAACACCGTGGCCCTGCTGTTCGGCGCCGGCATGTACGCCCTGTGGTCCTTCCTGCCCGGCTTCGTGCAGACGCCGAGCTCCGCGGGCTACGGCTTCGGCGCCAGTGTCACGGCGTCCGGACTGCTGATGCTGCCCATGCTGGTGACCATGTTCTTCTCGGGCATCCTCAGCGGCCGGCTGGGACCGGTCGTGGGCGCCAAGCGCCTGCTGACCACCGGGTCCGCGCTCGGCGCCCTGGCCCTCGGCATGCTCGCCGTCTGGCACGACCAGCAGTGGCAAGTCGCCCTGGTCTCCGGGGTGTTCGGCCTCGGCATCGGCCTGGCCTTCGCCTCGATGGCCAACCTGATCGTCGGCAGCGTCCCGGCCTCCCAGACCGGCGCCGCGACCGGCATGAACGCCAACATCCGCACCATCGGCGGCTCCATCGGCGCAGCCGTCACCAGCGTCCTGGTCACCGGCCGGCTCCAGCCCTCGGGCCTGCCCTACGGCTCCGGCTACACGCACGGCTTCGCCCTGCTCGCGGTGCTGTGCCTGGCCGCCGCCCTCGCGGCACTGCTGGTGCCGGTCGCCCGCACCGGACGCATGAACCCCTCGGCGCAGTCCGCGGACGATCCGGCGGGCACCCGGTCCGAGGAGGCCACGGCCGCGGGCCGCGGCTGACCACGAGGCCGGCCCGGACCCCCGGGCCGGCCTCCACAGAGCGCCCACCGGCCCCGGCGAGAACTGCTCTGCACGTGCGGTAAGGTCGACATGCGCGATCGCGCGGTCCACCGCGCGCAACGCACCGGGACGTGGCGCAGCTTGGTAGCGCACTTGACTGGGGGTCAAGGGGTCGCAGGTTCAAATCCTGTCGTCCCGACGGTGCGAAGGGTCTTCGCGGGCGAGAGTCCGCGGGGGCCCTTTTCCATGCTTCTCCTTTCGTGCCCCCGACGGCGCAAAACCCCTACGATGGCTGCCCTCAGCGCTTGTCTGTGTGCAGACTTGGGCCCGGCAAGGAGACCCCTGTGGGACGTGAACAAGAGTTACGAACGCCGTCTCGCGGCGCACTCCTGGACAGGACCGGCGCGGGCCCCGTGGTGCCGCGTCTCGTGCTGGGCGCACGACTGCGCGCCCTGCGGGAGGAGCGGCGGATCACCCGGGAGGCGGCCGGGGAGGCCATCCGCGGCTCCCGGTTCAAGATCAGCCGGCTGGAGGCCGGCCGGCACGGGTTCAAACAGCGTGACGTGTCGGATCTGCTCACGCTCTACGGGGTCACCGACGAGGCCGAGCGCGCCACCTTGCTGGCACTGGCCGAAGAGGCCAACGCCCCCGCCTGGTGGCAGTACTACACCGACGTGGTGCCCGCCTGGATGCAGACCCATCTCGGCGCCGAACAGGCGGCGAGCGTCGTGCGCTGCTTCGAGGTGCAGCGCGTGCCAGAGCTGCTGCAGACCCCCGACTACGCCCGCGCCGCCATCCGGCTCACCCACGCGGGCGCGTCCGCGCAGGAGATCGAGCGGCGCGTGATGCTGCGCACGACCCGGCAGCGGATCCTGCACCGGCGGCCCCCGGCCCAGCTCTGGGCCGTGATCGACGAGGCCGCGCTGCGCCGCGCGGTGGGCGGCGCTGCGACCATGCGCGCCCAGCTGCGGCACCTCATCGAGATGTGCCGGCACCCGCACGTCACCGTCCAGATCCTGCCGTTCACGGCCGGCGGCCATGCCGCGGAGGGCGGGCCCATGACCATCCTGCGGCTGCCCGGAGGGCAGTTGCCCGACGTCGTCTGCCTCCAGCAGCTCACCACGGCCCTGTATCCCGACCGGCCCGCCGAGATCGAGCGCTACTGGGACGTGATGAACCGCCTGGTGGTCGAGGCGGAATCGCCGGACGAGACGCCGACGATCCTCCACCGCATCCTTCAGGAGACCTGAACGAGAGACCTGAACAAGAGATCTGAACCGGGCCCGCGGGCCTCAGCGCTTGAGGGCCACCCCGCCGTACTGGTGCACCTGCTCGGGCAGACCCCACGCCTCGGCGTCGGGACGCCAGCGCGAGCACGAGGCCACGCCCGGTTCGAGCAGCTCCAGGCCGTCGAAGAAGCGGGCGATCTGCTCGGGGCTGCGCAGGATGTAGGGGAGCGAACCGCCCTCGTTGTACTGCCGGATGGCGTCGACGTAGGCCTCGCTGGTGTTCGTGCTGTCGTACTGCACGAGGTAGCTGCCCGACGGCAGTGCGTCCACCAGCCGGCGCACGATGGAGCGCGCCTCGTCGAAGTCCTCGATGTGGCCCAGGATGCCCATCAGCATGAGACCGATCGGCTGGTCGAAGTCCAGCGTCCGCTTCGCCTCCCGCACGATGGCGTCCGGGTCGCGCAGATCGGCGTCGACGTAGTTGGTGACGCCCTCCGGGGTGCTGGTGAGCAGGGCGCGGGCGTGTGCCAGGACCAGCGGGTCGTTGTCGACGTAGACGATGCGGCAGTCGGGAGCCACCCGCTGGGCGATCTCATGGGTGTTGTCCACGTTGGGCAGCCCGGTGCCGATGTCCAGGAACTGGCGGATGCCCTCCTCGGCCGCCAGATGGCGCACGGCGCGGGCGAGGAAGTAGCGCGCGGCGCGGGCTCCGGTCTCGATACCGGGGAAGATCGCGCGGAAGGCGTCACCGGCCACCCGGTCGACCTCGTAGTTGTCCTTCCCTCCCAGCCAGTAGTTCCAGATCCGGGCCGACTGCGGCACGGAGGTGTCGATCTTGGAGAGTTCCTCCTGCGCGGAGTTGTCCGCCTCTTGGGACATGGGCGCTCCCTGCGTCTACGTGGTGCGAGAACACTGAACCGTCGAACACCGGTCGTACACGCCCACGTTATTCCCTCAACTCCGCACACGGGCGGATCATCAGCCCCAACCAGCCTGACTCGGCCGCCGGTTGGCTTGAATGACACCCCTCGTCTCAGCGCGTCCGCAGGACGTCGAGCGCGGTGAGCGCCACATGCAGCTCGGTGCGCCGGGCGCCCGACTCCAGGTCGCAGTCCAGCAGCCGCTCGATGGTCCGCAGCCGCTGGTAGACCGTCTCCCGGGAGAGGTTGCCGCGGCGGGCCGCCACCGTCTTGTTGCCGGCCGCGTCGAGATAGTGGCGCAGGGTCGCGAGCAGATCCGTGCCGTGCCGCAGATCGTGGTCGACGAGCCGGCCGAGCAGGCGCTCGGCGTACTCCTGGACGCGCACGTCCTCGCGCAGCGCGTACAGCAGCCGGCGCAGCCCGATGTCGGACAGCTCGTGGAAGGACCGGCCCTCGGGCGGCGGCTCGCCGGGCAGCGCCGCTTCGGCCACGCGGCCGGCCTCACGGAAGGAACGGGCCACGTCGGACAGGCCGGTGACCTCCGAGCCGACGCTCACCACCGCCTGCGGGTCGAGGGCGAGCGCGGCGCCGCTCAGCCGCTCGACCGCCGGCCGCCAGGGCTGCCCGGCACGCAGGGCGAGGAGGACGCCGAGCCGGCCGGGGGCCAGCACGCCGACGAGGGCCGGGACCCCGGCGGTCCGCAGCTCCTCCGACAGCCGGCTCTCCGCCTCCGCGTCGTCGCCCCCGGCCCGCGGGTCCGCTCGTACGGCGATCCGTACGGCGCGTACGGCCACCTGCACGGCGACGAAGGAGCAGTCCTCGACGGGCAGGCCCAGGGCGGCGATCCGGGCGCGGGCGTCCGCGGGGGAGTGGTGGCGCTGCTCGGCGAGATCGCGCAGGGCGCCCCGGTGCGCGGTGCGTTCCCAGGGCGTGGCATGGATGAGACGGGCGACGGTCAGCGCCGTCGCCGTCCGCTCCAGGACCGTGACGTCCTCGGGCCCGAAGGCGGCGGGACCGGTGCGGGCCGCGGCCGGGAGCATGGCCGCGCGGCCCCAGCGCTCGCCCTGGTACTCCACCGGCACGACGAGCCAGCCCTCGGGACCGCGCACCTCGGCGCGGTCGCCGGACGGCACCGCTCGGGAGCGCCGCTCCCAGCCGCTGAGCGCCTCCTCGACCGTGCAGCCCGAGGGCTCGCAGACCAGCGCCCGGTGCACCAGGTTCTCCAGGACGACCGTACGGCCGCTCATCTCCGCCGCCGCCCGCACCACCTCCTCGGGACCCGCACCCCGCAGCGTCAGCGCGCCGAACGCCTCGTGGATCCGCTGCGTCCGGCGCATCGCGTCCGCCTGACTGCCCAGCAGCAGCGCGTGCACGACCTGGGTGACCTCCAGGAAGTTGACGTCGGCGGCCAGCGTGACCAGCGGCAGACCGCGCGCCCGGCAGGCGTCCACGAGCGCGGACGGCGGGCGGTGGTAGCGCCGTACCAGCTCGATGACCAGGGCCGCCGCTCCGACGTCGGCGAGCTCGTCCACGTATCTGCGCACGCCCGCCGGTTCGTCGGGCAGCGGCATGCCGGTGGTCAGGACGAGTTCACCGCCCTTGAGGAAGGACGCCGGGTCCGTCAGCTCGGTGATGTGCACCCAGCGGACCGGCCGGTCGAGGCGCTCCACCCCGGTGACGACCTGCGGCTGCCCGGCGGCCAGGACGGGCAGCGCCAGTGCGTCGGCGACGGTCAGCGGGCGGGGCGGGGGGTCGATGGTGCGGCGGAGGGGGGACCGGTCCTCGCGCAGGGCGGCGGACCTGTCCTGGCCGGCTGCGGACTCGTTCTCGCGCATAGGGCGTACCTGCCCGCGCAGGGAGGCTGACACAACGTCCGAACACCGCCGTCCGGCTGGACGGTTCAGGCGTTGTCGGCGGCCGCGGGGGCCGGGACGCTCGAAGGGACGAAGCATCCCGTACGAAGTAGCCCGTACGGCCCAGGAGGCCACCATGACCGCACTGTCGCCGCACCTTCGCCAGGCCACGCCCGTACTGGCCGTCCGGGGCGAGGGCGTCCACCTCTACGACGAGGACGGCCGCCGCTATCTCGACTTCACCGCCGGCATCGGTGTCACCAGCACCGGCCACTGCCACCCCAGGGTCGTGGCGGCGGCCCAGGAGCAGGTGGGCACCCTGGTGCACGGGCAGTACACGACCGTGCTGCACCGGCCGCTGCGCCGGCTCGTCGACAAGCTCGGCGAGGTGCTGCCGGCCGGCCTGGACAGCCTGTTCTTCAGCAACTCCGGCAGCGAGGCCGTCGAGGCCGCACTGCGGCTGGCCCGGCAGGCCACCGGCCGGCCCAACGTCCTGGTCTGCCACGGCGGTTTCCACGGCCGTACGGTCGCCGCCGCCTCGATGACCACCTCCGGCGTCCGCTTCCGCTCCGGCTTCTCGCCGCTGATGAGCGGAGTGGTCGTCACGCCGTTCCCCGACGCCTTCCGCTACGGCTGGGACGAGGACACCGCGACCCGGTTCGCCCTCCGGGAACTCGACTACACCCTGCAGACCATCTCCTCGCCCGCCGACACCGCCGCCGTCATCGTGGAACCGGTGCTCGGCGAGGGCGGCTACGTGCCCGCCAACCGCGCCTTCCTCGAAGGCCTGCGCGAACGGGCCGACCGGCACGGCTTCCTGCTGATCCTCGACGAGGTGCAGACCGGCGTCGGCCGCACCGGACGCTTCTGGGGACACGACCACTTCGGCGTCGCCCCCGACATCCTGATCACCGCGAAGGGCCTGGCCAGCGGCTTCCCGCTGTCGGGGATCGCCGCCTCCGAGGAGCTGATGAGCAAGGCCTGGCCGGGCTCGCAGGGCGGCACCTACGGCGCCAACGCCGTCGCCTGCGCGGCCGCCTGCGCCACCCTCGACGTCGTACGCGACGAGAAGCTCGTCGAGAACGCCGACGCCATGGGCGCACGGCTGCGCGCCGGCCTGCGGAAGGTCGCCGACGCCACGCCCGCCATCGGCGACGTCCGCGGCCTCGGCCTCATGCTCGCCAGCGAGTTCGTCACCGAGGACGGCAGCCCCGACCCTGACACCGCCGCCCGCGTCCAACGCGCCGCCGTCGACGAGGGCCTCCTCCTCCTGCTGTGCGGCGCCTGGAACCAGGTCGTACGGATGATCCCGGCCCTGGTGATCGACGAGACGGCGGTGGACGAGGGGTTGGAGGCTTGGGGGAGGGCGGTGGAGGTGGGGGTGGCCGGCCGATGAGGGACCGGCCGGGTGCCGGTCCCGGAGCCGGCACCCGCGCCGCTCAGCCGGTAGATCCCGTCACGCACCGAGCAGGAGGTATCACATGATCACCACGCCTACGCAGCTGTTCATCGGCGGAGCCTGGGTGGACGCCGTGGACGGCGGCACCATGGCCGTCGACGATCCCGCGACCGGTGAGGTCCTCGCGCAGGTCGCCGATGCCGGGCCCAAGGACGGGCGGCTCGCGGAGGACGCGGCCGTCGACGCCCAGGAGCAGTGGGGGCGTACGGCACCCCGGACGCGGAGCGAGATCCTGCGGCGCGCGCACGAGATCATCCTCGACCGCACCGACGAACTCGCCCGTCTGATGACGTCCGAGATGGGCAAACCACTGACGGAGGCGCGCGGTGAAGTCGCCTACGCCGCCGAGTTCTTCCGCTGGTTCTCGGAGGAGGCGGTCCGGGTCGAGGGCGGGTACGGGACGCTGCCCGACGGCCGCAACCGCATGCTGCTCGGCCGCCGCCCGGTGGGGCCCTGTCTGCTGATCACCCCGTGGAACTTCCCCCTCGCCATGGGCACCCGCAAGATCGGCCCGGCGATCGCGGCGGGCTGCACCATGGTCCTCAAGCCCGCCCCGCAGACCCCGCTCTCCAGCCTGGCGCTCGCCGCGATCCTCAAGGAGGCCGGGCTGCCGGACGGCGTGCTGAACGTCGTCACCACCTCCCGGGCCGGAGAGGTGTGCGAACCCCTGCTGCGCGGCGGCAGGATCCGCAAGCTCTCCTTCACCGGCTCCACGGCCGTCGGCCGCCTGCTGCTCGCACAGTGCGCCGACACCGTCGTACGGACCTCGATGGAGCTCGGCGGCAACGCGCCGTTCATCGTCTTCGACGACGCCGACCTCGACGTGGCCCTCGACGGCGCGATGGTCGCCAAGATGCGCAACATGGGCGAGGCCTGCACGGCGGCGAACCGCTTCTTCGTCCACCGGTCCGTGGCCGAGGAGTTCGCCCGGCGCCTCGCCGACCGGATGGGCGCCCTTGTGGTGGGCCCCGGCACCCGCGACGGCGTGGACGTCGGCCCCCTGATCGACGCGGCCGGGCGCGCCAAGGTCGAGGAGCTGGTGTCCGACGCGCTGGAGCGCGGCGCCCGGCTGCTCGTCGGCGGACGCACCCCCGAGGGCCCGGGCTGCTTCTATCCGCCGACCGTGCTGACGGACGTCGACCCCGGCAGCCGGCTGATGGAGACGGAGATCTTCGGCCCCATGGCGGCGATCCTGACCTTCGACGAGGAGGACGAGGTGGTCAGGCGCGCCAATGACACGCCCTGGGGCCTGGTCGGCTACCTCTTCACCGAGAACCTGGACCGCGCCCTGCGCATCAGCGAATGCCTGGAGGTCGGCATGGTCGGCCTCAACACGGGCCTGGTCTCCAACCCGGCCGCACCGTTCGGTGGCGTGAAGCAGTCCGGCCTGGGCCGCGAGGGCGGCCGCGTCGGCATCGAGGAGTTTCTGGAGTACCAGTACCTCGCGATCCCGGTGCGCTGAACGCCGCCCGGCCCGCCGGCTCATCGGGGCGGCGCTACGCCCCGATCATGTTGAAGCCCCCGTCGGCGTTCAGGTACACCCCGGTCATGTGCGCGGCATCCTCCGTCGCCAGGAACAGGGCGGTGCCCGCGACTTCGGCAGGTCCCGGAATCCGCCCCATCGGCGTCTTGGCGATCATGTCCTCCCGTCGCCCCGACCTCCAGTCCGCGCGCTGCAGCAGCGTTTCGGTCTCGATGAAGCCGGGTGCGAACGTGTTGACCCGTACGTGCGGGGCGAAGGCCTGGGCGTAGGACTTGGTGATCCCGAGGATGCCGTACTTCGCGGCGGCGTACTGAGGAGCCCGCGCGCTCCCGTGCACGATCACGGTGGAGCCGATGTTGACGATGGCGCCGTGCCCCTGCTCCAGCATCCGGGAGCCGAACTCGTGCACGCACAGCATGGTTCCCTTGACGTCCACGGCGAGCACATGGTCGATGGACTCCTCGGTCAGCTCCCGCCAGGACATCTGGTCGCCCGCCATGTCCCCGACGTTGTTGACCAGCACGTCGAGGCCGCCGAACCGGCCGAACACCTCCTCGGCCATACGGATCACATCGGCGTGCACGGCGATGTCGCCCCGCACGGTGAACGCCTCGCCGCCGGCGTCCTCGATGCGGGCGACGGTCTTCGCGGCGCCGGCGGCGGAGCTGCGGTAGTGGACGGCGACCCGCGCACCCTCCTGCGCGGCCCGCACGGCTGTCTCGGCGCCGAATCCGGTGCCCGCTCCGGTGACGAGGACGGTCTTGCCGGTGAAGCGCCGGGGCATGGGGGTCATAGCGGCTCCGTTCGTGAAGTCTCTTGGTGTGCAAGGGCGTTCGGGGTGTACTGAGGACGGACGACGTTCGCCAGTTTGCCCCTGTCGCCGTCGAGTGCGGCCATGTCGGGCAGGCTGAATGCCGACAGTCAGGGAGGTCCGATGAAGCTGGTGACGTTCGACGCGCAGCCCGGGCGGCAACTGGTGGGGCGGCTCGACGCCGGGACGGTCGTGGAGTTCGACGTGCCCTCGATGCGGGAGTACTTCGAGCGGGAGGGTCAAGTCCGCGAGACGGGACGGACGTTCGCGCTCGCCGACGTCCGGCTGCGCGCGCCCATCGTGCCGAGGAAGTTCTTCCACACGGCCGGGAACTTCCGTGAACACCACGAGGATCTGGCCCGCGTCGACTGGTCCCACCCCGTCAACAAAGGCATCGTGTTCTTCCAGAACGTCGACGCGATCATCGGCCCCGGCGAGCCGATCGTGTACCCCGCGAACCTCACCCGGGAACTCGACTACGAACTCGAACTCGCCGTCGTCATCGGCACACCGGGCCGCTTCTTCTCCGCGGAGCAGGCCGCCGAGCACATCGCCGGCTACCTCGTCTTCAACGACATCACCGCCCGCGACATCCAGCGCCGCGAGATGGAGTCCGGGGTCTTCTCCTTCTCGAAGGCCATCGAGACGTTCTGCCCGATCGGCCCGTACATCGTCACCGCCGACGAGATCGGCGACCCCCACGACCTGGACATGGAACTGCGCGTCAACGGCGACATCCGGCAGAAGTCCAACACCGCCCGGATGTCGGTGTCGATCCCGCAACTGGTCGCCTACCACTCCCCGCAGACCTACAGCGCCGGAGACCTCATCACCACGGGCACCATCGCCGGAGTCGCCGCAAGCACACAGGACCCCTTCGCCAACTACCTGAAACCGGGTGACGTGGTCGAAGCCGAGATCGAACGGATCGGCGTGCTCCGCAACCCGGTCATCTCCTGGCAGGACGCATACGGCACCGACGAGCCGCCCGCCGAACAGTGGGCGGGGTGACGGTCGGACGCCGCCGTTCGCGGAGTCGTACCGCAAAACCGGCCGAGGACCCTCAAGTCCCCGGCCGGTCCGCGTGGTTCGGTGGCAGCAGTGCGGCTATCGCGTGGCCGCCCGGCGACGTCGCGCCACCACGACGGCCGCCGTGCCCGCGGCGACGGCCGCGGCGGACGCGCCCGCGATCGGCAGGGTCGCGCTGGAACCGGTGCTCGCCAGGTCGCCGTCGGGGGTGGTGGAGCCGGAGCCGCCGCCCGTCGTGGAGTCGCCCCCGGTGGACGCGCCGCCGCCCGTGGAACCGTGCGTCGAGCCGTTACCGGAGCCCGAGCCCGACCCGCCCGTCGAGTCCGAGCCGCCGTCCGACCCCGAGCCGCCCGTCGAACCGCCGCCGCCGGTGGCGTCGAGGGTGATGGCGGCCGTGTCGTC
Organism: Streptomyces spinosisporus; assembly: GCF_022698145.1. Classification (GTDB taxonomy): domain Bacteria; phylum Actinomycetota; class Actinomycetes; order Streptomycetales; family Streptomycetaceae; genus Streptomyces; species Streptomyces spinosisporus. Next base: position 76,568 of record NZ_JALDAX010000023.1, read on the forward strand.
AGCGGTGTTCTTGTCGAACGGGCGGGGCTCGCCGGCCAGTGCCACGGAACCCTTCGCGCCCGGCACCGCCTTGTCGATCCGCAGCTTGAAGGTGTAGTTCTCGCCCTTGCCCTCGTCCTCCCAGGACTGGCTGGTGCCGCACTCGTAGATGCCGGTGGCCACCTTGTCGCAGTAGCCGTGGCCCTTGGTCACGGTCGTGCCGGCCGGCATCTTGATCCTGACCTTCGTCACCGGGGTGCCGCCGTCCCGCAGCACCCAGGCCGGACCCGCGTTGGTGAAGTTCACCTTCAGGTCGACCGTGTCCCCGACGGCGCCCTTCAGGCGATCGCCCGTGACCTTGAAGTCGGCCGTGTTGTCCGCGGTCACCTGCACCTCGGCGTCGTCCCACTCGGGGTGGTCGGCGCCGGGCGTGCCCGGGGTGGCGTCCGGCTGCTCGGCCAGCTCGACCGCGGGGGCGGTGCCGCGCACGGGCTCGCTCGCGTTCTCGTCGACACTGGGCTCGGTGGTCTCCACCACGACCCGCAGCCGGTCGTAGAGGGCGTGGTCGAGCACGTTCAGGGTCAGGGCCTTCTCCGGTGCGTACACGGTTCCGGGCTCGACGGTCTGGTCGAACTCGCAGACCGCCTCGGACCGGCTCGGCGCCTCGTCGTAGGAAGGTATCTCGTAGCGAAGGCAGTTGGAGGGCAGCTCGGTGTGGCTCAGGCCGCGGGTGACGGTGTACGAGAGCCAGACCTTGTCGGCCGCCGCGGTGCCCGTGTTGGCGAACGTGACCGGTACGTCGACGCTGCTGCCGGGCTTCGCGCCGTCGATGGGCGCGATCTTCCCCAGCGTCACGGCGGCCGCCGGGTCGTCGGCGGCGACGGCAGGCGCGGCACCCAGTGCGATCAGGGCGATGGCGCCGACCGCGCCGGCGGTCTGTCGGAGCGGACGGGATCCGGAAGAGCTCAGGAGCATGTGGGGGGTCCTCTGGTGAAGCGTCGGTTGCGGAGGAACGAACTGTGCGGGAACGCGAGTTCCACCACAGGAGACACACGGGCGGGCCGGATGGTTGCAGTGGGAAAGAAGAACGCGGCCGTGAAGAGAGGGGCGTATTCCACGGACGTGTCCGCGATGCGGGACGGTCCTCTTGACGTGCATCCGGGCCCGACCGACACTCCAGAAGGGAATCCTAGTGAATAGGTAGGGAAGCATGAGGCGCCTGGAGCCGGTCACCGTCCGAGTGAGCCGTTCGCCTCTGCTGACATCCCGCCGTCACATCGATCTGCAGCGCACCTGCAGTGCGATCAGCCCCCAGGGCTGAGCCCGCCCGACGTCACTTCCGCCGCGTGCACGTCCGCGCCCACTCCAGGGGAGAGCCATGTCCGTCATACCGCTGACCGCCCACACGCCCACCCGGTCCGAGCCCGCCTTCCGGGGCCGGATCGGCAGCGACGCACGCAGCGGCCACTACGCCGTACCGGGCCGCTACCGCCTGCATCTGTCCACCGCATGTCCCGACGGTCTGCGCATCGCCGTCACCCACAGCCTGCTCGGCCTCGGCGCCGTCTGTCCCGCCTCCCTGCTGCCCGCGCTCCCCGACACCCCCGAGGGCGGCCACGCGGTCCTGCGCCCGCTCTACGAGGCGAGCGCCCACCGCTACACCGGTCCGGCCGCCGCCCCGGTGCTCAGCGACGACTGGTCCGGGCGGATCGTCAGCACGCACGCCCCGGACATCATGCGCGACCTCGCCCACCGCTTCGGCGGCGACGGCCCCTCGCTCTACCCGTGCGGCGCGGAGTCGGAGATCGAGGCCATCGAGCGGATGTGCGCCGAGGGCATCGAGGACGCGGCGCAGCGCGCCGGACGGCCCGGCGGGGGACAGGAGGAGCGCGACGCGGCCCTGGCGAAGCTGCTGGAGACGCTGGGCGCGCTGGACCGGTGGCTGGAGGGGCGTACGTATCTGATCCGCGACGAAGTCACCGCCGCGGACGTCGAGTTGTGGGTCGCGCTGGTGCAGCTCGACACCGTGCACCGGCACCACCTCGACGCCTCGGCGGTGCAGCGGATCGCCGCCTGCCGGGCCCTGTGGTCCTACGCCCGCCGCCTGACCGCCCACCCGGCCTTCGGCCGCCACCTCGACCTCACCGGCATCGCCCGCCGCCATCACGCCCACTGCCGCGGCCTGGAGGCCGCCGGAGCGGCCGTCCAGATACTCGACTGGGCGCAGCACGCCGCCCACTAGCCCTTCCGTTGCTTGGACCAGGAATCGACGCCGGGGCGTAGGCGTTGTGACTCACGACGAGATGCACCCCACGAGGACAGGAGGCAGGGACATGTGCACCCCCTACCTCCGGCTGCACATCGACCTTCAGCGCGTCGCCGGCGCCCTCTGTCGCCCCTGACCCGTTGCCCAGCCGCCGTGCCCTGAGTGCTCGATGCCCGGGCCGGTGATCTCGTACGGACCTTTTCAGGAAGGCACCCCCGTGTCCTCGACTTCCCCTTCCCACCTGCACCTCGCCGTCGCCCTCGACGGCACCGGCTGGCACCCCGCCTCCTGGCGGGAGCAGGCCGCCCGCCCGCACGAACTGTTCACCGCCGCCCACTGGATCGACCAGGTCGCCGAGGCCGAGCGCGGACTGCTCGACTTCGTCACCTTCGAGGACGGCCTGGGCCTGCAGTCCTCCCACCGTTTCCAGCCGGACGACCGCACCGACCAGGTCCGCGGACGCCTCGACGCCGTACTGATCGCCGCCCGTGTCGCCCCGCTGACCCGGCACATCGGCCTGGTCCCGACCGCGGTGGTCACCCACACCGAGCCGTTCCACATCTCCAAGGCGATCGCGACCCTCGACCACGTCAGCACCGGCCGCGCCGGCCTGCGGGTGCAGATCACCGCACGCCCGAACGAGGCCGACCACTTCGGCCGCCGCACCATCGCGCGCGTCGACGACTACGACGGCCCCGTGGTGCGCGAACTCTTCGACGAGGCCGCCGACTACGTCGAGGTCGTGCGCCGGCTGTGGGACAGCTGGGAGGACGACGCCGAGATCCGTGACGTGGCCACCGGCCGCTTCATCGACCGCGACAAACTGCACTACATCGACTTCGAGGGCCCGCACTTCAACGTCAAGGGCCCCTCCATCACGCCGCGTCCACCGCAGGGCCAGCCCCCGGTCACCGCCCTGGCCCACCAGAGCGTTCCCTACCGCCTGGTGGCCCGCCAGGCCGACATCGGCTACGTCACCCCGCACGACGCCGAGCAGGCGCGCGCGATCGTCGCCGAGATCCGCAGCGAACAGGAGGCCGCCGGGCGCGCCGGTGAACTCCTGCATGTCTTCGGCGACTTGGTGGTCCTCCTCGACGACGAGCAGTCCGCCGCCGAGGACCGGCGGGCGCGCCTGGACACCCTCGCGGGAGAGCCGTACGAGAGCGACGCCCGCATCTTCGCCGGGACGCCCGCCCAACTCGCCGACCTGCTGCAGGAGTTGGCGGAAGCGGGGTTGAGCGGCTTCCGGCTGCGGCCCGCCGTCACCGGGCACGACCTGCCGGCGATCTCCCGCCGCCTGGTCCCCGAACTCCAGCGCCGCGGCGCCTTCCGCACCGCCTACGAGGCCGACACCCTGCGCGGTCTGCTGGGCCTGGCCCGCCCCGCCAACCGCTACGCCACCGCCACCGCCTGAGCCAGAGCCGGAAGGACCGCACCACCATGAGCAGCAAGCCGCTGAAGCAGATCCATCTGGCCGCGCACTTCCCGGGCGTCAACAACACCACCGTGTGGAGCGACCCGAAGGCCGGCAGCCACATCGAGTTCGCCTCCTTCGCGCACTTCGCGCGGACCGCCGAACGCGCCCGGTTCGACTTCCTGTTCCTCGCCGAAGGGCTGCGCCTGCGCGAACAGGGCGGAAAAATATACGACTTGGACGTCGTCGGCCGACCCGACACCTTCACCGTCCTCGCCGCGCTCGCCGCCGTCACCGACCACCTCGGCCTGACCGGCACCATCAACTCCACCTTCAACGAGCCCTACGAGGTGGCCCGGCAGTTCGCCAGCCTCGACCACCTCTCCGGCGGCCGCTCCGCCTGGAACGTCGTCACCTCCTGGGACGCCTTCACCGGCGAGAACTTCCGCCGCGGCGGCTTCCTCCCGCAGGACGAGCGCTACTCCCGCGCCAAGGAGTTCCTCGCCACGGCGAACGAGCTCTTCGACTCCTGGCACGGTGACGAGATCCTCGCCGACCAGGCGACGGGCACCTTCCTCAGCGACGCGAAGGCCGGCTCCTTCGTGCACCGCGGCCAACACTTCGACATCCACGGCCGGTTCAACGTCCCGCGCTCCCCGCAGGGCCGCCCCGTCATCTTCCAGGCGGGCGACTCCGAGGAGGGCCGTGAGTTCGCCGCCTCCTCCGCCGATGCGATCTTCAGCCGGTACGCCACCCTGGAGGCGGGCCAGGCCTTCTACCGGGACGTCAAGAACCGGCTCGCCAAGTACGGCCGCCGCCATGACCAGTTGCTCATCCTGCCCGCCGCGAGCTTCGTCCTCGGCGACACCGACGAAGAGGCCGAGGAACTGGCCAAGGAGGTGCGCCGGCAGCAGGTCAGCGGCGCCACCGCCATCAAGCACCTGGAGTTCGTCTGGAACCGGGACCTGTCCTCCTACGATCCCGACGGCCCGCTGCCCGACGTCGACCCGGTGGTGAGCGAGGACCACATCTCCCGCGGGCGCGCCCAGGTGCGGATGTACCGGGACCCGCTGGCCACTGCCCGCGAGTGGCGCGAACTGGCGGCGGCCAACCGGTGGTCCATCCGCGACCTCGTGATCGAGACCGGCAACCGCCAGACCTTCGTCGGCTCCCCGGCGACCGTCGCGAGGACCATCGACGACTTCGTGCAGTCCGACGTGAGCGACGGCTTCATCCTCGTCCCGCACATCACCCCGGGCGGCCTCGACGACTTCGCCGACACGGTCGTACCCCTGCTCCAGGAACGGGGTGTGTTCCGCACCGAGTACGAGGGCCCGACGCTCCGCCACCACCTGGGCCTCGCCCACCCCGACCACGAGGCGCGGGACGAGCGGGCCGCTTCGTGACGATCCCGTCAGGGATCAGAAGATCCCCTGACCGGGCACCAGGATCCCGTTCGGGTCGTAGGTGCGTCTCGCCGATTCCAGCCGCGGCCACGCCGCACCGAAGTGGGTGCGCCAGTCCGCGCGGGTGAAGGGGATGCTGCCGACCGGGTACTGCGTCCCGCCGACCGCCGCGGCCGTCTCGTAGGCCGCGCGGTTGGCGGCCAGCAGACGGTCGACGGTGGCCGTGTCCTCGGGCGGTGTGGTGCGCAGGACGGCGAAGAGATACGGTACCGGATCGCGGGGCACGCGCAGCAGGGGCGTGGTGAGGCGCTCGCGCAGCAGCGGGTAGACGAGGACGATGCCGGCGCCGACGTCGTCGGGGGTGAGGCCGTCCAGCAACTCGCCCGTGACGGCGGCCGCGGACCGTCCCGGCAGCAGCAGGTTGAGCCAGGGGTGGGCGTACGTCCACAGACCGGCCTCTTTGAGCGCCTCGACGGCGGGGGCGAGCCGGTCGAGGAAGTCGTAGTAGGGACGGTCGGTCCGCTCGACCCCGGACGGGTCATGGCGCAGACCGCGCAGCAGCACCGCGTCGTCCGGCTCGGGGCCGGCCGGCGGGCCGTAGGCGGCGGCCTCCAGGGTGCAGACGCGGAAGACGCCGTCGGCGTCCGGTGCGACCTGGCCCTCGACGTAGTCGAACCGGCCCTCCTCGACCAGCGTCCGCTGGTCCTCCAGGAACGTCTCCAGGTCGTCGTACGGCAGCAGGTAGTGCCGTACGGTCTCCGGCGCCGGTACGAGGCGGAGAGTGGCGCCGACGACGACCGCGCACTGGCCGAGACCGGCCAGGACGGCGTGGAAGAGGTCCGGGTGCCGGGTGGGGGAGCAGCGTACGAACTCGCCCGCCCCGGTGACGACCTGGAGTTCGGCGACGTTGTCGACCTGGGCGCCGTGCCGGTGGGTCTGGCCGCCGAGGCCGCCCACGGACAGGGTGCCGCCGACGGAGAGTTCGAGGTAGTCGGTGAAGACGGGCGGGGTGAGCCCGTGGGCGATCGCCGCCCTGGCCACCTCGCTCCAGCGGGCACCGGCGCCGACCGTGACCGTGTCGCCGTGCGGTCCCACGGGACCGATGTCCGCGAGGGTGGCGGTCTCGACGACCAGTCCGCCCTCGACCTGTGCCTGGCCGTTGGTGGCATGCCCCTGGCCGCGCGGTGCGACCGGCAGCCGGTGCCGGTTGCAGAACCGCACCATGGCGACGACGTCACGGACCGAACCCGGGCGCAGGACGGCCGCGGGGCGGCGGTGCACGATGTGGCCGTAGTCCTCGGAAGCGGCGGCGAGCGACGCGTCGTCCATGACGAGCGTGCCGTCCAGCGGGGGGATTCCCACCAGGTTCCGGCCGGACCCGGTCCCGGTCCCGGACCCGGACTTCGACCCGGCTCCTGACGTGGCCCAGCTGCGGGCGCCGGGATCGAAGCCGATCACCGCCGCACCGGTGAGCGTGACTGTGCGCAGGACGGTACGCCGTGACGGTGTGTGGGGCATGTGCACTACCACCTCGCATGCAGGGGGGCGGACATGGGTCGGGGGACGGTTTCCCTCCCCCGAAGGTAACCGTCCCCCGACCGCTCCCCCGGCGCCGGACCGTTGGCCGGCCGACCGCGTGGGCAGCGGCGTGTGCTGTCACCAGCACATGACCGCTGTCTCCCCCGGACCCCACGCGGAGTACAGACGTACGCGGACGAAGTAGCGGCGGCCCTTGACCAGTCGGGCCTTCATGGTGGCGTTGTGCGGCTGCCCGCCGTCGTCGCGGCCCGCGACGTAGCGGGGCTCGCCGTCCCGTTCCTCGAAGAGGACGAGGACGCAGTCGTTGGCACCGAAGGTGCCCACCGTGTACTCACGGGTCTCCGGCGGGTCGATCACGAAGTCGGCCTGCTCACCGGGAGCCAGCCGCAGCGGCACCGACCGGAACGGCTCCAGCGCGGGCGGCTGCGCCCCGTCGGCCGGCGGGTACCAGCGCAGCGCGAACTCCTTGTCGGCGGGCGAGAGCGTACCGGGCGGGTTCAGACCCGCTCGGAACTGCTCCGGCTCCAGGATCAGCCCGCCCGAGAACGCGTACTCCATGATCGACTGCGGGTCCCAGACGGAGCCGTTGACCTCGGACGGGTCGAGCTTGCGCAGGATGTTGACGTACGTCTTGTCCCGGCTCCAGAAGTTCGGCGGGCCCGCCAGCTCGGCGTAGACGGCCTCGTCGTCCCAGTGGATGCCGGCGAACGGGCTCTGGTGCTCGTGCAGCAGGCCCAGCGCGTGCCCGATCTCGTGCAGCGCCGTCGCGCGCTCCCCGGGCACGGTCAGGTCCCAGCCGAAGTTCATGGTGCGTTCGTTCTGCCCGATCTGCAGACAGTCCTTGCCCACGGCCGACCAGGAGCCGTCGCCGAGCTGGAACCCGATGCGCAGTTCGGCCTCGGTACGGTCGCCGACCTCGACGAAGGACAGCCCGATGCCGAGTTCCTGCCACTCGCGGAAGCAGTCGCGGACCACGCTGCGCTGATCCTCGGCGCCGACCCAGGACACCCGGCGCGACTGTGTCGTGCCCGGTACGGCGATGACCGAGCCGTCGTCCTGGCCGTCGAAGAAGTAGTAGTGCAGCACGGTGCCGTTGACCCACATCGAGCGTTGGCCGATGAGCGCACTGAGCCGCTCGGCGGTCAGCCCCGGTGCGAACGCGGGGGCCGACTGCCGCGCGAGCGAGCAGTAGCGTCCGGCCATGCGCACAGGTTGCCGTGGGGAGGGGCCAGGACGCCTGAGTCGGGGGCTACTCAAGTCACCCTGTATCAGGGCTGAGTACTCGCGCTCATACTCCCGTGACGACATTGCGACGCGAGGCGAAGACCCTTGAGCTGCCCTGGCGGTTCACCGGACGTGAGGACGAGCTCGAACTGATCCGCCGCTCCCTGACCGCGGGCCACCACGGCATCGTGGTGACCGGCCCGGCAGGCTGCGGCAAGACCCGGCTGGTCACCGAGGCCGTACGGGGCAGCGACCGCGCCCGGGCCGCCGGGACGCCCGAGACCCGGCACCTCTCCTTCGCCGCGTTCGCCCACCTGCTGCCCGAGCGGGTCTCCCTGCACCGGGCGGTCCAGCTGCTGTCCGGGGTGCGGCTGCTGGTCGTCGACGACGCTCATCTGCTCGACGACGCCTCGGCCGCCCTCGTGCACCAGCTCGCCGTGCACGGCCGCACCCGGCTGATCGTCGTCGCCGCGGACGTCGGCCCGTGCCCCGGCGCGATCTCCCGGCTGTGGACCGGGGAACTGCTCCCGCGCCTCGTTCTGGAACCCCTGCCCGGCGAGGAGACCGAACAGCTGCTCGCGGCAGGCGTCGGCGGCAGCCTGGAGCCCCTCACCCTGAACCGCCTCCGGCACCTGAGCCGCGGCGATCTCAGGCTGCTGCGCGACCTGGTCGACGCGCTGCGCGAGCGCGGCCTGCTCACCTGCCGCGCCGAGACGGACACCTGGGCCTGGCGCGGCCCGGTCCCGGTGACGGCGACCATCCGCGAGCACGCCGCACAGGTCCTCGAAGGCCCCCGCGAGGCACGCGAGACCCTCGAACGGCTCGCCTTCGCCGAACCCCTGCCCCTGCCCATGGGCGACCTCGACCTGCGGCTCCTCGAAGACCTGGAGTCCGACGGCCTGATCCGCATCGACGACCACGGCACCGTCCGTCTCACCCACCCCCTGCACGGCCCGGTGCTGCGCGCCGCGGCCGGCCGGCTCCGGGCGGCGCGGCTGGCCCGTACGCCGGACCGGTGGGAGGCGGCCCTCGCCGCCGAGTCGGCCGCGCTGACGGGGCGGATCGAGCAGGCGGACGTACGGCCGCTGCCGACGCCCGTGGGGGAGTGGCTCGCGCAGGAGGGCGCAGCGGTACCGGCCGGGTACGCCGCCGTCCGCGCACGGTTCTCGCGGCTGAGAGGGGAGCTGCGAGAGGCGGCGGCCTGGGCGAGGGAGGGGCTGCGCGGCGCTCCGCACGACGCGCGCTGCCGCTGCGAACTCGCCCTGGCCGCCGCGCAGTCGGGAGACACGGCCACCGCGCAGGAGGCCATCGACGGCCACCCGGACCTGGACGAGCCGTCCGCATGGCTGGCCGCGGCCCGGGGAGACACCGAGGGGGCCCTGGCGGCGATCGGCGACGCCATGGACGGCATGGTGCAGCGGTACGGCCATGGGGCGGGGGCAGCGGGCGTTGACGGGGCGGGCGACGGTGCGGGCACCGCTCCGGCAGCCGAACCCGCCTGCGCGGACGCCGTGTTCGCGCTCTACGACCTCGTACGGCTCGGCGCCCCGGGGAAGGCCGCCGAACTCCTCCCGGCCGACAGCGTGTTCGCGCTGCACGCGGACGCGCTGGCCCGCGAGGACGGGGCGGCCCTCGACCGGGCGGCCGAGGCGCTGGAGGAGCGCGGGTTCCTGCTGTTCGCCGCCGAGGCGCACGCACAGGCCGCACGGGCACACCGCGACCCGCGCGCCGCACGCACGTCACGCACGCGTGCCGTCGCGCTGGCCCGCCGCTGCCAGGGCGCCCGCACCCCGGCCCTGTCCGGACTGGTCCTGGGCGAACTGACCGCCCGCCAGCGGCAGATCGTCACCCTCGCCGCCGCGGGCCTGAGCAACCGGCAGATCGCGGAACAGCTCACCCTGTCCATCCGCACCGTGGGCAACCACCTCTACAGCGCCTACGCCCGGCTCGGCGCGAGCGACCGGGGAGCACTGCCGTGGCTCGTCGAACTGCCGGAGGTGCAACCGGCCTGAGCCGCCTCCCATGAGCCGGCGGTCTGACCCCCAGTATTCGGGGGAGGGGTCAGGCCGCCGCACCGCGCCGGCCCGCCGTTAGCGGGGGGTGGGTTCGGGTTCGTCGGCGGGTGCGGGTTGTGTGTGGCTGGTCGCGCAGTTCCCCGCGCCCCTGAAAGCCTGCGGGCACCGGCACTGTGGGAGAGCCCTTGGGGTTCATGCCGCGCCGAACGCCGTGAATGCCCACCCCGTCGCCTGGTGCAGTGCGTCCCCCGGCTGTGCGGCGCGCGCGTCCCGCAGGGCCTCCGCCAGCGACAGGCCCGCGCTCAGTCCCTTGTGCAGCGCGAGCATCAACGACACCACGGCCTCGTCGTTGACCGGTGCGCTGCTGGCCACCACTCCCGCCGTGCCCAGCGGCAGCAACGCGGTGACCAGGCCGAGGAGTTCGTCCGCGCCGACCGAGGCGAGCCGTGCGGTGTCGCAGCAGGACAGGATGATGCGGTACGGGCTGCGGTCCAGGCGCTCGAAGTCGTGCACGATGAGCGGCCCGTCGGCCATCCGCAGCGAGGAGAACAGCGGGCTGTCGGCCCGGAACGTACCGTGCGCGGCGATGTGCGCCAGCGCGGCACCGTCGAGCTCCTCCAGTACCCGCGGCACGCGCGCGTGGTCGTCCTCCAGCACGACCGGACGGCCGTAGCGGTCGGCGAGTTCGGGCACTTCCGCGCCGCCGGTGGCCAGCCCGGGCCCGCGGACCAGGACCTGGCGCCCGCCCGGCGGCGGCTCGGTCTCGCGGGCCCGCAGCCAGCTGCTCGCCGACGGCGACACGCTCAGCACCCGTTCGCGCAGCGAGGGCAGCAGCGCCCACGGCACACTGTGCAGTCGGCCCGGGGGTACGACCACGACCGGGCCGGAGCCCAGATGTGCGGCGGCCGGGCCGAGCAGCAGTTCCTCCAGGCGGCGGCCCATGGCCTCGACCACCGGAAGCCGGCCCTCCGCCCCCGGGTGCGCCAGTCGGCGCAGCCCCGCCTGCACATGCTCGGCCTCGACCTCGGCTTCGGCCAGCAGCCCCGCCTCGAACCGCCGCACCCGCCCCTGCCCGCACAGCAGCACCTGCACCCGCCCGTCGAGCACGGCGAGCTCCACCAGCCGCACCTCGCCGAGGCGCTCCAGCAGCGCGCGGGGATCGAAGCGGTTCTCACCCCCGGGCGCGTCGCCGCGCAGATGCAGGGTCCGGGACCGGATCTCCCGCTCCAGCCGCCGCTGTTCACGCTCCAGGGCCGGGATCGGCCGACCCTCCCTGCGTCCTTCCTCCGCGCGGGCGGCGATCTCCCGGAACGCGGTCAGATCGCCGAGCAGCGCCGGGTCGGCGGGCGGCCGGGTCGGCGGTGCGGTCAGGACGGTGGCCCGCCAGCGCTCGCTCCAGGTCAGCAGCCGGCGCGGGCTGCCCGAGTCGAGGCTGACCTGCTGGGCCAGCGCGGCCAGCTCCGCGCCCTGCGCGGTGGCCCGGGCCCGCAACTCCGAGGCGCCCAGCGTCATCCGGTGGTCGTCGAGCACGTCGAGGCCGCGCCGGCACGCCTCCAGGACACCCCGGCCGGAGCCGGCCGCCCGCGCCCGCAGCGCCTGCGCGGCCCAGCCCGTCATCCGCGCCAGCGGCGGCCCGCTGTGCCGGCTGCGGGCGGCCACGGCCAGATGCCGCTCGGCGTCCGCCGTCCAGCCCAGACCGAGCGCGATCCGGCCCGCCAGCAGCGAGGCCTCCGGAGCGGCCGGCGCACCGAAGGAAGCGAGCCGTTCGGCCACCGCCGCCGCGTCCGCCACCAGGCGCCCCGAACGCCGCCCGGCGGCCACCCGCGCCTCGATCAGCACCAGTTGGGCATGCGCCTCCCACCAGGGGCGGCGCTGCCCGGCGAACAGTCGTACCGCGAGCGCCGCACGCGCGATCGCCGTGTGCGGGTCGCCCGCCAGCCGGGCCGCGCGGGCCGCCACCAGCAACAGCTCCGCCTTGCGCGTGGACTGCCCGCCGATGCCGTCGAGCGACGCGATCGCCGTGTCCGCCTCGGTCAGCGCCTCCGGGGCCAGCCCCGCGGCCATCAGGACCTCGCAGCGCCGGATGTAGAGCATGAAGGACGGCGTGCCGAGCTTGGCGTACCGCTCCTCGGCCTCGTCCATCAGCCGGAGCGCGAGCGGGATGTCGCCCTGCCGGAAGGCCGACAGACCCCGGCTCTCCACCACGTCCGCCTTGTCGTGGTCCTGGCCGGTGGTGTCCCACAGCGCCTCGGCCGCGGTGAAGTCGGCGTCCGCGCGGTCCACCGCGCCGAGCGCCAGATGCACGGTCGCCCGCAGGGTCAGCGCCCGCGCCGTCCAGATGACGTCGTCCGCCTGCCGCAGCACCGGTATCGCCCGCCGTACGCCCTCCAGCGCCTCACGGTGCCGGCCCAGCACCCAGGAGGCGTAGGCCCGCCGGAACAGCACCCGCGCGCGGGTGAGGCCGCTGCTGACCGTGACGCCCCGCTCCAGCGCCTCCAGGCCCTGCCGGGTGCGGCCCGCGTGCACCAGCGCCACACCGAGCGCGGCCAGGACGTCCGCCTCCCGGTCGGGTGCCTGGGCGCGCGCCGCGAGGTCACGGGCCTGGCGCAGATGGTGCAGCGCGATCCGCATGTCGCCCCAGTCCCGCTGCCAGATGCCGATGACCTGGTGGGCGACGGAGGCGCGCCAGGCCGACGGATCGGAGTCGAGCACGCCCTGCGCCCGGGCCCGGGCCTCGCCCGGGTCGGCGAACACCATCGGCAGCAGTTCGAGAACCGGTTCGCTTCCCGCTGTCACTCCATGGATGGTAGTGGCCCAGGTGGCGGGCCACACCGGTTTGGTGCTGTATCAACCAACTGCCCCGAGACTCTTGCTGACGACTGTCGCCTCAGTGGGAGGAAACGCCATGGCACCTCAGCGATTCCACGAACAGTTCGATCAGATCCAGCGTTCGTTGCCCGACGTCTCCCTGGCCCTGGGGCCCGACGACGCGGCGGAGTTCATCTACGAGAAGGGGGTGGTCCTCGCCCGGGACGGCGAGGAGGCACGGCTCGTCGAGGACACCGTGCGCACCCACTTCACCGAGGCGACCGGTCTGACCGCCGACCATGTGCAGCGGGTCAGCCCCGAGACCAACCGCTCTGGCATCACCCGCATCCAGGTCGGCGACCCCGGACACGGCGACCGGCGCGGAGACCGTGCGGTCGCGCACGCCCTGCGGTCCATGCGCGCCCACGAGGGACGCGCCGGGCGCCGCCTGGTCAGCCGCAACCACGTGGTGTCGATCGCGGTCAACTCCTGCCCCGGCGACGAGCCGGTGCCCGCGCCGCTCACCCAGGGCACCAACCCGGCCGCCGCCGAGGGCGGTTACGACGCGGACACCGCGGTGGGCGTCCTGGTCATCGACAACGGCCTCACCCACGACCACGGCATGGTCCCGCTGCTCGCCCATGTCCAGGGTGACCTGCACGGCACCGAGACCGACCAGCAGGGCAACCTGCTGCAGTACGTGGGCCACGGCACGTTCATCGCGGGGCTGCTCGCGGCGGTCGCACCGAACACGGACATCACGGTGCGCAACACCCTCACCGACGCGGGCGCGATCCTTGAGGACCAGTTCGGCGAGCGGCTCTTCGACGCGGTCGACGAGCACGGCTGGCCGGACATCATCAGCCTGTCCGCCGGCACCTCCAACGGCCACGTCGACGGCCTGCTCGGCGTCGAGGGCTTCATGCAGGAACTGCGCGGACAGCGCACCCTGATGGTCGCCGCCGCCGGCAACAACTCCAGTGCCACGCCGTTCTGGCCCGCCGCCTACGCCTCCCTGCCCGACTTCTCCGACGTGGTGCTGTCGGTCGGCGCGCTGCGCGGCGACGGCGAGTTCGGCGCCTGTTTCTCCAACCACGGCGGCTGGGTCAACGCCTACGCCCCCGGCGAGCGCCTGACCAGCACCCTCACCGGCTTCGACGCACCCGTGCCGTACGTCTACCAGCACTCCACCTACGACGCCTGCCGGTTCGGCTTCACCTACGCCTGCACCTGCCAGTACCCGCGCCACACCGGCGTACTGAGCGAGGCCGGTACACCCACCGCCGTCAAGGCGGACCAGGTCATGTTCGAGGGCTACGCGCACTGGAGCGGCACCTCGTTCTCCGCCCCCGTCGCCGCGGGCCTGGTCGCCGCCTACATGACGGCCAACAAGGAGAGCGACCCACGCGCCGCCCGCAAGCAACTGCTGGCGGCGAACACCGAGTTCGCCGAAGTGCGCGGGGCGCATGTACCGGCGCTCCTCCCGCCGAGCTGGCGCCCGGGAACGGTCGTGCAGCTGGCTCCCGGGGCATGAGGTCTGGAACGGCTCCCTCCACGGCGTACCATGTCATGCCGTACACGAGGGGTGGGGCCGTGGACCGAGCAGATGTCGGTGCGCTGGTCCAGTCCGCCGCCGACGGCGACGCGGCGGCCTGGAAAGCGCTCGTGGAGGGGCTGAGCCCACTGGTGTGGTCCGTCGTGCGCTCGCACCGGCTCTCCGAGGCGGATGCGCACGAGGTGTACCAGACGGCGTGGTTCCGTTTCGCCCAGCACCTGGGGCGGATCAGGGAACCGGAGAAGGCCGGGTCCTGGCTGGCGAGCACCGCACGGCACGAGTGCCTGAAGGTGCTCAAGAGCTTAAGGCGGCTGACCCCGACGGACGATCCTCAGCTGCTCGACCGGGTCAGTGAGGACCGTACGCCCGAGCAGTCGATTCTCGATCTGGAGGAGGCGGCCGCCGAGACCGAGCGGATCCGCCGGGTGTGGCAGGAGTTCGAGGAACTCGGCGACCGCTGCAGGCAGTTGCTGCGGGTCCTGATGTCCTCGCCGCCGCCCAGCTACCAGGAGGTGTCCGTGGCGCTGGGGATCGCCGTGGGCAGCATCGGGCCGCTGCGCCAGCGCTGCCTGCGGCGGTTGCGGGCACGACTGGAAGCACGGGGGGCGGTGTGAGGGACATGAGCGACATGGACGACATGGACGACGACATGAGCGGGAACAGCGGCGAGGCCGCCTTCGAGGGTGAGGACCTGGGTCTCGACCTGCTGGAGGAGGAACTGCGCCGGGCCGCGGCCATCCTGGACCCGGTGCCGCCCGAGCTGCGTCAGATCGCCGTCGAGGCCTTCGCGTTGCACGACCTCGACGCCCAGATCGCCGAGCTGACCTTCGACTCGATGGTGGACGCGATCCCCGTGCGGGGCGCGACGGACGTGCCGCGCATGCTCACCTTCCACGCGGGCGGGGTGACCGTGGACGTGGAGCTGACCGTACGGGGCCTGATGGGGCAGGTGCTGCCGCCGCAGACGGCCGGGGTCGAGGTGCTCAGCGGACCGGTGTCGGGCTCGCCCCTGGAGACCGACGCCATGGGGCGCTTCACCTACGACCGGCCCCCGGCGGGCCCGTTCGCACTGCGTCTGCGCACCGACGAGGGGGTGCTCGTCACGGACTGGCTGACGGCATGATCGGGGACCCTGCCCTCACCGGGTGATCTGCTCTCGCCGGGTGAGCTTCTTTCATCGGGTGATCTGCGCTCACCAGGTGACGGGCAGGGTCTGCGGGCCTCGGATCATGGTCTTGCGCCGCCAGACGACCTGGTCGGCGGGGACGGCGAGTTCGAGGTCCGGCAGCCGCTTCAGCAGGGTGTCGACGAGCAGTTCGGTCTGCAGTCGGGCGAGCACGGCCCCGGTGCAGTAGTGCGGGCCGTTGCCGAAGGCCAGATGGGGCCGCTGCGCGCGGTCGGGGTCGATGCGGTCCGGGTCGGGAAAGACGTCCGGGTCGTGATTGGCGGCCAGATAGGAGACGTAGACGGGGTCGCCTGCGCTGATGCGATGGCCGTGCAGCACCACGTCCTCCAGGGCGATCCGGGCCAGACCGACCGAGGTGCGGTGCGGGATGAAGCGCAGCAGCTCGTCGATGACCGCACCGCGCCCCTGCGGCTCACGCATGCGCGCCATCAACTCCGGCCGGCTGAGCATCAGGAACAGCATCTGCCCGCAGTTGTGGGTGACCGCCTCGCCGCCGATCTGCAGCGGCCCGGCGAGGCCCACCGCCTCCTCCTCACTGATCTCGCCACGGCCGACGGCGGCCCCGAGCAGCGCGTACACGTCCTCGTCCGTGCTGCCCGCCCGGGCCCGGACGGTCTCGGTGATCCACCCGTACATGCCCTTCTTCGCCCGGTCGGCGGCCTCGGCCCCGCCGGACGTGGAGATGATCTGCCGGGTCCAGGCGTGCACCCGCTCCCGGTCCTCGACGGGCACCCCCATCACCTCGCTGACCACGGTGATCGGGAACGGCTCCAGCACCCGCTCGACCAGATCGGCCGGCGGTCCGTCGTGCACGAGCCCGTCGACCAGCACGTCGAGGATCCGCTGCGCACGGGGCCGCAGCCGCTTCATCGCGGCCACGGTGAACGCACCCGCGACCGGCTTGCGCAGCCGGTTGTGGTCGGGCTGGTCGGCCCAGGCGAGCGAGCCCGGCCGGGGCGCGAAGTTGGGGGCGAGCCGGGTCACCCGGCGGTGAGTGACCTCCGTACGGCTGAACCGGGGATCGTTGGTGATCAGCTTCACGTCCTCGTACCGGGTCGCCAGCCACGCCCAGCCCTCGCCGTGCGGCAGCCGGATCCGGGTCAGCGGCCCCTCGCGCATCAGCTCCGCGAGCACGGGGTCGAACGCGGTCCCGGCGAGGTCGAGTGCGGGCCAGTCCCGCACGGGGGGCGGGGCCTGCTCGGTCAGCGTGCTGGTCTCCTCGGTCATGCCACCCACCCTGGCGCCGCGGGCGGGGGCCTGTCGCGCGGGAGTGCTCCAGCCGGAGGTCAGCCCGTCACGGCGTCGACGAGCGCGGCGAGCGCCGACGCCAGGTGGGTCAGCCCGGGGCCCGCCGGGCCGCCCGGCTCGCTCATGTACGTGTCCCGGCGGATCTCCACCATCAGGGCCTCGACCCGGGCGTCGGTGCCGTAGAACTCCAGCGGTACGTACGCCCCGCCGAACGGGCTGTCCACGCCCGTGCCCCCGCACTGCGCGAACGCGTCCCGCGCGGCGGCCGTCAGTTCGGGCGGCGTATGGAAGGAGTCGGTCCCGAGACAGACCGGCGGCCGGGGGCCCGCGCCGTGCAACTCGTAGGGCAGCGCGACGCTCGGGTACGAGTGCACATCGATGATCACCGCCCGTCCCGTCGCCGCCAGCCGCCCGGCCACCGCCTCCGTCATGGCTCGCGCGTACGGCCGGAAATACCGCTCGATCAGCGGCTCGGGGTCGACGTCCGCGTGCCGCAGCACACCCCGGTGCGTGGTCCGCGTATAGACCGCGCCCATCCCCACCGACAGCATCTCCTCCCGCTCGTCCGGGAACCGCTCGGGATCGACCACCAGCCGCGACAGCCGATTGACGAACCGCCACGGAGCGAGCCCCGACAACCTGGCGGCCCTTTCGGCGAGTTCGGCGGTGTGCGCATCGGTGATGTGATCCAACTCCCGCTCCAGAGCGGCCTCGTCGAGCACGATCCCGCTCCGCACCGCGTCCGGGATCTCCCGCGCCGAGTGCGGCACATGAAGGATGACGGGGGAGTCGGGGGCGCCGGGCAGGAGGGCGTACGAGGGGGTGGTGTGCGTCATCTGCTGCTCCTGGAGCGGGAGTGGTGGACGGGATCGTACGAGGGCTGCTCGGGCCTGCTCGGCGGAACCGTGACGTGATTCCGCCCTACTGCCCGCGCGGGTCCAACCGCACGACCGCGACCCTGCCCGCCAGATCCACCGTCGTGCGATGCGGCGGCGCCCCGTCCTCCTCGTCGTCCCGCATCACCAGCGCCGACTGCCGCTCCTTGAGCTCGCTCTGCTTACCCGGCGAAAAACTCGCGTGCAGCTGCTCGAACCCGGTCGCCGAGACCTGCCCCTGCCGACCCCCCTGACGCCACGGCAACAGCCCCACCCGCCCGGCACGCAACAGCAGCTGATCCGTAAAGGCCACGACGGTCAGCACAATCACCAGCCCGGGCAGGGTCATGAAGACGGCGAACTCCATGCCCCGAGTATCCGCCGGGCATCTGTACGAGCGACAGCCGCCTCCTCGCGTCGCCTGAATGAGCCGGGCTCGCACGAGTCGGCCCGAATCAGGCGCACCGGAGCCGCGGACAAGAGGGGCGGACAGAAGTGCGCCCCGGCAGGCGCGGTGCCTGCCGGGGCGGGGACTCCGAGGATCATCGGGCCACAGGCCCGGTCCTGTACGTCAGCCGAACAACGTCAGCTCAGGGACGCCAGGGCCCCGTTCCAGGTGGCCGACGGGCGCATGACTGCGGCGGCCTTGGCCGGGTCGGGCTGGTAGTAGCCGCCGATGTCGGCCGGCTCGCCCTGGACGGCGAGCAGTTCGTCGACGATCTTCTGCTCGTTCGCGGCGAGCGTCTCGGCGAGCGGGGCGAAGGCCTTGGCCAGGTCCGCGTCGTCGGTCTGCGCGGCCAGCTCCTGCGCCCAGTACAGGGACAGGTAGAAGTGGCTGCCGCGGTTGTCGATGCCGCCGACGCGACGGGTCGGGGACTTGTCCTCGTTCAGGAAGGTCGCCGTGGCGCGGTCGAGCGTGTCGGCGAGCACCTTGGCGCGGGCGTTGCCGGTGGCCGTCGCGTACTGCTCGAAGGCGGGCACGAGCGCGAAGAACTCGCCGAGAGAGTCCCAGCGCAGGTAGTTCTCCTTGATCAGCTGCTGGACGTGCTTCGGCGCGGAGCCGCCGGCGCCCGTCTCGAACAGGCCGCCGCCCGCCATCAGCGGGACCACCGACAGCATCTTGGCGCTGGTGCCCAGCTCCAGGATGGGGAAGAGGTCGGTGAGGTAGTCGCGCAGCACGTTGCCGGTCACCGAGATGGTGTCCTCGCCGCGGCGGATGCGCTCCACCGAGAGCTTGGTCGCCTCCACGGGGGACAGGATGCGGATGTCCAGGCCCTCGGTGTCGTGCTCCGGCAGGTACGCCTTGACCTTGGCGATCAGCTGAGCGTCGTGGGCGCGGGTCTCGTCCAGCCAGAAAACGGCCGGGTTGCCGGTGGCGCGGGCGCGGGTGACGGCCAGCTTCACCCAGTCCTTGATCGGGGCGTCCTTGGTCTGGCAGGCGCGGAAGATGTCGCCCGCCGCGACCGGCTGCTCCAGCACGGCGTTGCCGTTCTGGTCGACCAGACGGACCGTGCCGGCCGCCTTGATCTCGAAGGTCTTGTCGTGGGAGCCGTACTCCTCGGCCTTCTGCGCCATCAGGCCGACGTTCGGCACCGAGCCCATGGTCGAGGGGTCGTAGGCGCCGTTGGCGCGGCAGTCCTCGATCACGGCCTGGTAGACACCCGCGTAGGAGGAGTCCGGCAGGACCGCGAGGGTGTCGGCCTCCGCGCCGTCCGGACCCCACATGTGGCCCGAGGTGCGGATCATGGCCGGCATCGACGCGTCCACGATCACGTCGGACGGCACGTGCAGGTTGGTGATGCCGCGGTCGGAGTCGACCATCGCCAGGGCCGGGCCCTCGGCGAGCTCGGCGTCGAAGGATGCCTTGATGTCGGCGCCCCCCGGCAGGGCCTCCAGGCCCTTGTAGATACCGCCCAGACCGTCGTTCGGGCTCAGACCGGCGGCGGCGAGCGTGCTGCCGTACTTCGCGAAGGTCTTCGGGAAGAAGGCGCGCACCACGTGACCGAAGATGATCGGGTCGGAGACCTTCATCATCGTGGCCTTGAGGTGCACGGAGAACAGCACACCCTCCTGCTTGGCGCGGGCGACCTGCGCGGCGAGGAACTCGTTCAGCGCGGCGGCGCGCATCACGGAGGCGTCGACGACCTCGCCCTCGAGGACGGGGACGGACTCGCGCAGCACGGTGGTGGTGCCGTCCTCGGCGACCAGCTCGATCCGCAGGGAGCCGGCCTCGGAGATCACCGCGGACTTCTCGGTGGAGCGGAAGTCGTCCTCGGCCATGGTCGCGACGTTGGTCTTGGAGTCCGCGCTCCAGGCGCCCATGCGGTGCGGGTGGGTCTTGGCGTAGTTCTTGACCGAGGCGGGGGCGCGCCGGTCGGAGTTGCCCTCACGCAGGACCGGGTTGACCGCGGAGCCCTTGACCTTGTCGTAGCGGGCCTGGATCTCCCGCTCCTCGTCGGTCTTCGGGTCGTCCGGGTAGTTCGGCAGCGCGTAGCCCTGGCTCTGCAGCTCGGCGATGGCGGCCTTCAGCTGCGGGATGGACGCCGAGATGTTCGGCAGCTTGATGATGTTGGCCTCGGGCGTCTTGGCCAGCTCACCCAGCTCGTGCAGGGCGTCCGGAATCCGCTGGTCCTCGGCGAGGTACTCCGGGAACACCGCGATGATGCGCCCGGCCAGCGAGATGTCCCGCGTCGCGACGGTGACACCCGCCTGCGAGGCGTACGCCTGGACCACCGGCAGGAAGGAATACGTCGCCAGGGCCGGGGCCTCGTCAGTGTGCGTATAGAAGATGGTCGAGTCAGTCACCGGGTGCTCCGCTCCACGTCTGCAACATTGCTCGACATCAAGATATCTCGTGATCGAGGCGGGCTCGAAAGGGGTGGGGTGTGCGTCCCGCTCTGCGGGACGTGATCTTCCCGTACGCCGGGGGCTGATCTGGGCGGTGGGAGTGCTCTGGCGGGGGTGGGAGGAGGGGGTGTTTACGGGGGGGCTGCGGGGGGCCTGCCTCGCGAAGGGGCCCGGGGCCGGGTTTCCGAAGAAGCCGGGGGCTGGGTTTCCGGAGACGCTCGGGCGCGGGTTTCCGGAGAAGCCTGGCCCCGGTCCGGGAGAGGCCTGGGCGCGGGTTTCCGGAGAAGCCTGGGCCCCGGTCCCCGAAAAGGCCCGGCTCCGGTCGCCGAAGCAGGTCGGAACCCGGCCGTGCTCCGGGACCCCGGTCTGGGCGATCGGAGTGCCCTGCCGGGGTGGGAGGACGGGGTGTTTCCGGGGCTGCGGGGGGCGCCTCGCGAAGGAGCTCGGGCCCGGATTGCAGAAGAAGCCGGGGTCTGGGTCTCCGGAGAGGCTCGGCTCCGGTCCTGGAGAAGGCCGGCTCCGGTCTCGGGGAAGCCCGGCCCCGGGTTTCCGGAGGAGCCCGGCTCCGGTCGCCGAAGCAGGTCGGACCCCGGCCGTACTCCCGGAGCCGGTCTGCGCGGTCGGAGTGCCCTGGCGGGGTGGGAGGTGGGGGTGCTTCCGGGGCTGCGGGGGCCGCCTCGCGAAGGAGCTCCGGCCCGGGTTGCAGAAGAAGCCCGACCCCCGTCCCTGTAAAGGCCTGGCACCGGGCACCGAAGCAGGTCGGACCCCGGGCCGTGCTCCGGGGCCCGGTCTGCGCGGTCGGAGTGCCCTGCCGGGGTAAGAGGAGGGGGTTTCTGGGGCCTCGGGGAGGCTCGCCTCGCGGCGAAGCCCGGAACCGGGTTGCAGAAGAAACCGGGGCTCGGGTTTCCGGAGAGGACCGGCGCCCGTCCTGGAGAAGTGCGGCCCCGGTCCAGAAGCCAGGCGCGGGTTTCCGGAGAAGCCCGGGCCGCGGTCCCCGAAAGGCCCGGCCCCGGTCGCCGAAAAAGCCCGGACCCCGGTCCTGGAAGGAGCCCGGGCCCGGGCCCCGGCCCGGGAAGAGGATCGGGCGTGTGATCGTCTGCGCCGAAGCCGACCCGCCCTGGCCTCGGGCTCGGGCGGTCGGCGTGCACCACCCCGCTCCGGCCGCCCGGGCCGAGCCCGGCCAGGAGACAGCACGCGGGAGGCGGGCGCGCCGACCGGTCAGTGCCGACCCGTCGGCTCCGTCGGCGGCACCGTCGGTCCCGCAGTCCCCTCCAGCCCCGTCAATCCGGCGATCCCGTCAGTCGCGGGTCGGTCCAGCCGGGTGGGGATATGCCTCACCAGCCTCGGCGGCCGCTTCGGGGCCCGCCTCCACACCCGCCTCCTCGGCCCCGCGCTGGTGCGGAATCATCACCGAGCCCTGCTGCAGTGCCACCGTGCGTGCGGGGGCCGGGATGCGGATGCCCTCCTCGCGGTAGCGCTTGTGCAGGGCCTTGATGAACTCGTGCTTGATCCGGAACTGGTCGCTGAACTCACCCACGCCCAGGATGACCGTGAAGCCGATGCGGGAGTCGCCGAAGGTGTGGAAGCGGATCGCCGGCTCGTGCTCCGGGACGGCACCGCTGACGTCCCGCATCACCTCGCCGATGACGTCCATGGTCACGCGCTCGACATGGTCCAGATCGCTGTCGTAGGCGACACCCACCTGCACCAGGATCGTCATCTGCTGCTCGGGACGCATGTAGTTGGTCATGTTCGAGCGGGCCAGCTCGCCGTTGGGGATGACCACCAGGTTGTTGGAGAGCGCCCGCACCGTCGTCTGCCGCCAGTTGATGTCCTCGACGTAGCCCTCCTCACCGCTGCTCAGCTGGATGTAGTCGCCGGGCTGCACGGTCTTGGAGGCGAGGATGTGGATGCCCGCGAAGAGGTTCGCGAGCGTGTCCTGCAGCGCGAGAGCGACCGCGAGACCGCCCACGCCCAGGGCGGTGAGCAGGGGCGCTATGGAGATGCCCAGGGTCTGCAGCACTACCAGGAAGCCGATCGCCAGAACCAGCACCCGGGTGATGTTGACGAAGATCGTGGCCGATCCCGCGACACCGGAGCGGGAGCTGGTCACCGTACGCACCAGCCCGGCGATCACCCGGGCCGCCGTCACGGTGACGACGAGGATGAACAGTACGGTCAGCACCTGGTTGACATGGTTCTGCACCGTTCTGGTCAGCGGCAGCGCGGCGCCCGCCGAGGCGGCCCCGCCCAGGAACGCCGCCCACGGCACCACCGTGCGCAGCGCGTCGACGATGACGTCGTCGCCGCTCCAGCGGGTGCGGTCGGCGTGCCTGCCCAGCCAGCGCAGCAGCATGCGCAGCAAGAACGCGGCCAACAGGCCCGCCACCACCGCGATACCGGCGATGACCAGATCGTGCACGGTCAGTGCTCGGTTCACCGCTCACCTCCGGGAAGACGATCTGCGGCGTCCCCCGCCGCACCGTGCCGGATGTGAAGTGTCGTCACGTATCCACCTGCTCGAAATCGAATGTACGACCGTCCATCCTGCCGTACTCGGCAGTGTGGCCCGGCACCTGACGGCATCGCACGTTCGACGGGAGTTTCTTGACGCCGGTGCCGCCCGGCGGAAGTTTCTTGACGCAGGTGTCGCCCGACGGCAGGCTGGCCCGCGGTGATCGTCCCGGGCGCCACCGGTGTCCCGGGCGCCGCCGATGCCACGCGTGCCACGGGTGTCATAACCGTCATGGGTGTCACGAGCGTCGAGGGCTGCGACGGGGAGACACGGAGAGAGGCAGAGATGACAGGTCCGGTGCTCGCGGTCGACCAGGGCACCTCCGGCACCAAGGCTCTGGTCGTCTGCCCCGAACGCGGCGTCATCGGCACCGGATTCGCCGAGGTGCACCCCCGCCCGCTGCCCGGCGGCCGGGTGGAGGCCGACCCGGAGGAGCTGTACCGCTCGGTGCTCGACGCCGGCGGCCGGGCCCTGGCCGAGGCGCGCGAACCCGCCGTCGCGCTGGGCCTGGCCAACCAGGGCGAGACCGTGCTCGCCTGGGACCCGGACACCGGCCGCCCGCTGACCGACGCCCTGGTCTGGCAGGACCGCCGCGCCGAGTCCATCTGCGCCGAACTCGCCCCGCACGCCGACGAGTTGCGGGCGCTGACCGGTCTGCCCGTCGACCCGTACTTCGCCGCGCCGAAGATGGCCTGGATCCGCCGGCACCTCACTCGCGAGGGCGTCGTCACCACCAGCGACGCCTGGCTCGTGCACCGCCTCACCGGTGCCTTCGCCACGGATGCCGCGACCGCCGGCCGCACCCAGCTGCTCGACCTCGACCGCACCCAGTGGTCACCACGCGCACTCGAGCTCTACGGCCTGCTCGACGAACGGCTTCCCGAGGTCACCGACAACACCCAACCCGTGGGCACGACAAGGGAGTTCGGCGCCGAGATCCCGCTCACCGGACTGGCCGTCGACCAGCAGGCCGCCCTGCTCGCCCAGCGCATCACCGCCCCCGGCGGCGCCAAGTGCACCTACGGCACCGGTGCGTTCCTCCTCGCCCACACCGGCGACCGCCCTCGGCGCGGTACCTCGGGCCTGGTCAGCTGTGTGGCCTGGCGCCTTGCCGGACAGGCCAGTTACTGCCTGGACGGCCAGGTCTACACGGCCGCCTCCGCCGTGCGCTGGCTCACCGACCTCGGCGTCATCAAGGGCGCCGCCGACCTGGACACCGTCGGCGGCGCCGTACCCGACAGCGGCGGCGTCACCTTCGTACCCGCGCTCGCCGGGCTCGCCGCCCCCTGGTGGCGCGGCGACCTGCGTGGCTCCCTCACCGGCCTCGGCCTCGACACCGGTCCCGGGCATCTGGTGTGCGCCCTGTGCGAGGGCATCGCCGCGCAGGTCGTCCTCCTCGCCGACGCCGCGGCGGCCGACCTGGGCGAGCCGCTGTCCGCGCTCCGGGTCGACGGCGGCCTCACCCGCTCCTCGCTGCTCATGCAGATCCAGGCCGACCTGCTGCAATGCCCCGTCGAGGTGTCCGCCCTGCCCGACGCGACCGCGCTCGGCGTCGGCGCCCTGGCCCGGCTCGGCGCCAGACCCGGCCTGTCCCTCGCCGAGGCACTCCCGGACCGCAGGCCGTCCGCCGTGTACGAGCCGCGCATCACCGCCGACGAGGCGGCCGAACGCCTGTCCGCCTTCCGCACCGCCGTCACCGCCCTCCTCGACGCATGAAGGCCCAACCGAGTCGCATGAAGGCCCCCCAGACGCAGAAGGCCCAGTCCAGACGCATGAAGGCCAACCCATGAACAGCCCCCGCGCGACGGTCACCACGCACGGCCCCTTGTCCGGTCACCCCTATGACGTCGCCGTCGTCGAGCCCCAGGAAAGATCTCGTCAACTCGCCCCCCACGCCCTCCTCGACGCATGAAGGCCCAACCGAGTCGCATGAAGGCCCCCCAGACGCAGACGGCCCAATCCAGCCGCATGAAGGCCAACCCATGAACAGCCCCCGCGCGACGGTCACCACGCACGGCCCCCTGCCCGACCGCCCCTACGACGTCGCCGTCGTCGGCGCCGGAGTCGTCGGCTGCGCGATCGCCCGCGCCCTGGCGCACCGTCCGAAGCTCCGCGTGGCTCTCGTCGAGGCCCAGGACGACGTCGGTCAGGGCACCTCCAAGGCGAACACCGCCATCCTGCACACCGGGTTCGACGCCGTCCCCGGCTCCCTCGAAGCCCGGCTCGTGCGCGAGGGATCCCGTCAACTCGCCGCCTACGCCGCCGAGTCGGGGATCCCTGTCGAAGAGGTCGGTGCGCTGCTCGTCGCCTGGGACGAGGAGCAGTTGGCCGCGCTCCCGCGCCTCGCGCAGAAGGCCGAGCGCAACGCATACCGGGAGACCCGGCTGCTGGATCCCGCCGAACTCTACGAGCGCGAACCCCACTTGGGCCCCGGCGCCCTCGGCGCCCTGCACGTGCCCGGCGAGTCCGTCATCTGCCCCTGGACGACCACGCTGGCGTACGCCACCCAGGCCGTCCGCGGCGGCGTCGACCTGCACCTCAACTCACCGGTGCAGGACGCGAGTCACGACGGCAGCACCCATCGCCTGCGCACCCGCCGCGGCACCCTGCGCGCCCGTCACCTCGTCAACGCCGCCGGGCTGCACGCCGACACCCTCGACCGACGGCTCGGCCACCACGACTTCACCGTGACCCCGCGCCGCGGCCAGCTCATCGTCTACGACCGCTTCGCCCGCGCCCTGGTCCGGCACATCCTGCTGCCCGTCCCGACGGCCCTCGGCAAGGGCGTCCTGGTCGCCCCCACCGTCCACGGCAACGTCCTCCTCGGCCCCACCGCCGAGGACCTGGGCGACAAACGCGCCACCAACTCGACGGCCGACGGACTCGCAACCCTGCGCGAGAAGGGCCGCCGCATCCTGCCGGAGCTGGTCGAGGAGGAGATCACCGCCGTCTACGCAGGTCTGCGCGCCGCGACGGAACACGACGACTACCGCATCACCGCGCACCCGGCGCAGGCGTACATCACCGTCGGCGGCATCCGCTCCACCGGCCTGACCGCCTCGCTCGCCATCGCGGACCACGTCACCGGCCTGCTCGCCGAGAACGGCCTCGACCTCGGCCCGGTGCGCCAACCACCACCCGTCCGCATGCCCGACCTCGGCGAGAGCGCACCGCGCCCCTGCGAACAGCCCCAACTCGTCGCAGCCGACCCGGAGTACGGCACCCTCGTCTGCCACTGTGAGCGCGTCTCGCGCGGCGAGATCCGCGACGCCCTCGCCAGTACGATCCCGCCGCGCACCCTGGACGGGCTGCGCCGCCGCACCCGCGCGCGGGCAGGCCGCTGCCAGGGCTACCACTGCGGGGCGGCGGTCCGGGCGCTGTTCGAGGAGGCCCGCGGATGAGGAACGTCGACGTCCTCGTCGTGGGCGGCGGCCCCGGCGGACTGGCCGCCGCCGCCCGGCTGGCCGCCGCCGGAGCGGGGAGCGTCGAGGTGCTGGAGCGGGAACAGCAGGCCGGCGGAGTGCCTCGGTACTGCGCCCACGGCGGATTCGGCACCTGGTCGCGCTCACTGACCGGGCCCGCGTACGCCCGGCTGCTCACGGACGCCGCGGTCGCGGCCGGGGCGGTCGTACGGACGGGGGTGAGTGCTCTCGACTGGGCGGGCCCGCTCACGCTGACGACCACCGGCCCCGGGGGACCGGAGACCATCACCGCGCGGGCGGTCGTCCTGGCCACCGGCGCCCATGAACGCTCCCGCGCCGCCCGCCTCGTCCCGGGCACCCGCCCCGCCGGCGTCCTCACCACGGGCGAGCTGCAGCAGTCCGTGCACCTGTACGGGCAGCACATCGGCAGCCGGGCCGTGATCGTCGGCGCGCAGGACGTCTCGTACACGGCCGCGCGGACCGTGCGGGCCGCGGGCGCGGACGTCGTCGCCATGGTCACGGAGCTGCCGTACCCCCAGACGTCCCCGGCCCGCGCCCACGACGCCCGCCTCCGCGGCCGCGTCCCGCTGCTGACCGACACCACGGTGACCGAACTCCTGGGCCACGGACGCCTGTCGGGAGTCCGCGTCCGTCACCGTGACGGCCGTACGATCACGCTGCTGTGCGACACGGTGATCTTCACCGGCGACTTCGTACCCGACCACGAACTGGCCCGGCGCGGGGGAGTGGACCTCGACCCCGGCACCCGCGGACCCGCGGTCGACGGCGCCCTGCGCACCTCACGCCCCGGCGTCTTCGCCGTCGGCAGCGTGCTCCACCCCGTCGAGAGCGCGGCCATGGCGGTACGCGAGGGGGCGCACGCGGCGGGGAGGGTCATGGAATGGCTCACCGAAGGGGCCTGGGCCTGGTCGGCCGGAGTTCCCGTAACCGCTGAGCCGCCCCTGCGCTGGATCGCCCCCGGCCGCGTCACCCCGACCGACCGCCTCCCGTACGTCCTGCGCACCACCACCCCGCTGACCCGCCCCGTCCTCGAAGTCGCCCAGGACGGCCGGGTGTTGTACCGCCACCGACTGCGAACAGCCGTCCCGAACCGCACGGTCCGCCTTCCGGCGGGCTGGACGGGCCGGGTGGATCCGCGGGGTGGGGCGGTGCGGGTGAGGGTCACGCGTCGGTGAAGGATCCGTGCCGGCTGTTCGCCAACACGCCTGTGCCGTAGTGGAGTTCACTGTGCATGGCGGATGGCGGCGGTCATACGTCCGTGAAGGACCCGTGCCGCCCGGCCCCCGAGGCGAACCGTGCGGCGCCCTCCAAGCTCTCGGCCAACACGCCCATGCCGTACCGGAGTTCACCGCGCATCGCTTCCGCCTCGTCCAACCCGTCCTGCTCCAGCACCGACGCCCGGTCGCCCCGTAGACAGGCCTGCGGGAAGCGGGCGATCTCGGCGGCGAGTGCCTCCGCCTCGGCGCGCGCCGTGCCGGAGGGGACCACGCGGTTGGCGAGCCCCATCTCGTGGGCCTCCCACGCCGCCACCGGTCGGCCGGTGAGGATCATGTCCATCGCGCGGCTCTGCCCGATCAGCCGGGGCAGCCGTACCGTCCCGCCGTCGATCAACGGCACCCCCCAGCGGCGGCAGAACACGCCGAAGACCGCGTCCTCCTCCGCCACCCGCAGATCGCACCACAGGGCCAGTTCGAGACCGCCGGCCACCGCGTGCCCCGCGACCGCGGCGATCACCGGCTTGGGCAGCCGCAGCCGGGTGGGCCCCATCGGACCGTCGCCGTCCTCCGCCACCCGGTTGCCGCGCTCGGTGCCGATCGCCTTGAGGTCGGCACCCGCGCAGAACGTGCCGCCCTCACCCCACAGCACCGCCACACGCGCCTCCTCGTCCGCCTCGAACTCCCGGAAGGCGGCGACGAGTTCGGCGGCCGTCGGGCCGTCCACGGCGTTGCGGGCCTCGGGGCGGGAGAGGACGACCGTGGTGACGTGTCCCTGGCGCTCGGTACGGACCGGCATGTCGGGTCCCCTTTTCCTGTGCGAGGCTGATGGTTCCTACAGAGGGAGTGTTCCTGATGGCGCTCGAAGGCGTCGCCCCGCCGGTTGCCGTGGTGACCGGTGCCAACCGAGGCATCGGGTACGAGGTCGTACGGCAGCTCGCCGAGCGCGGCCACCGTGTGGTCCTCGGCGCCCGGGACCTCGACCAGGGGCGCACGGCCGCCGCGCGGATCGATCCGAGCGGGGAGCGGGTCATTGCCGTGCAGCTCGACGTCGCCGACGAGGCGAGCGTGCTCGCCATGGCGGACCGGGTCACCCGCGAACTCGGGGGCGCGGACGTGCTCGTCAACAACGCGGCGATCCTCTACGACACCTGGGCCCAGGCCCGCTCCGCCGACCTCGGCGAGGTCCAACGGGCCCTGGACACCAATCTCTTCGGCGCCTGGAGGGTCACCCAGGCACTGCTCCCGCTGCTACGGCGAAGCCCGCACCCGCGGGTGGTCATGGTGAGCAGCGAGGGCGGTTCGCTGGCTTCGATGACCGGCGGCACCCCCGCCTACAGCGTCTCCAAGGCAGCGCTCAACGCCCTGACCCGCCTGCTCGCGGGCGAGCTGCGCAGGGACGGCGTCCTCGTCAACGCGATCTGCCCCGGCTGGGTCGCCACCGACATGGGCGGCCCCGGAGGCCGCCCGGTGAGCGAGGGCGCCGCCGGCATCACCTGGGCAGCCACCCTCCCCGACAACGGCCCGACCGGAGGCTTCTTCCGCGACGGCAAGCCGGTGCCCTGGTGACCCCGGTGGCCGCAAGGCCTGCGCGACGCGAAGCGCATCCCGCGGCGCCCCCGGGGCCCCTACACCCCCCCGACTCAAATGACCTTCAACCGCACCAACGCCCCCAACGTCACCGCCCCCGGCACCAGCGGCAGCCACACCGTGATGATCCGATACGTGAGCACCACGGCCGTCGCCAGGGCGGCCGGGGCCCCGGCCGCCACCAGGGCCACGATCAGGGCCGCCTCCACCGAGCCGATCCCGCCCGGTGTCGGCACCACAGCGACCGCGACCGTCGCCGCCAGATAGGCCACCGCCATGTGTACGGGCGGTACCGGCAGCCCGAGCGAGAGGCCGACCAGGACCAGCCCGGCCGCCTGCAGCGCGGGGAAGGCGAGCGAACCACCCCAGAGGGCGAGTGCACGGGACGGACGGGTGTGCACCGAGCGCAGTTCGCCCAGCGCCGTGCGCAGGAACGACAGTGCGGCCGTACGTACTCGTCGTACGAGAGACAGCAGCACCGCGGCGACGGCCGCGACCGCGACGATCGCCAGCAGCAGCGGCCCCACCGAGCCGGGCGGCAGCAGGCTGCCGAAGTGGAGCGCGTCGGGGAAGGCGAGCAGGAGGGCGATCAAGAGGGTCACCCGGGTGACCGATTCCGCCAGCAGATACAGCGCCAGCGCGGCGGAGGAACGGGCGAGCGGAATGCCGCACACCGTCATGAAGCGCAGATTGACCGCGCCCGCGCCGAGCCCGGTCGGCAGCAGATGGTTGGCGGAACCCGCCGCGAACTGCGTGGCGAGCAGCCGCCTCCTGGGCAGCCGGTCGACGACCGCACCCTGCCGGGTGAAAGCGGCCGCCACCCAGGTCAGACAGGTGGCACCGGCCGCCGCGAGCAGCCAGGGCCACTCGGCCGCCCGCAGCTGGCCGAAGCCCTCGGCGAGAACGGCCCGGTGCTGCACGGCGACGACGGCGACGAGCAGAAGCGGAACCAGGCACAGGATCTGGCGGACCGGGACGCGACGGGGGAACCGTCCCGGCGGGGGGCCTTGGGGGAGTTGAACCGCAGTCACATCTGAAGAGGTTCTCCGCACCCCGCCAACTGCGGGTTGCGGAATCGCGGACAGCGTCTTACGTACGGGAAGCGGGTGGGGAGGCAGTGCCATGGGGTCCTTCGTGCGGGGGACGGAGCGGCGGGAGGAGGTGTTGACCGCAACAACGGTCTCGATCTCAACAGCGGTGTCGACCTCAACAACGGTGTTGACCTCAACAACGCTCGAGGTTCTAGGTTCTCTCCCATGAGCATGGAGACCACAGCGTGGACACAACTGCACAGTGTCATGACCGCCCAGCAGGAACGGCAGCCTGTGGCGCGTGCCACGCTCCGCCGTATCGCCGCCTTCGCCCGCCCGCACCGCGCCCGTATGGCGCAGTTCGTGCTGCTCGGGGTGGCGACGGCACTGCTCGCCGTCGCCACCCCCGTACTGGCCGGCCGCGTCGTCGACGCGATCGTGTCGGGCGACGACGAGGGCAGGGTCGTACGCCTTGCCCTGCTCATCGCGCTGATCGCGGTCGTGGAGGCGGCCCTCGGCATCCTCGGCCGCAGGCTTTCGGCGACGCTCGGCGAGGGGCTCATCCTCGATCTGCGGACAGCTGTGTTCGATCATGTGCAGCGCATGCCGGTCGCGTTCTTCACACGCACACGTACGGGCGCGCTGGTCTCCCGTCTCAACAACGACGTCATCGGCGCCCAGCGTGCCTTCAGCAACACCCTGTCCGGAGTGGTCACCAACCTGGTCACCCTGGTGCTCACGCTCGCCGTGATGCTCACTCTGTCCTGGCAGATCACCCTGCTCGCGCTCGTCCTGCTCCCGGTGTTCGTGGTGCCCGCGCGGCGCATGGGCAGGCGGATGGCCCGGATGCAGCGCGAGGCGGCCGAGCTGAACGCAGCCATGGGCACCCGGATGACCGAGCGGTTCTCCGCGCCCGGAGCCACCCTGGTCAAGCTCTTCGGGCGGCCCGAGGAGGAGTCGGTGGAGTTCGCGGCGCGCGCCCGCCGGGTCGCCGAGATCGGCGTACGGACGGCCACCGCCCAGTCGGTGTTCATCACCGCCCTGACCCTGGTCTCCTCACTGGCCCTCGCCCTGGTCTACGGCCTCGGCGGCTGGTTCGCCCTGCGCGGCAGCCTGGAGCCGGGCGCGGTGGTGTCGCTGGCGCTGCTGCTGACCCGTATGTACGCCCCGCTCACCTCCCTCGCCGGCGCCCGGGTCGAGGTGATGAGCGCCCTGGTCAGCTTCGAACGGGTCTTCGAGGTGCTCGACCTCAAGCCCCTGATCGAGCAGAAACCCGACGCCCGGGCCGTGCCCGAAGGCCCGGTCTCCGTCGAGTTCGACGACGTCCGCTTCGGCTACCCGTCCGCCGACAAGGTCTCCCTCGCCTCCCTGGAGGAGGTCGCCTCCCTCGACACCCGCGGCGGCGCCGAGGTCCTGCACGGCATCTCCTTCCGCGCCGAACCGGGCGAGACGATCGCCCTGGTCGGCTCCTCCGGCGCGGGCAAGTCGACCATCGCGCAACTCCTGCCGCGCCTGTACGACGTGGACGAGGGCGCCGTACGCATCGGCGGGATCGACGTACGCGACCTCACGGCCGACTCGCTGCGGGCCACCCTCGGCATGGTCACCCAGGACGGCCACCTCTTCCACGACACGGTCCGCGCCAACCTGCTGCTGGCCGCCCCCAAGGCGACCGAGGAAGAACTGTGGGAGGCGCTGCGCCGCTCCCGCCTCGACGATCTCGTACGGTCCCTGCCGGACGGCCTGGAGACGGTGGTCGGCGAGCGCGGCTACCGCCTCTCCGGCGGCGAACGCCAGCGCATGACCATCGCCCGCCTGCTGTTGGCCCGCCAGCGCGTCGTCATCCTCGACGAGGCCACCGCCCACCTCGACAACACCTCGGAGGCCGCAGTCCAGGAAGCCCTCGCCGAGGCCCTGGAGGGCCGCACCGCAGTCGTCATCGCCCACCGCCTCTCCACCGTGCGCGCGGCAGACCTGATCCTGGTGATCGAGGCCGGGCTGGTGGTCGAACGGGGAACGCACGAGGAACTGCTCGCGGCCGACGGCCGCTACGCCGAGCTGTACCGGACGCAGTTCGAGGAACGGGCGGAGGGGGCGACGCCGCTCGAATCGGCGGGGGAAGCGGTGGCGTAGGGCCGACGCAGCTCGAATCCGCGGCAGAGCCCGCGGCGCGCGGCCGACGTGATCCAGATCGCGTCGCCCGCGAGCCCGGCGCCATAGGCACGGAACGATCGCCCGCCGTACCCTGTGCGACGTCGGCGCGTACCCGCCCGGGACGCGACCCTCTTCACCACGGGAGCCCCAGCCCATGCTGCGCACCATGTTCAAGTCCAAGATCCACCGCGCCACCGTCACCCAGGCCGACCTGCACTACGTCGGCTCCGTGACCATCGACGCGGACCTGCTCGACGCCGCCGACCTGTTGCCCGGTGAGCTGGTGCACATCGTCGACATCACCAACGGCTCGCGTCTGGAGACGTATGTCATCGAGGGCGAGCGGGGCTCGGGCGTGATCGGGATCAACGGCGCCGCCGCGCATCTCGTGCACCCCGGCGACCTGGTGATCATCATCAGCTACGCCCAGGTGACCGACGCGGAGGCCAGGGCGCTTCAGCCCCGGGTCGTGCACGTGGACCGCGACAACCGCATCGTGGCGCTCGGCGCCGACCCGGCCGAGCCGGTGCCGGGCTCGGACCAGGAGCGCAGCCCGCAGGCCGCCTTGGCCTGACCAGTACCGACCCCGGACCAGGAGCGTGCCCATGAGCGACATCGAGATCCGCGACGACCGGGCGGCGGGCCGCCTGGAGGCGACCGGCGACGGCACGGACGGCGAAGTCGTCGGCCACGTCGAGTACTTCGTCCTCGAATCGCCCGCGCGCGCCCTGGTCCCCGTCCACACCATCGTCGAGCCGGCCCACGAGGGGAAGGGCATCGCGGGCTCCCTCGCCCGTGAGCTCTACGCCATCGCCGAGCGCGAGGGCATCGTCGTCGCCCCGCTGTGCCCCTACGTCGTCAAGTGGGCCCAGCGCCACCCCGACGAGGCACCGGCCGCCGACCCGGAACTGCTGCGGGCGGCGAAGCAGTGGCTGGCGGAGCACCCGGACCGGTTCTGACAGGCCGCCTCGGGCCCAACGGCCGACCGACCGTCGGGCCCGGCACTTCGAGGGGACCGTCCGGCCCCCGTCCGGCCCCGCCCGCACTGCGCGGGTGATGCCGTAGGCAGGACGCTGGAGGCCAGTGCACGGTCGAGGAGGCTGCATGGCTGACCAGCAGGAGAAGTCGGACCGCATCGTGGTCGGGGTGGACGGGTCGGACGCGTCGAAGCAGGCCCTTCGCTGGGCCGCCCGTCAGGCGGAACTCACCAAGGGTGTGGTGGAGGCGGTGGCTGCCTGGAACATCCCGCACCTCTACGGCGCCCGCGCCTGGCTGCCCCCGTCCAGCACGGAGGAAGCGGCTCTGAAGGACCGCGCGCACAAGGAACTGTCGGACGCCGTCGAGGAGACCCTCGGAGCCACACCACCGGTCGAGGTACGCACCGAGGTGCGCTACGGCACCGCCGCCGGTGTGCTCATCGACGCCTCCCGTGACGCGGCCGTGCTCGTGGTGGGCAGCCGGGGCCTCGGAGGCTTCTCCGGGCTGCTGTTGGGATCAGTGGCACAGCACTGCGTTCAGCATGCTGCTTGTCCGGTCCTCGTGGTCCGCGACGCCGGACAATAGGCCCCCGGTGGTCTCAGCCCCCGGTGGATTCAGCACCCCCCGGGTGGTCTCAGCCCCCCGGTGGATTCAGCACCCTCCGAGTGGTCTCAGCCCCCCGGTGGTCCCAGCAACCCCCTGATGGTCTCGGCGGCCCTTTTCACTGGAAAGCACCAAACGCCGCGGCGGCCGGATCGCGGACCGGCACCGTCCCGGGGAGTGTGGGTACCGCAGCGGCGCACTCTCAGGAGGACCAGGGCATGAAAGCATTCGTGATGAAGGAGATCGGGCGGGTGGCCTTCATGGACAAGCCCGTCCCGCAGCCGGGTCCGGCCGACGCCGTCGTACGGACGACCCGGGCCCTGATCTGCACCTCCGACTCCCACACCGTCCAGGGCGGCATCGGGCCCCGGGAGAACCTGACACTGGGGCACGAAGCGGTCGGCATCGTGGACGTCGTCGGCAGCGAGGTGAAGGACTTCCGGCCGGGCGACCGGGTGCTGGTCGGCGCCATCACGCCCGACTGGGGCGACCTGGCCGCCCAGAACGGCTACCCCTCGCAGTCCGGGGGACCTCTCGGGGGCTTCAAGTTCGCGAACTCCAAGGACGGGGTGTTCGCCGAGTACTTCCATGTGAACGACGCCGATGCCAATCTCGCCAAGATCCCCGACGGCATCTCCGACGAGGACGCGGTCTACTGCGCCGACATGCTCTCCACCGGATTCATGGGTGCCGAGCACGGCAACATCCCGATGGGCGGCACCGTGGCCGTTCTCGCGCAGGGTCCGGTCGGGCTCATGGCGACGGCAGGGGCCAGACTGCGCGGCGCCGGCCTGGTCATCGGGGTCGAATCGGTCCCGAGCCGGCAGAAACTCGCGCAGCTCTACGGCGCGGACGTGATCGTCGACTTCACCAGCGAGGACGTCGTCGAGCGCATCCTCGAACTGACCGGGGGACAGGGCGTCGACACCGCCATCGAGGCACTCGGCGCGGAGGTGACGTTCCAGACCGCGGTCAAGGTCACCAAGCCGGGCGGGACGATCTCCAACACCGGCTACTTCGGTGAAGGCGAGTTCGTCGGCATCCCGCGTGCCGAATGGGGCGTGGGCATGGCGGACAAGACCATCGCGACCGGTCTGTGCCCCGGCGGCAGACTGCGCATGCAGCGCCTGCTCCAGGTGCTGGAGACGAGGCGCGTCGACCCCTCGCACCTGACGACCCATGAGTTCCCCTTCGACGAGATGGAGCGCGCCTTCGAGGTCTCCGACAAGAAGCTCGAAGACGTCGTCAAAGTGATGATCACCTTCTAGCGACCCGCTGTCACATGCCCTGTCCGGCGCCGAGCAAGTGAGGTGGCATGCACGATCCCGACCCCCCGTTCCGGCC
This sequence comes from Streptomyces spinosisporus, assembly GCF_022698145.1. Classification (GTDB taxonomy): domain Bacteria; phylum Actinomycetota; class Actinomycetes; order Streptomycetales; family Streptomycetaceae; genus Streptomyces; species Streptomyces spinosisporus. The sequence continues at coordinate 111,802 of NZ_JALDAX010000023.1, forward strand.
GGTCCGAAGCCGCGACGGCTATCTGCCGCTGGAGGATCTCGGCCTCATCGGGGACGGAATGACCACCGCTCTCGTGGGCCTCGACGGCTCCATCCCGTGGATGTGCCTGCCCCGCTTCGACAGCGAGCCCTTGTTCTGCGGTCTCCTGGACCACGCACGGGGCGGCCACTTCACCCTGGCGCCGGAGGACCTCACGGAGGCGCGACAGCTCTACCAGCCGGACACCGGCGTCCTGACCACCGAGCTGCGCGGCCGCACCGGCCTGGTGCGCGTCACCGACGCGCTGGCCCTGCGCTCCGGCGCCGACCTCACCGACGACGCACCGGCCGACCGGGCCGAACTCGTGCGCTCGGCGGTCGTGCTGGACGGAAGCGTCCGCCTGCGCGCGGAGCTGGAGCCCCGAGGCGGCGCACAGGTCCGCGCCCTGTCCAGCGGACTGGAGCTGCGCCCCTCCCGACGGCCGGACCTGCGCCTCCACCTGCGCTCCAACCGCCCCCTGACCGGCCTGCACGGCACGCACGAACTGCACCAGGGCGACCGCCTCGACCTCGTGCTGTCCTGGGGCCGCTTCCACCGCCACCATCGCTTCGACACCGACACGATGCTGCAGGCCACCGCCGATGCATGGCGGCGCTGGATGCGGCACTTCGACTACGGCGGTCCCGAGGAGCCCCTGGTCCGGCGGGCCGCGATCACCCTGAAGCTGTGCGACGACTGGGTCAACGGCTCCCTGGTCGCCGCACCCACCTCCTCCCTGCCCGCCCCCATCGGCGGCATCCGCAACTGGGACTACCGCTACGCCTGGATCCGCGACGCCGCCTACGCCGTGTTCGCCCTGCGCCGCATCGGCTTCCGCGGCGAGGCCGACGCCTTCCTCGGCTGGGTCCTCGACGCCTTCGAGTACAGCGGTCGGCCGCGGATCATGTACGGCCTCGGCGGCGGGCTCGTACCGGACGAGGTCGAGGACGCAGAGCTGGAGGGCTACCGGCGCTCCGCCCCGGTGCGCTGGGGCAACGGCGCCGCCGACCAGCGCCAGCACGACGTCTACGGCGAGATCCTGGACTGTGCCCATCAGTGGCTGCGCTCCGGCGGTGAGATCCAGCCCCCGCTGTGGGCGAGCCTCGCGCGGCTCGCCGACGCCGCCGAACAGGCCTGGCGCCAGCCGGACCAGGGCATCTGGGAAGTACGCAGCGAGGGCCGGGTGTTCACCTACTCGGCCGGGCTGTGCCAGGTGGCCCTGGACCGGGCCGCGCAGATCGGCGAGCGGCTCGGGCTGGCCGGGCGGGTCGCCGAGTGGCGGGCCTCGGCGGACGAGTTGCGCCGGCTCGTGCTCGAGCAGTCCTGGGACGAGAAGGCCCAGACCCTCAGCGCGCACCTGGACGGGGGCGGTCTGCTGGACGCGAGTCTGCTCGCGCTCCCGCTGCGTCATGTGGTGCCGGCCGATCACCCGCGGATGGTGGCGACGGCCAAGGCCGTCGCCGAGCGGCTGTCGGCGGGCGACGGGCTGCTCTACCGCTACCTCCACGAGGAGTCCCCCGACGGCCTCGCCGGCGACGAGGGCGCCTTCGTGCTGTGCAGTTTCTGGCTGGTCGACAACCTGATCGGACAGGGCCGGATCGAGGAGGCCGAAGAGCTGTACGCCTCGCTGTGCGCCCGCAGCAGCCCGCTGGGGCTGCTGTCGGAGCAGATCAACCCCACCACAGGAGAGTTCATGGGCAACTTCCCGCAGGCGTTCAGCCACATCGGCGTCATCGCCAGTGGCGTGAACCTCGCCCGGGCGAAGGCAGGCGTGCGCAGATGATCAACCGGCTCGCCGTCCTCGGCGGCACGGGCGACCTGACGGCGCGCTATCTCCTGCCCGCGCTGGCCGCCCTGCACGCGTCGGGGCACCTCGGCGACCGGCTGGAGTGGACCGGTGCGGGCAGGGAGGACTGGGACACCGAGCGGTACCGGCAGTGGATCGCCGAACAGTTCGAGCGGCACGACGACTTCAGTCCGGCCGACGCCAAAGAGGCGATCACGGCCGCGGCCCGCTACGTGCGGGCCGATGTCACCCACCCCGCCGACGTCGCCGCGGCCATCGCGGGCGACGGACCCGTCGCCGTCTACCTCGCCCTGCCCCCGGCGCTCTTCCCGCCCGTGGTCACCGCCCTGCACGAGGCGAGCCTGCCGCCGGGCAGCAGGATCGTGCTGGAGAAACCGTTCGGAGAGGACCTGGCTGGCGCGCAGGACCTGAACCGGCTGCTCGCCGACCTCGTACCGGAGCAGGCGGTGTTCCGCGTCGACCACTTCCTGGCCATGACGACCGTCCAGAACGTCCTCGGCAGCCGCCTGGCCAACCGCGTGCTCGAACCCATCTGGAACAGCACCCACATCGCCGAGATCGAGATCGTCTGGGACGAGACGCTGGCGCTGGAAGGCAGGGCCGGTTACTACGACCACGTCGGGGCGCTGAAGGACATGCTCCAGAACCACCTGCTGCAACTGCTGTGCCTGGTGGCCATGGAACCGCCGGTCACTCTCGGCGAACGGGACCTGCGCGACCGGAAGGTCGACGTACTGCGCTCCGCGCGGATGCTGACCGAGAACGACGTCGTGCACCGCACACGCCGCGCCCGCTATTCGGCCGGCCGGATCAGGGGTCACGACCTGCCCGCCTACGTCGACGAGGACGGCGTGAGCCCCGAGCGCCGTACCGAGACGTACGCCGAGGTGGAACTGGAACTGGACAGCTGGCGCTGGGCCGGGACGACCTTCCGGCTGCGCAGCGGCAAGGCGCTCGGGGCGGACCGCAAGGAGGTCGCGGTCCGCTTCCGTGCCGTACCGCATCTGCCCTTCGGACACAGCGGGGAGGCGCTGCCCAACGTGCTGCGCTTCAACCTCGAGCCGGAGGGCCTGGCCCTGGACCTGACGGGCATCGGCGCCCACACCGACGAACTAGTCCCGCTCGCGCTGACCGCACGCATGGAACCACCGGGCCTGCCTGCCTACGGACGGCTGCTGCTGGACGTACTGCGGGGCGACCCCGCCCTGTCCATCCGGGGTGATGAGGCCGAGGAGGCATGGCGGCTCCTGGAGCCCGTGCTGTCCGCCTGGGAGAAGGACCTGGTTCCCCTGGAGGAGTACCCGGCCGGCTCGGACGGGCCGCCCGCGCGCGTGTGGCATGCGGACGCGCTGCGGCGGCGGGAGGACCTGCTGCACGATCCGGTGATCCCGCCGGACCATCCGTGAGCGGCCTGGCCGGCAGGAGAGCGCCATGGCGTCCCGCATCAGCGAGCCTCGTCTCCCGTGCATCGTGGTCGTCGGAGTGTCCGGCACCGGCAAGACCACGGTGGCCCGGCTGCTCGCGGAGCGGCTGGGCCTTCCCTTCGCGGACGCGGACGACGCCCATCCGCCGGACAACATCGCCAAGATGGCGGCCGGCGTCCCGCTCGACGACGCGGACCGTGAGCCCTGGCTGCGTGTCGTCGGCCAGTGGCTGCACGAACGCGAGGAGGCCGGCACGGGCTGCGTCGTCGCCTGCTCGGCGCTGAAGCGGCGCTACCGGGACACCCTGGGGGCAGCCTGTCCGGGCGTCTTCTTCCTCCAACTGACAGCCGGGCGCGAGCTGCTGGAGCAACGTCTCGACCGCCGCAGAGACCACTTCATGCCTCCGTTGCTGCTGAACTCGCAGCTCGCCGCGCTCGAACCGCTCGAACCGGACGAGAGGGGCGCCTCGCTGGACGCGGCGCCGCCCCCCGACGTGATCGCGGAGAGGGCCGTGCGGCTGCTGCGGCACGCATGAAAGCCTGGCCGGGCACACCATGCCCGCCCTCGCCCCACCCGCGAAAGGCCCCGCGCCACATGCTCGCCCTCCTGCACACCTCGCCCCTGCACATCCCGGTCTTCGACGCCCTGCGCGACGAGCACCACCCGGGCCTGGAACTACGGCACTTCGTCGACGAGGAGCTGCTGGCGCGGGCCCGCCGCGAGGGGCCGGACGCGGTCGTGGACGACGTACGAGCCGTCGTGGACAAGGCGGTCGGGGAGGGTGCGCCGGCCGTCCTGTGCACCTGCTCGACCATCGGCGCCGTAGCGGAGACCGCCCCGGCCGCGGTGCCCGTCCTGCGATCCGACCGCCCGATGGCGGCGGCCGCGGTGGCCGCCGGTGCCAGGATCACGGTCCTGGCCACGGTGGAGAGCACCTTCGGCCCCACAGCGGCCCTCCTCCAGGAGGAGGCACGACGCGCCGGACGCGAAGTCCACATACGCACTCGCCTCGTCGAGGGTGCCTGGACCCGTTTCGAGTCCGGCGACACCGAGGGCTGCGCCCGCCTGGTCGCGGCCGCGATCGACACGGTCACCGGCACCGATGACACCGACGCGATCGTGCTGGCCCAGGGCTCCATGGCCCCGGCACAGCACCTGACGACCACGACGATCCCGGTGCTGTCGAGCCCCGGTCCCGGCCTCGCGGCGGCTGCGGTGGCGGTGGGTATCGACTAGCGGCAGGCCCAGTCGGCGGTTCGCGTCGTCCTACGGGCGGGTGAGTGCGGGGACGAGCGTCGGGTACGCGGGGGAGTAGTCCAGAGCCGACGTCGACGACTGGCCGGAGGACACCATGACCGAACCACAGCACCCGGACCCCGTACCCCCGGGCCCCACACCCGCCCCCCCCCCCCCCCCCCCCCCCCCCCCTT
>NZ_JALDAX010000024.1 GCF_022698145.1 Streptomyces spinosisporus
CGGTGGCGGCGGCGCCTACATCGACGTGGCCCTGGCCGACTCGGTGGCGGCGTGGTCGTTGTGGGAGGTCGCCGACTACGTCGCGACCGGGGTGGAGCCCGCGCCGCTCGGTACGGCGCACCGTCTGGCCGCGCCGTACCAGGCGTTCCGCTGCTCTGACGGGAACATGCTGGTCATCGGCGCGGTCGACCGCGCCTGGGTGGCGCTGTGCGGGGTGCTGGGCATCGACCTCTCCGGCGACGCGCGCTTCGCGACGGAATACGAACGCTTCGTGCACCGCGAGCCCCTCGCGGACATCCTCCAGAAGCAGTTCGCCACCGCCGACCGTGGACACTGGATGGCGGCCCTGCGAGCGGCCGGGGTGCCGTGCGGGCCGGTGAACGGAGTCGGTGACATCGTCGGCGACGAGCAGTTCCTCGCACGGGGGCTGTTCGTCCACGACGAGCGGCGCCACGGCCAGCAGACCATCGTCAACACGCCGATCGTCTCCGACGGGGCACCCCGGGCGCGTGGAGCGGCGCCGGCACTGGGCCGGGACACCCTCAGGGTCCTCACCGAACTCGGCTACGACGAGCAGCACGCCAGGGCTCTGATCGAGGCGGGCGTGGTCACCGCGCCTCCGCACGAGATCGACGCCGGCCCACAACCCGACCCGTCCGCCACCGACGCGACAATCGAGCCGGTCACGCCCACCACGACCCGATGACACAGGAGACACAGCGATGACTGCACCTTCCGCCGTCGACTGGACCGGTGGCCTGGGACTGGCGCGGACCGCCACCGACGACGGGCCGGTCGTCGTGCTGCGCCGCGACGCCGATCCCGCCGCCGCGATCGCGCTCGTCGACGGCCAAAGGCACCCGGACCTGCCGGCCCTGCTCGATGCCGCCGCGGGCGATCCGTCGCGCATCACGGCCGGGGAAGTACTCGACGCCCCCGACCGGTCCCTGCTGAGCCCGGTCGGCCGGCCAGGAAAGATCATCTGCATCGGCCAGAACTACCTCGACCACGTCCGCGAGGGCGGCCGTACCGGCGGACCCGCGTACCCGGACCTGTTCCCCAAGTGGCACACGTGCCTCAGCGGCCCCTACGCCGACGTGCCGCTCCCACCGGAATCCGACCAGATCGACTACGAGAGCGAGCTGGCCGTGGTCATCGGCCGGCGGGTGCGTCGGGTCACCGCCGAGAGCGCCTCGGACGTGGTGTTCGGGTACACCGCCGCCAGTGACGGCTCGGTTCGCGACTACCAGGTCCACACCGGCCAGCGCACGGCCGGAAAGGCGTGGGACTCCCTCACCCCGCTCGGGCCGGTCGTCGTGCCCGCCGAAACGCTGGGCGGAGACCGCCCCGATCTCGCCATCACCGGGGTGCTCGACGGCCAGGTCGTGCAGGACGACCGGACGGCGAAGCTGCTCTTCGGCGTGCCCGAGCTCATCGCCTACATCACCACGGTGATGACGCTCGAACCAGGTGACCTCATCCTGACGGGGACCCCTTCCGGGGTCGGCGTCGCCCGTAAGCCGCCGCTGTGGCTCAGGGACGGTTCGGAGTTCGAGGTGCGCATCGAGGGCATCGGCTCGCTGCGCAACCGCTACGTCGCCGAGCGGGTGTCCCCGTGACCGCCACGACCGCCGCCGGGCCGGCGATCACGACCACGGTCCACGGCGGCGTCGGCACCATCGAGATCAGCAATCCGGACCGTCGCAACGCGCTGTCGGTATCGATGATGTTCGATCTCGCCGACACCGTGCACGCCCTGAACTCCGACGCCGACGTCCGTGTCGTCGTCCTGCGCGGCGCGGGCGAGGAAGCGTTCGTCTCCGGGGCCGACCTCAGCGAGTTCGGCGGACGGACGCAGGAGGCGCAGCAGCACTCCGATCAGGCGTCGGAGAGCATGTTCGCCCGCCTTTCGGAGGTGTCCGTCCCGTTGATCGCCCGCATTCACGGCTACTGCCTGGGAGCCGGCGTCGCCATCGCGCTCAACGCGGACCTGCGATGCGCCGACACCCGTGCGGTCCTGAGCATCCCGGCCGCCAGGCTGGGCATCGGCTATCCGCTCGCCCAGACCGCCGACCTCGTCCACACGGTCGGCCCCTCGGCGGCGGCCGATCTGCTCTACACCGGTCGCCGCGTCCCCGCCGTAGAAGCCCAGGCGCTCGGCCTGCTGGATCGCGTCGTCGAGACGGAGGGGCTCGGCGAGGTCGTCGACGAACTCGCCGCGACGATCGCCGGCAACGCACCGTTGTCGGTCCGTGCGGCCAAAGCGGCCATCAGATCGGTGCGCCGTACGACGGAGTCGGCGCCGGACCACGACGAGATCCGACGCGGCGCCCTGGCCGAGATCGCCCGCTGTGGCACCTCCGGAGACCTGCGCGAGGGGACCGCCGCGTTCCTCGAGAAACGCGCACCCCGATTCACCGGCCGCTGACCGGCCAATACCAACGACGAGCGGGAGTACTGATGCACATTGTCGTGATAGGTGCCGGAGTGGGCGGGATCGCGGTGGCGCTCGGCCTCCAGCAGCGCGGCCTGGACGTCTCGGTGTACGAGCAGGCATCGGCCGTGACGGCCGTCGGCGCGGGGGTCATCATCGCCCCCAACTCCCACCGCCTGCTCACCGACGAGTGGGGTATCGACGCGGTGCCGGGCGGTGTGCAGCCGCCCACGCTGCACCTGCGCCGCTGGCAGGACGGCACCACCATCAGCGAGCAGCAGCTGGGAGCCGTCGCGGTCCAGCGCTTCGGAGCCCCCTACGTCGCCATGCATCGGGCGGATCTGATCGACGCGCTCGCCGCCGGACTCGAGCCCGGCACCGTGAGCCTGCGCAAGCGGCTGACCGGTCTCGTCCAGGACGACAAGGGCGTCACCGTCTCCTTCGAGGACGGCAGGGTCGAGCGGGCCGATCTCGTGATCGCCGCCGATGGGACACGCTCCGCGTCGGCCGCCGCCCTCGGGGAATCGACGGTGGCGCGCCCGAGCGGCTTCGCCGCCTACCGAGGCTTCGCCCCCAAGCAGCTGATCGCGGAGATCGGCGAGTCGCACAACACCTGGCTGGGTCCGAACCAGCACTTCGTCCACTACCCGATCAGCGGCGGCGAGCTGCTGAACTTCGTCGCCATCGTGCCGACCACCCGCCAGGAGACGGAGGCGTGGAGCTCACCGGGCGAGGTCTCCGACGTCCGCCGGGCGTTCACCGGGTGGGACCCACGGGTGCGGCGGATCCTCGACGCGACCGAGGAGGTCACCCTGTGGGGCCTCTACGACCGTCCCGTCCGGGACCGGCTCGACTTGGGCCGGGTCGTCCTGCTCGGTGACGCCGCCCACCCGGTGCTGCCGTTCTTCGCGCAAGGCGCGAGTCTCGCGCTCGAGGACGCGGCGGTGCTCAGCGCCCTGGTAGTCGACGCACCGGCCCTCGGCCTGGACCGGGTGCTGTCGGCCTACTCCCGCGTACGGGTGCCACGCATCCGGAAGGTCCAGGACGCCTCGTTCCGCAACGCCACGATGTTCCACCTCCCCGATGGCCCGGAACAGCAGCAGCGCGACGCCTTCCTCGGCGACCCGGCCAGCCCGAGCCCGCTGCGTGCCAACGCCTGGCTGTTCGGCCACGACGTCCGCGACGACGCCGCCGCCGCGCGCGCGGATCTGTCCACCGTCGGGCCGTAGACGAGAGGCACGACACCTTCAGGGCATCGTCCCGGACACGTGGACGCCCGCGGCACCCGGCCCGGCTCAGGCCGTGTCCGGGGGCGTCCAGCCGGGCAGGCCGTCGATGACCTCGCCCAGCAGTTCGCGCAGCTGGCGGTAGCGCTCATCGCCCAGGGACCGGCGAATGTGCTGCTCAAGATCGCTGACGATGCGCTCGGCCTTGGTCAGTTCGTCCCGGCCACTGTCGGTCAGGTGCAGTTCCTGGATGTTGCGGTGACGTGGATGGGTACGGCGTTCGATGAGCCCCCGCTCGCTCAGCTTGCCGACGAGGAGAGCCACCGCCTGCGGGGTGACGCCCATGAGGCGGGCGAGTTCCGCGCCGGTCACCCCCGGAGTGGCCTGAAGGCTGATCAGGACCGAGTAGTGGGAGCTGGGCACCCCGACCTCGCGCAGCGGGCGCTCCTTCGCGCTCCGCACGCTCAGGTCGGCGCGGTGCAGGGCCCACGCCACGCGGGCGAAGACGTCCTCACTGGAGGGGGGCGCGTCATGCGCCGGACTGCCACTCATGAGGATGAGCCTACAGCCGTTAAAGCACATCAAGCGCTTGACGTGCAGCAAGCGCAGGGCGGTGTGCTCGCCGCCCTGCATCTGTTGGAAATGGGACATCGTCACATCGCACCAGTGAACGGGCCGATGCGCCCCGCGCCCGCACTCACGTGGCTGGGCGAGTCGCACGGAAGGCATTGGACCCATCCGCATGGCAAAGTTCACCAGAGCGCTCCCGAGGGGACCGGCTGGCGGCCCGCTCCGTTCACGAGGGCCCTTCGATCTCACCCCCGCTCACCGCGACTGCCGCATGATCCAGTCGCGCATCTCGGGACCTGGGCTGCAAGGAGTACGCGCCATGGGCTCACGACGATGACGAAAGGCTCAACCGGCCTTCTGAGCAGGCTCGCGAAACGGCGGCCACAGCCGGGCTCAGAGAACGCCGTCAGCAGGCGCGCTGGAGGAGAGTGAAGGCCGCATGGGCGGAGTCGTGACGTGCGCAGTCCCACGACTTCCTTGACCTGGATGTCGCTGGAGTCGCTTGACGGTCGCAGAGGATCCCGGTCGAAGTCGAGCTCGTGATCTGCCAATTGCGGCAGACCTATCCGAAGTGGGGAGCCCGGAGGTTCGCACACGAGCTGACCCTTCGGGGTGTCGCCAACGCGCCCGGCCGGTCGACCGTGCACCGCACTCCTGGTCCGCAACGGGCTGGTCAACCACCAGGTCCAGGTTCATCGACGCGTTTACAAGCGATGGCAGCGGGATGCTCCGATGCAGTTGTGGCAGATGGACTTGATGATCGGCAGTTTTAGATAGCCAGTCCCGGCGATGTCGCCGCTGAAGCGCAAGCTGGTACCAGCGAGCGGTGCGCTCGCCGCCTTGCTCGCCTTCGATCGCGCCTTTGTGGCCGGGTGCTTGCTGCTGTGCGGGGCGAACTCATGAGCCGCGCAGGCTCCGACCGCCCCCAGCGCCATCACCATGCCAATGATCATCTTCTAGTCGGCCATACCTGTTCTGTCCCCCTGCAAAGTCGTCATGGTGGTCCACCACCGCCTGTAGCTTGCACCCGCCCAGAGGGGCAAGTCCGTTGAGCGAGGATGCCGGCCACCCCACGCCTGAAGACCACTCCTCATGGCTCCGTCCCCGCAGGGGCCGACACCAACGCCGCCTGCAGGACATCCATCCCCGCGGCTAAATCTGGCGGTGCATCAACCCTTCCATACGCCGCCACACCTGCCGCGAAAGAACAATTGGATCCTCCCAGCTCATCCGCCTCAGCCTCGCCGAAATTAGACGCCTGATCACCCGCCTCACCCCGCCGATCCACACCCGTCGACCACATCTTGCACTGGTCAGTCTCGCGACACCGACGCCAGCATCAAGCCCGAAGCAGTCACTGCAAGCGACGCACCCACAGCTCCTGAACTGCCCAGCGATCAGAACAACCACCGTTGGAGTACTGACGAGTTGCTGCGCCGGTCCCCCCGCGGCTTGACTCCCTCTCGGCACCGACACCGAAAGCCTGCTCGCTGCGCTGTCGGGGCGGCTGTGCACGCACGCCCCGAACAGCAGTTGGGACATCGGCATGTGGTTCTACGACCTCACCGACCGGCCCGACCACGGACGCACCCACGATCGCAGGCTGTCCGTCGCCGGCGACCCGTGCGCCCTCCACGGGGACTCCGATCCCCACCCGGAAGACCTCTATGCGGCCCTCACCGACCCTGTCATCGGGCTGGCCTGCCCCATCCGCGGACGGCGGGAAGGAGCTCCCCCTTTTTCACGGCGGCCCAGGCCAATCACGACCGTGCGATGAACTCCCACAGACCAGGGCTCGCCCGGCCCCGCGTGAGATCCCGAACGGCATGCTCACCGGACACCACACATGTCGGCCCGTAGCCCCGGCGGTAAAGCGGGACTGGGTGACGGTACAGAGTCAGAGGGCGGAGTACTCGCCAAGACGGACATCGGCCCGATCCTCTGCGCCCGCTCCGCCCCCGGAGAGGGATGTCCGGCGCGTTCTCACTGCCCTGTTCGCTTTTCGCATTTGAGAGCCGTCGCGCCTCCGAGCATCCGTGTCAGCAAGCGATCAGCCATCATCCACACGTCTGGCGAGATGGCGTTGCAGGTCGATGTGCCGAAACTGGTACACCGCTCCCACTTGCCGCAGCACTCCCCGATGCTGGTGCGCGTCGGCGAGGAAGGCCATGAGGTTGCGGGGAATGTGGTGGCGGGAGGCTAGATGGAGCTTGGACGCGGTGAAGGGGCCCCAGACGGTTCTTGTAAAGGCGATGGTCAGGCCGAGCCAGAGGGCACCCGCCAACAGGGCCGCTTGAATCGCGGCGTTTGCCCCGCTCAGGACAAGGAGCAGCCACGGGCCGAGACCCGTAGAGGCTGCGACACCGAGCGTGAGGGTCCAAAAGACTCGTCTGTCTCGTGCCCAGAGCTCCACAGGGCCGACCGCTGAGGCCGTGTCGGCTGAGGTGACTCCCAGCCCGAAGGCAATGCACAGGCCCAGTGCGATCGTCGCGACCCGGACAGGGGGCAGCCCGGTGGAGGCGACGAGTAGGACCGCGGCGGCGAGCACGATGGCCGATGCCGGCCAGTTCGGTGCCCACTGCAGGCCTGATGCGGGCCGGCGGGGTTCTTCGTCGAAGGCCAACCAGCCTGGCAGTGCGAGGACGATCCCGGCGAAGACGCCGAGGATGGGGCCGACGATCAGGGCGAAAGCCTTGTCGTTGGCATCGGGAGGGATGATGGAGCAGACGGCCGTAGACACGACGGTGAGAAAGAGGCACATCGCGCGGGTGACCATCGCGGGGATGCTGCGTTGAACGCCTCGTTGCAGCTTCCACCAGGCCAGGTCAGGGCTGGCGTTATGGAAGCGGTGAAGGTAGCGCGCGAGGAAGACGAAGGTGTTCTGGGCCTGTTGAGGCGTCCACCGGCATGGATAGCGGGGATGGGAGCGGTAGGCAGCCGTGATGAACGCGGAGAAAAGGTGGCGCTCGACCGCGACCCGGGTGGGAAAGCGTGATGTTTCGCAGAGTTCTGCGGGGTTGGGCAAGTCCTGGGAGCTCTCGCCGGGGCGGGGGTTGTAGATGGCACGGGCCAAAAAGAGCATGAGCGGTGTGCGCAATGCCTCACCAACGGGCGTTGTGGTGCCCAGCTGAGCAGCGACCGGGCCCCAACGGTCAGCGGCGTATCCGCTGGCTCCGGCATCGCGCTGGACGTAGGCGGCGACATCTTCGGCATCCAGAGGACGCAGTTCGATGCCTGCCGCCCCGGCCAGCCTGGCCGGCACGCCGGAGTGGGGGTACAGCACGTTCCGGTATTCGCCGACGCGGCTGGACAGGACGACGGGATGCCCCATGGGAAGCGCTTCGTTGATCGCGCTGAGAGCTGCCGCGCGAAGAGGGGTAGGAATCTCGTCGAAGCCGTCCAGGACGGGGAGGATCAGGCGGCGGCCGAGCAGAGCACGGGCGCGATCAATCTGTCCGTACCGCGTGGGTGCAGGTTCAGCCAGGGTGGGGTAGTCCGAGGCGAGCCGCTCCGCCATCCACGCGTAGAGGTCCTGTCGTGTGGGATTCCACGTCGCCAGCGGAAACAGCACCGGAACGGCACTGGAGTGCGGGCCGGCGGCGCTCGTCATCCGTCGATGAAGCAGCCCCAACACCAGCCGCGAGAGGAGGACCGTTTTCCCCGCGCCGGGCCCTCCCAGCACCAAAAGTCGCCGTGTGGGAACCCTTTCTGCGAATACGCGCGTTATCTCCGCCCCGGATCCTTCCAACTCCGCTGGAGAATTCGCCCACCCCTCATGGACACCCAGCTCTCCAGGCCAGTCGGCAGCCGTCGCCCGGAGCAGCGGCCACGATTCGACCAGATCGTCCGGGGCAGCCCTCCACCGCACCGTCATGGGATGCGGATCGTTCACGCGCCGCACCTGGACCTCGGTCTCCCACTGATGCTGCACGGCCTGTGCCAGGTGCTCTGCGATGTCCCCCAGTGGCTGCTCGGCAGCACGTTCCGCACCCGAACGGAAGGTCACCCAGGACAGGAACAACGGAGCAAGCGTAGGCATCAGTGACACTGCAGTCGCGGCAGCCCCAAGGTTGAAACGGTCAGCGACCCACAACGCGCCGATCATCCCGCCCAACGCCAACACCAGGTAGACCGCACTCACTCGCCGCGCTGCGCTTTCCCATCCCCCCATGCCCGCCATCATCTCGCGCGCATCCAGGCCTAGGAAGGCAGATGGTGACGCCTGCACCCCGTGAAGGGGTAAGGCGGCCTTGGTGTCGCCCGGCGGGCCCAGCCCGCAACGGTCCCCTCCACTGAGGCGCGTCCGGCAGATCCGGGGATAGTGCGCCGGTAGAGCCGCAGTGCACCAGCGAGCAAATGCTCTGCTCTGCTGGTTCGTTGGGAAGCCATGGACGTTCCGACCGGCTGGAGTGAGGTCTGTGTGGCCGCCCTCGGCTCATCAGCTCGCTGGGGAGCCTGCTGCCCGCTCATTCATGGTCCTTCAAGAACATTGCTCGGGCAGCGTCATCTCGATCCATGTGGTCTTGCCCCGGCCGGCAGGTGAACTCCCCCATGACGTGGCCAGCGCGTCGACGATGAGCAGGCCTCGCCCGGACTCCGCTTCGGCATTCATCGCCTCATTGGCGACGATCACAGTAGGAACTGGGGGCTGCGGGCTGCTGTCCTGCACTTCCACCCGGACGCTTCCACCGTGACGGCGCATCCGGATGTCGACATCACTCTGTGCGTGGATCAGCGCATTGGTGACCACCTCGGACAGCATGAGTTGCAGGTCATCCAAGAGCACTTCCGACCTCCACCGTTTGAGCACCTCGCGCAAGTAGTGACGCGTGGAAGCAACGGCCTGGAGGTCGTAGCGCTGAATGGACAACCGCGCAACGTCCTGTTGCTCTCCCGGCTGGACGCCGTCGTATCTCATCAGCAAGAGCGCCAGGTCGTCGTCCAGCGTTTTGTGCCGCTGGCGATCGCTGATCAAGCCGTCGGCGAGCATGTCCATGTTCTCTCGGTTGCCGCCGGCCAGTCCCTGCGCCAGTCGCTCGAGCGCGGCGTCGGGGCCGAGCGCGCGGGTTTCCAGGAGGCCGTCTGTGTACAGGGCGATGATGCTGCCGGGTGTCAGAACAACCTCTCGTTGCTCATAGCGGTGGCCGTTGCCGAGACCCAGCGGGGGGCCGACCGGCACGTCAAGCGCCGTGAGCTCGCCCGCAGCGGGGCTGATCAGCGGTGGCGGATGTCCGGCCGTGGCCGTCTTGGCGGCGCCTGCGGCTGGGTCAAGCCACAGACAGCAGCAGGTGGCATAGCGGGAAGCGCCGAGCACACGCAACAACGCATCGATGCGTTCGAGGACAGTGGCCGGTTCGTGGCCTTCTGAGGCGTAGGCCAGGACCGCACTGCGCAGATGCCCCATCACGCCTGCCGCCTCTGCGCTGTGGCCCTCGACGTCTCCGATGGCAAGCCCGATCCCGCCGTCCGGTAGCGGCACTATGTCGTACCAGTCTCCGCCTACCGCTGCTCCTGCGGTGGCGGGGAGGTACCGCGACGTCACCACTGTCTCCGGTCTGAGGGGCAGGCTCGGCGGAAGCAGGCTCTGCTGCATGGTCCGGGCAAAAGCGTGTTCCAGTTCGTGTGCGCGAATACGCTCCAGTGCTTGGCCAATCTGCCCGAGCATGAGGGCGACCAGGGCGATCTCCTCATCTGCCGGAAAGCGGCGCCACTGCGCTGGAAACTCCAAAATGCAGCATCCGACGGCCCGGCCATTGGCGATGAGAGGCACGTAAGCCCGCGGGCAGGCGTCTGGGGCGAGCGCAGGACGTGGGGCGCCTGGGTAGGCAGGTGGATCGTTGGGCCGCAGCAACCGTGCTTCAACACGGGTTACGGCGTCGGTCTCGGGAGTGGTTCGTGACAGAGGGAGGCCGTCCACGCGAGCGACCTCCTCGCGTGGGAATCCGCTGGCCCCAACGACGAGTAGACGCTCGTCCTGGACGCGGCAGAGCATCAGCGCGCTGGCCCCGAAAGGAGCCATGATCTGGTCTTGCGCGGCAGTGAGGACGTCTCGGACATGAACGGCGGCAGCAAGTTCCGTGGAGAGGCGCTTGAGCTGGTAGAGGAAGGTGGTACCGGTGAGGCTTCGGCCACGCCGGCCGGGGGATGGCACAGCACCAGTAGCAGGCGGCTCCGTCGGAACGGGCGGGATGAAAAGCGGGATGGGCGGGGCCTCCATCGGCAGGCCGGCCTCGGCAAGGACCACCAGTTCACCCGCGAGCCCATCGGCAATTCGCTGTAGGTGCTGCAGTTCTTCCGCGGCGATCGGGGCGTCTGGGGCTTTGGTACGCGACCAGTGCACGCTCAGGCATCCAAAGGTCCGTCCTCCCGCGACGAGCGCGACAGACGCCACTGCCGTCGGAAAAGGATTGTGCAGGAAGTGTGCCGGCACCTGGCGGGTCAATTTCCGCATCTCGGCGGCTTGGACTGCGACAAGGCCACTGCTTTGAAACGCCCGAGCAGTCGGCAACCGCAAATCGTCGACATCCAGCTCTGAGGGAATGGTAAAGGCACAGGGAGTGTCCACTGCCATGGCGACCCCCAGAGCGGGTCGGTCCGCTACGGGCAGGTAGGCGGCGTAGGTGGTGGCGGCAAGCTTGCCGGCGAGGTCGAGCAGCGCCGAGGCGACGGCTACGTCCCGGGGCGAGCTAGGACGCCCCGGACGCCCGGAGGCTGGTACTGCCTCGATCCCGGTGCTCACTGTGCCTTACACCTCTGTGCCTATCGGGATGCTCTGGTGCATCCACGCTATCGCTGCTTCTTACAAGCCGCCCCTGTCCTGCCGGGACGTGCCCGTTACGGGTGGGGAGATGGTCGCTTTGCGATACCTCTTGGGCCAGGGCTGCACTCATCCTGCGCAGGTCTGCGGCGCGTGAGGCACTGCACGGACAGCTGAGTGGACCGATGCAATTGCTGCGCATGACCGTCTCGCCGAAAGTGGGCGGTGATTTGAGCCGACGAAGGGGCAGGCGATGGGGCCGCTATCCGTACGACATGACTTTCATCTCTCGCCTGCGACTGCCCGGAACTAGCTCTCAGCGGGCTGGTCGAACCGTGCTGCGGACGGGTTCTTGTATGCACGGCAGCCACCCTGCCTCCGTGCAGTCTGCTCTGATCGTTCTGCGCATTCCGGGATGAACGAAACCGTCACAGAAAAGCAATGTGAGCCCGCCCACGGATCGCATCCGTAATGTCTCGGCATTGCAACGCTACGCCTACATTCCTCATTTTCACCCCAGAGTCACCTCCACACCTTTGAGGAGAAGTATTGTGCCTTTCTACATCGGCGAAGCCTGCGTGGACGAGATGGACAAGTCCTGCACCGAAGAATGCCCCGTGGACTGCATTTATGAGGGAGATCGCAAGCTCTATATCAATCCGAGTGAATGCATCGACTGTGGCGCCTGCGAGACGGTCTGCCCGGTAGAAGCCATCTCCTCCACGTTGCGGGGCACGCCTGACACCGAGTGGGTCGCCGACAACGCCGCGTTCTTCACCGAGACCCTGCCGGGCCGCGCCGCGGCGCTCGGTAATCCGGGGGGCTCGCGTCGTACCGGCGCCCTCGGCGTCGACACCGCCAAGGTCACCTCTCTGGAGAGCCGAGTATGAGGACCATCGACACCCACACGCATGTCGTCCCGTCAGGCCTGATGGCGCCAGACCATGACGAGCGCTGGCCCGTTGTGGTCGAGCGGGACGACAACTCATCCGATGTGCTGATTGCCGGCCGGGTCTTTCGAACGGTACCCCGCACCGCCTACGACCTCGAGTATCGCGCCGAGCAGCTGGCGCCGGATCACGTTCAAGTGCTCTCCCCCATGCCGGAACTCTTTTCCTACTGGGGCAAGCCGGAGGCGGCGGCCGACTACTGCACATCCGTGAATGAGTGGATTGCCGCAGGAGTGAACAAGTTCCCGCACGCCTTCCGCGGCTTCGGCATCGCTGCGATGCAGGATCCCGATGTCGCGTGCGGCCAACTGTCACAGATCGCAGCTCTGGGACTGCCCGGTGTGGAGATCGGCAGCAACATCGCAGGCGTCGCCCTCCATGACAAGCGGTACGTCGAGTTCTTTGATGAAGCGGCCCGCCTGGGCCTGGTGGTTTTCGTCCACGCCTTCCATCCGCCGGGGATCGGCACTTTCACCGATCCGATGGCCGGGAACGGTGTGACCTTTCCCAACGAGATGGGTCAGGCCGTCGGTGGTCTGATAGCCGAAGGAGTTCTGGAACGCTTCGGCGATCTGAAGATTCTGGCGTCACACGGCGGCGGCTCGCTGGTCAGCCTGTTGCCCAGGCTGCAATTCATCG
The DNA here is from genome assembly GCF_022698145.1 of Streptomyces spinosisporus. GTDB lineage: Bacteria > Actinomycetota > Actinomycetes > Streptomycetales > Streptomycetaceae > Streptomyces > Streptomyces spinosisporus. The sequence goes on from NZ_JALDAX010000024.1 coordinate 12,577, forward strand.
CGAAGAACTATGAACGATCCCGACTCCTGATGCCCCGCGATCCGGCTGATTACGCGCGAAAGATCCATTACGACATGCTCGTATTCTCCGCCCCCTTGCTGAGCCTGTTGCTGGACAGCGTGGGCGCCGGCCGAGTTGTCGTGGGTTCCGACAAGCCGTTCATGAACCATGATCCAGTGACGCTTCTTGAGCATTTCCCTCATCTGGGATCTGCCACGATCGAATCAATCCGGTGGGGCAACGCCGCACGTCTGCTCGGCATGTGATCACGGGCCTCTGATAGCGCTCTATGGCCCTGCGCTACCGGTTCTACTTATGCTCAGACGACACCGCTCAGCCACCCACGACCGTCTCCGGCTGAGCGGGGGTCGGAAGGTCCAGTACCTTGCACGGCCCGAAAGAGAGGCGTCTATGCGAGTCAGCGATCAGGAAGAAGATCGATCCGTCATCGGGCGTGTCATGACCATCTTGGATGCCGTGGCCGCGGAACCCGGTGAGGTGGGGCTGAGCGAGCTCGCACGACGAACAGGTATCAAGAAGGCCACAGTGCACCGACTGGCCACCGAGCTCGTCGAGCGCAGGATGTTGGACCGCGGCGCCTACGGCTACCGCCTGGGCTTTCGCACCTTCGAACTCGGGCACAGTGTCCAGGTCTCCCGGCTCCTACGCAACCTGGCGCTGCCCTACATGGAAGATCTCTACGAGATCAGTCACGAGATCGTGCAACTGGCGGTGCTGGACGGCACCGAGATCGTATACCTGGAGAAAATCACCGGGCACCGCAGCTACAAGGCTCCTTCGGGGGTCGGTGAGCGGTATCCCGCCTATTGCAGCGCGCTCGGGAAAGCCATCATCGCCTTCAGCTCCGATGCCGTCCTGGATCGGATCCTGGCCGCCGGACTACCCAAGCGAACCCCGCGTACCATCACCGATCCCGCGCTCTTCCGCAAAGAGCTTGGCCTCGTACGCGACTGCGGTGTCGCCTTCGACCGCGAGGAGGGCCATCGGGAAGTGTCCTGCGTCGCCGCCCCGGTGCTCAACCCAGAGGGGCTTCCGATCGTCGCTCTGTCGATCACTGGCCCTTCGTATCGCATGGGCTTGCCACGGCTGGCGACCGCGGTGCGTGAAGCCGCCGTCGCCCTTGCCCGTGTGGTCAATACGCATGCCACGCTTCAGGCCCTGCCACGCCGACACCAGCGGCGCGCCGAGGAACTGCGGGGCCCTTGCATCGACAGTGAGTAGCGGAGACGGCCATACGCCATGCGGCATACGCCGAGGCCGGGGCGTGGCGCGAACGGCGCCGGCATCACGGGATTCAGCTCCTGGCCTCGGCACGTGTCGCATTCCGCGTTTGAGGCAGCCGCCGCACGCCCACTCTGTACCCGGGCTGGAACTCTGCTTCCACCACGTCGCCGGGAGCCAGCTCCACAGCTGAGGTCAGCCCACCCGTGATCACCAGCATGCCTGCCTCCAATCCGGCACCCTCCTGGTGAAGTTGGTGCACGAGCCATACCAGAGAGTCGATCGGGTGGCCGGAGGCGGCTGCGGCTGCTGAGGTGCCCACTATCGTCCCGTTGCGGTAGAGGACGACGCCCGTGTTCACCAAGCCGTGCCGCAGGGCCGGCAGCCGTGGACCGACAACGACTTGTGCTGCCGACGAGCCGTCCGCAGTGTTGTCCTCGGCGGTGAACCGGTAGTCGGCCCACAGAGAATCGACCACCTCCAGGCAGGCCACGGCGTACTTCACCGCGTTCAATGCGTCATGGCGGGTGATCCGGCCGGCCAGCGGCCGCCCCAGCACAAGCCCCACTTCCGGCTCGATGCGAGGCTGCAGCAAATCAGGGTCTGTCGTGCTGTCGTTGGACACCAGCATCCGGTCGGTGAGCGGACCGTAGTTGGGCGTAGCGACGCCCATCTGCTCCCGCATCGGCTTGGAGGTGTATCCGAGCTTGAACCCGGCCGACTTCTGACCGTCGCGCAGACGACTCTCGTTCACCTTCCGCTGGATCCGATAGGCGTCGCGCAGGTCGAGCGGCTCCTTCTCGGACAGGGGGTCCAGCAACACTCGCCGACGACGGGCCGCCAAGAGCCACGACGCCCGTTCCTCGGCCCAACCGTCGTCACGCGCTCCGCTGGCAGCCAGGAGAGCCTTCACCGAAGAGGTTGTACGACTTACATAGGCCATGGCGTTCACTTTCTTCACTCGCCTTCCGGGGCATACCCAGCCTGCTCACACGCGGGTCCGTCCGGAAGGCAAGCGGTCCAGGCAGTGAACCGATGACCTTGTTCTGACTCGAGCCTGCCCAGAAGGTGATGCAACGCACGGCGAAGAGCCGGCACGGATACGGGACGCATCTCATCCGTGCATCGGGTCTTCCGGCGCCGCGAACTCTGATCATCTGGGGAGCGAGGTCCGGATCTCTTCTCCGTGCTGCGGCAGCTGGAACCCCAGCTCTGCCGCACCGATCACCGCACCGTATCCCCGGCCGGCAGCACGGGACGCCGCCGCCGACCACGCGGGCGCAGCGCTGCGCCCGCCGTTCTCAGGAGAAAACCCTGTGGTGGACAAAACGGAGTCGCTATACCTCGATGGGCGTTGGGTATCTCCCCTGAATACCCATCAGCCTGAACAGACCACCCTGGTGTGCGCCAGTACGGAGGAGAGCCTGGGTAGCGTCGCGCTGGCTGGTCCGGCGGATGTGGACGCTGCCGTGCGAGCAGCGCGCCTCGCCTTTGACGCGCCCGAGGGGTGGGCTCACTGGGAGCCGCAGCAACGTAGTGAGGCCCTCGACCGGCTCGCCGATGCATTGCATCGGCGTAGCGAGGCCATCGCCAGCGCCGTCTCCTCCCAAAACGGGATGCCCATCGCCGTCTCGCGTCAGATCGAGTCGGGGCTGACGGGGACGATCGTGCGGTACTACGCGGAGTTGGCCCGCACCACACCGACAGAGGAGACCCGCTCTCATCTGGTCGCCGGCACCACTACGGTGCGCATGGAACCTGTCGGCGTGGTGGCGGCGATACCGCCGTCGAACTTCCCGCAAAGTCTCGCCGCCACGAAGTACGCACCCGCGCTGGCAGCTGGCTGCACGGTGATTCTCAAGCCCTCACCCAGCACTCTCCTCGACGCCTTTCACCTGATGGACGCCGCCGCGGAGGCCGGCTTGCCGCCTGGGGTCCTCAACCTGCTCCCGGCATCGGCGGACAGTGCTGCCTACCTGGTGGGTCATCCCGGAATCGACGCGGTCGCCTTCACCGGTTCCACCACCGTGGGCCAGCAGATCGCAGAAATCTGCGCCCCCCTGCTCCGCCCGCTGACGCTCGAACTGGGCGGGAAGTCCGCCGCGATCGTCCTCGACGACGCCGACCTGGACCTGTCCACCATGGGCGAGCGGCTGTTCCAGGCCACCTTGCTGAACAATGGCCAGACCTGTTTCCTCAGCACCCGCATCCTGGCCCCCCGATCACGGTACGAACAGGTCGTCGACGTCTTCGCCGAGCTGGCCTCCTCACTGCGCGTGGGGAACGCGCTGGATACCGATACGCAAGTGGGACCCGTCATCAGCCAAGCTCAACTTGACCGGGTGGAGAGCTCCGTCGCACAAGCCAAGGCCGATGGCGCCCGCCTCGTTGTGGGCGGCGGCCGCCCGTCGGGGCTGGACAAGGGCTGGTTCGTCGAACCGACCGTCTTCGCCGATGTCGATAACCGCAGCCGCGTGGCCCAGGAGGAGATCTTCGGGCCAGTGCTGTGTATCACCCCCTATGACGACGAGGACGAGGCCGTCCGCATCGCCAACGACTCCCCGTACGGCCTGGCCGGCACGGTCTGGAGCACCAGCCCTGAACGTGCACACGCCATGGCCCGGCGTATCCGCACGGGTTCCGTCGGCATCAACGGCTACCTCCCCGATCCCGGTGCACCGTTCGGCGGCGTGAAGCGCAGTGGCATCGGCCGCGAATTGGGGCCCCAGGCCATGGCCTGGTACCAGGAGTCGAAGTCCATCTTCCACTGAGAAGAACTTAGGCGCCCCCTGAGCGCTGCGGAGCGTCTGCCCTTCCCTCGGACGCTTCGCAGCCTGTTCCACCGCGCCGGGAGGGACACAACAGCGTTGCCCCCTCGCCGCCGACGACCGCCCGAGCCGGTCCGGCGGCATCAAAGCCCCAAGCGCGGCCCACCGAGTGGATCGACTGCGTTGTCCCGGTGGGCACCTGCTCGGAATCGTGAAGTACCAGCAATGAAGCTAGGAGTTCGTGATGGCTGACCCTTCCGCCCAAGACCGCGAGGTCGATCTCCTCATAGTCGGCGCGGGACCCGCCGGCCTTTTCGCCGCCTACTATGGTGGATTTCGCGGACTGCGTGTGGCCGTGATCGATTCGCTCCCGCAGCCGGGGGGGCAGGTCATGGCGATGTACCCGGAAAAGCCCATCTACGACATCGCGGGCTTCCCTTCGGTGCGCGGCCGGGACCTCATCGACGGCCTGCTGCGCCAGGCTGCGCCGTTCGAGCCTCTGTATCTGCTCGGACAGCAGGCAACCGAACTGCGCCGCACCGACGACGGATCGCTGACACTTGTCACCTCGGCAGGGGAACGCGTCACTTGCCGCGCGGTGATCCTCACAGCCGGGGTGGGCACCTTCACCCCGCGTCAACTGCCGGCCGGCAGTTCCTACGAGGGTCGCGGCCTGATGTACTTCGTGCCGCGCCCTCAGGATCTTGCCAACCAGGACGTCGTCATTGTCGGCGGCGGAGACAGCGCGGTGGACTGGGCCTTGATGCTCGACGGTGTGGCCAGGTCAGTCACCCTGGTGCACCGCCGAGCTCGGTTCCGTGCGCACGAACACAGCGTGGCTCAGATGCTGGCCTCACCGTCCATAGAGGTGTTGACCGACCACAAGATCGTGGCTGCCAGCGGGACGCACAGCCTGGAGAATGTACGCGTCGCCGACAAACAGGGCAACGAACGCTCACTCAAGTGCCAGAGCATGGTCGCTGCTCTCGGCTTCATCGCCGATCTCGGTCCCCTTACCGAGTGGGGTGTCGAGCTGCGCGACCGACACATCCTGGTGGACACCACCATGGCGACCAATCTGCCGGGAGTCTTCGCCGCCGGCGATGTCACCGAGTATCCGGGCAAGGTCCGGCTGATCGCCGTGGGCTTCGGCGAAGCAGCCACCGCCGTCAACAACGCCATGACGTTGATCAACCCTGACGCCTCACTTTTCCCCGGGCACTCCACCGACCAGCCCTGCTAGTCCGCCCTTCCTACCGGTTCGGCGCAGCACTGCCTGCCGCCTCCGACACTGGTCCACCCGGTGGACCGACTGCATTGTTCCTGTTCACAGCCCTGGAGAGACTCCGAGTATGCGTAAAAACCAGCTACAGGAGGCCGCCCGTCGGCTCACCGAAGCCGAGCGGGACCGCCAGCCCATCAAGCCGCTCACCCAGACCTACGAGGGTCTGGACATCCCGGCCGCGTATGAAGTGCAGCGCATGGTGATTGCCGACCGCATCGCCAACGGTGCCAAGGTACGCGGACACAAGGTGGGCCTGACTGCCGGCGTCATGCGCGAACAGTTCGGTGTCTCCGAGCCCGACTACGGTGTGCTGCTCGATGACATGTTCCTCCTCGAAGGCACCGAGATTCCCGCCGGCAGCCTGCTCGCGCCCCGCGTGGAGCCCGAACTCGCCTTCGTGCTCGACCGGCCGCTCAGCGGCCCCGGAGTGACCGTCGCTGACGTGCTGCGAGCCACCGCGTTCGTCATACCCAGCCTGGAAATCATCGACTCCCGGATCCAGAACTGGGAGATCACCGTCTACGACTCCATCGCGGACAACGCCTCCTCGGCCCGCGTCGTGCTCGGCGGCACGGCCACCGACATCAGCGACATCGACCCCCGGCTGCTGGGGGTCGTGCTCCGCCGCAACGGCGAGATCGCCGAAACCGGCGCCACCGGCGCCGCCCTGGGCAACCCGGTCTCAGCGGTTGCCTGGCTGGCCAACAAGCTGGGCGAGTTTGACGTCACCCTCGAGGAGGGAGCCGTCGTGCTTCCCGGCAGCTGCACGCGCGCCCTGCCGGTCTCCCCCGGCGACCACGTACGCGCCGACTTCGGGCAGATCGGCTCGGTAGGAGTGGTGTTCGCATGAGCAGCAATCTGCAGGACGGGACGACCGCAGTGAACATCCATGACCTGGCCTCGCGCCTGATCGCTGCTGAAGACGCGCGGACGGACATCCTGCCGCTCAGCTATGACGTGGAGTTGAGCGTCGACAATGCTTACCGGATCCAGAGCGAGGTGCTGCTGACCAAGGAGGAGCGCGGCGAGCACATCATCGGCGGCAAGCTCGGCCTGACCTCACGGGCCAAGCAGATCGACATGAACGTGGACAACCCCCTGTACGCCTTCGTCACCTCGGGGATGCTGCACGACGCCACGACCCCGGTGAACCTGTCCCGGCTGATCCACCCTCGGGTGGAACCCGAGATCGTTTTCGTACTCAAGGAGGAACTGTCGGGCCCGGGCATCACCGCCGGAGACGTCCTCGACGCAACCTCTTCGGTCTGTGCCGGCCTGGAAATCATCGACAGCCGCTACCAGGCCTTCAAGTTCACCCTCCAGGACGCGGTCGCCGACAACGCTTCCTCCGCACTGTTCGTCCTCGGCAATGAGTTCGTCGATCCTCCCAAGGACCTGTCCCTGCTGGGCTGCGTGCTGGAGGTCAACGGCAAGCAGGTGGCCACCGCGGCCGGCGCCGCGGTCTGCGGCGATCCCGCACAGGCCGTCGCCTGGATGGCCAACGCCGCCGGCCAGCGCGGAGGCTCCCTCAAGCCCGGATGGCTGGTGCTGTCGGGAGGACTGACCGCCGCGGTGCCACTGCGCTCCGGCGACTGCATCAGTGCCGACTTCAGCCGCCTGGGCAGCGTCAGCGTGCGCGCCCAGTAAGCCGCGGCCCCTCAAGAAAGGACACATGCAATGCCATTCATCCAGATCACCATGGCCAAGGGCCGCACCGCGGACCAGAAGCGGAATCTGCTGCAGGAGGTGTCTGCGGCCGCTGCGCGCGCCACCGGCACCCCCGAGGCAGCGGTGCGCGTGTGGGTCGTCGAGGTTGACGCGGGTGAGGTCATGGCCGGGGGCACGATCCTGGCCGACAAGCAGGCTGCCGCAGCCGCCGACCGGGCCACGTCATGAGTACGTTCGTCCTGATGCACGGTGCCTGGCACGGCGCCTGGTGCTGGGACCGTGTGCTGCCGGAACTTCGGGCGCGAGGCCACCAGGCCATCGCGGTGGAGTTGCCCTCGGACAACCCGGCAGCAGACAGCGAAGCCTATCTGCAGGCCATCGATGACTGCATCGACGACCCGGGCTCCACGGTCCTGGTCGCCCATTCGATGGCTGGTCTGATCGCCCCGGTGTACGCCGAACGGCGTCCGGTGCGTGAACTGGTGCTGCTGTCCTGTCTCTTGCCGCTTCCCGGAGCCAGCTGGCGCGAGCAGCTGTCCACCTCCCGGCCCATGGCCGATGAGTTCTACAGCGAGTTCCTGCCTCACCAGCTCAAGGACGAGCAGGGCCGCAGCTTTTGGACACCGGACGTCGCAGCAGAGCTCTTCTACCACGACTGCGCGCCCGAGGATGCAGCCGAGGCTGCGTCCCGGCTGCGGCCCCAGGCTGCCACCGTGCTGAGCGAGACCACTCCCTGGGGCGGGAAGGTCCCCTCGCCGACGCGGTACATCGTGTGCGAGGCGGACCGTGCCGTCTCCGGCGACTGGGCCAGCCAGGCCGCCAGGACTCGCTTCGGCGCGCACATCACCCGCCTGCACACGTCCCACTCCCCCTTCTGGTCCCGTCCCGCCACGCTGGCCGAACTGCTGACGGCCGAATACGAGGGCCGTGAATACGGGCGGCCACCCCAGGAGTTGACGCAATGATCCCCACCGGCCTCACGTCCGCGACCATCGGGCACGCCACTCCCTCCGACGCCGTCCGGGTCCGCGACACCACTGTGATCAGTGCCGTCTGCCAGTTCCTCTACGACGAGGCCGCGCTGCTGGACGAGTGGCGCCTGGACGAGTGGCTGAGCCTCTTCCACCCGGATGCCGTCTACCTGATCCCCACGCCGGAAGACCTCAGCAATGACCCGGCGACCACCCTGCACTTGGTGCACGACTCCATGAACACGCTCGCCGGCCGGGTCGACCGGCTCAAGAGCAAGCACGCCCATGCCGAGAGCCCCCGTTCCCGAACCCGGCGCCACATCACCAACGTTCGCGTCTGGCAAAGCCCAGATGGCCTCGAAACACGCAGCGTCTTCCAGGTCACCCGGGTCCGCGGCGGAGTCGTCGACCGCTACGTCGGCGTCTACGAGCACCTGCTCGTCTCCACCACCGACAGCGACGTGCCCTGGCTGATCAAGCGCCGCCGAGTGGCCCTTGACCACAGCATCGAATCGGCAGGAGGGCAGCTGAGTGTGCTGCTCTGACCTGTCCCGTCCGCGCCAAGGGAGGCGTCGACCATGACCCCCAGCACCGACTCACGCAACACCTCCGCCAAGGAGTGGGTGGTCGAAGACGTCGCAGCGGGCACGTTCCGCATCGACCGGACCACACTGATCGACGAAGCCGTCTTCGAACGTGAAATGGCGTCAGTGTTCGGCCGATGCTGGCTCTACGTGGGCCACGAATCGGAAATCCCCAAGCCCGGCGACTTCAAAGCACGCGATGTCGGCAACCGACCGCTGATCTTCTGGCACGGCCACGACGGGGCCAAGCGCGTGCTGTACAACTCGTGCCGCCACCGCGGCGCCCTGGTGTGCCGCATTCCCGAGGGCAACGCCCGCGGCATGAGCTGCTTCTACCATGCCTGGACCTACAACAGCACCGGAGCGCTCAACGGCGTACCCGGCGACGAGGGCTACGGAGAGCACTTCGACCGGGCCGCCATGGGCCTGCTCTCGCCGCCCAAGGTCGACAACTACCGCGGGTTCTACTTCGTGTGTTTCGACCCCGGCGCCGTCGGCCTCAAGACGTATCTGGCCGGAGCGGCCGACTACATCGACCTGGTCGCCGACCAGGCCGATGACCTGGAGGTCGTGCCCGGCGCCCACGAATACTCCATGGACGCCAACTGGAAGCTGTTCGTGGAAAACAGCCTGGACGGCTACCACCTGCTGCCCCTGCACAAGACGTACTTCACGTACCTGGAGGAGCGAGAGGGCAACACCCTCGACCGCGACGACACCACCGAGGCGCTGGATCTGGGAAACGGCCATGCGGTCATCTGCGTCCACGGCCCGTGGGCGCGCCCCGTGGCCCGCTGGACCCCGGCCCTCGGCGAACACAACCGTCCCCAGGTCGAAGCGAAGTACCAGGAACTGGTGGAACGTTACGGCTCCGAGCGCGCGCAGATGATCGGGCTCACGGACCGCAACCTGCTGGTGTTCCCCAACCTGATCATCAACGACATCATGGGCGTCGTGATCCGCACGATCACGCCTACCGCAGCGGGACACACAAAGATTCACCAGTGGTCCCTCGCGACCGCCGGCGAGGACCCGGACCTGCGTGCGCGGCGCCTGGACAGCTACATCGCCTTCCAGGGTCCCGCGGGCCTGGCCACCCCCGACGACCTGGAGGCCTGTGAGGCATGCCAGGCCGGACTGCGCACCGCCCCGGACGTGACCTGGTCGGACATCTCCCGCGGCATGCACCGTGAGCACGCCGGACAGCCCAGCATGGCCAGTGACGAGCTTCAGATGCGCGCCTTCTGGCGACGCTGGCAGTCGCTGCTGGACTGACACCTTCGTGCAACTCCCGAGCGGGCTGGGCCATTGACGGCCCACCCGTGCTCTCTTTTCCTGCCTGGCCTCGGCAGCACCACCGAAGAAAGGTGAAGACCATGGCTGAAGTCCTCGGTCTTGGAGTAACCCACTATCCGCCGCTGAGCGGCACGAACGACAACTTGACCCGTGTGTTCCAACGCGCCCTCGCCGATTCCCAGCTTCCCGAAGCGCTCCGCGACCCGGCCAACTGGCCCGCGGAGGCGCGCGCCGAGTGGGCATCCGACGAGGGGCAGCAGGCCGGCCGCCGTCACCGGGAGGCCCTGGTCGCGCAGTTCGCCAAGGTCCGCCAAGCGCTCGACGAGTTCAATCCCGATGTCGTGGTGATCTGGGGTGACGACCAGTACGAGAACTTCCGCGAGGACATCGTCCCGCCCTATTCGGTGCTCGCCTATGACGACCTCACGGTCCGCCCCTGGGAGCACTCGGCCGAGTCCAACGTCATGGGCAACCACAACGTGTGGAACGAGCCCAAGGACCACGAGATCCGGGTCAGGGGCCACCGCGAGGCGGCCAAGCACTTCACGAGCGCCCTCCTCGAGCAGGACATCGACGTCTCCTACGCCTACAAGCCGCTGCACCACCCGGGCTTCCCGCACGCCTTCCTCAACACGATCCTGTATCTCGACTATGAGCGGCAGGGCTTCGACTACCCCGTCGTCGCCTTCCCCATCAACTGCTACGGCCGTCGAGTGATCAGCTACCAGGGCAACATCAGCGCCCTCGGCGACATCCGCGAGCTGGATCCGCCGAGCCCCTCGCCGGCCCGCGTCATGCAGGTGGGCGCGGCTGTCGCCCGCGCGGCAGCGGAAAGTCCCTGGCGTGTCGCTTTGGTCGCCTCCTCCAGCTGGTCGCACAGCTTCCTCGTGGAGTCCACTCACCATCTCTTCCCGGACACCGCTGCCGACCAGCGGCTGTACCAGGCATTGGTCGACGGTGACCTGGACGTGTGGCGATCCACCAGCCTCGCCCAGGCGGAGGCCGCCGGCCAGCAGGAACTGCTCAACTGGTGGGCCCTGCTGGGCGCCATGAGCGAACTGGGCCGCACCACGCCGACCTGGTCGGAGTTCGTGGGGTCGCACCTGTTCGTGTCCGACAAGGTCTTCGCGGCCTACCAGGCGTGAGCCACCAGCCCTCAAGGAGTTGTTCGTGACCACTGTGCGCAGTACCAATCCGCACGAGCCAAAGGAAACGGTCGCCGAGGTACCGGTGACCCCGATCGATGAGTTTCCGGCCCGGCTGGAGCTGGCAGCCAGCGCGGGCCGTGCCTGGGCGCGCACCGCCGCCCCGGAGCGAGCCGTCGCTCTCACCCGTGCCGCGGACGACATCGCCGCCAGCGCCGAGCGTCTCGCCGACCTGATCTCCCGCGAGGTCGGCAAGCCCATCACTGAAGCCCGGGGCGAGGTCGTCCGTGCGGAGCGGACTTTCCGCTACTTCGCGCAGAGTGCACTGTTTCCCGAGGGGGACGTGCTGCCGGGCAGCGAGGCGCGGACGCTGACCTACACCCGGTCCCGGCCACGGGGCGTGGTGGGGCTGATCACGCCGTGGAACTTCCCGCTGGCGATTCCCGCGTGGAAGCTGGCGCCGGCCCTGGCGTACGGCAACGCGGTTGTCTTCAAGCCATCCACGCAGGCCGTCGGTACCGCCGAGGCCCTGGCGGAGATCCTCAACCGGCACCTCCCCCCGGGCGTTGTGATGTTCGCGGTCGGGCCTGGCAGCGGGGCCCTTGTGGCCGAGTCGCCCGTCATCAGCGCCGTTTCGTTCACGGGGTCGACCGAAGTGGGTCGCCAGGTGGCGGCTGCGGTCAGCGCACGCGGCGGCATCGCCCAGGCGGAGATGGGGGGCCAGAACCCCACGGTGGTGCTGGCCGATGCCGATGTGGACGGGGCCATCGCCGGAATCGTGGGGTCGGCCTTCGCCTACGCGGGACAGAAGTGCACCGCCACCAGCCGCATCATCGTCCAGGACAACGTCTACGAGCACACCCGCGACGCCCTGGTCGAAGCGGTGAAGGCCCTCGTCGTCCTTGACCCCTCCGATCCGAAGTGCCAGGTCGGTCCAGTGATCGACAAGGCCTCCCGGGACGGCGCCCTGGCCGCCGTCGCAGCCAGCGGCGGTCGGATCCTGACGGGCGGGAGGAGGCCCGACGTTCCCGGCTCCTACCTGGAGCCGACGTTGGTCGAGGTCGCGGACGCCGACGACGTCCTGGCCACCGACGAGGTCTTCGCTCCCGTTACCGCCCTGCTGCGGGCCCGGTCCGTCCAGCACGCCATCGAGCTGGCCAACGCCACCCCCTACGGCCTGTCCGCCTCCCTCTATACGCGGGATCTGACTGCGGCTCTCACCCACACCCGCGACCTGGAGGCCGGAATGATTCGGGTCAACGCCCCCACCACTGGGCTCGACCACTGGGCGCCGTTCGGCGGCACCAAGGAGTCCAGCTTCGGGCCCCGGGAACAGGGCCTGGCCGCCCGGCAGTTCTACACCGAATCCACCACGGTGGCTGTCAGCCCTTGATCCATCGGACCGCAGTTGTGGCGGGCAGATGCCTTCTTCCGCCCGCCCGCCACAACAGCTCGGCAATCGGAATAGGGTGCGGATCCTCTGAAGTGATGGTCGGGATCAAGCAGTGAGGCTGTAGTTCTGCTGGTCGGGGCTGGGGTAGAGGCGTTGATGTTCGCGGGCCGTGTGGAAGATCCAGTAGTCCTCGAAGTCGCCGTTCGTTATTAATGCGCGGAGCTGGAGGACGGCTTCGGCTCCGTTGAGTCCCCAGCGGGCGCCGGTGATGTCGAGGCGGTCGGCGATCAGGTGGCGGCAGGCGCCTTCGACGGCGCCGGTGGCGATCGGCCAGCCGGCCGCGAGTGCGGTGTCGTAGTGGAGTTGGTCGAGGTGGCCGGTGAGGTAGCGGTGGCAGGTGGTGACGGCCTCGCGGCGGGTGGCGGGAAGCCGTTCGGCTGCGGCTTGGACGGTCATCTCGGTGGCGGCGCGGTCGGCGTGTCCGGCGAGGATCGCGGTGAGTTTGTCCGCGGCCCAGGTCTCGGCCTCGCGGCTGCCGACCGGGTGGAAGGCGTGGGCTGCCGTCCAGCAGTACTCGGCAACGTGCACGAAGTCGAGCAGGACGTTGAGGCGGATGTGGCGGCGGGCGGCTTCGTCCTGGATCAGGTCGAGTTGGTGGCGGGCGCCGTCGACGAGCACGATCCAGTCCCGCAGATGCTGCGGGTCACGGGCCTCGGCCTGGTCGAAGGCGTCGACGACGACGCGTTCCGGGGGACGGATCACCGAGGCGGTGCACCATTTGCGCTCCGCTTTCGGGCCCGGCCTGACCGGCCGGCTCTCGCTGCGGCCGCCGGGCGGATGCACGATGTCGTGCGGCCGGCGCGGGGCGGGCGCGGTGTCGAAGACGCAGGCCACGGTCGCCATGCGCCTGCGGTTGGGTTTCTCTCCCGGGGCCAGGCGTCCGCGCCGTCCGGCCGCCGCGGTCTTGGCCGCGGCCCGGCGGGTGGCCTCGCGCAGGGCTTCGGGGCGCATCACCACGCCTTTGCCGTCGACCTGGATGACCAGCGGCATCTCGCGGGTGCACGGGGTGGGGATCTTCACCGTGTAGTAGGCGGCGATGTCGACAGCGGCAGCGACCACCAGTTCTTCGAGGCGGCGCTTGCCCAGTACTCTTCCGCAGCGGCGCTCGATCGCGGCCTGGGCCTGGTCGAACGAGCCGCGGACTGCCTCCAGGACCGCGAGCCGGGCCAGGCCGCGGGAGTGCCGGCCGGCGGGCAGCGACAACACTTCGTCCGCCGGGTGGACGTTGGACACGCCCCGGCCGCGATAGGCGATCCTGGTCACCCGCACCGGCCCGAACACGCAGGTCAGCCAGCGGAGATGGTTGCTCTCCCGCCAGGTCCGCAGCTGGCCTTCCGGCCCGCGCACCACCAGCCGTCCCGCGCTGATGCGGGCCGCGGCTTCCTCCGCCCTCGCCCGCAGGTCGAGGTGATCCTGCATCAACTGCCGCAGCAACTCGCGTCCTTGCTGTTCGAGCAGCCCCTCCAGCTCGTCGTGGGCCATGCTGTGCGCCGGGGCGCCGGCCAGCGTCGAGACAAGGCGTTCGAAGGCATCACGGGAGGCGGCATACGCATCAGGCTCGGATAAGGCGTCATAGGGTTCCATCTGGGGCTCTTCTTCGGCTCTTTGGCGATTCGTTTGGGTGGTACCTTCGAATCTACGGAGAAGAGCCCCTTGGTCACCGGGAGTTGACCCGGTCGGCGTCCCCGTCATGGCGGGCGAGGGTGAACCGGCCCGGTGTGTCCTCGGCCAGCCAGCCCCGTTCCACCAGACGCTTCAGCTTCCCCCGCGTCCCCTCGATCTTCGCCGTGGTGGCCTCCAGCCCGATCCGGGGCACGATCTGCTTGGCCTGCAACGGACCCGAAGCATCAGCGACGATCTCCACGATGTCCCGGTAGACGTCCGGCAGCACCTCGGCGACCAGGCCCTCCCGCCACGGCGGCACCGCCATCACCCCGATGCCGTGAGGCGCCGGCGCCTCCGTGGGTTCCGGCGCATCGTGCATGTCGACCTCCGGCACTTCCTCGGCGGCCGACAGCTCCGCCAGCACCTGCATGACGGTCTCCCGTGTGATCTCCAACCGCGACAGATCCGCCTGGGCTTTCTCCAGCCGCACGGCTAACTCCGCAGCCTCGGCCTGGAGTTCTTCCACCCGCTGTCGGGCCGCGGCCTCCCGCGCCTGGAGTTCTTCCGGCAACGACACCATCGCGTCCCACCTCCACCTCGCCACGGTAGAAGTACGACGACACCGCCCACACGTCAATCAGCGTCTTCCCAGCTCAGCTATCCCTCGAAAGGATCCGCACCCATCGGAATACGGCAAGAGAACCGTGGTCAGCGAGACAGCGCCGTCGGCAGCGACAGACCCCCTGCCCCCGCAGGGCTGCACCGCCCGCGCGGCCAAGGCGGCATCACCGTCCCCGCCCGACAGGCACAACGGCATGTGGCCATTGTTGTCCTCAACCCTGGCGGCCGTGGTGCTCTCCTGCATCCTCATCGGCCTGTACGTCGGGTTCAGCAGCGCCGCCAAGCCCCACCGAGCGCCGGTCGCCGTCGTGACCAACCAGGAGCCGGCCCAGCAGGTCGGCGTCCTGGCCGGACCCGCGCTGCAGGCGCACCCGGTCGGGGACCGAGAGTCAGGGCTGGCCCTGCTGAGGAACGGGCGGGTGAGCGCGGTGATTTCGACCACTCCGATCGGCCTTCGCCTGGACGTGGCGACGGCGGCCGGTCCCACCACTGCCGTGAGTATCGAAGAAGAAGTGTCCGCGGCAGCCGCTAAGCTGCATCGGCCGCTGTCCACCCACGACACCGTTCCGCTGAGCCCAACTGACCGTCGCGGCCTGGCCATGTTCTTCACAGGTCTGAGTCTCTCGCTGGCGTCATCTTCCCTGGCGCACAGCCTGAACCGGGCTCACTCCCGTCCGCCCTGGCGGCAACGCGTCTGTGTCACCGGCGTCTTCGGGGCCCTGAGCGGCCTCGCAGGAGCACTCGTCACGGGGCCGCTGCTGGGCGCGCTTCCCGGCCCGGTACTTTCCGTGGCGACGACCTTGGCCTTGTTGTCGGTGACCGGTGCGCTCACGACCCAGGCACTTGTCCAGTGGCTAGGACCTCCCGGCCATGCGGCAACCACTGTGCTGTTCGTCGCCGTGGGCATGCCCACCAGCGGCGGCATCGTCGGCGTCCATCTGCTGCCGCCGCCGGCCCAGTTCGTCTCGGGACTGTTGCCTCCAGGAGCCGCCGTCCGGGCCGTCCGCAGCTATTGCTACTTCCATGGCGTGCAGGTCACCGTGCCGTTGCTGACGCTGGCCGGCTGGATCGCTGCCGCAGCCGTGCTGCTGTGGATGCGCGACGGCCAATACCGGCAATCGGAATGACATCTCGATTTCGATCAGCCGCTGGTGTCCACGCCCGGCAAGGTGCGGGGCATCTCACCAAGCAGGCCAACACCTGCACACATACGTCTGATTGGATCGCTTCGGCGGCCAAGGACCGCACGCACCAGCCGCATGCCGTGCCGGGCTCGCGCCTGCCGCCGCTTCGTCGGCGCCGCAGGGTGCATCGGCCGTCCCCTGACCCCGCCGTGAGGCGGTCCGTGATAGAGCGACCAACTGTCGTGTGTACCGGCCACGTGCGAATGCGGCCGTGCGGCCTTACCCGCCGCAGCCGCCTGTTCGGGGCGGGCCGGCGCAGTCGGCGGCCGGTCAGTGTGCGGTCGCGTTGCCGGCCAGGTCCCGGCTTCCCTGGATCGCGTGATCCGCGACCTCGCCGAGGGCATTGCGCTGCGGGAAGAAGCCGTCGCGGAACAGGCCGACGTAACCGTGGGCCAGGGCGATGTGACGCTCCATCAGCACCAGGGCGTCGGCCGGGGTCCGGCCCGTGGCGACAGCCAGGCCGAGCAGAAGGTCGATCAGTTCGCGCCCTGCGGCAGCCAGTGACTCATCGCGCAGCTTCTGCAGACGGGTGGCAAAGATGACGTTGAACCCGGCGCCCCGCTGGGCGACGTATCTCACGTAGACGCCGGCGGTCACGGCGAAACGCTCCACCGGTTCGTCGCCTGCCGCGTCGACAGCGTCACGCATCTCGGTGGCCAGTTCGCGTGCCGCCTGTGTCGCCATGGCGGCGACGATCTCGTCGCGGTCGGCGAAGTGCCGGTACGGAGCGGCGGTGCTGACGCCCACCCGCCGGGCGATCTCGGCGACGGAGAAGGCGTCGAGGCCCTTCTCTGCGAGCAGCGCGAAGCCTGCGTCGATCACTGCGGCCCGCAGGTCGCCGTGATGGTACGCACGCTTGCGCCGTTGACGCGGCTGCGTCAGGGGCGGCTCGTCGCTGTGGGGCACCGGTCTCCGTGAGAGGACGCGCGCCGGCCTGACCGGCCAGCAATGTTAGAGGGCTATCACATAGATAGTAGACCTCCTCGCGCCAGCCTTCAAGAAGTCGCCGACACGATAGCCCAGCCGCCAATGTAAGAGGGTTGTCACATTGCTCGTCGGCGCGTTAGCGTGGACGGCGGCACGGAAGGGCGCCGCATGGTCGGCTCCTTCATGCCGGCCCACGCGCGCCCTCTGGACGAGACCGTTGCCCTCGGATGAACGGGATGCCGGACGTACGCGGCGCGCCATCTGGGCCCCACCCACCGTCGTGCCGTGCGCACGTCATGAGAGGAAGCACCACCGTGCTCGAGTTGGACGAGATTCAGCGCATTTTCCAGGCCCAGCGCAGCCACCGCCGCGTCATGCGGCACACGACCGCCGCGGAGCGCGTCGAGCGCCTGGAGCGCCTGCGTGCCGAGATCCTCACGCGGCAAGGCGAGATCGGCCGGGCCATCCACGAGGACCTGGGCCGCCCGGCCGACAACCGGGACGAGCTTCAGACGGTCATGGGCAATCTCGACAAGGTCCGGGATGAGCTTGCGGACTGGATGGCGCCGCTGCCCGTCGAGAAGTCACCGGCAACGCCCGCCGCAGAACGCATCTTCGTCAAGTACGAACCCCGCGGCGTGGTGTTGCTGTTCGGCACCTGGGACTTCCCGATCGGGATGTTCTTCTCCCCCCTGATCCAGGCTGTCGCTGCGGGCAACGTGGTCCTGGCCAAGACCAGCTCGATGGCGCCGGCGACCGGTGCGGTGATCGAGCAGATCGTGCGCGCGGTGTTCGACGAGCGGGAGGTCGCGGTCTTCAAAGACAACGACGTCACCACGCCGGACGGGGTGCGCAGCACCAACGACGTGCTGCTCGACCTTCCCATCGACCACATCTTCCTCACCGGCAGCCCTCGCGTCGGAAAGATCATCGTCGAGAAGGCCGCCCAGCACATGGCGTCGTTCACGCTCGAACTGGGCGGCAAGAGCCCGGCCATCGTGGACCGCACCATCGACCTCAACCTGGTCGCTCAGGCATTTTTGGGCGGCAAGATCTACAACCACGGTCAGACCTGTCTGTCGGTCGACTACGTATGGGTTCCCGCAGACTTGCGTGATGCCTTCGTCGAGACGTACGTCGCCGCGGTCAAGCGGGCCTACTACGACGAGACCGGCGAGTTCCAGTGGCAGAGGGACGGCCGCTTCGTCGACAAGCGCAACTACGAGCGCGTCAAGGGCTACCTCGACGAAGCCATCGCGCGCGGCGCAATCGTCGCGTTCGGCGGCAGGACTGACGCGGACAACCTGGTCATCGAGCCGACCGTGCTGCTGGACGTCCCCCGGGACACCCGGATCGTCCAGGAGGAGATCTTCGGGCCCATCCTGCCGGTCTTGACCTACACGGATGAGGAGGAAATCTTCACCCACTCCGACTCGCTCGGGAAGCCGCTGGGCTTCTCCGTCTACTCCAGGGACGACGCGTTCATCGAGCGGATGCTCGACAACACCACCTCCGGCGGCGTCACCATCAACGGCCACGCCGTGCACTGGGCCGAGGAGAACCTGCCCTTCGGCGGCGTGAACTCCTCCGGCTACGGCCGCTACCACGGCGTATGGGGTTTCCGCGAACTGTCCAACGCCCGCTCCGTCTTCCACGTCGCCGTCGACTGAGCCCGAAGCGAGGCGGGCGGGCAGCCGGCTAGGTGGCCACCCACCTGGCGACGTCGAACGCACCTCACCGGCCCTGAGCGTAAGGCCAGACGCGGGTGCGGCCGCTGCGCCGCCGGGCAGCGGCCTCCTCTCGCCGGGGCCCGGTGGGGCACATTCCTGCCGGGGCAAGAACTCTCCCCTTATGCCGCACAACCGCGGCAGGGAGCCTGGTCTTCGTGTCCCGGCGAACTGCCGGGACACGAAGACTCGATCGGTTTCTGCATCGAAGCGTCATCTCGGAGAACCATCCATGCGTAGGGACGTCACGTTCGACAGCGCCGGCATCACGATCGCCGGCCACCTCTTCACCCCGGACGGCGAGCCGACCGAACCACGTGCCGCCGTGGTCATCGGGCACCCGGCCGGCGGTGTGAAGGAACAGGCTGCAGGCCTGTATGCCCGCCACCTGGCCGAGCGCGGGTTCGTCGCGCTCGCCTTCGATGCTGCCTACCAGGGTGAAAGCGGCGGGAAGCCGCGCGGGCTTGAGGACCCCGCCCAGCGGGTCGAGGATCTCAAAGCGGCCGTGTCCTTCCTGAGCACCCGCACCGAGGTGGACGCCGACCGGATCGGCGCCCTGGGAATCTGTGCCTCCGGGGGCTACGTCATCCCCGCCTCCGCCACCGACCATCGCATCAAGGCCGGCGCCACCGTCAGCGGCGTCGACGTAGGACGCAGCTACCGCGAGGGCCCCGATGGAACCCAGAACCCGGCGGTCATCCAGGGACTGCTGGACATGGCCGCCCAGGCTCGCACCGCCGAGGCGCGCGGTGAGGGGATCGGCTACTTCCCCATCTTCCCGGCCACCGCCGAGCAGGCCCACCGGCTGGGCGGCCAGCACGGCCTTGAAGGCTTCGACTACTACTGCACCGACCGTGCCCAGCACCCGCGCTCGGCCAAGGAATTCACCTGGTCCAGTATGGGCAGGATCGCCGCCTTCGAGGCATTCCGCTTCATCAATCTGATTGCCCCGCGGCCACTGCTGATGATCGTAGGCACCGAGGCCATCACCCGGCACATGACCACTGATGCATATGCCGAGGCGCATCAACCCAAACAACTGCACTGGATCGACGGCGCCAGCCACGTCGACCTCTATGACAAAGCCCAGTATGTCGACCCCGCTGTCGAGAAGCTGACCGAGTTCTTCGGCGCCGGCCTCTCGAAGGACACCCCGGCACCCTGAGCTCCAACAACACGACCAGACACACGAAGCAACCGCATCTTCTACCGGCCGCTCAGTCGAGCGGCCGGCGACAGCACAGAACATGATGTCCATGAAATTGCGCCCGAGAGGGACTGGCGGGGAACCCGTGCCGAGTGGTGCGCACAGCGGCGGCACAAAACCGGACGGACGTGCGAGAAGATGTATCCCTTCCACCTCAGCAAGTGTCATGCGGAGCAAGGATGACAGAGATGGCCGACAGGTCGACACGAGCCGAGTTGGGCGCATTCTTGAAAGCTCGCCGCGCTGAACTCACCCCTGCGGCAGTGGGCTTGGCCGACGATGGCACGCTACGGCGGGTGCCGGGCCTCCGGCGCGAAGAGGTGGCACGCTTGGCGTCGATCAGCGTCGACTACTACAGCCGGATAGAGCAGGGTCGATTGCAGGCCTCGGCGACGGTGTTGGGGGCACTGGCGCGTGCTCTCCGGCTCGACGCCGGCCAACAGACATACCTCTACGAGCTCGCCGGCAGGCCGACCGGTCGGCGAATCCGCCGCGGACCGCAGCGGGTTCGCCCGTCGACACACCGGCTGCTGGACCAGCTCGATCGTTCCCCGGCCATGGTGCTCGGGCGCTACAACGACATCCTCGCCTGGAACGCTGCCGCCACGGCGCTGTACCTGGACTTCGCGCAACTCTCCCCTCACGAGCGCAACTACACCCGACTGCTGTTCCTGCATCCCAAGTTCCGCGACCTCCACGTCGAATGGGAAACAGCAGCCCGCGTCAGCGCGGCAACGCTACGCCTCGAAACCGCCGGCAACCCCGACGATGCGCGTCTGGCGGATCTGGCAGGCGAACTGTCCGTGCGCAGCCCGGAGTTCCGGCAATGGTGGGGCGGGCGGATCGTGTCGTCCGCCAGCTACGGCACCAAGCACTTCCAGCATCCGGTGGCTGGCCCGCTGACCCTGGAGTGCGACACCTGGGCCAGCCCGGATGCCCCGGACAAACGGCTCATGGTCCTGACCGCCGAACCAGGCAGCCCGTCCGCCGAGGCACTTCAAATCCTCACCTCGTGGAGTGCAGACGACACCTCAACGCAATCCGCCCCGTGATCGTTTTCGCGTACCGCTTCCGTCGGCGCGGGCCGACCGGCGTCCTGTGGACTTACCAGGGCGCAGTTGGGCATTGAAGGAAACCGTCCAGGTCACGCGTAGGACGGGCCGGGCCATAAAGCCTCTGCCAGAGCCCTTCTTGGCATCGCTGAACTGGAAAGCAGTGCCGACCTGGTGGAGGCCGATGCAGAAGCGGGCGCCGGGCAGACCGTCGCCCTGTGTGGAGGACAGGGCGGGCTGCGGCCGCGGGCATCCTGCAAGCCCGGGGCGGCGCTGAGCCTCACGATGCCTCGTTGATCGTTGGCCGAGGGCGGCAGCCCAACGTCCCCCACACTCGCGTCTGTCCGTCTGCTTGTGTGCGGCCGATCGGTGTCAGTTACCGGCCAGGGCGAGTCAGGCTTCACGTGCTTGCCCTTGGCGGCGGCGCACTGCTGATCGGCCAGGTCCCGCAACGCCTCCATACCGGGCGTGGAGGCGGCCAGCGTCAACTCGCGCTTGACCAGGGTCGCGTCAACCTGCCGGTCGGGCCCGCTCCAGCGATCACTAGATCGACCCAGGTCTTGAAGTGCTGAGCGACGCCGAAGTTGTACAGCGGCACCGCGAGAATCACCGCGTCGGCACCGCGCAGTTCCTCCATCAGCGTGGCTGCCAACGCCCGCTGCGTCGCGCTGGGCCCGGCTGCGGTCGGCCTCGGGGGTGAAGCCGGCAGTGGCCGCCAGCGCCCAGGCGCCGGCAGGCAGCGGATCATCGCCCACGTGACGCCGCGTCACCGTGGCATCGGGGTGGGCGGCGCTCCACTCGGCCTCGCCAGAGAAGCCTGCTCAGCGCTGGCGGAAGCGGCCGGGATGACGCTCGCATCCAGACAGAACAGGTTCATGGCAAGACTCCTCAAAAGCCATACGGTGCATGCGCAATGACGGGCGGGCGCCTCAGACCGAGCGCCCCCACCCACTAAACGCACTTGCGTATGCTGCTCGGCCAAGCCGGGCTGGGCCTGCCGGACCTGGATAGTGTGGCCATCCAGCTGACCGGCGCATTGGAAGGCCCGCTGCTGTTCTATCTAGCCCTGCCCGAACCCGACACGCCCCCCTCACCGGCCGCAGGCCGCCCGCTCGCCGACAGTTGGAGCATCCTGATTCACCGTCTGCTCCACACAGCCCCCGGCAGCACAGCCACCTGATCCTTCAGGGCAAGCCGCTCGGCGCCTGCGGCAGTTACCCTCACGATCCCTCTCGTCGATCGCCCGCGCCCGACCCTTGGGCTGCCGCGCGCGGGCGGTGGCATCAGGCTCGCGGCGGCAGGACAGCGCGGTTGGATTGCAGTCACCGCGTCCAGCACATCGGCAGCGCCTTCCCCACTGTCCGGCCCCACTGGCACGCGGCCCCGCCGCCGCGCTGCGGACGCCCTGGCGGGGCTGTTGTTCGGCCGTCCGCTGGCATGCCGTCTCGTCACTGCTCGGCGCGAGAGCTGACAGCAGCGTCATACTTCTCACGATCGCGGCGGATCTCGTCGAGATTCGCCTCGGTCCAGGCGACCAGTTCGGCAAGGATGCCGTGCAGGCTGCGTCCACGCTCGGTCAGCGCGTACTCGACGTGCGGCGGCACGGTGGGCTCGACGGTGCGGCTGATCAGGCCGTCACGCTCAAGGCGGCGCACCGTGGTGCTCAGCATCCGTTGGGTGATGCCATCGACCGCCCGTCGCAGCGCGTTGAACCGGAGCGGACCGTCATCGAGTCGGCAGATGACGGTCACCGACCACTTGTCGCCGATGCGGTCCATCACATCGCGCAACAGCTCATCACGGTCGGAGCGTTCACCTGATTCAACCATCGCCGGCTGGGCCACCTGGTACCTCCCGTGATACCTGGGCAGTTCAAAGTCCCTCTCTTGTGTGCCACTTACATGGCGGTTCCAATCGTATACCGGTACCTGTTGTATACCGACTAGAGATGGAAGTCGTCGTGTCAGACACTCCCGTGCCCCAGCCCCTCCTGCTGCGAGGCGGTCACGTCCTCTTCCCGGACGGGATGAGCCGGATCGCCGATGTCCTGATCCGGGATGGCCGCATCGCCGGCCTTGGCGACCCTGCCGCCGCTGTCGGCGACGAAGAGATCATCGATGCTGCAGACCAGCTGGTGATGCCGGGCCTTGTGGATACGCACCGGCACATGTGGCTGGGAAGCCTGGCAGCCAGCTCCAGCGACATCACGCTGTTTCCGTACGCGCAGCAGGTGAACGAGGGACTCGGTGACCCATTCACCGCCGAGGACGTGTATGCGGGCGTACTGTGGGGCGCGGTGCAAGCCATCAACGCCGGGGTCACCACCGTCGCCGACTGGGCCCACAACCTGGGGTCCGACGCCGACATCGACGCCAATCTGCGTGCTCTGCACGACAGCGGCATCCGGGCCCGGCTGTACTTCGGCGGCAAGGCCAGTGCCGGCGGGGACTACTCCCGCTATGAGGCACAGACCCGGCACCTGCAGGCCGCCCACGCGGCGCGCCGGCAGGACGACGGCCGCATCGCACTCGGGCTCGCCCTGCGCGGCCCGTCCATGGCGACACCGGCGGAGAACGAGTACGAGTTCGCTCTCGCCCGCGAGCTGGGGCTGCCAATCTCCCTGCACGCCGGCATGGCCGGCCTGCCCGGCACGGTCGATCAGCTCGGGCGCCAGGACCTTCTCGGACCTGATGTGAACTATGTCCACGCCAACGAGTTCACCGAGCAGGAATGGAAACAGGTCGCGGAATCGGGCGGAACCGTGTCGGCCACCCCGACCGTCGACATGACCATGGGTCTGGGCACCCACCCCGCCGTGGGCGCCGCACTGGAGCACGGTGTGCCGGTCGGCCTGGGCGCCGACACGGTCGCCTACGGGCCCAGCGACCTGTTCGCAGAGATGCGCCTGGCACTGGCCGCCGAGCGGTCCCGGACCAATGCGCAGCCCATCAACCGGGGCGAGATGCCCGCCGAACTGCGCCACGGCCACCTTGACATGCTGGACCTGGCCACGCGTGGGGGCGCCCGGGTACTCGGCTTCGCCGACCAGGTCGGAGAGATCGCAGTCGGCCGGCAGGCCGACCTCATCACGCTCGACCTGTCCACCCCGCATCTGGACAGCTTCAACAACCCCGTACTCGCGGCGTTCCTCAGCGCCGGGCCACGCGACGTCGACACCGTGATCGTCGGCGGGCGAATCCTCAAGCGGCGAGGCACACTCACCAACGACCTCCTGCAGCGGGCACGCCGGGAGGTGCGCAGTTCACGGGCCCGTATCCGCGGGCGGTCGCTGTGAACGCAAGCGATACAGCCATGGAGCCTGCCCCCTCCCCGGTGCGGCCACTGCGCATGATTCTGGTGCTGTGCTGCGCGGCTCAGTTCATGGTCGTGGTCGATGTCACGATCATGAACGTGGCCCTGCCAGACATCCGCACCGGCCTCCACCTGGGCGTGACCGGCCAACAGTGGGTGATCAACGCCTATACCCTGACCTTCGCCGGTTTCCTCCTGCTGGGAGCACGTGCCGCCGACCTGATCGGCCACCGCCGGGTGATGCTCGCCGGACTGAGCGTGTTCACACTCTTCAGCATCCTGGGCGGCCTCGCACCCAACGGCGGCTGGCTCATCGCCGCCCGCACCGTCCAGGGCATCGGCGGGGCGCTGCTGGCGCCCTCGACGCTCAGCGTGCTGACGACCGCGTTCACCCAGCCGGACGCCCGTCGCAAAGCCCTGGGCGTGTGGACGGGAACCGCGGCCGCCGGCGCCGCCGCAGGCATGGTCGCCGGAGGCATCTTCACCGACCTCCTTGACTGGCGCTGGGTCCTATTCGTCAACGGTCCGATCGGCGCACTGCTGCTCGCGGCCCTCCCCCGCTATCTCGACCCCGCAGAGCCACACTCCCGGACGCGACCACCGCTGGACGTGTGGGGGCCCTCTTGGCCACCTGCGGGCTGTCCTCACTCGTCTACGGAATCGTCACCGCGGCCCAGCACGCGTGGACGGCGCCGCCGACACTGGGAACACTGGTGCTCGGCGTCGTCCTGCTGGCGGCCTTCACGCTCGTGGAAGCCCGTATGGGCGACACCGCACTGGTCCCCCTCCGAGTGCTGCGCATGCGCAGGCTCATGCTGGCCAACGGCGTCGCGGCCACCATCGGCGTGGCTCTGTTCGGCATGTACTTCTTCGTGTCGCTCTTCCTCCAGGACGTCAACCGCTACACGCCTCTGAGGGCCGGGCTGGCGTTCATGCCGGCCGGCCTGGCAACGATGACCGGGACCCTGGTGGGATCCCGGACAGTGGTACGACTGGGAGCCGCCAGGCAGGTCATGATCGGCCTGGCGGCCGCGGCGGCGGGCATGTGGTGGCTGAGCGGCAACGACGGCCCAGTCGGTTACGCCGGCCACATCCTGGTGCCGCTGGTCCTCGTCGGTCTCGGTCTCGGCTCAGCCTTCGTGCCGACCACGGGCACCGCGACCTCGGGCGTTGCCGCATCCCAAGCCGGCCTGGCTGCCGGACTGGTGACGACCAGCCGACAGATCGGGGCCGCACTCGGCCTGGCGGTGATGACCACCGTCGCGGGACATGCCGGACCCGCCACCGGGGACGGGGTCGGATCCGCGCTGCGGGTCACCTCCGGTGTTCTGGCCGCAGGCGTCGTACTCGGAGGGGTTCTTGGATACCGCAGGCAGGAAACGGCTCTCTGACCCCCGGCCGGCTCGCTGCCCTTCACGAGCCTGAGCTGACGTGCCCAGCGGCGGTTCGGAGCGGGGCCTCGCGGCCCGTGCGAGGCGGGTGGCGGGGCCGGCGGCATGCTCAGGGGGCGGGTTCGTGGGTCACCGTCTGGTCCGGGCAGCTTGTGGCCGCATTCTTGAGGCCGGCCAGTTCGCTGTCGTCGACGGACAGGTTCCAGCGGAGCTTGGTGCGCACCCCTTCGGCGAGGTACCGGCAGTGGACCCCGGCGGCAGGCGGCACAGCCAGTCGGTCGGGTCCTGGTCGGCCTTGCTGGGGTTGGAGCGCGCGGTGACGGCGACGAGGGACTGCTCGGCGCGCTGATCGTTGGCGTATGCCTCGCGGCGCTGCGCAGTCCACGCCGATGCATCGCTGTCCCAGGCCTCGGCGAGGGCCACCATGTGGTCGATGTCGAGACCGGACGCCGACGCGACAACGGTGGCGTCGTAGTACGACCACCAACTCCCCCCGCTCAGGCGGCAGCCGGCCCCCACGGTGGGCGCGGTGACCGCCTCATGGATGAGGACCTCGGCACGCGTGTTGCAGCCGTCGGCCGGATCGTCGCCGGCATTCCAGTGCCGGAACTCGGCGCGGCTGTAGCCGTCGCGACACGCGAAGCGGTTCGGGGTCGATGACAGCCTCAAAACGACACTCGGCTCGACTGAGGGCCATCGTGGGCGACAGAACGGATCCTTCCGCTGCTGAGGTCGCCGACAGGCAATCTCCAGGGCCGGACCCACATACGGCTACGTCCAGACGTGTGTGGAACGCTTCCTGTATAGGGGCGGCTCTGAGCACCCCATCGACGCGCTGGACCTGGGCGACGAGAGCCCGGCGCCAGGGCGGCGGCCCTGTCGGCGGGACGGGAGCCCGGGACGTCACGGGCTTGGGTCAGCGGGGTCCCCGCCGATGGCCGGCGAGGTCTCCACGGATGCTCAGCGACTTTCCTGCCGATGGTCGGCAAAGTGGCTCTTGAGCCGCGCCAGCGACTTGGCCAAGTGGGACTGCATGGCAGCGGTCGCGAGGATCTCGTCGCGCGTTTCGATGGCCGAAACGATGGATCGATGCTCGGCCAGGGCGCGGTCCGCGATGCGCCAGTCCTTCGGCAGCCGGAAGAGATGCAGGTGCACGTGCATCCGGTCGAAGGTCTCACGGACGATCGGATTGCCGCTGGCCTCGGCGATCAGGGCGTGGAACCTGGAGTCGAGAAGGGCGAACTCGCGGTAGCTGTCCTCGCTGACGCCACGGGCGACTTGGGCCATACGACGGTCCAGGTCGGCGATCTCCGCCACCTGGTCCGTCGTCGCCAGGCGCGCGGTACGGCCGGCGGCAAACGGCTCCAGCAGCGCGCGCACCTCGAACATCGCCTCGAACTCCACCTCCGTGAGCTGCGGTGCGGCATGGAATCCGCGCAGGTGGGTCTTACGGACCAGCCCATCGGCCTCGAGACGTGAGAGCGCCTCACGGATCGGAGTCGGCGAGACGTCGAACTCACGGGCCAGAGCTTCCACGGTGAGCCGTTCACCCGGGGCGATGTCGGACGACATGATCAGCGCCTGCAGGCGGTCGTACATCACATGGCTCATGGACACAGGACTGCCGGCAGGCCGGTCCTGAGTGGTCGACATACGACGCTCCCTTCATACGGCGCTCCCTGCGACGGCAGCCACATGGTCGCACAACGGCGCCACACTCGACCAGCAATCCGATCGGATCATCGAGCGCACCTATTCATCGACAACCGCGATATGCGCTGTGTGCCCATATCTACGAATCATTGTGCCCCCAGTTCCGCGGGCATCCAACCCACAACCCCTTGCTATCCGATCGGATCAGCGCGTACGGTCAACGCCCAGCGGGTGCCGACAGCCGACACAGCCGCCAGCACGGCGCTCCACCACGCCCCGCCACGCCGCACCGCGCCCTGGGGCCACGACCACGACCACGACGGCGATCCCAGCACCGGCAGGTTCATCGACACCCCACGCACCGAGGAGACAGCCCATGACCGCTTCCGCCGTCCCGTCCGCGTCCGGTGATCCCGGTCTCGGCGTCCTTCGTCTCCCCCGCGCCATCGTGCTCGGCGCCGGTCAGCGTCATGCTCTCGGGGCGCTGGTGGCCGGGATCGGCCGGCGGGTGCTGGTGTGCACCGATGAACGCATGGCGGCGGGCGCCGAGTTCGAGCAGGTGCGCGCCTCACTCACCGACGCCGGGGTGCGGGTGACCGTCTGGGCGCACACCGAACCCGAGTTGCCCGTTGCGGGGATCCTGCGCTGCGTCGAGCAGTTGGGCTCCACCACCGTCGACGCGGTCCTGGGGCTGGGCGGTGGCAGCTGCCTGGACATGGCCAAGGTGGTCGCCCTGCTGCTGGCCCATGGCGGGCAGCCGTCGGACTACTACGGTGAGAACCGGGTGCCCGGCCCCACCGTGCCGGTCATCGCGGTGCCGACCACGGCCGGGACCGGCTCCGAGGCAACGCCCGTGGCCGTACTCGGCGACCCCGACCGGGAGATGAAGGTCGGCATCTCGAGCCCTCATCTGATCCCGCATCTGGCCGTCGTCGACCCGGAGCTGACCTACACCTGCCCGCCGGCCCTGACGGCCGCGGCCGGCATCGACGCCGTCGTTCATCTCGTGGAGTCGTTCACCGCCGTCCGCCGCGATCGCAGTCCGACGCTGGCGAGCGAACGCGTGTTCATCGGCAAGAACGCACTCACCGACGCGACCGCGCTCCAGGGGATCTCCCTGATGGCCAGGAGCCTGCCCGTCGCCTACCACAACCCCGAGGACGCACAGGCGCGCCAGGACGTCATGCTCGCGGCCCTCTACGGCGGCATCTCCCTCGGCACCGCCGGCACTGCGGCGGCGCACGCCCTGCAGTATCCGATCGGGGCACTGACGCACACGCCGCACGGCATGGGGACCGGGTGCCTGCTGCCGTACGTGATGCGCTTCAACCTCCCCGCGCGGGTCGAGGAGTTCGCCCAGCTCGCCGCGGCGATGGGTGTCACCGTCTCCGGGACCGCTGCGGACCGTGCGCGGGCGGGCATCGAGGCCATCGACGCACTCGTCAAGGCCGTCAACGTGCCCAGTACCTTGCGTGAACTCGGGGTGCAGCGCGCCGATCTGCCCGCCATCGCCCGGCACAGCCTCGCCTCCGTCCGCCTCGTCGAGAACAACCCCCGCACCCTCGACGAGCAGGCTGCCCTCGCCATCGCCACCGCCGCGTTCGAAGGCGACCTCAGCTTCCCCGCTCCGTGAACTCCTGCACGGACCCTGTCGATTCCTGCGGGACCCCCTGTGAACCCGTGCACAGACCACCAGACGGACCGCCCCGGACGCATCCCGGAAGGACCCACCTGCCATGAGTACCGGCACCACCGCGGGCAGCACCGACGTCTCCCGCACCTCGCGCGATCTTCTGATCGGCGGAAAGGCCGTTCCCGGCGCCTCCCGCCCGGCCATCGACGTCATCAACCCCTCCGACGGAAGCGTCATCGCCCAGGTCGCCGATGCCACGCCCGCCGAGGCGATCACGGCCGTCGACGCCGCCCGGACGGCGATGACGGCCTGGAAGAAGACCGCGCCCCGGGCCCGGGCCGAGATACTGCGCCGCTGCTTCGACCTGATCATCGAGCGCGAGGACGAGCTCGCGCACCTCCTCGCGCTCGAGAACGGCAAGGCGCTCACCGACGCCCACGGCGAAGTCGCCTACACTGCAGAGTTCTTCCGCTGGTACTCCGAGGAAGCCGTGCGCACCATCGGCACGCTCACCACCGCGCCCTCGGGCGCCAACAAGATCCTCGTGCAGCACGAGCCCAGTGGCGTCGCCGTCCTCGTCACGCCCTGGAACTTCCCGGCGGCGATGGCGACCCGGAAGATCGCCCCGGCCCTGGCCGCGGGATGCAGCGTCGTCCTCAAGCCCGCCCCTCAGACGCCGCTCACCGCTTACGCGATAGCCGACATCCTCGCCGAGGCCGGCGTGCCCGACGGTGTCGTCAACGTCGTCACCACCTCCACGGCCGGCGACGTCGTATCGGCAATGGTGCACGACCCGCGCGTACGCATCGTCTCGTTCACCGGCTCCACCGCCGTCGGGCGCAGCCTGCTGCGCGAGGCCGCCGACCACGTCCTCAAGTGCGCCATGGAGTTGGGCGGCAACGCCCCGCTCCTTGTCCTGGCCGACGCCGACCTCGACACCGCACTGGACGGCGCCATGGTCGCCAAGATGCGCAACGGCGGTCAGGCCTGCACCGCCGCCAACCGCAGCCTCGTGCACCGCAGCCTCGTCGAGCCCGTCACCACCGAACTCGCCGCGCGCATGTCGCAGCTCGTCATGGGCGCGGGCACCGATGCGGCCACCCAGTGCGGCCCGCTCATCGACGACGCTGCCGTGACCAAGGTGTCCGGCCTGGTCGGCGACGCACTCGACCGGGGCGCGCGGCTGATCACAGGCGGCACCCTGCCCGGCGGCCCCGGCTCCTTCTACCCGCCAACGGTCCTCACGGACGTGCCGCGCGACGCCGGCATCCTGCGCGAGGAGATCTTCGGTCCGGTCGCCGCGATCGTCCCCTTCGACACCGACGAGGAGGCGATCGCGGCCGCCAACGACACCGAACACGGGCTGAGCGCCTACGTCTTCAGCGCCGACCTGGCCCACGGCCTGAAGGTCGCCGAGCGGCTCGAATCCGGCATGGTCGCCATCAACCGCGGCCTCCTCTCCGACCCGGCCGCGCCCTTCGGCGGCACGAAACAGAGCGGCCTGGGCCGCGAGGGCGCCCGAGAGGGCCTGCTGGAATTCACCGAGAGCAAATACATCGCCGTCAGCTGGTGACCGGACCGTCCCGGGTGCCACGCCGCCGGGCGAGGCGGCCGCCTCCAGCGGGGCCGGGCCGTGCGGCCCGGACGAACGGCCACCACGTTGTGACGTGAACAGAACAGCCCTACTACAGCCCCGCTGCCGCCGCGCCGCCAGGATGTGCCCGTGGAAACAGTGCTCGTCCTCGGACTTCTCGCCCTCGTCCTGGCCGGCTTCGTCTGCACGGTCTGGGGCACCTTCGGCGGTCCCCGCTGGGTCCGTGTCACCTCGACCGTCCTGCGGGAAACGGCCCGACTGGTCCTGCGCAGCACCTCAGGCCCGGGGCACACCAACCGCTCCACATCGTCCGACCCGGACTAAGCTCCCGCCGCTGTACGGTACTTGCCTCCTGATCCCCATCCCCGAGGAGCGCCGATGAGTGACGCCTCCGTCCGCGTGACGTCCGTCCATGACTTAGCCCCGCAGGCGCGGAACCTGCGTGCGCACTGGCTGGCCTGGGGCGGCTCCAGCGGTGTCCACGACGACCTGGTCCTGTACCGCAGCGGCTTGCAACACCGGCTGCTCAACGGGGTGTTGAGACTTCGCGGTAAGGACGTCCAGGCCGCCGCGGCGGAGGCCGAGCGGCAGCTGGCGGGCGTCCCCTGGCGGTGGTGGGTGGGGCCGGACAGCGACGCGCATGTGTCCGACGCGTTGCTCAAGCGCGGTTACGAACGCACCGGGTCCATGCCGATCATGTCCACCAGGCTCGACCGGCCCCCTGTCCCGGACCTGCCGGCGGGGCTCACCATCGAGTCCTCGACCGGGCCGGAAGGCGCGGCCGAGTACGTCGACGCCTACGCCTCGTCCTTCGGCATGACGTCCCTCCAGGACGGCGTGGTCACGGCCGAACGCAACCTGCGCACCGACCTCGGCGTTCTGATCCGCATGGTCGGCTACCTGGACCGCCGTCCGGTGGCCTCGTCAGCAACGCTGATCAGCAACGGAGTCGCCGGCCTCTACTGGGTTGCGACGGACCCGTCGCACCGCGGCCGCGGCATCGGCACCGCCCTGACCGTGGCAGCCATGAACATCGCACAGGACCACGGGGCTCAGGTGTGCACGCTGCAGGCGAGCGCCATGGGTACCCCGGTCTACCGGCGACTGGGATTCACGCAAGTGAGCGAGATCGGGCTCTTCACTCCCCCCGCCTGACCGCGAAGGAAGCCGCCTCACTTCAGCCGGACCCGGTCGGCGGGGACCGCATCGTTGCCCCGCACGTCAGATGGTGCCGGTGAGCAACGCCCCGGCGTGCCTGAGGAAAGCGGCGACCAGGCGGCTGCGGTCGCCGGTGCGCGTGGCGAGGACGACCTGGCTGGGCGCGATCCCGTGCAGCGGCACGGTGGTGAGGCTGGGGTGCAGGCCGGTGGCGTGGTCAAGGGGCGGTCCGATGGCCACGGCCTGTCCGGCGGCGATGAGTTCGTGCTCGTCCTCAAGGGCTTCGAGCAGCGGTCCGTCGGGCGCGGGCCGCCCGTCGGGGCGGGGGTCGAGACGCCAGTAGGCCTTCAACTGCGGGTCGGACCGGCGTACATGGGGGATCGGCTCGTCGGCGATGTCGTCAAGCGTGACCGATCCCATGCCGGCCAGAGGGTGGTCCCGCGGCACGACGAGCACGCGCGGCTCGTCGTAGAGGACCCTCACGCGCAGCTGGTCCGGGGGGAACGGCAGGCGGGTCACCACCGCGTCGACACGGTGTTCCAGCAGCGCGGGCCGTGAGGCGTTCCAGGCGAGCAGGCGGGTGTGGACCTCGGCGCCGGGGTTGTTCTCGTGCAGGGCACGCAGGGCCGGCGCGATGACCAGCCCTCGGGTGTAGCCGATGGTGATGCTGCGAGGCGGGCTGCGTCGCGGATGCGGGCCGTCGCCTGGACGGCGGCGCGCAGCAGTTCCCTGGCCAGGGACAGGAACACCTCACCAGCCCCGCCGAGCCGGATGCCTTCTTCTTCTCCGACCAGCGGCGATCAAAGGGCCGCAGGACGACATCCCCGTCGCGCCGGGCGCGACGTCATGGGACTACGAGGTCGAGGTCGCCGCGGTGATCGCTCACGGCTGTTCGAACCTCGACGCCGCCACGGCCGAGCAGCACATCGCCGGCTATTTGGTCCACTGCGACTGGACTGCGCGCGACCTCTCCGCCGGCCAGATGGGCTTTGTGTACAGCCCGTCCAAGAGCAAGGACACCTCCACCAGCCTCGGCCCGTTCCTCGTCACACCCGACGAGCTGGAGCCCCACCGTTCGGGCAAGGGCTATGCACTGCGGATGGACGCCCATGTCAACGGCCGGCATTACGGCGGCGGCAGCCGGGACGAGATCCACTGGTCGTTCGGCGAGCTGCCGGCACACGCCTCCCGCGGCACCACGCTGCGGGCCGGTGACCTCCTCGCCGGCGGCCCGGGCGGTACGGGCTGTGTCCTGGAGCTCGCCGGCCGGCGCGACTGCCTGGCGCCCGGCGACACCGTCCGCGTCGACGTGCAGGAACTCGGCGCCGTCTCCGCACGGATCACCGCGCCGGAGCAGCCCTGACCTGCCGCCCCGCGCGTCCCTCCACACACCGCCCGCATGCTTTCGACCCCGCCGGGAGCGGCCGGGCCGCGCTGCATGCCGGCAGGAGGTCAGGCGGAGTGCGCGGGGTGCTGGCGGGCCGGTGTGAGGGGGAACGTCACGCCGGTGAGGTCTTCGGAGACGGCCCACAGCCGCTGCTGTACGGCGATGTCGTGGGACTGAGGGCTGGAGGTGACCAGCCGGGGGTGCCCCTTGACCTGGGAGTGTCCGTCCGGGCCGTAGTACTGGCCGCCGAGCACCGCGGGGTCGGTGGCGGCGCGCAAGGTCGGCAGGGCGCCCATCGCGGGCGGCTGGGTGATCAGTGGGGCGAGCCAGGTGAGCGGTACCCGGACGGCCGGGGGTGTGTTGCGGGCGAGTTCGGTGCTGGACATGCCGGGGTGCGCGGCCACCGCGACGGTGGTGCCGTGCGGGGCGAGGCGGCGCTGCAGTTCGTAGGTGAACATCAGGTTGGCCAGCTTGGACTGGCCGTAGGCGGCGACGCGGCTGTACGACCGTTCCCACTGCAGGTCGCCGAAGTGGATCGCGGCCCGGATGCGGTGGCCGGTGCTGCTGACCGTCACCACGCGCGAGCCGGGGACGGGCAGCAGCAGATCGAGCAGCAGTCCGGTGAGGGCGAAGTGTCCCAGGTGGTTGGTGCCGAACTGCAGCTCGAAGCCGTCCTGGGTGGTCTGCTTCGGGGTGTACATCACGCCGGCGTTGTTGATCAGCAGGTCGATGCGGTCGAGCCGGGACCGCAGGGCGGCCGCAGCGGTGCGGACGGAGTCCAGCGAGGTCAGGTCCAGTGCCTGCACCGTCACGTCTCCGGTCATGCGTGCGGCGGCCCGCTCGCCCGCCTCGGTGTTGCGCACGGCCAGCACCACGGAGGCGCCGTGCTCGGCGAGGGCCTTGGCGGTCTCGTAGCCGAGGCCGGTGTTGGCTCCGGTCACCACGGCGACCCGTCCTCGCTGGTCCGGGATGTCCGCCGTTGTCCAGTGCTCGCTCATGCCTGACTCCCATCCAGATAACGTACCGGAGGTACCTTGTACATCCGAGCGTAAAGTACCTCCGGTACGTTGTCAAAGTACCGGGGGTACGCAAGTTAGGCTGGTGATCGTGACTTTCCAGCGGGCCCGGACCGAAGAACAGCGGGAGCTGCGCCGACGCACGATCCTCGACACGGCGTCGGCCATGCTCGACGAGATGCCCGTGGCCGCGGTCACCCTGAACGAACTCAGCCGCCGCGTGGGCCTGGCGAAGCCGAACGTGCTGCGCTACTTCGAGTCCCGCGAGGCGGTGCTGCTGGAGCTGCTGGACCGCTACCTGCAGGAGTGGCTGGCGCAACTGGCGGACGAGCTGGCCGCCGGCGTCGACAAAGGCGCCCCCATGGCCGAGCGGGCGGAAGCGGTCGCCGGCATCCTCAGCCGGACGCTCGCGGATCGCACGGTCCTGTGCGACCTGTTCGGCGCACAGGGCAGCGTCCTGGAGCACAACGTCTCCGTCGAGGTCGTGACCCGCTACAAGCGCGCCTCCCTGGACCGCCTGACCACCATGGCCTCACTCCTGAACAAGCACCTGCCGGAACTGGGCGAGGACGCACGGCTGTTCAGCCTGCAGACCCTGGTCCTGGCCGGCGCGCTGTCCGCGTACAGCACTCCCCCGCCCAGCCTGCGGGCGGCCTACG
The DNA here is from genome assembly GCF_022698145.1 of Streptomyces spinosisporus. Taxonomy (GTDB): domain Bacteria; phylum Actinomycetota; class Actinomycetes; order Streptomycetales; family Streptomycetaceae; genus Streptomyces; species Streptomyces spinosisporus. Next base: position 47,115 of record NZ_JALDAX010000024.1, read on the forward strand.
AGGCCGAACCCGAGCTGGCCCGCTTCCATATGAAACTGGCCGAGTCCTTGCAACTGGCGCTGCGGACCACCCTCTTGGGCGTTCTCCCCCGCACCTGACCGGCGTGCCGTCGGCTGCGTGCCGTCGGCGGCGTGCCGGGCGATCGCCGCCGCGTGCGCCACCGGCCGGTCGTGCGATCAGCCGCCGTCTCCTGACCGCCCGAACAGCCGGCGGCGAGCAGGCACACAGCAAGCACCGGTACGAGTCCGGCCTTGCTCCAAGAACCGCGCCTGGACATCACTTGACGGGTTCGATCCGCAGGACGGCGGAGGGTTTCTGGATCTTGACGACCTTCAGGCTCATGACGTCGTTGACGGTCGCGGCGGGTCCCACGCCGCAGTTCATACTGACGCCGCCACCACCGTTCGAGGTCACGCCACCGCCACCCGAACAGCCGCTGATGCTGTAGCCGTTGCCCGTCAGGGGCGCGACCATCCCGACCCCGTCGCCGGTGATCTCCGTGACCTCGATCGGTCCCAGTCCGTACCGTTCCAGAACTGTCACGACGTCTCCCTTCGCGACCTTGATCTCACAACTCCCGTCGGCGCACGGCCCGGTCGGCGAGGGCGACGGCGTGGGCGTGCTCGTACGGGCCGGTGAAGACGCGGTTGCCGAGGCGCCGGACCCGCCTGCCCGGTCCTTCCCTGAGGACTCGGCCGAGGAATCGGAGGAACACGACGTGAGAGCGCCGCATACGACGGCCGCGACGAGGGCGACCGCAGCGGTGGATGACCTTCTGCGCATCATGACCGCCATGTAAGCCCACCCTGCCCGGGACCCCTCCCGGCCTTCGGCACGGCGTCCCGTCCGTGACGAGCGTTGCCGGTCTCTGCCCTTGCCGCCTGCCCTTCCCTGCAGAAACGTGCGGGATACACCAAGGTCTCGTACGCCGTGACGGTCCGTTGGCACGCTTCCCCCCGTCGCGCAAGATCGTAAGGGGGCCTCTCCGTGGCAGAACCTCAGGTCGGGACGGGAAGGAGCCGACGCGCGTTCTTGCGCAGTGTGGGTGTGACCGGCGGTGCCGGTGCCCTGTTCGTTCGCCACGATGAGGGCGCTCGGCCTCGCGCCTACGGCCGCCTACGCGGCGGAGAAGGACGCACCGCTCCGCGCCCCCAGCCGCGGACGGTGAGGTTGCGGCCGGCTGACCGACGTCAACGGTTTCAGCCAGACCGCGCGCTTCAGCAAGGGCCAGTACACGAACGCCAGCCCCGCCCAGTGAATGCTCACGCTCGACTACTGCGGTGAACTCGGCGTGCCCATCGAGGTCTTCACCAACACCAACGCAGGTGCGCTCATCTACAACGAGACCACCGGCGTGAAGGCGCCGGTTCAGTACCTCACCGCAAAGGCCGACGTCTACGGTTTCATTGCCAAAGAACGGCTGCTCACCTTCCTCAAGAGCTACGGCTCCCTCGGCTCGGACTACCGGTACACCGGGACCGAACACCGCGGCTTCAGCATCGACGTGGGCCGCTACTTCTCCTCCGAGTTCGGCTACGACCAGGCGATGCTGATGCTCCAGCCCGTCGGCGGCATGGACCGGATACCGATGGCGTTCGCCCGCGCCATAGGCGAAGAGAAGATCCGCACCGGCGCAGCCGTCCTACGCCTCCAAGATCGGCCTGGAGTACCGAAGCCGGTGGCGGGAACGGGAATTCAAGATCTTCGGCCGGATCACCGAGACCGACCTCGATCTCGACCACATCTGGTACCCCTCCTACGGCCACCTGGCCGAGCGCGGCCTGATCATCGGCTACTACAACACCGGCGCCCACTCCGACCTGTACTCGGCCCTCACCTCGGCCCAGCGCCTGCAACGCGCCCTCGACCAGGGCGTCAAGACGCACGGCAGCAAGTACCGCAGCGAACTCGCCGCCTTCTACGCCCACCATTGGAAGCTCGTCCCCCACCTCGAAGGCGCCTGGCACTCCATGCCCGACGGCCCGGGCGCGCCGGCCTATGCGCCCGTCAACACCGCCCAGGGACACGTCTACTTCGCCGGTGACCACCTCAACTACATGGACGCCCGGCAGCACGGCGCGGTCTCCTCCGCGCGCAAGGTGGTCACCGCGCTGCACCAGCGCGTGCTCGCCTCCTGACGCGCCCACCCGGTACACCACGCCGCGCCACCACGCCGGCTGCGCTTCCAGCACGAGGACGAGCGGCGCGCCGGGAGCGCACACCGATGAATTCTCTGCGCCGCCCCGGTCCACCCTGTCGGGTACTTCCGAACGGAAGGCTCCCTGAGCTGTTCCAGTGGTGGCTCGAGTGCGAGCAGGCGAGTGACCTGACGCTGTACGGGCGCAAGCTGTGGGAGGCGATGAGCTCCTACTGGCCGACCGGCGACCAGCAGCCGGACGCCACCCCGGCGGAGATCGAGTTCGCGCGGAACTAGCGGGACACGCCGAAGGTCGTGTTCTCCTCGACGGTTCGCGAGACCGGCTGGAACAGCCGCCTGGTCACCGGCAACGCGGGCGCCTAGATCACCCGTCTCAAGGCCGGGGACGGCGGCCCGATGAACATCGGCGGCGCCGCGCTCGCCGGTGCGGCCATGCGCGCCGGGCTGATCGACGAGTACGTGATCGCCACCCATCCGGTCCTGGTGGGCGGCGGCACGCCGTTCGTCGCCTCGCTGGACAGCTGGGTGAACCTGAACCTGGTGCAGACGCGGGCCTTTCCCGGCGGCGTACTCGCGGCCCGGTACGAGACGAGGCGCTGAGCTGCTGATGTCCTCGCTCCTCGCGCGGCTGCGGCCACCGCACGCGCGAGCGCCGCGGGCGAACCATGCGGGAGGAGCGGCGGACCACCCGCGGCGCCGTCATCCGTCCGCGGTTCCCCTGAGCAGGGCGCCGAGCACCCGCTGCAGTCGCGGTTCGACTTCGACGACGGCGTGGGCGAGGCGCGGGTCGCTGCGGTAGAGGGCCTGGATGTGCGGGCCGGGGGTCGCCATCTGCCACAGGGCGCCCGCGAGGCTGGTGGCGGTCGCGATGACGTCGACGGCCTGTGTCTCGTCCAGTCCGAGCAGCCGGCGCAGTTCGCCGCCGATGCGCTCGACCTCCTCGAGCGTGACGAGCTTGAAGGCCCTGACCGACTCGACCGACACATTGCGTTCGAGGTTGAGCGGCGCCTGGGCCAGCAGGTCGCAGAAGAGGGGCCGGCTCGCAAGGGTGGCGGCGAGCACCCGGCCGACCGACTCCGGGGTCGCCGCGCCGGTCTCCTGCAGCCGGTGGCACAGATCCGCGGACCATTCCCGCCAGCCCGCCGCGGTGATCTTGAGGAATATCTGCTCACGGGTCTCGAAGTAGCGCAGCAGGGCGGACTTGTGCATGCCCACGGCGGCGGCGATGTCGGTGAGCGTGATCTCCCGGATGCCGCGCTCGGCGCCGAGCTTGCGGGCTGCTTCGAGGATCGCCTCTTCACGTTGCTGCTTGGCCTGTGCGCTGCGGGCGCGCTGGAATCCGGACGCGGTCACCAGCCCATGATAGAGCAACCGCGTTGCGTTATTAACAAAACGGTGTTTCACTAAGGGCATGGAACAAGCTCAGCACCAGCAGCAAGTCTGGTTCGTCACCGGCTCCTCGCGCGGTCTCGGCCGCGCCCTGGTCACCGCCGCCCTCGACGCGGGCGACCTGGTCGTCGCCACCGCGCGCCGCCCCGGACAGCTCGACGATCTCGTCAAGCGCTACGGCGACGACCGCATCCACCCGGTCGCCCTCGACGTCACGGACGCCGACGCCGCGCGCGGCGCGGTCGACGCGGCTGTCAGCCATTTCGGCCGCATCGACGTACTCGTCAACAACGCCGGGTACGCGAACGTGTCGCCGATCGAGACGACGGACGACGCCGACTTCCGCACCCAGTTCGAGACCAACTTCTGGGGCGTGTACCACGTCACCAAGGCGGCCGTACCCGTCCTGCGCGCGCAGGGATCGGGCACGGTCGTACAGGTCTCGTCGGTCGGTGGACGCGTGGGCGGATCGCCCGGCATCGCGTCCTACCAGGCGGCCAAGTTCGCGGTGGACGGCTTCAGTCGAGTCCTGGCCGTGGAGACGGCACCGTTCGGCGTACGCGTCATGGTCGTGGAGCCGAGCGGATTCGCCACCGACTGGGCCGGGTCCTCCATGACGGTCCAGCCGGTGCCCGCGGAGTACGAGGACACCGTCGGGCTGATGAACCGGCGCATGCGCCAGAACGACGCCGGAGCCGCCGGCGACCCGCAGCGCGCCGCCGAGATCATCGTCGGCGCGGTCCGCCGCAACAACCCGCCGTCACACCTCCTGCTCGGCGTCAACGCCGCCGAGATGGCCATGGCGTACTCCCGGCACCAGCTCGCGGAATCCGCCGCCTGGCAAGGCGTCAGCCGCTCGGCCGATTTCGCCGAGCCGTACCCTGCCCCCTTCCCGCCGGACGAAGCGGCGGCGTGAGCGGCGGGCAGCGCGTCGCTCCGCCAGGTCAGACGACCAGGACCCGGCGCCCGCGCGTGTGACCGGCCCGGCTGCCGATGCGGGCTGCCGCGTATCAGTCGGAGATCGCCGTCGGGCGGTTCGGACGTTCCACGCGCCACCGGGACGGCACCGAGCTCCACTTCGTTCCGTCGCGGCAGGTCGCCGAGGGTGCGCGCGTCAGACATCGGCGGACTCCTGTGCCGGAAGGTGTCCCATCCGTACGGCCATGGCCCGCGCGGTGGCGGCCACGATCGGACCGACCCGCCTCCGCCCGGTCGAGCCGCACCGACGGACCGCCGATCGCAAGGGCCGCCTGCGGCAGGCCGTCGAAACCGGCCACCGGGGCGGCGACGGAGGTCGGGCCGACCTCGGGCTCGCTCTCGATGAGGGACCAGCCGCGTGCGCATACGTGCTCCAGCTGCGGTCCAACTCCTCCCGCGCGTCACGCTGCCCGCCGCCCCGGGACGCGACGCCGAGACGAAGACCGGTCAGCCGCTGCTGTCGGTGCCCGATATGCAGGCGTAGACGGTGCCCTGGCCGGAGTTGTTGACCACGGCCGCCGTCGCGATGGCCTCGGCACACGCGCCCAGGGACGCCGAAGGCGCCGGAGGCCATGCCGTCCGGCGCCTTCGGCCGTCTCAGGGCTCGAACATGTCCCGTGGGGCAGGCCGCCCGGCGTCACACTCCGGTCACGGTCACTCCCCGCTCGGTGAGCACCGTGTGCATCGGAACGGGCCGGCCGTGGTACGCCTCCCAGGACATGCTGTACGGCAGCGCCGCCTTCTGCAGGGACGGCAGGTCGAGGAGCGGGCTGACGTCCTCAAGGGCGCGGCACTCCAGCAGGTCGACGTCGTTGAGGCCGGGCAGGCCGGACAACGCGCCGGCGTCCTTCAGTTCGGGCAATCCGAGACGCAGGACGCGCAGGCTCTCGTGGCCGGCCAGGCCGGACAGGTCCCGCCAGAGGGCGCCCGACATGGTGAGGTCGACGAGCGTCCCGGCCGGCAGGTCGGTCACCTGCGGACAGCCCTCGATCACCAGCTTGCGCAGACCGGTGCAGTCCTCCAATGCGCGCAGTGAGCCGAGGTTCGGCACCTGGTAGAAGGTCAGCTCTTCCACCGGGGCGCCGGCGAGACCCCCCGGGTCCGCCAGGACCGGGCAGTGCTGGACGCTCAGTTCGTGCAGCGCGGGCAGTTCGCCGAGACCGTCGAGGCCGCTGAGCGACGGACATTCGTAGAGATCCACCTCGCGCAAGGCAGGCAGCTCACCGAGGTGGCCAGGGGCACGCAGGGAACGGCAGGCGCGGGCCGACAGGCTGCGCAGCAGCTTCTGTCGCCCGAGGCCTTCCAGGCTGACCAGGTTGTCGCAGTCCTTGACGTTGATGGATCGCAGGTCCGCAACGCCCGAGAAGGGCGACAGATCACGCAGTCGCGGCATGTTCCGCAGGTTGATGACTTGCAGCGACGGCAGGTGGGTGAGGGCGGAGAAGTCCTCGAGTTCGGGACAGTCCTCGAGAGAGATCACGGAGAGACCGCGGACGGTTTCGAGTCCGTGCAGTGTGGTGAGCCCACCGGACTCCGTGACGAACAGCCTCCGCAGGCCGGTCAGCGCGGACAGCCCGGTCAGGTCGGTCAGTCCGTCGCAGCCCGTGATGTTCAGCCAGTCCAGGCCGGGGTGAGCGCCGAACCCGTCGAGTGTCCTCAGCCGAGGGCAGTTCTCCAGGCCCAGGTCGGTCAGGGCGGGCAGCGTGTCGATGCCGGTCAGCTCCCGCAGACGGCCACAGCTGCGCAGCTCCAGCTTGGTCACGGCGGGGAGGTCGCGCAGTCCGGTCAGGTCTCGGATCGCGGTCCAGCCCAGGTCGAGGTGGGTGAGCCGGGTCAGCCCGGACAGCGGTGAGACATCCCGCAGGGAGCGGCAGCCACGCAGCGTCAGCGCCTCCAGCGCGGGGAACGCCGTACCGAAGCCGTCGACCGACTCCACCTTGGTCATGCTCAGGTCCAGCTCGCACAGCTGCCCGAGGGTCAGCAGCGGTGCCGCGTCCGACACGGCCCGGCAGCGGTGCAGGCTGAGCCGGGTCAGCCCGGTGAGGCGGCCGAGCGGGGTCAGGTCCTCGATCCCCGCGCAGCCGCCGAGGTCGAGCTCGGTGAGCTGCGTGAGCTGCCCGATCTCGGTGATGTCGGTGATCTCCGCACAGCGGTCGACGTGCAGGGAGCGCAGCTGGGTGAGGTGGCGCAGGCCGGTCAGCGAGGTCATCCGGCGCAGGCGCAGCGAGGTGCGGTTCTCCCGGACGAAGGCGGGGACGAGGAGGGCTGCGCAGAAGCCGTCCGGGTCGGCCGCGTGGGGCCACATCCGCAGCAGCAGCTCCGAGGAGTACTCCGACGCGGCTTCGTACCGGGCGGTCAGCTTAAGCGCCGTCCCGTCGTCCGGGATCAGGACGAGCTGCCCGATGGCCTTGCGTATCCGGGCGGGCTTGCCCGTCTCCAACAGCCTTTGCAATTCGCCCAGTTGATTGTCGAGGTCATGGCACGCGACCCTATCGGTCCGGTCTGACAACGGGACGCCGACACGGGCAACCCCGAGGGCAGGCCGGCCGGCGTCCGGACCTTCCGCGCCCCTGTCCACCTGGTACCCGCGCGCGTCCTGTTGCCCGCGTGCGGCACATGGCGCGCTGTTGCCCGCGTGCAGCACATGGCGCGCGGCTCAGCGACGCACCAGCACCACGTGCGTGACGTTGGGCGAGCTGACCATCTCGGCCACCCGGTAACGACGGCGGGTCAGCTGTCCGCGCGGGGGCGGTCGGCTCAGGCCAATGGACAACGCCCTCTCCTTGCGGGTCGTTAAGGCGCCGCTGAGCAGTACAAGGGTGGCCAGGAAGACCATCGCGACCCCCAGTCCCATTACCGCCCGAGCCGCGATCAGCCGCGCCGAGGAGCCGGCATAGCCGCCGGTGAAGAGCCATTACCGGCGCCCCTTCATCGGACCGGATAGCCCGCGATCGTCTCGTGATAGGTCTTCCCGCCGCTCATCCTGAGCAGCCGGGCGACATGCCGCCTGGTCAACGCGGCTGCGATCAGATCACCGATGCGGGGCGACAAGGCCTCACCGAGCAGCAGCATGTTCGCCATGCGCGGCAGCACTACCCGTCGCTTCCCTTGCCGGACCGCGGCCACTACGGCTCGGGCCACGTCGTGCGCCGACAGCGGCGTCATGTGCCGGAACGGGGGCGGCATCTCCGCCTCCTTCGCCTCCCGCAGCAGGTCAGTGGCGGTGAGCGCCGGATAGATCACCGACACGCGGATCCCACCGCCGGACACCTCCTGGCGGAGGCTGTCCGAGAAGGCAGAAACCCCGTGCATCACGATGGCGTACGAGCCGAATCGAGCGAATGCCTTGCGCCCCATCACGGACGACATGTTCACGATCGCCCCGGACCCCTGCTGCCGAAACACCGGCAGCACGGCCTGCGTTACGTTGATCATTCCGAAGAGGCTCGCACGCATGGTCTGACGAACGTTGTCTTCGAACGCCGCCGACTCGACACGGCCCACCTTCCCGATCCCGGCGTTGTTCACCAGCACGTCGATCCGCCCGAAGCGTGCCACCGCTGCGTCCACCAGGGCCGTCACTGCTTCGGGAGAGGTCACGTCCGTCGGCACGGACAGCGCTTGTGACCCCAGAGCGCGCACTTCACCCTCGACCCCAGCCAGCCCTTCGGCCGAGCGGGCCGCGAGAACCAGCAGAGCCCCCTCCCGGGCGAACGCCAGTGCAATGGCCCTGCCGATCCCCCGGGATGCACCCGTGATCAGTACGACCCGGTTCGCGAAGGAGACACTCATGACAATCTCTCTCTCGTTGTGTATGCAACATTGCTCGTAAAAGGGGGGTCATGGTCCGCCCCCCGGCGCTATGCGCTCGGCGGATAACCCATGTCGCTCGCGATTCCCCGGATCGCCGTCACGCCGGCCCCCAGAAGCTGAGCCGCCCGCTCCTGGGCCTGCCGCCAGTCCGGCACAACGGATTCGATCTTGGCTCGGCCCGCGTCAGTCAGGACGACTTCGCGCATGCCCTTCGCGTCGGACGCCGCAGCCTCGATCCAGCCCTGCTTCAGCAGCAGACGCAGGTTCCGGCTGACCGTGGACCTCTCCAGCTGGAGCACCTCCCCCAGCCTGGCCGGCGGACACGGGCCCACCTTGCCCAGCGCGGCCAGCAGGTTGACCTGGGCAATCGTCACCCCGTGAGGCTCAAGGGCGCCGTCGTAGAGACTGGTGACCGTCCGACCTATCAACCGGATACGCACCGCCAGGCAGTCCTGCACGATTTCATCGACCGAGGCACTCACCCTCCAATGTTGTGCCTACAACAACCTTCCGTCAAGCACCCGCCTCCCCCTCCCCCCTGCCTACCCGGACTGAGACATCAGCCGGCCCGCCGCACGTTGGCCGGATCCCGCCGCGGACCGTTTTGAACCACCGGCGCATGGGCCCACCGGCCAGAACACCACATGGTGGCCCGGGCCTGACAAGCGCCCGCCAGCGCTGCTGTCTCCACCAGCCACTGCCCGGCACTCCCCCGACCGAGCCTGCGCCTGTCAGGTCGGGCACCGACTCCAGACGGGGGCGCAGGTCGGCCACGCGATCGGGGTCGAGCGGTCCCAGCTTCGCCAGGATCGCGGGAATCGGGGAGGACGGGGCGCAGGTCACGAGATGCCTTCGGGGCGACGGTTTTTGGGCACCGTGATGGTCACGAGACCTGTGCCCGTTCCGCTATGCGCCCTACGCAGTCGAGCCGCGCAGCCCCCGAGCCCCAGGAGCCCGAAGGCGAACTGCATCGAGGACGTCCCGGTGGCACGTCAGGTAGGGAACGCTCGGCGGGTTCACGCTCGATCAGTCGGCGCGAACCCCGCCTCGCGGCCAAGCGCCACGGTCGTCGGGAACCGCATCACGTAGCGCGTCAGCGCGAGCTCCAGCACGGTCGAGACGCACCATGCAGCCCGCGCTGGTAGCGCATCACCATCGACGGTCGATCTTCGCGTCACGTGCGACGTCCCGAACGGTCGCCCTTGTGGTTGTCCGGTCGCCTCGGCTGCGGTTGCTCACGAGGCGTCCCCGGCGGCCCGCGGCCATGCGGCTTCCCGCAGCAGGCGCAGGCCGTTGAGGCCGACGATGACGGTGGACCCCTCGTGCCCGGCGACACCGAGCGGCAGCGGGAGCGGGGCGATCAGGTCCCAGGCCACCAGCACCGTGATGAAGGCCCCAGCGATGACCAGGTTCTGCGCCACCAGACGGCGGGCCCGGCGGGAGAGCGCCACCACGGCCGGGATCGTGGCGAGTTCGTCGACGACGACGGCGTCGGCGCCCGGGGAGAGCCGGGTGAAGGCCGCCAAAAAGTCGGACGGCGCGTCGACACACTTCCCGAACGGCGGCAGCTGATCTCGCCCCCGGTCCTTAGACAGGGCACGTTGTCGGGCGGCCTGCCAGGTCGCGATGCGCCCGTAGAACACCACGATCTCCACGACCAGACCACCCACGCCGCCACACGTGACGGACGTCGTCCACGGCATGACCATTCCCCCCTGGCAATGCTGCGGTTGACGCCCCCTCAGCATTCCAGAGCACCGATGTGTCCGGGATAGAGACGACACGATTCCTCATATGATCTTTTGCGAATTCCGCGTCCCCCGGCAGCGGGTGCCTTGATGTGCAGCAGGGTGTCTTGATGTGCGGATCGCCACAGCCGGACAGATCGACCCAGCCGACGTCGTCGCCGAGGATGACCAGGATGCTGGGGTGATTGCTGGCTGAGGCGGCGGGGCGGGCCTTGAAGAGCCGCTCGGCGGGCTCGGAGTCGGTAACGGCCGCCATGCTCGTACCGGCGACCGCGGTGACCGCACCGCCACCGGCTAGACCGCCGAAGGCGCGGCGGGAAACCTGAGGCATGTGATCGAGGCCGATCAGTGCTCCGGTGTATCGGTCTCGAATCACAGGCAGCATTGACGGCCTGTAATGCTGGCCCCGAAGGCCTGCAGCGTCGGTCCTGAACCCAGAGGTGCTGAGGCCTTCGACTCCCCCTGACACACGCATGGTATCGCTGATACCATAGATACCATGTCGGATCCCAAAGCGATGAGCCTGCGTTTTCCCGACCCCGCGCAGCGGGCCGCCATTGCGGCCGCGGCCAAGCAGGCGGGGGTCAGCATGCAGGAGTACATCCTCTCCGCTGCCTACGACCGCGCGACCGCCGTGGAGCGGCGGTTCCTGGACGGTTTCAAAGCCTCCATGGACCGTAGCGGCGCGGCGTTCGCGGCCGAGCCCGGCAACCTGGACCCCGGCCCTGAGCAGCGAGCGGCCGAGCGGGACGCACTGCGGGAGCTCGAAGACCAGGAGCGAGGACACGCCGCGTGACCCAGCCGGAACCGCCGCACCCGCTCGACGTCACGTTTCTCCTCCATGCCGCCGAGCTGCTCGACGGCGATCCTCAGGTCGACGACTACGGACCGCTGTATGCCGCCGTCGCCCGGGTCAACGCCCGAGCGATGGACCGCGACATCTACGGCTCCCTGCACCTGAAGGCCGCCGCGCTGCTGCAGACGCTGGCGAGACTGCCGTGCTTGGAGCACTCGAACGAAGCCTTCGCCTGGCATGCCACCGAGGCCTACCTGATCCTCAACGGACGAGGACTCGACTATCCGCCCAAGGCAGCCGTCGCTCTCGTGCGCGACGCGGCCTCCCAAGCAGTCGGAGTCCCCCGCATCGCCCGCCAGCTGCGCGACTGGACCGTCGCCTGACCCACATTTGGCCGACCGGGGCCTCGTGGTAAGCCACCACCCCGCACCGGATCCGGATCGGTGTGGACGCGGTCGCCGGTGGCGTGGATGCGTGAAAGCCAGGATCCGTCCCGCAACTGCCGGTCGACGGGCAGGAGCCGGTTGGCGGTCACCCGCCACAACAGATCGGCCCCGCTGCCACTGAAGGCCCGCCACAACGGAACACCGACGAACTCCCGGTCGGCCAGGACGAGCTGACCCTCTTGGCAGGACGGGGCAGGCGGCCGACCAGGGTGACCTCACCAGTGCGGCAGCCGGCCAGCTCCGCGTCCACCACGAGATGGGTGCCCACCTCGATCAGACAGGCCATCCGCACCTGGGGAAAGCAGGACTTGTCGTGGCCTCGGGGTTGCCGGGACGGCCGAAGGCGACCTCGTTGCCCTGCACTGTCGGCGACCTCCCAGCAGGTCCCGTCCACCGCCAACAGCCGCAGCCCTCGCCAGAACACTCCCGGAGTGGTCTCGGTGCCCATCGCCGTCGCGGTCGTGGCAAACAGCACCCGCAGCGGCTCCGATCCCAGCCGCTGACGGGCCCGAAACAGCGACGACTTCGCCGGTGCATGCCACTCACCCAGCAAGCCCGCACCTCGCAGGCCCTCGACCAGCTGCCGCATCACTTCCAGATACGGAGCCGACGAGAACAGGGCCAGCGCGAGTACGAGATACACCACCATCCGGGTCAGCAGCAGGCCTCTCCGATGCTCCGCACGACCACCACCGCTGCCACACCGCACTCGGCGGCCACCCACCCATCAGCCGTGTGAACAACGTTTCAGGTCAATACAACCAGAGCGTGTTGGACAAGGTCACCGAGCAGATCCTCCCGGTGGTGCGTGGACAGCTGCGGATCACCGAAGGCAACGTCCGCAGCCACAGCGCATGGCTACTCGACTCCGAGGCGGTGGAAGGTGCCGACTCCGTCGGGCGCGAGTCCCGCGGTCAGAAGGTGGCGATCGGGTTGACCGGGCTGCCGGACGTACCGGCGAAGCGCACCGGCGCGACTGCCAGGTGGAAGTCCCACTGGCCGAGCTCGGCAGCCGTCGTCGCGCACGGCTCCAGGTCGCAGTTGTCGAGCAGCCACAGACCCATCGCGACAAGGCTCACGGCGTGAACCGGCATCAACACATCGTCGTACCCCGACGGCTGAACGTCCTGAGGGGTGTCAGCGCCGATCAGCGCCACCTCCCGTTCCTGCAGCCACGGCAGGCAAGCCGCGTGCCAGCCGGCCTGCGTGATACCGCCGGCCGCACCGCCCTCGTGCCGGACGCGGCCACCGCCGGTCCGCAGGAGTACCGCGTCGCCGGATCGCACCCGCACGCCCTGGCGACGCTCGGCCTCCTCGAGATCCTCGGGAAACACACCGTCACCCGGTTCCAACCACGGCACATCGCGGACCCTCGCGATGTCCAGCAGGACACCACGCGTGATGATCCCGTTCGCCGCCGACGTCACGGCCGCCCACGCCGATCCCGTTGCGGCGTCGATCAACGAGTGTGACCGCCCGTTGTACATCGTGCCGTCCCAGAAGATGTGGCACGGCGAGTCGATATGGGTGATCGTGTTGCCGTGGAACATGATGCCGAGCCGCTCGTTCGAAAAGCCCCAGCGCCGGTCGTTGCGGAATGCGGCCACCGGCATGTCTTCGGCACCCGGCATGTCGGCGGCACACGGACACGCCGTCGTCGCCCGCTCCATCTCTTCCGGCACGGCAACCTCCCATGCGCACGACAGGCTCCTGCCGTGGCGCACGGCCCGCGCTGCAGCCAGCCGGACGTCGTCGGTGATGTGGTTCAGAGTCCCGAGCTCGTCGTCCTCCCCCCACCGTCCCCAGTTCGACAGCGTGTTGAAGTACCCGAGCACCTCGTCCTGCGTGGGCATCGGTCGTCCTGCGGTCATCCCAGCATCGACTCCTCCGGTCACGCGGTTCCAGGCACCGCCGGCAGGGTATCCCGCCCTCTTCTTCGACATGCAAAGGCGCACTGAACTGGCATGACACCAGGCCAGGTTCGAGAGGTCGATCAACGGCGTGAAGCATTCTCGGGACGGCCCATGGCAATGTGACGGACGAACAATGGGTCCGGCTGGAGGCGGTGTTGCCGCCCGGATCGGCCGCCCGCTGCCGCAGACCGCCATTCTTCCAGGCAGCCGGCCGTTGTCAGCAGGTCATGCTCGAGCCGAAGCCCAACTCCCGGGTCAGGTGCTCCCACTGCATACCGGTGTGCGGCACGAACAGGATCCCGCAGAATGCCTACCGGCCCGGTACCCGCGGCCGTCCCCTCCACCAGCTTCGAAGGCGGCTCGGGCAACAACGGCTCGATCAGCGACCACAGTTCATCCGACGCGATCCACGGCTGCGACTGAGGTTTGCCCACGACTAGACCAACGAGCCGACAAACCGACAGCCACGTGATCAACCGCTTTTGCCAGAGCCGGTAAGGGAGATGGCAAGGTGTCCCTGACGTGTTGACCAAACGCGTTGGAGATCTGGCCGATGGGATCCACGGGCTCGGGACTAGGGCCTGTTGCGAAAGTGGATCTTGTTCGTTGATGATCACGTCCTGTGGGACGTGGTGATCTGACGAACCGCCAGTGGGCCCGGCTGGAGCCGTTGTTGCCGGCGGGCATCAAGCCCGGCCATCCGCCGGTGTGGACGCGGCGGCAGCTCATAGACGGCATACGGTGGCGGACCCGGACCGGTGCACCCTGGCGCGACGTGCCGGAACGCTATGGGCCGTGGGAGCGGGTCTACGATCTGTTCCGGCGCTGGCAGCGGGACGGCACCTGGGCGAGGATCCTCACCCAACTTCAGGCCGAGGCGGACGCCAAGGGCCTGATCACCTGGGACGTGAACGTCGACTCCACCGTCTGCCGGGCCCACCAGCACGCCGCCGGAGCGGCGAAAAGGGGGACCTCCAGAAGGAACCGCCCGGCGGGATCTTCGCCGAGCCGGCCGACCACGCACTCGGACGATCCCGCGGCGGACTGACCAGCAAAATCCACCTCGCGGTCGAGCAGGGGCAAAAGCCCTTGTCCGTCGTGATCACGGCCGGGCAGCGGGGCGATTCCCCGCAGTTCGAACCGGTCCTGGAAGCCATCCGGGTCCCCAGGCTGGGGCTCGGCAGGCCGCGCAAGCGTCCCGACCGGGTTCGGGCCGACAAGGCGTACGACTCCCGCGGAAACCGCTCCTACCTGCGCAGATGCGGGATCAAGGCCACCATCCCGGTCCCGGCGGACCGTGTCCGCAACCGCCTCAAGCGCGGATCGCGCGGCGGGCGGCCGCCGGCGTTCGACAAGGACGACTATAAGCAGCGGCACGCGGTCGAGTGCGGGATCAACCGGCTAAAGCGCCACCGGGCCGTCGCCACTCGTTACGACAAACTCGCCGTCCGCTTCGAAGCGACCGTGCTGGTCGCAGCCATTAACGAGTGGCTGCGACCAGTACTTTCACAACAGGCCCTAGCCGTGTGGCCCCGAGCAAACCAACCGCGCGTGGCCCGGATGGTCGGCTGACGAAGCACTCTCCTCCCAGCAGCGTGAGTAGTCGCCCAACCGCACCGAAGCCCCGTCGCAACCATGCTGAGACGGGGCGTGTCGGGGCTCCGGCCGCGGTCAAGCTCCTCCGGGAGCAATGCACAGGCGACGGGTAGTTGGCCGCGGCGGAACCGGATGTGGTGGCGAAGATGGCTGGCGCTCAGCGCAGGACCAGCAGCGGCTGGGTGCGCTCGGCGTGCAGCTGCCACAGGTGCTCGGCCACCTCATCGGGCTCATGGGTAAGGCCGGCGCCGATGGCGCCGACGATGGTCACCTGGGCCACGTGGACGCCGTCGTCTGCGAGGGTCTCGTGCAACAGCCGCACATACGCGGACTCGGCGGCATAGGCAATCGCGGAGACCGTCCGGTCGCGGTGAGGGTCGACCGCGGCACCTCCGGTGGTGAACAAGTAGGGTGCCGCGCCCGCGCCGGCGCATGCCCGGCGTGAGCGCCCGCACGGTGGCCGCGGCGGCCGCCACACTCAGCGCCACCGCGTGCTGGATGTCGGCGGGCTCCGTCTCGAGCACGGGCTTGATCCACTCCAGGCTGGGCCGCGGGCTGAACAACACCACCTTGCCGCCCCCACCTGTGCCTCGACCTCCCGCAGCGCTGTCTCCAGCGCTGGGGTGTCGGTGATGTCCGCAGGGACGGCCGCGTCCGTGATGCCGCCTTGGTGCAGGTCCTCGGTGAGGGAGGTCAGCGTGGCGGGCGTGCGGGCGATCAGCCCGACCTTGTGGCCGTGCCGCCCGAACCTGCGGGCGGCGGCCGCGCCCAGGCCGGGGACCAGACGGGGAACCCGGTCGGCTGCGCCCGCTCCGACCGTATCTGCCCCTCCCTCGTCGCCGCCGGACTCGGCGTGAAGGGTGGGGACTTCAAGGACGTCAGCTGCTCCGGGGCCACCCTCACCGACCTGACTGCACGACAGTCCACCGGCGACGGCACCAACCCCACCCACCTCACCGCGCTGTCCCGCGACACCCGCCTGGTCACGGTCGGGACCGGCGGCAACGACATCGGCTTCACCTCGATGATCAGGCAGGACGCGCCTTGCGCCCGGAAGTACGCCGACGGCATACAGGAGATCTTCGACCGGGCGTTCAAGACCGGCGACTACCAGTACGCCGCCGAGTCGCTGGTCCTCGCCGTCGTCACCGGCATCCTCGCCTTCGTCTTCTACCGCGTCACGAACAGGAAGGTGTCATGAGCGCCGTCACCACCGGGGGCGGCGTACGCCCCACCCGCCGGGCGGTGGCGCTCACCACCGGTCTGCTGATCGTCTTCCTGCTCTACTCGCTCGCCCCCACCTGGTTCCTGCTGGTGACGTCGACCAAGGACCAGACCGACCTCTACTCCACCTTCGGCCTGTGGTTCTCCTCGAACCACCTCGCCGACAACTTCCAGGCCATCTGGGACTACCACGACGGGGTCTTCGGTCGCTGGATCGCCAACTCCGTCCTCTACTCCACGGTCGGCGCCGCGGGGTCGACGTTCATCTCGCTGGCCGCCGGCTACGGCCTGGCGAAGTACGAATTCCGGGGCAGAGGCGCCCTGTTCGGGGTCATCGTCGGCGCCTCGCTGCTGCCGAGCACCCTGCTGGCGTTCCCGCTCTACCTCGTCTTCGCGAAGATCGGTCTCACCAACACCGTGTGGGCGGTGCTGATCCCGTACTTCATCAACCCCTTCGGGGTGTACCTCGGCAAGGTCTACGCCGACACCTCGATGCCCACCGAGCTGATGGAAGCTGCCCGCATCGACGGCGCGAGCGAGACGCGGATCTTCTTCTCGATCGCCCTCCGGCTGGTGCGCACCGGCGGCATCACCATCTTCATGCTCGATTTCGTCAACATCTGGAACAACTTCTTCCTCCCCCTGTTCATGCTCAACGGCGAGCGCTCCTTCCCCCTCACCCTGGGCCTCTTCTCCTGGGTGCAGCAGGCACAGCAGTCCCGTGACATGAACACCCTCGTCCTCACCGGGTCGCTGCTGTCGATCATTCCGCTGGCGGTCTTCATATTCGCCCTTCAGAAGTACTGGCGCAGCGGAATCCTCATGGGCAGCCTCAAGTAAAGGATCAGTCGTGCCCGACGCACCCATCACAGCCGTGCTCAACTCACCCGGAAGACGTGGCGTGCTCAAGTACGCCGGGGCGACCGGGGTCGTGGCTGCCGCCATCGGTCTGCCGACAGTCGCGACCGCCTCCCCGGCCTTCGCGGCCGACCCGGAGGCGGCGCGCGCCCGGGGCCGTGCCCCGCTCGACGTCCTCGTCTTCGGCGACGCGCGCTCCGAGAAGGCTCACCAGCTCACCGCCACCCTCTCCGACACGGTCACCGGCGGCCTCGGCCAGAGTGCCCGCGTTCTCAACCCGACCGAACCCGCCTCGTACGCGGGCGGCACCCTGAGGTTCGAGGTCGCGGTCAGCCCGACCGGCACCACCTACGTCACCGTCCGCCTGTGGGGCGACGATTTCGACGACAGCTCGGCCGAGGCCGCGTCCGGCACCGACATGTGGCGCCTCCAGCTGTTCTGCGAGGGCAAGCAGGTCGGCCACCAGGACCAGGGAGCCGTCGACAACCTCGACATTCTCGACACCGCGCCCCGCACGCCGGGCCGTTTCTTCTTCCACACCCTGCCGGGACGCCTGCGGACCGCTGAGGAACGCCACGGCGTCGGCGATCTCGCCGGGTGTGCCGGATCGGCCGGCGCCACACGCGTCGAGCATCTTGAGCATGTGGCCGCCGGAGTCCGACTCCGACTCCGCCTTCGCCATGGCGGTGGAGATGACGCCGGGGCTGACGGTGTTGATGCGGGCCCCGCGCTGGTTCCAGGCGAGCGCGGCGGCCTGCACCCGCACCAGGTTGGCGCGCTTGGCCAGGATGTACGCGCCGATCGAGTCGTCGTCGCCGAGCGCCGTGACCGCGTGCAGGGCGAGCAGTGTTCCGCGGGAGCGGTCGCGAGAGCGGCCTCGTCCTCGGCGTCGACCGAGGCCATGTGCCCGGCCACGCTGGCGACGCAGACCAGCGAGGTCCCGTGGACGGCCACCTTCTCGAACGCCTCGATCACATACACCGTGCCGAGCAGGTCGACGTCGAGGATGGTGCGCACCGACGCCGTCGCGGCGGAGACGCCCGCGGTGTGCACGACGGTGGTGAGCCGTCCCGCGTCGGCCGCGATCCGGGCGAGGTGCTCGACCGACACGCGGTCTGAGACGTCGGTCAGAACGCCCCGCGCGTGGTAGCCCTCGGCACGCAAGGCGTCGACGGCCCGGTCGAGCTGCTCGCGGAAGGCGTCGGCGACGATCAGCGTCCGGCCGCTCCCCAGCCGCCGGGCCACCGAGGAACCCATGCCGCCTGCTCCGGTGACGACGACCACCTCACGCGCGTCGTCCGTACGGTCCTGCATGAACAACCTCCTTGTTGTCATCGGCCGTCCGGTGCGACTCCGGGAACCGGGAGCCGCACCGTCTGATCGGGTCAGGCTGCTTCGGTGGCCGGTGTCCCGGCCGGTACGGCTTCCTCCCAGGGCGTGCCGCCCGCGATGGCCTGCCGCCAGGCACGGATGGCCTTGGGCGACATGCCGACCGAGAGCGCACCCGTCAGTCGCTCCCCGGTGCCGTAGGCGGCGACGAACCGGCGCTCGGCCAAGTCGCCTTCCACTACGGCGACTTCGTCGTGGCCACGCAGATAGCCGTACGCCTGGATCTTCATGTTGTACTGGTCCGACCAGAAGTACGGCACCGGCGCGAAGGGCTTGCGTGCCTCCGGGGCGGCGAGCAGGTTGCGGGCGGCGGCCATGCCCTGCTCGGCGGCGTTCGTGCGATGCTCGATCCGCATCGGCACCCCGAACAGGGGGTTGTCCCAGCGGGCTACGTCACCGGCCGCGTAGACGCCATCGGCGGCTTCGCAGTACTGGTCGCAGACGACGCCGTCGCCCACTGCCAGCCCGCTGTCCGCCAGCCACTCGGTGTTGGGCAGCGAGCCGATGGCGAGAAGGATCTCGTCGGCTTCGACCACCTCACCGTCCGCGAGCCGCGCCCCTTCCTCGGTCACCTCGGTCACGGTGACCCCGCAGCGCAGCTCCACGCCGCGGTCGAGATGAGCCTGGGAGAGCACCCGGCCGACCTCGGTGCCGACCGCGTGGGCCAGCGGGACCGGGGCGGGTTCGAGGAGGGTCACCTCGCAGCCCAGTTTCCAGGCGACGGCCGCGGCCTCGGCGCCGAGGAACCCGGCACCCACCACGACCAGACGGCTGCCCGGCATCAGCCGGTCGCGCAGGGCGAGGGCGTCGTCCAGGGTCCGCAGGACGTGCGCACCCTTGCCGGGCAGCCGCCGGGGCCGTACCCCGGTGGCCAGGATCAGCCCGTCGTACGGCATCCGCGACCCGTCGGCCAGACGCACCGTACGGTCCGGCACGTCAAGACCCGTCGCCGCCGCCCCCAGTCGCAGATCGAGATCCAGGGCGTCGAGGTCGGTATACGGGCGCAGCGGCAGCTGCTGGGTGCTCCACTCGCCGGAGAGGATCTGCTTGGACAGCGGGGGACGGTCGTACGGGGGGTGCGGTTCGTCGCCGACGAGGGTGAGGGTGCCGTCGTAACCCTCGCGGCGCAGGGTCTCGGCCGCCGCGAGCCCGGCGGCGGACGCGCCGACGACCACGATGCGCCTCACTGCTCCGCCAGCCGGATCGCCGCGGCCGGGCAGATCGCCACGGCCTCGCGCACCTCGTCCAGGAGTTCGTCGCCGGGGTGCTCCTCCAACAGGATCGCCACGCCGTCGTCCTCACGCTGGTCGAAGACGTCGGGGGCGGCCATCACACACTGCCCCGAGGCCACGCACTTCGGGACGTCCAGTTCCACAAGCATGGGTGTCACCTTGCTTCTTGTCGGTTCTTCGTGGGGGTTTTCGAAACGTGGGGGCCCTCGAAACGAGGGGTCACCAGGCCACGGGCAGGCTCTTCACGCCGTAGGTGGTCCCGGTGTGGTCGAACTCCAGGTCCGCGAGGTCAGCGGCGAGCCGCAGGGTGGGGATGCGGCGGTAGAGGGCGCCGTAGGCGACCTGGAGTTCCAGGCGGGCCAGGTTCTGGCCCAGGCACTGGTGGGGGCCGTAGCCGAAGGCCTGGTGGATGCGGGCCGGGCGGGTGATGTCGAGGCACTCGGCCTCCGGGAACACCTCAGGGTCCCAGTTCGCCGCGTGCAGGTCGAAGATCATGCCGTCGCCCTTGCGGATCACAACGTCGCCGATCTCGATGTCGTCCTTGGCGACCCTGCGCACACCCGTCTGCACGATGGTCAGATAGCGCAGCACCTCGTCCACCGCGTTCGCTATGACCTTCGGGTCTTCTGCCTCCCTCAACAGGGCGAGCTGGTCGGGGTGCTGGAGGAAGGCGAGGGTGCCGAGGCTGATCATCGTCGTGGTGGTCTCGTGGCCGGCGATCAGCATCGCCACGCCCATGTGGACGGCCTCGGTGTGCGTCATCTCGCCGGCCTTGACCCGGCCGGCCATCTCCGAGAGCACGTCCTCGCCCGGGTCGGTCATCTTCTTCGTGAGCAGTCGGTCCAGATAGGCGGCCAGCTCGCCGCTGGCCTTCCTGGCCACCTCGGGCGCCACCGCACCGTCCAGGACCACACCGCTGTTGCGCTGGAAGAAGTCGTGGTCCTCGTACGGCACCCCGAGCAGCTCGGCGATCACCAGCGACGGCAGCGGGAACGCGAACGCCTTGAGCAGGTCGATGGGGTTCGGGCCGGCCAGCATGTCGTCGATGAGATCGTCGACGATCTTCTGTATCGGCGCCCGCATCGTCTCGATCCGCCTGACCACGAAAGGCCCGTTGACGGTCCGCCGCAGCCGCGTGTGCTCCGGGGCGTCCGTGTTCGTGATCAGCCGCGGTGTCACGGGCGCTATCTCCGCACGGTGCGCATTCACGTACGGGAAGCCGGGGTCGAGGTCGTCGTCGCTGACGCGGGGGTCAGGCAGCAGGGCGCGCTGGTCGGCGTGGCGGGTGATCAGCCAGGGAGTGCTGCCGTTCCAGATCCGCACCTTCGTGATCGGTTTCCCGGCACGCAGCTCCTGTGCGGCCGGCGCCGGAGCCAACGGACACTCCGCGGCCCGCGGCAGCGGATATTCGGGCAGAGACTCGCTCGCGCCGGTGACAGGGCAGGACGGGATATCGGGCATGGCATCTCCTCGGTGAAGTGGGGGGCCGGTCGACATGGGGTGCCGGAATCCGGAGACACAGCGGTCGAAGAACCCGACCACGAGCAAGGAAGTGGGCTGACGGCTTCCGGTCAGTCCCCGTCATGAAGCTGACGTGATGTCTGCCGTACGACAGCGTGGGCGACCTGGGTGGTGAACCTTCTGCCGCCAACGATCCCGCCAACGGACCCGTCGTCACGAGGGAGCAGGCTCCCGTTTCGGTGGTGTAGTCCGCTACACCACGGGACGCCAATGCCTGACGCCGGTGACCGCAGGCCAGTGGACGATGCCGGACTTCTCGGTGGCGAGGTCACGTCGGCGTCGCCCACCCCCGGCAGTCTGCGCAACCCCCGCTCGATCGCCCCGGCACAGCAAGCCCAGCGCATGTCGGTGACCGCCGGGGCCGACACTGCGGGCGCCCGCCTGCGCGAGCAGGCGATCGGGGCCTTCACCGACGGCATGCACGCGTCCTTCCTGGGCCTCGGCTGGCTTCCAGCAGACGCCTCCTGCGCCACCGAGTACGGCTCGCACAGCCTGTTCGGGGGTCCGCAGACCAACCACATCACCCGGTGCACCGGCCGCGACATCCTGTTCTCCCCGCCGCAGCGCGGGGCGGTGCCTGTCCCTCACCGCACCGTACGCAGAGGCCGATGACAGTCGGCACCGTGTGCAGCGCCGGATCAGCTTCACTACGCTGCCCTGACGACACCCGCAGCGGGGCGGCGTTCCGCGACGGTGAGCGGTGACGGGCCGCGCATCAGCGCCTGATGACAGTCACACAGCGGCCGCGGCTCCGTCGGCGGCCGTCAGAAGAACCCGTCCTGCAACATCCCGGCGAATCAGGTCGGCATGGTGTCCGCCGCACGCCGTGAGGTCGTCCAGGAGCTGGTTGGGACGGCAGTGCAAGCGGCCTTCTGCACTGTGGCCCACGGTCCGCACGTGCAGGGGAGCGGCGTGTCACCGGACGCCAATGAGGCTGCCGCATGAAGATGGCGCGAGGAGGCGTTGGGCCATGATGTTGCCGAGCGCCGCGAACACGCCTCGGCACGCCGCCCATGAAGACCGGGCCGACGAACAGTCCTGACACGCGGTCGGTGCTCGGATGGCAGACGGCGGCAGCAGCGCCGGCTCCGTCGGCGGTTGGACGGCGATGACGGCAGCTTCGATGCCCGAGCCGAAGTGCAGCCCCGCATCTGTGAGAGCGGGCCTGACCGAAGAAGTCCGCGCCGGTCAGGAATCCGAGTCCTGGCTGAGCTGGCGCCGAAGGCTGCGCGTGAGATGTTCCGTCATTGCTTCGGCGGCGCGCTCGGGCTTGCGGCGCAGAATCGCGCGCACAACACGCTCATGCTCCGCGGGCGTCGGATCGTCGGCGTTTCTGACACTTCTGAGTCGAAAGACATGCAGATGAGAGTGGAGCCGCTCCACCGCGTCGGCGAGCAGGGGGCGTTGGGAGGCCGTCGCGATCGCGTCGTGCAGTCGCTGGTCGAGAGCGGCGAAGTCGCGGTAGTCGGCATACCGCCCCGTGGGCCCCGGATGGGCCTGCATCTCCTCCACGAGCCGTTCGATGGCATCGAGTTGCTCCTCGGTGGCGTTGACGGCGGCGAGCGCCGCCGCTCTCGGTTCGAGCAGGAGACGCATCTCGAAGAGCTCCTCAACTCCCTCGCGGGTCAGCAACTCGGTTGCCCGGTATCCGGAGAGTGACCGTTTGACGACAAGCCCGTCGGACTCGAGCCTGGCGAGTGCTTCACGGACGGGCGTCGGCGAGACACCGAGCGCACGTGAAAGCGCCTCGATCCCCACGCGGGCTCCAGGAGCGATCTCGTGGTCCATGACCATGGCCTTGATCTGCTCGTAAACACTGTCCGAGAGCACCTGGCGAGCGGGACCGGCGGATTCGCTCTTCCCCTCCGCCCCCGTGGCCCTGGCGGCGGAACTGTCGTGCGGTGGCATCCGTCTTCTCGCTCCTGCAGTTCCAGGCTTGTCGGGTCGACAGCAGTTTACCGAGGTGAGGGCGTTGCAGGCGGCCGAGGGCGGGGCACGTCAGGGAACTCGCAGCCGGTACGCGCTCACGGCCGTGCGCGCGAATATGTCGTCCCGCTCGTCCGGACTGAGCCCGAGCGTCAGAGCACGGGCCGCATCGAGCACTTGCGCGTATTCGGCGGCCACCGTGCACACGGGCCAGTCGGAGCCGTACATGATCCGGTTCGGTCCGAAGGCGTCCAGGACCGTCTCCGCAAAGGGACGCAGATCGTCGACGGTCCAGCCGTACCAGTCGGCCTCCGTGACGAGGCCGGACAGCTTGCACAGCGTGTTCGGCTCGGCCGCCAGCGCCCGCAGTTGTGAGGCCCACGGTTCCAGCGTGCCGTCGGCGATGGCGGGTTTGCCGATGTGGTCCAGGATGAACCTGAGGCCGGGCAGACGCCAGGTCGGCGTCGTTCACCGCGGACAGGCCTCGCGTGACGTCCTCCCGCAGCAGCCACCGCGGGTCCGGTTCCGACTGGACCTGGTGCCGGATGCCCACGAGCCGGTCGCCCCCCGGTAGGTCACGCAGCCGGGCCAGCGCGTCCTTCACATCCGGTGCCGTCAGGTCGGTCCATCCGACCACTCCTGCGACCAGCGGGTCGGCGGCCGCCTGCGCGAGCATCTCGGGCGTCTCCTCCGGCGCAGCCACCGTCTGCACCATCACCGTGGCGCAGAATCCGGCGTTCTCGGCGAGCGGATGCAGGTCCGACAGCGAGAAGGTCCGGCGCAGGGGCGCGAGTTCGGGACCGCTGATCCACTCCTGGTCCCGCACGGCCAGGTCCCACACATGGTGATGGGCATCGACGAGCGGTGGGGCACTCATGGGTTTCCTCCTCGGACGGCACGGTCGGCAGACACGGGCGTACCGTGGCGGTGGGTCTCACGGCATGAGGAACACCTGCTCCATCGAGGCCCACCACTCCCCCGGTGCCGCTTCCTCCACCGGCTGCTGGCACGGTGCAGTCAGCTGCCACCAGGCCTGTGTCGCCTCGTCGGCGGCCATGCGCGCCATGTCCGCCGCCAGGTCGTCACCGTCGTACTCGAAGTATCCGAAGAGCAGGTCGCCGAGCAAGTGGATCGAGTAGTTGCCGATGTGGCAGTTCCGCAGTGTGTCCAGCACCGGCTGGGGCACGTTGCGGTGCAACTCGAGGTACGGCTCCAGGTGCTCGGGGCGGACCCGGATCACCTGTGCCACACGCTTCACTTCGCGTCCTGCTGCGCGCTGACCGCGGAGGGCGCGCGGTCGTGGATGAGGCGGATGATCCGGCCGCTCATCCGTTCGTAGTGGTGGTCGTTGCCGACCTCACCGCGGATGCGGTGGTCGGCCATGACGAGGACACGGTCCGCCAGTGTGATCACCTCGGTGAGGTCGCTGCTGATCAGAAGGATGGGGAGTCCCGTGCGGGCCAGTTCCCAAAGGAGTTCGTGGAAGACATGCTTGGTGCGTACGTCCACTCCCACGGTCGGCTCGTCGACGATCAGCAGCCGGGTGTCGGCCGCGAGCCACTTCGCCAGACTCACTTTCTGCTGGTTGCCGCCGGACAGTTCACCGGCGTTCTGATCAAGGCCCGAGGCCCGGATGCCGAGGCGTTCGACCAAGTTCTGTGCCACGCTGCGCTCCTCGGCGGAGGAGACGACCCCAAGGGCCCGGGCCAGCTTCTTCCACACCGTGACCGTGATGTTCCGGTGGATGGGCTGCTCGAGGAAGACACCCTCCTCCTTGCGGTTCTCCGTCAGGTATCCGATGCCGAACTCGTGCAGTGCCTGCCGGGGTGAGGCGATCCGGGCCGGCGTGCCGTCCACCCTGATCTCGCCGCCGGTGACGCGGTCGAGGCCCAAAACGGCCTTGACCAGTTCGCTGCGTCCGGCGCCGACGAGACCGTAGAGACCGACGATCTCGCCGGGGCGTACCGCCAAGGAGACGTCCTGGTGGCCGCGGGCGGTGCAGATCCCGTCGAGCGCGAGGACCGGAACGGATGTCGGCTCGGGCGTGCGGGGCAGCATCTTGGCCGCCGTATGGGCGCGGCCCACCATCAGGTTCACGATGTCGTCGTGTGTGTGGTCCGCGAGCGGTGCGGACTCCAGCACCGATCTGCCGTCGCGCAGCACGGTGACGGTGTCGCTGATCGCGAAGACCTCCTCCAGCTTGTGGCTCACGAAGACGACACACGTGTTACGGGCCGTCAGCCGGCGTACGACCTGGAAGAGGTTCTCGGCCTCCTGCGGGGACAAGGACGCGGTCGGCTCGTCGAGCAGCAGCACCTCGCTCTGCGTGTGAAGCGCCTTCGCGATCTCCACCAACTGCTGCTGGGCCACGGACAGTTCACGGACCAACCGGTGCGGGTCCAGGTCGAGGCCCAGTTCCTCCAGGCAGCGCAGGGCGGGCGCGTTCATGGCCTGCCGGTCGACCAGCCCGTGGCGCGAGGGAGGGTTCTGCAGCGTGATGTTCTCCGCCACCGAGAAGCCGGGTATGAGGTTGCGTTCCTGGTGGACCACGCCGATGCCGGTCCGGGTGGCCTCCAGCGGCGTACGCAGGTGGACCTGTTCGCCGCGCCATGTGAGGTGCCCAGCGTCGGGCGGGTGGACGCCGGTCAGGACTTTGATGAGCGTGGACTTCCCCGCACCGTTCTCCCCCAGCAGCGCGTGTACGGAACCGGCCGTCAGGCGCAGGCCGACGCCGTCCAGGGCGCGTACCCCGGGGAAGACCTTCACGATCTCCCGGCATTCGAGGAGGACTTCGCTCATCGCGCACCTCCTGCGTTCGGCAGTGCTGCGTCGGCCGTCTGTCCTCGGCTGGCGGGTGCCGGGGGTGTACGCTCGTGCGTGGTGCCCTTCTTCTCCAGATGTGTCTGGCGGATGCGGCCGCCGACCACCGTGCCGAGCACGACCAGGCCGATGAGGAAGTTCACCCAGCTCGGATCGAGGGAGAACTGGGCGCGTGCGGCGTCGATGAGCCGCATGACGAACGCTGCCAGCACCGTGCCGAACACCGCGACGGAGCCACCGTTGAGCGAGACACCTCCGATGATCGGTGCGGCGAAGCTGGGCAACAGCCAGTCTCCGCCGACGCTGGTGTTGACGCCGGGCAGGGACGCCGTCGCGGTCACGGCGGCGACGCCGACGAGGAGGCCGGACAGGGTGTGGGCGAGCACGATCTGCCGGTCGGTGGAGATGCCGGAAAGGCGCGCCGCCAGCGGGTTGCCGCCTGCGGCGAGGAGCCGCCGGCCGGCAATCGCGCCGTACATGAACGCGGCCAGCAGGGCCGCCGCGACGAGCGCGGTGAGGAACACCAGCGGGAGGTTCAGCGGGGCGGCCCGGCCGAGGTCCCTCAGGGTCGGTGAGTAGTCGTCGATGGTTCGTGTGCCGGCCAGCCGGTACTGGGCTCCCAGCAGGATGGTCATCGTGCCGAGCGTGACGATGAAGCCGTTGATCCGCGTCGCCACGATGAACACGCCGGTCACCAGACCGACCAGCGCCGCCACCACAACGCCCGCCGCTACGGCGATCGGTGCCGGAACACCGGCGTCGGCCATGAGGATGCCCATCAGGCAGGCGGTGAAGCCGCCGAGGGCGCCGACCGCGAGGTTGAGCTGTCCGACGCACAGGGCGGTCGTCTGGGCCAGTCCGATGAGGATGGGCGTGGCCAGGTACTGCAGGAAGGTCCGGACCGACGGCCCCTGGAGGAACTCGCCCGAAGAGGCGGCTCCCAGGGCGAGATATCCGGCGACCGTCACGCACAGCAGCGTCATGGCCGTGGACCGGGAGAAGCGACGCAGGACGGCGCCGGCACGCCCTCCGCGATCGTTGGTCGTGATCATGCGGAGCGCACCACCTTCCGGTACGACACGACGGTGCGCACGCGGTCGGCGGACAGAGCCAGCAGCAGAACGCATCCGAGGTAGATGTTCAGGCTTTCCATGCCTACGCCGAGCAGATCAAGGCCCTTGCGGATGACGCCGACCAGTGAGGTGCCCAGCAACGCGCCAAGCACAGAGACGATGCCGCCGGTCAGGAGGGTGCCGCCGAGGACCGCACCGAGGAAGGACGGCAGCATGAAGTCGTTTCCGATGGAGGCGCGGAACGTGCCGGTACCGACGGCGGCCATGAAGCCGGCGAGCGCGGCGAGCAGTCCGGAGAGGGTGTGCGCAAGGAGGATCCGGCGGCCTGTGGGGATGCCCGACAGCTCCGCCGCCGCCGGGTTGGCGCCGGTGAGCAGCAGCTCCCGGCCCATCCGGGTGCAGGTGTACAGGAAGCCGAGGCCGGCCAGCGCCAGGACCGTGAACTGGGCCAGCTGCGGCACCGCAGGGGATCCGCAGACGCGGCCGATGCAGATGTCGGCGAGCGAGGTGGAGCGCAGGTCCATGAGCCCGCTCGGCCGCGTGGTGAAGGCCGCGTTCTCGGTGAGCGCCGAGTAGAGCAGGGACACCAGCCCCAGCAGGGCGAAGTCCATGGCCAGGGTGACCACGAAGGAGCCGACGCCGGTGCGGGCGATGATCCAGCCGGTCAGAGCGCCGATGACGGCACCGGCGAACAGGCAGAGCAGCAGGCCGAGTTGGAGCGGCAGACCGAGCCGGTCGTAACCGAATCCCGCGCACAGCGCGCCGAACGAAGCCATGCGGCCCACGGCGAGGTTCATGTGTCCCACGGAGAGGGCCACCATCTGGGCGAGCGCCACCACGGTCAGCGTCGAGATGTCCCGCAGCAGGGGAAACAGGACGAGCCGCTGGTCGAGGAACGCCGGCCGCAGGATGCCGAACAGCGTGGCGAGAGCGACCGTGAGCACCAGCAGACCGAGCCGCTGGTTCACCCAGATCGGCAGCCGCTGCGTGGACTTCGGCGCGGCCACCTCGTCGTCCGCCCGGCTCGCGTTCCGCGGTGTCCTGACGGGTGTTCTCATGCCACCCTCCGGTTGTCGATGGCGTCCATGTCCCAGTCGATCCCGATGCCCGGCACGTCAGGTGCCACCGCCCGTCCGTCACGGACGGTCAGTTCGGCGCGGGTCACCGCTCTCAGCTGCGGGATGTACTCGACGAACATGCCGTTGGGTACCGCGGCGGCCAGGCTGACGTGCAGTTCCATCAGGAAGTGCGGACAGACCACGGCGTTGTGGCTCTCCGCGGTGTGTGCGACCTTCAGCCACGGTGTGATACCGCCGACGCGCGCGGCGTCGACCTGTATGACCGAGGCGGCGCCCGACTCCAAGTACGCGCGGAACTGCATGGCGGAGTACAGGGACTCCCCCACGGCCAGGGGAATCCTCGTCGCCGCGGCCAGGCGGGCATGTCCGCTGACGTCGTCGGCGGGAAGGGGCTCCTCCAGCCAGTACGGTCCGTGGGGTTCCAGGGCGGCGGCGAGCTGGAGCGCCGAGGAGATGCTTTGCGACTGGTTGGCGTCGGTCATGATGTGCATCGTCGGCCCGACCGCCTCGCGGACGGCCCGCAGCCGCTCGGCGTCCTCGGCGACATGCGGCCTCCCCACTTTGATCTTGACGCCCGCCCACCCGGCCTTCTGCGCCTCGAGCGCCGAGCGGACCAGGTCGTCGGTGCTCAGGTGCAGCCAGCCGCCTTCGGTGTCGTAGAGCGGGATCTCCTGGCGGTGCCCGCCGGCCAGTCGCCACAGCGGCTCCCCGGCCCGCTTGCAGCGCAGGTCCCACAGGCCGCAGTCCACGGCGGCCAGGGCGAGGGAGGTGATGGCCCCGGTCGTGGTGGCGCGCGTCGCGGCGAACAGCCGCTGCCACAGGGCCTCGACGTTCCGGGCGTCCGCTCCGACGAGGAGGGGCAGCAGGTGCTCGCGAAGCAGGGCCAGGACGGAGGAGCCGCCGGTGCCGATCGTGTAGGCGTAGCCGGTTCCCTCAAGACCGTCCCCGGTGGTGATGTGGACGAGGATCGTCTCCTGCTTGACGAAGGCCTGCACGGCGTCAGTGCGCTCCTGCTCCACCGCGATGTCGGCGAGCAGCGCCGTGGCGTGCGTGATGGTGGTCATCGTGCTCGGTCCGCTTTCCTCAGTGCCGTCGGCGGTCATGCGCAGACGAGGTAGGTGTCTGCGAACTGCTTCTTGAGCTGCTCGGTCCTGGCCTTCCTGGCCGCGTCGTAGGTGCCGACGTTCGCCTTGGTGACCACGAACGAACCCGAGTCGATGGTCTGTCCCGGGTGCCGCATGGTGCACTGCTTCGTCTGCAGCAGTGCCAGCGCCCAGGTGCCCAACTCAGCCTGCCCCCCGGGGTTCTGGACCACGGTGGCGGCGACCGAGCCGTCCCTGATGGCGCCGAGGATCTTGGCGTCGTCGTCGATGGCCACGACCTTGGCCTTGGCGCCGGTGGTCCTGACCGCGTCGGCGGCGGCCACGGCGGGGTTGTAGGCGGTGGTGACGATGCCCTGGATCTGGCTGCCCTTCGCCGCGAGCAGGTCCGACACGGCCTTCTGAGCGGTCTGCAGATCCTTGTCGACATCGGTGATGGTCTGCAGCAGCTTGACCTTGCCGCCGGACTCCTGCACCGCCTTGGCCACACCCTTGATCCGCAGCTGGGTGTTGGCGTCCACGTTGTTGCCGGTGAGATGGACGAGTGTGCCCTGGCCGCCCATGGCCTCGATCGCGGCCTTGGCCGCCTTGTAGGCGGCGACCTCCACGTCCGTGGACAGGCAGAAGTCGGCCTTGTCGGTGCCGCCGGCCGGACAGGAGGCGAGTGAAGCCACCGCGAAACCCTGCGACTTGAGGTCTGCGAAGGTGGTGTTGATGTCGGTGGGCGACACGCCGAAGATCCCGAACGCGTTGTACCCGCGGGCCGCCAGCGTGGAGAGCAGGTTGTCCTGCTTCTGCTGGTCCCACTCGGAGGTCTCGTCGAAGGTCACGTCCCCGAGGCCGTACTGCTTCTTCGCGGATGCGCCTGCGGCCTTCCAGGGCTGGAAGTAGGGGTGTGCACCGCCGGGCACGAGGGCCACCTTCGTGCCCGACCCGTCGGCCAACTCGGCGGTACCCGTGCCGGACTTCCCGGACGAGGGGGCCTGTGCGCCCGACGGCGCACCGGAGTTCTTGATGGTGCACGCCGTCGAGCCCGCCATGAGCACGGCGACGGCCGCAAGTCCTGACAGAACGGCGCGGGACGGAGGACGCATTCGCCACCACTCCCCGGAATCACATAGGAAATTGGTATGGCGATGGTCGATCAGGCACGGCCGCCCGTCAACCCCCGGAGCCGTCGACCTCGCGTCAGACTGTCCAGATGTGCAGCCTAAACGCTGAGCTATGCGGACATCTCGACCGGCTCTTCGGCTGCCCTGCACTCGACTCAAGGAGGAGCAATTTCCTATAGCATCTGTGCACGAGGGACGGCGTCACCGACGCACAGCAATGCGCAGTCCCGTCATCGACCGAGTCGCAACTGCTGCTCCATCCCGGCGAGGCAACTGGATGCGGCGTCGGGGACGTCTGGTCCGGGCAGCGTTCGGCCGTCCGCCAGGCGCCGAGCGCACGCGGAGTACCGAGTCAGGGGCAACAGGGCAGGGGCGGCGCTGGGCCGGCACGTTGTGCCCGAGGGGCAGCAGTTGCGTGACGTCGTTGCGGTTGGCTCCGGTCAGCGACCGCGAGCGGGATGCCTTGGTCGTGGACGATGAGGTGGTGCTTGCTGCCCGGCCGTGCGCGGCCGACCGGGCTGGGCCCGCTTTTGGGCCCCTGCGGGCGGCTCGCGTGTGCGAGGAGTCGATCACCACCCGGGACCAGTCCAGCGGGTTCTTCGCGCAGCTTTCCAGCAGCACCACATGCAGCTGGTCCCAGACGCCGGCCTCGTTCCAGGCGACCAGGCGCCGCCAGCAGGTCATGTCCGAGCCGAAGCCCAGCTCCTGGGGCAGGTACTCCCCCTGGATGCCGGTGTGCAGGACAAAGAGGATCCCGCACCGCGCCTGCCGGTCTGGGACTCGGGGTCTGCCCTCCACCAGGTTCGGACCCGGCTGCGGCAGCAACGGCTCGATGAGTGCCCACAGTTCATCGGACACGACCCACCGCCGCGACTGACGTTTGACAACAACCCGACCAACGGGCCGACAAGCCAACAGTCACATGATCAACCGCTGTTGTTAGAGCCAGTAAGCGGTCCGGCTCCGCCGCAGCGTCCGTAGCAGGGTGTCGATGACCTGGCCCGCAGTTCGCGCAACTGGCGGTAGTGCTGGTCGCCCAAGGACTGGTGAATGCGCTGCTCAAGGTCGCTGACGATCTGCTCGGCCTTGGTCCGTTCGTCCCGGCCGCTGTCGGTCAGGTGAAGTTCTCGGATGTTGCGGCGCCGTGGATGGATACGGCGTTCGATGAGTCCCCGATCGCTCAGTTTGCCCACCAGGAGGGCCACCGCCTGCGGGGTGAGGGGAGCAGGCGCCCCCTCACCCCGCTCCGCTCACCGCGACTGCCGCATGATCCAGTCCCGGATCTCGGGGATCGCGTAGGCGATGCGCCAGGTGCCCATGTGCGCGCTGATGCCCGAGCCGGACGGGACGGTCGTGCCGGTCTGGAAGGAGGCGTGGTTCACCGGAGCCTTCTGCGCTTTCATACTGCGGACGTCGGCGGCGAACTGCGCGGCGGTGGACTGCCCGTCCCAGACAGCGGTGGCGACCGTCGTTCCCTCTTCCTGAATAACCTTGGTGATGGCGTTCTCGCCGGAGTAGGACTTGTCGTCGTCCTGGGAGACGACGATCCACAGCCTCTTCTCGGCGAGCGGCGCGGCCACGTCGGAGGGCCACTAGCCGGCCACGATGAACGCTGCCGCGAACAGGTCGGGATACTTGATGTTCAGACCGAGCGACATCATCGCGCCCATCGACTGGCCTGTGGTGTAACGCCGGTTGCTGTCGATGCTGTACTTCCTCGTCACCGCCTCGACGAGGTTGGCGGTGGCGTCGAACAGGGACGACGGCACATAGGTGTCGTCGACGACGACCGAGCCGTACTCCGGCGCCAGGACGAAGGCCTCGTGCTTGGCCTGGTCCTCGTCGCTCGCCCAGCACACGGCGCCCAGGCCCTGCACCAGCGGGCCTTGTGTGGCGACGTTGACGACGCTCGCGTCATGCATGAACAGCACCAGCGGATACTTCTTGCGGGGGTTGTAGTCCTTCGGCACGAACAGGTTGTACTTCAGGGTCTGTCCGGTCGCCGGGTCGTCGAACGTGAACTGCCGGAAGTCGTCGACAATCAGGTTCACCACCTTGCTGTTGGTCAGCACTGTGCCGTCGGCGGGGTAGCGGGTGCCGCGAATCGTGGTGACGGTGCCCTTCTGGGTCAGCGTCGCCTTCGCCGCCACGATGGTCCCGCCCGGCGTGCTGTCACCGACTTTCGGCCCGCCCGCGCCGGGGCCGCCGGAAGTGCTTGGGCTCGGGTCGGCGCTTGCACTGGCGGCGGAGCTGGACGGCGTACCCGATCCGGAGCCTTGCTGGGTCACCCACAATGCCGCCGCGTCATCGTCGGCCGAGAGCTCAACGATCACGTAGCGGCCGTTGCTGCCCCGCTCCGCGAGGTCTGCGGTCCTGTTCGCGTAGACCTTGGTGACTGTACGGCCGGTGACGGCGAAGGTGGAAGTCGACAGGGATGAGGTGTCGATGACCTGGTCGTATTCGACCGCAACCGCGATGAGTTTCTGGCCGTCTCCGAACACCTTCGTGATCGCGGTGACGCCGTGCACCCGGTCGGTGTTCGCACGCGTCTCCTGCGGGTCGTCGGAGACCGCTCCGTAAGCGACTCCGCCTGTCACGGCCAAAGCTCCTGCCGCCGCGGATCCGGCGATGAACGTACGCCTCTCCACCTGTGTCAACTCCTCGGTAGGGGAACGAGAACGTCAGCACGGGGAACCCTAGGAATTCCAACTGGCAAAAGACTGTGCGGAATTCAGCCACGACCGTTGAAACGGCCCATTTCTCACAGGTGACGCAGAGAATTGCTGGGCCAAGTCACTATTGCGCGCTGCGCAATCTCAGGTTACGCGCAGGGCGCTTTGTCTCGTGCATCGATCGCCGCAGCATCGGTGGCCTTCCGAACAACAGACATGAAGGAGCGTCGTGCATTACAAGACGAATGAGCGGGAGATGGACGACGGCGGTATTCATCGTCGTTCCTTCCTGAACGGTTCGCTCGCAGCCGCGGCCACAGCCGCGTCACTTGCGGGCGGGACTGCGGCCGCACAAGCGGCACAGGAAACAAGGCCTACGGCGGCGCTCAGGGCCGGTGCCGGCCGGCCGCGATCGACTTCCCGTCCTCCCTCCTGCCGCTCGACGGCTTCACCACCGTGCACGACGATCTCTACGTACGGATCCTGGTGCTGGAAAGCGGATCGCATCGCGTCGCCCTGGCCGTGCTGGACCTGACGTCGATCAGCGCCGAAGCGATTGCGGCCATGCGGACGATCATCTCCAAGTCGTCCGGGGTGGCACCGGCGGACGTCGTCGTCACCGTCACGCACACCTTTTCCGCCCCGCACGTTCAGGCGGCAAGCTCCTCGACAGGAGCGGCACAGTACGTGGAGCAGATCAAGCAGGCCACCTCGACGGCGGTCGCGGCCGCGGTCAAGGGTCTACGGCCCGCACGAGTCGGCTTCGGCGTCGGAGAGTGCGACGTCAACGTCAACCGGGACGTCCTGACCGCGGACGGCTGGTGGCTGGGCACCGCGGAGGCCGGCCCCTCCGACAAGAGCGTGGGTGTCACCCGCTTCGACGACGCGAACGGCCGCCCGATCGCCGTACTCTGCAACTACAGCGTCCAGTCCTCGGTGATGATGGAATCGGTCATGGCAAGCGGCGACCTGCCCATCACCGCCGACCTGGCCGGCGCGGCCGTACAGCACGTCGAGGACCAGTACGACGGCGACGTCGTGGGCTTCTTCCTCGTCGGCTCGTGCGGAGACCAGGCGCCCCAGTTCCGCTCCAAGCGGTACACCATCGACAAGGACAAGAACTGGTCGCAGGTGGACGCGAAGGACGCGGGCTGGATCCTGCTGACGGTGCAGGGCGAACGACTGGGCACCGAAGTCGTCCGAGTCGCCCAGACCATCAAAACCTCCCCCGGTACGAGACCCGTGGTGCGCCTGCACACCGACTCCGTCACCGTCGCCACGGTTCCTGCGGGACATCCGACGGGGCCGGTCAAGACGTACGACTTCACACCGACGGGCACCGCCGAGGTGCCGATCTGGGTGCTCAGAATCGGGGAGGGCGCCTACGTGGGGGTGTCTCCGGAGTTGTCCACCGACACCGCACTCGACATCAAGAAACACTCGCCTTTTGCGCACACCGCCGTCATGTCGATGCTGGAGGGCGGCGCCAAGAACATGGCGGAGACCCGGAGTTACGCCCGCATCACCTATGAGGCGATGGACTCTTCGTACGCCCAGGGAGCCGCCGAGACCGTCGCGGCGAAGATCGCCGACATACTGCACGCACTCTGATCGACACCTCGCGGGACTGCGAACTCTGGCCGGCCGCGCGATGCCGGGATTCTCGCGTCGACCTCGGCATCGACCGGAGGCCTCGTGCGGCTGGACCAGACGGGCCATGGTCGCGCCCGAATGCCCCTGTAGTCGACGATCTGGCTTCCCCGGTCGAGTGAACAGTTGCGGATCACCCACCCGCCGGGGGCCGGTCGAAACGGGAGGACCACGGCAGGCTCTTTGGCCCACCCGCGTCACGAGGAGCACTCCCCACGCGTAATACTCTCCGTATGAAACGAGGCATTACTCCCAGCAGTGAGCGTCACACGATACGACGCGCAGACGCTCGGGACGCCAAAGTGCTCACACGCCTCGTGCGAAGCTCACGCGCCTACGAAGGTCACTACGCAGCCATGGTGGCGGGCTACAGGGTCGGCCCTGACTACATCGCAGCCCACCGCGTCTTCGTGGCCGTGGCTCCCGACGCCGGGCAGGGCCAGGTCCTTGGGTTCTACTCGCTCGTTCTCGCTTCCGCGGAACTCGACCTGCTCTTCGTCGCAGATCGGGCGCAGGGGCAGGGCATCGGACGTCTGCTCGTCGACCACATGAAGTCCGAGGCCCGTGCCGCCTGCCTCGACCGTGTCCGAGTGGTGTCACACCCTCCCGCAGAGGGGTTCTACCGCGCCGTCGGAGCCGCACTCACCGGGACGGCACCCGCACGCCCACCCGCCGTCCCGTGGGACCGCCCCGAACTGGAATTCAACCTTCGAGCGGACAGGACCACGCCGGGCATTTTCGGGACGGCCGTCGCTCACGCCAGTGGGCACCTGCCGCAGAGCCCGCCGTGACGTACGGGCCGCCTGCCGAATCGGCGCCCCGCCGCACCAAGGACACGGCATGAGCAAACGCGCCTCCCGTACAGCTTCCCCAAGAGGGCGGCCGACGACCCTGCGCCCTCGCCGACAGCCGAGGGTGCTGTTGCGGAACGCCGGCCCATGACTGGCGCCACCGTTGGCCCCGCGAAGAGGTGACAGATCAGCGCCCAGTACAACGGGTAGTCCCGGAAGGTCAAAGTACGGTCCGGCTCGACGGTGAGCGCCGCTCCGCATTCGCCTGTCCATCCACCACAACGTCCGCTGCCACCCGTGGCGACGCCTCCGGGACACCGCCATAGGCGCGAATGATGGCCAGGGCGATCCGCGCTTTCCAGCCGACGGCATCGGCGGTGTTACGCGGCGCGGCGTGAGGCAAGGAGCCGGGCGAGCCAGTCTGTGCGGGTCCGGCGGGCTGTGGCAGAGATCTGTGCCTGCGGGTACAGGGCGTCGAAGCCGTGGAAGCCGCCCGCCCAGACATGGAGTTCTGCCTGGCCGCCGGCCGCCCAGATGCGGGTGGCGTATGCGGTGTCCTCGTCACGGAAGACTTCGGCGGAACCCGTGTCGATGTAGGTGGTCGGCAGGCCCGAGAGGTCGTCGGCCAGCGCGGGCGAGACGTAGGCCGAGACCTCACCGTCGGTGGCGTCACCTAGGACGGCGCGCCATCCGAACTCGTTCATCTCGCGAGTCCAGACACCTGGCTCACCGGAGTACTGGCGGCTGGAGGTGCTGGTGTTGCGGTGGTCGAGCATGGGACAGATCAGCATCTGGGCGGCGATCACCGGGGTGCCGAGGTCTCGGGCCAGCAGAGTGACCCCAGCCGCCAGGCCGCCGCCCGCGCTGGCGCCGGCGACGACGATCCGGCCGGGATCGATGCCCAGTTCCTCGGAGTGTTCAGAGATGTGGAGCAGTCCCTGGTAGCAGTCATCGACAAGGGTTGTGCCGGTGGCCTCGGGTGCCAGGCGGTAGTCCACGGAGACCACCACCGCTCCGAACTCGTCGAGCCACTCCAGCGGGATGTCGATCTGCGAGAAGCGATCACCCATCACCATCCCGCCGCCGTGCATCCAGTAGACGCAGGGTGCGGCAGTGGTCTGATCACGGTTCGCGGGGCTGAAGACCGACAAGGGAATCGGGGCACCGTCCTTGGCGAAAAAGGTGATCTCGCGGCGCTCGACCTGCCGTTGGGCGAGCAGGGACTCGACGGGTGTCGAGGGCAACTGGCGCAGTTGCGTGAGCACTTCGGGGCTGAGCTGGGACATCAGGGGCATGTCGGCGAGGAGGGTGCGCAGTTCGTGGTCCAGGGCGGGGCGTGCCATGGTCATGGTGTCGGCCTCTCGTGTGGTGGTGCCGTACGGTCGGGCGAGGATGCAGGCTGCGGGATCGATCCGGTGTTCAGAAGGCGGCCTTGCCGCGCACCGGGACGTGGTCGGTGTACTCGGACTCCCGAGCGAGCAGCGCCCCGATCTGCGCCACGATGGCCTGGGCGGCCTCGCCGGCGAAGATCCGGTGGTGATCCTGCCGACTGGTCCAGCCCTCGGCGACGTGAACGACGTCGGGGTTGGACGCGGAGCGGGAGACGAGATAGACGACACAGAATTCGCTCGCGCCGGGGTTGCCCTCGTTCAGGCCGGTCAGCAGCAGGTCGACGAGCCGGTCACCCATTCCGGGCTTGGCGGTCAGGGTGGCGCTGAATCCATAGTTGGCGATCATGGTTGCCTTCTTCGTCGGTGAGGGAGTGCGGTAGTCCCAGTCAACCGCCCTGACCTGCGAAAATGTTAGAACGATGCTCGCTCGCACTTGCACGATCCTCGCAAGGTCGGGAGTGCGGCCGCGCGATCGTGCTGCAATGGACGCATGGATCTGGAAGAGTTCCGCACTCTGCTGGCCCGGCACGCCCGCCCCGATTGGACCACCGCCATCGACGGCGTCCTGATCTCACGCGTCGACCGGCCGGATCCGCCGGCGCCCTCCATGTCCGGAACGGTGCTCGCGGTCATCGCCCAGGGAGCCAAGCGCCTCGCGCTGGGCGAGCGGGTGTACGAATACGGCGCCGGACAGTACCTGGTCGCATCCGTCGATCTGCCCGTCACCGGACAGTTCACCCAGGCCGACCCCGAGCAGCCCGCGCTGGGCTTCGGTCTGACGCTGGAACCGTCCGCCGTCGCGGAGTTGCTACTGCAGGCCGGCCTCGGGGACAGTCCTCGCTCCGGTGCGGGCGCGCCGTCCGGGATCGCCGTCAGCGACGCCCCGCCCGCCCTGCTCGACGCCGTGGTGCGACTGCTGCGCCTCCTCGACGAACCTCGCGACCGCGCCGTACTGGCCCCGCTGGTCAAACGCGAGATCCTGTGGCGTCTGATCACCGGCGAGCAGGGGGCGACGGTGCGCCACCTCGGCCTGGCCGACAGTGGCCTCAGCCACGTATCCCGCGCGGTGCGCTGGATCCGCGAACACTTCGCCGAACCCTTCCGGGTCGAGGACGTGGCACGCCTGTCCGGCATGAGCGCCTCCGCCTTCTACCGCAATTTCCAGGCGGTGACCGCGATGAGCCCCATCCAGTTCCAGAAACAGATCCGGCTTCAGGAGGCGCGGCTGCTGCTCGCCACCTACCCGGGCGACGTCACCGGAGTCGGCCGACGCGTCGGCTACGACAACCCCTCGCAGTTCAGCCGGGAGTACCGCCGCCAGTTCGGCGAGGCCCCGAGCAGGGATGCGGTCCGCCTGCGGGCCTCTGCGCGCACGCCCGTGGGTGTCCTGCCCTGAGCCGACGTGGGCGTGGAGGAGGAACGGGCAAGGCTCGCAGAGACCGTGTGGCGAACCGTCCATGACACCACCGGCCGGCAGCGATTCCCCGCCCTCCACGAGCAAAGACCGGCTCGCCTCCAAGGGCCGCAACACCCTCCGTGGACCTCGAGCCCGGTCGATCCCGTAGCGGACGGCCTCGCGAGTGCCGGCCACGGCGACCCGGTGAATGCGCTGCCCCTGTTGTGGCGCCCCGATCCACAGCCGTTTGTCGAGGTACTTGTCAGCCCTCAGCTCGCCTCAGTCCGAGACCACGGACGTGTTCAGGCCCTTGTCGTAATGGTTGTGCGCGATCCGGATGTCCGAACTGCCGTGGAAGACGAACAGCGGAGAACTGTAGGGCGGGTGGTCCGCCGTGTCCAGGCGCCGGAGGGTGTTGGCGGTGAAGGCGAAGCCACCGACGCTCTTGGCGTCGACGACAGTGACGTCACCGATGTCGAAGAAGTTGTGTTCGACCTTGATGTTGTGGTGCACCGGCTTCGCCGGGTCGACGACCTGGTTGGTCGGCTCCACGAAGATGACCGGTCCAGTGGGCCGGGTGAAGGAGTTTCCCCGGATCGTGAGGTCAGCCACAGGCCCGGACTCGTACCACTGGTAGGCGTCGGCGGAGACGTAGATGCTGGCCATGGACATCCCGTCGAACCGGTTGCCGGTGATGAGGACGGGTTTGCGGGTGGTGACCAGCACACCGCGGGTCGGCACGTTACGGAACACGTTGTCGGCGATGACGACCGACGGAGTGGCGGTGATGTTCTCGACGACGGTGCCGTTGATCTCGACACCGGCGGGAACCGGCCGGTCGAAGGTGACGGTCATCGTGGTCAGTGGCTTGTTGTGGTCCTGGCCGCTGGGCCCGTCGACCGCGGTGACCACCGCGTGTGCGTCGGCCAGGGGTGTCATGGTGCGCTTGGCGGTGAACTCGACCTCGTCACCGGGGGCGAACTGCGGGAACCCGGCTGTCTGCGGGTGTTCGTAGGCGAGCGTGAGGCTGGAGGGCCCGGGTCTGCCCACGACCTCGAGATAGGTGCCGTGGATGTTAATCGGGTCGTCATGCGGGCCGTCGAAGACGCTTCTTGTGATCGAGACCTTCCCCTTGACGCCGGACATCTGCACGAAGTCCGCGAACGACGCGGTGGAGCGGCCGGACGCCGGATCGGGGGCGAAGTTCACCCTGTCGATCGAGATGTTCTCGCTGAACTGCCCCACCACGCCGAAGGATTGTAGATAGCGGGCGTTCATCGAGCGCATCGTGACGTTCTTCGACTGCCAGATGAAAGCGCCCGGCTCCGTTCGTTCGATGAGGCGCATCTGGTAGACGAGCCCGGCATCCTCGGGCCGTGCCGTGGTCGTGTAGTCGATTCGAATCCGACGGTGGCCGAGGTCGGTGACCGCGGCGATGTCGTTGAACAGCGGGTTGTCCCCGCGCCAGGTCCGTTGTGCCTTGGGGTCGTGGATCTGCGTGTACTGCA
This sequence comes from Streptomyces spinosisporus, assembly GCF_022698145.1. GTDB lineage: Bacteria > Actinomycetota > Actinomycetes > Streptomycetales > Streptomycetaceae > Streptomyces > Streptomyces spinosisporus. The sequence continues at coordinate 86,694 of NZ_JALDAX010000024.1, forward strand.
GTCCGTCGACACCCGACCAGTACGGCTGCCCGGTGGCCGGGCTGGTCTCGCCGAGCCAGGCGATGTGTGTGCCGTCCACTCGGTACGGGCTGCCAGCGGGAATCGACAGGATGCGGTAGGCGTGTCCGTCGGTGACACCGGTGGAGGCGACACTCGCGTCGACGACCTCGGGGGCGGCGTACTCGAAGGAGAAGTTCGTAAAGGTCACGTTGGCCGAGCGGATCGATGCGAACGCCGTCTGCAGGCCGTGGTAGACGAGTTCGGCCCCGCCGCCGTCGATGGTGACGTCGTGCATGTCCTCGACAAGCAGCCCGATCCTCTTGTCCCGGTAACGCTGATCGGCGCCCACGGTGTTGGACACGTACAGCTCACGCGTCTCGGCCCGCTCCGGGTAGAGCTGGTAGGTGCCCTTCGAGAACACGACCCTGACCGGCCGGTGCATGCTCTTGGCGTGCCGCAGCGCCGCCTTGACGGCGGGCGTCGAGTCCGTCCGGCCCGTGGGGTCGGCTCCGTAGGCATCCACGTCGACCACCACCGCGGCCGGCTTCGGAGCTGCGGCGGCCGGCGGGCTCCCGCCACCCGTGAGCAACGCAAGTGCCAGCCCGAGAAACACGAACCGAGACATAGCCAGCCCCTCCGGAGCATCCGTGAGCCACAAACCTTGCAATGAACGTGCCGAGTTGCCGTCCTGTAGTCCCGCAGCACCGCCACGGGGGCGGACAGCGTGCGTGAGTTCTCAGCGCTCTACGAACGAGCGGTCCCCTACTCCTTCTTCGGTGCTGCCGTGCTCGCCCGGATCACCAGTTCCGGGTCGAAGAGGAGTTCACCGACAGGGACATCGCGGTTGCCGACCAGGGCGAGGATGCTGCGGGCCACCTCCGAGGACAGGCGGTCGGCCGGCTGGCGGACCGTGGTGAGCGGAGGATCGGTGAAGTCCATGATCATGGCGCCGTCGTAGCCGACGACCGACACATCACCCGGGACGTCGTACCCCTGACGGCGCGCACCGCGGATCGCACCGAGTGCCATGTAGTCGCTGGCCGCCACGATGGCCGTGGCGCCGCGGCCGAGAAGTGAGATGGCCGCGGACTGTCCGCCCTCGACGGTGTAGGACTGCCGGACCACCCACTGCTCCGGGTCTTCCACTCCGCGCCGGGCGAGTGAGGCGATGAAGCCGCTGACACGGCGGTCGGCCGGCCGGTTGCCGACCGGGCCCGACGCCATGCCGATACGGCGGTGACCGAGCCGGTGGAGGTGATCGACGGCGAGTTCGGCGGCCAATAGGTCGTCGGTGGAGAAGACCGGCGCCTCGGCTGCGCCCTCGAACTGGCCGTTGACCCCGACGAACGGGATCCTGCGCGAGCGCAGCAGCTCGTACGCCTGCGGGTCCGCCCCCTCGATCGTGTTGCTGGCGGAGAGGAACACGACGGCGGCCACACCGCGGTCGGCGAGGGAGGTCAGAAAGTCCAACTCCTGCACCCCGCCCGGGAAGCAGGGACACAGGATCGTTTTCAGGCCGTGCGGGGCGAGGGTCGACTCGATCCGTTCACAGACGTCGGCGAAGAACGGATTGGACACCAACTCGGTGATGACCGCGACAAGTTGCCCCCGCGTCTGGCGCTCGTACCCCAGGTCGGCCATCGCCTGCTCGACCGCCTCACGGGTCCTGCGGGACACGCCCTGGCGGCGGTTGATCACGCGGCTGACCGTGGCCTCGCTCACCTGCGCCCGGACCGCGACCTCGGTGATGCCGACCTTCATCCGGTTCTCTCCGTTTCCCGTGGGGCCAGCCGTAGATGATACGTCCCGCTCGTCAGGGACGATCGTGCCCACTGAACACGCGGTCCGGCTGGAAACTAACAAGCGCCTTACCCACTTGCAAGATGCCATGGAAAACTTTCAGCGATATCAACCGCTTCAGACAGCATGACGGTCACACTTCTTGCAGAGTTCTTCTGCATGACCATTGAAACGCCTCCTCGGCCCCTGCTAGCTTGCCGCCACTCGGCAGCCCCACCCGCCGTCACTGGAGACCGGGAGACCCGATGAAGCCCTCAAGGCTCATGCTGCTCACCGCTGTTGCCCTGATCATGTCGATGACCCCGGCGATGTCGGCCACAGCGGCGCCAGGAGCCGGCGGCGCGGCTTCCGCGTCGGGCACCGCTTCCGGCGCCCTCCCCCAACTGGCCCTGGACGACCCGGGCTTCGAGAACGGCGGCACGGGCTGGACCTTTGGACCCGGCACCGGGGTCGGCACCGGCAATTCCCACGGCGGCGCCCGTTTCCTCTACCTCGACGCGGGAACCGGAAAGAACGCCGAGCAGACCATCGTCGCGCCCCGCAACGGCATGTACGACTTCTCCGCGTGGGTGGCGAGCGCCGGCACCGGAGGCACGTACACGATTCGGCGCAACGGCGAGACCGTCGGCACGGTCGATCTGCCGGAGCTCGCCACGTATGCCCGTTACACCGTGAGCCGCGTCGAGTTGAAGGCCGGCGACCGGCTGGAGATCGCCTTCGGTTCGGGCAGCGGCTGGGTCAACGCCGACGACCTCATGATCTCCCCCGCCGCACCCGACGACCCCGTGGTCACCTCGTCCGACCCCGAGGTCGTCGCGATGTTCAACTGGGCCAAGAGAAAGGCCAACAGCTGGGTGCAGCTGCCCGGCACGACCGGCCCGATCAACGTCGACGAGAACCAGACCGGCGGCACCGGCACCGCGCGGTACGCGCCCACCTACTGGGCCGGATACGCCAACCGCAGCGCCTACTACTCCCGCGACATGACCCACCAGCTCGCCGGTGCCCATCTCCTCGGCCTCGACACCGAGAACGAGACCATGCTGCGCTCGTACGCAGCCTCCGCCACCGCCACGCACAAGTACTTCCCCGTCTGGTCGCTCAACTTCGACGCCAAGACGTACCTGAGCATCGACTACAAGAGCCCCGACAACTTCGTGCGTGAAGTGCCGGCCGTCTTCGAACTCGTGGAGAAGGCAGCCCAGGCGTACCTGTGGACCGGTGACCGTCGTTACGTGAACGATCCGGCACTGTGGGCCTTCTACCGGCACGCGACAGAGCAGTTCATCGACCTCCACAACTCCGCCAAGCCCAACGGGAAGGTCAAGGTCGCCGAAGGCACCGGCAACGGCATCTTCGCGGGCGCCGCCAGCTACAACGAACAGGACGGTGACGAGCTCGCCGAAGCCGGTGACACCATCGGTGCGGAGTACCAGGCCTATCTGGCGATGGCCATACTCGCTCACGGCAAGGGCGACACACAGCTCGCCCGGACGTACGAGCGGCGTGCCGCCGATCTGAAGACGTACTTCAACGACAACTGGAGCGGCAGTGGAAGCGGGGCCGACATGGTCCGCGCCTACACCACCTCCGGCGCCCCGGTCACCGGCTGGGGAAAGGAGAACAGCGTCTTCATGCCGATGAAACAGATCATCGACCCCGGCCCGCGCAACGACGCCTACCTCGACTACATCCAGGCTCAGGAGCTGGGGCCGCAGGGGTCGACCAACATCGAGTCGACCACGTATCTGCCCGACATGTTCTTCAAGAACAACCGCAACGACACCGCCTGGTCGTGGATGAAGAGGATCTACGGCGAGCGGGAACTGCAGCACGTCAACTCCCGCCAAGGTCCCAACGGCGACTACCCAGAAGTGTCGTTCACCCTGGTCAGCCAGACCATCGAGGGCCTGATGGGCATCGCACCGAACGCGGCGGACCACACGGTGACCACACAGTCGCGGCTGCCCCCGGGCATGAAGTGGCTCCAGGCGGCAGCCGTACCCGTGGGCACGAGCACCATCTCCGTCCGCCACGACGGCGCGACGAAGACCACCCTGACGAACAACGCCCGCAAGGGGTCCGTCCGTTGGGAAGCCCGCTTCCCCGGGACCCACAAGACGCTCAAGGTCAACGGCGTCGCCCAGCATGTGCGCACCAAGACGGTCGACGGCGTGACATACACGTACGCAACGACGACAGTGCGGGCGGGGGCGACAACGGCAGTACAGGTGTTGGACTGACGCGAGCACCGTGGGCCGACGGTGATCCCAGAGTCGGCCAGGTCGACTTCCGTTCCGCCCCGCCGCGACGACCTTGGTGAAGTCCAGTCGACCGCGGAGCTGGAGCACGGCATCCTCGATCACATCCAGTTGATGCAGGATGACCTTCATGTCCATGGCCCGCGTTCGCCAGAGGAGAGGCGCTTACGGAGTGCCGGAGTGCCAGGATCCAGGAACCGATGCAGCGCCTTGAAGCTCAGACGAGTGGGCCGCGTGGCCTCCCGGAAGCAGCAGCGGCGGACTCTGCACGTCGGCCAGGACAGGCCACGCTGGGCGAAATGGACTGTTCACCACGGGCAGTTGGCTACCGCGGACGCCAGTCCCCCACGGTAGCCACGAGTCCGGGCCCGCCGCCTGATTGTCCGCCTACCACGTTCCGGTGGTGGTGACCAGTCGACCGCCCACGACGGTGTGGGCGGGGTGGAGGTCGCGCAGGGCGTCGCCGGGGCAGTGGGCGGGGTCCTGGTCCCAGATGGTGAGGTCGGCGAGGCGGCCGGCGGTGAGCGTGCCGCGCACCTGGTCCTCGCCGGTCAGGCGGGCGGCGCCGGTGGTGTGCAGGGTGAGGGCTTCGTCATAGGTGATGGCGTGCTCGGGGCCCCTGACGCCGATCACGGTCTGCCGCGTCGTCATGCCGTACACGGAGCGCATGGCGCCGAACTGGCCGACCGGGAAGTCGGAGGCAGCACTGACCTGGGCACCCAGCCCGGAACGACGTGCACCGCGACTCGCGCCGTCGCCCCATACGCGTGGCAGCGGCTACCGAGCTTGGACTCCGTCGGCGTCGGGAGACGTCGCGAAGGTCTGCAGGTGGTCGATGGCCGCCTGCAACGCGTCCTTCAGTGGAGCGATGTCCCGCGCGACCTGGGCGAGGAGCATGCCGCCCTGGAAGGCGGCGAGGAACAGATGGGCCAGCTGCGCGGGGTTGGCCTCGGCGCTGATCCGGCCGAGTCGCTGCATGCGCTCGATTCCCTCGCGGAAGATCCCCCGCCACTGGTCGAACGCACTCGCCAGCTCATCGTGAACGTCGAGGTCCGTCTTGATGATCTCGCTCGCCAGGGAGCCGAGCGTGCAGCCTTCTTGGTAGGCGCGCTCGTAGCCGACGTAGAAATCCGCCCACTCCCGGAGCGCTTCGAGGTTGTCGAAGCCGGTGAACCGCTCGTCGCGGTGGAATGTGAGGACGCGCTCGGCCTGCCAGGCGATCACGGCCAGGACGAGACTCTCCTTGGTCGGGAAGTAGTGGTTGAGCTGCGATCCGCTGACGCCGGCGGCGCGGCGGAGCTGCTCGTTGTTCGTCGCGTGGACTCCCTTGGCGTAGATGAGTTCCGCGGCGTGCTCCACGATGCGGGCGCGCGTCGCCCGCCCCTTCGATGTGAGCTCGTGAGGCGCCGGAGCTGCCGTAGTCGTGACCATGCTTCGACGATACATCAGATTGGGCTTGACAGCCCAGAAACGAGTGGTGTTCACTCCAAGAAGTGGGCTGGACAGCCCAAAAAGGGTCGCAGGGATCGTCGTCATCACGGCGACCGGATCTCCGCAGCAGTAAGAACCGCCCTGGGCCCGACGCTGACCTTTCACAACTCACCGGAGGTTGATTCGCCATGTCACGCCTGACTGTTCCCTCTCCCGACGACGTCCCGGACGACGCGAAGGGCATCCTCGACACCATCGGCAGGCAGTTCGGCTTCGTCCCGAACATGTTCACGACCCTCGCGTCGAACCCGACCGTCCTCGACGTCGTCATGACCCTGCAGAACACCTTGAGCCGGGTACTGGACGCGAAGACGCGGCACACCATCGCACTGGCCGTGTCACAGGCCAACGACTGCGATTACTGCCTGGCGATGCACACCTACGTATCGTCCGAACTCGGCGGCATGTCGAGCGACGACATCGACCTGGCCCGGGCCGGCGGTTCGACCGACCCCCGGCGTGCCGCGGTCGCTCGTTTCGCTCAGCAGGTGGTGGAGAGCCGCGGTCAGGTCAGCGACGCCGACCTCGCGGCCGTGCGAGACGCCGGGTACACCGACGCGCAGATCCTGGCGATCGTGACGGTGGCGGTGCAGGTCCTGCTGACCAACTTCATCAACAACGTCAACCAGACCGACGTCGACATCCCCGCCGTCAACCCGGCCGCTACGACCGTCTGATCGCCGACGCTCGTCGCGTCCGCGCATTCAGCCGGCAACTCCTTCACCGCCCCACAACGATCACTCGGAAAGGTTCGCCATGCCGGGCTCCGAACTCTACGAGCGCTTCATGGCGCTGCACACCCGCGACGGTGGCCTCGTCATGCCGAACGCATGGGACGGCCTCTCAGCCCTGATGCTGGCCGACGCCGGCTTCGAGGCGATCGCGACATCATCGGCAGCTCTCGCCACCACACTCGGCCGGTCCGACGGGCGACACGAAGTCACCCGTGGTGAACACCTCGAGCATGCACGGCTACTGGGCCGACTCGCCGGGCTGCCCGTCAACGGCGACTTCGAGGACGGCTACGGCGATACGCCTGAAGACGTCGCCGCAACCGTGGAAGCCGCCGTCGGGTCCGGCCTGGCCGGTATCGGGATCGAAGACACCTCGGGCAATCCGGACCAACCGATCCGCGACTTCGACGAGGCAGTAACCCGCGTACGCAGCGCCGTCGACGCGGCCAAGGGACGCATCGTCGTCACCGGCCGCACCGACAACTTCCTTCAGGGGCGGCCCGATCTCGACGACACCATCCGGCGTCTGACGGCCTTCGCCGAGGCCGGCGCGGACGTGCTCTACGCCCCCTTCCCGCCCGACCTCGACGCACTCGTCGCGATCGTCACCGCTGTCGCACCGACACCGGTGAATGTCCTCATCTCGCCGGCGGACACGGTGCTGACCGTTGCCGAGCTGCAGAAGGCCGGGGTCAAGCGCATCAGTGTGGGTCCGGCGCTCTACGCCCATGCGATGGAGGCACTCGACCGGGCCATCAAGGCTTTGGCCGCGGGTGACCTCGCCTCGGCGACGACAGGAATCAGCTTCGAGCGCATCGGCGAACTACTCGCCCGCGGCACGAACTAGCCCAGGCCCTGCGGACATCCGTCCCTCCGCCCCTCACCCACTCATCGCACGAAGAAGGCGCACATGAATCTCGACAAGCTCATGAGCAAGCACCTCACCAGGTATTTCGACCCCAGCAGGACCATCCCGGAGGAAACCCTTCAGCAGCTGCTGCGGTTCCTGCGTTCCACGCCGTCATCGGTGAACGTACAGCCCAACCACTTCTACGTCCTCGCCACGCCCGAAGGCAAAGAGCGGCTCGCCGACAACCTGGGCGAACGGTTCCAGGACAACGCCGTGAAGATCCTGAACGCGTCGCACACCATCATCCTCACCACCCGGGCAGACGTGCCGGACAGTCACATCGAGGCGGTGTTCACGAAGGAGAAGGCCGACGGCCGGTTCCCCGACCCGTCCAAGCAGGAGCTGTGGGAATCCATGACCCGGGACTTCCTCAACCTGCGCAACTACGGCTACAAGGACCTGAACCACTGGATGGAGAAGCAGACCTACATGGCGGTGGGCCTGACCATGATGGCGGCAGCCGAACTCGGCGTCGAGGCCACGCCGCTGGAGGGATTCGACCCGACCACTGTCGACAAGGCCTTCAAGATCCGTGAGAGGGGACACTCCACCACGCTGCTGCTGGCCCTCGGCTACCCCGACCCGGAGAAGGTGTACACCACTCCGATCTCGCGCTTCGACGCCGACGAGCTGTTCACCTTCATGTAGGAACCCGCCCGGAAACCGGCACCCACCACACATCCGAGGAAGAAGCATTTCGATGAAAGCCATTGTGGTCACCGACCAGGCCGCGGGAACGGCCGGAATGACACTGACGGAGCGGCCTGAGCCGATCCCGGCGATCAACGACGTCGTCGTTCAGGTCCATGCCTCGGGCTTCGTCCCGACCGAAATGGAGTGGCCCTCGACCTGGGCCGATCGCGCCGGCCACGACAAGACACCGTCGATCCCCGGCCACGAGCTGGCCGGCGTGGTCACTGCCCTCGGCTACGGCACGACGGGCCTCTCGATCGGGCAGCGGGTGTTCGGCCTCGCGGACTGGCACCGCGACGGGACCCTCGCGGAGTACGTGGCGATCGAAGCGCGCAATCTCGCACCGCTGCCGGGCGACGTCGACTTCACGGTGGGCGCGTCCCTGCCCATCTCAGGTCTGACCGCGTGGCAAGGACTGTTCCAGCACGGCCGCCTCCAGGCCGGCCAGACCGTCCTCGCCCATGGCGCGGCCGGGGCGGTCGGGACGATGGTGACCCAGCTCGCACGTGAAGCCGGCGCCCACGTCATCGGCACCGGCCGCGCCGCCGACCGCGAGAAGGCACTCGACTTCGGCGCCCACGAGTTCGTCGACCTCGAGAACGACGCGCTCAAAGACGTCGGCGAAGTCGACCTGGTCCTCGATGTCATCGGTGGCGACGTGCAACAGCAGTCCGCCGCCCTGATCAAGGCCGGAGGAACTCTGGTGTCCGTCGTCGGCCCGGTGGAAGCACGGCCCGCTGACGGCCTGGCCGTGGACTTCGTCGTCGAAGCCGATCGCGCCGAACTCGGCGAGATCGTGCAGCGGGTGCGGGACGGACGGCTGCGGACCAACATCGGCGACATCGCGAGCCTCGACGACGCCGTCGGCGCCCTCAACCCCACCACGCGACGCCTCGGGAAGACCGTCATCCGGGTCCTTCCGTAGGCAGTGGACGGCCAGGGTCCTACCGGCAGGTCATCTGCCTGCTCCACACCACGGCCGGCGACCGGCGGTAGGACCCGAACCGACACACGCCAGGCACTCGAACCGACAGAGGAGCTGATCACCTTGGACGGACAGGAACTGCAGAAGATCGCACGTGACCACACGGCGGACCTGCCCGGCACCGACCAGGAGCGACGTTTCGACCCCGACTGGGAGCTCCACAAGGTGGGCGGCAAGGTCTTCATGCTGATGACCGACATGCCGGGACGTCCCGTGGTGATCCTCAAGGCCGATCCGGACGACGCCACCGCCCTGCGTGAGCAGTACGCGGACATCACCCCTGGCTACCACATGAACAAGAGGCACTGGATCACGGTGGAGGGCGGAGACACCGTCGACGGCAACCTGGTGAAGGACCTCGTCACCGACTCCTACCGTCTCGTGGTCGGCGGGCTTCCCAAGTCCAAGCAACCCGTGGATCCACAGACTTACCACCGCCACGCCTGACCCTCGCCCCACCCATCCTGCGACGCGGTGTCGCACCAGTCTTCCGGAGCCTCCCATCCGCGTATTCGTCACTGGCGCCAGCGGCAGCATCGGTTCGGTTGTCGTTCCCGACCTCATCGCCGCGGGCCACGAGGTCCTCGGCCTCGTCCGCTCCGATACGGCGGCCGCGGTCCTCGCGGCCGCCGGCGGGACGCCGCTGCGCGGAGACCTCACCGACCTTGACGGCCTCCGCGCCGGCGTCGCGCAAGCCGATGGTGTCATCAACCTCGCCTTCAGCAACGACTGGAGCAACTTGGAGCGGGGCATCCACGAGGAAGCGCGCGCCGTGCAGACCCTCGCGACCGAACTCGTAGGCAGTGGCAAGCCGTTCGTCCATGCCGGCCTCACGCCGATGGTGCCGGGCCACATCTCCGTCGAGGAGGACCCCAACACCACCAAGGGCCCGGTCGGTGGTCGCGGCCGCAACTCCGACGTGGTGCTGGCGCTGGCCGCCCAGGGCGTCCGCTCCTCCGTCGTGCGACTGCCCCGCTCCGTGCACCAGCGCGGGTCGGCATACGGCTTCTGCACGGCACTCATCGCCGCGGCGCAGAAAACGGGCGTGTCAACGTACGTCGGCGATGGCACGCAGCGGTGGCCGGCGGTCAACCGGCTCGACGTCGCCCCGCTGTTCCGCATCGCACTCGAGGGCGCTGCGCCGGGCACGGTCCTGCACGCGGTCGCCGACGAGGGCGACACCATGAGGTCGCTGGCCGAAGCCATCGGCGAAGTCCTCGCGATACCGGTCGAGTCGGCCCCACCCGAGCGTTTCGGCCTCGCCGGTCGACTGTTCGCTCTTGACATGCCGTCGTCGAGTGCACGGACCCGCGAACGGTTCGGTTGGAAGCCCGCCCACCCAAGCCTCCTCGACGACCTCGCCGCCGGCGACTACCCCGCCTTGGGCTGACATCCCCAGGATGCCGCGGCAACAGGCGCGCTCGGCAACCTGCCCCGTGCCAACTCGTCGTCCTGCTCGTTGACGCAGGAGAGGGTCACGGCCGGCGCTCCCCCACTCCGCCGCCGCCCCGGCCCGCGCGCCCCGCCCGACGTCCGATGTGCAAAGCGACGGGCGCCCGTGCAACGGAGAGCAGCGTCTTTCAACAAGGCCGATGGGCTCAGTACTTGGCCAACTCCACTATCAAGCCAACTGCAGTCGCTTCGCGCGATGTCCCAGGTACAGGACGATCAGTCCGCACAGCGCGGTGGGGACCATGAGAATCATGAAGAGCTGCTCGTTGCTCATGCCGTCGGCCAGCAGACCGCCGACGATCATCGGGCCGACGATCCCACCGATGCGACCGATGCCCAGCGCCCAGCCGATGCCGGTGGAGCGTACCTCTTCGGGATAGAAGGCCGCAGCGAGCGCGATGACGCTCTTCTGGCCGCCGCTGATGGTGCAGCCGATCAAGAAGATCGACGCCAGGACCATCCAGACCGGCGAGCCCAGCACCAGGCCCATGAGGGCCAGGAATCCGCAGCCGGCGAAGTAGAGTGCGCTCAGGGAGCCGTAGGCGCCGAGTCGATCCATCGCGGGGCCGACCGCGAAGGCGATCGCGATGCCGCCGATGGTGGTCATGGACGCGGCCGTCGCCCGGTACGACAACGACTCGCTGTTCATCGCACGCAGCGAAGGCCCTCGCATCATCAACACCGGCGTACGTGTCGGCGCGCGGATCCCCCTCTACGCCTCCGCCACCGGACATGTTCTGCTCGGCTCACTGGACCCGGCCGAACTGGCCGACTACCCGCCGCTCGGGCGGCCTGGATGCGATCGTCGACTTCGACGGCCGTGGTGGGGGTCTTCTGCTCTCCATCTCCGTACCGGTCCACGATCCGGACGGCCGGCTGGTCGCCGCCGTCTCGGTCAGCGCCTCCAGCTCCCGCGTCACCGTCGATGAACTCCGCGATCGGTTCGCCCCTGTGATGAAGGTGCACGCGGAAGCGCTGGGCCGCCAGTTGTGAGCGACCGGTCTCCGCTCAAGGAACCGCACGCAGGGAACGACCCTGTGCGCGGTTCATGCGCTCGAGCGAGAGACGTCGTGGGCCATGGTGTGAAGAAGGCGTCTCGTGCGGGTGAGGGCTTCGAGGTCGAGCTGGAGTAAGGGCGGGGGGACGGCGAAGACATCGTTGAGTATGTCTTTCAGCAGGCTCATGGCTGCGGTCCTGGTGCCCTTGAGGGGTGATCGACCGGTCCCGACAGGTGGGTCCGTCACCGAACGGTTACGTCAGGTCGCGCTCGACCGCGGTGAGCTCCTCGTCGGGTCCGGCGCCCGCGCGTTCCGGCTCGGGGTGGGCGCCGGCACCAGGGTGGACCTTGTCGATGAGGTCGGCGTACTCCGGGTTGCGCTCGATGAACTCACCCACCACCGGGCAGATGATGGTGATCTTCTTCCCGGTCTCGCGGATCTCGTCCAGCACGCGAGCGACGAGTTCCGTGGCCACCCGATGATTGCGGTAGGCCGGATCGACCCAGGTCGTCAGCAGCACAACGCGGCCGCCCACGAACCGGTACGAAAGTTCGCCGATGGCTTCGGGACCGAGGGCGGCGACCCAGCGACCGTGCTCCGCGTCGTTGAGCACGTCGAGGTCCCAACTGGACTCCACCTCACTGAGAGTTGACCCGTCCAGAGCGGCAATGAGTGCAGCGTTGTTCTCTTCCCTCGCGGAAGCCTCGGCTTCGGGATTGATCGCCATGGTCACACTTTCTGTCGGGGGACCCTTCGTGCAGGCTCCGTCTCGGTCACGACGTAAGCCAGTCCCGGTAGGTGGTTGGGGCGACGACTGCGTCACCCGTGGCTATGAGGTCGTCTCCCGAGGCGGCGGCGTATATGCCGGCCGTGCTGTCGGTGACGACGCTGCGCTGGTCACCACGCGCGGCCAGAGTGATCCGGCCCAGCTCGTTGAGGGTGAAGACCTCGGGGTCGGCGACGTTGCGGGGCCCCTCAGCGGGGCACCGACGCAGACCGCGGCCACGGCCTGAGCGACGTCCGCCGCGGCTATGGGCTGCAGGCGCGTGGCGGGCAGCCGGACGGTCCTGCCGTCGGAGGTCCACGACATCACCGTATCCATGAACTCGAAGAACTGCGCGGCACGGATCGAGAGGACGCGGCCTCGTCGGAGGGCGGCGAGTCGGTCAGGTTCGTGACGGCATCGGCTCCCGACAACGCCTCGGACAGACCCTTCCCGCTCAACAGATCCAGTCCGGTGGACGGCGAGTGCGGCACGGCCTCGTGCCTGCTCGCGTCCAGGACGTTCACCACCCGCGACCCGATGAGCCCGGTTCCGCCGATCACGGCGACTTTCATACGTCCCCCTTCGTCAGGCGCCGGTGGCCGCGGGCCTGTCCGGAGCGAGGAGGACGGCCGTGTGGCTGGCGTGCGTGACGATGTCGCTCACGCGGGGATTGAAGAGGGCGGCGACGACTCCGCGGTGGTGCGGGCTGAGGACGATGAGATCGGCGCCGAACTGTCCGGCCGTTTCGTTGATGAGGGCCGGCACATCGTTGAGCAAACCGTTCGCGAGCGTGCCGTCCGCCTTGACTCCTTCGTCGCGCAGAGCGAGGACGGCCTCGTCGAGGATCGCCCTGGCTTCGGCGTCGTCCTCCAGGCCTACGACGGTGTCGAGTGTGGCGGTCGCTGCGACGACATGCAGGACATGGACGGAGGCACCGGCCAGCCGGGCCAGCTCACCGGCCATACGTACGGACGTGAGACGCGAGGGGCTTGGATCGACCGCGACCAATATGCGACTGAACATGTACGCGCTCTCCCTGAGAAATGAAGTTCGTTCGGCTACTGGACGTCCCGGCTGTCCGCGATCGCACTGAGCTGCGGGTTGCGGGCGCCGAGGACGGTGAACAGGGTCGAGACCAGGGCAAGTGCGCCGTAGGCGAGCGAGATCTCTGGCAGCGAGAAGATGTGGGTGAGTTGGCCGGCGATGAGGGCAGGGATCGTCGCCCCGCTGTAGGAGAGCAGGTAGATCACGCTGAAAATCGGTGCCCTGTCGGCCAGGATGCTGCCGTGCAGCAGGCCTCGGGTTGCGGCGCTGATGGCGATGCCTTGACTGGCGCCGGCGACGACGGTCGCGGCGATGAACAGCACCAGCGTGCCGGTGCCGATGGCTGTGATGACACCGATCATGCCGGCCAGGAAACCGATCATGCCGACGCGCTGGGCTCTCGCGGATGTGAACCGGCCGCCGAGGGGAGCGCCGAGGACGCTGGGACCCATGTAGGCAGCGAATGTCACTCCGAGGACGAGTGTGCTGCGCGTGTGCAGTTGGTCTTCGACCAGTGCGGGCACGAACGCTTGGTAGAAGGCCCCGGCCGCCCAGGTGGCCAGGAACACCGCTGCTGCGACGGGGAGCAGACGCCTGACCCGGGCGGGCAGGCCGACCCGCGGCCGCAGTGATCGCCAGGCGCCCGGCATGGCAGTCGCGGTCTCCGGGCTGACGGCGATGAGTGCGACCGACAGGAGAAGGAGACCGATGACAACCAGGTAGATCAGGTCCCGCGGCCATGGCGCGTACTGGACCAGGGCGCCGGACGCGACGGCGCCGACGGCGAGGCCGAGCATGACCGTCTGGCTGGAGGCGACCGACGTCAACCAGGCCGGCTTGGGGGGTGCGGCGTCGACGATGTAGGACGTCAGGCTGCTGCTGGCGAGTCCGGCGCCGAGGCCCATCATGACCCGACCGGCGATCAGGATGCCGATGTCGTGCACGTCCAACAGCAGCAAGCAGCCGAGCAGGAGCAGGATGAGGCTGGCGATCGAGACGGGCCGCCGACCCAGGTGACCGGACAGTCTGCCCAGGAACAACAGTGTGGCGAGGGTGGCGACGGAGTAGGCGACGACGGTGATCGAGATCTCGGCGTTGGTGAACCCGTTCTCGGCCCGGTAGACGTTGAACAGCGGGATCGTCGAGCCCACGGCGGCAAATACGGCCACCAGGGAGATCACCGCTGAGAAAAAAGCAAGCCGGTGCGTTCGCACCCTGACGACAGGGTCGGTCACTGGCGCCGTGTTGTGCATCGAATCACGTCTTTCTCTTGTCCTGGGAGCCCCGGTCCGGTGATGCACAACGGCCGGCGTCATCGTGCAAGCAGTTGGTGTCGGCTCGTCGCGCCGTCTTACCGACGGCGTCGCCATCTTGTTCGTATCCGGACGCGGATCGCGGATGGCGGCGTTGACGGTCCGGGAGGTCGCGGCGGCGGATGGCGAATCACTGTCATGGCACTGGTCGTCACCATTCACCCGGCGCCGGGCACCACAACGGACGCGCGCGCCCGGCCTCGATGTCTCAGGTGTCCAAGAGCGGGGGTCAAGGCCCCAAAACATTGGGGCCACCCCTAATGCCCGGCTTGATCGAGGCTCGTAGAACAGAGGGCGTAAGGATTTCGCCGGAAGGGCCCGAGATCGATGAGGCCGTTTCCCGCTGTACGGGAAGTGATCGCCATGTACGCCACCGTCGAGGACCTGGTGCGCCCGGCCCTGGACACGTGCCCGACGCCTGACCGACCGGGCACCGTGGTGTCCGGGCCGGGTGGAGCGGTCGGTGGCGCGGTGAGCCGGGCGCTGGAGCATCGGCCGGTCGCCGCGGGTGCGGCGCGAGCGATCACCCGCACCGTTCTTGAGGACTGGCACGTGGACCAGGACGCTGCACAGTCGGTGCTGCTGGTGGTGTCCGAGCTGGTCACCAACGCCGTCGAGCATGCCTTGCCGCCGGTGACGCTGCACCTGTATCGCGATCGGGCCGCAGAAGTCGTGTGGGTCGGCGTCACCGACGGAGGCCCGGCCCAGGACGACGGCGCCTGGACCTCGTCCTGCAGCCGCGAGGAGCACGGCCGTGGCCTGGCCCTCGTCGAGGTGCTGGCCACCAGCCACGGCACCCGGCCCCACCCCGGCGGCACCGCCACGCACTGGGCCCTCCTGACCGTTCACGAAGCGCCGGCCTGAAGCGGCCTCCTCTGCGCACTGCCCTCCACATCCCGGTGCGCCCGCCCCGGACCAACCTCCACCTTCCCGACCCGCTCCACCCTGCGCATCGACCACAGAACAGGAATCACCATGAACTCACCCGACCTGGAACTCACCATGGACAAGGCAGTCGCCGTCACCTCCGACCTGCACGTGCGTCTGCCCGGTCGATTCCCGTATGCGTGCAGCGACCCGCACTCCGTTCGGGGCAGCGAGACGGTCCTCCCGGACATCGACCGTTTCCCTGAAAAGCCTTCAGGGCGGTAGAAGCCATGCACGCGGACATCCAGTTCTCGGTCCTCGGCCCGGTCCGACTGCACAAGCAAGGACTGGAGGAGGCGGCCGGCCAGCCCAGGCAGTGCGCCGTGCTTGCCTCGTTGTTGCTCAGGGCGGGCAGGCCGGTGAGCCTGTCGAGACTCGTGGAGGACGTGTGGGGCGATGAGGCCCCACCGTCGGCCATAGGCTCCGTGCGCACCTACGTCTACCGGCTCAGGCGGGCGCTGGGTGAGCGGAGTGACGGCTCACTGGACCTGGTCGACGGGGGCTACCTCCTGCGCATCCAGCCGCACGCCGTGGACCTGAACAGGTTCAAGGAAACGACGGCCGCAGCACGAGAGGCCCGCGGCGCGGGCGACCCGGAGGCCGCGGCGAACCTGCTGTCCAAGGGCCTCGACATGTGGAAAGGGGAGGCCCTCGCCGGGGTCCCGGGCCCGTTCGCAGGCCGGCAGCGCAGGGTCCTGGGCGAGTTGCGTCTCGCATGCGCCGAGGACCAGCTCGCCTGCGAGGTGGAGAGGGGGCGCTACGCCGAGGCTGCCGCTGAACTGTCCGCTCTCCTTGTCGAACACCCGCTGCGTGAGCGCGTATGCGCCCTCCTCATGACCGCGCTGTACGGCGCCGGGCGGCAGTCCGAGGCGCTGACGATCTATCACTCGACCAGTCATCTGCTGCGTCAACGCCTCGGCGTCGACCCGTCTCCGGAACTGCGGCACGTCCACGAGCGCATCCTCTCCGGGCGGTTCCAGCTGCCGAAAGGCAGCGACCGCACGGCCGGCCGGCGCCATACCGCCTCACCCCGGCCGCCGGCCCAACTGCCGGCAGCCCTGCCCCATCTCGTCGGGCGCGAGAAGGAACAAGAGCAGGTCGAGCATTTGATCGCCGATGCCGAGGCGTCGTCCTCGGTGGCCATCTGTGTGGTCGGCGGGGCGGCAGGCGTCGGCAAGACAGCCTTCGCCACCACCGTCGCCCATCGTCTGGCAGACCGCTTCCCGGACGGCCAGCTCTTCGCCGACCTGCACGGGGAGGGGCCAGGAGCCGAGCCGGAGGACCCGGCCGGGGTCCTCGCGGCCTTCCTGCAGTCTCTGCAGGTCCGGCCCGAGGCCGTACCCGAGACCACGCAGGCTCGAGGGCTCATGTTCCGGGACCTGCTGGCCGAACGCCGCATGCTTGTTGTGCTCGACAACGCCTGGAACGCCGACCAGCTGAAGCATCTCCTCCCGGGGAGCCCCGGTTCCATGGCCCTCGTCACCAGCCGCATGCAGCTCCACGCGCTGGTGGCTGGCCAGCAGGCGCTTCCCCTGACCCTGCGTCCGCTGAGCCAGGGGGACGCACGCAGCTTCCTCGCCGGGCGCCTCGGAGCAGCGAGGACGTCTGCTGAGCCCGAAGCCGTCGACCGCCTCATCCACCTCGCCGGACGACTCCCCCTCGCACTGGCCAATGTCGCCGCCCGTGCGGCCTACCGCCCTCAGATGCCCTTGGCGAGCCTCGCCGAGGAATATGCGCCGTCCGAGCACGGTCCCTTGGACGCTTTCACAAGCGAAGTGGACCCGGTGCTCGACGTTCGCGCCTCCATCGCCCGGTCGTACCGTCTGCTCGACCCGGAGGCCGCCTCGCTCTTCCGCGCCCTCGGCGCCTGGCCCGGCCACGTCTTCGCCACGGCCGACGCCGCCAGAACAGCCGCGCAGCCCGAACACTGGGTGCGTCAGACCCTTTCGCGGCTGATCCGCGCACACCTCGTCTCGGAGATCGTGCCGGGCACGTACGACTGGAACCGACTCGTGGCCGCCTACGCCGCAGAGCAAGCGGGCTCAGGCATGCCGGAAGCATCCGACCAGGCCGCCGGCGACGATCCCCCAACGGCTCCCGGTTCTGCCCCAACCACGTCAGTGGACTTCCCCTCGTGAAGTCTCCACCTCATTCACGACGCACCCAGTGCGCCGGGAAGCTGTACACGGCTGGTCACGGACAGCTTGCGATAACAGTTTGAAAGATGGACTTCAACAGTCTTCGGGGTGACGAAGAGAGTTTGAGCGATCTGCCGGTTCGTCTGACCGTGTGCCGCCAAATCCGCGACTCTTCTTTCGGACGGGGTGAGCGCGCCTGGACCGGTGAGTGCTGTGCGTCGGCGGCGGGCTCCTGAGGCGGCGAGTTCAGCACTGGCACGGTCCGACAGGGGTACTGCGCCACAGCGGGCGGCGAGATCAAGGGCCTGTCGTAGGGGCTGACGAGCGTCGTTGCGGTGACCAGCCTTGCGTAGTGCGGCACCGAAATCGACCAGGGCCTTTGCATACTCAAGGTGCGCAGGAGAGTCTTTGAGTACGCCTACTGCGGCTTCGAATAGTCCGATTCGGTGCCGTTCCGGCGAAATGAGGCCAGACACACGCAAGGCCCGACCCAGAGTGCGAGGCGCGCCCCACCGTCGAGCACGGTCGAGATTCTCATCCGCGATGACGCGAGCCTCACTGTCGCGATCAAGGTAGTGAAGAGCCAGTGCGGCCAGTGTTCTCCAGTCCGCGACTGCCGGATTCTGTATCTGATAGAGACGGCAGGCTTCCTCTGCCTGTAGGGCAATTTCAAGAGCCGTTTCATAGTTACCGCGGACTCTTTGTAGTCGGCTGAGCGCCGTCAGGGACAGGTACACCGGACCTGGAGGGCAGGTTGTTGCGGTGACTCCCACCTCGGCAAGAGTCCGCTCAGCCTCGTCGAGACGTCCTTGCTCGATCAAGGGCTCGGCCAAAACTGTGCAGCCCAAAAGGCGGGTGACCGCCGAACCGTTGAGTTGTCCCACTCGAATTGTCTCGCGCCCATCTTGTTCGGCGCCTGCAAGATCACCGTGCCACAACAAGGTATAGCCGCGATGAATGTAGACGGAGGCCAATGTGAAGAGGGAACCGCCCACGTGAGCTCGCTTCACCGCACTGTCCAGGCTGGCTATCGACATATCGTCGTCGGCCGCCGCCAGGGACCACCATCCGCAAGCCAGCGGCCCGTTGGGATCTGCTTGGTCGACGAACGCATCATCTGCGAGGGTCTCGCGCGCGCGAAGCACTCCGGACGGGTCCCCAAGAGCGGTATTGCGACCGGCGACCGCACAATACAGCAGGCGGTCTCCGTAGCCGTCGGCGTGCGGGAGTTGACGTAGTTCTGGCAAGCAGTCGACTATGTCTTCCCTTCCGGGGACATACCAAGTACTGGAACTGAGGAGACAGGCCTGAAGGCGCTTCCTGAGATCATCATCAGTGGCCGGAAGGCCCGAAATTGTTGATTTTTGTATATCAACTCCGGCGTCCGGCCTCGCGAGGTAAATATAGGCCATACCCAAATAGGGCGCAATATCCGCGCGCTCAACGGGGCCCATTCCTTCCCACGCCTCTTGCAGAAGACGAGCCCCGGTCACGACATCAAACAGTAGCGCCGTCTTCCCGGCCTCCAGAAGAATCGCTCGCCGCTCGTCGTCTTTGGGCGCCTCGTCAAGACTTCGACGCAAGTAGACATAGGCGCTCTCCGGAGCGCCGCGCGCCGCTGCAGCAGCGGCGGCAGCGCGTAGGTCCGTAACGGCCACCGGATCCATGGTTGCCGGTATTCGCATCAGATGGTAGGCAACCTGCTCCGCGGGAGAACCACTCTCCCGCAGAAGTATTGCGGCGCGGTGATGTGATGTGGTGCGGTCGGCGCGGTCAAGGGATTCATAGACCGCATTACGCACCAGAGGGTGCACAAAGGAGAGAGTCGGAGACCCGTACACCTCGTCGATACGCACGATTCCCCTCTGCTCCAAGAGGATGGCGCACTCAAGTGCCCTGCTGATGGAATCCTGCCCTGCGAGGCGCGCAGCGCGCGTCAGTGGCGAGCGGTCGCCCAGAACTGCGACCGCCCGAGCCAGCGGTGCGCAATCCGCCGGCAAAGCCATGAGTCGGGAGGCGACCAGATCGGCCACCGCAAGCCCCCCGAGATCGGCCACCCGTCCGGCGTTCCTGTCGCTGGCCGACAAGCCCTGCGCGGAGAAGGTAAGGCCGAGTTCACGCAACAGCAACGGGTTCCCACCGGCGGCCCTGTGACAGGTAATTGCGAACTCTTCCTCCACCTCGCCATCCATCACCTGCTCCAGCAAGGTTGCGGTCGCCTGGGCGCTGAGCTCCTTCGGATTCAGCTCCACGAGCGCCGGAGCGGAGATGATGTGCTGCAGCAGTCGCTCATCAGTGGCGTGCTCGCCTGTGCGCAGCGCAACAGCCACCAGCACCGGCTGCGTCTCAATGCGGGGCAGGAGGTAAGCCAGATACCGCAGTGACGGCCTGTCGCACCACTGAAGGTCGTCCACCAGCAATACGAGTGGGCGGTCCTGACATGCGTTGATGGTGAGCCAATAAAGACCGTGCAGAACCGCGAAATCGCCAGGTTCACCAGCACTGGAGATGGTCTCAATGGCTTCTCTCGCCTGCTTGGCCGCCCCGGTCCACAAGGACTCCCGAGCGGTCCGATCGGCCCTCAACGCCAACTCTTCAAACAGTTGCCGCACCACACCGAAGGCAAAATCCTGTTCGAATTCCGTGCTGCGTGCGGCGGTCACACCGAAACCGGCCTGGACCGCCCGGGTCCGGACCTCTGACAGCAGTCGGCTCTTTCCAGTACCAGCCTCTCCCTTCACCAGGAGCAGGCCGCCGCCCTTCTCAATGCCTTCAATGGTGTTTGTTATGAGGGCAGACTCTGTCTCTCTTTCGAGCAGTTCAAGTTCCCTACGAAGCATTACTCCAGTATTCCCCCTGTATGTCCCGTTCATCAAGGCTCAGGGATATTTACGGCAGCTGTAGATCGGCGGTGCGGGGCGCCGTAAGGCAGTTGGGCCGATCGGACGCTCATGCCAGTGCGAGGCCGACCAAGGCCCGTACGCGGCGTGGCGGCGAAAGAGACCGCCGCCACGCAGAACGAGGAGACCGATGAAGAAGATGAACAGGATCGCCCGGTCCGCCACCACGGCGGTCGCCATTGCAACCGGCGTAGCCATGTTCACCGCTCCCGCGTCGGCGAGCCCGCATCACCCGAGGCACGAAGCCTCCGATGCGCCGGTGTTCGTGCAGAGCGACGCGGAAGACGGCAACACTGTCGTGGCCTACGACCGTGCGGACGACGGCACGTTGAAACAGCAGGGGGTGTACGCGACCGGAGGTCTGGGCGGCAAGCTCGACGGGGCCGTCGTGGACAAGCTGGCTTCCCAGGGATCCCTGACGTACGACCCGGCACACCGTCTCCTGTACGCGGTCAACGCCGGCAGTGACACCGTCACCGTCTTCGCCGTTCGGGGCGATCGCCTCGTGCGGCGTCAAATCGTCACTTCCGGCGGCGAGTTCCCGGTGAGCGTCACCGTGCGCGGCAACCTCGTGTACGTCCTCAACGCCCTCGACGGTGGCTCGGTGCAGGGCTACCTCAACGTCGCCGGGCATCTGGTGAAGGTGCCGTCATGGCATCGAGGTCTGGGACTGGACCCGGCAGCGACACCGCAGTTCACGCACACTCCGGGACAGATCGGCTTCACCCCGGACGGCAGCAGGCTGATCGTCACCACCAAAGCCGGAGGCAACAGCTTCGAGGTCTTCCGGGTCGGTCTGGCGGGTATCGCCACCAAACCCGTGATCACGGACGCGCCCGACTCGGTGCCCTTCGGCTTTTCCTTCGACCGCACCGGGCGGCTCGTCGTCACCGAAGCCGGACCGAACGCGGTTGCCACCTATCGGGTCGACGCCGACAACCACCTCACCAAAGTCGACGAGAAGGCGACCGGACAGACAGCCACCTGCTGGGTGGCCACCGTGGGCAACGACGTCTACGCGGCGAACGCCGGCAGCGGCACGTTGAACGGGTTGCGGACGAGGCAGGACGGCACACTGACCTCGCTCACCACCACCCCGACCGGGGCCGGCACGGTGGACGTGTCCGTCTCCGGTGACGGCAGATTCCTCTACGCCCAGACCGGCGCCGCCGGCGGTGTCGACGCCTTCCGGGTGAACGCCGACGGGTCCCTGACCCGGACCGGATCGGTCGTCGTACCCGGCGCGGTCGGCGGCGAAGGCATCGCCGCCCTCTGAGCCATGGCGTGGAGGCCACCATCACGATCGAGGGTGGCCTCCACGCCAACCCGGTTGCCGCGGGCGTGGGCACGTCGGTCCCCGTCGGGTCCGTAGGCGCACTCCATGCGGCCATGCGATGGTACGAGCGAACACTTCGACGGACGATGCCCGAGAGCGGTCCATCAGCGGCGTGACCGGATGCCTGGGCGTTCGGGGTCGACGACACCGGCGTACTCCGGATGTTCGTCGATGAAGGAACGGACCACCGGGCAGATGATCGTCACCCTCCGTCCGGAGTCCGCGACGTCCTCGAGCGCGCCGGCGATCAGCTCGCCCGACACACCGTGATGCTGCTACTCCGGTTCAACCGCGACCGAGATCATCGCGACTCTGCCGGCCGTCAACTCGTAGACCAGGGTTCCAATGCGGTCCGGTCCCAACCAGGCGTCGTAGGTCTGCGACTTGGCGTCCTTCGCCACGCGGATGTCGAGGTCTGAGTACTTGATTCTGTCCACGTCATGACAGCGCCACGGTGCAGGTGCTTCTTACTCGTGGGAACCGCTGAAGGGCAGGTGGAGCTCACAGTAAGACGCAGCTCCTCCCGGACGCTCACCTCCGAAGATGTGTCCAGAGCCAACAACAGAGAAGTATGGGGAGGTATCTGTGCCTCTGGAAGGTGAGTACGAGCCGAGCCCGGAGTATCCGCCGTATGTCGGGTACCAGCGCAGCACCCAGCGGGAAATCCCGGTGTTCGTGCTGAAGCCTGCCATCTCCATCAGCCGATGAGTGCAGTTGAAGAGCGCAAGGTGACGATCAATAACCTCAGAGACCGACGCGATTCACCCCGGGGTGAGCGCATGGCGGACTGGGTGGATTCCCGGCTTGGCCTCTACACCATCGCCAAGGCCAACATGCGGAAGATCTTTCCGGACCACTGGTCGTTCATGCTGGGCGAAGTGTGCTTGTGGAGCTTCGTCGTACTGATCCTGACCGGGATCTATCTGACGTTCTTCTTCCACCCGTCGATGAACGAGGTTGCCTACCACGGCAGTTACGCGCCGCTCAACGGCATCACCATGTCCGAGGCCTTCGCCTCCACCCTCGACATCTCCTTCGACGTGCGCGGTGGCCTGCTCATCCGTCAGATGCACCACTGGGCCGCCCTCATCATGGTCGCGGGCATGCTCATCCATATGATGCGCCACTTCTTCACGGGCTCCTTCCGCAAGCCCCGCGAAGTGAACTGGATGTTCGGCTGGACCATGCTGGTTCTGGGGATGTTCGAGGGTTTCGTCGGCTACTCCCTCCCCGACGACCTCCTCTCCGGCACGGGGCTGCGCTTCGTGGAGGGCGCCATCCTCTCCGTGCCGATCGTCGGCACCTACCTGGCCATGTTCTTCTTCGGCGGAGAGTTCCCCGGCACCGAAATCGTCCCCCGGCTCTACTCGGTGCACATTCTGCTGCTCCCCGCTCTCATCGCCGCGCTGATCGTCGTCCACATGATCCTTCTCGTCTACCACAAGCACACACAGTGGCCCGGCCCCGGCAGGACCAACCGCAATGTCGTCGGCATGCCCTTCCTGCCGGTCTACCTCGCCAAGACCAGCGGCTTTTTCTTTCTCGTCGCCTCCGTGATCGCCGCCATGTCGGCCATCGCGTCCATCAACCCCGTGTGGACGTACGGCCCTTACCGCCCCGACCAGGTGTCCACGAACGCCCAGCCGGACTGGTACATGGGCTTCTCCGAAGGTCTCATCCGCGTCATGCCGGGGTGGGAGATCAACGCGGCAGGCCACACCCTCAACCTCGGTGTGCTGATTCCACTGATCGTGTTCCCGACCGTCCTGCTGGCCATCGGCCTGTACCCCTTCTTCGAAAGCTGGATCACCGGCGACAAGCGCGAACACCATCTCCTCGACAGGCCGCGCAACCGACCCGTGCGGACCGGTCTCGGCGTCGCCTGGCTCAGCGTGTACTTCCTGCTCCTGGTCGGCGGCGGAAACGATCTCTTCGCGACCCGCTTCCACCTCTCCATCAACAGCGTCACCTGGTTCATCCGCATCGCACTGTTCGTCGGCCCTGTCGTCGCATTCCTCATCACCAAACGCATCTGCCTCGGTCTCCAGAACCGTGACAAGAGGAAGGTCCTCCACGGCAGGGAGACAGGCACCATCCGTCGGCTGCCGCACGGCGAGTACATCGAGGTGCACCAGGACCTCTCCCCCGCAGAACGTCACACCCTGACCGCGCACGAGCAGTACCAGCCTCTCGACCCCGGAGCGACCGAGGACGCCAACGGCATCCCTCGCAAGCCCTCCCGCCGCGATCAGCTCAGAACACGCCTGTCCCGCGCCTACTTCGGCCCGTCGGCACAGGTCGCCAAACTCACCAGAGAAGAACTGCGGCACAACGAGGAAGAGACCACGCACAGCATCGAGCACTGACGAGACCCACCTGGACGCCGACTGGACTGATGTGGGGGAGCAGCTTCTTCATGCCGGCGCTGAGGCTCTGCTCGGTGGCGAGTGCTCCCATCGCGGCGGCGGGTGCCGGCCGGGCGGGGTGGGGCAGACCAGGGGTTGCGCCGTCCAACGCCGTTGCCTGCATGACGCCGGCGTCGCCGAACGCGCACTGGCTCTCGTCCTGGCCGCCCAACGAGACCTGCCCCGCAGGATCCGCGACCAGCACGTCCGACGCCGGGCGCCCCCTTGCCCCGGTCACTGGCCGACACCCGCGCGATCACCATCGGATCCACAGCACGAGCGAGGTCCGTCACGTGCACTCCTCCACCCGACGTGGCGAGCGTGCCATCCACAGCGCGTCTACTCCGCGTCGACGTGCGGCACTTCCCTCTGCCCCTGCGCAAAAAGGCGCATTATGCTCGAGTCGTACCGAGGCGCCTTCGGCTTGTGGTCGAACCACCGGACGCCTTCGGCGCCATCCCCGTAGAACGGCCCCTGGGCCGGCGCAGGCGCGCTCTGTGTGCATGGGTCGCACTGCCTGGCCGCCGATCCGCAGACGTGAGCACGCCCGGGCGGCCCGTGCCGCAGCCCGCCTCGCCACCCCCGGAAGGTGTGGGACACATGACGAGCATGTTGAAGGATCTGTCGGACGCCGGTGTGTCCGTGTGGCTGGACACCCTGTCACGTGGGCGGATCAAGTCGGGAAGCCTGTCGGAGCTGATCCGCAGCCGCCGCGTGGTGGGCGTCACGACGAATCCGACGATCTTCAGGGACGCGATATCGCACGGCATGGAGTACGAGGTCCAGATGTCCGAACTCGCGGTGCGCGGCGTGTCCGCCGAGGAGGCAGTCCGGACCGTCACAGCGACGGATGTGCGCGACGCCGCCGACCTGCTTCGCCCCGCGTTCCTCGTATCCCCCGCGGGCCAGGACGGCCGCGTGTCCATCGAGGTCGATCCGCACATGGCTCACGACACCACGGCGACGATCGCCGAGGCACGTCACCTGACCTGGCTGGTCGACCGCCCGAACACCTACATCAAGATCCCCGCAACCGAGGCGGGCCTGCCCGCCATCACCGAGACCATCGCCCAGGGCATCAGTGTCAACGTCACCCTGATCTTCTCCCTGGCCCGCTACCGGCAGGTTGCCGAGGCCTATGTGGCAGGCCTGGAGAAGGCCCGTGCCGGCGGCTTGGACTTGTCGCAGATCTCCTCGGTGGCATCGTTCTTCGTCTCGCGCATGGACACGGAGGTCGACCGGCGCCTCGACGTCCTGGGTACCTCCGAGGCCGGAGCCCTCCGGGGCAGAGCCGCCGTGGCCAACGCCCGCCTGGCCTACGAGGCCTTCGAGGAGGCCTTCTCCGGTGAGCGCTGGAACCGCCTGCACCGTGCCGGGGCGAACAAGCAGCGACCGCTGTGGGCCTCCACGGGTGTCAAGGACAAGGCGTACGCGGCCACCAAATACGTCTCCGGACTCATCGCCCCGGACACCGTGAACACCATGCCCGAGGCGACACTGCTCGCCGTCGAAGCTCAGGAACACGCCGCAGGTCGCGACCTCCGCAGCACGTACGACGAGGCGCGGGCCGACATCGAAGCGATCGAGCGCCTGGGCATCTCCTATGCCGAAGTCGTCCGGCAGCTGGAGGACGAGGGCGTGGCGAAGTTCCAGGAGTCCTGGGACAGTCTGCTCACCGCGACCGAGTCCCGGCTCGAGGCCTGCACGCGCAGATTGCACACATGGCCATGAACGACGCCACCTTGGGACACCCCGGTCCTCGCTCCAGCCCCGGGCGAGCGGCATGCTGACATGGCTCCACAACGCGGGCTGCCGGGGCCTCGACACCGAACTGTTCTTCCCCGCGGGGCCGCAGGGCCCCGGCCGGCGTGAGGCCGACGAGGCGAAGGCCGTGTGCAAGACATGTCCGGTCCGCCGGCAGTGCGCCAGTTGGGCGCTCGCCACGGCACAGGAGTACGGGATCTGGGGTGGAATGGACGAGGAAGAACGTGTGCGAGCCCGTAGGGAAAGACTCCTCAGCGCCCGGGAGAACCGCCCCCCGGGGGAAGAAGGGAACTGAGTCGGCTTGAGCTCCCCACACGTCACCCACGCCGAGCCGGTGCACGTGGTGCAACTCCTTGTGTCACCCGTGCACCGGTACTCCGGAAGGCCTGCTGAGGGGCCGTCAGCAGACCCTGTCGGTGGGCTGGTACAACACATCCGCGTACGCCGTCACCTCGGAATCGTCGGCGACCGGTACTTCGCCCAGCCGGCTCACCGGGACGCCTCCGTGACCATCATGGCGTCGGAGAATCTGCCCACACACATCGACCCCGCGGTCGGCCTGCAGCAGACACGACGGAACATCCTGCTCCGAGGTGTCGACATCGACGCCTGCATCGATCGGATCGTGGAGCTCGACACCGGCGACGGCCCGATCGCGTTCGCGGTCAACCGCGCCGCACGGCCCTGCGCGTGGATGGACGCCGTCATCGGACCCGGGGCGCAGCGAGCGCTGCGCGGCAAGGGCGGCGTGCGGTGCACACCGCTCTCGGACGGCGTCCTCCGCGTCGGCGAAGCCGAATTCCGCGTGATCGGGCCGCGCGACCCGCGCTGAAGACTGAAGTCGTGGGGACGATGTCCGCCTCGGGGCCGCCGGCCTCTACGGTCGTCGCCGACTCCGCGCGTCGGTCCGTCCCTTCCGCGGTCCGCCGCCTGAGTTGCTCGCCTAGTCGCCCTGGTACCGCTGCTCTCGCCACGGGTCGCCGTAATTGTGGTAGCCGGCGCTCTCCCAGAAGCCGGGCAGGTCACTCTGTCGCAGCTCGATGTCGCGCACCCACTTCGCGGACTTCCACAAGTACAGGTGCGGGACAAGCAGCCGAGCGGGGCCGCCGTGTTCGGGCGCCAAGTCGCCGCCCCCGTAGCCGTAGGCGATCCACGCCTTCCCGTCGACCAGGTCGGCGAGGGGGATGTTCGTGGTGTAGCCCCCGTAGGAGCCGATCAGGACGTGCTCTGCGGCCGTCTCCACGTCCGCGAGCAGCACGTCCAGGGACACGCCCCGCCATTCGGTGCCGAACTTCGACCACTTCGTCACACAGTGCAGGTCGACGGTCGGGGACTCGGCCGGGAGCGCCATCAGGCCCGCCCAGTCCCACACGTGCCGCTTTCCGGTTTCGCTGCTCACCGTCAGCTGCCAGTCGTCTTTCCGGATGCGGGGAGTGGGCCCTGCGGACAGCACCGGGAAGCCGGTCGTCTCGTACTGCCCAGGTGGCAGCTTCGTACCCGCAGACGGCCTTCGGCCGTGGAAACCACGCGAGATGAACGTCATACGCGCCGTCCTTGTCAGTTCGGGGCGGCCCCTGCGGCCCCCTCGGAAGTCAGCGGCCGTAGGGAGTGACGTCTTACCTCCGGCGCCTCGCCATCTGTACGGCCGCGGTCGCGGCCCGGCGGTCATCGCTGCGGCTGACCGGCGCGGCGGCCGCTGCGTCAGCCCGTGGTGCCGAGGTGTCCACCGGCAACGAGCCGAGCCCGCAGCTTCTTACGGGCGTCG
Organism: Streptomyces spinosisporus; assembly: GCF_022698145.1. GTDB lineage: Bacteria > Actinomycetota > Actinomycetes > Streptomycetales > Streptomycetaceae > Streptomyces > Streptomyces spinosisporus. The sequence goes on from NZ_JALDAX010000024.1 coordinate 114,376, forward strand.
AACATCGTCTTGTAGAGCGCGTTGTGGTTCGTCTCCAACTCGCTGGCGAGCGTATCCAGGGGAACGCCGTTGACGACGGCGACGAAGACCTTCCGCTGGTGGGCGCTCAGTGCTGTCGCGACCGCGTCGCGCACGGCCTCGACGAGCTCGCGTGCCTGCCAGTAGCTGACGGGGTCCACGCCGGCCCGGTCGGGCACCTGCGCCCATTCCTCCGAGTCGAAACGCGCATGTGACACGCGCCAGAAATGACGCCCCAGCTTGTTGGACACTTCAAGGACGACAAACCGGTACGCCCATGTGGTGAATTTGGCGTCGCCTCGGAATCCATGGATTTTCCGCGTGATCCTCATCAGTGCGTCGGCAGCCGCCTGATGGGCGATGTCATCCAGTTCGGGTCCGGAAATTCGATAACGCGAACCCTGACGGATAACCACGTCCATGGCAATTCGCACCAGCAGCTCGTGCAGTCGCGTGCAGGCCTGCTCGTACTGGGGTCCACAGGCGTTCTCCAGCGCGTCCACCCAGGCGGCGGACTCAGGGTCGAGTTGGCGTCGCTCTGTGGCGGGCCCCGCTGCTGGAGCGCTGCCGCAGGTTCCGGCAAGTCCGCTCGAATCCGTGCGGCACGTTTTTCTGGCATCCGTAGAGTGCATGGCCTTCAGTCCCCAAATCATCTCGTACGAACGAGACAATCACGGGACCATCTACAGACCGTCTATGCGAAGTCGCTGTTCTCATTCTCGCCCTGTGCGCCTTCCTGGACTTTACTGACAGGGGTTCCGGCCTATTCAGCGAGCGATACACGTGCGGTGTTGAGCGCGCTTTCTGGGCAGGCAACCGAAGGGCCGCCCCGGTGGCCTGACCCGTCTCGGCGCCTGCCGCACCTTGGTGCGGCAGGCGCCGAGACGGGCGCACACCTTCAGAGCCCACTCACCTCAGAAAATCCTGCAGCTCTCGTTCCAGCACCGACTTGGGCCTGGCTCCGATGACCGTCTTGACGACCTTGCCGTCCCGGTAGACGTTGAGCGTGGGGATGGACCTGACGTCGTACTGCTCGGCGGTGAGCGGGTTTTCGTCGACGTTGAGCTGGACGATCGTAATCTTGTCGCCGTGCTCGGCGGCGAGTGCCTCGAGGACCGGCGCCACAAGGCGGCACGGACCGCACCACTCGGCCCAGAAATCGACGAGCACTGGCTTGCCGCTCGTGAGCACCTCGCCTGCGAAGGTCGCGTCGCACGCTTTTCAGACTGCCTGCCATGCAGGCTCCTTCGTGCGTTGTCGGCATGGATCGATGCCTTGGGACGGCCCCGCCCGGCGCAGTTGTCAGGTGGCCGTGCTGGGCGGGGCGTGAGGCTGCTTCTAGTTGCGGCCGGCCATGACCCCGCCGTCGACATTGAGGATGGCGCCCGTGGTCCAGCTCGACGCGTCCGAGAGGAGGAAGACGATCGCGGAGGCCAGGTCCTGGGGCGTGCCGACCCGGCCGAGCGGGTGCAGGCCGCTCAACTGGTCCATCGCAGCTTCGAGTTGACCTGCCGGGAAGACCTTTTCGAACAGCGGCGTCCGGGTGACGGCCGGAGCCACGGCGTTCACCCGGATGCCCTCGCCGGCGAGCTCGATGGCCAGGTTGTGGGTGAGGGCGTGCAGGCCCGCCTTGGCCATCGAGTAGGCCGACGACGGCGTCACGCCGAGCGCCTGGTGCGCCCACATGCTGCCCACGTTCACGATGGCG
>NZ_JALDAX010000025.1 GCF_022698145.1 Streptomyces spinosisporus
TAGGCTCGACGTCATGCGCTACGACCTTGTGATCTTCGACAACGATGGTGTCCTCGTCGACAGCGAGCCCATCTCCAACCGGCTCCTCGCCGGCTATCTCACCGAGCTCGGGCATCCGACCTCGTACGAGGAATCGCTGCGTGACTACATGGGCTCCGCCATGCACCGGGTCCATGACCTCATCGAGGAGCGGACCGGGGAGCGGCTTCCGGAGGACTTCGACGATGTCTTCCATGCGCGGGTGTTCGCCGCGTTCGAGCGGGAGTTGGAGCCGGTTGCCGGAGCCGTAGGGCTGCTGGAGAAGTTGGCGGCCGACGGGGTGCCGTACTGTGTCGCGTCCTCCGGGAGTCATGAGCGGATTCGGGTGGGGCATCGGAAGACCGGGCTGGACCGGCTGTTCGACGACGGTCGGATCTTCAGTTCGGAGGATGTCGGGCGGGGCAAGCCGGCGCCGGATCTCTTCCTCTACGCGGCCGAGCGGATGGGTGCCGTGCCCGAGCGGTGTGTGGTGGTCGAGGACAGTCCCCTGGGGGTCCAGGCGGCTGTCGCGGCCGGGATGGACGTCTACGGGTTCACCGCGATGACGCCTGCCGAGAGGCTCGTAGGAGCGACTCGACTCTTCTCGGATCTGGGGGAGTTGGCTGACCTGCTCGTCTGACATTTGTCATGGCGAGGTCCGGACGATCGTTTCTACTGGCGTTCAAGTGCCTGTCGGCAAGCTGGGTGCATGACGACGAAGACTGGCAAGTCGACAGGCAAGTCGAACGATTTCCTTCCGCTGATCGTGGACGTGGCCATCCCGCTGGGGTCGTACTACCTGTTCAAGGACGGCTTCGGGATGAGCACCCTCGCGTCGCTCGCCTGCAGCGCCGTGGTGCCGGCCCTGCGGACCGTATGGTCCGTGGTCAAGGACCGGAAGATCAACGCCCTGGCCGCTCTCATCCTCGTCGTGACCGTCGTGTCGCTGGCGCTGAGCTTCGTCTCCGGTGATCCGCGGCTGCTCCTGGCCAAGGACAGCGGGGTCAGCAGCACCATCGCGATCGGGATCCTGGTGTCGGTGGCGCTGGGCCGACCGATGATGACCGAGGGGCTCAAGCCCTTCCTGATCAAGAGCGAGGCCAGGCAGGCCGCCTGGGACCGGCTGATGGACGGGACCGCGGCGGCGTCGGCGGACTTCCGGCGCAAGGAGCGGGTCTTCTCGATCGTGTGGGGTGTCGCCCTGCTCGTGGAGTGCGTCGTGCGGGTCGTGGGTGCGTACACCGTGCCGGTGGACACCATGGTGTGGCTCGGGACGGTCATTCTGCTCGCCGCGATCGGGATCGGGATCGTGGTCGGCGGCGCCTTCGGGGCCGGGCCCATGGAGCGGATGCTCTCCGAGGAGGCCGAGGCCGGCGAGGTCGCCGCGAGTGCTCAGGAGCCGGGGGCGTCCGGGTCGGCCGTCGCCGCCTGAAGCGCCGAGAGGTGAAGTTGAGGAAAATTCACCTTTGGCTTGATCTACCCACAGGTAGCCAGGGGCCCTACGCTCGCCGCCATGACAGATGTGCTGCGGCGCGGCAGGGCCTCTTTGGCGTTCAGCTTCTTCGCCCAGGGCGCCACCTTTGCCCTGCTGGTGACGCGGATTCCGGCCATTCAGGACCGCTACGGAGTCTCCGACGCGCTGCTGCCCGTCTTCCTCGCCGCCGTGCCCATCCTGGCCGGCGTGGGAAGTGTGACGACCGAGCAGCTGGTCAAGCGGGTGCGGCCGAGTCTGCTGCTGCGGTGTGCCCAGCCGGTGGTGCTGCTGGCGCTCCTCGGCGTCGGGGCGGGGGAGCACCTGGTCGAACTGGGCATCGCGCTGGCGGCGTTCGGGCTGGCCGTGGGCGGCCTGGACGCCTCGATGAACATGCTCGGGGTGAGCCTGCAGCGGTCGTACGGCCGGAGCATCATGCTCAGCTTCCATGCGGCGTTCAGCCTCGGCGGGATCGTGGGGGCCTCGCTGGCGTGGGCGGGGGCGCACTGGCATCTGGCGCTGTGGGTGTCGTATCTGCCCGTCGTCGCGGTGCTGCTGCCCGCCGCGCTGATCGGGAGCCGCTGGTACGTCGACGGGGGCTCGTCCGCGGCCGTGGCGGAGCAGGAGGAGGAGCGGGCGCAGAGCCGGGGCATCGTCTTCAAGCTCCTGCTGCCGCTGTGTCTGGTGATGACCTTCGCCTATATCGGGGACTCGACCGTCTCCAACTGGAGCGCGAAGTACCTCAAGGACGTGCTCGGGAGCTCGGAGCAGCTGTCGACGGTGCCGTACAACGTGTACATGGTGACCACGCTGCTGGGGCGGTCGCTGGGGGACTGGGGTGTGCGGCGGTTCGGGGCCGTGGCTGTGGTGCGGCTGGGTGCGCTGGTGGCGGCGCTGGGGTTCGCCGTGGTGGCGGTGTCGCCGGGTGCGTGGGTTGGGATGCTCGGGTTCACGCTGGTCGGTCTGGGCCTGTGCGTGCTGGTGCCGCAGACCTTCGCAGCGGCCGGGCGGCTGTTCCCGAACGCCTCCGACGCGGCCGTCGCGCGGCTGAACATCTTCAATTACGTCGGTTTCCTGATCGGTTCGCCGCTGGTGGGGGCGCTGGGGGATGCGTGGAGCTATCGCTGGGCGATGCTCGTGCCGATGCTGTTGGTGCTGGTGACGCTGGTCTACGCCCGGTCGTTCGCTCCTCAACCGGACCGATACGGTGGCGGGCATGAGCGGCCGCGCACAGCTGATGTGGGACGAGGCAGTAACGGGCTATGACTTCGGGCCGGACCATCCGATGGATCCGGTCCGGCTCGCCCTGACCAGGCGCCTCGTCGACGCCTTCGGGCTCGACAAGGACGTGCGGGTGGTGGCGGCGAAGTCCGCGGGTGAGTCGACACTGCGGCTCGTGCACCGCGAGGACTACATCGCGGCCGTGAAGGCGGCCTCGGCCGATCCCGCGGCGGCGGACGCGGCGTACGGGCTGGGGACGCTGGACGATCCCGCCTTCGCCGGGATGCACGAGGTGTCGGCGATGATCGCCGGGCAGTCGGTGGCCGCCGCCGAGGCCGTGTGGGGCGGGGACGCGCTGCACGCGGTGAACTTCACGGGCGGGCTGCATCACGCGATGCCGGGCGGCGCTTCGGGGTTCTGCATCTACAACGACGCCGCGCTGGCGATCGCGCGGCTGCTGGAGCTGGGCGCCGAGCGGGTCGCGTACGTCGACGTCGACGTACATCACGGGGACGGGGTGCAGGCGGCGTTCTGGAGCGATCCGCGGGTGTTGACGATCTCCCTGCACGAGCATCCGCGGACGCTGTTTCCGCAGACCGGGTGGCCGGAGGAGACGGGCGCGGAGTCGGCGGAGGGTTCGGCCGTGAATGTCGCCCTGCCGGCCGGGACCGGGGACGCGGGGTGGCTGCGGGCCTTCCACGCCGTCGTACCGGAACTGATCGCCGATTTCCGGCCGCAGGTCCTGGTGACCCAACACGGGGCCGATACGCACTTCGAGGATCCCCTCGCGCACCTGGCCGTGTCGCTGGACGCGCAGCGGGCGGTGCAGGTCGCATGTCATGAGCTGGCGCACGAGTACGCCGACGGCCGGTGGGTCGCGCTGGGCGGCGGGGGCTACGCGGTCGTCGAGGTGGTGCCGCGGTCGTGGACGCATCTCGTGGGGATCGCGGCGGGGCGGGAGATCGAGCCGGAGACGGTGATTCCCGACGGCTGGCGGCAGGAAGTGTTCGCGCGGACCCGGCAGTTGGCGCCGGCGCGGATGACGGACGGGCGGTGGCCGGTGTCCTTCGCCGACTGGGATGCGGGATACGACCCCGCCGACCGGCTGGACCAGGCGGTGCTGGCCACGCGGCGGGCCGCGTTTCCGCTGCGGGGGCTGCTGCCGTAAGACGAAGCGGCAGGAGTGGGCACAATCGTGCTAATTACGCCAACAGTGCGTTGTTTCCCCTGTTTCTGCCGCGCGGCCCGTCCCGGTCCGTCACCATCGCAGACGTGTTGAGCACCGGAGCCATGCGCGCTCATCTGCTGGCCGCCCGTCTCGCCGGGCCGGTGGCCACCTCCCGCGAGGAGAGCCTTCGCAGCTATCGGCTCTTCGCCGCCCGCGATCCCCGTGCGCTGCTGGGGCTCGATCCCGAATGGACCTGGCGGCAGCGGGATTTGATCGATTTGATGGCGGACAAGTGCGGGGTTTCGGCCGATCCGCATCATGTCTCCGGTCAAGATGTGATCGATCCGGAGCGCACTCTGTCCGCTCTGGATTCCTTCGCGGAGCGTCTCGCGGCAGCGGCCCAGCGTGGCGCACCCGTGCTCCTCGGTACCGGTCATCCGCACCGCCTGCTCGGTTTCTACGCAGCTCTGGCAGACGCGCTGTCGGCGGCGGGATGTGCCGTACTCACCCCTGCGTATGGTCACTGTGTCGACATAACGACCCGGTTCGGTCTACGCACGTACAACCTTGACTACGTACAGGGAGTCGCGCTGGTGCGGGAACCCGGCGCGCCCCGCCCCGGTTGTGCCACCGGCGTGCACACGCACTCTCCGCTCCCGGTTCGCACCGCGCTGGCCGCGGCCGCGGAGGCCGGCGGGCCGCTTCCCGAGCTGGTCGTCGGGGACCACGGCTGGGTCTGCGGGGCAGGTCAGCTGGGGTTCGAGGCGATCGGCCTCGCCGATACGGACGACCCCGCGCTCTTCGTGGGGGAGGCGGAGGGGTCCGTGTCCGTCGTCGTTCCACTTGATGACGCTGTGCGGTCTGATTACTACCGGCCGCTTACCCGCTACGTACTCAATCGAGCGTGTCTGTCACAGTAGGCCTGCGATGGGTGCACCTCTTCCCCACTCGCATCACCCGCCCCTACATTGGGGAGTGAGCACGCAGCGACGAAGAGTCACCGGAAGGGGAAGCCGGTGGCCGTCGAGTGCGGAAGGTTCAGGTGTGTCATGGCTGCTGAGCAGAGGCCTCTGAGCGAGGTTCAGTTCCTTACCGTGGCGGAGGTCGCCTCGGTGATGCGAGTGTCGAAGATGACCGTGTACCGGCTGGTGCACAGCGGTCATCTGCCCGCGATCAGGGTGGGGCGGTCCTTCCGCGTCCCCGAGAACGCGGTTCACGAGTACCTTCGCGAGAGCTACGTGGGGGTGGAAACCGCCTGACGGTTGTTCCGGGGGGAGCCTCAGGGCACGTGATGAACTCCTCCCGGAACCCTCGATTACAACCTCAGCGCTCGGCCGGGTAGGCTGGCCCCTTGTAGGTCGTATGGGCCCATGGCGCCCAACGCCGAGTGATGAGAAGTGAGCGAGGGTAGTCGTGGGCTCTGTTATCAAGAAGCGGCGCAAGCGGATGGCGAAGAAGAAGCACCGCAAGCTGCTCAAGCGCACGCGCGTTCAGCGTCGCAACAAGAAGTAGGCGACGCGCCAGGAGCGTGCTCTGTGGCCCCCCACCGCAACCGGTGGGGGGCCACATGCGTTTTCACATGGCTTGGTCTGTACGTACGTCTGTGGATGTCGTCACGTCATGCATTGGGCGGTCATCACAGCGCAACATCGACCCGCTAAGTTGGCCGCACGCGGGGAACCCGGCAGGCTACGAGTACCGGATGGGCTGGAAGGAAGGCGCAGATCTTGGGCAAGGTCGTGCTCGTGACCGGAGTGGCCCGCAGGTTGGGGGGCCGGTTCGTACGACGGATCCAGCGTGACCCGGAGGTGGACCGGGTCGTGGCGGTGGACGCGATCCCGCCCGAGCACCACCTGGGCGGCGCGGACTTCATCCAGGCCGACATCCGGCAGCCCGGCATAGGGCGGGTGCTCGCCGAGACGGGCGCCGACACCGTCGTACACATGGATGTGAGCGCGACGGGGCTCGGCAGCGGCAGCCGGGCGGCGGTCAAGGAGACCAACGTCATCGGCACGATGCAGCTGCTCGGCGCCTGCCAGAAGTCGCCGACGGTCAAGCGGCTGGTGGTGAAGTCCAGTACGAACGTCTACGGGTCCGCGCCCCGCGATCCCGCGGTGTTCACCGAGACCACCCCGCCCAAGTCCCTGCCCAGCGGCGGCTTCGCCAAGGACACGGTCGAGGTCGAGGGGTACGTACGGGGCTTCGCGCGGCGCCGGCCGGACGTGGCCGTGTGCGTGCTGCGCTTCGCCAACATCCTGGGCCCCGCGGCGGACACACCGCTCGCCTCCTACTTCTCGCTGCCGGTCCTGCCGACCGTGTTCGGCTACGACCCGCGGCTGCAGTTCGTGCACGAGGACGATGTGATGGAGGTGCTGCGGATCGCCTCGCTGGAACCGGCGCGGGGCACGCTCAACAGCGGCACCTTCAATGTCGCGGGCGACGGGGTCCTGCTGCTCTCCCAGTGCTCCAGGCGCCTGGGCCGCCCCACGGTGCCGCTGCTGCTGCCGGCGGTCACCTGGGCCGGCTCGCTGGTGCGGACGCTGGGCATGACGGACTTCTCACCCGAACAGATCCGGCTGCTGACCCATGGCCGTGTCGTGGCGACGGACCAGATGCGTGAGACGCTCGGATTCCAGCCGAAGTACACGACGGCGGAGGCCTTCGCGGACTTCGCACGCAGTCATGGACCCGGGCTCCTGCCGCCGGAGGCTCTGGCGGGGGCCGTCGACCGGATCGCCGCGCTGCCCGTCCTGGGCGGCGGCCACCCCCCGACGCAGAGCGCCAACTGAGGAGCGCATCAACGATGGCGGATGCCAAGGTCATTCCGTTCGACGACGACCGGTCCCGTGGAGCCGTGCAGCGGCCGCCGCGGCGTCGGAGCATGGGAAGCCGACGCAGGACCACGGAACCCGCACTGGTCGGTGACGTCCAGCCCCTGCCCAGCAGGGCGCCTGCGCAGGATGATGTTCCCGTGACGCAAGAGGAACAGCCGCCCCAGCAGCCGCAGAGTGACGGTGGCTGGGAGCGGCGCGTCGCGAGCGGGCTCTCCTTCCTGCGCCGCCGGCTCACCGGCGACTACGAGGTCGACGACTTCGGCTACGACGAGGAGTTGACCGACCAGGTCCTGATGTCCCTGCTGCGGCCGGTGTACGAGAAGTACTTCCGGGTCGAGGTGAAGGGCGTCGAGAACATCCCGTCCCAGGGCGGCGCGCTGATCGTGGCCAACCACTCCGGGACGGTTCCGATGGACGGTCTGATGATGCAGGTCGCCGTCCACGACAACCACCCGGCGGGACGCCATCTGCGGCTGCTCGCCGCCGATCTGGTCTTCGTGCTGCCGGTGGTCAACGAGCTGGCGCGCAAGCTGGGCCACACCCTGGCCTGCGCCGAGGACGCCGAACGGCTGCTGGGACAGGGTGAGCTGGTCGGGGTGATGCCGGAGGGCTTCAAGGGCATCGGCAAGCCCTTCAGCGAGCGCTACAAGCTCCAGCGGTTCGGCCGCGGGGGCTTCGTCTCCACGGCGCTGCGCCACGGCACCCCGATCATTCCGTGCTCGATCGTCGGCGCGGAGGAGATCTATCCGATGATCGGCAACGCCAAGACCCTGGCCCGGCTGCTGGGTTTCCCGTACTTCCCGCTGACGCCGACCTTCCCGTGGCTCGGCCCGCTCGGCGCGATCCCGCTGCCGACGAAGTGGACGATCCAGTTCGGCGAGCCGATCCCCACGGACGGGTATCCTCCGGAGGCTGCCGAGGACCCGATGCTGATGTTCAACCTGACGGACCAGGTCAGGGAACAGATCCAGCACACGCTGTACAAGTTGTTGGTGCAGCGGCGGTCGGTGTTCTTCTGAGGTCGGTTTTTTCTGACTTGAGTACGGCTGTGGGGGCGCGCCTTCGGTGAGAAGGGCGCCCCCACAGCCGTAGGGCCTACTGGTCGGTGTCCTCGCTGTCGATACCGAGGCCGGGGAGCAGGCCGGGGAGCAGCGGTGGGATCGTCACGTCCGGTTCGGTGGACGGGGACTTGCTCTCCGACGGGGAGGCGCTGTCGCTGTCCTTCGGCGGGTCGAGCAGACCGCCGGTGCTGCCGCCGAGCAGGCCTTCGCCCGTGGAGCCGGTCGACTGGCTCGGCTTGCTGGGGCTGCTGTGCTCGGAGGAGCCCTGTCCGGCGCTGGGCTCGGCGGACTTCCGGCCGGAGCCGGAGGTGCCCTGGGACGCGCGGTCCGAGCCGTGGCGCTTGCCGTCTCCGCCGCCCTGGGCCGGGGACTGCGGCAGCAGGGACTGCAGCGGGGCGACCTCGTCGTCTATGGCGGCGAACACCGACGACACCTGCTCGCTGACGTCACCGAGCTGCAGCGGGAGCCGCTCGCGCAGGGCGCCCCAGGCGTCGCGGTGCGAGCGCGAGAAGGTCGACAGGGCCTGGATGGGGCCGAGGCGGTCCGGGTCGCGCTCGTACGCCTCGTGCAGCAGCCGGTGGCCCTCGGAGGCGTCGTGCGTCATGCCGGACAGGGTGCGCCGGATCTCGCCGAGCGACTCGTGGTCGAGGGTGTTGCCCCCTCGGCCGCGCTCCATCAGCCGGCGTGCCTCGCTCAGCCGGGTGGAGGCCTGGTCGAGGTAGGCCACACCGCGCTGGTCGGCGCCGTCGGACATGTAGTTGAGCTTGAAGTCCTCGATGCCGCGCTTGAGCCCGTAGAGCGAGTCGCCGGGCAGGGCGTCCTGGCTGGCCGCGGCGACACCGCCGAAGGCTCCGGCGGCGACGCCCACGCTCAGTCCGCCCGCCGCCAGGCCCTTGGTCAGTCGTGACCGGGGCCGCAGCTTGCCCAGCGGGCTCGCGCGGTGGGCGCCGCGGGAGCGCTGCACCGGCACCGCCGGTTCGGCCTCGCCGCCCTCCTGCATCATCGCCTCGAACGCGGCCACCAGCTGCGCCCGCTGGACGACCTTGACCTCCGGATCCAGCTCGGGTCGGGGCAGTTCGCCGAGACACTCCGTGAGCTCCAGCAGCCGGCCCTGCTCGCTCTGTTCCGCAGCAGTCGTGGCCGGGGCCGGTCCTTCGGACTGCTCGGCCGCCGTGCCCCGGTCCGGCTGCTCCTCCAGGGCCTGGGCGAAGGCGTTCGCCCGCCGGTGTGCCGAGACGTTCGCGATCACTGGCGGCACCTCCTCTCGTCATGACGGTCGACTCCCCAGGGGGTCCTGAGGGTTGCACCCTCTGACCTCTTCCACACGATCGAGTGATCGAAGACGGCCAGGGAGTGACCACAGGGAGCCTGCATCCCGCACAACGAGCGGCTTGGCACTTGGGTTACGGACGACAGATGATCGGAACGAGAAGTCAACGGACTTTCACTGACTGCTAGTTGGACATCACTGACGGTCAGCGGACATCGTCCGGGACGGTCAGCGGACGTCGTCCGGAAGGAGCCGGGCCAGGGTGCGCACCGCGCGGTACTGGAGCGTCTTGATCGCGCCCTCGTTCTTGCCCATCACGCGCGCGGTCTCGGCGACCGACAGGCCCTGGAGGAAGCGGAGCGTCACGCACTCCTGCTGCTGGGGGTTGAGGCGCCGTACGGCGTCGAGCAGCGCGGCGTTGGAGAGGGACTCCAGGACGGAGTCCTCGGGGGACCGCTCGACCTCGTTGGCGTCGAGCATCTCGCCGGTGGTCACCTCGAGCCGGAAGCGGCTCGACTTGAAGTGGTCGGCGACGAGGTTGCGGGCGATCGTCACCAGCCAGGCGCCGAAGTCGCGCCCCTGCCAGGTGAAGGTGCCGATACGGCGCAGCGCGCGCAGGAACGTCTCACTGGTGAGGTCCTCGGCGGTGGCCTTGCCGCCCACGCGGTAGTAGATGTACCGGTACACGGTGTCGCTGTACTGGTCGTAGAGGCGGCCGAAGGCGTCGGCCTCGCCGGCCTGGGCGCGCTCGACGAGGTCCATCATCCGGGCGCTGTCGCTGTCCGCGGCGGGACGGCGGGTGGTGGTGCCCGTCGCCCGGCCGCGTCGGCCGACGGCGGCGCTGCCGTCGGCGAGCGCGTAGGCCGGGCCGACGGCGGTGGTGGCAACGGCGAGGGCGGGGACGGCGTACGCGGTGGGGACGAAGCCGCGCAACAGGTCGAGGACCGTTGCGCGCAGCGTAGCCAGGCCCGAGGCGTCAACCCCGACGTGTGGGTACACGGGACTCCCAGAGGCAGAGCTTCCATCACGTGCAGTGCGGGACCGTTCACCCGTCGTAGCGACGGAGTGGTACCGGTTTGCGTCTGAGGAGAATAACGCTTCGTACAGGCGCTGCTACACCCAGTTGCTCAAATCATCGATTACGTCGCTTCTGTAACCGATTCACGCCCGATCAAGTACCTCTGAGTGATCGGTTGTTGATCGAAATGGTTCGGGTTCCGTTTGGGAACGGGGCGTGTTGTGGCGGTGTGCAGCCAACTGGACTGCACAAACGCCGAACGGGCCGGGAAACCTGGCCCGGCCCGTCGATTCGTGGTGTGTCGCGGTCAGCGGCGGCGGCGGTGCAGCGCGATCGCCGCCGCGGTCCCCCCGGCCACCGCGCCCACCCCGGCCGCCGCCGGGATGCCCACCTTCGCCGCCTTGCGGCCGGTGCGGTAGTCGCGCAGCCGCCACTCCAGATTGCGGGCGTGCTTGCGGAGCTTGGCGTCCGGGTTGATCGCGTAGGGGTGGCCGACCAGCGAGAGCATCGGGATGTCGTTGTGGGAATCGCTGTACGCCGCGCAGCGGTTCAGGTCCAGGCCCTCCGCCGCGGCCAGCGCGCGGACCGCCTCCGCCTTCGCCGGGCCGTGCAGCGGCTCGCCCACCAACTTGCCGGTGTAGACGCCGTCCACGGACTCGGCGACGGTGCCCAGGGCGCCGGTCAGGCCGAGACGGCGGGCGATCACCGTCGCGATCTCCACCGGGGCCGCGGTGACCAGCCACACCCGCTGGCCCGCGTCCAAGTGCGCCTGGGCGAGCGCGCGGGTGCCGGGCCAGATCCGCTCGGCCATGTACTCGTCGTAGATCTCCTCGCCGATCGACTGCAGTTCGGCGACGCGATGGCCCTTGACGATGGACAGCGCCGAGTCGCGCGCCTCCTGCATGTGCTCCGGGTCCTCGACGCCGGCCAGCCTGAACCAGGCCTGCTGCCAGGCGAACTTGGCCAGGTCGCGGGTCTCGAAGAACTTCCGCTTGTACAGGCCCCGGCCGAAGTGGAAGAGCGCCGCGCCCTGCATGACGGTGTTGTCGAGGTCGAAGAAGGCGGCAGCCTTGTCGTCGCCGAGTACGGGGAACTGCGGTTCCTCCGGCTCGATGTCCTGCGAGGACTTGCGCGCTGCCTCCGCAGAGGCCTCGCCTGCCAACACGCTCCGCGCCGTGGCGGAGCGCCTACGGGGAGTGAGCCATCCGAGAGCGGCCATGCCCGTGAGCATAGCCAGTTTGTTCGGTGCCTCCACACGCGCAAGGTTGGAAGCCTGTGAACTCTCCGTGACCGTGTCGTTAAAGAACTCATCCGATCCTGGCGTTCCTTGGCGGTTTCCCGGGTGTCCCGCCGCCTCGCGTGCGCGCGAGAATGGCTGACATGAGTCCTCTCCTCCGCCGCAGGCCCGCTCCGCATGAGCGGTTGGTCACTCTCATCGGCAAGCCCGACTGCCATCTGTGCGACGACGCACGGCTGGTCGTCGACAAGGTCTGCGGCGAACTCGGCGTCCCCTGGGAGGAGAAGGACATCACCCGTGACCAGGGGTTGTACGACGAGTACTGGGAGCAGATCCCCGTCGTCCTGGTCGACGGCCGTCAGCACACCTTCTGGCGGGTGGACGAGCGTCGCCTGCGCAAAGAACTGACCGAGTAGTACAAGGCCGTACCGGACATCGCCTAGGATCGAAGGCGATCTGGTCTGGGGGGCGGGATTCACGAGGAGTGTGTCGGGTTTGCCCCCTGCGATACGCCTGGGACGTGTGTGCGTGACCCCGGTCACGTTGGCCGGGCAAATCGGACACCATCTTTGTGCACGCGTTCACAAAGACATAGCCTGCTGTCGACGGGGCGGTCTTGGAACGTGTGACCGCCTGCAGCCCCGCTCTACCCGCAGGAGCACCGTGGCAACTGGCCGAACTCACCGACCGGCGACCCGCAGCCGAGGGATTCCCGAGGCCACCGTCGCCAGGCTTCCGCTGTACCTCCGCGCCCTGACCGCACTGTCGGAGCGCTCGGTCCCCACGGTCTCCTCGGAGGAGCTCGCGGCCGCGGCGGGGGTCAACTCCGCCAAGCTGCGCAAGGACTTCTCCTACCTGGGTTCGTACGGCACGCGCGGTGTGGGCTACGACGTCGAGTATCTCGTCTACCAGATCTCGCGCGAGCTGGGGCTCACCCAGGACTGGCCGGTTGTGATCGTCGGTATCGGTAACCTCGGTGCCGCCCTGGCCAACTACGGAGGGTTCGCCTCCCGCGGCTTCAGGGTCGCGGCCCTGATAGACGCCGACCCGGCGATGGCGGGCAAGCCCGTGGCGGGCATCCCCGTGCAGCACACCGACGATCTGGAAAAGATCATCGACGACAACGGCGTGAGCATCGGCGTCATCGCCACCCCCGCGGGCGCCGCCCAGCAGGTCTGCGACCGGCTCGTGGCCGCCGGTGTCACCTCCATCCTGAACTTCGCGCCGACCGTGCTGTCCGTCCCCGAGGGCGTCGACGTGCGCAAGGTGGACCTCTCCATCGAGCTGCAGATCCTCGCCTTCCACGAGCAGCGCAAGGCCGGTGAGGAGGCCGCCGCCGACGGCGCCGGACCGGTCGCCGCCGCGCGCAAGAAGTCCGCCGACAAGGGCCCGGACGGGGACGTACCCGCCGTGATGCCGGCATGAGTCTCCTCGTCGTCGGACTGAGCCACCGCAGCGCACCGGTCAGCGTCCTGGAGCGCGCCGCGCTGACCACGGACGCCCAGATCAAGCTGCTGCAGGACACGGTCGCCGCGGAGCCCGCCACCGAGGCCGCGGTCCTCGCCACCTGCAACCGCATCGAGCTGTACGCCGACGTCGACAAGTTCCACGCCGGTGTCGCCGAGCTGTCCACCCTGCTCGCCCAGCACAGCGGGGTCGGCCTCGAGGAGCTCACCCCCTATCTCTACGTCCACTACGAGGACCGTGCCGTCCACCATCTGTTCTCGGTGGCCTGCGGACTGGACTCCATGGTCGTGGGCGAGGGGCAGATCCTCGGGCAGATAAAGGACTCGCTGGCCAGGGCGCAGGACCTGCACTCCGCGGGACGGCTGCTGAACGACCTGTTCCAGCAGGCCCTGCGGGTCGGCAAGCGGGCTCACTCCGAGACCGGCATCGACCGGGCCGGGCAGTCCCTGGTCACCTTCGGCCTGGAGCAGCTCTCCGCCCAGGAGGACGTCCTGGACTGGGCCCGCGGCAAGAAGGCGCTGGTCGTCGGGGCCGGCTCGATGTCCTCGCTGGCCGCCGCCACGCTCGCGCGGGCCGGGGTCGCCGAGATCGTCGTCGCCAACCGCACCGCCGAGCGCGCCGAGCGCCTGGTGCAGATACTGTCCGGGGCCGACGGCACGGACGTGGCCGCCCGCGCGGTACCGATGGATGCGGTGCCGGTCGAGCTGACACGTGCAGATGTCGTGGTGTCCTGCACGGGAGCGACGGGGCTGGTGCTGACGGCCGAGGCGGTCGCGGCCGCCGTCGAGGGCCGTACGGGCGCACCCGTCGCCGTAGCGGACGACGCGGTGGACACGGACGTACGTCCGCTGCCGCCCACCTCCCTCGGTACCGAGGAGGGCTGTCCGCTCGACCTCGCCGCCCCGCAGCAGGGCTTCTCCGTGATGGGCGAGGCCGCCGTGGCCGGGATGGACGCGGCCACGCTGGAGCAGCACGCCGCCTGGGTGGACAACGGCACCGTGGACCGCCGCGAGGCCGCGCGCACCGAGGCCGAGGCCGAGCTGATCACCGCGCTCGCCGCCACCGCGGCGACCGTCGGCCGGATCCCCGAGCGCCGCAGGCCCGAACCGGTCGCCGGGCCGCCGCGGCCCGCGCCCGTGCTGTACCTGCTCGACCTCGCGATGCCGCGCGACATCGACGCGGCCGTGCACCGGCTGGCCGGCATCCGGCTCGTCGACATCGAGTCGCTCGCGGAGGCCTCCGCCGACGCGCCGATGGCCGCCGACGTCGACCAGGTCCGCCGGATCGTCGCCGACGAGGTCGCGGCCTTCGGGGCGGCGCTGAGGGCCGCGCACATCACGCCGACCGTGGTCGCCCTGCGCACCATGGCCGCCGACGTCGTGGCCAGCGAGATCGCCCGCCTGGAGGGGCGGCTGCCCGGCCTCGACGACAAGCATCGCGGCGAGATCACCCAGACCGTCAAACGCGTCGTGGACAAGCTGCTGCACGCGCCGACCGTACGGGTCAAACAACTCGCGGCCGAACCGGGTGGAGCGGGGTACGCGGATGCCCTGAGGACCCTGTTCGACCTCGACCAGGAGGCGGTGGACGCCGTCTCCCGCGCCGGGGGCGCCGACGACGAATCTGAGAACAGCAAGAACCGAGGGCCGGCATGAACAGCAAGGCATTGAGGCTGGGGACGCGGCGGAGCAGACTCGCCATGGCCCAGTCCGGGCAGGTGGCGGACGCCGTGAGAGAGGTGACCGGACGACCCGTCGAGCTCGTCGAGATCACCACCTACGGCGACACCTCCCGCGAGCACCTCGCGCAGATCGGCGGCACGGGCGTGTTCGTCACGGCGCTGCGCGACGCACTGCTGCGGGGTGAGGTCGACTTCGCGGTTCATTCGCTCAAGGACCTGCCCACCGCGCAGCCCGAGGGCCTGGTGCTGGCCGCCGTCCCGCTGCGTGAGGACCCGCGCGACGTGATCGTCGCCCGGGACGCGCTGAAGTTCACCGACCTGCCGCGCGGCGCGCGCATCGGTACGGGTTCGCCGCGCCGCACGGCGCAGCTGAACGCGTATGCCCGCGCCCACGGGCTGGACATAAGGGCGGTCCCGATACGGGGCAACGTCGACACCCGGATCCGGTATGTGCAGGACGGTGAGCTGGACGCCGTCGTCCTGGCCGCCGCGGGCCTGAGCCGCATCGGCCGGATCGACGAGGTGACCGACTTCCTGTCGGTCGACACGGTTCTGCCCGCTCCCGGCCAGGGAGCACTGGCGATCGAGTGTGCCGCGGACAACGTGGACCTGATCGCGTCACTCGGTGAACTCGACGACCCGACCACTCGGGCCGCCGTGACCGCCGAGCGGTCACTGCTCGCCGCCCTGGAGGCCGGCTGCAGCGCCCCTGTGGGCGCACTGGCCGACCTTCTGGCCGACGGGCAGATTGTCAAGGAAATGCGCCTGCGCGGCATAGTCGGCACGACCGACGGCTCGCGCACGGTGCAGCTGTCCACCACCGGTCCCGTGCCCGAGACGTACGACCAAGCAATGGCGCTCGGCCGTGAACTCGCTGCCGAGATGCTTGCCCAGGGCGCGGCCGGTCTGATGGGGGAGCGAGCACTGTGAGCCCCACCACCCTTCCCACCGGCCTCGAACACGGGCACGTCACCTTCCTCGGTGCCGGACCCGGGGATCCGGGACTGCTGACTCTGCGCGCCGTGGAGGCGCTGGCGAACGCGGACGTACTGGTCGCCGAGCACGACGTGCTCGACGTGGTGCGCAAGCACGCCAGGCAAGGCGTCGCCGAGGTGCACACGGACGGGGGTCCTTCTGCGGACTCCCACCCGGGCACGGGCACACCTCAGCTGGCGGTTGTTGACGGCTCGTCAACAACCGCTGGGGTCCCCGCGGTACGGGATGCCGCACATCTTGTCATGGAGGCCGCGCGGGGCGGCAGGCGGGTCGTGCGTGCGGTGTCCGGGGACCCCGGGCTCGACGCGTACGCCGCCGAGGAGATGCTCGCCTGCGCCGGTGCGGGCGTGCCCTTCGAGGTCGTCCCCGGTGTCGCCGCCGCCGTCGGTGTGCCCGCCTACGCGGGTGTTCCGCTGCGCGACGCCGAGGGCGCGGACGTGCGGTTCGTGGACGCCCGTACCGCCTCCGATCGGTGCTGGACGGAGGTGGGGGCCTCCGACGGGACCGTGGTCGTGTCGACGACGCTCGACTCCGTCGGCGCCGCCGCGGGCGAGCTGGTGTCGGCAGGGCGCAAGCCGGACACGCCGATGACGGTGACGGTGGCTGGTACGACCACTCGTCAGCGGACCTGGACGGCGACGCTCGGCACCATCGCGCAGACCCTGAAGCAGGCCAAGGTGCTGCCCTCCCCGGAGGGCGGACGGCCGGTGATAGCCGTGGTCGGTGAGCGTTCCGCCGCCGCCCAGCGTGACCAGCTGTCGTGGTTCGAGTCCAAGCCGCTGTTCGGCTGGAAGGTTCTCGTGCCGCGCACGAAGGAGCAGGCGGCGTCGCTCTCCGACCAGCTGCGGTCGTACGGGGCCGTGCCGCACGAGGTGCCGACCATCGCGGTCGAGCCGCCGCGCACGCCCCAGCAGATGGAGCGGGCCGTGAAGGGGCTCGTCACCGGGCGGTACGAGTGGATCGCCTTCACCTCGGTGAACGCGGTCAAGGCGGTACGGGAGAAGTTCGAGGAGTACGGCCTGGACGCGCGCGCCTTCGCGGGCATCAAGGTCGCCGCGGTCGGCGAGCAGACCGCGAACGCGCTGATCGCCTTCGGCGTGAAGCCGGACCTGGTGCCGAGCGGTGAGCAGTCGGCCGCGGGGCTGCTGGAGGACTGGCCGCCGTACGACCCAGTCTTCGACCCGATCGACCGGGTCTTCCTGCCGCGCGCCGACATCGCCACCGAGACGCTGGTGGCCGGGCTGATCGAGCTGGGCTGGGAGGTCGACGACGTCACGGCGTACCGCACCGTGCGCGCGTCGCCGCCGCCGGCGGAGACCCGGGAGGCGATCAAGGGCGGCGGCTTCGACGCCGTGCTCTTCACGTCGTCGTCCACCGTGCGCAACCTGGTCGGCATCGCGGGCAAGCCGCACAACGTGACGGTGATCGCGTGCATCGGCCCCGCCACGGCGAAGACCGCCGAGGAACACGGCCTGCGCGTCGACGTCATGGCCCCCGAACCGTCCGTCCACAAGCTGGCGGAGGCACTCGCCGACTTCGGCCTGCGGAGGCGGGCTGCCGCGCTGGAGGCGGGGGATGCGGTGACTCGGCCGAGCGAGCGGAGGCCGGGGGCTCGGAGGCGGCGGTCGACGACCTGAGGCGAGGCGGAAGCCCCCTGTGCTTGTGCAGGGGGCTTCGCCGCGCTTCTTTGCGTTACGGGCACCACTGAGTCGTGGCCGCCTTCCGCTTCTCAGACGCTGCTGCGTCTGCCCACTGGCATTTTTCTACGCGGGCGGCGTCAAGACCAACGTGCTGTCCTTGCCCGCACCCAAGGTGCTTGCCGTGGCCATCGCTTGTGCCTGCGCGAGAGTAAGTGGTGCGGCCCAAGCCAGAGACTCGACAAGGTGCTCCGCGAGGAGACCGACATGGGGATCGGGCTGGATCAGTGCGGTTGGCCGACCAAGGGCGGTGCGTTCGGCGGCCCATGTGTGGTCGAGGCTGGTGAAGTCGTCGTCGATCCAGATGGCGGGTGCGTCGCCGAGCCAGGTCTCGACGTGATCGCGTTTCCAGAGGTAGCCGTTGGGGTGGCTGGTGGTGATCCGGGGACGCGGCAGGTCGACGTGGGGGATGGGCGGGAGGCCGAGGAGGGGGCCGACGAGCGTGGTGGCGTCCTGGCGCCAACTGGTGCACCACAGGGGGGTGACCAGGCCGGATCGGATTGTGTGCATGAGCAGGGGGCCGTGTGCGGGGTTGAGCCAGACGGTGACCGGGTTGCCGGCGTTGCGGCCGCCAGGAACGACATCGTGGCGGCCGTGGGTTGCCGGAGTGGTCCCATCGGCGTCCGGAAAGGGTATGAGGACGCCGTCGACATCGAGGAGCAGGTAGGGCGGACGCATCGTTGTCTCCCAAGGGGCGGCGGCAGTCGAGCTCAGAGCTTGCGCGCGGTGATCAGCAGAGTGGTGGGCCACTGGCTGCCGTGACGGGCGTCGTGGAACTCCTGGGCTGAGGTGAGCCAGAGGCCGGCGCGGTCGAGGTGCTTTTCCCAGCGATCGGCGTCGAAGTCCCAGCGGGGGATGGGCAGTCGGGTGCGGTCCGGGAGGGTGACGTAGTCCCGGCGGGGCCGGTCGTCGATGGTGGGGCGCAGGCCGCCGCGCTGGGGGTGGGGGACGGAGAAGGCGAGAGTGCGGCCGGGTTTGAGGTGCTGGGCGATGGCCTGGAGGAGAAGCTCGGGGGCTACGAGGCCGACGGCCCCGAAGACGGAATAGATGGCATCGAAGTCTTCGTCAGAGGCTTGCAGGTAGTGCAGGGCGTGGCCTGCGACGAAGGTGAGGTTGTTGAGGCGGCCGTAGTGCGAGCGGGCTCGGCGGATCTGGAGGCCGACCAGGTCGACGCCGGTGACCTGGGCGCCGTAGCGGGTGGCGAGGTGGGCGGCGTTGTGGCCGGGGCCGCATCCGAGTTCCAGCAGCCGCTTGCGGCGCAGGTCTGCGCCGAGGATCTCGGCACCAGGTCCGGTACCGGACCGAGTCGTCCACTCCATTCGCGCGGGTACCGAAAGCGGATCGGCGGGGCCGGTCGTGGTGCGTTGAAGCGCGTGAACGTACCAAGGGGAGGACTGGGCGAGCACGTCAGACCTCCAGGAGGAGATGCGTGACGTCGGTGAGGTGGCGGCGTACGGCCTTGATGTAGGCGGGGTCGGTGGCTGGGTTGTTGATCCAGCGGATGGACTGTTCCATGAACCACTCGACGGCCCACATGCGGTGCCAGCCCAAAGCCCAGTTTTCTGCCGTGAGTCCGCCGCGCGGGGTGAGGGCGTCGGGGGTGCCGCCGGCGGTGACGTACTGCTCCAGGAAGACCCGAAGGCGTACGGGGTCGGGGGCGTCGAGGGTGCCGTGCCAGCTGGCGAGGTCGAGCAGGCCGGGGCCGGTGAAGGTGCGGGCGAAGTCCAGCAGCCGCCAGCCGCGTTGGCCGAGGTGGAGGCTGGTGGGGTGGTACTCGGAGTGCACCCAGCCGAACGGTGCCGAGGTCGCACCGGTCGAGCGGGCCTCAGAGGCCTCGGCGATGCGGTTGAGGGCGTCCTCGACGTCGTCCGTGTCCTGCCAGCGTTCGGCCTTGCGGAGCCGGGCGAGGTGGTCCAGGGCTCGGTTCGGCAGCGTGCGGAGCTGATTTTGATCCAGGACGGGCAGGGCAGCAGCCGTACGGGTGCCGTGCAGGACC
Organism: Streptomyces spinosisporus; assembly: GCF_022698145.1. Taxonomy (GTDB): domain Bacteria; phylum Actinomycetota; class Actinomycetes; order Streptomycetales; family Streptomycetaceae; genus Streptomyces; species Streptomyces spinosisporus. The sequence goes on from NZ_JALDAX010000025.1 coordinate 19,136, forward strand.
ACGGCAGCGGCAACGCCATCGAGGTCGTCGGCATCGCGGACGGCGGGACCGAGGTCCTCCATGAGCATGCCGAGCCAGCCATCGAGGACGGCAGAGGCGCGCACCTGCGGGACGGGAACGCCGAGCGTGTGCGCCAGACGCAGAGCCTGGTCCTCGCAGTCAAAGGGCCGCTTCGCGTACTTGAAAATCGCGGTGGTGGCGTCGGGGAAGGTCAGGCGTTCCACACCCGACATGGACCACACGCGTATTTTCTCGCGCACAGCGGTGGCCCGATCGGCCATGGTGAGCAGGTTGTCGAGCAGTTCGGCGCTGGGGTTCGCGGTCACGTGGTGCTCCAGAGGGGTTGAAGGCGTCCGGGACGGGCGAGAGGCGGGGCCCGCCCCGGAGCCTGGCGTGCGGTGCGGTGCTACGCGGCAGGGCTCACGCGGTGGGCGTAGACCTGCTCGATCCAGCCGGACTTGAAGGCCGCGAGGTCGTCGCGGAAGGCGGTCATCGACGCACCGTAGGGCGCGACGACGCCACCCGACTGGTCCGGCACGGACTGGCAGCCGTGTACGAGCCGGCCGCCGAGGGCGGCGTGGGCCTTGATGGACTCGATGCGGCGGTGCTCGTTGAACCAGCCGCCGTGGTACACCTCGTCGAGCATGCCGCCCATGTCGTCGTCCAGGTCGAAGACGACGGAGGTGGCTGCCGGGAAGAACCAGCACGGGCCGACGTTGGAGATGTGCCCGTCCAACTCGACCTTGTTCAGCGCCATCAGCGTGGCAGCTTCGCGCAGCATCCGCAGGTGCTCGGCGGTGATCTGCGGCAGGCCGAGGCCCGCGAGGTGCTCCTCGCGAAACAGATAGGCGTACACCTCGTACGCGGTGGACAGCACGTGAGCGGCGTCCGAGGTGGACTCGGCGTGGGCCTTGATGAAGTCCAGCGCGACCTGCTCGACCGCGCTCTCTGTCGTCTCCTCCACGTCCAGGAGCTGCGACTTGACCAGCTCCCAGTCGGCGAGGAGCCACGTGTCGGACTCGAAACGGAAGAAGTACTCGTGCGGGTCGATGGTGATGCGTCGGCCCTCGACGTGGATGCCGGGCAGGCGGCTCCAGCGCTCGTCGAACGCCTCGGGCAGTACGACCGTGATGGCCGCGGTGTCGGTGGTGGTCACCGTGTCTCCGTCTCTGATCGGCCGGGTTCGGGCACAGGAATGCCCGAACCCGGTGTGGGTGTACGGAACTTCTGGGTTCGCTCGGCCGAATCGGGAAGTCAGGTCACGTACCGGACCGGGGACGAGCGGCTGATGATTAGTGAACACTCCGTCACGCACAGTGGGTACGGTGAGAGCCAGTTGAAGCGGTATACGCGGTTTACAGCCCCGGAGCGGAGGCGATCGTGGCGGCGCCGAAGGGTCCCAACTCCCGCCTGCGGGACGTGATCGAGGCGACCAGCTGTACCTATGAGGCTCTGGCGAAGGACATCCGGCGTATCGCAGCCGAGAACGGAGAGATCCTCCAGACCAACAAATCGGCCGTCTCTCACTGGGTGAACGGCTCGCGCCGGCCGACCGGACGGACCGGCCAGTACCTCGCTGAGGCGCTGTCCCGCCGAGCAGGGCGCACCGTCAGCCTGGCCGAGATCGACCTCCGATCGCGCGATGATGCGATGTCGCAGGAGTCGGACCCTGTGCTCGCGGCCACCGACCTGGGCCGGGCCGACGTCGAACGCCGTCGCTTCCTTGCCGTGGCTGCCTTCACCACGGCCGGGGTCGCCATGCCGCTCTTCCACGACCACGAGGCCACCGCCCGCATGCTGCGCGCCCGCACCGGCAGCTCCCTGGTCGGGGCGGAGGACGTGGGCGTCGTACGGCAGATCACCGCGGCCTTCAGCGCGGCCGACGAACGACTCGGCGGCGGCCACGGCCTGACCACCGTCACCGCCTACCTCGCCGACACCGCCGCCCCCATGCTTCGCGGTCGCTTCCCGAACGAAGCCTTACGACAGGCGGCCTTCGGTGCCGTCGCCGAACTCGCCTACCTCGCCGGGTGGAAGCACCACGACCTCGGCCAGGAAGGCGCCGCCCAGCGCTACTACCAGGTCGGCTACCAACTCGCGTGCGAAGCCGACCCGCGCGGCCACGCCGCCTGGATGATGCGCGCCCTCGCCCACCAAGCCCTCAGCCTCAAGCAGCCCCACCACTGCGTCGACCTCGTCGAAGGCGCCCTCACCCGCGGCCTTGGCCACGTCGACGGCCAGACCGAGGCGCTGCTGCACATCACCCACGCCCGCGCGTACGCCGCTGTCGGCGCGAAGCCCGCGGCGGCCCGCGCCCTGCTCGCAGCGGAAGACGCCCTCCTGCGTGACGACAGCCCCCAACCCAGCTACTCCCGCGTCAGTGGTCCGGCCGCCGGCACCGTCGCCAGCCACACCGCCCGCACCCTCACCGACCTCGCCGACCACGTCGGCACCGAGCAACAGCACCGCGACGCCCTGGTGCGCTGGGATCCCGAGAAGTACAAACGCGTCCACGCCCTCACCTACGCCGACCTCGGCGACAGCCTGGCCGCGCAGGCCCGCGCCGACGAAGCCGTCGCCGCCTGGTCACAAGCCCTGAATTTGATGGAGGGCATGACCTCCGACCGCACCCGCAAAGCGATCACCTCGCTTCGCTCCACCTTCTCCGTCTACCAGCGCCGCAAAGTGCCCGGAGCCACCGAACTCGCCCGCCGCGCACGCGAAGCACTGGCCTAAGCTGCCCATCAACCGGCCGACGAAGGGACACCAGCCGTGGCTCAGCGGACCACCGACGACCACCCCGAAGCCCTCCCGCCCGCGCTCGAATCCATGACCCTGCTCGTCGCCGCCGTCATCGTCCACGACAAGGCCACCAACCGCGTCGTCCTCCTCCAACGCAGCCGGAACGCCAAGTTCGCCCAGGGCATGTGGGATCTGCCTGTCGGAAAGAGCGAGCCCGGTGAACCCATCACGCAGACGGCAGCGCGGGAGCTGTACGAGGAGACCGGCCTGACCGTGAAGCCCGAGGCCCTCAAGGTCGCCCACATCATTCACGGCGCCTGGGGCGTCGAGGCCCCCAATGGCTTCCTCACCGTCGTGTTCGCCGCCCACGAATGGAGCGGCGAACCCGAAAACCGAGAACCACGCAAGCACTCCCAGGTCTGCTGGGTCGATGCCGACGCGATCCCCGAGGAGTTCGTGGACACCACGGCCAGCGCCCTCCACCGATATCTCGATGGCGGCCCGCAGGTGTCGATCGATGGCTGGAGTTAGGCGTTCCGTTGCGCCGGCCGCGTGGACAGGTCATACAGGGGCCTGGCCATGCGGGATCCGGTGAAGTGGCGGCCGGTGTTGCAGGCGGTAAAAGACCTTAAGAACCCGGGGAAATAACCCACCAACCAAACCAAACCTCGCGCGCGTCACACGGGCGGGTGAAATTGGCTGGTCTGGGTGGCGGTTTGGGGGACTGGGCGGGCAGTCTCGCCGTGGGCAATAGCCACAGGCAAAGTCCACAACTGCACAGCCCCACACATACTTCGGCCCCCGCCGGGACGGCAATCCCAGTGCGAGGGCCTGACCAACGAGGAAGAGACACGCTTCCCCATGGCTGAGAAGAAGCCTAACGCCGCCACGCGCCCGAATCAGGGCGTTCGCCAGACCACCACCCCCTCCGGTGTCATCCACGTACGGACGTCCCAGTCGGGCCACTACACGGTCGTGGGCAATCACCTCGCGCAGCACCGTGAGCTCTCGCTGACGGCGATCGGGCTGGCCACGCACATCCTGTCACTGCCAGAGGGGTCGCCCGTCGACATCCGCAGCCTTGCCGAACGGTTCCCCGAGGGGCGGGACCGGATCGCCTTCGCTCTGCGGGAGCTGGAGGCGCACGGTTACCTGGAGCGGGTGCGGGAGCGCACGGACACGGGGCGGCTGGTCACTCGTACGTACGCCCATCACGCGCCCGCAGCGCCCGCTGCCACTCCGATCGCCCTGGCCCGTCCCCGCAGCCGCGGGCGTGTGGTCCGTCCGTCAGTAGAAGACCGGCAGGCACCTCCGGAGGACGACGGAGGGGCGCACCCGCAGGTGGACAGCGGTGCGGGAACCGCTGCTCCAGCTCCATCGCCCGTACGGCCCGCCAAAGTGCCCGATCCACGTCCCGTGAAAGCCCTTCACGGGCCGAGCCACGAAAAAGCCGTCGCCCTGCTCGCCGGCCTGCGTCGCACCGACGACCGTCTCACCCTCTCCAGTCGGGACGTGCATCGGCTCGCGCCCGCTGTCAGAGCCTGGTTCGACGGGGGTGCCACCGCTGCCGTCGTGCACCACGCCCTGACCGCCGATCTACCCGCCGACATGCGGCACCCGGCCGGAGTGCTCGCCTACCGACTCCGCGAACTGCTCCCCGTACCCCTGCCGGCGCCCGCTCCACCACCGGCCGCACCGGCAGGTACGTACACGAGGTTCCGTCCCCACCCCTTCCAGACGTGCGACGGCTGCGAGCGGGCCTTCCGCGCACCGGCTCCCGGTCAGTGCCGTGACTGCCGGGCCCTGGGAGACCGACATATCGTCGGCAAAGGTGCCCCCGAGGCGGGCGTAGCGTAGAGGTATGTCGAAGTACGGATCCTTTCCCGGTGCGCGGCCGCGGCGGCTGCGGACCGGCCCTGTGATGCGGCGGATGGTGGCCGAGACGCGGCTGCACCCGGCGGACTTCATCCTTCCGGCGTTCGTGCGTGAAGGTGTGTCCGAGCCCGTGCCCATCGCCGCGATGCCCGGTGTCGTGCAGCACACGCGCGACAGTCTGAAGAAGGCGGCCGCCGAGGCGGTGGCGGCCGGGATCTCCGGGATCATGCTCTTCGGCGTACCGGAGGACGAGAAGAAGGACGCCGTCGGGACGCCGGGGACGGACCCGGACGGGATCCTGCAGGTCGCCCTCCGTGATGTGCGTGCCGAGGTCGGCGACGATCTGCTCGTCATGTCCGACCTGTGCCTCGACGAGACCACCGACCACGGCCACTGCGGCGTGCTCGACGCCGAGGGTCGCGTCGACAACGACGCCACCCTGGAGCGGTACGCCGAGATGGCCCAGGTGCAGGCCGACGCGGGCGCCCATGTCGTGGGTCCCAGCGGGATGATGGACGGCCAGATCGGCGTCGTCCGCGACGCGCTCGACCAGATCGGGCGCGAGGACGTGGCGATCCTCGCCTACACCGCCAAGTACGCCTCCGCCTTCTACGGCCCCTTCCGCGAGGCCGTCGGCTCCTCCCTGAAGGGCGACCGGAAGACGTACCAGCAGGACGCGGCCAACGCCCGGGAGTCGCTGCGGGAGCTGGCGCTCGACCTGGAGGAGGGCGCCGACATGGTGATGGTCAAGCCGGCCGGGCCCTACCTCGACATCCTGGCCCGGGTCGCCGACGCCTCGGACGTGCCCGTCGCCGCGTACCAGATCTCCGGCGAGTACTCGATGATCGAGGCCGCCGCCGAGAAGGGGTGGATCGACCGCGAGCGGGCGATTCTGGAGACGCTGACCGGCATCAAGCGGGCCGGGGCGCAGAACATCCTCACCTACTGGGCCGTCGAGGCCTCGCAGAGGCTGCTGGTCTGAGCCCACTGCGGCTTTATTGCGCCTGCGGCTCTACGGCGCCTGAGGCTCTACGGCGCCTGCGGCGAGGGTGCTGCCCCCGCCGCCGGGGCCGACTGTGCCGCCGGGGTGTTCAGGGACGACGGGCCCTCGTCGCGCAGCCCCTCGCCGTCCCTGCACGCCGTCAGCACGAGCGCGGCGAGTGCGGCCGTCGCGGCGAGGAGCAGGCGGGCGCGGGTGCGGGTGGGGGGTGCGGACATGGGTCGGCCCTCTCGATGGTGAACTCGGGGTCGGGACTCCAGCCTGCTCGGTGATCCGTCCGGCGCGCCACTGTCCGCGGACGATTCGGGACGCCGGACCTTCCGGATGCCGTTCGACCTGCGGGGATGCCATGTCCCGGGACGCCGGTTCGGGACGCGTCGTGGCGGCATCACGGTACGGGCACCATCAAGTTCCCCCGGGAGTTAGGTTGTTGGCGACTCCTCGTCGCTCCTTGAACGAACGTCCGCCTCGACTCTCCAGGGAGACGCCCATGTCCGGTGACGCCCTCAGCCAGGACCCCGCCGAGCTGAGAAGGAGGATCGACAGCACCAGGGCACATCCGGCCCGGGTCTACGACGTCTTCCTGGGCGGCAAGGACAACTACCCCGTCGACCGCGCCGCGGCCGCCGCCGCGCTCGCCGCCAACCCGCGCGGCTACCTCGACGTACGGCACAACCGCGACTTCCTGCGCCGCGCGGTGAACGAACTGGCCGGACAGGAAGGCATCCGCCAGTTCCTCGACATCGGCACCGGCCTGCCCACCGCGGAGAACGTCCACCAGATAGCCCAGCGGATCATCCCGGACGCGCGCGTCGTCTACGTCGACAACGACCCCGTGGTGCTGGCCCACGCACGGGCCCTGCTGACCAGCGGCCCCGAGGGGCGTACGGACTACATCGACGCCGACTTCAAGAACCCGGCGCAGATCCTCGAACAGGCCGCCAAGACACTCGACTTCGACCAGCCGATCGCGCTCTGCCTCGTCGCGATCCTGCACTTCGTGGAGGACGAGGAGGCGTACCCGATCGTGCGCGAGCTCGTCCGTGCGCTGCCGTCCGGCAGCCGCCTGGTGCTCAGCCATCTCACCGAGGACCTCAACCCCGAGAACATCCGCGCGGTGCAGCGGACGTACACCGAGCGGGGCTTCACCTTCGTGCTGCGCACTAGGGCGGACGTCGAGCGGTTCTTCACGGAGAACTCGCTGCGGCTGGTGGAGCCGGGCGTCGTCCCCGTCCATCACTGGCGCGCCGACAACGACGCCCCCGTCCCGGAGCAGCCCGAGGAGTCCTACCTGGGGGGCCTCGACGACATCGAGAAGGTGCGGTACGCCGACATCAACGACGTCACGGACGCCGACATCAACGTGTACGCGGGGGTCGGCGACAAGGCGTGACCCCTCTCTGACGTGCCCGGGTGTTCCGGTCTGCCGTACCCGGGCGTACCCGGGCGTATCCGGGCGGGTGTCTACTGTGGCCGGATGGCCGACACAGTGGACTTCGATCTTGACGCGTATCTCGGGCGGATCGGATGGGAGGGGGAGCGGCGGGCCGACACGGTGACGCTGCGCGGGGTGCATCTGGCGCACATGAGGGGCATCCCGTTCGAGAACCTGGACGCCCTGCGGCGTACCGCCCCCTCCCTCGAAACCGCGGACCTGATGGCCAAGCTGGTGCACAGCCGACGCGGCGGCTACTGCTACGAGCACAACTTCCTGCTCGCCGGCGCGCTGGAGGCCCTGGGGTTCGGGGTGACGCTGCTGACGGCGCGGGTCGTCGTCGGTGCCGACCGCATCGAGACACGGCCGCGCACGCACATGGCGCTCCTCGTCGAGGTGCCCGGCGACGCGCAGCCGTATCTGGCCGACGTCGGCTTCGGAGCGATCGGCGCACTGCTGGAGCCCGTACCGCTGACGGCCGGTGTCGAGTTCCGGGACGCCGAGCGGCGCCACCGCCTGGTCCGGGTGCCGCACCGCGGTCCGCTGGAGATGTGGCTGCTCCAGGCGCACGACCGGGGCACGGGCGACTGGGCGGGGCAGTACGCCTTCACCCTGGAGCCCTTCGAGAGGCCCGACTACGACGTCATCAACTGGCACATCGGCACCAACCCGCGCTCCCCGTTCACCCAGCGCCTCTACGTCCAGAGCGTCGACGCCGAACGCCATCTCCTGCTGCACGGGCGGGTGCTGACGCGGACCCGGGCCGACGGGGACGTGTCCGAGCGGGAGTTGACGACGGAGGCGGAGGTGCGGCGGCTGCTGGACGAGGAGTTCGGGATCGAGGCTCCGGACGGGATCGCGCTGTTGAGTTGAGGGCTGCTGAGCGGCCGAGGGTCCGGGCGGGTCGTCAGTCCCACCAGAAGTACCAGGCAGGCTGGTTGAGGAGCCGGCGCTCGGCATAGGCCGTGCGGCTCGGGTTGTCGCTCTGCCAGATGTTGTCCGGGCAGAACGCGAAGTGCTCCGCCGCGAGCGCCTCCGCCTCGGCCAGGGTGGTGGGCGGCGCGGCGACCGACACCAGCAGGGTGTCGAAGCCGAGCGCCACCACCCGTATGCCGAAGCGGTCCTCCCAGGAGCGGAGCACCGCGGACAGACGCGCGGTGTCGCCCTCGTGGTTCACCGGGCCCGTCCAGCCGATGGCGGTCGGGATGTCGGCGCTGCGGCGGGCCGGGACGAGGGCGAGGCGGGGGTCCTTGAGCGGACTGCCGTCGTCGAGGAGGGAGTTCACGATGTCGTCGGCGACGGAGTCGGGATCCGCGGCATCCCTGGCGTCGGCCAGACCGGGCCAGTCCGCGTCCGCCTCCGCGCACTCGTCCCAGAGCTCCTCCAGCACCTCCTCGGCATCGTGATCCCCCGGATACGACACCTCCGCGGGCATCAAGTCCCAGTGCCGCGGGCCCTCATGACCGGCACCGACGTCCAGGACGACCGGGAGCAGCCCGACGCCCGGCGCCGTCGCCCGGACCGCCACCCAGTCATCGGGCGCGGCCCGGCCGTCCGTCAGCCACAGCAGCGGCTCGTGCCACGGCCCGTCGTCCGTCGCGTCGACCAGCTCACCCGGCGGAAGCTGCAGCCCGAGGGACGCGAGCCTCGGCAGCGGGTTCGGAAGTGTCGCCATGCCAGTGACTGTAGAGCGGGCCACTGACAACGGGCCCTCGTGGTCCGCGACATGGCCCGCTCAGGAGCGCATGACCCCCGCCACCACCGCCGTCACCGACCCGCGCACCGTCTCCCGGTCAGGTGCCCCCGACTCGCGGTCCGCGAACAGGAGGTGGGCGGCGCCGAGGAGGGTCGGGGCGAGGACGGACGTGTCCGCGTCGGGGGCGATGCGGCCCAGGTCGCGTTCGGCCGAGAGGTAGGCCGCGAGCACCGCGGCCGCCTCCGTCATCAGGGGGATGCCCCGGGAGCCGGCCGTGCGCAGGCGTTGGCGGAGTTCGTCGCGGGCGATGACGAGGCCGACGACCGAGGTGGCGACCGGGTCGAAGAGGTCCGTGAGGGCGGTGGTGAGGTTGTCGGTGACCGTGCCCGTTCCGGCGGACTCGTTCAGGGCCGCGCCCAGGGCCTCCAGCCCGCGGATGCGCGTCCGCACCAGCTCCACCAGGAAGTCGTCGAAGTCCGTGAAGTGCCGGTGCAGGACGCCCTTCGCCACGCCCGCCTCCGCCGTGACCGCCCTGCTGGTCAGCGCGTTCGGGCCGGCCCGCAGCAGGATGCGCTCGGCGGCGTCGAAGAGCTGTTGGCGGGGGTCGCGGATGGCCACTCCTGTCGGCATGTCCGCCATTTTCTCCCAGGTCGAAGGGGCTGGAGTGGGCGCCCGCCCATTGACGAGTGGGCGCCCGCCCATTGACGAGTGGGCGCCCGCCCACCCATAGTGGGCACATGCCCACTCCTTCGTCCACCCCAGAGTCCGCCTCCCCGTCCGCCCCAGAGTCCGCCCCGGCGTCCAGCCCGGCGGCCACCCCGGAATCCGACCCAGCGCCCACCCCCAACCGCCCCCACGAGCACCGGGACATCGCCGAGTCCTTCGGCGCCGACCCCGAGCGCTACGACCGCGCCCGGCCCCGCTATCCCGAAGCCCTCGTGCGGCGCATCGCCGACGCCCTGCCCGGCCCCGACGTACTCGACGTCGGCTGCGGCACCGGCATCTCCGCCCGGCAGTTCCAGGAGGCGGGGTGCACCGTGCTCGGGGTCGACCCCGACCCGCGGATGGCCGCGTTGGCGCGACGGCTCGGCACGGACGCGGAAGTGGCGACGTTCGAGGCGTGGGAGCCGGGGCAGCGCCGGTTCGACGCCGTCGTCGCCGGGACGGCCTGGCACTGGGTCGACCACGCCGCCGGTGTGGCCAAGGCGGCGAAGCTCCTGCGCCCCGGCGGCCTGCTGGCCCTCTTCTGGAACGTCGCGGACATCCCGGCCGACCTGGCCGAGGCGGTCGCCGACAGCTGCGAACGCGTCATGCCCGACGCGCCGTTCGACTTCCGCGCCGCCCTGACGAGGTCGGTGGTGGACGGCTACCAGAGCTTCCTCGTCAGGGCGGCCGACGGCATCCGGGAAGCCGGCGGCTTCGACGAGCCCGAACAGTGGCGCCACGACTGGGAGTTCACCTACACCCGGGACGCCTGGCTGGATGTCGTGCCCACCCAGGGCGCCTTCACGCGCCTCCCACCCGACAAGCTCGCCGAGATCCTGGCCGCCGTCGGGACCGCCATCGACGCGCGGGGCGGCACGGTCACCATGCCCTACGCGACGCTGGCGGTCATCGCCCGGCGCACCTGATCAGAGCCGCTCCGGCGTCCGGATCCCCAGCAGGGCCATGCCCTGGTGCAGGGTGCGGGCCGTCACGTCGCACAGGAAGAGGCGGTTCTCCGCGACCTCCTGAGCGGGGGCGGGCTTCACCACCGGGCACTGGTCGTAGAACGTCGTGTACAGCGACGCCAGTTGGTAGAGGTACGCGGCCACCTTGTGCGGCGCGTACTCTGCCGCAGCCTCGAAGACCGTCTCCCCGAACGCGTCCAGGTGCAGGGCCAGCGCCCGCTCCGCCGGGGCCAGTTCGAGCTCCGGGTGGGCCAGCGGGGTGCGGTCGCCGGCCTTGCCGAAGATGGACCGGATACGGGCGTACGCGTACTGCAGGTACACGCTCGTGTCGCCGTTCAGCGACACCATCTGGTCCAGGTCGAACTTGTAGTCGCGGTTCGGCGACGTCGACAGGTCCGCGTACTTCACGGCGCCGATGCCGACGTAGCGGCCGTTCTCGACGATCTCCGCCTCGCTCAGGCCCACCTTCTCGGCCTTCTCCCGCACGACCGCCGTGGCCCGCTCGACCGCCTCGTCCAGCAGGTCCTCCAGCCGTACGGTCTCGCCCTCACGCGTCTTGAACGGCTTGCCGTCCGCGCCCAGGACCGTGCCGTAGCCCATGTTGTGCGCGGTGACGTCGTCGCTCAGCCAGCCGGCCCGCCGGGCCGTCTCGAAGACCATCTTGAAGTGCAGCGACTGCCGCACGTCCACGACATAGAGCAGCGTCGTCGCGTGCAGGTCGAAGACGCGGTTGCGGATCGCGGACAGGTCGGACGCCGCGTAGCCGAAGCCGCCGTCCGCCTTCTGCACGATCAGCGGCACCGGCTGGTCGTCCTTGCCGCGGATCTCGTCGAAGAACACGACCAGCGCGCCCTCGGAGCGCACGGCGACACCCGACTCCTCAAGGAGCCGCGCCGTCTCCGCCATCATGTCGTTGTACGCCGACTCGCCGACGATCTCCTCGTCGCGGATCTGCATGTCGAGCTTCTCGAAGACCGAGTAGAAGTACACCTTCGACTCGTCCACGAACTGCTGCCACAGCTCCAGCGTCTCCTTGTCGCCGGACTGCAGGGCGACGACCCGCTTGCGTGCCCGCTCCTTGAACTCCTCGTCCGAGTCGAAGACCGCGCGCGAGGCCTTGTACACCCGGTTCAGATTGCTCATCGCCTGCTCGCCGTCGACGTCGGCCGCCGGGGCCAGCTCGCCGGGGTTCTCGAACAGGTACTGGATGAGCATGCCGAACTGCGTGCCCCAGTCGCCGATGTGGTGCCGACCGATCGTCTTCTCGCCGGTGAAGTCGAGCATGCCGCGCAGGGCGTCGCCGATGACGGCGGAGCGCAGATGGCCGACGTGCATCTCCTTCGCCACGTTCGGCTGGGCGTAGTCGATGATCGTGACGCCCGCGTTCTCCTTCAGGGGCACGCCGAGCCGCTCGCCGTCCGCGTACCGCGCGGCGAGGTTCTCGGTGATCGCCCGGTCCGAGAGCGTGACGTTCAGAAAGCCGGGCCCGGAGACCTCGACGTCCTTGATCACATCACCGGTGACGATGTTGCCGACGACTTGCGCCGCCAGCTCCCGCGGGTTGGTCTTGGCCTTCTTGGCGAGCGCGAGGATGCCGTTCGCCTGGAAGTCGGCCCGGTCGCTGCGTCGCAGCAGCGGGTCCGCACCGGCGGCCTCCGGCAGGGTGGCCGAGAGGGCGGACGCGAGCTGCTGCTGGACGGAGTCGCTGAGGGACGTGACCGAGGCCATAGGAAGGGGTGCCGTTCTCCTCGTGGGGATCGATAGACCCATCCAGTATCCCATGGTGGGTAAAGCGGTTTTCGTCGCCGCTATGGGGTCTGGGAGAATGGAGCGGTCAGCCGTGCGACCGTACCGGCTGCCCCATGTCAGAAAGAAGGACGTGCCGATCGTGGCTCAGAGCACCGAGACCACCGACTGGGTCTCCCGTTTCGCGGATGAGGTCATCGAGGAGTCGGAGCGTCGGGCCCCCGGCAAACCCGTCGTCGTCGCGTCCGGTCTCTCGCCCTCCGGCCCGATCCACCTCGGCAACCTGCGCGAGGTCATGACCCCGCACCTCGTCGCCGACGAGATCCGCCGCCGCGGGCACCAGGTGCGCCACCTCATCTCCTGGGACGACTACGACCGCTACCGCAAGGTGCCGGCCGGCGTCGCCGGGGTCGACGAGACCTGGGCCGAGCACATCGGCAAGCCGCTGACCTCCGTCCCGGCGCCCAAGGGCTCCGCGCACCCGAACTGGGCCGAGCACTTCAAGGCTGCGATGATCGACTCGCTGGCCGAGCTCGGCGTGGAGTTCGACGGCATCAGCCAGACCGCGCAGTACACCAGCGGCGTCTACCGCGAGCAGATCCTGCACGCGATCGCGCACCGGGCCGAGATCGACGCGATCCTCGACCAGTACCGCACCAAGAAGGCCCCGGCCAAGAAGCAGCAGCAGAAGCCCCTGGACGAGGCCGAGCTGGAGGCCGCCGAGGGCTCCGGCGCGGCGAGCGAGGACGACGGCTCGTCCGGCTCCGCCGGGTACTTCCCGTACAAGCCGTACTGCGGCAACTGCGAGAAGGACCTGACCACGGTCACCTCGTACGACGACGACACCACCGAGCTGACGTACGCCTGCACCGCGTGCGGCTTCTCCGAGACCGTCCGGCTCAGCGAGTTCAACCGCGGCAAGCTGGTCTGGAAGGTCGACTGGCCGATGCGCTGGGCCTACGAGGGCGTCGTCTTCGAGCCCAGCGGCGTCGACCACTCCTCCCCGGGATCCTCCTTCCAGGTCGGCGGCCAGATCGTCGGGATCTTCGGCGGCAAGCAGCCCATCGGACCGATGTACGCCTTCGTCGGCATCTCCGGCATGGCCAAGATGTCGTCCTCGCGCGGCGGCGTGCCGACCCCCGCCGACGCCCTGAAGATCATGGAGCCCCAGCTCCTGCGCTGGCTCTACGCCCGCCGCCGCCCCAACCAGTCCTTCAAGATCGCCTTTGACCAGGAGATCCAGCGGCTCTACGACGAGTGGGACAAGCTCGACGCCAAGGTCGCCGACGGCAGCGCCCTGCCCGGAGACGTGGCCGCACACACGCGTGCCGTCGGCACCGCCGCCGGTGAACTGCCGAAGACCCCGCGCCCGCTGCCCTACCGCACGCTGGCCTCGGTCGCCGACATCACCGCCGGACACGAGGACCAGGCGCTGCGCATCCTGAGCGAGCTCGACCCCGCCGACCCGCTCGCCTCACTGGACGAGGCACGGCCCAGGTACGACAAGGCCGAGGCCTGGATCAACACGCACGTCCCCGCCGACCAGCGGACCATCGTGCGCGACGAACCCGACGCCGAACTGCTCAAGTCCCTCGACGAGGACGGCCGGACGTCCCTGCGGCTGCTCCTGGACGGACTCGCCGAGCACTGGTCCCTGGACGGACTCACCCACCTCGTCTACGGCGTGCCCAAGGTGCAGGCCGGCTTCCCCGCGGACGCCACGCCCAAGGAGCTGCCGCCGGAGATCAAGACCGCCCAGCGGTCCTTCTTCGCGCTGCTCTACCACCTGCTCGTCGGCCGCGACACCGGACCGCGCCTGCCCACCCTGCTGCTGGCGGTCGGACAGGAGCGGGTACGGGCCCTGCTCGGCGAGTGACGCCATGACAGAGCGCCCGGTGCCGTGGGGCACCGGGCGCTCTGTCATATGCACGCGATCGGTTCTTTTGCTCAGGCGATGTGGTCCTCCGCCAGCTCCGCGTTGAGCCGGTTGGAGAAGCGGTTCACCATGCGCTTGGACTCCGCGTCCTCCAGCGTGACGCCGTACGTCGCCTCCACGTCCGCGATGAACCCGCGCGGCGTGGGCGCGCCGTTGCCGCCCTTTATCGACTCGCGGAAGACCAGGTAGAAGTCCTCCTCGGTCGGCTCGGGAGGACCGCCGCCCTCACCCAGCTCGCGCGTACGGCCCGGGCTCACCGGAATGGGGAAGCTGCCGGTCTCCTCCGGAGAGGGCTCGTCGTATCCCACCTGCTCCTGCCGGTACTGCTCGGCCTGCTGCTGCTCGGCATACCACTGGGCGTACTGCTCGGGGTCGTACTCGGGGTCGTAGTCGCCCTGGTAGGCGACCTCGTGGGGAGGGGCGAACCACGGGCTCTGGTCGGGCTCGGGCTCGAACTGCTCGACGGGCGCCGCCTGCTGCGGCACGGGCGCCATCTGCGCCGGACCGCTCACCGCGGGCGGCGCGATCTCCTGCGCAGGCGCCGGAGGCAGCAGCGCCGGCTCTATACCGGCAGCAGCGAGCCCCGACGGCGCCGTCTCCGCCAGCGGAACGCCGTAACGCGCCAGCCGCAGCGGCATCAGGGACTCCACCGGGGCCTTGCGCCGCCAGGCACGGCCGAAGCGGGAACGCAGCCGGGCCTGGTACACCAGCCGCTCCTGCTCCAGCTTGATCACCTGCTCGTAGGAACGCAGCTCCCACAGCTTCATACGCCGCCACAGCAGGAACGTCGGCACGGGCGAGAGCAGCCAGCGGGTGAGGCGGACCCCCTCCATGTGCTTGTCGGCCGTGATGTCGGCGATCCGGCCGATCGCATGCCTGGCGGCCTCGACGGACACCACGAAGAGCACCGGGATCACCGCGTGCATCCCCACGCCCAGCGGATCCGGCCAGGCGGCCGCGCCGTTGAAGGCGATCGTCGCCGCCGTCAGCAGCCAGGCGGTCTGCCGCAGCAGCGGGAACGGTATGCGGATCCAGGTGAGCAGGAGATCAAGGGCCAGCAGGACACAGATGCCCGCGTCGATGCCGATCGGGAAGACATAGGCGAAGTTCCCGAAACCCTTCTTGAAGGCCAACTCGCGCACGGCCGCGTACGAACCCGCGAAGCCGATGCCGGCGATGATCACGGCGCCGGTCACGACCACGCCGATGAGAACGCGGTGCATCCGAGTCAGCTGCAGTGGCGCGGCCACCCGTACTCCCCTCCCATTGCGTGCTGTTGCGCGCAACAGAGTGGCACAAGTGTCCGGCGAACGAAGCGCCGGGACGGGCGGAGCCCGGTCCCCACAGGGGGCCGGGCTCCGTCAAAAAGCGGTGTTGAGCTGCGAGTTGGCGTCCAGATGTGACAGTCAGCTCTTCTTGGAAGCCGAAGCGGACGCGGAGGGCGAAGAGGACTTCTGGGCCTTCGAGGCCGACGCGGACGGCTTCGCCGACGCCGACTTCGAGGCCGACTTGGACGGCGAGGGCTTGCCCGAACCCGAGCCGTTGCCCGAACCCGAGCCATTGCCCGCGCCCGAACCGGCGCCCGCCCCCGAGCCGTCGCCGTTCGCCGACGCCACGGAAGCCACCGCCTCCTTGGCCGCCTGCTCGGCGGCCTTCGTCAGATCGTCCGCCGACGGGGTCTTCTCACCGGCCAGGCCCGCGCCGTTGTAGTCGAGCGTCACGACGACGTTCTCCACCCGCGTCACGATCGTCTGCTGCTTGAAGGCGCCTTCCTTCTTCTTCAGGTCGTAGCGCACCAGCGTCGCCTCGTCGCCCGTACCGGCGACCGGCTGCGTCTTGGTGTTCTTCGCGCCCTCGACGCCCTGGGCGTCCTTGACCTGCTTCTCGTAGTACGCGTGCGCCAGCTTGTCGCCCTCACCGCGCTGCGCGTCCGAGTCGAAGCGCAGCAGCGAGACATTGAGCCAGCGGAACTGCGAGCCCTTCACACCGTTGTTGTCCAGGCTGCTCCACGAGCAGCTGGCCCGCGTCGCGGTGTCGTCCGACTGACCCTCCTTGCCGGACTTCGCGCCCTTCGGCACGAGCGAGGTCAGCGTCTTCTTCGACAGCACCGCGCACGAGTCGGGCAGCTTGCGGTACGCCGCCGCCTGCACCGTCGGCGAGGCGCTCGCGCCCGACGCGGACGACGAGTCGCCGCCCGATCCCTTGCCGCCCCCGTCACCGGAGCCGGAGTCCGAGGAGCAGCCGGCGGTGAGCACCAGCACGGGGAGGGCGAGCGCGCAGACGGCAAGGCGCACGGGGCGCATGTGCCGCCTCTCTCGCTGGTTGTGCCGGTCTCGCTCTGCTGGTCGCTGCATGGTTCCTTCACTCATGACGCTGTGGTTCCTGCGGTCGACGGGTCGGGTCCGAGGGGCCACGGTACGCGGTGAGGAAACTGTGTGCTTCTGCTTCACAGGCTTTGCGGTCGCGCGACCGGGACGCGCGAACGGCCGCTAGGAGCCCAGGGTGTCCGCCAGCTGTGCGGCCAGTTTCCGGGCCCTGTCCTGCATTTCCTTGCTGTCCGGCACGACGCCGACCGAGGCCGGCTGCTCCTCGTACTGGATGGTCACCATGACGTTGGACGTGCGGAACGCCACAGTCACCGTGCGCTGCTGAGCCGTCGAGGAGGAGCCGCTGAGCGCGTCGTCGAGGAAGGCCTCGTCGCCGAGACCGCTCAGGACACGGGGCTGCAGATCGGCCGGCGGGACGGACGGGGACGAGGAGGACGGCGAGGAGGACGCCGAGGTGCTCGGGTCGGCGCCGTCGTCCGAACCGGGGTCGGCGGAAGTCGTGGCGTCGCCGGGCGTACCGCTGCCGGAAGGCGTCGGCTCGGGAAGGTCGGCCGCCGTCTCCTTCTGCGCGAACAGCTCCTGCGCCTGGGTGTCGTCGCTCACGGAGTTGTCGTAGGAGACGACACGCTCGAAGTCGACGAGGAGATGGTCGGTCGCCGCCGTCGACTGGACCTTCCAGCGGCAGCCGACCTTGCGGTCCGTGTCGTACGTGAGCGTGGCCTCGCCCTGGTACGCCTTGTCGCGCTGCTCCTCGTCCGTGATCTGCTTGATGCCGGGCAGCATCGCGTCGAGGGTGTCATGGCTGACCGCGCTGCACGGCTCCGGGAGCGTGCGGTACTTGCCGGGCTGGGCCGCGGCGGACGCCGTACCGGCATCGCCGGGGTTCGAGTCGTCCGTCGAACCCCCGTCGCCCGAGCCTCCGGTGCAGCCGGCCAGCAGCGCCACGAGGAGCGCGGCCACGCCGGGTACATATGCCTTCCGCTGCACGGTCAGGCTCCTCTCTCGACGGTGGCCGACGGCCGTGGGTCCAGTGTCCCCGCTGGTTATTCGCTTGCTGCACGGGGGCGTCCGCTGCAGACAATGTGTATCGCACGCACTGCCGTGGACGCCGGTCCGTTGTCCCATTTCACCGACCTTGGCGCTGGTTTTGCGTTTTCAAACTTCTATTGCTGTTCCGGGGGAATGAGGAAGAAATGTCGTACGTGGAGATGCCGGGCGCGAAGGTCCCGATCCGTATGTGGACCGACCCGGCGACGGTCGAGGACGTGGCCCTGCAGCAGCTGCGCAACGTCGCGACCCTGCCCTGGATCAAGGGCCTCGCGGTCATGCCGGACGTCCACTACGGCAAGGGCGCGACGGTCGGCTCGGTCATCGCGATGCAGGGCGCCGTCTGCCCCGCGGCAGTGGGCGTCGACATCGGCTGTGGCATGTCCGCGGTCAAGACCTCCCTGACGGCCAACGACCTGCCGGGCGACCTGTCCCGACTGCGGACGAAGATCGAGCAGGCTATTCCGGTGGGGCGGGGGATGCACGACACCGCTGTCGATCCGGGACGACTGCACGGGTTCGCGACCGGCGGATGGGACGGATTCTGGGAGCGCTTCGACGACGTCGCGGAGGCGGTGAAGTTCCGTGCGGAGCGGGCGACGAAGCAGATGGGGACGCTCGGGTCCGGAAATCACCATCTGGAAGTGTCGCTCGACTCGGACAATGCCGTGTGGCTGACGCTGCACTCCGGTTCCCGGAACATCGGCAAGGAACTGGCCGAGTACCACATCGGCGTGGCCCAGAAGCTCCCGCACAACCAGGGTCTCGTCGACCGAGACCTCGCTGTCTTCGTCGCGGACACCCCGCAGATGGCGGCCTACCGGAGCGACCTCTACTGGGCCCAGGAGTACGCGAAGTACAACCGCTCCATCATGATGGCGCTCCTCAAGGACGTGATCCGCAAGGAGTTCAAGAAGGCGAAGCCGACCTTCGAGATGGAGGTCAGCTGTCACCACAACTACGTGGCGGAGGAGCGCTACGAAGGGATGGACCTGCTGGTGACCCGCAAGGGTGCGATCAGGGCGGGTGCAGGTGACCTGGGAATCATCCCGGGCTCGATGGGCACGGCCACGTACATCGTCAAGGGCCTCGGCAACGAGAAGGCCTTCAACTCGGCGTCGCACGGCGCGGGTCGGCGCATGAGCCGCAACGCAGCGAAGCGGCGCTTCTCGACGAAGGACCTGGAGGACCAGACGCGGGGCGTGGAGTGCCGCAAGGACAGCGGCGTCGTGGACGAGATCCCGGGCGCGTACAAGCCGATCGAGCGGGTGATGGATCAGCAGCGGGACCTGGTGGAGGTCGTGGCGAAGCTGAAGCAGGTCGTCTGCGTGAAGGGCTGAGCCACACGAACCTCGCTGCGCTGCCGCCTACTTGGCGTGCAGTACCGCGTAGATCATCACGAACGCCACGATGTGGATGCCGAAGAGGAAGTAGGCGAGGTAGTACCAGACGTACCGCTCGCGTTTCTTCTCCAGCTTCAGGCGCTGCTGCTCCCTTTCGTCCGTCATCACAGCTCCCGGTGGACCTTGGTGTTGGAGGCCTGGGCGCGGGGGCGCAGCACCAGCAGGTCGACGTTGACGTGGCTGGGGCGGGTGACCGCCCAGGTGATCGTCTCCGCCACGTCGTCGGCTGTCAGGGGTGCGGCCACGCCCTCGTAGACCTTCGACGCCTTCGCCTCGTCGCCGCCGAATCGGGTGAGGGCGAACTCGTCGGTCTTGACCATGCCGGGCGCGATCTCGATGACCCGGACCGGGCGGCCGACGATCTCCAGGCGGAGGGTCTCGGCGAGGACGTGCTCGCCGTGCTTGGCGGCGACATAGCCCGCGCCGCCCTCGTAGGTGCCGAGGCCCGCGGTGGAGGAGACGACCACCACCGTGCCGTCGCCGCTCGCCTCCAGCTTGGGCAGCAGGGCCTGGGTGACGTTCAGGGTGCCGATGACGTTCGTCTCGTACATCGTGCGCCAGTCGGCCGGGTCGCCGGTGGCCACGGGGTCGGCGCCGAGCGCGCCGCCCGCGTTGTTGACGAGGACCCCGATCGTCTGGAAGGCGGTCGCGAACTCGTCGACCGCCGCGCGGTCGGTGACGTCGAGCTGATACGCCGCGGCGGAGTGCCCCGCCGCGTTGATCTCCTCCGCCAGCGCCTCGATCCGGTCCTTGCGGCGGGCGGTCAGGACGACGCGGTATCCCGCTGCGGCGAGCTGACGGGCCGTGGCGGCGCCGATTCCGCTGCTGGCACCGGTGACGATCGCGATGCGGGAGGCTGCGGACGGTGCGGTTGCCATGCGGTGCTCCTGGTCTGCGGTGTGCGGTCGGCTCTGCGGTGTGCGGTCGGCTTCATTCAGCGTAAGTGAGGCTCAGCCGCCGTTCCTCGGCGCCCACATGATCAGCGCCATTCCGGCGAGGCAGACGAGCGCGCCCGTGATGTCCCAGCGGTCGGGCCGGTAGCCGTCCGCGACCACGCCCCACAGGATCGAACCGGCGACGAAGATCCCGCCGTACGCGGCGAGGATGCGGCCGAAGTGGGCGTCGGGCTGGAAGGTGGCGACGAAGCCGTAGGCGCCGAGGGCCAGCACGCCTCCGGCCATCCACAGCCAGCCGCGGTGTTCGCGCACGCCCTGCCAGATCAGCCAGGCCCCGCCGATCTCGAAGATCGCGGCGACGACGAAGAGGGCGGCGGAGCGGGCGATGAGCATGGCGCAAGCCTGCCACGGGCGGGTGCTGTCACCTGATGGACGGCGCCTGCCGGCGGCTCGGCGTGGGATACATCCCCGTGGGACACGTCCGCGGGAGATACGTCCGTACGTCCGCGGCGAGTGAGGAGTGGTGGCATGCGCAGGGTTCTCCCGGTGTCGGTGTCGGTGCCGGTGGTGGCCGTGGCGGCGCTGGCTGCGGTGGCCGTGGGGACCGTGCCCGCCGGTGCGGCCGGCGGCGACCCCGAGGCCGACCTCGCCTATCACGGCGTCGTCTCCATGTCGGGCGGCCGGGTGGACCTGCGGTTCACGCCGCGCAACCACGGGCCGTCGGCGGTGCCGGACACGACGGTGCGGCTGCGCTGGTCGGTGCCGCTGGTGGACGGGCAGGCGCTGCCGGAGGGGTGTGCGCGGTCGGCCGCGCGGGAGGTGCTGTGCCGGGTGGGGGCGCTGGCGGCGGACGACCGGGGCCGGCAGATCGGGCTGCGGGTGCGGCTGCGGGGCGCGCCCTCCGAGGTGCTGCTGGAGACGGACACGGTGTGGAGTGGGGGCGCCGTGGACCGCAACCGGTCGAACGACCGGCAGCGGGTGCTCGTCCTCGACACCGGGGACAGGTACTACTTCTAGGCGCGGGTTCCGTACGATCTCTGCACGGCGCAGACGACGAGGGCGGCGCAGGCGAAGAGGAGCGAGGCATGGCAGGGACCGCGCGGGAGCGGCTGCTCGACGAGCTGTCCGTCGTCTCGCGCCGCTACATGGCCTCGTACGCCCTGTTCAACCAGGCCGTCGCCGACCACCTCGGCCTGCACCCGACCGATCTGCAGTGTCTGAACCTGCTGACGCTGGAGGGGGCGCCGGTGACGACGGGCCGGATCGCGGAGCTGACGGGTCTGACCACCGGGTCGGCGACCCGGCTGGTGGACCGGCTGGAGCGGGCCGGCTATGTCCTGCGGGAGCGGGACGCGGAGGACCGGCGGCGGGTGCTGGTGGCGACCGTGCCGGAGCGGATCGCCGAGTTCGGGCGGATGTGGGACCGGCTGGGCGGCGACTGGTCCGCCCTCTTCGACGAACTGGACGACGCCGAACTGGCCGTGGTCGTCGGGCACATGCGGCGGACGGTGGAGTTCAGCGGGCAGCAGGTCGCGCGGTTGCGGGCGGGCGAGGTCTGAGGGCCCTCGGGTACGTCTCGTGCCGTCGCCCTGATCGGTGCACCTAGGCGTTCTCGGCGTCGTACTGCTCCCGTGCCGCGTGCACCTCGTCGAAGTGGGTCTCGGCCCAGGTCTTCACCGCGGTCATCAACTGCGCGAGGCTGCCGCCCAGTTCGGTGAGCTCGTAGTCGACGCGGACCGGCACGGAGGGGGTGACCGTGCGGGTGACGAGGCCGTCGCGCTCCAGGGCGCGCAGGGTCTGCGTCAGCATCTTGGGGCTGACGCCGGCGATCTTGCGGCTGAGGTCGCTGTAGCGCATCGGGCCGGTGGACAGGGCGGCGAGGACCAGGCTGACCCACTTGTCGCTGAGGCGGTCCAGGAGCTGGTTGGTGGGGCAGGCGCGCAGGAAGGCGTCGTAGTCGGTGCGGGCCTGTTCGCGCTTCTGGGCGGCGGTCATGGTCGCCATGGCTCTCCTCCGGGTGAGGTAGGCACCTTCAGGTAACTACTTCCTCCTGGATAGTAACTCTTCCTACGGTTGTTGCAGCACTTCAGAAACGCGGAAAAACATCTCGATTCTGATCGATTCTGGGAGAGACAACCATGCGTGCTGCAGTAGTGAGGACCTTCGGCGGGCCCGAGACCGTGGAGATCGTGGAGGCGGAGGTGCCCGAGCCGGGCGCCCGTCAGGTGCGGATCAAGGTCGCGGCGGCCGCGCTGAACCCGGTGGACGCCGGTGTGCGCGGCGGGTTCTTCGGGGGCGCGGGCAAGCAGATCGGCTTCGGCTGGGATGTCGCCGGGACCGTCGACGCGACGGGGGTGGCGACCGCCTGGAGCGCCGGTGACGAGGTGGTGGCCCTGGACCCGGGCATGGTGCGGCCGCTGGGCACCCATGCCGAGTACGTCGTCGTAGACACGGACGCGGTGGCGAAGGCGCCTGCCACGGTCGACGCCGTGCATGCCTCGACGTTGCCGCTGAATGCCCTGACCGCCGAACAGGCCCTGGACCTACTGGAGTTGACCGAAGGGCAGTCGCTTCTCGTGACGGGTGCGGCGGGCGCGGTCGGCGGGTTCGCGATCCAACTCGCCGTTCACCGGGGTCTGTCGGTGACCGGGCTGGCCCGGGAGGGCGACGAGGAGCTCGTACGGTCCCTGGGCGCCGCCCACTTCGCGTCCGGGGACGCCGACCTGGGCACCTACGACGCCGTGCTGGACGCCGCGAACCTCGGCGAGGCCGCCCTTGAGTGGGTCCGCGACGGCGGTGCCTTCGTGGGCGTCCGGCCCGGGGGCCACCCCGAGTCGGTGCGCGGGGTGCGGACCACCGCGGTCGCCGTCACGGCCGACGGCGCCCGTCTCGCGAAGCTGGCGGGCCTGGTCGACGAGGGCGTACTGACCCTGCGGGTGGCCGAGACCTACGCCCTCGACGATGCGGCGAAGGCCCACGCCCGGCTGGATGCGGGCGGGGTCCGGGGGCGACTGGTCCTGATCCCCTGAGCGCCGGCGCCCTCAAGGGGGCGGGCCTACCCCGCCCCTTCGGGCCGCGCGGGCGCCCTGCGCGGCAGCAGCCGTACAAGAGGCAGACACAGGATCACGCTCGCGGCGACGGCGGCAAGGCTCACCAGGACCGCGTGGGTCTCGCCGCCGGTCGTCCTGAAATACACGGTCGTCACCGTGGCCGCCCCCACCGAATTGGCCAGCTGCTGCACCGCGTTGAGCGCCCCGCTCGCGCTGCCGGCCTCCTCGGGGGCGATGTCGCCGATGGTGACGTCGTAGACGGTGCCGAAGCAGGTGCCCATGCCGAGGCCGACGAGGAGCAAGGGTGGCACCAGGACCCAGCCGTCGCGGTCGGCGAGCAGGGCCAGGCAGCCGCAGCCGGTGAGGATCAGCAGCAGCCCGGCGACGACGAGTTGACGGCCGTAGGTGTGGATCAGCCGGTAGCAGGCGATGGACGCGACGACGATGCCCGCCGACAGCGGGATCAGGCCGAGCGCCGTGCCCGCGGGGGAGTGGCCGAGGCCCCGCTGGAAGTGGAGCGAGAGGACGTAGAGGAGACCCGCGACCGCGGCGAAGACGAGGACGCCGAGGATCAGGCCCGAGGTGAAGCCGCGGTTGTGCAGCAGGGTCGGGCGGATCAGCGGTTCGGCGGCCGTGCGCTGACGGTGGCAGAAGGCGGCGAACAGGGCGAGGCCCAGCAGGAGCAGGGCGACCGGCCGCACGCTCCAGCCGCCCGAGCCGTCGATGAGTCCGCCGAGCAGACCGAGCATGGCACCGGCCAGCAGCGCGGAGCCGGGGCCGTCCACGGACACGGTCCGCTCGCCGCTGTCGCGGGGGAGCAGACGGGCCGCGGCGAGCAGGGCGGCGCCGCCGAGGAGCAGGTTGATCAGGAACATGGGGCGCCAGCCGAGGCCCGCGAGGTCGGCGTCGACCAGGAAGGCGGCGAGGATCGGCCCGCCGACGGCGGACAGTCCCATCACCGGTCCGAACAGGCTGAACGCCTTGCCGATCTCCTCGCGCGGCCAGGTCGCGCCGAGGATGCCGAAGCCCTGCGGGATCAGGAGCGCCCCGAAGGCGCCCTGGAGCAGCCGGGCGACGATCAGGAAGGCCGGCGCCTGGGCGAGCCCGCAGGCGAGCGAGGCCGCGACGAACCCGGCGAGCCCGGTCAGGAACAGCCGCCGGCGCCCGTACTTGTCGCCGAGCCGTGCGCCGGGCACCAGGAGCACGCCGAGCGCGAGGGCGTAGGAGGCGCCGAGCCACTGCACCAGGCTCGCGCCGCCGCCCAGGTCCCGGGTGATCGTCGGCGCGGCGATGTTGGTGATCGTGGCGTCGAGCAGGTCGAGGACGTCGGCGGCGAGGATCACGGTGAGGACGGCCCAGCGGGCGCGGGGGGACAGGGGTGGAGTATCTCTTGCGTTACGAAGAATCTGCGTCACGCAGGTAAATATCCATGCTTGGCCGCCGCAGTGCAACCGGATTTGCGGGCGCCTGCCGCACCCCTCGCTACCGCTACTGCACGCCCTGTGTCGCGTACGCCGTCGGCGGCACCCCCACCGTCGCCGTGAAGTCCCGTACCAGATGGGCCTGGTCGGCGTAGCCGAGGTCGGCGGCGAGGGCGGCCCAGTCGACGTCCCGGTCGGTCTCGGCGCGCTCCAGGGCCTCGTGGATGCGGTAGCGCAGGACGACCCACTTGGGGCCCACGCCCACGTACGCGGCGAACAGGCGCTGCAGGACTCGTACGGACAGGCCCTCGGCGCGGGCGAAGTCGCCGACGCGGCGGATCGTGCGGTCGGTGCGGATGCGGTCGGCCAGGGTCATCGCGAGGTCGGCCTGCGGGTCGGGTTCCGGGGCGAGGCCGAGGAGGAAGGCGTCCAGGGCGGCGACCCGGGCGTCCTCGTCGTCCGGCCCGAGCACGACGTGCGGATCGGCGTCGAGGGGGACCTCCGGGAAGCGGATCCGCTGCCCGGTCCAGTCGCTCACCGGCCGGCCGGGGGCGAAGGGGCGGAAGCCGCCCGGCCGGAACTGGATGCCGCAGACCCGCCCCCGCCCCTCCAGCTTCTGCGTGAACAGTTCGAGCCCGATCCCCGCGATCTCGGCGAACGGCTCCTGCCCGGCGAACTGCTGGAAGACGATGTTGACCGACGGGTGCGGGACCACGTGCGAGGCGTACGGCTGGGTGAGGTCCCAGTCGATCAGCCAGTAGTGCTCCAGATACGGGCGCAGCGGCTCGGCGGGCTCGCGGCGGCGGAAGCGCACCTGCGCGAGGAGCCCCGCGGCGTCGACGATCCCTCGGTGGTCACGGCGTGGGGCGGCCATGTCCGGATCGTAGGACGGGGTACTGACAGTCGCCGGGGTGAGGGGACCCTGGTGGTGCCGGACTACCGGGACCCAGGTGATGCCGGACTACCGGGACCCTGGTGGTGCCGGACTACCGGGACCCTGGTGGTGCCGGAATACGGAGACCCTGGTGACCGTTCACCGATATAGTTGAACGGTCAACAACTTGGAGGTTGAGCGACCATGCAGTTCGGGATCTTCAGCGTCGGCGACGTCACGCCGGACCCAACCACGGGGCGTACGCCGAGCGAGCGCGAGCGCATCAAGGCCATGGTCGCCATCGCGCTGAAGGCCGAGGAGGTGGGGCTCGAGGTCTTCGCGACCGGTGAGCACCACAACCCGCCGTTCGTGCCGTCGTCGCCGACCACGATGCTCGGCCACATCGCCGCGCGGACCGAGAAGCTGATCCTGTCCACCTCCACGACGCTCATCACCACCAACGACCCGGTGAAGATCGCCGAGGACTTCGCGATGCTCCAGCACCTGGCCGACGGGCGCGTGGACCTGATGCTGGGCCGCGGCAACACCGGCCCGGTCTACCCCTGGTTCGGGCAGGACATCCGCCAGGGCATCAACCTCGCCGTCGAGAACTACGCCCTGCTGCACCGGCTGTGGCGCGAAGACGTCGTGAACTGGGAGGGGAAGTTCCGCACCCCGCTGCAGGGCTTCACCTCCACGCCCCGGCCGCTGGATGGCATCCCGCCGTTCGTCTGGCACGGCTCCATCCGTTCCCCGGAGATCGCCGAGCAGGCCGCGTACTACGGCGACGGCTTCTTCCACAACAACATCTTCTGGCCGGCCGACCACACCAAGCGGATGGTCGAGCTGTACCGGACCCGGTACGCCCACTACGGCCACGGCACCCCCGAGCAGGCCATCGTCGGGCTCGGCGGGCAGGTCTTCATGCGCAAGAACTCCCAGGACGCGGTCCGCGAGTTCCGTCCCTACTTCGACAACGCGCCGGTCTACGGCCACGGGCCCTCCCTGGAGGACTTCACCGACCAGACCCCGCTGACCGTCGGCTCCCCGCAGGAGGTCATCGAGAAGACCCTCACCTTCCGCGAGTACGCCGGTGACTACCAGCGCCAGCTGTTCCTCGTGGACCACGCCGGGCTGCCGCTGAAGACCGTGCTGGAGCAGCTCGACATGCTGGGCGAGGAGGTCGTGCCGGTGCTGCGCGAGGAGTTCGCCAAGAACCGTCCGGCGGATGTGCCCGAGCCGCCGACCCACGCGTCCCTGCTGGCCGCCGAGCAGGCCGAGCAGCCTGCCGCGGAGCAGCTTGCCGCCGGACCGAAGGAGGTCGTGGCATGAAGCTCGTCGTCGTCTCGGCGGGACTGAGCGTGCCGTCCTCCACCCGGCTGCTGGCCGACCGGCTGGCCGCCGCGGTGGGGCGGCGCACCCCGGTCGACACCGAGGTCGTGGAGCTGCGCGACCTCGCCGTGGAGATCGCGCACAACCTCACCAGCGGATTCCCGGGGCCCGCCCTGTCCGCCGCCCAGGAGGCCGTGACCGGCGCCGACGGACTGATCGTCGTCACGCCGGTGTTCTCGGCCTCGTACAGCGGACTGTTCAAGTCCTTCTTCGACGTGCTCGACAAGGACGCCCTGGCGGGCAAGCCGGTGCTGATCGCAGCGACCGGCGGCACCGCCCGGCACTCCCTGGTGCTGGAGCACGCACTGCGCCCCCTCTTCGCCTACCTGCGCGCGGTGGTCGTCCCCACCGGGGTCTACGCCGCCTCCGAGGACTGGGGCGCCGAGGGCCTGGAGGACAGGATCGACCGGGCGGCGCAGGAGCTGGCGGCGCTGATGACGGGCCTGTCGGCGGCGCGCCCGGTCCGGCCGGTCAGGGACGACTTCGACGTGGTGCCGTTCGCCGAGCGGCTCGCGGCGCTGTCGCAAGGGGGCGGCGGGCTGCAGTGAGACGGCGGAAGGCGCACCGGCGGGCCGTGCCTGTGACGGTGAGGCGGGGCCCTGTGACGGTGAGGCCGCGCCTGTGACGGTGAGGCCGGGCCTGTGACGGTGAGAGCGCGGTAAAAAGGCTGATCGTGGTCCGGCTCACCCGGCTGAACCACGACCGGCCAAGGCAGACTGGATGCGTGCCCCAGACTGTGCTGCTCGCCGAAGACGACCGTGCCATCCGCCATGCCCTGCAGCGGGCCCTGAGCCTTGAGGGCTACCAGGTCATCGCGGTCGCCGACGGCGTCGAGGCGCTCGCGCAGGCCCACAAGTCGCCGCCGGACGTCCTCCTGCTGGACGTGATGATGCCCGGCATCGACGGGCTCCAGGTCTGCCGGGTGCTGCGGGCCGAGGGCGACCGCACACCGATCCTCATGCTCACCGCGCTCGTCGAGACCGCGGACCGGATCGCGGGCCTGGACGCGGGCGCCGACGACTACGTGGTCAAGCCGTTCGACGTCGAGGAGGTCTTCGCGCGGCTGCGCGCCCTGCTGCGCCGCACCAGCCCCGACAACGGCCAGCCGGCCGGCCAGCCGAAGGAGCAGCCCCAGGCCCCCGACCGGCAGATCGAGGCCGCGGGCCTGCGCATGGACGTACAGGCCCGCCGCGCCTGGCGCGGCGAACGCGAACTGGAGCTGACCCGCACGGAGTTCGAACTCCTCGAACTGCTGGTGCGCAACGCCGGGATCGTCCTGGACCACTCCACCATCTACGACCGCATCTGGGGCTACGACTTCGGGCCCGGCTCCAAGAACCTCGCCGTCTACGTCGGCTACCTGCGCCGCAAGCTCGACGAACCCACGGCCCCGGCCCTGATCCACACGATCCGCGGTGTGGGTTACGTGCTCCGGGAGGACTGAGTGAGCCGGCTCAGGTGGCTGCCGACCCTACGGCGTCCCGGGCTGGTCTCCCTGCGTACGACGTTCGCCGTGTCGTTCGCGGCGGTCACCGCCGCCGTCACGGTGCTGGTCGGCGTGCTGTCGTACAGCGCGGCCGCCCGGCTGGTCCGCGTCGACCAGGAGTCCGTGTTCGACCAAGTCGTGCAGGACGTACGGGACGAGGTGAGCCGGCACCGGATGACGCCGGAGGACTTCTCCTCGTCCGCGCCGGGGCACGACGTGGTGCGGCCCGCCCGGACCGACGTACAGGTGCTGGGGCCAAACGGCGACGTCGTCGACCGCGGCAGGCCCGGCCTGCCGGTCACGGCCGCCGACCGCTCGATCGTGGAGAGCCGGGCGGCCGGGAGGATGGTCGAGCACAAGGACGTCGACGTCGCCGAGGACGTCTACCGCATCGCCACCGTCTCGCTCGGCGACGGCCGGGGCGCGGTGCAGGTCGCGCAGGAGTTCAGCGACACCGAGGACCTGCTGCGGGCCCTGCAGCAGCGCACGCTGATCCTGATGGGCGCGGTGGTGCTCGGCGCGGGCCTGTTCGGCTGGTGGCTGGCCCGGCGCATCACCCGCCGGTTGATCATCCTCACCTCGGCCGCGGAGAACGTCGCCCGCACCCGCCGGCTCGGCATCGAGGTGCCCGTCACCGGCTACGACGAGGTGGGCCGGCTCGGCCGCGCCTTCGACCGCATGCTGGGCCGCCTCGCCCAGTCGGAGGAGGACCAGCGCCGCCTGGTCCAGGACGCGGGACACGAACTGCGCACACCGCTCACCTCGCTCCGTACGAACATCTCCCTGCTGCGCCGGATCGACGAACTGCCGCCCGCCGCGCGCGAGGACCTGGTCGCCGACCTCGGCCAGGAGGCCCGC
This sequence comes from Streptomyces spinosisporus, assembly GCF_022698145.1. GTDB lineage: Bacteria > Actinomycetota > Actinomycetes > Streptomycetales > Streptomycetaceae > Streptomyces > Streptomyces spinosisporus. The sequence goes on from NZ_JALDAX010000025.1 coordinate 47,990, forward strand.
GAGCTGACCGACCTGGTGAACGAGCTGGTGGACCTGGCGGCGGGACAGTCCGACAGCGAGCCCCCGCAGCGGGTGGACCTCGCCGAGATCGCCGAGGACGTCGCGGGGCTCGCCCGGCGCCGCACCGGCCGCGAGGTCAGGGTGCGCGCGAGCGGCGACACGACGACCGACGGGCGGCCGGGGATGCTGCAGCGCGCGATGTCCAACCTGGTCGAGAACGCGGCCAAGTTCGACCGCGACGGCACGGGCCCCATCGAGATCGCCGTCCTCGGCCCCGCCCGCCCGGGCACGGTCCGCGTCGAGGTCCTCGACCGCGGCCCCGGAATCGCCGAATGCGACCTGCTCCGCATCTTCGACCGCTTCTACCGCGCCACGGACGCCCGCTCCCTCCCCGGCTCCGGCCTCGGCCTGTCGATCGTCCGCGAGGTCGCCACAGCCCACGGCGGCGCCCCGTTCGCCTTCCGCCGCGAGGGCGGGGGCTCGGTGATCGGCTTCTCGGTGGTGGGGGTGCCTCCGGCCTGAGGGCCGAGTGTCAGACTCACCGGCGCTGAAACAGCCGGCGGGTCCGGAGGGGGAGTTCGGGGGCAGGCCAAGACACAGTGACCGCAAGCCAAGCTCACGGCCAGACAAGGCAATAGGGCTGATGCCCCGCCTCATGCAGCCGATGGCTGAAGTCCTGCCACTCGTGCAGCAGCTGGTACACGTTGAACGCGTCGCGCGGACCCCCGCGGTCCGGGACCGTCGACCAGATGAAGGCTGCGGCGCCCACCGCCTCCTCGCCTATGCCGCGCAGGGGGTCGACGACGGTCGTGGGGAGTTTGACCACGGCGTAGTCGGGGTGGAGGACGACCAGTTCCAGCGGGGGGACCTTGTGCAGGGGGACGCCTTCGATGCCGGTGAGGACCATCGCCGCCATCGTCTCCGGCTTGATCTTGGTGAACATGCCGTTCATCCCGAGCTCGTCGCCGCCGAGTTCCTCCGGGCGCATCGAGATCGGGACGCGGGCAGCGGTCGCACCGTCCGGCGCGCCGAAGTACTTGTAGGTCACCCCCACCCGACCACCATTCCTGCTCCCCGACCGGAGCGACTCGGCCCGGCCGGGCTCGTTCGATAGACCCTGAGTCTGACGGGCTTCGGCCTCCTCCGCCGCGCGTCGGTGCCTTCCCCGCCGGGCACGTCGAGGACCCAGGTCGTCAGTCCCCTCGCCCAGTCCGCCACCGCGATGCATATCTCCACCCGACTGCTTTTCTAGGACGCGTGGCCCCCGCCGCGCAACCCGATCATCGTGTCAGTGACCTCCCCCACGGCCGCCCGCCGAAACGTGCGCTGAAACACCTGTCCGCAGGATCTTCGCAGCCCCTGAACACGCCTCCGTACATCCATCTGAGCATCTATACGTACGCAGGGCCGTTTGAGCTGTGTGAATCAGGTCCCAGTTTCGCAGATCATCCCGGGAGGCGGCCGGCTCCCGGTCGGCGGCAGCGCCCCGCTGTCACCGGCACCCCCTGGCCTACCCTGAGGAGGTCACTGGCAACCGGAGCCGGAAGAGTCGGAGAAGGTCGGAGAAGTCGCGGGTCATGAGCGAACTGCCATATTCATACGAAGCGCCTGTCTCGCAGGCTCTGTTCGACCGGGCCGAGGCCGTCACACCGGGCGGTGTGAACTCGCCCGTGCGCGCCTTCCGTGCCGTGGGCGGCACGCCCCGCTTCATGGTCGCGGGCAAGGGGGCGTATCTGACGGACGCGGACGGCCGGGACTACGTCGACCTGGTGTGTTCCTGGGGACCGATGATCCTCGGGCACTCCCACCCCGAGGTCGTCGCCGCCGTCCAGGAGGCCGTCGCGCGCGGCACCTCCTTCGGCACGCCCGGTGAGGGCGAGGTCGCGCTGGCCGAGGAGATGGTCGCCCGGATCGAGCCCCTGGAGCAGGTGCGGCTCGTCTCCAGCGGGACCGAGGCGACCATGAGCGCCATCCGGCTGGCCCGCGGGTTCACCCGCCGCTCCAAGGTGATCAAGTTCGCCGGGTGTTACCACGGTCATGTCGACTCGCTGCTGGCCTCGGCGGGCAGCGGGGTCGCGACCTTCGCGCTGCCCGACACCCCCGGCGTCACCGGCGCCCAGGCCGGCGACACCATCGTCCTGCCGTACAACGACCTGGAGTCCGTCCACGAGGCCTTCCACCGCCACCCCGGCGAGATCGCCTGTGTGATCACCGAGGCCTCGCCCGGGAACATGGGCGTCGTGCCGCCCCGGCCCGGCTTCAACCAGGGGCTGAAGGACGCCTGCGAGAAGAACGGCGCGCTGTTCATCTCCGACGAGGTGATGACCGGCTTCCGCACCAGCCGCGCCGGGTGGTACGGCATCGACGGCGTACGGCCCGACCTGATGACCTTCGGCAAGGTCATGGGCGGCGGCTTCCCGGCCGCGGCCTTCGGCGGCCGCGCCGACGTCATGGCGCACCTCGCGCCCGCCGGACCCGTCTACCAGGCCGGCACCCTCTCCGGGAACCCGGTCGCCACCGCCGCCGGCCTCGCCCAGCTGCGGCTGCTCGACGACGCCGCGTACGACAAGGTCGACGCCGTATCGGAGCAGATCCGCACGCTCGTCACCGAGGCGCTGACCAAGGAGGGCGTGGCGCACCGGCTGCAGAACGCCTCCAACATGTTCTCCGTCTTCTTCACGGACCGTGAGGTCCGCGACTACGAGGACGCCAAGAAGCAGGAGTCCTTCCGCTTCACCGCCTTCTTCCACTCGATGCTGTCGCAGGGCGTCTATCTGCCGCCCTCGTCCTTCGAGTCCTGGTTCGTGTCCACGGCCCACGACGAACAGGCCGTACAGCGCATCGCCGACGCCCTTCCGGCGGCGGCCCGAGCGGCGGCGGAGGCCACGGCAGCATGAGCGAGAGCAGCAACACGGCGGGCAGCGACATCACCGTCGTCCATGTGATGCGCCACGGCGAGGTCGACAACCCCAGCGGGGTCCTGTACGGGCGCCTCGGCGGATACCACCTCTCCGAGCTCGGCCGGCAGATGGCCGACCGGGTCGCCGAGCACCTGGCGCCGCGCGACATCACCTATGTCTGCGCCTCCCCGCTGGAGCGCGCCCAGGAGACGGCGACACCGATCGCCAAGGCGCACGGTCTCGACCTCGCCACCGACGAGCGGCTCATCGAGGCCGACAACGTCTTCCAGGGCAGGACCTTCGGCGTCGGGGACGGCGCGCTGCGCCGGCCCGCCAACTGGAAGTACCTGACCAACCCCTTCAAGCCGTCGTGGGGCGAGCCGTACGTCGACATCGTCGTACGGATGATGCAGGCGCTGGAGGCCGCCAAGGAGCAGGCCCGCGGGCACGAGGCGGTCCTCGTCAGCCATCAGCTGCCGATCTGGACCGTGCGGTCGTACGTCGAGAAGCGGCGCCTGTGGCACGACCCGCGCAAGCGGCAGTGCACGCTGGCGTCCCTGACGAGCTTCACCTACCAGGGCGACAAGCTCGTCTCCGTCGGCTACAGCGAACCGGCCCGCGATCTCGTCCCCGCCCATCTCCTCGCGGGCGCGAAGCCGGCCAAGGGCAAGGACAAGGGTCGGAGCAAGGCCTTCGGCGCCTGAGCGGGAGAGGGAACTCGCCCCGTTTGGGTTCCCTGTACTGCCCGTGCTGTTTTGTTACGAGAGCAACATATTTGCGATGAACCTCCCCGTTCGTCATGTCCTCTGACTGGGTGACCAGCACAGGACATGACGAATCGGGGTTGGAATGCGCGCTCTCACTCGCAGGGGAATGCTCGGTCTCGGCGCGGGTGCCGCGGCCGCCGCCGGGCTCTCGGCGTGCGGCTCCCTCAAACCGTCAGACGGGTCCACCCATGCTTCGGGTTCCCAGGGCGGCAGGTCCGGCAGCTCAGTGCCCTCCGCCCGCCCCATCGGCGACGGTTCGACCTCGTACACCGGCAAGCAGCCCCACCAGCCGGACAGGCCCGAGCCGTTGGAGCCCGGTCAGGCCCCGCCCCAGTTCGTGATCTTCTCCTGGGACGGCGCCGGCGAGGTCGGCAACGGCCTCTTCCCGCGCTTCCTCGACCTGGCGAAGGAGCACGGCGCGTCCATGACCTTCTTCCTGTCCGGGCTGTATCTGCTGCCCGAGTCCAAGAAGCGCCTCTACGACCCGCCGAACAACCCGCGCGGCGCCTCCGACATCGGCTACCTCACGAACGAGCACATCAAGGCCACGCTCACCAACGTCCGCCGCGCCTGGCTCGAAGGGCACGAGATAGGCACCCACTTCAACGGCCACTTCTGCTCCGGCTACGGCACCGTCGGCAACTGGACGCCCGCGCAGTGGAGGAGCGAGATCCAGCAGGCGAAGGCCTTCGTGAAGGAGTGGCGCAGCAACACCGGCTTCAGCGACCTGCCCTCCCTGCCCTTCGACTACGACAAGGAACTCGTCGGCGGGCGCACCCCCTGTCTGCTCGGCCAGAACAACCTGCTGCCCACCGCCAAGGAACTCGGCTGGCGCTACGACGCCTCCTCGCCCGGCGGCCGCCAGGTCTGGCCCGTGAAGAAGCAGGGCGTCTGGGACCTGCCGCTGCAGCAGATCCCCTTCCCCGGGCGCAGCTTCGAGGTCCTGTCGATGGACTACAACATGCTCGCGAACCAGTCGGTCAACTCGACCAACGCCCCCGCCTACCACTACCCGGCCTGGCGCACCCAGGCAGCGAACGCCTACATATCCGGCTTCAAGCGGGCGTACGAGACCAACCGGGCGCCCTTCTTCGTCGGCAACCACTTCGAGCAGTGGAACGGCGGCATCTACATGGACGCCGTCGAGGAGGCGTTCAAGCACATCGCGCGCGAGAAGGACAAGGGCGCGGACGTGCGCCTCGTCTCCTTCAGGCAGTACGTCGACTGGATGGACGTACAAAAGCCCGAGGTGCTCGCCAAGCTGCGCACGCTCGACGTCGGACAGGCTCCCGCGGGCGGCTGGAAGTCCTTCCTGAAGGAGGCCGCGTCGACGCCTTCGTCGACCGCCTCCGCGACCTGAGGGGGGTGCGCAAGATCCCCAGAACGGGCATGCGAAACTTTTCACATGAGTGCCGCCAACCGCGCCCCCTTGCGCTCGAAGCTCAGCCGTGCCGCCCTGCTCCCCGCGGTGGCCGCGGCCTCCGCGCTGACCCTGTCCGCGTGCAGCAGCGGGGGCGCCTCCGGCGGGGGCGGTGACACCAACTTCGTCATGGGCAAGGACGGCATCTCCACCGCCAAGAAGGGGGAGCGGGCGGCGGCACCCGACCTCTCCGGCAAGACGGTCAACGGGGGAAAGCTCGACGTCGCCTCCTACAAGGGCAAGGTCGTCGTCCTGAACGTCTGGGGCTCCTGGTGCGCGCCCTGCCGTGCCGAGGCGCCCAACTTCGAGAAGGTCTCCAAGGACCTCGGGACCAAGGGCGTCCAGTTCGTCGGCATCAACACCCGCGACACCAGCATCCAGAACGCGGTCGCCTTCGAGAAGCAGTACGGCATCAGCTACGAGAGCCTGTACGACCCCACGGGAAAGCTGATGCTCCGCTTCAAGAAGGGCACCCTCAACCCGCAGGCCGTCCCCTCCACGCTCGTCCTCGACCGCGAGGGGAAGATCGCCGCCCGCTCGCTTGCCGGGCTCAGCGAGGACAACCTGCGCAAGATGATCGCCCCGGTCCTCGCGGAGAAGTGACGTGACCTCAGTCACCACGCTCGCCGCGACGGGCTACAACGGCACGGTGCTCAACGGCGCACTGCTGGTCGCCCTGCCCATCGCGCTGCTCGGCGGTCTCGTCTCCTTCTTCTCCCCGTGCGTCCTGCCGCTGGTCCCCGGCTATCTCTCCTACGTCACCGGCGTCACCGGCACCGACCTGGCCGAGGCCCGGCGCGGCCGGATGGTCGCCGGCGCCTCTCTCTTCGTGCTCGGCTTCACCGCCGTCTTCGTCTCCAGCGGCGCCCTGTTCGGCTTCTTCGGCGACACGCTGCAGGACAACAAGGGCGTCCTGTCGAAGGTGCTGGGCGGGCTCATGATCCTCATGGGCATCTTCTTCATGGGGCTGATGCCCTGGATGACCCAGCGCGAGTTCCGCCTCCACAAGCGGCCCGTGGCGGGCCTGGCGGGCGCCCCCGTCCTCGGCGCGCTGTTCGGCATCGGCTGGACGCCGTGCATCGGCCCGACGCTCGCCTCCGTGCTGGCCCTGTCCTCCCAGCAGTCCAGCGCGGGCCGCGGTGCCATACTGACCGTCGCCTACTGCCTCGGCCTCGGTGTGCCCTTCGTGCTCGCCGCGGTCGCCTTCCGCAAGGCGCTCGGCGCCTTCGGCTGGGTCAAGCGCCACTACGTCTGGGTGATGCGGATCGGCGGCACGATGATGATCGTGACCGGTCTGCTGCTGCTCACCGGCGCCTGGGACCGTCTCGTGCAGGACATGCAGTCCTGGTCCGCCGGCTTCACCGTGGGGATCTGATCGATGAGCAAGACCACGACCGCCGCCACGCCCCCCGAGCGGGCCGACGAACCCGACCTCGGCGCCGCCGGCTCCCAGCTGTCCACCGCCCCCCGGGAGGAACCCCCCAACCTGCCCGCGATGGGCGTCATCGGCTGGGCCCGGTGGTTCTGGCGGCAGCTGACCTCGATGCGGGTCGCGCTGCTGCTGCTCCTGCTCCTCTCGCTCGGTGCGATCCCCGGTTCGCTGATCCCGCAGTCCGGCACCGACGAGACGAAGGTCGCCGACTTCCGCAAGGCGCACACCGTCCTCGCGCCCGTCTACGACAGGCTCGGCCTCTTCCACGTCTACAGCTCGGTGTGGTTCTCCGCGATCTACATCCTGCTGTTCGTCTCCCTGGTCGGCTGCATCATCCCGCGCACCTGGCAGTTCGTCGGCCAGCTGCGCGGCCGCCCGCCGGGCGCACCCAAGCGGCTGACCCGGCTGCCCGCGTACACCACCTGGCGCACCGACGCCCGGCCCGAGCAGGTCCGCGAGGCCGCGCTCGCCCAGCTGAGGAAGCGCCGCTTCCGCGCGCACCTCGCCGGTGACGCCGTCGCCGCCGAGAAGGGCTATCTGCGCGAGGTCGGCAACCTCGCCTTCCACATCGCGCTGATCGTGCTGCTGATCTCCTTCGGCTGGGGCCAGCTCTTCAAGTCCGAGGGCAACAAGCTCGTCGTCGAGGGCGACGGCTTCTCCAACACCGCGACGCAGTACGACGACTTCAAGTCCGGCAACCTCTTCACCATCGACGACCTGGTGCCGTTCAGCTTCACCCTGGACAAGTTCACCGGCACCTACGAGGCCAGCGGGCCCAACAAGGGCACCCCCCGCCTCTACCAGGCCGCCATCGACTACAGCGTGGGCGCCTACGGCAAGGACCAGAAGGACCTGGTCAAGGTCAACGGCCCGCTGTCGATCGGCGACGCGAAGGTCTACCTCACGGCCCACGGCTACGCGCCCGTCATCACCGTCCGCGACGGCAAGGGCAAGGTCGTCTACCACGACGCCGTCCCCCTCCTTCCGCTCGACTCCAACGTCACCTCCACCGGCGTCATCAAGGTCCTCGACGGCTACGCCGACGCCAAGGGCGTCAGCGAGCAACTGGGCATCAAGGCCTTCCTGCTGCCCACGTACACCCCGGGCAACGAGACGGCCTCCACATTCCCCGCGCTGAAGAACCCGGTGCTGAACCTGGAGCCGTACCACGGCGACCTCGGCGTCAACTCCGGCATCCCGCAGAGCGTGTACCAGCTCGACAAATCGCATGTGAAGGGCTTCAAGGACGCCAAGGGCGCCCAGCTCAGGGCCAATCTGAAGCCCGGCCAGACCATGAAGCTCCCGAACGGCGCCGGCTCGGTCACCTACGACGGCACCAAGCAGTGGGCGAACTTCCAGATCGTCCAGCAGCCGGGCACCGACTGGGCGCTCGGCGGCGCGCTCGTCGCCATCTTCGGTCTCGCCGGCTCCCTGTTCATCCAGCGCCGCCGCGTCTGGGTGCGGGCGGTCAAGGGCGCCGACGGCGTGACCGTCGTGGAGATGGCCGGGCTCGGCCGCAGCGAATCCGCCAAGGTGCCCGAGGAACTCGGCGACCTCGCCCAGATCCTGTACGACAAGGCGCCGGGAGCGCCCGAGAGCGACGACGCCCCCGACGACTCCTCAGACCAAGACGACACCACCCCCGACCCTCACGTCGTACCTGCCGAAGGGGCTGAGAAGTGACTCTCGCCACCGGAACCGAGCTGGCCACCGCGGCCAACGAACACCTCGCGAACATCAGCAACACGCTGATCTACTCCGCGATGGCCGTCTACACCCTGGCCTTCTTCGCCTACATCGCCGAATGGCTCTTCGGCAGCCGCAGCAAGGTCGCGCGCACCGCGGCCGCGCTCACCACCAAGGCGGAGAAGACCAAGAGCGCCCCGGCCGTCACCGTGAAGACGGCCGGCGGCACCGCCGTACTGGAGCGGCCCAAGGTCGTCGTACGCTCCTCGGCCGGCTCGCGTGACGTGCCGGACGGGCCCGGGGCGCACGGCGGGGACGAGCAGGGCGATCTCTACGGGCGTATCGCCATCTCGCTCACCGTGCTCGCCTTCCTCGTGCATCTCTGCGGTGTGATCGCCCGCGCGGCCTCGGTGGAGCGGGCGCCGTGGGGCAACATGTACGAGTTCAACATCACCTTCTCCACCGTCGCCGTCGGTGTGTACCTGACGCTGCTCGCGCTGAAGAAGAACGTCCGCTGGCTCGGCCTGTTCCTGGTCACGACGGTCCTCCTCGATCTCGGCATCGCCGTCACCGTCTTGTACACCGCCAGCGACCAGTTGGTTCCCGCCCTTCACTCGTACTGGCTCTACATCCACGTCTCCACGGCCATCCTGTGCGGCGCGGTCTTCTACGTGGGTGCGGCGGGCACGCTGCTCTACCTGTTCAAGGACTCCTACGAGACCAAGCTGGAGAACGGCGGCACGCCCGGCCGGTTCGCGACGTCCTTCCTGGAGCGGATGCCCGCGTCCTCGTCCCTCGACAAGTTCGCCTACCGCCTGAACGCCGCCGTCTTCCCGCTGTGGACGTTCACGATCATCGCGGGCGCGATCTGGGCCGAGTCGGCCTGGGGCCGCTACTGGGGCTGGGACCCCAAGGAGACCTGGGCGTTCATCACCTGGGTCGCCTACGCCTGCTACCTGCACGCCCGCGCCACCGCCGGCTGGAAGGGCCGCAAGGCCGCCTATCTGGCCCTGATCGCCTTCGGCTGCTGGCTGTTCAACTACTACGGCGTCAACATCTTCGTCTCCGGCAAGCACTCCTACGCGGGCGTGTGACCTGCGCGCTCAGCCGACCGTGATCGAGTCGAGCTTGGCGCGCAGATACGCATGCGAGTCGACCGGTGGGTGGGCGATCCTGCCCACCGGCGCCGGCACGGACTCCACCAGGGTGCCCGGGGTGCACTCGCCGAAGTAGACGAGGGACATCAGCTCCTCCGAGGGCGCGTCGGCGGGCGGCGGCAGCACCCGGTGCCGCCCGGAGCGCCAGCGGTCGCCGGTCCAGCGGGCCAGCAGATCACCGATGTTGACGGTCAGGGCCGCCGGATCGTAGGGCGCGTCCTCCCAGCCGCCCTCGTCCGTCCACACCTGCAAGCCCCCCTTGCCCGCCTGCCGGTCCAGGACGGTCACCGTGCCGAAGTCGGTGTGCGGGCCGATACGGAACTGGCCCGGCTGCGGCGCGCCGAGGACGTCCGTGCCCGGATACCAGTTGATGTTGAAGCCGTACGTCGGGTGGTCCATGTGCCGGGAGAAGAAGTCCGGTTCCAGGCCCAGGGCCTCGCCCAGCAGCGACAGCAGCTGTTTCTCCAGCTCGGCCATCCGCTCCAGGTACTCCTCGCACAGCGCCTCGAGCTCCGGCACCTCGGCGGGATACACATTGGGCGCGTACCACTCGGCGTTGACGACCGGGTCCTCGAAGGGCTCGTGCGTCGCGAAGGTCAGCGACTCCTTGAGGTCCGGCGGGGTCGGCGTGCCCTCCGCGCCACCGTTGGCCTCGGCGCCGGGCCCGAGCCAGCCGCGGCCGCCCACCTTCGCCTCGTACGGCCGCTTGGCCTCGACGGGCAGCGTGAAGAACGTCCGCGCGGCCGCCCGGATGCGGGCGCGCAGCGCGGGGTCGACGCCGTGCCCGGTGACCAGCAGGAACCCGGCCCGCTGCAGGGCCTCGTCGACGGTACGGGCGATCCGTGCGCGCTCCTCGGGGCCGCCCTCCAGCCAGGGCCGCAGGTCGACGGTGGGGATACGGGGGGGCAGGGGTGTCAGTCACCGATGTCCTCATTCCACAGGGCCGGGTTGTCCTTGACGAAGTCGCGCATCATCGCGGCGCACCCGGGATCGTCGAGCAGCACGATCTCCACGCCGTGCTCGGCCAGCCAGTCGTGCCCGCCGTGGAAGGTGGCCGCCTCGCCGACCACGACCCGCGAGATCCCGAACTGGCGGACCAGGCCGGAGCAGTACCAGCACGGCGAGAGGGTGGTCACCATCGTCGTGCCGCGATACGACCGCTGCCGTCCCGCCGCGCGGAACGCGGCCGTCTCCGCGTGCATCGAGGGGTCGTCGTCCTGGACGCGCCGGTTGCGGCCCCGTCCGAGGAGGGTGCCGTCGGCGCCGTAGAGGGCGGCGCCGATCGGGATGCCGCCCTCCGCGAGCCCGGCGCGGGCCTCCTCGACGGCGGTGGCGAGCCAGGTGCGTGCCTGTGCCTGATCCATGGTTCTCACTGTCCAGGGGTCGGGGCGCGGGGGCAACGCCGGGCTTTGGCCCGCGGTGGCGTGTGTGGCGTGTGCGGCGTGTGGCGGACGGTCAGCGCAGGGTGACCCGGCTCGGGCCGTTGAAGGGGGCGTAGCAGGTCACCGTCCTCGGGGTGCGCAGGACGTCGTCCTCGGCGAACAGGGTGCGTACGGCGTCGAAGGAGATGGTGCCGCTGACGACCGGGGCGACGCGGTCGTAGAAGAGACGGGCCGGTTCGGGCAGCGGGTCACCGGGCTCGCCCTCGGCCTCGCCCCAGACGTCCCACAGCAGGGTCTCCACCTTGTTCAGGGCGGCGAGGTCGAGGCGGATGTTGCCGCAGACGTAGCGCTCGCCCCAGAACGGACCCTGCTCCGGCGGGTGCAGCCCGAAGGTCTCCGGGTCCGCGCCGTCCTCGCGGATCGCCCGCCATGCCTCGCCCGCGACGAGGAAGCGGTCGCGCGGGACGTCCATCGGGTCGAAGCCGGGCTTCCAGTGGTCGGTGAGGAGGGGATCGGCGAGTTCGGCGTCGGCGAGCAGCCAGCCCCGCGCGTCGTCCCAGTACTCGGTGACGACGTGGTCGACGTGGAAGCCGTCGGACCCGAAGTAGTCGGCGAAGCCGACCCGGACGCGGGCGGGGACGCCGGCGTGACGCAGGAGCGAGACGTGCAGCAGGGCGAAGTCCCGGCAGGTCCCGACGAACCGGTCGCCCACCTCGCGCCGTTGGGGCAGCGGGGCGTCGTTCCGGGCGACGAGCGTGCGCAGGATGTCGTCGATGTAGCGGGTCTCGGCGTCGTTGTGCAGACGGTCGGCCGGGTGGGTGTGGCCGAAGAGTTCGCCCTCCATGCGGTGGATGAGCAAGTCCCTTGTGATGCGGGCGAGTTGTGCGGGGTCTCGCGGAAGTCCGGTGTAGAGGTGGGCGAGTTCGCCGGGGTCGGAGAAGGTGCTCTGCGTGGTGTGGAAGGCGAGGGACACGAAGCCTCACTCTCGGCGTCATCGGCCACGTGTTCGAATGCGGGCCGGTGCGGTTCACCGTGTCAAATTTCCCCGGGAAATGTCCAGTTGGCGGATGGACGGGCGGACGGATGGGCGGACGGATCGGCGGACCGAAGGGTGCGCCGGCGCTCAGGCGGGGTCGTCCGCGAGGTACGCGTGCAGTGCCCCCGCCCCTTCGAGCATCGCCCGTGTCCGCTCCGTCAGGGCCTGCCCGCGTGCGGTGATCGCCGACCGCAGCGCTGCACTGCTGCCCTCGCGGCGCAGGCCCTCCAGGACCGGGCGGATCTGGTCCAGGAGGTAGTGGCTGCGGCGCAGGGTGTGGATGAGGCGGGCGTCGCGCACGTCCGCCGGGCTGTAGGTGCGGTACCGCGTCCCGCGCTCCCGCCCGGGCGCGAGCAGCCCCGCCGCCTCCCACACCCTGAGGGCGGAGGGCCGCACCCCGAGCAGCGCGGCGACCTCCCCGACACGCAGCGCGCCGGGGCCGGGCAGCGGCTGCGGTTCCGCCCGCGCGAGCGCCTCCAGTGCCTCGCTCGCCGCCCGCAGATCCGACCGCTCGGTGTGCAGGGCGGCATGCGCGGCGTCCACGAGGGCGAGGGCGCCGGGCACGTCACCGGCGTGCACGGTGCGCATGATCCGCGTCGCCGCCACCGGGCCGTACCCCTTCGCCAGGGTGCGGTACGTCAGCAGCGCGCGCCGGTGCACCTGCGTGAAGGTGCGGTAACCCGACCCGGTGCGGACGGCCACCGGAAGGACGCCCGCCTCCTCGTAGTTGCGGATCTGCTGGGTGGAGACGCCGACCAGCCGGGCGAGGTCGACGGGGCGCAAGCGGTCGGCGTCCTTCATCTGGGTGAAGGGTACGCACTCGGCCGGGGACGCCGTCACCGGCGGTGCCCCAGCCCTACGCGTTCACCCTGAGCAACAGCTTCCCCGTGCTCGTGCGCGTGCCCATCAGGCGGTGTGCCTCCGCGGCTTCCTCCAGGGCGAACTCGGCGGTCACCGGCAGGGACACGGTGCCGTCCGCGACCTTGGCGAAGGCCCGCTCGGCGAGGGTGCGCAGCTCGTCGGGGGCCGTCGCCGCCAGGGTGAGGATCGAGAAGCCGCCGACCGAGATCCCGGACGGGTACAGCTCCGGCTGCCCCACGCTCCAGGCCGGCGCCGAGCTCGCGTTGCCGAAGGAGACCAGGCGCCCGAAGACCGCGAGCGAGGCCAGGCTGTCGCGGAAGGTCTCCCCGCCCACGGGATCGAGCGCGAGGTCGACGCCACGGCCGCCGGTGGCAGCCCGTACCGCCTCCGTGAAGGCGCCGACGAACACCTCGTCGTAGCCGTGCTCGCGGGCGTAGGCCGCCTTGGCCCCGCCCGACACCACCCCGTACACCGCCCCGGCGCCCGCGGCCCGCGCCAACTGCCCGACCACCGTGCCGACTCCGCCCGCGGCGCCCTGCACGAGCACGCTCTCGCCCGGCTGCAGCCGGCCCACCGCATGCACGAGGGCGTACGCCGTCGGCAGCACGGTGGGCAGCGTCGCCGCGGTGCGCAGGTCGAGCCCGGCCGGGACCGGGAACACCGTCGCCGCGTCCGCGAGCGCCACGTCCGCGTAGCCGCCGCTGTCCGTCAGGGCCGTCACCTCCTGCCCGGCGGACAGGCCGGTGACGCCCTCGCCGGTCGCGCGGATCCGGCCGGACACCTCCAGGCCGGGCACGAACGGCAGCCGCGGCACCCGGTACCCCTCACCGCGCGCCTTCAGGTCCGCGAAGTTCACGCCGGTGTACGCCACGTCGACGCTCACCTGGCCGGGGCCCGGCTCGGGGACCTCCGCCTCCACGACCTTCAGGACCTCGGGGCCGCCGTACTCCTGGAACTCGACCGCACGCATGCCGGCACTCCTCACGAGTGTTCGATAGGAAGCGAACACTCGCGAGTGTATGGTTTTCGTCGAACACTCGGCAAGGCGTGAAGGAGCCCCGCGTGGCGCAGCGCACCGGTCATCGGGCCGCCCCCGAGCACACCCACCCCGACGACGTCCCCGTCCTCACCGCGCTCGCGGCGCTCGCCGATCCCGTACGCCTCGTCCTGGTAAGGGAGTTGGCGGGCTCGGGCGACTGGACGCGCAGCTGCGGCAGCTTCGACGTGCCGGTCGGCAAGGCGGCGCTCAGCCATCACTTCGCGGTGCTCAGGGGCGCCGGTCTCGTGGAACAGCGCGACGAGGGGCCACGGCGCGTCAACCGCCTGCGCAGAACGGAGTTCGAGGCCCGCTTCCCGGGTCTGCTGGACCTCGTCCTGCGGGAGACGCCGACGGCCTGAGCGAAGGGGCCGACGGCCTGAAGGAGACGGCCTGAAGGAGAGGGGCCTACTCCTTGTCGCCGCTCTCCCGGTTCCCCTTGTTCTCCTTGTCCCCCTCGTTCCCCCGCTCCCGGCGCCGCAGTTCCTCCTCGCGGCGGCGCAGGTCGGCCTCCCAGTCCTTGAGGAGGGCCTCGTCCTTCTTGTTCTCCTCCTTGAGGGACTTCAGGAACTCGGGATTGTCGTCGGGGGCGACGAACTCGGTGCGGTGGTTGCGGTGCCACTCGGAGGGTGTGGAGCCGCCCGGGGCGCCCTGGCGCACCTTGCCGGCCACGAGCCAGGCGACGGGGCCGACCAGCACCTCGCCGAACAGCAGGATGATGATGACCCAGACCACCTTGGGCAGCCCGCGCACCTGCTCCTCGGGGGTGTTCAGACAGTCGATGAAGGCGAAGATCCACAGCGCCAGGACCAGCAGGAACGGCAGATACCTGAGCATGGTGGTGCGATCCCCCATCGGACGGCGGCGGGGCACTGTCCGGCCCCGGTGACGGGGTCAGGGTAGCGGGTGGCAGATACTGGGACGCATGGCTTACGACGATCTTCGCTCCCTGCTCAGGGCACTGGAACGCGAGGGCGACCTCAAGCGCGTCAAGGCCGAGGTCGACCCGTATCTGGAGGTCGGGGAGATCGTCGACCGGGTGCAGAAGGCGGGCGGACCGGCGCTGCTGTTCGAGAACGTGAAGGGCTCCGCCATGCCCCTCGCGATGAACGTCTTCGGCACCGACCGGCGGCTGCTGAAGGCCCTCGGCCTGAAGTCGTACGGGGACATCTCCGAGAAGATCGGCGGACTGCTGCGCCCCGAGCTGCCGCACGGCTTCGTCGGGGTGCGCGAGGCCTTCGGCAAGCTCGGCGCGATGACGCACGTACCGCCGAAGAAGGTGAAGGACGCCCCCGTGCAGGAGGTGGTGCTCACCGGCGACGACGTCGATCTCGACGCCCTGCCCGCGCTGTTCACCTGGCCCCGGGACGGCGGCTCCTTCTTCAACCTGGGCCTCACCCACACCAAGGACCCCGAGACCGGCATCCGCAACCTCGGGCTCTACCGCCTCCAGCGCCACGACCGGCGCACCATCGGCATGCACTGGCAGATCCACAAGGACAGCCGCAACCACTACCAGGTGGCGGCGAGGCGGGGCGAGCGGCTGCCGGTCGCGATCGCCTTCGGGTGCCCGCCCGCGGTGACGTACGCCTCCACGGCCCCGCTGCCCGGTGACATCGACGAGTACCTCTTCGCCGGGTTCATCGCCGGCAAGCGGATCGAGATGGTCGACTGCAAGACCGTGCCGCTGCAGGTGCCGGCGCAGGCGGAGGTCGTGATCGAGGGCTGGCTGGAGCCCGGCGAGATGCTCCCCGAGGGCCCCTTCGGCGACCACACCGGCTTCTACACGCCACAGGAGCCGTTCCCCGCGCTGACGATCGACTGCGTGACGATGCGCAGGCGGCCGCTGCTTCAGTCGATCGTCGTAGGCCGCCCTCCGACGGAGGACGGACCGCTGGGGCGTGCGACGGAGCGGTTCTTCCTCCCGCTGCTGAAGATCATCGTGCCGGACATCGTGGACTACCACCTGCCGGAGGCAGGCGGGTTCCACAACTGCGCGATCGTCTCGATCGACAAGAAGTACCCCAAGCATGCTCAAAAGGTGATGCACGCTGTCTGGGGGGCTCACATGATGTCCCTGACGAAGCTGATCGTGGTCGTGGACTCCGACTGCGACGTCCATGATCTGCACGAGGTCGCCTGGCGCGCCCTCGGCAACACGGACTACGCCCGCGACCTCAGCGTCGTCGAAGGCCCCGTCGACCATCTCGACCATGCCTCCTACCAGCAGTTCTGGGGCGGCAAGGCGGGCATCGACGCGACGAGGAAGTGGCCCGAGGAGGGCTACACGCGCGACGGCGGCTGGCCCGAGATGGTCCTTTCCGACCCGGAGACGGCGGCGAAGGTCGACCGCCGCTGGAAGGAGTACGGCCTTTCATGAGCAGCGCTTCTGCCGCGATCCCGCAGCCGGGAAGAACCAAGGCGTTCCTGCGCCTGGTGATGATCGAGCACTCGGTCTTCGCCCTGCCCTTCGCCTACATCGCCGCCCTCACCGCGATGTTCGAGTGGGACCGCAACATCCACTGGGGGCGGCTGCTCCTGGTCACCATCTGCATGGTGGGCCTGCGGACGTTCGCGATGGCGGTGAACCGGATCATCGACCGCGAGATCGACGCCCGCAATCCGCGCACCGCGCACCGGGAGCTGGTCACCGGCGCGATGTCGGTCAGGCACGCCTGGACGGGCGCGCTGATCGCGGTCGTGATCTTCCTGGGCTCGGCGGCCCTGCTCAACCCCCTCTGCTTCGCCCTCGCCCCCATCGCGGTGATCCCGATGGTGGTCTACCCCTACGGCAAGCGGTTCACGAACTTCCCGCAGGCCATCCTCGGCATCGCGCAGGCGATGGGCCCGATCGGCGGCTGGCTCGCGATCAGCGGGGAGTGGTCCTGGGACGCGACGCTCCTCGGCCTCGCCGTCGGCATCTGGATCGGCGGCTTCGACCTGATCTACGCCTGCCAGGACGTCGAGACCGACCGCAGGATCGGCGTCATGTCGGTTCCGGCCCGCTTCGGCATCCCGGCCGCGATCTGGGGCGCCCGCGTCTGCCACACGGCGGTCATGGCCCTGCTCATCGCGTACGCGGTGGCCACCGACGCCGGTGCCTTCTTCTGGATCGGCCTCATGATCGTCGCGGCCGCCTTCGTCTACGAGCACCACATCGTCCGCCCGCACGACCTGTCCCGCCTGAACCGCGCCTTCTTCAGCGTCAACGGCTTCATCGGCATCGCACTCTTCGTGTGCGCACTGCTGGACCTGCTGGTGCGTGGGCTGACCGTCTGAGCGGTCATCGCGCAGGGCGCACAGAGCTCACCGTATGAGCGCCGGAGGTGTGCCGCGGCGGAACCAGAACGCCGCGGCCACCCCCGTCGCCAGGCCGATCAGGTGGGCCTGCCAGCTGACGCCCGACTGCAGCGGGGACAGGCCCAGCAGGATCGAGCTGCCCCAGACGGCGCCCACCAGCAGGCCGACCACGATGCCGAGCGGACGGCGCTCCACGAACCCGCTGACCAGCAGGAAGCCGAAGAGGCCGAAGATCAGGCCGGAGGCGCCCGCCGTGTTGGTGTGCGCCGGGGCCATGAGCCACACACCGAGTCCGTCGGCCACGATGATCACCAGGGACAGGACGGCGAACCGGCGCAACCCGCCGAGGGCCGCGAGGAAGCCCATGACCAGCAGCGGCACGCTGTTGGCGGCCACATGGGCGAAGCCGAAGTGGATGAAGGCGGCGGGCACGACGTCGACCAGCTCGGACGGCTCGCGCGGGGTGATGCCCAGCCCGTCCAGCGCATGACCGCTCACCGCGTCGACCGCTTCCAGCAGCCACAGCAGCGCGACCCAGCCGACCATCAGCTTGGCCGCGGCCTTCGCGCGCTCCCCGCGCGACCACTCGAGCTCAGCGCCCTTCATGGCATCCCCCACCGCTCACTCGTTCCCCCCTGGGAAACGACCGGACCCCCTTGGCCGGTTCCCACCCCGCGACGCCGGATAGGCTCGGTGTTGTGAACCCAGCCAAGCCAGGAGAGACGCGGCGTACGCCTTGGATCGTAGGGGTGTCCGGCGCCTCCGGCACGCCTTATGCGGCCTCGGTGCTGCGCGCGCTTCTCGACGCGGGCGAGAGCGTGGACCTCGTCGTGTCGCGGGCCTCCCGGCTGACGCTGCTCGACGAGACCGGCATCTCCTTCCGGGACGCGCACTGGCGGGACGACCTGGGCGCATGGCTGAGCCGGGGCGCCGACGGAAAGCCCGGGATCTTCGAGACCGACCTCACCGACGTGCGGTACTGGAACGCGGGCGACCTCGCGGCCGGCCCGTCGTCGGGGTCGTACCCCACCAAGGGCATGCTGATCGTGCCCGCCTCCACGGCCTGTGTCGCGGGCGTCGCGCTCGGGCTGTCCAAGGATCTGCTGCAGCGGACGGCGAGCGTCACCCTCAAAGAGCGCCGTCCGCTGGTCGTGGCCGTACGCGAGACCCCGCTGAACGGCCAGACCCTCAGGCATCTCGTCGCGCTGGACGACGCGGGCGCGAGCGTGGTGCCGGCCTCACCGGGCTTCTACGCGGGCGCCACCCACATCCAGGACCTGGTGGACTTCGTCGCCGGGCGGGTGCTGGACGCCGCGGGCGTCGGGCACGGTCTGTACCGGCGGTGGAAGGGCGAACTGCACCGCGGCGCGGGCGAGTAGAGCAGGAAGCGGTACCTCAGCACTCCGGTACGTCAGTACCCCAGCACCTCAGCACCTCTCATCACTTCAGGAACTCTTCAGCGGAAGGCTTCGATCGCATGGACGCGGTGGACAGGCAGCTCATCCAGGCCCTGAGGGAGAACGGCCGGGCTTCCTACGCGGAGCTGGGACGCCTCGTCGGGCTGTCGGGACCCAGTGTCACCGACCGCATCAACCGGCTGGAGGCGGCCGGCGTCATCACCGGCTACCGCGCCACGGTCGACGCCGCCTCGCTCGGCCTCGGCGTCACCGCGCTCATCGGCATCTCGCTGTCCGACGCCACCGACCACGAGGACGTGGCCCAGCGGCTGAAGGACCTCTCCGAGATCGAGGACTGCTGGTTCATCGCGGGCGACGACTCGTACATGCTCAAGGTGCGGGCGGCGGACGTGGACGGCCTGGAGAAGATCATCCGCCGGCTCTCCGGCACCAAGGGCGTCTCCCGGACCCGTACCACCATCATCCTCTCCACGAAGTGGGAGAACCGGGTCGGGGAGCTGCCCGAGGAGGTCTGACCGCCGGGACGTACGGTGGTCGGTGTCGTAGTCGTCGTGTCGTCGGTGAAAGGTGTGGGCATGGACGTCGGGCTCAAGCGTGAGCTGGAGGAGAAGGTGCGGGCGGGCGTGCGCCTGACCCGCGAGGACGGCATCGCGCTGTACGAGTCGGACGACCTGGCGTGGCTCGGCGGCCTCGCGCACGAGGTGCGCACCCGCAAGAACGGCGACGTGGTCCACTTCAACGTCAACCGCCACCTCAACATGACCAATGTGTGCACGGCGTCCTGCGCCTACTGCTCCTTCCAGCGCAAGCCGGGCGAGAAGGACGCGTACACGATGCGCATCGAGGAGGCGGTGAAGCTCGCCAAGGCGATGGAGGGCGAGAACCTCACCGAGCTGCACATCGTCAACGGCCTGCACCCGAACCTGCCGTGGCGCTACTACCCGCGCTCGCTGCGGGAGCTGAAGGCGGCCCTGCCGGACGTCTCGCTCAAGGCGTTCACGGCCACGGAGATCCACCACTTCGAGACGATCTCCGGTCTGTCCGCGTCCGAGATCCTCGACGAACTGATCGACGCGGGGCTCGAGTCGCTGACCGGCGGCGGCGCCGAGATCTTCGACTGGGAGGTCCGGCAGCACATCGTGGACCACCGCACCCACTGGGAGGACTGGTCCCGCATCCACCGCCTGGCGCACGAGAAGGGCCTGAAGACCCCGTGCACCATGCTCTACGGCCACATCGAGGAGCCGCGCCACCGCGTCGACCACGTGCTGCGCCTGCGTGAACTGCAGGACGAGACCGGCGGCTTCCAGGTCTTCATCCCGCTGCGCTACCAGCACGACTTCGTCGACATGAAGGACGGCAAGGTCAGGAACCGCCTGCAGGCCCGCACCCAGATGGCCACCGGCGCCGAGGCCCTGAAGACCTTCGCGGTCTCCCGGCTGCTCTTCGACAACGTCCCGCACGTGAAGGTCTTCTGGGTCATGCACGGCGTGCAGACCGCTCAGCTCGCCCTCCAGCACGGCGCCGACGACATGGACGGCTCGGTCGTCGAGTACAAGATCACGCACGACGCGGACAACTACGGCACCCCGAACAAGCTGACCCGCGAGGACCTCCTGGACCTGATCCGCGACGCCGGTTTCCGCCCGGTGGAGCGCAACACGCGCTACGAGATCATCCGCGAGTACGACGGCCCGGACCCGGCCCGCCGGGAGTCGCCGCAGCCGATGCGGGTGTGAGTCCTTCCGGGCGCGGGGGTACCCGGCGGGCGTGAGCCCCCGTACCACCGCGCCCGAGGACGCCTACACCGCCGAGCCCTACCTCCCGGACCGCGGCGGTCTGCCCGCACTCCGCGAGGCGGCCGCCGGCTGCCGTGGCTGTCCGCTGCACCGGGACGCCACGCAGACCGTCTTCGGCGAGGGCACCGCGAAGGCCCGCGTGATGCTCGTCGGCGAGCAGCCCGGCGACCAGGAGGACCGGCAGGGCAAGCCGTTCGTGGGCCCGGCCGGCAAGCTCCTGCACCGCGCCCTCGCGGAAGCCGGCATCGATCCGGCCGAGGCGTACGTCACCAACGCGGTCAAGCACTTCAAGTTCACCTGGGACGAGCCGCGCAAGCGCCGTATCCACAAGGCGCCCACGCTCCGGGAGGCGGCGGCGTGCGGGCCGTGGCTCGCGGCCGAGCCGGCGGCCGTCGAGCCCGAGCTGATCGTGGTGCTCGGGGCGACCGCCGGGAAGGCCCTGCTCGGCTCGTCGTTCCGGGTCACGCAGGTGCGCGGCACCGTGCTGGAGGAGGAGATCCACGGGCACGCGGAGCGGCTCGTGCCGACTGTGCACCCCTCGTCCGTGCTGCGGGCGGACGACCGGGAGGCGGCGTACCAGGGGCTCGTCTCGGATCTCGAGGTGGCGGCACGTCTGCTGTAGGTAATGAGTACTATGGCCGCGTGTCCCTTACTTTCACTCTTGACCCCGCCGTCACTCCCGCCCTGCGCGACGGGATTCTCGGGCTGTGGGCGGATGTCTCCAACGCGGGCGGCTCGGTGGGCTTCGTGCCACCGGTCACCGCCGAGGACATACGGCCCGAGCTGGTGAAGCACCTCGTCGGCATGGCCGAGGGGCGGACCCGGCTGCTGGTCGGCCTCGACGCCTCCGGCGAGGTCGCGGCCACCGCCTTCTTCAGCTTCAACACCCACCGGCTGATGAAGCACTGGGTGTGGCTCTACACGGTGATGGTGCACACCCGGCACCAGGGCAGGGGATACGGGCGGGATCTGCTTGCCGCCGCCGAGGAGGCGGCCCGCGGCTTCGACGGCATCGAGGCGATCCGGCTGACCTGCCGCGGCGGCAACGGCCTGGAGCGGTTCTACGGCTCCTGCGGCTACAAGGAGGTCGGGCGGGTGCCCGGCGCCATCCGCGTCGCCCCCGGCGACGACCGCGACGACGTCTTCATGCTGCTGCCCCTCGGCTGACCCCCGTCGAAGATCGCACATCCGGCGTGCTTCACTGGACGGTGCCCCTTTTTGGAACCGGAAGAGTGGATTGACATGCTCCGCTACACGCTGATGCGCCTCGGGATCTTCGCAGGCTGCCTCGTGGTCGTCTGGGGCCTCGTCTACTCCGGCATCGTCCCGCGCGGGCTCGGCAACTCCAACGGCATGTGGGTCGTCCTGCTGTCCCTGGTGATCTCGGCCCCGATCAGCTTCGTGGTGCTGCGCAAGGAGCGGGACCGCGCCTCGGTCCAGGTCGTGCGCAGGGTCGACCGGATGAAGGCCAACCTGGACGCCAACCGCAGCCAGGAGGACGGCGCGGACGACGCGACGCGGGCGCAGGGCCAGACCTCGTAGACGTCACGCAAGCGGGGTCCGGGACCGGGCCGCCCAATTACTCTTGCCCCCATGGGTGCCGTGAAGACCAAGCGGATGCCGCGGGCGGTCCGTGAGCAGCAGATGCTGGACGCCGCCGTGCAGACGTTCGGGCAGCGTGGGTACATGGCCGCGTCGATGGACGAGATCGCCGAACTGGCGGGTGTGTCCAAGCCGTTGGTCTATCTGTATCTGAACTCCAAGGAAGACCTGTTCACCGCCTGCATCCGGCGTGAGGCGCAGGCACTCGTGCAGGCGGTCCGGGCCGGTGTCCGCTCCGATCTGCCCGCCGACCGCCAACTCTGGGAGGGGCTGGGGGCGTTCTTCACGCACACGGCGCAGAACCCGGACGGCTGGGCGGTGCTGCACCTCCAGGCCCGTACGCGCGAACCGTTCGCGGCCGAGGTCACCGCGATGCGCGAGGAGATCGTCGCGTTCGTCACCCAGCTCATCGTCGTCGCGGCCAGGGAGGCCCACCGCGACCCCGACCTCGCCGAACGCGAGGTCGCCGGGCTCGCCGAGGCCCTGGTCGGCGCCGCCGAGTCCCTCGCCGCCTGGGCCAACGCCACCCCCGGCACCACGGCCCGCCAGGCCGCGGCCACCCTCATGAACTTCGCCTGGGCGGGCCTGGGCAACCTCATGGAAGGGCGGCCCTGGACCCCTCCGCCCTCGGAGAACTGACGCCCGCCTCGACGGTGTGCCCGCAGGGGCTACGGCACCAGGTCCTCCACGACTCCGCTCACATGCACGCGCTCGCCGCCGCGCAGCTCGAACCGGCCACCCTCAGCCGCGTACGTCACCGTCCCCGGCAGCAGCACCGGCGCCCTGAACTGCGCCTGGACACGGGTGCGTTCGGGGGCGCCGTGGGCGGCCAGACAGCGGGCGGCGGTCCACATGCCGTGGGCGATGGCGCGAGGGAAGCCGAAGAGGCGGGCGGTGAGCGGGTGCAGATGGATGGGGTTGCGGTCGCCGGACGCGGCACCGTACCGGCGGCCGACGTCGCCGGCCAGCCGCCATTCGGCCACCGCGGGCAGCGGAGGACGGTCGTCCTTGGGAGTCTCGCCCTTCTGCTGGGTGCGGTGCCGGGCCAGATAGGTGCTGCGCGACTCCCACACCACGTCCTGCCCGGACCGCATTTCGGTGATCACGGACGCCTCGGTGCCCCGCCGGTGCGGCTCAAGACCGCCCACGTGCACGGCGAGTTCGTACTCCCCGGTGGCCGTCAGGGACCGCCGCCGGGTGATCTCGATCGACGTGTGCACGAGCCCGAGCAGCGGCAGCGGAAAGCCCCGGTCGCTCATCAGCCGCATGGCCAGCGGGAAGCCCAGCACATGCGGATACGTCAGCGGCAGCGCGTCGTCGCCGGTCGCGAAGCCGCACACCCGCTCGTAGGCGGCCAGCCGTGCCAGGTCGATGCGCAGTCCGCGCAGGACGAGCCGGTCACGGGGGAAGTCGGCGTCCGGGCGCGGGTGTTTGAAGGGCGAGAGCAGGGCGCCGCGGGCGAGCAGCGGCGCGAGCGCGGGGGAGGCGGGCAGCACGACGGACATCGCGTTCACGCTCCCAGCAGGCTCTGGCCGCAGACCCGGACCACCTGGCCGTTGACCCCGCCCGAGGCCGGGTGGGCGAGCCAGGCCGTGGTCTCGGCGACGTCGGCCGGAAGTCCGCCCTGCGCAAGGGAGTTCATCCGCCGTCCCGCCTCCCGGATGAACAGCGGGACCGCCGCCGTCATCTTCGTCTCGATGAAGCCCGGCGCGACCGCGTTGACCGTCACCCCGTGCTCGGCGAGCGCGCGCGGCGCGAGAGCGCGGACCAGCCCCACGACGCCGGCCTTGCTCGCGCCGTAGTTCGTCTGCCCGGCGTTCCCGGCGAGGCCCGCGATCGAGGCGGTCGCGACGATCCGACCGCCCCGTGCGACCGCCCCGGCCGCGAGCAGCGCGTCCGTCGTGCGCAGCACGCTCGCGAGGTTGACCTCCAGGACCGGACTCCAGCGCTCGGCGGGCATGTTGACCAGACGGCGGTCACGCGTGATGCCCGCGTTGTGGACCAGCACGTCCAGGCCGTCCGGGAGCGCGGCGGCGATCCGCTCGCCCGCGTCGGCGGCGGTGATGTCGAGCGCGAGGGCGGTGCCGCCGAGCCGTTCGGCCACCCGCCGTGCGTCCTGCTCGGCCTGCGGCACGTCGAGTACGACGACCCGGGCGCCGTCCCTGGCCAGCGTCTCGGCGACCGCTTCGCCGATGCCGCGGGCGCCCCCGGTGACCAGGGCGGTGCGCCCGGCGAGGGGACGGTGCCAGTCGACGGCGGCCTCCTCGGCCCGTACGGTCTCGATCACCTGCCCGTCGACGTAGGCGGACTTGGGGGAGAGCAGGAAGCGCAGGGCCGACTCGGCGGAGCGGGCGTCCGTCAGGCGCAGCAGGTTCACCGTCCGGCCGCGCCCGATCTCCTTGCCGAGCGAGCGCACGAACCCCTCCAACGCCTGCTGCACGGCGGCCTGGTGGTGGTCGCCCGCATCGAGGGGCGAGCCCAGCACGACGATCCGGCCGCTGCTCGCGACGGACCGCACCACGGGGTGCAGCGCGGCGTGCACCTCGGCGAGCCCGTCGACGTCGCGCACCCCGGTGGCGTCGAGGACCACGGCCGCGACGGGCCCGCCGGTGCCGTCGGGCAGCCCGGTGCGGGCGAGGGCCGGCGCGAGATCGAGGTCCGTCTTGCCCGCGGTGAGGTGCAGCAGCCCGCCGTCCAGCGAGGGCCGCTCGGGCGACCAGCGCCGCAGCTCGGCGGGCTGGGGCAGGCCGAGTCTGCGGGTCAGGAAGCGGCCGGGTGCGGTGCCGGCGAAGCGCAGGTAGCGGTCGGCCATGTCCATAACTCCCCATGCGGATGCTCTTCTTACTCCGGAGTCAGGTTACCGGAGGTAATAGCTGAGGGAAGGGGGCTGCGAGGGGGACGATGAAGGGTGCGGCGGGAGTGTGGCGGGAGCGCGGCGGGAGGAGCCGAAAGTTGAAAAATGTTCACCATACCGCCCGGTAGGGCGTTATCGGCAAGAAAAGCGACGAGATTGCACATCCCCGATCCATCCCCGTCGCCGTACACTCGTCGAACCCTCACCGCCTCATCACGAACGCGCCGTACGATCTCCTCCCCGACCTGCGGCAAGTCCCCCGCAGGGCAACTCCGTTGAAGCGCTGGAGTCGCCCGTGTCCACCTCGCGCCCGTCCGCCGACGCCGCGGTTCACGCCACGGCGCTCGACGGCACGCCGGTCCTCGTGGAGCCCGTGATCCAGCGGCTGGGCGGGGAGGTGCGCGAGGCCTACGTACCGCCCTTCGTCCCGCCGGTGCGGCACGGCTCACTCGCCGACCTGCCGTTCGACAACGCGCGCACCGCCCCCGACGACCAGGTCCTCAGCCGCCGCACCGACACCGGCCGCTGGGAGCACGTCACCGCGGCCGGGTTCGCCGAGGAGGTGCTGGCGGCGGCGAAGGGGCTGATCGCCGAGGGGCTGACCCCGGGGGACCGGATCGCCGTCATGGCCCGGACCGTCTACGAGTGGACGCTGCTGGACTTCGCCGCCTGGGCCTGCGGTCTGGTCACCGTCCCGATCTACCCCACCTCCTCCGCCTTCCAGACCCGCTGGATCCTCCAGGACTCCGGCGCCGTCGCGCTCGTCACCGAGACCGCGGCGCAGGCGGCCGCGCTGGGCCCGGAACTCGACCGGGTGCCGGACCTGAGGCACCTGTGGGTCATCGAGAAGGGCCATGTGGAGCGCCTGGCGGAGCGCGGCGGGCGCATACGCGACCAGGAAGTGGACGTACGGCGCGGGATGCTCGGCCCCGACACCCTCGCCACCATCGTCTACACCTCGGGCACCACCGGCCGCCCCAAGGGCTGCGCGATCACCCACGGCAACTTCTTCGCCGAGATCGACAACGCGATCGAGCTCCTCTACCCGGTGTTCCGCCAGCGGACCAGCGAAGAGGCGGCGGTGCTGCACTTCCTGCCGATGTCGCACATCTTCGGCCGCATGGTGGCGGTCGCCTGCATCCGCGCCCGGGTGCGGCTCGGACACGCCCCGAGCCTGAAGCCGGAGGAACTGCTGCCCGCGCTGGCCAGTTTCCGGCCGACCTGTCTCATCGCGATTCCGTACATGCTGGAGAAGGTGTTCAACGCGGCCCGCGCGAAGGCCGAGACCGGCGGCCGGGCCGGCGCCTTCGACCGCGCGGTGGGCGTGGCCGTGCGCCACGGGGAGGCCGTCGAGGCCCGGCACGCCGGCACCGGCGCGGGCCCGCGCACCGTCCTCAAGGCGGCCCGCGCCTTCTACGACCCCCTGGTCTACCGCCGCATCCGCAACGCCATGGGCGGCAGGGTCCGCTACATGATCTCCGGCGGCTCCCCGCTCGGCCGCCGCCTCGCCGCGTTCTACGCCGGGGCCGGCATCGAGATCTACGAGGGCTACGGCCTCACGGAGACGACCGGCGCGTCCACCGTGACCCCGCCCCTCAAACCCCGCCTCGGCTCGGTCGGCTGGCCCCTGCCCGGCACGAAGGTCCGGATCGCGGCCGACGGCGAGGTCCTGCTCAGCGGCGGGCATGTGCTGCGCGGCTACTGGGACCCGAACGCGGGCGGGGTGACCCCGGCGACCGTCGACGGCTGGCTCGCCACCGGCGATCTCGGCCGGCTCGACGAGGAGGGGTACCTCTACATCACCGGCCGCAAGAAGGAGATGCTGATCACGGCGGGCGGCAAGAGCGTCGCCCCGGCCCCGCTGGAGAATTGGCTCCGCGCCCACCCCCTCATCTCCCAGGTCATGGTCGTCGGCGACGCCCGCCCCTACGTCGCCGCCCTCATCACCCTCGACATGGACGGCGTCAGCCACTGGCGCCGCATGCACGGCAAGCACCCGGTCCCGGTGGGACTCCTGGTCGACGACGAGGAGTTGCGGGCGGTGCTGCAGCGGGCCGTGGACGAGGCGAACAAACTGGTCTCCCGCCCGGAGTCGATCCGCCGCTTCACCGTCGTCCCCCATGACTTCACGGAAGAGGCGGGCTACCTGACCCCCTCCCTGAAACTGAAACGAGACGCCATCACCAGGGACTTCGCGGACTGGATCGACCAGCTCTACGTCTCATAAGGGCGCCTGCAACTGCTTTTGAGGGGCGCGGGGAACTGCGCGACCAGCCACGACGCACCCGCAGCCAAACACAAACCGATCCCGCCCCATACCGTCCCCGAACATGCACATCCCCCACATGCCGGCTACGTAAGATCACCGCTCTAACCCCCGGTAACCCCACCCCGCCCCCGCGGAGCGGCTGAACCACTCGGCCTGCACTGCACGTACCTGAACAGCAGAGCAGAACCCCGAGCTGCACGTCCCAGGAGCTGCCATGTCCGTGTCCGTGCCCTACCCGTCCGCGTCCGACTACGACGGCGTACCCCAGCTGGTGCGGCCCGAGATCCGGCGCCTGGGCGGAGAGGTGCGGGAGACATCGGTTCCGCCGCTCGTCCCGCCGCCCGTCCACGGCTCGCTCGCCGACCTGCCGTTCGACAACGCGGACGCGGACCCCGCATCCCGGGTCCTCAGCCGCCGCAGGGGCGACGGCGACTGGGTGGACGTGACGGCGGCGGAGTTCGCGCAGCAGGTGCAGGCCCTGGCGAGGGGCCTGATCTCGGAGGGCCTGGTCCCCGGCGACCGTATCGCCGTCATGGCCCGGACCATCTACGAGTGGACGCTCCTGGACTTCGCCGCGTGGGCCGCGGGCCTGGTCACCGTGCCGATCTACCCCACGTCCTCCGTCTACCAGACCCGGTGGATCCTCCAGGACTCCGGTGCGGTGGCCCTGGTGACGGAGACCGCCGCCCAGGCATCGGCGCTCGGACCGGAGCTGAGCCGGCTGCCGGATCTGCGGCACCTGTGGATCGTGGAGAAGGACCACCTCGACCGGCTCGCCGAGCTCGGGCATCAGGTCCCCGACCAGGAAGTCGCCGTACGCCGCGGGATGCTGGTCCCCGACACGCTCGCCACCGTCATCTACACCTCGGGCACCACCGGCCGCCCCAAGGGCTGTGTGCTCACGCACGGCAACTTCATCGCCGAGGTCGACAACGCGATCGAACTGCTCTACCCCATCTTCAAGTCGAAGGCGGACGACCCCTCCACGCTGCTCTTCCTGCCCATGTCGCACGTCTTCGGGCGCATGGTGGCGATCGCCTGCATCCGGGCCCGGGTCCGCCTCGGCCATGCCGCGAGCCTGGACGGGAACAGCCTGCTGGCCGACCTCGCCGCCTTCCGGCCGACCTTCCTGCTGTGCATCCCGTACATGCTGGAGAAGGTCTACAACAACGCGCGCGCCAAGGCGGAGAGCGGCGGGCGGGCCGCCGTCTTCGACCGCGCGGCGAGCACCGCCGTCCGCTACGGCGAGGCGCTGGAGGCCCGGCACGCGGGCACCGGCTCCGGCCCGGGCGCCGCGCTGAAGGCGGCCCGCGCCCTCTACGACACCCTGGTCTACCGCCGGATCCGCAACGCCATGGGCGGCCGGATCCGCCACATCATCTCCGGCGGCTCCCCCCTCGGCCGCCGCCTCGCGGCCTTCTACGCGGGCGCGGGCATGGAGGTCTACGAGGGCTACGGCCTCACCGAGACGACCGGCGCGGCCACCGTGACACCCCCGCTCAAACCCCGTCTGGGCACGGTCGGCTGGCCCCTGCCCGGCACGAAGGTCCGGATCGCGGCCGACGGCGAGATCCTGCTGAACGGCGGTCAGGTCTTCCGCGGCTACTGGGACCCGCAGGGCGGCGGGGTGATCCCGTCGTCGGCGGACGGCTGGTTCCCCACCGGTGACATCGGGCACCTGGACGACGAGGGCTACCTCACCATCACCGGCCGCAAGAAGGAGATCATCATCACCGCGGGCGGCAAGAACACGGCCCCCGCGCCGCTGGAGAACTGGCTGCGCTCGCACCCCCTGATCTCCCAGTGCATGGTGGTGGGTGACCGCCGCCCCTACATCGCCGCGCTCATCACCCTCGACATGGAGGGCGTCGGCCACTGGCGCCGCATGCACGGCAAGCACCCCGTGCCCGCGGAACTCCTGGTCGACGACGAGGAGTTGAGGGCGGTGCTGCAGCGGGCCGTGGACGAGGCGAACAAGCTGGTCTCCCGCCCCGAGTCGATCCGCCGCTTCGCCATCGTCCCCCAGGACTTCACGGAAGAGGCGGGCCACCTGACCCCGTCCATGAAGCTGCGCCGCGAGGCGGTCATGCGGGACTACGCGGCAGAGGTGGAGAGCCTGTACGACCGCTGAGCCCCTGCCGGTGCTCCACGACGGTGTCCGCGAACGCCCGCGCCGCCGGACTGAGCGCGTCCCAGCGGCGCACGGCCCAGCCGACGGGCAGCGGGCGGAGCAGGGGGACGGGGATCAACCGCAGGGCACCTTCCCCCGGCACCGCCAGCCCTGGCAGCGCCGGGATCACCGCCCGCCCGACCCCCAGTTCGGCCAGCAGCAGCGCCGTGTCCCAGTCGGCGACGCTCGTGTCGTACCCGAAGCGGACCCCGAGCTCCGCGCAGGCGGCGTCCAGCTGGGCGGCGGAGGCGGAGTTCGGCGGCAGGCGGATGAGGCGTACGCCGGCCAGCTCGTGCGGGTCGACGGACGGGCGGTCGGCCAGCGCGTCGTCGGCCCGTACCGCGAGCACCCAGGGGAGTTCCACCACCGCCCGCTGCTCGATGCCCCGCACCGGCGGGCCGAGGGTGATCCACGCCAGGTCGAGCACCCCGTCGGTCAGCGCGTCGAAGCTGCCGCGGCCCGAACTGACCGTACGGAACTCCAGGTTGACGTGCGGATGCCGGCGCCGGAACTCCACCACCGCGTCCGACATGAAGTGCCGTACGGTCGTCGCGCCCGTCGCCACCCGCACCTGCCCGCTCGCGCCCTCGACGAGATCCCGCAGTTGCCGCAGGGCCAGATCGAGCCCGGAGAGCCCTTCGGCCGCCGCGGCCTCCAGCACCCGCCCGGCCCCGGTGGGCACGACCCCGCGCGACTGCCGCTCCAGCAGCGCCACGCCCGTCTCCCGCTCCAGCCGCTTCACATGCTGGCTCACCGCCGACTGGGTGCAGTCGAGCTCCCTGGCCACCGCACTGAGGCTGCCGGCCCGGCACACCGCCACGAACACCCGCAGGTCGTCAAGGGTCACGAACCCCAAGCTAACACTTGGGTCCGGCCACACATCCCAAGGATTGACTGCATCCGGCGACCGTACGACGATCCCTTTCAGGGCCCGAGGGCGGCAACCCGCTCCCACCCACGCCGGGATCCGGACCCGTGCGGGGGAGCGAGCGGGTGCCGACCCGGACGTCGAAAGGGTCCGGTTGTCGAGGGGCCCCAGATGTCGAAGGGCCCTGTGCGCCGAAGGGATGCCGTCGTGCCGAGGACGCCCGACCACCACCAAGCCACCGCCCTCATGCGGGACTTGGGCGCCGGCAGCCTTCCGCACCCGGGCGGGACGCTGCTCGCGCACCTCGACCGCGTGGGCGACCGGCTCGCCGCCTGGGGCGCGCGGCCGGCGCTGCAACGCGCCGGACTCACCCATGCCGCCTACGGCACCGACGGCTTCCCGACCGCCCTGCTCCCCCTCGACCGGCGGACCGAACTCGCCGCCGTGATCGGCCCCGAGAGCGAGGAGATCGTCTACCTCTACGCCAGTTGCGACCGCCGGGCCTCCTACCCCGGCCTCGCTGTCCCGGACGGCCTCTTCCACGACCGCTTCACGGGCCGGACCCTCACCCCGGCCACCCCTCTGCGCCGGGACTTCGCCGAACTCACCGTCGCGAACGAACTCGACCTGGCCCACCGCAGCCGCGACTTCCGTACCCGGTGGGGCCCCGAACTCCTCGCCCTTTTCAGCGGCTTCCGGGTCCTGCTGAGCGAGCCCGCCTGGCAGGACTGCCTCGCCGTGCTCGGACCCGGGCGCGACTGAGGCCTGCTGTCCGGTCAGCCGGTCAGCCGGTCGACTCGCCCGGCCGTGCGGCCGTCACCGGTTTGCGAGCCAGCAGATACGCCTGCGGGGTCGGCTCGCCGAGGTCCTCGTCCGGCTCCCGGACCGTCCGTGAGCCGAGCGCGAACCCCGCCTCGGTCAACAGGTCCGCCAGGTCGTCCGGTTGGCGGCGCAGGAAGGTCAGCGACACGTCGTGGCCGAAGGGGCGGTCGTGGCGGCGGTGCGGGCCGCCGGTCTGGAAGGCGAGCAGGACGTGGCCGCCGGGCGCGAGGGCCCGGTGGAACTCGGTGAAGAGCGCGGGCAGTTCGTCCACAGGGGTGTGGATGGTCGAGTACCACGAGACGATCCCGGCAAGACCCCCGTCGGGGACGTCCAGGTCGAGCATCGAGCCCTGCTCGAACCGCAGATCCGGGTTCTCCCGCCGGGCCACGGCCAGCATCGACTCCGACAGGTCGAGGCCGTAGACCCGCAGGCCGAGCGAGGCGAGGTGCGCGGTGCTGCGGCCCGGACCGCATCCCACGTCGGCCACCGTCCCCTCGCCGCCCACGAGTTCGGCGAAGGCGGCGAGTATCGCCCGGTCCAGCGGCGTGGCCGCGTGCCGGCCCTCGAACAGGGCGGCGTAGTCCTCGGCGATGGCGTCGTAGAACACGCGGGTGCTGGTCAGGAAGTCGCTGCCGGGCTCGCTGCCGGTCTCGGAAACGGTCATGGTCGAAACCGTAGCGACCACCACTGACAACCGGCCCGCTCGCTCACTCCAGCAGGTCCGCGGCCGTCAGCAGACGCGTCAGATCCGTCCGCGAGCGCACCTGCAACTTGCGGTAGATCCGGGTGAGATGGGCCTCCACGGTCTTGCGCGACACGAACAGCGACGCCGCCGCCTCCGTGTTGTTCAGCCCCCGTGCCACCGCCCGGGACACCTGGAACTCCTGCGGGGTGAGCCGGTCCAGGACGCCGCCCATCGCCGGCCCGGACGCCGGCATCCCGCCGAAGGCGGCCAGTTCGGCCGCGGCGCGGCGCGCCCAGGGCACCGCGCCGAGGCGCTCGAAGCACGCCAGCGCGTCGGTCAGCGGTGCGCGGGCCGCCGCCGGGTGGCGGTGCCGCCGTAGCACCTCCGCCTCGCACAACCGGGTGCGGGCGCGGTCGAAGGGGCCCGTGGTGCGCCGGTGCGCGGCCAGCGCCCGCTCGAAGCAGGCCTCCGCCTCCTCCGGCGTGTCCGCCAACAGCCCCCGGCAGCGGGCCGCGGCGGCCAGCGACGACGCCAGACCCGTCGCCTGCGCCCGCTCCTCCAGCCGGTCCAGCACCTCGGCGGCCCGCGCGGTGTTCCCGGCCCGCAGATGCGCCTCCGCGAGGTCGGCGGCGAAGGGCACGGCCTCCGGGTTGCCGATGCCCTGCGCCTGCGCGAGCGCCGAGGTCTGCTCCAACTGGTCGACGGCCGCCTCGTAGTCGCCGTGCGCGAACGCCGCCAGACCCAGCGCGGCCGTCATGTGGAACTCCTGGCAGCCGATGCCGTACGTGCCGCACTCGCGCCGGGCGCGGGCGACATGGTCCTCGCACTCCACGCGGTCCCCGCGCAGGGCGTCCAGCCGCGCCAGGCAGTACAGCGTGTAGCTGATGCTGGTGCGCTGCCCCAGCTCCTCGGCCCAGCGCAGCGCCTCGGTCGCGTCGCCGCAGGCCGAGGCCCACTGGCCGATGCGGGTCTCCAGTTCGGCGCGTACGGCGAGGGTGAAGCCCAGGACGCCGACCGCGCCGTGCCGGCGCGCGGAGTCGACGGCCGTGTTGAGCAGACGGCGGCCGCGGGCGTACTCCTCGACCCGGCTCCAGGCCTGACCGGCGACGGCGTACACCTGCTGGTCGCGTACGACGTCGCCGCCGGTGCCGTGCCGGTCGGCGGCCGTCAGCATGGCCACGCCCTCGGTGGTGCGGCCGGCCAGGACGAGGGAGGCGCCGAGGACGGTGAGGCTGTACCAGCGGTCGCGGCCCGTCTCGGAGGAGAGCGCGAGGGACTGCTCCGCCACCCGGACGGCCGCCGGGACGTTGCCGTCGAGCCGGGCCGGCACCACCGCCTCGGCCAGCAGGGCGCAGGCCCGCGGCGGATCACTGGCGCGTACGGCGTCCGCGGCGTCCACGAGCAGCGCGTGGGCCCGCGCGGGCTCGCCCTTCCAGGTGTACATACGGCCGAGAAGCGCCTCGATGTCGGCGCGCATGGCGGGGTCGGGCGTGATGCGGAGCGCCTCCTCGCACCACTGCGGGCCCGAGGGCGAACCGCTCAACAGGGCGTCGGAGGCGGCGTGGTGGAGACGGCCCGCGCGGACGGCCGGGTCCGGGGTCAGCTCGGCCGCGCGCCGCCAGGCCAGCGCGGACTCCTGGAAGGCGTTGCGCCGCCTGCCCTCCTCGGCGGCCTCGGCGAGCGCGGCCGCCGCCCGCTCGTCGGGACCGGCGCTGGCGGCCGCCAGATACCAGGCGTGCAGCGGGCCGGTGCTCACCGAGGCGAGGGCGCGGAACGCCGCGAAGCGGTGGGCCAGGGGAGCGCGTCCGAGGATGAGGGGCCGGAGCACCGGGTGGTGGAAGTCGAGGCCGTCGGCGGTCGACCTGATCAGCCCGTCCTGCTCGGCGGGCGCCAGCGCCTCCAGCGTGAGGCCGACCGCCTCCAGCGCCTTGCGCAGTGCGCCCGCCTCCCCCGACCTGCTGGCGGCGAGCATCACCAGGGCCCGGCGGGCCGGGTCCGGAAGGCCGTCGATCCGGGCCGACCAGGCGCGCTCCAGGGACAGGCCCAGCGAGGGCGGATCGAGCAGGGGCTGCTCGCCGCGCGCCTGCTCCGGCGTCAGACCGGCCGCGATCTCGTGCAGGGCCAGGGGGTTTCCGCCACCGATCCGGACGAGTTCGGCGAGCACGGCGGGGGCCGTCTCGTGACCCGCCGCACGCAGCAGCGCGGCGCACTCGTCGGGCGCGAGGCCGCCCAACCGGACGGTGGGCACGGTGTGGTGCGTGCCCGACTCGCCGTGGTCCTCGCGCGAGCACAGGGCGAGCGCGATCCGCTCCCCGGCCAGCCGCCGCGCGATGAACAGCAGCACGCGCTGGGAGGAGGGGTCCACCCAGTGCAGGTCGTCGACGAGGACGACCACGGGATGCTCCTCGCCGACGGCCGCGAGCACGTTCAGAGCACCCAGGCAGGCGGCGTAGGGATTGCCGCGGGCCTGGTCGGTGCCGCCGCCGGACAGTGCGAGACACGCCTCCAGCGCGGCCCGCTGCGCCCCCGGGAGTTCCCTGAAACGGGAGGAAAGCGGCATGAGGAGATCGCCCAGCGTGGCGAAGGGCAGGACGGTCTCGGTCTCGATGCCGCGGGCGCGCAGCAGTTGTGGTGCGTCCTCGGGCCGTACGTCCTGCTGAGCCTGTCGTGCCTGCTCGGCCGCATAGTCGAGCAGCGCCGTCTTGCCGATGCCGGGCTCGCCCCACAGCAGCAGGGCCGCCCCGCCGTCCCGGCCCGCCACCAGCAGGTCGTCCATCAGCCCGCGTTCCCGCTCCCGGCCCACCAGACGGGCCGAAGTCCGGGACGGGGCACTCCCGTCGCGCAGGTGCGCAGGTCCCCCGTGCATCGTCACTCCTCGGCGGTGTGCCCGCCCGCGCCCTCATGATGCTCCTCGCCGACGCCGTCGAGAAAGGGGATACGTCCCGAAGTACGCCACCGGACGGGGCCGGACGCAGACGTAGGGACTTCCCCGACGCGCCCCGGCGCACCGGGGACTTGACTGGCTGCCCGTACAGACCGCCGGCGCGCTCCGCACGGACCGCCGGGGAAGCGGTTCGCGGACAAGGGGGACGGTCGATGCCGCCATTCGCGGGAACCGATCAGAGGCTCGACTCGGTTGAGATCAAGGTGACGTTCCCGGGGGCCGGCGCGGCTGCCGCGATCCGGGCGCTGGCGCCGGATCAGGACGGGGGACTCCGGCGCCACGTCTACTTCTGTGAAGCCCTCGCCCGCTCCCGTGCGCCAGGGCAACTGCCGCTGCTGGATGCGGGGGTGATCCTGCGGCTGCGGTCGGGGAGCGGGCGAGCCGCGGACGTCACGGCGCGGCTGCGGCCCTGCCGCAGGTCGCGGCTGACCGACCGCTGGCTGGACTTCCGCGAGCAGGGACCGCACGCGTTCCGCCTGGACGGTCACTGGTCCGGCGAGAACAGGTCCCTCGCCGCCTCCCTCGTCTCCACCTGTTCCGGCGCGGCGATCGAGGCGGTGGCATCCGGCACCGCCCCGCTCGCCCCGGTCTTCTCCGACTGCCAGCGCACCTTCCTCGCCCAGTGCGCGGACGTGCCCGTCCGCTTCGACGCGCTGCGCCTGCTCGGCCCCGTCCACAGCGTGCGCTGGAGCGCCGTACGCCTCGACCACCACGAGGTCGCCCTGGAGCACTGGACCCTGCCCGCCACACCCGGCACCGACGCCCCCCTCGACTGGCTGGAGGTCTCCGAACGCGTCCCGCCCCAGGGCGCCGAACTCGTCCAGGCCTCCCTCACCTCCCTCCTGCGCACCCACGGCCTCGACCCGCCCCCGGGACAGCACACGAAGACGCGGGGCGCGCTCGAGGCCCTGGCGCGCGGCACGTGAAGAAGCAGCGCACGACCGGAATTCGCGGTACGACCGTCAAGCCGCCCCCGGCACCACCGCCCGCAGCACAGCGGTAGTCACCGCCGCCCCCAGCACCACCACCACGAACGGCGCCCGTCGCCATGCCAGGGCGGCCGCCACCAGTACGCCGCCCGGTCGGGCCCAGCCGGCGAAGGTGCCGTTCTCCGTCAGGGCTCCCGTCGCCAGCAGGGCGGCGAGCAGGACGACCGCGCCGGCCGCCGCGAGATCGTGGACCCGTTGCGGCAGCCGCACCCGGCCGTGCAGCGCCGGGCCCACCAGACGGAAGGCGTACGTCCCGGCGGCCAGGGCCAGGATCAGCGCGACCGTCGCGTTCATGCGGGCGCCTCCTTCCGCCCGTACAGCGCCAGACCCGCGAGCGCCAGCAGCACCGGTACGCCCGCCGGGACGGCCGGGGTCACCGCCAGGGCCAGTGCGGCGCCGAGCAGGGCGCACCGGCGTACCCGCGCGTCCGTGCGCAGTGCGGGCAGGACCAGCGCCACGAGGACGGCGGGAAAGGCCGCGTCCAGGCCGTACCGCGCCGTGTCCCCGAGGGCACCCCCGGCCAGCGCGCCCGCCAGGACCCCGACGTTCCATACGGCGAACAGGCCGAGCCCGGAGATCCAGAACGCCGCCCGGCGCCGTAGCGGATCGCTCTGGGCGAGCGTGAAGGCGACCGTCTCGTCGGTCACCAGGTGCGCGCCGAGCAGCCGCGCCGCCCACCCCCGCCCGATCACGTCCGCGACGGCGAGGCCGAAGGCGGCCGTGCGGGTGTTGAGCAGCAGCCCCGTGGCCGCGGCGGCCAGCGGGCCGCCCCCGGCCAGCAGCACGCCGACCGCGCTGAACTGGGCCGATCCCGCGTACACCAGGAGCGACATCACCACCGGCACCCACACCGGCAGCCCGCCGGCGACGGAGATCGCGCCGAAGGAGACGCCCACGATCCCGCTGGCGAGCCAGACGAGTGAACTGTCGCGGACGAGGTCTCTTCGCGGGGCCGGGAACACCGGGCTTGTTCGTTGCAGCGAACGCATGTTTTCTACAATGAACAGCAGCCGCAGTGTTCGTCAAGGCGAACAGTCATACCGATGGAGCGAACGACATGCCCGACGCGCCCGCGCCCCCGCCCTCCCGGCTCCCCCTCGGCTGGATCGCCGCGGCCCTGCGCCGCGAGCGCACCCGGGCCGGCCTCACCCTTTCGGAGCTGGCCAAACGGGCCGGAATCGCGAAATCCACGCTGTCCCAGCTGGAGGCGGCCGGCGGCAACCCGAGCATGGAGACGATCTGGGCGCTGGCGGTGGCGCTCGGTGTGCCGTTCGGCGCGCTGGTGGAGCCGCCGACGTCGACCGTGCGGGTGATCCGGGCCGACGAGGGCCCGACCGTGCGCTCCGAGCAGTCCAGCTTCACGGCCTCACTGCTGTCCGCCGGTCCGCAGGGCGCCCGGCGCGACATCTACCGCGTCCGACTGGAGCCCGGCACCGTACGCGACTCCAAGCCGCACATTCCGGGAACCGTGGAGCACCTCGTGGTCGGCGCCGGGCGGGTGAAGGCCGGGCCGACCGGGGAACAGGCGGAGCTGGCGGCGGGGGACTACATGGCCTACCCCGGGGATGTGCCGCACTCGTACGAGGCGCTGGCGCCCGGGACGGCGTTCGTGCTGATCATGCAGCACGTGTGACGCGCGCGAGCGGGCCGGGCGCGTGAAAAGGCAGGAGCCCCGCCGCCTTGCGGCGCGGGGCTCCTTGGGTACTGCTCTCAGTTCCGGATCAAAGCACCAGGCTCCGAGGACCGAATGATCAGACGGGGGTGACGTTCTCCGCCTGCGGGCCCTTCGGGCCCTGGGTCACGTCGAAGGAGACCTGCTGGTTCTCCTCCAGCGAGCGGAAGCCGCTCGCGTTGATCGCGGAGTAGTGAACGAAGACGTCGGGGCCGCCGCCTTCCTGGGCGATGAAACCAAAGCCCTTTTCGGCGTTGAACCACTTCACGGTTCCGGTAGCCATAAGCCCTCCTTGGGCCCAAAGGGTCGCCCTGCTCCAGAACCTGCAAGTGTGAAACTGTGCCGCACAACTGCATACGTCTGAAAACGACTAGAGCCCGCGGTTACATGCTCCGCAGGCTCTGTACTGCAAGGGAAACCAAACTGCAACTTGCGGCGAGCCTAGCACGCGGGCAGCCGAAAGCAATAGAGGTCAAGATCACGTCACCCAGATGTTTGAAAGGGGCGGGTGAGGTTGACGAGGCGACGGTGGCGGCTTGGCGCCACCCTGAACGAAGCACCGTACCCCATAGGGTCTAGTCTCGCGATGTGGACAATTCTCGCACCCGGCCGCGCGTCGGTCACATTCAGTTCCTGAACTGCCTGCCTCTGTACTGGGGGCTCGCGAGAACGGGCACGCTTCTCGACTTCGAGCTCACCAAGGACACCCCCGACAAGCTCAACGAGAAGCTGGTGCAGGGCGACCTCGACATCGGGCCCATCACCCTGGTCGAGTTCCTCAAGCACGCGGACGACCTGGTCGCCTTCCCGGACATCGCGGTGGGCTGCGACGGCCCGGTGATGTCCTGCGTGATCGTCTCGCAGGTCCCCCTCGACCAGCTGGACGGCGCACGGGTCGCCCTCGGCTCGACCTCGCGCACCTCCGTCCGCCTCGCCCAGCTGCTGCTGGCCGAGCGCCACGGCGTCCAGCCCGACTACTACACCTGCCCGCCCGACCTCAGCCTGATGATGCAGGAGGCGGAGGCCGGCGTGCTCATCGGGGACGCGGCCCTGCGCGCGAACCTGCTGGACGGACCGCGCTACGGGCTCCAGGTGCACGACCTCGGTGCCATGTGGAAGGAGTGGACCGGGCTGCCGTTCGTCTTCGCCGTCTGGGCCGCCCGCCGCGACTACCTCCAGCGCGAGCCGGAGATCACCCGCAAGGTCCACGAGGCCTTCCTCGCCTCCCGCAACCTCTCCCTGGAGGAGGTCGGCAAGGTCGCCGAGCAGGCGGCCCGCTGGGAGGCCTTCGACGAGAAGGTCCTGGAGCAGTACTTCACGACCCTGGACTTCCGCTTCGGCGGGCCCCAGCTCGACGCGGTCGCCGAGTTCGCCCGGCGCGTCGGGCCGACCACGGGCTTCCCGGCGGACGTGCAGGTGGATCTGCTGCAGCCCTAAGCCGTACGGGAACGGCGCACTACCCTTTTCTCGTGTTACGGGGGAGGGGTGACGCCATGCAGCCACTGGGAGCCGACGAGCCCACCGCCGTGGGGCCCTACCGGCTGCTCGGCCGGCTGGGCTCCGGCGGCATGGGCCGTGTCTATCTCGGCCGCAGCGCGGGAGGCCGTACGGTCGCGGTCAAGATCGTGCATCCGCACTTCGCGCTCGACGAGGAGTTCCGCGCCCGCTTCCGCCGCGAGGTCGAGGCGGCGCGGAGGGTCGGCGGCGCCTGGACCGCGCCGGTCCTCGACGCCGACCCGGCCGCCTCGGTGCCCTGGGTCGCGACGGCGTACGCGGCGGGCCCGTCACTCGCGGCGGCCGTCACCGACGGCGGTCCGCTGCCCGCCCATTCCGTACGCGTGCTGGGTGCGGGCCTGGCCGAAGCGCTGGCGGCGGTGCACGAACTGGGCCTGGTGCACCGTGATGTGAAGCCCTCCAACGTCCTGCTCACCCTGGACGGCCCGCTCCTGATCGACTTCGGGATCGCCCGCGCCACGGACGGTACGGCCTCCCTGACCTCCACCGGTGTGTCCATCGGCTCGCCCGGCTACATGTCCCCGGAGCAGATCCTCGGCAAGGGCGCGACCGGCGCCGCCGACGTCTTCTCGCTCGGCGCGGTGCTGGCGTACGCGGCGACCGGCGAGCCGCCCTTCCCGGGCGACTCCTCGGCGGCGCTGCTCTACAAGGTCGTCCACGAGGAGCCGGAACTCGGCCCGCTGGACGGGGAGTTGCGCCAGGTCGTGGAGGCCTGTCTGACCAAGGAGCCGGGTGCGCGCCCCGCGCCCGGTGACCTGGCCCGCCGCCTCGCCCCCGAGGGCGCGGCCCGGCTGGTGGCGGCCGGATGGCTGCCGGGGGCGCTGGTGGAGCAGGTGAGCCGGGGCGCCGTACAGCTGCTGAACCTGGAGGCGACGACGTCCGGCCAGGAGGCGGCGTCCGGGCCGGTGGGCTTCAGCAGTGTGTCGGTCGGGGACGGGGTGACGGCCGGAGGGGAGAGGGCCGGGCGTTCTACGGCTTCGACGGCGGGGGAGTTCGGACCGCCGCCGGTGATGCCGCCCTCGGCGCCCACGCCCCCGATGTCCCAGCCCTCGACGTCGGCGTCTTCCGGTTCCGTGCCCCAGGCGCCCGCGTCGTCGATGACCCCGCCCTCGACGCCCCCGCCGTCGGCCGGCGAACCGCGGGACGCGCCTCCCGGCAGGCTCTCCGTCTCCGTGGCCGCCTCGTCCGGGCCGGGTGACGGCGGGCGGGGGCGGCGGCTGAGCTGCACGGTGGCGCTCGCGGTCGCGGGGGCGCTGGCGGCGGTGACGGTGGGATCGGCCTTCCTCTTCGACCTGCTGCCCGGCACGGGGAACAGCGACAGGGACAGCAGTGCGGGCAGCGATCCCTCCGCGGCCGCCACACCGAGCGACGGCGCGAGCGGCACGGCGGACGGGAGCCCTAAGCCCAGCGCGAGCCCCAAGCCGAGCGGCAGCGCCGAGCCCACCGGCGGCACCGGCTCCGCCGTACCCGCCTCCTACCTCGGCACCTGGGAGGGGCAGGCGCTCGCCCTCGACGGCAACCTGCCCGTCGGCACCTTCCGGCTCACCGTCCACAAGGCCGACGTGGGCGAGGAGTTGGGCAGCCTGCGGCAGACCGACCAGCTCGGCGGCGTCTGCAACGACGTCCTCACCGTCAAGACCGTCACCGCCGAGCAGATCGTCGCCACCTCGGTCGGCGCGAAGTCCAACCACAGCGGCTGCAACCCCGCCCCCCACACCGTGCGGCTGTCGCACGTCGGCGACGACCTGAAGTACGTCTCCGACAGCGAGGCCGAGGGGAACCCGACGGCCCGGATGTCGAAGATCCAGTAGCGGGACCGCCTAGAGCGGCGTGGTGACCGTGACGTGCTCTCCCGTGCCCAGGTGGAGCATGCCCTTGCCCGGGGTGATCGGGCCGCCGACCATGCTGCGGTTGGTGCGGATGCCGATGAGCTCGCCGGAGCCGGACTCCTGGGGCGAGAGCAGGATGCCGCGACGGGCCTTCTTGGCGTCGACCTGCCAGCCGGAGAAGCCCTCGCAGATCTCGTCCTCGTCACCCGCGATGACGACCGCGAGGCCCTCCTCGGTGCCGCGTTCGACGATGCGCTTGAAGACGTCCTCCGCGTCGCAGTCGTCGAGGACCTCGGCGTCGTCGACCAGGACCACGACCGGGTCCTCCGGCTTGGCCGTGTCGACGAGTTCCGTCAGCTCGTCCTCATCCACGTCACGGCCCGTGAAGACCTTCAACACGCCGTCCTGGCCGTCGAGTTCACGCAGCGGCGACGGGCGGGGCGCCGCGACGACGAGGCGCACGCCCTTGGCGAGGTAGGAGCGGGCGAAGCTCAACAGCATCGTGGAGCGGCCCGATTTGGCCGGCCCGCCGATGACGAACGCCGGGACGCCCTGGGCCAGATCCGGTCCGAAGGCGGCCAGTTCGTCGCCACCGACACCCGCGAGCGCCCACAGCG
Source organism: Streptomyces spinosisporus (assembly GCF_022698145.1). GTDB lineage: Bacteria > Actinomycetota > Actinomycetes > Streptomycetales > Streptomycetaceae > Streptomyces > Streptomyces spinosisporus. Next base: position 89,020 of record NZ_JALDAX010000025.1, read on the forward strand.
GAGCGGACGTCGTCGCCGGGTCGCGCATCGCCCACGCGTCCTCGAAGGAGATACGGCTGGGCAGCACATCCACGCGGAAGGGGCGCAGCGCACGCGGCACGGAGGCGTCCCGGGCGGCCGCCGCCTCACCGATCGCGACCAGCGCGGCGTTCTGGCCCTGACCCGTGGTGTCCTCGGCGAGCAGCGCGAACTGCGTCTCCGCGGCGGTCTCGGCACGGAACGCGCGGCCCGGCGGGATCTCCTCGGGCACCTTGCGGGCGTTGATGTCCAGCATCGAGAAGTCGGCCCGGTCGGCAAGCCGCAGACCGTACTTGTCCTCGGTGAGGGAGGAGATGCGGCCCGCGAGGAGCTGGCGGTCACCGGTGATGACGACATGGATGCCGACGCTGGCGCCCTCGCGCATCATCGCCATGATCTGGTCGGTCAGATCACCGTGGTTGTGCTCGCCGAGCGTGGGCAGCCAGCCCTCCCAGCGGTCCAGCAGGACCACGATGTGCGGCAGCCGCTCCTCCGCCTCGACGGCGGCACGCTGCTCGCCGATATCCGCGAAACCGCGGTCGGCCAGCAGTTCCTGACGGCGGCTCAGCTCGCCGGAGAGCCGGCTGACCAGCCGCTCGACCCGCTCCAGCTGGTTGCGGCTGACGACCGCACCGCAGTGCGGCAGCCGGGTCACCGCGTTCAGGGCGCCGTTGCCGCAGTCGATGCCGTAGATGTGCACGTCCGCACAGGAGTTGGTGCGGGCCAGCGAGCCCGCGATGGTGCGCAGGACCTGCGAGCGGCCGGTGCGCGGGGCGCCGGCGAGGATGAGGTGGCCGAAGGTCGCGAAGTCGACGACCACCGGGCGGCGGGCCTGGTCGGCGGGCAGGTCCTCGATGCCGTACGGGGCGGCCGGCAGCGCACCCTGGCTCTGCGGGGCCGGGACCTCGTCCAGCAGCAGCGTCTCGTCCAGCGCGGGCAGCCACGGGGAGTGCTGCGCCGGGATGCCGAGGGCGGTGTTGGCCTCCCGTACGGCGTCGACCAGGACCTTCAGGTCGGTGATCTCGTCGTCCTCGCGCGCCTCGGACTTGGGCTTGGTGAGCGCGGCCCGGCCCAGGTCCTGCCAGGTGAGCGGACCGGCCCACGGCGCGAGTGTCGCCGGGTCGGCGGCGCCCGGGCGGCGTCCCCCGACGCGGCCCGACTGGAACGGGACCAGCGAGGCGTGTCCGAGGCGGACGTAGGCGCGGCCCGGGGTGCTCTTCGCGATGTGCCCGGCGTCGGGCGCGTCGATGACGTCGGTCGACTCACCGGCGTCGGTCACGCGCAGCGCGATACGGAGGTTGGTGTTGGCGCGGATCTCGGGGGAGACGACGCCGGACGGCCGCTGGGTGGCCAGCAGCAGATGGATGCCGAGCGAACGGCCACGCTGGGCGATGTTGACCAGACCCGTCACGAAGTCCGGCAGGTCGCGCACCATCGAGGCGAACTCGTCGATGACGATGAGGAGTCGGGGCACCGGCGGGTGCGAGGGGTCCCGCTTCACCAGGTCCTGGTAGTCCTCGATGTCCTTGGCGTCGGCGGCGGCGAGGATGTGCTCGCGCCGCTTCAGCTCCGCGCCCAGCGACTCCAGGGCCCGCTCGACGAGATGGGCGTCCAGGTCGGTGACCATGCCGACGGTGTGCGGCAGCTTCACACAGTCCTTGAACGCCGAGCCGCCCTTGTAGTCGACGAGGACGAACGTCATGTTCTCGGGCGTGTTCGCCACCGCGAGCGCCGCGACGATGGTCTGCAGCAGCTCCGACTTGCCGGAACCCGTCGTACCGGCGATCAGGCCGTGCGGCCCGTCCCGGCGCAGGTCGATGCCGAACGCGCCGTCGTAGGACTCACCGATGACGGCCATCGTCGACTGGCCGCCCATCCGCCACCGCGCCGCGATCGCGTCGCGCGTCGGCGGCTCCAGCTGGAGCACGTCGAGGAGCCGGCTGGCGGCGGGCAGTGCGGAGTCCTCGGTCTCGCCACTGATGTCGCGCAGCGGGGACAGCGAGCGGGCGAGCCGGGCGCACCAGGCCGGGGAGACGAAGTCGGGCCGTACGTTCTTCTTGCGCAGCGCACCGGTCTGCTCGACGCGCAGCCGCAACTCCGGGACGGCACGGGTGTGTTCGTCGGTCTGCTGGGCGGCGGGATGCCAGGCCTGGAAGGAGGGGAAGCCGCCGGCCGACTGCTGGGCGACGGAAACGGCGGACTTGCCGGCGTCGTTCGCGGGCCGCGGCTCGGCGACGACGAAGGCCTGGCACTCGCCGGGCAGGAAGCGTTCCTCCTCGTCCAGGCAGAGCGCGTAGATGGCGACCGCCGGACCCTCCCGCAGCAGTCGTACGACACCCGGCATGGACCGGAGCCGCCGCGAGCCGTCCCAGACGACGACGATGTCCGGGTCGGAGAAGACCGGTCCGTCGTTCTTGCCGCGCCCGCCCTGCTGCAGGGCCTTCTGCCGGGCGTCCAGCAGCTGCGTCAGCTCGCCGACGCGCGCGGCCACGGTCTCGGAGTCCGTGCCGATCAGGACGTTGACGTCCTGGCCGCTCGCCGGACGGGCGTGCGGCAGCCAGCGCACCCAGTCCCAGCGCCGGTCGGCCTCGTTGTCGGTCAGGACGTAGAACTGCACGTCCATCGGGCTGTGCAGGACGGCCGTCTGGGCGACGGCCCAGCGGCCGAGGGCGGGCGCGGAGTCACCGGGGCCCGCGACGCCGATGACGCCGAGTTCCCTGAGGGGCAGCGCCACCGGCGCGTCCTCGATGTACCAGCGGACCTTGCGCTTGTGCTCGTCCTGCTCGGGGTCGTCGAGCTCCACCTCGGAGGGAACACGGCCGGTGCCGAAGCGGAGGAGGAGGTGGTCGGCGTCGGTACGTCTGCGCTCCCACAGCCGGGTGCGCGGGCCGGTGGCGGTGGCGAGGACGGCGGCGGGGTCGGGGACGGCCTGCCGCCGGTCCGTCCGCTCGGTGACCAGCGCCTCCTGCGCGTCCTTCTCGATCCGCTCCTTGTGCTCCTGGTACTCCTTGCGCTGCTTGGCGTGCGACTTGCGGCCGTGCTTCTTGTCCATGAAGTAGTTGCCGAACAGCATGATCGGGCTCATCACGGCCATGATCAGGTAGTACCAGCGGTGGAACATGAACACGGACACCACGGCACCGACCAGCGGCAGCAGCGCCATCAGCCAGGGCAGCGGACGGGCCTCGTAGTCGCCGGGCGGGTTCGGCAGCGAGAAGGACGTCTGCCGCTCGGCGGGGCGCAGCCGCGGGGGCCGGTTGTAGTCGAGACCGGCGCCGTCGTCGGACCACTTGAGGGCGGCGTTGGGCGGGGCGTAGGGGGCGAGCTCCAACAGGGTGTTGCCGAGGGCGAGTTGGGCGCCCAGCGGCCAGTCGCCGCCGTCGAACTCCTCGCCGTCGAGACGGGGGGAGTCCTGTCGGCCGGAGTCCTGTCGGCCGGAGTCCCGTCGGCCGGAGTTCTTGCCGGTGTCCGCGGCGGTGCCTTCGCCGGTGTTCTCGATGCCGTGCAGGGCGACCTGGCAGGCGCCGTCGATGGCGATGGAGAGCGTGGCGGCGCGGGCGGGGAGTTCAGGGTCGTCGATACGGATGTGGTCGGCGGGGCCGTTGCCGATGTCGTACCGTCCCACCCCGAGCCGGTGCAGGGCGCCTGCCGCGGGCCCGCCCGCCACCCGGAGCTCCACGACGCCGGTGGGCTCACCGAGGATGCAGCCGACGGGGTCGTGCAGGCTGACGACGACGCCGTCCCGCAGGGGTGAGCCGACGACGGTGGCGGAGGGGTCGACGGCGTATCCGTCGATGTAGGCCAGGGGGGCGCCGGAGCCGCCGGCACCGCCGCGATGCGCGCCGATCGGAATGATCTGCGCACTGTCGCCCAGGCCGACGTGCCGTGCCAGCTCCTGGGCGATGTCACCGACCGTGGACTCCGGATCGGCATCGAGCACCACGTCGGCGCTGGCACCGCCGAGAGGGTCGACGACGGTCAGACTCAGGCGCACGCTACGTCCCCCAACACACCGAGACCACTGAAGGCAGTGGAACCACTGACCACGGCGGACCACTGACCACAGTGAGACCATGACCACTGACCACAGTGGGTTCATCCAACACAGTGAGAGTGACCTTAGCCGCCCATGCTTTCCCGGATGCAACGGGATGTGCGCCGGTTCACGATTCCCTCTCATGAGGGCCCTGTGGCCCCACGGGCCACACCCGTAAGATCTTTGCTCATGCGGACGGTCGTCGAACGGCCGTGAACCCGCACGAACAGCGCCACGGGGGAAGGCCCTGCGGCCACATGAACGGGAGGGAGCCGTCATGGCAGGCAAAGACACGGACCTTACATATGCCGAGATGGAAAAGGTCGCGGGTGACCTGATCAAGGACATGCACGACCTGGAAGACAAGATCAAGAACGTCGAGAAGCGCGTCAGCGCGCTGGTGGAGAACGGCTTCACCACCCAGAAGGCCTCCGGAGCCTACGACGACTCCATCAAGACCTTCACCAAGGGCGCGGCGAAGACCATCCAGGGCCTGCACGGCCTGTCCGACTTCCTGAAGAAGGCCAAGGAAGCGTACGAAAACCTGGACGAGCAGCTGGCGAAGCAGGCCAAGGG
>NZ_JALDAX010000026.1 GCF_022698145.1 Streptomyces spinosisporus
GCCACCAGGGCCAAATCATGCAACCGCTCCGGCCCGGGGCGGCCGTAGTGCCGGGTCTGGCCGTGTCACGGGTACGCATCGGCGTCTACGCCGTCGCCGTCGGCCGCTCCCCGCGCGGCGCGCTCGTCCATCGCACGCCGACCCACGACGCCGTCACCGAACTGCGCGGCAGCGCCGCCTGAGGCGTGGCGACGGTTCTGGGCCGTCGCTACCTTGTGCCGCACGGCCCCTCTCCCGGGGCCGTGTCTGCAGGGGAGGCGACGGTGCCAGGGCAACGGCGCAGGAGACGCACGTCAGTTGGGGTGGGCATGGCGCTGTGCGGCCTGCTGGCCGCCGGCTGCGGGGCACCGGGGGACGGTGGATCCGGCGGGGCGTCGTCCTCCCCATCGAGGCCTACGACGACGTCGGCGCCGCCCTCCGCGGCGGCGAGCCGCGCGGCGGCGCCGTCTCCCGTGTCCGGCCCTTGGCGGTCCTGGGCGGTCAGCCTCTCTGCCGGTGAGGCCCGCGGCGCGTGCGGCGCGACGGCACATCAGGTCGTGTGCGCGAGCGACTCCGGCGGCCTGGTGGGGCGTTCACGGGCCGACGGACGAGTCTCGTGGAGCGTGGACGCGCACGAGCACGGCAAGAGCGCCGGGCTGGTCGTCGACACCGCCGACGAACGGGCCGTTACCGGTGTCGCCGGTGTGCTGCGCGCGGCGGATCTGCGGACGGGGGCGACGGCCTGGACCCATCGCCTTCCCTCCGGCGACGCCTCCACCGTCCTCGGCGCGGCGGACGGTGTCGTGTACGCACTCGACGCGACGGATTCCTCGTCGAGTGCCGCTGTCCTGGACGCCGTTCGGGCCGTGGACGGCACCTCTCTGTGGCGCCGGACCGTCGCCTGGGCGCCGAGGGAACCCCTCGCCGCCTTCGGGGGCCGTGTCTACACCGCCGACGGCACCGAGGTCACCGCCCGCGACGCCCGCACCGGCGCCATCGTGGCGACGAGCCCGACGGGATTCCGGTGCGACCACCTCGTCACCGGCGGCCGCTACCTGGTCTGCACCGGCAGTCCGTCCTTCGCGGGGGACACCTTCCCGCCCATGCGGCGCCTGGATCCGGCCATGCTGCGGCCGCTGCCCACCCCGAGGAACACCAGCGACAAACCCGTACGCGGGCTGATCTCCGACGACGGGGTCCTGGTGCTGTACGAGGCCGGCGCGGAGGACACGAGCGCGGGCAACTGGAACGCCTACGACCTCAACAACAACCGCAGACTGTGGAGTTCCGATGCCACCGAGTCGGACGCGGCCATCGCCGACGACCGCTTCGTGACCTTCACCCGCGTCAGCGACCGCACCACACGGGGCCGCGTGATCACCGCCGACCTGCACGCCGGCCCCCGGGCGACCGGGGCCGCGGCGCCTCGCATGTCGGAGCCGTACCCGCAGACGAAGGACGCCGAGCACCCACTGCTCGTCGTCCCGCCCGGCACCACAGCCCACCTCCTCGTCCTGGCACGCACGCACCCGTCACTGCGGTCGCTCCAACTACCCTGACGGCAGCCGCCATCCAACCCGTCGCATCCCCCAGCGCCAAGTCGTGCAGGCGGTCCAGTGAGCCTGGAGCGGCCGCAACGCCGACCCCGGGCCGTGGCACGAACACGCATCGATGCCCGAGCCGTCATCTGAGACGTCGCCGCACGACAAGGGGGGCGAGCGATCCTCTCGCTCACCCCCCTCGCGTACGTCCGGCAACCGATCCGCCGTCCCCGCTCAGCCCGTCGCATCCACCAGCGCCAGGTCGTGCAGGCGGTCCGGTGGGCCGGGGCGGGCGTAGTACCAGCCCTGGGCCGTGTCGCAGCCCAGTATGCGCAGTTGCTCGGCCTGGGCGCCGGTCTCCACGCCCTCGACGGTCACCGCGAGGTCCAGGGAGTGGGCCAGGGCGACGATCCCCTCCACGATCTTGAGGTCGACGGGGTCCGCCGGGAACTGCTGCATGCTCTGGGTGAAGGAGCGGTCCAGTTTGAGGATGCTCACCGGGAGCCGGCGCAGGTTGGCGAGGTTCGAGTAGCCGGTGCCGAAGTCGTCCAGGGCGATGTCGACGCCCATCTCCGCGAGCCGGCGCAGCGGCTTGAGCAGCGCGTCGTCGGCGCCGATGAGCGCGGACTCGGTGACCTCCAGGCAGAGCGCGTCCGGTGCGACGCCCGCACGCTCCAGGATGTCGACCGTGTCCTGCACCAGGGCGGGGTGCGTGAGCTGGCAGGGCGAGAGGTTGACGTTGATGCGCAGGGGCCCCGCGTCGACATGGCGCTCACGCCATTCGCGGGCCTGGCGCACCGACTGCTCCAGCACCCAGCGGCCGAGCGGCACGATCAGTCCGGTGTGCTCGGCGAGCGGGATGAACCGGTCCGGGCCGAGCACACCGTGCTGCGGATGCAGCCAGCGCACCAGCGCCTCCGCGCCGCGCACACTGCCGTCGCCGAGGTGGACCAGCGGCTGGTACTCGATGAAGAACTCGCCCCGGTCCAGTGCCGTGGGCAGCGCGGTGGTCAGGCCGTGCCGGGTGATGGCGCGGGCGTCGGCCTCCTCGTCGGCGAGCTCGAAGCGGTTGCCGCCCGCCGACTTGGCCCGGTACATCGTGATGTCGGCACTGCGCAGCACCTCGGCGGGGCTGCGCTCGCCCGCCGGCCCCTCGACGATGCCGATGCTGCCGCGCACGGTCAGCGAACGGCCGTCGATGCTGACCGGGGTGACCAGCGCGTTCATGATGCGCGCGGCGAGTTCGTCGACGTCGCGCTCGGTGTCGGGGCCGGTGGTCAGCGCCACGAACTCGTCCCCGCCGAGCCGCGCGACCATCTCCCCGGGCGCGGTCGCACAGGCCTGCAGCCGGTCGGCGACCTCCACCAGCAGCCGGTCGCCGGCCGCGTGGCCGAGGCTGTCGTTGACGGTCTTGAAGCCGTCGAGGTCGAGATAGCACAGGCCGAAGCGCTGACCGTCCCCCGCGCCCAGCGCCTTCTCCAGGCGCTCGAAGAAGAAGGTGCGGTTGGGCAGGCCGGTGAGCGCGTCGTGCGTGGCCTCGTAGCGCAGGCGCAGATTGAGCAGCCGGCGCTCGGTGGTGTCCTCCATGAGGGCCAGCTGGTACTGCGGGTTGCCGTCCGCGTCGCGCAGCAGTGACACCGTCAGGTTGGTCCACAGGACCGTTCCGTCAGGCCGGTAGAACGCCTTCTCGACGTGGTAGTGCTCGCGCTCGCCGCGGACGAGTTCGTCGTAGAGCGTCCACGTCTGGGGCGCGTCCTCGGGGTGGGTCCAGGCCTTGACGTTACGGGTCTGCATGTTCTGCTCGGACAGGCCGAACATGCGCAGCAGCGCGCCGTTGACCTGGAGGATGTTGCCCTCCAGGTCGGCGATGCTGATCCCTATCGCCGCGCCCTCGAAGACCGCGCGGAAGCGGGCCTCGGTCGCGTGCAGGGCCTGCGCCACCACGCCCTGCGCCTTGAGCGCCGCCGCGGAGATCGCCTCCTGCTCGGCGAGCGTCCGCTCACGCAGCGCCTGCGCGAACCCGGCGGCCATCGTGTGCTGCAACCGCGCACAGCGCGAGCGCAGTTCCTCGGGGTCGCCGTCCTCGCCGCAGTAGAGCACCAGATAGGCGTCGACGCAGTCCAGGGTGCGGGTGAGCGCCTCGGGGTCGGTGCAGTGGGCGGTGACGAGGGCGGCACCGACCGCCCTGCCCTCGTCCGCGGCGACGGTCCGGGAGTGCAGCGCGTCGGTCAACCGCCGGGCCAGTGGCAGGAGTCGTTCCTCGAACTCCGGCCGGGTCAGCGACGTCGAGGTGACCGGGAAGACCGCCCGGCTCCAGATCGTCGCGAACCTGCGCAGTCTGTCCTTGGGCCCGTCCGGTTCCGCGGTCACGCCGTACGCCCCACGCCGGCGAACCCGGAGAAGGCATAAGGATCCTCGTCCTCCGGTGCCGTCCTCGGCCGCCAGTGCGGCATCGACACCAGTCCCGGTTCCACCATGTCGTACCCCTCGAAGAACCGCGCGATCTCCTCGCGCGAACGCATGATCAGCGGGTTGCGAATGTCCTTGTACACGTCCACCGTCCCCGCGGCCCGCTCGGCGGGGAGCGGGATTCCCTCGTACGAGGCATGGGTGAGGATCAGCAGGCTGCCGGGCGCGAGCGCGTCGCGCAGCTCGGCCACCGCCCCGTACGGGTCGTCCTCGTCTTCCACGAAGTGCAGTATGGCAACGAGAAGCAGCGCCACTGGCCGGTTCCGGTCGATCAGTCGCTCCACTTCGGCGCTCGCGAGGATCTCCCGGGGCTTGCGGAGGTCGGCCGCGACGACGCCGGCGTCCTCGTTGCCCGCCAGGACCGCCTGGCTGTGGGCGACGGCGACCGGGTCGTGGTCGACGTAGACGACGCGGGCGCCCGGCCGGGCCGACTGGGCGACCTCGTGGACGTTGCCGAAGGTGGGGATGCCCGAACCGATGTCCAGGAACTGGTCGATGCCCTCGTCGACGGCGAAGCGCACGGCCCGCTGCATGAACGCCCGGTTCGCCTGCATGACCTTGGGGAGTCCCGGCATGAACTCCATCGCCTTGCGGGCCGCCTCCCGGTCGACCTCGAAGTTGTGCGAACCGCCCAGGTAGTAGTCGTAGATCCGCGAGACACTCGGCACCGAGATGTCGATGCTCCGTGGTGCCCAGGCGGGACGCTCCATCTATCTCTCCAAGGGCGTTGGCGATCCGGTGTTCGAGCTGAGGCTACTGATCGCCTGCCAACGGGGCGAGTGGAACCGGAAATTGACCATCCGTTCCCGGTCACTGCCTGCGGCAATTGCCACATTCGCCCGGTGCTGCGCCACAAGAAGGGCCCGCCCCCTCCGTGCGGTGCGGAGGGGACGGGCCGGGGCCGAACGCGCGTCCGGGTGCAACAACCCTGGGGAGGTGATGCCTACTTCTTCGGCGCGCCGACCGGCTTTCCGTCGGGCGACATGATGTACCACGTGCCGCCCACACCCTGGCCGTTGGTGTCCCCGGGCGCCTTGTCGCCGGAGAACGTGTAGGCGGGCCAGCAGTCGACCGTCATCTGCTTGACGCCGTCGGGGCGGGTGAAGCCCATCAGGCCCTTCTTCTCGACTCCCTTGGTGTCGTCGGCCTTCACCGGGGCGACGGCCGGCCACTTCTCCAGGCAGGAACCGGTGCAGTTGGAGATCGGGTCGGGCCAGGCCACGTCCTTCAGGAAGCGGTAGACCGTCATGCCGTTCTTGTCGACGACGATCTTGCCGAGCTTGGGGTCGGTACGGACCGACAGGCCGGGCAGGCTCGCGAGGGTGGCCTTCTTGCCGTCGGGGGCGAGCGCGTACCACTTGGAGCCCACGCCCTGGCCGGTGACGTCGCCGGCCTTGGTGTCCTTCGCATAGCGGTACGCCGGCCAGCCGCCGATGGTCAGCTGCTTGGAACCGTCGGACCGGGTGACCTCGCCGAGCAGGGCCTTGTCGATCCCGGCGCCGGCCGTGGCGTCGTCCGCGGGAACCGGCGGCCAGGCCTTGGCGCAGTCGCCGTCACAACTGGACTTGGGCGGCTCGGCGGTGTCGTCGTCGAAGCGGTACAGCGTCTTGCCCGCACCGTCGGTCAGCACCTTGCCGAGCTTGGCGTTCTGGGTGACGGCGAGCTTGCCCGCGGACGGGGCCTGGGCCTGTCCGTCGGCGCCGTAGCCGTTGCCGGGACTGGCGCTCGCGCTGCCGCCGGCACCGACGCTGCCGTAGCCGCCCGTGGCGGCCGTGGCGGCCGTGGCACCCACGTTCTGGCTGCCCACCGACGCCGACGTGCCGCTTTCCTGACCGCACGCCGTCGTCAGCGCCAGCACAGCCGCAGCGCTTGCCACGAGTGAGGCGCTCCGCCAGGAGGTCTTCATCGTCAACTCCCCATAATCACACGGGTGTTGCAGCGCCCTGCTGCGCCGCCGCACGAGCATGGGTACGAATGGGACCGGTGGTTGTGTTCAACCGCCTCACAAATTTCTTTCCGGAACCTGTGACACCGGCACGTCATCTCGCACACGCGTGCGTATCTACGGGCGCCCGGGCGGGGGGGCGGTCAAACGGCCGCGCACGTCTGATCCTTCGTTCGGGCCAATCCCGGCGGGCTCCGGCGTGCCCCGCGACGCCAGGGCTCATGATCTTCGTCGTGTATGGACCCGAATCGACCCAAACCGCCTTCGCCGCACGGGCGTTGGCCGTGGCGACGCTCCTCTGGCTGCTGGTCGGAGTGCCGGCAGGACCGGCGCGGGCCGACGCCTGCGCCTACGCCTCGGCGGGCCCCGACGGCACCCGGGCGGTGGCGGTCGCCGGAGACGTCTCCTGGCCGTCTCCCCCGCTGTGCCCCGAGCCCACACCGACACCCACTCCCACACCCACGCCGACTCCGACGCCGACACCCACGCCGCCGAAGCCGCCGCCACCGCCGAAGCCCACGCCCACCCCCACTCCGCCCCCAGCGCCCACGCCCACACGGAAACCGCCACCTCCCTCCGCGCCACCCGCGGCCCCCACACCGACACCGACGCCTTCGGCGCGGCCGAGCCGCCGCCCCCTGGTGCACCACGTGGCCTATCCGCACTACCGGGCGCCGGTGCGCAAGGCGCCGTCCCACGGCAGCACCTCACCGATCGTCTTCGTCCTGCTCATCACGGCGCCCGCCGTGATCGCCGTCGCCGCCCTGCGGGCGCGCTGATTCCTGGAGGAAACTCTTGCCGGAATGGCTTGTTCTGACCCTCGCGATGCTGGCCGCATGCGCCGTGGTGATCATCGTCACCCTGGTACGGCACCGGTCCGCGCCCGACGACGAGGACACCAGCGAGACCCCGGACGTCATCGAGTACATGACGATGTGGATCGGCGTCGTCTACGCCATCGTCCTGGGCCTGGCCATCGCCGGGGTGTGGGAGGGACGCAGCGCCGCCCAGGACCATGTGCAGGCGGAGGCCGTCGCACTGCACGAGATCTCGGAGCGGGTGCGGGTCTATCCGGCCGACATCCGTGACCGGATCAGGGAAGACGTCAACGCCTATGTCGGACAAGTCGTCAACACCGAGTGGAAGACGATGAACGACGACGGGCATCTGACCTCCCGCGGCGACGAGCTCTTCGACCGCATCCGCGCGGACGTCACCGACTACCAGCCGAGGACGGACTTCGAGTCCCAGGCCTACCAGCCGCTCCTCGACCAGGTCACCGCGGCGAACACGGCGCGCAGCGCCCGGGCCGACTCCATGGGGGCGACCATGCCGGGCGTCGTGTGGTTCGGGCTGCTCGCCGGGGCCGTGGTCACCATCGGCATGGTCTTCGCGCTGCAGATCCGGCGCACGGCGCGCGAGCTGGTCCTCGCCGGGCTGTTCTCCGCCCTGATCGCGTTCCTGCTGTTCCTCATCTGGGACTTCGACGCGCCCTACACACGGGGCATCACCGCCTCGTCCTCACCGTTCCTCACGCTCTTCCCGCACCTCAACGGCTGACGGGCCCGCTCCCGCACGACCGCCGGGGGACGCGCGCCACGCCGTCGCCGTCCCCTGGGTGGCCCACACGATTGCCCCATTCGCGCTACTGCGATCGCGCACACGCGCGACCGTTCCTAGCGTTTCGGTCATCGAGGTGCATTGATCACGTCAGCGGAAAGGGTCCGCAGCTGCTCCTCGGGGACCGGAGGAACACCATGCGCGCGATACGCGTCGCTTCGGCCGCACTGCTGGGCCTTGGCGCCCTCGCCCTCTCCGCACCGACCGCCCTCGCCAAGGGCCACGACCACGACGTCACGCCCTTCGCCTTCAGCGTGCTGCCCTCGACCGTCGCGGCCGGCGGCCATGTCACCCTGCATGTGAACCGGGACGGCGACTGCAGAGGCCCGGCCACGGTCAGGTCGGCGGTGTTCGACACGGTCGTCCTCCGGCCGGGGCAGTCCTGGGGAGCGGCGACGGTCGACCGGGACGCGAAGCCGGGCGCGGTCTACCGGGTGACGTTCACCTGTGACGGTGCGAGCGGTTCCACGGATCTGACCATCGCCGGCGGTCATCCCCGCCACCCCATGCCGGTACCGGTCAATCCCACGCCGGTGCCGGTCACCCCGCAGCGAGGGGTGCACGCCGGCGAGGGCGGCAGCATCGCCGGGTTCGACCTCAAGGAGATCGGGATGGGCGCGGCACTCATCGTCGGTTCGGTCGGAGCGGCGTACCACTTCTCGCGCCGCCGCGAGGAGAACGGCGCCTGACGGCACGGCAGGCGCATGACGGCACGACTGCGTACGCAGGTCTTCGCCCCGGAACGTCTCTTGGGTTCCGGGGCGAAGACCTGCAGCAGTGCGAATGGCTCCGAAGGAAGGGTCGAAAGGGGGTCAGATCCGCTTCTCGGACCGGCGTCGCAGCCAGAAGAATCCGCCGGCCAGCACCGCCGCGGCGACGAGCCCACCGCCGATGGCCATGTCGGTCGGCGTCGCACCGCTGGAACTGGAGCCGCCGATACCGCCCTGGACACCGCCGATGACGGTGAAGGCGGCGGGGTTCGTCAGCGACTTGCCACCGCACACGACGGTGATGCTGTGCGATCCGTTCCTGGCGTTCCTGTGGACGGTCGCCGTCCCCTTCGACGTGCTGTTGGTGCCGTGGACCAGCGACAGATGCGTTCTCGGGAAGGCGTCCGAGGTCGCTTCGCCGCCCGTCGGGCAGCCGTCCACGGTGATGGTCAGCTGACCGCCGCGGGCGATGACGCTGGGCAGGGCGACGATGTTGCTGGGGTTGATGTTCATGCCGTCGCGCGCGACGGCCACCGGCGCGGCGAGGCCGAGGGCGGCGACCGCGGCGGCAGAGACCGCCAGGGCACGATGAGTACTCATGTGATCCTCCGCGGAAGGCACCCCGGGGCCCGTCCCCGGTCTGTCGGCGAGAAAGCGCCTCCCAGAAAGACCCTCAGATGCCCTGCACGCGCCCGCATTTCGGCAATGGTCCGTATTGGTGAGAGGACACGCCGGGCAGTTATTGCGCAATCCGATATCGCCGCAGGTCACGGGAGGGTCGGAAATTTCCTGTCTGCGGCACCTCGGATGGCGCACCGACAGCGCACGGGCCACCCGTTCGCCCCTGCCCCGTCGCCGGTTGCCCGCACGGCATTTAGCGTTGCCGTATGCGCGAATGACGTGGCGGCGGTCGCGTCGAGAGGGGTGACGAATGGCTGCGTCCGAGCTGGACGAACTGGCGGAAGAGGAGGAGCGGCGCAAGAAGCGCGCTCCTTGGGGCGTGATAGCGCTTGTCCTGCTGACCGGTCTCGCGCTCATTCGCAACGGCTCGGGCGAATTCGACGTGGGTCCGCCGCAGCCCGCCTCCGCCGCGGCGGCCGACAGCCGGGTCCCGGGCGACACGCCCACCGTCCAGCCCCTGCCGTACGCGCTGCCCGACCGGGTGAGGATTCCCACGATCCGGGTCGACGCGCCGGTGATGCCGGTGGGTCTGGACGTGGACGGCTGGGTCGCGGCGCCGCCGCCCGAGGACCCGAATCTGGCGGGCTGGTTCACCGGCGGGGTCACGCCCGGCGAAAAGGGCACCGCGGTCGTGGTCGGCCATGTCGACAACAAACAGGGACCTGCCGTCTTCTACAATCTCGGGGCCCTGAAAAAGGGAACACGTGTCGAGGTCGCCCGAAAGGACGGAAAGACGGCGGTGTTCGAGATCTACGGCATCGAGGTCTTCGACAAGAAGAACTTCCCCGGAGATCGCGTCTACGCCTCCAAGGGCGCCCCGGAATTGCGGGTCATCACCTGCGGGGGCGGTTTCTCCAAGCAGCACGGTTACGACGGGAATGTCGTCGCATTCGCCCGCCTGGTCGAGGTCCGGTGAAAGCACCCCGACCGGGCGGACGAAATGCGCATCATGCGTGACGTCGTCTCGGCACGGTGATGTGGTAGCCCGAGTCCAGCAGATGCGGCAGCCATGTGCGCAGGGCGCGTACGGTCTGCGAGCGGTTGCCCCCGGCGTCGTGCGAGAGCACCACGACGCCGGGGGCGGCGCCGTCCTCGACCCGGTGGACGATGGAGCGGGTGCCGGGGGTGGTCCAGTCGAGGGTGTCGACCGTCCAGGCCAGCGGCTCCATGCCGAGTTCGGCGCCGAGTTGGAAGGCCGCGCGGTTCCAGGCGCCGTAGGGGGCGCGGAACCACTGCGGGCGCTCTCCGTACGCCTTCTCGATGACGTCGCTGGTGCGCTCCATCTCGGAGCGGATCTTCGAGCGCCTGAGGCGGGTCAGCAGTGGGTGGGACCAGGTGTGGTTGCCGACGACGTGCCCCTCGTCGGCCATGCGGGACAACAGGTCCCGGTTCCAGTCGGCCATCTCTCCGCACACGAAGAACGTCGCCCGGACCTCGTACTCGGCCAGGGTGTCCAGGATGTGCGGCGTGTAGCGGGGGTCAGGGCCGTCGTCGAAGGTCAGCACGATGGTGCGACCGCGGCCTGGCATCCGCAGGAACGGCTCGTGCCGTACGGGGAGCTTGGCGGGAGCCGCGCGCGGGGGTCCGCCGTAACCGGTCAACGGCTGGAGGCGGTAGGCGGACGACGCGGGCGCGGAGTGCGGCTTCGGGCCTGCGGCCGGGGCGGGGGCGGGGGTGCGCCGGACCGGCTCCTCGCCCCCGCCCAGGGCGAGTGCACCGGCGGTGCCGGCGGCGCCCAGAGCGGCGGCGCCGGCGATCAACGCACGGCGCCGCGTGAGCAACTGATCCTTCTTCATGACTCATCAGTCGCCCAACCGGGGCCCCGCGCCCGCCGCGACACCTGCCCGGCGGCGAAAAAACACCCGCCCGGCCCACAGCGGCCGGCGGCGCGCTCAGCGGCGGCGCACCAGGGGGAACGGCAGCGTCTCGCGGATCGTCAGACCGGTCAGGAACATGATCAGGCGGTCGACGCCGATCCCCAGGCCGCCGGTGGGCGGCATCGCGTACTCCAGGGCGTCGAGGAAGTCCTCGTCCAGTTCCATCGCCTCGGGGTCGCCGCCTGCGGCCAGCAGGGACTGGGCGGTCAGACGTCGGCGCTGCTCGACCGGATCGGTCAACTCCGAGTACGCGGTACCCAGTTCGGTGCCGAAGGCGACCAGGTCCCAGCGCTCCGCCAGCCGTGGATCGACGCGGTGCCGGCGGGTGAGCGGGGAGACGTCGGTGGGGAAGTCCTTGTAGAAGGTGGGCAGTTGGGTCCTCTCCTCGACCAGGCGCTCGTACATCTCCAGGACGACGTCGCCGCGTCCGTCGTCGGCGGTGTACGGGACTCCCGCGCGGTCGCACAGCCGCCGCAGTTCGGGCAGTTCCGTGTCGGCGTCCACCTCCTCCCCCAGGGCCTGTGAGATCGCGCCGTGGACCGTCTTGACCGGCCAGACCCCCGAGATGTCGTACTCCTTGCCGTCCTTGCGGGCGAGGGGTGCGCCGAAGGCGGCGGTGGCCGCGCCCTGGATGAGTTCGCGGGCGAGGTCGAGCATCACGTCGTAGTCGGCGAAGGCCTGGTAGGCCTCCAGCATCGTGAACTCGGGGTTGTGCTTGTAGGAGACGCCTTCGTTGCGGAAGGTGCGGCCGAGTTCGAAGACCTTCTCCAGGCCGCCGACGCACAGCCGCTTGAGGTACAGCTCCGGGGCGATGCGCAGATAGAGGTCGAGGTCGTAGGCGTTGATGTGGGTGGTGAAGGGGCGGGCGTTGGCGCCGCCGTGGATCTGCTGCAGCATCGGCGTCTCGACCTCGAGGTAGCCGCGCTGCAACAGGCCCTGGCGCAGCGCCTGTACGGCGGTGGAGCGGGCGCGGACGACGGCGCGGGCGTCGGGGCTGGACATCAGGTCGACGTAGCGCATGCGGACCTTGGCCTCGGGGTCGGCCAGGCCGTGGCGTTTGTCGGGCAGCGGGCGCAGGCACTTGCCGACGAGCTGCCAGTCGGTGACGAAGATCGTGGGCTCGCCGCTGTCGCTCACGCCTGCCCGGCCGGTGGCCGTGATCTGGTCGCCGATGTCGGTGTCCGCGGTGAAGCGGTCGAGGGCGGGTCCTGAGCCGTCGCGGGTGAGGGCGAGTTGGCGGTCGCCCGACCAGTCGCGCAGGACGACGAAGACGATGCCGCCGAGGTCCCGCACGATCATGATGCGTCCGGCGACGGTGACCTGGTCGCCCTCGCGCACGTCGGCGAGGGCGTGGGTGATCCGGGGGACGGCCACCGGGTAGGGATCGGTGCCGTCCGCGCGCAGCCGGTCCAGGGTGCGGTGCCGGATGCGGATCTGGTCGGGCAGGGCGGCGTACGCGTCACCGGGCCCGGCCTCGTCCCCTCCGGCGAGGCCGAGCGCCGACAGCGACGGCAGTCCCTCGGTGGTCGCGGGTCTGGGCGAGACCTTGGGGTGGTGCCCCTTCCCCCAGAGTTTCCGCAACGACGGTACGGAAACGAACCCTTCGGCGATACCGGAGGCCAGGCCGATCCTGGCGAGGGAGCCGGTGTCGCCGTAGCAGATGAAGCGGGGGTACCACTGGGGGTGGTACTTGGCGTTGGAGCGGTAGAGGGCCTCCAGCTGCCACCACCGGGAGAAGAACAGCAACAGCCGCCGCCACAGCCTGAGCACGGGTCCGGCGCCGATGCGGGCTCCCTCCTCGAACGCGGAGCGGAAGACGGCGAAGTTCAGCGAGATCCTGCGTACGCCCAGTTTCGGCGCGGCCGTGCACAGTTCGTCGACCATGAACTCCATGACGCCGTTGGGTGCGCTGCGGTCACGGCGCATCAGGTCCAGGGAGACGCCGTCGCGGCCCCAGGGCACGAAGGAGAGCAGTGCGAGGAGGCGGCCGTTCACGCCGAGGGCCTCCACGAGGAGGCAGTTGCCGTCGGCCGGGTCGCCGAGGCGGTCCAGCGCCATGGAGAAGCCGCGTTCGGTCTCGGTGTCGCGCCAGGCGTCCGCCCTGTCGACGATCTCCTCCATCTCCTCGTCGGTGAGGGCGTCGTGGCGGCGGATGCGGCAGTGGGCTCCGGTGCGGCGGACGCGGTGCACGGCCTGCCGGGTGACCCGCATGTCGCGGCCGTCCAGGTCGAAGTCGGCCGGGTACAGGATCGCCTCGTCGCCGAGCTGGAGCGCGCCGAGCCCGGCTCGCGCGAAGGCTCGGGCGCCGTCCTCGGAGGCGCCCATGACGGCGGGTGCCCAGGCGTGCCCGCGGGCCGCGTCCAGCCAGGCGGCGATGGCGTGCGGCCAGGCCTCCCGGTCGCCCACGGGATCGCCGCTGGCGAGGCAGACGCCGGCCTCGACGCGGTAGGTGACGGCGGCCTTGCCGCTGGGCGAGAAGACGACGGCCTTGTCGCGCCGGGTGGCGAAGTAGCCGAGGGAGTCCTGTTCGCCGTAGGCGCCGAGCAGGGCGCGGATACGGGTCTCCTCGTCGTCGTGCAGGGCGGACTCCATGCGCTGCGAACGGAACAGGGTGGCGGCGGCGTTGAGCAGGGCGAGGGCGCCGAACAGGCCGAGCAGGAAGTACAGGGCGTGGGGCGGGCGGCCGTCGAAGGACCCGGCCGAGACCAGGCCGCCGCAGACGCGGTTGGCGGCCCACGCCAGGCGCTGGCCGTGCGGGAGTGTGCCGGGGAACAGCTCCACCAGGCCCCAGCCGACGAGGATGCCGAGGACGAGTCCGGCCAGCAGGACGCCGAGGGCGCGCCGGAACGCGGCGCGTCTGGAGGCGGCGTAGAACTGCTTGCGGGCGACGATCAGCAGGGCCAGGGCGAGGGAGCAGACGACGAGGGAGGGGACGGACTCGGCGTACAGGCCGAGCGCCACACCGAGGACGTCCTCCAGGACCAGCAGGCCCAGGTAGACGACCACCAGCCACCAGGCGATCCTCTTGCGGGCGGCGGTCGCCGCGGCGAGCAGGAAGAGGAAGACGGCGTAGGCGAGGTTGGCGCTGACCGGGACGGTCAGCAGGTCGAGGAAGCGGACGACGGGGCGCAGCAGTCTGCGCAGGGGCGGGATGAGGGCCAGCAGGACGCAGAACAGTCCGAGAGCGCCGAAGAAGGCCGCGAAGGCCTCGGGCACCTTGCTCGTCGGCCCGGTTCCGGGCGGGGGTGCCGGGCCCGCGGTGCCCTTCTTCGGGGAGGCCTCCGCACTGGCACTCATGTTCCGACTGTAGGAACCGGGCGGCCGCCTGTCCCGTCGAACGGTCCCGCATATCGGCAGGACCTGCGGCTTCCGATAGCCTCAGCGCCGTGACGGATCACCACTCGCATCAGTTCGAGCGCGGCACGGACGGGCCCAAGGTCATCGTGGTCGGTGTGGACGGCTCCGATTCCTCGCTCCGCGCGGCGGCATATGCCGGTGGTCTGGCCCGCCGCCAGCATGCGCTGCTCGCGGTCGTGTACGTGCAGCCGGTGATGGCCGCGGGCGCCGCCATGGGAGCGCCGGTCGCCGAGACGACGGACGAAATCGCCGAGGGGCTGATCTCCTACATCCGGGAGGCGACCGAGCGCCTCAAGGGGATATTCGAGGTGCGCTGGGAGTTCCACACCTTCCGCGGCGACCCCTACGGCGGCCTGGTGAAGGCAGCCGACGAACTCAAAGCAGACGCGGTAGTGGTCGGCGCCTCCGAACAGGCCGGCCACCGAATCATCGGCTCGGTAGCGGTCCGCCTGGTGAAGGCGGGGCGGTGGCCGGTGACTGTGGTGCCTTAGCGGCATTGGGGGCGGGGGCGGGGGGGGCGTGGGTTGACCGGTTCGGGAGACGGGCGGGTGGCGGATGGCCGCAGGTCGGCTGGTACCGGAAGCTGACGGACACGGATCGGCCGGTCCGGGAAACGGCGGGCCGCGGAGCGGTGCTCCGGGAATGCGTCGGCTGCGGGGGGCCCGGTCCGCGGGGACGCGGTCGGCTCGGCCGTGCGTCATGTCTCTGGGCCGAGCCGATCCGTAACCCTCCGCGTCCGGGGCGGCGGGCAGCGGGGGCGCCGTCGGTTCGGGGATCTGCGCGGCGTCTTCCCTCGGGGGCGGCGGTGGGCCATCATGATCGGCCGTCAGGCGTTGCCGAACGTGAAGGGTGAGGCGCATGGCCGGGCTCCGGATGGGCGAGGGGATTCTCCGCCGCAAACCGATCGAGCGCATCGAGGAGACGGAGGTCGGCGAGGGCACCCGGCTCGACCGGTCCCTGGGGCTGTGGCAGCTGACCGCCATCGGCGTGGGCGGCATCATCGGGGCCGGCATCTTCACCCTCGCGGGCACCGTGGCCAACGGCACGGCGGGACCCGCGGTCCTCATCTCCTTCCTCATCGCCGGCGTCGCGAGCGCCGCGGCCGCGCTGTCCTACGCCGAGTTCGCGGGCCTCATCCCGAAGGCCGGCTCGGCCTACACCTACGGCTACGCGGTGCTCGGCGAGTTCGCCGGCTGGTTCATCGGCTGGGACCTGCTGCTGGAGTACACGGCGATCGTGGCCGTGGTCGCGATCGGCATCTCCGGCTACTTCAGCTTCCTGGTCGAGGACATGGGCGCGGAGCTTCCGAACTGGATGCTGGGGGCGCCGAGTACGGGCGACGGGCACAAGGTCGACCTGTTCGCGGCCGTCCTGTGCCTGCTGATCGCCTATCTGCTGAACCTGGGCATCAGGAACGCGGCCCGCTTCGAGACGTTCGTCGTGGCGCTCAAGGTCCTGGTCGTGCTGCTGGTGATCGCCGTGGGCGTCTTCCACATCGACACCGGCAACTACCACCCGTTCTTCCCCTTCGGCGTCGGCGGCGCCTTCACCGGCGCGGCGACCGTGTTCTTCGCGGTCTTCGGCTACGACGCCATGTCGACCGCGGCCGAGGAGTCGAAGGACGCGACGCGCCACATGCCGAAGGCGATCATCTACTCCCTGATCATCTCGATGGTCCTGTACGTGGCCGCCTGTCTGGTGCTGACCGGCATGCAGGACTACAAGCACATCGACCCGGAGAGCGGCTTCTCCACCGCCTTCAAGGCGGTCGGGCTCGGCGGCCTCGCGGACGTGATCGCGGTGGGCGCCATCATCGGCATCCTCACCGTGATGTTCACCTTCATGCTGGGCGTGACCCGGGTCTGGTTCTCCATGTCCCGGGACGGGCTGCTGCCCAAGTGGTTCGCGAAGACGCATCCGACGCGGCACGTGCCGACCCGGGTGACCTGGATCGTCGGGGTCGCGTCGGCGATCATCGCCGGGTTCCTGCCGATCGGCGAGGCGGCCGAACTGACCAACATCGGCATCCTGTTGGCGTTCGTGGTGGTGTGCACGGCGGTGATCGTGCTGCGCTACCGGCAGCCCGGACTCCCGCGCTCCTTCCGGACCCCGTGGATGCCGCTCGTGCCGGCGGTGGGTGTCGTCGCCTCGATCTGGCTGATCACCTATCTGCAGTGGCAGACCTGGGTGCGGTTCGCCGTGTGGTTCGTGATCGGCGTCGTGATCTACTTCGGCTACTCGTACAAGCGCTCGGAGCTGGCACGCGGCTAGAGTTCCGCGCGGGCGGGGCAACAGGTGTGCGGTACGGGGGGATTGAGAGCTGTGCGAACGAATGGCGCATGCCGGGCCGTGGTGACCGCCGTGTTCTGTGCCGTGGCCGTGCTGTTGCTCGGTGCGTGCGGGACACAGGTGGCCGGGCGCGGGGCCTCGGCGTCGCCCACCGGCCCGATCCCGTGGACCACCGCGCAGCCGTCCGCCGTCACCGGGGTCCGCCTCGCCGACGGTGGCCGCACGCTGCTGCTGGACGCCCGGGTGCCCGACGGTGAACACCCGTGCATGCGCGGGCTCAAGGCGGTGCTCACCGACCCGGTGCGGAACACCGTGCACGTCCAGGTCACCTTCACCTCGCCGTCGGGCGACCTGCGTTCCGGCTGCACGAAGGAGCGGACGGCGACGACGCGGGTCCGGCTGGACGCGCCCCTGGGCGACCGGGAGCTGGTCGTCGACAACTACACGGTGTTCACCGCCGACGGCGCCCGGCCGCCCGCGCTGCGGCTGTGCGGACAGCTGGGCTGCACTCCACCCGCCACCGGCTGCACGGCCGCCTCCTACGACCAGGCCCTGCTGGCGGTCGGCGCGCCCGCGCACACGTACCGGAACTCCCAGCAGTGCGACGGCAAGTGGCTGGTGATGGACTTTTCCTAGCGGACCGGGCCGGTCTGCGGCGACGGGGCGGACAACGGCTGCGAGTCCCGGCTCGGCGACCGCTGGTTCTTCAAGGCGGAGAAGTCCGGCTGGGTGCCGATCGCCGGGGGCGCCGCCGGAGGCTGCCGCAACGTTCAGCGCAAGGAGCCCGGCTTCCCGACCTCGATGTGCGAGTCACTGGCCCCGCTCTCCCCCTCCCTGCACCCCAGCCATCCGCCCGCGTCCCCCTCCCTGCACCCCAGCCATCCGCCCGCGTCCCCCTCCCCCAGCGCCTCGTAGCGCACTACTTCCCCATCACCAACCCGTCCTTCGCCGCACCCCGACTCAGCACCACGTTCCGGATCGAGTCACGCACCGCCTGCACCCCCGCACCCTGCTCCAGCGCCTTGTTCAGGTTCACCACGCGTCCGGCGTCGACGTCGAACAACTGCGGGACGAACTCCGCCTTCGCCACCTCCCAGCGGCCGCCCGGCCGCGCGGGCGGGGTGAAGGTGAAGCGGGCGAGGGTGGACTCGTTGCCGCGCGGGTCCTGGACGTTCGCGTTGTTGGTCATCTCGCCGGCGATCTGGTCGCCCAGGCCGTAGACGACCCAGGTGCCGTTGACCTTCTCGTACGCCTGCGGGACATGGGCATGGGTGCCGAGGATCAGGTCGATGTCGGGGCGGCCGCCGGTGCGGGAGGCGGTCAGGTGCCGGGCCAGGGTGAGCTGCTGCTGGTCCGGTGAGTCCTGCCACTCGGTGCCCCAGTGCACGGACACGACCACCACGTCGGCGCCCGCCTTCCGGGCCGCCCGGGCGTCGCTGAGGATCGCGTTCTCGTTGAGGAGGTCAACGGCCCAGGGCTGTCCGGCGGGCAGCGGCTTGCCGTTGGTGTCGAAGGTGTAGGCGAGGTGGGCGACCTTGGCGGGGCCCGCCCGCAGGACGGTGACGGTGCGCGCCTCGGCCTCGGAGCGCGCCGAGCCGGCGTGCCGTACGCCCGCCCGGTCCAGGGCGTCGAGGGTGCGGCGGATGCCCTCGGCCCCGTCGTCGAGGCTGTGGTTGGAGGCCGTGGAGCAGCCGTCGTAGCCGGTCGCGGCCAGGGCCTGGGCGATCTCGGGCGGCGACTTGAAGTCGGGGTAGCCGGTGTAGACGCCGTTCGCCCCGTAGACGGTCTCCATGTGACACAGCGCCAGATCGGCGCGGGAGACGACGGGTTCGACGCCGGCGAACATCGGCTTGAAGTCGTAGGCGGTGCCGCCGCCGTCGAACCGTGCGCGTTCGATGACCGGGCTGTGCGGCAGGACGTCGCCGGTGGCGACCAGCGTGAATCCGCGGGCCGCGGCCGGAGCCGGCCGCCCGGCTGCGGCGGAGGGATCGTGGCGCTCGGCCTGGCAGGCGGCGCCCGCGGCCAGCAGGGCCGTCAGCGCCAGGGCAACCTGTCGTCTGCGTGCAATCATCAGCTCACCCCACTGTGGTCGTATTTACGCACAAATAGGTACGAAACTGAGAGCGCCCCCAAACAACCCGGGCCCTTCCATTAGCCCGTCCGGCGCCCGCCGGGTGGCGGCGCGGACCGCTGCGAGCGGTGTCCGGAACCGCTCGTCGAACCGTTCGTCGACGCGATCGACCGTCCGCCGCAGATCCCGGTGCGGACCCTGTCCCGGCATGCCGCCCTGCGGTGCCATACGCCCATGACGGCCGGACCCACCCTCACCAACGCGACGACCGCCGAGCATGAACTCGCCGCACTGCAGCGGGACCACGGACGACCTCTCTTCGCCCTCCTCCTCCGGCTCTGCGACGGCGACCGCCAACGCGCTGAGGATCTGGTGCAGGAGACCCTCGTGCGCGCCTGGCAGCATCCCGAGGCGCTGCGCGCCGACGACTTCGACTCCGTACGGCCGTGGCTCATGACGGTGGGACGGCGGCTCGCCATCGACGCGCGCCGGGCCCGGCAGGCGAGGCCGCCCGAGGTCGGGGACGCGGTCCTGGAGAACGCGCGGGTGATCGGCGACCACGCCGAACGGGCCGCCGCCGCCCTGGATGTGCGCGAGGCTGTGAAGACACTCACTCCGGAACACCGTGAAGTCCTGGTGCTCGTGTACTTCCAGGGTGCGAGTGTTGCGGAAGCCGCCGAAGCCCTCGGGATTCCGCCCGGTACGGTGAAGTCCCGCGCGTACTACGCGTTGCGCGCCCTGCGCCGGGTGCTACCGGGCTATGCGGCCGACCTGCGGTGAAACGGACTGCTGAGTCAAACCTCGGTAAAGCGCCTTGCTGAAGACATGCGTTGAGCAATCAGCTGTCTTCATCCGTGTTCCGGACTGGGGGCCCTGGATCCCGCACGGGATCGGGGGCCGGGCGACGCGCACGCACCGGAGGAAGGCAGGAAGGGATGCTGCACAGAGGTCACAAGAGCACGGACGACGGCGAGCTCATCGTCCCCATGGCGTGGCTGTACGCCGAGTACATCGCCGACGAGCTGCTGAGGACGGGCGACCTGATGCCGCCGACGTCCTTCGAGTTCCGGGCCGGTCGCGACGCCCTGGCGCTGACCGTCTTCCTGTCGGACACGGACGGCGAACTCCCCGGCATCCGGGTGGTCTCGCAACTGGAGACCTGGCTGTCGCTGACGGCCTACGACCAGCCGTGGCAGGACTGGGTGCGGGAGCGGATGACGAAGCTCGGTGCCGAGGTCGCGGAGTCGGGCGAGCCCGCTCCCGACCTGGAACTGGCGCGGGCGGCCTGGCGCTGGCTGGAGGAGACGGAGCTGCTCGCGCCCGATCTGAACGCGGTGCCGGGCGGGGCCGCGGCGGTCGGCGAGGACGAGGGGCCGAAGGTGTGGACGAAGGCGTGGCAGCTGGGTCTGCCGCTCGGTCATCTCGCCATCCATCTTTTCTAGGTCGCCGGCCATCTTTTTCGGACGCGTTCGGCCCGCGACCAATCCGCGGGCCCGGCCGCTCCGAATCCCTGGGTTGCGATTCTGTGTATGCCTTGAGTGATTCGTCTGTCTGGTGCGTACCGGTGGGAGCAAGGAGTAACCCCACCCGCACCCAACGGCACGAGGATTCGGCATGTGGTCGTCCCAGGAGAGGCATCGCGACGTCGCCGCGTACGCGCTCGGCGTGCTGGACGAGGCGGACGCCTTCCGCTTCGAGGACCACCTCATGGAGTGCGCGCGCTGCGCCGCTCACGTGACCGAATTCGGGCCCATCACCCGGCAGATGATGCTGTACCGCCGGGCGACCCCACGGTTCGTGAGCCCCATGTCCAGGCCCGGTCCGCAACTGCTCGACCGGCTGATGGCCGCGGTGGCGGCCCGCCACCGGGCCGGCCGCCGGCGGTTCATCTTCGGCCTGGCCGCGTCCGCGGCGATCGCCGTGGCCGGCCCCGGCATCACGATGATGGCGAACGCCGGCGGCGGTGACACGGTCGACCGGATCACGGCGACCGACGCCAAGTCCGGCGTCTGGGCGCAGGTCACGACCCAGAACGCGGAGAGCGGCAGCCAGGTCCAGCTGGAGATCAAGGACGGCGCGGGCCCGCGCTCCTGTCGTCTGATCGCCGTGGGACGCGACGGCTCCGAGCAGATCGTGACCAGCTGGACCGTGCCCCGCCACGACGCCCACCCCATCACCATGCAGGGCAGCTCGGCCATGCATCCCACCGAGATCGCCCGCTACGACGTGCGCACGATCGACGGCGAACATCTGGTGACGCTCCGGGCCGACTAGGGCCGCTGCCCCCACGTCCGGCCCGTGTCCGGCGCACGGCTCGCGGCTATTTGAGCAGCCGTGACATCCTGCGGTCCGCCAGTGGTCTGCCGCCCGTCTGGCAGGTCGGGCAGTACTGGAGCGAGGAGTCGCTGAAGGAGACCTCGCGGACGGTGTCCCCGCACACCGGGCAGGGCTCGCCCGTACGCCCGTGGACCCGCAGGGCGCTCTTCTTCTCCGCCTTCAGACGGCCCGCCGCCACACCGCGGGAGCGCTCGACGGCCTGGGTGAGGGTGCCGCGCAGGGCCTCGTACAGGCGGTCGGTCTCCTCGGGGGTGAGGGAGGCGGCCAGCTTGAAGGGGGACATCTTCGCCGCGTGCAGGATCTCGTCGCTGTACGCGTTGCCCACCCCGGCGATCAGGCTCTGGTCGCGCAGGGCGCCCTTGATCTGGCGGCGCTCGGACTTCAGCAGCTCGGCGAGGCGCCCGGCGTCGAAGTCGTCCGCGAGCGGATCGGGGCCGAGGCGGGCCACGCCCGGGATCTCCTGGGGGTCCTCGACGACGTACACCGCGAGGCGCTTCTGGGTGCCCGCCTCCGTCAGGTCGAAGCCCGACCCCGTCTCCAGGGCCACGCGCAGGGCGAGCGGTCCCTTGCCGGGGCGGGGCGGGCCGTCCGGCAGCCTGTCCTTCCAGTGCAGCCAGCCCGCACGGGCCAGGTGGGTGATGAAGTGCGGGCCGCCGTCCGTGACGAGGTCGAGGAACTTGCCGTGCCGGTGCACGGCGGTGACCTCGCGGCCCTCGACGGCCGTGAGCGGGGGATCGTACGTCTTCAGGACGCTGATCGCGACGGGCAGCACCCGCACGATCTCGTGACCGACCAGGTGCTCGGTGAGGAAGTCCTTGAGCGCTTCCACCTCGGGGAGTTCCGGCATACGTCCAGAGTGCCACCCGGCACCGACAGTGCCAGGTGGTGTCAGTCGTCCTCGGGGACCACGAACTCGCACCACACGCACTTGCCGCCGCCCCGCGCCTCCACGCCCCACGCGTCAGAGAGCAGGTCGACCAGGAGCAGACCCCGCCCGGAGACGCCCGACTCCCCCGCCTCGCGGCGGCGCGGCAGGGCGCTGGAGGAATCCTCGACCTCGACGCGCAGTCTGCGGTCCTTGCCGGTCAGGACCCTGAGGGTGACGACCGCGGACCCTTCGGTGTGCATCAGCGCGTTGGTGATCACCTCGTCGGCGACCAGCTCGATCTCGTCGGCGCGGTCCCCGGCGCCCCAGGTGCGCACGGCGGCGCGGATCATGTGCCGGGCCTCGGTGAGGGCCTCCGGGTCACCGGGGGCCACGTGCTGCTGGAGCCGGCCGCCGCACTCGCCGGTCTCCAGGCCGCGGCGGCGCAGCAGGAGCAGGGCCACGTCGTCCTCGCCGCCGCGTTCCTCGGCCACGTCGATCAGGCAGTCCGCGAGGTCGCGTACGTCGTCCGGTCCGGAGGCGATCAGGGCGGTGAGGGTGTGCACGCCCTCGTCCAGGTCCGCGCCGGGCTGTTCGACCAGGCCGTCGGTGCACAGCAGCAGGGTGTGGCCGGGGTCGAGCTCCAGGGTGCCGACCGGGTAGTCGAGCCGGCCGAACTCGGCGGACAGGCCGAGCGGCAGCCCGCCGTCGACGGGCACCCGGCGGCAGCTGCCGTCGGTGTGCCGGATCAGCGGGTCGATGTGCCCCGCGCGGACCACCTGGACCACTCCGGTGGACAGGTCGGCCTCCGCGTACAGGCAGGTCGCGAAGCGATCGGTGTCGAGTTCGTGCAGGAAGACCGAGGCACGGGCCATGACGGCGGCGGGGGTGTGGCCCTCGGCGGCGTAGGCGCGCAGCACGATACGGAGCTGGCCCATGACGGCCGCCGCGTGCGTGTCGTGGCCCTGGACGTCCCCGATGACGGCGCCGACCCGCCCGCCGGGCAGCGGGATGAGGTCGTACCAGTCGCCGCCGATGTCCCGGCCCAGCGAGGCCGAGCGGTAGCGGACGGCGACGTCGGCGCCGCGGACGCTGGGGATGGTGCGCGGCAGCATGGCCTGCTGGAGGCCGGTCGCGAGGTCCTTCTCCTGCTCGAAGAACATGGCCCGCTGCAGGCTCTGCGCGATGCTGCTGCCGAGGGCGAGCAGGACGTTGCGCTCCTCGGTGGAGAAGCCGCGCCGGTCGCTGTAGAGCAGGCCCATGGCGCCGATCGGGCGGGCCTGGACGATCAGGGGCAGATAGGCCGCCGAGGTGATGTTCAGGTCCGTGATGTGCGGCCACAGCACGGGGTAGCCCTCGGCGAACTCCTCCGGCGACTCGATGAAGCAGGGCGTGAGCGTCCGTACGACGTCGCTCATCGGGTACGGCTCGTCGATGCGGGTGACGAGGGTGCCGGGCACGAAGCTGCCCGCCGGGCCCTCCGCGATCAGCCGGATGCGGCCCGCCTCGACCAGGCCCATGACCAGGCTGGTGGCGCCGAGGTGGGTGAGGCCGTGGGTGTCCTTGACGACGTCGATGACGTCCTGGACGGTGCGGGCGTGGGCGAGGGCGGCCGTGGTCAGCTGGACGACGTTGGTCTGCTCGCGGCGGGCCGCGCTCCTGAGGTCCTGCTCGCGGCGGGCCTCGCTGTCGCCGAGTTCCTGGGTGGCGTCGCGGACGATGCCGATGATCCGGCGCGGGCGGCCGGTCTCGTCGCGGCGGATGTAGCCCTGGGTGTGGGTCCAGCGCAGGGTGCCGTCGCGGCGGCGGATGCGGAAGTAGGCGCCGTAGTTCTCGCTGCCGTCCTTCATGGCCCGGGAGACCGCGCCGTCGAGCCGGTAGGCCTCGGCCGCGGGGACCCGGATCGCGAGGCTCTCGGGGTGGTTGTCGTACTCGTCGGGGCGCAGATCGAAGACCTCGTGGGCCTGGGCGTCCATGTGGAACAGACCGGTGTCCAGGTCCCAGTCGAAGCTGCCCATGAGGTTGAGCGCGAGGATCGGATCCGGGTGGGCGGGCCAGTCGTCCGGAAGTGACAGGGCGCTCGCTCCCCGATCAACCATGGGCCCACCTTGCCAGGATTCGCCCGATTCTTCGACCCGGGAGCACAGAGTTGTTTCCCGGATGACGGATATACGGAGAGTGACATAGGGTTCGGCGCGACAATGTGAGTGAGGGGCGCACTGCCGTGGACTGGTTCACCGCATCCGAGTACTGGTGGAGCCGGCTGGTCTTCCAGCGGGCTCTGGCCGTCCTGTACCTCGTGGCGTTCCTGGCGGCGGCCGTGCAGTTCCGGGCGCTGATCGGTGAGCGGGGGATGCTGCCGGTCCCGCGCTTCGTCGCACGGCTCCGCTTCCGGCAGGCCCCGAGCCTGTTCCAACTCCACTACTCGGACCGCTTCTTCGCGGCCTGCGCCTGGGCCGGCTGTGCGGTCTCGGTGGCGCTGATCGCCGGGGCGGACTCCCTGCTGCCCCTGTGGGCGGGCATGGTGCTGTGGTTCGTGCCCTGGGTGCTCTATCTCTCGATCGTCAACGTCGGCCAGACCTGGTACTCGTTCGGCTGGGAGTCGCTGCTCCTCGAAGTGGGCTTCCTGGCCGTCTTCCTCGGCAACGACGACGTGGCCCCGCCGGTCGTGGTTGTCTTCCTGCTGCGCTGGATCCTGTTCCGGGTGGAGTTCGGGGCGGGTCTGATCAAGATGCGCGGCGACGCGTGCTGGCGCAAGCTGACGTGCCTGGACCACCACCACGAGACCCAGCCGATGCCGGGCCCGCTGAGCTGGTTCTTCCACCATCTGCCCCGGCCCCTGCACCGGGTCGAGGTGGCCGCCAACCATGTCACCCAACTCGCCGTGCCGTTCCTCCTGTTCACCCCTCAGCCGATCGCCACGGCCGCCGCGTCACTGATGATCGTCACCCAGTTGTGGCTGGTGCTGTCGGGCAACTTCGCCTGGCTGAACTGGATCACCATCGTGCTGGCCGTCTCCGCGCTGCGGCTGCCCGGCGACGCACCGCCGGTGCCCGGTCCCCCGCTCTGGTACGAGGTCCTGGTCCTCGCGGTCGCCGTGCTGCTCCTCGACCTCAGCCACCGGCCGGTCCGCAACATGCTCTCCCGCCGCCAGGTCATGAACCGCTCCTTCGACCCCCTCCATCTGGTCAACACCTACGGCGCGTTCGGCACGGTCAGCAGGCTGCGCCACGAGGTGGTGATCGAGGGCACGCACGACGCGGTGCCGCGTGAGGACTCCGAGTGGCGGGAGTACGAGTTCAAGGGCAAGCCGGGCGATCCACGGCGCTGGCCGCGCCAGTTCGCGCCGTACCATCTGCGTCTGGACTGGCTGATGTGGTTCGCCGCGCTCTCGCCCGCCTACGCGGGCGCCTGGTTCAGCGCACTGGTCGAACGGCTCCTGGAGAACGACCGCGACACCCTGCGCCTGCTGCGCCGTTCCCCGTTCCCGCCCGACGCCCCGCCCCGCTACGTCCGCGCACGCCTCTTCCGCTACGAGTACACGAGCTGGCGTGAGCTGCGGGAGACGGGGGCGTGCTGGCGGCGGACGTATGTGCGGGAGTACCTGCCGCCCACGCGGCTGGCGGGGGTGGCGCAGAGGTCGTAGGCGCGGGGCGGGGTGGCCTACAGGTCGTAGACGCGGGTGGCCGTGGTCTCGAAGAGCAGGGTGTGTTCCGCCGGGCTGAGACCCGCCGTCAACTCCCGTGCCGCGGAAAGAACTTGACCGTAGGTCGCCCGGTCCGTGCACACCGGCCAGTCCGAGCCGAACATCAGCCGGTCCGGGCCGAAGGCCTCCAGGGCCGTTTCGGCGTACGGGCGGAGGTCGTCGACGCTCCAGGAGGCGGGGTCGGCCTCGGTGACCAGGCCGGACAGCTTGGCGGAGGTGTTGGGCAGGGCGGCGAGGGCACGGAGGTCCGACGCCCAGGGTTCCCGTGCGCCCGACGCGATCGAGGGCTTGCCCAAGTGGTCCAGGACGAAGGTCAGTTGGGGCAGGGTCGCGGCCGCCTTGGCGCCCGCGGGGAGCTGGTGCGCGAGGACGATCAGGTCGTAGACCAGGCCTGCCTCGGCGACTGCGGCGAGGCCGCGGAGCACGTCCGGGCGCAGCAGCCACCCGGGGTCGGGCTCGCCCTGCACCTGGTGGCGGATGCCCTTGAGGTACTGCCCGCCGGGGAGTTCACGCAAGCGGGCGAGTTCGTCGGCGACGTCCGGGCGGGTGAGGTCGGTCCAGCCGACCACGCCGGCGATCAACTCGTGCGCGGCGGCCAGCTGAAGGAACTCCGGGGTCTCCTCCGCGACCGTGACCGTCTGCACGAGGACGGTGCGGTCGACGCCCGCCGTCCGTGCCTCGGGGGCGAGGTCGGTGACGGCGAAGTCGCGGCGCAGCGGGCTGACTTCGGGGATCCAGTCCTGGTCGCGGACCGACAGGTCCCAGACGTGGTGGTGGGCGTCGACCGTCATGGCAGCTCCCAGACCACGGGCAGGCCGGCCGCCGCGCCCTCGTCGGAGTAGTCGTGGACCACGTCCAGCAGTTCCGCCATACGGGCCTGCCAGGCGACGTTGACCGGGAGCTGCTCCAGCTCGGCGAGCAGCCGGGCGTAGTCCTCGCACTCCAGGACGTGGAACAGGTCGGTGCCGCTGCGCCAGATGGTCCAGGAGGTGGCCCCGGAGGCGCGGATGGCCTTGGTGAGTTCCTCGGGGACCTCGCGGTGGGCGGCCTCGTACTGCGCGATGCGGTCCGCGCGGACCTTGGTGTGCAGGGCGACTCTCACGACAGCTCCTCTCTCACGACGGCTCCTCGGCGGGGACGGGGGCCTTGGGGGGCAGCAGGCCCGTGCGGTGCAGTTCCTGCCAGAACTCCTGCGGGACGGGTGCGGCGAACTGCTCGGCGCAGTCGCGTACTTCGTCCGCCGAGCGGGTGCCGACGAGGACGCTCGCGACCGCCGGATGTGCGGCGCAAAAGGCGAGGGCGGCGGCGCGCAGGGTGGTGCCGTGCCGGTCGGCGAGGGCCTTCAGGCGCAGGGCGCGCTCCAGCAACTCCGCAGGTGCCCGGCCGTAGTTGTAGGTCGCTCCCGGCTTCGGGTCGGCGAGCAGGCCGGAGTTGAAGGCACCGCCGACGACGACGGAGGTGCCGCGTTCCTGCGCTGCGGGCAGCAGCTCGGTCAGCGCCTGCTGGTCGAGCAGGGTGTAGCGGCCGGCGCACAGCACCATGTCGACGTCGGTGTCACGGACGAAACGGGTGAGCATGGCGGTCTGGTTCATGCCGGCCCCGATGGCGCCGACGACGCCTTCCGAGCGGAGCTTCTCCAGGGCCGGGTAGGCCTCGCGGAAGGCCTGTTCGGCGTGGTCGTCGGGGTCGTGGAGGTAGACGGCGTCGACGCGGTCGAGGCCGAGCCGTTCGAGGCTGGCCTCCAGGGAGCGGCGTACGCCGTCGGCGCTGAAGTCCCAGACGCGGCGGTGGGTCGCGGGCACGGCGAAGCCGTTCGCGAGGTCGTCGCCGCCCGCGTCGGTCGGCTCCAGGAGGCGGCCGACCTTGGTGGAGAGGGTGTACGCGCCGCGGGGGTGTTCGCGCAGGGCGGCGCCCAGGCGCCGTTCGGACAGGCCGAGGCCGTAGTGCGGCGCGGTGTCGAAGTACCGCATCCCCGCCGACCAGGCCGCGGCGATCGCCTCGTGGGCCTGCTCGTCGCTCACCTCGGTGTACAGACCGCCGATGCCGGCGCCGCCGAAGGCCAGCGGTCCGACCTCGACGCCGCTGCGACCCAGCGCCGTCACTGGCCCACCGGCCGCAGGCGCAGTCCCTGCATGCCGCCGTCGACGGCGAGGGAGGTGCCGGTGGTGGCTCCGGACAGTGGACCGGCCAAGTAGGCGATGGCGGCCGCGACTTCATCGGCCGCGACGAGGCGGCCGGTGGGCTGGCGGGCCTCCAGGGCGGCGCGTTCGGCGGCGGGGTCGGGGGCCTTGGACAGCAGGCGCCCGACCCACGGGGTGTCCACCGTGCCGGGGTTGACGCAGTTGACGCGGATGCCCTCGCGGACGTGGTCGGCGGCCATGGCGAGGGTCAGGGAGTACACGGCGCCCTTGGTCGCGCTGTAGAGGGCCCGCTGCGGCAGACCTGCGGTGGCGGCGATGGAGCAGGTGTTGACGATCGCCGCGTGCCGGGATGCGCGCAGGTGCGGGAGCGCGGCGCGGGCCACGCGCACCATGCCGACCACGTTGACGTCGAGGACCCGGTGCCATTCGGCGTCGTCGTTGTCCTCGACGGTGCCCTGGGCGCCGATGCCCGCGTTGTTGACCAGTACGTCGAGTCCGCCGAGCTCGGCGACCGCAGCGGCCACCGCCTCGCGTACGGACGCGTCGTCGGTGACATCGGCGCGGTGGGCGAGCAGCGGCTTGCCGACCGAGGAGGGGTCGAGGTCGAGGACGGCCACCTGAGCGCCGCGGCCGGCGAGGAGTTCCGCCGTGGCCCGTCCGATGCCGGAGGCGCCGCCCGTCACCAGAGCCTTGAGCCCCTCGAAGTCCGTCATGCCGCCCGTCCCTTCTTCTGGTCGTTCTTGTCGTGCTTCCGGTCGAGGTCGGCGGCCCAGAAGGCGCCGTCCGGGAAGGAGTACCGCGCGATCGACTCCGGGTGCATGGCGGCCGAGAAGCCCGGCGCGGTGGGTGCCGTGTAGTGACCCTCCCGGATCACCACCGGGTCGAGGAAGTGGTCGTGCAGATGGTCGACGTATTCGATGACGCGGTCCTCGGTGGTGCCGGAGAGGGCCACGTAGTCGAACATCGACAGGTGCTGGACGAGTTCGCACAGGCCGACGCCGCCGGCGTGCGGGCAGACGGGCACGCCGAACTTGGCGGCGAGCAGCAGGATCGCGAGGTTCTCGTTGACGCCGCCGACGCGGGCCGCGTCGATCTGGACGATGTCGAGGGCGCCCGCCTGCAGCAGCTGCTTGAAGACGACGCGGTTCTGCACGTGTTCGCCGGTCGCCACTTTGACCGGTGCGACCGCCTTGCGGATGGCGGCGTGCCCGAGGACGTCGTCGGGGCTGGTGGGCTCCTCGATCCAGTACGGGTCGAACTCGGCCAGCGCCCTGGTCCAGCGGACGGCCTCGTCGACGTCCCAGCGCTGGTTCGCGTCGATCGCCAGGCGGATGTCCGGGCCGATCACCGAGCGGGCGACCCGGCAGCGCCGTACGTCGTCCTGAAGGTCCGCGCCCACCTTGAGCTTGATCTGTGTGAAGCCGTCGGCGACCGCCTGCGCGGCGAGCCGGGTGAGCTTCTCGTCGCTGTAGCCGAGCCAGCCGGCGGACGTCGTGTAGGCCGGATAGCCGCACTCCAGCAGCCGGGAGGTCCGCTCGGCGGCGCCCTGCCGGCCGCGCCGCAGGAGGTCCAGCGCCTCCTCGGGGGTGAGCGCGTCCGTGAGATACCGGAAGTCGATCTGCTCGACCAGCCATGCGGGATCGGCCTCGGCGAGCAGCCGCCACAGGGGGGTGCCGGCGCGCCGGGCGGCCAGGTCCCACACGGCGTTCGTGACCGCGCCGATCGCCATGTGCATCACGCCCTTCTCGGGCCCCAGCCAGCGCAGTTGGCTGTCCCCGATCAGATCGCGGTAGACCGCGCCCGGGTTGGCGCACACCTCGTCGACGGACCGTCCGACCACATGGTGGCGCAGCGCGTGGATCGCGGCGACCTGGACCTCGTTGCCCCGCCCGATGGTGAAGGTCAGGCCGTGCCCCTGTGGCCCGTCCCCGCCCTCCTCACTGCCCGTGCGCAGCACCACGTACGCGGCCGAGTAGTCGGGGTCCGGATTCATCGCGTCGGAGCCGTCGAGCTCGCGCGAGGTCGGGAAGCGGATGTCGTGCGTCTCGAGCGCGGTGATGCGCCAGGAGGGGTCGGGCGTCGGGGACACGGATGGCCTTTCGGTCGGGGGCAGGTCGGGCGGACGTCAGTCCTGCGCGCGGCCCGTCGTCACGCGGGCGATCATGAGGGCGACCAGGATGATTCCGCCGTAGATGGCCTGGATCCAGAAGGACGGCACCTGGGCGAGGGTGAGCAGGTTCTGTACGACGCCGAGCAGGAGTACGCCGGTGAGGGCGCCGAACATGGTGCCCTTGCCGCCGTCGAGGCTGATGCCGCCGATGACCGCGGCCGCGAAGACGGTGAAGATCATGTTCTGGCCCTGGTTGGCGCTGATCGCGCCCACGTACCCGGTCTGCATGATGCCGCCGACCGAGGCGAGCACACCGGCGACGACGAACACGCCGAGCATCACGCGCTCGACCCGGATACCGGCCGCGCGGGCCGCCTCCGCGTTGCCGCCGATGGCGTACAGGGCGCGTCCGACGCGGTGGTAGCGCAGGACCAGGCCCGCCACGGCGAACGCCACGGCGGCCAGCCACACCGACATCGGGACGGTCAGGAAGGTGCTGGTGGCCAGGGTGTAGAAGCTGTCGGGCATGCCGAACAGGGTCTTGCCCTTGGTCGCGCCGACCAGCAGTCCGCGCAGGACGATCAGCATCGCGAGCGTCACGATGAACGCGTTGAGCTTGAGCTTGACGACCAGGATGCCGTTGAAGGCGCCGACCGCCCCGCCCACCAGGAGAACCGCGAACAGGGCGAGCCCGGCGGGGAGTTCGGTGCCCCAGCCGGACTGCGCTGCGGGCAGCACCAGCAGCGCTCCGACGGCGGGCGCGATGCCGACGACCGACTCCAGGGACAGGTCGAACTTGCCGGTGATCAGCACCAGGGACTCGGCGAGCACGACCATGGCGAGCGCGGCGGAGGCGCCCAGGATCGAGATCAGGTTGCGCTCGGTGAGGAACGAGTCGTTGACCACCGCGCCGAGCACCATCAGCAGCAACAGGGCGGGTACGAGGGCCAGTTCGCGGGCCCGGCGCAGCAGCACCGTCCTGGCGGACCGCGCGGCGGGGACCTTCGGCGGCGCGAGCGGCTCGGCCGCCTTGGTGTCAGCCATGGTCAATTCCTTCGATGGAGGCGATCAGCTCGTGGTCGCGCCAGCCCGCCGCGTGCTCGGCGACGACGCGGCCGTGGAAGAGGACGAGGACGCGGTCGCAGCGGCGCAGGTCGTCGAGTTCGTCGGAGACGACCAGGACGGCGGTGCCGTCCTCGCGGGCGCTGTCGACGCGGGCGAGCAGTGACTCCTTGGACTTCACGTCGACGCCCGCGGTGGGGTTGATCAGGACGAGCAGCCGTGGGTCGGAGGCGAGGGCGCGGGCCATGACGACCTTCTGCGCGTTGCCGCCGGACAGATCGGAGACGGGCTGTTCGGGGCCCTCGGTGTGGATGTCGAGGCGGTCGATCAGCTCGGCGGCGAAGCCGCGTTTGCGGTCGGTGCCGATGAAGCCGTAGCGGCCGAGCCGGTCGAGCACGCTCATGGTGGTGTTGTCGCCGATGGTCATGCCGGCCACCAGGCCCTGGTCGTGCCGGTCGCGCGGGACGCAGCCGACACCGGCCTTCAGGGCTGCCTGCACCGAGCCGAACGGCAGCCGCCGGCCGTCGAGTTGGGCGGTCCCGCCGGTCGGCGTGCGCAGTCCCGCGAGGGCCTCCGCCAGCTCGATCTTGCCGCTGGCGCTGGAGCCGGCGAGTCCGACGACCTCGCCGCGCCGGACGGTGAGGTCGACGTTGTCGTACGCCTCCGAGGTGAGTCCGCGGGCGTCGAGCAGGACGGGCGCGCTCTCGTCCACGATCCTTTCCTGTACGCCCTGTTCGGCGAGGGTCTCGATGGACTCTCCCGCCATGGCCTCGATCAGTGCCGTCCTCGGCAGCTCGGCGACCGGGGCGGTGGTGATCCAGCGGGCGTCGCGCAGCACGGTGACGGTCTGGCAGACCTCGTAGACCTCCTGGAGGTGGTGCGAGATGAACAGGAAGGTGACGCCGGAGTCCTGGAGGCCGCGCATGCGGTCGAAGAGCCGCTCGATCTCGCGGTTGTCGAGCTGGGCGGTGGGCTCGTCGAGGATGATGAAGCGGGCGCCGAAGCTCAACGCCCGTGCGATCTCCACCATTTGGCGGTCCTCGACCTTGAGGTCGGCGGTGCGCGCCTCGGGATCGACGCGTACGTCCCAGGTGTCGAGGAGCTCGGCCGCCTCGGCCTTCAGCCGGCGCCAGCTGATGAAGCCGCGGTGCTGCGGCTGGCGGTTGATGAAGAGGTTCTCCGCGACCGTCAACTCCGGTACGACCGTGGGGTGTTGATAGACGCAGGCGACCTTGCGGCGCCAGGCGTCCCGGTCGGCGAGCGCGGGCGCGGGCTCGCCGTCGAAGCGGACGGTGCCCTCGTCGGGGGCCTGGAGGCCGGTCAGGACGTTGACCAGGGTCGACTTTCCGGCGCCGTTGCGGCCGACGAGCGCGTGGGACTCGCCGGCCAGCACGGTGAGCCGGCCGTCCGCGAGGGCGGTGACCGGACCGTAGCGCTTGACGACGCCCCGCGCCTCGACGAGGGGCACGGCCGGGCTTTCCTGGGTGCTCATTTGACCGTGTTGCCCCAGAGCTCGGGGTCGTCGACGTTCTTCTTGGTGACCAGCGGGGCGGGCAGCTGGTCCTCCAGGATGCCGCTGGGCAGTTTGACGATCGTGGAGTCGTGGTCGGTCGGTCCCGGCTTGAAGGTCTTACCGGCCATGGCCGCCTTGATGTAGTACATGCCGTACTTGGCGTAGGCGTCGGCGGGCTGCGAGACGGTCGCGTCGATCTGGCCCTTGCGGATGGCGTCGAACTCCTGCGGGATGCCGTCGTTGGAGACGATGACGATGTGGCCCTTCTGGCCCGCCGCCTTGAGCAGGTGCTTGGACTTGAGGGTCTGCAGGGTCGGGGCGAGGTAGACACCGCCGGCCTGCATGTAGATGCCCTTGATGTCGGGGTTGGCGTTCAGCAGGGTGTCGAGCTTCGAGGCGGCCGTGTCGGACTCCCACTTGGCGGGGATCTCCAGGACCTTGAGCTTCGGGTACTTCTTCTTCACGCAGGAGCGGAACGCCTCGGAGCGGTCGCGGCCGTTGACGGAGGCCAGGTCGCCCATGATCTGCACGACCTTGCCGCTGGTGACGTGCTCTCCGAGGTAGTCGCAGGCCTTGGTGCCGTAGGCGACGTTGTCGGCGCGCACGACCATGGCGACCTTGCCCTTGTCGGGGGCCACGTCGACGGCGACCACGGGCACGCCCTTGCGCTCGGCCTGGTCCAGGCCCGCCTCGATGGCGGCGCTGTCCAGCGGGGCGACGACCAGCCCCTTCACGCCCTGGTTCAGCTGGTTGTTGATGTCGGTGATCTGCTGCGAGGGGTCGCTGTTGGAGTTGACGGTCTTGAGCGCGTCGACGCCTTCGGACTTCGCCATCTTCGGCACGTAGTCGTTGTACGACTGCCAGAACGGCGAGGTCAGCAGGGGCAGGATCACTCCGACCTTGCCGTCGCCGCCGCCTCCCCCGGCACTGGCGGAGCCCCCGGTGTCCTTGGTGCTGCCGCACGCGGTGAGAGCGAGCGAGGCGCAGGCCGCGATGGCCACCACGCCGACGATGTTGGACCTGTTCCGTTTCCGCACTGTCCTGCCGGGCATCTTGGCGGCTCCTCGTTGAGCGGTGTCGAGCAGATGACGGCATACTTATCAGACCACTTCCCCGATACAACACCCCCGCACACCATATTTTGTGGCTTTGAAGCGGTAGTGGTCCGACCACTCTGCTGGCTAGACTGCGGCGGACCCGGTGACTGGAGGCGTGGCGTGGACGAGACAGCTCCGCAGAAGGGCACCGTGACGCAGCGGGCCATGGAACACATCAAGGCGATGATCGCGGAGGGCCGCCTGGAGCCCGGCCAGCGGCTGCCCACCGAGCGTGACCTCGCCGCCCAGCTGGGCCTGTCGCGCAGCTCGATGCGCGAGGCGATCCGCGCGCTGACGGTGCTCGGCGTCCTGGAGGCCCGGCACGGCTCCGGGATCTATGTGACCCAGTTGGAGGCCGGCGACCTGCTGGAGACCTTCGGCGTGGTCGCCGACCTGTCCCGGGGCCCGCGTCTGGTGGAGCTGCTGGAGGTGCGGCGCATCCTGGAGTCCACGGCGACCGCGCTGGCGGCGGCCCGCATCGGCGCCGACCAGCTCGCCGAGGTGGAGAAGCACCTCACGGCGATGAACGCGACCGACGACCCCGAGGAGATCCTCGCCCACGACCTCGCCTTCCACCGCGAGATCGCAGCCGCCGCGGGCAACGACACCATGGCGGCCATCCTGGAGGGCCTGTCCTCGCGCACCTTCCGCGCCCGCGTCTGGCGCGGCTACGAGGAGGAGGGCGCCTTCGACCGCACCCGCCGCGAACACGCGGCCATCCATCGCGCATTGGTCGCCCACGACCCGGAGGCCGCGCGCGCGGCGGCGGCCGCGCATGTCGGCGAGGTGGAGGAGTGGTTGAGGACGCAACTGGGGGCATGAGCCAACTGAGCTTCTGGGAGCGGGAGTTGACGGTTCGTGAGCGCGCCCGACGGTAAGGGGATGCCGCCTGCTCCTGGCGGCCCCCCCTTCCATCGCGTTCCCGACCCCGCGGGTCAGCCCCTGGCCAGCCTGAGCGTGACCAGTTCGAAGGGGCGCAGGGACAGCGTGACGGCGTCGCCGTCCCGCTCCGGGGCGGCCGCGTCGGTGAGCGGGCGCTCCAGCAGGTCGGTCACCGTCGCCCCGGCGAGCGGGAAATGGGCCGTGAGCGTGGCCCTCGTCCGGGCGCCGTGCGCCTCGTGGAAGCGGACGACCACATCGCCGCTTCCGTCGTCGGCCAGCTTGACGGCCGTGATCACGACCCCGTCCCGGTCGACGCCCACCAGCGGTGCCACGTCCTGCGCGCCGGTCACCCGGCGCTCGGGCAGATTGATCCGCCAGCCCTCGCGCACCGCGTCCCCGATGCCCGCGCCCGGCACCAGCGCATGTCGGAAGCGGTGGACGCCCTGGTCCGTCTCGGGGTCCGGGAAACGCGGGGCACGCAACAGGGACGCCCGGACGGTCGTGGTCGTGCCGCGGTCACCGTCGGTGCGGACGGCGCGGGTCACGTCGTGGCCGTACGTCGAGTCGTTGACGATCGCCACGCCCCAGCCGGGCTCCTCGACGTGCACGAAGCGGTGGTTGCAGGCCTCGAACTTGGCCGCCTCCCATGAGGTGTTGGAGTGCGTGGGCCGGTAGAAGTGCCCGAACTGGGTCTCCGACGCGTACCGTTCGGCGTGCACGTCGAGCGGGAAGGCCAGCTTCAGGAACTTCTCCGTCTCGTGCCAGTCCACCTCCGTGTCCAGCACCAGCCGCCGCTCGCCCGGCGGCAGGGACAGCACCTGGGTGACGCGCGAGGCGCCGAAGGACCGTACGACCCGCACCGATGCGCCGTCCTCGCCGGCGCTCACCTCGTCGGCGTCCGTGAGGTCGGTGACCGTGTTGCGGTAGAACTCGTCGACGTCCCAGGCGTCCCACATGTTCGGGAAGTCCGGGTGCAGCTGGAGCATGCCCGCCGCCCGGCCCGGCGCGACGGTCTCCCGGTCCGCCTCGATGTCGTAGGCCGACACGACGAGTCCACGGGCGTCGATCTCGATCCGCAGCAGGCCGTTGTCCAGGACGTGGCCGCCGCCCTCGCGTGCGGAGAGCGCCGTGTGTCCGCTGACGGCGGGCGTACCGGCGCCGCCCGCCGGGACGCCGTCGCGGCCGTGCGGAGCGGAGTTGAACACGAACTCCGTCGATCCCTCGCCGGCCAGGGCGCGTTGGGCCGCCTCGATGATGGCGGTCAGGTCCTCGGCGAGCCGTGCGTAGGTGGCGCGGGCCTCGCGGTGCACCCAGGCGATGGAGGAACCGGGCAGGATGTCGTGGAACTGGTGCAGCAGCACCGTCTTCCAGATCCGGTCCAAGTCCTCGTAGGGATAAGGAAATCCGGTGCGTACGGCGGCGGTCGCCGCCCACAGTTCGGCCTCACGCAGCAGGTGTTCGCTGCGGCGGTTGCCCTGCTTCGTACCGGCCTGGCTGGTGAGGGTGGCGCGGTGGAGTTCGAGGTACAACTCGCCGACCCAGACGGGGGGTTCGGGGTATTCGGCCTCGGCCTTGGCGAAGAACTGCGCCGGGGTCTCCCAGACGACGCTCGCCGAGCCTTCGAGGTCGCGCAGCCTCGCCGCCTTGGCGACCATCTCACGCGTCGTGCCGCCGCCTCCGTCGCCCCAGCCCGTGGGGGCCAGGGAGTGGCGGGCCACGCCCTTGTCCTTGAAGTTGCGGGCCGCGTGGGCGATCTCGCTGCCCTTCATCGAGCAGTTGTACGTGTCGACGGGCGGGAAGTGGGTGAAGATCCGGGTGCCGTCGATGCCCTCCCAGTTGAAGGTGTGGTGCGGGAACTTGTTCGTCTGGGACCACGAGATCTTCTGGGTGAGCAGCCGGGTGGAACCGGCCGCGCGGATGATCTGCGGCAGGCCCGCGGCGAAGCCGAAGGTGTCGGGCAGCCACGCCTCGTCGTTCTCGATGCCGAACTCGTCGAGGAAGAACCGCTTGCCGTGCACGAACTGACGGGCCATCGCCTCCGAGCCGGGCATGTTGGTGTCCGACTCCACCCACATGCCACCGGCCGGCACGAACCGTCCGTCGGCCACCGCCTTCTTCACCCGCGCCCACACCTCGGGCCGATGCTCCTTGACCCACGCCCACTGCTGGGCCTGCGACATGGCGAAGACGAAGTCCGGCTCGTCCTCCAGCAGCGCGGTCATGTTGGAGGTCGTACGGGCCACCTTGCGCACCGTCTCCCGCAGCGGCCACAGCCAGGCCGAGTCGATGTGCGCGTGGCCGACGGCGCTGATGCGGTGGGCGGAGGAGACGGCCGGGGCGGCCAGGACCCCGGCCAGCCGCGCCCGGGCAGCCTCGGCCGTGCCGCCGACGTCCTGGAGGTCGAGCGCGTCGAGCGCCTTCTCCACCGCTCGTACGATGTCGTGGCGGCGCGCCGAGTCCACCGGCAGTTCGGCCATCAGCTCGCCGAGCACCTCCAGGTCGATCACCAGCTGCCACACCGTCTCGTCGAGGACGGCGAGGTCCATCCGGGCGAGGGTGTACTGCGGTTCGCTGCCCGCGGTCTCCTTGTCGCCCAACTGCGTGGGCAGGAAGGGGTGGTAGTCGAGGATGACGGGGTTGGAGGCGGCCTCGACATGCAGGCGCACCTCTTCCCCGCCGGCGACCGGGGCGCCGATGCGCACCCACTGGTTGCGGGGGTTGAGGCCCTTCACCGGGGTGCCGTCGGGCCGGTAGACCAGGCCCTCGCACTGGAAGCCGGGCATGTTCTCGTCGAAGCCGAGGTCCAGGACGGCCTCGACCGTCTTCCCGGCCCAACTCTCGGGGACCGTTCCGGTGACGCGGAACCAGCTGGTGCCCCAGGGGGCGCCCCAGCGGGCGCCCACCTGTATCGGCTC
The DNA here is from genome assembly GCF_022698145.1 of Streptomyces spinosisporus. GTDB lineage: Bacteria > Actinomycetota > Actinomycetes > Streptomycetales > Streptomycetaceae > Streptomyces > Streptomyces spinosisporus. The sequence goes on from NZ_JALDAX010000026.1 coordinate 37,168, forward strand.
GGGTTCGGCGGCGAGACCCTCGGCGACCGGGACCGGTTCGCCGGGCGCGTGCCAGACCGCCACGTCCAGCGGGACGGACTCGGGGTACACGGCGGGGCGGATGCGTTCGTCGAGGACGCGCTTGAGACGGGCTTCGACCAGGCTGCGGTCGTCATGCATGCGGGGTGCTCCAAGGCCGGGGGGTACGGATTGCGGGTGGTACCGGGTGCGGGTCGCGGTGACGGGGTCCGACGAGGTGTACAGCTCCCCCACGACGGGCGCTTCCAACCGTGCCCGCGGACAGGGCGGTGGGTCCGGTGGGGTTCATGAGCCGGTGCCTCCTGGTGGCGCGGCCGGTACCTGCTCGGCGGTGACGGTCTCGGTGATGCCGCGTGCGGCGAGGTGGTCCTGGTCGTCCGCGCGGGTGTCCAGGACGGTCGTGGGGCGGGCGCCGTCGGCCGTCAGCCGGAAAAAGGCGTCGAAGACGGGGCCGCCGGGGGCGCACAGGGAGCGCCGGGCCGGGTCGGCGGGGACGACCAGGGCGGTGGTGCGGGGCGCGGGCGGGGTGGAGTCGCGCGCGCGGGCCGCCGCGTCGGCGAGGACCCGGGCCGTGTCCTTGGGGCGCCGGTCGTTGGTCAACAGCCCTAGGCCGTATTCGAGTTCGGGGAAGTCGGCGAGGTCGCGCGAGACGTCGTGCGAGCACCACCAGGTGATACCCCACAGGTCAGGGCAGTCCAGGGCGCCCTCGACGGTCGCCTCGGTGAAGGCGGCGGCGTGCTCGGGCGGGATCAGGGGTGCGGGCGCGCCGACCTCCTGGAGCCAGACGGGCCGGTGCGGCTCGTCGGCCCAGGCCTTGGCGAGTTCGACGAGGTAGGCGGCGTGGTGCTCCGTCGGGACGGAGGTACGGCCGTGGCGCTGGGCGGTGCCGTTGAAGACCCAGGAGTGCACGGCGGTGACGGAGCCGTGGCGGGCGGCCTGGGCCGGGGTGAAGGGCTGGTCGTCCTGGTACCAGGTCGCGTCGTACTCGGCGTGCAGATGCAGCTTGCCGGGTGCGCCCTTCTCGCAGGCGGCGAGCATCCGCTGCAGCCAGGCGTCGATCTGTTCGTCGGTCGCCCGGTCGGGGTCAGGGTGGGGTCCGGCCGAGAACTGGTTGACCTCGTTGCCGAGGGTCATGCCGAGGAAGTTCGGCCGGTCGGCGAGGGCGGCCGCGAGCGTGCGCAGATAGGTGGCCTGGCCGTCGATGACGTCCGGGTCGGTGAAGAGGTTGCGCCGGTGCCAGGTGCGGGTCCAGGCCGGCAGGAAGTCGAAGCTGCTCAAGTGGCCTTGCAGACCGTCGACGTTGACGTCCAGGCCGCGCTCGGCGGCGGCGTCGACGAGCGCCACCAGCTGCTCGACGGCGCGCGGCCGGATCAGGGTGCGGTTGGGCTGGAAGTACGGCCACAGCGGGAAGACCCGGATGTGGTCCAGGCCGAGGGCGGCGATGGAGTCCAGGTCGGCCCGTACGGAGTCGGGGTCGAAGTCGAGCCAGTGGTGGAACCACCCTTCGCTGGGGGTGTAGTTGACGCCGAAGCGCACGGCAGAAGGCATGCGATGTCCTGTGTCCTTGAACTGGGGTGCGGTTCTCAGCCCTTGACGGCCCCCTCGCCCACCCCGCGGAAGAAGTACCGCTGCAGACAGGCGAAGAGGGCGATCAGCGGTGCCACGGCGATGACCGTGCCCGCGGCGACGAGCCGTTCGTCGTTGGCGAAGGTGCCGTGCAGATAGTTGAGACCGATGGTCAGGGTGAACTTGGAGGGGTCGCTCAGCACGATGAGCGGCCACAGGAAGTCGTCCCAGGCGCCCATGAAGGCGAAGATGGCGACGACGGCGAGGGTGCCCTTCACCGACGGCAGGGCGATGCGCAGGAACCGCTGCCAGACGTTGGCGCCGTCGACGTAGGCCGCCTCCTCGATCTCGTAGGGCAGGTTGAGGAAGGCGTTGCGCATCAGCAGCACGTTCATGGCGCCGATGCAGCCCGGCAGGACGACCCCGATGAGGGTGTTGTTGAGGCCCAGTTCCCGCATGGTGGTGAACTGGGCGATGATGATGCCCTCCACCGGCACCAGCATCGCCAGGATGAACACGAGGGTGGCGATGCGGCGGCCCCGGTAGCGCAGCCGGGCGAGCGCGTAGCCGGCCAGGGCCGAACCCACGCAGTTGGTCACCACGTTGGCGGCGGCGACCTTCAGCGAGTTGAAGGCGTAGTCCCAGACCGGGATGGTGTCGGCGACCCTTTTGTAGTTGTGCAGGGTGGGGTGGCTGGGCAGGAACTTCGGCGGTGAGCTGAAGATGTCCTCGGTGGGGCCCTTGAGCGAGGTGGACAGCTGCCACACGAACGGGCCCACGGTCAGGGCGAGGACGGCCAGCAACAGGACGTAGCGCAGGACGAGTTCCCACACCCGTACGCGGCGGCCGTGCTCGTCGGTGACGCGGGGCTCCCGTGCGACGGGCGCCTCCCGGACGGGCGGTGTCTTCTCGGCGAGGCTCATGTCTCCTCCCTGCGGTCGGCGCGCAGCACGAGCAGCATCAGCGCGACGGTGACGACGAAGACGACGAGGGAGAGGGCGGAGGCGTAGCCGACCCGGCCGGTCAGGCCGGTGCCGGTGCGCTGGACGAGCATCACGAGCGTGGTGTCCTCGCCGGCCGGGCCGCCGCTGGGGCCCGCCATCAGATAGACCTCGGAGAACACCTTGAATGCGGCGACCGAGGAGAGCGCCCCGACCAGGACCATGGTGGAGCGGACGGCGGGGACGGTGACGGTGAGGAAGCGGCGGACCGCGCCCGCGCCGTCGACGGAGGCGGCCTCGTGGAGTTCACGGGGCACGTTGGCGAGCGCCGCGAGGTAAATGATCATGTAGTAGCCGAGGCCCTTCCACACCGTCACGGCCATCGCGCTCAGCAGAAGCAGCCACTGGTCGCTGAGGAAGCCGACACGGCCGATGCCGACCGCCTCCAACAGGGAGTTGATCAGGCCGCGTTCGTCGAGCAGCCACACCCAGATCAGTCCAACGACGACGATCGAGGCGACCACGGGGGTGTAGAAGGCGGAGCGGAAGAACGTGATGCCGGGGATGTTCTTCTGCACCAGCAGCGCGAGCAGCAGCGGCAGGATCACCAGGGCCGGGACGACCCCGAGGACGTAGAGCGTGCTGTTGCGCAGTCCGATCCAGAACATGTCGTCGTGCAGCAGCTCGCGGAAGTTGGCGAGGCCCACGAACTGTCCGGGGATCAGGGTCCGGCGGTCGGTGAAGGAGTTGATCACCGTGGAGACGAACGGATAGAGGATGAACACGCCGGTGATCAGCAGTCCGGGGGCGGCGAACAGCCAGGGGCTGGTGGGCAGTTGGCGTCGCACCCGGCGCGGGGGCCGCGCCCCGGACACCGCCTTACCGGCGATCCGCTTTCCGGACAGCGTGGACAAGGCCATCTGAGGTCCCTAACCCTGCTGCGCCAGAAGCGTGTTGCACTGCTTGACAGCGTTGTCCAGCGCCTCCTTGGGGCTCTCCTTGCCCTGCAGGGCCTTGGCGACCTCGTTGCGCAGCGCCGTCTTCATCTGTTCGCTGAACAGCACGGGCGTGTAGTTGACCGCGGTCTTCAGGGACTTGGCGGCGGCGACCCGCACGCGGGTCTCGTCGGTGCCGTCCTCCTTGGTGAAGTACGGGTCGTCCAGGGAGCCGGCGGTGGACGGGAAGATGGCGACCTTCTTGGCGAACGACATCTGGTGCTCGGCGTCCGTGACGTAGTGCGCGAAGGCCACGGCGGCGGGTGTGTGCTTGGTCTTGGAGTTGACCATCACGCCCATCACGTACATGTTGACGTGACCGGTGCTGGTGATCTGGTCGGTGATGCCGATGTTCTTGTACAGGTTCGGCGCCTGCTTCTTGAAGTTGCCGAGGTCGAGGGCGCTGCCGGGGTTCATGGCGACGGCCTCGGTGAGGAACTTCTTGCCCGACGACTCGGGGGTGGCGGTCAGCGCCTGCGGGTCGAGCGCCTTGGCGTCGTACAACTCCTTGTACTTGGTGAGCAGTTGTACGCCCTTGGCGTCGTTGAAGGTGAAGGCGGTGCCCTCCTTGTTCATCAGGGCGACGCCGTAGCGGCCGAAGTCCTCGATGGTGGGGACGTTGGCGAGGGTGGCGACCTTGCCGTCGCTCTTCTTCGCCATCTGCAGGGCGTCGGCGAAGAGTTCGTCGTACGTCTTCGGCGGCGACCCGGCGTCGAGTCCGGCCTTCTTGAACAGGGACTTGTTGTAGAACAGCGGCCCGGTGTTGAGGTACCAGGGGAAGGCGTACGTGCCGGTCATGCCCGGGATCTGATGGCTGGCCCAGGCCCCTGCGAGGTACTCCTTCTTGTACTTCGCGGCGGCCTTGTCGAGGTCGAGCGCGAGGCCGGCCTTGGCGAGCGGTGCGACGAGGTCCGGGGAGACGTTGACGACGTCGGGCAGGGTGCCGCCGGCGGCGTCCGCGCTGATCTTGTCGGCGTAGCCCTCGGCGGGCTGGTCGATCCACTTCACATGGGTGCCCGGGTACTGCTTCTCGAAGTCGGCGATCAGACCGTCGAAGTAGGACTTGAAGTTGGCCTTCAGGTTCCAGGTCTGGAAGGTGATGTCGCCCTCGACCTTGCCGGAGGCGTCGGACGAGCCGCTGTCGTCGTTCCCGGAACCGCAGGCGCTCAGCGGCAGGACGAGTGCGGCGAGGGCAGCGGCGGCGAAGGTTCTGCGGGATGTGGGCACGGGGACACGGCTCCCTCGAAAGGTCGGTGGCGGTGACGCCAGGGACCATGCCCGGGAACTTCCGGGGAAGTCAATGGATTGACCCCAACTAAAGAAATTCACCTCGCATTAGTGCAGGTCAGATGCTTTTGGCCGAGAGCTTGCGGCAGATCACTAATGCGCTTTATCATCCTCGCACTCAAGCGCATTAGCTACGACAGCAGAGAAAAGGGTGAGCAGGGTGCCGGCCAGGCGTTCCCCGGCCCGGCGGCCGACGATGAAGGACATCGCGCAGCGCGCCGGTGTCTCCGAGAGCGCGGTCTCCTTCGCGCTCAACGGCCGTCCCGGAGTCTCCGAGGTCACCCGCGACCGGGTGCGCCGGGTCGCCGAGCAGCTGGGCTGGCGGCCCAGCACGGCGGCGCGCCAGCTGTCCGGGGAGGGCGCGGCGACGGTCGGCTTCGTGCTGGCCCGGCCCGCGGACACCCTCGGGGTCGACTCCTTCTTCCTGCAGCTCGTCTCGGGGATCCAGGAGGTGCTGGCGGAGCGTCATCTCGGCCTGCTCTTCCAGGTGGTGGAGGACGTCACCGACGAGTGCGCGGTCTACCGGCGCTGGTGGGCCGAGCACCGGGTGGACGGTGTGCTCGTGGTGGACCCCCGCACCGACGACCCGCGCCCCGGCCTCCTCGACGAACTCGGTCTGCCCGCCGTGGTGATCGGCGGAGCGCCCGACGAACGCCACCCCGGTCTGTCGACGGTCTGGGCGGACGACGCGGGCGCGATGGCCTCGGTCGTGGACGAGCTGTACCGGCTCGGCCACCGCCGCATCGTGCACATCGCCGGGCTGCCGGGCCTCGCCCACACCGAACGCCGGGTGCGCACCCTGCGGGCCGAGGCCGAACGCCGGGGCCTGACCGAGGTCGAGTCGGTGACCACCGACTACTCGGACGCGGAGGGCGCGGCCGTCACCCGCCGGGTCCTGGGACGCCCCGCTCCCCCGACCGCCCTGATCTACGACAACGACGTGATGGCCGTCGCCGGCGTGACCACCGCGACCGAACTGGGCTTCTCCGTACCGGCCGACGTCTCGGTGGTGGCCTGGGAGGACTCCGCGCTGTGCCGCATGGTCAGGCCCTGGCTCTCCGCCCTGTCCCGCGACAGCGTGGAGTTCGGCCGAACGGCGGCCAGGGAACTCACCGCCCTGCTGGACGGGGGCCCGGCCCGCACGGTGCGGGTGCCGGTGCCGCAGGTGATCGTGCGAGAGAGTACAGGGGCCGCACGGGGGGCATGAGCCTGCCGAGGCCCGGCCCGGCAGGCCGGCCGAGCAACGAAGGTGAGAGCATCCGCGTCATGGATCATGCAGACGGCCGCCGGGCACAGTGGTGGGCGGCGCTGCGCCGCACCCCGGTGTCCGTCTGGAACGACGACGTCACCGACTGGGCCGCCGCGCTGACGTACTACGCGGTCCTGGCCCTGTTCCCGGTGCTGCTGGTGATCCTCTCGATCATCGGTCTGACCGTGCCGACGGCCAAGCCGGAGGTCATCGACCGGATGTCGCAGGCCGCCCCCGTCGCGTCACGCGCGCTGCTGTGCTCCACCCTGCGGCAGCTGTCCGGACAGTCGTCGGCGGCGTGGACGCTGCTGTTCCTCGCCGGGGCGGCGGCCCTGTGGTCGGGCTCCAGCTATCTGAGCGTCTTCCGCCGGGCGTTGCACGGCATGCACCGGATCAGTGCGCACCGTCCGGTCTGGCGTACGGCCCCGCGCATCGTCGTCACCGCGCTCGTGCTGATCTCCCTGCTGCTGACGTCCACCCTCACGCTCTTCCTCACCGGCAGCCTGGCCCGACGCCTGAGCAGGGCGTTCGACCTGGGCACCGGGCCCCAGGCCGCGTGGGACGCGCTGCGGTGGCCGGTGGTGGCGGCGGTCGCCGTGGCGATGGTGCTCGTCCTGTACCGCTCGGGCCCCGCGGCGTCCCGGCCCGTCGGCCGGATGGCGCCCGGCGGCACCCTGGCGGTGCTGCTGCTGTTGGCCGTCTCGTTCGGGTTCGCCGTCTACACGTCCCACATCAGCACCTACCACCGGCTGTACGGCTCGCTGGCAGGTGTCGTGATCTTCCTGATCTGGCTGTGGCTGTCCAACCTGGCACTTCTGGCGGGCGCCCAGTTCAACGCCGAGCTGGCGAGGCCCGCGCCACGGGACACGGCCGATCACCCGGCGCCCGTGCCGGAGCACACGTAGGCCCCGGCCGCCCGGCCCGTGACGGGCGGGGCAGCCGGGGCCCAGGTGGTGCAGGACTCAGGTGGTGCGGGGCTCAGGTCGTGCTGAGCATGCCCTCGCGCAGACCGGCCAGCAGACGGGACAGCAGCCGGGAGACATGCATCTGGGAGACGCCGAGACGCTCGCCGATCTCCGCCTGGGTGAGCTCCTCGACGAAGCGCCAGTGGATGATCTTCCGCTCGCGGTCGTCGAGTTCGGCGATCATGGGCGCGAGGGCGTGGAAGTCCTCGACCAGATCGAGGGCCGCGTCCTCGTCGCCGATGAAGTCCGCCAGCGCGGACTCGCCGTCCTCGCTGCTGTTGATCGCGGCGTCCAGGGACGCCGACTTGTAGCCGTTGGAGGCGAGCTGGGCCTCGACGACCTCGTTCTCCGGGAGGCTCATCAGCTCGGAGAGCTCCTTGGTCGTCGGCACACGGCCCAGGCGGCTGCGCAGCTCGTCGGAGGCGCGGGCGAGCTGGACCCGGGCCTCCTGCAGCCGGCGCGGCACGTGCACGGCCCAGGTGGTGTCGCGGAAGAACCGCTTGATCTCACCGACGATGTAGGGGACGGCGAAGGAGGTGAACTCGACCTCGCGGGACAGCTCGAACCGGTCGATGGCCTTGATCAGTCCGATCATGCCGACCTGGACGATGTCCTCCATCTCCTCCGGCCCGCGGCTGCGGAAGCGGCCGGCCGCGAAGCGGACGAGGGACATGTTCATCTCGATCAGCGTGTTGCGCGCGTACTGGTACTCGGGCGTGCCCTCCTCCAGCGTCTCCAGCTGGTCGAAGAACAGCTTCGACAGTTCCCGCGCGTCCCGGGGTGCGACCTTGGAGGGGTCCGCGATCTCCGGCACGTCCACCGTCTGCTCCGCAGTCTGCGCGGCCGTTGCCGTCATCATGCACCCCTTTTTGTATCGATCGGCGTCGTTGGTGCCGGTCGGTCCTCGGCCCGGCTACACCCGGATACCCCGGTTGCCGACCTACATGCTCACATCTTTTCGAGCCCGCTCGACCCGCACACCGCCGGAGCCGTCCGCCTCAGTAGCGCGCGGTGCTCTCCACCAGCGGCGGATACACCGCGCTGGTCATTCCGTCCACGGTGGCACCCGCGTACTTGAGCATGGGACCCACACTGCGGTTGAGGTCGTGGGGGAAGTTCAGCGTAGGCGCGGATACGGTGTCCAGGGCCGCCGTCTGCTCTGCGGTCAGCGTCACATCGAGGCCGGCGAGGTTGGACTCCAGGTGCTCCAGGGTGCGCGGGCCGATGAGGGTGGAGCTGACGCCGGGGCGGTTCTGCACCCAGGACAGGGCCACCGCCGCGGGGCTCGCGCCGATCTCCTCGGCGACGGAGGCGAGCGCCTCGATCACCGTGAACTGGGCCTCAGTGGGCCTGCCGAGGACGGCGGAGCGCCTGGTGTCGGAGGGGCCGGCCTGGTCGCGGCGGTACTTGCCCGACAGGAAGCCGCTCTTGAGCGGGCTCCAGGGCAGCACCCCCATCCCCGCGTCCTGGGCGAGCGGGATCAGCTCGCCCTCGATGGTGCGTTCCAGCAGGGAGTACTCCATCTGCAGGGCGGTCACGGGGGTCCAGCCGCGCAGCAGGGCCGTGGTGTGCGCCTTGGCGGTGAACCAGGCGGGGGTGTCGGAGAAGCCGACGTAGCGGATCCTGCCCGCGGTGACGAGGTCGTCCAGGGTGCGCAGGGTCTCCTCGACGGGGGTGGACCAGTCGTAGTTGTGCAGCCAGTACAGGTCGATGTAGTCGGTGCGCAGCCGGCGCAGCGAGTCCTCCAGCTGGCCGATGATCGCCTTGCGGCTCGCGCCGCCGCCGTTGGGGTCGCCGAGGTGGAGGTTGCCGAAGAACTTGGTGGCGAGCACCAGGCGGTCGCGCACGCCGGGGCGGGCGGCGAGGAAGTCGCCGAGGATCGCCTCGGAGTGGCCGTTGGTGTAGAAGTTCGCGGTGTCGACAAAGTTGCCGCCGCGGTCGAGGTAGGTCGCAAGGATCTTCTCGGACTCCTCGACGCTGCAGCCGAAGCCGCCGTCCTCGCCGAAGTTCATCGCGCCCAGGCAGAAGGGGCTGACCTTGAGGCCGCTGCGGCCGAGTCCGACGTACGAGTCGAGTGCCATGAAATGCTCCGTGAGAGATACGAAGAAGCAGGGACACTTCGAGGAAACCAGGCTGAGCAGGGCAGTTGTTAGTGCGATCCCGTCGGGCTCTTGCACGATCCTGTCGAAGTTGCCCGGCCTGCTCAGCGATCGGCATTGCGCGAGGACCGACCGCGGTCTTCAATCGAGGGGTGTCCCTGGATGAACTGCGCACCCTGATCGCCCGGCACGTGGACCGGCCCACCACCGCGGTCGACGGCCTGATGCTGTCCGCGGAGTACCGGCCGACGCCCCCGCGCGCCGGGGTCGCCGACCCCGTGCTGGCGCTCGTCGCCCAGGGCGCGAAGCGGATCGTCCTGGGCGACCGCGTCTACGACTACCGCGCCGGGCAGTACCTCGTGGTGCCGCTGGACCTGCCGGTCACCGGACATGTCACCGAGGCGAGTCCGGAGCGTCCCGAGCTCGGCGCAGGGCTCGCCCTGAGACCCGCCGCGATCGCCTCGCTGCTCCTGGAGACGGACGCCGCGCCGGCCGGCCGGGCCCCCTCGCCGGCCCTGGCGGTGAGCGACGCCTCCGCCGACCTGGTCGACGCCTTCGTCCGCATGATCCGCCTCCTCGACCGCCCCGCCGACATCCCGGTGCTGGCCCCGATGCTCGAACGGGAGATCCTCTGGCGGCTACTCAACGGCGAACAGGGCACGCTGGTACGGCAGATCGGCCTGGCCGACAGCCGCCTCACCCAGATCGGCCGGGCCCTGCGCTGGATCCGCGACCACTACACCGATGTGCTGCGCGTGGAGGACCTGGCCCGGATGTCCGGGATGAGCCTGTCGCCCTTCCACCGCCACTTCCGCGCGCTGACCGCGATGACACCGGTCCAGTACCAGAAGCAGATCCGGCTGCAGGAGGCCCGGCTGCGGCTGATGAGCAGCACCGAGGACGTCGCGACCGTGGGCTTTGCGGTCGGCTACGACAGCGCCTCGCAGTTCAGCCGCGAGTACCGCCGCCACTTCGGCCTGCCCCCGGGCCGCGACGCGGCACGCCTGCGCACCGAGCCGCCGCGACGGGCGGGCACGGCGGCCCACTTGGCGTGAGAGTCGGGCCGCTTGGCGTCAGAGTCGGCCCATTCGGCGTGAGAGTCGGGCCCGCTTGGCGTGAAAGCCGCGGTCAGAGCCGGAACAACGCCCAGACGACCTTGCCGCCGTCCGCGCGCGGGTTCCAGCCCCAGCTGTCGCTCAGCGCCGCGACGACCTGCAACCCCCGCCCGGACTCGGCGAGTTCCCCCGCCTCCACGGGGACCGGGACCTGGTCGTTCTCGTCGGTGACCCCGCACACGGCGCAGGACCAGCGGTCCCAGTAGGCGAGCCAGAGCGCGGGCTGCAACTCCTCGCCGTCCGGCGGGCGGCCGTAGCGCAGGGCGTTGCTCAGCAGCTCCGAGACGGTGACAGCGATGTCGTCGATGCGCTCGAGGGCTGCCCGCCCGGCGAGGGTCGTCCGGATGAAGTCGCGGGCGATGTGCGCGGATTGGGGAAACGAGGGCACGACGAGCACCGAGCAGCGGGCGGGGCCGTGGCCGTCGTCGGAGGGTGGAGCGAGGGGAAAGGTGATCCCGGGTCCCGGCCGGCCGATGTGGTCCACCGCGCGGCACAGCCACTGCCAAGTCGCCTCGATACGTGGGGGGTCTGCCGGTTCTGCGACTTGCTCTGCGGACATCGCGACCCCTGGTACCCCTGCGGAGAGAACAACCGAGCGCTACACCTGTGCGAAGTATCGTGCTACGCCCGTCAGTCCGGGCGCAAGTGCATCGGCAATTACCGCTGCAATTGCAGACGATCTTGCGGGCGGCGCGAGGCGGGCGCTATCGTCCCCGGCACAACCCGTGGATGCAATTGAGGATGCAATTGCAGAGCCGGTATCGCGACTTCATCTCAAAGAGGCTTCCAGATGCAGCACGTGAGCAACGGCATACCTGCCACCGAGCTGAGAGGAGCGGTCTGGCGCAAGAGCCATCACAGCAACCCCGAAGGCAACTGCGTCGAACTCGCCGCACTTCCGGACGGCAGCGTCGCCGTACGCAACTCCCGCCACCCCGAAGGTCCGGCCCTCGTCTACACCAGTGCCGAGATCTCCGCCTTCGTCCGCGGGGTGAAGGACGGCGACTTCGACGGCCTACTCCCCGGCCGTTGAGGTCTTGCACACCCGCGGACGGCCGGAAGGCGCCCGTCAACGGTCGGCGCCTTCCGGCCACTTCACGCACCGCAGCCGTCCGACGCCACGGTGCTACTCTCCTTGGGTGAGTCCCGAACACATGCACACGCAGCCGGTGCGGCGGCCGAGGGGATCACCATGACGGCACTCCAACCGGACCCGATCGTCCCGGGTTCCGACGTACTCAGCCTCCGGCGCGGCGGTCCGACGGTGCAGCGCATCATGCTGGGCACCCGACTGCGCCGCCTGCGCGAGTCCCTCAACATCAGCCGGGACAGCGCCGCTTCGGCCATACGCGCCTCCGACGCCAAGCTCTGCCGGATGGAGCTGGGCCGCGTCGGCTTCAAACAGCGCGACGTCGCCGACCTGCTCACGCTCTACGGCGTCCAGGAGCCCGACGTACGCCAGGAGTATCTGGACTCGGTGCAGCGGGCCAATGAACCCGGCTGGTGGAGGGCGTACGGAGACGCCTTCCCGAGCTGGTTCGAGCAGCATCTGGGCCTGGAGGAGGCCGCCTCCCTCATCCGGACGTACGAAGTCCAGTTCGTCCCGGGCCTGTTGCAGACCCCCGCCTACGCCGAGGCCGTCATCCGGCTCGGCCACCCCATCAGCTCCCCCGAGGCGATCAAGCGCCGCGTCGAGCTGCGGATGACCCGGCAGGAGCTGCTGACCAGGCCGGGCGCGCCCAAGCTGTGGGTCGTGGTGGACGAGGCCGCGCTGCGCCGTCCGCTCGGCGGCTCCGCCGTGATGCGCGATCAGCTGAGGCACCTCATCGACATCGCCGCCCTGCAGAACGTCACGCTCCAGGTGCTGCCCTTCCACGTCGGCGGTCACGCGGCGGCCGGCGGCCCGATCACCGTGCTGCGCTTCCCCGTGCCCGACCTGCCCGACGTCGTGTATCTGGAACAGCTCTCCAGCGCCCTGTACCTGGACAAGCCCGAGGAAGTCGACCACTATCTCGCGGTCATGGACCGCCTCAGCCTGGTGGCCTCGCCGGCGGCCGACTCGGTGGCCTTCCTGGAGCGGGTCCTCGAGCAGACCTGAGTCCGTCGCGGCACGGGACCGCGCCGTCCGGCGGCTATCGTGCCGCGAATGACACCCCCGATCACCGTCACGCTCAGCGACACGGACTTCGCCGTCCCCATCGAGGACCGCTATTTCGAGGACTACGTCCCGGGCGCGGTCTACGTCTACGGCAGCGTCACCATGACGGAGGAGGACATCCTCCGGTTCGCCCGCGAGTTCGACCCACAGGGCATTCACACGGACCAGCAGGCCGCGCTGCGCGGCCCGTACCAGGGCCTGATCGCCAGCGGCTGGCACACCTGCGCCGTCATGATGCGGATGTACGCCGACCACTACATCAGCAAGGTGGGCAGCCTGGCCTCCCCCGGCATCGACGAACTGCGCTGGGTACGCCCGGTCCGGCCGGGCGACAGCCTCTCCCTGCGCACGACCGTCCGCGAGAGCCGCATCTCCCGGTCCAAGCCGGACCGCGGGCTGGTCCACACCGGGATCGAGGTCCTCAACCAGCACGGCGACGCCGTCCTGACCATGACCGCGGTGAACTTCCTGCTGCGCCGGGAGGCCGCCGGGAAAACCGCTTCGGCCGGGTACCCGTAGGCCACACGGCGCACAGGCGGCACGGACGGAGAAGGGAGCCGGCGGATGCACGCTCTCGTCGACTGGCTCACCGGCCTGTCCGGACCGGTGGTCTACCTGGTGGTCGTAGGCCTGGTGTTCGCCGAGGACGCTCTGTTCTTCGGGTTCGTGCTGCCGGGCGAGACCGCCGTGATCATCGGCGGCGTCCTCGCTCGGCGGGGCACCGTCGACCCGGTCTGGCTGACGCTCGCCGTCGTCGTCGCGGCCGTCGCCGGGGACAGCGTCGGGTACGAGATGGGCCGCCGCCTCGGACCGCCACTCCTCGACAGCCGCCCGCTGCGACGGCGCGCCGACCGGGTCGGCAAGGCTAGCGCTCTGCTGCGCAGACGAGGTCCGGCCGCGGTGTTCGTGGGCCGGTTCGTCGCCCTCTTCCGCTCCCTCGTCCCGGCCCTCGCGGGCGCCGCGCGCATGCCGTACCGCCGCTTCCTGCTCTACAACGCCCTCGGCGCACTGGTCTGGGGAGTCGGCAACGCCCTGGTCGGCTATGCCGCCGGAGCCGCCTACGAACGCGTCGAGGGCGTGGTCGGCCGGACCGTCGCCCTCGTCTCGGCCGTGCTGGTCGTCGCGGCGCTGGTCGTCTGGTGGGTGCGCCGGCACCGTCGGTCCCGCACGTGAGAAGCGGTGCCGGGCGGGCGGTCACCGGAGCGCCGAGGCTCCGGTGACCGCCCGGTTCCGGATGCCCTCAGACCGCCGACCGGTACAACTCGAACCGCTCCAGGTGCACGGCCCCCCGCGCCGCGGTGACCCGTATGCGCCACCGCCGGGCGCGAACGGGGGCCGGCAGGAGGAGGATGCGGCTTGCGCCGACCGTTCCGGCCCGGCCGACCTCGGTCCAGGCTCCGTCGCGGTACGCCTCGATCACGGCGCTCTCGATCTGCTGGCCGTGCCGGATGTCCTCCGCCAGGCGGATGCGGTCCACCTCCCGCTCGGCGCCCAGGTCGACCGTCCGGGTACGGGACGAGCCGGTGACCCGTGCCCGGCGGGCCAGATCCTCGGGGAGTTCGTGCTCGATCCGCTCGCGGAACTCGCGCAGCCGCGTGACGTCCGTGTCGTGCAGTCGGCCGTCGGTGTCCGGCGGAACGTTGAGCAGCAGCACCGAGTTGCGGCCCACGGAACCGAAGTAGATCTCCGTCAACGCGTCCACGCTCTTGGGCTGTTGGTCCGCGTGGTAGAACCAGCCGTCGCGGATGGACACGTCGCACTCCGCGGGCCACCACTGCAGGTAGTCTGTCGTGGGCTGTGCCGTGACCAGCGCGTCGCGGCTGCCCTCGTCGGGGGTGTCGTAGGACAGGGCCCAGTCGGTGCGGCCGTACTGGTTCTCCTTGACCGGGATGACGCTCCACTCGTCCTCGCGGGCCAGCCCGCCCTCGTTGCCGACCCAGCGCAGATCGGGCCCAGTGACGGCGATCGCCGCGTCGGGGGCGAGCGCGCGGACCAGGGCGTACCAGCTGTCCCAGTCGTAGTCCTCGACCTTGCCCGGCGGGATGCGGCCCTGCGCCCCGTCGAACCAGACCTCGTCCACGGGCCCGTACTCGGTGAGCACTTCGTACAGCGTGTTGAGCATGTGGGCGCCGTAGTCGGTCGCGGGGAGTGCGAAGGTGCGGCCGGGGGTACGGTCGTCGCCCTCGACCGGGGTCGGGATCGTGCGCTCGGTGCGGGCGCTGCCGTTGGCGTACACCCCGTGCAGGTACTGGTTCTCGTCGGCGGGCGAGATGTAGACGCCGACCTTGAGGCCGTGGCGGCGCATGGAGTCGGCGAAGGAGCGCAGCACGTCGCCTTGGCCGCCCTGCCAACTGCTCGACGCCACGGTGTGGTCGGTGTAGCGGGAGGGGTAGAGGACGAAGCCGTCGTGGTGCTTGACGGTGAGGATGGCGAGCCGGAAGCCGCCGTCGCGCAGGGCGCGCGCCCACTGGTCGGTGTCGAGGCCGGTGGGCTGGAAGACTTTCGGGTCCTCGTCGCCGGTGCCCCACTCCAGACCGGTGAAGGTGTTCACCCCGAAGTGCAGGAACGCGGTCTGTTCGAGGGCCTGCCAGGCCACCTGCCGTGCGGTGGGCCGGACTTGGGAGGCCTTGCGGACCAGCTCCTCCGGGGTGTCGTCGGGGCCGACGGGGATGCGGTAGCGGGATGCGGTGGAACGCGGTGCCGCCGCGGCCGGAAGCGCGGGCAGGCCGGTGGCGGCGAGCACGGCGGCCGAGGTGACGAACAGGCGTCTGGAGAGGGCCATGTGAGCGGACTCCTCGGAGTTCATCGGAGGTCAGTGGAGTTCATCGGAGGTCAGTGGGCGGTCAGGTGCCAGACGGCGGGAGTGTGCTGGTCCGGCGGGTACTGCACGAGCCGGCCGTCGTCGACGCTCAGCGCCATCTGCGTGATCGCGTTGACGAGTTCGTATCCGCCGGAGTCACGGATGAGCTGCCAGCGCTGCAGGGTGCTCGAGGCGTCGCAGGTCTTCCAGGTCGCCGCGACGCCCGGCTGGAGCGGTGTGTTGAGCGTGAGCTTGCCGCCGCTGATCTCCAGGCAGCCGTCGGCGGTTTGGATGCTCGCGTAGCCGTCGGCGGTGCGGGTGACGGCGGCCCGGAAGGACGCGCCCGCGGTACGGAAGGTGTACATGCCGTCCGCCACCGGAAGCCGGGTCAGGTCCCGCCATCCGGGCGCGTGCCCGACCGCCGTGCCGCGCGCGGTGAACGCGTCGTAGGTGGCGTCGGGGTGCGCATCGCCCCAGGTCGCCTGCGCGATGTGCCGCAGGGCGGGCCAGAGTTCGACGGCGACCTCGTTCTCCGTCTCGCCCCGGCCGTTGTCCGGCCACAGGCTGATCTTCGCGCCGGTGACGCCCTTGCCTGACGCCAGTTTCTCGCCCTCGAAGCTGCGCGGGTCCCAGCTCTGGTCGTACAGGGACGCGGTGTCGCTGTGGAAGCCGCCGCGGACGAGGTAGAGCGAGTAGGCGGCGTTCTCCACCCGGTAGCCCTGCGCGATCAATGCGCTCGGTTTCACGGCCACGTTCAGCCAATGCTCGACGGTCGTCCCGGCGGCCACCGGCACGGTGTTGGCGCCGGTCAGGCCGTCGTTCCAGATGCGCAGCCGCTTGCCCTTGCTCGCGGCGTAGGCCTGGACGCGGTTGATGAAGTCGATGTAGGCGTCCTGCGGGGTGGCTTCGGGGCCGTACTTCTGCTGGGCGTAGCGCAGCATCTGCGGGTACTTGGAGTAGTCGGAGCCGAGCATGTACTCGTCGGCGCCCATGTGCCAGGACCTGGCGGTGAAGACCTGGGCGTACTCGTCCATCAGGCTCGTGTAGTAGTCGAAGGCCGCCTGCTGGGTGACGTCGAGCCGGGCCGGCTGCTTGGCGCCGTCGGAGTCGGTCAGCTGGAGGTCCGGGCGGTTCTCGATCCACGGGTCCATGTGCCCCGGGGAGTTGATCTCGGGGATGATCTCGACGTGGTACCGGTCGCCGAGTGCGACGAGGCGGCGGATCTCGTCCTTGGTGTAGTAGCCCCAGGTGTTGGCCTCGGGATGCGCGTCGCTCTTCACCTTCAGCTCCAGGAGCAGCTGGTTGAGCTTGTGGTACGCCATCTCGCGGACGAGGTTCTCCAGCCAGGGCACGGTGATGTGGATGTAGCAGGCGCAGACGCCCACGCCCCGCTCCTGGTAGCGCGGTGTGTCGACGGTCCGTCCCGCGGGGATCCGGTCACCCTGGGCGAGGAGCTGCAGGACGGTGCGGGTGCCGTAGAAGGCGCCGGTCTCGGTGGCGCCGGTCACCGACAGCCGTTTGCCGGCGTGGAGTTCATAGCCCTCGGCGCCCAGGGTGCCGCGGGAGGAGCGGACGTCGATGACGATGTCGCCGGTGCGTGCGCCGCCGCGGACGACGGGGACGGTACCGTGCCCGGCCGCCCGGAGGTCGTCGGCGAGGGTGTCGGCCACCCGCCGTTCGGCCGGGCTGTCCGCCACCAGTCTGGTGCTTCTGCCGTATGTGTAACTGCCGTGCTCCGCCGTCCAGTCGGTCAGCGCGGGCACCGTGACCGGAGCCTTCTGCTGCTCCTGTGCGACCGCGGGGACCGGCGCCAGGAGCAGTGTCAGCACCGCCGTGACACCCAGCAGTCGCAGCAGTCTCTTTCTCGTTTCAGCCATGCCACTCCACCTTGAACACCCACACGTGCTGTCCCGCTCTGCGGGCCGATTCGGGTACGTCGATCACCAGTGCTCCGTTGTGCACGGTCCAGGTCAGGGGGCGGTCGTGGCCGAGCATCGTCACCCGGTCGCCGGCGCGGACGGGCACGGGTGCCTCGACCGTGAGCTTCGCGCCCGGCTTCGTCAGGGAGTGGATGTAGAAGGCCTCGTCGGGGCGGACGGTGAAGCGCAGGTCGTCGCCGAGCTGCGCCATGCGCGACCAGTACGTCGTGCCGTAGATCGCCTCGCCGTTGACCGCGAGCCAGGCGCCGGTCTCGCGCAGCCGGGTCTGCATGATCTCGGGGATGGTGCCGTCGGCGCGGGGGCCGATGTCGAGCAGGAAGTTGCCGTTCTTGGAGACGATGTCGACGAGGCTGTGCACGACCTCCTCGGCCGTCATGTAGGCGTCGTCGGGGGTGGCCCGGTTGTAGCCGTAGCTGCGCGGGTCGAGTCCGCGGCTGGCCTCCCACTTGGCGACGACCGTGTTCTCGTACGTCGTGTACTCGGGCGTCGTGAAGTCGTGGAAGGCGATGCCCGAGCGGTCGTCGACCGCGACCTCGATCGGACGGGCCCGGTTCTTGGCGTGGTTGAAGTACTCGGCGAGGACATGGAGGCTGTCGTTCTCGCCACCGATGTCGCACCAGATGATCTCCGGGTCGTAGCCGTGGATCAACTCCAGCATCTGCGGGGCCTGGTAGTCCTTCACGAAGTCCTTGCCCGCGGTGTATCCGGTGTACGGCACCGGCTCCAGGGTGTACGGGTTGCGCGGGGCGTGGCCCATCCAGGGGCTGTCCGGGTTGAACCACTCGGGCATGGAGAAGTAGAGGCCGCGGTGGAGTTCGGGGGCGTACCGCCGGGAGGCGGTGAACAGTTCCTTGACCAGGTCCCGCTTCGGGCCGAGCTTGACCGCGTTGCGGTCGGAGACCTTGGTGTCCCACAGGGCGAAGCCCTCGTGGTGCTTGGAGGTCAGCACGTGGTACTGCGCACCGGCGTCCCGGAACAGCTCCACCCACGCGCGCGGGTCGAACTTCTCGGCGGTGAAGCGCGGGATGAAGTCGTCGTAGGCGAAGTCGGTGCCGTAGGTGTCCCGGTGGTAGGCGTAGGTGGGGTTGTTCGGGTCCTGCATCTGGTCCCAGTACCACTCGGCGTACTGCACCCCGACCGGCGCCCAGGCGGGCACCGAGTACACGCCCCAGTGGATGAAGATCCCGAACTTGGCGTCGTTGAACCAGTACGGCGCCTGATGGCCCGACAGGGAGGCGTCGGTGGGCTGGTAGTCGGCCGTGCCCAGGGTCAACCTGCGGTCGGTGGTGGCGGCTTGGGCGCCTCGGCCGCGGACGGTCACCGAGCCGTCCTGCTGGGTGCCGGGTGCGGTGCCCGCGCGGTTGCGGATGCCGATATGGATGCGTGCCTGTTCGCCGGGGTCGAGGCGGCGGATGCGGGCGGGCTGGACGGTGCGGGCGCCGGGGACGTCGACGCGTACGGTCACGTCGTCGGCGGCGAGGATCGCGACGGTGCCCGCGTTGACGACGGTGGCCTCGACGCTCTGGGCGCCGCCGGGTTCCAGCAGGGAGCTGGTGGAGCGGGTGTCGCGCAGGGCCAACGCCCGTCCCTGGGCGACGGGTTGGAGGGAGAGCGCGAAGACGTGCAGGGACGTCTTGTTCGCCTCGGCGGGGTTGGTCACCGGCAGAGTGATGGCGACGGCCTCGCGCTGCGGGTCGGTCCACACCTCCGACGTACCGATCCCGACGCTGTGCTCGTCCTTGGTGCCGTCCGGCGTGTAGCGGTACGGCACCGACAGCGGGCCGCCCGCCGCGTACCAGTCGGCGCCGCTCAGCCCGGCGGTGCTGGTCGAGCCGTCCGCGTAGTGCACGGTGGCCTGGCCGGCGGCGTTGCCGTAGCTGCCCGCGGTGAGGAAGACGGCCGACAGATAGCGGCCCTTGGGGAGGTCGACGCGTTGGCCGAGGGCGACGACGTTGTTCTTGGCGCCTGCCGTGGAGGCCGGGAAGTCGAAAACGATGCCGTCCACTTCGACGCGGCCCGCGGGGAGTTCCTCGCCCGGGAACGTGTAGCCGGAGCCGTCGAAGTCGCCGCCGCGGGCGGAGGCGGTGTCGAGGCCGTCGTTGTCGTAGAGGGAGTCGAGCGGGACGGGGACCGGATCGGGGACGGGTGCCCACTGCCGTGCGGCGCTCTGTTCGCCCACGGCAGCGCCCTGTTGGTCCACGCGCTCGGTGGCGCCGGCCTCGGTCGCGGCGGCGAGTGGGAGGGCGGCGGAGGCGGTGACGGCCATCGCGGCGCCCAGGACCTGACGTCTTGGATACGGACTCATGAGCGGCTCCAATTCATCGGATGTCTGATAATTGGGCGAGCTCAGGAGCCTGTCAATGAGGCGTGAACACACTGTCGTTGACGTATTGATCGGATGACGTGCAGGTCAGCGACGGGGCGGACGCGGTGCAGCCGCGAAAAGTCCAAGAAGAGCCGCCCGAATGTCCAAGAGCCGACGCTCTCGACGCCCGGGCCGCGGCCCGGCAGAGTGCTCCCATACTCACGAGTAGTTACGCTCGCCGCACTCCGAGGAGCCCCCGTGACCAGCTGGATCGGCCGGACCGCCACCGAGATCGCCGCCGCCGTACGCGAGAAGCGCGCCACTCCCCGTGAGGTGGTGGCCGAGCACCTCGACCGGATCGAGCGGCTCGACGGACGGGTCGGGGCGTTCCGCACGGTGCGGGCCGAGAAGGCGCTCGCCGAGGCGGACGAGGTGGCCGGTCGCGGGGATCTGGCCGAACTGCCGCTCGCGGGCGTGCCGGTGGCCGTCAAGGACAACCTGGCGGTACGCGGCGAGTCCAGCCGGTGCGGTTCGGCGGCGACACCGGACACACCCGCCGCCGAGGACCATGTCACGGTCGCCCGGCTGCGGGCGGCGGGCGCGGTGGTGGTGGGTCTGACGAACGTGCCCGAACTGTGCGTCTTCGGCACCACCGAGGGGGTGCACGGCACCGCCCGCAACCCCTGGGACCCGAGCCGCACCGCGGGTGGCTCCTCGGGCGGCAGCGCGGCCGCGGTCGCAGCGGGCCTGGTGCCGATCGCGCTCGGCAACGACGGGATGGGCTCGCTGCGCATACCGGCCGCCAACTGCGGCCTGGTCACCATCAAGCCGGGACGTGGCGTCGTCCCCGCGGGCATCGGTGAGGGCGACTGGTTCGGCATGTCCGAGAACGGTCCGCTCGCCACGACGGCCGAGGACGCGCGTCTGATGCTCTCCGTCCTCGCCGACTCCGGGGCGGTCGCACCGCACGAGCCGGGCATGCGCCGGATCGCCGTGTCGGTGCGCAGCCCCCTGTTCGGCGTCACGATCAGCAGGCCGTACGCGGTCGCCGCCCGGGACGCGGCCGGCATCCTGATCAAGGCCGGGCACCAGGTCCGCCGCGCCGACCCGCCCTACCCGATGTCGCTGAGCACGACGTCGCTCACCCACTGGACGGCGGGCACGGCGGTGGACGCCAAGGGCCTGGACCCGCGCCTGCTGACCCGGCGCACCCGGGTGCACGCCGCCGTCGGGCGCCGGTTCGTGAGCAGCGTGCGCACCAGCGACAGCAGGGACAGGCTGCGCCGCCGCATGGAGCCGTTCTTCGCGGAGCACGACGTCCTGCTCACCCCCGCACTGGCCCGCCGCTCCCCCAGGTCCGTGGCGTGGCACGAGCGAGGCTGGCTGCCCAACCTCCTCGCCAACACCAACTACTCACCCCTGACCCCGCCCTGGAACCTCACGGGCTGGCCGGCCATGTCCATCCCGTTCGGCCGGCTCCCCTCCGGCGCCCCCACCGCCGTCCAACTGGTCGCCCGCCCCGGCTCCGAGGCCACGCTGCTGGACCTGGCCGAACAGATCGAGAAACTGCACCCGTGGCAGCGGACGGCGCCGCTGGATTAAGGGGGGCCCACGAAACCTCACCGCCTGGCCCGCCCTGCCCACCCCTTCGGCCGGCTCCCCTCCAGCGCCCCACCGCCGTCCAACTGGTCGCCCGCCCCGGCTCCGAGGCCATGCTGCTGGACCTGGCCGAACAGATCGAGAAACTGCACCCGTGGCAGCGGACGGCGCCGCTGGATTAAGGGGGAACTGCGGAGCGGGCGGGCCTACAGCGCTCGGTACATCACATGCAGGCCCACCCGCCCGTGCCGCGGGTGCTCGAACGCTTCCGGAACTGTGCCCAGGATCGTGAAGCCGAGGGAGAGCCAGAGCTGTACGGCGGGGTTGGTCTCGACGACGGCGTTGAAGACCATCGCGTCGTAGCCGTCGGACCTGGCGGCGGCCAGGATGTGTTCGGCGAGGGCGCGGCCGTGGCCGCGGCCGGCGTGGTCGGGGTCGACCATGAAGCCGGCGTTGGCGACATGGGCCGCGGGTCCGCCGTAGTTGGGGGTGACATAGGCCGAGGCGACGACGGCGCCGGTCTCGTCCTCGACGACGTAGACCCGTTTGGCCGGGTTCATCCACAGGACCCGGGCATCCTCCTCGGAGGTGTCCGGGTCCCAGGCGTAGGTCTCGGCTGCGGCGACGATGCGGTGCCAGAAGGGCCAGATCCGCGGCCAGTCCTCGGCCGTGGCTTCTCTGATCTGCATGGGCGTGAGTCTCGCACGCCCATGCAGGTCGGCGATCGCGAAGCTCCTGCCGGCTCAGTCCACGCTGGGCAGGATGTGGGGCTCGGCCAGGTCTTCCTCGTAGCCCGCCAGGCGGATCGGTGCAGACCGGGCCCATACGTCGAGGCTGCCGATGTCGTCCGGTCGGTGGCCGGCGCGCTCCTTGCGTTCCTTGGGGCGCTGTTCGCGATTCGTCTTCTCTGGTGTCACCGCGCACTCCTTATGTGTCGGGTCACCCTCGGGGCGGGCCGGTCACTGTGCCGTCCGGCGCCTGACGCCCGCTCAGGTGTGAGTCGAAAGCAGTTCGGACGCGGTGGCGCCTGCAACTCGGGTGAGAACAGGCCGTTGTGAACCGGCTTGCCCCGGGACGGACGTGGGTGTGGGTGGGACCCGGTACTGCTGTCCGTCCGCTCCAGACTAACCAAATGAGCGGAGGTCCGCTCTATGGGGCTCAAAACTTGGGCTCAATGTCCTAATTCAATCGGTTTTGAGCCTCACTCGCGTCACTCGTTCGGCCTACAGACATACCGAAGGAGCAACACCCGTTCCATGCTGGGTCCGAGGGCTTCTTCCGGGAGGGGGATGTCATGGCGTCGGTCACCTTCGACAGGGCCACCCGGTGCTTCCCGGCCATGGGCCGGCCGGCCGTCGACTCGCTCGACCTCGAGATCGAGGACGGTGAGTTCATGGTCCTCCTCGGTCCTTCCGGGTGTGGGAAGTCGACCTGTCTGCGCATGCTCGCCGGGCTGGAGGACGTCGACTCGGGATCGATCCTGATCGGCGTCCGGGACGTCACCCATCTTCCGCCCCGGGACCGCGACATCGCGATGGTGTTCCAGGACTACGCCCTGTTCCCGCATTTGTCGGCTGCCGACAACATCGGCTTCGCGCTGAAGATCGCCCGCATGGCCAAGTCCCGGGCCCGGCAGCGGGTCCAGTACGCCGCTTCCGTCCTCGACATCGAGCAGTACCTCGGCCGCCGACCCGGCACGCTCGCGGGCGGCGAGCAGCAGCGGGTGGCGACGGGGCGCGCGCTCGTGCGGGACCCGCGGGTATATCTGATGGACGAGCCGCTGTCCAACCTCGACGCCCGGCTGCGCATGGAGACCCGTGCGCAGATCGTGCGGATGCAGCACCACCTCGGCATCACCACCGTGTACGTCACCCACGACCAGCTGGAGGCGATGGCGGTGGGCGACCGCCTCGCCGTGCTCAAGGACGGGGTGCTGCAGCAGGTGGGCACGCCGCGGGACATCTACACGCACCCGGCCAACACCTTCGTGGGCGGTTTCGTCGGGTCGCCCGCCATGAACCTCTTCCGGCTGCCGCTGTCCGACGACGGGGCCCGGCTCGGCGCGCTGGACATACCGCTGGCGCGAGACACGGTACGGGCGGCAGGTGCCGGCGAGATCGTGCTCGGCGTACGGCCCGAGCAGTTCGAGTTCCTCTCCCGGGAGGACCGCGAGACACCCGGCCTCGACCTCGTCGTCGACACGGTCGAGGACACCGGAGCCGTCGTCTACCTCCACACCACCGCACCCTCCGCCGGCGAGCGCACCGAGGTCGTCGTCCGTCTGCCCGGGCGCCCCACCGTCGGCAAGGGAGCCTCGCTGCGAGTGGCGATCCGCGCCGAGGAGGTGCACTGCTTCTCGGCCCTGACGGGGCAGCGGCTTCCCGAGGACGCGGCGAGGGTGCGCTGACCCTCGCACGCGAGGCGGCGCACCGATCGGGCCACGCAGTTCAAGTCCCGTTGGCCGAATCGCAAGGCAGCCATGATCTGCTGCCGTACGGCAACGGTCGGCCTGCGGGAGGACTGACGCATGGAGCTGCGCAGTGTCGAAGAGCTGATGGATCTGTTGTACGCCTGCCGGGGCTCATGGGCCGATCCGGGTCCGGGCAAGGGCCGGGTCGACCTGCACCAGCACGCGCTGCAGACCGCCGCGCTGCTGCGCCGGCGCCGCCCCGCCGACAAGGAGCTCCAGGTGGCGGGCCTGGTCCACGCGATCGGCCCGCTGCTGCGCCCGGGCGACGCGACCGCCCACCCCGTAAGCGCGGCCGACGCCGTACGCGGCCTGCTCGGCGAACGCGTCGGCCGCCTCGTCCGCGAACACCACCGCTCCGCCGGACCCGTCGACGACGACCTGCTGTGCCTGCGCCAGGCCGACGAGGAGGGCCACAGCGCCGGGTTCGACGCGGGCGTCCTGGAGGACTGGCGCACGGTCCTGGAACTGCTGGCCGCCCGGAACTCCCGCCTCGGGGCTGTTGACTGACGGCCCGTCATGAGGCGGTACGGCGATGATGTCGTCGTACGGACTCGAAGGGCACGGGCTCGACGGCAGGGCCGCCGTTGTCACCGGAGCGACGCGCGGGGCGACGGAGGAGCTGAGACGCGCGGGTCTGACCGGTGGCCGTGCGGAACTCCCGCCTCGGAGCTGTCGACTCACGACCCGTCACGAGGTGGTACGGCGATGACGTCGTCGGTCGTCACCGGGGCGACGTGCGGGACGGCGGAGGAGCTGGGCGGCGCGGCTCTGGCCGGTGGCCACCCGGAACTCCCGCCTCGGGGCTGTCGACTGACGGGCCGTCATGAGACGGTACGGCGATGACGTCGTCGTACGGAATCGAGGGGCACGGGCTCGACGGCAGGGCCGCCGTTGTCACCGGGGGGACGCGTGGGATCGGGCGGGCCGTTGCCGAGCGGCTGGCCGGGGCCGGGGTGCTGGTGTGCGTGACCGCGCGGGACGCGGAGGAGGTGCGCCGGGCGGCCGAGGAGCTGGGCGGCGTGGGTCTGGCCGGTGACGTCGGGGATCCGGACCATCCGCGGGCGGTGACGGAACTGGCGCTGCGCGCGTTCGGCCGGATCGACGTGGTGGTCAACAACGCGGCGACGAACCAGCCGTACGGCCCGCTCATGGAGGCCGATCCGGGGGCGTGGCGGCGGGCGTTCCAGGTGAACGTCGAGGCGCCGCTGCGGCTCGTGCAGTGTGCGTGGCGGGCGTGGCTGCGCGAGCACGGCGGCTCGGTGGTCAACATCTGCACGGAGGGCGCGGGCCACGCCGGCCCAAACGTCGGCGCCTACGGCACGAGCAAGGCGGCCCTGCTGCATCTGACCCGGCAGCTCGCCGGGGAACTGGCGCCGAAGGTGCGGGTCAACTCCGTCTCCCCCGGTCTCGTCCGCACCGAGATGGCGCGCTTCGTCTGGGAGCCGGGCGAGCGCCAGCTGGCCGCGGGGCTCCCCCTCGGGCGCATCGGTGAGCCTGACGACGTCGCCCGGGCGGTGGTGTGGCTGGCCTCCGACGCGGCAGGCTGGATCACGGGCGCGGATCTGCTGGTGGACGGCGGGACCGGGGTCAGGACGGCGTACCCCGGGCCGGGGTACGCCGTCGACGACCGTCTTCGCTCATACGCACCACCTCGCTCATGAGAGTGGCTGTGGCTTGCTCACGGGAACAGCGCGATGCCCATGAGGACGATGAGGACCGCGAACACCACGAGGGCGATCGAGCCCCAGGTCCAGGGGTGCCTGTACGGATCGCCGGGACCACCGCGGGGCCGGTCCTCCTCCAGCTCGGCCTTCTCCGGCCGGTCAGCCGAGTAGAACTCCTGGTCCGTCGGGTAGCGGTTGCGTGGATCGTCGAACGCACGCGGATCTATGCCGTGTGGACTGCCCATGGTCACACTCCTGGCGCGGGGGTCACCGGAGGGCCGGGTACCCGAGCGGCACCGGAACACACGTCACGGCCGATGGCTCACCACTTGCCGGGCGCGTAGTCCTTCAGGAAGACGCCGTACAGGTCCTCGCCCTGCTCACCGCGCACAATCGGATCGTAGACCCGGGCGGCCCCGTCGACCAGGTCGAGCGGCGCGTGGAAGCCCTCGTCGGCCAGCCGCAGCTTGTCGTAGTGGGGCCGTTCGTCGGTGATCCAGCCGGTGTCGACGGAGGTCATCAGGATGCCGTCGGTCTGGAACATCTCCTGCGCGCTGGTCCGGGTCACCATGTTCATGGCGGCCTTGGCGGCGTTGGTGTTGGGGTGGCCCGCGCCCTTGTAGCCGCGGCCGAAGACGCCCTCCATCGCCGAGACGTTCACGACGTAGGCGCGCTTCCCGGCCGCCTTGCGCGCGGCCTCGGCCATGGCCGAGCGGAGCATGCTGATCAGGATGAACGGCGAGGTGTAGTTGCACAGCTGGGTCTCGAGGAGCTCCACCGGGGAGATCTGCTCGATGGTCTGCACCCAGGTGTTGGACTCGACGACGTCGGGGACCAGGCCGCCCGCGTCGATGGCGGTGCCGTCCAGGTGCCGGGCGACGCTGGCGTTGCCCGCGACCAGGGCCAGATCGGCGACCTTCTGGGCGTCGAGGCCGCTGGTGCCCACGGGCAGCGCGGCCAGACCGTCGACCGCTCCGGAGTTGAACGCGCCGATGACGTGGTGCGCGGGAAGTTCGCCGGCGGGCAGCGGGGCGCTCTCGCCGTCGACGAGGGCGGCGTAGGCCGAGGGCAGGCGGCGTACGGTCTGGGTCGCGTTGTTGATCAGGATGTCGAGCGGGCCCGCCTGGGTGACCTGCTCGGCGAGGGCCACGGCCTGGGCCGGGTCGCGCAGGTCGATGCCGACGACCTCAAGGCGGTGGATCCAGTCCGCCGAGTCGTCCATGGCCTTGAAGCGGCGGATGGCGTCCTTGGGGAAGCGCGTGGTGATCGTGGTGTGCGCGCCGTCGCGCAGCAGCCTGAGCGCGATGTACATGCCGATCTTGGCGCGGCCGCCGGTGAGCAGGGCGCGCTTGCCGGTGAGGTCGGCGCGGGCGTCGCGCTTGTCGCGGTTCAGGCGGGCGCAGTCGGGACAGAGCTGGTGGTAGAAGTAGTCGACCTCCACGTACCGGGTCTTGCAGGTGTAGCAGGAGCGCGGGCGCTGGAGTATCCCCGCGATCCTGCCCTCCTCGGTGCGCGAGGAGGGCAGCAGGCCCTCGGTCTCGTCGTCGATGCGCTGGGCGGAGCCGGTCGCCGTGGCCTCCGTGACCGCCTTGTCGTGGGCGGTCTTGGCGGCCCGGCGCTCCTGGCGGCGGCGCTGCTTGACCGTGCGGTAGATCCCCGCGGTGGCCCGGCGGACCGCGATCGCGTCCGGGTGGTCGACCTCCAGCTTGTCGAGCTCCTCCAGGACGCCGAGGCAGACGGCGAGCCGCTCGGGGTCGATGCCGGGGCCGTACACGACCTCGTCACCGGGCTCGTGCACGACCTCGTCCGTGATCGCCGAGCCGTTGTCTGTCACCGTCATCGCCGCTGCGTTCCCTGCTCTTGCGTCGCGGCGCTCCGGTCGCGCCCGCTTTCGAACAGCGAATTTTAACGGAGCGCCGGACCGGTCGACCAAACCGGCGGTCTCAGGAACCGCAGGCGGTGATCAGGGTCCGCACTTCCTCGGTGAGGGCGGCGGCCAGGACGTCCAGGTCGGGTACGGCCTTGGCGTCGGCGACCAGTCCGTAGTGGACGCGGCCGCGGTAGGTCGAGACGGCCACCGCCAGGGAGTGGCCGCGGGCCAGCGGGGCGAAGGGGTAGACCTCGGTGACCGGGTTGCCGCCGAGCTTCAGGCCGATGCCCGGCAGCGGGACGCTGGTGACCAGGATGTCGAACCAGAGCCGGGCGGCCTGGCCCGCCAGCGGTCCGCCGAGCCGGTGGCCGATCGCCGGCACATGGTCGGCGAGCAGGGCGACGGCGCCCGCGCCGCGGTTCGGGCCGGCGTCCTTGTTGCGGTCCATGGCGGTGCGGACCGCGTCGAGGCGGCCGAGCGGGTCGGGGTCGTCGACGGGAAGCCGTATCAGGTAGCCGGAGAGCCGGTTGCCCTGTGGGTGGGCGGTGCGCGGGCGGCGCTTGGAGACGGGGATGAGCGCCCGGGGTGCGACGCCGTCGCTGCCGTCGCCGCGCTCGTCGAGCCAGCGGCGCAGGGCGCCCGCGACGAGTGCGATCAGGACGTCGTTGACGGTGCCGCCCTGGGCCTTGCGCACCCGCTGTACGTCGTCGAGGTCGATGACGACACCGGCGGTGCTGCGGGTGCCGGTGGCCTCGGAGGTGAAGGCGGAGGAGGACCGCACGCCCAGGCCGGACACGGCCAGTGAGGCGCCGATGTCGAGGGCGCGGCCCACGTCGGACAGCGCGCCCCGGACCAGCCCGGGCAGCTTGCGCACGTCGGGCAGCAGACCGCGCTTCGGCTCCTCGGGACGGGGCCTGCGCTCCGGCAGGTCCATCGGGTCCATGATCGCGGCGGCGAGCGTCAGCGCGCGCAGCCCGTCGGCCAGGGCGTGATGGAACTTGAACAGTACGGCGAAGGAGACGCCGTCCTCGCCCGGCAGTACATGGGCCTCCCACGGCGGCCTGCCGCGCACCAGCGAGCGCTCCATGAGCCGGCCGGCCTCGGCGTGGAAGTCGGTGGTGGGCGCGTGCAGCCGGACGTGGTTGAGCGGGTCGAAGTCCGGGTCGGGCTCGCGGGTGGCGCTGCCGAAGGACATCGGCCTGAGCGGCGAGGGCTGCCACAGGTCCCGGATGCGCATCCGCAGTCCGGGCACCGCGGCGGCCCGGGAGGCGAGCAGGTCGGCGGCGTGGGCGCCGGCCGTGGGCGAGTGCGCGGAGAACACCCCGAGGGCACCGAGGTGCATGGGGTGCTCGGCGGACTCGATGTTCCAGAACGCCAGGTCGAGTGGAGCGAGCAGGTCAGTGGTCAATGGCTTGCCTCGCGACGACGGACGGGTGAGCCAGCAGTCAACCGCTCCGCAGAGATTACGGTCAAGTACGATCAGGCTACGCTCAGTTAACAGCAGATTAAGTCCCGTCCCCCTGTTGAGGGACGGGACTCATGTGACTGCTGAGGTCACTTCAGTGCAGGTGGCGCCGCCTTCGGTGACGTACCCCACTCAGACGGCTGCGAGCCGACCGTGAAGGCCAGCGAGCGCAGGGAGCGCAGCGAACCGGTCGTCAGGTACGTCCGGTCGTACGACGTGCCGTCCGTGCGGGCCGACTGGATGTACCGGTCGGTGGCCGAGGTGCCCTTCGCGGTGATGGTCAGGGCGCCGTGCGGGTAGTAGCGGCGGTCGAGGGTCAGGTCGACCCGGTCGAAGACCGGCGTGGACAGGCCCCAGGTGTCGTATCCGGGCTGCACCGGGAAGATGCCGATCGACGACAGCACGTTCCAGGCGGACATGGTGCCGAGGTCGTCGTTGCCGGTCATGCCGGTCGGGGTGTCCGTGAACAGGGTCAGCGCCGCGTGCACCACGTCGGTCGTCTTCCAGGGCTGCCCGGTCGACAGATAGGTGTACGGGGCGATCAGGTCGGGCTCGTTCTGCGGGTTGTACTTGTCGGCGTTGTAGTAGTCGTACGGGCCGTTGACCCACACCTCGCGGGCCGTCTTCGCCGGGTCGGCCAGCAGCTGGTCGTAGGCGAAGAACGAGTCGAGCCGCTGGTTCGCGGCCTGTTCGCCGCCGATCAGGTCGACCATGCCCGGCAGGTCCTGCGGCACCAGCCACTGGTACTGCCAGGACGTGCCCTCGTGGAAGCCCTCGCTCTCGGCCGGGTCGGCCGGGCCGGTGAAGGCGCCGGAGGCGTCACGGGCGCGGAAGAAGCCGGTGGACGGATCGAAGATGTGGCGGTAGCTCTGGGCCCGCTCGGCGTAGCGCGCCGCGTCGGCGTCGTGGCCGAGGTCGCGGGCCATCTGCGCGAGCATCGCGTCCGACAGGGCGTACTCCAGGGTCGCCGAGGCGCCGTGGTCGTAGTCCGAGTCGCCGGGCTTGGCGTGCGGGCGGCCCTTGATGTACGGCGCGAAGCCCTCGGAGATGTACTCCTTGTTCGCCTCGCGGCCCACGGCCGGCGAGTCGGCGGGCGGCACGCCGTCGGCGTTCTGCTTCAGCGCCTTGTACGCCCGCTCCTCGTAGCCCTTGAGCAGGCCCTGCTGGTAGGCGTTGGTCAGGAACGGGGTGACCGGGTCGCCGGTCATGATGTTCGTCTCGACCGTGCCGTAGCCCCACTTGGGCAGCCAGCCGCTCTCCTCGGAGATCTTGATCACCGAGATCGCCATGTCCCGGGCCTCGCGCGGCGCGAGCAGGGCGAGGAGCTGGGACTGGGTGCGGTAGGTGTCCCACAGGGACCAGTTCTGGTAGTACGTGAAGCCCTTGGTGCGGTGGATCTTCTGGTCCCAGCCGGTGTAGCGGCCGTCGACGTCGCTGCCGATGTTCGGCGCGAGGAACGAACGGTAGAGGGACGAGTAGAAGGTGCGCCGCAGGCTGTCGTCGCCGCCCTGGGCGCGCACGTCGTCGAGCCGGTCCTCCCACGCCCGCTGTGCGCGGTGGCGCACCGAGTCGAAGGAACGGCCGCCCTCGGCACGGAGGTTGAGGGCCGCGCCGCGCGCGTCGACATAGGACAGCGCGGTGGTCGCCTCGACCGTGCGGTCCTTGGTGGTGTCGAAGCG
Organism: Streptomyces spinosisporus; assembly: GCF_022698145.1. Taxonomy (GTDB): domain Bacteria; phylum Actinomycetota; class Actinomycetes; order Streptomycetales; family Streptomycetaceae; genus Streptomyces; species Streptomyces spinosisporus. The sequence continues at coordinate 67,353 of NZ_JALDAX010000026.1, forward strand.
GACGTAGGCGCCGCCGGAACCCGTCGTCGAGCCCGGGGTCACCGTCGAGCCGTCCCAGGTGCCGTGGGCGGTGAAGGGACGGTCGAAGCGGGTGATGGTGTAGACGGTGTACGGCTTGGTGTCCTGGCAGAAGCCGCGGCCGGTGATGGCGGTGCGCACGGTGCGGCTGTCCAGGATCTCGACCTTGGTGGAGACCGTGGAGTGCAGCGACTGCCCGGCGTTCAGCAGGACGTTGGCCTTGTCGGTGGCCGGGAAGGTGTAGCGCTGCACGCCGGTGCGCGCGGTGGCGGACAGCTCGGCCTTGATGCCGGTCTTGAGGCCGACCTCGTAGTAGCCGGGGCTCGCCTGCTCGTCGTCGTGGCTGAAGCCTGCGGCGTACTTCGCGTAGTCCGTCTCCGTGACGTCGCCGGTGGTCGGCAGGACCGGGAGGTCTCCGCCGAGACCGCAGCCGACACCGGACAGATGGACCAGGGAGAAGCCGCGGATGTGGTCCTGGGAGTAGTCGTAGCCGGTGTTGTGGCCGGTGTCCGGCGAGAACTGCACCATGCCGAAGGGCACGGCGGCGCCGGGATAGGTGTTGCCCTCGTTCTCGGTGCCGATGAACGGGTTGACCAGGTCGGTGAGTCGGGCGTCACCCGGCTCGCCGGCGTGCGCCGTGCTCGGTACGGCGGCGAGGCCGACCGTGCCGAGCAGCGCGGCGAGCATCAGCGCCAGCCGGCGTCTGGAGCGGGGGAAATGCACGGATCCTCCCGATAACAACGTTGTCATGAACAGCAGTTGGCATGACAACACGGATTCCGCTTTCCCGTCCAGGGACATGACAAGGTTGGCTCGCGCGCTCAAGGGCGTGACAAAAGGGACGAGCGGAGGCCGCCACGCACGCGCGCGGCGGCCCACCGACCAGGGCAGTGACGGCCCGGCGCCTACGGCACCACTTGGCCCTTGCCCAGGGCGATGACCCCGCCCTGGGAGACGGTGTAGAGCTCCGCGTCCCGCTCCGGGTTGACGCCGATCGTCGCGCCCGGCGGCACCTGGACGTTCTTGTCCAGGACCGCGCCGCGGACGACCGCGCCACGGCCGACGTGGACGTTGTCGTGCAGGATCGAGCCCTGCACCACCGCTCCGGGGTCGACCACCACGCCCGGTGACAGCACGGAGCGCGTGACCTGGCCGCGGATCAGACAGCCCGCGCTGATGATGGACTCGCCGGCCATCCCGCCCGCGTTGAAGCGGGCCGGGGAGAGCTGGTTGGAGTGGGTGTAGATCGGCCACTGGCGGTTGTAGAGGTTGAACGCGGGCCGCTCGGCGATCAGGTCCATGTGCGCGTCGTAGTACGCGTCCAGCGTGCCGACGTCACGCCAGTAGCCCTGGTCGCGGGTGGTCTCGCCGGGCACGTGGTTGGCGCTGAAGTCGTACAGCTGCGCCTCGCCGCGGTCGGTGAGCTGGGGCAGGATCGAGCCGCCCATGTCGTGGACGGAGTCCTCGTCCTCGGCGTCCCGCTGCAGCGCCTCGATCAGCGCCTTGGTGGTGAAGATGTAGTTGCCCATCGAGGCGAAGACGCACTCGGGGTCGTCCGCCAGACCCGGCGGGTCGGCGGGCTTCTCCAGGAAGCGCTCGACCGACAGCCCGTCCGAGCCCGGGGAGATCACCCCGAACTGCGAGGACTCCGAGCGCGGGACGCGGATGCCCGCGACCGTGACGCCCGCCCCGCTCTCGATGTGCTGGGCGAGCATCTGGCGCGGGTCCATGCGGTACACGTGGTCGGCACCGAACACCGCGACGTACTCGGGGCTCTCGTCGTACACCAGGTTCAGGGACTGCAGGATGGCGTCGGCGCTGCCCAGGTACCAGCGCGGGCCGAGCCGCTGCTGGGCCGGGACCGGGGTGACGTAGTTGCCGAGCAGGCTGGACATCCGCCACGTGGTGGTGATGTGCCGGTCCAGCGAGTGCGACTTGTACTGCGTCAGCACGCAGACGCGCAGGATGTCGCCGTTGACGAGGTTGGACAGGACGAAGTCGACCAGGCGGTACGTACCGCCGAAGGTGACCGCTGGTTTGGCCCGGTCGGCCGTCAGGGGCATCAGTCGTTTGCCTTCTCCGCCCGCCAGGACGATCCCGAGCACCGAAGGTCCGCCACGACGCATGGCCGCTCCCCTCACCGTGGTTGATCCATGCTTGCCCCTGCCCAGGGCGGTGTAAGCCTGTTCGAACCGGTGCCGTCCTCTCCACGGCCCTTCCTGTCTTCGGCCCATCCTGTCTAGTCGCGCTTGAGGATCTCCTCGTAAAGACGGACGGTACGGCGGGCGACGGCGTCCCAGCCGAACTCCCCCACCGCGCGCTCCCGGCCGGCCTCGCCCATCCGCCGGGCGGTCTCCGGGTCACCGATCACCGAGTCCAGCGCCCGCGCGAGGGATGTCTCGAAGTCGTCGTCGACGGTGACCAGCAGCCCCGTCCTGCCGTCGTCCACGACCTCGGGGATGCCGCCGACCCGGGAGGCCACGACGGGCGTCCCGCAGGCCATCGCCTCCAGGTTGACGATGCCGAGGGGCTCGTACACCGACGGGCACACGAACGCGGCCGCGTGGGTCAGCAGCTGGATCACCTCCGGGCGCGGCAGCATCTGGGGGATCCAGTGCACACCCTCGCGGACCCGGCTCAGCTCCTCGTGCAGCTCCCGGAACTCCCGGTCGATCTCCGGGGTGTCGGGGGCGCCCGCGCACAGCACGACCTGCGCCGCCGGGTCGATGTCCCGCACCGCGCGCAGCAGATGGGGCACGCCCTTCTGCCGGGTGATGCGGCCGACGAACAGGACGTAGGGGCGCTTGGTGTCGATGCCGATGCGCTGCAGGACGTCGGTGCCGTGGTCCGGGCGGTACAGCGTGGTGTCGATGCCGTTGTGCACGACGTGGACCCTGGCCGGATCGAGCGCCGGGTAGCAGTCGAGGATGTCCTCGCGCATGGCGCCGGAGACGGCGATCACCGCGTCGGCGGCCTCGACGGCGGTGCGCTCGGCCCAGCTGGACAGGGCGTACCCGCCGCCGAGCTGCTCGGCCTTCCAGGGACGCAGCGGCTCCAGGGAGTGGGCGGTCATCACATGCGGGATGCCGTGCAGCAGCTTGCCGAGGTGGCCCGCGAGGTTGGCGTACCAGGTGTGGGAGTGCACCAGCTCGCAGCCCTCGAGGCCGGCGGCCATCGCGAGGTCGACGGAGAACGTGCGCAGCGCGTCGTTGGCGGTGTCGAGGACGGCCCACGGGCGGTGGCGTACGACACCCACGCCGCGGCCCTCGCCCCAGCTGTGCACCTCGAGGTCGACCAGGGAGCTCAACTCCCGGGCGAGGAACTCCACATGGACGCCCGCGCCGCCGTACACGTCCGGCGGGTACTCCCGGGTCAGCAGTCCCACTCGCACCCGCAACCCCCAGCTCTCGGCGACCGGTTCCCTCATGGTCACCCAGATGTGTCGCGCGCGGAAGAGCACGGTGGCCGCGCGAAGCAACAGTCGCCGCAGAGCCCTCCGCCGGGCACGCGGTAGTACAGGCAGCAGCTGCGGCGCCGGAAGGCGGTGCCGGTGAGGGTGCCGGTGCCCGCCAGGAGGGGGTGGGCGAGGAGGGCGGCGGTGAGGGCGCGGGTGCGGGCGGAGGCACCCAGGACGCGGGCCGCTCCCGCGAGAGCCGAGGCCGCGTTGCCCCACAGCAACCCGGGCGCGATCCGGTAGTGCGTGCGCAGGGCCGCCGCCAGCGGTACGACGTGCCCGTGCAGGACGACGTCCGCGACCGTCCCGGGGTCGGCGGGCAGCGGGCGGACCTCGGACAGCCACAGGTCGTCGGGGGCGGCGGCGCCGGGGTCCCAGTGCAGCAACCCGGGGTCGAGGTCGGGGACCCGGCCGTACCGCTCCGCGCAGCCGAGCATCACCGACCACAGCCGTGCCACCAGGCCCTGTTGGGCGATCGAGGCCGCGACGCGCGGCTCGGGAGCACGCAGAACCGAGGCGACCTTTTCGACGCGGAAAGTTACGATGTTTCCGTAAACCTCCGACGGCCGGTTTTCATACGTCTGCGCGAGCGCCGGCGGTGGCTCGTCCGGCGTCCGGCCGGTGCGCAGGGCGAAGAAGCCGCCGAGCGGCGCGAGGGCGGCGAGATCGGGGTCGAGGTCCACGAGGAGCAGTACAACACCGCCGACGACGTGCAGCGGTACCAAGGGCCCCAGGGGTCACCACTGGGGGCTCTGCACCCGCTGTCGCCCACCCTGGGGAGGACGGCGCCCGATTCGTACTCCATCGGTAGTAGGACCCATTGCCTGCTCAGGGACGACGACGGGAAGAGATCGACAAGGCATCGTGTTGGGTATGAAGGCGAACCGTTCGTCGCGCAGGGCCGACCGCCCCCGCCGCACGCAGAGGAGCAGCTCATGAGTGCCCTCGCGTTGTCCGTGCTCCTGTCGCTCGTCTCCGCCGTCGCCTACGCGGGCGGAGCGATCGTGCAGGAACAGGTGGCGGTGTCCTCCCCCGACCAGCAGTACGCGCCGCTGCGCCGCCCGACCTGGTGGGCCGCGGTGGCGCTGAACGGCCTGGGCGGGCTGCTGCACGTGGTGGCGCTGGCCTACGGTCCGCTCAGCCTGGTGCAGCCGCTCGGCGCCCTGACGATCGTGTTCGCGCTGCCGATGGCGGCGCTGTTCGTGGGCCGCAAGGCCGGCGCGACCGCCTGGCGGGGCGCGATCATGGCGACCGTGGGCCTGGCGGGTCTGCTGTCCCTGGTCGGCTCCTCCGAGTCGCAGTCGCTGTCGACGGCCCAGCGGGTCGGCGTGGCGGTGATCTCCGGCGGTGTGGTCGTGGCGCTGATGATCGCGGGCCGGGCCGCCCACCGGCACCCGGCGGTGCGCAGCATGCTGCTCGCGACCGCGTCCGGTATCGCCTTCGGCATGTCCTCGGTGTTCACCAAGACCGTCGCGGTCGACTGGACCGGCGGCGTCTCCGCCTCGGACCTGCCCTTCCTGGCCGTGATCGGCGTCTTCGCCACCGCCGGAATGCTGCTGTCCCAGGCCTCCTACCGGGGCGCGGGACTCGCCGCCCCGCTGGCCACGCTCACCGTGGTGAACCCGGTGGTGGCGGCCGCGGTCGGCATCACGATGTTCGGCGAGACCTTCCGCTACGGCTCCACGGGCACGGCGCTCGCGCTGAGCTGCGGCGTGGTCGCGGCGGGTGGCCTGATCCTGCTGACCACGGAGCGCATCGCACGCGCGGCCTCCCCGGCCGCACCGGAGGAGCCCGTCACCGGGCCGACGCCGGTCGAGGAACTGCTCGCGACGATCCCGGAGCAGCCGGAGCCCCTGGAACAGCCGGAGACGGTCGTGCTCGTCGAGGAGGCGCGCGCCGCGGCCACGGAGGAGGCCCTCGTCTCCGTACGGGAGGAGGCTCTCCTCTCCGCGCGGGAGGACACACTCGTCGCCGCCCAGGAGGACGTGCTCATCGCCGCCGCCCGGGAAGAGGCCCCGGTTCCGGTACCGGAGGAGGCCCTGGTCCCCGCCCAGGCGGGACCCACGGTCCTGGCCGTCGCCTACGACGAGGACGACGCACCGTCCGCCGACCCGGCCCGCTACCGCTTCTACGGCCCCTTCTACGGCGGCTCGTACGTCCCGGCGCCGGACCTCGACCGGCACCGGGTGCGCGTCAGATCCTGACGCCCTTGGCCCTGAGATAGGCGACAGGGTCGATGTCGGAACCGAAACCGGGCCCGGTCCGCACCTCGAAGTGCAGATGCGGGCCCGTGGCGTTGCCGGTCGAACCGGAGCGTCCTATGCGCTGCCCGCCGCCGACACTCTGCCCGGACCGCACGGAGATCGCCGACAGATGGGCGTACTGGGTGTAGCGGCCGTCGGCGTGCCGGATCACCACCTGGTAGCCGTAGGAGCCGCCCCAGCCCGCGGAGACCACCCGGCCCGGCGCGACCGCCTTCACGGTGGTGCCGGTGGCGACGGGGAAGTCGACCCCGGTGTGATAGCCCTTCGACCAGGACGAGCCGGCCACGTGGTACGGGGTGCCGAGGGGGCCGGCGACCGGGGCGACGAGCGAATGGCCGCCGGTGGTGTCCCGGGTGGTCTTCTTCTCGGCGGCTTCCTCGGTGGCCGAAGAGGCCTTCTTCGTCGACGACTTGGACGACGACGTGCCGCTGGTGCCGGTGGTGTGCGTGGTGGGGGCCCTGCCGTGCAGGTTCAGCCGCTGTCCCGGCAGGATCAGGTCCGGGTCCGAGCCGATGGTCCGGCGGTTCGCCGCGTACAGCCGCTGCCAGCCGCCGCTGACACGCTCGGTCTCGGCGATCTCGGAGAGGCTGTCGCCGCGCACCACGGTGTACATCTCGGCCGTTCCCGCCCGGGACTGGGGCGTGGACTGCGGCTGCACGTCCCGCACCGAGGTCTTCCTGCCGGACTTCTCGCCCGCTGTGCCGGTCGTGGTGCCGGCGGGGTGGATGTCCGGGGTGTCGCCGCCCCGGGTCAGCCCGGCCTTCACCGAGCACACCGGCCAGGCGCGCGGCCCCTGTCCGTCCAGGACCTTCTCCGCGACGGCGATCTGCTGGTCCTTGGTGGCCAGATCCGCCCGCGCCGCGTATTTCGTGCCGCCGTAGGCCTCCCAGGTGGACTGGGTGAACTGCAGGCCGCCGTAGAAGCCGTTGCCGGTGTTGATGCTCCAGTTGTTGGTGGACTCGCAGGCGGCGACCTTGTCCCAGGTGGACACGTCGGCCGCGTGGGCGGTGCCGGTGCCGATCAGCGGGATGGCCATGCCTGCGCTTCCGGCGGTGACGGTGAGTGAGGCGCGGTTGATCCTGTTCGGCTGATACCGGCGATGCCGGCCCCGTACGGCCATGGAGATCCCCCTCGACATGCGTCAGGAGGGCCAAAAGTAAGCGCCGCGAACAGGCCATGACAAGACGGCAATCGGCCGCCCTGACAACACAAGCATCCAGGAATAGACGGGAGTTGCACGACGGCTGAGGCGGGTGGGGCCCGGCGTGCGTATCTGCGTACGTCAGGTCCCGCACCCCGGACATGCGCCCGGCGAACCGGCACGTCAGGATGGTCGCTGGGGCGATACTGACGGGCACGACCGGGCAGCACCGATATCGGATTCTTAGGAGCCAAACCGAATGAGCACTTCAGCCCAGATCGGCGTCACGGGACTCGCGGTCATGGGCCGCAATCTCGCCCGCAACTTCGCGCGCAACGGCTACACGGTCGCCCTGCACAACCGGACGGCGGCGCGCACCCACGCCCTGGTGGAGGAGTTCGGGAACGAGGGCGACTTCATCGCGGCCGAGACCGCCAAGGAGTTCGTGGCGGCGCTGGAGCGGCCGCGGCGTCTGGTCATCATGGTCAAGGCCGGTGAGCCCACCGACGCGGTGATCCACGAGTTCGCGCCGCTCCTGGAGCCCGGCGACATGATCATCGACGGCGGCAACGCGCACTTCGCCGACACCCGGCGCCGGGAGCGCGAACTGCGCGAGCAGGGCATCCACTTCGTCGGCATGGGCGTCTCGGGCGGCGAGGAGGGCGCGCTGAACGGGCCGAGCATCATGCCGGGCGGCCCCACCGAGTCGTACGACTCCCTCGGCCCGATGCTGGAGAAGATCTCGGCGAAGGCGGCGGACGGCTCGCCCTGCGTGACGCACGTCGGTCCCGACGGCGCCGGGCACTTCGTGAAGATGGTCCACAACGGCATCGAGTACGCCGACATGCAGCTGATCGGCGAGGCGTATCAGCTGCTGCGCGATGTCGCCGGGTACTCGCCCGCGCAGATCGCGGAGATCTTCCGCACCTGGAACACCGGGCGCCTCGACTCCTACCTGATCGAGATCACGGCCGAGGTGCTGTCGCACGTGGACGCCGCGACGGGCAAGCCCTTCGTGGACGTGGTGGTGGACCAGGCGGAGCAGAAGGGCACCGGCCGCTGGACCGTCCAGATCGCGCTCGACCTGGGTGTTCCGGTCTCCGGTATCGCGGAGGCGGTCTTCGCCCGCTCCATGTCGGGCCACGCGGCGCTGCGCGAGGCCTCCCGGGGCCTGGCGGGCCCGAAGGCGACCCCGCTGTCGGAGGCCGAGGCGGGCGCCTTCGCCGACCGCGTCGAGCAGGCGCTGTACGCGTCGAAGATCGTGTCCTACACCCAGGGCTTCCACGAGATCTCGGCGGCCCGCGAGGAGTACGGCTGGGACATCGACCTCGGCGAGGTCTCCGCGATCTGGCGCGGCGGCTGCATCATCCGCGCGGCCTTCCTCGACCGCATCCGCGCTGCCTACGACGCCCGCGCCGACCTCCCGAGCCTCCTGTCGGACGAGACCTTCGCCCGCGAGATCGCCGACGCCCAGGACGACTGGCGCGAGGTGCTGATCGCGGCGACCCGCCAGGGCGTCCCGACCCCGGGCTTCGCCGCAGCCCTGGCGTACTACGACGCCCTGCGCGCCGAGCGCCTGCCTGCGGCGCTGACGCAGGGGCAGCGGGACTTCTTCGGGGCGCACACGTATCGGCGGGTGGACCAGGAGGGGTCGTTCCACACGTTGTGGGGTGGGGATCGCTCTGAGGTGTCCGCCTAGTGCGGTGGGGGGTTCTGTCGTCGCGCGAGTGACGGTCCTCGGTGGCTGATCGTGCAGTTCCCCGCGCCCCTTGAAAGGGCGTTGCGGTGGGCGGTGTTTTTGCGCCGCCCACCGCTTTGCGTTTTCGGTCCCGCTAACTCAGCGGCGAGCCCGGCTCCGGGTTCGGTACTG
>NZ_JALDAX010000027.1 GCF_022698145.1 Streptomyces spinosisporus
ACCGTTGGGCCGTTCCGACGTCTCAAACCTTAGCGGATTCGCTTGGCGATTCCCAATCGGGCCGCCCAGTCCCAAAGCGAATTGAATTCGGGCATGCCGAAATCGACCCGTTCGGGAGATCGTGCTGATGGTTTGGGTTGCCGCTGATGCGGCGAAGGTGCTGTCGCAGAACCGTTACGGCCCCGTGGCAACCCGAAGAACCTTACGGATCCGACGAAGGGCTGTCAAGCACCTCATGTCAAGATCTTTTCTTCTCCGCCTCAGTCCAGGTCGGTGAGGCGTCCTCCCGCGTCCGGCTGGGCGTGCTCCACCCTACGCAGGAGGCGGGTGAGGACGTCGCCCAGGGCGGTGCGTTCGGCCGCGGACAGGTCCTGGAGGAGGTCCTCCTCGAAGACCGTGGCCATGCGCATCGCCTCGAGCCACTTCTCGCGGCCCTCGGCGGTCAGCTCCACGATGACGCGCACGCGGTTGCTCTCGTCGCGCTCCCGGGTGACCAGACCCTCGGTGACCATGCGGTCGATCCGGTGGGTCATAGCGGCCGGCGTGAGGCCGAGGCGCTTGGCCAGGTCGCTCGGGCCCAGGCGGTAGGGGGCGCCGGAGAGGACCAGGGCCTTCAGTACTTCCCACTCGGCGCTGCTGATGCCGAGGGCGGAGGTCTGGCGTCCGTAGGCCACGTTCATACGGCGGTTCAGCCGGGAGAGTGCCGAGACGATCTGCTCGACCTGGGGATCCAGGTCGCGGAACTCTCGCTGGTACGCGGCGATCTGCTCTTCGAGCGTCGGCTCGGTGACGCCGGGGGTCTCGGCCATGGCCGCAGTATCGCACGCAGGTCCTTTGCCTTGAAGTCCTTCGCTGTGTACTCTTTAGCTTCGAACTTTAGCTTTGAAGTCTTCACTCCTAACTAGTGAGAGAGGTGAACGTGACCAGGGCGATGGGCGCAGCGATGCGCCGGATCCACGTGGGCAACGCACTCAGCGCGTTCGGGCTCGGTTTCACCGTCCCCTACCTGTACGTCTATGTGGCGCAGGTGCGGGGGCTCGGAGCCATGACGGCGGGGCTCGTCCTTGCCGTCTTCGCCGTGGCGGCACTGGTCGTGCTGCCCTTCGCCGGGCGGGCCATCGTCCGGCGCGGTCCGCTTCCGGTGCTGCTCGCCGCCCTGGTCACTGCCGCTGTCGGGGCGCTGAGCCTGGGGCTGGCGGGCAGCGCGACGACCGTGCTCCTCGCGGCGGCGGCGCTCGGCGCCGGCCAGGCCGTGATGCAGCCCGCGCTCGCGACGATGATCGTGGACTGCTCGACGACCGACACGCGCTCGCGTGCCTTTGCCATGCAGTTCTTCCTGCAGAACCTCGGGCTCGGCGTCGGTGGTCTCATCGGCGGCCATCTCGTCGACACTACGCGCGTAGACTCCTTCACTCTGCTCTTCGCGATCGAGGCGGCGATGTTCCTGCTGCTGGTGGGCGTGATGGCGACGGTGCGGATGCCGCGCTCGCCGCGCATCGACCAGGCTCCGGCGGGATCGGCGAAGGGGAGCTGGAAGCAGCTGCTCGGCAATCGGGCCATGGTGCAGCTGTGCGTGCTGGGCTTCGTGCTGTTCTTCGCCTGCTACGGCCAGTTCGAGTCGGGCTTGAGCGCCTACGGCGTCGAGGCCGCCGGGATCTCCACGTCCGCGCTGGGTACGGCGCTGGCCGCCAACACGTTGATGATCGTCGTCGCGCAGTTCGCCGTGCTGAAGTTCGTCGAGCGGCGCCGGCGGTCCCGGGTGATCGCCGCTGTCGGGCTGATCTGGGCCGTGGCATGGGTCGCGGCCGGGTACGCCGGGCTCGGGCACGGCAGCCGGGAGATGGCTACGGCGGCGTTCGTGTCGACGTACGCGCTCTTCGGGCTCGGTGAGGCGATGCTGTCGCCGACCGTCGCCCCGCTGGTCGCCGATCTCGCGCCGAGCGGTCTCGCCGGGCAGTACAACTCCGTCTTCGCCCTGGTGAAGCAGCTGGCGCTGGCCGTCGGGCCGGCGGTCGGCGGGCCGCTGGGGGCCTCGCTGCACGCGCCGTACATCGTGACCTTCCTGCTGTTCTCGCTCGCGATCAGCGTCCTTGCCGTACGGCTGGGGCGGCAGCTGACCGCCGTACAGGATCAGCCGTGGCTGGGGCGGAGCCGGGTGGTCGCTCGTGGTGGGGCTGCCGAGCCGGTGGGCGCGGAGGCGTAGCCGCCGGTCAGCCGGTGGTTTTCGGCAGGACGAACTCGCACCAGACCGACTTTCCCCCGCCGGGTGTTCGCCGTGATCCCCAGTTCGAGGCGATGGTCGCGACGATGGCGATGCCGCGGCCGGATTCGTCGGCGGGTTCCGCTCGGCGCCGGCGGGGGAGGTGGTCGTCGCCGTCGGTGACCTCGATGATCAGGCGGCGGTCGGTGCGCCGCAGGCGCAGCCGCATGGGCGGGGTGCCGTGCTGCAGGGAGTTGGCGACGAGTTCGCTGGCCGCCAGCACGCCCAGGTCGTGCAGGTCCGGCGGGAACCGCCAGCTGGTCAGGACACCGGAGGCGAAGGCACGCGCGCGTGGAGCCGCTTCGACGCCGCCGAGGAGTTCGAGGGCGGCGTTGCGGAAGAGATCGCTGTCGGGGCCGGTGCGGGCCGGGTGCTGGAGGACGAGGACGGCCACGTCGTCGTCGTGGTCGGCGGTGACGCCCGCCGAGCGGACCAGCCGGTCGCAGACGACCTGGGGCGTGCCGGTCGCACCGGACAGGGCGCGCTCCAGGGCGGCGATGCCCTCGTCCAGGTCCTCGTTCCTGCGTTCCACCAGGCCGTCCGTGTAGAGGACGGCCGTGGCGCCGGGGCCCAGCGGGACCGTGCCCGAGGCGTGCATCCAGCCGCCCGTGCCGAGCGGTGGCCCGGTGGGCTCGTCGGCGCGCAGGACGGTGCCGCTCTCGTCGCGCACCAGGATCGGCAGGTGGCCCGCGGAGGCGTACACCAGGCGGCCCTCGTTCGGGTCGTGGATGGCGTAGACGCAGGTGGCGATCTGGTTGGCGTCGATCTCGGCGGCGAGGCCGTCGAGGAGCTGCAGGACCTCGTGCGGCGGGAGGTCGAGGCGGGCGTAGGCGCGGACCGCGGTGCGGAGCTGGCCCATGACGGCCGCGGCGCGCACGCCTCTGCCCATCACGTCGCCGATGACCAGGGCGGTGCGGCCGCCGCCGAGGGTGATGACGTCGTACCAGTCGCCTCCTACGGCCGCCTCGGTGCCGCCGGGCTGGTAGGTGGCCGCGATGCGCAGGTCGTCCGGCTCCTCCAACTCCTGCGGGAGCAGCGAGCGCTGGAGCGTGACCGCCGTCTCGCGCTGGCGGCGCTCGCTGGCGCGCAGGCGTTCGGCGGCTTCGGCGTGGTCGGTGACGTCGGTGGCGAAGACCAGCACACCGGCATCGTCCCCTTCGGTGACCGGGGTGCAGGTGAAGGTGTAGTAGCGGCTGTCGGGGGCTCTGCGGGACTTCAGGGTGCGGGGCCGGCCGCTGCGCAGGACCTGGTCGAGGAGGGGCAGCAGGCCCAGTTCGTCGAGTTCCGGGAGGGCTTCGCGGACCGGCTCGCCCAGGGGGCGTACGCCGAAGGCCGCCACATAGGCGTCGTTGACGTACCCGACGCGGTGGTCGGGGCCGTGGACCAGGGCGACGAGGGCGGGGACGCGGTCGAGGACCGCCCGGACGGGGAGTTCGTCGACGGCCGGCACGGGCGCGTGCGCGTCGGTGAGCCGTTCGGCGCGGGCCGCGGGGACGGGGCTCGCGCTCTCGGCCGGCCGGTCGGGGGCGGCCGCGTGGTCGGTCCGCCCTGCGGCGCGGCGCTGCGTTCCGGGGAGCCGGGCGCTCCAGCGCGTGAAGTTCACGAATCCTTGCCTCGTGTCGTCGTCTTCGGCGTCTTGGGCCGGCTCCGGACCCGGCCGGAGGGCTGGGGGGTGACGCCCCCGGGATGCAGCACGGTGACAGAAGCCTCTTGGGTGCGGGGACGAGCGGCTGCTCGCCCTGGGAGCGGGGATCAGTCTGGCAGTGTGGCCTACCGGGGCGACATCCGTGAGACGCCCACGAGGCCGGTGGAGTTCCTGGGTCCGGTCAGGACGACCCCTTCGGGTCGCTAAAGGGGTCGGTAGGAGGCTTTCCACCGGCCGCGAGTTCGAACTCCGCACGGGGATGTTCGAGTGAACCGAGGGAGACGATCTCCCGCTTGAAGAGGCCCGACAGCGTCCATTCGGCCAGGACGCGGGCCTTGCGGTTGTAGGTGGGCACCCTGCTGAGGTGGTAGACGCGGTGCATGAACCACGCAGGGTAGCCCTTCAGCTTGCGCCCGTAGACGTGGGCGACGCCCTTGTGCAGGCCCAGGGAGGCGACCGAGCCGACGTACTTGTGGGCGTACGTCTCCAGGGGTTCGCCGCGCAGCGCGTGCGCGATGTTGTCGCCGAGGACCTTGGCCTGGCGGACCGCGTGCTGGGCGTTGGGGGCCGTCGTCGCATCGGGTTCGTCGGCGGTGACGTCGGGGACGGCGGCCGCGTCCCCTGCCGCCCACGCGTGCGTGGCGCCGTCGACGGTCAGTTGCGGGGTGCACTTCAGCCGCCCTCGGCCGTTGAGGGGGAGGTCGGTCGCGGCGACGAGCGGGTGGGGCTTCACGCCGGCCGTCCAGACGACGGTGCGGGTCGGGAAGCGGGAGCCGTCGCTGAGCTGGGCGACCCGGTCCGTGCAGGAGTCCAGGCGGGTGTGCAGCCGTACGTCGATGTTGCGCCGCCGCAGCTCGGTGACCGTGTAGCGGCCCATCTCCTCGCCGACCTCCGGCAGGATGCGGTCCGAGGCCTCCACGAGGATCCACTTCATGTCCTCGGGCTGGATGTTGTGGTAGTAGCGGGCGGCGTAGCGGGCCATGTCCTCGAGTTCGCCGAGCGCCTCGACCCCGGCGAATCCGCCGCCGACGAAGACGAAGGTGAGCGCCGCGTCGCGGATCGCGGGGTCGCGGGTGGAGGAGGCGATGTCCATCTGCTCGATGACGTGGTTGCGCAGGCCGATGGCCTCCTCGACCGACTTGAAGCCGATGCCGTGGTCGGCGAGGCCGGGGATCGGGAGGGTGCGCGAGATCGAGCCGGGCGCCAGGACGAGTTCGTCGTACGTCAGCGGTTCCGGGCCCGCTCCCTCCTCCTCGGTGGCGAGGGTGCTGAGGGTGGCGGTGCGCTTGGCGTGGTCGATCGAGCGGACCTCGCCGATGACGATCTGGCACCCGTCCAGGACCCGGCGCAGCGGCACGACGACATGGCGCGGGGAAATGGCACCGGCGGCCGCTTCGGGAAGGAATGGCTGATACGTCATGTACGGGTCGGGAGTGACGACCGTGATCTCGGCTTCGCCCCGCTTCAGTTCCTGTTTCAGCTTCCGCTGCAGGCGCAGGGCCGTGTACATCCCGACGTAGCCGCCGCCGACAACGAGAATGCGCGCACGTTCCTTCACCATCCCATGACGCACCCGGCGCTTGAGTTTGTCCACAGCCTCGACAATTTGTGTGACCGCAGGCCCAGGACGCCCAGGGTTGGCCGAATTGCCCGAGTGCTTGGAAGGACTGCAGGTCAGCGGGTGTGCGCCCGGTGACCTTGAGGGGCGCAATCGGGACGTATGCGGCCCGTGGTCCGATCGGGGGGCGCTCCGTGCGGAACCTGCCCCTTCTGAATTGACCCCCGCTCAACTATGTTCGTGTGTCGACGGGGTGTAGGGGGATGCGCCCAGTGCTCATCGGGCCCGCGACGGGCGGACCGGTGAACCGGGCCAGTTTCCGCGCTCCGGCTACCGATGGCGGGGAGAGTCTCCGGGGGGAGACGTCATTACCGGGGGATCACTTATGCATGTTCAGGACTCTCATTGGTCGTCCGCGTCCGCGCTGACAACGGGCGGCATGGTGAACGCGGCGGCGAGCAACGGACGCGGGGACGGCCCGCGTACGACGCCGCTGCGTGTGGACGCACAGCGCAATCTGGAGCACGTCCTGCGCGCGGCGCGGGAGGTCTTCGGCGAGCTGGGGTACGGCGCGCCGATGGAGGACGTGGCGCGGCGGGCACGCGTGGGCGTGGGGACCGTGTACCGCCGGTTCCCGAGCAAGGACGTCCTGGTGCGGCGGATAGCCGAGGAGGAGACCTCCCGGCTGACCGACCAGGCCCGGGCGGCACTCGGCCAGGAGGACGAGCCGTGGTCGGCGCTGTCGCGCTTCCTGCGGACGTCGGTGGCCTCCGGCGCGGGGCGGCTGCTGCCGCCGCAGGTGCTGAGGGTCTCGGTCACCGACGACGGCGCCGAGCGGTCCGACGGCGCGGTGTTCGACGAGGCGCGGGTGCCGCAGCAGCGCACCCAGCCGGGCTCCGGGGAACTGCGGCTGGTGTCCGAGGGCGCCGCGGCGGTCGCGGCGGACGACGACACGGGCGCCGCGGCGCTGCTCGACGTCGTGGGCCAGCTCGTGGAGCGGGCACGCGCGGCCGGTGAACTGCGGGCCGACGTGTCGGTGTCGGACGTACTCCTGGTCATCGCCACGGCAGCACCCTCGCTGCCCGACGCGGCCCAGCAGGCGGCGGCTTCCGCGCGGCTGCTGGACATCCTGCTGGAGGGGTTGCGCTCTCGGCCGGTGTGAGGCGGTGAGGGAGTCGGATTCGGCGTGGGGTGAGGGTGACGCGGCGGCGGGGTGGGCGTGACGCGGCGGCGGTATTTCTGATTTGTCGCGCAACTCCCGTCACGTGAGCGTCAATCGAGCCTTCCCCGAATGGGGGACGCCCAGTACTACGGCACGACAAGTCCCCACGGACGAGTGGATGGTCCGCCCCAAGGGGTCCTGAACAAAAGCCAATATGGCACTCTGACCCGGTGTTCGGGACTGGTTGGTCAAGCGGCGGCAGGGGCTTTCCGCGATGAGCTTCGACGGGCGGGACGGGTCGCTGGGCGACGGTGACGCGGAGGCCGGCGGTCCGCCGCAGGTGCCGAGTCAGGGCGGCAGGGCAGGCGCACCGCGGGGCGGCGACCCCGCGGAGACCGTCATTCCCCCGCAGGGCGGCGAACCCGTCGGGCCCGTCGAATCCGCGGGGTCTGCCGACTCCGCGAGGCCCGTCGAATCCGCGGGACCCGTCGACCCCGCCGAAGGCGTCGTCCCGGCGCAGCGCGACCGGCACGAGGACGGTGTGCTGCCCCCGCCGAGGGACATGCCGCCGTCCGACGCCGATCTGATCGTGCGGATGCGCTCGGGCGACGACACCGCGTACGAGGAGCTGTACCGGCGCCATGCGGACGCCGTGCGCCGGTACGCCCGCACCTGCTGCCGTGACGCCCACACCGCGGACGACCTCACGGCCGAGGTCTTCGCCCGCATGCTTCAGGCGGTGCGCGGCGGGCACGGCCCCGAGCACGCGGTGCGCGCCTATCTGCTCACCAGCATCCGGCGGGTGGCCGCGAGCTGGACGAAGTCCGCCCGGCGGGAGCAGCTGGTCGACGACTTCGCGCTGTTCGCCGCGCAGTCCGCACGCTCCTCCGAGATCGCCGACGACGACACCCTCGACCTCGGCGCCGATGTGCGCGCGATGCACGAGGCCGAGCAGTCCATGGCCATGCAGGCCTTCCGGTCGCTGCCGGAACGCTGGCAGGCCGTGCTGTGGCACACCGAGGTCGAGGACGAGTCGCCGAGCGAGGTCGCCACGCTCTTCGGGCTCGACGCCAACGGCACGCGCGTGCTCGCCAGCCGCGCCCGCGAGGGCCTCAAGCAGGCCTATCTGCAGGCCCATGTCAGCGCCTCGCTCGCCAACGACGAGGAGTGCGCCCGCTATGCCGACCGGCTCGGCGCCTACGCCCGCGGCGGCCTGCGCACACGGGCCGAGCGGGGGCTGCGCAAGCACCTGGAGGAGTGCGCCAAGTGCCGGCTGGCCGCGGGCCAGATCAAGGAAGTCGCCGGCGGTATCCCCGCGGTCGTGCCGGTCGCGGTCATCGGCTGGTTCGGCGCCGCCGGGTACGCCAAGGTCGCCGCGCTCGTCGCGGGCGGCACCGGAGCCGGTGCGGCGGGCGCCGCGGGAGCGGCCGCGGCGGCGAGCGGCGGCTCGTCCGGCAGTGCGGGCGCCGGCGGCGCGGTGGCCTCCGAGGGGCTCGGTGCGCCCGTCAAGGTCGGCCTCGCCGCCACCGCTGTCGCCGTCGCGGCGGGTGTGGCCCTGGCCCTAGCACTGTCCGGCGGTGACGCCCCCGCCAAGAAGGAGGACGCCAAGCCGCCCGCTGCCGTGCCGTCCGTGCAGCCCGAGCCGCCGAAGCCGGCGCCCGAGAAGAGCAGGCCCGAGCCGAAGCCGCCCGTCGTACCGGCGAAGGCGCCCACACCGACCCCGCCCCCCACGCCGACTCCCAGGCCCAAGCCCACCCCCACTGCGACGCCCGCTCCCGAGCCGAAGCCGACCCCGAAGCCCACCCCCACGCCGACCCCGACTCCCCCGCCGCCTCCGGCCGTCTACCAGTGGAGCGAGCTGGCGTACGACGTCAGCGGCGACGGCACCCGGCCCGAGATGCGGCTCGGTGAGAGCAGTTGGGTGTGGCAGCGGTACGGCATGTCGATCGGCGGCAGGCAGTACGCGCACGGCGTGACCGTGCACGGCCAGTCCTCCGTGACCATCGACCTCAACCGCACCTGCACCGCCTACGACGCCGTGGTCGGTGTCGACGACATGACGCTCGGGCTCGGCAAGGTCTCCTTCGCCGTCTACGCCGACGGCGTCCCGCTGTGGCAGTCCGGGCCGGTCCGCGGTGGCGGGCAGGCAGTCCCGGTGCACGTCAACCTGGCCGGCCACGACACCGTACGGCTGGTCGTCCGGCCGGACACCGGCTTCGACACTCTGACGCTCGCGGACTGGGCCGAGTCGAAGTTCACCTGCTCGTAGGCTGGTTCACCGGTTCACCTGAACACGAATCAGGGTGTGGCCGGTGTCCGTTCACGGAAGCTGCCCGGCCGGGTGTCTGCGCATGGCCTCGTCGAGTTCGGTGAGGACGTCCGCGACGGTGAAGAGGGCGCCCCGGGCGGACTCGGCGGCGCACTCGTCGGTGCTCAGAGCGGCGCGGGCCGCGCTCTTGGCGCGCTCGGCCTCGGCCCCCTCCGGCATGGGGCGTGGTGCGCCGCCGCGCAGTTGTTCCGCGGCGGCGAGCATGCGGAGCGCGCGCGGATGCTCCCCGAGGTCGGAGAGCAGGACCGCGGCGCCGTCCACGAGGGCCGCCGTGATGACGTCGGCGCACCGGCGGTCCACCGCCTCGCGGATGGTGCGCACCAGCTTCGGCAGGCCGTGCTCCGGGCCGGTCTCGGCGACCGTCACCATGGCGTCGATGGCGTTCAGCATCACCGTGAACTGGGGTGGCGGCGTGCCGCGCCCGGTCTCCGCGCGGGCCGCGTCGAACATCTCCCGCGCGCGGGGGATGTCCTTCACGTCCAGTGCCATCTGGGCGCGCATCAGCAGGAGGAACGCCCTGGTGTCCGGCACCCCGTAGCGATCGGCGGCCGTGGCGGCGTCGTCGAGCCCGCGCAGGGCGGTCGCACGGTCGCCCGCGCGGTAGGCGATCTCGCCCAGGCGGGCCAGCAGGAACGGCGTCTCCGCGTACGCCCCCACCTCGTAGGCCAGCCGCAGCGCCTCCTCGTACTCGCCCTTGGCCTCGTCCAGGCGGCTGCGGGCCATCGCCGCCTCGCCGGCCGCGCTGCACACCTGGGCGCGCATCCAGCGGTCGCCGACGCGACGGCTCAGCACCCTGAGCTCCGCCAGGTCCTCGTCGATGCCCTTCATGCCGCCCGCCGAGTCGACGGCCATGTGCGTGCGGAACATCAGGGCCACGCCGATCGTCCACTCGTCGCCGTACTCACGGCAGTTGACGACGGTCGCGTCCAGGGCGGCACGGGCGTCCGCCGGGCTGCCCAGTACGAACGTGGCCAGCGGCCAGGCGATGCCCGGGAGTTGGGCCGCCTGCGGACCGCCCTGCCCGAAGTGGTCCCGCAGCCGGGTGACGTACTCCCGCGGCCGGTCCGTCAGCGTCCCGTCCATGCGCTCGGTGTCCGATCGCAGGAAGAGGTGCAGCATCCGGAGGTTCATCCGGAGGGTGTGCTGAGGGTGATCCATCTCGCCGTTCGGGGCGGCCAGGAAGGCCTCCATGGGATCAATGAGAGCCATGCGTTCCGCGGGATCCGCAGAGTGTGCGGGTTCTACGGGTTCTACGGCGCCCTCGGCGTCCAGGGCTGCGCCCAGGCGCAGGACCCGGACCAGCCAGTCGATGGCCTCCTGGCGGTAGTTGCGCAGCCAGCAGAACCAGCCCATGTCCAGGGCGAGAGCGCCGGCCTCCTCCTCGGCACCGTCGGCGAGGGCACGGTGGAGGGCCGCGCGGATGTTGTCCAGCTCGGTCTCCAGGCGGGAGATCCAGGGGAGTTGGTCCGCGGAACGCAGCAGCGGCTCGGCCTTCTCCACCAGGGCGCGCACCCACGCGCGGTGGCGCCGCTCGGCCTCGGCGCGCAGTTCGGGGACCTCTGCGGCGCGCTCCGTGGCGTACTCGTGGATGGTCTCCAGCATGCGGTACCGCATGCCGCCGCCGGAGTGTTCGTCCGGGGTGGCCACGATCAGGGACTTGTCCACGAGCGCACCGATGAGGTCGGCCGCGGGAGCCGTGCACACGGCTTCCGCCGCCGTGAGGTCCCAGCCGCCGGCGAAGACGGAGACCTCGCGCAGCACGGTGCGCTCGCGCTCGTCGAGCAGGTCCCAGGACCAGTCGACGACCGCACGCAGGGTCTGCTGGCGGGGCAGGACCGTACGGCTGCCGGAGGTGAGCAGCCGGAAGCGGTCGTCGAGCCGGTCGGCGATCTGACGGGGGGTGAGCAGCCTCAGCCGGGCCGCGGCCAGCTCGATGGCGAGCGGCAGCCCGTCCAGGCGGCGGCAGATCTCGTCCACCGCCTCCCTGTCGCGGAGCACCGCGGCCGCGTCGGGACGGACGGTCGAGGCACGCTCCTCGAAGAGGCGGTGCGCCTGGTCGGGGACGAGGGGCTCGACCGGGCGCACCGATTCGCCGGGGACGCCCAGGGGTTCACGGCTGGTGGCGAGGATCGTGAGTCCCGGGCAATGGGTGAGCAGCGTCTCGGCGAGGGTGGCCGCTGCTTCGATGACATGTTCGCAGTTGTCAAGGATCAGGAGCTCGCTGCGCGCGGCGCAGTGCTCGACGAGCAGGGCGACCGGGTCGTCCTGCGGGGTCGTCAGCTCGGTGGTCATCAGCACGGTCTCGCGCAGACCGAGCGCACTGACCACCGCGCCGGGCACCGCTTCCGGCCGGTCGAGCGGCGCCAGCTCGACCAGCCACGCCTGCGGAAGCCCGGCGGCGGCTTCCTCGGCGAGGCGGGTCTTTCCGGAGCCGCCGGGGCCGGTGAGAGTGACGAGTCGTGCCCTGTGCAATTCGGAACGGATGGCGTCGAGCTCGGGTTCCCGGCCCACGAAAGAAGTAAGACGCGGACGGAGGTTGCCGGTGCGGGTGGGGGGTTCGTGAGGCGGGGTGGGGGATTCGGCGGGCGAGGAGGGGTTCTCGGGCTGCGCGGAGGGGGATGCGGGCCGCGCGGAGAGCTTCTCGGGTCGCGCGGAGAGGGACTCGGGCCGCGCGGAGGGAGATTCGGGAAGCGCGGAGGGAGATTGGCCCCGCGCGGAAAGGAACTCGGGCCGCGCGTAAGGAGATTCGGCCCGCGCGGCGGGGGATTCGGCCCGCGCGGCGGGCCATTCGCCCCGTCCGGCGAGGCGGGAGTGATCAGCGGGTCGGGAGTGGCTGAGCTGCCGATCGACGGCTGAGGCGTCCGGTGGTGCGAGCAGTTCCGTGTGCAGGGCGCGCAGTTGGGGGCCCGGGTCGGCGCCCAGGCCGTCGGCGAGGGCGCGGCGGGCCGTCTCGTACGCGGCGAGGGCGTCGGCCGTGCGGCCCGTGTCGCGCAGGGCACGGATGAGGAGGGCGTGCAGCGGTTCGTCGTAGGGGTGCGCCTCGGTGAGTTCCTTAAGGTGCGGTACGACGGCCTGGGCGCGGCCGAGACGCAGGTCCGCGTCGATGCGGGCGCGGGTCGCCTCCAGGTGCAGGGCGGCCGGGCGGGTGGCGGCGGCGGGGTCGGGCAGGTCCGCGAGGGCGGGGCCGCGGTACAGGGCGAGCGCCTCGGACAGGGTGCGGGCGGCGGTGTGCGCGTCGCCCTGGTCCAGCGCGGTCGTGCCCTGCCGGACCAGTCGCTCGAAGACGAACAGGTCCACGTCGTCCTCGGCCGCTTCGAGGCGGTAGCCGCCGGGGGCGGAGGTGATCGTGTCCTTGCCCAGGGTGCGGCGCAGCCGGCCGATCAGGGCCTGGAGGGCGGCGGGGGCGTCGTGCGGCGGGGTGTCCGACCAGACCTCGTCGATGAGGGTGTCGGGAGTGGTGACGCGGCCGGGGCGCAGGGCCAGGGCGGTCAGGAGGGTGCGGAGCCGGGGGCCGGTGACGGGTACGGCTGTGCCGTGGTCGTCCTCGGCCTGGGTGACGCCCAGGATTTTGTACCGCACCGGGTCATTGTCGCCGGGGCGTCTGTGCGGGGCACGGGGTTTTGGTGCGGTGGGCGTTTCCGTCCCTGCCGTACCCCGAACTGACCGGGGCTGTCACGACCAGGCGACCTCCCCGCGGCTAGGCCACCCCCGCTCCCCCTCCGGAAGCCAGCGCCCCCCTCTGGGGATTGATCCCGGCTGGTACGGCCCGCTGGCGGGCCGGGGTGCCGGTCCAGCAGGTTCCGCGGCGGGCCAGGAGGCGCCGTAGCCATACTTCCAGGGAGACCAGGTCGGCGAGGCCGTCCAGGGGGAGGGGTTCGCCCGCTGCGGCGGCACGGAGCGCCTTGCGGACGACGCGGGCCTCCACCAGGCCCGCCTCCGCGAGCAGCGGGGTGCCGAACAGGTTCATCAGGGAGTCGGCGGCCACGCGCAGTCCGGTGCGGGCCGCCACTGCCGCCGATGCGTGGGAGGGGGCGCCCCAGCCGGGCGGGAGGTCGCTGACGCCGGCGCCCTCCAGGACGGTGCGCAGGATGGTGGCGCGGGCGCCGGGCTGGACCCGCAGGGCCTCGGGAAGGGCCCGGCACGCGCGTACCACCTGGTTGTCGAGGAAGGGGGCGTGCAGGCGCTGGGAGCGGACCTCGGCCGCCTGCTCCAGGATGCGCAGCTCCGCCGCCTGGCGGGTCAGGGCCGCACGCGCGCGGTGGTCACCGGGACGCTGGCCGGGGCCCACGCCCGAACGGCCCGTCGACGCCTGCAGGCGAACCGATACTTCAGCAAGCGCCTCGCCGGTCAGCCAGCGTGCCGCCGGGCCGGGTCTGGCCCAGGCGAGGGCGGCGAGGGACGCCCCCACGGCGCCTCCGGGCTCGTCGAAGCGGCGCTGCAGCAGCCGGTCGGCGAGCGCCTCCAGGCCCGCGCGGTACGGGGTGCGGGACAGCCGCCGCGCCGCGCCGTACACGCGCGCGGGGACCATCACCGAGCCGTCCGCCCTGGCGAGTGCGGCCACGGGGCGGACGAGATGGCGGCGTTTGCGGTCCATGAGGAGGTCGGCGAGCCGCGCCGGATGCGCGTCCAGCACCTGGCGGGCGCCGTAGCCGGTGAAGTGGTCGGCGCTGCCCGACGCCAGCCGTGCCCGGTGTCTGGCGGCCGTCACCAGGCACTGGCCCGGCTCGTCCGTCAGCGGGCCCTCCAGCTCGGCGTACGGCAGTGCCTCCTCGCCGCCGGTGACCACCACGTGGTGCAGGCGCGGGTTGGCCGCCAGGGTTCCCGCCCGCTGCAGTTCTGCTTCCCTGCCGCCGACCGCCAGGTCGTTGAAGGTGACCGCCAGCAGGCGCTCCCCCGCGCCCGTGCCGTGGCCCAGGACCGTGCCCGGCATGCCCGGCAGACCGGCGGCGAGCAGGGCGAGGGTGCCGGAGGCCGGGCCGCCGGAGAGGTCCGCGCCGATGCCCGCGACCGGCATCCCGCGCGCGGCGCGCCGCTCGGCGGGGCCCATGCCGGGTACGGGACCGGGGTCTATGTCGGTGCCGGGGACGTGCCGGGGCGCCGACAGACGCGCGCGTACCGCCTCCACCAGGGCGTCGCGCACCGCGTCGACCGCACTGTCCGGGTCGGCGGTGGGCGCCGCCACCGCGAGGGAGGCGACCGGCTCGTAGCCGGCGATCTCGCGCGCTCCGGCGCGCAGGATCAGTGCATGCCCGGGCGGGATGCGCCGCACGCCGTCGTACGGGGTGGAGTCGTGCAGCGCGGCCGGCACATCGGGGGCGGCCAGAAGCGCGGCGAGGTGACCGAAGTCGAGGTTGGCCTCGATGAGGTCGGCGAGAGGGAGGGCGGCGGTCGCGTACGCGGTGCCGCCGGCCCAGGGGGTGTAGAAGACGGGGCGTGCGCCCGCGAGGTCGCCGCAGACGGTGACCCTGCGGCCGACCTGGACGACGGCCGTGTAGCTGCCGGGCCACGCCGTCAGATGCCGAAGTGCCCCTCCGCGCGCGGCGAACAGTCCGACCCGCAGCTGCTCGTCGGAGGCCGCGCAGGTGCCCAGGACGGCGATCCGGGTCTGGGCGTCGGCCTTGACGACCCGCACCTCGTCGGGACGCCAGTCGCCGACGGCCCAGAGCGGATCGGGGTCGCCCCACAGGAGTTGGGAGCCCACCGGGTGCACTGTCTCGCCGTCCTGTCCGGTGGCCCCTGCGGACCCGAACCCGGACGCCCCCACTGCGGTGCTGCTCCACCCCACCAACCACCGCATCGACGCCTCCACAGGCTGTGGACAACCAGTGCACCGTACGAACTGGTTCCCCATGCTGCCATGAAGGGCGCACGCCGGAGGGGCTGTGGGTCTGCTTGCGATTCCTCGAATGCGCCGTGGCGCTCACCCGTGCGGGGAGACGAACACCCGTACTCGACAAGGATGCTGCGACGCGAATGCGCCCCCGAAACGCTCCCCGAAAACGCCTTACGCGCCCTCAAGTGCAAAGGTAGGAGCCGTATTTGCGCGCAGAATGCGGGGTCGATTTTCGGCCAAATCCCTGACGGAAGGACAGGCGTGACCACGCTCCGTACAGGCTCTGCGCAGCGCATCGTGCGCGCGCAGCCCGGGAGACAGAGTTCGCCCCCCGGGCCCGTCCGCCGCCCGCGGGGATTGTGGCGGCGGTGTCCCCCAGCCCACTGGATCCAGTACAGCGGGCCGACCCACGCACCATCCATGGAAGCGCTCCCGGGGTGGCCGGAGAAGAGCGCACGGACGGGCGCACGGCCACACAACAGGAGCACGCTGCAACTGCGCGTATCGGCCCCGTACTTCCGTACGGAATACAATCCCGCCATCCGGAAGTATGCCCCTTAACGCTTGGGATGCGGCGAACTACGCTGGGTTTACGAATGCCGCGTGGTTATGCCAGCGCGGCAGCCGTCTGTGTCGAGGGGTGGCGCATGTCCAGGGAGCAACGCGGGCCGAACGAAAAGCTCGGCGCCGTTCTCGCCCTCGCGGGAATCAGCAACGCAGGCCTCGCGCGACGCGTCAACGATCTTGGCGCTCAACGCGGGTTGACACTTCGCTACGACAAGACCTCAGTGGCGCGCTGGGTGTCGAAGGGCATGGTGCCCCAGGGCGCCGCGCCGCACCTCATCGCCGCCGCGATAGGGCAGAAGCTCGGCCGCCCGGTGCCGCTCCACGAGATCGGCCTGGCGGACGCGGATCCCGCACCCGAAGTCGGCCTCGCCTTCCCCAGGGACGTGGGACAGGCGGTCCGGTCGGCGACGGAGTTGTACCGCCTCGACCTCGCCGGGCGCCGGGCCGGCTCCGGCGGCATCTGGCAGTCACTGGCCGGATCGTTCGCAGTAAGCGCATACGCAACGCCCGCCTCACGGTGGCTGATAACACCGGCCGACAGCTCGGTGGCGCGCGAGGCGAACCACGCCGAGGGCTCGGGCTCACCGCTCAAAGTCGGCCACAGCGATGTGCAGAAGCTGCGGGAGGCCGCCGAGGACGCCAGGCGCTGGGACTCCAAGTACGGAGGCGGCGACTGGCGTTCGTCGATGGTGCCCGAGTGCTTACGGGTGGAGGCGGCACCGCTGCTGCTGGGCTCGTACTCCGACGAGGTCGGCCGCGCCCTGTTCGGGGCGAGCGCCGAACTGACCCGGCTGGCCGGCTGGATGGCCTTCGACACCGGGCAGCAGGAGGCCGCGCAGCGGTACTACATCCAGGCGCTCCGCCTCGCGCGCGCGGCAGCCGACGTGCCCCTCGGGGGGTACGTGCTGGCGTCCATGTCGCTGCAGGCGACCTACCGCGGCTTCGGCGACGAGGGCGTCGACCTCGCGCAGGCCGCCCTGGAGCGCAACCGGGGCCTTGCGACCGCCCGCACCATGAGCTTCTTCCGCCTCGTCGAGGCACGCGCCCACGCGCGCGCGAGCGACGCGCAGGCGGCGGGCGCCGCTTTGAAGGCGGCGGAGGGCTGGCTGGAGCGCTCCCGGGAGGGCGACAACGACCCCTCCTGGCTCGGCTTCTACTCCTACGACCGGTTCGCCGCGGACGCGGCCGAGTGCTACCGCGACCTCAAGGCGCCGCGCCAGGTGCGGCGCTTCACCGAACAGGCCCTGTCGAGGCCGACGGAGGAGTTCGTGCGCTCGCACGGGCTGCGGCTGGTCGTCTCGGCGGTCGCGGAGCTGGAGTCCGGCAATCTCGATGCCGCCTGTGAGCAGGGTGTGCGGGCGGTGGAGGTCGCGGGGCGCATCTCCTCGGCGCGCACCACCGAATACGTGAAGGATCTTCTGCACCGCCTTGAGCCGTACGGCGACGAGCCCCGGGTCGTGGAGCTGCGGGAGCGGGCCCGCCCGCTGCTGATGGCGCCGGCGTGACCGGGCGAGGACGTGACGGGGCGAAGGCCGCCGTTTTCCCGCGTTTGAAGTGACTGTCAGTGGCGCAGTGCACTATCGGTGGCGGGAGGTGGTGCAGGTGCGGCCGGAGATCGCGTACGACTGCGACGTGCTGGTGATCGGGGGCGGGATCGTCGGGCTGTCGACGGCGTATGCGATCACGCGCGCCGCGCCGGGCACGCGGGTCACGGTGCTGGAGAAGGAGCCGGGCCCGGCCCGGCACCAGACGGGGCGCAACAGCGGCGTGATCCACAGCGGGATCTACTACCGCCCCGGCTCGCTCAAGGCGCGGTTCGCGGTGCGGGGCGCCGCCGAGATGGTGAAGTTCTGCGCGGAGTACGGCATCGCGCACGCCGTCACCGGCAAGCTCATCGTCGCCACCGAGCGCGAGGAGCTGCCCCGGCTGCACGCCCTGGTCCAGCGCGGCCGGGAGAACGGCATTCCGGTGCGCGAGCTCGGCATTCCCCAGATCCAGGAGTACGAGCCGCAGGTGCGGGGGCTCGCGGCGATACACGTCGGCACGACGGGCGTGTGCGACTTCGTGGGCGTGGCTCGGCAGCTGGCGCATGCCTCGGGCGCCGACATCCGCTACGGCGCCCAGGTCGAGCGCATCGACCGTCGACCCGACCTCGGGGTCGCCGTGCGGACGCGTGCGGGGGAGGTCGTACGGGCGCGCGTGCTGGTGAACTGCGCCGGGCTGTACTGCGACGAGGTGGCCCGTCTGACGGGCGACGACCCGGAGATGCGGATCGTGCCGTTCCGCGGTGAGTACTACGAACTGGCGCGGCCCGATCTGGTGCGGGGGCTGGTGTATCCGGTGCCGGATCCGGCGTTCCCCTTCCTCGGGGTGCACCTCACGCGCGGGATCGACGGCGGCGTCCACATCGGCCCCAACGCGGTGCCGGCGCTGGCCCGCGAGGGCTACGGCTGGGGGGTCGTCCGACCGCGGGAGGTCGCCGGGACGCTGGCATGGCCCGGCTCCTGGCAGATGGCCCGGCAGCACTGGCGCTACGGCGCGGGAGAGCTGCGGCGCTCGGTGTCCAAGCGCGCCTTCACGACAGCGGTGCGCAGACTGCTGCCGGCGGTGACACAGGACGACCTGGTGCCCACATCCGCCGGCGTACGGGCGCAGGCCGTCCTACGAGACGGTTCACTGGTCGACGACTTCCTGATCAAGGAGGGCCCACGCACCGTCCACGTACTGAACGCCCCCTCCCCCGCCGCAACCGCCTCACTCCCGATCGGACGGGAGGTGGCGAAGAGGGCGCTGGGGATGCTGGGGACGGCGTGAGGAGCGGGGAGCGGCACAGGTCACCGCACCCGCCGCCGTAACCCATCGCACCCTCGGCACCCCCCGTCCCCGTAAAATCAACCGCACTGTGTCTGATTCGCTCAACGCCTCCGAAGTCCCCCAGCCCGCCGACCACCCCCAGGGTCAGCCGGGGGGTCGCCCCTCGCACGTGCCCGGTGTGTCTGTCAGGCATACCCGGGCGAAGGGGGAGCCGCGGTTTCCCGATGGGCCGAAGGCGGATCCGGCGGGGGCGCATTTCGAGCGGCGGATCCGTAGTTTTCAGCCGCGGCGCAGCCGGGTGACCGCGGGGCAGGCGGATGCGCTGCAGCGGCTGTGGTCGAAGTGGGGGCTGGACATCGACGGGCGCGAGACGATCGACCTCGCGGCGATGTTCGGCAACACCCACCCGGTCGTGCTCGAGATCGGCTTCGGGATGGGCGAGGCGACCGTACAGATGGCCGCGGCGGACCCGGGGACGAACATCCTGGCCGTGGACGTGCACACCCCCGGGCAGGGGAACCTGCTGAACCTCGCCGACCAGGAAGGGCTGTCCAACGTCCGCGTGGCCAACGGCGACGCCATCATCCTGCTGCGCGAGATGCTCCGGCCCGACTCGCTGGACGGGCTGCGCGTGTTCTTCCCCGACCCCTGGCCCAAGAAGCGCCACCACAAGCGGCGGCTGATCCAGCCGGAGTTCCTCGACCTGGCCGCCACCCGCATCAGACCGGGCGGCATCGTGCACTGCGCGACCGACTGGGAGCCGTACGCCGAGCAGATGCTCGAGGTGCTGAGCGCGCACCCGGAGTTCGAGAACACACAGCCCGGGGGCGGTTTCGCGCCTCGTCCCGACTTCCGGCCGCTGACCCGTTTCGAGGGCCAGGGTCTGGAGAAGGGTCATGTCGTGAACGACCTGCTCTTCCGTCGCGTACAGCACCACAACCAGCCCCTCACCGGCGCCTGAAGCCCCCGGCCCGCGGGCGATCGGAACTTCCGTCGCAGGCGGCGCCCTCCCTCGTTAGGGTCAATGCCGTGGCCACGCATCCCCCGTACCCGACGCATCCGCCGCAGCCCGGTGGCCCGGTCGGCGGTGCGCTCAGGCATGCGCACTGGTGGCAGCGCACATGGGTGCTCTACGGCGCACTCAGCACCCTGCTCGCGCTCTCCGGCCTGGTCATCCTGGCGCTGGTGCGTGAGCAGACCGGCACCGAGGGGTTCCTGGTCGGGCTCGGGCTCGCGGTCCTGCCCGTGCCCCTGCTGATCACCGCCTTCCGCTGGCTGGACCGGGTGGCCCCGGGGCCCTGGCGGAATCTGCTGTTCGCCTTCGCCTGGGGGGCGTGTGCGGCGGCGCTGATAGCGATCGTCGCCAACAGCTTCGCCACCAAGTGGATAGCGACGGCGACCGCGGATCCCTCCAGCGCCGACACCCTGGGCGCGACCGTCATAGCGCCCGTCGTGGAGGAGTCCGCGAAAGCGGCCGCCGTGCTGCTCGTCTTCCTGTTCCGCAGACGGGACTTCACCGGGATCGTCGACGGAGTCGTCATAGCCGGCGTCACCGCCACCGGCTTCGCGTTCACCGAGAACATCCTCTATCTGGGCACCGCCTTCGGCACCGACCAGCTCACCGGCGAGCGCGGCATCGCCTCCGTCACGGCCGCGACGTTCTTCGTCCGCATCGTCATGTCCCCCTTCGCGCACCCGCTGTTCACCGTGCTGACCGGCATCGGCTTCGGCGTGGCCGCGATCTCGGCGGAGCACCAGCATCTGCGGCGCGCCCTCGTCCCGCTCTCCGGGCTGCTGCTCGCGATGGGCATGCACGCGATCTGGAACGGCTCGTCCACGTTCGGCGAGTACGGCTTCTTCGCCGTCTACGCCGCCTTCATGGTCCCCGCGTTCGGCCTGCTGACCTGGCTGGTGATCTGGACGCGCCAGCGCGAGCTGCGCACCGTGCGCGAGGAACTGCCCGCCTACGCCGTCGCCGGCTGGCTCACCCCCGCCGAGCCCTACGCCCTCGGCTCGATGCGGGCACGCCGCCTGGCCCGCGACTACGCCGCCCACTACGGGGGCAGGCCCGCGGCCCGCCAGGTCGCGCAGTACGAGGCGTACGCGACCTGTCTGGCGTTCCTGCGGCACCGGGGCCGCCGTGGCCGCGCGGGCGCCGACTTCGTCGTAAGGGAACGGGAGTTGCTGTACGAGCTGTGGCGGCGGCGTGACGTGGCCCGCCCGGCGCTGGACCACGCGGCGCGGTCGACGGCGCCCCCGGTGCCCGTGCTGATGCCGCCCTGGCCGGTGTACGGGGCGTACGGCTACCAGGGAATGCCGGATCCCGCGTACAACCCGTACCAGACGTAGGGCGCCGCGGGATCAGCGAGCTGCGGGGCCGTCGGCCCCGGGTGTCAGGGGGTGAGGCCCTTGCCGCGCAGCCAGGCCATCGGGTCGATGCCGTCGGCCTGGCCGCCCGGGTGGACCTCGAGGTGCAGGTGCGGCCCGGTCACGTTGCCGGTGGCGCCGACGCGTCCGATCACATCACCGGTGCTGACCTTCTGGCCGACGCTCACGCTGATCGACGACTGGTGGCAGAACCACAGTTCCGTACCGTCGTCGAGGGTGAGGATCGTGCGGTAGCCGTACGATCCGGCCCAGCCGGCCTCCGTGACGGTGCCGCTGTGGATGGCCTTGATGAGCGTGCCGGTGGGGGCGGCGAAGTCCAGGCCCGTGTGGTAGCCGGAGGACCACATGGAGCCGGCCTGTCCGAAGGTGCCGGTGATCGTGTACGACGCGACCGGCAGCTTGAACTGCTTGGCGAGCTCGGCCAGGCGCGCGGCCTCGGCCTTCTTCTTGGCCTCCGCCTCGGCCTTCTCCTTCGCGGCCTTGGCCTTGGCCGCGGCCTCCTTCTCCGCCTTGGCGGCGGCCTCGTCGACCTGCTTGGCGAGGGCCGTCTCGGTGGCGGACTGGGCCTTGCTGTCGATCTGGACCTGCTGGCTCTCGGCCTGCGCCATGATGCGGTCGCGCAGCGCCTCGCCCGCGTCCCTGGCGCCCTGCTCGGTGTCCTCGGTGGTCACGCCGATGCTGCTGAGCGCGGTCGCGGAACCCTTGGGGGCCTCGGAGGAGCCGCCGAAGACATGGCCCACGGAGCCGAGGTCGGGCATGGAGATCGCCACCGGCGGCTTGCCGGTGTTGGCGCTGGCCATGCCGCCCGCGCCGACGGCGGCTATGACGCCGACGCCGAGAACCGTGGAGCTGCGGGCGAGTCCGCCGCCGCGCTGCTTGGCGACACGATGCCGGCCGCGTACTGGGGCGACGGAGTCCTCGGTGGGGTTCCACTCTTCCCAGGGGCCCTCGTCGGAGCGGGGTCCTGCGAAGCCGAAGGGCTCGGTGCTCGGCACGAACGGGGCTGCCGGGGCAGGCGGGTTGGACGCCACGTGGGCGCGCTCCTTTCCTTCCTTCTCGCCTACCGGGTTAGCTGACGGGTTCGGAGCAGGAAGGTCTCCTACGCGCGTATACGAGCCGTGTCTCCACGGCGGTATCCACGCGATTCACCCCTGGGTGGTGGTTCCCCGGTTCCCTTGCGGGATTCGGCGCGTGCGCACGGAGCCGCCTCTTGTGACGGCTGGGACGACCGCGCTGCGTTATCGAACGTTAATAGACACGGGGTGCCGATTCCAAGCTGTTCCGCTTGATCATTAACGCTTTTTGGCCTGGACGTACGGACCAAGAGAGGCGAAAAACGGGCGAGTTGACCTCACCTCGTCATCCACACCCGTTCTGACGGTGTGTCAGTTGTTATGCGGAAAGCGGTCGCCCGATCACCGCATGTGACAACGGCCGAGACTGTGGGAGAAACACTCAGGGCCGGAACCCGTTTCCGGATTCCGGCCCTGAGCCTTCAGTAGCGGGGACAGGATTTGAACCTGCGACCTCTGGGTTATGAGCCCAGCGAGCTACCGAGCTGCTCCACCCCGCGTCGTTGTGTCACCAGCATACGCCATCCGCGGGACACCTCGCGCCACGGTTCACGACGCCGTCAGATGGCGGTTGGGCGCCTTGGCCTGCTCCTCGTGCTCCGGCAGCACGATCACGTCCACGCCCTGCGACGCCAGCAGGCCGCTGCCGTCTGCGTCCGCCACGAAGGTGTCGGGCTCCCGCCAGGCCGTGACCACCCGCCCCACGCCCGCGTCGAGGATCAGCCGCGCGCACGGCTTCGGCCGGGACGCACGGCGGACACAGGGCTCCAGGCTGCTGTAGACCGTGGCCGACCGCAGCCGCTCATCGGCCGGGTCGAGCTTGGCCAGCGCCGCCTCCTCGGCGTGCACGACGGGGTCCTCGCCCTCGCGCGAGTGGCCGCGGGCGAGCTCCGTACCGTCGGCGGCGACGATCACCGCGCCCACGCTGAACGCCGTGCGGGAGGGCGGGCACCGGTCCGCCAGCTCGCAGGCCAGGGCCAGCCAGTGGTGGTCGGCCGCGGTGGGCTGCGTGCCGGTGCCGGGGGCGGTGGGCTCGTAGCGCATGAGGACGACGTCCTCGATCCGCCGCGTCTCCACCAGGCGCAGCCGGCCGTCCTGGTAGGCGCCGGGGCCGAAGAGGCGGGGCGCGTCCGGGTCGCCGACGAAGAGCGGGGCCAGGACGAGCTGCAGTTCGTCGGCGAGGCCCTGCTGCAGCAGCTGGGTGTGGACGGTGCCGCCGCCCTCGACCATCAGACGCCGTACGCCGCGCTCGTCGTGCAGATGCTCGAGGAGCCGTCGCCAGTCGAGGTCGGGGCCGAGCGGGACGACGTCGGCGGCGAGGCCGAGAGCGCGGGCCCGTTCGGCGCCCTTGTCGGTGGTGGCGAGGAGCTTGTCGCCGCCCGTGTGCCAGAACCTGGCGGCCGGGTCCAGGTCGCCGGAGCCGCTGACGGTGACCTTGAGGGGGTACTCGGCCCTGCCCTGCGCGACCCGGGCGGCCCGGCGCTCGGGCGAGTTGACCAGCAGCCGCGGGTTGTCGGCGCGGATGGTGCCGGCGCCGATCAGGATGGCGTCCACGGACGCGCGCACCTCGTCCACCCGGTCGAAGTCGGCCGGGCTGGAGAGCAGCAGACGTTCGGGGCCGGTGTCGTCGAGGCAGCCGTCCAGGGAGACGGCGGCGGACAGCAGGACGTAGGGGTACGGCATCGGACGCGCTCACTCTCGGCGACGGGCGGGGCGGGCTGGCGCAGGCGGGTGGTGCGGGTGCGGGTGGTGCGGGTGCGGGCGGTGCGGATCGGCGGGGCTTGGTTCAAGTTTGAAACAAACCTACACTGGGCGTATGACGACTCGCTGGCTCACCTCCGAGGAGCAGCGCGCCTGGCGCGCGTACATCGCCGCGACGCACCTCCTGGAGGACGCGATCGACCGGCAGCTCCAGCAGGACGCCGGCATGCCTCATCTGTACTACTCCATCCTGGCCAACCTCTCCGAGGCACCCGACCGGCAGCTGCGGATGACCGATCTCGCGGAGAAGTCGAAGATCACCCGGAGCCGGCTGACGTATGCCGTCTCCCGGCTGGAGAAGGACGGGCTGGTGCGGCGCGAGAACTGCAAGTGGGACGGGCGGGGGAGCATCGCCGCGCTCACCGACGAGGGTATGGCGGTGCTGGAGCGCACGGCGCCCGGGCATGTCGAGACGGTGCGCGCCTCCCTCTTCGACCACCTCAGCAAGGAGCAGGTCGGGCAGCTGGAGGAGATCTTCGCGCAGGTCGCGGGTGCGCTCGCCGAGGGGGGCAGCCGCCCCACGCCCGACGAGGTGCCGTGGCGCCGCAGGTCGACGCCGCCCTGTTCGTGATCCGGCCCTGCCCGTGACGTAGCCCATAAATCTGTTGCTTCAAATTTAAAGCACGGGTACTGTCCTGCTCCGTAGATCTGCTTCAAATCTGAAGCAGGTGCCGACCGGACCCGGGAGACCCCGTATGCCCGACTTCCCCGCCGCCACGGAGCGCGCCCGCGTCCGAGTTCCGCTGCGCTTCCAGGACGGCTACAGCGTCGACGCCGAACTGGTCACCTTCCACGGCCTGACCGACGGCCGGGAACACGTGGCCGTCGTCCTCGGCGACCCCGCCCCCGGTACAACGCCTCTGGTCCGGCTGCATTCCGAGTGCCTGACCGGGGACGTGTTCGGCTCGGCCCGCTGCGACTGCGGACCCCAGCTGCGCGAGGCGGTCGAACGGATCGCGAACCGCGGCGGCGTGCTGCTCTACCTCCGCCAGGAGGGCCGCGGCATCGGCCTCTACAACAAGCTCGACGCCTACGCCCTCCAGGACCAGGGCCTCGACACGTACGAGGCGAACGCCGCCCTGGGCCTGCCCGAGGACGACCGCGACTACACCGCGGCCGCACAGATGCTGCGGGCCCTCGGCATCGACACCCTCGACCTGCTGTCCAACAACCCCGACAAGGCCGACCAGCTCCGCGACCTGGGCATCACCGTCCACGACCGGGTCCCCACGGGCGTGTTCACCACCGCGCACAACGTCCGCTACCTCCGCGCGAAGGTCCTGCAGACCCAGCACACGCTGCCGCTGGCGGAACTGAACGCGGGCTGACCGGACGG
Organism: Streptomyces spinosisporus; assembly: GCF_022698145.1. Lineage (GTDB taxonomy): Bacteria > Actinomycetota > Actinomycetes > Streptomycetales > Streptomycetaceae > Streptomyces > Streptomyces spinosisporus. The sequence goes on from NZ_JALDAX010000027.1 coordinate 24,727, forward strand.
GGGCCGACCGGACCCGCCCCTTCCAGCACCGCTCAAGGACCTCCCGGGGCCCCCTCGACCCGCCCACGGTAAAAGGATGTTCAGACCCGTTCGAGGCGGCGTGCCGCGGTTGGCGGCACGCCGCCCCATGCCTATCGTCGACCCCAACATCCTGAGCCCACAGGCAAGTTGAGTACCCACACATGGTGCACAGGCATGTGCATCACGGAGGTGACGGCGTTCATGACGGATCGGTTCGCGGATCGTACGGCGCCGGTGTCCGTGCCCCGCCCCGCGCGGCGCATGCTGTCGACGACCCGGTCGTTCACCGTGGGCCAGGGAAAGGGCTATCTCACCGTCGCCCGCACCCCCGACGGCCGCGTGGCCGGAGTGACCGTCCGCATGGCCAAGCAGGGCTCCACCCTCGCGGGCATGCTGGACGCCTTCTCCACCACCGTCACCCGCGGCCTCCAGCACGGCGTCCCGCTGGAGACCCTGGTGGCCGACTACGTCGGCACCCGCTTCGAGCCCGCGGGCCCCACCGACGACCCCGACATCAGGCAGGCCTGCTCCGTCATGGACTACGTCGGCCGCCGCCTCGCCCTCGACCACCTGCCCTACGCCACCCGGGCCGGCCTCGGCGTCCTCACCACCCAGGAACGCACCGCCCAGCAGACCCACGGAAACACGAAAACCCCGGCCGGGACCTGGGTCCCGGCCGGGGTCACCCCGTGACGAGGGGCACGTGCGGTAGGCCCTGTGGGACTCGAACCCACAACCAATGGATTAAAAGTCCACTGCTCTGCCAATTGAGCTAAGGGCCCCTGGCGATGTTGCCTCCCCGAGCATAGCCGGACACGGCCGCGACTCCGATCGGGTATCGGGGACACGGCCGTGGCGGGGGTGAAGATCGGGCCGGAGTGTCAGGGATCCACCTTTTCCGGAGTCGTTTCGCGGGCGGCCGCGCGGGCGAGGTTGCGGCGGTGCTCCGGATTGAGGAACCAGTGCCGGGCCGACGCCAGCCACCAGGCCGTCGCGAAGCCGAGGACGACCAGGACGGCGACCGGGGCGTAGTTGAAGCTCTCCCCGGTGACCGGCGAGACCTGCGGCAGCATGAACAGGATCGTGATGATGCCCACCCAGGTCACCGCGACGATGCCGATCGGCCGGGACCAGCGGCCCAGATGCCACGGCCCGCGCTCGAAGTCGTCGCCCTTGAGCAGCCGCAGCAGCGTCGGGACGACGTAGGCGATGTAGAGGCCGATCACCGCGACCGAGGTCACGGCCGCGTAGGCGGTGTAGTTGATCAGATACGGCAGGCCCAGGACCAGCGCGCCCACCGCCGCCAGCCACACCGCCGCCACCGGCGTACGGGTACGCGGGCTCACCGAGTGCCAGACACGGGAGAACGGCAGGGCGCCGTCACGCGAAAAGGCGTAGATCATGCGGCTGTTGGCCGTCACCGACGCCATCCCGCAGAACAACTGCGCCCCGATCACGACCAGCAGGAGCAGCTTCCCGGCCGTCGCCCCCAGCGCGTCCAGCAGGATCTGCGCGGGCGGCGCACCCGTCGGCGACGCCAACTCCCTGTCGTAGGACTGGATGGCGAAGGTGAAACCGAGCAGCAGGACGAAGCCCGCTATCCACGACGTCCAGATGGACCGCACGATGCCCTTCGGGCCGGCCGTCGACGCGTCGTGCGTCTCCTCCGTCATATGGGCCGAGGCGTCGTAGCCGGTGAAGGTGTACTGCGCCATCAGCAGACCGAGCAGCACGACGTACACCCCGCTGCCCCAGCCCGTGTTGTTGACGAACTTCGTGAACACGAACGACGCCGACTGGTGACGGTCGGGCACGAACGCCAGCGCCCCGACGATGACCCCCACACCCAGCACGTGCCACCACACGCTCACGCTGTTGAGCAGCGCCACGATCCGCACACCGAACGTGTTCAGCAGCCCGTGCAGCAACAGGATCCCGGCGAAGAGCAGGATCGTGCGGCCCGGCGTCACCTCGAAGTCGAACTGCAGATTCAGGTACGCCCCCAGGAAGGACGCCGCCCCGAAGTCGATGCCCGCCGTCACCGCCACCTGGCCCAGCACGTTGAACCAGCCCGTGAACCACGCCCACGCGGCCGCCGACCGCGGCGGCGCCAACCGGTGCGCCCAGAAGTACAGACCCGCCGACGTCGGATACGCGGAACAGATCTCGGCCATGGACAGACCGACGAACAGCGTCATCAGGCCTACGGCGACCCAGCCCCAGGTGATCACCGCCGGGCCACCGGTGTTCATGCCGAACAGATACAGCGTCAGACAGCCCGAGAGGACCGAGATGATCGTGAACGAGACCGCGTAGTTGGAGAACGCCGACATGCGGCGGGCGAGAACCTGGGTGTAACCGAGCTGGGCCAGCCGCTCTTCGTCAGACAGCCCACTCACCTTGGCGTCATCTGTCATGCCCCCAGCGATTCCCTCGCCGTCGTCGTGACATGCGCCACACAGGAGGGGCGTTGGCCAAAAGTTATCGCCGACATCTGAACGACACAGGCGCCCTGACGCCACAGACCGCCGAACGACACAGGGCCCGTACGGCCGAAGCCGTACGGGCCCTGCTTCACGTCAACCCGACGTCAGCCGTCAGCCGTTGCGCTTCCAGCGCGGCTTGTCGTCACGGCGCCCGAACGAACCGGCACCGCGGTGGTCGTCACGACGGCCGTACGGCCGGTCGTGGCCACCCGAGCGGAAACCCGGACGGTCGTCACGGCGGTCACGGTTGAAGGGACGGTCACTGCCACGGTGGCCGCCACGCTCGTCACGACGCTCGAACGAACGCCCGGAAGGACGGTCGTCACGGCGGAAGCCGCCACGGTCGTTGTCCCGACGGTCGCGGTTGAAGCCACCGCGGTCGTCACGGCGGTCGAAGGAACGGCCACCGCGGTCGTTGTCGCGACGGTCGTCCCGACGGAACCCGCCGCGGTCGTTGTCACGACGCTCGAACCCACGGTCACGGTCACGGTCGCGGTTGAAGCCACCGCGGTCGTCACGACGGTCGAAGGAACGGCCACCGCGGTCGTTGTCCCGGCGGAAGCCACCACGATCGTTGTCGCGACGGTCAAAGGAACGGCCGCCCCGGTCGTTGTCCCGACGGTCATCCCGACGGAACCCGCCACGATCCCCGTCCCGGCGCTCACGACGCTCGTACGACGGACGCTCGTACGACGACGGAGCCGGCGCCCTGTCGACGTCCTGCGCCGCCGCCTGCTCCGGCACCGACACCTCGGCCGCCTCCGCGACCGCGGCCTGCGCCTCGGCCACCGCGACCTGCGGGTCCTCCCCGCGCTCACGCGCCACCTGCGCGACCAGACGGTCGGCCTCACCGCGCAGCTCGGCCGCACGCCGCTGCGCCCGCTCCAGCTGCTTGGTCAGGTGCGAGACCTCACGCTCGGCCTGCTGCGCCGCATTGCCCGCGGACTCCGCCTGGACCTCGGTCATCGAACGCGCACCGGTGATCTCGGCGACCTCCGGATCGAAGGCCGTACCCGAGTTGATGATGTGCCGCCCGGCATCGACGCCCGCGTCCTCCATCAACCGGAAGATCTGGCGGCGCTGATGCGGCAGCGACAGCGAGACGACCGTGCCGGTACGGCCCGCACGAGCGGTACGGCCGGCCCGGTGCAGATAGTCCTTGTGGTCACCCGCCGGGTCGACGTTCAGCACCAGGTCGATACCGTCGACGTGGATACCGCGAGCCGCCACGTCCGTCGCCACCAGGCAGTTGACGTACCCGTCCTTGAAGTCCGCCAGCGTCCGCGTACGCGCGCCCTGCGTCATACCGCCGTGCAGCGCGTCCGCCTTCACACCCGCGTCACGCAACTGCTCGGCAACCCGGTCGGCACCCAGCTGCGTACGGACGAAAATGATCGTGCGGCCCTTGCGGGACGCGATGGCCGCGGTGACCGGCGCCTTGTCCTTCGGCTTCACGATCAGGATGTGGTGCGACATGGTCGTCACCGCACCCTGAGCCGCATCCACCTCATGACTGACCGGGTCCTTCAGGTAGCGGTCGACGAGCGTCTTGATCTCGTTCTCCATCGTGGCGGAGAACAGCATCCGCTGACCACCGGCCGGCACCTGGTCGAGCAGCTCCGTCACCTCGGGCAGGAAGCCCAGGTCGGACATCTGGTCGGCCTCGTCGAGGACGGCGATCTGCACGTTCTCGAGGGAGCAGGCGCCACGGTTGATGATGTCGCGCAGCCGGCCCGGAGTCGCGACGAGGATGTCGACGCCACGCTCCAGGGCGTAGATCTGGTTGCCCATCGACGTACCGCCGCAGACGACCTTCATCTTCAGGCCCAGGACGTCGCCGTACGGCTGCAGGGCGTCCGCCACCTGCATGGCGAGCTCACGCGTCGGCGTGAGGATCACGGCGCGCGGCTTGTGCTTCTCGGTGCGACCCCCGGCGAGCGTCGCCAGCGTAGGCAGACCGAAGGAAAGAGTCTTGCCGGAGCCCGTACGGCCACGGCCCAGGATGTCCTTGCCGGCCAGGGCGTCCGGGATGGTCGCGGCCTGGATCGGGAAGGGGGTGGTCACGCCGTTCTGGGCGAGCTTGCGCACCACGCCCTCGGGGAGACCGAGGTCCGCGAACGTGACCTCGACAGCGTCCTCGGTGCCCTCGTTCTCGGGCACGACGACGTGATCAGTACTGGAAATGGACATGCGTAAGCGAAACCTTCCGGAGTCTCGTCGGCACGCGCCCGTCAACTCCGTGATTCGCTCACAACCGCCTCAATGCGGTCCGCCACGGCAAGGGAGAGTACGCGCCACACGGCGCGCTCTGCAGTGGCGCCGGGCAAATGGGATCAAACGATCTACCACCATACGCACCCCCCACCCCCGAAGGCAAACCGAGCCCTGTAGACGTACATCACACCTCACAGGGCGTACGACACCCACCCGCACCCCTACGCAGGCGCCCCCGCCGCAGGCGCCGGCTCCCGCTCCGCCAACTGCGGCACCGTCTCCTGATGCGCCGACGACGACGGCTCGGCCACCGTCGGCTCCGGCGACGCCGACGCCGGCGGCTCACTCGGCGTCGCCGGCGGATCCACCGGACGCGACGGAGTCGACGTCACCCTGCTCGACGCGGACGCCCCCGGCTTCCCCGGCCTGCCCGGCCCACCCGTCGCCGGAGCCGACCGGTCCGCCCCCGCCGACGGCGACACCGAAGGCGACGCGGACTCCCCGCCCTTCCCCCTCCCCTCACCGCCACCATGCTTGCCGTCCAGGGCCACCTCGCCCCCCGCACCCCGGCCGGACACCCCCGACCCACCATCCGGCGCCTCACCACCATGCCGCTCAGCCGACCGCGACGGCCGGGCACTCCCCCCGCCCCCGTCCTCACCCACACTCATACAGCCGGCAGCAGCAGCGACGGCCATGACCGTGGCGGCCAGACGAACAGATACGTACATGGGGCGCACGGAAAGCCACCTCCGAGGTGGGAACAGGAGTCGACGTGCCCAACTCCCGCCGCCCACAAGAAGACACGCGCCCCGCACATCCGCGACCGGAGCGCGCAACCACCCGCCCGGTCACCCATAACCAAGAGCATGCAGACGCGCATCGTCGATACCGAAGTGATGCGCGATCTCATGCACCACGGTCACCTCCGTCTCCGCGACCACGTCCTCCCGCGACGTGCACATCCTCAACGTCGGACCCCGATAGACCGTGATCCGATCCGGCAGCACACCCGCATACCACTCACCCCGGTCCGTCAACGGAGTGCCCTCGTACAACCCGAGCAGCTCAGGATCGTCAGCAGGCGGCTCGTCCTCCACGAACACCGCCACGTTGTCCATCAACCGCGTCAACTCCGGCGGAATCCGGTCCAACGCCTCGGCGACCAGCTCCTCGAACTCCTCGCGCGTCATCTCCAGCACACGCCCATTGTCAGCCACCGACAGCCCGCACGAGAGTCATGGGCCCACCCGCATATCCACACCCGCACCTGGGCATACGGGATCAATGGCCCGCGTCCCCGCCGCCGTGACCGCACTCAACCGGATCCGAAGGACACCCCGCGCCCTCATCCGGCACCGCCGCAACCGCAACCGCCCCCAGCCGGCCCTCGAACTCACCCCGCAACAGCCACCCTGGCTCCGCGCCCTGAGCCTCATCACCGTAGTCCTCCTCGGCGCCTGGCTCGGCCTGCTGATCGTCGGCAACGTCCGCGTACCCGTCGGCCCCGTCAACACCACCATGACCCTGCGGCCCTCCCTCACCGGCGGCACAAAGATCAACGTCTCACCACTCGGCGCCCTCAAACTCAACAGCCACCACGCACCCGTACGCCTCGACGTCAACGTCGACCAACTCGACCCCGCGCGCGCCCAAGCCCTCGTCGACCACCCCGAACGCCTCACCGGACTCCAGGACGAAGTCGCACACGACGTCGAACACGGCACCCTCGACCTCGCCGTACGCTCCTGCATCGCCGTCGTCTCCGGCGCCACAGCCCTCAGCCTCGCCATCCACCGCCGACCCCGCCGCGCCCTCGCCGCCGGCGGCACCGCCCTCGCCCTCCTCATCGCCTCCGGCGCCACCGCCTGGGCCACCTGGAACCCCGAATCCGTCCTCGAACCCAAATACTCCGGACTGCTCTCCTCCGCACCCTCCCTCGTCGGCAACGCCCGCAGCATCGTCACCGAATTCGACGTCTACCAAAAGGAACTGGCACGCCTGGTCACCAACGTGACCAAGCTCTACGACGTCACCTCCACCCTCCCCGCCTACCAGCCCGACCCCTCCACCGTGCGCGTCCTGCACGTCTCCGACATCCACCTCAACCCCGCAAGCTGGAAGATCATCGCGTCGCTCGTTGACCAGTACAAAGTGAACGTGATCGTCGACACCGGCGACACCATGGACCACGGCACAGCCGCCGAGAACGGCTTCCTGGACCCCATCAAGGACCTCGGAGCGCCCTACGTCTGGGTCCGCGGCAACCACGACTCCCGGGTCACCCAGAAATACCTGCAAAACATGAAGAACGTGCACGTCCTCGACGACGGACGCGCCGAAACCGTCGCCGGACTGCGCTTCGCCGGCATCGGCGACCCACAGTTCACCCCCGACCGCTCCAACGCACCAGGAGCCGACCAGTCCGAACAACTGGCGGGCGACCGGCTCGCCTCGGCCCTGCGCGACCAGACGAACGCCGGCACACCCGTCGACGTCGCCATGGTCCACGAACCCTCCGCCGCCCGCGAGGTCGACGGCGACGTACCCCTGGTCCTCTGCGGCCACCTGCACCACGAAGGGGACGAGATCCTCAAGTACGGAACCCGGCTGCGCATGGAGGGATCCACCGGCGGCAGCGGACTGCGCGCACTGGAGCACAAGTACCCGGCACCGATCGAGGCCTCGATCCTCTACTTCGACCGCGACACCCGGCTCCTCCAGGCCTGGGACGCGATCAAGCTCGGCGGCCTGGGCGAGACGACGGCCGAGGTCACCCGCCACCTGCCGAAGGAGAACCAACCGGGCGCCACACCCGCCGCCTCCACCTCCCCCTCGACCCCGTAAACCGTTTTGGCGATACCTCCCGCCATCCCATATGCTTCTCACGTCCCCGACGCGCTGAGAGGCGCCCAGGCGGGCCGATAGCCCTCATCGTCTAGCGGCCTAGGACGCCGCCCTTTCAAGGCGGTAGCACGGGTTCGAATCCCGTTGGGGGCACGCAACACCGTGTGCGACACTGTCGTACGCAACAGCTTGGTCCTGTGGAGCAGTTTGGAGTGCTCGCCACCCTGTCAAGGTGGAGGCCGCGGGTTCAAATCCCGTCAGGACCGCAGAGATCTTCTCGAAGATCTCATGGCTGGGTAGCTCAGTTGGTACGAGCGATCGCCTGAAAAGCGATAGGTCGCCGGTTCGACCCCGGCCCCAGCCACAGCAAAGGCCCCGATCCCCGGATCGGGGCCTTGTTGTATCTACGTTGTATCTACGCCCTGCGCATCATCGCTCCATGTACGAGCGTCCGCGTCCGCTGCCGGTCAGACACCCCGGCTTGCAGCTCGCCCTCGCCGATGGCTTCGGCGGAACGGCGCATCCAGCCCTGGACGACGAGCGTCAGGGCAGGGACCTGTGACTCGGCCCCGCAGACCCACACCCACCAGCCGCGGCGGCCGATGACGTGGGACGCATTCAGGTCGGCGTGCTCAACGAAGCCGCAGGACCTGCACGCGAACACGGCCTGGGAGGGCCGGTTCCGCCTGTCGATGTGGTGGCACTGGGAGCATTCCTGGCTGGTGTACGCCGGGCTGACGTGCACCAGGGGGACGCCGGCCTTGCGTGCCTTGTAGGCGATGAAGGAGCCGAGCTGCCCGAAGGCCCAGGAGTTCATCGTGACGCGTTGGGGCTTCTTCAGCCGGGCCCGTTCGCGGATGCCGCTCAGGTCTTCGAGGGCGATTCCGCGACCGGTGCGTTGTGCCTCCGTCACGATGTGCTTGCTGATCTTGTGGTTGATGTCGCGGGTGCGCCGGGCCTGCTTGCCTGCGTGGCGTTTGGCTCGTCGTTTGGCGGAGCGGGTCTTCTTCTTGGCGAGGCGGCGGTACAGGCGGCGGTCGTTTTCGCGGGTGCGGTTGATTTTTCGGCCGCTGTGGCGCCTGCCGGTCGAGGTGGTGGCGATGTTCTCGATGCCGAGGTCGACGCCGATGAAGTCGTGTGGGGCCAGGTTCTGTGGGGGTTCGGGGACGTCGATGGTGGCGAGCAGGTACCACTGGCCGTTGTGGTGGAGCAGGTCGGATTGGCCCTGGCGTCGGTGGGCGAGGAGGAGCAGTTGGTCTTCCTGGCCGGTGTAGGGGATGCGTTTCATGCGGCCGTGGATGGTCCAGATGGATACGGTTCGCTGCTCGGTCTGCCAGGAGAACATGCGGTCGTCGTAGGGCTGGGCGGCGTCCGGGCGGAAGGTGATGGGTTTGCTGGTGGCTCGAGTGTGGCGTTTGGTGCCGGGTCGGCCGAGGTGGCCGGCTTTGAGGCTGCCGCGTAGTGAGGCGTATGCGTTGCAGGCCTTCTTGATGGCGAGTTGGGCGGCTTGGGCGCCGAGGCTGAAGCGTTCCTTGATCTGGGTGTAGATCTGTGTGCGGAGTTCGCGGTTCTGTTTGATGCCGGTGGTGAAGGCGTGTCGGGATGCGTGGTTGGCGGCTTCGTTGCAGGTGTGCAGGGTCGCCTGGAGGGCCGATGCCTGGTGGGGTGTCGGCAGGAGTTTCACGCGGATGACGAGCTTCACGTACGAAAATCTAGATCTTGGGGTGGGTTCGGTCTGGCGATCGGCTTTCGATCACCTCTTCGAGTGATCATTCGTACGTACGGTCGAGGTGTGCTCGTGTCTGCGGTGGCGCTGTCCGGGGCGGGCCGTGGGAAATCGTTCGCCAGGGATTTCCTGGAGGTGAGATCCTGGATCGCGTATGTCTACGCACCCTGCTCCCGCCGCCCCGGCCTTCGGGACTCTTGCCCCTCGTCTGACCGAGCTGTCGCTGCGTGATGCGCACCGGCTCGGGCGCAGGCTTGAGGGTGCGCGCAAGATCCGTAAGCCGGAGGCTCGCGCTGCTGTTCTGGCCGAGATCGACGCGGAGGTCGCGAAGGCCGAGCGGCGGATGAGTGAGCGGCGCGGTCGGGTGCCGGCTGTCTCGTATCCGGAGCAGTTGCCGGTCAGCCAGAAGAAGGACGAGATCGCCGACGCCATCCGCGATCATCAGGTCGTGATCGTCGCCGGTGAGACGGGGTCCGGCAAGACGACGCAGATCCCGAAGATCTGTCTGGAGCTGGGCCGGGGTGTGCGCGGCATGATCGGGCATACGCAGCCTCGCCGTATCGCTGCTCGCACGGTCGCCGAGCGGGTGGCGGAGGAGATGGACACTCCGCTCGGTGAGGCCGTCGGCTGGAAGGTGCGTTTCACCGATCAGGTGAACCAGGACTCCACGTTCATCAAGCTGATGACGGACGGCATTCTGCTGGCCGAGATCCAGACCGACCGTGAGTTGCGCGCCTACGACACGATCATCATCGACGAGGCCCATGAGCGGTCTCTGAACATCGATTTCCTGTTGGGTTATCTCGCGCAGCTGCTGCCCAGGCGTCCTGATCTGAAGGTCGTGATCACGTCCGCGACCATCGATCCGGAGCGTTTCTCCCGGCATTTCGGTGATGCGCCGATCGTCGAGGTCAGCGGGCGGACGTATCCGGTGGAGGTGCGTTATCGCCCTCTTCTGGAGGAGGACGGCGATGACGCCGACCGTGATCAGATCACCGCGATCACGGATGCGTGCGAGGAGCTGATGGCGGAGGGGAAGGGTGACATCCTCGTCTTTCTCTCCGGGGAGCGGGAGATCCGGGACACGGCGGATGCGCTGACGAGGAAGCAGTACCGCTTCACGGAGATCCTGCCTCTGTACGCCCGTCTTTCGCACGCCGAGCAGCATCGCGTCTTCCAGCCGCACACGGGGCGCAGGATCGTTCTGGCAACGAACGTCGCGGAGACGTCTTTGACGGTTCCGGGTATCAAGTACGTCATCGACCCGGGCTTCGCCCGTATCTCCCGTTACAGCCACCGCACGAAGGTGCAGCGGCTGCCGATCGAGCCGATCTCGCAGGCGAGTGCCAATCAGCGCAAGGGCCGCTGCGGCCGTACGAGCGACGGCGTGTGCATCCGGCTGTACTCCGAGGACGACTTCCTGGCCCGCCCGGAGTTCACGGACGCGGAGATCCTGCGTACCAACCTCGCCTCCGTCATCCTGCAGATGACCGCGGCGGGTCTCGGTGACATCGAGAAGTTCCCGTTCATCGATCCGCCGGACCATCGCAACATCCGTGACGGTGTGCAGTTGCTGCAGGAGCTGGGTGCGCTGGATCCGGCGGAGAAGGATGTGCGCAAGCGGCTGACGCAGACGGGTCGTAAGCTCGCGCAGCTGCCGGTCGATCCGCGTCTGGCGCGGATGGTTCTGGAGGCGGACAGGAACGGCTGTGTCCGTGAGGTCATGGTCGTGGCGGCTGCCTTGTCCATTCAGGATCCGCGTGAGCGGCCGGCCGACAAGCAGGCGCAGGCGGATCAGCAGCATGCTCGTTTCAAGGACGAGACGAGTGACTTCCTGGCGTATCTGAATCTGTGGCGGTACATCAGGGAGCAGCAGAAGGAGCGGGGTTCCAGTTCGTTTAGGCGGATGTGCAAGCAGGAGTTCCTCAACTTCCTGCGTATCCGCGAGTGGCAGGACATCTATTCGCAACTGCGTACGGTCGCCAAGCAGATGGGCATCCACCTCAATGAGGAGGACGCTCCGGGTGACCGTATCCATGTGTCGTTGCTCGCCGGTCTGTTGTCGCACGTCGGCATGAAGGATGTGAAGGACGGCGCGAAGAACGAGTATCTGGGCGCCCGGAACGCCAAGTTCGCGATCTTCCCGGGTTCGGCGCTGTTCAAGAAGCCGCCGCGCTTCGTGATGTCCGCGGAGCTGGTGGAGACCTCCCGTCTCTGGGCGCGGGTCAACGCGAGGATCGAGCCCGAGTGGGTGGAGCCGCTCGCGGGGCATCTGCTGAAGCGCACGTACAGCGAGCCGCACTGGGAGAAGGATCAGGCGGCGGTGATGGCGTACGAGAAGGTGACGCTGTACGGCGTTCCGATCATCGCGCAGCGGAAGGTCAACTACGGCCGTGTCGACGCGGAGGTCAGCCGTGAGCTGTTCATCCGCAATGCGCTGGTCGAGGGGGACTGGCGTACGCATCACAAGTTCTTCGCGGACAATCGCAGGCTGCTCAGCGAGGTCGAGGAGCTGGAGCACCGGGCGCGGCGCCGGGACATCGTGGTCGACGACGAGACGCTCTTCGACTTCTACGACCAGAGGGTGCCGGAGGATGTGGTCTCCGGGGCGCATTTCGACTCGTGGTGGAAGCGGAAGCGGCATGAGGAGCCGGAGTTCCTGGACTTCGAGCGGGAGATGCTCATCCGGGAGTCGGCGGAGGCGGTCACGAAGGCCGACTATCCGGACTCGTGGCGGCAGGGGCAGTTGAAGTTCCGGGTGACGTACCAGTTCGAGCCGGGTGCGGATGCGGACGGTGTGACCGTGCACATTCCGCTGCAGGTGTTGAACCAGGTGACGGACGAGGGCTTCGACTGGCAGATCCCGGGTCTGCGGGAGGAGTTGGTGACGGAGCTCATCCGGTCACTGCCGAAGCCGATCCGCCGCAACTACGTCCCGGCGCCGAACTTCGCGAAGCGTTTCCTTCAGACGGCGTCGCCGCTTCAGGAGCCGTTGACGGTGACGATGGCGCGGGAGCTCAGGCGGATGGTCGGTGTGCCGTTCGAGGCGGACGACTTCGACTGGGCGAAGGTTCCGGAGCATCTGCGGATCACGTTCCGCATCGTTGACGAGCGGCGTCGGAAGCTGGCGGAGGACAAGGATCTCGAGGCGCTGAAGCTGAGTCTGAAGCCGAAGGCGCGCAAGGCTCTGTCTCAGGCTGCGGCGGCCTCGGCCTCGCGTCAGGGTGGTGAGTCGCTGGAGCGTCGGGGTCTGACGGACTGGACGATCGGTTCGCTCAGCCGGGTCTTCGAGACGCGTCGGGCCGGGCAGCCGGTGAAGGCGTATCCGGCGTTGGTGGATGACGGCGACACGGTGTCCGTGCGTCTCTTCGATACGGAGGCGGAGCAGGCCGAGGCGATGTGGAAGGGCACGCGTCGGCTGATTCTGCGCAACATCCCGGTGAATCCTGCGAAGTTCGCGTCCGAGAAGCTGACGAACGCGCAGAAGCTCGCGTTGTCGGCCAATCCGCACGGTTCGATCCAGGCTCTGTTCGACGACTGCGCGATGGCGGCGGCGGATCGGTTGATCGGGGAGTTCGGGGGGCCGGTGTGGGACGAGGAGTCGTTCCGGAAGCTGTTCGACAAGGTGCGTGCGGAGATCGTGGACACGACGGTGCGGGCGGTTGGTCAGGTGCAGCAGGTGCTGGCTGCCTGGCAGGCCTGTGAGCGCCGTTTGAAGTCCGTGCGCAGTCCTGTGCTGCTGGCGAACGTGCAGGATGTGCGGGGGCAGTTGGACGCTCTTGTGAGGCCGGGTTTTGTGACGGCTTCGGGGTTGGGTCGGCTGGGGGACCTGATGCGGTATCTGGTCGCGGCGGACCGGCGGTTGCAGCAGATGCCGACGAATGTGCAGCGGGACACCACGCGTATGGAGAAGGTCCATGAGATGCAGGACGAGTACGCGTGGCTGCTGGAGCAGTTGCCGAAGGGGCGGCCGGTGCCGGCCGCGGTGCTGGACATCCGGTGGATGATCGAGGAGCTCCGGGTGAGCTATTTCGCGCACGCGCTCGGTACGGCGTATCCGGTCTCCGACAAGCGGATCGTGAAGGCGATCGACGCGGCCGCTCCGTAACCACCCGTGCACACGGGGTGAGTTCGACCAGGCGCTCCCCCTCCTGTACAGTCTCTTCTCGCAGCGCAACGCACCATTGGCCCTGCGAAACCTGGTCCTGTGGAGCAGTTTGGAGTGCTCGCCACCCTGTCAAGGTGGAGGCCGCGGGTTCAAATCCCGTCAGGACCGCAACAAGAAGGGCCCGCATCCGCAAAGGGTGCGGGCCCTTTGTCACGCCCCGCGCCCGCGCTCACCGCCCCGCAGAGCAGAGGCCGCGCCCGCGGCGGAGCCGCTATCAGATACTGCAAATCCCGTCAGGACCGCCGCAACGCGAAGGACCCGCACCTCACACGAGTGCAGGCGTTTACCCACACCCCGCGCCCGCGCCCGCGGAGGAGCCCCCATCAGACACAGCACATCCCGCCAAGACCGCCGCAACCCGCAAGGACCCGCACCCGGCAAGACCGCGACCACCTTCCCACGCCCCGCCCCCGCGCTCCCCGCGGCGCAGCCGCAGTCACCCCGCACGTCGCCCTCGCTCGCCCCCCGCGAGAGACGCCGCCCCTTCTTCGTGTCTCCCGGCGCTGCAGCCCCCCACACCCCGTCAGCGTCCTCGCGGTGCCCGTGCCGTCTTGACGGCGTCAAGTTCCGTAGGTACCCAGAAGACAGGGCCTCTTCCCCGGGTGGCCCGTGGAGGTGGGGCATGGCGGCGACGGTCAGGCATGAGACTCGGGCCCTGCTCCGTGCACATCTGTCGGCTGCTTCGTCGTACGGCCATCTGACTCGTCACTGCCCGATATGCCATCACCTGCTGCGGCTGGCGATGGACACGGCACAGAGGGCTTCTGAGGCCCGTGAAGGGGCCGTGGAGGGTGCTGTGGAGGACGAAAGTCCTGCCGGCGCATGACCATCGGCTGCTCCCAACGCCCGCGCCTCCGTGGGACTGTGGAACGCATCGCTCCTCTAGCGCACGTGCGGCTGGAGGGACAAGGACTCTGTCATGTGACGGGAGTCACCGCATGAGTTTCTGAAGGCGCGGTACTTACACCCTGCCTACAACTGGTCAATTTAATATGTGCAATTGCACCCTGCGGGAGGTGCCTCGCGGCCCCCGCTCACAGGCCTCCCGGGGGAGATCCGACAGCGCTCTGACAGGAGATCCGACAGCCCTCCCCAGAGTCCGACAAGCCCGCTCACAGGACCGCGGTTCCAGCACGTCGGGCGCACAAAAAAGATCGCGCCGGACTCGGCGGAGTCCAGCGCGATCGACGACGCACCCTGTCATGTGCTCAAAAGCTCTGAGGATGTGGGCGTGGAGCCTGTTGGGGCAGACTCCGCGTCGCTTGGAGCTAGGGTTCCGGGCGCCTCGGCACGTTGGGGGACCTACCGTTTTGCCCGGTTATGGAGTTGTTCAGGCTTCGCTGCGCTGCTGCGGGATGCCCGCCAGCAAGGCGCGCACCTCCGCTTCGCGGTAGCGGCGATGCCCGCCGAGCGTACGGATCGACGTGAGCTTGCCGGCCTTCGCCCACCGCGTGACCGTCTTGGGGTCGACGCGGAACATCGTGGCGACCTCAGCCGGGGTCAGCAGCGGCTCGGCATCAGGGGTGCGAGCGGTCATGAGCGGCCTCCTCGGGAGAACCGAACCTTCTCGGTTCTTTCCTCTAAATTCTGCACCTTGACCCGCGTTGCCCGAAATGGTGGACGCGAGTCGAGTCGGTTATAGGACGAACGGCTTGTCCTCGGCACTACAACTACACCATCTGTCCAGCCGCGTCGGCCAAACCGATGGAATTGCCCCTCCAGTTGTTCATCAGCGACGGAAGCCGATGGACCATGCCATAGCGGACAGTCACGCCACTGTGACGATCAGTCACAGGACGATCAGGAGTCACGAGACCCCCCAAAGCGAGCAATGCGGACGGAGCCCTCCCCGGACTCCTTGTCCTATTTTGGCATGAGGAGGGGCAAGAGACGCAAGAGCCTTGTACGTGCGGTCCATCACGCTTGGCAGTGATTGAGCGGCACTTGAGTCGAACGCCCGGATCGTGACCTACGTCCCATGCTGGGAAGACCTCAGCGGGCGCAGAGCACACTTCGGTGCCAGGACAAAACCCCAAAACGCGCGAAACGTCAAACGTCAGTTCGCGGAGCGCCGGTCCCTGACGGAGCGCCAGCGCTCCACCAGCCGCGCGTACGCCGCCCCCGCGGCCGACCCGTCGCCCAGCCTGAGCGCCTCGACGCCCTCGGCCACGTCCGCCGCCGAGTGGTCGTCCTCCAGTTCGCCGGCCGGCAGCGTGTGCACCAGGCCGCCGTAGTCCAGCTCCACCAGCGAGCGCGGATGGAACTCCTCCAGCCAGCGCCCCACGTCCACCAGGCCGTCGATGAGCGGCCCCTCGTCGATGCCGTCCTTCAGGGCCCGCAGGGCCCGCGCCACGCGCCGCCGTGCCTGCACCATCGGGGTGCGGTAGCGCAGCATCGGGGGGATCTCGCCGGACCCCTTGTCGAAGCGCCGCTCCTCGTCGGAGACCAGCACGAACCAGTGCAGCGGCACCTGCCAGGTCGAGGTGCGGATCCAGGGGCGGGCGTCGGGGTTGCGGGTCAGCCAGCGCTCGTAGTCCTGGGTGGCCTGGCGCCGTACGACCTCCGGCAGGACGGCCTCCAGGACCGGCTTCGGCAGCTCCTCGGGCAGGTCCTTGAGGGCCTGCCAGCCGCGCAGCCGGGTGCGCCAGGGGCACACGCACACCACGCCGTCCACCTCGACGACGAAGGCGTCGCTGCTCTCGTGCACGGGCACCGGGATCGGCGGTGTGGGCAGCAAGTCGGCCAGGGAGCGGCGCAGTTCGTCCTGGTACGAGGGCCGGTCGGGCCGCCGGGCGTAGCGCGCCCAGTGGCCGCGCTCCGGTTCGGGGAAGGCGGCCAGTGGTTCGTACACGCGCAAGTACGTCGTATACGGGACGATCACCGAGGACACCTTGGGCACGCCTGCTCCCTCCCCCGCCCACCACCGGGAAAACCTTCGGAACCCGCTCACAAACCAGCGGGAAATCTATGCAAATCGTCGCACGGCCGTACGCCGCCGGTAGGTGATCCTGAGCACTGCGCGGATGGCGGGGCTCACAGGCTCTAATCTCGTCCTCACAGCCCCCGCCATCCTCACGGGAGCTGCTCGTCAACCCGCCGCTATGTACTCAGGAGTCACCACAGTGACCGACGTAACCGGCGCGCCTGCTGATGTACTGCACACCCTGTTCCACTCGGACCAGGGCGGACATGAGCAAGTCGTGCTCTGCCAGGACCGCGCCAGTGGCCTCAAGGCCGTCATCGCCATCCACAACACCGCCCTGGGCCCCGCCCTCGGCGGTACGCGCTTCTACCCGTACGCGAGCGAGGCCGACGCGGTCGCCGACGCCCTCAACCTCGCGCGCGGGATGTCGTACAAGAACGCCATGGCCGGGCTCGACCACGGCGGCGGCAAGGCCGTGATCATCGGTGATCCGGAGCGGGACAAGACCGAGGAACTGCTCCTCGCCTACGGCCGCTTCGTCGCCTCGCTCGGCGGCCGCTACGTCACCGCGTGCGACGTCGGCACGTATGTCGCCGACATGGACGTCGTGGCCCGCGAGTGCCGCTGGACCACCGGCCGCTCGCCCGAGAACGGCGGCGCCGGCGACTCCTCCGTCCTGACCGCGTTCGGCGTCTACCAGGGCATGCGGGCCAGCGCCCAGCATCTGTGGGGCGACCCGTCGCTGCGCGGCCGCAAGGTCGGTGTCGCGGGCGTCGGCAAGGTCGGCCGCCATCTGGTCGAGCACCTGCGCTCCGAGGGCGCGGAGGTCGTCGTCACGGACGTGCGCGAGGAGGCCGTGGGCCGGATCGTGGCCGCCCACCCGACGGGTGTGACGGCCGTCGCCGACACCGCGACCCTGATCCGCGTCGAGGGCCTCGACATCTACGCCCCCTGCGCGCTCGGCGGGGCCCTGAACGACGACACCGTGCCGGCGCTCACCGCCCAGGTGGTCTGCGGCGCCGCCAACAACCAGCTCGCCCACCCGGGCGTCGAGAAGGACCTCGCCGACCGCGGGATCCTCTACGCGCCGGACTACGTGGTGAACGCCGGCGGTGTCATCCAGGTCGCCGACGAGCTCCACGGCTTCGACTTCGACCGGTGCAAGGCCAAGGCGGCGAAGATCTTCGACACCACGCTGGCCATATTCGCACGTGCGAAGGAAGACGGGATTCCGCCGGCCGCCGCGGCCGACCGGATCGCCGAGCAGCGGATGCACGAGGCGGCCGCCGGGCGCGGTCGCTGACCTCCCGGAGGTTTGGCCGGTACCCGTCGGCGCACACTTAGAGAGAACTCTCACGTTCGTCGGCGGGTCGCCCGCTCAGAAGTGGTTAAAATCGCGGTTGACCAGCGGGGACAGGGCGCCCCGAGGGTCCTGGGGCCGGGCCCGTCCTGCGGGCGACGTACCGTATGGGCGTGGGCTCAGGTACCGTGGAAGCCCTACGGACCGGTCTCTCCTTTGAGAGTCCGTTCCAGATCATGAACGCGTGTCAAGACTCTGGGGCCGTCGAGCCCCGTCACCGAGGGGGTCGAGCCATGGGGCGCGGCCGGGCCAAGGCCAAGCAGACGAAGGTCGCCCGCCAGCTGAAGTACAACAGCGGCGGGACTGACCTGTCGCGTCTGGCCAGTGAGCTGGGCGCTTCGACTTCGAGTCAGCCGCCGAACGGCGAGCCGTTCGAGGACGACGAGGACGAAGACCCGTACGCCCAGTACGCGGATCTTTACAACGACGACGAGGACGAGGACGACGAGTCCGGTCCCGCGTCGCAACGCCGCGGCGCTTGACGATCCAGCTGCGCTAGACCCGGTCCCTGGTGGTGCACACCGTCGGACCGGGTTTTGCGCTGCTCTCGCAACCGCCGGCCCGCGGCGCTACTGGTCTGCGTACGTGCCGACCAGGGCCGCGCCGGTGGTGTGGTCTGCGCGCTCGGTGATCTCTCCGGCGACCCATGCCTCGACCCCGCGGTCGGCCAGTGTCGTCAGGGCGACGTCCGTGGACTCCTGCGGCACGATCGCGATCATGCCGACGCCCATGTTGAGGGTCTTCTCCAGCTCCAGGCCCTCGACCTGACCGGTCCTGCCGACGAGGTCGAAGACCGGCGCGGGGGTCCAGGTGGAGCGGTCGACGATCGCGTGCAGTCCGTCGGGGATCACGCGCGCCAGGTTGGCGGCCAGGCCGCCGCCCGTGATGTGCGAGAAGGCGTGCACCTCGGTGGTGCCGGTCAGGGCCAGGCAGTCCAGCGAGTAGATCTTGGTGGGCTCCAGCAGTTCCTCACCGAGGGTGCGGCCGAACTCCTCGATCCGCGCGTCCAGCGACAGGCCGCCCTGGTTCAGCAGGACGTGCCGGACGAGGGAGTACCCGTTCGAGTGAAGCCCGGACGCGGCCATGGCGATCACCGTGTCACCCGTACGAATGCGATCCGGGCCGAGCAGCCGGTCGGCCTCCACGACGCCCGTACCGGCGCCGGCGACGTCGAAGTCGTCCTCGCCCAGCAGACCCGGGTGCTCGGCCGTCTCGCCGCCCACGAGGGCGCAGCCGGCCAGTACGCAGCCTTCGGCGATGCCCTTGACGATGGCGGCGACCCGCTCAGGGTGGACCTTGCCGACGCAGATGTAGTCGGTCATGAACAGCGGCTCGGCACCGCACACCACGATGTCGTCCATGACCATGGCGACCAGGTCGTGGCCGATGGTGTCGTAGACGCCCAGCTGCCGTGCGATGTCCACCTTGGTGCCGACGCCGTCGGTGGCGGAGGCGAGCAGGGGGCGCTCGTAGCGCTTGAGGGCGGAGGCGTCGAAGAGGCCGGCGAAGCCGCCGAGGCCGCCGAGGACCTCGGGGCGCCGCGTCTTCTTCACCCACTCCTTCATGAGTTCCACGGCGCGGTCGCCCGCTTCGATGTCGACGCCCGCGGCTGCGTAGCTGGCACCAGTTGTCTCAGACATGGCTAGTGAGAACTTTCGTGTCGTACTGCAGGTGGGACGGGCTTTACGGGCGACGGATCGCGTCGGCCGCGGCCGTGGCCGCCGGGCCGGCCGCCAGTTCGGTCTCCAGGAGCTGCTTGCCGAGCAGCTCGGGGTCCGGGAGGTCCATCGGGTACTCGCCGTCGAAGCAGGCGCGGCACAGGTTCGGCTTGGCGATCGTGGTCGCCTCGATCATGCCGTCGATGGAGATGTAGGCCAGGGAGTCGGCGCCGAGCGAGGTGCCGATCTCGTCGATCGTCATGCCGTTGGCGATCAGCTCGGCGCGGGTGGCGAAGTCGATGCCGAAGAAGCAGGGCCACTTCACGGGCGGGGACGAGATCCGGATGTGGACCTCGGCGGCGCCAGCCTCGCGGAGCATGCGGACCAGGGCGCGCTGGGTGTTGCCGCGGACGATGGAATCGTCGACGACGACCAGCCGCTTGCCCTTGATGACTTCCTTCAGCGGGTTCAGCTTCAGCCGGATGCCGAGTTGGCGGATGGTCTGTGAAGGCTGGATGAAGGTTCGCCCGACGTAGGCGTTCTTGACCAGGCCGTTGCCGAAGGGGATGCCGGAGGCCTCCGCGTAGCCGACGGCCGCGGGGGTGCCGGACTCCGGGGTCGCTATGACCAGGTCGGCCTCGACGGGGGCTTCCTTGGCGAGCTTGCGGCCCATCTCCACGCGGGAGAGGTAGACGTTCCGGCCGGCGATGTCGGTGTCGGGGCGGGCCAGGTACACGTACTCGAAGACACAGCCCTTGGGCTTCGCTTCTGCGAATCGTGAGGTGCGCAGACCGTTCTCGTCGATGGCGACGAACTCGCCCGGTTCGATCTCGCGGACGAAGGAGGCGCCGCAGATGTCGAGGGCGGCGGTCTCGGAGGCGACGACCCAGCCGCGCTCCAGGCGGCCGAGGACCAGCGGGCGGATGCCCTGCGGGTCGCGGGCGGCGTAGAGGGTGTGCTCGTCCATGAAGACGAGGCTGAAGGCGCCCTTGACCTTCGGCAGGACCGTGTGGGCGGCCTCCTCGATGGTCAGCGGGTTGCCGTCCTCGTCCTCCTGGGCGGCGAGCAGGGCCGTCAGGAGGTCGGTGTCGTTGGTGGCCGCGACGCGCGGGGTGCGGCCGCCCTCCTTCTTCGGGAGGTCGGCGACCATCTCGGCGAGCTGGGCGGTGTTGACCAGGTTGCCGTTGTGGCCGAGCGCGATGGAGCCGTGCCCGGTGGCACGGAACGTGGGCTGCGCGTTCTCCCACACGGAGGCGCCGGTGGTCGAGTAGCGGGCGTGACCGACCGCGATATGACCCTGGAGCGAACCGAGGGAGGTCTCGTCGAAGACCTGGGAGACCAGGCCCATGTCCTTGAAGACGAGGATCTGCGAGCCGTTGCTGACCGCGATTCCCGCGGATTCCTGGCCTCGATGCTGGAGGGCGTAGAGCCCGAAGTAAGTGAGCTTGGCGACCTCTTCGCCCGGAGCCCAGACTCCGAAGACGCCGCAGGCGTCCTGGGGGCCTTTCTCACCGGGGAGCAGATCATGATTGAGTCGACCGTCACCACGTGGCACGGCACCGAGTGTAGGCGAGATCGACCACTGGTCCGAATTGGGGATGCGGGCCGTCAGTGGATCACCGTGCGGCGACCGCTTCGGCGCTTTCTCCGTTTTCGCTGGTCAGCGTGAGGGTCCGGTGATCCAACTCGTAGGTTGCCGTGCCGTCGAAGAGGCGCAGGAGGCTCTTCTCGGTGTGCATGAGTGAGGCGTCGCACATCATTCGGGTGGTGGACGCCGGCCCCAGCGCGATACGGCCGTCGCGGACCGTGGCCTTCGCGGTGACGTGATTGCATCCGAGGCGGCCTGTCACCTTGCCCGATTTCTTGTCGAAGGTGAGGTATGCGGTCCCCTTGGACTGCTGCGGCAGGTTCGCTGTGGTGCCGTTCTCGCCGAGCGAGGTGATCGTCCACTTCGTCCCGTGAAGCGGGGCGTCCTGTTCCTTGGTCAGCTGCACGCGGTCGCCGTCGTGGGTGGTGAGCGTCAGCCGGTCGCCCTTGGTCTCGACCGTCAGGGAGTCGTCGGTGAGGGTGGCGGCGAGGGCCCGCTCGAAGGCCATGCGGTTCGGCTCGCAGGCCATCAGTGTCTGGCGGGCGTGGGTGAGCTCGACGTGGTGGTCGGTGAAGGCGGCCTTCGCGCTGAACTGGTTGCAGGCGTAGTGGCCCTCGGCGGTGCCGTCCTTGCCGATACGGAGGTCTGCGTCGGCCTCGGCGGGAACGTGCCGGGTGGTGCCGTCCACGGTGACGCTGTCGACCTTCCAGTGGACGCCCGGCACCCCGGAGGCCGCGGAGACGCCGCCTGTGTCGCCGCCCGTGTCGCTGCCGCACGCCATGACGAGCGGCAGGACGGCCAGGACGGCGAGGGTGAATCGCTGTTTGTCCATACCGGTGGGACGGGAGGGACCAGAGGCCGGTTCCCCCGGCTCACCCCATCAGGGGCAGCAGCCCGCTGAGGTCGGCGCGCTCGCCGCTCGCGCCGACCCAGGCCCGGTCGATGGCTTCCGCCCAGGTCACGCGGCCGGTGGCGAGCCGGACCCAGGTCAGCGGGTCGGTCTCGACGACGTTCGGCGGGGTGCCGCGGGTGTGCCGGGGCCCCTCGATGCACTGCACCACGGCGTACGGCGGGATCCTGACCTCGGTGGAACCGCCGGGCGCCTTGGCGGCCAGGGCGTCGGCGAGCAGCCGGGTGCAGGCGGCGAGGGCCTGGCGCTCGTACGGCACTTCCAGGCCGGGGACGGCGTCGTTGAGGTCGTCGGTGTGGACGATCAGTTCGACGGTGCGGGTGACGAGGTAGTCGGAGAGCGGCATCGGGCCGGTGCCGGTGGCGAGCAGGCGGGTGCCGGGGTGTTCGGCCAGGTCGGCGGTGTAGCGGCGCTCGACGGCTGCGAGGTGGGCGTCCAGGTCGGGGTTGTCCTCGGCGATCCGGCGGCTCGCGTCCTCGATGCCGGCCGCGTCGGCGGCGGTCGCGAACGGCCAGTCGAGAACCGTGACCTGCTGCCGGGGCGGCTCCGGCCGCTCCAGGAACCGGCTGACGGCACCGAGTGCCATACCGGTGTGCGCAACCAGATCCCGCACACGCCACTCACCCAACCGCGTGGGCCCGTCCAACTGCTCGGGGCTCAGAGTGCGCACGGCATCACGCAGATACCCGAACTGCGCGACCACAGCGGCACGAATCTTGACGGAGTCATACGTACGAGCACGTTTCTTGGCCGGGGGCATGGCGGTGAGCCTAGAGGGTGCGCCGGGGAGCGGTCCGGCGCCCTGGGTGGCGGCCCCGGTCAGGTCCTGCGTGCGTAGTTCTCGAGGCCCCGTTCGACCAGCGCGAAAGCCTGTTCGGCGCGGGTCGCTGCGTCGGCGGCCACCCTGTCGACGGGTTCGCCTGCGGCGATGCGGGTGTGGTGTTCCTCGACGAGGGCGTTGCGGGCGGCGCTGAGCATGGCGGCGGCCACCGTTGCGAGCATCAGGTCGCCGGTTTCCTCGGCGAGGAGGGCGGCCAGGTCGCGGGTGCCCTGTTGGGAGGAGAGGAAGGCCCGCTCCATCAGCACGGGTGTGTCGACGACGAGTTGGCGCACCTGGCGGGCGAAGGGCTCGCTGTGCAGGCCGACCGAGGGGTCGCGGGCCTCGACCATGGCGAGGAACTGCCGGCGTACGGCCTGCACCGCGCTCTCCCCCGGCTCCCGCTCGCGCACCGCGCGGGCCGCGTCCCCGAAGTGCTCCTCCATGGGCCGGAAGACCAGGTCCTCCTTGGTGCCGAAGTAGTTGAAGACGGTCATCTTCGAGACCTCGGCGGCGTCGGCGACCTCCTGCACGGAGACGTTGTCGAAGCCGCGCTCGGAGAACAGCCGGACCGCGACCTGCCAGATCCGCATCGCCGTCTGCCGCTTCTTGCGCTCACGCAGTCCCATCGCCTCGGCCGTCATGCCAGCACTGTACCAAGGCGAAATTTAATCCGAGATGAAAGATTGACTCGGTACACGAACAACGGGCATGGTGGTGCCATGACCGAGACCCAGCGCAAAGTCGGCCTGTTCGTCTGCCTGCTCACGATCGTCCTGGCGGTCCTGGACCTGCAGATCGTCTCCGCGGCCACCGTCCCGATCGCCCACGACCTCGATCCCGCCCACGGCATCGACAAGATCCCCTGGCTGGTCAGCGCCTACGCCCTGGCCTCGGCCGCCCTGCTGCCGCTGTACGGCAAGCTGTGCGACGTCGTCGGCCCCAAGCGGATCTTCACCGGCGCGATCGCCACCTTCCTGCTCGGCTCCGCGCTGTGCGGCGCCGCCCAGTCGATGACCGCCCTGATCGCGGCCCGCGCCCTGCAGGGCCTGGGCGGCGGCGGCCTGATGAGCGTCACGATGGTCGTCATCGCCCACCTGAGGACCGCGGACGAGAAGAGCACCGGCACCAACGCCGGCGGGCTCGTCGCCGGCGGAGCCATGGCCGTCGGCCCCTGGCTCGGCGGCGTCCTCGCCGACCACGCGAGCTGGCGCTGGATCTTCTACGTCAACCTGCCCGTCGGCCTCGTGGTCCTCATCGCCTCCGCGCTCGCCCTGAAGCTCCCCGAGCAGCACGAGCGGCGCCCGCTCGACTACAGCGGCGCCGTGCTCGCCGCCGCGTTCTCCAGCGCACTGCTCCTGGTCACCGACTGGGGCGGCAAGAAGTACGCCTGGACGTCACCGGTCGTCCTCGGCCTCGCCGCCACGACCGTCGTCACGCTCGCCCTGTTCGTGTGGCGCCAGCTCAGGGCCGCCGAACCGGTCCTGCCGCTCGGCCTGTTCCGCATCCGCGAGCTGCGGCTCGGCTTCGCCGTCCAGGCGATCATGGGCGCCGCGATGACGGGCGCCATCTACTACGTGCTCGTCTATCTGCAGCTGGTCCGCGGCCTCAGCAGCTCCTCGGCAGGCCTGTATCTGATCCCGATGGCCGTGGGCCTGTCGGCGACCGGGCTGCTGTCCGGCCCGCTGGGCGCCCGCGGCTGGACGGCACGGACCTTCACGATCAGCGGCACCGTCACGGCCGCCCTCGCGTTCGTCCTGCTCGCCGCGACGACCGGCCCGGACACCTCGCTCTGGCTGATCCGGGGTGAACTCCTGCTGATCGGGGCCGGGTTCGGACAGCTCCTCGGCCAGCTGATCCTGCTCGTCCAGGACTCCGCGCCGCGCCCGCAACTGGGCGTCGCCACCACCTCCGTCCGCTACTTCCAGGCCCTCGGCAACGCCCTGGGCACCGCCCTCTTCGGCACCGTCCTGACCCGCCTGTACGCGGCCGACGGCCCCGGCGGCGACGTGAGCGCGCTCGCCCGGCTGACCGGCGACGCGCACACGGAGGGCGTGCACGCCTACACCGACGCGACGAGCGTGGTGTTCTGGATCGGCGCCGCGGTCATGGCCGTGGCCACGCTGATGGCGCTCAGGCTGCCCAAGTCCCGCCCCGGAGCGGCCGCTTCGGAGCCGGCGAAGCAGCCGGTGGCCGCGTGAGGAGACACCGAAGGCCCTGGAGAAAACCCGAAGGCCCCGCCCGTTCGAAGCGGGCGGAGCCTTCGTCGTGGTACATCCGGCCTACGCGAGCAGCGCCTCGATGGTGCCCTCGTGCGCCGCACGCAGCTCCTGCAGCGACACCTCGAACTCGCCCTGGACCTCGACCGTGTCACCGTCCACGACACCGATACGGGTGACCGGCAGGCCCCGCGCACCGCACATGTCGTTGAAGCGGACCTCCTCGGAGCGCGGCACGGCCACGACAGCGCGCCCCGCCGACTCGGAGAACAGGAGGGTGAACGCGTCGAGCCCGTCCGGTACGACCAGTCGCGCGCCCTTCCCGCCGAGCAGCGCCGACTCCACGACCGCCTGGATCAGACCGCCGTTGGACAGGTCGTGCGCCGAGTCGATCATGCCGTCGCGGGAGGCGGAGATCAGGATCTCGCCGAGCAGCCGCTCCCGCTCCAGGTCGACCTTGGGCGGCAGACCGCCGAGGTGGTCGTGGACGACCTGCGACCAGGCCGAGCCGCCGAACTCCTCGCGGGTGTCGCCGAGGAGGTAGAGCAGCTGGCCCTCCTCCTGGAAGGCGACCGGCGTACGCCGCGCGACGTCGTCGATGACGCCCAGGACCGCGACCACGGGGGTCGGGTGGATGGCGGCCTCGCCCGTCTGGTTGTACAGCGAGACATTGCCGCCGGTCACCGGCGTGCCCAACTGCAGGCAGCCGTCGGCGAGTCCGCGGATGGCCTCCGCGAACTGCCACATCACCGCCGGGTCCTCGGGCGAGCCGAAGTTCAGGCAGTCGGAGACCGCGAGGGGCGTGGCACCGGTCGTCGCCACGTTCCGGTACGCCTCCGCGAGCGCCAGCTGCGCGCCCGCGTACGGGTCGAGCTTGGCGTAGCGCCCGTTGCCGTCGGTCGCGATGGCGACGCCGAGCCCGGACTCCTCGTCGATGCGGATCATGCCGGAGTCCTCGGGCATGGCGAGGACGGTGTTGCCCTGCACGAAGTGGTCGTACTGCGAGGTGATCCACTTCTTGGAGGCCTGGTTGGGCGAGCCCACCAGCTTCAGGACCTGCTCCCGCAGCTCCGCGGAGGAGGCGGGCCGCGCCAGCTTGTTCGCGTCGTCGGCCTGCAGCTCGTCCTGCCAGGACGGGCGGGCGTACGGGCGCTCGTAGACCGGGCCCTCGTGGGCGACCGTGCGCGGGTCGACGTCGACGATCTTGCCGCCGTGCCAGTAGATCTCCAGGCGGTCGCCGTCGGTCACCTCGCCGATGACGGTGGCGATGACGTCCCACTTCTCGCAGATCTGAAGGAACCGGTCGACCTTCTCCGGCTCGACGACCGCGCACATGCGCTCCTGCGACTCGCTCATGAGGATCTCCTCGGGCGAGAGCGTGGAGTCGCGCAGCGGGACGTCGTCCAGGGTGACGCGCATGCCGCCGGAGCCGTTGGAGGCCAGCTCGCTGGTGGCGCAGGACAGGCCGGCCGCGCCCAGGTCCTGGATGCCGACGACCAGCTTCTCGGCGAACGCCTCCAGGGTGCACTCGATGAGGAGCTTCTCCTGGAAGGGGTCGCCGACCTGGACGGCCGGGCGCTTGGAGGGCTTGGCGTCGTCGAAGGTCTCACTCGCCAGGATCGACGCGCCGCCGATGCCGTCGCCGCCGGTCCGGGCGCCGTAGAGGATGACCTTGTTGCCGGCGCCGGACGCCTTCGCGAGGTGGATGTCCTCGTGCCGCATGACGCCGATGGCTCCGGCGTTGACCAGCGGGTTGCCCTGGTAGCAGGCGTCGAAGACGACCTCGCCGCCGATGTTGGGCAGGCCCAGGCAGTTGCCGTAGCCGCCGATGCCGGCGACGACGCCGGGCAGGACGCGCTTGGTGTCGGGGTGGTCGGCCGCGCCGAAGCGCAGCGGGTCGACGACCGCGACCGGGCGCGCGCCCATCGCGATGATGTCGCGGACGATGCCGCCGACGCCCGTGGCCGCGCCCTGGTAGGGCTCCACGTACGAGGGGTGGTTGTGCGACTCGACCTTGAAGGTGACCGCGTAGCCCTGGCCGACGTCGACGACACCGGCGTTCTCGCCGATGCCGACGAGCATCGCGTCGGACTGCGGGGCCTTCTCGCCGAACTGGCGAAGATGGACCTTCGAGGACTTGTACGAGCAGTGCTCGGACCACATCACGGAGTACATGGCGAGCTCGGCGCCGGTGGGCCGGCGGCCGAGGATCTCCAGGATCCGCTCGTACTCGTCCTTCTTCAGGCCGAGTTCGGCCCAGGGCAGCTCGACGTCGGGGGTCGCGGCCGCGTGCTCGACCGTGTCCAGAGGCGTCCTGCTCATGCGGTGACCAGCTTCTTGAGGATCGAGGTGAAGAACGGCAGGCCGTCGGTGCGGCCGGAGCCGATGAGCGGCTCGACGGCGTGCTCCGGGTGCGGCATGAGGCCTACGACGTTGCCGGCCTCGTTGGTGATGCCGGCGATGTCGCGGAGCGAGCCGTTGGGGTTGAAGTCGAGGTACCGGAACGCGACGCGGCCCTCGGCCTCCAGCTTGTCGAGGGTGTACTCGTCGGCGACGTACCGGCCGTCCATGTTCTTCAGCGGGATGTGGATCTCCTGGCCCGCCTCGTAGTCCACGGTCCAGGCCGTCTGCGCGTTCTCCACCCGCAGCTTCTGGTCGCGGCAGATGAAGTGCAGGTGGTCGTTGCCGAGCATGCCTCCGGGCAGGAGGTGGGCCTCGGTCAGGACCTGGAAGCCGTTGCAGATGCCGAGGACCGGCAGTCCGGCCTTCGCCTGCTCGATGACCGTCTCCATCACCGGCGAGAAGCGGGAGATGGCGCCGGCCCGCAGATAGTCGCCGTAGGAGAAACCGCCGGGGAGGACGACCGCGTCGACCTGGTGGAGGTTCTTGTCCTTGTGCCAGAGAGCGACCGGTTCGGCGCCCGCGAGACGGATCGCGCGCTGTGTGTCCCGGTCGTCGAGGCTTCCGGGGAAAGTGACGACGCCAATACGAGCGGTCACTTCGCGGCCTCCGCGACTTCCTCGACCTTGACGGTGAAGTCCTCGATCACTGTGTTGGCGAGGAAGGATTCCGCAAGATCATGGATGCGGGCGAGGGCGGCCTCGTCGACCGGCCCGTCAACTTCGAGTTCGAATCGCTTTCCCTGACGTACGTCGGAGATGCCTTCGAAACCCAGACGCGGCAGTGCGCGCTGCACCGCCTGGCCCTGGGGGTCGAGGATCTCCGGCTTGAGCATGACGTCGACTACGACGCGTGCCACTGGCACTCCCGGTGTGTGGTGCTGAGCAGGTTCCTACTGGCGACTTCAGACTACCTGCACAAAATTTCTACGCGCGTCACCTTGTAGGAATCTACGTGATGCCTGTCACGGGACGGCGGCCGGGTGACCACCGGCGAAAAGTTACGGGAAAAATCTGAGATCGACACCCGATACCTATTGCGCTCGGACACGCGGGCAGATTTAGTCGGGCTTCACATTGCATTGTCGGGCACGGTACAAATGAATTGTCAACGTGCCGTACGAAGGGACCGATATTCGTGGCGCAGAAGGTCGTGGTCACGCTCTTTGACGACATCGACGGCTCGGAAGCGGCGGAAACGATCGCCTTCGGACTCGACGGCAAGTCGTACGAGATCGACCTGAATCAAGCCAATGCCAAGAAACTGCGTAAGGCGCTCGCGCCGTACGTGGAGGCCGGCCGCAAGCGGTCGAAGTCCGGCAAGGCCTACCGTCAGACGGAGGTCGCTCCCGACCCCGCCGCCGTGCGCGCCTGGGCCCAGGCCAACAAGATGGACGTCCCGGCCCGCGGCCGCATCCCCAAGAAGGTCTACGAGGCGTTCAGCGCGGCCCAGTGAGCCCGGTCCGACGCCCGGTCACCGGCCCCTCGGCAGAACCGACTTGCGCTGCACCCCTCCTGGTCAGTTAGAGTCTGGAGCACGCCGAGGGGCGAGGCCGAAAGGCCCCGGCTCACGGAGTACTTGCGGGTGTAGTTCAGTAGTAGAACATCCCCCTTCCAGGGGGAAGGCGCAGTGTGCAATTCCTGTCACCCGCTCTGCACCGCCGGTCAGAACCACTGTTGTGGATCGGGTAGGCTGGTGCTCGCGCCGATCGGTGGGAGCCGGTCGGAGGCAATGCGGACGTAGCTCAGTTGGTAGAGCGCAACCTTGCCAAGGTTGAGGTCGCGAGTTCGAGCCTCGTCGTCCGCTCGGGAGTAAGACCCCGGTCCTCAGGGACCGGGGTCTTTTTCGTGTCCGCGCGTTCGTGCGCGCGCTTCTGACATTTGTCATGCCGAGCGATGACACCGCGCACTGCTGCCGGCCGCGGATCGCCGGGACGCTGAAGTCATGAACACGAACGAACACGAACACGTGATAGAGGTCACCGACCTGCGGCGTGACTACGGGGGCGGGTTCGAGGCGGTGCGCGGCATCTCGTTCACCGTGGGCCGCGGCGAGGTCTTCGCGCTGCTGGGCACCAACGGCGCCGGCAAGACATCCACGGTCGAACTGCTGGAGGGCCTCGCCCGCCCCGCCGGGGGCCGGGTGCGGGTGCTCGGCCACGACCCCTACGAGGAGCGGGCCGCCGTACGCCCGAGGACCGGCGTGATGCTCCAGGAGGGCGGCTTCCCCTCGGAGCTGACCGTCGCGGAGACCACCAGGATGTGGGCCGGGTGCGTGAGCGGGGCACGCCCCGAGGACGAGGCGCTGGCGCTCGTCGGGCTGACGGGGAGGTCCGGCGTACGGGTCAAGCAGCTGTCCGGGGGCGAACGCCGGCGCCTGGACCTGGCGCTCGCGCTGCTCGGCAGGCCCGAGGTGCTGTTCCTGGACGAGCCCACCACCGGCCTGGACGCCGAAGGGCGCCGGGACACCTGGGAGTTGGTGCGGGCCCTGCGCGACGGCGGCACGACCGTGCTGCTGACCACGCACTATCTGGAGGAGGCCGAGGGCCTCGCCGACCGGCTGGCGATCCTGCACGAGGGGAGCGTCGCGGCCACCGGCACCCCGCTGGAGGTGACCGCACGCCAGCCCTCGCGGATCTCCTTCCGGCTGCCCGAGGGCTACTTCCTCGGCGATCTGCCGCCGCTCGCCGAACTGGGCGTGTGCGAGCACGAGGTGGACGGCGGCCTCGTACGGCTGCGGACCCGGGAGCTGCAGCGGGCCGCGACCGGGCTGCTGGTGTGGGCCGAGCGGGCACGGGTCGAGCTGCACGGGCTCGATGTGCGCTCCGCCTCGCTGGAGGAGGCGTTCCTCGGGATCGCGCGCGAGCGGGAGGTGGCGGCATGAGCGCCCTCGTTCCCGCTCCCACCGGGCGGCGGCTCAAGGCGCTGGCACGGGCCGAGCTCACCCTGCTCGGCCGCAACCGGGGCGCGCTCGTCACGGCGCTGCTCGTGCCGCTCGCGCTGCCGTTCAGCGTGCGGCCCGCCGTCGACCGGATCGACCTCAAGGCCGAGGGACTGAGCATCGGCACGGTGATGCTGACGGCCGCGATCGGCTTCTCCTTCCTCTTCGCCGTCTACACCTCCCTGGTCAGCGCCTACGTCGCCCGCCGCGAGGAGCTCGTCCTCAAGCGGCTGCGCACCGGCGAGCTCGGCGACGCGGAGATCCTCACCGGCACCGCGCTGCCCGCCGTCAGCGTCGGCTTCGCCCAGGCCCTCGTACTCGGCGTGGGCTGTGCGGTGCTGCTCGACGCGGGGGCTCCCCGGGCGGCGTATCTCACCGTCCTCGGCGTGGTGGCGGGCCTGGTGCTGTGTGCCGCGCTCGCCGCGGTCACCGCCACCCTCACCAGGACCGTGGAGAGCGCCCAGGTCACCGCGCTGCCGCTGGTGCTCGTGTCCATGGTGGGCTCCGGCATCGCGGTCCCCACGGAGGTCATGCCGGACAAGCTGGCCCGGGTCTGCGACCTCCTGCCGCTCTCCCCGGCCATCCGGCTGGTGCGCGGCGGCTGGACCGGACAGCTCAGCGGCTACGAGGTGCTGGGCGCCGTCGCGACCGCGGTGGCCTGGAGCCTGCTCGCGGTGTTTGCTGTACGGCGGTGGTTCCGGTGGGAACCGCGGCGCTGACGGACGGGGAGAGCGTGGTGTTCGGGCGGATCAGCGGCTGGAAGCGGCGGCACTGGGTCGAGCGCAGCAAGGCCGAACGGGTCGAGTTCCAGACCGTGCTGACCTGGTACAGCACCACCTGGTTCTTCGCCCTGTGCTGGCTGGCGCTGCCGCTGGTGGGCGGGGTCGAGCGGCGGCCCGCGCCCCTGGCCGTCGGCGGGCTGCTCCTGCTGGTGGGCGCGCTGCAGTGCGCGGAGTCCACCCGGCTCACCCGGCCCGCCCTCGACCACTACCTGGGCCGCGCCGAAGTCCCGCGCGGGGCCCTGCGCCCCGCCGCCGTACTGCTGGGGCTCGCGCTGGCGCTGGCCCTGGTGCTCGCCGTGCTCGACGGCGCCGAACCGGTCGCCGTCCGGCTCGCCGTGGGCGCCTCGCTGCTGCCCTTCGGGGTGCTGTACGGCCTGGTCACGCCCGTACGGGTGTTCCTGCGGCAGTCGGCCGTGCTCGCCCTGGTGCTCATGGTCGCCTTCGGCTGGACCGACCCCGAACCGGCCCCGATCCTCATGCTCGGTGGCCTGACCGTGTTCGGGGCGCTCTTCTCGCTGCTGGCCTGCCGGTGCGGCGCCTGGACGCTGTCGGTGCTGTGGGAGGCGGAGCGGTCCCGCGAGGTCGAGGCCCGGCTCGCCGTCGCCGAGGAGCGGCTGCGGTTCGGGCGCGACCTGCACGATGTGATGGGCCGCAACCTTGCCGTCATCGCGCTCAAGAGCGAACTCGCGGTGCAGCTGGCGCGACGCGGGCGGCCCGAGGCCGTGGACCAGATGATCGAGGTGCAGCGGATCGCGCAGGAGTCCCAGCGGGAGGTACGGGCCGTCGTACGGGGCTATCGGGAGATCGACCTCGGGGTCGAACTCACCGGCGCACAAGGAGTGTTGAGCGCGGCCGGGATCGAGTGCGCGGTGCGCGGGCAGAGCGACGGGCTGGGCACCGAGGTGCAGTCGGCGCTGGGGTGGGTGGTGCGGGAGGCCACGACGAACGTGCTGCGCCACGGGGAGGCCGTGCAATGTGACATTGCACTGACCCGCGACGAGCGGCGCGTCACCCTGACCGTCGAGAACGACGGCGCCCGCGCCCCCGCTACCGGCGGCGGGTCCGGACTGGCCGGGCTGCGCGAGCGGCTGTCGGCGGTGGGCGGCACGCTGGAGGCGGGGCCGGCCGGCGGGGATGTGTTCCGAGTGGTGGCCGAAGTGCCGCTGAGTGTGAGAGAGGTCACGGCATGACCGCCGTCGTACGACTGCTGCTCGCCGACGACGAGCACCTCATCCGGGGTGCGCTCGCCGCGCTGCTCGCGCTGGAGGACGACCTCGTGATCGTCGCGGAGGCGGCGAGCGGGCCGGAGGCGCTGGCGATGGCACGGGCGCACCGGCCGGACGTGGCCGTGCTCGATCTGCAGATGCCGGGCGCCGACGGTGTGAAGGTGGCCACATCCCTGCGGGCCGAACTGCCCGACTGCCAGGTACTGATCGTCACCAGTCACGGCCGGCCCGGACATCTGAAGCGGGCGCTCGCGGCGGGAGTGCGCGGGTTCGTCCCGAAGACGGTGAGCGCGCAGCGGCTCGCGGAGATCATCCGCACGGTGCACGCCGGAAACCGTTACGTCGACCCCGAGTTGGCCGCAGACGCCATCGCCTCCGGGGACTCCCCGCTGACCGCGCGGGAGGCCGAGGTGCTGGAACTGGCCGCGGACGGTGCGCCGGTCGCGGAGATCGCCGAGCGGGCCGCGCTCTCGCAGGGGACCGTACGCAACTATCTGTCGTCGGCCGCCACCAAGCTCGGGGCGGAGAACCGGCATGCGGCGGTGCGGCTCGCCCGCGAGCGGGGTTGGGTATAGTTGCTCTCGCGCCACGGCGCACTGCGGACGTAGCTCAGTTGGTAGAGCGCAACCTTGCCAAGGTTGAGGTCGCGAGTTCGAGCCTCGTCGTCCGCTCCATGGAAAAGCCCCCGGTTCCGGCCGGGGGCTTTTTGCTGTACGAGCGCACGCACCGCACGGGCGTGCGTCACGACCAGCTGGTGCCCGTCAGCCGTTCGTACGCCTCCACGTACTTGGCGCGCGTCGCGTCCACGACCTCCTGCGGCAGCCGCGGCGGGGGCTGCTCGCTCCTGCGGTCCCAGCCGGAGGCCGGCGAGGTCAGCCAGTCCCGCACGAACTGCTTGTCGTACGACGGCTGCGCGTGTCCCGGCTCCCACTGGTCGGCCGGCCAGAAGCGGGAGGAGTCCGGGGTGAGGACCTCGTCCGCGATGACCAGCTCCTCGCCGTCGAAGCCGAACTCGAACTTGGTGTCCGCGAGGATGATGCCGCGGTCTCGGGCGATGTCGCGGGCGCGGGAGTAGACGGCGAGGGTCGCCTGGCGCAGCTGGGCCGCGGTGTCGGCGCCGACCTGGCGCGCGACCTCCTCGTAGGAGACGTTCTCGTCGTGCTCGCCGACGGCGGCCTTGGTGGCCGGGGTGAAGATCGGGGCGGGCAGCTCGCTGCCGTCGACCAGACCCTCGGGAAGCGCGAGGCCGCAGACCGTGCGGGACTCGTCGTACTCGACCAGGCCCGAGCCGGTGAGATAGCCGCGGGCCACGCACTCGACCGGGACCATCTGCAGCGACCTGCAGACGGTGGTGCGCCCAACCCAGTCGGCGGGGGCGCCGGGGGGAAGCTCGGTGCTCAGGACATGGTTGGGGACCAGGTCGGCGAGCTGGTCGAACCACCACAGGGAGAGCTGCGTGAGGATGCGGCCCTTGTCGGGGATCTCGGTGGGCAGCACCCAGTCGTAGGCGGACATGCGGTCACTGGCGACCATCACGAGGTCGCCGGCCTCGTTCTGGTACAGCTCGCGCACCTTGCCGGTGTGCAGGTGCACCAGGCCCGGAACCTGGATCGGCTCGGGCTTTTCTACGAATCCGGACACGGTTCCTCCCCGTGGTGATGTCCAAGAAACTCGATTCTCCCTTATGCCGGAGATCGGTCAGGGCGGGGGTGGCTGGGATCAGGCCGTTGACGT
Source organism: Streptomyces spinosisporus (assembly GCF_022698145.1). Classification (GTDB taxonomy): domain Bacteria; phylum Actinomycetota; class Actinomycetes; order Streptomycetales; family Streptomycetaceae; genus Streptomyces; species Streptomyces spinosisporus. The sequence goes on from NZ_JALDAX010000027.1 coordinate 58,746, forward strand.
GCGCTTACGTGAGCTCAGTCACGTTTGCAGATGCGGTCCAGCAGGTTCGCCGTGGCCCGTTGGACGCGTGAGTCGACGTGGCCGGGGCGGTCCAGGGCCGGGGACCAGGCGAACGTCCCGGAAGCGAACACCAGGGCGCCGGAGGGGGCGCGGTACAGGGACGTCTCCTGATGGCGCCGGGCGCCCTCGGAGTCGGTGTACGGCGAGTGGGCGAGCAGGATGCGCTCCTCGTGCTCGGGCAGCGGGATGCGCGGGAAGTAGCGGTCGGCCTCGCCCGCGACCAGGCCCTCGATCGCATCGCCCTCACCGGCGCCGGTCGCCTCCCACAGCCAGTGGTCGGCGTTGCGGACGATCAGGGGGTGCGGCTCGGGGACCCGGCCCGCGTACTGGATGCCCACCAGTTCCTGTTCCGGCCGGTCGATCTCGCGCCACAGCACGGGCCGCCCCGGGCCCCGGCGCTTGCGGCAGGTGAGCAGCCGGTCGGGGACGCCGGACGGCGACGGGGCCAACTCGACCTGCCAGTACAGGGTGTTGGCGGACAGGAAGACGAGGGACGTGCCGTGGTCGCGGGCCCGTTCGACAGTACGGCGCATGGTGAGCGACCAGTACTCGTCATGCCCCGGGAAGACCAGGCCGCGGTAGCGGGTGGGGTCGACCCGGCCGGCGTGCAGATCACGGGCGTCGGCGTAGGCGATGTCGTAGCCGTAGCGCTCGGCCCAGCGGATGAAGTCGTAGGCGTGGCCGACATGGAGGGGGAGGCCCGCGCCCGCGTACGGGCGGTCGAAGGAGACCGTCGTCGCCGCCTCGGACTCGCCCAGCAGCCGGCCCTGTTCGTCCCAGGCGTGGTAGAGACTCGCGCCGGTGCGGCCGTCCTCCGGATAGAGGTTGTACGCCTGCCACGTCACGTCGGGCAGCAGGAGCAGCAGGTCGGCCGGGTGGCTGTCGCGGACCGTGAAGGGGATGTGGGAGCGGTAGCCGTCGGCCGTGGTCAGGACGGCGACATAGGCACCGATGCTCCAGTACGACGGGATCTGCAGCCGCCAGGACAGCCACCAGTGGTGACAGGAGACCGTACGATCCGCCGCGAGCGGCGGCGGCTGGACGATGCCGGACAGCCGGGGGCTGGTGGTGATCTTGGACGCGCCGTCGCCGCCGTAGTGGCCGATGCGGTAGATGTCGACGCCGAACTCCTGGGGCGGGTCGACCGTGATGTGGAAGTCGACGGCCTCGCCGGGGGCGACCGCGCCGGTGGAGATGAAGCCCTTGATCTGGCGGCGGACGTCGTCGGCCGAGCGGGGGCCGCCGGAGGAGCGGGGGGCCGGGACACGGGGCGTGCGGGGGGCGTGGGGGGCGTGGGGGGCGTGCGTCACGCGGGCGCCCGGGGTGTCGTCCGCGGTCGGCGCCTGGGGCGGGTCCACGTACCAGGGGATCAGCCGGCCGGTGTCGTCGAAGTACGTCTCGTCGCCGCGGAGCCAGGGGAGGGGGCCCTGGCCGAAGGGATCGGTCACGGCGTGCGCCAGCGCTCCGGATTCCCAGCGGCGGATCTGCTCCGACCCCATGGTCGCTCCCCTCGCCTGCCGTTCCGTCTCGGTCGGTCGGCTCCGGCGCACTCCTGCGCGTGCCACACGCCCTTGCCATGTGCTCGATCGGTCCCAGCACATCACATTGCGCACGCATGCGGTCACTATTCGTTGCGAATTGGCCGAAAGTGGAATGCGATGCTCCGCTATGCCGGGTGTCGCGGGTCGCGGGTCGCGGGTCGCGGGGCGTATGTCGCGGGTCGCGGGTCGCGGGTCGCGGGGCGTATGTCGCGGGTCGCGGGGCGTGTGCCGCGGGTCGCGGGGCGTGTGTCGTGCGTTGTACGGCTGCGTCACACGAGGCGGACGGGCTTTTCGGGCCGTATGCCGGATTCGCGCAGCCAGATGCGCAGGGGGGCGGCGTCGCCGTCCTCCACGAGGCTGAGGACGCGGGGGCTCAGATCTGTCGCCCGCTCGCCGTTGACGATCAGGGACGGGCCGTCGAGCCAGTCGAGACCGGGCGAGGCGCCTGCGGTGTCCATGGCCGCGCAGCAGACCATCGCGGTGACGTGGTCGGCCAGCAACTCACGTGCGGTGCGCGGGGGTTGGAGCGGAAAGAGGGGGAGGGCCGCGTCGTCCCAGAGGGCGGTGGCGGGGGTGGTGCGCTCGGCGGGGGTGTCGGTGGCTCCCTCGCGGGCGAGTTCGGCGGTTATGCCTGCGGCGAGGGCGGCGGAGCGGGGGTTGTTCGGGGGTGGGTCGTCGCTGACGTCGCCGTCGTGGCTGTTGTCGCTGCCGTAGCTGCCGTCGCTGTTGTCGTGGGCTTGGGCGCGCGCTTCCGCCTCGGCTCGGGCGGTGGTGGTGGCCTCGGTTTGGGCTTCGCGTCGGGGGGTCGAGAGGTGGTCCAGGATTCTGGCCAGGGTCGGGCCGTCGACGGTGGGAGCGGCCGGATCCGTGGTCCGGGTGACGCCCAGGGTGTCCAGGACCCGGTGGAGGCGGGCGGCGTCGGTGCGCCATTTTCGGTCGACGATCTCGTCCGGATACTCGTCCCAGCTCACCGGGGACCAGTCGGGGCCGGGGGCCGCGGGGCCGCCGTGGAAGAGGCGGGCGGCGAGGAAGGAGGCCGCCTCGTCCACCGTCCCCGGCTCCTCGAGCAGATCGCAGGCGGGGCGCTCACCCAGACGCGAGGCGAACCCCTCGGCCAGGCGGTCGCGGCGGGAGAGCTCGGTGAGAGCGGCCACGACTCCCGCGTCCAGCCGGGAGGGCCAGCGGCCCATCCGCCAGGCGGGCAGCGCGACCCGGGTCAGCAGCCGGTCCCAGCCCGCATACGCCAAACCCACCTGCTCCTGGGCGACGATCCGCAGGCCGTAGTCCACCGCCTGCGCACGCTCGGACGCGGCCGCCGCGACGCCCCGCTCCATCTGGGCCGCATGCTCCTGGCAGCTGCGCAGCAGCAGCCGGGCCACCCGGCCGACGCCCGCGCACACCACGCGGGTCAGCGGACAGCGCCCGGGTGTCGAGACGACGGCCACCGCCGCGTCCAGACCGCGCACGAAGCGGCGGGCCGCGGCTATGTCCGGGTGCGCGGAGGGACCCGTACCGGCGACGACCGGGGCGAGGACCGCCCGCAGCTCGCCGACCCGCATCCACCACAGGAAGGGGGAGCCGATGACGAGGACCGGGGCGGCGGTGCCGCGGCGGCGCAGGGAGTGCGCGCCCGCGAGTTCGTCGTCGCGGTCCTCGGAGGGGGGCGGGCCGTGGGCCGGGTGGGTGCGGTCCTCCAGCCAGCTGTCGCAGTCCGGGGTGAGCGCTATCGCCGAGGGCGCAGGGACGGCGAGCCGGTCGGCGAGGTCGCGCACCATGCGGTACAGATCCGGGGCCGACTCCTCGGCGATCGGGACCGTCGGGCTCACGGCGGGGCGGGCACGCGCGACGATCAGGGCGATCGCGCAGGCGCCGAGCAGTACGAGCACGGCGACGGGGATCACGACCCAGCGCGCCGCATGCCAGGCGGGTCCCACGAGATGACCCGTGGAGGCGCCGGCCAGGAGCACGACCGCGACGGCCGCGGGCAGCAAAGCCACGGCCACTGCCCTGCTGCGGATGCGCAGCACGGCAAGAGCCCTCGAACGCGCCGCCGGCGCGCCCGCCTCCACACCCATTCCGCTACCGGTCATGACCGGACCTCACCCCCTCCCCCGCTGTCTTGGATGCCCAGCTGTCCTGGCGTTGCTCACTCCCCCACTGTGGCACCCGTCACTGACATCGCAATGCCGGTGGGCCAAGTGCCGGACCGCTTGCGCCGCACCATAGTTGGGGCCCCGGGGCCCGTCAGCCGGATGGGGGATCGGTCACTCGATGGAATGGCTTTGGTCAGAGGTGGGTGACGGACAGCGAAGATCAGGCCCGTGTTCTTGACTTGTATTCGAGAGGTCGGAAGTGCTTTCGGGATGGTCCTCGGAAAGCAGCAGGCCCCGGTCCGAAGACGGATCCGGGGCCTGCGGGGTTCCGGGAGGCGCGGGGCTAGGACGCAGGCGCTCAGGCGCCGGCCGCCGCCTTCGCCGCGATGTCCGTACGGTGCTGGGAGCCGTCCAGGCGGATGCGTGCGACGGCCTTGTAGGCGCGGTCGCGGGCCTCGGCCAGGTCCTTGCCGGTCGCCGTGACGGACAGCACGCGGCCGCCGGCGCTGACGACCGCGTCGCCGTCGCGCCGGGTTCCGGCGTGCAGCACATACGCGTGCGGGGCGTCCTCGGCGGCCACCTCGTCGAGGCCGGTGATGGGGTCGCCGGTGCGCGGGGTGCCGGGGTAGTTGTGCGAGGCGACGACCACGGTGACCGCGGCGTCGTCGCTCCAGCGCAGGGGCTCCAGGTCGGCCAGGGTGCCGTTGGCGGCGGCGAGCAGGACACCGGCCAGCGGGGTCTTCAGCCGGGCCAGGACCACCTGGGTCTCGGGGTCGCCGAAGCGGGCGTTGAACTCGATGACCCGTACGCCGCGCGAGGTGATCGCGAGACCGGCGTAGAGCAGGCCGGAGAACGGGGTGCCGCGGCGGCGCATCTCGTCGACGGTGGGCTGCAGAACCGTCTGCAGGACCTCCTCGACCAGCTTCGGGTCGGCCCACGGCAACGGGGAGTAGGCGCCCATGCCGCCGGTGTTCGGGCCCTCGTCGCCGTCGAGCGCGCGCTTGAAGTCCTGGGCCGGCTGGAGCGGGACGACGGTCTCGCCGTCGGTGACGGCGAAGAGGGAGACCTCGGGGCCGTCGAGGAACTCCTCGATGACGACGCGCTCACAGGCGTCGGCGTGTGCCTTCGCCGCCTCGATGTCGTCGGTGACGACGACACCCTTGCCGGCGGCGAGGCCGTCGTCCTTGACGACGTAGGGAGCGCCGAAGGCGTCGAGGGCCTCCTCGACCTCCGCGGGGGTCGTGCAGACGTAGGAGCGTGCGGTGGGGACCGCCGCCCCCGCCATGACGTCCTTCGCGAAGGCCTTGGAGCCCTCGATCCGCGCGGCCTCCTTGCCGGGGCCGAACGCCGGGATGCCCGCCTCGCGCACCGCGTCGGCGACACCGGCGACGAGCGGTGCCTCCGGGCCCACGACCACCAGGTCGGCGCCGAGTTCGGTGGCCAGCGCGGCCACGGCCCTGCCGTCCAGCGCGTCGACCTGGTGCAGCTCGGCGACCTCGGCGATGCCGGCGTTGCCGGGGGCGCAGTGCAGCGCGGTGACGCCGGGGTCGAGGGACAGGGAATGGCACAGGGCGTGTTCGCGGGCGCCGCTACCGATGACGAGGACCTTCACGGGGGTCAGCCTAGCTGGCGTTCTCACCGAGGGACGGGGGGTGGGTTTGCTGTGGATTCCTCCAAGGGTCGCCCACGTGAGCGCCTGCGCTCCCCTGCTCGTTTACTCGTTCGTGAACTCCTCGACCACCGTGGCGCCGAGCTCCCGCACGATCAGTTCGTGGCCGGAGAGGGCCGATTCGTTCAGGTCGGGGTCGTCGTCCTCGGGGATGTCGTCCTCGATGGAGATCGGTGGGGGCTCAGGGGCCGTGGGCCGGGCCGCGGGGGCCTCGGTGGGGCCGGACGACGGTGCCGGGGAGGGGGAGGCGGGCGCCGGGGAGGGGGGTGTGGACGCGGGGCGCTGGGTGGGGGCGCCGCCGTAGCCACCGGGGGTTCCGCTGCCGTAGCCGCCGGGGGATCCGTTGCCGTAGCCGCCCGGGGTTCCGCCGTAGCCGCCGTTGGAAGGGGTGGACGGCGCGGGGGCCGAGCCGCCGGAGGGGTCGACGATCGCCTCGACCTTCCACTGCACGTTGAACTGCTCGGCCAGCGCCTGGCGCAGGACGTCCTCGCTGCCGCTGCTCGCGAAGTTGTCGCGCGCGCCCGCGTTGACGAAGCCCAGTTGAAGGGTCGTGCCGTCGAAGCCGGTCACCTGGGCGTTCTGGCTGAGCAGGATCCAGGTGAAGCGGCGGCGGTTCTTGACCGCCTCCAGGATGTTCGGCCAGAGCACACGGGGGTCGGGGCCGCCGACGGGCGGGGCGGGTGTGGGGGCCGGTGCCTGGGGGGCGGCGGGGGTGGGTGTCGTGGGCGGCGTGGGTGACGGTGCTGCGGCGGGCGGGCGGGCGCCGCCCGCCGGGGTTGCCGTGGGCCAGCCGCCGGGACGCCGGCCGCCGCCTGCCGGGGCGGCGGTGGGCCAGGCGCCGGGGGTGGAGGCGGTCGGGGATGCGGGAGCGGCGGGGGCCGTCGAGGGGGCGGGCTCGGGCGGGGCGGAGGCCGACGCGGGCGTAGGAGCGGGAGAAGGGGCGGAGGAAGGGGCGGGCACGGACGCGGGACCCGGGACGGTTGGGACGGACGCGGGGGCCGCGGGGGCCGCGGGTGTCTCGCCGGGCCGTGCTGCCGTACTTCCTCCACCGGGGTTCGTCGGACCGCCCGGGGCCCCCGAGGTGCGGACCGCCGCCCGGGCCGCGGCGGGTCCGCCGCCCGGCGGGACCGGGTCGCCGGACGGGCCGGGACCGGGCATCGCTCCGCCGTGCGCCTCGGGACCGGGCACGTACCCCATCGCGGGGGCGGCGCCGCCCCCGGAGAAGTTCACACCGCGCTCCAGACGGTCGAGGCGGGCCATCATGGCGCGCTCGTCGCCGTACGCGGCGGGCAGCAGGACGCGGGCGCAGATCAGCTCCAGCTGGAGGCGGGGCGAGTTGGCGCCGCGCATCTCGGTCAGGCCCTCGTTGACCAGGTCGGCGGCGCGGCTGAGCTCGGCGGCGCCGAAGGTGCTCGCCTGGGCCTGCATCCGCTCGATGACATCGGCCGGGGCGTCGATGAGCCCCTTGTCCGCGGCGTCCGGGACCGCGGCCAGGATCACCAGGTCGCGCAGCCGCTCCAGCAGGTCGGCGACGAAGCGCCGCGGGTCGTTGCCGCCCTCGATGACGCGGTCGACGACCTCGAAGGCGGCGGCGCCGTCACCGGTCGCGAAGGCCTCGACGACGGAGTCGAGGAGCGAGCCGTCGGTGTAGCCCAGCAGGGAGGTGGCCATGGCGTATGTCACACCGTCCGTGCCGGCGCCCGCGAGCAGCTGGTCCATGACGGACATGGAGTCACGCACGGAACCCGCGCCCGCGCGCACGACCAGCGGCAGCACGCCCTCCTCGACCGTCATCCCCTCGCGTCCGCAGACCTCGGCGAGGTAGTCGCGCAGGGTGCCGGGGGGCACGAGTCGGAAGGGGTAGTGGTGTGTACGCGAGCGGATCGTCCCGATGACCTTCTCGGGCTCGGTGGTGGCGAAGATGAACTTGAGGTGCTCCGGGGGCTCCTCGACGACCTTCAGCAGCGCGTTGAAACCGGCCGACGTGACCATGTGGGCCTCGTCGATGATGTAGATCTTGTACCGGCTGGCGGCGGGGCCGAAGAACGCCTTCTCGCGCAGCTCACGGGCGTCGTCCACACCACCGTGCGACGCGGCGTCGATCTCGATGACGTCGATGGAACCCGGGCCGTTGCGCGCCAGGTCCCGGCAGGACTGGCACTCGCCGCAGGGTGTGGGTGTGGGGCCCTGCTCGCAGTTCAGGCAGCGCGCCAGGATGCGGGCACTGGTCGTCTTGCCGCAGCCGCGCGGCCCGCTGAACAGGTACGCGTGATTGACCCGGTTGTTCCGCAGCGCCTGCTGCAGCGGGTCGGTTACATGCTCCTGCCCGATGACCTCGGCGAACGACTCCGGGCGATAGCGGCGGTACAGCGCGAGAGACGACACGCATACGAGGTTATAGGCGTCCACTGACAACCAGCCCCGCCGCCGAACACAAGGGCCCCCCACGCACCCGCCAGAGCCAACCTACCCTTGCTGCCTTCCGGCCCTGGGGGAGTTCAGTCAGATAGCGCCGCGTGAGGGGCTGCGCACAGGCTACCTGATCCGAGGGGGTGCGAACGAGTTCGCAAGCACTCCTCTCGGTCATGTAATGTTTCCGGCGGAGGATTCGCCTAGAGGCCTAGGGCGCACGCTTGGAAAGCGTGTTGGGGGCAACCCCTCACGAGTTCGAATCTCGTATCCTCCGCCAGCTCGGAGGCCCGGACCTTGATCAAGGTCCGGGCCTCCGGCGTTTGCCCGTCTGAGAACACCCCAGCTCCCCGAGCTCAGGGCGTCGGCCTGCAACGCCCTGGCCGTCGAACACGTCGTTCTGTACGTTGCCCCCATGACCGACTACCGAAGGGGCAATGCCGCGTAGGCGCCCGTCAGCCCTGCGTGGCGACCTTCCCGCCCGTCGACCGAGGCAGCGACGGTACCCGTTCATCGACCGGCTCTCCGGTTCTTGTACCGCCGATCTGCGTCGGCTTGAGCGGACCCGCTTCTGGCCCGAAGCCACGGAAGAAGCGTTCTGGCACTGGAAGGCCCTGGCCCACGGCCCCCTCAGACAACTCGCTGACCCGCTGGTGGGCCCTGGCTGCCAAATCCTCGAGTGCGGGTGCTACGGCGTCGACTTCCGCGGCCACCTCGAAACCGTGCTTCACGCCCTGCCGAGGAAGAGCGCGCGTGAGCTGCGTGCCCTCGTCTGGGCCCTCGACAGGAAGATCCTGGCCAGAGCGAAGGTGTTCCCGGCCGGCAGCATGGACGTGCCGTGGTGGCGAGGGTAGGTCCAGGACCATGGGCGGCAACCCCCCACGAGGCACGTTGTCGAAGGGCCCCACCGTTCGAGGGGACCCTTCGACGTCGGGTGCCGAGATCGGCGAGTCGGCGTGTGCATTTTGCGGCATGGGGATCGATCTGGAGTTGCATTCGTCACGGCCGACGCACAGCAACTGGCGCAAGTCGCGCGGGACGCTCCTCCGGAGTTCCTACACGGGCACGGCGATGCGCTGGGCTCGCTCTCCGGGGAGTACCGGGATTGCTCACTGCGGTCGATCCGTACGGGGACACGTTGATGAACGAGCAACAGGCCACTGGCCCTCCGCGAGATGCGTGGGCTGCGGCAGAGGTGCGGTGATGAGCGTCAGCTCGCCGCACTGTTCGACCTTGCCGTGATGCTGGAGGAGTGCGCGGCCACCGCGGGAAGTTGTCTGGTTCGCGGGCGACTGATGCCCACGAGCCGGGAGAAGAATGGTAGCGGTGGCGATAGTATCTCTGAGGAGACTATTGCCACCGGGAGGCTTGCATGCGTCGCTTCGTCGGGCGGGATCGTGAGCTTGGTGTGCTCGGGAAGACCTTGCAGGCGGTTCGCGAGGCCGTCGGGGGTGCGAAGCCGGGGCAGTGTGTGCTCATGCGGGGGAGGCGGCGGGTCGGCAAGTCCAGTCTCGTCGAGGAGTTCCTCCGGCGCACCGAGGTGCCGTACGTCTTCTTCACCGCGGCGGGCGGCAGCGCGGAGGACGAACTGTCGGAGCTGCTCGACGCCGTCTCCAGATCCACCCTGCCGGAGCGGCAGCTGTTCTCGGAGGAGACCCCGGGGCAGTGGAACGCGGCGTTCAGGTTGCTGGCCGAGATCCTTCCCGACGACAGCCCGAGCGTGGTCGTCATCGACGAGGTGCCGTATCTCATGGACCGCGTCGACGCCTTCGAGGGCATGCTCCAGCGGGCATGGGACCGGCTGCTCAGCCGTAAGCCGGTCCTTCTCCTCCTGGTGGGGTCCGATCTGTCGATGATGGAGGCGCTGAACAGCTACGACCGGCCCCTTCACCAACGGGGCCGGGAGATGGTCGTGGGACCCCTGAACCCTGCCGACATCGGCGAGATGCTCGGCCTGTCGGCGGCAGGGGCGTTCGACGCCGCTCTGATCACGGGAGGACTTCCCCTGATCTGCACCGAGTGGCGGCCCGGGGCGGACGTCTGGGAGTTCCTCCGCGACTCGCTGGACAACCCGATCTCGGCCCTGCTGGTCTCCGCCGAGCGCTCCCTGGCCGCCGAGTTTCCGCCGCAGGCGATGAGCAGGGAGGTCCTGCGGGCCATCGGATCCGGGAAGCGGACCTTCACCAACATCGCACGCGCGGCCGGCGGCATCGCCCACACCACTCTGACCCGGGCCACGGACGTCCTGACCGAGAAGAGGGTCGTGGCCGCCGAACTGCCGCTCTCGCTGCGGCCGTCGAAGGAGCGCCGCTATCGCGTGGCCGACCCCTATCTGCGGTTCTGGTTCGCGTTTCTGGACCCGCACATGGCGGAGATCGAGCGCATGCGGGGAGATCTCACGCTGAGCCGCATCAGGGAGCGGTGGACGAGCTGGCGGGGCCGCGCGATCGAACCCCTGGTCCGGGAATCCCTCGCCCGCCTTTTGCCGGACGGGCTCCTGCCCGCCGCCCCGGCGATCGGCGGGTACTGGACCCGCAGCAACGACGTGGAGATCGACCTGGTGGGCGCCGACCGGCAGCCGGTGGCCAAGGAACTGCTCTTCCTCGGCTCGGTCAAGTGGCTGGAGAACGCCGCGTTCGACAGCCACGACCTCGCCGTGCTGCACAAGCACCGAGCAGCCGTCACCGAGGAGCCCGTACCGCTCGTGGCCGTCTCCCGCAGTGGGATCAGCTGTTCCGGGCTTCAGGCGGCGTACGGGCCCGAGGAGCTGATCGGCGCCTGGCGGAGGCGGTGAGCTGGTTGCGTGCTCAGTAGTCCACCCGGTCCGTCTTCGCCAGCCACGCGTCGAACGGGGCCGTGCGGTTCGGCATGTGGAGGCGTTCGATGGCCATCGGCCACAGCTCCGCCGGGCGCTTTTCGAAGAGGTCGTAGAACTTGCGGTCGTCGAAGCCGGCGACCGCGGCGTCGTCGCGGTCGGCGGCGTAGATGATGCGGTCGACCCGGGCCCACAGGGCGGAGGAGAGGCACATCGGGCACGGTTCGCACGAGGTGACCAGGACGCAGCCGTCGAGGGAGAAGGTGCCGAGCTCCCGGCAGGCGAGGCGGATCGCGCTCACCTCGCCGTGTGCCGTCGGGTCCAGGTTAGACGTGACCTTGTTGTTGCCGATCGCGACGACCTCGCCGTCCTTGGCGATCAGCGCGCCGAACGGGCCGCCGCCGTTGTGCACGCTGTCGGTGGCGAGGCCGATGGCCTCGTCCAGCCAGCCGCGCTCGAGGTCGGCGATGCTCGTTTCCTGGGTGTACGCGGTCACGGTGACTCCTTGTGGGCACACGGTGGGGGTTCCTTCGCCAGTACACCCGCCGGGTACCGTCGAGGGTCAGTCACCGAAACCATGAAGGACCTGGCTGGTCGGCGGGCCGCTCTTGGAGATTCGTCCGAAGTCAGTTCACGGCGGTCTCGAAGGTGCGCAGCAGGTCGGCCGCGACGCTCACGGCGATGGTCGCGGGCTCCTTGCCGGTGATGTCGGGCAGTCCGATCGGGGTCTTGATCCGGTCGATGGCGGCGTCGTCGTGACCGCCTTCGGTGGACAGCCGTTTGCGGAACCGCGCCCACTTGACCGCCGAGCCGATCAGGCCGATGGAGCCGAGGTGATCCGTGCGCAGGGCGGCGTCGCACAGCGCGGCGTCCTCGGCGTGGTCATGGGTCATGATCAGCACGTGGGTGCCACGCGGCAGTTCCTCCAGGACCTCCTCGGGCAGCAGCGGCGTGTGATGCACATGCACCTGCGCCACCGCGTCCGCCAGTACGTCGAGCCGCTCCTCGGTGAGGATGTCGGAGCGGGTGTCGATCAGATGGAGGTCGAGGTCCTGGCGGGACAGGATGCGTGCGAGTTCCAGGCCGACGTGGCCGACGCCGAAGATCGCCACCGCCCGCACCACCGGCAGCGGTTCGAGCAGCACCTGGACCGTGCCACCGCAGCACTGCACGCCGTGCTGGTTGGTCACCTTGTCGTTCAGGGCGAAGTCCATCAGCTCGGGCTCCCGCTTCGCCGCGGCCATCATCTCCCGGGCCCGGTCGATCGCAACGGCCTCGACGTTGCCGCCACCGATCGAGCCCCACGTCTCGCTCCGCCCCACGACGAGCTTCGCGCCGGCCTCGCGCGGGGCGTGGCCGCGCACGGTCGCGACGGTCACCAGCACGCCGGTCTCCCGGCGTGCCCGCAACCGCGCGACCGCGGCGACCCAGGTCATGTCAGGCACCGCTCAGCGCTTCCACGGAGTGGCCGTCGACGGCGGCCGTGTCCCGAAGGGCCCGGGCCTCCTCGATCGCCCAGTACACCGCTTCCGGTGTCGCGGGCGAGGCCAGTTCGACGCCGGCCCCGCTCGGCCCGAACGCGGCGGCGGCCTGCCGCAGCGCCTCCCGCACCGAGAACGCCAGCATCAGCGGGGGCTCGCCCACGGCCTTGGAGCCGTAGACCGCGCCCTCCTCGGTGGCGTTCTCCAGCAGCGTGACGTTGAACTCCTCCGGCATCTCGGAGAAGCTCGGCAGCTTGTACGTGCTCGCCGCCTGCGTCTGCAGCCGTCCCCGGCCGGGCCCGTCGCCGGTGTCCCAGCGCAGGTCCTCCAGCGTCAGCCAGCCCGCGCCCTGCACGAAGCCGCCCTCGACCTGGCCGATGTCGATCAGCGGGGAGAGGCTGTCGCCGACGTCGTGCACGATGTCCACGCGCCGGATGCGGTACGCGCCGGTGAAGCCGTCGACCTCCACCTCGGTCGCGGCGGCGCCGTGGGCGAAGTACTTGAACGGCGAGCCGCGGAACGTCCTCGCGTCCCAGTGCAGCCCCTCGGTCCGGTAGAACCCGGCCGCCGACAGCTGCACCCGCTGGAAGTACGCGGTGCGCACCAGCTCGTCCCAGGCCAGCTCCTTCTCGCTGCCCAGGGCGCGTGCGACGCCCTCGACGATGCGTACGTCGGAGGCGTTCGCGCCGAGCTGCGAGGCGGCCACCTGCAGCAGCCGTTCGCGCAGCTGCTCGCAGGCGTTCTTGATGGCCCCGCCGTTCAGATCGGCGCCCGAACTGGCCGCGGTCGCCGAGGTGTTGGGCACCTTGTCGGTCCGCGTCGGGGCGAGGCGGACCTTGTGCAGCGGGATGCCCAGGGTGGTCGCGGCCACCTGGATCATCTTGGTGTGCAGGCCCTGGCCCATCTCGGTGCCGCCGTGGTTGATCAGGACGGAGCCGTCCTTGTAGATCAGCACCAGCGCGCCGCCCTGGTTGAAGGCGGTGAGGTTGAACGAGATGCCGAACTTGATGCCGGTGACCGCGATCGCCCGCTTGGTGTGCGGGTGCGCGGCGTTGAACGCGGCGATCTCGCGCCGCCGGTCGGCGAGGCCGGCGTTCTCCTGGACCTGGTGCCAGACGGTGGAGATCCGCTCGGCCTGGGTGACCGGCTGGCCGTACGGCGTCGTCTGGCCCTGGCCCGGCCGGTAGAAGTTGCGCTCGCGCAACTCCATGGGGTCCAGGCCCAGTTGCGGGGCGACGCGGCCCAGGATGTCCTCGATCACCAGCATGCCCTGGGGCCCGCCGAAGCCGCGGAACGCGGTGTTGGAGACCGTGTTGGTCCTGGCGATGCGTCCGGCGACGCGGGCGTTGGGGATCCAGTACGTGTTGTCGATGTGGCACAGCGCCCGGGCGAGGACCGGCTCGGACAGGTCCAGGCTCCAGCCGCCGTCCGCGGTCAGCGTGGCGTCGAGGGCCTGGATACGGCCGTCGGCGTCGAAGCCGATCCTCCAGGAAGCGTGGAAGCCGTGCCGCTTGCCGGACATGGTCAGGTCCTGTGTGCGGTTGAGCCGGAAGCGGACCGGGCGGCCGGTGAGCTTGGCGCCGAGCGCGGCGACGGCCGCGAACCCGTGCGGCTGCATCTCCTTGCCGCCGAAGCCGCCGCCCATGCGCAGACACTGCACGGTCACCTCATGGGCGGGCACGCCGAGCACATGGGAGACGATCTCCTGGGTCTCCGAGGGGTGCTGGGTGCTGCTCTGGATGAAGATCTGCCCGTTCTCGTCGACCTGGGCGAGGGCCGCGTGGGTCTCCAGGTAGAAGTGCTCCTGGCCGGAGAACTGGAACTCGCCGGTGAAAACGTGCGCCGAGTCGGCGAAGCCGGCGTCGATGTCGCCGGTCTCCATCAGCGGCCTGGCGCCGTGGTAGCTGTCGGCGGCCATCGCGTCCTGCAGGGTGATCAGCGCGGGCTGCTCGTCGAGCTCCACCTCGACGGCCGCGGCCCCGAGCCGGGCCGCCTCCAGGTCCTCGCCGAGCACCCAGGCCACCGCGTGGCCGTGGAACATGACCTCGTCGGGGAAGAGCGGCTCGTCGTGCTTCATGCCGGCGTCGTTGACACCGGGTACGTCGGCGCCGGTCAGCACCCGGACCACGCCGGGCACGTCGAGGGCGGGCTCGGTGTCGAGCTTGGTGATCCGGCCGTGGGCCTTCATCACCTGCACCGGGTAGGCGTGCAGCACGTCCTTGGTGCGGTGGATCAGGTCGTCGGTGTAGAGCGCGGTGCCGGTGACGTGCAGGACGGCGCTCTCGTGCGGCAGCGCGACGCCGACGGCGGGCTTCTCGGGACGCTCGGACAGATGACTCATGACGACACCGCCTCGGTGGTCTGTGCGTGCAGCTTCCTGAGGCTCTGGCCGAGCATCGCGGAGCGGTAGAGGGAGCTGGCGCGATGGTCGTCCATCGGCGTGCCCTCGCCGCGCAGCACCCGGGCCGCGGCCTCGACGGTCTCCGCCGTCCACGGCCTGCCCTCCAGGGCGGCCTCGGTGGCGAGGGCGCGGATCGGGGTGGCGGCCACGCCGCCCAGGCCGATGCGTGCCCTGCGGACGGTCCCGTCCTCGATGTCGAGCGCGAAGGCGACCGCCACGCTGGAGATGTCGTCGAAGCGCCGCTTGGCGATCTTGTGGAAGGCGGCGACCCGCGACAGCGGCAGCGGGATGCGTACGGCGCGGATCAGCTCGCCGGGGCGGCGCACGCTCTGCCGGTAGCCGGTGAAGTAGTCCGCGAGCGGTACCTCGCGCTCGCCGTCGGCGTCGGCGAGGACCAGCGACGCCTCCAGGGCGAGCAGCACCGGCGGGCTGTCGCCGATGGGCGAGCCGGTGCCCAGGTTGCCGCCGAGGGTCGCGCCGTTGCGGATCAGCCGGGACGCGAACTGCGGGAACAGCTCTGCCAGCAGCGGCACTTGGCCGTCCAGACGGCGCTCGATCTCGGTGAGCGTGAGGGCCGCGCCGATCTCGATGTGGTCGGACTCGACGCGCAGTTCCCGCAGTTCGGGCAGCCGGTCGATGGCGACGACGCAACTCTCCCGGCGGGAGCGGATGTTCACCTCGACTCCGTAGTCGGTGGAGCCGGCGACCACCACCGCGTCGGGCCGCTCGCGCAGCACCCGCAGCGTCTCGGCCAGGGTGCTCCGCCGCAGGAACGTGCTGTCGTCCCGGGCGTATTCGGTGGCGACCGCGGCGGGCGGGGACTGCTCACGGCGCCGCGCGAGCGGGTCCTCGTCGGTGGGTTCCCCTACGGCGTACGCGGCGTCGCGGATCGGGCGGTAGCCGGTGCAGCGGCACAGGTTGCCGCTCAGGGCGTGCAGGTCGAAGCCGTTCGGACCGTGCTCGGCGTCGACGTGGGCTTCGGCGTCGACGTGGACTTCAGTGCCGTCGTGGGCCTCGGCGCCGTCGGTCGGGTCCGCGTGCGCGCAGCGGTCCGGCCGGTAGTACTCCGCGGCCATGCTGCAGACGAACCCCGGTGTGCAGTAGCCGCACTGGGAGCCGCCGCGGACCGCCATCTCCTGCTGCACGGGGTGCAGGGCGGGCGGTGTGCCGGGGTCGCCGACGGTGGCGAGCCCCTCGGAGGTGATGACCTCCTGGCCGTCGAGCGCCGCTGCCGGTACCAGGCAGGCGTTGACCGCCACCCAGTCGGTGGGCTTGTTCACTCCGGGACGGGCCACCAGGACCGAACACGCGCCGCATTCACCCTCGGCGCAGCCCTCCTTGGTGCCGGTGAGGCCACGCTCGCGCAGAAAATCCAGCACGGTGGTGTGGGGAGCGGCCGGTGAGATCGACGTCTCTTTCCCGTTGACGGTAATGCGCGCCTCTGTCATGACAGGCCTTCGTTTCGGTGCGTGACAGATCGATTCATGATGTTCGCCAATTTCAGGCAGCTTTCTGTGTTCAGACGCGCCACATGACAGGAGCGGGCGCAAAACGGCACGCGACAGCGGCGTACCGGAAGATGGTGACGGGGGAAAACCCGGAATGTGCCGCGAGAGGGCACAGAAGAACGGCTTGTCAGCAGCCGTGCGCGATACGACCCGGCACCCAGACCGTGCTCTGGGCGAGGCGACCGAGATCGGAGCTGGTGTTCATCCGCTGGTCGCCTCCTTTCCGAGCATATGGGTCGTCGCTTATCGCAAATTAACGGCCGCCGCCATCGAGGTCAAGGGGTCGTCCTCGATGGCGGCGGCCGGGGCGGTGTTTCAGTACTGCTCGGTCTCCACGAACCCGCTGTTCGCGTTGTCGTCCGCGTCGAAGGCGGCGGCGGTCGGGTCGAATCCGGGCGGGCTGTCCTTGAGGGCCAGGCCGAGACCGGCCAGCTTCGCCTTGACCTCGTCGATGGATTTCGCACCGAAGTTGCGGATGTCGAGCAGGTCGGCCTCGGAACGCGCGAGGAGTTCGCCCACCATGTGGACGCCTTCGCGCTTGAGGCAGTTGTAGGAGCGGACGGTGAGTTCCAGCTCCTCGATCGGCAGCGCGAGGTCGGCGGCCAGGGCGGCATCCGTGGGCGAGGGGCCCATGTCGATGCCCTCGGCGTCGATGTTCAGCTCGCGGGCC
>NZ_JALDAX010000028.1 GCF_022698145.1 Streptomyces spinosisporus
CTCTCCGCCGCGTGCATCGCCGCGCCCACGATGCCCGCGTTGTTCTGCAGCTGTGCGGGGACGATCTCCGCCTGGATGCCCTCGATGAAGGGCAGGAACTTCTGGGCCTTGCGGCTGACACCGCCGCCGATGACGATCAGCTCCGGCGAGAACAGCATCTCGACATGGGCGAGGTACTTCTGCACGCGGTGCGCCCAGTGCTCCCACGTCAGCTCGCCGTCGTCCTTGGCCTTGCTGGAGGCGCGCTTCTCCGCGTCGTGGCCGTGCAGCTCGAGGTGGCCGAGCTCCGTGTTGGGCACGAGCCTGCCGTCGATGAACAGGGCGCTGCCGATGCCGGTGCCGAAGGTCAGCAGGATGACGGTGCCCATGCGGTCCTTGCCCGCACCGAAGCGCATCTCGGCGACGCCCGCCGCATCCGCGTCGTTGACGACCGTCACGGGCAGGCCGCCGAGGCGCTCGCTGAACAGGGCGCGCGCGTCGGTGTCGACCCAGCTCTTGTCGACGTTCGCCGCCGTGCGGACGGTGGAGCCGCCGGTGACCACACCGGGAAAGGTGAGGCCGACCGGGCCCGTCCAGCCGAAGTGCTCGACGACCTGCCGCACGCCGTCCGCCACGCTGTCGGGGGTCGACGGGTGCGGGGTGAGCACCTTGAAGCGCTCGTCAGCCAGGTCGCCCTTGTCCAGGTCCACCGGGGCACCCTTGATCCCGGATCCACCGATGTCCACGCCGAAGATCTGCATGGCCCTACGTTACGACGGACGACTGACGGTCACTCCCGCGAGGAGCCCGTCCGCTCCGCGATCAGCGCCGCCGCCTCCTCGCGAAGGTCCCGGCGCAGCTCCTTGGGCAGCGAGAACGTGATGGACTCCTCGGCCGCCTTGACGATCTCGACGTCCTCGAAGCCGCGCCCGGCCAGCCACTCCAGGACCTGCTCGACCAGGACCTCCGGGACGGAGGCGCCGGAGGTGACGCCGACCGTGGACACGCCCTGAAGCCAGGACTCGTCGATCTCGTCGGCGAAGTCCACCAGATACGCCTCACGCGCGCCCGCGAGCTTGGCGACCTCGACGAGCCGCTTGGAGTTGGAGGAGTTGCGGGAGCCGACGACGATGACCAGATCCGCCTCGGCGCCCATCTGCTTGACCGCGAGCTGACGGTTCTGCGTGGCGTAGCAGATGTCGTCGCTGGGGGGGGAGATCAGCTGCGGGAACTTCTCCTTGAGGGCGTCGACGGTCTCCATGGTCTCGTCGACGGAGAGCGTGGTCTGGGACAGCCATACGACCTTGGAGGGGTCGCGGACCTCGACCTTGGCGACGTCCTCGGGGCCGTCGACGAGCGTGATGTGCTCGGGGGCCTCGCCGGAGGTGCCGATGACCTCCTCGTGGCCCTCGTGCCCGATCAGGAGGATGTCGTAGTCGTCATTGGCGAAGCGGACGGCTTCCTTGTGCACCTTGGTGACCAGCGGGCAGGTCGCGTCGATGGTGGCGAGCCGGCCGCGCTCCGCCTCCTCGTGGACGACGGGGGCGACGCCGTGCGCGGAGAACATCACGATGTTCCCCTCGGGGACCTCCTCGGTCCGCTCGACGAAGATCGCGCCCTTCTTCTCCAGGGTCTGCACGACGTACTTGTTGTGGACGATCTCGTGCCGGACGTAGATCGGAGCGCCGTACTGCTCCAGGGCTTTCTCGACGGCGATCACGGCGCGGTCCACACCCGCGCAGTAGCCCCGGGGGGCGGCGAGCAGGACACGGCGGCCAGACGAAGCAGTCATGCATCCATCGTAGGGCCACGTTCGGCGGGTCAAAGATCGCGCCCTTGGGGAGACTGGCCGTGGAGTGGGAGGGGTGGGGAAGGACACGACGGACGAGGCGTCTGCGGAGGCGGCATGGCCAGGACCGGTACGGCGGCTACGAACACCGGCGAGGGGCATGACCTGCGGCGCAGCCTCGGTTTCCGGGATCTGGTGGTCTACGGGCTGCTTTTCATCGCCCCCATGGCGCCCGTCGGCGTGTTCGGCACCCTGGACGCGAAGTCGCACGGTGCCGTGGCGCTGGTCTACGTCGTCGCCACCGTCGCCATGGCGTTCACCGCGTTCAGCTACGCGCAGATGGTGCGCGTGGTCCCCCGGGCGGGCTCGGTGTTCGCCTACGCGCGCGTGGCGCTCGGGAAGGAGGCGGGCTTCGTCGCCGGGTGGATGGCGATGCTGGACTACGTGCTGATCCCGGCGGTCGCCTATCTCTTCTCCGGGATCGCGATGAACTCCCTGGTGCCGGAGGTCTCGCGCTGGGTGTGGACGGCGCTCGCGGTCGTCGTCACGACGCTGCTGAACCTGTGGGGGGTGCGTGCCGCGGCCCGGGCCGGCCTCCTGGTGCTGGTGATGGAAGTCGTGGTGCTGCTGGTCTTCGTGGTGTCGGCGCTGGTGGTGCTGGGGCGGGACGGCGCCGAGCGGGGCTGGTGGTCGCCGCTGTCGGGGGACGGTACGCAGGGGTCGTTCGCGCTGTCGGCGGTGATCGGGGCGGTCTCGGTCGCCGTGCTGTCCTATCTGGGCTTCGACGCCATCGCGTCCTTCGCGGAGGAGGCCACGGGCGGGTCCGGGAAGGTGGCGCGCGCCGTGCTGTTCTGTCTGGCGCTGGCGGGCGTGCTGTTCGTGGCGCAGACGTACCTGGTGGCGCTGCTGGAACCGGCGACGTCCGCGCAGCTGGCCGCCGATCCCGGCAAGCAGGGGTCCGCGTTCTACGACGCCGTGGACGCGTCGGTCGGTACGTGGCTGCACGACCTGGTGGCGGTCAGCAAGGCGATCGGGGCGGCGTTCGCGGCACTGGCCGGACAGGCCGCCGCGGCCCGCCTGCTGTTCGCCATGGGCCGCGACCGCCGACTGCCCCGGGCACTGGCCAGGACGGACACCGGGGTGCCGCGGGTGGCGCTGCTGTGCGCGGCCGTGATCACACTGATCGCGGCGGTGTGGGCCGCCCGCCGCGACGACGGGATGGACCACCTCGTGTCGGTCGTCGACATCGGCGCCCTGACAGCCTTCACACTCCTGCACGCAAGCGTGCTGGCATGGTTCGCGGTACGCCGCGCAGGCGGCCCACTGATCTGGTGGCGCCACGTACTGATGCCCGTCGCGGGCGCGGCGATCACCATCGCGGTGATCGCGGAGGCGTCCGGGACGGCACTCGTGGTGGGCGCCGCCTGGCTGGCAATCGCACTCGCGGTCCTGGTGGTACAGCGGGGGCGCGTGGATACGCCTGCGCCGCCTGAGCGCACGCAAGCGAGCGGAAAGGGCTGAGCCGACCGCACGGTGATCCGGTGCCCGCATGTGCTGATGCCCGTCGCGCCGGGGGGAGTCACCATCGCGGTGATCGCGAAGGCGTCCGGGGTGGCAGCCGTAGCGGGGCCGCCCGGTCGGCGGACGGACGCGCCGTGCCGGTCGTGCAGTGCGGGCGGGGCGGCACGCCCGCGCCACCCAGGCACACCCGCCGCGCGCGAGGGCCGCGTTCGCCGTCGCCGTGGTCGCGGAGGCGTCAGGGGCGGCAGTCGTGGTGGGGCCGCCCGGTCGGCGGACGGACGCGCCGTGCCGGTCGTGCAGTGTGGGTGCGCGGCGGGCGGCGAAAGGGGTG
The DNA here is from genome assembly GCF_022698145.1 of Streptomyces spinosisporus. Classification (GTDB taxonomy): domain Bacteria; phylum Actinomycetota; class Actinomycetes; order Streptomycetales; family Streptomycetaceae; genus Streptomyces; species Streptomyces spinosisporus. The sequence goes on from NZ_JALDAX010000028.1 coordinate 3,621, forward strand.
GCTGGGCTGGGCTGGGTTGTCGGTGGTGGCCGTTACCCTCGCGGCATGGCTCTCAATACGTCCGCGCAAGCCCCCCTGCCCGTCGGTGAGGTGTCGCGGCTCATCGGAGGGTGGATCGACCGGCTGGGAGCCGTGTGGGTCGAGGGGCAGATCACCCAGTTGTCGCGGCGGCCCGGTGCCGGGGTCGTCTTTCTGACGCTGCGCGATCCCTCTCACGACATCTCGATCAGCGTCACCTGCTACCGCCAGGTGTTCGACGCCGTGGCCGACGTCGTCAGCGAGGGCGCGCGGGTCGTCGTCCACGCCAAGCCGGAGTGGTACGCGCCGCGGGGCCAGCTCTCCCTGCGCGCCGCCGAGATAAGGCCCGTGGGCATCGGCGAACTCCTCGCGCGGCTGGAACAGTTGAAGAAGTCGCTGGCCGCCGAGGGCCTGTTCGCACCCGAGCGCAAGAAGGCCCTGCCCTTCCTGCCCCAGCTCATCGGCCTGGTCTGCGGCCGCGCCTCGGCCGCCGAGCGCGACGTACTGGAGAACGCCCGGCACCGCTGGCCCGCCGTCCGCTTCGAGGTGCGCAACGTCGCCGTGCAGGGCGTGCACGCCGTCCCGCAGGTCGTGCAGGCCGTCAAGGAGCTCGACGCGCTCGGCGAGGTGGACGTGATCATCGTCGCGCGCGGCGGCGGCAGCGTGGAGGACCTGCTGCCGTTCTCCGACGAGCAGCTCGTGCGCGCCGTCGCCGAGTGCCGCACCCCGGTGGTCTCGGCGATCGGGCACGAGCCCGACAACCCCCTCCTCGACCATGTCGCCGACCTGCGCGCCTCCACCCCCACCGACGCCGCCAAGAAGGTCGTACCGGACGTGGGTGAGGAGTACGAGCGCGTGCGGTTGCTGCGGGACCGTGCCCGGCGGTGCGTGGAGGCGTTCGTCGAGCGGGAGGAACGCGGGCTCGCCCATGCGCTCGCCCGGCCCTCGATAGAGGATCCGCACCGGATGATCGACGAGCGGGCCGATCATGTCGCCTCGCTGACCGACCGTTCGCGCCGCACGCTCCGGCATCTGCTCGACCGCGCCGACTCCGAGCTGACGCACACGCACGCGCGCGTGGTGGCCCTCTCTCCCGCCGCCACCCTCAAGCGCGGGTACGCCGTGCTGCAGAAGGAGGACGGTCACGTGGTGCGCGACCCGGCCGAGGTCACGGCACAGGAGACGCTGCGGGCGCGGGTCTCCGAGGGTGAGTTCTCCGTACGAGTCGATGCATAGGGTGGGCGGATGACCAGCAAGGTGGCGGGCAAGGAAGAGGCGCTCGGTTACGAGCAGGCGCGGGACGAGCTGATCGAGGTCGTACGACGCCTCGAGGCGGGCGGCACGACGCTCGAGGAGTCCCTCGCGCTCTGGGAGCGCGGCGAGGAACTGGCCAAGGTCTGCCGGCGCTGGCTGGACGGCGCCCGGGCGCGGCTGGACGCGGCGCTGGCCGAGGAGGAAGAGGAAGAGGCCGACGAGGACGGCGGCGCGTAGCCCCCCAGCCCCCAGCCCCCAGCCCCCAGCCCCACCAAACACCGGATCACCGGATCACCGGAACACCGCCACAGAACGTGGTCCGTTGTGAAACGGATCACCATGCCCCAGTTTTTGTTGAACATTGAACTTCACCGGCGTACGGTCATGCTCGTCAGCTTAACCGGACCGCGGTCCGGTTGCGAACCGGACGCCGTTACCGAGGAAGTTCAGCCATGTCTCTCGTTCTTGACCCCGCCGCCCAGGACCTGCTGTTCCGCGAGGCCCGCACCGCCAACACCTTCACCGACGAGCCGGTGACCGACGAGCAGGTGCAGGCGATCTACGACCTCGTCAAGTACGGGCCGACCTCGATGAACCAGTCCCCGCTGCGCATCACGCTGGTCCGCTCCGCGGAGGCCCGCGAGCGCCTGGTGCGGCACATGGCCGAGGGCAACCAGAAGAAGACCGCCACCGCCCCGCTGGTCGCGATCCTCTCCGCGGACAACGAGTTCCACGAGGAACTGCCGGAGCTCTTCCCGCACTTCCCCCAGGCCAAGGACGCCGTCTTCGGCGACCGCGTGATCCGGGAGAACAGCGCCGCCCTGAACGCCACCCTGCAGGCCGCGTACTTCATCATCGGCGTCCGCGCCGCCGGTCTCGCGGCCGGCCCGATGACCGGTCTCGACTTCGCGGGCGTCCAGAAGGAGTTCCTGGACGACGACCACACCCCGCTGATGGTGGTCAACATCGGCAAGCCCGGCGAGGACGCCTGGTTCCCGCGCTCCCCGCGTCTGGGCTACGAGCAGGTCGTCACCACCGTCTGAGCACCCCTCCGTCTGAGCACCCCTCCGTCTGAGCACCCCTCGCACGCGCGAAGGCCCCCGGCAGCACCGCCGGGGGCCTTCGCGTGCGTGCGGCTACGCCATCTTCAGCGCCGCGGCCATCTCGGTCAGCTGCTTGAAGGAGCCGGTGCCCGCGACCACCGTGGTCGAGCCCTTGCCGGGGAGCACCAGGGCGTCGTAGCGGCCGCCGGTGTAGTGGGTCCAGGTGCGGCCGGCGATCTTCTGGGTGGTCTTGGTCGCGCTGCCGCCCTGGCTCGCCTCGTCGATGAACTCCGAAGGCTTCTGAGTCGACTGCTCGATCTGCACGTACTGGTCGTCGGGGGCGTGGAAGCCCAGGTGCCAGGCGTCGAACTTGTCGCCCTGGAAGCGGACGGACGTCGCCTTCCAGCTCTTGGACAGGCCCTCGGGGGCGGCGACCGGGTAGGCCGCGGCGCGCCGTGCCGTGAGCAGCTCGACCCGGTAGTCGACCCGCTTGATGTCGGTGTCCTTGTCGTCGTGCGGGATGAAGATGTAGATGACCGCAGCGGCGATCCCGATCACGCCCAGGGAGAGCACCATGTCCCGGACCGTCTTCTGCTTGCCGTTCGAACCTGCCACGCCCTCTATCGTCGCAGGTGCCCGGTCCGCTCATCCGTGGGGTCCCCTGCTCATTTTGTCGCACTGACGATAGAGTCGGGGCGAACCCTCATCCGGCCGTCGTCGTATCAGAAAGGTGCGCCTCGATGACCGAGCATCATCACTTGCCGTCCGAACTCGAAGTCCCCAGTGAAGCCCCCGACCGCAACCTCGCCCTGGAACTCGTCCGGGTGACCGAAGCAGCCGCGATGGCCGCGGGCCGCTGGGTCGGGCGGGGCGACAAGAACGGTGCCGACGGCGCCGCGGTGCGCGCCATGCGAAGCCTCGTGTCCACCGTGTCCATGAACGGCGTGGTGGTCATCGGCGAGGGCGAGAAGGACGAGGCCCCGATGCTCTTCAACGGGGAGCGGATCGGTGACGGGACCGGCCCCGAGTGCGACATCGCCGTCGACCCGATCGACGGCACCACGCTGACCGCCAAGGGCATGCCGAACGCCATCGCCGTGCTGGCCGCCGCGGACCGCGGGTCGATGTTCGACCCGTCCGCCGTGTTCTACATGGACAAGCTGGTCACCGGGCCCGACGCGGCCGACTTCGTCGACATCAACGCCCCGGTGTCGGTGAACATCCGCCGGGTCGCCAAGGCCAAGCACTCCACCCCGGAGGACGTGACCGTCGTCATCCTGGACCGCCCGCGGCACGAGGGGATCATCAAGGAGATCCGGGACGCCGGGGCGCGGATCAAGCTGATCTCCGACGGCGACGTGGCCGGTTCGATCTACGCGATGCGCGAGGGCACCGGCGTCGACATGCTGCTCGGCATCGGCGGTACGCCGGAGGGGATCATCTCGGCCTGTGCCGTGAAGTGCCTCGGCGGCACCATCCAGGGCAAGCTGTGGCCGAAGGACGACGAGGAGCGGCAGCGGGCGCTGGACGCCGGGCATGACCTGGACCGCGTGCTGCAGACCGACGACCTGGTGTCCGGGGAGAACGTCTTCTTCGTGGCGACCGGCATCACCGACGGCGAGCTGCTGCGCGGTGTGCGCTACCGCTCGGAGAACGCGACGACCGACTCGATCGTGATGCGGTCGAAGTCGGGGACGGTGCGCCGGATCGACTCCGAGCACCGGCTGAGCAAGCTGCGGGCCTACAGCGCGATCGACTTCGACCGCGCGAAGTAGCCCGACCAAGAAGCGGGCGCCCCCTGGTGCGGTAGGGGGCGCCCGCTTCGTGCGTCCTGGAGGGGGGCGACTACCCCGCCTGCGGTATGCGCTCCACCCTCGCCGCCTTCTTCAGTTCCATTTCGCGACGGCGGCGGCGCGCCAGCACCACTCGGCGCTCGGCCGCCGTGAGGCCGCCCCAGACGCCGTAGGGCTCCGGTTGCAGGAGCGCGTGCTCGCGGCACTCGACCATGACGGGACAGCGGGCACAGACGCGCTTGGCCGCCTCCTCGCGGGAAAGCCTTGCGGCGGTGGGTTCTTTCGAGGGGGCGAAGAACAGGCCGGCCTCGTCGCGCCGGCACACCGCCTCGGTGTGCCATGGAGCGTCTTGGTCCCTGTCCCGCACTGGCACCCGCTGGGCCGGCACGGCAGCTACCTGCAGGGACGAATGCGGCGGTTGCAGCACGGTCTACTCCTGACGACGGCTTCGCGAGCGAGAGACGATGCGTCAAGGCCTACCCGCTGTGCGCGTGCCTATGCACTCAGTTCCGAACCGCTGGATTCCGGGGGGTTGTGAGCACCCGCGGCTGTCCGATTACGGGTGGACCAATGCGCGGGAAACACCGCCGGATTCACAACCGTCAACGATCCAGGTGTTTGCGCAAATCCTTGTCGACCTTGCGCCGGACCCGGTCGAGAATGTCGGCAACGAGCTTGCCGCGCTTGGGCCTTGCCTCGACATTGCCCAGTACGGCCCACCCGTCGACATAGATGACCGGGGCGTCCGGTTCAGCCGAATCCAGCGTGTCCACCTCGAAGTTGCCGAGCACACCGCCGCCGGTGCCGCGCAGCGACACATTCTCCGGGACGCGGATCTCCACATTCCCGAAGACCGAGACCGTCTTGATCACGACCTGCTGGTATTCGAAGAGCGCCTCGCTGAGGTCTATCTCCACGCTGCCGAAGATCGCGTACGCATGGATGCGGCGTCCCGCGCGCCAGCGGCCCTTGCGGACGGCGCTGCTGAACACCGCCACCACGTTCTCGTCGGGGTCGGCCGGGATGGCGCCCGTCGTGGGGCGGTTGGGGGCCGCGGCGAAGGCGGGGGCCGCTCGGCGCCGGTGCGCGGCCGGCAGGTCCCGGATGAAGACCTCCAGCTCGCCCACCGTCCTGGCGGCGAGCACACCCTCCACGCGCTCGGCGTGCTCGTCGGCGGTCAGCCGGCCCTCCGCGAGGGCTTCGCGCAGGATGTCGGCGATGCGGTCACGTTCGGCGTCCGAGGCACGCAGCTCGGCGGCCGGCGGCGAGGGCTCGGCATGCGTCTGCGGAGGCTGCTTCTGAAGGTCCACGACAGCAGCGTACCCAAACGCGATAGATCGCGACTACCCCCTGTGGAAAACCCACCGAAGACCCGACGAAGACCCGACGAAGACCCAACGAAGACCCGACGAAGACCCGACGAAGACCCAACGAAGACCCGACGAGGACCCGACGAGGACCTACTGAGGACAACCTCACAAGCCCGCCGCTCCAGGCAGGTCCTACGCTGGTGAGCGCCCGCCGGTGTCGGCGGGCCGCCGTCTGTCGAGTGAGGAATGGGCGAAGATGCCTGAGTTCGCGTACACCGATCTGCTCCCCATGGGAGAGGACACCACCACCTACCGGCTGGTGACCTCCGAGGGTGTCTCCACCTTCGAGGCCGACGGGCGGACGTTCCTCAAGGTGGAGCCCGAGGCGCTGCGCAAGCTCGCCGAGGAGGCCATCCACGACATCCAGCACTATCTGCGGCCCGCGCACCTGTCCCAGCTGCGCCGCATCGTCGACGACCCCGAGGCGTCGGCCAACGACAAGTTCGTCGCCCTGGACCTGCTGAAGAACGCCAACATCGCGGCGGCGGGCGTGCTGCCCATGTGCCAGGACACCGGCACGGCGATCGTGATGGGCAAGCGCGGCCAGAACGTGCTCACGCAGGGCGGCGACGAGGAGGCCCTGTCCAAGGGCATCTACGACGCCTACCACAACCTCAACCTGCGGTACTCGCAGATGGCCCCGCTCACCATGTGGGAAGAGAAGAACACCGGCTCCAACCTCCCCGCCCAGATCGAGCTGTACGCCACCGACGGCGGCGCGTACAAGTTCCTGTTCATGGCGAAGGGCGGAGGCTCGGCCAACAAGTCGTTCCTGTACCAGGAGACGAAGGCCGTCCTGAACGAGTCCTCCATGATGAAGTTCCTGGAGGAGAAGATCCGTTCGCTCGGTACGGCCGCCTGCCCGCCGTACCACCTGGCGATCGTCGTCGGCGGTACGTCCGCCGAGTACGCGCTGAAGACCGCCAAGTACGCCTCCGCGCACTACCTGGACGAGATCCCGGCCGAGGGCTCCGAGCTCGGGCACGGCTTCCGCGACAAGGAGCTGGAGCAGAAGGTCTTCGAGCTGACGCAGAGGATCGGGATCGGCGCGCAGTTCGGCGGCAAGTACTTCTGCCACGACGTGCGCGTGGTGCGCCTGCCCCGGCACGGCGCGTCCTGCCCGGTCGCCATCGCCGTCTCCTGCTCGGCCGACCGCCAGGCACTCGCGAAGATCACGCCCGAGGGCGTCTTCCTGGAGCAGCTGGAGACGGACCCCGCGCGCTTCCTGCCCGACACGACGGACGAGCACCTCGACGAGTCCGACGTCGTGCGGATCGACCTCAACCAGCCGATGGAGTCGATCCTCGCCGAGCTGACCAAGTACCCGGTCAAGACCCGGCTCTCGCTCACCGGCCCGCTGGTCGTGGCCCGCGACATCGCGCACGCCAAGATCAAGGAGCGGCTGGACGCGGGCGAGGAGATGCCGCAGTACCTCAAGGACCACCCGGTGTACTACGCGGGCCCGGCGAAGACCCCCGAGGGCTACGCGTCCGGCTCCTTCGGCCCGACCACGGCCGGCCGCATGGACTCCTACGTCGAGCAGTTCCAGGCGGCGGGCGGCTCCAAGGTCATGCTGGCCAAGGGCAACCGTTCCAAGCAGGTCACCGACGCCTGCGACGCGCACGGCGGCTTCTACCTCGGCTCCATCGGCGGCCCCGCCGCCCGCCTCGCCCAGGACTGCATCAAGAAGGTCGAGGTCGTCGAGTACGAGGAGCTCGGCATGGAGGCCGTCTGGAAGATCGAGGTCGAGGACTTCCCGGCGTTCATCGTGGTCGACGACAAGGGCAACGACTTCTTCCAGGACCCGGCACCCGCCCCGACGTTCACGACGATCCCGGTACGGGGCCCCGGGCTGGCGTAGCCCACTGGTCCGATCAGGTACGGCGCCGTCGCGGCCGGGAACACCCCCGGGCGCGGCGGCGCTGTAGCAGGCATGAGCGACTACCGCATCGAGCACGACTCCATGGGAGAGGTCCGCGTCCCGGCGGACGCGAAGTGGCGGGCCCAGACGCAGCGTGCCGTCGAGAACTTCCCGATCTCCGGCCAGCGCATCGAGCGCGCCCACATCGAGGCGCTCGCGCGCATCAAGGGCGCCGCCGCCAAGGTGAACGCGCGGCTCGGGGTACTCGACAAGGACATCGCCGAGGCGATCCAGGAGGCGGCGGCCGAGGTCGCCCGCGGGGACTGGGACGAGCACTTCCCGATCGACGTCTTCCAGACCGGCTCCGGCACCTCGTCGAACATGAACACCAACGAGGTGCTCGCCACGCTCGCGACCGAGCGGCTCGGCAGGGACGTACACCCCAACGACCATGTGAACGCCTCGCAGTCGTCCAACGACGTCTTCCCGTCCTCCATCCATGTCGCCGCCACCGCCGCCGTCACCCGGGACCTCGTCCCCGCCCTGGAGCACCTCGCCGCCTCCCTGGAGCGCAAGTCCGAGGAGTTCGCCGACGTGGTGAAGTCGGGGCGTACGCATCTGATGGACGCCACGCCCGTGACGCTGGGGCAGGAGTTCGGCGGGTACGCGGCCCAGGTGCGGTACGGCATCGAGCGGCTGTCCGCGACGCTCCCCCGGCTCGCCGAGCTGCCGCTGGGCGGCACCGCCGTCGGCACCGGCATCAACACCCCGCCCGGCTTCTCCGCCGCCGTCATCGAGGAGGTCGCCCGCGTCACCGGTCTGCCGCTGACCGAGGCCCGCAACCACTTCGAGGCACAGGGCGCGCGGGACGGCATCGTCGAGACCAGCGGGCAGCTGCGGACGATCGCCGTGGGGCTGACGAAGATCGCCAATGATCTGCGGTGGATGTCGTCCGGGCCGCGCACCGGGCTCGCCGAGATCAACCTGCCCGATCTGCAGCCCGGTTCGTCGATCATGCCGGGCAAGGTCAACCCGGTGATCCCCGAGGCGGTGCTGATGGTCGCCGCCCAGGTCACCGGCAACGACGCCACCGTCGCCGCGGCCGGCGCGGCCGGCAACTTCGAGCTCAACGTGATGCTGCCGGTCATCGCCAAGAACGTCCTGGAGTCGGTCCGGCTGCTCGCGAACGTCTCCCGGCTGCTGGCCGACCGGACCGTGGACGGCATCACCGCGAACCGCGAGCGGGCCCGCGAGTACGCCGAGTCGTCGCCCTCGGTGGTCACGCCGCTCAACAAGTACATCGGCTACGAGGAGGCCGCGAAGGTCGCGAAGAAGGCGCTGGCCGAGCGCCGCACCATCCGCGAGGTCGTCCTGGACGGCGGGTACGTGGAGCGCGGCGATCTCACGGTGGAGCAGCTGGACGAGGCCCTCGATGTCCTGCGGATGACGCGTCCGTGACGATTCGGCGCTGCGGCGCGAACCGTGACGCGCGCCGCAGCGTCGTATGCCCATGGCACCTAATATCTCTGCATGGCAGAGGGTGAAGCGGTGAGAGCGGACGTGGCGGCGGGCGGAGCGACGGCCTTCTGGACCCCGGGGACACAGATCCTGTGGCGGTACCGGGAGAACGGGGGCGCGCACTTCCACATCGCACGCCCCGTGACCGTCGTGCGCGACGACGCCGATCTGCTCGCCGTCTGGCTGGCCCCGGGCACCGAGTGCGTCAAGCCGGCGCTCGCCGACGGGACGCCCGTGCACGTCGAGCCGCTGGAGACCCGTTACACCAAGCCCCGTACCGTACAGCGCGACCGCTGGTTCGGCACCGGGGTGCTGAAGCTGGCCCGGCCCGGTGAGCCCTGGTCGGTGTGGCTGTTCTGGGAGCCGGGCTGGCAGTTCAAGAACTGGTACGTCAACCTCGAAGCCCCGCTTGAGCGTTGGGGCGGCGGGGTGGACTCCGAGGATCACTTCCTCGACATCTCCGTGCACCCGGACCGCAGTTGGCACTGGCGCGACGAGGACGAGTTCGCGCAGGCCCAGCGGGACGGGCTGATGGCTCCCGAGCTGGCCGAACAGGTGCGTGCGGCGGGCCGGTCCGCGGTGGAGGTGATCCGCGCCTGGGGCCCGCCGTTCAGCGACGGCTGGCAGCACTGGCGCCCGGATCCGTCCTGGGCTGTACCGTCTTTGCCGGAGGACTGGGACCGTACGCCCGCGCACGTGTCCACATGAGACCCTTGATGCGCCCCCGGTCCGCAACCGTAGGATCGTCCTCCGCAAGGGTGCAGTAGCAACTCCCGGAGCATGCGCTGGGCTTGACCGATCGTCACCGAGGGGCGGCAGGACGTGAGCGAGAGGAACGAGGGCAACATCGGCGGGGCACGCCCCGCGGCCCGCAGTCGGTGTGCCCGCGGCACAGGAACAGCCTCTGACCACGCGGGAATTCCGTTCCGGGGACATGTATTCCGGGTATCGGGATTCCTGCGGGACGAACTGCGCACGCCAGGCGCAGCCCCGGACGGACGGATTCGACACGCGTGACGGAGCACCCCATGTCCTTCGAGCGCCCGCAGCCGGGCGCCGACCCCGCGGATCCCCGCGGGGCGCTCCTGCACACCCCGGCGACGATGCCCCCGGCGGCCGCCTTACCGGCGCAGGCCCGCACCGGGGAGACACCGCCCGCGCCGGGCACGGCCACGCCGCGCGGCAAGGGAAAGGATCCGGCCTCGCCTCCCTCCGACAACACCGGCCCCGAGCACTCGCAGCCCGCTGCCGTCGAACCAGGCACCCACCGTCCGCGCCCCGCGCCGGAGGCCGTCCCCGACCAGCCGGGCGGCGAGCAGGGCCGCGCCCAGGACGGCGGCGGTCAGGAGCGCCGTAGCGGACAGGGGGCGGTGCCCGGCCGGCCCACGCCGATGCGGCGCGACGGCGACCGGCTGCGCTTCGTGGGCGCCGCGACCCGGCGCATCGCCCGCGGCATCGACCTGGACGAGATCGTCATGGGGCTGTGCCGGGCGACCGTGCCGACCTTCTCCGACGCGATCCTCGTCTATCTGCGCGATCCGCTGCCCGTCGGCGACGAGCGGCCCACGGGCCCGCTCCTGCTGCGGCTGCGGCGCACCGACCGGATCCCGGCGGAGCGCGACACCGAGGGCAATTTCTCGCCGGCCCTGCAGCCGGAGCCGCCCGAGATGACGGGGCTGGACGCGGTCGGCGCCGAGATCTGCGAGGTACGGCCGGGCAGTGCGCTCGCCGAGGTGCTGCGCGGGGTGCGTCCGGTCTTCACGGACGCGCCCGCAGCGCGTGCCGCCCTGCCCGAACTCCTCGGTGACACGGGCGAGTTCCTGGTGCCCGGCGGTCAGCGCGCGATCCTCGCGCCGCTGCGCGGCCGGCGCCGGGTGATCGGCGCGGCGCTCTTCCTGCGCCGCCCCGAGCGGCTCGCCTTCGAGGCGGACGACCTGCTGGTCGCCGCCCAGCTCGCCACGCACAGCGCGCTCGGCATCGACAAGGCGGTGCTGTACGGCCGCGAGGCGTACATCGCCGACGAGCTGCAGCGCACCATGCTCCCCGAGACCCTGCCGCGGCCCACGGGCGTGCGCCTGGCCTCCCGTTACCTCCCGGCGGCCGAGACGGCCAGGGTGGGCGGCGACTGGTACGACGCGATCCCGCTGCCCGGCAGCCGGGTCGCGCTGGTCGTGGGCGACGTGATGGGCCACTCCATGACGTCGGCGGCCATCATGGGCCAGCTGCGCACGACCGCGCAGACCCTGGCCGGCCTCGACCTGCCGCCGCAGGAGGTCCTGCACCACCTGGACGAACAGGCCCAGCGCCTGGGCACCGACCGCATGGCGACCTGCCTGTACGCGGTCTACGACCCGGTCTCGCACCGGATCACCATCGCCAACGCCGGCCATCCGCCGCCGGTGCTGCTGCATCTGGGCGGTCGCGCCGAGGTGCTGCGGGTGCCGCCGGGGGCGCCGATCGGCGTGGGCGGGGTCGACTTCGAGGCCGTGGAGCTGGACGCGCCCGCGGGCGCGACCCTGCTGCTGTACACCGACGGTCTGGTGGAGTCGCGCCTCAGGGACGTGTGGACCGGCATAGAGCAGCTGCGCGAGAAGCTCGCCGCGACCGCGCAGTTGACCGGCCCGGACCATCCGCCGCCGCTGGAAGCGCTGTGCGACGAGGTCCTCGACATGCTCGGCCCGGGCGACCGGGACGACGACATCGCGCTGCTCGCGGCCCGCTTCGACGGGATCGCGCCGAGCGACGTGGCGTACTGGTTCCTGGAGCCCGAGGACGCCGCCCCCGGCCGGGCCCGCAGGCTCGCCCGGCGCGCGCTGTCCCGCTGGGGCATGGAGGACCTCAGCGACTCCGTGGAGCTGCTCGTCAGCGAGGTCGTGACGAACGCCGTGCGCTACGCCTCCCGTCCGGTCACGCTACGGCTGCTGCGCACCGACGTGCTGCGCTGCGAGGTCGGCGACGACGTGCCCCAACTGCCGCGCCTGCGCCAGGCACGGGCCACCGACGAGGGCGGTCGCGGCCTGTACCTGGTGAACAAGATGGCCAGACGCTGGGGCGCGACACGGCTGAGCACCGGGAAGGTGGTCTGGTTCGAGCTGAACCAGACCTAGCAGCGCGCGAGGCCGTACGCGACGCGGTCGTAGACGCACGAAGGGCGCCCGGCGAGATGCCGGGCGCCCTTCGTCGTCCGTCCGCTACTGTTCCCGGTTGTTCGGGTCCAGCGGGTTCTCGATGCCGCCCGTCGGGCTCTGGGTGGGCGACTGGGTCGGGGACTGCGTCGGGGTCTGGGTGGGTGTCTGGGTCGGCGTCTTGGTCGGCGTCTCCGAGGGCGCCTCGGACGTCGGTGCCTCGCTCGTGGGCGTCTCGGAGGGCGTCTCGCTCGCCGACTTCGTGGGCGTCGGCGTGTAGCTCGGCTGGACCCCCGCGCCCTGGGTGGTGTCCAGGTCGAACTTCAGGCCCTTGCCGGAGACGCCGAAGGTGTACGCCGCCCAGATCTGCGCCGGGAAGCCACCGCCGTTGACGCGCGGGAAGCCGCCCGCCTTGTACATCGAGACCTGCGCGCCGTTCTTCTTCGACTCGCCGAACAGGCCGACCGAGGTGACCAGGTCGGGCGTGTAGCCGCTGAACCAGGCCGAGCGGTTCTCGTCCGACGTACCGGTCTTGCCGGCGACCTTGCGGCCGTCCCGGTCGGCGTTGTCCCGGACCGACACCTTGGCCGTACCGTCGTCGACCACGCCCGTCAGCACCGAGGTGACCGAGTCGGCGGCCTCGCGGCTGACGACCTGGTCGCCGATCGGGTTCGGCAGGGTGACCTGGTGTTGGCTGTTCTCGACCGACTTGATGATGGTCGGAGTGACCTTCTTGCCGTGGTTGTCGAGGGTCGCGTAGACGCCGGCCATCTGCAGCGGGCTCGCGCCCATGGTGCCGAGGGTCTGGGCGGGTACGGACTTGAGGTCGGCGGTGTCCATGCCCATCTGGCTCGCGACCTTGAGCACCTTGTCCATGCCGACGTCGACACCCATCTGCGCGAAGACGGAGTTGACGGACTCGTTCATCGCCTTCTGGACGGTGATGTCGCCGTAGTCCGCGTCGTCCTCGTTCTCGGGTGCGAACCCGACCTTGGTCCCGTGGTCCACGACCGGGCGTTTGCTGGTGCCGTCGTAGATCGTGTTCGCGGTGATCGGCTTGCCGCTCTGCGTCTGGGCGTTCTCGTCCAGGGCCGCGGCGAGGATCACCGGCTTGAAGGTCGAGGCGGGCTGGTAGTCCGTGCGGGTCGCGTTGTTGCGGAAGTGCTTGTAGTAGTCCTGGCCGCCGTACATCGCGACGACCGCGCCCGTCTTGGGGTTCACGGAGGCCGCGCCGGCCTGGACGTCCGCGTCGACCGAGCGCTTCTTCGGGTCGAGCTTGCTGGTCAGCTGCGACTTGGCGGCCTTCTCCAGCGCCGTCTGCTTCTTCTTGTCGATGTTGAGCGTGATCGTCCAGCCGCCCCGGTTGACCAGCGTCAGGGCGTCCTTCACGTTGTCGGCCGTACCCTGCGCGACAAGCTGCTGGGCCAGTTGGTTGTTGGCCGCGTCCACCAGATAGCCGGTCTGGCCGCCCATGCCGGCCGCGGCCTTGGGCGTCTTCGGGATCGGGAACGTCATCGCCTCGCGCTTGCCCTTGTCGAGCCAGCCCTCCTCGACCATGTTGTCGAGGACGTAGTTCCAGCGGGCCTTGACGAGCTTCTTGCCGGTGTCCGAGGCGATCGCCCAGTCGTACTGGTTCGGGGCCTGCAGCAGGGCGGCGAGATAAGCGCCCTGCTCGACCGAGAGCTTCTGGGCGTCGACGCGGTAGTAGGCCTGGGCGGCGGCCTGGATGCCGTAGGCGCCGCGGCCGTAGTAGCTGGTGTTGATGTAGCCGGCGAGGATGTAGTCCTTGGACTTCTCCCGGTCCAGCTTCAGCGAGATGACCAGTTCCTTCAGCTTGCGCGAGATGGTCTGGTTCTGCGTCAGGTAGTAGTTCTTGACGTACTGCTGGGTGATGGTCGAACCACCCTGGGCGCCCTTGCCGGAGACCGTGTTGAGCAGACCGCGGGCGGTGCCCTTCAGATCGACGCCGTTGTCCTTGTAGAACGTCTTGTTCTCGGCGGCGACGAAGGTGCGCTGGACATCCTTGGGCACCTTGGCCAGGTCCACGATCTCGCGGTTGCGCTCACCGTCGCGGGTCAGCAGGGTGCCGTCGCTGTACTTGTAGACGTTGCTCTGGAGTTCGGCGTCGGCGTTGCCCTTGGGTATGCCGATCATCATGTACAGCGCGATGAACGCGCCCATCCCGAGCAGGCACACCCCGAAGACGGTCCCGACGATCTTCTTCCAGGTGAACATCCGGCGTATGAAGCTCCGGCCGTCCTTGCCCTTGCCCTTGGCCCGTCCCCTGCCCTGAGCCGCCCGGCGCGCCGCGGCCCGGCCGCCGACGACCGTGACCTGCTCCTCCGGGGAAGCCGCCGATGCCGCCGCGGACGAGCGCCTCGGCGGCGCCGCGCGGCGGCCACCGCGCTGTCGCGCTCGTCTGTCTTCCGCCCGTCCCATTGGTCCGATCCGCTCCGCTTCGTTCATGTGTGCTCACACGTCACACAGGTTCGCCGCTCAAGTCAGCTCAAGAAGCTAACACCGTGACATGTGACCTAGGTCCGTCGATCCGGCCTTTGACGGACGTGAGAATCAGCACCCGCCCCAAAGGAACCGACGGCTGGGAGGGGTTGAGGGTTGCTCGACAGGGGTAAAGTGTTATCACTTAGATAAGCAGGCGCTAGCAACCTGCCGCGCCACGAGAACGGGGGCCATCCATGTCCGCACAAGACTCCACACCCACCGCCGACGTCCCGGAGATGCCCGCACCGCGCGTGCGGGAGTTCACCGCGCACAGCATCGGCGGCGCGCTCGCGCTGCTGCTCGGGCTGCTGGGACTGCTGGGTGCCGTCGCGCTGTTCGTGGCCTCCTCGGTCAGCCCCGGCTTCGCCGTCGGCGGTGTCTTCGTCCTGATCGCCGCGATCATCTCGCTGCGCGGGCTGAACACCGTGGCGCCGGGCGAGGCCCGGGTGGTCCAGCTCTTCGGCCGCTACCGGGGCACGATCCGCCAGGACGGCCTGCGCTGGGTGAACCCCTTCACCTCGCGCACCAAGATCTCCACCCGCGTGCGCAACCACGAGACCGCCGTCCTCAAGGTCAACGACGCCTACGGCAACCCGATCGAGCTCGCCGCGGTGGTGGTCTGGAAGGTGCGGGACACCGCTCAGGCGACCTTCGAGGTGGACAACTACCTGGAGTTCGTGGCCACGCAGACGGAGGCCGCGGTCCGGCACATCGCGATCGAGTACCCCTACGACGCCCACGACGAGGGCGGACTCTCGCTGCGCGGCAACGCGGAGGAGATCACCGAGAAGCTCGCCGTCGAGCTGCACGCGCGCGTGGAGGCGGCCGGCGTGCAGATCATCGAGTCGCGCTTCACGCATCTCGCGTACGCTCCCGAGATCGCCTCGGCGATGCTCCAGCGCCAGCAGGCCGGAGCGGTCGTGGCGGCCCGGCGGCAGATCGTGGACGGAGCGGTGGGCATGGTCGAGGCGGCGCTCGCGCGGATCACCGAGCGGGACATCGTGGAGCTGGACGGCGAGCGCAAGGCGGCGATGGTGTCCAACCTGATGGTGGTGCTGTGCGGGGACCGGGCGCCACAGCCCGTCCTCAACACCGGGACCCTCTACCAGTAATGACTGCCTCCGAGGGGGCCACGCCCGAGCGTCGGCCGCAGCAGCGCAAGCAGGTGCTGCTGCGGCTGGACCCGCTGGTGTACGAGGCCCTGGCCCGGTGGGCCTCGGACGAGCTGCGGTCCGCCAACGCCCAGATCGAGTTCCTGCTGCGGCGGGCGCTCGCGGAGGCGGGACGGCTGCCCGGGGAGGCGCGGCCGATTCCGCGCCGGGGACGGCCGCCCGCCGGTCCGGAGGCCTGAGCTCGCGGAGTTTTCGGGCGTCCCCGCAATTCCCCGAGTTTCCTGTGACAGAGCTGTGACAATCGGCCCCCACCTGCGGGGCCGCACACCCCGCCATGATCTACACACTCCGCGTATACATCAGGCGTATACACCGTGTGTAGAGTGCTCCGCATGTCCATCGGTCACACCCTTCTGGGACTCCTGGAGTCCGGGCCCCGCCACGGCTACGACCTCAAGCGGGCCTTCGACGAGAAGTTCGGTCACGACCGGCCGCTGCACTACGGCCAGGTCTACTCGACGATGTCGCGCCTGCTGAAGAACGGACTCGTCGAGGTCGACGGGATCGAGGCGGGCGGCGGGCCCGAGCGCAAGCGGTACGCGATCACCGACGCCGGCATCACCGACGTCGAGCGCTGGCTCGCGACGCCGGAGCCGCCCGAGCCGTATCTGCAGTCCACGCTGTACACCAAGGTCGTCCTCGCCCTGCTCACCCATCGTGAAGCGGCCGACATCCTCGACACGCAGCGCTCGGAGCATCTGCGCATGATGCGGATCCTGACCGACCGCAAGCGCAAGGGCGACCTCGCCGACCAGCTCATCTGCGACCACGCCCTGTTCCATCTGGAGGCCGACCTGCGGTGGCTGGAACTGACCGCCGCGCGCCTCGACAAGCTCGCCGAGGTGGTGACCAAGTGACTCCTCCCCCCGGTTCCCTGCTCGCGGCCGAGGACCTGCACAAGGTGTACGGGCCGACCACGGCGCTCGACGGCGCCGAGTTCTCCATCCACCCCGGCGAGGTCGTAGCCGTGATGGGCCCCTCCGGGTCCGGCAAGTCGACCCTGCTGCACTGCCTCGCGGGGATCGTGACGCCCGACTCGGGCTCGATCACCTACGGCGGCCGTGAGATGGCGACCATGAGCGACGGCGAGCGCAGTGCGCTGCGGCGCTCCGAGTTCGGCTTCGTGTTCCAGTTCGGCCAGCTCGTACCGGAGTTGACCTGCGTGGAGAACGTCGCCCTGCCGCTCCGGCTGAACGGCACCTCCCGCAAGGAGGCCGAGCGGACCGCGCTGACCTGGATGGAGCGGCTCGAGGTCGACGACCTGAGGAAGAAGCGCCCCGGTGAGGTCTCCGGCGGTCAGGGGCAGCGCGTCGCCGTCGCCCGGGCCCTGGTCACCAGCCCCCGGGTGCTGTTCGCCGACGAGCCGACCGGCGCGCTCGACTCGCTCAACGGCGAGCGCGTGATGGACCTGCTCACGGACGCGGCCCGGTCCACCAACGCCGCCGTCGTCCTCGTCACGCACGAGGCACGGGTGGCCGCGTACTCGGACCGCGAGATCGTCGTACGCGACGGCAGGTCCCGGGACATGGAGCGCATCGTATGAAGGCGGGGCACTGGGCCAGGGACCTGGCCCTGGGGGTGCGGTTCGCCTTCAGCGGTGGTCGCGAGGGCTGGACGCGGGCCGTGCTCACCGCCGTCGGCGTGGGGCTCGGGGTGGCGCTGCTGCTGCTGACGACCGCCATTCCGAGCGCACTGTCCGAGCGGAACGAGCGGGGCAGCGCCCGGGACGACTTCACGTACACCGGGAAGGTGCTGCCCAGGGGCGACGACACGCTGATCGTCGCCAACACCGACACGACCTTCGACGGTGCGGACGTGCGGGGCCGGCTGCTGCAGCAGGAGGGGGCGCGGGCGCCGCTGCCGCCGGGCGTCGCGAAGTTCCCGGCGAAGGGCGAGATGGTCGTCTCGCCCGCGCTGAAGAAGCTGCTCGCGTCCGGCTCCGGCAAGCTGCTGCGCGAACGCATTCCCTACCGCGCCGTGGGCACCATCGCCGACTCCGGGCTGGTCGGGCCCGCCGAACTCTCCTACTACGCGGGCGCGTCGGGCCTGGAGCGGCATCTGGCCGCCGGCAGCGTCGAGCGCATCCACTACTTCGGGCCCTCCCCCGGACACCAGCAGGAGGGCCTGGACCCGACCCTGCTGCTGCTCGTCACGATCATCTTCGTGGTGCTGCTGCTGCCCGTCGGTGTGTTCATCGCCGCGGCCGTCCGCTTCGGCGGCGAGCGCCGCGACCGCCGGCTCGCGGCGCTCCGGCTGGTCGGCGCGGACGGCCGGATGGCCCGCAGGATCGCGGGCGGCGAGGCGCTCGCCGGGGCGCTGCTCGGACTCGTCCTCGGCACCGGCTTCTTCCTCACGGGACGTCAGCTGGCGGCGCTGCTGCAGGTGCGGGACATCAGCGTCTTCCCCAGCGACCTCAACCCTTCTCCCGCGCTCGTCCTGCTCGTGGCCGTCGCGGTGCCCGCCGCCGCCGTCCTCGTCACGCTGTTCGCGCTGCGCGGGGTCGTCATCGAGCCGCTCGGCGTGGTCCGTACGGCGCGGCCGCCGCGGCGCCGGCTGTGGTGGCGGCTGCTGCTGCCGCTGGCCGGGCTCGGCCTGCTGTCGCCGATGATCGGCCAGGGCAACGACAACGGGGACTTCAACCAGTGGATGGTGATCGGCGGCACCGTGCTGCTGCTGGTCGGCGTCACCGCGCTGCTGCCGTGGATCGTCGAGGCCGTGGTGGCCCGCCTGGACGCCGGTCCGGTCTCCTGGCAACTGGCGGTGCGCAGACTGCAGTTGAGCAGCGGTTCGGCCGCCCGCATGGTCAACGGCATCGCGGTGGCGGTGGCCGGTGCGGTCGCCCTGCAGATGCTGTTCGCCGGGGTCGAGAGCGACTACACCAAGGAGACGAAGAACGACCTGTCGCGGGCGCAGATGGAGATCTCCGTGCGCGGTGACGTCCCGCTGTCCGAGGTGGACCACCAGCTCGCCGGGACCGAGGGCGTGCGCCGGGTGACGGCACTCTCGCTGGGCTCGGTCGGCGACGGACCGAAGAACCCGGACAACGAGCTGGAGGTGGCCGTCGGCAGCTGCGCGCAGCTGGCCGAGGTGGCCCGGCTGGGGTCGTGCCGCGACGGCGACATCTTCCGCATCGTCGGCGACGAGTACGGCAGCGACACGAAGAAGCTGATCGCACCGGGCCGCACCCTGTACTTCGACCCCGCCTACGACGGGTCGAGCAGCCACACGGCGGCCTGGAAGGTGCCCTCCGGTGTGAAGACCGCCGCCCAGCGCGAGGACCCCACGGGCTACGAGCGCGGCGGACTCCTCGTCACCTCGGGCGCGCTGCCCGCGGCCGCGACGGCCGGACTGATCCAGAAGGTGTATCTCTCGCTGGACCGGTCGGTGGCGGACGCCGACGAGCACGCGCGCAACACGGCCGCCCGCCTTGACCCGCTGGCGAGCGTGTACACCCTGGCATCCACCAAGCAGTCGCTGCAGTTCCGGTCCATCCGCACCGGCCTGTTCGTCGGCGCCACCTGCGTCCTCGTACTGATCGGCGCGAGCCTGCTGGTCTCCCAGCTGGAGCAGTTGCGCGAGCGCAAGAAGCTGCTGTCGTCGCTGGTCGCCTTCGGCACCCGGCGCCGCACGCTGAGCCTGTCGGTGCTGTGGCAGACGGCGATCCCGATCGCGCTGGGCCTGCTGCTGGCGTCGGTGGTCGGTCTGACGCTGGGCGCGGTGCTGCTGAAGATGACCGGCACGACGGTGAGCGTGGACTGGGCGAGTGTGCTGTCGATGACGGGCATCGGTGCGGCGGTCGTCCTCACCGTGACCGTGCTCAGCCTGCCGCCGCTGCTGCGCCTGATGCGCCCGGACGGCCTGCGCACCGAATAAACCGCACAATAACCCGCAAGGCCCCTCCCCACGGCCGGGGAGGGGCCTTCGCCGTTCACGGACCGACCGCGTAGGTCAGACGCCTGCGTCCTCCGCCTCGTCCTTGGGCGTCGCCCCACCGTCGGGTGCCGCGTCGGCCCGGACCGGCTCGTCCTCGACCTCCTGCGGGGCGGACGGCTGCGGGTGCTCGTCGCCGCCGGGGATGTGCTCCTCGGAGTACGCCCTCAGATACCCGACGACCGTGTTGGTCACGGCCACCAGCGGTACGGCGACCACCGCGCCGCCGATGCCCGCCACCATGCCGCCGCCGGCGACGGACAGGACGACCGCGAGCGGATGGACGCGCACGGCCCGGCCGAGGATGAACGGCTGCAGGATGTGGCCCTCGATCTGCTGGACCGCGAGCACGACGAGGAGCGTCATCACCGCCGTGAACACGCCCTGGGTGACCAGCGCGACGACCACCGCCAGTGCGCCGGAGGCCACCGCGCCGACGAGCGGGATGAAGGAGAACAGGAAGATGAAGACGGCCAGCGGCACGGCCATCGGCACATCGAGGAAGTAGATGCCCAGTCCGATGAAGATGGCGTCGATCAGGGCCACCAGCACCGTGCCGCGCACATAGGCGGTCAGCGTGCGCCAGGCCCGCGGGCCCGCGCCGGAGATGGCGGGACGGGCGGCGGCGGGGACCAGCTTCAGCGTCCACTCCCAGATGCGCCGGCCGTCGTAGAGCAGGAACAGGGTCGAGAAGAACGTCAGCAGGATGCCGGTCAGGGCCTCGACCACGACCTGGACGCCCTCGAGGCCCGCGGAGGTGATCTGGTCGCTGTTCGCGCCGACCGCCTCGCGCAGGTTCTTGGCGATCTGGTTGATCTGCTTGTCGGTGACGTGGAAGGGGCTTTTCAGCAGCCAGTTGCGCAGATCGTCGATGCCGCTCTGGATCTGGTCCGAGAGGTTGTCGATGTTCTCCATGACCTGCCAGGTCACGAACCAGCCGATCAGCCCCATGACGACGAAGCCGAGGATCGCGGTGAGGGCGGTCGCCGGACCGCGCGGCACGCCGTGTCGCTTCAGCCGGGCCACCGTGGGCTGCAGCAGCGCCGTGATGAGCAGCGCGACGACGAAGGCGAGCACCACGAGTTGTACGGCGCTGATGACCCGCATCAGCACCCAGAGCGTGCCCGCGAGCACCAGCAGCCGCCAGCCGGCCTCCGCGGCGACGCGCACGCCCCACGGAACGGCCTGTGCGGGCTCGGGCCGGGTGGGAGGCGGTGCCGGCGGCTCCGGCCGCGGCTCGGGCGCGGGCTTCGCCGCCCTGCGGCGTGAGGAGGACGAGGCGCCGTCGCCGTCGCTCTCCCGCTCGACCTCGGCGCGGCGTTCGTCCAACCGCTCACTGACCTCGGTCAGCGAGGCGCCGATCCGACCGAGCCACCCTGGCACTCGCGACATGATCCGTCCTCTACCCCCGTCTGTCCCCACCACTCCCCCCTGGAGCCGATGCGTCCGACCGTACAGGGCGAAAGCCCCTCCCCCTAGGACGGGGAGGGGCTGCGCAGGGTTGAGAGGCGGGGCCGCGGGCCCCGACGGCTCAGTACCAGCTGTTGGCCTGCCAGAAGGACCAGGCCTCGCACGGGCTGCCGTACCGGCTGTTCATGTAGTTCAGGCCCCACTTGATCTGGGTGGCCGGGTTCGTCTGCCAGTCGGAGCCGGCGGACGAGTACTTCGAGGCGGGCAGCGCCTGGAAGAGGCCGTAGGCGCCGGAGCCGGCGTTGACCGCGTGGTAGTTCCAGCTGGACTCGTGGTCCACGATGTTGCTGAAGCACTGGAACTGGCCGCTCGGCACCATCTGCCGGGCCATCGCCTGGATCTGGGCGACGGTGTACGAGCTCTGTACGGGGAAGTCGGCCGAGGTGGCCTTGCTGCGGCTGGCAGCGGCCTTCGCGTCGGCGCGCTCCTTGGCCTCCTTGGCGGCCTTCTCCGCCGCTTCCTTCTTCGCGATGGCGGTGTCGGCAGCCGCCTTGCGGGCCGCCTCTTCGGCGTCCTTCTTGGCGCTGGCGTCGGCCTGGATCGCCTGGGCGTCGGCCTGCTGCGTCAGGGAGGCGGTCTGCACCTGGGCCTGCTGGCCGGTGGGTATGTCCGCCAGGAGCGTGGCGTCGACTGCCGTCGCTTCGGCGTCGTTGGGCTGGGCAGTGCTGCCCGAGGCAACTCCGACAACGCTTCCGACGGCGGTGACCGCGGTGGCCGAGGCCACTGCGAATCCCCGGACCGAAATCCGGCTCACTCGGTTTCCTTCCAGCATCGCCCGCTTCGGTGACCCTGGCGGACGCAATCGTGCCCCTGACGCTGGCCTCCCCACTGCTTGGTCACGGGAGGCACGGGCCCGGTGGGCAACTCCTGCTGGAGGAGTGCCGCGTGGTGCGCGGGCGGCATACGACGACGCTGTGCAGTTAGCTGTGGTGCTTCTGTTGTGCCGTACCGCTGGGGGTACCGGTGTGTCGTATGCGGGGCCTGACAGGAGTGAGACTCTGCCGTAACCGGACGCCGGGTGGCAATTCTGAGTTGCGTGTGAAAGCTCACATCCCGTTTGACCCCTGGGATTTCGAGAAACAGCAACACGCGAAGGCGCCGCCCCGCTAGGCTCACAGCCTTTGCGGGACGGCGCCAACGGCCTTGATGTGCCTCAGATTTGGCCGTCCTCCAGCATTTCGGTCACAAGCGCCGCGATCTGGGACCTCTCGGACCTGGTCAGCGTCACATGCGCGAAGAGCGGATGCCCCTTCAGCTTCTCCACGACGGCGACCACACCGTCGTAGCGGCCTACGCGCAGATTGTCCCTTTGCGCCACGTCATGGGTGAGAACCACCCGTGAATTGGCGCCGATTCGGGACAGAACGGTGAGAAGCACATTCCGTTCCAGGGACTGCGCCTCGTCCACGATCACGAACGCGTCGTGCAGCGAGCGTCCGCGGATGTGGGTGAGCGGAAGGACCTCCAGCATCCCGCGCGCGGTGACCTCTTCGATGACCTCGCGGCTGGTGACCGCGGACAGCGTGTCGAAGACCGCCTGCGCCCAGGGGCTCATCTTCTCGGCCTCGGAGCCGGGCAGATAGCCGAGCTCCTGCCCGCCCACCGCGTACAGCGGCCGGAAGACCATCACCTTCTGGTGCTGCCGCCGCTCCAGCACGGCCTCAAGTCCCGCGCACAGCGCGAGCGCCGACTTTCCGGTGCCGGCCCGGCCGCCCATGGAGACGATGCCGACGTCCGGGTCGAGCAGCAGGTCCAGTGCGATCCGCTGCTCGGCGCTACGGCCCTTGATGCCGAAGGCCTCCCGATCACCGCGCACCAGGCGGATGTTGCCCTCGGGCGTGACGCGGCCGAGCGCCTTGCCGCGCTCCGACTGAATCGTCAGGCCCGTGTGCACCGGCAGGTCGGACGCCTCGGGCACATACACGTGCCCTTCCTCGAAGAGGATGTCCACCTGCTCGCCGGGCAGGGTCAGTTCGGACATTCCGGTCCAGCCGGAGGAGTCCGTGATGGCCAGTTCCGCGCGGTACTCCTCGGCGAGGAGGCCGACGGAGGAGGCCTTGATCCTGAGCGGCAGATCCTTCGAGACGACGGTGACGTCGAACCCCTCGGCCTGCAGATTGCGGGCGACCGCGAGGATGCGGGAGTCGTTGTCCCCCAGGCGGTAGCCGCTCGGCAGCACGCTGGGGTCCGAGTGATTGAGCTCGACACGGACGGTCCCGCCCAGTTCCCCGATCGGGATCGGGGCGTCGAGGCGGCCGTGCCGCACCCGGAACTCGTCGAGCAGGCGCAGTGCCTGCCGGGCGAAGTAGCCGAGTTCGGGATGGTGCCGCTTCGCCTCCAGCTCCGTGACCACGACGATGGGGAGCACGACCTCGTGCTCGTCGAAGCGGCTCAGGGCGTTCGGGTCGGCCAGCAGGACGCTGGTGTCGAGAACATAGGTGCGCCGGTCTGGCTTGTGGCGCTTTGTGCTGGTCACCACGGAAGGACGTACCCCCTCGGATGAGGTCGGGGAGCGACGGAGTGGAGCTGGGCCGGTCGACGGCCGCGATGCACGGGCCGGTGACCGGCCCTCCGCCTCTTCGTCCGTGCTGTGACCGCACGATCGGGCTGGTGCAAAGGGCCTCCCGGGCGGACGGCCCCGTGCCGTCCGCTGAGAACCGACACCCGTGGTTCGGGTGTCGACCTGCTTGGCTTATGCCCTCGAACATGCGTCACCATGCCGACACATATGTCGGCGCACCGGTGAACTCCTCGTGACGTCCGTCCCGACGTGGGGTGTTCGCCGGCGCAGGAAGCGGTGCGTCAGCCGCCGTAGCGCCGGTGCCGCGCCGCGTAGTCACGCATGGCGCGCAGGAAGTCGACCTTGCGGAAGGCCGGCCAGAAGACCTCACAGAAGTAGTACTCGGAGTGAGCGGTCTGCCACAGCATGAAACCGGACAGTCGCTGCTCGCCGCTGGTACGGATCACCAGATCGGGGTCGGGCTGGGCGCGGGTGTAGAGATGCCGCCCGATCATGTCGATGTCGACGGCCTCGGCCAGCTCCTCCATCGGAGTGCCCTTGTCATGGGCGTCCAGCAGCATCGAGCGCACCGCGTCGGCGATCTCCTGCCGGCCGCCGTAGCCGATGGCGACGTTGACCAGTATCCCGTCGATGTGGGCGGTGGTCTCCTCCGCCTCCTTCAGCGCGGTCTGCATCGGCGCCGGCAGCAAGTCGGGGGTGCCGACGTGGTGCACGCGCCAGCGGCCGTCGGCCGCGAGGGTGCGTACGACGTCCTCGATGATCCCGAGGAGCGGGCCGAGCTCCTCCTGGGGGCGGTCGAAGTTGTCCGTCGACAGCAGCCAGAGGGTGACCACCTCGACGTCCGTCTCGCTGCACCAGCCGAGGAACTCCTCGATCTTCTCGGCGCCCGCCCGGTGACCGTGCA
This sequence comes from Streptomyces spinosisporus, assembly GCF_022698145.1. Classification (GTDB taxonomy): domain Bacteria; phylum Actinomycetota; class Actinomycetes; order Streptomycetales; family Streptomycetaceae; genus Streptomyces; species Streptomyces spinosisporus. The sequence goes on from NZ_JALDAX010000028.1 coordinate 28,102, forward strand.
CGGTGGTGGAACCCGAGGCCTTCGCCCAGCGACGGTTGCCGTCCATGATGACGCCGATGTGCTTGGGCACCTGAGCGTGGTCCAGGTGCCCCTCCACCCGGCGTGCGTACAGCCTGACGAGCAGGCTGCGCAGCTTGTCGCGCAGGTTCACGTGATTGTCAGCCCCTCCGTACCGATGCGGTCCCCGCGGCTCGCAGCCTACCCCCGCGCTGCCCTGGGACAGGATTCGGGGTGCGGGGGTGGGGAGTTGGGCGTCCCGGGCGGGTGCGCGCCGAGGCCGGTGCGGGCATGAAAACGGGCCGGTCCGTGGGGGGGAGACGGACCGGCCCGAGGGGGGGTTTCCACCATAACCCTTTGTAAGTGCCGGTGGGTGCATCGGCGTGCCACAACTACTCTCCGAAATCGAACGGCGACGCGCCGATGACCGTGGAGCAGCCCTTTCATGGCTGATTCATGGCTGGTTCATGGCCGGTCCGTGGCCGGATCGCAGCGGATTCGCGTTCGTTCGGCGGCCCGAGCGGGAGTCCCCCGGGTGGGTGACCCAGGTGCGCGACGGGGCTTGACGCGGACACCGGAAAGAAAGAGGGCACCGCGCAGCCCCCTCCACTGCGCGGTGCCACCGCGCAGCTTTGCTGACGCGAATTACCTTGTCTTGAACTTACGCGACACTTAGGACAGAGGCGAGCCGACCTCGATAACAATGTGGAAACCGCGTCAAACCTGCGAATGTGCGGGTGCGATCCGTCCGGGATGCGCACCTTGTCCGGTGCGCGGCTTGCGGGCGTCGAAGAGATGGCGGGTGCTGTGGGCGACGAACGGGCCCTCGGCCTCGATCCGCTCGTGCAGGGCGCGGAGCCTGTCCTCGTACGCCTCAACCGTGAAGTCCGGGACCATCCAGATCACCTTGCGCAGGAAGTGGACGACCGCGGCGATGTCGTAGAACTCAATGCGGAGGCGTTCGGTGCGCAGGTCGACGATCTCCAGGCCGGCCGCCTCGGCGTCGGCGCGTTCGCGGTCGGGGTGGCGGGCGGCGCTCTGCTCGGGCGGGAGCGGGCCGAGGAAGTACTCGACGAGCTCGAAGACGCTGCGCGGGCCCACGTGCTGGGCGAAGTAGGTGCCGCCGGGCTCCAGAACGCGGGCGATCTCCGGCCAGTTGGGGGTCACCGGGTGCCGGCTGCTGACGAGGTCGAACCCGGCGTCCGCGAAGGGCAGCGCCGCGTCCTCGGGCGCGGCGACGACCACCGTGCCGCGGGGGCGGAGCAGAGCGGCGGCCTTGGCGACGTTCGGCGCCCAGCCCTCGGTCGCGACCGTGAGCGCCGGGGTCTTGGCGGCGCGGCCGAGGGCGAAGTCCAGGACCTCCCCACCGCCGGTCTGGAGGTCCAGCGCGGCGGTGGCCCCGCCGAGCCGCCCGGCCAGGGACACGGCGTACCCCCACGAGGGCCGCTCCTCCGTGGCCCGGCCCTCGAACCACGAGAAGTCCCATCCTTCGGTGGGCACGGCGACACCCTCGGCGAGGAGGTCTTCGAAGCTGCGGCGCTGCTTTGGGGGCATGGGGTCGGGTCCTGTCAGAGGGATGGGGGCTCACGAAAACAGGGGTTCGAGCTCACGGCACCAGTGGCCTGACCTCTTCCGCCACGAACCGTACGAACCCCTCCGGGTCGGGTTCGTCGCCCGTCGGCTGGAGGATCACGGTGTCGGCGCCGGCCTCGGCGAGGCGTTCCACGGCCTTGGCGACAGTGCCGGCGTCTCCGGCGACGCCGAGGGTGGGGTCGGGATCGGGCCCCTCCTCCTTGAGGAGTTCGGCGCGCAGCCGGGCGGCGGCGTCGGGGCCGGTGGCCGCGAGCAGATAGACGACCACCTCGTGCGGATCGGCGGACCGTCCGGCCGCCTCCCGGCCCTCGTCGACGAGCCCGCGGGCACGTCGTACGCCGTCCGCCGTGGTGGACGCGGTGAGCACGATGCCGTCCGCGGCCTCACCGGCCAGCCGCAGCGAACGCGGCCCGGTGGCCCCGGCGAGGACGGGCACGGGAGCCGGGGGCGGCCAGTCGAGGCCGACGTCGTCGAGCCGGACGTAGCGTCCGCTCGTCGTGAGCCGCTCCCCGCGCAACAGGGCGCGCAGCGCGTCGAGATGCTCCCGCAGCAGGGTCAGCGGTGACTCGGCCCGCGCGCCGACCTGCCCCATCCAGTCCTGTACGCCGTGCCCGACGCCGATGACGGCGCGTCCGGGGAACATCCGGTGCAGGGTGGCCGCCTCCATCGCGGTGATGGCGACGTTGCGCAGCGGCACGGGCAGCAGCCCGACCCCGATCCGCACCCGTTCGGTCCAGGCGAGGGCGGCCGCGGCCGTCGAGATCCCGCCCTCCCGGAAGCAGTCCTCCCACAGCCAGAGCTCCTCCAGCCCGGTCTCGTCCGCGGTGCGGGCCACGGCACGCAGTCGCTCCGGGGGCAGTTGGGGTCGGAACACAGCACCGAGTCCAGTCATGCGTTCTTCCTACCCGCGCCCGAACGAACCGGACAACCGCTTTACGCGGCGCGCCTGCCGCTGTTCGGCGCGTAGTGCAGGAACTCGACGCCGTTGCCGAAGGAGCGGCTGTCGAGGAGGTGGAGGGACGCGGAGAGGTCGGCCTGCGGGAAGAGCCTGGTGCCGTGGCCGACGATGACGGGATGGACGTAGATCCGGTACTCGTCGACGAGTCCGAGCCGCAGGAACTCCCCGGCGAGCCGGGCCCCGCCGAGCCCGAGGTCCCCGAGCGAACGCTCCTTGAGCGCCCTGACCGCCTCGGGGACGACGTCCCGTACGACGGTGGCGTTCCAGTCGGCCCACTGCAGGGTCCGCGAGTACACGACCTTCGGGATGCCGCGCCAGATGCGGGCGAACTCGGCCCCTACGGGAGTGATGTTCGGATCCGCGTCGGCGGTGGACCAGTAGCCGGCCATGAGTTCATAGGTACGGCGGCCGGTCAGCAGGGCGTCGTACTGTCTGACGACGCCGTTGAAGTGCTGGTGCATCTCCTCGTCGACCCGGTGCCAGCTGATGTCGTGGTCGGGACCCTCGATGTAGCCGTCGAGGGAGATGTTCATCATCAGCACGATCTTCGACATCGGGGTCACCTGGAGTTCGTCCGTCCGCATCGGTCGCCGCACACCGTATCGAGGGAGGCGGGTTTCGGGTGCGGCGGACGATGCCTGTGATACGCCCCGTCAGCTCCCTCAAGCTCCCCCGAGCTCCCTCAACTCGCTGCGAAGGCCCCCAGCACCAGTCCCGTGAACGCCCCGCCCAGCATGAACGGCCCCAGCGGAATCGCCGTCCTACGGCCCGCACGGCGCAGCACGACCATCCCGAGGCCGTACACCGCGCCGTAGAGCAGACCCACGAAGGCCCCCGTGAGCAGGATCTGCCAGCCGTACCACCCGAGCGCCACGCCCAGCGCGAGGGCCAGCTTCACATCGCCGAAGCCCATGCCGGCGGGGTTCACGAGAAAGAGGACGAGATACGCGGCACCCAGCGCCAACCCGCCGAGCAGCGCGGTGGACCAGGAGCCCGTGGCGGCGGGGAGGAGGGCCGCGACACCCAGCAGGACGGCGATCGCGGCGGCCAGCGGCAGCGTGAGGACGTCCGGGAGACGGTGCACCCGGCGGTCGACGAGGGTCAGCAGGACGGCCACGGGGGTGAGCAGCACCCAGACGGCGGTCTCGGGGTGCGGGCCGCCGGCGGAGGCGGCCAGTGCGGCGCAGAGGAGGGCGGTGGTTGTGGAGACGGTGGGGGTGCTGGGGCCGTACGGTCCGCAGGGGGTGGTGTGCTCGGCCGGTTCAGTCGGTCCGGTCGGCGTGGTCGGTTGCGTGACTGGTTGCGTGGCCAGGCAGACCGAGCGGCCCAGCCAGCCGCCCCAGGCCCCCGTGATCGGGTGACCCGCGGGGCAGTTCGCGCTCCAGGGCTCGCCCGCCTCGACCGAGAACCGGTGGGCCGCGCGGGGCAGCACGAGGCCCGTACCCGCTCCCCAGACGGCGGCCATGACGATCAGGAGTACGCCCACGGCGGGACCCTACGGCGACGGCAGTCGGGCAGGCATGGGCCCGTGGGCCCATGTAGGGCCCACTGTTGTGCGGATACGTTCGCCCTACGGCGTTGGGTGAACGGGAGGAGGCCTCGGCATGGGGCGACGTTGGCGGGACGGGCGGGGCACACTGGTGGTCCCGGAGGCACGGAGAAACGGCGAACCCGGCGGAGCGGGCGAACTGGTCGGAGCACAGGTGCCGTTGGAGATCGCGACGTCCTACCGGGCGCGTACGAAGGGCCTGTTGGGCCGGGACGCGGTCGACGGAGCGATCCTGCTCTCCCCCGCCAACAGCATCCACACCCTCCGCATGCGCATCCCCATCGACGTCGCCTACCTCGACCGCGACCTCAACGTCATCGCCGTACGCACCATGAAGCCCTGGCGCCTGGGCCTGCCCCGCCTCCGCTCCCGCCACGTGGTGGAAGCGGAGGCCGGGGCGATGGCGAGGTGGGGGTTGCGGAAGGGGGTGCGGGTGGAGGTGCGGGACGGGGCCGTCAGTCCTCAAGTTCCGTGATCGGCCGGTCACTTACGACACCTGCCATGATCATCGGGGCGTCGCCGTCGGACTGGTTGAGCGATACGGCGACCCAGCGCGGGCCATCGGCGGCTTCGGTCGGCAGTGGGCCCCAGACCGTCAGGTCGCCGTAGCAGTCCGCGTCGGTCAGGGCTTGGAAGAGGGGCGGCATGGGTTCGCCCGCGAGCTTGCGGAACAGAGGCACCCGCATGCCGACCTGCTGGTGACGCCCCCAGACGCGGTCCAACTCCTCGGTGAGCGACGCCAGTTGCCGCTGTGCGGATGCCTCGGAGTCGTTCCACTCGGGAGCGTACGTTCCGGTGTACGGCACGCTCTCCCACAGCGGCACGATCACGAAGCCCTCGCCGCGCGTCCGGGTCCACTCCCCGGTGTCCGGCTCGCCCTCGTCGACCGTCGGACCCGTCGGAGGGACGGACGCGGTGGCCAGGGCCCTGACCTCGGAGACGGTTTTCGGGAGGTCGAAGGGTTCCCCTGCCCGGGCGGTCACAGCGTCGCCCGGTCGAGGGGGCGGGGCAGGGGCTGGAGGGCGCCGGCCTCCCGGAGTCGTACGTACGACGCGACCACGGCCTCCGGATCGTCCGGCGCGGCGATGTCCAGGAGCAAGCCCCCGCCCTGCATCTCCTTGCGTACGCCGGTGAAGTCGTCGGGCAGCAGGGCTGCTCGGCCGGGCGAGAGGTAGGCGAGCCAGCCGACGGACGGGTCGCCGACCGTCCATTCGGCGTCGTCCTCCAGTGCGTCCATGACGTCGTCGTCGGTCACGTCACCGAAGTCCGGGTCCCACAACTCGGCTACGGCGGCGAGGAGTTCGGCGTCGGGGGGTACCTCCGCGCCAGGCGACACCACCGTGATCACCATCGACTGCAGCAGGGATTCCGGGGCGCCGCCCGCCAGGCCGCTGACCTCGATCTTCCATCCCGCATCGGTCTGCCTGACCAGCCGCAGGCCGGTGCCCGTACGGTCGGACCAGTCCTCGGCCGACTGGGCGCTGCGCAAGGCGGAGAGGAGGGAGGGTTCGTCCGCGGTGAGGTCCTCGCCCGGGCCGGAGGCGGCGACCACCCGCCAGGTCCACGGACGTCCCGTGCCGTCGCCGGCGGCCGGGAGCAGGCCGGCCAACCGGTCCAGCGTCAGGTGCCACCGTTCGGTCAGCCGCTGCACCGGCTCGGGCCGCAGACCCCAGAAGCCCCGCACCACACGTCGCATGTCTGCCCTCCGTAGTCCCTGACCGGCCCTGACCGGCCCTCACCGGCTGCTTGGCATCGACCGTCGACAGATCCGACCGCCGTCACCCTAGTAGAGCTGGCTGGTAGAGCTAGTCGAACGCCTCCGGCTTTCTCGGCCCGCCGGCCTTCTTCTGCTCCGTATAGACGACCTTGATGTTCAGGCCCTCGTCACGGAACGCCCTGCGGGCCGCCTTGGCCACGTCCGGGTTCGAGAAGTGCCACTCCACAGCCTTGCCGCCCGCGGCCTCGACCTGCCTGCGCGCCTCGGTGACGAACGTCTGCTTCCCGGATTCCGTGAGCCGGCCCTTGTCGGTCTTGGACAGGAAGCTGTCGTAGCCGTTCTTCGCCTCCAGATACGTCTGCCTGCTCGCGTCCCAGCCGTCGTACTCCACGTCCGGCACACCCTCCTTGGGGTGCGGGACGACGTACTCGCGGCCGCGTACCGTGCCCGTGATCTGTTCCTGGTAGCGCAGCCAGGACTCGTTCTTCCAGTTCGGGGCGGGGTTGCGGTCCCGGCTCGCCCAGAAGCCGTCACCGTTGTCGGCCGAGCCGAAGTCCGGCTTCCTGAGGTTCTCCGCCCAGTCCGGCGGGTTGTAGTTGCGCGGGTCGGAGGTGTCGCCGTGCCGGGGCTCGGGGTACTGCTTCTTGTCCTGCTCGGCCTTCTTCGCGCGCTCCGGCTCCTCCGCCCGCTTCTTCGCCAGGTAGGCCTCGCGCTCCTGCTTACGGGCCTCCTCGGCCTCCTTCTTGGCGTCCTCGTCACAGCCGCCTTCGGCGAGGACGATGTAGGGGGAGGAGGGGCCTGCGGCGAGGACGGTGGTGCCGGTGCCGGGGGGACCGGAGAGGCCGGTGGTGCCGGTGCCGGCAGAACCGGAGAGGCCGGGGCCGGCGGAAGCGGAACCGGAGAGGCCGCCGTTCTCGTACGGGATCCTGCGAGCGGGAGCCGAGAGAGTGCAGCCGGACTCACGGGCCTTCTTCTCGGCCGCGTCCGCCGCCTCGTCGGCCTCCTTGGCCGCCTTCTCGGCCCCCTTGACGTCACCGGCCTTGGCCGCCTTCTTCGCGTCCTCCGCCGCCTTGCCCGCCTTCTCCGCGAGCTTGCCCAACTTGCCCAGCTTGCCGAGTACGCCGAGCTTCTCGGCGACCTTTCCGACGTCGTAGCCGGGGATGAAGAGCGAGCCGACGTTCCACAGGACCGTCGTGACGGCGCGGGTCTTGTTGCCGCTGTTCCACTGGTCGGCGACGTCGTCACCGATGAACGTGTCGTAGAGGACGGTCCCACCGGTCTTCAGCGAGGCGCCTCCCCAGCCCAGGACGGCCCCCAGGTAGTCGCCCTTGGACCACTTGTCGCGGGCGTCCTTGGAGTTGTCCATCCAGTCGCTGCCGAGCTGCTTGCCGTAGTCGCCGATGCCGCTGAGCGTGTCGAGGGGGTGGCGGACCATGTCGTAGATACCGGTGAGGTCGCCCCAGACACCGTCGACGAAGAGGCCCTCTCCGACCTGCTTGATCTGATTCCCGGCACACCCGAAGAAGGCGCCGAACCCGGAGAAGCAGCCGTCGTCGTCCTTCTTGCCGTCGTCCCCGCCGTCTTGGTCGTCGCTCTTCTGATCGGGGTTGTCGGTGCTGGTGCTGGTGCTGGCGCCGGTGCCGGTGCCGGTGCCGGTGCCGGTGCCGTCGGTGGTGCCGGCCGTAGTCCCGCCGGTGTTTCCGGTGCCGCCGGTGCCGTCGTCCCCCTTCCGGGCGTTGACGTCCGTGCCGTCGCCGCCCGACGGGCCAGGGCAGGCCATACCGGTGACCTTGCAGATCTGTGCCTGGATACCGTCGGAGATCTGCGTACCGAACCCACTGACCACCAAAGCCGTGACGATCGCGGCAACGATGGCGACGAGCCCGGCGTACTCCACCGCCGTCTGCCCCTCGTCCCGTCGCCAACGGATCATGCAGGCCAGGGAAAAGGGCCGACGCTCCTGCCGCTCGTAGTCAGGACGCCGATACCAGTCACGGCTGTCCGACCGAGTCAAAAACCAGAGGATGAGAACCGGGACCAGAAGCTGGCCGAACCCCCGGGGCGAGCCGTGCACGACATTGCCGACGGAGGCGACGATCAACCAGATCTGTACGGCGACCAACGCGCCCCAGACCCGAACCCCACCCTCCCAACTCCGCCGCCCCAACCACCAACTGACCGCCCCAGGCGCAGCCGCGTACGCGACCAGCGCCAGCACACCACCACCGAGAGCGTCGTAGGACGTCGCGGTCAGCAGCAGCCCGAGTCCACCGACAATCGTGGCCGCGAACAGCACATGCACGAGAACCAGGGCCGCCGAAAGCGCCCCAGGCATGGCGGCCCTACGCCCACCCGTACCGGGCGCCCCCGCAGCCCCGTACCCCGGACCTCCCCCGATGGCAGCCATGCCCGCCTCCCCCTCAACTCCCGACGGGCGAAGCCAGATTCACAGCCCTCGGCTGGTGCCCGGACCCGCTCCCCGCCGTTCGTGCACGACAGGGTTCGACGGTAGGGAGGAGACGCTGGGGCCACATGGGCCCGCGGGCCCAAATCGGCACCCAATCACCATGGTCTGCCGGCCGGCCCTGCTACGACTCCGGAACCTGTGCCCGTTCGCCCGTGACCGGTGCGGCCGCGGAGGCGCCGATGGGCCCCTTGTATTTCGCCAGACGGAAGGGCCGCGCCCCGCCCGGCTCGGAAACAACCGCACCGACCCCGGGCGGCCCCGCACACCACAGGTGGTTGAGCCGCGGGCTCACGTACCGCTTGAAGGGCGTGGCCGTCAGCACGGTGCCATGGCCACCGATCCGGAGGATGGCCGGGACCCGGGCCTTCCGCCCGGACGAGGACCCGTCCTTGAGCCGCCACCCGTGCGCGGCCGCCCTCACGACCTCGCACTCCACCAGCCGCCAGGAATGCGTACTCAACACGCGGTGCATGCGCAGGGCCGTCACAAGTGCCCAGATATGGAAGGGCACGACGATCGGCACAAGCACGACAATCCTGACCATGATGGGAATGAACCCCTCATCGCCGCCGACCACGAGCAGGAGCGGAACGAGAACGAGCGCAGGCCAGACCGCAAAGAGAAGAACCATCTGCCGAACGACACGACGCCGAACGGCCTTGCCGGTGGGCGGGTGCTTGAGCGCTGGTTGGGAGGCCCAGGGAAGCCTTTCCGTTCCCTGATCGTTCACCTCATCCGCGGTGGGGGTGAACGGCGGCGTGTCCACACGCGCCCCAGCGCGGCGGGCGCGCTCGAGATCGGCCGGTGTTGCGCCCCAACTGTCGGGCGCACACTGGATGTCGACCGCTGGACGCTGGTACAGGAAGTGAAGCCGCTTGGGCGCCCTGCCACCACGCCCCGGCGCGGCGACGACCGCGAGGAAGCGAGGGTCGCCGGCGAACCAGAGTGGTTCGATCTGCGCGCGGAGTCGAGGCCGGGTACGAGGACCGTCCAGGCGCCTCAGCCACCAGTAGGTCCGTGGATGCCTGATGAAGACCAACGGGACCTTCTCCTCGGCATCGGCCGGATTCCGGAACTCGAACCACATTCCGTCGTCCCGAGCCCCGGAGTGCTTGCCGAGCCCGCTCGGAACCCCTTCCAGGAACTGCCACGGATACGCGCGCAGCACCCGGCGCATCCGGAAAGCCTGTGGGAAGTAGGTGAACTGGACGCGGAAGCGGTAAAGGCCGTAGAGGGAGTACGGGATGAAGATCCACAAGATCCAGTTCGACGGGTAGGTCGAGTTCGACACAAAGAGGAGAGCGACCCAGACACCTGGCCAAGCGATCAACCCCACCACGTTCATGGCCATGTGCCGCATCCAGGCATTGCGTGTCGGTGGATGGTCCCAGGCCGTGGGGCAGGTGGGGGATTGCACGATGCTTCCTTCTTCGTCTGGTCCGGGGGATCGGAGGTACGGCAACTCGTCGGCCTCAAATGCGGACGCCGGCACGGCGGGCACGGTGCAGTGCCTCACCGGCCGCCTCGTGGACGTCTGTGCGGAAACGTGAGCCCTTGCTGGGGTGCTGGTACAGGAGAAAGAGGCGCCCCGGCCCTGGGGCCGCCAGGACACCGGCGAAACGAACGTCACCGGCGAACCAGATTTCGGCCACCTGGGCCTTCTTCTGCGGCTTCACCCCGGGGCCCAGCCGACGCCGCCACCATGGTGAGCGGACATGGCCGTGCAGGATGATGGCGACCTGGTCATCAGGACGTTCCGGATTGGGCAGCTTCAACCAGACGTCGCCGCTCTTCGCCCCGGGTACTCCCCCGATGCCGCTCTCCGGGCTTGCGTACGCCTGCCACGCGTACTCCTTGAGAATGCGTCGGATCTGGAACGCCTCGGTGACGTACCGGTATTGGAGAACCGTTCGGTAGGCCGCGTACAGCAGGGGAACGAAGCAGAGCCACACCGGCCATTGCGCTCCCACGATGAGGAGCAGGGACCCGATACAGGTCAATGGCCACAGGACTTGGCCGAGGACCGCCCAGGTAAACAGCCTCGTCCAGGCACTGCGGCTGTCCGGGTCGTCCCAGGCTGTCGGCGAGTGGGAGGCACTCATGTCATTCCTTGTCGGATTCCGGCGAAAACGGGGTATCGAAGCTCACCAGAAAGGCGATCTCACGAAGCAGTGCGCGATAGTGCTCCGCCCGCTCCACCGCGGGCGTCGCAAGGTTCAGGATGGCGAGACGTTCACCGTCCGGGTAGGGCACATACGCGCTGACCTGGAGCAGTCGCTCCCCCAGACCCGAACCCGGCGCCACCGTATGCGTCTCCACCAATGACCCCGGACCACACGGAAGTTCAAGCAACTCCATGTTTACGGCGTTCTCAGCGCTTGCCGCCATGCGGGCGGCCATGATGCTACGCGGCGCCCAGGGCAGCCGCCGCCACGCGAGCGTGAAAAGCGACAGCAGCAGCCTGCCATCGCCCTCGTCGTCCGTGTGCAGCCCTACCGAACACTGAATGACCCCCGTCTCCACCAGTACGTGCATCATCCGCCGAACGGGAGCGAGCATCGCCGCAAGTCGCTGCCGCTCCGTGGAGTTCCCGGAAGCTGCAAGAAGTGAGGAGAGGACAGCTTCGCCGTCGGGCGTTCTGCCATCGTTCCCGGACGACATAAATTCTCTCGTCGGCAAGGGTGAGAATCCGGCGGGCAACGCGAACCAGATATCGGCACCGGGCAACCGTGCTGAAGCGTCGGTGACGAAAGGAGTGGCGGTCATGACACTGCCTCGGCTCCTCGGACCAGGTATCTGACTACTCCGGATGCGCCCGTGAGGTCGATTCCAGCGGTTCTTGCCCCGTCCAGGACGCTGGTGGTGACCTTCACGCCGTCGCTGTCCAATGCGTCGTAGGCACTTCCGACCAGTCCGGTGGCTGACGTGCCGGCACCCAACCAGGTCGCGGCTTTCTCCACCTTCGGAAGGACGCTGTCAGTCTGCGCGCCGAAGACCCTGAACTTCTCCAGCAGGCCAGGGGCTTCGGAGATGGCCGTGGCCTCCTCCTTCACCGAAGTTCCGATGGCGGCGATCCGTTGCCCGATGGAGAGGGTGCCCTCTGTCGTTGCTGCAGCCGCGCGGATGGCTGCAGGGGCCCTCAAGCCGCCCTTCACGACAGCTCCCAGGCCTGGGACGACTCCGAGGATGTCACCTGTCACACCCAGCACATTGCTCCAGAAGTCGAGGTCGAGTTCTCCCTTGGAGAATCCGTCCCACAACGACGCCCGCACCGCGGGATCGCTCAAGCGCAGATAGAGTGCCGCTCCGCTCAGCACCGCTGCGGCCACTAGCAGTACTGCTCCTGCAACGGGCCCGAGGGCGAACAGGGCGATGACCCCCAGGATTGCCGCGCAGCCGCTGAGAATGTCCTCCAGATTGTCGTCCACCCAGTTCGAGAAGTTATCCCACGCCCCCGGCTCGTCCGGTGCTAGTTTCCCTGTGGAGTCGCGGATCATCTTCGCTCTGTGCCGGGCTGCGCGTTCGTGCTCCTCGGCGAGTGAGCGAGCCCTGCGCAATACGTCATCCAGATCGTGCTGTGCTGTGGTGACGGCAGCGTTCGCCTTGGTCAGGTGTGACTTGGCCTCGTCGTAGGCTCGTCCTTCACCCTTGTCCAGGGCCGGTGCACGCTTCGCTCTGCCTGCGTTCCGGCGAGCACTGTCCAGGACCTCACGAGCGTTCTTCGCCTCGCCCTCCAGCTTCTTCGCACGCCTTTGGAAGTCCTCCAACTCCTCAGTCCACTGGCGAAGTTGTTTGGCGGCTTTGCCCACCGAGCGGGCTCCCGTACGCAGGTTGGTCGGAAGTGGGCCGTCCTCCAACTGCTGACGAAAGGCGACGGCCGCATCTCCCTCCCAGTAGCTGCCGTCGAGCAGCCTTGTGACCTTGGAGTGAGCCTTCTGCATTTCATCGACACAGCTGGTCAGTTTGCGGTGGAGCGTTCGCACCACTTCTGTATCGCCCGGAGCCGGATTGAAGCCAAGGTGCGGGTATGCGGAATTGCTGACACCAGGATCCGTCTGCAATCCCTGCGGGCGGTTCAGGTCCGCAAGGGTGTTGCTGTGCCGCGACTCCTCAGGGGACAGAACGCCGCCGTCTCCAACGGGAGTGGTCACGTCTTCGCCCCCTTCCGCATCGCCTTCTGCAGAGCCTTCTCCAAGGCCACATCCACCTCATGGAAGTCGTTCTTGGCCTGCTGTGTGATGTCGGTGAGCTTCTCGATCTGCTCAGCGATCTCCTTGGTGCCGTAGTGCCAGTCCTCCTGGAACTGGTCACAGGCCTCGTCCAGATCGTCCGTGCCGAGGCCCTCGATGCTCGAGTCGCGCAAGGCCTTCTGCAGCGCCACGAACGAATTCTTGGCCTTGGTCAAGTCCTTGAAGAACTTGTCCAGTTCAGTACCGTCGACCTTCAACCGCTCTGCCATGTGAATCCCCCGGGTGCGCTTGCGAATGCCGCGTTCAGCGGTTGACAGCCTGAATCTCCTGCACCGGTACGGCGGTGGTAGTGGCGAAGGTGCCGTTCGGCAGGTCGCCGCCCGTGCCGCCCGTCCCCCTCCAGGTGATCTGCCAGGTCAGAGTCGCCTTGAGAGGGTAGGACCCGTCGCCCGACGACCTCAGGTACGTCACACCGCAGGGCGGCGTCCGACGGGCCTTTCCCTTCGCGTACGGCTCACCGATCGAACCGTTGTCGTTGATCGCGCGCTCACCCGAGCCGGGGAGGGTTGCCGCGTCGTCCGTGCCGGGATCGATGTGCAGGCTCACCGGCTTGGCGGTCGTGGTCGCCCACAAGCCGGTGCCGGGCAGGACGGCCGTGGCGGACACGGGCGTGTAAGCGGCTTTGTCCAGCCATACCCAAGTGGGGGCGTTCACCGTCGACTTGCGTTTCGGAGCAGTGGAGATTTTCGTGGCGGGCACCGTGGTCCGCTGGTAGGCGAGGCCCGCAAGGGTCTTGGTGTCGATGGCCTGGGGAACGTCCGGGTTCTCACCGCTGTTCACCCAGAAAGGATCACGCGTGCAGGCATTGGCGGCGGGTTCGTCCTTCATCTCCGGGTTCTTCACAGCCACCCACCACATCCCCTTGCCGTTCTTGTCCGCGTTGAAGTCCTTGTACGGGTGACCGTCCTTGTAGCGGGACTTGACGTCCTGGATGCGCCCAGGCGCTCCGCCGGCCGACTGGTAGATCGACCACTGGGCTTCCATGTAGGTCTTGAAGTCCTTGGCCTCCCAGTACGGCTCGTACCAGCAGGCCGGCGGTTCCCAGTCCACGGACGCGGAGGTGATGGGGCCGCCGCCTTTCGACGTGGTTTGGCCATCCACCCTGAAGCTGACACGGGACTCGAGGGCCAGACCCGAGGTAGTGCCCGACGTCTTGGATGTCTGGGCGCCGCTGCCTCCGAAGTCCCCGGCCGCGGCCGGGTGCGTGCCGAGAACCCACGCGGTGGCGATGAGGGCCGTCGCCGCCCCGCGCCGCGTCAGGGCCGACACTTCTGCGACCCCCGGTCTTCGGAGAGGTCCCAGATCTGCCAGACGCCGGCCTTGTCCTTCTTCATGCCTGCGTTGTAGAAGACGTAGCTGTCGGACGAGGTCGTCGTGCCCTGCCGCTTGCCCGACTTGCGGTCCTTGAGGTCCGCCTTGCTTTCGTCCACGCAGTACGTCATGGCAGCCGACGCCTTGTCGAACACCGTCACCCGGCGGTCGTAGTAGCGCAGGGTCCCCGCCCAGCTGACGTTCTTGGCGATGTTGCTCTTGGCGTAGTCGTAGACACCTGTCAGAGCGGCGCCGGTGTAGTAGAAGCCCATACCGGACTTCTTCAGATTGCCGTAGGCCATCGCCTGCCACACGGTGCTGACGGCCCGCGCGTTGTCCGCCAGAACCGCGTCCTTGATGGCATCGCCGGTCTGCTGACCCTCAAAGACCATCTTCATGTCGTCGGGGAGCTTGATCTCCGGCCGGTCGCTACCGTCCGCCGAAGCGGACACCGAGGGCGAGGCCGAGTTCGTGGCGCCGGTGTCGGCACCCGCGATCTTGTCGGAGGACGAGTCGTCTCCCTCCGAGCCACAAGCTGTCAGCAACAGAGCCGCGGACACAGTGAGCGCGGCTGTCACCAACTGGGCGTGGCGGTTCACTCAGGACTCCTAGGGTGGGGGATAACTTGAGCGAACCAAAGCTATCGGTGGGGTCCGAGGCGACACCAACTGATGTATCTCCAAGATCAGGCGAGCCGAGCGCCACTTTCACCACAGTTGTGGGCTTTTGCCCCACACACCACGTGACTGGATCTCACACATCAAGTGACCAACAGCACGATCATGAACGCTGGTCGATCCCGCGGAGAGGGCGCACGTTTGCCACCGCGCGTTTCTGAATCAGTCGAAGGAGTGCTGTGGCAACGAGTCGGCCCGCCCCTCGGACCCTCGGGGGACGGGCCGTCGCGTGCTCCCTGTCGTCAGCCCTCCGTACGCGGGAACGTGACCTCCACCCTCCGGTTCTTCTTCCGCCCCGCCTCCGTCGAGTTGTCGGCGATCGGGTACTGCTCGCCGTAGCCGCGGACCTCGAAGGTGATGTTCGGGTCGTTCAACTGCTGGTCCAGGACGTCCTGTACGGCGTTGGCGCGCTGGCGGGAGAGGACGTCGCCGTGGGCGGACGAGCCGAGGTTGTCGGTGAAGCCGAAGACGCGGACCTTTGTCGCCTTCTGGTTCTTGATCTCGTCGGCGATCGTCGCGATGCGCGACTTGGCCTCGCCACTGAGCTTGGCGCTGTCCTTGGGGAACAGGACTTCTGCCTGGAGGGCGAACGTGACGTCGGTGTTGGTGTCTTCTCGGCGCTCGTCGCCGCTTTGGTCTTCTACAACCGACTTGATGTCGAGGACCTTGGATGCCGCGAGGGTGGCGCCTTCGGGGAGCTTGAGGTCCGGGTCGTTGGGGTCGACCTTGACGGGAGCGGAGGCGGAGGCCTCGGTGCCCGGAGGGACGCTGGGGCTTGCGTCAGCGTGGGCCGCGGCCGCGCCGTAGAGGTTCGCGGCAACCATGACTGTCGCTGCGGTGACGGCAAGGGCGAGCCGCGGGGTCGTCGCTCGGCTGAGGGTACGGGTCATGGCCGGCCTCACGCGGAGATCTTGATGCTGGCAGTGGAGAACGTCGGCAGCTGGAAGTCCACCTCGGCCGTGCTCGTCGGCGGCGCGGGGAACTGCATGAAGATGGAGACGGTGCCGCCCGCCTTCACGTCCTGGACACCGGTCGTGGTGAGCGGCCGCCCGTCCGTGTCCCGGAGCACGTAGTAGCGCTTCTTCCCCTTCGTGTCCACGAGGGTTGCCCCTCCGAAGGACTGACCGTTCTTCATGATCTCGGTCTCGTTGCCGGTGAGTTGGGACGAAAGGACCGCCGCCTCACTCCCGTCGTTCTTGAGCTCGCCGTTGATCGTGAGGAATCCGCCGGAATCCCGCGTGGCCGACGTGATCTTCAGGCTGAGGCCATCGGGACCCTTGAGTTCGGCCAGAGGTTCGTCCGACTGCCCTTCCTGAGCACTCGGATTGGATCCACCGTCCTTGGAGGCAGATGCCGAGGAATCGGGCTTCTTGTCGTCGCCTCCACTGCCGCAACCGGCCACACCGAGGGCCAGACCGGCCGCAACGGTCAACGCGACCATCCCCCTGCGGGCCTTCGAAGTGAACCGAATGCTCATGCCTGTGTTTCCTTCTCCACTCGTCGTTCGCTTATGAATCGGCCAGATGGACGTCGAAGAGGTCCTCGGGTCCGGGCAGATCGGTGAGGTGCTCAGGGTCCAGATCCCAGAACTTTCCGTCGGCGCAGGAGAGCCGGGGCAACACGTCACCCGCGTCCGACGCCGGGGGTTTGAATGTGCAGAGTGGCTCGATCACGGCAGTGGCATGTGCGTGCGCGTAGTGCGTCTCCGTACCAGGCACGATGGACTCGCCAACGGGCTTGTCGGCCTTCACATAGACCGTGTAGCTCAGGGACGACAGGTTCGGCACACAGGGAGCGGGACCGTTCAAGTGCGCGTCGTTCTGTGACGCCAGTTGGTATGCACGCCAGCAGCCATTGAGCACTGCCTTGTCACCGGTGAGGATCTCCTGCCACTTGCCCGGGTCGAGTACGTTCTGCACCCACAACTCGGCAAGATCGTCCCTGGTTTCCTGAGCCGCCGCGAGTGCCGCCGCGTCGGCGGCTGTCTGGGCACCGTTCCGATTCGCTGCGGCCTGGCCGACCGCGAAATAGGCGAACGCAAGAAAGAGCAGGCCCCCCACCACCGTGATGTAGATGGGGAAGGCCTGCCCTGCATCGCCGTACCGGCGAGCTCGCATCAAGGAGCGACCTTGGCGATCTGCGCCTTGATCTTGTCGAGAATCGTCTTGCCGAGATCCGTGCCGGTGATCGCCAGAACGATCGCCACGACCACCGCGATGATGCCCAGATACTCGACCGCCGTCTGGCCCTTGTCGCCTCCACGACGCCGAATCGCGTCGACCGTGGTGTTCTTCCAGCCGTTCACCCGTACCTGGGTCGCCACCGCAGTCTTCAGCATCAGGTCGCTCATAGTGTTCCCCTCCGGATTCGGCCGGCCGCTCACCGGCCGACTGCTGCGTGTCTGTGTCGTTCGCGTAACCGGCTTCCTCCTTGCCGGTGCCGCTTTCGACACGAGAAACGTACGGCGGAACACCTCGCCCATCAGAGGGTCCCAGGGCCCAATCACGGGCCCAAAGAGAGGCCCAGCCGACATGTTGGGCCCGCGCGTCCGCGGACTGGGTCCGCAGGCCCAGCTGCACGATCCCCCGCACCGTCACCCCCGCTCACCCCAACCCTCGGCCCGAACCAGGCGCCGTACCCAGCCACTTGGCTGCGGCCTCGGAGCGGCTGGTGCTGTGGAGTTTGGCGAAGATGCGGTTGATGTGGTTCTTGACGGTCTTCTCGCTGATGAAGCAGGTGGCGGCAATCTGCTGGTTGTTCATGCCGGACGCGATGTGGTCCATGATCTCCGCCTCCCTGGTGCTCAGTTGGAACCTCGACCTGTCGGGAGCGGCCGGACGGCCACTCGTCCATCCTGACGACGACTGTGCCATATCCGGTTGCATCTGCGAAAGGTTTTCTGCAGAAATAGCGGAGACGGAACCCGATGGCTGGGTGAAGTTCCCTGGTTGTGGGGGGACTTCAGTGTGAACGTTTGGTGACGTCGGTGCAGCGTTGCCGTATGCAGTCGCATCGGACTGGCCCAGCCCCTCGGGGAGTGGGGCGTCGGCGGGCGGCTGTCCCTGGCGCAGCTGGTCTAGGAGTGCGCCCGCTGCAGTCGGGGTGAAGTGGGGTCGGCCCTGTTTGATGTCCCGTACCGCTGCGACCAGTTGGTCGGCGGTGAACTCGCCGTGCACGAGGTAGCCGCCGGCGCCTCGGCGCAGGGCTTCCTGGACGATCTCCGACTCCCTGCTGTACGTGAGCATCACGACCGGGGCGATGCGGACGAGGTACGGGAGCGCCGAGATGCCGTCCACGCCGGGCATGCGGACGTCCAGGAGGACCATGTCGGGGCGGTGTTGGAGAGCGGCTTCGTAGGCCTGGCGGCCGTCTGCCGCCTCCGCCACCACCGTGATGTCGGAACGGCCGGAGAGAAGGGCCGTGAGGCCGGCCCGCACCACCGGGTTGTCGTCCGCCACCACGACCTTGAGCGGTACGGGTGGCGGGAAGGCCTCGAACGGGCTCTTGGGCGGCGGCTCCGGGGAACCGGAGTGGGGAGCGGTCGGGTCCGGCATCGGGAGTGGCCTCCTTTCCTCTCGTGCGGCGCGTGGGGGCGCCTGTGGCTCGTAGCGATACGTGTACGGCGTACTCATGCCCCGCGTACTCATGCCCCGCGTACTCATGCCGGCGCACTCGCTGTCGTCAGGGCCGCAAGCGGGAGTTCCAGGCGGACTTCCGTGCCCTTGGGGTGGCCGCCGCGGCCGATGCGGATGCGGGCGCCGACGGAGGCGGCGCGCTCGACCATGCCGACCAGGCCGAAGTGGCCCGCGCGGCGCAGCTGTTCGAGGGTGGTGCCCGTGGGCAGGCCGCGGCCGTCGTCGTAAACGCTGATGCGCAGCAGGTCGCCGTGGACGCCCGCGCTCACGTCCACCCGGGTCGGGCCCGCGTGACGGTGGGCGTTCTCCATGGCTTCCGAGGCGATGGTGAGGAGCTGGCGTGCGACGGCCGGCGGCACGGGCGGGACAGCGTGCTCGCCGGTGGGGCGGTAGCAGGCCGTGAGGCCGGTGCGCGTGCTGAAGTCCCGGGTTCGGGCGGCGAGTTCGACCAGGACGTCCGTGGCGTGGTCCGGATCCGATTCGCGGCGCAGGTCGGCCAGGAGTTCGCGTGATTCGGCCGCCGCCCGGCGGGCCGAGCGCGCCACCAGTTCCGCCTGCTGCTTGACGAGCTTGGCGTCCATGTGGGGCGCGCCCGCCGAACCTGCCAGACCGTCCGCGGCCAGCGCCACGCCGTGCAGGGTCTTGGCCACGGAGTCGTGCATCTCCCTGGCCAGCCGGGCCCGTTCGGCGCTGACCGCCTCCGTGACCGCGAGGCGTGCCTGCACGGTGGTCAGCGCCTGTGTCGCGGCGCCGAACCGCAGCATGAGATTGCGCAGGGCCGAGCCCACCGCGCCCGCGATCACGCACAGGCCGGGCAGGAGCAGCGTCTCCGCGGGAGCTCCGTGCAGGTCCTTCGACGCCGCGTAGACCATGACGAGGATCAGCGCCTGGAGCGATGCGAACGCCGCGGCGCCCCGCCAGCCGTAGACGATGCCGGCCAGCAGTGGGGTGCAGACGCTGACGTAGGCCAGGGTGGTGTCCGGGCCCGCGGAGATGAGGAGCAGGGAACCGAAGAGGGTGTCCACCACCAGGAGGGTGGGGTGGCGCAGAAGGAGGGGGCCGAAGCGTTCCCAGTCCCTGAAGAGGACGTAGGAGCCCATGAAGGTGATTACGACCGCTGCGCCCACGAGGCGGGTGGCGAAACCCGGGGAGGCGTTGACGAGGGCGGCGGGGGCGGCCAGGGCGATCATGGCCAGACGGAAGCCGAACACCTGGCGGCACATGGCTTGCAGCGCGTTGACCTGGATGGGGATGGCCGCGGCGCCGGGCTCGCCATCAGACGCCGGTTCCGCCGTCGGCTTCGGCGTCGATACCGGTACCGGCACCGGTGCATGTACCGGTGCCGCCATCGGTGCAGGCTCCGGCGCCCGTGCGGGCGTGCGCGTGGGCGTCCGTACCTCTGCAGCCGGGGGCGAATCCGCACCCTGCTTCAGAGGTACGGGCGGAGCCCCAACCTTCCCCCTCGGATCCGGCTGCGCCGGCACCCCCGGCAGCCGTGTCCCCGCCGGTTCCCACCCCGGCGGCAGCGCCGGGGTCACCGACGTCACGGGGATGTCGGGTGCGCCGGTGCGGACGTGGGGTGGCAGGACGGTGCCTGCGGGTGGAGTGGTGATCTCCGGAGTCTTGGGACGCCGCCGCAGCAGGCCTGTGCGTTCCTTCGTCGTCATGGCCGTCGTCACCCCGTCCCT
The DNA here is from genome assembly GCF_022698145.1 of Streptomyces spinosisporus. GTDB lineage: Bacteria > Actinomycetota > Actinomycetes > Streptomycetales > Streptomycetaceae > Streptomyces > Streptomyces spinosisporus. The sequence continues at coordinate 47,944 of NZ_JALDAX010000028.1, forward strand.
ACTTGCCCGTGAGGGAGCCGAAGTCGGTGCCGGAGCCGAGGATCAGTCCGGCGCCCAGGAGGATCATGGTGGCCGGGACCATGAAGGTGGTGATCATCATGGTGGCCTTGGGGACCGCGCGGGCTGCCTTGCGGCGGGCGTTCTGCGCGTCCGTGCGGCGCATGTCCTTCGCCAGCGCTACGAGGGTGTCGACGATCGGTGCACCGAGCTCCTCGCCCTGCTGAAGTGCCGTCACGAACATCGCCACCTGTTCGGAGTCGTTGCGGCGGCGCAGTTCCGCGAAGGCCTGGCGGCGGCTCATGCCGAGGTCCATCTGGCGCAGGGTGATGCGCAGTTCGTCCGCCCAGGGGCCCTCGTACTTCGACGCCACCCGGTCCAGGGCCTGCCGGAAGCCCAGTCCCGCGCTCACCACCACCGCGAGTACGTCCAGGAAGTCCGGGAGGGTGCGCTCGATGACGTCCTTGCGGATGCGGATCGCGGCCCAGATGCCGACCTCGGTCCAGAAGCCGCCGAACGCGAACAGGATGAGGGCGACGATGAAGTTGCCCTTCATCAGGAACACCAGTCCGCCGACGCCACCGAGGAAGCCGTAGACCGCGCGGCGGGCCGCGTAGCGGTCGATGGTCAGGCCGCCCGGATTGCCCGCGAGGTCGATCTTGCGGCGGTACTTGGCCACCATCTTGGGGCCCATCAGGCGCAGCACCGCGGGTGCGTACCGCATGCCGAGGCGGTCGACGAGCGAGTCGACGGCGCCGGTGCGGGTGGAACCGACCTCCAGGGCCAGCGCGAGGTCCCCGGGAAGCCGGGCGTCGGCCCGGTACATGCGGATGCCCGCGAAGATGCCCCAGACGCTGAGGCCCATCACCAGTGCCAGCAGAAGTGCCATGGTCGTCCTCCCTCCAGGCTGCTCGGACGCCTCAGACGTCGATACGGGACATACGGCGGATGAGGATGAAGCCGACCGCGTAGAGCAGGAAGGCGATGATCACCGCGCCCTGGCCGAGCGGGGAGCCGGTCATCCGCTCCAGGGCGCCGTCCTTGACCCCGTTCATCAGGAACAACGAGCCCACGCCCAGCACGGGGACGGCATACGACGTCATGTTCACCTGCGACAACTGAGTCCGCACCTCCCGCCGCGTCTCCTTCCGCTCCTCCAGCGTCTCCGTGAGGTTGCGCAGGGCGCTCACCACCTGTCCGCCGGCCCGGTTCGACAGCACCAACGTCGTGACCAGGACGACCAGTTCGCGGGACGGGAGCCGTTCCGCCATGTCGCTCAGTGCGTCGTCCAGGGACGCGCCGACCGCCAGTTGATTGGCGACCTTCGCCAACTCCTCCCCCGCCGGCGCCTCCAACTCCTCCGCCGCCATCCCGATCGCCGTGCGCAGGGCCAGCCCCGCCTGGGTGGCGTTCGCCAGGATGCGGGCGAGTTCGGGGAGTTGGTTGATGAACTTCTCGATGCGCTTCTGGCGCTGCCAGTTGAGGAACTGGAGGGCGACCCAGATGCCGAGCAGGCCGGCCAGCGGGCCGAAGAAGGGGGCCAGGGTCGCCTGGCCGATGAGCCACAGACCCGCCACCGTCCCCATCATGTAGACGAAGAACTCCCCCGGCGTGATGTCCAACCCCGTGGCCGCCAGCCGCAGTTCCAGCTTCTTGCCCGTCTTCGTACGACGGAGTCGTCGGTCCAGGTTGCGGAAGCGGCGGCGTTTGCCGCCGAGGGGGATGTGGCCGGTGGCCGAGAGGCGGTCGACGAGTTCCTGGCGCTGGGCCTTGCCCATGGCGTAGGCGTGCAGGCCCATGACCCCGAGGACGCAGGTCAGCAGGGTGATGCCGGTGGTGAGCGTGACGAGGGTTTGCAGATCCATCTGCTGATCCGTCCTATTTCGCTTCTCGTGTCGCCAGTTGGTCTGCGGACTGGGCCACACCGAAGGCCTGGGGGACGGGCTGGCTCGCCATGTAGAGGCGGTCGGCGGTACGGCGTGGGAGCGGGAAGTACTCGAAGTTGCCGTAGATACGGCCGTCGGAGGACATCGGCTGGGCGTTGAAGCGGGCCGCGGTCGCCAGCCGGTACGGCTCGCTGCCGTGGCTGTCGAGCAGTGCGACCTCGGTGATGCGGCGGGCGCCGTCGGCGAAGCGGGTGAGCTGGATGATGACGTCGATGGCACTGTTGATCTGGTCGTGCAGTGCCTCGAAGGGGATCTCGACCTCGGACATGGAGGCCAGGGTCTTCAGACGCATCAGTGCGTCTTCCGCGCTGTTGGCGTGCACCGTCGCGAGCGAGCCGTCGTGACCGGTCGACATCGCCTGGAGCATGTCGAGGGACTCGCCGCCGCGGACCTCACCGACGACGATGCGGTCGGGGCGCATACGAAGGGAGTTGCGCACCAGGTCGCGGATGGTGACCTGGCCCTTCCCCTCGACGTTCGGGGGGCGGGACTCGAGGCGGATCACATGGGCCTGCTGCAGCTGGAGTTCGGCCGAGTCCTCGATGGTGATGATGCGTTCGGCCTCGGGGATCAGGCCCGACAGGGCGTTGAGCAGTGTCGTCTTTCCGGTGCCGGTGGCGCCCGAGACGATGACGTTGAACTTCGCCTGCACCAGGCCCGCCAGCAGATACAGGATGTGCTCGTCCAGCGAGCCGAAGCCGATCATCTCCTGGAGCGTGAAGGAGCGCGGGAAGCGGCGGATGGTGAGGGTGGCACCGGTCAGGGACAGCGGCGGGATGATCACGTTCACGCGCTCGCCGGAGGGGAGGCGCGCGTCGACCATCGGATTCGACTCGTCCACGCGGCGGTTGACGGTCGAGACGATGCGCTCGATGGTCTGCATCAGCTGGTCGTGGGAGGGGAAGCGCAGCGGCAGTTGCTCCACCCGTCCGCCGCGCTCCACGAAGATCGCGTCCGGGCCGTTCACCATGATCTCGGTGATCGACGCGTCCTCCAGGAGCGGTTCGAGGATGCCGAGGCCCAGTGCCTCGTCGACCACGCGCCGGATCAGCTGCGAGCGTTCGACCGTGGACAGCACCGGGCCCTCGCGGCTGATGATGTGCCCGAGCACCCGCTCCAGGCGGGCGCGGCGCTCGGCGGCGGCCAGCGCGCTCATCTCCGCGAGGTCGATCTCCTCCAGGAGCTTGGCGCGGTACGAGGCGACCATGTGGCCGTCCTCGCCCCGGTTGCCGTTCTCCTCGGGGGAGTTGATGCGTGCCCGCAGGCTCATGTGGTCCTCGCAGCCTCAGTGGTCGAGCGGCATGGTGGCGCTCTTGTGGGCGTCTCCGAAGTTCCAGAAGGGGACGACCGACGGGATGTGGACGGTGGCGGTGACGGTGACCTCGTCGCCGCTGGTCGACGCCGGGCATCCCTTGACGTCGACCCAGCTGCTGACCGCGTCCTGGCACGCCTGTTCCGCCCCCTGCTGCAGCGAGGCGCTGCGCGCGCCGGCGCGTGCGGCCGTGCCCGCCTGCTGGGCGACGTAGGCGATGAGGCCGAGTTGTACGGCGGCCAGCGCCACGAGCAGCAGGATCGGCAGGAACCCCAGGTATTCGAGGGCGACCTGACCGCGGTCGCGGCTCTTGCTCCCGTACGACATCTCAGTTCGTCCCCTCCTCCACGGCGCCCGCGTGGCCCTTGACGGTGAACGGGAAGCTGATCGTGCCGGGGAAGAGGACGGGGACCTCGATGCTGACGTCCGAGGTGATGTAGCCGGTGCCGAACCCCCCGCACCGCGCGGTCGTCCCTTCCTTCCACGCGCCCGACAGCTTGTCGAGGCCCGCCTGTTCGCACTTCCCTTCGCCGTCGTACTCGGCCGCCGTTCCCGCCCGGACCGCCTCGTCCGCAGCATTCCCCGCAAGCGTGAACGCGTACCCCACGAGTACGAGCTGCCACAGCACCACCAGCGTGACAATGATCGTCGGCGTCATGCCCAGGAACTCGATCGTGACCTGCCCCCGGTCCCGCTCCTTCACAGCCATCCCCGTCACCCCCCTCACTCCTTGCGCCGCCGAAAACTCACCGATCCCCGGTCCCCGCCCCGCAACCGCCCGCCCTTCTGGGCGCCTTCGGCCACCTTCACCAGCCCCAGCTCCCCCGCCAGCCCCCAAAGGGCCTGCTTCACCGCGCCCTTGCTGTCCAGTTCGTGGATGCGGCCCGCGTCCACGGCCCCTTGCAGCTCCTTGAAGTTGGCGGGGATCACGGTCCCGGCGACGGCCGTCCCCGTGATGCGCTGGATCAGTGGCGGCTGGATCTCGGTGCCGCGGGTGTGCCGGTTGACGACGACCGTCGTCTCCTCCGCCTTGCGGATCTGCAGCCGGTCCCACATCCGCACCATCCGCTTGGCGCCGCGCACGGCCACCACGTCGGGTGTGGTGATCAGCAGCGCCTGGTCCGCCATCTCGACCGCCGCGGCGCCCGCGCCGCTGAGCTGCGCCCCGCAGTCGATGACGACGACCTCATAGCGGGAGCGCAGTGCGCTGACGATCTGCCGGGCGGCCCGGTCGGTGACCTCCTCGCCGCGTTCGCCCTCGCCCGGCGCGAGCAGCAGGGCCAGGCCCGTGTCGTGCCGGAAGACAGCGTCGGCGAGGACCCGGGGCGAGATGTCCGTGATCGCGGCCAGGTCCACCACCGAGCGGCGGAACTGCACGTCCAGATACGAGGCCACGTCGCCGGCCTGGAGGTCCATGTCCACCAGGGCCGCACTGCGTCCCGACGCCTGTGCCGCGAGGGCGAGTTGGATCGAGGTGAGCGTCGCCCCCACACCGCCCTTGGCCCCGCACACGGTGACGACGGTGCCGCCGACGCCGGTGAACACGTCGCCGCCGGAGCCCAGATGGCGCCGTACGCCGACCGACCACTGGGCGACGGCCTGGACGCGGCTGGCCAACTCCTCGTAGCTGAGGGGAAGGGCGACCAGTCCGCGCGCGCCGTAGTCCATGGCGGCCTGGAAGAGGCCGGGGCTCGCGTCCGAGGTGACGAGGATGACTCCCACCGCGGGGAAGCGCAGGGCGACTTCGCGGATCAGCTCGAGGGCCGGGACCGGGCCGATCCGCTCGTGCACCACCACGACCTCGGGCAGTTCGTCGACCGACTCGGCGGCCAGCCGCGCGAGGGTGTCGATGAGCTGGGTCGAGTCGACGACCGGCGCCACCGGTTCGGCGTCCGGGAGTTGGCTGAGCAGTGTCGTGATGGAGCGGACCGCGTCCACGTCACCGACTGCCGGGAGGATCCTCGTGGGCATGCGGGCCTCTCACTTGTCCTTCGCGAGCTGGTACGTCCGGTCCTGGTCGGGGACCGTGGTGTCGCTGCCCGGCGCCACCAGGGCGAGCCGGACCCGCTGGGCGAACGACTCGGCGTAGGTGATGCGTTGGGCGTCGAGGGTGGAGAGGGCGAAGGTGATCGGGACGGCGTCGGTGGGCTGCTGCTGGTTCTTGTTGTTCTCGTTCGGATCGAGCGCGGTGATCCTGCCGACGTCGATGACCTTGGCGTTGGTTACGATGATCTTGGACTGAGCGGGGTCACCCTCCCGTTCGCCCTCGAAGGTGGCGTACACGTTGACCGTGGAGCCCGGCGTGATCTTGCCGGCGACGCCGGTCGCCGCATCGATCATGATGGCGACCTCCTGCTGCCCGGGCTGCAGGGCGGGCTGGTTCACGATCATGTCGCTCTGCAGCAGGGAGCCGGCCTGCAGAGTGGTGACGGCGATCTTGCCCTGGATCTCGCGCAGGTTGGTGACCGCGTTGTCGGACAGCCAGCGCTTGGGCATCTTGATCTTCTCGAACTGGCCCGTGGTCAGCTGGGTGTAGGGCGCCACGTTCGACTTGACCCGGTAGGCGGTGACCTCTGGACCCACCTTGGACTTCACGTCGCTGATGACGGACAGGACGCCGGCGAACGCGCCGAGGGCGCAGATGACCGACAGAAGCAGGAGTAGCACGCCGCGGCGCTGACGGGAGTTCATGAACCGTACAACCTCATTGGGGATATCGGTCGAGCGGAATAGAACGGTCTGTGGCGGAACGCTCTTTGGCGGAACAGAACGGTCCTTGATGGTGCGAGCGGTGCACCGGGCCGAAGGGACGCGAGTCCCGTCGTGCGTCCTGTGGTTCAGGACTCACCCGGCGGGGATTTGGTTCTTCAGGAGCGGTGGTGTCGCGGAGCAGAAGACGCAGCGATCGCCGATGACGTCGATGCCGCACCAGTGGCAGACGCCCTGCCGTACCGAGGTGACCAGCTGGTACAGCACGGACAGGTCGGGGAGATAGGCGGCGAACTCGATCAGCTTGCCCGTACCCCACCAGGCCTGTGACTCGGCCGGCAGCGGGGCCTCCCGTAGTCCCTGGACGCTCCAGGACTGCGCAAGGGTTGCAGTGACCCAGTCGGACTGCAGCTGTCCCTTGGCCACCAGCATCCAGGTGCCGAACTCCGGTCCGGCGAGCGCGGCCTCGGGTCCGATCCGCACCAACTGCGGTTCGGGATGCGCCAGTACGCCGAACTGGCTGCCCGGTACCCAGGACTTGGCGTGCGACTTCAGGCCCACGGGGACGCGGTCGAGCCGGGCGACGGAGGCGAGCAGCGCACCGCAGTGGATGTAGTGGGTGAGCAGCCGGCCGGCGGAGGCGAGCACCCCGGGAGACAGGTCGCAGGAGCCCAGCTGTCTCAACTGCCGGGCCAGGACGGCCAGTCCGAGCGGGGGCAGGTCGGGACGGAACAGGGCGATACGGTCGCTCTCCAGCAGCGAGCGGATGGTGTGCAGCCGCCGCTCCACCCCGCGGGAGACCGCCTGGGAGCACACGACGATGAGATGCCCGTGCTGGTCGATCAGGCCCTGCACCGTGGCGAGCGCCTGCTCCAGCGGCTGTACGTCCAGGTCCGGCAGGACGACGGCGGGCAGGGTCCGCTCATCCTGCGGTGGCAGCGCCATGTCGGCACTGGTCACGGCAATGGCAGTTGGCACGCGCAGCTCCCCGTGTTTCGCCGCGGGTGTACCGGTGTTACCCCGGTGCACCGAGATGACTTCACTGCGTGACTACCTCAGCACTGTATCCACGCCTCTGTGACCGGAGAACAGCGTTTCTGTAGCTGGTGGGCAACTGTCGTTTCACAAGACACGTCAAAACGGGGCAGGTTGAGCATCTCGCCGGTCCCATTGCGACTCTGGGCCTCCGACTGGGCCTTCGACTGGGCCTTCGATTGGGGCCCCGGGTTGGGCCCTCGGGCCCACGCCGCCCGACCTCCCCCACGCCTACCGTCGCGTCCATCGGCAGCAACCACACCACCCGCCACGGAGGAGGGGTGCGCATGTCTCGCGGGGGAGGCATACGACCGCGTACACGACGCAGACAGGTCCACGACGACCGGGGCGCACCACGCGGACATCCCTACGGCGACCGGGGCGCGACCGGCACCGAGTACCTCGGGATGGTCGTGGTCAGCGCGGCGATCGTGCTCGGCATCTCGGCCACCGGCCTCGGGCAGACGATCTACGACAAGCTCAGCGCCGAGATCTGCAAGGTGGCGGGCGGCGGCAACTGCGGCAGCGGCAACGAGAGTTCCGACAAGCCGCTCACCGACGCGGACTTCGAGCCCGCCCTGTGCCAGGTCTCCTCGGTCACCGACAAGGCCGGCTCCAAGGCCAAGATCCTTTTCTGGGAGATCGGCAACGAGTACGGCTTCCAGGAGCAGCACCTCAAGGCGAAGACGGACGTCAACCACGACGGCAAGGTCGACGACAAGGACGAGCTGGTCTATCTGACCTTCACCGACGCCGCGTCCGTCGGCGCCAAGAAGGACTTCAAACCGGGCATGAAGGTGGGCAAGTTCGGCGCCGACAAGGTGGAGCTCGGCCTCGGCATCAAGGTCACCAACGGCGACACCTGGGTGTTCGAGAGCCCCGACGAGGCCAAGCGGTTCCGGGACGACGTCGAGAAGCTGCAGATGTACCAGATGCGGCGCGAGATGCCCGGCGGCGCGGAGGCCAGCCTCGGCGACAGCATCGCGTATCTCTTCGGGACGGGTCCGCTCAAGGACGAGGAGGAGACGGAGAAGCGGGTCAAGGACCACCTCGGCGACAACCGCAAGATCACCTACGGCAAGGTGGGCCTGGACGCCTCCGCGTCCGCGGGCATCAAGTTCTCCCTGGCCGACGAGAAGAAGCTCAGCGCCACGCTCGGCGGGAACTTCAAGTACTCGCCCGAGGTGACCTGGACGGACAACGCCTACAAGAACACCAAGTCGTACACCTACTCCTCGTCGATCGAGTACGGCACGAAAGTGGGCTACGACGCAGGGCCCCTCAGCGGCGAGTACTCGGCCTCCCGCACCCAGACCGGCACCGTCACGGTCACCTACGACAAGGGGACCGGGAAGCTGGTCCGGATCGACATGACCCGCACGGTCGAGGACGGCGGGCAGAAGGACGGCGCCAAGGTCGGCGGCGACAACGGCAAGGAGAAGAAGGACAAGCGGGGCGGCAGCGTCGGCGAGAAGGGCACGGACAGCTCCACCGGCATCGAGATCGTCACCAACTCCGTCAGCTTCGACCCCGGCGCGAAGGGCGACAAGGACCGGGCGATCGCCGAGCAGTGGCTGGACGGCAACAACGAGCAGATCGCCACGCCGTTCCAGTACATGTTCGACGGCCACGCCCCGACGAGCCGGCCGGGCGCCGACGACCCCTTCGGGCAGCTGATGTTCGACAAGGGCCGGTCCAGCCGTATGACCTACACGGGCGAGGTCAACGCGGCCGAGTACGGCTTCGAACTGAACCTCGGCCTGAGCCTCGGTCTGTCGGTCAGCACCGAGAAGAAGTCCGAGACGCTCGACGACGCGCAGTTCCTGGGCGCCCCCCGCGGCACCAGCCGCACCTACCTTCCCTACAGCTACTGTGCGAACTGACGAGAGGGGAGCTCCCGCTGATGAAGACCCGCCGTACGCTCCTGGCCGCCGGCCTGCTGACCGCGCTGACCGCGTTGCTCGCCGGCTGCGGCGACGGGGGCTCGGACTCCGCCGCCGTGCCCGACGGTTGGGGGACGCTGAAGACCAAGGGCGTCGATGTGTCGTACCCGAAGGGCTCCGACGGGTACCAGGAGCAGAGCGGCGCCGAGCGCAGCAAGTACAACGCGGCCGCTGCGGTCCGTACCGAGGACGGCCGGACCGTCTCGATCATCACCGTCCAACTCGGCTTCACGCAGGCGGACTCGGCCGAGCAGGCCGCCATCGGCGCGGAGGCCGGAATCCAGATGGGCGCGAGCGTCAAGGGCGACAAGGACGTGAAGCTGGCCGGCACGGACGAGGCCAAGCGGATCGACTTCTCCTTCAAGTCGGCGGGCCAGGACGACGATCCGCCCAAGGGCACACCGGTCAAGGGCGTGATCCTCACGGGCCTGGACTCCTCCGACACGACCTTCGCCATCCGCATCGACGCGGTCGCGGGCAAGCTCTCGGACGCGGACCTGAACAGGATCATCAAGTCGGTGGAGGTGCACTAGCCGTGCACGTACCGGGTGGTGGATACGTCGTACTCGTCCTGCTCATCGCCCTGTTCGGGGCGATCGCCCTGAAGTACGCGAGGCGCCTTGCGACCGTGGCGCGGGTGCTGCGACGCGGGGAGCGCGCGCCCGGGGAGTGCGTCCGCGTGGAGAGTGAGCCGTACAACCGCTCGGACGCCACCCGTCACTTCTTCGCCTTCTCCACGGCCGACGGCACGCGGGTCGAGTTCGAGGACCTGGCGAGCTGGTCGACCGACGAGGGCACACCGGTCACCGTCACCTACGACCCGCGCGACCCGCAGGGCACGGCGACGGTCGCGGGCCGGGGCACCTGGTCACCGGTCCTCCAGGCCCTGGCCCTGACGTTGGGCTGCGGCCTGGCGGCGCTGGGCTTCACGATCCTGCTCTGCTACGAGGCTTTCGGGTCCTTCGGAGGCGGCTGATGGCTCTCATACGTTCCTGGGCCGTGGGCGTGCTCGTGCTCGTGGTCACCGAGTTCATCCAGGTCAGCGCGGTCTACGACAAGGTGGTGGGCCCCGAGGGTGTCGACTCCTTCGGCACGGCCCTGGCCTTCGTGCACATCCCGAACCTGTTCTGCGTGGTCCTTGCGACCTGGGCCGCCGCGCGGGTGCATCCGCAGCCGTGGCGCCATGTGCCCGTACACCATGTGGCGGCGGCGTGCGCGGTACCGGCGGCGGGGCAGCTGCTGGTCCTCTCGCTGCGGCCCGACGTGGTCAGCGTCTCCAGTCTCGCGCTGTGGATGTCGACGGGGGTGCTGCTGGCGGGGTGCTCGATGGGGTTGCTGTTGGACAAGTGGTGGGAGGGGCGGGAGGCGTGAGGGTCCGGGTGCGCGCGAGCGCGACCGAACACCTGTGAATCCGGAGGCTGTTGGCTGTGAGTCTGGGGAAGTTGGTCTGGACCTCTTGACAGCTCAATTGGTCTGGACCAACTTGTTGTCATGTCCCCTCACATCAGATCGGCACGGCTCTGGGCCTCAGTGGCCACCGCCGCCCTCGCCCTGTCCTTCGCGGGCGCGGGCCAGGCGTCCGCAGCGGACGTCAACAACGCCAGGAACTCCGGCTTCGAATCCGGCCTCGGCAACTGGACGTGCAGCGCCAACAGCGGCACGACCGTCTCCTCCCCGGTGCACGGCGGCACGGCCGCACTGAAGGCCACGCCCGCCGGGCAGGACAACGCGCAGTGCACCCAGTCCGTCGCGGTCAAGCCCAACTCGACGTACTCACTGAGCGCCTGGGTCCAGGGCGGCTACACCTACCTCGGCGTGACCGGCACCGGCACGACGGACGTCTCGACGTGGACCCCCGACTCGTCGAGCTGGAAGCAGCTGACGACGAGCTTCACCACCGGCTCGTCGACCACGTCGGTGACGGTGTACACCCACGGCTGGTACGGCCAGGCGCCGTACTACGCCGACGACGTGTCGGTGTACGGCCCCGACGGGGGCGGCGGCAGCGACCCGAACCCCACGGTCCCGGCGACCCCGGCCGGCCTGTCCGTCTCCTCCACGACCTCGTCCTCGGCATCACTGTCGTGGAACGCCGTGTCGGGCGCCACGGGTTACAACGTCTACCGCAACGGTACGAAGGTGACGGCGGTGACCGGCACATCGGCGACCGTGACGGGCCTCGCGGCCTCCACCTCGTACTCCTTCCAGGTCACGGCGACCAACTCGGCCGGTGAGTCGGCCAAGTCGACGGCGGTGACCGCGACGACCACCTCCGGCGGGGGCAACGACGGCATCGCCCTGCCCAAGCACGCGGTGACCGGCTACTGGCAGAACTTCAACAACGGCGCGACGGTCCAGAAGCTCTCGGACGTCTCCTCGCAGTACGACATCATCGCGGTGGCCTTCGCGGACGCCACGACGACGCCGGGTGCGGTGACCTTCAACCTGGACTCCGCGGGGCTCGGCGGCTACAGCGTCGACCAGTTCAAGGCGGACATCAAGGCGAAGCAGGCCGCGGGCAAGAAGGTCATCGTGTCCGTCGGCGGCCAGAACGGCACGATCTCGGTCAACGACTCGACGTCGGCCACGAACTTCGCCAACTCGGTGTACTCGCTGATGCAGACGTACGGCTTCGACGGCGTGGACATCGACCTGGAGAACGGCCTCAACGCCACCTACATGTCGCAGGCGCTGCACTCGCTCGCGTCGAAGGCGGGGTCGTCGCTCGTCCTGACGATGGCACCGCAGACGATCGACATGCAGTCGACGTCGAACTCGTACTTCCAGACGGCGCTCAACGTGAAGGACATCCTCACGGTCGTCAACATGCAGTACTACAACAGCGGTTCGATGCTGGGCTGCGACGGCAAGGTCTACAGCCAGGGCTCGGTCGACTTCCTCACGGCCCTCGCCTGCATCCAGCTCGAAGGCGGCCTCTCCCCCTCCCAGGTGGGCCTCGGCCTCCCGGCCTCCACCAGCGCAGCGGGCAGCGGCTACGTCTCCCCCACAGTCGTCAACAACGCCCTCGACTGCCTCACCAAGGGCACGGGCTGCGGCTCCTTCAAGCCGTCGAAGACGTACCCCGACCTCCGCGGCGCGATGACGTGGTCGACGAACTGGGATGCGTCGGCGGGGAGTTCATGGTCGAACACGGTGGGGGCACACGTGCACGCGCTGCCGTAACCGAGCGGTTCTCTGGTGCCCTTGCCCACGTGATGGTGGGTCAAGGGCACCGTCCGCTCCCGCTTCAGAAACTCCCGGAGGCGAGATAGGCACGGGATTTCACCAGCTCAACGGCGGAAGCCCGGAAGCTGATGCCGGAATCCCCGGACCCGAGAGACGTACCCTGCCGGCAAACCCGAACACCCGTCACGCCTGTGAAAACGAAATAGAACTCGAAGGCGTTGGACCCCGTGGGGCGTTCTCGCGTCTCGAACCCCAAGGTCGCGGAGCTGCCACGCTCGTCGAAGTGCACGTAGAAGAGCCGGCATGTGTCCAAGAACCCATCAGAAGGCAGAAGCTCCCGCCAGTCAGCGTCCATAGAACGTGTACACCTCCGTTCCGGGAAGACTCTCGTACAGCCGGGTGTCCACCTTGCTCACAAAGCGGTGAGGACCACTGTCCGTACCGTCCGCCTGCGCCTTGAACGCACTCACATGACTGAGCGTCGCGAGATCATGGCACTCGAACTCCAGGGCCACGCCACGCCCTTCGACGGAAACACGCATTCGCTTCTCATCGCCGTAAGGCTCCATCACCACGTCACCGGACGTCGGCGGAACCCAGCGGGCGAGCGAAACTTCCGTCACGTCCAGGAACGCCAACTGACACTGGACCGCGTCCATCCCGGCGTCGAGCCACTCCCGAGGCGCCCCTGCCGGAAAGGACGGCAGATCGACGCGAAGCGTGACGGTAGGCCCGATGGGGCTCAGATTGACGGACCTGATCGCGACGCCGCGCAGGTCGGGAACGCTGCCGTAGAGCGACAGAAGCGCCTCGGGATTCACCAGCCGGCTTTCAAGGGTCATACAGACAGCACTCCGGCAGCATCGTCCTGGGAAAGCTCCAACAGTGCCTCGTGCGCGAACACATCCAGATCGTCCGCATATCGGGGCAGATCAGGACGGTCGGAGCAGAAGGTGATGTACGCGGTGAGAATCTCATCGTCGAGCCCACCGCTGGACAGCGAAACATACCCGCGCACTGGCCACTTCCGCCCCTCCGGCACCGCCGCCAGGGCGGAGCAGGCATAGCCGAGAGAGCGGCGCAACAACATCTCGATCCGCTCGGTCCCTGATCGCGGAAGGTCGTAGTCCACCATGCCGCGGCCGTTCACCGCCGCCTCGTGCTGGACTACGTCCTCAAACTCCCGCGTACCGCCCCCGGAGTAGCCGGACCGCAGCAGCTTCAGAAGTTGCGCATCACCCTCCACGATCCACCCTCCCCGCACCACGGCGAGGAACTGCTCCGGCACGTCCTCTTCCCGAGCCCGAGGTGCGCGGCCTCCGAGAAGAGCGGACATCCGGGTATTCATCCTCACGCGGTATGGTCCAGCCAGCGGGTCAAGGCCTCACGCGTCCGTGAAGGGATGGCTTCATTGCGGGTCATACTGACCCCCATCTCCCTGAAGGACGACACCTGTTCCGCGTGCTGCAAGCACACGATATCCGTCCATTTCTGCCCCTGTGACCCTCGCACGATGACGGTGCCATCGAGCGAGAGCATCACAAAATCCGGATGCCCGAGACCCCGCCCCGTCACCTGGGCCTCAGCTCCGGCCCCGGCAAGGTCCCACTCGGATCGCAACGACACCTCCGCCCACCACGAGACCTGCTGCGTATCCCCGTCCTGACCACTTGTGGTCATCGTCGTCGCCGCCGCAACGAAGAACCGCGGATCCTCCCTGTCGAACAACCCTCGGCCCGCGCAGAGCAGATACCACTCGCGATTCACCCGCTCCCGGAAATCCTCCGCACCGTTCTCCACACTCACGGCCCACTCCCGACCACCAGCAGCCGCCGAATCCGCAAACGCAGCTAGGCGTGGCGGCACAAGCGGAGCGGAGACGTCTGCCATACCCAGGTAATTCAGTCCCGCCGCGGCAAGCCTCTGCGTCAAGCCGGCTTCCTGCACGAAGATCCCTTCGATTGCACAACGAGGAGTCGTGAGCGGCCCCCAGTCCAGCACGGCAATCGCCCCATGGTGTCGCCCCAGAGGGCCAAGCCATCCTCTCCGTCCTCCATGGCGAGCTGGGCGCCGGTAGCCGCGCCGGGCGGCATCCTGATGCGCAGGCAGACGCGCTCGATGGTGAGCTTGCCAAAAGATCGCCAAGCCCGCCCACGGGTCGGCCCTGAGCTGGACCTATACCTGGCCCCGGACCCGAGTGTCGCCGATCACAACGCCTCCGCCGGTCCCGTCGGTAGCGCCTTCGGCGGGTAGCTGCGCAGGACGAGGGACGTGGTGACGGGGCCGTAGCGGGCGAGGGAGTCCACGATCTGTTCGAGGCGTTCGGCGTGGGAGCAGTGGACGTCGAACAGCAGGCAGTCCTCTCCGGTCACGCGGAGGGTCGAAACGACCTCGGGGGTCTGGGCGGCAAGGGTGAGTGCCGGGGACAGCTGCGCGTGGCTGGTGCGCAGCCGTACTACGGCGTGGATGTTCAACCCGACTGCGGCCGGGGCGACGACGGCGCGATAGCCGGTGATGACCCCGCTCTTCTCCAGGCGTTGGATGCGGGCGCCGGCCGCCGGCTGGGAGAGCCCGACGCGGCGCCCGACCTCGGCCCCGGTCAGCCGCCCCTCGGTCTGGAGCAGCTCCAGGATGAGCCGGTCGATCTCGTCGAGTGATTCCATCGTTGTCGCATCCACTTTCTTTGAGATCACTTGCCGGGCCGGTACGCCGCCGCTGATTCATCGAGAATCACCCCCATGGCACCCCGCACAGCGCGGGCACCACGACGAGAAGGGCAGTACGTGATGGTCGCCTACGTCATCATCCCCGGGATCGACGGTTCGGATGAGCGGCACTGGCAGAGCCTGTGGGAGACGCAGTGGGGTGCCTCGGCGGTCCGGATCGCGCCGGCCTCGTGGAGCATGCCGGACCTCTCCGACTGGGTTGCCGCAATCCAGTCCGCCTACGAGACCGCTTCCCGGCGGGACAACCAGGTGGCGTTGGTGGCGCACAGCCTTGGCTGCTGGGCGGCTGCGCACTGGTTGGACCGGGCGCGACCCGACGGGGTTGCGGCGTTCCTGGTCGCACCGCCCAACCCCCAGGGACCGGCGTTCCCGCGTCACAACGCATCTACGTTCCTGGACCTGTCCGCGCACCCCTTGCCGTGCCGGAGCCTGCTGGTGGCCAGCGACAACGACCCCTACTGCGACCCGACCACGTCCGCCTCCTTCGCGCACGGCTGGCAGGCGCAACTGCACCTCATCGGACGTCACGGCCACCTCAACTCCGACAGCAGCCTCGGCGACTGGCAGACGGGCCTGGACCTCCTCCGCACACTCGTCGACCACTGAGGCGACCACTGAGGCGACCGCTGAGGCGACCACTGAGCCGACACCGAGTCGACCAATGGCTCGATCACTGAGCCGACCGCCCAGACACCCCGCCGAGCCGCCCTACGCCCGAGGCCTCATCGACACCAACTTCCCCCACACCACCAGCCGATACCGCGACGTGTACTCCGGCGTACAGGTCGTCAGGGTCAGGTAGTAGCCGGGCCGGCTGTACCCATAGCCCGGCTTGACGATCGAGCGCGGGATCGGCCGTATGACGCCGGAGTCGCGGGCCGCGGTCTGAGGGAGGGTCTTGTCGACGGCGTAGGTGTACGTCGCGGTCCTGGTCTCCACGCGTACGACGTCCTTCGCGCGCAGCCGGTTGATGTACCGGAAGGGCTCCCCGTGGGTGTTGCGGTGCCCGGCGAGGGCGAAGTTGCCCGCCTGGCCGGGCTGTTCGGTGCCTCGGTAGTGGCCGACGTACCCCTTGTTGAGGACGTCCTGCTTGCTGACGCCCTCGGCGACGGGGACGCGGAGACCGAGGCGGGGGATGGTGAGGATGGCGTAGGCCTGGGACCAGTCGGGGCGTGACTGCCGTGCGGCGGTGGCACGTTGGGCACCGGAGCCGGCCGCAGCGCCCGCACCCCCATCCCGCTCGGACGACGAGGACGACGAGTACGGCGCGGACGGCGCGGACGGCGCGGACGTGGCGGACCCGCCACCCCCACCCCCGTCAGTCTCCCCATCCCCCCACTCCCGCTCCAACGCCTCCACCTTCCGCTCGGCCCCCCGCCGCGCCTCCCGATTCGTCCACCACAACTGCTGGACGACAAGAAGCAGGAGTACGACGCCCACGGTGACAAGGACCTCGCCCCCGGTCCACCACACGCGCCGCCGCCGCGCCAACCGCCGCCGACTGCTGTGCTGCACGACCGGAACGCGCATGCGTACGCCCCCTTCACCGAGCCGCACGCACGATAGGGGCAGCGTCCTCAACTCACCAGAGAAACCCCCGTTCGAGACTTCGTACAGAGGTTTTAGAAAGTGGTTTGAGAAAGCGCTGCCAGAACCCTCGACAACCCACCCCCCGCCCCCGATGCTGTCGTCCTGGCATGAACAGGACACGCAGACAAGCGGACTGGGAGCAGCCATGATCCGACGCAGAACCCTGCTGACCGCAGCAGGCGGCACCCTCCTCGGCAGCGCCCTGGCAACCGGCACCGCACACGCAGAGGCACAGGCACACGCACACGCGGACGCCACGATCGCCATCAACCCAAAAACCACATACGGCACTTGGGAGGGCTGGGGCACCTCCCTCGCCTGGTGGGCCAACGTCTTCGGCGCCCGCGACGACTTCGCCGACATCTTCTTCAGCACCAAGTCGACGACGTACAACGGCACTTCACTCCCCGGCCTGGGCCTGAACATCGCCCGCTACAACCTCGGCGGCTGCAGCTGGAACACCGTGAACGGCGAGAGCATGGCCGTCTCCCCCAACATCCCCTCCTTCAAGCAGATCGAGGGCTACTGGCAGGACTGGAACAACGAGGACCCGGCCTCCTCGGCCTGGAAGTGGACGGCGGACGCCACCCAACGCGCGATGCTGACGAAGGCGGTGGCCCGCGGCGCCACCACCGAGCTGTTCGCCAACTCCCCCATGTGGTGGATGTGTCTGAACCACAACCCCTCGGGCGCCGCTGACGGCGGCAACAACCTCCAGCCCTGGAACTACCGCCAACACGCCTCCCACCTCGCCGCGGTGGCCCTGCACGCCAAGACCAACTGGGGCGTGAACTTCGCGACGGTGGAGGCCTTCAACGAGCCCTCGTCCTCGTGGTGGACGGCCACCGGCACGCAGGAGGGCTGCCACATCGACGCGACGGTCCAGTCCGCCGTACTGCCGTATCTGCGCAGCGAGTTGGACAAGCGCGGCCTGACCGGCACCAGGATCTCCGCCTCGGACGAGACCAGTTACGACCTCGCGCGCACCACGTGGAACTCCTTCTCGTCCACCACCAAGGGCTACGTCGACCGCGTCAACGTCCACGGCTACCAGGGCTCCGGCGGCCGTAGAGACCTGCTCTACACCGACGTGGTGACGACGGCCGGCAAGGCGCTGTGGAACTCCGAGACCGGCGACAACGACGGCACGGGCATCACCCTCGCCGGCAACCTCCTCTACGACTTCCGCTGGCTCCACCCCACCTCCTGGGTCTACTGGCAGGTGATGGACCCGTCCTCGAACTGGGCGATGATCGCGTACGACGCGGACACGCTGCAGCCGGGCGCGGTCACGACGAAGTACTACGTCATGGCCCAGTTCAGCCGTCACATCCGCCCCGGCATGACGATCCTCGACACGGGCGTCAGCTACGCGGCCGCCGCCTACGACGCGAGCGCCAGGCGCCTGGTGATCGTGGCGGCCAACACCGCCGCCTCCGCACAGACCCTCACCTTCGACCTCGCCGGCTTCGCCACGGTCAGCGGCGGTTCGGGCGGCCTGGTGCCGCGCTGGAACACGGTGACGACGGGCGGGGACATGTACAGGTCGTACTCGGACACGTATGTGAACGGCAAGACGGTGGCGGTGCCGTTCGCGGCGAAGTCGGTGCAGACGCTGCAGATAGACGGGGTCGTGCTCTGACACGGCACGGGGACCGACGGAGACCGACTGCTGACCAGCACGTGCCTCCTCCTTGTCACTGATCGGCAGTACGGTTTCCCTCATGCGCCCCGACACGCCTGCCGAGAACGCTGACCACACCGCCGAAGCGGCCCGCCTGGAGCGGACCGCGGGCCTGTATCCCGAGGACGCCGAGGCCCTCCTCCTCCAGGCCGCGGCCCATCTGGAGCTGGCCGGCGACCGCCCCGCCGCGACCACGCTCTACGACCGCCTGCTGTCCTCCGCGGACGGCCTGGAGAAGCCGTATCTGGTACGAGCCCTCAAGGCCTCGAACCTGTGGGAGTACGGCCACGAGGCCGAGGCCCGCGCGATCATCGACGGCGTCCGCGCGGCCGCGCCGCGCGACCCGGCCCCCTGGGTGATGGTGGCGGAGGCGCTGGAGGCGCACGACGAGCTGGAGGCGGCACAGGAGACGTTCACGGAGGGCGCGACCCTCCTGCTCAGGGACGTCGACGAGCCGCCGTACGCCACACACCCGCTGCTCTTCGGCCGCCACCGCGTACGGCGGATGCTGGGCGCCGACCACGACGACTGGGACGTACTCGCCGACACCCTGCACTCGTCCCCGGTCTCCCTGGACGAACTCCACGACCCGAAACGCATCTGGTCCCTGGGCTCCGACAACCCCCAGGAACTGGCCGCCGAGATCTCCCGCCTCCAGGCCGAACTGGGCACCTACCGCGAGGCGTTGTCCCGCCCCTTCCCGGTAGCGGTCCTCCACTGGCCGGCCTCGGAACTGACGGAACTCGTAGAGGCGTACCCCACCCTCGCAGCCGAGTACCCCTCCCACGAGGAACACCTGTCGACGATAGAGGCCTCGCTGAGGGAACTAGCAGCCTCCGGCACCCCGAACCTGGGCATCGTGACCGGCACGGTCCCCTCCTACGAGGCCTTCGCCGCCTCGGAAGCATCATCCCCGGCAGACGTAGACCTCCTCCCCCAGTACGCCACAACCCTCGCAGCGCGGGGCCGCGCGGAGGAATGGCCGCCACAGCGCGGGGCTGCTTGTTGGTGCGGATCGGGCAACACGTACGAGACGTGCCACGGGGCATAACCCCGCACCCGGCACACACGCCCACCCACCCACTCACCGAAAGCCGCTAACCACGGCCGGCGTGCCCGCCCCCCCCTGACGCGCCCACCACCCCCGGCCACGAACCCTCCCACCGCCCGCCCTCACCCCCTCGGCCCCCCCGCTCTCCCCGGGCCGCCCGCTCGCTTCTCCCCCGTGCTGGAGCGGCCTGGGTCAAGGGTGGCCCGCAGGGCCATCGCCGCAGGCGACGCACAGCGCCCTTGACGCAGGCCACTCCAGCACGACCCTGCAAAAGAAGCGGGCGGCCTACGGCGACGTATGGCACACGGTGCTGCACGAAGCTCCCTACAGCTCAGGCCGCCCCCTACGCCTACCTGTCCGAAAGCGATCATCTTTCACCGGAAGAACGTCAATTGTCAGTGACTGCTGTTAGAACAGATCCATATCGACGCGAGAGCGAAGCGCGAGGGATCAGGGGGGAGCAGTCGTGGCGGAATCGGGGGGCCCGGCACAGCCGGTCGCGGGTGTCTATGAGCAACTCATCACGAAGACCCTGCACGACCGGATGGAGCAGCTCGAAGCGGCGGGCTGGAAGGCCATCGCCGAGGAGGTCAGCGCAGAGTCAACGCCACACGTGCTGGCCCGCCACATCGGAGAGGCCGTAGGGCGCAGGCTCAGTCAGCTGCCGCAAGACAAGCAGGTCGGCGTTGCCAACCAAATCCTGCAGTCATTGGCGTTGCACGCCCCAGACCCGGACATGGAGGACGTTGCGGGCGCCATCACCGACGGCCCACGGCAGCTCCTGGCACTAGCGGAGCAGGAGGCTCCCGGTGTCTACGCACTTCGTCCTCTGACTCCTCTTTCTGAAACCGCGCTGATCACAAATGCTCCCGACGATCCAAGCCTGGGAGCGGAGCTGAGAGCCGAGCTCGCCACGGCGGACAGGATCGACCTCCTGTGCGCTTTCGTGAAGTGGTACGGCATACGAGTCCTGGAGGACTCGCTCCGCGCTGCGAAGGAGCGTGGCGTCCCCATCCGGGTCATCACAACCACCTATATCGGCGCGACCGAGAAGCGTGCGCTGGACCGCCTGGTACGCGAGTTCGGCGCCGAAGTGAGGGTGAACTACGAGCTTCGCACCACGCGGCTCCACGCCAAGGCATGGCTTTTCCGACGTAACACCGGCTTCGACACGGCGTATGTAGGCAGCTCCAATCTGTCGAAGGCCGCGCTGCTGGACGGCCTGGAGTGGAACGTACGACTGTCATCGGTCGCCACTCCGAGAGTGCTCGACAAGTTCGAGGCGACCTTCGACGCCTATTGGGCTGACGCGGCATTCGAGTCGTACGACCCCGACCGTGACGGCGAACGACTGGCCGAGGCTCTCGCCCGGGCTGGCGGAACCGGCACGGGTGGCGAACTGAAGATCAGTCTCTCCGGTCTCGAGGTGCACGCACTCCCCCACCAGAAAGACATGCTGGAGCGGCTCCAGGTCGAGCGCGAGGTGCGCGGTCATCACCAAAATCTCCTTGTCGCGGCAACCGGCACCGGCAAGACGGTCATGGCAGCTCTCGACTACCGAGCTCTACGCAATAAGCGTGGCGGAGAGCTGCCACGGCTGCTCTTCGTCGCGCACCGTAAGGAGATCCTGAGGCAGTCCCTGCGTACCTATCGCGAAGTGCTCGACGATGCGTCCTTCGGTGAACTGCTCCACAGCGGACAGGAGCCGCAAGACTGGACACACGTCTTCGCCAGCGTTCAGTCCCTCAACCTGCGCCGGCTGGAACTGCTTGATCCCGAGCACTTCGACGTCATCGTGATCGACGAGTTCCACCACGCGAAGGCCGATACGTATCAGCGAGTCATCGCGCACTTCAAGCCGAAGGAGCTACTCGGCCTCACGGCAACCCCGGAGCGGATGGACGGGGTCAATGTGCAGGACGAGTTCTTCGAAGGTCGAATCGCCGCCGAACTCCGACTGTGGGAGGCCCTGGAGAACGACCTGCTGTGTCCCTTCCACTACTTCGGGATCCCAGACGGAACCAACCTGACCAACCTCAACTGGCGATCGGGCACGTACGACCGTGACCAGCTCGGCAATCTGTTCACAGCCGACCACGCCCGTGCCCGCATCGTCATCAAGCAGGTCGAGGACAAGATCTCCGAACCTGCCACCATGCGCGCCCTCGGCTTCTGCGTCACCAAAGCGCACGCGCACTTCATGGCCGCGTGCTTCCGCAAGGCGGGCTTTCAGGCAGCGGCTCTCGACAGCGACTCGTCGGCCGAGGTGCGCGAGCGCACGCTGGACGACCTGAAGGCCGGCCGGATCCAAGTGATCTTCTCCGTCGACCTGTTCAACGAGGGCTTGGACATCCCAGACGTCGACACTCTGCTCCTTCTACGGCCCACGAACAGCGCCACCGTCTTCCTCCAGCAGCTCGGGCGCGGTCTGCGCCGAACGCCGAACAAGCCGGTGCTGACCGTGCTCGACTTCATTGGCCAGCACCGGGCGGAGTTCCGCTTCGAGGAACAGTTCCGCGCGCTGACCAACCTCACTCGCAACCGCCTGGTCGACAGCATCGAGCGAGACTTCCCCCAGTTGCCTTCCGGCTGCCAGATCATCCTTGAGGGCAAGTCCAAGGAGCTCGTGCTCAACAACATCCGCACGCAGATCAAGGCGACTGTCCAGTCCCTCGCCAAGGAAGCCAGGGCCTTCAACACACCGACCCTCGCCGACTACCTCAGGGAGAGCCGCCGCGAAATCAAAGAGCTTTACAAGAACGGCAACAGTTGGACCTCGGTTCTTCGCCGGGCAGGCCTTGTAGATGAACCATCGCCGCCGGGAGAAGCAGCACTGCTCAAGCGCGTCCACGCCTTCCTCCACGTGGACGATCCCGAGCGCGCCCAGGCCTACTTGCGCCTCATCGCTGATGATGCCCCCGCGTACGAGTCTCTGCCGCCGATCGACCAGGCATACGCGCGCATGCTCTTCTTCAATCTGTGGGACGACGCGGGCGGCTTCACCAGTTTCGAGGAAGGCCTTGAATCCTTGCGCACCCAGCAAGTGTTCCGCGATGAGCTGCGCCAGGTACTGAACTGTGTCATCGAGCAGGCCGACCATGTTCCGATCTCGCTGAAGGGCCCTCACAGCAACATCCCCTTGAAGGTCCACAGCGCATACAACCGCTCTGAGATCCTGGCCGCCCTCGGCGTGGCTCGCCTCGGCGGCCAGATGCCCCGGACGTTCGCTCAGGGAGTGCAGTGGGTCGAGCATCTCCAGACCGACGCCCTGCTCGTCACGCTCGAAAAGAACGAGAAGGACTTCTCCCCCACGGTCCGGTACAAGGACTTCGCACTGAGCCCGACCCTCTTTCACTGGGAGTCCCAGAACGCGACAGCCGAGAGTTCATCCACAGGTCTGCGTTACCAACACCATGAAGAGCAGGGCAGCCACGTCCTGCTCTTCATGCGCCGCTACAAGAACACCGACATCGGCAAGTCGCATCCCTGGATGCTCCTCGGCCCGGCGACGTACGAGGAGCACACCGGCAGCAAGCCGATGGCGATCACCTGGCGGCTGAAGCACGAACTCCCGGCAGACGTGTGGACCTACTCCGCCATCGCGGCTGGGTAAGAAGGGGCCAGCGCTGTCATCCCGTCAAAGCGGCAAGTTTTCGGGTTCTGCAGCTTCCACCTCGAACTGGGATTCCGCACGTTCGAGGGCCTCGTCTACATCGCGCCCATGAGCTCTCATCCAGTGAAGGACGTCGGCGATGAGGTCGATCGCCGCGTCCTCCACCACGCTCAAGGCGCCGAAGCCTGCTAGCCGCAACCGTGCCGCCTCGCAGCCATAGACACTCAGCAAGGTCTCGACTCGATGGACACGAGCTCCGCCGGAGTGCCCACTGTCTGAAGGCAGCCCTGTCGCCAGCTCGCACCACGTCACCTTGCGATCCTCCTGGAGTTGCACGCCCCAACGGTCGGCGACAGCACCGACCAGCGCCATCCCTCTGCCGGATTCCGCCTCCAGCGCAGCGTCGACCAGAGTGGGAAGGGCGCGGGTGTCGGGGTCGTGGACCTCGATCCGCAAGCGAAGTCCACTCATGGAGACAGCAAGCGTGGTTGGAGTGCCGGTGCCGACGTGGTTGATGACATTGGACACCAGCTCGGTCACACAGAGCTGAGCGGCGTCGATGATGTCATGCAGCCCCCACTGCCCCAGGTGGAAACGCACGATCCGACGCAGGGCTGCCGCCTCCTCCGGCTCCGCGGTGAAGGGAAGGCTCCAAGGCTTCCTCGATACGCCTGCGATGCAGTCCATCCTTCAACTCCCCTACCTTGGTTTCGACTTACAGGCCGCGATTGCCCGCACACAGAGAGTTGCACTGGAACTCTCAAAATGGAACTCTCATTTCGAGGGAATGGTGGTGCGGGCTGCCTGCGGGCGCCCCCGGCGCGCGCCACCTTGCCGTTCGCCGGGGCAGCCAGGACGATCTGCTGGATCGACATGAAGGGCTGTTACACATGGCAGTTGGACCCACGACTCGCAGGCGCCAGCTAGGTGCCGACCTTCGGCGTCTCCGTGAGCACAAGGGGCTGACCCTCGAAGAGGCGGGCGCACGCGTCGGCATCTCGAAGGCAACTCTCAGCCGCTACGAGACTAAGGAGGGCGCGGTCAAGTGGCCGGCTGTGGACGCCCTTTGCCGCGAGTACGGCGCTTCCGATGAGGAACGCGTCGCCCTTGTGGAGCTCGCTAAGGGCGCCAGGATCCAGGGCTGGTGGCGGTCACTGGCCGACCCGATCCCGGAGTCGATGAACCTCATGCTCACGCTTGAGGACGAGGTCGTACGCGAAGATCACTACGCGTGCATGTACATCCCCGGCCTCCTTCAAACGCGCGCCTACGCCGAGGCCGTTCATCGAGCGTCTGAGGCCCAGTGTCCGGAGCGGGAAGTGCAGCACATGGTCGACATCCGCATGAAGCGGCAGGAGCTTCTTGAGCGAGATGAACCACCCCACATCTGGTGCGTGATCGACGAAGCTGCGCTTCGGCGCTGCGTGGGTGGTCGCGACGTCATGCGGGACCAGCTCCAACACCTGCTCGCCATGGCGCAACGGCCTCACATCACAGTCCAGGTACTCCCCTTCGCAACAGGCGCACACGCAGCGGCCGTTGGGAGCTTCGCCGTCCTGCGGGGGCCAGCACCAGAACTGGACGTGGTGTACGTAGACCTGCTTGGCGGAGGCCTGTTCATGGAGAAGCGCCCCGAACTGGAGCGTTATAGGTTGGCGTTCGAGTACCTCAGCGCCCAGGCGCTCGACCTCGAGTCCTCGGCGAAGTTCGTCGACCGGACAGTCAGGGAGTCTTGATGACGACGCCTCCAGTGCAGCACTGGTTCAAGTCCTCATACAGCGGTGGCAGCGGAACCGAATGCGTCGAGTGCTCCCATGCCAACAACGACATTTCGGTGCGCGACTCCAAGCAACTAGAAGGCCCGATCGTGACCGTCAGCCACCCAGCCTGGACGGTCTTCATTCGCAGCCTGGGCCGCAGCGATGCTCTCGGCTGATATGCGGCCTAGCCGACGATGCCTGAGGCACCACATGACCGCTGCTCATGCGTCGCACGACGTTACGACGCGCCATAAACCCTGACTGAGTACCCAGCGTTCTGCGCACCCGCAACCAACCAACGCCGCTCCATAGAGGGCGCTCGGGCGCCGTATAGAGCGTCACGTGTCACTCCCGTCTGCACGTAGCGATGTGGCAAGTTCTGGCAAGCTTCTATCCCTCGCAAATGCCCATTCGGCAGGCTCTGGCATACGGATCATCGCCCATGACGGAGGTCGACAGCATGGCGCTGCGCAAGCTTGGCAAGGATCCCGAGAGCC
>NZ_JALDAX010000029.1 GCF_022698145.1 Streptomyces spinosisporus
CGTCTGTAGTGCCTCTCGCCTCATGCGGCGCGGCAGTGTAGACATGGGCACATGGTCCGACTTCCGGATCGTTCCGGGGCGCGGTCGCATCGTCGCCCCGGCGGTCCCCGTGCCCGCCGCGCGAGCGTTCGCGCCCATGGGGTGCACGGGCAGCGAGCGGCGCGGACGCCGGCGGGTGTGATCAGTCGGCGCAGGGCCCAGGCGGGTGAGTCCGAGCCGGGGCGTTTCGGGGCGCTGCGGTCGGCGCTGACCGGACGCAGCATCGCGCGGCAGGTGTTCGTCCTGCAGGTGGTGATCGTGCTGCTGCTGGTGGTCGCTGCGGTGGTGGCGCTGTATCTGCAGGCCCGGCACGACAGCACGCAGGAGGCCCGCAACCGCTCGGTCGCCGTCGCCGAGACCTTCGCCAACGCCCCCGGCACCCGCGCGGCCCTGAACTCCCCCAACCCCACCGCCGTCCTGCAGCCCCGCGCCGAGGCCGCCCGCAAGGCGACGGGCGTGGACTTCATCGTCGTCCTGAACACTGACGGCATCCGCTACACGCACCCCAAACCGGACCGCATCGGCAAGAAGTTCGTCGGCACGATCGCCCCCGCGCTGGCCGGGCGCACGGTCACCGAGGAGATCGACGGCACGATCGGCCGGCTGGTGCAGGCGGTCGTCCCGATCCGGGCCCCCGACGGCAAGGTCGTGGGCCTCGTCTCGGCGGGCATCACGACCGAGAACGTGGGCGGCGCAGCCAACCGCCAGCTCCCGCTGGTCCTGCTGGCCGCCGCCGTGGGTCTCGCCCTGGCCACGGCGGGCACCGCGCTGGTCAGCAGACGTCTGATGCGCCAGACGCACGGTTTGGGTCCGGACGAGATGACCCGGATGTACGAGCATCACGACGCGGTGCTGCACGCCGTGCGCGAAGGGGTCCTCATCGTCAGCGGCGAGGGCCGCCTGCTGCTCGCCAACGACGAGGCGCACCGTCTGCTCGACCTGCCCGCGGACGCCGAGGGCCGGCACGCCCTGGACCTGGGCCTCGCTGCCGACACCGCGGAGCTGCTGGCCTCCGGGCGCGTCGCCACCGACGAGGTGCACCTGGTCAAGGACCGGCTGCTGGCGGTCAACCAGCGGCCCACCGACCTCGAGGGCGGCCCGCCGGGCAGCGTCGCCACGCTGCGCGACTCGACCGAGCTGCGGGCCCTGTCCGGCCGCGCCGAGACCGCACGCGAACGCCTCGACATGCTGTACGACGCCGGCGTCGGCATCGGTACGAGCCTGGACGTCACCCGTACCGCCGAGGAGCTGGCGGAGCTCGCCGTGCCGCGCTTCGCGGACTTCGCGACGGTCGACCTGTTCGACGCGGTGCTGGCCGGGGGCCAGCCGGAAGGCTCCACGTCCGTGCGCCGCACGGCCGTGAGCGGGGTCCGTGAGGACGCCCCGCTGTACAAGGTGGACCGGCAGATCAGATTCGTCGACACCTCGCCGCAGGCCCGCAGCCTGCGCTCCGGACAGGCCGTGCTGGAGCCGGACCTGCGCGTGGCGCCCGGCTGGCACGCGCAGGACCTGGAGCGCACCGCGCAGGTCGTGGAGTACGGCATCCATTCGCTGATCACGGTGCCGCTGCGCGCCGGAACCCTGGTCCTGGGCGTGGTCAGCTTCTGGCGCTCGGACCGGCCGGACCCCTTCGACGCGGAGGAACTGGCCCTCGCCGAGGAGCTGGTGACCCGCGCCGCGGTCTCCATCGACAACGCACGCCGCTACACGCGCGAGCACAGCATGGCCGTGACCCTGCAGCGCAGCCTGCTCCCCCGCAGACTGCCCGACCACAGCGCCCTCGACCTGGCCTCCCGCTATCAGCCGGCGCAGGCGGGCGTCGGCGGCGACTGGTTCGACGTGCTGCCGCTCTCGGGTGCACGTGTCGCTCTCGTCGTCGGCGACGTCGTGGGGCACGGGCTGCACGCGGCGGCCACCATGGGGCGGCTGCGCACCGCGGTCCACAACTTCTCCGCACTGGACCTGCCGCCCGACGAACTCCTCGCGCTGCTGGACGAGTTGATCGGCCGTATCGACCAGGACGAGACCACGGAGGGCAGCGCCCCGGTCATCGGCGCCACCTGTCTGTACGCGGTGTACGACCCGGTGACCCGGAGCTGCACGATCGCCCGGGCGGGTCATCCGCCGCCCGCGCTCGTCCGTCCGGACGGCAGCGTCGACTTCCCCGAGGTGCCCGCGGGACCCCCGCTCGGCATCGGCGGTCTGCCGTTCGAGACGGCCGAGCTCACGCTGGAGGAGGGCAGCCGGCTCGTCCTGTACACGGACGGCCTCGTCGAGGACCGGGAGCGGGACATCGACGAGGGGCTGGCCCTGCTGCGCACTGCGCTGGAACGTTCCGGCGAGTCGCCGGAGGACACGTGCCGGACGGTGCTGGACTCGCTGCTGCCGGCCAGGCCGAGCGACGACGTCGCCCTGCTCGTCGCCCGCACCCGGGCGCTGCCCGCCGACCACATCGCCGAGTGGCAGGTGCCGCCCGACCCGGCGAAGGTCGCCGAGGTACGCGCCTCCGTGAGCCGCCGGCTCGACGCGTGGGGGCTCGACGAGCTGGCCTTCACGACGGAACTCGTCCTGAGCGAGCTGGTCACCAACGCGATCCGCTACGGCGCCGACCCCATCCGGGTCCGGATGCTGCTGGACCGCACCCTGATCTGCGAGGTCTTCGACAGCAGCAGTACGTCGCCGCATCTGCGGTACGCGGCGATGACGGACGAGGGCGGCCGCGGTCTGTTCCTGGTGGCCCAGCTCGCCGAGCGCTGGGGCACCCGGTACACCCCCGAGGGCAAGGTCATCTGGGCCGAGCAGCCGCTGCCCTGACTCACCCCCATTTGGTCCGTACCTTCTTCGTACATCCCTACGAACTTTTCGCGCGACGGGTGTGCTTCGCTCGCGCTGACTGGTAGTAAACCTTCCTATCAGTGTCACGCACGGCCAACTCCCCACCCCCCACCTTGACTTGGAGCCCCCGTGAGGCACCCCTCGAGCGACCCCACACGCTCTGCCCGCATCTCGCGCCGTACCGTCCTCGTGGCGTTCGGCGCCTCCCTGGCCGCGGTCCCGCTGCTGCGGCCCTCGCACGCGTCGGCGACCACCGACTGCGCCGGGCTCGACGACCCGGCGAAGAAGGAGATCGCCATGAAGCTGGTGTCGAGCGCGGAGAACTCCTCGCTCGACTGGAAGGCCCAGTACCAGTACATCGAGGACATCGGCGACGGCCGCGGCTACACCGCCGGGATCATCGGCTTCTGCTCCGGCACCGGCGACATGCTCGACCTGGTCCAGCTCTACACCGACCGCGAGCCGGGCAACGTACTCGCCAAGTACCTCCCGGCACTGCGCGAGGTGAACGGCTCCGACTCGCACGACGGCCTGGACCCGGACTTCCCCGACGACTGGCGCAGGGCCGCTCAGGACAGCGCCTTCCAGCAGGCGCAGAACGACGAGCGCGACCGTGTGTACTTCAACCCGGCCGTGCAGCAGGGCAGGACCGACGGCCTGGGCACCCTCGGCCAGTTCGCCTACTACGACGCCATCGTCATGCACGGCAACGGCGACGACCCGACCAGCTTCCGCAGCATCCGCGGGCGCGCCCTGAACAGCGCGAAGCCCCCTGCGCAGGGCGGCGACGAGACGGCGTACCTGAACGCCTTCCTCGACGCGCGCGTGTGGGCGATGAAGCAGGAGGAGGCCCACAGCGACACCAGCCGGGTCGACACCGAGCAGCGGGTGTTCCTGGACAACGGCAACCTGTGCCTGGACACACCGCTGGACTGGCAGGTGTACGGGGACGGTTACCACATCGGCTGATGGCGGGTACCGGCTGCCGTACCACCCCCCGGCGGTACGGCAGCCGTGCCCTACGGGCGCTGTCCGATGCGGTCCACCACGGCCAGCTCCAGCCGTCCGCTGACCTCGTGGTACCAGTCGTGATGCTCCGCCTTGCGGCCGTGATAGGTCACGCTGCTTCCCTTCGACCGCATGCCCAGGTAGGCGCAGGTCCGCGCGTCGAAGACGAACGAGAAGTCGAACTTCGGGTACGACACCGCGACGCCACGGCGGCCGAGAGCGTCCACCGAATCGCGATCGGTCCGAATGCCGGGAATCTTCGCGACGGCCTCGAAGATCGCCGCCTGCAGACCGGGCGGCATGACCCGCGGCACCACGAAGAACTGGCACGCGTTCATGAAGGCCATTCTGTCGTCCTCCCTGGTGTCCATGCGGAGCCGCTCGAGCAGCCTGTCCGGGTCTGTCGGCCACTTCGCGAGTGCGGCGTACTCGGTCGGCGGCGCCATCACCTCGTTCTCAGCCAGCGGTGGATCGTTGTGGACCTTGCCGTGCTCCTCGCGCCGTGAGGGCTTGGAGCCGTCCACCGATGTCCAGCTCTCGTCGGTCCAGGTGCGCGTCCTGCCGTCCTTGTCGTACGTCCGGGTGATGAAGGTCCGGGTGTAGAAGTACTGGTCGTTGCGAGGAACGGGCACCCCCGAGCGGGCGGCGCGTGAGCGGACCGCGGCCTTCTGGAGCACCTCGGCGGCGCTGAGCGCGGTCATCCGCGGTCCGTCGGCGTCCGTGGCGAGCAGCACGCCCCCCGCGACCGCCGCCGTGGCCGTCGCGGCGACGGTCGTCCTGAGCACCAGCCGCCGGGACAGTGCACGCGGACGGCGCTCCTGGAGGACGGCGCGTTGCAGACGGACGCGGGCGGCCAGGCGTGCGTCGTCGGTCAACTCCGGTACGTCGTCGTGCAGTTCACGCACCGCGGTGAGGTCATCCACGATCGGTCTCCTCGGTCTCCTCGTGCAGGGCTGTGGGATCCGACCCGCCCAGCGCCTGTCGCAGTCCGGTCCGCGCCCGGTGCAGCCGTGAGCGCACGGTCCCCACCGGCACTCCCAGAGCCTCCGCCGCCTCCGTGTAGTCGAGATCACCCCAGGCGATCAGCAGCAGTACGTCCCGGTGGCGGGCGGTCAACCCCGCGAGGGCGCCCGCCAGTTGAGCGCGTGAGCGCTCGGCACTGACCCTGGCGGCCACCCGGTCCGCGAGGGGCTCGGCCTCGGCCGGTGACACGCCGGCGACGCGCGCGAGGGCCCTGAGCCGGCGGGCCTCCGAACGGCGGTGCCGGCCCACGAGGTTGGTGACGATCCCGTACAGCCAGGGGCGTGCCTGCGCCCGCGACAGGTCGTAGCGGCGGCGCTGCTGGAAGGCGATCACAAAGGTCTCGGCCATCAGGTCGTCGGCCGCCTCGGTGCCGAGGCGTCTGGCGGCGTAGCGGTGGATGTCGTCGGCGTAGCGGTCGAAGAGGACCGCGAACGCGTCGGGGTCGTCCCAGGACTGCTCGATGACACAGGCGTCGGAACGATCGTCGCCGGACGGGACGGGGGCCGGGCGGGCTCTGAGGCCCGGCAGGGCGGTCACCTCTCGCCTCTCGGGTTCATGGATGTCCTTCGGGTCGCGGGCATGGTCGACTGTTGTTGGCCGATGCCCGCAGTCGGGTTCCATTTTCCGCTCATAGAATCGGCTTATGGCCTCATAGACGGGACCCGCGTACCGACTTAGGCATGCCTTAGCTTAGGCTTCCTGTTCGAGTCGATCTTTTGCCGCTCGAAGGGAACCTGATCATGCCCCGCCCCCTGCGGGTAGCCATCGTCGGTGCCGGCCCCGCCGGGATCTACGCCGCCGACGCGTTGCTCAAGTCCGACGTGGCCGCCGACCCCGGTGTGTCCATCGACATCTTCGAGCGCATGCCCGCGCCGTTCGGCCTGATCCGCTATGGCGTCGCCCCCGACCACCCCCGCATCAAGGGCATCGTCACCGCCCTGCACCAGGTGCTGGACAAGCCGCAGATCCGCCTCTTCGGCAACGTCGACTACCCGAACGACATCAGCCTGGACGACCTGCGGGCGTTCTACGACGCCGTGATCTTCTCCACCGGCGCGACCGCCGACCGCGAGCTGCGCATCCCCGGCATCGACCTCGACGGCTCCTACGGCGCGGCCGACTTCGTGTCCTGGTACGACGGCCACCCGGACGTGCCGCGCACCTGGCCGCTGCAGGCGGAGAAGGTCGCCGTGCTCGGCGTCGGCAACGTCGCCCTGGACGTGGCCCGCATCCTCGCCAAGACGGGCGACGAGCTGCTGCCGACGGAGATCCCGCCGAACGTGTA
The DNA here is from genome assembly GCF_022698145.1 of Streptomyces spinosisporus. GTDB lineage: Bacteria > Actinomycetota > Actinomycetes > Streptomycetales > Streptomycetaceae > Streptomyces > Streptomyces spinosisporus. The sequence continues at coordinate 6,191 of NZ_JALDAX010000029.1, forward strand.
CGAGGGCCTGAAGGCCAACAAGGCGCTGGAGATCCATGTGTTCGGCCGCCGCGGCCCGGCGCAGGCGAAGTTCTCCCCGATGGAGCTGCGGGAGCTGGACCACTCCCCGAACATCGAGGTCATCGTCGACCCCGAGGACATCGACTACGACGCCGGCTCGATCGAGACGCGGCGCGGCAACAAGCAGGCCGACATGGTCGCCAAGACCCTGGAGAACTGGGCGATACGCGACGTCGGCGACCGCCCGCACAAGCTGTTCCTGCACTTCTTCGAGTCGCCCACCGAGGTCCTCGGCGAGGACGGCAGGGTCGTCGGCCTGCGCACCGAGCGCACCGCCCTGGACGGCACCGGCAACGTCAAGGGCACCGGCGCGTTCAAGGACTGGGACGTCACCGCGGTCTACCGCGCGGTCGGCTACCTCTCCGACAAACTGCCCAAGCTGCCCTGGGACATCGAGACGGGCACCGTCCCGGACGAGGGCGGCCGGGTCATCCAGGAGTCCGGCGAGCACCTGCAGTCCACCTACGTCACCGGCTGGATCCGGCGCGGCCCGGTGGGCCTGATCGGCCACACCAAGGGCGACGCCAACGAGACGGTGGCCAACCTGCTGGACGACTACACGAGCGGTCGCCTGCACACCCCCACCGCGCCGCAGCCCGAGGCCGTGGAGGCGTTCCTGGGCGAGCGGAACATCCGCTTCACCACCTGGGACGGCTGGTACCAGCTGGACGCCGCGGAGAAGGCCCTCGGCGAGCCCCAGGGGCGCGAGCGCGTGAAGATCGTCGAGCGCGAGGACATGCTCCGCGCGAGCGGCGCCTGATCCCCGGCCGGATCAGCCCGGTCCAGGGGGCGGCGCGGAACCGGCGCCGCCCCCTGGACGTTTGATCAGATGCGGGTACGACCACGGGGGCCGTACGGAGACGAGCGGGGTGGGCGTGGCGCGCGTACTGGTCATCGGCGGCGGAATCGCCGGTTCGGCGACGGCTCTTGCACTGCACAGGGCGGGCCTCGACGTCGAGGTGCACGAGGCCCATCCCGACTCGGCCGAGGACCTGGGCGCCTTCCTCACGGTCGCGAGCAACGGCATGCGCGCGCTCGCGCAGCTCGACGCCTCCGCCGTCGTCACCGCACTCGGCTGCCCGCTCACCTCGATGCGCGTCCTCGACGGCACAGGCATGGAGCTGGCCCACACCCCCATCGGCGAGGCCGGCGATCCCCTGCTGCAGTACCGCTGTCTGCGCCGCGGCGACCTCAGCTCCGCCCTGCAGGCCGAGGCGGCACGCCGGGGCATCGCCGTACGCCACGGCGCCCGGCTGACCGGCGTCCGGCAGGACACCGGCGGCGTCACCGCGCACTTCGCCGACGGCAGCACCGCCACCGGCGACCTGCTGATCGGTGCCGACGGCCTCGGCTCCACCGTCCGGCGCACCGCCCTCGACGCCGTACAGCCGCTGTACGCCGGCCAGCTCGTCTTCTACGGCTGCACCGACGCCGCCCCCGTGGCCGACGGGGACGCGTGCATCACCATGATCCGAGGCAGCAGTGCCGCCTTCGGCGTCGCGGTGTCGCCGGAAGGAGAGGCGTACTGGTTCGCGCGCGTCTCCGGTGACCCGCTGTCCGCCGAGCAGCTCGCCCAGAGCTCCCCGGCCGACCGGCGCGAGATGCTGCTCCCGCTGCTGCGCAAGGACACCACCCCCGCCGCGGACATCGTCGCCGCGACCGGCGAGGAGATCCTGGTCACCAACGCCACCGAGATCCCCACCGGCACGCCCTGGCGGTCCGAACGCGTCCTGCTCGTCGGGGACGCCGCGCACGCGGCCTCACCCGCCACCGGACAGGGCGCGTCGATGGCCCTGGAGGACGCGGTGATCCTCGCCAAGTGCCTGCGCGACGCCCCGGACACCGACTCCGCCCTCACCCGCTTCGAGGAGCTGCGCCGCCCGCGCGTGGAGCACAACATCACCGTCAGCGGCAACATCTCCCGCGGCGTACACCCTCCGTCCCCCACCGCCCGGGGCGCGGCCCCTTCCCGCCCCGGAGAGGACGACCTCGTACGCCTGCTGAAGTGGGACGCGGACATCTGGACCTGATCGCCCCTCAACCAGGTGCACGAGTTCGCAGAGCAAGGCTTCGTTCTGGTACCTCAGGTGGTGCAGGAAGATCTTCTGGAGCAGGTGGCCAGGCGGATCGACGAGGTCGTCGCCGCCGATCCGCCTCCCGCCGACAAGCGCGGCCCCCACTTTTCCTTCCTCCGGACCAAGGACGAGCCGACGCTGAGAGCGCCTCTGACCCGTACCCCGGTATTCGGCCTCGCCGAGGAACTGGCCGGTGCAGGGCACGTTCACGCTGCTGGCGTGCGTTCTGATGTCTGATCAGCTGACGGAGAACTCCGGCAATCTCTGGGTCTGGCCGGGCACCCATCTCGCACACGCCGCATACTTCCGCGATCACGGCCCGCAGATGTTCTGTGCCTACCCGCCGATCGACCTGCCCGAGCTCGACTACGGGCCTCTCAGGGCCCGGTCATCGCCACCGTTGCCCCGTCCTGCGTCTGGCTGCCCACCCTTGCGGCCGTGATCCGACCGCACGACGAGAGCCGTTGACCCCCGCACCACGGTTTTCGGGGAACCCGCGTGGACTCCGGGCGTGGTCGTATAGTTTCCACGTTCTTCACTGAAATTCCACATTGGGGGGAAGATCTACATGCGCATACGTGTGGTCGCCGCGACCGCGGCAGCGGGTGCTCTGGCCGTGCTGGCCGCCGTCCCGGCCCATGCCACCGAGTACTCCTCGGCACTGAAGATCAAGGGCGTCCAGTACGACGCGCCCGGCAGGGACTCCAACAGCTGCTCGACCGGGAACACGAAGAACGAGTACCTGACGATCAGGAACTTCTCGGCCCGCACGACCGTGAACCTCAAGGGCTATGTGGTCAAGGACAAGGTCGGCAACAAGTACACCTTCAGCCACAACCACTATCTGCAGCCCGGCGACTATGTGAAGCTCCGCGGCGGCCGCGGCACCGAGTCCGACAGCAAGAACGTCGCCTACCGCAACAACTGCAACTTCATCTGGAACAACGACAAGGACACGATCTACCTCTACAAGTCCTCCGGCGCGCACGCCGACACGCACGCGTACACCAAGGCGTCCAACGACCGCGACGGGAACGGGTACGTCACGTTCCACGGCTGACGCCCGCACCGGAGGGACACAGAAGGACGGTGCCGGCCGGACTCCGGCACCGCCTCGACGGAGCGCGAACAGGCCCCGCCCCGAAGCGGATGGTGGGCGGGCCCTGTTCGCGGCCGCCATTGTGACGGGACCACAGTGCGGGGGAACACGCGTGAACTGTCATGTCCTGGAGTGGATCGCTCGCACCCCGTGTGCGCGGCGCACATCCCGTGTGCGGACCCCGTGTGACGTACACCGACTCGCCCGGACGATACTGGTGTACGCACGCACCCCCGCCTTCAGATGGACCCATGCGCATTTCCACCAGCGTCCGACCGGCCCCGTCCCCGACCCTGTGGCTCGCTCGGGGCCGCCACACCGGAAGCGACGCCGAGGACGTCGTACGTACGAATCTGCAGCGGCTCAAGGACCGCACGGTCCTCGACGACCAGCGCGAGCTGCCCGAGCCCGCCGAGGACCTCGGACCCGCCGACGGCGAAAGCGGACCGTCGCACATCTTCGAGGCGCGCTGGAAGGCCGCCGGGACGGTGACGGTACGGGCCCGGCTGACGCTCACCCCCGCTGCACAGGGCGGCCATGACTGGGTGCTGGCCGCCGAGGCCGAGCGCCCCTGGCACCCGGAGTGGCCGTCGCCCGTCACCATGTTCTGGCCCGACGATCCGGCCAGCCCGTGGGACCACGAACCAAACACGGGCCTGCGGGTCCGGGACGTCCATCACCTGCCCACCGAGGACAGGGACATCCGGCGGCTGCTGAAGAGCTCCGTGCGCGGCGGCTGGTACATCAACGTCGTGGTGCACGAGGCGATGACGCCCGACGAGAAGGGCAGCCGACCGCTCGGCCCGCTGCTGTCGCCGAGTCTGCGCCACCGGGTGCTGGAACACCGGGCCGCACCGGAGCAGCTGCGCATCGTCAACCGCGCGCTGCGCCCGTTCAAGGTGCAGCTGCCGCGCGGCGGCGCCGTACTGCTGCCGCCGGACCCCGCGCCGGACGGTTTCGCCGCGGACGAGTACGCCGTGCGCACCGTCTTCCTCGACGGCTCGCGGCCCGCGGACCTCGTGGACGCCCTGTCCCGTTTCGCCGCCCTGCCCCCGCTGCTGCCGGACGGCGGCGAGGCGGCCGTGCGCGCGCTGCGGGACGACTGGCAGCTGATGACGCTGGAGGAGGAACTCGACCACGAACGCCGGCTGGTGGCGATGTACTCCGAGGCGCTGGAGGCGATGACGAAGTCGCGCGACCTGTACCGCGAGGCGGCCGAGCGCGCCCACGAGGCGCTCACCGCCTACCGCGAGTCCGGCGCCGAGCCCCCCGCACCCGCACCGCCCCCGCCGCCCGCGACACCCGCCGGCTCCCCCTTCCAGCAGTTCACGCGCACCTTCGGCCGCCTCAGGGAGTCCGCGAAGGCCTTGCGGCCACCGACCTCCACCGGCCGCGAACCCGGGCCCGAGCCCAAGACCCGGCCCGAGACCGACGACCGGTCCGAGCCACAGCCCGACGACCGGTCCGAGTCACCCGGCGGCTGAGACCCGGGACGTCTCGCGGGGCGGACGTGTCAGCGCGCGCAGCCTGGATACGCGGACAGGACGGCACCACGGCCCGTCCCGGAAGGTCCCGACGTCATGGGCGACAGCCAGCATCTCCAAGGGGAGCGGGGCGGCGCGAGCGCGTCCCGCCACCGCACCGACACGACCCTGCGGGTCAACGGCAAGCCGCACCAGCTCACCCTCGACCACCGGCGCACCCTGCTCGACGTGGTGCGCGAGGATCTGGGGCTGTACGGCGCGAAGAAGGGCTGCGACCACGGTCAGTGCGGTGCCTGCACCGTCCTGGTGGACGGGCGGCGGGTCAACAGCTGTCTGCTGCTCGCGGTGACGCTCGACGGCAGTGAGGTCACCACCGTCGAAGGGCTCACCGGCGAAGGGCCCACCGGCGACGGCGAGCAGCCGCACCCCCTCCAGCAGGCCTTCCTGGACCGCGACGCCTTCCAGTGCGGCTACTGCACCCCGGGCCAGATCTGCTCCGCCATCGGAGCGCTCGCCGAAGCGGCCGCGGGCCACCCCTCCCGGGTCACCGATCCGCGGGCACCGTCGGGGCGTGCGGTGCCGCTGGACCGGGACGAGATCAGGGAACGGCTCAGCGGGAATCTGTGCCGCTGCGGTGCCTATCCCCGCATCGTCGACGCGGTCGAGGACGTGATCGCGTGAAGGCCTTCGACTACGTCCGCGCGACGAGCGTCGAGGAGGCGTGCGCCGCCCTCGCCGCACGGCCCGGCGCCCGGTTCCTGGGCGGCGGCACCAATCTCGTCGACCTGATGAAGCTCGGCGTCGAGCAGCCCGTCGCGCTCGTCGACGTCGGCAGGCTCCCGCTGGACGCGGTGGAGGAACTGCCCGACGGCTCGCTGCGGGTCGGCGCCATGGACCGCAACAGCGACCTCGCCGCCCACCCCGCCGTGCGCGACCGGTACCCGGCCCTGTCCCAGGCGCTCCTCGCGGGCGCCTCGGGCCAGTTGCGCAACGCGGCCACCACAGGCGGCAATCTGCTGCAGCGCACCCGCTGCCCGTACTTCCAGGACGTCTCCAAACCGTGCAACAAGCGCGTCCCCGGCAGCGGTTGCGGGGCGCGGGACGGCGTCCACCACGACCACGCGGTGCTCGGCACCTCCGACCACTGCATCGCCACTCACCCGTCGGACATGGCGGTGGCGCTGGCGGCCCTCGACGCGAAGGTCGAGCTGTACGGCCCCGGGGGCGCGCGCGAGGTGGCGGCCGCCGAGTTCCACCGGCTGCCCGGCGACCACCCCGAGCAGGACACCGAGATCCGCCCCGGCGAGCTGATCACCGGTGTGGTGCTGCCGGCGGCCACGGGCGGGCTGCCGTCGCTGTACCGCAAGGCCCGCGACCGCGCCTCCTACGCCTTCGCCCTGGCCTCCGTGGCCGCGATGCTGCAGGTGACGGACGGTGTCGTCGAGCGGGCCGGCATCGCTTTCGGGGCGCTGGCCCACCGGCCCTGGCGGGCCCGGGTGGCCGAGGAGGCCCTGGTCGGCGCCGCGCCCACGGCGGCCGCGTTCGAGCGCGCCGTGGACCTCGAACTGTCCGCCGCCCGACCGCTGCGGGACAACGCCTACAAGGTGCCGCTCGCCCGCAGCCTCGCCCTGGATGTCCTGACCCGGCTCGCCGAGCCCGCCAGGACCTGAACCGGCACCGGAGGAGAACGACATGGTCAGCACCGTCGTGGGCGCTCCGGTGGAGCGCCGTGAGGGTCTGGAGAAGGTCACCGGCAGCGCCCGCTACGCCGCCGAGCACGCGCCACCGCGCCGCGTCTGGGCCTGGCCCGTGCCCGCCACCGTCGCCCGCGGCACGGTGACGGCCGTCGACACGGCCGCCGCCATGGAACAGCCCGGCGTCCTGACGGTGCTCACCCACCGCAACGCGCCCCGGCTGGCCGAACCGGACGACGCCACGCTCGCGGTACTGCAGAACCCGCGCGTGCCGCACCGGGGCTGGTTCGTCGCCCTGGTGGTGGCCGAGACCCTGGAGGACGCGCGGGCCGGCGCCGCCGCGGTCCAGGTGTCCTACGAGCCCGAGGAGCACGACGTCTCGCTGACCATGACGCACCCGGGGGCGTACGTCCCCGAGGAGGCCAACGGCGGCTACCCGGCCGCCACCGAGCAGGGGGACCCCGAGCGTGCCTTCGCCTCCTCGGCCGTCCAGGTCGACGCCGACTACCGGGTTCCGCCCCTGCACAACCACCCCATGGAACCGCACGCCAGCACCGCACAGTGGGACGGCGACCGGCTCCTGGTGCACACCTCCAGCCAAGGATCGACCGCTGTGCAGACCGTGCTCGCCGGGCTGTTCCGGCTGCCCGAGGACGGCGTCACCGTCGTCGCCGAGCACGTCGGCGGCGGTTTCGGCTCCAAGGGCACGCCACGCCCCGACGTGGTGCTGGCCGCGATGGCGGCCCGGCAGACGGGCCGACCGGTCACGCTCGCCCTGCCCCGCCGCCATATGCCCGCCGTGGTCGGGCACCGGGCGCCCACCCTGCACCGGGTCCGGCTCGGCGCCGAACCGGACGGGCGGCTCACCTCCCTGATCCACGAGGTGACGACCCACACCTCGCGCATCAAGGAGTTCACGGAGCAGGCCGCGGTGCCCGCACGGACCATGTACGCCGCCGCGCACCTGCGCACGGTGCACCGTGTGGCCCCGCTGGACGTCCCCTCACCGTCCTGGATGCGCGCCCCCGGCGAGGCTCCCGGCATGTACGCGCTGGAGTCCGCGATGGACGAATTGGCCTGTGCGCTCGGCATGGATCCGGTGGAGTTGCGCATCGTCAACGAGCCGGAAACCGAGCCCCACAGCGGCAAGCCGTTCAGCAGCAGGCATCTGGTCGAGTGTCTGCGCGAGGGCGCGCGCCGCTTCGACTGGGCCCACCGCGCGCCCCGCACGGCCGGGCCGCTGCGCATCGGAACGGGCGTGGCCGCGGCCATGTATCCCGTCCTCGTCCAGCCGTCCACCGCCTCGGCCGGCGCCTGCCCCGACGGCACCTTCCTCGTACGGATCAACGCCACCGACATCGGTACGGGCTCCCGTACGGTGCTGGCTCAGATCGCCGCCGACGCGCTCGGCGTACCGCTCGAACGGGTCCGTACCGAGGTGGGCCGCAGCGATCTGCCGTCCGCGTCGCTGGCGGGCGGCTCGTCCGGCACGGCCTCGTGGGGGTGGGCCGTCCACGAGGCCTGCACCCGGCTGACGGCCCGGCTGGCAACGCACACCGGGCCGCTGCCACCGGACGGCCTCGACGCCCACGCCGACACGGCCGGGCAGGCGGACGCCGACAGCCCCTGGGCGCGCCACGCGTTCGGCGCGCACTTCGCCGAGGTGGCCGTCGACACGGTGACCGGTGAGGTGCGGGCGCGGCGGCTGCTGGGTGTGTTCGCCGCCGGGCACATCCTCAACGCCCGTACGGCGCGCTCCCAGTTCGTCGGAGGCATGACCATGGGACTGGGCATGGCGCTCACCGAAGGCAGCACCATGGACGCCGCGTTCGGCGACTTCACCCAGTCCGACCTGGCGTCGTACCACGTGCCCGCGCACGCCGACGTGCCGGACATCGAGGTCCACTGGATCGACGAGGACGACCCTCATCTCAACCCGATGGGCAGCAAGGGGATCGGCGAGATCGGCATCGTGGGAACGGCGGCCGCCATCGGCAACGCTGTCCACCACGCCACCGGCACCCGCTACCGCGAACTCCCCCTCACACCGGACCGCGTGCGGCGCGGAGCGGGTTTCTAGGCGGCCCTACGACGAGTTGCCGCCCCACGACGAATTTCCGGGCGACCCCCGTGGCCGCCCGGAAACCACTGGCCGCCTACTCCGACCGGGACACCGTGGCCAGGGGCCGGCGTGTCGGCGCGTTATCGGCCGGCGGGTTCGAGGCGAGACGTACGACGAGGGCCGTCAGTGCCGCCAGTGCCGCCGTCACGGCGGCCAGGCCCGCGATCCAGCTGGGCGCGAGCGTCAGGTCGAGCGCCCGCGAGAGCCATGCCGAGTGGAACCGGCCCTGGTACAGCTGCGCCGCCGCGAGCACCGCGGCCACCAGCATGGCGAGGGCGAGCGCGGGCGGGACGGGCCGCAGGGTCACCACCACGGCCAGCAGCGCGCACAGGGCGGACACCGCGACCGAGGAGACGTAGAGCGCGACGGGCTCGCCCTCCTGGTACATCGGGAACCACAGCATCGCGCACAGCAGGAGCGTGCCTGCCGCCACCAGGCCCGGCCACGGCAGCCGCTCGGACGGGCTCTTCGGTGCACGGGAGGGCCGGTGGGCCGTGGTGGCGGAGGGCCGCGTGGGGAGGACGGGCGGGGCCAGGGGAACGGGTGGCGGGAAGGCGCCGCCCGGGCCCCATTCGGTCTGGCCCTGCGGCGGTGCCGACGGCTCCGTCTCCGGCAGGGCGGCGAGCGCCTCGCGTTCCTCGCTCAGCCTGCCTATGAGTTCGACGAGTTCCTCGACGGGCCGGGCCAGTGCGGCTGCCCGGGCCGCCTCCTGTCCGAAGTGGCGCTCCGTCTGCGTCTGGTGCAGCAGCGCCATCAGACGGGTCACTTCCTCCACCGGACGGTGCTCGGCCGCCGCGCGGATGGCCTCGTCCGCGCTGGCCGCGTCGCGCGGCGGGCGGGTCAGCATGGTGACCAGCCGGGTGACGTCCTCCACGGAGCGGTCCGTGCCCACCGCGCGCAGGGCGTCGACGGTGGCTCGGGCGTACTGTGGGGACTCCTCCAGCAGCGTGATCAGGTTGGCGACCTCCTCCAGCGGGCGGTCGGCGACCGCCGCGTGCACCAGAGCGCTGACCGGGTCGTCCTGCGTGGTGGCTATGGAGGGGTCGTTGGATGCGGATGATGACGAGCGGATGCTCATGACTCTCCTCCATGGAAGAGACGAAAAGGTACGCCAGGGCCCGCGTCCCCCGACGCTGGTCACGACGTTGCAGTGCAGTGCCATTACTAGGGGCTGCCGTCACCGGGTGCCACTCGGGTGGGCCACAGGTATGAACGCGGGCTCTACGAACGCCCAATGCGGGAATCCGGAAAGGGAGCGCCCGCTCGGCCCGCCCTGACGAGGAGGACCCGTGAAACCGTCCACGACGGTGATCGTCATCACATTTTCCATCGTTGCTCTACTCATCCTCGCCATGGCGGTCGTCCTGTTCACCAGACTGCTGCGGGCCCGCCGCGATCTGCGGCGGGCGGGCCTGCCGAGCGGTCCGCGATGGGTCTTCTGGGGCGCTGTCCTTTACTTTTTCCTGCCGACTGACCTGTTGCCCGACCCGATCTATCTGGACGATGTCGGCATTCTTCTGCTTGCTCTGCGCACGATGCACAACTCCCTCAGTGCGCCCAACCGCCGCGAATCCTCCCTGTGATTACGGAGAGTAAGGAAACCAATCACTCGTTCGATTCGTATAACTGACTGGAAGGGCAAGGCAGTCGGCGGACCGGGCCGCGCCGTAGCGGGCGGGGCGCTCGGTCGTGCAGCACTGACGAGGGAGAGACCATGCAACCGTTCGCGCTCAACTACGCACGTCCGGCGGTGAAGTTGGAGGCTACGACTCCGTATGTCTACGACCCCGGGCTGCAGTTGAACGTGCTCATGGACGGCCGGGTCGCCGCGGGTGACCACGCCCTGCTGAGAGAGCTGGGGACCACGACGTCCACCGCGGGGTCCAAGACACACTTCGACGACTGAACGCACCGCAGCCGACCATGACCGTCCTGATCCTCACCTCTGAAGAGGATGTGACCGCCGACATGGTGGTCGTGCACCTGAACGCATCCGGGGTCCCGGTTCTCCGCCTGGACCCCGCCGACCTCCCCGGCGGTGTCGCGCTGTCGGGCGAGTTCGTGCACGGCGCCTTCCGCGGCCATCTCCAGTCCGCCGGACGTCTGGTGAGCATCTCCGGGCTGCGGTCGGTGTGGGTGCGCCGCCCCGGGCAGGCCGCCGCGCGTGCCGCCGAGCCCTCCGCATGGCTGAGCGAGGAGTCCTCCCAGGCGCTCTTCGGCATGCTGCGCGGCTGTGACGCCCGCTGGATGAACCACCCCGACGCGGCCCACCAGGCCCGCCACAAGCCCTGGCAGCTGCGGCACGCCCAGCGCTGCGGACTGCCCGTCCCGGCCACCCTCATCACCACGTTCCCGCAGGCCGCCCGCGAGTTCGCCGACCGCTTCCCCGACCTGGTGGTCAAGCCGGTCTCCGGCGCGCATCCGCAGGATCCGCCCCGGGCCGTGCCGACCAGCCGGGTCGCGCCCGGCACCGACTTCTCCGCCGTGGCGTTCGGGCCCACGCTGCTGCAGCGCAGGGTCGGGAAGAAGGCCGACATACGTCTGACCGCGGTCGGCGACGAACTGCTGGCGGCCCGCAAGGAGATCGACGAGGACGCGGACCCCGACGACCCGGGCACCGTGGACGTCCGCTTCGCGTCGTCCGACATACCTTGGCGCCCGGCCGAGGTGCCGCCGCGCATCGCAGAAGCCGTCCGCCGCTATCTCCGTGATGCCGAACTGGCTTACGGCGCCTTCGACTTCGCCGAGGACGCCGACGGGACCTGGTGGTTCCTGGAGTGCAATCAGTCGGGGCAGTTCGGCTTCGTCGAGGTGGAGACGGGCCAGCCGATCGCCCGGACCGTCGCGCAGTGGCTGGCGCGCCCCGGCCCGACGGAGGGGACGCACGTCAACGGCGCGAACCGCACGGTGTGTTGAGGCCCGGTCAGGTAGGCCGCATCAGGTGAGGCTGTGTCAGGTGAGGCACGGCGTCAGGCGGGAAGCGAGCCGGGCAGCAGCGCGGTGCGCTGCCACCCCGCCCCCGCGTGCGCCCGGTGGCGGTCGGGGGACGGTGCGGCGTCGAAGGACTGCAGCGGCCGCAGGGCGTACTCCAGTTCCCGGCTCACCCGCTCGGCCTCCCGTCGCGCCTGGGTGGGGACGTCGCCGCGCTCGGCGACGAGTCGGTCGTAGATGGGGGAATCCTGGAACACCCGACATGCCTTTCGTGTGCGGCCCATGCGCATGGGCACGGCTGTCGAGTGTAAACGCCCCGGAGGTCCGTGATGTGAATTCCCCGGGTGCGCTTGACGGCGGCGCGCTCAGGCCCCCGTGGTCGAACCGGGCCGTACGATCATCAGCACCGTGACGGTCGCCCACAGCAGGTTGAACAGGCCCGTGAACATGGCCAGTTGTACGGTGCTCGACCGTTCGATTGTCTGCTGCGCGTCCAGTTGTCCGAGCAGTTCCTCCTGGCGGGGCAGGACGAAGGCGATCAGCAGGCCGGCGGCGGCCGTGGTCAACACGATGGAGGCGATCAGCCAGCCGCTGCCCAGGACGCCCATCGCCCCGGCGGTGGCGAACCCGAAGGCGGGTACCGCGATGCCGATGCCGGAGTAGATACGGCAGATGCGGTGCAGCAGACGGACGGTGCTCACTGCCGCCGTGTCGGTGCCGGCCCTCCGCACCGCCGGCGGCACCATGCTCGCGGCGACCGTGACGGGTCCTACGGCCACGATGGCGGCCAGGACGTGGAGGATGAGCAGGACCTTCGTCATCGGGAGCCTTCCAAGGGTGCGATCAGCGGTGCGCGGCTCACGCTAGGGATCTTCGTGCTGATCGCACAGGGGCGGAAATGACAGATTCCAACGGGTTCTCGCCAGCCCTGTGGTCGGCCGGTGGCCACGCTGCCCCAGGTCACCGCCCTGGCGGGAAGCCACCTATCGTTGCTTCCATGCACACAGTGGCGATTCTGGTCATGGACCATGTGGTGCCGTTCGACATGGCCGCCCCGATGGAGGTGTTCGGCCGTACGCGGCTGCCGGACGGGCGCCGCCCGTACCGGGTGCGGCTGTGCGCCGAGTCGCGGGACGTGCGCACGGACGGTTTCGGGCTCCGTGTCGACCACGGTCTCGAGGCGCTGGAGGACGCCGACACCGTCGTCGTCCCGGGCTGCTCGCAACTCGTCGAGGAGTTCTCCCCCCGCGCACTGGCCGCCCTGCGGAAGGCGGCCGAAGCCGGTACCCGGATCGCGTCGGTGTGCGCCGGGGCGTTCGTGCTGGCCGAGGCCGGACTGCTGGACGGTCTGCGCGCCACCACGCACTGGGTGGCCGCCGGTGAACTGGCGCGCCGCTACCCGGCGATCGAGGTGGAGCCCGACGTGCTGTACGTCGACAACGGGCAGATCCTCACCTCGGCGGGCGCCGCGGCCGCCATGGACCTGTGCCTGCACATGATCCGCGGCGACCTGGGGTCGGCCGTCGCCGCGGACGCCGCCCGGCTCTCCGTGATGCCCCTCGAACGGGAGGGCGGACAGGCCCAGTTCATCGTGCACGAGCAGCCGCCCGTGCCGCGCGGCTCGACGCTCGAACCGGTCCTGGAATGGATCGAGGACAACCTCGCGGGCGAGATCACCCTGGGCATGCTGGCGGGGCGCTCGGGGATGAGTGAGCGCACCTTCAGCCGGCGGTTCCGCGAGCAGACGGGGACGACTCCGCTGCAGTGGCTGCTGCGGGCGCGCGTACGCCGAGCCCAGTATCTGCTGGAGAACAGCGACCGTCCGATCGAACGGATCGCGCAGCAGGCGGGGTTCGGGTCACCGACGGCGTTTCGCGAGCGGTTCCGGCGGGTGGTCGGCACCACGCCGCAGGCGTACCGCTCCGCGTTCCAGGCAAAGGAGCGCGTCCCGGTCGCACACGGCTGACGCCGTCCCTGTCGCGAGGCCTGTGCCCTCGCGACAGGGACGGCGTCACACGGCCAGCGACAGGCCCGCTCCCCCACCGGCTGTGCGCCACGAGGCGATCAGCAGCGCGTCGGCCTTCGCGATCGCCTCCTCGACGCTCGCGGCCCCCATCACGGCGCACAGGGCGCGGCAGACGTCCGCCAGCTCCCGCGCCGTCTGTGGCTTCTCCTGCTCCGCCTGCGCGATGCGCAGTGCCGCGTATCTGGTGAGCAACGTTCTGACGACCTTCGGGTCCGGAACGAGCACGAAGCGCCCCTCTCTTGGTTTCCGCCTCGTATTCCCGGGCACCGCCGGACCAATCACATCTTCCGCACCCCGGGCCTCAATTGACGAAATACCGTCGCTCTACCCGATTCCCGGCGCGCCGCGAGGCGTTGAGCAGAGGGTAACCCTCCCAGCACGAACGGTGAAGCCCATGACTCACTCCGGCCGCCTCCTGTGCGCCCTCTACCTCGCCACCAGCGGCGGGCTCGCCTGGACCACGGTCCTCGAATTCCTGCACGGTCCCCGTTGGGCCGCCTTCCTGTTCGCCGCGGCGAGTCTGGTCCCGGTCATCGCCGTCGTCCGCGAGACCCTGGTCCGCGATCTGCGCAGGGCCGCCGCCGGCCCGCGGCGTCCGCTGCGGCCGGCCACCGACGAGGTGGTGCGCACCGAGTTGGAGGGCGCGTGCTGCGAACGCTGGTGGACGAGCCTGGGCACCCGGCACGACACGAGCTGCCCCCACCGCACGCACCGCAGCAGCGCCGCCTGAGCCGGCGCCGTCACGGCCGAAAACCGCCGCCCGCCCCGCTCAGGCCGCCCGCCGCCCCACTCAGGCCACCTGCCCCCCGTGCAGCTCGCAGTACGCCCCGCCACCGCGCAGCAGCTCCTCGTGCGTCCCCGTCTCCAGGATGCGGCCGCCGCCCATCACCACGATCCGGTCCGCACCCCGCACGGTGGACAGGCGGTGCGCCACCACGAAGGTGGTGCGTCCCTGCAGCAGGCGGGCCAGCGCCTGTTGGACGAGTGCCTCCGAGCGGGTGTCGAGAGCCGAGGTCGCCTCGTCGAGGATGAGGATCCTGGGGTCGCGGATCAGGGCGCGGGCGATGGCCAGGCGCTGACGCTGTCCGCCGGACAGCCGGGCGCCGTGCTCGCCGACGACGGTGTCCAGGCCCTGCGGCAGCCGCTCGACGAACTCCGTCGCGTTGGCGTCGCGCAGCGCCGCGCGCACCGCCTCCTCGTCGGCGTCGTCCATGCCGTAGGCGACGTTCTCCCTGATGGTGCCGTCGAAGAGGATCGACTCCTGCGGCACGACCGAGACGAAGCGCCGGTAGGTGCGCAGGTCGAGGGTGTTCATGTCGGTGCCGTCGAGGAGCAGGCGGCCGGAGGTCGGGCGGATGAAGCCGATGACGAGGTTGAGCACCGTGGACTTGCCCGCGCCGGACGCGCCGACGAGGGCGATCGTCTCACCCGGTGCGACACGGAGGCTGAAGTCACGCACGGCGGCGGGGCCGTTGTCGTCGTAGGCGAGGCCGACGTTCTCGAAGGTGACGCTGCCGCGCAGCGCGGTCATCTCCGACTTGCCCTCGTTGTCCTCCAGTTCGGGCGCCTGCAGCACCTCGCCGACCGAACGGACCGACTCCAGGCCCTTGGTGATGACCGGGGCGAGGGTGGCCAGGGTGGTCGTCGAGTTGGTGAGGGTGGTCAGGAAGGCGCTGAGCATGACGACGTCGCCGGGGGTGACACCCCACATGCCGTAGTACGACACCAGGGCCGCGCCGGCGAGGACGAGTACGCCGACGACGTTGAGGACGACCCAGGCCAGCGAGCCGAACCGGCCGTTGACCAGGTCGAGGCGCAGGCCGGAGGTCAGCAGGCGGTGCAGTGTGCCGTCCATGCGGTGCAGCGCCTTGCCTTCGAGGCCGTGGGCGCGGGTGACCGGGATGAGGCGGGTCATCTCCGACACCCTTGACGACAGGGTCTCCACCTCGTGCCGGAAGGACTCGTTGTGGGTGCGCAGCCGCGCCCTGAGGCGGGCCACGACGAGTGCCGCGGCGGGCACGACGACCACGAACACGGGCACGAACTCCGGTGTGCGGACCCCGATGATGACCAGTCCGCCGACGAGCACGGTGATGGCGCCGAGCCCGGTCTCGGCGGTCTGCTGCACCATCTGCTCGACCGTCTCCACGTCACGGACGACCTTGGCCTGCAGGACTCCGGCGCTGACGCGCGTGTGGTAGCCGATGGACAGCTGCTGCATGCGGGTGCACAGCGCCGAGCGCAGGGTGGTGCCCATGCGGCGGACGCTGCCGTAGAGCAGTCGGACGTAGAGGATGTGCAGCGGGTGGTTGAGCACGAGGATGGTCAGGATGATCCCCGTGCTCAGCCAGATCCTGCCGACGGGTGCGTGCTGGACGACCGTGTCGATGATGGAGGCGGTGATCAGGGGCAGCAGCCAGACCGGGCTGTGCTTGACGGTGAACACGCCGACCGCCGCGATCAGTTGGCGGCGGTCGGCGCGGAACAGATAGCCGAGGGTACGGATCGGGTGTTCGTCGCGGTAGCGGTGGTCGAGGGGTCTGTCCGACGACGACGCCATCGGCGAGGTCCTCCGTGGTGGCCGGGTGCCGTCAGACGGCGTCGAGCTGCGCGATCTCCTCGGCGGTGAGTTCGAGCTCCGTGGCGGCGAGGGAGTCGACGATGGTCTCCGGGCGGCTGGCACCCGGAATGGGCACGACCACCGGGGACTTGGCGAGCATCCAGGCCAGGCAGACGCGCTGCGGGCTGACCCCGTGGGCCTCGGCGATCCGCGCGAACGGCGCGAAGCTGGAGCCGAGTTCACCGGCCCGGGAGATGCCGCCGAGCGGGCTCCAGGGCAGAAAGGCGATGCCGAGCTCGTCGCACAGGTCGAGTTCCGGCTCGCTGGAGCGGAAGGCCGGGGAGAACTGGTTCTGCACGGAGACCAGCCGGCCGCCGAGGATCTCGTTCGCCTCCTTGATCCGGTCGGGGTCGGCGTTGGAGATGCCCGCCATGCGGATCTTGCCCTCGTCGAGCAGGTCTCGGATCGCGCCGACGGACTCGGCGTAGGGCACCTTGGGGTCGGGGCGGTGGAACTGGTAGAGCCCGATGGCCTCCACGCCGAGCCGGCGCAGGGACGCCTCGCAGGCCTCCTTCAGATACCGGGGGCTGCCGTCGAGGGTCCAGCTGCCGTCGCCGGGGCGCAGATGGCCGCCCTTGGTGGCGACCAGGACGTCCTTGCCGCGGTCGTGGGAGGCGAGGGCCTTGGCGATCAGGGTTTCGTTGTGGCCGACTTCGTGGGCGTCCCGGTGATAGGCGTCCGCGGTGTCGATCAGTGTCACGCCGGCGTCGAGGGCGGCGTGGATCGTGGCGAGGGAGCGTGCCTCGTCCGGCCGTCCCTCGATCGACATGGGCATCCCGCCCAGGCCGATCGCGCTGACTTCGACGTCACCGATACGACGGTTCTGCATGGGGTCTTGACCTCTTTCGGCTGTCGCGGGACCGAATACCGTTCGGCCCGCCGCACGGGGTGTGCGGCGCGATGCGAACGTCTTCCAGCCTGACTCGCCCGCGGGCCGGAGGTCCAATAGAGGAAAGAGAACGCATTCAGCACCTGGGCAACTGAATCGCGCGATACCCGATCCGGCTTGCGTGACCTGCAGGCCGGTGTGCGAGGCTCGCCGGCAACCAGCCGTCACCTCGGGCGGCTCAGCGGAAAGGCGGCGGCATGCGCATCGGACTGCTCGGTACCGGCCCCTGGGCGGGAATGGCTCACGCACCCGCCCTGAGCGAGCACACCTCACTGGACTTCGCCGGGATCTGGGGCCGCCGCCCCGAGGCCGCCAAGGAGCTCGCCGACCGGCACGGCACCCGTGCCTACGACGACGTCGACGCGCTGCTGGCCGACGTGGACGCGGTCGCCGTGGCCCTGCCGCCGGCCGTGCAGGCGGATCTCGCGGTGCGCGCGGCGCGCGCCGGATGCCATCTGCTGCTGGACAAGCCCCTCGCGACGACCGTGGAGCAGGGGCGGGCGGTGACCGAGGCCGTGCAGGAGGCCGGTGTCGCCTCGGTCGTGTTCTTCACCAGCCGCTTCATGACCGAGACAGAGGCGTGGATCACCGAGCAGGCGGACGCCGGGGGCTGGTTCACCGGCCGCGCGCAGTGGCTGGGTTCGTTGTTCGCCGACGACAGCGACAGCCCGTTCGCGGATTCGCCGTGGCGGCAGCAGAAGGGAGCGCTGTGGGACGTGGGGCCGCACGCCCTGTCGGTGCTGCTGCCCGTCCTCGGCGACGCCCGGCGGGTGACGGCTGCCGCACCGGGTCCCGGCGACACCGTCCATCTGGTCCTCGACCACGCCGGCGGCGCGTCGAGCACCGTCACCCTCAGCCTGTCGGCCCCGGCCGCGGCGGCCGGCAACGCCGTCGAACTGCGCGGCGAGAAGGGCGTGTCCGTCCTTCCGGACAGCGACGAGGGAGCGGTCACCGCGCTGCTGCGCGCCGCCGACGCGCTGATCTCCGCAGCCGGCACCGGTCGCCCGCACCCGTGCGACGCGTCCTTCGCGCTGCGTGTCACGGAGATCCTCGTGGAGGCGGAGACCCTGCTGGACCGCGCCGGGCGCTGACAGCGCTTCCGCGGCCGGGCAACGGGACGTGGCGCTCGCCGGAGGCGTCCGGCATGCGGGACCCGTTGCCGCGTAGGAGCGTGGTGGTGTGCGAAACGTGCCCGTGCTGCCGGCGCGCCGGGACCACACCCGGCGTGGCTGGCTGCGGGGCGCGCCGCCTCCGTGGTGGGTGAAGGTCCTCCCGGTGCTGCTGATCGCGGGGGTGTGCGTGGCGGCGCTGGTGAGCCCCAGCCCCCTCGACATCGGCTTCCTGCTGGGCGCGATCCCGCCGCTGGCGGTGCTGTCGTACAGCCCGTGGGCGACCGCGTTCCTCGGCGGCGCCGTGATCGCCGTGCTCGTGGTGCCGGAGTTCCAGCTCAACCGCCCCGGCAACACCGACCTGTTGACCATCGTCTTCGTGGCCGTGCTGAGCGTGTTCGTGTCCTACGTCCGCAGCCGCCGCGACGCCCAGCTGGACCTGGAGCGCACGGTGGCCGAGGCGGCGCAGCGTGCCGTTCTGCCGCCGCTGCCGGAGCGGGTCGGCGCGGTGCGCTGCGCCGGTCTGTACCGGGCCGCGCAGCAGGGGACGCTGGTGGGCGGCGACTTCTTCGACGTCCGCGAGGGGCCGTACGGCGTGCGGGCCGTGCTCGGCGACGTCCAGGGGCACGGGCTGTCGGCGATCGCGACGGTGGCCTCGCTGCTGGGCGCGTTCCGGGAGGCGGTGCTCGACCAGCCTGACCTGGAGTCGGTGGCCGCCCGGCTGGACCGCAGGCTCGTGGCGGACTCGGCGTCCTCGCGCTACGCCGAGCTGTTCGCGACGGCCGTGCTGCTGGAGTTCTCCGTCGACGCGCGCTCGGTGCGGCTGGTCTCCTGCGGGCATCCGGCGCCGCTGCTGCTGCGCGGGCGGCAGGCCACCGAGATCGAGCTCGCCGCATGGACGCCGCTCGGGCTCGGCCTGCCCGCAGGCGGCCCGCCCGCCGGGCTCACCCTGCGGCTGGAGCCCGGCCACAGTCTGTTCCTGTCCTCGGACGGGGTGAGCGAGGCGCGCGACGCCGACGGCCCCTTCTATCCGCTGACCGACCGCCTGGCCGCCCTCACCGACACCGACCCGGCCGTGCTCGCGGACCGGGTCTGGGCGGATCTCGTACGGTACTGCCCGGCCGTCGTCGACGACGTGACGATGCTCGTCCTCACGCCCGCGTCACCGGACGCTGGCTGACGCCCTCGCCCGCGCCCTGCTCGTGCTCGCCCTCGGCGTCGATGTGCGGCAGGGCCCGGTCGAGCCACCGCGGTGTCCACCAGGCGTGGCGGCCCAGCAGGGTCATCACGGCGGGCACCATCAGCAGACGCACCACGGTCGCGTCGATCAGCACGCTCACCGCGAGGCCGAGGCCCAGCATCTTGACCACGATGTTGTCGTTGAGGATGAACGCGGCGAACACGCTCACCATGATCAGTGCGGCGCAGGTGATGACCCGCGCGGTGATCTCCAGGGCATGGGCGACCGAGGCCTTGGCGTCCCTGGTGCGCAGCCACGCCTCGTGGACGCGGGAGAGCAGGAAGATCTCGTAGTCCATGCTCAGGCCGAAGATGATGGCGAACATCATCATCGGCACATAGCTCTCGATGGGCACCTTGCCCGCGACGCCCAGCGCGGGGCCGCCCCAGCCCCACTGGAAGACGGCCACGACGACGCCGTAGGAGGCCGCGATCGACAGGACGTTGAGGACGGCGGCCTTCACGGCGACGAGCAGGCCGCGGAAGACCGCGAGGATGATCAGGAAGGCCAAAGCGACCACGACGCCGATGATCAGGGGCAGCCGGCTCGCCACGATGTCGCGGAAGTCGACCTGGGCCGCGGTCGTGCCGGTGACGTAGCCCTTGGCGTCCGTGCCGGAGACCGCGTCCGGGAGCGTGGTGTCGACCAGGCGGTTCACCAGGTCCGTGGTGGTGGCGCTCTGCGGGGACTGCTGCGAGTAGACCGTGCCGATCAGGACGTCCCCGTCCTTGGTGGGCGTCAGGGGGGTGACGGTGGAGGCGCCGGCCACGGAGTCGAGGGTCTTCTGCGCCTGGGAGGTGAGGTCCGAGCGCTGCGAGGAGGACACGTCGCTCTGGTCGATCACCACGGTGAGGGGGCCGTTGGAGCCGGGGCCGAAGGCGTCGGTCATCAGGTCGTAGGCGCGCCGGTCGGTGAAGGACTCGGGGTCGGCGCCGTCGCCGATGTGGCCGAGCTGGAGGGAGAACACCGGGATGGCCAGGACGACCACGGCCGCGACGCCGGCCGCGAGGAACTGCCAGGGCCTGCGCTCCACGCGCTGGGCGTAGCGGTGCCAGGTGCCGTGCGGGGTGGCGCCCGGTTCGGCGTCGGTCTCCGCGACGGGCCGGCGCACCCGGAAGCGGTCGATGTGCCGGCCGATCAGCCCGAGCAGGGCCGGGACCAGGGTCAGCGCGCCCAGCACCGCCGAGACCACGGTCACCGCCGCGGCCAAGCCCAGTTTGCCGATGAAGGTGACCCCGGACGCGTACAGGCCCGCCAGCGCGATGATGACCGTGGTGCCGGAGACGAGGACCGCCCGCCCGCTGGTGGCCGTGGCGTGGCCCGCGGAGTGCACCGGGTCGGCGCCGTCCATGATGTTCTGCCGGTGCCGGGTGATCAGGAACAGGGCGTAGTCGATGCCCACACCGAGGCCGATCATCGTGGCCAGGGTGGGCGAGACGGTGGCGAAGGTGAACGCCGAGGCGAACAGCCCGAGGATCGCGAGGCCGCCGATCGCGCTCAGCAGCGCGGTCAGCAGCGGCAGACCGGCGGCGATCACACTGCCGAAGCCGACGAGTAGCACGACGACGGCGACCCCGAAGCCGATGAGCTCGCTCACGCGGTCGTCGGCGGCGGGCCGGGCCAGCTCGCCCAGCGGACCGCCGTACTCGACCTGCGCGCCGGCCGAGCGCAGCGGCTGCACGGCCTGGTCGACACCGTTCAGATAGCCGTCGCCCAGGGTCGAGGGCTGGACGTCGAAGCGCACGGTGATGTAGGCGGTCTTGTCGTCGGAGGAGAGGGGGCCGACCTTCGAGGCGGGTGCGGACAGCGGGTTCTGCGCGGACAGGACGTGCGGCAGCTTCTGCAGGTCGCTCACCGTCGTGGACATCTGCGAGCCGAGGCCGGTCAGGGGTTTCTGTCCGTCGTGCAGGACGATCTGGCTGCTGTAGCCGCCGGCCGCGGGGTCGTGCTTCTTCAGCACGTCGAGCCCCTGCTGGGACTGGGTGCCCGGCAGCGAGAAGTTGTCGGAATAGTCGCCGCCGAAGGACCTGTTGAGGGCCTGCAGCGCAACGAGGGCGATCAGCCAGGCGACGATGACGATCACGAAATGGCGGGCGCACCATTGTCCGAGCCCTCGCAGCACCCCTCCGGCCGCGGTGCCCGATGCCCCCGCCGCAGTGCGGGTCGGTGACATGGCGTGGGTCTTCTCTGCCGGTCGGCCGTTGCCTCATCGACGGTCGTTGTCTCTCATTAGACGCCCGCCCGATCGTCCGGGCATCTCGGACCGAGGGCCCGGGCTCCCCCTCCGGATGCAGGTCGGGCCCAGGCGTTGAATGGTGTTAGCAGAAGCGTTCCGGACCCGAGGAGCCAAGATGCCGACATCACAGCCCGACGCGTCCGGGTCGTCCGAGGACCGCGTCACCCCGGACGACCTTCTCCACACCAGCACCGGCACCGATGTGTCGCCGGAGGACCTCGTCCTTGCCACCGGCAGGGACATCACCCCGCACAGCCTCGAATGGGCCCGGCACAAGCTGGAGGCGGAGGGCCCGGCGGCCCTGGAGAAGCTGCTGCCGTAGCGCTCGCTGCCGGCTGCGGCGGTTCAGGCCGTTTCGCCGGCCTCCAGACACAGCACCGGCACCCGCTGGACCAGGTTGTTGACGAAGCCACCGCGGTTCCACGGCTGGTCCAGCGGCTGGGTGTGCCCCGCGCCGTCGGTCGCCCGCGCGCTCAGCACGTGCTCGCCGGGGGTGGCCGTCCACGCGAAGCGCCAGCGGCGCCAGGCCCACCGCCGCCCGTCGTCGGGCGCCAGTTCGGCCTCGTGCCAGGTGTGTCCGTCGTCGGTGCTCACCTCGACCCGGGTCACGGGCGCCCGCCCCGACCAGGCACGCCCCTCAAGCTGCACCGGGCCCGGCCGCAGCACCCGGGCCCGCGACATGAAGTCCGGGAACCCGGGCGGGACCAGCAGGGCACGCGGCGCGATCCGGGTGACCGGCTCGCCCGCCTCGGCGGACTCCTGCCGCAGCCGGTAGGCGACCGACTGCTGGAAACCCGTGAACGGCGTGTCGGTCACGGTCACTTCGCGCAGCCACTTCACATGCGCCATGCCGTACCAGCCGGGCACCACCAGCCGCAGTGGGCTGCCGTGCTGCGGCGGCAGCGCGGCGCCGTTCATCGCGTACGCCACCAGTACTTCGGGCTCGGTGCCAATGGCCACGTCCATCGGCAGGGACCGCTGGTAGTCCTGTTCGACGCCGCGCTCCACACCGTGGTCGGCGCCGGTGAAGACCACGTCGACGGCGCCGGCCTCCACGTCGGCCTCGGCGAGCAGCAGCCGCAGCGGTACGCCCGTCCACTCCGCGGTGCCGACCGCTTCGACGAGCCAGGGCTGGCTGACCGGGCGGGGGGTGAGCAGGGCCCGGCCGTTGCCCGCGCACTCCAGCGTCACCCGCGTGGTGACCTGGGGGTATGCCCGCAGTTCGGCCAGGTCGAGCTGCAGCGGACGGCGGACGCGGCCCCCGACGGTCAGCTGCCAGGGCGCGTCGTCGGGGACGTAGGGGATGTCGTAGTGCGTCAGTACGTAGTGCAGGCCGGGCGGGGTGACGTCGTAGCGCAGCGCCTCCAGCGGCAGGCCGTGGTTGCGGGTGGCCAGCGCCAGTTCGTCCCGGCCGATGCCCTCGTCGGGGGCGGCCAGTCGGGCGGGTGCGCTCGCGTCACCGAGTTGATGCCCCATGGCCGCATTATCACGCCGCGGGGGCGATCCGGCACGTTCGCGGGCGGGCGGCGCAACTCGTGGTGGATCAACGGGACTTCTCGTTGCCGATCCAGCAGGTCATTGCCCGGCCGTTGCCCGTTCGCCCTTTCGAAGAGGGGCTTCGGGCTGACAGACTCCCCAGGTGCCCGACTTCGACATGCTTGTGATCGGATCCGGCCCGGGTGGCCAGAAGGCCGCCATCGCCGCGGCCAAACTCGGCCGCCGGGTCGCCGTCATCGACCGCCCCGACATGGTCGGCGGGGTCTCCATCCATACCGGCACCATCCCCTCCAAGACCCTGCGCGAGGCGGTGCTGTATCTGACCGGACTCACCCAGCGGGATCTCTACGGGCAGAGCTACCGGCTCAAGGAGGACATCACCGTCGCCGACCTGACCGCGCGCACCCAGCACGTGGTCAGCCGTGAGGTCGACGTCATCCGCAGCCAGCTCTCCCGCAACCACGTCTCCCTCTTCGCCGGCACCGGACGCTTCGTCGACCCGCACACGGTCGCGCTGCGCGAGGTCACCGGTCACGAGCGCATGCTCAGCGCCGAGCACATCGTGATCGCCACCGGCACCCGTCCGGCCCGGCCCGACAGCGTCGAGTTCGACGGCCGTACGATCATGGACTCCGACAACGTCCTGGACCTCGAACGCGTCCCGCGCTCCATGGTCATCGTCGGCGCCGGAGTGATCGGCATGGAGTACGCCTCCATGTTCGCCGCGCTGGGCAGCAAGGTGACGGTCGTCGAGAAGCGGGCCGGGATGCTCGACATGTGCGACGTCGAGATCATCGAGTCGCTCAAGTACCACCTGCGGGACCTCGCCGTCACGTTCCGTTTCGGTGAGACGGTCGCCGCGGTGGAGCGTCATCCGCGCGGCACGCTCACCGTCCTGGAGAGCGGCAAGAAGATCCCGGCCGACGCGGTGATGTACTCGGCGGGCCGGCAGGGTCTGACCGATGAACTCGACCTGGACAAGGCGGGGTTGGTCGCGGACCGGCGGGGCCGGATCACAGTCGACGAGAACTACCGCACCGAGGTGCCGCACATCTACGCGGTCGGTGACGTGATCGGCTTCCCCGCGCTCGCGGCGACATCGATGGAGCAGGGCCGGGCGGCGGCCTATCACGCCTGCGGCGAGCCGGTCGGGCAGATGCACAACCTGCAGCCCATCGGCATCTACACCATCCCGGAGATCAGCTTCGTCGGCCGCACCGAGGACCAACTCACCGAGGACAGCGTGCCGTTCGAGGTCGGCATCTCCCGCTACCGGGAACTCGCGCGCGGCCAGATCGTCGGTGACAGCCACGGCATGCTGAAGCTGCTGGTCTCCCCCGAGGACCGCAGACTGCTCGGTGTGCACTGCTTCGGCTCCGGCGCCACCGAGCTGATCCACATCGGCCAGACCGTGATGGGCTGCGGCGGCACGGTCGACTATCTGGTCGACGCGGTGTTCAACTACCCGACGCTGGCCGAGTCCTACAAGGTCGCCGCCCTCGACGCCACGAACAAGCTCCGGCAGATCGACCACATCGGCGACTGACGCCCGCGCCGGACGGCCGACTCAGCCGCCCTGTCCGGCGCCGGGCGACTCCGTGCCGCCCTCCAACTCCATCTCCTCCGACTCCGTGTCCTCCAACTCCGCGTCGTCCTCGACGACATGGACGGCCGCCTCCTCCGCGCCGGCGGCCCCGCCGTCGATGCCCACGTCGGAGGCGAGGGACTCCTTCGTGGTGTCGGAGCGGACGCCCTCGTCCGGAGCGACCAGACGGCCCGCGCGGTCGGCACCGGCCTCGGGGTCGACGGGTTCGCCCTCGCCCCCGGGCAGATCTCCCGTCCCGTCGCCCAAGGGCGCCGTCACGTCCGGGACCTCCTCGGCGAGCCGTTCGTCGAGACTCTCGCCCTCGTGCTGCTCGGCGGCCGTCGTGCCGTGCCGGGTGACGCCGAGCGGCTTCTCCGGTGGGGAGTAGCCCTCGTCGAGGGTGTCGTCGTAGGTGCGTTCACCAAGGGTGTCCTGCGGGTCGAGCGGCGCCGCGTCCTCCTGCTCCTCGTTGGTCCCGGTGGGCTGGTGGACGTCGTCGGCCATCGCTTCGGGGCGCCCTTGCTCGCTGCTCATGGCAGCCTCCTTCGCGCGCTGCGCGGGTCGCCGTTCGACCCGTTCCCGGTCCGCGTTTCCCGTTGCGCGCGGTCCAACCTCACCCGTCCCTGGCGGCCCGGGAGATTACCCCCTGGTCAATCTTGAATGCTCCGGACGTGGGGCTATCATCACTCGCACACACGCTGTGACTGCCCGGCAACGCACCGGCCGTGCGGGCTCCACCATGTCTTTCTCCGCCCCTGACGCAAGGCCAACCCTCGTGCGCCGGCGGCGGGTTCACCACCCCCCACCTCTCCATACGTCGTCGGGGTCAGGTCGCCCCGCGTCGTGCACGACGGAAAGCAGCGCACATGAGCAACATCAGGGGCAGAGGGCTGCAGGCCAATGTCCTCGGTACGTTCGACACCGTGGTGATGGCCGTGGCGGGCAGCGCCCCGGCCTATTCCATCGCCGCCACCACGGCCGTCCTCGTCGGCGCGGTGGGCATGGCCGGCCCCGCGGCCCTGCTGTACTGCGCCATACCCATGCTGGGGATCGCGCTGGCGTTCAGCTATCTCGGCCGTATCGACGTGAACGCGGGCGCCAGTTACTCGTGGGTGGGCCGTACGCTGCATCCCTTTCTCGGGTTCATCAGCGGCTGGGCCCTGGTGATCTCGGCGACCATCTTCATGGTGGCGGGATCGCTGCCGGCCGGTGCGATGACCCTGGCCCTCTTCGACGAGGGCCTCGCCGACGACACCGCGCTGTCGACGGTGGTGGGCGCGGCCTGGTTCGTGCTCATGCTGCTCGTCGTGCTGGGCGGCGCCCGGCTCACGGTGCGCGCCCAGCTGCTCATGTCCGGCATCGAGTTGACGATTCTCGCGGTGTTCGCCGTGCTCGCCGTCTTCCACACCCACCATGCCGCCGACTTCGAGTGGTCCTGGCTCGGCCTCGGCAGCTTCCACGGGATGTCCGGCTTCGCGTCGGGGGCGCTGGTCGCCGCTTTCTACTTCTGGGGCTGGGACGTCTCCAGCAACCTGAGCGAGGAGACCCGCAACAGCCGTCGTACGACCGGACTCGCCGGACTGATCGGGGTGGGCATCGTCTTCCTGCTGTTCGAGGTGTTCACCATCGCGGTGAACGTCATCCTGACCACCAAGCAGATCGAGGAGAACGACGCCAACGTCCTGGGCGCGCTCGGCGAGGAGATCTGGCCCGGCTGGGGCGGCAAGCTGCTCGTCGTGGCCGTGATGCTCTCCACCATCGCCACGCTGGAGACCACGCTCATCCAGGTCACCCGCTCCCTGTTCGCGATGGGCCGCGACCGTACGATGCCGTCCGCGCTCGGCCGGGTGCACCGCACCTGGAACACCCCATGGGTGGCCATCACGGTGGTCGGCGCGGTGGCGCTGGCCATGTTCATCGCCTCCAACGCCCTTGGCTCAGTAGGGGACATCCTCTCCGACGCGATCTCGGCGATCGGACTGCAGATCGCCGTGTACTACGGCCTCGCGGGACTCGCGGTGGTCGTGGCGTACCGCAAGATGCTGCTGAAGTCGCCCACCGACTTCCTGCTCGGCGGGCTGTGGCCGCTGTTCGGCGCCGTGTTCATGTTCTGGATCTTCGTCGAGTCGCTGAGCGAGCTCGACCCGGCGGCGATCGCGATCGGCATCGGCGGGCTGGCCGTCGGCCTGGTCCCGATGCTCTGGTACTGGCGGCAGGGCAGCGACTACTACCGGCCGGCCCGCCTGGATGCCTCCCGCACCGTCGAGACCGCGTACGTCCCCGACGACCAGCCGTCCATGAACTCCCGTGTCCACGAGGGTCTCTCCACCGACTTCTGAGGGAGCAGCCCGATGGCGCGAGACCGATTCGCTCCCGACTTCGACCCGGACTGCGGCGACACGGACCTCACGAACGCCTGCCACGACATCGTCATCGGACGCTGGCAGGGCGTCAGGGACCTGCTGCGGGTCACCGGCCCGCAGTGGCTCGCGCGCGGTCACCGCGTCCGGCTGCTCGCGCAGGCCTGCGCGAGCAGTTCGACGGTGGAGTCGTGGCTGGCCGCCGAACCGCGCAGCGGGGACGCCCTGGTGCTGCGGGCGGCGACGGAGACGGCGCGGGCGTTCAACCTGGCCATCGCCGCGGGCCGGGGCATGCCGATCGACCAGCACCGCATCGACACCGCGGTGACGGCGTGTCTCGAGGCCACGGAGGCCTATCTGGACGACCCGACGCCCTGGATCTCACTGATCTCGGTGGCCCGGCTGTACCCCTCGGGGGTGCGCAGGCAGGAACTGGCGCGCTGGTGGGACGAGTTGCACCAGCGCGACCCGTACAGCGTGGAGGGCCACCTCCAGATCCTGCACTACTACTCGGCGCGCTGGCACGGCACGCACGGCCTGATGTACGACTTCGCCCGTGACGCGGCCGGCGTGGCACCCCCGGGCTGCGCGCTGCCGGTGCTGGTGCAGTACGCGCGCGTGGAGGAGTACCGCTACGCCCTCGACGCGGCGCAGGGCAGCCGGTCGGCGATGGCGCTCGGGCAGCACTGGAACCATGACGGTGCCGTCAGTGACGTACGCCGGACCTGGCAGCGCTGGATCATGGGCCGCACGCACGACGGCATCGCGCCCGGCGAGCTGCGCGACCTCAACCACCTTGCGCACGCGGCCTGCCACGCCGGTGCGAGCGACATCGCCGCGCCCGTGCTGCGGATGCTGGGGTGCCGGGCCACGCGGACTCCCTGGTCGTACACGGGAGATCCGGAGCAGCAGATCGTGAAGTGGCGCAAGGACCTGAAGGTGCGCGGCTGAGGAACGGCGGCCTGTTCGGCGCCCGCGCTCAGGGCGCGGCGTTCGGCCCGTCCGGGCGGCCGAGGCGCTGCTGCACCATCTGCCGGGTCAGCTCCTCCGTCTCCGGCTCGGTCAGCCGCTCGAAGCCCTCCTCGGTGATCACGGAGACGATCGGGAAGATTCGGCGGTTGATGTCCGGGCCGCCGGTCGCGGAGTCGTCGTCGGCCGCGTCGTACAGCGCCTGGAGGGCGGCCAGGGCCGCCTCGCGCCGGTCCATGCCCGTGCGGAAGAGCTTCTTCAGCGCGCCGCGCGCGTACGGCGATCCGGAGCCCTCGGCGTGGAAGTCGGCCTTCTCGTACAGGCCGCCGGCGACGTCGAAGCTGAAGATGCGGCCCTGCTCGCCGTCCGGCCTCGACGCGTCGTAGCCGGTCAGGAGGGGGACGACGGCGAGGCCCTGCATGGCCTGGCCGAGGTTCTGCCGGATCATGCCCGCAAGGCGCCTCGCCTTCGCGTTGAGGGTCATGGGGATGCCCTCGATCTTCTCGAAGTGCTTCAGCTCGACCTGGTACAGCTTCACCATGTCCAGCGCGAGTCCGACGGAGCCCGCGAAGGCCACGGCGGTGTGGTCGTCGGCGGGATGCACCTTCTCCAGGTCGCGCTGGGCGATCAGGTTGCCCATGGTGGCGCGGCGGTCGCCCGCGATCATCACGCCGTCGCGGTAGGTGAGGGCCAGCACGGTGGTGCCGTGCGGGAACCGCCCCTCCTCGGCCCGCACGCCGTCCGGGAAGGGACGGCGCATGGGCAGCAGTCGGGGGCGGTGCGCCGCCAGGAACTCCGTGAACGACGACGTCCCCGGAGTGAAGAACTCCTCCCCCAGCCGACCGTCCGTCTCCCTCTCCGTCATCCCACTCCCCCTCCGTGCCGGTCCGACAACCGGACTCCTACCTGAAGCGGGGCCGCGGGAAACGCGGGGGCGCGAAGGCGGCGGTCACCGGACGTTGGGGCGGCGGTGCAGCGGCTGCTCGGGGGCCGGGCCTGCCTGCGCCCGCGGGACCGCGCGGACCGCCGGGCTGTCCTCGCGCAGGGTCAGCGCGACCCCGTGGTGGCTGATCGTCAGCGGCGCCCCCGCCAGCAGGGTGTAGGTGGCCTTGTCGGGGCCGATCTCCACCCGCAGCCGGCGGTCGAGGACCTGCAGGCTGAAGGCGAGGCGGCTGAACTTCTCGGGCAGGCGCGGTGAGAAGCACAGAGACTCGCCGTTGCGGCGCAGTCCGCCGAAGCCGGCGACCAGCGCCATCCAGGTGCCCGCGAGGGAGGCGATGTGCAGTCCGTCGCGGGTGTTGTGCTCCAGGTCCTTCAGGTCCATCAGCGCCGCCTCGGCCGTGTAGTCGTAGGCGAGGCGCAGATGGCCCGTCTGGGCGGCGATGACGGCCTGGACGCACGCGGAGAGCGAGGAGTCCCGGACGGTGAGGGGCTCGTAGTAGGCGAAGTTGCGGGCGATCTGCTCCTCGTCGAAGTGGCTGCCGCAGGTGTACATCGCCAGCACCAGGTCGGCCTGCTTGACGACCTGTTTGCGGTAGAGGTCGAAGTACGGGTAGTGCAGCATCAGCGGGTACCGGTCCGGGCCGGTGGCCTCGAAGTTCCAGCGCTGGTAGCGGGTGAACCCGGCGTGCTGCTCGTGCACGCCGAGCTCGCTGTTGTACGGGATGTGCATCGCCTCGGCGGCGTCCCGCCAGGCCGCGCTCTCCTCGTCGTCGACACCGAGCCGCGCCGCCTCGTCCGGGTGGCGTTCGCAGGCGTCGGCGGCGGCCCGCAGATTCACCTGGGCCATGAGATTGGTGTACGTGTTGTCGTCCGCGATCGCGCTGTACTCGTCCGGGCCGGTGACGCCGTCGATGTGGAAGGCGCCCTGGTGGTCGTGGTGCCCGAGCGAACGCCACAGCCGGGCCGTCTCCACCAGCAGCTCGACTCCGGCCTCGCGCTCGAAGAGTTCGTCCCCGGTGGCCGCCGTGTAGCGCACGACGGCGTCGGCGACGGCGGCGTTGACGTGGAAGGCCGCGGTGCCGGCCGGCCAGTACGCCGAGCCCTCCGAGCCCTCGATGGTGCGCCAGGGGAACGCGGCACCGCCGAGGCCCAGTTGGGCGGCGCGTTCCCGGGCGGCGGGCAGGGTGCTGTGCCGCCAGCGCAGTGCCTCGGACACGGCCTCGGGCGCGGTGTAGGTGAGCAGGGGCAGGACGAAGGTCTCGGTGTCCCAGAACGCATGGCCGTCGTAGCCGGACCCGGTCAGGCCCTTGGCGGCGATCGCGCGCTGCTCGGCGCGGGCGCCGGCCTGCAGCACGTGGAAGAGCGCGAAGCGGACGGCCTGCTGGATCTCCTCGTCGCCCTCGATCTCGACGTCCGCGCGCGCCCAGAAGTCGTCGAGATAGGCCCGCTGGTCCGCCAGGAGACCGTCCCAGCCGCTGTGCCCGGCCGCCGCGAGGGCCGCCTCGACCTGGTCGCTCATCGCGGGCCGCGAGCGGACGGCGGACCAGCCGTGGGCGACCAGCTTCTCCACGCGCAGCCGTTCGCCGGGTTCCAGGACGGCGGTGACCGTCAGCCGGGCCACGTCCACATTGCTCTCGCTGCTGGTCGTGGTCCGGTCCGGGCCGGTGACGTTGTGGTCGGCGGCCACCGCGACCCGCAGCCCGCTGTGCCTGGTGCGGTGCACCAGGCGGAGCCGGTGGCCGACGGCGACGTCCTCCTCGGCCTCCAGCGGCGACTTCAGTGTCTGGGCGGCGCGGGGGTCGCCGTTGGGCCCGGGCAGGCTCTCGTTGGCGACCAGCTCGGACTGGATGACCACCCGGGAGCGGCTACCGACGGCCTCCACCTCGTAGGCGACCGCGGCCATGGCCCGCTGGGTGAGGGAGACCATGCGGGTGGAGCGCACCCGGACGGTGGAGCCGGCCGGCGAGGTCCATTCACAGGTCCGCTCCAAAACGCCCCGCCGCAGGTCGAGGACCCGCTCGTGGGAGACGAGGCGGCCGTAGCGCAGGTCGAAGGGCTCGTCGTCGACCAGCAGCCGCAGCACCTTGCCGTTGGTGACGTTGATGACGGTCTGGCCGGACTCCGGGTAGCCGTATCCGGCCTCCGCATAGGGCAGTGGATGCACCTCGTGCACGCCGCCGAGATACGAGCCGGGCAGGCCGTGCGGCTCGCCCTCGTCGAGGTTGCCGCGCCAGCCGACGTGTCCGTTGGACAGGGCGAAGACGGACTCGCTCTGGGCGAGGACGTCCAGGTCGAGGTGCGTCTCGCGCACGGTCCACGGCTCGACGGCGTACGACCTGTTGGTGATCACGCCTGTCCTCCCAGTTCCGCGAGGTCCTGCACGACGCGGTCCGCGCCGTGCCGGTAGAGCGCGTCGGTCTGGCCGGTGCGGTCGACGCCGACGACGTAGCCGAAGTGGCCGGAGCGGCCCGCGTCCATGCCGGCGAGGGCGTCCTCGAAGACGGCCGCCCGGGACGGTTCGACGCCGAGGTCGCGGGCGGCCGCGAGGAAGGTGTCGGGGTGCGGCTTGCCGGGCAGCTTGCGCTCGGCGGCCACCACACCGTCGATCCGCACCTCGAAGAGGTGCTCCGCCTTGATGGAGCGCAGCACGTCCCGGGTGTTGGCGCTGGAGGAGACGATCGCGGTGTGCAGGCCGTGGGCACGCACGGCCTCGATGTAGCGCAGGGTGCCGTCGTACGCCTCGACGCCCTCGGTGCGGATCTTCTCCAGGACCAGGGCGTTCTTGCGGTTGCCGATGCCGTTCACGGTGGCCGCGTCCGGCGGGTCGTCCGGGCTTCCCTCCGGCAGTTCGATGCCGCGGGAGGCGAGGAAGGTGCGGACGCCGTCGGCGCGTGGTCGCCCGTCGACGTATTCGTCGTAGTCGGCACCGGCGTCGAAGGGGCGGAAGTCCTCGCCGTCCCGCTCGCGCAGGAAGGCGTCGAACGTCTCCTTCCAGGCGGCCGCGTGCACGACGGCCGTCCGGGTCACGACCCCGTCGAGGTCGAAGAGACAGGCCTGGATGTCTTCGGGAAGACCGAGCTGCGTCATACGGGATCCGTTCCCCTCTCGGGACCGTCCACGGTGTGGTGCGCGCCACATGGCCTACGCGTATTGACCCGGAGCCCGTCTTGTCGTGCGGGAACGAGTGGTGTTCGTGGGCGACCTGCCAGCGGCCGCTCTCCTTGCGCAGGCCGAGGGTCAGGCGCAGCCGGAGGGTGGGGCGTTCGGCGAGTTCCTCGGGCGTGCCGCAGCGCAGCAGTGCGTGGGCGTAGGCGACGTCCGGTCCTGCGGTGACGTGGAGGGTGTCGATGTCGAAGCAGGCGCCCTGTGCCTGCCACTGGAAGAACGGCGGCCAGCTGGCGCGGTAGGCGGCGAGGCCGTGGATGCCCTCGTGCGGCGGGGGGACGTCGTACATCACGATGTCCTCGGTATGGTCGGCGAGGACTCCGTCCAGGTCGCCGCGGTGGACGGCCTCGGCCCAGTTCTCGATCAGTGTGCGGATCTGTGCTGCGTCGTCGGGCACGGCAGCGGCTCCTTCCCTCGGCAGGGACGGGTCCCCTGTACAGGGACGACTCCCCGTGGGCCCATGGTTCATCGCACCGCCGTCCGGGTGACACACTCTGCTGTGTGCCGCTGACTTTCGACGATCTCCTCGCCCGTGTCCGCTCTCTTCCCCGGGGTGAGGGGCGCGCGGTCCTCGGCATCGCCGGCAGCCCCGGGGCGGGCAAGACGACGCTCGCCGAGAACCTGGTGCGCGAGCTGAACGGCTCCGGCCTGCCGTGGGCCGCCCATGTCCCGATGGACGGCTTCCATCTCGCCGACGCCGAGTTGGAGCGGCTCGGCCGACGGGACCGCAAGGGCGCCCCCGACACCTTCGACGCGGCCGGGTACGCGGCGCTGCTGCAGCGGCTGCGCGAGGACGAGTACGGCGAGGTCGTGTACGCACCCGGGTTCGAGCGGGTGCTGGAGCAGCCGATCGCCGGAGCGGTCGCCGTGCCACCGCAGGCCCGGCTGATCGTGACGGAGGGCAACTATCTGCTGCTGGACACGGGCGCGTGGCCACGGGTCCGCGCGCGGCTCGACGAGGTGTGGTTCTGCGAGCTGGACGAGCAGGAGCGGCTGCGGCGGCTGATCGACC
Organism: Streptomyces spinosisporus; assembly: GCF_022698145.1. GTDB lineage: Bacteria > Actinomycetota > Actinomycetes > Streptomycetales > Streptomycetaceae > Streptomyces > Streptomyces spinosisporus. The sequence goes on from NZ_JALDAX010000029.1 coordinate 39,306, forward strand.
GGCACGAGCAGTTCGGCAAGGGACACGACGAGGCCGTGGAGTGGGTGATGCGCAGCGACCAGCACAACGCCGAGCTGATCGCCGCGACCCGGGAGCGCGCGGATCTGGTGGTGCCGATGGGCGACCTCGCGCTCAAGTACTGATCGCGCGCAACGTCAGCCTCGTCATGTGGTGGGTGTGGTTCGGTGGGCGCGCAGGGTGACGGTCAGGGTTTGGGGGCCCTGGCCGCCGATGTAGAGGCGGTTTCCTGTCGTCGCGTCGGTGCCACCCGCCACCGTGTAGTCCTGCCCCGGGTCGTAGCGCAGTACGTCGCTGCTTTCCGGCCCGGCGAGCGGTTCGCCCGAGTCGACGCGGGCCTCGACCCGGATCTCGTCGTCGCCGACCCGGTAGGTCATCGCCCCGGTCGTCAGGCACCAGCGCCCGTCGCCGATCGGTACGGCGCCCTGCGTCACGTCTCCCGGCCGGAAGGTCAGTTCGAGGGCCCAGGGCACCCGGGGCCCGCTGAGGTCGATGCGCAGGTCGGCGCCGTCCTGTGTGAGGTCCACGTCGACGCGGGTGGTGTGCGTGACCTCGTCCCGTGGGCGGTCCGGGAAGGCCATCGCGGCCGAGAAGCGTCCCTCGTCCGCCATCCGGTAGGCACCGTCGTCCTGTCGACGGTGCGGTGGGAGCGGCTGGTAGTAGGCGGCCGTGAGGGTTTGCGTGAGCCGGTAGCGGCCGGCGTCGATCCGTTGCATGTCGGCCGCGCGGAACGGGCCCAGGTCGAAGAACCCCCGCGACAGACGGACCGCGTCGAGGACGGCGTCCCCCGCGAACAGGCGCAGGAAGGTGGGATTGCAGGCGAGCCCCGAGCGGATGCGCCGGTGCTCGGGCACGTCCGAGCCGCCGTACACCACCGTGTGTGCGGTGGCTGTGGTGTGTGTGGCGAGGCGTGCGGTGGTGAGGTACCGGTCCCGCGGCAGCGTCCGCGCTTCCGGTTCGGGCAGGGTGCGGCACAGGTCCGGAGCGAGGAGGGTCTCGGCGAGCAGGCCGGGGTCGTCGATGCCGCCCTCGCCTGCCAGCCGCGCCGCACGGGCGAAGTCACCCCGACCGGTGCGGATCGCGAGCAGCCGGTAGTGCGGCAGATAGGGCGCGAGCGGGAACGGGTGGTTCTGGTCCTGCCGTCGCGAGTGGACGGTCTCCACCGTGCCGTCCGGCGCGATCAGGTCCAGGGTCGTGGCGAGGTTGCGCTCCACGGCGTCCTGGAGGTCGGCGCGGTCGAGCACGTCGGCCAGCAGGAGCAGCGACGGGTTGGACACGTGGGCCGCGTAGTTGGCGCTGCGTTCCGAGTACAGTCCCTCCGCGTCGATGTCGACGCCCTCGGCGAGCCACTCCTCGATCCGGTCGAGCAGCCGGTCGTCCGGGAAGGACCGGTGCAGCCGGGCCAGCGCCGCGCACAACTCCCAGCGGTGGTTCGGGGTGTGCACCCCGCCGGTCAGGAGACTGGCGGTCGCGGCGTCCGCGATCTGCCCCAACGCCGCGGTGACGTCGCACAGTTGCGGCCCCGCGCCCGCGGCGAGGACGTGCGCGTCGCACACGTCGTTGACGGTGAACGCCGAGTCCGGCGGTGACTGCACGTTGTCGCCGCCGGCGAAGAGGCCGGTGGCGGTCTGCACGTTCCGCAGGGCGCGGAGGTGGTTCGTCGCGGCGGTGACGGCCCGCCCGCTGCCGTGCAGGGCCGAGTCCGGGCAGCGGTAGGCGGCGACGAGGGTCTTCGCGCGCCGTGCCAGTGCGCGGTGGGTCACTCCGGCGGGTTCCTCGTCGCAGTCCGCCGCGAGCGGGGCGGCGAGCCGGTCGGCCGCGCGCGCCGCCGCGCGAACGAACTCGTGGTCGAACCCGTAGTCGGCTTCGTGGTCGAACCCGTGGTCGGCCTCGTGGTCGAACTCGCTGGGCACAGTCAGTCCTTCAGTCCGGCGTTGATGTCGGCGCCCATGACGTAGCGCTGGAAGACCAGGAAGACGAGGATCAGCGGGATCATCGAGATGACCGATGCGCCGAGCAGGACCGACCAGTTGATGTTCTGCGCGCCGACGATGCTCTGGATGCCGATCTGCACGGTGAACTTGTTCGGGTCGTTCAGCATCAGCAGGGGCCAGATGTAGTCGTTCCACCGCCACTGGAAGGACAGGATGGCGAGGGTCAGCATGATCGGCCGGGACAGCGGCACCATGATCCGCAGGAAGATCGACAGTTCGCGGGCGCCGTCGATGCGTGCCGCCTCCACGAGTTCGTCGGGGATGGTCAGGAAGAACTGGCGGAACATGAAGCAGCCGGTCGCGGTGAGCACGGCCGGCAGGATGATGCCGCCGAAGGAGTTGTAGAGGCCGAGGTTGCGGACCACCAGGAACTCGGGGGCGAGCATGACCTCGGACGGCAGCATCGTGGTGGCCAGGATGCAGAGGAAGAAGGCCTTGAGCCACCTGTTGTCGTACTTGGCCAGCGCGTACCCGGTGCTGCAACTCGCCCCCACCGTGAGGATCGTCGTGATCACGCACACGATGGTCGTGTTGACGAAGTACTGCGAGAAGTTGGCGCTGCGCCACGCCGTCAGATAGCCCGACAGGGTGGGGTGGTGCGGAATGAGCGACAGCGGATAGGAGAACAGGTCCCCGGCCGGTTTGAGGGAGCTGAGGATGAACCACAGCACCGGCAGTCCGTAGAGGCACGCCAGGATCCACAGCAGGGTCGTCGCGGACACCGCCCGCCGCAGCCCGCCGGTGCGCGCGCCGGGTAACCGCTTCCTGGAGACGGCCCGTCCGGGAGCGGCGTCGGCCCGGCGTGGCATGTCTGTGGTTGTCATCGGTTCTCCACCCGCCGGTTGACGATCAGCTGGATGACCGCGACGGCCATCAGGATGAGCATGAGCACGAACGACGCGGCGCTCGCGTAGCCGATCTGGCCCCGTTGGAAGCCGGTCTGGTAGATGTACTGGACCAGCAGGTTGTTCGAGGTACCGGGCCCGCCGTTGTTGAGGGAGACGAACAGCGGGTACTCCTTCATCGCGTTGATCGTGTTGAGCAGGATGACGATGAACGAGGTGGGCGCGATGCTCGGCAGCGTGATGCTGAAGAACTGCCGCCAGGGACCGGCGCCGTCGAGCGAGGCCGCCTCGTAGTACGACACCGGTACGTTCTTGATGGCGGCGATGAACAGCAGCATCGAGAAACCCGTCCAGGCCCAGGACGCCGCCATCACCACCACCAGCAGCGACAGGTCCGCGTTCGACTGCCAGTGCACGGCGGGCCCGCTGAGCTTCTCGATGACGTAGTTGACCAGTCCGAAGTTCTCGCCGAACAGCCAACGCCACAGCACGCCCACGACGATGGGCGACAGCAGCCAGGGGATGAAGAAGACGACGCGGGCGACCGACGCGCCCTTGGCGTGCCTGCTCACCAGCATGTTGGCGATGAGCAGCGAGAGCGCGAAGTTCAGCGGGACGAAGAGCACGGTGTACAGCAGCGTCCTGGTCAGCGCGTCGTAGAACGTGGAGTCCCCGAACAAGCTGTGGTAGTTGTCCAGGCCGACGAACTGGAACGCCCCCACACCCGTGTAGTTGGTGAAGGAGTAGACGAGCCCGATCACCGCCGGCCACACGAAGAACAGCGCGAAGAGCACGACGTTGGCCGCGATGAGGACGAGCGGCGCGAGGATGTAGCGGCTGCGTCTCCTGGGCGGGCTCGTGGACACGTCCGGGGCGCGTTTGGTCATCTTCCTGACTCCGTGCTGGGGGGAAGGGTTTGCTGTGGGCTCACGCCATGAGCCCGGCATCGCAGGGGCGTTCGCGGCCCGGGTGGCGGCATCGCGTTCCGCCGCCACCCGGCCCCGCCGCCTACGACGCGCCGCCGACCTGCTGGTTGTAGCCGGCCACGATGTTGTCCAGGGCCTTGCCGACCGACTGCTGGCCGTTGATCGCCTTGCCGAGCTCGGTCTTGGTCGGGTCGGTGGTGAGGCTCTTGCCCTTCAGCACCCAGTTCGTCTGCGCGGTGTTGAAGTACCCGGAGATCGGGGCGTAGAGCGGGATCTCCTCGTTGTACAGCTTGAACGCGGCCTGCGCCGCCTTTGAGGTGAACGGGTACTTCGGGCTCAGGCCGCTCTCGACCGGGAGGAAGCCGGAGGTCTCGACCAGCTCGGTGTACTGCTTCGGCTCGTACACCCACGACATGAACTTCTTCGCGGCGGTGGCCGCGGCGCCGTTGTTGTTGAAGCCCACCATCATGCCGCCGCTGTTGACGTCACTGGCCTGCACCGGCTGGGCCGGGGTCGGGACGCTCGCCCACTCGAACTTCTTGATGCTGTCCGCGAAGGCGGCGACCTGCCACACGCCGGACCAGTAGGCGACCACGTCACCGCTCTGGAACATGGCCGACGGGTCGGCGCCGCTGGTCCACACCGACTTCGGCATGGTCTTGTCGTCGTTGAGTCCGACGAAGTAGCTCACGGCCTTCTTGGTCGCGGCGTCCGCCGAGAACTTCCCCGAGGAGTCCGCGTGGATGTACTTCCCGCCCATCTCGTACACCATGGCGCGCAGCCGGGACGGCGACTGGTCGAAGGTCAGGGAGTACTTGGCGCCGGTCTTCTCGCGGACCTTGTTCGCCGCGGCGATGAAGTCCTTCCAGGTCCAGGTCTTCGAGGGCGAGGTCGGGAAGGAGACGCCGGCCTTCTCGAAGAGCGACTTGTTGATGAACAGGCCGGACGCGGTGACGTCCGAGGGGATCGACAGCACCTTGCCGGAGGAGTCCTTGGCGAGGAAGTTGGCGTTGATGCGGTAGCTCTTGTCGTTCGCGATGGAGCTGAGGTCGATCAGCTTGTTCGACCAGATCGGGTCCAGCGCGGGCACGTCGGCCACGTCGGGCAGGGAGTTCGCCTGTGCGGCGTTGTGCAGCTTCGTCGGGTAGCCGTCGTAGGGGATGTTGACGAGCTTGACCTTGACGCCGGTCTCCTTCTTGTACTGCGCCACCAGCTTCTTCCACCCGGCGTCCTGACCCGGGACGGTGGAGATCCAGAACGTCAGCGACTTGGCGTTGCCGCCCGATCCTGAGCCCGACCCGCAGGCGGAGAGCACCAGGGCACCTGCCGTGGCCACGGCAGCAAGGGGAACCAGGCGGCGTATGCCGCCGCGGCCGAGTCGGCGGGAGCGCCGCACACCCACACTGGTCATCTTCGAACCCTTTTCGTCGTAGCGGACGGAGCACGGCGCCGGCCGCTGGAGTAGCAGGTCCCCGTTTCCTATCACTGTGATGGAATACCCACAAGGGTTATCGCATCCCTTTGCGGATCCTGATCCCCTTGGCACAGCGCACAGGACTGGTAATGTCCGGGACGGCCAGGGAACATACGGAGATGGATCAGCGACATGCGGACGGGAGTTATCCTCAGTCCGATGGAATATAGGGGAGGGCTGTGAAGCGACCGGCGCCGCGTACGGCGACCACTCGGCATGTCACCGAGATCAACCGGACCGCGATACTAGACGTGCTGCGGGAGCACGGACCACTGTCCCGGCGCGACATCCAGCAGCGCACCGGGCTCGGCTCGGCAACCATCGAGCGGCTGTGCTCCGCCCTCCTGGAGGAGGGTGCGGTCGAACTCGCGGGCCAGGTGCGCTCGTCGGTCGGCCGGCCCTCCACGCTGCTGCGGTTCGCGTCGTCGGCCCGCGCCATCATGGCCGTCGACGTCACCGAGTACACGGCCAGGGGACGCCTGGTCGACCTCGGCGGAACCACGCTCCACGAGGAGAGCCACACCTTCGACCTCGACGGCCAGGACGCGGGTGCCGCGCGCATCGACGGACTGCTGCGGCTCGTCGACCGGCTGGCCTCGCCCGAAACGGGGGTACCGGCCCCGATCGTCGCCGTCGGCATCACCGTTCCCGGCATCGTGCACGAAGGGGTGGTGTCCAAGGCGGTCGAGCTCGACTGGCAGGAGGTGCCGCTGGCCGACATCGTCTCGGCCCGCAGCGGACTGCCGATCCTGGTCGAGAACGACGCCAACGCGACGGCCTACGGCGAGTGGAGCGGCGGCGCCCTGGCGAACGCGCACAGCGCCGTCGCGCTCGTCCTCGGCGCCCGGCTCGGCGCGGGCATCATCAACGAGGCACGCCTGCACCGGGGGCACCGCTCGGCCGCGGGCGAGATCGGTTTCCTGCTGACGTCCACCTCCTCCTTCTCCCGCTACTTCACCGAGCAGGGCGACGTCGAGTCGACCCTCGCGGCACAGGTGCAGCCCTTCGCCGCCCGGGAGGGCCTGCAGGGCAAGCGCATCGGTCCCGCGTTCCGCGCGATGATGGCCCGCTGCCGGGAGGGCGACGGCGAGGCCGAGCGGGCCAGGGACGAGTTCTTCGACTCCATCGCCCTCGCCCTGGTCGCGACCTCGGTCGTGCTCTCGCCCCAGGTCATCGTGCTCGCGGGCGCGTTCGCCCAGTACAGCGAGGAGTCGGCCGAACAGCTCACCAGGCGCCTCGTCGGCCGGATCCCGTGGGTGCCGCGCATCGCGGTCAGCGAGCTGGGCTTCGACGCGGCGATCACCGGGGTGAGCGCGCTGACGATCGAGCACGCCCGGTCGGCGACCTACCTCGCATGAACCCGGAGCCTCCGCGCACGACTCACGGACCGCCACGCATGGCTCCCGGACTCCCGCGCATGACTCCCAGGCCGGGAACCGCCCCCCACCTGCCCCACCTGCCCCCACCAGCTGAACCAGACGGAGCACGAGTGATGGACGAAGAGATACGGATCGCGGTCGTGGGCACCGGCGACGTCGCCATGGACCATGCGGCCGCGCTCACCGCCCCCGGCCCGGTCCGCGCGCGGATCGTGGCCGCCGCGGACACCGACCGGGCACGGCTGGACGCGTTCCTGGCCAAGCACGGCGCACCGGCCGGCTACGACGACCTCGACGTGCTGCTGGACCGGGCCCGTCCCGATCTCGTGTACCTGTGCACGCCCCCCGGTCTCCACCGCGACCAGGCACTCGCCTGTCTGCACTCCGGCGCGAGCGTGCTGGTCGAGAAGCCTCCCGCGCTGTCGCTCAGGGAGTTCGACGAGATCGCGGGCGCCGCGAGCGGACCGCCGTGGTTCGCGACCGTGTTCCAGCACCGCTTCGGCCGGGGCCAGGCCGCGCTCAAGTCCCTGGCCGCCTCGGGAGCGCTGGGCCGCCCGCTGCTGGCGGTCTGCCACACCACGTGGTTCCGCGACCAGTCGTATTTCGACGTGCCCTGGCGCGGCCGCTGGGACACCGAGGGCGGCGGCCCCACGATGGGGCTCGGCATCCACCAGATGGACATGATGCTCGATCTGCTCGGCGAGTGGACCGAGGTGCAGGCCGTCACCAGGACGCAGGCGCGCCGCACCGAGACCGAGGACGTCTCGATGGCGCACGTGACGTTCGCGAACGGCGCCGTGGCCTCCGTGGTGAACAGCTCCCTGTCCCCGCGCCAGGAGTCGTACCTGCGCTACGACTTCGAGTACGCCACCGTCGAGGTGACCCACCTGTACGGCTACCGGGACGAGGACTGGCGGGTGACCCCGGCACCCCGGCACGACCGTGTGCTCACCGAGTGGAAGGCCGCGATGACCGGTCCGCAGGACGCCGGGGCAGCGCACAACTCCCGCAGCGGGCACTGGGCGCAGTTCGCGAAGGTGCTGTCCGGTCTGCGCGAGGGCACCGCGCCGCCCGTGCCGCTCGCCGAGTCCCGGCGGACCCTCGCGATGGTGGCCGCCCTGTACGCCTCCGGCGCGTCCGGCCACCCGGTGAAGCCCTCGGACGTCTCGCCGGGCACCCCGTTCTACGACAGCATGTCCGGCCGGCGCGCCGCGTCGAGCTGAACTGCGACGGGCTGCGGGCCGTACCCGTCTGTACGACGGAAGGTCTGTCGGTACGACTCCTGAAGCGGTGACGCCCGGGGGCGGGAGCTGGTGCGAGAGTAGGGCCCATGAGACGGGCCCGTATCGCTCCTGCCCGCTCGCGGTCGGTGGCACCGCGGGGCGGATGATGGCGCACGAACAGCACTCGGTCCTCGAACCGGAGACACACGACGACCAGGAGCACCCGCCACCGCGGGCGGCGGCCCCGCGGCCGCCGCGCCGTCCCGGCAGGCGGTGGCTGGAGCCGCTGCTGGTGGTCGTGCTGCTCGCCCAGATGGCGGCGGCGATGGTCACCACGGCCGTGCAGCAGACCCCGACGATCGACGAGCCCATCTACGTCGCCACCGCCGCCGACTATCTGCACGAGCACCGGGTGCGCTTCAACCCCGAGCACCCGCCGCTCGGCAAGCTGGTGATCGCGGCCGGGGTGGCGATCGCCCAGCCGCACGTCGACACCAAGTACCAAGGCGATCAGAGCCAGTTCGGCCGGCATGTGCTCTACGAGTCCGGCAACGACCCCTGGCGGCTGATGTTCTGGGCCCGGCTGCCGATGATCGTGCTGACGCTGCTGTTCGGACTCGTCGTCTTCGCCTTCGCGCGTGAACTCGCGGGCCGGGTGGCCGGGTTGACGGCCCTGGCCCTCTACGCCCTCTCCCCCGACGTCATCGCACACGGCTCGCTGGCCACGCTCGACGTGCCCGCGGCCGGGTTCGTGCTGACATCGGCGTGGCTGCTGTGGCGGGCGCGCCGCAGGCCGCGTCTGTATGTGCCGCTCGCCGGTGTCGCGCTCGGGGCCGCGCTGGCCACGAAAATGAACGTCCTGCCGGCCGTCCCTGTGCTGATGGCGCTCGCCGCCTGGTCGGTGTGGCGGGTGGGCGCGCGGGACCGGCGCAGGATTCTGGTGCGGGCCTCGTGGGCGGCGCTGGTGACCGCCGTGGTGGCCGTCGCCGTCGTATGGGCGTCGTATCTGGTCGTCGATCCGGCGCTGCGCCCGCAGACCGGGCAGCCGGTGCCCGCGGTGCACGGCCTGAAGGGGCTGCTCGTGCAGCTGATGCCGTTCCCGCAGTCCTACCGGGACGGCATGCGCATCCAGTTCGGGCTGGAGAACTATCCCTGGCAGGGCTTCCTCTTCGGCCATCTGTACACCGGCTCGCGCTGGTACTACCTGCCGGCCGCACTGCTGGTGAAGACCCCGCTGGGCATGCTCGCGCTGTGGGCGGCCGGTGCCGTCGTGATGGTGGCGGTACGGCGGCTGCGGCCCGCGGCGCCCTATGTGCTCCTGCCCGCCGCGGTGCTGCTGGCCGTCGCGATGACCGGGGCACGGGACTTCGGCACCCGGTACGCCGTCTTCGTGCCGATGTTCCTGGCGGTGGCCGCGGGCTGCGTCCTCGCCGTGCGGTGGCGGTGGACGCGGCCGGTCGCGGGGGCGCTCCTGCTGTTCGTCGCGGTCAGTTCGCTGCGGACGTTCCCCTACTATCTGCCGTACTCCAACGAGGCGTTCGGCGGTCCGGCCGCAACGCATCTGCGGCTGCACGACTCCAACGTGGACTGGGGCCAGGACCTCGGCCGGCTCGCCGACCGGCTGCACGAGCGGTACCGGGGCGAGCGGATCTGGCTGGTGTACAAGGGCAGTGGTGTGCCCTCGTACTACGGCATCGACGCGGCCGACCCGCGCAAGGTGCCGGCGCGTCAGGTCCACGGGCTGCTGGTCGTGTCGGACTCGGCGGCGGCCAAGGCCCGGGGCCGGCTGGCCGCGTTGCTCGACAGCAGCCGCGCGATCGACGACGTGGGGCACTCGATCACCCTCTACCGGCGGTGACATACCGCCCGTCGGCAACGGCCCGCACGTGCACCAGACGGTTCCGGATGCCGTCGCACAAGCCCTGGTCACAACGGTGTGTGGGCTATGTTGAAGCACTGTGGGAGACAAAGGAGGCGCACCGGTGCCATCGCCGCAGCAGGCACGCGCACAGGCATCCGCGATCACCTCGGGCAAGAGCGCACCCGAGGTCGAGGCCGCCCCGGCCTCCCAGCTCAGGACGCTCTTCGACCGGCCCCGGCTCTCCCCGGGCCAGCGGCGCATCGCCCAGTATCTGATCGAGCACATCACCGAAGCGGCCTTCCTGTCGATCACGGATCTCGCCGAGCGGGTCGGCGTGAGCCAGCCCTCGGTGACGCGGTTCGCCGCGGCGGTCGGCTTCAGCGGCTATCCCGCCCTGCGCGAGAAGCTCCAGTCGATCGCGCTCGGCACCCTGGCCGGCGGACCCGCCGCGACCGAGGAGAACGGCAGCAACGAACTGCAGGCGGCGGTCGACGCCGAGATCGAGAACCTGGAGAACCTGCGGCGCGACTTCGCCGACCCCGACCAGGTGATCGAGCTCGGCCGCAAGCTGTCGGCGTCCACTCCGCTGACCGTGCTCGGGCTGCGGATCTCGGCGTCGCTCGCGGAGTACTTCGCCTACGCCGCGCGCCGTATCCACCCGGACGTCCGGCTGGTGACCCGCGGCGGCAGCGTCGCCTACGACGCGCTGTTGCAGTCGCATGAAGCGGGCGGCACCTGGGTGCTGGCGTTCTCGATGCCGCGGCACGCCCAGGAGACCCTCACGGCGGTACGGGTCGCGCGCAGTGCCGGGCTGCGGATCGCCCTGGTCACCGACCTGGCGCTCGGTCCGGTGGCCGCGGAGGCGGACATCGTCTTCGCCACCGGCACCGGCTCGCGGCTGGTCTTCGACTCCTACGCGGCCCCCGGCGTCATCGCTGCCGCCCTGCTGCAGGCGATGACGGACGCCGACCCCGAGCGCACCCAGGCCCGCCTGGAGGAGTACGAGCAGATCTCCGACCAGCACCAGTTCTTCCTGCGCGACTGAGCGCCCGCGGACGGGCCATCACCACCCACTCCGGCTTTCGCACCTTACAAAGGGACCTTTCATTACATATCGCGCATGAATGTTTTCATGCTTCTTGCAAACCGGACGGCATATATAAATACTGCTCACGCGTCACCCCGGAGACCCCGGAGCCGCCGTCTCCTACCCGCGTCGGCGCCCGTGGTGTCCGGTCGGCCTCGTCCGCGCGAGGCCTTGGCGGTCCCGGTCATCCCCTAGGCCGGGGCCGCCCGCCCCATGTCGGACCACCCTTCCGACGCCGCACACCGGAAGCGACGATCATGCAACTGACGACCACGCGCATCAGCCCGGACTGGCCGTGCCAGGTCAAGCAGCCCGGCTCCTACGACTGGGAGCGCTCGGCGGTCAGGTGGCTGCGCGAGCTGGTTCCCGCGCGCTACGCCGGCTACCCGGCCCTGATCCGCCACCCCGTGCTCCTCGCCCGCCATGCCCAGCTCCAGGTCCAGCAGGAGATGCGGGTGGCCCGCACCGCCCTGCAGACCGCCCGCGCCGACCTGCCCGCGCTCGGCCTGCCCGAGTCGGTCATCGAGCACACGATCAAGATGTACGCGGCCGAGGTGATGCAACTGCAGCACATCGCACGCAGCGTGCGGGCGGTCAGCCAGGCGCTGACCGGACCCGTTCGCTGACGACGCCTGCCGGGGCCGATGCATGATCCGGGCCACGCGTGGCACACGTGGTGAGCATGAGCACCACCCAGCTGCGCGGCGGAGGGCCGGTCACCAGCGTCCTCACCTGGCAGGTGCGCCCGGGCCGGGAGCACGAGTTCGAGGAGTGGACCCGCGGGGTCACCCGCTGCGCCAGACGGTTCCCGGGCAACGAGGGCGTCTCGTGGCTGCGTCCCGAGGAGGGCCACCGCTATCACGCGGTCGTCCGCTTCCGTGACGCACGCCGACTGGCCGACTGGCTGGAGTCCGAGGAGCGGGCGTCCTGGCACGCCCGGCTCGACGGCATCGCCACCGAGGTCGACAGCGAACGGCAGTCGACGACCGGGATGGAGACCTGGTTCAGCCTGCCGGGCACCACGACCCGCTCGCCCCCGCGCTGGAAGATGGTGCTCACCACCTTCGTCGGCGCCTATCCGTGCACGCTGCTGATCCAGTGGCTGGTGGCACCCCGCACCGCCCTGTGGCCGCTGCCGCTGCGCGCGGCCGTGTTCCCGGTGCTCCTGCTTCCGGTGCTGACCTACCTGGTCATGCCGCGGCTGAGCCGGCTGCTCCGGCTGTGGCTGTACCGGCCGCCCGGGGACTGAGTCGGGGTCGGGGACCGGCCCGGCCCGGGGTGCGGTCGAGGTCGGGTCCAGGTCCGCAAGACCACGATCAGAACGGCCGTGATGTGCCATGCTCGACCCGTGACGAGCGAGCCCGCACCGCCAGCCGAATCCTGCACGGCGCCGGACACCGTTGCACTGGCCAAGATGGTCGCCAGGCAGCGCGCCGAGATGGACCGGCTGCGCGACCTGGCCGCACAGTCGGCGGTCGTCGAGCAGGCCAAGGGCGTCGTGATGGCCCTGACCCACTGCACCCCCGACGCCGCGGAGGAGGAGCTGCAGCGGCGCGCCGAGGCGGAGGGCCGCTCGCTCCTCGAGGAGTGCTGGATCACCCTCGGCGGCGTGGCGCCGACCCCGGCCGCCACGCCCCCCGAGCCGGAATCCGCCGTCCCCGCCACGGACCCGACCGTGCCCCCGTCCGAGGCCCCGTCCGAAGCCCCGGTCGACGCGACGGTCGACGCCGCCGGGCCCGTCGACCTCGGCCCGCTCGGCCGGGAGCTCGTCCGGGTCGCGACCCCGCAGGAGCTCGCCCGGTGCCTGCTGGACCATCTCGCACCCGATGTGGGCGCCGACGCCGTCATGATCTATGCACGGCTCCCCTCGGGAGGGCTCGAACTGATGGGGCACGCCGGCGTCGACGACACCCTGGCCGCCCAGTGGCAGCAAGTGCCGCCGCTGGGCCGGATCTCCGTGCTCCACGCGCTGCGGGCGGGGGAACCGCTCTGGCTGGAGGACTCCGAGGCGGACCGGGAGCGTTTCCTGCTGATCGACCGGCCCGAGCGATGGCGCTCCCGCGCCTGGCTGCCCGTGCCCAACAGAGACTCCCCCGACGTGTGCATCGGCGTCCTGCGGTCCCGCCTCGGCCCGTTCTCCGCACACACCCGGGAGCATCTGCAGACGGTGGCCCGCCTCTGCGCCGGCCGGCTGCTCGCGTTCGCCACGCGCCCCGAGGACACCGCCGACGCCTCCGCGGGCGCCGTACAGGCCGTGTTCGACGCGCTGTCCGGCGCGGCGATGCTGCTGGCGCCGCTGTCCTCCGCACCGGGCGCCATCGAGGACTACCGCATCGAGGCCGCCGCGGAGGAGGCCGTCGACGACGTCGGGCGCACCGGGCGGGAACTGGTCGGCCGGCGGTTCCGGGAGTGCTGTCCGGCACTCGCGGGCGAGCCCATGTGGCAGGGCCTCCGGCGGGCGCTCGAGAGCGGAAAGCCGTACGAGAGCGAGCCGTTCGCGCACCAGGAGCTGGTGGACGGCGTCGCCGAGCTGTTCACCTACACGGTGCGGGCGGCACGGCTGGGCGAGTCGCTGGTCGTCACCTGGGTGCGGCACGGCCCCTCGGACCGGCAGGAGCAGCGGCTGGCGGATCTGCAGCGCCTGGGCAGCCTCGGCTGGGCGAGCTGGAACCTCGTCACGCACGAGGTGACCTGGTCCTCCCAGGTGTTCGCGCTCTTCGACCGGGACCCGGCGCGCGGCCCGGTCGGTCTCACCGAGCTGCCCCACCTCGCCCTGCCCGAGGACATGTCGGCGCTGAGCCACGCCATCGGTCAACTCCTCGTCGACGGGCGGACGTTCGACGTCCCCTTCCGCGTCAGGACGGCGGACGGGCTACGGCATCTGCGGGCGGTGGCGGAGGCCGTGCCGGACTCCTCCGGCAAGACCGTCGAGGTGCACGGCGTCGTTCAGGACCTCACCGCGCAGCGCAGCGCGGAACTCGCCCTGATCGAGAGCGAGCGGGCCATCCTCACCCAGCACGACGTGCTGCGCGCCGAGCGGACGCTGGCCGGCCGGCTGCAGCACACCCTGCTCCCGCTGCCCACCAGGCCGGTGCAGCTGGCCGGGCTGCGCGTCGAAGTCGCCTATCTGCCCGCGCAGTCGGGGGTCCATGTCGGCGGTGACTGGTTCAGCGTCCTCGAACTGCCCGACGGGGACGCGGTGTTCGTGGTCGGTGACGTCGCCGGGCACGGTATCGACGCGGTCGCCACGATGGCCCTGCTCCGCTTCACCGCGAAGGGCATGCTGATCACCGGGTCCTCGCTGACGGGTGCCCTCGCCCGGCTCAACACCCTGCTGCTGCACTCCCGGGACTCGCACGGCACCGCGACCCTGGTCCTCGCCCGCTACCACCCCGCCGAGCGCCGTCTGGTCTGGGCGCAGGCGGGCCATCCGCCGCCGCTGCTGCTGCGCGACGGCGAGGTGCACTACCTCGAACGCCCCCACGGCATGCTGCTCGGGGCGAGTTCGGCGCCAGTCTTCGCGGAGGCGGAGTGCCGGCTGGAGCCGGGCGACCGCGTCCTCCTCTACACCGACGGCCTGGTCGAACGGCCCGCGGAGGGCATCGACCGGGGCCTGAAGCGGCTGTCCGACGCGGTCCTGACCCAGCACACGGACGAGCCGGGCTCCCAGCCGCTGGGGCTGCTGCTCGCCTCGATGCTGGAGGGCGGGCGCCGCGACGACGTCTGCGTGCTCGACATCAGGGCCCCGCTGGACGCGCGGTAGCCGGCGGGCGGTGCGCCGTCAGCCGGTGCCGGAGGGCGTACGCGACTCCAGCGCGTGGCGGGTGTCGTTGCCGTAGACACCGGTCTCGTCGCCGCGGATGCCGTACCAGAGCTGGAAGCGGGCCACCGCGGCCTTGAGGGTGGCGTCGAAGGTGCCGCTCGTGGAGCCGCCGGGGTAGATGTCCGGGACGTTCAGCAGGCGTTGCTGCAGGTCCGTCACCTCGGGGCCGCTGTCGCCCTCGCGCAGGGTGCCGGCGCCGTCGGGGTCGGGCGCGCCGGCGTCGGTCGCGGAGGCCGCGGCGGAGGGGGAAGCGGCGGACGCCGTCGGGCGGGGTTCCCTCGCGGCGGCCTGGTCGTTCCTCATGGACAGCAGCAGGGCGCAGCCGAAGCCGACGAGAGCTGCCGCGGCGACGGCGATCACCACGGCGGCCCGGCGCAGTCCGGACCCGGACCCCGGTGTGCCGCCGCCGCGCGACGGGCCGTCCTCGTCGGTCCGCACGCGGGGGATCTCCTGGGTCTCCCCCTCGTCCCAGGACCGCGGGTCCGGCACGGCGACCTTCTCCAGGTCCTCGCGGCCCTGCTCCATGTCCCGGAACAGCTCCGCGAGGGCGTCGGTGCGGCGCGGCCGCAGCACATGGATGGGCTCAAGAGGCGGGCGTTCGTCCGAGGACCCCGATTCGGGCGGTGTGGGCACAGTGCTCTCCTTCCGGCCCCTGCCGGGGCCTCCGCCGTCCCCCGACGAGAGATACGCGGCCACCGCGCGGGGAGTTCAGCGCCGAACGTCCCGCTTCGGGGCCGTGCCGGCGGTGAGAGCACTGAGTTCCCCGCCAGGTGTGCACTGAGTGCCACGAGCGCCGTACCGATGCTACGTTCCGTCCATGAGGACGGAGCCGGCCGCCGTGAGGCCACCGATGCGGGACGCCCTGGTCACAGCGGCGTTCCAGCTGTTTTTGGAGCGGGGCTACGAGCAGACGACGGTCGACGACATCGTGGCGCTGGCCGGCGTCGGACGACGGTCGTTCTTCCGCTACTTCCCCTCCAAGGAGGACGTGGTCTTCCCCGACCACGAGCGGTGCCTGGCCGACATGACGGCGTTTCTCGCCGCGAGCGGCGAGGACGACGAGCCGGTGCAGCGGGTCTGTGACGCGGCCCGGCTCGTGCTGCGGATGTACGCCGAGAACCCCGCCTTCTCCGTGCAGCGTTATCGCCTCACCAAGCGGGTGCCGGGGTTGCGGGCGTACGAGCTGTCCGTGGTGTGGCGCTACGAGCGTGCCCTCGCCGAGTACCTGCGCGAGCGTTTCGCCGGCCGGCGCGACGGGATCCTGCGGGCGGACGTGATCGCCGCCGCGGTGGTGGCGGCGCACAACAACGCGCTGCGGTCGTGGCTGCGTTCGGACGGCAGGGACGACGCGGAGGCCGCGGTGGACCACGCGCTCGGCTGCGTACGGTCGGCCTTCGGCACCGCCGCCCCGCAGCGCATCGCCGGTGCCGCCGAGGACGTGGTGGTCGTCGTGGCGCGGCGCGATGCGCCCCTGTGGCGGGTCGTGAAGGAGATCGAGTCCCAGCTCGGACGAAATTGAGGGTACGGAGTGCCTTTACGCGTGGCACTGAGTGCCATACATTGGTGCCGTGCGCGGTGGCACGGTGAACCGGGCACGTGCGTGCACGGTTGACCCGGCACGTGGGATTCCGGCCGAGCGCAGGGAGTTGACCAGCGTGTACCACCACTCAGGAATCGTTGCTCGTGAGGCAGCCGGCTCCGCGACGGGCGTGCTCGAATCCGCGGCGGCCGATACGGACACCCTCGACTTCCAGCGCTGCACCTGGTGCGGCACCGCCATGTACCACCGGCTGCTGTGTCCGGTCTGCCAGGGCGGTGACCTGCGCACGGAGCGCAGCGCGGGCACCGGCACGGTCCGTCACGCGACGATCGTGCACCGCAACACCCCCGCCGCCCGCAATGTCTCGCTCGTGGAGATGGCCGAGGGCTTCGTCGTGCGCGGCCGGGTCATGGGCCCGCTGATCGCCATCCGAAGCGGCGACCGCGTACGGCTGTCGACGGCCAAGGACCCGGTCCGCGGCGAGCCCGTCTTCCAGCTGGTCGACGAGCCCTACCGCGCCTGGACCTGACACCTCGCCCCTGCCGTGTTCCCGGACCCCGCCCGCCGATCGGATCCCTGAACACAGGCAACCCACAGGCCTTTCCCGCCGTCCTCCAGAGCGCAACGGGCGGGCGGCGCTTCGCGGCGGTTGCGCCGTCCGCCCGGCTGCGTCGTCTCACTGAGTGAGCGTCACCCTGATCCCGACCGTCCCTTTCAGTCCTCGCCGCAGTCGGCTGCCGAGCAGGCTCAGACGGCCCGTGATCCCGTACTTGCGGGCGATGAGCCGGCGGTAGCGGGCGACGGTCTGCTCGTCGCCGATCTCGGCGGTGGCCGGGAGCTGGGTGCCGGTCGGGTTGCCGCGCAGGTCGCAGGGGCCGATCAGGATGTCCTTGCGGGCCCTGATCCGCTTCACCTTGCCGGAGTCTGCGGCCGACCACGCGCCGAGGGTGTCGCCGTCGCGCACCACCCACACCGGTGTGGCGACCGGGGTGCCGTTCTTGCGGTAGCTGGTGATCAGCACGTACTTTCCCGCACCGAGCCGTTCCAGCGCAGTGGAGTCCATACCGGAAGTCTAGGCACCGGTGGGCGCCCCGAGGAGTTCCAGATAGCGGCGGGCGAAGAGGTAGGCGTCACCGGGCCAGCGCGCCGACACATAGGTGCCGTCCTGGACGACGAAGGCATGCGAGTCGTCGCTCGCGGTGCCGCGCCGGGTCAGCTCCCGGGGGCCGCGCTCGAACTGGGCGTCCGGGTCGGAGAGGGCGGAGCGCACCTCGTCCTCCACGTACGCGGGGTAGGTGCGGTAGTAGCGGCCCAGACGCCAGGCGGTGGTCAAGTAGGCGGTGCGCTCCATGTACTTGGGCAGACAGGTCGTTCGGCGGTCCGCGAGGACGCTGCGTCCCGTGCCCGGGTCCCGGGTCCGGGCCAGGACCAGGACGCCGTGGCAGATCGCGCCGACCGGGCGGCCCAGTGCCCAGAACCGGGCGACCTGCTCGCGCAGTTCCTGCGAGCCGAGGTACTGCCGCATGCCGGGCGCGTGTCCGCCCGGCAGCAGCAGTCCGTCGTACGCCGTCACGTCCACGTCGGACCATCCGGCCGTGGCGCCGAACTCCGGTGACCCGGTGAGCTGCTCGTAGAACCGCTTGGGCTCCTCCTCCGCACCCAGCTGTCCGAAGAGCACACCGGTCAGCAGGCGCGGGTCCGCCGCGGGGCGGGTGCCGGCCCGTTCGGTGGCGAGGACGACCTCGTGCCCGGCGTCGGTGAGCAGCCGCCAGGGCACGGCGACCTCGGTGACGTCGAAGTCGTGGTCGGGGACCGGCATCAGCACACGCATGGGGCCATCATGCCGCGCCGCCACGTGTCCATGACACCCTCGCCCCGACCCCGACCCCGACCCCGGCTCCGGCTCCGATTACGACCACGACTCAGTTGAGAGCCGCCGCCATCCGCCGTACGCCCTCGGTGATCACCTCGGGCGACGTCGCCAGGTTCAGGCGTACGTGTCCCGCCCCGCCGGTGCCGAAAGGGATCCCCGAGTTCAGCGCCACCCTGCCGCGCTCCAGGAACACCTCGGCCGGGTCGTCGCCGAGGCCGAGGGCGCGGCAGTCGAGCCAGGCCAGATAGGTGGCCTCGCCGGGCCGGTGGGTGATGTCCGGCAGGTGTTCGGCGAGCAGGGCGGCCAGCAGCCGCCGGTTGTCGTCAAGCCCGGTGAGCAGCGCGTCCAACCAGGCGGTGCCGTCGGTCAGGGCGGCCGTGTGGGCGATCACGCCGAGGTGGCTGGGGCCGTGACTGACCTCCTCGGGCAGCCGGGCGAGGTCGGCGGCGGCCGCAGGGCCCGCAATCGCGAGCGCGGCCTTCAGACCCGCCAGGTTCCACGCCTTGGACGCGGACATGAGGGACAGGCCGTTCTCCGCGCCGGGGACGCTCAGATACGGCACGAAGCCGGCGCCCGCGGCGGTCAGCGGGGCGTGGATCTCGTCCACGACCACGCGGACGCCGTGGCGGTCGGCGAGGGCGGCGACGGCGGACAGCTCCTCGGCCGTGTGCACCGTGCCGGTCGGGTTGTGCGGGCTGCACAGCAGATGGGCGGCGCGGCGTCCACCGGTGACGGCCCGCCGGAAGGTCTCCTCCAGGACGTCGAGGTCGATGCGCAGATCCGCCCCGAGCGGGGCCTCGACGACGCGGCGGTCCATGTGTGCGACGAAGTGGTAGAAGGGCGGATACACGGGCGAGTTCACGATCACCGCGTCCCCGGGGCCGGTGACCAGCTTGAGCATCTCGACGATGCCGAGCATGACGTCCGGCACGATCGCCGTGCGCTCCACGGCGAGGTCGTCCCAGCCCCAGCGCTTCTCGGCGAAGGCGGCCAGCGCCTCGGCGTAGGCCGTGCCGGCCGGATAGCCGGTGTCCCCGAGCGCCAGCGCGTCGGTGACCGCGCGGACGACGGGTTCGGCGAGGGGGACGTCCATCTCGGCCACCCACAGCGGCAGTACGTCGGCCGGGTAGGTGCGCCATTTCATGCTCGTACGACGGCGGAGCTGGTCGAGGGTCAGTGCGCGCAGCGGATCGGGTTCACCGGACGGGTCGTGCGGGATCCTCTTCATGCCGCTCAAGATAAGGGGCACACCTCTCACCTGGAACGACTCGGTGCAGGAGCGGCACAACGCTGAAACCACCGCCTCCCGCCCCTCGGCAAACATCAACTGCGGTGGTTGGATGGCCGGTTGATGCCACCCCCTCGCACGGCACCACTGGCACCACTCCAGGAGCGGACCCCTTGACGGACAACCCCGCATGCACCGACGATCCCGCCGCCACGCTGCGCAGACGCATCGACACCCTGCGCCCGCACACGGCCCGGATCTGGAACTACTGGCTCGGCGGTGGCGACTACTACGAGGTCGACCGGGTGGCCGGAGACCGTATCCGGGAGCTGCATCCGGCCATCGGCGACTACGCCCGGGCCGACCGTCTCTTCCTGGGGCGTGCCGTGCGGCATCTCGTGGCGGACGCGGGGATCCGCCAGTTCCTCGACATCGGCACCGGTCTGCCCACCGCCGACAACACGCACGAGGTCGCACAGCGGCTGGCTCCGGACGCACGGGTCGTCTACGTCGACAACGACCCGCTGGTGCTGGCCCACGCCCGCGCGCTGCTGACCTCCACGCCCGAGGGCCGCACGGACCACCTGGACGACGACCTGCGCAATGTCGAGTCGATCCTGGAGCGGGCCGCCGCCACGCTGGACCTCACCCGGCCGGTGGCGGTGCTGCTGCTCGGGGTGGTCATCTTCCTGCGCGACGACGAGGACCCGTACGGCGTCGTACGGCGGCTCATGGAGGCGCTGCCGTCCGGCAGCCATCTGGTGCTGTCGCACACCATCACCAGCCCCGCGCTGCCCGAGGTGGACGCGGCGGTGCACTTCTGGAACGAGCACGGCACCCCGGAGCTGACCCAGCGCACCCCCGAGGACGTCGCCCGCTTCTTCGACGGTCTGGAGCTGCTGGAGCCGGGAGTGGTCCCCTGCTCGCGCTGGCGCCCCGGGCGGGCGGAGACGGCCGAGCCGGAAGTGGCGCTGTACGGAGGTGTGGGCCGCAAGGGGTGAGAAGGCACGTGTGCGCTGAACGGGATGGTCCATCGTCACGTATGAGGTGAGGAGGGCGCTCAACGACCGGAGGGCCCCGTGGCGTTGACGCCGCGCATACGGGTTCGGGAGCCATGCATGAGGCACGCACGACGACGGATGGTCCGGCGAGTGACACGGCTGGCGGCCGTCGGCGGACTTCTCCTCGGAGGAGCGATGGTGACGCAGGCGGCCATGGCGAGCGAGACGCCCGGCACCTCGGCCCTTCCGTTCAGCGCCTCGGGCACCTCCGACAGCCCCGGTGCCGCGCTCGTCTCCGAACTCGGCACGGCCCGTACGGCGGGCACCTGGATCGGTGCGGACGGGCGTCCGGTCGTCGCGGTGACCGACCAGGACGCGGCGGCCCGCGTGGAGCGCGCCGGCGCCGAGGCCAAGATGGTCCGGCACAGCATGAACGACCTCAAGAAGGCGGCCTCCACGCTGCGTTCGGCGCCCCGGGTGGCCGGCACGGCCTGGGTGATGGACTACCGCACCAACGAGGTCGTGGTGCAGGGCGACAGCACGGTGTCGGCCTCCGACTGGTCGGACATGACCAAGGTCGCGAGCGGCATCGGCGGTTATGTCCGCATGGAGCGCATGCAGGGGAGGTTCACGACCCGGCTGAACGGCGCACAGCCGATGCTGTCGACCGGCGGGCGCTGCTCGGCGGGCTTCAACGTGACCGACGGCAAGAGCGACTTCATCCTCACCGCGGGGCACTGCGGGCCGACCGGGTCCATCTGGTTCGGCGACAACCAGGGCAACCAGCAGCTGGGCAGGACGGTCCGGCAGGACTTCCCCGGCAGTGACTTCTCCCTGGTCCAGTACGCGAACGGCTCGGCGGGCGCCGGAGCCGACGTCGTGGCGATCGGGCAGGGCAAGGGCGTGCGGATCACCGGCGTCGGCGATCCGGCCGTGGGCCAGCGGGTGTTCCGCAGCGGCAGCACCAGCGGGCTGCACGACGGGGAGGTCAAGGGGCTCGACGCCACGGTCAACTACCCGGAGGGCACGGTCACCGGACTGATCGAGACGGATGTGTGCGCAGAGCCCGGGGACAGCGGAGGTCCGCTGTTCGCCGACGGGATCGCGCTGGGGGTGACCTCGGGCGGCAGTGGTGACTGCACGTCGGGCGGTACGACGTTCTTCCAGCCGGTGACCAAGGCGATGCAGGCACTCGGGGTGGAGATGATCGTGTCGAAGCAGGCCGCCGGGCAGGGCTCCACGGCGTCGCCCGGGCCGTCCGGCTCGGCCACGCACAGCGCGATCGCACCGGGCGACAGCTCGCCCGGCTCCTCGGGTCCCCTCTCGGGCCTCACGGACGGCGAGACACTGCTGTCCAAGCTCGCGAACCCCGAGAACGTCGGCCCGGGGATGCTGGTCATCGGCGGCAGCCTGCTGGCGCTGGTGGCCACCCGCTACATCCGCGCCGAGCAGGACCGCAAGGCGTACCGGCGCCACTACTCGGCGACCTGGGGCTGACCGGTCACCCGAGAGTCAGCAGGACGGTCGCCGCCGCGGCTCCCAGCAGCCCGGCCGTCTGCCGCGAGGTGACGCGTTCGTGCAGCAGGGCCAGGCCGAGGATCACGGGAATCGCCGGATAGAGAGAGGCGAGGACCACGGCGACGGCGAGCAACTGCCGCTGGGCGGCGAGCAGATAGAGGATCAGGCCGAGAGCGGCCCCGGCCCCCACGAGAAGGGCCTGCACGGTGAGTCGGCGCGGCAGTCGCGGCGGCCCGTGCCGTACGACGTGCGGCAGCAGCAGGACCACGGCGGCGACCCGGCCCGCGGCCACCGGCCACAGTCCGGCGGACGGCCCCGCCAGGCCGAGTGCCACGTACTGCACGGCAACCCCCGCGCCGGCCGGCAGCCCGTCCCCCACCGCTGCGTCGGCCCGGGCCGGTGGCTGGAGCCCCGCGGCGCCGCCGCCGCGGGCCGGCGGACCGGCTGCGCCGTGGCCGCGCGCTGCTGCCCCGGCGACCAGCCAGAGGGCCGGCACCGTGACCGCGATGCCGGTCCAGGCCAGGGGGCCGGGGCGGTCGCCGAGGGCGAGGACGCCGCACAGGACGGACAGGGCGACGCCGGTCACGGCGCTCAGCGGCACGACCACGCTCATGGCGCCGCGGCTGAGACCGCGGTTGAGGTGGCGCATGGCGGTGCCGCTGCCGAGGCCGGACAGCGCTCCCCAGAGCAGGTCGGAGAGGCGGACGGGGTCGGCAGGCACGAGGAGGGCGGCGGCGCAGGCGAGGGCGGGCCCGCCGAGCCGGCCGAGAAAGGTGACGGCCGCGAAGGGGGCCCTGCGGGACAGGATTCCGCCGGCGAAGTCGACGATGCCGTAGCAGATGGCCGAGGTCAGTGCGAGGAGAGGGCCCATCCTTCACGGGGTGCCCCGCAGCGGGACCCCGATGCGCGGCGGGCCTCAGCCGCCGCTCAGGCGGCGCGCACCTGGCGCGGGCTCGCGGAGGCCCATTCGAGGACGAGGCGTCGGTACTCCTCGCGCTGTTCGCCGTTCAGTGTCCCGCCCGACCGGTGCCACAGGGCCCGGATCTCCTCGTTGACCTCGTCTGCCGAGCGATCGGAGGCGGGTTCAACGGTAGTGGACATGCTGTGAAGCATACGGGGCTCGACGTGAAGGCGCCGTGAGTAAGATGGAATGAATCGGACATATGAGACCGTGTTACTGGTCACGTCCATCTCCCATGTCCAGAAACGGAGTTCACGCCTCCGCCGCGCCCAGCACCAGCACCTGGATGGCCAGCACGGCGGCCCCGCGGGCCCAGTCGTGGAAGTCGGACACCTTGGTCTCCAGCGGGACCGGCGCGGTCATCGGATGCCGGTGCGCGGCGATCGTCTCGCGCACTGTGTCCCCGGCCACATCCATCAGACCGACCCCCTCACCGGCGAGCAGGATCTTCTGCGGCATCGCGAAGTTGGCGATCTGGGCGACGAGGGTGCCGAGCGCGCGGGCCGCCTCGTCGACGACCCGGGCGGGCATGGGTTCGCCCGCGGCGGCCAGCGCCAGGATCTCCTCGTACGTACGGTCGTGGCCGGTGGCGGCGCGGACCTGATAGCGGATGCTGGAGATGGTCAGCAGCGAGACGGCGCTGCCGCGTTGCCCGTCGGGGGTGAGCGGACCGTTGGGGTCGATGATCCAGTGGCGCCCGAACCCCCGGTCCTCCTCGGCGCAGGGCACCCGCTTGCCGCCGAGGACCAGGCCGTAGCCGATGCCGGCGCCGATGGTCAGGACGATGAAGCGGTCCAGGCCGCGGCCCGCCCCGAACCAGGTCTCGGCCTCGACGAGGGCGGCGACGTCGTTCTCGACGACGACGGGCAGCCCCGTGCGCTCCTCGACCAGCTCGGCCAGCGGAACGTCCCGCCAGTGCAGGAACGGCGACTCCCCCACCACGGCACGGTCCTCGACCAGTCCGCCCACGCCGATGCCGATGCCCGCGAGGTGCGGGTGCGTGCGGGACAGCTCGGCCGTCATCTCCGCGAGCAGATCCGCGACTTCGGCCGGGTCGTGGTTGGTGAGCGGGCGGTCGTGGCGGGCGACGACGTCGCTCCTGAGGGTGGTGACGACGCCGTAGACCGTGTCGTCGGTGACCTTGAAGCCGACGAAGGACCAGGACTCGGCGACGACGTCGAGCGGCTGCGAGGGGCGCCCCTGGCGCACCTCCGCGGGGGTGCCGGGCTCGGCGACCTCACGGAGCAGGCCCGACTCGATCAGCGGTTTGGTCAGCCGGGTGAGGCTGCCCGCGGAGAGAGCGAGCCGGCGGGCCAGCTCGGTGCGCGACAGCGGGCCGTTGACGAGCACCTCGATCGCCACCGAGCGCTCACCCGCGCTCAGCGGAAGCCAGCTGGCGGCACCTGTGGTCATGACGGTCGGACTCCCAGTTTTTTTCGCCGTAAAAGCAACCAGCTCAGATTAGCGCGCTCGACCCGCTCGAAAAAGATGCGTGCGGGCCCCTTGACGCACTGATTCTTTCGCATCAAAAGTAAGTGGCGCCGAGGACGAGCCGCCGCAGACGAGGAGTCGCCCGATGACCATCGCCCCCAGCGTCCCTCCGTCGCGACTACGTGAGAGCGGGGGCGACGGACGGCTGGCCGCGCTCTTCATCGCGCCGGCCCTGCTGGGCTTCACGGTCTTCCTGCTCTGGCCGACGCTGCGGGGCATCTACCTCAGCTTCACCCGCTTCAACCTGCTCACCCCGGCCGAGTGGGTGGGCCTGGACAACTATGTTCGCATGGTCCACGACCCCATCTTCTGGGACTCGTTGCAGGTCACCGTCGAGTACGTGGTGATCAACATCGGTGTCCAGACGGCCGCGGCGCTCGCCATCGCCGTCCTGCTCCAGCGGCTGACGCAGTCGTCCGTGCTGCGCGGGATCGTGCTGACGCCGTATCTGATGTCCAACGTCGTGGCGGGCGTCGTCTGGTTGTGGATCCTGGACACCCAACTCGGCATCGGCAACCAGGTCATCGGTGCCCTGGGCTTCGACCACGTCCCCTTCCTCGCCGACGAGGACTGGGCGATCCCCACGATCGCCCTGATCAACGTGTGGCGGCACGTCGGCTACACCGCGCTGCTGCTGTTCGCAGGGCTCATGGCCATCCCCGAGGACATGTACGAGGCGGCCCGGGTGGACGGCGCGAGCGAGTGGCGGATGTTCTGGCGGATCACGCTGCCGCTGCTGCGGCCGGTACTGGCGGTCGTGCTGATCATGACGGTCATCGGTTCGTTCCAGGTGTTCGACACCGTCGCCGTGACGACCATGGGCGGCCCGGCGAACGCCACCAACGTGCTCCAGTACTACATCTACGGCGCCGCCTTCGGCCGCTTCCAGTTCGGCTACGCCTCGGCCATGTCCGTGGCCCTGCTCGTCGTACTGAGCGCCATCACGTTCCTGCAGTACCGGCTCACCCGGGCCGGTCAGAGCGACCTCGGCTGACGGAAGGGAGTGACCGACACAGTGACCGACATGGCTGCCGTGGCAACCACGACGACCCTGCGCACCGGCGGGCGCCGGATCCCCCTCGGCCGGATCGCCGCCTGGGTGGTGATGGCCGCGATCATGCTCATCACCCTGCTGCCGTTCTACTGGATCCTGCGCACCGCGCTGTCCGCCAACACCGCTCTCGCGGCCCATCCCGGCGACCCGTTGCCGGTCGACCTGACGTCCGGCGGCTTCGAGCGTGCGCTGGGCCTGCAGTCGGCGAAGGAGGCCATCGCCCAGGGCGGAGCGGGCGGCGGGCTGAAGTTCTGGCGCTACCTGCTCAACTCGGTGTTCGTCTCCACCCTGATGACCGTCTGCCAGATCCTCTTCTCCGCCATGGCCGCGTACGCCTTCGCGCGGCTGCGGTGGCGCGGCCGGGACAAGGTGTTCGGGCTGTTCCTCGCCGGACTGAGGGTCCCCGCGATCTTCACCCTGCTGCCGAACTTCGTGCTCATCAAGCAACTCCACCTGGTGGACACGCTGTTGGGCATCGCCCTGCCGACGATGTTCATGACGCCCTTCGCCGTGTTCTTCCTGCGCCAGTTCTTCATGAACGTCCCGCGCGAGGTCGAGGAGGCGGCCCTGCTGGACGGTGCGGGCAAGATCCGCATCTTCTTCCGGGTGATGCTGCCGATGGCGTCCACGCCGATCCTCACGCTCGGCGTGCTGACGTACATCACCTCGTGGAACGACTACTTCTGGCCGCTGATGGTGTCCTACAGCGACAGCTCGCGCGTGCTGACCGTGGCGCTGGCCATCTTCCGGGCGCAGACCCCGCAGACCGGCTACGACTGGTCCGGCCTGATGGCCGCGACCCTGATCGCCGCGCTCCCGATGCTGGTGCTCTTCGGCTGCTTCGCGCGCCGCATCGTCTCCACCATCAGCTTCACCGGGCTCAAGTAAGGGGACAGGGATGCGAGTTCGTATGCGGAGTGTGCGCAGCGCCGTGGCGCTGGCCGGCGCGCTGGCCCTGTCCCTGGTCGCCGGGTGCGCGAAGGGCGGCGGCGCCGGGGCGGGCGGGAACACGGTGACGTACTGGCTGTGGGACGCCAACCAGCTGCCCGCCTACCAGGCCTGCGCCAAGGGATTCGAGAAGGAGAACCCGGGGCTGAAGGTGAAGATCAGCCAGCTCGACTGGGACGACTACTGGACCAAGCTGACCGCGAGCTTCATCGCCGGCACCGAGCCGGACGTCTTCACCGACCACATCCAGAAGTTCGGCCAGTTCGCCGATCTGAAGGTCCTCGAACCGCTGGACGACCTGGGCATCGACGCCTCCGACTACCAGCCGGGGCTGGCCGACAACTGGATCGGACAGGACGGCCGCCGCTACGGCGCCCCGAAGGACTGGGACACGGTCGCCCTCTTCTACAACAAGAAGATGACGCAGAGCGCCGGACTCACCCCGCAGCAGCTCAACAGCCTGGCGTGGAACCCGAAGGACGGCGGCACCTTCGAGAAGGCCATCGCCCACCTCACGGTCGACGTGCACGGAAAGCGCGGCGACGAACCGGGCTTCGACAAGCACCACGTCAAGGTCTACGGCCTCGCGACCGGCGGCGGCGGTGACGGCGACGGCCAGTCCACGTGGAGCAGCTTCGCCGCCTCGGCGGGCTGGAACTACACCGACAAGAAGCGGTGGGGCGAGAAGTACCGCTACGACAGCAAGACCTTCCAGTCCGTGATCACGTGGTACTTCGGCCTGGCGAAGAAGGGCTACATGGCGCCGCTCACGGACTACAGCGCGGGCGCCAACCCGGCCAACGCACAGGTGGCCGCGGGCAAGGCGGCCACCGCTCTCGACGGCGCCTGGATGCTCTCCACCTATGCCGCGATGAAGGGCATCACATTCGGCACCGCCTTCACACCGGCCGGCCCCACCGGCAAGCGCGCCACCATGATGAACGGCCTCGCCGACTCCATCACCAAGAACGCCCACAACAAGGAGGGCGCCAGGAAGTGGGTGCGGTACCTGTCGTCCGACGCCTGCCAGAGCGTCGTCGGCCGGTACGGCATCGTCTTCCCGGCCACTCCTGAGGGGACGAAGGCGGCCGTGGCCGCGTACGGCAAGAAGGGCATCGACGTCACGGCCTTCACCGAGCCGGTCACCGACAAGAAGGACTTCAGGACCTTCACCTTCCCGATCACCAACTACGCGGCGGACGTGTTCGCGTTGATGCACCCGGCCATGCAGGGCATCTACGGCAGTGGCAGGTCCGTCGGCAGCCTCGACCAGACCAACGACCAGATCAACCTGATCCTTTCGCAGTGATCCACCGACCAGTGAAGGACACGCCTCACATGACGTTCTCGCTCGGCATCGTCGGAGCCGGCCAGTTCTCCGGCCAGTTCGCCACCCTGTTCCAGGCCCACCCCGGCGTCAGCGACGTCTACGTGACCGACCTGCTGCCCGAGAGGGCGGACCAACTCGCCGCCGCCCAGGGGCTCGCGGGCACCTTCCCCTCGTACCAGGCGATGCTGGAGTCGGAGGCGGTCGACGCCGTCGCGATCTTCACCCAGCGCTGGACCCACGGACCGCTCGTGCTGCAGGGCCTCAACGCCGGCAAGCACGTCTACTCGGCGGTGCCCATGGCGATCACCACGGAAGAAATAGCCGCCATCATCGAGGCGGTCAAGGCGACCGGGCTGACGTACATGATGGGCGAGACCAGCCAGTACAACCCGGCGACCGTGCACGCCCGCAACCAGATCGCCGAGGGCGCCTTCGGGCGGATCTTCTACGCCGAGGGCGACTACGTCCACGACATGGACCTGGGGTTCTACGAGGCCTACCAGTACAGCGGCGGCGAGAACTGGAAGCAGACCGCCAGCTATCCCCCGCTGCTGTACCCCACGCACTCGGTGGGCGGTGTGCTCGGCGCCTGGCAGACGTACGCCACGAGCGTGTCGGCGATCGGTGTGGTCGACGAGCGCGGCGACGGCGTCTTCGACAAGGAGATCAGCCAGTTCGGCAACGACTTCTCCAACGCGACCGCGCTGTTCGAGGTGGCGGGCGGCGGTTCGTTCCGCACCAACGAGTTCCGGCGGGTGGGCTATCCCTCGCACATCAGGGAGTCGCGCTTCAGGTTCTTCGGCACCGAGGCGAGCATGGAGCAACTGGCGACGGTCGCGTTCTGGCAGGACAAGAAGGGCGTGAAGGACATCAGCGAACTGCTGGAGCCCAAGCCCACCATGGCTCCTGACGATCCGTCACTTCAGCACATCGCCCCGGACCTGCGCGCGGCCTTCACCTCCGGCTCGGCACCGGTGCACGACCGGACGCGGCTGCCGCGGGAGTTCGACACCCTGCACAACGGACACGAGGGCAGCCACCACTTCCTGGTCGACGACTTCGTGACCGCCGTCAACACACGGTCGCTGCCGTCCGTCAACGCGTGGGTGGCCGCCCGCTACACCCTGCCGGGCATCATCGCGCACGAGTCCGCGCGGCAGGGTGGGGTCAGGCTGGACATTCCGGACTTCGGGGATGCGCCGGAGGTGTGACCCTCGCGAGGTGAGGTGAGCCGGGTGCCCGATGTGCGTCAGGTGCCCGGCTTGCGGCCGTAGACGTAGACGTCGTCGCCGTTCTTCAGCAGCGACCAGTACTTCTTCGCGTCGGTCTTCGTCATGTTGACGCAGCCGTGCGAGCCGGGCGGGTTCCACATGCTGAGGCCGACGGAGTGGAAGGCCTGACCGCCGTCGAAGAACTGGCTGTAGGGCATGGCCACGTGGTAGATGCTCGACACATGGTCGATGTGCCGCCAGTAGATCTTCTTCAGGCCGGTGCGGGTCTCGTAGCCGTTGCGGCCGGTGCGGACCGGGACCGGACCGTACACGAGGCGGCTGCC
The DNA here is from genome assembly GCF_022698145.1 of Streptomyces spinosisporus. Classification (GTDB taxonomy): domain Bacteria; phylum Actinomycetota; class Actinomycetes; order Streptomycetales; family Streptomycetaceae; genus Streptomyces; species Streptomyces spinosisporus. The sequence continues at coordinate 68,435 of NZ_JALDAX010000029.1, forward strand.
GTCCTGGATCCAGCTGAGCTGGAGGGTGAGGTTCACACAGGCGATGCGGCCCTTGTTCGTCGGGCACTTGTGGTCCCGGTTGGGGTTGTGCCCGACGGCCTTCTGCTTGTTCATGAGGTCCATCACGCCCCAGGTGACGGGCCCCGCGTAGCCGATGTTGGGCGTGATGCCGTGCTTGGTCTGGAATGCCCTGATGGCCTTGCAGTCGGTGGCCGACTGCCGGCCGTCGACCGGTCGGCCGAGGAACTTCTCCACCTGCTTCTGGTAGGGCCCGGTGCTCGTGGTGCAGCTCGTGGCCGCCTGCGCGGGCGCGGCGCCCAGTGCGAGCGTGAGCGGTGCCACCATCCCGGCGATCCCGAGCGCGACGGCGCCCCGTCTGCGTATGTCCCCCATGGCCGGCCTTGCCTTTCGTACGGAAGCGACGTCTGATCTGCGACGTCTGCCAGCTAGACCGGCGTGCGGCGCGATCGGTTGCGCGAGCCCCTCACGATGCGACGAAACGGTGACACTCGCAGTGCCCCAGGTCACAGGGCGAGGGCGCGAACGAGGGCGAGTGCTGGGCGAGGGCGAGTGCTGGGCCAGGAGGGGTGCTCAGATGTCCCGCTCCTGGCGGGTGGCGCGCAGGAAACCGGTGTTGACCGCGGTGACGCCGCCGTCGACGGTGAGCGCGGTGCCGGTGATCCAGGCGGCCTCGCGGGAGGCGAGGAAGGCGACGGCGGCGGCGATGTCGTCCGGCTCGCCGACCCGGCCGAGGGGGTACAGCGCGCGCATGGTCTCGAGTTCCTCGTCGCGGCCCTCCCAGGCGGAGGTGCGCACGGTGCCCGGCACCACGAGGTTGACGCGGACGCCCCGCCCTGCGACATGTGCGGCCATGGTGCGGGTGAGCGAGAGCAGGCCCGCCTTGGCGGCGCTGTAGGCGTGGTTGCCGAAGTCCTGCAGGGCGTTGACGGAGCCGATGCTGACGACCGCGCCGCGGCCGGAGGCGGCCAGATGCGGAAGGGCGGCGCGGCAGCAGCGGTAGGTACCGGTGAGGGTGATGTCGAGGTCCCGCTCCCAGGCGTCGTCCGGTCCGTCCTCGAAGAGCGGGGTGTCGGGGGTGCAGCTCGCCGCGCAGTTGACCAGGACGTCCAGCGACCCGAAGGTGTCCACGGCGTGCGCGACGGCCGCCTCCACGGAGGTCCGGTCGGCGACGTCGCACGTCAACGCCTCGGCGGTCAGGCCGAGTTCACGCAACGCGCCGGCGGTCCTCGCCACCTCGGCCGGGTCGGCGTCGGTCAGCAGGACGCGCGCGCCCTCGTCGGCCAGCCGGCGTGCGATCGCGGCACCGATGCCGCGGGCGGCACCGGTGACGAGAACTCCGTACCCCTCGAAGCGCTTCGTGTCAGCCATGGGCCGAACCTACCCGCCCGACGATCATCACGGCAGACGGCGAGCGGCCCCTCTCAGCGGTAGCCGCTCACGTCCGCCGGTTTGCCCGCGTCCTGCACCTCGACCAGGTAGCGCCAGGCGTCCGGGCGGCTGCCGTCGAGGTCGGTGAAGCCGTACTCCTGGGCCAGCGAGCCACTGGAGACGGAGCCGCCGTTCCAGCGGGCCCGGTCGGGGTCGGCCGCGAGCGCGGCGACGGCGCGGCCCACGTAGCGCGGGGTCTCGGAGATGGCGAAGTGCGGGACCTCGGTGAGGGCGTCGCGCCAGTTGTCCTCACGGACGCCGAAGTGCCCGAGCATGATCTCGGAGCGCATCCAGCCCGGCGTGAGCGCGACCGCGGTCGCACCGCGCGGTCCGAGTTCGTGGCCCAGTGCGAAGGCCATGCGCAGCACGGACGCCTTGGCGAGGTCGTAGAAGAAGGAGACGCGGTAGGTGTCGCGGTTGTACTCGGCGGTGCCGTCGGTGACCTCGACGACCAGTCCGCCGGGGTGGCGCAGCAGCAGCGGCAGGGCGTGGTGGCTGGTGATGGCATGGGTCTCGACGGCGAGCCGCAGCAGCCTGAGCCCCTTGTCGAGGTCGTGCTCCCAGACCGGACGCTCCCACTCGAAGAGGTTCTCCGCGCCCCAGATGTCGTTGACGAGGACGTCGAGACGGCCCTGTTCGTCGGCGATGCGGTCCACCAGGGCGCGGACCTGCGCGGGGTCGAGGTGGTCGGTCGGTACGGCGATGCCCCGGCCGCCCGCCTCGGTGACGAGGTCGGCGGTGTCCTCGATGGTCTCGGGGCGGTCGTACTCGGAGCGCCGCGCCCGGGTGGTGCGTCCGGTGACGTACACGGTGGCGCCCGCCGCCCCCAGTTCCACCGCGATCCCGCGGCCCGCGCCGCGCGTCGCCCCGGCGACCAGCGCCACCTTGCCCTTGAGCGGTTCGGACATGTCCGGCCTCCCGTTTCCCAACGATCGATGTCGAGGTCGAGCCTGCCGGTGAAGCCGGACATCTTCTGTCGTCTTTTACGCAAATCCCGCGAGGGTCACCCGCGCGGGTCACCGATGCGGGTCACCCATGCGCGGGCGCGAGACCGGACGCGGCGTGTCGCTCAGTGCCCCCGGGCGATCCACTCCTCCAGATGCGGGGCCTCGGCGCCCACGGTGGTCGGATCGCCGTGGCCGGTGAGGACCTTGGTCTCCGGTGGCAGAGTGAGCAGCCTGTCGCGGATGGAGTCGATGATCGTCGGGAAGTGGGAGTACGAGCGCCCGGTCGCGCCGGGGCCGCCCTGGAAGAGGGTGTCGCCGGTGAAGACGGTGCCCAGCGCGGGGTCGTAGAGGCAGACGGCGCCCGGTGCGTGCCCGGGGGTGTGCAGCACGGTGAGGTCGGCGCCCGCGGCCTCGATGACCTGGCCGTCGGCCAGATGGGCGTCGGGGTCCCGGTCGGGGTGGGTCAGCTTCCACAGTGGGAGGTCGTCGGGGTGCAGCCAGATGGTGGCGCCGGTGCGGTCGGCGAGCGCGGGGGCGGCGTCGATGTGGTCGTTGTGGGCGTGGGTGCACACGATGGCGCTGAGGCGGCGGTCCCCGACGGCCTCGGCGATGGCGTCCGCGTCGTGGGCCGCGTCGATGACGATCACCTCGTGGTCGTCGCCGACGATCCAGACGTTGTTGTCTACGTCCCAGGTGCCGCCGTCGAGGGTGAACTGCCCGGAGGTGACGAGACGTTCGATGCGCGCGGTCATCAGAACACCACCACCGAACGCAGGACGTCACCCTGGTGCATCCGCTCGAACGCCTTCTCCACGTCGGTGAGTTCGATCGTCTCGGTGACGAACTTGTCCAGTGGCAGGCGCCCTTGCAGATGCAGGTCGATCAGCATCGGGAAGTCGCGGCTGGGCAGGCAGTCGCCGTACCAGGAGGACTTCAGGGAGCCGCCACGGCCGAAGACGTCCAGCAGCGGCAGTTCGAGCTTCATCTCGGGGGTGGGCACGCCGACCAGGACGACGGTCCCGGCGAGGTCGCGGGCGTAGAAGGCCTGCTGGTACGTCTCCGGGCA
>NZ_JALDAX010000003.1 GCF_022698145.1 Streptomyces spinosisporus
CGTCAGCTTGCCCTTGGCGTGCTGCGCCTCGGTCGCCTTCTCACTCGGCCCGGCCAGCGCCCGAGCCCGGATCTCATGCAACTCGGCGACCCGGCCTGCGGTGGTCACAGTCGTAGTCATCCCTCTGTCGTCCCTCCCCGGATCATCGGCCCGCCCCCCGGGCCCGTACGGCGTCCAGCAGCCGGGCCTGTTCCCGGCACTCGGCGGCGGTGTGCGGGTCGGTGCCGCCGGAGCGGGCCGCCCGTACGAAGGCCCGCACGGTGGCGGCGACCTGGTCGTGCGGTGCGAGGGTCAGTTCGCGGGGGCCGCCCGCGTCGGCGACCCACACCGTCGGCTTGTGGTCGGCGGGCGGGGTGAACGCGGACTCGACGCGGATCCGGCCCTCGCTGCCCCACAGTTCGTACGCCGAGCGGTAGGCGTGCTCCATCCCGAAGGCGAGCTGCCCGAGCACGCCGTCCGGGGACCGCACGAGCACCGCGCCCGATGTCTCCACCGCCGAGCCGCCCGAGTGCTCCAGGGCCGCGCCGACCACGTTGAGGCCGGTGCCGAGGAAGTACAGCGCGGCCCGCACCGGGTAGTAGCCGATGTCGAGCAGGGCGCCGCCGCCCAGCTCGGGGCGGTGGCGGATGTTGTCCGCGGGCAGCGGCGGGACGGCGAACACCGCGGTGAAGGAGCGCAGTTCACCGATCGCGCCGCCCGCCACCAGCTCCCGTACCACCGAGTGCTGCGGATGATGGACGAACATCACGTTCTCCATCAGGGCCAGGCCCGAGGAGCGGGCCAGGTCCAGGAGTTCGGCGGTGGTGTGGGCATGCGCGGTCAGCGGCTTCTCCGCGAGGACGTGCTTGCCGGCCGCCAGCGCGCGGCGGGCCCACTCGGCGTGCAGGGAGACGGGCAGCGGGACGTACACCGCGTCCACGTCGTCCCGGTCGAGTACGGCGTCGTACGACTCGACGGCCGCGCAGTCGTAACGCTCCGCCAGTTGCCGTGCGCGTGCGCCGCTCCGGCTGGCCACCGCGGTCAGCTCGACGTCCGGGTCCTCGGCCATGGCGGGCAGGACGCGGCGGCGGGCGATGTCCGCGGTGCCGAGGACGGCGACGCGCAGCGGACGTTCAGTCATGTGCTCGGGTTCCCATGAAGTCGTAGGTGGAGGCGCTCATGGCGTTGAGGCACGCCAGCAGGGTGCGGGCCTGCACATTCACGTAGTGGCCGTGCTTGACCAGCTCCGAGAGCTGGCTGACCGTCACCCACTGGAAACCGGCCGGGGGCAGCAGCGGGGCCTCGGCCTCGTCGGCCTCGACGATCAGATAGCGGTTCTCGGCGTGCAGGAAGCGGCCGCCCTCCTCGGAGTGGATGGCGTCGTAGCGGACGCGGTCGGGGCCGGCGGACAGCACCTCGTCCAGGAAGGGCGGGTCGACGGACAGGCCGGCGAAGTTGTCGGGCGAGGCCTGCACGGTCGGCGCGAGCTCCACGGTGTCCAGGAAGCCGCCCTCGACCTTGGCGTTGGCCAGCACATGCAGTACGCCGCCGAAGGAGCGCACGAGGAAGGCGGCGACGCCGCGGCTGCGCGGCTCGATCAGCGGCTGGGTCCAGCCGGTGACCTCGCGGTTGCCGGCCTGCACCTCGACCGCGACGACGTCGAACCAGCGGTCGTCGTCGCTGCCGATGCGGGTCTCGTCGCGGGTCCAGCCGGGCACCTCGGACAGCGGGATGCGCTCGGCGCGCACGTCGTGCCGGGAGCGTTCGGCGGTGAACCAGGACAGCAGGTCCACGTCGGTCAGCAGCGCGCCGGTCTCCGGGTCGCGGGAGCGGGCGAGGGCGCTCAGGAACGCGTCGGGCGCGGGGAGTTGGGGGCGGTGCGCCGGAAGGCAGGCCAGGACCGTGCGTGAGTCCATGTTGACCAGGTTGTCCCGGTGCATGAGTTCGTTGATCTGGCCGAGGGTGAGCCAGCAGAAGTCCTCGTCGAGCGGGACGTCCCCGGTCACCTCGACGATCATGTTGCGGTTGCTCTTGTGGAAGAACCACGAACCGTGCTCGGACTGCAGTACGTCGGCGAGGATCCGGCCGCGGTCCGGACCGTTGAAGTACTGGATGTACTTGACGTCCGTGCCCTTGTGGACCTTGGTGTAGTTGCTGCGGGTGGCCTGGACGGTGGGGGAGAGCTGGAGCAGATTGCGGTTGCCGGGCTCCATCTTGGCCTGCATCAGGAAGTGCAGCACGCCGTCGAACTCCTTGACCAGGATGCCGAGGATGCCCACCTCGGGCTGCTTGATGATGGGCTGGAACCACTCCCGGTGCGGGCCCTGGTCGGTGGTGACGTGCAGGCCCTCCACGCTGAAGAAGCGGCCGCTGGCGTGCACCAGATTGCCGGTGCCGGGCTCGAAGGACCAGCCGCGCAGCTGCGAGAACGGGATGCGTTCGACGCTGAACCGTCCCGCTCTGCCGCGTGCGGCGAACCAGTCGTGGAACGCGTCGGTGGTCATCCGTCCGGCGGTGGCCGCGGCGGACGCCGCGATCCGGTCGGCCACGGAGTCCGGTTCGCGGGGCTGGACCGTGGGCTGCGGAAGCGTCAACTCCGTGAGTGTCGACGACATGTGCGGTCTCTCCTTGTCAGGGGCGTGGGGGCTCAGGGGGGCCGGGAGCTCAAGGGAGTCGGGGACTCGGGGGAGTCGGGGACTCAGGGGGCCGGGAACTCAAGGGAGTCGGGGTCTCAGGGGAGTCGGGGACTCGGGGGAGCCGGGGACTCAGGGGAATCGGGGACTCGGGTGGAGTCGGGATTCAGGGGAATCGGGGACTCGCGCGGACGGCCCGGCCGGGGGTGTCACCGGCCCGCGACGAACTCGCGGATCGTGGTGACCATGTAGTCGGTCATCTCGTCGGTCAGGCCGGGGTAGACGCCGATCCAGAAGGTCTGCTCGGTGATGACGTCCGAGTTGGTGAGGTCGCCGACGATGCGGTGCGGCACGTCCTGGTAGGCCGGCTGGCGGGTCAGGTTGCCGGCGAACAGGTTGCGGGTGCCGATCTTGTGCTTCTCCAGGTGGTCCACCAGCTCCTTGCGGGAGAACGGGGCACCGGGCGCGACTGTGAGCACGAAACCGAACCAGCTGGGCTCGCTGCCCAGCGTCGCCTCCGGCAGGATCAGGTGCGGCGCCCCGTCCAGGCCCTCGCGCAGCCGGGACCAGTTGTGCCGGCGGGCCGCGGTGAACGCGTCGATCTTGTCCAGCTGGGACAGGCCGAGCGCGGCCTGCAGATCGGTGGCCTTCAGGTTGTAACCGACGTGCGAGAAGATGTACTTGTGGTCGTAGCCCTGGGGCAGGGTGCCCAGCTGGTACTCGAACCGCTTGAAGCAGCGGTTGTTCTCGCCCGGCTCGCACCAGCAGTCGCGGCCCCAGTCCCGCATCGACTCCACGATCCGGGCGAGCGCGAGGTTCGCGGTGAGCACACAGCCGCCCTCACCCATCGTGAGGTGGTGGGCCGGGTAGAAGCTCACGGTCGTCAAGTCCCCGAAGGTGCCGGTCAGTCGACCGTCGTAGCGGGAGCCGACCGCGTCGCAGTTGTCCTCGATCAGGAAGAGGTCGTTCTCCTCGGCGATCTGCGCCACCTCGCCGACCTCGAAGGGGTTGCCGAGCGCGTGGGCGACCATGATGGCGCGGGTCTTGGGGCCGATCGCGGCCTTGATGCGCTCCGCGGTGGTGTTGTACGTCTTCAGCTCGACGTCGACGAAGACCGGGACCAGGCCGTTCTGGATGATCGGGTTGACGGTGGTGGGGAAGCCGGCGGCGACCGTGACGACCTCGTCGCCGGGCCGGAGCCTGCGGTCCTCCAGGTGCGGGGAGGTGAGCGCGGACAGGGCGAGCAGGTTCGCCGACGAACCGGAGTTCACCAGGTGGGCCTTGCGGCGCTTCATGTAGCGGGCGAACTTCGACTCGAAGCGGCGGGTGTGGCTGCCCGCCGCGATCCTCATGTCGAGGGCCGCCTCGACCAGCGCCACCCGGTCCTCGGGCCCGAGGACGGCGCCCGAGGGCCAGATCTCGTCGACGCCGGGGACGAACGCGCGCGACGGCTCCTTCTCCAGGTGGTAGTCGCGAACCTGCTCCAGGATCTGTGACTTGGTGTCACTCATACTTCCTGCCTCCATGGGTGAGTCCGGCCCGCGGCCGCTGGTGATGACCCGTCGCCGACATCGTCGGCGCAGGCGCTCGAACGGCACTGGACACCGGATGGCAGTGCGCCTCGGCCAGCAGGTCGCGCAGCGACTCGTCCAGCGAGATGCGCGGACGCCAGCCGAGCAGCCGGTCGGCCAGGGTGATGTCGAGGCGCTGCCACTCGGCCTCCGGCGGACGCGCACCCGCCCCCGCGCCCGCCACCGGGGTCTCCACGATCCGGGTGTCCCGGCCCGCCAGGGCGACCAGCCGGGTCACCACCTCCCGTACCGAAGTGGCTTGTCCCCCACCGATGTTGACGGCCCGTCCGGTCGCCTTCGAGGAGGCCGCGGCCAGCACCGCGTCCGCCACGTCGCGTACGTCGACGAAGTCGCGGTGGGCGAGCAGCGGGGCGAGGCGCAGCGGCTCGCCGGAGTTCTTCGCGAGATGGGCGGCGACCATGCCGAGCAGGCTCAGCGGGGAGGTGCCGGGGCCCGACACGTTCGACACGCGCAGCACCAGGCCCTCGGTGCCGGAGTCCAACAGGGCCCGGGCGCCCGCCAGTTTGGACCGTCCGTACGGGGTGACGGGGGCGGTCGGGCCGGCCTCGGTGATGCCGGCCCGCGGGACGGGCCCGTACTCGTGCACCGAGCCCAGCTGGATCAGCCGGGGCGGCCGCGCCGCGACCAGCCGCCGCACCAGGTCCCGGTTGCTCAGGTCCATCTCGGCCTCGGTGGCGCCCCACACCGCACCGGCCGCGTTCACCACCACGTCCGCGCCGTGGCCGCGCACCAGCGCCACGATCTGTTCCGGGTCGGCCCGCGCCAGGTCGAGTCCATGGATGTCGTACGCCGCGGGGGTGTCCGGCGTGCTCCGGGCCACCCCCGCCACCCGCCACCCGGCCGCCGCGAAGGCGCGGCAGACATGGCCGCCCACGAAGCCCGACGCGCCCAGTACGAGTACCGCGCGCCCGCCCTCAGCTCTTCGTCCGATCGCCGCCAACGTATCTCGCCCCTCAACTCGTTCGGTGTGTCAGGCACTGTGACGGCTGTCGCTAGGGTGCGGCTGGACCAGGCGTTCGCTCACGCCACCGGGGATGTTTCCGCGCTACCGGGAATCGAGTTCTCCCCCCTACGGTCCCGAGGCATGAGGATCGAAGAGACGGCCGTACCGGACGCGTACCGGATCACCCCGAGGCTGCTGCCGGACGAGCGCGGCAGTTTCCACGAGTCGTACAGATACGACGTTCTCGCGGCCGAGACGGGTCATTCGTTCCTGCCCCGCCAGGTCAACTACTCGGTCTCCTCCCGCAACACCGTCCGCGGACTGCACGGGGTGTCGATCCCTCCGGGGCAGGCGAAGCTGGTCAGTTGTGTGCGCGGGGTGGTGCTGGACGTCGTGGTGGACGTGCGCGTCGGCTCGCCCACGTTCGGGCGGCACGACTGCACGGTGCTGGACGCGCGCAGCGGACGCGGCGTGTACGTCGCCGAGGGGCTCGCGCACGGCTTCGTCGCGCTCACCGACGACACCTGCATCAGCTATCTCTGCTCCACCGAGTACGTCCCCGGCACCCAGCTCGATCTGCGTGCCTTCGACCCGGATCTGGGGCTGCCCTGGTCCAAGTGGCTGACCGGGGACCCGCTGCTGTCCGAGAAGGACGCGCACGCGATCACGGTGGCCGAGGCCACCGAGCGGGGCATGCTGCCGTCCTACGAGCAGTGCCTGGAGTTCTACGCCGCCGCAGTGCGCACGCCCGCCTGAACGGGCACGACGGCAAAGGCCCGTACCGGGTCCCTTCGGGGAACCGGTACGGGCCTCCTGCTCATGTCCCGCTCGGATCAGGCCAGTTCGGCCGTCTCCCTGACACGGATGCCGAGCGACTTCAGGGCCGCGAGCGGTGACCGGCCGGCGTCGCCGCGGGCGGCGACATAGCCGTCCGGGCGGACCAGCAGCCAGTCGCCGGGGCGCAGCCCGAGGTCGGCGGAGACCGAGGCGTCGGTGAGGCGGACGGTGCGCAGCGAGCCGGCGTGCGAGGCGCCGTTGCTGAGCAACAGCCAGTCGGGGCGGCGCAGTTCGTCCAGCACCGTCCGCCACTGCGGCGAGGCGGCGGCGCCGGCGGCGTCGACCCGGGCGAGGCGTTCGCCGGGGCGGATGCCCGGTGCGGAGGCGGCGACGGTGAGCGGGCTGTCGCCGTAGCCGAGGCCGAGCGCCGACATGCCGCCCATGATCTTGCGCTGGATACGGCCCTTGAGGGGCGGCAGATTGCGCAGCACCGTGAACGTGGTGCGCAGGAACGCCGCCGCCTTGCGGCTGCGCAGCTGCACCAGGAGCGTGGCCACCTTGGTGGTGCGCAGCAACTCGGCCCCGACCGGGACCCGTTCGGCGCTGTAGGAGTCCAGGAGCGTGTCGTCCGCCTCGCCGCGCAGCACGGCCGCCAGCTTCCAGGACAGGTTGACCGCGTCCTGGACACCGGTGTTCATGCCCTGTCCGGACGCCGGGCTGTGCACATGGGCGGCGTCGCCCGCGAGCAGCACCCGGCCCTGGCGCATGCTGGGGATCATGCGCTGCTGAATGGTGAACACCGAGACCCAGGAGGGGAGTTCGACCTTCGCGGGCTTGCCGGTGCCCGCCGTGATCTTCGCGGCGAAACGCTCGGCGACCATGCGGTCGTCGCCGCCGTAGGAGGTCTCCGCGGTGTCCAGCAGACGCCACTTGCCCTCGTCGGGGAACGGCACCATCATCACCGTGCCGCGCGGGGTGCGCATCCAGTGGATGCTGTCCTTGGGCAGGTCGCAGTCGACGACCGCGTCCGCGATCAGCCAGGTCTCGCTGGACTCGCCCGCCAGCTTCAGACCGAGCTGCTTGCGGATGGTGCTGTGCCCGCCGTCGGCGCCGACCAGCCAGTCGGCGGCGACTGTCTCGGTGCGGCCGCCGGGTCCGGTCAGACGCGCGCGTACGCCGTCCTCGCCGAGGTCCTCGAAGCCGTCGAGCCGTACGCCCCACTCGACGGTCACGCCGAGCCGGGCCGTGGCGTCGCGCAGCACCTCCTCGGTGATCACCTGGTCGACCATGAGGGTGAAGGGGAAGCGGGTGGGCAGCCTGCTGTAGTCGGTGTCGAAGCGGATCAGCCGGCGGCCGTTCTGGTGCAGCGTGAAGTGCTCGACGCGCTGGCCGCGCGGCAGCAGCTCGTCCAGCACGCCCATCTGGTCGTACGTCTCCAGGGTGCGCGCGTGCGTGGCCAGCGCCCTGCTGGTGGTGGCAGGGCCGTCCGCCGCGTCCACCAGCCTGACCCGGACACCGTGCCGGGCCAGCTCGTGGGCGGCGCTGAGCCCGACGGGCCCGGCGCCCACGACCAGGACCTGGGGGGCGGACGTGGTCACTTGCCCTCCTCCTCGGTGCCGTGCTTGACCGGCTTCCACCAGCCCGGGTTGTCGCGGTACCAGGCGACGGTTGCGGCGAGCCCCTCCTCGAAGGAGGTGCGCGGTGCGTAGCCCAACTCCCGCCGGATCTTGGACTCGTCGAGCGAGTAGCGCAGGTCGTGGCCCTTGCGGTCGGCGACCCGGACCACCTTCGACCAGTCGTTGCCGGTCAGTTCGAGCAGCCGCTCGGTGATCTGGCGGTTGGTCTGCTCGTTGCCGCCGCCGACGTTGTAGACCTCGCCGGCCCGGCCGCGGGTGAGCACCAGCTGGATGGCCCGGCAGTGGTCGTCGACGTGCAGCCACTCGCGGATGTTGGCGCCCTCGCCGTACAGCGGGACCGTCTCGCCCTCGAGCAGGTTGGTGACGAAGCGCGGGATGAGTTTCTCGGGGTGCTGGTAGGGGCCGTAGTTGTTGGAGCAGCGGGTGATGGAGACGTTCAGGCCATGGGTGCGCCAGTAGGCGCGGGCGATCAGGTCCGAGCCCGCCTTCGAGGCGGCGTAGGGGGAGTTGGGCAGCAGCGGCCACTCCTCCGTCCAGGAGCCCTCGTCGATGGTGCCGTAGACCTCGTCGGTGGAGATGTGCACGACCCGCTCGACGCCCGTGCGCAGGGCGGCCTCCATCACGTTCTGGGTGCCGCCGACGTTGGTCGTCACGAACTCCGCGGCCGACTCCAGGGAGCGGTCCACGTGCGACTCGGCGGCGAAGTGCACCACCGCGTCGTGGCCCGGGAAGAGCTCCAGGAGCAGCGGCAGGTCGCCTATGTCCCCGCGCACGAAGGTGAGCCGGGGATGCTCGGCCGGCAGGTTGTCGCGGTTGCCGGCGTAGGTGAGCTTGTCCAGGACGGTGACCTCGGCGTCCTCGTAGCCCTCGTACCCGCCCTGAAGCAGCGTGCGGACGTAGTGCGAGCCGATGAAGCCCGCGCCGCCGGTGACCAGGATCTTCTTGCTCATGCCGCGACCTCCACGCGGGTGTGGTCGCCGACCACCAGACGGTGGTGGCGCTCTTCGAGCCGTGCGCCCGTGACGGCGGCGGACCGGCCGAGCAGCGAGCCGCGCAGGCCGCGCACTCCGGAGACGGTCGACCCGTCCAGGGCGATGGAGCGGTCCAGATGGGCGTCGGTCAGGACGCAGTCCCGGCCGATCGAGGTGTACGGGCCGACGTGGCTGTCGTGCAGGACGGTGCCCGCGCCGATCACCACCGGTCCCACCACGAAGGAGTTGACGATACGGGCACCGGGCTCGACGACGACCGGGCCGATCAGCACCGAGTCCTCGTCGACCTCGCCCTCGACGCTGCGCGCCACGGCGTCCAGCAGCATCCGGTTGCACTCCAGGACGTCCTCGACCTTGCCGGTGTCCTTCCAGTACCCGGCGTACTCCTGGGCCCGTACCGTCCGCCCGTCGGTGACCAGCCACTGGATGGCGTCGGTGATCTCCAGTTCGCCGCGGGCGCTCGGCTCGATCGCGTCGACGGCCTCGTGGATCGCCGGGGTGAAGAAGTACACGCCGATCAGGGCCAGGTTGGAGCGCGGCACCGGCGGCTTCTCCACCAGCCGCTCCACCACGCCGTGCGCGTCCACCTCGGCGACCCCGAACGCCCGCGGGTCCGCGACCTGCGCGACCAGCACCTGCGCGGCGGGCTGCAGGGCGCGGAACTCGGCGGCGGCCTCCCGGATGCCCTCCGGCAGCATGTTGTCGCCGAGGTACATCACGAAGTCGTCGTCGCCGAGGAAGCCGCGGGCCAGCTGCACGGTCTGGGCGAGGCCGGCCGGGCGCTCCTGCGGGATGTAGGTGATGGCGACGCCGAGGTGGGAGCCGTCGCCGAGGGCGTCCGCGATCTCGGTCGCGTGGTTGCCGACGATGATGCCGATCTCGGTGACGCCGATGTCCCGGATGTTGTCGAGGACGTGTTCCAGGACCGGCTTGTTGGCGATCGGGATGAGCTGCTTGGGCATGGAGTAGCTGAACGGGCGCAGCCGCGATCCCGTCCCGCCGGCCAGCACTAGAGCCTTCATGGGGGCCTCTTCCGGGGAGTTCGGTGTGACAGTCATGGGGCGGTGGGTGATGTTTCGGGTCGGGTCAGGCGGCCGCCGGTGCCAGATGGCGGCGCGTGGGCCGGTGCAGGGCCTCCACCAGATCGGCGAACCGGTCGGTGGCGACGTCGAGTTGGGCTCTCGCGGCGACGGCTTCGGCCTGTTCCGCGTGCACGAAGAAGCTCTCGGCGACCGCGGCCGGCTTCATCGACATCAGCACCGGGCGCAGTCCGTAGTCGAGGGCGAGCACATGGGCCAGGGAGCCGCCGGTGGCCAGCGGCAGGACGACCTTGCCGTCGAGGGCGAACTGCGGGAGCAGGTCCAGGAAGGCCTTCAACAGGCCCGAACAGCCCGCCTTGTAGACCGGGGTCGCCAGCACCACCGCGTCGGCCTGGGTGAACTGCCGTACGGCGGAGTCGATTTCGGCGTGCGCGGTGTCCGCCGCGAGCAGCGGGCCGGGCGGCAGGGCGCGTACGGCCAGGACGTCGACCAAGTGGCCGCGCCCGCCGAGCCGTTCGGCGGCGCGGGTGAGCACCCGGTGGGTGAGCGAGACCGGCGACGGGCTGCCGGAGACGGCGAGGATCGTCGGCATGGGGCGACCTCCTGGGTCAGCGGGCCGCCACGGGCTCGTCGGCCCGCGCGGCGTCACGGCGTACGGCATCGAGCAGTTCGAGGGAGGCGAGCACCTGCGCGGGATCGCGGACGAAGTCGACCAGGCACGCGATCTCGTCGACCCCGGCGGCGCGCACCCGGCGGGCCGTGCGTGCGCACTCCTCGACCGAGCCGATCAGGGAGTTGCCGGACAGATAGCGGTTGACGCCGAGGTCGGCCAGCTTCTGCTGGGCGCGGGCCGCGGACAGGACGTCCCGGCCCTCCTTGTTGCCGCTCATCCGGCCGCCGGCCTGTACGGCGCCGGCCTCCAGGTCGATGGCGGACAGCAGGTAGTCGCGCAGGGCGCCGCCGCCGACGGTGCGGGCGGACTCCGGGTCCTCGGCGACGTAGGTGTGCATCATCACGGTGACCGTGCCGGGGCCCTCCTGCCCGGCCTCGGCGCGGGCGGCGCGGTACAGCGCGACCTTGCCCGCGAGCGAGTCGATGTCCTGGTTCTCCAGATGCGTGAGGATGTTGCAGCCCAGGCGGCCCGCCTCGACGAACGTGCCCTCGCTGCGGGAGGCGGTCACCCACACCGGCAGCTCGGGCTGCACCGGGCGGGGGTACAGCGGCAGCGTGGCCTCGGTGCCGAGCGGGGTGGGGCCGGTCCAGCGGCCGGTGCGCCAGGCCTCGCGGATGTCCGCCACGTCGCGGGTCATCTGCTCCCGGCGGCTCTCGTACTTGCCCGGGGCGATCACGAAGTCGTTGACGTTCCAGCCGGAGCCCACCGAGATCGCCGCTCGGCCGCCGGAGATGCCGTCCACGACGGCGAAGTCCTCGACGATGCGGGACGCCGGGTGCAGGGGGGTGACCACGCTGCCGGCGCGGATCTGGATGCGGCGGGTGACCGCGGCGATGGCCGCCGAGGTGACGGCCGGGTTGGGGAAGGCGCCGCCGAAGCGGTGGAAGTGGCGTTCGGGGGTGGAGACGAAGCCGAAGCCGAGGGTGTCGGCGCGGCGGGCCGCGCTGAGCATGAGGTGGTACGTCTCCTCGGAGCGGTCGCCGACCGCGGCGAAGAAGAAGATGCCGAAGTCAGGCCCTCCGGGGGGTGGGCTGTCGGATTGGCGGGGGGCCGCGTCCGCGGTCGTGTTCATCCTGTGCTGCCTCCTTGAGGGTGCGGGGTGCGGAGTGCTGCTCGCGGTCACCATCGGGGGGTGTGCTCGTACGGGGCTTGAGTGCGGGCAGGTTGGGGGTGTCCGCCTCGGCTTCGCCTTCGGCGGGTTGTGCTCCCACCCGCACCACCCGTGACGGTTTCGTCGTCGGGTGCGGGTGGCCCCTGTGGGGGCCTTTCGCCGTTGGCGGGTGCGGGTGGTGCCGCGGGGTTTTTCGCCGGTGGCGGGGGCGGGTCGTGTGGGTTCGTCGGCGGCCGCGGGTGGCTTCCGCGGGGGTTCTCGCCGTCGGCGGCTACAGGTTTGTCGTGTGCGGTTGTGGCTCCAGTGGGGTTCTAGTGGGCGGCGGCACGGTGGGGGGAACTGTTTCCGCTTCGACGGACCCGATCGCACCACGAGGTTGCTGAATGACGACTCAGACACTGGTGGCCGCCGACACCGTCGACGGCCTGCTTGCCGCGGCGGTTGCCGCGCGGCCCGATGCGCCGGCGGTGCGGGATGCCGCGGGCAGCTGGACGTATGCCGAACTCGACGCCTGGTCACGGGCGTACGCCGACTGGTTCACCGCTCGGGGGGTGGGCCGCGGTGACCGCGTGCTGGCCCGGGTGGGCAATGTGCGCGAGTTCACCGCACTGCTCTTCGGCGCGCTGCGCCGGGGCATCGTCTTCGTGCCGGTCAACCCGGCGATGAAGCGGTTCCACCTCAGCACCGTGGTGCCCGACTGCGACCCCGTGATGCTGATCGCGCAGGGCGACGAGGACGTCGATCTGCTACGAGAACTGACGGACCGGCCCGTCGTGCCGCTCGCCCATGCGCGGGCCGGTGCCGAGCAGCAGTTCGGGGGTGGGGTGCACGAGGACATCTCCGTCGCCCCCGACGACCTCGGCCTGCTGATCTACACCTCGGGCTCCACCTCCGCCCCCAAGGCCGTCGCGAGCCCGCACGCGCCGATCGTGTTCGCGGCGCGCGCCATCCAGGCCCGGCTGCAGTACCGCGAGGACGACGTCGTGCTCGCCGCCGTGCCGCTCTCCTTCGACTACGGCCTCTACCAGATCTTCCTGTCGGTGATCGCCGGCGCCCAGCTGGTGCTGACCGAACCCGACCGCCACGTACGGCTGTTGGGTGCTCTGCACGAGTACGGCGTGACCGTCGTCCCGCTGGTGCCCTCGCTCGGCGAGATGCTGCTGACGCTGGCCCGCCGCGACCGCCGCGAACCGCCGCCGGTACGGCTGTTCACCAACACCGGCGCCGCCCTGACCGCCCCCGTCATCGCGCGGCTGCGGGAGTCCTTCCCCAAGGCGCAGGTGTCGCCCATGTTCGGCACCACCGAGTGCAAGCGCATCACCGTCCTGGAACCGGACGGCGACCTCGAAAGGCCCGGCTCGGTCGGCCGCGCCCTGGACGGCACCGAGGTGCTCGTCCTCGACGACGAGGGCCGCCCGCTGCCGCCCGGCACGGTCGGTGAGATCGCCGTGCGCGGCCCGCACCTGATGCGCGGCTACTGGCGCGCCCCCGAACAGACCGCCCTGCGCTTCCGCCCCGACCCGGCCACCGGCGAAGTCACCCTGCACACCGGCGACTACGGGCATCTGGACGCCGACGGCCACCTCTACTTCGAGGGCCGCCGCGACGACCTGTTCAAGCGCAAGGGGGTGCGCATGGGCACCCTGGAGATCGAGACGGCCGCCCTGGACATCCCCGGCGTCGCGGCCGCCGCCGCGCTCGCCCCGGCCGACGGCCACGACCTCACGCTCCACGCCGTCACCGACCTGACCCCCGACGCGGTCCTCGCCCAGCTGGCCGAGCGTCTGGAGGCCGCCAAGGTCCCCGCCGCCTGCCATGTGCTGGACGCGTTGCCGCTCACCCCCAACGGCAAGACCGACAAGCAGCGGCTGCGCCGCGAGCAGAACGCCGGCCCGGTCCGGCCCGACTGAGGAGTACGGAACATGACCACCGCCACGACCCGCCCGGACCCGGACTTCGAGCAGCTGCTGGTCGGCGTGCTGCCCCGGCTGGCCGGCTCGGCCCCGCTCGACCCCGCCCTCGACCTCAAAGAAGCCGGCCTGGACTCGATGGCCACCATCGAGCTGCTGGTCCGCCTGGAGGACACCTACGAGGTGGAGTTCCCCGAGGAGACCCTCACCGCGGCGACCTTCGCCACCCCGGCGGCCCTGTGGAACGTCCTGAGCGCCCAGCGCGCCGCCGCCCGCTGACCCCACCCTCACGCACCGGTCGACCCAACGCCCCAATCCAACGCCCCAATCCAGCCCCCCAATCCAGCCCCCCAATCCAACCCCCCAAGGAGAAACGCCATGAACATCGCCCACCTCTGCATCGGCCTCGGCGTCACCGTCATCGCCTGCCTCATCGCCAAGTTCGGCGGCGCCGCCCTCAGGAACCGCCGCTGAATCCCCGCCGAACCGCCCGCCACGGCACTGGGCCCCGACCGGAAGTTCCGGTCGGGGCCCAGCCCTTTGCCCGCCGCCGCGTCAGGTCATGCGGCGAGCAGCTCCAGGTCCTCGACGACCCGGGCCGGAGAGGGCATCCGCGCCATGTCGTCGGCGAGGGTCCGCGCGGCCTTGCGGTACCGGTCGTCGTCCAGCACCTCGGTCAGGACCGCCCGTACGCGCTGCGGGTCGTTCTGCGGCTCGGCCTCGGTGAGCGAGAGCGCCGCCCCGGCCGCGCACAGCAGCTCCGCGGAGGCGAACTGGTCCACCAGCTGCGGCAGGACGACCTGCGGCAGCCCGAACGAGCAGGCGGTCATGGTGGTGTTGGCGCCGCCGTGGTGCACGACCGCGTCGCAGTCGCGCAGGAAGAGGTTGAGCGGCGACGGCGCCACCACCCGCACGCTCGCGGGCAGCGGGCCGAACCCGTCGTGGAACTCCGGCGCCGCGGTGACCACGGCCTGTACGTCGCCGAGCCCCTCGAAGGCCGCGATGATGCTGCGGAACAGCCCGGTGCCGTTGAGCTGCAGCGTCTGTCCGCCCAGGCACACGACCACGCGGCGGGTGCCCTCGGGCGCGGGCCGCAGCAGCCACTCGGGCACCGTGCCGACGCCGTTGAAGGGGACGTAGCCGATGGGCACGCCCGGCGCCGCGCTCGGGTGGCGCAGCGCCGGCGGGCACGGGTCGAGCAGCAGACCGGGGTCGGGCAGCCCGTCCAGGCCCAGCCGGGTCACGGCGCCGTGCAGGAAGTCACGGGCGGAGGCGCGGGAGGGGCCGCTGAGCGGGTCGACGCCCCAGCGGTGCTGGACGGAAGGGACTCCGAGCACCCCGGCGATGACGGAACCGGTGAGTTCCATCTGCTCGGACACCACCAGGTCGGGGCACCAGTCGCGGGCGAACTCCAGGTAGGAGCCCAGCAGATAGCGCGCGTGGGTCTCCCACAGCTTGGTCGCGCCGGCCATCTTCTCCGGCGGTGTCGGCCCCATCAGCTCCAACGGCCGTACGCCGGGCGGCAGATGGCGCTGCAGGACGTCCAGTCCGTGGAAGCGCTCGCCGATGTCGACGGCCCCGATGCCCGCCGCGCGGGCCGCGTCCGTGACATCGGGCTGCGCGGCCACCGTCACCTCGTGGCCCGCCCCCTTCAGCGCCCACGCCAGCGGCACCATCGGGGTGAAGTGGGTGGGGAAGGGCGTGCTCAGCATCAGGACTCTCACGCGGCCTCCTCGGCTCGCTCGTTCGGCTCGTTCCGCTCGTTTCGCCCGCCGACCTCGTCGGCCTCCCCGGCCTGCGAGGCTTCCGTCCCGTCCCGGTGGGCCGCGTCCGCGTGCTCCAGGTCGACGTCGGGCATCAGCAGCGCGGTGATCAGGGCGAGCAGCAGCAGGCCCGCCGCGGTCAGCAGGACCGCGCCGGTCGCCTGGGCGTAGGCGTCCATGACGCGGTGCCGGCCGGCCGCGGGCAGGGCGGCGATACGGGACGCGGCGGCGTCCGGGTTGCTGACGCCCAGGCCGTCGGCGGCGGAGGCGAACCGGGCGCTGAGGACCACGCCGAGCAGGCCGCCGCCGATCGTGGTGCCCAGCATCGTGGCGAACCGTGAGGTGGTGGTGACCACGCCGAGCTGTTCCGGCGCCGCCGCCGACTGGTTCATGAACAGGGCGATCTGGCTGATGCCGCCGAGGCCGATGCCCAACAGCACCAGCAGCACGTCCAGTTCCCACATGGGCAGGTCGGAGATGGACAGACCGAGCCCGGCGGTGGCGACGACGGCCGTCGCCGTGGTGACCGTCAGGACCGGCTTGCACCGGCCGGTGCGGGAGATCCAGTTGCCCCAGCCGAAGAAGACCGCGACCACGCCGAGGGCCATCGGGATCAGATGCAGGCCGACCGTGTCGAGGTCGACGCCCCGGACGATGTTCAGGTAGTTGATCAGGAACACCGGCAGCGCCAGCAGCGCGAAACCGGCGATGAACTGCAGGGCCGCGGCCGGCCGGAACACCCGGTCACGGAAGAGGGCCACCGGGATCAGCGGGTCGGCGGCCTTCTTCTGCCGTACGACGAAGGAGGCGGTCATCGCCAGGGCGGTGTACGCCCAGCCGATCCACGGCCCGTACCCGCCGTGGTCGTAGGCCTTGACGGCCAGCAGCAGGGAGCAGGTGGCGCCCGCGAGCAGCGCCGAACCCAGTACGTCCACGTTCTGCCGGGTGTGCTTGGGCGGCAGCTTGAGCGCCCAGGTGACACCGGCCAGGGCCAGGGCGGCCACCGGCACGTTCACCAGGAAGATCCACCGCCAGGACACCTCCTGGCTGAGCGGGCCGCCGATCATCGGGCCCGCGATCATGCCGGCGGCGACGAGGGCGCCGCCCGCGTTCGACCGTCCGGCCCGGGTCTTCGGCGGGTACAGCGTGGCGATGACGATGAGGGTCATGCTCATCAGACCGCCGCCGCCCAGGCCCTGCACGGCGCGGAAGACGATCAGCTGGGTCAGGGAGCCCGCGGTCGCGCAGAGCGCCGAGCCGGCCAGGAAGGTGGCGAGCGAGGTCAGATAGACCCGGCGCGGACCGAAGCTGTCGCTGAGCCTGCCGTACAGCGGCTGGGCCGCGGTGGCGGTCAGCAGATACGCGGTGATCAGCCAGGGGAAGCGGTCGATGCCGTGGGCCGGGTCCAGGTCGCGCACGATCGGCAGTACGGCCGAGGCGACGATCGACTCGTCCAGCAGCGACAGGACCATCGTCGTCATGGCGCACACCATGAAGACGAGGATCCGCATGTCGCTCATGCCGTACGGGTTCTGCTTGCCGTCCTGCTCGGAAGCGGCTTCGACGGTGTCGTCGGCCGACGGGTCCTCGGTGGTGGGCACGCTCACGCCGACACCTCCTGACGGGACGCCAACTCCTGCAGCAGGCCGACGACTTCGGCCGGCTCGGGCATGGCGTCGATCTGCGCCTTCAGTCCTGCCGCGGCCGTACGGAACTCCGGCTCGGCCAGCAGCCGGCCGATCGACTTCTCCAGCCGGGCGTCGCTGTTCTGCTCCTCGGCCGCGTCCAGGCTCAGCGCGGCGCCCGCGCCCGCGACCTTGTCGCCCGCGACGAACTCGTCGCCGACCTGCGGCAGCACCAGCTGCGGCACGCCCAGGGCGGCCGCGCCCAGCAGCGGGACCGCGCCGCCGTGATGGATCGCCAGGTCGCTGCCCGGGAAGAGCACGCCGGGCGCGCTCTCGGCGACGAACGTGACGCCCTCCGGTTCCGTGCCCAGATCCGCACGGAAGCGGTCGGGGACGCTCACCACCGCCTCGACGCCGCCGGTCCGCCCCAGCGCGTCGACGACGCGGCGCAGCAGCGGCAGTCCGCCCAGCTCCAGGGTGAGCCCGCCGAGGGTGAGGGCCACCCGGCGGCCGGGCGGCGCGGCGAACGGCCGCGGGGTGGTGCCTCCGGTGTGCGGGACGGGCCGCACGGGACGGCCCTCGGGCGCCTCGGCGCTGCGCAGCGCGGGCGGCGCCGGGTCGAGGATCAGGGTGGGCCGGGGCACGGAGTTCAGGCCGAGCCGCTCGCACATGGGGCCCAGCCACATCAGCGTCAGCTTCAGCATGTGCTCGCCGGTCGGGTTGACGCCCCAGCGGTGCTGCACGCTCGGGATGCCCAGCACCTCGCCGACGATCGGCGCGGTGAAGTCCATGTGGTCGGAGACCACCAGGTCGGCCTCCCACGCGCGCGCCAGATCCAGGTAGTCGGGCAGGACATAGCCGGTGTGGTTGCGGAACAGCTGCGCCGCGGCCTGGATCTTCTGGGCCGGCGGGCGGCCGGCCGTCTCGATGGGTCGCGGCCCGCCGGGGCCCCGGCCGCCGAGCAGGTCCTCGTAGTGGAAGTGGTCCCCGTACGTCACCGCGCGCAGGCCCGCGTCCCGGGCGGGCCCGGTGACGTCGGGCTGCCCGGTGACCAGCACGTCGTGGCCGGCGTCGAGCAGCGCCTCGGCGAGCGGGAGCATCGGCAGGAAGTGCGTGTCGACGGGGGAGCTGATGATCAGTACGCGCATCGCAGGTTCTCCAGGTCACGGACGACGGCGGCGGGGCTGGGCATGTCGGCGATGGTCCGGCCCAGTTCGGCGGCGCCCTTGGCGAGCCGGTCCTCGCTGAGCAGGGTGCGCACCGCGCGGGCGACGGACGCCGGGTCGTTCTGCTCCTCGGCGGTGCCGAGGGTGAGTCCGGCGTCGGCGGCGGTCAGCAGGTCGCCGCCCTGGAACTGGTCCACCAGCTGCGGCAGGATCAGCTGCCGTACGCCGAAACTGGCCACCGTCAGCAGGGTGTTGGCGCCGCCGTGGGTGACCACGGCGTCGGTCCTGTCGAGGAAGCCGGCCAGCGGCGTCGGCGGGATCAGCCGCACATTGGGCGGTACGGTGCCGAGCTGGTCCAGGAACTCCTCCTGCACCGTCATCACCGCCTCGGCCTCCGGGAGGTCGCCGAAGGCCTGGATGATGCCGCGGAACATCGACAGGCCGCCGAGCGCGATGGTCTGGCGGCCCATTGTCACGCAGACCCGCGGGCGCTTCCCGCGCCGGCGCAGCCACTCGGGCACCTCGCCGGTGCCGTTGAAGGGGATGTGCCGGATCGGGGTGCCCGGCGGGGTCCCCGGGCACAGCAGCTGCGGCGGCGCCGGGTCGAGGACCAGGTCCGGCTGCGGCAACCCGCCCTCGATGCCGAGGCGTTCACAGGTACCGGCCAGCAGGTCCTCGGCGGTGCCGCGCATCAGATGGCTCATCGGGTCGACGCCCCAGCGGTGCGAGACCACCGGGATGCCGAGCGCGCCGCCGACGATCAGCGCCGACCAGTCGAAGATCTCCGAGATCACCAGGTCGGGCTTCCAGTGGCGGGCCAACTCCAGGTAGCGCGGGGCGAGATAGCGGGAGTGCAGCACCCACACCCGGGAGCCGATGACGGTCATCTGCGGGGTGAGCGGGCCGACCACCTCCAGCGGCCGCTTGCCCGGCGGGAGCGGCGGGGTCAGCAGGTCCTTGCAGAAGAACTGGCGGCCCACCGTGACCGTGGACAGTCCCGCGGAGCGGGCCATGGGGACGATGTCGGGCTGCCCGGCGACCAGCACCTCGTGCCCGGCGCCGCGCAGCGCCCAGGCCAGCGGCACCATGCAGGTGAAGTGGGTGGACTCGGGAGAGCTCAGGATGAGTACGCGCATCAGGGTTCCTCGTCTTCGGAAAGGGGGGCGGCGGGCCGGACCGCCGTGGGGACCTCGGTGTGGCCGGCGCGCACGCACTCCTCCAGGAACTCCACGAGCCGTGCGGGGGCCGGCATCCGGTCGATCTCGTCCTTGAGCGCGGCGGCGCGGCAGCGGTAGCCGGGGCGGGTGAGCAGATCCCGTACGGCGTCGAACACGTCCGCGCCGGTGTCGCCGCCGGCCGGCTCCGCCGCCAGCGCGTCACCGGCGCCGGAGGCGCGCACCAGATGGGCCCAGTGCTCCTGGAAGGCGTTCTGCGGCAGCAGCAGCTGCGGCAGCCGGTGCGTGACGGCGAGCAGTCCGCTGCCGACGCCGCCGTGGTGCACCAGCGCGTCGCAGTGCGCGAGCAGCACGTCCAGCGGAAAGTCCGCCACGAGGCGTACGTCGTGCGGGAGTTGGCGTTCGACCTCTGCGGCCTGGGCACCGGTGACGGCCAGCACCACGT
Organism: Streptomyces spinosisporus; assembly: GCF_022698145.1. GTDB lineage: Bacteria > Actinomycetota > Actinomycetes > Streptomycetales > Streptomycetaceae > Streptomyces > Streptomyces spinosisporus. The sequence goes on from NZ_JALDAX010000003.1 coordinate 19,462, forward strand.
CCGCGCCCAGCTCGCGCAGGCTCGCCACCACCTGGTCGCGGACCCGGTCCAGCGCGCTCGTGGTGACTCCGCCGGTCACGCACACCAGGGGCCGCTCCGATTCCCGTGCCGCGCGCAGCCAGTCCGGCAGGACGGCGGGGCCGCTGTAGGGGACGTAGCGCATGTCGGCACGGCGCACCGGGTGCGGCGGGCGCAGGCCGGGCGGGCACGGGTCGATCCACACGGAGGGGCCGATCAGCGGGTCGACGCCGAAGCGCTCGAAGAGCCGCGCGTACGACGGCCGCAGCTCGGCCTCGCTCTCGCAGTGCACGCCCAGCGACACGCCCCAGGTGTGGCCCACGGCCGGGACCTTGAGGACGGCCGCGGCCACCTGGCCCGCCGCCGCGGCCGTGTCGTGCACCACGAGGTCGGGGCGCCAGAAGCGGGCGAAGGCGACCAGGTCGTCGGTGAGGGTGTCGGCGACGGCGATCATCTTCTCGATCAGGGCGTCACCGAGGTCCGGGTCAAGGGCGGCGACACTCTCGCCACGGGACTTCAACCGCCCGGGCCCGAGGCCCAGTTGCCGCGCCGCCGCCGCTCCCGCGGCCTCCTCGTCGCCGATCGGCACGGCCACCAGGCCGGCCCGGGTCACCGGCGCCACACACTGCGGCCGCACCGCCACCCGCACCTCGTGCCCCGCCAACCGGGCGGCCCAGGCGAGCGGGATGATCCAGGGAACATGGGCCGGGCCGTGCCCCACGAACAACACGCGCATCCAGATGCCTCACTCCATCGAATTCCGGACAGTGCCAGCCCAAGAGTGAGCGCACCGACTCGAACCCGACTCGCGCCACGTAGGAACGACTTGGCGGCCGGCGCCGTGTGTTTGTTCTTGGGCGTCGGGGGCTGCGGGGGGATCTCTGAGGGGGCGGGGCGGCGCATCTTTCAGGGGCGCGGGGAACTGCGCGACAAGCCACGATGCCGCGGCAGTCGCTCAACGACCTGCCGCGGCACCGCGAACGAAAAGAGAGGGCTCAGGCCCGACGCCCACCCCGCCGATAGGCATACGCGGCGAACGCAGCCAACAGCACCGTCCACACACCCAGCACCGCAACCCCACTCGCCGAAAACGCAGACCCCTTGGCGGCGTCCCACGACAGCTCCGCATACCGGAACACCGGCGTCTCCTTGGACAACGGCTGCGCCCACGAGGGCAAACTGGCGACCGGCAGCATCAACCCACCCAGCAGCGTCAGCGACAGATACGACAACGTCCCCGCGATCTGCGCCAGTTGCGCCGGGAACAGATACCCGATCCCGATCCCCAGCATGGCCAGCGGAGCGATCCCCACCCACAGCAGCACGAACACCTCGAGCCAGGTCCCCGCCGAGAGGTGAACCCCCTTGTACAGCGCGCCGACCAGACCGATCACCACGATCGGCATGATCCCCAGGCACGTGGCCACGGCCCCCCGCGCCACCACGACCTGCGCCGGCGACAGCGGGGTCAGCCGCAGCTGGCGCAGCCAGCCGAGCGCACGGTCCTCGGCGATCCCGGTGCCGTTGGTGATGACCACGCCGAGCGCGCCGAAGGCGGCCGCGCCGACCATCGAGCGGGCCAGCGACTCCTGGTCGGGCCCGCCTCCGGCCACCGTCAGATACAGGCCGACCGGCATCACGAGGCTCATCATCAGATAGCCGCCGTTGCGGATCAGCCGCAGGATCTCCAGGCGGATGTAGCCGATCATCGGTCCTGTCCCTCCGCGTTCGCGGTCTCACGGTGACGCGCCCCGTGGGTGAGCGCGATGAACGCCTCCTCCAGGCCGACGCCGGAGACCTCCAGGTCGTCGAAGGCGTCGGCGCGCGCCAGGGCGTGCACGGTCCGGTCCGACTCGGTGGTGCGCAGATGCACCCGCCCGCCGTGGAACTGCACCCCGGTCACCCCGGGCAGCAGCTCATAGCCCTCCTGCGCGCCGCGCGGCACGAAGGAGACGGTGCGGCCCTCGATCATGTTCTTGATGCGAGCCGGTGTGTCGTCGGCGACGACCTTGCCGGCGGCGATCACCACCACACGGTCCGCGCTGGTGTCGGCCTCCTCCAGGTAGTGCGTGGAGAACAGCACGGTGTTGCCGCGCTCGGCGTAGCGCTGCATCGCCGCCCACAGCTCGCGCCGCGACTCCACGTCGAGGGCGGCCGTCGGCTCGTCGAGCACCACGAGATCGGGGTTGCCGGCCAGCGCCAGCGCGAACCGCACCCGCTGTGCCTGGCCGCCAGAGAGCCGGTCCACGCGCTGTCCCGCGATCCCGGTGAGCTGCGCGAGGTCGAGCACCTCGGCCAGCGGCAGCGGGTCGCGGTAGGTCTGCCGTACGAAGCCGACCAGTTCGCGCACGGTGACCCGGGGGATCATCTTCCCCTCCTGCAGCATGGCGCCCAAATGGCCCGCGCGCATGGCCTGTTCGGGCCGCTTGCCGAACACCTCGACCGTGCCCTCGTCCGGCGGGACCAGACCGAGCAGGATGCCGATGGTGGTGGACTTGCCGGCGCCGTTGGGGCCGAGCAGGGCCACCGACTCGCCGCGTGCGATGGTCAGATCGATGCCGTCGACGGCGCGGACGCTGCCGTACTGCTTGACGACGCCGCGGAAGGCCACGGCGGGCGGGCCGGCGGACTGTGCCATGGGGGAGGGCACGTGTTCCCTTTCCTGTACGAGCGGAGGCATGTCAGATCAGCCCTTCCAAGGTGCGGACCAGTTCGGTGGGGCCGGGCAGGCCGGCGATCTCCGCGCCGACGGCACGGGCGGCCTTGCGGTGGTGCTCCTCGCCCAGCAGGTCGGCCAGGGCCTGACGGACGAGGCGCGGGTCGTGCTGCTGCTCCTCGCCGGCGAGGCTGATCCCGCCGCCGGACCGCTCGACGAGGCGGGCCGTGGTCTGCAGGAACGGCTTGTCGCCGGGCAGCACCAGCTGGGGCACACCCGCGACGAAGGACGTCATGGTGGTGCCGCTGCCGCCGTGGTGCACGGTGACCGCGGTGTGCCGCAGCAGCGGGCCGATCGGGAAGCGGTCCACCACCCGTACCGTGGCGGGCAGTTCACCGAGCAGCGGGTGGTACTCGGCGTCGATCGGCAGCACCGCCTCCGCGCCCAGTTGGGCGCAGGCGTCCAGGACATGCCGGAAGCCCGGCGGCAGCGTGCCGGTCTCGGCGATGTGCCGCCCGTGCCACATGCCCAGGCAGACCAGCACCCGGGGCCGTTCGGGGGGCTCGATGGCCCAGGCGGGCAGTTCGGCCGTGCCGCTGTAGGGGATGTAGCGGGTGAGCAGGGACGGGTCGTCCTCGCCCTCGGGCAGCAGGGACGGGGGGCTCGGGTCGACCAGCAGCGCCGGTGCGGGAAAGCCGTCCGCGGAGCCGTACTCCCGTGCCAGATCGCGGAGTTGGACCACGGCCTGGCGCAGCAGCGGGCCGGTGATGTCGTCCGGGCCGTAGCGGTGGACCACACCGGGCACACCGAGCGCGCCGGCCACGATCAGCCCGCCGAACTCCACCGGGTCGGTGACCACCAGGTCCGGCTGCCAGGCACGGCCGAGCGCCACGAAGTCGTCGAGGTAGCCGCCGAGCCGGTGGCGCCAGCGTGCCCCGACCGCCGCCCACTCCGACTCCGCGCGCTGCTCCAGCGCGCCCCGGCCGACCATCGTGACGGCACCGGGCCGGGTCTGCTGCTGCCGGGTGGTCCCCGAGCCGCCGATCAGCCGGCCGTCCAGGCCCGCGGCCCGCGCGCTGCGCACCACGTCGGTGTCGCCGGCGACCAGCACCTCGTGCCCGGCCGCGCGCAGCGCCCAGGTCAGCGGGACCATCGGCATCAGATGGCTGGGCACCAGGGCCGTCATCAGGACACGCACGGCGCCTCCTCGCTGCGAAGCCCCCGCGCGCTGCGCAGGGGCGGGACTCGGGGTGCGGTGTACGGGGGAATCGGCGGCCGGGGTCGGGGCACGCCCGTGCGGGCGGTCGGCGGGATGCGCACGGCGGATCTCCGGATGTTCGGTGGGGGGTCGGCGGGCAGGGTCCGCCCTCGGGCTGTGCGTCCAGCCTGACGACCACGGCTCGCGCGCCCCTCGCATCCCGCTGGAGCGCCACTGGAGCCGGTCCCCTCCGCCCGTTCCCCTGCCGGACTCCAGCGCCTTTCGAGAGCCGGTCGCGACCTTGGGCGCATGCCGGAAGTCCTGACGACCCCGACCGCCGAACCGGAGGAGTAGCGGATGCGCTGGAGAGAGATCTATGTCGCCGGTGTCGGCAGCTGGCTGCCCGACCCCGTGCCGGTCGCCGAGGCCGTCGCGGCCGGGGAGTGCGGGCAGGAGTGGATCGACGACTTCGGCTACGAGTCCGTGGTGATCGCGCGGGAGGCCGCGGGCGAGACGTGGACGGCGCCGCCGGACATGGCGGTCGCCGCGGCCCGGGTCGCGCACGAGCGGTCCGGGCTCGCCAAGTCGGCGTACGCACTGCTGCTGCACGGCAGCACCTGGTACCAGGGCCTGGACATCTGGCCCGCCGCCTCCTACATCGCGGGCCGCGCCGTCGGCAGGACGGTGCCCGCCCTCGACGTGCAGCAGCGCTGCAACATCGGCATCAGCTCCCTGGAACTGGCCGCCGCCCACCTGAGCGTGGGCCACGGCACGGGCAGCGCGGTCATGGTCACCACCGCCGACCGCTTCGGCGGCCCCGGCGCCGACCGCTGGCACCTCAGGCACGGCAACGCCTACGCCGACGGCGCCACCGCGACCGTACTGTCCGGCGAGGGCGGCTTCGCCCGCCTGGTCGCCACCGCCACCGTCGCCGACAACGGCCTGGAGCCCATGGCCCGCGGCGACGAGCCGCTCGGTCCGGTCTCCCGGGCCGCCGAGCGGCAGATCGACCTGACCGCACGCGGCGAGGCTCAACTGGCCCACAGCGACGAGACGTTGACGAACATCCGGTTCGGCAAGGTGATGGGCGAGGCCAAGCAGGCCGTCCTCGACGAGGCCGGCCTCGACATCGGCGACATCACCCGGGTGGTGATCCCCTCCACCGGCCGGATCAAGGGCCCCTTCCAGATCCACCACCTGATCGGCGTCGACGAGTCGGTCACCACCTGGGACTTCGCCCGCCGCACCGGCCACATCGGCGCCGGCGACTGGGCCGCGGGCCTCGAACACCTGCTGCTCACCGGCGCGTTGAACCCCGGCGACCACGTGATGCTCTACGGCGGCGGCGCCGGCTACACGATCACCACGGCCGTCCTGGAGATCCTCGCGGTGCCCGACTGGGCCGCATCCGCCGCGGCATGAACCCCCTTACGACCACGAGGAGTTGGCACACCCCATGGAGATAGTCGGCAGGGGATTCCTGGCTGGGCATCTGGCGGCCCTCGCGGACCACCACCCGGACACGGTGGTGCTCGCCGCCGGCGTCTCGGCCGCCGGTGACATCGGGCCCGAGCAGTACACCCGCGAGTCCGTACGGCTGTACGAGACGCTGCGGTACTGCGAGCGGCACGGCAAGCGCCTGGTCTTCTTCTCCACCGCGTCCGCCGGCATGTACTCCGTGCCCGACGGCTCGCCCGGCCGCGAGGACGGGCCCGTCTACCCGGCGACCCCCTACGGCCGGCACAAGCTCTCCCTGGAGGCGGTGGTCAAGTCCTCCGACGTGGAGTACCTGATCCTCAGGCTGTCCCACGTGGTCGGCTTCCACCAGCCGCCCCACCAGCTCCTCCCCTCCCTGGTACGGCAGTTGAGCAGCGGTCGCCTCACGGTGTACCGCGGCGCGCGGCGCGACCTCGTCGACGTCGAGGACGTCGTCAAGATCGTGCACACGCTGCTCGTGGACGGCCGTACCCGCGACGTCGTCAACGTGGCCTCCGGGTACGCCCCCGGCATCGAGGACGTCGTCGACCACATGGAGCACCTGCTGGGCACCAGCGCCGAGAAGACCTACGTCCAGGCGTCCGGCGCCCAGCCGGTCTCCATCGCCAAGCTCTGCCGGCTCGTACCGACCGTGTACGGGCTCGGCTTCGGCCCCGACTACTACCGGGCCGTGCTCGACAAGTACGTGCACGCCTATGTGCAGCAGCCCGTCTGACCTTCACTCCCCACCAGTGATCACCGCAGTCCTCATCGAAAGGCACCCACACCCATGACCGACCACGCTCCTGTCGTCGCCGTCGCCCGGTTCGTGCTCAAGGACAAGCACAAGGACAAGGGCGCCGAGTTCGAGGCGGCGTACCAGACGTACAAGGAGGCCGTCTCCCGGCGCGACGGCCTGCTGCGCACCGCACTGCTGCGCGGCATCTCCGCCCCGGACACCTTCGTCATCCTGACCTGGTGGCGGGACGCCGAGGCGCACCGCACCGTCGTCGGCGACTGGGAGTTCTTCACCGCCGTCAGCAGCCGGTTCGTCGCCCTGGCCGCCATCACCAGCGTGCACGGTCCGGTGCTCGCCGGCCGCAAGGACGCGGACGGGCTCGGCGGCGACCCGGTCCCGGCCGCCGACGCGGCGGTCGCGCTGACCTCCTTCACCCTGCGCGAGGGCGCCGAGCAGCAGGCGTTCGAGGCGGCCTTCCTCGGCCACGTCTCCTTCGTCAAGGGCCACGAGGGCTTCCTCGCCCACCAGTTGGTGCACTCCGACCGGGAGACCGGCTCCTACGTCAACATCGGCTGGTGGACCGGGCCGCAGGCCTACGCCCCCGTCGTCCAGAGCCCGGAGATGGCCGCCGACGCGCGGCGCATGGCGGAGCACGCCGAGGTCGAGGGCGGTCTGTTCCGGGTGGTCGTGGACTCGGCCCGGGTGGACGCCCTGGCCGGCTGAACCACCACCCGAAGGGGGCCGGGTCCGTCGGGACCCGGCCCCCTCGTTCGTGTCCGCCCGCTCAGGCGACGAAGAGCTCCTCCGCCACCCGGATCGACGGGTTGCCGTAGGCGATGGTCCGCAGGATCCTGCGGTACAGCGGTGTGTGCCGGACCACCGCGGCCAGCCGCGGCCGCACCTTCGTGGCGAACGCGCCCGTGGACAGCATCGCCTTGGACTGCATGCCCTGCAGCCGCATCATCGCCTCGATGTCCGGCGCCCGGGTCTCCTCGAAGCGGGAGAGGAACGCGGCGCTCGTGTCGCACAGGCGCACCGCCTCCACCAGGATCGGATGGAGCACGACCGCGTCCTGCACGGCCAGGTTGATGCCCTGCGCGCCGATCGGGCTGTGGGTGTGCGCGGCGTCACCGATGAGCACCAGGCCGTCGGTGGCCCAGCGTTCGGCGCGCCCGGAGAACACGTCGAGCAGACTGAGGTCGCGCAGCGAGGTGATCTGGTCGTCGATCAGCTCCGCGTACGCCGGAACGGCCTTCGCCAGCTGCTGCTTGACGTGTCCGAGGCCGCCCCGCACCACGGCCTGGTAGCCCTTGTGGGGCAGCGTCCAGCCGATCTGCACCCGGTCCGGCCACGAGCCGTACACCAGCACCGGGCTGCTGCCGGAGCCGCGGAAGACCCGTATGTCGTGCCCGTCGGCGGCCCGGTCGCCGCGCAGCTTGAACCAGAGGACGTCCTGGTCGAACGCCTCGGTGCGGCCCGCCGCGATCCCGGCCAGCCGCCGCACCTTGGAGAACCGCCCGTCGGCGCCGACCACGACCGCGGCACGGCAGGTGTAGCCGTCGCCGGCGATCCCGGTGACCCGTCCGCGGTCGTCGCGCAGGAGGTCGGTGACCCGGCAGCCGTCGACGTACCGGAACGTGGTGAACTCGGCGCAGCTCAGCAGGAGTTGGGTGAGGAGGTGGGACTGCGGGATGGACAGCAGGTGGTTGTAGGGCGCGGGCAGTGAGCGGTAGTCGATGTCGAGCAGGACCCGGTCCTGTTCCATGAGCCGGAACCGGCGGTGCTCGTGGCAGCCGCGCTCCCGCGCCCCTTCGAGCACCCCCAGCCGGTCCAGGATGCGCATCGCTCCGGGCTGCAGGATCTCCCCGCGGAACTCCCGCTGGTGCGAGCGCGACTTCTCCACGACCGTCACCCGCAGGCCCGACCTGAGCAGCAGCAGCGCGAGCGTGAGCCCGGCCGGACCGGCGCCCACCACACAGACGTCGGTCTGCTCCTCCTCGACGGCGCCCTCGTGCACGTCCGCGGTCATCGGGCACCCGCCCGCGCCAGCGCGTCCCGCACGCCGGCCTCGGCGAGCGCCCGCACCTGCTCGTGCCCGTGCGTCGCGACCGCCAGGACATCGGCCGTCACCCGCACTCCGTCCGCCTCCTCGGCCAGCCGCCAGCGGGTGCGCAGCAGTTCGGCCGGCTCGGGCGGGGACAGCAGCTTCTGTACGACGACGCCGTCGCCGTGCACGATCTGCACCGTGGGCCCGGCCTCCGTCTCGCCGAACCAGGCGTCCCCGTTCCCGTCCCCGGCGGGCAGCGCCGCGAGCAGCCGCGCCCGTACGTCGGCGAACGAGCCCTGCGCGGTGTTGGACGCCTCGGCGCGGACGACGTCCGAGGTGAGGGCGGTAGCACTCTCCGTCTGCGCCTTCAGCGTCCGCATCTGCAGCGCACCGTGCCGGTCGAGCTCGCCCGCGGTGACGGCCGGGTCGGCGTCCGTGGTGAACCAGTGCCCCGACTCCACCCGGCACCCCCCGTCCTCACGCGACACGAAGTCCCAGGTCCCGCCCAACCGCTCGATCGGCCCGACCGAGCCCTGCTGCTCGAACACCATCCGGCGGGCCACCGGGTCCAGGGTGCGCTTCGACGTCCAGATCCGCAGACCCCCCTCCGGCCCGGGCCGCACGGCCCAGAACTTCACCTCGTCATCGGCCCCGTCCCGGGCAACGACCTCGGTGTGCGCGATCCACGGATACAACACCGGCCAGCCCACCACATCGGTCAACGCCCGGTAGACGACGTCGGCGGGGGCGTCGACATCAACGGCGGCGCTCGTGCGGTGGACCTGCCGGTCGGGTGCGGTGGTCATGGGGTTCCTCTCGAGTGGGGTGGGTTAGGGGGTTGTGCGTGAGGGGGTGGCGTCCTTGCCGGGTGTGCGGGTGGGCGCTGCGTGTCGGGTGGTGGCGGTCCCCCGGCGGGGGTGCTCTGCGGCTCAAGTGAGCGTCGGGTTGCGGGACTTCGCTCGGAGCATGCGGCTCAGGGTCAGGGCCGGGTCGTGGACCGTCACCGGGGTCAGGGCCTCGTCCACCTGGTGCAGGAGGGCGGGGTCGACGGGGGTGGTCAGGGCCGTCAGGTTGCGGGTGATCTGGGTGGGGGTCGAGGCCCCGATGACGGCGGTGGTGACCGGTTCGTCGCGCAGGGTCCAGGCGAGGGCGAGTTGTGGCAGCGTGAGGCCCGCCTCGGTGGCCAGGTCTCCGGCGCGGGCTACGGCGCTCAGCACCTCGTCCGAGAGGAAGTTCCAGCGCTGGATGGAGACGTCGCCCCCGCGCGCGGCCACCGCGCGCGAACCGGCCGGCGGGCGCTGCCCCGGCCGGTACTTGCCGGTGAGCACGCCCCCGGCCAGCGGGGACCACACCATCTGCCCGATGCCGAGCGCGGCGCACGCGGGCAGCACCTCGGCCTCGATCACCCGCCACAGCAGGTTGTACTGCGGCTGGTTGGAGACCAGCGGCACCCCCAGCTCGCGGGCGAGCACGGCGGCCCGCTCGATCTCGTCCGCGGCCCACTCGGAGACGCCGACGCAGCGGACCTTCCCGGCGCGCACGGCGTCGGCGAAGGCCCGCATGGTCTCCTCCAGCGGGGTGGAGTCGTCGTAGAGATGTGCCTGGTAGAGGTCGATGTGGCCGGTGCCGAGCCGGCGCAGCGACGCGTCCAGGCTCGCGGCGATCCGCTCGCGGGACAGCGCGCCGGGGCCGGGCCCGCCGCCCCTGCCCACCTTGGTGCAGACGACGACGGAGTCCCGGTCCACGCCGGCGAGGGCCCGGCCGAGCAGTTCCTCGGCCCGGCCCTCCGCATAGGCGTCCGCGGTGTCGAAGGTGGTGATCCCGGCGTCCAGGGCGGCGCGCACACAGGCGAGCGCGGCGTCGTCGGCGAGCTGGTTGCCCGCGGTCAGCGAGTTCCCGAACGCGACACGGCTGACCACCGGCCCGTTCGCGCCGAGTCGGCGGTACTGCATGCGGTCCTCCTGTTCAGCCGGCGGGGGTGAGCTCGGCCCGGTTGCCCGCGATCGGCCGGGCCGGTACGGCGCGCTCCACGAGCGCGGCGCGGGCCGCGGCGGCCTGCTCGGCGGAGCGCCAGCGGGTCAGCGCGGTGAACCCGCCGGGGCGGGCGAACAGCGACTTGGCGACGTCGGCGGCGACGAAACCGTCGGCCTCGGCGTAACGCCGGTAGGCGCCCGGGTCGTTGTCGGTGAAGAACTCCACGACCAGGTGATCGCCCTCCCGCGCGGCAGCGGAGTCCAGGCGCAGCACGCCCATCGACGGGTCGGCGACCACGTCGACGATCTTGTGGAACTCCTCGGCGTGCTCCTTGAAGGTGTCGCTCGCGAGCACCGCCTGGAAGTCCTCGGGCTTCTCCCACCAGCCGAAGTTGACGTAGACCTCGGGCTGTTCGGTGGCGCGCACCGCCTGGTGGGCGACGAACCCGGGGCGGCTGCGCATCCACTGCACATGGGTCAGGAAGCGCTCCTCGAAGTCCCGCGCGTCGGCCGGGTTCTTGAGGGTGAAGGTGTTGATGACGGTGAAGCGCATGAGGTTCTCCTCGGTTCTTGGGCGGGCCGGTGCTCAGACGGGCTGTCGGCTGGTCAACTGCTGGGCCAGCAGCCGCCGTTGGACCTTTCCGTTGCCGGAGCGCGGGATGGCGTCGAGCGTCACCGCGTCCCGGATGTGCTGGTAGTAGGGCAGTTCGTCGTTGACGGCGGCGATCACGTCCCGCAGGGTCGAGGGGTCCTCCAGCACGACCAGTGCTCCCGCGACCGCACCATGCTCGGCGTCGGGCAGCTCGACCACGACCGCGTCCCTGACGCCCGGCCGGCGCAGCAGCACCCGCTCCACGTCCGAGGGCGCGACCAGGAAGTTGTCGCACTTGAAGACGTCCTTGAGCCGGTCCACCAGGAACAGCCGCCCGTCCTCGTCGATCCGGCCCGCGTCCCCGGTGCTCAGCCAGCCGTCCGGCTCAAGACCGGTGCCGTCGGGCCCGCCGAGATAGCCCTGCATGACCTGCGGTCCGCGCAGCTGCACCTCGCCCACCGAACCGGCGGGCAGCACGGCACGGCTGTCGATGTCCACGATGCGGCACTCGGTCCCGGCGACCGGCTTCCCGACCGAGCCGTGCACCGGCCGCTCGGGGTCGTCGCTGTGCGTCAGGGGAGAGGTCTCGGCAAGTCCGTAGCCCTGGAAGACGGGAAGGGAGAACCTCTTCGAGAGCCTGCGGGCCGCCGCCACCGGCAGCCCCGAACCGCCGGACGCGATGCGCCGCAGGGTGCGTACCGAGATGCTGTCCAGGTCCGGGTCGGCGGCGAGCCGGGCCAGCCTGACCGGCAGGCTGTAGAGGATCGTCGCGCCGTGCCGGTTGGCGGTCATCAGTGCCGCGTACGGCTCCGGCGCGGCGCACAGCACCTGCGTGGCGCCCGCCGCGATCGCCGAGTTGAGGTGCATCGGGTGGTACGTCGGCAGGTGGTTCAGGGCGACGGTGTCCCCGTCGAGGCGGTGGGCGTCGGTGATCTGGGCCGCGTTGACGACGACATTGCGGTGACTGAGCCGCACCGCCTTCGGCCGGCCGGTGGTTCCGCTGGTGAACTGCAGCACGGCGGTGTCGCCGGGCCCGGTGGCCGGGTCGGCCGGGGCGCCGTCCCCCTCGGGCAGCGCGCCGATCCGCAGCACCGTACGCAGCGCCGGCAGCCGGTCCCGTACGTGCGCGAGCCGCTCCTCAAGAGCCGCGTCCACGACCGCGACGGTGGCCCCGCTCAGGGACAGCACATGCAGCAGGTCCTCCTCGCGCAGCAGCGGGTTGACGACGGCGGCCGTACGGCCCGCGCGCGCGACGGCGTAGTAGGCGACGGCGAAGTCCGGATGCAGCACGGACGCCACCGCCACCACCTCGCCGGCGCCGGTCAGGCCCTGCAGGGCGGCCGCCACCGAGGTGACCCGCGTGTCGAGGGCGGCGTAGTCCAGCTCCAGCGTGTCGGCGACGACCGCCCGCCGCCCGGGGTGCGCGGCGGCGGCCCGGGACAGCAGCTGATCGATCCGGTCGGGCACGGAAAAGGGCAACTCCGCTATGGAGAGAGGCAGGTCAGCCACGGAGCGCCTCCGCGTGGGCCTTCGCCAGCTTCAGGGTCGAGGTGCTGTTGGTGCTGAGCGCCTTGTGCACGTACGCCCGCGCGTCGGCGACCGTCCTGCCCGCGCCGAGGATCGGCTCGACCGCGGACGGCTTGAGGGTGACCGTGTGCCGGGAGGTGACGGCGACGCCGCCCTCGACGGGCCGGATCGTCCAGCGGCCGGTGTGCGCGGTCATCAGGCCGGGCACGGTGGTCTGCTTGTAGACGATGCGGTCCGAACCGAAGACGACGCGCACCGACTCGGTGGTGTGCGTGGAGCCGTCGCGGGTGCGGGTGTCCATCGCCATGATCTGCACGCCCGGCTCGTCCTCGGTGAGGTCCAGGCGCGCCACGTGCGGCAGCCGCTCGGGCCACAGGTCGGCGCGGTTCAGGAAGTCGAAGACGTCGGCGCCGTCGGCGGCCATCTCCACGGTGTCGTCGAAGGTGAACACCAGCTGGTCCAACTCGCGGTGCTGCTCGGCGAGTTCCTTGATGTTGTTCAGCTCGGCGGCGCTGTTGCGGTCGACGGCCGCGGTGATCCAGGCGACGCCGTCCGGGTCGTCGTCGACGGCGGCGAAGTCGTGGTGGAGTTCGAGGAGCGAGGAGTTCTCGTCGACGGGGGAGACCACCCAGGTGCCGCCCATCGCGGCGACCGGCGGTGTGGAGACCTCCTGGCGGAACTCGACGCGCAGGGCGGCCGCGTCCAGGGTGCGGCGCGAAACCCACGTCTTCACCTCGCCGTTGGCGAAGGCCCAGATCTGGATGCGCTCGCTGGTCTCGTCCTGCTCCAGGTGCTCGACGTGCACATTGGGGGCGAAGTACTGCGGCCACATCGTGACGTCGGCGACGATGCCGTAGACGACCTCGGCGGGCGCGGCGACGGCGACGCTGTGCAGGGTGCGGTGCGGTGTGGTCACGGACACGGGTGACGTCCTTTGCTGTGAGAGGCGTGCCGGTAAGAGGCGTTCCTGTGACAGGAGTTCGCGGGATCAGAAGTTGCCGAGGCCGCCGCAGACGTTGAGGGCCTGCGAGGTGATCGAGGCGGCGGTGTCGGAGGCCAGATAGCCGATCAGTCCGGCCACCTCCTCGGGCGTGGAGTAGCGGCCGAGCGGGATCTTCGCCTGGAACTTCTGCAGGATGGCGTCCTCGGAGGTGTCGTACGCGGCGGCGTAACCGGCCCGCACGCGCTGCGCCATGGGCGTCTCGACATAGCCGGGGCAGACGGCGTTGACGGTGATCCCGGTCGGCGCCAGCTCGTTGCCCAGCGCCTTGGTGAAGCCGACCACGCCGTGCTTGGAGGCGGAGTACGGGGCGCCCAGGACGACGCCCTGCTTGCCCGCGGTGGAGGCGACGTTGATGACGCGGCCCCAGCCGCGCTCGCGCATGCCGCCCTTGTTCAGGACCTCGCGGGTGAGCAGGAACACCGAGGTGAGGTTGGTGGCGATGACGTCGTGCCACAGCTCGTCGTCGATGTCGGCGGTGACCCCGCCCCCGCTGCGGCCCGCGTTGTTGACCAGCACGTCGACCCGCCCGAACGCCTCGACGGCGGCGGCGACCAGAGCCGTGACGGAGCCGGGGTCGCGCACGTCGGCGACGGTGCCGGCGGCCTCGTACCCCTCCTCGCGCAGCTGCTTGACGGTCAGCTCCACGGACTCGGCGCCGCGCGCGCAGACGAACACGGCGTATCCGGCCCCGGCCAGGGTGCGGGCGGCCGCCAGGCCGATGCCGCTGGTGGCGCCGGTGATCAGGGCGGCCTTGCGGTCGCCGGACTGCTGTCCCATGGGGTGTCTCTCCTCGGCCAGACGGTGTGGACGCGGCCCACCGTGCCGAGCCCCACTCGAAACCGTGTCGAGCACGACTGGACGGCCGGGAACGTCGTGGGACCCACAATCCGGCGCCTCGGGGCTCCAGAACCTCGCGACCGCACTTCGAGCCCGACCGGCCAGCGTGGAGGGGACACAAGGACTCATCCGAGAGGACCCGCATGAGCGTCACCGAGCTGCCGCAGAGCCCCACGGCCGGGCTGTACCAGGAGATCCAGCAGTTCTACGCCCAGCAGATGCACCTGCTCGACGACGGCCGGGTCGGGGAGTGGGCCGACACCTTCACCGAGGACGGCGTCTTCGCCGCCAACGCCCAGCCGGTGCCGGCTGTCGGCCGCGCCGCCATCACCGAGGCCGCCGCCAAGGCCACCGAGGCGTACGCCGCGGCCGGCGTCCAGCGCCGCCACTGGCTCGGCATGGTCTCCGTGGAGTCCGCCACCCCCGAGGCGGTGACGGCCCGCTGCTACGCCCTGGTCATCGAGACCCCGCGCGGCGGCCGCCCCGAGATCAAGGCCAGCACCCTGTGCGAGGACCGCATCGTGCGCAGCGGCGGCACCTGGCGCATCCAGGACCGCCAGATCACCCGCGACGACCTCATCTGACCACCCCTCCGGGCCGGCCCCCCTGCCGGCCACCCCCAGACAGTGCCCGTACGCGAATCCCCCGGCGTGCGGGCACTGTCGTATGCCCGCGGGCAGTCGTACGACAGGACGCGGAGAAGCGGGGACGCGGGTACGCCGAAGGCCGCCGCACCCCGCGGGGGAGTGGGCGGCCTTCGGCGCGGCGGTGGGCTCAGGCGGCGTTCGCCACCGGCGCGGCGCCCAGCTGCTCGTTGATGAACTCCAGCAGCAGGCGCGGCGTCGTCGCCTCGGCCACCGTGTCGTCGGACAGCTGGATCTTGTAGTCGCGCTCGATGACACCGGTCACCTGGAGCACGGCCAGCGAGTCGTAGCCGAGCTCGTCGAAGGGGACGTCGAGGACGTCACCGTCCAGGTCGACACCCTCGTCGACACCGGCGCAGTCACGCAGGAGCGTGGTCAGTTCTTTGAGGTTCACGTAAGCAGCCTTTCTTGGAGGGGAGTTGAGTGCGCCCCGAAGGGGCGCGGGGAACTGCGCGACCAGCCCACGACGGCCCGCGGACGAACAACGGCCCGGTACCGCCCGTGCAGCGCAGCGCTAATCGTCCGCCGTCACCACAGCGGCAGCGTTGAACCCGCCCCGCCCGCGGGCGAGTACGAGTGCCGTGCGCACGGGACCGCGTCGGGCCTCGGTGACCAGGTCGAGGGCGTACCCCTCGGCGGGGGCCGTGACGTTGACGGTCGGCGGGATCACCGCGTCCCGCACCGACAGCAGCGCGGCCGCCAGGTCGAGGGAGGCGGCACCGGCGTTGAGCCGGCCGGTCATGGTCTTCGGGGCGGTCACCGGCACCCCGCGCGGACCGAACAGCGCGGTGAGGGCGTCGGCCTCCTGGCGGTCCAGCTCCGGCACCCCCGCCGCGTCGGCGAACACCACGTCGACCGCGGAGGGCGCCAACGACGCCTCGTCCAGGGCGAGTTCGGCGGCGCGGCGCAGACCCGGCTCGCCGCCGCGGCCCGGCGCGGGGTCGAAGGTCGCCGCGTACCCGGCGAGCCGTCCGTACACCCGGGCCCCGCGGGCCCGCGCCGCCTCGGCGTCCTCCAGGACCAGGATGGCGCCGCCCTCGCCGGCGACATGGCCCGAGGCCTCGGCGGCGAAGGGCAGATAGGCGCGCGCCGGGTCCTCGACCGAGGTCATCCGGCCGCCCGCGAGCTGCGCGGTCCAGCCCCAGGGGCAGATCGCGCCGTCCACCCCGCCGGTGACGATGAGCTTGCTGCCCTTGCGCAGCTGCCGCCGTGCCTGCGCGACCGCGTCCAGACCGCCGGCCTGCTCGGTGACGAGCACCCCGCTCGGCCCCTTCAGACCGTGCCGAATGGAGATCTGGCCGGTGTTGACGGCGTAGAACCAGGCGTAGGACTGGTACGCGCTGACGTACTGCCCGCCCTTGCCCCACAGCGCCTGCAGTTCGCGCTGTCCGTACTCGAAGCCGCCCGCCGAGGCGGCGGTGACCACACCGGCCGAGTGCGGCGGCAGTTCGGCCGGGTCGGCGCCGCTGTCCTCGACGGCCTCCTTGGCCGCGGTCAGCGCGAGCCGGGTCATGTGGTCGGTTGCCGGCAGCAGCCGGCTCGGGATGTGGTCGGCGGCCTCGAAGCCCGGCACCTCGCCGGCCAGCCTGGCCGGATAGCCGCTCGCGTCGAAGCGGGAGACCGGGCGGATGCCGCTCTCACCGGCGAGGGTGGCCCGCCACCAGGCCTCGGTACCGAGGCCGTTGGGCGCGGTGACACCGATGCCGGTGAAGACGGCGGTGGCCGTGCGCGTCTGGAGGTCGGTGGTCATGCGGCGCTGCTCCTCCGCTCGGGCGTGGTGAGCACGATCGCGCTCTGGAAGCCGCCGAACCCGCTGCCCACGCTGAGCACGGTGTCGACCTTCTTCTCGCGCGCCGTGATCGGCGTGTAGTCGAGGTCGCACTTGGGGTCGGCCTCGTGCAGGTTGGCGGTGGGCGGCACCACGTCGTGCTCGATGGCCAGCGCGGACGCGGCGATCTCCAGGGAGCCGATGGCGCCCAGCGAGTGCCCGATCATCGACTTGATCGAGGAGACGGGCGTGTTGTACGCGTGCTCGCCCAGGCTGCGCTTGAACGCGGCCGTCTCGTGCCGGTCGTTCTGCAGGGTGCCCGAGCCGTGCGCGTTGATGTAGTCGACGTCGGTGCCGGGGAGGCCGGCCTCGGCGAGTGCGACCGTGATGGCCTCGGCCATCTCGGCGCCGTCGGCCCGAAGTCCGGTCATGTGGTAGGCGTTGGAGCGCGAGGCGAACCCGGCGACCTCGGCGTAGATGTGCGCGCCGCGGGCCCGCGCCTGCTCGTACTCCTCCAGCACGAACACGGCGCTGCCCTCGCCGAGGACGAAGCCGTTGCGGGACTTGTCGAACGGGCGGGAGGCGGTCTCCGGCTCGTCGTTGCGGTTGGAGGTGGCCTTGATGGCGTCGAAGCAGGCCACCGAGATCGGCGAGATGGGCGCCTCGGTCGCGCCGGTGATCATCACGTCGGCGCTGCCCTCGCGGATCAGCTCCACGGCGTGCCCGACGGAGTCGAGGCCGGAGGTGCAGCCGGTGGAGACCACGGCGGTCGGGCCCTGGGCGCCGAACTCCCAGGCCACCTCGGCCGCGAAGGAGCTGGGCACGAAGTAGTCGTACAGATGCGGTACGGCCCGCTCGTGGTCGACCAGCCACTCGGCGCCGTTGCCGCTGACGGCCGCGTACTCGTAGTCCAGGCCCGTGGTGGCGCCGACCGCGCTGCCGATGGTGACACCGGTGCGGAAGGGGTCCGTGCCCGCCAGGTCGAGCCCGCTGTCCGCGACCGCCTCGCGCGCGGCGACCAGCGCGAACTGCGCGGCCCGGTCGAGCCGTTCGGCCTGCTCCTGGTCGAGTCCCTCGGCGACCGGGTCGAAGTCGACCTCGGCGGCGATGCGGGAGCGGAACGCCGAGGCGTCGAAGAGCGAGATGGCGCGGGTCGCGGTGCGTCCCTCGGTCAGCAGGCTCCAGTACTGCTTGGTGCCGACGCCGCCGGGGGCGACCACACCGATTCCGGTAATGACGACGCGTCGGCTCACCTGGCCTCCTCGGCTTGTGGATCGCGGGGGGTCGCCCCGGGAGAATGCAGCACGGCTGCGTCACCTCTCTGATCGGTCGACTGTTGCGACGAGTGTGGTGGCGGCGTCTTGACGGTCGCTCGACTCGCCTTGGAACGTCCGCCGGGCCCGGCGCGGGGCGCGCAGCTCCTCGGCGACCTGCCGCAGCAGCCGGGGCACCGACCGCTCCCGTACGAAGAAGTGGCCGCCGGGCAGCGTCTGGAGACGGAACTCGGCCTCGGTGTAGTCGGCCCACTGGGCCACGTCCGCCAGCGGGGAGACCGGGTCGTCCCGTCCGGCCAGCGCGAACAGCGGGGTCCGCAGCCGGGTGCCCGCCGCGGCCAGACACAGCGATTCGCCGAGGCGCAGGTCGTCGCGGAGCGCGGGCACCACCATCCGCTGCCACAGCGCAGCGTCACGGCCCGCCGCCTCGGCCGGTACGGCGTCCAGGTCGACCAGCAGCTCCAACAGCTCCTGGTCGGACAGGCGTGAGCTGCGCAGCAGCAGATTGCGCAGATGCGGCGGCGGTACGGCGCCCACGACCAGCCGGGCCGGCGGATGCAGCCCGTCCTCCTCCAGGGCCAGCGTCAGCGCGTGCGCGACGAGCCCGCCCAGGCTGTGCCCGTACAGCAGATACGGGCGGTCCAGCAGTGGTTTGATCAACTCCCGCAGCTCGCCCATGAGTTCGGCGGCATCGGTGATCCGGGCCTCGCGCGCGCGGGGGCCGCGCCCCGGCAGCAGCACCGGCACCACCTCGGCCGCGTCGCCGAGGTCCCGCTGCCAGCGGGCGAACGAGGAGACGCCGGCGCCGGCGTGGTGGAAGCAGAACAGCCAGGGCGCCGCCATCTCCGAGCTGGTGCGCAGTCTCATGCGTCGATCAGGGCCACGGCCCGGGTCCAGCCCGCTCCCGCCCTCGCGATCTTGACGGGGAAGCAGGACACCGTGAACCCGTGGGCGGGCAGGGTGTCGAGCTGGGCCAGCCGCTCCACCTGGCAGTACTCGCGGCGCCGGCCGGCGAAGTGCGCGGGCCACAGCGCCGCACGGTCACCGGTCTCCTGGAAGGTGCGGATCATATGGCCGAACGGCGCGTCCAGGCTCCAGGCGTCGGTGCCGATGACCCGGACGCCGAGGTCGAGCAGATGGTCGGTGGCGGGCCCGTCGAGGCCCGCGAAGTCGGTGAAGTACCGCGGTGTACCGGCGTGTTGGGAGGCGCCGGTGTGCAGCAGCACGATGTCGAGCGGCTGCGGGACGTACCCGGCGTCCGCGATCGCCTTCTCGATCCGCTCGACCCCGATGACACCGATGCCGACGTCGGAGACGTCCAGCACCGCCGCCGGGCGCAGGAACCAGTCGAGCGGCATCTCGTCGATGTTGCGGGGGCGGCCGTAGTCGCCCACCGACCCGTAGTGGGAGGGCGCGTCGACATGGGTGCCGGTGTGGCTGGTCAGGGTGAGCGTGTCCAGCGACAGCAGCTCACCGCCCGGCAGATCGGCCGGGTCGAAGTCCAGCCCGAAGTGCTCCTTCATCTCCGCCGCCATGTGCCGGGCCCCTTCGGCGGGCGTCATGATCTCGTGGACGATCGGGTCCGGCTCCCACCCGGACGCGTCCACGGCGGACGAGAGGTCGATGACTCGCAAGGTGAACCCCCAGGTTCGGTAGAGGAGTTACGCGTGCGCACCGTGCGACCGCCCACTGGAGATGCGGTGGAGCCCTGAACGCGCGAAACCCCGCCCCCTGGTGAGGGGCGGGGCCCGGTGGCGCCCTGAAGGGGCGCGGGGAACCGCGCGACCGGCCACGGCGGAGCCGCGGCCGAAGAGCGGCTGAACCGACGCAGCGCTCAGGCGGCGAACAGGTCCAGCGTCCGCCGACGCTGCCCCGCCACCGCGTCCAGCGAGGGATCCCCCGCCAGCACCGCGCGGTGCAGCTGCTGGAGCCGGGTGGAAGGGTCCAGGCCCAGCTCGTCGGCGAGGCCGCGGCGCAGGTTCTGGTACACGTCCAGCGCCTGCCACTGCCGGCCCGACCGGTACAGCGCCACCATGCACTGGGCGTGCAGCCCCTCGTGCAGCGGGTGACGGGCCGTCAAAGAGGTCAGTTCCGCCAGGAGTTGCATGTGCCGGCCGAGCCGCAGATCGCATTCGATGCGCTGCTCCAGCACTTCGAGCCGGCTCTCCTCCAGGCGCACCAGCTCGATCTCCAGCAGCGGGCCGAGGCGTACGTCGACCAGTGCCGGACCGCGCCAGATGGCGAGCGCGTCCCGGTAGACGGCGGCGGCCGTCTCGTCGTCGCCGCGGTCGGCCTCGGCGCGCGCCGTCGCCACCAGCCGGTCGTACTCGTGCACGTCCACCGCGCCCGGCTGCACCTCCAGCAGATAGCCGCCGTGCCGGGTGGCCAGCACCTCCCGGGCGCCGTAGGGGCTGCCCGGCCCGAGCGCCTTACCGATCAGCCGGCGCAGCTGCAGGATGTAGGTCTGCAGGGTGGTGAGCGCGCTGCGGGGCATGTCGCCGCCCCAGATCTCCTCCATCAGCGTCGGCACGGGCACGACCTGGTTCGCGTACACGGACAGCAGGGCCAGGATCTGCCGGGGCTTGCCGGCGCTGGGGACGATCGATGTACCACCTGTTTCGGCCATGAGTGGGCCGAGCACCTTGATCTCCATCGTGGGTTCCTCCGGGATTCGATCCGCCGGACCTCCCCGTCTCGGGCCCGGCTTCAACATCTACCGAAGCTCTCATCGGCCCCAGCTCAGGGCCAGTGCCGGACTCCTGAACCCGGCATGCGGCTGTACCTGGGCGGCATGTGAAAGTTTCATGCCCATCCGGTGATCGTGGCACTGGGGAGGGGCGGATTCCGGCGGCAGTGTTCTCGGTGTCGGCAGGACCCAGCCGGATCCGGCCGGAACCACTCAGCCCACTCACACACCGAGGGATGGACACCATGCAGGGGAACACGCTTGTCATCACCGCCGCCCACGACGACCTGGTCATCGAGGAGTTCGGCCGGGGCGCCATCGCCCACCAGGCACCGCTGATGACCCACCTCTGCGGTGTCACGCAGCTGCCCGCCGCCGTCGACGCCGCTCAGCACCAGGCCTGATGGGCACGTCCGAGACCGCCGCCCCGCTGCTGGGGTTCAAGCCGCACCTGCGGGTCGAGCAGGTGCCCGGTGAAGCGGTGTACCTGATCTCCGACCAGCGGGTGACGGCCCTGCACGGGGCGCAGATAGCCCGGCTCGCCCCCCTGCTCGACGGCACCCGCCCGCTGGACGGGATCGCCCGTGACGCAGGGGACGACCTGCCCGAAGGACAGGCCGCCCGGATCGTGCGCCGCCTGGACGGCGCGGGGCTGCTGGTCGCCCGCGACCACGCCCCGGCCCCCGGGGAGCTCGCCGAGCAGGCGTACTGGGAAGCAGCCGGACTGGACGGTTCCGCGGCGGCGGAGGGCCGCGGAACCGGTCTGGTACGGGCGGTCTCGGTCGGCAGCACCGATGTCCGGGACCTGACGGCCGCGCTGGGGGCGGCGGGCCTGACGGTCCCGGACCCGGCGGCGACGACGCACGGCGCGGCGGGGCCCGACGCGCTGACCGTCGTCGCCTGCGACGACTACCTCGATCCCGCGCTCGCCGTCGTGGACGCCGAGCACCGGGCCGCCGGGCGGCGCTGGCTGCCCGTGCGGACCGAGGGCACCGAGCAGTGGATCGGACCGTTCTTCGGAGATCCGGACGGGCCGTGCTGGGCCTGTCTGGCCGAACGCCTGTGGCGCACCCGCCCGGTGGAGGCGCACGTCCAGCGGATGCTGGGCCGTTCGGGCCCGGTGCCCCGCCCCTCCTGCGCGCTGCCCGCCGCCCGCCTCGCCGCCCTGCAGATCGCCGCGCTGGAGGCCGCCAAGTGGTTCTCCGGCTTCCGCCACCCGAGCCAGCTCGCGCTGCGCACCCTGGACGGCCTGGGCCTCGGCGCCTCGCTCCACCCGGTACGGCGCCGCCCCCAGTGCCCCACCTGCGGCGAACCCGGTATGACGGCCGTCCAGGTGCAGGCCCCCGTGGTGCTGCGCTCCCGCATCAAGCACGACACCGACGGCGGCGGCCACCGCAGCCTCACCCCACGGCAGTTGCTGGAGCGCTACGGCCACCACATCGATCCGGTGACCGGACTGGTGCGCGAAATACGCCGCGACCCACGCGGCCCGGAGTCCTTCCACTCCTACGTCGCCGGCACCAACCCGGCCGCGGGACAGGGCCTCGGCGGTCTCAGGGCCGGTCTGCGCAGCAGCTGCGGCGGCAAGGGCACCACCGCGCTGCAGGCCGAGGTCGGCGCCTTCGCGGAGGCACTGGAGCGCCACTGCGGCCACTTCGAGGGCGGCGAGGCCGTCGTCACCGGCAGCTACCGCGACCTCGCCCCGGCCGCCGTCCACCCCGACACCGTCCAGCTCTACGACCCGCGCCAGCACACCGGACGTACGGACTGGAACGCCTGCCACAGCCCCTTCCAGTACGTGTGCGACCCCTTCGACGAGAGCGCCGAGATCGGCTGGACGCCGCTGTGGTCGCTGACCGAGGGCCGGCAGAGGCTGCTGCCCACCTCGCTGCTCTACTACGGCGTCCCGCAGGCCCCGGGCCGGGTGTACTGCCTGGCCAACTCCAACGGCACCGCCGCGGGCGGCACTTCGGAGGACGCCGTGCTGCAGGGCTTCCTGGAGCTGGTCGAACGTGACGCGCTGGCCCTGTGGTGGTACAACCGCACCCGCCACCCCGCCGTCGACCTGGACGCCTTCGACGATCCCTGGATCACCGAACTGCGCCGCACCCACGCCGCGTTGAACCGCGAGGTCTGGGTCCTCGACCTCACCGCCGACCTCGGAGTCCCGGTTCTGGCGGCGGTCTCCCGGCGCACCGACCGGGCCCGCGGCGAGAGCGAGGAGATCATGTTCGGCTTCGGCGCCCACTTCGACGTACGGATCGCGCTGCGCCGCGCCCTGACCGAGCTCAACCAGATGATGCCGCACGTCGTCGAGGGCGTCGCCGCACCCGGCAGCGCCGCCGACGACCCGGACGTGGGCCACTGGCTGCGCACCGCCACCGTGGCCGCCCACCCCTATCTGCTGTCCGACGGCTCGACCCCCACCGGGCCCGACACCCACCCGTACACCCACCGCGAAGACCTGCGCGACGACATCGAGTCGGCCGTGGAGCTCCTGCGCACGCACGGCATGGAACTCCTCGTCCTGGACCAGACCCGACCCGACGTCGGTCTGCCGGTGGTGCGGGTCGTGGTGCCCGGACTGCGCCCCCACTGGGCCCGGTTCGCCCCGGGGCGCCTGTTCGACGTGCCGGTGCGGCTGGGCAGACGCAGCACACCGATCCGCTACGAGGACCTCAACCCCATACCGCTGTTCCTCTAGAACGCGTCCGGACCACCTGCCCAACCCATCGGAAGGACCCACATGCGCATCGACCGGCTCGCGGCGCCAGAACTCTCGGAGCTGTGGTCGCTGCGCGAGGACGTCACCGTCCGGTTCGACGGCGACGGCGCCACGCTGCGCACGCCGTGGGGCCGCCGGTTCGTCCCGCGGCCCGCCCCCGCCGTCCGCGAGGCGCTGCGCCGCATGCTTCTCGGCCCGGTCTCGCTGGCCAATGTGATCCCCGGCTTCCCCGGCTACGAGATGCCCGAGCAGCACTGGGACGACGCCTCCCGGGATCTGCTCGCCGTACTCGACGACCTCCAGGACGTGGTGGTGCGCCATCTCGCCACGGGTGCCGCGCTGTGCCTCAGCGTGGTGCCCATGGCCCCCGAGACCCGCTTTCGCCCGACGGCCGACGAACCGGCCCCCCGGGCACGCCTCGCGGCCGACGTGGAGATACGACGCGAGGGGCGCACGACGGTCCTGCACGCCCACCGGCTGCGGCACCGCGTCGAGTTGCACGGCCCCGAGGCGGACCGGCTGCTGGAACGGCTGTGCGGCCGCGACAGCGGAGCCCCGGCGCACCCGCCACCCGCCGTCACCCGCGCCGCACGCTGCTACGCGGCCGCCGCCGGACTGCTCACCGAGGGTGCGGCACCCGGTGGCGGATCTGTGAGGGCCGGACAAGTGCTACTGATCAGGGACGAAGATTCTTTATGATTCCGGGCCGGGAACGTTGCAGTGACCGCGCACCGTGGACCATGGGGGAATTTTGAGCACAAACGCAGCCGGCCGCGAGGACGGGGAATCCGTCCCGGCCGGCAGTCAGGAACTTCCACCGCGCAAGGCGATAGCCATCACGGCGGCCGTCCTGGTCGGCTTCTTCGTCATCGACGGCTCCTACGTCTGGGCCGAGCACCCGCCGGCCTGGGAACTCGCCGCCTCCCTCTCCGGGTTCGCCGGAATGCTGGTGCTGCAGCTGAGCCACTCCTTTCCCCGCCTCTTCCCCTTCCTGACCCGCTACCGGTACGCGACCTGGGTGCTCCAGGCCCTGCTCGCCTGCATCCCGATCGCGGTGTTCGGGGTGGCCTGGGGAGGCATGATCGTCTTCCTCACGGCCTCCGCGGTCCTGGTGTTCCCGGCCGCCCTCGGCTGGCCGCTGTTCGTGCTGTGCGCGGCCGCGGAGACCGCGGTCTTCCACCACTACGCGCCGCGCTGGGCCGACGCCGTCTACGCCGGGGTCGAGTCGGTGCTGATCCCGCTGATCGTGATCGGTCTGTCCCGGATGTCGGGCATGATCGGGCAGCTGCACCGTTCGCGCGAGGAACTGTCCCGGCTCGCCGTCGCCGCCGAACGGCTGCGCTTCGCCCGCGATCTGCACGACGTCGTCGGCTTCAGCCTCTCGGCGATCTCGCTCAAGTGCGAACTGGCCTACCGCCTGCTCGCCGACGCACCCGCCAAGGCCCAGGAGGAACTCGCCGAGATCCTCGGCACCTCCCGCAAGGCCCTCGCCGACGTGCGCTCGGTCAGCCGGGGCTACCGCGAGATGTCGCTGTCCGGCGAGGCCGACGCCGCCGTCTCGATGCTCGCCGGCGCCGGCATCCGCACCCAGCTGCAGTTCGACTGCGGCTCGCTGCCCGGGCCCGTGGACACCGCCCTGGCCGCCGCGCTGCGCGAGGGCCTGACCAACATGCTGCGGCACAGCAAGGCCGAGCGCTGTGTGATCGGCGCCGGGGTGCACGACGGCACCGTGCGGCTCACCCTCGCCAACGACGGAGTGGGCCGGGCCGCCCGGGTCGCGCGCACGGTCTCCGACGGCGGGCTCACCGTCCTCGAACGCCGGCTCGCGGCGCTCGGCGGCACCCTCGCGCACGCCGCGGGCGACGACGGCTGGTTCCGTCTCGAGGCGGCGGTGCCGCTGACCGAACCGGCCGGCCCGGAGCCCGCCGCGCGGCCCGCACACCGCGGCACACCGGACGCCGCGTCCCCGCCCGCGCCCACGCCCGAGGTGGGCCACGCCGACCTGGTGCCGCGCGCCGCCGCTCTGATCACCCTGGCCGTGCTGGCCGGTTACTTCCTGGCCTACGGCGTCGTGACGGCCTCCTACGGCCTTCCGGCGGGCCGGCTCATCGGCGCCGTGTTCTGCCTGCTGATGATCGTCGTGCTCCACCTCGCCGAATCGTTCCACTGGCGGATGTCATGGGCCTCCCGCTGGGCCGGAACGCCGCGCTACGTCGCGCTGGGCCTGCTGGCCCTCTTCCAGCTGGTGCCCTACCTGCTGTTCGGCAGGCACTGGGTGGGCATCCCCGGCCTGCTCGCCGGCTCCGCCCTGCTCGCCCTGCCCGCGGCCGCCGCCTGGCCGGCCGCCGCCGTCGCGATCGCCGGCTGCAATGTCGCGCTGTACGCGGTGGGCAACGGCGTCCAGGACGTCATCTACGAGACCGCGTACGACGTGATCTGCGCCCTCGTCGTCTTCGGGCTGTCCCGCATGGCCCAGCTCGCGACCGAACTGCACTGGTCCCGGGCCGAGATCGCCCGTCTCGCCGTGATCACCGAACGGCTGCGCTTCGCCCGCGACCTGCACGACCTGCTGGGCTTCAGCCTCTCCGCCATCACCCTCAAGTGCGAACTGGTGCGCAGGCTCGCGCCGGTGAAGCCGGTGCGAGCCCAGGCCGAACTGACCGAGGTGCTGCAGATCGCCCGCCAAGCACTGGCCGACGTACGGGTGGTGGCGGGCGGCACCCACCGCATGAGCCTGACCACCGAGGCCGAGAACGCCACCGCCATGCTGGCCGGCGTCGGCATCAGCGCCCAAGTCCGGCTGGACTGCGGTGAGTTGCCCGCCGACGTCGACACGGTCCTCGCGACCCTGCTCCGCGAGGGCCTGACCAACGTCCTGCGCCACAGCCAGGCCGGCCAGTGCCGCATCACCGCCGAGCGCACGGCGGACGCCGTACGCCTCTCACTGGTCAACGACGGAGCGGACGGCACCGGAAAAGCCGTCCTCGACTCCCACGGCGGAGGCAGCGGCATCGGCAACCTCTCCACCCGCATCCAGGCGGTCGGCGGCCGCCTGACGGCCCAACGCTGCCGCGAGGGCTGGTTCGAACTGACAGCAGAGGTGCAACTGAAGACCACCGGGTGAGGGGAGTGCCCTGGGGGCGCGGGGAACTGCGCGACCAGCCACAGCCAACCCGCGGACGACAACGACCCCTACGCGTTCAACCACCCCGCCTCGCGCGCGATACGAATCGCATCAACCCGATTGCGCGCGTTCAACTTCGTGACCGCCGACGTCAGATAGTTCCGCACGGTCCCCGAGGACAGATGAAGGCGCCCGGCGATATGCGCCGGCTCATGCCCCTCAGCGGCCAGCTGCAGCACCTCCTGCTCCCGGTCGGTCAGCGGCGAGGGCCCCGAGTCCAGCGTGGCGAGGGCCAGTTCGGGGTCGATGACCCGCTCACCGGAGGCGACCTTGCGGATCGCGGCGCACAGCGCGTCCGGGTCGGAGTCCTTCGGCAGGAAGCCGGAGACATGGGCGGCGAGCGCCCGTCGCAGGTTCCCGGGTCTGCCGAGACTGGTCAGGATCAGCGTCCGGCAGTCCGGGACGGCGGTGTGCAGGGCGGCCGCGGCGGTGATGCCGTCGGTGCCGGGCAGGTCGATGTCCAGGACGGCGACATCCGGCCGTATCGCGAGCGCCGTCGGCACGATGTCCGAGCCGGAGGACAGCTCCGCGACGATCTCCAGGCCCGCCTCCAACTGGATCAGCGAGACCAGCGCCTTGCGCAGCATATGCATGTCTTCGGCGATCAGAACTCGTACCACTTAGGCCCCCCGGCGCCTCGGTTGATGAGTCTCGGCCAAGTATGCCGTAAGTCGTGGCCAAAGCTGATGGCTTGATCCCGACCCGTCGCGACACCCGTCTTCCCGGTCTCTCCATGCAAGCTCCAGCACTTCTCCAGCCTGCCCTCTCATCCTCCCAGCCGCCCGGTCGCCAAGGGGCCCGGGGTGGAGAGAGAGGCGACCCGAGATGAATGGACAGCGCGGCTCGAAAGGTGCGCTCTGACATGGCGCGGCGGAAACATCCCGGCCAGTGGCGCCGTCGGCTCGGCCGCCTGCTGCGGCCCGTCGCGGAGGCGCTCATGGTGCACGGGGGAGTGGATCTGTACCTGAGGGCGGCCGACGGCACCCGTGCCCGGCTCTGCGGGCTGGACGACGGCTTCCGGCTGATGGTCTCGACGGACGCCGACGGTCCGCCGCCCGGTCATCCGGAACGTCTGCGCCCCGACATCCCGCTCAGCCCGCAGGAGCAGGTCCTGTTGCAGGAGTTGCTGGACGGGACGCCCGGATTCCGGAGGTGACAGCACAGTTGATCTTCGAGCGCCCGTGTAGTGCCGGCGCGGAGAGTGGGGTGGACGGACATCCGTGCCGAGCCAGGGGAGCAGAGGGATGACACCAGCGAGGAGCTTCACACACGCTCTGGCGGAACGGTTCGCCAGGAGCGCCGGGGACACCGCTCTGCTCTGCCCGGACCCGGCGGGCCGGACCACCGGCCACCGCTACGCCGAACTGGACGCCCGCGCCCGCACCGTGGCCGCCGCACTGGACGCCCGCGGCGCCGCGGGCGCCCCGGTGCTGGTCGCCACCGGCGGCGGGGTGGACACGGTGGCGGCCCTGCTCGGCTGTCTGTACGCCGGTGCCGTCGCCGTGCCCGTCCCCCCGCCGGACACCTCACGGGCCGCCGCCGAGCGCACCGCCGCCATCGCCGCGGAGACCGACGCCCCGCTGCTGCTCACGCACTCCGCGCACGCACCCGAGTTCTCCCGCAGACTCTCGGAGGCGGGCCGGGGGGCGGTGGTGTGCCTCGCCGTCGACAACCTGCCTGAGGCGGAGGGGAGTTGGGCGCCGCCCCGCGTGCAGGCGGACGACACCGCGCTGATCCAGTACACCTCGGGCAGCACCGCCGGCCCACGCGGTGTGCGGGTCACGCATGCCAATCTGCTCGCCACGATGGAGGCCCTCAGACGGGCCCTGGGCACCGACCGCACCGCACGCATCGGCGGCTGGCTGCCGCTCCACCACGACCTGGGCCTGGTCGGCCAGTTGCTGCACCCGCTCTGGCTCGGCGCCACCGCCGTCCTGATGCCCGGGGAGCTGTACGCCGCCGACCCGCTGCGCTGGCTGCGGGAGGTGTCCCGGCACGGCGTCACCGTCACCGCCGCACCGGACTCCGCCTACGCCCGCTGCCTGGCCGCCGTCACCGACGCCGACCTCGCGGACCTCGACCTCGGCCGGCTGGCCGTCGCCGTCAACGCCTCCGAACCCGTCTCCGCGGTCACGCGTTCCGCCTTCGCCAACCGTTTCGCCGCCGCGGGACTGCGGCCCGGGGCCCTGCTCACGGGGTACGGCCTCGCCGAGGCGACCCTGCTGGTCAGCGTGGGCCGCCCGGGCGAGGAGTCGACGGCCACCACCGTCGCCGCGAACGCACTGGAGCGCGGCCTGCTCGCCCCACCGGAGCCGGGCGGACCGGTCCGCACCCTCGTCGGCTGCGGCCGACCCGCCTCGGTCACCGTGCGGATCGTCGACCCGGTGAACTCGGCGGTCCTGCCGGACGGTTCGGTGGGGGAGATCTGGGTCCGCGGCGCTGCCGTCGCTGCCGGGTACTGGCGCAGGCCCGGGGAGACCGCCACCGTCTTCGGCGCCACCACCGGCTCCGGCGAGACCGGCTTCCTGCGCACCGGGGACCTCGGCGCCCTGCTGGAGGGGGAGTTGTACGTCACCGGCCGGATCAAGGACGCCCTCCTCGTCGACGGGCGCACCCTGCACCCGCAGGAGGCGGAACGCCAACTCGCCCGCTCCGGTGCGCCGTTCGGCTCGGCGGTGGTGCTGGCCGCGCCCGCCGAACGCGCCATGCAGGAGGAGATCGTCGCCATACAGGAGGTCCACGGCGCCGGCTGGAGCCCGCGCCAGCTGGCCGACCTCGCCGACCGGGTGCGCGGCTGCCTGCACGGCGAGTTCGGCGCCGAGACCGGCCGGGTGCTCCTGGTCCGCCCCGGCACCGTCCGCCGCACCACCAGCGGCAAGGTCCGCCGCTCCCTGATGCGCGAAATGTACCTACGCGGCGACCTCCGCCCACTGCACACCGAGCCACCGCAAGAAGGCCAATCCCCATGACCCCGCACACCCCAGCCGGACCCGCCCCCGCCCACGCCGCGACCGCCCACCGGGAGGCTGCTCCGGCGCCAAACCCGACGACCGGGCGCGGCGCCGCGCGCGTGGTGGCCGCTCCCGACACCCCCACCCCCGCGGCCCGCCCGGTGGCCACTCCCGGCACCCTCGCCCCAGCGGCCCACCCGGACACCCGCCGCCGCCCCGTACGACTGGAGCAACGGTTCGGAGACCCTGGTCACCCCGCGAACACGTCCGAGCCCCCGTCCGCCCACGCCGCGACCGTCACCGAGACCACCCGCCGGGAGGCTGCTCCCGCCGCCCACCCCGACGTCCGCGTCCGGGCCGCACGCCTGGAGCGGCTGTTCGGGGATCCCGGGGATCCTGTGAATCCGGTCGGCTTTCGGGCACTGTTGGGTGCCGATTCGGATGGTGAACTCCTGGCGCAGGCCGAGGAGTTGCTGGAGGGGGAGGGGTTCGGGGCGGAGCTGGTGCCCGTTTTTCTCGGCGGGCGTCTGCATGACGCCGACGGGCTGGTGCGGATGCTGCGGCCGGTCTTCCGGCGTGACATCGCGCTCGGGTTCGGCTACGGCATCACGTCCCTGTTCGCCGCGGCCCCCGTCTTCGCCGCCGGGTCCGAGGAACAGCGCGCCTCGGTCGCCCGGCTGCTCGCCTCCGGCGGCCGGGCCGCCATCGTGCACCGCTCCCTCGCCCACGGCACCGCCATGCTCCGCGGCGAGGTCGACGCGATGCCGCACGGGGAGGACTATCTGCTGCGCGGCCGAAAGGATGTCGTCATCAACGCCGAGCGGGCGGGCGCGGTCGTCGCCCACGTCCGCACCGACCCGGCACCCGGCCCCGCCGCCCACTCCGTGCTCCTGCTCGACCCGGACCGGCTGCGCGACAACGGGCTGCGGCTGCTGCCCCGGCGCCCCACCACCGGCATGCGCGGCTGCCGTTTCGCCGGGTACGAGTTCGAGGACTGCCGGGTGCCGAGCGACGCCCTGGTCGGCGCGGAGGGCAGCGGTGTGCGCCTGGCCCTGCGCACCTTCCAGCTCAACCGGACCCTCATCACCGGCGCGGTGATCGCCTCCGTCGACACCGTGCTGCGCTCCGCCGTACGCACCGCGCTCGCCGCCGGCACCCTCAAGAAGCGTCAACGCGGCGTCCTGGCGGGCGTGTTCGCCGATCTGCTCGCCGGTGACAGCTGCGCCACCGCCGTACTGCGCGCCCTGTCCCTGCTGCCGCACAGCGCCCATCTGGCCGCCGCGGGGCTCAAGTACCTCGTACCGGACCTGCTCCGCGACGACCTGGAGGAGCTCGCCACCGTTCTCGGCGCGGGCGGCTACCGCCGCGACACCGACCAGGGCATGCTCTCCAAGCTGCTGCGCGACCTGCCCGCCGCAGGCCTCGGCCATGCCGGCACCGCCTCCTGCCAGGCCGTCGTCATCCCCCAACTCCCGCTGCTGGCCCGCGCTTCCTGGACCACGGAACCCGAGCCCCCGCCCGCGCTGTTCGCCCCCGACGCGCGCGTCCCCGCACTGGACCTGGCGGCCCTGCAAGTGGCCGGCGGCGGCGACTTCCTGGCCGCCGCGCTCGACGCCGCCACCACCCGCCTCACCGAGAACGGCACACCGGGCCCGTACGGCGACATCCTGCGCACCCTGGCCACCGCCTTCCGCAACGCCCTGCTCGACCTACGAGACAGCTGCCGCGCCGTCGAACCAGGCGACCGAGCGGCACTCACCAGCCCCGTCATGCCCGCCCTCGCCGACCGCCACGCCGTCCTCAGCGTGGCCGGCGCCGCCCTCGCCACCTGGGAACAGCACTCCGACGGCTTCCTCGCCGACCCCGCCTGGCTGGCCCTGGCCCTGCACCGCCTGGGCCGCCGCCTCGGCCTCACCCTCCCCTCCCTCCCCACCCCCTGCGTCGACCACGTCACGGACGAACTACTGACCCGCTTCACCACCGGCCACAGCTTCGACCTGACCAACGCACCCCTGGCGGAAGCAGGTACCCCATGAACAGTCCCGCCGTAGCACCCCCGCTGCTCATGCCCGGGCCGGGCAGTCCCTGGAGTCGGGTGCGGCAGTCCATGGCCTGGCACGGGCATGTCGTCGTGCACGCGGAATGGCGCGACTGGCTGCCGGCGACGCTGGCCGACCCCACGCTGCGTCCGCTGCTCGGCCCCCGCGACTGGCAGCGGCTGCACGCCCTGACCGACCCGCAGGCCCGGGACCGCTTCGCGGCCTCCCGGCTGCTGCTGAAGTACACGGCGGGGGCCGCCCTGCAGACCCCGCCGGACGCCGTGGAACTCGCCTCCAAGGCAGGCGGGCGGCCGTATCTGCGCGGCTGCGACCAGATCGAGGTCAGCCTCAGCCACACCGGCGACCTGCTCGTGGTGGGCCTGAACCGGCGCGGCCGGATCGGCGTCGACACCGAGCGGGCCGACCGCCGTATCCAGTACTCGGCGGTCGAGCGCCATCTGTGCACCCCGGACGAGCGCCGCCGCCTCGCCGCCCTGTCCCCGAAGGAGCTGCAGCACGACCTCGTGCACACCTGGGTGCTGAAGGAGGCGTACACCAAGGCGCTCGGGCAGGGCATGCGGATGGGCTTCACCCAGTTCGGCTTCGACGCCGGCCACTCCACCCTGCTCACCCCGCAGGGCGCCCCCGCCTCGCACGGCGAGTGGTCCTTCGCCACCTTCGAGCTGTCCGGCGGTCACCTCGTCGGCGTCGCCTGCCACGACGCGGGCTACGGCGACGAGGGCGACACGGCGGTCTCCACCATGCTCGACGAGGGCTTCCTCGGCGAGGTCGTCGACCTGGTGGGCCGCGCCGCCCGCTGAGAACAATGCCCGAGTGCACCGTTCGTACGACGAAGGCCCCGCCCCGCCCCCTGGGGAAGGGGACGAGAGGCGGGGCCTTCGGATCATGCTCGGTGGAGCACGCCCGCGTGGCGAACGCAGGCCGCGCGTGCTCCGGAGGTGCCGGTCGGGAGCGGATGAGAGAGGGCCCGCTCTGGGACTTCCGGCGGTCAGATCGAAGAGATGTCAGCCCTCGATGGACGCGACCTTGTGAGCAAGCGCCGACTTCTTGTTGGCGGCCTGGTTCTTGTGGATGACGCCCTTGGAGACGGCCTTGTCGAGCTGACGCGCGGCAGCGCGCTGGTACTCGACGGCCTTCTCGCGGTCACCCGCGGCAGCGGCCTCACGGGCCTTGCGGATCGCGGTCTTCAGAGAGGACTTGACGGCCTTGTTGCGCTGCCGGGCCTTCTCGTTGGTCTTGATCCGCTTGATCTGGGACTTGATGTTCGCCACTGATTGAGCCTTTTCAGGTTCAGGCACGGAACCGCACGGGATCCGCACCAGGTGATTTCTTGAGGTGTGCCTCGCGCTGAGAGGGCATGAGGCACAGCCACCCAGGCTACCAGTGGCCCGGCCGACGGCCCAAAACGGTCCCAGGTCCCCGCCCGTGGGACCATGGAGCCTACGTAACGATCCGACCCGAGGCATAAGGCGCCTCAAGAGACAGGACCCTGCGTGCCCGCGACCCCTAACAATGTGCCCGAGCCGAGCCGTACCGACCCGGCTCTGATCCGCAATTTCTGCATCATCGCGCACATCGACCACGGCAAGTCCACGCTCGCCGACCGGATGCTCCAGCTGACCGGCGTCGTCGAGCAGCGGCAGATGCGTGCCCAGTACCTCGACCGCATGGACATCGAGCGTGAGCGCGGCATCACGATCAAGTCCCAGGCGGTGCGTCTGCCCTGGGCCCCCACCGAGGGCCCGGACCAGGGCAGCACGCACATCCTCAACATGATCGACACCCCGGGGCACGTCGACTTCACCTACGAGGTCTCACGGTCGCTCGCCGCCTGCGAGGGGACCATCCTCCTCGTCGACGCCGCCCAGGGCATCGAGGCCCAGACTCTCGCCAACCTCTACCTGGCGATGGAGAACGACCTCACGATCATCCCCGTACTGAACAAGATCGACCTGCCGGCCGCACAGCCCGAGAAGTTCGCCGAGGAGCTCGCCAACCTGGTCGGCTGCGACCCCGACGACGTGCTCAGGGTCTCCGCCAAGACCGGCGTCGGCGTCGACGCACTGCTCGACAAGGTGGTCAGGGAGATCCCCGCGCCGGTCGGCGACGCGGACGCCCCGGCCCGCGCGATGATCTTCGACTCCGTCTACGACTCCTACCGCGGCGTCGTGACGTACGTCCGTGTCATCGACGGCCAGCTCAACAAGCGCGAGCGCATCAGGATGATGTCGACGAGCGCCACCCACGAGCTGCTGGAGATCGGCACCAACTCGCCCGAGATGCTCTCCGCCGACGGCCTCGGCGTCGGTGAGGTGGGCTATCTGATCACCGGTGTGAAGGACGTGCGCCAGTCCAAGGTCGGTGACACCGTCACCAGCCAGCAGAAGGGGGCCACGGAGCCGCTCGGCGGCTACAAGGACCCGAAGCCGATGGTCTTCTCCGGCCTGTATCCGCTGGACGGCTCCGACTACCCCGAGCTGCGCGAGGCCCTGGACAAGCTCCAGCTCAACGACGCCGCGCTGGTCTACGAGCCGGAGACCTCCGCGGCCCTCGGCTTCGGCTTCCGCGTCGGCTTCCTCGGCCTGCTGCACCTCGACGTGATCCGTGAGCGCCTGGAGCGCGAGTTCGGCCTCGACCTGATCGCGACCGCGCCCAACGTGGTCTACCGGGTGGTCATGGAGGACGGCAGCGAGCACACGGTCACCAACCCCAGCGAGTTCCCCGAGGGCAAGATCAACGAGGTGTACGAGCCGGTCGTGCGCGCCACGATCCTCGCGCCGTCGGAGTTCATCGGCTCGATCATGGAGCTGTGCCAGACCCGGCGCGGCACGCTGCTCGGCATGGACTACCTCTCCGAGGACCGCGTGGAGATCCGCTACACGCTGCCCCTCGCGGAGATCGTCTTCGACTTCTTCGACCAGCTGAAGTCCAAGACGCGCGGCTACGCGTCCCTGGACTACGAGCCCACCGGCGAGCAGACCTCCAGCCTGGTCAAGGTCGACATCCTGCTGCACGGCGACAAGGTGGACGCCTTCTCCGCGATCACCCACCGCGACCAGGCGTACGCGTACGGCGTGCGGCTGGTGGCCAAGCTGAAGGAGCTCATCCCGAGGCAGGCCTTCGAGGTGCCGGTCCAGGCCGCCATCGGCTCGCGCGTCATCGCCCGCGAGACCATCCGCGCCATCCGCAAGGACGTCCTGGCCAAGTGCTACGGCGGTGACATCTCCCGCAAGCGCAAGCTCCTGGAGAAGCAGAAGGAGGGCAAGAAGCGGATGAAGATGGTGGGTTCCGTGGAGGTTCCGCAGGAGGCCTTCATCGCCGTGCTCTCCAGCGATGACAGCGCGGGGTCGGGCAAGGGCAAGAAGTAACCAGCGGTAACGACTGGTTGCGCCGTCAAACCGGACACAACAGGGGCTCGTCGTACGAAACCACGGCGGGCCCCTACGCGTGCGTAGCGTTGCCCTCTGTAGAAAGCGACAGGCCGCCGCCCCTTACGCACCGGCCGGTCGGGCTCTACTCTGATCTCTGCTCCATAGTTACTCGCGAGTTAAACAACCGCCGCGAGTGAAAATCAGCCGCACTTGAGCCAGCCGCACTGCCGCGGGCCCCGGAGGATGTCGTGAGCGACACACAGACACTGATCGAGAACCGTCCGCCGAGCGTGGCGACTCTCTTCCTGGAACGCGTTGCCGCCACACCGGACGCCGAGGCCTATCGCTACCCGGTGGCCCCCGCTTCCGGTGCGGGCCCCGACGAGTGGAAGTCGCTGAGCTGGGCGCAGGCCGCCGAGCGGGTCCACTCGATCGCGGCCGGTCTGATCGAGCTGGGCGTGCAGCCCGAGCAGCGCGTCGCGCTCGCCTCCGCGACCCGGGTCGAGTGGCTGCTCGCGGACCTCGGCATCATGTGCGCCGGCGCCGCCACGACCACGGTCTACCCGCAGACCAACGCCGACGAGTCGGCGTTCATCCTCGCCGACTCCGAGAGCCGGGTGCTGATCGCGGAGGACGCGGCCCAGCTCGCCAAGGCGGTCGACCGGCGCGCCGAGCTGCCCGCCCTCACCCATGTCGTCGTGATCGACCCGGCCGGTGTCGAGACCAGCGACTGGGTGCTGACCCTGACCGAGCTGGAGGCGCGGGGCGCCGCCCGCCTGGAGAAGGACCCCGAGCTGATCCGGGAGCGGGTCGGCGCGATCACCAAGGACCAGCTCGCCACCCTCATCTACACCTCCGGCACCACCGGCCGCCCCAAGGGCGTGCGCCTGCCGCACGACAACTGGTCGTACATGGCCAAGGCGATCGCCGCGACCGGGCTGGTCGGCCCGGAGGACGTGCAGTACCTCTGGCTGCCGCTCGCGCACGTCTTCGGCAAGGTGCTCACCTCCGGCCAGATCGAGGTCGGCCACGTCACCGCCGTCGACGGCCGCGTCGACAAGATCATCGAGAATCTGCCGGTCGTGCAGCCGACGTACATGGCGGCCGTCCCGCGCATCTTCGAGAAGGTCTACAACGGGGTCGCGGCCAAGGCGAAGGCCGGCGGCGGCGCCAAGTACAAGATCTTCCAGTGGGCCGCCGAGGTCGCCCGCGAGTACGCCAAGGTCTCCCAGGACAACTTCCGGCGCACGGGCACGGCGTCCGTCCCGTTCGGGCTCGGCGCCAAGCACAAGGTCGCCGACGCGCTCGTCTTCGCCAAGATCCGCGAGGCGTTCGGCGGCAACCTGCGCGCCTGCGTCTCCGGCTCCGCCGCGCTCGCCCCGGAGATCGGCTACTTCTTCGCCGGCGCCGGCATCCACATCCTGGAGGGCTACGGCCTCACGGAGTCCTCGGCCGCCTCCTTCGTGAACCCCGGTGAGGCCTACCGCACCGGTACGGTCGGCAAGCCGCTGCCCGGCACCGAGGTGCGCATCGCCGACGACGGCGAGATCCTGCTGCGCAGCCCCGGCATCATGGAGGGCTACCACGGGCTGCCCGAGAAGACCGCCGAGGTGCTGGAGCCGGACGGCTGGTTCCACACCGGCGACATCGGCGAGCTCTCCCAGGACGGCTATCTGCGCATCACCGACCGCAAGAAGGACCTCATCAAGACCTCCGGCGGCAAGTACATCGCGCCGGCCGAGGTCGAGGGCCAGTTCAAGGCCGTGTGCCCGTACGTCTCCAACATCCTGGTGCACGGCGCCGACCGGAACTTCTGCACCGCCCTCATCGCGCTGGACGAGCCGTCCATCCTCGACTGGGCCAAGGAGAACGGGCTGGGGGGCAAGTCGTACGCCGAGGTCGTCGCCGACCCCTCGACGGTCGCCCTCATCGACGGTTATGTCACGGAGCTCAACCAGGGGCTGCAGCGCTGGCAGACCATCAAGAAGTTCCGGCTGCTGCCGCGCGACCTCGACGTGGAGCACGGCGAGATCACGCCGAGCCTGAAGCTGAAGCGTCCGGTCGTCGAGCGGGAGTACAAGCACCTGATCGACGAGATGTACGCGGGGACGCGCGAGGCGTAGCCGACGGCAGGGGTCAGTCCTGGCGGCCGCCCCTGCCCATCAGCCGCCGTAGCTCCCGGACCCGTATGCGCAACTGCTCCAGGTCCGGGGGCTCGTCCCCCTCCAGCTGCCGTTCCAGCTCGGCCAGTCGGGCGTCCACCTCCCCGTAGTCCGCGTGCTCCTGGGCCAGCAGGCGCTCCAGTTGGAGGGACTTGCGGTGCAGGTCGAGGAAGACGGTGACCTTCGCCCGGAGAACCCAGGGGTCGAAGGGCTTGGTCAGATAGTCCGCGGCCCCCGTGGCATAGCCGCGGAACGCGTAGCCTGAGTCGTCGTCCGCGCCCGTCAGGAAGATGATCGGCACGTCCTTGGTCTGGTCGAGCCGCTTGATGTTCGCGGCCGTCTCGAATCCGTCCATGCCGGGCATGCGGACGTCGAGCAGGACGAGGGCGAACTGCTGGCGCAGCAGTGCCTTCATCGCCTCCTCGCCCGAACGCGCGCGTACCAGCGGCTCGTTGAGGGACCCCAGGACGGCCTCCAGCGCGATCAGGTTGTCCTCCATGTCGTCCACGAGGAGGATGCTGGCGCGCTCGTCGGTCGTTGCCTCAGCGCTCATGGTGAATGTGCCTCATTAATCGGTCGTCGGCGGAACCGCGGCTTCCGCACCGGAGGCCGGTTCCGCTGCAACGGTGTCGGTGGTGCCCGGACCGGCGCCCTCGGGGTCCAGGAGGGCACAGACGACCGTCAGCAACAGGTCGACGTCCACCGGCTTGGGTACATAGTCGTTCGCACCCCGGGCGATGGACTTCTCGCGGTCGCCGGGCATGGCCTTCGCGGTCAGCGCGACGATCGGCAGATCGGTCCAGCGTGCGGTGCGGCGGATGGCGGAGATGGTCTCGTAGCCGTCCATCTCCGGCATCATGATGTCCATCAGGACGAGTTCGACGTCGGGATTGCGCTCCAGCGTCTCGATGCCCTCGCGTCCGTTCTCCGCGTACAGGACCGGCATGCCGACGCGGCCCAGGACATGGGTGAGGGCGAAGACGTTGCGGATGTCGTCGTCGACGATCAGCACCCGCCGCCCGGGCAGGATCTGACCGGCCCGGCCCGCCTTCCACTCCTCCAGCCTGGTCGGCGCCGGCCAGGCGTCCTCCGCGTCGTGCGACCCCGCGAACGGCTCGGACACCGGCTGCTGCGGCACCGGCAGCGGACGCTCCTCCGCGACCGGTCCGGTCGCCGCGTGACCGGGACTGACCACGGGGACGTACAGCGTGAACGTGGACCCCTTGCCGGGCTCGCTCTCGGCGACGATACGGCCGCCCAGCAGACCCGCGATCTCCCGGCTGATGGACAGACCGAGGCCCGTGCCGCCGTACTTGCGGTTGGTGGTGCCGTCGGCCTGCTGGAACGCCTCGAAGATCACCGAGAGCTTCTCGGGAGCGATGCCGATGCCGGTGTCGGAGACGGAGAAGGCGAGCACCTCCTCCCCCTCGCGGACATGCAGGTGTTCGGGGTCCTTGACCCGGCTCACCCGCAGCTCGACCCGGCCGGACGCGGTGAACTTGATCGCGTTGGACAGGAGGTTGCGCAGGATCTGCTGCAGCCGCTGCTCGTCCGAGTACATGTCCCGCGGCATGTCCTCGCCGACCGACACCTCGAAGGCGAGTCCCCGGTCGACGGTGAGCGGGCGGAAGGTGGCGTGGACGTAGTCGAGCAGCTTGATCAGCGGCAGCTTCTTCGGGCGTACGTCCATCCGGCCGGCCTCGATCTTCGACAGATCCAGGATGTCGTTGATCAGCTGGAGCAGATCCGAGCCGGAACGGTGGATGGTGGTGGCGAACTGCACCTCCTGGTCGGTGAGATGGCCGTCCGGGTTGTCGGACAGCAGACGGGCGAGGATCAGCAGGGAGTTCAGCGGTGTGCGCAGCTCGTGCGACATGTTGGCCAGGAACTCCGACTTGTACTGGGAGGAGGTCGCCAGCAGGGCCGCCTTCTCCTCCAGTTCGGCGTTGGAGCGCCGCAACTCGGCCTGCTGCTTCTGCAGTTCGTCCGAGCGCTCCTGCAGCTGCATGGCCAGCCGCTGGGACTCGCCGAGCAGGGACTCCGTACGGGAGTTGGCGATGATCGTGTTGATGGCGACGGCGATGGTGTTCACGAACTGGTCGAAGAACGCCAGATGCACATCGGAGAAGCGGGAGAAGGAGGCCAGCTCGATCACGCCGAGGAGCTTGTCCTCGAAGAGGATCGGGATGATGACGAGGCTGGTGGGTGCCGCCTCCCCGAGCCCGCTGTTGATCTTGATGTAGTCCGGCGGGGCCTCCTCCACGAGGATCCGCTTCTTCTCCCGGGCCGCCTGCTGCACCAGACCGTGCACCGGCAGTCCGCCGGTCTCCACCGTCGCGCCCTGCGCCGAGCCGTACCCGGCGATGAACGCGAGCCCCTTCGCGGGCGCGGAGGTGCGCAGCGAGGTGCTGTCCGCGCCCGGGTCGGCCAGGAAGAACGCGCCGTACTGGGCGTTCACCAGCGGGGTCAGCTCGCGCAGCAGCAGGTCGGCGACCTCCATCAGGTCGCGGTGGCCCTGCATCAGGGCGGCGAGCCGGGCCAGGTTGGACTCCAGCCAGTCCTTCGCGCGGGTCGTCTCGCGCAGGTTGGCCACCATCAGGTTGATGTTGTCCTTCAGCTCGGCGACCTCGCCGCGCGCCTCCACCGTGATCGAGCGGGACATGTCGCCCTGGGCCACGGCGGAGGCGACCTCGGCGATGGCGCGGACCTGGGTGGTCAGGTTCGACGCCAGTTCGTTCACGTTCGTCGTCAGGCGCTTCCAGGTGCCGTAGACGCCCTCGACCCGTGCCTGGCCGCCGAGTTGGCCCTCGGAACCGACCTCGCGGGCCACCCGGGTGACCTCGGAGGAGAAGGAGGAGAGGGTGTCGACCATGGTGTTGATGGCGGTCTTCAGCTCCAGGATCTCGCCGCGGGCGTCCACGTCGATCTTCTTGGACAGGTCGCCGTTGGCGACGGCCGTGGTCACCTGGGCGATGTTGCGGACCTGCGAAGTGAGGTTGTCCGCCATGTAGTTGACGTTGTCGGTCAGATCCCGCCACACCCCGGAGACGCCCAGCACCTGGGCCCGGCCGCCCAGCCGGCCGTCGGTGCCGACCTCGCGGGCGACGCGGGTGACCTCGTCGGCGAACGCGCGCAGCTGCTGCACCATCGTGTTGACGGTGTCCTTCAGTTCGAGGATCTCGCCGCGGGCGTCGACCGTGATCTTCTTGGACAGGTCGCCGTTGGCGACGGCGGTCGTCACCTG
This sequence comes from Streptomyces spinosisporus, assembly GCF_022698145.1. Taxonomy (GTDB): domain Bacteria; phylum Actinomycetota; class Actinomycetes; order Streptomycetales; family Streptomycetaceae; genus Streptomyces; species Streptomyces spinosisporus. The sequence continues at coordinate 59,597 of NZ_JALDAX010000003.1, forward strand.
GGCGATGTTGCGGACCTGCGACGTCAGGTTCAGCGCCATGAAGTTGACGTTGTCGGTGAGGTCCTTCCAGACGCCGGAGACGCCCCGCACCTGCGCCTGGCCGCCGAGGTTGCCTTCGGTGCCGACCTCGCGGGCGACCCTCGTCACCTCGTCGGCGAAGGCGGAGAGCTGGTCGACCATGGTGTTGATGGTGGACTTCAGCTCCAGGATCTCGCCCTTCGCCTCGACCGTGATCTTCTTGCCGAGGTCGCCCTGTGCCACGGCGGTGGAGACCAGCGCGATGTTGCGGACCTGCGAAGTGAGGTTGTCCGCCATGAAGTTGACGTTGTCGGTGAGGTCCTTCCAGACGCCGGAGACGCCTCGTACCTGGGCCCGCCCGCCGAGGTTGCCCTCGGTGCCGACCTCGCGGGCGACCCTCGTCACCTCGTCGGCGAAGGCGGAGAGCTGGTCCACCATCGTGTTGATCGTCGACTTCAGCTCCAGGATCTCGCCCTGGGCGTCGACGGTGATCTTCTGGCTCAGGTCGCCGTTGGCGACGGCCGTCGTCACCTGGGCGATGTTGCGGACCTGCGACGTGAGGTTCGAGGCCATGAAGTTGACGTTGTCGGTGAGGTCCTTCCACACCCCGGACACACCCCGCACCTGCGCCCGCCCGCCCAACTGGCCCTCGGTGCCGACCTCGCGGGCGACGCGGGTGACCTCGTCGGCGAAGGCGGACAGCTGGTCCACCATCGTGTTCACGGTCAGCTTCAGTTCGAGCAGCTCGCCGGTCGCCTCGACCGTGACCGTACGGGTCAGGTCGCCGCGCGCCACCGCCGTCGTGACCAGGGCGATGTCCCGCACCTGGGCGGTCAGCCGGGACGCCATCGTGTTGACGGCCTCGGTGACGGCCCGCCAACTACCCGAAAGACCGGTCACCTTGGCCCTGCCGCCGAGCCGCCCCTCGGTGCCCACCTCCCGCGCGACCCGGGTCACCTCGCCGGTGAACAGCGACAGCTGGTCGACCATCTTGTTCACCGCCCGGCCCAGCCGCCGCAGATCGCCCCTCAACTGGCGGCTGCCGTCGTGCAGATCGACCCGCTGGGTCAGATCGCCGCCCGCCACCGCGTCCAGCACCCGGGTCGCATTGGCCGCCGGCGCCACCAGGGCGTCCAGGATCTGGTTCACATCGTTGACCCGGGACGTCCAGGCGCCCTGTCCCGGGCTGGCCGAGACCCGCTCGTCGAGCCGCCCGTGGCGCACCAACTCCCGCTTCACACGCTGCACTTCCCCGTTGAAGTGCACACTGCGGTCCACGATCTGATTGAAAGCAGCGGTCAGTTCGGCCACGATCCCGTGGCTCGTCTCGGGCACCTTCTTGAAGTCGCCGTCCCGGGCCGCTTTCATCGCGGCGAGCAGCGTGCGCAGCTCCGATGCTCGGATTTGTTCCACTTTTTGTCCGTCTTCGAGCGCGCGTGTAGCACTGTTCTCACTCATGGCGGCCCACTTCGGTAACTCGATGCTTATGGGCGTGGCCAGTCTGTCACTCTGTCGGCATCGGCTGAGGCGTATTCGTACGAACCGCTCGGGGAGCTGTCCATGGGGGCCATTCCGACGCAACGGGATACCGCTTCCTGTGCCTGCGGGGCGCCTGCGCCTGAGCAGACGACCGCGCACGGGAGCGCGAACTCCCGCGCGCAGAAGCGCACCACGCTCTCCGGAAGCTCCCTCGCACCCGGTTCCGCCCGCGCACTCGTACGGTCCACGGTCGCCGACTGGATCGACGCCGGCCTCCCCGGCACCGAGCACCTCACCGACCGCGTCGCCGACGACGCCGTACTCGTCGTGAGCGAACTCGTCACCAACGCCGTCGTGCACGCGGGCACCGACGTCGACGTGGAGTGCCGGCTGGAGGAGACCGCCGGCGAACTGGTCGTCGAGGTCTCCGACCACCACCCCTCCCGCGCACCCCACGACTCCCGCGCCGAGATCTCGTACGACACACCGGAGCACGGCCGCGGGCTGCGCCTGGTCTCCACTCTCGCCGACTCCTGGGGCGTCACCTTCCGCAGAGGCACCAAGACGGTGTGGGCGCGGCTGTCCGCCGAGCGGCACAGGACCGGCAGCGACCAGGACCTGTACGCCGGCCGGCTCGCCCTGGAACGCGGGCTGCGCGCCGCGGAGATCCTCGCCCCCGACCCGCAGCGCGCCGAACGCGACCGGGACTGGCTGCAGCGCGGTGCGCTGTCCTTCCTCGCCGAGGCCTCCGACCTGCTCGCCGGACAGCTCGACGAGAACCTGGTCGCCGCGCTCGCCGGACAGCTGATCGTGCCGCGGCTCGCCGACTGGTGCGCGGTGTGGCTGGAGGACGAGGCCATGGGCCGCGGCTGGACCGACGGCACCGCGGGAGCCGGGCCCCGGCTCGCCCGCGTCTGGCACGGCAGCGAGAACCGTATGGAGGAACTGCGCCAGGCGCTGGAGAAGGACCCACCGCACCCGTCCGACCCGTTACGGTCCGGCCCCGTGCCGCACCCCTGGCCGGGCGAGGCGCTCGGCGTGCGCGACGAGCACGGCACCGCGCTCTCCTACCGGCTGATCGCGGGCGGCCGCCCGCTCGGCACCCTCGTCATCGGGCGGGCCGGACTGCTGCGCTTCCCCGACGAGGTCACCGGGCTGATCGAGGACCTCAGCCGCCGGGTGGCGCTCGCCATCGGCGCGGCCCGCCAGTACGCCCGCCAGGCCACCATCAGCCAGGTCCTGCAGCGCGGACTGCTGCCCGCCGCCGTCGCCGAGATCCCCGGAGTGCGCAGCGCCCTCGTCTACGAACCGTGCGACAAGGGCGGCCCCAGCGGCGACTTCTACGACCTCTTCCCGGCCGGCGACGGCCGCTGGTGCTTCGCCGTCGGCGACGTCCAGGGCAAGGGCCCCGAGGCCGCCGTGGTGATCGGCCTGGCCCGCCCCTGGCTGCGCCTCCTCGCGCGTGAGGGCTACCGCGTCGCCGACGTCCTGGACCGCCTCAACCGCCTCCTCCTCGACGACGCCACCGAGGCCGCCGACGCCGCGGCCCGCGCCCTGGTACGGCAGCCCACCCCCGGCGACGGCCCGCAGACCCGGTTCCTCTCCCTCCTCTACGGCGAGCTGGCCCCCTTCGACGGTGGCGTCCGCTGCACCCTCGCCTCCGCGGGCCATCCGCTCCCGCTGCTGCTCGGCCCCGACGGCGGGGTCCGCACGGCAGCGCGCCCGCAGACCCTGCTCGGGGTGATCGAGGACGAGACGTACACCAGCGAGACCTTCGAGCTGGGCCCCGGGGACAGCCTGCTGTGCGTCACGGACGGGGTGACGGAGCGCCGCTCCGGCTCGCGCATGTTCGACGACGCCGACGGGCTCGCGGAGGTCCTCGCCGGGTGCGCGGGACTGAGCGCCGAACTGATCGCGGAGCGCATCCGCAGGCTGGTGCACGAGTTCGGCGGGCGGCCGCCGGAGGACGACCTGGCGCTGCTGGTGCTGCAGGCGGAGTAGGGCTTCGCGCGCGTGCTGGACAATGGAAGGCATGCCTTCCGCACTCCCCGACGGCGAGCCGGTCCCCGCCGACGGCGCCCTGCCCGCGTCCGCGCTCACCGCCGCAGCCGACCGCCCCCTCGGCTTCTATCTGCACGTCCCGTACTGCGCGACCCGCTGCGGCTACTGCGACTTCAACACCTACACCGCCACCGAGCTGCGCGGCACCGGCGGCGTCCTCGCCTCCCGCGACAACTACGCGGACACCCTGACCGACGAGATCCGCCTGGCCCGCAAGGTCCTGGGCGACGATCCGCGCTCGGTCCGCACGGTCTTCGTGGGCGGCGGCACGCCCACGCTGCTGGCCGCGGACGATCTCGTACGGATGCTGGGCGCGATCCGCGACGAGTTCGGCCTCGCACCGGACGCGGAGGTCACGACGGAGGCGAACCCGGAGTCGGTGGACCCCGCGTATCTCGCCGCGCTGAGGGAGGGCGGCTTCAACCGCGTCTCCTTCGGCATGCAGAGCGCCAAGCAGCACGTGCTGAAGGTCCTGGACCGCACGCACACCCCGGGCCGCCCCGAGGCGTGCGTGGCGGAGGCCCGCGCGGCGGGCTTCGAGCACGTCAACCTGGATCTGATCTACGGCACACCGGGAGAGACGGACGACGACTGGCGGGCCTCCCTGGACGCGGCGATCGGCGCCGGACCCGACCACATCTCGGCCTACGCCCTGATCGTCGAGGAGGGCACCCAGCTCGCCCGCCGCATCCGCCGGGGCGAGATCCCGATGACGGACGACGACGAGCACGCGGACCGCTACCTCATCGCGGACGAAATCATGTCGAAGGCCGGCTTCGACTGGTACGAGGTCTCCAACTGGGCCACCTCCGAGGCGGCCCGCTGCCTGCACAACGAGCTGTACTGGCGCGGCGCCGACTGGTGGGGCGCGGGCCCCGGCGCACACTCCCACGTCGGCGGGGTGCGCTGGTGGAACGTGAAGCACCCGGGCGCGTACGCGGCGGCGCTGGCGCAGGGGCGGTCACCGGGCGCCGGGCGCGAACTCCTCTCCGAGGAGGACCGCCGAGTGGAACGCATCCTGCTGGAGCTGCGGCTGCGGGACGGCGTACCGCTGGCGCTGCTTCGGGAGGCGGGCCTGGCGGCGTCGCGGCGAGCGCTGGGGGAGGGACTCCTGGAAACCGGCCCGTACGAGGCCGGGAGGGCCGTGCTGACACTGCGGGGGCGGTTGCTGGCGGATGCGGTGGTGCGGGATCTGGTGGACTGATCACTCCGGCGAGTGAATCGGTGCGGAGCGCCGGTTCGATCCCTAACCTGGTTCGTAGGCTGCCGCTGACAGTATGCGGCGAATGTGGAGGCCACGGAGATGACCGCTGTGGACGAACGTGGAGTCGCAGAGTTCTTCGAGGGGTTCGAGCCACCCGACGGACTCAAGGTGGAGCTTCTGCGGGGGGAAATCGTGATGATGGCCAGCCCGGATCTGTTGCACAACCTCAACGTGTTGCTCACGGAGAGGCAGATCCCACTGGATCGCTGGTATCCCCTTCAAACCCAGGACATCGACATCGTGGACGAGGCCAGTGAGCCCGTACCGGACCTTGTGGTCGTGGCGCGCGATGCCCTGCCCGCCTCGGGCCGCCTTATGCCGTGCAGCCTGATCACGATGGTTGTCGAGGTCGTCTCCAAGACCAGCGTCCAGCGGGACTATGACGTCAAGCGGTCGATCTATGCAGCCGGCAACGTGCCCGCCTACCTCATCGTGGATCCGATCATGGCGCAGTGCGTCCTGCTGACGAGGCCCAAGGGAGAGGGAGAGCACGCCGACTACCAGCGGCAGCAGATCACCAAGTTCGGAGCGCCGCTGCCGCTGGAGGAACTGGGACTCGAACTGGACACCAGCCAGTTTGGAACGTTCCCCAACGCTAGGCCCCACCGCTACCCGTGACGAAGTCGATCAGTTCCTCCACCCGCCCCAGCAGCTCAGGCTCCAGGTCCTTGTAGGACCCCACCCGCTGCAGGATCGCCTGCCACACCGCCCCGGTGTTCTCCGGCGGCCACCCCAGCGCCCGGCACACCCCCGTCTTCCAGTCCTGCCCGTGCGGGACGCGCGGCCAGGAGTCGATGCCGAGGGACGTCGGCTTCACGGCCTCCCAGATGTCGATGTACGGGTGCCCGACCACGAGGGCGTGCTCGCTCGTCACCGACTCCGCGATGCGCCACTCCTTCGAGCCCGGCACCAGATGGTCCACCAGCACCCCCAGCCGCGCGTCCGGACCCGGCGCGAACTCCGCCACGATCGCCGGCAGGTCGTCCACGCCGCCCAGGTACTCCACGACCACACCCTCGATGCGCAGGTCGTCGCCCCACACCTTCTCGACGAGTTCGGCGTCGTGGCGCCCCTCGACGTAGATGCGCCCGGCGCGGGCCACGCGCGCCCGCGCGCCCGGGACAGCCACCGAACCGGACGCCGTACGGGAGGGACGTACAGGAGCGGACGACGACGGCCGTACGAGCGTCACCACCCGGCCCTCCAGCAGGAACCCCCGCGGCTCCAGCGGGAACACCCGGTGCTTGCCGAACCGGTCCTCCAGGGTCACCGTGCCCGCCTCGCAGCGGATCACCGCCCCGCAGAAACCGGTGCCGGGCTCCTCCACCACCAGCCCGGGCTCGGCCGCGACCTCCGGGGCGGGCTTGGACTTCTTCCACGGCGGGGTCAGATCGGCGGAGTACTGGCGCATTCGGATGACGATAGGAGAAGGGGACGGGCCATGGTCACGACACGCCGAAACGGGCCGCCAGCTCGTCCCGCTGAGCCCGTACGAAGGCCGCGTCCACCACCGCTCCGTGACCGGGCACGTACAGCGCGTCGTCCCCGCCCAGATCGAGCAGCCGGTCCAGGGCGGCGGGCCAGTGCGACGGTACGGCGTCGGGGCCCGCCTGGGGCTCGCCCGACTCCTCGACCAGGTCGCCGCAGAAGACCACCTCGGGCGGGCCCGGCACCAGCACCACCAGGTCGTGGGCGGTGTGCCCGGGCCCCACGTTCGCCAGCAGGACCTGCCGCCCGCCGCCCAGGTCGAGGGTCCACTCGCCGGAGACGAGATGCCGGGGCGCGACGAGGGCGTCCACGGCCTCCTCCGCCGCGCGCGCCGGCAATCCGTTGCCCACCGCGTCCGCCCGCAGCTCCTCGCGCGCGTGCCGGGCCCCGAACACCGCGTCCAGGCCCACCGCCCCGTACACCTCCGCGCCCGCGAACGCCGCCGCCCCGAGGACATGGTCGAAGTGGGGATGCGTGAGCGCGAGATGAGTCACACGGTGACCGGCCAGCTCCTGCGCCTCGGTGCGCAACCGCGCGCCCTCCGCGAGGCTCGACCCCGCGTCGACCACGAGCGCGGTGTCCTCGCCCACGACCAGCCCCGCCGTGCAGTCCCACCCGGGAAGCCGCAGGCGACCCACCGAGGCCGACACCCGCTCCCACCCGAGGTCTTCCCAAGTCACCGTCATACGGCGACGCTAGCGGTACGAGCCGCTCCGTCAGGGACTGCCTTGCCCGGGGCGTACCCCACCGCCGTACACTGGGCCGGGGAACTCTGGCACTCGGACGGACAGAGTGCCAGGCCGAGCGCCAGGGGACGACTTCGGGAGGTGTGTGCGCGAGATGCTGAGTGAACGACGGCTCCAAGTGCTGCGCGCCATCGTCCAGGACTATGTCGGCACCGAGGAGCCGGTGGGCTCCAAGGCCCTGACCGAGCGGCACAGCCTCGGCGTCTCCCCGGCCACCGTGCGCAACGACATGGCGGCCCTGGAGGACGAGGGCTTCATCGCCCAGCCCCACACCAGCGCCGGCCGCATCCCGACCGACAAGGGCTACCGGCTCTTCGTCGACAAGCTCGCCGGCGTCAAGCCGATGTCCGCGCCCGAGCGGCGCGCCATCCAGAACTTCCTCGACGGCGCCGTCGACCTCGACGACGTCGTGGCCCGCACCGTGCGGCTGCTCGCGCAGCTCACCCGCCAGGTCGCGGTCGTGCAGTACCCCTCGCTGACCCGCTCGACGGTGCGGCACGTGGAGCTGCTGTCGCTCGCCCCCGCGCGCGTGATGCTCGTGCTGATCACCGACACCGGGCGGGTCGAGCAGCGCATGGTGGACTGCCCGGCGCCGTTCGGCGAGGCCTCGCTCGCCGATCTGCGGGCGCGGCTCAACAGCCGCGTCACGGGCCGCCGGTTCGCCGACGTGCCCCGGCTGGTGGAGGACCTGCCCGAGGCCTTCGACGTCGAGGACCGGGGCACCGTCTCGACGGTCCTGTCCACCCTCCTCGAAACCCTCGTCGAGGAGAACGAGGAGCGGCTGATGATCGGCGGCACCGCCAATCTGACCCGCTTCGGACATGACTTCCCCCTCACCATCCGCCCGGTGCTGGAGGCCCTGGAGGAGCAGGTCGTGCTCCTCAAGTTGCTTGGTGAGGCGGGGGATTCGGGCATGACGGTGCGCATCGGGCACGAGAACGCCTATGAGGGACTCAACTCCACTTCTGTGGTGTCGGTGGGCTACGGTTCGGGCGGCGAGGCAGTCGCCAAGCTCGGCGTGGTCGGACCGACCCGCATGGACTACCCGGGAACGATGGGAGCGGTACGCGCAGTGGCACGGTACGTCGGACAGATCCTGGCGGAGTCGTAAGTGGCCACCGACTATTACGCCGTACTCGGCGTGCGCCGCGACGCGTCGCAGGAAGAGATCAAGAAGGCCTTCCGGCGGCTCGCGCGCGAGCTGCATCCGGACGTCAACCCCGATCCGAAGACCCAGGAGCGGTTCAAGGAGATCAACGCCGCCTACGAGGTGCTCTCCGACCCGCAGAAGAAGCAGGTCTACGACCTCGGCGGCGACCCGCTCTCGCAGTCGGGCGGCGGTGGCGCGGGCGGCTTCGGGGCCGGCGGCTTCGGGAACTTCTCGGACATCATGGACGCGTTCTTCGGTACGGCGTCGCAGCGCGGCCCGCGCTCGCGCACCCGCCGCGGCCAGGACGCCATGATCCGGCTGGAGATCGAGCTCGACGAGGCCGCCTTCGGCACGACCAAGGACATCCAGGTCGACACGGCGATCGTCTGCTCCACCTGCAACGGCGAGGGCGCGGCACCCGGCACCACCGCCCAGACCTGCGACATGTGCCGCGGCCGCGGTGAGGTCTCGCAGGTCACCCGGTCCTTCCTGGGCCAGGTCATGACCTCGCGGCCCTGCCCGCAGTGCCAGGGCTTCGGCACCGTGGTGCCCAGCCCCTGCCCGGAGTGCGCGGGCGACGGCCGGGTCCGCTCCCGCCGCACCCTCACGGTCAAGATCCCGGCCGGTGTGGACAACGGCACCCGGATCCAGCTCGCGGGCGAGGGCGAGGTCGGCCCCGGCGGCGGCCCCGCCGGCGACCTCTACGTCGAGATCCACGAGCTGCCGCACTCCACCTTCCAGCGGCGCGGCGACGACCTGCACTGCACGGTCACCATCCCGATGACCGCGGCGGCCCTCGGCACCAAGGTCCCGCTGGAGACGCTGGACGGCATGGAGGAGGTCGACATCCGGCCCGGCACCCAGTCCGGCCAGTCGATCCCGCTGCACGGCCGGGGCGTCACGCACCTGCGCGGCGGCGGCCGGGGCGACCTCGTCGTCCACGTCGAGGTCCAGACCCCGACCAAGCTCGACCCCGAACAGGAACGCCTCCTGCGCGAACTGTCCAAACTGCGCGGAGAGGAGCGCCCACAGGGGCAGTTCCAGCCCGGGCAGCAAGGGTTGTTCTCGCGTCTGAAGGACGCCTTCAACGGGCGTTGACGTGGGCGGCCGGGGTCCGGGGGTTGTCCCCCGGATGGGCACAGTCAGCCCGGGCAGCAGGGGTTGTTCTCGCGCCTGAAGGACGCGTTCAACGGGCGCTGACCGCAGCCGTTCCCGTATCGGCCGACGGGGGTCGTTCCTGTGGCGTATGCCACGGCGCGACCCGATTCGGACTTGTTCGGAGGACGTGACAACATGCCGTCATGTCCTCCGCGCTGACCGATCTTTTCCCGCATCCGATCGTGCAGGCCCCGATGGCGGGCGGCATTTCCGTGCCGCATCTCGCACAGGCCGTGTCCGAGGCCGGCGGGCTGGGGTTCTTGGCTGCCGGGTACAAGACGGCCGACGGCATGTACCAGGAGATCAAGCAGCTCAGGGGACTGAGCAACCGCCCGTTCGGCGTGAACCTCTTCGTGCCGCAGCCCGAGTACGCCGACCCCGGCGCCGTGGAGATCTACGCCCACCAACTCGCGGGCGAGGCCGCCTGGTACGAGACCGAGCTCGGCGACCCGGACAGCGGCCGCGACGACGGCTTCGACGTAAAGCTCGCGGTGCTGCTCGACAACCCCGTGCCGGTGGTCTCCTTCCACTTCGGCGTGCCCAGCCGCGAGGTGATCGACTCCCTGCACCGCGTGGGGACCTTCACCCTGGCCGCCGCGACGACCGCGGAGGAGGCCCTCGCCGTGGAGCGGGCGGGCGCCGACGGAGTGATCGCCCAGGGTGTGGAGGCCGGCGGTCACCAGGGCACGCACCGCGACGTCCCGGAGCGGGGCGGCGCGGGCATCGGCCTGCTCTCCCTGGTCGCCCAGGTCCGCGAGACCGTGAGCATCCCGATCATCGCCGCCGGCGGCATCATGCGCGGCGGGCAGATCGCCGCGGTGCTGGCGGCGGGCGCGAGCGCGGCCCAGCTCGGCACCGCCTTCCTCGTCACGCCGGAGTCCGGCGCCAGTGCCGTCCACAAACAGGCCCTGACCAACCCGCTGTTCGCCCGCACGGAGCTGACCCGCGCGTTCACCGGACGCCCGGCTCGCGGCCTGGTCAACCGCTTCCTGCGCGAGCACGGCCCCTACGCCCCCGCCGCCTACCCCGAGGTCCACCACCTCACCGCGCCCCTGCGCAAGAAGGCCGCCGCGTCCGGTGACGCGCAGGGCATGGCGTTGTGGGCGGGACAGGGCCACCGCATGGCGCGCGAACTCCCGGCCGGGCAGCTGGTGGAGGTCCTGGCCGCCGAACTCGACGCGGCCAGGACAGCGTTGTCGGCCAAGGGGGACCTGCGATGACCGCCCCGGTGTTCGTCGTCGACTCCCTGGCGGACGCGGCCGCGGGGGCGACCGTCGAACTGGACGGACCCGAGGGACGGCACGCGGTCTCCGTGCGGCGGCTGCAGCCCGGTGAGGACGTGGTGCTGACCGACGGCCGGGGCCGCGGCGCCGCCGGGGCGGTCGTGCGTACGGAGGGCAAGGACCGGCTGTTCGTCGAGGCCTCCGCGCTCCTGTCCGAGCCCGAACCGGCCCCCCGCATCACCGTCGTCCAGGCCCTCCCCAAGGGGGACCGCGGCGAGCTGGCTGTGGAGACGATGACCGAGACCGGCGTGGACGCGATCGTCCCCTGGTCGGCGGCCCGCTGCATCACCCAGTGGAAGGGCGAGCGGGGCCTGAAGGCACTCACCAAGTGGCGTGCCACGGCCCGGGAGGCCGGCAAGCAGTCCCGCCGGCTGCGCTTCCCCGAGGTCGCGGACGCGGCAACGACCAAACAGGTTGCCGCACTTCTGGCCAAAGCCGACCTCGCCGCCGTCCTGCACGAGGACCGCGACTACCCGAGCGAGCCGCTCGCGAGCGCCGAACTGCCCGCCACGGGCGAGATCGTGCTGGTCGTGGGCCCCGAAGGGGGCGTCACGGAACAGGAGTTGCAGCTCTTCGCCGAGGCGGGTGCGAAGGCCTGCCGGCTCGGGCGTAGCGTGCTGCGTACATCGACCGCGGGGACCGCGGCCACCGCCCTGCTCCTCGGCCGCACCGGCCGCTGGTCCTGAACGCCCCAGGGGGAACACACGTGGAACTCGCCCAGGTCCGACTGCTCGTCAGCGACTTCCCGGCCTGCTACCGCTTCTACGCCGAAGTCCTCGGCCTCAAGCCGCAGTCGGGCGCGACCGAGGGCCCGTACGAGAAGTTCAGCCCGGCCACCGGCTCGGCGGGCATCGCCCTGCAGGACCGCTCGATGATGGCCGAGGTCCTGAACGAACTGGGCGGCACCGCGACCGGCCACCGCTCCCTCGTGGTGCTGCGCGTCGACGACCTCGACACCTACTGCGAGCAGATCGCCGCCCGTGGCGCCGAACTCGTGCACGGCCCGGCGCCCATGACCGACCGTATGCGGGTGGCCCACCTCAAGGATCCCGAGGGCAATGTGGTGGAGCTTCAGGAGTGGCTGCTGCTGCGCAACTGAGCCCGGCGCGTTCGTGACCGTATGCGCTCTACCGCCGGACGGCGCTCGGTGGCAGGCTGCCGTCCATGGGGGCGTTGAGGCGCATTTGGCGGCGGCCGCGGGGACGGCGGGTGGCGGCTGTGGCCCTGTTCGCGGCGGTGGCCGTCGGCGGAGCCGTGGCCTGTGATCCGGCCGGGCTCAGCTCCGCGTCGGTGGCGTACACGACCGACGAGACCGCGACCGCGGAACTGGAGCGGCAGCACGTCGACGTGCAGTGGCTCAGCTGCACCGCCAACTACGGCGACAACCAGGCCTCGAACCAGGCGCCCTCGGCGAGCGAGACCACCATCGCCAACGTCGACTGCCAGGGGCAGACCAAGGACGGCAAAGACATCACCGTCACCGGCAAGGTCACCCGGGCCGTCGACGGTTCCTGTGTGCGCGGTGACCTGACCGCGAAGGTCGGCGGCAAGACCTGGTTCCATGTGACCGGGCTCGGCAACTGCAACGCGACGCCGTCGCCCATCGTCAACAACCCCTCGAACGGCGGGCAGCCGGGCGGCACCGCCACCGTGACGGTCACCAGGACCATCTGGTGCAAGGGCGATCCGCAGTGCTGGCCGGTGGAGGGCAAGTGAGGGAGGGCAAGCGATCGGCGCTCTGGCTGACGGCTGTGCCCTTGCCTAAGGTGACCGGGTGACCGAACCTGCCTCGACGGCATCAGCAGCCTCCTCCGCTTATCTCCGTTTCCCGCATGTGCACGGCGAGTTGGTGGCCTTCGCCGCCGAGGACGACATCTGGCTCGCACCCCTCGACGGCGGCCGGGCCTGGCGGGTCAGCGCCGAGAACGTGGCGGTCTCCGCGCCCCGCATCTCGCCCGACGGCACGACCGTCGCCTGGACCTCCACCCGGGACGGCGCCCCCGAGGTGCACGTCGCCCCGGTCGACGGCGGCCCCGCCAGGCGGCTCACGCACTGGGGCAGCCTGCGCACCCAGGTCCGCGGCTGGACCCCCGACGGGCAGGTCCTGGCGATCACCACCTACGGCCAGCCCAGTCTGCGCCGCACCTGGGCGCACGCCGTCCCGCTGGACGCGGGACCGTCGACGCAACTGCCGTACGGGCCCGTCGGCGGTGTCGCGTACGGTCCCGCGACCGTGCTGCTGTCCGCGCCGATGGGCCGCGAGGCCGCCTGGTGGAAGCGGTACCGGGGCGGTACCGCCGGGAAGCTGTGGATCGACCGCGACGGCGACGGCGAGTTCGTACGGCTGCACGAGGACCTGGACGGGAACACCGAGTTCCCGGTGTGGGCGGGGGAGCGCATCGCCTTCCTCAGCGACCACGAAGGCACCGGAGCGGTGTACTCCTCGCTCGCCGACGGCTCCGACCTGCGCCGGCACACTCCGCTCGACGGCTTCTACGCCCGGCACGCCGCCGGGGACGGCACCCGGGTCGTCTACGCGTTCGCCGGTGAACTGTGGCTCCTCGACGACCTGGACGGGTCCGAGCCGCGCCGCCTCGACATCCGGCTCGGCGGGCAGCGCGCCGACCGGCAGACCTTCCACCTGGACGCCTCCCGCTGGTTCGGCTCCGCCGCACCCGACCACACCGCGCGCGGCAGCGCCGTCGCCGTCCGCGGCGCCGTGCACTGGGTCACCCACCGCTCGGGCCCTGCCCGCGCGCTCGCCGCCACCCCCGGCGTACGGGCCCGGCTGCCGCGCACCTTCCGTGCCGAGGGCGAGGAGTGGGTGGTGTGGGTGACGGACGCGGAGGGCGACGACGCCCTGGAGTTCGCGCCCGCCACCGGTCTCGCCCCCGGCGCCACCCCGCGCCGGCTCGCGGCCGGACAGCTCGGCCGGGTCCTCGGCCTCGCCATGGCGCCCGACGGCAGCCGTGCCGCGGTCGCCGCGCACGACGGCCGGGTGCTGCTCGTCGAGCGGGAGACCGGCGAGGTCCGCGAGGTCGACCGCAGTGCCGACGGCGACGTCTCAGGGCTGGTCTTCTCGCCCGACTCGGCCTGGCTCGCCTGGTCCCACCCGGGCCCCCGCCCGCTGCGCCAGCTCCGCCTCGCCAACACCACCGACCTCTCCGTCACCGAGGCGACCCCGCTCCGCTTCCAGGACTACGCCCCCGCCTTCACCCTGGACGGCAAGCACCTCGTCTTCCTGTCCAACCGCTCCTTCGACCCGGTCTACGACGAGCACGTCTTCGACCTGGCCTTCGTGGTCGGCGACCGCCCGCATCTGATCACGCTGGCCGCGACGACGCCCTCGCCGTTCGGGCCGCAGCGGCACGGCCGCCCCTTCGAGGCGCCCGACAAGGACGAGACCCCGGACAGCGAGGGCACCCCGGTCACCCGGATCGACCTGGAGGGCCTCGCCGACCGGATCGTGCCCTTCCCGGTGGAGGCCGCCCGCTACTCCAACCTGCGCGCGGCCAAGGACGGCGTGCTGTGGCTGCGCCATCCGGTGCAGGGCGTCCTCGGCTCCTCCCGGGCCACCCCGGACGACCCCGACCCCAGGACCGAGCTGGAGCGCTACGACCTCGCCCAGCAGCGTCTGGAGCATCTCGCCGCCGACGCCGACCACTTCGCGGTCAGCGGCGACGGCAAGCGCTGCCTGCTGTGGACGGACGGCCGGCTGAAGGTCGTGCCCAGCGACCGGCGGGCCTCGAACGACGACGACAGCGACAGCAACATCACCGTCGACCTCTCCCGCATCCGCCAGACCGTCGACCCGTCGGCCGAGTGGCGGCAGATGTACGAGGAGACGGGCCGCATCATGCGGGACCACTTCTGGCGGGCCGACATGAGCGGTGTCGACTGGCCGGGCGTCCTCACCCGCTACCGGCCCGTGCTGGAACGGGTCGCCACCCACGACGACCTCGTCGACCTGCTGTGGGAGGTACAGGGCGAGCTCGGCACCTCCCACGCCTATGTCGTCCCGCGCGGCGGGCACCGCCACGGGCCCCGGCAGGGGCTGCTGGGCGCCGACATCTCCCGTCACGCGGACGGCAGTTGGCGCATCGACCGCATCCTGCCGACCGAGACCTCCGACCCGGCCGCCCGCTCCCCGCTGGCCGCACCCGGCGTCGCCATACGGGCCGGCGACGCCATCGTGGCCGTCGGCGGCGTCCCGGTGGACCCGGTCACCGGGCCCGGCCCGCTGCTCGTCGGCACGGCCGGCAAGCCCGTCGAGCTGACCGTCTCCCCGGCCGGCGGCGGCGAGGCACGGCACGCCGTCGTGATCCCCACGGCCGACGAGGAACCCCTGCGCTACCACGCGTGGGTCGCCGACCGGCGCGCCCACGTCCACGAGCGCTCCGGCGGCCGCCTCGGCTACCTCCACGTCCCCGACATGCAGGCCCCCGGCTGGGCCCAGATCCACCGCGACCTGCGCGTCGAGGTGGCCCGTGAGGGCCTGGTCGTCGACGTCCGCGAGAACCGCGGCGGCCACACCTCCCAGCTCGTGGTGGAGAAGCTGGCCCGCCGCATCGTCGGCTGGGCGGTGCCCCGCGGGATGCGCCCCTACAGCTATCCGCAGGACGCGCCGCGCGGCCCGGTCGTCGCCGTCGCCAACGAGTTCTCCGGCTCCGACGGCGACATCGTCAACGCGGCCATCAAGGCCCTGGGCATCGGCCCGGTGGTCGGCACCCGGACCTGGGGCGGGGTGATCGGCATCGACCACCGCTACCGGCTGGTCGACGGCACGGGCATCACCCAGCCCAAGTACGCGTTCTGGCTGGAGGGTTACGAGTGGGGCGTGGAGAACCACGGCGTCGATCCGGACGTGGAGGTGATCCAGCGCCCCCAGGATCACGCGGCGGGCCGGGACGTCCAGCTGGACGAGGCGGTCCGGATCGCCCTCGCGGCCCTGGAGGAGAACCCCGCCAGGACGCCGCCGGGCCTGGACTGAGGCCCGCGCGGCAGGCGCTGGATACGATGCCCCCGTACTCGATCAGCCGGCTTGAGGAGAGCACATGCCAGGGGAGCCGCAGGACGACTGCCTGTTCTGCAAGATCGTCGAAGGTCATGTCCCGGCGACGATCGTCCGGGAAACGGAGACCACCGTCGCCTTCCGCGACATCAACCCCCAGGCACCCACGCACGTCCTGGTGATCCCCAGGGCGCACTACGAGAACGCCGCGGCGCTCGCCGCGGCCGAGCCGGACCTCGCGGCGGACGTGCTGCGCGAGGCGAAGGCGGTCGCAGACGAGGACAAGCTGGACAGCTACCGCGTCGTCTTCAACACCGGCCCCGGCGCCGGCCAGACCGTCTTCCACGTCCACGCGCACGTCCTCGGTGGCCGCGGCCTGCAGTGGCCCCCCGGGTAACAGGCCGTGTCCGTACGTGAATTGGTGGTCCTCGGCACGGCCAGCCAGGTCCCGACCCGGCATCGCAACCACAACGGCTATCTGCTGCGCTGGGACGGCGAGGGCCTGCTCTTCGACCCCGGCGAGGGCACGCAGCGCCAGATGCTGCGTGCCGGGGTCGCCGCGCACGACCTGAACCGGATCTGCGTCACGCACTTCCACGGGGACCACTCCCTGGGGCTCGCGGGTGTCGTCCAGCGCATCAACCTCG
Organism: Streptomyces spinosisporus; assembly: GCF_022698145.1. Taxonomy (GTDB): domain Bacteria; phylum Actinomycetota; class Actinomycetes; order Streptomycetales; family Streptomycetaceae; genus Streptomyces; species Streptomyces spinosisporus. Next base: position 75,902 of record NZ_JALDAX010000003.1, read on the forward strand.
ACCGGGTGCCGCACGAGATCACCGCGCACTACCCGCGCTCAGGGCAGCACTTCTTCGACCGCCTGCGGTACGCCACCGCCTACCGCGAGACGGTCGCGCTCACCGAGGCGCCGGTCGACACGGACGGCACCCTGGCCGCCACGGGCTCGTACACGCTCGAAGCCCGCAGGCTCTCCCACCCGGTCGAGTCCTACGGCTACCGGCTGATCGAGCCCGACGGCCGCCGTATGCTCCCCGAGCGGCTGGCCGCGCACGGCATCAAGGGGCCGGACGTGGGGCGGCTGCAGCGGGAGGGGTCGTTCGACGGCGTCCCGCTCGCGGACGTCAGCGAGGTCCGCCGCGGCCAGCGGTTCGCGTTCGTCATGGACACCCGGCTGTGCGACGGGGTGCACGCGCTCGCCGAGGGCTGCGACCTGCTCGTCATCGAGTCGACCTTCCTCGACGAGGACACCGACCTCGCGACCGAGCACGGCCACCTGACCGCCGGGCAGGCGGCGGCGGTCGCGCGCGAGGCGGGCGTACGGCATCTGGTGCTCACGCACTTCAGCCAGCGGTACGGCGAGCCCGACGAGTTCGAGCGGCAGGCGCGGGCCGCGGGCTTCGAGGGGGAGCTGACCGTGGCGCACGATCTGCTGCGGGTACCGGTTCCGAAACGCCGGTAAAACACCCGTACGATACTTCGATGCCCCTCCCCAAAGCTGAACTGCACCTCCACATCGAAGGCACCCTGGAGCCGGAGCTGGCCTTCGCGCTGGCCGCGCGCAACGGCGTCGAGCTGCCGTACGCGGACACCGACGAGCTGCGCAAGGCGTACGACTTCGCGGACCTGCAGTCCTTTCTGAACCTGTACTACGAGCTCATGGCCGTCCTGCGCACCGAGCGGGACTTCGAGGACCTCGCGAACGCCTACCTCGCCCGCGCGGCCGCGCAGGGCGTGCGGCACGCGGAGATCTTCTTCGACCCGCAGGCACACATCGCGCGGGGCGTCGCGATGGGCACGGTCGTCGAGGGGCTGTGGCGGGCGCTGGGCAGCAGCGAGGAGCACCACGGCGTCTCGACGCGGCTGATCCTCTGCTTCCTGCGGGACGAGTCCGCCGAGTCGGCGCTCAGGACCCTGGAGGCCGCGAAGCCGTATCTGGACCGGATCACCGCCGTTGGTCTCGACTCGGCCGAGGTGGGGCATCCGCCGGCGAAGTTCCGCGAGGTGTACGAGGCCGCGGCGGCGCTCGGCCTGCGGCGCGTGGCGCACGCCGGGGAGGAGGGGCCGCCGGAGTACATCACCGAGGCCCTGGACGTCCTCGGCATCGAGCGCGTCGACCACGGGCTGCGCTGCATGGAGGACCCGGCCCTGGTCGAGCGCCTGGTCCGCGACCGCATCCCGCTGACCCTCTGCCCCCTGTCCAACGTCCGCCTCCGCACCGTCGACACCCTCGCCGACCACCCCCTCCCCACCATGCTCGACGCCGGCCTCCTCTGCACGATCAACTCCGACGACCCGGCCTACTTCGGCGGGTACGCCGGGGACAACTTCGACGCGGTGCGCTCAACGCTCGGCCTGAGCGAGGACCGCCTGCGCGAACTGGCCCGCAACTCCTTCGTCGCCTCCTTCCTGGAGGACGACGAGGAGCGACGGGCCCGGTATCTCGCGGAGGTGGAGGCGTACGAGTTCTAAGCAGCGGCTTGTACTTCTGGGCTGCGGCTTTTACGCGGCTGTCGTGTCGTAGGGGCTCGCCGCGGGTGTCTCGACCGGGATCTCGACGACCGGGAGGGGGTTTCTGGTCACGCGCAGTGCTACTGCCGTCATCGGGATTGCGATCACGAGGAGGCCGGTGGCCAGGACTGTGCCCATGGTCGCGAACCCGGTCCGGGCCGCGAGTACGCTGCCGGCGAGGGGGCCCGCTGCCGTGCCCAGTGAGGACGCCGAGCCGACCAGTACCGCCCAGCGGCCGCGGGTGTCGAGGGAGGCGGCCAGGCCGATCACGTACGACAGCACGACCGGGTAGAGCAGGTTCCAGGCGATCTCGCCGGTCGCGAAGGACGTGAGGTCGGTCGCGGACGCGCTGAGGACGATGCAGCCGGCGATGACGCCGGTGCCGGCACCCACCGGGACGGCCCGCCCGAACCGCGGCCCGACCGCGCCCGCGACCGTCAGACCCAGCAGTCCGGCGCCGAGAGCAACCGCGAAGACCGCGCCGACGGTCGCCTCCGACAGATGCGCCTGGGCCAGCCCGATCCGGCTGCTGACGCCCCACAGGGAGTTCTGCGCGAGCGACCAGCACAGCAGGGCGAGGGCGAGGACGAGTCCGGAGCGGAAGTGGGGCAGGCGGGGGCCGTCCAGTGCGGACCGCTGGGTGGCCGTACGCAGCGGGAGGCGGCCGGTGAGCGGCCAGACGGCGAGCGCGGTGAGGGCGATCGCCGCGAGGGGCTGGCCGTGGCCCGCCCCGAGGTGCGGCACCGTCAGATAGACGGCGCCCGCGAGCGCGGAGACGCCGAGCAGGCCGATCGTGGTCGTGCGGTGCGGATCGGGCTGGGCCGCGATCCCGGTGGCGGCCACGGTCGTCGCCGTACCGGAGCCGAATCCGCCGACCAGCGCGCCGAGGACGACGGCCGGGACGGCGTGGGTCAGGGCGGCGGTGCCGTAGCCGAGCGCGGCGAGCGTGAGCCCGATGCGGGCCAGGGTCCGTGCCCCGAACCGTTCGACCCGCGAGGCCAGCAGAAAGCCGGCCGCCGCGGAACTCAGCAGCAGCGCACTGCCGACGGCACCCGCCTGGGTGGCGGTCAGGGGCAGCCCCGAATCCAGTCGGCCCACGGTGGTGGGCAGCAGATAGGGGGCGAGGTACCCGGCCCCGAAAAGGGCGACGAGGGGCCAGGGGGTGGTGCGAGGGGCGAACACGGGCGTTCCCAGGGCATGCGAAAGAACCGGCACAGGAAAGGGGGTGGGCGCAGGCCGTCGACGGACAGGAACGCGCGAGCAAGTTGTATCAAGCACGCGGTTTCCCGAAGAAGTCCGCAGGGTGTGATGTGGCACACGTTCTGTTTGGGGCTGGAGAGATGGGGTAGCTGAGACCGCCCCTGCGCGTGGACCGGCGCCCGACTCGCGACGAAATGCCCGCTAACGCCAGTGCGCCGACCCCGCCGCCCCGGGCGCCGTCGACTCGATCTTCAGGCGGATCGCCCGCATGGTCGCGACGATGTGCTCCTCGTGCTCCGGCGTCAGCCGGGCCACCGGCACCGAGCAGCTGATCGCGTCCTGCGCTGGAGTCTCGTAGCGCAGGGCGAAGCCGAAGCCGACGATGCCGAGGACGCCCTCCTCGCGGTCGACGGAGTAGCCGCGCGCGCGGATCTCGGCGAGGTCCGCGCAGAGGGACTCCCTGCTGGTGTGCGTGTGAGGGGTCATCGCCTCGTACGGCCCCTCGGGCAGCTCCGTGTCGGCCCGCTCGGCCAGCAACGCCTTGCCCAGCGCCCCGACATGGGCCGGCAGCCGCCGCCCCACCCGGCTGATCGTCCGCAGATACTCGTGCGACTCCCGGGTCGCCAGATACGCCACGTCCCGGCCGTCCAGCCGCCCCAGGTGGATCGTCTCGCCCAGCGCGTCGGAGGCCTCGTCGAGATACGGCCGCGCGATGCGCACGCGCGGGTCGGAGTCCAGATAGCTGGTGCCGGTGAGCAGGGCGTGGATGCCGATGCCGTACAGCGAACCGGTGATGTCCGTGCGCACCCAGCCCCGGCTGATCAGCGTCTGCAGCAGCGCGTACATCGAGCTGCGCGGCACACCCAGCTCGTCCGCCAGCTCCTGCAGCCGCGCCGGCCGGTCGCCGCGCGCCGCGAGCAGTTCCAGCAGTTCGACCGTCCGTGCGGCCGACTTCACCTCGCGGACGCCGCCTTCTGTCTCCGACATGGCCCGATCGTAATCGTGACGCCCCGCCCCATTGACGCCCACGGTTCGTGTATCTAACCTCCATCTTCATACGTGGATGACGTCTACATAGGGAGATGGCGAGGGTGAGCCTCCACACCGGCACGGTCCGGCGGCTGCGGGACGGCATGGCGAAGGGCGTGCTGTCGTTCCCGCTCACGAGCTTCCACGACGACGGCTCGCTCGACCCGGAGGGCTTCCGCGCCCATGTCGCGGCCCAGCTCGCCACCGCGCCCGGCGCCCTCTTCCCCGCCTGCGGCACCGGCGAGTTCTTCTCGCTCGACGAGGACGAGTACCGGCAGGTCGTCACCATCGCCGTCGAAGAAGCGGGCGGGCGCGTGCCCGTCGTCGCCGGCACCGGCTACGGCTGGGCACAGGCCGCACGGTTCGCGCACATCGCCGAGGAGGCCGGCGCCGACGCGCTCCTCGTCCTGCCGCACTATCTGACCGCCGCCCCGCAGGACGGCCTGGTCGCCCAGCTGGAGCAGATCGCCGCCCGCACCCGGCTGCCGCTCATCGCCTACCAGCGCGGCCAAGTCGCCTACACCACCCAGTCGTTGCGGCGCATCGCCGCCATCCCGAACGTCATCGGCCTCAAGGACGGCCACAGCGACCTCGACCGCCTCCAGCGCCTGACCCTCGCCGCCCCCGACGGCTTCCTGTTCTTCAACGGCGCCTCCACCGCCGAGATCCAGGCCCGCGCCTACGGCACCGTCGGCGTCCCCGCCTACTCCTCCGCCGTCCACGCCTTCGCCCCCGAGATCGCCGACGCCTTCTTCACGGCACTGCACAAGGAGGACGCGGCCACGATCGAGACACTGCTGCGCGACTTCTACGTCCCGCTCGTCGAACTCCGCGACCGCGTACCGGGATACGCCGTGTCGCTGGTGAAGGCGGCGGCCCGGCTGCGCGGCCGCCCCGTCGGCCCCGTGCGCGCCCCGCTCACCGACCCCTCGGCCGCCGACCTGGCCGACCTCAAGACCCTCCTGACCACCGGACTCGACCTCGTGGGAGCCTCCCTGTGAACCTCACCATCACCGACGTACGGCTGACGCCGATCCTGGTCGCCGACCCGCCGCTGCTCAACACCCAGGGCGTGCACCAGCCGTACACCCCGCGGCTGATCGTGGAGGTGGTGACCGCCGACGGGATCACCGGTGTGGGCGAGACCTACGGCGACACCAAGTACCTGGAACTGGCACGGCCGTTCGCAAGCAAGCTGATCGGTCGTCAGGTCAGCGACCTGAACGGCCTGTTCACCGTGGCCGACGAGGTCGCCGTGGACGACGCCCGGGTCTCCGGACAGGTCGACGTCGGCGGACTGCGCGGCGTCCAGACCGCCGACAAGCTGCGGCTGTCCGTCGTCTCCGGCTTCGAGGTCGCCTGCCTCGACGCCCTCGGCAAGGCGCTCGGCCTGCCCGTGCACGCGCTGCTCGGCGGCAAGCTGCGCGACGCCGTCGAGTACAGCGCCTACCTGTTCTACAAGTGGGCGGACCACCCCGAGGGCGTGGCCTGCGAGAAGGACGACTGGGGCGCCGCCGTCGACCCGGCCGGGGTCGTCGAGCAGGCCCGGCTGTTCACCGAGCGGTACGGCTTCACCTCGTTCAAGCTCAAGGGCGGAGTCTTCCCGCCCGACGAGGAGATCGCCGCGGTCCGCGCACTGGCCGAGGCGTTCCCCGGACATCCGCTGCGCCTCGACCCCAACGGCGCCTGGTCCGTCGCCACTTCGCTGAAGGTGGCCCGCGAACTGGGCGACGTCCTCGAATACCTGGAGGACCCGGCGCTCGGCACCCCCGCGATGGCCGAGGTGGCCGCCGCCACGGGCGTACCGCTCGCCACCAACATGTGCGTGACGACCTTCGCCGAGATCGAGGAGGCGTTCACCAAGGGCGCCGTCCAGGTCGTCCTGTCCGACCACCACTACTGGGGCGGCCTGCGCAACACCCAGCAGCTCGCCGCCGTCTGCCGCACCTTCGGCGTCGGGGTGTCCATGCACTCCAACACCCATCTGGGGATCAGCCTCGCCGCGATGACCCATGTCGCGTCCACCGTCCCGAACCTGCATCACGCCTGCGACTCCCATTACCCGTGGCAGTCGGAGGACGTGCTGAGCGACCGCCTGACCTTCGTAGGCGGCAAGGTCACCGTCTCCGACGCGCCGGGCCTCGGCGTCGAACTCGACCGCGACAAGGTGCGGTTGCTGCACCAGCGGTGGCTCGACGACGACGGCACGCTGCGCGAACGCGACGACGCGGCGGCGATGCGCGTCGCGGACCCCTCGTGGGTCACCCCGGCCGTCCCTCGCTGGTGACGTCGGTTGTCCCTCGCCAGTGATTCCGGCCTGGTGATTCCGGCCTGGTGACGCAGGCCGTCAACTCCCCTTCCCCTGCCCACGATCGGAGCCGCTCGTGTCAGCAGCAGTCCCCGAACTCCACCCGCCGGCGGTCGAGTCCGCCATCCGCAAGATCTTCCGCCGTGTGGTCCCGCTGTTCTTCGTGATGTTCGTCGCGAACTACATGGACCGCGTCAACCTCGGCTTCGCGCAGGACGAACTCCGCGCCGACGTGGGCCTGTCCGCCGCCGCGTTCGGACTCGGCGCAGGCATCTTCTTCATCGCGTACGCCCTCTTCGAAGTCCCCTCCAACATGCTGATGGAGCGCTTCGGGCCCAAGGTCTGGCTCACCCGGATCATGATCAGCTGGGGTGTGGTGGCGACGGCGATGGCCTTCGTGAACAGCCCCGGCATGTTCTACACCCTGCGCTTCCTGCTCGGCGTAGCGGAGGCGGGCTTCTTCCCGGCCGTCATCTACTACTTCTCGCGCTGGCTGCCCGACTCCCACCGCGGCCGGGCCACCTCCATCTTCCTCATGGGGTCCGGCACGGCGACGGTGATCGTGGGCCCGATCTCCGGCGCCCTGCTCGAAATGCACGGCGTCTGGGGCCACTCGGGCTGGCAGTGGATGTTCTTCGTCGAGGGCGTCGTCTCGGTCGTCCTCGGGTTCGTCGTCTTCCGCTTCCTCGACTCGGGTGTCCAGGAGGCGCGCTGGCTGACCGACGAGGAGAAGCGGGAACTGGTCGCGGTCATCGACGCCGAGCAGACGGTCCGCGACGAGCAGCGCGGCACCGGCACGCACGTCTCCCGCTGGAAATTGCTCGCCGACCCGCAGATGCTGCTCTTCCTGTGGATCTACTTCGCGATCAACGTCGCCCTGTACGCGGTGACGTTCTGGCTGCCGTCGATCGTGGACGACATCGGCGGGCTGAGCGACTTCCAGGTCGGCCTGCTGACGGCGGTCCCGTGGCTGTGCGCGATCCTCGCGGTGTACGTCGCCGGGCGGATCTCGGACCGCATCGGCAAGCGCCGCCCGGTCCTTGTCGCCCTGCTCGTCCTCGGCGGCTGCGGCACCCTGCTCGCGGTGTTCGTCTCGCCCTGGGTGAGCCTCGGCGCCCTGTGCCTGGCCGCCATGGGCTTCAAGCCGGCCTCGCCGATCTTCTGGACGATCCCGCAGAGCTACCTGGACGCGAGGGCCGCCGCACCGGGCATCGCCCTGATCAACTCCATCGGCAACCTGGGCGGCTTCGTCGCCCCCACGGCGTTCGGGATCATCGAGGACACCACGGGCTCCACGAAGGCCGGCCTGGTGGGCCTGACCGTCGTCGGCTTCCTCGCCGCACTCAGCGTGCTCCTGGTCCGCGGCGGCGGCCGCAACGACCGGATCCGCACCCGCCCGGCCCCCGCCCCGGCCGCCGCACCCCGCAAGCCGGCACCGGGCGCGGCCCGCAGTACCCGTACGGCTCCCACGGCACATCCCGGAGCCGCGACCGCGTGACGCCCCGGTGTCAGTGACGTGGTGCACACTGGCCTGATCCGCACCATGTCAGGGAGCGCACCGTGATCACGCCCACCGGGAAGGGACCGTCGCCCATCACCGAAGGACCGCAGTGCCAGGCCGAGGTCGACCCCCTGGCCGTGCTGCGCGCTCCCGACGACCCGCCCTGGGACGTGTATCTGACCGGCACCGTCTTCCTCGACATCATCTTCACCGGGCTCGACTCCGCCCCGGTGCGCGGGACCGAGTCCTGGGCGCGCGGGATGGGGTCGAGCCCCGGCGGCGTCGCCAACATGGCCACGGCCCTGGCCCGCCTCGGCCTGAAGACGTCCCTGGCGGCCGCCTTCGGCGACGACCACTACGGCGAGTACTGCTGGGACGCGCTGGAGCAGGGCGAGCACATCGACCTCTCCACCTCCCGCACCGTCCCCGGCTGGCACTCCCCGGTCACCGTCTCCATGGCCTACGAGGGCGAGCGCACGATGGTCTCCCACGGCCACGAACCGCCCGTCGAGGTCGTCCTCGACCCCTCCGGCACCCCCGGCGGCACCCCCCGCGCCCGTGCCGCCGTCGCCTCCCTCACGCCCGGCAGATCCGCCCCCTGGATCGCCCGGGCGGCAGAGCGCGGCACCCGCGTCTTCGCCGACGTCGGCTGGGACGACACCGACACCTGGGACCTCGCGGGCCTGCCCGACCTCCAGCACTGCGAGGCCTTCCTGCCGAACGCGGAGGAGGCGATGCGCTACACCGGCGCCACCTGCCCCCGCGCCGCCGCCCACGCCCTGACCGAACACGTCCCGCTCGCGGTCGTCACCCTCGGCGCCGAGGGGGCGTACGCGGTGGACCGCCGCACCGGCGAGACCGCCGAGGTCCCCGCCATCGCCGTGGAGGCCCTGGACCCGACCGGCGCCGGGGACGTCTTCGTGGCCGGCTTCGTCACCGGCACCCTCGCGGGCTGGCCGCTCGCCGACCGCCTCGCCTTCGCGGGCCTCACGGCCGCCCTGTCGGTGCAGGAGTTCGGCGGCTCCCTCTCCGCCCCTGGCTGGTCCGAGATCGGCGCCTGGTGGCGCGAGGTGCAGTCGGTGCGCGGCCAGGACCCGGCCGCCCTGCGCCGGTACGCCTTCCTCCAGGCGCTGGTGCCCGAGGAGGAGGCCCGCCCCTGGCCGCTGCGGCGGGCGGTGCCGACGATCGGTTTCCGGTCCGCGTGAGGGCGCGGACCGGACGCGGCGCTGTGAAACACAGGGCACCGAAAAGCCCTACGGCGTTGTCACTGCCCCGGCGTACCCTGGAAATCGCCAGGCAGCCCGAGCGGCGAGCGTGCCGTAACGAGGAGGACGAGCAAGGCCTACGAGCCGGCCCATGACTCAGACACCCACAGCTCACACCCCCGCGCAGGGGAAGGCGAGAGCAGAGTTCACCGTCCCCGCCCAGCACCCCATGGTCACCGTTCTGGGGTCCGGCGACTCCCTTCTGCGCGTGATCGAGAAGGCCTTCCCGGCGGCCGACATCCACGTCCGGGGCAATGAGATCAGCGCGGTCGGCGACCCGAAGGACGTCGCCCTCATTTCGCGCGTGTTCGACGAGATGATGCTGGTGCTCCGCACCGGGCAGCCGATGACGGAGGACGCAGTGGAACGCTCGATCGCCATGCTGAAGGCGAGCGAGAACGGGACGAGCGACGGCCAGGAGACCCCGGCCGAGGTACTGACGCAGAACATCCTGTCCTCCCGCGGCCGCACGATCCGCCCCAAGACCCTCAACCAGAAGCGGTACGTCGACGCGATCGACAAGCACACGGTCGTCTTCGGCATCGGCCCCGCCGGCACCGGCAAGACCTACCTCGCCATGGCCAAGGCGGTACAGGCCCTGCAGTCCAAGCAGGTCAACCGCATCATCCTGACCCGCCCGGCGGTAGAGGCCGGAGAACGCCTCGGCTTCCTCCCCGGCACCCTCTACGAAAAGATCGACCCCTACCTGCGCCCGCTCTACGACGCCCTGCACGACATGCTCGACCCGGACTCGATCCCGCGCCTGATGGCGGCGGGGACGATCGAGGTGGCGCCGCTGGCGTACATGCGTGGTCGCGCGCAACCGGTCTTCACCAACGTTCTGACGCCGGAGGGCTGGCGCCCCATCGGTGATCTAGTGGTCGGCGACCTTGTCATCGGTTCGAATGGTGAGCCGACGCCGGTCCTCGGCGTGTATCCACAGGGCGAGAAGGACATCTACCGCGTCACCGCCCAGGACGGTTCCTGGACCCTGGCCTGCGGCGAGCACCTGTGGACCGTCAGGACGCGCGACGACAAGCGCCGTGACAAGCCGTGGCGGGTGCTGGAGACCCAGGAGATGATCGGCAACCTGCGGGCGGCGCATGCCCGCCGCTATGAGTTGCCGATGCTGACGTCGCCGGTGTGCTTCCCCGAGCGTGACGTACCCATGGACGCGTACGCGCTGGGGTTGCTGCTGGGCGACGGCTGCCTCACGGGCTCCACCACGCCGAGCTTCGCGACGGAGGATCCGGAGCTGGCCGAGGCGCTGGAGGCGGCTCTGCCCGGTGTCGTGGTGCGGCACAAGGGCGGACCGGACTACGTACTCAACCGGGTCAAGTCCCCCGGCGATGTGATCACTCTGGAGAATCCCGTCACGCGGGTACTGCGTGAGCTGGATCTGCTGCGTACCCGCTCGCACTCCAAGTTCGTCCCGGACGACTACCTGTACAACTCCGCGGAGGTACGGCTGGCCGTCCTCCAGGGTCTGCTCGACTCCGACGGCGGACCGGTCACGCAGCGGGACCGCACCTGCCGGGTCCAGTTCTCGACCGCGTCGATCCTGCTGCGTGACGACGTCATCGCGCTGGTCCGGTCGCTCGGTGGCGTCGCCTACACGCGCCGCCGTCCTGCCGAGGGCCGCAAGCAGGGGACGGCTTTGGCGGCTCACCGCTACGACAGCCATGTCGTCGACATCCGCCTGCCCGAGGGCATCGAGCCGTTCCGCCTCGCCCGCAAGCGAGACAAGTACCACGCGGCCGGGGGCGGCGGACGCCCGATGCGGTTCATCGACTCGATCGAGCCGGCGGGCCGGGAGGAGACCGTCTGCATCCAGGTGGCGGCCGAGGACTCGCTGTACGTCACGCAGGACTACCTGCTGACGCACAACACCCTCAACGACGCCTTCATCATCCTCGACGAGGCCCAGAACACGAGTCCCGAGCAGATGAAGATGTTCCTGACCCGGCTCGGCTTCGACTCGAAGATAGTGATCACCGGTGACGTGACGCAGGTCGACCTGCCCAGCGGCACCAAGTCGGGTCTGCGGCAGGTGCAGGACATCCTGGAGGGACTGGACGACGTCCACTTCTCCCGGTTGTCGTCGCAGGATGTCGTCCGGCACAAGCTGGTCGGCCGTATCGTCGACGCGTACGAGAAGTACGACAGCCAGCACGGTACGGAGAACGGCACCCACAAGGGCGGCCGCACCAAACGGAAGTAGACACCCCAGCACCATGTCGATCGACGTCAACAACGAGTCCGGAACCGAGGTCGACGAGCAGGCGATCCTCGACATCGCCCGCTACGCCCTCGCGCGGATGCGCATCCACCCGCTCTCCGAGCTCTCGGTGATCGTCGTGGACGCCGATGCCATGGAGCAGCTGCATGTGCAGTGGATGGACCTGCCGGGGCCGACGGACGTCATGTCCTTCCCGATGGACGAGCTGCGTCCGCCGTCGAAGGACGAGGAGGAGCCGCCGCAGGGCCTCCTCGGTGACATCGTGCTGTGCCCCGAGGTCGCCAAGAAGCAGGGCGAAGAGGCGCCGACGCAGCACTCCATGGACGAGGAGCTCCAGCTCCTGACCGTCCACGGGGTGCTGCATCTCCTCGGATACGACCACGAGGAGCCCGACGAGAAGGCCGAGATGTTCGGTCTGCAGGCGGCCATCGTGGACGGCTGGCGCGCGGAGAAGGGCCTGACCGGCCCGTCCCCGGCCCCGACCGTCTCATGAGTGCGCAGATCGTCGCCGGCGCGATCGCGCTGGTCGTCGTCGCCTGGCTCGCCGCCTGCGCGGAGGCGGGCCTCGCACGCGTCTCCAGCTTCCGGGCCGAGGAGTCGGTGCGCTCCGGGCGGCGTGGCAGCGCCAAGCTCGCCCAGGTCGCGGCCGACCCGACCCGCTATCTGAACGTCGCGCTGCTGGTCCGCGTCGCCTGCGAGATGGCGGCAGCGGCCCTGGTGACGTACGCCTGTCTGCAGGAGTTCCCGGGCACCACCCGCGCCCTGCTGGTCGCGATCGGCGTCATGGTCCTGGTGTCGTACGTCGCCGTCGGTGTCTCCCCGCGGACCATCGGCCGCCAGCACCCGCTGAACACGGCGACCGCCGCGGCCTACGTCCTGCTGCCGCTGGCCAGGATCATGGGCCCGATCCCCAACCTGCTGATCCTGATCGGCAACGCGCTCACCCCCGGCAAGGGCTTCCGCCGCGGCCCGTTCGCGTCCGAGGCGGAGCTGCGCGCGCTGGTGGACCTCGCGGAGAAGGAGTCCCTGATCGAGGACGAGGAGCGCCGCATGGTGCACTCCGTCTTCGAACTGGGCGACACCCTCGTGCGGGAGGTCATGGTCCCGCGCACCGACCTGGTCGTCATCGAGCGCTACAAGACGATCCGTCAGGCCCTCACCCTCGCGCTGCGCTCGGGCTTCTCGCGCATACCGGTCACCGGTGAGAGCGAGGACGACATCGTCGGGATCGTGTATCTGAAGGACCTGGCCCGCAAGACGCACATCAGCCGCGACGCCGAGTCCGAACTCGTCTCCACCGCCATGCGCCCGGCCGCGTTCGTGCCCGACACCAAGAACGCCGGCGACCTGCTGCGCGAGATGCAGCAGGAGCGCAACCACGTCGCCGTCGTCATCGACGAGTACGGCGGCACGGCCGGCATCGTCACCATCGAGGACATCCTCGAGGAGATCGTCGGCGAGATCACCGACGAGTACGACCGCGAACTGCCGCCCGTGGAGGACCTGGGCGACGACCGCTACCGCGTCACCGCCCGCCTCGACATCACCGACCTCGGCGAGCTGTACGGCCTCGACGAGTTCGACGACGAGGACGTGGAGACCGTCGGCGGACTGCTCGCCAAGGCCCTCGGCCGCGTGCCCATCGCCGAGGCCTCCTCCGTCGTCGAGCTCCCCGACGGCCGCGAATTGCGCCTGACCGCCGAGGCCGCGGCCGGCCGCCGCAACAAGATCGTCACCGTGCTCGTGGAGCCGATCGAGCCGGTGGACCCGCCCGCGGAGGAGGCGAAGGACGAGTGACCCCGCAGGAACTGCGCGCGTTCTGCCTGTCCTTCAACGCCGCGGTGGAGGACTTCCCGTTCAACCCCGACACCTCCGTCTTCAAGGTGCTGGGCAAGCTCTTCGCGCTGACCAACCTCGGCGCGCGGCCCCTGACCGTCAACCTCAAGTGCGACCCGGAGGACGCGGTCCGGCTGCGCGCCGACCACCCCGGCCTGATCATCCCCGGCTACCACATGAACAAGCGGCACTGGAACACCGTCACGGTCGACGGCGCACTCCCGGACCGGCTGGTCCGGGAGCTCGTCGAGGACTCGTACGACCTGGTGGTGGCCGGTCTACCGCGCGCCGAGCGGCTCCGCCTCGACCGCCCCTGAGCGCACCCGCAGTCCCACGGCGACCAGGGCGGCCGCGGCCAGCACGACCGCCGCGTCGACCGCCAGCGCCGTGTGGACGCCGGTCAGCAGGTCGTCCGAGGTCGTGGCCAGGACGCCGAGGAGCGGGATGCCGACGGTGAGGCCGACCTGCTGGGTCGAGGTGACCAGGCCGGTGGCCAGGCCCTGTTCCTCGTCCGGGACGCCGGAGGTGACGGTCAGGCCGTAGGAGATGATCGCGCCCAGGTGGCACATGCTGGACAGGGAGACGGCGCTCACGGCGAGCCAGACCGACCAGGTGTGGGCGTTCAGGCCGAGCAGGGCGGCGATCAGGGCGCCCTGGCCTGCGAGCGAGGCGACGAGGGTGCGGCGGGCCCCCAGGCGGCCGATGACCTTCGGGGCGTACGCCCCGGCGACCGCCGACAGCACGCCCTGCACGCCGAAGACCAGGCCCGTCTCGAAGGCCGACAGATCAAGGACCTCCTGCAGATACAGGGTCAGCACGAAGACGACCGTCGACATCATCGAGAAGGTGACCAGGCCGCCGAGGTTGCCCCACGCCACCGTGCGGCGGCGCAGCATCGGCAGCGAGACCAGCGGGGCGGCCGTACGGGACTCGACGGTGGCGAAGGCGGCGAGGAGGACGACGCCCGCCACGAGGGCGGTGACGACGTCCGGGCGGTCGAAGCCGTGGTCGGCGGCCGTCGACAGGGCGTAGATGAGGCAGAGCAGGCCCGCGGTGACGGTGACCGCGCCGGGGACGTCCAGGCGCGGGCGCTCCGGCGTGCGGGACTCCGGCAGCAGGGTGGGCGCCAGTGGCAGTACGAGCAGTGCGAAGAGCGTCAGCAGGGCCATCGTGGAGCGCCAGCCGAAGGCGTCGGTGAGGACGCCGCCCGCCACCATGCCGACCGTGAAGCCGAGCGAGAGCAGGGTGCCGGAGATGCCGAGGGCGCGGTCGCGGGCCGGGCCCTCCGGGAACGTCGTGGTCAGCAGGGACATGCCGGTCGGGACGATCGCCGCCGCGCCGAGGCCCTGCAGGGCGCGTCCGGTCAGGAACGACGCCGGGTCCCAGGCGATGGTCGCCAGCAGCGAGGCCGCGCCGAACAGTGCGAGCCCGGTCAGGAACAGTCTGCGGCGGCCGTAGAGGTCGCCGATCCTGCCGAACAGCAGCAGGAAGCCGCCGGAGGGCAGCGCGAACGCGGTGACCCCCCACTGCAGCGCGGACCGGTTCATGCCGAGGTCGGCGCCGAGGTCGGGCAGGGCGACGTTCAGGACGGAGAAGTCCAGGGCGACCATGAACTGGGCCGCGCACAGGACGAAGAGGACGAGCTTGTCGCGCGTCGACAGCCGGGGGGTGTCGAGCGGTCCGGTGGTGTCGTGTCGGGTGGTGTCGATCGCCATGGGCACGAGCCTGCGGGCGCCGGAATAGCGGTGGGGAGCGGCAGGTTGTGCTGGTGGTGGCACCACCAGGCACGGCGATGGGGGAGTGGGGCACGTGGCGGAGGTCGTCGAGACAGCGGCGGGCAAGGCGCACCGGCTGAAGGAGCTGCGCGAGTTCCTGATGAGCCGGCGGGCCCGGGTGTCCCCGGCCGAGGCGGGTCTGCCGGACGGCGGGGCCCGGCGGCGCACGCCCGGGCTGCGGCGCGAGGAGGTCGCCGTTCTCGCGGGCGTGGGTGCGTCCTGGTACCAGTGGCTGGAGCAGGGGCGTGACATCTCGGTCTCCCCGCAGGTGCTCGACTCGGTGGCGAGGGTGCTGAAACTGAGCGGTGCCGAGCGGCGGCATCTGTATCTGCTGGCGGGCCTGAACCCGCCCCCGCCGGAGGCCGAGCCCGACCGGCAGGACATGTACGAGGGGCTGCGGCGGCTGATCGACACCTGGATGCCGTATCCGGCGCACATCATGGACGCGTACTACAACTGCGTGCTCTACAACGACGCCGCCGCGGCGGTGCTGGGCATGCGGCCGGACATCACGCAGAACTGCGTGGTCGACTTCTTCACCGACCCCCTGTACCGCTCACGGTCCAAGAGCTGGGAGCGCAACGCGCGCACGGTCGTCGCGCAGTTCCGGGCGGCGAGTTCGGCGCGCCCCGACGACGAGGGCTTCCAGGCGCTGCTGGCCCAACTGACCGAGGCGAGCCCGGAGTTCGCGGCGATGTGGGCGGAGCGGGACATCGAGGACGCGGGGCAGATCCGCAAAGAGCTGGAGCATCCGCTGGTCGGGCTGCTGGTCGTGGAGTCCACGGCGATGCGGGTGCCCGCGCGGCCCGATCTGACGGTCGTGCTGCACACCCCGCTGGACGAGGCGAACACGGCGGCGAAGCTGGAGTGGCTGGCGTCCCCGGAGGGCCGGCGCGGGGCGATGTACCCCGTGGCCGGATGACGGCCGTGCCGGTACGTATGCTCGGATCATGACCGACAGCAGCGCGCTCGACCCCGAGGACCGCAAGATCGTCACCCTGGCCCGTTCGGCGCGGGCCCGCAACGGCGTGCCCGAGGGTGCGGCCGTACGGGACGACACCGGGCGTACGTATGTCGCCGCGACCGTCGGTCTTCCGTCACTGAAGCTGAGCGCGCTGCAGACGGCGGTGGCCATGGCGGTGGCCTCCGGAGCGACGTCGCTGGAGGCGGCGGCCGTGGTGACCGAGGCCGGGTCGGCCTCGGAGCAGGACCGTGCCGCGGTGGCGGACCTGGGCGGACCGGGGACCCCTGTGCTGGTGGCCGGGCCCGACGGGACGGTCAGGAGCACCGTGACCGCGGGTTGAAAACCGGCCGCTTCAGAGTCGTCCGGAATTCGTCCTTGCCGTTTCTTCATCACACGGGCATCAATGGAACCGGTAGTTCCGACGGTCCGTCAGATCCGCCCGTCCACCCCCCCCACCCGGCGTACCGCACCACGCCCGGCAGACGGCCCGTACGGATCTCTCCCCACCATCCCCACATGGCAGTTCCCAGCTTCGGGAAGGGAGCCGGATCCTCATGAGAGCCACACGTATCACCTCAGGTGCGGCCATGGCGTTGGGGGCCCTCGCGGCCGCCTCGCTCGCGTTCGCCCCCAGTGCGCTCGCGGTCACCCCGCAGTCGGCGACGCTCACCGCCGACTGCGGCAGCTTCGGTGGCGGAGACGCCACGCTCACGGCCACCCAGGACGGCACGTCGGCCACCATGACCCTCACGTCGTCGGCGGTCACCGCTCCGATCGCCCTGTCGGAGGACTCGATCGCCTCCACGCTGACCTTGGTCAAGGCGAGCGGTGGCACCACCGACTTCACCGGTACCAAGAACCCGGCGATGGCGGCCGGTGACCCCGTCACCGTCGGTCCGCTCAGCGGCACCGTGGCCTCCGGCGACAGCCTGGAAGCCTTCGGCGGCTCGCTGAAGATGACCGTCTTCGGCATCACCATCACCTGTACGGCGACCGGCCCTCAGTCGCCCGGACCGTTCGTGTTCGACTGAGCCGGCCGCCGAACCGGCACTGAACCGCCTTGCGTGGACCGTCAGTTCCCGAGCCCGTGGAGCTGACGGTCCGTCATGTCAGTTGCGTCGTCTCCATTGACTTCTCACGCGATCCCCACATCAATGCCCCCAGTGAGCGCACAAGAGAGGGGGCACACCCATGGGTACGACAACCCGAAGACGCCGCTTGGCCTCGCTGCTCGGCGCGACCGCGCTCGCGGTCTCCGCGGGTGCCGCACTGGCCTGTCCGGCCGGCGCCGCCACCGACGTGGACTTCCCCACGCACTGCATCCCGCCCGCCGTCGCCGGCATCCCGCCGATCGACGGCACCACCACCGCCAACGTCGCGGTGGACAACCACAGTCCGAAGGTCGGTGACACGGTCACCGTCACCTACACCGTCGTCAAGCCCGCCGCCAACAACCCCACCGCCATCGCCCTGCCGGCCGACATCATGACGCCCACCGGCAAGGTCACCCTCGGCGGTGCCCAGACCGGTGACGTCACGGTCGCCGGACCCAGGAAGAACGACCCGGTACCGGGCAACGGCGCCTTCCCGTCCTTCTCCATGACCGGCACCTTCACGGTCACCTCGCCCGGCGCGATCACCCTCTCGCCCGGCGACTACAACATCCACACCAGCTACATCCTCGAACTCGACACCCCGTGCACGGTGACGAATCCGCCCGCACCGGTCTCCGAGACCGTCACCGCGACCGACTCCAACCCCGCCAACAACCGGGCCATCTCGCTGAGTTCGGCCTCCGGGAACGCGGGCGACCCCGTCACCGTCAGCGGCAGCAACTTCACCGCGGGCGCGACCGTCACCCTCGCCGGACGCGCAGGGGACACCCAGACCGCGGACACCGCGACCGTCACCGCGGCCGCCGACGGCTCCTTCAGCGGCACGCTCGTCGTCAACGACACCACGACAACTGGTGTGGTGGCCTACGAGGGCAGTACGTGGAGCGCCGACAAGGGGGCGGGTCCCGCCGCCTACGTCGTCAACGACACCACGCCCGTCCCGGACGGCAGCCAGAAGCTGACGACCACGGTGAAGGCCGGCACGCTGTCCATGTCCCAGGCCGGTGACTCCGTCGCCCTGTCGGCGGTCGACTTCGGCAAGGGCGGGGCCTCGACCGGCGCCCTGAACTCCGTCACCGTCAAGGACTTCCGCGGCGGACCCGCGGGCTGGTCCCTCACCGGCAAGGTCACCGACTTCACCGGTCCCGGCGCCAAAATCGACGCCGGGAAACTGAGCTGGAGCCCCGCCTGCGCCACCAAGGCGGGCAGCCCGAGCACCTGCCAGGCCGGTTCCGCGGGCACCGTGGGCAGTTCGGGCGCGACCCTGGCGTCCACCCCCAACGGCACGCTCGCCGGCGGTGAGTTCACCGCGGACGCAGGCCTCTCCCTGGACGTACCGGCGTTCACGCCTCCGGGCGCGTACTCCGGCGTCCTCACCCTCACGCTGTCCTGACCGCGCGGGCGCCCGCACCCGCCCGTCCAACCTCTCGCCGTGGGGGGTCCGCACCCATGCGCAAGCTGTACGTCCTCGTCCTGGGCCTGCTGCTCGCCGCCCTCGCCGCACCCGCGCACGCCGCCGACAACGGCAGCTGGTCCGTCTACCCGGCCGCGACCCAGATCGCCGCGCGCCCCTACTTCTACCTCTCCGCCGACCCCGGAACGACCGTCCGGGACAAGGTGGTCGTCGCCAACAAGACCGGCGCCCCGCTGACCTTCCGGCTGTACGCCGCGGACGCCTACAACACCGTGCGGGACGGCGGATTCGCCGTGAAGACCGTGCACGAGAAGCAGCGCGGCGTCGGCGCCTGGGCGAAGCCCGCGAAGACGCGCGTGACGGTCCCCCCGCACGGCAAAGTCACCGTGCCCTTCACGTTGAAGGTCCCCGAGGGGGCCGAACCGGGCGACCACCCGGGCGCCCTGGTGGCGCTCGACGAACACATCGACCAGGGCGACGGCTCACTCGCACTGGGTGTCCAGCGGGCCGTCGCAGCCCGCCTCTACCTCCGCGTCGGCGGCCCGACCCTGCCCGCGATCGCCGTCGAGAACGTGCATGTCGCCCATCACCAGCCCCTCGTCCCCGGCCTCGGCGACAGCACGGCGACGATCTCCTACACCCTGCACAACACCGGCAACGTCACCCTCAACCCGAAGGTGGAGCTGCGCGCCGAGGGCCTGTTCGGCCGTACGCTGCTCGCCCGCGACCTCACCCGCATCCCCGCCGAACTGCTGCCCGGACAGCGCGTGAAACTCACCGAGCCCTGGCGGGGGGCGCCCCAACTCGACTGGGGAGACGTGACGTTGACGGCGAGCGCGCAGCACACCCGCGAGTCGGCGAGCGCGTCGTTCTTCTCGCTGCCGTGGGTGGTGGCGCTGGTACTGCTCGTGGTGGTGGTCGTGGGCGTCGCGCTCCACCTCAGAGCGCGTCGGGACCGCGCTCGCCCGTCCGTACCCGTACGACCGTCTCGACCGGCAGTGCCCACACCTTCCCGTCCCCGATCTTCCCCGTCTGCGCGGCCTTGACGATCGCGTCGATCACGGCCTCCGCCACCTCGTCCCCGACGACCACCTCGATGCGGACCTTCGGGACCAGGTCGACCTGGTACTCGGCGCCGCGGTACACCTCGGTGTGGCCGCGCTGGCGGCCGTACCCGCTGGCCTCGGTCACGGTCAGGCCCTGCACACCGAGTTCCTGGAGGGCGGTCTTCACCTCGTCGAGGCGGTAGGGCTTGACGATCGCGGTGATGAGCTTCATGCCTGGCTCTGGACCTTCTGGGTGGAGGAGAGGACGGAGGACGAGACCGGAGCACCATGGCCCAGGACGCCGTGATCGTATGCCGTCTCGGCGTGCACCGTAAGGTCCAGGCCGGTGTGCTCGTGCTCCTCGTCGGCCCGGAAGCCCATCACCTTGTCGATCAGCTTGGCGAGGCCGAACGTGACGAGGAAGGCGTACGCGGCCACGGCCACCACGGCGACCAGCTGCTTGCCGAGCTGCGCGAGCCCGCCGCCGTAGAGGAGGCCCTCCGCGGAGCCCGTCATCGCCTTCTCCGCGAACACGCCGATCAGCAGCGTGCCGATGACGCCGCCGACCAGGTGGACACCGACGACGTCGAGCGAGTCGTCGTAATTGAGCTTGAACTTCCAGCCCACGGCGTACGAGCAGACGACACCGGCGGCGAGCCCCACGACCAGGGCGCCGAGCAGGGAGACCGTCCCGCAGGACGGGGTGATGGCGACCAGGCCCGCGACCGCGCCGGAGGCCGCGCCCAGGGTGGTGGGGTGGCCGTCGCGCTTCTGCTCGACGAAGAGCCAGCCCAGCAGGCCGGTGCAGCCGGCGGCGAGGGTGTTGAGGAAGGCGGCCGCGGCGAGACCGTTCGCGCCCAGGGCCGAGCCCGCGTTGAAGCCGAACCAGCCGAACCAGAGCAGACCGGCGCCCAGCACCACCATCGGCAGGTTGTGCGGGCGCATCGCGTCCTTCTTGAAGCCGAGCCGCGGGCCGAGCACCAGGCAGAGCGCCAGTCCGGAGGCGCCGGAGGTGATCTCGACGGGCAGGCCGCCGGCGAAGTCGAGGGCGCCGAGGTGGGCCATGATCCAGCCGCCCGGGCCCCACACCCAGTGCGCGACGGGAACGTATACGAGCAGCGCCCAGACCGGCACGAAGACCAGCCAGGCGGCGAACTTCGCCCGGTCCGCGATCGCCCCGCTGACCAGGGCCGCCGTGATGATCGCGAAGGTCAGCTGGAAGGTGGCGAAGAGCAGGGTGGGCACGGTGCCGTGCAGGCTGTCCGGGCCGAGACCGGCCATCCCGGCCTGCTTCAGGCCGCCGATCAGCCCGCCGCCGACGTCGTCGCCGAAGGCGAGCGAGTAGCCGGCGGCCAGCCACACCACGGTGACCAGGGCGATCGACACGAAGCTCATCATCAGCATGTTGAGGACGCTCTTCGTGCGGACCATGCCGCCGTAGAAGAGGGCCAGGCCCGGTGTCATCAGCAGGACCAGGGCGGTGGCGGCGAGCAGCCAGGCGGTGTCACCGGTGTCTGCATGCGGGGCGGCGAAGGTCACGGGCGTCTCCATCGGGGTGGGGGCTCGTCAGAGCGTCACCGGCCCGCGTTTCCGGTTGCGCACGGGTGTGTTTCCGCGGTGTTTCGTTGCGTGGAGGTTTCCCGGATCTCACAGGGTGGACGGTCGCGGGCCGGACGGTGCTCACCCGTCGGTGCGGCGGGGCTCTGTGGATCAGGGAGAATGGGGCGCATGAGCGTTCGCAGTCAGTCATCCGGGCCGTCGCAGCCGCAGGAGGCCGCCCACCGGTCGGGCTTCGCCTGTTTCGTCGGCCGCCCCAACGCGGGCAAGTCCACCCTCACGAACGCTCTGGTCGGGCAGAAGGTCGCCATCACCGCGAACCAGCCGCAGACGACCCGGCACACCGTGCGCGGAATCGTGCACCGGGAGGACGCCCAGCTGATCCTGGTCGACACCCCGGGGCTGCACAAGCCGCGCACGCTGCTCGGCGAGCGGCTGAACGACGTGGTGCGCACCACCTGGGCCGAGGTCGACGTGATCGGCTTCTGCCTGCCGGCGAACGAGAAGATCGGCCCCGGCGACCGGTTCATCGCCAAGGAACTGGCGGGGATCAGGAAGTCGCCGAAGGTCGCGATCGTCACCAAGACCGACCTCGTCGACTCCAAGACCCTGGCCGAGCAGCTCATCGCCATCGACCAGCTGGGCAAGGAGCTGGGCATCGAGTGGGCGGAGATCGTCCCGGTCTCGGCGACCGCGGGCAAGCAGGTGGACCTCCTCGCCGACCTGCTGATCCCGCTGCTGCCCGAGGGCCCGCCGCTCTACCCCGAGGGCGACCTGACCGACGAGCCCGAGCAGGTCATGGTCGCCGAGCTGATCCGCGAGGCGGCGCTGGAGGGCGTGCGCGACGAGCTGCCGCACTCCATCGCGGTCGTGGTCGAGGAGATGCTGCCGCGCGAGGACCGGCCCGCCGACAAGCCCCTGCTCGACATCCACGCCTACCTCTACATCGAGCGGCCCAGCCAGAAGGGCATCGTCATCGGCCCCCAGGGCAAGCGCCTCAAAGAGGTCGGCATCAAGAGCCGCAAGCAGATCGAGGCGCTCCTGGGCACCCCCGTCTTCCTCGACCTGCACGTCAAGGTGGCCAAGGACTGGCAGCGGGACCCGAAGCAGCTACGGCGTCTGGGCTTCTGAGGTCCGGCCCTCTGATGGGGTCATGTCCTGCAGGCCCACCACCCGCAGCAGCTGCAGCCGCTCGTAGGAGTCCGTGCCGGGGCGGGCCGTGTGGACGACCAGCTGCTGGTTGTGGTCGGAGTTGACGAGGACCTCGCAGTCCAGCTCCAGGACGCCCACCACCGGGTGCCGGAAGCGCTTCGTCGAGGCGCGGCGCACGGCCACCTCGTGCTCGGCCCACAGCCGGGCGAACTCCTCGCTGGCGGCGCGCAGTTCGGCGACCAGGGCGGCGGGTTCGGGGTCCGTGGGACGGGCCGCCGACACCGCGCGCAGCCCCGCCACCTGCTCACGGGCGCGCTCCGGGCGGTCCTCGGGCGGGAACAGGTCCTGGGCCGCGGGGTCCAGGAAGAAGCGCCGGATCATATTGCGCTCACGGGGCGGACGGGCGAGCACGTCCCCGCTCAGCGCCCGCGACATCGCGTTCTGGGCGAGCACCTCGCCGCAGTCCGTCACCACCAGCGCCGGGGTGTCGTGCAGCCGGTCCAGCACCAGCAGCAGGCCCGGACGCACATGCGTACTGGTCGCCTCCCGGCGCGGCGGCTCCTCGCCGGTCAGCAGGAAGAGATGGTCGCGCTCGTCCTCGGTCAGGCGCAGCGCGCGGGCCAGCGCGGTGAGCATCTGGCGGGAGGGGCGCGGGCCCCGGGACTGCTCCAGGCGCGTGTAGTAGTCCACGGACATCCCGGCCAGCTGGGCCACCTCCTCGCGGCGCAGCCCCGGCGTACGGCGCCGGGCACCGGCCGTGAGGCCCACGTCGGAGGGGTCCAGGCGGGCGCGTCCGCGGCGCAGGAAGTCGGCGAGTTCGGCTCGGTTCACCCCTCCAGGGTGCGCGCGTGCGCCCGGCTTATCCAGGGACTGCCGATCCCCTGATGAGGAGGTCTCTCCCGCCCGCTGCCGAGCCGTCCGAGGCTGGTCGCACGGAACGGACGACGTACGGACGTGACGCAGAGCGTGTGAGGAGCACATCATGCTGACTTTGGTGACCGGTACGACGGGACAGGTCGGACGGCGTTTCGTGCCGCGCCTGCTGGCGCAGCGGCAGCCCGGCGAGCAGGTCCGGGTCCTGGTGCGCGACGAGGCCCGCGGCGAGCGCTTCGCCGAGCTGGGCGCCCAGGTCGCCGTCGGAGACATGCGGGACGAGGAGACGCTCGGCAAGGCGCTCGCCGGGGTGGACGCGGTCGTGAACATCGCCGCCGCTTTCCGCGGCGTGCCCGACGAGGAGGCGTGGGCCGTCAACCGGGACGCGGCCCTCGCGCTGGGCCGGGCCGCGCAGGCCTCCGGCGTGCAGCGGTTCGTGCAGGTCAGCACGGGCAACGTGTACGGCACCGGGCGGGGCCGCCCGCTGACCGAGGACGACGAGAGCCGGCCCGGCGGCGAGATGTGGGGCGCCTACCCCGAGTCCAAGATCGAGGCGGAGCGCGCACTGCTCGCGATGGAGGGCCTGGACGTCCGCATCGGACGGCTCCCCTTCGTCTACGGCGAGGGCGACCCGCACCTGACCAACGTCATGCACTGGGCGGTGCACTGGGCCCCGCACCAGCGCCTGCAGATGGCCCACCACGCGGATGTCGCCCAGGGGTTGATGCGGCTGCTGTACGCGCCGGGCATCGCGGGCCGGATCTACAACATCGCCGACGACGCCCCCGTCACGACGCTCGAGCTGTTCCGGCTCAACGGCCAGGAGGTGCCCGCCGAGCAGTACGAGATCGCGGACCCCGACCCGTGGTTCGGCATCCTGTCCAACCAGCGCATCCGCCGCGAACTCGGCTTCCGGCCCATCTACCCGAGCGTGTGGACGGCCCTGGATGCCGGAGCCCTGTAGGCCGGCGCCCCGTAGCGGCCCGGGGCGTCACGCCACGCCCCTGACCCGCCGCACCAGCACCGCCCCCGCCAAGCCGATCACGGCCGCGACCAGGTACAGGACGCGGTAGCCGCCCAGGTGGGTCACGATCGGCGCGGCGAGGGCGGGCGCCGCGACCTGGGGCAGCGCGTTGGCCACGTTGATCACGCCCAGGTCCTTGCCCCGGTCCATGGCCTTGGGCAGGACGTCGGTCATCAGCGCGAAGTCGACCGACATGAACACCCCGAGCCCCACACCGAGCACGGCCGCGGCGACGATCGCGCTCGGCCAGGTCTGCCAGACCGACAGCAGGGCCGTGGCCGCCGCCATCAGCACCCCGGACCACTGCACGAACGGCTTGCGGCGGCCCACCCGGTCCGACCACGCACCGCCCACCACAACCGTGGCCAGCAGCGTCACGCTGTTCACCGCGGTCAGGATCAGCACGCCCTGCTCGGGGTCGTGGTGATGCAGGCGGTCGCGCAGGTAGTAGAGCAGATAGAGGATGACCAGCGCGTTGCTGAGGTTGATCAGGAAGCGGGTCAGCCAGGCCCAGCCGAAGTCCGGGTACCGGCGCGGGCTCAGCCAGAAGCCCCGCAGGAACGCCCGCGCGGACCACACCGGCCGGTCCGCGGCCGCCAGGGTGAGATCGCGGTACCGCAGCACATACGGCAGCACGCCCGCCAGGGTGAACACCGCGCACGCCGCATACCCGGCCGCGATCCCGCCGGCCACCGTCGCAAGACCCGTGCCGGTGACCGCGCCAAGGATCTGCGCGGCCCCCAACCAGCCGCCCACCAGGCCCCGTTGGAGCCGCGGCACCCGGTCCGGCACCGCCGCCGTGACGGCCGCGAAGGACGCGTTCAGGGTCAGCTGCACCAGACACCAGCCGAGCGTCATCACCCACAGCGCTCCCGCGCCCGCGAGCAGCAGCAGGGACAGCGCGCCACCCGCGGACCCGGCCACGATCCACGGCGTACGGCGGCCCCAGCGGGCGGTCGTACGGTCCGACAGCGCCCCGAAGAACGGGTTCGCCGCCAGGGACACCACCGCACCCGCGCCGGTCACCCAGGCCAGCAGCGTCTCCTTCGACATCCCGGTACCGGGCGCGAAGTCCTCCGCCTGGCGGGCCAGCAGGATCTGCAGGGGCCCGTACCAGCCCACCCAGATCGCCACGTTGGCCAGGGACAGCGCCGAGGTCCAGCCCGCACGGACGGGTTCGGCCGGCTCCTCGAGAGCCGTCGTCATCTCTGGGCCCGGAGCAGCTCCCGGTACCAGGCGTACGACGCCTTCGGCGTGCGCGTCTGTGTCTCGTAGTCCACGTGCACCAGCCCGAAGCGGCGCTGGTACCCCTCCGCCCACTCGAAGTTGTCGAGCAGTGACCACACGAAGTAGCCGCGCACGTCGACACCGGCCGTCAACGCGTCGTGCAGGGCCCGGACATGGCCGTCCAGGTAGGCGATGCGGTCCTGGTCGTCGAGGCCCTCGTAGGAGCAGCCGTTCTCGGTGATGACGACCGGCGGAAGGCGGTCGCCGTAGCGCTCGCGGAAGCCGGTGAGCAGTTCCGTCAGGCCCTGCGGCACGACCGGCCAGCCGAAGTCCGTCACCGGGACGTCCTCGATCTGCCGGACGGTGAAGGGGAGTTCGGCCGGGATCGTCAGCCCGCCGAAGTCGATGTCCGTGCCGTCGGGGGCGCCCACCCGGGTCGGCGCGTAGTAGTTGACGCCGTACCAGTCGAGCGGCTCGGCGATGACCTTGAGATCGGACTCGACGTCGCCGGGCATCAACTCGCCGAGCCCGTCCGGGTACTGGCCCAGCAGCAGCGGGTCGGCGAACAGCCGGTTGAGCAGCAGGTCGTAGAAGCCGGCCGCCTCGACGTCCGCCTGCTCCTGCGAGGCCGGCCAGGTGGGTCCGTGCGAGTTGGCGATCCCGATGTCCGTGGCGCCGGCCGCGCGCAGCGCCCGTACCGCGAGTCCGTGGGCGAGCAGCTGGTGGTGGGCGACGGGGAGCGCGTCGAACATCAGCTGCCGGCCGGGCGCGTGCGCGCCCAGCGCGTGCCCCAGCAGGGTGTGTTCCGCGGGCTCGTTGAGGGTGATCCACTTGTGCACGCGGTCGCCCAGCCGCTCGGCGACCTGTGACACGTACTCCGCGAACCGTGCCGCGGTGTCCCGCTCCAGCCAGTCCAGCGCGACCGGCAGGTCCCAGTGGAACAGGGTCGGCACGGGGCGTACGCCCGCCGCGCACAGCTCGTCCACGAGCTGGTCGTAGAAGTCCAGGCCACCCTCGGAGCGCACCCGCGGCCAAGAGATCGAGAAGCGGTACGCGTCGACGCCGAGACCGGCGAGCAGGGCCACGTCCTCGCGGTAGCGGTGGTAGTGGTCGCAGGCCACCGACGCGTCGGAGCCGTCCTTGACGTGGCCCGGCTCCACCGTGAACGCGTCCCACACGGACGGCTCGCGCCGGTCGGCCGCGCCCTCGATCTGGTGCGCCGACGTCGACACGCCCCACAGGAAACCGGCCGGGAAGCGGGGCATCGCCGTCGCCGCGGTGATCGGATCAGTCGCCATGCGCGGATCATCCGTACCTCCGGTGAGGGAAGTCAACGCCCGCGCATGAACGACCTGTTCGACCTGTGGCGGGCTCAGGCTCCTTCCTTCAGCACCCTGGAGACCAGCATCCGCTGCTCCTCCGTGAGCCGGGGATCCGCGGCGTAGAACGTCCGGCCGTCCACGGTGATCTCGTAGCTGAACCCGTCCGGGACGCCGACGGGCGGCGTGCTGTGCCCGCCGGCCACGGCCTGCTCGGCCAGGGCGTGCCATTCGCTCGCGTCGGGCCGTCCCGAGGTGTCCACCTCGGCGTGCCGCTCGATGCCCGCGAAGCCACCCGTGCGCCGTACTCGAATACGCATGGGTCCGTGTCTAGTACGGAACTACGCCGTCCGCACCCCGACCTGTTCCCAGGCCTTCAGGACGGCCTGCAGTTCCTCGCCCTCGCTGAAGCGGGCCCTGGCCGCCGCGACCGTGAGCTTCGCGAAGTCCGCGAACAGGGCGTCCTTCTTCAGCTCGCCGCCGGTCAGGACGTCGTACCAGACCTGTCCCGCCTTCTCCCAGGCGTGGCCGCCGAGGGCGGTTGCGGCCAGGTAGAAGGCGTGGTTGGGGATGCCGGAGTTGATGTGGACCCCGCCGTTGTCGCGGCCGGTGCGCACGAAGTCGTCCATGGTCGCGGGCTGCGGGTCCTTGCCGAGGACGTCGTCGTCGTAGGCCGTGCCCGGCTCCTTCATGGAGCGCAGCGCCTTGCCGGTGACGCGCGGGGCGAGCAGCCCGGCGCCGATCAGCCAGTCGGCCTCGGCGGCGGTCTGGCCGAGCGTGTACTGCTTGATCAGCGAGCCGAAGACGTCGGACAGCGACTCGTTCAGGGCGCCGGGCTGGCCGAAGTAGGTGAGGTTGGCCGTGTACTGGGTGACGCCGTGGGTGAGTTCGTGGCCGATGACGTCGATCGGGATGGTGAAGTCGAGGAAGATCTCGCCGTCACCGTCGCCGAACACCATCTGCTCGCCGTTCCAGAAGGCGTTGTTGTAGTCGTTGTCGTAGTGGACGGTCGCGTCCAGCGGCAGGCCGTTGCCGTCGATGGAGTAGCGCTCGTAGGCCTTCAGATAGAGCTCGAAGGTGGCGCCGAGGCCCGCGTAGGCGCGGTTGACGGTGGCGTCCTTGCCGGGCTCCGAGCCCTCGGCGCGGACCTTCCTGCCGGGCAGCTCGGTGTGGTGGCGGGCGTCGTAGATGGTGCGGTGCGGCTGGTCGGCGGCAGCCCCCGCGGGCGCCGCGACGGTCGGGGCGCCGATGACCGTGGTCAGCCGGCGACGGGTGCGCTCGAAGGCGTCGCGCTCGAGGGTTTTGCGCGCGGCGGCGGCGAGTGCGGTGTCCTCGTGCTGGGACAGCCTGTCGAGGATGTGGGGCGGTACGACGGTGCAGAAGACGGGCTCGAAGCCCCCGTTGGTCTTCATCATGCCCGGAACCATTGCACTGAGTTATGTGCGTGTCACTACCCGCAACCATGATTGGTGAAATATGGGGACAGCGGTCCGCACGCTGAGTGACGAAGTGGTATGGCGCACGTTTTGCCCCACTTGTCTTTCCGGTCCCGCATACTGATACGGCGCCCCGCATCCGAAGGGGCTCGGCTAGCATGCGGAGCATCATGCGTTTCGGGCTGCTTCTTCTTAGCTGCCGCGGCGAGGGCCTGTAGTCCAGGTCGACTCCCTCCCCGCGGAGCTTCGCGTTGCGTCGTCGGCCGTCCTGCCGGACATCCTGAGGAGCCCCGCAATCATGGCGAACCGCCAGCAGCCCAGCACCATGCCGATCCACAAGTACGGCCGCTACGAGCAGGTGGACATCCCCGACCGCACCTGGCCGAACCAGCGGATCACCGCCGCCCCCCGCTGGCTCTCCACCGACCTGCGTGACGGCAACCAGGCCCTGATCGACCCGATGTCGCCCGAGCGCAAGCGCCGGATGTTCGACCAGCTGGTCAGGATGGGCTACAAGGAGATCGAGGTCGGCTTCCCGGCGTCGGGCCAGACGGACTTCGACTTCGTACGCTCGATCATCGAGGACCCGGACGCCATCCCGGACGACGTCACCATCTCCGTGCTGACCCAGGCCCGCGAGGACCTGATCGAGCGGACCGTGGAGTCGCTGAAGGGCGCGCACCGCGCCAACGTGCACCTCTACAACGCCACGGCCCCGGTCTTCCGCCGCGTGGTCTTCCGCGGCTCCAAGGACGACATCAAGCAGATCGCCGTGGACGGCACCCGCCTGGTCGTGGAGTACGCCGAGAAGCTGCTGGGCCCCGAGACCGAGTTCGGCTACCAGTACAGCCCCGAGATCTTCACCGACACCGAGCTGGACTTCGCACTGGAGGTCTGCGAGGCCGTCATGGACGTCTGGCAGCCCGGCCCGGGCCGCGAGATCATCCTCAACCTGCCCGCCACGGTGGAGCGTTCGACCCCGTCGACGCACGCGGACCGCTTCGAGTGGATGCACCGCAACCTCTCCCGCCGCGAGTACGTCTGCCTGTCCGTCCACCCGCACAACGACCGCGGCACGGCCGTCGCCGCCGCCGAGCTGGCCCTCATGGCCGGCGCCGACCGCATCGAGGGCTGCCTGTTCGGACAGGGCGAGCGCACCGGCAACGTCGACCTGGTCACCCTCGGCATGAACCTGTTCTCGCAGGGCGTCGACCCGCAGATCGACTTCTCCGACATCGACGAGATCCGCCGCGTGTGGGAGTACTGCAACCAGATGGAGGTCCACCCGCGCCACCCGTACGTGGGCGACCTGGTCTACACGTCCTTCTCCGGCTCCCACCAGGACGCCATCAAGAAGGGCTTCGACGCCATGAAGGCCGACGCGGCCGCCAAGGGCGTCACCGTCGACGACATCGAGTGGGCGGTCCCGTACCTGCCCATCGACCCCAAGGACGTCGGCCGCTCCTACGAGGCAGTCATCCGCGTCAACTCGCAGTCCGGCAAGGGCGGTATCGCCTACGTCCTGAAGAACGACCACAAGCTGGACCTGCCGCGCCGGATGCAGATCGAGTTCTCCAAGCTCATCCAGGCCAAGACGGACGCCGAGGGCGGCGAGGTCACCGGCTCCGACATCTGGGCGGTCTTCCAGGACGAGTACCTGCCGAACCCCGGCAACCCGTGGGGTCGGATCCAGGTCAAAAACGGGCAGTCGACCACCGACACGGACGGCGTGGACACCCTGACGGTGGAGGCCACCGTCGACGGCGCCGACACCGTCCTGACCGGCTCCGGCAACGGTCCGATCTCGGCCTTCTTCAACGCCCTGGAGTCCATCGGCATCGACGTACGGCTGCTGGACTACCAGGAGCACACGATGAGCGAGGGCGCCTCCGCGCAGGCCGCCTCCTATATCGAGTGCGCGATCGACGGCAAGGTTCTGTGGGGGATCGGGATCGACGCGAACACGACGCGTGCGTCGCTCAAGGCGGTCGTCTCCGCCGTCAACCGAGCCGCCCGCTGACGGCTCCGACCGGGCCTTTTCGCGCCCCGACCGCCTGTGTACGGCGGTCGGGGCGCCGTCGTTTATCGGCCATTGGTTCGTGGAGGTCACGGAAAGGTCTCGTCCGGGGTACTGACTCTGCCAGAGGGATGTGGCTAACATCACGCCAGCGGCGATGGGGCCGCAGGGTGAGGAGGTGCGACGTGCTGCCAGTACGGGGACGAAACGGCCGAGCCGGCAGGCCTGCGCGCATCCTGGGCACCCGAACCGCGTGGACACCCGTCGGAGACGGTGAGTTCTTCTGCCCCGGCTGCGGAGGGGACCGCAACTACCAGCGGCTGACCGGGCACCGGCGGTTCGTCGTCCTCGGCGTGCCCGTGCTGCCGCGCGGCGAGACCGCACCGGTCGTCGAATGCGCCGCCTGCAGCCGCCACTTCGGCACCGAGGCCCTCGACCATCCGACCACCACCCGCTTCTCGGCGATGCTCCGCGACGCCGTGCACACCGTCGCCCTGGCGGTGCTCACCGCGGGCGGCAGCTGTTCGCGCAGCGCCCTGGAGTCCGCCGCCGGCACGGTCCGCGCGGCCGGCTTCGACGACTGCACCGAGGAGCAGCTGGGCGCCCTCGTCGAGGCCCTCGCCTCCGACACCGGCCGCTCCTACGACCAGTCCTGCGGGCCCGGGCTCGCCATAGAACTGCACGAGGCCCTGGACCCCCTCGCCGCCCACTTGGCCCCCGTCGGCCGCGAGTCCATCCTCCTCCAGGGCGCCCGCATCGCCCTCGCCGACGGCCCCTACACCCCCGCAGAACGCGACGTCCTGAGCACCGTGGGGGCAGCTCTGACGATCTGCTCGGACGATGTGAGCAGGTTGCTGGCGGCGGCGGCGCGGACTCCGTCCTGAGCGGGCAGCTGACTGCGATCGGGATCGGAGGTTGATCCGCCGATCGCGCGGGCATCCGTCGCGCAGCGGCCCCAGCTGGCGGCGCCAACGATGCCGCCGGGGAGTTGATCCCGCGGACATACGCAGCGGCGCGGACGCCGTCCTGAGCGGGCAGCTGGCTGCGGCCGGAGGGTGATCCGCCGATCGCGCGGACGCTCGCCGCGGGGCGGCAGGGGCACGCCGAGGACGGCGATCCGCACAGACGCTGTTCCGCCGCGCGGCGGCCCCGGCTGTGCGGTGCCGGCGATGCCGGCCGACGGGTTGCTCCCGCGGGCATCCGCGGCGGTGCGGACTTCGTCCTGAGCGGGCGCTTGGCTGCGGCCGGAGGTTGATCGGCCGATCCGCGGACGCTCGCTGCGCGGCAGCCCCAGCGGGCGGCGCCAACGATGCCGGCCGACGGGTTGCTCCCCCGGACGTCCGCGGCGATACGGGCTCCGTCCTGAGCGGGCGCCTGGCTGCGGCCGGAGGTTGATCCGCCGGTCCGCGGACGCTTGCCGTGCGGCAGCACGGGCACGCCGAGGACGGCGATCCGTACGGACGTTGTTCCGCCGCGCGGTGGCCCCGGCTGTGCGGTGCCGGCGGTGCCGGCCGACGGGTTGCTCCCGCGGACGTCCGCGGCGGCGCAGCTGCGCCCGCGCCCTGCCGCCCGCCGTCGGCGATCTCGCCGTACGCCGCCGTGGCCCGGCGTCCGGCTGCAGGGCGGGCCGTTTCCCTCGTGGGTGGCCGGGGGTGTGGCGCTGCGGATGACGTGTCCCGTACGCCGTTCTGAGCGGGCGCGTACTCCCGTGGGAGTAAGCCCGGTGCGAGGCCTCCCGGGGCAGTAAGCCGCAACTCGCCCCCATGCCCGACGAACGAACCCCTTCACCCCGGGAGTCTGGAAGCGACCAGACATTGCGACCGGAGGGGAGGCCCGTTCATGGGGGCCGTAAGGATGCGTGCAGGGGGGCGGCGGGCCGTGCCGTGGGTGGTGCTCGGGCTGTGGGTGGCCGCGCTCGTGCTGGTGGGGCCGTTCGCCGGGAAGTTCGGCGACATTCAGCAGAACCGGTCCGTGGACTATCTGCCCGACAGTGCCGACTCCACCCAAGTGGCCCGCGTCCAGGACGAGTTGCCGGGCGGCGAGGCCACCGATCTGGTGCTCGTCTACCACCGCGACGGCGGCCTCACCGCGGCCGACAGGCAGAAGGCGGGTGCGCAGGTCGCCGAGATCGGGGAGCGGTACCGGCTGACCGGCACCCCGAAGGCCGTCCCCTCACGCGACGGCACCACCCTCATGTACCCGGTCTCCAGCAACCAGCCCGGCCAGGACGACGAGGCCCGCGACGCCTTCGTCGACGGGGTCCGCGACATCGCGGACGGCGGCGCGGGGCTCAGCGCCGAGGTCGGCGGCCCCGGCGGCCTGCAGACCGACATGAGCAAGGTCTTCGGCAGCATCGACGGCACCCTGCTCTACGCCACCCTCGGCGTCGTCACCGCCCTGCTGATCCTCATCTACCGCAGCCCCTTCCTCTGGCTGGTACCACTCGCCGTCGCCGGCGTCGCCGCGGGCATGGCGATGGCCGCCGGATACGGCCTGCACGAGCTGTTCGACGTCACGATCACCGGCCAGAGCGGCGGCGTGATGACGGTCCTCGTGCTCGGCGCGGGCACCGACTACGCCCTGCTGATCGTCTCCCGCTACCGCGAGGAGCTACGCCGCCACGAGCGCCCGTACGACGCCATGCGCGCCGCCCTCAGGGGCTGCGGCCCGGCGGTCCTCGCCTCCTCCGGCACGGTCGCCGCCGGCCTGCTGTGCCTGCTCGCCGCCGACCTCAACAGCAGCAGCGGCATGGGCCCGGTCGGCATGGTGGGCGTGCTCGCCGCACTCCTCGCGATGCTCACCCTGCTGCCCGCCCTGCTGGTCCTGCTCGGCCGCCGCGTCTTCTGGCCGCTGATCCCGGCGTTCGGCAGCGAACCGAAAACGCGGCGCTCCCTGTTCGCAGCGATGGGCAGCTCGGCCACGCGCAGGCCGGTCGCCGTGCTCGTCGGCGGCGCCGTCCTGCTCGGCGCGCTCGCGCTGGGCGCGCTCAATCTGCCCGGCACGCTCAAGCAGGAGGACTCCTTCACCGAGAAACCCGAGTCGATCTCCGCGAGCCAGACCCTGGCCCACGCCTTCCCCGGCCGCAGCAGCCAGCCCATCACCGTCATCGCCCCCGTGGACAGGGCCGACGCGGTGCTGACCAGGGCCCGTAGCACCGACGGCGTCGCACAGGCCACCACCGGCCGCAGCGGCTCCGGCTGGACGGAGATCTCCGTCTACGCCACCTCCGCACCCGAGTCGAAGGGCGAGACCCGCACCATCGAGGCCCTGCGCGCCGGGCTCGACGACACCTACGGCACCTACGTCGGCGGCCCCAGCGCCCAGCAGCTCGATCTGGCCGACAGCCAGTCCCGGGACCGCACCGTCGTCGTGCCGCTCGTCCTCGCCGCCGTGTTCGTGATCCTCGTAGGACTGCTGCGCAGCCTCGTGGCCCCGCTGATGCTGCTCGTCGCCGTGGTCGCGGTGTGGGGAGCCGCGCTCGGGATCGGCGGGCTGGTCTTCGGTCCGGTGCTCGGCTTCGAGGGCACCGACCCGGGCCTCGGCCTGCTGTCCTTCGTCTTCCTGGTGGCACTCGGCGTCGACTACGGCATCTTCCTCATGCACCGCATGCGCGAGGAGTCTCTCGCGGGCGCCGCACCGCAGACGGCCGCACTCACCGCGCTGCGCACCACCGGCGGGGTCATCGCCTCCGCGGGCGTCGTCCTGGCCGCGACGTTCGCCGTGCTGACCACGCTGCCGCTGGTGGGCCTGGTCGAACTCGGCTTCGTGATCGCGGTGGGCGTGCTGCTCGACACCTTCCTGGTGCGCACCTACCTGGTGACGACGGCGAGCGTGCTGCTGCGGCGCAGGGTGTGGTGGCCCGGACGCCTCGCACGTGAACCGCAGCCGGTACGGTCCGAGCGGCAGCCGGAGCCGGTGTGAGACAGCGAAGATGAACCCTGTGCAGCAGACGACGACAGTGGGGCGGCCCCGGCGCGGCGAACGCGTCATGGCGGTGCTCAACCGCGATCCGCGGACCGCCCCCCACGGCACTCGCAACGACGCGGTCCTCGCGGCGGTCCTCGCCGCGGCGGCCGTGTGCGTGGCGCTGTTCACCGACGGGGACCGCCGCCCCGACGCACTCGGCTGGACGCTGCTGCTCGCGGCCCACGTCCCCCTGGTGTGGCGGCGGCGCCGTCCGCTGCTGGTGCTCGCCGCCGGCGTGGCCTGTCTGATGCCGTACCACGCGATGGACAACAACCACGGTGCGTCGACCCCGGCCACCATGGTCGCGCTCTACACGGTCGCCGTCACCGGCCGCCCGCTGCGCACCATCCTGACCGGCCTCACCGTCCTCACCGTCGCCATGAGTGTGATGCTGACGGTGAACACCCATCAGGCCGTGGAGCTCCTGCGGATCTCCGGCTGGATCATCGCCGTGCTCTTCCTCGGCGTCGACGTCCGCTACTACCGCGAGTACGTCACCTCGATCGTCGAGCGCGCGGAACGCGCCGAGCGCACCCGCGAGGAGGAGGCCCGCCGCAGGGTCGCCGAGGAGCGGCTGCGTATCGTCCGGGACCTGCACGACCTGCTCGCCCACACCATCACCCTCGTCGGTGTCCGCACGTCCGTCGCCGCGCACGTCCTGGCCGCCGACCCCGAGCGCCTGGACCGGGAGACGATCGCCAAGGCGCTGGACGAGATCGCGGAGACCTGCCGCACCGCACGCGGCGAACTGCGCACCACCCTGGAGGTGCTGCGCGCCGCCGCCCCCGGCGAGGGCCGCGGCCCCCTGCCCGGCCTCGACGGGCTGCCCGACCTGGTGGAGGCGGCCCGGCTGGCGGGCGCACGGGTCGAGCCGGTGGTCCGGGTGGAGCAGGCGCCGCCCGCCGTCGGTGCCGCCGCCTACCGGATCGTGCAGGAGGCGCTGACCAATGCGGTACGGCACGCGGGGCCCGAGCCGTGCGTACGGATCGAGCTGTACGAGGACAAGGGCCTGCTGCGCCTGTCCGTCACCGACGACGGCACCGGACCCACCCCGGGCGGCACCCCCGGCTTCGGGCTCGTGGGGATGAGGGAGAGGGCCCGCAGTGTGGGTGGCACACTCGACGCCGGGCCGCGCCCCGACGGCGGGTTCGCGGTGAGCGCCGTACTGCCGCTGACGACCGCTGGGGAAGGGACGCGATGACGATCCGCGTACTGCTCGCCGACGACCAGACCCTGGTGCGGGCCGCGTTCGCCATGCTCGTCGAGTCGGCGCGGGACATGGAGGTCGTGGGGCAGGCGGCCTCCGGCCGCGAGGCCGTCGCGCTGGCCCGCAGCGAGCGCGCCGACCTGGTGGTGATGGACATCCGCATGCCCGACCTGGACGGCATCGAGGCGACCCGGCTGATCGCCGCCGACGAGGATCTCGCGGGCGTCCGCGTTCTGGTCCTGACCACCTACGACACCGACGAGAACATCGTGGAGGCGCTGCGCGCGGGCGCCTCCGGGTTCCTGGTCAAGGACACCCGTCCGGCCGAACTCCTCGACGCCATCCGCACGGTGGCCGCCGGGGAGGCGCTGCTCTCGCCGGGGCCCACGGGACGGCTGATCGAGCGGTTCCTGCGCACCCCGTCGGCGCCCGCGACCGGCGGCCCCGAATGCCTGTCCGACCGTGAGCGCGAGGTGCTGACCCTGCTGGCGCGCGGGCTCAACAACACCGAGATCGGCGAGGCGTTGGGGCTGAGCCCGCTGACCGCGAAGACCCATGTCAGCCGGATCATGGGGAAGGTGGGCGCCCGGGACCGGGCCCAGCTCGTCATCCTCGCCTACGAGTCGGGACTGGTGACTCCGGGAACGATCTGACGGTGACCTTTCTGAGCCGCACCTTCCTCGCCGCCATCGTGCTCCTCACACCGCTCACAGCCCTCACGCCGGCCTCCGCCGCCACCGGCTGCTCCTCGTCACTGCCGTACACGGCGGGACAGGACGGCTACGACACCTTCCGCATCCCCGCGGCGGTCACCACCGGCCGGGGCACGGTCCTCGCCTTCGCCGAGGGCCGTCACAACAGCGCCGGTGACACCGGCGACATCGACGTCGTGCTGCGCCGCTCCCACGACGGCGGCTGCACCTGGGACCCGCTGCAGGTGGTGGCCGCGGGCGACGGGAACACACGGGGCAACCCGGCGCCCCTCGTCGACCCGCGCACCGGCGCCGTGGTCCTCGTCACCTCCTACAACAGCGGTGCCGTCACCGAGGCGCAGATCATGCGCGGCGAGGTCACGCGCGAGGAGAGCAGACGGGTCTTCGTGCAGCGCAGCACGGACGACGGGCGGCACTTCACGCCCGTGCGGGACATCACGGACCAGGTGAAGCCGACCGATTGGCGGTGGTACGCGACGGGTCCTGGCCACGCGGTCGCGCTGACCCGCGGACGGCACGCGGGTCGGCTGGTCGTTCCCGCCAACCACTCCGCGGCCCCGCCGGCCGGTTCCTCCGACACCGGCCAGGAGGCCAAGTACTACGGCGCGCACGCCCTGTACAGCGACGACGGCGGCCGCACCTGGCAGCTGGGCTTCGTCGACGACTCCTACGACGGGGTGAACAACTCCAACGAGTCCACGGCGGCCCAACTGCCCGACGGGCGCCTCTACTTCAGCTCCCGCGACCAGAACGGCAGCAGCGTCGGCAACCGTCTCGACTCCTACTCCGGTGACGGCGGCGGGAGCCTCGACCGCCCCTACGCGGTGCAGCCCACGCTCGACGACGTCCCGGTGGTCGAGGGCAGCGTCCTCCAACTGCGGGGCATGGACGCGCCGTTGCTGTTCTCCGGCCCGTCCGTGCCGACCGCCCGCCGGGCGATGGCGATCTGGCACAGCACGGACGGCGGCCGGACCTTCACCAAGGCCCTGACGCTCTCCGAGCAGCCCGCCGCCTACTCGGACCTGGTGCAGGTCGACCACCGCACGGCCGGGATCCTGTACGAGACGGGCACGACCGGGACGTACGACACGATCGAGTTCCGCCGACTCGCGGTCGACGACCTCTAGGCGGCCTCTGGGCAACCTCTGGACGACCGCTAGAGCAGCCCCGCCCCGGCGAGGAACTTGCCGACCTGCTCCACCTCCTCCGGCGACAGCGGCACCTGGGGCTCCGCTGTCGCCGGGCAGTCGATGACGCCACGCAGGTGCAGGGCCGCCTTGAAGGCGCCGAGGGCCGAGGAGCCGCCGCCCATGCGGGCCGGGTCGCCGACACCGACCAGTCCGAACAGGGCGCACAGCCGGTCCTGTTCGTCGCGGGCCCGCTCCCAGTCACCGGCGCGGCACAGCCGGTCCAGGCGGACGTAGCCGTGCGGGTCGACGTTGGCGAGGCCGGGCACCGAGCCGTCGGCGCCCAGCGCGAGCGCCGCGTCGACGAGCAGCTCCGAGCCGGTCAGGACGCTGAAGCCGGGGATTCCGCGCGCACCGGTGACGACCGCGCGGAAGGCGGCCAGGTCGCCGCTGGAGTCCTTCAGACCGGCCAGCACTTCGTCGGCCGCCAGGTCGAGCACGACGTCCACCGGGAGCTTGGTGTGCACGGCGACCGGGATGTCGTACGCGATCACCGGCACCGTCGAGGCGGCCGCGACCAGTTGGAAGTGGCGGGCGATCTCGGCGGGGTGGGTGCGGGCGTAGAAGGGCGCCGTGACCACCACCGCGTCCGCCCCCGCCGCCGTCACCGCCGCCACATGGTCCAGCACCCTCGGCGTCGCCATGTCGATCGCCCCGGCCAGCACCGGCACCTGACCGCCCACATGGCCGGTCACCGCCTCCACCACGAGCCGCCGCTGCACGTCGCGCAGATACGCCGCCTCGGACGAGGACCCCAGCACGAACAGTGCGTCCACCCCGCCGTCCAGCAGATGGTCGACCAGCCTGAGCAGGGAGGGGACGTCCACCTCGCGGTCCGGTGTCAGGGGTGTGCAGACGGGCGGGACGACACCGGTCAGCGGGGCGGGAAAGGTCATGAGGGCTCCGTGGGATGGCTCTGGCGCACGAGGTCGCGGGTCGACTCGTCCTCCTGCACAGGATGGTGACAGCGGAAACGGTGGTCGGCGCTCGACGCGACCGAGAAGTCCGGCATGTCCGCCGCGCACCGCTCGTCCGCCTTCCAGCAGCGGGTGCGGAACGGGCAGCCGCTGGGCGGACGGGTCGCCGACGGCACCGGGCCGGTCAGCGGGATCGGGTCGATCGGGTGGAGCAGTCCGGGGGTCGCCGAGAACAGGGCGCGGGTGTACGGGTGCCGGGCGCGCTCGGTGACCTCGGCGGCGGGGGACTCCTCGACGATCCGTCCGAGGTACATGGTGATCACGCGGTCGCTCATCCGCCGGACCGTCTGGATGTCGTGCGAGACGAAGACCAGCGCCAGACCCAGGCGTTCCTTCAGGTCCAGCAGCAGGTTCAGGATCTGCGCGCGCACCGACACGTCCAGCGCGCTGGTGGGTTCGTCTGCCACCACCAGACCGGGGTCGAGCGCCAGCGCCCGGGCGATCGCCACGCGCTGTCGCTGACCGCCCGACAGCTGGCCCGGCAGGGCGTCCGCGAGGGCCCGGGGCAGCCCCACCAGCGACATCAACTCCCGTACGCGGTCCTCGCGTTGCTGTTTCGTGCCGCGGTCGTGCACGTCCAGCGGGTCCCGCAGGATCTGGCGTACGGGCAGCCGGCGGTTCAGGGCCGTCGACGGGTCCTGGAAGATCATGCCGGTGCTGCCGCCGACGGCGGCCCGGCGCTCGGCGGCCGGCATCGACCACAGGTCGCGGCCCTGGAAGGACACCGTGCCCGACGTCGGCCGCACCACGCCCACCAGCACCTTCGCCAGCGTCGACTTGCCGCACCCGGACTCGCCGACCACGCCGACCGTCTCGCCGGGCGCCACGGAGAGGTCGGCGCCCGTCAGGGCGTACACCCTGTCCCGGGTGAACAGGCCGCCGCTGCGCGCCTTGTGCACGACATGCGCGTCGGACAGCTCCACGATCGCGTTCACTTCACGGCCTCCGACGACGTCATGAGCTCGACCGCGGGATGGTGGCAGGCCGCGGTGTGCGTCGGCGTGCCCAGCAGGTCGGGTGGGGTCGTACGGCAGATGTCGGTCGCCAGCGGACAGCGGTCGGCGAAGCGGCAGCCCGCAGGGAAGTTCGCGGGGGAGGGCACGACGCCCTTGATCTGCGTCATCCGCTCGGCCGCCGACTCCAGCGACAGCACACTGCCGAGCAGTCCACGGGTGTAGTGGTGGGCCGGTGCCTCCACCAGGTCGGCGGTCACGCCGGTCTCCACGATCTGCCCGCCGTACATCACCACCACCCGGTCGGTGACGTCCGCGACCAGCGCCAGGTCGTGCGAGACCAGGATCAGGGCGAAGCCCAACTCCTCGCGCAGGCGCAGCAGCAGCTCGATCACCTGGGCCTGCACCGTCACGTCCAGGGCCGTCGTCGGCTCGTCGGCGATGATCAGCTTCGGGTCGCGGGACAGCGCCATGGCGATCAGCACCCGCTGGCGCTGGCCGCCGGACAGCTCGTGCGGGAAGCTGCGCAGGGTGCGGTCGGGGTCGAGGCCGACCATGGTGAGCAGTTCGGCGGGGCTGCGCCGGCCACCGCGCCGTACGACCTGCTTCAGCTGGGCGCGGATGCTCATCGCCGGGTTCAGGGAGGACAGCGCGTCCTGGTAGATCATCGCCATCTCATGGCCGAGCAGCCGCCGCCGCACCCGCATCGGCTCAGCCAGCAACTCCCGCTGCCCGAACCGCACCTGCCCCCGAACCCGCGCCCCCTTCGGCTCCAACCCCATGACCGACAAGGCGGTCAACGACTTACCGCACCCCGACTCCCCGACCAGCCCGAGAACTTCACCGGCCCCCACCTCGAAAGAAATCCCGTCAACAATGTCCACACCCTCATGCCGCCCCTCAAAACCAACGGCAAGATTCTCAACAGCCAGCACAGCAGCCCCCTGAAGGGGCGCGGGGAACTGCGCGCTCGGCCCGGACGAAGCAGCACCCGCCCGACGACGCACACCCCCACCTTCTTGGGCGCGCCGATCCCGCAACCGCTGCGCAGCCGCCGCAAGGTCCGGCAGCTGAAGAACCTCCCCGCTCCCGGGCTCCGGCGCCTCCAACCGGTCGGCCTCGTCCCGAGTGGACACCTCCCGCGCGGAAGGCGCCGCCCAGGCATCCGACACCCCTTCCGACAGGATGTTCAGCGACAGCACGGTCACCAGAATCAGCAGCCCCGGAAAGACGGTCGCCCACCAACCCCCCGTCAGCACCATGTCCTTGCCGTCGGCGATGACACTCCCCCACGACGGGTCCGGAGGACGCACCCCCGCGCCGATGAAGGACAGCGACGCCTCGAAGACGATGGCCTCGGCGACCTGCACGGTGCAGAACACCAGGATCGGGGCGGCGCAGTTGATGGCGACGTGCCGCAGCACGATGTGCGGGGTGCGGGCGCCGATGACCCGTTCCGCGGTCACGTAGTCCTCGCCGTACTGGTCGAGGATGTTCGCCCGCACCACCCGCGCCATGGGTGGCATGAACAGGAACGCGATCGCGCAGATCAGCACGGTGATCCCGCCGCCGAACACGGCGACCAGGACGGCCGCGAGGGCGATGCCGGGGAACGCCATCACCACGTCCAGGCAGCGCATCAGCGTCTCGTCGAGCGCTTTGCGCGAGGTGGCCGCGATCGCTCCGATCAGCGCCCCCACGGCCAGCGCGAGGGCCGTCGCACCGAGGCCGATCGCGAGCGACCAACGGGCGCCGTACATCAGCCGGCTGAGGATGTCCCGGCCCAGGCTGTCCTGGCCCATCCAGTGATCGGCCGAAGGGTGCCCGGACCCGTCGACGGGCGCC
Organism: Streptomyces spinosisporus; assembly: GCF_022698145.1. Classification (GTDB taxonomy): domain Bacteria; phylum Actinomycetota; class Actinomycetes; order Streptomycetales; family Streptomycetaceae; genus Streptomyces; species Streptomyces spinosisporus. The sequence continues at coordinate 116,758 of NZ_JALDAX010000003.1, forward strand.
TGCTGGTCGAGCGGGTCGTGCGGCGCGAGCAGGGGCGCGCACAGGGCCACCAGGACCACGAGGCCCAGGAAGCAGACGGCCACCTTCGACAGCGGCGGCAGCTTGCGCCAGCCGCGCAGGCGGATGCCGGGCCGGGACAGTGCCTCGGTCAGGCTCTTGCGCGTGAACAGCGTGCTCATGCGGCCGCATCCCTCAGTTTCGGGTTGACCAGCAGATACAGGACGTCGATGACGAGGTTGACCACGACGAAGCCGGTCGCCGTGGTGAGCACGACTCCCTGGACCACGGCCGGGTCGCCGTTCTTCACGGCGTCGATCATCAGCTTGCCCATGCCGGGCAGCGAGAAGATCGTCTCGATGACGACCGCGCCGCCGAGCAGATACCCGACGCGCAGGCCCAGCACGGTCAGCGGGTTGATCAGGGCGTTGCGCAGGACGTTGCGCCCCACGACGACGTGCGGCGGCAGCCCGCTGCCGATCGCCGTGCGGACGTAGTCCTTGTCGAGCTCCTCCACCACCGACGTCCGTACGATGCGGGTGAGTTGGGCCGCGACGGGCAGTGAGAGCGCGAGGGCCGGCAGGGTCATCGTCCTCAGCCAGCCGGTGAAGGAGTCGCCCGGGTTGATGTAGCCGCCGGTCGGGAACCAGCCCAGGTCGACGGCCAGGTACTGGATCATCAGCAGCGCCAGCCAGAAGCCGGGGGCGGCCACACCGGTCAGCGAGACGACCCGGATGACCTGGTCGGGCAGCCGGTCGCGGTAGATCGCCGCCGTCACCCCGCCGAGCAGCGCCAGCACCACCGCGATGGCCAGTCCCATGAAGGTGAGTTGAAGGGTCAGCGGCAGCGCGGTGGTGACCTGGTCGAGCACGGGGGCGCGGGTCAGCGCACTGGTGCCCATGTCGCCGTGGAGCAGGTCGCCGACGAAGTCGACGTAGCGCACGGGCAGCGGATCCAGCAAGCCGTTCTGCTCGCGGAAGTCGTGCAGTTGCTGCGGGGTGGGGTTCGCGCCCTGGAAGAACGCGGACGCCGGGTCGACGTCCGAGAAGCGCATCACGAGGAACACGAACAGCACGATGCCGAGCATCAGCGGTACGAGCAGGGCGATACGGCGGAGCAGGATCCTGACGACGGCGATCACGAAGCGGACTCCCTTGCCTCTAGGCCCACTTGGCTGCCCCTAGACCCACTTGGCCTGGAGGACGTTGATGCCGGGGTAGGGCTGCGCCCTTATGCCGGTGAGCTGTTTGGCGTTCCAGGCGGTCATCAGCTCGTTGTGGACGACCGGGTAGAGCACCGCCTGCTCGGCGACGGTGTCGATGTAGTCCTGGATCATCGTCTTCTTCTTGTCCGCGTCGGGCTCCTGGGTGGCCCGGTCCATGTCCTTGAAGAGCTGCTTGGCCACCGAGTTGTCCGCCCACCGCGTGTACTGCATCCACAGGTTGGTGGGCCCGTAGTTGTAGTGCATGATCAGGTCGGCGTCGAGGCCGAACTGGTTGGGGTTCGAGGCGGCGGCGACGACCTGGTAGTCCTGCTTCTGGTCCATCTTGGTGAAGACGGCCGTGGTCTCCTGCGGGGCGAGGGTCGTCTTGACGCCGATCGCGTCCCAGGAGGCCTTGATGGTCGGCAGGCAGTCGACGATCCAGCTCACGTTCACAGCCAGGATCTCGATCTTCAGCCCGCTGACCCCGGCCGCCTTCAGCAGCGCCTTCGCCTTCTCGGGGTCGTAGTCGTAGACCGTCTTCGCCCGCCGGTAGGTGGGGTTGGACTCGTTCAGGAACGACGACGACGGCTTGCCGTGGCCCTTCAGCGCGACCTGCACCATCTTCTCGGTGTCGATGGCGTAGTGCAGCGCCTGCCGCACCCGTACGTCGTCGAAGGGCTTGTGCTTGGTGTTGAACATCAGGAACAGGTTGTTCATGCCGGCGCCGCCCTCGACCGTGAGGCCGCCGCTCTGCAGTTGCTTGATGTTGGCGTACGGGATGTTGTCGGCGATCTGCGCGCCCGCGCTGGAGCCGGAGATCTTGGCGACGCGGGGCGCGGCGTCCACGATCGTCAGCCAGTTCATCTTCTTGAAGGCGGGCGGGCGCGGGCCGTTGTAGTCGGCGAACGCCTCGAAGGTCGTGTTCGACTTGGGGTGGTGCGCGCTCTGCCGGTACGGCCCCGAGCCGACCGCGAGGCCCTTGATCGCGTCCTCCCAGGCGCCGGGCTTGGAGAAGACGTGCTTCGGCATGATCTTCGCGAGGGTGAGCCGTGCGGCGCCGTCCGGGAAGGGGAACTTGAGCACCAGCTCGACGTTCTGCGCGTCGATCTTGCGGACTTCCTTCAGCCAGCTCTCGAAGAAGCCCTTGGCGAGGGTCTGGGTCTTCGGGTCGAGGATGCGGTCGAAGACGAACACCACGTCGTCGGCGGTGACGGGCTTGCCGTCGTGGAACTTCGCGCCCGCCCGCAGCGTGAACTTCCAGGACGTGGAGTTGAGGTCCTTCGGCAGTTCGGTGGCGAGCGCGGCGTACGGCTTGCGGGAGATCGGGTCGGTGTCGAGCAGACCCTCGTAGATGTGGTTGTTGCCCGCCATGCAGAAGGCGGACGCGGTCTGGGTCGGGTCCCACGTCCCGTCGTTGCCGTAGCCGATGACCGCGGTGAGCGTGCGGTCCTTGCCGCCCCCGCCGCCGGTGTCATTGGTGGACTGGGGCCCCGAGGAACAGGCCGACAGCGACGCGGAGACGGCGGTGGCCGCACCCATCGCGCCGGTGTACTTCAGGAAGGTCCGGCGATGCACGGTGCCTCCAGCGAGTGAGGAGATACGACGTCCTACGTCCTGCGTCAGCCGCGACCATAGGAGGGGCCCGGAGGGTGGTCAAGAGGCCGCACACGAATGGCGCAGCTGCCAGAGGTTGCACCAATGGCGAAGAGACTTGGCGGGAGTTGGTGCACGTCAGTGCCGGACATGGGACGTGGGACGTCCGGTGCGCGTACGATGCGGCGCATGGCCGCGGACCCCAGGAACAGGGAGCCCAGGAACCACAGGAGCGCGGAGTCCGGGAACAGCCGGCTGCGGCGGGAGGTCGTGCAGCTGATCCTCGACCGCAGGCTCCGGCCGGGCGCGCCGCTGCCCACCGAGGCCGAGCTGATGGAGGACCTCGGCGTCAGCCGCAACTCCGTGCGCGAGGCGCTGAAGGCCCTCCAGGCCCTCGACATCGTGGAGATCAGACACGGCTACGGCACCTACGTCGGCCAGGCGTCGTTGTCCCCCCTGATCGACGGGCTCACCTTCCGCACGCTCGCCTCGCACGACGACGACACCGGCGCGCTCGCGGAGATCCTCCAGGTGCGCGAAGTGCTGGAGGAGGGGCTGATCCGGCGCATCGCCGGGTCGGTCTCCGACGCGGAGCTGGACGCGCTGGAAGCGGTCGTCGTACGGATGGAGGCGGCGGTCCGGGCGGGCCGCCCCTTCCCCGAACTCGACCGCGAGTTCCACGAGTTGCTCTACGCCTCCCTCGGCAACGCGCTCGTGCCCCAGCTCCTCGGCGCCTTCTGGACCGTCTTCCGCCGGGTGGCAGGGGCTCGCGGCTGGACCGACGACCCCGAGCCGGAACTGACCGTCGGCCGCCACCGCGACATCGTGACCGCCCTGCGGGCCGGTGACGCCGAACGGGCCGAGCACGCGATGACACACCACTTCCGCGGCATCGAGGCCCGTACGCTGGGGCGATGACAGACCTCCGGAACTTCGCGGACCCACGATGACGGACCCCTGGAACCCCGCGGACCCCGGCGTACTGCGGCTGCCCTCCGGGCGGCTGGTGCGGGGGCAGGAGTGCGGCGCCCGCTTGACGGGCCGGCGCCCCACGCCCCGATGACGTACCACTTTCGGGGCGCCGGGGCCCGTACGCTGGGGCGATGACGGACCCTTGGAACCCCGCGGACCCCGGTGTGCTGCGGCTGCCCTCCGGGCGGCTGGTGCGGGGGCGCGGGCTGCGGCGCCCGCTCGACGGGTCGGCGCCGACGCCCTCGTACGCCCTCTATCTCCTCGGTCGTCAACCCCCGCCCGTTACCTGGGAGTTCCGGTGGATCCGCTGGCCGGACTTCCGGCTTCCCGCCGACCGCGCGGAGGCCCGCGCCGCGCTGACCGAGGCCTGGGAGCGGGCCGCGGGCGAGCGGGTGGAGATCGCCTGCGGCGGCGGGCGCGGGCGTACCGGGACCGCGCTGGCCTGCCTGGCCGTCCTGGACGGCGTGCCCGCCGAGGAGGCGGTGGACTTCGTGCGCAGCCACTACGACCGGCGGGCGGTGGAAACGCCGTGGCAGAAGCGGTATGTGCGGCGGTTCTAGTGGGTGACAGCTAGCGCAGCGTTTCGGCCACGATCGCCGCGGCTCCGGACAGCAGCGCGCCGTCCCAGGCCGCGTCCTGGTCCCGCTTCGTCGACAGCACCGCCACGACGACCGGATCACCGTCGTCCGTCCAGGCGACGGCCACGTCGTTGGTGGTGCCGTAGGAGCCGGAGCCCGTCTTGTCGCCGACCGTCCAACTGGCGGGCAGGCCCGCGCGGATGCGGTGGTCGCCGGTGGTGTTGGTCAGCAGCCAGTGGGTGAGCCGGGCGCGGTCCGGGGCGTTCAGGGCGCAGCCGAGGACCAGTCGGGCGTAGCTGCCGCCGATCGCGCGGGGGCTCGTGGTGTCCGTACGGCGGCCCGGTTCGGCCGAGTTGAGTTCCGGCTCCCAGCGGTCGAGGCGGGTCACGCGGTCGCCGAGGGAGCGCGCGAAGCGGGTGATGGCGGTGGGGCCGCCGAGCAGGCGCAGCAGGAAGTTGCCGGCCGAGTTGTCGCTGTAGCGGATGGCGGCGTCGCAGAGTTCGGCGACCGTCATGCCGTGGGCCAGGTTCTCCTCCTTCCCCGTGATGGGGGCGCCGTCCACCAGGTCGTCCCGCGTGTAGTGGATCCGGCGGGCGAGGACCTCGCCGTGCCGGTCCAGGTCGCGCAGTACGGCCGCGGCGGCGAGGGTCTTGAAGGTCGAGCACATGGGGAAGCGCTCGTCGGCCCGGTGGGCGACGGTTCTGCGCGTACGCAGGTTGTGCGCGAAGACGCCGAGCCGGGCGTCGTGCCGCCGCTCCAGGTCGCGCAGCGGGCCGGTGGTGGCATGGGCGGGCGTGGCACGGGCGGGCGCGCTCGCGAGGAGCGCGGCGACGGTGGCGGTGCCTGCGGTGAGCAGGGTGCGTCGGCCTGTGATCGTGTTCTCCTTCGTCGATGGCGGAAGGCGGTCTTCGGTCCTCTTTCCCTTGATCGACGCCGTACGTCATTCCTTGGTTGCGCGGCCGTAGACCATCGGGGGACGGCGGACCGGGCCCGTGCTCGGCACAGTGAACGGCATGGAGAAGACCAGGGGGATCAGCCGGGCGCACTTCCTCGCGGGAGCGGCGGCGCTCTCGGTCGCGGCGACGGTGCTTCCGTCCCGTCCGGCGGCGGCGTCCGGTGGCGGCCTGCGGCACCGCGGTGTCGTCTACACCGTCGGCGCGGGCGAGACACCGGGGACCGCGTGGAGCGCCGCCCGGATGCGCCGGGACATCGGCGCCATCAGGGACCGTCTGCACGCCGACACCGTCGACGTGACCGGTGACGGCGTCGAACGCCTCACCACCACGGCAGCCGAGGCTGCCGAGCGCGGGCTGCACGTCTGGCTGCAGCCGACCCTCGCGGACGCGCCGGAGCGGGACATCCTGGAGCACATGGCCGAGTGCGGCCGGTACGCGGAGCGGCTGCGGCGCCAGGGCGCGAGCGTCGACTTCAGCGTGGGCTGCGAGTTCTGGCTGTTCGTGCCCGGGATCGTGCCGGGCGAGACGGTCATGGAACGGGTGGAGAACCTGCTCAAGGGCAATGTCGACCCCGTGCGGATGCAGCGTGAGCTCGACCGTGTCACCGCGAAGGCGGCGGCGCTCGGCCGGTCCGTCTTCCACGGAAACCTCAGCTACGCCGCCGCCCAGGACGACACGGTCGACTGGCGGCTCTTCGACATCGTCGGCATCGACTACTACTCGTACTTCCGCCACCACGCCGACTACGTACGGGAGTTGACGCAGTACCGGCGCTGGGGCAAGCCGCTCGCCATCACCGAGTTCGGCACCTGCACCTACGAGGGCGCACCCCAGGCGGGCGGCATGGGCTGGAACGTCATCGACTACGACAAGGGCGAGATCAAGGGCGACCTGGTGCGCAGCGAGCACACGCAGGCCGTCCATCTCACCGACCTGGTACGGGTCTTCGAGTCGATGGGCCTGTACGCGGCGATGGCGTTCGAGTTCGTCACCCCGGACGCCCCGCATCGCCCCGACAACCCGAAGAAGGACCTCGACATGGCGAGCTACAGCATCACAAAGGCCATCAAGGACCGCCCCGACGACCCGCGTTCGAGCTGGCACTGGGAACCGAAGGAGGCGTTTTACGCATTGGCCCGGCAGTACGGCGGGTGCGCTCAGCAGCGGTAGACGGGACTGCTAGCGGCAGTACACGTCCCGCCGCGGCCGTTCACCGGTGGCCAGGAAGCGGGAGGCCGTCGCGTCGCCGCACGCGGTGCCGTTGTCGAGGTAGGCGTCGTGGCCGGTGGAGTCGTTGGTCACCATGACGGTCCGGCGGCCGAGGGCCTCGCGCATTTTCAGGGCGCCGCTCAGCGGGGTCGCGACGTCGCGTTCGTTCTGGACGAGGAGGATGTTGGAGGGGCCCCGGTCGGTGATCCGCACCGGCGGCTGCTTCGGCTGCCACGGCCAGGCGGCGCACATCAGGGCGTTGCGGGGCATGCCGGCGGTGAGAGGGTACTTGGCGCGGCTCTTCGCAACTCCCTTTTCGTACACGGCAGTCGAGCGTGGCCAGGCGGCGTCGTTGCAGATGGTGGCGGCGCCGACCGCGGTCATGGCCTGCGCCACGCTGTCCGGTAGCGTCTGCGGCGCGGGCAGGGGCGTGCCGTGCTGCGCGGCGAGGATCAGCTGGGCGAGCGCCGGGTAGTCGTCGGGGTCGTAGAGGCTGTTGAGCATGGACTGGCGCAGCACATTGCCGTTCAGCTCCTCGGGGTTGGCGCCGGGCCAGGGGATCGGCTCGCGGTCCAGGCGGGCGGCGAGCCGGAGGAAGAGCGGGCGCACCTCGGCGGCCGTGTCGGCCAGGCGGTACGGATTGCCGGGCGTGGAGGCCCACTTGGCGAACTCGGGGAAGTTGTCCTCGACGCCCACCTCGGTGATTTTCACCCAAGCGCGCTCCGGGTTGACGGGGTCGGGGTTGTCGTTGCTGTCGAGCACGATGCGGTCGGTGCGCCCGGGGAAGAGCTGGGCGTAGACCGCTCCGACGTACGTCCCGTACGAGACGCCCCACGCGGACAGTTTCCGCTCGCCGAGGGCGGCCCGGATGCTGTCGACGTCGCGGGCGTTGTCGACGGTGCTGATGTGCCGCATCAGCTCACCGCCGTTGCGGGCGCAGGCGCTCGCCATGCGCCGGGCGGTGGCCAGGTTCCCGTCGATGGACCCGTCGGGCGCGGGCCACGGCCGCGAGGCGGTCAGGGCGAGGTCACGGTGTTCGAGCCCACAACTGGTGGTCGTTGAGGGAGCGTTGCCGCGCGGTGCGTATCCGATCAGGTCGTAGGTGTTGCGTACCGCCTGCGGCAGCTTCTGCCCCTTGCCGGAGGGGTCGTCGAGGCTCGACCCGCCGGGTCCTCCCGGGATGAGCAGCAGCGCGCCCCGGCGGGCGGACGGCTTCTCGGCGGGGATCCGGGACAGGGCGAGGTCGATGGTCGATCCGTCGGGGCGGGCGTAGTCCATCGGGACCTTCAGCGTCGCGCACTCCTGGCGCGGGTCGAGTCCGGCGCCGTCGCAGGCGCCCCAGTTCAGGGCGGAGGACGCGTCGGCCGCGGACGCGCTCAGAGGTGTCAGTACACCGAAGACGATGCCGGAGGCGGCTGCGATCAGGGCGGCGCTCTTCGTGATCTCCTTCATGCCTACGAGCCTCCCGGACCCGGCCCCCGTCTCCCATCCGGTCGACAGCCCTGTCGACAGGGGGGTTTACCCCCGCACTGCGGCAGGGCTGGTCATACGTCACACGTCCCGCCGGTCCACGACCACCACCGTCAGAATGGCCGCGACCCCCGCCCACACCGCGAACACGACCCACCCGCCGGTGACCGTGGTCGGGAACCTGGGCGTCAGGGTGAAGGGATGGTCGCCGTAGCCGGTGTCGACGAGCCGCACCCAGGCGTTGTACGGGAGCGCGTTGCGGACGCAGGCCGTCCAGTGGTAGCGGTCCGTGACGAAGGCGGGCAGAAGCAGCAGGACGAGGGTGGTCAGGATCATCGTGGTCGCGCTGTGCCGGATCAGCGCACCCATGCCCATGCCGACCAGGGCGCTCACCGGCGCGAGCAGCGCCGACGCCACGACCACGCGCCACGCGCCCGGGTGACCGATCGGCACGCCCAGGCCACGGCCGTCCAGGATGGCCTGGGAGGCGGCATAGGAGGCGCCCGCGACGACCGCGCCGTAGACCGTCATCACCGCCGTCACCACGAGCACCTTGGCGCTCATCAGCGCCCGCCGGTCGGGCACGGCGGTGAACGTCGTACGGATCTGGCCCGTCCCGTACTCGCCGACGACCGTGATCGCGCCGATGCCCGCGGTCGCCAGGATCATCATCATCGCGGCGCCCACGGTGAAGGCGTCGCGCAGCGCCCAGTGGACGAACTCGCGGCGGATCAGCGCGTTGTAGTGCGGGTAGTTGGCGTAGTCGGCGCGGGCCGCGTTCGCGTTGAAGGCGATCAGGGCCAGGGCACACGAGCCGAGCGCCCAGTAAGTGGAGCGCAGGGAGCGGAGTTTGATCCACTCGGAGGCCAGCAGGTCGGTGAAGCGGGCGGCCGGGACGGCGAGGGTGGTCATCGGGTCTCTCCTGCGGTGGTCATCGGGTCTCTCCCGCCGCGTACTCGACGCTGTCGGCGGTCAGTTCCATGAAGGCCGTCTCCAGCGAGGCCGACTGCGTGGTCAACTCGCGGAGCAGGACGCGGTGTTCGTGGGCGAGCTCGCCGACGCGGGCCGCACTCGCGCCGCGCACCCGCAGCGTCTCCTCGTCGTGCGGGGTCACCACCGCGCCCTCGGCCGTCAGTACGGCGGCCAGCCGGCCCGCGTCCGGCGAGCGCACCGTCACGGTCGGCGCCGTCCCGCGCGAGGCGAACTCTTCGAGGCTTTCGGCGGCGATGAGTTCGCCGCGGCCGATCACGACCAACTCGTCGGCCGTGTGCTCCATCTCGGACATCAGATGGCTGGAGACGAAGACCGTACGGCCCTCGCGCGCCAGGCGCCGGAACAGCTCCCGCACCCACAACACACCCTCCGGGTCAAGCCCGTTGAGCGGCTCGTCGAACATCAGCACCGGGGGGCTGCCGAGCAGCGCGGCCGCGATGCCGAGCCGCTGCTTCATGCCGAGGGAGAAGGTGCCGATCCGGCGGCGGGCGGCGGAAGCGGTCAGCCCGACCTCGGCGAGCACCTCGTCCACGCGTCCGGCCGGGATGCGGTTGCTGCGGGCCAGGGCGTGCAGATGGGCCCGCGCGCTGCGCCCGCCGTGCACGTCGTGCGCGTCGAGGAGGGCCCCGACGTGCCGCAGGCCGCGCGGACGTGCGCGAAAGGGGCGGCCGTCGACGGTGGCGGTGCCGCCGCTCGGCTCGACGAGCCCCAGCAGCATGCGCAGGGTCGTCGTCTTGCTTATGAGGCGGGGTTGGTGTCGGTGTCACGGTGATGCCGCTTGCCGAGCGTCGTTATGCGGACTACCTGGTCGATCGGAAGAAGGAGTTGGGGAAGTGAGCGGGTACACGAAGTGGTCGGGTGGTGGGCATCGTGAGCGCGCCGAGGAACTGGCGGGCGGCCGGGGCGCGTTTTTGGAGGGGGCTCGGCGACTGCTTGCCGAGGCGCGTGCCCGACGCTCGGCGGCTACGCGCGCGCCGAGGTGAAGTCAATGAACTTCGCCCAGGCGGCCGCGCCGACGACCAGGACGGGCCCGTGCGTGACCTTGCTGTCCCGGACGGGGACGACACCGGGGATGCCTTCGGCGACCTCGACGCAGTTGCCGCCGTTGCCGTCGCTGTAGGTGCTCTTGCGCCAGCGGGCGGCGCCGGGAAAGTCGTACGCGACCTCGACGCACTCGCCGCCGTTGCCGTCGCTGTACGTGCTCTTGCGCCAGCTCGCGTTGCTCAGGTCGTACTCGCGCATCGTCTGAAGTCCTCCGCCGCCGACTCGATCATCGTCAGGGACGCCTCCGGCGCCAGCGCGGCGGCCCTGATCAGATCGTATGCCGACTGTGCCCGCTTCACCACAGCCGGATCGTCCAGCAGCGATCCCGAATACACGGCTTCTGTATAGGCCGTTGGTGGGGCGTCCTCGAACTCCATGAGGCGCAGCGTCCCGTTCATGACCGCGTACGCACCGGCCTCGTACGGCAACACTTGCACCACCACCGCCCGCTCACGCGTGAGCGCTGCTACGTGCTCCAGCTGTTCGGCCATCACCGCTGCCCCGCCGACAGGGATACGGAGCACATGCTCGTGTAGGACCACCCAATACACAGGCCGCGTCGCGCCTTTGAGGATGCGCTGCCGCTCCAGTCGGCCCGACACCTTGTCGTCGATGTACTCGTCCGGCGCGAAGGGGTTCATCGCCAAGGTGACCGCTCGTGTGTACGCCGCCGTCTGCAAGAGGCCGGGCACCAGCGCAGGGGCGAAGTCGCAGACTTGCACCGCCAGCCGTTCCAGCTCCGCCGCCTTCGCGAAGTAATCCGCATACCGAGGATCGTCAATCAGCTTCCTGCACAACCGCTCGAAAATACCGTCGGTTTGCAGGATCCCGTCGATGCGGGACGCGATATCGAGCTGGGGTTTTCGAATTGCCTGCTCGAACTGCCCGATATACGCGCCGGACACGAAGACCCGCGCCCCCAACTCCGCCTGGGTCAGCCCCGCGTCCTCGCGCTGTCGTTTCAGCTCCGTGCCGAAGAACTCCCACGCCGCCTGACGTGAACCATTGGCCATGACCAACCCCCTTGAGCTGCACCGCACTTGTAGAGCACAGACTCCTGCCGAGCGTAGCCGGAACGGTTCACGGTGGAGAGGAAAAGCGTGAAACCCAAAAAGAAAGGGGAGCACGCTGGGGGCGCAAACGAACCCGGCCCCTGAATTATGGGTCGTTTTCGTTACGGTCGTTAAGGAGAGGAAATGAAACCCCCCATCGGTACTCATGTCGTGGACACGCGCACAGGAAAGGTGGGAATCGTCATGGGGCACGAAGGCCCGTACGTACAACTGAGACCGTACGGCGGCGGCAGGGAGTGGGACGCCGACCCCGGCGCCGTACGCGGAGCGACCACCGCCGAGCGGCTCAGCGCGGCCACCGCGTACGCGAACGCGCGCAGCCGGGGCGAGGTGCCTTGACGCGGGACCGGAACCCCTTGAGTAGGGTGCGGGCGCATGAGGTTGCCGAGCATACGGAGATGGAGAAAACCCCGGGCCGAGCGGCGCTACCCCGCCCCCCTCACCCTGCACGAGCTGTGGATGGTCTCGCTGAGCGCACCGGTCAGCCGTGACCGCAACGCCTCGCGCACCACGCTGTACCCGTTCCGGCGGATCGACGACGACAGCGCGCGCAGCTGGCTGGCGGAGCAGTGGGAGATCGGCTCACGGCAGGTGCTGGTCGACCGGCTCGACGAACTCTCCCGCAGCGGCTACCGGGCGCGCGCCCAGCAGGTCCTCGGCGTCGCGCCGCTCGCCTGGGACGCCGCCCTGTACGTCGACATCGCCCGGCTCGGCTTCGGGTGCGGGATGATCACCGAGGCCGAGGCGTGGACGGCGCTGAAGAACATCGTGCCGTCGGTGGTGCGGACGTACGCCTCCTGGCAGGAGTACGCCGACCACTACCTGCTCGGCCGCAAGGTGTGGCAGGACGGCCTGGGCGGCGGCCGGGACGAGACGTTCCCGGCCCCGCAGTCCGCCGCCGACGCGCATCTGAGCGCACTCCTGGACCCCGCGAACCGCGCCAGCCCCTGGAACCTCGCCCCCTGGGACACCATCAGTCACCCCGACCGCGCCCGCTGACTTCGGCCATACGAGACAATGGCTGCATGAGTCTGTTCCGCGACGACGGCATCGTCCTGCGCACCCAGAAGCTGGGCGAAGCGGACCGGATCATCACGCTCCTCACGCGCGGGCACGGGCGGGTGCGGGCCGTGGCGCGTGGGGTGCGGCGGACCAAGTCGAAGTTCGGCGCCCGCCTCGAACCCTTCTCCCATGTCGACGTGCAGTTCTTCGCGCGCGGCAGCGAGCTCGTCGGCCGCGGCCTGCCCCTGTGCACCCAGAGCGAGACCATCGCTCCCTACGGCGGCGGCATCGTCGCCGACTACGCCCGCTACACCGCGGGCACCGCCATGCTGGAGACCGCCGAGCGGTTCACCGACCACGAGGGCGAACCGGCCGTGCAGCAGTATCTGCTGCTCGTGGGCGCCCTGCGGACGCTGGCCCGCGGCGAGCACGCCCCGCACCTCGTCCTCGACGCCTTCCTGCTGCGCTCCCTAGCCGTCAACGGCTACGCCCCCAGCTTCAGCGATTGCGTGAAGTGCGGTATGCCCGGTCCGAACCGGTTCTTCTCGGTCGCCTCCGGCGGCTCCGTCTGCGTCGACTGCCGGGTGGCCGGCAGCGTCGTACCCTCGCCGCAGACCCTGGAACTCCTCGCCGCACTGCTTACGGGAGACTGGGAGACCGCGGACGCGTGCGAGCCGCGGTATGTCAGGGAGGGGAGCGGGCTGGTGTCCGCGTATCTGCACTGGCATCTGGAACGCGGCTTGCGTTCGCTGCGTTACGTAGAGAAGTAGCGGTCCGCAGAGAAGCAGCGGTCCGCAGAGAAGCAAGCCGATCGTAGAGAAGTACGCCGTCTAAGGAGACGAGAAGCACATGGCTGTACGCGGCATCCTGGGACGCCGGCGCAGGGAGTACAAGGCGCCGGAGCCGCACCCGTCGGGCGCTCGCGCGCCGAAGCTGCCGGGCGAACTGGTCCCGAGCCACGTGGCGATCGTCATGGACGGGAACGGCCGCTGGGCCAAGGAGCGCGGCCTGCCGCGCACCGAGGGCCACAAGGTCGGCGCGGAGCGCGTCCTGGACGTGCTGCAGGGGGCCATCGAGATGGGCGTGGGCAACATCTCGCTGTACGCCTTCTCCACCGAGAACTGGAAGCGCTCGCCCGAAGAGGTCCGCTTCCTGATGAACTTCAACCGCGACTTCATCCGCAAGACCCGCGACACCCTCGACGAACTGGGCATCCGGGTGCGCTGGGTGGGCCGTATGCCCAGGCTGTGGAAGTCGGTCGCCAAGGAACTCCAGGTCGCCCAGGAGCAGACCAAGGACAACGACCTGCTGACGCTGTACTTCTGCATGAACTACGGCGGGCGTGCGGAGATCGCGGACGCCGCGCAAGCGCTCGCGGAGGACGTGAAGGCGGGCCGGCTCGACCCGTCGAAGATCAGCGAGAAGACCCTCGCGAAGTACATGTACTACCAGGACATGCCCGACGTGGACCTGTTCCTGCGCCCGAGCGGCGAGCAGCGCACCTCCAACTTCCTGCTCTGGCAGAGCGCTTACGCCGAGATGGTCTTCCAGGACGTCCTCTGGCCCGACTTCGACCGCCGCGACCTCTGGCGCGCCTGCGTCGAATTCGCCTCCCGAGACCGCCGCTTCGGCGGCGCAGTCCCGAACGAACAACTCCTGGAAATGGAGCGGGAGATGCGAGGAGACCAGGGCTAGGAGCTCGCGCAGACAGGCCGTGTGGGACGCCCGTCTAGGACGCGTCGTCGGCGGCGGCCTCGTTGTGGTGGGGCTCCAGGCGGGCGACTGTTTGCTTGCTCCATGCTCGGATGACTGATGTCTGCTCCGGGGTCAGTGGGTCGAGGAAGTGGCGGCGGACGTTGTCGCCGTGCACGAGGATGGCGCTCCGGGCGGCGCGGCGGCCCTCGGCGGTCAGCCCGACCCCCGCGCGGCGACCATCGGCCCCGTACTGGGTGCGCTTGACGAAGCCGCGTCTTTCCATACGCGTCAGCTGATGTGAGACGCGGCTCTTGTCCCAGTCGAGCGACTCGGAGAGCTCGCCGACACGCATCTCGCGGCCGCCGGCCTGCCACAGCGTCACCAGCAGGCTGAACTCGGCCTTCGAGATGTCGCAGTCACGCTGTAGACCACGCTCCAGCTCTCTGGTGAGCAGACGCTGCGCGCGCATCCAGGTATCCCAGAACTCCCACTCCTCGGGTTCCAGCGATCGAGTCTCCGTCATGTCGCCGAGGATACCGCGACCAGCAGAGTTGTCACTTCAACTCCTGCCGGCCGCCGCGGCGACCAGATCGCCGCCTGGGCGCTGCAGGCCGCCCGCGCCCACGGCGGAGCCGACTACGAACTCATCGACCTCGCCGACCACGACCTCGGCAACCTCGACGAGCCCGGCAACCCGAACTTCCAGCAGTACCGGCACGACCACACCCGCGCCTGGGCCGCACTCATCGACAGCTTCGACGGCTACGTCTTCCTCGTCCCCGAGTACAACCACTCCTACCCCGGAGCCCTGAAGAACGCCCTGGACTACGTCTACCGCGAGTGGAACGACAAGGCCGCCGGGATCATCAGCTACGGCGGCTGGGCCGCCGGGGCACGGGCCGCCGAGGCGCTGCGACTCGTCCTCGCCGAACTCCAGGTGGCCACGGTCCGCGCCCAGCCCACCATCTCGACACACCCCTCGTTCCACACCGGCACCTTCGTCCCCCAGGAGGGCCTCGACACCGCCGTGGACACCATGCTCGACCAGCTGATCGCCTGGTCCGGCGCCCTGCGCGGGGTGCGCCAGGGCAGGACACAGACGCCCACGGCCGCATGAGGCCAAGTTCGTGACCGATCACCAGGGCACGGGCGTTCCGTCCCAGGAGAAGAAGCCACCGGTGGGGCTGTCGTCCGGCAGCAGGGCCAGGCGGAGGGCACCCTGCGCGGCCTCGGCCGGGTCGCCTCCGGCAGCGGCGGCCCGGGGGTTGAGATCGGTGGCCCGCAGGCCGGGGGCGAGCGCGTTGACCTTGAAGCCGTCATCGGCCAGCGCCTGGGCGTAGAGGACGGTGAGGGCGTTGAGGGCGGCCTTGGACGACCGGTAGGCGGCAGCGCCGCTCGTCGGGGTGAACTGGGGGTTGGGGGTGGTGCTCCAGGTCAGCGACGCCGTGCCACTGGAGATGTTGACGATGCGCGGGTGCGGGGCTCGGCGCAGGGCGGGCAGGAAGGCATTGGTGACCGCCACTACCCCGAACACATTGGTCTCGTATGTGCGCCGGTACTCCTCGACGCCGGTGTCGGTCGGCTGGGCGAGCGACGGCGAGATGCCGGCGTTGTTGACCAGCACGTCCAAGCGGTCCACCTGAGCCGCGGCCTGTGCGATGCCGTCGGGATCCGTCACATCGAGGACCAGCAGACGGGCCCCTGCGCCGATCTCCTCGACGGCTCGCTGCCCGCGCCCGGGGTCACGGGAGCCCACGTACACGGTGAACCCCTCGGCGGCGAGCAGCCGGGCGATATCCTTTCCGATGCCCTTGTTGGCACCGGTGACCAGAGCTGTGCGTTCGTTCATGGCCCCCACACTTCCCCGGTCGTGGGTGCCCTGCCAGGGACAGCCTGTACCAGGCAGCGGGAGGAGGCGACATGGCGCGGCAGGAGCTGGCCCACTACCTGAGGGAGCGCCGGGCGGCCCTGCGTCCGCACGAGATCGGCCTGGCGGCGACGGGTACCGACCGCCGCACACCGGGTCTGCGCCGCGAAGAGGTGGCGGAGCTCGCCCACATGTCGGTCGACTACTACACGCGGCTGGAGCAGGCCCGGGGGCCGCGGCCCTCGCCCCGGATCCTGGACGCGCTGGCCCGTGCGCTGCGGCTCACGCCGGCCGAGCGCAGCCATCTGTTCCGCCTGGCGGGTTCGAGCGCGCCGCCCGGCATCAGCGTCGAGCGGCGGGTGCGCCCGCATGTGGCCCGGATGCTGGAGCGGCTGCCGGAGACCGGTGCCATCGTCACTGACGCGGCGTACGACGTCGTCGCCTGGAACCCCCTGGCCCGGGCACTGCTCGGCGCCGACCCTGGCGGCGGGACGACGAACCTGGCCCGACGCCGCTTCCTGAACCAGGGGCGGATGTACGAAAGCTCCAGCGCCGAGGAGTTCGGGCACATCGTGGTGGCGCGGCTACGCCGAGCCGCGGACCGCTACCCGCACGACCCCAAGCTGGCCGCGCTGCTGGCGGAACTCCACGCCAACAGCGCGGAGTTCCGCCAGATCTGGGAGACGCGCCCGGTCCACGCCCCCGGACACCGCACCAAGACCCTGAACCATCCCAAGGCCGGCGCACTGCGCCTGAACTGCGACGTCCTACTCGTCCCCGAGGACGACCAGGAGGTCGTCCTGATCACGGCCACCCCCGGAACCACCACAAGAAGTGCCCTCAGCACCCTGACCAGAGCCTGAGCTGCAACGCCCTCAGGGGCGCGGGGAACTGCGCGACAAGTCACAACGAACAGTCAGTCCGCAACGAACCGCACCCTCACGGCGAACAGCGGCTACCCCGCAGAACACTCCGAGCACTCCGCACACGTCCCGAAGATCTCAACCGTATGCGCGACATTGACGTACCCGTGCTCCGCAGCGATGGCCTCCGCCCACTTCTCCACAGCAGGCCCCTCCACCTCAACAGCCTTGCCGCAGACCCGGCAGACAAGATGGTGGTGGTGCTCCCCGGTGGAGCAGCGCCGGTACACCGACTCCCCGTCGGACGTGCGCAGCACATCCACTTCCCCCGCGTCGGCGAGGTTCTGCAGCGTGCGGTAGACGGTGGTCAGTCCGACCGAGTCGCCCTTGTGCTTCAGCATGTCGTGGAGCTCCTGCGCGCTGCGGAACTCCTCGACCTCGTCCAGGGCCGCCGCCACGGCTGCCCGCTGCCGGGTCGCACGGCCCTTCACGGGCGGTCCAGCGGTCGTCACCGGTTGCCTCCTCACATCTGCGTCTGCCCGGACATTGTGCCAGCCGGGGCTGTGCACGGTCAGACGCCGACCTTCCCGTCCGCGGCCCGGGCGGCCGGAATCGCGCACTCGGCCGGGTCCGGGGCGGGCCGCGCCGCGGCGGCCGTACGGGCGCGGCGGCGGGCCAGCGGGGTCGCCAGCGCGGTGAGCACCATGAAGGCGCCGATGGTCAGCAGCACGATCGTCGCGCCGGGCGGCACGTCCTCGTAGTAGGAGGTGACCGTGCCGCCGATGGTCACCGTCACCCCGATCGCCACCGCGATCGCGAAGGTGGCCGCGAAACTGCGGCTGAGCTGCTGGGCCGCCGCCACGGGCACCACCATCAGCGCGCTCACCAGCAGCAGCCCCACCACGCGCATCGCGACCGTGACCGTCACCGCCGCCGTGACCGCGGTGAGCAGGTTCAGGGCGCGCACCGGCAGCCCGGTGACCCGCGCGAACTCCTCGTCCTGGCTGACCGCGAACAGCTGCCGGCGCAGACCGAGGGTGACCAGCACGACGAATCCGGCCAGCAGACAGATCGCGGTCACGTCCGACTCCGACACCGTCGACAGCGAGCCGAAGAGGTACGAGGTCAGGTTGGCGTTGGAGCCGCCCGGCGCGAGGTTGATGAACATGACGCCGCCCGCCATACCGCCGTAGAAGAGCATGGCCAGTGCGATGTCTCCGCGGGTGCGGCCGTACCAGCGGATCAGCTCCATGAGGATCGCGCCGAGCACGGAGACGGCCGTCGCCATCCACACCGGGGACGCGGAGAGCAGGAAGCCGAGGCCGACACCCGTCATCGCGACATGGCCGATTCCGTCGCCCATGAGGGCCTGGCGGCGCTGCACGAGGTAGATGCCGATCGCCGGGGCGGTGATGCCGACGAGGACGGCGGCGAGCAGGGCCCGCTGCATGAAGGCGTAGTCGAGGATGTCCATCAGCTCAGCAGTCCCGTGCGGGTCGGAGCATGCGGGTGTACGTGGTCGTGGCCGGGGAGGGCATGCTGCCCCAGGGCCTTCGGCGGTGGGCCGTCGTGCAGGACGCAGCCGTCGCGGAGCACCACCGCGCGGTCGATCAGGGGCTCCAGCGGCCCCAGTTCATGCAGGACGAGCAGCACCGTGGCGCCGGAGGCGACCTGTTCGCGCAGGGTCCGCGCGAGCACCTCCTGGCTGGCCAGGTCCACGCCCGCCATCGGCTCGTCCATGATCAGCAGTTCGGGTTCGGCGGCGAGCGCGCGGGCGATCAGTACGCGCTGGTGCTGGCCGCCGGAGAGGGCGTTCACCGAGTCCTTGGCGCGGTCCGCCATCCCGACCAGCTCCAGGGCCCGGCGCACGGCCGCGTGGTCCGCCTTGCGCAGCACCCCGAAGCGCGCCCGCGACAGCCGGCCGGACGAGACGATCTCGGTGACGGTGGCCGGGACGCCGCCCGCGGCGGTGGTGCGCTGCGGCACGTAGCCGACCCGTGCCCAGTCGCGGAACCGGCCGCGGGGGGTGCCGAACAGCTCGACCTCACCGGCGCTCACCGGCACCTGGCCGATGATCGTGCGGATCGCGGTGGACTTGCCGGAGCCGTTGGCGCCGAGCAGCGCGACCACCTCACCGCGGTGAACGGTGAGGTCGATGCCGCGCAGGACGGGGCGCGAGCCCAGGTCGGCGCGTACGCCGCGCAGCGAGACGACGGCTTCGCCGGTCGTTCCGTCCCCGGTCATGAGGCCCCCAACGCCTGCTGCAGCGCCTTGAGGTTGGCCTCCTGGACCGAGAAGTAGTCCTTGCCGCGGGACTTGTCGGTGATGCCCTCGATCGGATCGAGGACGTCCGTCTTCAGTCCCGTGTCGGAGGCGATGGTCTTGGCGGTCTTGTCGCTGACGAGCGTCTCGTAGAACACGGTGGTGACGCCGTCGGCCCTGGCCATCTCCTCGAGGGCCTTGACGCGGGCCCCGCTCGGCTCGGACTCGGGGTCGAGGCCGTTGATGGCCTCCTCGGTCAGGCCGTAGCGCTCGGCGAGATAGCCGAAGGCGGCGTGCGTGGTGAGGAAGACCTTGGACCTGGTGTGCGCCAGTCCGTCCTTGAACTGCGTGTTCAGCGCGTCGAGCTTCTTCACGAGGGCCGCGGTGTTCTTCCTGTAGTCGGCCGCGTGGTCCGGGTCCGCCTTCTCGAAGGCCTTGCCGACGCCCTCGGCGACCTCGGCGTAGCGCACCGGGTCCAGCCAGATGTGGGGGTCGAGGCCGGAGAGCTCCTCGTTCTCGGAGTGGTCGTGGGAGGCGGCGTGACCGCCGACCTCGTTGCCGTGCTTCTCCAGCGATGTGAGGGAGGCGGCGTCGATCTTGGTCCTGACCTCGGACTGGGCGACCGCGTCGTCGACGGAGGGCTGGAGGTTCTTGAGGTAGAGCACCGCGTCCGACTCCTGGAGCTGCGCGGTCTGCTTGGCGCTGATCTCCAGGTCGTGGGGCTCCTGGCCGGGCTGGGTCAGGCTGGTGACATGGACGTGGCTGCCGCCGATCCGCTCGGCGAGGAAGGCCATCGGGTAGAACGACGCGACGACGTCGAACTTGCCGGTGTCGCCCGCGGCGGCGCTGTCGGTGGAGCAGGCGGAGAGGGTGGCCAGACCGAGGGCCGTGACGGCCGCGGTCGCCACCGCGGGTATGAGGTGTCGTCGTACGTTCATGACAGTCATTTTCAACAAACATGGAAACCGTTGTCAACAAGCCTGGGTGAGGGGTGCCTGCGCGGCAGGTAAGGCGGACCGATTTGATTGAGGGGGAGCCCCCGCCGGTACCCTGAAGCATTCGCTCTGAAGCGTCTCGCTTCCTCGCCCGTCGTCGTAATGAAGAGAGCACCGTGGCCGCCGACAAGATCGACACCATCGTCAGCCTGAGCAAGCGCCGTGGCTTCGTATTCCCCAGCAGTGAGATCTACGGCGGCACGAAGGCCGCCTGGGACTACGGGCCGCTCGGTGTCGAGCTCAAGGAGAACCTGAAGCGCCAGTGGTGGCGCTACATGGTGACCTCGCGCGAGGACGTGGTCGGTATCGACTCGTCCGTGATCCTGGCCCCCGAGGTCTGGGTCGCCTCCGGCCACGTCGCCACCTTCACGGACCCGCTCACCGAGTGCACCTCCTGTCACAAGCGGTTCCGCGCGGACCACCTGGAGGAGGCCTACGAGGCCAAGCACGGCCGCGTGCCGGAGAACGGCCTGGCGGACGTGAACTGCCCCAACTGCGGCAACAAGGGCCAGTTCACCGAGCCCAAGCAGTTCTCGGGTCTGCTCTCGACGCACCTCGGCCCCACGCAGGACAGCGGCTCGATCGCCTATCTGCGCCCCGAGACCGCGCAGGGCATCTTCACCAACTTCGCCCAGGTGCAGACCACCTCGCGCCGCAAGCCGCCGTTCGGCATCGCGCAGATGGGCAAGTCGTTCCGCAACGAGATCACGCCCGGCAACTTCATCTTCCGTACCCGTGAGTTCGAGCAGATGGAGATGGAGTTCTTCGTCAAGCCGGGCGAGGACGAGAAGTGGCACGAGTACTGGATGGAGCAGCGCTGGAACTGGTACACCGGCCTCGGCCTGCGGGAGGAGAACATGCGGTGGTACGAGCACCCGAAGGAGAAGCTCTCCCACTACTCCAAGCGCACCGCCGACATCGAGTACCGCTTCAACTTCGGCGGCAACGAGTGGGGTGAGCTGGAGGGCGTCGCCAACCGCACCGACTACGACCTGAACGCCCACTCCAAGGCCTCCGGCCAGGACCTGTCCTACTTCGACCAGGAGGCCGGCGAGCGCTGGACGCCGTACGTCATCGAGCCCGCGGCCGGTGTCGGCCGCGCGATGCTCGCCTTCCTGCTCGACGCCTACGTCGAGGACGAGGCGCCGAACGCCAAGGGCAAGATGGAGAAGCGCACGGTGCTGCGGCTGAACCACAAGCTCGCCCCGGTGAAGGTGGCCGTCCTGCCGCTGTCCCGCAACCCGGAGCTGTCGCCCAAGGCCAAGGGTCTCGCCCAGGCGCTGCGCCAGAACTGGAACATCGAGTTCGACGACGCCGGCGCCATCGGCCGCCGCTACCGTCGCCAGGACGAGATCGGCACGCCGTACTGCGTCACGGTCGACTTCGACACGCTCGACGACAACGCCGTGACCGTGCGCGAGCGTGACTCCATGAAGCAGGAGCGGGTCTCCCTCGACCAGATCGAGGGGTACCTGGCCGGGCGCCTGCTGGGCAGCTGACGCCCGCCCCCGCCTCTGCCCGTGCCCCTGCGGCACACGCCGTCGAACGCCGGACGGGACCGACCTCGGTCAGTTCCCTCCGGCGTTCGGTATGTCCAGGGTGTCGTACGTCCTGAAGGTGTACACCGCCGACAGCTCGATCGTGTTGCCGGTGCGGCTCGGGAGGCCGAGCCGGTGGTTGACCAGGGGGTTCAGGGGGCCGCAGCCCGTTGCCCGAGGGGCTGTGAACGTGTCGTCGTAGGCGTCGAACCTGATGACCGGCGGGTCCTGCGAGACCCACTCCGAATCGCCCTTGCGCTGGAGGCGGAGCTCGATCGGGGTCTCCTTGCCGATCGTGCAGCCGTGCGGCAGCAGCGGGTCGAGGACGCGGAAGCGCATCGTGAACAGGCCGAGGTTGTTGCCGACGGAGTAGAAGTCCGAGCGGCCGCCGTACTCCGGGCGCAGGGACATGCGGTGGTGGCCCGGAACGGCCGTGGGAGCTCCCCGCAGGGCGCCGAAGACCTGGCCCTCACCGCCGTCCGGCAGGGGGCCCTCGGCGTGGGTGATGGTGATGGGTGACAACTCGGGCAGGGTGGTGCGGCCGAGGGTCAGCGAACCCGTGGCGGTCATCACCTCGCACTTCCACTCGGCGGGGTCCACGCCGGGCGGGAGCGCGGGGCAGTCGCTGAAGTCGTAGGCGGGAGGGGGCGGTTCGGCCGCGGCCGGGAGGGCCGTCGCACCGGTGACCAGGACGGCGGCGAGGGCGCCGACGGCGAGCAATGCGGTGATCTTCATGTCACTCAGCGTGCCGTCACATACACCCGCGCGGTAACAGGGATCTCCCTTGCCCACCCCTGAGCCGCCCCTGACCCCGTGTCAGGGTCATGGGTGACCCCCGATCTCGGGTGCTCGATCATTGGTCCCCGATACGGGCCCGAGATTGGACCTGTAGGCCCGGCCACCCCATCCGCAGAGTGGTCCCATGAGCCTCGCGTTCCTCCTGACCACCCTGGTCGTCGTCGCCACCCCCGGCACCGGTGTCGTCTACACCCTCGCCGCCGGGCTGTCCCGCGGCCGCCGCGCGAGCGTCGTCGCGGCCTTCGCCTGCACCCTCGGGATCGTGCCGCATGTACTGGCCACCGTCACCGGGCTCGCCGCCCTGCTGAACGCGAGCGCCGCCGCCTTCCAGGTCCTCAAGTACGCCGGCGTGGGCTATCTGCTGTACATGGCGTGGGCCACGCTGCGGGACAAGCAGGCGATCGACGTCGAGGAGGATGCCGCGCCGCTCTCGGCCGGGCGTGTGATCGTGCGGGGCGTGCTGATCAACCTGCTCAACCCCAAGCTGACGATCTTCTTCTTCGCGTTCCTGCCGCAGTTCGTCGACCCCTCCGCACCGCACGCGCTGCCGCACATGCTCGCGCTCAGCGGGGTGTTCATGCTGGCGACCTTCGTCGTGTTCGCGGCGTACGGCGTTCTCGCGGCGTCGGTGCGCAGCCACGTCATCGCGCGGCCGCGTGTGATGGCGTGGCTGCGGCGGAGCTTCGCGGGGTCGTTCGTGGCACTGGGCGCGAAGCTGGCGCTGACACCGCGTTAGCGGTTCAACGGCCCTGGAGCGACTTGACGTTGTCGCCGAAGGTCCAGTTCTTCGAGCCGTCCCAGTTGATCGACCAGGTCATCAGGCCCTTGAGTGAAGTGCCGTAGTGCTTCCAGGCCTCGGAGACCAGGGACGGGGACATGTAGCCGCCGCCCGCTCCCGACTGCGCGGGCAGTCCGGGGACCTGCTTGTCGTAGGGCACCCTGATCGTCGTGCCCTGCACCACGAGGCCCTTGTCGAGGCAGTCGGTCTGGGCGGTGAAGCCCTCGACGGTGCCGGCGGAGTAGGAGTCGCCGGAGCAGCCGTACATGCTGCCGTTGTAGTACTGCATGTTCAGCCACCACAGGCGGCCGTTGTCGGCGTACTTCTTGATGATCGGCAGGTAGGCGCCCCAGATCGAGCCGTACGTGACGCTGCCGCCGGTGACGTAGGCCGTCTCCGGGGCCATGGTCAGGCCGAAGTCGGACGGCATCTGGGCCAGGATGCCGTCGATGATGCGGATCAGGTTGGCCTGGGACGTGGAGAGTTGGCCGATGCTGCCGCTGCCGGTCAGGCCCGTCTCGATGTCGATGTCGATGCCGTCGAAGTTGTACTTCTTCAGGATCGGGACGATCGTCGCGACGAACTTGTCCGCCACGGCGGTGGAGCCCAGGTCGATGCCGGCCGTCGCGCCGCCGATCGACATCAGGATCGTCTGCCCGGACGCCTTGGCCGCGCACATCTCCGCGGGCGTCGCCACCTTCACGCCCGAGTCCATGCCGTCCTCCCACAGGGCCGTTCCGTCGGAGCGGATCACGGGGAAGGCGGCGTTGATCACGTTGTAACCGTGGGCGGCGATACGGGAGTCGGTGATCGGGGTCCAGCCGAAGGGCGGATGGACGCCGTTGGCGGAGCCGTCCCAGTTCTCCCAGTAGCCCTGCAGGACCTTGCCGGCCGGCTTGGACTTCACGGCGCAGGTGTCGGCGGCCGAGGCGGTGGGGGCGGCGGGCAGCTGGGTGAGACAGGCGGTCGCGACGGCTGCGGTGAGCAGGCTCAAGGCGCGGCGGATCATGCGAGGCCTCCCGGTGGGGGGTGCGGTGAGGTGTCGTAGGCATGACAGTGCAGCGGTCCAGACCTTTCGTCAATAGGTCTGGACCAGTTTGGCGAGTGCGGGAACGCTCTCTTGGCCGGTGATGACAGCTGACAGATATTGAAATCTGTCAGCTGTCATGCCAAGGTGGATCCCATGACGATTCAGACGCGAAACCTCGGAACCACCGGCCCCCAGGTCTCCGCCCTCGGCCTCGGCTGCATGGGCATGTCCGGCATGTACGGCGAGGCGGACCGTGCCGAGTCCATCGCCACCATCCACGCCGCCCTGGAGGCCGGCGTGACCCTGCTCGACACCGGCGACTTCTACGGCATGGGCCACAACGAACTGCTGATCAGCGAGGCCCTGCGCACCGCCCCGGCCGCCCTGCGGGAGAACGCGCTGGTCAGTGTGAAGTTCGGCGCCCACCGCGGTCCGGACGGCGCGTGGCTCGGCTACGACACGCGCCCGTCCGCCGTGAAGACCTGGGCCGCCTACTCCCTGCAGCGGCTCGGCGTCGACCACATCGACGTCTACCGCCCCGCCCGGCTCGACCCGAACGTGCCGATCGAGGAGACCGTCGGCGCGATCTCGGAACTCGTCGAGCAGGGATACGTCCGCCACATCGGGCTCAGCGAGGTCGGCGCGGACACCATCCGCCGGGCCGCCGCCACCGCCCCGATCGCCGACCTCCAGATCGAGTACGCGCTCATCTCCCGGAGCCCCGAGCGGGAGATCCTGCCCACCCTGCGCGAGCTGGGCATCTCCGTCACCGCCTACGGTGTGCTCTCCCGCGGGCTGATCTCGGGGCACGTCACGCCCGGGCAGCAGTACGCGCAGAACGACTTCCGCGCCCACTCGCCCCGCTTCCAGGGGGAGAACCTGCAGCACAACCTCACCCTGGTCGAGTCGCTGCGCAAGATCGCCGAGCAGAAGGGCGTCTCCGTCGCGCAGATCGCCATCGCCTGGGTGCTGTCCCGGGGCGAGGACATCGTGCCGCTGGTCGGCGCCCGCACGCGCGAGCGGCTCGGTGAGGCGCTGGGCGCGCTGGACGTGACCCTGGACGCGGACGACCTCGCCGCCATCGAGGCCGCCGTACCGGCGGACGCGGCGGCCGGTGAGCGGTACGCCCCCGCGCAGATGGCCATGCTCGACAGCGAACGCTGAATCCGGTGCCGGGTACCGTCTAGGCATGCCTGCGACCACCGAGACCCTGACCGCCGAGCGCATCCTCGCCGCCACCGAGGAAGTGCTGCGCCGCCACGGCCCCGCGAAGGCCACCGTGGTCGACGTGGCCCGTGCGCTCGGCGTCAGCCACGGCAGCGTCTACCGCCACTTCCGTACGAAGGCGGCGCTGCGGGAGGCGGTGACCAAGCGCTGGCTGGACCGGACGACGGAGGTACTGGCGGCCGTCGCCGCGGACACCGGGCTGGACCCGGAGGACCGGGTGCGCGAGTGGTTCGCGACCCTCTTCGCGGCCAAGCGCCGCAAGGCGGGCCTCGACCCCGAACTGTTCGCTACGTACACGGTGCTGGTCGGCGAGTCCGGCGAGGTGGTCAACGACCACATCTGCGACCTGACCGGCCAGTTGACCGACATCGTACGAGCCGGAGTCGCATCCGGCGCCTTCACCGTCGACGACCCGGAGACCACCGCCCGAGCCCTCTTCCAGGCCACCGGTTTCTTCCACGACCCGGGTTACGCCAAGGAGTGGGAACGGCCGGGTGTGCAGGAGGAGTTCGAGGCGGTCATGGATCTGCTGGTGAAGGGGTTGCGGGGCTAGTCAGCTGCGCGGGCCGTCCGCCACGTACCTCCAGAAGTCCCTCATCAGAGGCGTAGGTGTCGGGTTCTGCATGGCTGCCTGGGTGAGCAGGATGGAGATGGTTCGTGTGGGCGGGACGAGGTGGGCCGTGGTGCCGGTGCCGCCCACCCAGCCGTAGCGGCCGGGGACGTTCCAGGGGTCGGTCGGGGTGACGTCGACCTGGCCGCCGTAGCCCCAGCCCTGGCCCTCCAGGAAGAGCGGGACGCGTGCGCGCTGCTGCGCCGTGAGGTGGTTCGTGGTCATGCGGCTCACCGAGGTGGGGGACAGGAGCCGGTGGCCGTCCGGGGTGGTGCCGGAGTTCAGGAGCAGACGCGCGAAGGACAGCCAGTCGTCGGCCGTGGAGACCAGGCCGCCGCCGCCCGAGTGGAAGTCGGGCACGCTGCTGAACTCGCCGTCCGGGGCGTCGAAGAGGTCCAGGCTGCCGTCCGGGTTCGTCGAGTACGCCGAGGTGAAGCGGTGCCGTTTCGACGGCGGCACCGCGAACGCCGTGTCCGTCATGCCCAGCGGCTCGAAGATCCGCTCCGCGAGGAAGTCGGGCAGACCACGGCCGCCGGCGCGGGCGACCAGGATGCCCTGGAGGTCGGACGAGGTGCCGTAGAGCCAGGCCTCGCCCGGCTGGTACAGCATCGGCACCTGGGCGAGCAGGGTCAGCCAGGCGCCCGCCTCGGGCCAGGACCCGAGCGCGCGTCCGTCCTTCTGCACCGTGAACAGCGACTGCACCGCGGGGAGCGCGAAGTCGGCGGGGAAGCCCCAGCCGGTGCGCGAGCTCAGCAGGTCCTCGACCGTGATCGGACGGGCCGCCGGGACCACGTCCTCGACGGGGCTCGACGGCGTGCGCACCACCATCGGCTTCGCCAGCTCCGGCAGCCACTCCTCGACCGGTGAGTCCAGTCCGAGCACGCCGTCCTCGATCAGCATCAGCACCGCCGCGGCCGTGATCGGCTTGGTGATCGAGGCGATCCGGAAGATCGAGTCCCGGGCCATCGGGGCGGTGCCGTCGGTGTCCACCGAACCGACGGTCACCACCTCGACGTCGTCGCCGCGGGCCACCAGGGCCACGGCCCCGGGCGCGGTGCCCTCGTCCACGTGGCGCTGCAGGGTTTCGTACAGAGTGCTCATGGCCGGCCTTCCGTGGCGTGGTCGTCGTACGGCTTACCGATCTACGACCGCAACCGCGGCGAAAAGTCATCGGCCGAGGGGGCGCCTACTCCTCCGTCGACGGATCCACCGTCGCCTGGTGCGCCTCCGCCAGATGCTCCTCGGCCTTCAGCCAGGGCAGGAACTGCGCGCCCTTGCGCCAGCCGCAGGTGTCGCATCTGATCGTGCGCTGCGGCCCTTTGCGCAGCACCCGGACGGTGTGTTCCCGCCCGTGCTGGTCCCAGCGGCTCACCTTGCTCGTACCTGTCTGCAGCATGATGTCTCGCCTCCGGCTAGGAGTGTGCAGCAAGACCAACATCAACAGGGGCTCCTGGCGCGTGAGTTCGGTGGGAGTTCTGCGTCATGTGGGGAAAGCGGGGTCGTTCGGTGGGGCTTTGCGGGACGCGATCCGCTCCAGTCCGGAAGAAGCGCGGCAAACCCGCGGCAAACCGCCCGTCAGCCGATCGTCCGCGGCAGCCGCAGACTCAGCAGACCGGTCAGGGCCACACAGGCCAGTTGGACCAGCAGGGTCGTGATCAGGGCGTCGCGCATGCCGGTGCTCGGAACCAGGGAGAGGAAGAGGGTGCCCAGGGCCGCCACACCGAGCGCCAGGGCCGACTGCTGGGTGGTCATCATCACGCCGCTGCCGACACCGGCCCGGGCGGGCGGCACCTCGGAGAGCACGACCCGGAAGACGATGGGCAGTTGGAGCGCCTGGCCCGCGCCGGCGAGCGCCGCCCCGGGGAGCAGTTCGAGAAGGCCGAGGTCCGGCCAGGAACGCCAGGCGGCCAGCGCCATCAGCCCGACTCCGAGCCCCTGTATCAGCGCACCGGCGGTCACCACGCGGGTGCCGTACCGGGCCACCAGACGCGGTCCCGCGAGCGAGACGAAGAAGAAGACGACGGCCATGGGCGCGAGCGCGAGCCCCGCCGGTACCGGCCCGAGCCCCGCGCCCCGCTGCAGGGCGACCGCGATCACGAACATGAACCCGCTGAAGCCGACGGAGAACGGGACGATCATCACCAGCCCGCGGCGCAGCGAGGCGAGCGCGAACAGACTCGGTGGCACCAGTGGCGTACGGCCCTGCCGGTCCGCCCGGCGCTCGACCGCGTAGAACGCCGCCGCCACGAACGGGAACGCCACCAGCGACAGCCACGTCCACAGCGGCCAGCCCGCCGAGCGGCCCTCGGTGAGCGGTGCGAGGAGCGCGAGCAGGGTCGCGGTGAGCAGGACGGTGCCGGGTCCGTCCACCGGCTCGGGGTGCTGGGAGCGGGTCTCGGGCACGCCGCGGACGGCCAGGACCAGGCCCACGACGACCACGGGGACGTTCACCAGGAACACCGAACGCCAGCCGGTGCCCCAGACGTCGGCGGCCACCAGGATCCCGCCGAGGATCTGGCCCGCCACCATGGACAGGCCGGCCGTGGCACCGTAGAGCCCCATGGCCTTCGCCCGCCGCTGTCCCGCGGTGGCCGACTGGATGGTGGCGAGGACCTGCGGCAGCATCGCGGCAGCGGCGGCGCCCTGCGCGACCCGCGCGGCGACCAGGGTCCAGGCGCTGGGCGCGAGCCCGCAGGCCAGCGAGGTCAGGCCGAAGGCGGCCATGCCGCCGAGGAAGAAGCGGCGCCGCCCGAACAGGTCGCCGAGCCGTCCCCCGAGGACGAGCAGGACGGCGTACGCGAGCCCGTACCCGGCGACGACGAGTTCGAGCACGGCCTCGCTCGCGTGCAGGTCCTGGCCGATGGTGGGCAGGGCGACGTTGACGATGAAGAAGTCGATGAGAGGGAGTGCCGCGGCCAGCAGCACGGTGAAGAGTCCGAGGCCGCCGAGCGTGGGTGGCGCGGCCGGTGATCGGACGGTGCGTGAAGTGATGGTTTCGGTCACGCCGTCGAGCCTGCGGTCGTCCGCAGACTGGTACCAGAGTCTTCTTATCCTGGTAGAAGGAGTACCTGGAAACAGGGTCCGCGCGGCGGCAGGCTGGGGGCATGACGACCATGGCGCAGGATCGGCCGGCAGGCACCGACAACCCCCCTGCGACGAAGGACGCCGGTTCGGTACGACGGCACGAGCTCGCCGCCTTCCTGCGGCACCGCCGTGAGCACATCAGCCCCGAACAGGTCGGTCTGCCCCGCGGCAGCAGGCGCCGCACCCCGGGCCTGCGCCGCGAGGAGGTCGCGCATCTCGCCGCCGTCGGCGTCACCTGGTACACGTGGCTGGAGCAGGCGCGTGACATCCAGGTCTCGGTCCAGGTCCTGGACTCCCTGGCCCGCACGCTCTTCCTCGACCCCAGCGAGCGCGCCCACCTCTTCCAGCTGGCCGGTCAGGTGGACCCCACTCCGGCCACCATCTGCCCCTCCATCACACCCGGGGTGCGGGCCGTCCTGGAACAGCTGGAGCCCGTCCCCGCCTGTGTGCAGAACAGCCGCTACGACATCCTCGCCTACAACCGCACCTACGGCCTGCTGCTGTGCGACCTGGACGCGGTACCGGCCGAGGGCCGCAACTGCCTGGTCCTGTCGTACACGAACGACGAGTGGCGCTCCTCGATCGTGCACCTGGAAGAGGCCCAGCGAACGATGGCGGCCCGCTTCCGGGCCTCGATGGCGGGTCATCTCGTCGAGCCCGGCTGGAAGATGCTCCTCAAGCGGCTGCGCGCCGAGTCCCCCGACTTCTGCGAGATGTGGGACCGCCACGAGGTCATCGCCCACCGCTCCAAGCGCAAACTCTTCGACAACCGCTACGTCGGCCGCATCACGGTCGACCACACCGACCTCTGGCTCGGCCCCGAACTGGGCCCCCGCATCGTCACGTACGCCCCGGCGGACGACGAGTCCTGGCAACGCCTGGAGAAGCTACAGCAGATAGCCCTGGAGAGGAGCCCTGCAGGCCTTTAGGGGCGCGGGACGTGACTGCAAGCTTTTAGGGGCGCGGGGAACTGCGCGACCAGCCCCCACGGACCCGCACTCGCCGAACTACGCGCGGCCCCCGAGACCTACGCGCTGACCCCAGCCGCTTCACGCACCTCAACAGCCTCAAGCCGCTCAGCAGTCCGCTCGGCGGTACGCCGAGCCCACCGCCCACTGGTCACCGCCCCGAACACCAGCACCAGCCCCCCGCACAGAACCAACACCCACCACCCCGGCACGGAAGCCGACACGAACGCCGACCGATACGACGACGCCCCCACCCCCGACGCCAGAACCGACCCCACCACGGCAACCCCCAGCGTCTGCCCCAACTGCCGACTCGTCGAAGCGACCGCCGCGGCAACCCCGGCCTGCGCCCGCGGCATCCCGGACACCGCCGTGTTGGTGATCGGCGCGTTCACGAACCCGAACCCGATGCCGAACACCACGTAGGCGATGAACAGCGTGACGTCGGACGTCTCCGCGTCGAAGGCCGCGAACAGCACCGCGCTCACGGTCATCGCGACCCCCGCGATCACCAGCGACAGCCGCGGCCCCCGGTTCCCGACCAGCCGCCCGGACAGCGGCGCGCACAGGACGATGGGTACGGCCATCGGCAGCATCCACAGCCCGGCGTGCAGCGCGCTCAGCCCCCGGACGTTCTGCAGATACAGCGTCGACAGGAACAAGAACCCGCCGAGCGCGGCGAACGCGCTGATCGCGATCACCGTCGCCCCGCTGAACGGCACGGAACGGAAGAAGCGCAGGTCGATGAGGGGTTCGTCGCGCCGCGGCTCGTACCACAGCAGCCCGGCCAGAGCGAGCGCCGCGACCACCGCGAACGGCAGGATCGAGCCGACCCCGGAGTCCGGGGCCTCGATGATCGCGTACGTCAGCGAGCCGAACAGGACGATGACCAGGACCTGGCCCACGGGGTCGGGGCGGCGGGCCTTGGGGGCGCGGGAGTCGGGGACGAAGCGCAGGGTCAGCAGCAGGGCGACGAGCCCCACCGGCAGATTGACCCAGAAGATCGAGCGCCAGCCGACCGAGTCGACCAGCAGACCGCCCACCAGCGGGCCGGCGGCCATGGATATGCCGACCACCGCACCCCACACACCGATCGCACGGGCGCGCTCGCGCGGGTCCGTGAAGGTGTTGGTGATGATCGACATCGCGACCGGGTTGAGCATCGAGCCGCCGACCGCCTGAATCATGCGGAACGCGATCAGCGCGTCTAGGATGGGGGCGAGCGAGCACAGCAGCGAGCCGAGCGTGAACACGATCAGGCCCGACATGAAGACCTTCTTGCGGCCCACCCGGTCGCCGGTGGACCCGGCGAGCATCAGCAGCGAGGCCAGCACCAGGGTGTACGCGTCGATCGTCCACTGCAGGCCCGAGGTCGGGGCGTCCAGGTCGTGCTGCATCGAGGGCAGCGCGACATTGAGGGCCGTGGTGTCGAGGCTGACGATCAGCAGGCTCATGCAGCAGATCGCGAGGACCAGCAGTCGTCGTCGGGGACTCAGCTCGGGCATGCTTCCCACTGTACGACGATTTCGATAGTGCGTCTAACTAATGACCGATACAAGATCATGGCATCCGCGAGGGATCACGGCATCCGCGAGGGATCATGGCAGCCGCGAGGGCAGCCCCAGCACCGCCAGCCCCACCAGTCCCACGGCCTGCACCCCGAGGACGGCCACCAGCGCGTCCCGCATGCCGAGCCCGGGGGTCAGCGACAGGAACAGCGAGCCCAGCGTGGCGACGCCGACCGCGAGGCAGGACTGCTGCAGCGTCGCGGCCAGCCCGCTGCCCGCGCCCGCGCGTTCCGCGGGTACGGCCGCGAGCAGGATCCGGTAGCACAGCGGCAGCTGCAGCCCCTGCGCCACGCCGCACAGCGCCAGTCCCGGAGCGAGCAGCAGCGGGCTCAACCGGGGCCACGGGACGGCCAGCGCGGTGCCCGCCACGACGGCCAGACCCGCGAGATGCACCGCCGCGCTCAAGGTCACCGCGCGCCCGCCGCAGCGTCGCACCAGCCGCGGCGCCAGCACCGACGCCGCGAACTGCGCGATCCCCATCGGCACCAGCGCCAGCCCCGCCTCCAGGGCGCCGTAGCCGAGCCCCTGCTGCAGCACGACCGCGCTCACGAACATCCAGCCGCCGAAGCCGACGAACACCGGCACTCCCAGAAGCAGCCCCCTGCGCACACCGGGGGCGTGCAGCAGCGACGGCGGCAGCAGGGGACTTCCGCCCGCGTCCTCGGCGCGCCGCTGCACGCCGTAGAAGACCAGGCCCAGCACTGGTGCCGCGAGCAGCAGGAGGACGGACCACAGGGGCAGCCCGGCCGCCCGGCCCTCCGTCAGCGGCAGCAGCAGCGCGGTCAGGGCGGCGGCCAGCAGCAGAGTGCCCGTGAGGTCGCCGTGTGCCGGGCGTACGGCCCTGCTGTCGGGGACCGTGCGCACCGCGCCCAGCAGGGCGGCCGTCGCGACCGGCACGTTCACCAGG
Source organism: Streptomyces spinosisporus (assembly GCF_022698145.1). GTDB lineage: Bacteria > Actinomycetota > Actinomycetes > Streptomycetales > Streptomycetaceae > Streptomyces > Streptomyces spinosisporus. The sequence goes on from NZ_JALDAX010000003.1 coordinate 149,039, forward strand.
AACACCGCCCGCCATCCCGTGCCGGCGAGATCGGCGGCGACCAGGACACCGCCGAGCACCTGCCCGAGCACCACGGAGACGCCGCCCACGGAGCCGTACAGCGCCACCGCGCGGGCGCGTCGCTCGCCCTCGGTCGTGGCATGGACCGTGGCCAGCACCTGCGGCAGCATCAGCGCCGACGCGGCGCCCTGCGCCACCCGCCCGGCCACCAGCCACCAGGCGCCCGGAGCCAGCCCGCAGGCCAGCGACGTCAGCCCGAACGCGGCCACGCCCCACAGGAAGAGCCGACGCCGGCCGTAGGTGTCGCCGAGCCTGCCGCCGAGGACGAGCAGCACGGCGTAGGCGACCGCGTAACCCGCGACGATCATCTCCAGGGCGGCCGCGGAGACGTCCAGGTCGTGGCGGACGGTCGGCAGCGCGACATTGACGACGAAGAAGTCGATCATCGGCAGCGCGGCGCCGAGGAGCAGGGTGAACAGGCCCCACGGGGTGAGGGTGCGGTGGGGGAGGGCGGTCGGGGCGCCCGGCGGGGAGTCGGGCGGGGAGTCGGGTCGGGAGTCGGTGGTCATGGAAGCGAGCCTGCGGGGGCGCCCAGCCGGGTACCAGATGGTGCTGATCCGGGTACTGCCACCAACTGGAACCGGTGTACGGGGACACGGCACGCTGGTCGTATGACCGCCGTAGTGCCCGAGCCCGCGCAGGACCGCGACGTTCGCCGCCGTGAGCTGGCCGCCTTCCTGCGCAGCCGCCGCGAGCGCGTCACCCCCGAGCAGGTCGGACTGCCCCGCGGCCCGCGCCGCCGCACACCGGGGCTGCGCCGCGAGGAGGTCGCGCAGCTCGCCGCGGTCGGCGTCACCTGGTACACGTGGATCGAGCAGGGGCGGGCCGCCCATATCTCCGCCCAGGTGCTGGACGCGGTCGCTCGCGCGCTGCTGATGGACGCCGCCGAGCGCGCCCACCTCTACGCCCTCGCCGGCACCTCCGACCCGCACACCGAGGCCGAGTGCACCGTCGCCTCCCGCTCGGCCCTGCGGATCGTGGAGCGCCTCGCCCCCTATCCGGCCTCCCTGCAGAACGCCCGCTACGACGTCCTGGCCGCCAACCGCCCCTACGCCCAGGTCTTCGGCGACCCCGCCGAGCTGCCGCCGGACCAGCGCAACTGTCTGTGGCTGCTGACCACCAGCGAACGCTGGCGGCGCGACTTCCTCGACCGGGACGAGATGCTGCGCGACCTGGTCGCCAAGTACCGGGCGAGCATGGCCGAGCATGTAGGCGAGCCCGTCTGGGAGGCCCGGCTGAAGCGGCTCCTGGACGTCTCGCCGGAGTTCCGCAGGCTGTGGGAGCGGCACGAGGTCGCGCCGATGGTTGCGCACGTCAAGCGCTATTTGCATCCGCGTGTGGGTCTGCTGCGTCTGGAGCACCGCAACATGTGGCTGGCGCCGCAGGCTCCGGCCCAGCGGGTGGTCGCCTATGTGCCGGCGGACGAGTGCACCGAGGAGCGGCTGGAGCGGCTGGAGCGGCTGGCCGGGCTGGCCGGGCCGGCCTGAGAGTGAGCGACAATGGGTGCTTGCCCCTGCTCGATCACCCTCGTACGTCCGCCCGGAGTCCCTTGATGTCCCAGCCGCTGTCCATCGGTCCGCACGTCGTCGCGCCGCCTGTCGTGCTCGCTCCCATGGCCGGGATCACGAACGCGCCCTTCCGGACCCTGTGCCGGGAGTTCAGCGGGGGCAAGGGGCTGTTCGTGAGCGAGATGATCACGACGCGGGCGCTGGTCGAGCGCAACGAGAAGACCATGCAGCTCATTCACTTCGACGAGAGTGAGAAGCCGCGGTCCGTCCAGTTGTACGGCGTCGACCCGGCGACCGTCGGCAAGGCCGTCCGCATGATCGCGGAGGAGGGTCTGGCCGATCACATCGACCTGAACTTCGGGTGCCCGGTGCCGAAGGTGACGCGGAAGGGCGGGGGGTCGGCGCTGCCGTACAAGCGGAATCTGCTGCGGGCGATCCTGCGTGAGGCGGTGTCCGGGGCCGGGGATCTGCCGGTCACGATGAAGATGCGCAAGGGCATCGACGACGATCATCTGACGTTTCTCGATGCCGGGCGGATCGCCGTGGAGGAGGGTGTGACGGCGATCGCGCTGCATGGGCGGACCGCTGCGCAGCACTACGGCGGTACGGCGGACTGGGACGCGATCGCGCGGCTGAAGGAGCATGTGCCGGAGATTCCGGTGCTCGGCAACGGCGACATCTGGTCGGCCGAGGATGCGCTGCGGATGGTGCGGGAGACCGGGTGCGACGGGGTGGTGGTCGGGCGGGGCTGCCTCGGGCGGCCGTGGCTGTTCGCGGATCTGGTGGCGGCCTTCGAGGGGCGTACGGAGGCCATCGCGCGGCCGTCGTTGCGGGAGGTCGCGGATGTCATGGTGCGGCATGCGACGTTGCTCGGTGAGTGGATCGGGGACGAGAGCAAGGGTGTTGTCGACTTCCGTAAGCATGTGGCCTGGTATCTCAAGGGGTTCGCGGTCGGCAGTGAGATGCGCAAGCGGCTTGCGGTCACGTCGTCGTTGGGGGAACTGCGGTCTGGGCTTGATGAGTTGGACCTCGATCAGCCTTGGCCTGCTGGTGCTGACGGGCCGCGTGGGCGTACGTCCGGGAACAATCGGGTGGTGTTGCCGGATGGGTGGTTGAAGGATCCGTATGACTGCGCGGGGGTTGGGGAGGATGCGGAGTTGGATACCTCTGGCGGTTGAGTGATTTGCTGCGGCGCCTGGGTGGGGTGCCTGCGGCGCCTGTGCGGGATTGTGGGGGTTCGCCTCGCGCCTGTTGTGCGTTGTGGGTCGGGGCCGCGGCGGGGGTGTCCGTCCTCGGTCCGGCGGGTGCCGCTCGGTGGAATGTGCGGGGTGTTTGACGCCGGCCGCTGCGGGCGGACACCCCCGCCCCGTCCCCTTCCCGCCGTACGCGGCTGACCCCTGCGTCAGCCCTTCGTCGGGTGTGGGGTCGAGCCGTACGCCGTCAGGAACTTGTCTCGGAAGGCGCTCATCTTCCAGACCGGGGCGTCGTGGGCCGGGCGGAGTCCGTCTGTCCAGTTCCAGTCGGCGATCTTGTCGAGGACTTTGGGGTCCTTGGCGACTATGGAGATCGGGACGTCGCGGTTGGCGTGGTTGCCGCTGACTCGGGCTATGGGCTGGTGGTCGCCTAGGAAGACGAGGACGGTGTTGTCCTTGCCGTAGCGCTCCAGCCATTCGGTCAGGGCCGTCACCGAGTACTGGATCGATTTGCCGTACTCCGCCTGGGACTTGGGTGAGTTGGTGATGATGTCGCCCGGTTTCTTGCCCTCGTCGTGGATCGCGTTGAAGATCTTGCCCTCCCCGAGGTCTTCCCACGGGACCATCTTTGGGATGGGGGCCCAGGGTTGGTGGCTGGAGGTGAGGATGAGGAAGGACATGCGGGACTTGCCGTCGGCCGGCTTCTTGCTGTGGACGCGCTGCTGGAACTGTTCGAGGGCGTACTGGTCGGGCATCGTGGACCAGCTGAACTTCGGGCCCTGATAGCCGAGTTGGAAAGCGTTGTAGACCTTGTCCAGGCCGTACCACTTGGCCTCGGGCCAGCCCTTCTGCATACCCGGCATGATGCCGACCGTGTCGAAGGCGCCGGTCTTCTGGAACGCCTTGGTGAGGGTGAGGTGTTCGCCGTCGCCCGCGGTGACGGTCCGGTAGCGGTTCTGGTTGTTGATCCACAGGCCCGACATCGTGGTGGAGTGGCCGAGCCAGCTGCTGCCGCCATAGGTCGCCGACGTCAACCAGCCGCTCTTGGCGTGGAAGCCCGCCCTCGCGAGGGCCTTGGTGCGGGCGTCGAGGGTGGCGTCGACGCCGGGCGCCTCGACCGGGTCCTCGATCGCGCTGCGGCCGTAGCTCTCGATGAACGTGAAGACCATGTCCTTGCCGCGCAGGTCCGGCACCAGCTGGCTGGGCGGGGTGCCGCCGAAGGTGTCCGCGCGGGCCGTCTTGCCGAAGGCTGCCTCGTCGCGGATCGCGTCCCTGACGCGTTCGGCGCGGTACTTCAGCATCGTGACCGTGTGTTCGGCGGAGAGGGGGACGCCCTGGTTCTGCAGGTTCAGGCTCGCGCAGACCATCCAGAAGGCGCTGAGGACGAGGAGGGCCCGGGTCGAGTGGCCCGGGTTGCGGCCCACCAGGTTGCCGACCCGGATCGCTGCCAGGACCATCACGGCCAGGATCGCAAGGACGAGAACTATGACCCCTACGGCTGCCAGTTGGGCCGTTCCCTTGCCCAAAGTGTCGCCCAGGTACGACTGTGCGTCGGTGAGCAGCGGCCAGTCCAGGATGATGTTGAAGCCGCGGCCCAGGTACTGGTAGAAGCCGATGTCCATCAGGTTCAGCACGGTCAGTACGCCGAGGATCAGCCCGAACAGCACCGCCACGACCAGCCTCGGCCTGCGCGGCAGCGCCGTCAGCACGGCCGCCCCGAGCAGCGCCTCGACGGGCAGCCGGATGAACTCGGCCGTGCGGAAGGTCTCCCACCGGTTCGGCATCACCAGCGCCACGGCCACGAGGACGAGCGCTACGGCCGTTCCCGCGATGCTTATGACCTGCGCGGGCTTGGGGTGCGCGGCCTTCCAGCGTCGCCAGGCCCGGCGGGGGTGGGGGCGCGGGAGGGCGCGGAGACGGGAGAGGAAGGTCGGGGTGGGGGCGGGTGCGGTCACCGTGGAGGCGAGGACCAGTTCCTTACTGGGCTCGCGCGGCTCGGTCGCCTCAGCCGTCTGGCGCGTGCTCGTGTCCTGAGACAACCCCAAGGTCCTTCCGTACGAGGCCCGTGCTGCGGAGTGGCGGGCCACGCTGGGGAGGCTGGGACCCGCCACCAGTCCGTACGGCCACTTCCGGACCCCCGTTCAGCGCCCAACGGCAAACACCAGGCAAACGCTAAGTGCAGGAATTTTTAGGGGCGCGGGGAACTGCGCGACCAGCCACGATCAGCCTTTAGCCGCCCACGAACCGATCGCACCGAGCTCTTAGGCGCCCCCGACGGCAGTGAGCAGCGCCAGAGGGGCCGCCGCCGACCGTGACTCCCGTACGCACGCATGCGGATACGGCACCGGCTCCGCATGCGTGCCGCGCCCGTACCCCGCGATCACCTCCGGCAGCCGATGCCCCGCGGCAGTGGCGGCATCCACCAGGGCGTGCGCCACCGAGCGTGCCTCGTCGTGCAGGCCGTAACGGGCAAGCCCGAGGGTGATCAGCGCGTTGTCGTGCGGCCACACCGAACCGCGGTGGTACGACAGCGGGTGGTACGCCGCCTGGCCCGCGGCCAGCGTCCGTACGCCCCACCCGGAGAAGAAGTCCGGCTCCAGCAGCCGCCGCCCCACGGCCTCCCCGTACTCCTTGTCCAGCAGCCCCGACCACAGCAGATGCCCGGCGTCCGAGGCGAGGGCGTCGACCTGGTGGCCGTCGCCGTCGAGCGCGAGCGCGAAGAAGGAGCGGTCCGGCATCCAGAAGTCCCGTTGGAAGCGGTCACGCAGATCGCCGGCGGCCTGCTCCAGCAGTGCCGCGTAGGTCTCGTCCTCCCAGACCGTGCGGGCGAGCCACGCCGTGCGGCGCAGCGCGTCGTAGGCGTAGCCCTGGGCCGCTGCCGCCATCACCGCCCCGCTCGGGCGGGTGCCGTCGGCGGAGCAGATCGCGCCGGGGGAGTCCTTCCAGTTCTGGTTGGCGAGACCTCCCTCGTCGCCGCGGTAGACGAGATAGCCGCGCGAGGTCAGCCCGCCGTGGTCCAGCATCCAGCCGATCGCCGCGCGGGCGTGGGTCTCCAGCCGGCGCGCGAGCGGTGCGTCCCCGGTCTGCTCGACGTAGGCGCCCAGCAGGACGAGGAACAGCGGCGTCGCGTCGACGGAGCCGTAGTAGCGCCCGTACGGGACCTGTCCGAAGTGCGCCAGCTCGCCGTGGCGCACCTCGTGCACGATCTTGCCGGGCTGGGAGACCGGGTCCGTGCCGGTCTCGGTGGCCTGGGCGGCCGCGAGGGCGGGGAGCGTGGCCGCGGCCAGTTGCGGGCGGTAGGGGAGGGCGAAGAGTGAGGTGAGCAGCGCGTCCCGGCCCAGCAGGGTGAGGAACCAGGGCGCGCCCGCCGCCGGTACGCGCAGTTCCTCGCCGTCCGGTCCGGTCGCGGCGACCTGGAGCGAGGCGAGGTCGGCCAGTCCCCGGGCACAGGCCGCAGCCAGTTCGGGCCAGCCGGTCGGGAAGGACACGTCCCGCACGAACTCGCCCTCAAGGGAGAGGAGTTGGTCGATGGCGGCGGCCGGGGACGCGGGGACGCGTGGTTCGCCCGGCGCTCCGTGAGGGCGGGCGGCGACCCGCAATGTCAGTTCGGCGGTGCCGTGCGGCGCGAGGTCCAGGGTCCATACGAGGCGGCGGGCGCCGGTGCCGGTCTCCTCGACGCCGTCCGGGGCGGGCTCGGCCGTCACCGTCGTACGAGAGCACCACTCGCCGCGGCGGTAGCCGAACTCCACGCCGTCCTCCAGGACTTGGCGGGAGCGGACAGCGCCGGTCTTGGTGTACGTACGGTGGTCGGAGCGCAGCTCGAACTGGTCGGTGAAGTCGGCGTCGGCGGTGACCGCGAGGCGGACCGTCGTCGCTACCGGGCGGTTGCTGGTCACCCGTAACGACTCGACGAACGCCCCGTCGCCGAGGGCCTGTTCGCGGAAGACCGTGTACGCGGGCGGCTCCTGGCGTCCGCCGCGCGGGACCAGGACGCAGCGGGCCGTGTCCCCGTCCGCGACCGGTGCGAGGGTCTGCGGCACCGCGCCGTCGACCGTCAGCTGCCAGCGGCTCAGATGCCGGGCGTCGCGCACGAACAGCCCGTCCGGGGAGCCGGTGGCGCGCACCCCGCTGATGTCCCCGCCGTCACCGACGGCCGCGAACGTCCCGCCGTGCACGAGCAGATGCTGTCGGTCGGTCATCCCAGGTCCCCTCTCCTGACTGAGGTCTGTACGGTGCGCGGGACGCATGCTGCGGAGGACCTGGTCATCGTAGAGTTACGCCTCTTTAACACGCAAAACTCAATATGTAAGGCAGGCTTGATGAGCACAAGGGGGTGCGCATGACGGAACGTAGCCAAGCTCGCGCCGGCGATCTGCTGGAACTGGTGAGAAGCGGACGCGCCACCACGCGCGGAGCGCTCCAGCAGGCCACCGGACTCTCCCGGGCCACCGTCGGCCAGCGCCTGGACCGGCTCTTCCGGGCGGGCTGGCTGCGCGAGGGCGCGGGCGGCCCGGTCGACTCGCCCCTGGGCGGCCGCCCCTCCATCACGCTGGAGTTCGACGACGAACACGCCGTCGTCCTCGCCGGCGACCTCGACACCCGCCATGCCCGCGCGGCCGTCCTCTCCCTGACCGGCGAGATCGTCGCCGAGCACACCGGCCCTCTCGCCGTCGAGGACGGACCGGAGGCCGTGCTCGGTGAACTGGGCGGCTGGTTCGCACAGTTGCTGGAGAAGGCGGGGCGGCCGGCCGAGGCCGTCTGCGGGATCGGGCTCGCGGTGCCCGGCCCCGTCGACAGCGAGAGCGGCCGGGTCGTCCAGCCGCCGATCATGCCCGGCTGGGACGGCTACGACATAAGAGCCCGCCTGGCCGGAGCGTTCGGCGACCGCACGGGCGCGGGGCCCGTGCCGGTGCTGGTGGACAACGACGCGAACCTCATGGCGTACGGCGAGCAGCGCGCGGGCTACCCCGACAGCTCGGCGTTCGTGCTGGTCAAGGTGTCGACCGGGATCGGCGCGGGGGTCGTGGTCGACGGTTCGATCTACCGCGGCATCGACGGGGGAGCCGGCGACATCGGACACATCCGGGTCGGCTCGGACGCGCTGTGCCGGTGCGGCTCCCACGGCTGCCTGGCGGCCGTCGCGAGCGGCGGCGCCGTCGCGCGCAGGCTCAGGGAGGCCGGACTGCCCGCGGCCTCCGGCGCGGACGTACGGGATCTGCTGGCGGCCGGGCACCCCGAGGCGCTCGGGCTGGCGCGGGAGGCCGGGCGGCAGGTCGGCGACGTGCTGGCGACCGTCGTCACGCTGCTCAACCCCGGCGTACTGATGATCGCGGGGGATTTGGCCGGAACTGCCTTCCTCACGGGGGTCCGCGAGCTGCTGTACCAGCGGGCGCTGCCCCGCTCCACGGCCCATCTGGAGGTGGTGACCTCGCGGCTGGGGGAGCGGGCGGGGCTGGTGGGGGCCGGGGCGCTGGTCGTGGAGTACCTGTATGCCCCACAACGGGTGGAGGAGCGGTTGCGGGCGATGGGCGTGTGACCCCGCGTTTCGGGTGCGTTTCGTCCTGGGTTTCGCACCCGCTCTTCGTCTCGTGGGCCGTCCGTATGGTGGTATCCGGCCGTCTGTGGGAGCGTGATTCTTGCCACCCTTGATAAGGGTGACGCTCAGATGAGCGGATCTTGAGCGGCTGCACTTCTCCAAGGGGTGGCACTGGGTGCCACCCCTTGATCGTTCATCGATCGAAATCAGACGGGCTTAAGGCCGCTCAGGTGAGCGCGAAAACCGGTCTGTGGGTGGTCGTTGCGTTCAAGAAGTGAAAACATCGGCGCGTCAGCGCTTGCCAAGCTTTGACTTTCGATCCGCTGGCGGACGAGTGGTTACAGGAGCATGACGCGTGAGCAGACGTACCCAGACGCCTTCGATCTGGGTATGTTCCTCGCCGTCAGGGCAGCCACCGCGTCCTCGAGGGAGTCGAGACCGTGTCGGAAAACAAAGATCCTCACGTAGCGAAGTTCGTTTACGACTTCACCGAGGGAAACAAGGACCTCAAGGACCTCCTGGGTGGCAAGGGCGCGAACCTCGCCGAGATGACCAACCTGGGACTCCCCGTTCCCCCCGGCTTCACGATCACGACGGAAGCCTGCAAGGTCTACCTGGACAGCGGCCAGGAGCCGGCGGCACTGCGTGACGAGGTGAGTGCGCACCTCGACGCCCTCGAAGCCCGGATGGGCAAGAAACTCGGCCAGGCCGACGACCCGCTCCTGGTCTCCGTCCGCTCCGGCGCCAAGTTCTCCATGCCGGGCATGATGGACACCGTCCTGAACATCGGGCTCTCCGACAAGTCCGTGAAGGGCCTCGCCGAGCAGGCCGGCGACGAGCGGTTCGCCTGGGACTCCTACCGGCGCCTCATCCAGATGTTCGGCAAGACGGTCCTCGGCGTCGACGGCGAGCTCTTCGAGGAGGCCCTCGACAAGGCCAAGGACGCCAAGAAGGTCACGGTCGACACCGAGCTGGAGGCCGCCGACCTCAAGAAGCTGGTCACCACCTTCAAGAAGATCGTCAAGAAGGAGGCCGGCCGGGACTTCCCGCAGGACCCGCGCGAGCAGATGGACCTCGCCATCCAGGCGGTCTTCGACTCCTGGAACACCGACCGCGCCAAGCTCTACCGCCGCCAGGAACGCATCCCGCACGACCTCGGCACGGCCGTCAACGTCTGCTCCATGGTCTTCGGCAACCTCGGCCCCGACTCCGGCACCGGCGTCGCCTTCACCCGCGACCCCGCCTCCGGCCACCAGGGCGTCTACGGCGACTACCTGCAGAACGCCCAGGGCGAGGACGTCGTCGCGGGCATCCGCAACACCGTGCCGCTCGCGCAGCTGGAGCAGATCGACAAGAAGTCGTACGACCAGCTGATGCAGATCATGCGGACGCTCGAGAACCACTACAAGGATCTCTGCGACATCGAGTTCACCATCGAGCGCGGCCGGCTGTGGATGCTGCAGACCCGCGTCGGCAAGCGGACGGCGGGCGCGGCCTTCCGTATCGCGACCCAGCTCGTGGACCAGGGCCTGATCGACGAGACCGAGGCGCTGCAGCGGGTCACCGGCGCGCAGCTCGCCCAGCTGATGTTCCCGCGCTTCGACGAGGAGGCGAAGACCGAGCAGGTCGCCCGGGGCATCGCGGCCTCGCCAGGCGCGGCGGTCGGCAAGGCCGTCTTCGACTCGTACACCGCCGTCAAGTGGTCGCGGTCCGGCGAGAAGGTCATCCTGGTCCGCCGCGAGACCAACCCCGACGACCTCGACGGCATGATCGCCGCCGAGGGCATCCTGACCAGCCGCGGCGGCAAGACCTCCCACGCGGCCGTCGTCGCGCGCGGCATGGGCAAGACCTGTGTCTGCGGCGCCGAGGACCTGGAGGTCGACACCAAGCGCCGCCGGATGACGGTCCCCGGCGGGCGCGTGGTGGAAGAGGGCGACGTCATCTCCATCGACGGCTCCAGCGGCAAGGTCTACCTGGGCGAGGTCCCGGTGGTCCCCTCCCCGGTCGTCGAGTACTTCGAGGGCCGGATGCACGCGGGCGCGAACGACGCCGACGAACTCGTCGAGGCCGTGCACCGGATCATGGCGTTCGCCGACCGCAAGCGCCGGCTGCGGGTGCGCGCCAACGCGGACAACGCCGAGGACGCGCTGCGCGCCCGTCGCTTCGGCGCCCAGGGCATCGGACTGTGCCGTACCGAGCACATGTTTCTCGGCGACCGCCGGGAACTGGTCGAGCGCCTCATCCTGGCCGACACGGAGGACGAGCGCGAGGAGAGCCTGAAGGCGCTGCTGCCGCTGCAGAAGAAGGACTTCGTCGACCTGTTCTCGGCGATGGACGGCCTGCCGGTGACGGTCCGGCTGCTCGACCCACCGCTGCACGAGTTCCTGCCGGACATCACCGAGCTGTCGGTGCGCGTGGCGCTCGCGGAGTCCCGCGAGGAGTCCCACGAGAACGACCTGCGGCTGCTGCAGGCCGTGCACCGGCTGCACGAGCAGAACCCGATGCTGGGTCTGCGCGGCGTCCGCCTGGGCCTGGTCATCCCCGGCCTGTTCACCATGCAGGTCCGCGCCATCGCCGAGGCCGCGGCCGAGCGCAAGGCCGCCAAGGGCGACCCGCGAGCCGAGATCATGATCCCGCTCGTCGGCACCGTCCAGGAGCTGGAGATCGTCCGCGAGGAGGCCGACCGGGTCATCGCCGAGGTGGAGGCGGCCACGGGCACGAAGCTCAAGCTATCGATCGGCACGATGATCGAGCTGCCGCGCGCCGCCCTGACCGCCGGACAGATCGCGGAGGCCGCGGAGTTCTTCTCCTTCGGCACCAACGACCTCACCCAGACTGTGTGGGGCTTCAGCCGGGACGACGTCGAGGCGAGCTTCTTCACGGCGTACCTGGAGAAGGGGATCTTCGGTGTCAGCCCCTTCGAGACGATCGACAAGGACGGCGTGGGCTCGCTGGTCGAACTGGCCGCGAAGGCGGGCCGGGCGACCCGCCCCGATCTGAAACTCGGCGTCTGCGGCGAGCACGGCGGCGACCCGGAGTCCGTCCACTTCTTCCACGAGGTGGGCCTCGACTACGTCTCCTGCTCCCCGTTCCGCATCCCGGTGGCCCGCCTGGAGGCGGGGCGCGCGGCGACCCAGTCGGAGGGCAGCGACCACCGGTAGCCCCTACTGCCAGGGCCGGCCCCCACGGCCCCCGAACCCCGGAGCCGCCGCCCGTCCCCGACCCTCAAGACCGATGGGCGGCGGCTCCGGATCACCAAGAGGGGCGGCACCTTGTGCGGAGGTGCCGCCCCTTCGGGTGTCAGAGGTACGCGGCAGCCGTGACGGCGACGGACAGTACGGCGCAGACGGCCGGCCACCAGCGCCATCCGCGGCTGCGGGCGGCCAGTGCCGCCACCGCCAGGATCTCGGCCACGACGGCGAGGGACGTGGCGGCGGACAGGTACAGGGAGCGTCGGCCTGCGCTGTCTGCGAGATCCACTTGGCGGTGCTGCTCGGCCTGCGCGGCGGACAGGTCCCTGAGGTCCTGGGCCATCGCTGTGACGGTCTGCGGGTCGACGCCGTCGGCCCTGGTCGGCGGTCGGCCCATGTACCGGGCGATGGCCTCGGTGTCCCGTGCGACAACCCTCTCCACGGCCGCCATCCTCCGCTCGTGATGTGCCGCCCCTGGGCCGATCCCGGTGTCCAGGGCGGCCAGTTCCCGCGCCGGGGCCTGCAGTTCGGCCACCTTGGCGGCCACCAGACTGTTGCTGAAAAACGCCGTGCGGTGGAGCTGGAGGCTGATCGAGGTGCTGAGCCGGATGTCGTCACGCGCCGCCTCGGCCAGGGCACGTTGCTCGTTGCCCGCCGCCAGTATCTGTCCCAGAGGCAGCAGCAGAGGCAGGACGAAGACGACGAGGTGCAACAGGACGGCCCGGCGCCGGCCGGCGGGCGCGATCGCGGGCTGGGGAATGATGTCCAGGTCCCTCAGCACACGTCGGCCCGAGGGCGTCCGTGCCTGCTGCCACCTGTGCGGCCTGAGGACGTTGGCCGCGCACAGCGCCGCGAGTACGCCCGCGGCGCCCACGGCGACGGAGACCCGGCCCGCGACGGACCAGCTGTCCCCGCGCTGCAGGGTTGCGCCGGGATCAAGCCCATACAGGTCGGGTGAGCCGGTCTGTATGTCGGCGAGTCGTCGCGGCAGGTCGTAACCGAGATCCTGGCGGTAGGTGCTGTTGCCGAGCAGGCTGTCGGGCCGGGCGGCGCGACGCAGCTGGAACGCGGTCTGTGCGGCGACGGCGTACTCGGACGCGGCCGGCCTGCCGTCGTTCCTGAGCGGCCGAAGGCGCTCCGCCCGGGTCTCGGCCACGGCGACCGTGAAGGCCGGGGGACCTTCCTCGCCGTAGACGAAACGGGCGTCCTCGACCACGGCCGTCCGGCGTTTGATCTCCTGCCGCACCGCGTCCTGGTATGCGCCGGACGCCTCGCCGAACTGCCAGGTGGCCAGCAGCGCCGCGGCGACGACGAGTGAGAGCAGGGCGATCTGGGTGCGGATGCGCACACTCAGCCGCCGGGGCCGCCCGCTCATGACGATCGCCGTACGTAGACGGTCTCTGTTCCCGTCTCGTCGGCGAGAACGAGCTCGTCGTCGGCCACCTCCCAGGTGTGACGTTCGGGGGTGAGGTCGGACGGCTGGTCGGTGTAGTTGCCGGCCGGATCTGCGGGGTCGATGCGCGACCTGGTGGCCTCGGTGGGTGTGGTGACGAGTACGTCGCCGTCGACACGAGCCGTGCCCTGCGCGATGAAGGTGATCTGGACGTCGTTCCCGTCCGTGTTCGGATAGAAGAGCAGCCCGGTGTACCTGTACCTTCCGTCCGCGGTGAACCTGTAGGCGATGGTGGCCGAGCCGCCGTCCGGCTTGCTCTCCCACACGCCCACCAGCGGCTCCGGGAGCACCGCTGCCTCGGACGCGTCGTCCTCCGGCTCCGGCAGCACGGGTGGCGTGGTCGTCTCCGGCCCCGTCCTGGTACCGGCCGATGGCGTGGTCCCCCGCACGCTCGACGTCACGGACCCGGGGCCGGGCGGGTCGGAGGAGGTGCAGGCCGTCGCACCGACGAGCAGGCCGAGCACCACGAGAACCCCGCCGACGCCGACCCCCGTACGGCGTCGGGCGGGCGGCTTCCCGGGTGCTTGGACGAGCGCTGAACGACCTGACATGGCGAACCCCCGTCTCCGATGTCTTCGGCGTCGGCACGGGGAACCCTACGAAGGAGCCGGCCGGGCCAACCCGGGGAAGCAGTAGGGGATTGCCCCGGGACCCCGCGGCCCCAGGGTGCGCGGCGGATCTCCCGGGGCTCACCCTTGGGAAAACCTCCGGGGACATCCCGGGGAACGTCCCCGAGGCCCGTGCCGTCTCCTGCTCTCTACGGTCGATGCCCACGTACGTACGGCCATGTCCGTTCGAGGGGGGATCCCATGACATCAGGGCAGCTTCCGGTCGACCTGTGGTTGGACGCGAGGGACGGGCGGCTCTTCGTCGGTTCCTACGCACCACTCAGGCTCGGCATCGGTCCGGAGTCCGGGCTGACGCTCGATGACCTCGACATCACGGTGCCCGATGGGCTCGCCGGCGGCCTGGTGTCGATGGCGCGCGGGCCTCGTTTCGACCCCGCGCGGCCCGAGGTGATGCTGCTGGCGGGCCACACACCCGGCACCTACCGAGTGGTGGTGACCGACAGGAACTCAGGTTCCGTGGTGGGCGAGACCTCGTACGAGGTCGTCGGGCACTGGCCGGAGGAGGAACAGGGGCCTGCGCAGTGGTTCTCCGGCCGTCAGCCGGCCGCGACGACCGGAGCGGCCTGGGGTGGCGGTGATCCCGACGCACCGCAGAACCACGACGTCTTCCCGGCGCTCGGCGTCCGCCGGGTGGCCATCGTGTTCGTGGACACCGCGTCCCGGCGCTACACCACCGATCCGGTCGAGATGCAGGCCCACCGCGACCGCTGGCTCGACGAGATCGTCCGCGGGGTCAAGGGCCCCGACGGCGTCATCCGGAGCAGCGCGGCCTGGTTCCGGGAGGTCTCGTACGGCAACTTCGACCTGACCGCCGAGGCGTTCGGGCCCGTGCAGCTGCCGGGAACGTTCACCGACTACTTCGAGGAAAGCGGCGAGTCCAAGGGCAGGTTCAAGGGCAACTTCGCCCAGGAGTGCATCACCGCGGCGGACTCCCTGATCGACTACGCGCGCTTCGACACCGTCCTGCTGGTGTCCCAGTCGGTGCCCGCGGCCGGCACCGATCCGGACCGCAGCGCCTGGCCGTACGCGAGCGTGGGCGGCCGGGGCCCGTTCACCACCTCCGACGGACACCGGATCCTGGGCATCGTCTCCATGCCGAACGAGTGGGGGACCGCGGACGATCGTGAGATCCACGAGTCGTTCAGCCATGAACTCGGCCACAACCTCGGGCTGTTCGACCAGTACACGCCCGCGGTCCCCGGTCGCAACGTGGGTTCGTGGGACATCATGGACTGGGACGACCCACTGCCCCATCCCACCCTCGTGCACCGCATGATGCTGGGCTGGGTACCCGCCGACTGGCTGCGTCGCCTCAACTTCGCCGACGGATCGCCCGTCGACCAGACGGTGACCCTGAGCCCGGTGGAGGGGGGCGCTCCCGCGCCGGGCACCTACGCCGGGATCGAGATCCGGATCGCCGACGGCTACAACTACTACCTGGAGTACCGCAACGGTGAGGCCCCGGACATCGGAGACCGCCGACTGCCCGCCGACAACCGGGTCGTCGGCACCGACGTCACCGCGCCGGAGCAGGCACCGGTGAGCCGTCCGCAGATCCTGTTGCTGCGCAGCGACGGGGACGACTCGGGTCCGGTCCTCGGCAACGGCGGCGTCTACACCGAGACCGACCATTCCGACCCGCTGTTCCCCACCGACTTCAGCATCAGCGTCAGCGGCATCGACGGCACCAAGGCCGACGTACACATCCGCTACGGCGTCAGCGGGTGCCCCGACCCCTCCATCCGGCCGTGGCCCGCGAGCCCTCAACGGCCGTGGCAGAGCCCGGACATCGAGGTGCGCAATGCCAGGAGCGATGCGGATCCCACCTGGCTCAACGTGCCCTGGCTCGAGCACGCGAACACCGTCGTGGCCCAGGTCCGCAACCGCGGGGACGTCAACGCCCCGGGCGTCCGCGTCGACTTCTACGTCAAGGACTACAACATCGGCGGCGCGCCCGAGTTCTACATCGGCTCGGACACCAGGACCGTTCCGGTCGGCGCCCCTGTCGAGTTCAGCACTGTGTGGGTGCCCCCGAAGAAGGGGGGTCACTTCTGCGTGATGGCCCGCATTCCGCTGTACGTCGTCCCGTCCGCGCTCAGCGTCGTGGAACGCACCGAGTTGAACAACCAGGCCCAGTCGAACTACGACCGGTTCATCGCGTCCACCGCGTCGCCCTCGACGCGGGAGACCACCTCGTGCACGGTGACCAATCCGTACCGGCAGCGTGCCCGGGTGTTCGTGGTGGCCGCGCAGAGCAACCCGCTCTACCGCACGTTCGTGGAGCACACCTGGCTGTGGCTGAATGCCGGGGAGACACGGCGGATCGGCCTCATGTTCGAGTACGCGCCGGATCCGGACGCGTCCACCCTCCCGCCCGACATCGCGCTGCGCCAGGACGACGTGGAGGAATACCGCTGGGTGTCCAACCGAGTGAGCGTGCACAGCCAGATCGAGGACCCGACGGACGAACGCCACCACCATGTGGGAATACTCGGCGGCGCACAGGCCGAGGTGACCACCGGCCGGGCCACCCGCATCGACGACTTCGAGGTCCGAGGTCCGCGGGCGGCGGGCACGGTCGTGGCGGTCGGCACGGGCGATCGCGTCGACGGCGGCAAGGTGATCGTGACCGTGGACGGCGAAGGCACGGGGCCCGAGTCCTACACCTATCGGACGGTGCCCGTGCGGGACGGCGCATTCGAGGCGGCCGTGCCGGAGGGATGGCGGGCCGTGCGCGCGGACTTCCTGCCGCCGACCGGGTCCGCACCCAGCGCTGCGGGATGGGTGAGGGCGGGGGGCGAAAGGCGGGGCTGAACCCGCCGCGAGGCCTCCCGGCTCACTCCTCGGGGGTGAGGCGGGAGGCCAGTTCCGTACGGGAGTTGATGCCGAGCTTGGCATAGACGTTGCCCAAGTGGTACTCGATGGTCTTGACGCTGAGCACCAGCTCCCGGGCGATCCGGCGGTTGGTCAGCCCGCGGGTCGCCAGATTCGCCACGGTGAGTTCCTGAGGCGTGAGCATGACGTGGTGGGCCTCCTGATGGTCTGTCATCCGCCGTCCGCAGGCCGCGAGTTCAGTGGTGCAGCGTTCCAGGAAGGGGTCCGCCCCGAGCCGCCGGAACGCCTCCCAGGCGGCCTCCAGCTGGGCGACCGCCGGACCGCGCCGTCCGGCACGGCGCAGGAACGTACCGAACGCGAGTCGTGACAGCGCCTGTTCCCAGCAGGGTTCACCCCGCGCGCAGTGGTCCAGGGCCGCGCGGAAGGACGCCTCCGCCGCGTCGGCGTCGCCGCGGGCCGCCTCCAGCAGCCCGCGGCACCGGGCGGCCACGGCCTGGTCGAGCCAGCGGTCGAGTATGGCGGACCGCGCCTCGTAGGGCGGCAGTACGGTTCCGGCCTCGGCCAGCTGCCCCGTCCTGACGAGGGCCTCCGCAAGCAGCGGGCGCCATCCGACGATGCCCGGTTCGTCCAGGCCCGCACGGTGCGGAAAGCCGACGTCGAGCAGGGGACGCAGCGCGGCGATCGCGCCCTCGTGGTCGCCTCGGACGACTTGGACGTGGGCGAGCGCGACCGCGGCGAGGGCGGCGTCGTTGACGTCGCCGAGCCTGCGGGCGTACTCACCCGACAACCCCGCATGGCATCCGGCGGCGTCGAGGTCACCGCGGGCGGCCAGCGGCGGCGTCACCAGCGCGTGCACCAGGGCCAGGGTGGACGTCTGGTCGGTGTCCTCGGCGAGCGACACCGCCTGGGTGCCGTGGGTGACGGCGTCGTCCCACCGTCCCGAGCGGTACTCGGCATCGGCGAGAAAGGCGAGCGAGGTGATCGTCAGCATGGGCAGTCCGACGACGCGGTGTGCGGCGGCGGCCTGGTCCAGGTCACGGCGTGCGGCGCGCAGGTTCCCTTCCCACAGGCGCAGCAGCCCGCGCGCCATCAGGCCCTCCAGTGCGGCGGGCGTCGTGCGCGGGCCCGTGGCCGGCAGGTGCGCGACGGACTGCACGGCCTCGTCGTGGCGGCCGTCGAAGGCCAGGCCGATGGCGAGGGAGTCGCGAAGGAAGGAGTGCCGCTTGACCGCCGGCACCTCCAGCCCGCGCCTGGCCCAGGTGACCGCTCCCCGGCCGTCGCCCTCCAGCCCGCGCCTGGCCCAGGTGACCGCTCCCCGGCCGTCGCCCTGGATCAGGTGCACCCATGCCAGTTGCTCCGCCGTGTATCCGGCCATCTCCACCGGTGTCCCCGCGTCGCAGGAGTCCCAGGCCGCGGTGAGTTCGTCGCGTGCCTTGTTGAGGTGCCCGGTGGTGAGTGCCAAGTGCCCCAGCACGTAGTGCTGTTCGGTACTCGGGGCGAGGGCACGGGCTTCCCGCTCGAGCTCGGCGGCCTGACTGATGTCACCGGCGAGCAGCAGGTACTCCATGGTCTGGAGGAACCACCGGGCCCGGGTGGAGCTGTCCGTGGCCAGCCGGGCGGCGGCACTCAGCGCGGAGGCGGCGGTGGACCACGCTCCCGTCCCGGCCTGCTCGCCCGCGAAGGCGGCGAGCTCGTCCGCGAGATCCGCGTCCGGTCCGGGAGCGGCGCGGGCCCGGTGGCGCAGTGACTGCGCGGGGTCGTCCGCCAGGCTCGCGGCCTGCTGGTGCAACTGGGAGCGCAGGGCGGGCCGCAGCCCCAGGTAGACGGCGGCTCGCGTCATTGGATGCGGAAACGCCACGGTCGGTACGTCACCGGTCGTCCGCTCCTCCAACAGTTCCGCCTCCATGGCCTCCGCCAGGGCGTCGAGGGGTTCGGACACGGCGCCGATCCGGACGGCCAGGTGCAGCGGGGCGGACATACCCAACACACCGGTCGCCTCGATGAGGCGGCGTGCACCGGGGCCGCACAGGTCGAGACGGTCGCGGACCAGTTGTTCGTACGCCCGGGGCGCCGGCAGCACGGCGCTGCTCGCGGTGAAGACCTCGGCGGGGAACTGTCGGAGCAGGGCCTTGGTGTGCAACGGGTTGCCCCGGGTGTGCTCCCGCAGTCGTGTGGCCGCCCAGCGTGGCAGCGGGGCTCCGCCCAGCGCGGTGTTGAGTCCGTTGATCTCCCGCAGGCCGAGACCGTCGACGTGCACCTTGAGGGTGTTGTCGTCGCCGAGGAGACGGCGTAGACCCGGCGGCAGTCGCGGCTCGTTCGGGTCGCGCAGTACCAGCACGGTCATCACCCGGTCCACGCGCAGCCGGCGCAGCGCGAAGGTGATGGCGTGCAGGGACGGCGTGTCGGCCCAGTGCGCGTCGTCGATGATCACGACGACAGGCGCTCGGTCCTGAGTGCGTCCTACGAGGTCGAGCAGGCCGGACCCCACGGCGACCGGATCCGGCACCGCGGCGCCGGGCCGCAGACTGCGGTCGAGTCCGAGCAGAGGTGGTTCCAGGTCGTCGGTGACGTGCGCCAACAGCTGGGCCACCACGGCGTACGGCAGGTGTGTCTCGTTCTCCTCGCCGCTTGCCTCCAGCACGCAGGAGCCCGGGCCGAGACCCACGAGGAACTGCCGTACCAGAGAGGTCTTGCCTATGCCGGCCGGGCCGTCGACCATCACCACCTGCGGCTCGCTGTTCGCGGCCCGCTTCAGCCGTGCGCTCAGCCAGGACAGCTGCTCCTGTCGGCCGAGGAATAACGCTCCCACCCGGTGTTCCGACATGGCGTCCCCCCGAGTATCCCGATGCCTGCAATTCTGTCGGAAAGAGGGGGACTTCGCTGGGGGCGTGCCGCAACCCGACGGGCCTCGCGGTGCCACCGCCGCCCCGGTACCGGTCTCTCGTAGGCTGGGGAGCAGCGGATGCTCAGGCCCACGGAGGGAGCCCGCCATGTCCGGCTGGAACACCGACGGCATCCCCGACCAGAGCGGCCGCGTCGCCGTCGTGACGGGGGCGAACAGTGGGCTCGGGTACGTCGCCGCGCGGGAGCTGGCGTGCAAGGGGGCGCGGGTGGTGCTCGCGTGCCGGAGTGAGGTGCGGGGGAGGGGTGCGGTCGAACGTCTTCAGGGTGAAGTGCCGGGCTCGGCAGTGGAGTTGGCTCGACTCGACCTCGGGGACCTGCGCTCCGTACGGGAGTTCGCGGACCGCTTCTCCTACGACCGTCTCGACCTGCTCGTCAACAACGCCGGTGTGATGGCGCTGCCGTACGGAACGACCGCGGACGGCTTCGAGACGCAGTTCGGGGTCAACCACCTCGGCCACTTCGCGCTCACCGGACTGCTGCTGCCCGCCCTGCTCGCCACACCCGGCGCCCGCGTCGTGACCGTCTCCAGCGAGATGCACGCCCTGTCCAACATCGACATCGGCGACCTCAACAGCGGGCGCCGCTACCGCCGTTGGATCGCCTACGGCCGCTCCAAGACCGCCAACCTGCTCTTCACACACGAGTTCGCACGCAGGCTGGCGGCGCACGGCGCGGACGTGCTGGCGGTCGCGGCCCACCCCGGCTACGCGGCCACCAACCTCCAGGGCACCGCGCCCCGGATGGAGGGCCGCAGGCTCGCCGGCCGGGTGATGGCCCTCGGCAACAAGCTCTTCGCCCAGTCGGCAGAAACGGGCGCACTGCCCATCCTGTACGCCGCCACAGCCCCCAACGTGCGCCCCGACTCCTTCACCGGCCCCTCCTTCATGATGTGGCGCGGCTCCCCCGCCCCGTCCTGGCGCGCGTCGTGGACCCTCAACGACACGATGGGGAACGGCTCTGGGCTGCGTCCGAGCAACTGACCGGGGTGGCGTACGACCGCCTGAAGGCGTGAACCTGCCTCCGCTCCCGGGGCGTGACCTGTCAGACCGTGGTGTGCCCCGTCACGCCGTTGCGCCGCTGTCCACCACCAAGTCCGTACCGACCACCGAGGAGGCGTCGGTCGAGGCCAGGTAGAGGACTGCGGCGGCGATCTCGTGGGTGGTGGAGACTCGGCCGAGGGGGAGGGTTGCCTTTGCGCGGGCCTCGCGGTCGGCTTCTGTTTCGCCGGGGCGTAGGGACATGGGGGTTTCCACGGCGCCGGGGCTGACGGCGTTGATGCGTACGCCCTCGCCGATGTGGTCGCGGGCCGCGGCTCTGGTCAGGGCGGAGACGGCGGCCTTGGAGGCGGCGTAGGCGGCGGCGCCCGGCACGCGCGTGTGCGCGCCGAAGGTGGAGGCGATGTTGACGATGGCCCCGCCCGTCGGCTGGGTGCGCATCCGGCGTATCTGGGCCCGCAGAGCCAGGAAGACGCCGGTGACGTTCGTGTCGAGCTGGGTGTGCCAGTCGGCCTCCGAGAGGTCGGCCAGCGGGGCGCCGCCCCGGAAGACGCCCGCGTTGTTCACCGCCACGTCGAGCGTGCCGAAGGCGTCCACGGCGGCGTCCACCAGTGCCTGGGCGTCCGCGGCGTCGGACACGTCCCCCGTCACCGCGAGCGCCTTGCCGCCCCGGTCCTCGATCAGCCGGACCGTCTCGTCGAGCGGCTCCCTGCGCCGCCCGGCCACGACGACTCGCGCCCCCTCGTCCGCGAAAGCGAGCGCGATCGCCCGCCCGATGCCGGAACCGGCACCGGTGACGAGAGCGGTTCTGCCGGTGAAGCGGCTGCTTGTCATGATCTCCCCTGATCCCTGATCCCTGATCCCTGATCCCTGATCCCTGATCCCTGATCTGGTCTCTGCCCTGATCTCTGATTATTGACCGAACGGTTCAGTATTTGCCCAATAAAAAGCGCCCCCCGCTGCGCGAGAGGCACCTCAGTCCAGTAGCGCCAGCGCCTGCTCCGCCGCGTCCCGGACGCGGGTCGGGTCGGTGGAGGCCTTGCCGACCACTCGAAGGCCCTGGAGCAGCACCAGGAGCATGCGGGCGAGTGTGAGGGGGTCCCGCTCCGCGGGCAGCTCGCCCTGGGCCTGGGCGCGGATCAGTGCCGAGTGCAGGACGGCTTCGAGCTGGTCCCAGTTGCGCTCCACGTGCCGCGCGGCGGCCGCGTCGTGCGGGGCGAGTTCGCTCGCCGTGTTGGTGACCAGGCAGCCGTTCGCCCGCAGTTGTTCGTCGGACGCCTCGGTGGCGTAGCGCCGTACGACGGACCGTACGGCGGGCAGCGCCGGCCCCGGCTGGGACAGCTCGCGCAGGATCGGCGGGAGCCCGGCCCGGTCGTAGCGCTCCAGCGCCTTCAGGTACAGCTCGTGCTTGTTGCCGAAGGTCGCGTAGATGCTGGCGCGGCCGATGCCGAGCCGCTCCACCAGGTCGGACATCGACGTCGCCTCGTAGCCGCGCTGCCAGAACAGCTCCAGGGCTGCCTGCAGCGCGGCGTCCGGATCGAACTCCTTGGTCCTGGCCACGTACCGCAGCCTAGGTCTTATCAGAACGATCGGTCAAGAATGGCAGGGGAAGGGCTATGCCGCCCGCACCTCGTACGTCGCCACCCGTACCGTCTCGTCGTCCAGGCACTGCCCCGACAGCAGGTCGAAGCGCTGCTTCAGCAGGGGCGAGGCGACGAACGGGCGGCCCCGGTGGGTCCCGGTCAGGCCGCGGGAGAGGACCGCCGCGCCGCCGAAGGGGTCGCGGTTGTCGATCGCGTACAGATTGCCGCCGCGGTCGCGGAACAGCGCGGCCTGGCGGCCGTCGGGCAGCAGCGCGGCAACCCCACGGCCCGGGACCAGCTGAGTGAGGTCGCAGACCTCCAACCAGCCGTCCTGCAGCTGGAGTTGGATCTTCAGGTCGGTCGTCTCGGGTGCCAGGGTCATCGCTGGGCGCTTCCTTCCAGGAGGTCGGCCGGGTTCTCGGTGGTGCGCATGCCGATGGACAGCAGCGGCAGATCGGGCTTGACCTGGTCGCGTTCCGGAACGAAGCCGACGACCGGGTCGGGGGTGTCGGGCGCGTTCACGAAGGACACGAACCGGGCGAGCCGTTCGGGGCTGTTGATGGTGGTCGCCCACTCGTCGGCGTAGTTCGCCACGTGCGCCGCCATCAGGGACTCCAGCTCCTCGCAGATCCCGAGGGAGTCCTCCACCACCACGTCCCGTACGTGGTCCAGGCCGCCGGGGATGCGCTCCAGCCAGGTCGAGGTGCGCTCGAGGCGGTCGGCGGTGCGGATGTAGAACATCAGGAACCGGTCGATGAGGCGGACCAGTTCGGCGTCGGACAGGTCCTGGGCGAGCAGGTCCGCGTGGCGCGGGGTCGCGCCGCCGTTGCCGCCGACGTAGAGGTTCCAGCCGTTGGAGGTGGCGATGACGCCGAAGTCCTTCGACTGGGCCTCGGCGCACTCGCGGGCGCACCCGGAGACCGCGGACTTGAGCTTGTGCGGCGACCTGAGCCCCCGGTAGCGCAGCTCCAGGTCGATCGCCATGCGGACGGAGTCCTGGACGCCGTAGCGGCACCAGGTCTGGCCCACACAGGACTTCACGGTGCGCAGCGCCTTGCCGTACGCGTGGCCCGACTCGAAGCCGGCGTCCACCAACCGCATCCAGATCAGCGGCAGTTGCTCGACCCGCGCACCGAACATGTCGATCCGCTGACCACCGGTGATCTTCGTGTAGAGCCCGAAGTCGCGGGCGATCTCACCGATCGTGATCAGGCCCTCGGGGGTGATCTCACCGCCGGGGATGCGCGGCACGACCGAGTACGAGCCGTTCTTCTGCAGGTTGGCCAGGAAGTGGTCGTTGCTGTCCTGCAGCGCCGCCTGCTCGCCGTCCAGGACGTAGCCGCTCGCGCCGATCGTCGGGGCGAGGGAGGCGATGATCGAGCCGACGGCCGGCTTGCAGGTCTCGCAGCCGTCACCGCCCCGGGCGTCGTCGCGGCCGTAGCGGTCGAGCAGGTCCTGGTAGGTGTTGATGCGCAGGGCGAGGACGATCTCGTAGAGCTCCTCGCGGGTCTGTGAGAAGCAGCCGCACAGGCCCTTGTCGACCTCGACGCCGGACGCCTCCAGTTCGGCGGTGACCAGCTGGCCGAGCACCTTGACGCAACTGCCGCACGTGGTACCGGCCTTGGTGCACTTCTTCACTTCGGGGACGGTGGTGCAGGAGTGCTCGGTGACGGCCGCGCGGATGGTGCCCTTGCGGACGTTGTTGCAGGAACAGATGATCGCGTCGTCCGGCAGCGCGGTCGGGCCCAGCTGCGCGGACTCACCGGCGCCCGCGGGCAGCACCAGCGACTCCGGCTTCACGGGCGGGACGGAGCCGGTGAAGGCCTTCAGGGTGCCGTACGCCTCCGCGTCGCCGACCAGGATGCCGCCGAGCAGCGTGCCGTCGCGGCCGATGACCAGCTTCTTGTACAGGCCCGCGCGGGAGTCGGAGTAGACGACGTCCAGGCAGTCCTCGGTGGCGCCGTGCGCGTCGCCGAAGGAGGCGACGTCCACGCCGAGGAGCTTGAGCTTGGTGGAGAGGTCCGCGCCGGTGAACGACGCCTCGTCCGCGGCGATCGTGGCCGCGGCCGTCTCCGCCTGCTCGTAACCGGGCGCCACCAGGCCGTACACCCGGCCGTCGGCGGCCAGCGCGCACTCGCCGATCGCGAAGACGTGCGGGTCGGCGACCGTACGGCACTGCTCGTCGACGGTGATGCCGCCGCGCTCGCCGACGGTCAGGCCACAGTCGCGGGCGAGCTGGTCCCTCGGCCGCACACCGGCGCTGAACACCACCATGTCCGTGGCGAGTTCGGAGCCGTCGGACAGCTTCATGCCGGTGACGGCGCCGGCCTCGTCGACCACGACCTCCTGCGTGCCGACCCCCGTGTGCACGGTCAGGCCCATCTCCTCGATGGTGCGCAGCAGGGCCGCGCCACCGCCGTCGTCGACCTGCACCGGCATCAGCCGCGGTGCGAACTCCACGATGTGGGAGGTGAGTCCGAGTCCCTTGAGCGCCCCGGCCGCCTCCAGGCCGAGCAGACCGCCGCCGACCACCGCGCCGACCGTGGCCTTCTTGGCGTACTCCTCGATCGCGAGCAGGTCCTCGATGGTGCGGTAGACGAAGCAGCCGGTGGCGTCCTTGTTCGGGACCGGCGGCACGAAGGGGTAGGAGCCGGTGGCGAGGACGAGGGTGTCGTACTCGAAGACCGCACCGGACCGGGCGGTGACCTTCCTCGCCGCGCGGTCGACGGAGACGGCCGGGTCGCCGACGTACAGCTCGATGCCGTGCGTGTCGATGAACTCCCGGTCGGTCATGGAGAGTTCCTCGGGAGACCGGCCCGAGAAGTACGACGTGAGGGCCACGCGGTCGTAGGCGGGACGCGGCTCCTCGCAGAGCACGACCACGCGGTGCGTGGCGGTCAGGCCGCGCTCGGCGAGCGCTTCGAGGAAGCGCTGGCCGACCATGCCGTGGCCGACGAGCACGATCGTGGGGGCGGCCTCCGTGGCCTCCGTGGCCTGCGGGGTGGCGGTCATCAGGAGCCTCCATCGTTGGTGAGCAGGTGGAGCAGCGGGCCGTCGTCGGGGAGCGGCTCTGCTCCCTCCCAGGCGCGGGCGAGCGCGCCGACGGTGCCCAGTTCGCCGACGAGCACCCCGCCGACCAGGCGGTCGTCGCGGACGACGACCTTGCGGTAGGTGCCGCGGGTGGCGTCCGTGAGCTGGACGACGTCGTCCCCGGGAAGCGGCTCCGTCTCGCCGAACGCGGCGAGGTCGAAGAAGCCCTCGCCGGCCAGCGTCAGCCGGGTCAGCGAACGGGTGCCGGTGTAGCGGGCGTCGGGCCGTCCGGCGAGCAACTCGGCAAGCACTTCGGCCTGTTCGAGCGCCGGGGCGGCGAGCCCGTACACGGTGCCGTCGTGCTGGACACAGTCGCCGATCGCGCGGATGTACGGGTCGGAGGTGCGCAGTTCGTCGTCGACGACGACCCCCTTGCGCACGTCCAGGCCCGCGGCCTGCGCGAGGCCGACGCGGGGGTGGACCCCGCAGGCCAGGACCACGAGGTCGGCGTCGAGGGCGTAGCCGTCGTGCATCTCGACCGAGCGGACCGCGCCGCCCACGCAGCGCACGTCGCGCACCCGGCACTCGGTGTGCACCTCGACGCCGAGGTCGCCCAGATGCCGTGCGACCAGCTTCGACGCGCTCGGGTCGAGCTGTCGCTCCATGAGCCGCTCGGACTGCTGGGCGAGGACGACCTGGGCGCCGCGCTCGGCGAGCGCGCGGGCCGCGGAGACCCCGAGGAGCCCGCCGCCGATGACGACCGCCCGCACGCCCGGCCGTACGGCCTTGGAGAGGCCGAGGCAGTCGTCCATGGTGCGGAACGCGTGCACGCCCTCGGGCAGGACGTGGTCCGGCGTGAACAGGCCGCGCAGGGGCGGCAGTACGGGGTTCGAGCCGGTCGCCAGGACGAGGGTGTCGTATGCGATCTCCGAGCCGTCCGCGAGATGTACGGCTCGCACCTCGCGGTCGACGCCCGTGACCCGGCCGCGGACGAGCTCCGCGGGCGCGGGCAGCGCGATGACGTCCGGGCTGTAGCGCCCGGCCAGCACCTCGGCGAGGAGCACCCGGTTGTACGGGCGGTGCTCCTCCTCGCCGACCAGCGTCACGGGCGTGCCGAGCTCACCGAGCCGCCGGGCGAGACGGACGCCCGCGAGTCCGGCGCCGATCACCACCACACGCGTATTCGAGGTCATGTCCAGGAGCGTGCGGTGCCGGTGTTTCCCGGCAGCATCACCACTGTTTCCCGCGCGGAACGCTGCCCTCTTCGGGCGCGGGCGGTGGGTGTGAGGGTTCCGGGAACGCCCTGGGAGGGCGGTGTGAGCAGGCGCCGGGAGGGCGGTGAGAGCAGCTCCCGTCGGGGCGGTGCGGGGCGGATCCGTGCGGTCCTGACGCTACGGTGACCGGGTGACGACTCAGGTGATCGTGCTCAACGGTGGATCGAGCGCCGGCAAGTCCGGCATCCTGCGCTGCTTGCAGGAGGTCCTGCCCGACCCGTGGCTGGCCTTCGCGATCGACACGTTCGTCGACGCGCTCCCGGCGTCCCTGCGGGCCGCGCTGGTCTCGCCTGACGGCGGGGTGAGCGTCGGCCCCGAGTTCACGACGCTGCAGACGGCGTGGCGCAAGGGGGCCGCGGCGACCGCCCGGGCCGGCGCCCGGATCATCGTCGACGACGTCTTCCTCGGCGGTCCGCACTCCCAGGCGGAGTGGCGTGCGGTGCTGGACGGCCTGGACGTGCTGTGGGTCGGCGTGCGCTGCGAGGCCGACGTCGCCGAGGGCCGGGAGATCGCGCGGGGCGACCGGGCGCACGGGATGGCCCGCAAGCAGGCGGAGCTGGCGCACCAGGGCGTGGTCTACGACATGGAGGTCGACACCACGCACACCGAGTCACTGGAGTGTGCGCGCACCATCGCGGCGGCCGTCGTCAGCGGCTCCCGGTGAGGTGGGCGAACACCACCACGTTCCCCTGGTAGCCGGTCGAGCGCGAATACCCCCCGCCGCAGGTGATCACCCGCAGCTCGGGGCGGTCGGCGGCGCCGTACACCTTGGCGTCGGGGAAGTGGCGGGCGTCGTACACCTCGACCGCGTCCACCGCGAAGAGCGCCGTGCTGCCGTCGTGCCGGGCCACCTCGATGCGGCTGCCCTTCTGCAGGGCGCCGAGGTCGTAGAAGACGGCGGGGCCCTCGGAGTTGTCGACATGGCCGGCGACGACGGCCGTGCCCCGCTCGCCGGGGGTGGTGCCGGCCTCGTACCAGCCGGCGAGGTTCTTCTGCGTGGCGGGCGGCACGTCGAGGCTGCCGGACGGGGTGAGCGCGAGGCCCGTCAGGGGGGCGTCCACCCGGATCGAGGGGATACGGATGCGGTCGGGCGGGGAGGGCGGCAGCGCGGGCGCGCCGGGCTCCTCGCCGCCCGGGCCGGTGCGGGCCTGTGCCGCGGACGGCTGCGGCGGCGCCTCGGCCCCGGTGTCCGTGCCGAGCAGCCAGGCGCCCGAGCACAGGGCGATCACGGTGACGGCACCTATCGCGGCGTTGCTGATCCGGCGCACGCGAGCCTCCTGCGGGACGAAGCGGACGGACCCGGGGTTCGCGCCGGGCCGCGAGGGGGTGGGGGGGGACCCGGGTTTCGCGCCGGGCCGCGAGGGGGGGGGAGGGACCCGGTCCTCTTCCGGGCCGCGAGGGGGGGGTGGACGGACCCGGTCCTCTTCCGGGCCGTGGGGGGAGGGGACGGACTCGATCCTTTTCCGGGCCGCGAGGGGGGGGAGGGACCCGATCCCCCTCCGGGCCGCGAAGGGGGTGGAGAGACCGGTCCCCCTCCGGGCCGCCAGGGGGGTGGACGGACCCAGTCCCCTTCCGGGCCGCGAGGGAGGTGGACGGACCCGGTCCCCCTCCGGGCCGCGAGGGGCGTCGGACCCGGAGGGGGAGGGACATGCGGTACCGGCGGACGAACAGCGGAGGGTGTCCGTCAGATCCCGTCGCCTCTCGCCCGGCGATGCAGGAGCCAGGTACCGCCCGCGGCGGCGACGGCGAGAGCCGCCACGCCTGCCGCGGTCTGCACGGGATCGGGGCCCAGAGCGCCGCCGACCCCCGTCTTCACACTTCCGCGCGGCGCCTGTCCGCGCGCCTCGGCCGGGGTCACCGTCAGATCGCCCTTGATCGGGCGGCCGCCCTCGGCGCACTTCGCGACGATCTCGTACGTCCCCGGCTGGGCGCTCGACGGCACTTGGAACTGCCCGATGGCCTCGTTCTCGTGCGCGCTCGGCGCCAGCGTGAAGGCACCCGCGCCCACCGAGCCGGCGTCACCTGCCGCCGTGCCGCCCGTGCAGCCCGCGGTGTTCACCGTGACCTGGCCGCCGGGCACGGCCGAGGAGGGGAACACCTCCAGGGTGGCGCCGCCGGCCGCGTACACGGGCGCGGTGAGGATGCCTGCGGCTGCGACGGCGAGCGAGATGCCGGTCAGCAGTCGGGCGGTACATCGCATCGGTGCTCCTTCGAGCTTCCTCGGTGTGCTGTGTGGTGCCCTGTGGGGCGTCCTGTTGCCTTTCCGAGGTAAGTCGCAGCGCGCCGAGCCCGCTTCCTGAAGCGGCGTCAGAAATGTGGTGAATGGGTGTCAGCTCGGGGTGCGCGTGGGTGTCCCGGGCGGACTTCGTGCAGGTCACCGGCGTGCAGCGAGGGCTCGGGGCAAGAGAACCCGAAGGGCGCAGGGTGCGCGTGTGAACGGGTGACCCGGCGCCGGCGGCGTGCGCTTGACCTCAACAAAGGTTGAGGTATGAGGGTGGGGTGCATGCAGATCACAGAAGCGCCCCTTGCCGTCACCCTCGTCGTCGGCAGCAACCGGCACGGCCGGTTCGGCCCCGTCGTCGCCGACTGGCTCCTGGACCGGATGCGCGACCGGGACGACCTGGCCCCGGACGTACTGGACGTGGCGGAGACCGACCTCCCCACGACCTTCGCCCCCACCGCCGAGGCGCGGGCGGCCCTGTCCGCCGTCACCCCGAAACTGGCCGCCGCCGACGCCTTCGTGGTCCTCACCCCCGAGTACAACCACTCCTACCCGGCCGGCCTCAAGAACCTCATCGACTGGCACTTCACCGAATGGCGCGCCAAGCCCGTCGCCCTCGTCTCCTACGGCGGCCTCTCCGGCGGCCTGCGCGCGGTCGAACACCTCCGCCAGGTCTTCGCCGAACTCCACGCCGTCACCCTCCGCGACACGGTCTCCTTCCACAACGCCGGCACCTCCTTCGAGGAGGGCCGCCTCAAGGACCCGACAGCGGCGGACGCTGCGGCGAAGGTGATGCTGGATCAACTGGTGTGGTGGGGGTTGGGGTTGAGGGAGGCGCGGGAGAAGCGGGCGTACAGCGGCTAGGAGCGCGTGCGGGGCGGGTGGGTCGCCGTGCCTGCCTTCCGAGCGGTGCGCGCAGGAAAACGAGCAGCGGAGCCCGGCCCCGACCAGGACTCCGCTGCCCATGAACTTCCGTCCACAGGGCGTCAGTTCACATTCACCGCGCTCCAAGCAGCCCCCACAGCGGCGTACTCCGTGCTGTCCGCGCCGTACAGGTCCTTTGCCGCGTTCAGGGTTGCCGTGCGGGCGCCCGCGTAGTCCGTCGAGGAGGTCATGTAGACGGTCAGGGCGCGGTACCAGATCTCGCCGAGCTTGTCGCGGCCGATGCCGGTGACCGACTTGCCGTTGGCGGTGGGGGAGTTGTAGCTGACGCCGTTGATGGTCTTGGCGCCGCTGCCCTCCGCCAGGAGGTAGGCGAAGTGGTTCGCGACTCCGGAGGAGTAGTGGACGTCGAGATCGCCGACCGAGCTGCTCCAGTAGTCCGCGGACTGGCCGTCCTTGGAGGGCTTGTCCATGAAGCGCAGCGCCTTGGCGCCGAAGCCGGAGCGGACGATCTTCTCGCCGATCAGGTAGTCGCCGGGGTCGGAGGGGTTGTTCGCGTGCCACTCGACCAGCGTGCCGAGGATGTCGGAGGTCGCCTCGTTCAGACCGCCGGACTCGCCGGAGTACGTCAGCCCCGCCGTCTTGGAGGTCACGCCGTGCGTCATCTCGTGACCGGCCACGTCCAGGCCCACCATCGGCCCGAGCGTCGTACCGTCACCGTCGCCGTACGTCATGCAGAAGCAACTGTCGTCCCAGAAGGCGTTGTTGTACTTGTTGCCGTAGTGGACGCGGTTGTAGGAGCCCTTGCCGTCGTTGCCGATGCCGTTGCGGCCGAAGACGTCCTTGTAGAAGTCCCAGGTCATGTCGGTGCCGTACTGCGCGTCCACGGCGGCGGATGCACGGTCCGCACTCGTCCCGTCGCCCCAGTGGTTGTCCGCGTCGGTGAACACCGTCGAGGGGGCGCGGGTGATGCAGATGCTGGTCAGGATGCACAGGTCCGACTGGCCCGCCGCGTCACCGGTGTACGTCCCGCCCCGCGTCGCGTCCTTGAGCTGGTACGTCGATCCCGACTTCGTCGTCTCCAGCGGCACCGTGCCGCTGTACAGCGACTTGCCGTCGCCCGTCGCCGTCTCGATGTCGTCCCAGGCGTCGATCTGCGAGCCGGTGCGCGCGTCCGTGAGGACGGTGCGGGAGACCGGGTTGCCCAGCGAGTCCTGCGCCACGACACTGGTCCGCCACGCCAGCTTCGGCGCTCCGTGCAGGGCGTCGACGACCAGCTGCGGCTTGGCCGTCAGCTTCTTGAGGGTCTCGCCGAGATTGACCGCCCGCAGCGCGTTCGCCGCGAGGTCGGCCGCCTTCGGCGCCGGTATGGAGGGGTCGACCGAGGCGAGGGATATCTTGCTGCGCGTCGCGCGGTCGGCGCTGCGGAAGGCGCCGTCGCGTGCCACGTGGACCACGAAGTCGCCGCCCAGGACCGGCAGATGACGGTACGTCCGGTCGTAGCGCACATGCTGGGTGCCGTCGCTGTCGACGATCACGTCCCGCACCTTGGTGCCCTCGTCGGAGGTGAGTCCGAGGCTCGCGGCGTGCTGCAGCAGCGCGGCCGCCGCGTTCTCGATCGCGCCCGCCCGGGTGGGCCGGTCGTCCGCGACGGCGGCGGGGGAGAGCGCGGAGGCCAGCAGGGTGGCGGTGGTTGCGGCCACGCCGAGTGCGGCCAGACGACGGGAGCCCCGGACGTCGATACGTATCCGACTCATCGATCTCCTCGGGAAGGCGCCAAGGGCGCGTGGGGGAGCGCTACTGACTGGTACTGCCTATTGACTGAGATTTAAGAGGCCATGACAGATCAAGGTCCATAGCGCGGACGAGGAGGTATGTGAGGAGTAAGAATCGTTTTTGTGAGACTCCCGTTCTTCGTCTACGGAACCCTCCTCGCGGGCGAGCCCAACCACGGCGCGTTCCTGCACGGCCGCACCGCGAGCGAGGAGCCGGGACGACTGAACGACGCGGTGCTGTACGACGGCCCCGGCTATCCGTACGCCGTCGAGGAGTTCGGCGGCATCGTCCACGGCGAGGTGGTGACCGCGCGGCCGCAGGACTACGACGAACTGCTCGTGACCCTCGACCACCTGGAGGAGTACGTCCCCGGGGATCCGCACAGCCTCTACGAGCGCGTCGAGCGCGATGTCGTCCGGGTCGGCGACGGAACCGCCGTACGCGCCTGGGTCTACCTGGCCGCCCCCGCCGTCGCCGCATGCCTGCGCGCTCGCAGGAAGCCGATCGAGAGCGGCGACTGGCGGCTCAGGCGCAGGCTCAGGCCCAGGTTCAGGTGAGCGTCACGTCCGTACGGCCTCCAGGCGCACCGCGCACGCCTTGAACTCCGGCATCTTCGAGGTGGGGTCGAGCGCGGGGTTGGTGAGGGTGTTGGCGCGTCCCTCGCCGGGCCAGTGGAAGGGCATGAAGACGGTGTCGGGACGGATCGCCGTCGTGATGCGGGCCGGCGCCACCGCGCGGCCCCGGCGTGAGACGACCGCCACCGGGTCCCCCTCCGCCGCCCCGAGCCGCGCCGCCAGCCGCGGGTGCAGCTCCACGAACGGGCCCGGCGCCGCGGCGTTCAGCTCCTCCACGCGGCGGGTCTGCGCGCCGGACTGGTACTGGGCGACGACCCGGCCGGTCGTCAGCAGCACCGGGTACTCCTCGTCCGGCTCCTCGGCGATCGCCCGGTGCGAAACGGGCGCGAACCGGGCCCGCCCGTCCGCGGTCGCGAAACGGTCCAGGAAGAGGCGAGGGGTGCCGGGGTGGACCGAGCCCGCCGGCTCCTCATCGGGCGAATCCTGCGGACACGGCCAGAACACCCCGTTCTCCTCCGCCAGCCTGCGGTAGGTGATCCCGGAGTAGTCGGCCGGGCCGCCCGCGCTGGCCCGCCGCAGCTCCTCGAAGACCTCTTCCGGGTCGGTCGGAAAGCCCTTCTCCACGCCGAGCCGGTCGGCGAGTTCGTGCAGGACCTCCAGGTCGCTGCGGACGCCCTCGGGGGCGGTGATCGCCTGCCGCCGCAGCAGGACGCGGCCCTCCAGGCTGGTGGTGGTGCCGGTCTCCTCCGCCCACTGGGTCACGGGCAGGACGACGTCGGCGAGGGCGGCGGTCTCGGACAGTACAATGTCACATACCACCAGCAGGTCCAGCGACCGGATGCGCCCCTCGACATGCGCCGCCCGCGGAGCCGACACCACCGGGTTGGAGCCCATCAGCAGCAGCGCCCTGATGTCCGTGCCCAGGGCGTCGAGCAGTTCGTAGGCGCTGCGTCCCGGCCCGGGCAGCGCGTCCGGGTCCACGCCCCACACCTCGGCCACATGCCGCCGTGCGGCCGGATCGTCCAGCTTGCGGTAGCCGGGCAACTGGTCGGCCTTCTGGCCGTGTTCGCGCCCGCCCTGGCCGTTGCCCTGCCCGGTCAGACAGCCGTAGCCGGACCGCGGACGGCCCGCCCGGCCGGTGGCCAGGCACAGGTTGATCCACGCGCCCACCGTGTCCGTGCCCTTGGACTGCTGCTCGGGCCCGCGCGCGGTCAGCACCATCGCTTCCTCGGGCGCGCAGAACAGCCGTACCGCCTCGCGTAGTTGGGGAACGGACACCCCCGTGATCCGCTCCACCTGCTCCGGCCAGTGCGCCATCGCCGCGGCCCGCGCCTCCTCCCAGCCGTCCGTGCGCTCCTGGACGTACGCCTCGTCGACGTGCCCCTCCGCCACGACCAGGTGCAGCAGACCGAGCGCGAGGGCGAGGTCCGTGCCCGGGCGGGGCGCGAGGTGCAGATCGGCCTGCTCCGCGGTCCTCGTCCGGCGCGGGTCGACGACGATCAGCGTGCCGCCGTTCTCCTTCAGCTCGCTGAAGAACCGCAGCGCCGGCGGCATGGTCTCGGCGAGGTTCGACCCGACGAGGATCACGCAGCCCGTCCTCGGTATGTCCTCCAGCGGGAACGGCAGCCCGCGGTCCAGGCCGAAGGCCTTCGTGCCCGCTGCCGCCGCCGACGACATGCAGAAGCGCCCGTTGTAGTCGATCTGCGAGGTGCCGAGCACCACCCGGGCGAACTTGCCGAGCGCGTACGCCTTCTCGTTGGTCAGTCCACCCCCGCCGAACACGCCGACCCCGTCCGGGCCGTGCTCCGTACGCGTCCGGCGCAGTCCCTCGGAGATCCGGTCCAGTGCCTCGTCCCAGCCGGCGGGCACCAGCGTGCCCCCTTCACGCACGAGGGGGGTGGTCAGGCGCACCCGGTTCGACAGCACGGCCGGTGCCGTACGGCCCTTGCCGCACAGCGCGCCCCGGTTCACCGGGAAGTCCGCGCGCTCGCTCACCTCGACCGTGCCCCCGGGCACGGGCGTCAGGTTCATCCCGCACTGCAGGGCGCAGTAGGGGCAGTGCGTGGGCGTCGCGGAGGTCTGCATGTCCCTCAGCGTGCTTCGGTCGTGTTACGTGCGGGACGGCCCCCTGTTACGCGAGCGGGACGGCGACCTCCCCGCCCCGGCCGCCCCGGCGTGAGCGTCCCGTTTCCGCACCGTCACCGGGCGCTCGCCAGCGCCTTCGACACCCCCGCCTCCTTCGGCCCGAGGAAGCGCGGGTCGGGGTGGAAGACCGCGTCCAGGGCCGCCTTGCCGGCCGCGAGGACCTCCCGGGTGCCGCCGTAGTACCAGGTGATGTCGTGCTTGTCCTGGACCCCGATCCCGTACGAGCGCACGCCCGCCGCCTGGCACAGCGCGACCGCGCGCCGGATGTGGAAGCCCTGGCTGATCAGTACGGCCCGGTCGACGCCGAAGATCTTCTTCGCGCGGACGCAGGAGTCCCAGGTGTCGAAGCCGGCGTAGTCGCTGACGATCCGCCCGCCGGGAACGCCGTGCCGGGTGAGGTAGGCGCGCATGGCGTCCGGCTCGTCGTAGTCCTCGCGGCTGTTGTCGCCGGTGACCAGCACGACCTTGATCCGGCCTGCGCGGTACAACTGCGCCGCCGCGTCCAGACGGTGCGCGAGATACGGCGAGGGCTCGCCGTCCCACAGGCCCGCGCCGAAGACGACGGCGACGTCGGTGCGGGGCACGTCCGCCGTCGTGCGCAGCCGGTCGCCCGTGACCGTGTACATCCAGGTCGCCGGCAGCAGCGCGAGGACGCACCCGGCCATCACGGCCTGCAGCAGCCGCCGCTGACCGGTACGCGTGCGTGGCAGACGTGGTCTGCGCATGGGACGCCCCTCCCTGTCGGCCCGCCGAGCCCCTGTATCCCCTGTATCTCTTGTGTCGACAGTCAGAGACGTCCTGTCAGGCGCCACGGTTCGCGGCACGCCACGTGAGCAGACTCACTCCCTGTGAGGAAACCGCAGGTCATATCGGTTCACAGTCCTCACCCGCGCCACCGTGAACTGCCCGTAAACGCCCGTCACGCGCGCGCAACGGGACGGCAACGTGACGCCGACACCATCGGCGCATGACAGTGACGCGCAGATCACCGGCTCCTCGTGGCGAGTTCCTGACCGGGCCGTGGGCGGAGCCGCCCGCGCTCGTCGTCGTGGCGCACGGCAGCCGTGACCCGCGCGCCCTGCGCACCGTCGAGGCGCTCCTGGACCGCATCCGGCGGCAGCGCCCCGGTCTGCCCGTGCGCCTCGGGCACATCGAACTCAACGAGCCGCTGCTCCCCGACACCCTCGCCTCCCTGGGCACCGCCGAGGCGGTGCTCGTCCCGCTGCTGCTCAGCCGCGGCTACCACATCAAGCGGGACATCCCCGAGATGGCCGCGGAGTCGGCGGTACGCGCACGCGTGGCCGGTGCGCTCGGCCCGCACCCGCTCCTCGTGGAGGTCCTCCGCGCCCGGCTCGCCGAGGCCGGCTGGCGCACCCCCGAGGACGAGGCGACGCGCCGCAGCAGCGCCGTCGTCCTCGCCGCCGCCGGGTCCCGCGACCCGGAGTCGAGGGTGGACACCGGCCGCACGGCGCAGCTGCTCGCCGAGCGCCTGGGCGTCCCGGTGGTCCCCGCCTACGCCTCCGCCGCCGCGCCGGCGGTCCCGGACGCGGTACGGGCCCTGACCGCGAGCGGCCGCCACCGGGTCGCCGTGGCCTCGTACTTCACCGCCCCCGGCCGCTTCGCGACGGAGTGCGCCGAGGCGGCCCCCTGGATCGCCTCGGCCCCCCTCGGCACCCACCCGGCCATGACCCGCCTCATCCTGCACCGCTACGACCAGGCCCTGGCGAGGC
The DNA here is from genome assembly GCF_022698145.1 of Streptomyces spinosisporus. Classification (GTDB taxonomy): domain Bacteria; phylum Actinomycetota; class Actinomycetes; order Streptomycetales; family Streptomycetaceae; genus Streptomyces; species Streptomyces spinosisporus. The sequence continues at coordinate 184,559 of NZ_JALDAX010000003.1, forward strand.
CCGCCACGCTGACCGGCCCCGAGCTCGCCTCGGCCTGACTGGCACCTGACGCCCTCGGCCTGAAACGGCACCTGACGTCCCGATTGTCGGTCCGTGCCTCTACTGTCGGGAGCATGGAAGGCATCGCAGGCATCGCGCCGCAGGCTTACGAGAACCACGTCCCGCCGCCCGGCTACGACGCGTCCGCAGTGGAGCGCTGGGTCACCGAGCCCGACAAGCGCCCCGGCCGCACCGCCTTCCAGCGCGACCGCGCGCGCGTGCTGCACTCCGCGGCCCTGCGCCGGCTGGCCGGCAAGACCCAGGTGGTCACCCCCGGGGCCCGCAGTCAGGCCTGGGACGCCAGTCCTCGTACACGCCTGACGCACTCCCTCGAATGCGCCCAGGTGGGCCGGGAGCTGGGCGCGGCCCTCGGCTGCGACCCGGACCTGGTGGAGGCGGCCTGTCTCTCCCACGACCTGGGCCACCCGCCTTTCGGGCACAACGGCGAGCAGGCGCTGAACGAATTCGCCGAGGACTGCGGCGGTTTCGAGGGCAACGCCCAGTCCCTGCGGCTGCTCACCCGCATCGAACCCAAGCGCTTCACCGAAGGCGGCTCCCGCTCCGTCGGCCTCAACCTCACCCGCGCCGCCCTGGACGCGGCCACCAAGTACCCCTGGCCCCGCGGCGACCACCCCACCGACCCCGGCTCCCGGAAGTTCGGTGTCTACGAGGACGACCGTCCCGTCTTCGACTGGGTCCGCAAGGAGGCGCCCGGCACCCGCGCCACCTTCGAGGCCCAGGTCATGGACTGGTCGGACGACGTGGCGTATTCGGTGCACGACGTCGAGGACGGTCTGCACGCGGGACACATCGACCCCAACTGCCTGCACGCCGAGCCCGAGCGGCAGTCGGTCTTCGCGGTCGCCGTCGGCCGCTATGTGCCGGCGGACACCGACCCCGCCGAACTGGCCGCCGCCCTCGACCGCCTCCAGGACCAGGAGTGGTGGCCGCACGGCTACGACGGCTCGGCGGTCGCCCAGGCCCGCCTCAAGGACGCCACCAGCCAGCTCATCGGCCGCTTCTGCCTCGCCGCGGAGGCCGCCACGCGCGCGAGACACGGCACCGGGCGCCTGACCCGCTACGGCGCCGAACTCGTCGTACCCCGCGAGACCCGGCTGGAGTGCGCGGTCCTCAAGGCCGTCGCCGACCGCTATGTCATGCAGCGCGCCGAGCAGGAGCGGCTGCGGGCCGACCAGCGGATCGTGGTCGCCGAACTGGCCGAGGCGCTCACCGCCCGCGCCCCGGACGGCCTGGACCCGCAGTTCCGCGCCCTGTTCGACCGGGCCGGTGACGACCGCGCCCGCAAGCGCGTGATCGTCGACCAGATCGCGTCCCTCACCGACGCCTCGGCCCGCTCGCTTCACGCGCGTCTGACGGGGCATCCATGAGACTGACGGGACGTAAGTGACGCCGAACGCGCCCGATTGTGACCCTCCGTGGCCTGATCGGGCCACTCCCTCTTCCCCCATCACGCTGCGTGCGGGACGCTCGCATGTGGCGGCACCCGCAGTGTTCTCTGAGGAGACACCCCTCGGACACCCCGTAGGAGGCATCAAGTGGTCGACGCGGATCAGACATTCGTCATCGTCGGAGGCGGACTCGCCGGCGCCAAGGCGGCCGAGACGCTCCGAGCGGAGGGCTTCAGTGGCCGCGTGATACTGATCTGCGACGAGCGCGACCACCCCTACGAGCGCCCCCCGCTCTCCAAGGGCTATCTGCTGGGCAAGGAGGAGCGCGACAGCGTCTTCGTCCACGAACCCGCCTGGTACGCGCAGAACGACATCGAGCTGCACCTCGGTGAGACCGTCGAGGCCATCGACCGCACGGCCAAGACGGTCCGCTTCGGCGAGGACGGCACCCTCGTCCGCTACGACAAGCTGCTGCTGGCCACCGGCGCCGAACCGCGCCGCCTGGACATTCCGGGCACCGACCTCGCGGGCGTCCACCACCTGCGCCGTATCGCGCACGCCGAGCGGCTCAAGGGAGTGCTGAGCGCTCTGGGCCGGGACAACGGCCACCTCGTGATCGCGGGCGCCGGCTGGATCGGTCTGGAGGTCGCGGCGGCGGCCCGGGAGTACGGCGCCGAGGTGACCGTCGTCGAGCCCGCCCCGACCCCGCTGCACGGGGTCCTCGGCCCCGAGCTCGGCAGCCTCTTCGCGGATCTGCACCGCGAGCACGGCGTCCGCTTCCGCTTCGGGGTGAGGCTTACGGAGATCGTCGGCCAGGACGGCATGGTGCTGGCCGCCCGCACGGACGACGGCGAGGAGCACCCCGCCCACGACGTCCTCGCGGCGATCGGCGCCGCCCCGCGCATCGGGCTCGCCGAGGCGGCGGGCCTGGAGATCGCCGCCCGGGAACACGGCGGCGGCGTCGTGGTCGACGAGCGGCTGCGCACCTCCGACCCCGACATCCACGCGGCCGGCGACGTCGTCTCCTTCCCGCACGCCCTCTTCGGCACCCGGCTGCGCGTCGAGCACTGGGCCAACGCCCTCAACGGCGGCCCGGCCGCGGCCCGCGCGATGCTCGAGCGGGACGTCACCTACGACCGTGTGCCCTATTTCTTCTCGGACCAGTACGACCTGGGGATGGAGTACAACGGCTGGGCGCCCCCGGGCTCGTACGACGAAGTGGTGATCCGCGGGGACGCCGGAAAGCGTGAGTTCATCGCGTTCTGGGTCAAGGACGGCCGGGTGCTCGCCGGGATGAACGTCAACGTGTGGGACGTCAAGGACCCCGTCCAGAAGCTGATCCGCGCGAAGACACAGGTGAACACGGAGGCACTGGCGGACCCGCACGTTCCGCTCGAAAGCCTCGTCCCTTAGCTGTCAGTGCACCACCGTAGAATTCACGCGTGGCAGGACGGATCAACGACGAGGACGTGAAGGCGGTACGGGACGCGGTCCCGATCGACGCCGTCGTCTCCGAGTACCTCCAGCTGCGCAACGCGGGCGGTGGCAACCTCAAGGGCCTGTGCCCCTTCCACGACGAGAAGTCCCCGTCCTTCCAGGTCAGCCCCAGCAAGGGACTCTTCCACTGCTTCGGCTGCCAGGAGGGCGGCGACACCATCACGTTCGTGATGAAGGTCGACCACCTCTCCTTCTCGGAGGCCGTCGAGCGCCTCGCGGGCCAGGCCGGCATCACGCTGCGTTACGAGGAGGGCGGGTACAACCCGACCCACCAGCGCGGCGAGCGCATCCGCCTGGTCGAGGCGCACAAGATCGCCGCGCAGTGGTACATGGAGCAGCTGGCCACCAGCCCCGAGGCCGACACCGGCCGCACCTTCCTCGCCGAGCGCGGCTTCGACCAGGCCGCCGCCGAGCACTTCTCCGTCGGCTACAGCCCGCAGGGCTGGGACCACCTCACCCGCCATCTGCGCGGCAAGGGCTTCAGCGACAAGGAGCTGGTCCTGTCCGGCCTGGCCCAGGAGGGCCGCCGCGGCCCCATCGACCGCTTCCGCGGCCGGCTGATGTGGCCGATCCGCGACATCGGCGGCGACGTCGTCGGCTTCGGCGCGAGAAAGCTCTACGAGTCGGACAACGGCCCCAAATACCTCAACACCCCCGACACCGCCATCTACCGCAAGTCCCAGGTCCTCTACGGCATCGACCTCGCCAAGAAGGACATCGCCAAGGCGTCCCGCGCGGTGGTCGTCGAGGGGTACACCGACGTCATGGCCTGCCACCTCGCGGGCGTGACGACGGCGATCGCGACCTGCGGCACGGCCTTCGGCAGCGACCACATCAAGATCCTGCGCCGGCTGCTGATGGACAACGGCAGCGCGCGCGTGATCTTCACCTTCGACGGCGACGCGGCCGGCCAGAAGGCGGCCCTGCGCGCCTTCGAGGACGACCAGAAGTTCGCCGCCGAGACCTACATCGCGATCGCGCCGGACGGCATGGACCCCTGCGAGCTGCGCCTCGCCAAGGGCGACGACGCGGTGGCGGACCTGGTCGAACCCCGCACCCCGCTCTTCGAGTTCGCGCTGCGCCAGATCGTCGTCCGCTACGACCTGGACACCCCAGCCGGCCGCGCCGCGGCCCTGGACGAGGCGGCCCCGATCGTCGCCCGCATCAAGAACACCGGCGCGCAGCACGAGGTCGCCGTCCAGCTCGCCGGCATGCTCGGCATCCTGGACACCCAGTTCGTGGTCAAGCGGGTGGCCCAGCTGGCCCGTTGGGCCCGTGACCGCGGCGGCAGGGGCGGCCCGGCCCCCGCCGGGCGGGGCGCGCAGACGTACGAGGCGGCAGCGCCCCCCAGGGCCTCGGGCCCCGCCCTCAACCTCCGCAACCCCGTCTACGCCACCGAACGCGAACTGCTCAAACTGGCTCTCCAGCAACCGGAGTTGGTCTCCCCGGCGTTCGACGCGTACGGCATCGACGAGTTCACCGCCGCACCGTACGCCGCCGTGCGCCTCGCGATCATGGAGGCGGGCGGCGCCGAGGGCGGTGTGCAGGACGCCCAGGAGTACCTGGTCCGGGTCCGTGAGGCCGCGCCCGACGACGCCGTGCGCGCGATGGTGACCGAGCTGGCGGTGGAGCCGATCATGCGCCGCACCGTCGACGAGGTGTACGCGGGCACGGTGCTGGTCCAGGTCCGGCGCCGCGCCGTCGAGCGCCGCATCCGCGACATCCAGTCGCAGATGGCCCGGCTGTCCGCGGGCGGGGATCCGGCGCAACTTGCCGCGGTGCAGAACGAATTGTGGGTACTCCAGCAGTACGACCAGGCACTGCGGGAGCACGGAGCCGCAGCTCTCTGACCAGGGCCGCAGGACACGGTAACCGCGCGGTCACGACCCGATTGCAAAAAGTCACCGCACGCCCCTCGTGGCGGCGATGTGTCGTACTCCACACTGGGTCCGGTGCCTGAGTCCTCGGAGCGCGGCCGACCCGTCCCACACGGGTCGCACACCCCCGCGGTTCCGCTCATCGCGTACGGGACGGACAGCGGCGTGGCCGCCGACTCCGCTCCCGAAGTAGCGCTGCCGCACACCTCAGCAGCGATCATCCTGGAGGTCGCCCCCGTGCAGACCCAGACCCTCACACAGACCGACACCACCACGGACGGCACGGCGCCGGACGCCGAGGCCGACGTCCTCGTCGCGGTCCCGCCGCAGAGCCGTGTCGCGCACCATCCCGAGGCGGGCCCGGACGGTCCGCCCGAACCGGCCGAACCGCCCGCCGAGGCGCTGGCCGCCGAGTCCGCCGAGCCGGTGGACACCCCCATCGTGGAGCGGGTCCGCGCCGACACCGGGGGCCCCTCCTCCGATCTGTTCCGCCAGTATCTGCGCGAGATCGGCCGCATCCCGCTGCTCACCGCGGCCGAGGAGGTCGAACTCGCCCGACGGGTCGAGGCCGGCCTGTTCGCCGAGGAGAAACTGAGCAACACCCCTGATCTCGACAGCCAGTTGGCGCTCGACCTGGACCGCCTGGTCGTGCTCGGCCGGATGGCCAAGCGCCGCCTCATCGAGGCGAACCTGCGGCTCGTGGTCTCCGTGGCCAAGCGCTACGTCGGCCGCGGGCTGACCATGCTCGACCTGGTCCAGGAGGGCAACCTCGGCCTGATCAGGGCGGTCGAGAAGTTCGACTACGCCCGCGGCTACAAGTTCTCCACGTACGCGACCTGGTGGATCCGCCAGGCGATGTCGCGGGCCCTCGCCGACCAGGCCCGCACCATCCGGGTCCCGGTCCATGTCGTCGAACTGATCAACCGCGTCGTCCGCGTCCAGCGCCGCATGCTGCAGGAGCGGGGCTACGAGCCGACCCCGGAAGAGGTCGCCGCCCATCTCGACCTGCCGCCCGAGCGGGTCAGCGAGGTGCTGCGGCTGGCCCAGGAGCCCGTCTCCCTGCACGCCCCGGTGGGCGAGGAGGACGACGTGGCCCTCGGCGATCTGATCGAGGACGGGGACGCGACGTCACCGGTCGAGTCGGCTGCGTTCCTGCTGCTCAGGGAGCATCTGGAGGCCGTGCTGTCCACGCTCGGCGAACGCGAGCGCAAGGTCGTCCAGCTCCGCTACGGCCTCGTCGACGGCCGCCCGCGCACCCTGGAGGAGATAGGCCGCATCTTCGGCGTGACCCGGGAACGGATACGGCAGATCGAGTCGAAGACGCTGAACAAGTTGCGGGACCACGCCTTCGCGGACCAATTGAGGGGTTACCTGGACTGAAAAGGGGGCCGCCTTCCGGCGGCCCCCTGCCGCTAGTCGACCTCGGCCACCGCCTGCGCGAACTGCGCCTTGTACAGCCGCGCATACGCCCCATCGGCCTCGAGCAGGTCGGTGTGCGCGCCCTGCTCGACGATGGCCCCGTTCTCCATGACAAGGATCGTGTCCGCGTCCCGGATCGTCGAGAGCCGGTGCGCGATCACGAACGACGTACGCCCGTGCGCGAGCTTCGCCATCGCCTTCTGGATCAGCACCTCGGTGCGGGTGTCGACGGAGCTGGTGGCCTCGTCGAGCACCAGGATCACCGGGTCGGACAGGAACGCCCGCGCGATGGTGATGAGCTGCTTCTCACCGGCGCTGACACCCGAGCCCTCGTCGTCGATCACGGTGTCGTAGCCGTCGGGCAGCGTGCGGATGAACCGGTCGGCGTGCGCGGCCCGCGCCGCCTCCTCGATCTCGCCCCGGGTGACCTCGCGCGAGGCTCCGTAGGCGATGTTCTCCGCGATCGTGCCGCCGAACAGCCAGGTGTCCTGCAGCACCATGCCGATCCCGGACCGCAGTTCGTCCCGGGTCATGGTCGCGATGTCGACGCCGTCGAGGGTGATGCGCCCGCCGGAGACGTCGTAGAACCGCATGAGCAGGTTCACCAGGGTGGTCTTGCCGGCGCCCGTCGGGCCGACGATCGCGACCGTGTGCCCCGGTTCGGCCTTCAGGGAGAGGTTCTCGATCAGCGGCTTGTCGGGGTCGTAGCTGAAGGAGATGTTCTGCAGCTCAACCCGGCCGCGCAGCTCCTCGGGCCGCTCGCCCGGCACCGGATCCGCCTCCTGCTCCTCCGCGTCCAGGAGTTCGAAGATCCGCTCGGCCGAGGCCACGCCCGACTGCACCAGGTTCGCCATCGACGCGACCTGCGTCAGCGGCATGGAGAACTGGCGCGAGTACTGGATGAAGGCCTGCACATCGCCGATCGACAGCGCGCCCGAGGCGACCCTGAGACCGCCGACGACCGCCACCAGCACATAGTTGAGGTTCGACACGCACATCATCAGCGGCTGCATGATCCCGCTGTTGAACTGCGCCTTGAACCCGGCCTCGTACAGCGCGTCGTTCTGCTCGGCGAACTGCTGGGCCGACTCCTCCTGCCGCCCGAACACCTTCACCAGCGTGTGGCCGGTGTACATCTCCTCGATGTGGGCGTTCAGCTTGCCGGTGGAGCGCCACTGCTGCACGAAGTGCGGCTGCGAGCGCTTGCCGACACGGGTGGCGACGAGGAACGACAGCGGCACGGTCACCAGCGCGACCAGCGCCAGCAGCCACGACACCCAGAACATCACCGCGAGCACACCGATGATGGTCAGCAGCGAGTTGATCAGCTGGCCCATCGACTGCTGCAGCGTCTGACCGATGTTGTCGATGTCGTTGGTCGCCCGGGACAGCACCTCACCGCGCTGCCGCTTGTCGAAGTACGACAGCGGAAGGCGCGACAGCTTCGCCTGCACCTGCTCGCGCAGCCGGAACATCGTGCGGTTGACCGTCCGGTTGACCAGCCGGGTCGCCACCGCCATCAGCAGACCGGCGACCGCGAACGTGCACAGCGCGAGCAGCAGTACGCGGCCCACCGCGTCGAAGTCGATGCCCTGGCCCGGCGTGAAGTCGGTGCTGCGCAGCATGTCGGCGATGCTGCCCTGGCCCCGCTCCCGCATCGAGTCGAGGACCTGCTCCTTGCTCGCCCCGGCCGGCATCTGCCGCCCGATGATCCCCGCGAAGACCAGGTCGGTGGCCCTGCCGAGGATCTTCGGCCCGATCACGCTGAGGCCGACGCTGACCACCACGCACAGCAGCAGTGCGTAGATCGTCACACGTTCCGGCCTGAACTGGGAGATCAGCCGTTTGCTCGACCCCTTGAAGTCCATCGAGCGGTTGTCGGGGCCGCCCTGGCCCATCATCCGCGCCATCGGCCCGGCCATCAGGCAGCCTCCGCTTCCGTCAGCTGGGAGAGCACGATCTCCCGGTAGGTCTCGTTGTCGTCCATCAGCTCGTGATGGCGGCCGGTGCCGACGACCCGGCCCTCGTCGAGGACCACGATCCGGTCGGCGTCCCGGATGGTCGCCACCCGCTGGGCGACGATGACGACGGTCGCCTCCGCGGTCTCCTCGGCCAGCGCCGCGCGCAGCGCCGCGTCCGTCGCGTAGTCGAGGGCGGAGAAGGAGTCGTCGAAGAGGTAGATCTCCGGGCGCTGGACGAGCGTGCGGGCGATGGCGAGCCGCTGGCGCTGACCGCCCGAGACGTTCGAACCGCCCTGGGCGATGGGCGCGTTCAGCCCGCCCTCCAGCTTGCTGACGAAGTCCTTGGCCTGCGCGACCTCCAGCGCGTGCCACAGCTCGTCGTCGGTGGCGTCGGGATTGCCGTAGCGCAGATTGGTCGCCACCGTGCCGGCGAACAGATACGGCTTCTGCGGTACGAGACCGACCGTCTTCGCCAGCAGCTTCGGGTCGAGGGTGGCGACGTCCGTGCCGTCGACGAGGACCTCGCCGTCGGTCGCGTCGAACAGCCGCGGGACCAGCCCGAGCAGCGTGGACTTGCCGCTGCCGGTCGAACCGATCACGGCGGTCACCTCGCCGGGCCGGGCCACCAGGTCGATCGCCCGGAGCACGGGCTCCTCGGCACCGGGGTAGCGGAACCCGGCGCCGCGGATCTCCAGATGCCCGTGCCGGCGCAGCTCGGTGACCGGCGCCACCGGCGGCACCACGCTGGAGGAGGTCTCCAGGACCTCCTGGATCCGCTCGGCGCAGACCTCCGCGCGCGGCACCATCATGAACATGAAGGTGGCCATCATCACGGACATGACGATCTGCATGAGATAGGCGAGGAAGGCGGTCAGATCGCCGATCTGCATCCCGCCGCTGTCGATGCGGTGCGCGCCGAACCACACCACGGCGATCGACGACAGGTTCACCACGGTCATGACGATCGGGAACATCAGCGCGAGCATGTTGCCGGTGGCCAGCTGCATCTCGGTGAGATCGGTGTTGGCCTTCTTGAACCGGTCCTTCTCGTACTCGTCCCGGACGAACGCCCTGATCACACGGTTGCCCGTGATCTGCTCACGCAGCACCCGGTTCACCGTGTCCAGCCGGGTCTGCATGGCCCGGAACAACGGCCGCAGCCGCCGCACGATCAGCGTCACGCAGATGCCCAGCGTCGGCACCACCGCGACCAGCACCGCGGACAGCGGCACATCCAGGCCGAGGGCCAGCACGATGCCGCCGACACACATGATCGGCGCGGACACCATCAGCGTGAACGACATCAGGGCCAGCATCTGGACCTGCTGCACGTCATTGGTGGTACGGGTGATCAGCGAGGGCGCGCCGAACTGGCCGACCTCGCGCGCCGAGAAGGACTGCACCCGGTCGAAGACGGCGGCCCGCACGTCCCGGCCGAGGGCCGAGGCGGTCCGGGCGCCGTAGTACACGGCACCGATGTTGCAGACGACCTGCACCAGGGAGATGCCGATCATCAGGGCGCCGAAGGAGAGGATGTAGCCGGTGTCACCCTTCACGACACCGTTGTCGATGATGTCGGCGTTCAGTGTGGGCAGGTACAGGGTGGCGCAGGTCTGCAGGAACTGCAGCAGCACCAGCAGGGCGATGGGTTTCTTGTAGGGCCTGAGATAGGTCCGCAGAAGTCGTATGAGCACGCTACGTCTCTCGGAGTCGGCGGTGGGGCGGGCTTGATGCCCGAGGCTCCTATCGTCCGACACTCCACCCGCGTTACCTCAACCGATTAAGCCGACAGCAGTGCCCTTTACCGCCTTACGAGCGGAAAGCGCCCGGGTGTGTCTGATCCCTCACGGAAACGTACTGCTGACGTACCGCCTGTCCCACGGCCAGCTCGTCGCCGGGCGCGAGGACCTGCGCCGCCGCGGCACCCTGCCAGGCCGGCGGATTGCGCGGATCGAGGGTGCCCTGTGAGGCGCCGAGCGCCCAGGCGGCCTGCCGGGCCGCACCGATCGCCGCGTAGTCGGCGGGCTGCGGCACGACGATCTGCGCCCCGAACAGCATGGGCGCCGCCGCCTGCACGGCGGGCAGTTCGGCGGCCGCCCCCAGCAGGAAGACCCGCCGCACCTCCACCCCCCGGCCCCGCAGCACGTCCAGTGCGTCCGCGAGCCCGCACAGCATGCCCTCGAACGCCGCCCGCGCCAGATGCTCCGCCTTCATCGACTCCCGCCGCAGTCCGGCCAGGGTCCCCGCGGTGTGCGGCAGATTCGGCGTCCGCTCACCCTCCAGATAGGGCAGCAGTACGAGACCGTGCGAGCCGGGCGTCGACTTCAGCGCCAGGTCGGACAGGCTCTCCAGATCGGGCAGCCCGAGCAGCTCGGCGGTCCCGCGCAGGGTCCGTACGGCGTTCAACGTGGTCACGACGGGCAGATGCATACCGGTCGCGTCGGCCAGCGAGGTGATCATCCCGGAGCTGTCCACGAGCGCCTCGCGGTGGACGGCCATCACGGACCCGGAGGCGCCGAGCGAGACCACGGCGTCCCCGAGACCGATGCCGAGCCCGAAGGCGGCGGCCATGGTCTCGCCGGTCCCGGCGGAGATCAGCAGCCCCTCCGGCGTCGTACCGGCCGGGTCCGACGGGCCGATCACCTCGGGCAGCATGGCCTGGTGACCGAGGGCCAACTCGACGAGGTCGGTGCGGTAGTTGCCGGTGGCCGCCGACCAGTAGCCGGTCCCGGAGGCGCCGCCCCGGTCGGTGGTCCGGCGCACCGGCCGCCCGAGCAGCTGCCACACCAGCCAGTCGTGGGCCTGCATCAGGATCGCGGTGCGCAGGGCGGCGTCGGGCTCGCTCTTCGCGAGCCAGCGCAGTTTGGTCACGGGCTGCGCGGCCTGTGGCACACAGCCGACCGCCTGCGCCCAGGCCTCGCGCCCGCCGAGCGCGTCGATCAGATCGGCCGCCGCGACCTGTGCCCGCTTGTCGCCGCCGACCATCGCGGGCCGCACGGTGTTGCCCTGGGAGTCGAGCGGCACGACCGCGTTCGCCTGCGCCGACACACCGATGGCCTGCACACCTTCGAGGAGTCCGCCGCCGGCCGCCTCGCCGAGGGACAGCAGCCAGGCCTGCGGGTCGACGTCGGAGGGCCGGCCGCCGCCCTCGCCGCCCTCGACGGGATGCGCGGCGTACCCCTGCCTGAGCACGGCGCCCGAGTCCGCGTCGCAGACGACGATGCGAGTGAAATCGGGCGCACTGTCCAACCCGGCGACTATCCCCATGACCGAAATTCTATGGGCCGTACGCCGTGCGGGCGTGTGGCATTGCGGCGCGCCCTCGGCCGGGACGATCTACGTGCCGCTCCGTGGTGCTCCGTGGTGCTCTACGTGTTGCTCGTACCCCAGTCGTCGTCCGCCGCGCCGTTGGTGCTGCGGTCGCGCAGGGAGCGCACGCGCTGGGTCACGGACTCGGGGACACGGTCGCCCACCTTGTCGCTGACCACGTGGTACGCCTTGCCGGCGAACTGGCGTCCCTGCTGGGCCGCCGACTCCGCGGTGTTGCGGACGGCAGGGTTCTGCGCGACCTGGCGAGCGGACTTCTTCAGCTGCTCGTAGCGCTCGCGCCCGGCACGAGTACCCAGGACGTAACCCAGAGCCAGTCCGACGACGAACGTGAGCTTGTAGCGCATGACGGCCACCCTTTCCTCGTGCAGGTCCATGGCGCAGCGTCGGTGTCGGGGGAACCGATTGGCGGAGCACCCCCCTGCTTGCGCTAATGTATGTGTCGCAGCGAGCGCGCGCCCCCTGGCGAATACCCAGGTAGGTACGTTCGATGCAACGAGGCATTCCTCCGTAGCTCAATTGGCAGAGCAGCCGGCTGTTAACCGGCAGGTTACTGGTTCGAGTCCAGTCGGGGGAGCTCGGTCCTCCGTAGCTCAATTGGCAGAGCAGCCGGCTGTTAACCGGCAGGTTACTGGTTCGAGTCCAGTCGGGGGAGCACGCTGAACGAGGACCCCGGTGGGGTCCTTTTTCATGTCCGGTCCCGAACCCCGGGAACCGCGCAGGTCACAGCGGAGTCCTGAAGGGCAGGCGAAGTCGACCATACGAAGCAGGAGATCGTATGAGCGGCTATGCTGCGGCAGACGGCGCGCACAAATGTGCGCGACACGCCGCTATGGGGCGGTAGCTCAGCCGGTTAGAGCAGCGGACTCATAATCCGTCGGCCGTGGGTTCGAGTCCCACCCGCCCCACTCACCCGTCCTGATACAGGAAGTTTCGACCTGCGGAAACGTCTCATCTGACGTGTGGGTGCGGGACTTTGGGCTCTTCTCGGACAGCGCGGGACTACGGCCCGCCCAAACGTGGGTTCGGGCGGGCCGCGGTCGAGGTCAGCTACCAGGGGTCAGCACAGGCAAGGGTCCGTGTCCCAGCCCAGGCCGAGGATGTCGTCGTCCCTGAGCGCGCCCGCGTAGGCCTGTACCTCGTCCACGTCGCCGTGCAGGTACTCGCCCCAGCCGTCGCCGACCCGGGCCCGGCCGATCTGGAGGCCGCCGTTGCTGGGCCGGCCGTCGGGGAGGGTCGTGGTCGCCTGGGCGTCGGTGTAACCGTCGAGGTAGAGCTTGATCGTGTCGGTGGCGTCGTCGTAGACCACGGCGAGGCGATGGCCCTGGCCCTCGCCGCCGTCCGCGCCCTCGATCCGGGACACCACCTTCTCGGGGGCTCCGGCCTCGTCCTTCACCGGCATCACCAGTTGCCAGGTGTGCGTGGACGGCTCGTAGCGCACCTTGAAGGCGTCGGTGTGCTCACCGGCCTGCGACAGCACGGTCATCGGGTGCGCGGGATCGGAGTCCGCGAGGCGCACGACGACGCCGAGGGTGAAGCTGTCCCCGGTGTCCACGACGGGCCCGTCGGCAGCGGCGTACCCGCTCTCGCCGTCCAGGCGCAGATGTCCCTCGCCGACGAGCGGCGGCGGTACGTAGGTGCAGTCCGGGTCGAGGTCCGGGACACAGGAATCGTCGGAGCCCCGGTAGATCGAGGCGCCCGTGCCGAGTCGCAGCGGCGCGCCGCCCGACTGCTCGGGGCTCACACCGTCCGTCGCGTTCTCCAGCGACCAGTGGCCGAGCAGCTTCGGCTTGCGGTACGCCAGTTCGGCCACCTCGTCCGGCACCACGACCCGGTCGTGCACCTGGACGTCACCGACGTCCCCGTGCCACCGGTCCCGGTAGCCGGCGGCGCCGCGGGCGCGCCCGATCTGGAAGGCTCCGGCCGCCTCGGCGGGGGTCGCCTCGGCCGCGGTCCCGACCTCGTGGCCGTTGACGTACAGCCGGGCCTTCCCGGTCTCGGCGTCGTAGAGCCCCAGCAGATGCGTCCACTCGCCGGTCTCGGGAGCACCGCCGGACACCCGTGCGCCGCCGATCGCGAACGACCAGGCGGGCCCCGAGGACCGTGGTGGGAGTGCGTGGATCACGCAGGCGCATGAAGCTAACAGAGGGCACTGACAGCACAGGAAGGTTTTTGGGCGGGCTTCTCATGCCGGACGGGCGGTCAGCCGGTGGCTGGCCGCCCGTGTCGTTGTCGGGGCTCGTACTAGAAGGCGGTGTTGTCGCAGCCCATCTTCGAGCCGAGCTGGGAGCTCTGGGCGGCCGGGTTGCCCTCGCCGTTGACGCCGTTGCCCAGGACGCCGTCGAGCAGGCCGACCGCGCCGAGGATGTCGATGTTCAGGTCGTGGGACCTGCAGGTGGTGCTCTGCTGGACGCTGAACTGGCCGCCGCCGACGCCGCCGCCCTGGCCCGTGCCGTCGGCGTGCGCGATGCCGGCGGTCATGAGGCCGACGCTGCCGAGGGCAGCGATCAGGACGGCGGCCTTGTGGAGCTTGTGCATGTCGTCTCCGGTGGAGAGAGGGGGATGCGGTACGCGAAGGATCGACTCCTTACAGCTATGGGAGATTAGTGAGAAACGTCCTGAATTATCCTCTGGCGCGCCGGGGTTCAGGATCTGCTCCGTCAATCATCTAGTCGTATTTCGAGCGGGGGTCGGCGCAAGTTCCCGGGCGAGAGCGGGAGTTGAGGTGGCCTCAGCCTGCCTCCGCGCGCAGGCCGTCGCGCAGGCGGCGCAGGTCGTCGGCGTGCCTGCCCAGGCCGTTGAGGCGCAGTCGGGCGGCTTCCGTACGGGGGTTCTGGTGGAGGGTGAAGGCCAGGTTGAGGGATTCGCGGAGCATCCAGAGGTCGTAGGCGAGCAGTCGTGCCGCTCGGGCCCGGACCTGTACGAGGTCGGGCTCGGTGAGTTCGATGTCCTGCAGCCGGGCGCGCAGCCGGTGCAATGTGATGCTCTGCTGTCCGCAGGAGCGGGCGGTCTGCCGGGAGACCGGGCCCGGTTCCCCGCACGCGGCCACCGCCGCGTCCGCCGGGGTCTGCGCCGCCACCGCCTCGTCCAGCACGGCGACCAGTGCGTGCACCTGGGCCGGGCGCGAGGGGCGGGCGGGGGCCGGGTGGTGATGGAGGCGCACGAGGGTCCGTACGGCACGGTGCCACCGGGCGGCGCCCGGGGGTGTGCGTCTGGCCATGGCTCCAGTGTGCGCCCGGGGGACGCGGCGGGGGCAGACGCCGGCAGACGACGGGATACGTCAGCGGGCGCCGGGTGCGCGTGGTGTGTCCGGGGTATCAGGGCCTAGGGGGCATCTCCTCCCCGGGGAGTAGTGGAGTGTGGGGCCGGTCCTGCCGGGGAGGCAGTGCGGGTGCATCCGTGGGCGCGATGTGGCGGGGCACCTCGGGGCGGAGGCTGGTGTGTGTCAGGCAGTAGGCCTTGAAGGTCCGAGGAGGGCGTCATGAACCGCCAGATCCGCGTCCGTGCCAGCCGCCGGCCCGCCACGCCCCGTGACACCACCATCGACCGCAGGACACCGTCGGGACGACTGCTGCCGTACTGATGTCGTGCCGGGGCAGCCCGGACGACGGGTTACGCCGTGCCCGGCCGTGCGCGAGGGCGGCCGGATGTACCGTCTCGAGTTGTCCGGCCCGGCCTTCGTCGATGTCGCGCGAGCCCACGCACTGGCGGCCGCCGCGCGGACACCCCAAGGTGGCAGGAGACGGATCCGCGGACGGTGGAGGTGATCAAGTCATGAGCGTGACCGAGGCGCACAGCATCCCCGGCACCTTTGCGCACCCCGCCCTCTTCTACGGCGACGAGCAGGAGTACCTCGCCGGCACCCTCCCTTTCGTCCGTGACGCTCTCGTGGCCGGCCGGCCCGTCGCCGTGGCCGTTCCGGCGGAGAACCTCCGGCTGATCAGGGACGGACTGGGCGCGGACGCCGACGCCGTACGGTTCATGGACATGCGGGAGGTCGGGCGCAACCCCGGCCGGATCATCCCCGCGGTGCTGCGCGCCTTCGCCGACGTCCAGTCGCCGGGCACACGGGTGAGCATCATCGGCGAACCGATCTGGGCCGGCCGTACCGCCACCGAATACCCCGCCTGCGTCCAGCACGAGGCGCTGATCAACGAGGCCTTCCGGGGCGCGGACGCGGCGATCCTGTGCCCGTACGACATCCGGCGCCTGGGCCCGCAGGTCATCACCGACGCGTACGCCACCCACCCCACCGTCGTCCGGGCGGATTCCGGCCGGCAGGAGGACAGCGCGGCCTACGCCCCCGCCGACGTCGTGGCCCGCTACAACCGGCCGCTGCCGCCCGCGCCGCCGGACGTGCCGTACTTCCGCTTCACCGAGGGGTCCCTCAGCGACACCCGGCACCTCGCCGTCGGTGAGGCGGCGCGGCTCGGCCTCATGTCTCCCCGGCGCGACGACATGGCGCTGGTCACCGCGGAGCTGATCACCAACAGCGTGGTGCACGGCGGCGGTTCGGGCTCGTTCGCGGTGTGGGGCGAGGACGGGTATGTGGTGTGCGAGGTGCGCGACCAGGGCCATCTCGCCGATCCGCTGGCCGGACGCCGTCCCGTGCCTCGGGAGCAGCGCGGCGGTCGCGGGCTCCTGATGGTCAATCTCATCGCGGACCTGGTCCGTGTGCACACCGGCCCGGCCGGCACCACGATCCGCTGCTGGTTCGCCCTCTGAGCTGCGGCTACAGCGGCGCCTCCCACGTCACCGTCGTCCCCGTACCCCCGTCCTCCGCCGTCCCGTCCCCCGCCCTCCCGTCGTCGCGCACCGTCAGCCGTACCCCCTCGCGGCCGTCCGGCAGCCGGGTCCTCGTGTCGACGTCGATCTCGATGCGGGAGACGTCGGGGCGTCGGGAGGCGGCGGCGAGCGCGCGGCGCAGCTCGGTGAGCAGGCGGTCCGCGACCCGGTCGGTGACGCGGCTGTCGACGGCGCCGCTGAACCGCGTGGACGGCCTGAAGCCGAGCACCGCGGCCGCGCCGGCCGCCTCCCGGAGCACCCTGCCGCGTACGCCGGTCGGCGGCGCGGCGGGCGGCTGCTGCAGGGCGAAGATCGCGGTGCGGACCTCCTGGACGGTCGACCGCAGCTCGTCGACGGCCTGGGTGAGGATGTCCTGGACCTCGTCCTCGCCGCTGCCTCTGCGCTGGGTGGACTCCAGCATCATGCCGGTGGCGAACAGCCGTTGGACGACAAGGTCGTGCAAGTCACGGGCGATCCGGTCGCGGTCCTCGTAGACGGCGAGGCGCGCCCGGCCGGCCTGCGCGTCGGCGAGGACCAGGGCGAGCGCGGCCTGGGAGGCGAACTGGCCGGCCAGCAGCCGTTCCACGGCGGTGTACGGCCGGTCGCCGCGGCGGCGCGGCAGGGCGAGGGTGCCGATGAGGCGGCCGTCCGCCTCCAGCGGCAGCATCATGCTCGGCCCGAACCGGTGCCGCACATGCGTGGTCATCCGCGGATCGGTCGCCGAGTCGTCGATGAACACCGGTTCCCCGCCGAGGAGTTGGACGAGGACGGGGCTGCCCGGCCGGATGGTGGTGCCCACGATGTCGCCGGGGTCCTCATACGTCGACGCGGTCACGATCTCCATGCCGCCGGCCTCGGTGCGCTGCAGGATCACACCGGCCGCGGCGTCGGCGAGGATCCTGGCGCGTTCGGCGACCGTCATCAGCGCGTCGGCGGCGCTCTCGCCGGTGAGCAGGGCGGTGGTGACGGCCGCGGCGCCCTCGATCCAGCGCTCGCGCTGCCGGGCGGCCTCGTACAGCCGGGCGTTGCCGATCGCTAGGCCGGCCTGCGCGGCGAGGACGTGCAGCAGCTGCTCGTCCTCGGCGGTGAAGGGCGCGTCGTGCGGCTTCCCGGCGAGATGGAGGTCGCCGAACAGCTCGTCCTGGACGTGGATGGGCACGCGCAGGGTGCCGGGGGAGTGCGGTCCGGCTCCCGGCGGCGCGCACGGTGGGGCGGGGGTCCGTCCGGGCGAGGTCCCGGGGAGGATCTCGGTGAGTCCGTCCCGGGCCGGGTCGACGGTGCACAGGGCCGCCTGGCGGGCGCCGGTCAGTTCGGCGGCACGGTCCACGATGTGCTGGAGGGTGGTGTGCAGATCGAGGTCGGTGCCGACGGCGAGCACCGCCTCGAACAGGGGCGGGAGCCGGGCACCGGTCATTCCGGGACCGCCACGGGGCGCCGTGGAGCGGGTCTCACGTGGGGAGCGGGTCTCACTTGGAGATCGGTTCGAGCGCCAGTGGCTCGATCTTGCCCTCCAGCATGTGACCCAGGCCCTGTACGGCGCACACGTCGGGCCGTTCGGCGATGTGCACGGGCAGCTTGGTGGCCTGCCGCAGCATCTGGTCCAGGCCCGGCAGCAGCGCGCTTCCGCCCACCATGGTGATCCCGCTGTCGACGAGGTCGGCGACCAGGTCGGGCGGGCAGCCCCGCAGCACCCGTCCGATGCCGTCGAGCACGGCGGTCAGCGGGGTCTCGATCGCGTCGCGCACCGCGGCGGTGTCGACCCGCACGCTGCGGGCGAGCCCGGTGGCGACGTCGCGGCCGTGGATCTCGGTGGACTCCGGGCCCTGGCGGGTGAGGCCGTTGCCGGACAGGGCGATCTGCAGCGGTCGTACGGACTGGCTGGGGAGCATCAACTCGTGCTCGTGGCGCAGGTGTTGGACGATCGCGTGGTCGACGGCCTCACCGCCGACGGGAATGCGCTCGGCGGTGACGATCGAGCCGAGGGAGAGCACGGCGACCTGGGTGGCCGCGGCACCGCACACCATGATCATGGTGGCCTCGGGCTGCTCCACGGGCAGTCCGCAGCCCACGGCGGCCGCGATGAGCGTGTCCACCAGCTCCACCCGGCGCGCGCCGAGCCCGACCAGGGTCTCGACGGCCGCACGCCGTGCCAGCGGGTCGGCGTCGTGCGGGACGCAGGCCGCGGCACGCAGGAACGGCTTGCGGCGCAGCGTGCGGCGCATCCTGTCGCCCAGCAGCTGGCGGAGCATGCGCTGCGCCATCTCGATGTCGACGACGGTGCCGCCGGACACCGGGCGGACGACACGGATGTAGTCGGGGGTGCGGCCCCTCATCTTCTCCGCGAACTCGCCGACGGCGATGAGGGCGCCGGTACGGGTGTTGACGGCGGCGGCGGAGGGCTGGTCGACGACGAGGCCGGCGCCCTTGACGTAGACACGGGTCCGGGCCGCCCCCAGGTCGACGGCGAAATGGCAGCGGCGCAGCTGCTCCAGACTGGCGGTCATACAGGGTCCTCCCGAGAGCGCAGACCGTGGAGGGGCCGCCGGGTGGCGTGCCTTATAGGCATCGTGGGGGTGCGGGGGTGGGGTGCGCCTTTTTTGGGGGGCCGGGTGGGGGTGCCGCTGAATGGGGGGTTTTGTCCCTTATATCTGAAGTAATGGCGGAATAAAGTCGGGTCAGGGCTTATAAGGCGCGGGCGACGTCCAGCAGGGGTGCCAGTGAGGACACCGTCGTCTCGCAGCCCGCCTCGCGCAGGCTCTGGTCGACGGTCGGATTGCGGGCCAGCCCGATGAAGCCGAGGCCGATCTGCTGGGCGGCGGTGAGCTCGGCGACCGTGGAACCGATGAGTACGCCCGTGGCCGCGGGTGCGTCGGGGGAGCCCAGGGCGCGCAGCAGACAGTCGGGGTCGGGCGTCAGCCGGGCGAGGTCGCGCGCGCGGCCGTGGAGGCCCTCCAACGGCAGCCGGTAGTGGTCCAGATAGTGGTGTGCGGCCTGCTCGCAGACGTCCGTGACCACCGCCACCCGGCGGCCGGAGTGGTGCAGGGTGCGGATGAGGACGTTGGCGTTGTGGGTCAGGGGGGCGTTCGGCACGGCCTGCAGTTCGAGCTGGTCGAGACGGTCGCGCAGCATCGGTCCGAGCCGGTCGTGGGCGAAGGCGCGCAGGACGTCCAGGGGGTGCGGGAAGAGGTCCTGCTCCGCGGCCCGCGGCAGCGGGCGGCCCGCCAACGCCTCGTCGGGGTCCCGGTGTTCGGCGACCACGGAGAGCAGGGCGAGCACGGCCTCGCGGGCGGTGTGCGCCGAGAACAGCCGGGTGACGGGCCCGTCGAAGCCGAGCAGTACGGTCTCGGCGTCGGCGAGCAGGTCGGACGGCGACCGGGGTGCGGGGCTGTGCGGTTCGGGGAGCCGGGCGCTCTCCGCGGCGAGCTGCACCGTGTACGCGACCGCCAGTCCCGGTACGGGCCACCTGCGCAGGCCGGCGTTGACCGCGCGCTGGGCCGCGCCGGCCCGGCGCAGGGGATGGCGGCGGGTGATGCGGGCCGCCGCGTCCAGCAGATGGTCGAGGAGCCGCCCGGAGACGTGCGCGGTCTCGCCCCGTACGAAGGAGACCGGGTCGACGACGTGCCAGGACAGCTCGACCGTGGCGGCGAAGGCCCCCCGGCCGGAGCTCGGCAGGGACACCTGGTGCACGGCCTGGTGGGCGGTGAGGTCGACCTCGTAGTACGTGGTGCGGCGCGGCGGGCGGGTGCCGAGCGGCTGGGCCGGGTTGAGCAGGGTCAGCGGGCCGTCGGGCTGGGTGTGCACGATCGCCGTACGGCCCGGGGCGGGGATGCCCAGCCGGCGCAGGTCGTGGGTGATGAACGGCCCCGTGACCAGGTCCCGTTCCTCGGGTTCGGGACCGCTCGTGTGCAGCGGGTGGTACCAGGCGACGGGCGGTGCGTCGGCGGCGTCGCCCAGCACCGGCCGGAAGCGCGGCCGGTCGAGTGCGGCGGAGCTGGCCGCGAACTCTTCATACCAGGAAGGGGAGATGACGACCAGGACGTCGGCGGTCGTACGGTCCTGAAGCGTGCGGACCTCGGCCGGGAGGTCGGGAACGCCGGTCCCGGAGGCGGGCGTGTGCCAGAACGTCACCCGCAGGCGCGGTGGGTCCGGCAGCTGTGCGAGCCGGTCGGCGAGCCCGCGCAGGGTCGCCACCAGCACCGGCAGGGCGTAGCTGCCGGGTGGTGCGAGCACGAGGTAGCCGTCGTCCCGCACCTGCACTTCGCGGTGGGCGAGCGCGGCCCGGTCGAGGATGCGGTCCACCGCGTATTCGAGGGTGATCCGGGCCTCGGGGTGGCCGGTGAGGTCGTCGGCCTCGAAGAGGATCACGGGGCTCGGCGGTCCGGACGGGACGGTCTGTTCCGCGAGCCCGTCCACGGGCGTTCCCGCCAGCCTCCGTACGACCTCCGGACCGACCGTGGCGAACGCCTCGCCGTCCGCTCCCGGTTCGGTGCCGGCCGGTGCGGGCGTCGAGGCGCGGAACTCGCCGGGGGCGCGGCCCGCGCGGTGGTCGATCAAACCGCCCACGCGCTCCAGGAGTTCGGTGGTGCGGCTGCGGGCCGTGCGGGGCAGGCTGCGCAGCAGCAGGTCGCGCACGCCGTCGCGGAAGGCGTAGGAGCCGGCCGGTCCGGGGACGGTGGTGAGCATGCCGCTGAGGATCACCTCGGCCAGATGCTGCGGGCGCGGCTCCGGTTCGAGCGCGGCGTGCACCAGCCGCATCACCGGCAGATCGGGGCGTCCGACGGCGAGATGCCCGGCCAGCCGGAACGCCTCGGGGGACGCGGTCGCCCTGAACCGCAGCACCAGTTCCTCGCTGGAGAGCAGTCCGGCGTCCGTACGGTCCTCCAAGGCGTCCGGCGGACGGTCCAACAGGCCGACGGCGGCCGGGAGTTCCGCGCCTCCCGGGGCCGCGACCAGCGCCGCCCAGTTCGCCAGCCAGCGGGGGTCGGGCTCCATGACGGGCAGGGGGACAGCCGCGATCTCCTGTGGTTCGTACGGCGTGAAGCGCAGGGTCGTCGTCGGCGCCGCGGGATGCGGTGCCGTCAGACGGCCCGGTGTCGTCGGCAAGGCGGTGTCCCGCCACAGATGCTCCGGGAGCGGCTGTACGACGGCCAGTGGCATGCGTCGGGCCCAGCGGCGCAGCGTGCGGTACCAGAGCGTGCCGGCCGCGCCCCGGCGCCACTGCGGGCCCATGCAGTCACTGATCACCAGGGTGACGGTGCGGCCGTCGACGGGGGCGGGCGCGTCGTCGCCGCACACGGTGCCGTCCGGCCGGGCCCGGTAGGGCGTGACGGTGCGGAAGACGCCCGACTGGGCGAGGGCCGTGTGCAGTTCACGGATCAGCGGGCGCCAGACGGGCATCGTGGGCCCGGTGTCGTGGACCAGGTTCAGGCACAGCCACCGCTCCCGCGAGGGGCGCATGATCGGGAGCCACCACTCGGGGCCGGCCCCGAGGCGGGCGATGCGGTCGGCGGTGGCGTGCTCGTCCAGCTCCAGGCCCGTGGGCGCGGCGATACGGCGCTTGAGGGGACGTAACGCACGTTGCAGGCCCAGGGGGTGGCGCAGCATCGGCGGCGACGGGGCGAGCAGGGTGGTGTGGGGGCGGCCCGTCCCGCCTCCCTTCCCGGAACCGGGCAGGTGAAGGGGGACGCGCGCGGGCTCCTGCGGCGGCGCGGGCGCAGGGGGCTGGGGCTGCTGCTGCGGCGTCGGGGGAGAGGCGGGCGGCGTCGGCTGCGGTGGGGGAGACGGCCGGTCCTCGGCGGGCCGCGCTTGCCGGGCCGGGCCGGGTGGTCGAGGGGCGTCGGGCTCGTGTGGCTCCATGTGCCGGGCCAGCCACAGGAGTTCGGCGAGCTCCCGGGGGCTCGGGCGGGGGCCCGAGGAGGCCTCGGCCAGGATGTCGGCGAGCCGGGCCAGCTGGTCGCCGCGCATCAGAAGGCGTCCGTGTGCCCGGACTCGCTCAGGTACGGCATCAGCTGTTCGGCCAGCTCGTCCAGGGACTCGGCGCCGAGGTCGGAGGAGCGGGCCAGATAGATCGCGTTGAGCAGCTGGTCGGTGGCCAGGTCGCCGCCGCCGACCCGGGACAGGAAGCGGCTGATCAGGGACTGCGCGTAGGCGTCGGGCTCCTCGTCGAAGTGGGCGCGGACGATCGCGGCGAGCTGGTCGTCGTCGGGCTGGCGCAGCCGTAAGGTGACGCAGCGGCGCAGAAAGGCGGGCGGGAACTCACGCTCGCCGTTGCTGGTCAGCACGACGAAGGGGAACGCGCGGCAGCGGACCCGGCCGCGCTCCACCGGCACCCGCTCGTCGGTGCCGTCGATCATGACCTCGGCGGTGGGGGTGCGGCGGGCGCTGCGGACCAGTTCGGGGATCTCGTACTGGCCCTCCTCCAGGACGTTCAGCAGGTCGTTCGGCAGATCGAGGTCGCTCTTGTCGATCTCGTCGATGAGCAGGGCGCGGGGATGGGCGTGCGGGAGGAGGGCGGTGCCGAGGGGGCCCAGGCGCAGATGGTCCTCGATGCCGGCCTCGGCGGCGGCCGGGGCGTGCCGGGCCGCGTACAGCCGGGAGAGCGGGTCGTACTGGTAGAGACCGTCGTGCAGGGTGCTGCGGCT
This sequence comes from Streptomyces spinosisporus, assembly GCF_022698145.1. GTDB lineage: Bacteria > Actinomycetota > Actinomycetes > Streptomycetales > Streptomycetaceae > Streptomyces > Streptomyces spinosisporus. The sequence continues at coordinate 207,514 of NZ_JALDAX010000003.1, forward strand.
GGTGATGTTCCAGCGCAGGACGGGTCCCAGGCGCAGCTCACGGGCGACCGCGTACACCAGCGAGGACTTGCCGGTGCCGGGCGGGCCGGTCACCAGCAGCGGGCGCCGCAAGTAGAGGGCGGCGTTGACCAGTTGGACCGTCTCCTGGGTGGCGCGGTAGGTCGCGGCGCGATGGGCGCGGTCGGGGGAGACGGCGGACGCGTCGGCGGCCTCCTCGGGTGTCCGGATCACGGGGGCGCCGTCGAACGCGCGCCAGGGCGGGGGCGGCGGCAGCCGGGTGATGCCGTCGTGCGGCTCGTTGCTGCCGGTGTAGACGGGCCACAGGGGCATGGATCTTCACTCCGGGGTGGGGCGGGGGCGGTTCAGGCGACGGGCGAGTGGAGCAGGGCGGCGGGCTCGGGGAAGCAGCGGGGGTCGTCCCACAGGAGCTGGACGGTGCGCGCCCAGTGCCGGTCGGGGTGCTCGTCGGCCTCGGCGGTCTCCCGCAGCTCCATGACCTCGCGCGGGAGTTCGGCGGGCGGTACGCCGGTGAGGCGGTCGGTGAGCTCGTCCAGGAACGTGGTGCCGGGGCAGGGGCCGTCGTGTGCGGGGTCGGTGCAGCCCGTGCGCGGCCACAGCAGGATCGCGACCGGGGTGTTGAGGCCGACCTCGAAGTGCGGTGGTGCTCCGGTGGGCGGGTAGGCGAAGCCGGTCAGGTCGGCGTCGTCGTCGCGCAGCCGTTTGCGCAGGCTCTGCGGCCGCTCCCCGCTGCCGCAGTCGACGCGGTGCAGCCGCGCCCCGGGGCAGGTGTCCAGCTTCTGCCACCGTTTGGCCAGCTGATGGCGCAGCCGTCCGCTGCGGTGCCGGGAGCGGTCCACGACGACCAGCGGATAGGCGCAGCCGAGCGGGGTGGGGTCGTCGGCTCCGCACTCCCAGCTCGCCACCGGCTCGTTCAGCCACTCGCGGGGCAGTACAAACGTGATCAACTCCTCGGCGCCGGGCGCGAGTTGGGTGAAGGCCTCGTCGATGCCGCGCTGGACGAAGGCGCGTACGGCGGCGCGTGGCAGCCGCCTGGAGGCGACGCGCCGGCGCTGTCCGTCGCGGTAGGCGGACACCTCGACGGTGACCTGGTCCGGGCCCGCGCCGCTGCGGTCCATCTCGACGACGATCGGCGACCACACCGGGACCGCGGCGGGCCGTGCCGGCGGGGCGTCCAGCAGTTCCTGCAGCCGGTCGGCGAACCGGGTCACCGCCTCACCGTCCTCGACCTCCCACTGCACATACCCGGCGGCCGCGCCGAGCGAGGCGAAGCCCTCCCGTGTCGGCAGTCCCGGGCCGAAGGGCCCCACAGCGTCCAGGAACACCCGGTTGGGGTCGCAGTCCAGGCCCTCCGCCACCGCCCGCCGCACCAGCGCGTGCAGCCGGCGCAGCGCGTCCCCTTCCCTGTCGGGGGTGGCGAGCAGAGCGCCGAGCTCGGGCCAGTAGCGGGCCATGACCTGCGTGGGCAGCATGCGGCCGACGCGGCCGTCCCGGGCGCCCACGACGGTCGACACCATGCCGACCACCCTGCCGTCCGCGAGGGTCACGGCCGCCCCGCTGAACCCGGGCGCCAGTGCCTGGCCATGGGCGGTCACGGCCTCCAACTGGCGCCATTCGTCGCGGACCAGGGCGCCGGGCACCGCGTGATAGCGGGCGAGCATGCCCTCGTCGTACCCCTTGGGGAAGCCGTAGGCGACCAGGGTCGGTGCGGGGTCGCCCGCGAGTTCGGCGCCGACGGGTGCGAACCGGGCGGGTTCCAGGGGCACTTCGCGGCCCAGTTCCAGCACCGCGAGGTCGCCGGGGTCGGCCGCGTCGCCCGCCCACCCGCCGAGAGCGGTCACGGTGGCCGAAAGCGGGCCGAGGCTCCGGCTGTTGGGGAAGGACACGGTCACCTCGGAGGTGGCGCTCGCCCGGACGACGTGGGCGCAGGTGAGCACGCGGCGCGCGGAGACGAGGAAGCCCGCCCCGACCTCGTTGCCGCAGACGATGCGCGCGTGCCAGGCGACGTCGGTCATGACGGACCGGCGGCCTGCGCGTCCGGCCGGGACGGTCCGGGTGACCAGCTGAGCTTCACCACCAGATGCCCCTCGGCCGCTCCCTTGGCGATGACGGCGCCCGCCTCCGCGCTGAGCTTCACCCCGAACTCCAGCTCGACCGAGTCCGGCCTGAGCGCGCCGTCCCGGAACACCCTGAGCGCGGACTCGGCGGCCGCCCGGACGCCGTCCAGCGCGCTCTCGAACGTACGGGCCGCCTGCGCCGGTCCGTCACCGCGCGACACCATCCGGGCCCCGGACTCCTCGTCCACGCCCTCCACGACGATCCGTGCGCCGTCCTCGGTCTTGAACTCCACCAGCGCGTCCAATGGGTTGTCGCTCCCCCCGTGCTCTGTGACGCAGGCAAACTCCAATGTTACGGACGGTGTTGGGCGCTGTCGCGGTTTCGGATGTGCCGTTTTCGTGAGGCTGGCGGAAAACCGCCAGGGCGCCAACCCGCCACGTCCGGCCGGCCCTCCTGCCCCACGGGCCCCGACATCCTGTGCAGCACTCGACCGAGAGAGGCATGCATGAGCAGAGGACCAGGCAGACGCAGAGCGACCCTCCTGTCGGCGGGGCTCGTGATCGCCCTGCTGCCGGCCGGTACGGCGGCGGCGGTCGCGCCCGAGAGGGCCGCACCCGATCCGGCCGCCACGCGCACCGCCACCCACACCGTGACCCTCGTCACCGGCGACAAGGTGACCGTCACCGACCTCGGCCACGGCAGGCGGACGGTGGACGTCACCCGGCCGCGCGGGGCCTCCGGTGCCGTCCGGACCCGGACGGCGAACGGGGAGATCAGTGTCGTACCGGACGAGGCACTGCCCTATCTGCGTGCCGGGACACTCGATCAACGGCTGTTCGACGTCGGTGAGTTGATACGTCAGGGGCTGGGCGACGGCAAGACCGGTGAGCTGCCGCTGATCGTGACGTACGACAAGGGCGCGAAGGTCGCCACGCCGCGGGACGTGGTGCGGACGCGGACTCTTGCGAGCGTGCGCGGGGCCGCCGTCGAGGCGGACAAGGGGCGGGGGTTCTGGCGGGCGTTCACCGCGCAGGACGGCATCGACAAGGTCTGGCTGGACGGGCGGGTCAGCGCCGACATGGCCGAGAGCAACGCCCAGATCGGCACGCGGGCGGCGTGGGACGCCGGGCTCACCGGCAAGGGGGTGACCGTCGCCGTCCTGGACTCCGGCGTCGACACCTCCCACCCCGACCTCGCGCAACGTGTCTCCGCGACCAAGAGCTTCATCGAGGGCGAGGACGTCGCCGACCGCAACGGCCATGGCACCCACGTCACTTCGACGGTCGGCGGCAGCGGGGCCGCCTCCGACGGCAAGGAGAAGGGCGTCGCCCCCGAGGCCACGCTCGCCGTCGGCAAGGTGCTCGACGACCAGGGCTCGGGCAGCGAGTCGCAGATCATCGCCGGTATGGAGTGGGCCGCCCGGGACGTGCACGCCAGGGTCGTCTCCATGAGCCTCGGGTCCACCGAGCCCAGCGACGGCACCGACCCCATGGCCCGCGCCGTCGACACCCTCTCGAAGGAGACCGGCGCCCTCTTCGTCGTCGCCGCGGGCAACACCGGCGCCCCCTCCTCCATCGGATCGCCCGGCGCCGCCGACGCCGCCCTCACCGTCGGGGCCGTCGACGCGGCCGACCAGGCCGCCTACTTCACCAGCGCCGGGCCGCGCCTCGGCGACAACGCCCTCAAGCCCGACGTCTCCGCACCGGGCGTCGACATCCTCGCCGCCAGGTCCCGACTCACCGAGGGCGAGGGCTACTACACGTCCATGAGCGGTACGTCGATGGCGACGCCCCACGTCGCCGGAGTGGCCGCCCTGCTCGCCCAGGAACACCCGGACTGGACCGGCGCGCGGCTCAAGGACGCGTTGATGTCGACGTCCGCGCGACTGGACGCGTCCGCCTATGTGCTGGGCGCGGGCCGGGTGAGCGTCCCCGATGCCGTCAAGGCGGACGTCACCGCCACCGGAAGCGCCGACCTCGGCTTCTACAGCTGGCCCTACGAGGCGAACAAGCCGGTCACCAGGACCGTCACGTACGCCAACTCCTCCGGCACGGACGTCGAGTTGAGCCTGTCCGTGGAGGGTGCCCCGGAAGGCGTGGCGACCCTCGCCGACACCACGCTCACCGTGCCCGCGCACGGGACGGCGTCGACCACCGTCACCGGGGACGGCGCGAAGGCCGCGGTGGGGAACACCAGCGGGCAGATCGTGGCGTCCGTCGCCGGGACGCCCGTCGCGCACACCGTGTTCGGGCTGGTCAAGGAGGAGGAGCGGTACACGCTCACCGTCCATGTGAAGGACCGCGCGGGAGCCGCCACCGCCGCCGACCTCGTGGTGCAGAAGCTGGCCGAGGGCGTGGACCCCGCTCCGGCGCACGTCGGCGACACCGGCACGCTGAAGCTGCGGCTGCAGCCGGGAACGTACAGCCTGACCTCCTTCCTCGACGTGCACGGCAGCCACGGCGCGGACTCGCTCGGGCTCGGCTTCCTCGCGGCGCCCGAGATCGACCTCGACCGGGACCGCGAAGTCACGCTCGACGGACGGCAGTTGCGTGAGATCGGGGCGGAGGTGCCGCGGCGCACCGAGACGCGGCAGCTGCTCATGGAGTACGACCGCGCCGCGAACGGGTCCGACCTGTTCGACGCCGTCCAGGTGCCGCTGACGTACGACAGCATCTTCGCGGCCCCGACCGGCCGCGTCACGCAGGGCGGCTTCGAGTACCGGACCGTGTGGCGGCTGGGTAAACCGCTGCTGGACGTGAAGGGCATCGGCGAGGCCGTCGTCCAGTCCGGCGGCACCCTCCTGAAGGGGCGCACCAGACTGCCGCTCGTGGACGTGGGCACGGGAGAGTTCGACGGGGCCGCCCTCAGCGGGGTCCGGGGCAAGGCCGTGCTCGCCACTCTCGCCGACGGCGCCGACCCGGTCGCCCTCGCGCAGGCCGCCCAGGACGCCGGCGCGAAGGCGCTGTTCGTCACCGACGCCACCGCCGGACGGCTCACCGCCTGGTGGGGCAACGACGACAACAGCGACCGGCCCCTGCAGATCGCCACGGTGAACACCGCCGACGCGGCACGACTGCGGGCGGCGGGACGCGTCGACATGACCGGCACCCGCAACTCGCCCTACGTCTACGACCTTTCCGAGGGGCACCGGGGCGCGGTGCCGGACCACGACCTGACCTACGAGCCCCGTGGCCGTGAACTCGCCACGCTCCACACGAAGTTCCACGCCACCAAGCCGGTCGACGGCGGCGAGTTCCGGTACTCCCTCACCGACAGCTTCCCCGTCGGCCTCGGCTTCCGGGAGCGGATCGACTACCCGGCCGAGCGCACCGACTACGTGTCCACCGGCCCCGGCCAGCTCTGGCACGAGTCGGTGACGGCCGCGAACGGCGCACTGGAGGAGCGCAGCGGGCTCGTCACCTACCGCGGCGGCTCGCACCGGACGCTGAACTGGTTCAGGCCCGTCTGGCACCCGTGGCTGGGCACCGGGCTCGGCTGGGGACAGCAGCGCAACGGGAACCAGCTGCGGTTCAACACCCCCGGCTGGGGCGACTCCGGGCCCGACCACACCGGCTTCGGTGACGTCTGGAGCACGGAGGCCGGCATGTCCCAGACCACGGAGGTGTACCGGGACGGAACCCTCGTCGACCGGAGCACCGACTCCGGCGCGTACGACTGGGAGGCACCCGCCGACGAGCACACCTACAAGGTCGTCACCGACACCGCGCTCGACGCGGACCGCTGGCGGCTGTCCACCCAGGGGCACTCCGAGTGGACCTTCCGGTCCGCGGCCACCCCCGACGACCGGTGGACCTTCCTGCCCCTGATCAACCTCGGCTTCGACGTCGGCACCGACCTCGCGGGCGACGTACGGGGCGGGAAGCGGCTGCCGGTGCGGGTCTTCGCCGAGTACGTCAAGGGCGCACCGGACACCGGAACGATCGACGACCCTGTGCTGCAGGTGTCCTACGACGACGGGGCGTCATGGCGGTCGGTGCGGCTGAAGGACGGCCACGGCACGCTGAACGTGCCGCGCGACGCCTCCTACGTCTCCCTGCGCGCCTCGGCCGCCGACGACCGCGGCGGCTCGGTGACGCAGGAGATCATCCGGGCGGTGGGGGTGAAATAGGCGGTGAGGGTGGCACGGGCGGTCGGGGCGGAACAGGTCGTACGACGCCACGGACGACCCCCAGCTCCACCAGGTCCTGCGGACGGATGCGCAGTTCGTCCGCCGTGTCCTCGACCCGGGTGGGCGGCCGCTTGAGGATGGCGGCCGCCATTTCCGGGGCGATGACGGAGAAGTAACTGTCCGGCGTGGCATAGGTGTTGCCGGGAGCGGCGAGCGCCAGTGCCCCGCCGGACCCGCCCTCGCCGACGACGAGGGTGGTGACCGGGGTGCGGGCGGCCGCCACCGCGCCGAACACCTCCGCGATCGCGGCGCCGGCGCCCTGCCGCTCCGCCTCCGCGTCGTTGGCCGCGCCCGGTGTGTCCACCAGCGTCAGCACCGGGATGCCGAGCCGGTCGGCGAGCCGGATCAGCCGGGCGGCGGCGCGGTAGCCGGCGGGCCGGGTCGCGGTCCCGGTCTGGGCGGCGTAGGCGACGGTGCGGCCCTCGTGCTCGCCGAAGCCGCAGAGCATGCCGTCGGGGTCGGTGCCGCCGCAGCGGTCACCGGAGATCGCCGTACGACGGGTGAAGTAGGCGTCCAAGTAGGCCTGGGCCCGCGGGCGTTCGGGGGAGCGGGCCCGCTGGACCGCTTGCCAGCCGGTGGCGGGCAGGTCGCCCGCGCCGAGGGCCGCGGGGACGGGCGCCCCGGCCGCCGGTGAGGTCAGCAGCCGTAGCCAGGTCCCCAGCGTGGTGCGCAGTTCGGCCGTCTCCACCACCGCGTCCGCGGACCCGGCCGCGACCTGTGCCTCGGCCGTGTACGCCGTAGGGTCCGCGTCCGGCGGCCGGACCCGGGAGCCCGCGAAGCCGACCTGGGCGCCGGGCAGCGCGAGGATCACGTCGGCCCCCGCGCCGAGCGTGGCCCAGCCGCCGCCCGTCGTCGGGTCCCGCACCACCGCGATCTGTGGCAGCCCGGCCTCCCGGGTGAGCGCCGACTGCCGTGCCACGCGCTGGAGTTGGGTCAGCGCGAGCATGCCCTCCTGCATCCGGCTGCCACCGGTGGCGACCAGCGGGACGACCGGCAGACGGTGTTCGCGGGCATGGATGTACGCCGACTCCAGCCGGTCGCCGGTGCGTTCGCCGAGCGAGCCGCCGAGGAAGCCGAACTCGAAGGCGATCAGCACGGCCGGGGTGCCCGCGACGCTCGCGGTGCCGCACACCACGGACTCCTGTTCGCCGGTCCGTTCGGCGGCGCGGGCGCGGGAGGCGTCGTAGCCCTGCCAGCCGAGGGGCCCGTCGGGCTCGGACTTCCGTTCCGGGTACGGGAGTTCGCGGAAGGTATCCTCGTCGGCGACGAGGGCGAGGAACGCGCGGGCCGAGAGGCGGTCAGTCACGGGTCAGCGCCCGCTTCATGATCTTCCCCATGTCGTTGCGGGGGAGCGCGGTCAGATGGTGCACGACGCGGGGCCGCTTGTGCGGGGCGAGGCGGCGGGCGACATGGTCCGCCAACTCCTCGACGCCGGGCGGGGAGTCCGGGTCCGCCGGGACGACCCAGGCCACGATCCGCTCGCCCAGGTCGGCGTCCGGCTCCCCGGTCACCGCCGCCTCCCGCACCGCCGGATGCTCCAGCAGGGCGTTCTCGATCTCACCGGCCCCGATCTTGTAACCCCCGCTCTTGATCAGGTCGGTGGCCTTGCGGCCGACGATACGGACATAGCCGTCCGGGTCACGGACCGCCATGTCGCCGGTGCGGAACCAGCCGTCCGCGGTGAACGCGTCCCGCGTGGCGTCGGGCCGGTTCAGATAGCCGGTGAACAGATTGGGGCCGCGCACCTGGATCTCGCCCACCGTCTCGCCGTCGTACGCGGCGACGGCCGACCCGTCCTCCTCCACGAGCCGCAGCTCGACGCCGGGCAGCGGGACGCCGACCGTCCCCGCGCGCGCCTCACCGTCGGCCCGCACGCTGGTGTTCATCAGCGTCTCCGTCATGCCATACCGCTCGACGACCCGCCGCCCGGTCGCGGCCGCGATCCGCTCGTGGTCGTGCACGGGCAGGGCCGCGGAGCCGGAGACCAGCAGCCGGGCCCCGCCGAGCGCCTTGGCCAACTCCGGTTCCGCCGGGAGCGCCTCGGCGATGCGGTGGTACATCGTCGGGACGCCGAAGAGCATGGTCGCGCCGTCGTTCAGCTCGCGCGCCACGCCCTGCGTGGTGAACCGGCCCAGATGCCGCACGGAGCCGCCGCGCCGGAGCGGGCCCAGGATGCCGAGGACCAGGCCGTGCACATGGAACAGCGGCAGCCCGTGCACCAGCACGTCGTCGCCGGTCCACTGCCAGGCGTCCGCGAGCGCGTCCAGGGTGGTGGCGACGGCGCGGCGGGGGATGACGGCGCCCTTGGGCGGGCCGGTGGTGCCGGAGGTGTAGACGATCAGGGCGGGGTCCTCGTCGCCGGCGGAGGCATCGGGCGTGGTGGGGGCGGCGGGTGCGGCGCTCGTCGTGCCGTGCACCTCGATGTCGATGCGCGGCAAGTCCCGTACGGGAGCGGGCAGTTCGGCACCCGGCGCCGCCAGCACCGCGGACGGCGCGCTGTCCGACAGGATGTGCCCGAGCTCCTTCTCGCCCGACTTCGGGTTGAGCGGCACCGCGGCGACCCCGGCCTCCAGCGCCGCCACGACGGCCACCGCGGTCTCCAGCTCCACGGTCGCCCAGACGGCGACTCTTCCGCTGCCCGGGATCCGGTCCGCCAGGGCGCCGGTCGCGGCGGCGAGCTCCGCGTACGTCAGGGACCGGTCGCCGAACCGCAGGGCGGGGCGCCGGGCCGGGCCGCCGGTCAGGGCAGGGAAGAGAGAGGACACGCGTCGTACTCCTTAGCTGTTCCTTGGTGTTCCTTGGTGTTCCGTGGTGTTCCTTGGCTGTTCGACGGTTGCCGCCCGTCGGTCCTACCCGAAGCCGGGCACGACCATCACCAGCCACACCACCGCGGGCACCGCTGCCACCACGATCCCTCCATAGACCATCAACTGCCTCAAGAAACGCTCGCGGTCCACGTCCGGTGCCGCGGCCAGGACGAGCGCGCCGTTCGTCGAGAACGGGCTCACGTCCACCACGGTCGCCGACACCGCGAGCGCCGCCACCATCCCTACGGCCCCGATCTCGCCCTGCGCGAGGAACGGCACCGCCAGCGGGATCAGCGCACCCATGATCCCCACGGAGGAGGCGAACGCCGACACGATCGCGCCGATGTAGCACAGCAGGACCGCGGCCAGCAGCGGGACGCCGATGCCGCCCACGCCCTCGCCCGCCCACTTGATGGTGCCCATCTCCTCCAGCACGCCGACGTAGGTGAGGACACCGCAGATCAGCAGGACCGTCGACCAGGCGATCTGGCCGACCGCCCGCCGGCTGTCCTCGGGCCAGGCGGTGCTGAGCACGACCGCGAGCGTGATCGCCGTCAGACCCGCGTCGAGGTCCAGGGCGAGAACGGCGACGACCAGGGCGACCAGGGCGGTGAGGGTGGCGATCCGGGCCGGGGTGAGGCGGATGACGCCGGCGGTCTCGGAGTGGGTGGCGACGGCGGTGGCGGTCGGCGAGGCTACGGTGCCAGTTCCCGTGCCCGTGCCGGTGCCGGTTCCCGTGCCGGTTCCCGTGTCCGTGCCGGTGTTGGTCTCGGGGGCGCCGGGCGCGTCCTCCGCGGCCCTGCTCCCGGTCGCCTCCTCCGGCGCGACCGCCCCCTGCTTCCACAGCTTGAGGCCGCCGAACAGGACGAACACCACGGCCGCGATGACCAGGTTGGTGAACAGTGAGGCGAGGAAGAGGGCGATCTCGTTGCCGGGCAGCTTCTCGCGCTCGACGATGCCGTTGACGATCGTGCCGTAGATGCTGATCGGCGAGAAGCCGCCCGCCTGGGCGCCGTGCACCACCATCACGCCCATCAGCAGCGGGCTGATGCCGTGCCGGACGGCGAAGCTCAGGGCGATCGGTGCGACGATCGCCACCGCGGCCGGGCTGACCGCCCCGATCGCGGTGAGCGCGCCGGTGAGGGCGAACATCACCCACGGGATCAGCGCCACCCGCCCGCGCACCAGCCGGATCGAGGCCTGCACCAGCCAGTCCGTGGTGCCGTTGGCCCGGGCGATCGCGAACAGATAGGTGACGCCGACCAGGACGACGAACAGATCGCCCGGGAAGCCGGCGAAGATGCCGTCCGCGTCGAGGTCGGCGACGAGCTCACCGACGCCGAAGGCGGCGGCGAAGGCGAGCGCGCCCATGTTCACGGAGCGGGTGGTGGCGATGACGAACACCACCACGAGGACAAGGATCGAAATGAGTTCGGAGGACATACGGGCTCCCGTCGTTGGGTCCCTGTCGAGCGGTCGGGGAGTGGGGGGGCGGAGCATATGCCCGAGTGGTCAATTGGCTGAACCACTTCAGATGCGGGTTCGGGGTGTTGGCTGGTTAGCGTGCGGGCGTACGCGGGGTGCGTCAAGGGGTCGCGCAGAAAATTGGTTCAGCCACTCGGCCAATCAGAGGCACGGTGTTAGTCTCCCGACGAGAGGGGGAGCCCGTGACCGACGCCCTGCGCCCCATGACCAAGCAGCGCCTCTACGAGCAGGTGCTCGACCGGTTGCGCCAGTACGTCACCGAGAGCGGCCTGCGGGCCGGCGACCGACTCCCGCCCGAGCGCGACCTGGCCCAGCGGCTCGGTGTCAGCCGGGCCTCGGTGAAGCAGGCGATCGTGGTCCTGGAGGTCCAGGGCCTGGTCGAGGCGCGGCACGGCGGCGGCACCTATCTGGTCCGCGACAGCCTCGACGTCGAGCCCATGGAGAAGATGGTCGAGCGCCGGCGCCGGCTGCCCGACGTGCTCGACGCCCGCGAGGCTTTGGAGACCAAGCTGGCCGAACTGGCCGCCGAGCGCCGCACCGACGAGGACCTCGACGCGATGCGGCAGGCCCTCGACCACATGGCGGGGGAGATGCGCGAGGGCGGGCACGGCGTCGAGGGGGACCGCCGGTTCCACGCGGCGGTGACCGCGGCCGCGCACAGCAGCCTGCTCGCCGAGTTCATGCGCTCCATCTCCGACCAGATCGCCGAGAGCCGCACCGAGTCCTTGCGCCAGCCCGGCCGCCCCACCCGGTCCCTGGCCCAGCACCGGGCCATCCTCGACGCCATCGCCGACCGGCGCCCCACCCGGGCGGCGGCCGCCATGCGCCGCCATGTCCGTACGGTGGCGAAGGTGCGGTTGCTGGACTGGGAGCCGGAGACCGAGCCGGAGGCGGAAGGCGAGCCCGAGGCGCCGTAGGGCCCGTCGAAAAGGCACGCCCCGGGTCAGCCGCCCGTCTCCACCACGTCCGCCACCACGCAGCTCACGTTGTCCGGGCCGCCCGCGTCGTTCGCCTCGGCGATCAGGGTGCGGGTCGCCTCGTCGGGGCTCGCGGCAGACGTGAGGACGGTGCGGATGCGGGCGTCGGGGACGACACCGCACAGGCCGTCGGAGCACAGGAGGTAGCGGTCGCCGGGGGCCGCGTCGTGCAGGCGCAGTTCCGGCGCGGCGGTGCCGAGGGCCTTGAGGAGCAGGGTGCGTTGGGGGTGGGCGGTGGCCTCCTCCGGGGTCAGCCGGCCCTCGTCGATCATCGACTGGACCATCGTGTGGTCGTGCGTGATGCGGAACAGCGCCCCCTCGCGCAGCAGATAGGCACGGGAGTCGCCGATGTGCACCAGCGCGAGCCGGGAGCCCGTCCACAGCAGGGCCGTCAGGGTCGTGCCGTCGTCGCGCGAACCGTCCGTCGCGTCCCGTACCGCTTCGGTCGCGCCCCGTACGACGTCCTCAAGGACGTTCAGCACGTCACCGGCCGGCAGCTCCTCGGTCTCCAGGACCCGCAGCGCCTCGACCGCCGCGCTGCTCGCGGGCGCGCCCGCCGGACCGTACCCGTCGGCGACCGCGAGCAGCCGAGCGCCCGCGTAGGCCGTGTCCTGGTTGGCGGGGCGGACCCGGCCGCGGTCCGAGTGGGCGAAGTAACGCAGTTCCAGCATGGTGGTGTCCTTCCTCGGGATGTCCGTCAGGTGGTCCACGAGGAACGCGGCGAGGTCCCGCCGTGCCGCCGTCTCGGCCTCGACCTGCCTCCAGTACGCGCGGATCTCGTGGGCAGCGTCCGCCGGAGCGAGGGCGCAGACCTCACGGATGCGGGACAGCGGCATGCCCAGCCGCCGCAGCCAGGCCACCAGCCGGGCCCGCTCCAGCTGCGCCGCCGCGTAGTAGCGGTAGCCGGAGTGCGGGTCCACATGGGCCGGGCGCAGCAGGTCCAGCTCGTCGTACAGACGCAGCGCCTTCGGTGACAGACGGCAGGCCCGTGCGAAGGCGCCGATCGTCAGCATGTCCTTGGGCATCCGGCAGTCCTCCCCGTGTTCCAGGCACCGATGCTGGGCCTTCACCGAAGGGGAAGGTCAATTCGGTTGCCTCGGTTGCGGGCGGTCCGGTTAGCCTGCGAGGCGATCCGCCGCCGTAGGACGTATCCGCCGCCGTAGGACGTACGAACTGGAGACCGTCGTGCCCCGAGTCGCCCTCGCCACCTACGACCCCGGACCGCAACCCAGCAAGGACCGCGACCTTCCGGGGCTGGTGCGGGCGCTGCGGGAGGCCGGGGCCGAGGCGGTCGCCGTGCCCTGGGACGACCCCGGCACCGACTGGAGCGCCTTCGACCTGGTCGTCATCCGGTCGACCTGGGACTACAGCTGGCGGGCGGAGGAGTTCGTGGCCTGGGCGCGGAAGGTCGCCGGGCTCACCCGGCTCGCCAACCCGGCCGAGGTCGTGCGCTGGAACACCGACAAGCGCTACCTCGGCGATCTGGCCGCGGCGGGCGTGCCCGTCGTGCCGACCCGGTATCTCGCACCCGGCGACACCCCCGACCTGCCCGGCGACCACGAGTACGTCGTCAAGCCGGCCTCGGGCGCGGGCGCCCGCTACGCCGCCCGCTACACGCCGGACGACCACGACACGGCGCTACGGCACCTCGCGCGCATGCACGACGAGGGGCTGACCGCGATGGTGCAGCCGTATCTGACCGGCATCGACGTCGGCGGGGAGCGGGCGCTGCAGTTCTTCGGCGGGCGGTTCCTGCACGCCGGGCGCAAGGGTGCCGTGCTGGCGCCGGGCACCGCGTACGACGCCGCCAAGGTGGCCCACCCGGACCTGGTGCCGTGGACGCCCGCCCCGGCCGAACTCGCCCTCGCGGAGCAGGCGTTGGCCGCCGTGCCGGACGCGCCCGAGCTGCTGTACGCGCGCGTGGACGTGGTCGACGGGGAGGACGGGCAGCCGGTGCTGATGGAGCTGGAGCTCGTCGAGCCGAACCTGTTCCTCGATTTGCACCCGGGGTCGCGGGCCGTGGTCAGGGACGCGATTCTGGCGGCGGCGCGGTAGCCGAGTCCGTCGTGTCCGAGGTGTCCCTGGCGCCTGTGTGCAGGGTGCGCAGGCCCGCCACGACGATCGACAGGGCGTAGCCGAAGTCGTCGTCCGGGGAGGCGGCGGACGCGTGCCGTTCGTGCATCGAGCGGGCCATGAAGGGGAACGGGAAGTCCGCGGCGTCGAGGACGGCCCGCTCGGCCTCCGGGTCGGGCCGGGTCTGCTCCTCGACCACGCGGCCGACGAGGAAGTGGATCGACGCCCCGGCCGCGCGGGAGGCGTCGGCCAGGCTGAAGCCCGCCTCGTGGAGGACCTGGGTGATGCGCTCGGCGTGCAGACCGAGTGCGTGGGCCCGGCGCAGATCGGCCCCTGAGGCGACCGAGGCGCCGTCCCGGTGCGCGAGCAGGGCGCGGCGCAGACCGCCGAGGATCTCCTCCAGCCACTCCCACCAGGGCTGACCGGGAGCCGGGCGGTCCAGGCGTGCTGCGGCGGGCGCCAGCATCGCGTCCGTCATCTGGTCCAGCAGGGCGCGCTTGTTGGCGAAGTGCCAGTACAACGCGGGGGCCTGGACGCCGAGTTCGCGGGCCAGCCGGCGCACGGTGAGCTTTTCCAGGCCCTCGGCGTCGAGCAGTCGCAGGGCGGTGCGTGCCGCGTGGTCCCTGTCGATGGCCAAGCGATTGTGGTCCTTCCCCGAGGCGGGCGACGGCTGGTCGCCCTGCTCGCGTGCGGTGTCCGCTTTCCGATGCCGCTGCTTGACAGCTTAACAAGTTAAGGGAAGCGTTGAGGGTGCGCTTAACTTGTTAAGGAGGGGTGGGCATGACCCACGACGCCGATGTGATCGTGGTCGGAGCGGGCCCCGTAGGACTCCTGCTCGCGGCCGAACTGCGCCTCGCCGGCGCGACACCACTGGTCCTCGAACGGCTCGCGGTCCCGTCGCCGCAGCACAAGGCGCGCAGCGTCGGGCCACTGGCCGCCGAGGCGCTGGTCCGCCGCGGCCTCGGCGAGCGGCTGGCCGCGCACGGCGGGGCCGGAGCCGCCGACAAGGCCCGGGACCACGGCAGCGAGAAGGGCCACTTCTCCACGATCTTCAAGATCGAACAGGCGCTGCAGGAGGAGCCCGAGCGGCAGAGCGTGTTCATCTGGCAGCCGGACCTGGAGGCACTGCTCGGGGCGTACGCGAGTGGGCTCGGCGTCGAGGTCCGCCGTGAGCACACCGTCACCGGGCTCACGCAGGACGCGGACGGCGTGACGGTGACCGTGGCCGCCCCGCACGGTGAGCGTTCGCTGCGCGCCGCCTACGCCGTCGGCTGCGACGGCGGCCGCAGCACGGTGCGCCGTCTGACGGGCTTCGCCTTCCCGGGCACCGCCCCGATCATGACCGCACGGCGCGCCCAGGCCGAGATCCTCAAGGGTGCGGAGCAGCTCCCGCCGCCGGGGCGGCAGCCCCGCGGCATCCTCTACTACGGCAACGGCATGCTCGCCACCTTCGACTTCTTCGGCGACACCCCCGAGGAACGGGACGCTCCGCTGACCGCGGAGGAACTTCAGGACAGCGTCCGCAGGATCACCGGGGCCGACATCGAGGTCGCCGTCACGGGCGAGACCCTGCGCTTCGGCGACCACGCCCGGCAGGCCGACACCTACCGGCGAGGCCGCGTCCTGCTCGCCGGGGACGCCGCCCATGTCCACTCGCCCATGGGCGGCCAGGGCCTCAACCTCGGCCTGATGGACGCCGTCAACCTCGGCTGGAAACTGGCCGCCGAGGTCCGCGGCGACGCCCCGCCCGGCCTGCTCGACAGCTACACCGCCGAGCGCCACCCGGCCGGCGCCCGCGTCCTGCACAACACCCGCGCCCAGTCCGCACTGCTGACCCCCGGCCCGCACACCGACGCCCTGCGCGACATCTTCTCCGACCTGATGGACCTCCCCGACGTCAACCGCCACCTCGGCCGCATGCTGTCCGGCCTCGACGACACCTACGACTTCCCCTACCCGAGCCCCCACCCCCTGACCGGCCGCCACTGCCCCGACCTGACCGTCAGAACCGGCACGCGCGAGGAACGCCTGAGCACCTACACCCGTGAGGGACGCCCCGTCCTCCTCGCACCGGACCTGAGGCCGGCCGAGCCCTGGCGACGACGCGTCGAACTCGTCCGGATCGAGTCCATCGCCCACGACGGCCTCGACGCCGTACTGGTACGCCCGGACGGGGCGATCGCTTGGGCGTCGGGGGCCGGCGCAGGGGGTGGTGCCGGAAATGGAGCCGGAGTCGCAACCGGAGCCGGATCCGATGCCGACGGACCGGTGGACGAGGCCCTGGAGACCGCCCTGGCCGCCTGGTTCAGTCGCTGACGGCGGTGCGTTGCAGCAGCCCCCAGGTGAACTCCGCGGCCACCTGACGCGGCACCCCCTGTGCGTCCGGGGCCGTGAAGGACAGGCCCCAGCGGGTTGGGGCTGTGCCCTCCAGTGGGCGGGTGGGGGCGAAGGCGTGGGCGGCCTCGTCGACTGTGCAGGACCAGGGGGTGAGGTCGTCGAGGGTCCTCAGGGTGGGGCCCTCGGCGCCCGGGGCGCGTACCAGCCATTCGTTCCAGACGGCGCCGTTGGGGGCGAGGAGGGCCTCGAAGCGCAGGTCGGGCCAGAGGGGGACGGGCCAGAGCAGGGCCTCGCAGTCCAGGTCGCCGATCTTGCGGGGGAGCGTGGCCTCGGGTGTGCCGAGGATCGAGCGGTAGCGGGAGGCGGCCGCGCGGCCGCGGGGGGAGTGCAGCATCGCCTGCCAGCGTTTGTTGGCCTCCCTCATGTCGGCGATGGAGACGCCCAGTTGGTGCCGGGCGTCCTCCACGAGGTCCGGATTGTGGTCGGCCATGCGGCGCAGCAGGACCAGCTGGAAGTCGAGCGGGGTGAAGGGGCTAGCGGGGCGCTTGGCGGACGGCATGGGAACCATGGTCGCCCATGCCGTGTTCGACCGCGCTGCCGCCGGGGCGCCGCCCGTCCGGGAGGAACAGGACGGAGTTGACGTAGCGCGGATGGCGGCGGAAGGGCAGGACGCGGCCCAGCAGTCCCTGGGAGACGACGTGCGCGGCGGTGGCCTGGTGCGCCTCCAGGGGGAACTGCGCGAGCGGCACCCAGGTCGAGCCCGGCAGCACCCAGCCGTCGTAGCGGAGCAGGGAGAGATAGGTGACGACGCGGGCGATCGGCTGGATGCGGGACTCCAGCTCCACGAACAGCGCCGGGCGGTCGCGCGCCAGCAGCCCCGTGGCGCCCCGCAGCACCGCGAGCTCCCCGCCGTCCACGTCGATCTTGATGAAGTCGACGTCACGCAGGCCGAGTTCGTCGAGGGTGACGCAGGGGACGTGCAGGGAGCGGGCGTGGATGTCCCGCCGGACCAGGGAGGACACCCCCCGGTCACCGGAGTCGTCGGCCGGGAACCACAGCCGGGCGGTGCCCGGGCGGTCGGAGGCGGCGGCCTGGACGACGCGTACGTTCGACGGGGTCGCGGAGTCGAGCAGCCGGGCCAGATGGGGGACGGGTTCCACGGTCACGACGTCGCGTGCCCGCCCGGCCAGGCGTCGCGTCCACGGGCCGTACCAGCCGCCGACGTCCACGGCGGTGCCGCAGCCGGACGGGCACAGGTCGGCCAGCCGGGCCAGTTCGGGCTCGAAGCGCGGATAGACCGCCCGCGCGGTGGCGGCCACCAGCCGGGTGGGCAGCAGCGGGGCAAGCCGGGCGGCCAGGGTGCGGGACATCACCGGGCCATCCGCTCCAGCAGGATCTCGTGCTCGGCGTCCGACACCTGCTCGCCGGAGGACGGAAGCAGTTGCGGGATGCCGTCCACGATCGGGTAACGGCGGTGCAGACGCGGGTTGTAGAGCGCCTCGTGCTCCGTCGGCCCGGTCGGCACGAGAAGGTGCAGCGAGCCCTTGTCGAGCGGGCACGCAAGGATCTGCAGCAGCGGGTCGTCGGGGTTCATGGAGGGGTCAACTCCTTGGTGGGGATGGGGGGTTGAGAGGGCTGAGGATCGTGTTTGGGCATGGCGAGAAGGACGGACACGGCCAGCGCGATCCCCGCCAGACGCAGCGCGAGCCGCAGCGGGTCCTGCGGAAGCGACTCGCCGAACGAGAGCGTGCCGAGCACGGCCGTGTACAGGCAGGTGACCGTGGTGCACACGGGCACGATCAGCGAGGCCCGGCAGCGCTGCAGCGCGGCCTGCGACATGACGAGGCCGAACGCGCCGGTGAACAGCAGGAGATAGGGGTACGGCGAGCGGAGCACCCCGGACACCGCCGGCCCGAGCCCACGGGCGGTCAGACAGCTCGACACGCCCTTGATGGCGAGCGAGCTGACCCCGTACAGCAGGCCCACGGCCACCCCGTACTCCACCCCCGTGGTCGGCGCACGGTGCCGGTGGCGGGCGCGGCGCTCCGCGGAGCCGTAGAGCCACACCCCGCCCGCGAGCGACGGCACGCACACCAGCAGGATCAGCGGGTACGGCGCGCTGCGGCTGACGGAGTCGGCGCCCGCGCCCTGCTCCTTGAGCGAGAGCACGACCATGAGCAGGGCGCCGAGGATCGCACCGAGCGCGTACCGCTCCCGTCCCGTGGTCTCCTCGCCGAGCAGCCGGGCCGACAGCAGCACGAGCAGCACCAGTCCGGAGACGAAGATGCCCTGGGCGGCGGCGATCGGCAGGGTGCGGTAGACGACGAGCTGGGCGCCGAACCCGGCGGCCAGGGCGAGCGAGCCGCCGATCCACAGCGGGCTGCCGAGCACCAGCCGCAGCAGCCGGGCGGGCTTGCGGATGGTCACCTCGGGGAGAGCGGTCAGCGCCCGTTTCTCCAGGACGAAACCGAGGCTGTACAGGGTGTTCGCCATCAACGCCGCGGCCACTCCCCACCACATGGCGGCCCCCTCTACGTCTTCCTCGCGTGCAGGAGCAGGATCGAGGCGAGGGAGGGTCTGGAGCAGGCCAGCCGGTCGAGGGCGCGCAGAGGGCGGGGCACGCCGTGGAAGGGCGCGCCCTTCAGCCCCACCACCTCGAATCCGGCGGCGGTGACGAACTCCCGCAGCGCACGGGCGGTGTAGAGCCGCAGATGTCCGACCACCTCCTTTCCCGGGCGGCCGTGGATCGCGCGCAGGCTGACCTCGGAGAACACGGGCTGCACCCCGGCTAGCAGCAGGGCGCGGTTGTACCAGGCGGCCAGGTTCGGTGTGGAGAGCATCAGATGGCCGCCCGGGCGCAGGACCCGGCGGATCTCGTCGAGTGCCGAGTCCGGGTCGACCAGATGCTCGACGACCTCGCTGAACAGCACGGCGTCGGCGCAACCGGCCTTCAACGGCAGCCCCCCGCCGGTGAGTTCACCCCGGATCGCGTACGTCAGACGCGTACGGGCGCGGGTGAGGGCGTCTTGGGACCAGTCGACGCCGACGATGCGGTGGCCGCTCAGCAGGGGGGCCGCGGTGGCTGCGGCGGTGCCGTCGCCGCAGCCGATGTCGAGGACGGTGCGCGGTACGGCGCCTGCCGGGCCGAGGGCGGCGGCCAGCATCCGGGCCTGGCGGAGGCTGCGGGGGGTGCCGGAGGCGACGGGGACGGCGGGGTCCTCGTAGAAGTCGCGCAGGTCGGGGTGGTGCACCGGGGCGGTGGTCACGGGGTCACCTCCGTGGCGTGCAGATAGTGCTCGAACAGGTCCCGCAGATGCGCGCCGTCGCCGTGGCTGAGCAGCGCGCGCGACCAGCGCAGGGCGAGGTGGAGGCGGCCCGCGGTGGAGGCGGTGGTGACGGTCAGGCCGCGCGGCATGCGTGCGGGCGCCGAGAACCAGACCGCGTACGCGCGGCCCGCCTCCTCGCCGAAGTCCAGCGGGTAGGGGACGCGGCCGATGTTGCTGAGCAGGGTCGTCGACGTCCACGGCGCGGCGGCCCTGCGCAGACCGCGGGTGAGGGCGGCGCGCCAGGTCACGGGGGTGACGGGGGCGGTGAGCAGGGCGGCGCCGTGCCCGAGCTGGGGGCGGGGCAGCGACTTCAGGGCGCGGGTACGGGTCGCCGTGCGGTGCAGCAGGGCGGGCATCTGCTCGGGGCCGTGTGCCGCCAACTCTTCGACGGCGAACGGTACTTCGACGAGCCGGGTGCCGTTGCCGATGGGCATGGTGGCGTCCCGGGGGCGGTCGTCCACGGGCATGGTGATGCGCAAGGGGCGCGGCGCGGCGCCGTGTTCGCGGTTCCAGTGGGCGATGGTGAGCGCGGTGGTGACCATGAGCTGGTCGTTCACCGTGTACGGCGAGCCCTTGGGCCGGTGTGGCAGGGGGAGTTCGGTGACGAGCATGCCGTTGCCGGGGGAGGGCTCGGGGGTGCCGGGGGCGACACGGGCGGGCGGGGACCAGTTGGAGGGGGTGTCGCCGGGGTCCTGGGGGGCGTCCGGTGTGCGTACGGGCGGTGCGGCGGGGGAGTTGTCGCGGCCGCCGTAGATCTCGGCGG
Organism: Streptomyces spinosisporus; assembly: GCF_022698145.1. GTDB lineage: Bacteria > Actinomycetota > Actinomycetes > Streptomycetales > Streptomycetaceae > Streptomyces > Streptomyces spinosisporus. Next base: position 227,547 of record NZ_JALDAX010000003.1, read on the forward strand.
CGGTGGCGAGCACCCGCAGGCAGGCGGGGCCATCGAGGGCGGTGTGGTTGATGGTGAGGAAGAGAACGGTGCCCGTGGGGCGCGGCGGCCTGGGTCCTTCGGACCTTCCGGGCGGCACACCGACGGCGTCCGTCGCCTCGCTGCCTTCCGCCGGGCCCGCGCCCTCCACCACCTCAAGGCGTATCGGCGGCGACAGGGACAGCGGCGGAGCCGTGGTCAGGGCCCGGGTGCGGGCGTCGCGCAGGGCGCAGCGGCCGGCCGGCGGGAACGTCACCACCTCGGTGTCCGGCTCGGCGGTCAACTCCCATTCGTAGCGCCGCCGGTACCAGGCACCGGGTGCCTCACGCATCAGGATGCGGGGGTGCCTGCGCAGCGCCTCGCCGAACGCGCCGCGCAGCCGGTCGCGGTCGAGGCACCCCGGCAGATGCACCTCGATGTGCACGGTCTCCGGCTCCTCCTCCTGAAGACAGTGCCGGGCCACCTCATCGACGACCGGAAACGGGATCCGTACGGGCGGATGCGCCGGGCCTTCGGCGCGAGCGGGGCGGTCGAGCGCAGTCACCTGGACTCACCCCTCTCCCCCTCGCCCCCGGGCGCGGTCGCCCGGAACAGCGGTTTACCGCGCCTGATCCGCGCAGTGGGCGGCGCGGGATCGGACCCGCCGGGCCCGCGCGCCGAGATCGTGTGGCCGGAGTCGGGGCTGGGCGGCGAGATCGGGTGGGCGGAGTCGGGGCTGGACGCCGGGATCGTGTGCTTGGCGTCGGGGCCGGGCGTCGAGATCGGGTGCCCGGAGTTGGGGCCGGGCGCCGGGATCGGGTGCTCGGCGTCGGGGCCGGGCGCCGCGCTCGCGCTACCGGGGCGCGGCCCGCCGTCGGGGCTGGTCGCGGGCGCCGCGCCCGCGCTACCCGAGCGTGGCCCGTCGCCGTCCCCGTGTCCGCCCTCGCGGGGCCCGCCCGGGATCGGCCCGCTCTCCCCCCGCTGCCGCTGCGGGAGGTGGGGCAGCGGGGGGAGTGGACGGGTCGGCGCCTCGGAGCCGGGGGCCGGTCCGGTGGGTGCGGGTGGGGTGGGCGCCGGGCCAACGGGCGTCCGCCCGCCGGGCGCCGGGCCGCCGGGTATCCCCCCGCCGGGCGCCGGTCCGCCTGGTGTCGGTCCGGGCGCGGGTGTCGGAGGTAGTACCGCCGTGGAGTCCGGTTCTTCGTGCGGCTCCTGCACGCTCACCATCCCCGCGAACAGGCCGAGCAGCGACAGTAGTTGGGCCGTGTGGCCGAAGGAGCCGTGGCCCGCGCCTGCGGGCTCGCCGGCCCCTGTGGCCGCCGCGATTCCCGCGGCCGCGAGGGCGGTGAACGCGAGCGGTACGAGTAGTGCGCGTCGGCGTAGGGCGAGCAGGGCCAGTGCGGGTACCAGTAGCGCGAACCACCCGGCGATCACGATGCCCACCGCCGTCAGCACCACCGTGCCGAGCCACAGCCCCGGCAGCGGCGCGGTCGGCTGCACCGGGTCGGGGTTCGGCGCGCGACGGCGCCACACGACCAGACCGATCAGGACCGCAAGACCCGCCGCCCCGCCGATCAGCCCGCCCTCGTAGGTCGTCGCGGGCTCGTACGACAGCTTGACGGTGCCGCCCGCTCCGGACGGGATCCGCCAGCCCTGCTGCCAGCCGTCGAGGCGGACCGGGGTCAGCTCCTTGCCGTTCAGGGTGGCGTTCCAGCCGTCGTTGTAGTTCTCGTACGTCGTCAGATACATGGCGGCACCGGAGCCGACGGTCACCTCGCGGCGGTCGCCCAGCCAGTCCCGCACCGTCAACTGCCGTGCCACAGACGTGGGTTCGGCGACCGTGCCGCGGGTCAGCGTCACATCGGTGAGGACCAGCGGCCCCGCGTCCCCGGCCTCGACCCGGTGCGTGCCCGACGACAGCTCAAGTCCCGTGTCGGCACGGCCCTGTTGACAGAGCGTCACAACAACCTGTCGGCGCTCCCGCAGATCCCGTACCGTCCCCTTCACGCTCGTGGCGTACAACTCGCCGTCCACCGCCACCTCCGGCCCCCGCCCGCACGGCAGCGAGAACGTCCGGGAGCTCCTCGGCTGCGGGGTGCGGTACCGGTCGAGCGCCGGGACGTAGGCCTCGGTCAGGCCCACGGGCAGTTGCAGGTCCTCGTCGGCGACCGGGTTGTGCAGGGTCAGCGGCGCGGTCCGCGTGACGGTGATGTCCAGCCGGTCGGTGGTGATCGGGTCGAAGCGGACCACGCCGTTCTCGTCGACGCCGGCGATGGTCGAGCCGTCCGGCGAGCTGATGTGCACCTCGGTCGCCCGGGTGGAGAGGCCGCCCGCGGGGGCCAGCACCACTTCACCGATGGGCTGTTTGCCGCTCCAGCTCAGATGGATCGTGGGCCGGTCGCCCGCGATCCACGCCGTCGTCAGATCGCCGTCGGTGAGATTGCGCGCCGAGACGCCCGCGCCGAGCGGCGCCGTCGAGTCGGCGGTCGCCACGATCCGGTTCTGCTGGTCGGGCGCGACCTCGTAGAGCAGCTTGTCGAGGTCCTCGCCGGGCACCGGCACCGCGCTCGCCCTCATCTCGTACGTCCCCGCCGTCGCCGTGGAGAAGCGCCGGTGCAGGCCCGCCTCGGTGCCGGTCGCGGAGAGCCCGGTGGGGTCGGCGGCGCGGTGCAGGGAGATCAGGGTGGCCGCGGCGTCGGACGCACCGTCCGCGTCCGTCGGCAGCCGGAGCAGACGGGTCACCTGGACGCGCGGCAGGTCGATCTCGGAGAAGCCCGCACCGGTCAGGCCCGAGCGGCGCGCCACCGAGTCGGTGATCGTCAGCTTCATCCAACGCGTCGTACCCACCGGGGCCTTGATGCTCTGCGTGCTGCCGTTGGGCCTGAGGAAGCTGGTCCGCGAGCCGTTCTCGGTCTCCACCCGCACCTTCGTGGCCGCCGAGCGCACGCTCTGCTGCGGCAGCGGGGTGACCTTGAACGACGACGGCATGTCGTACCGCCCGGTGAACGCGATCCGCAGCCACTGCCCGTCCGGCGACCCGGGCGCCCCCTCGGTCCAGGCGGTCTGCGGATTGCCGTCGAAGGCGTTCACGGGGTCGTACTGCGGCAGATGGAAGAGCCAGTTGCCGCTGGAGGACGCCGTCACCGAGCGCGCGCCGCGCAGTTGGGCCACGGTCTGGTGGTCGAGCCCCGTGACGGGCAGGATCTGGTGCGGCTTCCTGCCCGCGTCCTGCACGGCGTCCGGCGCGTTGCGCTCGGAACTCGTGTACGTGTACGAGGTGTTGGCGGTGACCAGCCCGAACCGGGTGTCCGCCCGCCGCAGTCCGTCACCGGTGATCTGCAGCGGCGGGGAGCCGAGACCGGGGTGGTTGTCGCCGGTCAGTACGGTCGGCCGGCCGCGCAGCTCGGCGGCGAGCGGCAGCAGCGCCTCGGGGCCGCCGGAGACGACGGCCGTGTCGGAGACGGGCAGCAGATGCGCCTGGCCGGGCCGCGGGACGGCCCGGTCGGACGGCGCGTAGATCTCGACCGCCCGCTGCCGCGGATACAACCCCTCCACCTGCAGCGGCGCGTCCTGGGCGATCTCGCCGCCGGTCATGACCGGACCGATGCCCGTCACCCGCCGGTAGCCGGACTGCTCAAGGGTCCGCTTCACGGTCGTGGTCGGCACCGTGTCGGCCTGCTCGGGGTCGAGGTCGTTGCGTACGACGACGTAGTAGATGCCCGCCCGGCTCAAGTAGTCGGCCAGTCCCGGCACTTCGCTGCCGGTGGCCAGGGCCTGCTCGACGGCGTCGGTCGCGCGCCGGTTGCCCGGAGTGCCGAAGGGGACGAAGTCCCGTTGCGCCCAGCGGGACTTGGCGAGGACGTCGAGGGGCTGGTCGATGGGGGAACCCCAGCTGTAGATGCCGTGCGCGGCGGCCGGGACCACCAGCGCCCGGGAGTCGGGGGAGTACTTCTGCAGCCAACTCGCCGTGCTCTTCCAGTACTTGGGCAGCTCCTGGAAGGAGCCGGAGCCGAGGATCGAACCGTTGAGGTACGGCCACAGCAGACCCGGCAGGATCAGCACCGCCGCGATCAGCGGGGCGAGACGGCGCCCGCGCACCCGGCGGGCACCGCGCGGCTCGGCGGCCACGCCCACCAGATGCGCGATGCCCAGGACCAGCGCCAGCGCGAGCCCCGTCTGGAACTTGTAGATGTTGCGGAAGGGGACCAGCCAGCCGTTCAGCCAGTCCTGCACCACCCCGTGGAAGGGCGCGCCGAACGCGCCGCCGTACCCGGCGAGCAGCAGCAGCACGACCGAGATCACCGTCAGCACCAGCCAGCGCCGCTCCGGCATGTCCCGTCTGGCGAGTCCGGCGAGCCCCAGTCCGACCGCGAGCGCCGAGCAGACGATCACCACCACCGAGGAGGCCACCGTCCAGCCCGCGGGCAGCCAGGCCTCACCGAAGTGCAGATACGCCACCCAGTTGCCGGCCCCGCGCAGTGCCTCCGTCGCCGACATCGTGGCCGTCGTGGTCTGCGAACTCTCCACGTAAGGAAGGAAGTTCTCGCCGTAGACACCGAGCATCAGCAGCGGTATCCACCACCAGGCCGTCGCCACGATCACGCCCGGCACCCACCAGCCGATCAGCTTGCGCTGCCGGGGCCCGGGCGGCCGGGACAGCAGATACAGGCCGACCGGCAGCAGCGAGGCCAGCGTGGAGGCGCCGTTGACCCCGCCCATGAACGGCACGATCAGGGCCGAGCGCAGGGCCGCCACCCGGGCGCCGTAGCGCTCGTTCGTCAGCGGCAGCAGCACCCAGGGCAGAAAGGCACCGGGCAGCGCAGCGGCCGACGTGGACCCGATGACGATGGTGAACACCGGCCACAGCGCGTACGCCACCCCGGCGAGCAGCCGGGAGCCGCGGCTGCCCACGCCGAGCCGCTCGGCCAGCCGCAGCGCGCCCCAGAAGGCGACGGAGACGATCAGCGACATCCACAACCGCTCCGCGAGCCACACCGGCAGCTGCACGGCGTGCGCCAGCCAGTAGTACGGCAGCATCGGCCAGAGATAACCGGCGTACTGGTCCTGGATCCCGCCGAAGCTGCCCTGGTCGTGCCAGAGCTGCCCGAGATCGGAGAAGAACGCGCCCGGGTCGACCGTGACACCCAGCTTGGTGTCGAAGGTCTGCCGGCCCGGGTGCACCGCCAGGAACAGCACGAACGCCACGGCCCAGAACCCCAGCAGCCAGCGCCTGGACCGCGGACCCTCCGGCGGGCCCGCGGCGGCCACGGTGGTGGGGACGGCTGCCGGGGGAGGAGCCTGGACCGTGCTCGTCATGGGGGACACCGCCGGAGGATGAGGAGAAGGTTCCAGGTGGCCACCTCGCGGATCCCGGGCGCCTTGACGACCGTCTTGGCGAGGAAGGGCCAGTAGCGGGAGCGCGCCGAGACGATCGCCACGTCGTCGCGGGCGCGGACCTGCCGCAGGGTGGCGCCGATGTGCACGGCGAAGAGGTTCTCGCCGAGGGTGTGCTTGGCGGCTCTTCCGGTACGGCGCTGATAGCGGGCGCGGGCGCGTTCGGCCCCGAAGTAGTGCCAGGGCGCCCACTCGTGACCGCCCCACGGGGACAGCCAGTTGGTGAACGACACATAGATCAGCCCACCGGGCCGGGTCACCCGCACCAGCTCGCTCAGGAACGTCTGCGGATCGGCCACATGCTCCAGCACGTTCGACGAGAAGGTGACATCCGCGACCCCGTCGTACAACGGCAGCAGATAACCGTCCGCGATCACGGCCGCCTCCGGCGGCTTCTCCCCCAACTCCCGTACGTCGGGCTCAAAAAGCCAGGCGAGCGCACCCCGCCGCCGAAACTCCTCGGTGAAGTACCCACCCCCTCCACCGACATCAACAACGGTCCGCCCGCCGACGGGCCCGTCGTAGGCCTCCACTTGATCAACGGCATCCCGGGCCAGCAACTCGTAGCACGCTTCCGGACCATCCTGCTCACGCAGAAAGGCCCGAAAGAGGGCAAGGGACCGCCTGATCGAGGGGTCCTTGTAGGGCCGGTGCTCTGCAGCAGACCCAAAGGGGCGCGGGGAACTGCGCGCCCAGCCACGACGAACCCGCACCCGCGTCACGGCGCAAAACCCCTCACCGCCTCGGCGGCAACAGCCCGAAACTGTCGAACAGTACGGTGCCACCGATACCGAGCAGCCCGATCCCGAGCAGCCTTCCCCATGACCTCCCGCCGCCGCCCGGACAGGGCCAACGTGCACCAGGCGGCGGCAAAAGAAGACTCCCCGTGCGCCAGCACACCGGTCTCCCCGTCGACCACGGAATCCCGCAGCCCGGGCACGTCGAAGGCAACAGTCGGGGTCTCCCGAGTGGCCGCCTCGGTCACGACCAACCCCCACCCCTCCACCGCCGACGGATGCAGCAGCAGCCATGCCGCGCACAGCAGCCGATGCTTCTCCGCCTCGGACACATGCCCCGTGAACTCGACACCGGGACCGGCGAGTTGGGTGAGTCTGTCCCGTTCGGGACCGTCCCCCACGATCACCAACCGCCCACCGGTGACCGGCCGGACCCGCTCCCAGAGTCTGAGCAGCAGATCGATCCGCTTGTACTCGACGAGTCTGCCGACCGCCACGAACAGCGGCTCGGGCGAGCGCTCGGCGCGCGGCCCCGGTTCCTCCACGCCGTTGTGCACGACACGGATCCGGTCCCGCGAGACGCCGATCGCCCGCAGGGCATGCGCCGTCGAGGGGGAGACGGCGACCAGCAGGCTCCGGTGCTGGGCACCGGTCAGCGCCCACTGCTCGAGTCTTCGGCCGATCCGTGCGGCGGGCAGCAGGGGGCCGCCGAAGCGCATCTTCCACAGGTCGGAGTGGACGTGGTTGACGAGGCACAGGGTGGGGCCGCGGTGCCAGAGCGGTGCGAGGTACGGCATTCCGTTGCAGACCTCGACGAGCAGATCGGTCTCGCCGACCTGCCGGGCGAAGGCGGAGCGTGCGCGCAGATAGTGGCCGAACTCGCCGCCCGCCGACACGACCCGGTAGTCCCTGAACGCCGCGGGACCGCCGCAGATCAGGGTCACCTGGTGGCCGAGGGCGGTGAGCCCCTCGGCCAGCCGGTCGACCAGCAGCTCGGAGCCGCCCGCGGCCGGATTGTCCAGATCTCGGTGGGCAAGGAAAACGATTCGGCGCGGTTGTGGGGGGAGCGCCGGGAGGGACTGCGGCACCCAGGGGTGACCGGTGCGCAGCGGGGAAGGCACGTGCTGGGGCATGGGTGCTCCAACTCGTCTCAGGGTGCGGAACTCAGCAGTGACTTTCTGGCCTTGCTGTGGGGGGACTGAGCTCTTCATGGGCGGGGGGTGTGGACACGTTGTGTTGGGGTGGGATGGGACAGTTTTCGCCCACCCGTTCGTCACGGCTACTCACCGGGATGACAAGTTCCGGCTTTATTAGAACTGACGTCGTGTCACTTCATGAGTTGCATCTATGACATTCCAGCCGGATCGGGACGCCTACGCCCACGTACCACCAAAACCCCCCCAATCACCGCCAGTATGAATCCGGCCACAGCGGAGCCGATCGGCAACGTCCGTCCCACCAGCTGCAGTTGACCGCTCTCGGTCTTCGCCTGCTTGACCTGGTCCTTCTGTGTAGCCGTGGTGAAGGCCAGCTTCTCGCTGTCCAACAGCACCACCGCGTCCTTCTCGGCCCCCGGCGCGCGCAGCGTGCGACGCGGTCCGACCTGGGCATACAGCACCCGCCCGGTGCGCTGGTCGACCACCAGCCGGATGCCGTGGTTGGAGTACCACTCCTCGGCCAGCACCTGCGGCTTGCTCCTCTGGCCGACGATCGTGCCCGGCACCAGCCGCGTCCCGATCTTCACAGGCGCCACGGTCCCGGTGAACTCGTAGCCCTCGTACCCCTGGATCCTCTGCTTTCCCGCGTACCGCAGTACGACCGTGTCGCCGAGCGAGTTGTCCCACCACGAGTAGGAGCGTTTGTGCACGTCGAAGGGGAACTTCAGATAGGCCTCGCCCTCGAAGTACGGGTTCTCCCTGCAGCAGTGCACCGGCTGGTTGGTGTGCCGGTTCGTCACCCAGCGGTTCAGGAAGAACTCCAGCGCGTCGTGCGGATCGGCGGCCGGCAGCGACTTGTCGGTGTCGACCGTCGTCGTCACGTCCCACACCGCCCGGCCGCTCTTCTCGCTGTCCGCGACATTGCCGCGCACCTTCTGGGTGACCGTGATGCGCTTGTCGTGCACTGTCTCGATCTCGTCGGTGTCGAAGTAGCTGCCGGTGCCGTTGTAGACGGCTGTGGTGTCGATGTCGATCGGGTTCACGGCGGCCCGCGGTTCGACGTACCAGGCCAGCATCGGCGCCAGGACCAGCAAGAACGTGCCGAGTCCCAGGAGAATCAGCGAAAGGGGGGAGGCTGTACGGCGCATCCGGACTCCAGGGGGGTGGATGACTCCAGTTCGGGCCGCTCCATGTGGCCGGAGACCGTAGGCGCCTCTTGACGAGGTGTCAATGCTTGTCGAGACTGGCCCGACAGGCAGGGGTGGGACCGCCGGGGTGGGGACGACCTCCGGACAGAGAGGCTGACCCTGCGATGTCCAGACTGCTCGCCGTCGCGCTCACCGTCGTGGCCGCCGCGGCCCTCGCCGTGGGCGCCGCCCTCGGCATCGTCGCGCTGCTCGAAGCGACACCCCAGCAACCCAACACCCCCTTGATCACGTACGAGCAAGCCGGGCAGGGGAGTTGACCCGTGGCGCCGGCCCGCTCACCCGCCACCGCCATCCGCTCGGCCTGGCACGACGTCCCCCGTCTCCAGGTCCGCCGCTTCGCCGCCCTCGCCATGGCGGAGGCGCCCGCGCTCGCCGAGGAGATCCTGCGCGAGATCCGCCGCGAGTACCCCCATCTGCCCGTCGTCCTCGACGAGTCGGGCGAGCCGATGGCCCTGGTCGGCATCCGCCGCGCCATCGAGGTCTTCGTCCAGCACCTGGAGACCTCGGAGGGCCGCCCCTCGGTCCCGCCGGGCGTCTTCCAGGAGTTCGGCCGCGGTGAGGGCCTGCACGGCCGCTCGCTGGACTCGCTGCAGGCGATCTACCGCATGGGCGTACGCCTGGCCTGGCGCCGGTTCGCCGAGATCGGCCAGCGCGTCGAGATCCCGCCGCCCGCGATGTACGAACTCGTCGACGCGGGCTACGAATACCTCGACGGCCTCGTCGACCAGTCCGTACGCGGCTATGCGGAGGCCGCCGCCCGGCAGGCCGGGGAACGGCTGCGGCTGCAGCGCCGGCTGATGGAACTGCTGCTGGCCGAGCACCACCGGGGCGATCCCGCCGACGCGCTGACCGAGCGCGCCGCGCGGGTCGGCTGGTCGCTGCCGCGCAAGGTCGCGGTCGGCGTCCTGCTCCGCCCGGCGCGGGAGGCGGTCGCGCCCGCCGTCGGACAGGGGGTGCTGCTCGACATGGAGTACGAGCAGCCCCGCATGGTCGTGCCCGAACCGGCCGCCGCGGGCCGGCCCGAATTACTGCACCGGGCGCTGACCGGCTGGTCCGGGGCGATCGGACCGCCCGTACCGCTCGCCGACGCGGCGAAGTCGCTGCGCTGGGCGGAGGCGGCCGTCCACCTGATGGAACGGGGGCTGCTGCCCGCCGGGGACGTCCTGTACTGCACGGAGCACACGGAGGCACTGGTGCTCCTGCAGCCCGAGGAACTGATCGACGACCTGGCCCTGCGGTGCCTGGCACCCCTGGCCCACTGCGGGCCGACGCACGGACGCCGGCTCGCGGAGACGCTGCTGGCGTGGCTGGAGACACGCGGCGGGGCGCCGGAGGTGGCCGCGCGGCTGGGCGTCCACCCCCAGACGGTCCGCTACCGCCTGCGCCAGATCCGCGAACTGTGGGGCGACGAGATCGACGACCCCGACCGTCGCTTCGAACTCGAACTGGTGCTGAGGGCACAGAGGTTGAGGGGGGCGCTGGGGGAGGCGGGGCGGAGGTGACGCGGCCCGTGGCGTGTTCCGCTGGTGTCACTTCCCGCGCTGGGCGCGCCAGGCCTCGTAATGGTCCAGGAGGGTTTCCTCGATCGGCCGGTACGTGATGCCGAGTTCCTTCCTGCCACGGCTGTTGTCGACCTCGAAGCGGATGCCGAGGTGCTTGCGGATGTAGTCCTGGGAGAGCCCGAAGGCGGGGCCGAGGATGCGAACGGGCCAGTGCGGCAGCCGAGTTCGCGGCAGTCGCAGATCTCGGGGGTACGTTCTCCTCAGGATGCGGGCCATCTCGTAGAAGGACGTCATCCGTTCGGCCGCGACGATGTACCGCCCCTTGGCGTCCGCCGTCTCCGCCGCGGCGATGTGCGCGTCGGCCAGGTCCCTGACGTCGACCGTGGTGAAGCTGAAGTCGGGCGCGCCGTAGAAGAAGTAGCCCTTGAAGAGCTCCTCCAGGAGGAAGAGGCTGCCGGACTCGGAGGCGGGGGTGAGGGAGGGCCCGAGCACCAGACCGGGATTGACGACGACCATCCGCCACCGCTCCTGCGCCTCGGCCGCAGCCCAGGCGGCCTGCTCCGCGACGGTCTTGGCGTAGTGGTACGGGTTGTTCTCCACGGTACTGCTGGTGTTGACGTACGCCTCCCTCAGCACCTGCCCCTCCATCTCCAGCACATCGGCGTAGTCACCGAAGACGGCCCCGAAGGTGGAGGTCAGCACCACCCTCGCGACGGTCGGCGTCCGCTCGACACTCCCGAGCACATTCCGCGTCCCCACGAGCGCGGACTCCACCACATCCCGCCACCCGTCCTTGATCCTCTCCGGCACCAGAAACGGCGAGGCCACATGAAACACGACCGCACACCCCACCACCGCCTCATCGAAGTCCCCCTCGACAAGAAGATCGCCCTCGAAGAGCTCCAGACGACCGGGGAAACGGGCCTGCAGATCCCGCAGAGGCGCCACCTTCACCCCGTTGCCGATGCTCCGGACAGTGGTACGCACGTGGTACCCGCGCTCCAGCAGTCGCAGCACAAGATGACTGCCGACAAACCCACTGCCTCCCGTCACCAGGACGGGTGCGTCGCTCGGGGTTCCGCTGATCTCGCCCACCTGCGCTCCGATCATGTCCGCCGGCCAAAGGCAAGGTGCTGTGAGGCATTCTGAGGGGACGAGCGCCGTAACCGGAACGGTTGGAACTCGCAGAACCATTGCCGGGGCAAACGCTCTATGACTAGCCTGTGTTCGTCATGCCGATCGTCTGTTGAAATTTCGAACAAGACGCCTCAGATACCAAGGGAGGGGGCCGGTCGTGGGACGCCTCGTACCTGCCGTGACCCGGGCTCTCGACATTCTCGAGCTCTTCCTCGACGGGGACGGGACGCTCTCCGCCCCCGACATAGTGCGCAAGCTGCAGCTGCCGCGCACCACCGTGCACGAGCTGGTGACCACGCTCGCCGCCCGGTCGTACATCGTGCAGGTGCCCGGGCAGCCGGGACGCTACCGGCTGGGGGTGCGGCCGTACCAGCTCGGCAGCCGGTACGCCGAGCAGCTGGACCTCGCGGCCGAGGGACAGCAGGTGGCCCGGTCCGTCGCCGAGACCTGCGACGAGACCGTGCACGTGGCCATCCTCGAGGGCACCGACGTCATCTACATCGCCAAGGTGGACTCCACGCACGCGGTGCGCATGGTGTCGGCCGCCGGGCGGCGGCTCCCGGCGCACTGCACCTCGGTCGGCAAGATGCTGCTGGCCTCCCTTCCGGAGCCGGAGCTCACCTCGCGCATCCCCGACGACGCCGAGCTCGTCGCGATGACTCCCAACAGCATCACCGACCCGGCGGCCCTGCGGGAGGTGCTCGCCGAGATCCGGCAGAACGGCATCGCGGTGGAGAGCCGTGAGTCCAACCCGGACGTGAGCTGCGTGGCCGCGCCCGTGCGGGACCGGACCGGACAGGTCGTGGCGGCTCTCTCCATCTCCGTCCCCATGATCCGCTGGAGCGACGAGCGCCGGGCCGAGCTGGAGCAGCTCGCCGCGAAGGGCGCCGTCGAGCTGTCGGAGCGGCTGGGGCACAGGAGCGTGGCATGACGTTTCGGTACGAGGTGGTGGTACAGGCGGGGGCGAGCCTCGGCGAGGGGCCCACCTGGGACGCCGGTCGCGGCCGGCTGATCTGGGTGGACATCCTCGGCTCACGCGTGCACACCTACGAGCCCGGCTCCGGGCGCCGCTCCGTGCGCACCACCGAGCAGCACGTCGGCGCCGCCAAGCCGCGCGCCGGCGGCGGGCTCGTCCTGAACCTGCGCGACGGCGTCGGGCTCGTCGACCCCGACGACACCTTCCGCTGGCTGCACCGCGAAGCGGTCCCCGGCCGCCGCGGCAACGACGCCGCCGTCGCACCCGACGGCTCCCTGTGGGCCGGGACCATGCGCTACGACGAGGCACCGGGCGGCGGCACCCTGTCCCGGATCACCGGGGACGGCCTGCCCGAGGTCGTCCTCGACGACGTGGCGGTGAGCAACGGCACCGGCTGGAGCCCCGACGGCCGCCTCATGTACTACGTCGACTCGCCCACCCGGCAGGTCGACGTCTTCCACTACGAGGACGGCCGCATCACGGGCCGCCGCCGCTTCGCCGAGATCGAGGAGGGCGCGGGCTTCCCCGACGGCCTGACCGTGGACGCCGACGGCTGTGTGTGGGTGGCCCTGTGGGACGGCGGTGCGGTACGCCGCTACACCCCCGACGGCGAACTCGACCGCGCCATCGACCTCCCGACCCCACGCGTGACCGCCTGCGCCTTCGGCGGCCCGGACCTCACCGACCTGTACATCACGACAGCCCGCGTGGGCCTCTCGGCACCCCACCCGACAGCGGGCTCGCTGCTGGTCGTGCCGGGAGCCGGAAAGGGAGTACTGCAGCCGGCGTTCGCGGGCTGAGCATCCGGCACGCAGGTGGGCGGGGGCCGCCCCGCCCTGCTCCGACCCCGCCCTGCTCCAACCCCTCCCTACTCCAACCCCGCCCTCTTCAACTCCTCCCCCGTCAACGGCGGCCCGGAGAGCGAAGGTCGCAGCGGCCCCAGGACCGCCCCCAGCAGCACGGACGGCGTCAGCAGTACCTCCGCTCGGCGTTCCAGGGAGGTCACGTCGGTCACGCGTCGGGCGATGCGGCCGTTGCCCGTGGCCGTGTGCATGAGGCGGGAGACGTATGCGGCGGCGAGCCGGTCTCGTACGGAGGGGCCGTTCTCCGTTGCCCCGGGGTAGAAGACGTCCTGGCTGGTGGCGAGGTCCCAGGCCGCCGCGACCGGTCGGGCGACCGCCTTCTGGACACGGCGGGACAGGCCGCGGGCGGCGAGGCCGTGACGTTGCGTCAGTTGCCGTAGGAGGAGGGCACTTTGGGCGCCCACGGCCAGGCCGTGGCCGTAGGCGGGGTTGAAGGCGGCCAGGGCGTCGCCGAGGACGGTGAAGCGGTCGGGCCAGGTCGGCATGCGTTCGTAGAAGTAGCGGCGGTTGACGGTGGCACGGGTGAAGGCGACGTCGGACAACGGCTGGGCCTGGGCGAGGAGTTGACCGAGGAGCGGGTGCCGCAGCTGTTCGCGGGCGAAGCGGACGAAGTCGTCGCCCGAGGCGTTGGCGGGCCCGGGCTCACCCCCGCGGGTGCCGCTGAGGGTGACGATCCAGCGGCCGTCCTCGATGGGCAGCAGGAACCCCGCCCGGCCGGGACCGCCGTCGCGCGGGTCCGGCTGGATGTTGATCACGGGGAAGCCGCCGCGGGCGTGCTCGGGCGCCAGGTGGAGCCGGCTGGCGTAGGCGAGACCGGTGTCGACCCGGCGCTGCTCGGGCGCGGGCAGCCCGAGGTCCGTGAGCCAGCGGGGTGCTCCGGAGCCGCGGCCGGTGGCGTCGACGACCAGGTCTGCCGCGAGGTCCCGCTCGCGGCCCCCGCGCTCACGCACCCGTACCCCGGTGACCGCTTTCGCGTCGCCCGTGAGCCGCAGCGCCTCCGTGTTCTGCAGCAACTCGACGCGCTCGTCGGCGAGTACGGCTTTGCGGACCGTCGCGTCCAGCAGGTCCCGTCCGGCCAGGACGACATGGTGGGACTCGGGCCAGCGCCTGAACCAGCCGTGCGGCGACAGCACGACCATGTCCGTGGTGACCGGCGCGCGGCGGGCCCCGGCGTCCAGGAGCGCCGCGGTGATGCCTGGCAGCAGCTCCTCCATCGCCCGTACCCCGCCCGACCAGAGCATATGGGCGTGCCGGGCCTGCGGCAGTCCCCTGCGTGGCCCGGGCGTGCTCGGCAGGGCGTCGCGCTCCACGACGACGACCCGGTCGGCCGGCCCGGCCAGGGCGCGGGCCGCGAGCATGCCGGTGTGGGATCCCCCCAGGACGACGGCGGTTCTGGCGGGGGAGGGACGTTCACTCATGCGCGGACATGCTCTCTGCCGGGGCGGCCGCGTGGGTGCGCACTGCCGTGATCTCTTCGGTGTGGCGCAGGGCCGCGGACACGGCCCGGATCTCCGTCAGCAGATACGAGGTGTCGGCCTCGCCCGTGCCGCCGTCGCCGTCCACGGAATGCCGCTCGTTCCCGCCGGCGTTCCGGACCTGGGCGCCCAGCACCTCGGCGTCCGGGCCCTCGGCAGCCAGGACCTCCACGGCGTCCATGATCGTCACCGCGGCGGCGAGCGCCTGCGCCTGTCCGGGGTCGTGGCCGAGGGCGAGCGCGGCGTCGTGGGCGCGGGCGCGCAGGTCCTCGTCGAGGAACCGCGACAGCTGCAGGAGCGCGTCACGGATGTAGGTCTCGCGGCGGATCAGACGCATCTCCGCGGTGGCGCGCAGGGCGAGCGGTTCGCGGCGGCCCGCGACGGTCCGCATCAGCCGGGCGAGCGGCCCGAGGTCACGGTGGCGGCGGCGCACCAGCCAGCGCTCCCGGAGGTACTGGCCCACGTGCGGCACGATGAAGCCGATCGCGACCAGCGTCGCGGCGATACAGGCGGCCGAGGGAGCGATGTTGGTGTTCAGCCAGTCCAGGTCGTGACCGGTCCACCGGGCCACCACGGCGGTGAACTTGGCGGCGCTGAACAGCAGGTTCGTGGCGAAGCCGACGCCGAGGAAGCGCAGTCCCCAGCGCAGCCAGGCGTCCAGCCCGTCCGTGCGGATCCAGTTCCAGACGAGCCAGGTCGTGATGGAGCAGGACACCGCCTGGGCCAGGAGGTAGAGTACGATCTCCTCGCGCATGAACGGCGTACCGGCGTAGTAGGTGTCGAGGTCCCGGACGCGTTCCACCGGTACGTCGGCGAGCGCGAACAGCACCCACAGGGCGACGACCACGGCGGCGTAGAGACGGACCACCCAGCGGGTCGCGCGGCGCGTCTTCTCGCGGTGGCCGGTGGGGCCGTTGCGCCAGTGCACCACCAGCAGCAGCCAGCACGCGGACAGCGCGGTGATCAGGGTGTACACCCAGGGCGCGGCGATGTTCGGTACGCCGGTGACCCGGTTCGTCCAGGCGATGGTGCCCGGGGCCGCGAAGGCGAACACCGCGCAGGCGAACAGCAGCAGACCGCCGACGGCGCGCAGCAGCGGGTCCCGCCACAGCTTGAGGATGCTGGGCAGCTTGACCACCAGGGCCGCGGTCAGGACCAGGCCCGGCAGCCAGAAGGTGACGTACAGATCGGTGAGGAACCGTGCCGGGCCTTCGGCCAGTCGCAGTGCGGTCACCGCGCCTGTCCCTCAGGTCCTCCGCGTCCCTCACGCCCGCGATAGCCGAGGGATCTCTGAACCGGGTCGGGCGGTACCTCGTCGCCCCGCCCGGGCAGAGCGGACCTGAGCGCGGCCGCGAGCCGGTGCCCGAAGTCGTCGGCCTCGGCCTCGTCGGCCTCCCGCGAGCCATCACGGGCGGCGACGGCCAGAGCGGCGGAGGAGTCCCAGCCCGGGTGGCGGGCGGAGGATTCCGACCCCGCCAGTCCGGCAGAAGAGCCCCACCTCGGCTCTCCGCCGGACGAGCCCCACCCCGTCCGCCCGACGAGAGCGTTCGCCCCTGCCGGATGGCGATGGGCGTGGCCCATGTGCAGATGCCACAACTCATGGCCCAGGATGACCAGTTGCTGCACCGCCTCGGCCCGTTCCTCGACGATGACCAGGTCGAAGTCCTGGAACTCCACCCACAGACCGGTGACCTCGATCTCGTCGGGGAAGCGTTCGAAGCGCAGATCGACGGGGCGTCCGCCGCGCAGCACGCTCATCTCCTCGCACAGCGCCCGGCACATCTCGTGCGCGTCGGCGGGCGGAACGGGCCTGGACCGGACGGCGTCACCGAGGCGTTCGACCAGCTCCCGCATCCCGGAGGTCCTCCGCGGGCGCCGCAGCCCGGCAGCGATCCGGGCCCCTCTGCGCCGCGCGCCCGCGATGCCCATCGTTCCCCCTTCCGACGCCGCTCGCCGCACACCGAGCGGTCCGAGACTACGCGGCCGGTCCGGTTCACGTCAGGTGATCCGACGCCGCCGCTTGAACCGGGAACGACCTCACGGGCCGGAATCTCCTCTGTCCAAACCATTGACTGGAAAGCGCTTCCTCCCTACGTTCCCGTTCGAAGTTACGAGCGAACGTCGAAATACCGAACAGATGGGGCAGGCTATGGGACGACCTGACCTGAGTCGCAGGCACCTCCTCGCTGCGGTCGGCGGACTCACCGTCGCCGGCAGCTTCGGCTTCGCCGCACTCGGCACCGGCGCCGACGCGCTCACCACCGCCGGGCGCACCCGGGTGCGCTACTGGAACCTCTTCAGCGGCGGCGACGGCTACAACATGATCGCGATGCTGGACGCCTTCCGCCGCGCAGAACCGGACGTCGCGGTGAGCGACGCCACCCTCCAGTGGGGCAGCCCGTACTACACCAAGCTCGCCATGGCGGCGGCCGGAAACCGCGCCCCCGACCTGGGCGTCATGCACCTCGGCCGGGTCACCGGCTTCTCGCCCGGCCGCCTGCTCGACCCCTGGGACATGGACCTGCTCGCCAAGTACGGCGTACGCGAGGAGGACTGGAACCCCACCCTGTGGCAACGCGGCGTCATCGACGGCACGTTGTACGCCCTGCCCCTCGACATCCACGTCCAGCTCTGCTTCTACCGCAGGGACGTGCTGAAGAAGGCGGACCTGCTCGGCGACGACGGTCTCATGGTCCCGGTCACCTCCACCACCGAGTGGTTCGACGTCCTGAAGAAGGCCAGAAAGGTCCAGAAGAAGGGGCTGCAGACGATCGGCCTGTGGACCAACGACCAGAACTTCCAGTGGTGGTTCTTCGTCGCCTTCTACACCCAGCTCGGCGGCCGGTGGTTCAACGACGCCAACACCGAGGTGCTCTTCGACGTCGACAAGGCCACCGAGGTGCTGGAGTTCTTCCGCAAGCACGTCACCGACGGCTACGTCATCCCGGGCGCGCCGACCGGCGAGCAGTTCGTCAACGGCGCACCCTTCACCTGGGAGGGCAACTGGTCGGTGCCGGTCTTCTCCGGCGCCAAGCTGGACTACGGCGCCACCCCGCTGCCGCCCGTCTTCGGCAAGCAGGCCACGCACGCCGAGTCGCACTCCTTCGTCCTGCCGCACCAGGCAGGCCGCGGAGGCGCCGCCAACGAGGGCGCGCACCGGCTCGCCGCCTACGTCGTCAAGCACGCCCTGCAGTGGGCGGCCGGCGGCCACATCCCCGCGTACACGCCGACGTTGTCCACGCCCGCGTACAAGAAGCTCACCCCGCAGCACGAGTACGTCTCCGCCATGGACCACCAGGCCACCGAGCCGAAGGTGTGGTTCGCCGGCTCGACCGGCATCCTCGCCCAGGACCTCGGCCCGATCGTCGTCTCCTCGACCATGGGCTCGGCCAGGCCCGCCGCGGCCGCGCAGCGGATGAAGCAGCGGCTCACCAAGCTCCTCGCGACGAAGAACCCGATGGACGGCAGGACCGCAGCGCAGGGAGGTGCGAGCGCATGACGACCAGTGCCCCGACCGTCGTCGTACCGGCGCGGACGAAGGCCGCCGCAGCCAGTGCGACCGTACGCCGCAAGCAGGGCTTCCAGCACGGGGGCTGGTTCGTCGCCCCCTTCCTGGCGCTGTTCACGCTGTTCGTGATCTGGCCGCTGCTGCGCGGCCTGTATCTGAGCTTCACCGACGCCAACATCTCCGGCGACGACACGCACTTCGTCGGCCTCGACAACTACCGCGAGGCGGTGCACGACTCGGCGATGTGGGACGCGCTCGGCCACAGCGCCTACTTCACGCTGCTCGTGGTGCCGTGCATCACCGTGCTGGCCTTTCTGCTCGCGATGCTGGCGCACAACATCGAGCGCGGGAAATGGCTGTGGCGGCTCTGCTTCTTCGCGCCGTTCCTGCTGCCGTCGACCGTCGCCGCCAACCTCTTCCAGTGGCTGTTCACCCAGGGCATCGGCATGTTCAACCATGTCCTCGGCATCGACACGCCCTGGCTGACCGACAAGTCGTACGCGATGCTCGCCATCGTCATCGAGACCCTGTGGTGGACGGTCGGCTTCTCCTTCCTGCTCTACCTCGCCGCGCTCCAGGGCATCCCCGACCACCTCTACGAGGCGGCGAAGCTCGACGGCGCGAACGCCTGGCACCGCGTCATCCACATCACGCTGCCGCTGCTGCGCAACATCACCGGACTGGTGCTCGCGCTGCAGATCCTCGCCTCGCTCCAGCTCTTCGACCAGGCCGTGGTGATGATGGACTTCGGCCCCGGACCCGAGCTCAGCACCAGGGCGTTCGTGCAGTACACCCTCGAACAGGGCTTCACCAGCTATCGCGTGGGCTACGCCTCCGCGATGTCCGTCATCTTCTTCGTGCTCATCGCAGTGGTCGCCCTCGCCCGGATGTGGCTGCTGCGCAACCGTGAGGAGGCCGGTCGATGACCACCGCCGAGGCCACCACCCGCCCGACCGTCGGTACGCGTCCGACCGTACGCACCAAGGCCCGCAGGCCCTGGACGCCCGGCCAGATCGTTCTCACACTGATCGGGCTCGCCGTCTCCGTCGTGTTCGTGGGGCCGATCGCCGCGGCCCTGTTCACCTCGCTCAAGTCCGAGACCGAGGCGGCCCAGATCCCGCCGCACTGGCTGCCTAAGGTGTGGACCGGCCAGGCCTGGAAGGCCCTGTTCGAGACCGGCAACATCACCAACTGGTTCGTCAACTCCCTTGTGGTGTCGGTGTGCGTGACCTCCGTGGTCGTCCTGGTCAGCGCGCTCGCCGGATACGGCTTCGCCCGCACCGAGTTCCGCGGCAAGGCGGTGCTCATGGGCGTCGTCATGGCGGGCCTGATGATCTCCCCGGCGGTGCTCGGCGTCCCTCTGTT
The DNA here is from genome assembly GCF_022698145.1 of Streptomyces spinosisporus. Classification (GTDB taxonomy): domain Bacteria; phylum Actinomycetota; class Actinomycetes; order Streptomycetales; family Streptomycetaceae; genus Streptomyces; species Streptomyces spinosisporus. Next base: position 246,863 of record NZ_JALDAX010000003.1, read on the forward strand.
CACCACCGTCCAGCAGATGGGCATGGTCGACACCTACTGGGGCATGATCCTCCCGCAGTGCGCGCCCGCGGCGATGGTCTACATCCTCTACAAGTTCTTCCAGGGCATCCCGCACGAACTGGAGGAGGCCGCCTTCATCGACGGCGCGGGCCGCTGGCGGGTCTTCTTCACGATCGTCCTCCCCCTCTCGCGCCCCTCCCTCGCCGCGGTCGGCATCTTCACCTTCATCAGCTCCTGGAACAACTTCCTGTGGCCGTACATGGTGACCAACAACCCCGACCTGATGACCATGCCCAACGGCATCGCCACCGTCATGAACTCCTACGGCATCCAATGGGCCCAACTCATGGCCGGCGGCCTCATGGCAGGCCTCCCCCTGATCATCGTCTTCGTCTTCTTCCAACGCCAGATAGTGGCAGGCGTAGCCCACACAGGCCTGGCAGGCCAGTAAGGCTTTTAGGGGCGCGAGGAACTGCGCGACCAGCCACACACCACCCGCACCCGCCATCAAACAAGCACCACCCTCCCCGAAAGGCGACCATGCGCACAGCCCACCTCACCCTCGACCCGGCCTTCACCGTCGGAGACACCACTCCCCGACTCTTCGGCAGCTTCGTAGAACACCTGGGCCGCTGCGTCTACACCGGCATCTTCGAACCAACCCACCCCACCGCGGACGCGGACGGCATCCGCCAGGACGTCCTGGACCTCGTCCGCGAACTCGGCGTCACCACCATCCGCTACCCGGGCGGCAACTTCGTCTCGGGCTACAAGTGGGAGGACTCCGTCGGCCCCGCCGACGACCGCCCCCGCCGCCTCGACCTCGCCTGGCACTCCACCGAGACCAACCGCTTCGGCCTGTCCGAGTACATCGGCTTCCTGCGCAAGATCGGCCCGCAGGCCGAGCCCATGATGGCCGTCAACCTCGGCACCCGGGGTGTCGCCGAGGCCCTGGAGCTCCAGGAGTACGCCAACCACCGCGAGGGCACGGCGCTTTCGGACCTGCGTGTCTCCCACGGCGACAAGGACCCCTTCGGCATCCGGCTGTGGTGCCTGGGCAACGAGATGGACGGCCCCTGGCAGACCGGCCACAAGACGGCCGAGGAGTACGGCCGCGTCGCCGCCGAGACCGCCCGCGCCATGCGCCAGGCCGACCCGGGCGTGGAACTGGTCGCCTGCGGTTCCTCCGGCCAGGGCATGCCGACCTTCGCCGAGTGGGAGGCGACGGTCCTGAAGGAGACGTACGACCTCGTCGACTACGTCTCCCTGCACGCCTACTACTGGCCCGAGGACGGTGACATCGACTCCTTCCTCGCCTCGGCCGTCGACATGGAGTCCTTCATCGAGAACGTCGTGGCGACCGCCGACCACGTGGGCGCACTGCTGAAGTCGAAGAAGCGGATCAACCTCTCCTTCGACGAGTGGAACGTCTGGTACCAGTCCGAGTGGGAGGCGCGCGCCAAGACGTTCGCGCAGGACGACTGGCCGGAGGCGCCTCGGCTGCTGGAGGACCACTACAGCGTCACCGACGCCGTCGTCTTCGGATCGCTCCTCATCGCCCTGCTCCGGCACGCGGACCGCGTCACCGTGGCCTGTCTCGCCCAGCTCGTCAACGTCATCGCGCCGATCATGACCGAGCCCGGCGGCCCGGCCTGGCGCCAGACGACCTTCTTCCCCTTCGCGCAGGCCGCACGGCACGGCCAGGGCCGGGTCCTCGACGTCCGGGTCGACTCGCCGACGTACGAGACGAAGAAGTACGGCGAGGCCGACCTGCTGCACGCCACCGCCGTGCGCGGCGAGGACGGCACCGTCACCGTCTTCGCCGTCAACCGCAGCCGCACCGAGGCGCTGCCCCTCGAAGTCACCCTGAACGGCCTGGACTTGGCGTCCGTCGTCGAGCACAGCGTCCTCTCGGACAGCGACCCGGACGCCCGCAACACCCTCGACGACCCGGACCGCGTCAAGCCCCACGCGGCCGAGGGCACCACCCTCACGGGCGGCACCCTCACCGCGACCCTCGAACCGCTGTCGTGGAACGTGATCCGGCTGGCCTGAGGACCACCCGTCACACCGTCGTCACCGGCACCCCTCCGGCCGCCGCGCCCAGCAGCGTCAGCCGTACGTCCGACGGGCCGGAGGGGGTCGTCCCGTCGGACAGGACGGCCAGGGCCAGGGTGTTGGAACCGCGGGTGCGCAGGATGCCGTTGGGCAGGACGAAGGTGTGCTGGGGGCCCACGTCGTTGATGTACTGGCCCATGTTCCAGCCGTTGAGGAAGATCTGGACGCGGTAGGCGCGCGCCGGGTCGTCGTCGAGGACCAGTGCGATCGAGGCGTCCGTGCCGGGATCGACGGCGAGCCGGAACGCCGTGCGGTACCAGGTCACGCCCTGCCGTCGCTCGGCCCGCGGCAACTCCGCCTGCTCCCAGCCGCCGTCGGCGTACGACGGCAGATGCCAGCCGTGCCGTTCGCCGTACAGCCCGCCGTTGTTCTGCGGCCCGCGCACGGGGTCGGGCGCCACCTCGCCCTGGAGCCGCCAACTCACCTTGGGTGAGGCCCCGTCGAAGGTGACCGCCGTCAGTCCGCGCGCCACCTTGTGGGTGTCCTGCGCCTTGCCGTCCTGGTCGTGCTGCATGCGCCGGACCAGTACGGACAGGACGTGCGGACCCGCCTTGCGCAGTTTCTCCGGCACGTCGAAGGAGGCCGCGGCGGCCCAACTGCCCTGTCGCACACTCTTGTTGTCCGGCACCGGCATCCGGTGCGTGCCCAGGGGCACCCCGTCCAGCCATGCCATCAGCAGGCCCTGCGTGCCGGTCCTGTAGGCGAGCGACACGGGCCCGGTGCCGGTCGCGTCGGTGAAGTGCCCGCGGTACCAGACGTCGCCGTAGTGGAAGCCGTAGTCGTCGGCGAAGAGGACGGGCTGTCCGGCCGGGACCGGGGAGGTGCTGTGGGAGGTGGTCTTCTCGGCGGCCGTCCAGGACGTGTCGTCGAAGCCGGGCGCCGACTCCGGGTTCTCCGTGCGCCGGCGCCAGGGGCCGCGCAGCGCGGGCAGCGCGACGGACTTGGCACCGGGTAGCGACTGCGCGCCGCGCAGGCTCCCGGACGACGTGCCGCGCGTCCTCAACTCGCCGCCGTTCCAGGAGACTTCGCGGAGGCCGCGCGGGCCCCACACCTCCAGCTCGGTGGCCCGCACGGTGTCGCCGGTCAGCCGGACCGCCGTGCCCTCGACGGCCGCGGTCCGCAGCAACGCGGGGCCGTACACCAGCACCGGGCCCGACGGGGTCTCGCGTGGCCACAGCCGTACGGAGGTCTCGTCGTCGGCGAGGAGCAGCAGCAGGGGGGTGGAGATGCCGCCGCCGGTCACCAACACCCGTGTCAGACCGTCGAGTTCGGCTGCGATGCGCAACAGGCCGTCCGCGTACGAGTGCTCGGCCTCGCCGTCCAGCACGCCGACCGCCGGCCGGCTCGCGCACTCCAGCACGGTCACCGTCGCCTCCCCGGCCCGCCCGGTGAGCACGGCGATCTCCTGCTGCCCGGCGGTGAGGGCCAGCATGGGCTGGGCGTTGGAGTGCCGCACCGTCCGCCGCCCCAGCCTGATCCCGGCGGCGAGCAGCCGAGCGTCCTGTGCCGGTACGGAGACCGGGAGCCGGGCCCCCGGGACCGCGAGCGTGGTGTCGACCTGCTCCTTGCCGTCGTTGCGCAGGACGTACACGTCGGCGTGAGTGTCGGGGTTGGTCAGGTGGTACACCTTCAGCCCCTCCGCCGTGACGTCCGCGGCGCGGTCCAGCTTCGCGAAGTCGGGGACGTGGTGCAGCAGGTGGCCGATCTGGTGCATGGGGATCAGCTTGGACGTGGGCAGGCGCCCCTCGTCGATGGCGGCGCCGTAGTCGTACGAGGTGTAGACGACCGGGGCGGGCAGCCAGCCCCAGGAGGTGCCGCCGAAGGTCATGTAGACGCTGTGCAGGGTGATGCCGTTGGCGAGGTTGGTGAGGTAGAAGCGACGCTCGTACGCCGCGTCGCGCTGCCGACGGGACTCCTCGTACCCCTTCCTGCCGAACCAGACCCCGCCCCAGGGGTCGAACCAGCCGCCCCCGAACTCCGGTACCAGACCCGGGGTTTGCGGGCTCGCCGTCGTACCTCCCTTGAGGCCGCCGATGCCGAAGTGCCCCCAGTCGGGCGGGGTCAGGGACGGCGAGGGGTAGCCGTCGAAGCCGTAGAGCCAACCGCCCTTCTCCCCGCCGGTGTCGAAGGAGCCGGGGATCCAGTAGCCGTTCCTGCTCTTGTCGTTGTGGAAGAGGGGCACGTCGATGCCGTCGGCGCGCACCTTCTTGTACAGGTGGGACATGTAGTCGCGTCCGGCCGGCACGTCGACGAAGGAGTCGTACTCGTTCTCGATCTGGTAGAGCAGGACCGTGCCGCCGCCGTCGGTGTACAGATGCCGGGCGACGATCCGGTTCACCTCGGTCAGCCACTCGTCGACGTACGACAGATACGTCGCATCGGAGGTCCGCGCCGTCCCCGCGGTGGTCGTCAGCCAGCCGGGGAAGCCGCCGCCGTCGAGCTCGGCGTTGCAGTACGGCCCGGGGCGCAGGACGACGTACAGGCCGGTCTCGGCGGCCATGCGCAGGAAGAGGTCCAGGTCGCGGACGCCGGTGAAGTCGTAGTGGCCGGGGGCGGGGGAGTGGTAGTTCCACGGCACGTAGATGCTGACCGTGTTGTAGCCGTGGGCGCGCATCTTCTGCAGGACGTCCCGCCACAGGGACGGGCTCGGCAGCCGGCAGGGGTGCAGCTCACCCGACCAGACGACCAGGCGGCGGCCGTCGACGAGGAGCGAGTGGCGGTCGTAGCCGATGGTGTGTTGTTCGCCGTCCGCGCGCGGCGGGGCGGGCGCGGGGCCCGTCGGGGCGGTGTGGGTGGCGTAGGCGCAGCTCGCCGCGCCGCTGCCGCCGAGCGCGAGCCCGAGCGCCGTGGTGCCGGCGAGCGCGCTGAACGTACGTCTGCTGAGCCCCATGGGAGCCTCCCGTCGTGCCGGTCGGTCGGCGCGTGCGAGGTCATTGTGTACGGCGGCACCCAGCACAATGGGCGTATGAGGATCTCGGCACGGGCGGATTACGCGGTACGGGCGGTTCTTGAGCTCGCTGTTCGGCAGGATGGCGGACCGGTGAAGGCGGAGACCGTCGCCGCCGTGCAGGGCATTCCGCACAAGTTCCTCGAGGGCATCCTCGGTGACCTGCGGCGCGCCGGTGTCGTGGACAGCCGGCGCGGGGGCAACGGCGGCTACCGGCTGGCGCGCGAGGCCTCCGCCATCACGGTCGCCGATGTGATCCGGGCGGTGGACGGCCCGATCGTGTCCGTGCGCGGGGAGCGGCCCACCGGCCTGGAGTACACGGGCTCCGCCCAGCCGCTGCTGCCGCTGTGGATCGCGCTGCGGGCCAATGTGCGCCGGATCCTGGAGGGCGTCACGATCGCCGACATCGCGGCGGACGCCCTGCCGGAACCGGTGCGCCGGCTCGCGGCGGAACCGGCCGCGTGGGAGAACCCGTAGGCGCCAACGGGCTATATATACAACGGAGTTCAACCACACGCCCGCCGTGTGAAATACACCGCTGTGAATGGCCGGAGTTCGCCCTGACGGTGAGTCACATGCCTTCCTACGATGCGTTCGCTCCCGGCCTTCACAGGAACCTCACTGTTTCTCCCAAGCGCCCTCTGGGGGCCGGAGTGTGCCACCCCCCACTCACAGAACCGGAGAAACCATGACTGGTGGACTCCTGATGAGCGGTGCCGTAGCCGCTCTGCTCGCCACCGCGCTGCCCACCCAGGGCTCGTCGCCCGTCTTCGACGACCCGCCCCCGGACAAGATCGTCATCGATGTGGCGACGGTCAACGGCTCGGGCTGTCCCGCGGGCACGGCGGCCGTCGCCGTCTCCCCCGACAACACCGCCTTCACCGTGACCTACAGCGACTACCTGGCCCAGGCCGGCGGCAACTCCGACCCCACGGCCTTCCGCAAGAACTGCCAGCTCAACCTGATCGTGCACGTCCCGCAGGGCTTCACCTACGCCATCGCGAGCGCCGACTACCGCGGCTTCCTCTCGCTCCAGCCGGGGGCGTCCGCCACCCAGAAGGCCTCGTACTACTTCCAGGGCTCCTCGAACACGGTGCCCAGAAGCCATCCGTTCAGCGGCTCGTACAACGACGACTGGCAGGCCACCGACAGCACCGACTGGGCCCAACTGGTCTGGGCGCCCTGCGGAGTGCTGCGCAACTTCAACATCAACACCGAACTGAGAGTGAACGCCGGGACCGCACACCCGGACAAGGTCAGCTTCATGACCATGGACTCGACCGACGGCGCCCTCAGCACCGTGTACCACATGGCATGGAAGGAGTGCCCGGCGTCCTGACCCGCAGAAAGGGGGTGGCCCACGCGCCGCGGGCCACCCCTGCCGGGCCGGGTCAGGATTCGTCGACGCCAGGGTCAGCGTGACGCCGGGGCGTTGGCGGTTTGCATTCGACAGGGGTCGAAGGTGGGTGCGGGGGCTGTTGTTGCGGGGGCAGGGTGGGGGGTGTTCGCGTAAGCGACTGCACGTGACTGCACGCAACGGGGAAGGGAACACCGTCATGACCCTCATCAAGAGCCGCCTCGCGCTCGGGCTCGCCGCGCTCGTCGGCAGCGCCACGCTGATCGCGATGCCCCTGTCCGCGCAGGCGGCGCCTGCCTCCTCCGATCCGGCCACCTGGCCGTGCGACCCGTCGGAGTTCTGCATCTACCACGACACGCAGGGCGGCGGGGCGCACTACTCGCTGGCGGACGGCGCCTCGAACCTGGCGGTGCTGGCCGGCGGCCTCAACGACCATGTGTACTCGGTGAAGAACATCTCCGGCGACAGCTGGTGCCTGTACAAGGACGCCGGCTACCAGAACGAGATCATGGTGATCCTGGACGGCCAGGCCCTCGATCTGTCCGCGCCCGTCCGCGACCAGGTCAGCTCCGTCACGGAGTGCTGAGAGCCGCGCTGTAGCCGACAGCAACCGCTGCATGCGTACGGCCACCCCATGACTTCTGAGGGTGGCAAGCCGCCCCCGTTCGCCGACCATGGAAGGACAGTGCCGAACGGGGGGGCTCGACATGGCGGTACGCATTCACTTCACGGACGACGATCTCGCCCAGACCAGGCTCGCGCAGGCGCCCGATCCCATGTGGGAGTCGCTGCTGAGCATGCACATGCTGCAGACGGACACCGCGTCCTTCGCCTTCGGCGGCTGGCGCCAGGCCGTACGCCGCAGGCTCACCGCCCCACTGGGCGATCTCTTCCGGCTCGCGCCGCCCGCCGGGTACTCGGCGGACTTCCTCACCCCGGCGGCCGGCGCGGGCGGCCTGGACGCCGGGGTCGGCGCCCTGCTCTCCACACCGCGCCAGCGGCTCGCGCACGATCTCGTCGAACTGGCCCGCGGCGGACGGAGGTTGCCCTCCTGGTCGGGGCTCCTCGCCCGCGGCGACCTGGAAGCCGTCAAGCAGCTCGGACGGCTGCACCGGCAGTACTTCGCGACCGCGCTGGCCCCCTGGTGGTCCCGCATCCGCGGCCGCTTCGACGCCGAACGCGCCGCGCACAGCCGCTACTTGGCGAGCGGCGACCTCGGCGGTCTCCTCAACACCCTGCACCCCGGGCTCGTCTGGCGCGGGCCGGTGCTGGAGATCACCGGCCTGGGCGTCGACCGCGACGTCCACCTCGACGGGCGCGGCCTGCTCGTCCTGCCCTCGTACTTCTGCTGGCGCACACCCACGCTGCTCAAGGACCCCGCGCTGCCGTGCGTCGTCGTCTACCCCATGCCGCACGAGACCGCCCTGAGCACCGCCCCCGGCCTGCGCTCCCTGAACGCCCTCCTCGGCCGCACCCGCGCGGAGATCCTCGCCACGGTGGCGGGCCACGGCGTGACGACCTCCGAACTCGCCCACCGCACGGGCATCGCGCCGGCGACCGCCAGCCACCACATCGGCATCCTGCGCAAGGCGGGCCTGCTCAGCACCTGCCGCGCGGGCAAGGCCGTCCTGCACACGGTCACACCATTGGGACTGGCGCTCCTCGACGGGCGGTGACGGGGCGGCAATCACCGTTGCTGCGCGGGTCATTGACGCGCAAGTGGTTCGATTCTACGGTCCCGTCCGAAGCTCTGATCGGTGATCGGTATATCGAACGCAATGCAGAACGGATCGAGGCCCCCACTTCCCATCCCCCACCCCAAGGAGCGCCGGCGTGAGTCGCACCCCCCGCACCTCCCGCACCAGGACCGCTCTCCTCGCCGTCCCCGCCGCCGTCCTGCTCGCCCTGATCCCGGGCACGGCGTCGGCGTATCCGAACCCCGGCAAGGTCACCGGCGATGTCGTCGTGCACGACCCGACGATGATCCGCACCTCGGCCGGGCGCTATCTGCTGTACGCCACAGGCGGCGGTCTGGGCTACAAGACCTCGACCGACCGGATCGCGTTCACCGCGGGCAGCGACGCGTTCCCGACCAAGCCCGGCTGGTGGTCGTCGTACGCCACCGAGGCCTGGGCCCCCGACATCTCGTACCACGGCGGCAAGTACCTGATGTACTACGCCGTTTCGACCTTCGGCTCCAACAAGTCCGCGATCGGGCTGGCCGGTTCGTCGACCGGGCTGCCCGGCTCCTGGACGGACTACGGCGTCGTCCACACCTCCACCACCTCCAGCGACTACAACGCCATCGACCCGAACCTCTTCGTCGACGACGACGGCAAGTGGTGGCTGTCCTTCGGCAGTTGGTGGACCGGGATCAAGATGATCCGGATCGACCCCGGCACCGGGAAGCAGCTCGCGTCCGACACCACCCGGTACTCCCTCGCCTCCCGCCCGACCGGGACCAAGGCCGTCGAGGCGCCGTACATCGTGAAGCGCGGCGGCTACTACTACCTCTTCGCCTCCTACGACACCTGCTGCGCCGGCACCAGCTCCACGTACAAGGTGAAGGTGGGCCGGGCCACGAGCATCACCGGGCCGTACTACGACAAGAGCGGCGTGGCGATGATGAACAACGGCGGCACACCCGTGCTGGAGACCCACGGCAGCATCATCGGCCCCGGCGGCCAGTCCATCATGAACGACTCCGACGGCGACCTGATCGTCTACCACTACTACGACGGCAACGACAACGGCACGCCCAAGCTCGGCATCAACCTGCTGAGCTGGTCGACGGGTTGGCCCGTGGCCTACTGAACCCCGCCGTCGAGCCCGTTCGCTCGCTCAGCCCGTCTGCCCCATCCCCGCGGCGTTCGGCCAGCTCTGGGCGTTGGGCCAGCCCGTCGCCGGGGCCGGGGTGAGGTCGGGGCCGGTGGTGCCCCGGACCTGGGCCGCGGTGAGGCCGCCGCGGGCCGGGACACCCGGAGGCGTCGGTCCGGGGGCCGGAGCGGGCACGGGCGCGGGAGCGGGCGCGGCGTACGGCGCGGGCGCAGGCACCGGCGTGGGTGTGGGCGCCGGAGCCGGTGCGGGCGTCGGCTCCGGGACCGGCTGCATCGGCGTCTGCGCCGGGAAACCCACCGGCTGCGCTGCCGCCGCCGCGGGTATCTGCGCCCCGTTGGTGCCGTTGCCCATGTGCTGCGCGGACTGCGCGGCGAGCGGCATGCCCGCCCCGTTGGTCGCGCCGACCAGCCGGTCCACGGCCGCCGTACCCGAGCTGTAGCTGGTCCCGGTGCCCAGCTCGGGTACGGCGGCTCCCCTCCTGGTCCCGTAGAGCACCTGTTCCAGGCCGGACACCAGGCGACGCACATCCACCTGTGGGCGCACCACGAGCCTCAGGAAGCGGCTGGACGAACCGATCTTGTTGCCGCACTCGCGGACCAGGATGCGGTGCTCGGTGAGCATCCGGTCCCGGACCACGGTGCCCTCGGCGCCCACGGGGAGGCGCACGAAGAGGAAGTTGCCCTGGGAGGGGTAGACCGTCAGCCCGGGCAGCGCCGAGAGTTGGCTGGCCATGTCGAGGCGGTCCCGGCGGACCTGCTGCAGGCTCTGCGCGTACTCGGTGCCGTGCTCCTTCAGCATGAACACCACGTGCTCGGCGAAGGAGTTGAGGTTCCACTTGGGCAGCATCGAGCGGACGCGGCCGGCGAGGGCGGGGTTGGCGACCAGATAGCCGAACCGTATGCCGTGCAGGCCGAAGTTCTTGCCGAGGCTGCGCAGCACGATGACGTTCGGGCGGATCATGGCCTCCTGGACGACGGACGGCTCGGTCTCCGCGTCCGCGAACTCCAGGAAGGACTCGTCGATGACGACCAGGTCCAGGTCGGCCATCGCGTCCATGAACTGCACCAGCGACTGCTTGTGCAGATAGCCGCCGTCGGGGTTGTTCGGGTTGCAGATCACCGCGACCCGGGTGCCGCGCTTGCGGATGAACTCGGCGTACTGGGCGAGGTCCAGGGCGAAGCCGTTCGACTCCTGCAGCGGGAACATGTCGACCCGCTTGCCGGTCTCCATCGGCTGGTCGGTCCAGCGGCCGAAGGTGGGGACGGGGATGGCGAGGGACTCACGGACCATCAGGTGGTCGATCCAGGTGATCAGCTCTGTCGAGCCGTTGCCCATCGCCACGCACTGCGGCGGAAGCTGGAGCAGGCTGCACAGTTCGGCCGTGATCGTGTCGGCGCTGCTCGGGTAGTACGTGATGATGTCCCGCAGCCGGGCGGCCATGTCCTCGAACATGGCCGGGGTGGGGAAATAGGGGTTGCACGGGATGCAGAAGTCCACGGGACCGGTTCCGTCACCGTCCTCACGCGCCAACGCCGCCATCGACGGGCTGTGTGCCGCAGTACTGCGGAACAGCGAGGTGACGTTGTCGGCCATGGAACCTCCGTATGGGGCGGGTCCGTCGGGGACATCGGACCCGTCGTGTCTGGGCGGCCCGCGCGGGGGAGCGCGGGCCGCCCTTACATACGGAGTCAGGGGTGACGCCGTTCAACCGATGTGAAGGAAGTATGACGTCACGCGCTGAACGAGTGGATCGTCGTCGTCCGGTACGTCTGACCAGGTCGGAGCACGGTCGACGGCCAGGACGGCTGGTTCGGCGAGTCCGGGAAGTGCTGTGTCTCCAGGCACATTCCGTCCCCCTGCCGATAGGTGCTGCCGGAGGTGCCGACGAGGGTTCCGTCGAGGAAGTTCCCGGAGTAGAACTGCACACCCGGCTGGTCCGTGGCGATCTTCAGGGTGCGGCCGGAACGCGGGTCGCGCAGCGTGGCGATGTGCTCGGGCCGCGCCGTGACGCCCTTGTCCAGGACCCAGTTGTGGTCGAAGCCCTTGGCCTGCACCTGCTGGGGGTGGCCGGCCCGGATGTCCCGGCCGACCGTCTTGCCCCTGCGGAAGTCGAAGGGGGTGCCCGCGACCTTCGCCAGTTCGCCGGTGGGGATCAGGCCCGCGTCGGTGGGCGTGTAGCGGGACGCGGCGATCGTGAGCTCGTGGTCCTCGATCGTGCCCGTGCCCTCGCCGGCGAGGTTCCAGTACGTGTGGTTGGTGAGGTTGACGACGGTCGGCTTGTCGGTGGTGGCCTCGTAGTCGATGCGCCAGTCACCGTGCCGGTTCAGCGTGAAGGTGACCTTGGTGCGCAGCGTGCCGGGGTATCCCATCTCGCCGTCGATGCTGGTGTAGTGCAGATGCAGGCCGACGTCGGAGCCGGAGGTGAAGCCCTCGACGTCCCACACCTTGGTGTTGAAGCCCTTGGCGCCGCCGTGCAGGCTGTTCTCCCCGTCGTTGACGTTGAGCTGGTACGTCTTGCCGTCCAGGGTGAACCGGCCCTTGGCGATGCGGTTGCCGTAGCGCCCGATCGTCGCGCCGAAGAAGGTGGTGCCGACGACATAGGCCGCGAGGTTGTCGTAGCCGAGCGAGACATTGGCGTAGCGGCCGTGCCGGTCGGGGATCTCCAGGGACTGGATGATGCCGCCGTAGGAGAGGACCTTCAGCCGGGTGCCGCCGTTCTCCAGGGACCAGCGGTAGACCTTGGTGCCGTCGTCGAGCTTGCCGAAGAGCTCCTTGACCGGCCCCCGGCCCCCCGAGGAGGCCTGGGCGGTGCCCGTGCCGAGCGTGGTCGCGGCGATGCCTGCCGCCGCGGCGCCTGCGATGACTGTTCGTCTGTTCAGTTCCATGGAGCGGCTCCCGTGAAGGGGTGGGGCCCCGCCGTGGCGGCGGGGCCCGAGCTGACTTACGAACCGGACTTGCGCTTGTTCCACACGTCGAAGCCGACCGCGGCCAGCAGGGCGAGGCCCTTGATGACCTGTTGCCAGTCGGTGCCGACGCTCAGGAGGTTCATGCCGTTGTTCAGCACGCCGAGGACGAGACCACCGATGATCGCGCCGAGGACGGTGCCCACACCGCCGCTCATGGACGCACCACCGATGAACGACGAGGCGATGGCCTCGAGTTCGAAGTTCAGGCCCGCCTTCGGAGACGCCGCGTTCAGACGGGCCGCAACGACCAGACCCGCCAGGGCCGCGAGCACGCCCATGTTGAGGAAGACAAGGAAGGTGACCTTCTTGTCCTTGACGCCGGACAGCTTCGCCGCCGGCAGGTTGCCGCCGATCGCGTAGATGTGACGGCCGAAGACCGCGTTGCGCATGACGTAGCCGTAACCGACCACCAGCACACCGAGGATGATCAGGATGATCGGCGCGCCCTGGTAGCTGGCAAGCAGGAGCGTCACCGCGAGGATCGCCGCGCCGATGGCGACCAGCTTCAGCAGGAAGGCGTTGCGGGGCAGGACGTCGAGGGAGAACTCCTGCTCGCGCCTGCGGTCGCGGACCTCCTGGTAGATGACGAAGGCCAGCAGGACCAGGCCCAGCAGCAGGGTGAGGTTGTGGTAGTTGGTGTTCGGGCCGACCTCCGGCAGGAAGCCGTTGCCGAGCTTCTGCAGTCCGTCCGGGAACGGGCCGAGGGTCTGGCCCTTGAGGAAGATCTCCGTCAGACCGCGGAAGAGCAGCATTCCGGCGAGCGTGACGATGAACGACGGTATGCCCAGATAGGCGATCATGAAGCCCTGCAAGGAGCCCGCGACCGCGCCCACCAGCAGGCACAGCACCAGGGCGACGGGCCAGGCCACGCCGTGCTGGACCGTCAGCACGGCCGCGAACGCGCCGACGAACGCCGTCAGCGATCCGACGGACAGATCGATGTGGCCCGCGATGATCACCAGCATCATGCCGATCGCGAGGATCAGGATGTAGCTGTTCTGCAGCACCAGGTTGGAGACGTTGCGCGGCAGCAGCAGGTCGCCGCCGGTCCACACCTGGAACAGGACCACGATCAGGCCGAGCGCGATCAGCATGCCGTACTGCCGCATGTTCCGGCGCAGACCGCCGAGGACCAGCTGCAGCAGGCCGCCGCCCGCACCCGGCCCCCCGCTCCTGCCGGGCGGCGCCGAGGCCGGGACCTTGTCCGTCACATCCGTGCTCATCGGGTTACCTCTTTGTCCTTCGTCATCTGGCGCATCAGCACTTCCTGCGTGGCCTCGGCCCGCGGGACCTCGCCCGTCAGCCGCCCGGCGGCCATGGTGTAGATGCGGTCGCACATGCCGAGCAGCTCCGGCAGCTCGGAGGAGATGAAGACGACCGCCTTGCCCTCGGCGGCCAGTTGGTCGATGACCGTGTAGATCTCGTACTTGGCGCCCACGTCGATCCCGCGCGTCGGCTCGTCCAGGATCAGCACCTCGGGACCCGCGAAGATCCACTTGCTGAGGACGACCTTCTGCTGGTTGCCGCCGGACAGCTTGCCCACCGGCTCGAAGACGGTCGGCGCCTTGATGTTCATCGACGTGCGGAAGCGCTCGGCGACCTTGCGCTCCTCGTGCTCGTCGACCACTCCGCGGCTGGCGACCTTGTTCAGCGCGGTCAGCGAGATATTGCGGTTGATGGTGTCGATGAGGTTGAGGCCGTAGTGCTTGCGGTCCTCCGTGACGTACGCGATGCCGTTCTTGACCGCCTCGGAGACGGTCTTCGTACGGATCTCCCGGCCGTCCTTGAGGACCGTGCCGCCCGCGTGCCGGCCGTAGGTGCGCCCGAAGACGCTCATGGCCAGCTCGGTGCGGCCCGCGCCCATCAGGCCCGCGATGCCGACGATCTCCCCGCGGCGCACCTGGATCGACACGTCGTCGACGACCTTGCGCTGCTGGTCGATCGGATGGTGGACGGTCCAGTTGCGGATCTCCAGGGCCGGGGCCGCGTCCGGCTCGCCCTCGAACGGGGTGCGCTCGGGGAAGCGGTGGTCGAGGTCGCGGCCGACCATCCCTGAGATGATCCGGTCCTCGGTGGTCTCCGGCGCCTTGACGTCGAGGGTCTCGATGGACCGGCCGTCGCGCAGGATCGTCACCGAGTCGGCGACCCGGCGGATCTCGTTGAGCTTGTGGGAGATGATGATCGAGGTGATGCCCTGCTTCTTCAACTCCAGGATGAGATCGAGGAGTTTGCCGCTGTCCTCGTCGTTGAGCGCCGCGGTCGGCTCGTCGAGGATGAGCAGCTTCACCTTCTTCGACAGCGCCTTGGCGATCTCCACCAGCTGCTGCTTGCCCACGCCGATGTCGGCGATCCGGGTCTCCGGGTGGTCGGTCAGACCGACCCGGCGCAGCAGTTCGGTGGCGTGCTTGAGCGTCTCCCTCCAGTCGATCAGCCCGCGCCGCGCGTGCTCGTTGCCGAGGAAGATGTTCTCGGCGATCGACAGGAACGGCACGAGTGCCAGCTCCTGATGGATGATCACGATGCCGTGCTGCTCGCTCGCCCGGATGTCCTTGAACTCGCAGGTCTCACCTTCGAAGAGGATGTCGCCCTCGTAGGTGCCGTGCGGATGGACGCCGGAGAGCACCTTCATCAAGGTGGACTTTCCGGCGCCGTTCTCACCGCAGATGGCATGGACCTCGCCCTGACGGACCGTCAGCGTGACGTCCGACAGCGCCTTCACACCGGGAAAGGTCTTGACGATCGAGCGCATTTCCAGGACGGGTCCCGCCATGGTCGTGCCCTTTCACTCCGTAGGAACGGCCGAGGTGTCGGCCGGCGGGACTACTGCAGCTCGCTGGCCTTGTAGTAGCCGGTGTCGACCAGTTCCTTGGTGTAGTTGGTCTTGTCGACGCTCACGGGCTGCAGCAGCATGGCCGGGACGACCTTGGTGCCGTTGTCGTACGTCTTGGTGTCGTTGACCTCGGGCTTCTTGCCGTTGAGTACGTCGTCGACCATGCTCGAGGCGACATCGGCGAGCTTGCGGGTGTCCTTGTAGACGGTCTGCGTCTGCTGGCCCGCGATGATCGACTTCACCGAGGCGAGCTCGGCGTCCTGGCCGGTGATGACCGGCAGCGGCTTGCTGGAGGAACCGTAGCCGTCCGACTTCAGGGCGGCGAGGACACCGATGGAGATGCCGTCGTACGGCGAGAGGACCGCGTCGACCTTGGCGCTGCCGTAGGTCGAGGTGAGGATGTCCTCCATGCGCTTCTGCGCGGTGGCGCCGTCCCAGCGAAGCGTCGTGACCTGGGTGAGCTTGGTCTGGCCGGACTTGACGACGAGCTTCTTCTTGTCGATGTAGGGCTGCAGCACGCTCATCGCGCCGTTGAAGAAGTACTTGGTGTTGTTGTCGTCGTTGGAGCCGGCGAACAGCTCGATGTTGAAGGGGCCCTTGCCGTCCTTCAGGCCCAGCTTGTCGACGATGTAACTGGCCTGCAGCTCACCGACCTTGGTGTTGTCGAAGGACGCGTAGTAGTCGACGTTCTTCGTGCCGAGGATCAGCCGGTCGTAGGCGATCACCGGGATCTTGGCGTCGGCGGCCTGCTGCAGCACGTTGTTCAGCGACTTGTTGTCGATGGCCGCGACGATCAGTCCCTTGACGCCCTGCGTGATCAGGTTCTCGATCTGCGAGACCTGCTGGTCGGGGTCGTCCTCGCCGTAGACCAGCTTGGTCTTGTAGCCCTTGGCCTTGAGGTTCTTGACGACGTTGTTGCCGTCCGCGATCCACCGCTCGGAGGACTTGGTGGGCATGGCGATGCCGATGGTGCCGCCCTTGGCGCTGCCCTTGTCCTCTTTGCTCCCGCCCTTACTGTTCTGACCGCAGGCGGACAGCGTGAGAGCGAGAGAGGCGGCTCCGGCCATGAGGGCAAGGGCGCTTCTACGAGTGCGCATGTGACCATTCCTTGTTCGTGTCGGCGTTGACAACTTCTGGGACCCGGCGAGGGGCTATGCGGCGGGGAAGCGGTTGAGCGGTCCGGGCAGCCGGGAGCCGAGCGGCGCCATGTTGCCGTCCGCACCGTGCCGGGCGAGCAGGTCGAGAGCGAGGCGGCCGCGCCGCACCCGCTCCCGGGCGGTGTCCAGGGTCACGTCCCGCAGGTGGGTGCCCCACGGGTAGATGCCGGGAGCCTTGGACAGACCGAACTTCAGATAGAGCGGGGCGCCGCGCCGGATCAGCTCGGCGACCTCGTACATCCGGACGTAGCCGCCGAGGTCGTCGGGGGCCTCGATGTACATGTCCATGGGGGCGGCGGAGACCCGCCGGATCTCGGTGAGGTGATCGAGCGTCAGATCACTGGGCACGTTGACGGAGTCGGCGCCCAGGTGCTCGAAGACCGCGTACGACGCCGGGTTGACCGGCCCCACGAGCGCGGACACCTTCAGCGTGGTGTCGGCCGGGATGATCCCGGCGGTGCGCGCCCGGTGCAGTGTCCACAGCACGCCCTCGTCGGCGACGAGCAGGCACGTGACGCCCAACTCCGTTGCCCGGACGGCGTCTTCGATACATCCGGCGACGGCGTCGTGTCCGCGGGCGCGCAGCCCGGCGCCGCGCGAGTCGGAGCGCACGGAGCCGCCGATGTCCCAGGTGCCGCGCGGGCCGGTGAACAGGCAGAGCTCGATGTCGCGTTCGGCCGTCGCCTCGACCATCTCGGTGATCTCGGCGTCGGTCAGCATCCACACACCGCTGCCCTGGCTGATCCGGTGGATCGGCACGTCCAGACGGGAGGACTCCTTGAGCACGACGGCCAGCGCTTCGGGACCCTCGCACGAGGGGATCTCGGTGCGCCAGCGGCCACCGCCGGGGAAGGTGTGCGGCGAGGCGTCGGCGGGGTCGAGGGCGGGCGCACCCAGACCGAGAGCGGTGAGCACCTGCTCACCGGGTCGGCGGGCCGCCGTGGCGGAAGCGTCGGTCGTCACAAGCTGTCCTTCGTGTTCGATATTTCGGACAAGGTTCGCGGCTCGGGGTAGGAAAAAGCCTTGGGTGTACGCCGGTACGGGGACCGTCAGGTCGCCCCCGTACCGGCGTACGGCTAGGGGCGGAGCAGCACCTTGCCCACTTTCGGATCGCCGGACCCGACCAGCTCTATGGCCTTCGGGAACTCCTCCAGCGGCAGTTCGTGGGTGACGAGCGGCACCGGGTCGAGCAGACCGGCCCCGAACACCCGCACCGTGTGCGCCCAGGCGTCCGGCGGCGCCCCGAAGACGGTGTGCACCTCCAGCTGCCGTACGACCAGGTCGGTCGGGTCGAGCCCCTCGGCGCCCGGTGCCGGGATGCCCGTGAGGACCAGCCGTCCGCCGCGCCTGAGCAGCGAGGCGGCGGTGCGCGCGGCGGACGCGGACCCTGCGGTCTCGATCACGACGTCGACGTCGTCCGGGAGTTGTTGGTCCCTGGTGCGGAAGTCGGTGGCGCCGAAAGTTCTCGAAAGCTCCGCGCGGTCGGGGCGGGTGCCGACGACCAGCAGCTCGGCCGGTGATCCGGCCTTGAGGAACTGCACGGCGAACATGCCGAGCGTGCCGGTGCCGACGACCGCGACCCGCTCGCCCGGCCGGGCGTTCGCCTTGATCGCCGCGGCGGCGATGCAGGCGGCGGGCTCCAGCAGGGCGGCGGCGGTGAGATCCGCGTCGTCGGGCAGCGCGTGCAGCAGCCGCGCGGGGAGGGTGAGCGTGGCGGCCATCGCGCCCGGCTGGGTGAACCCGGTCTCCTCGTACCCGGCGCTGCACAGCGTGGTCTCGCCCGCGTGGCAGCGGTCGCACACCTGGCAGTTGCGGAAGCCCTCGCCGACGACCTTGCGGCCCACGAGAGCCGGCGGCACGCCGGCACCCACCGCCTCGACCGTCCCGGACCACTCGTGGCCGGGGGTGAGGGGGTAACGGACGTACCCCTCGGGCCGGTTGCCCTGGTACACCTCGCGGTCGCTGCCGCAGATGCCGACGGCGTGCACGCGCACGAGCGCCTCGCCCGCGCCGGGTTCACGGGGCGTGTGCGCGGTCAGCCGGTGCTCGCCGGGCCCCTCGACGACGACGGCGCCGCTCACTTCGTGTCCTTCGGCTTGCGCTGCTCCCAGCCGTCGGCCCACAGGTCGAACCGGGCCTGCTGCTGCGGGAACTCGGCGGCCGCGTCGACGTCGAGCTCGACGCCGAGCCCGGGCGCGTCCGAGAGGTGGAAGTAGCCGTCCACGACCTGCGGCGCCCCCTTGACGACCTTCTTGATCTCGGCGTCCGCGAAGTCGTTGAAGTGCTCCAGGATCTTGAAGTTGGGGGAGGTGAAGCCGACCTGGAGCGAGGCGGCGGTGAGCACGGAGCCGCCGACGTTGTGCGGCGCGACGAGCATGTAGTGGGTCTCGGCGGTCGCGGCCAGCTTCCGCGTCTCCCAGATGCCGCCGATGTGGCCGACGTCCGGCTGGATGATGTCGGCGGCCTGGCTCTCGAACAGCTCGCGGAACTCGATGCGATCGTGAATCCGCTCACCGGTGGCGACCGGCATGTCCACCTTCGCGGCGACCTTCTCCAGCGCCTTGAGGTTCTCCGGCGGTACGGGCTCCTCCAGCCAGGCGGGCTTGAAGGGCGCGAGCTCGTGCGCGAGACGGACGGCGGTGGCGGGGGAGAACCGGCCGTGCATCTCCAGCATCAGCTCGGCCTCGGGCCCGATGGCGTCGCGCACGGCCTCGATCAGCGAGACGGCGTACAGCGTCTGCTCGTGGTCGAGCTCGAAGTGCCCGGTCCCGAAGGGGTCGATCTTCAGCGCCCGGTACCCGCGCTCCATGACTCCCTGGGCGGCCTTGTGATAGGCCTCCGGGGTCCGCTCCGTGGTGTACCAGCCGTTGGCGTACGCCTTGACCTTGTCGGTCACCCGGCCGCCCAGCAGCTGCCAGACGGGCACGCCGAGGGCCTTGCCCTTGATGTCCCAGCAGGCCATCTCGATCACCGCGATGCCGGACATCACGATCTCGCCGGCCCGGCCGTAGTCGCCGTACTTCATACGGCGGACGAGGTCTTCCACGGCGAACGGATCGGAGCCCAGAATGTGGTTGGCCTCCGCCTCGTGCAGATAGCCGATCAGCGCGTCGGTGTGGCCCAGCATGCGGGTCTCGCCGACTCCCGTGATCCCCTCGTCGGTGTGCACCTGGACGTAGGTCAGGTTGCGCCAGGGCGTCCCGACCACGTGTGTGCTGATTCCGGTGATGCGCACGGCAGTTGTCCCTCGCGGATCGACGGCTCTTACGGTGTGTTCGAAATCTCGTCACACGTTCGAAATGCTGGCGTGACAGTAAGGACGGGGCGGCGGGGGTGTCAATGGGTCGAACAGATAACGGTTTCGACACTGCTTTCGGTGCGCTTTTCGGCGGCGGTTTCGGTGCGATCGGGGGAGATGCCCGACACGCCCTGCCGGATTCCTCAACTCGCCGCGCCGGAACGGGCAGTTCCGCACACAACTTTCACAGGTGTGACTATGAACGTTGCCTGTGAGGAACTTAGTCTTCCGGCGTCATGGACTACTGCCACCCGTGCCGACGGCACCTGAATGGCGCCCTCGCCTGTCCGGGGTGCGGCGCACAGGTCGAACAACTCCGCGCGCACGCGGAGCGCGACGGCGCGCCCGCGTACGCGGGTGAGCGCGCGGGCGGTGCGTACGAGGGCCACGAGGGCGGGTACGGCGGCGCGCAGAGCCCCTACGAAGCCGACGCCGAGGACGAGGACGAGGGCGCCGAGGACGACGAGTCCGCCGACGAGCGGCCGGCGGGCCGCGCCGCCGCACGGCGTGCCCAGGGCCGCGGACGCGGCCGGGGCGGCCGGGGCGCCGAAGGCCCCGCGGGCGGCGCCAGCCGCCGCGACCGCAAGGCCGCGGCCCACCGCAGGCGCCGCCGCCGGGTCCTGCTGATCACCGCGGCCTGCGCGCTCGCGGCGGGTGGCCTCAGCCTCGCCGAACTGGGTGTCGACGCCCCCTTCAGCACGCCCAAGCCGGCCGCGGCCGGCGACGAGTCGGCGGAGGGTGCGGCGGCGTCGGAGGTGGGCGGGAAGTCCGGGCCGAGCGACGGCGCGACCGGCGCGGGAGCGTCGGGCGGCGCTACGTCGCCGACCGCGTCCCCCTCCGCCTCGAAGTCCCCGAAGGACAAGGCGAAGAAGGACAAGTCCGACACGGACTCCCCGACCGCCACACCGAGCCGGGCCCCCGGAACCACACCCCCGGCGGCCACACCCCCACCGTCGAACCCGACCCCGACCTCGGCCCCCACCCACTCCAACCCGACGCCGACTCCCACCCCTACAGAGACGTGCAAGCGGTTCCTGTGGTGGTGTTCGTAGCGGACGGCCGCTGCAAGGTGCGGCGCCGCAAAATGGCCGCCAGTTCTACGCGTCCATCATCCGCCGTAGCAAATCCCGCAAAGACAACCGCTCTTCGTCCGACAGCCCCGCCAGGGGCTCCCGTGCGAAGCGCAGTCCGTCGCGCAGTTCGCGGGCGACGCGCAGCCCGTCGTCGGTCGCGGCGGCCAGCTTGATGCGGCGGTCGGCCGGGTCGGGACGCCGCTCCACCAGGCCGCGCGCCTCCAGGCGGTCGACGATCCCGGTGACGTTCGACGGCTCGCACTTCAGCTTCTGCGCCAGCTTGCGCATCGGCAGCGGCTCCAGCGACAGCAGGCTCAGCAGCCGGGCCTGCGCGCCGGTCAGCGCGTGTTCGGCGGCCGCCTCCTCGTAGTCCGCGTAGAACCGGGACACGACATCGCCGATCAGCTCGACGACCTCCAGGGTGAGGGCGTCGGGGCGGCGCGTCTTCTCAGGGGTGGGCATGGCACCAGGATACCCCTTTACTTGACAATCTGAAATATTCAGGAGCATGGTTGTTTCAGGTACTGAAACATTTTCCCCATGCCCAGGAAAGGCGCTCGTCATGATCAACCGCGAATGGCACCTGCTCAGCCGCCCCGTCGGCTGGCCCAAGCCCGAGGACTTCGCCCTGGTCGAGACGGAGGCCCCGGCGCCGGGCGAGGGCCAGGTGCTGGTGCGGAACAAGTACCTCTCCGTCGACCCCTATATGCGTGGCCGGATGAGCGACGCCAAGTCCTACGTCGCGCCCTTCGAGCTCGGCAAGGTCATGCAGGGCGGCGCGGTCGGCGAGGTCGTCGCCTCCAACGCCGAGGGCATCGCGGTCGGCGACCACGTCCTGCACGTCTTCGGCTGGCGCGAATACGCGGTCATGGACGCCAGGCACGCCGTCAAGGTCGACCCCGAGGCCGCGCCGCTGAGCACGTACCTCGGCGTCCTCGGCATGACGGGCCTGACGGCGTACGCGGGCCTGCTGCGGGTCGGCGCCTTCAAGGAGGGCGACGCGGTCTTCGTCTCCGGTGCCGCCGGCGCGGTCGGCAGCCAGGTCGGCCAGATCGCGAAGCTCAAGGGCGCCTCGCGGGTCATCGGCTCCGCAGGCTCCGACGAGAAGGTCGAGCTGCTGATCGAGGAGTACGGCTTCGACGCCGCCTTCAACTACAAGAACGGCTCCGTCCGCGAGCAGCTGAAGCAGGCCGCCCCCGACGGAATCGACGTCTACTTCGACAACGTCGGCGGCGAGCACCTGGAGGCCGCGATCGGCGCGCTCAACCTGCGCGGCCGGGCCGTGATCTGCGGCATGATCTCGCAGTACAACGCGACCGAGCCGACCCCCGGCCCGCGCAACATGGTCAAGATCCTGCAGAACCGGCTGCGCGTCGAGGGTGTCCTCGTCGGCGACCACTACGACCTGCAGCCCGAGTTCGTCCGGGAGGTCGGCCCCTGGGTCGCCTCGGGCCGGCTGAAGTACCGCGAGACGGTCGTCGAGGGCATCGAGAACAATCTGGAGGCCTTCCTCGGCGTCCTGCGCGGCGCCAACACCGGCAAGATGATCGTCAAGCTCTGAGCTCCTCCGCCAGCGGGTCCCTTCTGTCAATTTCCGGTATGCGATAACTTCTTTCCGAAACCGTCGTCGATCGTGGGCGCGAGTCGCGGCGGACCGAGGAGGAAGACACCCGCATGTCCATCCAGCAGACCGACGTCCTCTACACCGCCGTCGCCACCGCCGAGAACGGCCGGGACGGCCGGGTCGCCACCGACGACGGCAGGCTCGACGTCGTCGTGAACCCGCCCAAGGAGATGGGCGGCAACGGCGCCGGCACCAACCCGGAGCAGCTCTTCGCCGCCGGGTACAGCGCCTGCTTCCAGGGCGCCCTGGGCGTCGTCGCCCGCCGGGAGAAGGCGGACATCTCCGGTTCGACGGTCACCGCGAAGGTCGGCATCGGCAGGAACGACGACGGATTCGGCATCATCGTCGAGATCTCGGCCGAGATCCCGAACGTCGACGCGGCCACCGCCGAGGACCTCCTGGCCAAGGCGCACCAGGTCTGCCCGTACTCGAAGGCGATCCGCGGCAACATCACCGTGACGCTTGCCTGACGGCGCTCGTTGCGTACGACGGAGGCCGCATCCCTGGACGTGGGGTGCGGCCTCCACCATGTCGTGTCCCGGGCGCCGTGCCCGGGGCGCGGTGTCCGGAGTCAGAGCGCGAGTGCCGCGGTGTGCACCGCCCTGATCAGCCGCTCGTTCTCCGGCGCGGCCCCGCCCGGGTAGGCGCAGCGCCGCCGGGTGTAGCCGTAGGCCAGGCCGCTGCGCGGATCGGCGAACGCCTGGGAGCCGCTCGCCCCGCTGTGCCCGAAGGCACCGGCACCCAGGAACGGGTACCAGGCCTCGGCCGTCGCCTGGAAACCGAGGCCGAAGGCCCGGTGGGCGCGGCTGACCAGGTCGTGGCCGACCGAGTGGATCTGCCCGACCTCGGCGATCGTGTCCGGCTTCAGCAGCGGAGGCCGCCCGCCGACCTCGCTGATCGCCGCCGCGTACATCCCGGCGAGCCCGCGTGCGGCGGCCACTCCGCCCGCGGACGCCGGGCCCTTGGCGCGCACGGTACGGGAGTTGGCGTGATCCTCCAGCGCGGGCGGCTCGGGCACATGGGTGTTGTACGCGATCGAGGTGAGCGAGTGCGGCCCGCTCGGCGCCGCGTCCAGCACGGCCTGCTGCTTCGGTGTCGGAGCCATCGGCTGCACGGAGCGGAAGCGGGGCTCCAGCGCCTCGGGCAGCCCGAGGAAGAAGTCCAGGCCGTACGGCGCCCTGATCCGCTCCTCGTAGACCTCCTGGAGCGTGCGGCCCGTGGCCCTGCGCACCACCTCTCCGGTCAGCGCGCCGATCACGAACGCGTGATAGCCGAAGGCGGTGCCCGGACGCCAGAACGGCCGCTGGTCGGCGAGCCGTTCGGCGATCACCCGGTCGTCGGCCAGCTCCTCCGCGCTGAACCCGGCATCCAGGCCGATCAGCCCGGCACGGTGCGTGAGCAGGTCCCGCAGCGTCAGCGCCGCCTTGCCCTCCGCCCCGAACTCCGGCCAGTAGTAGGTCACTCTGCGCTCCAGCTCCAGCGTGCCGTCCTGCACGAGCAGCGCGACGACCAGGTGTGCCGCGCCCTTCGTCGACGAGAAGACGCCGTAGAGGGACCCGGCGTCGTTGTCGTCACCGGCCCACAGGTCGACGACCTTTCTGCCGTGCACATGGGCGCACAACTGTCCTTCGTAGTCCGGCAGTTCCCCCGCGACGAACGCGGCGAACTCCTCCCGCACCGCCTCGAAGCCGGCGGCGACGGTGCCGTGGATCTCTCGCGTCATCCGTTCTCCTCAACCTCGGCGGCCGTTCCTGCGTACCGAACAGCACGTAGATCGGTACGGCGCGGTGTCCCTGTTCGACTCAACGGCAACAACCGGGAGTTCATGTCACGGATGCCATGGATGACACATCCCGGACGGGCAAATGGGGGCATCCTGAGGGCGACGGCCGCCCACCGTGAGCCGAGGAGAGCCCCCATGGCGACGATCCCACCGCTGCCCAGCAGGGACGACGTGCTGCGCCTGGCACGCAGCACGACCGACATCACCGGCCAGCTCCTGGACACCGCAGGCAACCTCACCAGGATCGCGGTGAACACCTTCGACCCGCGTGACGGTTCGGGCCCGGAGGTGCTGCGCGTGCTGCGTGAGACCACCGCGGAGCTGGCCGAGGCGAGTGCGTCGCCGCAGGCCCAGGAGGCCTTCTACCGCATCGTCGACACCCTGACCCGGCTCGGCACGAGCGGGGCGCCGCTGGCGGTGCACCCGGTGAGCGAACCGGCGCAGGCGCTGCTCACCGCGCTCGGCGACAGCCTGCTGCCCGTGCTGGACGCGGTCGAGCCGGCCGTCGAGGAGTTCGCGGACGCGCTCGGCGACCTGGTCGAGGCGACGTCCCCGCTGCTGCCCGCTGCGGCGGGCCTGGCCGCGGGGGCGCTGCTCGCCGTGACGCCCGTGCTGCGGTCCGCGGCGGACGTGCTGCGCGACTCCTCGCCCGAACTCGCCCGGATCGCCGACGCGCTGACCACGGCGCTGGCCCCGCTGATGCCGCTCCAGGTCGCTCTCGCGGAGCGTGCGGCCGCCGCCGGGGCCGGGCTGGTCGGTGCCGCGCTCACCCCGCTGGCCGACCTCGCGGAGGCGGCGGCCGCCTCCACGAAGGCCGTCCGGCCGGTCCTGGTGGCGGGGGAGGAGATGCTGGTGTCGGGCCTGGGGCGGATCCAGCCCGCGCTGCTCGCCGGCGCGTCGCGGGCCGGACGGCTGGCGCGGGCGGGAGCGGTCCGGGTGTCCGCGGCGGTGTCGCCCGCGGTCGAGCGGGGCGTCGTGGTGGCCGTCACGCCCGCGTAGGGCCCCGTGTGGTGTGCGGTGCGGGCCGCTGTGTCTGCCGAGCAGTGCGCGGTGCGGGCCGGGCGTGCGGTCCTCGGTAGAGTTCCCCCATGCGTGATCTTGGGGCGGGCTTCAGCTATCTCCTGAAGGGTCAGCGGTGGGTGGCCCGGCACGGCAGGCAGTACGGATTCGGGCTGGTGCCGGGGCTGGTGACCCTCGTCCTGTACGCGGCCGCGCTGGTCGCGCTCGCGCTGTGGGGCGAGGACGCGGTGGGCTGGGCGACGCCGTTCGCCGACGGCTGGCCGAGTCCGTGGCTCGGCCTGTTCCGCGGGTTCCTCACCGCCGTGCTGTTCGCGCTCGGTCTGCTCCTCGCCGTCGTCACCTTCACCGCGGTCACGCTCCTGATCGGCCAGCCCTTCTACGAGAACCTCTCGGAGAAGGTCGACCGCGACGTCTCCCCGGACGGCACCGCCCCCGAGTCCGGCCTTCCGCTCTGGCGCGAACTGTGGATCTCGGCCCGCGACAGCCTGCGGATCGTCGTGCGCGCGGCCCTGTGGGGCATCCTGCTCTTCGCCTGCGGCTTCATCCCGTTCGTCGGCCAGAGCGTCGTCCCGGTGATCGGGTTCTTCGTCACCGGCTTCTTCCTCACCGAGGAACTGGCCGGGGTGGCCCTGCAGCGCCGCGGCGTCGAACTGCGGGAGCGCCTCGCCCTGCTGCGCTCCCGCAAGACCCTGATCTGGGGCTTCGGCACACCCCTGGCGGCGGCCTTCGTCGTCCCCTTCGTCGCGGTGTTCCTGATGCCGGGCGCGGTCGCGGGCGCGACGCTGCTGGCCCGCGAACTGCTCGGCGAGGAGATCGACGAGGACGGCGCCGCCGAGGAGCCGCAGGACGTCACTCCCTGACGGGCGTCGCCGTCTCGATCGCCACGGTCAGGATCGCCCGGAACTGCGCGACGATGTCCTGCCGGTTCTGCAGGAACTGCGGATCGGTGACCGTCCCGGTCGCCGGGTCCGTGTTGCCCGTCCCGAACTGCAGCACCGGGGTGTGCACATGGCCGCCCGGCAGGGTGTCGTGCAGCCCGAGCCGGTCGCGCAGCAGCGTGGCGCGATAGGCGATCTCGTTGGACAGGTAGTCGCCGCCGCCTCCGGCGCGCGCGGTCGAGCCGGGGGTGGGGCCGTCGGGGCGTACGACGGGATCGGTGCCGCCGGCCGGGATCTCGGTCACCTCGGTGTGGTCGTACACCGGGAAGCGTCCCGTGTCCGCGCTCACGATCTCCTTGTACGGCAGGGTCGTCGACGTCCACTGCGGCTGTGAGGCGGGGTCGGTGACCGGGACGGTCTCGGTCCTGCTGACGTTGTCGTTGTCCGGGAAGCCGCCCCGCCAGGCCCCGTTGGTGCGCTCCACGTCGAACCGGCCGACCCGGCCCTGGCTCACGGTGGTGAACAGGTCCACCTTCTTCAGATACGGCCGCAGCGTCCGCTCCACGGTCAGATCGGCGAAGTCCCGCCAGCGCACCGGGAACACGACCGTCTCCACCCGGGCGGGCCCGTCCGCGGTCTGCACCACCGTGCCGTCGAGCGCGAGTGCGGTGGCCCCGGAGGGGTTGGAGATCCGGATGTCCCGGTCGAGCGTGAACGGGTCGAAGCCGGTGACCAGGACCCGCCGCTCTCCCTTGCGGTGCGGATAGCGCACGTCCGTGCCGCCGCGCGAGGTCCGCTCCAAGTCGTCGATCAGGTCCGCCCGTTGCCCGTCGCTGAGCTGGAACTCCGGCTCCCAGGTGCGCACTTCACGGGTCAGCCCGAGGCGCGCCCAGTACAGCGGCCGGTCGTCGTCCCGGCTGAGGTCCCCGCCCGCCGGACCCCGGCCCTGCACCCGGTCCACCGCCCGGCGCCACAGCGCGCCCCCTTCACGCAATACAACCCGGCGGGCCTCGCCGTAGGAGTGCGCCCGGTCCAACTCCCGGGCCAGGCGCGGTGTCACGTCATCGAAGCCGGACCTGCGCAGGATCTCCTGGGGCACCGCCTTGTCGAGCCGCTGCTCCTCGACCGTCGGGGAGGGGGCGGCCTCGGCCACCGCCGTCCCCACCGGCACCGCAAAGCCCGCGACCAACGCCACTCCAATGATGCCGATCCGAACACGTAGAGAGCTCAAGGCCGTCAGGTCCTTCCGTCGCCGTGGTGGGGGAGCATGGTGCGACGGTTGGC
Organism: Streptomyces spinosisporus; assembly: GCF_022698145.1. GTDB lineage: Bacteria > Actinomycetota > Actinomycetes > Streptomycetales > Streptomycetaceae > Streptomyces > Streptomyces spinosisporus. Next base: position 274,036 of record NZ_JALDAX010000003.1, read on the forward strand.
AGTATGACGTGCGGGAAGTGGTCTACGCCATGGGGCGGTTGAGGCTGGCGGGGATCCTGGTCACCGCTTCGCGGAGGGTGTCCGCGAAGGCCTGTGCTGCCGGAGCGAGGGAGCGTGCCCGCGCGAGGGCCGCGTAGACCGCCCGTGCCGGGGCCCTCTCGTCGAGGACCGGCAGCAGGGTGACGTCCGGGCGTACGGGCTTCGTCGCCGTGGCGGGGAGCGTGGTGCGGGCGATCGGCGGTGTCGTGTGCGGGAAGTGGTTTACGCCGTGGGGCGGTTGAGCCTGCGGGAATTCTGGGCGCTGCCTCGCCCAGTGCTGCCACGATGGCCTGTGCTGCCGGGGCGGGTGAGCGTCCCCGTGCGAGGGCGGCGTAGACGGCTCGTGTCGGGGCACCCTTGTCGAGCATCGTGGTGGGGAGCGTGGTGCGACGGGCGGCAGTATCGCGTTCGGGAAGTGAATTACGCCGTGGGGTCGTTGAGGCCTGTGGGGATTCTGCCCACCGCCTCGCGCAGCGCCGTCACGAAGGACTGTGCTGCCGGGGCGGGGGAGCGGTCCCGGGGCAGGGCCGCGTAGATCGCTCGTGCCGGGGCGGTCTCGTCTAGGACTGGTAGCAGGGTGACGTCCGGGCGGATGGACTCGGCGGCCAGTGCGGGGACCAGGGTGACGCCCAGGCCGGCGGCGACGTAGCCCTGTTTGGCCGTCCACTCGCCGACGACGTGGGCGATGCGCGGGCGGAAGCCCTGGCGCAGGGCCGCGTCCAGGAGGGTGCCCTCGGGCCGGGGGCTGCCGGAGATCCAGTCGGCGTCGGCCAGCAGGCCCAGGCGCACCGGGCCCTCGTGTTCGGCCAGGGGGTGGCCTGCGGGGACGGCGACGTACAGCGACTCGTCCAGCAGGTGGTGGAGTTCGTACGCGTCCAGGGGCGCGCCGCCGGTCGTCGAGACGACCGCCAGATCGAGATGCCCCGCGGCCAGCCGGTCCAGCAGCCGGGGCGTGAAGCCCTCCTCGCGGGAGAGCCGGACCCGCGGGTGGCGGGCGCGGAACGCGGCGAGGGCGTGCGGCACCAGCGCCGCGTCGGCGGTGGCGAACGCCCCGAACCGCAGCCGCCCGCCCGCCACTTCACGCACTTCCTCGAGTTGACGGGCGGCACCGTGCAGCGCCTCGACGACCGTCTCCGCGTACGGCACGAGGACGCGTCCGGCCTCGGTGAGCCGTACCCCGCGCGGCAACCGGTCGAAGAGCGGCCCGCCGCCCAGCGCCGCCTCCAGCGCGGCGACCTGCCGCGACACCGCGGACTGCGTCCAGCCGAGCGTGCGCGCCGCCCCGGTGAACGAACCGTGCCGGGCGACCTGAAGGAACGCCCGCAGCCACACGGTGGACAGATCCGGCTCGCGATGCTGATTCGGCATGGCAGCCATGCTAGACATTCGCTTGTGGCATCGCGCCACCTCCGCCTAGCGTCGCCGTATGAAGGTCACTCTGGACAGTCCGCCCGCCGCACCCCAGCCGGCGAGCCCGTACTACTCCCAGGTCGCCCGCGTCGAACACGCCGACGGCAGCGCCCTGTTGTTCGTCTCCGGCCAGATCGCCGAGGGCGACACCCTCGCCGAGCAGACGCGAGGCATCTTCGAGGGGTTGACCGCCCTGCTCGCCGCGCACGGCGCGACCCTGACCGACGTCATCAACATCCGTACGTATCTGACCGACATCGGCGAACTGCAGGAATACGGCGCCGTACGACGGGAGTTCCTCACCGGAACGCCCCCGACCAGCATGACCTTCGAGGCCTCGCGGCTCTTCCGTCCCGAGGCACGGATCGAGGTCGAGGTCGTGGCGGCGGTGCCCGCAGGCCGCTGACGGACCCGCTCAGTCCCCCTCGCCCAGCAGCGCGAGGAAGTCGCGGAACGCGCCCGGCATGTCCACCGACTCCGGGTCCAGCAGCCACTGGTACTGCAGGCCGTCCATCACCGCGACGAGAAGGGGGGCGGCGCGCTCCGGCGTGAGGCCGCTGGGCAGCCGCTCCCCGTACTCGGCGCGCAGCACACCCGCCATGTTCTCGCGCACCTTGCGGTAGCGGTCGGTGAAGTACTCCCGCGCCGGGTGCCCCTCCGTGACGCTCTCGCCCAGCAGCGCCGAGAAGGTCTGGATGATGCCGGGCCGCATCGCGTTGTACTCGACCAGCGCGGCCAGCAGATCCACCCGCCACTGCGTGGCCGGCACCGCGTCCCACTGGTCGCGCTCCTTGAGCACGGCGACCAGCAGCGCCTCCTTCGTCGGGAAGTAGTGCAGCAGCCCCTGCTGGGTGAGCCCGACACGCTCCGCGACCGCGGCGAGGCTCGCGCCCCGGTAACCGCGCTCCGCGATCACCTCCAGCGCCGCCCGGACGATCTCCGCGCGCCGTTCCGCGCTTCTGACCCTGGCGTTCATGGCGTCACCGTACGGCATCCCCGTTCACCCAATATTACGGAACCATCACGAAACCTACCGCGTTACAGGTAACGGGAGCACGATGTGTCCCAGGACGACAGCAGACGACAGCGACGACGGCAAAGACAGCAACGAGAGCAACGACAGCACGACAGGACTCGACGAGGAGGCATCCCGATGGCGGGAAACCCTGGCACCTCTCCGGACGACCGGGCCCGGGCCGACCAGGCCCGTGAGGCCGCCGTCGAGGCGGCCCTCGGCAAGCTGGACCTGGACGCGAAGACCCGGCTGCTGGCCGGCCAGGACACCTGGTCCCTGCCCGCCCTGCCGGAGATCGGCCTGAAGTCCCTCGTCATGTCCGACGGCCCGATCGGGGTCCGCGGCGTGCGCTGGACCGCCGACGACCCCTCCGTCGCCCTGCCGTCCCCGACCGCGCTCGCCGCCACCTGGGACCCCGAACTGGCCCGCCGCGCAGGCACGTTGCTCGCGCAGGAGGCCCGCCGCAAGGGCGTGCACGTCCTGCTCGCCCCGACCGTCAACCTCCACCGCTCCCCGCTCGGCGGCCGCCACTTCGAGGCGTACAGCGAGGACCCGTATCTGACGGGCGTCATCGGCGCGGGCTATGTGAACGGCGTACAGGCGGGCGGAGTCGGTACCACCGTCAAGCACTTCGTCGCCAACGACGCCGAGACCGACCGCTTCACGGTGAACAACGTGATCAGCGAACGCGCCCTGCGCGAGCTCTACCTGGCCCCCTTCGAGACCATCGTCGAGAACGCCCACCCCTGGGGCATCATGACCGCCTACAACACGGTCAACGGCACGACGATGACCGAACACCGCCACCTGGTGAACGACATCCTGCGCGGCGAATGGGGCTTCGACGGCTACAACGTCTCCGACTGGACCGCCGCCCGCTCCACGGTCGGCGCCATCGAGGGCGGCCTCGACGTCGCCATGCCCGGCCCGCGCACCGTCTACGGCGCGCCCCTCGCCCAGGCGGTGCGCGAGGGCAGGGTCGAGGAGGCCACCGTCGACGAGGCCGTGCGCAACGTCCTGCGGCTCGCCGCCCGCGTCGGCGCCCTGGAGAGCGCCGAACCGGTCGTCACCGAACTGCCCGCGCCCGTCGACGGCAGCGCGCTGGCCCGCGAGATCGCCCGCCGCGCCTTCGTCCTCGTCAAGAACGACCGCGGTGCGCTGCCGCTCAGGCCGGGCACCGTCGCCCTCATCGGCGCCGCCGCCCGCGACGCCCGCGTCCTCGGCGGCGGCTCCGCCACCGTCTTCCCCGCCCACGTGGTCTCCCCGCTCGACGGCCTCACCGCGGCCCTTCCCGAGGGCACGCTCCGCTACGCCGTGGGCGCCGACCCCGCCACCGAACTCGCCGTCGCCGGCAAGGGGTTCACGCTCCGGGCGATCTGCCGCGACAGCGACGGGAACGTCATCGGCACGGCCTCCGCCCCGAACGGCCAGATCCAGTGGATGGGCACCGACCTGCCCGAGGGCGTCACGCACGACCGGCTGCACTCCGTCGAGCTGACCGGCACCTTCACCCCGCGCGACACCGGCCCGCACACCTTCGGCATCAAGGGCGCCGGCCGCTTCACCCTCACCGTCGCGGGCACGACGTACTACGACGAGGTCCAGCACCCCGCCGAGGGCGGCGACCGCTTCGAGGCCTTCTTCGGCACCCCGGTGCCCCGCGCCCAGGCCGAACTCACCGCGGGCGAACAGGTCGAGGTCTCCCTCACCCTGGTCGTCGACCTGCCCGAGGACATGCCGTACAAGGTCGTCGCCTTCGCCCTGTGCCACCAGGAGCCGCAGCGCGACGCCGACGAGCTGATCGCCGAGGCCGTCGAGGCCGCGCGCGCCGCCGACACGGCCGTCGTCGTGGTCGCCACCACCGAGCGCGTCGAGTCCGAGGGCTTCGACCGCAAGGACCTCGCCCTGCCCGGCCGCCAGGACGACCTGGTCCGCGCGGTCGCCGCCGCCAACCCGAACACCGTCGTGGTCGTCAACTCCGGCTCCCCGGTGGAGCTGCCGTGGCGCGCCGACGTGGCCGCCGTGCTGCTGAGCTGGTTCCCCGGCCAGGAGGGCGGCGCGGCCCTCGCGGACGTCCTCACCGGCGCCCAGGAGCCGGGCGGCCGGCTGCCCACCACCTGGGGCCCGCTGTCCGACGCCCCGGTCACCCAGGTGGTCCCGGACCACGGCGAACTGCACTACACCGAGGACCTCTTCATCGGCTACCGCGCCTGGGAGAAGGCAGGACGCACCCCCTCGTACCCCTTCGGCCACGGCCTCGGCTACACCGAGTGGACGTACGAGTCCGTCGAGGTCGACGGCACCACCGCCAAGGTCCGCGTCCGCAACAGCGGCGAGCGCCCGGGCCGGGAGGTCGTCCAGGTCTATCTGGCCCCCACCGAGCCGGACGCCGACCGCCCCGCACGCCGGCTGGCCGGCTTCGCGGGCGTCGAGGCCGGGCCGGGCGAGACGGCCGAGGCGGTCGTGCGGCTGCCGCGCCGCGCGTTCGAGGTCTGGGACGAGGCGACCGCGGCCTGGTCATTTGTGAAGGGTTCGTACGAGATCCAGGTCGGGCGCTCGATCACCGACCGCAGGATCACGGCGACGATTAACGTCTGATCCGGGACAAGTCTTCCCACGAACAGCCCCGGTCCGGGACCTGACCCCTGGGCCGGGGCTCGTGGCGTCCGGGGGTGGCCCGCCGGGGGTTCGCCGTGGGCTGGGGCCTGCCCCACCGGGGCTCGTCGCGGTCCGGGACCTGGCCTCCGGGGCCGAGGCTCGTGGGCCGGGGCTCACCGTGCTTCGGTGCTCACCCTCGTCGGTGCTCACCCTGCCGGGTTCGCCGTCGTCCGGGGCTCACCCCGTCCGGCGCCCACCGCCGCTTCCCTGCCCGCGCCTGCGCCCGCCCCGCACCCCGCCCCCGTCGCCCCCTCACCGGGTCGCGAAGCCGTACACCGTCCGTGACCGGTACACCTCGCCCGGCCGCAGCACCGTGCTCGGGAAGCCGGGCCGGTTCGGGGAGTCGGGGAAGTGCTGGGTCTCCAGCGCGATGCCGTCGCCGGGCGCGAACGGCTCGCCGAGATGGTCCGCCGTGTAGAGCTGGATGCCGGGCTCGGTCGTCGCCACCGTCACCACCCGCCCGGACGTGGGATCGTGCAGCTCGGCCACGTCGCGGGCGGCCTCGGTCACCCCGCCGTCCAGCACGAAGTTGTGGTCGTATCCGCCACCGACCTTGCGCGCCCGGCGGAAGTCGAAGCGCGTGTCCGTCACCTCGGCCAGTTCGCCGGTCGGGATCAGGTCCTCGTCGACCGGGGTGAACCGGGAGGCGGCGAGCCGCAGTTCATGGCCGCCCGCGTTGCCCGAGCCGCCGAGGTTGAAGTAGCTGTGGTTCGTCAGGTTCACCACGGTCGGCGCGTCCGTCACCGCCTCGTACGCGATCGCGAGCGAGCCGTCCGCCTCCAGCCGGTAGGTCGCGGTGACCTCCAGACGGCCGGGGAAGCCCTCCTCGCCGTGCGGGGAGACCCGGCTCAGCCGCAGCCCGTACGTCCCGTCCGCCCCCTCGTCGAGGGGTGTCACGTCCCAGACCCGCTTGTCGAACCCGCGGCCGCCGCCGTGCAGGGAGTTGGGGCCGCTGTTCTGCGCGAGCGCGTACGTCACGCCGTCCAGCGGGAAGCGGCCGCCCGCGATGCGGTTGGCGTACCGGCCGACCAGGGCGCCGAAGTACGGGTCCGGGTGCGTCAGATAGCCGTCCAGGTCGGCGAACCCCAGCACCACGTTCCCGGCGCGCCCGTCTCTGTCCGGGATCTCCAGCGACTGCACGATCCCGCCGTACGACAGGATCCGAACCCGTACGCCCGCACGCTCCAGGGTCCAGCGGTGGACCGGGGTGCCGTCGGAAAGTGTGCCGAAGAGTTCGTTCATGTTCGGAACTTTAGGTCACGCTTCCGGATCACGTCTTCTCGGCGGTGACCTTCCGGTAGGCGATCTCGGCCAGCCGCGCCTGTCCGTCGACACTGGGATGGAACCAGTCCCACTTGCTCAACTGGTCCGTGCCGAAGCGGTAGTCGTAGACCGCGCCGTCGTCGAAGCGGCAGCGGCGGTCCTTCGCGCAGACCTCCTTCAGCACCTTGTTGTACGCCTCCACCCGCTTCTGCACCGTGTCCCTGCGCAGCGTCGCCGCCGAGTCCAGCGCGTCCGCGTCCCCCAGCATCGACGGGCAGATCCCGAGCTTCCACACCTGCTTGCCCAGCGGGTTGGTGCGGCCCTCGGACCACAGCCGCTTCAGGTTCGGCACGCTCGCCACATACACCTGCGTCTTCGGCAGGGACTGGCGCACCGTGCTCAGCGCGTCCTCGAAATCGGCGCGAAAGCTCTCCACCGAGGTCATCGCCGAGGTGCTGGCCCGGCAGGCGTCGTTCGCCCCCGCCATCACCGTCACCAGCTGGGGCCGGCGGGTCACCGCCTGCGCCATCTGGCCGGGCAGGTCCGCCATCCGGGCGCCCGTCACCGCGTAGTTCCAGCTGTGCGCGGCGGCCCCCGTCCTGCCCAGCAGCCGTACGGCGAGGCTGTCGACGTCGGAGCTGGTGCCGGTCGCCCAGGAGACCTCGGGACAGTCCGACAGGACCGTACAGGCGTCGAAGCCGCGGGTGATGGAGTCGCCGACCGCCGCGATCGAGCGCGGGCTGACATCCCAGGTGGGTGTGGGCTTCACGCTGCGTGCCGTGGGGCTCGTCGGACCGGAGGAGTCGCCACCCACCGCGTCGCAACCGGCGACGCCGAGGACGGTCACCGCCACGGCGGCCAGAACGGTCCGTGAGCGGTGGCTTGGCTTCCGCATGCGCCGGCGATCCCCTCGTCTGTCGTACGGACGTGTCCCCCCATAACAACGTGCGAGAGTTCCCGATCCAGGCGCGACTGCAACGGTTCACACCCGTACAGGCGTCCTGCCGGGTGAATGGCGGACGTTTCAGCGCATCGGGACGGACGGTACGTCACACTCCTTGCGCCGCCGCACGGTAGCCTCGCCCTCAACGTGGCTGCCCTGCCGCCCGTACGCCAGTTCGCCAGATTGTCCAGCTCTGCCCGGAGGTCCCGGTGACGACACGTGGAGTTCTGTACGTGCACTCCGCTCCGCGCGCGCTGTGCCCGCACGTCGAGTGGGCCGTCGCCGGAGTGCTCGGCACGCGCGTCAACCTCGACTGGATCCGGCAGCCCGCCGCGCCCGGCACCTGGCGCTCGGAGTTCTCCTGGCAGGGCGAGGCGGGCACGGCGTCCAAGCTGGCCTCCGCGCTGCGCGGCTGGCATCTGCTGCGCTTCGAGGTCACCGCGGAGCCCTGCCCCACCGCGGAGGGCGAGCGCTACAGCTGCACCCCCGACCTCGGCATCTTCCACGCCGTCACCGGCATCCACGGCGACATCCTGATCCCCGAGGACCGGCTGCGCGCCGCGCTGACCCGGGCCCAGCAGGGCGAGACGGACCTGGAGGCGGAGATCGCCAAGCTCCTGGGCAAGCCCTGGGACGACGAGTTGGAGCCGTTCAGATACGCGGGCGAGGGAGCACCGGTGCGCTGGCTGCACCAAGTGGTCTGACGGCACGGACAGGTTCGCCGCACCACCACTGACATGGGAAGGGCCCCCACCGCCGGGTGGGGGCCCTTCAGTAGCCTACGAGCGCTGCTCAGACCGTACGGAACGCCAGCACGACGTTGTGCCCGCCGAACCCGAACGAGTCGTTCAGCGCGGCGATACGGCCCTCGATCGGCAGCTTGCGGGCCTCGCCACGGACGATGTCCGCGGCGGCCTCGGCCTCCGGGTCGAGGTTCTCGACGTTGATGGTCGGCGGAGCGAGACGGTGGTACAGCGCGAGGATCGTCGCGACGGACTCGACGCCGCCCGCGCCGCCCAGCAGATGCCCGGTCATGGACTTGGTCGCGGAGACCGCCATGTGGCCCGCGTCGTCGCCGAACACCTTGCGCAGCGCCTTCAGTTCGGCCACGTCACCGGCGGGCGTCGAGGTGGCGTGCGCGTTGACGTGCACGATCTCGGCCGGGTCCAGGTCGGTGCGCTCCATCAGGTTCTGCAGCGCGTGCGAGATGCCCCGGCCCTCGGGCTCGGGCTGCACGATGTCGTGGGCGTCGGCGGAGATGCCCTGGCCGACGGCCTCGGCGTACACCCGGGCACCGCGCTTGGCGGCGTGCTCGGCGGACTCCAGGACGATCACACCGGCGCCCTCGCCGAGGACGAAGCCGTCCCGGTCGACGTCGTAGGGGCGCGAGGCACCCTCGGGGTTCTCGTTGTTCTTGGACATCGCCATCATGTTGCCGAACGCGGCGATGGGCAGCGGGTGGATCGCCGCCTCCGTGCCGCCCGCGACGACGACGTCGGCGCGACCGGTGCGGATCATCTCGATGCCGTAGCCGATGGCCTCGGCGCCCGAGGCGCACGCGGAGACCGGCGTGTGCACGCCCGCACGGGCGCCCACCAGCAGGCCCACGTTGGCCGAGGGGCCGTTCGGCATCAGCATGGGGACGGTGTGCGGGGAGACGCGGCGGACGCCCTTCTCCTTGAGCACGTCGTACTGGTCGAGCAGGGTCGTCACCCCGCCGATGCCGGAGGCGATGACGGCACCGAGCCGGTCCGGGTCGATCTTCTCGTCGTCGCCGGCCTTGTCGGTGAAACCGGCGTCCGCCCACGCCTCCTTGGCCGCGATCAGCGCGAACTGCGCCGAGCGGTCCAGTCGGCGGGCCTGCGGCCGCGGAATGACCTCGGAAGGCTCCACGGCCACGGGCGCGGCGATACGGACCGCCTGCTCGGCGGCCCACTCCTGGTCGAGAAGCTTGACGCCGGACTTGCCGGCGACCAGACCCTCCCAGGTGGACGCTGCGTCGCCACCCAGCGGTGTGGTTGCGCCGATACCGGTGACGACCACGGTGCGATTGGTCGGGCTCACGGGAATTCTTTCTCCAACGGATCGGGATTCAACGGCGCCACCGCCGGGTGGCGGGGCAATACAGCCGGAGCGGGAAGGCTCAGGCCTGGTGCTTGAGGATGTAGTCGGTCGCGTCGCCGACCGTCTTGAGGTTCTTGACGTCCTCGTCCGGGATCTTGACGTCGAAGCGCTCTTCGGCGGCGACGACGACCTCGACCATGGACAGCGAGTCGACGTCCAGGTCGTCGGTGAAGGACTTGTCCAGCTGGACGTCCTCAACCGGGATGCCGGCGATCTCGTTCACGATGTCGGCGAGACCGGCGACGATCTCTTCCTGAGTGGCGGCCATGTCAGGCGCTCCTTCTTTGTGATCCAGAGGGTTGGCGGTGCTTCCCGCACCGGATCCGTTGCTGATCCGGCACGGAGTGCCTAGGGGAGGGTAACGACCGTCGCGGCGTACACGAGACCCGCCCCGAAGCCGATGACGAGCGCGGTGTCGCCGCTCTTCGCCTCACCGGTCGCCAGGAGCCGCTCCATCGCGAGCGGAATCGAGGCGGCCGAGGTGTTGCCGGTGGTGCGCACGTCACGCGCCACCGTGACGTGCTCCGGCAGTTTCAGCGTCTTCACCATCGAGTCGATGATCCGCTCGTTGGCCTGGTGGGGAATGAAGACGTCCAGGTCGTTCGGGGTGATCCCGGCCGCGTCCAGCGCCTGCTGGGCGACCTTCGCCATCTCGAACACGGCCCAGCGGAACACCGCCTGGCCCTCCTGCGTGATCGCAGGGAACTTACCCGTGGTGCTGTCGTACTCGGTCCACGGCACGGTCTGCTTGATGGTCTCGGACTTGTCGCCCTCGGAGCCCCAGATCGTCGGGCCGATGTGCGGCTCCTTCGCCGGGCCCACCACGACGGCGCCCGCGCCGTCGCCGAACAGGAAGGCCGTCGCCCGGTCCTCCAGGTCGGTGAGGTCGGAAAGCCGCTCGACGCCGATGACGAGGACGTACTGCGCGGAACCCTCGATGATCATGCCCTTGGCGAGGGTGAGGCCGTAGCCGAAACCGGCGCAGCCCGCCGAGATGTCGAACGCGGCGGCCTTGTCCGTGCCCAGCTTGTCCGCGATCTCCGTGGCGATGGCCGGGGTCTGCTTGAAGTGCGAGACGGTCGAGACGATCACGCCGCCGATCTGCTCGGCGGAGATCCCGGCGTCGGCGATCGCCTTGCCGGAGGCCTCGATGGACATCGCGGCCACGGTCTCCTCGTCCGAGGCCCAGTGCCGGGTCTGGATGCCGGAGCGCGAACGGATCCACTCGTCGGAGGAGTCGATCTTCTCGAGGATCACCTCGTTCGGCACGACCCGGGTCGGACGGTAGCCGCCCACGCCGAGGATGCGCGCGTACGGGGCGCCCTTGCTGGGCTTGATCTTCGACATGTTCGTACGGCTCCTTCTAAGCGTCAGGCAGCGTGCTCGGCGATGAGTGCGCGGGCCGCGTCGAGGTCGTCGGGGGTCTTGAGCGCCAGGGTCTGCACACCCGGCAGCGCGCGCTTGGCGAGGCCGACCAGCGTGCCGCCGGGGGAGACCTCGATCAGCGCGGTCGCGCCGAGCTCCTTGAAGGTCTCCATGCACAGGTCCCAGCGGACCGGGTTGGCGACCTGTCCGACCAGGCGCTCGACGATCTCGGCACCGGTGGCGACGGACCGGCCGTCCTTGTTGGAGACGTAGGTGACCTGCGGGTCGGCGGGCACGAGCGCCTTGGCGGCCTCGGCCAGCTTGTCGACCGCGGGGGCCATGTGGCGGGTGTGGAAGGCGCCGGCGACCTTGAGCGGGACGACCTTGCGGACGCCCTCGGGCTTGTCCTCGTTCAGCGCGGCGAGCTGCTCCAGTGTGCCCGCGGCGACGATCTGGCCCGCGCCGTTGACGTTCGCCGGGGTCAGGCCCAGCTTCTCCAGGTGCGCGACGGAGACCTCGGGGTCGCCGCCGAGCAGCGCCGACATCCCGGTCTCGGTGATGGCGGCGGCCTCGGCCATGGCCAGACCCCGCCTGCGTACGAGGGTCAGCGCGGCCGTGTCGTCGAGGACACCGGCGAAGGAGGCCGCGGTGATCTCACCGACGCTGTGGCCGGCGACGGCGCCCGGCGTGACGGCACCGAGTGCCGCGGCGGACAGGATGCCGGCGGCGACCAGCAGCGGCTGGGCCACCGCGGTGTCCCGGATCTCCTCCGCGTCGGCCTTGGTGCCGTAGTGGGCGAGGTCGAGGCCGATGGCGTCCGACCAGGCGGAGACGCGGTCGGTGGCACCGGGCAGTTCGAGCCAGGGGGTCAGGAAGCCGGGCGTCTGGGCGCCCTGGCCGGGAGCGACGAGTACGAGCACTCTCACACTCTCTCTTGGGGACGGCCGTGGCCGCCCGTGGGGACAGGGACGAAGAACACGAGGGGGTTTTGTATGCCCCCGACAAAAGCCTAGGCCGGAAGATCACCCTCGGCCAGACGCCCCAGGATCAGCGCGATCCGCAGCGTGAAGGCGGATCGTACATCGGAGGGTGACCAGCCGGTGACGTCAGTCACACGTCGGAGCCGGTAGCGCACGGTGTTGGGGTGAACGAAGAGCATCCGGGCGGCGCCCTCGAGACTGCTCGCCTGTTCCAGAAAGACGGAGAGCGTCTCCAGAAGAGCCGACCCGGCCTCCTCCAGCGGTCTGTAGATCTCCTCCACCAGCTGTTCGCGCGCGCTCGGGTCACCGGCGATGGCGCGCTCCGGCAGCAGATCGTCCGCGAGCACCGGCCGCGGAGCGTCCTGCCAGGCGAAACACGCCTTGAGGCCGGCGGCCGCGGCCTGTGCGGAGCGGGTCGCGGTGAGCAGATCCGCCACCACGGGCCCGGCCACCACGGGCCCCGCCGCGTACGGCCCGATCAGCGACTTGGCCACGGCGAGCGGGTTGTCGCTGCCGCCGGCGATGACCACCAGCCGGTCGCCGAGCACCCCGGTGAGCACCTGGAGCTTGGCGTGCCGGGCGGCCCGCCGGATCGCCTCGACGGTCAGCTCGGAGTCGCCGTCGGGGGCGGTCCCCAGCACCACGCAGACATGCTCGGGCGCGTTCCAGCCCAGGGCCGCGGCCCTGCTGACCGCGCCCTCGTCGGCCTCCCCGCTCAGCACGGCGTTGACGACGAGGGACTCCAGGCGGGCGTCCCAGGCACCGCGTGCCTCGGCGGCCTGGGCGTAGACCTGGGCGGTGGCGAAGGCGATCTCGCGGGCGTAGACGAGCAGGGCCTCGCGCAGCACGCTCTCGTCGCCCGGGGCGGCCACCTCGTCGATGGCGCTCTCCATGACCTCGATGGTGGTGCGCACCATCTCCACGGTCTGGCGCAGGGTGATCGCCCGGGTCAGCTCGCGCGGAGCCGTCCCGAACACGTCCGTCGAGATGGCCTGGGGCGCGTCGGGGTGCCGGAACCACTCGGTGAAGGCGGCGATACCGGCCTGGGCGACAAGACCGATCCAGGAACGGTTCTCCGGCGGCATCGCCCGGTACCACGGCAGCGTCTCGTCCATGCGCGCGATCGCCTGCGCGGCGAGCGAGCCGGACGACTTCTCCAGTCGCTTCAGGGTGCGCGCGTGCGGGTGCGCGGGGGCAGCAACGGCTTCGGGCTTGCTCGTTTCGGGTTCGGGCACGGGACAAGACTGCCTTATCCGGACGGGAGTGCGCGTCGCCGGGTCGGCGGCGGGCGCTCCGGCGGGGTTCGCGCGCCGCTACGGTGGGGTGCGTGATGGACGTACGGCGCGCAGCTGAGCGCTATCCGGGGGGTGACCCGGCAGCCGGTATCGAGTCGTGGCACGCCTTCTCCTTCGGCCCGCACTACGACCCCGACAACCTCCGCTTCGGCGCGGTCATCGCCTGCAACGAGGAACGGCTCCTGCCCGGCGCCGGCTTCGACGAACACCCGCACAGCCACACCGAGATCGTGACCTGGGTGGTCGAGGGCGAACTGACGCACCGTGACTCCGGCGGCCACCGCACCACGGTGCGCCCCGGCGACGTACAGCGCCTGAGCTCCGCGGCGGGCGTACGGCACGTGGAGCGCAACGACGGCGACGGGCTGCTGGTCTTCGTGCAGATGTGGCTGGCCCCCCTCGAACCGGGCGGCGACCCCGCGTACGAGATCGTCCACGGCATCGCGGACTCCACGCCGTACGCGGTCCCGGAGGCGGGCGCCATGCTCCATGTACGGCGGCTGCGCGCGGGGGAGCGGACGGCGATCCCGGACGGCGCGTACGTCTACGTCCACGTCGTCCGCGGCGACGTCCGCCTCGACGGCGAGCACCTCACCGCGGGCGACGCGGCCCGCATCACGGACGCGAAGCAACTGGAGACGGAGGCCGTTACGGAGGCGGAGCTGCTGATGTGGGAGATGACGGCGAACTAGCCGATCTCTGCGAGCACCGCATCCGTGAACGCCGGCCACACCTCGACCGCCCACGGTCCGAAGTCCCGATCCGTCAAAGCGCTGCAAGCGACCCCCGCGTCGGGATCGACCCACAGGAACGTGCCCGACTGACCGAAGTGGCCGAAGGTGCGCGGGGACGAGGAACTCCCCGTCCAGTGCGGCGACTTGGAGTCGCGGATCTCGAAGCCGAGGCCCCAGTCGTTGGGGCTCTGGTGGCCGTAGCCCGGCAGGACGCCCTTGGTGCCCGGGTACTGCACCGTCATCGCCTCGGCGACCGTGCGCGGGTCGAGCAGCCGCGGCGCCTGCAGCTCGGCCGCGAACCGCAGCAGGTCCGCCACCGTCGAGACGCCGTCCTTCGCCGGGGAGCCCTCCAGCGAGGTCCCCGTCATCCCGAGCGGATCCAGCACCGCCTGCCGCAGATACTCCCCGAACGGGATCTCCGTGGCCTTCGCGATGTGGTCGCCGAGCTGCTCGAAACCGGCGTTGGAGTACAGCCGGCGCTCACCGGGCGGGGCCGTCACCCGGTGCTCGTCGAAGGCCAGCCCCGAGGTGTGGGCGAGCAGATGGCGCACCGTCGCGCCGGGCGGCCCGGCGGGCTCGTCGAGCTCGATCGCCCCCTCCTCGTACGCGACGAGGGCGGCGTACGCCGCGAGCGGCTTGGTGACCGAGGCCAGCGGGAAGCGCCGGTCGACGGCGCCGTGGGTGCCGAGTACCGTACCGTCGGCCCGCACCACACCCGCCGCGGCAGCGGGAACCGGCCAGTTGTCGATCAACGCAAGGCTCTGCAAGGACATGCCGACGAGCCTAGGCGTTCACGGCCCCGGCTCCGGCAACGGGTCCCATGCCGGATTATTACCCGTTCCGCTTGCTTGGAGTGCACTCGAAGGTCATAGCGTTGAGGGCATGACGGTGATGGAGACCACGCCCACCAGGACCGACGCCTGTGGCGCCCCGCCCCACCCGCACCGGCGCCCCGAAGGGCAGGACGCCTACACGATCAGCGAGGTCGTCGCCTTCACCGGGCTGACCGCGCACACCCTGCGCTGGTACGAGCGGATCGGGCTGATGCCGCACGTCGACCGCTCGCACACCGGTCAGCGCCGCTACAGCAACCGCGACCTCGACTGGCTCGACCTGGTCGGCAAGCTCCGGCTCACCGGAATGCCGGTCGCCGACATGGTGCGCTACGCGGAGCTGGTGCGCGAGGGCGACCACACCTTCGGCGAGCGCTTCGAGCTGCTGGAGGCGACCCGCCGGGACGTCCTGACCCGGATCGCGGAGCTCCAGGACACCCTCGCGGTGCTCGACCGGAAGATCAGTTTCTATGCGGACGCCGAACGCGCCCGCGCCTACGAGGCAGAGAAGGTTCGATGACGGACAGCACGATCCAGACCGCACGGCTCGGCGCGTCGGGCCCCGAGGTCGGCGTACAGGGCCTGGGCTGCATGGGCATGAGCTTCGCCTACGGCCCGGTCGACGCGAAGGCGTCCCGCCAGACCCTGGAGCGCGCGCTGGAGCTGGGCGTCACGCTGTACGACACGGCGGACGCCTACGGCCAGGGCGAGAACGAGAAGTTCCTCTCGCCGTTCTTCACGGCCAACCGGGACAACCTGGTCATCGCGACCAAGTTCGCCCTGTCGATCCCGCCGGACGAGCCCACCCGCCGGGTCATCCGCAATGACGCGCCCTACATCCGCCAGGCCGTCGAGGCCAGCCTCAGGCGCCTGGACGTCGATGTGATCGACCTCTACTACATGCACCGGCGCGATGTGAACGTGCCGATCGAGGAGACCGTCGCCACCATGGCGGAGCTGGTGCGCGAGGGCAAGGTCAAGCAGCTGGGCCTGAGCGAGGTCACCGCGGAGGAGCTGAGGGCGGCCCACGCCGTGCACCCCATCGCGGCCGTGCAGTCGGAGTGGTCCCTGTTCAGCCGGGACATCGAGGCGAACGTGGTGCCGGCCGCCCGGGAGCTGGGCGTGACGCTGGTGCCGTACTCCCCGCTCGGCCGCGGCTTCCTCACCGGCTCCTTCACCAACGCCGACACGGAGCTGTCCTCCGACGACTTCCGTCGCCAGCAGCCCCGCTTCACCGGCGAGAACGCGGCCGCGAACGCCGCCCTGCTGGAGCCGATCCGCGCGGTCGCCGAGGCCCACGACGCCTCGCCGGGCCAGATCGCCCTGGCCTGGGTCCAGCAGCGGTCGGCCGTGCACGGTCTGCCGGTGATCCCGATCCCCGGCACCCGCAAGCCGAGCCGCGTCGAGGAGAACGTGGCGGCGACCCGCATCGTCCTGACCGACGACGAGCTGGCCCTGCTGGAGCCGATCGCCGGGAAGGTCGCGGGCGAGCGGTACGCGGACATGGCGTTCACGTCGGCCGGCCGGGAGTGATCTAGAGCTCTGCCAGCAGTTCGGCCTTCTTCACCGAGAACTCCTCGTCCGTCACCAGCCCTGCCTGGTGCAGCTCGCCCAGGTGACGGATGCGCTCGGCGATGTCGGCGGGGTCGCGACGCGGGGCCGCGGCGGGGACGACCGCTGCGGCCCCGTTCTGCCGTACGGCCGCGAGCACGGCGGCCGCGAACGGCAGGGACTCGTGCACGGGCCCGTACCCGAGGCCGAACACCACGGACGCCGGATCCTGGTCGGGCTGCGCGGGCGCCGCGGACCCGTCGCGCCGCACCAGCCGCAGATGGCCCTCGAAGACCTCGGGGGAGCGCCACTCGACCCCGCTGAGCTCGGCCACCGGGAAGCTCTGGTCGCCGGCCTTCCACTTCGCCGACGACGCTCCCGTCCAGAACCAGCGGAAGTTCACCGTCTTGCCGTCGAAGGACGCCTTCGCGTCGTACGCCTTGAACTGCCGCGGCGCCTCGGGCGCGTCGACCAGATACCGCTCGGCGGGCTCCCCGTCGTCCTTCAGCTGGGCCCGCAGCTCGTCGGCGTAGTACTCGGCGAGGGTCTCGCGCTCGGCGGGCAGCACCAGCCGGTACGGGTCGCACCCCTCCTTCAGCTGGCCCGCGGCCGCCTCCAGGAGCGGGTCGGCGCCGGGACGCAGTTCGGCGCGCAGCACCACCGTGCCGCGTCGGCCGGGGGTCAGCGTCACCCCGGAGATCGCCTCGTTCGGAACACGCCGCTCACCCAGTGCCTGGAACAGCTTGGGTGTTCGAATCCCCCGTTCGTAACGGATGAGCACGGAGTCGGACTCGAACTCCCAGGCAGCATGAAATCCGGCCAGTACGTCACCCATGCGGCTCATCGTATGCGGGTCCTGCTCTTTCGTCGCCACCCTGCGCAGACCGCAGTTTCTGCGCCTCTACGCGCGTCCGTCGGCGGTCGCGCCGGACAAACCCGCGTGACACGCTCCGTCGTCCCGCGCGCAGTGCACCGAGCGGTACGCGCCAACTCCGATGTCTGCGAAGTTCCGCAGACTCTCCGTGCCGGGCTCGAAATACCCGGCGTGTCCCTTGGCTCCCTGCGCCGACAGCACCCGCGCCCCGAAGGACGCGGACACCGGATCGGCCCCGTGACCCAGCCCGCCGACCTCCATGTACGGCACGTCCTGGATCCAGTCCGTGGCGTCCCGCATCGCCCACACCTGGGCCGAGGTGCGCAGGTGCGAGGCGTTCTCCGCCCGCATGCCCGGGCTGGCGGCCACCGCGATGTCGGCCACCCGGCGCGGCATCTCGTGCGCGGCCACCCCGCACACCACGGAGCCGTAGCTGTGGCAGAACAGCGACACCGGTGCACGGCCGGGCAGGCTGCGCACCAGCGCGTTCAGCCGCACCGCACCGTCCTCCGCGCGCATCGCCGTCGCCGACTCGATGCCGAGCCCGGCGGGCGCGGTGTAGTCGGCCCAGGCGATGACGGCCGTACGCGTCGCCGGGCTCGCCGCCTGCTCGGCGTCGTAGAGCGACTTGGCCATGCCGACCGGCGCCGTGTACTGCCGGTTGGTCTTCTGGAAGGTCAGCAGGTCGGTGTCCACACCCGGCACGACGACCGAGACGCGCTCGGCCCGGTCGAGGTCCCCGAACACCTCCGCGACCCGCCCCGACCCCGCGGGGTCGAAGGCGAGGATGTGCCGGCCCTCGTCCATCAGCGCCTCGATGCGGTGCATCCGGCGGCCGGCCTGGTGCTGCCCGGAGGGCGAGAGACGGACGTCGTGCATGCGCTTGTGCTCGACCTTGCGCTGTTCGGCTAGGGCGAGCCGGTTGGCGCGGTAGCGCAGCGAGACGGGGGCGCCGTTCATGTTGCCGACCGCCAGGGAGTAGCGGTGCGCGAGGTGCGCGCGCTCCTGGGCGGTGAGTGAGGCGAAGAAGCGGGCCAGACGGGTGGGGGACGCGTCGGGGTCCGGCAGGTGGTGTCCGTGGATGCGGCCGTGCTGCCAGGAGGAGATCGAGGCCTGCAGCGGTGTCTCCGCGCGATGGCTGCGCAGCGCGGTCCAGCCCGTGGTGGCGAGCATGACGAACACGACGGCCAGGGCGAGCAGTGCGCGGCCGACGTTCAGTTGCGGGGAGGTGTCGAAGGAAGTCACTGGGAGGACACACTAGGAGAACGAGAGGGTCTCGCGTGAGCCGAGTGACAGGGATCACGTTTCGATAAACCTCCGATGGTCAGGATGACCTCCAGTTCTGTGTGAGCGCGGGCCCCACTTGTTCGAGATACGCGATCGTCAGCCCGCGCATGGCGTCCAGGCTGAGGTCCCCGTCCGTGCCCCACCGCCGCTCCGTCACCCGCATCACCCCGCCGAACACCGCCACGGCCAGCCGCGGCCGCGGGTCCGCGTCCACGTCGACGCCCTCGCGATCGGCGAGCACGCGCGCGAGGGTGTCCTCGATCTCCTCGTTGCGCCGCAGGTGGGCGGCGAGCAGGACCGGCGTCGACTCGATCACCCGGTACATCCGCAGGTACAGCTCGACCGGTACGACGGCCTCGATGACCTCGCCCAGCGTGTCCCAGCCCTCCAGCACCGCCTGCCGCAGCGCCTCCATCGGCGCCTCGGCGGCCGGCCGCTCGCGCACCGCCTCCACGAACCGCGCCGCCGCCAGCTCCTGCAGTGCGAGCGCGGCCTCCTCCTTGCCGGCGAAGTAGCGGAAGAAGGTGCGCTGCGAGACGTCGACGGCATCGGCGATCTCGTCGACCGTCGTCCGCTCGTAGCCGCGCGTGGTGAACAGTTCGACGGCGGCCCGCAGCAGCGCGTCCCTGGTGCGCTGCTTCTTGCGTTCGCGGAGTGTTTCCATAGGCGTCAGTTACTGACTTGTGAATTGGTTTGTCAATTGTCAGACGCTGTCATTAGCCTCGAACGCATGACTAGTCAGACCACCATCGAATCGACGGGGTCGGGGGACAAGGCACCAGCAGCCCCGTCGAGCGTGCCGCCCGCCTCCGGGCTGCGCGGACACCCTTGGTTCACGCTCATAACCGTCGCCGTAGGGGTCATGATGGTGGCCCTCGACGGCACCATCGTGGCCATCGCCAACCCGGCCATCCAGAAGGACCTCAAGGCGAGCTTCGCCGACGTCCAGTGGATCACCAACGGCTACTTCCTCGCCCTCGCGGTCTCCCTGATCACCGCGGGCAAGCTCGGCGACCGCTTCGGTCACCGCCAGACCTTCCTGATCGGCGTCACCGGCTTCGCCGCCGCCTCGGGCGCCATCGGCCTGTCCAGCAGCATCGCCGCGGTCGTCACCTTCCGCGTCTTCCAGGGCCTGTTCGGCGCCCTGCTGATGCCGGCCGCGCTCGGCCTGCTGCGCGCGACCTTCCCGGCCGAGAAGCTGAACATGGCGATCGGCATCTGGGGCATGGTCATCGGCGCCTCCACCGCGGGCGGCCCGATCCTCGGCGGCGTGCTCGTCGAGCACGTCAACTGGCAGTCGGTGTTCTTCATCAACGTGCCGGTCGGCGTCATCGCCCTCGTCCTCGGCCTGCTGATCCTGCGCGACCACCGCGCCGAGAACGCCCCGCGCTCCTTCGACCTGCTCGGCATCTCGCTGCTGTCCGCCGCGATGTTCTGCCTGGTCTGGGCCCTGATCAAGGCACCGGCCTGGGGCTGGGGCGACGGCAAGACCTGGGCGTTCATCGGCGCCTCGGTCGTCGGCTTCGCCCTCTTCTCCTTCTGGGAGACGAAGGTCGCCGAACCGCTGATCCCGCTCGGCCTGTTCCGCTCCATCCCGCTGTCCGCGGGCGTCGTCCTGATGGTCCTGATGGCCATCGCCTTCCTCGGCGGCCTGTTCTTCGTGACGTTCTATCTGCAGAACGTGCACGGGATGAGCCCGATCGACGCCGGCCTGCACCTGCTTCCGCTCACCGGCATGATGATTGTCGGCTCCCCGCTCGCGGGCGTGATGATCACCAAGCTGGGCCCGCGCATCCCGCTGGCGGGCGGCATGGCGGCCACCGCGGTCGCGATGTACGGCATGTCGACGCTGGAGGTGGACACGAGCAGCGGCCTGATGTCGGTCTGGTTCGCCCTGCTCGGCCTCGGTCTCGCGCCGGTCATGGTCGGCGCCACGGAGGTCATCGTGGGCAACGCGCCCATGGAGCTCTCCGGTGTCGCCGGTGGTCTGCAGCAGGCCGCGATGCAGATCGGCGGCAGCCTCGGTACGGCGGTGCTGGGCGCCGTCATGGCCTCCAAGGTCGACGGCGATCTCGCGGGCAACTGGAAGGACGCCGGACTCCCGCCGCTCACCCCGGCCCAGCTGGGCCAGGCCTCCGAGGCGGTCCAGGTCGGCGTGGCGCCGGTCGCCAAGGGCACCCCGGAGCCGATCGCCGCGAAGATCGCGGACGTCGCCCACGACACGTTCATCTCCGGCATGAGCTTCGCCTCGCTGGTCGCCTGCGGTGTCGCGGTCGTGGCGGTCTTCGTCGCCCTGCTCACCAAGCGGGGCGCGAACGCGGAGGCGGGTGCGGGCGCGGCCCACATCTGACACGGCGAAGGACGAGCGCGAAAGGCACGGTGCCTTCGCACATAACTCGGCGGATTTCAAACCGACTTCGCCTATCAGGGTGAAGAGGCTAAAGATCCGCGCTTCCGGTGCGCGCCGCAGGTCACAGTGGTCAAGCCCCCCGTACGGCATGTTCCTCGGGCAAGTTCGTACGGCTCACGGGGTGACCGGTGCTGCGGCGCGCTGCCGGAGGGGGACAGCGCGCCGACGGCCCGGGGGTTAGCGGCCGGATCGGGGGTACCCGCTCTTCGAGCCCCGAACAGACCCCGGGGTTCAGGGAGTTGATGATGGCGGGCTTCGGACAGGGAACGCGCAGGCACCCCCGCTCGCGTGGCCGGACGTGGTCACGGTCCGGGCCGGATCGCGCAACGCTCGGAATCATCGGAGTCATCTGCGCAGTCGCGGGATTCTTCGTGCTGGGGATCATCCTCGGCCCCGTGGCGATCGTGTGCGGCTGGCTCGCAATGGGCCGCACCTGGTCCCGCTCGGGACCCGTACCGGCTCTGGTCGCGCTCGTGCTGGGCGCCATCGACACGCTCCTCGCGATCATCTGGCTCGCGGGAGCGGCAGCCCCGGGCAGCGGTTTGCTCTGACCCGGGTGCGTGAGGGAAGGGCCCCCGGCGGGACGACCGGGGGCCCGCTCTCATGTCTCGACTCTCATGTCTCGACCTTCTCGACGGGCGCCCCGCGCAGCTCGGCCACCTCGGCCCGCAGTGCCCGTACCTCCTCGGTGAGCGCCTCGATGGCCTCCGTCTGCCGGCGCTCCTCCACGTCGTCCTTCTCGAACCGCGCGAGGAACCACGCGGCGATGTTCGCGGTCACCACACCGAGCAGGGCGATCCCGGAGAGCATCAGCCCGACGGCGATCATCCGGCCGAGCCCGGTCGTCGGGGCGTGATCGCCGTAGCCCACGGTCGTCATCGTGGTGAACGACCACCACAGCGCGTCACCCAGCGTGCGGATGTTCCCCTCGGGCGCGTCCCGCTCCACCGACAGGACGGCCAGCGAGCCGAACATCAGCAGCCCGACGACGGCCCCGGCGACATACGTCGTCAGCCGGATCTGATCGGCCATCCGCGCCCGCCGCCCCACCAGCAGCAGCGTCGCGACCAGGCGCAGCAGCCGCAGTGGCTGCAGGATCGGCACCACCACCGCGAGCAGGTCCAGCCAGTGCCGGCGAACGAACTCCTTGCGCCGGTCGGAGAGGGCCAGCCGGGCCACGTAGTCCGCGGCGAAGGCGCCCCACACCACCCACTCGACCACCGTGCACACCGCGGTCAGCGAGTGCCCCACCGAGTCGTCCACGATCGGCACGGCGTACGCGACGGCGAACAGCAGGGCGAGCGCCAGCAGAGGCCGCTGGGTCAGGTGTTCCCAGCGTGCTTGCGCCGTTTGTTGCTCCATGCCCGCATCGTAAGGAAAACGTGAAGGGCGACGGACCCGCGGGTCCATCGCCCTCCGGAAGGGGCCTTGCCTACGCGTCGCCCCCGGCAGCCCCGGGGTCCGCCGCCGACACGTCGAGGAGCTGGTAGCGGTCGATCGCCTGCTTGAGCACCGAGCGGTCGACCTTGCCCTCCCTGGCCAGCTCGGTCAGCACCGCCACCACGATCGACTGCGCGTCGATGTGGAAGAAGCGCCGGGCCGCACCCCGGGTGTCCGCGAAGCCGAACCCGTCGGCGCCCAGCGACTGGTACGTCCCCGGCACCCACCGCGCGATCTGGTCCGGCACCGACCGCATCCAGTCGGAGACGGCCACCACCGGGCCCTCGGCGCCGCTCAGCTTCCGCGTCACGTACGGCACCCGCTGCTCCTCCTCAGGGTGCAGCAGGTTGTGCCGCTCGACCTCCACGGCCTCGCGCCGCAGCTCGTTCCAGGAGGTAGCCGACCAGACGTCCGCCTTGACGTTCCAGTCCTCGGCGAGGATCCTCTGCGCCTCGACCGCCCATGGCACGGCCACGCCCGAGGCGATGACCTGCGCCGGAATCGAGCCCGAGGTGCCCTCGCTCAGCCGGTGCAGGCCCTTGACGATGCCCTCGGCATCCACGTCCGCCGGCTCGGCCGGGTGCTGGATGGGCTCGTTGTAGACGGTGAGATAGAAGAAGACGTCCTCGCCGTGCGGGTGCTCCTCGGAGGCGCCGTACATCCGGCGCAGACCGTCCTGCACGATGTACGCGATCTCGTAGGAGTACGCCGGGTCGTAGGCGACGCAGGCCGGGTTGGTCGAGGCGAGCAGCTGGGAGTGGCCGTCCGCGTGCTGCAGACCCTCACCGGTCAGCGTCGTACGTCCGGCGGTCGCACCCAGCACGAATCCGCGCGCGAGCTGGTCGGACATCTGCCAGAACTGGTCGCCGGTGCGCTGGAATCCGAACATCGAGTAGAAGACGTAGACCGGGATCAGCGGCTCGCCGTGCGTCGCGTAGGCCGAGCCCGCCGCGATCAGCGAGGCCGTGCAGCCCGCCTCCGAGATGCCGTCGTGCAGCATCTGACCGGTCGGCGACTCCTTGTAGGCGAGCAGCAGCTCGCGGTCCACCGACTCGTACTGCTGGCCGAGCGGGTTGTAGATCTTCGCGCTCGGGAAGAACGAGTCCATGCCGAAGGTGCGGTACTCGTCCGGCGCGATCAGCACGAACCGCTTGCCGAACTCCTTGTCCCGCATGAGGTCCTTCAGCAGCCGTACGAACGCCATGGTCGTGGCGATCGACTGCTGACCGGAACCCTTCTTCACGGTCGCGTACGCCTTGTCGTCCGGCAGGTCGAGCGGCTTGGAGCGCACCACGCGCGTGGGGACGTAGCCGCCGCAGCCCTTGCGGCGGTCGTGCATGTACTGGATCTCCTCGGAGTTCCGCCCCGGGTGGTAGTACGGCGGGGCGCCGCTCTCCAGCTCCTTGTCGGCGATCGGCAGGTGCAGCCGGTCGCGGAAGCGCTTGAGGTCGTCGACCGTCAGCTTCTTCATCTGGTGCGTGGCGTTGCGGCCCTCGAAGTTCGGGCCCAGCGTCCAGCCCTTGATCGTCTTGGCCAGGATCACCGTCGGCTGGCCCTTGTGCGCCTTGGCCGCCGAGAACGCCGCGAAGATCTTCCGGTGGTCGTGACCGCCGCGCCCCAGGTGCAGGATCTGGTCGTCGGTCATGTTCTCGACCATGGCGCGCAGCCGCTGGTCGTCGCCGAAGAAGTGCTCGCGGATGTACGCGCCGGACTCGGTGGCGTACGTCTGGAACTGGCCGTCCGGCGTGGTGTTCATCTTGTTGACCAGCAGGCCGTCTCGGTCCTGGGCGAGCAGCGGGTCCCAGGAGCGGTCCCAGATCAGCTTGATGACGTTCCAGCCGGCGCCGCGGAAGACCGACTCCAGCTCCTGGATGATCTTGCCGTTGCCGCGCACCGGGCCGTCCAGGCGCTGCAGGTTGCAGTTGACGACGAAGGTCAGGTTGTCCAGGCCCTCACGGGCGGCGATGGACAGCTGGCCGAGCGACTCCGGCTCGTCCATCTCGCCGTCGCCGAGGAAGGCCCACACGTGCGACTTGGAGGTGTCGGCGATCCCGCGCGCGTGCATGTAGCGGTTCATCCGCGCCTGGTAGATGGCGCCGATGGGGCCGAGGCCCATGGAGACCGTCGGGAACTCCCAGAAGTCCGGCATGGAGCGCGGGTGCGGATAGCTGGACAGGCCGTTCGGGCTCTTGGACTTCTCCTGGCGGAAGCCGTCGAGCTGCTCGGCGCTGAGCCGGTCGAGCAGATAGGCGCGGGCGTAGATACCGGGGGAGGCGTGCCCCTGGAAGAAGACCTGGTCGCCGCCGTCGCCCTCGTCCTTGCCGCGGAAGAAGTGGTTGAAGCCCACGTCGTACAGCGACGCGGAGGAGGCGAAGGTGGCGATGTGCCCGCCGACGCCGATGCCGGGGCGCTGGGCGCGCGAGACCATCACCGCCGCGTTCCAGCGGGTCGCGTTCAGGACCTTGCGCTCGATCTCCTCGTTGCCCGGGAAGAACGGCTCGTCCTTGGTCGCGATCGTGTTCACATAGTCCGTGCTGCGCATCTCCGGCACGGCCACGCGCTTCTCACGGGCCCGCTCGATGAGCCGCAGCATCAGATAACGGGCTCGCTCACGGCCGCGCTGATCGACGGCGGCGTCCAGGGAGTCGAGCCACTCCTGGGTCTCCTCGGGATCGAAGTCAGGAACCTGACTCGGAAGGCCGCCAATGATGATCGGGTTGCGATCTGATCCGGAAGCCACGCTGTTCCTTACCTGTCAGAGGGCTGCATTCAGGTGTAATTCGGTGTGCCTGCACCGTTCCCCATCGTGTACCTCGGTGAAGCAAACGTCATCTCTACTGTGAGGTAACCGGGTCCCGCTTCGGCCTCATCGGGTTCCCAAAGCCGCAAAGGGGGCAGAAGGGTGTGGTGCACCTCACCTGTGGCACGGTGAGTGTGCCTGGAGTTGCGGTGACACGGCCGGGAACGTCACCGTTTCGGCGGTCTGAACGGCCGGGTACTTGCGCGATCCGTCCCGCCCGTGTGGACTACGGCCAATGCTTCGCGCACGCGCGTGGCTGAAGTCCCCCCGAGGGGGGACCCCCATTCCAAGACATGATCAGGAGGCAACCCGTGAGCGCGACCGCGGACCACGCGGAGACGAGCCCTGCCGTGAGGCTGGGGTTCCAGCCCGAGCAGGTGGTCCAGGAGATCGGCTACGACGACGACGTAGACCAGGAACTCCGCGAGTCCATCGAGGAAGTCATCGGCAGCGATCTCGTGGACGAGGACTACGACGACGTCGCCGATGCCGTGGTGCTCTGGTTCCGCGACGACGACGGCGACCTGACGGATGCGCTGGTGGACGCCACCACGTACATCGAAGAAGGTGGCTCCATCCTGCTCCTCACGCCGAAGACCGGCCGTGAGGGCTACGTGGAGCCGAGCGACATCTCCGAAGCCGCGACGACGGCGGGACTGTCCGCCTCCAAGAGCGTCAGCGTGGGCAAGGACTGGAGCGGCAGCCGGCTCGTGACGCCGAAGGCGGCCAAGTCCAAGAGGTGACCTCGCCGGACGGGCCGGGACGTCGTGCCCGGCCCGTCCGCAGCTCCCCGGTGATCGCTGCGTAGGGTGGTCGCACCACCCGAACAGCCCCACCGAAAGGGACATACTGCGATGTCGATCCAGGTCGGCGAGAAGGCCCCCGACTTCGAGCTCAAGGACAACCACGGCGCCACCGTGAAGCTCTCCGACTTCCGTGGCGCGAAGAACGTGGTCCTGCTCTTCTACCCGTTCGCCTTCACCGGCGTGTGCACCGGTGAGCTGTGCGAGGTGCGCGACAACCTGCCGAAGTTCGCCGACCGCGACACCCAGGTGCTCGCCGTCTCCAACGACTCCATCCACACCCTGCGCGTCTTCGCCGAGCAGGAGGGCCTGGAGTACCCGCTGCTGAGCGACTTCTGGCCGCACGGCGAGGTCTCCCGCGCCTACGGCGTCTTCGCCGAGGACAAGGGCTGCGCGGTGCGCGGCACCTTCGTCATCGACAAGGAGGGCGTGGTGCGCTGGACCGTCGTCAACGCCCTGCCCGACGCCCGCGACCTCAACGAGTACGTCACGGCGCTCGACACCCTGTGATTCTTCGGTGCCAAGGCCTGCGTGGTGCGGGAACCCCTCACTAGGATCGACTCGTTGATCCGATGTCAAACGCACGCCGGGGCACCCCGCCCCTGGACACCAATGGAGGACTCGTGGGAGTCAGCCTCAGCAAGGGCGGCAACGTATCGCTGACCAAGGAGGCCCCGGGCCTGACCGCGGTCATCGTCGGTCTGGGGTGGGACGTCCGCACCACGACCGGCACCGACTTCGACCTGGACGCCAGCGCACTGCTGCTGAACTCCTCGGGCAAGGTCGGCAGCGACGCGAACTTCGTCTTCTTCAACAACCTCAAGAGCCCGGACGGCTCGGTCGAGCACACCGGTGACAACATCACCGGTGAGGGCGAGGGCGACGACGAGCAGATCAAGATCAACCTCGCCGCCGTCCCGGCCGACGTCGAGAAGATCGTGTTCCCGGTCTCGATCTACGACGCGGAGAACCGCCAGCAGTCGTTCGGCCAGGTCCGCAACGCGTTCATCCGCGTCGTGAACCAGGCGGGCGAGGCGGAGATCGCGCGCTACGACCTCTCCGAGGACGCCTCGACGGAGACGGCGATGGTCTTCGGCGAGCTGTACCGCCACGGCGCGGAGTGGAAGTTCCGCGCCATCGGCCAGGGCTACGCCTCGGGCCTGCGCGGCATCGCGCAGGACTTCGGTGTGAACGTCTGAGCCCGGACGCTCACGTCACAGGCTCGTACCGTCCGGCGCCGCACGGTTTGCGTGCGGCGCCCGGGGGTGCCCCCTCTGGGGGAGTGCAGGACAACCAAAGAAGCACCATCTCGGGGAGGACCAGCATCATGGGCGTCACGCTCGCCAAGGGGGGCAATGTCTCCCTCTCCAAGGCCGCACCCAACCTCACGCAAGTGATGGTCGGGCTCGGCTGGGACGCGCGCTCCACCACCGGAGCCCCGTTCGACCTCGATGCCAGCGCCCTGCTGTGCACCGGCGGGCGGGTGATGGGTGACGAGTGGTTCGTCTTCTACAACCAGCTCAAGAGCCCGGACGGCTCGGTCGAGCACACCGGCGACAACCTCACCGGCGAGGGCGAGGGCGACGACGAGTCGATCCTGGTGGACCTCGTCAAGGTGCCCGCCCAGTGCGACAAGATCGTCTTTCCCGTCTCCATCCACATGGCCGACGAGCGCGGTCAGACCTTCGGCCAGGTCAGCAATGCCTTCATCCGCGTCGTCAACCAGGCCGACGGCCAGGAGCTCGCGCGCTACGACCTCTCCGAGGACGCCTCCACCGAGACGGCGATGATCTTCGGTGAGCTCTACCGCTACCAGGGCGAGTGGAAGTTCCGTGCGGTAGGTCAGGGGTACGCGTCCGGACTGCGGGGCATCGCTCTAGACTTCGGAGTCAACGTTTCGTAAAGCCGAGTACGGCGCGGGGGAGACCCGTACCTACGGATTGGGTAGCCAGTGCTTCTGAAAACCTTCGGCTGGTCGTTCGCGATTACCGCGCTCGGCCTGGTCGCGGCGGTCTTCTACGGGGGGTGGGAGGCCTTCGGCATCGTGGCTATCCTCGCCGTCCTGGAGATCTCCCTGTCGTTCGACAACGCGGTGGTCAACGCCGGGATCCTGAAGAAGATGAATGCCTTCTGGCAGAAGATCTTCCTCACGGTCGGTGTCCTCATCGCCGTCTTCGGCATGCGGCTGGTGTTCCCGGTCGTCATCGTCGCCATCACGGCCAAGATGGGCCCCATCGAGGCCGTCGACCTCGCCCTCAACAACAAGGACCGCTACCAGGAACTGGTCACCGACGCCCACCCGGCGATCGCGGCCTTCGGTGGCATGTTCCTGCTGATGATCTTCCTCGACTTCATCTTCGAGGACCGGGACATCCAGTGGCTGCGCTGGATCGAGCGGCCGCTGGCCAAGCTCGGCAAGGTCGACATGCTGTCGGTCTGCATCGCCCTGATCGTCCTGCTGATCACCTCCTTCACCTTCGCCACCCACGCCCACCAGCACGGCGGCGGCCATGTGGACAAGGCGCAGACGGTGCTGATCGCCGGCATCGCGGGTCTGATCACGTACATGGTGGTCGGCGGTCTGTCGGGCTACTTCGAGGACCGTCTCGAGGCCGAGGAGGAACGCGAGCACGAGGAGGAGGAAGAGGCCGAACGCACCGGCAAGAAGAAGCCGGCGGTCCTGCTGGCCGGGCAGGCGGCGTTCTTCATGTTCCTCTACCTCGAGGTCCTGGACGCGTCCTTCTCCTTCGACGGCGTGATCGGCGCGTTCGCCATCACCAACGACATCGTGATGATGGCGCTGGGCCTCGGCATCGGCGCGATGTACGTCCGATCGCTCACGGTCTACCTGGTCCGCCAGGGCACCCTGGACGACTACGTCTACCTGGAGCACGGCGCGCACTACGCGATCGGCGCACTGGCCGTGATCCTCATGGTCACCATCCAGTACGAGATCAACGAGGTCATCACCGGCCTCGTCGGCGTCATCCTGATCGCCTGGTCCTTCTGGTCCTCCGTGCGCCGCAACCGCGCCCTCGCGGCGGCCGAGGGCAACGAGGGCTCGGACGAGAAGACCGAGGTCTCGTCCGGGGTGTGACGCACCCGCGGACGCGGGAACGCTCTGTGCGGGGCGGCCGGGCCTCCGGCCGCCCCGCCGGTTGTGCGAGGGCAGTCCGGGTTCTGCGGGACCCGGGTGATTCTGGGGGCGGAAATGGGCTTCTTGGACGGACTGTGGGGCGGGCGCGAGACCGACTTCGACTCGGGCAACGCGGCCACCAACGCCATCGAGCTGACCAAACGGCACCACCAGGTCTCACTCACCAAGCAGGGCGCGGCCACGGGCCATCTCCGGGTCAACCTGAGCTGGCGGATGCGCACCTCCGACATCGGCGGCTCCCCGCGCGAGTCCCTGTTCCGCCACCCCTTCAAGGCGCTCAAGCCCGCCGAGATCATGGGGCACGGCCAGAGCATGGTCAACGTCGACCTCGACCTGGGCTGCCTCTATGAGCTCCAGGACGGCACGAAGGGGGTCGTACAGCCGCTCGGCGGCTACTTCGGCGACGTGAACGCGGCGCCGTACGTCAAGCTCAGCGGCGACGACCGGTTCGGATCGGCGTCCGGCGAGACGATGTACGTCAACCTCGACCACCGCGAGCAGATAAAACGGCTCCTGGTCTTCGTGTACATTTACGACCAGACGCCCGCCTTCGACCGTACGCACGCGATCGTCACGCTCTACCCGAGCAACGGCCCGCGCATCGAGATCCACCTCGACGAACGCCACCCGCAGGCCCGCTCCTGCGCCGTCGTGATGATCGAGAACGTCAAGGGCGAGCTGGTCGTACGCCGCGAGGTGAAGTTCGTCTACGGCTTCCAGGCCGAGCTGGACCGGCTGTACGGCTGGGGGCTGCAGTGGGGCCGGGGATACAAGTCCAAGGTGGACCGCTGAACGCGCGGGGACGCGCTAGCGGCCGATGAACTGCGGCCCCTGCGGCGGCAGGCGGAAGTCCGGGTCCGGTACGGCCGTCACCGGCGGCGGGTAGCCGTAGCCGGAGGGGGCGCCGGCCGCCGCGGGCTGCGGATAGCCGTAGGCGGGCTGGGTGGCGGGTGGCTGCTGGGGATAGCCGTAGGCGGGCTGGACGGGGACCGCCGTGGGCTGCTCGGGCGGAAGAGGCTGGGAGAACTCGGGCGCGAGGGCCGGGGCCGTCTGCGGGGCCGGCTCGGCGGGCATCTCCGACTCGTCCACCGAGATGCCGAACTCGGTGGCCAGCCCCTTCAGGCCGTTCGAATAGCCCTCGCCCAGGGCGCGGAACTTCCACATCCCGTCCCGGCGGTAGAGCTCACCGCAGATCAGGGCGGTCTCCTGGCCCGTCTCCGGCTTGATGTCGAAGTGCAGCAGCGGCTCGTCGCCGCCTGCCGCGTCGTACAGCAGGATGCGCAGCGCCTGGACACGGTCGAAGGTGACGTCGTCCGCCGAAGCGACCAGAAGAATACGGCTGACATCCGCCTCGACTCCGGCCAGATCTGTCTGGATCGTGTCGGTGAGACCGTCGGTGACCCGCTTCTTTCCGAGCCACCGCGCCTTCCCGGACGGATGCCGGGGCTGGTTGTAGAAGACGAAGTCCTCGTCGGAGCGCACACGACCGTCGGGGCCGAGGAGCAGCGCCGAGGCGTCGACGTCCGGGACCCCCTGCCCGGGTGTCCAGCGCAGCACGGCACGCACCGTGGTGGCCTCGAGCGGGACGTTCGACCCCTTCAGCATCGCGTGCGTCATGCGGTCATCCTGCCCTCTCGGTCCTGGTCACGACAACGCGGGGTGGGAGTACCGCGGCCGTGGAAACGGTGTGCCGAATCGCCGTCGACATGGCCGAGTTACCAGAAATTCATGCCCGGCGGGAACCCCCGACATGGGTCTCTACGTACTATTACCGGCCACCTATTTACCGAATCCACAGCCTTACCTTGCGCCACGGGGGAGTCCAATGCGTCATTTCGGGCATCTTGCCCCTGAGGTGCGTCAGCGCCTCTTCCATCAGGAGCCGTGCGAGTTCAGCACGGACTCCCCGGCCCGGCTGCTCGCCGCGGCCCTGGGCGCCACCCTCTACAGCCCCGCCACCCGGCCCCAGCTCGCCGACGACATCGTCAAGCAGGCCGAGCGCGGTGTGGTCTCCATGGTGCTGTGCCTGGAGGACTCGATCGACGACGCGGACGTCGCGGCAGGCGAGGAGAACCTCGTCCGCCAGTTCACCGCGCTGCACAAGCGCCGCGGGGCCGACCTCCCGCTGCTGTTCATCCGCGTCCGCACGCCCGAGCAGATCCCCGACCTCGTCGAGCGGCTCGGCCCGTCCGTCCGTCTGCTCTCGGGATTCGTCCTCCCCAAGTTCACCGCGGAGCGCGGCATCCCCTTCCTGGAGGCCCTGGCGAGCGCCGAGGCCGCGAGCGGGCAGCGGCTGTTCGCCATGCCGGTGCTGGAGTCGCCCGAGCTCCTCTACCGCGAGACGCGGGTGGAGAGCCTGGAGGGCATCGCCCGCGTCGTCGACAAGTACCGCGACCGCGTGCTCGCCCTGCGCCTCGGAGTGACCGACTTCTGCTCCACCTACGGCCTGCGCCGGGCCCCCGACATGACGGCCTACGACGTCCATGTCGTCGCCTCCGTGATCTCCGACGTGGTGAATCTGCTCGGGCGCGTCGACGGCACCGGGTTCACCGTGACCGGGCCCGTGTGGGAGTACTTCCGGGTGCCGGAGCGCATGTTCAAGCCGATGCTGCGCACCAGCCCCTTCCTCGAGGGGCAGGCCGTCGAGCTGCGCGAGAAACTGATCGAGCACGCCATGGACGGGCTGCTGCGGGAGATCTCCCTGGACCAGGCCAACGGCCTGCTGGGCAAGACCTGCATCCACCCCTCCCACGTACTGCCCGTGCACGCACTGTCCGTGGTCAGTCACGAAGAGTTCCGGGACGCCTCGGACATCCTGCGGCCGGAAAGCGGCGGCGGGGGTGTGCTCAGATCGGCGTACACGAACAAGATGAACGAGGTGAAGCCGCACCGCGCCTGGGCGGAGCGGACCCTGCTGCGCGCCGAGGCCTTCGGCGTCGCACGCGAGGACGTCAGCTTCGTGGACCTGCTCGCCGCCGGCGTCACCGGCTGAGCCTCACTATCTAGGGACGCATCATCAACGCAGTGAACAACGGGGTCTGGTCCGGCAGCTGGGTCGCAGAGCGGCTCGGCGTCGAACTCGTGGGCGACGACAAGCTGACCGACCTGCTCGGGCTGGCGCTGCGGCGCAACCCCAAGCGGGCCCATCTGCTGGTCTCCCACGTGCTCGGCAAGCACGTACCGCAGTCACCGGCCGTCGTCTACGGATACGGCTACGCCCTCGGCCGCCGCGTGCGGGACCTGCTCGGCGAGGAGGCCGCGGACGCGGTCGTGCTCGGGTACGCGGAGACGGCCACGGGACTCGGCCACTCGGTCGCCGACGGAATCGGACTCGCGCCCTATCTGCACTCCACCCGCCGCCCGGTCGCAGGGGTGACGCCCGCCGGCGGCTTCGAGGAATCCCACTCCCACGCGACGTCCCATCTGCTGCTGCCGGAGGATGCCGCGCTGCTGGCCGGGGACGGGCCGCTGGTGCTGGTCGACGACGAGTTCTCCACCGGAAACACAGTGCTGAACACCGTCCGGGACCTGCACACCCGCTACCCGCGCCGACGATACGTGGTGGTCGCCCTCGTCGACATGCGCTCACCCGCCGACGCGGGTCGCCTCGCGGACTTCGCGGAGGAGATCGGTGCGCGGGTCGACCTCGTCGCCGCCGCCTCGGGGACGGTGCGATTGCCCGAGAGGGTCCTGGAAAAGGGGCGGGAGCTGGTGGCGCGGTACGAGGCTGCGAGTACCCCCGGTTCTTCAGGGGCGCGGGGAACTGCGCGACCAGCCACGAACCACCCGCACCCGGCAATCAAGCGCATCGACCTCCTGTGGCCCCGCAACCTCCCCGACGGCGGCCGTCACGGCTTCACCCCGGCCCACCGAACACAACTCGAAGCCGCCCTCCCCGCCATGGCAGCCCGCCTCGCAGAGGCACTCCCGACCGACGCCGGCCGCGTACTGACACTTGGCTTCGAGGAGTTGATGTACGCCCCCCTCCGACTCGCCCGAGAGCTGGAGCAGGTCATCGACGCCGAGGTCCGCTACTCGACGACCACACGCTCACCGGTCCTCGCCGTCGACGACCCCGGCTACGCGATACGCAGCCGCATCGTGTTCCCCGCCCACGACAACCCGGCCGACGGCCCCGGCGAGCGGTACGCGTACAACGTCGCGGGCGCCGGCTTCGACGCCGTGATAGCCGTGGTCGACTCGACCGCGGACACCCCCGAACTGCACGCGCCCGACGGCCTGTTGGCCAAGCTGGCGGAGCACACCCCGCACGCCGTCCTCGCGGTCGTGCCCTCGTACGTCCCCGAAAGGCCCGCCATGCTGCCCGAGCCCCTCCGCGGCCCCGCCTTCTCCTCGTACGCCCCCGAGGAGGTCGGCTGGCTGCTGCAGGACCTCTCGGACGTCACACTGGAGGCGCCGACGGAGGAGCGCGAGGAGGCCATCCAGAGCGGCGGCGCGCACTACGCCGAGTCGCTGCCCGTCGAGTACCAGCCGAGCGAGCAGTACCAGGAGCTGTACCACGCGGCCCTGAAGACGGCCTCCACCCGGATCGCGCAGGCGGTCGGCGCCGTCACCGAGATCGTGCTCGCCGAGCGCTCGCCCCGCCCCGTCCTGGTGTCGCTGGCCCGCGCGGGCACCCCCGTCGGCGTCCTGATGCGCCGCTGGGCGCAGTTCCGGCACGGGATCGACCTGCCGCACTACGCCGTCTCCATCGTGCGCGGCCGCGGCATCGACGCCAACGCCCTGCGCTGGCTGGCCGCCCACCACGACCCGGCCGACGTCGTGTTCGTCGACGGCTGGACCGGCAAGGGCGCCATCACCCGTGAACTGGCCGCCGCGATCGAGGAGTTCGAGGCCTCCGACGGCATCACCGGCTTCGACCCGGAGATCGCGGTGCTGGCCGACCCGGGCTCCTGCGTGCGGACGTACGGCACCCGCGAGGACTTCCTCATCCCCTCCGCGTGCCTCAACTCCACGGTCTCGGGCCTGATATCGCGCACCGTGCTGCGCGCGGACCTGGTCGGCCCGTACGACTTCCACGGCGCCAAGTTCTACCGCGAACTCGCCGGCGCCGACGTCTCGGTGGACTTCCTCGACGCCGTCGCCGCCCGCTTCCCGGACGTCGCCGACGCCGTCGACGCGCAGGCCAAAGAGCTGCTGTCCGGCGACCGCGAGCCGACCTGGGAAGGGTGGGCGGCCGTCGAGCGCATCAGCGAGGAATACGGCATCCACGACGTGAACCTCGTCAAGCCCGGCGTCGGCGAGACCACACGGGTGCTGCTGCGCCGGGTGCCCTGGAAGATACTCGCGCGGGCCGACGCGGGCGCCGACCTCGACCACGTACGCCTGCTGGCCGGGCAGCGCGGCGTCCCCGTCGAGGAGGTCGGCGAACTGCCGTACACCTGCGTCGGGTTGATCCACCCGCGCTACACCCGCGGCGCGACCGGCGCCGACGGCAGGGCGGTGAACGTCTGATGCCGGTGCTGGTGGCGAGCGACCTCGACCGTACGCTCATCTACTCCGCGGCCGCCCTCGCGCTGACCATGCCCGACGCCCGGGCGCCCCGGCTGCTGTGTGTCGAGGTGCACGAGAGCAGACCACTGTCCTTCATGACCGAGACCGCGGCCGGGCTGCTGACCGAACTCGGCGACGCGGCCGTGTTCGTGCCGACGACGACCCGGACCCGTACGCAATATCAGCGCATCAACCTGCCGGGCCCGCCGCCGAAGTACGCGATCTGCGCCAACGGCGGCCATCTGATGGTGGACGGCGTCTCCGACCTGGACTGGCACACGCAGGTGACGGCGCGTCTCGCCGAGCAGTGCGCGCCGCTGGACGAGGTGCGGGACCATCTGCTCGCGACGGCGGATCCGGCCTGGGTGCGCAAGCACCGGGTCGCCGAGGACCTCTTCGCCTACCTCGTCGTCGAACGCGAACTGCTGCCCGAGGACTGGGTGAAGGAGCTCGCGGTGTGGGCGGAGAACCGCGGCTGGACGGTCTCGCTGCAGGGCCGCAAGATCTACGCCGTCCCCAAGCCGCTCACCAAGAGCGCGGCCATGAGGGAGGTCGCCCACCGCACCGGCGCCGACCTGACCCTGGCCGCGGGCGACTCCCTCCTGGACGCCGACCTCCTCCTCGCCGCCGACCGAGGCTGGCGCCCCGGCCACGGCGAACTGGCGGACGACGACTGGACGGCCCCGGCCATCACGGCCCTACCCGAACGAGGGGTGCTGGCAGGAGAACAAATCCTCCGGGAACTTTTGAAGGAGGCGCGTATTCAAGCCCCTCAGGGGCGCGGGGAACTGCGCGACCAGCCACAACCCACCCGCACCCGACAACGCACCCGCCCCTAGCCGCAGCACCCCCCACCACAACAACCGCCCCCGCCCCCGCCCTGCGGAGCCGCGGGGGCGGACGACGTCCCGCCAACAGCCACCGTCGACAGCAGCTTCACCGTGTCCGCATGCCCCGCAGGGCACTCGGCCGGGTCGGAGGACTGAGCCATCGGCCGGCTGACTTCAAACGTGTCGCCGCAGCTCCGGCAGCGGTACTCATATCGAGGCATGCGCTCAGATTAACGGCCCCTCCGGCGCGGCGACCGGCACCGGGAGCACAGGGCGGTCTACACAAGGCCGATGAACCCCGCCGCTGCAAGGAGCCCCCAG
Organism: Streptomyces spinosisporus; assembly: GCF_022698145.1. Classification (GTDB taxonomy): domain Bacteria; phylum Actinomycetota; class Actinomycetes; order Streptomycetales; family Streptomycetaceae; genus Streptomyces; species Streptomyces spinosisporus. The sequence goes on from NZ_JALDAX010000003.1 coordinate 309,682, forward strand.
TGAGACGCACCGCCCTGGCCGCCCTGTCCCTCTCCACCGCGCTGCTCCCGCTGTCCACCGCGAACTCGGCCCCCGCCAAGGGAACCCCCACCCCCGAAGTGACCGCAGCCACCGTCAACGCCTTCGCCCGCGCAGCGAACACCCTGTTCACCGACCGCACGACAGCCCTCGTAGAAGATTCCCCGCCCGGCCGCACGGCATCGAAGACGACCGGCGCACCCGGCGCAGTACGGCTCGCGGCCGCCGCGGCGAAGACCGAGGCCGCCGCCCTGGCATCCCTGCACGACACCCGCACCCGGCTGGCCGAGACCGGCGAGGCCTACACCGGCTCCGACACCGAGGTCACCGTCGACAGCGTCCAGGTGCGAGGGCGTACCGCCACCGCCCAGGTCACCGAGGACTCCACACTGACGTACGCGAAGATCCGCGGCGACGAGCCCGACACCACGGCCTTCGTCGCCCACCACGAACTCATCTTCGCCGCCGCCCCGGACGGCACCTGGCAGCTCACCGGTGAACGCCTCACCGACCAGGGCCCCCGCCCCCTCAACGCGCCCGTCCAGATGGCCGCCCCGGCCGTCCCGGCCACGGCCCGCCCGAGCGACGTCATCGACGCCCCCAGAGCCGCGATCACCTACCCGGCCCCCACACGCGCCAAGAACCTCGGCACGGGCGCCAGGTACAAGTACGCGGCGATGGCGACGTACTCCGAGAAGCACTGGAAGTACTACAACTCCGCCTACCGCCAGTACGGCGGCGACGGCGGGGACTGCACCAACTTCCTCAGCCAGGCCCTCTACGCCGGAGGGTGGAAGCAGGTCACCAAAGCCGGCTCGGAGTACGGGACTTGGTACTCCAAGGCGTCGGGCGAGTCCCTCACCTGGATCGGTGTGAACGAGTGGTCCTGGTTCACCCAGACCGCCCGTCGGACGACACCACTGGCGAACGCCTACCAGATGGAGATCGGTGACGTGCTGCAGCTGGACTTCGACAAGAACGGGTCCAAGGAGCACTCGATGCTGACCACCTACCGCAGCGCGAGCGGCGTCCCGTATCTGACCTACCACAGCGCCGACACCTACCGGCGATCGCTGACCAGCCTGATCGCCGCGAACCCGAAGGCGGCCTACTACGCCTACCGCAGCTGAACAGGCCTATGGAGGTGTGGGCTCAGTGCCCGCCCCCGCGCTCCTCCCGGATCTGCGCGACCACCCGCCCCACGCTCTGCCGTACCGCGTCGGTCTCCGTCAGGAAGTGCCAGTAGTCGGGATGACGGCCCTCCAGCGAGCCGATCGCCCGCTCCAGACGGGCCACCGCCTCGTCCAGCGGACGTGCGTGCCGCGGGTCGGGGGTGGTCCGGCCCGTCATCGCCAGCCGCTGCCCGTCCCGGATCGCGAAACGCGTGCGGTCGATCTCCTGCTGCGGATCCTTCTGCACCGCGTTCAGCCGCTGCAGCCGGTCGCGGGCCGCCGACACGGACTCGTCGGTCGTGTTCAGCAGCGCCCGCACCGTCGACAGCAGCGCGGTCGCGTCCGGCCAGCGCTGGTCGTCCCGCGCGGCCTGGGCCTCCTTCAGCTTCTGCTCGGCCAGCCGTACGTTCTCCCCGGCCTGGTCCGGCACATGCTGCAGATCCTGCCAGCACGCGGCGACGAACCGCCGCCGCAGCTCGCTCAGCACCGGCTCCACCTGCCCGGCGCGCGTCGTCAGCGCCTGCGCGCGGGTGCGCAGCGAGACGAGCCGGTGGTCGATCTCGGCGGCCCGCTCCGGCAGCCGCTCCGCCTCCGCGCGGACCGCCGCCGCCTCCCGTGCCACGCGCTCGGCCCGCTCCACGGTCTGCGGCACCCCGTGCTGGCCCGCGCCCTGGTTGAGCTTCGTCAGCTCCGGCGCGAGGGCGGCGAGCCGGGCGGCGAGATCGTCCGCCTTGAGCCCCGTCTCCCGTACGGCATCCAGGGCGTTCGACGCGGCCAGCAGCCCCTGCCGCGCCCGCTCGACCGCCGGAGCCAGCCGGGCGAGCTGGGTCTCCGCCTTGCCCAGGAGCGGCCCGAGCCCCTCACCGAAACGATCCAGCTCCCGCTTGACGTCCGTGAGCTCGTCCTTGGCCCGGGCGAGTTGCGTGCGCGCCTGGGCCGCGACCGAGGCCTCCAGGTCGTCCCGGTCGAGGTCATGGGCGTCGACGGCGTCGATGTAGCGATGGCTCGCCTCGTCGATACGGCGGCCCAGCGCCTCGAAGTCGGACACCGCGCGCCGGGCGGCCGGGGTGTCGTCGACCGCCATGATCGTCTCTATCGAGATCCGCAGATCGCGCTGCGCGGTGTCCAGCTCGTAGAACGCCGCCGCCGCGGCGTCCTTCGCCGCCTGCGCCTGGGCCCGCTGGTTCTCCGACCGGCCGCCGAACCAGCGCCGGGTGCCACCGCCGGCGAACGCTGCGGCCAGCACCGGCGCGGCGAGCAGCGGCAGGGCGAGCAGAGCGAGGGTGTCCCTGACCGCCGGGCGGTGTGCGTACGGCACCGACGGCCGGTACGGCTGCGAAGGTGTCGCCGTCACATCCCTCTCCCGTGCTGTCATCCGTCCTGGCCGGTGCCTCGTTTCATTCTCCCACCGGTTAGGGACGAACACACGGGCCGGTCAGTTCGCCGTCTTGAGCGTGACTTTGCCGTCGCCGGACCGGGCGGACACCACATGCTTGCTGGAGTCGGAGCGTGGCACGGACACATCCACCGATCCGTCACCCGTCTTCGTGGTCACGCGGTACGTGGACTTCGGCAGCGCGATCGTGACGGACCCGTCGTGGCTGCGGGAGTCCACCAGGTCGGGCACGGCGCCGAGTTCGAGATGCACGGAGCCGTCGCCGGTCTCGGCGCGCACCGTCCGCGACGAGACCTCGGCGTGCACCGAGCCGTCACCCGTGCGCAGGGTGAGCGGCCCGCTGGAGTCCGTGACATGCACGGACCCGTCGCCGGTACGGATGTTCAACGCGTCCTCGAACCCACGCGCCCGCACGCTCCCGTCCCCGTCCTCGACCTTCACGGTGACCCCGCGCGGCACCTCGACACGGTGCTTGGCCGAACAGTCGGCGACGACACCGGAACACTTCACGCGCAGGGTGAGCCGGTCGCCCTTCATGGACCAGGACACCTTCGGGTCCTTCCCGAACGCGACCGTCCCCTGGAACCACCGGGTGACCTCGACCTTCCCCGGCGCATTGCCGTCCGCCGCGACGACCTCCAACGCCGAGTCGTCCGAATCGACCACGAGAGTGCGCCCCTCCAACGCGAACGCCCGATGATCAGGATCCTTGTCGTCCCCCGCGGAAGCCCCGCAAGCGGTCGCCGCCCCGACAAGAACCACCACGCCCCCGACGGCCAGTGCGGTGCGAGCGATGACGGTGCTACGGACCATGGTGATCTCCCCCTGGGACACGAACGCGAACTCTTCGGACGGCGCTGGCTGTGCTGACCTCTAGAACGTACGGAGCGAAGGGCCGCAGCGGGATCCGGGCCGCTCCCGGATCCGGGGTGGGGTAAACCCCCGGGCCGACCCCTGATACGGGATTGCGGGAGGGCGCCCCGGGCAATGTAGGCTGTCGACCTGTTCCCGGGTGCGTAGCTCAGTGGTAGAGCGCCTGCCTTACAAGCAGGATGTCGGCGGTTCGAAACCGTCCGCGCCCACGTTGTGAAGAGGACCCCGGCCGATTGCGGCCGGGGTCCTCTTGCGTCAGGCGCCCTGGGCGTGCTTCAGGCTTGTGCGGGCCTCGACGCGGTCGGGGGCTGTGATTTCTGCCCAGAAGCGGTGGGTGGTGATGAAGACGGCGAGTTCGTGTTCGCGTCGGCGGAGCTTTTCCACCTCGGCCTGTTCGTCTTCCGTCCAGCCCGGGGAGGCGGGGCGCTCCACCTTGCGCCAGCCGTTGTCGTCGCTGAAGCCGTCCAGCGGTTCCACCGACCAGGGGAGCCGCTTGAGCAGGGCCGACAGTTCGGCCCGGACCTGATGCAGCTCCTCCTGACCGGCCAGGAGGTCACTCGGAAAGTCATAGCTCGCTGCCACGCGGCAATGCTACGCCTGTTCGAATTTGGGATGCGAGTTCCTTCCCGGGGTTCACGTACGACCCTCGTGCCCCCGCACATACACCCCCGCACGCGCCGCCGCAGCGGCTGCCTCGGCCGCCCGGTCTGCTGTGGCTTCGTCGAGGTGGTCGTCGGTGGTGAGCAGGCGGTAGTAGAGGGGGGCGGAGACGGCGCGGATCACCTCGTGGGTGTCGGTGCCCTCGGGTACTTCGCCCCGGTCGATGGCCAGTTGGACGCAGGGGGCCCACTCCGTGACGCGGATGTCGTAGAAGCGGTGCAGTGCTTCGGCTGTCCTCGCCTCGCACGTGGCGGCCGCGATCACCGCCTTGAACAGCGCCCCCTGCCGCGGGTCGGCCAAGGTGCGCTGCACGAGGCGGGCGTTGGCCTTGAGGTCGCCGAGCAGTGAGCCGGTCTCGGTGCGTGGCAGTGACTGCTCGGCCATGTCCAGGAGCAGGTCGGCCACCAGGCCGGTCACCGTTCCCCAGCGGCGGTAGACGGTGGTCTTGCCCACCTCGGCGCGGCGTGCGACGTCGGTGAGGTCCAGGTGGGCGAAGCCCTGCTCCGCCAGGGCGTCCCCGGCCGCCCGCAGCACCGCTGCCCGCACTCGCGCCGTGCGCCCTCCCGGACGGACGGTCCCCGGATCCGCACCCTCAAAGCCCATAACGGGACTCCAGTTTCGTTAATCGCTCACACCTGCTACGTTGAGATCCATATTAACGGAACTGAGATCCCGTTAGCCGGATTCGGCGGCGAGTGACGAGAGGTGAACTGTCATGGAATACAGGCGGCTCGGCACATCCGGCCTGCAGGTCCCCGTACTGAGCTTCGGCGCCGGCACCTTCGGCGGCCGAGGGCCGCTGTTCGGTGCCTGGGGCAACACCGATGCGCGGGAAGCACGCCGGCTCGTGGACATCTGCCTCGACGCCGGGATCACGATGTTCGACACCGCCGATGTCTATTCCGACGGCGCCTCCGAGGAAGTGCTCGGCGAGGCGATCAAGGGCCGTAGGGACCAGGTGATCATGTCCACCAAGACCGGCCTGCCGACGGGCGACTGCCCCGGCGACGCGGGCTCCTCCCGTTCACGTCTGATCACCGCATGCGAGAACGCCCTGCGCCGGCTCGGCACCGACCACATCGACCTGTTCCAGTTGCACGCCTTCGACGCCGGCACGCCGATCGAGGAAGTCCTGTCCACGCTCGACGATCTCGTACGCGCGGGGAAGGTCCGCTACCTCGGCATCTCCAACTTCTCCGGCTGGCAGGCGATGAAGTCCCTTGCGGTCGCGGAGAGATACGGCCACCCGCGCCATGTCGCGCACCAGGTCTACTACTCACTCATCGGCCGCGACTACGAATGGGAGCTGATGCCCCTCGGGCTCGACCAGGGTCTCGGAGCCCTCGTCTGGAGCCCGCTCGGCTGGGGTCGGCTCACCGGCAAGGTCCGCCGCGGCCGGCCGCTGCCGGCCGACAGCCGACTGCACCGCACCGCGCAGTTCGGCCCGCCGGTCGAGGACGAACACCTCTACCGCGTGGTCGACGCCCTCGACGAGGTCGCGCAGGAGACCGGCAGGAGCATTCCGCAGATCGCCATCAACTGGCTGCTGCAGCGACCGACCGTCTCCTCCGTCATCATCGGTGCCCGCACCGAGGAGCAGCTCCGCCAGAACCTCGGTGCCGTCGGCTGGATGCTCACGCCCGACCAGATGGCGAGACTCGACGCGGCGAGTGCCAGGACGGCGCCCTACCCGTACTTCCCCTACCAGCGCCAGGAAGGCTTCGCCCGCCTCAACCCGCCGGTCGTCGCACCGCCGGTCGTCACGCCTTCGCCTGCCGCATGACGCCTTCGCCTGCCGCATGACCCATCACAGGCGCACGCGAGTTGGGCGAGACTTGTCCCATGTGCCGAAGCATCAAGACGCTGCGTCCGCCCGCGTTGCCCGAAGAGGCGACGGAGGAAGAGATCAGGGCCGCGGCCCTGCAGTACGTGCGGAAGGTGTCCGGCTTCCGGGCCCCCGCCGCACACAACCAGGAGGTCTTCGACCAGGCCGTCACCGCGATCGCACAGGCCACCGCCCAACTGCTGGACGGCCTGGAGATACGAGGTCAGAAGGTACGGGCCTGACGGGCTGAAAGCCTGGACAGGCTGAGAATCTGGACAGGCTGCGAAAGGGAAAGCGCGGGCCCGTTGCCTGCCGCGCCGGCGGCCGGCCTCAGACCTTTGCCGGACGCCGCATGACGTACGCCGCTCCCGCGCCCGCTCCGAAGAGGGCGAGGACCGACACCGCCGTGGCCAGCCAGGTCGTGCCGAGCCACTGGCCGCCGTAGTAGCCGAGCGCCACGCTGTACGTCGCCCAGGCCAGCCCCGCCAGGGCGGACCAGGGGAGGAACTCGCGGGCGCGGCGGTGGGCGGCGCCCGCGCCGAGGGAGACCACGGAGCGGCCGGCCGGGGCGAACCGGGCGATGATGACCAGCGCCCCGCCGCCGCGGGCGAGCGCCGCGCCGAGACGTTCCTGCGCGGTGGTCAGCCGGCGCGAGCGGGCGATCGCCCGGTCCAGGCGTTCGCCGCCGCGCCAGGCCAGCCGGTAGGCGACCAGGTCACCGAGGACGGAGGCGGTGGCCGCGCAGAGCGTCAGCGCCAGGATGTCGGGCACCGCGTGCGGCACCTGCCCGGTCGCCGAACCGGCGGCCGCCGCCGTGGCCGCCGTGATGACCAGGACGCCGCTCGGCAGGACCGGTACGAACACGTCCAGCAGCACCGACAGCGCCACCATCGCGTAGATCCATGGGCTGCCGGTCAGCGACCCAAGACTCTCCAGCACCGCATACTCCCCGTGACTCCCCCGTTGACCCAACCGTGCCGCGATGTCGCGAGGGAGCGGCAGGGGCGGCCATAACAGCCATACAGCGTACGCCTGGAGTGTGACAGGAGTTTCAGGGGGTGCGCGTGTGATCGGCACAGTTCGTTCACCCGTCACGCGTCCGGCGTCAGGTGCGGCTGAGCGTGGACTCCGTCACCGTCTTCAGCACGTTGTCCGGCCGTGCCTGCTCCAGCCGCAGTCGTGCCGAGCGCCCGCGCAGGGTGAGCGTCATGAGCTGGTTGCCGAACCAGGGGCCGCCCGTCCTGCGCCACGACACCGGCGGCTTGTCGCACCGGCCGTGCCGGGCGAGGCGCCGGCCGAGGCCGCGGGCCACCGCGCTCCAGCCGAAGCGGAACCCGAAGCGCATGTACCGGGGCACGGAGTTGTGCACGGGGGAGCAGGTCAGTTGCAGCACACGGGCGTCCGGGGCGCCGTCCTGCCAGGACGGCTCGGCCACGTACGCGTGATGGACGTCTCCCGACAGGACCAGCACGGTGGCCGGCGCCTCCGGCCCCGAGCCGGCCGTGGCGATCAGGTCGGCCAGCGCCGTGAAGGAGGAGGGGAAGGCCGCCCAGTGCTCCAGGTCGGCCGCCCGCCGCAGCTTCTCCCCGAACCGCGCCCAGCGCGCGCCGCGCTCCCCGCGGCACAGGGCGGCGTCCCATGCCTCGGCGTCGTGCACCAGGTGCGGCAGCAGCCACGGCAGGGAGGTGCCGATCAGCAGGTGGTCGTAGGACCCGGGCGTGTCGAGGACCTGCTCGCGCAGCCACTCGGCCTCGCCGGGGTCGAGCATGGAGCGGTTCTTCTCGTCGAGGACGCGGGCCGCGCGCGAGTCCACCATCAGCAGCCGTGTGCGGCCGAAGTCGCGCCGGTAGCTCCAGCGCACGGCGGCGGCGTCGGCGTCCGCCGCGCAGGCGAAGGCGCGCAGTTCGTCGGTGGCGTCGGGGGCCTCGCGCACCGCCGCGTACAGCGGGTCGTCGGCGATTTCGGCCGGCGAGAGATTGCCGAGGTGCTGGTAGACCCAGTACGACATCAGGCCGCTCAGCAGCCGCTCGCGCCACCAGGCGGTGGCCCGCATGTCCTCCAGCCAGGCGGTGGAGGTGTTCCAGTCGTCGATGACGTCGTGGTCGTCGAAGATCATGCAGCTCGGCACGGTGGACAGCAGCCAGCGGATCTCGGGGTCGAGCCAGGATTCGTAGTAGAGCCGGGTGTACTCCTCGTAGTCCGCCACCTCGCTGCCCGGCGGGTCGTTCAGATCGCGGCGTGCGGCCAGCCAGGTGCGGGTCGCCTCGGAGGTCTCGTCGGCGTAGACCTGGTCGCCCAACAGCAGCAGTACGTCCGGCCGTTCGCCGTCCGGGTGGGCAGCGATGCGTGCGGCGAGGGTGTCCAGGGCGTCGGGGCCGACGGGGTCGTGGGCGTCGGCGGCCGGGGCGGCCCAGCGGCAGGAGCCGAAGGAGACGCGCAGGTCGTCGTCCTCCAGGGAGGTCTTGATGACGGAGGGCGGGAAGGGGGAGTCGGGCAGCGGCCACACCTGTGTGCCGTCGAGGAACACCTCGTACGGCGTGCTGGTCCCGGGCGGCAGTCCGGTGACCGCCACCAGGGCGTAGTGATGGCCCGCGACCTGGAAGGTGCGGGACTCGCCGCGGGTCCCGTCCGCACAGCGCACCTCGGCGGTGCACGGGCGGCTCGCCTCGACCCATACGGTCGCGGACGAGCCGTCGGCGTACCTCAGCAGCGGTCCCAGGCGCAGTTCGGCCACGTGATCACTCTCCTCCGTCGCCCCGTACGGTACGGAACGACGGAGGAGCGCGGGGAGGTTCCGTGCGTAACGATCAGCAGGGGACCGTCAGCAGGAGGACAGGTAGTTCGTCAGCGCCGACTTCTCGGCGGAGTCGACCGAGAGGTTGTAGTAGTGCTTCACCTGTACCCAGGCGCGGACGTAGGTGCAGCGGTACGCGGTCCGCGAGGGCATCCAGGTGGCCGGGTCCTGGTCGCCCTTGGACTGGTTGACGTTGTCGGTGACGGCGAGCAGCTGCGGGCGGGTGACGTCGTTGGCGAGGGCCTCGCGCTGGGCGGTCGTCCACTTGCTCGCGCCGGAGTCCCAGGCCTCGGCGAGCGGGACCAGGTGGTCGATGTCGACGTCGGAGGCGGCGCTCCAGGTCGCACCGTCGTAGGGGGAGTACCAGCTGCCGCTGGTGGCGGTGCAGGCGGAGTCGGTGGTGACGTTCGTACCGTCGCGCTTGAGGATGTACTCGCGGGTGTTGCAGGTGCCCTCGATGGTGTCCCAGGTCGGGAACAGGTCGCGGTCGTAGCCGGTGCGGTTCTCGGTGGCCACGGTGAGGGACGCGAGGTAGGTGCGGGCGGTGGCGGCGCTCACCGGGGTGGGGAGGGCGGCGGAGGCGGTCGGACCGTTGAAGAGTCCGACCGAGGCCACGACCGCGGTGAGCGCGGCGAGTATGCTGAGCCGTCGACGCGCGTAGAGCTTCGACATGCGAACTCCCTTGAGGGTGTGGGGGCTTGGCGGGCGGGCGGGGGAATGCTCGCGTCGCCGCGTTGCGGGAGAGTGTGTGTGCGGTAAGAAGTTAGTGACGTGCACATGACACGACAAGGTTTATGGCCGAACTTCCTTCGCGTACGATGGACGGCGCAGAAGGGGAGTAGCTCTTCGCCGGACCGTCGACACACTGCTCAGCTCGTCTGAGCCGGCGCCCGGAGGCAGGCCCGGATCACGGGGTCGGCCAGCGAGACCTTCGGCAGAGCAGTGCGCATCCGTGTGTGCTGCCGTGCCGAGGTGTCGTGCAGCAGGAACACTCTCGGTGGGGCAGCCCCGACCGATTGAGGGCTTTTGATCAGCATTACCGTCACGGCGCTCGTGTTCGGCGTCGTCTTCCTGGCCGAGCTGCCGGACAAGACCGCGCTCGCCGGACTCGTCCTCGGCACCCGCTATCGCGCCTCGTACGTCTTCGCCGGTGTCGCCGCGGCCTTCGCGCTCCATGTCGTGCTCGCCGTCGCGGCCGGCAGCGTGCTCACCCTGCTGCCGCAGCAGATCGTGCACGCGCTGACGGGTGTGCTCTTCCTCGGTGGTGCCGCGGTGCTGCTGATGAAGAAGGACGAGGACGACGAGGAGATCCGCAAACCCGAGAACCAGTCCTTCTGGAAGGTGGCGAGCGCCGGGTTCATGCTCATCCTGGTCGCCGAGTTCGGTGATCTGACGCAGATCATGACGGCCAACCTCGCGGCCCGCTACGACGACCCGCTCTCCGTCGGCCTCGGTGCCGTGCTGGCCCTGTGGGCGGTGGCCGGGCTCGGCATCGTCGGCGGAAAGGCGCTGATGAAGCGGGTGCCGCTGGCGCTCATCACCAAGGTCGCGGCGCTGCTGATGATCGCGCTCGGCGTGTGGAGCCTGTGGGAAGCCGTGGCCGGCTGAGCTGAACGGCGCGTGAACTGTTCCGGGAGTCGGTGGCGCATCCCGGCCCGATTTTGTACCGTGGATGAACAAAGTGGCTCCCGCCCGTTTTCCCTGACCGGCGGGCGGGGCCGTTTTGTCCTACGGCGCCCACCCCGCGGCCCGTAACCGCCCCACTCCTCGCGCTTGGAGCTGCCGATGACGGTCACCACCGTGCCCACCGTCCTGACCGCCCGCGCCCTCCTGCTCGACATGGACGGCACCCTCGTGAACTCCGACGCCGTCGTCGAGCGCATCTGGCGGCGCTGGGCCGAGCGGCACGGCCTCGACGCGGGCGAGGTCCTGAAGGTGGTGCACGGGCGCCAGGGCTACGCCTCCATGGCGCTGCTGCTGCCCGACCGCCCCGTGGAGCACAACCTCGCCGACAACGCGCGCATGCTCGCCGAGGAGACCGCCGACACGGACGGTGTCGTGGCGATCCCCGGTGCCCCCGAGTTCCTCGCCTCCCTGCGCGGCCTCCCGCACGCCCTGGTGACCTCGGCCGACGAGGCCCTCGCCACGGCCCGGATGGCGGCTGCCGGTCTCCGGCTGCCCGACGTGCGCGTGACCGCTGAGTCGGTCGGCGCCAGCAAGCCGGACCCCGAGGGGTTCCTCAAGGGGGCCGCCGAACTGGGCGTCGAGCCGGCCGACTGCATCGTCTTCGAGGACTCGGCTGCCGGTATCCAGGCGGGGCGCTCCGCTGGGATGCGGGTGGTGGGGGTTGGGGGGCGGGCGGATCTGCATGAGCCCGATGTGGTGGTGGGGGATTTGACTCGGGTGCGGGTCGAAGGTGTTGGCGGCGGGGTTATTCGGGTTTCCGTGAGTTGAGGGTTTCCGTGAGTTGAGGGTTTCCGTGAGTCAGGGGTTGCTGTGGTGCTGGGGGCTGTGCCCCCAGACCCCCCTTCGGCCCTGAAGGGTCTCGTCCTCAAACGTCGGACAGGCTCATCAACTTATGGCTCCCGTGTCTCCGACTCCAGCCTCTGTCTGGTCTCCCTGCCGTACACCCCGCGTTCGTCGCCGTCGATTCCCCGCGCCCATTGGTAGCGGCTGACCGCGTCCTCGACCCAGCGGTCGTAGGTGCCGCGGGGTTTGCGGGTGTAGAGGCCGAGTTGGGTGAGGCGGAGTTCCAGTTCTGTGACCTCTGGGCCCTGGGAGTCGCGGTGAAGGACGGGGGGTCGGTCGGCGCTTCTGTCGGAGGTTTCCGGGCTGCGGGTCGCGGTGGCCGTCGGGGAGGTGGGGGTGGCCGATGCGGACGGGGTCCGGGTGGGGCTTGTCGAGGTGCTGGGGGTGGGGGAGGCCGTGAGCGACGGGGGCGCGCTGCCGGACCGGGTCGGTGGGGGCGGTGCGGATGGCCGGCGCGACTGTGCGGCCTCCGGTGACGGGGCGGACTCCGCTGTCGTCGATGCGTCGTCCGGCACGCTCGCTCGTATGTCGTCGGGGAGGGCGCCGTCGCGCGAGGGCTTGTCGTAGGAGAACAGTCCGCTCGCCAGACCGGCCGCCGTCATCACGGCGACGACGGCGCCGCCCGCGCCGAGCAGCACGGTGCGGCGGCGGCCGCGGGGTCGGGGTGTGCTGTCGTGCTCGTCGTCGGGGGCGTCCTTGGGGGGCGTGGCCTCGAACAGGCTCAGGTCGGCGGTGTCCGGGGGCGTGGGGGGTATCGCGCGCAGGGGCATCGTCGCCTCGGCGGGCGGCGGAGGGGGGTCGGCGTGAGCGGTGCCGTCGTGCTCCAGTTCGACATAAGGGCGTATGCGCAGCGGATCGAAATCCTCTGCCGCCGCCTGCTCGGCCGTACGGGCGTCGCGCAGTGCGTCGGCGGCCCGCCGGGTGCAGCCACACGACGGGGTGTTGTCGCTGTCTCTGGGTGCTCCGCACTCCGGGCACTGGTGACCTGTGGGGTCTGTCACGTGTTCGTCCCTCCCTTCACGCTTCCCTCGCGAACTCCAGAGGTTATCCAGATCATGGTCGGGCCGTTGCCGCGGCCCCGGAATATCGGCTTCCAGCAGGACTCAACAGGCCATAACTGGTCACACCGATCACCATGGACGTGTAACCGGAGCCTCGGGAGGTCTGGATGGCCGGGGATGCGCACGGTATGACGGGAAATGTGCGAGACGCGCAGCCACCCGAAGAGCCCCCGCAGCGGGGCAGCTCAGCCCAGCAGCACGTGTCCGGGAACGTGCTCGTCTCGATCGGCGCGCTGCTGCTGGGGCTGCTGCTGGCCGCCCTCGACCAGACCATCGTGGCGACCGCGCTGCCCACCATCGTCAGCGATCTCGGCGGTCTGGAGCATCTGTCGTGGGTGGTCACCGCCTACCTGCTCGCCTCGACGGCCGCGACGCCGCTGTGGGGCAAACTCGGTGACCAGTACGGACGCAAGAAGCTGTACCAGACCGCGATCGTGCTCTTCCTGATCGGCTCGGCGCTGTGCGGAATGGCGCAGAACATGCCCCAGTTGATCGCCTTCCGGGCCGTACAGGGCCTGGGCGGCGGCGGGCTGATCGTGCTGTCGATGGCGATCGTCGGGGATGTCGTCGCACCGCGTGAACGCGGCCGCTACCAGGGGCTGTTCGGGGCCGTCTTCGGCGCGACGAGCGTGCTGGGCCCGCTGCTGGGCGGCCTGTTCACCGAACACCTCAGCTGGCGCTGGGTGTTCTACGTCAACCTGCCCGTGGGCGTCATCGCGCTCGCCGTGATCGCGACCGCGCTGCACATCCCCCGCAAGTCCACCCGCCACGTCATCGACTACCTCGGCACCTTCCTCATCGCCTCGGTCGCCACCTGTCTGATCCTGGTGGCCTCGCTCGGCGGTACGACCTGGGGCTGGGGCTCGGCGCAGATCATCGGGCTGATCGTCCTCGGCGTCGTGCTGGCCGTGGCGTTCGTGGCCGTGGAGCGGAGGGCGGCCGAACCGGTGCTGCCGCTCAAGCTGTTCCGTATCCGCACCTTCACGCTCTCCGCCGTCATCAGCTTCATCATCGGCTTCGCGATGTTCGGCGCGATGACCTATCTGCCGACGTTCCTCCAGGTCGTCCAGGGCGTGACGCCGACGATGTCCGGGGTGCACATGCTGCCGATGGTGTTCGGCATGCTGCTGTCCTCCACCGGGTCCGGGCAGATCGTCAGCCGCACCGGTCGCTGGAAGGTGTTCCCGATCGCGGGCACCGCGATCACCGCCCTCGGACTGCTCCTGCTGCACCGGCTCGACGAGAACAGCTCCACCGCCGTGATGAGCGTGGACTTCTTCGTCTTCGGCCTCGGACTCGGCCTGGTCATGCAGGTGCTGGTGCTGATCGTGCAGAACGCGGTCTCCTACGAGGACCTCGGCGTCGCCACCTCGGGCGCGACCTTTTTCCGCTCGATCGGCGCCTCGTTCGGCGTCGCCGTCTTCGGCACGGTCTTCGCGAGCCGGCTCACCGACCGGCTGGCGGACGCCTTCAGCGGCAGGCGGCTCCCGCCCGGTGTCACCGCGGACTCGCTGAAGTCCGACCCGCGCGGCATCGGCTCGCTGCCGCCCGCCCTGCGCCCGGACGCCCTGCACGCGTACGCGTCGTCCATCACCGACGTCTTCCTGTACGCCGCCCCCGTCGCCCTGCTCGGCTTCGTGCTCGCCTGGTTCCTCAAGGAGGACAAGCTGCGCGCCTCGGTCACCGCGCCCGACGTCACGGAGACCCTCGCCAGCAACCCGGTCGAGCGCTCCTCCTACGACGAGGTGTGCCGCGCGCTGTCCGTGCTCGGCACCCGGGAGGGCCGGCGCGAGATCTATCGCAAGATCACCGCGCGGGCCGGCTACGACCTGCTGCCCGCGTCGAGCTGGCTGCTGCTGCGGATCAAGAAGTACGGCTGGGTCGAGCCGGCCCTGCTCGCCGAGCGCAGTTCGCTGCCGCTGCAGGTCGTCATCGAGGCCGCCCGCCAGGTCGAGGAGCGCCGGCTGGCCACCCGAGAGGGGCTGGACCTCGTCCTGACCGCACAGGGCCGCGAGGTCGCCGAGCGCCTGTCGCGGGCGCGCGAGGAGTCGCTGGCGGAACTCCTCGGCGACTGGTGGGGCCCCGACCGCCCCACCGACCTCGCCCAACTGATCCACGAACTCAACGACGAACTGTGCGGCTCGGACCGCGAGCAGCCTCACCAGGGGGCGGTGCAGCGGGTTCGGTGAGGTTTTTCGCGGGTGCAGTGGTCGGCGTGGATGTGGCGCATGAGGAGCGAGGCGGCTCAGTGAGGTTCTTGCGGTACCAGTGGTCGGCGTAGGTGTCGTCGTTGTGGGGTGCGCCTTCCTGGTAGCCGAGGCGTGCGTACAGGGTGCGGGCTTCGATGAGGTCGCTGCGGGTGTCGAGGATGATCTGGTGGGCGCCCAGGGCTCGGGCGGCGTCCTCGGCGGCGTGTACCAGGAGTGGGGCGGCGCCGCGGCCGCGTAGCTCCTCGCGCACGAACACCCGGGTCAGCTCGGCGGTCGTCGCGTCCAGCAGCCGTACGCCCGCACAGCCGGCCGGCTCGCCCTCGTGCCGTGCGACGAGCAACTGCCCGGTGGGCGGGGCGAGTTCGGAGCCGGAGTGGGCGGCGATCTCGCGCTCCAGCTCGTCCGGGTCGGTGCGCCGCCGCTCGTGCAGCAGATACCAGCGGTCGCTGACCTCGGTGTAGTACGCCCGCCACAGCGCGGCGGCGACGGGGGAGTCGTAGGGCTCGGGGGCGACGGTCCAGGTCATGGCGGACATTGTCGTAAGGCGCCGCCCACCGCCCGCAACCGAATATGCGGGGACCGACGGGCGCCGTTTGAGGGGGGTCCTGCGGGCAACCCGGACGAAGAACCGGCCCGTTGGGCCGGCCCAGCCGACCCAGCAGACCCATCGGAAGGCACCCATGTCCACAGGCTTGATCATCGCCCTGATCGTGATCGTGGCGGCCGTGGTGGTTGTCGCGGCCGTTCTGGCCCTGCGCAACCGGGGCCCGCGCGGCGGCCGGGACCTGAAGCGGCGCTTCGGTCCCGAGTACGACCGCACCCTGGCCCGCCACGACGGCGACACCAAGGCCACCGAGCGCGAGCTCGCCGAGCGCGTGGAGCGGCACGGTGCGCTGCGTATGCGGCCGCTGGAGGCGGACCGGCGCGAGCAGTTCACCGCCCGCTGGACCGCGGCGCAGGAGCGGTTCGTCGACGCACCGCACGAGGCGGTCGCCGAGGCGGACCGGCTGCTGTCCGAACTGGCCGCCGAGCGCGGCTTCCCGGACGGCGGCCAGTACGAGGAGCAGCTCGCCGCGCTCTCCGTCCACCACGCGCACCATGTGCACGGCTACCGGCACGTCCACCGCGTCGCACGCGCGAGTGCGAGCGGGCAGGACGGCGCCCGGGCCGACACGGAGGAGATGCGCGAGGCCATGGTCGAGGCCCGCGCCCTCTTCGAGGACCTGACGGCCCACGACCGCCACGACGACAAGGCGCACAGGACCGGGACCGACGAGACCGCCCCGGCCGACCGGGCGCACGCGCGCACCACGGACCGTACGAAGAAGAGTCACGGCGAAGGCCGCAGCCCCCTGCCGTGGGCCTTCGACCGACGCCATGCGAAGGGGAGTTGAGCGATGACGGACGCAACGACCGGCCCCGGCGCGAACGAGGCCGCGGGCCGCGGGACCCCGCAGGGTCACGACAGGTTGGTGGCACCGACGCCGACCGAGGGCACCGGCCACGGCGCCGACGAGACCGCGGGACGCGAGACCGCCGGACGGGAGACCGCGGGACGCGAGACCGCGCCGGGCCACGACAGGCTGGTGGCGCCGACGCCGCACGAGGCGGCCGACCCCGAGGCCCCGGCCCCGGGCACCGCCCCCAGGAGCACGGAGGACCTCACCGACCCCACGGGCCGTACGGACCACACCGGCACCGCCGAGCACAAGAGCCCCACTGGCCACAGCACCGGCGGCCTGCTGCCCCACGACGAGTGCGACAAGCTCGAACTGCGGCTCCGCAACGCCGTGGCGGGGTTCGTCGACAGCCCGAAGGCGGCCGTCGAGGAGGCCGACCACGTGGTGGAGGAGATCGCCGGCCGCTTCACCGAGGCACTGACCCGGCGCCGCCGCACCCTGCGCACGTCCTGGCACGACGGACAGGGCGCGCACGACGGCAAGGACACCGGGGCGGCCAAGGCCACGCACCCCGACACCGAGCAACTCCGGCTGGCCCTGCGGGACTACCGGGAACTGGCGGAACGCCTGCTACGCGGATGAACCGGCCGCTGCCGTCCGGCGCCTGTGCCATTCCCGGACGACCTCCTCGACGTCGTACGGCTTCTTGCCGAGCGGAGGTCCGGGCGGCGGCTTGAACATCATCTCGCGGATCTTGACGTTGACGTCGTCGATGATCTTTCGCACGATCCGCTCCGAGGGCGCCTCGTAGGCTGCTGCGAGTGCGTCCTCGGCCTCTTTGCGCAGCGCCAGGGTCGGAGGCAGGACCGAGAGGCCCTCGCGGGCCATCTTGCCCTTGATCCACCACAGTTCGTCGTACGACGTGTCGGCGGGCAGCGGCTTGCCCGCGCCGGAGATCTCGGCGAACTCCCCGCGCCGCTCGGCGTCCCGGATCTGCTTGTCGACCCAGCTCTCGAACGAGACGCCAGGTGGCTTTCGCTCGGTCATGACTTCATTGTGCCGGACGCGGTGTGGTCGGGCGATTTAGTATGCGGCCGCTGTGTAAGGACACTTCATGAGGAGCAGCGCGTGCTCGAACTGACCATGGCCACCGTCTCCGGCGAAGAAGGAGCCACGGCCGGCATGATGTTGGCCGACGCGCCGAGCGAGCCCGGCGCCGTGCTGCGGGTGGGCCGGGACAAGACGGTGTGCCGTCTGGCGACGCCCGACGACTGGCTATTCGTCTCGCGCGTCCACCTGGAGTTCCAGTGCGGCCCGGAGGGTGCCTGGCAGGTCACTTGGCTGCGCGGCTCGCAGGCCGACCCGTCCTCCGAAGTCCGGCTCGTCGTCGGGGAGTACGCGCAGCCGCTCGTCTACGGCGGGACCGTGGCGCTGCCCCGGGGCGGCAACGGCGAGATCGTCGTCCAGGACCGCACGGCCCCGCGCAGCGTCAACATCGGCTTCTACCACGAGTTCTAGCGCGGCCCCCGGGAACTCGGCCGCGCTCCGGGTCCGTACGGGCTAGAGCACGCGCGCGAGCGCGAAGCCGTCGTGGCCCTTGCTGCCCACGGTCTGGAGCGCGGTGCCCGTCAACCTCGGGTGGCGGGCGATCAGTTCGATGGCGGCGCGGCTGCCCACGACGTCCGGGTCGGTGCTGTCCGCGTCGGTGACCCGGCCCTGCCGTACGACGTTGTCGACGACGATCAGGCTGCCCGAGCGGGTGAGCCTGAGCGCCCACTCCACGTACTGCGGGTTGTTGCCCTTGTCGGCGTCGATGAAGACCAGGTCGAAGGGGGCCGGGTTCTCGTCGGCCAGCTTGGGCAGCGACTCCAGCGCGGGCCCCACCCGCACCTCGGCGATCCGCTCCAGGCCCGCGCGGGCGATGTTGCGGGTGGCGACCTCGGCGTGCCGGGCGCTGTACTCCAGCGAGATCAGGCGGCCGCTCGTCGGGAGGGCGCGGGCCATCCAGATGGTGCTGTAGCCGCCGAGGGTGCCGATCTCCAGGATGGTGCGGGCGCCCTGGATCTGGGCGAGCAGCTGCAGGAACTTGCCCTGGGGCGCGGTGACCGCGACCCGCGGCAGTCCGGCGGCCTCGCTCTCGCGGACGGCCGCGTCGAGGGCCTCGTCGTTCGGCGAGAGCTGGGTGGTGAAGTAGTCGTCCACGTCGTCCCAGAGCTGCGACTCGCTCATTCACCTGCGCCTTTCGTACGGCTCGGCTCGTTACGGCTTCTAACTAGCTCGCCTAACGAACTCCAGTATGCGCCGGTTCCGGGCTTCGGGAGCGCCGTACGGCGAACAGGACCACGGCCGTCACGAGCAGCGCGAGGGTGCCCACGACCGTGAGCAGCCAGGCGGGGATCCCGGCCACCGTGCGCAGGTGGTCCTCGTAGACGACCTGCTGGTACGGGGCGTCGGAGGGGGCCCGGCGCAGTTCGTGGTCGCCGGAGATCGACGAGGGCACGGGGAACTCCTGGCCGATGGCGGTGAGATACGGCGCGCCCTTGGCGAGGTCGGCCAGCGGGCCCCGGGACGTGTCGACGCGTCCGGCGTAGGTGACGCGGGGGCGCTCGCCGCCGATCGCCGAGCGGGTCTGCATGCGGTGCGCGGCGAGGACGTAGAGGCCGAGCGACTGCGGGGTGCGGGCCAGGCGCGACAGGCGCATCGGGTAGACGGGGCGGGCGGACGCGAAGGTGAGGTGGAGGGGGTCGAGGGTGCCGTTCAGGGGGGCGCCCGCGGTGTCGGGGGCGAGCCGGACGGCGACGTACTCCCAGTGCTTGCTGACGTACGGCTGCAGGGCGTCCTGGAGGCGCGGGGGCATGACGAAGCCGTTGTCGTGCAGCCAGTCGTCCAGGGCGGCCGGGTCGGTGGCGGTCAGGCGTGCCACGTCGAAGGGGCCGAGCTTCTGCCGGCCGACCACGCCCACGCCTCGTGGCGCGCCGGCGCCCGGGGGTGTGGCGGCGGCGCTGTCGTCGGCCGCGAACGGCCAGTCGCCGTCGTCGGGCCAGAAGTGATAGCGGTCGCGGTGCACCGGGGCGGTGGCGGCCCTGAGCTGGGTGAACAACTCGGGGTCACCGAGCTTGACCGTGGCCCGATGCGGCACCGGCATGATCCACGCAGCCTTCTCGGCGTCCCCGTCGACGGTCAGACTCATCACGACCTGCTCCCGCCGCCCGTCCCACCGCACGACGGACTCCTCGCGGCCCACGCCCACGTTCTCGCGCGCCCCCGGAATCATGGCCCCGCAGCCACACGCGTAGGCCGGCGCGATCAGCGACCCCAACTGGATCCCCAGCAGTGCCAGAACGACCACCAGCACCCGCCCGCGCACCCATTTCCGCAGGAAACGACCCATCCCTCAAGCCTCCGTAACCCCGTGAACGAGCCTTGGGACGCTACGGGGGCCGGGGTGGTTCCGGGGGGCGTGCTCGCGCGGTCGCCTACGCCTCCACCGACGGCGCCGACCCCGGCAACGGTCGCCCGGCGGACTCCGCCATGAACCAGACCGCGACTCCGCCGATCACGGCCGCCGCCATCATGTAGTACGCGGGCATCATCATGTTGCCGGTGGCGCCGATGAGGGCTGTGACGACCAGCGGGGTCGTGCCCCCGAACAGCGAGACCGACACGTTGAAGCCGATGGACAGGGAGCCGTAGCGGACCCGGGTGGGGAAGAGGGCCGGCAGGGCGGAGGGCATGGCGGCGGTGAAGCAGACCAGGAGCAGGCCCAGGGCGGCCATGCCGAGGGCGACGGCGGCCAGGCTGCCCTGGCGGATCAGGAGGATCGCCGGGACGGACAGGAGCAGGAAGCCCGCGCAGCCCGCGGCGATCACGGGACGGCGGCCGACCCGGTCGGTCAGGGCGCCCGCGAAGGGCTGGACGATCATCATCAGCGCCATCACGCCGAGGACGACGAGCAGGCCGTGCGTCTCGTCGTAGTGCAGCTCGCTGGTGAGATAGCTCGGCATGTACGACAGCAGCATGTAGTCGGTGACGTTGAAGACCAGCACCAGGCCGACGCAGAGCAGCAGCGCCCGCCACTGACCGGTGATCATCTCCCGCAGCGGCACCTTCGGCCGGACGGCCTCCGCCTTCTCGACCTCGGCCGCGAACGCCGGCGTCTCCTCCAGGCGCATCCGCAGATACAGGCCGATGATGCCCATCGGGCCCGCGATCAGGAACGGGATCCGCCAGCCCCACGACACCAGGTCGTCACTCGACAGCAGCGCCGTCATCAGCGTGACCAGACCCGCGCCGCCGATGTACCCGGCCAGCGTGCCGAACTCCAGCCAGCTGCCGAGGAACCCGCGCCGCTTGTCGGGCGCGTACTCGGCGATGAAGGTGGACGCGCCCGCGTACTCGCCGCCGGTGGAGAAGCCCTGCACGAGCCGCGCCACGAGCAGCAGCACCGGGGCGCCGACGCCGATGGTGGCGTACGACGGGATCAGGCCGATCGCGAACGTACCCGCAGCCATCATGATCATGGTCACCGCGAGCACCTTCTGCCGGCCGATCCGGTCGCCGAGCGGACCGAAGACCATGCCGCCGAGCGGGCGGACCAGGAAGGCCGCCGCGAAGGCGCCGAATGTGGACAGCAGCTGCGCGGTGGGGTTGCCGGACGGAAAGAAGACCTTGCCCAGGGTCACCGCGATGTAGCTGTAGACGCCGAAGTCGAACCACTCCATCGCGTTGCCCAGCGCGGCGGCCTTCACGGCGCGGCGGACCAGGGCTGAGTCGGTGGTGGTGGCATCGGGGGCGATGCGTACGGGAGGGGCGCTGACGGTGGCTGTCGCCAAGAGCTCGCTCGCCTACCTTTCGACGGGGACAGGGGCGCGGCCCGTCCGGCGACGGTGACGGGGGCCGAAAAGCGACCATAAGGGCCCTCGCCCCCTAACGGATCGCACGCAGGTCGTTGCACAGCGCACCTAAAGGGCGTGTGTACAGCGCCGTCCGCCCGGCCGCGAGCCGTTCCCACCCGCTTTCGTTGTGAGCCATCTCGCGTCCAGCAGAGGCAACCGACCCCCCTGCGCACTATCGTCTTTGCGACAAAAGGAGAACGGACGACAGGTGAAGCAGGGGTAGCCTGCGTCTCTCTCGGGGGGTACTCAGAACGGCGGGGCGGGAGGCCTACGGGGCGTGGCGAACGTGGAGCACAGCGGGCGACCGGCGAAAGCCTTCGGAGCGACGGCTGTCGGCGGGGCCAGGGGGCGTCTGAGAGCGGCGCGCCTGGGCCTGTGGCTGGTCGCGGCGGTCCTCGTCGTGCGCCAGGTGGCCGTCGTGCTGAGCACGCCCAGAGGCGAGCGGCTGACCGACCTGGAGACCTGGGTCGGCCCGAACGGCGTCCTGCATGTGAAGGGCTCGCTGTACGACTCCACGCAGTTCACCGGCACACCCTTCGCCGGACTCGTCCTCAAACCCCTCACCCGCGCCGCCGAGCAGGCCCTCGGCTGGGGCTGGACCTTCGGCACGCTGCTGCTGGTCGTCGCGCTCGGCCTGGTCGCGGCCCGCGCCCTGCCGCAGCCGGTGAGCAGGCGGACCTCGCTGCTGGCCGCGCCGGTCGCGGTCAGCCTGCTGTTGCTGTCGCTGCCGGTCCGCAACGCGCTCTGGCTCGGCCAGATCAGCATCCTGCCGGTGCTGCTGGTGCTCGTCGGCTGCTTCATCGTGCGCGGGGAGCGTACGAGCGGCCTCCTGATCGGGCTCGCCGCCGCCTTGCAGCCGACCGTGCTGCTCTTCGCGCCGCTGCTGTGGTTCACCGGGCGGCGCCGGGCCGCCGTGTCCGCCGGGGTCACGTTCGTCGCGTCGACCGCGCTCGCCTGGGCCGCGATGCCGCACGACTCGTACACGTACTGGGTGCACCACATGGCGGGCACCGGTCTCGGCGGCCCGGCCGACGACCTCGCCAACGAGTCCCTGCACGGCGCGCTGCTGCGGCTGGGCCTGACCGGGCCGCTGGAGATCGCCCTCTTCTTCACGCTCGGCGTCGCGGTCGCCGTCCTCGGCGTACGCCGCGCCGTGCGCTACGCGCGCGACGGACAGCTGCTCCTCGCCGTCGCCATCACCGGCTGCGCGGCCGTCGCCGTCTCCCCGACCACCTGGCAGCACCAGCTGCTGTGGGTGCTGCTCGCGGTCGTCGGGCGGGTCGGCAGGCGGGCCTCCGACCGGTATGTGTGGCCGGTGGCGGTTGTCCTGGTGATGACGTTGCCCGCGAAGATGATCCTGCCGAACATGTCGGCGGTGTACACCCTGCGGGACAACGTCGTCCTGCTCGCCGCCCTCGCCGCGGCGACGCTCGTGCCGTTCCTGTCGCGCACCTCGCCGCACTACCAGTCACCGGTCCCGACCGAGTACGCCGAGCCCGTGCCGGCCCGGCTGCGGCACGTCCCGCTGCTGCCGGTGCTGCGCCGGGTCCTCACACGCCCCAACCTGCTCCTTGAACTGCTGCTGATCCGCGTCACCTACGCCGCCTACCAGAAGGTCAGGCTCGCGGCGACGGGCGGCTCCAACTCGGCCGGGCGGGCGCGGGCCGAGCACCACGGCCACGAGATCCTCGACATCGAGCGGTTCATGCACATCGACATCGAGCACTGGGTCAACCACGCGGTGGTCAAGGTCGACTGGCTGCGCTCCTTCTTCGACTTCTACTACGAGTCGTTCCACTTCGTCGTCCCGCTGAGCGTCCTCGCCGTCCTGTACTGGCGCCGCCCGGTCGACTACCGCTGGGCCCGCTCGTCCCTCGGCTTCGCCACCCTGCTGGCCCTGGTCGGCTTCTGGCTCTACCCCCTGGCCCCACCGCGCCTGCTCCCCGGCCTCGGCATCATCGACACCGTCCACGGCGTCCAGGACTTCTCCAAGCCGGACTACGGCACCCTGACGGCCCTGACCAACCAGTACGCGGCGATGCCGTCCCTGCACTTCGGCTGGGCGCTGTGGTGCGGCGTGGTGATCGCTGTCATCGCCCCAAGGTGGTGGATGAAGACCCTAGGCCTCCTCCACCCCTTCTTCACGGTCTCGGCCATCGTGGCCACGGGCAACCACTGGGTCCTGGACGCGGCGGGCGGCGCGGCCGTCGTGGGCGCGGGCTTCGGTCTCGCGTATCTGTTCCAGGGGCCACGAGCGAGGTCGACCACGACAACGGCGGCGCACAAGGAGCCGGCACCGGAGCGGCAACCGTCACCGAGCTGACCTGCACCAGGGGCTTCGCCGCGGTGTCGGGGGTGCGTGCGGCGTCGGTGGGGGCGAAGGAGCGGTAGCCGGAGTAACGGCGTCGGTGCGCGGTCTCGGCGATTGTGGTGGCGGGCGGTCGGCGGATGCTGGGCGCGGTGGGCGGTGCGGCCGTCGCAGGTGGGGGCTCGGTCTGGCGTACGTGTTCTGGGGGGGGCCGCAGGCCGGGTTCGCCGCGGTGGCGGCGCGCGCGTGGAGTCGGTGGCGGCGGGGGAGTCGTCGCCGGGCTCACGGCGTCGGTGCGCGGGATCGGTTTCGCGTCCGTGTTACGGGGTTGCGGGCGAGCTTCGGTCTGCGATGGCGGTGCGCGAGGAATCGGTGGTGGTGAAGGATCCGTCTCCGGGCTGACCTGTTTCAGGGTTGCGGGCCTGGTCTCCCGCGGCGACGGCGGTGTGCGAGGAGCGGGTGTCGGCGGGGGAGTCGTCGCCGGGCTGGTCTGTGGCAGGGAGCGCGGGTGAGGTTTGCCGTGGTGGGGGCGGTGCGGCGGCGGACTGGGCAGGGCCCGGAGCTGCGGTCCGCGGAGGAACCGTTTCCCGGCTGACAGCGTCGCCCCGTTTGGGGTGGAATGTGGGGGGAGGCGGTATGGACTGGGACGCGTGCGTGGAGCGGGGGCGGGAGGCTGTGCGTGTCCAGGCGTGGGGTGAGGCGTGCGAGGTGCTGGGGGCGGCTGATGTCGAGCGGCCGCTGGGGATCGGTGACCTGGAGTTGCTGGCCGAGGCCGCGGACATGGTGGGGCGCTGCGGCGACGCGGTCACCCTGTTGCGTCGGGCGTACACCGCGCACGCGGAGGCTGGGGCCGTGGGACGGGCGCTGCGCTGTGCGTACTGGCTGTGCAAGGCGCTGGCGTGGGGCGGTGAGTTCGCCCAGTCGGGGGCCTGGCTGGCCCGCGCGCGGCGCCTGGCGGAGACGGAGCCCGGCTGCGCGGAGTGCGCGTATCTGGTGCTCCTGGAGGCCGAACTGCACTTCCGCGCGGGCGAGTTCCCGCAGATGCTGGAGGCGGTACGGCGGCTGCCCGAGGCGGCGCACCCCGGCACGGACCCCGACCTCGCGGCCGGTACGACGATGCTCCGCGGCCTCGCGCTCGTCAGCAACGGCGACATCGCCGCCGGCCTCGCCGACCTCGACGACGCGATGGTGGCCGTGGCCGGGGGCACGGTGTCCGCGCGCTGTACCGGGATGATCTACTGCGCCGTCATCGGCATCTGCCAGGAGCTGCAGGAACTGCGCCGCGCCCAGGAGTGGAGCGATGCCCTGGCCGAGTGGTGTGCCGCCCAGCCCGACTTCACCGGCGCTTACCGCGGACTGTGCCGGGTGCACCGGGTCGCCCTGCTCCAGCTCGGCGGCGCCTGGCCGGACGCGGTCCGCGAGGCACGTCTCGCCTGCGCCCAGCTGACCGGCGGCTACGGCGAGGGCGCGGCGGGCGGCGCCTTCTACCAGCTGGCCGAACTGCACCGACTGCGCGGCGAGTTCGCCGACGCCGAACAGGCCTACCGCGACACCCTGCACCACGGCTGGGACGCCCAACCGGGCCTCGCGCTGCTCTGGCTGGCCCGCGGCCGCCGCGAGGAGGCGACGGCGGCGATCCGCCGGGCCCTGGCAGAGACGGCGGAGCCGATGCGCCGGGCCCGGCTGCTGCCGGCGGCGGTGGAGATCCTGCTGGCGGGCGGCGCGGACGGCCCGCGCGAGGCGGCGCCCGCCGTCGACGAACTGCGGGCGATCGCCCGTGGCCACGGTGCGGCGGCCCTGCGCGCGACGGCCGGGCAGGCCGCCGGTGACGTACGGCTGGCCGAAGGGGCCGCGCAGCAGGCGCTGCCGCCGCTGCGGGAGGCCGGGCGGCTGTGGCGGGAGCTGGACGTGCCGTACGAGGCGGCGCGGGTCGGGGTGTTGGTGGGTCTGGCCTGCCGGGCGCTCGGCGACGAGGCGTCGGCGGGACTGGAGCTGGACGCGGCCCGGCAGGTCTTCGAGCGGCTCGGCGCCGGTCCCGACGCGGCCCGCGTCCGGCGCCTGACCGGCGGCGAGGACCGCTCGCCGCTCTCCCCCCGCGAGCTGGAGGTCGTACGACTCCTGGCCCGCGGCAGCAGCAACCACGCCATCGCCGCGGAGCTGTTCCTCAGCGAGAAGACCGTCGCCCGTCACCTCAGCAACATCTTCGGCAAGCTCGGGGTGACGTCCCGCACGGCGGCCGCGGCGTACGCGTTCGAGCACGGGCTCGTGGAGCGGGACCCGTCCGCGTAGAACCACCCAGCCGCCGGCTGCGTAGAACCACCCATGCCGCCACCTGCACGGTTGGGCATTCCTGTCGATGCGCCCGCGCCCGCCCGGGCGCGAGCATCGAGCTGTGTCCGACGACGAGACCCCGCAAGGCACCCCGCGGAGTACCCCGCGGAGCACCCCGCAAGGCACCCCGCAGAGCCTGCGAGCCCAGATACGCGCGGCGCGGCTCCGGCTCGCCGACAGTGCCGCGGACCTCGGCACGCTGCTGCGACTGCTCGGCGAGTACACCGAGGCCGAGCGGCTGCTGCGGCAGGCGCTGGAGATCTACGAGGCCGACCGCGCCGGCCACCGCCGGACACCTCCCGACCGCAGCCACACCCTCAAGGAGCTGTCATGAGCACCGAGCACATCGAGACCGTTGTCATCGGCGGCGGACAGGCCGGCCTGGCGACCGGCTACCACCTGGCCCGCAGGGGACGGCCGTTCGTGATCCTGGACGCGGGCGAGCGCGTCGGCGACGCCTGGCGGCAGCGCTGGGACTCGCTGCGGCTGTTCAGCCCGGCGAGGTTCGACGGCCTGCCGGGACTGCCGTATCCCGGCCCCGCCTGGTCCTTCCCCACCCGCGACGAGTTCGCCGACTACCTCCAGGCGTACGCGGCCTGGGCGGAGCTGCCCGTGCGGACCCGGACCGCGGTGCGCAGGGTGTCGTACGATGGCGAAGGCGGCCGCTACCTCGTCGAGACGGACGGCGACCTGCGCTACGAGGCGGACAACGTCGTGGTCGCGGCGGGCCACGACCGCCTGCCGAAAACCCCCGCCTACGCCGGTCAACTGGCCCCGCACATCCGCCAGTTGCACTCGGCCGACTACCACAACCCCGGCGAGCTGCAGGACGGCCCGGTCCTGGTCGTCGGTGCCGGGAACTCCGGCGCCGACATCGCGCTCGAACTCGCCCGCAGCCACCGGGTGTTGCTCTCGGGCCCGCACCCGGGGCAGCTCCCCTGGCACATCGAGCGCCGCCCCGCCCATGTCCTGGTCCCGGCGCTCTTCTTCCTCTTCCGCCACGTGCTGACCGTCCGCACCCCGATCGGCCGCAAGGTCCGCCCCAAGGTGCTCGCGCACAGCGCCCCGCTGATCCGGGTGAAGTCCGCCGACCTGAAGGCGGCCGGTGTGGAGCGCGTGGCACGCACGACCGGTGTGCGCGAGGGCCGCCCGGTGCTCGCCGACGGCAGCACGCCGGACGTCGCCAACGTCGTGTGGTGCACGGGCTACCGGCCGGACATCTCCTGGATCGACCTGCCGGACGCGCACGTCTTCGACGAGGACGGCGAACCGGCCCAGCGCCGCGGCGTGGTGGACTGCTCGCCCGGCCTGTACTTCGTCGGCCGCCTCTTCCAGTACGCGGTCGCCTCGTCGATGATCCAGGGCGTCGGCCGGGACGCCGAGCATGTCGTACGGCATCTGGTGGCGCGGTCCGGGCCCGCGGCGCGCGGCCGGAACGAGGACGAGGACACCGCGGCCCTCGGGGGAGGCAGGAGCGGGGCGTAGGGGAGAGGCTCCCGCCTCCCTCGGGGACCGCGGAAGCGTCGACGGGCCGGCGGCTCCGGGATGCCGCCGACCCGAGTTCGTCAACCGGCCTGTACGGGTAGGTGCTTGACGCCGTTGATCCACGAGGAGCGCAGGCGGTCGGGGTCACCGGTCAGGGTGAGACCGGGCAGGGCGTCGGCGACGGCGTTGAAGATCAGGTCGATCTCCAGGACGGCCAGCGACTTGCCGAGGCAGTAGTGCGGGCCTCCGCCGCCGAAGCCGAGGTGGGGGTTGGGGTCGCGGAGGATGTCGAAGGTGTCGGGGTCGGTGAAGACCTCGGGGTCGTGGTTGGCGGCGGCGTAGAAGATGCCGACGCGGTCGCCCTTCTTGATCTGCTTGCCGCCGAGTTCGAGGTCCTGGGTGGCGGTGCGCTGGAAGGCGTTGACGGGGGTCGCCCAGCGCACGATCTCCTCGGCCGCGGTCTGCGGACGTTCCCGCTTGTAGAGGTCCCACTGGTCGGGGTGGGTGAGGAAGGCGTGCATGCCGTGGGTGATGGCGTTCCGGGTCGTCTCGTTGCCCGCCACCGACAGCATCAGCACGAAGAAGCCGAACTCGTCGGAGTTCAGGTTCCCTTCGTCCTCCGCCGCCACCAGCGTCGTCACGATGTCCTTGGCCGGGCACTGCTTGCGGTCGGCGGCCATGTTCATGGCGTAGGCGATGAGTTCGGTGGCCGACTCGGCGCCGACCTCCTCGGTGATGGCGTACTCGGGGTCGTCGTACGCGATCATCTTGTTGGACCAGTCGAAGATCTTGGCCCGGTCGTCCTGCGGGATGCCGATGAGCTCGGCGATGGCCTGCAGGGGCAGTTCGCAGGCGACCTCGGTGACGAAGTCGAAGGTGCCGTCCTGGGCGAGGGCGTTCTGCGCGATGGCGCGGGCGCGCTCGCGCAGCCGGTCCTCCAGCGCCCGGATGGCGCGCGGGGTGAAGACGCGCTGCACGATCTGGCGCACCCGGGTGTGCTCCGGCGGATCCATGTTGAGCAGGATCAGCCGCTGCATGTCGATGGCGTCGCGCTCGATGTGCTCGTTGAAGCGGATGATCGCCGTGTTCTGCCAGGACGAGAACAACTCCGGGTGGGTGGAGACGTACTTGACGTCCGCGTGCCGGGTGACGGCCCAGTACCCCTCGTCCTGGAAGCCGGCGACATTGCCCGACTGCGGGATCCAGCGGACCGGTTCGGCGCGCCGCAGCTCGGCGAACTCCGGCAGGGGCACACGGTGGTGCAGCAGGTCGGGGTCGGTGAGGTCGAACCCGTCGGGGAGAGCTGGACAGGGCATGGGCGACTCCCAGCTGTTCTGACGGCCCATCAGGTTTGCCGTGAAGGTAGTAACGGGTTCTACAAGAGGCAATAGGTACGGCAAGCCGAATTGCGTGCACGACCCTTGCGGTTGTGCACGCCGGGTCAGCAGACTGCATGCAGAACTAGAACACGTACTAGTTCAGCGTGGCGGGGCCGGCCGGGACGCCCCCGCGCCGCGCGGGTACCGGAGGAGAGGATTCCCCCACCATGGCCGCCGAACCCGTGATCGTCGAAGCCGTACGCACCCCCATCGGCAAGCGCGGTGGAGCGCTCGCCAATCTGCACCCCGCCTATCTCCTGGGCGAGACCTACCGTGAACTCCTCGGGCGCACCGGCATCCCCGCCGACGCGGTCGAACAGATCGTCGGCGGCACCGTGACCCACGCCGGCGAGCAGTCCATGAACCCCGCGCGCACGGCTTGGCTCACCATGGGGCTGCCGTACGAGACCGCGGCGACGACGGTCGACTGCCAGTGCGGCTCCTCGCAGCAGGCCTCGCACATGACGGCCAACATGATCGCGGCGGGCGTCATCGACGTCGGCATCAGCTGCGGCGTCGAGGCGATGTCGCGGGTGCCGCTGGGATCGGGGTCCAAGCACGGGCCCGGCAAGCCGTTCCCGGACGAGTGGAACGTCGATCTGCCCAACCAGTTCGAGGCGGCGGAGCGGATCGCCCGCCATCGCGGTCTGACCCGGGAGAACGTCGACTCCCTCGGCCTGATCTCCCAGGAACGGGCGGCGGTGGCCTGGTCGGAGGAGCGCTTCAAGCGCGAGACCTTCGCCGTCCAGGTCCCCACCACCGAGGACGAGCAGCGCGCCGGACAGGGCATGTGGCGCCTCGTCGACCGCGACGAGGGGTTGCGCGACACGTCGATGGAGGCACTGGCGGGCCTGAAGCCGGTCATGCCCACGGCGGTCCACACCGCCGGGAACTCCTCGCAGATCAGCGACGGCGCCTCCGCCATCATGTGGGCGTCGAAGCGGATGGCCCGTGCCCTGAAGCTACGGCCGCGGGCGCGCATCGTGGCGCAGGCGCTCGTCGGGGCCGACCCGCACTACCACCTCGACGGCCCGATCGACGCGACGCGCGCGGTGCTGGGCAAGGCCGGGATGTCCCTGAAGGACATCGACATCGTGGAGATCAACGAGGCGTTCGCGTCAGTGGTGTTGAGCTGGGCGCAGGTCTTCGAGCAGGACCTGTCGAAGGTGAACGTCAACGGCGGGGGGATCGCGCTCGGACACCCCGTGGGGGCGACGGGAGCACGCCTCATCACGACCGCCCTGCATGAACTGGAGCGCAGCGACAAGGAGTTCGCGCTGGTGACGATGTGCGCCGGCGGGGGGTTGGCCACCGGGACGATCATTCAGCGGCTGTAGTCCACTCCAGGAACTCGACGAAGGCCCTCGGCTTGAAGGTGAGTCGGGGGCCTTCGGGGTTTTTGCTGTCTCGTACGGCCACGGTTGCCGCTGGCAGTTCGGCGATCTCCAGGCAGTTGCCGCCCTGATCGCTGCTGTAGCTGGACTTACGCCACTGAGTCGCTTGGTTCTCCATAGCGTTCCTCCATCACGCGCCGGATCAGCTCCGCCGACTCCTTGATGGACAGCGCGGCGGCTTGGAGATGATCGTAACGGAGCGAGCAGTCCTTGACGGTCTCCGGATTCGCGGTGGGATGCGCGCTCCCGTATCCCTCGGTGTAGACGATGCTCGGCTCGCTCGCGAAGCGATAGAGGTCGAACGAGCCCGTCAGTCCTGCGTGCGCTCCTGCTGAGAACGGCAGGATCTGCACGTTGATCCGAGGATTGTGCTCGTGACTCGACAGCTGGGCCAGTTGGCCGCGCATGGTCTCCCGGCTGCCGACCTCCTGTTGCAGGGCCGCCTCGCTGAGGATCGCCCAGAAGACCGGCGGCTCCTCCTTCTCGAAGATGCTCTGCCGGGCCAGCCGCACGGCGGTGCGGTCGTCGAGGTTGCCCTGATCCAGCACGCCGAGCACGGCACGGGCGTAGTCGAGGGTCTGGAGGAGTCCGTGAACCATGTGGATCTCGAACGAGCAGATCTCCACCGCCCGCGACTGCAGCTCCGCCACTTGCTGGAACCAGTTCGGGAGTTGACTGCGCATCACAAGCTCAAGGAGCCGCGACAACGCCCCGTCGGTGCCCAGCGCAGCGTCCACCCTTTCGCTGAACTCGACTGTCGGTACTCTGCGTGCCGTTTCGACCAAGCCCACCAGCGAACCTGTGTAGTTGACGATGTCGCCGAGCTGTTTCTGGGTCAGGCCGGCTGCTTCGCGGTGGCGGCGCAGTTCGTAGCCGTAGTAGTCGAGGGGCGAGGCGCCCGGGTCGAGGGCGGCGATGTGGACCAAGGCCTACTCCAGGACGTGTTGTGTTCGGTCGATAGCTCAGCGTAGTCAAGCCGTAGGGTGCGCGTCCCGTGAACTCGGGATACTTCTGAGGCATGGACGAGATCGAAGTGCGGGAGTTGCGGCCGGAGGACGAGGCGGGCGTGGCGCGGTTGTTCGCGGCCTGTGAGGACTACTTCGTCGCGGCGACCGGGGTGCCGGCGCTCCCGGCGGACGTGCAGAGTCTGTACTACGCGCTGCCCGAGGGCGCGGCCCCCGACCAGAAGAGGCTGCTCGTGCTGTGCCGGGGTGCGGACGACGTCGTAGGGCTGGTCGATGTCGTGGACCGGTGGCCCGATGTGGGGAGTTGCTCGGTCGGGGTGTTTCTCGTCGCCCCCGAGGCCCGGCGGCAGGGGGTCGGTGCCGGGGTCGCGCGGCGGCTGATCGAGGAGGCGGCCGGGCGGGGGATGCGGACCGTGGTGGCGACCTGTCCCGGGGGCTGGGAGCCGGGGCTGGGGTTTCTGCGGAGCCTGGGGTTCGAGATCGGCGGGCCCGAGGGGCAGGCGGGGGAGACCGTTGGCAACCGGACCCGGCACCCCGGCGAGAAGGGCCTGCGCACGGCGCGGCTGACGACGGCGGAGCGATGAGTTTCGGGTGCCGGTGATGTCTGCCCTGGGAGAGGGAGGTGGTCGCGGTGGACGCGACGGAACGGCAGGCAGCGCTCGACCGGCTGAATGTTCTGGTCGGGGAGTGGGTCGTGGAGGCCGAGTTCGACGGACTGGAGGTGCCGCCCGGGCGGAGCGTCTTCGAGTGGAGCCTGGACGGGCAGTTCCTGGTGCAACGGGCGCAGGCGCCGAACCCCGCGCCGGACGCCATGACGATCATCGCCGTGGACCCGGAGACCGGCGGCTACACGCAGCACTACTACGACTCACGCGGCGTCGTACGGCTGTACGCCATGACGTTCGACGACGGCGTATGGCAACTCCTGCGCGAGAAGCCGGACTTCTCGCCGCTGCACTTCCGCCAGCGTTACGTCGGGCATCTCAGCGCGGACGGTGACACGATCCGCGGTGCCTGGGAGACGGCGGCGGACGAAACGGCCCCGTACGAACAGGACTTCGTCCTCACCTACCGCAGGAGGCGCTGACCTTGAAGCCCGACGAGATCGTGCGCGGCATCGTCGATGCCGGCCTGTACATGGTGCTCGCCACCGCCGACGCGGAGGGGCGGCCGTGGAGTTCGCCGGTCTACTTCGCGCATGTGGACTGCCGGGAGTTCGTGTGGGTCTCCTCCCCGGAGGTGCGGCACTCGCGCAACATCGCCGTACGGCCGGAGGTGGGGATCTGCGTCTTCGACTCGTCGGCGCCCATCGGCACCGGCCAGGGCGTCTACATGTCCGCCGTCGCCGAGGAGGTGAAGTCCCCGGACGCCGCCGAGCGCGCGCTGGAGGTGTTCTCGCGCCGCTCGCTGCAGCACGGCGGGCGGGTGTGGACCGTGGACGACGTGCGGGGCGACACCGGCATCCGGCTCTACCGCGCGGTGGCCGAGGACCACTCGATCCTGGCCAAGGACGGCCGCCCGGACCACCGCATCCCGGCGGACCCGGGCTGACGCCCGCCCGTAGAGGCGGGCAGCCCGCTACTCACGCCCCGACGCGACCAGCGCGAGCACCCCCGTGGCGCACGCTGCGACCAGCAGGGGCGGGCCCAGCCCGTGGTGGATCAC
This sequence comes from Streptomyces spinosisporus, assembly GCF_022698145.1. Classification (GTDB taxonomy): domain Bacteria; phylum Actinomycetota; class Actinomycetes; order Streptomycetales; family Streptomycetaceae; genus Streptomyces; species Streptomyces spinosisporus. Next base: position 342,042 of record NZ_JALDAX010000003.1, read on the forward strand.
CAGCCACGCGCCCAGCCAGGCCCCGGCCGCCATGGCGACGACGGAGGCCGAGCGGCGGGGCGAACGGTGACCGGAGCCGCCGCCCGCGCGGGAGTCGGCGGCGAGGCCGGTCAACGTCATCGTCAGGACCGTCGTCGTCAGGTCGGCGACGCCGAGCCTGCGGACGGTGGCGTTGCGCAGGCCCATCGCGAAGGCGGTCAGGGCGATCAGGGCGTAGACGGAGGCCGTGGCGTGCGGGGCGGCGAAGGCGACGACGGCGGACCCGCCGACCAGCACCGCCTCCGCGGCGAGCACGAGCCGCGCCCAGGTCCGACGCGACCCCTCACCCCGCCACCGCCCCACCCGACCACCGGCCACCGCACCCAGCAGGAAGCAGGCCAGCGAGGTCGCCGTATGCGGCACGGAGAAGCCGGGAGCCCCGGCCGCGGCGAACCCCAGCACCACCACGTTCCCGGTCATGTTGGCCGTGAACACATGCCCGAGCCCCAGATAACTCACCGCATCGATCAGCCCACTGACGACGGTGAGCCCCAACAGCACCGCCACCAGCCGCACTCCGCGCGCCTCCCGGTCGGGGCCGCCCACCTGTGTGCCGGTGCTCTGTTCGGCCATGGCCTCTCCGGTGAGCAGTAGGGACGCGGTGCACCCCAGTCCACCACGGAGGCGGGGGGCGTTCGCATGTGGGCGCGCGGGGCGGGCACGCGTCCTCCGTGAGGGTCAGCTGTCGGCGCCGACCTTGGTGGTGTCGAGGGCCGCGGGCGGCGGCGGCATCCTGTCCTTGTCCGGATGCAGCACGGAGTGGGCCTGTTCGGCGTCGAAGTCCTTCTCCCACCTGCCGATCACGATGGCGGCCACCGCGTTGCCGAGGACATTGATGAAGACGCGGCCCTCGTTGAGGATCCGGTCGACGCCCACGATGAGCGACAGGGCCGCCAGGGGGATGTGGCCGACCGCGGTGACGGTACTGGCCAGCACGATGAACGCGCCGCCGGCGATGCCCGCGGTGCCCTTGCTGGTGAGCATCATGACGCCGACCATGACGAGCTGCTGCTGCCAGGACAGGTCGATGCCCATGGCCTGGGCCAGGAACATCGAGGCCATGGTGAGGTAGACGGCGGACCCGTCCAGGTTGAAGGAGAACCCGGAAGGGATGACGATGCCGACCACCGGCCGGCCGATGCCCAGGGTCTCCAGCTTCCTGACCAGCTGCGGCAGGACGGCCTCACTGGAGCAGGTGCTCAGCGCGACGAGCAGTTCGGCCTTGAGGAAGCGCATGAGGGCGAACAGGCTCATGCGGCAGGCCCGCATGATGGCCCCGAGCACGACGAGGATGTAGACCACGCAGGTCGCGGTGAACAGGATGATCAGGTAGGCGAGTTGCTTGAGGCTCTCGGCGCCGTAGGTGGCGACCACGGTGGCCAGCGCGCCGAAGGTGCCGAGCGGCGCCAGGCGCATCACCCAGCCGACGATGCGGAAGACCACGACGGAGAGGGCCTTGATACCGCGGGTCAGCGGGGCGCCGTCCTCCCCGGCCATGTTCAGGGCCACGCCGAAGACGATGGAGACCATGAGCGCGGACAGGATCGCGTCGCCCGTGATCGCGCCCAGCAGCGAGGTGGGGATCAGCGAGGAGACGAAGCCGGTGAAGGTGGCGTGTTCGGTGGCGGCCTTCGGCACGTCCTCGGCGCGCAGCGTGGAGGGGTCGACGTCGAGGCCGGTTCCGGGATGGAAGATGTTGGCGACCACCAGGCCGATCAGCATGGAGACCAGCGACAGCACCAGGAAGTAGCCGATCGCCTTCCCGCCGATGCGGCCGGCCTTGCGCAGGTTGTCCATGGCGGCGATGCCGGTGGTGACCACGCAGAAGACGACCGGGATCACGATCATCTTGACCAGCGCGACGAACCAGTCGTTCAGCGGCTTGAGTTCCTCGCCGAACCCGGGCGCGACCAGTCCCACGGCGATACCGAGGACGGCGGCCAGGACGACCTGGAACCACAGTTCACGCAGCAGGCGGCTCAGCCTCGACCGGGGCGGTCGGTCGGTGGCGGTAGTGGATGTCATCGTTGGTGCTCCCTTGCACGACGATCGTGTCTGGCCCTGTCCCGCGGGGGGTGTGCACAGGGGACGCGAAGCGGCTCGCGCCCCCCGGGGTCGTACGTGGCGCGTGGATGGAGCTGCGCCGTCACGGTGCGGCAGCGTCAGCTGTGCAGGGCGCGCAGCACCTTGTGGAAGGCGGCCTTGCCCTCGAAGCCGATACCGGGGATGTCGGTGAGGCCGACGCGGCTCTTCTCCACGACGGCGTCGTCGGCGAAGCCGCCGGTGGGCTGGAACTCGCCGGGGTAGGACTCGTTGCCGCCGAGCTTGAGGGCGGCCGCGATGTGCAGGGAGAACTGGTGACCGCCGTGCGGGATGCAGCGGCGCGAGGACCAGCCGTGCTGCCGCAGCATGCCCTGGATGCGCAGGTATTCGGTCAGGCCGTAGCTCAGCGCCGGGTCGAACTGGAGGATGTCGCGGTCCGGGCGCATACCGCCGTAGCGGATCAGGTTGCGGGCGTCCTGGAGGGAGAAGAGGTTCTCGCCGGTGGCGATCGACCCGCTGTAGTGCTCGGCGACGGTCGCGTTGAGGCGGTAGTCGAGCGGGTCGCCGATCTCCTCGTACCAGAACAGGTGGTAGGGCTCGATGGCCCGCCCGTACTCCAGGGCGGTGGCCAGGTCGAAGCGGCCGTTGACGTCGACGGCGAGGCGGGAGCCGTCGCCGTCGAGGACCTCGATGACGGCCTCGATACGCCGTAGGTCCTCGGCGAGGTCGGCGCCGCCGATCTTCATCTTGACGACGTCGTAGCCCTGGTCGAGGAAGGCGCGCATCTCGTTCTGCAGGTCGGTGAGCGTCTTGCCGGGGGCGTAGTAGCCGCCGGCGGCGTAGACGAACACCGAGTCGTCGGGCGTGCCGTCGCCGTGGCGCTCGGACAGGTACCGGTACAGGGGCTGTCCCGCGATCTTCGAGGCGAGGTCGAAGAGAGCCATGTCGACGACGCCGACCGCGACCGAGCGCTCGCCGTGCCCGCCGGGCTTCTCGTTGCGCATCATCACGTCCCACGCCTTCGCGGGGTCCAGCTCACCGGCCTCGTTCAGGAGGCTGCCGGGCTCGGCGGCGGTCAGGCGGGGAAGGACCCGGCGGCGCAGGATCTCGCCGGCGCTGTAGCGGCCGTTGGAGTTGAAGCCGTAGCCGACGACCGGCTTGCCGTCGCGGATGACGTCGCTCTCGATCGCGACGATCGAGCAGTCCATGGAGGAGAAGTCGATCCAGGCGTTGCGGATCGAGGAGCTGATCGGGACGACGCCCTCGTAGACGTTGGTGATCTTCACGGGAGCCTTTCTCGTAACTTATAAGATGCGAGGGCTGTTAGAGTGGGCTGCGCCCCGAGGCGATGTCAAGGGGTGGGCACCTCGGGGAAGGGAACGGTCAAGGGTCAATGCCGAGCCAGAACATGTTCCTCAGCAAGAGCGATCTCGCCTACGCGGAACTGCGCGACCAGATCCTCACCGGGAGCCTCCCGGCCGGTTCCCGGCTCGCTCAGTACGACCTCGCCGCGTCGCTGAACATGAGCATCACCCCGCTGCGCGAAGCCATCCGACGGCTGAGCAGCGAGGGGCTGGTGACCGTGGAGACCCACCGCGACGTCCGGGTGTCCACCATGACCGCCGACGAGGCCCGCCAGCTGTTCGAGGTCCGCCTCTCGCTCGACCCCACCGCGGCCGCACTGGCCGCCACACGCCGCACCGACGACGACATCACCGCGCTGCGGGCCGCTGTCGACCAGCTTCTGCCTGTCACGCGCCAGTGGGGCGAAGGGGCCCTCACGGCCCACCGGGTCTTCCACCAGACCCTGTACAGGGCCTCCCACAACGACGTTCTCATCAAGATGCTCGACGACCTGTGGGACAAGTCCGACCGCTACCGCCGCCTCGGACTCGACCTGCCGCCCGGCGACGAGCCCCGCACCCGCGACCTGAAGGAACACCACCGCCTGGTCGACCTCGTCGTGGACGGCCGGTCCGACCAGGCCGCACAGCTCATGCACGACCACATCGCCAACAGCCTCACCGCGACAGCCATCAGCGCGCTGGAGGTCCGCGAGGGCCATCCGTAGACCACCCGTCCGGGGAGACGCGGTGTACACCGTCGGCTCGAGTAGGACGGACGTCTCCTGCGGGGCGGCGGCCCGGGGCGAGAACGGGGCGAAGGCGGCGGCCCGGGGGATCGGGGGCCGTCGCCTTCGCGTGTGGGGGGACCGGGCAGGTCAGTACCAGCCGTTGGCCTGCCAGAAGGACCAGGCGCCGGTCGGGCTGCCGTAGCGGGAGTTCATGTAGTCGAGGCCCCACTTGATCTGGGTCTTGGCGTTGGTCTTCCAGTCGGAGCCGGCGGTGGCCATCTTCGAGCCGGGGAGGGCCTGGACCAGGCCGTAGGCGCCGGAGGAGGAGTTCGTCGCGGTGACGTTCCAGCCGCTCTCGTGCTCGACGATCTTGCTGAAGGCGTTGTACTGCGCGGCGCTCGGGATCATCTTGTGCGCGATCGACCGGGCCTCGGTGGCGGAGTCGGCGGTCGCGGCGTGGGCGGGAGCCGCGGTCAGCACCATGCCGGCGGTGGCGGCGGCCACGGCGGCGGAGGCGAGGGCCTTCTTCGGGTTCGTGAGGTGGTGGGCGATGCGGGAGACAGTCACGAGGAACCTTCTCGTCGGGGACGGTGGCGTCGCTCGCAAGCCGGGGGCGTACGTCGGCGCCGAGACCCTGGGGGTACGTCGGCGCCGTGCGACGTCGTCCAGAGAAACAGGCTGGGATCGTGTCTGCAATGCCCGTATTTACTAGTTGTGGTCGCATCTGGGGGGTGAGGGGTTCGTGTGATCTGGCTCTCAAAGGGCAGGTCGAAGGCTGTTTTGGTGTGGCCATGCTGTCCGGTATGCACTACTAGGGTGATTAGTGAGTGACATGGGTCATGTGGGGTGCTTCACCGTTCAACGGGGGTCGAATGTGACCGCGGTCTCGAACGCTGCCCGCCGGGTGGCTCTGCGTAGTGCCTTGAGTACGGCCGGGCCGAGCGTGAGTGTCAGTACGACCGTGACGGCGGCCCGGCCCAGGTCCCAGCCGAGCGAGGTGGCCGTGCAGTACGCGAGGAAGCGCGCCAGGTTGGCGGGGACCGCCGCGTGCGGGTCGAAGGCGATGTCCGAGGCGAGCGCGCCCATGAAGGGCCAGCCGGCCAGGTTCATGATCGTGCCGTAGGCGAACGCGGCCAGGAAGCCGTAGAGGGCGAGGAGGGCGAGTTCGGCGCGGCCACGCAGTCGGTCCGGGCCCGGCAGTAGCCCCGCGCCCATTGTGAACCAGCCCATCGCCAGCATCTGGAACGGCATCCACGGGCCGACCCCGCCCGTCAGCAGCGCCGACGCGAACATGGTGAGCGAGCCGAGCGTGAAGCCGAAGCCCGGCCCGAGGACCCGGCCGCTGAGCACCATCAGGAAGAACATCGGCTCGATCCCGGCAGTGCCCGCGCCGATCGGACGCAGGGCGGCGCCCGTCGCCGCGAGCACGCCGAGCATGGCGACCGCCTTCGGGCCGAGCCCGGACTCGGAGATCGTCGCGGCCACGACGGCAACGAGCAGCACCAGCAGTCCCGCGAAGAGCCAGGGGGCGTCCTGGGCGTGGGCGTTCAGCTCGGAGGCGGGCGGGGCGAGGAAGGGCCAGCCGAACGCGACGACGCCGACCGCGCTCACGAGGGCGAGGGCGGCCGTGGAGCGGGGGCCGAGGCGGATGGCTCTGGCCTGTGCGGTCGTAGTCCTGGGCTGGGTTGCTGTGCGCGTCGGTGTGGCGTGCGGGGTCATGTCAGTGCCTCCCGTACCTGCGCGACCGTGAGCCACTCCTGCGGGGCGAGGATCTTCGTCACCTGCGGGGCGAAGGACGGGGACGAGACGACGACCTCCGCCGTCGGGCCGTCCGCGATCACCTCGCCCTCCGCGAGCAGGACCACGCGGTGCGCGAGCTCGGCGGCCAGCTCCACGTCGTGCGTGGCGAGGACGATCGCGTGGCCCTCGGCGGCGAGGTCGCGCAGCAGGGTGACCAGGCGGGTCTTCGCGGCGTAGTCCAGGCCCCGGGTCGGTTCGTCGAGGAGGAGCAGGGGTGGGCGCGCGGTCAGGACCACGGCGAGCGCGAGGGTGAGGCGCTGGCCCTCGGAGAGGTCGCGGGGGTGGGTGTCGTCCTGGATGCCGGGGAGCAGCTGTGTGACCAGGGCGCGGCAGGTGCCGGTTTCCGCTTGCGCGTCACGGTCGGCTGCGGCGCACTCGGCTGCGACCGTGTCGGCGTAGAGGAGGTCGCGGGGTTCCTGGGGGACGAGGCCTACGCGGCGTACGAGGTCGGGGGGTGCGGTGCGGTGTGGGGGTACGCCGGTGGTCAGGACCGTGCCGGTTGTTGGGGGGACCAGGCCTACGAGGGTGTTGAGGAGGGTGGATTTGCCTGCGCCGTTGCGGCCCATGAGGGCGATGGTTTCGCCGGGGGTGATGCTGAGGGTTACGTCGCGTAGGGCTTGGACTTGGGCTCGGCGGACGGAGAGGGAGTGGGTTTCGGCGACGGTGGGTGGGGTTGCGGAGGGGGTGGTGGGCTTGCGGAGGGTGCGTCGCCAGCGGCGGGGGGGGGCCGGGGTGGGGGGCGTTGCGCTTACCGGCGCTTGCCGGGTGCCGCCTCTCTTTGGGACGGGTGCCGCCCCAGCGGCACGACTGCCCGCAGGCTGCGCGAGTTGGTCGCGCAGTGCGCCCGCCCGGCGTCGTGCGTCTCGCACCGTCAGGGGCAGCGGGGACCAGGACGCCAGGCGGCCGAGGGCCACCACCGGGGGATACACCGGCGATACGGCCATCATCTCGGCCGGGCTGCCGAGCCGCGGCGGGGCTCCCGGGGACGGCATCAGGGTGACCTGGTCGGCGTACTGGATGACGCGTTCGAGGCGGTGTTCGGCCATGAGGACCGTTGTGCCGAGGTCGTGGACCAGGCGTTGGAGGACGGCCAGGACCTCTTCCGCTGCCGCCGGGTCGAGGGCCGAGGTCGGTTCGTCGAGGACGAGGACCTGGGGGTGCGGGGTGAGGACCGAGCCGATGGCTACGCGCTGCTGCTGGCCGCCGGAGAGGGTGGCGATGGGGCGGTCGCGGAGGGCGGCGAGGCCCAGGAGGTCCAAAGTCTCCTCGACGCGGCGACGCATCACCTCGGGCGCGAGCCCCAACGACTCCATTCCGTAGGCGAGTTCGTCCTCCACCGTGTCCGTCACGAAGTGTGAGAGGGGGTCCTGGCCCACCGTGCCGACGACGTCGGCGAGTTCGCGGGGCTTGTGGGTGCGGGTGTCGCGGCCCGCGACCGTGACCCGGCCGCGCAGGGTGCCGCCCGTGAAGTGCGGGACCAGGCCGCTGACCGTGCCGAGCAGTGTGGACTTGCCGACGCCCGACGGGCCGACCAGCAGGACGAGTTCGCCCTCGGGGACCTCGAAGTCGACGCCCTGGATGGTCGGTTCGGACGCGCCGTCGTAGGTCACGGAGACATCCTCGAAGCGGATCACGACGACTCCTTGGGGGCGACGAAGGACGGCAGCAGGCCGATCAGTACGGCCGCCGCGGGCCACAGCGGGAGGGCGGGGGCGACGAGCGGGACGACGCCGGGGTGCAGGGCCTCGGGGTCGGACGTGGAGGCGAGCGTGAGGAGTGCCGCGACCGCCCCGCCGGAGCCCGCGACCAGCCAGGCGCGGGCGTCCCAGCGGTCCGGGCGGTAGCGCGTGCGCAGACTGCGGCGGCCACCGAGCCGCAGTCCGGCGAGGGCGGCGGCGAGTCCGGCGAGGAGCAAGGGCAGCCCGTAGGTGCCGCCTGCCGCGGTGAGCAGTCCGTACGTCCCCGCGCAGACGCCGAGCAGGCCGCCGAGCGTGAGGGCGGCCGTGGTGCGGCGTACGGCGGGCGGGACCTCGGCGGTACGGCCGTAGCCGCGGGCGTCCATCGCGGCGGCCAGGGCGACCGAACGCTCCAACGCGCCCTCCAGCACCGGCAGTCCGACCTGCAGCAGACCGCGCACCCCGCGGTCCGGACGGCCGCGCAGCCGGCGCGCGGCGCGCAGGCGCTGGACGTCCGCGATGAGGTTCGGGGCGAAGGTGAGGGCGACGACGATCGCGACGCCGGCCTCGTACAGCGCGCCCGGCAGGGACTTGAGGAGGCGGGAGGGGTTGGCGAGGGCGTTGGCGGCGCCGACGCAGATGAGGAGCGTGGCCAGCTTCAGGCCGTCGTAGAGGGCGAAGACGAGTGACTCGGCGGTGACCCGGCCGCCCAGGCGGATGCCCTGCGCCCAGTGCGGCAGGGGCACTTCGGGGAGCGTGACGATCACATGGGTGCCGGGGATGGGGGAGCCGAGCGCCACCGCGAAGAAGAGCCGGATGACGAGGACGGCGAGGGCGAGCTTCAGGAACGCCGAGTAGGAACGGGACCAGGGCGCGCGCTGGCGGCACGTGGCGACGACGTACGCGGACGTCGCGACGAGGAGGGCGAGCAGCAGGGGGTTGGTGGTGCGGGTGGCGGCGGTGCCGAGACCCAGCGCCCACAGCCACCAGGCGCCCGGGTGCAGCGCCGGCCGACCGCGACTAGCCATGCCTGCGTCGCCGTGCCTGCCATACCGCTGCGGCGCCCAGCAGGGCGATCGCGCCCGCGCCGGCGAACAGGCCGACGGTCGGACCGCTGTCGTTCTTCGGCGCCTCCTTGGTAGCAGTCGTCGGCCGCTTTCCGTCGCTGACCGGCTCCCCGCAACCCGTCCGCGGATACCCGGCGATCGCGCACAGCAGGGCGTTGGTGTCGTAGCGCAGCGGCTTCGCCACCGAGGCCAGGGCGTCGGCGGTCGTCGCGTCGGCGGATATCCGCGCGCAGGCCGTGCGGCCGGCCGGCGGACGCTCGCCGGACGGGGCGTCCGCCGCCGTACCGAAGTCGATGACGAGCGCCACGCGCTTCATGCCGTCCCGTGCCGGGGTCCGCGCGCAGATCGCCGCGAACGACGTCGTGCCGCGCGGCTTCGTCGCGTCGGCCGAGTCCTCGCTCACCGAGAAGCGGAAGCCCTGGACATCGCCGTCGGAGGGCCGGGCGGTGGCCGGGCCCTGGGTGGCGTAGGTCCAGCGGCCGCCGTCGAAGTCCCAGAAGGACCAGTAGCGGTAGCCGGTCGCGTGGGCCTGGGCGGTGGCGGTGAGGGCTGTGAACAGCGTGACCAGAAGGACTGCGGCACGGCGGAGCACGGCTGTCACCTCTTGTTGCGGACGCTGAGCAGGAAGCCGACGCCGATACCGGCGACCAGGCACACGCCGACGATCCACCAGACGCCGAAGGGTGAGCTGTCGTCCTTCTTGGCTGAGTCCTCCTTGTCCTCCTTGCCTTCCTTGCCGGCCTTCGTCGAGTCGGCGGGCGCCGTGGAAGCGGAGACGGACGCGGGCTTCGGGCCGGTCGCGTTGAGCTGCTCGACCAGGTCCTGGCCGCCGAAGTCGTGCACATCGGCGCCGGCGGCCTTGGCGGCGAGGATCAGTTCGGCGTACGCGGCCGGTCCGCTCGCCTTGGCCCACGGCCCGGAGTTGGCCTGTAGCCAGCCCAGGGCGCCGGCCGCCTTGTCGCCCTGACCGGCGGTCGCGAGGGCGAGGACCGCGTCGGCCGTGTTGCCGTAGTCGGGCTGGGGCTTGGCGCCGGGCATGGCCGAGGTCAGGTGCTTGGTCTTGGCGAGGGCGGTGGTGAGGTAGGCGGCGCCGTTGTCCGCAGCCTGCTCGGCGTCGGGGGAGCCCTTGCACGTCGGGTCGGTGCCGGTCGGCTTCGTGGCCGCCCCGGTCAGGCCCTTGCCGAGAGCGCCCACCACGGCCGCCGCGGTCGCGTCCGCGTTGGCGGCGAGCTTGCCCTTCTTGTCCGGCTGGAAGGCGAAGGCGCCGGCATCCTTGCCGCCCGCCGTGCAGGGGAGGGCGAGCTTGAGCAGGGCGTCGTAGGGGGACTTGCCGTCCTTGGTGGCCTGCGCGGGCTTCTCGCCGACGGCCGCGAGCGCGCCGATGACGACGGACGTCGAGTTCGCGTCGCTCGGTCCGCCCGGCGTGTAGCCCCAGCCGCCGTCCTTGTTCTGCACGGACTTCAGCCAGGTGACCGCCTTGCCGGTGGTGGTGTCGTGGCCGCCGAGCGCGGCGAGGGACTGGACGGCGGCGGCCGTGCTGTTGGTGTCGACCATGGTCTTGGTGTCGCAGGCCTGGCCGGTGTCGGCGCGGAACGGCGCGAACGAGCCGTTCGCGCACTGCTGCCCCGCCAGCCAGTCGACAGCCTTCGCCGCGGGCTGCACGCCCGTCTCGTGCTGGGCGAGCAGGGCCAGCGACTGGCGCCAGACGCCGTCGTACTTCGGGTCCGTGGTGCCGTACAGGCCGTCGGGCAGGGCCGACGGGGACGGCGAGGGGGACGCGGCGACAGCGGGTGCGGCCGCGCCGATCACGGCGGCGGCTGCCAGGGCCGCGGCGCTGCGGCGTACGACGTTCATGATCGGCGGGTGCCTCTCCCTGCGGGAGCGGGCAGCACGGGACACCCCGGGCGGCTCGGCTCCGTATGCCTCGACGGTGCCGTGCGCCGGCCGGTTGCCGACACACGTGAGCCGGTCACGACCGTACGGAGCAGTCCGGCTGGCCGCCCTTGGGCGGTGTCACGGTTGCGGGTCAGCGCCGGAATTGCACCGGCTTCCCCCCGTACGGGTGTGATGACGACCTGGCCACTGTACCGGGCCGTAGGAATGGGCCGAGAGCCGCCTGTGGACAGAGCGGGGACGGTGCGGGGTCTCAGGCCGGCCGGACGTCCTGCGTCATGATCCGGGCCGGCACCTCGGCCGGCTGGCACAGGACCAGCGCCAGGTCGTCCGCGCGGCGGGCACCGGCGTGGGCGACGACCCGGTCGTAGAGGGAGGCGAGGGCGTCGTCGGGCAGCGGCTCGCGCAGGGCCTGCGTGGCCTCGGCCACGAGCGGGAAGGGCGTGCCGTCGGCCGAGCGGGCGTCGGTGAGGCCGTCGGTGTACAGGAGCAGGCGGTCGCCGGGCTGGAGCCGGAAGCGGTACTGGCGTGGATCGGGGTGCAGCCCCAACGGCGTGGCCGGTGCGCCGGGTTCGAGCAGTTCGACGCGCTGACCGGCGCGCAGCGGGGGCGGGTGACCGCAGTTGACCAGGCGGACCTCGCCGGGCGCGAACTCGGCGAACACGGCGGTGACGAAGTCCTCGGCGCCGAGCTCCGGGGCGAGCCGCTTGTCGACGTGGCCGACCAGGGTGGGCAGATCGGGTGCGGTGTAGGCCAGTTCGCGGAAGGCGGCGATGGCCGCCGTGGCCGGCCGCACCGCCTCGAGGCCGTGGCCGCGGACGTCTCCGACCACGATCCTGAGGCCGAACGGCGTCACCGCGGCGTCGTACAGATCGCCGCCGATGTCCGACTCGGAGCCGGCGCAGTGGTAGCGGGTGCACACATGCGTTCCGGCCAGGTCGCGGGAGAGGGGGCGCAGGATCAGCTGCCGGGTGCTGCGCACCGCCTCGTGCGCGTGGGCGAGTTCCGTCCGGAGGGCGAGCAGGGTGCGTCTGACGCGGAGCCACGCGCAGAGAAGAAGCGGTCCGATCAGGAACAGCGCGATCACCAGTGTGTGCACGGCCTTCATTGCGTTGCCCTTGCCGCCCTCTCTGCTGTTCCCGTGACAGGTCCGAATATCCCTCCTCCGTCGCGCCCCGGCATGCAGTTGAGCGCAACTCGTCGGAATGTGCCGCGAACTGCCCAATTCCGGTGATCTTCTGTCGCGCATGACCATCCGGCGTGGGCGTGCGTGCGAACCGACGACACTGGTGCGCGTGTCTTGGAACGACGATGTGCACAAGGACGTGCACAGCGAAGTGCACAACGACGTGCACAGACCCGGGAACCTGCCCGCCGACTCCCGTGTCTTCGTCGGCAGGCTGAAGGAACTCGCCCACCTGGACGACGAGTTGGGTCCGGTGGACGACGAGTTGGGTCCGGGCGGGGACCGCGGTCGGCTGTTGACCCTCCTCGGTGTCGGCGGGGTCGGCAAGACGCGGCTCGCGCTGCGGGCGGCCGGGCGGGCGTCGAGGACCTACGCCGACGGCGTCTGGCTGGTGGAACTGTCCGCGCTCCGTGCCCGGGACCAGGTGCCCCTCGCCGTGATGGAGGCGCTGCGGCTCGCCGACCGGTCGACCGGCTCGGTGACGGACGCCCTGTGCTCATGGGCGCAGGACAAACAGCTGCTGCTGGTGCTCGACTCCTGCGAGCATCTGCTGCCGGAGTGCGCGGCCCTCGTCGCCGACCTGCTGGTCACCGCGCCGGGAGTGCGGATCCTCGCCACCAGCCGGGAACGCCTCGGGTTGCCGGGGGAACAGGTCCTCGAAGTCGAACCGCTGCCCGTCGGCGCCCCCGACAGCCGCCGACCGGCCGACTCCGAGACCCTGTTCGCGCAGCGTGCCACCCGCGCGGACTCCGGCTTCGTCCTCGACGAACGAACCCGCCGCCAGGTGGGCGACATCTGCCGGGTCCTCGACGGCATCCCGCTGGCCCTCGAACTCGCCGCCGCCCGGCTGGCCACCCGCGGCCTGGCCGAGCTCCACGCACTCCTCACCGACCGCCTGCGCTCCCGCTTCGACCTCCTCGCGACGGAGGAACGCACCGGCGAGGGACCGCCGCGCCACTGGACCCTGCGCACCACCATCGGCTGGAGCCATGAGTTGTGCGCGCCGCTGGAACGGCTGTTGTGGGCCCGGCTGTCGGTCTTCGCCGGTACGTTCACCACGGGCGCCGCCACCTGGGTGTGCGCGGGCGGGCCCCTGGACGCCGACGAGGTCAGGGACCTGCTGCTGCGGTTGGTGCAGCAGTCGGTCGTGCTGCGCGACCCCGTGGACCCGGACCGCTTCCGGCTCCTGGACACCATCCGCGAGTACGGCGCCGACTGGCTGCGCGAGCTGGGCGAGGAGGAGGCCGTACGACTGCGCCACCGCGACCACTACCGCCGGTTCGCCCGGGAGGCGTGCTCCGACTGGAACACGAGCAGACAGGTGGCCTGGTGCGACCGCGTCGTCGCCGAACACGCCAATCTGCGGGCCGCGATGGACTGCGCGCTGGCCGAGCCGGACAGCCGCCTCGCGCTGGAGATGGCCGGGAGCGTCGGCTTCCTGTGGCGCCACTGCGGGATGCCGCGGGATGCCCAGATCCGTCTGGACCGGGTGCTGGCCGAGGAGCACGAGCCGGGGCCGGATCTCCTGCTCGCCGTGTGGTCGCGCGGGGCCGTCGCGATGAACCAGGGCGACCTCGCCATGGTGCGGGCCTGGGGCGAGCAGTGCACCGACGTCGCGCGCGAACTCGGCGATCCCGCCATGATCCGGGCCGCCGCCTATGTCACCGGCGGCTATCTGGCCCTCGTCGGCCGGCTGACCGAGGCGGTCGAGGTGCTGGCCTGCGACCCGCCGCCGCTCATCGGGATGGACTGGCGGGGAGCCGCGCTCGTGATGAGCGACCTGGCCGTGGTGTACAGCCATCTGTACCGCGGTGACCACGAGAAGGCGCGTGAGGCGGCCCGGGTGATGAGGGCGAGCAGTGTGCAGTGCGGTGAACGCTGGGCGAGGGCCTTCGTCGACGCGATCCTCGCCCAGCTGGACGTCGCCCGGGGCGACACCGAGGCGGCGCGCCGCAACTGCCGCGAGGCGCTGGCCGGACACCGGTCGCTGCACAACACGCTCGGCCTCGCCTTCACGCTCGACATCCTGGCCGAAGCCGAGGCGACCGGCGGCGACGGCCGGTTCGCCGCCCGCGTCCAGGGCGTCAGCCAGCGCATCTGGGATCTCCTCGGACGCGCCCAGATGGATTCGCCCCAGCAGCTCGACGCCCGCCGCACCCGCGAACGCACCCTGCGCGCCCGCCTCGGCGACGAGGCCTACGAGCAGGCGTACGAGGAGGGCGCGGCGATGTCGTACGACGAAGGGCTCGACCACGCGCTGACGGGCGAGGTCTGACTGGGTAGTTTCGGCCCATGGCGAATGCGCGGAGACTGCTCGGTTCGGGGCGGGTCAACGACGTGTACGAGATCGACGGCGCGTGGGTGGTGCGGCGTAACCGTGCGGGGTGGGGGGACGCGGTCGCCGAGGGGGCCGTGATGGAGCATGTGCGGGCGCACGGCTATCCCGTGCCGCGGGTGCGGCTCGCCGATTCGACGCGGACGGAGCTCGTGATGGAGCGGCTGGCCGGGCCGACGATGGTGGAGGCGTACGGCGCCGGGCTGATCGACGCGGCCGAGGGCGGGGAGTTGCTCGCCGGGCTGCTGCGGCAGTTGCACGCCATTCCCGGCCGCCGCTCGGCCTCGGCCGGTCACCGCATCCTGCACCTGGACCTCCACCCGGAGAACGTGATGCTGACGCCCGACGGGCCGCGCGTGATCGACTGGAGCAACACCGAGGAGGGCGACCCCGCGCTGGACTGGGGCATGTCCGCCGTCATCCTGGCCCAGGTCGCCGTCGGCGACGCGCCGATCGCGGGACCCGCCCACGAACTGCTCGACGTACTGCTGACCGATCCCTCCCACCTCACCGAGGACGGCCTGACGGAGGCCCTGCGGCGACGCGCGGCCGATGTGATGATGAGCGCCGAGGAGGTCGAACTCCTCGGTCAGGCGGAGGAGTTGGTCAGGTCGTACGGACGCTGATCCACGGCGGGCGGCCGTACTCACCCCAGCACGGCCACCGCGTCCACCTCCACCAGCACCCCTTCGCGCACCGGCCGCACCACCACCGTCGTGCGGGCCGGCAGTGGGGAGCAGTCGGCGAAGAAGTCGCGGTAGACGCGGTTGAAGTCGGCGAAGTGGGCGCGGTCGGCCAGGTAGCAGGTGCAGCGGACGACGGAGTGCCGGTCGCCGCCCGCGGCCGCCACGACGGCCTCGACGTTGGTGAGAACCCGCAGCGCCTGCGCGGCGAAGTCGGCCGGCATGTCACCGGTCACGGGGTCCAGGGGGCCCTGCCCGGAGGTGAAGAGTTGGGGGCCCGTGCGCACGCCCTGGGAGAGCGGCGGCTCGGTGCCGTCGGGGAAGGGGATGAAGGGGGCGCGGTCGGTGCGGACGGCTTCGTGGGCGCCGCGGCCCTGGCGCGGGGTGGGGCCGCTGAAGGGCAATCGCAGGGTGCGGGAGGCGAGCAGCCACTGTCCGTCGACGCGGCGGAAGGTGTCCTCGTAGTGGCCGACCTGGACGGGCGGAGCGGCCGGCACCATGTCGCCCGACCAGCCTTCGATGCGGTACGTCGTGAAGTACGAGGTGGCCTCGGCGGTGTCCTCTGACGTCACCGTGACTCGGATGTTGGACATCACCCGGCGCGAGAGCTTGTCCGCCGGGCGGGCGCCGAAGTACGCGCGCAGCGCCGCACGCCCCTCGGACCGCCGTCCGTCCCCCGGAGCAGGCCACTCCCAGACTCCGTCCTCGGTGAACAGCTCGGCCACGGAAGCCGGTTCACCCAGATCGAGGCGGTGCACGAAGTCGAGGATCAGACGTTCACAGGCGCGCTCGGCGAGGAGGTTCTCCATGGAGGTGTATTAAACGGCCACGTACGTCACCGGATCGCTGCCCGCCACCGCCTCCGCCCGCCCCAGCTTCACCAGACGCCGCAGATGTGCCTCCGCCTCCGAGACCGCGATGTTCCTTGAGGCGTAGGGGATTTGGGCCCAGGGGCGGTTCCACTCCATGCGTTCGGCGAGTTGCCACGGGGTGAGGGGCTCGATCAGGAGGGCGCGCAGATCGGTGAGCCGGGACTCGTGGTGGGCGAGCAACTCCCGTACGCGGGCTGCCGCGTCGGGGAAGACGTACTGGTGGGCGGGGAGCACCTCGGCGGGGGCGAGGCGGCCGACGCGTTCGAGGGAGTCGAGGTAGTCGCCGAGGGGGTCGGTGACCGTCGCGTCGTCGGGGTCCTCGTACAGGCCGATGTGCGGGGTGATCTCGGGCAGCAGATGGTCGCCGGAGAACAGGCGGCCGTTGCCCGTGAGTCGGCCCGGGTGCTGCTCCTCCAGGTGCAGGCAGACGTGGCCCGGTGTGTGGCCCGGGGTCCAGATCGCCCGCAGGCGGCGGCCCGGGAGGTCGAGGAGCTCGCCGGGGACGATCTCGCGGTCGGGCAGGGCGGGGGAGAGGCCGGGCAGGCCGGTGCGCGGGCGGGGGGTGCGCAGCGGGGCGATGTGCTCCTCGGGGGCGCCGGCGGCGGTGAGCTTGGCGGTCATGTACGCGTACCAGCGGCCGGGTCGGGTGTCGCGGGTGCGGCGGACGATCGCCGTGTCCGCGGCGTGCATGGCGATCCAGGCGCCGGACGCCTCGCGCACCCTGCCGGACAGGCCGTGGTGGTCGGGGTGGTGATGGGTGATCACCACGCCGTGGATCTCGGCGACGCTCGTGCCGCAGGCGGCCAGGCCCTCCGCGAGCACGGACCAGGAGCCGGGGTCGTCCCACCCGGTGTCGATCAGGACCGGTCCGCGGTCGGTGTCGACGACGTACACGAGGGTGTGCCCGAGCGGGTTGTCCGGGATGGGGACCCGGACGGACCGTACGCCGCCGCCGTGGTCGGTGACCTGTGCCATGGGTTCCCCTGTCCGCCGCCTTGCCGTCACTATAACTAGAACCAGTTCCAATGGGAGCCCAAGTCACCCATGGCGGTCCTGTGGACTCCTCCGGGTGGAACTGGTATCAGTTCCCGTATCTGATGAACCGTCAGAGCCAGCTCGCCGGGGAGGCAGTCGGTCATGACCGAACTCGTGGAACACGGACAGCTGTTCATCGGCGGGGAGTTGACCGATCCCCTCGGCACAGACGTCATCGAGGTGATCTCGCCGCACACCGAGGAGGTCTTCGGGCGGGTGCCGCACGCCTCGAAGGCCGACGTCGACCGGGCCGTCGAGACCGCCCGCCGGGCCTTCGACGACGGGCCCTGGGCGCGGATGTCGCTCGACGAGCGGATCGAGGTCGTCACCCGGATCAAGGACGCGATCGCCGTACGGCACGAGGAGATCGCCCGGACGATCTCCTCCGAGAACGGGTCGCCGTACTCCTGGAGCGTCCTGGCGCAGGCCCTCGGCGCGATGATGGTGTGGGACGCGGCGATCACGGTCGCCCGCGGCTTCACCTACGAGGAGACCCGCGACGGCGCGCTCGGGAAGATCATGGTGCGCCGGGAGCCGGTCGGGGTCGTGGCGGCCGTGGTGCCCTGGAACGTCCCGCAGTTCGTCGCCGCCGCCAAGCTCGCGCCCGCGCTGCTCACCGGCTGCTCGGTGATCCTCAAACCGTCGCCGGAGTCGCCGCTGGACGCGTACATCCTGGCCGACATCACCCGCGAGGCCGGACTGCCGGAAGGCGTACTGTCGATCCTGCCGGCCGACCGCGAGGTCAGTGAGTACCTGGTCGGGCACCCGGGCGTCGACAAGGTCTCCTTCACCGGATCGGTGGCCGCGGGCAAGCGCGTCATGGAGGTCGCCTCACGCCATCTCACGCGCGTGACACTGGAGTTGGGCGGCAAGTCGGCGGCGGTCGTGCTGCCGGACGCCGACGTCGAGTCCACCGTCGCGGGTGTCGTCCCGGCCGCCTGGATGAACAACGGCCAGGCGTGCGTGGCCCAGACCCGCATCCTGCTGCCGCGCTCGCGCTACGACGAGTTCGCCGAGGCCTTCGCCGCCGCGGCCGGCGCGCTCGTGGTCGGGGACCCGCTCGACGCGGCAACGCAGGTCGGCCCGCTGGTCGCCCGCCGCCAGCAGCAGCGCAACCTCGACTACATCCGCATCGGCCAGGAGGAGGGCGCCAAGATCCTCACCGGCGGCGGCCGTCCACCGGGCCTGGACCGCGGCTGGTACGTCGAGCCGACCCTCTTCGGCGACGTCGACAACTCGATGCGGATCGCCCGCGAGGAGATCTTCGGGCCGGTGATCTGTCTGCTTCCCTACGGCGACGAGTCCGACGCCGTGAAGATCGCGAACGACTCGGACTACGGGCTCAGCGGAAGCGTGTGGACCGCGGACGTCGAGCACGGCATCGACGTCGCCCGCCGGGTCCGTACCGGCACCTACTCGGTCAACACCTTCAGCCTGGACATGCTCGGCCCCTTCGGCGGCTACAAGAACTCAGGGCTGGGGCGGGAGTTCGGGCCCGAGGGGTACGGCGAGTACCTGGAGTACAAGATGATCCATCTGCCGGCCGGCTGGGAGGCGTGAGCGATGGGGGTACCTCCCGCGCGAGCGCATTCGAGCGTCAGGGCGGGCGACCGCTGGCACATCGAGGTCGACCGCTCCGTCTGCATCGGCTCGGCCCAGTGCGTCAACCGCGCCCAGGGCGCCTTCCGCCTCGACTCCGCCATGCAGTCCCATCCCGTGGACCCGGAGAGCGACGCCAACGAACGCATCCTCGACGCGGCGGAGAACTGCCCGGTGGAGGCGATCGAGATCACCCTGCTGGACAGCGGGGAGGCGGTGTTTCCGCCGGAGGACTAGGGCGTTCCTGATCAGGTCGCCCGCAGGCGACGGCGCTTCTTGGCCGGGTGTGTGGGCCGGACGCCCTCAACTGGCGCCCGTCGCCTGGTCGATGAGCATCGCGGCCAGGCCCCGGGCGTCCTGGTACGGAAGCGCGCTGTTGAGCGAGGTGGACAGGGCGTTGGCCCCCTCGAACAGCACGGCGAGCCGCCGTCCGAGCGTCTCGGGCTCGCGCGCGCCCGCCTCGGCGGCGGTCTTGATCAGGCGCTCGGTGAGCTCCTTCTTGTGGCGCTCGACCAGTGCCGTCGCTTCGGGCATCGTCCCGGCCGCTTCGACGGCGGCGTTGTGCAGGGGGCAGCCGCGCACGACCTGCGTCGGCGCGGAGTCGGCGAACAGCGCCAGCAGACGCTCGCGCGCACCGAGATCGCTGCGCTCCAGGACGCTCTCGCCGTGCACGGGACCCTCCGGGTCCGACTCGACCCGCTGCAGATAGGCGCTGACCAGGGCTTCCTTGCTCGGGAAGTGCTGGTAGAAGGTGCGGGTCGACACCTGCGCCGTGTCGGTCAGCTTCGCGATACCGGTGACGTGGATGCCGTCACGCGCGAACAGCTCGACCGCGGCCCGCAGGATGCGCTCCCGCGCCCCGCGCCCGCCTCGTCGGGGTGTCCCGGCCGTCGTCTCAGTCGTCGCCATGCCGCAAGTATACCGATCGCTTTACTTTGCTCCCGGGGTGGTGCTACGTTCAGCAAAGTACAGCGATCGCTTTACTTACCGGAAAGGGTGATCAGGCATGTCCGTCATGTCCGTCCAGAACTTCGTCGCAGTTCCCCACGAGGTCGTCCGGTGGTCGATCGACACCGGAACCTCCTACGAGGACTTCAGGGCCCGGTACGAGGCCGCGGTGCCCGGACTCGATCTCGACCGGCTGGGGCGGCTCCGCGCGGAGCGGGCGAGCTGGGACGCCGTACTCGCCGCCGCCGCGGACAACGCACCGCACGGGTTCATGCGGTTCTGGAGCACGGATGTGGGCGAGACCATGCGGCTCGCGGGCAATCCGGGGTCCTGTGCCACCTACCTGATGGGCAACCACACCATCGCCGAGCGCATGTACCGGCACGACCCGGCGGTGATGCTCTACGCCCCGCTGCGCACGACGATCCACCAGGACGCGCACGGCGTCACGCGCTTCTCCATCGACCAGCCCAGCACCCGGTTCGCCGGCTTCGGCAACGAGGACATCGCTGCCGTCGGGCGGGAACTGGACCGCAAGGTCGTCGACCTCCTGCGGGTCCTGGAGGTTCCTGTGCCGCCCGCCCTGGGCTCCTACTGACTCGCACTGATTCAAAAGAGGTCATCATGCAGGACAACGAACTCGCCGAACTCGGTGTGGCCGCAGCGGCCGCCGCGATCCGTGACGGCGACATCACATCCGAGTCGTACGCGGCCGCGCTTCTGCGGCGCGCGCGGGAGAATTCGGAGCTCAATGCGTTCATCACGATCGACGAATCAGCCGTACTGGACGCGGCCAGGGATGCGGACAAGGCGCGCGCGGCGGGTGCCGGCGCTCCTTTGCTCGGTGTGCCGATCGGGGTGAAGGACAGCTACGCGACCCGTGGTCTGCGCACCACGCTCGGAGTCGGGACCCTGGCCGACTTCACCCCGGACGAGGACGCCGACGCGGTCGGCTCGATCAAGGACGCCGGCGGCATCATCCTCGGCAAGGTCAATCTCGTAGAGATGTCGTTCGGGCTGACAGGGCACAACAGCCGCTACGGGCAGGTGAGGAATCCCTACGGCCACGATCATGTGCCGGGAGGCTCTTCGAGCGGCTCCGGGGCGTCGGTCGCGGCCCGCCTCGTGCCTGCCGCACTGGGCGGCGACACGGTCGGCTCCATCCGGGTTCCCGCATCCCTGTGCGGGGTGGTGGGCTTCAAGCCGACCACGGGACGGTGGCCGCGGGGCGGGGTCGCGCCGATCTCGCACACGCTCGACACGACAGGTGTCCTGGCACGCAGCGTCGAGGACTGTGCGCTGATCGACCAGGTCGTCACGGCCGGGGTGTCCGCGACCCGTTCCGCCCGTTCCGACCGCTCCGATCTGCGGGGCACGCGGTTCGCTGTCGCTCCCCGCCAGTACATGGAGTTGATCGACCCGGAGACCGAGGCGCAGTTCGAGAACGCGCTCCTGCGGCTGCGGGACGCCGGTGCCGAGGTCGTCGAGATCGACCTCGGTGAGGACTTCTCGGCGCTCGCGGACCGGTTGACATGGAACCTCTTCTTCCGCGAGACGAGGGAATCCGTGACGGAATTCCTCCGGCAGAACAACTTCCCCGTGTCCTTCGACGACATCTACAGCGAGCTCAAGCCCGAGCTCAAAGAGGTGTGGAGCCATCTCGTCCTGCCGAGCGGGCAGGGCCATCTCCCGCAGGAGGCCTACGAGGCGACCCTGGCCGTCGAACGCCCCGAACTCCAGCGCCGGTTCGGCAAGGTCTTCACGAGCGGGTTCGACGCGCTGCTCTTCTCGACGACGCCCTGCCCCGCGCCGCCGATCGAGCACCGGTCGAAGTTCACGGTCGCGGGCGAAGAGGTCAACGACCTGTTCCTCGCGAAGAACACCGTCCCCACCAGCGGAGCGGGCCTGCCCGGCATCAGCCTCCCCATCGGCCTGAGCGGCCACGGCCTGCCCATCGGCCTGGAGATCGACGCCGCTTACGGCCACGACAGGGAACTCCTGGACCTGGCACGCCGGGTGGAGTCCGTCCTCGACACTCTGCCTGCGCCTGCGTGAGCCCAGGACGGCTAATGTGACGGCATGCCCCGCTGGATGCCTCAGGCCAAGGAACGGCTGAGAGACGCCGCGATCGAGTTGTCCGCCGAGCGCGGCTACGAGAACGTGACGGTCACCGACATCACCGAGCGGGCGGGGCTCACCAGGCGCACCTACTCCCGCTACTTCACCGACAAGCGCGACGCGTTCTTCGCCGGCATGGAGCAGCTTGCCGCCGCCGTGGGCGCGGCGGCGGTCGAGGCCGACGAGAGCCTCGGCCCGTGGGATGCCGCAGTGGTCGCGCTGCGTACCGTGGGCGATCAACTGGTCCAGTTCGTACCGACGGCCGAACTGCGGCGCCAGGTGATTCGCACCAGCCCCGAGCTCCAGGAGCGCGAGCGCACCAAGGCGGCGCTGGTCGCCGGCTCGCTCGCTGAGGCCCTGCGCGGCCGCGGGGCCCCTGCACCCCTGGCGGGCGTACTCGCCGAGGTCGGCGTGATCGCCTTCAACGCGGCCTTCGATCGCTGGCTCGACGACCCCGAAGGGGCCGCGTACTCGGAACGTTTCGATGCCGTCGTCGCCGAACTGACGCAGGCCCTCGACTCCTGAGCACGGGCCCTGTTCCGCTCAGTCAGCACGGGCTCCGTCCCGCTCAGTCATCCCGGTCATGTCTCACTGTGTCATCATAGGTTCAAGGTGATGACACAGTGAGACATCGCGACGGCCGGCCGCACGCCCCACCGACCGCGCAGACAGGAGAAGCGATGACGCCGGACACACCCACCGGGGAGATCTGGATCCTCGGAGCGGCGGGCCGCATCGGCAGTGCCGTCGCGGCCCGTCTGGCCGCGCAGGGGTTCACGCCCGTGCTGGTCGGGCGCGGCAAGGAAGCCTTGAGCAGGACCGCGGTGAACCTCGGGCCCGGGGCGGGCGCGAAGGTCGTCGTCACGGGATCGGTGGACGACATCGCGGCCGAGGTCGCCCGGCAGCGTCCTGCCGTGGTCGTCAACACCATCGGCAACTTCGCCGAGACCGCCCCACCGATCGCCCGCGCCTGTCTGCGGGGCGGCGGGCACTACGTCGACATGGCCGCCGACCTCGTCGCCCTGCCCCGGCTCCTCTCCCTGCACGACGAAGCCTCCGCTGCGGGCAGCACCCTGGTCACCGGCGCCGGATTCGGCGTCCTGGCCACCGAGGCCGTCGTCGCCAAGCTGTGCGAGAACCGCCCCACGCCCGAGCGGGTGCGCGTCGACGCCCTGGGCTCCGTGGCCACGGACGCGGGCACCGTGGGCGCCGCCTTCGCCGCCTCCATCGTGAACGTCATCGCCACAGGAGGCCGCGCCTACGAAGAGGGCCGACTCGTCACCCGGCGCCTGGGGGCCGACCCGCAGGACCTCACCCTGCCCGACGGCGAGACCGTGAAGTCCGCGGGCGCGCCCTCCGGCGAACTCATGGCGGCACAACGCGCCAGCGGTGCTCCTTCGGTCACCGTCACCACGGCCCTCGCCCCCACCTCGGCCGTCGCCCGCGCGGTCCTCCCGCTCGCCGGGAAGCTGCTGTCGATCCCGCGACTGCAGCGCTTCGCTGTGCGCCGCATGGCAGGTGTCAGGACGAAGGCCGCTCCCAGGCCGCGCCGGCACTCCTGGGGCCACGCGGTCGTCATCTGGTCCGACGGCACCCGCCGGGAGGGCTGGCTGCGCGCCGACGACGGCATGGACTACACCGCTGCCGTCGCCGCCGAGACCGCGGCCGCTCTCGCCCGTGGCGAAGGCAAGCCCGGCGCTTACACCCCCGCGGCCGTGCTCGGCCCCGACCTCGCCGTTGCCGCGGGCGGCACCTTCGTCCTCGACTGAGCCCCGCCGAGCGCGGCCGGCCTCACCCGCCGGCGCCGCCCCGGCGGACCAGAGTGGCGATCGGTCCCCGCACCCGGGTGCCGTCCAACTGCTCCCACATGCCCGAGACATGACCGACGGTCTCCGCAACGGGCAGGTCGCCCCGTGTCGGCGTCAGCACCCGGTGCAGGCGCAGGACCAGGCCGTCCGCCACGGCGAACTCGGTGCTCTCCCGCGTGTCCTCGGGAGCGCCCGGAACGCCGAGCGGCCCCTCTCCGGCGTAGGACCGGACGACCTCGTGGTCGAGGGTGTCGCTGACGTTCTGTGCGTGCGCGGGGGTGCGGCCCTCGATCAGGGCGCACAACTGCCGTGTCAGCACGGGGTCGTGGCAGCCGTCGTAGGCCCAGCGCGGTCCGAGTACGCCATGCTTCATGGTGCCGACGAGGGCGTGCTCGGCGCCGTCGAGTGGGGCGCCGCGGTACGTCAGCGGTACGAGGTAGGCCCCCGACGCCTCGGTGACGACAAGGAACTCGATGCCGACCTCGCCCGCGGGGTCCTCCAGGCGGAAGCCGCCGGCCCGCGTCAACTCCGGTGCGGGCGCGCCGTGGTACCACGAACGCGTGGGCAGCCACGCGGCCAGCAGCTCCACCTTGGTGGGCGTCACGGTGGTGTGGTGGATGGTCGACACTATGCTCCGTCCTGGCCCTGGGGCCCGGTGAGGTCGATCAGTCGGCAGACCGTCTCTATGTCGATCTTGACCTGGGCGATGGAGGCGCGGCCCGACAGCCAGGTGATCAGGGCCGAGTGCCAGGTGTGCTCGATGACGCGGACGGCGGACAGCTGCTCGGGGGTGGGGTTCTCCAGGCCCATCGCGTCCAGGATGATCACCGTGGTCTGCCGGGAGACCTGGTCCACCTCCGGCGAGACACTGCGGTCGGCGAAGGTGAGCGCGCGGACCATCGCGTCCGCCAGATGCGGCTCGCGCTGCAGTGCGCGGAAGGCCCGCATCAGGGTCTCCGCGACCCGCTGGGCCGCCGTGTCGCCCGTCGGGGGCTTCTTGCGCAGCGTGCCGTGCATGTGCTCCAGCTGGTCTTGCATGGTGGCGACCAGCAGATGGATCTTGGACGGGAAGTACCGGTACAGCGTGCCCAGCGCCACCTGCGAGGACTCCGCGACCTCACGCATCTGCACCGCGTCGAAACCGCCCCGGCTGGCCAGCTGCGCGCTCGCGTGCAGGATGCGCCGGCGACGCGCCTCCTGCCGCTCGGTGAGCGGCGGGGAGGCCGGCTGCGAGGCATTCGTTTCCACCTTGGCCTCCTTGGCTTGCGCAGGCATGGGTCCCGTTCCGTGACAGTCGGTGAGGGCTGGTGATCGCACCGAGCATGACAGGACCGCCGCCGTGGCGCGAATCACCTGATCCACTGCTCACAGCGCCCCTACCGCCCGGTAGATTCAGAGCCTCCTGGACGATCAAGTCTGAAACTTGTTCTAGATTAGCGTCCCGGCGTAATCTCGCGGGACAGTGCATGCAGAAGGGGGCCCAGAGTGACCGCTGAGGCCAGTCAGGCAGGGCCCCGGGAGGACCCCGCCGCCGACGGCGAGCGACCGCTCCACATCGCGCTCCTCACCTATAAAGGGAACCCGTTCTGCGGCGGCCAGGGCGTCTACGTCCGCCACCTCTCGCGTGAACTGGCCCGCCTCGGACACCGCGTCGAGGTCATCGGCTCCCAGCCCTACCCGGTCCTCGACGAGGGCGCGGACTACGCGCACCGCCTGAGCCTGACCGAACTGCCCAGCCTCGACCTCTACCGCTCACCGGACCCCTTCCGCACCCCCAAGCGCGAGGAGTACCGCGACTGGGTCGACGCGCTGGAAGTGGCGACGATGTGGACCGGCGGCTTCCCCGAACCGCTCACCTTCTCCCTGCGCGCGCGGCGCCATCTGCGCGCCCGGCGCGGCGAGTTCGACGTCGTGCACGACAACCAGACCCTGGGCTACGGACTGTTGGGCGACGTCGGCGCCCCGCTCGTCACGACGATCCATCACCCCATCACCGTGGACCGCCAGTTGGAGCTGGACGCGGCCGAGGGCTGGCAGCAGCGGCTCTCCAAGCGCCGCTGGTACGCCTTCACCCGCATGCAGAAGCGCGTCGCGCGCCGCCTGCCCTCCGTGCTCACCGTCTCGGGCACCTCCCGCGCCGAGATCGTCGACCACCTCGGCGTACGGCAGGACCGTATCCACGTGGTGCACATCGGCGCGGACACGCAGCTGTTCTCGCCCGACCCGTCCGTGCCCGTCGTGCCCGGCCGGATCGTGACCACCTCCAGCGCGGACGTGCCGCTCAAGGGCCTGGTCTTCCTCGTCGAGGCCCTCGCGAAGGTCCGCACCGAGCACGCCTACGCCCACCTCGTCGTCGTCGGCAAGCGGCCCACCGAGGGGCCCGTCGCGCAGGCGATCGAGCGCTACGGCCTCGAAGGCGCCGTCGAGTTCGTGAAGGGCATCTCGGACGCCGAACTGGTCGACCTGGTCCGCTCGGCGGAGGTCGCCTGCGTCCCCTCCCTCTACGAGGGCTTCTCCCTCCCGGCGGCCGAGGCCATGGCCACCGGCACACCGCTCGTCGCGACGACCGGCGGGGCCATCCCGGAGGTCGCCGGACCCGACGGCGAGACCTGCCTCGCGGTACCGCCCGGCGACCCGGGCGCACTGGCCGCGGCCCTCAACCGCCTGCTGGCCAGCCCCGAACTGAGAGTGCGCCTCGGCCGCGCGGGCCGCGAGCGGGTGCTGAAGCACTTCACCTGGGCCCGCGCCGCCGAGGGCACGGTGCGCCACTACCGCACCGCCATGGCCGCCTCCGCCGGCAAGCCCCCCGGCCGCTCCGCGGCCCTCCACACCCCCGCGGCCGGCCAGGCGGCAGCCGTAGCAGAACTAGCCGTATCCAACCCCGAAAGCAGGGCCACGTGCTGACCGTCGACTTCTCCCGGTTCCCGCTCGCCCCGGGCGACCGCGTCCTGGACCTCGGCTGCGGGGCGGGCCGGCACGCGTTCGAGTGCTACCGGCGCGGCGCGCAGGTCGTGGCCCTCGACCAGAACGGCGAGGAGATCCGCGAGGTCGCCAAGTGGTTCGCCGCGATGAAGGAGGCCGGCGAGGCACCCGAGGGCGCGAGCGCCACGGCCATGGAGGGCGACGCCCTCCAACTGCCCTTCCCCGACGAGTCCTTCGACGTCGTCATCATCTCCGAGGTGATGGAGCACATCCCGGACGACAAGGGCGTGCTCGCCGAGATGGTCCGGGTCCTCAAGCCCGGCGGGCGGATCGCCATCACCGTCCCGCGCTACGGCCCCGAGAAGGTCTGCTGGGCGCTGTCGGACGCCTACCACGAGGTCGAGGGCGGTCACATCCGCATCTACAAGGCAGACGAACTCCTCGCCAGGATCCGGGAGGCCGGCCTCAGGCCCTACGGCACCCACCACGCGCACGCGCTGCACTCGCCGTACTGGTGGCTGAAGTGCGCGTTCGGTGTCGACAACGACCAGGCGCTGCCGGTGAAGGCGTACCACAAGCTGCTGGTCTGGGACATCATGAAGAAGCCGCTGGCGACCCGGGTCGCCGAGCAGGCGCTGAACCCGCTGATCGGCAAGAGCTTCGTGGCCTACGCGACCAAGCCGCACCTGCCGAAGCTCGCCGAGGCCGGGGCGGACGCCCGGTGACCACTCCCCGGACAGAACACCTCGTCCTGCCCGGGGTTCTCACCGCCGAGCAGGCCGCCGCGACCGTACGGGGCGTCCTCGCCGTGCAGCGGGAGGACGGGGCGATCCCGTGGTTCCGCGGCCACCACCTGGACCCCTGGGACCACACCGAGGCCGCGATGGCGCTGGACGCCGCCGGGGAGCACGAGGCGGCCGAGCGGGCCTACGCATGGCTCGCACGCCACCAGAACGAGGACGGCTCCTGGTACGCGGCCTACGCCGACGGGGACTTCGCGGACGTCACCGACCGCGGCCGGGAGACGAACTTCGTCGCCTACATCGCGGTCGGCGTGTGGCACCACTACCTGTCGACCGGCGACGACCTGTTCCTGGACCGCATGTGGCCGTCGGTGTACGCGGCGATCGAGTACGTGCTCAGGCTCCAGCAGCCCGGCGGGGAGATCGGCTGGAAGGGCGAGGACGACGGCACCTTCACCACCGACGCCCTGCTGACCGGCTCCTCCTCCGTCCACCACGCGCTGCGCTGCGCGCTCGCCGTCGCCGAGCAGCGCGAAGAGCCGCAGCCCGACTGGGAGTTGGCCCTCGGCGCCCTGCGGCACGCGATCCGGCGGCACCCCGAGCGGTTCCTCGACAAGGACCGCTACTCGATGGACTGGTACTACCCGGTGCTGGGCGGCGCGCTCACCGACACCGAGGCCAAGTCCCGTATCCAGGAAGGCTGGGACCGCTTCGTCGTGCCCGGCCTCGGGGTGCGCTGTGTCGTCCCGAACCCCTGGGTCACGGGCGGGGAGTCGGCCGAACTCGCCCTCACGCTCTGGGCGATGGGCGAGTCCGACCGCGCGCTGGACATCCTCAAGGCGATCCAGCACCTGCGCGACGCGGAGAGCGGCCTGTACTGGACGGGTTACGTCTTCGAGGACGAGGCCGTCTGGCCCCGGGAACTGACCACCTGGACGGCGGGCTCCCTCCTCCTCGCGGTGGCCGCCCTGGGCGGCCACGAGGCGACATGCACGGTGTTCGGCGGAGAGAGCCTGCCGCGAGGACTCGACCCCGACTGCTGCTGAGCCCTCGGCCCGCAGCGGTCGGGGGCTTGAGCCTCAGTGGCGGTGGACGCGGTTGGCGATGGCGTGGCCGACGAAGAGGTAGACCACGGCGGCGAGGCCGTAACCGGCGACCACGCGTGCCCATGCCTCGTCGAACGTGAACAGGTCGTGCGACCAACCCGCCAGCCACAGGGCCGCGTTGTGGATGAACTGCACGAAGTCGTTCGCGCGGTTCGCGTCCAGCAGGTACATCAGGATCCACAGGCCCAGGATGAGGGCCATGACGTCGGCGACGATCGCGATGACCGTTCCGGCCTGGTTGGCACCGTTGCGATATCGGGGGGACATGCCTGACGG
This sequence comes from Streptomyces spinosisporus, assembly GCF_022698145.1. GTDB lineage: Bacteria > Actinomycetota > Actinomycetes > Streptomycetales > Streptomycetaceae > Streptomyces > Streptomyces spinosisporus. The sequence continues at coordinate 370,265 of NZ_JALDAX010000003.1, forward strand.
GTTGCCGCCGAAACGCCGGTAAAACCTCGGTGCCCCGCGGCCCCTACGCGTTGAGCTCCGCCAGCACCCGCAGCGACCGCCGGTCCGGGGACAGCGCGAGCAGATCCGTCACCGGCCCCTTGCGCCACAACTCCAGCCGCTCCGCGATCCGTTCACGCGGCCCGACCAGGGAGATCTCGTCGGCGAAGGCATCCGGGACGGCGAGCACCGCCTCCTCGCGCCGGCCTTCCAGGAACAGCTGCTGGATGCGCCGCGCCTCCTCCTCGTACCCCATGCGCGCCATCAGGTCGGCGTGGAAGTTGCGGGACGCGTGGCCCATGCCGCCGATGTAGAAGCCGAGCATGGTCTTGACCGGCAGCAGCCCCTCCGCCAGGTCGTCGCAGACCTGGACGCGGGCCATCGGGGCGACGAGAAAGCCGGGCGGGAGCTGCTCGAGTGCCGGTCCGTACACGTCCGGACGGGTCGGCGACCAGTACAGCGGCAGCCAGCCGTCCGCGATCCGCGTCGTCTGCGCGACGTTCTTCGGCCCCTCCGCACCGAGCAGCACGGGCAGATCGGGACGCAGCGGATGCGTGATGGACTTCAGCGCCTTCCCGAGCCCCGTCCCGTCCTCACCGCGATACGGATGCGAGTGGAACCGCCCCTCCGCCACGACCGGCCCCTGCCGCCGCAGCACCTGCCGTACGACGTCGACGTACTCCCGCGTCGCGGTCAGCGGCGACCTGGGGAACGGCCGCCCGTACCACCCCTCCACCACCTGTGGCCCCGACAGCCCGAGGCCGAGCATCATGCGTCCGCCGGAGAGATGGTCGAGGGTGAGCGCATGCATCGCGGTCGTGGTCGGCGAGCGGGCCGCCATCTGCGCAACAGCCGTTCCCAGCTTGATCGTCGACGTCTGCGCCGCGATCCAGGTCAGGGGCGTGAAGGCGTCCGACCCCCATGACTCCGCGGTCCACACCGAGTCGTACCCGAGCCGCTCGGCCTCCTGCGCGAGCGGTACGTGGTCCGCGGAGGGGCCGCGGCCCCAGTAGCCGAGGGCGAGACCGAGTCGCATCGACGCCTCCTGACGGTTCGTCAGTTACCTGGCTGTGAGCTGCGACTGTACGGCAACGGCCCCCCGCCCGGAAGGGCGAGGGGCCGTGCGAGGTCGTGCGCGCGGACTCAGCCGCGCTGGATACCGGACGTGTCCTGCAGAACGCCACGACGGCCGTCCTGCGTCTGCGCGACCAGACCCGGACCGCGCTGCTCCACGGCCAGGTACCAGGTGCCGGGCGCCAGTTCGGCGATCGGCGTCGGCGAACCGTCCTCCGCGAACAGCGGCCGCGGCACGGGCACCGCGAACCAGAACGGCGAGAAGTCCCCGCCGGCCGCCGGCGGCTGAGGCTGCCCCGGCTGCGGCGCACCCGCCTGCGGCTGCCCGCCGTAGGGCTGCCCGGGCTGCGGCTGGCCCCCGTACTGCGGCTGCTGCGCACCCGGGTAGCCGTAACCACCGGGAGGCTGGGCGCCGTAGGGCTGGGGGGCGGCGGGCTTGGGGGCGGGGAGCAGGGGCGCGCGGAGCGCGGGGACGAGAGCGGTGGCGACGGCGGCCGCGGCCATGACCAGGGTCGCGATGAGCGCGAGGATCAGGCCGGTGCCGGCGCTGACGCCGTTGTCCGAACCGGAGCCGACGTTGTCCGTGCCGCCGAGCGGGTCGAAGATGTTCCCGAGCGCGGACCAGGCGGCGAAGACCGTGAACGCCGCGCCGAACTGGCCGAGGTCGAGACCGGCCACCTTCGGGACCTGCGGCAGGCCGTGGGACACGACGACGAGCGCGGCGCCGATGATGCCCGCGAGGACGACGCCCATCAAGACCGGACCGCTTTCCCAGGAGTTGGGGAGCTCGGCGCTGTCAGGGGCCCCATCGACGGAGTAGATGTCGAGGAACGACGCGATGAACAGCAACACCGCTGCTCCGATCACCACGCCGTCGCCTCGAGTGAGGGAGCGGATATTCACTTCAGGTCCTTCGTAGGTCGTCTCGTCGTCGGTAGACACTATCGTCCCCCCGACCAGGGTGTCTGCCGGGATCCGCCCGCCTTTTACGAAGCGTGCAGGAAACTCACGATTCCATCAGAGATCCCTTGCGCGGCCTTCTGTCGCCAGGTGCTGCTGGTGAGCAGTGCCGCATCCTTGCTATCGCGCATGTTGCCGCACTCGATGAAGACCTTGGGAACCGTTGACAGATTGAGACCGCCCAGGTCCTTACGTGTGACGATGCCGGAGCCGTCGCCGATGTAGTTGGCCGGCGCACTGCCCGTCGCGCGCACGAACTTGCCCGCGATGTAGTTGCCGAGATCGGCGGACGGGCCGACGATCTTGCTGGTGTCCGCGCCGCCCGCGTCGACGAACCCCGGAAGGATGACGTGGAAACCGCGGTTGCCGACGGCGGAGCCGTCCGCGTGGATGGAGATCGCGGCGTCGGCGTGGGCCTTGTTGCCGATCTCGGCGCGCCCGTCCACGCAAGGACCCCAGGCCGGGGAGCCGTTGTCGTGGGTCAGCTTCACCGTGGCGCCCTGCTTCTCCAGCAGCGCCTTCAGCCGGTGGGAGACGTCCAGCGTGAACTGGGCCTCCGGGTAACCCGCGTTGGTGGACGTGCCCGTGGTGTCGCACTCCTTGCGGTTGGTGCCGATGTCCACCTGGCGGTTGATCTCGGCCGTGTGCCGGAAGTTGCCCGGATTGTGGCCCGGGTCGATGACGACGACCTTGCCCTTGAGGGAGCCGGAGGCGGCGGGGGCCGAGGAGGTGGGGGAGGTGAGCGTGGCCGAGGGGCTCGGATGCTTGTCGTCGGTGGCGGTGGAGCCGGCGGCGCTGGGCCCCGTCGACCCGGACGCCGACGTGGCCGAGGTCTGCACGGTCGCCTTGTCCGCGCCGTCCCCACCTCCCGTCCCGCCGACCGCTTCGTACACGAGCCATCCGAGCAGCGCGCCCGGCACGAGCGCGGCGACCGCGACGGTCAGGGGGCGGAAGCGGGGGCGGCGGGGCTGGGGAGGATCGAAGTCCGGGCCTACGTACGACACGCCTGCCACCCTAGCGGCCGTTCAGGGAGCGCGTGGCAGTCCCACGCAGTTGCGGCGCCTATCGAATTTCGATAGATTCCCATCGCGAATCGATGGAAGGTGGCTCATGGGACAGCTGGCAGTGCGTGCATTGCGCGCCGTGCTCGGTGTGGTGCTGGTCGGCACCGTGCTCATTCAGGCAGGAATGGTCTGGGTTCTGGTCAGCGGGAACGACCCGGAGGACGGGAAACTCCCGCTGACCGCGATGCGCGTGATCACGATCCTGGGCATGGTGTCGGTCCAGGTCGCCGTGGTCTGCGTATGGCGGCTGGTGGCGATGGTGCGCCGCGGAACGGTGTTCACCCATGCCGCCTTCCGGTACGTGGACGGGGTGATCGGCGCGATCGTGGCGGCCGCCCTGGTGTGGTTCGCGGTCACGGGCGTCAACGCGCCCGGTCAGCGTGAGGACCCCGGCGTCACCGTCATCATGGCCGGGATCGGCGTGGCCATCCTGGGCGTCGCCCTGATCGTGCTCGTGCTGAGGATGCTGCTCGCCCAGGCCGTCGCCCGCGACGTCGAGGCGACGCGGATGCAGGCCGAGCTGGACGAGGTGATCTGATGCCGATCGCCGTCGACATCGACGTGATGCTGGCCCGGCGCAAGATGTCCGTGGGCGAGCTCGCGGAGCGCGTGGGGATCACACCCGCCAACCTGGCGGTGCTCAAGAACGGCCGCGCCAAGGCGGTGCGCTTCACGACGCTCGCCGCCCTCTGCGAGGTGCTCAAGTGCCAGCCGGGCGACCTGCTGCGCTGGGAGGCCGACGACGCCGCGAGCGGATGAGACCGTGCCTCAGCGCCCGGTGGCCGACGTCCCCGCGCCCGTGCGCCGCAGGACACGCAGGGAACCGGTCGCCGAGATCTCGGTGAAGGCCCCGGACCGCAGAGCCCGAAGGTAGATGCGGTACGGGGCCTGTCCGGTGAACTCGTCCTTCGGGTCCGGGAAGACGTCGTGGATGAGGAGGAGCCCGCCCTCGGCGACGTGCGGGGCCCAGCCCTCGTAGTCGGCGGTGGCGTGCTCGTCGGTGTGGCCGCCGTCGATGAAGACCAGGCCGATAGGCGAGCCCCAGACGGACGCCACCTGCGGCGAACGGCCGACCAGCGCGACCACGTGCTCCTCAAGCCCGGCCCGGTGCAGGGTCCGCCGGAAGGTGGGCAGCGTGTCCATCAGACCGATCTCGGGGTCGACCGTCTCCGGGTCGTGGTAGTCCCAGCCGGGCTGCTGCTCCTCGCTGCCGCGGTGATGGTCGACGGTCAGCGCCACGACCCCCGCCTCACGCGCAGCGTCGGCCAGCAGCACCGTGGACCGCCCGCAGTACGTCCCCACCTCCAGCAGAGGCAACCCCAACGCCCCCGCCTCCACGGCCGCCGCGTACAACGCCAGCCCCTCGTCCACCGGCATGAACCCCTTGGCCGCCTCGAACGCGGCCAGAATCTCGGACTTGGGTGCGCCCGCGGGCATGGGGGTTCCTTCCGGTCGTACGAAGACATCGACGCCCCATGCTGCCGCACCCCCGGCCGAAGCTCCGACCAGGGGTGCAGGTCTGTTAGGGGCGCGGGGAACTGCGCGACCAGCCACGACGGCGGAAAAGCCGCCCAAAAACCAGATCCGACCGAGCCCTACGCGCTCACGGCGCCCCCGGGCAACGCCAGATCCACAGACACCGCCCGCTCCTCCCCAGGATGCGTAGCAGCCGAAGCAAGCGGCCCATACCCCACAGCCCGCGCGGCCAGCACATACGCCCCCTCCGCCGGAACGGCAATCACATAGCTGCCGTCCTCCGCAGAGACGGCGGCCCCCGCCTGCCGCCCCCGCCGGTCGATCAACGTCACCTTGGCGCGCGCCACCGGCGCACCCTCGGCATCCAGCACCCGCCCGCGGAAGCCCCGCAGAGCCGCTTCGGCGTGAGCGATCCCGGCCTCCTCCGCGCTGCTCACGCGCAGCTGCGGCGCACGGTTCGGCTTCGGCAGGAACAGGGCCATCAGCAGGCCGACGGCAACGGCCGCGGTCGCGATCAGGAAGGAGACGTGGAACCCGTGCATGGTCGGGATCGCGACGCCGCCCACATTGTTCGCGGTGTTCGCCAGCACCATGCCGATGACGGCGCTCGACACGGACGTGCCGATGGAACGCATCAGCGTGTTCAGGCCGTTCGCCGCGCCCGTCTCCGACGCCGGCACCGCGCCGACGATCAGGGCGGGCAGCGAGGAGTAGGCGAGTCCGATGCCCGCGCCGAGGATCACCGCGATGAGGGCGCTCTGCCAGGGCGCGCTCATCAGGCCGAGGCCCGCGCCGTAGCCGATGCCGATGATCAGCATGCCGAGGATCAGGGTGACCTTCGGACCGTACTTCGCGGACAGGCGGGCGTAGACGGGCGCCGTGAACATCATCGTCAGGCCCAGCGGGGCGACCAGCAGACCGGCGACGACCATCGACTGGCCGAGGCCGTAACCGGTGGACTTCGGCAGCTGGAGCAGCTGGGGAAGGACGAGGGAGACGACGTAGAAGCTGACGCCGACCATGATCGACGCGAGGTTGGTGAAGAGGACCGCCGGGCGGGCGGTGGTGCGCAGGTCGACCAGGGGGGCCTGCTTGCGCAGCTCCATCACGCCCCACAGGACGAGCACGAGCGCCGAGGCGCCGAACAGGCCGAGCGTGGTGCCCGAGGTCCAGCCCCAGTCGCTGCCCTTGGTGATCGGCAGCAGGAACAGCACCAGTCCTGCCGACAGACCGATCGCGCCGAGCACGTCGAAGGTGCCCTTCGCGCGCATCGGGGACTCGGGTACGACGAGGAGGGTGAGGGCGATCGAGAGGACACCGAGTCCCGCGGCACCGTAGAAGAGGGCGTGCCAGTCGGCGTGCTGGGCGACGAGCGCCGCGAGCGGCAGGGCGAGGCCGCCGCCGACGCCTATGGAGGAGCTCATCAGGGCCATGGCCGAGCCGAGCTTCTCGCGGGGCAGCATGTCGCGCATCAGGCCGATGCCGAGCGGGATCGCGCCCATGGCGAAGCCCTGGAGGGTGCGGCCGGCGATCATCGTGAGCAGATCGCTGGTGAAGGCGCTGATCAGTGCGCCGACCACCATCACGGCGAGGCTGAGGATCAGCATGCGCCGCTTGCTGTACAGGTCGCCGAGCCGGCCCATGATCGGGGTGGCGACGGCGCCCGAGAGAAGAGTCGAGGTCAGGACCCAGGTGGCGTTGCTGGGTTCGGTGTCCAGCAGCTGCGGCAGGTCCTTGATGACCGGGACGAGCAGGGTCTGCATCACCGCGACAACGATGCCCGCGAAGGCGAGCACCGGGACGACGGCCCCGGTCGCCCTCCTGGTGGGCGGTTCGTTCGTCGTGTGCGTCATTGCGTGAGGCCTCCCGTTAGACAAGTGCTGGGTAAACCTCGTATGCACAGGCAACTATTCCGTTGCTTCGGGTCTCTAATCATTTCTTGACCCGGTCATGGGAATCTGATCGGTCATCAGGTCCGGAGCCCGGGTGCTCCCAATGCTGCGGCCTAGGTCTCGCGGCCGAAGTCCTGGTCGGGCGAAATCCCGATGCAAGGGGTGTGAGCGGGTTGAGAGCATGACAGGCATGCTGGAAGCCACCGAGGTCACCCCGACCGTCCGCCGCAGTACGCCGCCCACGTGGCTGGTCGTGGCGCTCGCCTGCGCCGGACAGTTCCTGGTCGTGCTGGATGTGTCGGTCGTCAATGTGGCGCTGCCGTCGATGCGCACGGACCTGGGGCTGAGCCCGCAGGGCCTGCAGTGGGTGGTGAACGCCTACGCGATCGCCTTCGCCGGGTTCATGCTGCTCGGCGGGCGGGCCGGCGACCTCTACGGGCGCAAGCGGATGTTCCTGGTGGGGCTCGCCCTGTTCACGCTGGCCTCACTGGGCGGCGGTCTCGCCCAGGAGGGCGGTCAGCTGCTGGTGGCGCGGGCCGTGCAGGGCCTGGGGGCGGCCGTGCTCGCGCCGTCGACGCTCACCATCCTGACCTCCGCCGTCCCCGAGGGCCCGGCGCGGGCGCGGGCCATAGCGACGTGGACGGCCGTGGGCGCGGGCGGCGGCGCCGCGGGCGGTCTCGTCGGCGGGGCGCTGGTGGACGGCCTGTCCTGGCGCTGGGTGCTCCTGATCAACGTGCCGGTGGGCGCGGTCGTGCTGGCCGGAGCCATGCGGTGGCTGGCGGAGAGCCGCAACGGCGGCGGGCGGCGCCTCGACCTGCCGGGCGCGGTGCTGGTGACGGCCGGGCTCGCGACCCTCGCGTACGGGATCTCGCAGACCGAGGCCGAGGGGTGGACGGCGGCGGCCACACTGGTCCCGCTCGTGGCCGGGCTCGCGCTGATCGCGCTGTTCCTCGTCGTCGAATCGCGTACGGCCGCCCCGCTGATGCCGCTCGGGCTGTTCCGGGTGCGGTCGGTGTCGTCGGCGAACGCGGCGATGTTCATCGGCGGGTCGGCGATGTTCTGCATGTGGTACTTCATGACGCTCTACGCCCAGAACGTGCTGGGCTACTCCCCGCTGGAGGCCGGCCTCGCCCTGGTCCCGAGCTCCCTCGCGGTGCTCCTCGGCTCGAAGGCGGCACCCCGCTTCATGCCGCTGCTCGGCGCGCGCACCGTGGCCGCGCTCGGTGCGGTCGTGGCGGCGGCCGGCTTCGGCTGGCAGTCGCTGATGACGTCGCAGGGGGCGTACCTCACGGAGATCATGTTCCCCGGCATCCTGATGATGCTGGGCGCCGGCCTGATGGCGACCCCGCTCGCCGCGCTCGCCACCTCGGGGGCGACGCCGGGAGAGGCCGGACTGGTCTCCGGACTGATCAACACCTCCCGCACGATGGGCGGTTCGCTGGGCCTCGCCGTCATGTCGACGATCGCGGCGGCCCGGACGGGCGGCAGCGTGACGCCCGCGGCCCTGACGGAGGGCTATGCGCTGGCGTTCCGGGTCGGGACGGTGGTGCTGCTGGCGGGCTTGGTGCTGATGCTGGCGTGGCTGCCGCGAGGGGTTTCCGCCGCTTCGGGGAAGTGACCGTTCGCGCCGCTTCGGGGAAGTGAGGTGACGCGGTGGCGGGTCACAGCCAGCCCTGCTGGCGGGCTTCCCGCATCGCCTCCATCCGGTTGCGGGTGCCCGTCTTGCCGATCGCCGACGACAGGTAGTTGCGGACCGTGGACTCCGACAGGTGCAGCTTGGCGGCGATGTCGGCGACGGTCGCGCCGTCCACGGACGCCTTGAGGACGTCGCACTCGCGGGCGGTCAGCGGGCTGGGCCCGGCGCTGAGCGCGGCGGCCGCGAGCGCGGGGTCGATGACGGTCTCGCCGGTCAGCACCCGGCGGATCGCCTCGGCCAGCTCCTCCACGGGGCCGTCCTTGACGAGGAAGCCGGCGGCTCCGGCCTCCATGGCGCGGCGCAGATAGCCGGGACGGCCGAAGGTGGTAAGGATCAACACCCGGCAGTCCGGGGCCTGTTCACGCAGCTCGGCCGCCGCGTCCAGGCCGCTCATGCCCGGCAGTTCGATGTCCAGCAGGGCCACGTCAGGGCGGTGGGTCAGTACGGCGTCGACGATCGCGTCGCCCGTCGCGACCTGGGCGACGACCTCCAGGTCGTCCTCCATGCCCAGCAGCAGGGCGAGCGCGCCCCGCATCATTCCCTGGTCCTCGGCGAGCAGAACCCGCACACTCTTCGACGGCCGGTGGTCCCGGGGCATCTCGTTCACGGACCAAGAATAGGGCCAGGTGGGGGAGGTGAGGCGGGCCGAGCGCGCCCCGTCACCCCGCCGTGGGTGCCGTGGCCAGCACCGCGTCCGGCACGTCGCTGGGCTCCCGCGGTAGTTCGGCGGAGACCGTGAAACCGCCGCGCGGCGAGGGGCCTGCCGTGAGGGAGCCGCCGGCCGCCGCGAGGCGTTCGGTCAGGCCCTTCAGTCCGGTGCCGCCGATGCCCGGCGGGGAGGCCGCGGACGGCTCGCCGGTGCCGGTGTCCCCGGTGCCGTTGTCGGTGACGGTGAGACGGGCCCGCTCGGAGGTGCTGTCCACCGTGATCGCGCAGCGTGTGGCACCGGAGTGCCGTACGACATTGGTGACCGCCTCGCGCACCACCCAGCCCAGCAGCGCCTCGGTCTGCGGGGCCAGCGGAGTGCCCGAGCGGGCCACGACCGGCTCGACCGAGGCCGCGGTCAGCACCGAGCGGGCCCGGTCCAGTTCGGTGGCGAGGCTGCCCTCGCGGTAGCCGGTGACCGCCTCGCGGATCTCCGTGAGCGCCTGGCGGCCGACCGCCTCGATGTCGGTGACCTGCGCGATCGCGGCGTCCAGATCGCGCGTGGCCAGCCGCCTGGCCGCCTCCGACTTCACCACGATCACCGACATGGTGTGCCCGAGCAGGTCGTGCAGATCGCGGGAGAAGCGCAGACGTTCCTTCTCCACGGCCTGCAGGGCGAGCTTCTCGCGGGCCTCGTGCAGCTCGCGCACGGCCTCCGTCAGGGACAGGATCGCGGCCGTGACCATGGTCGACAGGAAGGTGCCGTAGGCGACGTTCAGGGAGGCGTTCCAGCCTGTGTGATACACGGAGACCGCCGCCGCGAGTGCGGTCAGCGCGAGACCGATGCGGCCGAGCCAGGGGCCGCGCATGGCGGCGCCGGTGGCGAGGCCGAGCAGCGGGAAGAAGTACAGCCAGCTGCCGCCGTAGCCCATGGAGAGGCCGATGGTGAGCAGGGTCATCACGACCAGCGCCACCCGGGTCGAGGTGGCCTTGCGCTTGTCCTTCACGAAGGAACGGAAGGTGACGTAGATGTAGAGCGAGTTGAAGGCGAGCAGGCCGATGGCGCCGATCCAGGGGTTGGGGGTCTTGCCCTGGAAGAGGTTGGAGAAGGCGCCCATGCCCATCAGCAGCCAGGGCAGCAGCGCGAAGCCGCTGGGCGGCGGACCCGGCTGCTCGGGCGTCCGCCCGGTGCGGCGGCCCTCCTTCTGCGCGGCCTTGTACTGCTTCATGTCCGCCTTCCAACGGGCCCGCGCCGCCCGCCACACTCCCACCTGACAGGTGATCTCTCGCATCCAGGACATGTCTCGCTCCCCGTTCAGACGGTCCGGCCGGATCGTCGGTACGACAGCACAGCGTACGAACCGAAGGCCAGCATCCAGAGGGTCAGGACGGTGATCGCGCCGAGTGCGGGGGCGTGGCCCACCGCGGCCGACGTGCCGAGCTCGGCGAAGCGGTTGGTGGGCGTGTACCGCGACACGCTGCGCAGCCAGTGCGGGAACAGGGTGATCGGGAACCACAGGCCGCCGAGGACGGACAGGCCCAGATTGCACACCATGTTCGTGACGCCGGTGGTCTGCCCGGTCAGCCGGTAGCCGTTGCCGAGGCCCAGCAGGGTGAAGGGCACCGAGCCCAGCCACAGCAGCCCCGCGACCGCCGCCCACTGCCAGGCGTCCAGCCGTACGCCGTTGATCAGCCCGCCCGCGGCGAGCACCGCGAGGATCGCGGGCAGCACCGTCACCGAGCCGGTCAGCGTCCGGCCGATCACGACCTGGCGCGGCGTCATCGGGGTCACCCTCAGCTGCCGCAGCCAGCCGATCGCCCGGTCCTCGGCGACCCCGCCGCCGGTGTTCAGGGCGGAGCCGACCGCACCGTACCCGGCCATGCCGATCATCGCGCCGGTCTTCCAGCCGCCGTCGTCCCCGCCGAGGTTGGTGAACAGCAGGTACATCATCACCGGCATCGCCACCCCACCGATGACGAAGCCGACGTCACGCAGGGTGCGGCGGACTTCGAGTCGCAGGTAGTCGAACATGCCGATGCCTCCTTGGCGGAGTGAACCGATGAGCCTGTCCGGCGATCGAGGACGAGGCCGCTCGGGCCGAACGGGGTCCGGGGCGGAGCCCCGGGTGGGTGCGGGCCGCGGACGGTGCCCCATCACGCCGCCTCCTTCAGGGGTGCCGTCAGCGCCAGGAACGCGTCGTCCAGTGACGCCGGGGCGACCTCCAGGCCGCGTATCGCGTGCAGTTCCGCCAGAGCGATCACCGTCGCGTCCGGATCGTCGCTGCGCAACCGTGCCCGGTCCCCGCGCACCTCCACCGACCGTACGCCGGGCAGCAGCTCCAGGCCCGCGGTGGAGCGGCCCGCGAGGTCGAAGGCGACCAGGCTTCCGCCCACGGCCCGCTTGAGCTGCTCACCGGTGCCGTCGGCGACGATCCGGCCGTGGTCGATGACGACGATGCGGTCGGCGTGCACGTCCGCCTCCTGAAGGTGGTGCGTGGAGAACAGCACGGTGTGGCCGAGGCGGGCGTAGGAGCGCATCGACGCCCAGAAGGCGTGCCGGGCCTCCACGTCCAGGGCGGCGGTGGGCTCGTCCAGGACGATCACCGAGGGGTTCCCGGCGAGCGCGACGGCGAACCGTACGCGCTGCGTCTGGCCGCCGGAGAGCCGGTCCACGCGCCGCCCCGCCAGCTCGGTGATCCCGGCCAGCTGCAGCGCCCGCGCGACGGGCATCGGCTCGGGGTAGCGGCGGGCCACGAAGGACACCAGCTCCTGCACGGTGACCCGGGGCACCGCGCGCGCCTCCTGCAGCATGGCGCCGACCCTGCCGGCCCGCACCGCCCGCTCCGGGGGTGCGCCGAAGAGCCGTACCGTGCCCTCGTCGGGCTCGTCCAGGCCGAGCAGCAGGGAGATCGTGGTCGACTTGCCGGCGCCGTTGCGGCCGAGCAGGGCGACCGTCTCGCCGGCTGCGATCTCCAGGTCGACGCCGTCGACGGCGCGTACGGCGCCGAAAGTCTTGACCGCCCCCGTGAAGGACACGGCGGCGTTCTTGGTCTGTGTCATACCGACTCCGTCTGTGTCATGCCGACGACGCTACGGAGCCCGCCTCGCGCCCGGCAGATGCGCCTGTACCGACTCCGGCAGGACAAATGTCATGGGTGCCCACCGCACGGAACTGACACTGCGTCAGGAGCCTTCACAACTGCGGGGCGCTGGGTTATACAGAGGGCGCCGGACTGGAACGCGTTCTAGGCCGGCACGCGTGACGACCTCGGTGCGGCCGACGGTGCGGACGGCCGCGCCGAGGTCCCGCACACCTCCCACGTCAGGAGCCGTATGCCCATCGACGCAGCGAAGGCCCTCGCCGCGAAGCCCCACACCGGCGAGATCACCTGGGACCGCAAGGACGTCCAGCTCTACCACCTCGGCATCGGCGCGGGCCTGCCCGCCACCGACCCCGACGAGCTGCGCTACACCCTGGAGTCCCGGCTGCACGTCCTGCCGAGCTTCGCCACCGTCGCGGGCGCCGGCTCGCCCGGGGTGATCAGCGGGCTGTCCATGCCCGGCGTCGAGGTCGACCTCGCCAAGGTCCTGCACGGCGGCCAGTCGCTGACCCTGCACCGCCCCATCCCGGTCGCGGGCACCGCGACCGCCACCGGCCGCATCGCCGCCGTGTACGACAAGGGCAAGGCGGCCGTGCTGGTCATGCGCACCGAGGTCGCCGACTCCGACGGCCCGCTGTGGACCAACGACGCACAGATCTTCGTACGGGGAGAGGGTGGCTGGGGCGGCGACCGAGGACCGTCCACGCGCATGGACCCGCCCGAGGGCGACCCGGACCGCACCGTCGAGCGGGCGATCCGCGAGGACCAGGCGCTGCTCTACCGCCTGTCGGGCGACTGGAACCCGCTGCACGCCGACCCCGACTTCGCCAAGCTCGCCGGGTTCGAACGGCCCATCCTGCACGGCCTGTGCACCTACGGCATGACGCTCAAGACGGTCGTCGACACCCTGCTCGGCGGCGATGTGACCCGGGTGCGCTCCTACACCACCCGCTTCGCGGGCGTCGTCTTCCCGGGCGAGACCCTGCGCATCCGCATGTGGCAGGGGGACGGCCGGGTGCGGGTGGCCGTCGGCGCCGTCGAGCGGGACGACGCGCCCGTCCTCGCCGACACGATCGTCGAACACTCCTGAAACAGCCGGTAGTCGAGGGGAGCGCACCATGCGCGCAGCCGTACTGCACGAGATCGGCCAGGACAAGCTGGAGGTCCTCGACGACGTCGAGGCGGTGGGGTTCGGGCCCGGCAGGGTGCGGATCCGGGTGCGGGCCACCGGGCTGTGCCACTCGGACCTGTCCGCGATGAGCGGGGTGCTGCCGCAGCCCGGCCCGTTCGTCCCCGGTCACGAGGGCGCGGGCGAGGTCGTCGAAGTAGGCGAAGGTGTACGGAACCTGAAGGCCGGCGACCGGGTCGTGGTGTGCTGGCTGCCCGCCTGCGGTGCCTGTCCCGCCTGCAAGCGCGGCCAGACCGAGCTGTGCCTGGCCGGATTCATGAACGCGGGCACCCCCAACTTCAAGCGCCCCGCGGGCGACGTCTTCGGCTTCGCGGGCACCGGCACCTTCACGGAGGAGGTCGTCGTCGACGCGGGCTGCGCGGTGCCGATCCCCGACGACGTGCCCTTCGACATCGCCGCGCTCATCGGCTGCGGCGTCACCACAGGACTCGGCGCGGCCCTCAACACCGCGGACGTGGAGGCCGGTTCGTCGGTCGCCGTCATCGGCTGCGGCGGCGTCGGCATCTCCGCGATCCAGGGCGCACGGCTCAAGGGCGCCGCCGAGATCGTCGCCGTCGACCCCGTCGCCTCACGCCGCGAGTCCGCGCTCGAGTTCGGTGCCACCAGGGCCGTTTCACCGGACGAGCTGGCCGGCGCCAAACAGGAGGTCACCGCGGGCGAGGGCTTCGACTACGTCTTCGAGGTCGTCGGCAAATCCGCCACCGCCCGCACGGCGTACGAGAACACCCGGCGCGGCGGCACCCTCGTCATCGTCGGCGCGGGCGCCATGGACGACTTCCTCCAACTCAACATGTTCGAGCTGTTCTTCGACGAGAAGCGGATCCTGCCGTCGATGTACGGCGGCGGCGACGTCCTGCGCTCCTACGAGCGCACCATCGCCCTGTGGCGGGCCGGCCGTATCGACCTGGCGGGCCTGATCACCCACCGGGTGCCGCTCGCCGACATCAACGAGGCCCTGGACCAGATGCGTTCGGGGACCGCGCTGCGTACGTGCATCGAGATCTGACCCGCCGTCGGTCGAACTCCGCTCCCGGGACGGAACCTTGACGACACTGAAAGGACCTTGATGTCACTGCCACTTCAGGGACTGTCCGCGATCGTCACCGGCGCCGGCCGGGGCCTTGGCCGGGCCGAGGCGCTCGAACTCGCACGGCTCGGCGCGGCCGTCGTCGTCAACGACTTCGGGCAACCGGGCCGCGACGGCTCGGGGGAGGCCTCCGCGGGCCCCGCCGAACAGGTCGCCGAGGAGATCCGGGCCGCGGGCGGCAAGGCGCTGGCGCACACCGGCGACGTCGCCGACTTCCAACAGGCAGGAGAACTAGTCCAGTTGGCGGTCGCCGAGTTCGGCACGCTCGACATCCTGGTCAACAACGCGGGCATCCTGCGCGACCGCATGGTCTTCTCCATGACCGAGGACGAGTGGGACTCGGTGATCCGCGTCCACCTCAAGGGCCACTTCAACACGACCCACTTCGCGGCCGCGCACTGGCGCGAGCGGTCCAAGGCGGCGGGCGGCGCGGTGTACGGCCGTATCGTCAACACGTCCTCGGAGGCCTTCCTGGCGGGCTCGGCGGGCCAGCCCAACTACGCGGCCGCCAAAGGCGGAATCGTCGGCCTGACCACCTCCACGGCCCTCGCCCTGGCCAAGTACGGCGTCACCGCCAACGCCATCTGCCCGCGCGCCCGCACCCGGATGACCGAGGACGTCTTCGCCGGGTTCGAGCAGCCGGCCGACGCCCTCGACCCACTCGCCCCGGAGCATGTCGCCCCGCTCGTCGGCTATCTGGCCTCGCCCGCCGCGGCCCGCGTCAGCGGCCAGCTGCTCGTGGTGCACGGCGGCATGGTGGCGATCGTCGAACGGCCGCGCGTACGGGCGCAGTTCGACAGCAAGCAGGAGACCTTCACCTACGACGAGCTCGACGCGCTGCTCACCCCGCACTACGCGGACCGGCCGCAGGGGGAGACGTTCGCGGCGGCGGAGGTGCTGGGGCTCAGGCGGCGGGGCTGAGGACACCGGCCCCACAACACGACACAACAAGAAGTGGGGGTGCCCGTCGGGCACCCCCACTCCCTCACTACCTACTACCGTCAGACAGCCGCCTCGGCGGTCTCCCCGGCCGGCTTGCGGTGCCGGCCGTGCGGAGAGGACTCGCTCTCCTGGGCCGAGACCGCACCCCGGTGCCGGCCGCGGCCGGTGTCCTCCGGGGAGTCGGCGGACAGCTGCTCCGTCGTGCTGGTGTCGCTCATCGGACGTATTCACCCCGTCAAAACTGATCTTTCTTACAGCCCGGCGAGCATAACCGTCACCCCGTTGTTCGAATCCACACGGGCACGCCCATCGGCACTAGTTCGTTACAAGACGTCCCAAGGGCGCTTGCTGCAGGGGCACGGGACGCGGCGCGACAGGCTCCGGAGGATCCGGTTCCGACGGTTCCGAGGGTTCCGAGGGTTCCGACGGCTCGGCGCCCGCGGGAGACGCATCTCCCGCGGGCGCGGGGGGCGCATCCCCCGTCTCCTCCGAAGGCACGGCCATCCGCGCCACGCCGCACGGCACCTCGGCCGTGGCGTAGGGCAGGTGGAGCACCCCGTCCCGTGTCCACCATCCCGTGCCCGTCAACCACCCGGCGGGCGCCGCGAGATGGTGCACCTGCCGCCGGTCCGGCCGCCACAGCCCCACCCAGCTGCCGACGGGCCCGTCGATGCGCAGCGCCACCCCGCAGTTCTCCGGCGTCAGCACCTGCCCCGGCTGAATGGCGAACGGCGTGACCGCACAGTCCGCGAGCCGCAGACACTCCGGGAACCGCACCGGCAGCGTGCTGCCCAGCACACCCCAGCCCAGCCGCTCCCCGCCGCCGGGGGAGGGCGCGTCCGAGCGGATCAGCAGCAGTCCGCTGTCCGGGTCGGCGAGCAGCAGCCGGTCGTCGCTGTCGTCGGCGATCTGCAGCAGCGGCGAGATCTCCCCGGCCCGCTCCAGATCGACCACCACCGCCTTCGTCCGGTCGCCGAGCTCACGGTCCAGCGCCAGCATCCGCCCCGTACGGTCCAGCCACACCCCGCCCGAGCAGCGCCCCGGGATCTCCGCCACCCGCTCGGGCCCGAAGGCACCGCCCACCACCTGCCAGACCGCGCTGGAGTGCCGGCCCACGGCGAGCGCGTACGCCTTCTCACCGCCCGGCGCGGGCGGCAGCAGCCGTAGCCGGGTGTCCTCGTCCGGGCACTCGACCGCGCCGATCATGACCTCGCCGGTGCCGGGGCCGGTCGGGTAGAGCAGACAGAAGACGTGCCGCCCGGCCACCGGACGGCACACCAGGACCCGCCCGTCGCCCATCGGCTGCACCTGCGTGCCGGGCTCCTCGGGCTGGCTCACGGGCAGCGGCACCGCGTACGGCTCCGGGCCGTCCAGCGTCCAGCGCTCCGGGTACCAGGAGTCGCCGTCCAGGGCGAGACGGGCGCCATAGGCACCGTCCGCGGTGATGGTGCAGCCCGATTCCGGTGGACCGCCCTCGGAAGCAGCCTCGGGCTCGATCGCACACGCCGTCATGATCTGGTCACCTCCGGCGACGAAACTAGTTTTCGCACGCACACACGTGGGACGCCGGGGCTTCTGCTTCACACATAAGGGTGGCCAGGGCGCGATTCGCCTGAGGAAACGGGGGCGGGTGTGCTGGAGGAGGCCGCGTGGGGGCCGTGAGCGGGCCGCGCGCTCCGGAGGTCGCCGCACCCTTGATACGGGCGGAAACGGGCTTCGGTTCAGCAGCGCAGATCAGGCAGGTAGCCTTTTGTCCGTGCCCCGTCTGTCTGAAGTCATCGCCGCGCTGGACGACCTGTGGCCCGCCGAGCGGGCCGAGTCCTGGGACGCGGTCGGCACCGTCGTGGGCGATCCCGACCAGGAGGTCTCCCGGGTCCTGTTCGCCGTCGACCCGGTCCAGGAGATCGTCGACGAGGCGATCAAGCTCGGCGCCGACCTGCTCGTCACGCACCACCCGCTCTACCTCCGCGGTACGACCACGGTCGCGGCGAGCCACTTCAAGGGCCGCGTCGTGCACACGCTGATCAAGAACGACATCGCGCTGCACGTCGCCCACACCAACGCGGACAAGGCCGACCCCGGCGTCAGCGACGCACTGGCCGGAGCACTGGACCTGCGCGTCCTGCGACCGCTCGTGCCGGACCCGGGCGACCCGCACGGCCGCCGCGGCCTCGGCCGGATCTGCGCACTGGACCACCCGCTGACCGTCCGCGAGTTCGCCGCACGCGCCGCCTCCCGGCTGCCCGCCACCGCGCAGGGCATCCGCGTGGCCGGCTACCCGGAGGCCACCGTCCGCACGGTCGCCGTCAGCGGCGGCTCGGGCGACAGCCTCTTCGACGACGTACGCGCGGCAGGTGTCGACGCCTTTCTGACGGCGGACCTCCGCCACCACCCGGCCGCGGAATTCACGGCGGCCGTGGCACACAGCCCCCTCGCGCTGCTCGACGCGGCGCACTGGGCCACCGAGTGGCCCTGGTGCGAGCTGGCCGCAACCCAGCTCGACGAGATCTCCGACCGTCATGGATGGGACCTTCGCGTCCATGTCTCCAAGACGGTCACCGACCCCTGGACGGCCCACGCGGCCTCCCCTGACACCACTGCAGGAGCCCCCAACTGAACGCCGCGCCCGTCGACCAGATCCGCCTTCTCGACGTCCAGGCACTCGACGTCCGCCTCCAGCAGCTCGCCCACCGGCGGAAGTCGCTGCCCGAGCACGCCGAGATCGAGTCCCTGAACAAGGACCACACCCAGCTGCGCGACCTGCTGGTGGCCGCGCAGACCAAGCAGAGCGACACCGCCCGGGAGCAGACCAAGGCCGAGCAGGACGTGGACCAGGTGCGCCAGCGCGCCGTCCGCGACCAGCAGCGCCTGGACTCCGGCGCGGTCACCTCCCCGAAGGACCTGGAGAACCTCCAGCGCGAGATCGCCTCCCTCGCCAAGCGGCAGAGCGACCTGGAGGACGTCGTCCTCGAGGTCATGGAGCGCGTCGAGTCCGTGCAGGAGCGGGTCACCGAGCTCACCGAACGGGTCTCGTCCGTCCAGTCCAAGGTCGACGACGCCACCGCGCGCCGCGACGCCGCCTTCGAGGAGATCGACGGCGAGGTGGCCACGGTGACGAAGGAGCGCGAGGTCATCGCGGGCACCATCCCCGCCGACCTGCTGGGGCTCTACGACAAGCTGCGCGAGCAGCAGGGCGGCATCGGCGCGGCCAAGCTCCACCAGCGCACCTGCCAGGGCTGCCGCCAGGAGCTGTCCATCACCGACATCAACGAGATCCGTGCCGCCGCCCCCGACACGGTCGTACGCTGCGAGAACTGCCGCCGCATCCTGGTGCGCACGGCCGAGTCCGGTCTGTAGATACCCTTTTCGGGTGCTTTCGGGTGCTTTCGGGTGCTTTCGGGTTCTTGAGGTTCGTAAGGGGCTTGTGCCGTGCGGGAGTTCATCGTCGAGGCGGACGGCGGGTCGCGGGGAAACCCGGGGCCCGCGGGCTACGGCTCCGTCGTACTGGACGCGGCGACCGGCGAGACGCTGGTCGAGGCGGCCGAGTACCTCGGCGTCGCGACGAACAACGTCGCCGAGTACCGGGGCCTGCTCGCAGGACTGCGCGCCGCACACGAGCTCGACCCGTCGGCGATCGTCCACGTCCGCATGGACTCCAAGCTCGTCGTCGAGCAGATGTCCGGCCGCTGGAAGATCAAGCACCCGGACATGAAGCCGCTGGCCATGGAGGCGGCACGGGTCTTCCCGCCCGAGCAGGTGACGTACGAGTGGATCCCGCGGGAGAAGAACAAGCACGCGGACCGGCTGGCGAACGAGGCCATGGACGCGGGCGCGCGGGGAGAGCAGTGGTCGGCAGCGGAGTCGACGGCCGAGCTGGAGGCCGCCGCGGCGAAGGCCGAGGCGGATGTGCGGGCCGCGACGGTGGTCGGCAAGGTGAGCAGTCCGGGCTGGGCGCCGGCCGACCTGGGCGCGCCCGCGACCTTCGTGCTCCTGCGGCACGGTGAGACGCCGCTGACCCCGCAGAAGCGGTTCTCCGGCAGCGGGGGGACGAACCCGTCCCTGTCCGATGTCGGGCGGGAGCAGGCGGAGCGGGCGGGCGCCGCACTGGCCCGGCGCGGAACGATCCAGGCGGTCGTCGCGTCGCCTCTGGCCCGTACCCGTGAGACCGCCGAGATCGTGGCCCGGCACCTCGGTCTTGAGGTGAGCATCGAGGAGGGGCTGCGCGAGACGGACTTCGGGGCGTGGGAGGGCCTGACGTTCGGCGAGGTGCGCGAGCGCTACCCGGACGACCTGAACCGCTGGCTGGCCGACCCGACGGCGGAGCCGACCGGCGGTGGGGAGAGCTTCGCCGCGACCGGGGCCCGTATCGAGGCCACCCGGGAGAAGCTGGTGGCCGCCTACGCGGGCCGCACGGTCCTGCTCGTCTCGCACGTCACCCCGATCAAGACATTCGTGCAACTGGCCCTGGGCGCCCCTCCCGCGGCCCTGTTCCGCATGGAGCTGTCAGCGGCCGCGCTGTCGGCGGTGGCGTACTACGCAGACGGGAACGCGAGCGTGCGGCTCTTCAACGACACGTCTCACTTGCGCTGAGCGGCGCGTCCACGGAGGATCTCCGCCGTTGCCGCGTCCGCCGGCAGGAACGCCTCCAGGTGCAGCTCGGCGAGCGTCACGTCGACGGCGGTGGCGAAGGACGTGAGCGTGGTCATCAGCCGCAACTCGCCCTCCGGGCAACGGAGTCGAAGAGGGACGGCGAACCCGAGATAGTCGTCGCCGGGGTCGGCGAGTGGCGGCACGTAGGCGGCGAGCTCGTCGGCCAGTTCACTCATCCGCGGGTCCGGACTGGTGCGCGCCCGCGACCGCAGGCTCTCGATGATGTGCCGCCCCCACGCCTGCAGGTTCACCACGCGGGAGGCCATGCCGTCCGGATGCAGGGCCAGCCGCAGGACATTGACCGGCGGCTTCAGGAGGCCGGGCGCCGCTCCTTCGGTGAGAACGTCGAACGCCGCGTTCGCCGCGACGAGTTCACCCCGCGGCCCGGCGACCACGGCGGGATACGGCAGATGCCCTTCGAGAATCCCGTCCAACGCCTCACGCACGGGCTCCAGTTCGGCCGCGTCCAGCGACGACTCGGCGAACGCGGGCGCGTAACCGGCCGCCAGCAGCAGCGCGTTGCGCTCGCGGAGCGTCAGCTCCAGCGACTCGGCCAGCCGGATCACGACGGCCCGCCCCGGCACGGAACGCCCCCGCTCGATGAAGCTGACGTACCTCTGCGTGGTCCCGGCCCGCAAGGCCAGCTCCAGCTGACTGACCCGCCGAGTGGTGCGCCAGCGCAGCAGCTCGCGGGCGAAGGGTGAGGGTTCGACGGCGTGGGTGGTCATGGGTCCAGTTGTACGTCACGGGTAGGACAACGGCCCCTCTTACGCGAGCGGCCCCTCATTCCTGAGCGGCCTGTCATTCCCGAGCAGCCTGTCATACCCGAGCGGGAATTGAGGCCCGTACCCCCTCCGACCAGCATGACCGCATGCGCACCTACCGCTCCTATCACCTGGAGACCCCCGGCTCGGTCGACGGCATAGTCCCCAGAGACACCCCCGGCGGCCCACCCGCACCCGGCCCCCGCGACATCCTCGTACACATCCACGCCGTCTCCCTCAACAAGCGCGATCTGCTGATCCTGGACGGCAGTTACCCCCTCAAGGCGGCCCCCGGTGTGATCCCGGTCAGTGACGGGGCCGGAGAGGTGGTGGCGGTGGGGGAGGAGGTCACGCGCTTCGGCATCGGCGACCGCGTCACGAGCACGTACTTCCCCCGCTGGCCGGACGGCCGGATCAGCGGCGCCATGATCGACCAGCCCGGCGCGACGCTCCCCGGCATGCTCGCCGAGTACGTGCGCCTCGACGAGACGGCTGCCGTGCGGGTGCCCGACCATCTGACCTGGGAGGAGGCGGCCTGTCTGCCGTGCGCGGGTGTCACCGCATGGAACGCCCTGACCGGCGCCGAGGCCGTCCTCCCCGGCGAGACGGTTCTGACACTCGGCACCGGCGCGCTGGCGCTGTTCGCCGTGCAGTTCGCCAAGACGCTGGGAGCGCGGGTCGTGGCCACGACGTCCGGCGAGGCAAAGGCCGCACGCCTCAAGGACCTGGGCGCCGACCACGTACTGAACTACGTGGAACGTCCGCAGTGGGCTGCTGAGGTACGTGAGTTGACCGGCGGCCGTGGCGCCGACCTCGTGGTGGAGACCGGCGGACCGGACACCATCGAACAGTCGGTCCGAGCGACCGCCCTCTACGGCCGCATCGCCCTCATCGCCGCCAACAGCCCCCACAGGCACAGCCTGGAGATCTCCACCGACGCGCTCGCGTCGAGCGTGCTGACGATGCGGCGGATCTTCGTCGGCAGCCGCGCGCACTTCGAGCGGATGAACCGCGCGATCGCCCTGCACGGCCTGCGCCCGGTCGTGGACCGCGTGTTCCCGTTCGACGAGGTGCACGCGGCGTACCGCTACTACGCGACCGGAGCGGCCTTCGGCAAGGTCGTCATCCGAGTGGCGTGAGCGTCATCCGCTGGCGTGAGTGTCACCCGCGTGGCGTGAGCGTCATCCGCTGGCGTGAGTGTCACCCGCGTGGCGTGAGTGTCATCCGGCTGTCGTGAGCTGGGAGGCCTCGCGCGCCAGCGTCTCGATCCGCCCCCAGTCCCCGCCCGCGACGGCATCCGCGGGGATCATCCAAGTCCCGCCCACACAGGCGACGTTGGGCAGCTGGAGATAGTCGAGCGCGTTCGCGGCGCCGACCCCGCCCGTCGGGCAGAAGCGGGCCTGCGGCAACGGTCCCGCCAGGGACTTCAGATACGGCGCCCCACCCGCGGCCTGCGCCGGGAAGAACTTCATGTCCTGCACCCCGCGCTCCAGCAGCGCGACCACCTCGGAGGTGGTGGACACCCCCGGCAGATACGGCACTCCGGACGCCTGCATAGAGTCCAGCAGCAGATCGGTCCAGCCGGGGCTGACCAGGAAGCGCGACCCGGCGTCCACCGACTCCCGCACCTGCTCCGGCGTGATCACGGTCCCGGCCCCGACCACGGCCTCCGGCACCTCGCCGGCGATCGCGCGGATGGCACCCAGGGCGGCCGGCGTGCGCAGCGTCACCTCGATCGCGGGCAGCCCGCCGGCCACCAGGGCGCGGGCGAGCGGTACGGCATCGGCGACGTCGTCGAGCACGACGACGGGGATGACGGGCGCGAGGTCGAGAACGGACGCGGGCAGGGAGACGGCGGGCTGCGAGGTCATGAACTCATCGTGCCCCGAGGTGCGCACCCTGCGCAAAGACCATTGCGCAGAATGCAACCATGGGTGACATCAGGCCAGGTCAGTGGACTTCATGCACCAACACGTCGAGCATCCACGCCTTCCCGTTCCCCTTCGGAGGCTCCACCTCGACGACGTACCCGAGGTCGCGCAGCGCCTCCACCAGCTCGGCCGGACTTTTGGGCGCCGCGCCCGCCGTCAGCAGGCTCCGTACGATCCGCCCCTTGGTCGCCTTGTTGAAGTGGCTGACGACCTTGCGGGTCGGCGCGTGCAGCACGCGTACGCTCGCCGTTCGCCCGGCCGGCTCGCCCTTCGGCTTCCAGGCGGCGGCGTAGGCGGAGGAGCGCAGGTCGAGGACCAGCCCGTCCCCGGCGGCCTCCGCCAGCACCTCCGCCATCGGCGCCCGCCAGTGCGCGCCGAGTGCCCCGAGCCCGGGCAGCTTCACGCCCATCGAGCAGCGGTAGGAGGGGATGCGGTCGTTGACGCGGACCGCGCCCCAGAGCCCGGAGAACACGAGGAGGGAGCGGGTGGCCCGCCGTTTTGCGGCCGCGTCGAGCGACGCCAGGTCGAGGGCGTCGTAGAGGACACCGGTGTAGATCTCCCCGGCGGGCCGGGCTCCGGCCGTCGGCAGCTCGACGTTCTTCGCGATCTCCCCGCGCAGCCCCTCGCTCAGCCCGAGCACCTCGCGCGCCTTCTCCTCGTCCCCGGAACACAGCTCGACCAGCTCGCCGAGCACGGCCTCACGGGCGGCGGTCAGTCCGGGCAGCGACAGCGACTCCAGCTTCAGCGGGGCGCCACGCCCGGAGGTCGCCTTGCCTTCGGAGGGCGGCAGCAGGACCAGCACGGAAGATCTCCTTCGGTTTGAGCTCCCGAACAGCGTACGGGCCCCGATCTGCATACCCTCGCTGTATGCCCCGCCGCCACATCCGCGTGACCGGCGCCCCCGAGGCACCCCTCCGGGCCGCCCTCACCGCGCTGCGCACCGAACTAGGCGTCCCCGAGAGCTTCCCGCCCCAGGTGGAGGCCGAAGCCGAACGGGCCGCGAAGGCGCCGGTTCCGCCGCCGTACGACGCCACGGACATCCCCTTCTTCACGGTCGACCCGCCGACCTCCCGGGACCTCGACCAGGCGATGCACCTGTCCCGGCACGGCAGCAGGGGCTATCGCGTCCACTACGCCATCGCCGACGTCGCCGCCTTCGTCGCACCGGGAGGGGAGATCGACGCCGAGGCGCACCGCCGCGCCAACACGCTCTACTTCCCCGACGAGAAGGTCCCCCTGCACCCCTCGGTGCTCAGCGAGGGCGCCGCCAGCCTGCTCCCGGGCGAGACCCGTCCCGCCGCCCTGTGGACGATCGACCTCGACGCGGACGGCCGTACGGTCACCGTCGACGTGCGCCGCGCGCTCGTCCGCAGCCGGGCCCGCCTCGACTACGCCGCCGTACAGAAGCAGATCGACGCCGGGACGGCCGAGGAGCCGCTGGCGCTGCTGAAGGAGATCGGGCAGGCGCGGGAGCGGCTGGAGGTGGAGCGGGGCGGGATCTCGCTCAACGTTCCCGAGCAGGAGATCGTCCAGCGGAACCACGCGTACGAGCTGAGCTTCCGGGCCCCGCTCCCGGCCGACGGCTGGAACGCGCAGATCTCGCTGCTTACGGGGATGGCGGCCGCGGACCTGATGGTGGCGGCGGGCACGGGTGTCCTACGGACCCTGCCCGCCGCGCCCGACGGCGCGGTCGGCCGCCTGCGCCGCACCGCCGAGGCCCTCCACATCGACTGGCCGCACCACGTCTCGTACGCCCGACTGGTCCGCTCCCTGGACCCCCACCAACCCCACCACGCGGCCTTCCTCCAGGAGTGCACGACGCTGCTGCGGGGCGCGGGCTACACGGTCTTCACGGACGGTCGCCTCCCGGAGATCACCACCCACGCGGCGGTGGCGGCGCCGTACGCCCACTGCACGGCCCCGATCCGGCGGTTGGTCGACCGGTACGCCGCCGAGATCTGCCTCGCGACCGTCGCCGGCGAGGCCCCGCCCGACTGGGTCCTCACGGCACTCGACGCGCTCCCGCACGAGATGGCCGACGGGGCCCGTCGCGCGGGCACGGTCGAGCGCGAGTGCGTCGACATCGTGGAGGCGGCGCTGCTCAAGGACCGGGTGGGGGAGGTCTTCGACGGCTACGTGGTGGAGATCGAGGACCACAAACCCACGCTCGGGAAAGTGCAGTTGACGTCTCCGGCGGTCATCGGGCGGGTCGAAGGGGGTGGGGCGCTGCCGCTGGGGGAGCGGTTGCGGGTGCGGCTCTTGCAGGCTGACCCGGGGTCGGGCTCGGGGTCGGGCTTGGCGAAGGTGCGGTTCGCGCCTGCTTGAGGGCTCGGATTTCGCGTACGAGGGTGTCGGCGTCGTCGGCGTGGAAGCGGACGAGGCGGACGTCGCGTCGGCGGCCGAGGAAGGTGAAGTGGGCTACGGGCTCGGCGAGTTCGAGCGTGATGGTGGTCTGCGAGCCGACGGGGAGGTCGAGTTCGCCGTCGGGGCGGTGCGCGCGGTTGTCGTGGAAGCGCAACTCGCGTCGTACGGAGTCGACTTGCTGAAGAGGTATGCGCAGGTCGACGTGGGCGGCGCGACGGATGCGCAGGGCGTCGGGGTCGAGTACGTGCGGCCGTACGACGGAGGCGGCGTGCAGTCCGACCACGAACAGGACGGTGTAGACGTCGAGGACGAGGACGATCCGATGCGCGGTGGGGTAGTCGCGCAGCAGGACGGACATCGTCAGGGATTCGACGACGCAGACGAAGGCGAAGCCGAACATCACGAAGCCCTGCCCACGCGCATACCCGAAGGCTTCCTTGCCCCGCGTGCCGTGCGTCCGTCGTGCGATCCAGAGGGCGAGTCCGGCCAGGAGCCGCAGCTCATGCAGGACCAGAACACGGGCGAGTCTCACGGCCGTCCCTCGTCGAGGATGCGCAGTGCGCGACGGATGGCCTCCGCCTGGGCCGGGGCGAAGTCGGCGAAGAAGGCGCGCAGGAAGCTGCTGTGCTGGTCGGTCATGTCCGTGGGGAGCAGGTCGCGGGGGAGGCAGGCGGCGATGGCGCGGGCGGCCTCCTCGATGCGGGGGTCGGAGGGATCGGACGGGTCGGACGGGTCGGAGGGGTCGGAGGGGTCGAACGGGTCGGACGGGTGGACGTCGGCGAGGTCGTCGAGCAGGGCGTAGACCTGGGCGGCCTGTGCGACCGCTTCAGGGCTTTCGAAGGCGGCGCCCAGCGCCGCACTGAGCCGCTCGCGGTCCTCGGGTGCCGTGGTCGTCTCGATGAGCGCGAGCACCTCGCGGTCCTTGGCGGCCATGGGGGAGTCGGCGGCGAGGTGCGCCATGTCGTGGAAGAGCGCACTGAGCCAGGGCGAGACGGGCCCTTCGGCGGGGATGCCGTCGGCAGCGTCCAGAAGCGCCCGCAGCCGCACCCGCCGCTCCCGGATCGCCGCCTCCTGCCGCGCCAGATCCTCATCCAGCTCGCTCAGCACCTCCGCCAGATCCTTACCGGCGTCATCGGCCAACACGTCCCGCACCTCGGCCAGCCCGAGCCCCAACTCGGTCAGCCGCCGAATACGAGCGAGCACGACCGCATGCCGCAGCGTGTAGTCCCGATAACCGTTCGCCAGCCGCTCGGGCTCCGGCAGCAGGCCCTGATGGTGGTAGTGCCGCACGGCCCGCGTGGTGACGCCGACAGCAGCAGCGAGTTCTCCGATCCGCATACGCCCAGTAGAGAGGCTGACGCCGCGGCAGGGTCAAGCGGGCACGGCGGGGCCTGTCGACCAAGGCCAGGCCCGACCGGGAGGTCAAGCCCCAATGCTAGGCGCGCGGTGCCATCCCCCTGTCACTGCTGGTCGACAGAGACCGCGGACTTTCTCTGAGCCTCCCGGCGTTGCACCCTGTGACGACGGAAGGGGGCGGCGACGTATGGAACAGGCACTGTGGACGAGGGCTAGGCTCGGCCGCTGTGGGCCGGCGCTGGACCTGCTGACGGCGCGTTTCAACAAGCACGTCTACGCCCCGCACGCCCACGACGAGTTCACGATCGGCGTCTGCGTCGACGGCTCCGAGGTCATCGACTACCGAGGCGGCCACATCCGTACGGGCCCGGGCTCGATCGTGGTCCTGGCCCCGGGCGAGATGCACACGGGCGGCCCGGGCAACGCGACGGACGGCTACGCCTACCGGGCCCTGTACGCCGACCCGGCCCTCCTCACCGACGGCACCTTCTCCGAAGGCCTGCCCCACTTCCGAGAGCCCCTGATAGACGACCCGGAACTGGCAGCGGCCATCCTCCGCACCCACACTGACCTGCGCTCCTGCCCCGACCCCCTGGAAGCGGAATCCCGCCTCCCCTGGCTGCTCACAGCTCTGGCCCGCCGCCACTCGGCGTCCCGCCCCACGTCGGACGTGATCCCTGGCGCGGACCGCATCGCAGTCGCCGTACGAGACCGCCTGGCAGACGAACTACTGGACCCCCCGTCCCTCGCCTCACTCGCGGCGGACGTGGGCCTGTCCCGCTACCAACTCCTCCGCGCCTTCCGTACGACGATGGGGATACCGCCGTACGCCTGGCTGGCCCAGTACCGGGTGACCAGGGCCCGCCGCCTCCTCGACACCGGCCTGCGCCCGGCCGAGGTCGCCGCCCTGGTGGGCTTCGCGGACCAGGCGCACCTGACGCGCTGGTTCCGCCGGGTGCTCGGGGTGACGCCGGCGGCGTACCGCAACAGCGTTCAAGACGACCGATAGCCGGGCGGCCGAAACTCTCCGTATGACTGCACGCGGCTGGTTCCTGTTCTCCCTGATGGGAGTCGTCTGGGGCATCCCCTACCTGATGATCAAGGTGGCGGTGGACGCCCCGCTCTCCCCGTCCATGGTGGTGTTCACGCGCTGCGCCCTGGGCGCGCTCCTTCTTCTTCCCTTCGCGATACGCCAGGGTGGCCTGGTCCGCACCGTCCGTACGCACTGGCTGCCCATGCTGGGCTTCGCGTGCATAGAGATCATCGGCCCGTGGTTCACGCTGACGGACGCGGAGAGGAACCTGTCGAGCTCGACGGCGGGCCTGCTCATCGCGGGCGTACCGATCGTGGGTGTGGTCCTGTCCCGCTTCTTCGGGAATGTGGAGCATCTGAGCGCTCGGAGGATGACGGGGCTGGGGCTGGGCCTGGCGGGGGTGGCCGTCCTGACGATCCCGCACCTGACGGGAGGAGACGCCCGCTCCCTGGGCGAGGTCATGCTGACGGTCCTGGGCTACGCGACGGCTCCGCTCATCGCGGCCCGCTGGCTGAAGGATGTGCCGACGCTGCAGCTGACGGCGCCGTGCCTGGCGCTCGCGGCGCTGGTGTACGCGCCGGCGGCGGGGATGAGCTGGCCGAGCGAGGTGCCGTCGGCATCGGTCCTGGTGGCGCTGATCGGCCTGGGCGCAATCTGCACGGCGCTGGCCTTCGTGGCCTTCCTGGAGCTGATCAAGGAGGTGGGCCCGACGCGGGCGACGGTCTTCACGTACGTCAACCCGGCGGTGGCGGTGGCGGCGGGCGCCCTGTTCCTCGGGGAGGACCTGACGCTGGGCATCGGGGCGGCGTTCACGCTGATCCTGGCGGGGTCGGTGCTGGCGACGGCGGGCCCGGGGGCAAGCTCCGGCGCTGCCGGCCCCGGTGCTGCCGGTCCTGGCAAGGCCACCCGCCGGGTAGCATGGTCCACACGGCAGACGAGCCGGGCGGACGGCCGCGTGGAGTCCTCTTGACGGAGAACTCCCCGAGGAACGTCCGGGCTCCACAGGGCAGGGTGATGGCTAACGGCCACCCGGGGTGACCCGCGGGACAGTGCCACAGAAAACAGACCGCCCGGCACTTCGGTGCCGGGTAAGGGTGAAACGGCGGTGTAAGAGACCACCAGTGCCCAGGGCGACCTGAGCAGCTAGGTAAACCCCACCCGGAGCAAGGTCAAAAGGAGCCGCTGTAAAAGGCGCGCTCTGCGGGGACGTTCGAGGGCTGCCCGCCCGAGTCCCCGGGTAGACCGCACGAGGCCGACGGCAACGTCGACCCTAGATGGATGGCCGTCGCCCCGACTCCCGCGAGGGAGCCGGGGAACAGAACCCGGCGTACAGCCCGACTCGTCTGCCGCTTCGGTTTCTGCAATGCAGAGTTCATGATCGAACACACAGCGCCGACGCGCCCCTTCCCTCGACCCGTGACCAGATACCTCCTCAGGCCGGTACGAGTCGCGGCATCGGAGTGGATCACCCCGACGGCACCCCCGTAAGATCTTTGCTCGTGCGGACGGCCGGTGGATCGACATCTTGGGGCCGCTGTGGCGGCGAAGGTGATCACCAACGACTTGCTCTCGACGTGATCGAGAGCACGGGCAGGGGACTGGGCTGAGCAGACGATCTTGCTCCGCTGAAAGGGAGAGACGTGACCGCTTCGAGCGACCCCCCACCGCTGGATGAAAACTGGGAGGTCATTTTCGAATTTCAGCCAGGCTGGATCGACCTGACGATTCAGGAGGGCACGAAGGCCGAGGCGACGGCCCTGGCCACAGAAGTAGTGAATGACCTCAATCCACGCGGCCTGGCGATCGAGACAAGCGCGCCTTTCGACGACATGTTCCGACGGGCCGTGCGCCTTAACCGTGATATGCCAGCCCTCGCGGCGGCGTACTACACAGAGGCGGGGGAGGCACTCGCCGACCTCATGGTCGACGGCTATCGCGACGAAGGCGTCCCCCGGCCCAGCGCCGAGGAGGTCACCCCCCTGATGCTGCAGTGGGGGAATGCCCGGGTCACCGGTGAGCCGCAAATCACCCGACTCGAGCTGCCTGCCGGACCGGCGGTCCGGGTTCAGTCCATGCTCAAGGTGCGGCGCTGGCTCGGGTTCGGCCGGAAGCTGACCGAATGCATTCGCTACGCCGTCTTTCCACCTGACCTGCAGACCCTGATCGCTGTCACGGTGCACTGGGAGAAGATCGCCCGTTCAGAAGAGATCACGGCGCTGGCCGACGAGGCCGTACGCTCCATGCAAATCAATCCGCTGACCAAAGACGGCGTGCCGATCCCGGCCGACGGAGGGGCCGAGTGAAGACGGCAGAGCAATTCTCCTCGCCGCCCCAGGATTACCGCGTCATCGTTCCGGACGGCTGTTTTCAGGTCCCGCTCGATCCACCGGACGAACGCGACCGTGCCATCGTGGCCCTCGCGGATCTGACGTTCCGTGGCGTGGACAACGCGCCGCACCTCAAGAAGCAACTCATGCGGGACATCGTCGCCGATGGACACGATCCACTCGTCCGCGTAATGACGGGACGCCTCGCCCGAGAGCCCCGCTTGAGGGCGCGCTGCCAGGTGGTGTGATCAGGGTGCAGCCCGCGGACGTAACGCGACAGGCAGGCGTGGCGCAGCGCTCAGTCGAAGCCGTCGCGAGTGATCTCGACGGCGAGGACGGTCTCCTGACCCTCCTTCGTGCCCAGCCGGAGCGGTACATCATCCACAGGAAACTGGGCTTGATCCACGTCATGCCGCCCCGCTTCCACACGGCGGGGAAACGGCCGTCTCGGGCGGCGGGCAGCCCGATCTCGGGGGAGTACGCCTGATAGACGGTGATCGTGGACGCCGTGTGGCGCGCGCGAATCGTGTGGCGCGCGCGAATCCTGCGGAGCGGTTCTTCCGTGGCGTACCGCGTGGGCTGGGCCGGGCTCGGGTGACCACCGGGTTTCGACTCGCAGCCCACGTCGGACGGCAGGGCTGACCGTGCAGCCCGTCAGTGTCTACGTCATCGACCTGCGCACCGCGTCGACCAGCGAGGTCGCCCGCAGGTCCTCGCCGCCGTCGATGATGTTGTTCATGGCGTAGCCGAAAGAGATGCCGTTTTCGGGGTCGGCGAAGGCGAGGGAGCCGCCTCGGCCCATGTGGCCGAAGGAGTTCGGGCCGGTCATGGGGAGGTCTTGGGTGGGCAGCATGTAGCCCGTGCTGAATCGGCTTGGGAGGAGCAGGACTTGGTCCTTTCCGCCCGCCTGTTCCTTGGTGGCCGACTCCAGGGTGTCCGGGGTGAACAGGCGTACGCCGTCGACCTCGCCGATCAGGGCGGCGTACATGCGCGCCAGTCCGTGGGCGGTGCCGATGCCGTTGGAGGCCGGGAGTTCCGCGGCTTGCAGTTCAGGGGAGTTGAAGTCGATCTCGGCGGGGTCGGTGACCGAGAACGCCTTGTTGTAGAAGGAGTTCGGGTCGCCCATGGCGGCGACCAGTTCGCGGAACTCCTCGGGGATCGACTCGATGGGGACGGTGGTCACGTCGACTTCCGACTGGTCGTAGACCATGCGGCTGACACGGTGGCGTTCGGACGCGGGCAGCCCGATGAAGAAGTCCAGCCCGAGCGGGCCCGCGATCTCGTCGGCGACGTAGCGGCCCGGTGTGCGCCCCGACACTCGGCGGATCACCTCGCCGACCAACCAGCCCCACGTCCGGCCGTGGTATCCGTGCGCCGTGCCCGGCTGCCAGAGGGGACGCTGCGCCGCCAGCGCGGCCACCATCGGGTGCCAGGTCAACGCCTCGTCCAGCGGCACCGGTTGGTCCAGGGCGAACAGGCCCGCCTGGTGCGACATCAGCCAGCGCACCGGGATGTCCGCCTTGCCGTTCGCGGCGAACTCCGGCCAGTACGTCGCCACCGGCGCGTCCAGGTCCAACTCGCCCCGCTGGACCAGCAGATGAGTCGCGGTCGCGGTCACACCCTTCGTGGCCGAGTAGACCAGTTGCAGCGTGTCCCGGGTCCACGGCCGACCTGTGTCCCGATCGGCGACGCCGCCCCACAGGTCCACCACCGGTCGGCCGTGCAGGTACACGCACACCGCCGCACCAATGTCCCCACGCTCCGAGAAGTTCGCCTCGAACGCCTCACGCACCGGCTCGAACCCGGCCTCGACCTCACCTTCGATCATCGTCATGCCGTCCATCCTGGCATCGACGGTCGCGGGCTGCGCTTGAATTCGGGACGGTGGCCGATCGGCACAGCACGGGTGGCGCTCGCTCGTTTCCGCTCCCACACTCGCGGCGAGACCCTCGCATCGGAACGTGCCCGCGTGGGGCTGGGGAACCACTGAGGGTTCATGCGCGTTTTCAGAAGCAGGAGGGAGATGGCTGTGTGCTGCCGAGGAGACTCCGGCAGGGCGCAAGCCGCCGGCTCCTCATGACCCGTTGTGCTGCGACGGAGGGGAACTCAGCGGGGAGTTCATGTCGACGGTCCCAGGAACACGCCCGGACCGGGGTGAGGGGACCGGACTGCCGAGTTCCCGCATGCTCGCACAAGACTGCTCGAAATCCCGTCGGTAATCGCCGCGCCGGCGGATCATTTCTCGTGCGTTTATGGGGAGTCGATCATTCCGCGGCTCAGGGGTAGCGCTCCCATTGTTTCTGGTTCAACGATCATGGTGTGGTCGGTGGGGATTCACAACAGCGCCGTATGACAGAAACCTTGCATCGACTCGATCCTCCTGAGAGTGTGCGATGGTCGGTTCTCGACATTGCGTCACGGGGGAGACTCGATGTTCTGCACCTTTCCGATCGACCATGACCGCTTTCCCTTTCCGCGATCCGCGGTGCCCCGCGCTGCCTGACCGCTCCGCAGTTGGATGCTGTCGTAGGACAGCCGGTAGGTCCGCCGTGCGTTCGCGAGGGAGGAAGAGCGTTGGACCACACCTCTGTACCCGCACAGAAGTCGATACAGCACCCATTGCACCGCCCTGATCCGTACCTCGGTGGACGCTTATCGGAGATCATTGAGGTACCGATTAGCCGCATCGTGGTCGCGGGCTCACTCCGTACGGGCGGGGAGGATCCGCAGCACATCAATGCACTCGCCGAAGTGTGCTCCGAACTCCCGCCGATCGTGATCCACCGCAAGACGATGACCGTCATCGACGGTGTGCACCGGCTCCGGGCGGTGGAGAACAGCGGGGCCACGCACATAAGTGCCGTGCTTTTCAACGGCGACGAGCGCGAAGCCTTCGTGCTCGCGGTCAAGCTGAACAGCAACCACGGCCTGCCGCTCTCCCTTGCCGACCGCAAGGCCGCGGCCCTGCACATGCTCGCCGACTTCCCGCAGTGGTCCAACAGGCGGCTGGCCGGGGTCGTGGGCCTGTCGGACAAGACCGTCGCTGCCCTCAGGCGCCGGTCGGGTGCGGAACTTCCGCACCCGACCGCCATGCGCGTCGGGCGCGACGGGGTGGCCTACCCCCTCACGGCGGCCGAAGGCCGCAGCCGCGCACAGGTGTACCTCGCCGCCCACCCCGACGCGTCCGCGCGGGAGGTGGCACGCGCCGCGGGCATCTCGCTCACCACGGCGAAGGACGCACGTAAGCAGGCACGTGCGCTCCCGGCGCAACCACCACCGACGGTGCGGCCGGCCTGCGAGCCCGCGTGCGAGCCGGCTCGGCAAAGCGAAGCCGGGCACCCCGCGACCGAGCCGGACAGCGGGCCGATGCTGGACGACGCCTCGGCCGCCCGGGACGGCGGAGCCGGCCGGCCCGCCATCGTGAAGCGTTCCAGGGCGCACCCGGCGTGCACGGACCTCTCGCTGGCGGTCCGGCGGCTGCGCGCCGATCCCTCGCTGCGCTTCACCGAGGTGGGACGGAAACTGCTGCGGACCCTGGACCCCACGGCGGCCACACAGCCGCACGACTGGGCGGCGATGGCGAACAGTCTCCCGATGCACTGCGCGCCGTTGATCGCCGAGCTGGCCCGGCACCATGCCGAGAGCTGGCAACTGCTCGCGGAATCATTGACGGAGCGAATCAATGCCCGCGAGAGTGGCGCATAGATTCTCGGTCGGTTCAGCAGGTACCGTTTCCGGCATCTTCGGTTCGGCGCCTCGCGGTAATTCGTAGAAAGCGATCGAGTGCCCGGCAACCGTCGGAAGGTGGGCCACAATTCGGCTTTCACACATTCGAAGCGGGGGAACGTGACTTCGTACAGCCCGAGCCATGCTGGGCATGAGCAATCACACTGGTACAACTTCCTGGGAGACCTGCCCGCTCCCATGCCTCCAATCAGGGACTCCGGAAGTCCCACCGCCGCGGAGATATCCGCGAAAGTCCGGCCGCGAGTCCTCGTGGAACAGAACAGTTCGGACGAGCAATGGATCGCGATACCCGAACCCGTCGTGGAGCGGCTGAGGCAATTCGGCCGGCCGACTCCGCTGCACCGGGCGCGGCGGCTCGAGCAGCATCTGGGTACGGGCGCGAGGATCTATCTCAAGCGTGAGGACGTCCTTCCCACCGGCAGCTTCAAGCTGAACACCGCGATCGCCCAGGCGTACTACGCGGCCGAGGAAGGGCGGACCACACTCGTCACCGAAACCGGGGCCGGTCAGTGGGGGATGAGTGTCGCGCTGGCGGCGAAGATGTTCGGGCTCAAGGCCGAGATCTTCATGGTGAGGTGCTCGCTCGAGCAGAAGCCCTACCGGCGCCACTACATGGAGCTTCTGGGGGCCACGGTGCGGCCCTCGCCGTCGGCCCACACGGCGATCGGGCGGAAGATCCTCGGTGAGGTCCCGGACCACCCCGGCAGCCTCGGCACCGCGATCAGCGACGCGATCGAGCACGCTCTGCACGATTCCTCCGCCGCCTATCTCGCCGGCAGCGGGATGCCGCACGTCTATCTCCATCAGACGTTGCTCGGGCTCGAAGTCGCCCAGCAGCTCAAGGACATCCACGGCGAGGACCTCGGCGTCGAAGGCCGGGGCGACCACCTCATCGCCTGCTCGGGCGGCGGAAGCAATCTCTGCGGTCTCATCGGCCCTCATCTGCGGGCCAGGGCCGAGGGAGCGGATCTCCGCTTCCTCGCCGCGGAGTCCACCGCGGCGCCCCGGCTCACCCAGGGCGTCTACGAGTACGGCCGCACCGACCTGGGCGCATTCACGCCCGAAGTGCTCGGCTACACGATGGGCGAGAGCTTTGTCCCACCGCCCAACCACGTCGGCGGCCTGCGCAACCATCACAGTTCCGCCCTGGTCAGCCTTCTGCGACACGAAGGTGTCCTGGATGCCGTCGCCTTCGACCAGCGGACGGCACTCGAAGCCGGCCGCCAACTGCTGCAGACCGAGGGCCTGTTGCTCGCCCCCGAGTCAGGTCACGCGGTCGCCGCGGCGCTCGAAGTCGTGGCGAAGGCCGACGCGGAAAACCTCGAACCGGTGATCGTGATCCTCGCCAGCGGCTCCGGATTCCTCGATCTGCAGGGCTACGACGAAGTCCTGCTCGACATCTAGCGACATCACAGGCAGCCGC
Source organism: Streptomyces spinosisporus (assembly GCF_022698145.1). Classification (GTDB taxonomy): domain Bacteria; phylum Actinomycetota; class Actinomycetes; order Streptomycetales; family Streptomycetaceae; genus Streptomyces; species Streptomyces spinosisporus. The sequence continues at coordinate 405,004 of NZ_JALDAX010000003.1, forward strand.
TCGTCATCTCCCGGCATCTGCGCACGACGCGATTGGGAATCCCTATGCGCTTGGCGACATTCCAGCCCCAGCTCGGCGTTCACTGTGAGACGACCACCCTTCGGAACATGATTCACCATGCCGGTGCCGACATCTCCGAAGCCATGCTGTTCGGCCTCGGCCAGGGGATCGACTTCCAATACTGGGACGCTCCCGATCCTGGTCGGAGCGCGCCCATGCTCACCGGCCGGATCGGACCCGCCCAGCTGTCCCGTAACGCCTGCGTTGCCCTTGGTGCGGAATTGCGCGAATCGCACTCACCCGACGCGGAATCCGCTCGCGCCGCAGCGGTGCGGCTGCTCGACGCGGGACATGTCGTGGGCGTGTCCGTCGACATCTTCTACCTCGACTACTTCGCCTCCCGCAGCCACTTCGCGGCCCACTACATCGCGCTGTACGGCCTGGACGAATCCCACGCCTACGTCGTCGACACCGATCAGCAGGGCGGCGCGCTGACACTCCCGGAGGAGTCACTGCGCCGGGCCCGCGGCTCCGACGAGGGATTCATGCCCTCGCCGAATCTCCAGATGTACGTGGAGCAGCTGCCGGCACGGCTGGTCGACCACACCGACGCGGTCCTGTGCGAGCAGATCTGGAAGGCCATCCTGCCTACCGCGGAGAGGATGACCACGGACCGCGGACCGCGCTTCGGCCTCGGCGCCCTGCGACGGGCCGCCTCCGAGATCGCCCGCTGGAGCGACACCCTCGCCTGCGCAGACGAGGCAGACGAGACCGTGCAGGGCGTCGGCCGCTTCTGGCGCTTCGCCGGAACCGGCGGAGCGAACTTCCGCAAGCTCTACCGTGAGTTCCTGCTCGAGGCGCGACAGCGCTACGACGACCCTGAACTCGGTTCGCTGGCCGACGACTTCGGCGATATACAGCAGCAGTGGGACCAGGCCATCGAGATGCTGATGGCCTACCGCGGCGCGGACGGCGGGCGAAGGCAGCTGGAAGACGTCGCGGCACGGCTCCACTCGATCGCCGACGCCGAGCAGTCCATCTTCGAAGGGCTGCTCGCGCTGGCCACCAAGCGGGCGGGTGAGCCGGCGTGACGAGCACCCAGGTGAAGTCCATCTGCCGTATGTGCCATGGCGGTTGCGGCGCCATCGTCGATGTCACGGACGGCGTTCCCACCGACATCCACGGAGACCCGGACAATCCGACGAGCGAGGGCTACTTCTGCATCAAGGGCAAGGCCTCGCTCGACCTGCTGCACAGCCCGGACCGGTTGACGACACCGTTGGTGCGGACCGGCCCGCGCGGCTCGGGCACGTTCGAGCCGGTCAGCTGGGAAGCCGCCCTCGACCGCATCGGAAGCGAACTCGCCGCGACCATGGACCGGCACGGACCCGAGTCCGTCGTCCTCGCCCAAGGCACCGACCGCAACTACCAGGAGTGGGTGTTCCGGCTCGCGAACGCGATCGGCACGCCGAATGTGGTCGGCCCGGCACACGTGTGCTTCTACCCCCGCGTCATGGCCTCGATCATGACGTACGGCGGATTCACCTTCTGCGACTACGACGGGGATCCCGAGGTCGTTCTGCTCTGGGGCAGCAACAAGCCGAGCACCCACTCCGACGGCGTGATCGGCGTCAAGCTGCTTCGCGCCGTGGAACGGGGCAGCCGCGTCATCACCGTCGACCCGCGACGCACGCAGACCGCGACCCGTTCCAGCCTGCACCTCGCGGTCCGGCCCGGCACCGACTGCGCGCTGGCCCTCGGCATGATCAGGCTCGTCATCGACGAGGGCTGGTACGACCGCGACTTCGTCGCCGCGCACACCTCGGGGTTCGACGAACTCACCGAGCACGTACGGGCGTACGACCTCGAACGGGTCGCGCGGATCACCGGCCTCACACCGCAGCTCATCCACGACGCGACCCACGCCTACGCGCTTGCGTCCCGGGCCTGCATCGAGGCCGGAACCGGTCTGTCGCAGAACGAGAACTCCTTCGACACGCACCGCGCCATCGCCATCCTCGCCGCGATCTGCGGAAACCTCGACGCTCCGGGTGGGGACGTCATCTGGGACCCGATGCCGATCGAGGGCCGGCGCGCCTTCCCCCGGTCGGACCTGCTCCCGCCGGAGCAGGCCAGGAAGCGGATCGGCGGCGACAAGCACAAGATCCTTTCGATGTCCGGCTGGGTCGCACCGGGGGACCTGCACGAGGCCATCGTGAGCGGGGCGCCGTACCCGATCACCTCGATGGTGATCTTCGGCAGCAACATCCTGGCCTCGCACGAAAACACCGAGCTGGTCCGCCAGGCGCTCGCCAAGCTGGACCTGGTCGTCGTGTGCGACCTGTTCATGACGCCGACCGCCCGGCACGCCGACGTGGTACTGCCGACCTCGAGCTGGCTCGAACGCGATCAGATCGTGGAGTTCAACTCCTACATCGCGGCCCGGCAGAAGATCGCCACGGTCGACGGCTGCCGCTCGGACGAGGAGATCATCCTCGAACTCGCCCGGCGTCTCGGTCTGAGCCGGCATTTCTTCCCCTCGCTGGAAGCCGCTCTCGACGCCAAGCTGGCCGGCATCGATCTCACCTGGGAACAGTTCAGGAAGATCGGCTACATCCGGAACGAGAAGCGCTATCACAAGTACCGCGACCGCGGATTCGCCACCCGCTCCGGACGCGTGAACCTGATGAACAACGGGCTGCGCGCCATGGGTTACGAGCCCTTTCCGGCCTTCCGACGGCCGCCGGACGCGGATCCGGACCTTCCGTACGTGATGACCAGCGCCCATTCGCGGCAGTTCTACAACACCGAGTTCCACCAGTTGCCGACCACGTCGCGCAGCCAGAGCACGGCGCGCGTGACCGTTCATCCCAGAACCGCGGAGCGGGAAGGGCTGTCGGACGGTGAGGAGGTGGACCTCTTCACCCGGGCCGGTGGGCGCGGGGTGCGCATGACGGTCAAGATCTCCGACTCCGTCGCACCGAACGTCGTGATGGCAGACGCCGGCTGGTGGTATCCGGGCGAGTCCTCGATCGACGAGGCGCTCAGATCCTCGGTCAATCTCCTGACGAACAACGACCGTTCCGACGTGCATATGGGGAGCGCGACGATGAGAGGTGTAGCGGTGGGAATCCGGCGGCTGGAGTCCGGCCGTGGCTAGGGCGCGAGGCACCGTCGCCGCCCGCGTACCGGAGACCGACGAAGGCCTGCAGGGCGACGAACTGGCCTTCAAGTACGACGAGATGCAACGCCACATCCGGGACAACGGCTGGCTCCAGGAGAAGGTCGACGACATCCTGAAGTCCGGGATCAACTCCGGTGAAGTCCTGGAACTCGGATGCGGACCGGGCTACTTGGGCCTGGAATGGCTCGCGCAGGCCGATGCTTCAGCCCGGCTCGTCGGCCTCGACATCTCACCGGCCATGCTGCGGCGGGCGAGCGCCAACGCGGACGAGTACGGCGTCACCGCGCGATGCGTCTACGCATGCGGCACCGTGCTGGCGCTGCCGTTCGAGGACGGGCGCTTCGACCACGTCATCAGCGCGTCCTCGCTGCACGAATGGGCGGACCCGGTGACCGCCCTGCTGGAAATGCACCGCGTGCTGAAGCCGGGGGGACGGTACGTCATCTCCGATCTGCGCCGGGACGTCGACCGGACGACGTTCCAGTTCATGAAGGCGAACATCGCCGCCGACATGCGGCCGGGCTTCCGGACCTCGATCCAGTCCTCGTACACCAAGAGCGAGATCGAGGAGTTGCTGCACGGCACCGTGCTCGCGACGGCCGTCGTCACGCAAGTCCAGATGGGCAACGTCATCACTGGCAGGAAGGACGCGCCATGAATCCACTTGCGGGAAGGTCGCCGGCCATCACCGCCACGCGTGACGGGCGCTTCCCCGACCGGGCCGGCTTCGGCCGCTCCTGGGAGGAGATCCTCGAGACCTCGGCCATCTGGCAGGGCCTCGACTGCGGGCAGTACCTGAAGGCCTGGTGCGGCTACGCGCCCGACCATGTCGTCGAGCGGTTCGCAGGCGTCAACCACATCGGCATCTACATGGGCGACTACGACCACGACGACGAGGTGTTCGGCTGGCACGCCCACCTCCATGACCTCCGGACGTCCGGCCAGGTCACCACCGTCGAGATGGGCCCCTCGTACATCTCACCCCGGCAGTACGGCACTCCGGGATGGTGGAACTCGATCGTTCTCGCCGACGGACGTGTCATCGAGATGTTCGCCTGCCGCCGCTACGGCCCCTGGGCGGACCGCTCCGCCGACGAGCGGGGGCGGCTCATGTCGCACGTCGCCGTCGACGTGCACACCGACACCGACGTCCGCCACGTCCTGGACCACCTCGACCAGGCCGTCGATCACCTCGAGAAGATCGCGTTCACCGAGGCGGACGAACTGGGCCACACCTACGGGCACGTGCGCAACAACGACAGCGACAGCGTGCTCGAGATCGTGTACGAGGCGCCGCGCGCCGGGACGGGGCACAGCGATGGCAGTCATTGACATCTCGCCGTACTCCGGTGACCACTGCGAATCCACCACGCTGCTCAACATGCTCCGCAACCACGACATCGAGCTGAGCGAACCGCTGATCTTCGGGCTGGGGCAGGGCCTGTCGTTCCTGTACTGGCACTCCAAGCAGATGCCCACCCCCTTCCTCGCCGGCCGGGTCAAGCCGGACCAGCTCATCCGCAATGTGGCGGACGCCCTCACCCTCGAACTGCGGGCGCAGGAGACCGCGTCGGCGGCGAAGGCCGAGGCCACCCTGCTCCAGGCGCTCGACGAGGGCGACGTGGTGGGACTCAAGCTCGACCGCTACCACCTCGACTACGCCCACGAGAACCACCACTTCGCCGCCCACTACCTCGCCTGCATCGGCTACGAGGATGACCGCTTCGTCGTCGTCGAGACCCGCTCCCTCGGAGTGCAGTCGACCTCACGCGAAAGCCTGACCCAGGCCCGCTCCGCCAGGGGACCCATGTGCTCGCGCAGCCTCGCGGTCCGGGTGGGCCCCGGCGGCTACGAGGAATCGGTCCTCGCGAAGGCCTGCCGGTCCTCGATCCTGGCCACCGCACAGGAGTTCCTCGATCCGCCGATCACCAACATGGGCTTCAAGGGGATCACCAAGGCCGCCTCGCTCATGCGGAAGTGGCCCGAACGCCTCGACCGCCCCGCCGAGGCCATGGGCATCGTCGGCACCAGCATGGAGGAAGGCGGGACGGGAGGCGGCCTCTTCCGCACCATGTGGGCGCAATTCCTCGAAGAGGCCTACGAGTTGACCGGCATCGAAGCCTACGACGAGGTCGCCGTCGAGTACCGCCGGATCTCCGAACGCTGGACGGAGGTCGCGAACCTGCTGCGCGACGCCGACGACACCACCGTCCGTCCCGCACTCGAGGAGGCCGCGTCGATCGTCGACGTCCTCGCGAACGACGAGCGTACGGCGATGGCACGGCTCGAGGAGGCCTCACGATGACCACGATCGCCCGGCCGACCGGCCACGACCCGCGCGGCAGGCTGCACGACACCCTCGTCTCCCGCGTCGACATCGCCCGCAAGGTCGCCGCCGTCACCTCACTGGACCGGCAGGCACTCGACGACTGGGCGGCCCAGGCGCTCGCCGCAACCGTGGAACACGCCTGCCGCAACTCACCCTTCTACGCCGACCACGTACCGGCCGACGTCGCCGAAGCGGCCGCGCAGGGCCGTCCGCACGCCTTCGAGGCCATTCCCTTCACCACCCGTGAACACCTCTCCGCCGCCTACCCGCTGGGCATGCTCGCCGTGCCCCGGCGCGAGGTCATCCGCTTCGACGAGAGCTCCGGAACCGGCAACGGACGCCCGATCGCGGCCTTCTTCACGATGGCGGACTGGCTGGAGAACAACCTCACCGTCGCCGGCCTGCTCGCCACCGTGCTCGACGAGCGAGACGTCGCCGCCATCGCCGTTCCCTACGAACTCGCCGGAGTGGGTCAGGACCTCGACCGCGCCATCGAGATCCTCGGCTGCACCATCGTGCCGCTCGGCGCGGCCTCACCGTCCTGCACACCGGATCGCATGGTCGACGCCCTGCTGCGGTCGGGCGCCACCACCCTCGTGTGCTCCGGAACACGCGCCCTGTTCCTCGGCGAGATCGCCCGCCGACGCGGCATCGACCCGCGCCGGGACCTCGCCGTGTCGAAGATCCTCATGGCGGGGGAGGGCGCCTCGCCCGCCAAGAAGCGCCGCCTGGCCGACCAGTGGGGCGCCGTCGCGTACTCGATGTTCGGCATGACCGAGACCAACACGCTGGCCATGTTCTGCCCGGACCGGGAACTGCACCTGGTCGAGACCCGCACGTTCTTCGAGGTGGTCGATCCCGCAACCGGCCGACGGCTGCCGGACGGCTCCGTCGGCGAGCTGGCCGTGACGACACTGGCCGGCCGTGCCATGCCACTGCTGCGCTACCGCACCGGCGACGTGTGCCAGATCGAGGCGGCGCCGTGCGCCTGCGGATCCCCCGCGCGCCGGCTGCGCCACCGCGGCCGCATCGGTGACCGGATCCCGGTCGGCGACCGCTGGACCTCCCAGCTGGAGATCGAGGACATCGTCCTGGGCGCCATGACCACCGCGCCGTACTACTTCGCCTTCGACATCGACGGCAACGCCCTGGAGATCGCCCTGCCGCCGGCGAGCGCCGACGACACGACCCGCACCGCGATCGCGGCGGGCGTCCGGGAGCGGCTCGGCGCCTCCACGCGCTTCGGCCGCCTGGACACCGACCGGTTCGAGACGGCGCTGCGCACCTCGGCCAAACCGACGATGCGCAACTTCAGTGCCTACGCAGGAGGGAGGGACCGACGGTGAGGGTCGAACTGCCGCTTCCCACACGTCTTCCGCTCGACGGGCGCTTCGAGATCGACGACACCTGCATCGACTGCAAGCTCTGCAACGACCTGGCGCCCGACAACTTCGAAGCAGACCTCGACAACGACATCCACTACGTGTGCAAACAGCCCGAGACACCCGACGAGCTGGAGCGGGTCCTCGACGCATTCGAATCCTGCCCGACCGAATCGATCCGGTACGCAGCGGGGCCTACTGAGGAGTGATGGCGCAATGGCAAGCCTGGACGATCCGGCCATAGCCCGCGGGTGCCCCGGCCGGCAGATGACCGAACTGGGACCGGTGGCCGACAGCTACGACCAGCTGCACCGCATCGACCTGCTCGGCGAGGCACGGGCCGCACGAGGGGTGCAGGAGGGCACGTACGACTCGACGGTCTGCGCCGTCTTCCAAGCCTCGGAAGTGGCCCTGCTCAACCTGGCCCGGCTGGCCCGCAGGACCCAGACGTGCCTGCTGGCCGACGACATCCCCACCGCCTCCCGCTACGGCCAATGGGCCCTCGGATTCCACCGGTTGCTGCGCAAGCTCGGCACGGCGACCTTCACCACCCGAAGCGTCTTCGGATCCGCCGTATCCGACCGGACCGCGACCCTGAGCATCTCCGAATCCGCCGGCTACGCGGCCTACGTCGACGCCCACCAGGAACTGGAGGACGCGGCCAAAGCCTCGCTGCTGACCGCCGCGCCCGAGACGACCCGCACCGCCATCGCCACCAAGAGCATCGACGACCCGCTGTATCGCGTACTGCACGGCCTGCGGATCGGCTGCCACGACGCGACCAAGTGGGAGAGCGACCTCACCGCCGTCCCCATCGGCGTGAGCCGCAGCACCGACGAGCTCATCTCCGCCGAGACCCTGGCGCGGGCGGTCGCCGCCACCGAGCTCAACGCGGCCACCCTGCACGGGGAGTTCGTCGCCCTGCACCAGATCCCGGAGATCCTCTGCGCCGAGGCCAACGACCACCTCGAGGTCGCCATCCGGGCCATCCGGGCCTCGGCCCTGAGCCGGGCCGCGCAGCACCTGACCGTCTGCCGGACGCTGCTCGCCCCGGTCGTCGAGGCGCAGCGGGTGATGGCCGAGCATCTGGCGACCGGCGAGTATCACGAGTTCCGGACCAATCTCGGGCCCGCCAGTGGCACCCACTCGCTGTCGATCAAACAGCACATGTTCCGGGACCTGTTCAAGCACATGTGGAACGACCTCGAGGCCTGGCTGACCTCGCTCGGCGGCTCGTCGCTGGAGGAGACCGTCCGTGACCTCGACGCCCGCCGCCACGACGACCCGGCGGCCTGGCTCCGGCACACCGTGGTCGATCAGGCCTTCCAGTTGCACTCCGCCCACCAGCAGTGGCGGCACGAACATCTGCACATGCCCCGCAACTGCCTGGGCAGCGGCGGCACCAAGTCCATGATCGGCATACCGGACGGGCCCCAGGCCGTCTACAAGATGCGCGACGCGGCCAACGCCCAGCACTCTCTGGCCGCGATCCACCGCGCCCGCCGCACGAGCCTGGCCAACGCCGTACCGGACTCGCCCCTGGCCAAGCTCATCACCGATCCGAGCTCGCTCGACTCCGAGCTGATGCGGGTCGTGGGCGAGGCGACGCGCGAGTACTTCCCCCAGGTGCAAGAGCAGAGCTATCAGCCGTTCCGGTCCGGTGCGGCTGAGCGGAACCCGTAGGAGCGCGGACGGTGACCACCGCAGAACCCCAAGCCTCTGACAGCGACCGCACCACCGACGGGACCGCCCTGCTGCCGGGCTCGCCCGGCGGGGCCTGGCGCGGGTCCGACTACATCGCCAGCATCAAGGACGAACGGGAAGTCTGGTGCGACGGACGCCGCGTCGACGTGACCGGCGACCCGAAGTTCCGGCCCATGCTGACCACGCTCGCCGGCCTGTACGACGCCCAGCACCTGCCGGACCGGGCCGACGAGATGCTCCACCGCTCGGACACCTCCGGCAACCTGGTCAGCCTGTCGTACCTGGCGCCGGCCGACCGGGACGAACTGAGCCGCAAGTGGGCCAACTCCCACCGATGGGCGGAAGCCTCCTACGGCCAGCTCTCCCGGGTGCCCGACTTCATGTCGAACGTCGTGGTCGGCCTCTACGACTTCCGCCACGAACTGGCCAAGGTGGACCCGGAGTTCGGCCGTAACGCGGAGAACTACTACCACTACTGCCGCGAGAACGACCTCACCCTCACCCACGGCCTGGGCGATCCCCAGATCGACCGCTCCTCCACCCCCGCCGAGCGGCCGGAACTCGGGCTGCGGGTCGTACGGCGTGGCGCCGACGGCATCGTTGTACGGGGCGCCAAACAGATCGCCACCCTCGCGCCCTACGCCCACGAGGTGCTCATCTACCTCTCGCCCGCGAACTACCTGCGCGAGGACCCCAGTTACGTCTGCTGGTTCGCCGTGCCACTGGCCACGCCCGGCCTGCGCGTCCTGTGCCGTACGTCGTACACCGACCCCGGCGTCTTCGGCGGCCTCGCGGCGCACTACGACGAGCAGGACGCCATGCTGGTGTTCGACGACGTGTTCATCCCCATGGACCGGGTCTTCCTGCTCGACGACTCCGCCACCGCCGTCCGCGGCTTCGGCGAGCTGAACAAGTGGTCGCTCTACACCGGCCAGCTGCGCTACTACCACCGGCTGCGCACCATGCTCGGTGTCGCGTCGCTGCTGGCCCAGGCGATCGGCGTCGAAACGTTCCGACAGGTCGGCGATCTCCTCGGCGAACTCACCTCGTACGTCGAGATCGTGCGACTGGGCCTCGCCGCCGTCGACGCCGAATGCCGCCCCACCACCTCGGGACTGCTCGCTCCCGGCTCCACCGCCGCCCTCGACGCCGTTGCCGACGGCTTCTCCACCCGGGCCTCGGCGATCATCCGGCAGATCGGCGCCTCGGGCCTGATCATGCAGCCCTCGGAAGCCGATCTGCGCACGCCGGATCTGCGCACGGTGCTGGACACCTACATGTGCGGGCGCGAACTCGGGGTCAAGGACAAGTCCCGCCTGTTCCGGCTCGCCGCCGATCTCGTCGTCGACCGCTTCGGCATGCGCCAGGAGCTCTACGAGACGTGGAACCGAGGCGACCCCGCCCGGGTCCGCTCGATGCTCTACGCCCGCTATCCCGACCTGCAGCGCTGCGAAACCCAGGCCCGCAAGCTGGCCGAAGGGCGGATCGACCACACATGAGTCTCGACAGCATTCGGCTCGAAGGAGTCACGACCCACAACCTGAAGTCGGTCGACGTCTCCTTCCCCAAGGGAAAACTGGTCGTCGCCGCGGGCGTCTCCGGATCGGGCAAGTCGTCCCTGGTCATCGACACCCTCTTCGAACACTCCAAGACGCTGTACCTGGGCGCCCTGTCCAGCAAGTCCCTCGACATGGGCGACGGCGACTACCAGTTCGACCGGATCGCGGGCACACAGCCCCCGGTGGCACTGCGTCAGCGCGACGGAGGCTACTCCAACCCCCGCTCGACCGTGGGCACCCTCACCGGCCTCGACGGCCTGTACCGGCTGCTGTTCGGCGCCGGCTCGCGGCCGGTCTGCCCGGCCTGTCTCGGCCCGACCGGCGCGGACCTGTTCTGCGACGACTGCGGATGCTTCGCCGAACCGCACACGGCGAAGCATTTCAGCCCGAACCGCAAGGAAGGCAAGTGCCTCGCCTGCGACGGCATCGGCGAACTCGTCGGCTTCTCACTGGAGAAGATCATCCCGGACCGGTCGAAGACGCTCACCGAGATCTGGGACGGCGCCGACTCCGGAACGTTCGCCGTGCCCAACGTACGCAAGGCCTTCGAGGCGATGGCCGCGGACATCGGCCTGGACCTCGACCTGCCGTTCGAGAAGCTGACCCCCGAGCAGACCGAGCGTGTGCTGCACGGCTCGGACACGATCTACACGCTCAAGATCCGCAAGGTCACCAACGACTTCCGCTTCGAGGGCATCCTGGGCTTCCTGGAACGCGCCTACCGCAACGCGTCGTCGGCCGCCCGGAAGAACGCCTTCGCCAACTACCTGGCACGGGAGGTCTGTTCCGGCTGCCGGGGAGGGCGACTGCGCCCCGAGTCGCTCAAGGCCACGGTGGCCGGCCACACCTTCCACGACTTCCAGAGCGACGAACTGTCGCGCTCCATCGACCGGCTGCGCCAAGGACTCGCCTCCGGTGACGTACCGGCGCAGGTCCGCGAGCTCGCCGCCGCGATCGTCAAGCAGAGCGCGAACATCGAGGAGGTCGGCCTGGGCCACCTGCAGCTGCGGCGGCCGGTCACCACCCTCTCCGGCGGTGAACTGCAACGGCTGCTGCTGGCCCAGCACCTGGCGAGCGACCTGACCGGAGTCATGTACGTCCTCGACGAACCGACCGCCGGACTGCACGAGGCCGACACCGGAAAGATCCTCAACTCCCTGCGGCGGCTGCGCGACCTCGGGAACACCGTCATCGTCATCGAGCACGACGAGTCGGTGATCCGCGCAGCCGACTGGATCGTCGAGCTGGGGCCCGGCGCCGGAACCCGCGGCGGCGAGATCGTCTTCGAGGGCCGGTTCGCCGACCTGCTGAACCACGCCGACTCGCCGACGGCGACCGCGATGCGGTCGGACAGGCCCTCGCGGACGAAGACCGACCTCACCGCCGCGCCCTGGCTCGAGGTGCACGGCATCACCCGCAACAACCTCGTGGACGTGACCGCCACGTTCCCGCTCGGCGGGCTGACCTGCGTCTCCGGCGTGTCCGGCGCGGGCAAGAGCTCACTGGTGGCCGGCATCCACGAGTCGGTCTCCCGCGCCATCGCCCAACGCTCGAAGGGCACGACGGCCGGGACCACCGGCATCGACGGAGTCGACGCCCTGGACGACGTCATCTACGTCGAGCAGCGCCCCATCGGCCGCTCCAGCCGCAGCACACTCGCCACGTACATCGGCATCAGCGACCACGTCCGCGACGCCTTCGCCGCCAGTGCCGACGCGGCCGAACGCGGCCTCGGCCGGGCCGAGTTCAGCCCGAACGTGGCCGGCGGGCGGTGCGAGTCCTGCAAGGGACTCGGGCTGGCCGAGATCGAGATGACCCTGTTCAAGAGCGAGTTCATCGTCTGCCCCGAGTGCGACGGCCGCCGCTTCCAGGAGCATGTCCTCGACGTACGGCTGGACGGCAGGAACATCTACGACGTCCTGTCGATGACCGTCGAAGACGCCCTTGAATGGTTCGACCCGGAGAACTGTCCCAAGGTCGTCCGAGCACTGCGCGTACTGGACGAGTTCGGGCTGGGCTACCTCCAGCTCGGCTGCTCCACGACCACGCTCTCCGGCGGCGAGGCGCAGCGCCTCAACCTCGCCGGCGAACTGCTCAAACAGCGCCGCAGCCACACCCTGTTCATCTTCGACGAGCCCACCCGCGGCCTGCACGCGGCCGACATCCGCCATCTGCTCGCCCTGTTCGAGCGGCTGCTCTCCACCGGCAACACCGTCGTGGTCATCGAGCACGACGTGAAGGTGATCGCCCTCGCGGACTGGGTGATCGACCTCGGGCCCGGCGCGGGCCGCGACGGCGGCCGGCTGGTGCACAGCGGCACCCCGGAGGAACTCGCCACCAACCCGGCCAGCGTGACGGGCCGGTACGTGCGCAGCCTGCGTGAGGGACCCGACGCGACCACGCCCGCGCGTGAGCCCGCCCGAGACGTGAACGTGGACGGATGCGGAAATGTCAACGGAGAGGGAACCGGGCGGCCGAGCCCGACGCCCGACCTCGGTGCCATCGGGGACCTCCTGCCGCAAGCCGTCACGGTGGTCGCCGGCACTGCACCGCAGTCCGGGCAGAACGGACCGTCACCGTACGGACTGGTCATCGGCTCGCTCACCGTCGTGTCCGAGGAACTCGCCCTGATCGGCTTCCTGGTGCGCTCACGCAGCACCAGCTGGGCCGCCATCGCGGACACCGGCCGGTTCTGCGTCAACATCCTCGGCGAGGACCAGAAAGACCTGTCGGACGCCTTCTCGCAAGGCAGGCCGGACAGCCGCTTCGACGCCCTCTCATGGACGCCGTCCGTCAACGGCTGCCCCCGGCTCTCCGGCGCCCTCGGAACGATCGACTGCGCGGTGAAGTCGACATACCAGATCGGCGGCCACCAGTTCGTCCTGGCGACGGTCGTCGACGTCGACGTCGACATCGACGCCGACACCGACCGCCGGCCACTGCTGCGCGCCGAACGGGACAACAGCGCGCCCGACGACCACGGGTGGCGTCGATTCGCCCGGGAAACGGAGGCCAGGTGACCACGACCACGCCCATCGCCACGCACTACGAGCAGTTCCTGCAACTCCTCACCCGCGACCCACGCGACACCCGCGGCACCAGCGACACAGCGCACGGCCGTGACGCCGTCCACGCGCGCTACGGCGAACGGGTCGCCCCCTCGGGCGCAGCACAGCCGATCGTGATGACCCGCGACGAGTGGATCCTCAACCAGATCGACCTGACGCTGGCCCTGGACAGGCTGCTGACCCAGGACGACGTCGTGGTCTCGGCCGTACCGTACGAACTGTCCTTCATCGGCGCCGAGATGGACCGCGTGATCGAGATGGTCGGCGCCTCGGTGATCAGCGTCGGGACGAGCAGGACCATCTGCCCGATGCCGCGGCTGCTCGATCTGATCGAGCAGTACGAGGTGACGGCCCTGGCGTGCTCGCCGAGTTTCGCCGCGGAACTGGCGAGCCTCGCCCTCTCGCAAGGGCAGCGGCCCGAGGACTCGACGATCCGCGCCGTCATCTGCGCGGGCGAGGCCTGCTCCACCGAACGTCTCGACCGCATCGGCGCCGTTTGGGCGGCAACGACCTGCGCTCTCTACGGGACGCCGACCACACCGACGACGGCCGTCGCCTGTGAGCACGGCCGACTGCACCTGTGCGGGAACCGGCACCGCGCGGAGGTCCGCGACGGGCACCGCGGCGAACTGCTCCTGGACGGCGCACCGACCGGCGAACTCGTCGAGCTGTGGCCGGCGGACCGGCGTTGCGACTGCGGTGCCGCGAGCCGGGTCCTGGTCCCGCTCGGCAGCCTGGCCGCGGCACTGCCCGGACCCGAAGGGCCCGTCTCGGCGGTGGACGTGGAGCGGATCGTGTTCCAACACGCCGGTCTCGCGCCCCACTTCGCCTGCGACAGCAGGGCCGGCGTCTTCCATGTGACCTGCGCCGTGGCCGACCCCACGACGCCGGCCGATGGCGCCCTGCACCGGCTGATCCGCGGCCGGATCGTCGACGCGCTCGGCGTCGAGGCCGAGGTCACCGTCGTCGATGCGAAGGACTGGAGCACCGCCACGTCATGACCTGCACCCGGCCGCGGCGAGCCATGGCGGCGGCCGACCCACCGGTGGCATCGCGCATCGCGAGGAGACAAGACGTATGAGGGTAGCGGTAGTACAGACCCAATGGGTCGACGATCACGAGGACGGCCTGCGCAACGCGCACCAGGCGATCGAGGACGTCTGCAGCGCCGGCGACATCGACCTGGTGTGCTTCCCCGAGTTTTTGCTCGGCCCGCCCTGGTACATGCCGGGCCAGGACGGCCTGAAAGGGCGCACCGACACCCCGATCCCCGGACCGGTCGTCGACGGCTTCCAGACACTGGCCCGCAAACTCGGCACACACATCCTGCTCGGCTCGATCGTCGAGGACCTGCAGGACGGCATGTACCGCAACACGTCCCTGCTGATCGGCCGGCAGGGCGTCATCACGGGGCGTGCCATCAAGGCGCACGCCTTCGGCAACGAGATGGTGGTGTGCCGTCAGGCGGACTCGCTCGGCGTCATGTCCACCGAGTTCGGGCAGATCGGTATCGCCGTGTGCTCGGACTTCTGGATCCCCGAGGTCATCCGGCTGCTCGCCCTGGCCGGTGCGCGCACCATCTTCGTACCGGGCGGCACGCTGGGACAGAACCAGCCGCTGATGGTCAACGCCCTGCGCACAGCCGCCTACTTGAACGACGTCAACATTGTCTACGCCAGTTCGGTCGGCGTCGTCCGCGGCAAACGCGGGGACCGCCTCGTGGAGATCCACTTCGCCGGCACCAGCCTGGTCGCCCGCCCGGAGGGCGTGATCGCACAGGCCGGCAGCGACAAACCGGAAGTGCTCGTCGTCGACCTCGACGAGCCCGCCCCCGGCGACGGCCGCCGCTGGCAGCAGCTGCGCAGGCCCGGCGCCTACCAAAAACTGCTCACCCCGTACGCCGGGCAGAACCGGGACCTCGCCGCCGAACTGAGGGCGAGCCTGACCGGGGGCCAAGGCCCGCACCGTGGCCCGGCCGCCGCCGCGACCAGCGCAACCGAGGGGACCCGTCCGTGACCATCTTCGTAGCGCAACACGCACGCCGGGCGAACCCTGAGGCGACGGCCGCCGCCGTGCTCGACGACCTCGACAGCAGGGTGAGTGACGACGCGTCGTTCGTCGTCCTGCCCGAGAACGCCTTCACCACCGGCGACCAGGTCCGGGCACTGCCGCAGCAGCTGCGCGAGCGGTGCCTAGAGCGCCTGACGGCGCTGGCGCGGACCCGGGGCGCCTACGTCCTCACCGGCTCCTGGCCGGAGCAGCGGCCGGACGGCGAGCTGACGCAGGTGGCCCGGCTGCTGGACCCGAGCGGCTCGGTGTGCGCCCAGATGGAGCGGCCGATCCTGCCCGACGGGACGACCGGCACCGGCGACGACTTCCCGGTCGTGCAGACGCCGTACGGCCGCGTCGGAGTGCTCCTCGGCCCCGACTTCTGGCTGGTCGAACCACCCCGCATCCAATGCCTGGCCGGCGCCGAGCTGCTGCTGGTTGCCGGGTCGCTCGACGGCACCCAGCAGGCCGCGCAGCGCGCCGCCGTGTGGGGCATCGCGACCATCAACACCGTCGCGGTCGCTTTCGCCGGCTCGCTGAGCGAGCGCTGCGGCGGCGGCAGCGCCGTGGCCATGCCCGAGGGATTCGCCGCCGAGGCGGGCACCCGGGAAGGCATCATCGAGGCGCCGTGGGACGCGGCGAACATCCAGCATCTGCGCGAACCCGACCTGCGCTTCCAGCAGACACTCTGGTTCGGTCTGTGGGCACGCCGCACCGAGCTGTACTCCGACCTCACGGCGCAGGTGAGCTGACATGCGAACCTCCGGCGTTCCCGAAACCGACGTGCGACGACGGATCGCGACGGACATGGCGGACGACGTGCCGTGGAACCGGGTGCTCAACTCCATCTGCACCGAACCCCACCCCCTGGGGGTGGAGATGGCGGCCGCCGCGGCGCACACCAACCTCGGCGATGTGCGGATCTTCCGCGGCACCAAGCGGATCGAGCGCAAGGTCGTCCAGCTGCTGCTCGACCTGCTGGGCCACCCCGGCGGCGGGTCGGGGAGCCTGGTGTCCGGCGGAACCGAGGCCAACCTGATCGCGATGCTCGTGGCCCGCGAAACGGCCCGCGCCCGGGGGACGTTGACCGACCGGCCCGAAGTCGTCGTCAGCAGCACCGTGCACTTCTCCTTCACGAAGGTCTTCGGCCTGCTGGGGCTGACCCCGGTCGTCGTGCCCGTCGACGACGACCTGCGGCTGCCGGCCGCCGAGGTCGCCCGGCGCATCGGCGAGCACACCGTCGCGGTCGTCGCGACCGCGGGCAGCAGCGAGTTCGGGGTCGTCGACGCCGTCGACGAGATCGGACCGGTGGTCCGCGGCCGGAACGTACACCTGCACGTGGACGCGGCCACGGGAGGCTTCATCATCCCCTTTGCCCGCGAACTCGGCCACGACCTGCCCCAGTTCGACTTCAGCGTCGACGGCGTCGACTCCATCACCATCGACCCGCACAAGTACGGACTGGCCAACGTCCCGGCCGGCGCGATCCTGTTCCGGGGCGCCCAGGACGCCGGACGGTTCGCGGTCGATTCCTTCTTCGTCGACACACCGGTGCACAACACCCTGCTCGGCACCCGTCCCGGCTCCGCAGCGATCTCCACCTACGCGGTGCTCGAGCACCTCGGGCGGGACGGCTTTTGCTCCCTCACCCGCACCAACTTCGAGGTGACGGCGCACCTGGTGGCCGGACTGCGCGCGGCGGGCCACGAGCTGGCCGCCGAACCGCAGTTGAACATCGTGGTCGTCAAGATGGAGCACGCGGTGCGGATCTCGCAGCTGCTGGAATCCTGGGGCTGGATCGTCTCCACCTCGAAGCGGTTCGGCGAGACCCTGCGCCTCGTCGTCACCCGCCATGTGACACGGGAGATGGTCGACGAGTTCCTCCCGGTGCTGGAACGCGCCCGCCGCGAAGTCGCTGCCGAGGCGGCGCTGCGATGAGCCTCTTCCGTGGCCCCGGCACCCGGCTCGCCGCCCTCCAGATGCGGATCGAGCCGGGGGAGCGCGACGAGAACCTGGCACGCGCCGCCAAGCTGCTGTCCACCGCGCGGGAACGCGAGGCCGACCTGGCCTGTCTGCCGGCGACGTTCGCCACCGGCCTCAACTTCCCCACCCTGCGCACCGACGCGACCACGGAGGACGGCCCCGTCGTGCGGTTCCTCGCCGAGCAGGCCCGCACCCTCGGGATGCACATCGCTGCGGGCGTACTGCTCTCGGCCGGGCGGGACGTCTTCGACGCGGCCGTGCTCGTCGGCCCGGCCGGCGACCCGCTGGGCTGGTACCGCCGGGCCTGCGTGTGGGAGGGCGAGTCCGCGTACGTGTCCAGCGGCTCCCCGGGCGAGGTGATCGACACGCCGGTCGGACGGATCGGCCTGCAAGTCAGCTACGACGTGCGGTTCCCCGAGGCGAGCCGTCACTTCCTCACCCAGGGCGCCGACCTCGTCGTCTGCGTGGCGAACCTCTTCGGCCCGTTCTCGCACCCGCTGCGCTCCATCTGCCGCGCGCGGGCCGCCGACAACGAGTGCGCGCTGGTGTTCGCCAGCGGCGTCGGCGAGAACCGCTTCGCCAACATGACGTACGTCGGCCACAGCATGATCGTCGACGGTCTGGTGCAGGACGCCCGGCAGGACCCGGAGGCGGACATCCTCGCCGAGGCCGGCCCCGGCCCGCACGAAACGGTGATCGACGCCGAGGTGCACTGGCGGCAGCGGCGCAAGATCCGCGCCGGCCTGCCCTTCCACGACGACCTGCGGTCGACCTGGACCACGATTCACGGGAGCCGCGCTCGATGAGTGCCATGCGTGTGCAGCCGGAGTCCGGCTGGCTCGGCGACGTCCTCGGGCTTGTCGCCATCGACATGCGGCAGTTCTTCGACAACCGCCTGTTCGCGATCTCGACCCTGCTGACGTCGGTCTCGATGGTGCTCGCCTTCGGGGCGGCCACCGACCAGATGGTGAGCCCGGCACCGACGGCCGCCAACTACTTCGGCTTCGTCTTCCCCGGAATCATCGGCGCCGGGATCATGTTCAGCTGCACCTACACCGTCGGCTATACGGTCATCATCGACCGCAACCGCCGCACCATCGAGGACCTGATCCTCTCGCCCCTGTCGTACTCCGGGTTCCTGCTCGCCCGGCTCGTCGGTGTCGTGCTCAAGTGCCTGTTCCAGTTCGCCCTGGTGGTCGTCCTCGGCGTCGGCGTCTTCGACGCCCGCATCGAGTCGGTGCCGCTGTTCCTGCTCGGCTTCCTCACCGCGTGCACGGCCTTCGCCGGCCTCGGCATCCTCGTCGCCACCTACACCAACGAGATCTCCTTCCCGGCGGTCGTGAACATCATCGTCATCCCGCTCATGTACTTCGCCGGCATCTTCTTCCCGCTCACCAACCTCGGCACGCTGGGCGACGTCTTCGCCAGACTCCCGCTCGCCGTGCACGTCGACATCTTCCGTGCCGCCACCTCGCCGGACTTCCCGGCCTCCGCCTCCTCGACACTCCTCGCGGTGGCGTACTCGTTCCTGGCCGTCGGCATCGCCGCATGGTCCTTCCGCAGGAGGATCGGCCATGGCTGACCCCACGAACGCCGGCCCACCCGTGCTGTCGGTCTCCCGGCTCGCCCACCGGGTGAACCCCGAATTCGCGCTGCGCGACGTCGACTTCGCGGTCGCCGCCGGCGAAGGCGTGGCCGTCATAGGCACCAACGGCGCCGGTAAGACCACCCTGATCCGGCTCGTCGCCGGCCTGCTGCGCCCGGCCGACGGCGACATACGCGTCTGCGGCACGACACCCCGCCGCTGGGGACAGGTCAGCCGCCACATCGGCTACGTCCAGCAGGCCAAGGACCTGCCCGACGGCGTCACCGTGGAGACGTACGTCAAGCACCAGCTCAAACTCCGCCGGGCCGAACCGGGCCGCTACGAGGAGCTGATCGCACTGGCGGACCTGGAGCAGTACCGCCACCACTACGTCCGCTCCCTGTCCGGCGGCAGCCAGCGCAAACTGCACGTCATCTGCGCCGTCGCGCACCGGCCCGACCTGCTGATCCTCGACGAGCCGACCACGGGTCTGGACCCCACGGCCCGCGAGACGCTGCTGGAACTGCTGCGGAGCCTGAAGAAGGACGGCGTCGGCGTGCTGTTCGCGAGCCACCACCGCGACGAACTCCTCGCGCTGGCCGACTCGGTCGTCGTGCTGCACCAGGGCCACCAGGTCCAGGACGCCTCACTCGACGCCGTCACCCGGTGGGGCGAGCGCTCCAGCCTGATCCTGGAGGCCTTCGGCGAGGCGCACCTCGCGCCGCTGCACCACTGGGCCGCGCAACAGGCCACGCCCGGCGGCCCGATCCGTGCCGTCCACACCGTCGAACACGGCGTGAAGCTCGACCTGCCCGACGGCGATCACCAGGACACGCTGGCCGCGCTGGTCGCCCGCGCCCACGCCGCCGGACTTGCGCTGCGCTCCGCGTCCTACTTCCAGCCCACCCTGGCGGACGTCGTCCGTTCCATCGTCGAACAAGTCGAACTGGGGGACCTCGCATGAGCATCACCACCACGACCACGAGCATGCCGTTCTGGAAGGAATACCCCGAACGCGACAGCGAGTGGGTGCGGCAGTACCCGACCAAGCACGTGCCGGTGAACGAGGAGGAGGTGTTCGCCCGCAAGCCGATGGGGGTGTACGTCCACATCCCGTTCTGCAACCGCCTCTGCTTCAGCTGCCCGTACATCAAGCACCAGACCGACCGGGACCTGACCCGCACCTACCTGGAAGCGCTCAAGGCGGAGATCACCAACTACGCGAACCGGCCCTACATCCAGGACCACGTCATCACCCTCGGCTACATCGGCGGCGGCACCCCGACCGCGCTGACCGCACCGCAGCTCGACGAACTGCTCGGCCACCTGTTCGGCAGCCTCAACGTCGAGCAGGACGCCGACTTCTCCATCGAGACCACCCCGGTCGACATCTCCGAGCGCAAGGCCAAGGTCCTGCTGGAACGCGGCATCCGGCGCATCAGCCTCGGCGTGCAGACCTTCGTGCCGGAGGAACTGAAGAACATCGGTCGCCCCAACGATCCCGAGATGCTGAAAGAGAGCATCCGGCTGCTGCGCCGGTGCGGATTCGAGAACATCAACATCGACCTGATGCACGGCATCAACGGGCAGACGATGGAGAGCTGGGAGCACAGCCTCGACGTCGCCATCGACCTCGGGGTCACCTGCATCTCGTTCTACACGTACATGGAGTTCGCGCAGGTCTCCACCAAGCGCAGGAAGCTGCCTCCGGTCCCGGAGAAAGCCGTCGTCGACGAGATGTTCCTGTTCGCCGCCGAAAAACTCTCCAAGAGCGGCTTCCTGGGCTACTACGGAGACTGCTTCGCCAAACCCGGCTACCAGCCCAAGTACGGCGAGACGTCGTGGAGCGAGGACATCCCCATCATCCCCCTCGGCCCCACCGCGACCGGGCACCTGCGCGACCACTGGTACTTCAACGAACCCGACATCGGCCGCTACATCCAGACGGTCATGGAGGGCCGGCTGCCGATCTCCATGGGCAAGCACATCACCAAGTCCGAGGCGATCCGCCGCACGATGGTCCTCGGCGTCAAGGCCGGACGGGTCGACCGCGAGCGGTTCCGCCGCATCCACGGCGTCGACTTCATGGAGATGTTCCGCACCGAGATCGACGACCTGATCGAGAAGGAACTGATCACCGCGAACGAGGACGGCATCGAGGTGACCGGCCCCAAGGGCTGGTACTACCTGGACAACATCTCCAAGGCGTTCTACTCGCCGGAGTACCGCCGCTACCCGCAGCACCTGGGCGCGGACATCTCCAACTTCATCTCCTCGCAGCCGATCCCGGTGCAGATCACGCCCCGTCCCAAGGCCGAGGAGGTCGGCCATGACCACTGAGACCCGACTGCTCGACCTCGCCGAGCGCGTGCCGCAGCCGGCCCCGCACGACGACATCGACAAGGTGCGCTTCTACGACCTCGGCATGCGCCGCTCCGCGCTGATGGCCTACCAGCGGCCCAGCGAGCGCATCCTGGCCCACGTCCGCGAGGGAATGACCGACCTGGTCGAGGTCGGCTTCAACACCGGCCTGCTGTCCCTGCACGTGGCCGGCAAACTCCCGGACCTCGCCGTGTCCGGGGTGGAGGAGAACCAGAACCTCGTCGACGTGGCCGAGGACAACCTGACCCTGGCCGTGTGGGCGAACACCGCCGGCGACGTCGAGTTCGAGATGGCCAGGCTGAGCCGGCTGCCGTTCCCGGACGACTCCGCGGACATCGTCTTCTCCTTCTCCTCCCTGCACCGCTGGCGGCGGCCGGTGGAGACGCTGAAGGAGTGCGCCCGTATCTGCAAACCCGACGGCGTCGTGATCATCGAGGACATGAACCGGCACGCCGAGGAGGGGCACATCACCTTCATCCTCCAGTTCGTCAAGGAGGGCGGCGAGGAGTTCATGCGCTCCCTGCAGGCCGCGTACACCCGCGACGAGGCGGCGGAGCTGCTCAAGGAGGCCGGCCTGACGGACTGGCAGGTGGTCGAGGAGGACCTCGGCCTGGTGATCTCCTCACGTCCCCTCGAGCCGGTGAGCCTGTGATGCCCGGGACAAAGATCGCAGTCGTCCAGATGGAGTCCAAGCTCGGCAAGCCGGCCCAGAACCTGCGCCGGGCCGAGCACTACATCCACGAGGCCGTCGAACAGGGCGCGGACCTGATCTGCCTGCCCGAGGCCTTCTCCACCTCCGGCAACATCCTCGAGGTGGCCGACGTGTCGGTGCCCATCCCCGGGCCGGAGACCGACTTCCTGTGCGAGCAGGCCGAACAGGCCGGCGCGCACATCGTGGCCGGACTGCTGGAGCGCGGTGACGACGGCCACTACTACAGCACCTCGGTACTGGCCGGCCCGCAGGGAACCCTGCTCGGCACCTATCGGCGCGTGCACTGCCACGAACTGGAGGCCCGCTACCTCGCCGGCGGCACCCAATACCCCGTCTTCGACGTCGAGTTCGGGCGCATCGGTCTGATGCAGGGCTACGACATCAACTTCCCCGAGGTCGCGCGGGAGTACTGCCTCCGCGGAGTCGACATCATCGTGTGCTCCGCGCTGGTGCCCGAGATGTTCGCCTACGTGGCGAACATGCGGCTGCCGGTGAGGGCCGTGGACGCCGAATGCATCATCGCCTTCGCCTCCGGCATCGGCACCAACCTGTACGCCGGCTTCGGCTACACGGGATGCAGCCAGATCCTGGCCGACCCGCTGTTCCTGGAGGCCGAACGATTCGACTTCGTCGACGGCGACGAACGCATGGTGGACCTCGGCAAGGAACCGGGCGTCGGCGTCGTCGACATCGACCTGGACCGCATGCGTCGCTACCGCGCCAAAGCCACCCTGCGCGGCGATCTGAAACCGGCGACGTACTGGCAGCTCGGAGAGTGACGTCCCATGCGAGTGCTGCTCATCTCCACCAACAAGATCCGGGTGCCGCGCCCCGCACTGCCCATCGGCATGGCCTACATCAGCGCCGCCCTCAAGCACGCCGGACACCAGGTCGACGTCCTGGACCTGCTCTGGGAGTCCCGTGAGCTCAAGGCGGTCCGGGAAAGGCTGACCGCCAACACGTACGACGTGGTCGGCATCGCCGTACGCAACCTGGACAACCTGACCTTCATCGACCCGGTCTTCTTCGGCCCGATGACCGAGAAGATCGTCCAGTGCGTACGCAAGTACACCAGCGCCACCGTCGTCCTCGGCGGATCCGGCTTCTCGGTCGAGCCGCTGTCGTTCTTCGAGTACGCCCAGCCGGACTACGGCATCGCCGGTGAGGGCGAGGCCGGCATCGTCCAGCTGCTGGACTACCTCCGGAGCGGCGGACGCCGGGAGTCGATCTCGGGACTGTGCTACCTCGACGACGAAGGAAGGTTCTGCCAGAACCAGTCCAACTCCGCGTTCGACCTGGGGGCGTTGGAGCCCGACCGGTCGGTCTACGACCCCCGGTACTTCGAGGAGGGCGTCTCGGCGGCCTCCGACCTCACCCGCGACCACCAGCCCGCCATCGAGACCCTGCAGACCAAGCGGGGCTGCAAACTGTTCTGCTCCTACTGCATCATCCGCAAGACCGAGGGCAAGGGCGACCGGTTCAAGGACCCGGCCGAGGTCGTCGGCGAGATCCAGCGGGCCATGAAGGACAACCCCGCCGTGCGGGAGTTCGAGATCGTCGACGCCACCTTCAACTACCCCATGGAGTACGCCGCCGAGGTGTGCGAGGAGATGATCCGCGCCAAGCTCGACGTGCCCTGGTACTGCCAGCTGACGCCGAACGCGGTCACCCCGGAGTTCGTGGAACTGCTGCACGCGGCCGGCTGCATCCGGGTGGACCTCGGTACCGACGCCCTCACCGACGAGGCCCTGGCGGACCTGATGAAGGGCTTCGACATGGCCCGGGTCCTGGAGATCGACCGCCTGTTCACGGCCAGCCCGATCGAGCACACCCACTGCATCTTCCTCGGCGGGCCGGGGGAGACTCCGCAGGCGCTGAAGGAGTCGATCCGCTTCACCGAGCGATACCTCAACCCGGCCCAGATCTACGCCAACCTCGGCATCCGCATCCTCAGCGGCACCAAGCTCCAGCGCCAGGCCGTCAAGGCGGGGATCCTGGAGGAGAAGCAGGGCACGTTCGTCCCCGCCTTCTACGTGGAGCCGGCCATCCTCGCCGACCGGGAGACCCTCGACTTCGTCCGCGACGCCTACCTGAGCCACAAGAACTGGTACCTGTGGTGGGGCCTGGGCGGGCAGAACCTGGCGGACCGCTCGAAGGACACCATCCAGGCCGTGGTCGAGATGCAGCAGGAGTACGACTACGTCATGCAGGGCAAGCCGCGCCTGGAACGCGCACCGCGGCCGACCACCCAACCGCTCAAACTGACGATCGGCACCTCATGACGGACGTTCCAGCGGCCGCCGACGAGTTGCTGAAGTCCCTTGCGGACAGGGCGGATCCGGACTTCGCGGCGAACATGCAGCGGTACTTCCCGCACGAGATCCGGGCGCTCGGCGTCGGCAACGCGGCGGTCGCCGCCGTCGCCACCGACTACTTCCGTGACCGGCGCGACATCACCCCGGCGGCACGACTGCATCTGGCGGAGACGCTGCTGGCCCGCGCCGAACACCACGAGGAGGTGCTACTGGGCTTCGCCGTCCTGCACAAGGCCGCCCGGACAGGACTCGGCGAGGAGTTGCTGGGGCGCTGCGAGCACTGGCTGGAGACGTACGTGTCCAACTGGGCGCAGTGCGACGACCTCTGCCTGAAGCTGCTGTACCCGTTCTTCCTCGGCCATCTGGAGCTGATCCCGCGGACACGGCGCTGGGTCGAGTCCCCCTCCCCGTGGGCCAGACGCGCAGCGAACGTGGCGGTCGTGAAGTTCGTCCGGCGCAAGGTGGGCCGGACGCTCTTCGAACTGCCGACGTCGCACGTCTTCGACAACTGCGCCCATCTGATGCACGACGGCGACCCCTATGTGCAGAAGGGCTGCGGCTGGCTGCTCAAGGTCACAGCCGAGGTCCACCCCGCCGAGGTGACCGAGTTCCTGCGCACCTGGCACACCGACATGCCCCGCGACACCTTCCGGTACGCGGTGGAGAAGATGGACCCGCGTACGCGCCGGTCCCTGATGGCCCTGGGACAGGGGGTGACGCGATGAACGCGAGCGGCCGCTACGTCCACCGGCGGGGCATCCACTGCGAGACGGCCTGCCAGTGCGCCCTGCTCGCCGCCGCCGGACACGCGGTGGACGAGGAGGTCGTGTTCGGGCTGGACGGAGGCTTCGGCTTCTCGTTCTTCCCGGCCAACGGCAACGCGCCCGACATCGTCGTCGGCAAGCAGGCGGTCATGCCGCTCCGGGCCGCGCGGCTGATGGGCGTCGAGGTCGCCGCACACACCCCCGGTTCTTCTGCGGGCCTGGCGAAGCTGCTCGACTCGGCGCCCGCCGCCATGACCCGCGTCGACCTCGGACTGCTCCCGTACTGGGGCCTGGACGGGCGCTCCTCCTTCGGCGGGTACTTCGTCAACGTGGTCCGCATCCTCGGCGCCGACGCGTTCGAGGTGTCGGACCCGGCCTTCGACGAAACCGTGAGTGTGACCGCGGACGCGCTGGAGGCGGCCCGCTCCAGCCGCAACTCGCCGCCGCTGAACCCGGACCGGAGGGTGTACGTGTTCGGCGCGCCGCGCAGGACTCCGCGGCTGGACCTCGTCGGCCCGGTGGCCGTCCGCAACCTGTGCCGCGAGGTCCTCCGGCCGGGCAGCCGGCACCTCGGCATCCCCGGGATGAAGCTGCTGGCCACGACGGCACCGTCCTGGCCACAGTCCAAGCAGGGCGAGGTCGAGGACGTGGACCTGACCGGCCGGGTGGTGCGCGTCGACGCGCTGGCGCGCCAACTCCTGCACGTGGGACGGCAGATCGAGTCGTTCGGCACCGGCGGTGGTCTGTTCCGTCCGATGCTCGGCCGCTATCTGACGAAGCTGGCCGACGGCACCGGCGACACACGCTACGCAGACGCCGCCGCACACTTCCACGAGAGCGGCCGGCTGTGGTCGGCCCTGGGCGCCGCACTGCCGGCAGCCGGGACCACCGCCACCGCGCGCGACGATCTCAAAACACTCGTGGACGCCGTGGCGGACACGGCACGGTCCGCGATGGACGTCGAGAAGCGGGCGCTGACCGCGCTCTCCACCCTGTAGCCGCGAGGTCACAACATGCCCACCGAGGACGAGTCCGTACTGCTCCAGGGTCCCGAACGCTGGAACGAGCACGCCCGCCGGCGCCGAGCCCAGGGCCCCTTCCGGCCGGACCTGCGCAAAGCGGCGCTGCACGGCGCCGATCTGCGCGGCGCCGAACTCGCCGGCGCCGACCTCACCGACGCCGTGCTGAGCGAGTCGTACCTGATGTCCGCCGATCTGAGAGGGGCGAATCTGGAGGGCGCCGATCTGTGCGAGGCGTACCTCATCCTCACCGAGCTGAACGACTGCCGGCTCGTCGGCGCGAATCTGGACGGCGCCGACCTCAGCGGCGCCGATCTGACCGGCGCCGAGCTGGACGCGAACTTCCGGCGGACGACCGTGATTTCGGACTACCTCACGATCTGGCCATAGCGAAAGGAGCCCCTTGTGATCATTCTGGGCTACAACGGATTCGGCAAGTCTGCGGAAATCTTCGGGCGCCTCTTTCGCGCCACCGGCATCGACCGCCACCTCCTGTACGGCCACGACTCCTCAGCCGCCCTCCTCATCGACGGGAAGCTGGTCGCCGCCGTCGAGGAGGAACGGCTCAACCGGGAGAAGAAGACCTCGAAATTCCCGGTCAACGCCATGCGCTGGTGCCTGGAGTCGGCCGGGATAACCTTCGACGACGTCGACACCTTCGCCTTCTCCTGGCAGTTCTCCCAGGACGTGGTGAACAAGATGATCGCCGAGATCACCGAGGACAGCACGGCGACCGTGGAGGCGAAGTTCGCCCGTCTCCAGCGCCTGGCTCAGACCCATGAGGCGCTGTTCAGCGAGGAGGCGACCCACGCCGACTTCCTCGAATACACCGGCCACCGGCTGAGCCCGGAGAAACTGGTCCGGGTCCCGCACCACATCGCACATCTGATGACCGGATACCACCTGTCGGGCGGCGGCGACGCGGCATTCCTGATCAGCGACGGCCGCGCCGAATGGCTGTCGTCGATCATGGGCGAGGTGCGCGACGGAGAGACGAAGATCTTCGACGACGTCACCATCGACTCACGGCACTCGCTGGCGATGCTCTTCTCCGTGGTGACGCGCTATCTCGGATTCGTCCCGAACAACGACGAGTACAAGGTGATGGGACTGGCCGGCTACGGCCCGCCGCCCGAGCCGAACCCGTTCCTCACGGACGTGGTCGAGATCTGCCCCGACGGCACCTACCGGATTCCCTATCCGGCGAACGCCGTACCCGCCTATTACGAACTCTTCGACCGCATCTTCGGCGGCAACGCGGAATGCCGTGAGGATTTCGACTACCGGGTCCGCGTGGCCGGCGCGGCTCAGCACATGCTCGAGACGGTGACCGCCGGGCAGATCCGCATCCTCGAAGCCCGCAGCGACCTTTCCCGCGTGGTCTTCGAGGGGGGTCTCGCCCTGAACTGCGTCAACAACAGCAAACTGCTGGAGCGTTCACGCTTCACCGAGATGGACGTCAGCTTCGGCGCCAGCGACGTCGGCGTGGCCATCGGCGCGGCTCTGTTCGCAAGTCAGCGAGCCGGCACACCGCCCCGGGCGGGCAGGTCACCGTACCTGGGCCCCAGTTATGACGGCCGGGAGATCCAGACGGCCCTCCAGCAGTACGCGGACCAGGTCACCTGGCGGGAACTGGACCCCGAGGAGGTGCCGCGGAAGGCCGCGACCCTGATGCAGGAGCGGTGCGTCATCGGCTGGTTCCAGGGGCGCCTCGAGTACGGTCCGCGCGCCCTGGGCAACCGCAGCATCCTGGCCAACCCGAGGTACCCCGACATCAAGGACATCATCAACGAACGCATCAAACACCGCGAGCAATTCCGGCCCTTCGCCCCCGTGATCCTCGAACACATGGCGCCCGACGTCTTCGAACTCGGCAAGAAGACATCATCGCCGTACATGACCTTCGTGGTTCCCGTGCGCCCCGAATACCAGGAGAAGATCCAGGGCGCCTGCCACGTCGACGGCACGTCGCGGATCCAGACGGTCACCGAGGACAGCAATCCGCTCCTCGCGGAACTCCTGCGCCAGTTCACCGAGCTCACCGGGATTCCCTGTCTGATCAACACCTCGTTCAACGTCGCCGGCGAGCCCATCGTCTGCTCACCCGCCGACGCTCTTGCCTGTTTCCTCAAGACGGAGATGGATCACCTGTTCCTCGGCAACTTCCTTGTCTCGCGCGCTTCGAGCGAGTGAACGCCTTTCCGGTCCCCGGACGCCGACCGCCGTCAAGGCCAACCGCCGTAAAGAAGGCTGCGCTACGATCCACGCGGAGACAGGGAGAGGTGAACACGTGTCGCTTCTGGAGGCGGACCCGTTCGTCGGTAAGCACTGCGAGTCGACCACCCTTGTGAATCTGCTGCGGCAGCAAGAGATCGACTTGTCGGAGTCGATGGTCTTCGGCATTGCCGGTGGTCTGTCGTTCATCTACTGGCGGACGAAGCAGATGCCGACGCCGTTCGTCGGCGGCCGCATCAAACCCGACACGCTGTCCGCCAATCTCGCCGACGCACTGAACCTGCGGCTGTCCGTGCACGAGACGTCCTCGGTGAAACGGGCGAGGGAACAACTGCTGGAAGAGCTTGAATCCGGAACGGTCGTCGGCCTCAAGCTCGACCGCTACTTCCTCGACTACTCCACCGACGACTTCCGGTTCGCGGCACATTATGTCGCCTGTGTCGGACGCGACGACGCCGACCGCTTCGCACTCGTCGAAACGCAGCCGCTCGGCCTGCAATGGGCAACGAGCGAATCCCTCACGACCGCACGCAACGCACGCGGACCGATGAGTTCACGCAACCGCGCATTCACCCTCGCACGCCAGAAGGGCGGCCTGCCCGATCTCGGGGAAGCCGCCCGCAAAGGCATCAAAATGGCGGCGGAGACCATTCTGAATCCGCCGATCACCAACTTCGGACACAAGGGCATGCACAAGGTCGCCGACCTCATGCCGGGATGGCTCGACGACCTCGAGTCGCCCGCGGTCAGCCTCCGCGAGATCAGCACGATCATGGAGGACGCGGGAACGGGTGGGGGCCTGTTCCGCGCGATGTGGGCGGACTTCCTGGCGGAGACCGCCGAACTCACCGGTACCGGCGAGTTCCGGGAGGTCTCCGACGCCTACCGCGAGGTGTCGAAGAAGTGGACCGAGGTGGCCGGACTGCTGGACCACGCAGGAGCCGCCTCGTCGCCGGATTCCCTCCACGACGCTTCGAAACTGGTGCACGAGGCCGCCGATGAGGAGCAGCGCCTCATGGGCCGTCTCCTGGAACTGTCCAGCTGACCCCGCATCGAGCTAGAGGGGGGTGTGTCGGCCGGAACCAATCACCTGTGAGCCTCCGGCCCCGCCGAGAGCAGATCACCCGCCGCCCGCTCCACATCCCCCACCGACACCAGCACCAACTCCGCCGCCTTCCCCAGAGGGACAAAGCTGTCCACGCTCGTGACCCGGCGGACCGCGCCCCGGAATCCCGCGTCGGTCAGGCCGGTGACGACTCCCTCCGACACACCCCCCGTACGGCGGGTCTCGTCGACCACCAGGACGCGGCCCGTGGCGCGGGCTTCGCGGAGCAGGTCGTCGGTCGGCAAGGGGGACAGCCATCGGAGGTCGAGTACCCGGCAGGAAACGCCCTGTTGCTCCAGGCGGCGGGCGGCCTGCAAGGAAATGCGGACGCCGTTGCCGAAGGTGGCGAGGGTCAGGTCCTTGCCCGTGCCGTAGGTGCGGGCTCGGCCGATGGGGACGTGGCTTGCGGGGGACGGGTAGGGCGCGAGCCAGGCGTTGTCGTTCTCCTCGTGGAGGTCTCGTGTGTGGTAGAGGGCGATCGGTTCCAGGAAGGCGCTCACCGTTCCGTCCGTCTTCGCCGCCGCCACGCAGGTGCGGAGCATCGCCGCCGCGTCGTCGGGGCGGGAGGGGGAGGCGATGACCAGGCCGGGGATGTCGCGCAGGGCGCCGACGGCGTTGTCGTTGTGGAAGTGGCCGCCGAAGCCGCGCTGGTAGCCGTAGCCGGCGATGCGGACGACGAGAGGGTTGCGGTACTGGCCCTGCGAGAAGAACTGCAACGTGGCCGCCTCGCCGCGCAGTTGGTCCGCGGCGTTGTGCAGGTAGGCCAGGTACTGGATCTCCGGGACCGGGAGCAGGCCGGACAGGCCCGCCCCCAACGCCAGGCCCAGGATGGACTGTTCGTCCAGGAGGGTGTCGAAGACGCGGGCGCTGCCGAAGCGGCGCTGCAGGCCGCGGGTCACGCCGTAGACACCGCCCTTGCGGCCCACGTCCTCGCCGAAGACGACCATCTCCGGGTGGATGCCGAGCAGGTCGGCGAGGGTGTGGTTGATGGCTTGGGCGACGGTCACGGGTTCGCCCACGGGGGCGGTGGCCGGTTCCGTCGCACGCCGGCGGGCCGTCGTCGCCACGACGTCCGGGCGCCGGGGTGCGATCGGGGCGGTGATCTGCGGGGCGGCGGTCAGGGGCTCGCTGTCGAGGGTCTCCTTGGCGGCCGCCAGCACCCGTCCGCTCATCTCGTCGTAGCGGTCGAGGACTTGCTGCGGGGTGAGGATGCCCGTGCTCGTGAGCAGGCGGGCCGTCGCCAGCAGGGGGTCGCGTTCCAGGTCCGCCGCCACCTCGGACGGCGTACGGTACGCGGCCTCGGCGTCCGAGCCTGCGTGGCCGAGGAAGCGCACCATCGACAGGTGCAGGAAGGCGGGTTGGCGGTTCTTGCGTACGTGGGTCACCGCCTCCCTCGCCGTCTCGAAGGCGGCCTGTGGATCGCAGCCGTCCGCGGCGAAATAGGCCAGCGAAGGGCGGTTGCCGTACGCCTGGCGTACCCAGTCGTGCGGGGTCGGGACGCTGATGCCCAGGCCGTTGTCCTCGCAGACGAAGAGGATCGGCATCGGGAGGCCCTGGAATGCCGTGTTGCAGGCACTGTTGATGGCGCCTGCGGCCGTGGAGTGGTTCACGGAGGCGTCGCCGAAGGTGCAGCAGACCACCGCATCGGCCGGCCAGGCGCACTGCGTGCCGAGGCGTTTCGCACGGGCGATGCTCCAGGCCACTCCGACGGCCCGCGGGAGGTGGGAGGCGATGGTCGACGTCTGGGGGACGACGGCCAGTTCGTGGCGTCCGAACACCTTGTGCCGGCCGCCGGCGATCGGCTCGTCCGCTGCGGCGGCCACCCCCAGCAGCATGTCCCTGACCGCGTCCACGCCGCCTGCCTGCCGGGCTCGGGCGCAGTAGAACGCGCCCGAGCGGTAATGCAGCAGGGCAGGGTCGGTGGGGCGCAGCGCGAGGGCGAGCGCGGCGTTGCCCTCGTGGCCGCTCGAACCGATGGTGTAGTAGCCGCGGCCCTGTTGCTGCATCCAGCGGGCGGCGAAGTCCGTGTGCCTGCTTTCCAGTTGGGCGTCGAACAGGTCCAGTGCCGTACGGGGGCCCAGGCCGCCGACCGGCACATGAGCCGCCTCACCCGCGGCCTCTCCAGACCCGGCAGATCCCGCAGATCCCGCAGATCCCGCAGACCGCAGACCGCCCACCCCCTCACGGAAGTGCCGGTCCAGGTCGCCCACGGCGCTCACAGGCGGAAGGAGAGGTCGGGCTCCAGCGTGGCCACGTCCATCTGCGCTTTCTGCAGACGGCCGGAGTAGTCCCAGTTCATCGACTGCCAACGGGTGAACTGGTCCAGCACCCACTGCCCCGACTGCCGACTGCCGTTGCCCGACTTGCCGTTGCCGCCGAAGGGGAGGTGGGCCTCGGCTCCGGAGGTGGTGTTGTTGACGCTGACCATGCCGGCCGAGATGCCTCGACGGTACGACCAGACCTCGTGCGGATCGGTGGTGTAGATCGCGGCGGACAGGCCGTAGCCGTGGGCGTTGGCCAGTTCCAGGGCCTCGTCGAAGGTCCGGTAGATGGCCACCGAGACGAGGGGGCCGAAGGTCTCGTTGAGGAACAGGTCGTCGTCACGGCGCACCCCGTCGACGATCACCGGGTGGTAGAACAGGCCCGCTTCGGGGTCGCCCACAAATCCCTTGCGCGGGTTGGCTGTTGTGATGCGTCCGACGCCGTCGGAGCCGTATGTGCGGTGGTGGTCCTTGATCCAGCCGAGGAAGGACTCGTAGCGCTGCGCGAAGCGCTCGTCGAGCATCGGGCCGTAGAGGACGTCCTCGAAGGCGTCGCCGATGCGGGCCGCGCGGCTCGCGGCGTCGAAGCGGGCGAGGAAGTCCTCGTGGACCGACTCGTGCACGATGAGTGCGCCGAGGGAGGTGCAGCGCTGTCCCGCGGTGCCGAAACCGGAGAACAACGCGCCCTCGACCGCCAGGTCGAGCTGCGCGCTCGGTGTGACCACCTGGGGGTTCTTGCCGCCCAACTCCAGGCAGGGGGTCTGGAGATGGCTGCCGCACAGGGCGCCGATCTTTTGGCCGACGACCGTGGAGCCCGTGAAGCCGACCTTGTCGACCAGTCCGGCGTCGAGGGACGACTCCAGACCGGCGTACGTCTGCTCCCCGTCCGCGAGGACGAGATTGAGCACGCCGTCGGGCAGGCCGCCTCCGTGCACGAAGAGGTCGTAGAGGGCCTTGGCGCTCGCGGCGGCGTACTCGGCGGGCTTCCACACCACGGTGTTGCCGGTGACGAGGGCCGGGACCAGGTACCAGGACGGTACGGCCACCGGGAAGTTGCCCGCGGTGATCACCGCGACCGCGCCCATGGGGTTGCGGAAGGTGAAGAGCTGCTTGTCGGGCATCTCCGACGGCACGGTCTGGCCGTAGAGCCTGCGCCCCTCGCCGAGGAAGAAGTCGCAGGTGTCGATGATCTCCTGGACCTCGCCCAGCGCCTCGGCGAGCGGCTTGCCGATCTCCTCGGTCACGATGCGGGCGAGCCGCTCCTTGTTCGCCTCGACGAGCCGGCCGATCTTGCCGATCGCCGACCCGCGCACCGGCGCCGGGACGTCGGCCCAGGCGCGTTGGGCCTCCTTCGCGGCCCTGGCCGCCTCGACGAAGGTCGACGCGTCCCCGAGCGAGACCTCGGTGACCACCTCGGCGGTACGACCGGGATTGGGGCGCCGGAGAGTCCCGCCGGGAGCGCCGGCGACCGGTTGGCCGGCCACGATCGAGGCGACGGAACGGGCCATGTCTGTGCCCTGCCTTTCGGTGGGGTGGACTTGAAGGAGTGAGGGGTACGGGTCAGCTCAGGTCGGCGAGGACCCGGTCCAGGGCCCGCAGGGCGAACTTGAGCTCGTCGCGGGTGATGGACAGGGCGGGGCGGAAGCGCACCGTTCGCTCGCCGCACGGCAAGGCGATCACCTGCTCCTCGGTTCGCAGCCGGCGTACCACGTCGTCGCGTACGCCGCCGTCGGACAGATCGATGGCGCACATCAGTCCGCGGCCTCGTGCGTTGGCCGCCACCGGTGTGTGCCGGGCTTCGAGATCACGCAGCTCGTTCAGGAACCACGCTCCCACGTCGGCGGCGTTGGCCACCAGATCGTCTCTCTCGATGATCTCCATGATGCGGCGGGAGCGGACCATGTCGACCAGTCCGCCGCCCCAGGTGGAGTTGATACGGCCCGAGATCTTGAGGACGTTGTCGGGCACCAGGTCGACCCGGCGCCCGGCCATGATGCCGCCCAGCTGGACCTTCTTGGCGAAGGCGACGATATCGGGCTCCAGGCCGAGTTGCTGGTAGGCCCAGGTGGTGCCGGTCATGCCGACGCCGGTCTGCACCTCGTCGAGCACGAACAGGGCGTCGTACTCGTGGCAGAGCGCCTGCATCGCCTGGAGGAACTCCGGGCGCATGTGGTTGTCGCCGCCCTCGCCCTGGATCGGTTCGGCGATGAAGCAGGCGATGTCGTGCGGGTTGTCCTCGAAGGCCTGGCGCGCCTGCGCGAGGGACCGTCGCTCGGCCTCCTCGGTCTCGGTGAGGTGGGCTTCGAGGGGGAAGCGGACGGCGGGTACGTCGATGCGGGGCCAGTCGAACTTGGGGAAGCGGGCTGTCTTGTTTGGCTCGGTGTTGGTGAGGGAGAGGGTGTAGCCGCTGCGGCCGTGGAAGGCCTTGCGCAGGTGGAGGACCTTGGTGCCGAGCTCGGGGGAGCGGCCCGCCGCCTCGTTGCGGCGGCTCTTCCAGTCGAACGCCACCTTGAGCGCGTTCTCGACGGCCAGGGCGCCGCCCTCGACGAAGAACAGGCGCGGCAGGGCCGGGTCGCCCAGGACGCGGGCGAACGTCTCCACGAACTCGGCGTAGTGCGTCGTGTAGACGTCGGGGTTGGCGGGTTTGTTCGCCGCGACCTGCGCCAGGAGGGTCATGAACTCCGGGTCGTCGGCCATGCCCGGTGCGTTGAGTCCCAGGGGGGCCGACGCGAAGAACGAGTAGAGGTCGAGGAACTTCTCGCCGGTGCGCGCGTCGACGATCCATGAGCCCTGGCTGTCGAGCGGGTCGAGCACGAGCTTGAAACCGTCGGTCAGCACATGCCGGCCGAGCCTTTCGTGCACCTCGTCGGGGTGGACTGTCGACACTGCGGCGACCGTCATGGAGGCACCTACTCTCGTTGGCCGTCTACCGAAGAAACTTCGTTGAACGCGAGAATCTGCGCAAATATTTTAGATATGGGGCGGGTGGGGCCGCAAGGTTTCGTGCATCGGTAGATGGGGGTGCGGCGAGCGGGGCCCGGACGGGCAGGTACCGCACCCTTGTCCGGCTCGGCTTCGGGCCCCGTGGCTTCGGGCCCCGTGGCGGCTGCAGCGTCGGGCCGAGTGGAGGGGCGGACCGGGCCGGCCGGAAAGGGTTTCCGGCCGGCCCGGTGTGCCGCGCTCCCGGGGGACAGAGTCCGGGGAGGCGTCGTTGGATACACCGGCCCGCTGTCAAAGAAGGGCGCGGCGCGTGCAGCCGCCTATGCCGACCTCCGCACCTGCCCCGCATCCCCCACCTGGTGCAGTGACCGGTCCGCGGTGAGGATTGCGCGCTGCAGAGCCTGCACCACCGGGGAGGGTTCGAGGCCGAGTTCGTTGACCAGCTGGTGGCGGAGGTTGCGGTAGACCTGCAGGGCCTGGACGCGGCGGCCCACGCGGTAGAGGGCGAGCATCAGGTGGGCGTGGAGTTGTTCGTCGGTGCGGTCGGCGGAGGCCTGGGCGACCAGCTCGCCCAGCAACTCGTAATGCCGGCCGAGGCGGAGCTCCGCGGCCACGCAGCGCTCGTACGCGGACTTGCGGCGCTCCTCCAGCTCGGCGCGGCGGCGCTGCAGCAGCGGTCCGGCCTCGACGTTGGAGAGGGCGGTGCCCGTCCAGAGGGCGAGTGCGCGGCGGAACTGGGTCGAGGCGGCCGCGTCGTCGGCGGACGCCGCCGCGCGGTGCCCGCGCTCGGCCAGGCGCTCGAACTCCTCCTGGTCGCTGCTCCAGTTGTGCGGTGTCAGTACATAGCCGCCGGGCCTGGTCGCGATGACCGACTTGGGATCCAGTCCGGGTGCGGCGGCGGCGACCGCCTCGCGGAGCTTGCTGATGTAGGTGTGGATGGCGGCGTTGGCCGTGCGTGGTGCCCGGCGTGGCCACAGTTCGCGGATGCAGTCGTCCAGGGCGACGGTGCGCCCTTTCTCGATGGCCAGCAGGGCGAGTAACTTGGCGGGTTTCGCCGCGGTGGGCGTGATCGGGCTGCCCGATATTCGGACATCGAAGGGCCCGAGTACGGATATATCCACTATTCCCCCGTCGATTTAGTGGTTACTTACCACTTAGTAGAGCTTAGAAATCCGGTCCGGCGGATGTCAACGGCCGCTGGTGGAGGCCCGGTCGGGGCCGGATCGGTGTGACCTGCGGGGCACCGCGAGCCATCAGGCGCCTCTTTGAATCGGACTTTCCTCTTCCGTAAGAGCGCCCAAAGCCGTTCTAAAGCGCCGCTCCACTGTCACGCTACGCAGCTCCCGCCGAGGCGACGGTCTTCGTAGTTTCGAAACCGTTCGACGCCGCCGACGCGACCGGTGCGGCCGAACGTGGCCGATCCCGCCCCTGCGGCCGGCGCCCCTTTCCGAGCCCGACGCGGCCCATCCCGCCGGGACGCCTTCCACGGGACCTCCCGCTCTAGGAGTGATGCATCTTGCTGGCAGACAACGCCCCACCGGACGGTGAGGCATGGCGGCTGCTCACCGAGCACACGGTGGGCGGCGAGCTGCTGCGCGTGCTGGAGCGACCGGCCGCCACTCCCGGCGCACCGCGTCTCGCGCTGGTCCACGGCTTCGACGAGAACCCCGACAGCTGGACGCCTCTCGCCCGCTGCCTGCCCGCCCAACTGCACCTGTACGCCCTGCAGTTGCCCTGGTGCTCCGGCTCCTCGCACCGCTGGCCCGGCGAGGGCGGACCGGCGCTGTGGCTGGAGCGGACCCTCGCCCTGCTGCCGGACCCCGCTGACGCGATCGTCGCCCACTCCTTCGGCGCCACGACCCTGCTCGACCTGCTCGCACGCCGCTCGACAGGCGCCCCGCCACCGGCCGTTCTGGTGGCCCCCGTCTACCGGCCGCACGACCGGCCCCTGGACCCGCAGTTCTTCGCGGAGGCCGTACGGCGCTTCCGCTCCGTGCTCGGCGAGGGACTGCGCAGCCGGATGGGACCGCGCGCCGCCACTGTGCCCGAGGACATCGTCGAGGCGATGACCGGCAAGGTCAGGGAGCGCGTGGAGCCGCACGGATTCCTGCAGTTCTACGCCGCCCTCGCGCGCGCCGCCGACCTTCCGCTGCATCGGATCACCTCGCCCGTACGCCTGATCAGCGGTCACCACGACCCTTCGGCGCCCCCGGAGGCGGTCGCCGAACTCCTGCGGCGCATCCCCGCCGCCGAGGCCCGGCAGGACCCGTCGTTCGGTCACTTCTGCCAGGTCCAGGCGCCGGACGCGGTGGCGGCGCACATCGTCGAATTCCTCGGCCTGCTCGGTCTGTTCGAGCCCGATTCGGAGGCAGTCAGCGCATGACCCAGCACCATCGTTCCTACGACGTCGTCATCAGCGGAGCCAGCATCGCGGGCAGCGCCGCCGCCATGCTGCTGGCCCGGCGCGGAGCCCGGGTCGCCCTGCTGGAGCGCCGCTCCGACCCGGCCGCGCACAAGGTCCTGTGCACCCACTACCTCCAGCCGTGCGCCTACCCGGTGCTCGACGAGCTCGGCCTGATCGAGGACCTGGAGAAGGTGGGCGCCGTGCGCAACGAGGCGCGCTGGTACACCCGTTGGGGCTGGATCGAGCCCAAGGCGGCACCCGGCGGCCCGGAGCTGCCGTACGCCTACAACGTGCGGCGCAGCACCCTGGACCCGCTGATGCGCCGCCGCGCCGCCGAGACACCCGGCGTCGACCTGCTGCTCGGGCACACCGTGACCGGGCTGGTCAAGGAGAACGACCGCACCGTGGGCGTACGCGTCACCGGCCGCGAGGCGGGCGACAGCGAGATCCGGGCCCGGCTCGTCGTCGGCGCCGACGGCAAGGACTCCGCCGTCGCCAAGTTCGCCGACGTACCCGGCCGCACCTTCACCAACGGCCGCTTCAGCTACTTCGCGCACTTCCGGGACCTGCCGCTCAAGGACGGCATCACCCACTCCTGGTTCCTGGAGCCGGACATGGCCTACGCCATGCCGAACGACGACGGCGTCACCGTCGTCGCCGTCATCCCGGACAAGAAGCGCCTGCCGGCGTTCCGGGAGGACCTGGAGGGCGCCTTCCTGCAGTTCGTACGGGAGCTGCCCGAGGCGCCGCCGATCGACCGGGCGCAGCGGATCACCAAGGTCACCGGAACGGTCAACTACCCGCTGCACAGCAGGCGTCCGACCGCACCCGGCGTCGCCCTCATCGGGGACGCCGCCCTGTGCGGCGACCCGCTGTGGGGCGTCGGCTGCGGCTGGGCCCTGGAGTCGGCGCAGTGGCTCGCCGAGTCGACGGGCGACGCGGTGACCGGACGAGGAGACCTCGCCGCCGCGCTCACCGTCTACCGGCGCCGGCACCGCAAGGCCCTGGGCGGACACCAGCACCTGGCGGCCGACTACGCCAGGAGCCGCCCCTTCAACCCCTTCGAGCGGCTGATGTTCTCGGCCGCCGCCCGCGACGAGGCGATGGCCCGGCACATGCACATGTTCGCCTCCCGCCTCATCGGCCCGCTGCGCTTCCTCAACCCGGTGGCCCTGGCCAGGGCGTCGGCCGTCAACCTCCGCCACCGCGGCACGCCCGCGCGGCCGGCGGTCGCCGACACCGGCCGGCTCCACTGACGGCCGCCACCCTCGCCTGCGTCCACCTCCACCTGCACCACCTCCGACTCCGTTCAACGCCCTTGTCACGAAAGGCAGTCGTCATGCCCAGCACCGCTTCCACCCTCACCACCGAGCAGGACGAAACCCTTCGCGCGATCGTCACCGACGTCCTGGAACTGGAGCCCGAGGAGCTCACCGACACCAGCAGCTTCATCGACGACCACGACGCCGACTCGCTGCTCGCCATCGAGATCCTCGCCCGGATCGAGAAGGACCTCGGCGTCGCCATCCCGCAGGACGACCTGACCGAGATGACCAACCTCGACGGGGTGCGCGCCGTGGTGTCCCGGTCCCTGAAGGAGGCAGCCGATGTCTGAGCGCGGCACACGCCGGGTGGTCGTCACCGGCCTCGGCGCGGTGAGCAGCGCGGGCATGGGCGCGGACGAGTTCACCGCGTCCATCCGCGCCGGACGCCGTACCACCTCTGCCGTACGGTCCTTCGACACCACCGGATTCCCGCACGTCCACGCCGGAGAGGTGCACGACTTCGAGCCCCGCCGCTGGCTGCGCGGCATCGACCCCGGGCAGTGGGGCCGCAGCAGCCAGTTCGCGGCCTCGGCCGCCCGGCTCGCCGTCGAGGACGCGGGCCTCGCCGCCGACGACCTGGCCCGCGGCCGGGCCGGTTCGGTCATGGGCACCACCAGCGGCGAGTCCGCGGTGATCGAGGAACTCGTCGGCGCCTGGGCGGCCGACGGCCTCAAGTCTCTGCCGCCGGACCTGGTCGGCTCGGCGCCCGCCGGCCGGATCGCCGCCGCCGTCAACAGCGAACTGGGCCTGTCCGGCGAGGCGTTGACCCTCGCCACGGCCTGCTCGGCGAGCAACTACGCGCTGGGCTACGCCTTCGACATGGTGGCCGGCGGCGACGCCGACTACATGCTCGCGGGCGGCGCCGACTCCCTCAACCGCTGGGCCCACGCCGGGTTCTACCGGCTCGGCGCCCTCGCGGAGGAGATCTGCCGCCCCTTCGACGCCGACCGCAGCGGCATCCTCACCGCCGAGGGCGGGGTCGCCCTGCTGCTCGAACCGTACGAACGGGCCGTCGCACGCGGCGCCCGCATCTACGCCGAGGTGCTGGGCTACAGCGTCAACTGCGACGCCGAGCACATGGTGCACCCCGACCCGACGAGCATCGCCGCCTGCATCCGCGCGGCCCACCGCAGCGCCGGGGTCGAGCCGGAACAGATCGACTACATCTGCGCCCACGGCACCGGCACCCGTACCAACGACGCCACCGAAGTCGCCGCCGCCCGCGCGGTGTTCGGCGACCGGATCCCGCCGATCAGCTCCATCAAGTCCATGATCGGCCACACCATGGGCGCCGCCAGCGGATTCGGTGCGCTGATCTGCTGTCGGGCGCTGTACGACGGCTTCCTGCCGCCCACGGCCGGAGTGGAGCGCACGGATCCCGACCTCGGCCCGGGTGTCGACCCGGTGCCCGGCCGGGCGCGCCCGGCACAGCCGCGGATCGTGGAGAACCACGGCTTCGCCTTCGGCGGGAACAACGCCATCACCATCCTCGGGAGGGTCGCATGACCTCGGCAACAGCCGCCCCGGCCGCCGTCGCCACCGCGCCGCGGCCGGCAAGTACTCCGTTCGCCGTCACCCCGCTCGCGGTCACCGCGGTCGGCGCGGTCAGCGCCGCGGGGATCGGCCTGGACGCCCTCGGGCGCGCCGTGGCCGAGGGCACCGCGGGACACACCGACCCGTCCGGCCTCGGCGAGGAGAGCCTGCCGCCCCGGCCGGTGCGCGTCGTGCCCGACCTGCCCGTGGCCGAGCTGATCGGCCGCAAGGGCACCCGGCATCTGGACCGTACGACCAAACTCGCCCTGGTGGCCTGCCGGTTGACGCTCGACGCGCACCCCGGACAGACCGGGGAGCGTTCGGGTGTCGTGCTGGGCACCAGCACCGGCAGCATCCGCAGCTCCAGCGAGTTCTCCCTGGAGACGCTGCGCCAGGAGCGGCCCTACCTGGTCAACCCCAGTCTCTTCCCCAACACGGTGATGAACTGCGCGGCCGGTCAGATCGCCATCCGGCACAAGCTCCACGGAGTCAACGCCACCATCGCGGGCGGCCATCTCTCCGGCGTCCAGGCCCTCCGGTACGCCCGCAACGCCCTGCGCCAGGGACACGCCGACCGCATCCTGGTCGGCGGCGTCGAGGAGTTCTGCGCGCAGAGCGCCTGGGGCTGGCATCTGTCCGGGTCGCTCGCGGCCGACGCGCCCGTCGGCGAGGGCGCCGCCATGCTGATGGTCGAACAGGAGGCGGAGGCCTCGGCCGCCGGCCGTCCCGTGCTCGCCCGGGTGCTCGCCTGCGAGACGGGATACAGCGCACCGGGCCGCCTCGCCGACGGACTGGCCTCGGTCGTCACCACCGCCCTGGAGCGCTGCGACCGCTGGCCCGAACAGGTCGGCGCCGTGTCCTACGGGGCCACCGGGCTGACCGGCCTGCAGCGCATCGAGGAGCGCGGGGTGCGCACGGCACTCGGCGGCCGCTCACCGGCCCGCCGCCTCGCGGTGAAGGAGTCGGTCGGCGAGTGCTTCAGCGCCGCCGGAATCCTGCAGATCGCCGCACTGATCGGAACCTGGCAGCACACCACCGCCCCGGCGGGCGAGCTCGCCCTGGTCACCGCGGTGGCCCGCGACGGCAACGTCGGGTGCGCGGTCGTGGAGGCGGGGCATCTCGGCTGACGCCGACTTCTTTACGGGTGCCGGGCGGTGAGGTTGCGTCCTGGCACCTGCCCCGCCCGTTGCCCTGGTGGGCGAGCTCGCCCTAATCACTGCGGTGGTCGGGGCAGGAACGTCGGCTGCGCGGTCGTGGAAGCGGGGCAGTCCGGCTGACGCGGACCTGTCGTCGGGGGCTGGGGTGCGGGGTTGCGTGTCCCGGCACCTGCTCGACCTGCTCCACCGGCTGCCCCGGCCGGTGAGTTCGCCCTGGTCGCTGCGGTGGTCGGGGCAGGAACGTCGGCTGCGTGGTCGAAAAGGCCGGGCATCTCGGCTGACGTGGACCTGTCGTTGGGTGCCGGGTGCCGGGTGCCGGGTGCCGGGTGGCGCGGTTGCGTGTCCGGGTACGTGCCCCGCCTGCACCCCAAGCCGGCGAACTCGCTCTGGTCACCGCGGTGGCCCGGGACGGGAACGTCGGCTGTGCGGTCGTGGAGGCCGGGCACCTCGGCTGATGCCGACCTTGTCCTCGGGTGCCGGGCGGTGCGGTTGTGTGTCCCGGCACCTGCTCCGCCCCACCTGGCGCCCCGCCGGTGAGTTCGCTCTGGTCACCGCGGTGGCCCGGGACGGCGACGTCGGCTGCGTGGGCGTGGAGGCCGGGCGGTCCGGCTGACGCAGACCTGTCGTCGGGTGCCGGCCGGAGCGGTTGCGCGTCCCGGCACCCGCCCCGCCCACCCCACCCGCTGCCCAGGCGGCTGACCGCCGCCCCACCGTTGGAAGGAAACCGTTCTGGTGCCGCGTACCACCGACACCCCCACCGGGTCCGCCGCCGAGCTCGTCGCTGGTTGTCTGGCGGGAAGTCAGCGGGCGTGGGCGGCACTTGTGGAGCGGTATTCGCCGTTGGTGTGGACGGTGGCCCGTTCGCACCGCCTGAGCCCGGCCGACTGTGAGGAGGTGTACCAGCTGACCTGGCTGCGGGTGTACCAGAGCATGGCCCGGCTGCACTCCCCGCACCGCTTTGCCGCCTGGATCACGACGTGCGCCCGCCGGGAGAGCCTCAAGCAGTGTCGGAGCACCGGCCGCTACGTCCCGGTCGGCGACGGCTCCTTCTTCGACCGCCCCGCCACCGGCAACGGCCCCGAGACCGCCGTGCTCTCCGGCGAACGCCGATCCGAGGTGCTCGCCGCGCTCTCCCAACTCCCCTCCCGAGACCGCGCGTTGCTGACGCTGCTCAGCGCTGACCCCGCCCCCGGCTACGACGAGGTGAGCCGCACTCTGGGCATCGCCCGCGGCTCCGTGGGACCACTGCGCGGCCGCGCCCTGCGCCGCCTCGCCGAACGGCTGGAGGCGCAGGGTGTGCTGACGGCCGCCGACGCATAACCACCGCCCCAACGACGTCAGTTCGGGGTCCGCTCCATCCCGTCGCCGCCCGGCGCAGGCCAACTCGCCACCTTCGCCAGCAGACTTCGCGGCACCTCCCCGGCCGCCTCCCGCACCGACGACCACACCGCCGTCCCCGTCCCCGCCCCCGTCCCCCTCGCCACGGCCGACGGCGACAGCGAGCTGCAGCGCAGCGTCTTCGGAGCACCGCCGCGTACCGCCGCGGCGGCCACGAATCCCTCGGGTGCACCGAGATCCAGCAGCGCCCATTCGTCGTCGTAGGAACCGGGCGGACCGTTCACCCCGTGCGCGATGCCCGTGCCGATCCCCTTGAGATAGGCCTCCTTGCGCACCCACAACCGCAGGAAGGCGCCCGGCCGTTCGGCCTGCGGGAGTCGGTGCAGCTGCCGCCGTTCACCGGGGTGCAGCCAGGCGCCGACCGTCCGTTCCAGACCGGGTCGGGCCGGTGCGGCCTCCAGGTCGACTCCTACGGGAGCGGTCGAGAAGGCGTAGAGGACGGCGGTTCCCGAGTGCGCCATGGAGAAGTGCAGTCCGCCGGCGTCGCGCAGCCGGGGCCGGCCGTGACCGCCACCGCAGTGCGGACACGGCGCGCGTTCGAAGGCCACCTCGCCGGGCGCGGTGCCGAGGTAGCGGCCGCAGAGCAGACGCAGTCCGGCGTGCGCCAGCACGAAGCGGTGCCGGCGCTCCGGGCGGCGCACCCGGCCCGCCCGCTCGGTCTCGGCCGCGTCGAGCACGGAGCGGGCGCGCCCCGACGACGTGCCCGGCGGCACCGGCAGCCACCACACGTGCAGCTCGCCGGGGAGCGGGCGCCCGTGCGGCTGGGTCACAGGGCCACGCCGCCGTCCACCTGGAGGATCTGCCCGGTGATGTAACCCGCCTTGTCCGACAGCAGGAAGGACGTGAGGTCGGCGACCTCCTGCGCGGTGCCGAAGCGGCGCAGCGGCACCGAGGCGAGCGCGTCCTTGCGCGCCTTCTCGCTCAGCGTGTCGGTCATGTCGGTGTCGATGAAGCCCGGGGCCACGGCGTTGACCCGGATGCCCTGCCGCGCCAGCTCCTTGGCGAGGGTGCGGGTCAGACTGTTCACCCCGCCCTTGGACGCGGCGTAGTTGGCCTGGGTGGCGTGGCCGTAGACCCCGGCGACGGACGAGATGTTGACGATGACGCCCGCCCGCCGCTTCAGCATGCCGAAGCCGACCGTGCGGCAGAAGTTGAAGGTGCCGGTGAGGTTGGCGTCGATGACCGCGCCCCAGTCCTCCACCGGCATCATCACCAGATGGCTGTCGCGGACGATGCCCGCGGAGTTCACCAGGCCGTACACCGGCCCGAGTTCGTGCTCGGCGCTCTTGACGAACGTCTCCACCGCCTGATGGTCCGCGACGTCGCACGGCGCGTGGAAGCACGCCGCCCCCTGCGCCCGGACGAGTTCGGCGGTCTCGTCGGCCGCGGCGGAACGGCTGCGGCCGCAGAAGGCGATGTCGTAACCCTCCGCGGCGAGTTGGACGGCGATGGCGCGTCCGATACCGCGAGATCCCCCCGAGACGATGACTGCACGACGCTGGTGGTCCGGCATGACGTCGGTTCCCTCCACATACGGTCTCCGCACGCTCCGCACGGAGACGGGCCGCGCACGGCCCCTGACGGTTCGGTCACCGGGGGACGGCCCCTCGGGGCCGTGTCCCACCGGCCCCCGTACAGAGGCGGTGGAGGGTGCGTCGGATACAGCGCTGCGGACGGGAATTCAGAAGGGGCGCGGGAACCGTGGTGGCAACGGACGCGGGTACCGCGTCACTTACCGGTGTCGTCCAGCGAGCCCAGCGCGGCGAAGACGTCGGCGTCGATGACGGTGTAGGCGTCCTGCACCCACTGCTCGTCCTCGCCCGCCGGGTTCTTCGCGTCGATCATCGTCAGGTCGTTCAGCAGCAGCCCGAGCGCCATGTAGATCTTCATCTGCACGGCGTCCACGCCGGCCCGCTTGGCCAGCTGCTGCCACTGGTTGCCGTAGGCCTCACGGACGGCCTCGCGCACCTCGTCGTTGGCGCAGGCGGCGAAGGCCTGGACCTGGATGAGCACATCGGGGTTGTTCTCGAGGTTCGAACGGTACTGGTTGCCCATGGCGATGAGGGCGTTGACCCCGGACAGCCCCTCGGCCGCGTCCAGCATGCGGGTCGTCGACTGAGCAAACGAAATGCGCACGCATTCGGTAAACAATTTGGTCTTGCTGCCGAACAGCCGGAAAACATATGGCTGCGTCACCCCGGCCGCCTTGGCGATCACATCCACGGGGGTGCCGAAAAGCCCGGTTCGGGCGAATTCCAGCATGGCGACATCCAGAACCTGTGCTCGTCGCTCTGCTGCGGACATGCGGATTTTTTGCATAGTTCATTGTGTCACATGCCCCGGTCAGGGTCCCAGGGTCCCGTGGCAGGTTCCTGCTCTCCCCGCCGCATCGTCTCCCGGGCTCGCCGCGGGCCGCGTCTCATGGATGCTAGCACTAACTAACCTGATCCGACGATGGCTCGTCGGGCAGCGGATGAAAGTCATTTACGCAGCTCAGAGCGACAGTAACGCCTCCTCGGCATTAGTTTGCAACTACTTACTTAGGGG
Organism: Streptomyces spinosisporus; assembly: GCF_022698145.1. Classification (GTDB taxonomy): domain Bacteria; phylum Actinomycetota; class Actinomycetes; order Streptomycetales; family Streptomycetaceae; genus Streptomyces; species Streptomyces spinosisporus. Next base: position 449,944 of record NZ_JALDAX010000003.1, read on the forward strand.
TTGCGAGGGGTGGCGGGCTCGGCTATGGTCGATCCCACCGGGGGTGAGCCGCCGTCACGGAGAGCCACGGCTGTTCCCGGACAGCGTGAGCGGGGGATGTAAATGGCCGACAAGGATTTGTGAGCCGTCCCGAGCCATGCATTCGTAATCCGCGGGCCTCTCGCGAGATGTGCAGGGCGCCGTCGAAAACTTCCGCGGCGACAGCGAAGGAGAAGGACGTTGCAACCCACACCATCCTTGTTGAACGATCCGCAGGCCGACGTCGCGCACACGATCTGGAATTACTGGACGGGCCTGTGGAACGGCACGGGCCGGACGGACCCGGCGGAATTCATTGCCGACGACGTGACCGTCCACCTGCCGACGTTCGGAATGCCCCCGTCGTCCTCGCTGACGACGCGTGACCATGTGACCGGCTGGATCGAGGGATTCCGCAGCTGCTACCGCCCCGGTGCGCGCTTCGCCGCCGAACTCGGCCCGTGGCTCGCCGGCGGCCAGTTCGTCGTGGCGCGCTGGCGCTTCACCGGGACATGGCAGGGCGGCGTTCCCGCGACCGCCACCGTCGCGCCGGGCGCCGACGTCTCGATCTGCGGCGTCGACATCCTGCGCCTGGAGGACGGCCGTATCGCCGAGTACTGGCTCAGCGACGACCAGCTCGACCTGTACGGCCAGCTCGGGGCGGCGATCCCGGCGGGAGCCCGGTCCTGATGGGTCACACCGCCTTCGTGATCGGCAGCGCCGTCGTGCTGCCGCCCGAAGTGGAGTCCGCCACCGACGCCGTGCGGTCGGGACGGATCACCGAGGACGAGGGCGAGCGGCTCGGGGTGCGCAGCGTCCATGCCGGCACCGAGCCGGCCCCCGTGCTCGCCGCGGCCGCCGCCCGTACCGCCGCCGCCGAGGCGGGCGTATTACCGGATCGTGTCCGCCATCTGACACACGCTCACACGTACTACCAGGGCCACGACTTCTGGTCGCCCGCGCACTTCATCGCGCACGAAGCCGGCTTCGAGGCCTGCGTGCCGGTGTCGGTCGGGCAGATGTGCAACGGCGGGGCAGCCGCCCTGAGCATCTGCGTCGACCGGCTCCGCGCGGCTCCCCCCGGCGCCTCGGCCCCGGGCGGGCCGGATCTGGCCGTCGCGACCACCGCGGACGCCTTCGGCGGCAGCGGCTTCGACCGATGGGCCGGGGACTACGACACCGTCTACGGCGACGGCGCCACCTGCGTCATCCTCTCCCCGCAGGCCGACGCCACGACCGGGCCCGCGCTGCGCCTGCTCGCGCTGGACTCGCGCGCCCGCCCGCAGTTCGAGGCCATGTACCGCGAGGGCGACGCCTTCGGCAGCACCCCGCACCAGCTGCGGGCGGCTGTCGACGTGAAGGCCACCAAGCGCGCCTTCTTCCAACGCTCCGGCGGGACCGACGAGTTCCGCGAGGCCGCCGTCAAGACGATCGGTGAACTGGTCGGCGGCGTCGTCGAGTCGGCCGGTGTCGGGATCACCGACGTGGCGGCCACGATGCTGCCCCGGCTCAGCCCCAAGGTGCTCGACCTCATGTACTCCGAGGCGATCGACCCCCGTCTGAGACCGACGCTGCACTGCGAGCGCGAGACGACGGGACACCTGGGCGCGGGCGACTTCCTCGCCAACCTCGACCACCTGCGGCGCACGGACCTGCTCGCCGACGGACAGTACGCCCTCGTCGTCGGTGGCGGCGGCGGGTTCACCTGGTCGGCCGCCCTCGTGCAGAAGCTCGGCCCCACGGTCCCGCGGCCCTGAACGCCAACACCCCTTGAATCGCAAGGAATTCGACACCCTCGAAAGGACCCACCCATGTCTGTCCCCGGCGCCCCCGACTGGTCGATCCTGGACATCGATCCGCTGCAGCAGACCGTCACCGACGCCGACGCCTATGTGCGCACGCTCATGCAGTGGCACTTCGGGACCGAGACGGGGTCGCCGTTCTGGCTGAGGCGCAGGGCCGACCTCGACTTCGACCCCCTCACCGACGTGAAGACCGTCGAGGATCTCGCCCAATTCCCCAACGTGGTCGACGAGTTCCGTGACATCGCCGCCGAGGACCTCGTCCCGCGCGGCCTCGGCGACTCGCCCAAGATCGCGGCCGTCTTCGAGAGCGGCGGCACGACGGGCCGGCCGAAGCGGTTCGTGATGTTCGAGGACTGGTTCACCCGCTACCTGGCCTGGGCGGGCCGCAAGGCCGCCTCGGGCCTGGGCGGTTCGGGCATCAACCTGCTCGCCACGACACCGTCGGGCCCGCACATGATCGGCGAGGTCACCGTGCGCCAGTCGCACGCGCTCGGCGGCAAGCGGTTCACCATCGACATCGACCCGCGCTGGGTCAAGAAGCTCATCGAGCGCGGCCAGACCGACGAACTGCGCGCCTACGTCGACCACCTCGTCGACCAGACCGCCGACATCCTTGTCACCCAGGACGTCGGGATGATCCAGACCATCCCGATCCTGCTGACGAAGATCGCCGAACGCCCCGAACTCGTCGACCTCGTCCGCTCCAAGGTCAAGCGCATCGCCTGGGGCGGCGCACACATGGACCCCGACACCCGCGCCATCCTGCGCGAGGAGGTCTTCCCCGGCATCCCGATCGTCGGCGGCTACGGCAGCACGACCATCCTCAGCGTCGCGGTGGAACGCAAGGAGGAGCAGCCCTCAGGCCTCGCGACCTTCGACCCCTTCTCGCCCTACGTCTTCTTCCGGGTCGTCGACCCCGACACCGGGCGCCCGGTCGCCCACGGCGAGCGCGGACAGATCGTGATGAACCACATCACCAAGTTCGCGTTCATCCCCAACAACCTGGAGCGCGACACCGCGATCCGGGTGCCGGCCGAGGACGGCCACATCGGGGACGCGGTCGCCGACGTCGCACCGGTGAAGTCCTTCGACGGCACGAACGTCACCGAGGGGGTCTACTGACGATGAGCACCACCGACGGCGCACCCCTGTCCGCCCACGTCGACGCGATCACCGACGCGGGCGAGTACCTGGCCCGCAGCAGCAAGCCGCTCCGCCTGCCGGACGGCCGCGAGATCGGCGCCATCTCCGAGGTGCCCCGGCTCTACGTCACCCGCGCCTTCGCGCGGCTGGCGCATGCCCCGGTGCTGCCGTACGCCACCCGCCTGGAGATGCTCGCCAAAGCGGCCGACCTGTTCGAGAACGCCGTGCTCGAAGGGCAGTCCATCGACGACTACCTCGATCTGGTCGGCCTGTGCGCCGGCGTGCCGCGCGCGGTCGCCCAGGCCTCGATCGCCGCCATCGCCAGGACCCTGCGCGCCCTGCCGGACACCCTCGCCCAGGAGATCCCGCGGGGAGCCGTCACAAGCCTCGACGACCCCCGGGTGCGGGAGGGCGCGGCCTACTGGGCCCGCCAGGGCCGGACCCTCGCCGTCCTCGCCTCCGGCAACACCCCGGGCGTGCACGGCCTGTGGCCCAGCGCGCTCGCCCTCGGCTACGCGGTCGCCGTCCGGCCCTCCAGCCGCGAGCCCTTCACCCCGCAACGCCTCGTGCGCGCCTTCCGGGAGGCGGGCTTCACCTCGCACGTGGCCCTGCTGCCCACCGACCACGAGGTGGCCGACGTGCTCGTCGAGCAGGCCGACCGGGCGCTGGTCTACGGCGGACAGTCCGTCGTGGACAAGTACGCCGCCGACCCGGCCGTCCTCACCCAGGGGCCGGGCCGCTCCAAGACGGTCATCACCGACGACGTCGACTGGCGCGCCCACCTGGACACCGTCGCCGCCTCGGTCGCAGGCCTCGGGGGCGTCGCCTGCACCTGCACCACCGCGGTGCTCGTGGAAGGAGACCGGGCCCGGGCCGAGGAGTTCGGCGCCGCGCTCGCCGAGCGGCTCGCCGAGTCGGAGGCCGGCGAACATCGCACCGAGCTGCCCCTGGTGACGGCCCGTCAACTCGCGCAGTACGTCGAGCGCGTCGGACAGGGCACCACCGCCCACGGGCGCACCGACATCGTCGAGACGGTCGCACCGGACACCGCCGTACTGCACCCCGTCGTACGCGTCGCGGCCGACGCCAAGGCCCCCGTGCTCGGCGTCGAACTGCCCTTCCCCTGCGTGTGGATCGCGCCGTTCAGCCGGGCCGACGGCATCGCGCCGCTGGTCGGCTCGCTGGTCGTCGCCGCGATCACCGAGGACATGGAGTTCGCGCAGCGCCTCCTCGACGAGCCGGGCATCGCCAACGTCTACGTCGGCGCCCACACCACGACCTGGATGAAGGCGGGGGTGCCCCACGACGGCTATCTGTCCGAGCACCTGATGCGGACCAAGGGCGTCATCCGCTGACCCGGCCGCGACCGAGCGACCAACCCCGACCCGACCGAAAGAACGGACCATGAGCGCCGACTCGCCCGCCCTCGCCACCACCGCACCGGTGGACAAGGCGACCGACCGCCGCCGAGCGATCGTCTTCGCCGTCCTGTGCTGTGGATTCGTACTGACCAGCCTCGACATGATGATCGTGAACGTCGCCTTCCCGGCGATCGAGCACGAGTTCCCCGGCTACAGCAACGCCGTCGTCAGCTGGACCCTGAACGCGTACACGATCCTCTACGCCGCCGCGCTGATCCCGGCCGGCCGACTCGCCGACCACCTCGGCCGCAAGCAGACCTTCCTCGGCGGACTGGTGCTGTTCACCCTGGCCAGCGCCCTGTGCGCGTTCGCGCCGTCCCTGCCGGTACTGATCGCCGCGCGCGCCCTCCAGGCGCTCGGCGCCGCAGCCCTCACCCCCACCTCCATGGGCCTGCTGCTGCAGGTCAACCCGCCCGAGCTGCAGCAGCGCGCGATCCGCAGCTGGACGGCGGCGGGGGGCATCGCCGCGGCCATGGCGCCGATCGTCGGCGGCGTGCTCGTCCAGTACGACTGGCGGCTGATCTTCCTGATCAACGTGCCGATCGGAGCCGCGGCCGTGGCCGTGGGCGTACGCGTGCTGCCCGGCTCGGAACGGAACTCCGCGGCCCCGCGCCCGGACCTGATCGGCGCGCTCGCCGTCGCCCTCTTCGCCGGCGCGGTCGTCTACGCCCTGGTCGAGGCGCCCGACGCCGGATGGGGCTCGGCGACCACCCTGACGGCGTTCGGCTGCGCGGCGGTCCTGCTCGTCGTCGCCGTCGTCCGCAACCTGCGCCACCCCTCCCCGGTCGTCCCGCGCGAACTGCTCGCCATCCCCGTCTACGTCCGCACCAACATCGCGGCGTTCGTCTACAGCGCCGCCTTCGCGGTGATGCTGCTCTCGGTCGTCCTGTGGACCCAGAACGTCCGCGGCTACTCCGCCATCGAGACCGGCCTCGCCATCGCGCCCGGAACCGTACTGATGCCGATCTTCGCCATGCTCACCGGCCGGATGGGCCGCAGCATCGGCCTGGCCGCCACGGCGGCACTCGGCTGTGTCGTCCTCGGCGCTGGCATGGTCTGGTGGACCGTCACCGCACCGACCGAACTGCCGTACGCAGCAGCGATCATGCCCGGCTCCATGCTCACCTCCATCGGCACGATCGTGGCGATGGCCGCCTTCGCGGGCCGGGTCTCCGCCACCATCCCGCAGGCCTTCTACGCCTCCGGATCGGCCGTGCACACCATGGCCAAGCAGATGGGTATCGCGATCGGTGTCGCCCTGCTCCTCGTCATCCAGGGCAGCGCCGCCCACGCCGGCCAGTCCCCGGTACCGGCCCTGCGCCACGCGTGGATCGCCGCCGCCGTGCTCACCGTCCTCGCCGCCGCCATCGCCCTGGCCGGCCCGCGCAAGACGGCCGCGGCTCCCACGGCGTAGAGGCCAACGCCCTTACGCCATCGCAGACTTGCACGCCATCAACGACTTCTGCCGTCACGGAACCAATGGGGGAACGCACCAATGCTCAGGCTCGACACGTCCGTCGCGGACAAAATATGGGACAGCTGGCTGCGCATGTGGAACGAGGATTCCGACGTGGCCCACGAGATCATCTCCCCGGCCGGATACGTACTCCACCTTCCCGACATCGGCGCCACCATCGACCCGTCGACGATCTCGGGCCCGGCGGAAATGGCGCAATGGGTCTCCGGCTTCACCGGCAAATTCGACGGACTGCGCTACGCCACGGACTTCGGGCCGTTCGTCGACGAGTCCGAGCGCCGCTTCGCCTACCGCTGGGTCGGCACGGGCACCTGGACCGGCGCCACCGGCTGGCCGCACGACATCCCCGGCCGGGAAGCCGTCTTCGTCGGGGTCGACATCTTCCAGGTCGACGCGTCCCTGCAGATCACCGAGTGCTGGTCCCAGGGCGCCGTCACCAGGACGACCTGAGCCCGCGCGCAGGATCCCAGACAACGGAGGAGCATCTCATGGCACTGCAGACAGGGACGGTCGAGCCACTTCTCGGTATCCGGGCGGCGCGCTGCTGGTTCCCGGAGAAGACACGTAGGCCCCAGGACGAGGTGCGGACCGGGAACCTCACGGCCGAACAGGCGGCCCGGCACGGCGAGGTGACGCTGCACATCGCCCGCGGCTGGGCCACCGAGTCCGCGCCGGCGATGGCGGTCAGCGCGGGCCGGGCCGCACTGTCGGCATCGGGCGTGCCCACCGCCGACGTCGGGCTGCTGGCGTACGCATGGACCAACTACCAGGGCAACCCCTTCTTCACCGCCGGGCACTGCGTCGCCGACGGCCTCGGCCTGCCGCGCTCGGCCGCACCCGTCGGCGTCCAACAGGCCTGCAACGGCGCCGCGATGGCCTTCACCCTCGCGGCCGGACAACTGCGGCTGGACGAGCACGCCCACGCACTGATCGTCGCGGCGGACCGCTTCGGCGCACCCGCCGTCGACCACTGGCGCAGCCACGTCATGCTCGCCTACGGCGACGGCGCCTCGGCCGCCGTCGTCGGACGGCCCGCCCCCGGCGACGCCTTCCATGTGCTGGCCGTCGAGCATGTCGCCGCGCCCGAACTGTGGCGCACCCGCGACGACTACGACGGCTTCGGACCGCAACCGCTCGCGACGCCGCCGTACATCAACGCGATGCCGACCGAGAAGTTCTCCGACGAGGGCGGCCGCCCCCGGCTGCGCGCGATCTCGCACGAGTGCATCACCGAGGCCGTCGACCGGGCCCTCGACCGGGCCGGCCTCGCGCCCGGCGACCCGCGGATCACCCAGGTGCTCGCCCCGCGGCTCAGCGACAAGGTGCGCGAACTCATGATCGGGCCGGTCGAGGAGAAGTACAGCGACCGGATCGTGTGCCACTACGGCGAGACCGGCCACCTCGGCGCGGGCGACTTCCTCGCCAACATCGCCGACGCCGAGACCGCCGGCGACCTCGCACCCGGCGACATCGTGCTCGTCCTGGGGGCCGGCGGCGGCTACTCCTACACCTGCGCGGTCCTGCAAGTACCCGAGGAGCGTGCCGCATGACGCGCCTCGCGATCACCGGGATGGGGTTCACGCTGGCCGGCGGGGTCCGCACCGCCGGCGACTTCTGGCACCGGGTGCGCGAGGGGGAGTCGGCGCTCACCGCGCACACGGCGTTCAACGACCGCGGTGTGCCGACCGTGATGGCGGGACAGCTCACCCACGACCCCGTCGTCGAGGGCCTGGACCCCAAGCACGCGAGCAAGTACTCGCGGGAGATCCTCGCGGCCCTCGCGAGCATCGACGAGGCGCTGGCCGACGCCGGTGTCGGCGACTTCGACCCGCACCGCGCCGGAGTCGTCGCCTCCTCCTCCCGCGGCCCGCTGCAGTGGTGGGAGCGCGAGTTCGACTCGGCGTCCGGCATCGGCCAGGTGCTGGGCGGCCTGCCCGGCGCCCCGGCGAGCATCGCGGCCATCCGCACCGGCGTCCAGGGCTACGTCACCACCGTCTCGTCGGCCTGCGTCGGCGGCACCCACGCCCTGCGGTCGGCCGCCGCGGAACTGCGCTCCGACGAGGCCGACGTCATGGTCGTCGTAGGCCACGAGTTCCCGCTGACCGCCAACCTGCTGCAGGTGTACACCGATCCGAAGTCCCGGGTGCTGAGCCTCGGCACCACGGCGGCGGACTCGATCCGCCCCTACGACGCCGACCGCGACGGCACCGCCCTCGGCGAGGGAGCGGTGGCCCTCGTCCTGGAACGCGAGGCCGACGCGCTGGCCCGCGGCGCGCACGTCTACGCCTGGGTGCTGGCGACCGGGGTCGCCAACGAGGCGGCGCATCCGACGACGATGGAGCTGTCGGGGGAGAAGACCGCGGCGCTCGCCGAGCGGGTGATCAAGAAGTCGGACCTGTCCGTCGGCGACATCGGCCATGTGTGCGGACACGGCACCGGCACCCGCTCCAACGACGTCGCCGAGAGCCGCGCGGTCCGGCGCGTCTTCGGCGACGACACCGAGGTGACGCTGACCTCGGTGAAGCCGATATTCGGGCATCTCTTCGGGGCGTCGTCCCTGGTCAACGTCGCCGCGACCGCCTCCATGCTGGACGCGCAGACCATCGCCCCGACGGCCAACAGCGTGCGCGCCGACGCCGAGTGCGGCCTCGACTCCGTCTTCGGCGGGGCACGCCGCACCGACGTACGGGCCGCACTGTCCTTCGCGTTCGCACTGGGCAGCCAGTCCTCGGTGGTGGCCCTGCAGGCCGCGTGACCAAGAAGCAAGAACCAGAAGTAAGAACCAGAAGTACGAACAAGAAACACGACAGGCGGAGCTCAGGAATGATCGACCTGAAGAAACTGGATCAGTGGAACGACATGTGGAACGGCGCATTCGACCTCGCGGACGAGCTCTGCTCCCCGGAGTTCTCGATCTTCTTCGGTCGCGATGCCTCGACCCACAACGGGGACGACATCACGAACGCCGCACAGCTGAAGACGTTCATGCGCGACTTCCGGGCCTCGCTCGGCGACGACCTGGAATTCACGCTCGTCCGCACCTTCGCGGACGCCGGTGCCGCATTCGCCGTGTCGCTGTGGAACCTGCGCGTCGGACCCGACCGGACCGTCGGCGGCATCGACGTCTTCCAGTTCGACGAGGCGGGCCGCATCCGCAGGGTGCACTCGGTGACGGGGCAGCGCGGCGTCATCGAGTGAGACGCCGTCAGGAGGAGTTCGCGCTGGACGGTCCGAAGAACTCGATCTCCGCGATCGCGACCTGCTTCTTCGACGACGTGCCGGTGGCGGACACGATCGTGAAGCGGACCGAGCTGACCGTGCCGACGCGGAACGGGATGCGCTGGCCGCCTGCGCCCGGGTCGAGGGTGATCTTGCGGGTGACGGTCCTGCCGTTGGCGAGGGTGATGGTGGCCTCCAGGCGGTGAGGGCGGGCCGACTGGGTGATCTGGTCCGGGCGGGTGGAGACGCCCGGGGTGATGATCAGGTCCAGGAGGCGGGTCGGCTCGTCGAACTTGGCCTGCAGCCACTGCCCTTCGCCGGACTCCGAGACGCCCGGACCCCACCAGGTGTTGTTCAGCTTGTCGCCCGCCAGGTCCGGCTTGTGACCCGGGTAGGAGCGCGAGGCGCTCCAGGTGTCCGGCTGCACCGCGGCACGCTTGGAGAAGTGGTCCTTCGTCGCTTGGACGCCCTTGGGAATGTTGAACGCCAGGACGACCAGCAGCGTCAGCACGACCGCCGCGCCCAGCCAGCTCAGCACCCGGTCGAACGTACGGCGCAGACGGGGACGGTCGCCCGCCCACGGAGTCTCCCGGTTGCCGGCCCCGAAGAGCCGTCGCCACCAGGGGAGCCGGCCCGGCGCCCGGTCGTCGCCCGCCATGGGCATCGCGCACCGGGTGCAGAAGTGCCGCTCGGGGCGGTTGCGGGTGGAGCACCAGGGGCACGGCGTCCCGCCGTCGAGGCCGAGTTCCTCCCCGGGGGCCCGTACGGCCTGCGGGCGCTGCGGCGCCGGACGGCCGGGCAGCACCGGCGCGACGGACGGCGCCGACGACGGCCGCGGCTCAGGATCCGCGACCGGTACGAGCAGCTGCCGGGCCCGGTCGGTCATGCCGTCGGGGTCCGAGGCGGGCCGGGGGACCGTGCGGGCCTCCGGGTCCACGGGGGCGGCCGGGCTTCCGGGGATCTCCGGCCCGGGCGCGGGCGCCGCTGCCGCGGGGACCGGCTCGGTGGGGGCGGTGTCGTCCACGGCCGGGGGTGTGGGGTGTGAAACGACCGTGGGTGTGGGCGAGTTGACCGGTGCGACAGGGGCTGGGGCGGGGGCGGCCGGTGCGACAGGGGCTGGTGCGGAGGCGGCCGGTGTGGAGGTGGCGGGAGCGGAAGGTGCGGGTCCGGAAGGGGCAGGTGCGGACGGGGCGGGAGCGGACGGCGCAGGTGCGGAAGGCGCGGGAGCGGAGGTCGCGGGTGCGACGTTCGTCTCCGGCGTCGCCGTGCGCGCGGCGGGCGACGCGGCTCCCTGCCCGGCGTCCGGTGCCGCCCCCGACCTGCTGCCGGAACCCCCGGAGGGACCCCCGCCGACCGCGGCGTTCGCCCGTTCCGTCCAGCTCAGTACGGCGCCGCAGGCGTCGCAGAACGACTGCCCCGGTTCCGCGCGGGTGCCGCAGTCGGCGCAGTTCTGGGTGGTCGTCATGAGGACGGGGTCCTTTCGGCGGAGGGTGCGGCGGTCACCTGGACCGTGTAGGGCATATGGGCGGGACGTGCGGCGGCCACCAGCGTGTCCAGGCGGTGGTGGTCCGCCGGGGTGGGCTTCGGCAGCCGCAGATGCACATGGAGACGGGGGCGCCGGTCCCCGGGCACCGGGCCCAGCGGCCTGGCGCTCCAGTCCGCCGCCCCGCTCTCGGTGATCTCCGGTGCCACGCCGAAGGCGAGCCTGACCGCCTCCGACAGACCGCGCACGGTTCCCCGGACGCGGTGCAGATACGCCGCGGCGGCCACCGCGGCCCGCAGCAGCGGTTCCGGTTCGCTGCCGTCCGTCTCGGCACCCACCCAACTGCCCAGCCACTGGGCGAAGTCGAGCGGGGTCAGGGACGGGCGGAAGTAGCTGTCGAGGCAGTCGAGCACGTTGTGGATCGGCGCGACCACCTCGTCGAGACCGGCGACGAAGCGCTGCGCCAGGTCGTCGTCGGCGAAGACCGCGGGCAGCATCAGACTGATCGGCGCCGACGATTCGAGACCGTCGATCGAGCCCCTCATCAGCGGCCCCCCTCGCTGTCCCCGATCACCCGTACGCGATGGTCGAAGGAGAACACCAGCGACGGCGGCGAGAGGTCGATGCGGTCCGTGGCCTCACCGCGCTTGCCGGTCAGCGGATCGGCCGGGTGCAGCACCACCTCGTCGACCAGTTCCACCCCGGGCACCCGCTGCAGCACCGCGAACACCTCGCCCGACTGCACGGGCCGGCCGAACGGCCAGCCCGCGCCGTTCGCCCCGCCGGTCAGCGGATCGAGGTGCCGGTACAGCGCGTCGTGCGCGTCGCGCCGCACCTTGTCGGTGTCCACGCCGCGGAACGCGTGCAGCGTCGCCACGACGGTCACACCCTGGTAGTACGGCGGCCCCACCGCCAACCGCGTCCCGATCAGCCGGCGTTCGTCGAGATGACGGGTGATGCGCTCCAACAGGGCGTCCCCGGGCACCAGTTGCTCGAAGCGCAGCCGTCCGCCGGGATCCGGCACCGCCTGCGGCACCACCAACACCCGTACCGCATACGCCCCGTGCTCGCTCTCCTCGCCCTCCAGACAGGTGATGCGGGCGGTCTCCGGGGCGGCACGGCGGGCCAGCTCCTCGTAGTCGCGCAGGGTGACGGCGCGCTCCTGGGCGCGCAGGGTGATCGGGGCGCGGACCTTCGCCTCCTCGACCGTCTCGCCGTCGACCCCGCCGCGCGCGGCCTCGCGGTTGATCACCTCGGAGACGTACGGGATGGAGGTGCGCAGGATCTGGACGGCGCCGCGGGCCACGTTGCCCGCCCGGCCCCCGCCGGTGCGGTAGCGGCGGGCGCGGATCGGGGAGCCCTTGGGCGCGACCATGCCGTACTGGCGCAGCGTGCCGTCGGGTTCGCGCACCGCCGGGCCGAAGGCGATCTCCCCGGACGTGGCGTCGACGGTGATGTGCCGGTCGTACGGCCCCGAGGCCGCGAAGTGCGTCACGACCTGCCAGTCCTGCCAGCCGTCGTGCTCGGCGGTCTGCAGCAGCACCGGCGGGTCGTCGCCGACCACGGGCGCGTGCTCGAGACGCAGCCGCTGCCCCGGCAGACCGGTGGACTCGCCGAGTGCTTCGTCGTGCACCGTCTCGGCGTGCACGGCGCCCGTGGTGCCGCCCACGGTGAAGGCCTCGGCGGCACGGATGGTCGGCGAGGTGGTGTAGAAGGGCTGGTCGGGCAGGGGTTCGGTGACCCGGCAGCGGATCCAGCCCGCCTCCTGACCGGAGTTGCGGGACAGCACATGCCCGCCGGGGACGTGCAGGATCACCTCGCCCGGCCGGTTGAGGCCGCCCGTGCCGTCCCGGTCGACCTCGCAGGACTGCCAGCCGTCCGCGGTCCACGCCTCCCACACCAGCGGCGGCTGCCGCGGGTCCACGCCGACACCGTCGACCCGGCTGTCCAGGTCGAGGGCGACCGCGCAGTGCGGCACCGCGTTGGTCAGGCCGAGCAGCATGCAGTCGCCGGGGTCGGGGGACTCCGAGAAGCACAGGACGTCCTTGTCGTCCTCGGCCAGGTCGGGCGTACGGTCGGTCGCCGGCTCGCCCTTGTGCTGCACCAGCAGATGACGCAACTCACACGGTACGACGCTCAGTTCGCGCTCGGTGGCGAAGACGACCGCCTCCTCGCTCTCGGTGCGCATGGTGGCCACCTCCGTGCCCACCGGCACGGCGATCGCCTCCTCCTGGGGCGCCGACAGCCAGAACGTCACCTCCGTACGGGCCGCCGACGGCGGGAACAGCGTGATCCCCACCAGGTCCAGGAAGGCCAGATGGTTCTTCTCCGGCACCCGGTTGAGCCGGTAGACGATCTGGTCGGCCATGTGGGCCACCGTCTCGACCAGGGTCACGCCCGGGTCGGAGACGTTGTGGTCGGTCCACTCCGGGGCGCGCTGCTGGATGTAGCGCTTGGCGTCGTCGACGAACTGCTGGAAGCGGCGGTCGTCGAGGTTGGGGGAGGGCAGGGCCATCAGCGATCGCTTTCAGGAGCCGAACCGGCGGTGCCGGCCGCACCGGGACTGTCGGGCTCGTCGTGGGACGGAATGACGTAGAATGGGAAGACCAGGCTGCGCGGGTTGTTGGTGCCGCGGATCGAGTAGCGGACGTCGATGAACAGCACGCTCTGGTCGCCGCCGGCCGTCACCTCGACCTCGTCGACCTCGATGCGCGGCTCCCAGCGGTCCAGGCTGATCAGCACCTCGTGCTGGATACGCCCTGCCGTCTGCTCGTTGACCGGGGCGAAGACCAGATCGTGGATCGCACAGCCGAAGTCGGGCCGCATCGGCCGCTCGCCCGGCGCGGTCGACAGGACCAGCCGGATCGCCTCCTCGATCTCCCGCTCCCCGCTGACCAGCGCGATCCCGCCGGTCGGCCCGATGCGCAGCGGGAACGACCAGCCGGACCCGACGAACTGCTCGGCCATCAGCAACCCACCCGCCAACCACGAACACGGACACGGACACAGACACGGATACGGACACGGACACGGACATGAGGACGGCGGCTCACGGGATCACCATCGGCACGGGGATCGTGGTCACGCCGAACACCGGCGAGGCGACCAGCGTGGTCGGCGCCTTGATCGTGGTGTTGACGGCCGCGTTGATCTGCACGGTGGCCCCGCCGGTGAGGCTCGCGGCACCGACGGCGCTCAGGTTCAGCACGCCCGCCGCGTTCACCCCGATCTCGCCCGCGGCCCGTACGTTGACCATGCCGCCGCCCTGGATGCTCAGCGGGCCGCCGCTCTTGATGGTCAGGGCCCGCCGGGCGCTCAGGGTGAGGTCGGTGCCGGCCTCCACCGACACCGACCGGCTGCCCTTGATGGTGACCGAGCCCTTGCTGTCGATGACGATCTCGGTCTTCGTGCGGTCCAGGTTGATGGTGAGAGCCTTGTCGCCCGAGATCAGCCGCACGCCCTGCTTGCGGCCGCCGGTCTTCTGGCTGAGCAGGTCCATGCGGTTGCCGTCCCGGTCGGAGACGGTGTGCCGGCTCGCCTTCTTGCGCACGGTGTCGTGCAACGGCACATCGGCGACGACGGTCGGCTTGTCCCGGCCGTTGTAGAGCCCGCCGATCACGAACGGATGGTCCAGGGCGCCCCGGTCGAAGGCGACCAGCACCTCGTCGTTGACGTCCAGCGGGAAGATCCCGCCGCCACCCAGGCCGCCCATCTGCACGGTCCTGGTCCAGTCGCTGACGTACGTGTCGTCCAGCCACGGGAACTGCAGCCGGACCCGGCCCTGCTTGAGCGGGTCGTTGACGTCCGTGACCAGCGCGTTGGCCACGCTCGGCAGCCGCGGGGCGCTGTCCGCGCCGCCCGAGGCCAGCCCGTACAGCGAACGCCACTGCCGTCCGCTGACCGTCACCCAGGACTCGTAGTGCTTGCCGTCGCCGAAGACATGCCGCACCGAGGTGACCGTGTACTTGCCCTCGAACGGCACGCCCACGTCCGCCAGCGCCACCGGAACTCCCGGGCGCAGCTTGGGATTTCCGCGCGCGATGACCTCCAGCTCGGCGAACGAGCCGGTCACGTCGTCGGCGAGGGCGTCCGCGGCGAACTTCACCTCGCTCTGCTTGTCGTACGGCGTGCCCGTCTCGACGAGCTTGGCGGTGGTGAACTTCCCGGCCGCCGCCCCAGGTGACGTGCCGATGGTGATACCGGGGTTGGCGGTCGCGGGCGCCATGGCGGTGAGCTTCTTCTTGGTCGTCACGTCCCAGCCCCGGGACTCGACCTTGCCCACCTGGTCCGCGGCCGTGACGGCGGCACGCAGCCGCAGGATGTCGTGCCCGGCCTGCAGCACGAACGCGCTCTTGTCGCCGTCGGTGTTCGGCGAGGGCGCACCGGAGGCCGACTTGGGCTTGACGAACTGGAACTTGCCGTCCGCGTCGACGGACATGACCATCTCGTTCTCGTCGGCGAGGCGCGCGAGGAAGTCCCAGTCGGTCACATTCGACTGGGAGATGAACTCGTAGACCGTCTTCGTCGACTCGACGTTGCCGATCGGCACGCCGTCCTTGGCGGCCAGCTTGCGGGCGATGTCGGAGGCGCTCTGGTTGCGGTAGGCGGCCACGCGGCGCTGGCGCAGCAGCCGGTGGCCGAGGTCGTAGCCGCGCACCACGGTGTAGCTGCCGGTGCCGTCGTAGTCGGCCTCCAGGCCCGTGACCTCGCCGGTCAGCAGCGGATCACCGACACCCTCGCCGTCGGCGACGGGCGAGAAGACCACCTTGGTGCCGAAGGTGATGTTCAGCTTGCCGAGCAGCAGCCGGTACGGGTCGCGGAACGTGAGCCGGAACGCGGCCGGCACCCCCACCCCCTGGTCGACATGGCTGTCCACCAGGTCGGGCGCGAACTCGGGCGGCAGCTTGGCACCGCCGATCTTCACGTCGACGACGCTGGAGAAGGAGGACTGCACCATCAGGTACGCACCTCCTCGGCGGCCGGCAGCACCAGTTCGGTGCCGGTCGGCAGATGGCCCGGGTTGTCGATGCCGTTGGCCTCGGCGATGGAGCGCCAGGCGGCCGCGTTGCCGTACTCCCGCCAGGCCAGCGACTGCAGTGAGTCGCCCGCCACCACCCGGTGCACCCGCTGCGCGGTCAGCGCGCCGGAGGTCGGGTTCTGCCCCTTGGTCTTGCTGGGGATCTCGTGCAACTGCAGCCGACAGGTGGCGCGGATGGGCACGCCGGTCGTCGAGAACAGCGTGTAACTGGCCTCCACGGCACTGACGTAGGCCGTGAACCGGGCCGTCGAGAACGACCCCCACTGGAAGACCACCCACGGCGGCGACGGCTGCTTGGCGGCGATGCTCCGCGTCGTCACCTCGCAGCAGGCGAGCAGCGACTCGACCTTCTTCAGGACGGTGTTGCTGGTCGGCTCGTCGGAGGAGTCGAGGAAGATCTCCACGCTCATCTCACGCGGCTCCGCGCCCATGAACTCCGGGAGCGGGCCGTCCCGTTCGATCTGCGCGGGGGTGACCTTCCACTGGGCGCGACGGGTCAGCGACAGCTCCGAGGGGTTGAAGTCGAAGCCGAACGTCTTGATGATGCCGCCCGGGGTGCGGCTCTTGCCCTTCGGCGGTTCGTGGATCGCGAGCGTGGCCCGTACCAGGCTCTTGCCCGCGCCGCCCCTGCTTCCCTTTGCCATCGGTGTCGTCCTCCCCGTCAGTCCGTGAACCCGTGGTGGGCGATCTCCAGCACCTCGGTCGCCACGGCGGGGCTCGCCGGGTCGAGCGAGGGCCCGGTCCAGCTGACCGGCAGCACGTCGATGAGCCCCCAGCGGGCGACCTCCGAGCCGTCGGCCCGCAGCGCCGCGATCTGCGCCGTGGGCCGCTTGATCCCGGTCTGCACGGACGAGATCCACTTGGCGACCTTCGTGGTGTCCGGGGTCAGCGGGCGGGTCAGCCGGATCGTGGAGAACGTCACCCGCGTCGGCAGCTGCCACACGAACCCGTTGTTGCCCCCCTCCTGCCGCCGCTCGACCTCCACCTGCGACGACAGCCCCTCGCAACCGTTGAAGTAGCCGAGGCTCTCGCCGTCGATGCTGAGGGAGAACCAGATGGTGGAGCCCGGGTCCTGGCGGGACATCTCGGCCTTTCTGTCGTTCAGGGGGTGCCTACGGCGTTCAGGGGGTGGGGACGGCGGTCAGTGGCGGGGGTCGCGGAGCTTGCCGATCCGTTCGCGGTCCATGCGGAGTTCGGTGCGGATCAGGCGGGTGATGCGGCCGATGATCCGGTGTACGAGTTCGTCGAGTTGGAAGTCGGTGAGCTCACGGGGGTCGAAGGAGCCGGGCGGGATCGCGGTGTACTCCGGTGGGGGTGGCGCGGCGGCGGCCGCGTGGACGGAGGGGGGTTCGTACGGCGGCGGGGGTGTGGACGAGCTGCTGTACGGCGGTGGCGGGTCGGTGCGGGACTGCGACGACGGGGCCTGCTGTCCGGGCGGTGAGATGCGGTGCGTGAGCGTGGTGCCGACCGCCGCTGCCGCGGCCGCTGCGAGAGCGCCTGTGGTGCTGTGTGCCGGGGGGTTGCTCGGTGTCGTCGTCTCGGCCTTGGGCGTGTGCTTGGACTTGCTGAACAGGCCCAGCCGTTGGGCGACGGGCGGGATGCTCGCGCCGCGAGGGGCGGGGGATTCTGCGGGGGTGTGAGGAGGCGGGCTCAGCGACGCCACGGGCAGGGGGGAGTGCGTGGCGGTGGTCGGGGACGCCGGGTCGCGCAGGGGTGCGGGGGCGGTGAGCGGGGTGGCTTTGCGTTGAACCGGCGGCGTGGAGGCGGGAGTTGAGCCCGCGGCCGTGGAGAGGACGGCTGCCGGTGGAGTGGCCGATGCCGCGGGGGTGAACAGGCCGGTCGTGGGGAGGGGAGCCGGTGCGGAGAGGGGCACTGCTGTGGACAGGGGCACTGCTGTGGTGGTGGCCGCGGGCGGTGCCGTGGGGAGGGGCGCCGGAGCGTGATGCGCTACGGCGGGGAAGGGCGCCGCGGGTCCGGACGGGGCCGCCGGAGTCGGAGTGCTGAGAGGTGTGGCATCGGCGGGGGCCGCGGTGACGGGGGCACCCAGGGGGGAGCGGCGGGAGGAGGTGGGTCGGGTGCGCTGGACGGTGGGGGTGGCCGGGTCGGAGGGGTGGGTCGGCGGCGTTGCGGGGGAGGTGGTGGTGCGCTGGAGGGTTGGAGGAGCGGTGGGCGGGGTGGTGGTGTCCCGGTCGGAGGGGTGGGCTGGCGGCGTCGAGGTGGGTCGGGTGTGCTGGACGGCGGGGGTGGCCTGGTCCGAGGGGTGAGCTGGCGACGTCGAGGGGGAGGTGGTGGTGCGCTGGACGGTTGGGGGAGCGACGGGCGGGGTGGTGGTGCTCTGGTCGGAGGGGTGAGCTGGCGACGGCGAGGTGGGTCGGGTGTGCTGGACGGCGAGGGTGGCCCGGTCGGACGGGTGGGCTGGCGGCGTCGAAGGGGAGGTGGGGGTGCGCTGGACGGTCGCGGTGCCCTGGTCGGAGGGGTGGGCTGGCGGCGTCGAGGGGGAGGTGGTGGTGCGGTGGGCGGTGGGGGGAGTCGACGTCGAAGGTGGTGGGGTGGGTTGCCCGAGGGAGAGGGGCGACTTTGAGGTGGGGGCGGTGTTGGCCGTGGACGAGGGCACGGGTGACGTGGGCCGGATGCCGGGGGGAGCCGATGCCGGGGTGGAGGTGGTGCGCTGTACGGCGGGGCCGCCCGCCGGCGGCGTGGATGACGCCGGTTCCGGGGTGAAGGCGGTGCGCTGGACGGCCGGGGTTGGGGCCGGGCCGGAGGGTGGGTGCGAACTCGTGGTGGTGGGCGGGGAGTTCGTATCCGTGGGCCGGGACTGTGAGAGTGCGTCCGTGGTGTGCACGGACGGCGAACCGTGCGGCGGCGTAGTGGCAGCCGAGGTGGTTCGACCAGAACCAGACGTCGAACTGGGCTGGGAGGGCGCGGGGTTCGAAGTGGTCGGCCTGCTCTGCGGGCTCGCGGGGGTGCCCGGAGTGGCGGGCTGTGACGCGATCGGCGCGCCGAGGCCGGGGCGGGGCTTCGAGCGGGCCGCACTTCGCTGTACGGGCGGGGTCGCGCCGGGCGAAGGGGTCTTCGGGCGCGGGGAGTTGGACTGGGCCGGTGCGAGGGGCTGAGAGCCCCGCTGCATGGAGGTGCCGGCCGGGCGAGGGGACTCGGAGGAGGAGGTGGTGCTCGGTGTCGGTCCGGCGGGCGGCGGAGGGGCGGCCTGTTGAGCCGTTGCCGGTCGCGGTGTGGACGCCGAGGTGTGGGCGGGGGCGGACTGCCGCTGCACCGGCACCGGCACCGGCACCGGCATCGGCACTGGCATCGGCGCGGGCGGGGTGTTTTCCGGCGCCAGGTCCGGAGGCGTGGGGGTGGTCCGGCCAGGGGCGGGGGTGGGCGTGCCGCTCGCGGGCGCTGTGCGCTGCGGCGCGGCTGCCGGGGCGTTTGAAGGCGCCGTTTTCTGCGACGTGTCGCCCGACCCCGCCGACTTGCGCTGCACGGGCATCGGTGCGGTGCTCGCGGCCGTGGTCCCCTGGACGGGGGTGCCAAGGCCGGGGGCGCGCGGTGGCTGTGCGGGGCCGGACGTCGTCGTTCCGGGTGTCGTGGTGCCGGGGCCCGGCGTGGATTGTGTCGCCGCACCGGTCACGGGCACGGCTCCGCGCGACGGAGCAGCCGACGTCCTGTCGGAAGCACCCCCGGTGTGCGGCGCCCTCTGTACCGCCGTGCCGCCGGCCTCACCAGGGGATCCAGCTGCCCGAACCCCCGCTTCATCGGCGTCGGTCGGCGTCGCATCCGGTCCGCCCGTAGCGCCGGTTGCCCCGCCCGCGGACGTGGGCGTCCGAGGGGCCACCGGCAGGGTGCGCCGCTGTACCGCTGCGGGTGCGGACCGCGCCTTGGTGAAGGCCGGACCCGGTCGGGACGACGGTGAGGCGGCCGGGACAGGGGTCACCCTGACCCCGGTGGTCGGTGGCACCGACACCGCGGGGGTGGGCGACGCGTCGCCCGTGCGTACCGCCCGCTGAACCGAGGGCGCCCCCGAGGCGGAAGCCGCCGTAGGAACCGACGTACCGGCGGCCCCACTCCGTGCTGCGGGAACACCGAACCCCCGCGGCGGAAGCACCCGCAGCGGTACCGCCGGCGCACGCTGCACCACCGGCTCGGTACCGGCCAACGGCAGTGCGCCCGCAGGGCGTTCGAGCCCCGGTGTCGGGCGCCCCGTCGCCTGCCGGGCCGCGTCGCCGAGGAGCGCGCTGGACTGTCCGTCCAGGACCGAGTGGGACGCCGTACCCATGAAGGACGGGTTCTGCCACGTCGGCAGCCGCCCACCGAACCCGGCGTCCGCGACCCCGCCCCTTCCGGCACCGAGCGTCCGCTGGATCGGCGGCAGCGCGGGCCAGGACGCCGCGACGACGGGACGCCCGGCAGCAGGCGCCGCGGAATGCGGTGCCGCGGAATCCGATGTCACGGCACCCCGTGCAGCCTCGGCACCATCCACCGCCGTACCCGCGACAGGCGCGGCAACCGCGACGTCGGCGGCCTCACGCTCCCGCCCCCGCAACCGGTCCAGGAACCCCATCCCTCAGCCCTCCGTTCCGGCGGCCCGCGTCACCAGGGACGCGATCTCCTCCGTGAACCGCCGGCGGTCCTGGTGCTCCAGGTCGAGGATCTCGTCCATGCTCCAGTGGAAGTGGTAGGCGACGTACGCGATCTCCTCGTGCAGCCGGTCGGTCGCGTACGTCACGATTCCCCCAGGCGGCTCCCGCCGAGTTCCACCTCGAAGGGCTCGGCGCAGTGCGGGCACTGCACGGCGGCACGGGTGTGCCCCTCCGCGTTGATCTGGCGGTAGAAGTCCTGAAGGAACGCCAGGTCGGAGGCGAACATGTTCTCCACGATGCCGTCGTGGACCATCGGGAGCGTGCCGAGCCGGGTGATGACCCGGCCCAGCAGCACCACCGACAGATACGCCGGGTTCTCCTGCACACGCACGTCCCGCAGCGGCACCAGTTCGTCGCGTGCCGTCGACAGGCGCATCACCCCGTCCCGGTGTACGGTGCCCGACTCGTCGACGTAGCCGCGCGGCAGCTGGAAGGGGAACTCCGTGCGCAGGGACTGCTGTTGCTGCACGGACGCGGACGCGGACGCGGACGCGGGCGCGGGCGTGGGTGTGGGCACGGGAGCCGCCGGGGCCGGTGTCGCCTCCGGCCCCGGCGACTCCACGCCCGCCTCCGGCACGGACGTCCCCGCGTCCGCGCCGGAGTACGCGACGGCGCCGGCCCTGGCAGCCGTACGCCGCATTACTCGATGACCAGTTCTTCGAACGTGATGGTCACGGTCTCGGTCAGCGCCGCCGCCTCGCCCGCCTTCACCGTGCTCGCGTCGATCTTGCTGCACCAGGCGTTGCGCAGGTGGTAGCGCTTCACGGGGTTGTTCTGGAAGTCCATCATGATGATCGACGCGTTCTTGCGGGCCGTCGTCATCTGACCGGTGATGGACTGGTTGATCCACTGCGTGAACGACGCCGACTGCGTCATACCGCGGACCACCGTGCAGGTGCCGTTCTTCTTCACGCCCGGCAGGTTCTTGACCACGTTCTGGCCGTTCGGGCTGTTCTGCTGGTACGTGATGACGTCCTGCTCGATGCTCAGGCCGCTGACCTCGGCGAGGTACTCGACCATCACGCCGTCGATCTGCAGTCCGAAATTGTGTGAGGTGAGGGCGTCACCCGGCTGGAGACTCATGCGTTCGCTGTCCTTCTAAGCGTCGATGCGTGCTGGAAACGACGTCGGGGGAGGGCGGGCCGGGCGGCCTACTCCTCCAACTCCCCGCTGCCGCTGGAGAACTGGGCCAGCCGGAAGATCACGAACTCGGCGGGCTTGACCGGCGCGATGCCGATCTCGCAGACGACACGGCCGACGTCCACCGACTCCGGCGGGTTGGTCTCCTCGTCGCACTTGACGTAGAACGCCTCCTCGGGCCGCTGGCCGAACAGGGCGCCGCTGCGCCACTCGTTGACCAGGAACGCCGAGATGTTGCGCCGGATCCGGGCCCACAGGGCGTGGTCGTTCGGCTCGAACACCACCCACTGGGTGCCGATCAGGATCGACTCCTCCAGGTAGTTGAAGTACCGGCGGATGTTCAGGTAGCGCCACGCCGGGTCCGAGGCGAGGGTGCGCGCACCCCAGACCCGGATGCCACGGCCGGGGAAGGCGCGGATGCAGTTGACGCCGATCGGGTTGAGCAGGTCCTGCTCGCCGCGGGTGATCTGGGTCTCCAGGTCCACCGCACCGCGTACGACCTCGTTGGCGGGCGCCTTGTGCACACCGCGCTCGGAGTCGTTGCGGGCCCAGATGCCGGCCACATGGCCGCTCGGCGGGATCATCCGCGTCTGACCGCTCGCGGGGTCGAAGGTCTTGACCCAGGGGTAGTACAGGGCCGCGTACTTGGAGTCGTAACCGGCCGTCTCCTGCCGCCACACCCGGATCTGACGGGCATTCAGGCCAGGCGGCGGGTCGATGACCGCGACACGGTCGCCCATCAGCTCGCAGTGCGCGATCAGACCGAGCTGCACGGCCTTCACGGCCTCCAGGTCGATCGCACCGCGCTGGTAGGCGGCCATCAGGTCGGGCACCGCGACCATGGAGATCTCGTCGACGGCCTCCAGGCCGCCGAAGCCGGTGCGGTCGGCGGAGTCGCCGAGGTACTGCGCCGGGCCCGGGTGCGCGCCCTGCGCGGCGTCGGACGGTACGGCGGGTGCGGGCGCGGGCGCCACCAGGGCCACCGTCTGGTTGTCCGGGCGGACCAGCTGCGCGGCCGGGGCGGCCTCGGTCACGGTGATGAGCTTGGAGCGCTCCTTCACCTGCGTGACCACGTAGTTGCGGCCGCCCTTCTTGGCGGTCACGTCGAACGACTCGACGGCCTTGTCGCCGTCCTTGACGATCAGCTTGAACCGCTCGGCCGGGCCGTCGCCCTCCGGGTCGGCGACCTCGACGCTCAGCGAGCCGTTCCCGGCGGACGCGATGGCCGTCACGGTGAACGTGCCGAGCTGCGCCGGCTCCGCCGCGGGCAGTGCGCGCTTGGCGGCGGACCCGGTCACGGCGGCGGGGGCCGAGCCGCCCGCCGCGGCGTCCTCGGACGATCCGCCCACGCGGACGACGTAGGCCGCCGTGCCGCCGTTCTGGAAGAAGCCGTAGACGGAGTGCGCGAGGTAGTACCCGTCGGTGAACTCACCGAAGCTCGCCACGTACTGGGTCCAGTTGGTCACCAGCGTCGGCTCGTTCAGCGGGCCGGTCGGGGCGAGCCCCACGAAGGCGGCGACCGACGTGCCCACCCCCTCGATGGGGCGCGAGCCGCTGGCCACCTCCTCGACGTAGACGCCGGGCGACAGGTAGGACGGCATGCTCTGCTCTCCTCGGGGTACGAGACAGGAACGCCCCCCAGGCTCACGCGCGCGCAACCCGCCGGGAAACGGTCTCCGGTGCCTGAGTGCGGGCAACCTCCTTGCCCGCAAGGGCAGTCCGGCCGGTCGTACGGTGCGACGCTGCCCCCGTGTCTGCCCCTTCGGCCCTTCCCGCGGCCCGGGAGCCCTCGTAAGGCTGGAGAGCCGGCCGTCCAGCAACGAGGGGAGCGTCGTGCGCGCACAGGGGGCCAAGGGCCACGAGGACGGCGACCGACAGCGGTCCCGTCCCACCGCGGCGCCGAGCACGGGCGCGCAGCGCATGCTGGACCTGCAGCGCCTCGCGGGCAACGCGGCGGTGACCCAGGCCATCGCGGAGGAACGGCACGAGCACGACGGGGACTGCGGGCATGTGCCGTCCGTGCAGCGCCGCGCCCTGGTGCACGACGTGCTGCGCTCGCCCGGGCAGTCCATGGACCCGGGACTGCGCACCGAGATGGAGGCCCGGTTCGGCGGGGCCGACTTCAGCGGCGTGCGCGTCCACACGGGCTCGACGGCCCGGGAATCAGCCGTGCAACTGCAGGCCAAGGCCTACACCTCCGGTCCCCATGTGGTCGTCGGCGACACGATGACCAAGGAGGACTGGGCCCATGAACTCACCCACTACCAGGACCAGTTGGCAGGCCCCGTCCCCGGCACGGACAACGGCGCCGGGGTCCGCGTCTCCGACGTCGACGACTCGGGCGAGCGGCGGGCGGTGGACAACGCCCGCCGGGTGATGAGCGGCCCGGTCCCGGCGGTGCAGCGCGAACCGGCGCAGGCCGTCGCAGCACCCGCGCCGACCGGCGTCGTGCAGCGGGTCACGAAACTCGCCGTGCAGCAGGGACCGTCCTGCTGGCTCTACGTCCTCGAAGCCATCGCCGAGCACCACGGGCTGCCCGTCCAGGCGCTCTCCGTCGCCATGCGCGCCTACCCGACCACGGAGGCCCGCGACGAGCGCCTGAAGGAGGAGCGCGGCAAGGGCAACAAGATCGAGGGCCGCCGGCTCGCCGTCAAGATGATGGCCGAGTCCCTGGCAGGCATGGTCGCGCGGCTCGACAACTGGCGGGCGCACCACCAGGGCGACACGGACATCACCCGCGACGAGGTGGCCGCCTTCGCCCGCCGCTCGATCGGCGGCGACGCCTCCCTGGACAAGCTCGAATTCCAGGACGGCAGGGCGCAGTTCGACTCGATCCGCGAGGTCTACGACAAGGCCCACGACCGCGCCGAGCTGCTGCTGCACAAGGTCGGTGCGGCGGGCGACGAGGTCAGCGGGCTGCTGGACACCGCCCCCGTCCAGATCGACGCCAACCAGAGCCTGGACGACGTACGCCTGACCATCGAGAACCAGAACCTGCCCAGCTACGCGGGCATCCGGCGGCGGTTCAAGCTCGCCAAGGGCGACGAGGGCCCGGTGGTCGACTTCACCGGGCGCCCCGCGAGTTCGATGGAGAGCACCGTCCACGCCGTGCTCATCGACTCCTACGACCGCTCCAGCCGCGTCGTGACCTACAAGGACCCCAACTACGGGGACATCGAACTCAAGGTCACCCTCGCCCAGTTCCGGCAGATGGCCGGCAACAGCCAGCAGCACATGACGATGCGGCCCTACTCCACCGGGCC
Organism: Streptomyces spinosisporus; assembly: GCF_022698145.1. Taxonomy (GTDB): domain Bacteria; phylum Actinomycetota; class Actinomycetes; order Streptomycetales; family Streptomycetaceae; genus Streptomyces; species Streptomyces spinosisporus. The sequence goes on from NZ_JALDAX010000003.1 coordinate 474,588, forward strand.
GCGCGCCAAGCCGGGACTCGACGAGCTCAAGGACTGAACCACCACCCTGCCCGGCCGGTCACGGAGTGTGCCCCAAAGCCTCCTGACCGGCGCCGTTCTCGACCCCTAGCGTGATGCCGTGAGCCTGTGGACTTCCCTGGAACCCGCCTCCGCGACCGTGGACCCGGGTGGCAGTACCCGTGTCCGACTGCGGTTGCGCAATACCGGCGACATCGTGGACGAGTACCGCTTCGAGCCGGTGGGTCCCATCGCGCCCTGGACGACGGTGGAGCCGCAGACGCTGCGGCTGTACCCGGGCACGACCGGCACGGTGGAGCTGACGTTCTCCCCTCCGCGCACCCCGGACGCGGTGGCGGGCCCGAACCCGTACGCGGTCCGGATCACGCCCACCGAGCACCCGGAGGCGACGACCGTCCCCGAGGGGAACCTGACGATCACCCCGTTCACCGAGGTGCGCGCCGAGCTCGTCCCGCCGACCGTCAAGGGGCGCTTCCGCGGCAGGCCTAAGCTCGCGGTCGACAACCTGGGCAACACCAGGCTGACGGCCTCGATCAGCGGCAACGACAACGGCGACCAGCTGTCGTACGAGATCTTCCCGAGCAACGTGCAGATCGAGCCGGGCCGCGCGGCGTTCGTGAAGACGACGCTCAAGCCGCGCCGCATCATCTGGTTCGGGCCGAAGGAGCAGCGGCCGTACACGCTGAACGTCCAGCGGTCCGGCATCAACCCCCTGCCCGTGGAGGGGACTTATGTCCAGCGAGGCTTCCTGCCCCGCTGGCTCGCCACCTTCTTCGGAGTGATCCTGGCCCTGGCGATCACCTTCGTGATGCTGTGGATCGCCTACAAGCCCCCCGTGAACACGGGCGCCACCGAGAAGCAGGTCGAGGCGGGCGCCACCCTCGCCCCCAGCCCGTCGGCGAGCCCGTCACCGGCCCTGCCGCCCGCACCCGCGCCGACCACCACACCGTCGCCCGCGGGCGGGGACGGCGGCGGCTCGGGCGGATCCGGAGGCGGGGGCGGCGGTGAGAGCAAGCCCACGGCCAAGCCCAAGGCGGACACCGCGGCGACCGCCGTGAACCGCCTGGCCGCCAGCGACCCCGGTGGGCGGCACGTCTGCTACCGCGCCTTCGTCGAGGGCGAGGGCTGGCAGAAGCCGGTGTGCGACGGCACCGTCGGCGGCACGGTCGGACAGGCCAGGGCGATCAAGGCCCTCAACGTCGCGGTCTACGGCGTCCAGGGCTCGGCCGGCAGCGCCATGGTGCACGACGACCAGTCCACCAACGGCCAGGGCAGGTGGCTGCCGCACTGGACCGCCATCAAGGCGGACGGCAAGGACAACTACATCGGCAGCACCAAGAAGGACGCCCCGTACCTGGTGACCTTCGTCTGGAACGTCGGCTCGGGCCAGGCCTGCAACGTGGTCAAGGTCCGCGACCAGGACTGGCGCGACCAGTCCTGCAACAACGCACGCCCCGACCTCAACACTGCCGGCGCCTTCGACAACGCGCGCTGGATCGAAGCCATCAAGCTGACGGTGTGACGGCATGACCCTGTGGACTTCCCTGGAACCCGCCTCCGCGACCGTGGACCCGGGTGGCAGCACGCGCGTACGGCTGCGGCTGCGCAACACCGGCGACGTCGTGGACGAGTACCGCTTCGAGCCCGTCGGGTCGATCGCGCCGTGGACGACGGTGGAACCGCAGACGCTGCGGCTGTACCCGGGCACGACGGGCACAGTGGACCTCACCTTCGCGCCCCCGCGCACTCCGGACGCGGTGGCCGGCCCGAACCCGTACGCGGTCCGGATCTCGCCGACCGAGCACCCGGAGGCGACGACCGTCCCCGAGGGGAACCTGACGATCACCCCGTTCACCGAGGTGCGCGCCGAACTCGTCCCGCCCACCGTCAAGGGGCGGTTCCGGGGGCGCCCCCGCCTGGCCGTCGACAACCTCGGCAACACCAAGCTGATGGCCTCGATCAGCGGCAACGACAACGGCGACCAGCTGTCGTACGAGATCTTCCCGAGCAACGTACAGATCGAGCCGGGCCGCGCGGCGTTCGTGAGGACGACGCTCAAGCCGCGCCAGATCATGTGGTTCGGCGGCAAGGAGCAGCGGCCGTACACGCTGAACGTCGTGCGCTCGGGCGCCAACCCCCTGCCGGTGGAGGGGACTTACGTCCAGCGAGGCTTCCTGCCCCGCTGGCTCGCCACCTTCCTCGGCGTCTTCACGGCCCTGGCGATCACCTTCGTGATGCTGTGGATCGCCTACAAGCCCGCCGTCAACACGGGCGCCACGGAGAAGCAGGTCGAGGCCGCCAACACGCTCGCGCCCGCGCCGTCACCCAGCCCGGCGCTGTCCACGGCCCCGACTCCGTCCTCAACCCCCTTGGCCCCCACCGGCGGTGACACCGACGACGACACCGACACTGGCGGTTCGGGCGGCGGAGGCGGAGGCGGGGGTGCTCCGGCCCCGGCCAAGAAGAACACCGCCAAGCCCGAGAAGTCGGCAACGCCCGTGCCGGGTCAGCTCATCATCGGGCAGGGCTCCGACCGCTGCATCGACGTCACCGACGCGCAGAACGGCGTGGGCAAGGACGGCAAGCAGCTGCAGATCTGGGACTGCGCCGGATCGGCCAACCAGAAGTGGGACTTCCGCGGTGACGGCACCGTGCGCTCGCTCGGTATGTGCATGGACGTCGCGTGGGGCTCCAAGGAGGACGGGGCGCACATCCAGTTGGCGCGGTGCAGCGGCAACCCCGCCCAGCAGTTCGTGCTGAGCCAGGCGGGGGACCTGGTGAACCCGCAGGCCGACAAGTGCGTGGACGTCGTGGACAACAAGACCGGCAACGGCGCCAAGCTCCAGCTGTGGACCTGCGCCGGCACCCCCAACCAGAAGTGGCGCGTGCAGGACTGAGGTTCAGGTGACGGCGGGGGCGCCGGAGTCACCAGGCGCCCTCGCCCGGCACCAGCCGTCCCGCCTTGCGGTACTCGCGGCGGGCCCCCTCCAGCAGATCCGCCGAGGTGACGAGGCCGTCGCGTCCGGCGGCGAGATACGCCGCGGTCACCACGGCGCTGCGGATCGAGCCGCCCGCGAGCTCGAAGTCCGCTGCCACCGAGCCCAGTTGGACGTCCTCGGCGCACGGTACGTGGGACAGGCTGTGCTGCCACAGCGCAAGCCGCTGCTCGCGGTCCGGGAACGGGAAGTCGACGACCAGGTCCAGCCGCCGGGTGAAGGCCTCGTCGATGTTGGCGCGCAGATTGGTGGTGAGCAGCGCGATCCCGTCGAAGGACTCAAGACGCTGGAGCAGATAGGCGCTCTCCATGTTGGCGTACCGGTCGTGCGAGTCCTTCACCTCGGACCGCTTGCCGAAGACGGCGTCGGCCTCGTCGAAGAGGAGCACGGCATCGGTCCGGTCGGCCTCGGTGAAGATGCGCTCCAGGTTCTTCTCGGTCTCGCCGACGTACTTGTCGACCACCGAGGACAGCTGAACGACATAGAGGTCCAGGCCCAGTTCGGCGGCCACGACCTCGGCGGACAGGGTCTTTCCCGTGCCCGACTCGCCGGCGAACAGGCCGAGCACCCCCCGGCCCCGGCCGCCACCCGCGCTGAGCCGCCAGTCGCCGAGGACCCGGTCGCGATGGCGGGCGCGCAGGGCGAGTTCGTGCAGCTGGGCGAGAGGCCGTTCGGGCAGCACCAGGTCGTGCCAGTCGACGGCGGGCCGGATGCGGCGGGCGTGCTGTTCGAGGCCCGACGCGGACTGCTGGCGGGCGGCGAGACGCAGATGGGCAGGGGTGAGCGGGCCGCCGTCGAAGTGGGCGAGGCTCCGGGCCGCGAGCACGGCGCGGGCGATGCGGTCGCCGGGGAGGTGGTACGGGGCGACGGTGGCGGCCAGGTCGAAGTCCACCTCCTCGCCCAGTGCGGCCGACCAGGCGCGCAGCGCACCCGTGTGCTGCGGGGGCACGTCCAGGGCGAGGGGGTCCTCGTCGCACCAGTGGGGGTCGTAGGGGCGGGGACCGGCGATCAGGACGGGTACGTCCCTCGCGTCCGCCAACTCCCGGATCAGCGCGGCCGGTTGTTGGGGCAGGCCGGTGACGACCACGGCCAGACCGCGCAGCCGGGCCTCCCGCAGCACGTCGGGGACGCGGTCCTCGGGGCCGGTGAACCGCAGCGCCGGAACGCCGGCGAGGTGCAGCGCCGCGGCGGCGCAGGCGAGCCCGTCGCCCTCGCGGCGCTCGCGGAGATACGCGGTGAGCGGGGAGCCGTCGGCAAGTCGGGCCGCCAGCCGGTGCACGAAGCGCCCGAACTCGTCGTCCGACCCTGGCGGTTGGTCGTCGTACGGCCGCGAAGGCGTCGGCAACGCGTGCACGTGTCCGGTCAGCGACGCGTCCGGTGTGTCGTCGCCGAGCAGATGCGCCACGAGCCGGTCCGGTGCCCGCAACGAGCGGCTGAGGAAGGGCCGTTCGGGCTCCTCCACGGTGAGCAGCCCGAGCCGGCACAGCGGTGCCGTGGCATGCAGCCGGGCCCGGGCGCCCGGCGAGTGGAGGGGAGCGCCGACCAGGTCGAGGGCGAGCGAGACGGTGGCCCGGCGCCTGCTGACGTCGTCGTTGAGATAGCCGTACAGCGGCTCGAAGGTGCGGTCCAGATCGGGGGCGAGCGCGATGAGCAGCAGCGCCGCGTCGAGCTCGGTCAGCCCCAGCCGCCCGGACAGCTCCGCCAGCCGGTCGTAGGGCTGCCCGGCAGGGGAGGGCAGGACCGGAACCGGCAGCAGCGGCTCGACCGGCCGCAGCAGATGCCGTACGGCCTCCTCCGACAGATACAGGCCGCGCAGGGGGTCACCGGCCGTGGGATCGTCGGCGGAGCGGTGCTCCACGAGCAGGGTGACCTGCTCCCGCAGGGCGTGGAGCCGGGCGACGAGGGCGGCGGCGGGATCCTGGTCCGTGGTCTCGTACGCCGGTGTCTGCGTGGTCACTCGGCCGGACCCGCCCCCCGCTCGCGCCGGGCGATCCGGCGGGCGCTGCGGGCCGCCTCCACCTGGGCGGGCCGGTGGGCGCGCTCCTCCGTGACCGGCGCGGTCTCGTCCCCGGTGCGGACACGGACCGCTGCGCCCTCGGTGACGGGCGGGCCGGCGTCGTACTCGGGGTAGGCCGGGAACGGCGCGGTGATCACGAGGTCGAGGGACGGCTTGAGCTCGCCGCCGAGGGCGGTCCAGATCTCCGCCATGGAACGGGCCTCCGTCTGGATGCCCGCCACCGACACCGGCACCGTGAGCCCCAACTCGCCCAGGGCGCCCGGCAGTTCCGAGGGGGCGAGCAGCTCGCGCGGGATCAGCGTGGCCAGCACCGCGGACAGCAGCCGGTGTTCGTCCTGCGGCTGCTTCGTCCACGCCGTCAGCAGATACGACAGCCGGAACCAGCGCGGCGGCTGACGGCGCTTGACCACCACGTCCCGCTCGTCGTGCACCGGGACGTGTCCGCGCTGACGGCGGTTGATGTCCTCGCGGATGTCGTACAGGTAGGCGTTGATGGTGGGGGAGTTGCGCCGGGCCGCCCAGTCGCGGGTCGGGGCGTCGAAGGCGACGTCGATGCCGGAGCCCGCCAGCGCACCGCCGCCGAGGAGGCCCTTGAGGACCTCGTCCACCTCGTGGATCACCGTGTTGCTCCCGCCCCGCGGTGCCGGTCACCGCACGAAACCTGCCGCCGTACCCGATCCTGCCTCCGCCCGGGCCGTCCGAGCAGGCACGCAGGGGACGGCCGAGGGGCGGACCGCGCTGCCCAAGAGGGCGGCGCGGGCTGCCCGTTCGATCAGATGTAGCCTTCCCGGAGGGCATACGCGACCGCGTGCGCCCGGTTGCGCAGGTGCAGTCGGGTGGTCAGCCCGTGGATCACGTTCTTGACCGTGCGTTCGGAGTAGGACAGCTTGCCGGCGATCTCTCCGGTGTCGAGCCCCTCGGCGACCAGACGCAGCACGTCCACCTCGCGCGGGTTCAGCCCCGAGGACGGGCCGCCGCTGTGGCCCGCGGCGCTGCGGTGCAGCGCACCCACCTGGCTGATCAGCCGGCCCAGCAGATCCGCGGGCAGATCCCCGTCACCGCGCGCGGCGGCGAGCACGGCCTGCACCAGCCGGGTCGCGGTGGCCTCGTGCCGCCACACGATCGCGCCGACCCCGCACTCGATGACCTCCAGCAGTTCGCTCTCCCGCAGGGAGCCGACCACCAGCACGGCCCGCGCGCCCTCGCTGCGCACCAGACGGCGCAGCCGGGTCAGACCGGCCTCGTCCAGCACGTCGTCCACGAGCAGCGCCACCGTGCCGGGGCCCGACGCGCTCTCCTCACGGAGCTCGATCTCCGGGAACCGGCGCAGCTGGCCGGTCGCGCCCTCGCGCAGGATCGGGTCGAGGGCGTGCACCGCCACCGGTATCCGCTCCGGCGCTTCGGCCGTCCCGGATCGCGTGGTCCCCGATGAGCTGAGCAAGCGTTTCCCCCATGTCCATGTGCCGTCCACCTCGGTGGGGCCGGTGACAGGTGTGCGCTGTTCACACTCGTGTGGCGAGAGGGACGGAGGCAATCGTGGAGCACCACGACAGACACCACGAGATCCGCGGTACGACCACCACGACCGTGCCGGGCGGTGCGGTTCCCGGATGGCCGGTTCCGGTCGCCGTGGGACTTGTCACGCCACCGCGGGGCGGCCGGGGTCGTCCTCGACAGCGGTACACGTCATGTCCGAGCCAGGAGGCACAGATGTCCGAAGCGCCGCCCGAGCAGCCGCGCGAACACCGCGACGCCGTCGCGCTGCTGGCGGACGCCGCCGCCCGCGCCCGGTCCGGCGCGGGCGGCCTGGTGCTGCTGCGCGGGGCCACCGGCACGGGCCGCACCACGGTTCTGGAGAGCGTGGCGCAGGACGCCGCCGCGCACGGCATGCGCGTGCTGCGCGCCCGCTGCGCCCCGGCCGACACCACGGTGCCCTTCTCCGCCGTACTCCAACTCCTCAACCGATTACCGGACTTCGCGCCCCCCGACGCACTACCGCGGGGCAGTGAACGCGAAACCGGTACGTGGCTACGGCGGTTGCTGCACGAGCACGCCGACACCGCACCCCTGCTGCTCGCCGTCGACGACGTCCACCTCGCCGACGCACCCTCCTACCGCTGGCTGGTGGAGACCGCCCGCAACGTCGACCTCTCCGCCCTGCCCATCCTGCTGGCCGTCGCCGAACGCAGCCAGTACGACATCGACCCGCCCGCCCCGGGTTTCAGCCACACCCTGTCGCCCGCCCTCCTGCACACCCACACCCTCGCCCCCCTCACCGCGCAGTCGGCGGCCGCACTGGTGCGCGCCGAGTTCCCCGGCGCCCCCGGCCCCTGGGTCGCCGACTGCGTACGGGCCGCCGGAGGCAGCCCCCTCCTGCTGCGCGCGCTCCTCGACGACCTGGGCGGACCCGTGGACCGCCCGGTCGTGCCCGAGACGTCCGCGGCCCTCTACCCGGGCGGGTACCCGGCCGCCGTCTCGTGGTGGCTGGACAGCGCGGGCCCCGGTACGACGGAGGTCGCACGCGCCCTCGCCGCGCTCGACGAGGGGTGGGAGCGGGGCGGCGGCGTCCTCGGCCGGCCCGCCGAGGACCTCGGGGGACTGCTCGCCGAACTGGCCGGGGCCGATCCCGCACGGGTGGCGGGCTGGCTCACCGCCATGACCGGGCTCGGCCTGCTGCGCCCCGACCCGCGCGGCCGACCGCGCTACGCCCACCCCCTGCTGCGCGACGCGGTGCTCACCGGCGTCCCCGTGACCCGGCGGCGGGCCGCACACCGCGCCGCCGCCGAGGCGATGCTGCACCGGGGCGCCCCCACCGAGACCGTCGCCCGCCAACTCCTGCTGTCCGACCCGGTGGACGACCTGTGGGCGTCATCGGTCCTCCAGGACGGCGCCTCGCTCGCCCTGCGCGACGACCGCCCCGACGACGCCGTCGCCTATCTGCGCCGGGCCCTCGACGAGCCGCTGCACGACACCCGCCGCCAGCGGCTGCTGACCGAGCTGGGCTCCCTGGAGGTCGCGGGCCGCACGTCCTCGGCCGGTATCCCGCGGCTCACCGAGGCGCTGCGGCTGCCCGGCACCCCGCAGGACCGGGTGCGGGCCGCGCTGGCCCTCGGCACCGCGCTCGCCGGGCGCGGGAAGGCCCGCGCGGCGGTGGAGGTGCTGCGCACGGTGGACGAGGAACTCGCCGGTCACCCCGATCTCGCCGGCACCCTGCAGAGCGCCTCCGCGCTGCTGTCCGACCAGGACCAGACCGTCCGCCGGGAGGTGTACCGCCGGATCTCCGACACCGCCGAACACACGCCGGAACTGGTCGGCCCGGCCACCCGCGCCCTGCTCGTGCGCTACGCCGCCACCGCCGGGCTGACCTCGGCCGCCGAGGCGATGCAGCGGGTGCGCACCCTGCTCGCCGAACCGGCCGACCCGCTGACCGAGCCGTTCCTGGTCGGCACGGCCGCCGCGATCGCCCAGTGGGCCGACGAGCTCGACGAGGCGGAACGGCTCGTGGAACGCGGCCTGGCGGGCCAGCGCCCCGGCCTGCTGCACCCCATGCACCAGGCCCTCCTCAACACCCGCGCCGACATCGCGGCGGCTCGCGGCGCGTACGGCCGACTGCCGTCCGAGCCGCCCCTGCCGCCCGTCACCGGCCCCTCCAACGAGCACGCGCACACCCTGATCGCGCTGGTGGAGTGCGACCGCAGGGCCGAGGCCCGCCGCCTCGCGGACGGCTTCGACCTGTACGAGGCGCCCGACTCCTGGGAGTTGAACCGGTTCCTGTACGCACGGGGGGTACAGCGAGCCGCCGACGGCGACCGGGCCGCCGCCCTGCACGACTTCCTGGAGTGCGGCCGCCGCCAGTCGGCCCGGGACGTGGTCAGCCCGGTCGTCACACCGTGGCGCACCGCCGCCGCCGAGTGCCTCCTCGCGCTCGGCGACCCGCGGAAGGCGCTCCAACTGGCGGAGGAGGAGCTGCGGTTGGCCCGTGAATGGGGCACGCCCCGCACCGTGGGCCGCGCCCTGCGCACCCTGGCCACCGCCACCGGCGGCCGCCGCGGACGGGAACTGGCCGAGGAGGCCGTACGACTGCTGCGGGACGCCCCGGCCGCCACGGAGCCGGAACTGGTGGCAGCGCTCATCGCGCAGGGCCGCCTGCTGACCGCTGCCGGGGAGAGCGCGCGGGCCCGCGAGTGTCTGCGCGACGCGGCCGAACGCGCCGAACGGCTGGGCGCGTTGCGCCTGCGCACCCTCGCCGGGGACGCCCTGCGCGAGGGCGGCGCCCGCCGCCCCACCCTCGTCCGCACCGGCTCCGGCTCCCTCACCGGCAGCGAACTGCGCATCGCCCAGCTCGCCGCCGACGGCCGCACCAACACCGAGATCGCGGGCCTGCTGCACCTGGCCCGCCGCACCGTGGAGACCCATCTCACCAGCACGTACAAGAAGTTGGGCATACGACGCCGGGGCGAGCTGCGCGAGGCGCTGGGCGCGGGCGGGGTGACGGCCGCGGGCTAACTCGTGGGCGGGGGCGGCGGCGCGACGGTCGCCGCCGTGCCCAGATGGTTGTCCGGGTCCTGGAGCACGGCACCCTGCGTGGCCAGCATCCGCCGGACCACCGGCTCCGGCATCCGGATCACCACCGGCCTGGTGAGAGTGGTCTCGCGTTCCGCCGTGGCACCGCGGCCGCCGCGCACCCGGTTGCTCACCCGGGCCACCGCCTTCACATCCAGCGTGAACTGCACCAGGACCGACCTCATCTTCGGTTTGTGCAGCGGCGTCGAACCGGCGGAGTTCGCGGCGGCGTCCGTCGCGCCGCCCGAGCCGCCGGCGTTGGCCATCAGCTGGTTGAGCCGGAACTCGTCGGCGTTCAGCAGCCCCGCGCCCGCGAGCCCCCGCCCCTGCCTGCCGTGGTCGGCCGAACTCTGGCCGTCCGTCTGGGTGGGCCGCGGCGCCTCCAGATGGCTCTGGCCCACCGTCTCGAAGGTCATCTTGTCGCCGACGCCCAGCACCCGGCCCTCCCGCAGCCGGGCGTGCAGCGAGGCGCGCAGGTCCTGGCCCTCCGCGCCGGAGGCGTGCACCGGCGGCAGATCGATCCCGGCAGAGGTGAGCAGCGGCAGCGCGGCGATCATCCACTCGGTCGACACGGCCTCGTTCAGGGCGTACGCCGCGGCCTGCCCCTTGTCGCGGAAGCGGTCGCCGCCGCCCGCCTGCCGGACCGCGGACGCCATCAACTCCCGTACCTGGGTGATGCCTTGGAAGCCGTTGACCTGCGCCTCCATCGGCAGCCGCACACCGGCCGCACGCCAGGCGCCGAGTCCGGACGGCCCGAGTCCGGCCGGTCCGCTCGCGGCCGCCGGGGCCGGGGCCGCGGCGGGGACGGTCGGCGCGACCACCCTGCCGAGCGCCTCCAGGTCCTTCTTGAGGACGCGATGGGTCAGCGCCGTCCTGCGGTCGTCCATCAGGGCGAGCCCCACCCGCTTGCCGCCCTTGAACAGTTCCAGGCTCGCCCGGATCGGTACGCGCATCCTCGCCGACGGCGCCGCACCCGCCTCCGCGACCGTCTTCATGCCGAGCTGCCCCCGGCTCGCGGAGCCGCCGCGCCGCGAGGCACCGGACGCGTAACCGACGCCCGCGGCGCCGCCGGTGCTCTTCAACTGGCCCGTCCCGCCCTCGGGTTTGCCCGATCCGGCGAGGACGCCCTCGACGCCGGTCTGCGCCCCCTGGTCGTGGGCGGCGGCGCTCTGCGAGACGGCGGAGGTGATGTACTCCATGTCCCGGCCGTCCGTCGCGTCGCCCGCGTGGGTGGCGTCGCCCGTGCGGACGATCCTGAACACGGCCCAGTACGGCGTCCTGCGGCCGTCGAGCAGTTCGACGGTGACCCCGCCGTCCATCGCACCGGACAGCAGCCCCATGGAGCCGTCCCGGTCCAGGACGCGCAGCAGCCGCTGCACGTTGTCGTTGCGGTCCTTGAGCTGCTGCCGCGGCAGCAGGTCGTCGGCGACGTCCTGCCGGCCCTGCCGCACCAGGTCCGCGCGCAGCCGGCCCAGCAGCGGGACGAAGTCCGGCAGGTCCTCGATCATCCCGAAGCCGAGCGCGGCGTCTGCCTTCAGGGTGGGACCGGCCGCAGACACAGTGGACGAACCGGCCGCAGACGCACCTGCCTTGGAGGCACCGGCCGCAGACGCACCTGCCTTGGAGGCACCGGCCGCCCGCTCCTGGGCCATGCGGGAGCTCTCCGCCCGGCTCTCGCCCGGCCCCCGCGACGAGCCCGCCGTGGTGGCCGCCGGCTCCTCGTCCAGGCCCAGTTGCCGTCTGATCCGCGGCGGCAGCTGCGCCTCCGTCAGCCAGACGCCCGCCGCGGCCGGGAGGGTCCGGGCGCCCTTGGCGACGTAGGGGCCGCCGCCGGTGACCTTGACCTCCGCGACCATGTTCACCAGCACGTCGCACTGGACCAGATACAGGGGCGCCTTCTTCGGGGTGTGGGCGTTGCGCTCGACCGTGCCGGACACCGCGGACGCCCGGCTGTCGCCCGTGCCGCTGGTCCGGGACGCCGACAGCCCCTGGCCGGTGCGCCACTCGGCGCCGTTCTCCGACCCGGTGGCGCCGAACTGCACCGTGCTCGTGGTGCCCTGCCCGGACTGCCCGGCCGACTGGTGCCCGCCCAGCACGAAGGTCTCCGTGCCGGGGCCCGCGCCCTGGTGCAGGAACCTGGGGTTGGCGAGGGCGAGCCGGATGCCGACCGCGCCGTTGAGAGCCGCGAGACGGCGCGGGTAGCGCAGGTTCTTCACCACCCAGCCGGACGACACGGCCTGCCGCAGCGCCCCCTGGATCGCCCGCTCGCCCAGCCGCTCCTCCAGCGCCTGCAGCGGCGCGAGCCCCTCCGACTCCAGCGCGGTGTCCCGGTGCGCACCCTTGTTGCGTGCGGCCGCCCGGGCCAGCAGCTCGCGGGCGAGGGCCCGTACGGGCTCCCCGTCGACGGTCTCCACCAGCTGCCAGTCCTTCAGCACCCGCCCGGCGGACGGCCTCGGGGTGATCGCGGCCAGGTCGCCGATGCCCTCGGCGGCGAAGTCGTGGTCGGGCGCCGCGGGCGCTGCCCTGCGGGCCCCGACCACCGCGTCCAGCCGGTCCTTGCCCGCCCGGTCGAGCGTGAACTCCGTCGGCGTGAGCAGCCGTACGTCCTGCTCCGGCAGGGTCAGCCCGCCCAGCAGGGCGGACTCCGGCGCGTCCTGCCCGGGGGAGCCGGGGGTGAGCGTGCGGGCCAGCTTGCGCTGCCGGGACGTCATCGTGACGTCCACGTCGAGCCGCAGGGGCGCCGAGAACGCGGCGGCCGACTCGGAGCCGTTGGTCACGACGTCCGAACGGCCGGTGGGACCGGCCTGGTTGCGGCGGTTCCCGGTGCTGTGCCGCTCGTAGCGCGCCGACGCGGTCAGCGCACCGGGGATCAGCCGGGCCTGGCCGAGCACCAGACCGCCGATCGAACGCGAACTGCTGCGCCCGCTCTGTGAGTTGCTCGTGACGCCGGAGTGGGCGCGCACCAGCCAGTCCTTGATGTCGCCCTGGTAGGAGCTGTCGCCCAGTTCGCCCCGGACCCGCAACTGTACGTCGTGGGAGTGCATCGCCGTCTTGCGGCGCAGCCGGACCGTGACGCCGGTGGACAGCAACTGGTCCTTGTTGACCCGCAGGTTGGTCTCCGACAGGGCGGTCATCAGCTCGCGGTGGTTGCGCCGCTGGGCCTCGGCCTCCTCGGCGCTGGTGCGGGCGGCGGGCGCGGTGGCGCCGAAGGCGGGCAGATAGCCCGCGAGCCTCGGGTCGGTGGCGAACATCTCGCACACGGCCCGCACCATGGGTCCGGTGTCGAGTTGGCTGAGCACGACGTTGGAGCCCTTGCCGCCGTAGGCGAGATGGCGCTCGACGTCCGTCTCCTCGCCGTTCTCGTCGGTCCGCTTCGGCTTCTTCGTGAAGTCCCCGGCCTCCATGCCCGGCGGCAGCGGCAGCCCGAGGCTCTGCGCCTCGTCGGCCCGCAGGCTGATCCACACCTTCATCGTGTGGGTGGCGACCCGGCGCCCGGGATTCAGGACCATCTCCGCCGACCGCGGGCCCGTGCCCTCCGCGGTGAACTGCACCGTCCCGTGGTAAAGCGCCTTCTCGCCCCGGACCTCGGCGCCCTGCCGGCTGGAGACGCTCTGCTCCGTCGCCGTGAAGCGCGCCTTGCGGGCGGCCGCGACGGGCATGGCGGTGCCCCGCACGACGGCCGCGTTCCCGGCCGCCCCGACGCCGATGGCCGGACCCACACCCGCCGTGACCGCCCGGCCCTTGCCCGCGCTCTCCGTGACCGAGGTCTGCGCCTGCTGATGGGTGCGCAGCTGGGTCTTTCCGGTGCCCCAGGCGGGGGAGAGGCCGGTGAGCGTCGCGTGCAGCCGGTAACTGCCCGCCGTCTTCCCGTCCTTGGACTGCAGATCCTCGCCGACCACACCGTCCCGCAGCAGCCGGGGCATGTCCTCCAGGACCGTCGCGGTCGAGGTCGCCTCGTAGAGCCGGGCCAGCCCCGGCGCGCCCGGCGCCGTCAGGGAGGGATGCAGCACGGAGCGCACCGCGTCGAACAGGCCCCGGCCGCCCTGGTGCGGGGCGGCGTTGTCGGTCACCGCGAGCGGGGCCATCGAGTCGGCGAGCGAGACCCGCGCGGGAGTGGGGTCACCGGCGGCGAACGGCGTCGGCGCGGCCGGTGTCGTGGTACCGGCCGGGACCAGATGCTCGGTCGGCACGCGCTGGGTGAGCGAACCGGAGGCGCGCAGCAGCTCCGGCGGCTGCTCGGTGCCGTGCTTCCTGAGCCGTACGAGGTAGCGCACCTTGCGCGTCACCTCGACCGAGCCCTTGTCGCTGCGCAGCACACGCGGCTCGGCCACATTGCGCTGACTGCGCGACTCCCGGGAGGACTGCCAGGGCTGGGCGCTGCCACTGGCCGCCCCGCCCAGCCACAGCGCGGGCGCCACCGGCGCCAGCCCGAAGACCAGGCCGCCCGCCCCCTTGCTGGACGACGAACCGGCGGTGGTGCTCGTGGTGGCCGCGGTGTTGTGCTGGACGTCGACCTTGGTGTCCTTGCCCTCGGCGTCGTTGTCCAGGCCCACCTTCGGAGCCCCGTACGGGTCCGAAGGGGCCTCCTGAAGCAGGTCGTTCGGATGGAACACGGGCGGCCGGTCGTCGGGCGCCGGGGCGATGGAGACGGTGACGTCCCACCAGTCCTTGCCCTTGGTGCCCTCGACGGCGAAGGCGCGGCCCTGCCCGAAGAACGTCTCGGGGCGCCCGGCCAGTTCGGCCGCGATGTCGGAGACGGTGCCCCCGCCGTGCCCGACCACCGCGGCCACCGCGTTCTTCACGAACTCGTGCCCGGTCAGCCCGTACGCCGTCGACAGCCCTCCCGCCGCCAGATCCATCAGATACGGCGGCAGCACCAGCCCCTGGATCCGCTCGTCGACGCCGGGCAGCGGAGCGAACGGGCGTGCCGCCCCCGGCCGTTGGCCGCCCGGCCGCAGCGCCCTGGCGGTGGCGGCGTTGCCGGCGGAGTTCTGGAAGGCGAGCACCGGGTGGGCCGGACCCGCGCCACGGGGCACCCGGGGCGTCCCCTTCGCGTCGCCGCTCCTGCCGTCCCCTGACCTCTTCTGCGTCCGCACAGACCTCAACGTAACCAGCGAGAACGCGGCCCGGAGTCTCTCCCGCAACTCCGGCCCCTCTTGCCGTCGTCGAGTCACCCAGGCGCCGACCGCGGTACATCCGGCGGTCATGCAACGCCTCGAATTTGTGGACGTTACCGACCGGTTGGGGCACCGTGTACTCCGCTGCCGTACGGCGCCGATCAGTGGAGGTATGTGCGTGACCGAGCTACGGACTGCCGGGTCCCGCTATGCGCGGGAACTCACCGATCTGCTGCAGACCCTCAAGGGCCGGGCGGACTGCAGTTACGAGGCACTGGCGCGCCGGGCGGGGGTGAGCGGTTCCACCCTGCACCGCTACTGCTCGGGCGCCGGCGTCCCCAACGACTTCGACCCCCTCGCCCGGTTCGGCAAGGCCTGCGGGGCCGATCAGCACGAACTCCTGGAACTGCACCGGCTCTGGGTGCTCGTGGACGCCGGGCGAAGACGCGGAACGGTCCGGGCGGAACCGGCCCGGGGCGCACGCCCGGCCGAGCAGTCGGCGTCGCCCACGGCCAGAGCGACGGTGGCCGCCACAGTGACGCCCGCAGAGACGCCCACGGCCTCGGGTGAACCCGAGGTGACGAAGACCCCGGCCCCGTCACCCGGCAGCGAGGCCGAACCACCCCGCCCGCCCCACCGCCCCCGACTGCCGCATCTGCTCCGTCTGCGCCGTCTGCCGCGTCCGCGGCGATGGCTCCTCGTCCTCGTGGCCCTGCTCGCCGTCGGTGCGACCGTGATGGGCGCCGCCCTCCTCACCGACGACCGTCCGGCGGGTGCCGACGACGCGGCGGGCCGTCCCCTCCTGACGGACAAGTGCCGGTTCGTGGCCATGGGACACCAGGACTCCTGCGTCCGTGAACTCCAACTCCGGCTCAAACAGGCCGGACTCGACCTCGAGGTCGACGGCGCCTTCGGGCCCATCACGCAGATGCGTGTCGTCGTCTTCCAGGTCCTCGCCGGGCTGGAGGCCAACGGATCGGTCGACGACAGGACCAAACGCGCCCTCTACGCCGGCCACGTCAAGGCCCACCCATGGTCGCCCGCCCGGGTCGACCGGAGGGTGCGCGAGGTCTTCACCGAGGACCCTGACCGCGCCAGTGGCATCGCCGAGTGCGCCTCGAACCTCGACCCGCTCTACAGCCTGGGCAACACCAACGGCACCCGGAACTGGGGCGTCTTCCAGCTCTACGACGGCACCCTGCGCCAACTCGGCGGCACCCCGCGCAAGGCCTTCGACCCGGAGTGGAACATCCGGGCCGCCCACCGCCTGTGGGCCCGCACCCACGACTTCCGCGCCTGGCCGTCGTGCGACAAGGCGTACGAGGCGGGAGCCGCCACGGCTTCGCAGAAGCAGCCGTAGCCCCGCCCCCGTCCCATCCTCCGTCCCATCCCGTCCCGTCACCGCAGGTGGGAAGGGGTGAGACAGCCCGCTGTCCCGATGTCGCGCAGATCATTGGCCGCGCAGCCCGGGGCTGACATCGTCCTGTGCGCCGCTTCCACCGGGCGGCGTGGCCGCGCCGAGCACATGTGTCCCCAACCAGCGAAGGAGACCCAGGACGTGAACACCAAGACCAAGCTCGCCGCCGCCCTGGGCGGCGCGGTCCTCGCCCTCGCCCTCCCGGCCGCCGGCACCACGGCCTGGGCAGCCCCCGCCGCCTCGACGGCCGCCGTGACCAAACTGAGCCAGGCGGACGCCGCGAACCGGCTCCGCAGCGCGGGAGTCGCCTGGAGATCCAGCGGCAACTGCACCGACCGCAACAACCCCACCTGCACGTCCTTCGAGCAGATCAACCTGGCGACCGTGCAGGGCGCCATCACGCTGAAGAACGCCAGCGGCTGCGCGACCACCATCACCGGCGGCACCGAGACGGGGCACGCCTCCGGCACGTACAGCCACTGGAACGGCTACAAGCTCGACTTCGACCCCACCACGTGCCTGAGCAACTACATCACCGGCACGTTCACCTACATCGGCCCGCGCGCGGGCGACGGCGCCCCGCAGTACCGGGCCGCCTCCGGGAACATCTACGCCCGCGAGAGCAACCACTGGGACGTCCTCTTCTACTCCTGCGGCTGCTGAGCCCCGCACCGGCCGGCTCGCCCCCAGAACGGCCGCGGCTTCGTCCACACCGGGCCCCGCCTCCCGGGACGACACCCCCCACCCGCGGCCCCACGCCGCCCGCCGGGCCCCCCTCGGCGGGCGGCGCGGCAGTCCCCGTACCGCTCACACGTCCCGGTGCAGGTCAGGCCGTCACACGGTCGCGAGGGACACCTCGGTCGACTTGATCAGGGCGACGACCGGCGAACCGGCCGAGAGGCCCAGGTCGGCGACCGCGTCCCTGGTGATCGCGGCGGTCAGTTCGCCCCCGTCGACCGTGACCCTGACCGCGGCCATGGCGCCACCCGCGGCGACCTCACGGACCGTGCCGGGCAGCTGGTTGCGGATGGACAGGCCCTCCACGCGCGCGCTCGCGAGCGCGACCTCGGTGGACTTCACCAGGGCGCGCACGGCCGAACCCTGTGCGAGCCCCAGCTCCTGGACCGCGTCCACGGTGATCGCGGCGGTGAGCTCCTGGCCGCCGTCGAGGCGCACCCTCACGGTCGCCATGGCCTCCCCGGCGGTGACGGAGGTGACGGTGCCGGGAATCTGGTTCCGGATGCTCAGGCTCATGTCGGGACGCCTCACAGGAGTGGGAAAAGGGGCGGAATGCCGGGCTTTGTGCCGACTGTGCGACACAACCTAGCCAATTCCGCCACGCCCGTTGCGCGCCTGCGCGCGTCAGTCGCCCGTGTCCGCCTCCTCCCGGAGCCGTCCCGCCGCGTACTCCTCCCGCAGCACGTTCTTGCGGATCTTGCCGGACCCGGTCAGCGGGAAGTCCTCGACGAACACCCAGGTGCGAGGGGTCTTGTGCGGGGCGAGATGGGCGCGGACGTGATCGAAGAGCTCCTTCTCGGCGACCGTACGAGCGGGGGCGCGGCGGATGAAGGCGGCGACCCGTTCGCCCCAGACGGGGTCGGGGACGCCGACGACGGCGACCTCGGCGACGGCGGGGTGTTCGGCCAGGACCTGCTCGATCTCGCGCGGATAGATGTTCTCGCCGCCGCGGATGATCATGTCCTTGAGCCGTCCCTCGATACGGCAGTAGCCGCGCTCGTCCATCGACGCGAGGTCCCCGGTGTGCAGCCAGCCGTCGTCGTCGACCGCCGCGGCGGTGTCGGCCGGGGCGTCAAGGTAGCCGGTCATGACGTGGTAGCCGCGGGTGCACAGTTCACCGGTGACACCGTTCGGGACGACCGTGCCGGCCGCGTCCACGATCTTCACCTCGGACAGCGGCAGCGGCCTGCCGACCGTGTGGGCACGGTCCTCGGGGGTGTCGTCGAGCCGCGTGATGGTGATCCCCGGGGAGGCCTCGGTCTGGGCGTAGATGATGCACATCGGCACGCCGAAGGTGTCCTCGACCCGGCGGACCAGCTCGGGCGGGACCGACGCACCGCCGGACAGCACGTACCGCAGGGACGAGAGGTCGGTGCGGGAGAGCGCGGGGTGTTCGAGCATGGCGATGAGCATGGTCGGCACCCCGCCCATCACCACGCACCGTTCGGACTCGGTGAGTTCGAGCATCAGCCCCGGCTCGAAGTACGGCGGCAGGACCTGGGTGCCGAGGCTCGCGATCGACGAGAGGGTGGCCAGCACACAGCCCGCCGTGTGGAACAGCGGCATCGGATTGAGCTGCGCCTCGCCCGGCCGCAGCCCGAAGGTGCGGACATAGGCCAGCCGTGCGTTGTTGGTGATGCCGCGATGGTGCAGCACCACGCCCTTCGGCACGCCGGTCGTGCCCGAGGTGTACTGGATCTGGGCCGGCGACGAGCCGTCCGCCTCGGGCAGCTCCCGCCCCGGCGAGCCCTCGGCGCAGAACTCCACCCAGTCCTCGAACAGCACACTCGTGCGCAGATCGGGCAGGTCCTCACGGATGCCGTCCAGGGTCCGGGCCATCGGGTTGCCGCGGTACTCCCGGCGCAGAAAGACGCCCGCCGCCCGGGAATGGCCGAGCACATGCCGCAACTCGGCCTCGCGCAGCGCCGGATTGACCGTGACGAGCGTGATGTCCGCGAGGGCCGCGGCGAGTTCGAGGATCACCCACTCCGGGATGTTGTTCGCCCACACCGCCACCCGCTCGCCCGGCGAGAACCGGCCGAGCAGGGCCCGGGCCGCGCGCTCCGCCTCGTCGAGCAGTTCGGCGTACGTCCACCGCCGCCGCCCGGCGGGGTCCGGCACACCCTCGACCAGTGCGAGCGCGTCCGGCGCCTGCTCGGCCGCGCCGCGCAGCAGGGATCCGACGGTCTCGTCCAGCAGTTCCTCGCCGGGCTCGCCCGTCCGGTACGACGTGCCCACCATGTCAGCCCCCCGGTCTCCGGCGTGCCGTGGTCGGTCGGCCACGGCGCCAGTATCCCGGACCCGGGCCCGCGGCCCAATGCCCCGATCGGGCCGGTCAGTTGCCGTCCGACGGACCGAGGGAGCGGGCGGTGACCCGCGCGAGGTGACGGGTGAACACCTCACGCGTGTCGGGCGTGAGGGTGCGCAGGGCGACCAGCGCGGTGATCACCACGTCGCACAGCTCGCCCTGGACGTCGTCCCAGGTGTGGGTCACGCCCTTGCGCGGGTTCTGCCCGGTCGCGCCGATCACCGCCTGGGCGACCTCGCCGACCTCCTCCGACAGCTTGAGCATGCGCAGCAGCAGCCCCTCCTCGCCGCCGTGCGACCGGCCGTCGTCGAGCCAGGCCCACAGGGCGTCGATGGAGGGCCAGATGTCGGAGGAACGGAGCCGGGAGTCGTCACAACGGAGCTCGGAGTCGTCGGAACGGACCTCGGAGTCGTCGGAACGGAGCTGAGAGGATGCGGGCTGATCGGTCATGGCACGCAGCCTGCCCCATCACGTCACGCGCCGAACAGGGCCTCTTCCTCCGCGAACAGCGCCTCCTGCTCGTCCTGGTCCGCCTTCCGCAGCCGCTTGCTGCGCGCCCCCACCACCAGCGCCGTGACCGCGGCCGTCGCTCCGAGGGCCGCCGGGACCATCCAGCCGCGGTCCAGGACATGGCCGAGCGCATGGTCGAGGGAGAGCCGGCCGGGGCCCGCGACCGCGAGGCCGGTGGCGGCGAGGGCCAGGGTCGCCGCGTACTCGTAGCCGCCCTCCATGGCGAAGAAGCCGTTGGGTGCGTGCACCGCCGACGCTCCCGCCATCGCACCGGCCGCCGCCGCGCCCGCGGCGGGGGTCGCCAGACCCAGGGCCAGCAGGGCGCCGCCGCCGGTCTCGGCGAGGCCCGCCGCGGTCGCGCTCGTCCTGCCCGGTGCGTAGCCGACGGACTCCATGAATTGGCCGGTTCCCTCGATCCCGTGTCCGCCGAACCAGCCGAACAGCTTCTGGGCGCCGTGGGCCGCCAGCACGCCGCCGGTACCCAGCCGGAGCAGCAGCAGCCCGAGATCGCGGCGGTCGTAACAGCTCATCGTCTCTCCCGGAACAGACAGCAGGAACAGCCCCCTCCGTCTCCCCTCCGCTCCTCCACCGTCGCACCTCGCACCGCCCGTCACCCGCTCGGACCGCCGTACGGGTGGCGGGCCCGGGCCCCCGGTGTGAGTCTGCTGGCATGACGATTCAGCCTGCCAAACTCACCGACCCGGCCGTCCGTGCCTTCGTCACCGCCGTCAACGCCCACGACCGCGCGGGATTCATGGACCTGCTCGCGGAGAACGCGACGATGTCGGACGACGGGTCCGACCGTGATCTGAGCGAGTGGATCGACCGGGAGATCTTCTCCTCCAACGGCCATCTGGACGTCGACAACGAGTCCCAGGGCGGCCGCGCCCTCCTCGCCCACTACCGCAACGACACCTGGGGCGAGATGCGCACGCGGTGGAGCTTCACGGTCGACGACGACGGCCGGATCTCCCGCTTCGAGACCGGCCAGGCCTGAACCCGGCGCACAAAAGGGGCCCGGGGGGCTTGCCTTGGTGTGCGCTCCAACTCCTACCGTCTTCGGCCATGGAGACGAACAGAACCCTCGGCAGCAGCGGCATCGACGTGAGCGCCCTCGGCTTCGGCTGCTGGGCGATCGGCGGGGAGTGGTCCTCCCCGGACGGGCAGCCTCTCGGCTGGGGCAAGGTCGACGACGAGGAGTCCGTACGGGCGATCCACCGGGCCCTCGACCTCGGCGTGACCTTCTTCGACACCGCCGACACCTACGGCACCGGGCACAGTGAGCGCGTGCTCGGCCGGGCGCTCGGCAAGCGGCGCGCGGACGTGGTCGTCGCCACCAAGTGGGGCAACGTCTTCGACGAGCGCACCCGCACCTCGCTCGGCCAGGACGACTCCGTGGAGCATGTCCGCGAGGCGCTCACCGCCTCCCTCGCGCGGCTCGGCACCGACCACGTCGACCTGTACCAGCTGCACCTCTCCGACGCCGACCCCGGCCGGGCGGCCCAGCTCCGCGACGTCTGCGAGGAGTTGGTGGGCGAGGGGCTGATCCGGGCCTACGCGTGGAGCACCGACGACCCCGCGCGCGCCGCCGTCTTCGCCGAGGGCACCCACTGCGCGGCCGTGCAGCACGCCCTCAACGTCTTCCAGGACGCCCCCGAGATGCTCGCCCTGTGCGAGGAGTCGGATCTCGCGAGCATCAACCGCAGCCCCCTGGCGATGGGCTTGCTGGCGGGCAAGCGCCAGGGCCCGCTGGAGGCCGGAGACATCCGCAGCACGCCGCCGGAGTGGCTGCCGGGCTTTACGGCGGGCACCGGCGCCGACTCCGACTGGCTCTCCCGCGTCGACGCGATCCGGGAGATCCTCACCAGCGGCGGCCGTACGCTCGCGCAGGGCGCCCTCGGCTGGATCTGGGCCCGCAGCCCGCGCACCGTGCCGATCCCCGGCTTCCGCTCGGTCGCGCAGGCCGAGCAGAACGCGGGCGCGCTCGCGAAGGGGCCGCTCACCGCCGCACAGCTGGCCGAGATCGACCGCGTCCTCGGCAGGTGAACCGCCGGCCGGACTCCTGATGGGCGCGGTGTACGGTCCCGGGGTGCACGCTTTCTCTCCGCTGACGCGGCGAGCCGCTCTCGGCCTGACCGCTGCCGCCGTCCCGCTCGCCGCGGCGGCCCCCGCTTCCGCCGCAGCCACCGTCGTGGGCGGTGCGCGCCTCGCCCGTAAGGGAATTCAGGTGAGCGGTGCGACAGGACTGCCGAAGAAGCTCACCGCGAGCGCGTGGATCGTGGCGGACCACGACAGCGGAGAGGTCCTCGCCTCCTACGACGCGCACCGGCGTCTGGCCCCCGCCTCCACGCTGAAGATGCTCTTCGCGGACACGGTGCTGACGAAGTTCCACCGCACCGACCGGCACAAGGTGACCGCGGCCGAGCTGGCCGACATCCCGGCGGGCTCCAGCCTCGTCGGGATCAAGCCCGGGATCACCTACACCGTCGAGCAGTTGTGGCAGGGCGTCTTCCTGCGCTCCGGCAACGACGCCGTGCATGTGCTCGCCCATATGAACGGCGGCGTGGCGAAGACGGTCGCCGAGATGCAGGCACGGGCCGAGGATCTGCAGGCCCTGGACACCCATGTGGTCAGCCCCGACGGCTTCGACCACAAGGGCCAGCTGTCCTCGGCCTACGACCTCACCCTCTTCGCCCGGCACGGCCTGCGGAACGCGGACTTCCGCGCGTACTGCCACACCCGGACCGCCCAGTTCCCGGCCGGCGGGAAGAAGACCTTCCAGATCCAGAACACCGACCGGCTGCTCACGGGTGCCTGGGGCGTGAAGACGTACGACGGGCTGATCGGGGTCAAGAACGGCTTCACCAGCAACGCCGGCAACACCTTCACCGGCGCCGCCACCCGCGGCGGCCGCACCCTGCTGGTCACGGTGATGCACCCCACGAGCGGCTACAACGCCGTCTACGAGGAGACGGCCGCGCTGCTCGACTGGGGCTTCACGAAGGGGAGTTCGGCAAAGGCGGTGGGCACGCTGGTCCGGCCGCTCAGTGAGGGCGGTGCGCGCACGACCCCCACGCGCAAGGCGGCGCGGGCGGCGGCGGGCGCTCCGGGCGCACCGGCGGGCAGCCCCTCGGCCTGGCGGCTGCTGGAGGGCGCGGGCGGCACCGTCGTCGTGCTGGCGGGCGGGGTGTGGGCGCTGCGCAGGCGGCTGCGCGGCAGCGGCGGACGGCACGCGGGCTGACGCGCGGCAGCCGTTCCATCCACCGGTGCTTCTCTCGCGGTCCCACGCGAGATCCACCCCCACCCGGTGCGATGGAACGGCTGCCGTCTCCCCCCTCGGTTTGGCCTACGGAACTGCACTCCTCCAAGTGTGAAGCTCTTGTGGAGGAGATTTGAGCATAGGCCTACGACCGGCCGCAACGGTACGGAAGTTCACATTCCGTTTGTGCAAATCGAGGACTTGAGGGTCTGCAGGTGCGGTCAGCCCCGCCCCACGAACGGCATGGCCGTGGCCAGCACCGTCGCGAACTGGACATTCGCCGCCAGCGGCAGCTCGGCCATGTGCCGCACCGTGCGCGCCACATCGGCCACGTCCATCACGGGCTCGGGCGCGATCTCGCCGTTGGCCTGCAGCGCCCCGGTCTGCATCCGGGCGGTCATGTCGGTCGCCGCGTTGCCGATGTCGATCTGCCCGACCGCGATGTCGTACGGCCGCCCGTCCAGCGACAGCGACTTGGTCAGTCCGGTCAGCGCGTGCTTGGTCGCCGTGTAGGCCACGGAGAGCGGGCGGGGCGTATGGGCGGAGATCGAGCCGTTGTTGATGATCCGCCCGCCCTGCGGGTCCTGCTCCTTCATCTGCCGGTAGGCCGCCTGCGCGCACAGGAACGCCCCGTTGAGGTTGGTGTCCACCACATGCCGCCAGGCGTCGTACGGCAGCTCCTCGACCGGCACCCCGCCGGGGCCGAACGTCCCGGCGTTGTTGAACAGCAGGTCCACCCGCCCGAACCGGCCGACCGTGGCGGCGAACAGGGCGTCGACGTCCTCCGGCCGCGAGACGTCCGTCCGTACGGTGAGACTCGCGCCCTCCGGCACCAGCGCCGCCGTCTCCTCCAGCGTTTCGGGGCGCCGCCCCGCCAGCGCCACCGACCAGCCCGCGCGCAGCAGCTCCACGGCCACGGCCCGTCCGATGCCGGAGCCGGCGCCGGTCACGACGGCGGTCCTCGATTGCTGTTCCGTCTGCTTGGCATCCATGCGTCGCAGGGTAGGCGAGGGTCCGGGATGCGGGACGGGGCCGTCCGCCATCCGAGTGCTGTGTACCCGACAAGGGAGTGTCGTGCCGCGCCTCCCGTGCGCTCCTCCCTCAACTGTCCAGGATGACCATCACACCGATCCGGCCCGGGTGGCACACCCCCGAACTCCGCGCCGCCGCCCGCCACATCACCCGCCGCCGACTGCTGACCCTGACCGCCGCGGCCACCGTGCTCGCCTTCGCCGTCGAGCTGCCCACACCCGGCGCCGCGGCGGCCGCCCGCCTGGACGCGGCCCGCATCACCGAGTTCCCCTTCACGCTCGGCGTCGCCTCCGGCGATCCGCTGCCCGGCTCGGTGGTGCTGTGGACCCGGCTCGCCCCCGCGCCGTACCAGCCCGACGGCGGCATGCCCGCCGAAAGCGTCGACGTCGACTGGGAGATGGCCGACGACGAGACCTTCGGCACGTCCGTCGCCAAGGGCACGGTCATCGCGCACCCCGAGTTCCACCACACCGTGCACGTCGAGGCGCAGGGCCTCGAACCCGGCCGCGTCTACTACTACCGCTTCCGCACCGGCACCTGGATCAGCGAGACGGGCCGCACCCGCACCGCCCCGGCCGCCGACAGCAGCACCCCCGCCCTGTCCTTCGCCGCCGTCTCCTGCCAGGCCTACACCGACGGCTACTTCACCGCGCACCGCCATCTCGCCGAGGACGACGTCGACCTCGTCCTCCACCTCGGCGACTACCTCTACGAGTACGCGGTCGACGCGGCCGGCGGCGCCCGCAAGTACACCGACCGGGTGCTCCCGGCGCTCTACGACCGCGAGAGCACCACCCTGGAGGACTACCGGCTGCGCTACGCCCTCTACAAGACCGACGCCGACCTGCGCGCCGCACACGCCAGACACCCCTTCGTGGTCACCTTCGACGACCACGAGACCGAGAACAACTACGCCGGCTCCGTCCCGCAGAACACCGTCCCGACCGAGGAGTTCCTGCTGCGCCGCGCGGCCGCCTACCGCGCCTACTGGGAGAACCAGCCGCTGCGCCTCCCGCAGCTGCCCGTCGGCCCGGACATGCAGCTCTACCGGCGGCTGCACTGGGGGCTGCGCGCCCAGTTCGACATCCTCGACACCCGGCAGTACCGCTCCGACCAGGCCTACAACGACACCAAGCACGTCTCGGGCCCCGAGTCAGAGGACCCGGCGCGCACCATGACCGGCGCGGTGCAGGAGCGCTGGCTGCTCGACGGCTGGACCGCCTCCCGGGCGCTGTGGAACGTCGTGCCGCAGCAGGTCTGCTTCTCCCGGCGCAGACTGGACCTCAACGCGGACCCCAAGCTCTCGATGGACGCCTGGGACGGCTACCCCGCCGCCCGCCGCCGCCTCCTCGACGGGGCGAAGGCGGCCGGCATCGAGAACCTGATGGTGCTCAGCGGCGACGTGCACGTCGGATACGCCTTCGACATCAAGGACGACTTCGACGACCCGGACTCCCGCACCCTCGGCACGGAGATCGTGGCCACGTCGGTCACCAGCGGCCGGGACGGCTCCGAGCAGCCCGCCAACTGGACGACGTACATGACCGCCAACCCCCACCTGAAGTTCTACGACGGCCGCCGCGGCTATGTGAAGGTCACCCTGGAGCAGACGCAGGCGCGCGCCGACTTCAAGACCGTGCCGTACGTCACCACACCCGGGGCGGAGCTCACGACGGCCGCGTCCTTCGTGACGGAGGTGGGGGAGCAGGGCCTCAGACGGGCGTGACGGCCCCGCGCGCGTCCTCGCCCGGGTAGCGCACGCCGATACGGTCCCGGATCGCGTCCAGGGTCCGCATCACCGCGAGGGTGCCGTCCAGCGGGACCAGCGGCGACTCGCGCTCACCGGCCCGCAGGGCCCGCATCACCTCCCGCGCCTCGTGCTTGAGGCTGTTGCGGGGACCGTCGGACGGGGCGGCCGCGAACTCCTCGGGGTCACGGCCGTCCCGGTGCAGCACGAACCGGTCCGGGTAGAAGAAGCCGCCGGGGACGTCGATGCGGCCCGTGGAGCCGGTGACCGACGCCGAGGTCGCCGTACCGCCGACGATCGAGCAGTGCACCGAGGCGAGGGCGCCGCTGTCGTAGCAGAGCAGGGCGCCGGTCTGCAGGTCGACGCCCTCCTCGGAGAGCACCGCCCGCGCCGCCACGTCCGACGGCTCCCCGAGCAGCAGGTGCGCGAACGACACCGGGTAGACCCCGAGGTCGAGCAGCGCGCCGCCGCCCTGCTCGGGGTCGCGCAGCCGGTGGGTCGGAGGGAAGGGACCGGCCAGCCCGAAGTCGGCCTGCACACTGCGCACTTCACCGATCGCGCCGTCCTCGACGAGCTCCTTCAGGCGCCGTACGAGCGGATTGCAGTACATCCACATCGCCTCCATCAGGAAGCTCCCGCGGCCCCGCGCGAGCGCCACCAGCTCCTGCGCCTCGCGCGCGTTGAGCGTGAACGCCTTCTCGCACAGCACATTGCGCCCGGCCTCCAGGCACAGGCCTGCCGCCGCCCGGTGCGCCGAGTGCGGGGTGGCGACGTACACGACATCGATGTCCGTGTCCTCGGCGAGCGCGGCCCAGTCGCCGTACGCCCGCTCGATCCCGAACCGCTCCGCGAACGCCTTCGCCGACGCCTCGGTGCGCGAGGCCACCGCCACGACCTCCGCCTCCGGCAGGTCGACCAGGTCGGCCGCGAAGGCGGCGGCGATCCCGCCGGTCGCCAGAATCCCCCACCGCACGCTTTCCGCCATTCCCCGACCCGCCCTCGCTCGTGCGCGCGCAGGGCCTGCCCTGCGCACTGTGTTCGAGCTGAGAGCATAGGTGGCGTATCGAACGGAAAGGGAGGGGCGCATGGCCGAACAGGCGGCCTCGACATCACACATACAGCCGGCGGCCGGAGCGTTGCAGCAACCGGCCGCCACCGCTGTGCGCCGTACCGGGTTGCTCGTCACCCTGATCCTCGGCGGACTGACCGCCATCCCTCCGCTGGCGATGGACATGTACCTCCCCTCGCTCCCGGAGGTCACCGGCTCACTCCACGCGTCCGCCGCCACCGTGCAGCTCACCCTCACCGCCTGTCTGCTCGGGATGGCGCTCGGGCAGCTGGTGGCAGGTCCCATGAGCGACCGGTGGGGACGCAGGCGCCCCCTGCTGACCGGACTGCTCGCCTTCGTCGTCTCCACCGTCCTGTGCGCGTTCGCGCCGACCGTCGAGACCTTGGTCGTCTTCCGGCTGGCGCAGGGACTCGCGGGCGCGGCGGGGATCGTCATCGCGCGGGCCGTGGTCCGCGACCTGTACGACGGCGTGGCGATGGCCCGCTTCTTCTCCACCCTGATGCTCATCGGCGGCGTCGCCCCGATCGTCGCGCCGCTGATCGGCGGGCAGATCCTGCGGGTGACCGACTGGCGGGGCGTCTTCGTGGTGCTCACCGTCGTCGGTGCGGCGCTGACCGCGCTCGTGTGGGTGAGGCTGCCCGAGACCCTGCCCGCGGGCGAGCGGCACGGCGGAGGAGTGGGCGAGGCCCTGCACAGCATGCGCCGGCTCGTCGCCGACCTGCCCTTCACCGGCTTCATGCTCGCGGGCGGCTTCGCCTTCGCGGCCCTGTTCGCCTACGTGTCCGCCTCGCCCTTCGTGATGCAGGAGATCTACGGCGCCTCGCCGCAGACGTTCAGCCTGCTGTTCGGGGTCAACTCCGTCGGGCTCGTCGCCGTCGGCCAGATCAACGGCAAGATCCTCGTCGGCAGGGTCCGCCTCGACCGGGTCCTCGGCCTCGGACTGGCCGTCGTCATCACCGCCGCGACCGCGCTGCTGCTGATGTCCACCGGGGTCTTCGGCACGGTCGGCCTGGTGCCCGTCGCCACCGCGCTGTTCGTGCTGATGTCCGCGATGGGGATCACCCTGCCCAACGCCCAGGCGCTCGCCCTGATGCGCACCAAGCACTCCGCGGGCTCCGCGTCCGCGCTGCTCGGCACCTCCTCCTTCCTCATCGGCGCCGTCGCCTCCCCTCTCGTCGGGATCGCCGGGGAGCACACCGCCGTCCCGATGGCCGTCGTCCAACTGGCTGCAGCACTGGTGGCACTGGCCTGCTTCGTGGGAATGTGCCGTCCTTGGAACGTGCGTGCGAACGCGGAGGGAGCAGAGAGCTGAGCGCACCGAGACTGCGCAGAGACAGTCCCGAACGGGCCGGACTCGACGCCGAAGAACTCCGCCACCTCGTCCAGGAGGTCCACGACCTCACCACCGGGGAGCAGCCCTGGGCCGCGGGCACCGTCGTGGTCGCCGGACGCGGCCCGGTGATCGCCGTCGAGGAGGCGGCGGGCTGGGCCGTGCGCTACACCGCCTACGACGCCGGGACGGACCGCGGGGTCGAGCTGCCCGCCGAGGCACGCGTCGCCATGACCGTGGACACCCCCTTCGACCTGGCCTCGCTGACCAAGCTGTTCACCGCGGTGGCCGCCGTGCAGCAGATCGAACGGGGCACGCTCGGCATCGACGCCCGGGTCGGCGCGTATCTGCCGGAGTTCACCGCCGCCGCCCGCCACGGCATCACCGTGCGCGAACTGCTCACCCACACCTCCGGGCTGCGCCCCGAACTCCCGCTGTACGACTACGCGAACGACACCGAGCGGCTCGCCAGGCTACGCGCGGAGACACCGGTGGGCGTCCCCGGCACCTACACCTACTCCGACCTGAACTTCCTGCTGCTGCAGTTCGTCCTGGAGCGGATCACCGGCCGCACCCTGGACGTCCTGATCTACGAGGGCATCACCCGCCCGCTGGGCATGCTCTCGACCGACTTCGGGCCCTGCCCCGGCGCCGCGGCGACCGAGGACCAGCGCCGGCCGTGGGCCAAGGCCGACCGGGGGATGGTGCGCGGTGTGGTCCACGACGAGAACGCCTGGGCGCTCGGCGGGATCGCCGGACACGCGGGCATGTTCTCCACCGGCCGCGACCTCGCGGTGTTCTGCCGCACGCTCCTGGCCGGCGGCTCCTACGGCCCCGCCCGCATCCTCGGCGCCGACTTCGTGGAACTCCTGCTGACCCCACCGGGCCTCGGCTTCGCCGTGGACCAGCCGTGGTTCATGGGCGAACTGGCGGGCCGGGGAGCGGCCGGGCACACAGGGTTCACGGGCACGTCCCTGGTCATGGACCCGCAGACGGACACCTTCCTGATCCTCCTCGCCAACACGGTCCACCCCCGCCGCCGCCGACCGGACAGCCGCCCCCGGTCAGCAGCGGCAACCAGAATCGCCAGGGCCGTACGCCCGGTCCAGCGCTGACCCGGGCGGCCGTAGAATCGCCCGGTGAACGCCCCCGTATCCCCGCCCGACACCCTGCGTACCGCCCTCGCCGCCCTCTTGGACGGGCTGCCGCCCAAGCAGGCCGGGCGGGCTGTTGAGCGGCTTGTGGGGCACTATCGCGGGGCCACCCCGACCGATGTGCCGATCCTGCGGGACCGGGCCGATGTCGTTGCCTATGCCGCGTACCGGATGCCGGCGACGTTCGAGGCGGTGCGGGCGGCGTTGGGGGAGTTCGCGGCGGCCGTGCCGGACTTCGTGCCCGGCCGTCATACCGACGTCGGCGGCGGCACCGGGGCGGCGAGCTGGGCCGTCGCCGCCACCTGGTCCGGCGGGCGCGACGTCACCGTCCTGGACTGGGCCGAGCCCGCGCTCGCCCTCGGCCGCGAGCTCGCCGCCGCCAACCCGGCGCTGGAGCAGGCGAGTTGGCGACGCGAACGGATCGGCCCGGCGCTCGCCCTGGACGACACCGACCTGGTCACCGTCTCCTACGTCCTCAACGAGCTGACCGAGGCCGACCGCGCCTCGCTCGTCGACGCCGCGGCGTCCGCCGCCCGGTCCGTCGTGATCGTCGAGGCCGGCACCCCCGCCGGATACGCCCGCGTCATCGAGGCCCGCGACCGGCTGATCGCGGCCGGCTTCCGCGTCGCCGCGCCCTGCCCGCACAGCGCGGCCTGTCCGATCGTCCCCGGCGAGGACTGGTGCCACTTCTCGGCCCGGGTCAGCCGCTCCTCCCTGCACCGCCAGGTCAAGGGCGGCTCCCTGCCGTACGAGGACGAGAAGTTCAGCTACGTCGCCGCCACCCGCCTCCCCGCCGCACCGGCCCCCTCCCGGGTGGTCCGCCGCCTGCAGATCCGCAAGGGCCAGGTCCTCCTCGACCTGTGCGAACCGGACGAACAGCTGCGCCGCACCACCGTCACCAAGCGCCACGGCGACCTGTACCGGGCGGCCCGCGACACCGAGTGGGGCGACCCCTGGCCCCCGTACACGCAGGAGCCCCCGTACACGCAGAAGCCGTAGAACCGCGAAACGGTACCGTCGGACCATGGTCAAGAAGCCCGCCCCCGACGCCACCCGCCGCAGCGAGAGGTCCCGACGCGCGATCTACGCCGCCGCCCTCGCACTGGTCGGCGAGGTCGGCTACCCGAGGACGACCATCGAGGGCATCGCCGCCCGGGCCGGCGTCGGCAAGCAGACGATCTACCGCTGGTGGGGGTCGAAGGCGGACGTCCTGCTGGAGGCGTTCCTCGACCTCAGCGCCCAGGCCGCACACGAGGCGGGCCAGGAGCGCGAGCCGTACGTCATCCCGGACACCGGCGACCTCGCCGCCGACCTCAAGGCCGTACTGCGGCTGACCGTCGACCAGCTGCACGACCCCCGCTTCGAGGTGCCCGCCCGGGCCCTGGCCGCCGAAGGCCTGGTCAACGAGCAGCTCGGCCGGGAGTCCGTGGCCAAGCTGATGGAACCCTCGCTCCTGCTCTACGTCGACCGGCTGCGCTCCGCACAGCGGGCCGGCCAGGTCCGCCCGGAGGTCGACCCGCGCATCGCCCTGGAACTGTTCGTCTCACCGCTCGCCCAGCGCTGGCTCCAGCACACGGGCCCCATCTCCTACGAGTACACCGACACCCTCGTCGACTACGCCCTGCACGGTCTGGCCCCCCGTACCCCGGATGTCCCTTCTGGCACCCCGGAGCGCGACTCGGTGGGACCATAGGGCATCCTGTTTTGCACGACGGCGAGGCAAGGGGACTGATGAGCGCGGAGTTCGGCGGCCGCACCGGCCGGCAGGGCAAGATCTCCCAGTGGCTGCGTGGACGCCGTCCGAAGGACACCGGCGCCGACGGCGACGCCCGTGAGGCCCTGCTGCTGGCCGCCGCCGGAGCGGGCCTGCCGCTCGCCCCCGCCGCCCACCCCGCCCCCGGCTACCGCTGCTCCTGCGACCGCGTCGGCTGCCCCACCCCGGCCCGGCACCCGGTGTCGTTCGCCTGGCAGACCCAGTCGACCACCGACCGCGCACAGATCGAGCGCTGGGCCCGGCACCAGCCGCAGGCCAACTTCATCACCGCGACCGGCATGGTGCACGACGTCCTCGACGTGCCCCTGGAAGCGGGCCGGGAGGCCCTGGAGCGGCTGCTCGGCTCCGGCGTCGAGGTCGGCCCGGTCGCCGAGAGCGACGACGGCCGGCTCCTCTTCTTCACCCTCACCCGCGGCACCCCGGAGGACGAGGACGAGTGGTGGCCCTGCGAGCTGGACTGCCACCCCGAGACCGCGGACGAGCACCCCGGACTGCGCTGGCACTGCCGCGGGTCCTACGTCCTCGTACCGCCCGCCCGGCTGCCCGGCGACGACGGCCGCAGCGTGCACTGGGTGCGCGGCCCGGAACACCCGCTGCCCGACCCGCTGAGCCTGCTGGAGATCCTCACGGACGCCTGCGCCCGCTACGCCGGCGAGGAGCCCGACCACGCGAACGCGGCCTGGCCCCTGCGCCACTGAGCGCTCCGGGCTGCCGGCACGTCCGGGCTAGGACCCCTGCGCCGAGGTCAGCCCCTCCAGCCGGGACAGCATCGACACCTGCCCGTCACCCGCACCCTGCTTCGGGTCCAGCGCCACCCCGTTGGAGACGAACTCCATCGTCAGCGACTGCTTGATCTCGCCGGTCGTCAGCGCCTTCACGCTCGCGTTCGGCTGCGGGATCGAGGTGCCCGCGGCCGCGGTCTGCTTCTCGTAGCGGCGGGTGGTGAAGAACACCAGCGCACCGCCGTCCGTGGTGCGCAGCGCCAGCGGGGCGTAGTCACCGCTCGTCAGCGGCTCGTCGATGTACTGGGTGGCGAGGCCCGGCCGCCTGGACTGCTTCTTGCGCTGCGCCCGCCACTGGTCGGTGTACGGGCCCGCTGCGAAGGACTTCCCGCCGCTCTTCAGATACGTCGCGTACGTCTTGCTCAACTCCCCGGGCGCGACGGCCAGTTCGGTGGAGTTGGCGGGCACGGCCTCGGCCCAGCCGTCCGCGTCCTTCTCGACCTTGGGCAGCGCGCCGGGGGTGACCAGCGTCAGATACGCCACCTGCCAGGGCCGGCCCAGCCCGTCGCGGGTGAACACCAGCAGCCAGTGCAGGTTGCCGCCCTTGTTGCCCTTCGCCTCGGCGACGAACCAGCGCGGCCAGCCGGCCTTCTTGGGGATCGTGTACGTCGCGTCGGTCAGCTTCAGCGGCGTGTGCGCCGGATTGCCGTCCGGGTTGTTCGCATGACCGGCCTTGAGCCGGGCCGCGTCGATGTCGCCCAGGGCGCCGGTGACATGGTCGGCGTCCAGTGAACTGTCGTACGCCTTGTCCGCCTTGTTGTACGCGACGAGGAACTGCTCCAGCGCCTTCGCGGCCTCGGCGCGCGTGGAGGAGGGGAGCACCTCGCGCTCCCCGTGGACCACCACGCACCCGCTCGCCGTCATCGACAAAGCGGTCAGCGAGGCCGCGATCAGCGTCCTGCGGTCAAGCCTGCGGAGCCTTCGAGGGCCGCGATCCCTGCTCATCAGGTACCTTCACCTTCCCCTTCCCGGAGGCGAACCCTACCGGGGCGAAGAACAGCGCGAGCGTCGGGATCAGGTACAGCAGCCACACCGTGACCTGGAGCACCGTCGGGTCGGGCTGGAAGTTGAACACACCCTTCAGCAGCGTCCCGTACCAGCTGTCCGGCGGGATCGTCCCGCTGATGTCGAAGCCCAGGTTCGTCAGACCGGGGATCCAGTCGGCCTCCTGCAGGTCGTGGAAGCCGTACGCCAGCACGCCCGCCGCGACCACGACCAGCATGCCGCCGGTCCAGGTGAAGAACTTCGACAGGTTGATCCTCAGGGCGCCGCGGTAGAACAGCCAGCCCAGCAGGACCGCCGTGGCCAGGCCCAGGGCCACACCGACCAGCGGACGCGGGGTGCCGTCGCTGGCCGCGTGCACCGACGCCCACACGAACAGCGCGGTCTCCAGGCCCTCACGGCCCACGGCGAGGAAGGCGGTGGCGACCAGGGCGCCCGTGCCCATCGCCAGGGCCGCGTCCAGCTTGCCGTGCAGCTCGGCCCTCAGATGCCGGGCCGTGCGCCGCATCCAGAAGACCATCCAGGTCACCAGGCCCACCGCGACGATCGACAGCGAGCCGCCGAGCGCCTCCTGCGCCTGGAACGTCAGCTCCTGGGAGCCGAATTCGAGGGCGCAGCCGAAGCCCATCGCGATCAGGACGGCGACGGCGATACCGATCCAGATGGGCCGGATGGCGTCCCTGCGGCCGGTCTTGACCAGATAGGCGATCAGGATGCAGACGACCAGGCTGGCTTCCAGGCCCTCGCGCAGACCGATCAGATAGTTGGAGAACACGGGCTACGCCTCCTCGGAGAACAGCGTGCTGCCCCACCAGTCGTCCTTGTCGCGGACGCCGGGCGGAACGGCGAAGACCGCCGAACCCACGTGCTGGATGTACTCGTTGAGGGCGTCCTGCGCCGACAGCCTGCGCTGCAGCGGCACGAACCCCTTGCGGACGTCGCGCTGATAGGCCAGGAAGAACAGGCCCGCGTCGAGCCGGCCGAGGCCGTCGGTGCCGTCCGTGAAGGAGTAGCCGCGGCGCAGGATCGTCACCCCGCCGTTGGAGTCCGGGTGCGCGAGACGTACGTGCGCGTCGGGCTTCATGGCCTTCAGGAACGGCTCGTCGTGCTCCTTGGCCTTGCCGACCGGTGCGCCCTCGCCCTTGTCCCGGCCGAAGATGTCCTCCTGCTCCTGCAGCGAGGTCCGGTCCCAGGTCTCGATGTGCATCCGGATGCGCCGGGCGACCAGATACGAGCCGCCGGTCATCCAGTCCGGCCCGTCGCCGTCGCCGACCCACACGAACTTCTTCAGCCGGTCCGTCTCGGTGCCCGCGATGTTGCGGGTGCCGTCCTTGAACCCCATCAGGTTGCGCGGGGTCTGCGCGTCCGGCGTCGTCGACGACGTCTTGCCGAAACCGAGCTGCGACCAGCGGATGTTGACCGTGCCCATGCCGATGCGGGCCAGGTTGCGGATCGCGTGCACCGCCACCTGCGGGTCGTCCGCGCAGGCCTGGATGCACAGGTCGCCGCCGGTACGGGACTTGTCGAGGTTGTCGCCGGGGAACTGCGGCAGGTCGACGAGGGCCGCCGGCCGCTTGTCCTTCAGCCCGAACTTCTCGAACAGCGACGGACCGAAGCCGATGGTCAGCGTCAGCCGCGAGGGCTTGAGCCCCAGCGCCTCACCGGTGTCGTCCGGCGGGGCCTCCGCGAGACCGCCGTACGCGCCGTCACCGACCGCCTTCCCGGCGGTCATCCGGCGCGCGGCAGCCGTCCAGTCCTTGAGCATCCGCACGAACGCGGCGCGGTCGTCGCTCTGCACGTCGAACGCGGCGAAGTGCAGCCTGTCCTGCACCGGCGTGGCGATGCCCGCCTGGTGGGCGCCGTGGAAGGCGACCGCGGCGCCGGTGTCGGCGGCGGCCGGATCCACGTCGTCGCCGACGCGGCTCACCGCGACGCCGCCGCCGGCCGCGACGGCACCGAGCGCGAGCCCGGCACCGCCCCAGCCGATCAGCGAACGCCGCGACGGAGCCTTCGCGTCACCGGACTCGGCGGTGGTGGCTTCCTGGGTGTCCGTCATGGTCGGTCGTCCCTACTTCACGACGGCGGCGGCGAGCTTCGACAGCGGCTCCGCGAGCGCGTTCACCGCGTCCGACAGCTCCTTGCGCTGTTCCTTGGTGACCTTGTCGTACGACACGAAGCCGTCCGAGGTGCTCTTCGTGCGGTACTTGTCGAGCGTCGTGTTCAGCGACGCGAACTGCTGGTCGAGCTCGGTGGTCAGCGCCTTGTCGTTCTTCTGCGCGACCGGCTTGAGCAGCTCGTACGCCTTCTCGGCGCCCTCGACGTTGGCCTTGAAGTCGCTGAGGTCGGTGTGCGAGTAGCGGTCCTCCTCGCCGGTGACCTTGCCGGTGGCGACCTCGTCCAGCAGCTCCTTGGCGCCGTTGGCCATGGAGGTCGGGGTGATCTCGGCCTTGCCGACCCGCTGTTGCCAGTCCTTGAGGTCGGTGACCAGCTGGTCGGCGAGGGTCTTCTGCGCGGGGCCGATCTTCTTGTCCTGCCACAGCGCCTTCTCCAGCGCGTGCCAGCCGGTCCACTTCTGGCCCTTCTCGAGGCCGTCGGCGCGGGTGTCGGTCTTCGGGTCGATGTCGCCGAAGGACTCGGCGATCGGCTCGGTGCGCTCCCAGCCGACCCGGGAGGGGGCGTAGGCGTCCTGGGCGGCCTTGAGGTTCCCGGCCTTGATCGCGTTCGTGAAGGTCTCCACCTTCGGGAGGGTCTGGTCGGCCTGCTCCTGCGCGTACGCGCGGTAGGCGGCGACGGCCTTGTCCAGCTGCGGGTCGCGCTTGGTGACCTTGCCGGAGCCGGTGACCGTGAGCTTCTGGCGGACGCCGTGGCCCTTCATGCCGGGGCGGCAGGCGATCTCGTACGAACCGGCCTTGATCTCGGCGGTCAGCCGGTACTTGGTGCCGGGGCCGATGTTCTCCTTCTCCGAGACGATCCGGTCGTCCGGGAAGAGGATCTCGACCTCGGTCGCCTTGGAGCCCTTGTTCTCGATGCTCAGCGAGACCTGTCCGGCCGGCACCGACTTGGTGGAGGTGTCGCACTTGGCGTCGGCCGCGGTGACCTTGATCGCGCCGTCGCCGTCGGCCTTGCTCTTCTCGGTGCATCCCGTGACGGCGGTCAGGGCCGCCGCGGTCGCGACGGCGGTGACGACGGAGAGTCTGGCGGCTCGCATCCGGGCTCCAAGAGGCTCAAGTACCGGGTTCAGTACTGGCGAAAAATCGCGTGTCGGGGCTCACACAAGCATGGTGAGGCTCGCCTAACTTATCTAAGGCTTGCCTGCCCGATACCCACCCATGCGGTGATTCAGCTCTCATAAACGCTGTATGAGCACGGCCCGATCACGTCGGCCTAAAACGCACCCCATGGGAAGGTCAAAGGAAATTCAAAGGTCGGCGCCGGCCCTGACACTGTTCCCGTGAACAGAGGCCGCAGGGAAGTGCTCGGGCCGGGACGACTGGTGCTGCAGGTGCAGGACAGCCCGGAGGGCACCCCGCTGCAGGACGGACGCTGGGGACTGTCCGCGAGGACGGCGTTCCAGCCGGGCGTCTGGACCGAGGACTTCGTGCGGGACTGGCCGGGCGGATGTCTGGGGCTGTACTGCGGGGGCGGCTGGCACGGCATTCTTCCGCTGCGGCGGCTGTCGGCGTCGGACTCGTCGCGGGTGAAGGCCTACCGCAAGCATGTGCGTGACGGGACGCTCGCGCCCGTTCTGCTCTGGTGGGTGGGCCACCTCGACGGCTGGCTGATCCTGGACGGTCACGACCGGGCGGTGGCGGCGCTCGCCGAGGGGCGGGTGCCGGAGTGTGTGGTGTTGACCAGGGTCAGTGACGAGGAGGCGTGGCGGCGGGAGGCCGAGGAGATCGCCGAGCGGCACGAGCAGCGCATGGCCGGGCTCGGCACCGACCGGCAACGAGCCGTTCTCGAGCGCGCGCACGCCGACACCCTCGCGAGCCTGCCGTACGAGGTGGGCTCCACGCCGTTCCTGCCCCTGCCCGGCGGACGGGCCGCCTGGGACGACCTCGCCGCCCGTGCAGTGTTTCAATGCCCGGGTGACTGACTACGACGTACTGCGTGTCTTCTGCGCGGCGAACGGCGGGTACGGCAATGAACTCGGTGTCGTACGTGAGGGATCCGTCATGCCCGGGCGGGCGGAACGGCAGGCGTTCGCGGCGAAGCTCGGGTTCAGTGAGACCGTGTTCGTGGACGACCCGGAGCGGGGCGTCATCGACATCTACACGCCGACCCTGCGGCTGCCCTTCGCCGGACACCCCTGTGTCGGTACGGCCTGGCTGCTCGACGTGCCCGAGCTGGTGACGCCCGCCGGGGTGGTCGGGGCACGGCAGGACGGGGAGTTCTGCTGGATCGAGGCGCGGGCGGAGTGGGCGCCGCCGCGCACGCTGCGCCAGTACGCCACGGCCGCCGAGGTGGACGACCTGCCCGTGCCCCCGAAGGGGGAGTGGATCTATGCCTGGGCCTGGGAGGACGAGCCCGCCGGGCGGGTCCGCGCCCGGGGTTTTCCCGGGCGCGACGACGGCATCGACGAGGACGAGGCGACCGGTGCCGCCGCGCTGCAGCTGACCGACCGGCTCGGCCGTGCGCTCAACATCACGCAGGGCACGGGCTCGCAGATACTGACCGCCCCGCAGCCGTACGGCTGGGTCGAGATCGGCGGCCGGGTCCATCTGGAACGTCAGCCGGAGCGCTGAAGCCTGGTGCGGAACCCGAGTTGTCGCCACACTTGAGCCGTTGTCGGGGCGGGCGCGGGAGGGCAGCCGGTGCGATTTCTGGTCGTACTGCTCGTGTTGGCGGGGTGTTTCCTCGTCGGGCGGTGGCTGGTCGGCTACCCGTCCGTGCCGAGCCGGTGGCGGTACACCTTCGGCCCCGGCGCCGAGCAGCGCGCGGCCCGGCAGGCGCTGTCCGCCGCGCGGTCACAGCGCGCGTCGGCCCGCCGTGACGCCGACCGTCGGGTGAGGGACGCGCGGCGCCGGGTGGCGGAGATCGTCCAGCCCCTCCAACTGCGCGTCCGGGAGCTGCAGTCGGCACGGCAGGAGCTGCTGCGGCCGGGCCGGGGCGCGGCGGTGCGGCGCGAACTGTGGCTCGGGGAGCTGGAGTTGTACGAGCACGCCCTCGTGTTCACGAAGAAGGAGCCAGCGCAGGGCGAAGGGGCGGGCGGCACGGCGGTCGACGAGGAACTGCCGCTGGGCGGCCTGACCGCCACCTTCGACTCCACCCGGTCGCACGCCTTCATCAGGATCACCCGGCAGGACCACAGCAGGCGCAGTGCCGTCTTCGCCCTCGGCAGGTACGACGAGGTCGCCGTCGACGCCCTCGCCGAGGCGATCCACAACCAGGCCGTCAAGGACACGGAGTTCCGCTCCGACCGGCAGGTCCGGGCCGACGCGATCGCCGCCGAGGTCAAGCGGGTCGAGGCCGAGCGCGCGGAGGCCGAGGAACGCGGCCGCACGGAGGTCGCCGCGGCGACGAAGCGGGCCGACGCCGAACGCGAGAGGGCGGACGCCTTGTTGAGAACCGCCAAGGAGACCTGGCAGTCGCAGGGCGGCGGCCTGCGGCCATGGCGGTGACACCGACGCGACGTCACTGACGCGATGTCACTGACGCGGTGTCAGGGCAGCGTGAGGATCTCCGCCCCCGTCTCCGTCACCACCAGCGTGTGCTCGAACTGGGCCGTTCGCTTGCGGTCCTTGGTGACGACCGTCCAGCCGTCGTCCCACATGTCGTACTCGTGCGTCCCGAGCGTCAGCATCGGCTCGATGGTGAAGGTCATCCCGGGCCGGATCACCGTCGTCGCGTGCGGGCTGTCGTAGTGCGGGATGATCAGGCCCGAGTGGAAGGACGCGTTGATGCCGTGACCGGTGAAGTCACGGACCACGCCGTAGCCGAAGCGCTTGGCGTACGACTCGATCACGCGGCCGATGATGTTGATCTGGCGCCCCGGCTTGACCGCCTTGATCGCCCGGGTCAGGGACTCGCGGGTGCGCTCCACGAGCAGACGGCTCTCCTCGTCGACGTCCCCGACCAGGTACGTCGCGTTGTTGTCGCCGTGCACCCCGCCGATGTACGCCGTCACGTCGAGGTTGACGATGTCGCCGTCGCGCAGCACCGTCGAGTCCGGAATGCCGTGGCAGATCACCTCGTTGACCGAGGTGCACAGGGACTTGGGGAAGCCGCGGTAGCCGAGCGTGGAGGGGTAGGCGCCGTGGTCGCACATGTACTCGTGCGCGACCTTGTCCAGTTCGTCGGTGGTGACCCCCGGCGCGATCAGCTTCGCGGCCTCCTCCATCGCCTGCGCGGCGATCCGCCCGGCGATCCGCATCGCCTCGATCGTCTCGGACGTCTGCACCTCCGGTCCGGTGTACGGCGTCGGCGCGGGCTTGCCGACGTACTCGGGCCGGCGGATGTTTCCGGGCACGGAACGGGTGGGGGAGAGCTCCCCTGGGACGAGCAGTGACTGGCCAGACATGCCAGCGAGTCTAACGAGCCGTGGTGGGGGAACATGTGTGAGGCGAGAGGAGCAGGTCATGGCGTTGTTCAAGAAGCGCACGGTCGGCAAGCCGGGCGAATGGTTCTACTGCCTGAAGCACAAGAAGGTCGAGGAGGGGCCGGAGTGCCCCGCCAAGGACCGCTTCGGCCCCTACGCCTCCCGGGAGGAGGCCGCACACGCGATGGAGACCGCCCGCGAGCGCAACCTGCAGTGGGACAACGACCCGAAGTGGAACGACACCCCGGCCGGACGCGCCGACGACGAGTGACCGGGGCCGGCTGATCAGGTCCGTGCCGGTACGGCCGCGGTGCGGCGGGCGCGCAGCCGCACCGCGTGCTCGTTCGTGCGGACGTCGTACGTCATCAGCTTCGGCAGACACAGCGCCAGCAGGCCCACCGCGCCCACGCACAGCAGGCCCCCGGACCAGACGGAGGCCCGCACGCCCCACCACGCGGCGAACCCGCCCGAGCGGACCTGGCCGACGGTCGGCCCGACCGAGTACGACAGCAGTTCGATCCCGGCGAGCCGCCCGCGCAGCTCGTCGGGGATCGTCTGGTTCCACATGGCGCCCCGGAAGATCCCGCTGACCATGTCGCAGCCCCCGGCCACGGTCAGGAACAGCAGCACCAGCCATACGTTCCCGACGACACCCGCGCCCGCGATCGCCAGCCCCCACAGGGCGGCCGCCAGGACGACCAGGCGCCCGTGCCGGTGCACGCGCGAAGTCCAGCCGCTGGTCAGGCTCACCAGCAGCGAGCCGAGCGGGACGGCCGCGTACATCAGCCCGAGGGACCAGTCCGCGTCCAGTTCGTCCGCGAGGAACGGCAGCACCGCGAGCGGCATCGCCAGGAACATCGCGGCCAGGTCCACCGCGTAGGTGCCGAGGAGCTCCTTGCGGCCCCAGGCGTACCGGGCGCCCTCCGCGATCGCCCTCAGCGACGGCTTCGCGGCCTCGTGCGCGGCGGGGGACGCGGCGATGCGGACGACCAGGGCGACGGATACGACGAAGGTCAGCAGGTCCGCGCCGTACGCCCAGCCGAGCCCCGCGTACGCCACGACGACACCCGCGACCGCCGGGCCCGCGACGCCGCCGACCGTCCAGCGCAGGGAGTTGAGCGAGGCCGCGGCCGGCAGGTGCTCGTGGGCCACGATCCGCGGGAAGAGGGAGTCGAGGGCGGGACGCTGCACCGAGACCAGCGCGGAGGACAGGGCGGCCACCACGTAGAGCGGCCAGACGGCGGGGTGCGGCAGCAGGGCGTTGAGCAGCAGCGCCACCGACAGCAGGCCCTGCCCCGCCTCCGTCCACACGATCAGCTCCCGCTTGTCCAGGGCGTCGGCCAGCGCGCCCCCGTACAGCCCGAACACCACCAGCGGCAGCAGCTCCACCGCGCCGATCGCGCCGACCGCCGCCGCCGAGCCCGTGAGCTCCTTCAGCTGCACCGGCAGCGCGACGAGGGTCAGAAAGCTGCCGAAGTTCGAGATCGTGCCCGACACCCACAGCCGCCGGAAGTCGACGGAGGCCCGCCAGGGCGCGAGATCGGGCAGGAGCGCGCGCAGGCGGGAGGAGCGCGGGGCGGGGTCGGGGGTCACGACCGGTCATGCTCGGTCGGGGAGACCGGCGCGGCAACCGGTTTTCGGCGGAGCAGGCGTCCTGCCGCCCCGCCGGGGTGTCCTACCAGCCCGTCGGCGGCGGTGCCGTCAGGTGGTCCGCGAGGCGGGCGAGGCGGTCCCGGAGGCGGCGGTGGCCCCGCGTCGACGGCAGGGCGTTCTCGCCGGCCGCGGCGCTGACCAGGTGCTGGATGGTGTCCAGGTCGAGTTCGGAGGCCTCCGGGACGGGCAGGGACTCGTGGGCCATCGAGACGAGGTCGTCCTCGGCCGGGCCCAGGGCCAGCACCGTCGTGCCCGCCCGGCGTGCGTCATGCACCCGTTCGAGAAGCGGTACGCCCGGTGCGCCCTGCGACACCACGAGCAGCGTCTCGCCCCGCCGGGCCGCCGCCAGCCGCCCCAGACCGACCGCCAGATGCGCCGGATCCGAGGGGCGCGCATCGTGCCGTACGAGGGTCGGGGCCAGCTCCGGGGTCCCCGACCACGCGGCCTCGTCCACCAGATGCGCCGCCAGATGCCAGGGCTCGTACTCCTGCGTGCCCACCAGCAGCAGCCCGCCGCCGTGCGACACCACCGAACCGCGCAGCGCCCCCGCGAACCGCCGCGTGGCCTCCAACCACTCGGTCCCGGCGAGCACTTCGCGCAGCAGCGCGACCCGTACGGCGTCCATGCGCAGGCATCCTGCACCAATCGGTCACTCGTGACCGGGAGTTCACCGTGAATTCGCCTGCCCGGGGGACAGGCGGCCCATGACCGAAGTCACCATCCCCTTCCGCGCGGGCCGTGAGGGATACGCGAGTTACCGCATCCCGGCGGTGGTCACGACCGGCAAGGGCACGCTCCTCGCCTTCTGCGAGGGCCGCGTCACCTCCGCGAGCGATCACGGCCACATCGACATCGTGCTCAAGCGCTCCACCGACGGCGGCCGCACCTGGGGCCCGCTGACGGTCGCCGCGAACAACGGCACGAATCTCGCGGGCAACCCCGCACCCGTCGCCCTCGACACCGGCCGCGTCCTGCTGGTCCATGTCCGCTCGGCGGCCGCCGCCTCGGAGGACCTGATCGTGCGCGGCAAGGTGAAGGAGGCCGACGGGCGCCGCGTGTGGGTGCAGCACAGCGACGACGAGGGCGTCACCTGGTCGGCCCCGAAGGAGATCACCCGGCAGGTGAAGAAGGCCGGCTGGCGCTGGTACGCCACCACACCCGGCCACGGCATCCAGCTGAGCACCGGCCGGGTCGTCGTCCCCGGCAACCACACCCTGCCGCCGACCGGCACCGACGTCGGCAACGAGGGCAAGTACAACGGCGGCCACTGCCTGCTCAGCGACGACCGGGGCGAGACCTGGTCGCTGGGCTACCTCGACGACAACACCGACGGCTACATCAACGTCAACGAGACCACCGCCGCCGAACTCCCCAGCGGACAGGTCTACTTCAACACCCGCAACGACTCCGTGTCCCCCGGCAACCGCGCCGACGCCCGCTCCGCCGACGGCGGCACCACCCTGAGCATCCGCTTCCGCCCGCAGGCCGGCCTGGAGGGCCCCGTCTGCCAGGGCAGCCTGCTGCAGCTGCGCGACCCCGACGTCCTGCTGTTCTCCGGCCCCGCCTGCCCCTCCGCCCGGGCCCTGATGACCGTGCGCGCCTCGACCGACAACGGCATCACCTGGCGACCGGCCCTCACCGTGGACGGCCTGCCCGCCGCCTACTCGGACCTCGTCCGCCTCGACGCCTCCACCGTCGGACTCCTGCACGAGACGGGGGACTTCGGGGCGTACGAGCGGATCGTCTTCCGGAGGCTGCCCGTGACGCGACTCACCTGACCCGCCCGGGTGCCGCGGGCGGACGTAAAGTCGGCCCATGACCTCTACCGACAGTGCTGCACAGACCCCCGCGAAGGCCCCCGCCAAGGACCCCTGGGACCTCCCCGACGTCTCCGGGCTCGTCGTGGGCGTGCTCGGCGGGACCGGGCCGCAGGGCAAGGGGCTGGCCTACCGGCTGGCCCAGGCCGGCCAGAAGGTGATCATCGGTTCGCGGGCCGCCGAGCGCGCGCAGGCCGCCGCCGGCGAACTCGGGCACGGCGTCGAGGGCGCCGAC
This sequence comes from Streptomyces spinosisporus, assembly GCF_022698145.1. GTDB lineage: Bacteria > Actinomycetota > Actinomycetes > Streptomycetales > Streptomycetaceae > Streptomyces > Streptomyces spinosisporus. The sequence goes on from NZ_JALDAX010000003.1 coordinate 517,661, forward strand.
AACGCCGAGTGCGCGCGCCGCAGCGACGTCGTGATCGTGGCCGTGCCGTGGGACGGCCACGGCAAGACGCTGGAGGCACTGCGCGAGGAGCTGGCCGGCAAGCTGGTCGTCGACTGCGTCAACCCGCTCGGCTTCGACAAGAAGGGCGCCTACGCCATCAAGCCCGAGGAGGGCAGCGCCGCCGAGCAGGCCGCCGCCCTGCTGCCGGACTCCCGGGTCACCGCCGCCTTCCACCACCTCTCCGCGGTCCTGCTCCAGGACCCGGAGATCGCCGAGATCGACACCGATGTGATGGTCCTCGGCGAGGTGCGGGCCGACGTCGAGATCGTGCAGGCGCTCGCCGGGCGCATCCCCGGCATGCGCGGCATCTTCGCCGGCCGGCTGCGAGGCGCCCACCAGGTGGAGTCGCTGGTCGCGAACCTGATCTCGGTGAACAGGCGCTACAAGGCGCACGCCGGACTCCGCGTGACGGACGTGTGAGGGCGTGGGGGACACTGGAGGGCGTACACCAGTGTCCCCCGAGCCCGGCCGCACGTGCCGGGCCGCCGACAGGAGCCGACCGACCATGCCCCGCCTTGGCATCTACGCCTTGATCGTCTTCGTCCTCGCCGTGGCCGCGGCCGTCGTCTCCTTCGCGCAGGGCAGCTGGCTGGGGATCGTCTGGATCCTGCTGGCGGGGCTGTCCAGCAACATGTGCTGGTACTACCTCAAGCGCGCCCGGGACGGACAGCGGGCCGCGGCCTCGAAGCGGTAGCGGGCTCCTACCAGAAGCGGTAGAGGCTGTAGCCGAACGAGGTGTCCCAGTCGCTGACGCCGAGCCCCCGCAGGACCGCGTCGACCAGGTCGAAGAACACGTGGTTGATCGACGGCACCCACAGCAGCGCGAACACGAACAGCAGGCCGAACGGCGCGAAGGGCTCCACCTCCCGCTTCACCTTGTACGACAGCCAGGGCTCGATGACGCCGTAGCCGTCGAGGCCGGGGACGGGCAGGAAGTTCAGGATCGCCGCGGTGACCTGGAGCAGGGCGAGGAACGCGAGCGCGTAGCGGAAGTCGCCCGGCACGCCGTCCAGGGCGTCCAGCCAGAACGGGGCGGTGCACACGGCCGCGAACAGGACGTTCGTCAGCGGGCCCGCGGCCGAGATGAGGCTGTGCCGCCATTTGCCCCGGATGCGGTCACGCTCGATGAAGACGGCACCGCCGGGCAGCCCGATGCCGCCCATGATCACGAAGATCACGGGGAGCACGATGCTCAGCAGCGCATGCGTGTACTTCATCGGGTTCAGGGTGAGATAGCCCTTCGCGCCGATCGTGATGTCGCCGCTGTGCAGGGCCGTGCGCGCGTGCGCGTACTCGTGCAGGCACAGCGAGACGACCCAGGCCGCCGTCACGAAGAGGAACACGGCGACGCCCGGCTGCTCGGCGAACCCGGTCCAGGTGGCCCAGCCCGTCACCGCCGTGACGGCCAGGATCCCGAGGAAGACGGGACTGACCCTACGGTCGCTGCGGCTGGTGGTGGCGGTGGTCATGGGGCTCCCTGAACGGTCCGTGTCCACGGTGGGACTGCCCGACGGTACCGGGCGCAGAGGGAAAACGTCCCGCGAGGGGGCCACGGTTCCGCCCCGCCGACCGAACCCCGTGACCGGCCCCGACGCGAGCGGGGACAATGGGCCCGTGCGCTATCGCATCCTCGGCACCACCCAGGCGCTCCGCCCCGACGGCACCCCGCTCCAGGTCGGCGGGGCGCGACTGCGTGCCCTGCTGACCGTGCTCGCCCTGCGGGCCGGACGTACGGTACCGGTGAGTGTGCTGGTCGACGACGTGTGGGACGGCGATCCGCCCGCCGACGCGGCGGGCGCGCTGCAGGCCCTGGTCGGCCGGCTGCGGCGGACCCTCGGCGCGGACGCCGTCGCCTCCGACGAGGGCGGCTACCGGCTCGCCGCCCGGCCCGACGACATCGACCTGCACCGCTTCGAGCGCCGGACCGGCGAGGGCCTGCGCGCGCTCGCCGACGGCGACCCCGCCAAGGCGGCCGTCGTGCTGGACGACGCGCTCGCCCTGTGGCGCGGCCCCGCCCTCGCCGACCTGCCCGACCGCACCGCCGAGGCGGCCCGCTGCGACGCCCGCCGGCTCGACGCCCTGCGCGCCCGCCACACCGCCGCGCTCGCCCTGGGCCACGCCGAGCAGTCCCTGCCGGAGCTGACCGCCCTGTGCGACACCCACCCCCTCGACGAGCCGCTGCAGGCCCTGCGGCTGCGCGCGCTGCGCGACGCGGGCCGCACGGCGGAGGCGCTGGCCGCGTTCGAGGACGTACGGCTGCTGCTTGCGGACCGGCTGGGTTCCGACCCCGGGCCGGAACTGGCCGCCCTGCACGGCGAGTTGCTGAACGGCAGTGCCAGGACCGCCCGGGTGGAGCCGCCCCCCGCCCCACCGGCCGCTCCGTCGGCCGCCCCGCCCGGCACCCCGCCGCCCGGCAACCTCAGGGCCCGGCTGACCTCCTTCGTCGGCCGGGAGGCCGACATCGATGCCATCCGCGGGGACCTCGCCGCGGCCCGCCTGGTGACGCTGCTCGGACCCGGCGGGGCGGGCAAGACCCGGCTGTCGCAGGAGGCCGCCGAGACCGTGCGCCACGCCGCCCGGGACGGGGTGTGGCTCGCCGAACTCGCCCCCGTCGACGACCCCAAGGCCGTACCGGAAGCCGTCCTGACCGCCGTCGGAGCCCGCGAGACCGTGCTGTACGGCGCCGGGGCCGAGGCGATGCGCGCCGGCAGCGACCGGCACGACGATCCCCTGGAGCGGCTCGCCGAGCACTGCGGCAGGCGCCGCATGCTGATCGTCCTCGACAACTGCGAGCACGTCGTCGACGCCGCGGCCCACCTCGTCGAGGAACTGCTGGAGCGCTGCCCGGAGCTGACGGTGCTCGCCACCAGTCGTGAACCCCTCGGCGTACCGGGGGAGTTGGTGCGCCCCGTGGAGCCGCTGCCGGAACCGGTCGCGCTGCGGCTGCTCGCCGACCGGGGAGCCGCCGCACGGCCCGGCTTCCGGATCGAGGAGGACCCCGAGGCGTGCGCCGAGATCTGCCGGCGGCTCGACGGGCTGCCCCTCGCCATCGAACTCGCCGCCGCCCGGCTCCGGATGCTCACGCCCCGGCAGATCGCCGACCGGCTCGACGACCGCTTCCGGCTGCTCACCTCCGGCAGCCGTACGGTCCTGCCGCGCCAGCAGACCCTGCGCGCGGTCGTCGACTGGTCCTGGGACCTGCTCGACGAGGACGAACGGGACGTGCTGCGCCGTCTGTCGGTGTTCGCCGGCGGCTGCGACCTGGCCGCCGCGGAGGCCGTCTGCGGGCCCGCGGCCCTCGACGCGCTCGGCTCCCTGGTCGACAAGTCCCTGGTCGTGGCCGCCCCTTCCGGCGACGGGGAGATGCGCTACCGACTGCTGGAGACCGTCGGTGAGTATGCGGGCGAGCGGCTGGCGGAGGTGGACGGACAGCGGGAGGCGGGGCGCGCCCACCGCACGTACTTCCGTGAACTCGCCCGCCGCACCGACCCGTTGCTGCGCGGCCCCGACCAACTCGCCGCGATCAAAACACTGGAACGGGAGTACGAGAACCTGCGCACCGCCCTGCGGCACGCGGTCACCGAGGGCGAGGAGCAGGAGGCGATCTGCCTGGTGCTGTCGCTGGCCTGGTACTGGCAGATGCGCGATCTGCGCATCGAGGCCCGCAACTGGTCCCGCGAGGTCCAGACCCTCGGCCCCGACCCCTTCACCGAGCCCGCACGCCCTGCCGTCCCGGTCTGGGAGCGCTGCACGGACACCCCGCCGCCGTGGACCGGCGAGCTGCTGGAGGAGGCCCGTCGCGGACTGCACCTGGTCCATCTCGCCTGCATGGACACCGAGTTGGAGGCCTGGCAGACGCCGCAGGCGCAGGTGAAGCTGCGCATCATCGCCGACGCGTACACCCCGGGGTTGCCGCAGACCTGCCGCAGCCCCGGCTCCCTGTGGTTCTACGCCGTCATGCTCACCGGCGACATGACCCGGCTGCGTGAGCTCATCGAGGCCACGGTGCGCACCTGCCGGGCCACGCCCGGGTACGAGTGGGAGCTCGCCGCCAGTCTGCAGACGCGGGCCAACCTGCTCGCCAACCGCAGCGACTGGGCGGGCGACGCGAGCCGGGACGCCGACGAGTCGCTGGAGATCTACCGCCGGATCGGGGATCTGTGGGGCACGGCGGAGGCGCTCTCCGCGCGCGGCGAGTCGAACGAGAAGCAGGGCCGCTGGCGTGCGGCCGCCGACGACTACGAGTCGGCGATCGAGCACGCCGAGCGCCTCGGCGCCCGCGCCCAGGTGGCCGTGCTCAGCGCCCGGCTCGGCGCCGCGCTGCTGGAGGCGGGCGAGACCGAGCGCGGCGAGCGGCTGCTGCACGAGGTGATCGACCAGCAGGACGGCACCGCCAACGAGGCGATGCCCGCCGCCCGGCTGTTCCTCGCGGGCCGCTACGGCCTGACCGGTCGCATTCCCCAGGCACGTGAGGAACTGCGGCTGCTGCGCGAGCAGTTCAAGATCGCGCACTTCATCGTCTTCGACGCGTTCCTGCTCGGCATGGAGGCCTGGCTGGACGGTGTCGACGGCCGCTACGAGGAGTCCCTGGCCAAGGTCCGCCAGGCACTGGAGCGGGCCGGTGATCCCCTCTCGGAGGCCATAGCGCCCTCGATGCGCTCCACCTACCTGACCGTCGCGGCGATCGCCCTCACCGGAGCCGACAACGGCCGCCGAGCCCGCGACGCCGCCCGCGCCCTCGGCGCCGCGGCACACTTCCTGCCCCCCGGCCACGTCTTTTCCTGCCTGGAACGCGAAACCCGCGACCGAGCAGTCGCCCGTACCCGCGCCACCCTCGGCGACGAGGCCTACGAGGCCGCGTACGCGGAGGGCGGCGACCTCTCCGCGGAGGAGGCCGCCGCCCTGGTCTGAGGCGTGCGCGAGGTGGGCGTCAGCTCTTGGTGCGGAACTTGTGGATCGCGTACGGCGCCGCCACCGCGGTGATGGCGAGCGACCAGCCGAGCGTCACCCACAGGTCGTGCGCGACGGGGCCGCCCACCATCAGCCCGCGCGCCGCGTCGGCGAGCGTGGACAGCGGGTTGTAGTCGGTGAAGGCCTGCAGCCAGCCCGGCATCGACTGCGTCGGCGCGAAGATCGACGAGCCGAACTGCAGCGGGAACAGCACCAGGAAGCCCATCGCCTGCACGGACTGCGCGTTCTTCAGGACCACGCCCAGGGTGAGGAACACCCACATGATCGAGGAGGCGAACACCGCGGACAGACCGACGGCGGCGAACAGCCCGCCCCAGTGGTGGATGTCGAATCCGACCAGCACGGCGACGATCATCAGCACGGTGGTCGCGAACAGCATCCGCACCAGTTCCACCGAGATCTTCGCGAACAGCACCGAGCCGCGCCCGATCGGCAGGGACCGGAAGCGGTCCATGACACCGGAGTTGAAGTCCTGGCTGAAGCCGGTTCCGACGCCCTGCGAGAGCGTCATGCTCATCATCGCGATCATGCCGGGGATGACGTACTGGACGTACCCGTCCTGACCGCCGCCCAGCGCCTGGCCGATCGACCCGCCGAAGACGTACACGAACAGCAGGGTGAAGACGACGGGCATCAGCAGCGCGTCGAACATCGACTCCGGGTCCTGCTTGATCCACAGCAGGTTGCGGCGGACCAGGGCCCCGGTGTGGCGCAGATGGCCGCGCAGCGGGATACGGGCGTCGGCAACGGCGGCCGGAGCTGCGGCGGTTGCGGTTGCGGCACTCATACGGCGACCTCCTCGCGGGTCTCGGTGGGCACGGTGTCCTGCGGAGCACTGGCGCGATGGCCGGTGAGCGAGAGGAACACCTCGTCCAGGCTGGGCAGTTCGGTGGTGATGGAGCCGAGGGTGATGCCGCGCGACATGATCACGCCGACCACGGCGGTCAGCTGCTCGTCGCTGAGGACCGGCACGAGCACGGACCCGCTCTCGGCGTCGACGGTCGTGGTGGCGAGCCCGGTGATGCCGAGCTCGTCGAGGGCGGCGGCGAGCGGCTCCAGCTGCAGCCGGTCCGCGGGCCGCACCCGCAGCGTCCGTCCGCCGACCTTGGCCTTCAGCTCGTCGATGGCACCGCCCGCGATGACCTTTCCGCGGTCCACGACGGTCAGCTCGGAGGCGAGCTGCTCGGCCTCCTCCATGTACTGGGTGGTGAGCAGCACGGTCACGCCCTCGCCGACCATCGCCTTGACCTCGTCCCACACCTCGTTGCGGGTACGGGGGTCAAGACCCGTGGTCGGCTCGTCGAGGAAGAGCACCTCGGGCCGGCCGATCATCGAGGCGGCGAGGTCGAGGCGGCGCCGCATACCACCGGAGTAGGTGCTCGCGGGCCGCTTGGCGGCGTCCGTGAGCGAGAACCGCTCCAGCAGCTCGTCGGCACGCGCGCGGGCGTCCTTGCGCGGCAGGTCGAGCAGCCGCCCGATCATGTAGAGGTTCTCCCAGCCGGGAAGCTTCTCGTCGACCGAGGCGTACTGCCCGGTGAGTCCTATCACCCGGCGCAGCTGTCGCGGCTGCCGCAGGACGTCGTACCCGGCGACGGTCGCCTCGCCCGAGGTCGGGCTGAGCAGCGTGGACAGAATCCGCACGAGGGTGGTCTTGCCGGCCCCGTTCGGCCCGAGCACACCCATCACGGTGCCCTCGCGCACGTCCAGGTCGACGCCGTCCAGCGCCTTGGTCTCGCCGTAGTGCTTGACCATCCCCCGCACGGTGACGGCGATGCCGTCGTCACTGGCGTTGTTGTCGATTCGCGTCATGGCACCGACAGTGTCAGGTCCCACCGACAAACCACCGACAGGTCACCGACAGCGCCCGGCCGGCGCCGACAGGCCGCAGACAAACCGGCAGCCCGCCGACGGGGGAGGATCGGCGGGCTGCCTCTGTACCGCGATGGTCCAGGTGAAGCGGATGGAGCAGAACAGCTAGTGGACGCTGTGCTCCTCGGTGGGGAACGTGCCGCCGACGACGTCCTCGGCGTACGCCTTGACCGCGTCGCCCATGACCTCGCGCAGGGCGGCGTACTTCTTGACGAACTTCGGGACCCGGCCCTGCGTCAGGCCGAGCATGTCGGTCCACACGAGGACCTGTGCGTCGGTCTCGGGCCCGGCGCCGATGCCGACGGTCGGGATGTGCAGCACCCGGGTCACCTCGGCCGCCAGCTCCGCCGGCACCAGCTCCAGGACCACCGCGAACGCGCCCGCGTCCTGGACGGCCTTGGCGTCGCGCAGCAGCTGCTGGGCCGCCTCCTCGCCGCGCCCCTGGACGCGGTAGCCCATCGCGTTGACGGACTGCGGGGTCAGGCCGATGTGGGCCATGACCGGGATGCCGGACTCCACCAGGAGGCGGATCTGCTCGTGCGAGCGCTCGCCGCCCTCCAGCTTGACCGCGCCCACGCCGGCGTCCTTGACCAACCGGGTCGCCGAGCGCAGCGCCTGCACCGGGCCCTCCTGGTAGGAGCCGAAGGGCAGGTCGCCGACGATCAGGGCGCGCTGGGTGCCGCGCACCACGGCGGCCGACAGCATGGTCATCTCGTCCATGGTGACGGGCACGGTCGTCTCGTACCCGAGGTGGCAGTTGCCCGCCGAGTCGCCGACGAGGAGCACCGGGATGCCGGCCTCGTCGAAGACGGACGCGGTCATCGCGTCGTAGGCGGTGAGCATGGGCCACTTCTCGCCGCGCTCCTTGGCGAGGGCGATGTCGCGAACGGTGATGCGGCGGGTGCCCTTGCCCCCGTACAGCGCCTTGCTGCCGTCGGAGGGCTTCGCTCGGGCAGCCGAAAGCTGCGTCATGGCAACGCTCCTTCAGTCATCTCGAGGCGCCCTGACGGCGTCCCCGGATCAGGTCCATGGTGGCACCTCGTGCCGACCGCAGCCAAGGGGACCTGCGTCACGCAAGAGGTCATGCGGGAGATCACGTAAGAGCTGGGTAAAAAGATTTACGATACGGGACGGTCTCGTATCTTAATTCTCTAGTCTGGACCGCATGACCACTCCACCTGCCGCCGCCGCGCGGATCCCCGAAGAGGTGCACCGGCGCCGCTGGGCGATCCTCGGCGTGCTGATGCTGAGCCTGCTGATCGTGGTGCTCGACAACTCGATCCTCAACGTCGCCATCAAGACGATCTCCACCCCGGCTCCCGTCGGCCTCGGCGCCACGCAGAGCGAACTGGAGTGGGCGATCAACGCCTACACCCTCGTCTTCGCCGGCCTGCTGTTCACCGCGGGCCTCATCGGCGACCGGGTGGGCCGCAAGAAGGTGCTGCTCGGCGGGCTCGTCGTGTTCGGCGTCGGCTCCGCACTGGCCGCCGAGTCCGGCTCCCCGGCCCAGCTCATCGCCTTCCGTGCGCTGATGGCGCTCGGTGCCGCCTTCGTCATGCCGGCCACCCTCGCTGTTCTCATGAACGTCTTCGAGCGCGAGGAGCAGCCCAAGGCCATCGGCATCTGGGCCGGCGGCGTCGGCCTCGCGATCGCCATCGGTCCGATCACCGGCGGCCTCCTCCTCGACCACTTCTGGTGGGGCTCGGTCTTCCTGATCAACGTGCCCATCGTGGTGCTGGCGTTCGTGCTGATGGTCTGGCTGGTGCCCGACTCCCGCGACCCGCGCCCCGGCCGCCTCGACCCGGTCGGCGTGGTGCTGTCCGTCATCGGCCTGGTCCTGCTCGTCTACGGCATCATCAAGGGCGGCGAACTCGCCGACTTCACCGACGCCAAGGTGCTCGCGACCATCGCCGCCGGACTCGTCGTGCTCGCCGCCTTCATCGTGTACGAGAAGCGCAGCGACCACCCGTCGCTGGACGTCACCTACTTCAAGAACAAGGTGTTCTCCGCCGCCATGGCCGCCATCGCGCTGGTCTTCTTCGCGCTGATGGGCGTGACCTTCTTCTCCGTCTTCTACATGCAGAGCGTGCGCGGCTACTCGCCCCTGCAGACCGGCGCGTTGATGCTGCCGCTGGCCCTCGCGCAGCTGATCTTCGCGCCGCGGGCCCGGCTGTTGGTCGACCGGTTCGGCAACAAGGTGACCACCGGCGGCGGCCTGGTGCTGCTCGCGGGCATGCTCGCCGCCTTCGCGAGCTTCGAGAAGGACACCCCGATCTGGGTCCTGGAGATCATCTTCTTCCTCATGGGCACCGGCATGGCGCACGTCATGACCCCGACCAGCGTGGTCATCATGCAGGCCCTGCCCCGCGAGAAGGCCGGCTCCGCTTCCGCACTGAGCAACACCTTCCGCCAGGTCGGCGGCGCCCTCGGCATCGCGGTGCTCGGCTCGGTGCTGTCCACGGCCTACCGCAGCGGCATCGAGGACAAGCTCTCGCTGCTGCCGGCCGGGCTGCGGGACACGGCCGGCGAGTCCATCGAGGCCACGCTCGGCGTCGCCGCGAAGCTCGGCCCGCAGGGCAAGGCCCTCGTCACCCCGGCCAACGACGCCTTCCTGCACGCCATGCACGTCACCGCGCTGTGCGGCACCGTCGTCGCGCTGATCGGTGCCGCCGTGGTCTTCCTCTTCCTGCCCGGCAAGCCGGCCGCCCCGCAGAAGGGTGAGGAGGAGCAGGAGTTGGTGGCTGCCGCAGAATAGTTCCGCCCAAGAACGGGGGCAGTTGAGCGAAGGGATGCAGCGAAGTGAGCCTCGCCGACAGCCATGCAGTCCCGGGTCCCGCACCGGCCCGGGGGCGCCCGCGCAGCGAGGCGGTGGAACGGGCCATCATCGAGGGCGTGATGAAGCTCCTCGAGGACGGCGTTCCGCTCGCCGACCTGTCCATCGAGCGCATCGCCCGCACCGCGGGTGTCGGCAAGGCCACCATCTACCGCCGCTGGAGCGGCAAGGAGGAACTCTTCGTCGACGTCGTGCGCACCGCCGAGCCCCCGGACCCGGAACTGCCCGGCAACTCGATGCGCGACGACCTCGTCGCTCTCCTCGAACAGCTGCGCCGGCGCGGTGTGATGACCCGTACGTCGGTGCTGCTGCACAACGTCTTCGCCCAGATGAAGAGCAGCCCGAAGGTCTGGGCCGCCTACCACGCGAACGTCGTCGAACCGCGGCGCAGACTGCAGGTCGAGATCCTGCGCCGCGGCCAGGCCAACGGCGAACTGCGCCAGGACGTCGACGTGGAGCTGATGAACGACATGTTCGTCGGCCCGATGCTGCTGCGCAGCGTCATGCGCGCGGACGCCGATCTGCCCGAGGGCCTGTCGGAGGAGATCGTCGACACACTGCTCGAAGGACTGCGGCCCGCCCGCTGACCGTTCGCCCCGCTCGCCGGTCATTGCCTCGTCCGAATATGCGCGTTCCGTCACAGAGGGCGCTTTCGGCGCGGGCATCCGGAACCCCCCTTGCCGACTTCTTCGTCCCACTGCCCGTACGGCCGTCATGGACGGCAGGAGAAGAGCCGATCATCCCCTAGGGTCGTAGACACGAGGGGCGGACGGTGTGCACGGCAGGCAGTGAGGCGACGCGGTATGGCGCAGCAGGCGTACATGACGGAGACCGACAACGGCGGCTCGGGGCCCGAGCGCCGGGGAAACGGGTTCCGGCGCCTGATGGACCGTCTGCTGTCCGGATGGCGGGGCGACCCGAGAATCTGGCGCCGCGGCCTGGTGCTCGCGGCGATCGCGGTGCTCCTCGGTCTGGTGATGCTGCTGCACGCGCGCATCCCCAACCGGATCGGCAACCTGGGCAGTCTCACCGAGACCTTCCTGCCCTGGCTCGGCCTGCTGATCCCGCTCCTGCTGCTGCTCGCGCTGGTGCGCAGGTCGGCCGTCGCGCTGATCGCACTGGTGGTGCCGGTGGCCGCGTGGCTGAACCTCTTCGGCGGGCTGCTCACCGACAGGACCGGCAGCGGCGGTGACCTCACCGTCGCCACGCACAACGTCAACGCCGACAACCCCGACCCGTCCGGCACCGCCCGGGACGTGGCCGCCTCCGGCGCGGACGTGCTGGCCCTGGAGGAGCTGAAGGCGTCGGTCGTCCCGGTGTACGAGAAGGCGCTCGCCCCGACGTACAAGTACCACTCGGTGCAGGGCACCGTCGGGCTGTGGAGCAAGTACCCGATGAGCGGCGTCAAGTCCGTCGACATCCAGCTCGGCTGGACCCGGGCCATGCGCGCCACGGTCGCCACCCCCGAGGGCCCGGTCGCCTTCTACGTCGCCCATCTGCCCTCGGTGCGGGTGAAGCTGGAGGCCGGGTTCACGGCCCGGCAGCGCGACACCAGCGCCGACGCGCTCGGCGAGGCCATCGCCCATGACCCGCTGGGGCGCAAGGTGCTGCTCGGCGATCTGAACGGCACCATGAACGACCGCTCCCTGAACGGCGTCACCGCGCAGATGCGCTCCACGCAGGGCGCCGCGGGCAGCGGCTTCGGGTTCAGCTGGCCGGCGTCGTTCCCGATGGCGCGCATCGACCAGATCATGGTCCAGGGCGTCGAGCCGGTGAGTTCGTGGACGCTGCCGGCGACGGCCAGCGACCACCTGCCGATCGCGGCCCGCGTGAACCTAAAGAGCGGCTCGTAGTCCCGATATCGCGGCTCGTAGCCCCGATATTGCGGCTCGGAGTCCCGCTCTCCGCCGCCGGGCACCCGGTGCCGCTCAGGCCCGGTCCGCCCCGGCGAAGTCGGGCAGTTCGGTGGACAGCAGTCCGGCGGTGGCGCCGTCGAGGAGTCGGGCCGTCTCGGTGGAGCGGGGCACCATGGTCCGCTCGTAGGCGCGGAGGGCCTCGGCGACGGTGCCGTTGTGCGCGATGGCCAGGGCGAGTTCGCAGGCGTCGAGCATGGCGAGGTTGACGCCGACGCCGAGCGGGGGCATGAGGTGGGCGGCGTCACCGAGCAGCGTGACGGTGGGGTTCCGGTCCCAGGTGTGCGGCACCGGCAGGGCGAAGATCGGGCGGTCGACGTAGGCGCCGTCGTTGTCGGCGATCAACTCCCGCATGCGGGGCGACCAGTGGGCGTAGCGCTCCAGCAGGACGCGGCGGATGCCGTCGGTGTCGTCCGGTGTCAGACCGGCGCCGGCGATCCAGTCGGCGGGGACCTGCTGGATGACGTAGACACGGATGTGGTCTCCGCTGTTGCGCTGGGCGAACAGGGCGCGCTCTCCGTCGGCCGCCGCGGTGCTGCCCTGGCCGACGAGTCCGGCGACGCGGGGGTGCCGCTTCTCGACGTCGTCGAAGCGGGCCTCCAGGAAACTCACGCCGGTGTACCGGGGGGTGGCGGGGGAGACGGCGCGGCGGACCGTGGACCAGGCGCCGTCCGCGCCGATGACGAGATCCGCCTCGACGGTGGTGCCGTCGGCCAAGTGCAGGGTCCGCGGCCCCTCCGCGGGGCCGGAGACCTTCGTGAGGGTGCGGCCCCAGCGCACGGTGCCCGGGCTCAGGGAGTCGAGCAGAAGGTCCCGCAGATGGCCGCGGTCGATCTCCGGCTTGAACTGCTCGCCCTCCTCGGGGACATGGTGGAAGAGCGTCGTGCCGGCCGTGTCCAGCTGGCGCATCTCCTGGCCCTCCGGGCGGGCCAGCCGGAAGAAGGCGTCCAGCAGCCCGGCCTCGCGCAGGGCGAGCTGGCCGTTGTCCGCGTGCAGGTCCAGGGTGCCGCCCTGGTTGCGGGCGTCGGGCCCGGCGTCGCGGTCGAGGACGGTGACGGTGATGCCGTGCCGCTGGAGGATGCGGGCGCAGGTCAGACCGCCGGGACCGGCGCCGACGATGGCGATGCGGGGTGCGTGGGTGGTGTTCATGGCCACAGAAAAGCACACCGAGACAATAAGTGCAACGACTCAACTTTTGAATCAGTACAACCGTGGCGGTAGGGTGTGGGCATGCCCGACATCACGACCGACCCCGCAGCCACCGTCCCGCCGGCGCCCCAGGGCCGCCGCGAGCGCAAGAAGGCCGCCACCCGGAAGGCCATCGCGGACGCCGCGCTGCGCCTGTTCCTGGAGCGCGGATACGACGACGTGGGCATCCGGGAGATCGCGGACGCCGCCGACGTGTCCACCACGACGCTGTTCAAGCACTTCCCGGTCAAGGAGGCCCTCGTCTTCGACGAGGAGGACGACGTCGAGGCCGCCCTGCTCACCGCGGTGCGTGAACGGCCCGAGGGACAGTCCGTCCCCGCGGCGCTGTGTGAGCACGCGCTGCGCTCCCGGCTCCTCACCGCGGACGGCGACCCCCGCTTCGCGGCCTTCCTGCGCCTGGTGAACGACACCCCCGCCCTGCGCGACTACCACCAGCGCATGTGGCTGCGCCACACCGCCGCCCTGGCGCGCGTGATCGCGGAGGAGAGCGGATTTCCCGCGGACGACCCCGCCTGCACGGCCCTCGCCCACTTCGCGCTCGAAGCGCCCCGCGTCGCCCAGGACCACGACGACCCGCGCCGGGCCGTCACCCGCGCCTTCGCACTGCTGGAGGCGGGCTGGAGCGCCCTCAATCCGTGAGGAGCGTCAGTCCGTGAGGTCGTCGAAGCGCGCGAGATCCCGTAGCCAGGCCCGTGCGTTGCTGTCCGACGGCGCCCGCCAGTCACCGCGCGGCGAGAGCGAACCCCCGGCCGAGACCTTCGGCCCATTGGGCATCGCCGAGCGCTTGAACTGCGCGAAGGCGAAGAAGCGCCGGCAGAACACCTCCAACCAGCGCCGGATCTCGGCCAGTTCGTACGCGACCCGCTTGGCGTCGGGGAAGTTCGGCGGCCACTCGCCCGCCTCCGGGTCGTGCCAGGCGTGCCAGGCGAGGAAGGCGATCTTCGACGGCCGGAAGCCGTACCGCAGGACGTGGAAGAGCGTGAAGTCGTGCAGGGCGTACGGCCCGATCTTCGACTCCGTCGACTGCATCTCCTCGCCCGGCACCAGCTCCGGGCTGATCTCCGTGTCCAGGATCGCGGCCAGCGTCTTCCCGGTCTCCTCGTCGAACTGCCCGCTGCTGATGACCCAGCGGATCAGATGCTGGATCAGCGTCTTCGGCACGCCCGCGTTGACGTTGTAGTGGCTCATCTGGTCGCCCACGCCGTACGTGGACCAGCCGAGCGCCAGCTCGGAGAGGTCACCGGTGCCGAGCACGATGCCGCCGCGCTGGTTGGCCAGCCGGAAGAGATAGTCCGTGCGCAGACCGGCCTGCACGTTCTCGAAGGTGACGTCGTACACCGGCTCGCCGGAGGCGAAGGGGTGGCCCATCTCCTTCAGCATCAGCCGCGCGGTCGGCGTGATGTCCAGCTCGGCCGCGGTCACGCCGAGCGAGTTCATCAGCTTGTGGGCGTTGCCCTTGGTGTGGTCGCTGGTGGCGAAGCCGGGCAGCGTCCAGGCGAGGATGTCGCTGCGCGGGCGGCCCGCGCGGTCCATCGCGCGGGCGGCGACGATCAGCGCGTGCGTGGAGTCGAGGCCGCCGGACACCCCGATGACCACCTTCGAGCCGCCGATCGCCGCGAGCCGCTGCTGAAGGCCCTCGACCTGGATGTTGTACGCCTCGTAGCAGTCCTGGGCGAGCCGCTCGGCGTCGGCCGGCACGAACGGGAAGCGCTCCAGGCGGCGCTTGAGGCCGAGGTCGGTGAGCGGGGGCGCCAGCTCGAAGGAGACCGTGCGGAAGTCGTCGGTGCGGGCCTTGTGCGTACGGCGGTTGTCGTCGAACGTGCCCATTCTTAGCCGCTCCTGGCGCAGCAGGTCGAGGTCCACGTCGGCCACCGCGTACTCGTCGCCGAGCGGGAAACGCTCGGTCTCCGCCAGCAGCACGCCGTTCTCGTAGACCATGGCCTGGCCGTCCCAGGACAGGTCGGTGGTCGACTCGCCGAGGCCCGCCGCCGCGTAGACGTAGGCGGCGAGGCAGCGGGAGGACGCCGAGCGGCACAGCAGCTTGCGGTCCTCGGCCCGGCCGACCGTGATCGGGCTGCCGGAGAGATTGGCCAGGACGGTCGCACCGGCGAGCGCCGCCTCCGCGCTCGGCGGCACCGGCACCCACATGTCCTCGCAGATCTCCGTGTGCAGCACGAGCCCCGGCACGTCGGACGCCGCGAACAGCAGATCCACGCCGAACGGCACGCTCTCGCCGCCGACCCGGATCGAACCGCCGCGCTCGTCGGCGCCGTCGCCGATCTGCCGGCGCTCGTAGAACTCCCGGTAGTTCGGCGGATACGACTTCGGTACGACGCCGAGCACACGGCCGCGGTGCACGACCACCGCGCAGTTGTAGACCCGGTTGCGGTGGCGCAGCGGCGCGCCGACGACCAGCACCGGCAGCAGACCGGCCGACCCGGCCACCACCTGCGCCAGGCCCGCCTCGACCTGGTCGAGCAGCGCGTCCTGCAGCAGCAGGTCCTCGATCGAGTAGCCGCACAGCCCCAGCTCCGGGAAGACGGCGACCGCGACCCCCTCGTCGGCGCAGCGGCGCGCCTGACGCAGGACCGCTTCGGCGTTGGCCTGCGGGTCCGCGATCACGGTGTGACCCGTGCACGCGGCGATCCGTGCGAAGCCGTGCTGATACATGGACCAGAAGTTCGAGTGAGGCACCCGTCCAGTGTAATCGTCAGAGCGACACGATGGGGTGTGCGGGTGATCCGGGTCCGCGTGCGGCGCATCCGGACACGGCGAAGGGGCGCGGGGTGTGTGCCACCCCGCGCCCCTCAAGGTGCCGTCGCCGGCGGTGCCTCAGTGCTTGCGGTACGACTCCACGTAACCGTTCGCGGGCGTGCCCACGCCGGTGACGTCGTCGTAGCCCTTGACGGCCGACAGCGAGCTGTCCTTGCCGAGGGAGCGGACCGAGGTGGCCAGACCGTCGGAGTCGTCGACGCCGTTCACGAAGTCGACCCGGGCGACCGCCAGGCCGGAGCCCGTCGGGTTGTCCGTGACGTCGTGGTAGGCCTTCGACCCGTACTTGGCGTAGATCGACGGGTTGGCGAAGCCGATCGCCTTGCCGCCGCGCGCCTCCTGGGCCAGGGCCTGGACGGCCGCGATCACCGGAGCGGCGAGCGAGGTGCCGCCGATGCGGTACTCGGCGTACTGCTCCGACCCGTCCGGGAAGGTCTGCGTCTGGCCGACCTTGAAACCGGTGTTGGGGTCGGCGATGGCCGAGATGTCCGGGACGACGCGGTTGCCGGCGGCGTTGTTGGCCGTGGCCAGCGCCTGCGGCACGACGCCCTTCTGGTACGCCGGCTCCGGCACCGTTTTGCTGGTGCCGCCGCCCGCGCCCGAGGTGAAGGCCCCGGGGAAGCCCTCCCAGCTCTTGCCGTCGGCCGAGAGGTTGGCCTTCTCGGTGCCCCAGCCGGTCTCCCACAGGTACTTGTCGCCCTTGCCGACCGCCAGCGAGGTACCGCCGACCGCCGTCACCCAGGCCGAGTTGGCCGGGGTGTCGACCTGCTTCACACCGGTGTGGGCGACCTCGTCGCCGTTGTCGCCGGAGGAGAAGTAGAAGCCGATGCCCTCGACCGCGCCGAACTGGAAGACCTGGTCGTACGCGGCGGCCAGGTCCGGCGTCTGGTTGGCCTCGATGTCGCCCCAGGAGTTGGAGACGATGTCGGCCATGTGCTTGTCGACGATCTTGCTCAGCGAGTCGAGCAGGTCGTCGTCCATGCAGGAGGCGGCGCCCACGTACGTGACGTTCGCGGCCGGCGCGACCGCGTGCACGGCCTCGACGTCCAGGGTCTCCTCGCCGTACCAGCCCGACGCGTCGCACTCGTCGGCGCCGGTGTGCGTGTACTTCTTCGGCAGCGACTGGCTGAGCTGGCCGGTCTTCCAGGTGGCGTCGCCGTGCTTCTTCGCGTACGTCTGCGCGTCGAAGGCGATGGTCGGCGAGGCGTACGCGTCCGTGATGGCGACACGGACACCCTTGCCGGTGTACGTGCCGGCACCGTAGGCGGCCCGCAGCTGCTTGCCGGTGTAGCCCTTGACCGCGTACGGGATCTTCTTGCCGTACGCGTCCGGCAGGGTCTTCGCGACGTTCGAGCCGTAGTACGAGGAGAACGGACCGGCGTTCTTGAACACCGCGCCCGGACCCGGCAGTTGGTCGCTGTGGCTCGCCTTGTGCGGCGCGTTGTCCAGGCCGGTGACGGTCAGGACGGCGCCCTTGAGGCTGTCCGGCGCGGAGGCCGTCCTCGACGGCGCGCGGTAGGTCTTGGAGCCCTTGGTGTAGTTGTGCAGCTGCGTGCCGAACGCCTTCTCGGCGGCGGCCACGTCACCGGTGACGGAGACGTAGTGCTGCGTGACGCCCGTGACCTTCAGGCCGGCGGACTTCAGCCACGACGTGACCGCGGCCACCTGGGCCTTGGTCGCGCCGAAGCGGGACTGCGCCTGCTTGGCGCTCAGGTACTTGCCGTACGAGGCCGAGTTCGGGTCGGACACGGCCTTCGCGTACGCGGCGAGGCCCGCCGCGTCCTTGCCGGCCAGATAGACCCGGGCGGAGACCTGGGCGCTGTTCGAGGTCGCGCCCTTGTCCGCCTTGGCCGTGGCCCAGGCGGGCCTGGTGCCCGCGAGCGTGTCCCGGCCCGGGTTGTCCGCGGCGTGCGCCGCGGGTATGCCGAGCGCCAGCGCGCCGGCGATCATGGGCAGTGTTGCTGCCATGCTCGCGGCGCGCATTCTGGCGCGATTGGATCTCATGGAACCCCCTGCGATGCGGTTCTTCGCATGTGTGGTTGGTCGTCACCGGTCCACGGACGACCCGTTCCGCGGCGGAGGAGCGGGCAATGGATCAAGCGACAGGGGTCACTCTTGCGATGAACCGTTCATGCCAGGGGAATGCGCAAGCCAAGAGAACCCCAAGGAACCGTCAGTTGGGGGGATTTGGGGCTTTCATTCCTTCGGTGGTGTTACGAACGGGCCGTTGCGCCCCGCTTTTTGAGCATGTCGGCCATCAGTTTGATCTCCGACTGCTGGGAGTCGACCATGCCCTGCGCGAGACGCTTCTCCACGCCGACGGAGCACTTCGCCACACAGCCCTCGGCCATGTGGATACCGCCCTGGTGATGCTCCGTCATCAGCTGCAGATAGAAGATCTCCGCCTGTTTGCCGTTGAGCGTGCCGAGCTTACTCATCTCGGTGTCGGTCGCCATGCCGGGCATCAGCGAGCCGTCCCCGCGCTCGGGCATGTCACCCATGCCCATCCAGGACATCGGCGGCTTCGCCGACACCTTCGGCAGCCCCCACAGATCCAGCCAGCCCATCAGCATGCCGCGCTGGTTGGCCTGCGTCTGGGCGATGTCGTAGGCGAGCCGCCGCACTTCGGTGTTCTTCGTACGATCGCGGACGATGTACGACATCTCGACGGCCTGCTGGTGGTGGACCGCCATGTCGCGCGCGAAGCCGGCGTCCGCGGAGTCGGCCGACGGGGTGGCCGGGCCCGGGTCGCCGCCGTCCTCGGCGACCGCGTAGGTGATGCCCCCGGCCGCGACGAGCACCGCGACCGTGGCTGCCGTGATCCAGCCGGCGTACTTTTTCACGTCACATCGTCCCGCCCGTGCAGGAGGCACCCGGCTCCGGGGTCTGCTTGCCCTGCACATACGTCTCGAAGAACGCGGCGACCTTGGGGTCGTTCGCGCTCGTCACGCTCAACTGGTGCCCCCACGCGGACAGTTCGATCGGGGCGCTCTGGTTCGGGTACGGGCTGATGAGCGAGTACGGCGTCTGCTTGACCTTCGCGGTCAGCGTGGCCACGTCCGCCTTCTTCGCCTGGTCGGTGTACGTCACCCAGACCGCGCCGTGCTCCAGGGCGTGCACGGCGTTCTCGTCCTTGACGGGCTTGGTGTAGACGTTGCCGTTGCAGTTGAGCCACACCGGGTTGTGGTCGCCGCCGACCGGCGGGTGCATGGGGTAGTCCACGGTCGTCTGGACGTGGTTGCGGGTCAGCTTGCCCGTCCAGGTCCGTACGCCGTCCTTGCCCGTGACGAAGTGCCCCGAGCCCTGGGCCTTGGAGTCGCCGGCGGTGTCCTTCTTCCCGTCGTCCTGCGACTTCACGACGAAGACTCCGCCGACCACCAGTGCGGCGACGACCACCGTGCTCGCGGCGACCGTCAGGATGCGGTTGCGCCGCTGCCGGGACTGCTCGGCGCGCCGCATCTCCTCTATCCGTGCCTTGCGTGCCGCGCTCTGGGTCTTGTTGGCGGAGCCCATGAGGGTGTCCTTCTGGGAAAAGGGACGGTCGGGTTTGCTGATGGTAATGGGAGAGAAGGGGCGTGCAGTCGGCAGGCCCGGGGATTGGCCGGATCGACAGCAACCCGACAGCACCCGACAGCGACCCGGCAGCAGGCCGACGCCATCCGGCCGAAATTTGAATGCAGGATGCGCATTATCTAGGCTGATGGTATGCGGCTGCTCCGATCCACCGATCTCGCGCTGCGCGTCCTCATGCGTCTCGCGGTCGCCGGTGAGTCCACGCCCGCGACCCGCGAGGTCGCGGCCGACATGGACGTGCCCTACACGCATGCGGCGAAGGTGGTGGCCGAACTCCAGCACATGGGGCTGCTGGACGCCCGCCGCGGCCGGGGCGGCGGCCTCTCGCTCACCGCGAAGGGCCGTACGGCATCCGTCGGCGCCCTGGTCCGCGCCTTCGAGGGCGACGGCGACGTGGTCGACTGCGAGGGCGGCGCAACCCCCTGCCCCCTCAACACCGCCTGCCGCCTCCGCACCGCCCTCCGCCAGGCCCAGGAGGCCTTCTTCACCTCCCTGGACCCGGTAACGGTGGCAGACATCGCAGCAGAGCCAACGGGGGCGCTCCTGCTGGGGATGCCGGGGGTGCGGTGAGTCGCCCCCCGGGGGGGGCGCGCTGTATGGCGCCGGGTCCGGGGGCGCGGACTTCGCGAGGCTGAGGTCGGCTGCGCGCGTCGGGCCGATTCGGCCGGGGCCGCGGGTCGACGGGCGGTGCCGGGGATGTTTGAGGCGGCGCACTGTATGGCGCCGGGGATGTACGGCCGTGAGCGGCCAAATCTCGGCGGTACGCCCCGCGCCCTGAAGTTGGCGGGTGCCGTGTCCGAGGCTGAGGTGGGGCGCGCGTCGGGGTGGCTCGGGTCGGGGGGCGCTCGGGATGTTCGGTGGGGCGGTTTCCCTTTGGCGGATGCGCCACGCCCTGCGCCCTGAAGGTGCCGGGCGGCGGCACTGTGCACCGGGTCCGGGGACGCGGACGTCGCGAGGCTGAGGTCGGCCGCGCGTCAGGCCGCCGCGGTCCGGGGGCGCGGTCGGGAGCGGCGTCGGGCCGCGGTGGCCCAGCGAGGCTTCTCCTCGGTGGGTCCGCCCCGCGTGCTGCGGGTGCTGGGTGCCGCGTCCCGGGCGCTGGGCTGCGGCGGGGCGCCCCTTGCCGGGCCCGGCGGTGGGTGTCGCGCCGGGCGCGGTGGCCCTGGTGGCGCCGGTTCAGGTCTGGCTCGGCGAGAGGTCCGGGCTCAGGGGGTCGTGGTGGATGGTGGCGGGGCGGCCTCGTCTCGACGGGTCCGCCCCGCGTTCAGCGGGCGCCCGGCCCGTTCAGGCCCGGCTCAGCCAGAGGTCTGGGCCGAAGACCTCGTAGTGGATGTCGGCGGGGGAGAGGCCCTTGGTGAGGAGTTGGGTGCGGATGGTGCGCATGAAGGGGAGGGGGCCGCAGAGGTACGCGCGTGTGCCGGGCGGGATGGTGATGGCGTGCAGGTCGACGAGGCCGGTGTGGGTGCCGGGTGTGGCGTCACGCTCGTACCAGAAGTGCACGGTGGCGTCCGGGAGCTTGTGCGCGTAGGCCTGGTGGTCGGCGCGCAGGGCGTGGTCGGCGGGGGAGCGGTCGCCGTGGACGACGGTGACCGGGGCGCCGTGACCGCCCTCTGCGAGCTGTGCCAGCATGGCGATCATCGGGGTCACGCCGATGCCGGCGGAGGCCAGCAGCAGCGGGGTGTCGGCGGCGTCCTCCAGGACGAGGTCGCCGTACGGGGCCGACAGCTCCAGGACGTCGCCCTCGTGCACGCGCGCGTGGAGGTGGTTCGAGACCTCGCCCTCGGGTGCGCCGCCGTCCCCGGGCACCCGCTTGACGCTGAACTGCCGCAGACCCGAACCGGCCGCCCCGGACAGGCTGTACTGCCGTATCTGACGCGCGGCGTCCGGGAGTTCGACCCGTACGGAGACGTACTGCCCCGCCCGGAAGTCCGCGACCGCCCCTCCGTCGAGGGGGCGCAGCCGGAACGTGGTCACGTCCGCGGTCTCCGCGACCCGCTCGACGACCTCCCACTGCCGCCACCCCGGCTCCCCGGACTCCTCGTACAGCCGCTTCTCGACGGCCTGGAGGGCGTTCGCCATCAGCCAGTAGACCTCGTCCCAGGCGGCCGCGACCTCCGGGGTGACGGCCTCGCCGAGGACCTCGGCGATGGCGGCGAAGAGGTGCTCGTGGACGAGGGCGTACTGCTCGGGCGTCACCCCCAGGGAGGCGTGCTTGTGGGCGATGCGGGACAGCATCGCGTCCGGCCGCTGCTCCGGGTGCTCCAGCAGGTGCGTCGCGAACGCGGCGATCGATCCCGCGAGGGCCTGGCGCTGGGTGCCGGCGGCCTGGTTCCCGCGGTTGAAGAGGTCGCGCAGCAGATCGGGGCGGGCGGCGAACAGTCCGCCGTAGAACCGCTCCGTGATCTCGGCGAGCGACGCGCCGACGGCGGGAAGCGTGGCGCGGACGACGGCAGCAGCAGGTTCGGACAGCATCGGGGCTCCTTGTGAACTCGGCTGCTCCGCACGCTAGTTAAACTTGCATCTGAGATGCAAATTAAACGGGCGTGGCGCTCCTCACGTGCGAGGCGGGTGCGAGGTGGGGCAGGGCATTACGGATGTCAGTCCGAGCAGGCAGTATGGGCAGCAGAGCCGTCCACCCGCCGTATGCGCGGCATTCAGGCCGGGGTCGCTCGGCCGATCATGGTCGGCAACGCGCGTGAAATGCTGTTGTGGTGTGATGCTCAGGTGCCCGACCGCCTCCTTGGGACAGGGAGACAAGGCGGCCTGACCAGCAAGGATGGGGAAGCGGAAGATGGACAAGCAGCAGGAGTTCGTGCTCCGGACGTTGGAGGAGCGCGACATCCGGTTCGTACGCCTGTGGTTCACGGACGTGCTGGGCTTCCTCAAGTCCGTCGCGGTGGCCCCGGCCGAACTGGAGCAGGCCTTCGACGAGGGCATCGGCTTCGACGGCTCCGCGATCGAGGGCTTCGCCCGGGTCTACGAGTCCGACATGATCGCCAAGCCCGACCCCTCGACCTTCCAGATCCTGCCCTGGCGCGCCGAGGCCCCCGGCACCGCCCGCATGTTCTGCGACATCCTCATGCCGGACGGCTCCCCGTCCTTCGCCGACCCGCGCTACGTCCTCAAGCGCGCCCTGACCCGCGGCTCCGACCTGGGCTTCACCTTCTACACCCACCCGGAGATCGAGTTCTTCCTGCTGAAGGACCGCCCGCTCGACGGCACCCGCCCGACCCCCGCCGACAACTCCGGCTACTTCGACCACACCCCGCAGAACATCGGCATGGACTTCCGCCGCCAGGCGATCACCATGCTGGAGTCGATGGGCATCTCGGTCGAGTTCTCCCACCACGAGGGCGCGCCGGGCCAGCAGGAGATCGACCTGCGGTACGCGGACGCACTCTCGACGGCCGACAACATCATGACCTTCCGCCTGGTCATGAAGCAGGTGGCGCTGGAGCAGGGCGTCCAGGCGACCTTCATGCCCAAGCCGTTCTCGGAGTACCCGGGCAGCGGCATGCACACCCACCTCTCCCTCTTCGAGGGCGACCGCAACGCGTTCTACGAGTCCGGCGCGGAGTACCAGCTCTCCAAGGTCGGCCGCTCCTTCATCGCGGGTCTGCTCAGGCACGCGGCGGAGATCTCCGCGGTCACCAACCAGTGGGTGAACTCCTACAAGCGCATCTGGGGCGGCTCGGAGCGCACGGCCGGCGCCGGCGGCGAGGCGCCCTCGTACATCTGCTGGGGCCACAACAACCGCAGCGCCCTGGTCCGCGTGCCGATGTACAAGCCCGGCAAGACCGGCTCCGCGCGCGTGGAGGTCCGCTCCATCGACTCCGGCACCAACCCCTACCTCGCCTACGCCGTCCTGCTGGCCGCCGGCCTCAAGGGCATCGAGGAGGGCTACGAGCTCCCGCCGGGCGCCGAGGACGACGTCTGGGCCCTCTCGGACGCCGAACGCCGCGCGATGGGCATCGAGCCCCTCCCGCAGAACCTGGGCGAGGCCCTGACCC
The DNA here is from genome assembly GCF_022698145.1 of Streptomyces spinosisporus. GTDB lineage: Bacteria > Actinomycetota > Actinomycetes > Streptomycetales > Streptomycetaceae > Streptomyces > Streptomyces spinosisporus. The sequence goes on from NZ_JALDAX010000003.1 coordinate 540,868, forward strand.
TCATGGAGCGCAGCGACCTGGTCGCCGAAACCCTCGGCGAGCACGTCTTCGACTTCTTCCTGCGCAACAAGCAGGCGGAGTGGCACGAGTACCGCTCCGAGGTCACGGCCTTCGAGCTGAAGAAGAACCTGCCGGTGCTGTAAGGGCAGTTCAGAGCATATTTCTTGCTCATTCGGCGGATGGGGCCGACGGTCGCGGACCGTCGGCCCCATCGCGTGTCACTGCTCCTGGGCCGTCTCTGGGCCGTCTGGCGCCGGATCGGTGCCCTCGTAGAGGCTGTCCACGGCTTTCCGGGCCCGTGCGTCGCTGCTCGGCATGAGGTGCGTGTAGACCCGGAGTGTGAACCCCGGATCGTTGTGTCCGAGATAGTGACTCAGGGCCTTGATGTTCTCGCCGGCGTCCAGCAGGACCGAGGCGTAGAAGTGCCTGAGGGCGTGCATGCCGTGTTCGCGGGCGGCCTGGTGACGCTCGCCCGGCTTCGGGGCGGGGATGACTCCGGCCGCGACGAGAGCGGGCTTCCACGTGCGGTCGTTGAAGTCGGTCCGCCGCACTGCGCCCCCGCCGTCGAGGCGGGTGAACAGCAGCCGCTTGGTGATGAGCGGACCGTCCGGCCGGAGCCACGGCAGCGTGACCTCGACCGGGGGGAACGTCTCCATGTGCCTTTTGAGGACGTGCGCCACGCGGTCCGGCAAGGGGACGTCACGAATTTTGTTCCGCTTCGGTGGGGAGAACACGAGACCCTGCTTGGTCACCTTCACCTGATTCGCGATGTGGAGCCAGCCGGAGTCGAAGCCGATTTCGTCGACCGGAAGCCCGAAGATTTCCCCTTGCCGGAGCCCGCACCCGCCTCCGAGGTCGACTGTCGCGCGGTAGCGCTCCGGCAGTGCTGCCTGTACCGCGAAGACGCGCTCTGCGGCCCATGGCACAACGCGACCACTTCCCGCAGCAGGGGGCCGCACGGATTGCGCGTGGCAGGGGTTCTTCGACAAGTGGCCGTCGTCAACAGCCGCGTTGAGGACCGTTGACACGTTGTTGTAGATCACGCGCCGGTACGACGACGCGGGTACGACTCGCTCCAGTTCGCTCAGCCAGTCTCGGATGTGTTCCGGCTTGAAGGACCCGAGCGGGCGCGGTCCCAGGTATGGGATCGCGTGGCCGCGAATCGCGGAATCCACTGACGCTCGCGTGGTCAAGTCGGTGGTTTGGGTGTTCAGCCACTTCTCGGCGTACTGCCGAAATGTCATCCGGCTAGCGGCGGGATCGATGTACTGGCCGCGCGACATGTCGGCCTCGATGTGGGCAAGCCACTGATCGGCCAGCCGCTTCTGTCCGTCGGGGAATGACTTGCTCTTCTCAGTGCCGTCCGGGCCGATGTACCGGGCGCGGTACCTCATGCCGGTGCCGTAGCGGTCGGTGCGCACGCGGCGGGGACTGCCGTTGGCGTCGGGTTCGGTCTTGTACCAGCGGTCTTGGATGTGGCCAGCCATGGGGTGGCAGTCCTTCCTCAACATGACGCAGGGAGAGCCGCTGGCAGCGGCTCTCCCTGCTCTCCTTGGCGGGTATTTGGTCAGGCGGCGTTGCGATCGGCGTCCTTGAGGCCGGTTACAAAGGCGCGTACATCGACGGGGTCGTAGCGAAGGTGCTTGCCGATGCGGAAGCCGGGCGGGCCGGTGCGCTTCTTGCGCCACTGGTAAACGGTCTCTAGGGGCACCTCGAACACTTCGGCGATGTCGTCGGGAGTTAGGTACCGGTCAGGGAGGCCGCCTCGGAGAGTGGCGCGGGGGTCGGGATCTATCGGCTTTGCCATAGGGACTCCAAGCGGGGCGGGCGTGGCCGTGTCTGTCCGAGGTGTGGATTTCTGCGTCACGGCGTCACCAGCGTCATTTGGGCTTCTGACCTGTGACTTTGTGTGACGTGGCGGCGGGCGGGTGCGTCATCGGCGCGTCACGGGCTGCGTCACTGCGTGACGCAGATGACGCAGGATGACGCAGAGGATTCCGTCTGCGTCACGCCTGTTGCCGCAGCTCAGGGGCCGCTTTCTGGCGTGCGTGACGCACGTGACGCAGCGTCTTCCCTCTTAAGACAAAAGAGGGGGTGCCGGTTGTAGTGCGGTGGCACCTCAAAGCGTGAAGGCGGAGCCGCTTCGCGGCACGACTCTTGGGCGGCGGCGGTGCCGCCGGAAGAGCAATGAGGGGCCGCTACGCGGCTCGTCCTTTGGGCGGCGCGTGGCGCCGAACAGCAAGAGGAGCACGCGCTGCCTGGTGCTCTTCTTGCTTGTCCGGGTGAGCGCACGAGGCGCAGGTCAGAACGCCCGCTGCTGCTCGTGGGGCGGCGGCGCGGCCGAGCGGGTTATTTCGAGGTAGCGGCCCGTCCTGGTACGCCCGGAATCGATGAGAACACCGCGCGCGGCCAGCGTCGGCTGGAGGCGCTTGAGCCGATCGGAGAGCACCTTGCCGGTGGTGGGCCACCCTTTGGGCAGGGGGCGCGGTTCGTCGTTGCTGTAGAGGCCGCTGAGGTGGTGCAGCCACTCGGTGGACGTCATCCGCTGCGCGCCGCCCGGCTCGATGCTCTCGGCGTGCCGGAGCACGGTCTGTGCCAACAGGTCGCCCTCAATGACGTCGTCGTTGAGGTCGTCCAGGCTCGCCCGGTAGGCGGGCAGCGCCCCGAGCCCGGTCGCGGCATCGAGCTGCGCGCACAGATGCGCGAAGTCCGCCATCCGCAGATCGGTGGGCGTCTCCGCCTCCGCCGCCCGCACCTTCACGGTGAGATCCAGGAGCGAACCAAGGACGACGGGCAGCGCCTCGGCATACTCCGCCCACAGTTCCGCCTCGGTGCGCCGGACCTTGGGCCGCTCCAATCGCAGCGGCAGGAGCCGTTCCGCGAGGTCGCCCCGGATGACGCCGACGTCGATGCCGGTCAGCAGCAGCGGGCGGCGGTAACCGACGCGGAAGACATCCCCATCGGTGAACAGCGCGCGCTTGACGCTCTCGGCTCCGGTGACGACGCAGCACACCGCGTCGGACAGCTCCGGGGTCAGGTGCGAGAGATTGTCCAGCGCGGTGACCCAGCCCGCCGCCACGGCCGCGATCAAGTTCTCCTCATCCCTGGGGGCGCGGCGCAGGTCGCCGCTCATGCCCTCGATAATCCGCACGAGCATCCGCCCGCCGGTGGACTTGCCGGCGCCTTGCGGGCCGGTGAGGAACGGGGCGGGCACCGGCACGGACGGTCCGAGGCAGCCGATGAGCCACGCGATGGCCAGGCATTCGGTCTCGGCGGTGGCGAAGTTGCACAGCCTCAGCAGGAGGTCGATGCCCTTGCCGTTGGTGTCCTTGGCGGGTAGGGGCAGTTCCCCGGTGAGCTGGGTGCGCCGCCAGCACACCTCGCGCGGGTCGGGGGTGGCGATGTCCCAGCCGGTGGGGTGGATGCGGACGGACTTCCCGTCGCTGCGGCCCAGGTCCAGCCACGTCGCCCCGTCGAACCCAGGGGCCACACGGATATGCACGGGCTGCACGTCCTCGGACAGCGCGAGCGCTTCGATCAAATCCAACGCCTCCTTCAATGCCGTGCCGTTGAACACGCCGCGCCCGTCCCTGAACAGGCCGACCATGAGTTCCTGGCGGTGGCTGCCGGTGGTTCCCTGGGAGCGGATGGGGCGGGCCACGGGGTGGCCGTTGCGCTGTGCGTAGACGGTGCCGTCGGCGGTGCGGAAGTAGCGGAAGTGTTCTTGGGCGTAGTCGGCGATGACCTCGCGGGCCGGGGTCTTGTCGTCCTCGGACATGGCTACAGTCCCAACCTGGTACGGGCGTTGATCCACGCGTCAGTGCAGTGCCGGGCCGTTTCACCCTTGGCCTGCGCGGCGGTGAACAGCCGCGCGATGTGCGCCTCGGTGAGGCAACCGCAGCGGCCATGCGTGGACAGCACCGCGAGGAACGTCCGATAGACCTCGGCGTGAATCCCGCTGCGCGCCTCGGTGATGCGCTGCTCCGCCATGGCGATGCCGCGCTCCAGGTAGGCGTGTGTGCGGTGCGGGCACTGCCCGGCTCTGGCCGGTGCCGTCACGGGGATGGTTACCGGTCGGACTGCCGCGCTCTCCTTCACGGCCAGGGCGCGCACGACGTCCGGCAGGGTGGTGAGGGTGCCGGTGCCGGGCCCGAGCCAGCGGGCGTAGGCCATGGTGGACTTGACGTCGACGCCAGGCCGGACGGCGTTGGCGGAGGCCATGACGCCCTGGTAGAGCCAGTGTTCGCCGCGCGTTGTCGGCACGGTGCGGGTGGTGGGCAGGGTCGCGTGGGCCCATGCGATGGCGTCCGGGTTGTCGAGGTCGACGACGGTGAGACCGGCGCCGCCGGGGTGGTAGGCAACGGCTGCCGCCCTATGCCACGTTCGTTCCCACGTGGGCGAGTCGATGACTTCGGGGTCGGTGGTGGCGGCGGCCCAGCCGTGGCACGGCTGCGGGCAGTAGCAGGGGCCGGGGGTCTTCATGTTCGGCCGGCCGCCGCAGCCGTTACCGGCGCACGCCGGGCAGTTGCCGAACGGCACCTTCCCTGCCCGTAAGGGCAGCACCGGCATGCCGGAGGCTGCCAGGGAGAGAGCGGTCTGCAGGTGCTCTCCCCGAATGTCGGTGAGTTGGGTCATGCTGGAGGTCTCCAGTTCTGCGCTGGATTGGCGGCGGCCCCGGTCATTGGCGTGAGGGGGCCGCCGTTGTCGTGCGTGCGGGGGGTTCAAGCGCGGGTGCTCAGGCCGCTTCCTTGCCGGGCAGGAGCATTCCGTCGTCGCTCTTGCGGAGGTCTCCCGCGCTGGTGAGCGCCTTGATTTCGCGGGAGACGGTGCCCTTGTTGATGCCGGTCCGGTCGGTGACGTCCCGCAGGGTGCGGGCACCGTCGTGCACGGCTCGCAGCACCCGGTCCCGGTTGGTCTCCGTCCCGGTCGCTGCGGACTCGGCCGCCGTGGCGGTCGGCTCCTTGACCAGGCGGAGAGTGCTTCGGGTTGGCTTGGAGGTGCCGCGCTTCCAGATGGGTCGGTCGGGCAGGGCGATGACGTCGGCGGGGGAGAATGCGCGGGTGTTGATCGGGTGGGGCTTGGCCTTTGGTCCGGAGCGCAGCATGGCCACGCCGGGCATGGGCAGTTCGTGCGCGTGCCAGCCCTTCTCGGTGGCGTCGTCGCCGAACACGACCCGGGACTCCCCCGACGTGCTGAGGGCGAGGGCGGCCCGGTAGGTGATCTGGGCGCTGATCTGCGGGTCGATGCCGCCCTTGGCGTCCATGGTGGGCTTCTGCGTGGCCCAGATCAGGATGATCTCGGTTGCCCGCGCCATGCGGGCCAGCGTGCCGAGGTTCTCCATGATCTGCGACCAGTCGGGATCGCCCGGTTCGCCGTCGCTGCCCTTGGCCCGCTTCTTGCGGGCCATGGTGATGACTTCGGCTCCCTCGTCCACGAATACCGTGATCCGGGGCCGCTGTTCGGAGATCTCGATCGTGTCCCGACCGCGCGGGACCAGGGCGAGCCGCTCGTGCATCTCGGCGACCAGCTCGTCGGTGACCTCCAGCACCTCATCAATCGTGATCGCGGTGCGGGCGCGGTGTTCCCAGTTGATCGCCTCCACCCGCTTGGGATCGATGACCACCAGGCGGTGATCCGGCGCCTCGGACGCCTCAGCGAGAAGGGCGCGGGTCGACCAGCTCTTGCCCGAGCCGGACGTGCCCGCAATCAGCATCCGGCGGCCCAGCGGGACCATGACCGGCTCGCCCGTGACCGTGTCGACGCCCCACGGTTCGCCCGCCTTCCAGCCGCTCAGGTCGATGCCGTCGGCTGCGCTGCGGGTCCGCAGCGTGATGGTGGCGCGGTCGCCGTGACTGCCGGAGGTGATCTCCATGCGCAGGTCGGTGCGCGCCCCGAGCAGGGCCCGGATCTCATCCGCCTTCGCGCGGAACGTCTTGGGCGTCCACCGGCCATCCAGCCGGACGTGTGAGACGAGTCCGGCCGGGGTGAGCTTGGCCGGGGTAGGCACGGTGCCCGCCAGGCCACGCGCGTCCGCGTTTTGCACCCAGAACGACGGGTCCAGTCGAGAGGCCAGGCGCCGCTCCTCCGCGGTCATCCCGTCATCGAGCCGCGCCGACGGCTGCCGACGGCCCAGCCACAACCCGGCGGCGTTCAGGCCGATCAGTCCGGCGGAGATGGACGCCGGCCACACGGTGAGCGCGTGCGCGGCCTCCGTCATCAGCCACGAGGCGAGCCCGCCCGGCACCGCGTGCGCGACGTGCGTCTGCACCGCGCGGGCCGCGAGGGTGGCCGGGTAGTTCTTCCGCGCCTCCTTCAACACCGAGCGCGCCTGGCTGTGATGCTGCCGCGCGGCCTTGTGGGCAGTGCGCGCGGCGCGGCGGGTCGCGGACAGCGGATTGTTCGACGCCTTGCGCGCCGCGCTGCGCTGATTGCGCGCCATCGCATGCGTGGAGCGGGCGGAGTTGTGCTCGCGCTGCGCCACCATGAGCGCCTTCAAGTTGTCCGAGGTACGGAGCTGCGCCCGTCGCTCTGCCTCACGGTCCCACCGTGCGGCGAACGGCGCGCACATCGGCGCGAGCGCATCCAACGCGCTGTTGGTCGTAGCGGCGGTGGTCGACCATGCTTGTTTCCAGTCCACGAAAGGGTCCTCCAAGACCGTGGATCAGGGCCGGTGCGCCGTTGCGTGGCGTCACCGGCCCGCCCGATTTGGGTGGTTGACGCTGCCGGTTGCGTCGGCAACGCCGGTTGAACCCCCGCAACCGCATCTGACCTGCGAAGTTGCGGAGTTGCGCCGTTCCGGGGAGAGGGGCCCTACGCACGCGCGCGCGTAGAGGCCCGGAAAATGCGGTCACGCAGCGTTTCTGCGGGGCCGTGGGCGGCCGTTCACGGCCTCGGGGGTCTGACCCCTCACGCGAGGGGGTTGGAGCGCCCCACGGGCCGTCTACGGCTTCCGAGTTGAGCGGCGGGCGGTCAACGTCCACGCAGCCGCTTGGCGGCGGCCTTGCCGTCGCTTCCGCCGATCGAGCGGACGACGGTGACCACGCCCCACGCCATGGCCACGGCCAGCAGGGTGAGGATGGCGAGGTTGGCGGCCATCGCTGTGAGCACGCCGACCAGCAGCGGGCCGAAGTAGACCCCGGCGGCCACTGCTCCGGCTCCGACGCCGGAGCCGAGTGCGATGCGCTGCACGGTGCGGTCCGGCGGTGCGTGGTGGATGTGCTGAATCACCGTCGGCGCCACCTGTTGAGGCGGCACGGGGGTGAGGGCGGTCGGGGTGTCGTTGTAGACGTAGCGGCCATCCGGGAGACGGATGACGCCGGGCACGGGCAGGTTGTCGGAGTCCACCAGGGACCTCCCAAGTCAGTGGCCGTCGCGGGCGCGATCGGCGATGTCGCTGAGCTGGGACGGCTCACACGGTGCGTCGACCCAGCAGAACGGGCGGAGAGTGGCGGCGGCCTTGAAGGTGCGGATGGCCGCGCCGGACGGAGCATCCGGCAGCGGGTAAACGCGACCGCCGTGCAGCGAGGCCAGCAGCCGGGCGCCGTGGTGCTCGCACCCGTCGGCCCCCGCGTTGACCGCATCCAGCACCGTCACCACGACCGGGCCGACGCACGGCGTGAGGTCGTCCGGGTGAGCGGCGGGGCAACGGTCGCCCATGCTCACCACCAGCTCTTTTTCGGCTTGGGCACGAAGTACGGGCAGCCGTTGCGCATGTGGTCCAGGCACGGCAGGCAGTCCTCATCGGGACGCAGCCTGCGGTGAATGCTCTTGTCGTAGGCGTGCTGCCAGCACTGCGGGCACTCACCCGGAGGCGTCTCCATCGGCTTCATGAACAACTGCCTTCCTGGGAACCGGTGTTGGCGTCGATGCACAGCCCGCACAGGCCGTAGCGGCGGGAAATGCAGTAGTCGTAGGTGATCCGGCAGGACGGGCAGGTGCGGCGGGCCAGCATCGCCAGGGCGAGCGCGCCCCACTTGCGCGAGGTCATCGGCCGGACCGGCAGCGCCAGGTCCTCGCGGTACAGGTAGGCCACGCGCGGGCTTCCGGCCCGCCGGTTGATCTGCATGACCTGCGCGGCGATCGGCTGACCGCCCGGACGCAGACCTTGGGCCCGTAACTGCCGGCGCGTGCACAGCCCGTCCGGGGCGAGCCGCCACGGATAGGTGGGCACGCCGTAGCGAGCGCCGTTCGGGTCGAAGCACTTGCCCCACGCGGCCGACATCACGCGGCCCGCTCGGCAAGCAGCGTGTCCCGCAGCATCCGGGCATTGACGGGCGAGGTGCGCACCTCGCGCCGGATGCCCTCAGCGGTGATCTGCGCGTCCGGCCAACCGGCCGTCGCGGTACGCGCCTCGGTGAGCAACTGCTCCGGGGTGCGCCTGGTCCGAGGCGCCTTGGCTGCCTCGGGGACGCGATAGGTTGCCCGCCGGGCTCGACTCGACTCAGCAGGCACCGTGCGAGGCTTGGGCGGCTCGATCGGGGCGAGCGCGCGGACCGGCTTGAGCGGCGCGGTGGGCTTGAGGAAGTCGACCGGATCGGGCAGCCGCACCACCGTCGCGGTGATCGGCTCCGGGGTCGATTCCGGCAGGTCAGCCGTAGACCGATTCATCATGGTCTCGGTAGATTCCTCCGCATTCGTGTCCGTGCTCGGAATCGGGGCGGGGCGGTGGTGCAGCACCTTGGCGACCAGATCGGAGCCGAAGTAGATCGACCCGACCGGAAGCGACGTGGCCAGCAGGACGAGCGCCCAGTTGGCGGGGTCCCAGTCGGCCAACCGTCCCCAGTCGACCGTGGCTCCGTGCAGCGCGGGGACCAGGCCGTGCACGTAGTTGAGGACCAGCGAGGCAGCGGTGTAGGTGCCCAACACCCGCAGCGCGAAGGTGCGGTCACGGCCGACCAGGACGAGCGTGGCGACCAGCGCGAGCGCCATCAGACCGTCGACCACGAACGGGTAGAGGGTGGCGGCGGTGTGGTCCGCGCCGATCGCGTTGGCGATGTCGCGCAGCGCGTTCCAGGAGACCCGAAACGCCATACCGACCACGACGACCAGCGCGCCCACGAGCAGGATGCGGCCCGTGCGATTCATCGCGCACCGCCCCTCTGGCGGCAGCCGTGGCGCACCCAACCAATGCACTGCACGAAGCAACCGGCCACGACCAGGTAGCGCCACACGTGGTCGTGCGTGACGTACGCGGCCGTCGTGCCGGTCATCGCAGCGAGGGCGCCCGCCATGACGAGCAGGAGCTCCCAGCCGCGCGGGGATGGCGTGGCACTCATGCCGCACCGCCCGCTGCCGTGCGGTTGGCCAGCGTGCGCCGCTCCGCGAGCACGCGGCGGTGGGCACGGCGGATGCGCCGGGCGTCCAGCTCGTTCGGTGCCCGGTCGAGGGTGATGATCTGTGCGTCCAGCAGGTCGACGTCCGCGAGGATCGCGGGCAACTCCTGCTCGATCGCGTCCAGCTCAGCGTCCGTCGGTTCGATCCAGTCGGCGAACGCGGTAACAGCTTCCTGAACAGTGACGATGGGGCTCATGGGTCGTGGTTCCTTTCAGCAGGGGAACGGCCCTACAGCGCCCCCGGAGTTGCCGCTCCGGGGGCGCGCGCCGTTGAAGTCGGAACATCCGGCTCCCCTCAGCGCCGCTCGTGCGAGACGAGCGACGGAGGCAACCGGCCGCCGCGGTGTACGCGGCGAAGAGGCTGTTTCACGAATCGCGGCAAGTGCCGCGGAAGGTTCTACGGATGACTGATCACGCAGTGCCAGATCCCCCTTGAAGGCAGATCCGGGCAGGTCACCCAGCCCGACATGGGCGGTCGAGGTGGTGACTCGCACCCATCGACCACCCGTGTTCAGGTGGCTGGGTCGGCACACTGTTGAGTTCTTCGCAGTGCGGAATCCGGGCCTTGCTTCCGGGCACTGCACGGCCGGAGAAGCCCTTTCGGGCCTTGCACGGCGGCGTAAGTTCAGATTGACCCATGTCAATCTGACTGTCAAGCGGGTGCGGCAGAAGGGAGAGAGATTGACCTAGGTCCGGTTACTCTCGGGGGTATGGATCAGAGCCCCGAAGTGCCCAAGCCCACGCCCACGGCCAAGGAGATTGCCGCGCGGTTCCGCGAGAAGATCACGGGCCCCGATCGCGAGTACGACGCGGGGGACCGGCTCCCAGCAGCTCGGGCGCTCGCCAAGGAACTTGGTGTACAGCTCATGACCGTTCAGAGCGCGTATGGCCAACTCCGTGACGAAGGACTGATTCTCACCCAGCAGGGACGCGGGACGTTCGTCCGTGATCCTGCGGTACCACTCGGCACCGAGCCGGGGAGCAGTCCCGCTTTCGCGGCCCTGGCCGCAGAGCTCAGCACGATTCATGACGCTCTCCATTTGCTCGGGGAGCGGCTTGACCGGCTTGAGCGGCTTGTGGGTAGCGAGACTCCACCTTCGCCGTGAGTTCGTCCGCGCGCCTCAGTAGTCGCTCGACCTTGACGCGGGCATCCCTCAAACTCGCTTTGACCAAAGCAAGTTCAGCAGGAGTCATGCCGTCCATCTCGCCGCTTCGCTCATTGATCCCTGACATGCCAATGAGCATGGAGCCGTGAACGGCAGAGGACCCGGACAGAGTGTCCGGGTCCTCTTTCCTTGCAGGTCAGGAGGGTTGACGGCTCGTCACCTGGTGACTTCGTCCACGGCGTCCAGCACTGCCGCCCAGGGGAGGTCACGCCCCGCCGACGCCTCGCGCGGCTCGTACAGTGGCCATACATCCGGGCCCGAGACGATGCGCACGCCTCCCGCCTTGAGGGTCTCAATGTGCTGCTGCCATGCCGGGTGACGAGCGTGCGCCGCGTTCACCCGAGGGAAGACGACTACTGGCAAACCGATGGTGCCGATTGCCTCGCCCACCTGCGTCAGCGCCTGGTTGTCCATCAGGCCCGTGGCGAGCTTGGCCACCATGTTGGCCGACGCAGGGACTACCACGTAGCAGTCAACCGGCGGATGCGGTCGGGCCTCGCCAGGCAATCGCGGTTCATCGCGCACAGGCAGGCCCGTCAGCTTCTCCAGCTGCTCGACCTCGCCACTCATCCGCAGCCACTGACCGGCGGTCGGGGTCAGGGTCACGGCCACCCGCCATCCGCGCTCCAACGCGGGCTCAACGAGGCCGGTGCGCAATGCCTCTACGCCTCCGGCCGCCGACCCGACGACTCCGAGCACCCCACGCTTGCCTGAACTCACTGCACCGCCCTGCACCGTTGAGCCATCACGAACACCTCGGACGATCGCGAGCCACCGGTGACCGGGGATTGTTTGATCAGATCCCGCAGCGTCTCGCGCACCCTCGGATTGTTGCGTACGAGCTGCGGTGACGTGCGTTCAGCCGTGCGGAGCTCCGTGAACGCTTCGTCGCCCTGGCCGTTGAGTGAGAGAGCGCGCGCGAAGTCGATGCGGTGCGACACGCTGCGCTCCTGGGGCATGTGGTCGACATTGATCCGGCCGTGTTCCACCACATACGACACGTTGTCGAGATCCAGCTCAATCGACAGGCGATGGAGGAGGACGTTCGTGGGGCCGAAGCCGGTTTGCCAGTAGTTCTCATCTGAGCCGAGGTCATCCGCCAGTTCCTCGGCTCGATTCAGCAGGCTGGTTGCGGTGGGCCGGTCCGGGTGGCGGGCCGCTGCGACAGCGGCCCGTAGGTGAATCATCCCCAGCAGACTCAGTGCCGCCGGGTCGTTGTCGGTCACCTGAGACGAGAGCCACGCGGCGGCCGTGTTACCCAGCTCCAACGCATCGTCGTATCGGCCGTTGGCCAGTAGGGCGTGCGTGCCGGAGCGTGCGGCGGACGCCAACACGAGCGGGTCGTCAGACTCGTCTGCGGCACGCATCGCGCGCTCGGCAGCGAGCCATGAGATGTCCGATTCGCCGATCTTCGCGAGGGTCGTTGCAGCGAGGTGGTGGGTACGGGCCGAGACTGCCCAGCAGTCGTTACGGTCTTCGCCGCGCCGTGCGGCTCGCTCCTCCAGCTCCTGCGCAGTCTGGAGGAGCGCGGGAAGCGCGGCGATGACACTACCCAGCCGCCCGCCCTGGTAGTCATTCCATGCTTGCTCCACACGTACGGCCACGGGTGCAGGTGTGGGGAGCTGCACCTCAGCCTCGGGGCCGAAGAGCAGACGAGACAGTCGGCGCGGGCTCATGAGCGCGTCGCGCACGGCCGGAACGTCGTCCTGCTGCTTCTCGTCCTCCATGAGCACGGTCTGTCCGAGCAGGTCCCCGAGGGGCACGCGCAGGATGCGCGACAGCTCCGCGAGCATGTCGATCCGGGGAGGCTTCCGACGCCCCGTCTCGATCTTTGCCAACCAGTCTGTGCTACGCCCGACCAGACCGGCGAGCACCTCTTGCGTGTAGCCGCGACGCTTCCGGTAGAACGCGATGCGTTCGCCGATGCTGAGGTGATCTCCAAGACCACGCATTACGTGCTGCCTCCTGCTGGTTGTGGGGGCCCGTTTCACGGTACAGAGCGGGCCACAAAGCGGGTAGTCGGCATTGCAGCCGACACGTGCTAGTACGAGACTGAGGGGCCGGACACGAAGAGACCCGGACGGACTGTCCGGGTCTCTGATCTCGCATTTCGGGGCGGGCCGTCGGGGCCGTCTGTGGGCCGTCGAAGGGTGGCCCACAGCGACCAACAACGACCAATGACGACTATCCGACCAGAGGCCGACACTGCGCCAACGTCGATCGCACGAGGTCGCTCCGTGCCGACGTCACTTCCTGCGCAACAAGCAGGCGGAGTGGCACGAGTACCGCTCCGAGGTGACGGCCTTCGAGCTGAAGAAGAACCTGCCGGTGCTGTAAGGGCGGAGCGGGGCCGGTGGTGTGGTGACGTCAGCCTTCGACCGGCTCCGGGTGGCGGACCGTTCTGCGCAGTTGGGCCTCGACGGTGAAGCGGGGCTCCCCCTCGTCCTTCGCGTACGCGGTGATCGCGGCCTGCACGTCCGCGGCGAGCTCGCGCCACTTCCGCCATGCCTGGTCGTAGGCCTCCGTCTGCTCGTCGCTCCAGCCGGTCTCGTCGGCCGGTCGGCCGTACTCGTCGCGGAGGGCCAGGACGTGCGCGTTCGCCCGGTCGACGGCGCGCTGCATCGTCACAAGATCATCGAAACTGTGTGCCACAGGCATGGAGTCTAAGAGGTGGCATCCCTCCCGCCCCCGGGACGGCTCAGCGCAGTGGCTGTCCGATGCCCATCAGATTGCCCTCGCTGTCGCGGAACCAGGCGGCGCGTTCGGCGCGGGCGCCCTTGCTCGGGTAGTGGCCCTGCACCTCGGTGATGCCGTCCACGGTACGCAGACCGGGAACGTCGACGTCCTCGAACCGCACGCCACGGCGCCGGAGTTCGGCCACCACCGCGTCCAGGTCGTCGACCTCCCACGCCATCTGTGTGAAGGTCCCGGGCGAGGCCCCCGTGGAGCGGAACACCACGAACTCCGTGCCGGCGGTCCGGTAGAGCAGCCCGCCGGGCCGCTCGTCGACGGGGTCGAGCCCGAGCTTCTCGGAGTAGAACCGCCGCGCCCGCTCCAGGTCCTGCGCGGGCAGCCGGGGCATCACACGGGCTCCGGCCATCGTCCTGCCGACGTCTGCGCTCATGCCTCCACTGTGCCGTGCCCGGCGCCCCGGTGCGCGCGGTCAGCCGACATACGCGGGAGACACCGACGCCGTACTGATGCGGCGTGACGGCCCCGTGCCGTCGGCCGGGACCGCCACGGCGCGTCCTTCGGCAGGCCCTTCACGCGCTTCTTGTACCCAGCGGGCCGTGGCGGCCTCGGCTACTCCTCCCGGCCGGCCTGTTCGGCCAGCACCTTGTGCAGTGGCTCGGACTCACGGCGCCGGTACTCCTGGATCGCCCAGCCGTTGCCGTCCGGGTCCTTGAAGTACATGAAGGTGGCGCCGTCCTGGGGCGCGAACTGCTGCGGCTCGGTGACGTCGAGGCCGCGCGCGGTCAGCTCCTCGTAGGCGGCCTTCGCGTCCGTCACGCACAGCTGCATGCCGTGGTACGTCCCCGGCCGCGGCGTGCCGGTCGGCACCTCCAGGCCGTCGACGAGCGCGATGGAGCAGCCCGAGCCGGGCGGCGTCAGCTGCACGATCCGTACGCCCGGCATCACCTCGCCGTCCAGGTCCACATGGAAGCCGACCTTGTCCCGGTAGAACTCCTTGGCCCGGTCCACGTCCGAGACGGGCATCAACAGCACTTCGAGACTCATGTCCATGGAACGACTCCTTCGTCGTACGTCGGTCATTCAGGTGAAGCGCCACCGTGTCTGGCTGAAGGGCTCCCCCTTACCGAAACCGAAAACGGTGCGCGGCGCCACCGAGAAGACGAACGCGTGTCCGGGGCCGTGATGGAACGCGCCGTCCCGCACCTCGAAGTGCCAGAAGCTGCCGTACTTCGCCTCCCACGCGGCGGCCAGCTCACGCAGCCTGTCCTCGTCGGTGACCCGCACCGCCTCGCCCTCCACCACCAGGTCGTAGCCCTTGTCCCAGGTGTTGGTGCCGGTCGTGAGCGTGACGTGCGGGTTCGCCGCGAGGTTGCGCGCCTTGCGCTCCTTCGGCCCGGTGCCGAAGTGCAGCGCGCCGTGCGCCCACACCGCGGGCAGCGGCGTCACATGCGGCCGCCCGTCCGGCCGTACCGTCGCAATCCAGAACAGCTCGGCCTCCGCGATCCGCGCCTCGGCCTCCGGCCAGCCGGTCGCGGTCGCCCCCGGGGAGCTGTAGCGGGTGTCGAGACGGGTCTGCGGGGTGTTGTCGTCCGACATGGGCCGTCCTCCTCGTGCCGAAGATCCGTACCAAGGGGTGACTGCGGCCGGAGCGGGAACTCATCGGCTGCCCGGCTGCCCGGCTGCCCGGCCGCCCGGTCAACCCGGCCATCCGGGTCAGACGGTCACGGCCTCGGGGAAGACCCGGGCCACCGCCGCCGTACGACTGGATACACCGAGGCGGCCGAAGGCGTTCTCCAGGTGCTTGCGGACGGTGCCGGGGGTCACGGCGAGCTGTGCGGCGATCTGCGGGGTGCTCATGCCGCGGGCGAGGCAGCGCAGGACGTCGAGTTCACGGTGGGTCAGCCGGACCGGGGGACGGCGTCGGAGGGCGGCCTCCTGGTAGATGGCGTACAGGTGCGGGGCCATCAGGCGGAGCGTGGTCATCTCGTGGTCGGTGAACGGCTTCGGGTCCTGGCGGAAGAACTGGTAGACGCGGGTACGGGCCGGGGCCGTGGGCAGGGCGACGGCGGCGATGCACTTGAAGGGGCGCAGGTGCTCCGTGTAGATCGGCAGGTGCATGAGCTCGCGCAGGGACATGAAGTCGGTCATCTGCGTGACCTGGGGGCTGACGTGCACTCGCGCGACCTCCACGCACTGCAGATGCTGATGCCGCCAGCGCCAGTAGCCCTCCAGTGTCGCGTCGCCGCCCACGTCGCCCCAGTCGTCGTACGGCGTCTCCTGCTCGTTGACGTGGATCCGGGTCGGGACGTCCAGTTCGGAGAAGCAGGCGCAGTCGCAGGGGATGAGGCGTTGCAGGCCGAGGAGCAGGGATACGGGGGGCACCTCGTCCGAGGGATCGTGCCGGGCCTCGTCCAACACGTCCGCCATGCGCCGCAGATGGGTCTGTGCCGTGGTCATGTCGGCCTCCCGGGGCCGGACTTCGGCCTCCTCGGAATGTAGGCCCGTCGGGCGTCCGGCGGTGCGGGATTCGTCAAATGACGAATGGGCGCGGGGCGTTGCTGCGCGCACCCTCGACTCGTACGGCTGCTCCGGCCGTCGGGTCCGACGGAGGCACCCCATGCACCTCATGCACATGCACCCCATATGCGCCGCGGGCGCCGGCGCTCTGACCACCGTCCTGCTGGCCACCGGCTGCGACGGAGCGTCCGCCGAGTCGGCATCCGGGGAGAAGGCGTTCTCGGCCGTCGGCTTCACCTTCGGCGCCCGTGGCGACATAGCGATCCACGGTGCCTCGCGCGCGGCGGTCACGCCGGCCGGGACGCACCCGGTGACGGCGGGCCGCGCGTACCGGTTCGCCCGGCCCGGTGACCGGCTGCTGGTCGTGCTGCGGCACTGGCCCGAGTCCCGCACGAAACGGGCCTCGCTCGAACGCCCGACCCGGCAGTTGCCGCCCGAGGAGCAACCCGTCGAGACAGGATTCCTCGTCGACACCGCGAGCTGGGTACGGGCCGGTCTCGACGGTCACCACCTGCAATGGCTGCGCCGCGACACGATCCGCGTCGATGCCACCGGCAACGCGCCGGGCGACCTCACCCGACTCACGCTGTCCGGGCCCCACGGGGGTGGGCCCGGACAGCGTGTCCCACCGCCCACCACGCACGCGTGCACGCACCTCGACCCGGACACACCCCGCCGGGCCACCCTGCCGGACATCGAACGGGGCACGGACGTGACGTCCGCCCTCACCCGCCTCCGCGCCCTCTGCCTGAACATCCAGTACGCCACCACCCCCGGCACCGCCCACCCCGGCACCGTCCACCAGATCCTCCTCCCCCTGGCCGACCGACACACCCCCTCGATCGCGATCCCCACCGACCACACCACCCCGCTCCCCAACGCCCAGCCCCTCCTGGACCCATCCCGCCCGGCCACACTGATCCTCACCCGCTGAAACGACGCTCGCGCAGACGCCCACACTCGCGCCACCCGCGCCAAACGACACCGCCTTCCCCGGCCGGGCTCCCGGCGACCGGGTCTTCCTGGCCCCGTCGTCCCGCCCGGCAACGGTGGAACACACCCGCTAATACGGCGTTCCGCGCAGACGCCCACACTCGCGCGCCTGACGGCATCGCCTTCCCCGGCAGGGCTCCCCGCGACTGGGTCCTCCTGGCCCCGCCCCGCCCGGCCACGGCGGTGCTCATCCGCTGAGGCGGCGTTCCGTGCAGGCGCCCGCACTCGCGCACCGCGCCAAACGCCATCGCCTTCCCCGGTCGGGCTCCCGGCGACCGGGTCCTCCCGGCCCGTCCCACCCGGCCACGGCGGTGCTCATCCGCTGAGGCGGCGTTCCGTGCAGGCGCCCGCACTCCCGCACCCACGCGCCACGTGCCTGGACGTCCCATACGTCACCGCCCACGGCGCCAAATGCCCCGGCCCCGTACGTCACCGCCCACGGCGCCAACAGCCCCGGCCCCGTACGCCACCCCCCCACGGCGCCAACCACCCCGCCCCCGCCCGGCCGACAGGCCACACCTTCAGCCGCCGTACCCACCAAGAACCACGCTCCCAGCGCCCAGGCCCTCCCGCCCCCACCCCAGCACCGCTCACCCGCTGAGACACCCCTCCCGCCCAGGCGCCCCCGCCCCCGTCAGCGGCTAGGCTCTCGGCAGTACGACCTTGGTCCGAGGGTTCGAACAGGAGGACGGGGATGAGCGCGCCGGGGCGCAGGAGCAGTACCTTTACGCGGCTGCTGCGGCACGGATTCACCGATCCCTCGGCCGCCGAGCGGCTGCTGGACAGTGTGGAGCTCATGCATGTGCGCGACGACCCGGTCCTGCTGGAGGCGCTGGGGGCGACCGCCGACCCGGATCTCGCGCTGCTCGGGCTCGTACGGCTCCTGGAGGCGCAGCCCGGACCCACCGCGCGCCACGAACTGCTGGACACGCTGATAGCGGCCAAGCCGCTGCGCGACCGGCTGCTCGGAGTGCTCGGCGCCTCCGCCGCGCTCGGCGACCACCTGCACCGCCACCCGCGCGACTGGGAGGCCCTGGTCACCTACGAGCCGCGGGACCTGCACCCGGGCGTCGAGGAGTTCGAGCGGGGGCTCGCCGAGGCCACCGACCCCGTCTCCCTGCGCGTCGCCTACCGCCGCTGTCTGCTGTCCATCGCCGCCCGCGACGTGTGCGGCACCACCGACATCGCCGAGAACGCCGCCGAACTCGCCGACCTCGCCACCGCCACCCTGCGCGCAGCCCTGGCGATCGCAAGCGCCGCCGCCCCCGAGGACGCCGCGATGTGCCGCCTCGCGGTGGTCGCGATGGGCAAGTGCGGCGGCCACGAGCTCAACTACGTCTCCGACGTCGACGTGATCTTCGTCGGCGAGGCCGTCGACAGCGCGGACGAGGACAAGGCGCTGCGGGCCGCCACCCGGCTCGCCTCGCACATGATGCGGATCTGTTCCGAGACCACCGTCGAGGGCTCGATCTGGCCCGTCGACGCCAATCTGCGGCCCGAGGGCAGGAACGGCCCGCTGGTGCGCACCCTCTCCAGCCATGTCGCCTACTACCAGCGCTGGGCCAAGACCTGGGAGTTCCAGGCCCTGCTCAAGGCCCGCCCGGTGGCCGGCGACATCGAGCTCGGCGAGGAGTACGTCGCCGCCCTCGAACCCCTCGTCTGGAAGGCCGCCGAGCGCGAGAACTTCGTCGTCGACGTCCAGCAGATGCGCCGCCGCGTCGTGGAGAACATCCCCGTCGCCGAGGTCGACCGCGAGCTGAAGCTCGGCCCCGGAGGCCTCAGGGACGTCGAATTCGCCGTACAGCTGCTGCAGTTGGTGCACGGCCGCGCGGACGCGGGCCTGCGCAGCGGCACCACGCTGAACGCGCTGCAGGCGCTGGCGGCGGGCGGCTACGTGGGCCGCGCCGACGCCGTGCAGCTCGACGAGGCCTACCGCTTCCTGCGCTCCATGGAGCACCGCATCCAGCTCTACCGGCTGCGCCGCACCCATCTCGTCCCCGAGGACGAGGCCGACCAGCGCCGCATCGGTCGCTCGCTCGGCCTGCGCGTCGACCCGGTCGCCGAGCTGAACCGCGAGTGGCGCCGCCACGCCTCCGTCGTACGCCGACTGCACGAGAAGCTCTTCTACCGCCCGCTGCTCGACGCGGTCGCCCAACTCGCCCCCGGCGAGGCCAGGTTGAGCGCCGAGGCGGCCCGCGAGCGGCTGGTCGCGCTCGGGTACGCCGACCCGGCCGCGGCCCTGCGCCACCTGGAGGCGCTGGCCTCGGGCGTCACCCGGAAGGCGGCCATCCAGCGCACCCTGCTGCCGGTCCTGCTCGGCTGGTTCGCGGACTCCGCCGACCCGGACGCGGGCCTGCTCAACTTCCGCAAGGTCTCGGACGCGCTCGGCAAGACGCCCTGGTACCTGCGGCTGCTCAGGGACGAGGGCGCCGCCGCCGAGAACCTCGCGCGCGTGCTGTCCGCCGGCCGCCTCGCCCCCGACCTGCTGATGCGCGCCCCGGAGGCGGTGGCCCTGCTCGGCGACGGCGGCGGGGACGGCGGCGGCCTCGAACCGCGCGGCCGGGAGCAGCTGGAGCAGGAGATCCTCGCCGCCGTGCGCCGCGCCCAGAACGCGGAGCAGGCCGTCACCGCGGCCCGCGGCGTACGCCGCCGGGAGCTGTTCCGCACGGCCGCGTCCGACATCGTCGGCTCCTACGGCACCGAGACCCAGCCCGCCGAGGCCGACGAGGGCAGCCTGGTGGACCGGGTCGGCGGCGCGATCTCCGACCTGACGGCGGCGACGCTCGCGGGCACGCTGCGCGCGGTGGTGCGCGAGAGCTGGGGCGACACCCTGCCGACCCGCTTCGCAATCATCGGCATGGGCCGCTTCGGCGGGCACGAACTGGGCTACGGCTCCGACGCCGACGTGCTCTTCGTGCACGAGCCGCTGGAGGGCGTCGACGAGCGAACGGCCGCCGATGCCGCGAACAAGGTCGTCTCCGAGATGCGGCGGCTGCTGCAGATCCCGAGCGCGGACCCGCCGCTGCTGATCGACGCCGACCTGCGCCCCGAGGGCAAGTCGGGGCCCCTCGTGCGCACCCTCAAGTCCTACGAGGCGTACTACCGCCGCTGGTCCCTGGTCTGGGAGTCACAGGCGCTGCTGCGGGCCGAGCCCGTCGCCGGCGACGAGGACCTGGGCCGCCGCTTCGTCGAGCTGATCGACCCGCTGCGCTACCCCGCCGAGGGGCTCGGGGAGGACGCCGTACGGGAGATCAGGCGGCTGAAGGCCCGCATGGAGTCCGAGCGGCTGCCGCGCGGCGCCGACCCCAAGCTGCACTCCAAGCTGGGGCCCGGGGGCCTGTCCGACGTCGAGTGGACCGTCCAGCTGCTGCAGATGCAGCACGGATGGGCCGAGCCGGGGCTGCGGACGACCCGTACCCGCGAGGCCCTGGCGGCGGCGTGCGCGGCCGAGCTGATCTCCGCCGAGGACGCGGCGACCCTGGACGAGGCCTGGGTGCTCGCCACGCGCGTGCGCAACGCCGTGATGCTGGTGCGCGGCCGGGCCGGCGACACCTTCCCGTCGGACGTGCGCGAACTGGCCGCGGTCGGCCGCTACTTGGGCTTCGCCGACGGCCACGTCGGCGACATGCTCGACGCCTACCGCCGCTCCACGCGACGGGCCCGGACCGTGGTGGAGGAGCTGTTCTACGGCGCGTAGGTCTTCGGTGAGCCGTTCTACGGCGCGTAGACCTTCGGTGACGGAGCGGGTCGAGCGGGTGCCGGCATGCGGGGCAGGGCGTACGGCAGGCGGCCGTACCAGAGGCGGGCCACCGCGAAGCCGAAGGCGAGGCACAGCAGTCCGCCCACCGCGTCGAGCCAGAAGTGGTTGGCCGTCGCCACGATGACGGTCAGTGTCGCCATCGGGTAGAGAAGGCCGAGCACCCGCGCCCAGGGCGCCCTGGCCAGGAAGAAGATCGTCAGCCCGCACCACACCGACCACCCGATGTGCATGGACGGCATCGCGGCGTACTGGTTCGACATGTGCTTCAGATCGCCGGAGGCCATCGAGCCCCAGGTCTGGTGGACCATGACCGTGTCGACGAAGGTGCTGCCGGTCATCAGCCGCGGCGGTGCCAGCGGACACAGGTAGTAGCCGACCAGGGCCACGCCCGTGGTCGCGAACAGCACCAGTCGTGTCGCCGCGTAGCGGCCCGGGTGCCATCGGTAGAGCCACACCAGCACGCCCAGCGTCACCACGAAGTGCAGCGTTGCGTAGTAGTAGTTCATGCCGACGATCAGCCAAGTCACCGAGTTCACCGCGTGGTTGACCGACTCCTCGACGGCGATGCCGAGATGGTGCTCCATCCGCCACAGCCAGTCGGCATTGCGCAGCGCGTCGTGGCGCTGCTCCGGAACCGCGTTGCGGATGAGCGAGTAGGTCCAGTAACTCACCGCGATCAGAACGATCTCGAACCAGAGGCGGGGTCGGCGCGGGGTGCGCAGCCGGCGCAGAAAACCCGGTCGGTCCGCGGCCGTGAGGGAGTCAGGAGCGGCCGTATGTCCACGGTCTTCCAGACTGGTCACGGTCGAGTCACCCATAGGCACAAAGTCTGCCAGAAACGCCTTCGCCCACCGATCATCCCTCGGTCGGGTTCGAAGCGCATGTCCTACGACGGCGGAAGGCCCCGGCCTCCTACCAGCGCACGGCGCAGGGCCCCGCATTCTCCGCCCTAGGGACGATTCCGGTCCCCAGGTGCCGAAGCGGTCGAACCGCGCACCACCAGCTCGGGCATGAACACGAACTCACTGTGCGGCGCAGGCGTTCCGCCGATCTCCTCCAGCAACGTGCGCACCGCCGCCTGCCCCATCGCCGGGACCGGCTTGCGGATCGTCGTCAGCGGCGGGTCGGTGAAGGCGATCAGCGGGGAGTCGTCGAAGCCCACCACCGAGATCTCGCGCGGGACTTCGAGGCCGTGCTGCCGCGCCGCCCGTATCGCACCGAGCGCCATCATGTCGCTCGCGCACACCACCGCCGTGCAGTTGCGGTCGATCAGCGCGGTGGCGGCGGCCTGGCCGCCCTCCAGGGTGTAGAGGGAGTGCTGGACCAGCTCGGTCTCGATCTCCTGCGCACTCAGGCCCAGCTGGTCCTGCATCGCGCGGACGAAGCCCTCGATCTTGCGCTGCACCGGCACGAACCGCTTGGGCCCGAGCGCGAGTCCGATCCGGGTGTGTCCGAGCGACGCCAGATGCGTCACCGCCAGCGTCATCGCGGCCCGGTCGTCGGGGGAGATGAACGGCGCCTGCACCTTCGGCGAGAAGCCGTCCACCAGCACGTACGGAACGCCCTGTGCGCGCAGGCGGTCGTAGCGCTCCATGTCGGCGGTGGTGTCGGCGTGCAGTCCGGAGACGTAGATGATGCCGGCGACGCCGCGGTCGACCAGCATCTCGGTGAGTTCGTCCTCGGTCGAACCGCCCGGGGTCTGGGTCGCGAGGACCGGGGTGTAGCCCTGCCGGGTCAGGGCCTGGCCGATCACCTGGGCCAGCGCGGGGAATATCGGGTTCTCCAACTCCGGGGTGATCAGGCCCACCAGGCCCTCGCTGCGCTGCCGCAGACGCACCGGGCGTTCGTACCCGAGGACGTCGAGGGCGGCGAGCACGGACTGACGGGTGGTGGCGGCGACGCCCGGCTTCCCGTTGAGGACGCGGCTGACGGTCGCTTCGCTCACCCCCGCCTGCGCAGCGATGTCCGCAAGCCGTGTGGTCACGGCACCGGACTGTACCGGCCGTATCGTCATCGCGGTCCCTCAGTTCTGGTCGGTGCCCCTCGTCCCGCAAGGCGATGATTCCCGTGCGGACGCAGGATGGCAAGAGCTTGCAGAGTCTTGCACAACCCCGGCAACCCCCGCTCGACCCCGGGGAACACGGGTCTCGCGGCGGTCGACACGGGGTCACGGCGGGGTAACTTCTGCAGCCCCTTGCACTTTTTTGCTGCAAGGTCTTTCGCAAGGCTTGCATCGCTGTTACGTTCCCACTCGCCCGGCGGCTCCATCGGCGCAGTCGGCACGACGGGAGCGGCGGACGGGGCCCTCCCGGCACACACGGGCTTTCACCCTCAAGGAGAACTCATGCGGCGTGGCATAGCGGCCACCGCGCTGGTGGCGTCCCTCGCCCTGGCGGCGACGGCGTGCGGCGGAAGTGACAGCGGCAGCGACAAGAGCGACGGCCCGGTCACCCTCACCTGGTGGGACACCTCCAACGCCACCAATGAGGCGCCGACGTACAAGGCCCTGGTCAAGGAGTTCGAGGCCGCCAACAAGGGCATCAAGGTCAACTACGTCAACGTCCCCTTCGACCAGGCGCAGAACAAGTTCGACACCGCCGCCGGTTCCAAGGGCGCCCCCGACGTGCTGCGCTCCGAGGTCGGCTGGACCCCCGCCTTCGCCAAGAAGGGCTACTTCCTGCCGCTGGACGGCACCGAGGCCCTCAAGGACCAGGACAAGTTCCAGTCCAGCCTGATCAAGCAGGCCCAGTACGAGGGCAAGACCTACGGCGTCCCGCTGGTCACCGACACCCTCGCCCTCGTCTACAACAAGGCCCTGTTCAAGAAGGCCGGCATCACCGAGGCCCCGAAGACCTGGGACGAGCTGAAGGCCGACGCCGCCAAGGTCCAGGACAAGGCGAAGGTCGACGGCTACTGGGGCTCCACCCAGGCCTACTACGCCCAGTCCTTCCTCTACGGCGACGGCACCGACACCGTCGACGCCGCCGCCAAGAAGATCACCGTGAACTCGCCCGAGGCCAAGAAGGCCTACGGCACCTGGCTGAGCCTCTTCGACGGCAAGGGCCTGCACAAGGCGGACACCACCGCCGACGCCTACGCCCACATCCAGGACGCCTTCGTCAACGGCAAGGTCGCCGCGATCATCCAGGGCCCCTGGGAGATCACGAACTTCTACAAGGGCTCCGCCTTCAAGGACAAGTCCAATCTCGGCATCGCCACCGTCCCGGCCGGCACCTCCGGCAAGCCGGGCGCCCCGACCGGCGGCCACAACCTCTCCGTCTACGCCGGTTCGGACTCCGCGCACCAGAAGGCCGCGCTGAAGTTCGTCAACTTCATGACCTCCGCGAAGTCCCAGACGCAGATCGCCCTGAAGAACTCGACGCTGCCGACCCGCGACGACGCCTACACCGCCGAGGTCAAGTCCGACCCGGGCATCGCCGGCTTCCAGACGGTCCTGCCCGCCGCCCGGCCGCGTCCCGCGCTGCCCGAGTACAGCTCCCTGTGGGGACCGCTGGACACCGAGCTGCCCAAGATCGCCGGCGGCAAGGAGTCCCTGGACAAGGGCCTGAGCAACGCTGAACTCGCCATCGCCAAGCTGGTGCCCGACTTCAGCAAGTGAGCCCCGGGTGGCCGTCGGACCCGCCCCGGGGGAGGGCCCGACGGCCACCGGCCTGCGTGCAGCCACCTCTCAGAGCCGTAGAACTTCCAGAAGGTGTCGAACATGACAGTCGCCATCGACCGCGCGACCGGCAAGGTCCGGGGTGGCCGCGGGCCACGCCGGGGCCTCGGGCAACGCCTCAAGCACGGCTACCAGAAGCACTGGTACGCCTACGTGATGATCGCCCCGGTGATCGTCGTACTCGGCGTCCTCGTGCTGTACCCCTTGGTGTACGGCCTCTATCTGACGTTGACCGACGCCAACAGCCTGAACACCGCGCGCACGATCGGCGTCAACCACATCGACGCCACCTACAAGTTCATCGGACTCGACAACTACCAGGACATCCTGTTCGGCCCGACGTCGTACGACCGCTTCTGGTCGCACTTCATCTGGACGATCGTGTGGACCGCGCTCTGCGTCGCGCTGCACTACACGATCGGACTCGGCCTCGCGCTGCTGCTCAACCAGAAGCTGCGCGGGCGCACGCTGTACCGGCTGATCCTCATCCTTCCGTGGGCGGTCCCGACCTTCGTCACCGTCTTCGGCTGGCGCTTCATGCTCGCCGACGGCGGCATCATCAACCTCGCCCTGGACGCCCTGCACCTGCCCACCCCGGACTGGCTGGAGTCCACCTTCTGGCAGCGGTTCGCCGCGATCATGGTCAACACCTGGTGCGGTGTGCCGTTCATGATGGTCTCGCTGCTCGGCGGGCTGCAGTCCATCGACGCCTCCCTGTACGAGGCCGCCGAGATGGACGGCGCGAGCGCCTGGCAGCAGTTCCGGTACGTCACCCTGCCGGGCCTGAGGTCGGTCAGCTCCACCGTCGTCCTGCTCGGCATCATCTGGACCTTCAACCAGTTCGCGGTCATCTTCCTGCTGTTCGGCAACACCGCCCCGGACGCGCAGATCCTGGTGACATGGGCCTACTACCTCGGCTTCGGACAGCAGCCGCGCGACTTCGCGCAGTCCGCCGCCTACGGCATCCTGCTGCTGGCCATCCTGATCGTCTTCACCTCCTTCTACCGCCGCTGGCTGAACCGCAATGAGCCGCAGCTCGCGATCTGAGGCAGGAGTCACCATGAGCACCGCAACGCCCCCCGAGATCACGTCCGACACCACGGTGACCCCGCAGGCCCACGACGCGGCACGGCCCCGCCCGGTCCGCCGGCGCGGGCAGAAGGGACCGCTGGCGACCGCCCTCTCGCACGGCATCCTCGTCGTCGCGAGCCTGATCGCCTTCTTCCCCGTGGCCTGGCTGGTCTTCCTGTCCCTCGGCCCGGACAAGGACGACTATCTGCACCCCGGCGGGATCTGGGGCAAGGCGACGTTCTCCAACTACTCGTTCGTGCTGCAGCACACCCAGTTCTTCGACTGGCTGAA
Source organism: Streptomyces spinosisporus (assembly GCF_022698145.1). Classification (GTDB taxonomy): domain Bacteria; phylum Actinomycetota; class Actinomycetes; order Streptomycetales; family Streptomycetaceae; genus Streptomyces; species Streptomyces spinosisporus. Next base: position 566,371 of record NZ_JALDAX010000003.1, read on the forward strand.
GAGCTCCCTGATCGTCTCGCTCGGCACCACGCTCATCGGCGTGCTGATCGCCGCCACCACCGGCTACGCGGTCTCCCGCATGCGCTTCCCGGGCTACCGCAAGTTCATGTGGGTCCTCCTGGTCACCCAGATGTTCCCCGTGGCCGTCCTGATGGTGCCGATGTACCAGATCCTCTCGGACCTGCAGCTCATCGACAGCTATCTTGGTCTCGTCCTCGTCTACTGCTCGACCGCGGTGCCCTACTGCGCCTGGCTGCTGAAGGGCTACTTCGACACGATCCCGTTCGAGATCGACGAGGCCGGACGCGTCGACGGGCTGACCCCCTTCGGCACGTTCGCGCGACTGATCCTGCCGCTCGCCAAGCCGGGCCTGGCGGTCGCCGCGTTCTACAGCTTCCTCACGGCCTTCGGAGAGGTGGCGTTCGCGTCGACGTTCATGCTGTCCGACACCAAGTACACCTTCGCCGTCGGCCTGCAGACCTTCGTCAGCGAACACGACGCCCAGCGCAACCTCATGGCAGCCACCGCCGTACTGATCGCGATACCCGTCTCCGCCTTCTTCTACCTGGTCCAGAAGAACCTGGTGACAGGCCTGACGGCGGGCGGCACGAAGGGCTAGAACGCCGGTTCTGCAGCGCGCCCCTTAGGGGCGCGGGGCTGTATCTATAAGCGGCTCCGCCGCGTGGGCGCGACCAGCCACGAAGGCGCCGCACCCGAAACCCGAGGCGGTCGTGATGTCCATCCGACCCCGCAGTCATCGCGACCGCCTCGTCACCAACTCGCCATGATCCGAACTCCGTTACATACAAGGACACCATGAGCCAGCAGCACTCCGCCATTGCCCCGGCAGGGCACCCCGCCGAAGTCAAGCGCAGCGACTGGTGGCGGAACGCGGTGATCTACCAGGTCTATCCGCGCAGTTTCGCCGACAGCAACGGCGACGGCATGGGCGATCTGGAGGGGGTACGCTCCCGCCTCCCCTACCTGCGCGACCTGGGCGTCGACGCCGTGTGGCTCAGCCCCTTCTACGCCTCCCCGCAGGCCGACGCCGGCTACGACGTCGCCGACTACCGGGAGGTCGACCCCATGTTCGGCAATCTGCTGGACGCGGACGCGCTGCTGCGCGACGCCCGCGAGCTGGGCCTGCGCATCATCGTCGACCTCGTGCCCAACCACTCCTCCGACCAGCACGAGTGGTTCAAGCGTGCGCTGCGGGAGGGCCCCGGCTCGCCGCTGCGCGAGCGCTACCACTTCCGGCCCGGCAAGGGCCCGCGCGGCGAACTCCCGCCCAACGACTGGGAGTCCATCTTCGGCGGCCCGGCCTGGACGCGGGTGACCGAGCCGGACGGCACCCCCGGCGAGTGGTACCTCCACCTCTTCGCCCCCGAGCAGCCCGACTTCAACTGGGAACACCCGGCGGTCGGCGACGAGTTCCGCTCCATCCTGCGCTTCTGGCTGGACATGGGCGTCGACGGCTTCCGCATCGACGTCGCGCACGGTCTCGTGAAGGCGGCGGGTTTGCCCGACCTCGGCTCGCACGAGCAGCTGAAGCTGCTGGGCAACGATGTCATGCCGTTCTTCGACCAGAACGGGGTGCACGAGATCTACCGCCAGTGGCGGCTCATCCTCGACGAGTACCCCGGCGAGCGGATCTTCGTGGCCGAGGCCTGGACCCCGACCGTCGAGCGCACCGCCAACTACGTCCGCCCCGACGAGCTGCACCAGGCCTTCAACTTCCAGTACCTGTCGACCGCTTGGGACGCGGGCGAACTGCGCGAGGTCATCGACCGCACCCTGGAGTCGATGCGTCCCGTCGGCGCCCCCGCGACCTGGGTGCTCTCCAACCACGACGTCACCCGGCACGCCACCCGCTTCGCCAACCCGCCCGGCCTCGGCACCCAGATCCGGCTGGCCGGCGACCGCGCACTGGGACTCAGGCGCGCCCGGGCCGCGACCCTGCTCATGCTGGCGCTGCCCGGCTCGGCCTACGTCTACCAGGGCGAGGAGCTCGGCCTCCCGGACGTCGTCGACCTCCCCGACGAGGTCCGCCAGGACCCGGCCTACTTCCGCGGCGCCGGACAGGACGGCTTCCGCGACGGCTGCCGGGTGCCCATCCCGTGGACGCGTGAGGGATCGTCGTACGGCTTCGGCAGCGGCGGCAGCTGGCTGCCGCAGCCGGCGGGCTGGGGCGAGCTGAGCGTCGAGGCACAGCGGGGTGTGCCGGGCTCGACGCTGGAGCTGTACCGCGCCGCCCTCGCGGCCCGCCGTGACCACCCCGACCTGGGTGCGGGCGAGGCGGTGGAGTGGCTGCGCGCTCCCGAGGGCGTACTCGCCTTCCGGCGCGGCGACTTCGTCTGCGTCGCCAACACCACCGGCGAGTCGGTGACGACAGCGTCGTACGGCCGCGTCCTGCTCACCAGCGACGAGGTGACGCAGGCGGACGGCGAGACGAAGGTGCCGGCGGACACGACGGTGTGGTTCACCACGGCCTGACAATTCCGCGTGCCGCCGGTGGGTCGCGCGAGACCCGGGCCCTACCAGGGGTAGAAGTCCGGGTCCAGGAAGTCGAAGTCGGCGTTCGGGTACACCTTGGGGTCGTCCCAACTCAGCGTGAAGGACGGGCAGTTGCCGCTGCCGCCGTCCCACTGGGCACGGAGCGTGATCCGGTCGGGAAGGCCCCCTGTGCGCAGACTGCTCCGCACCTCGTACACCCGCAGCCAGCGCAGCCGACCGCCACCGATCCGCGTGCCGTCCGCGAGGACCTCCCAGCGGACGGTCCGGTCGGCACAGCCCTCGGGCACCTCCACGTGCAGCCCGGCGAAGAGATGAGCGCCGTCGGCGTCGCCGAAGTTGTCGGGAACCGTGAAGGTGGTCTCGACGCGACGGCGTACATCCCAGGCATGCTCGTACTCCGCGTCGTTGAACCGATCGCCGCCGTAGGTCATCACGGTGGCGGGCCGCGCACCGGCGGAGTACCGCAGCGGGCGGTCAGCGGTCGTGCAGCCGCCCAGCATGACGGCGAGGAACAGCCCGCCGGCGACCAGCGCGGCGGCGCTCCCTCCGAACACCGTCCCCCACCTGCCCTGCTCCTTCGCGGCGCTCACCATGCGAGGAAGTCGAAACTCTTGGAGAGCCGGGGGTCGTTCCACACCACGCCGAAGCTCTTGCAGGAGCCGCTGCCGCCGTCCCACCAGGCCTCGAGCGCCACCTTCCCGGCGGTGCCCGACAGCGCACGGTCGATCTTCACCTCGTGTTCCAGCCCGCCGCTCAGGGAACCGTGGCCGATCCGCCGTCCGTCGACCGAGACCTGCCAGCCGATGTGCCGGCTCTCGCACCCCCTGGGCACCGTGACGGTGAGGTCACCCAACAGCCGGTCGGTGGCATCGTCGCCGTCGGGCCGGAACGTGCTCTCGACACTGTCGGCGACGTCCCACACATAGCGCGGACCTTCCGGGGCGTTCACCACGGAGGTCACGCGCCCGGCCGATGCGGGCTTGCGGCCGCTGTCGTACGTGAGCGACACCGAGCCGAGACTGAACAGCCAGACGACCGCGACGTACAGCACGCCCAGCACGAACACGGCGGCCAGGGCGCCGAGTCCGCAACCGGACGGGGGCGCCGGGGCCGGTGCGGGAGCTCCCTCGGCCGTGACGGCTTCCGGATTCCCCGCACGCGTGGCTCGGGCCTCTGCCGTACGTGCGGCCCCCACGGCGATCTCCACGGCCACCGCGGCCCGCGCCGGCTCCTCGCTCATGAGGCACTCCACCTGCTCCCGCAGCACCTTCACCTCCGTCTTCAGGCGCCGGATCTGCTCCTGCTCCTCGGCCAGTTCGGTGCCGACGGTCAGGCTGTAGTCCGCGGCGCGCCCCAGTTCCTGCCGCAGCAGTTCCACCTCCTCCTGCCAGTACAGGAGTTGGTCGGCCAGGTCCGGTGCGGTCCGCTGGGCGGCCCGGCGCAGGGAGTGCAGCCGGGACAGGTCCGACTCCGCGAGGACGACGCCATGGGCGGGCAGGGAATCGACGAACTTCTTCGGAGCGGCTCGTTCTCCGCGCAGCCAGCGGCCCACCACGGCGGTGTCCCCCGGGAGTCGGGCCGCGTCGGCCCCGGCCCGTTCGACGGCGGCCCGCAGCGCCGACGCATAGGCCTCCGCCTCGGGGCCCGGGGCAGGGGACCAGCGATTGCGCACCAGGGCGATGTGCTGGCCCAGGTCACGGGCCCACTGCTGCGGCACCGGGCGGCCCTTGGCGATGAGTTCCCGCCGGACGTGCGTGAACACGGTGCCCATGTCGAGGATCTCCGGCTCATCGGGCACACCCTCCACGGCCGCCCTCAACAGCTCCGCCGTGAACGCCGTGTAGTGCTCGTCCTCCGGCGCCATGGCCGTGCGCGTGGCGGCGGACGCCGTCAGCAGATACGTGCCCTCGATGCTGGTGAGGTCGGCGAGCGACAACTCCTGACCCATGTGCCCGCGCATGGCCGTGCCGCCGTAGCAGCAGTCGAGGACGACGACGCTGCGCCGGGCCCGGCACTCGTGGACGAGGGGACGGAGCTGGTCGTAGTCCACGGAGTCCCAGAGCCGCTCCAGATGGGTGTTCGGCAGCCCGAGGTGCAGGCTGCCCTGCCCCGACACCAGGCCGTGACCCGCGAAGTACACGAGGAGCGCGTCCGTGGCCTCCTCGGCCGCCTTGCTGACGGCGTCCAGGACCTCGACGCTGGAGGTCGGGTCGAGCAGTGAGACACAGTGCTCGGGGGCGGCGAGATTCCAGGATTCGGGGCCGGTGAGCAACTGCCGTACACCCACGAGGTTGTTGGCGACCGAGGGCAGGGGGTCCAGGTGGGCGTACGACGTGACGCCGATGAGTACGGCCCGCGAGGCGACGGGATCCGGCAGGCTCACCCGCAGGCGTCCTCTGCCTCGGGGCGCAGATGTGCCGCGATGCGGGCCACCGTCTCCTCGTCGGCTCCCGTGACCGTGATCGAACGGCCCTCCGCCGTGATCGTGACCGGGGTCCCGGACGGACGCGCCGTGCGCCAGGCCGCGTAGGCCAGGGCGAGGTTGAGCGCCGTGAAGGTCTGGCCGAGCACGAGGTCGATCACCTCGACGGCTCCCATGGTCCCGTCACCCGGGCGTGCGGTGCCCCGTGTCACCGGAGTGCGGTGCCGGACCTCGGGGTCCTGCCGCAGCCATCGGTACAGGTCGAGCGCGATGAGGGTGCCGTCGTCCTTCGCGGCACGCAACTGAACGTGCATGGCCTCCCTTTCCGAGTGCCGGGACGCCCACGGTAGGAGGGCCGCTTCGGCGTGGTGGGCACTTCCTGGTGCGCTCACCGGATCGGGTGGGGGAGAGGCCGGCAGGCCGTCGCTGAAATTTCTTGCATCAACTTCACACGCCCCGCTGCCTTTTCAGGCGACAGGCCTTTAACATCTCCGTCACCGCAAGGTAGTTGAAAACTTGCAGCAAGAGCCTTCAACGGTGAAGGAGCCCCCACATGGCACGCAGAACGCTCCCCACGCTCTCCGCGACGGTCGCTCTCGCGGCCGCCGCCCTTGTCATGAACCCGACGGCCGCGCAGGCCTCGCCGCCCGGCACCAAGGACGTCACCGCCGTCCTCTTCGAGTGGAAGTACGCCTCGGTCGCCAAGGAGTGCACGAACACCCTCGGCCCCGCCGGCTACGGATACGTCCAGGTCTCCCCGCCCGCCGAGCACATACAGGGCTCGCAGTGGTGGACCTCGTACCAGCCGGTCAGCTACAAGATCGCAGGCCGCCTCGGTGACCGCAGCGCCTTCCAGAACATGGTCAGCACCTGCCACTCGGCCGGTGTGAAGGTCGTCGTCGATACGGTCATCAACCACATGTCCGCGGGCAGCGGCACCGGCACCGGCGGCTCGTCGTACACCAAGTACGACTACCCCGGGCTGTACTCCTCCTACGACTTCGACGACTGCACCTCCCAGGTCAGCAACTACCAGGACCGCTGGAACGTCCAGCACTGCGAACTCGTCGGCCTCGCCGACCTGGACACGGGAGAGGAGTACGTCCGCAAGACCATCGCCGGATACATGAACGACCTGCTCTCCCTCGGCGTCGACGGCTTCCGCATCGACGCGGCCAAGCACATCGACACCGCCGACCTGGCGAACATCAAGTCCCGGCTGACCAACCCGAACGCGTACTGGAAGCAGGAGGTCATCTACGGCGCGGGCGAGGCCGTCCAGCCCACCGAGTACACGGGCAACGGCGACGTCCAGGAGTTCCGCTACGCCTACGACCTCAAGCGCGTCTTCAACAACGAGAACCTCGCCTACCTGAAGAACTACGGCGAGGGCTGGGGCTATATGAGCAGCTCCGTGGCCGGCGTCTTCGTCGACAACCACGACACCGAGCGCAACGGCTCCACCCTGAACTACAAGGACGGCGCCAACTACACCCTGGCCAACGTCTTCATGCTGGCCTACCCCTACGGCGCCCCGGACATCAACTCCGGCTACGAGTGGTCCGACCCGGACGCGGGCCCGCCCAACGGCGGCCAGGTGAACGCCTGCTGGCAGGACGGCTGGAAGTGCCAGCACGCCTGGCCGGAGATCAAGTCCATGGTCGCCTTCCGCAACGCCACCCGCGGCCAGTCCGTCACCAACTGGTGGGACAACGGCGGCGACGCCATCGCCTTCGGACGCGGCACCAAGGGCTTCGTGGCCATCAACCACGAGTCGGGCTCGCTGACCCGGACCTACCAGACCTCCCTGCCCGCGGGCACCTACTGCGACGTCCAGAAGAACACGCAGGTCACCGTGGACTCCAGTGGACAACTCACCGCGACACTCAACGCCAACACGGCGCTGGCGGTCTACGCGGGGAAGTCGAGCTGCTGAAACTCTTTGCTATGGGTTTCACAAGTCTTGCTGTAAACCTTTCGACAGCGATACGGTCGCGCGGGGTCGGACCCACCAGAGCCGTCATCGCAAGGAGTTTCCGCCTGTGATACCGAGAGCGAGACGGGTATCGGCCGTCACTGTCGTGGCCCTCGCCGCCGCCCTGATCCAGCCACTGGCCGCGCAGGCGGCCGCTCCGCCCGCGCCGCCCTCCGACGCGAAGCTCGCCGCCGCGCCCGCCCGGCACGACGACACCCGCGAGCAGTTCTACTTCGTGATGCCGGACCGTTTCGCCAACGGCGACACCGGCAACGACGAGGGCGGCCTGACGGGCTCACGCCTGAGCACCGGCTACGACCCCACCGACAAGGGCTTCTACCAGGGCGGCGACCTCAAGGGCCTGACCCAAAAGCTCGACTACATCAAGGGCCTCGGCACCACCGCCATCTGGATGGCTCCCATCTTCAAGAACCGTCCGGTGCAGGGCACCGGCGCCAACGCGTCGGCCGGTTACCACGGTTACTGGATCACCGACTTCACCCAGGTCGACCCGCACTTCGGCACCAACAAGGACCTCGAAACCCTCATCTCCAAGGCGCACGCCAAGGGCATGAAGGTCTTCTTCGACGTCATCACCAACCACACCGCGGACGTCGTCGACTACAAGGAGAAGTCCTACGACTACCTCTCCAAGGGCGCCTTCCCGTATCTGACGAAGGACGGCAAACCGTTCGACGACGCCGACTACGCGGACGGCAGCCGGAAGTTCCCGTCCGTCGGCACCGGCTCCTTCCCCCGCACCCCGACGGTCGCCGCCGCCGACCAGAAGGCCAAGGTCCCGGCCTGGCTCAACGACCCGACGATGTACCACAACCGCGGTGACTCCACCTTCGCCGGGGAGAGCGCCGGCTACGGCGACTTCGGCGGCCTCGACGACCTGTGGACCGAGCGCCCCGAGGTCGTCAGCGGCATGGAGAAGATCTACCAGCGCTGGGTGCGCGACTTCGGCATCGACGGCTTCCGCATCGACACCGTCAAGCACGTGAACATGGAGTTCTGGACCCAGTGGGCGACGGCGCTGGACACGTACGCCGCCGCGCACGGGCGCAGGAACTTCTTCATGTTCGGCGAGGTCTACTCCGCCGACACCTCCGTCACCTCGCCGTACGTCACCCAGGGCCGCCTCGACGCCACCCTCGACTTCCCCTTCCAGGACGCCGCCCGCTCCTACGCCTCCCAGGGCGGCAGCGCGCAGAGGCTCGCGTCCGTCTTCGGCGACGACTACAAGTACACGACCGACAAGGCCAACGCCTACGAGCAGGTCACCTTCCTCGGCAACCACGACATGGGCCGCATCGGGTACTTCCTGGACCAGGACAACCCGAAGGCCACCGACGCCGAACTGCTGAAGAAGGACGAGCTGGCGAACGAGCTGATGTTCCTCAGCCGCGGCAACCCCGTCGTCTACTACGGAGACGAGCAGGGCTTCACCGGCTCCGGCGGCGACAAGGACGCCCGCCAGACGATGTTCGCCTCCAAGGTCGCCGACTATCTCGACGACGACGAGATCGGCACCGACCGCACGCACGCGAGCGACGCCTACGACCCGAAAGCCCCGCTCTACGAGCAGATCAGCGCCCTCGCCGAGCTGCGCCGGGCCAACCCGGCCCTCACGGACGGCGTGCAGACCGAGCGCTACGCGGCCGACGGACCGGGCATCTATGCCTTCAGCCGTACCGACGCCAGGACCGGCCAGGAGTACGTGGTCGCCTTCAACAACGCCGGCGAGGCGAAGACCGCCACCTTCGCGACCGGCTCCGCGCACATGAAGTTCCGCGGCATCTACGGGACTTCGGACGACGTCACCTCCGGCGCGGACCGCAAGACCACGGTCACCGTCCCGGCCGAGTCCGCCGTCGTCCTCAAGGCGGCAGGGAGGCTCGCGAAGCCCGCGACCAGGCCGTCCCTCACCCTCAAGGCTCCCGACGCGGGCGCCACCGGCACGGTCGAACTCTCCGCCGGTGTCGACGACGGCGGCCTCAACCGCGTCGTCTTCGCCGCCCAGGTGGGCAACGGCAAGTGGAAGACCCTCGGCTCCGCCGACCACGCCCCCTACAAGGTCACACAGACCATCGGCAAGGACGTACGGCCCGGAACTCCCTTGCGCTACAAGGCGGTTGTCGTCGACTCGGCCGGGCACATCGCGAGCGCCACGGCCGCCTCGACGACCGGGACCCCGCCCGCCGAGGAGCCCCCCACCGCCACCTCCCGCGACTACGCGATCGTCCACTACAAGCGCACCGACGGCGACTACGACGGCTGGCGGCTCAAGACGGCTGATGCGGAGGCCGAGTTCAGCGGGCGGGACGCCTACGGCGCGTTCGCCTGGGTGAAGGTCCCGGAAGGGGCGGGCGAGATCACGTACCGCATCGAGAAGGACGGTGCCGCCGACGGCCCGCAGCGCTCCCTCGACCTGGCCAAAACCGGCGAGGTCTGGGTCGAACAGGGTAAGGACGACGCGACGGAGACGAGGCCCGACGGGGCGTACCCGCCGCAGGACAAGATCAAGGCCGTCATCCACTACCACCGCGCCGACGGCAACTACGACGGCTGGGGTCTGCACGTGTGGACCGGCGCCGCGAACCCGACGGACTGGTCGAGCCCGCTGCAGCCGGTGAAGACCGACGCCTACGGCGCGGTCTTCGAGGTACCGCTCACCGACGGTGCCACCAGCCTCAGCTACATCATCCACAAGGGCGACGAGAAGGACCTCTCCGCCGACCAGTCGCTGGACCTCACGGCGAACGGCCACGAGGTGTGGCTGCTGAACGGACAGGAGAAGTATCTGCTTCCCCAGCCCGCGGGTTCGGCCGCCGCGCTCGACCTGACCACCTCCAAGGCGGTCTGGATCGACCGGGACACCGTGGCCTGGAACGGCTCCGACGCCGCCGCCTCCACTCAGCTGCTGTACTCCCACGACGGCTCGATCGCCGTGAAGGACGGGGCACTGACCAGCGACGACGAACGCTGGCTGCGCCTTGAGAAGACCACGCTGACCGATGCCCAGAAGGCCAGGTTCCCGTATCTGAAGGACTACACGGCCTTCTCCGTCGACCCGCGCGACCGCGACCGGGTGCGCGAGGCGCTCGACGGCCAGATCGTCGCCTCGCAGCGCGCGGCCAACGGCGCCGTGCTGGCCGCGACCGGCGTGCAGATCGCGGGCGTGCTCGACGACGTGTACGCGAGCGCGACCAAGGCGGACCTGGGCCCGGCCTTCGACAAGGGCCGCCCCACGCTCTCCGTCTGGGCACCGACCGCGCAGAGCGTCTCCCTGGAGCTCGACGGCTCCCTGAAGACGATGAAGCGCGACGACACCACCGGCGTCTGGTCGGTGACCGGGCCCAAGTCCTGGAAGAACAAGCCCTATCGGTACGTCGTGAAGGTGTGGGCGCCCTCGGTCCGCAAGGTCGTCACCAACAAGGTCACCGACCCCTACTCGGTCGCCCTGACCGCGAACTCCGAGCGCAGCCTCGTCGTCGACCTGGACGACAAGTCCCTTGCACCGGGCGGCTGGTCGACCCTGGCCAAGCCCAAGGCCGTACCGCTGAAGGACGCGCAGATCCAGGAGCTGCACGTCCGGGACTTCTCCGTCGCCGACAAGACGGTGCCCGTGAAGGACCAGGGCACCTATCTCGCCTTCACCGACAAGGACAGCGACGGCTCGAAGCACCTGCGGGCACTGGCGAAGTCGGGGACGTCGTACGTCCATCTCCTGCCCGCCTTCGACATCGCCACCATCCCGGAGAAGAAGGCGGACCAGGAGAGCCCCGACTGCGATCTCGCCTCCTACGCGGCCGACTCCGACCAGCAGCAGGAGTGCGTCGCGAAGACCGCCGCGAAGGACGCCTACAACTGGGGCTACGACCCCTTCCACTACACCGTCCCCGAGGGCTCGTACGCGACCGACCCGGACGGGACGGCCCGTACAGTCGAGTTCCGCAAGATGGTCAAGTCGCTGAACGAGGACGGCCTCCGGGTCGTCATGGACGTCGTCTACAACCACACGGCGTCCGCAGGCCAGGCCGACACCAGCGTCCTCGACAAGGTGGTGCCCGGCTACTACCAGCGGCTCCTCGCCGACGGCTCGGTCGCCAACAGCACCTGCTGCGCGGGCACCGCCACCGAGAACGCCATGATGGGCAAGCTGGTCGTCGACTCCGTCGTCACCTGGGCCAGGGAGTACAAGGTCGACGGGTTCCGCTTCGACCTCATGGGCCACCAGCCCAAGGCCAACCTGCTCGCCGTCCGCAAGGCCCTCGACGCGCTGACCCCCGCGAAGGACGGCGTCGACGGCAAGAAGATCATCATGTACGGCGAGGGCTGGAACTTCGGTGAGGTCGCCGACGACGCCCGCTTCGTCCAGGCCACCCAGAAGAACATGGCCGGCACCGGCATCGCGACCTTCTCCGACCGGGCGCGCGACGCCGTGCGCGGCGGGGGCCCCTTCGACGAGGACCCCGGCGTCCAGGGCTTCGCGTCCGGGCTGTACACCGACCCCAACTCCTCGTCCGCCAACGGCACGTCCGCCGAGCAGAAGGCCCGGCTGCTGCACTACCAGGACCTGATCAAGGTGGGGCTGACCGGCAACCTCGCCAAGTACCGCTTCACCGACACCGACGGCAAGGAGGTCACCGGCGCCGGGGTCGACTACAACGGACAGCCCGCCGGTTACGCGGACGCGCCGGGCGACGCCGTCGCCTACGCCGACGCGCACGACAACGAGTCCCTGTTCGACGCCCTCACCTACAAGCTGCCGAAGGACACCTCCGCGGCCGACCGGGCCCGGATGCAGGTCCTCGCGATGGCGACGGCCACCCTGTCGCAGGGCCCGTCCCTCTCGCAGGCGGGCTCGGACCTGCTGCGGTCGAAGTCCCTGGACCGCAACTCCTTCGACAGCGGCGACTGGTTCAACGCCGTCCACTGGAACTGCGCGGACGGCAACGGCTTCGGGCGCGGGCTGCCGCCGGCGGCCGACAACGAGTCCAAGTGGCCGTATGCGAAGCCCGTGTTGAGCTCGGTGAAGGTGGGCTGCCCGCAGATCGAGGGCGCCTCGGCCGCGTACCAGGACCTGCTCAGGATCCGCTCCACGGAGGCGGCGTTCTCGCTCGGCACGGCCGCACAGGTGCAGTCGGAGCTGTCCTTCCCGCTGTCGGGCAAGGACGAGACCCCCGGCGTGATCACCATGCGGCTCGGTGACCTCGTCGTGGTGTTCAACGCGACGCCTGACCGGCAGGAGCAGCACGTGACGTCCCTGTCGGGCACCGGCTACCGGCTGCACCCGGTGCAGGCGACCGGGACGGACGCCGTCGTGAAGTCGTCGTCCTACGATCGCAGCACGGGCACGTTCGCGGTGCCCGGACGCACGGTCGCGGTCTTCTCCCGGGCGTCCTGACACCGGCACGGCACCGGTGGGGGCGGACCACGACCCGGTCTGCCCCCACCACCCGGGCGAGGCCCCCACCACGCGGGCGAGGACTTAGGGTGGCAGCGACGTCCCGGAACAGGAGCAACCATGCCGCAGATCACCGTCGACTACTCGCGCACCATCGAGCCCGCCTTCGACCGGGACGGCTTCGCCCGCGCCCTGCACGAGGCGACGGTCGAGATCGCGGCGGCCAAGCCGGAGGCGTGCAAGACGCAGTTCCGGCCGAGCGAGCACACCGCGTACTCCTACGAGGACCCCGCCGAAGCGCGCCACGCGGTCGTCCACGTCACCGTGGGACTGCTCGCCGGGCGCACCGAGGAGACCAAGGCGAAGCTGACGGAGACCGCGCTGGAGCTGCTGCGCAAGCACATCGCCGACGAGGGGATCGCGGTGCACGCCTCCGCGGAGGTGCGCGAACTCGACGCGTCGTACCGCAAGTTCGACCGGTAGACCGCCAGACCGCTGGGACCGGCCTAGGAAGCCAGTGCCAGCAGGCGGGTGAGCAGGTCCGCGAAGGGGCCGTCCGCGGGCTCGTCCTTGAGGATGCCGCGCAGCAGGACGGCCATCTCCTCGTCGTAGGCGGCGCTCACGGCGGCCAGCGCGGCGAAGTCGTGCACGAGCTGGGACTCCAGTTCGGCGCGCGGGATGCGCCGTCCGTCCAGCCAGATCAGCGCCGTCGACTCGGCGAGCGAGATCCAGGAGCGTACGACCAGTTCCAGTCGCGCGGGCGGATCCTCCACGCCCAGATGCGAAAGGATCTGGTCATACGCGGCCTGCCGTACGGAGTCGATGAGGGCGTTGGTGGCCGACGAGCCGACCGCCGGGCCGCCGCGCATCAGGGCCGAGAAGCCGGGCCCGTGGTCGTCGACGAAGTCGAAGAAGCGACGCATCACCCGGCGCAGCCGGTCGCCCAGCGGACCGTTCCTCGGCTCCTCGAACCGGCCCGCCAGATCCTGCGCGGCACGCCTCAACGCGGCCTCGTACAGGCTGAGTTTGCCGGGGAAGTAGTGGTAGACCAACGGCCGGGAGATGCCCGCGGCGGACGCTATCTCGTCGATGGAGACGTCGTCGGGAGAGCGTTGGCTGAACAGTTCGAGGGCGACGCCGATCAACTGCTGCCGCCGCTCCTCGACTCCCATTCTGCGGCGAACCCCGGTACTCATGCGAACACCTTACCGATCGGATCCGGCCGCGAACGGACGGGACCGACCATGGGTGTTCAGGGTCTGGCCTAACCGAGCCCGCTGATCGACCGTCCGTCGTCCGTGGTGCCCCTCAGCTCGGCCCGCACCCCCTGCCGGGCCCGCGCCGCCAGCAGACTGCCCTGTGCGCTCGCCCGCATCCCGCCCGTCGTGCTGATCGACGCGGTGCCCCGGCTGCCGGCCGCGAGCAGATACCAGCCGCCCTTCTCCGCCTTCCACAGCACCCCGGCCAGCACCTGCGGATCCTTCGTGCCGCAGGCCGGGACGTTCTCCGCCTTCGCCGCGACCGCCCCGTACTTCCCGCCCGGCGTGCGGAACTGCGCGAGCACCCGGGTGCCGCCGCCGCGCCAGGTCTCGGCCCGGGTGCACACCCAGTCCGCCGAGCCGCTCGCGTCGGGCAGCGGCTGCCGGGCGTACGCCCAGGCGTTGACACCGCGCACACCCGCCGAGCGCAGCGCGGCCAGAGAGCAGGCGTACGGCGCCCAAGTCCGCAGCGCCTCGGCGCTGTTGACCTCATGGGTGGCGCCGGGGCGTCCGGTGGTGAGCCGGGCCGGAACGAGCTCGCCGAGGTCGGTCGCGAGGCGGGTGCCGGTGGCGTCGGTCAGCTGCATCACGTTCCACGAGGTGCAGGTGCCGTTCTGCGCCGAGGAGTTGGCCAGCGGCGCCGTCACCCCGTCGGTGACGGCCAGGTCCGTCGCGCCCGCGCCCGGCTTGAGCAGGTCGCGCTCGGCGGCCTTCGTCACCCAGGGCGCCGTCAGATAGCGGACGTTGCCGTCGGCCCGGCCGAGCACCAGCGCGCTCGCCTCGGAGCGGCCCGCACCGTCGACCCGGGCGAAGTCGAGGGCGGCGCCCTTCGTGCTGTCCTTCGCCTCGGCGTAGCGCACGATGCGCAGACCGTCGTAGAGGATCACCACCCGGGCGCCGTCGACGGTCCCGGCGTACAGCAGCTGGGGCGGGCCGGAGGGGCCGCCGGACGGGGTGCCCGGGGTCGCGGAGACCCGGACGCTCTCGCCGGGGCGCGCCCAGACCGCGAGGGCGCGGCGCAGCAGGGCCCGGTCGCCGGTGAGGTCGCCGCGGGCCGGCCACACGGAGAAGTCGGTGCGCGCCGAGACCTGCCAGGCCGTCGGGGCGACCCTGGTCAGCTTCGCCGGGTCGAGGGCGGCCTCGGCGGACGGGTTCTTCGCGTACACGGGGGCGGCCGCACCGTCGGGGGCCCAGCCGTCACCGGGCAGACCGAGCAGCGCACCGCACACCGCGAGGGCCGCGGCGGCCGCGAGCGCGGCCTTGGCGTGCTGCCTGCGCCGCATCAGATCGGTGGGCCTGGCCTGCAGTGAACAGGGGTCGAACTCGGGGGAGTCGAGCAGCGCGTACTGCTCGGGGACCTCGCCCGCCTCCTGGAGCGCCGCGTCCGGGTCGGCGCAGCCGGCCGCGGCCAGCACCCGGCACACCTCGTCGTCGGTGAGCTTCTCCAGACCGCGCAGGACATAGGCGGCGCGGGCCGGTCCGGACAGGGCGGACAGCCGCTGGTCCAGGGCGAGTTCGTCGGCCCCGCCGGAGCGCGGGAAGAGCCGCAGACCCCACACCTGGGGGAGCAGCGGCGGCAGTTGGGAGCGCTTGGGCCAGGCCGCGCGCTTCAGCGGCAGGCCCGCCTCCAGTGCCGTGTGCAGCACCCGGAGGCGGACGAAGGCGTACCCGGGGTCGCCGTCGCGGCCGCTCGCCTGGGCCGGGATCACGGGTGCCGGGGTCCGGCCCCGGGGCAGGGCGCGCTGGGTGAGGGCGTGCGCGGTCACCACGCGCCGGTTGCGGCCCAGGCTCGGCGGCAGCACCAGATAGGCGAGCCGGACCAGCCGCGGGTAGTGCTCGACGAGCGCGGCCTCCGCCTGCTCGACGTCGACGACCGGGTCGGCTGAGGTGGGTGCGGGGCGTGGGGCGACATCCTGTGACTGCACGTTCAGCAGAACGAGCGAATCGTGCGATGGTCACCGTCACCCGGGCGGTTCAGCCGACGGGCTCGACCAGAGCGCGTGCGTAGTTCGCCATGGACCGCTGGTAGCGCGGCAGATGGGCGGCGAGGGCGCCCAGCACGAGGGAGAGGCCCTCGCGGTCGCGGCCCAGGCTGGACAGGCACAGCGCGAGTGAGGCCCGTACCGCGTCGTCCAGCTCGTCGGAAGGCCCGTCCAGTTCGGGCGTCAGCAGCTTGACGCCCTCCTCGGCCTGTCCGATGTTGCGCAGCGAACTCGACAGCTGGATCTTCGCGCGCCGCCCCTTGTACCCGCTGGCCTCGCTCAGCCCGAGCTCCAGCGCCCGGCGGTACAGCGGCACCGCCCTGTCCGAGTGGCCCGTCGAGGCCCAGGCGCAGGCCTGCTCGAAGGGCCCGAGCGGGCTGTCGTCCGGCAGCTCGGCGACGAGCGCGTCGATCACGGCCCGGAAGTCGGCCGCGTCCTCCTCGGCGTAGTCGTCGAACGTGGCCCAGGCGGCCGTCACACGATCTTCCCAGTCTCGGTTCACGGGCCATACCCTCGCACACCCGTACGTCAGGCCCCACCGAATTTGAGCGCACCGCGCCCCACAGCCGTATCGAAGGGGACGGGCCCGTGGCTTCAGGGCCAGCAATGCGACCGGAGGAACAGATGAGGGTGACCCGACCGATGCTCGCCGTGGCCGGTGCCGCGGCCGTCCTGGCGCTGGCGGGCTGTGGATCCGGAGACAGCGACGCGGCGGCGAAGGTGCCGACCACCGCCACCGGCAGCCTGGAGAGCCTGGCGGCCAGGGCGAAGTGCAAGCCGGACATGCAGATCGACTCCGACACGGTCCGCCAGGCCATCTGCAAGACGTCCGACGGCAAGTACATCTTCGCCACCTTCGCCACCGACCGCGGCCAGCGCGAGTGGATCAACGACGCCAAGGACTACGGCGGTTTCTATCTCGTCGGCCGCAAGTGGGTCGCCGTCGGCGACGACAAGGTCGTCAAGGCGCTCCAGGGAACGCTGGGCGGCCAGGAGGAGATCGGCGCCAACCACAGCCAGCACACCGGTCACAGCGGTCACAGCGGTCACAGCGGCTGAACTCGGCGGGCACACAAAAGCGGGCGGTGGGAAAACCCACCGCCCGCAATCGTTCTAGCGGATCACTTGCACTGCTTGCCGCTGTTGATGCAGTTGGCGATCTTGTCGGCCAGACCACCGGTGGTGATGCTGATGAAGTCGTTGTGGTCGGTGGCCGGCTTGTGCAGCTGCTCCGGGAAGCTGTCGACCGCGTACGGGTTCTTGACCTGACCGTTCTCGATGGTCGGGGTCGGGATGTCGTACACCAGGCGCATGGTCAGCTGCGGGATGGCCTTGAAGCCGTTCGGGCAGGCACCGCTCGCCGGGTCGGCGAAGGCGTCGTGCGTGCGGTGGTTGGCGCTGTCGATGTTCTGCCCGTCCCAGCAGCTCTGGAAGGCGAACGTACGGACCACCTTGCTGCCCTGCGGGCACAGCGGGTACTGCTCGGTCAGCTGGACCTTGTCCTCGAAACCGGTGCAGCTCCAGTGCGCGTTGGCGTTCGCCAGGCCGTTGGTGGTGGTCTTGGCGTCACCGGTGATGATGCGCAGGAACTGCGGCATCGCGACGACCTTGCTCTGCGGGTTGCCGACGTACTTGATCTGCGCCTGGACCGGCGTAAGGATCTTGCCGACGTTGCCCTCCTTGCCGCCGCCGTCGTTGTTCTGGTCGAACTCCTGCGTGCCGTCCTGCAGCCGGACCACCGGCCAGTAGTACGCCGACAGGTCGTTCTTGTTCTGGCAACTGGTCCCGCCCTGCAGGAAGTTGTCGTTGGACGAGAACGCGTTGATCTTCTGGTTGCCGACGTAGTCGTGCGTGTGGTGCGCGCCGTTGGTCACACCGGGCGCCGCGATGACGTTGTCGCTGTTGAAGTTCTTGTTCGCGTTGACACCGCAGTTGGTGGTGAACGAACCGGTCGAGGCGTTGTTCGAGTTCTGCGGCTTGGCCTGGACGTTCGGAGCGACCTTGGTGATGTCCACGAAGTCGGCCGCGACGGGGCCGTTGCCCGCCTGGCCGCCGTTGCCGCCCTGCTGATCGCCGTTGCCGTTCTGGCCGTTCTGACCGTCGCCGTTCTGACCGTTGCCGTTCTGGTCGTCCTGACCGTTCTGGCCGTTGTCCTGGCCGCCGTTGCCGTTCTGACCGCCACCGGCGTTGGTCTGGTCGGCGGGCTGCGTCGTGCAGGGGGCGAGCGAGCCAAGACCGGACGTGTTGACCCGGCCGCCGACCCGCTGGATGTCGAGGCGGATCCGGTCGAGCGACGCGGCCCGCTTCTCCTTGAGGGGGCCGACGATCGAGTTCTGCACGAAGTTGGCGTCCCGCGTCTGCGCCTGTCGCGTGGAGGCGAGCCTGGCGTAGGCCTCGGTGATCTGCTTGTCGAGGTTCGCGAGCTCCTTCGCCACGGCCCGACGGGCCCGCTGGGGCACGTTCGTGAGCTTCTGGCCGACGTCGGGGCAGGAGATGGTCGCCACCTGGCCGGCGGCGGCCTTCGTCTGGTTCTGCCCCGAGTTCGACTCGTGCGCCGAGGCGTAGAAGTTCGCCCAGATCAGCCCGCCCCCACCGAGCGCTAGGGCCGCCGATGCGGCTATGGCCTTGGTGGCCAGCGGCGTACGGCGTTTTCGTGTGTTGCGTCCCATGGAACTCCTCTGACTTCCTTGCGGGCTTGGCGGGGCATCGAGGCGCCCGACAGGAGTGAAGCGGCGCCCATGGATACGGATCGTGTCCCAGGGGTGTTCACCAGCCCCACCAACAAATCAGAGGATTGATCGGCCGACAGGCCTCAACAGCCGCCTGAACAGCGGGAGTTACGGAAAATCAGCAAGCGCTTACCGGCCCTGGTCCAGATAGGCGAGGACCGCCAGAACGCGACGATTGTCGTCGTCCGACACCTCCAGGTCCAGTTTGGCGAAGATGTTGGAGGTGTGCTTGGCGATGGCCCGTTCTGTCACCACGAGTTGCCCGGCGATCGCCGCGTTGGAGCGGCCCTGCGCCATCAGCTCCAGAACCTCCAGCTCACGGGGGGTCAGCCGGGCCAGTGGACGGTCGTCGGCGGCCCGCCGCGACAGCAGCTGCTGGATCACCTGCGGGTCCATCGCGGTGCCGCCCGACGCGACCCGGCGTACGGCGTCCACGAACTGCTCCGCGTCGAAGACCCGGTCCTTGAGCAGATAGCCCACCCCGCCGGTGCCGTCGGCGAGCAGCTCACGCGCGTACAGCTGCTCCACGTGCTGGGAGAGCACCAGCACCGGCAGGCCGGGTCTGTTGCGGCGGGCCGTGAGCGCACACTGCAGTCCCTCGTCGGTGTGCGTCGGCGGCAGGCGTACGTCGACCACGGCGACGTCCGGTTCCAGCTCGGCGAGCGCGCGGGCCAGCTCGGGGCCGGACTCGACGGCGGCGGCGATCTCGAAGTCGTGGGCCTCGAGCAGCCGGACCAGTCCGTCGCGCAGCAGGAAGAGGTCTTCGGCCAGGACTACGCGCAAGGGATCTCCATGGTCACCATGGTGGGACCGCCCGCGGGGCTGCTGACGGCCAGGACGCCGTCGAATGTACCCAGTCGCCGCTCGACTCCGGCCAGGCCCGAGCCCGCCGCGATCACCGCGCCGCCCTTGCCGTTGTCGGTGACCGAGATCCGCAGCATGCCGTCACGGCGGTGCAGGTCGACCCAGATCCGGTCCGCGCCGGAGTGCTTGACCGCGTTGGTGAGCACCTCGCTGACCGCGAAGTAGGCGGCGGACTCGACCGGCGCGTCCGTACGTTCGCCCGGCTCGACGTTCACCTCGGTGGCCACGGGCAGCCTGAGCGCCAGCGCCTTCACCGCGTCGCCGAGTCCGCGTTCGGCCAGGACCGGCGGGTGGATCCCGCGGACCAGGTCGCGCAGTTCACCGAGGGCGTCCACGGAGGACTGGCGGGCCTGCGCGAGAAGCTGCTTGGCCTTCGCCGGGTCCTTGTCCATGAGCGCCTCGATGGTGCCCAGGTCCATGCCCATCGCGACCAGCCGGGCCTGCGCCCCGTCGTGCAGATCCCGCTCGATACGGCGCAGTTCGGCGGCGGAGGTGTCGACGGCGTCCTTCCTGGTCTCGGTCAGCACCCGGACCCGCTCGGCCAACTCGCCCTGGGTCGTGCCCAGTACGGCCCGGGTGAGCCGGAAGTGGGCGGTCAGCAGACGCGGGGCCAGCGGGGAGAGCGCGAGGAGCGCGGCGGCCAGGGCGCCGGCGAGCAGGGCGGAGGTCTGGTCGGTGACGTGCACGAAGCCGTACCAGTAGCCGCCGCTCGCGGCGAACGGCCGCCACAGCCCGGCCGCGATCACGAACCCCTCCAGCGGGTAGAACACGAGGACGGCCGCCAGCAGCGCGGTGACGAACCCCGCCGTCATGTCGACCTGCAGCCAGCGCAGATCACGCCAGACCGCCGGATCGCGCAGCATGGCGTACGTCCGCGCCCAGGGGTTGGCGCGCTTCGGGACCGGGCGATACGTCGACGGGATGCGCACCCCGCACCACTCCGCGGCGAGCACCCGCCGCCAGTCCGCGAACATCCGTACGCCCGTCAGCAGCCACGGCGTGGTGTAGGCCCCGATGCCGAACGGCACGAGCGTGATGGACAGCAGGGCCAGAACGAACAGGACGACCGCTCCGGGAAGGGTCACCAGGGCCAGCACGAACCCCCGCCCCGCCGCCAGTGCGACGGCCCGCATCCGCCCCGCCGGGGATCCGCTCTTCGTGTCGGTGGTCATGGCGACAGTCTCGCCGAGCCCGCCCGGCAGGTCACGGGGTCGATGCCCCCGGCCGGGGGTGGTGCCAGGTACACCCCCGACCATCACCCCCGGGTCACAGCCCGCGCAGCACCTCCGCCTCCACCGCGGGGTCGAGTCCCGGGGACGGCCGGTCCGGGCGCCGGGGTGCGCTGCCGCCGATGTCCCGCAGCCACTTCCAGGTGTCGGCGACGGTCTCCTCCACGGGACGGCAGACCAGACCGGACGCCACGGCCCGTGAGACGTCCGCGGACTGCAGGGCGCCGTGCATGTCGCTGCCCGGCGGTACCCACACCGGCAGCTGGGTCCACGGCTCGATGCCCGCCTTGAGGATCACGTCCGGTTCCGTCCAGCGCAGCTCGGCCGTCGCACCCGTGACCTGCACGCACGCCTCCAGCAGGGACCCCATCGTGGCATGCCCCTGCGGGCTGATCATGTTGTACGGGCCGCTCAGCTCCCGCTCCGCCGCGCCCAGGATCCACTCGGCCATGTCCCGCACGTCGATGTACTGCAGCGGCAGTTCACGTGGTCCCGGGGCCAGCACGGTCCCGCCGCGCGCGATCCGGTCCAGCCACCAGGGCAGTCGGCCGATGTTCTCGTACGGGCCGAGGATCAGCCCCGCGCGTACGAGCACCGAGCTGTCCGCGCCGAAGGCGTCGACGACCGCGATCTCGGCGCCCCGCTTGTCGCGGGCGTAGTCGGTCCCGTCCGCGTCGGGCTCGGCGCCCTCGACCAGCGGCGCGTCCTCGGTGTACCCGGCGGGCGCGGGCCAGGCGTACACCGAGCAGGTCGACACATAGACATACCGGCCGGCGCGGCCCCGCAGCAGCCGCGCCGCGTCGTCGACCGCCCGGGGCGCCGCCGACCAGGTGTCCACGACCACGTCCCACTCACCGTCGGCGAGGGCCGCGAGCCCGTCGGACGCGGTGCGGTCACCCTGCAAGGCCCGTACACCGGGCGGGGGCCGGTGCCGCCCCCGGTTGAGGACGGTGACCTCCCAGCCCCGCCCGAGCGCCGCCTCCACGACGGCCCGTCCCGCAAACTCCGTACCACCCAGCACCAGAAGTCTCATGCCGGTGAGCCTGCCCGGTACGGGCGCGGGACGGAACGCCGATCTGCTCTCGGCAGAGGATCAGCGGCCGGCCGGCGGGGCGTACTTGTAGCCCACCCGCCGCACCGTCTGGATCACCCCGCGGTGCTCGGCGCCCAGCTTGCGGCGCAGCCGGGCGACATGGACGTCGACGGTACGGCCGTCGCCGACGTGGCCGTACCCCCACACCGTGGTGACCAGCTGATCGCGGGTGTGCACCCGGTGCGGATGGGCCACGAGATGGGCGAGGAGCTCGAACTCCAGGTAGGTGAGGTCGAGTTGACGGCCGTCCACCGCGGCGGTGCGCTGCACCGGATCGACCCGGACCAGCGGGTCGCCGGCGCCTCCTGCCCCGTCGGCGCCGCGCGCCCCGTCGGCACCGCCCGGCAGGGCGGCCTCCGCGAGGTGCAGACGGTCGGCCGGGATCAGGACGAGGTACCCGACCATCGGGGGCTGCCCGGGCAGCGTGGGCAGGGTGTGCTGCGGAGCGGGCAGCCAGGTGGCGCCCGGCGGCAGGAACTCCGAGACGTCGATCACCTCGTCCCGGTCCACGGCACGCAGCCGGTGCCGGGAGCCGCTGGGGGAGGAGGTGTCGGGGACGGTGGGTGACAGTGAACGAAGGATCGCCATGACAGGTCAGCTCTTTCGCGCGAGAGGTTCGTCGGGAAGGACGTACTCGGTTGCGCGCTGGCCGAAGGCCGGGTGGAGGTACGGCGTTAGAGGGCCGGCGCGTTCATCGCGCGACAACACACCCGGTCGAAGTCGTGGTGCTGACGGGAGGGCCAGAAGGGCTCCAGGTCATGGCGACCCGTCGCGGTGAACTCCTGGAAGCCGGTCATGTCCACATTGAAGCAGACACGGACCGGCAACAGGAGTCTCCTCTCACTGCATGGACAGATCTCACTGCATGGACAGATGAAGTCCGGACGGATCAGACCTGGCCGGCCTTCTCCAGGGCGGAGCAGCAGGTGTCGACGAGCAGACGCGTGACCACGTACGGGTCGACGTTGGCGTTGGGACGGCGGTCCTCGATGTAGCCCTTGCCGTCCTTCTCGACCTGCCAGGGGATACGCACCGAGGCGCCGCGGTTGGAGACGCCGTAGGAGTACTCGTTCCACGGGGCGGTCTCGTGCAGACCGGTCAGCCGGTCGTCGATGCCGGCGCCGTAGTTCTTGACGTGGTCGAGCGGCTTGGAGCCCTCGCCGAGCGACTCGGCGGCGGTGATGATCGCCTCGTAGCTCTCGCGCATCGCCTTGGTGGAGAAGTTGGTGTGCGCGCCGGCGCCGTTCCAGTCGCCCTTGACCGGCTTCGGGTCGAGGGTGGCGGAGATGCCGAAGTCCTCGGCGGTGCGGTAGAGCAGCCAGCGGGCCACCCACAGGTGGTCGGAGACCTCCAGCGGGGAGACCGGGCCGACCTGGAACTCCCACTGGCCGGGCATGACCTCGGCGTTGATGCCGGAGATCGCGAGACCGGCGGCGAGGCAGTTCTCCAGGTGCGCCTCGACGACCTCACGGCCGAAGATCTCGTCGGCGCCGACACCGCAGTAGTAGCCGCCCTGCGGGGCCGGGAAGCCGCCCTTGGGGAAGCCCAGCGGGTAGCCGTCCTGGAAGAAGGTGTACTCCTGCTCGATGCCGAAGATCGGCTCCTGCTCGGCGAACTGCGCGGCGACCTCGGCCAGCGCGGCACGGGTGTTGGACTCGTGCGGCGTCATGTCGATGTTGAGGACCTCGCACAGGACGAGGACGTCGTCGCCGCCGCGGATCGGGTCCGGGCAGGAGAAGACCGGCTTGAGGACACAGTCGGAGGCGTGGCCCTCGGCCTGGTTCGTGGAGGACCCGTCGAAGCCCCAGATCGGCAGCGCGTCCAGATCGGAGGAACCGCTCGTGATGATCTTGGTCTTGGAGCGGAGCTTGGCGGTCGGCTGGGTGCCGTCGATCCAGATGTACTCAGCCTTGAAGGTCACGGGCCACTTCCTTCGGGGTGTGTCTGACGCACGTGCGGGTGCTGCGGCGCTGCGGCACCGGAGCGCCGCCGTTGTTGCCCGCGAGCCTGTCAATGGGCGATTTCCCGACCATTGCTCGGATGTGAACCCCGTGTTACCTGGCGCCGGTGTGGCGCGCTTCACGGCGTGAGCACCACCGCCGCGCTCACTTCCCGTGCGTCGCCGCCTCCAGCACCCCGGCCAGGAACCCCTTGACGGCGGCCAGTTCCCGCTCGTCGTACACACGCAGCAGCTCCACCGCCGCGGTGATCAGCGGTCCGAAGGAGGCCCACCCGAGCTCGACCGCCGTCTCGGTCACCTCGACCAGCACCCGGCGCCGGTCCCCCGCCCCGCGCACCCGCCGTACCTGCCCGGCCCGCTCCATCCGGTCGATCAGCGCGGTCGTCCCCGCGGAGTTCAGCCCGAGCGCCGCCCCGAGCCGCCCGACGGTCATCTCCGTGCCCGCCCGCGAGGCGTCCATCAGGGCGATCAGGGCGCGTACGTCCGTCGGGTGCATCCCGTTCCGGTGCGCGAACCGTGCGCTGTGCAGGCCGAGTTCGACGGTCACGGCACGCAGCAGATGGACGACCTCCATCTCGGGTCCGAGGTTCCCCACGACCGGTCTCCCCTCTATCATCTCGTTCAGCGAGTATCTCGCTCGGCGAGATAATAGGGGAAGGGCAAGAGGGGAAGGCAGGGGGAGGGGCGATGGGGTCCGCGTACGACATGAACGGCTTTCTGGCCGCGTACGACAAGGTCATGGCCAAGTGGCCCGCCGAGCGCGAGGCGGTGACGGTCGCCACGCCCTTCGGGACGGCTTACGTCAACGCCTGCGGTCCGCTCGACGGCCCGCCGGTCGTCCTGCTCCCGGGCGGCGGGGGAGCCACCTCCGCCTCCTGGTACGCCCAGGTTGCCGAACTCGCCCGCACCCACCGCGTCTTCGCCGTCGACCTCGTCGGCTGCGCCGGTCGCGGTACCGAGGCCGGCGACCGTCACCCCCGTGCGGTCGCCGACCTGGTGGACTGGCTGGGCGCGGTCCTGGACGGCCTGGGACTCGAGCGGGTGGACCTGGGCGGGCACTCCTACGGCGGCTGGATCGCGCTGCACTACGCGCTGCGGGCACGCGCGCGCGTGCACCGCCTCTTCCTGCTGGACCCCACCACGAGCTTCAGCGGCTTCAAGGCCGAGTATCTGCTGCACGCCCTGCCGCTGCTGCTGCGGCCCACGCCCCGCCGGGCCCGGGCGTTCCTCACGTGGGAGACCGGGGGAGTCCCGCTCGACCCCGACTGGCTCCGTCTGCAGGAGGCGGCCGCCGGCTTCCCCTCCGTCTCGAAGCCGGTGACCGGTCCGCGCCCGGCGCCGGACGCGCTGCGCGGGCTGAACATGCCGGTCCTGCTGCTCCTGGCCGGGAACAGCAGGACCTGTGACACGTACCGGGTGGCGGCGAGGGCGGATGCGCTGCTGCCGCGTGTCGAGACGGTTGTCCTCCCCGACGTCTCCCATCACGCGCTGCCGCAGAGCGCACCCGCCGAACTCGGCCGCCGCCTCACGGAGTTCCTGTGTCGCTGAGCCTCACCCCACCTTCTCGATCAGGGCCCGGCGGATCAGGAACTTGCCGGGCTCACGGACCTGTTCGAAGGCCGCGTTGTTGAGCAGCGCACAGCTGCCGGAGACCGAAGTGACCTTCACCGTCGTGGACTTGTTGTTGTCCAGGTTGGTGACCTTCAGCGTCGTCCCCACCGGGAACTGGTTGCTGGAGGCGGCAGGTGCCCCCGCCTCGCCGGAGAGCGTGACGGTGGAGCCGTTGCACACCTGCTGGCCGGAGGCGCCGCCGCCCGCGTCCCCGCCCGCGTCGTCCGCGGGTGCCGAGGCCGTCTGCGAAGGCTGCGCGCCTCCCGCCTGGTCTCCGGCGCCGTTCTGGGCCGGCTGCGTCGACTGGGAGCCCTGAGCCGACTCCCCAACGGTGCAACCGGACGCCTTCTGCTGGACCTTGATCTGTTCGATGACCGCCTCGCGATTGGCGATCCGGGCCGCGGACTGGGCGTCGGGACTGGCCTTCTGCCCGTCGATGAACTTCTGGTTGTTGCCGAGGGCCGTGGCCAGCCCCAGGCAGACGTTCGAGTCCGCGGCGGACGACAGGGTCTTGGGGCCCGGGCTCTGCGCGGCGTTGGAGGTGCTCGCCATGGCGAAGGCCCCACCTCCCGCCACCGCCGCCGCACTCACCAGCAGCGCGATCTTCTTCTTCGTACCGAGCCTTCGCCTGCGCGACATGCGCGCCTCCTGAGGGGTAGGGGAGCGTACGCCGCTATGTACGAGATACCGAACGAGGTTACTCAGTGGTCACGGGATTCACTGAAGTAACGTACGTCACAAGGGGGTTGGCCCGTTATCGGGACAGAGCGTCCCGTACCGCCTCATCGGTGCGGCCCACCACGGCGGTGCCGTCCTCGGCCGTGATGATCGGGCGCTGGATCAGCCGGGGGTGCTCGGAGAGGGCCCTGACCCACCGGTCGCGGGAGGACTCGTCCCGCGCCCAGTCCTTCATCCCGAGCTCCTTGGCGGCGTCCTCCTGGGTGCGGGTGATGTCCCAGGGTTCGAGGCCGAGCCGGTCCAGTACGTCCCTGATCTCGTCCTCGCTCGGGACGTCCTCCAGATAGCGGCGGACCGTGTAGTCGGCGCCCTCCGCGTCGAGCAGGCTGAGGACGCTGCGGCACTTCGAGCAGGCGGGGTTGATCCAGATCTCCATGGGCTCACGGTACGCGATCGGCGGCGTCGAGGGCCGGCCGAAGGCCCTTGTGGCCAGGGGCTTTTGTCAGTGGCGGGCGGTAGAATAGAAGCAGGATTCTACGAGCGAGGGTATGAGCACACGTCAGGACGCTGTGGTGAGGGAATTCCTAGATCATTTCGCACAAAATCTCACACCTGAGCCTGCGGAAACCGGTGCAGCCCGTCGAGCACGACCGCGGCCGGCCTCAGGTCCTCGGCGTCCGGATGCACGTACTTGGCCTTCGTGAAGGCCGCGTTCGTGTGCCCGGCCCACGCGGCGAGGATGTGGTCCGGCACCCCGTTGTTCGCGAGGTAGGTCAGGCACGAGTGCCGCGCGTCGTACAGCCGCACGCGCCGCAGCCCCACCGAGGCCATCAGCTTGTACGCGTGCTCACGCAAGTCCCTGGTGGTGCACGGCACGCCGAGCTCGTCGACGTACACGTACGGGCTGTCCGTGTAGCCCTCGCCCGCCGCCAGGCGCTCCCGGGCCTGCCGGCGCTTGAGCCGCTTGAGCGCGTCCCACACCTCCTGCGGCAGGGGCAGGGTGCGTTCACCGCTGGTGGTCTTCGTGTCCTTCTCGTGCACGACGAGATTGCCCAGCATGGTGCGGGTGTTGAGGACGGCCACCGTCCCGGCCGTCAGGTCGACGTCCTCCCAGCGCATGCCCGCCACCTCGGCCGGCCGCAGGCCCATGAGGGACAGCAGCAGCATCGCGTACAGCCGGTCGCCCTTGATGCCGCTGATGAACGCCCTCACCTCCTCGACGTTCCACGGCTTGACCTTCTCGTTGTCGCGGCGGTCCTGCTTCTTGGCCTGCCGCGGGATCTTCACCTCCTGGGCAACGCTCGTGTGCACCAGCTTCCTGGCGACCGCGGCCCGCATCGCCTCCTTGAGCCGCCCCAGAATCCCCTCCGCAGTTGACGGGCGCAGCCCGGTGCCGGCCTTACCTCCCCGGCGCCGGGCTGCAGTCAGCAGCCACTCCACCCACTCCTCGACGTCCTCCTCGGTCAGCTCCTGGAGGCGGACTCCGCCGAGGCCCTGATGGATGTGAACGACCATCAGGCCGTAACTGTGGAGCGTGGTTTCCTCGAGGTCCCGGGCCTTCTTGCGTAGCCATTGGTCGATCCACTCCGAGACTGTGATCTTGCTGGGCATGATGAACTGCCCTGTGCTGCGCTGGTGTCGGATGCGGGAAACCTCGTTCTCCACCTCCGACTTCTTGTCCCTGGTGATGGTCAACTGCTTCCGGTTGCCCTGGGCATCTCGGCCCACGTCGACCACCGTGCGATAGCGGACCTTGCCGCTTCGCAGCACGATCTTCTTGATCTCCGGCACTTCCTCTCCTTCTCTCTCGGATTCAGGCACCACCTCCGAGGAGGCAGACCTGAAGGTCCAGCAGGGAGCCGACCGCGAGGCCAACGCACAGGCCCGGCGGGCCCGTTGATTCCTCGGTCGGGGGCTGTCCGGGAGGCGTCTCCTGCGGCGGGGACTCGGCTGGAGGAGACGTACCTGGCTCGGGTGAGCCGGGCGAGGACTCGCCGCCCTGTGGCGGCGGCTCCCTGGACGGGCCCTGTGTCCCCGAGTCCTGCGACGTGTCATCGACTGGCGTCAGGGAGCTAAAGGTGGGATCACTCCCCATGGGGGAGCCCCCGGCTTCCGGGCGGTCGTTCCTTCCGGGGTCTGCGCCGCTCGCCGACGGGCTTGTGCCCGGGGGCGGTTGGCTCGGGCCAGGCGGAAGAGTAGCGGTTGGGCTGGCGGTCGGTGCGGAGGACGGTGGCCCGTCGTCGCTGTCGTCCGACCACGGGTTGACGACAATCAGCACTACGGTCGCCACGGTCGCGGCCGTTGCTGCCGCGGCCGTGGCGAGTTGACCGCGGTGGCTCCGCCACGTCTCCCGTGCTGCCCTGCTGATGGTGAGTAGTGCAGCCGCTGCCCCACCCAGGAATAAGCCCAGGTGCCGTTTCCGCCGGACGGGCTGCGGGCCCATGGGCGGCGGCTCGAATCCTCTCCCGTTCGCGGCCATGGCCGCTTCCTCTGGCGCGTCTCTGAGGGCGCGCAATATCCATTCGCTGTTGTGCTCGGCACGCATGTCGCGCAGCTGCCGGTTGAGGTCCCCCCTCAGCCGCCGGAAGAGCAGCGCAAGCACGATGCAGTTGGCGCCGAGCCCAGCCGCGAGAACGATCCAGATCATTCTCGTCCCCTGTGCACGGTTGGCTCGGTCTCCGCACATGTCGGCGTGTATGTGCGGGTTACAAACAATGCGACAGAAGTTGACTTATGTGATTCGAACAGGCACGTATCGTGACTGAACTGTTACTACATGGCGCGAGGGGGGCGCTCGTCAACTCCACGCAGGTCGGTGGACCTTGACGGTCCATCGGCTGTTCCCAGTTCACCGGCCTCCAGGCGCTCCGCAAGCCGGCGCAAGGCGGGGGCCCGGTCCTCGACGGCGAGCTCGGCGACCATCTCCAGGATGATGCGCTGACGCTCCGCGGTGAGGTTGCCCAGGGGGTCGGGCAGGTTGTCAGAGCGCTCGATGCTCTGGATCTCAATCTCACGGAGGATCTCCGCGGCCTTCGGGCGATGCTCGGCGAGACGGGCCGAGGTGACGCCGACGGTGTGCGACATGTGGGCAATCGTCTTGTCCGGGCCGATCACGCGATCGGACTCGCCGGGCTTGCCCTTCCAGCCCTTCTCGATCTGTCGCCAGCGGAAGCCCTTGATCCTGACCGGGGTGCGGTCTGCTGCCTCTTCTGGACTGAGGCCCCGTGCCTGTCGGGCGAGACGGATGAGGTCTGCCTCGGGCGGCGGCTGGGGGGTGCCGTGCTCGGGCGAGCCCATGGCTACGTCCTCCTACTCTTGTCGACTTTCGTCAACTTCCGTCAACTCTCCCAGGTGTAGGCCCCTACGCCCAAGCCGAGTAGCCCACCGCACAACTTCTTCACAAACAAGGTTCTACTTACTGCTACTCACGCCTTGACTCTCTTCTACTTTCATCTACTCTTGAGGCATGTCACCACCCACTCAAGACCCGAAGCGCCTCAGAAGACGGCGCATCGAGGCGGGGCTGAACCAGAAGGAGCTAGCGGAAGCAGCCGGAGTCTCGCCCTCGCACATGTCACTGCTGGAACGCGGCCTGCGGGGTGCCTCGCCCCGCGTCCTGAAGCGCTTCACGGAAACCCTCAACTGCGAGGTCGAGGACCTGATGCCGCCGGAGCCGGAACCACGCGAGGACGAGGCAGGTGCGGCCTGATGCCCGTAACCGTCCCGACCCTCGACGAGGTCCGCGCATGGCCGGCGACCGTCAGCGTCCCGAAGGCCGCCACGGCGCTCGGCATCTCCAAGAGCTACCTGCACGACCTGATCAAGCGGAACGAGTCGCCCGTGAAGGTCCTGCCGCTCGACGGCCGACACCGCGTCATCACCGCGTCCCTGGTCCGGCTCCTGGAAGCCGCCTGATGCGCGGACGACGCCGAGGCCTCCTCAGCTGGCAGTGCCCCACGTGCGAGCACCGCAACCCGAAGGGGCGCATGGAGTGCCGCAAGTGCCGGCGCCCTCGGCCGCTCGGAGCTTGATCTACCCCCTGAACACGCCGAGGGCCGCCCGGATGCGACCCGGAACGGCCCTCGCACAACCGAAAACCCCTACCTACGTCAAAGGAGACCTGGCTGTGTCTACCCAGGTTAACGCTGTGATCATCCCGAGAGATACGACGGCCGCGCTCGTCGCCCGGGCCAAGGCCGGAGACCGCGACGCGTTCGCTCGCCTCTACGCCGACCACTACGACGAGGTGCACCGCTTCCTGCTCCACCGGACGCGGTCCAAGCACCTCGCCGAGGACCTGACCCAGGACGTCTTCGTCCGCGCGCTGCGTCGGCTGGAGACCTTCAGGCCGCTCCCGGGAGGCACGTTCGCCGGCTGGTTGATGACCATCGCCCGCAACATCCTCACCGACCACTTCAAGTGCAGCCGCACCCGCCTGGAAGTCCTTGCCGACGAGTTCTTCGACGCGGATGAGCGGCTCGACAGTGCCGAGGTCGACGCTCTCCGGGAGCTGGAGGTCGTCGAGGCCGCCGAGACCGTAGCCGTGGCGATGACCACGCTGAATGACGCTCAGCGCGAGTGCCTGCAGCTGCGGTTCTTCGAGGACCTGTCGATCGGCGAGACGGCCGAGCGGATGGGCAAGAACCACGGCGCGGTCAAGACGCTGACGTTCCGCGCGGTCCGGAGCATGCAGCACGCGCTCACCGAGGCCGAGGGAGCTGCGGCATGAACAAGAACTTCCCGCACGCCCTGAAGGTCGTCCGTCAGGCCATCGCCTCCAGCGGACACCACGACCTGGCGGCCGCCATCGTCCATGGCCTCAACTCCGCTGGTCTCCTGGTCGACCCGGAGCGCTCGTACGGAATGCTCCTGACCCGCGCGCCTGCAGGTGGGTGGGCGAAGGCTGTCGACGACACGGTCACGCCGACCGAGGGCCCGCGCGAGCACCAGGCGCACGTCGAGCCCCCGGCCGCCGGACCTGCACCGGAGACTCAGCGGACCGAGCTGGAGCAGCAGGCCGCCGCGTGGGACGAGGCCTGCGGGCGTGCCCGCCAGGTCGCCGCGCAGATTCGCCGGCACATCGGCGAGCACCGGTCCTTCCAGAACGTCCAGCTGGACGGCGACCGCGTCCTGGTCGCGCTGCACATCGTCGACCAGGGCGAGTGGGTGCAGTGGCGCCGTTACTTCGGCATCACGCACGACAAGGAGACGGCGCTCCCCTACATGGTGGCCGGCGACGGCTACCGCGACGGGATCCGTGTCTCGGTCGTGGCGTACGACCTGCCGGAGGCACGGAAGCACGCGCTGTCGATCGCCAAGGAGCCGTTCGAGTTCGAGGGCGTCGTCTACGACCTGGCGCTCCCGCAGCAGGACGGGGACGGCGATGAGTGGTTCTACCAGGGCGTGCGCACGGCGGACGGTATGCCGCTGCTGTCGTTGGACGGTCGGCCGGAGCGTTGCTCGCTGGCGAACATCGTGCGGATGCGCGGCCCGCTGACGCCCGTCCCGAACGCGCCCACGCCGCAGGCCGCCCCGGTGACGACGGGCGCTGAGGGTGGTGAGCGGGCATGACCGAACGCTCCTCGGCGCACGACCCGTTGTTCGGCCCCAACGACCCGTCCCCCGAACCCGCGTCCCTCGCTGTCGAGATCGCTGCCTCGCGCCGCATCCTGGACGAGACCGCTGGCCTGAACATCCACGACCACAGCGCCATGCTGCATGCCGCGGTCTCGCTCAACCTCCGGCTGCGGGGCGTGCTCGCCGCTCTCGACAAGGAGCGGGGCGGTGAGGGCTCGTGATCTGGATCTTCCTGGCCTTCACGGTCTGCGTCGTCCTCTGTGTCGTCGCCGCCTGCATTCCGACGGGTGGTGAGACGGAGTGAGGCACAAGAGGCCGACCGACCACTTCGCTATCGCCGCGCGCTGCCGCGCCAACTCCGGCGAGTGGCAGGAGGTCGGCGAGTACAACTCCATGCAGTCCGCGGACAGCACCGCTACGACGATCCGCAAGGCCTACGTGGGCCCCGGCCGCAAGGCCGAGTCGCCCTGGGCGCCGGCAGGGGCGTACGAGGCACGGCGCGAGCACACGGAGTTCGGCGTACGGGTCGAGGCCCGCTACGTGGGCGACCCCGACGAGGCATGGGCCGACGCTCTCTCCGCTGTGACGGGCGGTGAGGCGGAGTGATCTCGAAGCTCGCCATGACGGCGAAGAAGACGATCGAGGCCGCCTGGCTGAACGGCCCGGCGTACGACCTCGCGACGCAGGCCGCCGAGGCTCTGGAGTCGTCGCAGCAGCTTCAGTCGCCTGAGACGGCCGCTGAACTGGAGAGGCTGCGTGCTGAGTTGGCGCAGCGGTCGCAGGACCTCGCGGACGTCCACGCGGACCGCGAGGCGCTCCGGGCCCGGGTCACCAAGCTGGAGGCGCGCTACCTCCCGAAGCTGTGCCGGTGTGGGCACTCCAAGCTCGTCCACACGGTGCCGAAGCCGCACTCCTGCTTCGTTGGGAACATTCGCGGCAAAGAGCCGTGCGGCTGCCCCGGGTACCGGCAACTGCCGTTCGCTGAGGCGGAGCGCCTGGTGAATGAGCGGCACACGGTCCGTTCTGCGGATGGGATCACGCGGCAGATCGCGCCGACGCAGGCCCTGCGTGCCGAGGAGGTGAGCGATCTCCTGACGGTCGCCCCGGCCTGGCACGCCGATGCCGCGTACATCCCCGGCTCGAAGACGATCGAGCTGGAGCTGACCGCCAGCAAGAAGCAGTGGAGGGCGTGGCAGGAGGCTCTGAAGGTCGACCTTGGCCGCACCACCAACCGGGGCGGCTGCGTCACCTCGCACGCCACGTGGCGCGGTACGCACGTGGTGATCCTGTGCGCGTTCGCCGACACCCCGCCGATGGGGGTGGCCGAGTGAAGCGACGTAAGCACCACGGCAAGGAGCAGACGCAGAACACGTGCCTCTACGTCATCCGGATCGCCCGCCGTACGGGCGCCCGGACGAGCGCCGAGTTCAGCACCATGGACCGCCGCAAGGCGTACCGCGAGGCACGCAAGTTCGCCGCGGCTGGCCGACTGCTCAGCTTCGCCCGGCACTCCGGCCGAGGCACGTGGCAGGACCTCACCCCGTCCGTCACGGACGTCGGAGGCGAGGCCTCGTGAGCGCATACGCCAAGGCCTACCGGGCCCTCACCAGCGGCCGGGCTCTGCGCCCCGGCGAGGCCGCGCTGCTCCTCGCCGACCTCCGCAAGGAGTTCGGCACCGAGCTGGCGGACGCCATCGAGCAGCAGCTGGCCGGCAAGTACCGGCGCACCGACACGGACACCGACGCCGCCTTCAAGCGGAAGCAGAGGGCGTACGGAGCCGCGATGCGAGTGGTCAACACGGTCCGTCATCTGGCGGCCGCACCCCTCCGCCCGACTCTTCCGCACCAGCGCGACAACCGGAGCACGTCATGACCTTCACCTTCCAGCCGGCCACCCGCGAGCAGGCCCGCGCCCGGATCGCCCTCCAAGGCCCGGGCGGCTCCGGCAAGACCAAGACCGCTCTCCGCATGGCCGAGGGCCTCGCCAAGGGCGGACAGATCGGCGTCGTCGACACCGAGCGCGGCTCCGCCCTCAAGTACGCCCCCGTCCCCGGCCGCCCGGACATCGAGGCCCACGAGTTCGCCCACCTTCCGATGGCGTACTGCTCCCCGGAGAACCTCATCGCCGCGGTCAAGGCCGCCGAGGAGGCACGGCTCGCCGTCCTGATCATCGACTCCTGGTCCCACTTCTGGGCTGGCAAGGGCGGACTCCTCGCCCGCGTCGACGAAGAGGGCCAGAAGATCAGCGGCGGGAAGTTCTCCGCCTGGGGCCCGGTGAACGAGATGGAACAGGACATGCTCGACGCCCTGCTCGGCTTCCCTGGCCACGTCATCGTCACGATGCGGACGAAGAACGACTACGAACTGTCCGGCGGCAAGGTCAAGAAGCTGGGCGTGAAGACCGTCCAGCGTGAGGGCGCCGAGTACGAAGTAGACGTCGTGATCGACATGATCGAGGGCACGGGCACGGTCACCAAGACCCGGTACACCGCCCTGGACGGCGCCTGCGTTCACCACCCCGGCGAGGATTTCGCCGACGCGATCCTGGAACAGCTCGGCCAGGGCGTCGACCCCGTCCAGGTCATCGTCGACGAGCTGGTCCGCGACGGCCTGACGTACGAGCGGGCGCTGGAGCTCCACGCACAGGCCAACAGCCGGCGCCTCCTCGGTGCCGACCTCCTGCACCCGAAGACGGGCGAGCCCGCGAAGCTCGGCGACGTCATCAAGGAGTACGGGCAGGCCGTCAAGCCCGTCACGACGGGCGTCACGCCCCCGTCAACGCAGGCCACCGAGGACGCGAACGAGGGCGAGTACAGCGGCCCCTCGGCGCACTCGCTGGCAGACGCCGAAGGGTCCGCCCCTGCGGTCACCCAGACCTCGGAGCAGGACCAGGCGCCGGGGCCCGTCAGCGCCCCGCAGATGCGGATGATGCATGCCTGCTTCGCGAAGGTCGGCCTCGGCGCTAAGGAGGAGCGTGCCCGTCGGCTCCAGGCCACTGCCCTGATCATCGGCCGCGACATCCAGTCCGCGAACGAACTGACCTCGACTGAGGCCGCCACGCTCCTGGACACGCTGACGGCCTTCGGGGACCGCGAGACGCCGGTCAGCGACTTCTCCGAGATGGTGCGCGGCCTCGCCGAGGAACGCCGCGCTGCCCATCAGTCCGCCTGATTCACCACTGACCGCGGGCCCGCCCCGACTTCCCCTGCGCGGGGCGGGCCCGCACCTGACAAGCGACGTCCGCCCTTCAGGAGCCCGATGTCTAGACGCTTCAACTCCGGCGAACGCGTGGCCCTCTACCTCGCCGCTGACGGCCACTGCGAGATCTGCGGCATCGAACTGCAACCCGGCTGGCACGGCGACCACATCAAGCCCTACTCAGCCGGCGGCACCACAGACGTAGTCAACGGCCAGTCCCTCTGCCCCGCCTGCAACCTCAAGAAAGGCCCTCGCCACATGCAGCTCCGCGCCTGGCAGGAAGACGCCGTACGCCGCTTCCTCCGCAACAACGACGACTTCCTCGCCGTCGCCACCCCCGGCGCAGGCAAGACCACCTTCGCCCTCACCGCCGCGAAGCTCCTGATCGACCGCGGAGACATCTCCCGCATCATCGTCGTCGTCCCCACCGCCCATCTCCGCAATCAGTGGGCACAGGCCGGCGCGAAGGTCGGTATCCAACTCGACAACACCTTCGCCAACGGCAACACGGTCATCGCCCGGGATTACGACGGCACCGTGGTCACCTACGCCACCGTCGCCGCTCAGCCACAGCTCTGGCGCAAGCTGGCCACCCAGCATGGCGCCCTCGTCGTCCTCGATGAGGTCCATCACGCGGGCGACGCCGACCATCTCAGCTGGGGCCCGGCGCTCACCGAAGCGTTCGATCCGGCACACCGCAGGCTTCTGCTCTCTGGGACCCCGTTCCGCTCCGACGGGCGGCCGATTCCTTTCGTCACGTACGACCAGGGCAAGTGCGTGCCGAGCATCAACTACGACTACGGCACCGCACTTGCCGACCGCGACGTGGTCCGGCCCGTCGCGTTCCCGGTCCTGGACGGCAAGATGCGCTGGCGGGATGCGGGGGCCATCGTCACCGCGGAACTCGCCACGGTCGATGAGAAGAAGCTGACCCGCGCTCTCGACACGGCTTTCGATCCGACCGGCGAGTGGATCCGCTCCGTGCTGCGCCGCGCCGATGACGAACTCACCCGTCTCCGTGAAGAGACCCCCGACGCGGGAGGCCTTGTTGTCGCGGCCGACCAGTACAACGCCCGCCAGTACGCCGCGATCCTCAAGCGGATCACCGGTGAAACGCCCACTGTCGCCATCTCCGACGAGGCCGACGCCTCCAACTTGATCAAGGCATACGCCAGGGGCAGTCAGCGGTGGATCGTCGCCGTGCAGATGGTCTCCGAGGGCGTCGACATTCCGCGTCTCGCGCTCGGGGTGTATGCCTCTCGCATCTCGACAGAGATGTTCTTCCGGCAGGTCGTCGGTCGGTTCGTACGGATGCGTGGCTCTGAAGACGAGACCACCGCGACCCTGTTCATCCCGTCCATCGAGCCGCTCATGTCGTACGCGCGTGACATCGAGCGCACGGTCGAAGCCGTTCTGGCTGAAGAAGAGAAGGAGCTGCGCGAGCGGGGCGAACAGGGAGCCAAGCAGACCGCGCTCACCTTCGATCTTGTCGAGCCGCTGGACTCCACTGAGGCGGTCCACCACTCAACGATCTTCCGTGCTGAATCGTTCAGCGACGGTGAGCTGAAACGAGCGGAGAACGCCGCCAGGCAGGCTGGCATGCCCGGCTCGGTGAGCGCGGAGATGATGGCGCACGCATTGCGTCTTGCGGGCGCGGGCCGGGTCGTCGGCACGGCGCGTGTCGAACCGCCGGCTGTCGAGCAAGGTAAGACGCTGGCCGAGACGAAGGCAGCGCTTCGCAAGCTGATCAAGCGGAGGGTGGGTCAGCTCAACCGCCGGACCGAAGCCGAGTTCTCGCACATCCACGCAGAGTTGAACAAGCGCTGTGGGGACACGGCCAAGACCGCGACTACGGAGACTCTCAACCGGCGCCTGGAGCTGCTGGATCAGTGGCTGGAGGAAGCGTGACCAGCCCGAAGGGGAACGCTGTCTTGGTCGAGGCTCTCGGGTCCGCGCTGCGCCGCGGTGGGAACGCTCTGGAGGATGTGCCGGACCTGCTGAAGCGAGTGCTCGCTGAGGAGTCGTGGCGGGAGTTCGTCACACCGCGGGGCGAACTTGTGCAGCACGAGCGGTTCGTGGACTTCGTGACCACGCCGCCTACGCAGGGCATCGGTGCATCCGTCGACCTCGTACGCCGGATCATCGCCAGCGATGCTGAGGCTCTCGACTTGCTTGACCAGGCGCTTGCCGGGAGGCAGGGGGAGCGCACCGACCTCTTGGATATTAGCAAAGAAGTTAAGGCGCCTACAGGTACGACCCAAGCCGCCGCCCTCCGCCGCCTCCGCAAGGACAAGCCGGAGCTGCACGCCGACGTCCTCGCGGGACGCCTCTCCGCACACGCGGCCATGGTCCAGGCCGGCTTCCGGCCCAAGACGGTCAGCGTCCCCGTCAGTCGCCCCGACTCCCTCGCCGCAGCCCTGCGTCGGCATCTCTCACCGGACGACATCGCACGGCTGATCCGACTCCTCCTCGAAGACGTCGCCCCCGAACCAGAGGGCACCGTGACGGCGGTGAGCGAGTGACCAGCGCCCCGGAGTGGATCTCCGTTCCCCGCATGACCATGCCGACGGTATGGCTCGCCACACGGGACGGCCTGGTCCTGCTCGACCTGATCGCCGTCGAACTGGCAATGAACGGCCGCCGGAAGGGCTGGAAGCTCACGCGGGACGAGAAGTGGTTCGCAGCCCGGATCATGCTCGACGCCGAGGTGCCGTACTCGATCATCTCGACGCGCGTAGGCGTCAGCGGAACCACCTTGGATGCCTGGTTCCCGGGTGAGATCGAGCCTGCTGCCGAGTACATGGCGCGCGGCGGGCCGCGCGGGCTGCCGGCGCCGACACCCGACGTCCGATGCGGGACCCGGCGCGGCTACAGGCGGCACCGCAAGCGCGGTGAGCGGCAGTGCCAGAGGTGCAAGGAGGCCAACGCCCTCGCCGACCGGCATTACCGGCTGCACGGGACGTACATCGGTGCCCCGGAACTCTCGGCGGTGGCCTCATGATGCCCGCCGACGACGCCTGCCGCGTACCCGCCACCAGCAGAAATTCGTTTGATCACAGACCGTACGGAGGCCCCGTCATGGATCGAGAGTGGGAGAGCAAGGCCGCCTGCCTCGGCCAGGACCCGGAGATCTGGTTCTCGCAGACCACCTGGACGAAGGCCCGCAGGATCTGCCGGGACGAATGCCCGGTCCGTGAGGAGTGCCTGGAGGCGATCCTCGCCCGCGAGTCGGGGACGCCCGACAGCCTGCGCGCCGGGATCTTCGCCGGCCTGACCGGCGCCCAGCGCGCGAAGGTCGCCCGGCGGCGCGCTCCGCAGCCCACGAAGGCGAGGACGAAGCCGGCTGGTTCCGGCCGCCAGCTGGCGGCGTGCGGCACGAAGGCCGCCTACGACCGGCACGTGCGGAAGAAGGAGCCGATCGACGACGCGTGCCGGGCCGCGAACGCCGCGAGCGGCGTGGCGTATCGCGCCACGGGGTCGACGAAGGTCCCGGCATCCCGATGAGCCCCGGTGGCCTGGCGGTCGACATCCGCGCCCGCCAGGCCACCGGCCACCACTAGATCCACGAGAGAGGCGCCACCG
This sequence comes from Streptomyces spinosisporus, assembly GCF_022698145.1. Classification (GTDB taxonomy): domain Bacteria; phylum Actinomycetota; class Actinomycetes; order Streptomycetales; family Streptomycetaceae; genus Streptomyces; species Streptomyces spinosisporus. The sequence continues at coordinate 604,456 of NZ_JALDAX010000003.1, forward strand.
AATGGCCTGGGTCCGCTTGTCAGACGACTTCTACGACCACCCGAAGTTCCAGCGGGTGGGCGCGCTGGGGGTTGCGCTGTGGACCTCCTCGCTGGCCTGGTCCAACAGGAACCTCACGGACGGTGTCGTACCGCGCGCCGTGGCCCGGCGGCTCCTCGACTTCGAGGACGTGGTGGACGCCATCGCCGATGCCAGTAACGCGGTAGGTAACGGCGTTACTAACGGAGGTGGTAATCCGGGCTCTAACACGATGGATCACGCACTCGCCGCCACCGTCCTCCGCAGCAACACGATCAGCACACTTGTCGCCGCAGGGCTGTGGAGCGAGCACCCAGACGGCTACCTGATCCACGACTACCTCGACTACCAGAAGTCGGCCGACCAGATCCATGCCGAGCGCGACAAGAACGCTGCACGTCAGAGAGCATTCAAGGAGCGCCGCAAGCAGGCGCAGAAGCCTCCCGCTCCCCGCCGTGACGACCCAAGTAACGAGCCAGGTAACGGCGTTACCGACGACCCAAGTAACGCCACCAGTAACGCCGTTACTCACGACGCTACTAACGGGCCGGTAACGGATGCTCCCAACCCCAACCCCAATACTCCTTCCTCTTACGAGGAAGGAGGAGAACGTCCGGGATCAGAGATCCCCGACGAGACCCCCAACCGCGAAGACGTGGAACAGGTCTGCCTCGCCCTCGCCGACGCCATCGAAGCGAACGGCTCCCGCCGGCCCACCATCACCAAAGCCTGGCGCCGCGAAGCCCGCCTACTGATCGACAAAGACGGCCGCACCCCGGACCAGGTCCTCACCGCCATCGCCTGGTGCCAGGCCGACACCTTCTGGCGCGCCAACGTCCTCTCGATGCCGAAGCTCCGCGAGAAGTACGACCAGCTCCGCCTCGCCGCCCAACGCCAGCAGACCGCCGCACCCAACCGGTCCACCGGCCCGGGCTACGACCCCGCCACCGGCACCAACCTCTTCGACCGCGCCATGGCCCGCGCCAAGGCCCGCGACGAAGCCGCAGCCGCAGAAGGAGGCAGCACATGAACAGCCAGGAGGCCACCGCCCTCTGCGCCTACGTCCACCAGCTGTGCCCTCAGCAGCGCTTCAACGAACACACCCCCGACGTCTGGGGCGACGTCCTCGCCCCCTACGCCCTCGACGAGGCCCGGGCCGCGGTCGTCACCGTCGCCGCCCGCCAGGCCTTCATCGCCCCCGCCGAGATCATCACCGAGATCAAGGCCCGCCGAGCCGAACGCATCGAGCTGGCGAACATCGTGTACGACGGCAACCCGCTGGAGACCGGCGCCGAGTCCGCCGAGAACCTCCGGGAGATCATCCGAGCCGCTGGAGACGGCCTCACAGGCCCCAGCAGCATCGCCGGGTCCCTCGGCACCGCCGAACGCCCCGCACTGCCCCCAGGCGCCGATCCTGGCCCGTACGCCGGGCGTGCAGCCGCAGCCCGAGCCGCCATCGGCAAGATGCCCGCCGACCGCGACACCTCGCAGGACCCTCGCGGCCGCGGCTGCCGACGCTGCGGAGCCACCCCCGGCAGCAGCTGCACCACCAACGGCCAGCGCCGCCGAGACGTCCACCCCGTCCGCCTCGAAGACACCAAGCGCGCGGCCGCCGGCCTCCCCCTGCTCGACCACGACCAGGACGAGGCCCGCATCAAGGCAGCCAGCGCCGCCGCTCTCGCCCGCGACGACCAGGAGCAGGAGGCCGAGGCGTCATGACGACACCAGTCCGCCGACGAGGCCCGTACCGATTCGCCGCGATGGCCGTGCAGTGCACCTGGTGCCGCGCGCGCCCGGGCGCCCTGTGTACGAACCAGCGCGGCACGGAGGACCGGCGCCGTGACGTGCACTCCGCTCGACTGACCGAATGGATCAGGGTCATGTCAACCCGGTGCCCTGAGCGCATCTGCCAGGCCGCACCCAACCAGCCCTGCACCCTCACCCCCGACGTCCACCAGGCCCGCACCCTCGCCGCCAACACCCCGACCACCACCACGCCATGACCCGACACTCCACATGCCACGACTGCCAGCAGCCCATCCTCTGGACCCTCACCGAGGCCGGGAAACACCTCGCAGTCGACCCCACACCCGACCCCGCCGGCAACGCCGCCATCTGGCGCGACGGCACCGGAACCCTCCGATCCCGCCGCCCCACCGACGAACTCCCCCTCTGCGGCTGGGAGCGACTCCACATGCCGCACGTCGCCACCTGCCCCGCCCGCATCCAGCAACTGGCCTTGCCCGTCGGCGTGACCAGCCTCGACGAGCACCGCCGAAAGAAGCGCCGATGAAGTGCCGCTACTGCCCGCAGCTCCTCACCACGCCGGAGTCCAAGGCCCGCGGCTACGGACCCGTATGCGGACGCAGACGCGGACTCATCCCGCTCGCCAGACCCCGCCGGCGCGGCTCGACGAAGCCCGCCACGACGCCCGACGTCCCACCCGGACAGACCGCAATCCCGTACCAGCCCGAACTACCCAAGGAGAACTGATCTTGCTTCCCACCATCACTGGCGTCGGACGCCTCACCGGGGACCCGGAGCTGCGCTTCACCCAGTCCCAGAAGGCAGTCGTCAGCGTCACGCTCGCCTTCAACTCCCGCCGCCTCAACAAGCAGACCAACGAGTGGGAGGACGGCGACACATTCTTCGTCCGCGGCACCGCCTGGGAGCGCCTCGCCGAGAACGTCGCCGAGACCCTCGCCAAGGGCATGGAGGTCCTCGTCACCGGCGAACTCCGCACCGAGCGATGGGAGAAGGACGGCCAGAAGCACGAGCGGCCGGCCCTGCTGATCCGGAGCATCGCGCCCAACCTCGCGTACGCCGTCGCACAGGTCTCCAAGGACGCCATGGGCCAGCAAGGCAACCAAGGCGGACAGCGCACCCAGCAGCGCCCCCAAGGCCAGGCACAGCGTCGCAACGGACCGCCCCCGCAAGACGACCCGTGGGCCGTCGACCAGGCCAACGGCTACAGCAACGAACCGCCCTTCTGATGAGAACCCTCGCAGCCGCGCTCATCGCCGCAGCACTCCTCACCAGCTGCACCCACGCCGACCACCACCACGTGCCCCACCCGGCACCCCAAGCAGCACCCACCCCACCAGAAGGGAGCTGAACCAATGGCCGCCATCCTCCGACTCCCCGGCGGCACAGACGACGCCGCAGAAATCGTCGAAGCCCTCATCGCAGCCGCCGAAACCCGCGAACACACCGCGCCAGAACAAGCCCTCCGCTGGCGCTGGCTCGCCAACGACATCGGCGACGCACTCGACGCACTCCCCGCACCACACCAGTAACCACCGAGGACAGGGAACCCCCGAGGGACCCACCTCCGGCCAACCACCGGAGCCATGTCCATGACCGACAACAAGCCCCGCAGGAACCAGAACCCCGAACCGGTTCGCCCCTGGTTCGCGCGCCTGCTCCGCCGCAGGCCCACGCCCGTCGCCAAGCCGACAGGCATCCCCGCCACCCTCTCCGAGGCCCTCGCCGCCGGCATCCGTCAAGGCACCGCGGCCGCGCGCGAGGAGGCCGAGCGCTGGAAGGAGCACGCGGACTCCTTCGCGAAGGAGCGTGACGGCGCGTACCGCGAGCGGGCACAGCTCCTCTCCTGGCTCGCCGCCCTCCACCCCTCCAGCACCGTGATCACCCAGTCCCCGGATGTCGACGAGGACGGCTGGCAGCTCCTGTACCTCGTCGCCGGCGGCTGGCAAATGTCCTGGCACATCCACCCGCGCGACGCGGACCTGTTCCGGCACGTCACCGTCGTCGACGTGACCGATCCGCGCGCGCAGTGGGACGGGCACGGCACGGAGCAGAAGTACGAGCGCATGCGGAACCACGTCCGGCTCCTGGCCCTCGAAGGCCTCACCGCGGACACCTCGTCGACCGACGCCATGCGGGAGGCCCACAGTGCCTGAGCCGACCTTCGTCCTGCCGAACCCCTACTCGCCGTACGCGGACGCCGATCCGCTCTACCGGCACCTGTTCCCCGTCTTCGCCCCCGAGCTGGTCGGCGATCCCGCCCCGGGCTCGCTCGTCCTCACCAGGTGCGAGCGGATGACCGTTGTCCCCACCGAGCCGATCACCTACACCGACGAGCTCGACGGCCCGCTGCCGGCCGGTCTGTGCCCGCTGTGCATCGCTGCGCACCGTGGCGAGGCCCCGCCGCGGTTCCCCACCACGGAATGCCGACGCTGCGAGTCCACCACCCGGCACAACGGCCTGTGCGCCATCTGCCGCCAGGACCAGCACGCCGACTGGTGGCAGGCCTCCGACACCTGGGCACGCCCCTTCCGCATCGTCCAGGGCAAGCGCACCCTCGACGGCGCCGTGTTCCCCAACGGCCAAGCCGTCATCATCGACGACCCCGAGACGGGACTCTCCAGCAGCGCCGAGTCCCTCGACCTCCTGCTCACCGGATACCACCGCGCCGAGGTGATGCTCGCCGAGGACGTGATCCGCGTCGGTACGGCGCGCGTCCACCACGCGGCCGGCGAGTACGCGCGGATGGCGATCGACCTCGCCGACACCCGCACCGCACTCGACAAGGCGCGCCGCGAGCTCGGCGAGCTCAAGGACGAAGGCGACGACTGCGACCCCAACTGCCCCTGCCGCAACAGCTGATCGAACCGGCCGCCCGGAGGGAGCCCGGGCGGCCGCCACCCCACCATCCCACCAGGAGCACCCATGCCTGAACCCACCATCGGCCCACGCTGCGGCAACAACCCGAACGCCCAACTCACCGACGGCGACCGGAAGATCATCGAAGAGTTCCGCGCCGACCTCACGGCCCAGGCTGCCATCCGCGACCGCATCGCCGAGGCCGCGCGCACCGTGCGCCTCCGCCTCGGACCGAACGCCATCGCCATGGCACAGCGCGGTGAGCCGATCATCCTCAACATGAACGAGGCCGATGACCTCGCCGACGCGGTGCTGCCTGTGCTGCGCGCCCTGACGCTGCGGGAGTTGGAGCAGCTGGCCCGGCCGAACACGCCGCCATCGAGGCCGGAGCCCAAGACGCCGCCCGCCGACCGGGCCGCCGAGGTCGAGCGGTTGCGCGAGCAGTTGGAAGAGGCCGAGGACACTGCCGAGCAGCTCGTCCGCAACGTCCAGACCGTGGGCCGCGAGCGCGACGGTTACCGCAAGGCGTGGAAGGAAGAGCAGCAGCGGCGGGTCAAGGCCGAGGCTGAGCAGGAGCCCGCCGACCGGGCCGCCGTCCTGCTGGAGGCCGCCGACGCCATCGAGGCCAGGCAAGCCGAGATCGAACGCCAAGAACAGGACGAGCACGGCTTCCTAGACCACGAGACCGAGTTGCAGGGCGCTGCCGTCCGCGACATGGCCGCGCACCTGCGCCGTCTGGCCGCCGGGGCGCCCCAGCCTGGGCACGTCTGCCCCTGCCACCAGACCACCACCGAGACGACGCAGGGCGGAGGCCCCTCGTGATCGCCGAACTGATCGACACCATCTGGACGCTCGGCTACGCCCTCGCCGGATGGCTGATCGCCTTCGCTGTCTTCGGCACCATGATCATCTACGCCGCGATCGGCACCAGCACCTACGCCTTCCGCGGCCTCCAACGAGCCGCCAGACACCCCGCGTGGGCCCGCGGCCGCGCACGCGCACGCCGATACGCCCGACGGCGCTGCCGCCGCGACGACTACCGGGAGGCCGCGTGAGACGCATAGCCCGCGCCCTCTACCTCGCGTACGGCGCCCAGTTCGCATGGCTCGCCGTCACCGCGGTCTACGCCGCGTACCACCACGCGCTGTGGGCGTGCGGCGCATTCGCCGTCGGCTCCGGCCTGGCGGTCGTCGCGTTCATGCGTGAGGGCGCCCTGGAGGACGCGCGCCTCCGGGAAGCGGCCCGGGCCGAGCGCGCGGCCCACACCGCCCCGGCCGCGCAGGGCCCGCCGCTCACGGACGTCACGGCCGACGTCGTCGCGGTCGCCCTCGCGGCCGCGTGCTGCGAGCGCTGGTGGACATCCGCCGGCGCCGAACACGACCCCAACCACTGCACCAGAAAGGACCAGACCACATGAGCCAGCCGCCCACCAGCCGCATGCCGTACGAACACAGCCTCCACTTGATCAACCACGCCAACGAGCAACTCAACGCCATCACCAACGACTCGCACGGGCGCCCACGCGACCTCGACGCGCTTATGGCGACCCGGGTGCTCGCCACGATGTCCAATCTGGCCATCGCCTCCGCGCTCCTGGCGGTCGCCGACGCCATCCGCGCCCCGCGAGGTGGCCAGTGAGCCCTCACCTGAGCCCGGACGCGAAGGCCATCGTCCGCGCCGCCGAGGCGTTGACCGAGCAGGTACGCCGCATCGCCGACCGCCTCGCCACCGGAGCGCGCCAGGACAGCCACACCCTGGCCCCGCCCGCCACGACAGAGCGCAGCGGCGAGGCTGCCATCGAGCGCGTGCGAGGCCTCGCGACCCGGCTCGAATGCTTCGCCGAGAACGCCCTCAAGACCGACGACCGGGAGCTGTACGCAGCCATCGCCCGCGACCTCCGCACACAGCTCGAAGGTCCTGCGACCGAGCCCCGCCTCCTCGGCTGCGGTCTCTGCTACGAGGAGAACGGCGAGGAGTGCCACCCGCACCCCGAATGCCCGATCGGCTCACCCACGTCACCACTGCGCGACCAAATCGACAAGGCCCTACACGACCACCTGGCACGCACCGCCGACATTCGGCCCACCCAAAGCGGCGAAATGGCGTTCATGCCGGAGGTCACCGACGCCGAGCGGCTACGGATGGCCGACGCCGTGTTGGCCGTGATCCTGCCGACCACCAAGCTCCTCGGCGAGCTGGCCCGCAGCGCTGACGCCGACCTGAAGCGCGTCACCGCCCTGTACGAGCGCTGGGTGCAGGCTGGCCCGCCACCGCTCGGCACGTCCGTAGCCCGCTGGTGGGACGCGCGGCTCGCCGAGCTGCACGCCGCCATCCTCCCGCCCGACCAGACCGAGACCCCGGCCGCCGACCAGCCCAAGGAGCAGTGACCATGCCCAAGTTCCGCAAGAAGCCCGTACAGATCGAAGCCATGCAGTGGACCGAGGACATGTCCATGCGCGAGCTGATCGACTTCACGAACGGGCTGGTCGAGCTCGACGACGTCGACCGGGACTTCACCGTCTACGACCGACTCCACGACACGTGGGTGAAGTTCGAGTACGGCGATTGGATCGTGAAGGGCGTCCAGGGCGAGTTCTACCCGTGCAAGCCGGACATCTTCGCCGCCACGTACGACCCGGTGGAAGGCTGACCCGTGACGATCGCTGTGGACTTTGACGGCGTGATCCACGCCTACAGCCGGGGCTGGGGAGACGGGACGATCTACGACCCGCCCATGCCCGGCGCCCTCGACGGCCTCCGCCAACTCATGGAGGCCGACTCGGTGTTCGTGCACACCACCCGCGACCCGATCCAGGTCGCCGACTGGCTGAGCATGCGCGGCTTCATCTGCCGCACCGAGCACGACGGCCCATTCTGGAACGTTCGCGGCCAGCTGCTGGTCACAAACCGGAAGCTGGCCGCGAACCACTACCTGGACGACCGCGCCGTGCGCTTCGTCGACTGGGACCAGGCCCTCACCGACCTCCTGCCCACGAAGGCCCACTGCGACTGTCCGCCCACTCAGGCCGGCCTCGTCCTCTGCCCCACCTGCCCCGGGCGCTGAGCATGCGGAAGGGGCGCGCTTCCCCAGTCTCCCCAGACCGAGCGCGCCCCCAGGCGTTGATCACTGTAGGCCCCACTCACCCCATGGAGCTGCAATGACCACCGCCGACAACCTGCAGACCGTCATCAACCACTGGCCGGACCTCCAGGCCAGTCTCGCCACCAGTCAGGCCGACACTTGGCCCCCCGTCATGGGCATCGCCCGCCTCCACGACCACCTCAAGGCCACCGAGGACGCGAAGGAGCTGCGCGCGCTCGAGCGCAGCCCCACCCAGATCGGGGCGTCCGCGGCCCCGCTCCGCATCGCCATCCTCGACACCATGACCGCAATCGACCAGCGCCTGGTCGACAGCGCCGACATCATCGCCAGCCACGTCCAGCGGGACCCCGCCAACGGCAGCGTGCGCGTGGCCGGCCCCGGAGACGATGTCGCCCTTGCCCTGCGCACGCTGATCCTCAAGGACGAGGCCGACGCCAGACGGTGGAGCTACACCGACCCGCGCCGCCGTACCGCGCCGTTCGCCGCGGCCTGGCTCCTCGCCAGGATCGAGAACGCTCCTGGTCCCTTCGCCAAGCTGACCGGCGTGCACCAGGACGCCATCGCCACAGCCGCCCGATGGGCCGCCGACCAGATCGCACAAGCCCTGGAGATGGCCCGGAAGACGCAGGTCCTGGAACGCCCATGCCCGCACTGCCGCGGGCAGCTGCGCATCGAGGGCGGGGACGGCCAAGTGCCGGCCGTGAAGTGCAAGGGCTGCGGGCGCACGTGGACGGGGCACACGAGCGACGTGGCGTGACCGGGATCAGTCGTCGTCGAAGCCGAGCACATCGTCCGGCCGGCAGTACGCGCAGCCAGGCACTCCATCCGACAGTGCCACCCACGCTTCGTGCGCGTCGATCCAGCGCCTCTCGCCCGAGTCGACCGTGCAGCCGCGCTGGTGGACGGTGGCGTACTCCTCGCCGCCGCCCGACACCTTGTGCACGATCTTGAAGCGGGCCGAACCGGTCACGTGAGGGATTCAAACAGCAGGCCCCCACCTCGTCGAGACGGGGGCCTGCGGTGCGTACGGCTATGGCCGCCACTCCTCGCGGTAGCCGGGTCGGTCGCTGTACGGCAAGGCAAGTAGCCGCAACGTGCGGCACGGGTACTCCGGGTACGCGCCTGTCACCTCGCACTCCGCGCAGGCGTCCAGCGCCTCGGTAGGTAGCTCGATGGAGTGATGCAGCTCCAACATCCGCCGCTTGGCGTCGATCTCGCGCAGCACCCGCGCCGGATCATGCTCGGCGATGTGGGCCGCGAAGCTCTTCAGCTTGGCGTCGATGTTCACGCCACCGGAATCGTAGACCTCTCCCGGCAGGTCCGGCGGTGCCCACCACGTCCCACCAGCCGCGCGGGCGATCCGCTCGTCCTCGTCGAGCTGGGCGCGCAGCCACTGCACAAGATCATCCATCCGACGCCTCTTCAACGGGTGGCTCCTTGTCCGCGGACCACGGACCCGCCGGCGGCCGCTCCGGCATCTTCGCGCCCGGCTTCCGAAGGAACCAGGAGATGAACTCCCGGATCAGGGTGGCTCGATCAGTACCAAGCGCCTTCGCCGCCTCGTCGAAGTCGTACCACTGATCGCCAATGCGGATCTGGCGAGCAGGGGTCTTCGGCGCGTTTGGCATGCGCAAACCGTATCGGCGTGTAGCTACAGGGGGCAATGCAGGCTCCTCTCATCGGTAGCTACACGCGAAGTACGGGAGCGGCTTGCGGTGTAGCTACACCCCACTCTAAGGTGTAGCTACACCCGCACTCAACCGGAGTCGCGGACTACTTGCGGTGTAGCTACACCCAAGGGGGGATCGCGTGACCGAGCAACAGCCAAAGCCACAGCCCCAGGCGTGCACCGGATGCTCCGGCGCCGGCGGCCGCACCATCGACACCAGCAGCGGTGGCATCACCCGCCAGCACTGGGTGCGCTGCCAGGCCTGCGGCGGCACCGGCAAGCAGGGCGGCATCTGATGCCGGACACCTTCGGCGGCACCTGGAACCGCCCGCAGGACGACGGCCGCGGTCACTCACGCCGCCAGCTGGAGGACCGCGCCTCCTTCGACAACCAGCCGCAGACCAACTACGGCGGCTGCCTGCTGATCGCCCTCGTGTCGGTCGCCACGGCCGCGGTGTTCCGGAGGCGCAGCTGATGGCCGGCGAGCACGAGCGCGCGAAAGAGCCGCTCCCGATCAGGCCGCCGCGCCCGCACCCGCAAGGCGTCATCCCCGCCTGACCCACAGACCGGCCGGGCCCGACATCCCCTGCGGGCCCGGCCACCACCAACACCGATCCAGAACAGGAACCCACGTGTACAACCTGGCCACCACCGGCTTCTCCACCGTCATCTACGCCGTCACCGGAGTCATCGCCGTGGCAAGCGGCATCATCGCCAAGGTCTCCGGCAGGAGGAACCGGTGACCAGTCGCCCCACCCTGACGTTCATCGTCCCCGCCTACAACGAAGAGGAAGGCCTCCCCGCCACCCTCGAATCGCTGCTGCGGCAGACCGAACCCGCGCAAGAGATCATCGTCGTCAACGACGGATCCACCGACCGCACCCACGAGGTCGCCGCCTCCTACGGCGTCACCGTCCTCGACGCACCCGGCACCGGATCCAAGGCCGGCGCACAGAACTACGCGCTCCCGCACTGCACGACGGATCTCGTCCTGCCCGTCGACGCAGACACCGTCCTCGCCGACGACTACGCCGCCCTCATCCGCGACCCCTTCGACGACGCCAACGTCGCCATCGCGGCCGGCTGCGTCATGACCCGCTTCACCAACACCGTGTGGGAACGCGGCAGGCAGATCGAATACCTCTTCGGCTTCCACTGGTTCCGCCCCGTCCAACAGGCCTACGGCTCCCCAGTCGTCTGCTCCGGATGCTGCTCCGCCTTCCGCACCGACATGCTCCGCGCGTTTGGCGGCTTCCCCGCACGCACGATCGTCGAGGACATCGACTACAGCTGGTCGCAGCAGATCGCAGGACACCGCGCCGTGTACGTCGCCGACGCGGTCGCCTACGCGGCCGAGCCGATCAACGCGAAGTTCATGAAGAAGCAGCTGTGGCGATGGAAGTCCGGCTACTTCCAGAACGTCCGCCAGCACGCGCGCGGCCTCATCACCCGCAAACGGTGGCTCGCCCTGTGGGTGGGCCTGTCCGTGGCGGAGATCCTCCTGTCCCCGGTCATGCTCACGCTGCCCGTGTGGTGGGCGACGCACGGGCATTCCGCACTGTCGGTGGCCGCATGGTGGATCGGCGGTGAGGCACTCACGCTCGCTCCGGCGCTCGCCTACGCCACGGCGAAGCGGAAGATCAACCCGCTCAAGGTCATCGCCTGTTACCCGTCGTTCTACGTCCTGAAGTTCTTCAACGCCTACTACGACTGGAAGGCGTTGATCAACGAGCTCGTGCTCGTACCCCTCGGGCTGTCCCGTGGGCTGCACGTGTACGAGAAGGGCCGCGCCGACGCGCGACGCAGACGCCACGCGGGCGCGCACCGCGGGTTGCTCGCCTCGAAGCCTCAGCCGGTCGCGGCCGATCCCGTGCCCGTCGATGACGACACCTTGCAGATCCCGCTGGTGAAGCTCCGCGATCCCGACACCGAGCGGACGTTGCAGACCGCCCTGCCCGCCCGCTGACCGCCCCTTGATAACTCGACGGAGAGAGAACCGGAAATGACCAGCTACGTCATCCACGTCTGGGACAACAACGAGAACCTCGTCAACCAGCACCCGGTCAGCGCCGACAGCGACGCAACAGCCCGCGCCGAGCTCGACCAGGTGGCCCGCCAATTCGCCCGCGACCACGAGCTGGAACTCGCCTACCCGATGGGCGGCGCAGTGATCGCCCGCACGCCGGGGCGGGCCTGAAAGCAGCGGCGCCAGGACGGGCCCGGCCGTTCGGTGGTCGCCCAGCACAGCCAGGCCGCGCCACATCTGCCGCCACACCGGGAGCCACACCCGCGGCCACTCGCCCGCCACAAACCCGCCGCATCTGCGGCACCAACACTGAACGGAGTGAGGCCTCGTGGCCGGCATGTCCCGTGACACCCGCATCCTCATCGTCGCCTGCCTCACCGGCCACGGCATGACCCTGCCGGAGATCGCGAGTGAGCTGGGCGTTTCCAAGGAAACCGTGCGCAGGGACCTCCAGAATGCGCCCGCACCCGAGCCGCCCCCTGTGGCGGCCGACGCGGTGCCGGACAACGCACTCGTGCTGCCCCTGGACGAGCCACTGAGCGAGGCACTTCGGGTACTCCGCTCGGTCCACAACGGGCCCGACACGGCGGCGCAGAATGTGGCGGCCGTACGGGCCGCGGTGCGCGCCACGGCCGACGCGGTGATTGACGCGCGCACGCCTCACCCGGCCAGGACGTAGCCGTGTTAGCCGGCCTGTTCTTCGCCGCCTGTGCCGCGCTCGCCCTCGCCGGGCTGTGGCTCATCGTCCCTCGCGACGTCCCCAAGATCTCCGGGACGTGCGCGCTCATCCTGACCTTCGCCGCGCTCGCCGTGGCCATCCTCCACTGAGGCACCAGCAATGGCTCTGCCACCACTCGACATCCCGACCTACGGCCTGGTCTCCCTCGGAGGCGTCACCGTCGGACTCTCCCTGTTCGCCTGGGACTTCACCCGCTGGTGGAACAGCCACAAGAAGCGCCTCGCCCTGCGCGCCTTGAGCGACCTGCTGCCCCAGCTGCTGTGCATGGCGTACGGCGCGCTACTGATCCTGTCCGCCGGCGGCATCATCGGCGCCATCGCCGACTGGTCCCTGTGGGGCACGAACACCGCCGGCGACATCGTCCTGGTCTACGGCCTCGGCGCCTCAACCCCGAACGTGACCAGGGCCAGCCACCTCGCGCTCACCCCCGGCGGGCACGCCGCGATCATCATCATCACTGTCGTCGTCCTCGCGGTCTGCTCCAGGAAGGGCGTGCGCTGGGACTTCGTCCGCCAGATCCTCGCCGGGATCGCCCTCGGCCTCGCGTCCAGCATCGCGGGCGCCGTAGGCCTCATCGTCGCCCCGTCCGTCTCGTGGGCCGGCGACTACGTGATGGGGCTGCTGTGAAGCGGCCGGCCGAGGACGAGCCCGCCGAGCAGGCCGAGGAACTGGGGGAGGAGGACGAGCCCAGCCGCGCGGCGAAGGGCGCCGTGATCGTGGTCCTCGCGCTGATCGTGTGGCGTCTGCTGGTCGCCTTCCCGAACGTGGCGTACGTCATCGTCGGGATTCTCGGGACTCTGGGCGTGCAGAAGTGGCAGGCCTGGCGTGCGAAGCGCAGCGATGCCACGGAGGCCGCAGAGGAGGCCGTGCCGCCGGATGTCGGCGCAGCGTTGCGCCGCCTCGTTGGCGACGACAACGGCGTACTCCTCACCCGCCTCCAACGTGACCTGAAGCTGCCGAACACGAAGGTCGTGAAGCGTCTCCTCGACGCCGACGGCATCACGTGGAAGGCCGTGCGCACCCCACACGGGAATGGCCCGGGTGTCCACAAGAACGACATCCCGGCCGCCCCTCCCCTTGTCGCCGACGCGCATAGCGAGGGTTGTTGTTGCAGGTCAGGCGACAACAGCAACAGCAACAACGGCCTTGGAGAGGGCCCCGGAGAGGGGATCCGTGTAGAGCGCACCGATGCCGGACTGCGGATCTTCGACCTCCTTGAGGACTACTTCAACAGCCGGGGGAGGTGAGCGACCGATGATCCGACGCCTCCGCGCCACCCTCGGCTATGAGTACTGCGCCATCTGCGGATGGTGGACCAAGCCGCACTGCGGGCACTGATCCCGACCGGGCCCCGCCGCGAACCCCTCCCGCGGCGGGGCCCGTTACGTCATCCTGGCCTCATGCCTGCCGCTCTCCGCTTCACCGGTGAAGACAAGGACCTGACCCTGGACGAGCTCGCCGAGTTCGTGGACGCCGCGCGCAAGGCCGGCGTGCCCGGCGACAACCCCGTACGCGCCGAACTCTCCACCAGCTGCAAGATCAAGGAGATTGAAGGTCTCCACCGAAGTCGACAGGAGCTGACCATGAAGTGGCCGCATCGTCGCTCTGCGCCCGAGCCAGCGCCCGCGCGGCCGCGCGCGAACCCCACTCTCATCGCCGTCCTGGAGCACGACCTTCTCGGCATCCCGCCCAAGGCCGGCACCGTGGCCGCGCTCACCATCGCTCTCCGGCGATCCGGAACCTGCCTGGAGCACGAGCCCGAGGACACGACGACGTACCAGGATCTGCCGCATCGTGTCGGCCTGTGCGGCCGCTGCGGCGTGAGCATGATCCAGGACGAAAGTGGCGAGTGGGTGCTGGCGCAGGCCTGACGTTCTGGGCACACTGGCGCTGCGCGACCGACGCATCCGGGCTCCTGCTGTGCGCCCAACGGCCCGCCGTCCCCCCTGTGACCGCGGGCCGACGCGCATCCTGACGCCCGTCATGACGGGCCGGAACGTCACAGAACAGCCACACCCGCACAGGATCACCACAACCGGCGCAATGATGCCCCCTCAGCAACCGTGTCCAGGGGGGACCATGAGCTACCAGCAGCCACCACCGCAGCCCGGCTGGGCACAGCCCCAGCAGCCCGCATGGGGCCCACCGCCACCAGCTCCACAGCCACCGAAGAAGGCAGGCGGGAAGATCGCGGCGATCGGCTGTCTCAGCAGCCTCGCCTTCCTGATCCTGATCGTCATCGTGGCGGCCCTGGCCGACGGCAGCAACGACAAGCCCGAGACGAAGGCTCCGCCGTACAAGGTCGTGGAGCAGGACGACACCGGCCACAAGCGCAACGTCGTGGTCGAGGTCGAGACCACCAAGAACCTGCGTGCCGTCTTCGACGCCGTGGCCAACGACCTCACCGACGAGGCTGGCTACTCCATCATCATCAACTGCTCAACCGGTGGCACAAAGGACCTCGACAACCGCCTGGCCAACGGGCAGAAGGCAGTGGGGAACATGGGCGCTGCCACGACCGGACTCAAGGCGGGCGGGACCGAATTCTCCACGAACGCTGGTCAGAAGTGCCCGGTGAGCGCCGCCGACAAGGCCAAGGACGAGGCAGATCGGAAGGCCGCGCAGAAGGCAGCCGGCATCCCACCCGAGCCGACAGGAGCCGACCGGCGAAGGCTCCTCGCCACCCTGGCCGCAGTCGCCCCGGACGTAGTGCGGTACGAGGACAAGGCCGTTGAAGCCGCACGCAACCAGTGCTCAGCGATCAATGGAGGATCGCATCGGCTTAACTGGGTAGCGTCTCAGCGCTTCACGTACAAGGACGTGACGACGTCAGAAGCGCAGGGCGCGAAGATCAACGGGGCGCTGAAGCGTTCAGGATTCTGCAAGGTCTAGGCGCGACACTACGGGTGTAGTTGCATTTCCGATCACAGTCAGGCAGCCTGTCTGCAAGTCCGGCGTGCCCGGACACACTGACTCATAACCAGATTGATTCGCGCCCCTCGGGCGCATGAGGAGGCCCGCCACTGTGCGGGCCTCCGCCATGTCCAGGGGGTGACCCGCATGGGCGCCGCCAAGCCGGTCACCGACAAGGAACGCGAACGCGTCCGCCAGCTGCACGCGCAGGGCAAGGGCCGCAACGAGATCGCGAAGATCCTCGGCCGCTCTGGGCGGACGATCAGCGAGATCGCGACGGGCCTCGGGCTGTCCTTCGCCCGCGCGGGCGAGGTGCGCCAGGCGACCGAGATCCGCCAGGCCGACCTCGCCGCGCGGCGCGCAGCGTTCGCGATCAAGCTGCAGGACATCGCCGAAGCCGAGGCCGCGAAGATCAACCAGCCGCACGAGTACTGGGACTGGGGCGGCAAGGAACACGACTTCGACACCTACACCGCGAACGAGCCCACCCCGGGCGACAAGCGCGCCTACATGTCCCTCGTCGCCACCGCCGTCGACCGCTCCCTGAAGCTCTCCCCACCGAAGGAGGAGGGCGGCGCAGACGAGGTCGGCTCCCTGCTGGTGGGCCTCTTCGACAAGCTCCGAGCCAAGCATGGCGACCACTGAGCTCGGGCTGTCCGACAAGCAGGAACGGAGCATCGCCCACTCCACCGCGTGGCTCAACGTGTGGGAGGGCAGCGTCCGATCCGGCAAGACCATCGCTTCCCTCCTGCGCTGGCTCATGTACGTCTGGACAGCACCCGCCGGCGGAGACCTCGTCGTCGTCGGCAAGACCTACGACACCGTCGCCCGCAACGTCTTCGGCCCGTTGCAGGACCCGAACATCGTCGGCGTCCACACCGCCAAGCTCGTCTCGTACACGCGTGGTTCGAGCGTGGCGTGGATCCTCGGCAAGAAGATCGAAGTCATCACCGCCAACGATGCGAAGGCCGAAGCCCGACTCCGAGGCTTGACCGGGGCCGGCGCCTACGTGGACGAGCTGACCCTGTTGCCAAAGGAGTTCTTCAAGCGCCTCGTCGACCGCATGTCCGTGCCCGGCGCACTGATCTTCGCCACCACAAACCCGGACAACCCCGGCCACTGGGCGAAGAAGGAATGGCTGAACCGAGCCGACGAGCTCGGCATCCGCGTCTGGCACTTCGTCATGGACGACAACCCGGGCCTGTCCGACGAGTACAAGGCCCGGATGAAGCGGAACTTCACGGGCCTGTGGTACCGCCGCTACATCCTCGGCCACTGGGTGCAGTCCGAGGGCGCGATCTACGAGCAGTTCGACGTCAAGAAGCACGTCGTCTCCACGCTGCCGCGCATGGACCGGTGGCTGTGCGACGCGATCGACTACGGCACCGTCAACCCGTACGCCGACCTGTTGATCGGGCTCGGGGCGGACCGGAAGCTGTACGTCGTCTCCGAGTACCGGTACGACTCCCGCCGCGAGCGGAAGCAGATGACGGATGCCGAGTACTCGCGGGCCCGCCGGCAGTGGCTCGCGAAGGTGCCGCAGCCTGGCACCAGCGTGGTCGGCGTCCAGCCGGAGTGGACGGTTGTCGACCCGTCCGCGTCGTCGTACATCGAGCAGCTGCACCGGGACAAGGTCCTCGGTGTGACGCAGGCCGACAACACCGTGCTGGACGGCATCCGCACCGTGTCCTCGCTGTTCTCGACGGAGGACCTGTACATCCACGAATCCGCTGCGGGCCTGATCGACGAGATCCCCGGCTACTCCTGGGATGACGAGGCAGCCGAGCGCGGCGACGACAAGCCGATCAAGGAGAACGACCACTCCTGCGACGCCCTCCGCTACGGCGTACGGACGACGGAATCGATCTGGCGGCCGTACCTGCCGACGCATCTGGAGGTGGCTGCCTGATGCCCACCATCGAGCAGGCCTTGGCGAACGCTGCCCGGCTGCTGGAGCAGGCGGAGATGGAAACGAACCTGGCGCTGATGGAGCGTCTCGATCAACTCGCCTGCTCGTGGCTGTCCATGGCGAGCTTGCTCATGGAGAAGGAGCGCGCCTGATGCCTGCCGAGATCACGTTGCCCGTGCACGTCCGCGTCGGCGACCACATCGAAGCCCGCTTCGGCGACATCACCGTCCAGCTGGCCGACGGAGGCGTGCCGCTCTCCGGCGTGCGCACGCAGCTGGCCGCGTTCCTGCGCGAGGCAGCGGACGTGCTGGAGAACCCGAGCGAGGACGACGACGAGCAGGAGGAGGTGCCCGATGCCCCTGCCGACAGGTGACATGACGTGGCCTCCACCCTCCCTCGCGCCCGCCCTCGACGCCATGCACACCTGGGACACCTGGTGGTCTGGCGACCCCGACCGGTTGGAACAGCTCTACGGCGGCAGCACCGGAGGCGGACCCGACCCCAAGCGGCTCGCGCTGACCATGAGCAACGGCATGGTCGGCCGCATCGCCCGCTGGTGGTGGGGCACCCCGACCGCCCCGGGCGAACGGCGCACGAAGCTGCACGTGCCGATCGCCGGCGACATCTGCGGCGGCAGCGCCGACCTCCTGTTCAGCGAGCCACCGAAGTTCACCGTCGAAGACGAGACCACGCAGAAGCGCCTTGATCTCCTGGCCGACGACGGCATGCTGGCCACCCTCCAGACCGCTGCCGAGATCGGTGCCGCCCTGGGGGGCGTGTACCTGCGGCCCGTGTTCGACCAGAAGCTGTCGGACCGGCCGTGGATCACAGCCGAGCACGCGGACCGGGCGTGGCCGGAGTTCATGTGGGGCAAGCTGTCCGCGGTCACGTTCTGGAAGGTGGTCCGCGAGGAGGACAGCCAGGTCTGGCGCTGGCTCCAGCGGCACGAACCAGGCGTCATCATGCACGGCCTGTACCAGGGCACGAAGGACAAGCTAGGCCGCCCCGTCCCCCTGGAGGACTCCGAGGCAACCGCGCCGTTCGCGCCCCTGGTGAACGCTGACGGTGCGATCCCGACCGGCTACGACGGCCTCGACGTCTCGTACATCCCCAACCAGAACAGCCGACGGTGGCGCTGCAACCCGAAGCTGAAGGACTGGGGACGCTCCGACCTCGACGGCATCGAGCCACTCATGGACTCGCTGGACGAGACATACGCCTCGTGGATGCGGGACATCCGGCTCGGCAAAGGCCGCATCATCGTCCCCAACCAGTATCTGCAGTCCAACGGGCCCGGTCGGGGAGCGAGCTGGAACCCTGATCAGGAGGCGTACTCGGGTATCAACTCGCTGGCACGCGCGGACGGGGCCGGGCAGCTCACCGTGGCACAGTTCGAGATCAGGGTGCAGGAGCACCAGGCGACAGCCGAGGACCTCGTGAACCAGATCCTCCGCTCGGCCGGCTACTCGGGCCAGACGTTCGGGCTCGGCGGTGACGTCGCCGCCACGGCGACCGAGGTCGTCGCGCGCGAGCGGCGTTCCATGACCACCCGCGGCAAGAAGATCCTGCGCTGGCGACCCGGGCTGGCGCATGCCGTTGAGGCGCTGCTGGCCGTGGATCAGTACGTGTTCGGCGGAGGCCTCACCCCGCAGCGGCCGACGATCGAGTTCGAGGACTCGGTGCAGGAGGATCCGCTGTCGTTGGCGAACACGGTCAACGTGCTGTCGCAGGCGCAGGCCGCATCGATCGACACGAAGGTCCGGTGGGTGCACCCGGAGTGGGACGACGACCAGGTGAAGGCTGAGGTCCATCGGATCCAGCAGGAGAACGGCATGTCGGTCCCTGACCCGATGCAGAGCGGCGAACTTCCGTGACGGGGCTCGGCATCGTGCTGGCGCATCTCGCCGGGGACTACCTCATCCAGTCCGACTGGATGGCGAACGAGAAGACGAAGCGCTGGTGGCCAGCATGGGCGCACGCCGTAACGTACGGCCTGCCGTACGTGCTGGTCACTCAGTCGCCTCTCGCGCTCGTGGTCATCGTCGTCACGCACGCCGTCATCGACCGGTACCGGCTGGCCCGACACGTCGTGTGGGCGAAGAACCTGATGGCCCCGAAGACGTACCGGCACTCGTGGTCAGAGTGCTCGGGGACGGGCTATCACCAAGACCGGCCACCGTGGCTGGCCGTCTGGCTGATGATCATCGCTGACAACACGATTCACCTCGCGATCAACACGGCGGCTGTGGTGTGGCTCGGGAGGTGACCCCGTGCCCGTCTCTCCGGCCATGTCCGAGGACCTCGCCGCAGCCGTCGCCGACCTGTACGAGGCCGCGCAAGGCGTGCTGATCCAGCAGATCCGGGACGCCCTGAACGAGGGCTGGGACAGCCCGCTGTGGGCACAGCTGAAGATGGCCCAACTCGGCACGCTCCAGTCCGCGATCAACGAAGTGATCGTGGCGCTGCAGGCGAACGCGTCCGGGGCGATCCATCAGGCCGTGGCCGAGGCCTACAACCGCGGCACACAGGCGGCCGTGGCCGAACTCGGCGCTATTGCCCCCACAGTGGCCGCGATCCCCGCCGGCTCCCACGCCGTAGACCGCATCGCGCAGTCCCTCATCGACGACACCGGGCCCGTGTATACGCGGATCCTGCGCCAGTCGACGGACGTCTACCGTGCCGTGATCGGCCGGGCCTCGGCGCCCGCTGTGCTGGGCGCGCAGACCCGGCGGCAGGCGGCACAGGCCGCACTCGACCAGTTCGCCAACCGAGGCGTCACCGGCTTCGTCGACCGCGCCGGGCGGGCGTGGGATATGCGGTCGTACATCGAGATGGCGACCCGCAGCGCCGTTGCCCGGGCGTCCGTGGAGGCGCACACGGAGCGGCTCGGCGCGGCCGGGGTGGACCTGGTGATCGTGTCGCAGGCGCCCGAGGAGTGCCCGCTGTGTCGCCCGTGGGAGCGGAAGATCCTCGCCCGCACCGGGGCACCCGGGGTCCGGCAGGTGCAGGTGCAGCACGCCACCGAGGACGACCGGACCGTGACCGTCACGGTGGCCGGCAGCTTGCCCGAAGCACGCGCGGCCGGACTGCTGCACCCCAACTGCCGACACACGGTGTCCGCATACCTCCCGGGTGTCTCCCGCATCCCGAAGGCGCAGCCCTCCCGCGGCACCTTCGAGGACACACAGAAGCAGCGGTACCTGGAGCGGCAGGTACGGAAGTGGAAGCGGCGCCAGGACGCGGCGATGGACGATGCCGCGCGCACGGCCGCCCGGGCGCGGGTGCGCGCGTATCAGGCGAAGATCCGCGAGCTGACCGCGGACACGGGCCTGCCGCGCAAGTCGCACCGCGAGCAGATCGCCACGGCTCGCTGACCCCAGAGTTTCCGCCCGCCTGGCGCGGGCTGGATTGCAGTACGGCTCCGCCAGGTGCGGGGCCTTTTCACCGACGCGCACCAGGAGTGCACGCATGCAGAAGCGAACCCTCGCCCGCCACGGCTTCGGCACTGGCTGGGCACACCCCTACGCGATGGGCCCTTTCGACCCGTACCTGTACGCCGACGGCGGGGACGGAGACGACTCCGGATCCGACAACGCCGACGGTGACGACGGCGGGGACGACGACGGCCAGGACGACGACGATGCCGGCGGGACCGGCGATGACGACGGCCAGGACGACGACGCGGGCAAGCAGAAGGCCAAGCCCAAGCCACCCGCGAAGAAGGACGCCGACGAAGACCCGGCCGCGACGATCGCCCGACTCCAGAAGGAGCTCAAGGCGGCGAACGGCGAGGCTGCGAAGGCTCGCACCGGCGCCAAGAAGGCCGCAGCCGATGAGGCACGCGCCGAGATCATGAAGGAGCTCGGCAAGGTTCTCGGGCTGGTCGAGGACGACGACAAGACGCCCCCCGACCCCGCCGCGCTGAAAGCGCAGATCGAGTCCGCCACGGCGGCGCACAGGGAGACCGCAGTCGAGCTGGCCGTGTACCGAGGTGCGTCGAAGTACGGCGCCGACCCGGATGCGCTCACCGACAGCCGGGCCTTCCTGAAGTCCATCGCCGACCTCGACCCGACTGCCGACGGGTTCGCGAAGAAGGTCGACGCCGCGATCAAGTCCGCGGTGGCCGACAACCCCAAGCTCAAGGCCGCGAGCCAGGCGCCCGCGCGCAACTCCGGCGACTTCTCCGGCAGCACGGAGAAGCCCAAGAACCAGAACAGCATCGAGGCACAGCGCGAGGCCCGCCGCAAGGCGCGCAGCTGAGCCTCCCGCTTAGAAGGAGGCCCCCGTGGCCAACACGTTTCTGACCCCCGACCTGATCGCCACGAGGGCGCTCGCAACGCTGTACGAGACGACCGTCATGGCGCAGCTCGTGCACCGCGACTACGACGGCGACTTCCGCGGCAAGCAGGGCGACACCATCACCGTCCGCAAGCCGGCCACGTTCACCGCGGCCGAGTTCAACCGCGGCACCGGAATCGTCCCGCAGAACGCGACCGAGTCCGGCGTGGACGTCACGCTGAACCACTTCTCCGACGTGTCGTTCAACGTCACGACCGAGCAGCTGACGCTGGAGATCGAGGACTTCGGCACGCAGCTCCTCGACCCGGCGATGGAGGCCATCGCCCAGAAGATCGACACCGATCTCCTGGCGCTGCGCTCCGACATCTCCCACACCGTCGGCAGCACCACCGGCCGCGAGCTGGACAAGCCGGAGGTCCTCATCGACGCAGGCAAGGTCCTCAACCAGAACAAGGTGCCGACAACGGACCGATCCGCGGTCGTGGGCCCGGTCACCAACGCCGACTGGCTCGACTCCGACGTCCTGAAGAAGGTCAACGAGTCGGGCGGCACTGAGGCGCTGCGGGAGGCGTACATCGGCCGCCGGCTGTTCGGCTTCGACCCGTACTGGACGCAGCACGTCACCGAGCCGGAGGAGGGCATTGCCTTCCACCGGACCGCGTTCGCGCTCGTAATGCGTCCGCTGGAGGTGCCCCCGGGCGCCCAGGACGCGGTGATCATGAACTACAAGGGATTCGGCCTGCGCGTGGTCTACGACTACGACATCAAGTACAAGCAGACGGTCGTCTCCGTCGACTGCCTGTACGGCACGAAGACCCTCGACGCGAACCGCGCCGTCATCCTCGAAGGCGCCGGTTCCTGAGACCCCTTCCCTGGCGAGGGCAAGGGTGATGTGGGGTGACAGGGGGGCGTCGATGCGTGTCGTTGTGCTCGGCGCCCCCCGCCCGCTCCACCTCAACCGCTGGAAGGACTGCCTGACCGAAGGCGGGACCGAGTTGGGGTGGGACATGCTCCACCTGCCCGCCCGGGACATCCCCGCTGAAGAGGTCGTGGCCGCCTGCCGTGGGGCGGACCTGCTGATCTGGGCCCGCACCCACGGCCACAACCCGACCGGCGATATCCCGCGCATGCTGTGCGCGATCGAGGACAACGGCACCGCCACGGTGGGCCTGCACCTCGACCTGTACTGGGGCATCCGCGGCCGCGAACCGCAGATCGGTATGGACCCGTGGTGGTCCTGCCAGTGGGTGTTCACCGCGGACGGCGGACACCAGGCAGAGTTCCTCGCCCGCGGTGTCAACCACCGGTGGCTGCCGCCACCGCTCGGCCGCCGCTGGCTCGGCCGCAGCAAACCGGACCGGCGCCGCTTCCCGGGCCGGGCCGTGTTCGTCGGCAGCTACGTCCCCGGCATCCACGGCCAACACCGTGCCGACCTCCTCACCTGGGCTCAACGCCAGTACAGCTACCGCTTCCAGCAGTACGGCCGCAGCCGCCCCGTGTGGGGCGCGGACCTCGGCACCCTGTACGCCTCAGCCGAGGTCGTGCTGGGCGACTCGGCTCCGGCCGCCCGCTACTGGTCGGACCGGATGGTGTGCACGCTCGGGCGCGGGGGCCTGCTCGCGCACCCGCGCACGGAAGGCATGACGGAGCTCGGCCTCACGGACGACGTGATGCTCACCTACGAGCGCGGCGACTTCCGCGGTCTTGGCGAGCGGATCGACGCACTCACCGCTGCCCGCCGGCGGGAACTGACGGACGCTGCGATCACGCTGGTTGAGGAGCGGCATCTGTGGGAGCACCGGCTCCGGGACATTCAGCGGGAGGTCTTCGGATGCGGGTGATCATCGCCTGTGCAGGGTCGCAAGCGAAGTGGGGCAACCACCTCGGCGTGCCCTCCCACCTGGTGCCGCTGCGAGCCCACTCCGGGGTGCCGCTGCTGTACCGCACGGTAGGGCAGGCCCGCGAGATCAGCGACGACGTGCACCTCACCTGCCCGGCCGGCGACACCCGGTACAAGATTCCCGGCGTGACGGTGCACGAGCAGGAGGGGAGCGCGCCGTCCGAGTACGCGGCGACGCGCGGCCTGTGGAACGAGGACGGGCGGACTGTGCTCCTGCTCGGCGACGTGTACTTCACTGACCGGGCCATGGAGACGATCGCGGCCTGGCGGTCGCACACCTACCGCGTGTTCGGCCGGGCGCAATCTTCCCGGATCACGGGCACCCCGTACGGCGAGATCTTCGCCGCTTCGTGGTGGCCTGGGCAGCACACGCGGATGGACGTCCGGCTGCGGCAGGTCCACGAGTTGCGTGCCGCCCAGATCGTCACGCGGCCGCCGGGATGGATGCTGCTGCGGTCCTGGCAGCGCACACCGCTCGATCAGCACCGGGTGGATCCGGGCTGGTTCACCGAGATCAATGACTGGACGGACGACTTCGACACCGTGGCCGACTACGTACGCCACCCAGCGACCCGAGGAGCCTGACCGGTGGCCAACGTCATGCGGGCCTTCCCCGCGCTCCTGAAGCGGCTCGGCTGGGCGCCGCAGCATCTGGTGCATGTCGGTGCTCATCTCGGCGAGGAGATGCCGTTCTACCGCGAGGCGGGCATCCCCCGGATCACTCTGGTCGAGCCGATCCCGTGGCTCGCCGAGCAGCTGCACCGCGAGCATCCGGACGTCGTCGTGCACCAGTGCGCGTGCGGGCCCGCGAACGCGTGGACGCGGCTGCACATCATGGCCCGGACCAACCTGTCGACGCTGGCCCCACCGCAGGACATCGACAAGGTGGCGCAGACCATCGACGTGGACGTGCGCCGCCTGGACGAGGTCGCCCCCGACGCGGACGCCGCGGTCATCGACGCGCAGGGCCTGGAGCTGGACGTCCTCTACGCGGCCCCATGGGACAGCCTGCGCCTGGTCGTCGTGGAGACGTGCACGGTCGACGACCCGACGATGGCCAGCCCATACGCCGAAACGGTCGCGTTCATGGCCGGGCACGGCTTTGCTGAGGTCGACCGCTGGGTCCGCGACTACGACTGGGTCTCCAAGTGGGGCCGCGGCCCCGGCCTGGCACGGCGCGGTGGCGAAGTGCGGGACGTCGTCTTCTACCGGGAGCCTGCGTGAGCGTCGCCATCCTCGTGCCGTGGCGGCCCGACGGCGGCCCGCGGCAAGCGGTCTGGGAATGGTCACACCGGCAGTGGGCCAACTGGCATCCCGACTGCGAGATCGTCACCGGGGCCTGCCCGGACGGCCCGTGGTCCAAGGGTGCAGCCGTCGCCGACGCCCTGGCGCAGACCGACGCCGACGTCCTGGTCGTCGCCGATGCGGACGTGTGGTGCCCGACCGTGCTGTACGCCATCGAGGAGGTCGTCTCCGGACGGGCCCGGTGGGCGATGCCGCACCAGAACGTCCGGCGCCTCACCGAGGAAGCCACGCGGTCGGTCTTGGGCGGAGCCTCGCTGTCCGGCCAGCCAACCGCAGAGATCCACCGGGGCATGCCGGGTGGCGGCATCGTCGTCCTCGACCGCCAGGTCCTCGAAGGCGTTCCCATGGACCCGCAGTTCCAGGGGTGGGGGCAGGAAGACCAGGCCTGGGCGCTCGCTCTGGAGACGCTGGCCGGCCCGATGTGGCGAGGCGACAGCGACCTGTTCCACCTGTGGCATCCGCCCGCTCCGCGCCGGTCCCGCTCGGTCGGTTCGGCCGAGTCTCTCGCCCGCTACCGCCGCTATCAGGCGGCGTCCGGCCAGCAAGCCCAGATGCGGGCGCTCGTGGCCGAGTTCTGTCCGACCCCGCTGGAGGGATCACCGATGACGTACAGGTACCGCAACGACAACACCGGGGACGAGGTAGAGCGGGCCCGCCCTGATGCTCGGCTGGAGATGCTGCCGAACTGGAAGCGCATCGCCGAGCTCACCCCGGAGCCGGAGCAGACTCCGCCGGCGGGACCGCCGGAGCGGCCAACCGCGCAGGACGCGAAGGTCAAGTGGGTGGAGTACGCGAACAGCGTCGCCAAGGACTCTGAAGAGGCGGCCGAGATCGCGACGCTCACGAAGGCGGAGCTGGTCGAGCGCTACGGCAAGGAGGCCTGAGCCATGGGGGACTTCGTAACCAACGTCGGGAAAGGAAGGCATGTTCACTATGCCTCCGTTGCCGAGGCCGGTACCGGCGGTGCGGTGCTGACGGCCGTCGTCCTGGAGGCGACGGGCCTTGAGACGGACGACGCGCTGCAGGACTACGACACCCTGTCCGCGCTGCTGGCCGGGGCGTCCAACGAGCAGACCACGATGGGCCGCAAGGACCTGGCGAACGTGACGGTCACGGTGGACGACACCGGCAACGAGGCCTCGTGGACTGCAGACGACCTGGTCTGGACGGACGCGACCGGCAACGCCACCGGCAAGATCGTCATCTGCTACGACCCGACCGGTGCGACCGCAGACACCGGGCTCATCCCGCTCACGATCCACGACTTCGCGGTCACCCCAGACGGAACCACGATCACCGCGAGCGTGGACGCGGACGGCGTCGCTGTCTCCAGCAACCCGTCGTAGCCGAAGGAGGGCGGGCCGATGGCGCGGAAGTTCACCACCGGCTTCGAGGCCGGTACCGAATGGGACACCACCAACGGCTCGCCCACCATCGTCACGACGCAGGCGAACAGCGGCACGCACTCCCTACGCTGCCACCCGACCACCAGCCAGCAGACCTCCATCTCGCAGGAGATCGACCCCGACGGCAACCGCGATCATGTGTTCCTGAGGGCGTACATCAACGTGGCTACGGCGCCTGCCGCGATGACCGGGATCATGGCATGGTCCGGCGAGAGCACCGACGTCTCCGACTTCTACGGCGTCAAGATGACGGCGTCTCGGACACTGATCATCACAGCCAGCGGGAGCACCACAGGCGGCACCGCCACCGCGGCGATCCCGCTGAACACCTGGACCCGGGTCGAGTTCGACTACGACGACCCGAACGGCACCGGGAAGATCTACATCGACGGGACGCTCGCGACTACGCGGACCGGCATCGCCCTCGAAGGCGGCGTCTACGCCCGCTTCGGAGTGATCAACCCGACGACGGCGGACATCTACTTCGACGACATCGCCGTCAACGACAGCACCGGGAGCAGCGACAACGGGCTCCCCGGACCCGTCGCCACCGACCAAGAGGTCACCCTCGGCACGGCCCGCGAGACGAGCGCGGCCCGGCCGATCACCCGCTACGTGCCCAACTTGTCCACCATCGTGGACAACTTCAACGACGGCACGATCAACGAAGACCTCTGGACGGACTCGTACAACACCGGCCGGATCAGCGAGACGGGCGGCCGCGCCCGGGTCACCTGCGGCACCGACTACAACGCCTTCGCCGTCGGCAGCACCTACACACTGACCGGGTCGACGTTCCACGTCCAGGTGTTCCCCAGCCCTGCCGGGGGCGGGACCCTTGAGGCCTGGTCACAGGTCCTCGTCACCTCGGCAACGCCCGGCACCGACCTCGTCATGGAAGTCGACGCCATCGCGGACGAGCTGAACATGGCGCTGCGCGTCGACTACTTCGACCCGGACGCCGTACGCATCCCGTACGACCCCGAGGCGCACGCGTGGTTCCGCATCCGGGAGGACGCAGGAACCCTGTACTGGGAGACGGCCCCGGACGGCGAGACGTGGACGCAGCGCCGCACCGCGACCACTCCCACGTGGGCGGCGGCCGATGACAACGCGCTGCAGCTGATCTCGCACCGCGATACGGGCGCGGACACGATCACCGAGTTCGACAACGTGAACACCCTGCCGACCGGGCAGGAAGTGTTCCCTGGGACAGCGCACGAGGCGAGTGCGGCGCGCGGCCTGGCCGTGGGCAAGGCCTCGCCGCTCGGCGCGGCGGCCGTGACGGACGCTGGCGGCTCGCTGACGGCCGCGAAGAGCACGACGCTGGGCACGGCCCAAGTCGCGGACGAGGCCCGCCCGTTGACCGTCTCCCGGGCCGCAACCCTCGGCGCGGCCCAGGAGACAGCCACCGCGCAGACACTCACGGCCACGGTCGTCGTGCCGCTCGGCCTGGCGCAGGAGACCAGCACTTCGGGCCCGCTCACCGTGGCCCGCACGGCCACGCTCGGGCCGGGGCGCGAGGAAGCCGCTGGACGACCGCTCACAGCGTCGAAGCACACGGTCCTAGGCGTGGCCCGGGAAGTGTCAGCAGCGGGTGCTGTGGGGCACGCGAGGACGGCTCTGGTCGGCGCGGCCGCGGACACGGACACCGCGCTACCGCTGACCGCCGGACACACCGTGGCCACCGGCCCGGCGGGCAGCGTCGACAGCGCGCAGCCCATCACCGCGGCCAAGACGATGCGGCTCGGCACCGCCCGCAGCCCAGAGCAGGCAGGCGCCGTAGCAACAGCGGGCGAGACCCGCATCAGCGCGGCCGCCAGCCGCGAGACGGGCCGGCCACTCACCGGGAGCAAGGCCAGCACGCTCACCGCGGCGGCCGCGCAGGACCTCGCCGGGCCCCTCGCTGGAGGGAAGGCCGGGCGACTGTCGGCGGCCGCCACGGTGGACAGTGCGCGGGCGTTGGCGGGCGGGAAGGCGCGCACGGTGGCGGGCGCGCGCGAGCGGGCCCACGCGGGCGCACTCACGGGCGCCAAGCGGATCGTCCTCGGCACGGCCCGCGAGCAGGCGGCCGCCGAGGTGTTGGGCGTGGTCACGTCCGGAGGCCTCGGCTTCGCCCGCGCCATTGAGGGAGCGCGCCCGCTCACGGCGGCGAAGGCTGTCACGCTCGGTCCCGCCCGGGCTGCCGAGATCGCCCAGCCGCTCGAGGCCGGGCATCGGATCCCGCTCGGCCGGGCGCGCGCCGTCGAGCGCGCTCGAGACCTGGCCGCGGGCAAGACCGTGCGGCTCGGCCCGGCACGCTGCAGCGAGCAGGCCACCGCGCTCACCATCAGCGGGCACACCACTCTCGGCGCGGCCCGCGAAGTCGCGGCGGCTGGCCGGGTGCGGCAGCCGTTCCAGATCCGGCGCCTGCGGACCGCGCACGCCGTGGCCCGGGCCACGGCGTGGGATGCGCAGAAGCAGCGGCCGGCCGACGAGCTGCTCCCCAGCGTGTCCGGGCCCGTGCTTACTCCATCTACGAGCGGGCCGGTTCTGACCGCGACCGTTACCGGTCCGTCGCTGCACGCGACTTCGACGCAGGGAGGCTGACATGCCCGACGTGGGAGACAAGGTCACCGCGAGCCTGGCAGTGTCCCCGCACGCCGGGGACACGCAGGCCTCGCTCACCGTGACCGCCCCCGACGGCACCACGTCCACACCGTCCGTCTCAACGGCGGACGGCGGCGCCACATGGACGGCACCACTCACGTACACCGCGGCGGGCGTCTGGCTGCTGCACTGGGTGGTGACCGGCACTGGCGCCTCGGCGGAGAACCAGCAGGTATCGGTGGCGCCGACCCCGGGCGCGGGCGCGACCGGGCGCGTATACGCGACGACAACGGACCTGGCGAACTACCTGCGGGCCGCACCCCCGACAGGCGCTGCGGGCCTCCTGGCGGACGCTACGCGGATGCTGGAGGCGCGCCTCCTGGCGTTCTGCCGGTACGACGTGGACGACGACGGCATGCCCACCGACGAAGCCGTTGCGGCCGCGATCGCCCGGGCCGTCTGCGCGCAGGTCGCCTGGTGGGACGAGGTCGGCGACAGCCGCGGCGCGGTCGGTGCCGGCTATGACAGCGTGTCGATCGGATCCGTCAGTCTCGGCCGCTCTGGCACGGGTGTCTCAGGCGACGACTCCGCGGCCCGCCAGATCGCCCCGCAGGTCATGGACGAACTCCGCGCCCCGGACCTCCACGACAAGTTGTTCATTGGCGCGCTGGCGGTGCCCTGGTGAGCAAGATCCCGGGCTGGCTGCTGCGCCACCAGATCACGATCGAGCCGTACTTGGGCGAGTCGAGCACCGGCCCCCGGTATGGGCCTGCGGTCACGGTGCGCGCCTTCGTCGACCAGCAGACCCGGGCCGTCCGGTCGGCGGGCGGTGAGGAGACCACCTCGTCATCCACGGCCTACGCGGCCCCGGAAACTGTGGCGCCGGCGCTGTCCCGGGTGACGCTGCCCGACGGCCGGAAGACCACGGTCATCGCCGCTCTGCCGCGCGACGGCGGAGGCCTGCCGACACCCGACCACCTGGAGATCCAACTCCAGTAGCTGGGAGGCCCGATGGCAGCGAACTTCCGGCTGACCTTCCACGGGCCGCAGGTGCAGCGGGAGATGCGGGCGGGTGCCGCGCGCGGCCTGCTGCTGGGTGCGGAGTTCGTGCTCGCTCAGTCCACCGAGGTCGTGCCGCTCGATGAGGGGCCGCTGCAGGACTCGGGCGAGACCTCCGTGGACGAGGGCACGTTGCAGGCCGCGGTCTCCTACAACACCCCGTACGCCGTACGCCAGCACGAGGAGCTGGACTACCGGCACGCCCCGGGCCGCACCGCGAAGTACCTGGAAGGGCCGCTCAACGCGTCCCGAGACGACGTGCTCCGGATCATCGCGGCGCAGATGCGGAGGGCCCTGAGATGAGCGGCGAGACACACGACGTCGACCTCCTGCGAGGTGTGGCCGAGCTCCTCGCCGCGGAGGACGTCGGAACCTACGACGAGGCGGGAGTCCTGCCTGCCGACGGGACGGGGATCGTTCTCGGCCGCGTGCCAGACGGCCCGGACCGGGCGATCGGGCTGACCCCGTATCCGGTGTCCGACGACGACTCCACGGACGCCGTGACGGGCGTGCAGGCGCGCCTACGCGCAGGCACGAACCCGACGGCCGTGGTGCAGCTGGCGAACGACATCTTCAACGTCCTGCACAACCGCCAGAACTGGCAGGCGCACGGCGTGCAGGTCGAGATCTCGTGGCGCAACTCCCAAGCCTGGATCGGCCAGGACACGACCGGCCGCATGGAGATCAGCGCGAACTACTACTTCCGGACGGTCAGGTCCGGAGCCCACCTGATCGACTGAAAGGGAAACGGTCATGACGACTCCGGTCACCGACGAGACCGAGCTCGCACGGGAATGGCGACTTGAGATCAACATGGGTACGGACGAGGCCCCGGACTGGCAGCTCTGCCCCGGGGTGCGCGAGTTCCAGCCCAGCAGCGAGCCGAACATCGAGGACGCCTCCGACTACGACTCCGACGGCTGGGCGTCGAACGAGAAGACCGCCCAGAGTTGGGAGCTGGCGGTCACGATCCGCCGCAAGGCGAACAAGACCTCCAAGGTCTACTCGCCGGTCCACGAGGCGATCAGGCTGGCGCACTTCGCGTACGGCGACGCGAACAAGGTGCACCTGCGGTACATGAACCGCAACGGTCTGCCCGAGGCGTACGAGGGCAAGGCGATCCCGACGTGGGCGCCGTCCGGCGGCGAGTACACGGCGCTCGGAGAGACGGAGATCACCTTCACCGGTGACGGGCCGCTCACGCCGATCGACAACCCGCTCGCGGGTAGCTGATGGCGGCAAAGTTCCAGGCGCTCGACGACTTCCTTGATGACTGGCTGGAGCTGCCGGCCAAGTGCAAGGACGGGCAGACCCGCACGCTCAAGATCCCGTCCCCGGCTGCTGAGGACGGGCTGCGCGTCGAGGCGATCACCAAGGCCGCGGCCCGCCTCTACCTCGACGGCACCGAGCCGGACCAGGAGCTGCTCGACAACGACGAAGAGAAGGACCTGTTCAAACTGGTCCTCGGCTCCGTCCACGACGAGATCGCCGCACAGCTCTCATGGGCCCGCTTCCGGCACGTCGCCCTGACCACCATGGTGTGGGTACTCCAGGACCGCGACCGCGCCGCGGCGTACTGGGAATCCGGTGGCGACCCTTCTCTCCTCGCCCCGAACCGGGCGGCCCGTCGGCAGCCGAAGTCAGCGCCATCGGCGTCGGCTGCGGCGAGCGGGACCCGGTCACGGGGCTCTACGAGTGGTACGAGGGCGGGCTCCCGCCGGCGTCGCAAGCCCGGTCCAAAGGCAAGCGGGTAAGCCGCCACGACCTGCTGGAGCAGTGGTCGCTGGTAGAGGCGGACTTCCAGGACACCTACGGCCTCGACCTGTCCACACCCGGCCTCATGCGGGAGCGGTCGTGGCGCTGGTTCTGCACCCGCCTCTACGGCCTCGTCTCTGCCGAGTCCCGTATCAGCCGGCACTTCGCACCTCCCCCACCGAAGCAGCCCCGCACACCCCGGAGGAGGTAGCGCCGTGGCGCTCACCGTCGGCGAACTCAATGCCCTCATCACCATCGACGACAGGGCGGTAGACCCGGGCCTGCGGCGTACCGAGCAGGCCATGCGGGCGACCGGGCAGCGCCTCGGATCGGACGCGCAGCAGGCCGGGCAGAACGCTGGGCAGCAGCTCGGTGGGAACTTCGTGCGGGGCGCGGACGGTCAGTGGCGGCAGCTCGGCGGCGGCTTGGTCGACGCCGTCACCCAGGCCCGCCTCGAAGCTGAGCGTGAGGCGCACATCGCTGGGGCGCGCATTGCTGCGGGCCTGACCGACGACCTGGACGACGGGCTCACCGCGGGCGCCCGCCGTGCGGGCGGCGATGCTGGGGATGCGCTCGGCGACGGCCTGGGGGACAGCGCCCAGGGCGAGGGTGAGGAGACGGCCGGGCGGCTGGAGCAGGGCCTGGGGAAGCTGAAGCTGGCGGCGGCCGGGATCGGCGCGGCCGCGGGCGCGCTGCTGATCGACAGTCTCAGCCAGGCGATGGAGCAGGGCCAGATCACGGGCCGTCTGGCGGCTCAGCTCGGCGCCACCCCGGCCGAAGCGCAGAAGTATGGGCACATCGCGGGCAACCTGTACGCGAACGCGGTGACGGAAGACTTCCAGGGCGCGGCCGATGCGATCAGCGCCGTGATGCGCGCTGGCATCGCACCTCCAGATGCGACTGAGGCGCAGCTGCAGTCGATCGCTACGAAGGTGTCCGACTTGTCGAACACCTTCGATCTGGACCTGGGACAGACCGCGAACGCTGTCGGCCAGATGATCAAGACGGGTCTGGCGAAGGACGGCGTCCAGGCGGTCGACGCGCTCACCGCAGGCCTGCAGCGGATGGGCCCCCGGGCGGACGACATTGCGGACACGTTCAACGAGTACTCGACGCAATTCCGGCAGATGGGCCTGGACGCCACCACGGCGACGGGCCTGCTCAGCCAAGGCATGAAGGCGGGCGCGCGCGATACCGACGTCGTCGCCGACGCGCTGAAGGAGTTCGTCCTGATCGCCCAGGGCGGCAAGGTCGACTCGGCCTTCAAGGCGATCGGCCTCAACGGCAAGGAGATGCAAAAGACCTTCGTCCAGGGCGGCCCTCCGGCACGGAAGGCTCTGGATCAGGTCTTCGACGGATTGCGGAAGATCAAGGATCCGGCGAAGCGGAACTCTGTCGCCCTCCAGTTGTTCGCCACCAAGAGCGAGGACACTCAGAAGGCGCTGCTGGCTCTCGACCCGTCGAGTGCGGCGGATGCTCTGGGCACGGTGGGCGGCTCGGCCGACAAGATGGGCGACCGGCTGCGCGACAACGCGGGCACTCGCCTGGAGGCCTTCAAGCGGGGCATGCAGCAGAACCTTGTGGAGTTCCTCGGGACCAAGGTCATCCCGAAGTTGACCGACCTGTTCGACTTCGTTTCAGAGCACTCCACAGCTTTCAAGACGGCCGCGCTCTTCGTAGGCATCCTCGGCACCGCGTTCAGCATTGCAGCCATCGGGGTGTGGGCTTTCAACAGCGCGATGCTCGCCAACCCGGTGTTCTGGATCGTCGCGGGCATCATCGTCGCGGTGGCCGGCCTGGTCCTGCTGGTCATCACCTACTGGGACCAGATCAAGGCGGCGACCCTGACGGCCTGGGACTGGATCTCAGGGAAGGTCTCCGGCGCGATCGACCTTGTGCTTCTGGTCGTCGGCTACCTGTCCAAGATCCCCGGCATGGTCTCGGGCTTCTTCTCCTCGATGGTGAGGAAGGTCGCTGACATCGTCGTGACCTGGCTCGGCTGGGTGCGCGGTATCCCGGGCAAGGTGGCGGGCGCGCTCGCGGCGATGGCCGGCTTCCTGAAGTCGAAGGCCGTCGAGGCCTTCAACGCCTTCCGGAGCTCGGCGTCGGCGAAGGTGACGTCGTTGATCAGCTGGGCGCGTGGCATTCCGGGCCGGGTGAGCGGGGCGATCGGCGCCGTGAAGAACCTGCTCTACAGCAAGGGCCGGGACATTGTGCTCGGTCTGTGGAACGGGATCGTCGGCATGGGCAGTTGGCTCCGCTCCAAGTTGATCGGCTGGGCGAAGGCGATCATCCCGGGGCCTGTCGCGAAGGCGCTGGGTATCGGCTCGCCCTCGAAGGTGATGGCCAAGCAGGTCGGTCACTGGATCCCGGCCGGTATCGCGAAGGGCGCGGAGGACAACGCGGGCGTGATCGAGGACACCATGCAGTCGCTGGTGGACGTCCCGACCCCGTCCGCCTCGATGGCGCTGGGCGTCAGCTCGGCGATGGGCGGTGGGACTGCCGGCCACACCGCGATGGCGCCGAAGGTCGTGAGGATCGGATCCGACGGCTCCGCGTTCGGCGACCTGCTGATCGACACGCTCCGCAAGAAGATGGCCGCACTCGGCGGCGACGTTCAGTTCGTGCTCGGGAAGTGAGGCGCAGTGGCGTTCCCTCAAGAACCCCTCGGCCTGCGCGGCAGGCTCCGGCTGGGATCGGACCTGCAAGACATCACGGCGGACCTCTACACCCGCGATGCGATCACTCACAAGCGCGGGCGCGCGTACCGAGCGAACGCGGCTGACCCAGCCAGCTGCTCCGCCACGATCAAGAACAGGGACGGTCGGTACAGCGAGCGGAATCCGGAGGGCCCCTACTACGGGCTGATCGGCCGGAACACCCCCTTCCAGTTCGACCTGCCGGGCGGGCCGGACGTCTACCTCGCCCTGAAGGGCGGCACCGACCGGGCCACCACCCCCGACGCCGCGGCGCTCGACATCACCGGCAGCATCGACATCCGGTTCGAGATCCAGATCGACAACCTGCCGCAGGCCAACGGTGTGATCCTGGGCGGGAAGTGGCTGGTCACCGGAAGCCAGCGGTCATGGCTGATGCTGATCGGCGCGCAGGGTGAACTGATCCTTCGCTACTCGCCTGACGGCACCTCGCAGCCTCAGTTCGGCTCGACGGAAGCGATCTCGGATACCGCACTGCGCGGCCGCATCGCGGTGCGTTCCACCCGCGATGCCTCCAACGGGCAGATCACCCATTACACAGCGCCGAGCATCGACGGCCCGTGGACACAGCTCGGTTTGGCCTCCGCTGCGGGCGCCGGCTCGACCATCTTCAGCTCGGCCTCGCCGCTGGCCGTCGGCGACATCGACACGGTGACCGCGTTCGTCCGCCCCGAGGGCAAGATCTTCGCGTTCCAGCTGCGCAACGGCATCGACGGGACGGTGGTCGCGGACGTCGACTTCACCGCGCAGACCGTCGGCGCAAGTAGCTTCACCGACGACACGGGGCTGACGTGGACGCTCGCCGGGGACGCCGAGCTCAGCGACCGCGTGACGCGCTTCGCCGGCGAAATCCCCGAGTGGCCCCCGAAGTGGTCGCCGTCAGAAGCGGACGCGTGGACGCCGATCGAAGCCGCAGGCATCCTGCGGCGCATGGGCCAGGGGCAGAAGAGCCTTGCTTCGACGCTGCGCCGGAAGATCCCCACCGTCTCCAACCTCCTGGCGTACTGGCCCATGGAGGAAGGCAAGGACGCCTCCCAGGCCTCCTCGCCCATCGCAGGCGTCGGGCCTCTGAAGCTGGCCCCGGCGAACTGGGCGAACGTTGACACCCTGGCCTCCTCATCGCCTCTGCCGACCATCGATTCCTCTGGCAGCGCGGCGTGCCTGCTCAGCGGGAGCGTGCCAAGACCGGCCTCGACTCCGCTGTCCAGCTGGCTGGTGCAGTACATGTATCGCCTCGACACGGTGAACACGACAGTCCGCACCTTCCTGCGGATCCGGTCCACCGGCACCATCTCCGACTGGTACATCCAGATGGGAAGCGGTATCTCTCGCATCATCGGCAGGGACAGCGACGGCAACGCAGTGTTCACCGGCGAGACCGGCATCGGTACCGACCTGTGGGGGCAGTGGATCGCCGTCCAGTTCCAGGTCAGCCAGAGCGGTTCCTCGGTCAACTGGCAGATCGTATGGACCGACGTGGGTGGCGATGCAGGCGCCGGCTCAGGTTCGTTCTCTGGCACGATCGGCTATCCCACGGGGGTGGCGTCTCCGCCGGACGGTTACGCCTCTGACATCGACGGCCTGGCGCTCGGCCACATTTCCGTGTGGTCGGTGTGGGATTCCGTCACCGTATCCGCCTACGCGGGAGCGGTAGATGCATGGGCGGGCGAGACCGCAGGCGAGCGGATGCAGCGGCTGTGCGCCGAGGAGAACGTCCCGCTGACCATCGTGGGTGATCCCTCGGACACCGAGCTCGTGGGACCGCAGCGGCCGAAGGCGCTGCTCGACCTGTTGCGCGAGTGCGCGGATGCAGACGGCGGGATCTTCGGGGAGCTGCGAGAGCGACGCGAGCTGGTGTACCGCACCCGACTCAGCCTCTACAACCAGGACCCGAAGCTGACCCTCGACTACGCCCAGAAGCAGATGGCGCCGCCGTTCGAGCCGGTCGAGGACGACCAGATCCGCAACGACTGGACTGTCACCCGGGACGGAGGGAGCAGCGGCTACGCCACCCTGACCGAGGGACGGCTGTCGGTGCAGGATCCGCCGGACGGCATCGGCCTGTACGACGACTCGACGACGCTCAACCTGTTCAGCGACGACCAGACCAGCGACGCGGCTGGATGGCAGCTGCACCTCACCTCGTGGGATGAGGCTCGGTATCCGTCGGTGACGCTGCAGTTGCATCGGCACCCGGCTTTCATCCCGGCCGTGTTGTCGCTGGACGTCGGCGACAAGATCCGCATCGAGAACCTGCCGAAGAAGTTCGCGGGCGGGGGCGCGGTTGAGCTGCTGATCGACGGGTGGACGGAGACCATGCTCCCACGGAAGTGGGAGATCACGTTCAACTGCAGTCCCGCTGGGCCGTACACGGTAGCCATCGCCGACGATGAGGTGCTCGGGATCGCCGACTCGGGTGCGAGCACGTTGGCGGCGGCTGCGGATGAGGACGACACGGCGCTCTCTGTGGCTGTCTCAGATGGCTTGCCGTGGGTGTACGAAGTCGACTTCGACATCCTCGTCGGGGGTGAGGTGATGACGGTTACCGGGATCTCTGGCGCTTCGTCGCCGCAGACGTTCACCGTGGCCCGCTCGGTCAACGGGGTCGTCAAGGAGCAGGCGTCGGGGAGCGTAGTGCGGCTGGCGCAACAGGCAATCACGGGCCGGTAGGAGGATCTGGTGACGACTTGGCAACCCGGCATGGTGATCACTGCCGCGCGGCTTAACGACGGTCTCGACCCGACGGAGATCACGACTGGCGTGACTGCGGCTACGAACTACAGCGTCAGCCAGTTCGTGGCACGGAGGGTCGGCGATGAGGTCTACGTGAATCTGCTCATCACCAAGACGGGAGGGACTCTCGCGGCTGACAGCAACACAGAGAACATCGTTGGTGATCCGACTATCGCCACCTTGCCGGCCGGCTGGTGGCCGAGCGAAGCGGTCGGAGCGGCGTGGGACAACGGAATCGTCAACGGGCAGTGCGTGATCTCTACCTCGGGCACGGTCGATCTGAGAACGATCAGTTATAACCAGTCCGTTGCGAACAGCACGAACATCCGGGTCACGGCCTCATACACCCTCTGACCTCACTTTCTCGTCAGCCCCGTGCCACCCGGCTCGGGGCTCTTCTATGTCCTGGAGGTCCTCATGGCTGCCGAGCTTCACCCTGCCGTTGCGCAGATGCTGGGCAACTTCCGCTACGACCACCTGCCCGCCAACCTCCAGGAGGTGAGCCGGCCGTTCCACGACCTCGCGCACCAGCTGGCGGAGACGCTCACTGGGCCGGAGGTGACGAAGGGCCTCGACGCTCTCTGGGCTGCGAAGAACTGGGCTGTGCTCGCGGCGAGCACGGCGGCCCTCGGAGGAGCGGCCCCGCCGGCGCCCGCGGTCGGTGACGTCGTCCTGTACCGGGTCACCGCGGACGAGGCCGAGGCCACCAACCGGCGCCGCCAGGACTTCCAGAACAACGGCCCGGGAGACGACCACACGGGCTTCATCGCCCACTTCGGCAACTGGGTCCAGGAGGGCGACCTCCTCCCGGCCGTCGTCGTCCAGGTCCACGCCGAGAGCACCGTGACATGCAATCTGCAGGTGCTGCTGGACGGCAACGACACGCTCTGGGCGACCTCGCGCGCCGAGGGCACGGCCGCTGGCCAGTGGTCGCGGAAGGGGGCGACCCGATGAGGCTCGTCACGCGCGCGGTGTGGGGCGCCCGGCCGTCGAAGTACTCGCTGGTCTACATCGGCGCCACGAGCGGCGTGAAGATCCACTACGAGGGCGCGTACGTCCCGAAGTCTCTCGCGGCCGCCGACGCGCACAGTGCCTGCGCTGGCCATATGCGCGACATCCAGGCCTCTCACCTCGCCAACACGGCCGAGGACTACAGCGACATCGCGTACAACGCTGTCGTCTGCCCGCACGGGTACGTCTTTGAGGGCCGCGGGCTGCACCGCAAGACCGGCGCCAACGGCAACCAGACGCTCAACGCGAAGGACTACGCGGTGTGCGCCATGGTCGGCTCGTCCGGCCTCGTGCAGCCGACGGACGCCCTCCTCGGCGGACTGGTCGACGCGATCGACTGGCTCCGCAACGGCGGCTCGGCCGGCCCGGAGGTCCTCGGTCACCGGGACGGCTACGCCACCGCGTGCCCGGGCGACCCCCTGTATGCGTGGGTGCGCGCGGGCGCGCACCGCCCGGACGGGAGCAGCCCCCAGGGCGGCACCAGCGGCACGGCATCGGGCAGCTCGATCGCCCGCTACCAGGTCGAGATCAACGGCCTGAAGTACGGCTACGGGGCGACCGGGTCGCACATCACGAAGGTCGGCCAGACTCTCGTCGCGAAGGGCTTCGGCAAGCACTACAAGGTGGGGCCGGGCCCGGAGTGGACCGACGCCGACACCCGGAACTATCAGGACTTCCAGCTGTCCCTCGGCTACAAGGGGACGGCCCCGCACCAGGACGCCGACGGCGTGCCAGGCGAGGTCAGCCTCCACCAGCTGTTGGGCAGCCTGCCCGGCAAGACAACGTCCTCGAGCGTGCCGCCGTTCCCGGGGCGCAGTGCGTTCGTCCTCGGCAAGTCCAACCCGGCTGTCTCGACGCTTGACCGAGGCCTGGTCCGGAAGGGCTACACCCGTCACAACGACGGCAACGGCTACCAGCCCGGGCCGCGCTTCACCGAGTACACCCGCGAGAACGTGCGCGACTTCCAGCGCGCGACTCCCGCCCTGGCCGGGGACGCCTACGGCTACCCGGGGCCGCTCACCTGGCGGCTCCTCCTCTCCTGAAAGTGAGGGATCACCGTGCTGGATTCGACGAAGCGCACCATCCGGACGGGCGTGCAGACCACTGTGGGCGTGGCCGTGATGCTGCCTCAGATCGTGGACGCGTCGGGCGTGCCCGAGTCGCTGCCGTGGGTCGCTGGCTCGCTCGCCGTCGCTGCCGGACTGGCCCGCGTGATGGCGCTGCCCGGGGTTCAGGCGCTGCTGCCATCGTGGCTGCGCACGGACGTCGCGGCGAGCCGCGAGTGACGCCCCCGGAATCCACCTCGATCGCGCTTGAGCTGGCCGAGCTGAGACGCACGATGGAGGTGGGGTTCACCGAGCAGCGTGGCCAGCTTGCCCTCCTGGTGCAGCGCGGCGAGCAGACGGATAAGAAGCTGGACGAGCACGAGTCGAGGTTGGACGCTCTGGAGCGGAACCGATGGCCGTTGCCGGCCGTCGCTGCGATGACTGGGGTGGGAGCGCTAGTCGTGTCGGCCTGGCAGGCTCTCGGCAAGTAACAAGATGATCATTGCCCCCTTCCGCCTGCGGGCGGGAGGGGGCCTTTCATCATGCCCAGACGTGGTCACGAGGGGTGACGCCGTCTTGACGGCTGATCTGCCATGCGACCACGGTGTGTTGCACCAATGTGCAACAGCCAGCGGAGGAGACCGCCATGCGCCTTAAGTTCCTCGGCATCATCCCGAACACGCCCAACGTCGACAGTCCGACGATCTGGCTCGACGAGGACACGGGGGACCTGTTCATCCAGTCCTACAAGGCCACGGAGGCCGAGGTGAAAGCGTGCGCGGAGATCGGCTCCATCCCCGGCCATTCCACCGACGTGCCGGACCACGAGACGATCATTCGGCTGCCCGCAGTGATGCGGCAGTTCCTGCC
This sequence comes from Streptomyces spinosisporus, assembly GCF_022698145.1. Lineage (GTDB taxonomy): Bacteria > Actinomycetota > Actinomycetes > Streptomycetales > Streptomycetaceae > Streptomyces > Streptomyces spinosisporus. Next base: position 644,146 of record NZ_JALDAX010000003.1, read on the forward strand.
CCGTGAGGCTGACCGTGAGCTTTCCTGACCGCCTCCGCGAGACCGAGCGCACGGCGTTCCACCTGGAGATGCGCGACAGCTACACCCCGACCGACCCGACGTACCTGGCCTGGAAGCGGGGCGAACAGCCTGATTTCCAGGCCGTGTTCCAGCCGTGGGCGGACCTCGTGCGCGAGGCAACCAGTCGCGGCGTCACCATGCGGCGAGCTCGCATCGTGTCCGAACCCGTCACCGACTACATCAAGTTCGAGCACGCCACCACGACCATGAACCTCGACGCCGGCGAAGAGGTGCGGTGGCTGCCCCGCCGCCGTGCCTCCGATATCGCCCTGCCCGGCAACGACTTCTGGATCCTCGACGGCCAGCTCGTACGGTTCGGGCACTTCTCCGGGGACGGCGAGGTCCTCGGCGAGGAGTGGACGGAGGAGCCCGTGGTCGCCGGCCTGTGCGCCGCCGCGTTCGTCGCCGTCTGGGAACGCGCTATCCCGCACGAGGACTTCAAGGTCTGACCCAGCACCATGCCCGCGTCACCGTCGTCCAGCGCCGAAGCAGCGCGCCAGGCCCTCGCCGCCCGGCTGCGGGACCTGCGCCTGGACGCTGAGTTGACGGTGCGCGGGCTCGCCGAGCGGACCGGCTTCAGCCACTCCAAGGTGTCGCGGATCGAGACGGTGCGGACGAGGCCGGCCCCGGAGGATGTGCGCGCGTGGGCGCGCGCGTGCGGCGTGCAGGACCAGGCCGACGAGCTCGTCGCCGCGCTGCGTGCGGTCGACGGCATGTGGGTGGAGTGGTCCCGCATGGAGCGGGCCGGGCTGAAGGCGGCGCAGGAGTCCGTGCGGCCGCTGTACGAGCGCACGCACGCGCACCGCGTGTACGACGGCTGGCTCATCCCCGGCCTGTTGCAGACGATGGCCTACACGCGGGCGATCCTGCACGCCACACGCCGGCGCCGCGGCCTGGTCGACGACGTGGAGGCCGCGGTCGCCGAGCGCATGGACCGTCAGCACGTCCTGTACGAGGGGCCGCGCACGTTCGCGTTCGTGCTGGAGGAGTCCGTGCTTCGTAACGGCGTGGGCGGCCGGGAGGTGATGCGGGAGCAGCTGCGGCATCTGCTGGTGGTGGGCTTCCTGCCGAACGTGTCGCTGGGCATCGTGCCCATGCAGCCGGACCGCTCGGTGCAGCGGCCGGTTGAGGACTTCTGGATCTTCGACAGTTCGCAGGTGGCGGTGGAGCTGGTCTCCGGCTACCTGACGATCACGCAGCCCCGCGAGATCACGATGTACGCGCGCGTGTTCCAGGAGCTGCACCAGCTGGCGGTCCACGGGGACACGGCCCGCTGCCTGATCCGCGAGGCGATCACAGCGCTCGGATGAATCGGTGCACCAACGTGCACCACGCTGGAGCCGCGCGTCGCCCCATCCATACGGTCAGTAACAGAAAACCCCGGCGACCGCTGACACGGTCCCGGGCTTGGCCGACTGGATGGAGTCGACATGGCCGAGACTACGCAGACCTCGCCTCCGACGGAAAGCCCCACAGCGTCCGCGCAGTTAGTCCCGCGGTCGTGGGCGTATTGCGCGTGGCACAAGGGGATGAGCGACACCGCCCGTCTCGTCCAGATCGAGGACGCTGGCTCCAATGTGGGTGTGCGGCGCCTCTTCGCGTGCGAGTCCTGCCGCGACGTGCACCACCTGGTCCCCGTCGCCGACCAGCCGTGAGACTCCCGGCCGCCCAGGACCTGACGCGGGCGCAGTACTCCGGATGGGCGTGCGTGTTCTGCCGCGTGCGTCTCAGCAAGGGCGCCGTGTCCGCCGGCCGCGCTGAGGGGCGCTGCGGTGCCCACGACTTGAGCGTCGAGGTGTTCGCCTGCCCGAGCTGCGCGCCGCTCGTCGCCCGCCCCGTCAAGACAGGAGCCGACTCGTGAGGAAGTCTTCCCTGCCCCGTGTGCCGAACGGCCACCGCTACTGCTGGGCTGAACACTCGGGCACGCACGTGCATTGCACCCAGCCGATCGGTCACGCTGGGCAGCACTGGCATCCGTACACGAAGACCAGCTGGTGACCTCCGCTGGAGCCTGTCGCCGATGGGGCCGGTAGCGGTGGACGCGGGCCGCTTCCGTCCCCGCGGGGGCGGCCCGTTCAGCGGACGAGGTCGGCGAGCGGTACGCCTATGGCGTCAGCGATGCGGATCAGGGTGTCGAGCTTGGGTGAGGAGTGGCCTTGCTCGATCCGGCTGTAGCTGGCGACGTCGATGCCGGAACGGCCGCACACGTCCTGTTGGGTGAGGTTGTGGTGCTCGCGTACGCGGCGGATCTGCTCCCCGACCTGGCGGCGGCGGGTGAGGACCCGTTCGTCGGGTGGGGTGGGACGTGGCACCCGTCCACGCTCCCGACGCCATGATCAAAAGGGATTAGGGTTGACCCTAATTTGTCTGATCATGGTTGCGCGGGTAGATACATGCATGGCGCACCTTGCGCCCTCGGTCGCCCGTCCCGTCGAGGTCTCCGGAAGAGTCTCGGCGGGGCGGGTTTCTTCATGCCCGCGCGGGCCTGGTGTTCGATTGCCGCCGTCTCACACATTTCTCACGGACCTGATGTGACACGGCGGCAAGTTCCTGCTTCACCAGGGCATTTGCTGGACGTGCTGGACACCCTGGATGTCAGTACCGAGGGATAAACTAGAAGCAGTGTTCGAGGGAGTCGCCGGGGGTGGAACAGCCTCCGTCGAACGCCCTGACCGCGACAGGAGGATGCCTGTGCCCGCTGCCGCACTGAAGCCGATGCCGACGCAGTCCACAGCCAAGCGCGCCGTACTGCTCGACCTGCCCTACGACCCGGTGGAGAAGCGGCCGTTGCCGCCGGGGCGTCCGCGCGAGTGGTACATCACGCACAACCGCCGCCTCAAGGCGATGCGGCTCGCGATCGCCCTGCTCGACCTGGGCATCTACATGCCCAACCAGGCCCGCAACGAGACGATACGCAACACCGCCGAGATCATCGGCGTCCATCCGCCGTCCGACACGACCTGCCACATGGTGCGGGCCCTGATGCGGTACACGCGGTGAGCGGAGCGCCGGGTGCCCTCTCTCCCCTTCGGGGGCACCCGGCGCCTCCGCCGCGCCCCTACCCCGCCAACTCCCGCTCCAACGGCGTCCGAAAGCGCGGTGTCACCCTCGTCGCGCCCACCCACCCCTGCAGCCGCCGGGCCTCCTCGGCGATCGCGGCCTCCGCCTCCCGGCCCACCCCGCCGGGGACCAGGACGCGCCACGCGATCTCGCCGTCCGGCCGCTGGGCCCAGCCGCCCACCACCCGGCCGTCCCACCACACCGTCGGTCCCACGTTCCCGCTGCCGTCGAACAGCGGCGGCCGCAGCTCCGGCGCGAGATACCAGTCGCGGTCGCGCCACCCCATCGCCGTCGGATCCAGCCCGGGCAGCAGCGCCGCCCACGGCTCGACGGGCGCGTCCGCCGGCCCGACGTCACCCTCGACGACGTAGCCCGTGCCCTCGTCCAGCTCCACCGCCTGCGCGCCGATCGAGGCGAGCGCGCGCCGGACGTCGGTCACCTTCCAGCCCGTCCACCACTTCAGATCGCTCTCCGTGGCCGGGCCGCACACCGCGAGCCAGCGGCCGAGCAGCACCGCCTGCGCCTCGGCGACGTCCAGCTCGGGATGCGGCGGAGCCACGGCCCAGCGGAACTGGCTGGACGTCCACGACCCGAGCGGACGCCCCCGTACGACCTTCCCCTCCACGCCCAGCACCCTCAGCAGCCGGGTGGAGACGGTGTGCACGCCCTCGTAGCTCTTCCCGGCCGCGTACACGAACTGTTCCCTCAACCGTGGTTCGTCCTCGGCGAGTTCGGCCGCCGTCGCCTGCCCGCGCCGCACCAGTGCCGCCAGCGCCGACTCCTCGACCTCCTTCAGCCAGGCCGCGTCCGGCGCCCCGGCCTTCGCCATGTCCTTCAGCAGCGCGGCCCGCTCCCGGGCGGCGACCGCGAGACCGGTCGAGGCGTGCACGACGGCGGTGAGGTCGGTGGGGAACACGAACACCGTGTGCCGCATGCCGTGCATCCGGACCAGCGAACGGTCGCCGTACAGCGCGCGCTCCGTCTCCGCCACGGTCACCCCCGGATCCGTGAGCCGCGCGCCCACGGCCAGATGCACCGTGGCCGGATCCGTACCGTGCAGCGCGACCAACGACCCGGCCACCTCCTCGGGCCTCCCCGCCCGCGCGCCCCTGGCAAGCCGCTGCCGCACCCCCAACCGCCCCCGCCGCTCCGCAACCCCGATATACCGCACCCAGCCACTCCTCCCCATAGACCACCCGCACCCCCATCCTGCCGAACCCCACTGACAACACACCTCCACCGTCCCGGCCCGAGCCGGGCGGACGTGCGCGGACACGCCGCCAACTGGCGCGGAGCGCCCCGCCGACCTGCGCGGGTACGCCCGGCTATGCGGCACCGCCCGCGCCCGGAGCCTGCGCCACCGAATTGCCGCGCCCGTCATGCGCGCACCCTCGCACCCGCGTTCACGGGACGATCCCGGCGGACCTGCGCGGACACACCCGGCCGTGCGGCCCCGCCCGCTCCGGCGACCGCATCGCGATCGTCGCTGGAGTCGAACGCGCCGCCCCCGCCTGTACGCCCGCGCCGCCGGATCGCCGCGTCCGTCATGCGCGCATCCCGCGCCCGCGTTCACGGGACGATCCGGGCCGACCTGCGCGGGTACGCCCGGCCGACCTTCACGGATGCGCCTGGCCGTGCGGGCACCGCCTTGGCCCCCGCCCGCTCCGGTGACCACATCCCGATCGCCGCCTGCCCGGGCGGCGCCGACACCATCGAGCAGGCCGTCGCCGACTTCGTCCTGCGCCGCGCGGCCCCCACGACCGCGGACCAGGCCACAGCCGCCCCGAACACTGCCGACCAGACCACCGCCCCCCGACCACTGCGGACCGTACGAGCCCTGGCGCAGGCGATCGCCGCCCGCTGTGCCCATAGCCCCGTCAGGCATGTGAATGGGGCACCCTCGTCGCGGCGTCCGCTCGGAGGGGTGGTGCGGCCTAGTGTGGCCGTGTGCAGCCCACCGAACCCGCGTCCGATCGCTTCGACGTCGTTGCCGTCGCCTCCTCCGCCGGCGGTATCCACGGCCTCGCCACCGTGCTCGGGGCACTTGACGCCGAGCTGCCGGTGCCGGTTCTGGTCGTCCAGCACCTCGACCCCCGCCATCGCACGGTGATCGCGGATGTTCTGCGTCGGCGTACGAAGATGGGGGTGAAGCTTGCCGAGGACCATGAGCGGACCAGCCCCGGCACCGTCTACATCGCCCCGCCGGACCGGCATCTGCTCGTCCGCCCCGGAGGCCTGCTCACCCTCACCGACAGTGAGCTGGTCCACTTCGTCCGCCCCTCCGCCGACCTGCTGTTCGAGTCGGTCGCGGGGGCCTACGGGCCGCAGGCCATCGCGTGCGTACTGACCGGTACGGGCCGCGACGGTGCCATGGGCGTGAGCGCGGTCAAGTCGCGTGGCGGCACCGTCATCGTCCAGGATCCGCAGAGCGCGGAATTCAGCGGCATGCCGGACGCCGCCGTGGGTACGGGCATGGTGGACTTCGTGCTACCTCTTGAGGAGATCGCCGCGGTGATCCGTGGTCTGGTCGAGGCCAAGCGGCAGTAGCAGAGAAGTGGCGGCATTGATGGTTGACGGACAGCCGGGCGTGGAGACCGACGAGGAGCTGGAGGAGCTCCTCCGGTTCCTGCGTGACGCCCGGGGCTTCGACTTCACCGGGTACAAGCGCTCCTCGCTGGGCCGCCGTATCCGCAAACGCATGAGCGATGCCCAGGTGTCGACGTACACCGACTACCGCGACCGCCTGGAGACGAACGCCGATGAGTTCGACGCGCTGTTCAACAGCATCCTGATCAACGTCACCTCCGTCTTCCGCGACCCCGAGGCCTGGACCTTCCTCCAGCGCGAGGTCCTGCCCGAGCTGCTCGCGCGCAGCAACGGCGAGGAGGAGATCCGGGTGTGGAGCGCGGGCTGCTCCAGCGGCGAAGAGGCCTACTCACTGGCGATCATGTTCGCCGAGGCCCTGGGGATCGACGAGGCCCTGGAACGCGTCAAGATCTACGGCACGGACATCGACGACGAGGCGCTGCGCGACGCCCGCAGCGGCCTGTATCCGGCCAAGGTGCTCGAACCGCTCGCCCCCGAGCTGCGCGACAAGTACTTCGAGCAGAACGGCGCCCGGTTCGCGTTCCGCTCCGACCTGCGGCGCAGGGTGATCTTCGGCCGTCACGACATCACCCGCGACGCACCGATCTCCCGTCTCGACCTGCTGGTGTGCCGCAACACCCTGATGTACTTCAACGTCGAGGCGCAGACCCAGATCATCGACCGCTTCCACTTCGCGCTGCGCGAGGGCGGCTTCCTCTTCCTGGGCAAGGCGGAGATGCTGCTCAACGACGCCGAGCGGTTCGAAGTGATGAGCATGCGGCAGCGGGTGTTCCGGCGCCGCCCGGGCGAGGCCACGCCGCCCTACCAGCCCGTTCCGGTGAAGATCAGGGCCGGCCTGACCGGCGAACTGCACAGCGCCGCCCGCCACCGTCAGCTGCGCGACCTCATCCTCGACGCCGCGCCCGGCGCCGCCCTCGCCGTCGACGCCGACGGGCAGGTCCTGCTCATCAACAACCACGCGCGCGTGGAGTTCGGCCTCACCTCCAACGACATCGGCCGTCCCTTCCAGGACCTGGAGATCTCCTACCGCCCCGTCGAACTGCGGTCCCTGATCGAACAGGCCAACCACGAGCGGCGCACCCTGCGGGTCAACGGCGCCGAACGCCGGGTCGCCGACGGCCTGCAGTACTTCGACATCCTCATCCAGCCCCTGACCGGCCCCGACGGCACGGTGTCCGCCACCCACATCACCTTCACGGACGTCACGGTCTCCACGCAGCTCAAGTCCGAGATCAAACGCGTCCGCGAAGACCTCGAGACGGCGTACGAGGAACTCCAGTCCACCAACGAGGAGCTGGAGACGACCAACGAGGAACTCCAGTCGAGCATCGAGGAGCTGGAGACGACCAACGAGGAACTGCAGTCGACCAACGAGGAGTTGGAGACGACGAACGAGGAACTCCAGTCCGGGAACGAGGAACTGGAGACCATGAACGAGGAGATGCGGGTCCGCACCGAGGAGCTGGACGAGGCCCGCACCTTCCTGGAGGCCGTGCTGACCTCCATCGCCGCCGGCGTCGTCGTCCTCGACCAGGGCATGAACGTCAAGAGCTGGAACCGCGGCGCCGTGGACCTGTGGGGCCTGCGCCCCGACGAGGTCATCGACCAGTCCTTCTACGGCCTCGACTTCGGACTGCCCACGGAGAAGCTGCGCGAGACCATCCAGCTGTGCGTCGACACCGGCAGGCGGGGAGAGCCGGTGCCCGTGCCGTCCATCAACCGTCTCGGCAGGTCGATCGTCTGCATGGTGCAGTGCAGCCCCTTCGACGGCCACAACGGCGGGGTCGTGCTGCTCATGGAGGAAGGCCGGGCGAACAGCTCCGAGTGAGAGAACCGCGAGCGTAGTATTCCGCTATGGCCACCGGAGGCGCGGCTTCGGACCTCATCGCTTCCGCGGAGCGGAAGGCCGCTCTCGCACGCGCCCGCGCGGCGCACGAGACCGCGAGCGCCGAGCGACACGAGCTGCTCGCCGGCCAGGCCCGCACCGAAGCACTCAAGAACATGCATCTGCGCATCGCCGGGGTCCACCGGGCGACCGCGGCCTGCCACCTGACCGCCGCCCGGCTCCAGGACGACTACGTGGACCGGCTCACCGGCTGGGCACATCAGCGCGGTACACCGAAACCCCTGTTCATGTCCGGGGTCGCGGCGGCCTGCGGCACCGGCAGCGCCTCCGTCACGCTGGTCGGAGCGAGCCTGGAACAGCTGGCCCTGGCCGCCTCCGACGAACCCTCCCGCGCCGCGCAGGAGCTGGAGTTCCTGCTCGGCGAGGGCCCGTCCCGGGACGCCACCAGCGAGGCGCGTCCGGTGACGGCGGCCGGCGCGGCACTGCGCGAACGCTGGCCCGGATACGGCTCGGCGCTCGCGGACCTCGGCATAGACGCGGTGGCCGCCGTACCGCTCAGCCTTTCCGGACGGTGCGTGGGCGCCCTCGCGGTCTTCGACCCCGTACAAGGGGTCGCCGACGCCGACACGTTCGGCGAAGTGGCCGAAGCACTCACCCGAAGCATGCTTCTGAGCCCGGACGGCGATCCCGGCCTGTACGGTGCCATCGACGCATATGCCCAGGTTCATCAGGCCGCGGGCATGCTCTCCGAGCATCTCGGCTGCCCGGTGGGCGACGCCCTGGAGCTGATCAAGGCGCGTGCGTTTGCCGAGAGCGACTCCGCTCACTCGGTCGCGGAGCGCATCATCCGGGGTGAACTCCGGCTCGGCTGAGGTGGGGGAGAGTTCGGTATGGGACCAAGAGGACTGGACACTGCCGTGGCCGATGGGCGACAGGTGAAGGGGAGCCATCCGATGACCACGATCTTCCCGCCGCCGCAGAGGCTGGCGGAGGCGTTCGTCGACCTGGCCGCGAGCCCGGTCACCGCGGCCTCCGACCCCACCGGGCTGCTCGCCTGCCTCGCCCTGCACGGAAGCGAGCTGCTCGGTGACTGCGCCGCAGTCGTGCTGTACGCGCCCGACAAGAGCGGCCGCGTCGAGGTGGCCGGCGTCGGGGAGGACCTGATGCGCCTGGCGCACAGCGCGGTCGGCTGGGGCGAGGGGCCGGGGCAGGACGCCTTCGGCGGCCGTCCCGTCGCGGACACCGCTCTCGACGGCGGCCTGGCCCGCAGCAAGTGGCCGCGCTTCTCGGCCCGGGCCCTGGAGCTCGGCTACGGCCGCGTCGCCGCCCTGCCCCTGCGCGTCGGACAGGAAGCGTCGGGTGCCCTCGTACTGCTGGAACCCGGCAGCACACCACTGCTGCCCCAGCTGCTGGCCCTGGGCCAGTCGCTGGCCGACGCCGCCGGCTGGGTCCTGGAGCGCAACCGGCAGCTGATCGAGACCCGTGCCCTGGCCGACCAGCTGGAGCACGCCCTGGTCAGCCGCGTCGTCATCGAACAGGCCAAGGGCACCCTCGCGGCCCGGCACGCCATCTCGGTCGACGAGGCCTTCCGCGTCCTGCGCGCCCACGCCCGCTCCAACCGCCGCCGCCTGTCGGACGTGGCCCGGGAGGTCGTGGACCGCACACTGGACCTGCCGACCGGGTAGCCCACGCCCCGAAAACGGGATGCACGTCGAGTGACGGTCTCCCTACGCTGGACAGGCGCGGCGGAGCTGCCCACCTCCTCTTTCCGCAGGACAGGCATCACCTTGCGGACTCAGGGCTACTCTCTACGCACCGACGGACGGCCGCCCTTCCCCCAGCGCCCCGTCGGGACAGCAATCCGACACCGCTCGTACTCACCCACGCCCACGGAGGCCCGGATGGGCACCATCGTCATAGCCGGGACCGTCGTCCTGGTGCTCTTAGGATTCGGAAACCACGTCTGGTGGCTGGCCGCGGTCGCCGTTCTCTTCCTGTACACGCAGTACGGACGCAGCGGTTCCGCGGGCTCCGCCTCGCGCAGCTCCTCGTCCTCGTCCTCGGGGGGATCCTCGGCGGGTTCGATGCCCGGCACCTACCAGGCCTACCGCAAGCGCCGTGACCAGCAGGCCAAGTGGGAGCGCCGCTACCGCCGCGAACGCCCCCTGGAGTCACGCCGGCAGGCACGCGAGAAGAGCAAGTAGCAGAAGGGCGAGCAGAAGCAAGGCTCACCTACAGGCCGGGGGCGCCCCACACAGGGAACCACCGGCTCAGATCCTGCTCCATCCGCAGGTCGTCGCCGAGCGCCGCCTTCACCTGCAGTTCCAGTGCGTTGTCGCGTCGCTGCCCCGCACCGGGCAGCGGCGCGAACGGGTAGAACGTGCCGCGCTTGTAGAGGTAGACCAGCGCCAGGCTTCTGCCCCCCTCGGCCCTGAACCCGGCCAGCGAGCACAGCAGTTGCGGCCCGAAGCCGTTCACCTCCATCGAGCTGTTCACCGCGTGCAGATCGTTGACCAGCGCCGAGAGCTGGTCCGGGGAGCGGCGGGAGACCAGCCAGGAGTAGCCGTACTCGTCCTTGCCGAGCTCCACCGGGGGTCCGTCCCGGTCCGCGTCGGCGTCCAGCAGGGCCTGGACCTCGCGGTGGGTCTGTTCGAAGGCCGAGCCCTCGACCGTGGCGAAGCACACCGCGCCGGTGCCGGTCGGCGTGAAACCGGCCGCGGCCTGAAGGGTCACGGCCGCCGACGGCAGCGCGAAGAGCCGGTCCAGGTCGGGCAGGGCCGGTTTGGTGCGGCCGAGCAGGATGTCCAGCAGGCCCATGCATCACGCCTTTCCGGGAGCGGGCGCCTCACCCAGCTCGGCGGAGATCCGTCCCAGCTGGTCGAGCCGCTGCTGCAGGGACGGGTGGGTGGAGAAGTACCGCTCGATGCCGGGCTCCTTGCCGGTGGCGGGTGTGAAGTAGAAGGCGTTGAAGGCCTGCGCGGTCCGCAGGTCCTTGGTGGGGATCCGCGCGATCTCGCCGGAGACCTTGGTCAGGGCGGAGGCCAGCGCCGAGGGCCGCCCGGTGAGCAGCGCCGCGGCCCGGTCGGCGGCCAGTTCGCGGTACCGCGACAGGGCCCTGATCAGCAGGAAGCTGATCGCGTACACGGCCGCCGACACCCCCATCACGGCGGCGAAGATCACCGCGGTGTTCTGGTCCCGGCGCCCTCCGCCGAACAGCTGCGAGTAGAAGGCGAACCGCACGATCAGGCCCGCGATCACACCGAGGAAGGACGCGATGGTGATCACGGCGACGTCCTTGTGCGCGACATGCGACAGCTCGTGCGCGAGCACGCCCTCCAGCTCGGCGGGCTCCAGCCGCCGCAGCAGTCCCGTGGTCACGCAGACGACGGCGTGGTCGGGGTTGCGCCCGGTGGCGAACGCGTTGGGCATGTCCATCTCGGACACGGCCACCACCGGCTTGGGCATGTCGGCGATCGCGCACAGCCGGTCGACCACCGCGTGTAGCTCGGGGTACTCCTCGCGCTCCACGACCCGCCCGCGCATGGCGAACATCGCGATCCGGTCGGAGAACCAGAACTGTGCGACGAACAGCGCCGCCATCAGCACCACGACGAGCAGCCACGACTTCAGCAAAACGATCAGCGCGGCCACGAACGCCACGTACAGCAACCCGAGCAGGAACATCGTGACCGTCATCCGCACGGTCAGCCGCCGGTCGCTCCGGAAGCGACTCTGCATCTGCATCACCCCGCAGTCAGGCACTCGCCCCACTGCCAGTGTGCACCCGCCCTCTCCCATGAAGCGGTCCCGATCAGCCCTAGGAGCTGTAAAGGGTCCGGGCGGGTCGGGCCTAGTACGGAGCGCGGAACTGCGCGTACCCCAGGACCAGGATGATCGCGGCGATGCTGCCCAGCACGATCGCCGTGGAGACCCAGGGGGAGCGGCGCCGGCCGACATGGTCGGGGTCGGCGCGGAAGGGCTGCGGCTCGGGCGGGTTCGCCTTCCAGCGCGCGGCCAGCATCCGCGCCCGCGCCGAGGGCTCCTTGTGCTCGGCGCCGTCGGCCCACCTCAGGTCGAACTCGCGCTCCTGGTCGTCGTGGTCGTGCTCGGGCATCCTGTCCACCCCCGTGTCGTCCCATCGGCAGAATAGAACATACGCCCGTGCCCCCGCTGTCGTTACGACGGCGGGGGCACGGGCACTGCGACGGGTCAGGCGTGGATCACACGTCGAAGTAGAGCTCGAACTCGTGCGGGTGCGGACGCAGCTGCAGCGGGGCGATCTCGTTCGTACGCTTGAAGTCGATCCACGTCTCGATCAGGTCGGACGTGAAGACGTCGCCCGCGAGCAGGAACTCGTGGTCGCGCTCCAGGGAGTCGAGAACGGCCGGCAGCGAGGTCGGGACCTGCGCGACGTTCGCGTGCTCCTCGGGAGCCAGCTCGTAGAGGTCCTTGTCGATCGGCTCGGCCGGCTCGATCTTGTTCTTGATGCCGTCGAGACCGGCGAGCAGCAGCGCCGAGAAGGCGAGGTACGGGTTGCCGGAGGAGTCGGGCGCGCGGAACTCGACACGCTTGGCCTTCGGGTTGGAGCCCGTGATCGGGATGCGCATGGCGGCGGAGCGGTTGCGCTGCGAGTACACCAGGTTGATCGGCGCCTCGAAGCCCGGGACCAGGCGGTGGTAGGAGTTCACCGTCGGGTTGGTGAAGGCCAGCAGCGACGGGGCGTGCTTGAGGATGCCGCCGATGTAGTAGCGGGCGGTGTCCGACAGGCCCGCGTACCCGGCCTCGTCGTAGAACAGCGGGTCGCCGCCCGACCACAGCGACTGGTGGACGTGCATGCCCGAGCCGTTGTCGCCGAAGATCGGCTTCGGCATGAAGGTCGCGGTCTTGCCGTTGCGCCAGGCGACGTTCTTCACGATGTACTTGAAGAGCTGCAGGTCGTCGGCGGCGGCGAGCAGGGTGTTGAACTTGTAGTTGATCTCCGCCTGGCCGGCGGTGCCCACCTCGTGGTGCTGGCGCTCGACCTTCAGGCCCTGCTTGTCCAGCTCCAGGGAGATCTCGGCGCGCAGGTCGGCGAAGTGGTCGACCGGCGGGACCGGGAAGTAGCCGCCCTTGTAGCGGACCTTGTAGCCGCGGTTGTCCTCGAGGGCGCCGGTGTTCCAGGCGCCGGCCTCGGAGTCGATGTGGTAGAAGCTCTCGTTCGCCGTGGTGGCGAAGCGGACGGAGTCGAAGACGTAGAACTCGGCCTCGGGACCGAAGTACGCGGTGTCCGCGATCCCGGTCGACGCGAGGTAGGCCTCGGCCTTCTTGGCCACGTTGCGCGGGTCACGGGAGTACTGCTCGCCCGTGATCGGGTCGTGGATGAAGAAGTTGATGTTCAGCGTCTTGTCACGGCGGAAGGGGTCGACCCGGGCGGTCGACAGGTCCGCGCGCAGCGCCATGTCGGACTCGTGGATGGCCTGGAAACCACGGATCGACGAACCGTCGAACGCGAGCTCCTCGTCCGGGTCGAACGCCTCGACGGGCACCGTGAAGTGCTGCATGACGCCCGGCAGGTCGCAGAAGCGGACGTCGACGAACTTGACGTCCTCGTCCGCGATGAACTTCTTGGCCTCGTCGGCGTTCTGGAACATCCAGCTCCTCCTACTCCCGACCGTCCCGCCGGGGTGGTAGTTCGTTGTGCGGCCAGTGCGGTGGCACACGCTGACCTCGACCCTAGGGACGCGTGATTTCTCGGGCGTGACCCATTTGTTTCGCACAAGTTAACCGGGCCGAGTCCGGAGTACCCCACCTGTCCGGATCGCGAAACACCCGCAGTACCGTGGACGCGTGGACAACAGGGATGCAATCGGCTCATGGCTCTCGGGCCCCCGCGCGGCCGCGGAGGACGCCGGAGTCGAGTTCGGATACAGGGGTCAGCAGCTCGGTCTGCCGGAGGAGGGGCCGGGCTCGATCGCCCGCCCGGGCCGCCGGTTCGGGGCCCTGGCCGTCGACTGGGCACTGTGCCTCTTGATCGCATACGGTCTCATCACGCACGGTTACGACCAGGCGACCGGCAACTGGGCGCTGCTCGTCTTCCTCCTGCTTCATGTCCTGACCGTCGGCACGATCGGCTTCACCCCGGGCAAGCGCCTGTTCGGGCTGCGCGTGGTCGCCCTGGACACCGGCCGTCCGAACCCCCTGCGGGCCGCACTGCGCTCGGTCCTGCTCTGCGTCGCCATCCCGGCCCTGATCTGGGACCGCGACGGCAGGGGCCTGCACGACCGGCTGGCGCGCACGGTTGAGGTCCGCATCTAGTATTTCCGCCGCAGCTACGGCGAAGGGGGCGACCGGATGTTCTCCGGTCGCCCCCTTCGCCGTAGCAGGCCGTAGCGGGAAGGTCAGCGGGCCTTGCCGCCCTTGGGGAGCTTCATGCCCTTGGGCATCGGGCCCTTCGGCAGCGGCATGTTGCTCATCAGGTCGCCCATGGCGCGCAGCCGGTCGTTGGTGGCGGTCACCTGCGGGCCGGTGAGCACGCGCGGCAGCTTGAGCATGGTGGTGCGTACCTTCTTCAGCTCCACCTGGCCTTCGCCGTGGCCCACGATGATGTCGTGCACCGGCACGTCCACGACGATGCGGTTCATCTTCTTCTTCTCGGCGGCCAGCAGGCTCTTGACCCGGTTCGGGTTGCCCTCGGCGACCAGGACGATGCCGGCCTTGCCGACGGCCCGGTGGACCACGTCCTGATTGCGGTTCATGGCCACCGCGGGCGTCGTCGTCCAGCCCCGGCCGATGTTGTCCAACACCGCGGCCGCCGCGCCCGGCTGGCCCTCCATCTGCCCGAAGGCCGCCCGCTCGGCCCGGCGCCCGAAGACGATCGCCATCGCGAGGAAGGCGAGCAGCAGGCCCAGGATGCCGAGATAGATGGGGTGACCGATCAAGAAACCGATCGCGAGGAGGACACCGAGGACGACGATGCCGACCGCCGCGAGTACAAGACCGATCTTCTTGTCGGCCTTCCGCGTCATCTTGTAGGTCAGAGCGATCTGCTTCAGTCGCCCGGGGTTCGCAGCGTCCGCTGCAGGTTCCTTCCTCGCCATGTTCCGAAGTCTACGTGGCCCCGGGAGCGCCGTACGACGGCAGTGCCCCAAGTGTGGGGTTCAGGGGCGGGGGAGCAGGGTCTGGTCCAGCACGCGCTGGGCCTCGACCCGGTCCTTGGCGCGGCGGCGGTCCTCCAGGACGGAGGTCCAGGCGTTGCGGCGGGCGGTGCGCTGGCCCCCGCTCATGAGCAGCGACTCGACTGCACGCAGTGCAGTGGTGAAGGACGGGATGGCGGTGGCGCGAACGGGCGCGGCCTGCATGGCGGAGGTCCCCCCTCGGAACGTCGGCGCAGGATCGGGGTGTACACCGGGGTGTACGTGGTGTGATCCCAGGGTCACTGTTTGGTGTTACCAGGGCGTGACCCACCGGTCAAACGCCAATGAAGCCTTGATGCGGCGGCCTGAAACGCCGACGCGGCCCTGATGCCGTCCTCAGCTGCGAGGACGCTCAGGACCGCGTCAATCGGCCGCTACCGTGCAGTAGCTGCTTGTGCGCAGATTCACACGCGCCGAGTGGCACTCCGTGCCATCAGACCGCCTGCGAGGCGACGTAGGCACCCCGCTTCTCGATGGCCATCTGGTAGAGACGGCCGGCGCGGTACGAGGAGCGCACCAGCGGTCCGGACATCACGCCGGAGAAGCCGATCTGCTCGGCCTCCTCCTTCAGCTCCACAAACTCCTGCGGCTTGACCCAGCGCTCCACGGGGTGGTGGCGCACCGACGGGCGCAGGTACTGCGTGATGGTGACCAGCTCGCAGCCCGCCTCGTGCAGTTGCCGCAGCGCGTCGCTGATCTCCTCGCGGGTCTCGCCCATGCCGAGGATCAGGTTCGACTTGGTGACCAGGCCGTAGTCGCGGGCCTCGGTGATGACCTTCAGCGAGCGGTCGTAGCGGAAGCCGGGGCGGATGCGCTTGAAGATCCGCGGCACCGTCTCGACGTTGTGCGCGAAGACCTCGGGGCGGGAGGAGAAGACCTCGGCGAGCTGCTCGGGGACCGCGTTGAAGTCGGGGGCGAGCAGTTCGACCTTGGTGTGCCCGCCCTCGCGGCCGGCGGTCTGGGCGTGGATCTGGCGCACGGTCTCGGCGTACAGCCAGGCGCCGCCGTCCTCCAGGTCGTCGCGGGCGACGCCCGTGATGGTGGCGTAGTTCAGGTCCATCGTGACCACGGACTCGCCGACGCGGCGCGGCTCGTCGACGTCCAGCGCCTCGGGCTTGCCGGTGTCGATCTGGCAGAAGTCGCAGCGCCGGGTGCACTGGTCGCCGCCGATGAGGAAGGTCGCCTCGCGGTCCTCCCAGCACTCGTAGATGTTCGGGCAGCCGGCTTCCTGGCAGACCGTGTGCAGTCCCTCGCTCTTCACGAGGTTCTGCATCTTCGTGTACTCGGGGCCCATTTTCGCCCGCGTCTTGATCCACTCGGGCTTGCGCTCGATGGGGGTCTGGCTGTTGCGGACCTCCAGGCGCAGCATCTTGCGTCCGTCGGGGGTGACTGCGGACACGACCGCTCCCTAGCGATTGATTCCTCGGCGTGCTCAAGCGTACGCCCGTTGATTTGAAAGCCCGCGGGCCGTCTCAGGCCGCCGGTGTCTTCTCGATCACCCTCGGCCTGAGGTCCGCGTTCTCCAGTACGGCCTGAAGGTGCCGCTCGACGACGGGCAGCACCTCGGCGATGGTGACGTCGCGGCCCAGCTCGTGCGCGAGGGAGGTGACGCCGGCGTCGCGGATGCCGCAGGGGATGATCTTGTCGAAGTTGGAGACGTCCGGGTTCACGTTCAGGGCGAAGCCGTGCATGGTGACGCCCTTGGCGACGCGGATGCCCACGGCGCAGATCTTGCGGTCCTCGCGGCGCTGGCCGGCGTTGGAGGGCGCGTACTCGGGGCCGTTGAGCCGGGGGTCGAACTCCTCGTCGGTCAGCCGGGGGTCGAAGTCGAGCGAGAGGCCGCCGAGGGCCGGGCGCTGCTCCACCGGGTCGCCGAGGACCCACACGCCGGCCCGGCCCTCCACCCTGCTGGTCTCGATGCCGAACTCCGCGCAGACGCCGATCATGGCCTCCTCCAGCCGGCGCAGATGCGCGACCACGTCCACCGGGCGCGGAAGCTTCTGGATCGGGTAGCCCACCAGCTGGCCCGGGCCGTGCCAGGTGATCTTGCCGCCGCGGTCCACGTCGATGACCGGAGTGCCGTCCAGGGGGCGCTCGTTGTCCGCCGTGCGCCGGCCCGCCGTGTAGACCGGCGGATGCTCCAGGAGCAGCACGGTGTCCGGAACCTCGTCCGCGAAGCGTGCCGCGTGCACCCGGCGTTGCTCGTCCCAGGCCACCTGGTAGTCGACGGCCTCGGCACCGAATCCCATACGGACGAAACGCAGCTCACTCACGGCAAGCGCCTCCCTAGAAGGTCGTAAGGCATGAAACATGCCTACGCCACTGTACGACCGACCGTCTCGCGTCAGCTCCACGGGCAATCCTCACACGATCGGATGAACGAGCGGGGAAGTGTGCGATCGCCTGCTTACTCTCCGCTACATTCGCGCCGTTCGCAGAGGCCATAAGGGCTGCTCACAGGCAATCCGGGCACAACGGGGCCGACGGCCCCGCCAGGCCCGAAAGGCAGGAGACCGCACCGCAGATGACGGAACGACCCGCGCAGCGCACTCCCAACCGCCAGCTCGCCGCGCTCATCGCAGAAGCCGGGTTCTCCAACGCGGGTCTTGCCCGTCGCGTCGACCAGCTCGGTCTCGAACACGGCCTCGACCTCAGATACGACAAGACGTCGGTCACCCGCTGGCTGCGGGGCCAGCAGCCCCGCGGCACCACGCCCGCCCTGATCGCCGAGGTCTTCACCCGGCGGCTGGGCCGCAGACTCAGCGCCCAGGACCTCGGGCTCGACGCCTGCGCCCCCGTCTACGCCGGGCTGGAGTTCGCCGCCACCCCCGAGGAGGCCATCGACATCGTCGGCGGCCTGTGGCGCAAGGATTCCGGCTCGCACGCCGAACTGCGCAAGATCGCGTTCACCCCGGCCGGTCTGGTCGTGCCCAGCCGCGACTGGCTGATCGGCCGCCCCGACGACAAGGTGGCCCGCGGCGAACAGCCCGTCCGCGTCCCCGCCCAGGGCCGCCCGGTCGTTCCCCGCCAGCGCGGCCAGGCCGAGCGCGGCCCCGGCCAGAAGGTCACCCCCGGCGACATCGCGGCCCTGCGCTCGGTCGGCGAACTGTTCCGCACCCTGGACAACATGTACGGCGGCGGCCACGCCCGCCAGGCCCTCGTGCGCTATCTGGAGCACGAGTGCGAGCCGATGCTGCGCGGCACCTACGGCGAGCAGACCGGGCGCCGGCTCTTCGCCGCGGCGGCCGACCTGACCAGGCTGGCCGGCTGGACCTCGTACGACATCGCGGCCCACGGCCTCGCCCAGCGCTACTTCGTGCAGGCACTGCGCCTCGCGCAGGCGGCGGGGGACCGCAGCTACGGCTCCTACGTGCTGGTCACCATGAGCCGCCAGGCCGTCTACCTCGGCCACGGCCGCGAGGCCGTACAGCTCGCGCGGGTCGCCCAGCAGGGCGTCGGGACCAGCGCCCCGCCCGTCGTCCAGGCCCTGCTGCACTCGGCCGAGGCGCGTGGGCACGGCGTGCTCGGCGAGGTGCGCAACTGCACCGCCTCGCTCGTGCGGGCCGAGCGGGCCCTCGAAGCGGCCCGCCCCGGCGACGAGGTCCCGTACTGGGCACGCTTCTTCGACGAGGCGCAGATGGCCGACGAGTTCGGGCACTGCCACCGGGATCTGCAGCAGTTCCGCGCGGCGGCCCAGCACGCGGAACGCTCCCTGCAGCTGCGTGCGCCCGCATTCGCCCGCAGCCGGCTCTTCTGCCGCGTGGTGCTGGCGTCCGCGCGGCTCGGCCTGGGCGAGCTCGACCAGGCCTGCACGCTGGGCGCCGAGGCGGCGGGGGCCGCCGCGGAGATGCGGTCGGTGCGGGCGGTGGAGTATGTGCGGGACTTCGAGCGGAGGTTGGAGCCTTATAAGGATGCTGCGCCGGTGCGGGGGTATCGGGATCGGATTGCGGCCTTGGGGTAGCGCCGTGGGGTCGAGGGTTTGTGGGCTGGTGCGGGTTCGTCGTGGTTGATCGCGCCCACGCGGCGGAGCCGCATATCGATACAGCCCCGCGCCCCTAAGGGTGCTTCAGGCTGCCTTGGCCGATGGGAGGGGCTCCGATCGGTGTATGGAGCCTGCTGCCCCTAGGTCCGTGAGGATTGCTGACGTTGCTCGGCGGGCCGAGTGGAGGGCTCCCTGGACCGTGCTGGTGTCCCGGTGGTCGCCGCAGACGTAGAGACCGGCCAGGAGGCGTACGGGGCGGCGCAGGTCGTGCGGCGGGCGCATCGCGGGGACGGCCGCCGGGGTGTGGTGGACGGCGAGGGTCTCCCAGCGCGCGGTCGAGGTGCCGTAGAGCCGGGCGAGATGCATGCGTACGGCGGTGTCGAGTTCCGGCGGGGGCGGGCCGAGGACCGTGGAGGTGATGAGCGCGCGGCCCGCCGGCGCCCGGCTCGGGTCCACCGCGCTCACCACCGCCGTGTGCGCGACCGGGCCGCCGCGGTCCGCGTCGAGCAGCAGCGCCGCGCCCGTCCCCGGCGGCTCGTCCGTGGTGTGGTGCAGCACTGTCACCGGATGGAAGCCGGGTACGCGCAGGCCCGGGAGCAGGTCGGCGGCGGCCTGCGCGTCCGTCGCGAGAAGCACGGCGCGGCAGCGGATCTCGCCGTGCTCGGCGGTGGTCACCGCGCTCGTGGAGACGGAGGTGACCCGCACACCGGTGTGCACGGTGCCCGGCGGCAGCGTCCGCGCGAGCAGTTCGGGCAGCGCCTCGGCGCCTCCCTCCGGCAGGCACAGCCGACCGCACGCGAAGGCGCGCAGCGCGAGGTCGGCGCAACGGCTGGACGTCGTCAGCTCCGGGTCGCACAGCAGGGCGGCGAGCAGCGGGCGCAGAAAGCCGTCGACGGTGCGCGCGGGCAGACCGCGGGCCGTGAGGGCCTGGCCCGCGGGTGACTCCGGCCGGGACAGCAGCCGTTCGACGGGTGTCATGGCGAGCCGGGCGAGCGCGGTGCCGAGCCGGGCCTGATCGACGGCGCCGCCGAGCGGGGCACCGGACCGCGGGGCGCTCTTGGCGGGGGCGCTCGCCAGGGCGCGCACCGCATGGAGTGCGCCCCGTGCGCCCCCCGCGGCCGCCGGAGCGACCGCGCGGCAGTGACGTCCGTCGCTGTGCAGCAGCACGCCGGGCGCGAACGGGCGCAGAACCAGCGCATCGAGCCCCGGCGTCGTCCGCAGTTCCGGGTACGCCGTGGACAGCAGCTGTCCGATCCGGTCGAGCCGGAACCCGTCGACCTTCTCCGTCGACATGCGGCCCCCCACGCAAGGGGCGGCCTCCAGGACCGCGGTCGTCACTCCTGCGCTGGTCAGCCGATGTGCCGCCGAGAGTCCGGCGACCCCGGCTCCTACGATCACGACGTCTGCCTGGTACGCGGGCTCAAGCACGTGCCCCTCCTCGAGGTTGCGCGGCCGGTGGAGACGTCATGCCCCCAACAGGCTCCGGGAATACCCGAGTTCGGGTCGAGGTTAGGGCGGTGATCGGTCAAAGGCAGTCGCGCATCGACAGGGCACGGTCGCACGGCGGTCGCATGCGGTCAGAGTGCCGCCTTGAGCGCCCCGTCGATGTCCGGGAAGGCGAACGTGAAGCCGGACTCCAGCAGCCGCTTCGGCACCACCCGTGCGCTGCCCAGCACATCCCCGGCCATCTCGCCGAGCACGGACCTGAGCACCGGCGCGGGCACCGGGAAGAGCGTCGGCCGGTGCAGCACCCGCCCCATGGCCGCGGTGATCTCACGGTTCGTCAGCGGCTGCGGCGCGGTGAGGTTGAACGGCCCGGACAGCCCGTCGGTGTCCATCAGATGCCGGATCGCCGCCACCTCGTCGTGCAGCGAGATGAACGACCAGTACTGCCGCCCGTCGCCCAGGCGCCCGCCGAGCCCCGCCCGGAACAGAGGGAACAGCCGCCCCCACGCCCCGCCCGCGCGGGACACCACCAGCCCCGTGCGGGTGAACACCGTCCGTACGCCCGCCTCCTGCGCGGGCGCGGCGGCACCCTCCCACTCCACGCACAGCTCGGGCAGAAAGCCCTCGCCGGGCGGCGCGCTCTCGTCGACCGCGCGCTCGCCGGTCTCGCCGTAGTACCCCATCGCGCTGCCGTTCACGAACACCCGCGGCTTCGTCTCCAGCCCGGCCACCGCCTCGGCCAGCGCCCTCGTGCCGAGCACCCGGCTGCTGCGGATGCGTGCCTTGTACGTGTCCGTCCAGCGGCTGTCGCCCACGCCGGCGCCCGCGAGGTTCACCACCGCCTCGCACCCGGCGAGCCCGGCCGCGTCCACCCGGCCGGCCTCCGGGTCCCAGCGGACCTCGTCCTTCGTCCGGGGCGGCCGGCGCACCAGCCGCACCACCTCGTGCCCGTCGGCGGCCAGGGACCGCGCCAGGGCGCCGCCGATGAGACCGGACGCACCGGCCACTGCGATTCGGGAAGGCTCCATGTGCCCATTCTGCGCGGAGGACTCATATGGTGGCCGTCATGCCGGTTCCGTACATACGTCACGCCGTTCTCGACGACGAGGAGGCGCTGGGGCTCATCGACCGCCTGACCTGGTCCCCGCTGCACTCCGTGCAGCCGCGCCCGGTGCCGCCGTTCGAGCCGTTCTACAACGAGCGGTTCGGGCCCCGGGACCATCTGGTCGCCGAGCTCGGCGGCGAGGTCGTCGGCTATGTACGCCTCGGCTATCCGACCCCGCTCGCCTGCAACGCCCACGTGCGGCAGATCCAGGGGCTCGCCGTCGCCGAACAGGCGCGTGGCGCCGGCGTCGGGCGGGCGCTGCTGCGGGCCGTCCGCGAGGAGGCCCGCAAGCAGGGCGCGCGCCGCCTCACCCTGCGCGTCCTCGGCCACAACGCACCGGCCCGGAAGCTCTACGAGACCGAGGGCTTCGCCGTGGAGGGCGTCCTGCCGGGCGAGTTCCTGCTGGAGGGCGAGTATGTGGACGACGTCCTCATGGGGTGCAGTCTGTGACGGGAGCGCTGCGCCTCTGACGGGCGGAGCAGCGCCCTACGACGTCACCAGGTCCCCGGTGTCGACCGCCTCCGTCGCGGACGCCGCGCGGTCGGCGTCGGAGGCGACCTCGGCCGCCGTCAGCACATAGCCGGTCTCGTCGTCGCTCGTGGAGCGGGCGAAGACGACGCCGTAGACCCGGCCGTCGGTCGTCAGCAGCGGGCCGCCGGAGTTGCCCGGCCGGACCGTCGAGCGGATCGAGTAGATCTCCCGGGTGACCGTGCGGTCGCTGTAGATGTTCTGGCCGGTCGCCCGCACCCGGCCCGCGACGGTCGCCGCCTGGAGATTCAGATCGCCGTCCTGCGGATAGCCGGCCACGACCGCCGAGTCGCCGCGCGCGGCACTGTCGTCGAAGCGCAGGACGGGGGCGCGCAGCCCCGGCACGTACAGCACGGCCACGTCGCGGTCCGGGTCGAAGAGCACCACCCGTGCCTCGTACGTCCGCCCGACCCCGCCGACGCGCACGCTCGGGTCGTCGATGCCGGCCACCACGTGGGCGTTGGTCATCACATGGTCGCGTGCGTAGACGAAGCCGCTGCCCTCGCGGCCCTGGTCGCCGGAGACACCCTCGATCTTCACCGTGCTGAGCTTGGCCGCGTTCGTGGCGCTCGCCGTGACGCTGTCGCCGGTGGGCCGCGCGACCTCGGCCGTCGACTCGTTCTCGAACGGGTTGAAGACCTGCGGGAAGCCCGCCTGCGTGAGCGCGGTGGTGGCCCGGGAGAACCATGCGGGGGTCGTGTCCGGCATGGCGTCCTGCACCGCGCCGAGCAGCGTCGAGTCACGGATCGCCGTCGTGAGAAGCGGCGAGGAGGAGGCGCCGAGCACGCTCGCGGCGACCCACGCCACGATCAGCACCGCCACCGAGTTGGCCGCCGCCCCGCCGACCCCGTCCGCCACCCGCAGCGGTCCGCGGTCCAGCTCCCTGCGCAGTCGCAGGGCGAGCCGCCCCGCCAACTCGTGTCCGACCGCCGCCGGGAGCAGCACGGTCAGCACCGCCGTCACCGTCGCCCGGGTCGTCCCCGCCGTCACCAGATCCATCACCCACGGCAGCACCCACACACCGAGGACCGCGCCGCCCACGAACCCGGCGAGCGAGACGCAGCCGGCCACCAGCCCGCGCCGGTAGCCGGACGCCGCGTAGGCCACGATCACCAGCAACAGCAGGATGTCGAGCAGGTCCACGGAGCCGCCTTTCTCTCGGATCACTCCATACGCGCAGGACGGGTCCAGTGATCAGCCACGCGCGTGTGGCCCGAAGGAAACCGCCACGCGTGCGTGCACCCGGAAAAACGCCTCGGACCAGGACGATGGTTCCACCGGGTGGCACAGCACACATCGCGGACGGAGCGGATCGGTCCGAAAGTGAAGTCATGCGTGTCCGCAGACGGCGAGGACCTGGGCAAGCACGCGCGCACATACCCCGACCCGTGCTCGTGCTGCTCTCCTGGCTGCCCGGAGTGGCCGCCGTCCTCGGGCTGGTCCTGTGCGCGGACGGCATCGGGCACACCGGAGACCGGCACCGGCCACCCGCCGCGGCCCGCCCCACCACCCCGCACACCGCGGCCGAGCCGCACATCGTGCCCCGGTCGGTCTGGCTGGATCCGTTCGCCCGGCACGCCCAGCCGCCCCCGCGCTACGACGACAAGGTCGTCGCGGTCTTCGTCCACCACACCGACTCGCCCAACGGCTACGACTGCGCCGACGTGCCCCGCATCATCCGCTACCTCTACGCGGGCCAGACCGACGCCCGGAACTGGGACGACATCGGCTACAACTTCCTCGTCGACCGCTGCGGCACCGTCTACGAAGGCCGCGCGGGCGGCGTCGGCCGCGCGGTCACCGGCGCCCACACCCAGGGCTTCAACCACCGTACGGCCGGTATCGCCGCGATCGGCACCTTCACGGCGGGGGTGCCCGTGCCCAAGGCGATGACGGACGCGATCGCCGCCGTCGCCGCGTGGAAACTGGGGCTCGCCGACGTCGACCCGCGCAGCGAGGCGCATCTGGTCTCCAGCAACAGCCTCAGCCGCTACCGCTCCGGGACCACCGCCACCCTCCCCGCCCTGGCCGCCCACAAGGACGCCTACAGCACCACCTGCCCCGGCCAGGCCCTCAGCGCCCGCCTCCCCGCCATCAGACAGCAGGCGGCACGGCTACAGGGCCGAATCCCCTGACGGACCGCCTCACAGGTCCCTCGCAGCCGCCTCACCGCTCTCCCCGAGCCGACCTGCCTACCGTCGGCCAGAGACACCGACCGGAGGTGGGGGAAGATGCACATCATTAACACGGGCACCACAAAGCAGCCGCCCGACCGGCCCCGCACCCCCCGCGGCCCCTGGGCAGCACTCTGCGCGGCCACAGCCGCCCTCCTGTTCCCAACAGCCACCACAACCCCCACCCTCAATCAGGCCAACGCGGCCCCCCTACACCACACAACGACGGACGAGCCCCAGGCGTACTTCCCATCGGACACGGGGCGCCGCCGGACGGTGGGGAGTTGATGCTCAGTCGGAATCGCCGCCGACGAGACCGAGGAACTGCTCGCCCGACGGGTCGATGTCCACCGCCAGGCCGTTCATCAGGCCGGCCAGCATGGTGTAGTAGCCGGTTGTCGTCATGATCTCGATGATCTGGCGGTCGGGGACTCGGGTGCGGAGGGTGGTCAGTGTGTGGTCGGACAGGGTGTGTTGGGAGACCTGTTCGAACGCGGAGGTCACCGCAGCGGACTCCGTTGCGTCCAACTCAGGTCCGTCGGCGCGCTGTTCGGCGATTGCCGCCAACTGCTCGGGCGTGGCACCGGCGTTGAGGGCGATCGGGGTGTGCTGGACGGACAGGTATGTGCACCGCGTGCCGGACGCGACGGCCAGCACGACCAGTTCGCGCAGCCGGACCGGCAGCGTCGACTCGCGCAGCACGGCCAGGCCCAGGTCGATCGCCGGGCCCGTCAGCGGCGGGGCGTGGGAGAGCATGCGGAAGGCGTTGAGCGGCACGGGCAGCCTGGCGACGGCGTCGGCGGGCCGCTCCGGGTACGGGATGCGGGCCATGGTCCCCCTGACATGGAAAAAGTGGTCGATCTGAGTGGTCAGCCCCTGAAACGGTCCCAGAGCTTCGGGTAGCGCTGCTGCAACACCCGTTCGTTCTCGAAGTCGAGCGGTGCGCCCAGCGGCTCGGACGGCGCGGGCGGAATGCCCAGGTCGGGGGCGACGGTCCCGGTGAGCTGCTCGTAGGCCTCGTCCGCGGCGTACCCCAGCTCCTCCCCGTCCCCGTCGATCTCCTCGTCGAAGTCGTCCAGGAGATCGGCCAGCGCGTCGGGATGGTGCACGGCGCCCTCGTAGACCTCACGCCCCTGCCCGATCAGCCAGCACCGGAAGAAGTCGAACGCGTCGTCGCTCGCCCCGTCGAGCAGCACCCAGGCCGCGCCCCACAGGTCCCAGGCGTACGCGCGGTTGTAGCGGGCCTCGAAGTGACGGGCGAAGTCGAGCACCATGTCCGGGTCCAGCTGCAGGAGCCGGTCCACGAGCAGGTCGGCCTGCTCCTCGGGGTCGCCCTCGGCAGCCTCGCGGGTGGCGTCCACCAGCTCCCAGAACTCCGTCTCGTCCATCACGGGTCCAGCATCGGCCCTGGGCGGGTGGGGCGCACGTGGAGTGCCACGGATTGTTATGTCCCGTACAGGCGCGCCAACCGCCTCGCATCCTCGGCGAACCGTGTCCGCAGACTCCCGGGTTCCAGCACCTCCACCTCGGGCCCGAGCCCCGCGAGCTGCGCGTGTGCGACCTCCTCGGACTCCACGGGCAGCGTCAGCGTCAGCCGCCCCTCCTCGTCCGGTGCGTCCGCGGCCGCCAGGGCCTCCCGGGCGGCGACGGGATCGACGGCGTACGGCAGTGCGCGCGCCCCGGCCTGCGACAGCCGTACGACGACCTCGGCCCGCAGGATCGACCGCGCGAACCGCTCGGCCTGCTCGTCCCAGAAGGCCGGCAGATCGAACTCCTCGTCCCGCTCGAACCGTTCCCCGCCCGCCTCCACCGCCGTGAACCGGTCGATCCGGTACACCCGGTACGACCCCGGCTCCGGCACCCGCGCGCACAGATACCAGACCCCCGCCTTGAGAACCAGCCCGTACGGCTCCAGCTCGCGCTCCACCTCGGCCTGGCGGCTGCGGTAGCGCGCGCTGATCCGGCGGTCGTCCCACACCGCGTCCGCGACCGCGGGCAGCAGCTCCGGCGCCTTCGGTTCGGTGAACCAGTTCGGGGCGTCCAGATGGAAGCGCTGCGCGGCCGTGCGGGAGGCGTCCCGCAGCGACGGCAGCAGCGCCGCCGACACCTTCAGCCGGGCGGCCGAGGCGGCGTCCTCCAGGCCCATCTCCCGCAGGGCGCCCGGCACACCGGACAGGAACAGCGCCTCGGCCTCGCCGCGCGCCAGCCCGGTCAGCCGCGTCCGGTACCCGCCGATCAACCGGTACCCCCCGGCCCGCCCCCGGTCCGCGTACACCGGCACCCCCGCCTCCGACAGCGCCTGCGCGTCCCGCGTCACGGTCCGCTCGGACACCTCCAGCTCCCGCGCCAGCTCGGCGGCGGTCATGGAGGGCCGGGACTGCAGAAGCAGCACCATCTTGATCAGGCGGGCAGCACGCATACGGCCATGATGCCGGGGGCCACTGACAGCGAAGGGGCACGGCAGCCGCCGTACCCCTTCGTCCGTGCCACCGCGTTACAGCCCGTACCGCTCCCGGGCCTCCTTCACGGCCGTCGCCTTGACCTCCCCGCGCCGCGCCAGCTGGGCCAGCGCCGCCACGACGATGGACGGGGCGTCGACGCCGAAGTGGCGGCGGGCCGCGTCGCGGGTGTCCGAGAGGCCGAAGCCGTCGGCGCCGAGCGAGGACCAGTCCTGCTCGACCCACTGCGCGATCTGGTCGGGGACCTGGCGCATGTAGTCGGAGACCGCGAGCACCGGGCCCTCGGCCCCGTGCAGCGCCTGCCGGACGTACGGCACCCGCTCCTCGCCCCGCAGCAGCGCGTCGTCCGCCTCCATCGCGTCACGGCGCAGTTCGGTCCAGCTGGTCGCCGACCAGACGTCCGCGGCCACGCCCCACTCCTCGGCGAGCAGCTTCTGGGCCTCAAGGGCCCAGTGGATCGCCGTACCGGAGCCGAGCAGCTGGATGCGCGGGGCGTTGGCCGCCGGTGCGAGCCCCGCCTCCTCGGCCGTGTTGAAGCGGTACAGGCCCTTGACGATGCCCTCGTCGACGCCGGGCGCGGACGGCTTCGCCGGCTGCGGCAGCGGCTCGTTGTAGACGGTGAGGTAGTAGAAGACGTTCGGGTCCTCGCCCGGCGCCGCCTCGCCGTACATACGGCGCAGACCGTCCTTGACGATCACCGCGATCTCGTAGGCGAACGCCGGGTCGTACGACAGCGCCGCCGGGTTGGTCGCGGCGATCACCGGCGAGTGGCCGTCCGCGTGCTGCAGACCCTCACCGGTCAGCGTCGTACGGCCGGCCGTCGCGCCCACCAGGAAGCCGCGGCCGAGCTGGTCGCCGAGCTGCCACATCTGGTCGGCCGTGCGCTGCCAGCCGAACATCGAGTAGAAGATGTAGAACGGGATCATCGCCTCGCCGTGCGTCGCGTACGCGGTGGACGCGGCGATGAAGTCGGCCATCGAACCGGCCTCGGTGATCCCCTCGTTGAGGATCTGGCCGTTCTTGGCCTCCTTGTAGTACATCAGCTGGTCGCGGTCGACCGGCTCGTACGTCTGGCCCTTCGGGGAGTAGATCCCGAGGGACGGGAAGAGGCTCTCCATGCCGAAGGTGCGCGCCTCGTCGGGGACGATCGGCACCCAGCGCTTTCCGGTCTCCTTGTCGCGGACCAGGTCCTTGACCAGGCGGACGAAGGCCATGGTGGTGGCCACATTCTGCGCGCCGGAGCCCTTGTCGAAGGCGGCGAAGGCCTTGTCGGCGGGGGCGGGCAGCGGGGCGAGCGCGTGCGTGCGGCGGGCCGGGGCCGGACCGCCGAGGGCCGCGCGGCGCTCCTGGAGGTAGCGGACCTCGGGGGAGTCGGCGCCCGGGTGGCCGTAGGGGACCACGCCGTCGACGAAGTCGCTGTCCTTGATGGGCAGTTCGAGGCGGTCACGCATCGCCTTGAACTCGTCCACCGTCAGCTTCTTCATCTGGTGGTTGGCGTTCTTCGACGCGAAGCCCTCACCGAGGGTGTGGCCCTTGACGGTCTGGGCCAGGATCACGGTCGGCGCGCCCTTGAACTCGACGGCGGCCTTGTAGGCGGCGTAGACCTTGCGGGCCTCGTGGCCACCGCGGGAGAGGTGGAAGCACTCGAGGATCTTGTCGTCGCTCAGCAGCTTGGCCATCTCGGCGAGCGCCGGGTCCTTGCCGAAGAAGTCCTCGCGGATGTAGGCCGCGTCGCGCGTCTGGTACGTCTGCACCTGGGCGTCCGGTACCTCGCGCAGCCGGCGTACCAGCGCGCCCGTGGTGTCCAGCTGGAACAGCTCGTCCCAGGCCGTGCCCCACAGCGTCTTGATCACGTTCCAGCCGGCGCCGCGGAACTGGGCCTCCAGCTCCTGCACGATCTTGAAGTTCGCGCGGACCGGGCCGTCGAGGCGCTGCAGGTTGCAGTTGATGACGAAGGTCAGGTTGTCCAGACCCTCGCGGGAGGCGAGGGCGAGGGCGGCCGTGGACTCCGGCTCGTCCATCTCGCCGTCGCCGAGGAACGCCCACACGTGCGAGGACGAGACGTCCTTGACGCCGCGCGCGGTGAGGTAGCGGTTGAAGCGCGCCTGGTAGATCGCGGAGAGCGGGCCGAGGCCCATGCTCACCGTCGGGAACTCCCACAGCCAGGGCAGCCGGCGCGGGTGCGGGTACGACGGCAGGCCGTTGCCGCCCGCCTCCTGGCGGAAGTTGTCCAGGTGCTGCTCGGTGAGGCGGCCGTCGAGGAAGGCGCGGGCGTAGATGCCGGGGGAGGCGTGGCCCTGGATGTAGAGCTGGTCGCCCGAGCCGTCCCCCTCCTTGCCGTGGAAGAAGTGGTTGAAGCCCGTCTCGTAGAGCCAGGCTGCGGAGGCGAAGGTGGCGATGTGGCCGCCGACGCCGTGTTTGGCGCCCCGGGTCACCATCGCGGCCGCGTTCCAGCGGTTCCACGCGGTGATACGGCGCTCCATCTCCTCGTCACCGGGCACACTCGGCTCGGCGGCGGTCGGGATGGTGTTGACGTAGTCGGTCTCGAGGAGCTTGGGCAGCGCGATGCCGTTGCCCTCTGCCCGCTCCAGAGTGCGGCGCATCAGATACGCGGCACGGTGCGGGCCCGCCGCCTTGGCGACCGCGTCCAGGGAGGCCTGCCATTCGGCGGTCTCCTCGGGGTCCCTGTCCGGGAGCTGGTCGAGCTCGCTCGGCTGGATGGCGTTGGGGTCGGTCATGTCGCCGCCTTCCTCAGTCGAAGGGGGTTCCCTCATCGGTAAGGGTTCGGGGGTGCCCTTGGTCTTTGGCAGGACAGGGCGCTGGGCCTCGGTTCAGGCCCGTCGGCGACAATAACTCCCTGATCGATGATCGATCAAAGGGTTCAGGGGTAAAACTTCTCGATTACGAGAAAGTCGGCATGCGGTGCCTTTCGGGATGGCACGCGGTGCCGCGTTTTCGATTGATTTCCGCAGGTGAGCGTGCGGATGCTCGACTGTGTCAGGCCCGCGGAGCGCAGCCCAGCACATGGGCCTTCACGAGCTCGGCGATCCTCGGGTCCCTCCTGCGAAACGCCTGCACCAACTCCTCGTGCTCCTCCGCGTACGACTGCTGAACGGTTCCCAGCCAGCGGATGGACAGTGCCGTGAAGACTTCGATGCCCAGACCCTCCCAGGTGTGCAGCAGCACGGAGTTGCCCGCGGCCCGCACCAGTTCGCGGTGGAAGGCGACCGTGTGCCGCACCTGGCCGGTGCCGTCGGCGGCGCGGTCGGCCTGGTAGAGGGCGTTGACGTGCGGCTCAAGGGCCGAGCAGTCCTCGGCGAGGCGCTCGGCCGCCAGCTCCGCCGCGATCGCCTCCAGGCCGGCCCGCACCGGGTAGCTCTCCTCCAGGTCGGCCGCGGTCAGATTGCGCACCCGCACGCCCTTGTTGGGCGCCGACTCGATCAGCCGCAGCGACTCCAGCTCGCGCAGGGCCTCGCGCACCGGCGTCTGGCTGACCTCCAGCTCGGTGGCGATCCGCCGCTCCACGATCCGCTCGCCCGGCTTCCAGCGCCCGCTGACGATCCCCTCCACGATGTGCTCGCGGATCTGTTCGCGCAGCGAGTGGATGACGGGCGCGGTCATGAGGGCTCCTTAAGGAGGGGCCGCCCATCGGCCCCGGGGGCGTTTGACGTTTAGACAATACGGCCGCGAGCGCTTTCCGGAGGGGCGCACGGGGGCGCTTTCGTGCAGGTGAGACGAGACTTACACGTCAGGGCCCACGACAACGCCCCCGCCCGGAAACCCGGACGGGGGCGCCTCTGGCTGCTGTCGGAGCCCTACAGGCCGAGCTCGACCTCGAACTCGCCGGCCTCCAGGATCGCCTTGACCGCGGTCAGGTAGCGGGCGGCGTCGGCGCCGTCCACCAGACGGTGGTCGTAGGAGAGGGTCAGGTAGGTCATGTCGCGGACGCCGATGACCGTGCCCTCCTCGGTCTCGATGACCGCCGGGCGCTTGACCGTGGCACCGATGCCGAGGATCGCGACCTGGCCCGGCGGCACGATGATCGTGTCGAAGAGCGCACCGCGCGACCCGGTGTTGGAGATGGTGAAGGTCGCACCGGACAGCTCGTCCGGCGTGATCTTGTTGGCGCGGACCTTGCCGGCCAGCTCCGCGGTGGCCTTCGCGATGCCCGCGATGTTGAGGTCGCCGGCGTGCTTGATGACCGGGGTCATCAGGCCCTTCTCGGAGTCCACCGCGATACCGACGCTTTCGGTGTCGAAGTAGGTGATCGTGCCCTCGGCCTCGTTGATCTTGGCGTTGATGACCGGGTGGGCCTTCAGCGCCTGGGCCGCCGCCTTCACGAAGAACGGCATCGGGGAGAGCTTGACGCCCTCGCGCGCGGCGAAGGAGTCCTTGGCCTGGGCGCGCAGGCGCATCAGGCGGGTGACGTCGACCTCGACGACCGAGGACAGCTGCGCCTGCTCGTGCAGCGCCTTGACCATGTTGTCGCCGATGACCTTGCGGATGCGCGGCATCTTGACGGTCTGGCCGCGGAGGGGGGAGGCCTCCAGGGTCGGCGCCTTCTTGGCGGCCGGGGCGGCGGCGGCCGGAGCCGGGGCAGCGGCGGCGGCCTTCGCGGCCTCGGCGGCGGCGATGACGTCCTGCTTGCGGATACGGCCGCCGACGCCGGTGCCCTTGACGCCGGCCAGGTCGACGCCGTTCTCGGCGGCGAGCTTGCGCACCAGCGGGGTGACGTAGGCGCCCTCGTCGGTGGCACCCGCGGCCGGGGCCGGGGCGGCCGGGGCCGCGGCGGGCGCCGGAGCCGGGGCGGACGGGGCCGGGGCGGGAGCCGGGGTCGTCACCTGCTGCGGGGCCGGAGCCGACGGGGCCTGCGGGGCCGGGGCGGCCGGAGCGGGCGCCGGAGCCGCGGGGGCGGCCGGGGCCGGAGCCGGAGCGGCGGGCGCCTCGGCGGCGGGCGCCGGAGCCGGGGCGGCGGGGGCCGGGGCGGCCGCGGGAGCGGCACCCGCGGCGCCGATGACGGCGAGCTTGGCGCCGACCTCGGCGGTCTCGTCCTCGCCGACCACGATCTCCAGCAGCGTGCCGGAGGCGGGCGCCGGAATCTCGGTGTCGACCTTGTCCGTGGAGACCTCGAGCAGCGGCTCGTCGGCCTCGACGGAGTCGCCGACCGACTTCAGCCAGCGGGTGACGGTGCCCTCGGTGACGGACTCGCCGAGCGCGGGCAGGACGACGTCCGTGCCCTCGGCGCTGCCGCCGCCGGACGCGGCCTCGGCGGTGGGAGCCGGGGCCGGGGCGGCCTGCTCGGTGGACGGGGCGGCAGCGGCCGGCTCCGGAGCCGCGGCGGGCTCGGGGGCGGGCTCTGCGGCCGGGGCCGGGGCGGCCGCGGGGGCACCGCTGCCGTCGTCGATGACGGCGAGCTCGGCGCCGACCTCGACGGTCTCGTCCTCGGCGACCTTGATGCTGGCGAGGACACCGGCGGCGGGCGAGGGGATCTCGGTGTCGACCTTGTCGGTCGACACCTCGAGCAGCGGCTCGTCGGCCTCGACGCGCTCGCCCTCGGCCTTCAGCCAGCGGGTGACAGTGCCCTCGGTGACGCTCTCGCCGAGCGCCGGAAGGGTTACGGAAACCGCCATGGTTTCGGTTGCTCCTTACGAATTGCGGAAGTCTGTGTCGTCGCGAAGTCGCGGAGTCGCTTCGTCGACCGAGGGTCAGTCGTGCGAGTGCAGCGGC
>NZ_JALDAX010000030.1 GCF_022698145.1 Streptomyces spinosisporus
CATGCCGTTCGTCTGGTACCGCATCGCGCTCGGCATCGTCATCATCGCCCTGGTCACGGCGGGCGCACTGAGCCCGCACGCGGCGGAGTCCGCGAGCTGAGCGCTCAACGCCCTTGCGGGAGGCGCGAGTTCAGGGTCCTGGTGGCCACGGCCGGTGAAATCCGTGACCCATCACATACGGTCTGGGTAGCCGTCCGGTAGCGCACTGTCAGCCCTTCCCCCTAGGCTTGTGCCATGTCCCCCGACTCCATGCCCCCTGGTTCCGTACGCTTACGGTCGGCCGCCGAGGTGAACGAGCAGATCCGCGCCCTGTGGATGCGCGCGGGCGGCACCCTGTCGGCCCAAGAGCGCGCGGAGTACGAGCTGTTGGTGGTCGAGTGGGCGGCCGCGATCCGCGCCGACGTCATCGAGGCGGCGTGACCGCGTCCCGCACGAGTTCGTACGAGCGCAGACGGTCGGCCAGGGCGTAGACCGGCGTCACCAGCATCAGTTCGTCCGCCCCGGTCGTCTCGACCAGATCCGCCAGCCGCCCGGCGACCGTGTCGGGTGTGCCGTGTGCCTGCTGCGCGCGGAAGGCCGTCAGCGCCTGCGCCTCCTCCGGGGTGAACGTGTGGGTCGCCGCCTCCCGCGGAGTGGGAAAGGGAAAGTCGCCCCGCCCTTTCAGCAGCCCGGCCTTGACCACGTCCATCGGACCCGCGAGCCAGGCCGCCTCCTTCTGCGTCTCGGCGCACACCGTCTCCACGCAGACCAGCACACGCGGGCGCTCGCACCAGCGCGAGGGGACGAAGTGCTCGCGGTAGTGCGCGAGTCCGGCGAGGGTGTTGTCGGGACGGATGTGATGCGCGAAGGCGAGCGGCAGGCCGAGCTCCGCGGCGAGCCCCGCACCGGCCGTGCTCGACGCCAGCAGCCACGGCTCGGGGAGCGTGCCGAGCGCGACCTCGTCCACCAGGAAGCGCAGGATCGCCGACACGTCCCCGCGGTACTCCTCGTCGGTCGTCGGTCCGGCACCCCGGCGAAGGGCCCGTGCCGTCGGCTCGTCGAAGGTGCCCGGGCCCCGTCCGATGCCCAGGTCGATCCGGTCCGGGTGCAGTGCGGCCAGGGTGCCGAACTGCTCCGCCAGCATGATCGGCGCGTGGTTGGGGGCGAGTACGCCACCGGACCCCACCCGCAGAGAGGACGTCGACGCCGCCGCGTGCGCGCACAGGACCACCGGGGGAAACGCCCCGATGGCCGGCGAGTGGTGGTGCTCGGCGTACCAGAGCCGCCGGTGACCGAGGTCCTCGATGCGCCGGGCGAACTCAATGGTGTCCCGTAGCGTGTCCACGGCCGGGGCGCCCGACTGGACCATGGCCACTTCGAGCGCGCTGAGCGGGGTGGTGATCATTCGGCCAGTATAGGAAGCGCTCACCCGCGTCCCGGTGGTGAGGCCTGCGAACGACGGCCGCGGACACGGAAGTTGGGTTGTTGCCGTACACCTCTTGGCCCCGCACGCCCCATGCCCAACACTTGGCCGATGACCCAGCGCGTGCAGCTCGCGACCGTGATGGACCGGCTGGCCGTCGACGAAGTCGTCACCGACTACGCGGCGGCCGTGGACGACGGCGACTGGGAGGCATACCAGCGGCTGTTCACGCCCGACGGACGGGCGGACTACCGCTCGGCCGGCGGCGTCGAGGGAAGCGCCCGCGAGATCGCCGCCTGGCTCGCCGAGAACCTGCGCCTCTTCCCGATGCGCCAGCATCTGATCGTCAACCGCCGGGTGCGGTTCGAGACCCTGGACCAGGACACCGGCGACACCGCGCGCGTGCGGGCCGACTACGTCAACCCGATGCGGTTCACCGCCGACGGCGCCGGAGCCGCCGCTCCCGACTTCGTGTGCGGCGGCCGCTACGCCTTCGGGCTGCTGCGGACCTACGACGGCTGGCGGCTCACCGAGGTCGTCGTACAGGAGAAGTGGCGGCGCCTGCCCGAGCCGGACGCCGCGCGTGTGACCGACTGATCACCGGTGGCTCTGTCCACGATCAGCGAAAACACGCACACTGGAGCTTCTGGCGGGTAGGGAGGCTCTCCATGAAGACCTTGGGTCACTGGCTCGCCTCGCCGTGGCGCCGCTCCGCGCTCGCCGCGCTGGCCGGCGCCCTGCCCGTGTTCGCCTTTCCCGCGCCCTCGCTGTGGTGGTTCGCCTATGTCGCGCTGGTCCCCTGGATCGTGCTGATCCGGACGGCACCGACCGGGAAACGGGCCGCCTACGACGGCTGGAGCGGCGGTTTCGGCTATCTGCTGGCGGTGCACCACTGGCTGCTGCCGAGCCTGCACGTGTTCATCTTCCTCATAGCCGTGCTCCTGGGCGCGCTGTGGGCCCCGTGGGGCTGGCTCGTACGGCGCTTTCTGGGCGGGATGCCCGGGCCGGGGCGCGGTCTCGCCGCCCTCGCCGTCCTGCCGTCGGGCTGGCTGATGGTCGAGCTGGTGCGCTCCTGGCAGGGCCTTGGCGGCCCCTGGGGCATGCTCGGCTCCAGTCAGTGGCAGGTGGAGCCCGCGCTGCGGCTCGCCTCGGTCGGCGGGGTGTGGCTGCTGAGCTTCCTGGTGGTGGCCGTCAACGTCTCGGTCGCCGTGCTGGTGTCGGTGCGCGAGTCGAGGGTTCCGGCGGTGGCGGGCCTCGTCGCGACGGCCGCCGCGACCTCGGCGGCCTGGGTGTGGTCGCCGCGCCCCGACGTCGACGGCCGGACGCGGATCGCCGTGGTGCAGCCGGGCGTCGTCGACGGTGCCGCGAGCGGTGACCGGCGCTTCGACCGCGAGGAGCGGCTGACCCGGCAACTCGTGGGCCGGGACGTCGATCTGATCGTCTGGGGTGAGAGCAGCGTCGGTTTCGACCTCGGCGACCGCCCGGACCTGGCGCGGCGGATCGCGGCGCTCTCCCGCGCGACGGGGGCCGACATCCTGGTCAACGTGGACGCCCGGCGCTCCGACAAGCCCGGTATCTACAAGAGTTCGGTGCTGGTCGGCCCCGGCGGCCCGACCGGCGACCGCTACGACAAGATGCGGCTGGTGCCGTTCGGCGAGTACGTCCCCTTCCGCTCGGTGCTCGGCTGGGCGACCTCGGTCGGCAAGGCGGCGGGCGAGGACCGCCGGCGCGGCACCGAGCAGGTCGTGATGGACGTGGGGCACGGGCTGAGCATCGGGCCGATGGTGTGCTTCGAGTCGGCATTCCCGGACATGAGCCGCCATCTCGCCGAGGACGGCGCGGACGTCCTCATAGCGCAGTCGGCGACGTCGACGTTCCAGCACAGCTGGGCGCCCGAGCAGCACGCCTCGCTCGCCGCGCTGCGCGCCGCCGAGACCGGCCGGCCCATGGTGCACGGGACGTTGACCGGCGTCTCGGCGGTGTACGGGCCGAGCGGGCAGCGGATCGGCTCCTGGCTCGGCACGGACGCGAGCAGCTCGCGGCTGTACGACATCCCGCTGGCGCACGGCACCACGCCGTACGTCCGCTACGGCGACTGGCCGGTGCAGCTCTCGCTGCTCGTCCTCGCCGGGTGGTGCGTCAGTGAAGGCGTGCGGGCCGTGCGGCTCAGGCGGCCCGGTCCAGCACCGCGCGTACCACCCGCTCGCACAGCTCATGAGTCGCCAGTGCGTCCCGGGCGCTGAGCACCTTGCCCGCGCCCACGGCGTCGAGGAAGGCCAGCACGGCCTGCTCGATGCCGCGCTGGCGGGCCACGGGCACCCAGTCGCCGCGCCGCCGCACGGTGGGCTGGCCCTTGTGGTCGATCACCTCGGCGAGGTTGAGCACCTGACGCTTGGTGTCCTGCCCCGACACCTCCAGGATCTCCTCCGTCGAGCCGCTGAGCCGGTTCATCACGCCCAGTGCGGTGAACCCGTCGCCGGACAGCTGCAGCACGATGTGGTGCAGCAGCCCGTCCTCGACGCGGGCGCGCACGGTCACGTCGTCGACCGGCCCGGGCACCAGGAAGCGCAGGGTGTCCACGACGTGGATGAAGTCGTCGAGGACCATGGTGCGCGGCTCCTCCGGCAGCCCGATCCGGTTCTTCTGCATGAGGATCAGCTCGCGCGGGTGGTCGGCGCACTGGGCGTAGCCGGGTGCGTGGCGCCGGTTGAAGCCGACGGCGAGCGAGATGCCGCGCTCCTCGGCGAGGGTCACCAGCCGCTCGGAGTCGGCGAGTTCGTAGGCGAGCGGCTTGTCGACGTAGGTCGGCACGCCCGCTTCCAGGAGCCGGGTCACGATCTCCGGGTGCACCGCGGTGGGCGCGTGCACGAAGGCGGCGTCCAGGTCCTGGGCGAGCAGCGCGTCCAGGGTGGCGTGCCGGTGGTCGACCGGGAGGTGCAGGCCGTCGCCGACCCGGTCGAGGGTCGCCGGTGTCCGGGTCTGCAGATGCAGTTCGATTCCGGGCAGGCCGCCGAGCACCGGGAGATAGGCCTTCTGCGCGATGTCGCCGAGTCCGATGCAGCCGACCTTCACGGGGTGGTCTCCTTCAGCGCTTGCCTGCCGGTGTGCTGCCGGAAGCATACGGCTGCTGCGGCGGACGCCAGCCGGCGACGGAGTCGAAGCTGCGCAGGAGGAGTTCGGGAACCGCCTGGGACAGCACGGCGATCGCGGTGTTCCGGACGGCGATCCCGGCGCGACCCGACATCAGGTTGAGGCGGGCGGCCCGGACCGACTGCCGTGCGATCGCGGTCGTACGGGGCAGCCGGGCCGCGCTGTAGGCGGCGAGATCGTCGTGGTGGTGGGCGAGCACGACCGCGTCCTCGACGGCCTGGCAGCCGCCCTGTCCGAGCATCGGCGGCATGGCGTGCGCGGCGTCCCCGAGCAGGGCCACCCGGCCGCTGTGGAGGGCGGGCAGTGGCTCGTCGAGATGGTGGACGTCGTGCCGCAGGACGTCCTCGGGGCGGGTGGCGGCGAGGATGGCGGGGACCGGGTCGTGCCAGTCGCCGAAGCGGCGCAGCAGTTCCGCCTTCTCGTCGTCCGGCGCCCGTTCACCGGCCGGGGCGAGGGCGGCCGCGTAGGCGTAGATCCGGCCGTCCTTGAGCGGCTGCGTGCCCCAGAGGCAGCCGCGGCCCCAGGTCTCGTGCGGGGCGAACTCGACGCCGGGCAGCGGGACGACGACCCGCCAGGTGGTGAAGCCCGAGTGGACGGGGCCGGGGTGCCGCGGGAAGAGGGAGCGGCGTACGGCGGAATGGATGCCGTCCGCGGCCACGACGAGTTCGGCCTCCCACTCGCCGTCGGGGGTGCTCACCCGGGCCGGCCGGTCGGCGTCGCCGGGGTCGGTGATCGTGGCGGCGGCCGAGGTGTGGACGGCGTCTGGCGGGATCCGGGCGGCGAGGCTGGTGACGAGGGTTGACCGGTGCAGCAGCACGAGCGGTCCGCCGAAGCGCTCGGCGGACGCGTCCGCGGTGGAGCGGGAGAGCCAGCGCCCGCGCGGGGTGCGCAGCCCCGCGTCGCCCTGCCAGGCGGCGAGGTCCCGGATCTCCTCGCCGACGCCGATGACGTCCAGCGCGCGCAGGGCGTTGGGCGCGAGCGAGATCCCGGCGCCGACCGGCTGCAGGGAGTCCGCCCGCTCCAGCACGGTGACCCGCAGGCCGCGCTGGTGCAGGGCCGCGGCCGCGGTCAGGCCGCCTATGCCGCCGCCGATCACGACGGCCCGCTTGGGGTGTGCCATGGGTCCTCCTTCGGTACGGCCCGCACGAGTCGGGGTTCCGGCCGGCTCGGGCAGTCGGTCACTACAGATGTAGTGTGCGCCTGCGTCGACTGTACTACAGGCGTAGTGCCCCAGGTAGGTTGGTCCGTATGTCGACCTCCTCCCCCGTGGGACCCCCGAGCGCCTCCCGCGCCGACCTCGTCGCGGACACCGCGCTCGCCCTGCTCGCCGAGCGCGGTATGCGCGGGCTCACGCACCGGGCGGTCGACGAGGCGGCCGGGCTCCCCCAGGGCTCCACGTCGAACCTCGCGCGAACGCGGCAGGCGCTTCTGGAGCTGGCGGTGCGCCGGCTGGCCGACCGTGAGGCGCGGGTGCTGGCGCTGCACGAGATGCCGGACCCGGCGGCCGGGCTCGCCGGACTGGTGGACGCGCTGGCCCTCGCCACCCACCGCGCCCTGACCCGCAACCGCGAACTGACGCTCGCCCGCTACGAACTGGCCCTGGAGGCGACCCGCCGACCCGAGCTGCGCACGTACTTCGACGCGGCAGGCGCCCGCTTCCGCGATCAGCTCGCCGGCATGGTCACCGCGATGGGCTCGACCGATCCTGCCCGGCACGCCCTGTCGCTCGTGGCCTGGGCGGACGGCCTGATGTTCTCCTGCGTGGCGGGGTCCTTCAGCGCGGAGGTGCCGGGGCTGGGCGAGGTACGGGCCGGGTTGCAGGAGCTGCTGGACGGGATGCTCGGAAGGTGAGGGACCCTGGCTGTGAAATCGACTGGTGCGGGCAGGGCGGGCGGGACAGGATGCGGGGATGACCACCGAGCGCCGTGAACCCGCCACCACCGCCGACGAACGCACCATGCTGGAGGGCTGGCTCGACTACCACCGGCAGACCCTGGCCTGGAAATGCGAGGGCCTGAGCGACGAACAGCTGCGGACCCCCTCCGTGGCACCCTCCACCCTCTCGCTCATGGGCCTGGTGCGGCACATGGCCGAGGTGGAGCGAAGCTGGTTCCGCCGGGTCCTGGCGAACGAGCCGGACGAGCAGGCCGGGCCCATCTACTACGGCGACGACGACCCGGACGGCGAGTTCCGTCTCACCGAGGCGGACACCTGGGCGCAGGCGTACGCCACCTGGCAGGCCGAGATCGAGGCCGCGCGCGGCCATGCCGCCCGCTTCGCCCTGGACGACCTGTCCGCGGGCAAGCACCGGCGCACCGGTGAGCGCTTCAACCTGCGGTGGATCTACACCCACATGATCGAGGAGTACGCGCGCCACAACGGCCACGCCGACCTGCTGCGCGAACGCATCGACGGCGCCACCGGCGACTGACGTCACCCGCGCCACCCGCACGGCCTCCGTACGGGGCGGGAGATCACCCGTGCGGGGCATCCTCCGCCCGTCCGCTGTCCCCCGGGCCACCGGACCCGTCATCGTGGCGCGCGTGCATCGAACGACGACCACCGCAACACTCCTGGTCACCGTGGCCGTCTCGGCCCTCACCGGCTGCGTGACCATCCAGCGTCCACCGGCATCCGTGCCGCCCCGCCCCTCCTCTGCACACCCGGACGGCGACGCCGGCCCACAGATCGTCCAGGCACCGGCCCGCGAGGCACTGGAGATGATCGGCCCGTCCCGCCGCGCGGAGCCGAAACCACGTAATCACCAGCACCGGACGCCGACAGCGACAGCGGCCCCTGCCGAACGGAGACCCGCACCTCGACCGAGCGAGCGCCCCCACCCACGAGCGACGCCTCCGGCGGCGGAGCCGCAGCGGCAGCCGCGCGTCGACATCCCGGATCTGACCAAGGGGACGGACCTCTGCGCCCTCGGCAGACAGTACGGCGGCTGGCGGGCCGACAGCCCGGAGGCGGCCATCTGCGAGCAGACGTACGGGCGTTGAGGCGGGCACAGGCGTCGGGGCCGGCGCAGCCGAAGGAGCTAACGCCCCTGTCGTGGCGGCCCCCAGTCGCCCTCCCCCGCCGGGCCGTCCGCGGCGAGACGCAGTTCCATGCGGGTGATGGCCGCCCGTACCCCGTCGCCGTAGCTGTCGTCCGCCAGGGCGTCGACTGCGCTGCGGGCCCGGTGCGCGTGGGTGCGGGCGGCGGTGCGGTGGCCGAGTCTGACGTAGTCGGCTGCCAGGTTCAGATGGAGCGAGGGGTAGAGCGCACGTACCGCGAGTGCGCCGTCGTGCTCGGTGAGGCGGTCGCCGGTGAGCTCCTCCGCGGCCGTCAACGCCCGCAGGTCCCAGGCGAGTTCGTCCGCCGGGTCGTCCTGGGTGTCGGCCATGTAGTGGGCAAGGGTGCAGCGGTGCAGTGGATCGCCGTCCTCCCCGATCTCCGCCCAGAGCTGCAGGAAGCGGTGCCGGGCCTCCTCACGGTCACCGGCGTGATGGAGCATGACCACCTGCCCGATCCGCGTCATCACGGCATCCGGCGCCGTCTGCTCCTGTCCCTGGGCCACCGCGTCCTCCGCACACTCACCGGCTGCTCGCCTGTCCCGGTCGACGCTAACCGCAGCCCGCGTCAATCCCGGTCAGGCGGCACCGGGCCGGTGCACCCGAGGACCGGCCCGGCGGCAGCCTCACCCCACGTTCGGAATCATCCGACCGGTCGGCAGCCTCACCCCAGGTTCGGGATCGTCCAGTCGATCGGCTGGTGGCCCTGGCGCGCGACCGCCTCGTTGATCTGGGTGAAGGGGCGGGAGCCGAAGAACCTCTTCGCGGACAGGGGGGAGGGGTGTGCGCCCTTGACCACCGCGTGCCGGGTCTCGTCGATCAGGGGGAGCTTCTTCTGTGCGTAGTTGCCCCACAGCACGAAGACGGCCGGGTCGGGGCGCTCGGCGACAGCCCGGATCACCGCGTCGGTGAACTTCTCCCACCCCTTGCCCTTGTGCGAGTTGGCCTCGCCCGAGCGGACCGTCAGGACCGCGTTGAGCAGCAGCACGCCCTGCCGGGCCCACGGCATCAGATAGCCGTTGTCCGGGATCGGGGTGCCCAGCTCCTCCCGCATCTCCTTGTAGATGTTGCGCAGCGAGGGCGGGGTCTTCACGCCGGGACGGACGGAGAAGCACAGACCGTGGCCCTGGCCCTCGCCGTGGTACGGGTCCTGGCCGAGGATCAGGACCTTCACCCCGTCGTACGGCGTGGCGTCCAGCGCGGCGAAGACCTCCTCACGCGGAGGGTAGACGGGACCCTTCGCCCGCTCCTCCTCCACGAAGTCCGTGAGCTCCTTGAAGTAGGGCTGCTGCAGCTCGTCGCCCAGGACCCCGCGCCAGGACTCGGGCAGCATGGCGATGTCGGTCACGTCAACGTCCTTATGTCGTGCGGTCACTTCAGGTCTCAGAACCTACAGGCGACCACTGACAACGGCCCCGGCTCCGCGAACCACGCCACCTACCAGCTGGTCTTGCGGTACAGCTCCCACATCAGCATGATCGTCGACGGGTCCAGCGCCTGCTGCGCGCCGGAGATGTCGTCGCTCGCCGCCACGTACTGCTTGCCCTGCCAGAGCGGCAGCAGCCGGGCGTCGTTGACGAGGATCTGCTGGGCCTGCTCGAAGTCGGAGACCACGTTGGCGCGGTCGCTCTCGCCGCGCGAGCGGGGCAGCAGCACACCGGTGATCTCGGGCGCGGGATACGGCGTGCCCAGCGCGTTCTGCTTGCCGACGAACGGCGCGATGAAGTTGTCGGGGTCCGGGAAGTCGGGGAACCAGCCACGCCCGAACACCGGGTACTCGCCCTTCTGGTAGCCCGTCACATACGTCTTCCAGGGGCGGCTCTTGAGCGTGATCGTGAACAGCCCCGATGCCTCCAGCTGACGCTTGATCTCCTCGAACTCCAGCTTCGTGGAGGATCCGTAGCGGTCGGTGGTGTACCAGAGGGTGAGCGGGACGCGCTCGGTGATGCCGGCCTCGGTGAGGATCCTGCGCGCCTTGTCGGTGCTCGGGCTGCCGAAGTCGTCGAAGAAGTCGGTCGTGTGCCCGGTCAGCCCCTTGGGGACCATGGAGTACAGCGGCTCGACGGTGTCCTTGTAGACCTTGTGCGCGATCGCCCCGCGGTCGATGATCTGCGCGACCGCCTTGCGGACGGCGGGCTTCGAGGCCCAGGAGTCCTTCGGGTTGAACACCAGGTAGTTGATCTCGACGCCGGCTCCCTCGTTGATCTGGAGGGCGCCGTCGGAGTTGTGCTTCTGCAGGTTGACGATGTCGTCGGCGTTCAGACCGCGGAAGGCGACGTCGATGTCCTGGCGCTTCAGCGCGGACACCATGGTGGACGAGTCCTGGAAGTAGCGGATGGTCACCGCGTTGTTCTCGCGCCGGGCGTAGCCCTTGTAGTTGCCGTTCTTGGCGAGCTCGGCCTTCTTGCCCTCCTCGTAGGCCTGGAGCGTGTACGGCCCGGAGCCATAGACCTTGTCGTCCTTGCGCAGGGAGTCGGCCGGGTACTCCTCGGGGTCGACGATCGACATCGCCGGTGTCGCGAGCACGAACGGGAACGTCGCGTCGGGCTTGTTGAGGTGGAAGACGACCTCCCTGTCGCCGGTCACCTGCACCCGGTCGAGGCTGCCGAGCAGTCCGGCGGGCCCGCCGTTGACGTTGATCTTCCGGATCCGGTCGATCGAGTACTTGACGGCTCTGGCGTCCAGCGTGTGCCCGTCGGAGAACTTCAGGCCCGAACGCAGCTGACAGGTGTACGTCGTGTTGGAGCTGTCGGAGAAGCGGCAGGTGTCGGCCGCGTCCGGCTGGGGCGTGGTCGCCCCCGAGGGGTAGCTGAGGAGCGTCTGGTAGATGTTGCGGAAGAGTTCCCAGGACTGGTCCCAGGAGGCGGCGGGGTCCAGCGTGCTGGGGGCGCTGGTCGTGCCCACCACGATGGGTCCCTTGTCGTCGGACGAGTCCGACGAGAGGATGCCGCATCCGGCCACCAGCGACGAGACGGACGCCATGGCAGCCAGTTGCCACAGGCCTCGGTTCCGGTTGAACACGCGCTCGCTCCTCGATCTGCCGTACCAAGGGTCGGCAGACGATACCGCAGCGAACCGGTAGTTGAACCCGCTTTGTACAAGGCCCTTGATCAGGTCATTCATGACGACGTTGTCATCCGCCTGTGCCGCCTCTGTGGCATGACAAGAGCGCCGTTTCCGTCAAGGAAACGGCGCTCTCGGGTATCTGATCGTTACGGCTGCGACGGCTGGTTTCAGCCAACGCCGGCGTTCAGGAAGATCCCGCCGTCGACGACGAGCGTCTGACCGGTGACCCAGTCGGCCTGCTCGGAGGTGAGGAACGCGGCGGCGCCGCCGATGTCGGACGGGACGCCGAGCCGCGCGAGCGGGTAGGCGGCGGCCGCCTCCTCCTCGCGGCCCTCGTACAACGCCTGCGCGAACTTGGTCTTCACGACGGCCGGCGCGATCGCGTTGACCCGCACCTTGGGCGCGAACTCGTGCGCGAGCTGCTGGGTCAGGTTGATCAGCGCGGCCTTGCTGACGCCGTAGGCGGCGATGAACGGCGAGGGCGCGATGCCCGCCACCGAGGCGATGTTGACGATCGCCCCGCCGTTGTCCTTCTGCCAGGCGTGCCAGGTCTTCTGGGCGAAGCCGAGCGCGGAGATCACATTGGTCTCGAAGACCTTGCGCGCCACGTTCAGG
The DNA here is from genome assembly GCF_022698145.1 of Streptomyces spinosisporus. Classification (GTDB taxonomy): domain Bacteria; phylum Actinomycetota; class Actinomycetes; order Streptomycetales; family Streptomycetaceae; genus Streptomyces; species Streptomyces spinosisporus. The sequence continues at coordinate 11,290 of NZ_JALDAX010000030.1, forward strand.
TCGAGGTCGGCGATCGGGCCGAACACCGGGTTGGTACCGGCGTTGTTGACCAGGAAGTCGAGGCGGCCGAAGGCCTCCATGGTGCGCTCGACGGCCTCGCTCTGGTGGTCCAGGTCGTGTGCCTTGCCGGGGATGGCGATGACGCGCTCGGCGCCGAGCTTGTCGACGGCCTCCTTCAGTGCGTCCTCGTTGCGGCCGGTGATGGCCACGCGGTCGCCGCGGGCGACGAGCGCCTCGGCGACGCCGTAGCCGATGCCGCGGCTGGCGCCCGTGACGAGGGCGGCCTTGCCGGAGAGTGCGGGCAGTTCAGTCATGGCTGGGAGTTCTCCTAGTCGAGCGGTCCGCCGGCGACGTACAGCACCTGGCCGGAGACGAAGCCGGCCGCCTCGCCGGTGAAGAAGGCGATGGCGTTGGCGATGTCGTCCGGCTCGCCGACCCGCGCCACCGGGATCTGGGTGGCGGCCGCGGCCTTGAAGTCCTCGAAGCCCATGCCGACGCGCTCGGCGGTGGCCTTGGTCATCTCGGTGGCGATGAAGCCGGGCGCGACGGCATTGGCGGTGATGCCGAACTTGCCGAGCTCCTTGGCGAGGGTCTTGGTGAAGCCCTGCAGACCGGCCTTGGCGGCCGAGTAGTTGACCTGGCCGCGGTTGCCGAGCGCCGAGGAGGAGGACAGGTTGACGATGCGGCCGAAGCCGGCGTCGACCATGTGCTTCTGGCAGGCCCTGGTCATCAGGAAGGCGCCGCGCAGGTGCACGTTCATGACGGTGTCCCAGTCGGAGGCACTCATCTTGAACAGCAGGTTGTCGCGCAGCACGCCCGCGTTGTTGACCAGGATGGTCGGTGCGCCGAGCTCGTCGGCCACGCGTGCGACGGCGGCCTCGACCTGCGCCTCGTCGGACACGTCGGCGCCGACCGCGAGGGCCCTGCCGCCCGCCGCGGTGATCTTCTCCACGGTGTCCTTGCAGGCTCCCTCGTCGAGGTCGATCACGGCGACCGCGTGGCCCTCGGCGGCCAGCCGTACGGCGGTGGCGGCGCCGATGCCGCGCGCTCCGCCGGTGACGACCGCGACCCGCTGCTCAGTGGTGGACATTGCTGCTTCTCCTCGCCCTCGAGAAAGTACGCCCGCCGGAAAGTACGTCCGTACGCACCGCACCCGCTTGGGTGAGCGACCGCTTAGTACCTTCGGCAGACGTGACGCTAGAAGGCCTGGCACTCGGTGTCAACGGCACATGGTGCGGGTGTGATCCATTACCTCACCAGCAGGTCGAGCAACCGCTGCGTCTCGGCCGCCGGATCGGCGGTGAGCCCAGTGTGCACCGGTCCGGGCTGTACGACCGTGGAGCGCGGCGCGATCAGCCAGCGAAAGCGCCGTCCGGCGTCGTCGCCCGCGGCCTGGCCGGCCGCCTCTCCGCCGCCGCAGACCCGCTCGACGGCCCCCAGGGCGGCGCGGATGCCGGCGACGTCCGCGGCCGGGTCGAGGGCGAGCAGCCGGGCCTCGTCGAGATGGGTGCGGGCGCCGACGTAGGCCTGCGCACGGCAGTAGACGAGCACGCCGGCGTTGATGCACTCGCCGCGCTCCACGCGGGGCACGACCCGCAGCAGGGCGTACTCGTACACGTCCCGGTCGCCGCCCTGGCCGCCGCGGATGATGTGCCGCTCCACCACGGAACCGGCCATGTGGATGTGGCGCTCGCTCATGTGCCCTCCTCGATTCCGGTGACGCGCTCGTGGACGGCGGCGGCCCGGGCGAGCAGCGGCCGGGCGTAGGCCCGTCTGAGGTCGTCCGGGGTGTCGAATCCGGGTTCGCCCACGAGCCAGGCGTCCGGGACCTGGGCGGTGACCTCGGCCAGCAGTTCCTCGGTGACCCGGGGCGCGAGATCCGCCGCGGCGCCCGCGACGTCGGGGCGGAAGCGGGCGAGGGCGTGGTCGGAGGCGTCGTAGGAACGGGTCGCGGAGGCGTCGGCGCCGGGCCAGTTGTGGTGCCAGATCATGGTGGCGCCGTGGTCGATGAGCCACAGGTCGCCCTGGCTCATCAGGAGGTTGGGGTTGCGCCAGGAGCGGTCGACGTTGTTCACCAGCGCGTCGAACCAGACGATCCGGCCGGCCTCCTCACCGCTCACCTCGAAGGCGAGCGGGTCGAAGCCGAGGGCGCCCGAGAGGAAGTCCATGCCGAGGTTGGTGCCGCCGCTGGACCGCAGCAGGTCCTGCACCTGCTGCTCCGGCTCGCCGAGGCCCAGCACCGCGTCCAGGCCGATCGTCACGAGTCCCGGCACCCTGAGGCCCAGCCGGCGGGCGAGCTCAGCGCAGATCACCTCGGCGACCAGCGTCTTGCGGCCCTGTCCGGCGCCGGTGAACTTCATGACGTACGTCCCGAGGTCGTCGGCCTCGACGAGCCCCGGCAGCGATCCGCCCTCGCGCAGCGGCGCGATGTAGCGGGTCGCGATCACTTCCTTGAGCATCGCCCCAGGTTACTGGGGCACCGGCGGTCGCCGGACGTGCGGTGCGCCGACATCGACAGCAAAGCGACAGCGCGGCTTTACCCACCTGTGGACGCGACCTTGACAAGCTCTCGACGTCGGCTGAACAACCCGTGGCAACCGGCCGTACCCCTGTACAGATCAACGACGCTTGCAAGGAAGGGAACGTCAGCATGACCAGCGAATCAATTCCCCCCACCCCGGCACCCGCCCGCCGCACGGTCGTGGCGGCGGTGGGCGCGGCGGGACTCGCCGTCGCGCTGACCGCGTGCGGATCCTCCGACGACAGCTCGTCGGGCAGTTCCGACACCCAGGCCGGCGACAACGCGTCGACCGGCGGCGACACCGGATCGGGCAGCAGCGCCTCCTCCGGCTCGGGCGGGGGCAGCGCGCTCGCCAAGACCTCCGACATCCCCGAGGGCGGCGGGAAGATCTTCAAGGACCCGGCCGTGGTGGTCACCCAGCCCGCCGCGGGGACCTTCAAGGCCTTCTCGACGAAGTGCCCCCACCAGGGCTGCGCGGTGTCCAGCATCGCGAACGGCGCCATCGTCTGCCCCTGCCACGGCAGCCAGTTCTCGGTCGAGGACGGCAGTGTGAAGAAGGGTCCGGCGACCACCGGCCTCACCGCCCAGAACGTGACCGTCAGCGGGGACTCGATCACCCTGGCGTGACCCGGGGCCGCTCGAAGCAGCCGAGCACCTCGTCCGTGGTCGCGACCGTGGCGACCAATGCGAGGGTGTTGCGGATCATCGCGGGGGTGTAGTCGGAGGGCACCCCCGCGACGGCGTCCGAGGGCACGACGGCGGTGTAGCCGCGGTTCACGGCGTCGAAGACGGCGTTGGGGATCGCCACGTTGGCCGAGACACCGGTCACGACGAGCGTGCGGCAGCCCAGGTTGCGCAGCAGCGCGTCGACGTCGGTGCCCTGGATCGGCGACAGCCCGTGCAGTCGCCGTACGACGAAGTCCTCCTCGGTGACCTCGATCGGAGCGGCGACCCGTACCGCCGAGGTGCCCGACAGCTGCTGGACCGGGAGGCGTTCGGCGGCGCGGAACAGGCGTGCGTTGCGGTTCGCGCCGCGGCCGTCGGGACGGCGCTCGGCGATCGCGTGGACGACCTGGATCCCGCCCTCGTGCGCGGCGGCGACCAGCCGCGCGACGTTGGCGAGGGCGCCCGAGGAGCGTGCCTCCTCGGCCAGTTCGGGCAGCGCGCTGTCCGGGCCGACCACGCCCTGCTGGCACTCGACGGTCAACAGCACGGTGGAGTCGGGATCGAGGAGTGCGCTGAGCTGTTCGTACGACGGCACGGGTCCCCCTCGTCGGCGGTGGTCCGGGCGGGCGAGGGTAACGGTCATCGCGTACGGACGGAAGGTCATTGCGTACGGACGCAAGACGACTCATCCTTTTCTGACGTGATGTCAGAGGATCTCTCCTCTGGCACGACGTGAGAGAAGAGGGGGCCGCATGACCGCAACGCAGCGACGGGGCCGGAAGATCATGATGACGCCCGGTGAGCTGGACGATTTCCTCGCCACGCAGCGCACCTGCCGGGTGGCGACCGTGTCGGCGAACGGTGCGCCGCACGTGAGCACGCTGTGGTTCGCCTGGGACGGCAAGTCGATCTGGCTGTACTCCGTGATGCGCAGCAAGCGCTGGGCCGACCTGCGCCGCGATCCCCGGGTCGCGATCGTGGTCGACACGGGCGAGGAGTACGGCGAGCTGCGCGGTGTCGAGCTGTCCGGATCCGTGGAGTTCGTGGGCGAGTTCCCGCGCACCGGGGAGCTGTGCGCCGAACTCGACTTCCCCGAGACGCTGTTCGCCCGCAAGAACTTCGGCCTGGACGAGATGCCCTACGACGGCCGGCACGCCTGGATACGGCTCACCCCGGAGAAGATCGTGTCCTGGGACTTCCGCAAGCTGGGCGGCGTCTGACTCAGCCCACCTTGCGCGCCGCGTCCTGCAGCGCCCGGACCGCCGCCCTGATCGACGGGCGGCGGTCGGCGTCCGCGCGCCAGACGACGTACACATGCCGGCGTACGCGCTGGACGAGGGGGACGGTGACGACGCCCGCGGGCATGGGGTGACGGCCCAGCAGGGGTGCGATGCAGACGCCCAACCCGGCTGCGACCAGGCCCATTTGGGTGTGGGTCTCGGCGGCGCGGTGGCCGACGATGGGCTCGACGCCGCGCGAGCGGAGCGTGAACATCAGCCACTCGTGGCAGAACTCGCCCTCGCCCCAGGTGATCCACTCGTCCTCGGCGAACTCCCCGAGGTCCACCTCATCGCGTCCGGCGAGCCGGTGCCGGGACGGCATCGCCACGTCCGCGGGGTCGTCCAGGAGCGCGGCCTTCACCAGCCCCTCGGGCAGCGGCATCGGCTTGTTGTACCAGTCGAGCACCACCGCGAGGTCGAGGTCGCCGCGGACCACTCCGGCGATGCCGGCCGCGGGTTCCAGCTCGCTGGAGCGCACCCGCAGCGCCGGGTGCTCGGCGCGCAGGTCGGCGAGCGCGGTGGGGAACAGGCCACGTGCGGCGGTCGGGAACGCCGAGAGCCTGAGCTCGCCGACCACCTGGCCGCGGTGCGCCTCCAGGTCGGACTGCGCGAGCTCGACCTGCGAGAGGATGCGGGTCGCGTGCTCGGCGAGCAGCCGGCCCGCGTCCGTGAGCCGCACCCCCCGACCGTTCTTGGCCAGCAGCTGCTGGCCGACCTCCCGCTCCAGCTTGGCCATCTGCTGGGAGACCGCCGACGTCGTGACATGCAGCCCCTCGGCGGCACCGCTGACCGAGCCGTGCCGGGCCAGGGCGTCGAGGGTGCGCAGCCGCTCCAGATTCAACATGTAAGCAATCCTACGAGGTACCCATAGAAAATTCTCGATTGTGCTACGCGATGAGCCGAAGCATTCTTGTCGACGTGACCACTGCGACCACACCCCGGACCCCTGTACGCGTCCCCGCGCGCCGCGCCGCCCTCGACTGGCGTCTGCGCTTCGGCGCCCTCTCGCTGATCTGGGGCTTCAGCTTCCTGCTCATCAAGGTCGGCACGCACGGGTACGCGCCCTTCCAGGTCACCCTGGGGCGCCTGGCGTTCGGCACGGCCGTGCTGGCCGCGGCGATGCTGGTCAAGCGGGAGCGGCTGCCGCGCGGAGTGCGGCTGTGGGGGCATCTGACGGTGGCGGCGTTCCTGCTGAACGCGCTGCCGTTCTCGCTGTTCGCCTACTCCGAGCTGACGATCCCGTCGACGCTGGCGGGCATCTGCAACGCCACCTCGCCCCTGTGGGGCATGGCACTGTCGCTGGTCGCGCTGTCGGAGGACCGGCCGACCCGGGTCCGGGTCGCGGGGCTGGGGATCGGGTTCCTCGGCGTGCTGACCGTGCTCGGCGCGTGGGAGGGCTTCAGCGGTCTGGACGCCAGGGGCACGACGATGGCGCTGCTCGCCTCCCTGAGCTATCCCGTCGGCTGGATCTACGTCCGCAGGACCCTGGCGGGCAGCGGGTACTCCCATCTGTCCATGACCGGGGCGCAGTTGCTGCTCGCCACCGTGCAACTGGCCGTCGTGACCCCGTTGTTCACCTCTTTCCCGACCCACTTCTCCGTCGTGCCGCTGCTCGCGATCGCCGCACTGGGAGCCCTGGGCACCGGCCTGGCGGTGCTCCTCCAGTACGGCCTGGTCGCCGAAGTCGGTCCGACCACCGCGCAGATGGTCACGTACTTCATCCCCGTCATCGCCACGGCGGCGGGGGTGGCCATTCTCGGGGAGACGCTGCGGTGGTCGACCCCTGTCGGGGCAGTGGTCGTTCTGGCGGGGGCGGCGCTGACGCAGGTGCGGCGGGGAGGTCGTGCGTAGCGGGTGGCGGGGGGGCAGGTCCGGGGCTACACGTAACTGCTGTTCGCCGACGGTTAGGCGTAACTCCTGTTGGGCGTGGGCCTCATGGCACCCGCGATCGCGTCCGCCAAGGGGGGCACCTCGTCCGGCGCGAGGGTCGCGACCGTGATGCGGATGCCCGGGCGTGCGCTGTGGCGGAAGCGGGCGCCGGGGGCCACCGCCCAGCCGGCGTGCAGGAGGCGGGAGACGGCGCCCGTCTCGTCGGGGACCGGGATCCAGACGTTCAGGCCAGTACGGCCGTGGGCCTCGATGCCGCGCTGCGCGAGCGCGGCGATCAGAAGGTCACGGCGCTCGCGGTAGGCGGCCGCCACCTCCTGGGTGTCCAGGGCGTCATCGGCCCACAGACGCACCACGGCCCGCTGGATGATGCGGCTGACCCAGCCGGGGCCGAGGCGGTGCCGGCCCGTCACCCGGTCGACGGTGGTGGTGTCGCCCGTGAGGACGGCGAGGCGCAGATCGGGGCCGTAGGCCTTGGCGACCGAGCGGACGAAGGCCCAGTGGCGGGTGCCGCCGGCCAGGGGGTGCAGGGGCAGGTCGACGATGCCGTGGCCGTGGTCGTCCTCGATCAGGAGGATCTCCGGGTGCTCGTGGAGCACGGCGCGCAGGGCACGCGCGCGCGTGGCGGTCACGGCGGCTCCGGTCGGGTTCTGGGCGCGGTCGGTGACGATCAGGGCGCGGGCGCCGCGCGCGAGGGCTCGTCGTACGTCGTCGGGGAGCGGCCCCTCGTCGTCCACGCCCACCGGGGCGGTGCGCAGTCCGAGCGCCGGGACGAGGTCGAGCAGGCTGCCCCAGCCGGGGTCCTCCACGGCGACGGTGTCCCCCGGCTTGAGATGCGCGGCGAGCACGCGCTCGATGGCGTCCAGCGAGCCGGACGCGACGGTCAGGGGGCCGTCCGGCACCCCGTCGGCGTCCAGTGCCGCGCGCGCCGTCCTCGCCAACTCCGGCTCCACCAGGGCGTCTCCGTACAGCACGGGCTCCTGGTCGGCCTGCTCGCCCGCGGCCGCGAACACCTTCGCCAGCGAGGGCAGCAGTGCCGGGTCGGGGTTGCCGTTCGCCACGTCCCGCACGCCCTCCGGCACGTCCATCCGGACGTACTCGCGCCCCGTGGTGGCCGGCTTGGGCCGCACCCTGCTCCCCCGCCGCCCGGACGTCTCGATGACCCCGCGCTCCCGCAGGATCCGGTACGCGGACGCGACCGTGTTGGCATTCACGCCCAGCTCGGCGGCCAACTCGCGCATGGGGGGCAGCAGTTGGCCCGGTTCCAGCTCGCCCGAGCCCACCGCGCGCTCGACGCTGCCCGCGATGTCCGCAGCGCGCCGGCCCTCGATCCGATATCCTCCTAGCACAAAGCAGATTATGCACTAGTGCAATATGGACCGCAACGCGATGGAGATCGTCATGCAGGGGACCGCGCAGCAGCCCACGCCGCCCGCCGCCTACACGCCGACCGACCGCACCGTTCCCACCCGCTCCCCGGAGAGGGCGTCGTACGACAGGGAACTGGTGCACTCGATACTCGACGAGGGCTACGTCTGCCATCTCGGCTTCGTCCGCGACGGACGGCCGGTGGTGCTGCCCACGCTGTACGGCCGGGTCGGTGAGCGGCTCTATGTGCACGGCTCGACGGGGTCACGCCCGCTGCGGATGACCGGCGGGGCAGACCCCGGTCTTCCGGTGTGCCTGACGGTGACGCACATCGACGCGCTGGTCCTGGCCCGCTCGGCCTTCCACCACTCGATCAACTACCGCTCCGTGGTGGTGCACGGCATCGCCCACGACGTGACGGACCCTGAGGAGAAGCGCGCCGCCCTGGACGCGCTGGTCGACCATGTCGTGCCGGGCCGCGCGGCCGACAGCCGCCCCCCGAACAAGAAGGAACTCGCGGCCACCGCCGTGATCCGCCTCGACCTGAACGAGATCTCCGCCAAGCTCCGCACGGGCGGCGTGAACGACGAGCCCGAGGACCTCGCCCTGCCGCACTGGGCGGGCCTCGTCCCCCTGCGCAAGGGCTACGAAGCCCCGGTACCCGACACCGACCTGACCCCCGGCACCCGGCTTCCCGAGTATCTGGCGGTGCCGTGACGGGCGACGGCGAGGAGCCTGTCCTCAGCGCTGACGTTCGGGTGCTGCGACCCGAAGCACGTGGGATGTGATGTCGACGGTCGATGTGCAGCGGGTCTGGAAGCCGTCCGTGACGGACCGTTGGGCCGGGCGCCGCTCTCTGTGGTGGACCGTCGGCCCGGCGGGCGAGCTGGCCGTCCTGCTGGTCCATCGGCGGTACCTCCGCCGAAGCCGCTCCGTGAAGGGCTGGGTGGGATGGGGGCCGCAGATCCCCTTCGATGCGGTGCTCGTGACGCGCCTGGCGGACGGGTCGCTGCGACGTCGTCCGATCAGGGACGTCCCGGTCAGGCCGAGCCACATCGCGCTTCTCCCGGAGGCCCGACTTCTCATCGCGAGCGGTCGAACGCGCAAGGAGGAGTCGGGGGTGTGGAGCCCGAACGCCGTGGTGATCTCTCTGGAAAGCGGTGACCAGGAGGCCGCTTTCTGCATCGGCGACGACATCCCTGCGTTGGTGACCGATTCCGGGGGTTCGATCTGGACGGCTTACGGAGACGAAGGCATCTACGGAGGGCATCCGGAGTCTGCGGCCGGTCTCGCCGGCTGGAGTGCCGAGGGTCGGGCGACCTGGGCTCCGGGAGCCGGCCTTCCTGACGCGCCTTTGCAGGGATGCACCGCCGCCACCGAGGGGGACCAGGTCTGGCTGATCTGGTATTCCGGCGGTGGCCGGGCAGGCACGTTCTTGACGCGGATCACCCCGTCGACCGGTGAGGTGACGAGTTGGCCGAGCCCCGTACCCAACCCGGACGGGTTCGCCGTACGCGACCGTCGAGCGGTCCTGACCAAGCGCGTCCACAACCAGAGGGCGACCGAAGTGGTGCGAGCCGAGTTGGACGGTGACACCTGGAGTGTGACCGAGCGGCGCACGATCCGAGTCCCCGGACGGGTGGTCATGCGCTGCGGTCAGGGTCGCGACGGTGTCCTTTGGCTTCGCACCGGCGACACGTGGCTCCGCATCGAGGCCTGACGGCGGCCGATCCGGGGCGGGGCAAGGGCCCCGCCCCCCGGTTCACGCCAGGACCGGTTTCTCTGTTGTCGTGCCGCGGGCTTCCGTCAGCGTCAGGCCCGCGACCGAGCCCAGCATCAGGAGAGTGCCCACGAGGGTTGTCGTGGTGAGCCGTTCGCCCAGGAGGACGATCGCGAGGACCGCCGCGCCGACCGGCTCCAGGAGCATGATCACGGAGACGGTGGCGGAGCGGACGACGGCCGCGCCCGCGAAGTACAGGGCGTAGGCCAGGGCCGTGGGGATGGCCGCGATGTAGGCCATCAGCCAGAGCACATGGACGGGCTGGGCCGTGTGCGGAACGAGCCCGTCGGACAGGGCGAACGGGAACAGGCACAGGCTGGTGACCGCGAACGCGCCCACCGACGTACCCCCCGCGTCCGCTTCGCCGTTACGCCCCCACCAGCGGGTCAGCAGCGTCATCACGCAGTACCCGGCCGCGGACAGCAGCCCCAGCAGCACGCCCCACGGGCGTACGGACGCCCCTCCGCCGCCCAGCACGAGTACGGCAAGACCGGCCAGCGCTCCGACGACGGCGGCGATGCCGCCCCGGCCGAGCCGCTCCCCCAGCGTCATACGGGCGCCGAGCGCGATGAGCACGGGACCGGCGCCGAGGGTGACCACGGTGGCCACGGCGAGCCCGGTGGCGGCGACGGCCGCGAAGTAGGCCGTCTGGAAGACGGCGAGCCCCACACCCGTGGCGAGGACCCGCAGCGCGCGGCGCCGCAGCGGTTCGGACACGGCGGCTCGGGGGCGCCTGCGCAGCAGACGGGCGGCGAGCAGCAGGACGAGGCCTGCCGCGCAGCGCCAGAAGGAGAGGGTGACGGCGCCCATGTCACTGGTCCGGTAGACCAGGGAGGCGGCCGCGCCCGCGGTGCCCCAGGCGGCACCGGCGATGATCAGAAAGAGCAGGCCTCGCCCGACGGGCAGGCCGAAAGCAGCTTGCGACACGAATGTCTCCGCAGAAGTTCGGAAGTGGGCCCGGGATCGACCGGGCCGTGGACTGCTTCTGCGGGCAGCACCGTTCAGCCCGGCCGGTGGCCGGGCGTCGTTCCGGAGGGCGCCCGCCTCAGGCGGCGGGGGGCGGAAGAACGAGCGTCGACGGCATGAACGGCACTCTAGGCAGCCCTCTCACGGGACGACAACTGCGTTTCCGGGCCGCCGCTCGCCACCGGCTCCGCGGAGCCCTTGGCGGGCGCCGACGACTGGGCGATGAACGCGCCCACCAGGACGACGAACCCGCCGACGATCTGCGGCGCCGACAGGTGTTCGCCGAGCAGCACCCAGGCCAGGACGGTCGCGATGACCGCTTCGAGGCAGGCGACGACGCCCGCGACCTGCGGTGAGAGCCGGCGCACCGAGACCACGCCGGTGACGTAGGCGAGGACGGTGGCGACGAGCACGATCCAGGCCAGCAGCAGGACGGCGGCGACGGGGGTGCCGTTCATGCGGGCGGTGCCCGTCAGCACCGACCAGTCCATGGTCCAGGGGCGGGCCACCGCGGTCAGTACGACGGCGCCGATCAGCAGCCCGTAGGCGATGACGCCGAGCGGGTCGGGCGCCGCGTCGCCGGCGTCGCTGCCCTGGTCGGACAGGACGAAGTAGCCGACCTGGCAGCAGGCCGCGCCGAGAGCGAGCAGCAGGCCGAGGGCGTCGAAGCTCAGCCCCGACCAGACCTCGACGACGCAGGCGAGGCCGCCGGCCGCGAGGACCACGCCGAGCGCGGCCGCGCGGGTCACCGGACGCCGCTGCACGAACCGGACCCAGCCGAGGACGAGGGCGGGCGCGAGGTACTCGACGAGCAGCGCGACACCGACGGGGATGCGGGAGATCGCGGCGAAGTAGCAGGCCTGCACCCCGGCCACGGCCAGCAGTCCGAAGCCGGCGAGCAGCGCCGGGCGGCGCAGCAGCAGCGCACGGTGGCGTACGGCGACCGGCAGCATCACCAGGGCCGCGCCCGCCACCCGCAGCCACACCACGTGGAGCGGGTCGAGGCCCGCTTCGATCAGTGGCTTCGCCGCGACCCCGGACCCGCCGAAGGCCACCGCGGACCCGAGGGCGAGCCCCAGCCCGACCCCTCTGCCACTCCCGGCCCTGCCTACCTGCCGGCTCTCAGACGTATGCACCGGCACATGATGACAGCCAACGACAGGAGCGTCATCCCCGTTGACACCTGTCTCAACGACTGGACCACCGCCGCGCCACCCGCTCCTCGACGCGCGCGACCACCACCTCGATCGCAATACCCGCCCGACCGAGCACCTCCACAGCACGGGCCTGCGGATCGGCGACGAGGCAGGCCAAAAGGTCGATGCCGCGGGCGGGTCCGGTGCCGCGAGTGGCGGCGCGTTCGGTGGTGTGGTCCATGGCCGCGGCGGCCAGCGGGGAGAAGCCGTCGGACTCCGCCATCACGGGTACCGCGCCGGAGTCCTCGACCGAGCCCTGCCAGCGCAGGCCGTAGCCGATGCTGCGCTGCACGAGATAGCCGAGCAGCCGGGCGATCTCGGGGCCGTCGTCGAAGACGGAACGCACCTCGGGGTCGTGCTCCAGCAGGGAGTGCAGCAGATGGGCCGTGTCGATCTGCCGGTCCCCGTCCCGGACGGCCCGGCGGCGGGCACCCAGGACCACGGCCGCCAGCTCGTCGGTGAGCCCGGCATCGCCGTCCGCGCGAGGGCCGAGGGCCTGCTCGCCGACCGCCTGCCGGGGGATACGGGGTTGCACATCCCCTACCCCATCAACCACTTCGCCTGCGGTCATCCCCGACGGGAAGCATCTTCGCGTCCCACACAGAGTGGACCCGGCGGGCCCAAATCTCCTCCTTACGGATGAGATCAGGCCGTTTTACCCGCAGGGGCGTGCGCCGCCTTGCCTCGCGCCTCGAACGCAACCAGGGTGCCCCGTCGCACGTCCCATGGGATGCATGGAGACGGAGACCAGGTCCTGGCTGGTGTCGCTGCCGGCCGTCGACGGCAAGCAGTACGTGTACCGGGTGTACGCCCCGGAGGACGCACTGCCCGCCGACCTGTTCTGGGACGCCTGGCACTGCCACGACGAGAGCGCACTCCCGCGAGCGTGGGACGTCTTCGACGCGGCGGTGATATGGCAGGTCGCGTGAGCGCCGCGCGAGCGAGTCGCCCCGAGCACCCGGGAGACGCTCACATCTTCTGACGGTTCATAAGTATTGAATGTTCCGGGCCGTGCGGCTACTTTCCGCGACACCGTAGCCCGACAGAAGAGGTGGTCGCATGGCCGAGGTCAGCGCGGAGGCCCGTATCGAGGCACCCGCCGAGAAGGTGTGGGCGCAGCTCACGGACTGGTCCGCGTACGGCGAGTGGAACGCGACCCACACCAGCTTCCCCGAGGGCGGTCCCCAGAGCCTCGAAACGGGCGGGACCTACCAGGAGAACATGAAGCTCATGGGCTTCCCGGCGGAGGTCGAGTGGACCATCGACGAGCTGGAGCCGGCCCGGGTGTTCGCCACCCGCGGCAAGGGCCCGATGGCGGTGAGCCTGGTCAACCGCTACACACTGACCCCCGACGGCGACGCCACGACGGTCCGCATCGACAGCGAGTTCACGGGCGCGGCGGTGTCGCTGATGGCGGGCAAGCTCAAGGACTCGGCGACGGCGGCGCTCAACGAGTCGCTGCGCAAGCTGGCCGGACTGGTGACCTGAAGGACCGGGCGCCGATACGAGGCGGACGGGCACAGGCATGAGGGCGCCCCGCGGAGCGTTCCGCGGGGCGCCCTCCTCACGGCGGGGAGGCCGTCAGTCCTCGTCGGCGAGGATCAGATACAGCTTCTTGCGGGCTTCGTTGATGACGGTCAGCGCCTTGTCGCGCTGCTCCTTGCTGCCGGTCTTCCAGACCTGCCCGAAGGCCTCCATCAGACCGAAGCCGGCCTGCCGGATCTCACCGAGCGCCTCGAAGTCGATGCCGCGGGAGGCTTCCTCCCAGGGCGCGTCCGGGCCCTCGTCGGCCGCGGCGCGGCCGGACTCGGTCAGCGAGAACAGCTTCTTGCCGCCCTCGGTCTCACTGGTGATCAGGCCCTCGTCCTCCAACAGCTGGAGGGTGGGGTACACCGAACCCGGGCTGGGCTTCCACGCCCCGCCACTGCGCTCGGCGATCTCCTGGATCATCTCGTAACCGTGCATGGGCCGGTCCTTCAGCAGGGCCAGGATCGACGCCCTCACGTCGCCTCGCCGTGCCCTGCCCCGCGGTCCGCCACGCCCTCGTGGCCCCCAGGGGCCCGGGCCGAAGCCGGGACCGCCGGGACCACCGAAACCGAAGCCCGGACCACCACCGGGCCCACCCGGACCGAAGGGCCCGAAGGCGCCACGGCGCCCCTCGAAACCACCCCCGCCGCGCGGGCCGTGTCCACCGTGTCCACGTTCGAATCCATGGGAACGCATCGCCATCACTCCTTCTATCGTTGATCTGTCGCGATGCGTCAACGATATATCGGAATGCTTCGCAGAGCAAGGCTCGGCGGAAAACGACAGCGGAAGGGCCCGGCCCCAGGTCAGGGCCGGGCCCGCAGGCGCCCCCTCCGCTCAGTGGCCGCGGAACGCCTCCTCCAGCCACCAGGACCCGTGGTCGCGGGTCACCTTGGCGTCGATGAGCAGGGGCGCCGAGCGCGGCCCCTCCACCCAGTCCTGTACGGCCTTGAGATCGGCCGCCGTCCGCACGGTCACCGCCTCGAAGCCGTAGCCGCGGGCCACGGCCGCGATGTCCGTCTCCGGGAAGGTGACCGTGTCGAGCGGGAACCCGTCGGGGCCGAAGTGGTGCACCTCGGCGCCGTAGGCCTCGTCGTTGTAGACGACGACCACCATCGGCAGGCCGAGCCGGCGCACGGTGTCCAGCTCCACGGCGCTCATCAGCGCGCCGCCGTCGCCGAGCGCGGCCACGGGCAGGCGGTCCGGCTGCGCCAGGGCCGCGCCGATCGTGGTCGCGAGGCCGAGGCCGATCGACTGGAAGGCCTGGGTGAAACAGAACCCGTTGTGGTCCGGCACCGACAGATACGCGCTCGGGTAGCCCATGAAGTTGCCCGAGTCCACGCCGACGATCCGCTCCGCGGGGAGGATGTCGTCGAGTCCGATGCTGAGCGTGCGCGGGTCGATGCGCTCGCGGGTGGACTCGTCCTCGTACGGCACGTCCCGCCACCGCGCCCGCGTGGCGAGCGCGTCGGCGACCTCGGACGTCCGGTAGCCCTCGCGGCCCGCGCCGCCCGCCTCCAGCGCGAGCCGTGCCGTGCGTTGCACGTCGCCGGTGACCCCGAGGCCGATCTCCCGGTGGGCGCCGAGGGCCTCCGGGTCGTTGTCGACCTGGACGACGTTCGCCCCGGCGCCGATCAGCCGGCCGTGCCGCATGGTCCACATGTTCAGCGCGCAGCCCCAGCCCACGACCAGGTCGGCGCCCTGCATCAGTTCGGCCACCAGCGGCGCCGCGAAGCCGCCGGACACATCGAGCGACCAGGGGTTGCCCCGGAACAGACCGCGGGCGACGGCCGAGGTGGCGAGCAGGGCGCCGTGCCGCTCGGCGAGTGCGGCGAGGGCATCGCGAGCGGCGGGGGTGCGCGCGCCGCGGCCCGCCACGAAGACGGGGCGCCGGGACGCTTCGAGCGTACGGACGAGATCGGCGACGGCCGCCTGCGACGGCTCGACGGGCCGGGGTGCGGGCATCGGCTCGCCCGAGAGGGACACGCCGTCGGGCACGTCGAGGGCCTGCACCTCCAGGGGGAGGTTGAGGACCACGGTGCGCCGTTCGTGGCGCGCCCGGCGCAGCGCCGCCAGGGCCTGCTCGACGGCGTCGTGCGCGGTCGTCACGCGTGCGGTGACGGCACCCACGGCGTGTGCCGCGACCGCCTGGTCGATACGGAAGTTGGACCGCGGCTGCGTCGCCTCGGCGGCCAGTACGAGCAGTGGCGTACGGCTCTTGGCCGCCTCGGTGATGCCGGTCAGGGCGTTGGTCAGACCGGGCCCCTGGTGGACGCTGAGCGCGGCCGGTGCGCCGCTCGTGCGGACGTAGGCGTCCGCCATGGTCGCCGCGCCGCCCTCGTGCCGTGCGGCGACGAACCGCGCGCCCGCCGCGACCATGGCGTTGGTCAGATGGAAGTTGCCGGAGCCGACCACGCCGAAGACATGGTCGATCCCGGAGGCGGTCAGGGCCCGTCCGACGGCTTCGGCGACCTTCACGACCGCTCCACCAGGGCGAGTACGCGGGCGGGGGCGCCGGAGCCCGAGACGATGGGCAGCGGACCGGCGACGACGAGGGCGCCGGTCGGGGGCAGGGAGCCGAGGTTCTGCAGCTGGGTGAGCCCGTACTTGTCGCTGCCCAGGAGGTGGGAGTGGCAGGGGAAGGGCGGGTCGAAGGAGTGCGCGCGACCGGCGTCGGTGCCCACGGTCTCCACGCCGAGGCCGATCACCGGGGCCTCCTCGGCCACCCAGCGGGCGCACTCCGGTGACAGGCCGGGGGTGTGCGGGCCGTTCTCGTCCGCGTTCAGGAACTCCTCCTGCGACTGCGCGCGGGCGTCCCAGCCGGTGCGCAGAAGCAGCCAACCCCCTTCCGGCAACGGCCCGTTGTCGGCCTCCCAGGCCTTGATGTGGTCCACCTCGACCAGGAAGTCGGGGTCCTTCGCAGCCGCCGCGGAGAAGTCGAGGACGGCCGCCGGGGCGATCAGCCGGCCCGCCGGGACCGACGCGACGTCGGCGAGGTCCTTGCCGGTGACCCAGTGCACCGGCGCGTCGAAGTGTGTGCCGGTGTGCTCACCGCTGCGGAAGTTGTTCCAGTACCAGGCGGGCCCCCGGTCGTCGTACCGGCTGATCTCCTCCAGCTCGAAGACCTGGGTCTGCCCGAACTGCGGCGGCAACTGGATCACCGGTGTGGACGCCGACAACGGCGACGTCAGGTCGACCACTTCGATCGACCCACCTCGCAACCCGGACAGCAGAGCGGCGAGCACGGACGGCTGGGACATGACGGCCTCCAGGGACGGGGCTGAACTGCCAACGCCTTTCTGTACAGCGTGTCAGCCGGGACCCGTCCGCGCCGAGACCACTGCGCCCGAATACTGCGCCCGGATTCGGTGCGGCGTCCGCGATGTCGGTCCAGCATCCCCGAGATTTCAGTCCAGCATCCCCGAATTGGCCTTGGCGGCCGTGCTCCGGCCCGCCCTAGCGTCGACTCATGCGCATTCGAATCGTCGACGCCTTCACCGACCGCCCCTTCACCGGCAACCCCGCCGGTGTACTGCTGCTCGACTCGTTTCCGTCCGACGAGCGGCTGCAGCAGATCGCCCTGGAGGTCAATCACGCCGAGACCGCGTTCGCGCACCGCCTGGACGCGGGCGGCGAGGCCGACTGGGCGCTGCGCTGGTTCACCCCGGCGACCGAGGTGAACATGTGCGGGCACGCCACGCTGGCGACGGCGCACGTCCTGCACACCACCGGCGCCCACGAGGGCGCCGTGCGCTTCGCCACCCGCAGCGGCGTGCTCGTGGCGACGCCGGGCGAGGACGGTTCGATCACGCTGGACTTCCCGACCGCGCCGCTCACGCCGGTCGAGGTCTCGGCCGGGGTCGCCGAGGCACTGGGCGCCGCTCCGCGAGCCGCCTGCGACACCGGGCCGAACGTGGGCGACCTCGTGGTGGAGTTCGCCGACGAGAAGACGGTGCACGCCCTCACCCCGGACCTCAGGGCGCTCGGCCGGTACTCGGAGCGCGGCATCATCGCCACCGCCCGTGCCGAGGACCCCTCGCGCGGCTACGACTTCGTCTCCCGCTGCTTCTTCCCGAACGTCGGCATCGACGAGGACCCGGTCACCGGCAGCGCCCACACCGCGCTCGCCCCCTTCTGGTCCGAGCGCCTGGGCCGCACCGTCCTGACCGGGCTGCAGGCCTCGCCCCGCTCCGGGCGGGTCCGCACCGAACTGCGCGGCGACCGCACTCTGCTGACCGGCCGCGCGGTCACCACGATCGAGGGCGAGCTGCTGGTCTAGCGGGCCGTCAGGCCGTCGGCAGCCAGCCCACCTTCCCGGCCAGCAGCGCGTATCCGACGAACGCCCCGATGTCGAGCAGGGAATGCGCCACCACCAGGGGGCCCACCCGGCCCCACCGGCGGTACAGGTACACGAACACCACGCCCATCACCATGTTGCCGAGGAAGCCGCCGATGCCCTGGTAGAGGTGGTACGAGCCGCGCAGCACGGCACTGGCCACCAGGGCGGCCCCCGGCGTCCAGCCCAACTGCCCCAGCCGGCGCAGCAGATAGCCGACGACGACGACCTCTTCGAGGATCGCGTTCTGCATCGCCGACAGCACCAGCACCGGGTACTTCCACCACACGTCGGGCAGCGCCTCCGGGACCACCGTGAGGTTGAAGCCGAGCCCGCGCGCCGCCAGGTAGAAGGCGATCCCGGTACTGCCGATCACCGCCGCGATCGCCGCGCCGCGGCCGAGGTCCGGCCAGGGCCGGGTGCGGTCGAAGCCGATCGTGCGCATGCCCGCGCCCTCGCGCAGCAGCAGATGCGCGACGAGGGCGACCGGCACCAGAGCGCTCGCGATCCCGAACAGCTGCCAGGCGAGATCGAGCCACGGGCGGCCCGGCGCGGCCGACGCGTTGAGGGTCGCCGCCTGGTCCTTCAGACCCCCCGGTTTGGTGACCGAGCCGACAAAGCTGATCAGGGCGGACACACCACTCGCACCGAGCGAAAGCCCCAGAACGAGGAGCGTCTCGTCACGGAAGATCCGTCGCGAGGGCCGCTCCGGCGGAACAGAATCGGCCACCGGGCCCGCCTCTGCCTGCACACCTGCCTCCAGTTGAGTAATCCAGCCTCATCCCCACCGTCGCACCGCTAGGGTCACGAAAGAAGTTACGAAGATCGTGCGCGACAGGCCGTCTGGGGGGACGGGCGCCGTACGGGGCGTACCTCCCCCTTGCCTGCCTTACGGCCGAAATCCGCCGCGAGGTCAACAAGGGAGGGGCACGACCGTCATGGGACGTCACAGCTTGCCCGATCAGTATGGGGCGGGCCGCAGCGACCCCCGTCCACGCGCGCGCCGCCGCACGGTGGCCATCGCGACGGTGCTCGTCCTCACCGTCGCGGGCGGCACCGCGGCCGCCGCCAGAAGCGGGCTGCTGTCGTTCGGTTCCTCGTGCCAGGACAACCCGGTGCGCCTCAAGCTGGACGCCGCGCCGGACATCACCCCCGCCCTCACGGCCGCGGCGCAGCGCGCGCACGACGACAAGATCACCTCGGACGGCCGCTGTCTCGCGGTCACGGTGACCGCGCGGGACGCCTACAAGGTCGCGGACGGGCTCGCCGCGGGCCGTAAGTCCGACGCGCAACTGTGGGTGCCGGACTCGGACCTGTGGATCGACCGGATCACGGCGAACAACAGCGCCGTCGACGTGACCCCGGCGGGCACGATCGCCTCGACACCGATCGGCGTGGCGATGGTGCCGACGGCCGCGAAGTCCCTGGGCTGGCCGCAGAAGACGTACGACTGGCTCGAGTTGGTCGGTGCCGCCATGCAGAGCGACTCGGTCAAGCTCGGCGCGGCCGATCCGGCGCGCAGCGCCACCGGGCTGCTCGCGCTCACGCAGCTCAGCACGGCCGCAACCAGGATCAAGGGCGGCGACACCCAGGCCGTGGCCATGATGAAGACGCTGGCGCAGCGCACCTCGGACAGCGACGGGCAGGTCGTGGACACCCTGCCCCGTGACTCCTCGGGCACCGAGCTGGGCAATCCGAAGCGGAACCAGGCGCTGATCCTGTCCGAGCAGGCGGCGTACACGTACAACTCCTCCGCCGACAGTGCGGGCGGGCTGGACATGTTCTACCCGAAGGACGGCTCGCCGCGGCTGGACTACCCGTACGCGATGGTCGGCGAGCTGAGCACCGACCAGAGCCGGGCCGCGCTGCGGTTCATGAACTATCTGCGCCAGCCGGAGCAGCTGCGGCTCCTGCAGAAGTACGGTTTCCGCACCTCCGACGACGAGACGCCGCAGACGGTGGTGTCCGCGGCCGGCGGCAGCAGTCCGCAGCCGTACGAGGAGCCGGCGCTGAAGCCGGCCGCGGCCGCGGCGCTGCAGGAGGCCCTCGGTACCTGGACGATCACCGTGCAGAGCGCCCGGATCACCACGGTCGTGGACGCCTCCTCGTCGATGTCGGAAACGGTGCCGGGGACCGGCCAGTCGCGCATGGACGTCACGAAGGGGGCGCTGCTGCAGGCCCTCGCCACGTTCACGCCCGAGGACGAGATCGGCCTGTGGAAGTTCTCCACGAAGCTGGACGGCGACAAGGACTACCGCATCCTGGTGCCGACCGAGCGGCTCGGCGACCAGAAGGGCGGCGGCACCCAGCGCGACCGGCTCTCGGCGGCCTTCGGCGCGCTCAAGCCGGTCCCGAACGGGGCGACCGGGCTCTACGACACCACGCTCGCCGCGTACAAGGCGGCCGCCTCGTCCTACGCCAAGGGGAAGTTCAACGCCCTGGTGATCCTCACCGACGGCGTCAACCAGGA
The DNA here is from genome assembly GCF_022698145.1 of Streptomyces spinosisporus. GTDB lineage: Bacteria > Actinomycetota > Actinomycetes > Streptomycetales > Streptomycetaceae > Streptomyces > Streptomyces spinosisporus. The sequence continues at coordinate 31,287 of NZ_JALDAX010000030.1, forward strand.
CCCGGGCAGCATCTCCCGCGACGCCCTCATCACCCAGCTCCAGAAACTCACCGACCCCGAGCGCCCGGTACCCCTCATCATGATCGCCGTGGGCCCCGACGCCGACCGCGAAGAAGCCGACGAAATCGCCCGGGCAACCGGCGGCTCGGGCCAGTCGGTCAGCAACCCCGCCCAGATCCAGTCGGTGATCCTGAAGGCGATCGTGGCGGCGGGTTCTCAGGGGGACGACTAGGCCGGCGGTCTGCTGCGGGATGCGGGCGCTGAGCTTGGAGACCGACGGCGCTCAGGGTGCCGGCACCGGTTCCGGGATTCCCACCGGCCAGGTGTGTACCGGGTCGCCCAGGTGCATCAAGCGGCGGTAGGTGCGGGTGGTGGCGGCTAGGGCGGCGTCTCGGGGGAGGCCGGCTTCCAGGGCGCGGTGGAAGGTTGCGGCCTGCCAGGTGGCGCCGTTGACGCGGCGGCGGCAGCGTTCGTCGATGACGCCGAGGTACAGGTCGCGGTCGGCGCGTTCGATGCCCCACGCGGCCAGGCCCGTTTCGGCGAGGGGCAGGAGTTCGTCGCGCACCAGGGTCACCGCGTCGATCTGTGCGGTGCCGCCGTAGCGGCCGCGTCGCGGCCATTCGAGTCGGGCCTCGATCCCGTGCTTGCACGCGGCGTCGAAGTTGGCCTCGGCCGCCTCGAAGGGCAGCCGGGTCCACACCGGGCGCGACTCCTCGGCGAGGGCGCGGACGAGGCCGTAGTAGAAGGCGGCGTTCGCGATGACGTCGGTGATGGTGGGTCCCGCGGGCAGGACGCGGTTCTCGACGCGCAGGTGCGGGACGCCGTCGGCGATGCCGTAGACCGGGCGGTTCCAGCGGTACACGGTGCCGTTGTGCAGGACGAGTTCGGCGAGTTTGGGGACGCCGCCCGCGTCGAGCACCTCCAGCGGGTCCTCCTCGTCGCAGATCGGCAGCAGCGCCGGGAAGTACCGCAGGTTCTCCTCGAAGAGGTCGTACGCGGAGGAGATCCACCGCTCCCCGAACCAGGTACGGGGGCGCACGCCCTGGGCCTGCAGCTCGGGCGGCCGGGTGTCGGTGGACTGCAGGAACAGCGGCGGCCGGGACTCCCGCCACAGCTCACGCCCGAACAGGAACGGCGAGTTGGCGCCGACGGCGATCTGCGCCGCGGCGACGGCCTGCGCGGCGTTCCAGACGTCGGCGAAACGGCCCGGGGTGACCTGCAGATGCAGCTGCACGGAGGTGCAGGCCGCTTCCGGCGCGATGGATTTCGAGGTGCACGTCAGCCGCTCCACCCCGTCGATGTCGAGGACGAAGTCCTCACCGCGGGCGGCCACGATCTGCTCGTTGAGCAGGGCGTAGCGGTCGACGTCGGAGAGGTTGGAGGAGATCAGGTCGTCCCGGTCGAGCGTCGGCAGAATGCCGATCATCACGATTCCCGCGTCGACCTCGCCCGCTTTTCGGTCGGCATATGCCAGCGACGTCCGCAGTTCTTCCGCAAGCCGGTCGAATACCCGCCCGTCCAATCGGTGTGGGGCTATGTTCACTTCCAGATTGAACATGGCGAGTTCTGTTTGGAAATCCCGGCTCGCGATCCGTTCGAGGACCTGCCCATTGAGCATTTTCGGCATGCCGTCGCCACCGGCCAGATTCAGTTCGATCTCCACGCCCATGAGGTTCTTCGGGCGGTCGAACCGCTTCTGGTCCAGAAGTCGCTCCAGGCCCGTCAGGCAGCTGCGGAGCTTGTCGCGGTAGAGCTGCCGATCCGACAGGTCGAACCGCCCTGCCACGACCTTCTCCCCCATCGAAGCGTCCCTTCTCGAATGTACGGCCCAAGATCCGGCCGCGGGCGCCGGGTCACGAATGAGGATGCCCAGCCCTGGCGATCGATAACGTCCCCATGCGGCCCCGCCGCCCGCTACTCTGACCGATGTGACCCGGGGCACATTCACCGGGCATGGACATGTCGCAGTTTCGGGCCGTCGACAACCTCGTGAAAAACGCCGACGAGAATTGGCCGACCGCTTCCCGGGTATTTCCCGAGGTCACCGCCGCGGCACCGGAGCGGAATCGGGATGATTCCCACGTATCGCCGACCGTATACGCCCTTGCCGAGTACACCGGAAACGGCTAGACGAAACACCGTCTCAACACAGGTCGTATAAACTCCGCGAACAAGACAGAGGGCGGGCGTCAGCGGTCATGGAACCTGCCGTCGAGGTGACGTGCGGCAGGCCTCACCCACATTCCTCGTTCCCGGGCCCCGGCCCCCGCCTCTCTGTCCCCACGTGAGCTGACAGTGCCGTCCGCCCCCGCCCCGCCCTCGCGCCACCGTGCCTGTCGAATGAGAGGCGACCCACCATGCCGCTGCATGTCCCCCCGGCTCCCGCGCCTGCCCTACGCACCGTTCTCACCGCCCTTGGTTCGCCCACCGCGGTACGCGAGGCCCGAACGCCCTCCCTGCTCCACGCCCAGGGCCCGCTGACCCCCGAAGTCCCGCTGCCCGTACACATCCTGGACCGGTTCACGCCCGCGGGCGCATCGTCCACCCGGCTGGCCGGGTGGCGCTTTCTGATCCGCTGCGGCGAGCGCGCGGTGGCCGCGGCCGACACGATGCTGACCCCCGACGGCTGGGCGTTCTCCCGCTTCTTCGAGGGCCCCTACATCGCCTCCACCGAGCGCGCGCTGCGCCAGGCCGAGACGATGAGCCAGTCGTACCAGCCGCGTCTGCTCTCGGTGCCCGGCCTCTACATGCTCACGCTGTGGCTGCACGGCGACTGCACCGAGGACGGCGCCACCGGCCACCCCGCCGCCACGGACATCCTCGTCCCGCTGGCGCCGGCCCCGCCCGGCATCGCGCCCCACCGCCCGCACCGCGTCGCCGAACTGCTCCCGGTCCTCACCCATCGGGTGACTCCCGCCCCGCTGCTGGGCTCACCCGCCTGAACACGACCCCCGCACCGCGCCCCGTACCCCGCCCTGGAATTCCGGGAGTCGGGGTACGCCGCTTTTCCGCTCCGCATTCTGCTCGTACGAGCCAATAGCTGCTCGTACGAGCCAAATATCCTCCCTGGCCAGTACGGACTAGCCCCATCCGGTCACCCAGAACCACCCGAACTGACAGTGCAGTTGGGATGAACCATCCGCACGGGTGATGCGTCATCAACCTGTGAGAAGCGGTGCTGCTAAATCCCTGCGGAACGACGCCCGTGGGGCAACACTGGGACTGGACCGACTTATCACTACGGGGGGCGGCCATGAACGGAGCTTCAAGCCGCGGGACAGACAAGACATCCATCTCACCCACCACGACAGAGCGAAAGATCCCACCAATGTGCCAGCACCAGCCACCGTGTCCGACAGCCGACTCCGCCGACCGGGAATCCGCGCGCCTCGTGGCGCACCACCCGGAACAGGGATGGAGCCTGCTGTGCAACGGAGTTCTGCTCTTCGAGGACACCGGTGAGCTCCTGCCCGACGGCCAGATCATCGCCCCGCACCGCCCGCTGGGTGCGGACCACGTGATGACGGCCGCCTGAGCGCGGCCGGGCGGTGCACACCGCCCGGAGATCTGAGGGGCCGCTCGCAAGAACACGCTGCGAGTCGGCCCCGACGCATGTCTGCACCCCCCTCTCCGCACCCCCCTCTCCGCGCCGCAGTCCGGCACCCCCGGCGCCCTGACCGGGGGTGCCGGGCCCCGGCGGCGCTCCCCACTGCACCGCCGGGGCGTTCCGGAGCCCCTTCCTTGCCGCCCGGCCCCTACCTTCCGCCCAGCGCCTTCCTGATCGCGAAGTAGGCGGGCTTGGGCCGCAGTTGCTCGTCCCAGGGCAGCGCGGCGCCCTCACCGGGGAAGAACGCCGGGATCCACGAGTACTTGTCGGTGTAGTCCCACACCGTGATCCCCACGCAGCGCCGCACCGCGAGACAGGCCGCCGTCAGGTCCCGGTACCAGTCGGCCTGCTGGGCCAGCTTCTCCTCGGTGGCGGGCAGCAGCATCCGTACGTCGACCTCGGTGAGCGCGGTGTCCAGGCCCAGCCGGGAGAAGCGCCGCAGGTTGTCCTCCAGGCTCGCCGGATATCCGTACTGCAGCGCCAGATGGGCCTGCAGACCGATGCCGTCGAGCGGGACGTGCCGTGCCTTGAGGTCCTTGGCCAGCCGGTAGTAGGCGTCCGACTTCGCGCCGACGGCCTCGATGTTGTAGTCGTTGAGGTAGAGCTTCGCGTGCGGGTCGGCCTGGTGGGCCCAGCGCAGGGCGTCGGCGATGTAGCCGGGGCCGAGCGTCTGGTACCAGAGCGTCTCGCGGTAGCTGCCGTCTTCGTTGAACGCCTCGTTGACGACGTCCCAGGAGTAGACCTTGCCGCGGTAGTGCCGTACCTCGGTCTGGATGTGTTTCTTCAGTACGGCCCTGAGCTCGTCGGCCGTCCACGTGCGGCCGGTGAGCCAGTCGGGCAGCTGGCTGTGCCAGACCAAGGTGTGGGCGCGCACCCGCTGGTGGTTGCTGCGCGCGAGGTCCACGATCTGGTCGCCGTATCTCCAGTCGAAGACGTCCTGCTGGGGCTCGGTGGCGTACCACTTCATGCCGTTGCCGGGTGTGATCATGTCGAACTCGTCGCCGAGCAGGGCCGTGTAGGCGGTGTCGGTGAGTTCGGGGTTGTCGGTGGCGCTGCCGAAGTAGCGGCCGTGGCGCTGGGCCAGCTCCGCGAGCGTCGGCTGCCGCGGACTCGCCTGGGCGCCCGGACTCGCCTGGGCGCCGGGCCCGGTGGCGAGTCCGGCCGTGACCAGGGCGGCAGCCAGTGCGCCGACGAGTCTCAGGCGGGTGTTCCTTCGCATGGTGCGACTCCTCACGTGTGTGGTGCGGGGCCGTACGTCCGCCGAAGCGGGTCATCCCTTCGTGGCACCGGCGGCCAGGCCGCCGACGAGTTGGCGTTCGGCGACCGAGTAGAAGGCGAGGGCGGGGACCATCGCCAGGACGAGATAGGCGAAGACACGGGCGTACTGCGCCGAGTACTCGCCCTGGAACTGGGCGACGCCGAGGGGCAGCGTCCACCACTTGGAGTCGGTGAACACCAGCAGCGGCAGCATGAAGTTGTTCCAGCTGGTGACGACGGCGAGCACCGAGACCGTGCCGAGCGCCGGCCGTGCCATGGGCAGCAGGACCCGCCAGAAGAACCCGAAGGCGCTGCAGCCGTCGAGGGTGGCGGCCTCCTCCAGCTCGCCGGGGATCTGCCGGAAGAAGGCACGCAGGATGATGATCGTCATCGGCAGCCCGAAGGCCGCCTGCGGGAGGATCACGCCGAGCGGGTTGTCCAGCAGTCCGAGGGAGCGCAGCAGCAGGAACAGCGGGAGGGCGGCCACCGCGAAGGGGAACATCAGCCCCATCGTGAAGAGGGTGAACAGCACCTCCCGGCCGCGGAAGGCGAACCGCGCGAAGGAGAAGGAGGCGAGCGCGGAGACGGCGACCACGAGCACGGTCGTCGCGACCGCGATCAGCGTGCTGTTGCCGAGCAGCCGCCAGAAGGCGCCCGAGCCGAGGATGTCGGTGTAGTTGCCGGTCAGCCAGCGCTCGGGGAACCCGAAGGCGTTGCGGGAGAGTTCGTCGGTCGACTTGAAGCCGGACAGGACGGCGTACAGCAGGGGGACGACCATCACCGCGCCGACCACGACGAGGACCGCGTGCAGCGGCAGATTGCGTACGGTCTTCACGTGCCGTCCCCCCTCATCGTCGTGGTGGCACCTTCGAGGTCGCGGCGGAGCACGAACCGCTGGTAGGCGAGGGCGAAGACGAGACAGATGCCGAACATGACGACGCTGATCGCGCTGGCGTAGCCGACCTGGTAGCGCTTGAAGCCGTACTGGAACATCGTCACGGCCATCGTCTCGGAGTGGTGGTCGGGCCCGCCCTGGGTGATCACCCAGACCAGGTCGAAGAGCTGGATCGCCCCGATGACGGAGAGGAACACGCTGATGCGCAGGGTGGGCGCGAGCAGCGGCAGGATGACATTGCGGAAGCGCTGCCACGGGTTCGCGCCGTCGATGAGGGCCGCCTCCGTCAACTCGGCCGGGATGGACTGGAGTCCGGCCAGGTAGAGCATCATGTGGAAGCCGAAGTACTTCCAGGTCATGACGAGGAAGAGGCTCGCCATGACCCAGGAGGGGTCGGCGAACCACTCGCCGCCGAGCGTGTCCAGGCCGATCGCGCCGAGGACATGGTCGGCGAGCCCGTCGTCCGGGGCGAAGATCATGCTGAACAGCACGCCGGTGATGGCCTCGGACAGGACGTACGGCGCGAAGAAGAGCATCCGGTAGACGGCCCGGCCGCGCAGCTTCTGGTTGAGGGCGACGGCCATGGCGAGCGCGAACGGCAGTTGCAGGGCGAGCGAGAGCACGACCAGGAGCAGACAGCGCCACAGGTCGCCGAGGAAGACGGGGTCGTCGAAGAGGTGGGTGAAGTTGTCGGCGCCGATGTAGTCGGAGGGCATGCCGAAGCCGCCCCAGCGGAAGAAGGCGGCGTACAGCGCGAACAGCATCGGCAGCAGCACGAGCCCGATGAACAGCACCAGTGCGGGCACCTGGAAGCCGACGGCGGTGAGCCAGTTCAGCAGGCGCCGGCGCGCCCGCCCCCGGGCCGATGCCGCGGCCGGGGGCGGGAGGGCGACGTCGGGGCCCTTCCGCTGGTCCGGAAGGAAGGTCGAGGTCATCGCCGGCTACTGCTCTTCCTTCGCGACCTTGGTGATCGACTGCGCGACCTGCCCGGGGGACTTGGACCCGGCGATGAGTGCGGCGACGCTGTCGTTGACCTCCTGGCCGACGGCGGGGGCGTATGCCTGGTCGAGGTAGAGCTGGAAGCCGGTGGCGCCCTTCAACTGGGCTTGTACGGCCTTGGTGTTGGGGTCGGCGAGCGCCTTCTCCGCGCCGGGCACGACGGGCAGGGTGTTGGTCTTCTTGACCAGTTCCAGGTCGGTGGTCTCGGAGGCGAAGAACTTCAGGAAGTCGACGGCCTCCTTCGGGGCGCCCCTGCGCAGGGCGTGGCCTCCGCCGCCGCCGAAGACCTCGGTGATCGCGCCCTGTCCGCCGTCGACGGCGGGGAAGGGGAAGAACCCGAGGTTCGCGCCGAGGCCCTTGCCCGCGTCCGCCTCGACGACGGGGGCCCACTGCCCCATCAGCTCCATGGCCGCCTTGCCGTTGCCGACCGTGGCGGCCTGGCCGTTGGGCGTCGAGTAGGCGGCGCCGAGGAAGCCCTTCTGGAACGGCTGCAGGTCGACGAGTTCCTTGAGATGCTCGCCGGCCTGGACGAACCCGTCGCCGGTGAAGTCCTTGTTCTCGTTCGCCTTCTCCAGGGCGTCGATGCCGGCGGTGCGCATGGCGAGATACGCCCAGTAGTACATGCCGGTCCAGCTCTCCTTGCCCGCGAGGGCGAGCGGGGTGATGCCCTTGGCCTTCAGCTTCTTCACCGCGTCGAGGAAGCCGGCCCAGGTGGTGGGGGGCTCGCCGATGCCGGCCTGCTCGAAGAGCGCCTTGTTGTACCAGAAGCCGACCATGCCGATGTCGAACGGGATGCCGTAGAGCTTCTTGTCGATCAGATACGGCTGCTTGGCGACCGACAGCATCCCGTCCGACCAGGGCTTGGTGGAGTCGCTGAGGTCCTCCACGAGCCCCGCGTCAACCTGCTGCTCGAGCACTCCGCCGCCCCAGGTGTGGAAGATGTCCGGCAGCTTCCCCGAGGCGATGAGCGCCGTCATCTTCGACTTGTAGGCGTCGTTCTCCAGCTGGACGATCTTCAGCTTGACCTTGGGGTTCTGGGCCTCGAACTTCTTGGCGAGGCCGGCCCATACGGTCTTGGTGGGTTCGGTGGTGGAGATGTTCCACCACTCGATCGTGGTCGTCCCGTCCGACGACCCCCCGTCCGAATCGCCGCCGCAGCCGCTCAGTGCCGTCATGCCCAGACCGGCCGCGGCGGAGGCCGCCAGGAAGCCGCGGCGGGACAGTGCCCGGTCGCCCATCATGCGCTCCTTGGGGTAGGGACGGCGCGCGTCCACGACCGTCCGTCGTGACCGAAAGTTTCGGAGAAGATCCAGAAAGATGCGTTGTTGCCGCACCCTAGAGACAGCTCCTAAACGGTGGCAACCCCTTGCGCACGGTAAATCTGGAGTAGGAAACGGTACTCCGTAATGTTCGCCGAATGATTCGAATGTTTCGCCTCGTTGCGTGGACTCCCGGCTAGAGGCCTATGTCGCGGCTACGGATGTCGTCCAGGGACTCGCGGCGCACCAAAAGCCGGGCCCGGCCCTCGTGCACGGCGGCGACCGGCGGGCGGCCGACGAGGTTGTAGGTCGAGGCCATCGACAGGTGGTAGGCCCCGGCGACGGGGATCGCGAGCAGGTCTCCGGGACGGACGTCGGCGGGGAGTTCGCTCTCGGCGAGGACATCGCCGGCCTCGCAGTGCCGGCCGACCACGGCCGCCGGGGCGAGCGGCGCCGCGCTGTGCCGGCCGACCAGCCGGGGCGCGTAGCGCACGCCGTAGAGCGCGGGCCGCGGGTTGTCGCTCATGCCGCCGTCGACGGCCACGAACGTACGGTCGCCGGAGCGCTTGACGGCCAGGACGTGGTAGAGGGCCACGCCGGCCGGTCCCACGACGGCACGGCCGGGTTCGATGATCAGACGCGGCACGGGCAGTCCTGCGGAGGCGCAGGCCTCGGCGAGTTCGGTGCGGACCTTGCGGGACAGCGTGGTCAGGTCCAGGGCCTCGTCGCCCGGGCGGTAGGCGATGCCGTGGCCGCCGCCGAGGTCGAGTTCGGGCAGCAGCAGGCCGTGCTGCTCGTGCAGCCGGGCCATCAGGCCCACCATGCGCCGTACGGCGGCCAGATAGGGCTTGACCGTGGTGATCTGCGACCCCAAGTGGCAGTGCAGGCCGGTGAGTTCGAGCTGCGGCTGGTCCAGGATCCGCGCGATGGCGTGCTGGGCGTAGCCGTCGGAGATGGACAGGCCGAACTTCTGGTCGTCGGTGCCGGTACGGATCTTCGCGTGGCCGCCCGCGCTGATACCGGGCACCACCCGGACCATGACCCTCTGATGGCCGCCCGGGCCGACCGCGGCGGCCAGTCGCGCGATCTCGGAGGGGCTGTCGATGACGATCCGGCCGACGCCCAGGCGCAGCGCGCTCTGAAGGTCGCGCGGGCTCTTGGCGTTGCCGTGCAGGACGATGCGCTCGGGCGGGAAGCCGGTGGTGACGGCGAGTTCCAGTTCGCCGGCCGAGCAGACGTCGAGCCCCAGGCCCTCCTCCTGCATCCAGTGGACCATGGCCCGGCACAGGAACGCCTTGGCCGCGTACAGGACTTCGGCGTCCGGGAAGGCGTGCCGGTAGGTGCGGCAGCGTTCACGGACCTCGCCCTCGTCGAGGACGTAGACGGGCGTGCCGAACCGGTCGGCGATCTCGGCGAGCGGCACTCCGCCCACGGCCGGATGCCCGGACCGGGGCTCGGTGGTGGAGGCGGGCCAGACCGACAGCTCGTCGGCGACCGCGGTGACGGCTCGTTCGTGGACGGTGGTCATCGTGTGTGCTCTCCCCTCAACCGATCCGCAGGGCGGGCGCGGGTGCGACAGGTGTGAGCGGCGCGGGCGCCGGTGCCGAGAACTGGGGGTCCAGCGTGAGCCGGGTGACGCCGAGCGGTGCGGTCAGGGCACGCAGCGCGGGTTCGGCGAGCATGATCCACGCCTGGTCGGGGCCGAGGGTCGCGGTCAGGGCGCGTACGGAGGTGAAGGCGACGGCTGTGCGCTCGCCGAGGGGCGTGCGGAAGAGCCGCGCCACGCAGCCCGAGGGTCCCGGCCGGACCGGAACGAACAGTGGCCCGGCCGGGGTTGGATCGGCGGGCTCGGGGTCTTCGCCGCACAGGGGGTCGGTCATGAGGGGCTCCTGGTTCTCGGTTCTCGGTTCTCGGTTCTTGGTTCTCGGTTCTTGGTTCTCGGTTCTTGGTTCTCGGTTCTTGGTTCGTGGTTCTCGATGCTCGGTACTCGGTACTCGGTGCTTGCCCCGGGAGATGCCTGGTGGGGGGGCTCGTCATCGACGCTATGCCCGCTCACCCGGGGTTCCGGCCCCCTCATGACGCGACGCTGACGGCGATCGGGCGGACGCTGACGGGACGCTGACGCGGCGGTCTGCGGAGGCGGAAACGTGCCGTCAGAAGCGCGCCAAAAACGGCGGACGAGGTGGCTGCGGGCGGCGGACGAGGAGTGGGATGGAAGGCAGCAGCGGCGCCCACGAGGAACGTACGGCGCCCACGGTGGACGTACGGAGAGGCGGTGGAGCCATGTCCGATTCCGACCCTGTGCCCACCCGGGTCGTGGTGGGGGTGAGCGGTTCGCTGGGCAGCCTCACCGCGCTGTGCCGCGCCGCGGCGGAGGCCCGGCTCCGGGGCGCCTCGCTGTGGCCGGTACTGGCCTGGGAGCCGCCGGGCGGAGAACTCGCCGCACGCCGCTCCCCCGCCTCCGCGCTGATGGTCGGCGAGTGGCAGCGTCTGGCCCGGGAGCGGCTGCTCGCGGCGCTCGACGACGTGTTCGGCGACGACGGCCCGCGGGTCCCGATGACCGCGCTCGTCGTCCGGGGCGCCCCGGGCCGCGCCCTCGTCGCGACGGCCGACCGCGAGAGCGACGTGCTGGTCGTCGGCGCCGGCCGGCGCAGCGCGCTGCACCGCGCCCTCGCCCCTTCGACGAGCCGGTACTGCCTGGCCCACGCCACCTGCCCGGTCCTCGCGGTGCCGCCGTCCCCGCTCCAGTCCGAACTGGCGGCCGTCCACCGCCGCAACACCTGGCGGCGGCGCCTGGACTCCGGGGACGTGCTCAGGGGGACGAAGACGCTACGACCGGAGGCGTGAGAGCTCGACGCCCACCTCGTCCCCTGCCGCGTGCTCCGGGAGACCCCCCAGACCTCCTGGAGCAGGTACTTCTGGGTGACGAGCCGGCCAGGGTTGGTGATCGCGGGGTCTCCTCGACGCGGCGCACGGCCGCGCGCAGCCGGGCCATCAGCTCGTCCATGCTGAAGGGCTTGGTGATGTAGTCGTCGGCGCCCGCGTCGAGTGCGGCCACCTTCTCCTCGGAGGCCCGGCGCGCGGACAGCACCAGCACCGGGACCCGGCTCCAGCCGCGCAGGGCCTTGAGGACGTCGACGCCGTCCATGTCCGGCAGTCCGAGGTCGAGTATCACCACGTCGGGCCGGCGCGTGGCGGCGAGCCGCAGGGCCGTGGCCCCGTCGGGGGCGGCGTCCACGCCGTACCGGCGCACCTGCATGTTGATCACGAGGGCCCGCACCAGCTGCGGGTCGTCCTCCACCACCAGCACCCTGGTCATGGGTGTAGCCCCTCCTCACAGCCGTGTGAGCCGGCCGGCCGGACGGCTCCGGTGGCCGGCTCACGCCGGGTTCACGTAACGCCATCAGCCCTTGGCCACGAGGGCCTTGAGCGCCATGTTGAGTTCGAGGACGTTCACCCGGGGCTCACCGATGAAGCCGAGCGTGCGGCTCTCGGTGTGGTCCTGGACGAGCCGGTTCACCTGCGCGACGGACAGACCGTTGCGTTCGGCGACCCGATGCACCTGGATCTCGGCGTACTGGGGAGAGATGTCCGGGTCCAGGCCGGAGCCGGAGGACGTGACCGCGTCGGCGGGCACCTGGGACGCCCTGACCGTGTAGCCGGGCACCGAGTTGTCCTTGACGACGGCGGCCTTCGCGTCCTTGACCCACTTGATCAGGTCGGCGTTGTCGCCGGAACGGTTGGTGGCGCCGGACAGGATCAGCTTGTACTGCGTGTTGACGCTGTTGGTGCCGAGGCCGTTCTGCGGCCGTCCCTGGAACCACTTCAGGTCGGGTGCCGGCGTCTCCTGCCCCTTCTTCAACGGCAGGTTGTACGCCTGGCCGATCAGCGAGGAGCCGACGACCCTGCCGTCCGCCTTGATCTCGGAACCGTTCGCCTTGCCGGTGAACAGCCCCTGGGCGATGCCGGTGAGGACCAGCGGGTAGATGACGCCCGTCACCAGGGTCAGCACGAGGAGGGCACGCAGGCCCGCCCCGAGCAACCGGGCGGTGTTGGTCACGGAGTTGTTCATGGCGATCAGCCGATTCCGGGGATGAGGGAGATGAGCAGGTCGATGAGCTTGATGCCGACGAACGGCGCGACCAGCCCGCCGAGGCCGTAGATCGTGAGGTTGCGCCGCAGCAACTTGTCCGCACTGACCGGCCGGTACTGCACACCCCTGAGGGACAGCGGCACCAGCGCGACGATGATCAGCGCGTTGAAGACGACCGCGGACAGGATCGCGGAGTCGGGTGAGGACAGGTCCATGATGTTGAGCTTGTCGAGGCCCGGGTAGACGGCCGCGAACAGCGCCGGGATGATCGCGAAGTACTTCGCGACGTCGTTGGCGATGGAGAACGTGGTCAACGCGCCCCGGGTGATGAGGAGTTGCTTGCCGATCTCGACGATCTCGATGAGCTTGGTCGGGTTGGAGTCGAGGTCGACCATGTTGCCGGCCTCCTTGGCGGCCGACGTGCCGGTGTTCATCGCGACCCCGACGTCCGCCTGGGCCAGCGCGGGTGCGTCGTTGGTGCCGTCACCGGTCATGGCGACGAGCTTGCCGCCCGCCTGCTCCCGCTTGATGAGCGCCATCTTGTCCTCGGGCGTGGCCTCGGCGAGGAAGTCGTCGACGCCCGCCTCCTCGGCGATCGCCTTGGCGGTCAGCGGGTTGTCGCCCGTGATCATGACCGTCTTGATGCCCATGCGGCGCAGCTCGTCGAACCGCTCGCGCATGCCGTCCTTGACGACGTCCTTGAGGTGGATGACCCCCAGCACGCGGGCACCGCGGCCGTCCTTGACGGCGACCAGCAGCGGCGTACCGCCGGCCTCGGAGATGCGGTCGGCCATGCCGTCCGCGTCCTCGGCGACCGTGCCGCCCTCGTTCTGGACCCAGGCGATGACCGAACCGGCCGCGCCCTTGCGGATCCTGCGCCCGTCGACGTCCACGCCCGACATACGGGTCTGGGCGGTGAAGGCGATCCAGTCGGCGCCCGCGAGCTCTCCTTGGTGACGCTCGCGCAGCCCGTACTTCTCCTTCGCCAGGACGACGATGGAGCGGCCCTCGGGTGTCTCGTCGGCCAGCGACGAGAGTTGGGCTGCGTCCGCGACCTCGGCCTCGGTGGTGCCGCTCACCGGCACGAACTCGGCTGCCTGACGGTTGCCGAGGGTGATGGTGCCGGTCTTGTCGAGGAGCAGCGTGGAGACGTCGCCGGCGGCCTCGACCGCACGGCCCGACATGGCCAGGACGTTGCGCTGGACGAGCCGGTCCATGCCCGCGATGCCGATCGCGGAGAGCAGGGCGCCGATCGTGGTCGGAATCAGACAGACCAGGAGTGCGACCAGCACGACCATCGTCAGGTGCGTGCCCGCGTAGTCCGCGAGCGGCGGCAGGGTGGCCACGGCGAGCAGGAAGACGATCGTCAGCGAGGCCAGCAGGATGTTCAGCGCGATCTCGTTCGGCGTCTTCTGCCGGGCCGCGCCCTCGACCAGGTTGATCATCCGGTCGATGAAGGTCTCCCCGGGCCTTGTCGTGATCTTGATGACGATGCGGTCGGAGAGGACCTTCGTGCCGCCGGTGACGGCCGAGCGGTCGCCGCCGGACTCACGGATGACCGGGGCCGACTCACCGGTGATCGCCGACTCGTCGACGGAGGCGACGCCCTCGATGACGTCACCGTCACCGGGGATGATGTCGCCGGCCTCGCAGACGACCAGGTCACCGATCCTCAGCTCCGTGCCGGGCACCCGCTCCTCACGGTCGTCCACGAGACGGTCGTCCACGAGCCGGCGCGCCACCGTGTCGGTCTTGGCCTTGCGCAGGGTGTCGGCCTGCGCCTTGCCACGGCCCTCGGCGACGGCCTCCGCCAGGTTGGCGAAGATCACGGTCAGCCACAGCCAGGCGCTGATCGCCCAGCCGAACCAGTCGCCCGGGTCCTTGAAGGAGAAGACGGTGGTCAGGAGGGAGCCGACCCACACCACGAACATCACGGGGGACTTGACCATCACCCGCGGGTCCAGCTTGCGGAAGGCGTCCGGCAGCGACGTGAGCAGCTGCCTGGGGTCGAAGAGGCCGGCGCCGACACGTCCTTCGGCGGGCTTGTGCCCGGTGGGTACGTCGCTGTGCGGCGCCCGGGTCGGAGTGGCTGTGGACATCGAGTCCTCTTGGTTCTCGGTACGGGTGGTCATGACGCCAGCCCCTCGGCCAGCGGGCCCAGCGCGAGCGCCGGGAAGTACGTCAGACCGGTGATGATCAGGATGGCGCCCACCAGCAGACCGGTGAACAGCGGCTTCTCGGTGCGCAGGGTGCCCGCGGTGGCCGGGACCGGCTTCTGCTCGCCGAGCGAACCCGCCAGCGCCAGGACGAACACCATCGGCAGGAAGCGGCCGAACAGCATCGCCAGACCGATCGTGCTGTTGAACCACTGCGTGTCCGCGTTCAGTCCGGCGAACGCCGAGCCGTTGTTGTTGGCCCCCGACGTATAGGCGTAGAGGATCTCGGAGAAGCCGTGCGCCCCGGAGTTCGTCATCGAGTTCGCCGGAGTGGGCAGCGCCATGGCGAAGGCCGTGAAGACCAGCACCAGTGCCGGCGTGATCAGGATGTAGCAGGCCGCCAGCTTGATCTCGCGTGAGCCGATCTTCTTGCCCAGGTACTCGGGTGTACGTCCGACCATCAGACCGGCGATGAACACCGCGATGACCGCCATGATCAGCATGCCGTAGAGACCGGAGCCGGTACCACCCGGCGCGATCTCGCCCAGCATCATGCCGAGCATGGTGATGCCGCCGCCGAGGCCGGTGAAGGAGGAGTGGAAGGAGTCCACCGCGCCGGTCGAGGTGAGCGTGGTCGACGTCGCGAAGATCGACGAGGCACCGACGCCGAAGCGGACCTCCTTGCCCTCCATGGCACCACGGGCGAGTTCGAAGGCCGGGCCGTGGTGGGTGAACTCGGTCCACATCATCAGCGAGACGAAGCCGACCCAGATGGTGGCCATGGTCGCGAGGATCGCGTAGCCCTGCTTGGCCGAGCCCACCATGACGCCGAAGGTGCGGGTCAGCGAGAACGGGATGACCAGGATCAGGAAGATCTCGAAGAGGTTCGTGAACGGCGTGGGGTTCTCGAACGGGTGGGCGCTGTTGGCGTTGAAGTAGCCGCCGCCGTTGGTGCCCAGCTCCTTGATGGCCTCCTGGGAGGCGACTGCGCCGCCGTTCCACTGCTGCGAGCCGCCCATGAACTGGCCGACCTCGTGGATGCCGGAGAAGTTCTGGATGGCGCCGCAGGCGACCAGGACCACCGCGGCGATCGCGGCCATCGGTACCAGGATGCGGATGACACCGCGCACCAGGTCGGACCAGAAGTTGCCGAGTTCACCGGTGCGCGACCGCGCGAAGCCGCGCACCAGCGCCACCGCGACGGCGATGCCGACGGCGGCCGAGACGAAGTTCTGGACGGCCAGACCGGCGGTCTGCACGACATGGCCCATGGTCTGTTCGCCGTAGTACGACTGCCAGTTGGTGTTGGTCACGAAGGAAACGGCGGTGTTGAACGCCTGGTCCGGGTCGATCGAGGAGAAGCCGAGCGAACCGGGCAGGACGCCCTGGATCCGCTGCAGCAGGTAGAGGAAGAGGACGCCGACGACGGAGAAGGCCAGGACGCCACGCAGATACGCGGGCCAGCGCATCTCCGTGTCGGGGTCGGCACCGATGCCCTTGTAGATCCACTTCTCGACACGCCAGTGCTTGTCGGAGGAGTAGACCCCGGCCATGTAGTTGCCGAGCGGGATGTGGACGACCGCCAGCGCGCCTATGAGGGCGAGCAGCTGGAGGACGCCTGCGAGTACGGGACCCATGTCTGTCTCAGAACCTCTCCGGGAAGATCAGGGCGAGGACGAGATAACCCAGCAGGGCGACGGCCACGACGAGGCCGACGATGTTCTCGGCGGTCACAGCTTGGTCACCCCCTTGGCGACGAGGGCCACCAGAACGAAACACGCGATCGTGGTGACGACGAAGGCCAGATCGGCCATCGTGAGCTCCTGGAGTGAGGTTCGATCGGACGGGGACGGTTCGAGGAAACAGCCTTCGTGGCCGGAATCGAGCGCCGTTGACGGGTCCCATACGGCACACTGCGCGCCTTTGACGGAACTCTTACGGAAGGGCGATCACCGCAGGTCGGCGGGTGATTCGGGTCACGCCAGACAGCAGCGTGCGGTGCTCGCAGGCGAGCCGGATCAGGGGCAGACGCCGTACGTCATGACGCTGAGTGCTCGCCTCCGGTCGCCGGAGCCGCCCTCCCCCGTACAGCGGATCCACCGGCCTGTGTGACTCAGCGCCCGCTCCTTGATGTGCGGCCTACGCCGACCAGGCCACTCTTAACGGAAGCTTGACGCCCAAGGGCCCATGATCCGTGGGCCCAGGCGTCACGCTCCGCTTACGCTGGTGCCGCCGTCCGCGTGATGGCCCGACACCACGCTGAGCCGCACATCAGGAGCACGCCGATGGCCACGACCGAGCACCCCCCACCCAGCCGATTGCGCGCGTGGATGCTGGAAGGCCTGTCCGACATGGGCAAGGGCCACGCCAAGCAGGAACAGCCGGCCGAGTCGGACCCGGAGCACAAGGGTCAGCCCTGGTACCGGGTCATGTGCCTCACCGGTGTCGACTACTTCTCGACCCTGGGTTACCAGCCGGGCATCGCGGCCTTGGCGGCGGGGCTGCTGTCACCCGTGGCGACCATCGTGCTGGTGATCGTCACCCTCGCGGGCGCCCTCCCGGTGTACCGGCGCGTGGCCGAGGAGAGTCCGCACGGGCAGGGCTCGATCGCGATGCTGGAGCGGCTGCTGACGTTCTGGAAGGGCAAGCTCTTCGTCCTGACCCTGCTCGGCTTCGCCGCCACCGACTTCCTGATCACCATCACGCTCTCGGCGGCGGACGCCTCGACCCACCTGGTCGAGAACCCGCACCTGAACAGCGCCCTGCACGACAAGCAGATGCTGATCACCCTGCTCCTGGTGGCCCTGCTCGGCGCGGTCTTCCTCAAGGGCTTCCTGGAGGCCATCGGTGTCGCGTTCGCCCTGGTGGGCGTCTACCTCAGCCTGAACGTGGTGGTCGTGATCGTCGGCCTGTGGCACGTCGCCACCGCCGGGCACGTGGTCACCGACTGGTCCAGCGGCCTGACCGCCGAGCACGGCAACGCCTTCGCGATGATCGGTGTCGCCCTGGTCGTCTTCCCCAAACTCGCCCTGGGCCTCTCCGGCTTCGAGACCGGCGTCGCCGTCATGCCGCACGTCAAGGGCGACCCGGACGACACCGAGGAGCGGCCCACGGGCCGGATCCGGGACACCAAGAAGCTGCTCACCACGGCCGCCATCATCATGAGCGCCTTCCTGATCACGACCAGTTTCATCACCACACTTCTGATCCCGGAGAAGGAGTTCGAGACCGGCGGCGAGGCCAACGGCCGTGCGCTCGCCTACCTGGCCCACCACTACCTGGGCAGCGGCTTCGGCACGGTCTACGACATCTCGACGATCGCCATCCTGTGGTTCGCCGGCGCCTCCGCGATGGCCGGCCTGCTCAACCTCATGCCGCGCTATCTCCCGCGCTACGGCATGGCCCCGCACTGGGCGCGGGCCGTGCGCCCCATGGTCATCGTCTTCATCCTGATCGCCTTCCTGGTCACCTGGATCTTCGACGCGAACGTCGACGCGCAGGGCGGCGCGTACGCCACCGGCGTGCTGGTGCTGATCAGCTCCGCCGCGATCGCGGTGACCATCGCCGCCCACAAGGCAGGCCAGCGCGGCTGGACCATCGCCTTCGGCGTGATCTCGGCGGTGTTCCTCTACACGACCGTCGTCAACGTCATCGAGCGCCCCGACGGCGTCAAGATCGGTGCCTGCTTCATCGCCGGCATCATCCTGGTCTCCCTGCTGTCCCGGCTGGCCCGCGCCTTCGAGCTGCGTGTGACCAGCGTGTCCCTGGACCCGATGGCGGATCGTTTCATCAGGGACATGGCGAGCCGGAAGATCCGGTTCATCGCCAACGAGCCGGACCAGCGGGACAAGGCCGAGTACCGCGAGAAGATCGAGCAGATCCAGACCGACAACGACCTGCCCGGCGAGGACTTCGTCTTCGTCGAGGTCACGGTCCTCGACCCGTCCGAGTTCGAGGCGGGCCTGACCGTGCGCGGCGAGGTCCTGCACAACCGCTACCGGATCCTGACCCTCGAGTCCTCCTCCATCCCGAACGCCCTGGCAGCGCTGCTCCTCCACGTCCGCGACGTCACGGGCTGCACCCCGCACATCTACTTCGAGTGGACCGAGGGCAGCCCCTTCGCCAACTTCCTGCGCTTCTTCCTCTTCGGCCAGGGCGAGGTCGCCCCGGTCACCCGCGAGGTGCTGCGCGAGGCGGAGCCCGACCGCGACCGCAGGCCGCGCGTCCACACCGGCTGAACCGGCGGCCCACATCGAAGCGGCGTCCGCATCAGAGCGGCGTCAAGACCCGGCGTCACGCCGTCAGAACCCCGTCAGCGACAGCCGCACCGGCGCCCCACCACCCCTACGGTCCCCTCATGGACCGGAGCACACCCCGGCGCCCGGCCGTCGACCGCCACTGGCGTGGCAGTGCCCGACTGGCCGCCTGCTGCGCCGTCGTCTTCCTCGCCATGACGACCCTGGTCGACTGGAACGCCGGGACCCTGACCCCGGCGCGCGGTCTGCTGTGGCTGGCGCTGTCGTCCATGGTCTTCACCGTCCTCCTCCCGCCCCACGTCACCGCGGATTCCGGCAGGTTGACGGTACGTGGCCCACTGCACAGCAGCACCGTCCACACCGACGCCCTGGTCTCGGTCCGGCAGTACGACGGCGCCTCCTCACACCTCGTACTGCAGGACACCCACGGCCACCGCCTGGAACTCGACCCCCGCGTCCTGACCGCCAACCCCCTCCTCTGGCACGAACTGGACACCGGCGTCCGCCGCTCCCTCGACCACGGCACCCTCCGCCACGGCGCGGACGTCCTGCACCGCCTCGGCCACCACATCGACGACGAAACCGCCGAGGCGGTACTCAGAGCATCGGGCCTGTCCTGATCTCAGAACATCGGGCCTGTCCTGAACTCAGGGCATCGGGCCTGTCCCGACACACGCACTCACCAGGCGGACATGACGCGGAATCACGCGAACATCGCCTCGACGCCGACACCCCGCCCCCGGTCCACCCTGCCCCATCACCGGCCCTATGGTGACCGCATGCAGAGCTACACGATCGGTCAGGCAGCGCGGCTGCTCGGCGTGAGTCCGGACACCGCGCGCCGCTGGGCGGACGCCGGACGGGTGGCGACCCATCGCGACGAGGGCGGCCGCCGGCTCATCGATGGCCGGGATCTGGCCGCGTTCTCCGTCGAACTCGCCAAGGCGGGCGGCGCCGAGGAGGACACGTCCTACACCTCGGTCCGCAACGCGTTCCCCGGCATCGTCACCGCGATCAAGCTCGGCGACGTCGCGGCCCAGGTCGAGATCCAGGCGGGCCCGCACCGCCTGGTCTCCCTGCTGACCCGCGAGGCCGTCGAGGAACTGGGCCTGGAGGTCGGCATGGAGGCCACCGCCCGCGTCAAGTCGACCAACGTACACATCGACCGCGCCTGACCTCCGAGAGCCCGACGCAGAAGGACCCCGCCGAAGCGGGGCCCTTCACACCATCCCGATACGCGGACGTCAGTCCTCGTACGCGTCCAACGGCGGGCAGGAGCAGACCAGGTTGCGGTCGCCGTAGGCCTGGTCGATCCGGCGCACCGGCGGCCAGTACTTGTCGGCGGCCGAGACCCCGGCCGGGAACACGGCCTCCTCGCGCGAGTACGCGTGCTCCCACTCACCGCCCAGCGCGGCAGCCGTGTGCGGGGCACCCCGCAGCGGGTTGTCGTCGGCCGGCCACTCCCCCGCCCCGACCTTCTCGATCTCCGCCCGAATGGCGATCATCGCCTCGCAGAACCGGTCCAGCTCGGTCAGGTCCTCCGACTCGGTCGGCTCGATCATCAGCGTGCCGGCCACCGGGAACGACATCGTCGGCGCGTGGAAGCCGTAGTCGATCAGCCGCTTGGCGACGTCGTCGACGCTCACGCCGGTCGCCTTGGTCAGCGGGCGCAGGTCGATGATGCACTCGTGCGCGACCAGCCCGCCGGGTCCGGCGTAGAGCACGGGGTAGTGCGGCTCCAGCCGCTTGGCGATGTAGTTGGCGGACAGCACGGCCACCTGCGTGGCCCGCTTCAGCCCCTCGCCGCCCATGAGCCGGACGTACGCCCACGAGATCGGCAGGATGCCCGCGCTGCCCCACGGGGCGGCCGAGATCGGTCCGACACCGGTCTCGGGACCGGCCGCGGGCTGCATCGGGTGGTTCGGCAGATACGGCGCCAGGTGCGCCCGTACGCCGACCGGACCGACGCCCGGACCGCCGCCGCCGTGCGGGATGCAGAACGTCTTGTGCAGGTTGAGGTGCGAGACGTCGCCGCCGAAGTGCCCCGGCTTGGCCAGCCCCACAAGGGCGTTGAGGTTGGCGCCGTCGACGTACACCTGCCCGCCGGCCTCGTGGACCTGCGCGCAGATGTCGGCGACATGCTCCTCGAACACACCATGGGTCGAGGGGTACGTGATCATCAGCACGGCCAGCTCGTCGCGGTACTGCTCGATCTTCGCCCGCAGGTCCTCGACGTCGATCTCACCGTCCCCGGCGGTCTTCACGACGACCACCTTCATGCCGGCCATCACGGCGCTCGCGGCGTTGGTCCCGTGCGCGGAGGAGGGGATCAGGCAGACCGTGCGCTGCTCGTCGCCGTTGGCACGGTGATAGCCGCGCACCGCGAGCAGTCCGGCCAGCTCGCCCTGCGACCCGGCATTGGGCTGCAGCGAGACCTTGTCGTACCCGGTGACCTCGGCGAGACGCTCCTCCAGCTCGCGGATGAGCGTGAGGTAGCCGTCCGCCTGCTCGGCGGGCGCGAAGGGGTGCAGCTGCCCGAACTCGGGCCAGGTGACCGGCTCCATCTCCGTGGTCGCGTTGAGCTTCATGGTGCAGGAGCCCAGCGGGATCATGCCGCGGTCGAGCGCGTAGTCCCGGTCGGCGAGCCGGCGCAGGTAGCGCAGCATCGCGGTCTCGGAGCGGTGCTGGTGGAAGACGGGGTGGGTGAGGACGGCGTCGTTGCGCAGCAGGTCCTGCGGGAGCGCCTCCCCGGCGGCCGCGTCCAGCGCCTCGATGTCGGCCTCGATGCCGAACGCGTTCCACACGGCGGCCAGTTGGGCCCGCTTGGTCGTCTCGTCGCAGGCGATCGAGACACGGTCGGTGTCGACGAGGCGGAGGTTGACGCCGTTCTTCCGCGCGGCGGCGACGATCTCCGCGCCGCGGCCCGGCACGCGCACGGTGAGCGTGTCGAAGTAGGAGCCGTGCTCGACCTCGACGCCGGCGGCCCGCAGGCCCTCCGCGAGGATCGTGGCGTAGCGGTGGGTGCGCTGGGCGATCGCCCGCAGGCCGTCGGGCCCGTGGTAGACGGCGTACATTCCGGCCATCACGGCGAGCAGCACCTGCGCGGTGCAGATGTTGCTGGTGGCCTTCTCGCGCCGGATGTGCTGCTCACGGGTCTGCAGCGCGAGCCGGTAGGCCTTGTGTCCGTCGGCGTCCACGGACACACCCACGAGCCGCCCGGGCAGGCTGCGCGCGAACTTCTCGTGCACGGCCATGTAGCCGGCGTGCGGCCCGCCGAAGCCCATCGGCACGCCGAAGCGCTGGGTCGTGCCGACGGCGATGTCCGCGCCGAGCTCGCCGGGCGACTTCAGCAGGGTCAGCGCGAGCAGGTCGGCGGCGACGGTGACGAGCGCGCCGAGCTCGTGCGCCTGGTCGATCAGCGGCTTGATGTCGCGTACGGCACCGGACGCGCCGGGGTACTGCAGCAGCACTCCGTTGATCTCACGCTCCGCGACCTCGGCCGGGATGCCGTCGGCAAGGTCGGCGACGACGACCTCGACGCCGGCCGGCTCGGCACGGGTCTGGATCACGGCGATGGTCTGCGGCAGCACATCCGCGTCGACCAGGAACAGGCCCTTCTTGTTCCTGCCCATGCGCCGCGACAGCGCCACGGCCTCCGCGGCGGCCGTGCCCTCGTCGAGCAGCGAGGCACCGGAGGTGGGCAGCCCGGTGAGGTCGGCGACCATCGTCTGGAAGTTCAGCAGCGCCTCGAGCCGGCCCTGCGAGATCTCCGGCTGGTAGGGCGTGTACGCCGTGTACCAGGCCGGGTTCTCCATGACATTGCGCAGGATGACCGGCGGAGTGAAGGTGCCGTAGTACCCGAGCCCGATCATGGAGTCGAGCACCTCGTTGCGCTCGGCGAGCGTGCGCAGCTCGGCCAGCACCTCGGCCTCGGTGCGCGCGCCCGGCAGCTCCAGCGAGTCCGCGTTCTTGATCACGTCCGGGACGGCGGCGGCCGTGAGCTCGTCCAGCGAGCCGTAGCCGACCTGCGCGAGCATCTTGGCCCGGGCCTCGTGGTCGGGGCCGATATGACGCTGTTCGAAGGGAATGCCCTTCTCCAGCTCGGTGAGCGGAATGCGATGCGGGGTCATTGCGGAGGCCTCCTGGTCGACACGACCTTCGAGGGGCACCACGGCACGGGTACCCGGACGGCCTCCCCCTCTGTCATCTCAACCTGAGAGCTTCACCGGGTCGCCCGAAAGCTCCCGGTTTTCACCGTCGGTGAGAGCGGAAGCCGTCGACACCCGCCCTGCTTTCCAGAGTGACCTCGTCCGCGCGGTACGTGTGCCTGAGAGATTCCGGGGAGGATTTGCTCCTTCGGCGCCTCCGATGGTGTCTGGAGGACTCTCCCGCACGGGGTCAGCAGCCGCTGTCAGCCTACCAGCGAGTGCAATGCGCGTATTTTCGAGTGGCCGCCTCGCCCGTTGTGCTCTTTTGTAGTGCTTACGGATGAGTTGCGACCAAGTGGAGGGACCGTGCAGACCGACATCGATCCGCGCAACCTGATCGGCCGCAGGGCGTTCGACCGCAACGGCACCAAGCTCGGCACCGTCGACGAGGTCTATCTCGACGACGCGACCGGCGTGCCCGAGTGGGCGGCCATACGCACCGGCCTGTTCTCCCGGGACGCCTTCGTCCCCCTGGCGCCCAGCGAGCTCGTCGAGGGCACCCTGCACGTCCCCTTCGACCGCACCCTGATCAAGGACGCCCCGGACTTCGGTGTCGGCCGCCATCTCTCCCCCGAACAGGAACTCCAGCTCTATCACCACTACGGCCTCGACATCGGCGCGAGCGGCCCCATGCCGGACCGCTCCTTCGGCAAGCTCGCGGACGCCGAGGACACCAAGGACGCCGACGCCCAGGACACCTCGGCCGACGCCTGACCCTGTCCCCTGTCAGGGCCGCTCCGTCCGACAACCAGGACACCCCAGCCGCCTAGGACACCCCGGCCACGGATGCGCCCGGTCCCTGCGCCACCAGCGGCAACGGATCCGCCCGTTCCAGGTCGCCGTCGTCGGTCCGGAAGGTCCGCACCCGCCCCGGCTCCGAGTCCGGCGTCTCGAACCGCACGGTGACCCGGCCCAGGCCGCTGCCCTGCACCCACCCGTGCCCGAACTCCGCGTGCCGCACATCGTGCCCCGCGGGCCAGCGCCGCTCGACCGGCTCCTGCGGCACCTCCGCGGTCTCCTGCGACGGCTCCTCCACCGGCACGGCCGCCTGCTCCCCCGCGGCCTGCGCGAACAGATCCTCCTGGGTGTAGTCGGCGAGACCGCTGACCCCGACGCCCAGCAGCCGTACCCCGCCCGTGGTGTCCACCGTGTCCAGCAGCCGGGCCGCGGCCTCGCGCACCACCGCCGGATCGTCCGTGGGTCCCCGCAGCGTCTCGGAGCGCGTCAGCGTCGAGAAGTCGTACCGGCGCACCTTCAGCACGATCGTCCGCCCCGACAGCCCCGCCTCGCGCAGCCGCCGTACACAGCGCTCGGCCAGCCGCTGCACCTCCATGCCCACCCGGAGACGGTCGTGGATGTCCACGTCGTAGGTGTCCTCGACCGACACCGACTTGGTCTCCCGCTCCGCGACCACCGGCCGGTCGTCGCGCGCCAGCGCCATGGCGTACAACGCGTGCCCGTGGGCCTTGCCCAACAGCCGCACCAGCTCGTCCTCGCCCGCCTCGGCGATCTCGTCGACCGTGCTGATCCCGGCCCGTCTCAGATGGTCCCCCGTCGCCGGCCCCACCCCCGGCAGCGTCCGCACCGACATGGGCCCGAGCAGGGCCCGCTCGGTCCCGGGCTCGATCAGCACCAGCCCGTCCGGCTTGGCCTCCTCGGAGGCGATCTTGGCGACCATCTTGGACGCGGCGAGGCCCACGGACCCGGTCAGGCCCGTACCCACCCGTATGTCGGAACGCAGCTTCTCCCCCACCAGCCGCGCCGACGCGTCGTCCCAGGCGGCGTCGCCGGCCTCCAGGTCCACGAAGGCCTCGTCCAGACTCAGCGGCTCGACCAGCGGCGACAGCGCATGCAGCAACGCCATGACCTGCTCGCTGATCGACCGGTAGAACCCGAAGCGGGGCACCAGATACGCGGCGTTCGGTGCCAGCCGCCGCGCCTGGGCCATGGGCATCGCCGACCGCACCCCGAAGACACGTGCCTCGTACGAGGCCGTCGCGACGACACCGCGCGGCCCGAGCCCGCCCACGATCACGGCCTTCCCGCGCAGACTCGGCTTGGACGCCTGCTCCACCGAAGCGTAGAAGGCGTCCATGTCGAGATGCAGGATCGTAGCCGCGTTCCTCACAGGTCCGATGCTGCCCTACGCCACTGACAATGCCGTCGTAGCACCGCTCGAACGCGCGTTTTCTGGCGAGCCACGCATGCCGGGCAGGTCAGGAGGCTCAGACCGCGCGGTTCCGCCGCCGCGCCAGTTCGTCCGCCGGGTTGTGCCCGATCAGCGTCTCGCCGGTGTCCACCCGCTCGCCGTGCAGCTGTGAGAGGGCGCTCTCGACGTCCCGCCACACCACGCCGACGGCGATCCCGAAGACGCCCTGACCGCCCTGGAGCAGCGCGTGCACCTCGTCGGGCGACGTGCACTCGTAGACCGTGGCGCCGTCGCTCATCAGCGTCATGCGCTCCAGGTCCCGGAAGCCGCGCTCACGCAGATGCGTCACCGCCGTGCGGATGTTCTGCAGCGAGACACCGGTGTCCAGGAACCGCTTGACGATCTTCAGGACGACGACGTCCCGGAAGCTGTACAGCCGCTGCGTCCCCGACCCGTACGCCGGCCGGACGCTCGGCTCGACGAGTCCGGTGCGGGCCCAGTAGTCCAGCTGCCGATAGGTGATGCCGGCGGCCGCGCAGGCCGTCGGTCCGCGGTAGCCGATCTCCTCCGACGCCATGGACGTCGCTCCTCCGCCGGTCGGCACCGCGGCCGGTCGCTGCGGAGCGTGATCGGCGCCGCCGCCGTGAGGGGGACACCCCCCGCCCGGGCGGAGCCGAGAGCCGGGGGGAGGGTACGGACCGCTCTCCCCCGGACTGCGTCCAGGGGCTCCCCCAGCCGTACCGTCGCCGCTACTTCTCACGCCGACCTCCGTCCTTGACCTGCCTCCTCGAAGGTAGGCAGCCACTCGGGGTGCGTCAACGACCGCCACACTCGGCACGCCGAGTGATAATCACCCTACGAGTGGTTTCCCGCATCCAACCGCGGGGAAAGGCTAGCCGAATGCCTTCGGGCGGGGCCGCTGGACGCTCCCACCCGCCGCCGGTCCGGCCCATCTGCCGCCGGTCCGGCGATGTGTCACTGGCTGCTGGTCCCGAAGTCCTCGGGCGAGATCTGGTCGAGGAACTCGCGGAACTTCTCGACCTCGTCCTCCTGCTCGTCCGGGATCGCGATGCCCGCGTCGTCGAGCACACCGTCGCTGCCGTAGATCGGCGTTCCCGTGCGCAGGGCTAGCGCTATGGCGTCGGACGGACGGGCGCTGACCTCGACCCCGCTGGCGAAGACCAGCTCGGCGTAGAAGACGCCCTCGCGCAGGTCGGTGATGCGTACTTCGGTGAGCTCCTGACCGACGGCCTCCAGCACGTCCTTGAACAGGTCGTGGGTCAGCGGCCGCGCGGGGGCCATGCCCTGCTGGGCGAAGGCGATCGCCGTCGCCTCCCCCGGTCCGATCCAGATGGGGAGGTAGCGGTCGCCTCCCACTTCACGCAGGAGCACGATCGGCTGGTTGGAGGGCATTTCGACCCGGACACCTACGACATCGAGCTCGTTCACACAGTAACCCTAGGACGTGCCCGGGACGTTTGGGTAGTCGGGCAGACATCGGGGGGACGATCCGGCCTTGGCGAACGCGCCGGTTCAGGGCAGCCGTACACCGAGCGCGGTCTGCACGAGCGAGGCGTGCAACCTGACCGTGAGCGCCGCGAGCTCCTTCGTACGCGCCTCGGCATGCGCCCTGGTCTGCGGGTTGCGATGCCGCTTCAGGGGCGCCACCACCTGGTCCACGAGTCCGGCCTCACGCTCGGCGGAGGCCTTCATGGCCCTGAGGTGACGCGGCTCGATCCCGAACCGGCCCAGCTCCAGGACGAGCGAGGCCACCGTCACCGCCTCGGCGTCGTACGTCCCGTCCGCCAGTGGTGTGAGGAGCCCGTACGACTCCCACTCCTGGAGCTCCCGCTCACCGATCCCGGCGGCGGCGAGCAGCTCGGCCCGTCCGATGCGGGCCGCCGTGGGCCCCTCGGCCGGCTCCAGCAGGGGCTCGCCGTCCCGCTGGCGCCCCACCGTGGGCAGCGGGGCGGCCTCACCGCGCTCCATGGCGTCCAGATGCTCGCGGATGACCTTGAGGGGCAGATAGTGGTCCCGCTGCATCCTCAGCACGTGGCCGAGGCGCTCGACGTCCTGAGCGCTGAACTTGCGGTAGCCCGAGGGGGTGCGCTGCGGCTCGATGAGCCCCTCGGACTCCAGGAAACGGATCTTGGAGATGGTGACTTCGGGAAACTCGTCGCGCAGCACGGTCAGCACCGTGCCGATGCTCATCAGACCGTCCGTGGCGGCGGTACCGTGACCGGCACCGCCGCTCGGTGTTCGCAGCATGGACATTCCCTGTAGATCCCCCCGGACCAAGTCCGGTGGCCGGGTCAGTAGCCCCGCTGGCTCGCGTAGAAGACCAGCCGGTACTTTCCGATCTGCACCTCGTCACCGTTGTTCAGGCCGACCTGGTCGATCCGCTCGCGGTTGACGTACGTGCCGTTCAGGCTGCCCACGTCGGCCACCGTGAAGGAGCCGTCACCGCCGCGGCGGAACTCCACGTGCCGGCGCGAGACCGTCACGTCGTCCAGGAAGATGTCGCTCTGCGGATGGCGTCCGGCCGTGGTCAGGTCGCCGTCCAGGAGGAAGCGGCTGCCCGAGTTCGGTCCGCGGCGCACGACCAGGAGCGCGGAGCCCACCGGGAGCGCGTCCACGGCCGCCTGGGCCTCCGGGGACAGCGCCGGCATCTGCGTCTGACCGGTCGCCTCGGCGTCGTAGGCCTCGATGCCGGAGATCGAGATCGTGGACGTCGTCTCCGAAGGACGCTCGGGGGTGGCCCCCGCCCGCAGCGGCGCGCCGCAGTTGCTGCAGAAGCGGCTGCTCTCCGCGTTGCGGTTACCGCACCTCGTACACACCAGGGCCGACATAGGGGAAAACCCTCCACCCGTACTTGAGGTTGACGGTTGCCCGAAACCTATGCCGCCGGACTGCGCAGGGTCAACAGACGGCGCGCCCTGACCTCCGGAAATGTCGCCGCCCGGGCCTGGGACCTGGTCCCGGAACAGCGGGCGCTGGCCTTCCGCGTCTGGCTGCGCGCGATGGCGAGCGGTCGCGTTCTCGCTGTCCTCTCGCGCACTCTTGCCGAACAACTTCGCAAACAACTTCACGGGCGATTCCCCTTGACCGAAACAGACCCGCCCGTGGGGCAGGACGAACCCTGATTGCATACACCGGCCGACCCGGACATCTTCACAACGTCCGTATCCACCAGACAGTTTCCACCACGCACCACCCATTCGGTGCGCCGACCCCCCGCAACCTCATGCCCTCGCCGGACGTCCCCCATGCACCGCCGGTTCACTAGGAGGACGACCGAGCGTAGTCAGGCCGCTTCGCAGCTCGCAAGGCGTCCACAACGATCTTGCCGGACCGCTCGACGGTGACGGTGGCCTGCTCCTTCTCGAGGGTCTGCACCACGCCTCCAGGGATGTTGAGC
Source organism: Streptomyces spinosisporus (assembly GCF_022698145.1). Lineage (GTDB taxonomy): Bacteria > Actinomycetota > Actinomycetes > Streptomycetales > Streptomycetaceae > Streptomyces > Streptomyces spinosisporus. Next base: position 59,584 of record NZ_JALDAX010000030.1, read on the forward strand.
GCCGGCTCGAGGTCCTCCGGCTTGCCGATGACCTTGAAACGATACGGGGCGTTGATCTTGTTCCCGTCGACACTCACGCTCTTGCCGGAGTCGGTCAGATAGGTGCCGGCGACCACCCGCACGTCGTTCACCTGGATCGCCTCCGCCCCCGCCGCACGCAGTTCCTGGATCGCGTCGAGCAGCATGTCCGCCTGTACCGACCCCTTCGTGTCCTCGATGGTCATCGTGATGCCGGGCCCCTGAGCCGCCACCGTGCCCGCCAGAATGCCGAGTTGCTTCTCCTTCTCGACGGTCTGCTTGCGGGCCTCCTCGGCCTGGTCGGAGCTGTTCTCCAGCTCGTCGCGCTGCTTCTGAAGTCCCTGCTTCTCGTCCTCAAGACGTTGTGTGCGGTCGTCGAGTTCATCGAGGATGCGAACGAGATCTTCCTGACGCGCACCGCGCAGGGCACTGTCGCTGTTGCTGTTCGAGGCGACCTGGACGGCCAGACCGAAGCCGAGGCCGAACAGCAGGACGGCGACGATGAGTTGGGCACGGGTGACCCGCGGCGGCCAGATGCCCTTCACCAGCCGCTGCCGCCCGGTCAGGTCGCTCTGCTCCGGCCGTTTCTGCTCGGGAGCCTCAGCGGCGTCAGGGGCCTTCTCGGGCCCCGTCCGGGGCGCGTCCTCGGGGGTCTTCTCGGCCGCGGGTCCGTCGGGCGCGGCATCGGGTCCACTGGGCGCGGGCCGCTCCGCCGGAAGTTCCCTGCGCAGCCTGTTCTCGGGGGTCTGGTCCTTGTCGTTCATCAAGCTCACGCCCGGAAGACGTGCCGGCGGATCGCCGCGGCGTTCGAGAAGATCCGGATGCCGAGCACCACCACGACACCGGTCGACAGCTGGGCGCCCACGCCCAACTTGTCGCCCAGGAACACGATCAGGGCGGCCACGACCACGTTGGACAGGAACGACACCACGAAGACCTTGTCGTCGAAGATCCCGTCGAGCATGGCCCGCAGACCACCGAAGACGGCATCGAGCGCCGCGACGACGGCGATCGGCAGATAAGGCTCGACGACCGCCGGAACCTCAGGCCGGACCAACAATCCAGCCACGACTCCCACGACGAGGCCCAGTACGGCGATCACGATGTGCCCTTCTCAGATTTCTCGTTGTTCGGCTGTGCAGTACGTACGATCACACTCGGTGCGGCCGGCAGCCGCAGGTCGCTCTCCACGGAAATGCTGTTCCGGATGCCGTAGTTCTCCTGCAGGGCATGCAGATACAGCCCGTCGGCACTGTTCTGGAACCTGTTGCTCAACTGCTTGCCGTTGCCCACGGCCAGCACCGTGTAGGGGGGAACCAGCGGCTTGTTGTCGACCAGTATCGCGTCGCCCGCGGCCCTGATCGCCGACAGGGCCGTGAGCCGCTGCCCGTTGATCGCGACGGCCTCGGCGCCCGACTCCCACAACCCGTTGACCACGCGCTGCATGTCGCGGTCGCGCACCCGGCCCGTGTCGGAGAAGTCCGAGGTCTCGCGCGGATCCCCGTTGCCGCCGCTGGTCGCTTCCTTGGCGTCGTCGACCACCAGCTTCACGCCGGGGCCGTGCACCTCGACCGCGCCCGACAGAATGCCCACCAGCTCGCCGCCGTCGCCGCCACCGCTCTTCTTCAGCGCCTCGCGCTGCCGCGTGTTCACGTCGTCGCGGAGCTTGTCGACGGAGGTCTCCAACTTGTCCGCTGCCGCGGTCTCGCGATCGATGCGATCGATCAGCTCCTCGCGCTCCTTGGCGACGACGGGAGCCGCCACGCGCGCCTGTGCCGCTCCGACGGTGACGACGAGCGCGGCGAGCACCAGCCCGGCGGCCAGACCGAGCCTGGCCCGCAGCGTCTTCGGCATACCGCTCTCGCCCGCCGCCTTCTTGCGGGCGGCCGCCTCGGCGTAGCCGTCGTCGAGACTGTGGTCCATGACGTTGGTGAGCAGCGACATGGAAGCGTCCGGACGCGGGGGTCGCGTAGGTGTGCTCCGAACGGGGGGCTGCTGCGGCATGCCGCACATCGTCGCATGTCGCGAGCGCTACCTCCGAATGGCCCCACCTGCGTGCCGGACAGGCCCCGTTGGGGACGCATGTCCGGCACGCACGCGTGCTGCGCTTTTCAGCGGCCGGCGCTGTCCACGACGGCCGACCACTCGTCGAGCAGGGCCTGCGCGGAGGCGTCGTCGGGCCCTTCCGCCCACAGATGGGTGACGGCCTCGGCCGGGTCGGGCAGCACCATCACCCAGCGCCCGTCGGTCTCCACCACCCGCACGCCGTCGGTGGTGTCCACAAAGCGCTCTCCGGCCGCTTCGACCACGCGCCGCATCACAAGTCCCTTGACGGCCCACGGAGTCGCGAGATCGCGCTTGAGGACGTGCGCCCGCGGGATCCGGGCGTCGATCTGGCTGAGCGTGAGCTGAGTCCGCGCCACCAGTCCGATCAGCCGTACGAAGGCGGCAGTGCCGTCGAAGACGCTGCTGAACTCCGGGATGATGAAGCCGCCCTTGCCGTCACCACCGAAGATGGTCGCGTCACCGCCGCCGACCCGCGTCAGGTCATCGGGCGACGTCGTCGTCCACTCCACCTGGGTGCCGTGATACGCCGCCACCTGCTCGGCGATCCTCGTCGTGGTCACCGGCAGCGCCACGCGCCCGCTGCGCCGCTCCGCGGCCACCAGGTCCAGCATGACAAGCAGAGCCCGGTCGTCCTCGACGATCCGCCCCTTCTCGTCGACCAGCGACAGCCGCTCGCCGACGGGGTCGAAGCGCACACCGAAGGCCGCCCGCGACGACGCCACGATCTCCCCGAGCCGCACCAGCCCCGACCGGCGCACATCGGCGGTCTCGGTGGGCCTGGACTCGTCGAGCCCGGGATTGATGGTGAGCGAGTCGACACCGAGCTTGCCGAGCAGGCTGGGCAGCACCAGGCCGGCACTGCCGTTCGTCGCGTCCACGACGACCTTCAGCCCGCTCTCACTGATCCCGGTCGTGTCGACATTGCGCAGCAACGAACCGGTGTACGAATCGAAGACGCTGGACGGGAAGTGCAGATCCCCGATCTCACCCGGGAACGCCCGCCGGTACTCCTGCCGCGCGAAAACCCGGTCCAGCTTCCGCTGGCTGCCCTGGGACAGGTCCGCGCCGTTCCCGTCGAAGAACATGATGTCGACGGAGTCCGGCACCCCCTGCGTGGTCCGGATCATGATCCCGCCGGCACTGCCCCGAGCGGTCTGCTGCCGGGCGACGGGCAGCGGCACGTTCTCCAGATCGCGTACGTCGATAGCGCTCGCCTGCAGCGCGGAGATGACCGCACGCTTCAGCGCTCGGGCACCACGGGAGTGGTCGCGGGCGGTGGTGACGGTCGACCCCTTCTTCAGGGTCGTCGCATACGCGCCGGCGAGCCGCACCGCGAGTTCTGGCGTGATCTCGACGTTCAGGATGCCGGAGACCCCACGTGCGCCGAAGAGGTGCGCCTGCCCCCTGGACTCCCAGATCACCGAGGTGTTGACGAAGGCACCGGCCTCGATGGTCTTGAACGGGTAGACCCGCACATTGCCCTGAACGATCGATTCTTCACCGATCAGGCACTCGTCACCGATGACGGCGCCGTCCTCGATTCGCGCGGCACGCATGATGTCGGTGTTCTTTCCGACCACGCAACCCCGCAGATTGCTGTGCTGCCCCACGTACACGTTGTCGTGGACGACGGCCTTGTGCAGAAAGGCCCCGCTCTTCACGACGACGTTCGAGCCGACGACCGTGTGCTCGCGGATTTCGGCACCGGCCTCGACCTTGGCGTAGTCGCCGATGTACAGCGGGCCGCGGAGCACGGCATCGGGATGGACCTCGGCGCCCTCGGCCACCCAGACGCCCGGAGAGATCTCGAAGCCGTCCAGTTCGACGTCGACCTTGCCCTCCAGGACATCGGCCTGCGCCTTCACATAGCTCTCGTGTGTGCCTACGTCCTCCCAGTAGCCCTCGGCGACATAGCCGTAGATCGGCTTGCCCTCCTTCATCAACTGCGGGAAGACGTCACCGGACCAGTCGACGGGCACATCGGCCTCGACATAGTCGAAGACCTCGGGCTCCATGACATAGATGCCCGTGTTCACGGTGTCGGAGAAGACCTGCCCCCAGGTCGGCTTCTCCAGAAAACGCTCGACCTTCCCCTCTTCGTCGACAATCGTGATCCCGAATTCCAGCGGATTGGGCACACGCGTCAGACAGACGGTGACGAGCGCACCCTTCTCCTTGTGGAAATTGATCAGCTCAGTGAGGTCGAAGTCGGTCAGGGCATCACCGGAGATGACGAGGAAAGCATCGTCCTTCAACGCCGCTTCGGCGTTCTTGACGCTTCCGGCGGTACCGAGTGGCTTCTCCTCATTGGCATAAGAGAGCTCCATTCCGAGCTCTTCGCCGTCACCGAAGTAGTTCTTGACCAATGAGGCCAGGAACTGGACAGTGACGACGGTCTCGGTCAGCCCATGCCTTTTGAGCAGCCGAAGCACATGCTCCATGATCGGGCGGTTCGCCACGGGCAGGAGCGGCTTGGGCATGCTTGAGGTCATGGGACGAAGGCGTGTGCCTTCGCCTCCGGCCATCACGACGGCCTTCATGTCGGAAGCGTCCTCCTCAAAGAGACGACGGTCTAGCCGACTTCACCCGTCCAGATTGTCCCGCACTTTTCCACCGAGGGCCATCGAGCCACTACGGCCGCGGCAATCGGGAAGTTCAATCGGCCATGGAGTCCGCACGGACCAGTCGGCGGACTTGCACCACGTAGAGCACTCCTGCCCACCAGTAGAGGGTTGTACCCCATCCAGCGAACGCCCATCCGAAAATAGCAGCGAGTGACGAGATCCATCCAGATCCGTCACTGAGCAGGAGCAACGGGAAGGCATACATCAGGTTGAAGGTGGCCGCCTTCCCGAGGAAGTTCACCTGGGGAGGCGGATAGCCGTGCCGCCGGAGGATGCCGACCATCACCAGCAGGACCAGCTCGCGCGCGAGAAGTACAGCCGTCAACCAGAGCGGCAGAATCTCGCGCCAGGTGAGACCCACCAAAGTCGAGAGAATGTAGAGCCGGTCAGCCGCGGGATCGAGGAGCCGGCCGAGGCTGCTGATCTGGTTCCAGCGGCGGGCGAGCTTGCCGTCCAGGTAGTCACTGATTCCGCTCAGAGCCAGTACCAGCAGGGCCCACCCGTCACTCTTGGGGCCCCCGAACTCAGGCCTTAGAACCAGCCACAGGAAGACCGGCACGCCGACGAGACGCGCCATGCTGAGGATGTTGGGGATGGTGAGCACCCGATCCGTCTGGACGCGGGTCTCCTGGACCTCCACCCGGGGGCCTCCTGTAGGAAACGTGCCAACGATGCCCCCTGACCTTACCTCAACGCAAAAAAGCTCTGGCTCTCGGGCTGTATGCCCAAGAGCCAGAGCTCTAAAGGGAGTTCGGCGGCGTCCTACTCTCCCACAGGGTCCCCCCTGCAGTACCATCGGCGCTGTAAGGCTTAGCTTCCGGGTTCGGAATGTAACCGGGCGTTTCCCTCACGCTATAACCACCGAAACACTATGAAACACTGACCGGAA
>NZ_JALDAX010000031.1 GCF_022698145.1 Streptomyces spinosisporus
GACGCCGCCGAACAATTATTCAAAGGGTTGGATCCTGAACTTCGGTTCGGGGTCCAACCCTTTTTTGTTCTGCGTCACTTGAAGTTCACGTTGCGCAACAACGATCCTGACCATGGGTACTGCTGCGATGCTCAGGGCCGCCGGTGTCGGGCTCGGTGACGAGGTCGTCGTACCGGCCTTCGGGAACGTCGAGGTGGCCGAGGCCGTGGCCATGGCCGGAGCGCTGCCGGTGTTCGCCGACATAGACCCGGTGACGTACTGCGTGGATCCGGCCGCCGTCGAGGTGGCCGTGACGTCGCGGACGGCGGCTGTCGTCGTCGTGCACCGCTTCGGGCGGCCGGCCGACATCGCGCGGCTGCACGAGGTGGGCCGGCGGCACGGGCTCCTGGTGCTGCAGCAGGGCGAGTCCGAGGTGCCGTACGACGAGGTGGCTCAGCGTCGGGAGCGGGCCGCCTATCTCGATGCCAAGTTGAGGGGTGTGCGTACGCCCGACGGCGGTGACGGGCACACCTATCAGCAGTACGTCGTGCGGGTGCCGGGCAATGGGCGTCCGGACCGGGACGCTTTCGCCCGGGCCGTACGGGCGAGGGGAGTTGAGGTGCGGGTGCCGGTGAAGACGCCGGTGCACCGGCTGCCGGAATTCCGGCGGTGCGTGTCGCTTCCGGAGACCGAGCGGGCCGCCGACGAGACCCTCGCGCTGCCTGTGGACGCCGCGTTGACGAAGCGGGACATGCAGCGGATCGTCGGTGCGTGCAATGCGCTGGGGGGACTGCTTCAGCCGGCCTTCTGAGCCGTTTCCACCGCTGGATGACGTGGTTGGGAGCAGGTGTCCGCTCGGGGTATGATCTATCGCGTCGCTGCGAGGCAGGCCTCGAAAAGGCGACAGGCCCCTATAGCTCAGTCGGTAGAGCGTCTCCATGGTAAGGAGAAGGTCAACGGTTCGATTCCGTTTGGGGGCTCCGATCAAAAGGCCCCGCCCAATTGGGCGGGGCCTTTTCGTGTTTGTGGGTCACTCAGTCCTTGTGGAGGCCGGGTACGCGCATCGCCAGGATCGCCATGTCGTCCGACGGTGCGTCGGAGGCGAAGCGCTCCACCGCGCGCATGATGCGCGCCGCGACCGCGCCCGCGGTCAGACCCGTGCACGTGGTGAGGACGTCCATGAGGCCGTCGTCGCCCAGCATGCGCGTGCCCTCGCGGCGCTCCGTGACGCCGTCCGTGACGCACAGGAGGACGTCGCCCGGGTCGAGGGTGACCGTCTGCTCGTAGAGCTCCAGGTCGTCCATGACGCCTAGCAGGGGCTGGGGTTCGGCGGCGGGTTCGACCGTGCCGTCCTGGCGCAGGCGCAGCGGGAGCGGGTGCCCGGCGCACACCACCTTGAGTTGGGCGCTGCCGTCCTCCTGTGGCCTCAACTCGCCGTAGAGAAGCGTCAGGAAGCGGCTGCGCGCGCCCTCGTCGAGAATGGCCGAGTTCAGTCGCTCCAGGACCGCCGGGCCGCTGAGGCCCTCGCGGGCCAGCAGGCGCAGGGCGTGGCGGGCGAGGCCGGTGACCGCGGCGGCGTTGGGGCCCGTACCGCAGACGTCGCCGATGGCGAAGCCGTAGGCGCCGTCGCTGATCGGGAAGAGGTCGTAGAAGTCACCGCCGACCTCGTTGCCCTCGCCGGCCGCGCGGTAGATGACCTCGACCTCGACGCCGTCGATCAGGGGCAGTTCGGGCGGCAGGAGGCTGCGCTGGAGGGACTGGCTGATGGCCGTGCGCTCGGAGTAGAGGCGGGCGTTGTCGAGTGCCAGGGCCGCTCGGCGGCTCAAGTCCTCGGCCAGTTCCAGGATTTCCTGGCGGAAGTGCTCGTCGGTGGGCTTGCCGAGGGTCAGCATGCCGATGACGCGGTTGCGGGCCACCAGGGGGAGGACGACGGTCTCGCCGCCCACCGCGGAGGCCGTGGCGAGCGTGGGGCCGATGCCGGAGGCGACCTGGTGGGTGGGGCCGCCGCTGAGGCCCAGGCTGCGCATGGAGCTGCGCAGGGCCGCCTGGTGGGCCACTTCGCCGGGGGCCGTCCAGACGCGGGCGCCCGGGGTCGGCACCGGGTCCGGCGGGGGCACCTTGGAGAGCAACGACTTGATGCCGTCGATGAGTTCCTCGTCCTCGTGCAGGACGTACGAGAGGTAGGGCTCGGAGGCCTGGTCGGCGATGGTGTAGACGGCGCACCAGGTGGCGAGGGTGGGGACCGTCATCTGGGCCATCAGTGCCAGGGTCTGGTCGCGGTCCAGGGTGCCGGCGAGCAGGTCGGAGGCCTCGACGAGGAAGCTCAGGGAGCCCCGGCGCAGGCGTTCCAGTTCGCCGAGGCGGGCCGACTCGACGGCCAACGCGATGCGGTCGGCGGCGAATTGGAGACGCAGGGCCTCTTCGTTGGAGTATCTTCCCGCGCCTTCGGCCGCCACGCCGAGGGAGCCGGTGAGCCGTCCCTCGACCTTCAGAGGGACCGTGACGACGGAGCGCATGCCCGTGCCGTTGAGGAGTGGGACGGCGCCCGGAACGGCCGTGAGGTCGTCGTGGACGGCCGGCATGCGGGCCGAGCCGTAGCGGCCGGGGCCCGCTTCCACGGGCACGCGTGCGAAGCGCTGACGGGCGGAGGGCAGGCCCGTGGAGGCGCGCACCTCCAACTCCGTTTCGTCGTCGGTCGCAAGGAGCAGGAAGGCCGAGTCCGCGTCGAGCATGTCGCGGGCGCGCTCCACGGTGCGCTGCAGGAGGCCGTCGAGGTCGTCGGGGGCGGGGGAGCCGATGAACACCTCGAACGGGTCGCTGCTCTGCCCCTCGGCGGTGCCGACGGCGTCCGAGGGAGGCATGCGCAACGGGGTCTGCAGGACGGCCCGTTCGTGGTCGCGGACGAGCAGGCAGACCGTGGACGGCTCGCCGTCCGTGTCGCGGACGCGCAGGTGTGAGGCGTAGACCGGGGTGACGCGGCCGTTGGCGCCCCTGATGCCGTAACTGCCTTCCCAGCGCGAGAGTTGGAGCGCCTCCACGATGCCCGTGCTGGTGCCCGGGGTGTGCGGCCAGGCGGCGAAATCGGTGAGGGGTTTGCCGGTGACCTGCTCGGCCGCGTAGCCGAAGATCTCTTCCGCGTCCTCGTTCCAGGCCGTGATGGCGCCCGTGCGGTCGATCTGGACCACCGCGACGCGGACCCGTCCGTCGGCGACCGGGAGGAGGGCGGAGGGCAGGGACGGGCCCGCGGCGCGGGTGCCCACTGCGCGCTCGGGGAGGTCCAGCTGGAACCAGACCTGCTTGTGCGTGGGCGTGTACTCGACGCCCCAGCGGCCCGCCAGAGCCGCGCACAGTTGCAGGCCGCGGCCGCCCTCGCGGTCGGGGCTGCCCATGTTGACGGGGGAGCCCTGGAGAGGGATCTCACGTTCCGGGTAGCGGTCGGCGACCTCGATCCGTACCCCTTCGTCACTGCGCAGGCACAGAACGTCGGCGGAGGTGCCGGCGTGCACGACGGCGTTGGTGACGAGTTCGCTGGTGAGCACCACGGCATCGTCGACGATGTCGGCGAACCCCCAGCCCTGGAGGGTGTCGCGGACGAAGGAGCGGGCGGTCGCGACCGATCGCCCGACGGGCTCGAAGCTGGCGGCCGCACGCGCGGTGATCACAGAACTCCTCGTCCGGTTGTCGGCGGGCAGGGCTGACTGGCCGACCGGCTCGTGCCGCTGATGCGGCAGAGCGCCCGTCGGCCGGGGATCCGGGGGCTGCCCCCCGGGGATCAGTCCGGTGGTCATGGTCCGGCCGCCCCTCCGATGCCCGCTCGTCTCGTACCACCGCCCAGGCCGGACGGACCGGCGCGGCTGGACAGCCGCATGCAAGGTTACTTACCTTCGCCGTCCATGCGGATGCCGGTCTGCAGTGTTTCCGCCCAGAGGGTGTGCGGACGATGTGCGAAGCTGCCGAACTGTTATGGCCGGGTTCAAGCAGGGTGAAACACTGGGCAAGCTTCTTGTGAAGGTCCGGGCAGGCCGAGTGACTTCCGTACCCAGTGGGCAGCAGCCCGTGGTGCGGCCTGGTATATCCGGCAGAAATACGCAGCAGTACCTGGTACGGCGAACGGTAGTACCGGAGCTCAGCAGTAACGGTCGACCCCTGCGGGAGGGACACAGTGGAGTCTGGCGAAGCGGCGCGGGGCACTAAGACGCGCGCGAAAGGCGGACAGTCCCTGAACAACCAGCGCAAACCGCGCGGCGGAACCACCGCGGTGGACACGGCGGCCCTGAATCGACTGCTGGCGGCCCTTGTGGCGATGCGCGACGGGAACTTCCGAAAGCGGCTCACGGTGTCCGGGGACGGCGTGATGTCGGAGATTGCTGCGGTTTTCAACGAGGTGGCCGACCGCAATCTGCATTTGACGGGTGAGCTGTCCCGGGTGCGGCGCATGGTGGGCCGCGAGGGCAAGCTCACGGAACGGCTCGACGCGGGCGCCTACGAGGGTTCCTGGGCCGCCGCGATCGACGCCTCCAACGCGCTCGTGGACGACCTCGTACGGCCCGTCTCCGAGGTCGGACGGGTGCTGACCGCGGTGGCCGAGGGTGACCTGTCGCCGCGCATGGAGCTGCGGACGCAGGCGCAGGACGGCACCGGGCATCCGCTGCGCGGGGAGTTCCTCAAGGTCGGCCGTACGGTCAACAATCTCGTCGACCAGCTGTCGACGTTCACCGACGAGGTCACGCGGGTGGCCAGCGAGGTGGGCACCGAGGGCAAGCTGGGCGGTCAGGCACGCGTGCGTGGCATGTCGGGTTCATGGAAGGACCTCACGGACTCCGTCAACACGATGGCGTACCGGCTGACGGCGCAGGTGCGGGACATCGCCCTGGTGACGACGGCGGTGGCCAAGGGTGATCTGTCCCGGAAGGTCACGGTTCACGTCGCCGGCGAGATGCTGGAGCTGAAGAACACCGTCAACACGATGGTGGACCAGCTGTCGTCGTTCTCCTCCGAGGTGACGCGAGTCGCGCGTGAGGTGGGCACCGAGGGCGAGCTCGGCGGTCAGGCGCAGGTGCCCGGTGTGGCGGGCGTGTGGAAGGACCTCACCGATTCGGTGAACCTCATGGCCGGCAACCTCACGGCCCAGGTGCGCGGGATCTCACAGGTCACCACCGCGGTCGCCAACGGCGATCTGTCGCAGAAGGTCACCGTCTCGGCACGCGGTGAGGTCGCGCAGCTCGCGGACACGATCAACCAGATGACTGAGACGCTGCGGATCTTCGCGGACGAGGTCACGCGCGTGGCCAACGAGGTCGGCGCCGCAGGACAGCTGGGCGGGCAGGCGAACGTGCCGGGCGCCGCGGGGACGTGGAAGGACCTGACGGACTCCGTCAACACGGTGTTCAGGAATCTCACCACACAGGTGAGGGACATCGCCGCCGTGACCACGGCCGTGGCCAACGGTGATCTGTCGCAGAAGGTCACCGTCGACGTGGCCGGCGAGATGCTCGAGCTGAAGAACACCGTCAACGGCATGGTGGACCAGCTGTCGTCCTTCGGTTCCGAGGTCACGCGCGTGGCGCGCGAGGTCGGTGTCGAGGGTGAACTGGGCGGTCAGGCACAGGTGCCCGGTGCGGCCGGTACCTGGAAGGACTTGACCGACTCGGTCAACACTGCATTCCGCAACCTCACCGGGCAGGTCCGCAACATCGCCCAGGTGACGACGGCCGTGGCCAACGGTGATCTGTCGCAGAAGGTCACCGTCGACGTCTCCGGCGAGATGCTCCAGCTGAAGAACACCGTGAACACGATGGTGGACCAGCTGTCGTCCTTCGCCGACCAGGTGACCCGGATGGCCCGGGACGTGGGCACGGAGGGCCGCCTGGGCGGCCAGGCCGTCGTACCGGGCGTGGCCGGTACATGGAAGGAACTCACCGACTCCGTCAACGGCATGGCCGGGAACCTGACGGCCCAGGTGCGCAACATCGCCCAGGTGACCACCGCGGTCGCCCGGGGCGACCTGTCCCAGAAGATCGACGTGGACGCGCGCGGGGAGATCCTGGAGCTGAAGAACACCATCAACACGATGGTCGACCAGCTCTCCGGGTTCGCCGACCAGGTGACCCGGGTGGCCCGCGAGGTGGGCACGGAGGGCCGCCTCGGCGGTCAGGCGCAGGTGCCCGGCGTCGCGGGCGTGTGGCGGGATCTGACGGACTCCGTGAACGGCATGGCCGGGAACCTGACGGCCCAGGTGCGCAACATCGCGCAGGTCGCCACCGCGGTCGCCCGCGGTGACCTGTCCCAGAAGATCACCGTGGACGCGCGCGGGGAGATCCTGGAGCTGAAGAACACCCTGAACACGATGGTGGACCAGCTGTCGTCGTTCGCGGAGGAGGTCACCCGCGTCGCCCGTGAGGTGGGCACGGAGGGCCAGCTCGGCGGTCAGGCCGAGGTGCAGGGCGTCTCCGGCACCTGGAAGGACCTCACGCAGTCAGTGAACTTCATGGCGAACAACCTGACCATCCAGGTGCGCAACATCGCCGAGGTCACGACCGCGGTCGCCAAGGGCGACCTGTCGAAGAAGATCACTGTTGACGCGAAGGGCGAGATTCTTGAGCTCGTCACGACGGTCAACACGATGGTTGATCAGCTGTCCAGCTTCGCCGAGCAGGTGACCCGGGTGGCCCGCGAGGTGGGTACCGAGGGCATCCTGGGCGGCCAGGCGCACGTACCGGGCGTCGTCGGTATCTGGAAGGACCTCAGCGACAACGTCAACCTGATGGCGAAGAACCTGACGGTGCAGGTGCGCAACATCTCCCAGGTCGCGGCGGCGGTCGCCAACGGCGATCTGACGCGGACGGTGACGATCGAGGCGCGCGGCGAGGTCGCGCAGCTCGCCGACACCTTCAACACCATGGTGAAGACGCTGAGTTCGTTCGCCGACCAGGTCACCAAGGTGGCCCGCGAGGTGGGCACGGACGGCATCCTCGGCGGCCAGGCGCACGTACCGGGTGTGGCCGGTACGTGGAAGGACCTCACCGAGTCCGTGAACCAGATGGCGTCCAACCTGACCGGTCAGGTGCGCAACATCGCCATGGTCACCACGGCCATCGCCAAGGGTGACTTGACCAAGAAGATCGACATTGACGCCCGCGGCGAGATCCTTGAACTCAAGACGACGATCAACACGATGGTTGATCAGCTGTCCAGCTTCGCCGAGGAGGTCACACGAGTCGCCCGCGAGGTGGGCACCGAGGGGCAGCTCGGCGGTCAGGCACGCGTGCGTGACGTCGACGGAACCTGGCGCGACCTCACCGAGTCCGTGAACGAGATGGCCGGGAACCTCACCCGTCAGGTGCGCGCCATCGCGCGCGTGGCGACCGCGGTGACCCGTGGCGACCTGAACCTGAAGATCGACGTCGACGCGTCCGGCGAGATCCAGGAGCTGCAGGACTACATCAACAAGATGATCGCCAACCTGCGCGACACCACCATCGCCAACAAGGAGCAGGACTGGCTCAAGGGCAACCTCGCCCGCATCTCCGCGCTGATGCAGGGACGCCGCGATCTGCAGGACGTGGCCTCGCTGATCATGAGCGAGCTGACACCGGTGGTCTCCGCGCAGCACGGCGCGTTCTTCGTGGCGATGCCCCTGGTCGACGGCAAGGACCTGAGCGCCGAGAGCGAGGACGCGTACGAACTGCGCATGCTGGGGTCGTACGGTTACTCGATCGGCTCCATGCCGACGTCCTTCCGCCCGGGTGAGGCGCTGATCGGGACGGCCGCGGAGGAGAAGCGCACGATCCTGGTGGAGAACGCGCCCAGCGGCTATCTGAAGATCTCCTCCGGCCTCGGCGAGGCGCCGCCGGCGCAGGTGATCGTCCTTCCCGTGCTGTTCGAGGGCAAGGTGCTCGGCATCATCGAGCTGGCCTCCTTCACCCCGTTCACGCAGATCCAGCGGGACTTCCTCAATCAGATCGCCGAGATGATCGCGACCAGCGTCAACACCATCTCGGTGAACACCAAGACCGAGCAGCTGCTGAAGCAGTCGCAGGAGCTGACCGAGCAACTGCGCGAGCGCTCCGCCGAGTTGGAGAACCGGCAGAAGGCCCTCCAGGCGTCCAACGCCGAACTGGAGGAGAAGGCCGAGCTGCTGGCCCAGCAGAACCGCGACATCGAGGTGAAGAACACCGAGATCGAGGAGGCGCGCCAGGTCCTGGAGGAACGCGCCGAACAGCTCGCGGTCTCCATGCGATACAAGAGCGAGTTCCTCGCCAACATGTCGCACGAGCTGCGTACGCCGCTCAACTCGCTGCTGATCCTGGCCAAGTTGCTCGCCGACAACGCGGACGCCAACCTCACCCCGAAGCAGGTCGAGTTCGCCGAAACGATCCACGGCGCGGGTTCCGACCTGCTCCAGCTGATCAACGACATCCTCGACCTGTCGAAGGTCGAGGCGGGCAAGATGGACGTCTCCCCGACGCGTATCGCGCTCGTCCAGCTCGTCGACTACGTGGAGGCCACCTTCCGGCCGCTGACCGCGGAGAAGGGCCTGGACCTGTCCGTACGGGTCTCTCCGGAGCTGCCCGCCACCTTGCACACCGACGAGCAGCGGTTGCTCCAGGTGCTGCGGAACCTGCTGTCCAACGCGGTGAAGTTCACCGACTCCGGCTCGGTCGAGCTGGTGATCAGGCCGGCCGGCCGGGACGTTCCCGCGAGGATCAAGGAACAGCTCCTGGAGGCCGGTTCGATGAGCGATCCGGACGCGGACCTGATCGCGTTCTCGGTGACCGACACCGGTATCGGCATCGCGGCCAGCAAGATGCGGGTGATCTTCGAGGCGTTCAAGCAGGCGGATGGCACGACCAGCCGCAAGTACGGCGGCACCGGCCTCGGGCTGTCGATCTCCCGGGAGATCGCCCAGTTGCTCGGCGGTGAGATCCACGCGCAGAGCGAACCCGGGCGCGGATCGACGTTCACGCTGTATTTGCCTCTGCATCCGAGCGAACTGCCGCCGCAGGGCTATCAGCAGGCGCTGCCGGCCCTGAACGCCGGCGATCTGGTGGCCGCCGCGGACCTGGCCCAGATCTCCGAGGCGGAGATCGAGACGCCGGCCGAGGTGAAGTCGTACCGCGAGACGCAGAACGGCGCTGCCGCGCTCTTCAGGCGCCGCCGCAGGAACGGCCTGGACGCGGACGCCCCCGCCTCGTCGGAGCAGTGGTCCTCCCAGGACCAGGACGCGGCGTCGCAGCCGCACCGGGGCATCCGCTTCGGTGGCCAGAAGGTGCTCATCGTCGACGACGACATCCGTAACGTGTTCGCGCTGACCAGTGTCCTGGAGCAGCACGGGCTGTCCGTGCTGTACGCCGAGAACGGCCGCGAGGGCATCGAGGTCCTGGAGCAGCACGACGACGTGGCGGTCGTCCTGATGGACATCATGATGCCCGAGATGGACGGATATGCGACGACGACGGCGATCCGCAGGATGCCGCAGTTCGCGGGTCTGCCGATCATCGCGCTGACCGCCAAGGCGATGAAGGGCGACCGGGAGAAGGCGATCGAGTCCGGCGCGTCCGACTATGTGACCAAGCCGGTCGATCCCGATCACCTTCTGTCGGTGATGGATCAGTGGATGCGAGGGGAGTGACGGGAACCATCGGTGTTCACTCGGAGTTGCTGACTCAGTGTGGCCGATGCCGTGTAGAAGTACGGGATTCGGGGAACCTTCTGGTCTCCCGGTCCGTTTCTGCTACGTGCACAGTGACATCGCGGTGACAGGGTGTGGCGACAGGTGGGGTGCGGCTACGATGACCGGCACAAGGACGGGCGGCGAAAGGGAGTCGTCCCAAGGGGCGGCACCCGGTGCACAGCCGGGGCGAGGAGGGCGGGCCATGGTGCAGAAGGCCAAGATCCTCCTGGTCGATGACCGGCCGGAGAATCTGCTGGCGCTGGAGGCCATCCTCTCTGCGCTCGATCAGACACTGGTGCGGGCATCGTCCGGGGAGGAAGCGCTCAAAGCACTGCTCACGGACGACTTCGCGGTCATTCTGCTGGACGTCCAGATGCCGGGAATGGACGGTTTCGAAACAGCCGCCCACATCAAGCGCCGAGAACGGACGCGGGACATCCCGATCATCTTCCTCACCGCGATCAACCACGGCCCCCACCACACGTTCCGTGGGTATGCCGCAGGTGCGGTGGACTACATCTCCAAGCCGTTCGACCCGTGGGTGCTGCGCGCGAAGGTCTCCGTCTTCGTCGAGCTGTACATGAAGAACTGCCAGCTTCGGGAGCAGGCGGCGCTGCTGCGGCTCCAGTTGGAGGGCGGCGGCAAGGCGGCGGTCGGCGAGGTCAAGGAGCCCGCCGGTCTGCTCGCGGAGCTGTCGGCGCGGCTCGCGGCGGTCGAGGAGCAGGCCGAGGCACTGTCCAAGCAGCTCGACGACGAGTCGGCGGATGCGGCGGCCGTGGCCACCGCGGCCCATCTCGAACGCAAACTCACGGGATTGCGGCGGGCGCTGGACGCCCTGGAGCCCGGGGCCGGCAGCGCGCCGTCGGTGTCCTCGCAGAACTGAGTCCTGGCAGAGCAGAACCGAGTCCTCGCGGAACTGACGTGTCGGCGCGGACCAGTTGCGCATGAGGACGCGTCAGTTCCGCGCCCGCTTCAGGGCGACACGAACGGGTGAAGCAGTGGGCACACGTGTCCGTTGGCGTCTCCACCGGTAACCTCACACCTATGGCCTCACGTCCCTCCGCTGCCAAGAAGCAGCCCCCGAAGAAGGCGGCGGCTCCGGCGAAGAAGGCCGCTGCGAAGAAGGCTCCGGCGAAGAAGGCTCCTGCCAAGAAGGCCGCGGCGAAGAAGTCTGCGCCGCCCCCGAAGCCGGCACCGAGTCCGACCGGCGGCATCTACAAGCTGGTTCGCGCCCTCTGGCTGGGCCTCGCGCACACCGTCGGCGCCGTCTTCCGCGGCATAGGGAACGGCGCGAAGAACCTCGACCCCGCACACCGCAAGGACGGCGTCGCCCTGCTGCTGTTCGGCATCGCGCTGATCGTCGCCGCGGGCACCTGGGCCGATCTGCGCGGTCCTGTCGGTGATCTCGTCGAGATCCTGGTGACCGGCGCCTTCGGCCGTCTCGACCTGCTGGTGCCGATACTGCTCGGGGTCATCGCCGTGCGCTTCATCCGGCATCCCGAACAGCCCGAGGCCAACGGCCGCATCGTGATCGGTCTGTCCGCGCTCGTCATCGGCGTGCTCGGCCAGGTCCACATCGCCTGCGGCGCCCCCGCCCGCAGCGACGGCATGCAGGCGATAAGGGACGCGGGCGGTCTCATCGGGTGGGGTGCGGCGACCCCGCTGACGTACACGATGGGCGAGGTGCTCGCCGTACCCCTGCTCGTCCTGCTGACGATCTTCGGCCTGCTCGTCGTCACCGCCACCCCGGTCAACGCCATCCCGCAGCGGCTGCGGCTGCTCGGCGTGAAGCTCGGCATCCTGCACGACCCGGAGGACGACGAACTCAGCGAGGACGACCGGCGCTACGACGACCAGTGGCGCGAGTCGCTGCCCAAGGGCTCGCGCAAGCGTGGTGCGACCCCAGCCGAGCCGTACGACCCCGACAGGGCCGAGCAGGAGGCGCTCTCCAAGCGCCGTGGCCGCCCCAGGCGCTCCGCGGTGCCCCAGCCCGACATGGCGCGCCCCATGGACGCCGTGGACGTCGCCGCGGCCGCGGCCGCCGCCCTCGACGGCGCGGTCCTGCACGGGATGCCGCCCTCGCCGATCGTCGCGGACCTCACCCAGGGCGTGAGCGTGGGCGACCGCGAGGAAGCCACACCCACACCGACGCCCAAGCCCGTTCCGGCGGCGCGCCCCAAGCAGGAGAAGCTGAAGGTCGAGGTCGCCGATCTCACCAAGCCCGCGCCCGAGGACACCGGTGATCTGCCGCCGCGCGCCGAGCAGCTCCAGCTGTCCGGGGACATCACCTACTCCCTGCCCTCGCTCGACCTCCTGGAGCGCGGCGGCCCCGGCAAGGCGCGCAGCGCCGCCAACGACGCGGTGGTCGCCTCGCTCACCACCGTCTTCTCCGAGTTCAAGGTCGACGCCTCCGTCACCGGCTTCACCCGCGGACCGACGGTCACGCGCTACGAGGTCGAACTCGGCCCCGCCGTGAAGGTCGAGCGCATCACGGCGCTGACGAAGAACATCGCCTACGCCGTCGCCAGCCCGGACGTACGGATCATCAGCCCGATCCCCGGCAAGTCCGCGGTCGGCATCGAAATCCCCAACACCGACCGCGAGATGGTCAACCTCGGCGACGTGCTGCGCCTCGCGGCGGCCGCCGAGGACGAGCACCCGATGCTGGTCGCGCTCGGCAAGGACGTCGAGGGCGGCTATGTGATGGCCAACCTCGCGAAGATGCCGCACGTACTGGTGGCCGGAGCCACCGGTTCCGGCAAGTCGTCCTGCATCAACTGCCTGATCACGTCGATCATGGTGCGCGCGACCCCCGAGGACGTCCGCATGGTCCTCGTCGACCCCAAGCGCGTCGAACTGACCGCCTACGAGGGCATCCCGCACCTGATCACGCCCATCATCACCAACCCCAAGAGGGCCGCCGAGGCGCTCCAGTGGGTCGTACGGGAGATGGACCTCAGGTACGACGACCTGGCGGCCTACGGCTACCGCCACATCGACGACTTCAACGAGGCCGTGCGCAGCGGCAAGGTGAAGCCGCCGGAGGGCAGTGAGCGGGAGCTGCAGCCGTACCCGTATCTGCTGGTGATCGTCGACGAGCTCGCCGACCTGATGATGGTCGCCCCGCGCGACGTCGAGGACGCGATCGTGCGCATCACGCAGCTCGCGCGCGCGGCCGGCATCCATCTGGTGCTTGCCACACAGCGTCCGTCGGTCGACGTCGTCACCGGTCTGATCAAGGCGAACGTCCCCTCGCGGCTCGCGTTCGCCACCTCCTCGCTCGCCGACAGCCGCGTCATCCTCGACCAGCCCGGCGCCGAGAAGCTGATCGGCAAGGGTGACGGCCTGTATCTGCCGATGGGTCAGAACAAGCCCACCCGTATGCAGGGCGCCTTCGTGACGGAGGAGGAGGTCGCCGCCGTCGTCCGGCACTGCAAGGAGCAGATGGCGCCCGTCTTCCGGGACGACGTCACCGTGGGTACCAAGCAGAAGAAGGAGATCGACGAGGAGATCGGCGACGACCTCGACCTGCTGTGCCAGGCGGCCGAGCTGGTGGTCTCCACGCAGTTCGGGTCGACGTCCATGCTCCAGCGCAAGCTGCGCGTCGGCTTCGCCAAGGCCGGCCGGCTCATGGACCTCATGGAGTCCAGGAACATCGTCGGACCGAGTGAGGGTTCGAAGGCCCGTGACGTTCTTGTGAAGGCTGATGAGCTGGACGGAGTGCTCGCGGTGATCCGCGGGGAGGCATAAGGAAGAGGCCCTTGTGGCGTGAGGAGCGATGTCGGATCGTGACTCACCCGTAAGGGATCATTGAGCAACCGTTTCCCTTCGGCGTACGTCAAGTTGAGGGAAGCGACAAGCGCGTACCCGACCATCGGCGTGTCCGGCCATACCGATGGGCTAACAAGCTCCTCCGCCCGGTTGCCCCACCCATTTGTACCCCCCCTAGACTGAACCTCCAGCACAGGTGGCTTAACGCTCGAAAGGCGCCCCCGTGTCCATCGGCAACTCTCCTGAAGACGAGCGTCCGTTCGAAGACGATCGCGAGGAAGCCCGCCTCTCCATCGGTCATGCCCTCCGGCAGGCCCGTATCGCAGCCGGGCTGACCGTCGACGACGTCACCAACGCCACCCGGGTCCGGATCTCGATCGTGCACGCCATCGAGGCCGACGACTTCGCCCCCTGCGGCGGAGACGTCTACGCCCGCGGCCACATCCGGACCCTGGCCAAGGCTGTCCACCTCGATCCGGCCCCCCTGCTCGAGCAGTTCGACGCTCAGCACGGCGGCCGCCCGGCCCCGACTCCGGCAGCCCCCCTCTTCGAGGCGGAACGCATCCGCCCCGAGCGGCGCGGGCCCAACTGGACCGCCGCCATGGTCGCCGCGATCGTCGCCGTGGTCGGCTTCGTCGGCTTCACCGCTTTCAAGGGCGGCGACGACGGCGGGGCGAAGAGCCAGGTCGCCGAGGGGTCCACGCCCACGCACAGCAAGTCCGCCTCGCCCACCCCGACGCCGACCAAGACCGACAACCCCAAGTCCGACCCCTCGGACAGCGCCATCGCCGCCGCGCCGCAGGACAAGGTGACCGTCCAGGTCAGCGCCGCCGACGGACGCAGCTGGATCTCGGCCAAGGACCACAACGGCCGGCTCCTGTTCGACGGGCTCCTCAAGCAGGGCGACTCCAAGACCTTCCAGGACAGCGAGAAGATCAACCTCGTCCTCGGTGACGCGGGTGCGATCCAGCTCTACGTCAACGGCAAGAAGATCGACAACGACTTCCAGCCGGGCGCGGTGGAACGCCTGACGTACACGAAGGGCGACCCTCAGGTCGGCTAGTCCCGCAGCGCGCTCCTACGGGGCCGGTGAAGATCGCCAGCCCCGTAGACGTGGGCTGTCAGTGAGACAAAGTAGTCTTGAGCGCATGCCTGAACGCCGTACCGTCGCACTCGTCACCCTTGGCTGCGCCCGTAACGAGGTGGACTCGGAGGAGCTCGCAGGCCGCTTGGAGGCGGACGGCTGGGACCTCGTGGAGGACGCCGCGCAAGCGGACGTCGCCGTCGTCAACACCTGTGGCTTCGTGGAAGCCGCCAAGAAGGACTCGGTCGACGCCCTCCTGGAGGCCAACGACCTCAAGGGACACAGCAGAACCCAGGCCGTCGTGGCGGTGGGCTGCATGGCCGAGCGGTACGGCAAGGAGCTCGCCGAGGCCCTCCCCGAGGCCGACGGTGTACTCGGCTTCGACGACTACGCGGACATCTCCGACCGCCTGCAGACCATCCTCAACGGCGGCATCCACGCCTCGCACACCCCGCGCGACCGGCGCAAGCTGCTGCCGATCAGCCCCGCCGAGCGCCAGGAGTCCGCAGCGGAGGTCGCCCTCCCCGGGCACGGCCCCGTGGACCTGCCGGACGGGCTGGCGCCCGCCTCCGGCCCCCGCGCGCCCCTGCGCCGCCGGCTGGACGGTTCCCCGGTCGCCTCGGTGAAGCTCGCCTCCGGCTGCGACCGGCGCTGCTCCTTCTGCGCCATCCCCTCCTTCCGCGGCTCCTTCATCTCCCGCCGCCCGAGCGACGTGCTGAACGAGACGCGCTGGCTGGCCGAGCAGGGCGTCAAGGAGATCATGCTGGTCTCCGAGAACAACACGTCCTACGGCAAGGACCTGGGCGACATCCGGCTGCTGGAGTCGCTGCTGCCGGAGCTGGCGGAGGTCGACGGTATCGAGCGCGTGCGCGTCAGCTACCTCCAGCCGGCCGAGATGCGCCCGGGGCTGATCGACGTCCTGACCTCGACGCCGAAGATCGCCCCGTACTTCGACCTGTCCTTCCAGCACTCCGCCCCGGACGTGCTGCGCGCCATGCGGCGCTTCGGCGACACCGACCGCTTCCTGGAGCTGCTCGACACCATCCGCGGCAAGGCCCCGCAGGCCGGTGTGCGCTCCAACTTCATCGTCGGCTTCCCGGGTGAGACCGAGGCCGACCTCGCGGAGCTGGAGCGGTTCCTGAACGGCGCGCGTCTGGACGCCATCGGCGTCTTCGGCTACTCCGACGAGGAGGGCACGGAGGCGGCGACGTACGGGAACAAGCTGGACGAGGACGTCGTCGCCGAGCGACTGGCACGTGTCTCCCGGCTGGCCGAGGAACTCGTCTCGCAGCGCGCCGAGGAGCGCGTGGGCGAGACCGTGCACGTGCTCGTGGAGTCCATGGACGACGAGGGCGTGTACGGCCGCGGTGCGCACCAGGCGCCGGAGACCGACGGCCAGGTGCTGCTGACGAGCGGCGAAGGCCTGAGTGTCGGCCGTATCGTCGAGGCCAAGGTGGTGGGCACGGAAGGTGTCGACCTGGTGGCCGAGCCGCTGGCGGGCTCGCTCGGGTGTAGTGAGGAGGCGGGCAGATGACCGGAGTACCGGCATCGGCGGCGAACGGCTCCTCGCAGGCGAGTTCTCCGAAGGCGGGGAACGCCGAGCCCGATGCGCCGGGCGGCGCGAAACCTCCACGGGGCGCGAAGCTGACGGCCGCGGCCGTCAACCAGGCCAGCGTCTGGAACGTCGCCAACCTGCTGACGATGCTCCGGCTGCTCCTCGTGCCCGGCTTCGTCGCGCTGATGCTGGCGGACGGCGGATATGACCCGGCCTGGCGCTCGCTGGCCTGGGCCGCCTTCGCCATCGCCATGATCACGGATCTGTTCGACGGTCATCTGGCGCGCACGTACAACCTCGTCACCGACTTCGGGAAGATCGCCGACCCCATCGCCGACAAGGCGATCATGGGAGCGGCGCTGATCTGTCTCTCCGCACTGGGCGACCTGCCGTGGTGGGTGACGATCGTCATCCTCGGCCGGGAACTAGGCATCACGCTGCTGCGTTTTCTGGTTATCCGCTACGGCGTCATCCCGGCAAGCCGCGGCGGCAAGCTGAAGACCCTGACCCAGGGCGTGGCCGTCGGCATGTATGTGCTGGCACTGACGGGATGGCTGGCGACGCTGAGGTTCTGGGTCATGGCCGTGGCGGTCGTCCTGACCGTGGCGACCGGTCTTGACTATGTGAGACAAGCCATTGTGCTGCGCAGGCAGGGAATCGCCGAGCGCAAGGCCGCGTCGGAGGAGTCTGAAGCGTGAGTTCCCGGGCCGCCGACGTCGTGCGACTACTGACAGTGAGAGGCGAGACCCTCGCGGTCGCCGAGTCCCTGACCGGTGGACTGGTTGCGGCGGACATCACAGCGGTCCCCGGGGCGTCCAAGGCCTTCCGTGGCTCCGTCACCGCCTACGCCACCGAGCTGAAGCACGAGCTGCTGGGCGTGGACGCCGCTTTGCTGGCCCAGCGCGGAGCGGTGGATCCGCAGGTCGCGGCGCAGATGGCGGCGGGCGTACGCAAGGCGCTCGGCGCCGACTGGGGCCTTGCGACCACCGGTGTGGCAGGCCCCGAACCGCAGGACGGCCGGCCCGTCGGGACGGTCTTCGTGGCCGTGGACGGACCGTTCACAGGCGATCCGGATTCTGCCGGTGGCGGAAAAGTGGAGGCCCTGCGGTTGAACGGCGACCGCGCGGAAATTCGTATGGAGAGTGTACGGAGCGTACTCGCACTGCTCTGGCAGGAGCTTGCGAGCGAACGGTCCGGGAACGAGCCGGCACAGGATACGGAACAGAACGGGGGGTTTTGATGTTTGCAGCCCTGAGTGAACACGACATCGCTCCCCGCACGGCCGCAGCGCGAGGCGGTACGGTGGGGCGTGAAGGATGCGGTTACGCGGTCCGAGGAGGGAGCCACCGATGATTCTGCTCCGTCGCCTGCTGGGTGACGTGCTGCGTCGGCAGCGCCAGCGCCAGGGCCGTACTCTGCGCGAAGTCTCCTCGTCCGCCCGAGTTTCACTCGGCTATCTCTCCGAGGTGGAGCGGGGGCAGAAGGAGGCTTCCTCCGAACTGCTCTCCGCCATCTGCGACGCGCTGGACGTACGGATGTCCGAGCTCATGCGGGAAGTGAGCGACGAGCTCGCCCTCGCGGAGCTGGCCCAGTCTGCTGCGGCCACCGAGTCTGTGCCCGCGCCGGTTCGTCCGATGCTGGGTTCCGTGTCGGTGACCGGCGTGCCACCGGAACGGGTGACCATCAAGGCGCCCGCCGAAGCGGTGGACGTGGTCGCCGCGTGACATCACGCGCGTGACTGCGTGAATCGACCTGCACATGCAAGGCCCCGGCCGGGGCTTCTCCGGAAGAGCCGGAGAGGAGCGGTCGGGGTTTTCGCGTTTCACGGGCGTTTGGGGCGTTCGGGACAGGTGTGAGGCGCCCGGGTCCGTTTGCCGGTGCGGCCCAAGGCGGTCATGGTGGAGGGTGCGTTGCGACCATGCCGTCGGTACGCCCTCTCCAGGGGCTCAGGGCCGCGGTCGGGCTTCGGGGCCGGAGGGGCTGGAGGTGGCGTCCATGGCACGGCCGGCGGTGCGCCGGGGGGCGGCTCTCGGGCTCGGGATGCTGTGGTGGTGGGCGGTGCTGCGGCTGGCGTTCGCACCCGGCGCGGGGGTCCTGGAGGCGGCGGTCGCCGCCGGAGGCTGGGGGCTGAGTGTGCTGCCGGTGCACTGCGTGCCCAGGGCCCAGGCGGCAGGGGCCGTGGGTCCGGAGCGATGGCGGGGCGCCTGGCGGGCGGTCCGGACTACCACGGCATCGCCACTCCGCCGTTCGGACGCAGGATCTGGCCCGTGGTGAAGGACGAGGCGTCCGAGGCCAGATAGAGCACGGTGTGCGCCACGTCCTCCGGTTCGCCGACCCGGCCCAGGGGCGCCAGGCGGGCCATCTGCGCCTCGGTCTGCGCCTGTGCTTCCGCTTCGTGGCGGTCGGTCATGGGCGTGCGGATCCAGCCCGGCGCGACGGCATTGACCCGGATCCCGTGCCGGCCGACCTCGTTCGCCAGGGTCCTGGTCAGTTGGACGACGGCCGCCTTGGCCGCTCCGTAGCAGAGCAGGCCGGGACGGCCGGTGTCGACGGCGCCCGAGGCCATGGTGATGATGCTGCCGGGCGTCTGCCGGTCCAGCATGCGGCGGACGGCCTCCTGGCAGGCGTGGAGCACCCCCTTGAAGTTGACGCCGAGGACTCGGTCGAGGTCCTCCTCCCGGGTCTCCAGGACCGAACTGGTGTGCATGATCCCGGCGATCGCCGCCATCACGTCCAGACGCTCGCAGGAGGCGACGGCCTGGGCGA
This sequence comes from Streptomyces spinosisporus, assembly GCF_022698145.1. Classification (GTDB taxonomy): domain Bacteria; phylum Actinomycetota; class Actinomycetes; order Streptomycetales; family Streptomycetaceae; genus Streptomyces; species Streptomyces spinosisporus. The sequence continues at coordinate 18,829 of NZ_JALDAX010000031.1, forward strand.
GCTGCGCGCGGTCGGTGACGTCGAGCTGATGGATGCGGGCGGTCCCGCCGCCGGCCTTGACGAGGTTCGCCGTCTCGTGGAGGCCCTCCGCGTCACGGTCGGCGCAGTGGACCATGGCGCCCGCCTCGGCGAGCAGCACGGCCGAGGCGCGGCCGATACCGCCCGCGGCCCCGGTGACGAATGCGGTGCGTCCGGTGAGGTCGTACGCCTTGACGGCCATGAGAGGACCGTACGAGGGTTTCTGACGGGTCGTCAATTAGTTGTGCGGCGTGGAGCTCCGCGGTGCCGGGTGGTGCTCGGGGCCGGTCCGGTCTGGCAGTTCGGGCACCAGTAGGTGGGGCGTTCGCGGGAGCCGTCGCCCTGGTCGGCCACGCACACGGAGGTGCGGCAGCGCAGACAGGGGCGGGGCGCGCGGCCGTAGACGAACAGGGGCTGGCTGCGGTGGCCCGTGGTGATGCGGTTGGGGCGGTCGCGGTTGGCCTCCAGGAGCCTCTTGGCGAGCTCCGGCAGCTTCGCGGCGCGGTCGGCGGGCAGCGCGCCGACCGGGAGCCAGGGGGTGGCGCCGAGCAGGAAGCAGAGCTCGCTCTTGTAGACGTTGCCGATCCCGGCGAGATTGCGCTGGTCCAGCAGGGCCTCGCCGAGGGAGCGGGCCGGGTCGGCGAGCAGGTTGGCGAGGGCCTGCTCGGGGTCCCAGTCCGGGCCGAGCAGGTCGGGGCCGAGATGGCCGACGACGCGCTCTTCGTCGGTGGTGCGCAGGAGCTCCAGGACGGGGAGGCGGTAGCCGACGGCCGTGCGGTCCGCGGTGCCGAGGATCGCGCGGATCTGGTGGGACGGGCCACCGCTCCAGCGCTGACCGGGCGCGAACACCTTCCAGGCGCCGTCCATCCTCAGGTGCGAGTGGAGGGTCAGGTTGCCCTCGATGCGGGTCAGGAGGTGCTTGCCGCGGGGGGTGACGTCCAGGACGGCGCGGCCCGTGAGGTCGGCCGTGGCGAACTTCGGCACCCGGAGGTCGCTGCGGGTCAGCACCCTGCCCGCGAGGGCGTCGTGCAACCGCCTCGCGGCCTGCCAGACCGTGTCTCCTTCGGGCATGGGTCAAGGGTGGCACGGGGTGGGCCCGAGGGGCGCACCGTGCGGCGGCTGCCGGCTCATGCCCGCAGCCGCAGGCCGCGCGGGGTGGCGATGAAGCCCGCTCCTTCCAGGAGGGTGCCGATGGGGGAGGTCAGGGCCGAGGCGCCGTTCACCCGCTCCACGGTGACCGTGCCGAGGGAGCCCGCTTTTGCGGCCGCCGCCAGGGCCTGGGCGGCTTCCTGGAGACGGGGATCGTCGGTGGCGGTGCCGTCCGGGTCGGCGGGCCAGGCGAGCAGGGTCTTGCCACCGCGCTCCATGTAGAGCGTCAGCTCGCCGTCGACGAGGACCACCAGGGAGCCCGCCTTGCGGCCGGGTTTGTGGCCCGCTCCGGTCGGGGGCTCCGGCCAGGGCAGGGCCGCGCCGTACGCGTTCGCCGGATCCGCGGCGGCCAGGACGACGGCACGGGAGTCGGACGACGAGCGCGTACGCCGGCCGGAGGGACCCTGTCCCGGGCCGGGCCCGAATCTCTGCCCGCCGCGGGCCGGGGGGAAGTCGCGGGGCGAGGTGTACTCGTGCGGTGCCGTACGGGGGTTCCAGGGGGCGAAGCCGTCGGCCGTGGAACCGTGGGACTCGCCGCCGACGGGGGTGTCGCCGGGCGGGCCGAAGGGGGCGTCGCCGTGCGGGCCGAAGGGGGCGTCGAAGTCGGTGTACGGCGCCTCGGTCCCCTCGAAGGCCCGGCCGTGGGAGGGGTCGTCGAAGGGGTCGTCGGAGGAGTCGGAGCCGCTCGGGGCGAAGCCGTCAGGGGCGCCGTCGGGCGAGGGCTGCGGCAGGGTCTCGCCGCGGTCGCGGGCGTTCGACACCGCGCGCAGCCGGTCCACCGCACCGTCCATCGCGAACTGTGCCGCGCCGAGCCCCTCCACCACATAGCCGCGCCGGGCCTGGCCGCTCTCCTCGAAGACGGACAGGATGCGGTACGTCGCCGAGAAGCCGCCCTCGACGCCCTCGGCGGAGACGGCTCCCCGGGTGACCACGCCGTGCCGGTCCAGGAGGATGCGGGCGAGGGCGTGCGCGCGCACGGTGGGGTCCGCCTCGCGCGCCGAGAGCAGGGACCAGCGGCCCGCCACCGTCGGCGGCCCGCTGCGGGAGGCGGTGCGGGCCGCGGCGGTCAGGGAGCCGTAGCGCCCGCGGGGGACGTTGCGCTTGGCTCGGTGGGCCGTGGAACCCGCGGTGCGGCCGGAGCCGAGCAGCGAGCGCATGGGGCTCAGTGTGTCGTTGGTGAGGCGGCCGGACCAGGCCAGGTCCCAGACGGCGTCGGCCAGTTGGGGATCGGTGGCCTCGGGGTGGGTGGTCGCGCGGACCTGCTCGGCGATCTGGCGGAAGAACAGGCCGTACCCCCCGGAGAGGGCGTCCAGGACGGACTGGTGCAGTGCCGTCAGCTCCAGCGGGTGGGGCGGGGGCAGCAACAGGGGTGCCGCGTCCGCCAGATACAGGGAGACCCAGCCGTCCTTGCCGGGGAGGGCGCCCGCGCCGGCCCAGACGAGCTCTCCGGCGGAGGTGAGCTCGTCCAGCATCGCCGGTGCGTAGTTCGCGACGCGGGACGGCAGCACCAGCTTCTCCAGGGCCGATGCGGGCACGGACGCGCCCTGCAACTGCTCGACGGCACGCACCAATCCGTCGATGCCGCGCAGCCCGTGGCCCTTGCCGATGTGCTGCCACTGCGGGAGGAACTGGGCGAGCGCGGCCGGAGCGACCGGTTCCAGCTCATGCCGCAGCGCGGCCAGGGAACGGCGGCGCAGCCGGCGCAGCACGGCCGCGTCGCACCACTCCTGGCCGATGCCCGCCGGGTGGAACTCGCCCTGGACGACCCGGCCGCCTACGGCGAGGCGCTGCAGCGCGCCCTCCGTGACCGCCACGCCCAGGCCGAAGCGGGCCGCCGCGGTGGCGGACGTGAAGGGGCCGTGGGTGCGCGCATGGCGGGCGAGGAGGTCGCCGAGCGGGTCCTTGACCGGTTCCGTGAAGGCCTCCGGGACGCCGACGGGCAGGGCGGTGCCTAGGGCGTCGCGCAGGCGGCCGGCGTCCTCGATCGCCGCCCAGTGGTCGGCGCCGGCGATCCGGACCTTGATCGCGCGGCGAGCGGCCGCCAGCTCCTGGGCCCACTGCGGCTCGGCGCCGCGCTCGGCCAGCTCGGCGTCGGTGAGGGGGCCGAGCATGCGCAGAAGGTCGGCGACACCTTCGGCGTCCTTGATGCGCCGGTCCTCGGTGAGCCACTGCAGCTCCTGCTCCAGCTCGCCGAGCACCTCGGCGTCCAGCAGCTCGCGCAGCTCCGCCTGGCCCAGCAGCTCGGCCAGCAGCCGCGAGTCCAGCGACAGTGCGGCGGCACGGCGCTCGGCGAGCGGGGAGTCGCCCTCGTAGAGGAACTGGGCGACATATCCGAACAGCAGGGAGCGGGCGAACGGGGACGGCTCGGGGGTGGTGACCTCGACCAGGCGCACCTTGCGGGACTCCAGGTCGCCCATCAGCTCGGCGAGCCCGGGGACGTCGAAGACGTCCTGGAGGCATTCGCGGACGGCCTCCAGGACGATCGGGAACGAACCGAACTCGCTGGCCACCTCGAGCAGTTGGGCCGCGCGCTGGCGCTGCTGCCACAAGGGGGTGCGCCTGCCGGGGTTGCGCCGCGGCAGCAGCAGCGCGCGGGCGGCGCACTCGCGGAAGCGGGAGGCGAACAGGGCCGAACCGCCGACCTGGTCCGTGACGACCTGATCGACCTCGCCCTTGTCGAAGACGACGTCCGCCGCGCCCACGGGCGCCTGCTCGGCGTCGTATGCCGTGCCCGCCTTCATGGGCTCCTGGTCGAGCAGGTCCAGGCCCATGAGGTCGGCGTCCGGCAGGCGCAGCACGATGCCGTCGTCGGCGTGCATGACCTGGGCGTCCATGCCGTAGCGCTCGGAGAGCTTGGCGCCGAGGGCGAGCGCCCACGGGGCGTGCACCTGGGCGCCGAAGGGGGAGTGCACGACGACCCGCCAGTCGCCGAGCTCGTCGCGGAAGCGCTCCACGACGATCGTGCGGTCGTCGGGGATGTGGCCGCAGGCCTCGCGCTGCTCGTCCAGATACGACAGGACGTTGTCCGCGGCCCAGGCGTCCAGGCCCGCCGCGAGCAGCCGCAGCCGGGCGTCCTCCTTGGGCAGCGAGCCGACCTCGCGCAGGAACTGGCCCACCGCGCGGCCCAGTTCGAGCGGGCGGCCCAGCTGGTCGCCCTTCCAGAAGGGGAGGCGGCCCGGAACGCCCGGAGCGGGGGAGACCAGGACGCGGTCGCGTGTGATGTCCTCGATGCGCCAGGAGCTGGTGCCGAGCGTGAAGACGTCGCCCACGCGCGACTCGTAGACCATCTCCTCGTCCAGCTCGCCGACCCGGCCACCGCCCTTCTTCGGGTCGGATCCGGCGAGGAAGACGCCGAAGAGGCCGCGGTCGGGGATGGTGCCGCCGGAGGTGACCGCGAGCCGCTGGGCTCCGGGGCGGCCCGTGACCGTACCGGCCACGCGGTCCCACACCACGCGCGGGCGCAGCTCGGCGAAGGCGTCGGAGGGATAGCGGCCCGCGAGCATGTCCAGGACCGCCGTGAACGCCGACTCGGGGAGGGAGGCGAAGGGGGCGGCGCGGCGGACCGTGGCCAGCAGGTCGTCGACCTGCCAGGTGTCCAGTGCCGTCATCGCCACGAGCTGCTGGGCCAGGACGTCCAGGGGGTTGGCGGGGATCCTCAGCGACTCGATGGAGCCCGTGCGCATGCGCTCGGTGACGACCGCCGCCTGGACGAGGTCGCCGCGGTACTTGGGGAAGACCACTCCGGTGGAGACCGCGCCCACCTGGTGTCCCGCACGGCCGACGCGCTGCAGGCCGGAGGCGACGGAGGGCGGGGACTCCACCTGGACGACGAGGTCCACCGCGCCCATGTCGATGCCCAGCTCCAGGCTGGAGGTGGCGACCACGGCGGGCAGCCGGCCCGCCTTGAGGTCCTCCTCGACGAGGGCGCGCTGCTCCTTGGAGACCGAGCCGTGGTGGGCACGCGCGATGACGGGCGGGGCGCCCTGGGCCGCGCCCGAACCGCCCATGAGCTCGGCGGGGGAGTGGTGTTCGTCCAGGGGCTCGCCGGTGGCGCGCTCGTAGGCGATCTCGTTGAGCCGGTTGCACAGGCGCTCCGCCAGGCGGCGGGAGTTGGCGAACACGATGGTGGAGCGGTGGGCCTGGACCAGGTCGGTGATCCGCTCCTCGACGTGCGGCCAGATGGACGGGCGCTCCGTGCCCTCGGAGCCGTCGGCGACCGGGGAGCCGCCCAGCTCGCCGAGGTCCTCGACCGGGACGACCACCGAGAGGTCGAACTCCTTGCCCGACGTCGGCTGGACGATCTCCACCTTGCGGCGCGGCGAGAGATACCGCGCCACCTCGTCGACCGGCCGGACCGTCGCCGAGAGGCCGATGCGGCGGGCGGGCTTCGGCAGCAGTTCGTCCAGGCGCTCCAGGGAGAGCGCCAGATGGGCGCCGCGCTTGGTGCCCGCCACCGCGTGCACCTCGTCCAGGATCACCGTCTCGATGCCGGTCAGCGCGTCCCGCGTGGCCGACGTCAGCATCAGGAACAGGGACTCCGGGGTGGTGATCAGGATGTCCGGGGGCCGGGTGGACAGGGCGCGGCGCTCGGCGGCCGGGGTGTCGCCGGAGCGGATGCCCACCTTCACCTCGGGCTCGGGCAGGCCCAGGCGCACGGACTCCTGGCGGATGCCGGTCAGCGGGCTGCGGAGGTTGCGCTCGACGTCGACCGCGAGGGCCTTCAGCGGGGACACATACAGGACGCGGCAGCGTTTCTTGGGGTCCGCAGGCGGGGGTGTCGAGGCCAGCTGGTCCAGCGCCGCGAGGAATGCGGCCAGGGTCTTGCCCGAGCCGGTGGGGGCGACCACCAGCACGTCCGACCCCGCCCCGATGGCCTGCCACGCGCCCGCCTGGGCCGCGGTGGGCGCGGAGAAGGCCCCCGTGAACCAGCCGCGGGTCGCGGGGGAGAAGCCGTCGAGGGCTCGGTGTGCGGAGCTGACCATGCGTCCATCCTGCACCCGCCCACTGACAAACGGGCTGACCTGCGGTGATGCCGCGCCGGAGAGTGCCCGGCGGTCCCGCGCCGAACGCGTTCCGGCGCATCCTCCCCACGGTGCGGTCTGGCGGAGAATGGAGGCATGGCGGGTTCGAGGAAGGAGGCGGCGCGGCACTGGCAGTACGCCGAGCTGCCCGGGGTCGATCTGCTGCGCGCCCGGTACATCCGCAAGACGTTCGTCCGGCACACCCACGAGAACTTCGTCATCGCCGCCATCGCGGACGGGGTCGAGGTCTTCCACCACCGCGGCGCCGACCAGTACGCCGGCGCCGGGGCGCTCGCACTCGTCAACCCGGACACCACGCACACCGGGCGGGCCGGAGTGCCCGAGGGCTGGCGGTACGGGGCCATCTACCCCTCGCCCGAGGTCGTGGCCGAGATCGCGGCGGAGACCACCCTCATACGCGGGACGCCCGGGTTCGTCAGCCCGGTGCTCGACGATCCGTACGCCGTGCGGCTGGTGCACCAGGTGCTGCGCGCCACGGAGGACGGCAACGCCCTGGCCGCCGACACCCTGCTGCGCGTCGCCGTGACCAGGCTGCTCCGGCTGAACGGCGGGCCGCTGCCGCAGCGGGAGGTGCGCACGGCGGGAGCCCGGATCGCGGCACGCGCGCGTGCGGAGCTGCAGGAGCGGATGGCGGAGCCGCCGACCCTGGAGCGACTCGCGGCCGACCTCGGCACCAGCCCGTTCGCGCTGCTGCGGGCATTCCGGGACGCCTACGGCATGCCACCCCACACCTGGCTCACCGACGCCCGGGTGCGGCAGGCGCGGCGGCTGCTGGACGCCGGCACCACGCCCGCACAGGCGGCCGTCGCCGTGGGGTTCACCGATCAGCCGCACCTGAACCGGCACTTCACCCGGATCGTGGGCGTGCCCCCGGGCGCGTACCGGCGTGAGCGCAAGAACGTACAAGACGCGCGAGGCCGACTGCTCCTACCGTCCGACGCGTGGCAGAACAGACAGCTCTCGCAGACATACGGTCCGACGACGACGGAAAAACCGACGCCGCCGTCGTACGGGACGCCCTCGGAGTCGGCGTCGCCGTAGGACTGTCCGGCTTCGCCTTCGGGGTGACCTCCGCCGGAAGCGGGCTCACACTGCTGCAGACCTGCGCGCTCAGCCTGCTGGTGTTCACCGGCGCCTCCCAGTTCGCCCTCGTGGGGGCGCTGGCGGCCGGGGGCAACCCGCTCACGGCGGCAGCGGGCGCCTTCTTCCTGGGGGTCCGCAACGCCTTCTACGGGCTGCGTCTGTCCCAACTGCTCGCCCTCCCGCGCGCGGTGCGGCCGTTCGCCGCCCAATGGGTCATCGACGAGACGACCGCGGTCGCGCTGGCGCAGCCCACGCGGCGGGCCACGCGGATCGGCTTCGCCGTCACCGGGCTCAGCCTCTACATCCTGTGGAACCTCACCACGCTGCTCGGGCAACTGGGCGCCCAGGCCATCGGGGACACCGCCGCATGGGGCCTCGACGCGGCCGGACCCGCCGTCTTTCTGGCGCTGCTCGCGCCGATGCTCAAGACCACCACCGAGCGCGCCGTCGCCGGCCTCGCGGTCCTCCTGGGGCTCGGTCTGCTGCCCGTGCTGCCCGCCGGAGTGCCCGTCCTGGCAGCGGCGCTCGCAGCACCCGCCGTGCTCTGCCTGGAGGGCCGCCGCAGGGGCACGTCGCGCGGCCACGCGCGCGTGGACGACGCGTCGGACGCAGAGGGATCGGCCGCAGGGGGATCGGACGCAGAAGGAGAGGAAGCCCGTTGAACACCTGGATCGCCATCGGCGCGACCGCCGTCGGTTGCTACGCCGTTAAGCTCGCCGGGCTGCTGGTGCCCGCGGGCGCCCTGGAGCGGCCGCTCGTCAGGCGTCTGGCCGCGCTGCTCCCGGTGGCCCTCCTCGCCGCCCTCACGGCGCAGCAGACCTTCCCCGACGGGCACACGCTGGTGCTCGACGCGAGGGTCGCGGGGCTCGGCGCGGCCGCCGTGGCGCTGGTCCTGCGCGCCCCGTTCCTGCTCGTCGTGGCGGCGGCCGTGCTGGTGACCGCCGGGGTACGGGCCATGGGCGGTTGACGGCACCGGGCGGTGACCCGGGACATGCGGGGCCGGCGATCAGCCGAGGGGGCGGCCGTGCGCCCTGAGCGTGCACAGCGCCTCGATCGTCGCCATGGGGCGGGCCTCCAGGGAGGTGCCCGGTGCCCACGGGTGCTCGGGATGCCACCCACGCGTCGAGGCGTGGGGCAGGAGCGGCCAGCCGCCGTCGTCCTGCTGCGCATCCGCGAGGTGGTCGAGCGAGCGGGCCATCTCGGCATCCGTGAACCACGCGCGGGCGAGCGAACCCGGGGTCTTCGCGTAGTCGTGCGGGAAATGGTGCTCGCCGGGCCCGTAGCCGGACGCGACCGGCCACATGTCGAGCCGGTCGGGCTCCAGCACCGCGAGCCGCTGCGCGCGCACCAGGCGGCCGAGGCGGTCGGCGGCCGCCTCCGCGCGCGGGCGGTCGGGAACGGAGTCCAGGAAGGCCACCGCGGCCTGGATCTCGTAGGGATGGGACTTCTCCAGCGACTCGATCGCCTGCCAGCAGAAGTCCGTGGCCCTGAACAGCCAGGCGTGCCACACCTCATTGCGGTGCAACAGGCCCACCACCGGCCCTGTGGCGAGGAGTTCGCTCGGCGGATCGTCCACGACCTGGAAGAACGGGGCCGTCGGATAGCGGCGCTGGCCGGGAAGGATCGCCGGCAGCGCGCCGTCAGCCGTCGAGACGGCGGTCAGATAGCGGCACACGCGTTCCGCTCGCTGCCCGCCGCAGCGCCCGATGGCGTCCAGGACGCGCAGCGCGCGCCCGGTGTGCAGCGGCTGGCTGACCGGGCCGCGCAGATCGGGCTCCAGGGCGTGGCCGTACCCGCCGTCCTCGTTGCGGTAGGCGTCCAGCGCGCACTCCACGGGGTCCGCGGCCCCGTTGAGGAAGTGGTGTGCGAAGAGGCGCTGTTCCAGCACGCGCGCGGTGAGCCAGACGAAGTGCTCGGCACGCAAGAGCGGGGAGCGCGCCGGGGACGGGGCAGGGAGTGGGGTAGCTCCTGTTTCGGGCATGCGTCAGACCGTAGGGCGGAAAGCGGTCTCGGCAACGGGTACCTGCTCAGGCCCACCCCTGGAGCGGGATACTGGAGTCATGCGGTTGACGGTCTTCTGGCAGCGGATGGCGGATCACTTCGGTCCGGGATACGCCGACACCTTCGCGCGCGACCACGTGATGGCGGAGCTCGGGGGTCGTACGGTGCACGAGGCACTGGACGCCGGCTGGGACGCCAAGGACGTGTGGCGTGTGGTCTGCACGGTCATGGACGTTCCGGGGGAGAAGCGCTGATCGGTCACGAAGATCGCAGGGCGGCAGCGGATTGTCGGACCGGTGGGCGAGACTTGGTCCGTGGCACCCACTGACGAGACCGGGCAGTCGTCCCGGCAGGCATCCCCCTTCGGCACCACGCCGCCCGGACGGCCCCCGGCCGAGGGCGCCGCGGGACAGGGCGTCGGCATGCCGCGCTGGCTGCCGCGCGCGGTGCTGCTCGTGCTCGGCCTCTACGCCGTCTTCCAGCTGGGTACTTGGGCCTTCCACCAGCTCACCGGCCTGCTGATCAACATCCTCATCGCGTTCTTCCTGGCCCTCGCCATCGAGCCCGCGGTGAGCTGGATGGCCACACGCGGTCTGCGCAGGGGGCTGGCCGCCGCTCTCGTGTTCCTCGCCGTGATGATCGTGTCCGCCGGGTTCATCACCTTGCTCGGCTCGATGCTGGCGGGCCAGATCATCAAGATCGTCGAGGACTTCCCGGACTATCTCGACTCCGTCATCAACTGGGTCAACACGCACTTCCACACCGATCTGAAGCGGGTGGACGTCCAGGAGGGCCTGCTGCGCTCCGACTGGCTGCGCAACTACGTGCAGCACAGCGCCACCGGTGTTCTGGACGTCTCCGCGCAGGTCCTCGGGGGCCTCTTCCAGCTGCTGACGGTCGCGCTGTTCTCGTTCTACTTCGCCGCCGACGGACCCCGGCTGCGGCGCGCGATCTGCTCCGTACTGCCGCCGGCGCGCCAGGCCGAGGTGCTGCGTGCGTGGGAGATCGCCGTCAACAAGACCGGCGGCTACATCTACTCGCGCGGTCTGATGGCCCTCATCTCCGGTATAGCGCACTACATCCTGCTGCAGATCCTGGGCGTGCCCTACGCGCCCGTGCTGGGCGTCTGGGTGGGCCTGGTCTCGCAGTTCATTCCGACCATCGGCACCTATCTCGCGGGCGCGCTGCCCATGCTGATCGCGTTCACCGTCGATCCCTGGTACGCGCTGTGGGTGCTGATCTTCGTCGTCATATACCAGCAGTTCGAGAACTACATGCTGCAGCCCAAGCTGACCTCGAAGACCGTCGACATCCACCCGGCCGTCGCGTTCGGCTCGGTCATCGCAGGCACCGCCCTCCTCGGCGCCGTCGGCGCGCTGATCGCCATCCCCGCGGTCGCCACGCTGCAGGCGTTCCTGGGGGCGTATGTGAAGCGGTACGCGGTCACGGACGACCCTCGGGTCCACGGCCACCGGAGGGGGGAACCGGGACGGCCCGGCCTGTTCACGCGCGCGCGGCAGGTATGGGCGCGGCGGCAGGGGGCCGCACAGGACGACTCGGACGAGCCCGGGGAGGGCTCCTCCGGGTCCGCCGGCGGTCAGTAGGTGAACACGGCCCACACCCCGGCGCCGACGACGGCCACCACGTAGCAACCGATCGCCGCCGTGACGATGCGGCGCCGCACCGGCTCGCTCCAGGAGGTGCGGGACAGCAGCCAGGCCAGCACCGGCAGGACCAGGACCGCGTGCAGGCTGACCCCGTGGAGCGGCTTGAGAGGGGCCGTCGAGTGGTACGCCGCCTCCTGGTGGCCGGTGCGCGTGAGCACGACTCCGCGCGCGATCATCGCGGCGCCCGAGGCGAGCCCGACGAGCAGGATCGCGAAGCCGGAGCGGACGGCGAGGTCCATCCCCGCGGGACCCGTGGGCCGTTGCCGGAACGAGGCCAGGGCGAACACGGTGAGCAGCACCACCAGGACCCCGCCGCCCACCGCGAGCGTCATGGACACCGCGGTGTCGAACGGCGTCTCCATGTCGAGGTGAGAGGGCACCCGGCGCCAGGCCTGGAGCGTGATGCCGCCGACCTCCACGACACAGTCGACGGCGAACACGGCCAGCAGCAGGGCCCGCAGCCGCGGACTCACGCGCAGATAGGACGTCACCCAGGTGACCGCGATCAGCGTCGCCCCGAAGGACACCCCGAACGTGACGGGCTTGCGCCACGAGACGGGCCCGTACCAGGGGCCTCCGTCGACGGCGAAGACCCCCAGGTGCACGAGACCGGAGAGCACCAGCAGCAGACCGACACCAAGGACGACCCGCTCCACGGACGACATCCCGGACCACCACGCCGCCGAGCCCGACGACCTTGCCCTCAGCGCCGCGGAGCGGGCCGCGTCAACGGCGGAGGAGCGTGCCGCCCCCCTGATCCTCAAGGTGCTCTTCTCGGTCTCCATGCCCTCAGCCTCGCGAGAACCCCTCCGCGCGTCGTCGTCCCGCCGAAGACACCCGGCGTACGCCGCGGGAAGTAGCGAGGGCCCCAACTCGGCGTGGACACAGTCTCGGAGGTGTCGCGTGGTGCGCTTGACACGAAAATCGAACATCCATTCTTATGGAGGCTCCGGTGAAGTCCTCGACGGGTGTTTCGACATGGTTTCGACGGAGAAGTACCCGAGTTATCCACAGGCCGGACGGGCGTCGGGGCGCATTGTCAGTGGCAGGCGTTAGCGTCTTTGACGTGAAGCGATCGACTCAAGCAAATCGGGTGGAACCCATGGCAGGAACCGACCGCGAGAAGGCCCTCGACGCCGCTCTCGCACAGATTGAACGGCAATTCGGCAAGGGCGCGGTCATGCGCATGGGCGAGCGTCCGAACGAGCCCATCGAGGTCATCCCCACCGGGTCGACCGCGCTCGACGTGGCGCTCGGCGTGGGCGGCATCCCGCGCGGCCGAGTGGTGGAGGTGTACGGACCGGAGTCCTCCGGCAAGACGACCCTGACGCTGCACGCGGTGGCCAACGCACAGCGTGCCGGTGGCCAGGTGGCCTTCGTGGACGCGGAGCACGCCCTCGACCCCGAGTACGCGCGAAAGCTCGGTGTCGACGTCGACAACCTCATCCTGTCCCAGCCCGACAACGGCGAGCAGGCTCTGGAGATCGTGGACATGCTGGTCCGCTCCGGCGCCCTCGACCTGATCGTCATCGACTCCGTCGCCGCGCTCGTCCCGCGCGCGGAGATCGAGGGCGAGATGGGCGACAGCCACGTCGGTCTGCAGGCCCGTCTGATGAGCCAGGCGCTGCGGAAGATCACCAGCGCGCTCAACCAGTCGAAGACCACCGCGATCTTCATCAACCAGCTCCGCGAGAAGATCGGCGTGATGTTCGGCTCCCCGGAGACCACGACCGGTGGCCGGGCGCTGAAGTTCTACGCCTCGGTGCGCATGGACATCCGCCGCATCGAGACCCTGAAGGACGGCACGGACGCGGTCGGCAACCGCACCCGCGTGAAGGTCGTCAAGAACAAGGTGGCCCCGCCCTTCAAGCAGGCCGAGTTCGACATCCTCTACGGCCAGGGCATCAGCCGCGAGGGCGGTCTGATCGACATGGGCGTGGAGCACGGCTTCGTCCGCAAGGCCGGCGCCTGGTACACGTACGAGGGCGACCAGCTCGGCCAGGGCAAGGAGAACGCGCGCAACTTCCTCAAGGACAACCCCGACCTGGCCAACGAGATCGAGAAGAAGATCAAGGAGAAGCTGGGCGTCGGCGTGCAGCCGGAGAAGCCGGCCGTGGAGCCGGGAGCCGACGCCGCCGTCTCCGCTGCCCCGGACGCCGCGAAGACGGTGCCCGCCCCGGCGACCAAGGCCAAGGCGGCCAAGGCTCCGGCTGCCAAGAGCTGACGCATGACACGGCGAACCGACTGGGCCGAGTACGCCTACCAGGACGCCGCGCGTGAGCGGAACGGCAAAAGCGACGGGGGATCCGCGGAGCCGGGCCGCGATGTGTACGGCGCCGACGGGCCGTTCGGCGACGACGGCGCGTACGGCGACGGACCGGACGACGGAGCGAGGCGGGACACCGACGGGGCACCGGAGGGTTTCGGCTCGTCCCGCGGCCGCTCGCGCCGCGGCGGCAGGGCCCGTGACGGGGGCCCTGGCGACGGCGGCTCCCGCGGTCGCAGGCGGCGGCGTCGCGGGGAGTCGTCCGGTGGGGACGAGGGTGCCTCCTCCTCGTCGAGGGCCGAGCAGGAGGAGTCCTCGGGGGACCCGGTGGAGCGGGCGAGGGCGATCTGTCTGCGCCTGCTCACCGGGACCCCGCGTACGCGCAAGCAGCTCGCGGACGCCCTGCGCAAGCGGGAGATCCCCGAGGAGGCGGCGGAGGAGGTGCTGTCGCGGTTCGAGGAGGTCGGGCTGATCAATGACGGCGCGTTCGCGGACGCCTGGGTGGAGTCCCGGTACCACGGCCGAGGACTGGCCCGCCGTGCACTGGCCCAGGAACTGCGGACCAAGGGCGTCGACTCCACGCTGATCGACGCGGCCGTCTCCCAGCTCGACTCCGAGCAGGAGGAGACGACCGCGCGCGAACTCGTCGACCGCAAGCTGCGCGCCACCCGCGGCCTCGACCGCGACAAGCGGCTGCGCCGCCTCGCGGGCATGCTCGCCCGCAAGGGCTACCCCGAGGGCATGGCCCTTCGGGTGGTGCGGCAGGCGCTGGAGCAGGAGGGCGAGGACACGGAGTTCCTGGCGGACGAGGGGTTCTGACGCGGGGTCGGGAGAGACACCCTCGCGTCCACGGCGACCGGTCGGCGCGACGCCCTACGACGTGACCGGCAGCCCCGCCGCCTTCCACGCCTGGAAGCCGCCGACGAGATCGGTGGCCCGGGCCAGCCCCAGCTGGTGCAGGGACGCCGCCGCAAGGCTGGAGGCGTACCCCTCGTTGCAGATCACCACGACCCGCACGTCATACCCCGTCGCCTCGGGCACACGATGGCTGCCTTGCGGATCGAGTCGCCACTCCAGCTCATTGCGCTCGACGACGAGGGCGCCGGGGATCAGGCCGTCCTGCTCGCGCAGGGCGGCGTAGCGGATGTCCACCAGGAGCGCCTCGCAGCTCCGGGCCGCGTCGTAGGCCTCCTCGGGCCCGATCCGCTCGAAGCCCGCGCGGACCCGCTCCAGCAACTCGTCGATGCCGACCGGCTGTTCGCCCGTCCCGCGCACTGCCTCGCTCACTGCCAGTCCTCCGGACGCTCGACCTGCTCCAGGCGGAGTACCTGGCCGACGCGACTGTAGCGGCGGATCTGCGGCAGGGGCGGGTAGTAGGCGTGGACGGAGATCGCGTGCCGGTCGGTGGACTCGTTGAGCACCTCGTGCACGTGATGGCGGCCGAAGGCACGGCCCCGGCCGGCCGGCAGCCGCCGTTCACGGTCCACGTCGTCGGTGAGTTCCAGGGTCTTCCAGCCGTCGGCGGGCAACCGGGCGGCGAGCGAGTTCTCCTTGAGCTCGCCGGCCGCGGTGGTGAAGGCGCCGATGGACTCGGCGTGGTCGTGCCAGCCGGTGCCCGTGCCGGGCGGCCAGCCGATCAGCCAGGCCTCGCTGCCGCCCGGCCCCTCCAGCCGCACCCAGGTGCGGCCTTCGGGATCGAGCGGAAGCGACGCGATCAGCTCGGCGTCGGCGGCCGTACGCCGGACGAAGTCGAGGAGGTCCGCCTGCGTCGGAGTCCGAGGGGCGGATGTGGAGACAGCGGAAGATCCGGAGACAGTGGCGGATCCGGAGGCAACGGGGGAGACAGACATGGGACACCGTCCTGAAGAAAGTTCGCGAGGGGCGCACGGCAGCACAGACAGGCGCGCGCGGGAAAAGAGATGCGAATTCAGCAGGACGGACGACACACGCAGCCCGCGTAGCGGACGAGGTCCATATGGACCCTCCGCCACAGGCGCACGTGGGTGTCGGTCATGGTCGGGAGTACACCACTGCCGAGAGGGCAAGGTCAACTCACCGTCACTATGTGGACCACAAAGTGACGGTGAGTGCGGTCACTGCGCGGCGGAACCGGCCGTGGCCTCCGCCTCCGCCTCGACTGGTGCTGGGCCGCCGAGCGTGGCCTCCGCCGCGGCGTACAGGTCCGCGGGCCGGACGCCGCTCAGCGCGGTGACCAGATGGCCGTCGGGCCGCACCAGCAGCACCGTGTGCGCGGCCGCGCCCGGGTAGCTCTCGGCGACCAGCAGCTCGGCGCGGTGCGGCAGCGCGGCGACCGCGGCCGCCAGCCGCGGCATGATTCCGGCACTCACCCAGTGCTTGCGGTCCCACACGCCCGTGCCCGGCGCGATCAGCACCACCAGCAGCGCACCACGCCCGAGCCGGTCCCGCAGCCGTACGAACGAACCGTCCTCCGCGGTGACCCGCACATCGGTGACCTGAGCCCCGGGAGCCGTGCCCACCGGGACCTCCGCCTCCAGATGCCGGGGCGCGAGCGGCGAGACGTCGTACACCCCCGGCGCACCGAGCGCCCCGCGTCCCAGATGACCGTCCGTGAGCAGGGCGTCGTGGCCGCGGGCCGTGCCGGGCACGTAGGCACGCAGTCCTCCGCCGCCGCGCAGCAGCGGCAGCACCTGGTCGGCGGCGCGCAGCCGGGCGGCGACGCTCCCGCGGCGCTCCGCCTGATAGCTGTCGAGCAGGGCGTCGTGCGGCCCGTGATGCCAGGCGAGCGCCAGCTTCCAGGCGAGGTTGCCGGCGTCCCTGAGCCCTTCGTCCAGCCCCTGCGTGCCCAGCGCGCCGAGCAGATGTGCCGCGTCCCCGGCGAGGAAGACCCGGCCGACCCGCCACCGACGGGCCAGCCGGTGGTGGACGGTGTGGACTCCGGTGTCGAGCAGTTCGTACGGCGGTGTGGAGCCGCCCGACCAGCCGGCGAGCGTCTCCCGGACGCGCGCCAGCAGCACCTCGGGCGTGACGAGGTCCTTGCCCGGCGGCAGCAGCCAGTCCAGGCGCCACACGTCGTCCGGGAGGGGGCGGGCGGTCACCTCCCCGGCCGAGGGCCCGGACGTCCGCCACGGCGGCATCCGATGGAGCAACGCCTCGTCCGGCCACGGAAGTTCCGCGCGCAGCGTGGCCACGGCGTGTCGCTCCACCGCCGTACGGCCGGGGAAGCGGATGTCCAGGAGTTTGCGCACGGTGGAGCGGGGGCCGTCGCAGCCGACCAGGTGGCTGCCGCGCCACCAGGTGCCCTGTGGACCGCGGGTGTGGGCGGTGACCCCCGAGGCCTCCTGTTCGACGCTGTCGAGGCGGCTGTCCACGGCGATCTGGACGAGGCGTTCGGCGGCCAGGGCCTCGCGCAGGGCACCGGTCAGGACATGCTGGGCGATGTGCAGCGGGGCGGGTTCGTCGTCGCCGAACGTGACCTCACGCATCACCTGCTTGCGCCGCACCGACCGCCATGCGGCCCACTGGGACCCCTCCCGCGCGAGCGGAACCCCGGTCAGCCGCTCCAGCAGAGCCGCGGTGTCCTCCCGCAGGACCACGGTGCGCGCGGGGCGTGATTCCTCCTTGCCGGGGCCCTCGTCCAGCACGATCGTGGGCACTTCCTGCCGCGCCAGAGCCAGGGCGAGCGTGAGCCCGACGGGCCCCGCTCCGACGACGATCACCGGGTCCACGGCGTGGCGCCCCCTGCCCGCGGCGATGTCCTCACGGACGTAGGTGAACAGGAAGTTGGAGCAGGGTGCACGATCACAGAACGTATGCAACCCATTGGCGGGGTTTGCGTCAAGCGACGGAGGCCGTGGCGATCAAGCCACTGCCTCCGTGCGCCGTTTATGCCACTTGAGCGTGTGTCAGGTCAGCGGGGCGGCCTGGTGTCGGTGATCCCGCCCGGACCGCCGCCCTCACCGCCGGTGCCGAAGGCACCGCCCACACCCGCGGGGTTGAGCTCCTCCATGTCCTCGGCGCCCAGGACCGCGCCGGTGCTCTTCTTGCTGCGCCTGAGCCTGGCTTCGAGCCAGCCGGCGAAGGTCGTCAGGGAGAAGTTGAGGGCGATGAAGATCACGGCCACCGCGGTGAAGCTGGCGATGGTGTTGCCGTAGTAGCCGATCATCGTGTTCGCCGACGAGAGCAGCTCCGGGAAGGTGAGGACCGCGCCGCCCAGGGCGGTGTCCTTCACGATGACGACGAGCTGGCTGACGATGGCCGGGAGCATCGCGGTCACCGACTGCGGCAGCAGGATGAGCCGCATGACCTGGTTCTTGCGCATGCCGATGGCCACCCCGGCCTCGGCCTGGCCCTTCGGCAGGGCCAGGATGCCGGCCCGGACGATCTCGGCGAGCACGGCCGCGTTGTAGAGCACGAGGCCGGTGACGACCGCGTACAGCGGGCGGTCGTTCGAACTGATGTCGGTGTAGTTCGCGTACAGGGCCAGTCCGAAGATCATCAGGACCAGCACCGGGATGGCGCGGAAGAACTCCACCACGACCGCGGCCGGGACCCGGATCCAGACGTGGTCGGAGAGCCGGGCGATGCCCAGCACCGCACCGAGCGGCAGCGCGATGACCATGGCCAGCGCCGCGGCCTTCAAGGTGTTCTGCAGGCCCGGCCAGATGTACGTGGACCAGGCTTCGCTGTGGACGAAGGGCTTCCACAGCGCCCACTCGAGCTGGCCCTTGTCGTCCAGACTCGTGTACACCCACCACAGCACCGCGGCGAGGGCGACGACGAACAGACCCGTGAAGAGCACGTTGCGCCGCTTGGCGCGCGGCCCCTGGGCGTCGTAGAGAACGGAGCTCATCGCTTCACCGCCAGCTTCTTGCCCACCCAGCCGAGGAGCAGGCCGGTCGGCAGCGTCAGAATCACAAAGCCCAGGGCGAAGACCGCGGAGATCGGGATGAGTTGGGCCTCGTTCTCGACCATCTCCTTCATCAGGGTCGCCGCCTCGGCGACACCGATGGCGGCGGCCACGGTGGTGTTCTTGGTGAGGGCGATCAGCACGTTCGTCAGCGGGCCGATCGACGAACGGAACGCCTGCGGCAGGACGACCAGCCGCAGCACCTGGGTGAAGTTGAGGCCGATCGCCCGCGCCGCCTCCGCCTGGCCGACCGGCACGGTGTTGATGCCGGACCGCAGCGCCTCGCACACGAACGCCGATGTGTAGGCGATCAGACCGAGCACGGCGAGCCGGAAGTTGACCGTGTCGATGACCTTCGAACCGAGGCTGATGCCCAGGGTGTTGTTCAGGCCGAGCGACGTGAACAGGATGATCACGGTCAGGGGGATGTTCCGCACGGTGTTCACGTAGAACGTCCCGAACCCGCGCATCAGTGGCACCGGGCCCACCCGCATGGCAGCCAGCAGGGTGCCCCAGATCAGGGAACCGACGGCGGCGAGCAGCGTCAGCTGCACTGTCGTCCAGAAGGCTCCCAGTACGTCGTAACCTTCAAGAAAGTCGAACACGATCTCCCGCGCTTCCGCGTGTAGGGATGCCGCGGTGCGCCGCCGCGGAGGACGGCGCACCCATCAGGCGCTGCTTCAGCTCTTGACGTCGCCGATCTTCGGCGCGGGCTCGTTCTTGTAGTTGGCGGGACCGAAGTTCTTGTCCACGGCCTTCTGCCAGGAACCGTCCGAGACCATCGCCTCCAGAGCCGTGTTGATCTTCGCCTTGAGGTCGCTGCCCTTCTTGACGCCGATGCCGTAGTTCTCGTTGGTCATCTTGAAGCCGCCCAGCTTGAACTTGCCCTTGTACTGGGACTGGGAGGCGTAGCCGGCGAGGATCGAGTCGTCCGTGGTGAGGGCGTCGATGGCGCCGTTCTGCACACCGGTCAGACAGGCCGAGTAGGTCGGGTACTGCTGGAGCTGGGCCTTGGGCGCGAGCTTGTCCTTGACGTTCTGCGCCGAGGTCGAGCCGGTCACGGAGCACAGCTTCTTGCTGTTGAGGTCCGACGGCGACTTGATCGAGTTGTCGTCGGAGCGGATCAGCACGTCCTGGTGGGCCAGCAGGTACGGGCCGGCGAAGTCGACCTTCTGCTCGCGCTCCGGGGTGATGGAGTAGGTGGCGGCGATGAAGTCGACGTCACCGCGCTGCAGCATGGTCTCGCGGTCGGCGCTCTTCGACTCCTTCCACTCGATCTGGTTCTCGCTGTAGCCGAGCTTCTTGGCGACGTAGGTGGCCACGTCGACGTCGAAGCCGGAGTAGCCCTGCGGCGTCTTCTGGCCGAGACCCGGCTGATCGAACTTGATGCCGATGGTGACCTTCTTGCCGCCACCGGACGACGAACCGCTGTCCTTGTCGTCGTCACTGGACCCGCACGCGGTGGCGGCCACGGCGAGGGCGAGGACGGCGGCCGAGGCGGCGGTGACCTTGCGGAGCTTCATGGTGAACATCCTTTGGCTGATGCGATGAAGAGAGATGAGGGCCGGCGAAGACGTGGGCCGGCGGGGCTGCGTGGGCGGCCGGGCCGTCAGTGGTGAAGGATCTTCGACAGGAAGTCCTTGGCGCGGTCGCTGCGCGGATTGCTGAAGAACTGATCGGGCGCAGCCTCTTCGACGATCCGGCCGTCCGCCATGAAGACCACGCGGTTTGCAGCCGATCGTGCGAATCCCATCTCATGGGTGACGACGATCATGGTCATGCCGTCGCGGGCGAGCTGCTGCATGACCTCGAGGACCTCGTTGATCATCTCCGGGTCGAGCGCCGACGTGGGCTCGTCGAAGAGCATGACCTTCGGGTCCATGGCCAGGGCGCGTGCGATGGCGACGCGCTGCTGCTGGCCGCCGGAGAGCTGCGCCGGGTACTTGTCCGCCTGTGTGGCCACGCCGACCCGGTCCAGCAGGGCCCGGGCCTTCTCCTCGGCCGCCTTCTTGTCCATCTTGCGGACCTTGATCTGGCCCAGCATCACGTTCTCGAGCACGGTCTTGTGCGCGAAGAGGTTGAAGGACTGGAAGACCATGCCGACGTCGGCGCGCAGCCGGGCCAGCTCCTTGCCCTCCTCGGGCAGCGGCTTTCCGTCGATCGCGATCGCGCCCGAGTCGACGGTCTCCAGCCGGTTGATGGTGCGGCACAGCGTGGACTTTCCGGACCCGGAGGGTCCGATGACCACGACGACCTCGCCGCGGGAGATCGTCAGATCGATGTCCTGCAGCACATGCAACGCCCCGAAGTGCTTGTTGACGCTCTTCAGGACGACAAGCTCGCCTGCACTGGCCACGTCTTCCTTGGCCACCGATACTTCGGTCATCGCTCTCAGGCTCCGTCCACCTCGGTTTCGCAGGACAGTAGTAACCCGCGGCGACCAGCGTCATTACATCTGAGGGGAATCTGAGCATCACGATCCGATAGCAATCGGACACGTGTCGTAGCAGTTCTCCGTGGGCGCGTATCGGCCGGATAACGGAAGCGGCGCTCAACCGGAACCCACTTGACGCCGTCGTCGTCCATCAGCGTGACTGCCTTGGGGCACGCGCGCGTGCGCGCGCATTTTGTATCCATCCTGATCGTACGGCCTATGAACCGAAGGAGGACCGGATGAGGCTGCTCCTCGTCGAGGACGACAACCACGTGGCCGCCGCTCTTTCTGCGGTGCTGGCACGGCACGGTTTCGACGTCACCCACGCGCGCAGCGGCGAGGAGGCGATCCAGGCGCTCGTTCCGGAGAGTGACGGCTTCGGCGTCGTCCTGCTCGACCTGGGACTGCCCGACCAGGACGGCTACGAGGTCTGCGGCAAGATCCGCAAGCGCACCAGCACCCCGGTGATCATGGTCACCGCCCGCTCCGACGTCCGCTCCCGCATCCACGGCCTCAACCTCGGCGCCGACGACTACGTGGTGAAGCCGTACGACACCGGAGAACTGCTCGCGCGGATCCACGCCGTCAGCCGGCGCACCTCCCACGAGGACGCCGCCTCGGGCGCCGACAGCGAGCTGCGCCTCGGGTCCGTGCTCATCGAGCTGCCCACCCGGCAGGTCAGTGTGGACGGTTCGGTTGTCCAACTGACCCGCAAGGAGTTCGACCTTCTCGCCCTGCTCGCGCAGCGCCCCGGAGTCGTCTTCCGGCGGGAGCAGATCATCAGCGAGGTGTGGCGCACCAGCTGGGAGGGGACCGGACGCACCCTGGAGGTGCATGTGGCGTCCCTGCGCGCCAAACTGCGCATGCCCGCCCTGATCGAGACCGTACGCGGCGTCGGCTACCGGCTCGTCGCCCCCTCCTCGTAGCGTGCACGGGTGCACACACGTCTTCTTCCGCTGCTCATCGTCCTGATGGCAGCCGTGCTGCTCGCGCTCGGCATTCCGCTGGCCGTGAGCGTGGCCGCCACGCAGCAGCAGAAGGTGGTCGTCGACCGGATCGACGACACGGCACGCTTCGCGTCCCTCGCCCAGTTCGTCACCGACGCCTGCAGCTCCACGCGTACGTCCACGGACGAGCGCCTCGAAACCCTCACCAGCGAACTGGCCAGCTACTACGGCGTCTACGGCATCAAGGCCGGCGTCTTCTGCCGTACCGACGTCCCCATGACCCAGGCGCCGCACACCTTCTATCTACCCAACGAGGGCGAGGTCCGCGACGCGTTCGCCGAGGCCCTGCTCAGCCGCCGCAGCCACGACCCGGAGCAGGTGTGGCCCTGGCAGCGCGGCCGTCTCGTCGTCGCCTCCCCGGTCATCCGGGACGGTGACGTCGTCGCGGTCGTCGTCACCGACTCGCCCACCGGGCAGCTGCGCTCACGCATCCTGCACGGCTGGCTGATCATCGGGGCGGGCGAGATCGCCGCGATGCTGCTGGCCGTCGGCGCCGCGCTCCGGCTGACGGGGTGGGTGCTCAGGCCCGTACGGGTGCTGGACGCCACCACCCACGCGATCGCGAGCGGCCGGCTGAAGTCGCGGGTCGCGGCCGCGGGCGGGCCGCCGGAACTCAGACGCCTGGCCCGGGCGTTCAACGAGATGGCGGACAACGTCGAGGACGTCCTGGAGCAGCAGCGCGCCTTCGTCGCCGACGCCTCGCATCAGCTGCGCAACCCGCTCGCCGCGCTGCTGCTGCGGATCGAACTGCTCGCTCTCGAACTGCCCGAGGACAACGAGGAGATCGCGTCGGTGCGCACCGAGGGCAAGCGCCTCGCCGAAGTACTGGACGATCTGCTCGACCTGGCCCTGGCCGAGCACACCGAGGCCGATCTGCGGACCACCGACATCGGCGCGCTGACCGCCGAGCGCGTCGCCGCCTGGACACCGACGGCCGAGGCCAAGGGCGTGACGCTGGTGGGGGACTGCCCGCCGACCACGGCCTGGGCCGACCCGGTCACCCTCTCCAGCGCGCTGGACGCGGTGATCGACAACGCGGTCAAGTTCACGCCCGAGGGAGAGTGCGTCGAGGTGACGGTCGCCGCCGACGGCGACGTCACGAGCGTCGTGGTCAGCGACAACGGCCCGGGCCTGACCGACGAGGAACTCGGCCGGATCGGCGACCGCTTCTGGCGCAGCGGCCGCCACCAGAACATCAAGGGCTCCGGCCTCGGCCTGTCCATCTCGCGCACCCTGCTCGCGGCCGGCGGCGGCTCCATCTCCTACGCCCACCACGAACCGCACGGGCTGACGGTGCGGGTGTCGGTGCCGCGGAGCAGTCCTACGGCCTGACTGAGCACAAGCGGTCCTACGGCTTCTACGGCTTGACCGAGCGGTAATAGCGCCGTGCGCCCTCGTGCAGTGCCAGCGGGTCGGTGTAGATCGCGGTGCGCAGGTCCACGAGCTGGGCGGAGTGCACCCGGGTGCCGATCCCGTCCCGGCTCCTGAGCACGGTGCGGGTCACCCACTCGGTGAGCCTGGGGTCCACGTCCGCGCGCGTCATCAGCAGGTTGGAGACCGCGAGCGTCGGCACGGCGACCCCGTTCTGGACGCTGGGGTAGGCCGACTCCGGCATGTTGGTGGCGCGGTAGTAGCGGGTGGCACCGCCCTGGTCGTGCAGCTTGGCCACGAGTTCGGGCCCGATCGGCACGAACCGGAGGGTGAAGCGGTCCGCGAGCTGCTGCACCCCCACCGTGGGCAGTCCGCCCGACCAGAAGAACGCGTCGATCTTGCCCTGCCGCAGGCGGTCCGGGCCGGTGTCGATGCCGTCGGAGAACGGCGTGATGTCCTTCTTCGCGTCGATGCCGGCCGCCTTGAGCACCCGGTCGGCGATCAGCCGCACACCCGAGCTGGGCGGCCCGACGGCCACCCGCTTGCCCTTCAGGTCCGCGACCGAGGCGATGTCCGAGTCACGCGGCACGACGAGCTGCACGTAGTCGTCGTAGAGCCGGGCGACACCGCGCAGCCCGCTCGCACCGGTCCGGTGTTCGAGCTTGTACGTCTCCACGGCGTCGGCCGCCGCGATGGTGAAGTCGGCCTCGCCGTCCGCCACGCGCGTGACGTTCTCCTGCGAGCCGTCGCTGGTCTTCAGCGTGACCTCGAGGTCGGGCATGTCCTTGTCGAGCGCGTTGCGCAGGAGCATGGCGTACTGCTGGTAGACCCCGGCCTTCGTGCCCGTGCTGATGGTGATCGTCCCGCTCGGAGCCGTGTCGCCCAGGGGCAGCAGCCACCACAGCAGCAGCCCGAGGACGACGACGCCGGCGGCCGCGCCCTCGAGGACACGGTGCCGGCCGACCCGGGGGAACATCTTGGACATGCGTGGGATCCTGCCAGTCGCCGTACGGTGCTGACCAGGGCGGGAGTCACAACGGGATCGCAACGGGATCACGTCGGGCGTTGTCAGTGCCGGTCGCTACAGTCGCCGTTATGAGCTCATCGCCCGCCGACCTGGTCCGCCAGTTCCACCTCGCCGTAGGGCTGGACGCCCGCACCACGCCCACCGAGATCCCCGCCCCGCTGGCCGCCCACCGCGGAGAGCTGCTCGCCGAGGAGGCGGCGGAGGTCGCCGAGGTGGCGGTCACCGGCCCGCTCGACAAGCTGGCGCACGAACTGGCCGATGTCGTCTACGTCGCCTACGGCACGGCCCTGGTCCACGGCTTCGACCTCGACGCGGTGATCGCCGAGATCCACCGCTCCAACATGACCAAGCTGGGCCCCGACGGCCAGGTCGCCCGCAGAGCCGACGGCAAGATCCTCAAGGGCGAGCACTACGACGCCCCGGACGTGTCGGCCGTGCTGCGCCGTCAGGGGTGGGCGCCCGACGCGTGAGCGTCAGGACTCGCCGACCGACGCTCCTGCCTCGGCCGCTCCCGCCTCGGCCGGCTCCGCCGTCTGCGAGGAGCGCTTGCGGGCGGTTCGGCGCCCGCCCAGGCGCCTCGCCAACGGCTCCGTATAGCGCGCGGTCAGCGGCCCGAGGACGACCAGGATGAGGACGTAGGCGGTGGCGAGCGGCCCGAGCGACGGTTCGATGCCCGCGCCGACCGCGAGCCCGGCGATGACGATCGAGAACTCGCCGCGCGCCACCAGCGCCCCGCCCGCGCGCCAGCGGCCCCTGACGGAGATGCCGGCCCGCCGTGCCGCCCAGTAGCCGGTGGCGATCTTCGTCGCCGCCGTGAGCAGGGCCAGCGCCAGCGCGGGCAGCAGCACGGGCGGGATGCTCGCCGGATCGGTGTGCAGCCCGAAGAAGACGAAGAAGACGGCGGCGAAGAGGTCCCGCAGGGGGCTCAGCAGGGTGTGCGCGCCCTCCGCGACCTCGCCGGACAGGGCGATCCCGACGAGGAAGGCACCGACGGCGGCCGACACCTGGAGCTGCTGCGCGACGCCCGCGACCAGGATCGTCAGACCCAGCACGACGAGCAGCAGCTTCTCCGGATCGTCGTTGGAGACGAACCGCGAGATGACGCGTCCGTAGCGCACGGCGACGAAGAGGACCAGCCCGGCCGCCCCCAGCGCGACCGCCAGGGTCACGCTCCCGGCCAGCAGTCCGGCACCGGCCACGAGAGCGGTCACGATGGGCAGGTACACCGCCATCGCCAGGTCCTCCAGGACCAGCACGCTGAGGATCACCGGGGTCTCCCGGTTGCCGACCCGGCCCAGGTCGCCGAGGACCTTCGCGATGACACCGGACGAGGAGATCCAGGTGACTCCGCCCAGCACCACGGCGGCCACCGGGCCCCAGCCGAGCAGCAGGGCGGCCACCGCGCCCGGCACGGCGTTCAGGGCGCAGTCGACCAGGCCCGACGGGTAGTGCGCTTTGAGGTTGGTGACCAGGTCACCGGCCGTGTACTCGAGGCCGAGCATCAACAGCAGCAGAATGACGCCGATCTCGGCGCCGATGGCGACGAACTCCTCGCTCGCCCCGAGCGGCAGCAGACCGCCCTCGCCGAAGGCCAGCCCGGCCAGCAGATACAGCGGGATGGGGGAGAGCTGGAAACGGCCGGCGGCCCGGCCGAGCAGACCGAGGCCGAGCAGGATGGAACCGAACTCGATCAACAACACCGCGGAGTGCACGGTTCACTCCCGCCCGAGTATCGCCGCGGCGGCGTCCACGCCCTCGCGTGTGCCGACGACGATCACGATGTCACCGCCCGCCAGCCTGAAGTCGGGCGTCGGCGACGGAATCGCCTCGGCGCGGCGCAGCACCGCCACCACGGACGCGCCCGTCTCGGTCCGCATCCGGGTCTCGCCCAGCACCCGCCCGTTCCAGCGCGAGGCCGCAGCCACCTCGATCCGCTCGGCGACCAGACCCAGATCGGACGTGTACAGCAGGCTCGCGCTGTGGTGGGAGGGCTTGAGTGCGTCGATCAACGCGCCCGCCTCGGAACCGGTCAGCCGCAGCGAGTGGGCACAGGAGTCGGGGTCGTCGGCGCGGTACATGTTCACGGTGCGGGCACCGTCGCGGTGCGCCACCACGGACAGATGGCGTTGGTCACGGGTCACCAGGTCGTACTGAACCCCGATACCCGGCAGCGGCGTCGCCCTCAGTCGTGGCGCAGACACGTTTCTCCCCTTGATCCGGCGTCATGGTCATGAGCTGCCGGTGATCAACCGGCCCGCTCGAATGCTGTCATCCGGCCGTACGGTGGCGACATGGGTGACGTGACGGATATACGCGGGCAGATGCCTGGGGCGAGGCTGGCCGGAGCCGTAGGGGGAGAGCCCGCTTGGTCCGGCAGAAGAGGGAGAACCGTGTCGCTGTTCTGGCGGATCTTCTCCCTCAACGCCGCGGGCCTGATCGTGGCCGCCGCCCTGCTGCTCGGCCCGGTCACCGTCTCCACACCCGTCCTGCCCGCCGAGGCGCTGGTCGTCGTCGCGGGCCTGGCCCTGCTGCTGGCCGCCAACGCGATGGTGCTGCGCCTCGGTCTCGTCCCGCTACGACGGCTCGGCCGGGCCATGGCCACCGCGGACCTGCTGCGCCCCGGAGCCCGCGCGGTCGTCGCGGGACCGGCGGAGGCGGCCGAGCTGATCACGACGTACAACACGATGCTCGACCGGCTGGAGAGCGAACGCGCGGCCGGTGCGGCCCGTGCCCTGTCCGCGCAGGAACGCGAACGGCAGCGCATCGCACGCGAACTGCACGACGAGGTCGGCCAGACCCTGACCGCCGTGCTCCTCCAGCTCAAGCGCGTCGCCGACCGGGTCCCCGAGGAGCTGCGCGCCGAGGTCGGCCAGGCACAGGAGGCCACCCGGGCGGGCCTCGACGAGATCCGCCGCATCGCCCGCCGGCTGCGCCCCGGCGTCCTGGAGGAACTCGGCCTGGTCAGCGCCCTGCGCTCGCTCGCCGCCGAGTTCACCACACACGGACTGACCGTGCGCCACCACGTCGCCGGCGATCTGCCCCCGCTGACCGAGGAGTCGGAACTGGTGGTCTACCGCGTGGCCCAGGAAGGGCTCACCAACACCGCCCGGCACGCGCGTGCCGACCGCGCCGAGGTCCGGCTCCAGTCATGCGCCGACGGTGTCGAACTCCTCGTGCGCGACAACGGCAAGGGCCTCGGCAGCGCCCAGGAGGGGGCCGGAATCCGCGGCATGCGCGAACGGGCGCTCCTTGTGGGCGCCGACCTCTCGCTCGCACCGGGCCCCCAGGAGGGCACCGACGTACGGCTGCGCATACCCGTCGCGGCGGGAGGCCGCTCATGACGCTCCCCGCCATGACGTCCCCCGCGCGCGTGCTGCTCGCGGACGACCACGCGCTCGTACGCCAGGGGGTACGGCTCATCCTGGACGGCGAGCCGGATCTCACGGTCGTCGCCGAGGCGGGCGACGGAGCGGAGGCGGTCGAGCTGGCACGCGCGCGTGACGTCGATCTGGCCGTCCTGGACATCTCGATGCCCCGCATGACGGGCCTCCAGGCGGCCCGCGAACTCTCCCGCCGACTGCCCGGCCTGCGCATCCTCGTCCTGACGATGTACGACAACGAGCAGTACTTCTTCGAGGCGCTCAAGGCCGGAGCCAGCGGCTACGTCCTCAAGTCCGCCGCCGACCGCGACCTGGTCGGGGCCTGCCGGGCGGCCGTACGGGACGAGCCGTTCGTGTACCCGGGGGCGGAGCGGGCCCTCGTCCGCTCCTACCTGGAACGCCTGCACCGGGGCGACGACCTGCCCACGCGCGCGGTCACCGAGCGCGAGGAGGAGATCCTCAAACTGGTCGCCGAGGGGCACACCTCGAAGGAGATCGGCGAGCTGCTCTTCATCAGCGCCAAGACGGTCGAGCGCCACCGCGCGAACCTGCTGCACAAGCTCGGCATGCGCGACCGCCTCGAACTCACCCGCTACGCGATCCGCGCGGGCCTGATCGAGCCCTGAGCCGCCGGTTGTCCACAGGCCGACCGGAGGCACTTCCGGCACCGCCTACCCTTGTCACATGAGCAGCATCGACCGGAGCCAGGCAGTGGGCGTGAAGACCTACGAAGTGCGCACCTACGGGTGCCAGATGAACGTCCACGATTCCGAGCGATTGTCGGGACTGCTCGAAGACGCCGGTTATGTGCGCGCCCCCGAGGGCTCGGACGGCGACGCGGACGTCGTGGTCTTCAACACCTGCGCGGTGAGGGAGAACGCCGACAACAAGCTGTACGGCAACCTCGGCCACCTCGCCCCGAAGAAGGCCGCGCGCCCCGGCATGCAGATCGCCGTCGGCGGCTGTCTGGCGCAGAAGGACCGCGACACCATCGTGAAGCGGGCGCCCTGGGTGGACGTCGTCTTCGGCACGCACAACATCGGCAAGCTCCCGGTCCTGCTGGAGCGCGCCCGCGTGCAGGAGGAGGCCCAGGTCGAGATCGCCGAGTCCCTGGAGGCGTTCCCGTCCACCCTGCCGACCCGGCGCGAGAGCGCGTACGCGGCATGGGTGTCGATCTCCGTCGGCTGCAACAACACCTGCACCTTCTGCATCGTCCCGGCCCTGCGCGGCAAGGAGAAGGACCGCCGCCCCGGCGACATCCTCGCCGAGGTCGAGGCCCTGGTCGCCGAGGGCGTCTCGGAGATCACGCTGCTCGGGCAGAACGTGAACGCGTACGGCTCCGACATCGGCGACCGCGAGGCCTTCAGCAAGCTGCTGCGCGCCTGCGGTCAGATCGAGGGCCTGGAGCGCGTCCGCTTCACCTCGCCGCACCCCCGTGACTTCACGGACGACGTGATCGCGGCCATGGCCGAGACACCGAACGTCATGCCGCAGCTCCACATGCCGCTCCAGTCCGGCTCGGACACCGTCCTGAAGGCGATGCGCCGTTCGTACCGCCAGGAGCGCTACCTGGGCATCATCGAGAAGGTGCGCGCCGCGATTCCGCACGCGGCGATCACGACCGACATCATCGTCGGCTTCCCCGGCGAGACCGAGGAGGACTTCGAGCAGACGCTGCACGTCGTCCGCGAGGCCCGGTTCGCCCAGGCCTTCACCTTTCAGTACTCCAAGCGCCCCGGCACCCCGGCGGCGACCATGGAGGGCCAGATCCCCAAGAAGGTCGTCCAGGAGCGGTACGAGCGTCTCGTGGCCCTCCAGGAGGAGATCTCCTGGGAGGAGAACAAAAAGCAGATCGGCCGCACCCTGGAGCTGATGGTCGCCGAGGGCGAGGGCCGCAAGGACGGCACGACGCACCGCCTGTCCGGCCGCGCCCCCGACAACCGCCTGGTCCACTTCACCAAGCCCGAGCAGGAGGTGCGCCCCGGCGACGTGGTCACAGTCGCGATCACCTACGCCGCCCCGCACCACCTCCTCGCCGAGGGCGCCGTCCTCGACGTGCGCCGCACGCGCGCGGGCGACGCCTGGGAGAAGCGCAACGCGGCCGAGGCGGCCAAGCCCGCGGGCGTCATGCTGGGGCTGCCGAAGATCGGCGTCCCCGAGCCGCTGCCGGTCGCCACGGGCAGCGGCTGCGGCTGCGACTGACCGGGAGGCTGCGAGGCGGGGACACGCAGAGAGACGCCGGGACACCGGGGCGTACGCTGCCGATCATGCTTGTCGCCGCCGCCGTCTGCCCCTGCCCACCGCTGCTCGTACCCGAGGTCGCGGCGGGCGCCGCTGCCGAACTGGACGCCGCCCGGAGCGCGTGCACCGACGCGCTCGGGGTGCTCGCCGCTTCCCGGCCCGACCTGCTGGTGGTCGTAGGACCCGCCGAGCAGAGCGGACGCGGCGCGCACCCGCAAGGGGCGCGAGGCTCGTTCAGCGGCTTCGGCGTGGACGTCCACGTACGGCTGGGCGTACCGCAGGCACCGGGCGCGGAGGCGGAGCGGGTCCTGCCGCCCTCCCTCGCCGTGGGGGCCTGGCTGCTGCAGCGGATCGGATGGGCGGACGCACCGATCGAGGGACTCGGTGTGGGGGAACCTCTCGCGCCCGAGCGGTGTATCCAAGTCGGAAGGGACATCGCGACCCGTGCCGCGCGGGTGGCACTGCTGGTGATGGGCGACGCCAGCGCCTGCCGCACGCTCAAGGCCCCCGGTTACCTCGACGAGCGGGCGGCCCCCTTCGATGCGGAGGTCGCGCGTGCGCTGGGCGCGGCGGACGTGACGGCCGTCGAGGAGCTGGACGCCGAGCTGGCGTACGAACTGCAGGCGTCGGGCCGGGCCCCCTGGCAGGTGCTCGCGGGCGCCGCCGAGGGCGCGGGCCTGAGCGGCGCCCTGCTGTACGAGGACGCGCCGTACGGCGTGGGCTACCTGGTCGCGACCTGGTCGTAGCAGACGGACCGCGAGGGCGGGACGGCGGGCATGCGAACGGGGCGGGCACGGCGGACGGCCGGGAGCCCTCAGGCCCCGCGGCCGTCCGTCGGTGTGCCGTGCTGCCGGTCAGGAAGCCGGCGGTGGCGAGTCCGGCGCCGCCGCCGTGCCGCTGCCCGTCCCCGGGTCGTCCTTGTGCGCGAGTCTGTCCATGGCGCCCTTGGCCTTGCCGGTCCCGGTCTGGATCCGGTCGCTGTACTTGCCCTTGGTCTTCTCGTCGACGACCTGCGCGGCCCGGTCGAGACCGTGGGCGATCTTGTCCCCGTGCTGCTGCGCGAGGCCGGACATCCTGTCCTTGGCCGGGGAGAGCTTGCCCTTCAAATTGTCCAGAAGACCCATGGTCCACCTTCCGTCGTCCCGGGCTCGCTCGCCCCAGGGGCCGCCTCCGGAGCGTCCCTTCGGCTCGCTCGCGCGGAGCGGTTACGTGCGGGCGTCCTCGCCGGCCTCGCTGTCGGCCGCCGCGTCGGCGGACTGCTGCTTGGGAATCTCGACGCCCTCACCGGACGTGTCGCGGGAAGCGTCCTCGGCGGCCTCCGCCGCGTCCGGCGCGCGCTCACTCCCGCTCTCGGCCTCGGTGCCGGCCTCGACCTCGGCCTCCGCCGACCCCTTCGCCGCTGCCGCCTCCTCGGCCGCAGGCTCGGCCGCCGTGGATTCGGCCGACGGTGTGCCGGCCTGTGCCTCGGCGGTTGACGCCTCCTCCGTAGTCTTCGACCTCCGGAGAAGTCGTGCGAAAACGCCCATATCCACTCCATACGTTACTCGTGCGGGCGAAATCCCGCGTCGTCCGGTGCGCCCGTTTGCGTCGCCCGGGTCGCCGTCACCCGAAAACCGACGGCGAGAACCTCGCAACGGGCAACGACCCCGCCCCTGCGCCGTCACGTAACTCGTTCGAGGAGCGCCTCGGGGGTTTGCGAGACTGGTCCGGTGAGCAGCGCACCCCCCGCCCCCCGAGTCATCGCCGTCGTCGGACCCACCGCGGCCGGAAAGTCCGATCTGGGTGTTTTTCTCGCCCAACGCCTGGGCGGGGAGGTCGTCAACGCCGACTCCATGCAGCTCTACCGGGGGATGGACATCGGCACCGCCAAACTGACGCCCGAGGAGCGCGGCGGCGTACCGCACCACCTCCTGGACATCTGGGACGTGACGGTCACGGCGTCCGTCGCCGAGTACCAGCGGCTCGCCCGCGCCAGGATCGACGCACTGCTCGCCGACGGCCGCTGGCCGATCCTGGTCGGCGGCTCCGGCCTGTATGTCCGCGGGGCCGTCGACAACCTCGAGTTCCCCGGCACCGATCCCGAGGTCAGGGCACGCCTGGAGCAGGAGCTCACGCTGCGCGGCTCCGGAGCGCTGCACGCCCGCCTGGCCGCCGCCGACCCCGGTGCGGCGCAGGCGATCCTGCCCAGCAACGGCCGCCGTATCGTCCGGGCGCTCGAGGTGATCGAGATCACCGGCCAGCCCTTCACCGCCAATCTCCCCGGGCACGACTCGGTCTACGACACCCTCCAGATCGGCGTCGACGTGGCCCGTCCCGAGCTCGACGAGCGCATCGCCCGCCGGGTCGACCGCATGTGGGACGCGGGGCTCGTGGAGGAGGTGCGCGCGCTTGAGGCGCGAGGACTGCGCGAGGGGCGTACGGCCGCGCGGGCGCTCGGCTATCAGCAGGTGCTCGCGGCGCTTGCGGGGGAGTGCACGCTCGAGGAGGCGCGGGCCGAGACCGTGCGAGCCACCAAGCGCTTCGCGCGCCGCCAGGATTCGTGGTTCAGGCGCGACCCACGGGTGCACTGGCTCAGTGGGGCTGCGGCGGATGTCACAGAACTTCCGCAGCTCGCAATGGCCTTGGTCGAACGACCGGTTACAGCCTGATCACGTCATGGCATCGGGACGCTCCGGCCGTCATCCCGGCCTTCGGCGCCGTGCCATCATCGAGCTTCGATCGACCAGTGGAGTCCTAGTTGGGAGGGCGCGTGGCGATGGAGGCCGGCCCTCGCGACACCGCACGAAGCACCGAGCCCCTCACCGCCGAAAGCGGTGATCAGGAGCAGGACGAGGACCGTCTGAGCCCTGACGGGCCCGACGACGCACAGGGCGGAGTCACTGCCGACGGCCCGGAGCCCGACGAGATGTTCGCCGGTGGCCCCGAGGTCGAGGTGGAGCTGCGCCCGCAGCGGCGGCTGCGCATCTGGCAGCTCGCCCCGATCGTCGCCCTGGCCGCGGTCGGCTCCCTGATGTTCGCCTTCCCGCTCGCTTTCGACTTCGGCGACAGCGGCGCGGTGATCGCCATGCTGGGGCTGCTGATCTGCTCCTGCGCCGCAGGCTGGGGGATGATGGCCGCGCGCCGCGTGGGCTACACCTGGCCGGGACTGCCGCAGCGGGGTTCCGGGCGCAGACCGGACTGGCGGGTCGTGCTGGCGTACGT
The DNA here is from genome assembly GCF_022698145.1 of Streptomyces spinosisporus. Lineage (GTDB taxonomy): Bacteria > Actinomycetota > Actinomycetes > Streptomycetales > Streptomycetaceae > Streptomyces > Streptomyces spinosisporus. Next base: position 51,604 of record NZ_JALDAX010000031.1, read on the forward strand.
CGTGGTCGTCGCGGCGGTCGTGGTGCTCGCCGTGTGGCGCGTGGCCCGGTTGCGCTGACGATCACGCGCGCGGGGTTGTCGTAGCCACACCGTACGATCGAGGCATGAGCACGCGGATCGCCTTCCTCAAGGGGCACGGCACGGAGAACGACTTCGTGATCGTCCCGGACCCCGAGAACGCCATCGACCTGCCCCCGGCCGCCGTCGCCGCCCTGTGCGACCGCCGCGCGGGCATCGGCGGCGACGGTCTGCTGCACGTCGTGCGGTCCGCCGCTCACCCCGAGGCGCGGCACATGGCGGCCGAGGCCGAGTGGTTCATGGACTACCGCAACGGCGACGGCTCGGTCGCGGAGATGTGCGGCAACGGCGTGCGCGTCTTCGCGCGCTACCTCCAGCGCGCCGGACATGCCGGCGAGGGGGACCTCGCGATCGCCACGCGCGGTGGCGTGAAGAGCGTGCACATCGACAAGGACGGCGACATCACCGTCGGCATGGGCAGGGCGCGCCTTTTCGAGGGGGACGTCACCGTGAGCGTGGGCGAGCGCAGCTGGCCCGCGCGGAACGTGAACATGGGCAATCCGCACGCGGTCGCGTTCGTCGACGACCTCGCGCACGCCGGCAATCTCTACGCGCCGCCGCCGTTCAGCCCGGCCTCCGCCTACCCGGACGGCGTGAACGTCGAGTTCGTGGTCGACCGCGGTGACCGGCACGTCGCGATGCGCGTGCACGAGCGCGGCTCCGGCGAGACCCGCTCCTGCGGCACGGGCGCGTGCGCCGTCGCCGTGGCCGCCGCCCGCCGGGACGACGCCGACCCCGCCGTCACCGGCACCCCGGCGACGTACACCGTCGATGTGCCCGGGGGAACGCTGGTGATCACCGAGCGGATCGACGGCGAGATCGAGATGACCGGGCCCGCGGTGATCGTCGCAGAGGGTGAGATCGACCGCGAGTGGCTGGAAAGGATCGCCCATTGAGCGGGGCGGTGGCTTGCGATCGCAGGCGTGTGCGCCGGATGGTGCACGCGTCAACTACCCGTGCGACGACCGGGCGTTCGAAACCACGGCCGTTCGCCTTTCACATGGCGCGAAATCGTAAACCTACAGACCTTCGCTCGAATGGGTGATCCGTTTCACGCTCGGCGAGAGGCGGTCGGTCGCACGTGATGGGCTCGGTAGCATCAAGCACCGGCCCGGGCGGGGGACCGTTGCCATCCCCTGAGCCGTGTCCGTCCTGGGGCACCCCGTCCGCCGGTCGATGCAGCCGGAGGTGCCCATGAGTGCGGAGGCGACCAACCCCGCGACCCCAGGTCCGGTAGCAGGCTCTGCCGCGCGCTGGCGAGCGCGCATCGACCTGCGCCGCCTCGGCCGTGCCGCGCTGCTCGGCCCCACCGCCCGTGACCGGCTGCCCAGTGCCATCAGCCACGTCGTCGACGCCCATCGCGCTCACTACCCGGGCGCCGACCTCGAACCGCTGCGCCGCGCCTATGTGCTGGCCGAGTCCTCGCACCGCGGCCAGATGCGCAAGAGCGGCGAGCCGTACATCACGCATCCGCTCGCGGTGACCCTGATCCTCGCCGAACTCGGCGCCGAGACCACCACTTTGACGGCCTCTCTGCTCCACGACACCGTCGAGGACACCGATGTGACCCTCGATCAGGTCGGCGAGGAGTTCGGGGCGGAGGTCCGCTACCTCGTCGACGGCGTCACGAAGCTGGAGAAGGTCGACTACGGCGCCGCCGCCGAGCCCGAGACCTTCCGCAAGATGCTCGTCGCCACCGGCAGCGACGTCCGTGTGATGTCGATCAAACTCGCCGACCGGCTGCACAACATGCGCACCCTCGGCGTCATGCGCCCCGAGAAACAGGCGCGCATCGCCAAGGTCACCCGGGACGTCCTCATCCCGCTCGCCGAACGGCTCGGCGTCCAGGCGCTCAAGACCGAGCTGGAAGACCTCGTCTTCGCCATCCTGCACCCCGAGGAGTACGAGTACACGCGGGAGTTGATCGTCGACAACGCCTCCCGCGCCGACGACCCGCTCGCCGACATCGCCGACGAGGTGCGCGGCGTCCTGCGCGAGGCCGGCATCCAGGCCGAAGTCCTCATCCGGCCGCGGCACTTCGTCTCCGTGCACCGCGTCGCCCGCAAGCGCGGCGAACTGCGCGGAGCCGACTTCGGCCGCCTGCTGGTCTTGGTGAACGAGGACGCGGACTGCTACGGCGTCCTCGGCGAACTGCACACCTGCATGACCCCCGTGGTCTCGGAGTTCAAGGACTTCATCGCCGTCCCCAAGTTCAACCTGTACCAGTCGCTGCACACCGCGGTCGCGCGCCCGGACGGTCAGGTCGCCGAAGTCCTCATCCGCACCCACCAGATGCACAAGGTCGCGGAGGCCGGCGTCGTCGCACTCGGCAACCCGTACGCCCCGGCGCCCGACGATCCTGCCGACGGCGAGCGCGTCGACCCCACCCGGCCCGGCTGGCTCTCCCGCCTCCTCGACTGGCAGGAGGCCGCGCCCGACCCCGACACGTTCTGGTCCACCCTGCGTGAGGACCTCGCCCAGGACCGCGAGATCACCGTCTTCCGGCCGGACGGCGGCACGCTGGGCCTGCCCGAGGGCGCCAGCTGTGTCGACGCCGCCTACGCGCAGTACGGCGAGGACGCGCACGCGTGCATCGGCGCCCGCGTCAACGGCCGCCTGGCAACGCTGAGTACGGTCCTGCGGGACGGCGACACGGTCCAGCTCCTGATGGGCCAGGACCCCGCCTCCGAGCCGTCCAGGGAGTGGCTGGAGCACGCGCACACGGCCGCCGCCCGTATCGCCATCCAGCGCTGGCTCGCGGCCCACCCGACTTACGAGGGCGCGCAGGAGAGCGAGCCCGAACGGCTGCCGGCGATCGAGGAGGCGCCTGCGGCCGCTCACCGGCCCGCCGGTGAAGGCGCTGCCCTGCGCTCCACCACCGACGACATCGTCGTCGACCGGCCCGGCGCGACCGTACGCCTCGCCGGGTGCTGTACGCCCGTGCCTCCCGACGAGGTGACCGGCTTCGCCGTACGCGGCGGTGTGGTCACCGTCCACCGCGTCGAGTGCGCCGCGGTGGAGCGCATGAAAAGCGCGGGGCGCCCCGAGGTCGGCGTGCGCTGGGGCGACACCACCGAGTGCCGGGTCACGCTCCTTGCCGAATCGTTCGGCCGCCCGCACCTGCTGGCGGACCTCACGGAGGCCATGGCCCTCGAAGGCGCCGAGATCGTGTCCGCCACCGTCGAACCCCCCAGCCAGCAGCGCGTTCGCCACACCTACACGGTCCAACTCCCCGACGCAGCCCACCTGCCCGCCCTCATGCGCGCCATGCGCAACGTACCGGGCGTGTACGACGTGAGCCGGGCGCATACGCCGGGGGCGTGAGGGCGGGAGCGGGGGGTGCGGCGGGAGACCGCCGCGCCCGGGACCGCGCGACCTGTCGACCCATTCGGGTGGGCCGGTCGCGAGTCGTCGCTGTGTGGGGGGTGTGCGCTGATAGCGGTGATCCATGCTGCTCACCCCTCGCTCCCAGACCACGGAAACGGGCACTGGCGGCCCCCGGCCCGCCAACCCGTCACGGTTTCGTCGTAGGCCACAGGGATCGCGCCGCCTGAAGGCGACCGCGCTGCTCGCCTCCGCCGTCTCCGTCTGCCTTCTCGCCGCCGGCGCGCCGGCCGCCCCCGAGGGCGTCGGTGACCGCCTCTTCCCGCACCTCGGCAACCCCGGGTACGACGTGCAGTCGTACGACCTCTCGTTCACGTATCCCGGCAGCAACAGCAAGCCGCTCCGGGCCGTCACCACGATCAACGCGCTGACCACCACGAGCCTGGACCACTTCAACCTCGACTTCGCGCACGGGAAGGTCGAGTCGGTGACGGTCGACGGCCGACCGGCCAGGTTCGCCGGCGCGGGCGAGGACCTCGTCGTCACGCCCGAGAGCCCGCTGCCCGTGGGCAGCTGGACGCGGATCACCGTGCGGCACACCAGCGACCCGGTGCCCGCGAAGGGCCAGGACGGCGGCTGGGTGCAGACCTCGGACGGCCTGGCGATGGCCAACCAGGCCGATGCCGCACACCTGGTGTTCCCGTGCAACGACCACCCCTCCGACAAGGCGCTGTTCAAGATCAGGATCACCGCCCCCAACGGCTACACGGCCGTCGCGAACGGAGTGCAGACCGACCGGGAGCGGGCCGGCAGGACGACCACGTGGACGTACCGCACCCGGCACCCCATGGCCACCGAGCTCGCCCAGGTCTCCATCGGTCGCTCCAGCGTGCTGCGCCGCACCGGGCCGCACGGCCTGCCCGTACGCGACGTCGTACGCACCGAGGACCGCAAGGAACTCGAACCGTGGCTCGCCAAGACCCCCGCCCAGATCGCCTGGATGGAGAGCAAGGTCGGCCGCTACCCCTTCGAGACGTACGGCCTGCTCATGGCCGACGCGTCCACCGGCTTCGAACTGGAGACGCAGACGCTCTCTCTCTTCGAGAGAGAGCTCTTCAGCGGCGACACCTACCCCGACTGGTACGTCGAGTCGATCATGGTCCATGAGCTGTCCCACCAGTGGTTCGGCGACAGCGTCAGCCCGCGCACCTGGTCCGACCTGTGGCTCAACGAAGGACACGCCACCTGGTACGAGGCCCTGTACGCGCAGGAGAAGGCCGGCAAGCCCATGGAGAAGCGCATGAAGGCCGCGTACGCCGCCTCCGACGGCTGGCGGGCCGACGGGGGCCCGCCGGCCGCGCCCAGGGGTCCCGAGCACGGTCAGAAGATCAGCATCTTCCGGCCGAACGTCTACGACGGGGCCGCGCTCGCGCTTTACGCGCTGCGCCAGGAGATCGGTAAGCCCGCCTTCGAGCAGCTGGAGCGGAGCTGGGTGAGCCTCCACCGCGACGGAACGGCCTCGACCGCCGACTACGAGCGGCTCGCCTCCCAGATCTCCGGACGCGACCTGAGCGGCTTCTTCAAGGCCTGGCTGTACGGCGAGAAGACCCCGCCGATGCCGGGTCACCCGGACTGGAAGTCGGACGCACCGGACGCGAAGAATCCGAAGCCCGCCAAGGCCTCCAGCACCGCCAAGCCCGAGCATTAGGGCCTCGGAATGAGGCTCGGAATGGGGCTCGGAAGGGGCTCGGAATAAGGCGATGACGAGACGAGCCGTGCCGTGCGACCATCTTCGGGTCCGCGGCTCGCGGTCCCGGGAATCTCCCGGGGTACTCGTACGTTGTGTGTATCGAGTCATTCCCATCGACGTAAGGATCCAATGACCTCCTCTTCATCCCCTTCCCAGGACACTGAGCGCTTCGCGCACAACTACGCCGAAGGTCTTCGGGCCGATGCCCTGATGGAAGAGGACGTCGCCTGGAGCCACGAGATCGACGGAGATCGGGACGGCGACCAGTTCGACCGTTCGGACCGCGCGGCCCTGCGCCGCGTGGTGGGCCTTTCCACAGAGCTCGAGGACGTCACCGAGGTCGAGTACCGCCAGCTCCGCCTGGAGCGGGTCGTGCTCGTCGGTGTCTGGACCACGGGCACGGTGCGTGACGCGGAGAACTCCCTCGCGGAGCTCGCCGCCCTCGCGGAGACCGCGGGCGCGCTCGTGCTCGACGGCGTGATCCAGCGCCGCGACAAGCCGGACGCCGCCACGTACATCGGTTCGGGCAAGGCCACAGAGCTGCGTGACATGGTGCTGGAGACCGGCGCGGACACCGTCATCTGCGACGGTGAGCTCAGCCCGGGCCAGCTCATCCACCTCGAAGACGTCGTCAAGGTCAAGGTCATCGACCGTACGGCCCTGATCCTCGACATCTTCGCCCAGCACGCCAAGTCCCGAGAGGGCAAGGCGCAGGTCGCTCTCGCGCAGATGCAGTACATGCTGCCGAGGCTGCGCGGCTGGGGTCAGTCGCTGTCCCGTCAGATGGGCGGCGGCAAGGGCGGCGGCCTCGCCACCCGTGGTCCCGGTGAGACCAAGATCGAGACGGACCGGCGACGGATCCGCGAGAAGATGGCGAAGATGCGCCGGGAGATCGCGGAGATGAAGACGGGCCGCGAGATCAAGCGCCAGGAGCGCAAGCGCCACAAGGTGCCCTCCGTCGCCATCGCGGGTTACACCAACGCCGGCAAGTCCTCGCTGCTCAACCGCCTGACGGGCGCGGGCGTCCTGGTCGAGAACGCACTGTTCGCGACCCTGGACCCGACCGTCCGCCGCGCGGAGACGCCCAGCGGCCGTCTGTACACACTGGCGGACACGGTCGGTTTCGTCCGGCACCTGCCGCACCACCTGGTCGAGGCGTTCCGCTCCACCATGGAGGAGGTCGGCGAGTCCGACCTGATCCTGCACGTGGTGGACGGCTCGCACCCGGACCCGGAGGAGCAGCTGGCCGCCGTGCGCGAGGTGATCAGGGACGTCGGCGCCACCGACGTGCCGGAGATCGTCGTGATCAACAAGGCGGACGCGGCCGACCCGTTGACCCTTCAGCGGCTCCTGCGGATCGAGAAGCGCGCCATCGCCGTCTCGGCCCGCACCGGCCGGGGCATCGCCGAACTGCTGGCCCTCATCGACAACGAACTGCCCAGGCCGTCCGTCGAGATCGAGGCGCTGGTGCCGTACACCCACGGCAAGCTGGTGGCCCGCGCCCACGACGAGGGCGAGGTGATCTCCGAGGAGCACACCCCGGAGGGCACCCTGCTCAAGGTGCGGGTGCACGAGGAACTCGCGGCGGAACTCCAGCCGTACGCGCCCGTGCCGGCCCTCTGATCCAGAGCGATCCACAGCGAGCGGCGACGAAACACAGCGATCGGCAACGCGAAGGCCCGCCCCCTGCGACAGGGGGCGGGCCTTGTGCGTTCCGGCGTCACTGACCGCCGTAGGTCTCACTCATGTTCTCGTACAGCTCCTGCGCGCCCTTGCCGAGCTGCGGGCCCGCGAGCCAGGTGTTGTTGGACGGGCCGATGGAGGTGTTGGACACCAGCTCGGTCTTGCCGTTCACCACGCGGAACCAGCCACCGCCGGACGAGCCGCCCGTCATGGTGCAGCCGATGCGGTACATCGTCGGCAGCGAGGGGCTCAGCGAGAGCCGGCCGGGCTGGTCGATGCAGCGGAACATCTTCAGGCCGTTGAACGGCGGAGCCGCCGGGTAACCCCAGGCGCCCATGCTCGACACCTCGCGCGGCGCCGGCGCCGAGAAGTCCACGTCGAGGGCCGCGCCGACCGTCTCCTCAAGGGACTTGGTGCCCCGCTCCGGCTTCACATGCAGTACGGCGTAGTCGTACGCGGCACCCGCGCCGCCCGTCTCCGAGCCGCCCTGGATCCACTGGTTGGAGGTGGAGGCCCAGTCGGCCCAGAACTGGCCGTAGGGAGCGACCTGTGAGGAGTCGGCGCTGCTGAGCTGGGACTCCGACAGGCCTTGGTCGTTGTAGGCCGGCACGAAGGCGATGTTGCGGTACCAGCCGCCGCCCTGGCCCGCGTGCACGCAGTGGCCCGCCGTCCACACCAGGTTCGACTTGCCCGGGTGGTTGACGTCCTTGATCACCGTGCCCGAGCACACCATCGAGCCCTCGGGGGAGTCGAAGAAGACCTTGCCGACCGGGGCCGCGTGCTCGTGGTACGGCGTCTTCTCGGCCTGGGCCCGGACCGGAGCCGGCTCAGGATCGCTGACGCCCTGGTCGGCGGCCGCGTCCTTGGTGGAGACCGTCTTGTTGGCCTCCTTCGCGGACTGCATCCGCTCCGGCTTCCACAGGCCCTCGATCACCGGGTTGACGAAGTCCTTGGCCTGGCTGAGCCACTTGTCCTTGTCCCAGTCCTTCCAGCCGCCCTTGGCCCACTCGTCGACGTCGATGCCGTGGTCCTTGAGCTTGCTCGCGATGTCGGACGGGATCTTGAGCTTGCCGTCGCCGCCGCTCGCCGAGGCGGTGATGGTGGCGTCGGGCTTGTCGCTCGAGGTGTCGTCCGAGCCGTTGCACGCGGTCGCGGTCAGCGCGAGCGCCGCGACCAGGCCGGTGGCGGCGAGAGTCGTGCGGTGGGTGCGGTGGGTGCGGTGGGTGCGGTGCGTGAGATGGGTGCGTCGGCCGCGTGATGGCGCTGCGGGCGTACGAGTGGAACGCATGGTGCGGTAACCCCCGTTGGAACGTATGTATGTCATGTGCTTGCCAGTTTCTGAGTCGAGCGTCGAGCCGGTCCCTGGGAAGCGACACCCCACTATGCCCGTGGGGTTGAGGGCGAACAGGGGCGGGACAGTGAAGGTTTCTGTGAGGCGTCCCGCCCCTGTCTGTGCCTATCGGCCGTTCACTGCCCGGCGAACTTCTTGCTCACAGAGTCGTACACACCCTTGGCCACGTCACCCAGCCGCGGCCCCGCCAGCCAGCCCGAGGTCACCGGGCCGATCGACGTGTTGGACACCAGCGCGGGCTTGCCGTCCGAGCCGGTGGCCACCCAGCCGCCGCCGGAGGAACCGCCGGTCATGGTGCAGCCGATGCGGTACATCGTCGGGGCCGCGGTGTTGATCGACAGACGGCCCGGCTTGTCCGTGCACTGGTACAGCTTCTGGCCGTCGAACGGTGCGGCGGCCGGGTAACCGGTCGCCGTGATGCTGGGAACCTTCGGCACGGCCGGGGCGTTGAAGCCCACAGGAAGCGCCGAACCGACCGTCTCCTCCAGTGACTTGCCGTTGCCGCCCTTCTCCGGCGTCACATGGATGACGGCGTAGTCGTAAGGCGCACCGTCACCGCCCGTCTCACCGCCCTGCTCGATCCACTGCTGGGACGTCTGCGCCCAGTCGGCCCAGTAGACGCCGTAGGGGGCGACCTCTTCCCTGGTCGCGTTCTGCAGCTGATCGGCGTCCTTGCCCGAGTCGTTGTACGACGGCACGAACGCGACGTTGCGGTACCAGCCGCCCTTCTTGCCGGCGTGCACACAGTGGCCCGCCGTCCAGACGAGATTCGACTTGCCCGGATGGGCCGGGTCCTCCACGACCGTTGCCGAGCAGACCATCGTGCCCTCGGGGGAGTCGAAGAACACCTTGCCGGCCGTCGCGGCGTTGGCGTGGTACGTAGGCGCCACGGCCTTGGCGTCCACCGGCGCCGGCGTCGGGTCGGTCACTCCCTGGTCACCGGAGAGGTCGTTGTCGTCGACGCCCCGGTCCGGGTCGTTCGCGTCCCGCATCCGGTCCGGGTCCCACAGGCCCTTGATGATGGGGTTGACGAAGTCGTTGGCCTCGCGCAGCCAGTCGTCCTTGTCCCAGTTCTTCCAGGCCCCGTCCTTCCACTTGTCGATGTCGATCCCGTGCTCCTTGAGCTTGTTCCTGATGTCGTCCGGGATCTTGATCTTGCCGTCGCCCGTGTCGTCGGCGCCGGCCGCCGAGGCGGATGCCGCCTGGCCGTCGGCCTTGTCGTCCCCCGAGTTGCAGGCGGTGGCGGTGAGCGCCAGCACCGACGCGAGGGCAACCGCGGCGACGACGGGGGAGGTTCCGCGGCGCGTACCCCTGTCTCGCCGGACGTGGAATGACGGCCGTGTGGATCGCATGGTCTGAACTCCCCCTGAGGTGAACGTACGGGCCGACCCGGCCTCGGCGGCCCGGCTCGGCAGCCTGCCCTGGAACGGCATCACACACTATGCGGTCGCTGTGGGCGGGCGCCGACGGAACGGCAACGGTTTCGCTACGGAGTGCCTGATCAGGCAATTCGTCTGGATAGGAGGGTGGTTGGTGGAGTTGGC
>NZ_JALDAX010000032.1 GCF_022698145.1 Streptomyces spinosisporus
CATGCCGTTCGTCTGGTACCGCATCGCGCTCGGCATCGTCATCATCGCCCTGGTCACGGCGGGTTTTGTGAGTCCTCACGCTGCCGAATCTGCGGGGTGACGGGGCTGTTCGGCCGCTGTTTTCCGCTATCGATCTCTTGCGGATACTCGCGGAAACCCGCGAGGGTTCCCGCTCGCTTCCCATGATCGTCTCCCGGTTGTCTCCCACTCTCCCAGCGGGAGACATGAGGAAGGCCCCCGCGGACATCTCCCGCGGGGGCCTTCGCCTTGCCGACCAGAGGCGACAAGGACCAGGACGGCGGCGCCACCTGGGGGGTGGGACCAGCCGCCGCCCTGGCCATCTTCTCTAACGATCCGATCAGGCACATGACACGGTCATCTGCGTCACCCGAATGGGCTAACCCGATCGGACCCGGTCGGGGACCGCCCGCCCGTCGACAAGGGGGTGCACGGCGGACGGGCGGCCGTCGACGCGGGCGGGGTCTGGGGCCGCGCCGAGCTTGTGAAGATCACAGAAAGCCTGGTCTCACCAGGCTGACTAATGATCATGAGGGTTCGAGCTTTGTCGGGTGCAAGTTCACCTGTCCGATGACGACGAATGGCTACAGCGCGAACGCCAGCGCATCGGCAGGCGCATCCGGGTCACCCGGGAAGACCGCGACCTGACGCAAGAGCAGGTCTTCCTCGCGGTCCCGATGAACCGGTCCCACTACCAGCAGATCGAGTCCGGTGAGGCGAACCCGACGCTCGACATGCTGCTGCGCATAGCACGAGTGATCGGCGTGACCATCTCCGACCTCCTCCGGTAGGCGACTGAACGGAAGTCAAGCCTTCTACCGCCGGTAGGTAAAGGTGTAGGCCGCATATATCTGCGTGGATTTTCGACAGAATTTGTGAACGTGTCGCCCCGCGTGACGCTGTGGCCAGCGGCTTCCATCTGTGACCCGCCACCGGTGCGGGGTCCGGGCGCCGGCGGCGGGCACTCACGGCCGTCCCGCTCGGGGGGTCGGGGCGGCCTCTCCCCCGCGGACGCGCGACACGCTCACGGGGGAGGTCTGGGTCGGCGGCCGCTTGCACAGCACCGCGTGCACGTGGAGGGTGACGCCGGCGCCGGACGGCGACAGCTTGTCGACGGGCAGCGCCCTCTCCCCCGGGAGGATCGACTCGTTGCAGCGGGCACACATCACGCGTCGGCTCCGCCCAGCGCGACGTAGTGGCGGCACAGGGCGTCCACGCTGCGGGCAAGCTTCTGCACCACACTCACGCGCACGGCCTCGATGTCGCCGTTGCCGAGGTTCAGCTTCCGGCGGGCCTCGTCCACGCACGCGCGGGCGGAGATCCCTGCGGTGTCGTGGCGGCGGACAGCGAGCTGCTCGACCTCCGGGATCAGGACGTGCATGTGCCCGCGCAGCGTGGACGCAAGGAGGTCCAGGTCGTCGACGGAGGGTGCATCGGCGAGGGCCCGGCGTGCGCTGTCACGCATCACGGGGATGTCCGGTGGCGCCTCGGTACCTGTGCTGGTTCTGCTGTGCGCGTTCATGGCTGTTGCCTTTCCCGACCCGACTCGGTGTGACTGAGACAATATCGTGCGAGGGGGAAACCACCAAGCCGATACAGCCTTTGACGCGGCGGCAGTATCTTTTCGCTGTGAGTAGTCGGGGACTCTGGGCAGACGTCGCGTTGCGTGCCGCATGGGCTCGCGCCGACTGGGCTGCCGTTCTCTACGAATACCGGCGCGTAGCCGGGCTGACTCAGCGCCAACTGGAGTCGCTCGTCGGACTGCCGCAGCCCCACATCTCTGCCATCGAGTCACGCCGCCGCACGGTGAAAACCGAGGAGGTGAAGACTCGCATCACCGAAGGGCTGCACGTGCCACCAGAGTTGAAGGCCGCCGGCCAGTCCAGCCGCTACGCCGACTGGGACCCGTCCGGCGAGCTGCGTGACCGCATCGCTCACGGCCACGCCAACGGCCGCACCGACCTGCGTACCGCCGACTGGATCGGCCGTGTCCTGGCCGAACACCGCAGGGCCGAGGACGAACAGGCCGGCCCCGATCTGTGGCCAGTCGTGCGGGCTCAGCTCGACGCGGTGACCCAGTTGATCCCCGGCACCACCGGCGCGGCCGCCGACCGGCTGATGCTGCTCGCTGCGGAGCATGCGCACTGGCTGTCGTGGGTGGCGTGGCAGGAGCAGCGCCGCGGCGCCGCCCTGGCGTGGATCGACCTCGCGCACGGGTGGGCCGTCGACGGCGGCCACACCGACATGCAGTCGTGGGCGCAGCGCGTACGGGCCTACTACTCCCTCAACCACGGGGATCCGGTGCGGGCGTTGCGGACCGCCGAGGCCGCCCGCTTCGCCGGGCCGCGCCCGCTGTCCCCGGCGGCGGAGTCGGTGGCGGTGCATCAGGCGGCGATGGCGGCCGCGGCCTGCGCCGAACGCGACCGTGCGCGGCGGCTGGCCGATGAGGCGCACGAGTTGGCGCTTCGGGCGGGCGACGAGCGGGACCGGCCGGGCTGGTTGTACTGGCTGGACCAGTCGCGTGCACGCTTGCAGCTGGCGGACGCGGCCTATGCGTGCCGTGCGTGGGCGGATGCGGCGGCCGGTTTCCGTGAGGCGCTGCCTGCGCTGGCTGGGTTCCCTCGGGATCAGGCGTACTACCGGGCCCGGCTGGAAGATGCTGAGCGGCGGGCCTAGGGCAGGCGAACGCTGAGGATGATGGGCTCCTCGCCCTCGGCGAGCCGCTTACGGACAGCGGCCTGGACCTCACCTCGGTGAGGCCCGTACCGCAGGTTCTGCCCTGCCACCTCCCCGGCCTGCTCGGGGTCGGACAGTTCGAACGTCTCCTCGCGGTGGACGAGGTCTGCGCTCTCGTAGTCGTCCGGGCCCGTGCCGGGCGGCAGGATGGCGTAGCGAACCAAGTACTGGGTGGGCATGGGGTGTTCCTCTACTCCCGACAGCAGGCGCGCCCCGGGGGTCGGGCCCCGGGGCGGTGCAGTCAGCATAGCCGCGCGGTCCGACGGTGGGGAGCCGTAAAATTCAGGCATGCCCCCAACTCCCCTGGCCTGTGGCCGCGTGCGGCCTGCTGCCGTCGTGAACGAGGAGATCCGCGCCCTGTGGACCGATCCGCGAGTGAAGCTCACCGATGAGGAACGGGCCGCGCTGGAAGACCTGTACGAGGAGTGGGCGGCCGCGACAAGGCAGGCCGAGGTCGTGAAGGCGGCGTGACTCCCCAGTGGCAGGGAGTTCACCGCCGCCAAGGCAGTTACCGTGGATACGACGTTGAGGCCTGGCCGGCCGTCCAGCGAAGCCCCCGGGGTGGTGCCCGGGGGCACTCTCATGCGTACTGGCGGCGCGTCAGCGCCCACGCCAAGGCCCGGGGAAATAGTTGCACGTACCCCGTGTTACGCATCCCACAGATCATCCGCCGACTTATCCAACCGGGCGGGCCGTCAACGCCCTGCGGAATTAATAGAATTGCCCACATGGGAAACCTGACCGAATCTGAAAAGGCGCGATTCGAAACACGCATCCGCAAGGAGAGCAGCGACTGCCACGTATGGACAGGCCCTCTCGACAAAGACGGATACGGCTCCTTCTTCTTGCGTCGCAGGAACCGCCGCGCCCACCGCGTCGCCTGGTACGACATGCACGGGCCAGTCCCAGACGGGCTGGTCATCAACCATGTCTGCCGCAACCGGGCATGCGTCAACCCGCAGCGCCTCCAGGCAGTCACGGTCAGGGAGAACACCCTCAAGGACTCGTCCACCGTATCTGCGATAAACGCGCGGAAGACGCACTGCAAGAACGGCCACCCTTTCGACCGCGTTTACAGGAAGTCGAACGGCGGCCAGCAGCGGTACTGCAGCATCTGCGAGGCGGCGAAGAAGAGGCGGCTTCAGGCGAAGTGGCGTGCCGAGGACACCCTGAACGTCTGACTCACCATTCGCGCCTACTCGGGTCTAGAGCCATCGCCAAAGGGTTCTGGCCCGAGTTTTTCTGTCCCGGGCTGGACTCGGACGCATCGCACGTGTACCGCGGATTGTCGGCATTGAAGTCGTCCACGGGACGGCATGTGTACGTCACGCCACCGTATTCAAATGTCCAGCCCGCGGGAGGCCTGCCGTCAGCTCCGTCGCGCCCATCGGTGCCGTCCTTGCCTGGCACTCCAGTCGCGTCTTGACCTGCAGGTCCCGGTGGTCCCGCAGGGCCGGGCACGGTGGAGTCCGCCCCATTGCTTCCGTTGTTGCCATCCTTGCCTGGCGCTCCCGTCGCCCCAGGCGAACCCTGTACGCCCGCCGCCCCCCGCGGGCCCGGTATCGGCACCGGAACCGTCGTCCGCGACGGGAGATCCGCCACCGCCTTCGACGGGTCCGGCGCCACCGGGGTCTTGCCCGCTGCCTTCACCTGCGCCCGCAGCGCCCGCACATCGCTGGCCAGCGTGGTGACCGCGTCGCCGCGCCGGTCCGCTTCCTTCACGGCCGCCGCATAGTTACGGTCGGAGGAGTCGATGCGATGCCACAGCACCCACGAGATCCCAGCCAGAGCGACGATCGCGCACAGGGTGGCGATGCCCCTCCAGTGCATGACGATCGTTCGCTCTGTCCGGGTCACTGGTCTGGGTCTCCTCCGAGTTGAATAACCTTGATGCGTAGTTTCGTGATCGTCTCGATGTCCGTCGACCGTCGGTCCTGCAAGACTCCGATCAGCTCGTCACGCTTGGAGAGCTGCTCTCTCAAGGTGGCGTTGTCCTCCTGGATCTGGTCTGTCACCGAGTTGAATCGGGACACGCCGTTCTCGCCGCGCTTCCCGATCCACACCACCCCCGACCCGACGAGGCCGGCGACAGCCGCCAGGACGGTGCCGAGGGTGGTGCCGTCCACGGGCCTCCCTACGCGGCCTTGACGAAGGAGTCCTGCGCCTTGCCGCTGACACCGGTCGGCTTCCACAGGCCGAAGTGCGCGAGCACTCCGGTGCCGAAGGAGACCAGGGCGAGGACGGCTGCCGTGCCCACGCTGTACCCAGCGTCGTGCGGTCCCGCGTACTCGACGATGAACCCGTTCACGGTGGACAGGGCGAGGAGGAGAACGGCCTTCCAGCCCGCGTGCGTGACCTTCGTGGTCACCAGGCCGACGAGGACGGGCAGGACGACGGACGCGACGAGCCCGAGCCAGTAGGCCGAGTCGAGGTTGACGGTCATGACGGGGTCCTTCCAGAAGGTCAGGCGACGACGGTGAACAGCCCGGACGATTTGCCGAGCTGCGTGAGGGAGGCCTTGCCGGGGATGCCGTCGGCGTCCTTGCCGGAGTAGCCGAGGTGACGCTGCCACTTGCTGTACGCGGTGACCGTGGTCGAGCCGAACGATCCGTCGCCCGCGTAGGTCTTGCCGAGGTAGCCGAGCTTCACCAGCGCTGCTTCGACAAGGTTGGTGCCGGCCATATAGGTGACGTGTCCCTGCCTCGCGGCAGGGTCGGTCTTCGCCGCGGTGATGAGCCGGGACAGGTCCACGCGCGGTGTCGACGGGGTCGGCTTCGGCGTGACCGTTCCGCCTGGCTTCTTCGCCAGTTCGGCCTTCACGTCAGCACGGAAGTCGTCCATGTCGAACGATGGGTCGATCTTCCCGGGCTGGACTTCCCTGTGCCCGGCCACGGACCGCTCCGACCAGCCGTGTTTGCGGCAGATCGCGGCCGCCCACAGCACGGCCTGGTGGTATTGGCTTGCCGGGTAGGGGTCGTGGCCGTCGCCGAGGTTCTCGATCTCCAAGCCGTACAGGCTGTCGTTGCCGTCGGCGTTGGCCTGGTCGTCGTGCGGGAGCGGTGACTTCTCGGCGATGAGCGCGTTCAGCACGTCGAGGTCGACGAGGCCGGCGTGGTTGGCGCGGCCGTGGCCGATCATCCACAGGCCTGCGGTCTTGCCGAGCCAGGAGTGGCAGAGCGGGCCGGGCAGGTCGGGTCGGCCGTTGTAGCAGAGCTCCTTGTCGCCGTGTCCGGCCGTGTGGTGGATGAGTACGCCGTGTACGGGGCCGAAGGTTTTGCCGGTCGCGGTGTCGCGGTTGTGGGTGCGCCAGCCGGTGTGCTCGTGGACGGTCAGTCCCTCGGCCTTCAGTGCGGCTAGGAGTTGGTCGGCGGTGAGCGGTGTGGCCATGCTCAGGCTCCGTTCGTGGCGACGTTGTTGTCCTTGGCCCACTCGTTCATCAGCGTCGCCACCTGAACCAGTCGAGGATCGACTGCAGGAGCCGGAGAAGGAGTGGGCGCCGGAGGAGGGGAGGGCACCGTCGCCCAGACCGGGACAGTGACGTCGCCCTGCTGAGACAGCAGCCACTGCAGATCCGACGCTGTGATCCACGCCGAGCCGCGCACGCCCCACGAGTTGTCGATGCGGAACTGGCCCGCGCCCGCGTCGTAGGCCGAGATCACGTACTCGTGGCCGCCGGCCACGTCGGAGTGCCGGTCGACGGTGACGTTGCCCGCGGAGGTGGGGTCGAACATCGAGTTGAGCCAGACGGTGCCGACCATGACCGGCCCGTTCTGGAGTGCGCTCTTCAGCGCGTCGAGGGAGAACGCGTGGGTGTAACCGCTGGCCAGGCCCAACTTTTTGAGGGCTTTGGCGGCGCCGAGCCCGGAGGAGCCGGTGTCGTCGGGCGGGTAGGTGCCGCGGATGTCGTCGAGCTGAGTGGCCAGCTTGTACACGTCGACGGCGAGGTCTTCATCGACCGGCAGGACATCGCCGTTGACGGTGACCGAGGTGAGGCCGGTGCGTGCTGCGCTGTCGGTGCCGATGAGTCCGGCGGCGGCGTTGCCGGTGCAGGAGCCCAGCTGGCCTTGGTCGAAGATCGGGGCGCGGCGGGTCCAGTCGACGGACTTGATCGCGGTCTTCGGTAGGACGCCGTGGGCGAAGTGGAGGCTGCGGGGGTCGTGTTCGACCAGGCGGCCGAGCGGATGGGGCGTGGTCATGCGGGTCCTCCCACAGCTAGGTTCCTTCGAATCGTAGCTGTAGATACCACTGTCACCTGTGATTCGTAGGCTACAGTTCTGGCAACCCTGGCTCGGGGCCGGTGGCAGGGGGGTTCCTTTGCGGGTTACCCCCTGCCACCTCCAACCCGCAAACAACCTGCAGGAGCAGCAGCCATGCACCGTTTCTCGGTCAACTACCGCGAGCGTGACGGCCAACGACGAGGCACCCTGCTGAACCGCGGCTACTTCGCCAGCAGCCTGCCCCGCCTCATCCTCGCCTGCCGGCTGCTCGGCCACCGGCCCGTCGTCGATGGCACCGAGGGATTCAACGACCGGCCCGGCCACCGCTGGGTGTGCTGCGACCGCTGCGGCGTCCGCCCCGACCCGCAAGGCCATCTCGACCCGGACCGCTGGGACATCGGTGACCGGTACGACGGTCCTCTCGATGGAGTCCGTCCCCCGTACCCGTCGAGGGAAGAGATCAAGCAGCGGGCCGAACAGGGCCTACCGCTGTACGAACGCGAGCCTGTCCCGGGCCCATGGCCTGGCAAGCCGACCGGCGATGTCGGCGCCCAGCTCATCATCGGGAAGTCGTTCCCCGGCTGGGACGCCGAACTGAAGATCGGCAACGCGGGCAGCGAACACACCCTCGCCGCGCACCTCCGCCTCCACCCCTTCGGCGCGATCTACCTGCACACCGAGCGGTTCGGGACCTGGCTCCAGCGGCGCCTCAACCCGACCGGCTACGAGTCGCGCGTGATCTCGCTGGGGATTCAGCACGGCGGCATCGACTGGAAGCTGTGGGCGAAGCGTGACGAGTCGTCCCGCGATGACCCGTGGTGGATGCGGGGCACGATCAAACTCGACCCGCGTGACCGGCTGTTCGGCCGTTCCCGCTACGAGTACGAGGACATCGGCGAGCCGCTGACCGTGACGGTGCGGATGCCGCACGGCGACGACCACGAGGTCCGCCTCAAGCTGCAGAAGTGCACCGACGGCCGGAACCGGCGCCGCTTCCATTCCTGGACGGTCGACTGGTTCACCCGGCCGGGTATCCCGACGAAGCAGCGCGGGCGGGGCCTGGTCCTCGGGTCGGCCGTCGACGTGAGCGCCGCCTCCGTAGAGGGAGGAACCTGGCCTGCGGAGGCCGCCGCGGCGATCGCAGCGCGGATGACGGCGGACCGGACGCAGTACGGATACCGGCCGCGCATCGCGGCCGTGACCGAAGACTTCGACGTGGAGGTGGACTGACCGTGACGTACCTGTGCCATGCGCTCGGTCTGTGGTTCGCGTTCACCGCGCTCATCCCCTACGCGCCCGTCACCTACAACTACCAGCCCGCCACGACCGCATGGAGCAGCCGATGAGGGACTTCGACGTGGACGAGGAATGTCCGCACTGCGACGAGCCCCAGCCGTCGCAGCAGATGGATGCCCACGTTGCTGCGGCGCACGCCGACCTGCCGCCGTGTACGGCTCGCATCGACCTTGAGGGCGGCCCTACCTATGCCTGCGCATTCCGCGCCGGGCACGACAAGGGCGAGTACGGGAAGTGGCACGCCAGCAAGCGCGGCGGGGAGACGTGGACTCGGTACGTATGGAATGACAGTGCACTCGACGCCACACCACACCGGCCGCCTGAGCCCCGTGTCGTCGGACTCGACCATTTCAAGGCCATGGGCGTCGTCTCTCATGCTGTCGTGGCGAGCGGCGTCGCCTGTGCCGTGCTGCACACCGACGACGAGGGCAACACCGTCCCCTGCCCTGGCTACCCGCACGTCGATGAGGGTCACCCAGAGGCGCCCTCCGAGGAAGAGCTGAACACCGCCCTACCCGTCATGCCCGACCCGTGCCAGCCCGCCTACGACGCCGTATACGAGTACATCCGCGCGCTCGGCGACTACCTGCCGCCCGACCGGGTGCACCGCAACGCGATCATCTGGCGGGCTGTTCACGCGGCGCTCGCCGCCACCCCGGTCGGCCGCTGCGTGTCCTCGCACTGCGTTGAAGGCGGACACATCCTCCCCGTCGAAAGCGAGACGCCGTGAACACTGCCGTCACCATCACCGCGATCATCGCCGTCGTCGTCGTCATCAACATCATCACCTACGCCGTCCGCGACACCGCCCTCGCCAAGCACAAAGCCAGGCTCTACCCGCGCGACGACGGCGACGTCACCGCACTCGGCCCTGAGATCTTCGCCAGCAAGGACGGCCGCACCGTCTGCTGGAAGGGCGTCAACTACGAACGCCAGCCGGAGCGGCCGTGAACCGGCAGAGCATCGCCCCCACACACCCCGCCTACACCATCCCCCCAGCCCTCCGCGGCCCGGACTGGCAAGACCCCTTCGCTGGCATCCCCGTCCCCGACGTCTTCGCCTGGGCGGCCGACTCTGCCGGGTGCGGCTGGTACCGCGCACAACTCCCGATGGAAGGGCTCGCCGCTCTCGGCTACAAGACACACCACTCCACGCGGCTCCCCCGGCCAGTCCGCCACAACCGAGACGTCACCATCATCGGCCAACGCGTCTGCGACCCCGACCCCTCCAGCATGTGGCAGCAACTCGCCGCCGAAGGCCGCCACCTCATCTACGAAGTCGACGACGACCTCTTCAACATCGACCACCGGTCGCCGGCCGCCCACCAGTACTACGCACGCCCCGACGTCCGCGACAACATCCGCCGCAACATCCAAGTCGCCGCCGCCGTCACCGTCACCACCGAACCCCTCGCCGACATCGTCGCCCAGTGGAACACCAACGTCCACGTCATCCCCAACGCCGTCCCCGACTGGCTCATCGACCACCAGCCCCCGCAGCGCGACGACGTCCTCACCATCGGCTGGGGTGGTAGCGCCACCCACAACATGGACTGGGGCAGCAGCGACCAGCAGATACGCCGCTTCCTCCAACGCCACCCCGAAACCGAACTCCACTGCATCGGCAACGACTACGGCGCCCTCCTCCGCGCACCCCGCCGCCGCTTCACCCCCTGGCAGCAGAGCGTCGAGGACTACTACCGAGCCATCGACTACCACATCGCCGTCACCCCGCTCCTGCCGCACATCTTCAACCGGTCGAAGAGCGCCGTGAAAGCCACCGAAGCCGCAGCCCTCGGCATCCCCGTCATCGCCTCCGCCGTCCGCCCCTACGAAGACTTCATCCAACACGGCGTCACCGGACTCCTCGTCCACCGCGACCACGAATGGGCGCAACACCTCCGCGCCCTCACCCACGACCCCGCCATGCGGCAGGAAATGGGCAACGCGGCCCGCGAACACGCCCGCCAATACACGATCAGCCGGCTCGCCCCGGCCTGGGAGAAAGCACTCCTCAGATGACGCTCACGATCCTCGTCCCCACCCGCGGCCGGCCGCAGAACCTCACCCGGCTATGGCAAGCGTTCAAAGACACCTGCGAGTACGAGACGCGTCTCGTTGCCCTCGTCGACAGTGACGACCCGGAGCTGCGCGGCTACCAGGCCATCTACCGGCAGCTGGAACACGAACCGATGTTCCGCATGGGGATCGGTCCGCGGCTGCGTCTCGGTCCGACACTGAACGTGGCGGCGCCGAAGTGGGCGGCCCGCTCGGATGCTGTCGGGTTCATGGGCGACGACCACCTGCCGCGCACCGTCGGCTGGGACGGCCGATACCTCGAAGAGCTGCGGCGCCTCGGCACGGGGCTGGTGTACGGCAACGACCTGATCCAGCAGGCGGCGTTGCCGACGCAGGTGGCGATGACGTCGGACGTCATCCTCGCGACCGGGCACATGGTGCCGGCGGGGGCCGTTCACCTGTGGCTCGACAACGCCTGGCTGGAGCTCGGCCGCGCCCTGGACGCCCTCACCTACCTGCCGGACGTCATCGTCGAGCACCTCCATCCGATCGCCGGCCGGGCGCAGTGGGATGCGGGCTACGCGGAGGCGAACACGGACGCCCGGTCGGATGCGGACCGGGCCGTGTTCGAGCAGTGGCGGCAGCACGAACTGCCCGTCTGGGTGCAGCAGATCAAGGAGTACGAGCGTGGCTGAGAGCAGTGAAGGCGAGTACGAGGCGGTCATGCCGTTCGTCCTCACCAAGAGCCAGGGCGGCCCTTTCGACGACGGGGCGTTCGTCGCCGGAATGACGTGCGGCGCACTCGACCAGGAGCTGACTATCACCGCGGCGCTGCACACGCTGCCGCGGGAGCGGTACATCGACGCGCGGTTCCTGAAGCAGGTGGACCTGATCGCGATGCGGCACGGCTATCGGATCGAGCTGGGTGACCTCGACGAGCCGTCCGGCTGGCAGGTCGTCCGCTTCGAGTGGGGTGAGACGGAGATCGACAATGGCTGAGTACAAGCTCTTCGAAGGCGACACCCCGCATGTGTCCACCGCCGCGTTCCACGCCCGCCGCGAGCGCGCCCCGCACCTGGAACAGCCCGTCCACCGGCCCCGCCTTGAAATGGCGCTGGAGCTCATCGCCGCCGCCTACGTTCGGATGGCCAACGAAGGACGGAGCGAGATCACCCTCTCCGACCTCGGCTGCGGCGACGGCGGGCTCCTCCAGACGCTGAACGGCATCGTCGGCCTCACCGCGTGGGGCTACGACTTCCAGCCCAGCAACCAGGCCGGATGGATCGAGCGCGGCGTGCAGGCCGAGCTGGCGGACGTGTTCGGCGCCGACCGGGACCAGATCTGTCTCGGCGACATCGCGGTCGCCACGGAGGTCTTGGAGCACGTCGCCGATCCGAGAGGTGTCGTCCGATGGATCGGCGAGCACTCCCGCTACCTCGTCGCCTCGTCGCCCTGGAACGAGACGCCCGAGGCCCACGACGAATGCCACGCGTGGGCATGGGACCAGGACGGCTACCGGGCCCTCATCGAGCAGGGTGGGTTCACGATCCTGCGGCACGAGACGGTCGGGCAGTTCCAGGTGGTGCTCGCCGAGCAGATGGGAGCGGCGCCGTGCACGTCCTCCTGACTGGGCACCGGGGCTTCGTCGGCCGGCACCTCCACGCGGCGATGCACGAGCGCGGCTGGGACGTCACCGGCATCGACCTCGTCGACGGCGTGGATGCTCTGGACTTCTTCCGCAGCGAGACCATCGGCTTCGATCTGGCCGTGCACTGTGCGGCGATCGTCGGCGGCCGCGCGTCCATCGACGAGTCGCCCCTGGGGGTGGCCACGAACCTGGCGCTCGACGCCTGGTACATGCGGTGGCTGGTGAAGGCGCGGGTGCCGCGGGCGGTGTACTTCTCCAGCTCGGCCGCGTACCCGGTGCACCTCCAGGCGAAGGGCTGGCCGTTCACGCGGCTGCACGAGTCGCACATTGACGTCGACGAGCCGGAACGCCCGGACGCCACCTACGGCTGGGCGAAGCTGAGCGGGGAGCTACTCGCCAGCTACGCCGAGGCGGAGGGCTGCCGCATCCTCATCCCGCGCCCGTTCTCCGGGTACGGCGAGGACCAGGACGAGGCGTACCCCTTTCCGGCGTTCGCCGCCCGCGCCCGCCGCCGGGAGGACCCGTTCACGGTCTGGGGCGACGGGACGTCGTGCCGGGACTGGGTGCACATCGACGACGTGGTCGGCGCGACGCTCGCGCTCCTCGACACGGACGTGACGGGCCCGGTGAACATCGGCACCGGGCGGGCGACGAGCTTCGACGAGCTGGCTGGGCTGATGACGGCGGCGGCCGGGTACGAGGCGGAGCTGAGGTACGAGCCGGGGGCGCCGCAGGGTGTGCACACGCGGGTGTGTGACCCGTCGCGGATGCTCGGCTTCTACGAGCCGAAGGTGTCGTTGGAGGAGGGGGTGCGTCGTGCCGTCTCAGGGTGAGCTGATCGCGGCGTTCCTGCGGGCCCGGTACATGGACGCACGCGAGGCTGAGGCCAGTCGGCGATCCATCCCGGGGAACCTGCCGTTCAGGTGGACTCACGTCTTCGAGTGGAACGAAGAGTTCGTGCTGATCGAGGGCCTTCACCGCGCGCCTGCGAAGGCCTTCTACAGGCGGTACGGCCAGCCTGCCGCCGACCCGGCTGTGCTCGCCGACCTGGACGCCAAGCTCGCCGTCCTCGACGAGCACCAGGACGTCAACGACGGCGACTGCGACACCTGCGTCGACGGCCAGTGGGGCTACCCCACCCACGGCAGCAGCAGCCCCCAGCGCCACCCGTGCAGGACGCTGCGCCACCTCGCGGTGCCGTTCGCCGCGCACCCGGACTACGACGAAAGGTGGCGGCCATGAGCACCGCCCTAGGACTCCTGCTTGCTCACCTCGCGGGCGACTACCTCATCCAGTCCGACTGGATGGCCAACGAGAAGACGAAACGCTGGTGGCCAGCATGGGCACACGCCATCACCTACGGGCTGCCGTTCCTCCTCGTCACGCAGTCGTCTGCCGCGCTCGCCGTCATCGTCATCACGCACGCCGTGATCGACCACTACCGGCTCGCCCGGCACGTCGTGTGGGCGAAGAACTTCCTGGCCCCGCGCTCGTATTGGCACCCCTGGTCCGAGTGCGCGGCGACCGGCTACCACAAGGACCGCCCGGTCTGGCTCGCGGTCTGGCTGATGATCATCGCCGACAACACGATGCATCTGGCGATCAATGCCGCTGCAGTGACCTGGCTTTGAGGTGAACGACGTGCAGACACCCGAGATCACCGTGTGCATCCCCGCACACCCGGCCCGCGTCGTCAACGGCATGCTCGACCGCGCGGTGGCCAGCGTGAAGCAGCAGTTGCTCCCAGCCGCCGACATCAGCATCGCCATCGACGAAGACGGCGACGGCGCCGCCATCACCCGCCAGCGCGCCCTCGACGCGGCGAAGACCGAATGGGTGGCCTTCCTCGACTCGGACGACTGGTTCTACCCCGAGCATCTGAAGGTGCTGGCGAAGGGTGCGCAGATCTTCCGCGCGGACTATACCTATTCGTACTATATGGTCCACTTCCCCGACGGCCGCCCGTGGCCCGCGAACGATCCCCTCGGCCACTTCGGGAAGCAGTTCGACCCGCAGCGCCCGCACCAGACCACCATCACCACGCTGTGCCGCACAGAGCTCGCCCAGCAGATCGGCTTCCGAGAACCACCGCACGGGGCGCTCATCAACGGGGAGCACTATGGCGAGGACTTTCAATACACGGTGGAGTGCGCGCAGGCCGGAGCGAAGATCGTGCACATTCCTCGTAGAACCTGGGCATGGCGGCACCACCAGGGCAACAGCTCGGGGCAGCCCGGGCGCGGCGACGCAGCAGCGAGGCGGACATGAGCGAAGGCGCCACCACTCTTCTCAGCACGGCGGCAGGGAGCCTCGCCACTGTGGCAGCCCTGAGTATCGGATTCTGGGTGCGACGCGCCCTTGCGCGCCGGGGCTGTAAGGAGAGCAGACCGTGACCGGGCCCGAGCACTACCGCGAAGGCGAACAGCGCATGCTCGCCAGCGACTACCAATGGCAGGAAGCCCAAGAACCCGGCGACGGATACGCCATCGGCGCCATCCACGAAGCCCTCACGGCCACCGCCCACTTCCTCGCCGCGCTCACCGCAGCCGTCGCCACCAGCCAACACCCCGACAGCATCGCCTGGCAGCAAGCCATCAACCCGCCGGAGCAGACGTGACACCCCTCGAACACATCATGGGCCTGATGGACCCCAGCTACCCGGAGCCCATCCGCCGGTCGATGGCCCAGGGAATCCTCGACAAGCACGCACACGACCTCGCCGAACAGCAGCGGGCAACGCTGGACGACCTGTTCTCCCGCTACGAGCGGACCTTCCACGAGGACGCGTTCGCGGACCTCATCGCAGTCATCGACCCCAAGGAGCAGCGCCCATGACTCAGCAGATCAGCATGGAAGACGCCTTTCCCACCTTCCAGAGGAAGTGCAGCGAACTCTTCGAAGCCAACCTGGTCCTCCAAGCCCAAGTCGACGTGCTGCAGCGGCAGCTGGACGCCGCCAGGGAGGAGAACACTCGCCTCCAGGCGGCGCAGCAGCCGGCGAGCGAACCGCCGTACGACGTGAGCGGGCAGGAAGCGACCGGCTAAAGAGTCGTCTCGGACACGCTGATCTTCTTGACCGATCCCAGGACGAACGTGGGATACGACCCGGCCAGCGAGTCCGCGAATGCCTGTACGGCGGTCTCAAAGTTCGCTGCGGTCAGCCCGCCGTTGCCGAGGTTGTTCGCGCCTATCGGGAACGTGTAGGTGCCGAATTCGGCGTTCGGGTCGGTGTCGTTCACGGTGACTTCGTACAGCTGGTCAGTGGTGCCAGCGACGTGTACACGCTGTTCGAGGTTTGCCACTTCGTGACTCCTTACTAGGAAACTGGCCCGTAGGCAAGCGCACATCGACGCCTGCTCCGGCGTCGCCCCATCCGCCGCTTAGCTGATGGCGCGACTCGTCGCGGTCACCTCCATGACCGAGTTCACCGATGCAACCTCCGACAGATCGCCGATAGCGTCTGCCAGGACAGCGACCACGGCATCGCGGTCGGTTTAGTCAAGCGCCCCGGTGTCAAAGCGGACGATGACACTGAGTCCTTCCGTGTCCACCTTCGATGCGTTGATCGCGTAGTACGGCAGAGTTTCAGCCATTACGGTTCCTTCCTTTGGTTGGTATGTGCTGTCGCAGTTGGCCCGGCGCCAGGGGCGATGATCGCCCAGGGCGCAGAGCTACAGCGAGTACATGAGGTTCATGGCGATCCACGGTGGCGTGATCCCCGTGCCGCCCACGATCTGTAGCGAGCCATCCGTATTGAAATCGATCTTGATTGACAGTGACGTCGACGACGCCGCCGAACACGCGCAACTCATCGACCGGCGCGACGCCGGCCGGGCACTCGCCGGAAGGTTCGCGCTGAACGGCATCCCGCCATTCACAGGCGAGCTGCCGCTGTAGGTGGCGTTGATGCCACCGCGCCACTGCACGAACTGCGTCCCGAGGACGTTGATTACCCGGTACTGCGGGGTGCCGTTGCTGTTGCCGTCACCGGTGTAGCCGCTGGCCAGGGCCGGTGATGTCCAGTCGACGACGACCGCGAAGTTCCCGGCGGCGAGGCTGCCGGTGATGCTGCCGCTTCCGGCGACGGTCAGGTTGATACCGACGACGAAACTGTCGTCGGTCTTCAGTGTGTTGACGGCGGACCGATACAAGTTGGTATCACGGGTGGCCGTGCCAGAGCCCCACTGGTGGGCGCCGTCGGCGGAGACGTAGAAGCGCCCCACACTCTCGCCACTGACCTTGGCGTACAGCACGTCAGACGTCGTGGCCGAGCCGAGGACACCGTAGCCGCCGCCGTTGGCCGCGCCGCCGATATCGATCGCTTTGCCCTGGGCGATGGTGAGGCTGCTGCCGAATGTGCCGCTGCTGTTAGGGATCTCCACCCACGACCCGGAGGCTGGCACGGTGCCGTTGGAGAAGTAGGTGCGGTAGCTCGTGTTGGACTCGGTGATCGGCTTCCCGGGGTAGGGCGAGGACGGGCGGGTGGATGAGGTGACGATCTGGAATCCGGCCGCGGCATCGAGCTTGTCGAGGTTTTGGCCGATGTCCTGGGTGTAGTTGACGAGCTCGGACCCGTCCGACTTGGATTTGTACAGGCCGAGGCGCGTGGTGGACGGGTCAGGCACGAGGGCCCTCCATTCGGTAGGTAAGGACGCGCGGGAGGCGGGCCCCGAAGGGCCCGCCTATCTCACGTGAGGGTGACGGTCGTGCCGGTGGTGTCGTAGGTGGTCGCGAAGTCGGTGTACTCGCGCAGGACGACGGTCTTGCCTGCGTCCTTGAGGGCTTGGGCGATCTCCTGCGCGGTCAGCGCGCCGGAGTAGGAGACGGTGTCTGTCGGCCAGCCGGGCACGTCGTACTTGGTGGACATCCAACCTGTGTGCCAGCAGTCTTCCGGGCTGTTGTTCTCGTCCGGCCGTACGCCGGGCACGAAGATGAGCCACAGCTTCCCGGGGTACGTGACTGACCCGCTACCGGGGACGGAGACGTTGTGGTTTTCGACATCCCTTTCCGCCCAGAACTGCTTTGCCAGTTGGTCTGCTTCTGCGATGTTGGGGCTGCCCGAGTCATCGGACACACTCATCCAGCCGTCGCTATTCCAGATGAACATGATGGTTTTCCCTTCGTTGTCATTCCTTCATTGACCCAAGAGCGGGCGTTCTGGGGACAGCGGGACGGGTAGCTCCCCGTACACCATCTGCCAGCGGGCGATGTCCACTCGTTCGCGCTTCGCGCGGATACCGCGAGCCGTCACCCCGTGATTAGCGCGGATCACGTTCAGCGGATCCTCCTCGCCAGACGGTGGCAGCACCTGCACTCGGCTCGTCTTCGCGTCCGCCACCCTCAGCCGGTGCGCCGCCCGCGCGTCGGCGGTCGACGCCGCGTTGAACAGTGTGATTGCTTCCGCGTCTGGACGCGTCGACGTCACCAGCCCCACACGGAGAGCGGCGTCGTCTCGGCCTGGGGCGTCCGGAAGGTACGGCTCGTGCAGGACGATGTCCAAGGCCTCGTCGGGATTGACCAGCTCGTACTCCGCCATGCGCCACTCGATCGTGGACGGCGGGAACGTGTGGCAGTGGATGCTGCCGTCAGGCTTGCGCATCGTCACCATCCAGATCGGGGTGCCGGTCGAGGTGGTTGTCGCGTCGGCTGCCTGCACTTCGTATGTGTCCATGTCGTTCCTCAGATCCTGAAGCACCAGAAGTACACGGCCCAATCGGTGTGGGCTGCCGGTGAAATGGTGATCGTGAAGCCGGTATCGTCCGAAGCTGTGATGGCCTGCTGGTGAACGATGTCGTCGCGGACCGAGACCAGCGGCAGCATCTGGGTGAGCATCGTCGGCCCGAACGAAGCCGAATAGCTTGAGGCCCCACTCGTGGGCGACACGGACCCGGTGAAGAGGCCATCGTTTGTGTCGGCTGCGATGAAGTCGGCCCACCTGCCGACATGACGGGTCCGGTCGGAGACGAAGTCGAAGTACTGGCCATGGGTCGTGTCGTTGGGATTCCAGCCCACGCGGCCCTTGTTGCTGTCCGCCGAGTAGAACCCGCCGTCCGAGCCGTTCGAGTTCCAGCCCGCGAAGAACACGCTGGACGTCAACCGCACATACGGGCCGCGCCGGGCCTGCGTATCCTCCCGCACAAGGGCAAGCTCGGACGTCCCCGAGGTAAGGAAGCAGCGCGCGAAGACGTCGATCCCGTCGCCAGGATCGTAGGCGCTGCCGTTGACGCCGATGTTGGAGTCGCTGCCGGACGAAACGGCGTTGATGTAGGCGAAGTTGCTGCCGCTGTCAGGGTAGAAGCGGATCTCGGGCAGGAACGTGGCAGTCGGGTTGATCTCCATCCGCTTGCCGGACGTGCCGGAGACGAGCTGCCCGATGATGCTGACGTCGCCGGTGTCGGCGTCCGCGAACAGGGTGCGGGTGCCGGCCGAGTTGTACAGCTCGTAGCCGTCCGCGGAGATCCGGGCACGGGCCCCGGTGTCGGCGGTCTTGATCTCCCCGGCCATCACCCAGGATGCGGTGATCGTTCCGGCTGTCACCTTCGACACGGTCAGGTCGGAGATGTGTGCGTCGTCGATGAGGAGCGCGGTCGCCGACGCTGAATCGCTGGGCCCGGACTTGTTGCCCGCCTTGTCCACGGCGATCACCCGCACGTAGCGGGCGGAGGTTTCCTCGACCTGCACCGTGTACACGACGGGAATCTGAGCCTGGATCATGCCCGCGTTCGCAGGGACCTTCCCCTTCAGCGTGCTGTCGCTGGGGGTGAAAGTGGGCTCGTAGTCGACGTGGACTTCAAGATGGTCCAGGTCGGATTCCAGGTTGAACGTGCCGCCGGACGACTTGCCCAGCTCGTGCGTGATCTGCAGGGCGATCCGCGACCCCGCCACGCTCGGAGGCGCCGGCGTGCTCGGCGGGATGTTGTCCGAGGTCGCCACGAACGTCGTCGTCGCCGACCAGGCGCCGGTGTTGCCGGTGGTGTCGACGCCGCGGATCTGCACGTCGTAGCCGATCCCCGGGGAGAGGTCCAGCAACTCGGCCGTGGTGTGGTCCCACGCAACGGTCATGTACTGCCACTGGTTGTCCGGCGCGGCGAACGGCTGCGCCCAGATCTGCATGTCTTCCCAGCGGATCTGTGAGCAGGCCGCCCACGTCGCCGGGTAGATCATGTCGGTGTCGATGGCGTAGCGGATGTCGTAGTGGTCGCCGTCCAGCACAGTGGAGCCGTCGACGTTGTTGGGGGCGTTCCACGACAGGATGACGCGCGCGCGGGTGAAGCCGCGGTCGTCGAGGTAGGCGGCACCGAGGAAGGGCTCGACGAAGGTGGGGACTCCGGGCACCGAGGTGTCGGAGTTCGGACGGGAGCCGATGGGCTCCGTCGAGGAGTTGGTGAGCTGCCGGGAGAAGTCGCCTACGGTCACCGTGGACGTGGTGTCGGTCTCGAACTCGATGTACTGGGTGAGGTCGGTCCAGGTGCCGTCTCCGGCCCGGTAGGCGACCGTGTACCCGGCGGTGACCGCCC
The DNA here is from genome assembly GCF_022698145.1 of Streptomyces spinosisporus. Taxonomy (GTDB): domain Bacteria; phylum Actinomycetota; class Actinomycetes; order Streptomycetales; family Streptomycetaceae; genus Streptomyces; species Streptomyces spinosisporus. The sequence continues at coordinate 19,450 of NZ_JALDAX010000032.1, forward strand.
AGTTGGCCTCGGTCACCTGCAGCTTGAGCGGGTTGATGCGCTGGCCCCGGAACGTGATCTCTGTGCTGGTGTCGATGAGGCCGGCGTCCGGGTCGTACACCCACACCCGGTCGCCGACCTGGAAGGTGCCGTGGACGTCGTAGTCGGCGGTGGACAGGGTGAGGGCGTTGCGGGTGGACGTGTACTGGTTGAGGGCCAACTGTGCCCGGGTCGTGGCGTTCGCGGTCTCTGTGCCCGATTCGGACACGAGGCGGGTCATGTTCAGCGGGTTGCCGTGGATGTCCTTGTAGCCGGTGGCCGGGGTGATGTCGGCGCTGCCGGTGGCGATGGTGGTGCCCTCGCCCTCGGCGAGGAGGACGACGCGGGTGGTGTAGTCCTCGACGTCGCGGGTGACGTCCATGCTGGACGGCAGGGCCCGCATCGTCATGTCCTCGCCCGAGCCAACGGCCATGAGGACACAGGTGGGCTCGGTGACGAATAGGTCCTCGTCGGGCCCGGCATCTAGGGTGCCGTCCCCGTTGACCCGCCACGACACCGGCACGCTGTCGGTGGACATGGTGTCGCACACGTAGGTGATCGCCGTGCGGGGCGACTCGTACTGGTGCCTTCCCGTGTACAGGCCGGCCACCGGGTAGATGGTGCCCGCGGTCACCGCGCCCGCCCCGGAGGCTGGGAGCAGCATGTTGATGGTGTCGGCGAACGTGGCGGAGGCGGGTTCGACGGCGTTCTCGTAGACGGAGCCCTTGTTGTCCTCGTCGCCGAGCCACATGGCCATGCCGACGCCGCCGACAGTCAGGTCGTCCATGGGGGCGTTGGTGCGGCCGTCGTCGCCGATGGTCTTGGTGCGGACGACGCCGACGTAGCGGGCGGTGGTGAGGAGGTTGTCGCCGTACTGGAGCGGGTCCAGGCGGCCGGGGATGATCGCGACGTGGCCGAAGTAGTCGAGGGCGTCGAGGACGTCGCGAGGGGTCCCGGACTTGAGTTTGATCTGCCATGACCCGAGGGCCTTCAGAACCTCTTGGACGGCCACCCGTCTACCTCCTTACGCCGTAGACGGCTTCCGGCATGGCCGCAAGGTACTGATCCCGCAGGTCCGTGGCCGCGTCCCCGGAGGCGACCGGCAGCCGCAGCCGCACCTCATCCACGATGATCACATCCGTGCCCGGTGGGAAATTCGCCACCGTCGGCGCGATCGTCGCCTCCACCGCATCAGCCGGCGCGGTCACCGTCCCGTCGTAGAACGTGTACGTGTTCACCGCGAGCGTGTTGGTGAGGGTGCCCGTCGACAGGTAGCCGCCGTCCTCGTCGAACCAGTTCACGTTCAGGTCGATCGCGCGGGCGGTGGCGCAGCGGATCCACCCGGAGGCGCGGTACACGGTGCCGCCCGTCACCGGGACGCGGTCGGACTCGATGCTCGGGAACTCGGCGACCCCGTCCGGGGTGAACTGGGCAGCCCCGGCCCCGGCCTTGACCGGTGTGGTCACCCGCACGGCGGTCCCGCCGTTGGCGTTCCAACCAGTGAGGTCGGTGTCGAAGCCCGGGTTCGCGTTGAGGGTTGTCCCGCCGCCGCCGGTAGTGGAGGCACCGAGCCAGAAGTCCAGCTTGGTGGTGGTGGCTTTCTGCACGCCGCCGTTGGCCGCCGCGGTGAAGGTGAGCGCGCTGCCGCAGGCGAACCTGTTGCCGTCCGTGTCGTCGTTGGTGGCGGTGAGGTAGCCCTGCGCGGACGTGTCGGCGTACGTCTCGGCCGTGTTCAGCCGCACGGACAGGGTGTCCGCGGTGCCGCGCTGGAGGTAGCCCTCGATGATGCGGGAGCCGCGCCGCAGCGTCAGGTCCAGGGTGGCCCGGCCCGGGTTCAGTGCTTTGGTGAGGCGGAGGATGACCATCTCGGGGTCGTTGCGGAGCAGCGTCGCCCCGTCCCAGTCGTCGACCTGCACGGCCGCCGCGGACATCACCTGCCACAGCTTCGACCGGTAGGCGCCGCCGGTGTACGTCTGCACGTCGAGGGTGCCGCCACCGGACGCTGACCAGGTGACGTTGATGAGGCCGTTCGACAGGGACCAGCCGGTCGCGGCGAGGGGCACGTCGGCGCCGTACACCTCCTGCCCGCCGGTCGTGGTGGCCTTGACGCGGCCGTTGAGGTAGTCGGTCGGGTCGCAGCCCCAGCGTGGGGAGAAGTCCGCCGGGACACCGCGGTACACGGTGATCGTGCCGTCGGCCCCAGTGCGGGTCATGACGGTGGCGTTCGTGTCGCCGGTGTAGTAGCCGTAGTGGCCGATCGGTGGAGCGTGCCAGCGCTCCCCGGCCAGGTCGAAATCGTTCAACCGGACAGCGCCGGTGAGGCGGGACTGAAGGTCGGTTTCCGCGTCGGAGCCGATCCGGTCCAGGCTCACCTTCCAGGCCGCGGTGACCATGTCCGTGCGGTACTCGGTGTACGTCGACGAGCACGACTTCACGGCGTAGTAGCCGGAGCGTTCCGGCTTGTCGGTGAACGTGACGGGGATGACCTGCCCGACGATCAGCGCGTTGATTCCGTCATGGCGGGCGATGACCTGTGCCCGGGTGAGCGGCGGGTAGGACTCCTGCCCGTCGAGGTCGAGGGAACGGTCCCCGCCCGACTCCGTCGTATCGAACGTCTCCCGCAAAGGGATCCGGCCGATGGTGACGTCGCCCCAGTCGTACAAGGCCATCTCAGGCTCGCTCCCTGTCGAACTTGCGGAGGGCTTCCTTCATCTCGCTCACAAGCGCGTTCGCGGCCTGGCGGCGCGCGGCGGGGGTGGAGAAGTCGAAGGTGCCGGACACGGTGATGTTCTCGATGACGACGCTGCCGCCGCTGCCGGTCATGCTCTGCATCGCCGCCGTCTGCTCCGCGGTGAGGACGGCTTCCGGCTTGCGGGTCTTGTTGATCGCGAGCGTCGCCCCGGGCTGGAGGAGACCGCCGGAGTCGTACTTCGCGGCCGGGGCGAAGCCCCACTGGCTGGTGAACAGGGGGTCGTTGTAGCCGCGGGCGCTCTTGCCCATGTGGACGCCGCGGCCGCCGGACGACTCGACGTTCATTCCGGCGAGGGTGCCCGCAGTGTGACCGACGCCCGCATTCGTGATACCGATCATGAACGGGGACTTCAGGTTGCGGACCCAGCCGGACGGGCCGGGCGGGAACGAGCCGGTCGCCCACCGACGATGCGGACGTTCCCCCCTAATTACGGACTCAATGGCTGACATCAGTCCAGAACAGTCCCAACTGGGGTTCCCATTTCCAGCCCATTGATACGGTAGTCCGTTTTGCGTCTTCACCCAGGCGAGCGCCCGCTGCACGGCGGGCCCGCCGACGGCTTTCTTGTCCTCGTTGCCGAACCAGGACATCATCCCGTCGACGGCCTTGTTCGCCAGGCCCTTCAGCAGGCCGCCGAAGCTACCGCCGGGGATGCGGTTGATGAGCGGCCGCACCAGGCTGCTGAGGGCCTTCTGTCCGGCCGACTTCAGGCCGCCGATGACGAGGTCTTTCGCCCAGCTGGCGGCCTTGCCGATGGCGCCGCCGACTGCGGAGGTGACGGTGCCGACGATGCCGCCGGAGGCGAAGTGCTGGGTGCCTCCCTGGTAGCGGCGCTTCTCCTCAGTACGGGAGGGGTTGCCGCCGGTGCCGGTGGGGTGGTCCTGGCCGAGGATGGCGTCGATGCCGCGGTGTCCGCCGAGCTGGGCGACCTGGGCCTTGGACAGGATGCGTTCGCCGGGGGTGAGCATCGCGGGGACGGTGTCGCTGTTGCCGGTTCCGGGGACGACACCACCGCGGTTGAAGCCGAGCGAGATCGACGGCAGGGTCAGCTTGCTGCTGATCTTCCCGGCGATGGTGTTCCACATTTTGCGGATGCCGTTGTTGTAGACGGTGCCGACGACGAATTTGACCGGGCTTCCGATCTTCGACTTCACGCCGTCCCAGATCGTGCCGAGGCTGTTCTTCAGGTTGGAGAAGGCGGTCTTCATCCCGGACGCGAATCCGGAGATCTTCGAATTGATCGTGGAGAAAATCGACTTGACCTTGTCGGACGCCGAATTCCACATGGAAGACCACGTGTTCGTGATCGACGTTTTCAGGCTGGTCACACTGTCGCGGAAGCTCTTCCACGCGCCGGTGAATGCGGTCTTCAGCCCGGACCAGAAGCTGTTCCACTTGTCTTTGACGGTGTTCCACAGGCTGTTCCAGATGGCGACGACGCCGTTTTTCAGATCGGTGAAGATCTGCTTCGTCTTCGACCACAGCCCGGTGAAGAACCCGATGATCGCATTCACCAGATCAGGGATGATCGAGTGCCCGACGAGAACGTCGTACAGATGCTGGAAGAAGCCGACGATCATCTTCACGCCGTCGCTGACGGCGTTCACGAAGTTGGTGACCCACCCGATCACCGTCGTGATCACCGGAACCAGGATGTTGATCGCCCCGGTCAGCACGGTTGCCAGCAGTTGCGCCAGCCCGGTGATCAGAGGCAGCAACGGCGTGAGGACCTGCAGCGCCAGAGTCAGCAGCGACGTCGTCAGCTGAGCGATCGGCGGGATCAACGGCAGCAGAGCGTTGATGATCTGCGGGAACATGGGTGCCAGCGCGGCAAGGAACTGGCCGAACATCTGCACAATCGGCACCAGCGCGCCCACGATCGGCAGGAGGCCCTGAGCGAGCGCACCCACCAGCGGCACGATCGCCGCCGCGATCGACGAGATGATCGGGCCGAGCGCGGTCACGATCGCCGCGATCAGATCCCCGAGCGGCTTCAGCAGCGGCATGACCGCTTCCACCACGCCGACGAGGACCCCGCCCACCTGCGTCACGATCGGCAGAAGCGCGTCGATGATCGGCATCAGCGCCTCACCGAGGGTCTTCGCCAGCTCCGCAAGGACCGGGCCGAACCGTGTCGCCAGGTCCGTGATGACCGGGGCCAGCTTCGCCAGCAGCGGCAACAGCGCCTGAATCACCGCACCGAGCGTCCCCGCGAACAGCTTGGCGATCGCGTTGATCGCGGTGAAGATACTCGTGAGGGCCTTCTGCACCTCGGGCATCGCGGTGATGCGGCGCAGCTCGGCGAACACCGACCCGAGCGTCCCGAGCGCATCCCCGCCACCAGCGGCCGCGGCCTTCATGATGTTGCCGATCGTGCCGCCGATGTCCCCGAGCAGCTGGCCGAACTGTTTCGCTACCTCGATCGCCCCGTTGATCGAGTCCTCCAGCGCGCCTGACTTGAAGGCACCACTGAGCTTCTGGGACACCCGGTCGGCGGCGCCAGCCGCGGCGGTGGTGAGCCGCTCGAACGCCGGCGACGCAGCAATCGAGATCTGGGTGAGGCCGGTGATGATCTGCCCCGGCAGCCGTGACAGGGGTGCGAGGCCGCCGTTGAGGCCGTCGAAGAGCTGGCGCAGCTGCCCCGACTTGCCGAGCTGTGTGATGGCGTCAGCGGCGTTCTTCGCCATCTGGTTGAGGACACCGGCCGTGCCCACCAGTCCGGCCTTCAGGGACGGCAGGACCGCGGTGGACAGCTGCGTGAACTTCTGCCCCAGCCCCGCGAACAGGGCGTTCTGCACGTCCAGTTTCAGCGCCCGCCATGCCTCCCGCTGGGCGAGGACCGCATCGACGAAGGCACGCGCGTTCGGGGCGAGCTTCGCCATGGCGTTCGCCGTCGCGGTCGTCGCCGTGGCGCTCTTGGTCTGCGCGTCCGCCAACGCCTCGGCGGCTTCTCGCGCGGCTTCCTGGGCGTCGGCGATCTGCCGGGCGCCGTCCTTCGCTGCCTGCGCTGCGGCGGCCTGAGCGTCCGCGACATCCCGCTGCGCCTTCGCGACCCGCTGCGCCCCGTCCTGCTGCGTGCGGGCCGCTTCGATTTCCGCGTCCTTCAGTTCGCGGGTCTTGTCGGTGACTTCCTGACTCGCGTCGGAGATCTTCTGTTTGGCGTCGGTGACGGTCTTCGAGCCCTCGACACCCGCGGCGTTGGCCTCGTCGGTCTGTGTCTGCAGCCTTGCGGTCTCGGTCTGCTGCTCCTGCAGGGCCTGGACGGCCTTGTCGTACTGCAGTTGCGCCTTGTCGAGGTCCTCCTGCGAGGCTGCGGCGCCCTTGGCCTTGACCGCGGCCAGTTCCTGTTCGGCGTCCTGGAGGTCGAGGACCTTCTGCCGCTGGTCGAGTTGGGCGTCCGCGAGCCGGTTGTTGAGGTCTTCGAGGTCCTCGGCGGCCTGCTTGCGGGCGTCGTTGAGGTCTTCCTGCGCTTTCCGTGCGGCGCGCTGCGCGTCGGCGAGGTCCCGTTCGGCGGACTCGACGGACTCCAGCGCGCGCCGGTTCGCGTCGGCGACATCCGAGACGGTGTTCTTCAGGTTCTGCTGCGCGTCGGCGATGTCCCGTGCGGCCTTGATGCGGGCCTGTGCCGCGTTGACCTCAGCGTCCTTCACCGCCTGCTGGGCTTTCGCGAGGGAGCGTTGCGCTGCCTCTACACGGCGGGTGGAGTTCTCCGCCGCGGCCGCACTCTTGGTGGCTGGCGCGAACGCCTGCTTGAAGGCGTCCCCGATCCCCGAGGTGCCGATCTTGATCGCGGCGAACGCGGATGCCAGTGACAGCACCGCCGGTGCGGCCAGCGCGGCGGCCGGACCCATCTGAATGATGGCCTGCCCGAGGGAGGCGATCGTCGGGAGCGCCCCGACGGCAAGCGCGGCGATCCGGGCAATCGACGAGGACAGGATGCTGAGGCCGCCGGACGCCCCACCACCGCCGCCAAGGCCGCCGAGGAAGTTGGCCCGGACGTGGACCGTGCGGTCGCGGGTGAGGATGTCCAGACGCGCGGCAGCAGCCGCCGTGTCAGCGTCTGCGTCGACGCGCACGGTACGCCGCTGGGTGAGGTTGGCTAGGTCGGCTGCAGCGACCCGGGTGTCCATGTCGGCAAGCACGTTGACCATGCGGTCGCGGGTGAGTGCGTCCAAGCGGCCGATGGCTTCAACATCATCGACGTCCACAAACAGTCGGACGCGGCGGTCGATGGTGAGCGCGGTCAGTTCGCCGAGCGCGGAGCCTTCGTCGATGTCCGCTGCGAGGGCGACGGTGCGGCGGCGGGTGAGCAGAGCCAGGTCGTCGGCCGCCGTGCGGGTGTCCATGTCGGCGGTGATTTTGACGGTGCGCTTCTTGATCAGCTTGTCGAGCTTGGCGACCGCGTCTTTGTCGTCGAGATCGACGCCCACGCTGACCGTGTGCTTGGAGGCCTTCAGTCGGTCGATCGCCCGGTCGTAGTTGGACTCGTCGGCGGTGACCTCGACATAGCCCTCGGCGATCCGGAACGAGCCGGCCATCTACCCTCCCTTTGCCACGCTCACGAGTCCCGGGAACTTGGCCCGGAACTGGGTCAGTGAGAGCTCGGTCCTCTCACTGCTGCCACGCGCATGCGTGGCGGTCGTGCTCGTGCGGGTTGGGGTGGTCGTCGGCTGGCGCTCTTCGCGTTCTTCCTCGGCCAGGGCCGCCATCACGCCCTGGTATGCGGTCAGCCGGTAGGCCAGTGAGAAGTAGCGGGGTCCGCTGATCTCGACTTGCTCAAGGTCGAGTCCGTAGATGGCCAGGAAGTCGGCGTCGATGTCGTCCTGATGGTCGAGGACCCACAGCCGCTCCTCGACCCGGTCGACGATGGCCTGCGCACAGTCCGGCTCTCGTAGTTCTTCGAGGGCTCGCACCCATGCGGCAGGGCCGTCGTCTACTTCGCTTTTCCCCCTTGCTTCTTCCGCCCGAGGGCGAGGTCGAGGACCTTGTTGATGATCCATTCCATCTGGTCCTCAGACAGCGACTTGGACTGCTCCAAAGCCATGTAGGCGTCCTCTCCGAGGACGCGGATCAGGAGCGGCGCTGCGGCCAGCTCACGGCCGTGCTCGCGGGCCTCGCGCATGAACTGCAGCGCCACACCCGGGGGGATCAGCTTCGGGATCGTGTACTCGTCGTCGCCGATGTAGAACAGCGGGACGCGCTCCTCCTCGACTTCGTCGTCGGCGTCGATCCGCAGGGGCTCGAAGTCAAGGTCGTCTCCGAGGCCGTTGGCAGGCCTGGCCGCCGCCTTCTTACGGGCGGCGGTCGTCTGGCGGGTACGGGTGGTGGATGCCATGGGTGGTGCTCCTCGCAGTGGGCAGAGACAGGTGTGGGTCAGCTGGTCTCGTCGACGATGTGGAACGGGGCCGTGACCTCGCTGACGTAGTGGCCGGCGAGCTTGGCCGGGATCAGCGTCTGCTTGTCCTTCGTGTACGCGACCTCGACGCTGTCCGTGTTGAGCATCTTCCGGCCGATGATGCGGCGGCGGAGCTGGTCGGGGGCGTACCCGTCGAGGATGACGGCGAAGTAGTTCGGCTGCGTCGCGCTGGAGGTGACGTTGGGCTCGAACGACTTCCAGCCCGTGCCGGACGCGCTGGTGCCGCCGTTGAGGACCAGCGACAGGTTCTCCAGGGTGGCCTCCGCGAGGCTGGTCTCGATGGTGAAGTCCTGCTTGGTGAGGCGGGAGCCGACGCGGAGGGTGATCTGGTCGACTTCCAGCTCGCTGTAGGTCTGGTCGACGGACAGCTTCACGCCGTCCTGGGTGCCGCCCAGGTCGGTCCATGCGGACGCTGCGGGGGTCGTGTTGACGGCGGTGTCAGCGGGCTCGGTCGCTTGGAAATCCCCGTGGTAGAGGGTTGCCGGGCCTTGAATGAGATTCGTGGTCGAGACTGCCATGGGTCAGTTCTCCTTGCTTCCGGTCGCGCCGGACGTCTTCTTGGTGGTAACCGGCGGCGCGGGCGCGGCCGGGGTCTCGGGGGCCGGGGTGTCTTCGACGAGGAGGCCCTGCCGCTTGAGGTCGAGGTAGGCGGCGTCGCTGACCTCGATCTCCTCCCAGGGGCGCTTGGTGATGCGGACGCGACGGGTCATCGGTAGTTACTCCTCACGAGCGGGAACTGGTGGTGGCTGAACTGCGGGTGGAAGCGGATCTCCATGCAGTCCTCGGGGCGCAGACTCGGCGGGCACAGCACGATCCGGACCGGGCCGGTGAGGAGGAACTCCAACTCCGCACGGTTGTCGTGGACGAGGGTCTTGCCGTTGTAGGAGAGGAGCTGCCCGTGCGGCGTGTCCTCCTGGATGGCCCACATCACGACGGCACCTCCGTCCACACGACGACGAGGCCGGGAACCGCGTAACGGGCGTACGACGACGGGTCGTCCGGGACACGCCGGTGCTCGCCGGTGGTGTACGCGGACAACACACGCGCCTGGGGGTAGCCGGACGGCAGCGTCACCGTCTGCGGGATCGCCGGGTGGTTGTAGCAGGCGGCCTGGATCGCCTCCGCCAGACAGGCGGCCTTGTTCCACGGCGGCTTCTGCGACTGCGAGTTGGTCGCCCAGCAGTCCACGCCCATCACCGGCTCCCGCAGCGGCACGTACAGGTTCGGGGTGCCGCCCGCGCTGGTGATGGTGACGAACCCGGTGTCCGCCCACGACAGGCTGCCGTCGCTGCCGGGCTTGGGGAGGGTGGTGGCGACGATGTCACCGACCACGGTCTTCAGCCAGGCGATCGCGACCAGCTCCGGAGTGGCGCGCAGCACAGGCGTTGTCATGGTGTCCTCCGCTGGTAGAGCGCCGTGCGGAGGAAAGGCTGCGGGGCGGTGCCGGGGTGGTTGACGCGGGCCACCGGATGGTCAGCGCCCTCCCAGTACAAGGCCTGCTTGTAGCGCGGCTTGATGACGTGCGGGCTCGTGCCCATCTCCACGTCCGTGCAGTAGTTGACGTCGAGGGAGCCGACGCGCAGTACCTTGTCGTGGACTTCGGCGCGCAGGGATTCGAGGAGGCGGCCGGTGCGCTTGGGTACGTAGTTGCGGGCGTCACCGAGGATGGCGTCGCCGATGCTGTGTTCGAGCCAGTCGTTGATGGCTGCGTCGACGTGTGCGCGCGCTGAAGGGTCGATCCGCACACCGGATCTCGCCATGGCCGCCTCCTCTCCGAAGCCGGTCTCGTACTCATGGCCTGCCTGGTCTCCCCAGGCGTGTGGCCTGTGCTGTTAGGTGGTGCGCCGCAGGTCGAGCCGGATGTCCGGCACCGATGCGGGGTTCGCCATCGACGACGTCGCATCGACGATGTAGATGGCACCCGTCCGCTCGTCCTTCACCCGGTCCTGGTCGGTGACGTCCGTTGCGGCCGGGACGCGGGCGATGGCGTAGCGGACGATCCGCGGGGTGGGGTCGTCTCGGGTGGTGACGCGGCGGGTCTGCTCGATGAGGGATGCCGGGACGCCGGTGGCGATGGGGGTGTCGGTGTCCTGCTCGTCGCCGTAGGCGTCGGTGGTGGTGCCGCGCAGGATGCTGACCCGGGTGGTGGCGATGGCCTGCATCACGGCCCCCCCGTGTACGGCGCCCACACCATGTGCTCGTCCGACCCGTCCGACAGGGCATCCCCGACGATCGGCCCGGCCCCCTCTACGGCGGAGCGGATGTGCACCGTCCGGGACCGCATCCACGACACCCGCTTCAACGCGCGGGCGGCCATGGGCGCGAGGACCAGGCCGTCGCCCTGAAGCGTGGTGGAGACCTGGTCTTGCTGGATCTGCGTGGCATCCAGCCGCGTCTCCAGCCCGAACTGGCCCGCCAACCAGGCGGCTTGACGGGCGACGGCCTGGCCCAGCCAGTAGAGATCCCGCGTCCGCATCCGGTCCTTGTCCGGGTAGATGCGGTTGCTGAAGATCTCGATGTCTGACTGCGCCTGGGCAAGCTGCTGGTCGGTCACGGACACGCCGGTGGTGTCGATGACCTGCTGCGCAGTAGCCCAGGCGTTGACCACGACTAGTCGCCCGCCTTGCTGGTGTCGCCGCCCGCGTCCTCGATGACGTCGCGCGGCGTGGTCGTGTCCTGCGGGCTGGTGTCGACCGACGCGGGGACGGTCTCCACCGAGTAGGTGAGGACCGTGGACACGCCGTCGCCGTGGTCCTCAGCGCCGTCGAAGGAGACGTCACCACGCGGGTGCAGGCCGCGCTGGATCGCCTCACCGGCAGTCGCCGCACGGTTCGCCGCGTGCGCCTGCTCTTCGCCCGTGCCCGGCCAGTTGGCGGTGAGCACGACGAACTCCTTGACGTGCCTTGTGCCTTCGGAGCCGTCCGCCGACCGCTTGCCGACCTCGACCTCCACGTCCCCGGACTTCGCCGGGAACTGCTTCGACGCGGCGGTCTTCTTCGCTGCTGCCATGGCTCACCTCCTTGCCGGCCGCCGTACCGCCCGGAGCCGCGGGCGGTACGGGGTCTGCGAGTTGGTCAGCCGATGAGGAGCGACGCCCCGGCGGGGTGGCCGTAGGCCCATCCGCGGCGGGACCGCATCTTGAGGATCGACTCGTCCGTGAGCGCGGACAGGCCGTCGCGTCCGTCGATGAACACACTCTCGGGGCCGGAGCGGATGCCGAGGAGCATCAGCTCCGGGTTGACGAACGCCATGACCGGGCGGCCGCCAGGGCGGCTGCTCATGGTGGGCGAGGTGCGGGCGCCGAGCGACCAGGTGATCGGCACGTCGAAGATGGTGTCGGGGGTTCCGGCGACGCCCTTCACGAAGATGGGTTCGCCCTGCGAGTCCTTGACGCCTCGCAGTGCCTTCCGGAACGCAGGCGAGGCGATCGCGATCATTGTGGAGGGGTCGAAGTAGTCGCCCGTCTCCACGAGCCCGAGGCACGCGTTGTACTCGTCGTACTGGACGTTCCCGGCGGTGGCTGCGACGGTGATGTTGCTGTCGCCGGTGTAGCCGAGGTTGTTGTCCGTGGTGTGGAGCAGCGTGTACAGCGACGTGAAGGGGACGCCGGCGCCGGGTGCTCCGGTGACGGCGATGCAGGCGTTGTCGAGGGCCTTGGCGTAGGACTTCGACCAGCCCATCATCTTCGCCTGGATGATGTCTGCGACGGAGTCGTCGATGTCCTCTTCCGCGATGCGGACGGCCTTGCCGAGCTTCTTCGCGTTGAGGGTGACCTCGTCGTTGAGAGAGGTGTCCTCGCCGTAGGCGCCGCCCTTGTCGACGACGTCGACGTCCATGCCCGCGGTGCGGGGGACGTTCTTGGTGTCGGAGCCCATGGTAATGCGGGCGGAGTGGGCCTCGACGGCGGAGACCTGAAGGATTTGCTGGACGACGAGCGAGGTTTCCCACTCTTCGGGGATCCAGGCTTCCATCGTGTTGCGTGCCACGGTGGCCCTCCTGCGGGCTTCGTGATGGGGATGCGGCTGTCGGCTCGGGCCCCATCACGGGCGCCTGCAAGCAAGGGCGGTGGTCTGCTCCGATCACCGGAGCTGTTCACCTGGTGATGAATATACCTCTGGTCGTCAAGCCTTACCCAGGATGCGGGTGGCGTGGACTTCCCAGCTGTTCTTGGGCTTGTCCGGTGCGGCCTGCTTCGGCGCCCCGGTCGGGCGCGGCTTGGGCTTCGGCTTGTCCTGCGGGAGCAGCTCCGGGTAGTCGGCCTTGACCCGGTCCACCTCGGCCTCGACGCCGATGAGGTCACCCTCGTCGTCCACTGAGATGGCGTCCCAGTCGACGAGCTTCAGCAGCCGGTCCGGGCTGGCGAACCCGGCCTCGGCTAGCGCGGCCCGGACGCCGGAGCGCTTCATCGGCTCCCGGAACTTCTTCTCGCCTTCCTCGCGCGCCTCGCGCAGGGCCTTCTCGTGGTCGGTCTCGTTGGCGCGGGCGGCGTCTTCGAGCTCTTTGTTGCGGAGCCGGTGGCGCTTACCGTCCTCGTTGGACTTCTTCAGCGCGGCCTGCGTCTTGCGCCACTCCGCCTCGGACGGTGGCTTCCACGGCTCGGGCTCGTCCTTCTTCGCGGGGGGCTTCGGCTTCGGCGTGCCCTCCGGCTTCGGCTCCGGCTCGGGCTCCGGCTCGGGGTCGTCGGCTGGCTCACCCTCGGGGGTGTCGTCGATCTCGACGTCGAAGTCGGTGTCGTTGTCGTCGCCTTCGGCGCCGCCCGCGATGACGTAGATCGGGCGGTCGTCTGCGCGGTATCCGAGGATCGTGCCTGGGGGCAGGCTGATGCCGTTGGGCTGTGCGGTGCTGGTGCTGTGGTGGATGCCCATCTGGTGTTCTCCCATCACGGGTTGGCGGTAGCCCATCGGCGGGCTGCCGTTGGTTTATGCGGCGGCCGGGAAGCGGCCGGTGCGGATGGCGGTGCGGGCTGTGGCGTCGACTGCGGGCAGCAGGTCGTCGACGGTGCGGAGCAGTTCGCGTGCGGCGCGCAGGCGGGCGGCGCGGGACTCGGAGGGGCGGGCCCGGCCGTAGCCGATAGAGCGGTGCGTCTCACGCTGCAGGGCCAGCGGGAACGGGATGCCAGAGGTGGTCCATGCGTCGTCCCAGGGGACGACGCGGCACCTGCAGTGGCTGTGGAGAGGCGGCCCCTCCACCGCGGCCGCCCGGGCGCGGCGCTGGCGGGGATCCCACGACAGGCCACCCGGGAACGGCTCGTCGGCCTTGACGACGCGGCCGGTGTAGGCGAGGCAGCGCACGCACGCATCGGCTTCCGACACCCACACCCGCAGCGGTGCGGTCGCCCGCACGACCGCATCGAGGCCCTCGTGCACGGCGGTGTTGATGACCCACGCAATGTGCGCGCGGATCGCAGGCACCACAGCACGGGCCGCACCGAGCCCGGCCAGCAGATGCGACCAGCGCGACACACGATCCGGGTGCAGCAGGAACACGGCCCGCCCGCGGCGCTCGGCGATCACGTCACGGATGCGGCGTGCCTCGTTGCGCAGGACCCGGCCCACGCGCGGCACCGGCGGAGGACGACGCAGGCTTCCGGACGCGGCCTGAACGAACGCGGTGCCCTGCCGGACACCCATCGCGATGGCCGAGCCGAGGCCGCCGGCGAGGACATCCGGCGCCCGGCCGGCGAGGTCGTCGATCAGGCGGCGCACTGCGGCACGGGCCGCCGCGACGATCCTGCGGAGCATGTCGCCGGGGGTAGACGGCTGGTTGGGGCCGCCGAATGCCCGGGTCCAGGCCGCGAGGGTGCGGCGGATGAGGTCTTCGAAGGCGCGGTCGCTGTCGCGGATGGTGCGCTCGCCGAGCTGGTTCTCCAGGGCGATGACGTCGCCTGTGTGGTCGTCTTGTACGAGGCGGGCCAGGCGGTCGCTGTTGTACGCCATCAGCCTTCCTCCTGCGCTTGCGCGAGGGCTTCGAGGTCGTCGATAGCGCCGGACATGAGTGCGGTGACCTGCTCGCTGGTGATGACGCCGAGGGCCTGGGCGGCGCCGAGCTTCTGCGCGCTGTCGGCGAGGGAGGCGAGGACGTCGACGCGGCGCTGCAGTTCGGCGTCGTCCGTGCCGGACAGCCAGGCGTCGACCTGCTCGGCGCGGTAGCCGGCTTCCATGAGGGCCTGCTTGCGGGGGACACCGGCCGCGATCTTGGCGGCGACGGTCTGCCAGCCTTCGGCGTCGTCGATGGTCTCGGCTGGCTTCCAGTGCACCGTGACCACTGGGTCGGTGACACCGAGGCGGCGGAGCGCGAAAGTGAACGCTTCACGGAGGGTGGCGCCGTAGGACAGCTGCCGGTTGGCCACCTTCTTGGTGAACGGGGCGTCCTGGGCGCGCACGGATTGCCCGGACGGCTGCTCGCCGGACGGGTCGAACAGGTGCAGCGGGGTGGTGCAGATGACGGCCATGGCACGGACGTTGAACTGGATCGGGTCGAGGAACACGCCCGGCTGCGCGGCGTCGAACTGGCCGACGGACTTGTAGCCGCGGAGCAGCATCATCTCGCCGGGCCCGGCCTTCAGACTGGAGTCGTCACCGGAGTCGGATGGGCCTACACCGTTCTCGTCGATGGGCCAGTCACCGTCGTCAAAGTCTCCGGGCTCCAGGTCGCTGGTGTCGGTGTTCGCGGTCTCGGTGAGGGCGTACCGCTGCGGGAAGCCTTGGTAGTCGACGGTGCCCATGTGCGTCGACTGCAGCTTGGTGATGGCGTTCTGCGGGCCGTAGGCGCCGTAGTGCTCGGGTGTGCCGTACGGGCGGTCGGTGCGGAAGTGGAAACAGGGCTGTTCACCCCAGTCGTTCTCGATGCGCCACGACTCCGGGTCCTCTGCATCCGCAGGCCACGGCTTCCAGTCGGCGGCCTTTTCGCCGCGCGAGTTCTTCCCGGTCGTCCACCGCTCGGTCATCCCGTCGGTAAGGACTTCCGCCCGAAGGTACGGGCCTTCGCACCACTGCTTGATCGTGAACCGCTTGCGGCGCGGGTTCTCCTCGTCGTAGATGACACGGACGGTTTGCGGGGAGTTGTAGAACATCTCGACCCGGACGACCGTGCCTGCGTCGTCCTCGACCGGGAGGACCATCAGGTAGGAGTCGCCGTACTCGCCGGCTCGGCGGAAGACGTCGGGCATCTCCAGGTCGAGTTGGTTGTCCTGCCAGACCTTGGAGATGAGGGCGGTCTGTTCGTCGTTGCCGCCGGTGATGCCTGCGATCTCCAGTCGGTCGGTGACGGCGTCGACGGGGGTCTTCGCGAAGTTGAGGTCGAAGTCGATGCGGTGGGCTGCGAGGGCGCGGCGGATGCGGACGCTGGTGAAGACTTCTGGGACCTTGCCGTCGTAGTAGGCCTGGGCTTGGTCGTAGCCGGGCCGTGCCTCGTGGAGTTCTTCGAGGCCGTACATCAGGTCGGCGCGTGGGTCGACCGTCTCGTCATCCAATGCGACCTCCCACCCGTGACCTTTGAATCGAAGGATAGACGAACGCTACAGGCGCAACATGCACCCGTGGCGCATCAGTTCTCCTTCGATGCGTAGCCAGTCACGCGTATGAGGCGCGCGACGCCGACGGCGCAGCCTTCCGCACCGGCGGGATAAATCTCCTCACCGCCGACCCGACCGCATCGACCATGTCGTCGTTCGGGCCCTTCGGAAACGTGCACATCTGCTGCTCCAACTCCGGCAGCCTCCGCGCATGCAACACCCGGCCACGCTGGTAGTGGTTCAGCACACCCTCAGCCCGGGAGAACTTCGGCTCGTTCTGCGACACCGGCTTCACCTTCACCGGCATGTCATGCAGGACCGAACGCCACGTGTCGTGCCCCTGGTTGACCTCGATCAGGATCAGCGCAATCTGCGGGAACTCGTCGAGGATCGCGAGGACCCGGTTCCGCAACAGCGGACCGGGCACCAACTTCACCGCCCACGCGGCGTGCACCGTGCATCGCCGGGTCTGAGCCGACCACGAGACGACGGAGAGGCCAGTGAAGTCGCTGCTCTTCTTCGCCGTCACCGCGGGGTCGATGCTGAGCATCATGTGGGTGACCGGGTCCGGGCCGTCGTCGCCCGGGTAGCGGAAGTCGTCCGGCGTCCACAGTGCCCCGTCCGCGGCCAGCGGGTCGTTCGCCATGTTCTTCGCATACGAGCGGGTGTGCCGGATCTCCACCAGGTAGCCGATGGGCCACTTCGCCGGCCACATCGAGCGTTCCGTGCCGTCCGCGCGCTGCACGATCGGCAGGCTGTGGTGCGGGTGGATGCCTTCCTCACGGATCCACTCGGCGGTGTGGACGCCCTTCGCTGCCTTCACCAGCTGGTGGATGATGCTGCCCGGCATGGTGACGGTCCCGCAGATCACCACGCGGGCGTAGATGTTCAGCGGGAGGATCGCGTCGATGAGCGTGGTGAGGCGCTTCGCGGCCAGGGCCGCCGAGTAGCTGCTCTCGTCCGGCTCTACGTCGTCGCATAGCAGGAGGTCGGGGCGTTTCTCCTCGACCTTCATGCCGAGGCTGCTGGAGTCGATGCCGTGCGCGGCGAAGATGAACCCGGACTTCGAGACGTACATGGACTGCGTGTCGGCGACGTTGGCCCCGGACGGCCGCTTCGCCGCGGTGCACAGGTCGGGGAAGTCTCGGCGGAGCAGGACGTTGCCGTCCAACTCCCGCTTGAAGGTGGACAGGTGGCGTTCGGCCTGGGTGGCGGATGAGGCGAACGCGGCGGCGAAGCGGACGTGCCCGTGCGCGGCGGCCCACATCGGCAGGATCAGGAACCACCATGTCGTCTTGCCGGTGTTGCGGGGCGCGATGTAGGCGTCGCGGGACTCGGCCGGTTCGGCGGCGGGCCGGACCCAGGTGCGGCCGGCGCGGCACCAGTCGAGGTGGGCGTCGCCGAAGGTGATGCGGCCGTCTTCGTCTTTGAGGTGGTGGCGTAGGTAGACGAGGGCGAAGAGGAGGGGGTCGAGGCGGGTGAGGGTGCGCCGGCCTTCGGGGTCGGCGAGGAGGCGTTCGTCGAATTGGGCGAGGTAGGTGTTGAGGTCGAAGGTCTCGGTGTCGAGGCCTTCGAGGTAGGCGGCGTGCGTGCGGGTTGGGGTGGCCACGTCAGGCCTCGTACATGCCGTGGCGGTAGAGCTGCTTGACGATGCGGCTGGCCAGGTCGCCGATCAGGTAGCAGAACACCTCTTCGTTGTTGAGGTTGTCGTGGATCGGTCCGTGCTCGGGCAGCCAGTCCTGCTCGTAGATGGCGGCCGCGGCGTGGCCGACCTCGTGCGTGACGACGCCCGTCCCGAGCCGCTGCCGCCAGAGGCGGACCAGGGCTGCGGCCTCGGAGGCGGACTCGACCTCGCCGTCCGTGCCGATCGTCATTGTCTGGAAGGCGTGGGTGATGCCGTGGGCGTCGCCGAACTTCCCCGGCTCGCTGGTGCCGTTGCGGCGCGCGTACCGGTCGGCGGCTGCGCGCATGTCGTCGAGGCTGTCGTACACCTTCACGGTGACCGCGCGCTTCCGGCCTGAGTGGCGGGTCGTCACGCGGAAGGTGCAGGGGCGTGCGGTCACTGGCCACCGTCCACGAAGCCGCCCTGCGTGATCTCGGTAGCGCCCGCGAGGAGGCCCTTCTGGGTGATCCAGTCCATCGACTCGGACCCGCCGATGACGATGGCGACACGGCCTTCGTCGGTGACCACCTTCATGATGACGAGGGCGTCGGTGGGCATGTCGCTTTCGCCGAGTTCGGCGGTTACGCCGAGCGTGTCGAGTAGTTGACCGATCTTCTGCTCAGCCATCGCTGGCCTCCTGTTCGTCGTCGACCTCGATGTCGAACTCCTCGACCTCCGTCTCGACGCGCAGCATCACCATCCCGACCGGCGGCGGCACGTCCCCGTCGTCGCGGCGGATCCGGATTGGGGCGACGATCTCGTATCCCTGCAGCATGAGCCGGTCACGGAGGTGCTGGGTGAGGGCGGCACGGTAGCCGCCGTCGTGCACGAGCCAGGACGGGACGAGGGACTCGATGTAGTAGCCGGTGCGGGTCGTCACGCGTCACCGCCGTCGCGGATCTGCGCCTCTTCCGAGCGGACGGCGGCCTTGGCTTCGCGGAGCATCTCCTGGAGTTCGAGGTCCTGTTGGGTGACCTCGTGCACGGTCGCGTCGATCTTCACGGCGGCTTCGATGCCGGTGAGCTTCGCCCGCCGCTCACCGTTCCGGCGCCGCGACTCTTCGATCTTCAGGAGGCGGTCGACGGCCTGGAGGACGGGGGCGTCGTCCTCCATCGGCTGATTGGTCTCCGGGTGGATGATGACCTTGCCGTTGTTGACGGTGATGTGCTTCGCGTCGAGGACCTTGCGGACCTTCTCCTCCATCGCGTCGAGGCGGGCGAGTTCGGCGTCGAGGCGCTCCAGCTCGAAGTGGAGGACGGCTTTGCCGGGCTCTTTGATCACCGAGTTGAGTGCGCGTTGGACGGCGTCGTAGGCGTTGCGGACGTCGATGCCGAAGTGGGCTGCGATGCGCCGGTAGGTCCAGCCTTGGGCGCGGAGGTCGGCCGCTTCCGCATCGCGCTCGGCGGTTGCCAGGGTGCGGACGAAGCGGCCCTTGCCGTCGTGTGGTCGGTCGTTGTCGTGGGTCATGGTGGGCGCCTCCTCCAGCCTGTACCTTTGAATCGTAGGCCAGCAGGCCAACTGAGCTTCGAATCAAACGTCAGGCGGGTGGGCTTGATGGCACACATGAGCTTCAAGAAGCGCAAGGCACAGTTCGCTGCACGAGGCGCCCGCAACCCCGGAGGCCTCGCCTACTACGTCGGCGCCAAGAAGTACGGCAAGGCGGGCATGGCGCTGAAAGCCGCCGCGGGCCGCAAGAAGGCGGCAGCCAAGCGGCGCAAGGGGAAGTGATGGTCTCCAGCCGAGGCGGCAAGTATGGCTTCGTCTACCGCAGCAGGTTCTCCGCCTACCGTGCCCTGCGCCGCAAGGGACTGACCAAGCAGCGCGCCGCGATGATCAGCAACGCGGGCCGCAGCTTCCCCCAGCGCAGCCGTATGGCACGCAAGGCGGCGCGTACCCGCAAGATGAGAGGCGGCCGCTGATGCCGTTCCCTGCTGGCGTTCAGACCGTGACGATCGCCGCCCCGGCGAACGGCTACCGCACCCTCGACGGCGACTACCAGACCGGCACGATCATCCTGACTCCGTCGGTGCGGGAGGTGGTGTCGGCGGAGCACGGCATCATCGCCGTCGGCGAGGTCAACTTCACGATCGGCGCGTCCGGTTCGTTCCCGTCGAAGGCCGTCCTACCCAACGACGCCGAGGGGTTCGAGCCGGTCGGCTGGACGTACCGGCTCGACCAGCTGCTGTCGAACGAGAAGGCCCGCAGCTACAACGTGTCCATCCCCGCCTCGGCCGGGACCGTGGACTTGTCGACGCTGGTCGAGGTGGAGGCCTCGGACGGTGTCGTGGTGTCGGTGCCGGGCGGTGGCGGGCATGGGACGCCGTCGGACACGGTCGTCGACGAGGTCGACTACGGGCAGCCGGCCGAAGCGGGCGTGAGCACGACCTACTCCCGCGGCGATCACACGCACGGCACACCGGCCGCACCGACGGCTGGCACGACTGCGGGCACCTTCGCCTCGGGCGACGACTCCCGGATCGTGGGCGCCGCGCAGAAGGCGTCGAACCTGGCCGACCTCACGGACAAGCCCACGGCCCGTGGCAACCTGGGGCTCGGCACGGCGGCGACGCAGGATGTCGCCGCGTTCGATGCGGCGGGCGCCGCGGCTTCTGCGTTGAGCAGCGCGGCGGGCTACACCGACGGGAAGATCAGCGCCGAGGTCACCCGGGCGGACGGCGCCTACGATGCCCTGGGGGCTGCGGCTGGCGCGCAGAGCGCAGCGATCGCCGACGCCGCGGGCAAGTACCGGCCGCTGCAGCCCTGGGTGTTCGACGTCACCGCCGCACCCTACGGCGCGAAGGGTGATGCGAAGGTGGTCGCCGACGGCGCGATGACGTCCGGGTCGACGACCCTGACCAGCGCGACGGCCAGCTTCCAGCCTGGCGACGTCGGCAAGGCCATCTCGGTCAAGGGCGCGGCCATCAACGGTGTGACCACTCTGGTCACGACCATCGTCGCGCGTGTGAGCTCTACCCAGGTGACGCTTGCCGCGTCGAATGCGTCCGGCTCGAACCTCACCGGCGCGGTCGTCATCTGGGGCACGGACGACACCGCGGCCATCCAGGCCGCCGTGGCCGCCGCCGAGGCGTACCTGGTCAATCACACCTACGCGCAGGTCTACTTCCCTCCACTGCCCTTCGTTGCGGCGGGCTCCCTCAACAGCAGCAAGAGCGGCAACGGGCAGATCGTCTTTGGCCCGTACGCCATGAGCGGCGACCAGCGCACCCTGCACTTCGCCGGCGGTAGCATCGGCGCCCCGGTCCGGTCCTGGCTGCAGACCGTGCCGCTCGCCTCCGGGGCCTGCATCATCTCCCTCGGCGTGTACGCGTCGACCAGCGCGCAGACCGCCGATATCAACGCCCACGGCAACCCGGCCGTGATCTGCGGCCCGAACGAGGGCTCTGGGTACGGCACGGCCGCGAACTTCAGCAACATGCTGGCCGCGATCACGAACCTGTCGATCGTCACCACGCACAGTTCGTTCGGCCTGACCTACGGGGCCGCGAACTTCTGGGGCTGCGCCAAGACCCACATCGACGGGCTGTCCTACGGCACGGCCGGGACGGTCGCCAGCCCCTCGACGGACTACTCGTCGCCCGGGGTGTTCGGTACCGGGCTTTCGGTCGGCCTGCTCCTGTCGGCGCCCGGGAACAACGACTACGTCAAGGTCCCGGACGTGTCGTGCAACGGTGGCTACACGTACGCCATGTTCGCGACCGAGCACATGAAGATGGACCGCTTCATGTCCCTGTACGGCTGGGCGGGGATCGTCATCGTCGGCACCTACGCGGGCAGTGTGGGCAGCGTCCACGCGATGAAGATCGATTCGGCGTCCATCGAGAACTGCGTCAACGAGGTGTACATCATGGGTGCCGGGTCGGGCGGCATCGGCCCGATCGTCCACATCGACCAGCTCAGCACCGAGTCGTCGACGCCGAACATCGCCGGGCAGGCCGCGCACATGGCCGCCGCGCGGGGGAAGATCTGCTGGACGGGTATCTTCGCCGAGTCCGGGCTCACGCACGACAATCCGACCGGCATCGTGTCGGAGGACGGGCAGGCCGGCAGCGCGGTCCGGGAGATCAGCGCCTCGGCCACGGCCCGGCCGATCGACCGGGTGTTGAAGGTTGACGCGGCCGATGGGGCGGTGACGGTGAGTCTGCCGTCTGCGGTGTCCAACCTGGTCGCCTACACGATCGTCAAGGCCGATGCCTCAGCGAACGCGGTGACCATCGATCCGTCCGGCGGGGAGACCATCAATGGCGACGCCACCCGCGACCTGGCCGCGCAGTGGGACGCCGTCACCCTGCGATCTGACGGCAGCAACTGGATCGCCGTCTAGGAGGCCCATCATGCCGAACCGCTGTCCTGCCACAGACACCATCGATGTTGAAGGCGCCGGCCTGGAGTTGCAGTGCGTCCACTGGAGCGACGATCCGGCTGGCCGCCATGTGGGCGATCATCTCGTGCATACGCCGCCGGCGATGGGCGACGATCACACGTGGCTTAACGAGGATCCGCTCACGGAAGAGGAGGCTGCGGTGCTGGGGCGGTAGCCTTCCGGCACTGCGCGCAGGGGGCGCGCCTGTTGGGGGGTTTGTGGTGGCCGGTTGTCGGGATTGTGAGACGTGCACGATGCCGGGGATTACGCGGCTCGGGCAGAACTGGGCCGTGGGGTTCATGCATTTGATGACGTGCGGGATCTCGTGGTTGGTGAAGCGGGGTGGGATGCGGCATTGCCCGCAGTGCAGGCATCTGCGGTCGCGTCATCTGCGGCGTGCGGATGGGTCGTTCATCGACTGATGGCTGCATGGCAGAGGCCCCGTTCCCGGGTGGGAGCGGGGCCTTCTGCTGTGCGAGGTCAACGGGTGAACTCGTATACGCCGCCCATGTCGGGGCCGCTGTAGTAGTCGTTCGCCCCGATCTGCAGGATGACGCGCAGCGGGTTTCCCGCGCGGTCGGTGGTGTCGTACTCCTGCAGGGTGTCGCCGAGCCTGCGGCAGGCGGCGAGGTCGCGTTCGGCGTCGCGGTGGCTCATCTGCTCCCAGGTGGTGTTGGTCTGGATGTCGTAGAGGGTGACGGCGTCCTTGGTCAGGGTGAGCATGGGAGCTCCTCTCAGGTCAGGCGTTGCGGTTGAGTCGTGCGGCGAGTTGGAGGGCGCCGGCGTGGACGAGGCCGGTCCACACCGTGCCGGTGCGGGTGTCGAGGACGTACCAGCCGGAGCGGGCCTTACGGACCTGGTAGCGGGTGGCGGGCATGGGCTGGGCTCCGATCGGTCAGGCGGCCAGCGCGAGGCGGGCGGCGGCGACCTTGTAGGCGGGCTTCCGAGGCTTGTAGGTGGCGGCGAGGATGGCGACCTGGCTCCGGGTGTAGCGGTAGCCGTGACGGGCGCGTCCGGCTTTGAAAACGGTGCAGGCCTGGCCGTCGATGCCGAGCTTCGCGGCGGCCTTACGGAGGGATCCGGCGACGCTGCGAGCCTGGCTGGGGGTGAGTCCGGCGGCGATGGCGTGGGTGGCGAGGGATGCGCGGCCGTTCTTGCGGATGCGGGATTGGGCGTTGGTCTGCTGGCGGCGCTGGCGGAGGGTGGCGCGGCGGGTGCGGTTCGACTGGATCATCTCGGTTCCCCTCGTTCCTGGTGTACGTACACCGTAGCGCGAGGTGTACGTACACCGCAAGGGGTTCGGGCCTACCGGTGTCAGTACACCCGCGATACCGTGGACCCATGCCGAACGCCCCGAAGACTAAGCACCGTTCAGTCCGCATCGAAGACCAGGACTGGGCAGACCTCGCCGCCCGTGCGCCCGGTGGCGACCGCGCAGCCGTCATCAAGGACCTGGTGCGCTGGTACCTACGACGCGACGGTGCAGAGCTACCCGAGCGCCCGTTCGCCCCTCTGCCACCCGACTTCGAACCGATCAACACCCTGATGCCGGAGTCCACCTCGTGAACCATCGCCCGTACCCGAACGCCGGCCGCGCCTACCACCAGCTCGCCCGCCACGCCGACGAGACGCCGCCGCGCGCCGAGCCTCGGCCGCTGTCGCCGATGGAGCAGACGCTGGTCGATTACGCGAGGGCGGCCGTGCAGTCGGCGGCCCCGGCTCTGGCCACGCTGGTGAGGGCGATGCGCCCGGCGAGCAGCGAGGAGACCGCATGAGCGCGTGGTGGTCACTCGCCCTCAGCGCGATCACCGCCTACGCAGCCGCTTGCGGAACGTGGGGCAGCCGACCGGGCGCCCCCAAGTGGCTGCGCTGGCCGCTTCGGATCTGGGACCGGGTGGTCCGCAGCTTGCGCCGCCCACGGCCAAGCGGTGGCACTCTCCCCCACAGCACGCGGAAGGGCCACCCGATGGTGCTCAGCCCGGGCCGCCAGATCACCGACCCCGACGAAGCCGAGGCATTGGGACTGACCGCAGACGCCCGCCGCATGCGACGAGGAGAAACCCCATGACGTCGCCAAACCTCACACCTACCAAGCGTATCGGCGACCCCCGATGTGGCTCTCGCGACACTGACGACAGTCCGAGCTGCGGTGCGCCAGCCACCTGGCATATCGCATGGCGCCTCGCCCCGCTCGCCGAGTTCTCACTCATCTGCGACGAGCACATGGCACAGGCGCAGCGCACCTTCGTCTACGAGGACAGGCACCCGGCGGACGTAGTCTGCGACATGCCAGGGACGGGCTGGGCGATCGGTAGCCCGAGCTACTGCACGCTGCCTTCGGATGACACCGACCGCTCGTTCCTGGCTTCGAAGGAAGCGCCCACCACCTGACGAGGGCCCCGCCCGGAACTGGCTTCCAGGCGGGGCCGCATCATGAGGCGGCGCCCCTCACGTCCTCGGAAGACCAGGAGCGCCGCCGTCGGAGCGACCGTTACGAGGAAGCCGTCGCAGCTCGACCCGATCCCCGTCGCGCGCTGCGAACACGCGGGTGCATCACGATCGCTCCGGCCTCCGACCGTAGGCGCGGCCGGCGCGCGCGTCAGTCACCCGAACGAGTGACACCGCCCCCGGGCACGGCAAAGGCCCCGCCATCCACGGGGGGAGATGGCGGGGCCTCGTTATGCCGGGCGCTACCCGGCGTGAGCCTCCAGTGTGGCACGGGGTTCACAGCTCTGTGTGGTTCTTCCCTCCCCAACGCGCATGCTGGTGCACCTCGTTGTGGATGTTCACCACGCCCCGCCCCCGCAGGCTCCCCACGGCGAGGAGCAGGCCGAGCAGAATCGCCATCCCGGACGTGCCCATCATCGCGATCCCCGCGGCGAGTTGCCCGGCACCGAACCCGAGCCCCGCCCCGGCCGCACCGACCCCGACTCCCCCAGCGAACATGCGCTGCGCCACGGGGTCGATGAGCGGCTGCGGGGTGAGATCCCGCGGCGGCGTAGGAGCAGCAGGCAGCAGCGACGACTGACGCACAGGGATCGACCGGCGCGGGTCGTAGGGGTCGGCGACGTACACAATCGGATCGACCTCGTCGTACAGCTCGACGGCGCCGTGCCGGACCGCGGGCTGCCCGAGCTGGGCGTAGCGCTGGTACTGCTCAGGCAGCGCAGACATCTCATGGTCTCCGTTCAGTTCCAGGGCGCGGCGTGCTGGTAGCCACGCGCCCACATGTCGAGGCGGGTGTTGTCGAGGAGTGCGATCCCGACCCGCTTCGCGTACGCCTGCGCGGCCTGCGTGAAATGGGAGGTGGTGACGATCGCGGCGTGGGCGCAGGAGTGGGCGTCGCGGTAGGTGCCGTTGACGATCTGTACGTGCTCGTTGCCGACGCTGTTGCCGGGCGCGTACCGCTTCGCCTGGATCATGCCGGGGCGGCCGTGCGGGTCGGTGTAGAGGACGTCGGCGCCGTGGTCGTTGGCGCCGCCGACGACGCGCACGTTGCGGCAGCCGTCGCGGGCGCAGAGGTCGGCGAGGTAGTGCTCGAACTCGGCGGGGCTCATCCGGTAGGGGTCCGCCGCCGGGAGCGGCTTGCGCCAGCGGACGCGGGCACCGCGGTAGCGAACAACTGCGGCGAACACGAGCACCCCTGCGAACACGAACAGGGCGAGAACACCGAACACGGGGTGCGCGGCGATCCAGCGGGCCGCGGTGAGCACCAGGACGATGACGATGGCGGCGACGGGCAGCCCGTTGGATGGGCGGCGCTTGGGGGCGGGCATCGGGTTCTCCTAGACGTGAGTGTTGGCGGTGAGCCAGTCGGCCGCCCACCGCAGCGGCCGGGTGGCGAGGTAGTCGACGCCGGCCGCGGTGCAGATCACGGTGACGGCGACGGGGGTGGGCCAGGTGCTGCCTGCGACCCAGAGCACGCCGTAGCCGGTGGCGGCGTGGCAGAGCCACCGGACGGTGTCGACGATCAGTGCCAGGGTCTTCACGGGGGGCTCCTCGGGCCTGCTGTTCGGTGGGCTGTGCGGCGTGCTGTGCGAGGGGGTGTTCCTCGCGCGCGCGTATAGGGAAATCGGCGGGGCCTGTGCGACGGGCTGCACAGGCCTGTTCCGTTGTTCGTGCTGGTCAGTGGGGTGTGCGGTGCTGTGCGGTGCTGTTTCGTGGCCTGTACGGCCCCGGGCCGGGCCCTGTGCAGGACCTGTTCCGGGCTGTTCGTGCAGGTCAGGCAGGCTGTGCGACGTTGATCTGGTAGACGCCGGTGTCGTCGGTGAGGGACAGGACACCGTCGCCTTCGAGACGCCGGAACTCGCGGCGCACCCACGACGCGGACTTCCCGATACGCGGCAGGAACGGGTACACGTCGGCCGGGGCGAAGGTGAGCTGGCCGCGGTCGACGAACTCGTTGAGGATGGCCTCCAGCTCGTCGAGGGCCTCCTCCCGGCTCTTCTCCCCCACCGTCCCGCCGGGCTGACCAAAGGGCACGTCCAGGCCCGGCGGGACGGGCGACAGTTCACGGTCGATGTCGATAGGGATGTCCGCGTACTCGGGGTCGGTGGCGTGCAACGCCATGTCGTCGGCGTCCAAGTCGGCGTCTGTCGTGGCCTCTCCGGCGGGCCGCTCGGCTGCGGCCTGCTCCGCGCTGTCGTACCGGCTGCGCTTCGCGTAAGCGGGGCCCGCTGCGGCCGTGGTGACGGGCCCCACGTCGGGGGCGCGCACCGTGCGGTAGCGGGCGATGGTCTCCGCGGCGACCTGCTTGTCCATCAGGTACGTGCGGGTCGGCGTCGCGAACCGTGCCTCGTCGAGGCCCGCGGCCTCCCAGTAGGAGTAGCCGGGCTTGTTGTTCTTCCACGCCTCGGGGCGGGCGCCGGCGTCCATGGTGTCGTCGGACAGGGCGAACCCGGAGTCGGTGGCGCTGTTCGTGCCGAACACGCCTGCTCCGCCGATGTTCGCCCGGACGTCGGTGTCCATGCTCGTGTGGGAGGAGCGCTGCAGGGAGAACACCAGGCTGATCCCTGCTGAGCGGGCCTCCTGCGCGATCGGCGCAAGGTCGACGCCGTCACGGAACAGCTTGGCGACCTCCTCGAACCACACGATCAGGTAGGGCATGTTCAGGCGGGCGCCGGCCTCAGCGGTCCACTGGTCGTAGCCGTGTTCGCCGAGCTGGTTGGCCCGCGCGGTGATCACGTTGGGGAGGACGTTGATGACGGCCTGGCACTCGGACATGGACAGGGCAGCCCAGTCCGCGCCGGGCAGGATCGGCCCGAACGTCTGCGCCCCCTTGCTGGGGTCGAGGAGCCACAGCACCACGTCGCGGCGCGTCATCAGGTCCACGAGCGCGACCCGGCCGCCCTGCGACTTCCCGGCGCCGGTCATCCCCATGACCTGGTAGTGCTGCGCGTTCCGGCCGGTCTCCTCGTCCCCGTTAAACCAGATCGCGCAGACCGGGCCGTCCTCGTAGATCCCGACCGGGACGGGCGCGTCGGCGATGCTGCCGCCCGGGCAGGACGGGCCGGGCCACGGGGTGGGCTCCTTCAGCATGTCCTCGGGCACGATCACGTACTGGCCACGGCCGGCGTCCTCGGGATCCTTCTCCCAGCGGACCGCGTTCTCCGGCACGCCGAGGGCACTGGCGAGGCCCTTCGCTGCCTTGGCCGCGTCGTCGTGGGTCTGCTTGCCGCGGTCGAGTTCGACCGGGACGGTGACCTTGTTCGGCTCGACCTTCGACGCCCGGGCCTTGGCCCGGGCCAGGCCGATCTTCTCGAACAGCCCTTCCTTCAGCTGGTCGCCGCTGGCCTGCGTGTTCTCGTTTGTTCGCAGCGCCCGCTTGACCGCCCACGCCAGGGCGATCGTGGGGCCGCCCATCAGCCACGAGTTCACCGCAAGCGTGGTGGTGGCGCCGCCGATCGCCGCGCCCGCGAACCAGGACGACGCGCACGCGGCGGTACCGACCGCCATGGCGAGACGCTGCCGCTTCAGCCCGTGCTCAAGACCGGCCCACCAGGTGGTACCGGTGATCCCGACCGCGGACAGAGTGAGGAACGCACTGGCCACGGCGGAGCCGCCCCACTGCCAGTGCGCGGCCGCGGCGAGCGGCCACTCGGCCAGCCACACCGCGAACGGCCCGGAGTGCTGGATTGCCTTGTCGGACAGGAACGTGACCAGCCCGTTGTGCGGCCGGGCCGGGGCGAGCTCCGGCTGACCTGCGTGTTCGGTCTGTTCGCGGCGCGCCATCATCGTCGTCTCACGCTCCGAAGTTCATGGGCCTGCGGGCCTGCTTGCGGGGGCCGCCCATGGCGTCGAGCCACGGCTGGTACTCCCGCATGAATGCCGGCCAGGTCCGCGCCGAGTGCGCGGACGCGGCCTGTGCTGCGTTCGCGGCCCGCTTCAGGGAGCGGGCGGTGCGGTTGGCCTTCATGTACATCTGGCCGCGGGACTCGCCCTGCGGCGGGGGCACCTCGCGCAGCACGGCGCGCAAAGCTTCGTGGGCGTACGCGAAGTCCATGGCGGCCTGCCGCATGGCGCGGCGGCCGCGTTCGGCGAAGGCGCGGACGTGGCCTGCGGAGAGGAACTCGGCGTCGCCGATCGGGGAGGACTTGGACCACTGGCCCTGCGCGCCCCCGCCGTCGTTGCCGCCTTTGTTGATGTGGATGTGGTACTCGCGGGTGTTGTTCTTGGTGCGGTTGGTGGTCTTCTGGCGGCGGGCCTGCTGGCGCTGCTTCTTGCCTTGCGCCTGGTAGTTGTTACGCGGGACCCGGGGCGGGATCCACTCGGCGCCGGATTCGAGGTCGATGCGCGTGTGGCTAGCCCGCTGCTGCTCCCGGTAGCGGCGGTTGTTGGCTCGGTTCGCGGAGCCGTTGTCGGCCATGTGGCTACTCCTGTCGGGTGGTGGGGCGGTCAGTTGTAGCCCTGGCCGTGCCGCCGCTGGCGACGTACGGCAGCGGCGACGCTGGCCCGGTTCGCGGTCGGCATGGCGGCCATCACTGCGGCGACGGCGTCACGGTTGTCCGGGTTGTTCGCGACGTGCTCGCGAACGAGGTCGGCCATGCTCGGGCCGGTGTTCGCGGGGGCGGGGCTGGTGATGGCCTTGTTCGCGACCTGCTCGCCTGGGCTGTTCGCGGCGGCGGAGAGCACGTTCGCCGTGGTGTTCGACTGCTCGCTGTTCGCGTTCGCCGGCTCAGCCGGGCGGACGGGAGACGTGAGCGCGAGGGGGGTGCGGCGCTGAAGTGCGGCCTGCTTATCGAGCCGCTCCAGTCCGATCTCGAAGTCGGCCTCATCGCGGGCGACGGTGACGCTGGCCTCCGTGCGGATGTGAGCGATCCGGGCCTGAGCGCGCGCGTGCATCATGGCCACGCTATGCGCGGAGTCCCGCAGCTCGGTGTGGAGTTCGTCGCGCTGCTCGGGGGTGGGTTCGGTGGGGTCCTTCATCGCGGCGAGCGCGAACGCCCACACGATCTTCCCGACGAGGACGACGAACGGTCCCGCGATCGCCTGCGGCCGGCCTCCGGCCTCGTGGCCGTGGATGACGAGGAGGAGGGCGACACCGAGGGCGATCAGCCAGCCGGCGGCCGGTGCGGCCCACCGCTGGCCGGCGAGGGTGATGCCGCGGTACTCCGCCCACAGGACGGTGACCCAGCCGACGTCTCCGGCGACGGCGACGGACAGGCCGAAGAGGCCGCTGTGCATGAGGTCGGTGATGGCGTAGCCGGACCAGATGAGGGAGAGCACGGCGAGGAGGCGGGCGCCGTGGAGGATGGCGGGCGGCTTGTCCTGGGCGGGCTGGGTGTTCACGGTGCTCCTCCTGGAGCGAAGTGCCGCGCCCCGGCCGGGGGATGTACCGGGGCGCGGCAGTCTGCGGGGGTCAGGCGGTGGGGCGCGGGAGGGCGCGGCACTTCTCCGCGTGAGCCTGCGCCCAGTTGGTGGCCTCGCGCTTGACGTACGAGTCCATGCGATAGCCGCTGCACGTGGGGTCGTAGCTGAACGGCCACGGCTGCGCATGCTCGGGGCAGCCGGAACAGGTGCCCTTGATGCTGTGCTCGCCATCGATGAGTTCGACGATGGCGCCCACTCCAGTCTCGTACCGGGCGATCACGTCGTCCGGCCACGGCTCGGTGGCGGGGCTGGGCTGCGCCTGCGGCGTGCTTGTACCGTGTGTCACGGCTGTCCTTCCTGTTCACGGCAGGTTGGGCGAGCTGGCCCCGGCCGGTGTGTGAGAGCCCGACCGGGGCGTACTTCTTGTTGCCAGCTTCAAAGTAACGGACCCTGTTGCCACACGGCAACAGGGTCAGACAGGATGGTGCCCATGGGCGAGGCTGAAGGAGGGCCGGACATGGTGTCGTTCCGCGAACTCGCGCGAAGACTCGTTCAGGACGGAATCGTCGAGACGATCTCCCACCAGCGCCTGTCGAAGATCTCGCGCGAAGACCCGGACTTCCCGCCCGTGGTGAAGATCGGAAGCTCGAACGCCGTCGACTACCGGCTTGCCGCGCCCTACTTCCGGAACCGGATCACGCGGCCGGGATGGAGAACAGACATCAAAGGACAGCCTCCATCCAGCGCGCCCGAGAGGTAACCGAGAGCGAGGCCACCATGAAACCCAAACCCATATGCCACCTCCCCGACACCCACCCCGCCTACCGCCACTACGCCATCCACCTCAAACCCCGGCCCGGCGAACTCTGGGCCGCCACCAACCGCGGCGCAGTCCTCAACTCCGACTGCGGCTGGGATGAAGAGATCCGCAACTCAGACCGAATCGGCAACCACCGGTGGGCCGCCCGCCACTACTTCGACTTCAGCACCGCCCGGAAGCTGGCCGAGAAGGCCGCGCCTGACGTGATCGTGAACGGGCGCACGGCCGCCGAGCTCGCGGGCGGGAAGGTGACGGCCCGGGACGACCCGAAGCTGTGCTGGTTCGACCCGAAGTCGACCAAGTACGACCAGCACCCCCGGCGCAGGCGTGCGGGCGAGTGGCAGGCACTCTGCCGCACCAGGGACGGCCTGTGGGTCCTGAACACGTGGGACGACAAGGACAACGACAAGCACGAGTACATCGACGATGCTGCTGCGGTGAAGTGGCTGACGTGGAACTTCCACCGGCAGGCGGTCACGCGCTGGTTCAACTAGGGCTCGCGCGCGACTGTGCCCCCGTCTCGACGAGGCGGGGTCCTGCTGCTGTAATCCCCCGTATGCCGCCACCGACCCGCTTCAAGATCGTGCACCGGGTGTCGGGTGGCGGCGAGGAGTACGCGACCGTCCACCAGACCGGCTGCAAGACAGAGTCGGGTGAGGTGCGGTGGGTCGACGTGCACGAGGCCTTCGTGGCGCTGTCGGACGGGGTACCGGGATGCACGTACTGCCGGCCGGAGGTGGAGCTCGGTCTCGACGTGGGCTGAGCGGCGGCCGTACGGTCGTGGCGTCACAGCGGGAGGCGCCCCTGACGGCGAAAACCCCGGCCCATAAGGGTCGGGGTCTTCGTGCGCCCGTGAAGCGATCCGGGCCGAGTAGCACTGCCGGGCCGCGAGCCAGGTTGACGACGGGGCAGCAGTCCGAGGGTAGCGCCAGGGTGTGACAGTGCCCGCCCGCCGGGCCCGGGCTGTTGCCCTGCGCAGGCTGGATGGCCTGGCAGGCGGGACTGGTTTCAGGATGGCATGCCGGGGGCCGTGTAGTGGGGCCATCCGTCGGGGACGGGTACGACGAGGGGCACGGTGGTCTCGACGGGGTGCGTCGCGTCTTTCTCGATGACGGTGCATTTGATCTGCTGGCCGCCGTCGGGTGCGTCTTCGACGATGGCGTCGTGGGTGGAGAGCACGGCGAGCGGGTCGAGCCCGTTGGCCTTGAGCCAGTCGCAGACGGCGTCACGGCGGCCCTGGCTGCAGTGGAGGCGCCAGATGGTGGGGTTGGAGATGAGGCGGGCGGTCACTGCGACTCCTTCGGCGGGAGTGGGGCGACGATGACGCGCTCGGCGCCGACCATGTCGCAGAGTTCTTCGATCGGGTTCTGGTGCTGCCACGCCCCGGCCGGGAGCGGGGTGACGGGGAGCTGATCGCCGTGCTGGCGTTCGGTGTCAGCGAGCCAAGCCATGAGGTCGGGGGCGTCGATGTCCTCGGGCGGCGTCACGTCCCTCAACTGCGGGTGCTGGTCGAGGAGCGCGGGGCCGCATGCCTCGGCGGCGCGGGGCAGCTGGTGGGTGAAGAAGTTGTCGCCAGTCATGTGGTTGGCGATCTCGTAGATGCCGTCCATGTGGCGGCGGGAGAGCAGCCGGCCGGTGGTCATGCTGAGGATATCGGCGAGGGGGAAGAGGCGGCTGGTCATGGCATCTCCTGCGGTTCGGGGGTGTCGGTGCGGTCTTGGATGGTCTCGTAGCCGTCGCCGGGTTGGCGTGGGAGCCAGCCGTCGCGAGCAAGTTGAACGAGGGCGTGGGCGAGGAAGTTGCGGCCATTGGGGGTCTCTGCCCAGGCGTCGAGCATGGTGGCGCCGTCGGTCGCGGAGTCGAGTGCGCCGGGCGGGAGGCCCTGGGCAGCTGGGGGTGTGATGCGGCTGGTCATCGGTTCTTCCTCCGTGTGGCGCGCGCTGCGGCGCGGCGGGTTGCGCGGTTGACGGGCGGCGGCGGGTCCAGTTCGCGCCAGCCGAAGGGGCTCTCACCGTCGTCGGTGTCGACGACGACCTCGTTGGTGACGAGGACGGCCTCCTCCAGCTGCAGCGGACGGTTCAGGCCGCGGTCGATGACGCGCTGGGATCGGGTCTGGCGAGTCGTCATGCGGCGCTGCTCCTTCGGGTGCGGGTGCAGTCGGCGCCGTGGACTTCACCCTTGGACGCGGTCCAGAACTGGCAGCACGGCGTGAGCGGTGGCGCGTCGGCGCCGGCCTCGCCGCGTGCCTGCTCGTGCGCGGCGATCTGCCGTTGGTGGTCGGCGTTGAGGCGGGACGCGCACCACAGGAGGAGTGCGGCGGAGTAGAAGCCGAGCAGGCACAGCCAGCTGGTGTGCACGGCGAAGTACACGCCGGACGCGGTGGATCCGGCGGCGATGGTGAGGCAGATGAGGGAGTCTCTTCGGCTGTTGGTCATCGGGCGCGCCTTCCTGCGGCGAAGCCCCTGGCGTAGGAGTCGTCGTCGGCCGCGGGCCGGATGTTGATCTCCATGCCGGTGTTCTGGCTGCTGCTCTTCCTGTGGCGCCTGTTGATTGCGCGAGCGAGGTGCAGCATGCGCTCGTGGCGGGCGTCGGTCTCCTGGATGGTGGCTTCGCGGTCGTACTCGCTGTCCGCGAAGTTGTCCATGATCTCGGCGAGGGGTAGGGCGATGTCGGGGTGGATGGTCCACATGCCGCCGCGGAGCTTGTTGGCGGCCTGGTGGATCTCGTCGGCGGGGTAGATCACAAGTACTCCTGGCTGGCGAGTTGCACGGTGGTCATGGTGTCGGTTGCTGTGGCGGTGAGGCCCTGTCCCCACAGGTCGGTGAGGCGTCGGTCGTCGGGTGGTGGCTGGTCGGAGTCCCAGGCGTAGGCGGGGAGGTCTTCGGTGGCCCAGTACGCGGTCACGGCTTCCCCTTGGCCTGATCGGCGGATGGAAGGATCGCGGCGTGCAGTTCGGCGAGCCGCTGGTCCCACCAGCGGGACATGAGCGTGCCGAGCGGCGGCGGCCCTGCCTTTACCCACCGCTCATAGAGGGTGATGACGCAGCTGACGTCCCGCTCGGCGGACTGGTGGAGGGCGGCGAAGACGCGGGTGGTCGTCTCGCGATCGGTCGCTCCGGTCGCTTCGGTTGCTGCCGGGCCCGGCGCCTCGCCGTGCAGCAGGTCGTCGGCGGCGCTGGGGTTGGGGCAGTCGAGGCGGGAGCAGGTGACGTAGCCGCCGTTGCCGAGGAACAGGGACGCGCCGCGGCAGGCGGGGCAGCGGCCTTTGACGAGCGGGTTGCCAGCTGCGGCCGGTGCGGTGGAGGCGGGCAGGTCGGTCACGGGGTCTCCTCGGGCTGGTTGGCGGTGGCGAGGCGGATGGTGAGCGGCAGGTAGGCGATGGCCAGCAACGCCCGGTAGCGGCGGCGGTGTTCGTTGTCGTGGGCGGTGGTCAGCCAGTCCTGCCAGCAGGCGGCGAGCCAGCGGAGGACGGTCACGGCTGCTCCTCCTTGAGGTGCGTGAGCAGCGCATCGATGTGATCGCGCGCCGCGACGAGGCGGCGGGTGAGGAGTGCCGCCTCCCGCTGGCCACCGGGCAGGGGATCGGCCATCGGTGTGCTGCCTTCCAGCGCCTGCGAGATCAGGTCGGCGGGGTCGAGGTTGAGAGCTTGGGCGCAGGCGATGAGGGTGTGGACTTGGATGCGCTGCTCGCCGCGTTCGATGTTGGCGATGGAGGCGCGGGTGAGGCCGACGGCGTCCGCCAGGTCCGATTGCCGGGCGCCGCGCTGTTGGCGTGCGGCGGCGATGTTGGCGCCGATGGCTTTGTAGAGGTTGGTGATGGCGGCGGTTGCCGCGACGAGGTCGGTCATGCGGCTTCCTTGTGGGTGTGGTGGTCGGTGCGCGCCCACGACGGGACGGGACGCGCTGTGCGCCCGTCTGCGGGCCGTTCAGGGACCTCTACGACGCGAGAGCCGCAAGAGGCCCCGCGAGGCGCCTGGAGCCGCCGCCACGCCCCGCGGCAGCCGCGCCAGACGGAACGGGCCGCCCACCACACGACGATGACGACCGCGTAGAGGATCAGTGCGGCGACCGCGCTGACGAGGACGACCCAGACGCACAGCGCCCAGCCGAGGGTGATCAGAGTGTCGATGGCTTCGACGAACAGGTCCGCGGTACTCACGTCAGCCCTCCCCGCACACATGCTCGTCGGGGGCGAAGGGCTGCCCGTCCTCGTCGTGCAGGACCAGTTCGCCGTCCTCGGCGTCGTACCAGCCGTCGCCGGTGGCACCGCAGGCGCCGCATTCCCAGGTGCCGGCGAGGCTGATTCCGGTGAATCCTCCGCTGCTGCTCACGCGTCGGTCTCCTCGCCGGTGTCGGCCGCCGCAGGCTGCTGCGGGACGGCGCGGCCAGTGCAGGTGACCTCATCCGGGTTGCGGGTCACGCGCTCGCCAACAAACTCGCAGGGCGGGCGTCCGCAGCAGGAGCTGATGCCATTGGAGCCGGGCAGTGGCACGGCGTGCACGGGGCTCGGCGCCTCGGTCTCGGGCTGCTGCGCCTCGGTGTCTGCCGCACGACCGGCGGTAGGCTGCATCCCGGCGAGGATCTCCACGAGGACGGTGCGCACGGTGGCGGCGCCGACGTCCTCGGTGGCGCTGTCGCCGTCGCCCCGGCTCCCGTCCATGCGGGCGAGGACCTCGCGCAGAACCCGGATGTGGAGCTCCTTCGGCGCCGGTCCGACAGCGGCGGTGCGCAGCGTCTCGGTGTCGGGCTGCTGCTCGGTGTGGCATGGGCAGGTGCAGGGCGCGGCGCAGAACTTGCACTGCGCGGGCTTCTTCAATCCGGCGATCCCGTCGACGTTCGCGCAGTAGGCGTGCTCGCCGTGGAGGCAGCCGGTCGACAGGTAGACGTGCCCGGGCTGCTGCGCCTCGGCGGCCATGGCGCGCAGCTGCGCGGAGGCGTCGCGGCAGGGCCGGAACTTGTCCGGCTCCAACACGCCGTCGTTCTTCGCCTGCTGGGTCTCGCGGTCGATGGCGTCGGCTGCCTCACGCAATGTCTCGGCGCGGATCGCGGCCCGCTGGTCGCCGAGGACGGC
>NZ_JALDAX010000033.1 GCF_022698145.1 Streptomyces spinosisporus
GGGCCGAGCCACGACTGTCGCCCTGCATGTGCCTTGTGCAGCACCCATCCCAGGGGTCGCGCTCCCCTAGTACTGCAACGGTGTTTGCCGTGACTGGTGGCCAGGTCAGGGGCTGTGCCCGCGTCGTTTGTAGTGGCTGGTGCGGGCCTGGTGTTGTCGCCGTCGACGCCAGGTCGACCAGTGCAGGATGTGATCGACGGGTGTGGGTCGGCGGTCGGTGAGGCGGGTGATCAGCCGTCGTATCTCGGCGAGGCTGAGGTGGATGAGCTGGGAGGATCCGTTTCTGCTTTCCCGGTATCCAGCTCACGGGCCCGCAGGACGGTCAGGCAGGCGTGGGCGGCCATGGCGAGGGTCATGTGGCGGTGCCAGCCGGGGTAACGGCGGACTTGGTAGTCGTCCAGGCCGCATTCCTGCTTGGCGCTTTGGAAGCATTCCTCGATGGCCCATCGGCTGCCCGCGACGCGGATCAGGTCGTCCAGCGTGGTCTCGGCGGGGCAGTAGGCGATGTAGTAGGAGATCTCCCGGGGGCGGGCGACGCTGCGGCGGGCGATGACCCAGTGGCGGCGGTCGGGTCGGTGCCAGGGCCGCACTTCGACGCGGGCCCAGTCGTAGATCCGCAGGCCGTGAGCACCGTTGCCGCAGGAACGGCGCTTCCATTTCTGCCGAGCAAGGCCGTTGAACAGGTCATGGACGGGATGGTCGATCGCCCAGCGGGTGACCACGGTGTCGTGCCGGGTGGTGGCCATGACGTGGAAGACGTCCGCCCGCTCCAGCTCGGACCGCCAGCCTTTGCTGAAGCCGTAGGCGGCATCCGCCGTCACCCACCGAAACGGGATCTTGTCCGTGATGGCGCGGCGGACCATCGCCTTGGCCATGGCCACCTTGGTCTCGAAGGCGACCTCGTCGTCGATGCCGGCCCGGCGGCACCTTTCGCGGTCGTCGGTCCAGGAGGTGGGCAGATAAAGACGCCGGTCGATCAGCGTCCGCCCGCGGTCGGTGGCATAGGCGAGGAAGACACCGACCTGGCAGTTCTCCGTCCGCCCGGCGGTGCCGGAGTACTGCCGCTGCACCCCGGCCGACCGCGTCCCCTTCTTCAAGAAGCCCGTATCGTCCACGACCAGGACAGCGTCCCGGTCACCGAGGTTGTCGACCACGTAGTCACACACGTCGTCGAGCACCTCATCGGCGTCCCACTCGATCCGGTTCAGCATCCGGTGGATGCGGTCCGGGCCTGCGTGACCGGCTTCCTCCGCCAGCGTCCAGCCGTTCTTCCGCTGCAGCGGAGCGATCAGGCCCCGCATATAAGCCAACGCCGACTCCCGCGGCTCCGTCCTGCTGAAACGGTGCACGAACCGCTCATGCACAGCATCCAGTTCACCCGCCCACAACCCGACATCAGCAAGGTCCCCACCCACAACCACACCAACGACCGACCTGGCCAGCAGTCACGGCAAACACCGTTGCAGTACTAGGTCGTGTCCGCAAAGTCAGGGAAGCCAGAATTGCAGGCAGGCGATGGTGACCAGGGCCTGGTAGTGGCAGGCGAGTTTGTCGTAGCGGGTGGCCAGGGCTTTGTTGTGCTTGAGCTTGTTGAAGCAGCGTTCCACGACGTTGCGGCGCCGGTAGGCGGCCCGGTCGAGCCGGCAGCGGCTTTCTCCTCGTCGGATACGGCCATTGATCTGGTCGATCCGTTCCGGGATCGCGGCCTTGATGCCTCGTCGACGCAGGTAGCGGCGGATCTTTGTGGACGAGTAGCCCTTGTCCGCGACGACCTGCCCGGGTCGCGTTCTGGGCCGTCCGGGCCCGCATCGGCTGACGCTGATGCGGGTCATGACCTGCTCGAACTGGGTGCAGTCGTTGACGTTGCCGGCGGTGATCGTGAAGGCGAGCGGCCGGCCCTGGCCGTCGCAGGCGAGGTGGATCTTCGTGGTCAGCCCGCCGCGGGACCGGCCGATCGCCTCGCCCGGCCAGAGCTGTCCGCGTACTCGTCTGAGTGCGCCACCGAGTACGAAGTTCTATGCACCACTCTCAGGCCACGTCGGTGTCCCGCTCGAGGCCTGGAGGCGGTTCTTGAGCCGGTAGCTGTTGCCATTGATCGGGACGACCTCGCAGTGGTGCAGGAGACGGTCGAGGATCGCCGTGGCAAGGACCTCGTCGCCGAAGACCTGGCCCCATTCGCTGAAGGTCTTGTTCGAGGTCAGGATGATGGAGCCCTTCTCGTAGCGCTTGGAGATGACCTGGAAGACGAGGTTCGCCTCGGCCCGCTCCAACGGCTGGTAGCCCACCTCGTCGACCACGAGAACGGCGGGTCGCAGGTAGCCGGTGAGCTTGCTCATCAGCCGGCCCTGGTCCTCGGCGGCCTTGAGCTGGCGGACCATGTCGTCCAGGCTGGTGAAGTAGATCGAGTAGCCGGCCCGGCAGGCCGCGACCGCGAGGGCGACAGCAATATGCGTTTTGCCCACGCCGGGCGGCCCGAGCAGGGCGACGTTGGCCTTGAACCGTTCCGACTTTCCTGCCGGTGTTTTGTTGGCCGGTGATCAGTCGGCTCGTGGTCCTGTGTCAGCGTAATGTGCTGCCTCGTACTCGGTGGGGCTGATCATGCCCAAACTGGAGTGCAGGCGGCGGTTGTTGTACCACTCCACCCACGAAGCAGTGGCGTACTCGACGTCGGAGACGGTCCGCCAGGGCCCGTCGTCGAAGACCTTCGTGCGTATGCACTCGGCCTTGTAGAGCCCGTTGATCGTCTCCATCAACGCGTTGTCGTAGGCGTCTCCGACGCTGCCGATCGAGAGCCTGATGCCCTCGATGTGCAGGTGTTCGGTGAAGCGCACGCTGGTGTACTGCGATCCGGCGTCGCTGTGGTGGATGAGCTGGTCACGCTCGATGGGAGTGCCCTCGTGGCTGCGTCGCCACAGCGCCATCCGCAGCGGCACGTCGACCAGCTCCACGTCTCGCTTGATGGAAGCGTGCCAGCTGACGATCTTTTGCGAGAAGCAGTCGACGATGAACGCGACGTAGGTGAAAGACTGGTGGGTGCGCACATAGGTGAAGTCGGTGATCCATTTCCGGTCCGGGGCCTCGGCCGAGAAGTCGCGGTCCAGGAGGTCCGCGGCCCGCGCGCCGGCCGGGTTGGGGATCGTGGTTCTGGGTCTTCGCCCGCGCACGACACCGGACAGTCCGAGCGAGCGCATCGCGCGGTCCACGGCACCGAACCCGGCCCCGGGCAGCAGGGTGCGGCGGATGAGAGCCAGCATCTTGCGCCGGCCATAGAGACCTTCCGGGGCCAGCACACGCTCACCGGCCGCGTTCGTGGTGAACGCCAGCCGTCGGACGGCGTCCTCGACCAGGGCGTCGGTGACCATGCGAGCCGGGGCCAGATTGGCGGACCCGGCCGGGGCACACCAGGCCCGCAAGGTTCGTGCCGCGATCTTCAACCCGCCCTGGTTCAGGGCGGCAAGGATCGACTCGACGGCATACCCCTCGGCCCGCATCTGATCGCCGAACGCCACGATCAGCGGTTTCGGGGGTCGAGCTCCCCCGCGAGGAAAATCGTCGCGGACTTCAGTACCTCGTTGACCTCACGGAGGCGCTTGTTTTCCGCCCGCAGCCTGCGCAGTTCCTCGCGCTCGTCCGTGCTCACGCCCGCGGCCTGCCCGGCGTCGATCTCCTGCTGCATCACCCAGCGCCGCACGGACTCCCGCGAGACACCGAGGGACTCGGCGACCTGGACATGCAACGCACGCTCCGAGGAGTACTCCGAGCGATGCTCTGTCACCAGCCGCACAGCCTGGCTACGAAGGGCTGCATCAATCTTCTTGGGCACGTGTCCCATCCTCTCTGCTGCCTCACAACGGAGCGGCAGAGAAGTCGGAACGGTTCAACCTGGGACTTCGTGGCACGGACCTCGACCAGTTGGCGGGGGCGGACCTTGCGGGCCGGCACCGAGTAGAGGTTCGCGTCGAAGGCGACCAGGCAGTCTTTGCCGACGTGTCGCAGGTGCCGCTGCGTGACCACATACGGGGTCTTCGGCAGTGGGCGCAAAGCCGCGTGATCACGTGCCGCCCGCTGTCCGATGATCTCCCCGTGGGTGCCATGGACCTTCGCTCGCCGCAACGGAACCCAGGCAGCGAAGGCGGCGTTCAGCTCCTCGATCGAGGAGAAGGCCCGCCCCGCGAGCACGTGATCCCGAACGATGCCGACCTGGCGTTCGACCCGGCCTTTGCCCTGGGGCCGGTAGGCGGCCAGCACATCGATGTCGAAGTCGTAGTGCCCGGCGAAGGCAACGGCCTCCGGATGCAGCGGAACTGCTTGGCCCGGAGCGACGTGCCGGCGCACGACCGTTTTGGTGCGGTCGTAGACGATGCTCATCGGCACCCCGCCGAAGTGCGCGAACGCGTGGCGGTGGCAGTCGAAGAACGTCGCCAGGTCCTGGCTGGTGGTGAAGCAGCAGAACGGATCGCGCGAGTACGACAGCGTCATGTGAAACGAGTAGACCTTCGGGACGCCCACGTGAGCGAGGACCTTTCCCTCGTCTCCCCAGTCCACCTGCGCCTGAGCCCCCGGAACGACCTCGAACCGCCGGTGCATGCCCGCCAGCTCGCCCGGAGCAATACCCAGTTCTTCCGCTATCCGTGGCCGGGCTTCCTGCAGATAGAGCTTCACCCGCTGGTAGTTGATGGTGACCGCGTAGTCCTGGACCAGACGCTCATGGACTACCGATGCCTTGAGCAGAACCTCGGACCTGAGCATCGCGTCGATCAGCGGCGCGACTTCGTCCACCACCCGCCGATGCCGCCGGCCGGCACCCTCCCGCTTCGGTGGCGCAACCGAAGCCGGATCCTTCAGATACTTGCTGACCGTCCGGCGGTTGAGCCCCGTCTCCTTGGCGATCTCCCGCAGGCTCATCGCACCGGACTCATACAGCGGCCGAAACCGCCTCAACTCCAGCCACCGATGCGGATCCAGGACCACCGTCGGCCGCCTCCCTGCCACCCCGAACTGACAGCAGCAGACTCACGGTTCCCAATACATCACCGCACCGGAAACGGTGCACATTCCTCCGTACGAGGTGGCGCACGATCACTTGTACGCCGACAGTCGCCTCCCCCACGCCCGCCATGAATCCCTGCGCCCTCCCTCCGGCAATGAGCGCTACTTGCTCCCGTGCCTGCGCCAACTGGAAGGCGCGGCGCCCACGCTCGCCAGGTCAAGTCCGCCGAGCCACCACGATTCCGCGGCTTCACCATGCATGCCGTAGCCCGTGCGGCCGGACCCGAGCCGACTTGCACACCCTCGGCAGCCGGCACAGCCAGGGACTGTCTCCTCGATCAAACAGAGCTTGAGTTGCCCGTGGCGGCCTCTCGGGTTACTTTCGATACGCAACGGTAGCGTATCGAAAGTGGGAGTGAAGCGTGTCAGGCGCATCGAGTAGCTCAGGCAGTGGCGGCACGGTTCGGCCGCCGGTCACGGGACGGCCGCGTGACACCAGCCGGGACCTGGCCATTCTTGATGCGACGCTGGCGCTGTTGACCGAGGTGGGCTACGAGCAGCTGTCCATGGAAGCGGTTGCGAGCCGTTCCGGGGCAGCGAAGACGACGATCTACCGTCGCTACCGTGACAAGGCCGCGCTGGTCGCGGCCGCGGTCGAGCACCGCTCGCACGCCACCCCTCCCGAACCTGCCGCAGGTGACCTGCGAGGGGACCTCCTCCAGCTTGTCACCTGGCTGAGCCGACAGATCGCCGAGCAGGAGATCGGCCTGCTCGGGGCAGTGTTCGCCGGCATGCGCAGCGACGCACGGCTCGCGGAGGAGATGCGCCGCATTCTGCGCCGGGACGAGGCGGAGATGACCGACGAGCCCCTGCGCAAGGCCATCCGGCACGGAGAACAGCTGATCCCCCGGGCTGCCGAGATCTTTGCCGAGGTCGCCCCGGCCGTCATTGTCCACCGCATCGTGATCGCGGGCGAGTCGTGCGACGAGGCGTTCATCGCCCGCCTCGTCGACGACATCCTCCTGCCAATCCTGCGCAGCCACTGACGCTCACCCGCCTGCGCCCGGCGCACCGCGGAAACGGAAGGAAGACCCTCATGATCGTCATCACTGGAGCGACCGGCGCCCTGAACGGCGCCACCGTCGAACACCTTCTCAAGCGCATGCCCGCCGAGCGAATCGGCGTCAGTGTCCGCGATGTCGCCAAGGCTCAGCATTTCGCCGACCGCGGCGTGCGCGTCCGCCAGGGCTCCTACGAAGACCCGGCCGCGTTGCAGCACTCCTTCGAGGGTGCCGAGCAGGTCCTGCTCGTCTCCTCCAACGACCCGCACGCCGATGCCGTCGCCCTGCACCGTGCAGGCATCGAGGCCGCCGTCGCGGCCGGAGCCGCGCGCATCCTCTACACCAGCCACCAGGGCGCCGGCGCCGACAGCCCCTTCCACCCGGCCCGTGACCACGCCGCCACCGAACAGCTCCTGGCCGACTCCGGCGTTGCATGGACCGCCCTGCGCAACGGCTTCTATGCCCACAGCCTCGCCTGGCTGCTGGGCCCCTGGCAGCAGACCGGCACCATCACTGCCCCGGCCGACGGGCCGGTCTCCTGGACCGACCGCGCCGACGCCGCCGAAGCGGCAGCGGTCATCCTGGCAGGCCACCGCACCTTCGACGGCCCGATCACGCTCACCGCCGGCCAGGCCGTCACGTTGGACGACGTCGCCGCGATGGCATCGAAGTCCAGTGGCCGTGAGGTCACGCGCGTGACACTGGACGACGAAACATGGATCGCGGACCAGGTCGCCGCCGGTACTCCGGAGGCGATGGCGCGGATGACGCTCACCACCTTCCTGGCCGCCCGGCAAGGCCGCTTCACGGGTGTCGATCCGTTGCTCGCCGAGCTGCTGGGCCGAGAGCCCCGCAGCGTCGCCGACCAGCTGGCCGACATGAACGCCGCCTGAGAGAGGAAGCCACTGGCGTGCTCAGCAGGGGGGATCTCACCGATGACTAGCGGGCAGTGCTGGAGCCTCTGCTACCCAAGAGCAACAACCGCTGCGGCCGCTGGCAGAACCACCACCAAGTAATCAACGGAATCATTCACCAGTTGATCACCAGCTGTCATTGGCATCAGCTGCCCACTCGCTTCGGCCCGTGGCAGACCATTCACAAACACCACAGCCGGTGGCCCGCCGACGGCAGCAGGAAACGGCTGCTCCAGCACGCCCAGGCAATCACTGCCAAAGCCGTGCCATCAACTGGAACACCAACGTCGACTCCACACCAATCCAGGCCCACCAGCACCCCACCGGCGCACCGACCAA
Source organism: Streptomyces spinosisporus (assembly GCF_022698145.1). Taxonomy (GTDB): domain Bacteria; phylum Actinomycetota; class Actinomycetes; order Streptomycetales; family Streptomycetaceae; genus Streptomyces; species Streptomyces spinosisporus. The sequence continues at coordinate 7,304 of NZ_JALDAX010000033.1, forward strand.
TCCACCACCACTACCTCCGGCTACCTCAAAAGGGGTGCTGCAAAAATCAGTTCACCTACACGCACACACGCACCTGTTCCCAGCACAGACAGCGCGGCAGGCAAAACCCCCGGCCATTCCCGGGGCGGCCCGACCACGAAGATCCACCTCAGCGCGGACGGCAAACGCCGCCCACTCTCCCTGGTCCTCACGCCCGGACAACGCGCTGACTGCACACAGTTCGAGCCCGTCACGGCCGGCTCATTCCACTTCCGGGACGCCCAGCGACGCACACACTGCCGGGACGCCGCCGGCAAGGAGGACAGGTCGGCCAGCAGGAGGACTCGTGGGTCGTCCCGTTCTCCAAACTGAGCAATCCACAGGTCGGCACTGAAGGATCTGCTCATCGAAATGCGAGCCGTGACCCCAGAAGATGCGTTAAAGCCACTTCGGCTGCGGCAGGCCGGGATTCCTTTCGACAGGACACCAGCCTGGCCGCGTCACGTTTTCGTAGACCTCAGGGCTCGTCCCGCCGGACGTGACGCCCGCAAGATCACGGACGATCCGGAGCTGCCCGAACACCGGCACCCACGCCATCTGCACCCTGCAACAACCGGCGCAAGAGCCAAAAGACCCGGCCCAGACCGACCCTCCACCACACCGTGCGGGCTCAGCCGACACTCCACGCGACCTGGACCGGCACCTGTCCCACCATCCACAGCAACATACCCAAAACGACATACACCCAGTCAAAACCTCGTCAAAGCTCGATTGACTGACACTAGCTAATTAGGTACGGTAGTGTCGTTGCGAGGGTGTTGACCCAGGCCAGGCCCGATGAGCTTCACGGTTTCGTCGGTTGCGGGTGTCGCCCCCGCGCGAAAAGCGGCGTTGGCCCGCCCTGCTCTGACACCTCGGGCCGCCGGGATCGGTCCCGCCTTGGGTCGTTTCCGGCAGACCGTGGCGGGCGGCGGCTGGGCCGCGGTCCGGGAGAAGTGCCTGCGGACTCCCGGGGGCGCCCGGTCGGCGCTCTTCCCTGTCGCACTCTCGGACAGTCCGGCAAGTACACCCCGGCGCGATGTCACTTCCAGATGCCCCATTCAATCGACACAAGAGGCAGTGCCATGTCAGCAGTCAGCGCGCTCGCGTACGACGTCTTCATCGCCGATCCCATTCCGCAGGACGTTACGGATCTTGTACCCAATGGTGATCGGCGCGTGTTCTCCCCGCTTTCCATCACACTGATCCACGGGGAGCACGATGCGGTGCTCGTCGATCCTCCCCTGACTTCCCAGCAGGGCGAGGAGGTCGGGAAGTGGATCGAGGACAGCGGCAAGAACCTCACCCACATCTTCGTCACTCACGGCCATGGTGACCACTGGTTCACGGCCGACATGCTGGCCAAGCGGTTCGACGCCCAGGTCGTCGCCACGGCCGGCACGATCAAGCAGATGCATGTGAACGTGGCGATTCGCGAAGGCTTTTGGGACAGCCTCTTCCCCGGGCAGATCCCGGACGCTCCGGTTACCGCTGTGACCGTGCCGCACAACCGGTTCACACTCGAAGGACACGAACTGGTGATCATAGAGGTCGGCCACACCGACACCGACGACACCAGCGTCCTGCACGTTCCCGACCTCGAGCTGGTGGTCGCGGGTGACGTGATCTACAACGGCGTGCACCAGTTCCTGCGCGAGGCCGGAAACGGTGGCTTCGACGCATGGCGCCGGGCCATCGACACCGTCGAAGCCCTGGCACCCCGCTGGATCGTGGCAGGACACAAGAACAAGGAACTGGACGACAACGCCACGCGCACCATTGCCGAGACCAGGCACTACCTCGACACCACCGAAGACCTGCTCGGCAAGCACGACACCAGCCTCGACTTCTTCAACGCCTGCCTGGAGCGCTACCCCGAGCGCCTCAACGCCGGTGCCCTGTGGGGCGGAGCAGTCGCCCTGTACTCCTGACACCCCCACCGAGCAGCCACCACAGCATTCCCAGGCTTCGCACGACATCAGGTCACACTGACATTTGATGGCCCGTCAACGTCACCGCGGGCCATCACAACACCTTCATAGTGACTCAAAACGCCCATTCACCACTGCACAACATGCCCCATCCGAGGAGTACACCGAGAGCCCGTCACGGCGTACGTGTTGTGGATGACGCAGTGGGGCAGAACTGGGACAACACAGTAGGTGCATGAATAAAGTCACCCGTCGGATCATGTCTGCCGGGCCGTTCGGCGGCAGGGCCGACGTTTCCCTCAGGCGTGTTCTGTTCCGGCGAGCCGCTATATCTTACCCACGACTGTCGCCCCTGTCAGGCGGCAAGGACCTACGCCCCCGTATTCCGCTAGTGTTGTACGGATCGGTATCCGGGGCACTGTTGCCGGAACTGCCCCTGAGCTGGGTGACACTGCGAGAGAAGGAGTGGTGCGTCGGCTGCAGGGGCCTTACGTGAAGGAGATGTCAGAGATGCGATGGGTAGCCACGGAGCGAATCCCCGGACTGACCCCGGCGCCTGGTGGCCTGGCCTTTGTTCAAGATCTCCTAAACTCCTGCTCTGACGGCCGTCAAGGCGCCAGGCACAGACACGAGGATCTTTTCTCTGACATCGATTCTGCTCGGAATTGGGTGCGTGAGGCAGGGCAAGCACTAGGTAAGGCACGCGGAGTCGATCTTTCGCCCCCAGACTTGCCCGAAACGGACCTTGCAGATCTGATAGGACTGCGTAACGAACTACGCCTGCTTGTTTCTGGGCATACGGATGATGATGACATGGAGTCCCTGCCAAGACTCCGATCAGCTCAGGTGACCGTGGCGGCGATTTCCGGTCCTGCGTTTGCCGCATTGCCCAGGGGAAGGGGTTGGCGCTGGGTCGCCTCCGCAGTGCTCGCAGAGTGCTTTCAGGCTCAGCAAGACGGTTCGTGGCGCCGACTCAAGGTATGTCGTAACACCGCGTGCGTGGCGGCATTTTATGATCGGACACGGAATAATAGTGGCGTCTGGCACAGCGTTCGGAGTTGCGGAAACCCGGCCAACCTACGTGCTTCACGGGCCCGCAAGCGAGCATCTCAAGCATGACACCAATCGCGCCAGCTGGCGAAATTTAATTCCGCTCCATCTCATGAGCTGGGCCATTCTGGCGTCCATGGTTCGGATTGCTTCCGTGATGACACGACTAAAGGTGCATAACGTTTACCGTCTGCGTACCGCATCTGATTGCCCAAATGTTCCTTGCCAAAGCGGGGAATGGGAACGCACCTTCCCTCAATGTAGCGGCAGCCATGAGCGGCCCTCGATGACGCTGTTCCGTTTCGAGGAGCATAACGATCATGGTTTCTGTCAGTGGAATTCCCGCACCCAGACGGAAAGGCACCGTCACCCGCATCCCGACCGAGGTCACGACAAGGACGCGGCCCTCGTCGGACCACGCGTGGGCACGCGCTTCCTCGGGCGTCGGGAACTCGACGGCCCACTTGGCGGTACGGATGCTGCGCACCCACAGGGGACAGCCGGTGGTCACGGGCCGGTGCGCCGTCCTCTGCGACGACGTCCGCCAAGGCCCCGACGTACGGCCTGCCCAGGAACTCGGAGGGCCGGAAGAAGGACCGGTAGCCCTCCCTGCCGCCTCCAGGACCATGGCCGGACTGACGTGGTAGTTCGCCGCGCGCCGCAGAGCGCCCCGGCCCGCGACCGAGGCGCTCTGGCCACCGCTGCTGACCCAGGATCCACACCTCCACGTCGGCGCCCCCGGCACGTATGCCTCGACACCCTCCGCTGAACGGTAGGTGCCCGCCGGCAGGGCGAGGATGTCGTCGAACCGCTCGGCCCAGTCCTGAGACTTCGCCCCCGGCAGCAGTAGCAGCCTGCGCTGCAGCGCGATGCGGGGTGAGCCGAACAGATGCTCGAAGGAGAAGCGGGGCGGGATCAGCAGGCCGTTCGGAGTGCGGCCCCGCCGTCCGTCGTGACGTGCCCGGCCGCCGGACGGCCCGGCGAGCGGGCCGCAGTACACCGCATCCAGCACCGCGCCGTCCCCCGTGCCGCTGGGCCTCGCCGGCTTTCCCGGACCCCACCGACGAGGCCTCGGCCGCATGGGCGGGCACCCCTCTGTGTCCGATTACGGCGCTCAGAGGCCAACTGTGACGCTCAGTCACTACTGTTTGTAAGCACCTCATTGAGCTCAACGGCACGACTCAGAAGCGGCTCCACAACCTACGAAGTTGATCTGGTCGACCCGGCGGTCAGTGAGCCCTGAGAGGGGCAACTGCTGGAATGCGCGTTCGATGCCTCTCCCGTCGACCGGGAGCTTCTGGACTTCGCTGTTCGCCTGACACACAGGTCCCACTGCAGCTGAGAGAAAACATTGAAACCGGGTGCGCCAGGATCACCCGTTGTCATCAAGGAGTTGGTCGATCTCCCCATCGATGTCGACACGCTCCATTTCCCTCCCGATCGGCACAAGAACACTGGTTCGTTCGAGGTACAAGTGAAGCGCCTGATGAGCAAGTAGGAGCTTCGCATCCTGTCCCTGGCCGTGGATGTGAATCGCGACCTGCAGCGACCCGCTGGGCAGGACTACCGGAATGACCTGTACCTCGCCCATTCCTGCGGGGCCGATCAGTCCGGCGCGCAGGAGGTCCCGAGATACCCACCACACACCACTGTTCGTACCAGAGGGCTGCGGCTCTGTGAGAGTAGCCGACACGCGCACCACCAACGGGTCACGGGCGATGAACCGTATTTGTAGATCGCAGGTACGCAACTCTCCCTGCCCCAGACTCACTTGCCCGGTCACGAGGGCTTCTAATTCCGGTTCTCCCTGTCCTTCAGAGCGCACCTTTGAACCCTTCTCTCCCTTCGGTGAGGCGGCAGGCAGCCCCGATCTTCTGCGCGCAGTACAACTGGCCGTGCCATTCATGCGGGTCGAGAACCGGCGCGACGGCCACCGACCAGGGCGGAAACGCCAAACCGTTGTCGGATGCAGTGAGTCTTCCTGTGACTGACTGGCGTGCCGCGTGCTGTGCAGAGCCAGTTGCCGAGAGCTCCTTCTGCGCCAATTGCAGGGATCGTTCCAGGGCTGCTGGCTCGAAGAGGGAACCGTTGCCGTCGGGAGGGAAGAGCCACCGTAGTGGTCCCGTGACACAGTCCGGTGCAGGCGCAGTGATCCATGTCTCCTTGCCCAGGTACTGAACGCTCGAACCGATCCAACAGCCCCTGGGCTCCGGCACCACGAAGAAGCTCACCGTGCCTAAGGTGCCGTCCGCGAGGGTGGGGCCGGGCGGTTGGATGATTCCCAAAAGGACGTGGAGGGCCAGCACACCCAGCTCGTGCGGAACGCTCAACACATCCCAGAAACGGCCGCACTCCAGCTGTGACGTTCCTGCTTTGCCGCGCCACTGCCGTTTACAGCTCCGAGGATCGGCCGCAGCCGCGGATAACCACTCCATGGCCTGTTTCGCGCTTCCTCGCATCTCAACCCTTCCCGCACCCGGCGCCCTCACGTCCACCCCCGAAGGAACTCGCCCTTGGCATATTCACCATGCCGCATGCCCTCACCCTTGGGTAGGGGGCACGCCAGGGAAAGGTGACTCATACATAGATCCGAGGAACTCCCGTTCCATGATGCTGCGATGTGTTCCCGGGCGACGATGATGCGGCCCTCGACGCTGCCCAGCCGCTTCGACCGCCGTCGAAGCATCTCGCGACCACCCGATCGTCAAGGTAGCTGTCCAGCTCGTCGAAGGGTGATGTTTCCGTCGCCGTCGAGACCGGCGCTGCCGTCTCGCAAACCAGCCACCAGGTAGCGGGTGAACACCGACCGCGCCACCTCGCCGTGCCATTGATTGTCCTTGAACGAGCGCTGCGAAGCACCGGATATGGGGCCGCGTCCAGGAGCGTCCGTGGCCTCGTATGGCCCGCCGTCATTGGTCGGTTGCACACAGATGACGACCGTCCCCGCGAGCTTCTACTCGGTGTCGCTCATGTTCGAGTCGTATCGGAGCAGGCGATCCGGCCGGTCGCATGCGTTCCCGAACCCGTAAGCGAGGCAGTCACACGCAGGAGTGCACGAACTGGTCCCGGCAACCGCGACCACGCGACACTTCGACGACGGGCCTCTTGATTCTCGCTGGACTCGACAACCGCGAGCTGCCAAGAAACTCCTCTTCCATGCCCCGACATCGCCAGCTCACCCGATCCAGGACTCTTTTCGAACCCGGTCGATCACGCAAACGGATAGAGAACAGGCAGTAAGCTTGTTGTTTAACCTCACCTGTCACTCGACCTGCTGATCTGCGGTTTTTCTCGGGACGGTGGGGCGGCCGTTCTCCACGCTTCGAGATGTCGAGTCACAAAGTACGAGAGAACGGCCGCTGTATATGAGTCTCCCGGTCCACGCGCCCGCGGGCGAGGCGTTCGACATCTTGTCCCGCTTTCGGGTCGAGTTCTACGACTGTCTCTACGCCCGCGCGGACGCGCTCTTCGACCTGGCCGACGCCGTGCTGTGTGCGGATGGTCCGGTCGTCTCGCTGCCCGAACTCACGCTGCTCGCTGAGCATCCACGCGGGCACGGTGCGATGTACGGCGCGTTGAACAACGGCTGGCTGGAGCCGACCCGGCTGCGCCGGCTGTTGGCGGCAACACCACTGCCCAGGGCCGCCGATGGACGGATCGTCCTCGCGGTCGACGTGAGCAACTGGCTGCGCCCGGACGCGCCCACCAGCCCGGACCTGTTGTTCTGCCACGTCTACGGGCGGGGCCGCAGCGCGGATCAGATGATCCCCGGCTGGCCCTACTCGATCGTCGCGGCTCTGGAGAGCGGACGGACTTCCTGGACGGCGGTGCTGGACGCCATCCGGCTGGGCCCGGCCGACGATGCCATCGCGGTGACCGCCGCCCAGCTCCGCGAGGTCGTCGGACGCCTCAGGCAGGCCGGACACTGGCAGCCCTGGATGCCGGACATCCTGGTCGTGACCGATGCCGGCTACGACGTCTGCCGCCTCGCCTACCTCCTGGCCGACCTGCCCGTCGAGTGCGTGGGACGGCTGCGCTCGGACCGTGTCATGCTCCGCGACGCCGGACCTCGCCGCTCCGGTCCGCGCGGCGGGCAGCCCCGCAAGCACGGCGGTGTCCTCACCTTCGCCAAGCCGGACTCCTGGCACACCCCCGACGCCGCCACAACCAGCGACACCACCCGCTACGGCCAGGCCGAGGCCCTGGCCTGGGACCGGATGCACCCCCGACTGCAGGCCCGCGGCCCCTGGCTCGACCATGAAGGCGAACTCCCCCTGATCCACGGTACGTTGATCCGCTTGAAGGTCGAGCACCTGCCGGGCGATGGTGATCCGAAGCCGGTCTGGCTGTGGTCCTCACGCACACACATGACCGGCGCCGACATCGACGTGCGCTGGCAGGCGTTCCTGCGCAGATTCGACCTTGAACACACCTTCAGGTTCTGGAAACAGACCCTGGGCTGGACGACACCGAAGGTCCGCGACCCGCACACCGCCGATCTGTGGACCTGGCTGATCATCGCCGTGCACACCCAGCTCCGCCTCGCCCGCCCCCTCGCCGAAGACCTCCGCCGCCCCTGGGAAAGACCACGCCCGCCACACCGGCTCACCCCCGCCCGGGTCCGCCGGGGGTTTCGGCACGTCCGCGCGACCACCACCCGCCCCGCAGCCGTGCCCAAACCCTCAAAACCCGGACCAGGCAGGCCAGTTGGCTCGCGAAACCGCAGGCTGGCTCCTCGCTACGAGCCCGGGAAGACGGTGAAGCGCCTCGAAACTCGAACGGAATATCTCACCGTAAAACGGGAGCAATGTTAAATATCAAGGTAAGGTCAGGGACCGCGGCAACACCAGAGCGCGGTTCGTGGGGCTATCCCGAAGAAGCTGATCGCAATGAACATCGCCTAGAGGTTGTCCCGTAACCGGTGTGGCGGTTGGGGCGTTGTCCGGTCATGGGTGGGGTGATTTCAGCTGATGATCTGAAGTGGATCGAGCCGTTCGCCGGGTTGAAGCCGGCACAGTTCGACCGGCTCGTTGCACTGGTGCGGCGACGTGATGGTGACGTCCAAAGAGGTCGTCCGTGGCGATTGCCGCTGGAGGACCGGGTGTTGTTGGTGGCCACGTACTGGCGCACGAACTTGACGTTGCGGCAGGTGGCGCCGCTGTTCGGGATCTCGAAGTCGGCCGCGGACAGGATCCTGGACCACCTCGCACCGCTGCTGGCGATCTCGCCGGCCCGCCGCAAACGGGAAGACACCGTGTACATCGTCGACGGCACCCTGGTGCCCACGCGGGACCGGAGCATCGCAGCCTCGAGCAAGAACTACCGCTACTCGACCAACCTCCAAGTGGTCATCGACGCCAACAGCCGTCTGGTCGTGGCGATCGGTGATCCGCTGCCCGGCAGCCGTAACGACTGCCGGGCCTTCACCGAGTCCGGAGTGGACCGGGCATGCCGCGGTGTTCCCACCATCGCCGACGGCGGCTACCAGGGCACCGGACTGCTCATCCCGCACCGCAAACAGCGAGGCCAGGAGCGTCTGAGTCCGCAGCAGGAGGCCGAGAACGCCGTTCACCGCCGGGCCCGGGCGCGTGTCGAGCACGCTCTGTCTCGCCTGAAGAACTGGAAGGTCCTTCGGGACTGCCGGCTCAAGGGCAACGGCGTTCACCTGGCCATGCACGGCGTCGCACGCCTGCACAACATGGCCCTCAGCAGATAACTCAGACCCCCTACGGGACAACCTCTAGGCAGTCGCAGCCGCGCAGCCCCCACGCCCCACGAGTCCGAAGGCGACCTACATCGAAGACGTCCCGGTGGCACGTCAGGTAGGGGCCTGGCGGGTTCACGCCGAACCCAGTCGGCGCGAACCCGCCTCGCGGCCGAGCGCCACGGTCGTCGGGAACCGCACCACGTAGCGCATCAGGGCGAGCTCCAGCACGGTCGAGACGCACCATGCAGCCCGCGCTGGTAGCGCATCACCATCGACGGTCGATCTTCGCGTCACGTGCGACGTCCCGAACGGTCGCCTTTGTGGTTGTCCGGTCGCCTCGGCTGCGGTTGCTCACGAGGCGTCCCTGGCGGCCCGCACCCAGGCGGCTTCCCGCAGCAAGCGCAGGCCGTTGAGGCCGACGATGACGGTGGACCCCTCGTGCCCGGCGACACCGAGCGGCAGCGGGAGCGTGGCGATCAGGTCCCAGGCCACCAGCACCGTGATGAAGGCCCCAGCGATGACCAGGTTCTGCGCCACCAGACGGCGGGCCCGGCGGGAGAGCGCCACCACGGCCGGAATCGTGGCGAGTTCGTCGACGACGACGGCGTCGGCGGTCTCCCGGGCAAGATCGGAGCCCGCCTTGCCCATGGCGATGCCGGTGTGTGCGGCGGCGAGGGCGGGCGCGTCGTTGACACCGTCCCCGACCACCAGCACCCGCCGGCCGTGGGCCTGCCAGTGCTTGACCGCGGCGACCTTGTCCTGAGGCAGGAGACCGGCGCGCACGTCGCTGATGCCGACCTCGCCGGCCAGATGGTTCGCGGCACGCTCGTTGTCGCCGGTCAACAGGACCGGGGTACGGCCGGCCAGTTCGGTCAGCGCGGCCACTGTGGCCCTGGCGTCCGGGCGGAGCCGGTCGGCAATGCCCAGCACCCCGACGAGGAGGCCGTCGCGCAGGACAAGTACCGCGCTGCGGCCGTCGTCTTCGACGACCTGCACCACGTCGTCCGCCCGCGGGCCGACGGTGTGGGTGAGACGGGCCGGGGAACCGACCTGGACGGTATGCCCGCCGACGGCTGCCGTGACGCCCTGCCCGGCTACCGAGGCGAAGTCACCCGTCGCGGCGATGGAGAGGCCGCGGTCGCGGGCGGCCTGGACGACGGCGCGGGCGAGGGGGTGCTCGCTGGGGTGCTCGGCGGCGGCCGCGAGCGCGAGCAGATCGTCCTCGTCCAGGCCGGCGCCGGGCAGGGGTCGGATGTCGGTGACGTGGGGGGCGCCTTCGGTGAGGGTGCCGGTCTTGTCCAGGGCGACGGTGTCGACCTGACCCAGGCGCTCCATCACGGCGGCGGACTTCGCCAGCACGCCGTGGCGGCCCGCGTTGGCGATGGCGGACAGCAGCGGCGGCATCGTGGACAGGACCACCGCGCATGGTGACGCGACGATCATGAAGGTCATCGCCCGCAGCAGGGCGGGCTGGAGTGCAGAACCGAAGGCAAGCGGGACCGCGAAGACGGCGAGGGTCGCGACCACCATGCCGATCGAGTACCGCTGCTCGATCTTCTCGATGAACAGCTGAGTGGGGGCCTTGGTCTCGGAGGCGTCCTCGACCATCTTCACGATCCGGGCGATCACCGAGTCCGCCGGGCCACGTTCGACCCGCACACGCAGGGCGCCGGTGCCGTTGACCGTGCCGGCGAACACCTCATCTCCGGCCTGCTTGGCCACCGGCAGGGGCTCGCCGGTGATGGTGGCCTGGTCGACCTCGCTCACCCCCTCCAGGACCTCGCTGTCGGCGCCGACACGCTCGCCGGGCCGCACCAAGACGATGTCGCCGATCCGCAACTCCTCGGCGGCGACCAGCTCCTCCCGGCCATCCGGCAGGAGCCGGGTCGCGGTGGAAGGGGCAAGATCGAGCAGACCGCGCACCGAGTCCGCCGTCCGCGCCGTCGCGACAGCCTCCAGGGCGCCCGAGGTCGCGAAGATGACGATCAGCAGCGCCCCGTCGAGGACCTGACCGATCGCGGCGGCGCCGAGAGCGGCCACCACCATCAGCAGATCCACGTCCAAGGTCTTGTCCGCGAGGGCCTTCAGGCCCGCCCATCCCGGCTCCCAGCCACCGGTGACGAAGGTGGCGGCGAACAACGGCGCCCACGTCCAGGCCGGGGCGTCGAGCAGGTTGAGCGGCAGAGCGATCACGAACAGGACCAGCGCGGCCAGAGCCCACCGGGCCTCCGGCAGGGCCAGCACCCGCGTAGGCCGCCGGGGTGGCGCCGGACGCGGCCCGGAGACAGCTCGCGAAGGCATCTGGTCCAGAACAGAAGACACGACAAAACAACCCTTCACGGGCGGATGCGGCAACAGTCCTCACCATACAGGAACGTCTGAATAGGTCTTCATGTGTCACCGGTATGATGGCCCCATGGGCCACGGAACCGGTACCACCAGCAGCGCCACCACCCGCGAGCGCCTCGACGCGGTCGGCACCGCCGACGTCGCCGCGACCCTCCAGGCCCTTGCCACGCCCTCACGCCTCTACATCCTGGCCCGCCTCCAGGAAGGCCCCTGCTCCGTCAGCGACCTCGCCGACGCCGCCGGTATGGAAGCCTCCGCCTGCTCCCACCAGCTGCGCCTGCTGCGCAACCTCGGCCTCGTGACCGGCGAACGCCACGGCCGCTCGATCGTCTACGCGCTCTACGACAACCATGTCGCCGAACTCCTCGACCAGGCGCTCTTCCACGTGGAGCATCTGCGCATGGGAATCTGTGACACACCGTTGAGCGCCGCCGACGAGACACCGGCCGGTCGCTAGCTCACGACCGCCGCAGTCAGACACGACCGCCGTCAGATCCACGTCGGCCAGCGGCGATGCCCCTGGCAACGTCATGCTGATCATCGACTCGCAGTCCGCCAACGCAGCCGAGACCGTCTCCAACGCCACCCGCGGATTCGACGCGGGCAAGAAGACCAACGGGAGCAAGAGACACAGCGCCCTGGACAGCGGATCCTGGAGTTCTCCGAGAAAAGGGGCGCCAAGTGTCCGGTCGTGATCACACTGTGGTCCGACATCTGGGGCCGAGATGGTGCCCCTCTTGTCCTTCGACGTCGAAATGCGCAAGGTCATCTGCAACACGAACGCGATTGAGAGCGTGAACGCCCGGATCCACAAGGCGGCTCGGGCCCGCGGCCACTTCCAATCGGAGGCCACCGCGTTGAAGTGCGTCTAAATGGCGCCGACGAGCCTGGATCCGACGGGCAAGGGCCGACGCCGCAGGACGATGCGCTGGAAGGCACCGCTCAACGCCTTCCAGATCGCCTTCGCTGGCCACCTGCCCCCTACCGACCAGCGATAACTCAACAACCAAGATCATCTGTTAAGTCGACGTACCCACCAATGCTGTAACACTGTCGGCGATCTCGACGGGGTGGCGACGTCTGTTGGATTACGGCCCGGTCGATGGTGTCCGTCTGCTCCTGTCACGAGCTCTCTGCACACAAATAACGGGCGGCGACTGCGCCTCAGGAGGCGAGCACGCGCTGGTGCAGCTCGGTGACGACCTTGCGCGCAGAGGAGATCGCTCCGTGCTGCCAGGCATCCATATAGCTCAGGTAGTCACCGGCGAAGTACACATGTCCCTGGGCCTTGTTGAGCGGCGCGTACGCCGGTGCGTCGGGGCCACCGGGCATGGAGTGCCAGGCGCCTTCGAGGTAGGGGACGAGCTTCCATTGGTGGGAGTAGGACGCGGCGAGTTCGCTGCGGTACTTGCCGCCGTGGATCTTGACGCCCCGATCGAGGGCGCGTTCCAGGCGCTGGGCCGGGGTGAGGGCCGAGTACGCGTCGGAGTGGGCGCCGGTGTTGTAGTAGCCGATGATCAGGCCGCGATCGCCCAGGTGGCCGTAGGACGGGTACCAGATGTGATCGAGGTCCAGGTCGGTCTCGGTGATTCCGCCGAAGATCTTGAGATCTCTCTCCCACCAGCGGCTCTTGTACTCGAGGCCGATCTTGGAGGCGTAGGACGGTTTCACCGCCTGCAGGGCGGTCTGCACGGCGGTGCCGAGGTTGTGCGAGGTCTTGGCCAGGAGGTGCGGCGCGAGGGTGGCGATGCAGTAGTCGGCCGTGATCGCACGGGTACGGCCGTTGTGGATGTAGGTGACCTGCACGCCGTCGGCGGTGTTCTTGATGTCGGTGACGGCTGCGCCGGTGCGGATCTTCTCCTCGCCTATGGCGCGGGCGAACGCCATCGGTATCCGGTCCATGCCGCCGACGGGCTGGAACATCAGCATCGCCTGGTCGTAGCCGAACTCGAAGGAGAAGTAGCGGCCCACGTTGGAGGCGAACACGTCGGAGAGGGAGGGTACGTTGCCGAGTTCCTCGCCCGGGGTGCCGGCGGCGCCCGGGTCGACGCTGAAGCCGCGGTGTTCGGTCCCCGTGTACGTGTAGTCGGAGCCGAGGGAGCCGTAGCTCTTGAGGAAGGTGAGCAGCCGTTCCTTGTCGTCCGCCGTCAACTCGCCGTCGAGCGCACCGGAGCTGGTGGCCTTGGACAGCAGCTCGGAGATGTAGCCGTAGACGTCGGCCTTTGCGGTGCGGTACTGGACCGACGCCTTCATGCCGGTGGTCTCGTTGTAGATGAGCGCGCCGGCGTTGGTGTTGGTGAAGACCTCGATGGGCACGCCGAGTTCACGGCAGTAGTCGAGGGTGAGCATCCACTGGGCGAGGCGGGCGGGGCCGGCGTTCATGTACTGGCCCTTGCTGAAGCGCGCGGTCTGGCTGACGCCGTTGATGTCGGTCAGCCGGTCGCCGCCGCGGACGGTGAGGTTGCGGCCGCCGACGCGGTCGCGTGCTTCGAGGACCGTACAGTCGTAGCCGGCCTTGCCGAGTTCGTAGGCGGATGTGAGACCGGCGATGCCGCCGCCGATGATGACGACCTTGGCGGGCCTGCCCATGCGGCCCTGGAGCGTGAAATCGCTGCGCCTGGGGGCGCGGAACGGCGCGTCCTTCTCCGCCGCGTAGGCGGCGGTGGGGGCGAGACCAAGCGCCCCCATCGTGGCGAACATGGCGCCGGCACCGCCGGCTACACCCACACTGCGCAGGAACGCGCGTCGGCTTGTTCCCGTCCCGACCTGAGGCTCTGTCATGGAGGCGCTCCCCTTCCGATCTTGAACGACGGGGGAAGCGTGCCAATGGACCGTTACGGCGTACGACGCATTCGTGTATCCCGCACGTTTCTGCAGGCGAAGCCGAAGAGACAGATCAACGCGCGGGGCCGGACGCGCCGTTGCCCTGCGGGGAGTGCGCCGGTGTCGGTGGGCCCGAAGGTGTCAGGGGGCCGAAGGTGTCGGGGGTACAGGACGAACGAACGAACGGCGAGCAGGTACTGCATCTACAGCTCATCCATTCACGCCTCCCGCTTCTGAATCTGACCATCAACAGTTGTTGGACTCCTGGATCACCGATTCCTACAGTGAACTCGCGGCGTCGATCGGCACCTGATGACGGAGGACATGCATGCAACAACGCACCCTCGGCGGCCACACCGTCCCGGCGATCGGCCTTGGCGGCAGGCCCCTTTCGATCCAGGACCGTCCTGACGAGGACCGCTCGATCGCCACCGTCCACGCGGCGCTCGACGCGGGTGTCACCTTCATCGACACGGCCGACGCATCCCACCGCCAAGCCAACGAGGTCGGCCACAACGACGAGCTGCTCGCCCGCGCACTGCATGAGTACGGCTCGGGTGCCGACGGCGTGCTGGTCGCGACCAAGGCAGGCCATCCGCCCCGGCGACGGCACATGGACCACGAGCAGTGACCCCGAGCACCTCAAGCGTGCGGCCAGGGAGTCCACCCGCCGCTTCGGCGTCGATGCGATCAGCGTGTACCCGTTCCACCGCCCCGACCCGGCCGAGCCGTACGCCGACTCGGTGGCGCGATCTGTGAATCGACGAGACCAATTCGGTACTTGTCGGTCGCCTCGCGCCGGTGCCGGAACCAATGTGGGAACTGGCCCTCATGTCCGTCGTCATGCCGATCCCCGGCGCCTCCCGTCCCGACAGTATCCGTGACTCCGCGGGGGCCGCCGACCTCCTACTCACGGCCGAACAGCTCGCGCGTTCGTCCGCCTGATCCGATTTTGGAGAGAACCATGAAGACCTTTTCCTTGCCGGGCACCGACATGGTGGTGCCGAACGTCGTCCTCGGGCTCATGCGGATCCAGGACAAGACCGACGACGAGGTGCGTACGCTCGTGAGCACAGCCCGCGATTGCGGCATCACCTTCCTCGACCACGCCGACGTCTACGGATCGAGCCTGCATGGCTGCGAGCGCCGCTTCGCTGAGGCGCTGCAGCTGACCTCGTCCGAACGCGAACAGTTCGTCATCCAGTCGAAGGCCGGCATCGTCCCCAAGGACGGTCCGTATTTCGACTTCTCGTACGAGCACATCCTCGAATCGGTCGACGGATCCCTCAAGGCGCTGGGGACGGACTACCTCGACATCCTTCTGCTGCACCGGCCTGACGCGCTGGTGGAACCGGAGGAAGTCGCTCGTGCATTCGACGAGCTCTCGGCTGCCGGCAAGGTGCGCGCGTTCGGCGTCTCCAACCAGACCCCGCGGCAGATCGACCTGCTGCGCCGCTATGTGACGCAGCCGATCGTCGCGAACCAGCTGCAGTTGTCGATCACGCACGCGCCGATGATCGCGCAGGGCGTTGCGGCGAACATGCAGGGTCTGGACCAGTCAATCGTGCGTGACGATGGCATCGTCGACTACTGCCGCCTGAACGACATCACGGTCCAGGCGTGGTCGCCGTTCCAAGCCGGGTTCTTCGATGGCCCGTTCCTCGGTTCGGACCGCTATGTCGAGCTGAATGCTGTGGTCGACCGCCTGGCGGACAAGTACGGCGTCCCGGCCGAAGCGATCGCCGTCGCATGGATCACCCGCCACCCCGCGAAGATGCAGGTCGTACTCGGCACGACCACACCCGAGCGCGTGGCCGCCGCGGCGCAGGGCTCGGACCTCCCCCTCACCCGCGCCGAGTGGTACGAGCTCTTCCGCGCCGCCGGCTACACCGTGCCGTAATCGTCGCTCTTTCGCAGAGCACATGCCGGGCCGGGGCCAATGCCGTCACGACGCTGGTGATCTTGTGCGGGCCACCGACAGTGGGGCCGTCGGGTGGTCCGCTCAAGGAGCGCGGGGTGGCCGCCGGTCTTGGAGTGTGGGGTTATCTGGAGTCGCGCGAAGGGCGCCCTTCATGTCGCGCAGGAAGCGGTGAACTCCGGTGATCTGCGTGGTGGATGTGGTTGTCTGTCGCCGTCCATGACGCAGGTCCTTCGGAGGAACAGTGCGTGTCCACGCGTGCTCTTACCCGCCCCGCGGCGTGAATCCTGGACGGTGCTCGGGGAGGACGACGCCCCGCTCGTTCCTGTCGAGCGATATCTGGCCTACCTGAGCGACATCGAGAAGTCGCCGAACACCGTCAAGGCGTAGGCCCACGACCTGAAGGACTGGTTCTCCGTCCTGCAGCGCCATGGTCTGGACTGGCGGAGGTCCGGCTGGCAGACGTCGGTGAGTTCGTGGCCTGTCTGCGGCTCCCGCCGGCGGGCCGGGCCGGGAGGGTCGCGGTGCTGCCGTCGGTGTCCGCGCATTGCACCGAGTCACGGTGAATCGGAGGCTGTCCGCGCTCTCGGCGTTCTACCAGCATGCCGCCCGGCACGGTGTCGATCTGGCCGATCCGCTGGTGTCCTGGCAGCGGGGCGGCGGGCGGAGTGGATCCTTCAAGGCGTTCCTGCACCACGTCAGCAAGTCCGCCCCGGTTCCCGGCTGGGCGATCAAGCTGAAGGTCCCACGAAAGCATCCGCAGGTAGTGACCGCCGCAGAGGCCCAGAAGATCCTCGATGCCTGCACCGGTCTGCGCGACCGGCTGCTCTTCGCCGTGCTGCATGACGCCGGCATCGGGATCGGCGAGACTCTCGGCATGCGGCACGAGGACATCGCCACCGCCGAACGTGAGATCGTTATCCGGCCGCGGATCAACGACAACGGGGCCCGCACCAAGTCGAGCTTCGATGTCTGCGAAGCGAGACCCACCGGGTTCTCATTTTATTCTCCGCCCGGGTCGCCAACAGATCCGTTGACCTGCCACCGTACGAAGATCCCGCTCCGGCACTGCTATGACAAGCGGGCGTCACATCATCTGCGCTCCACAATCGTAGGTGGCAGTCCAAAATCGTTGAACGGCTGGAGGTGGTCACCGCATGGCTGTATCGGTGCCCGTTGCTTAATGCCGAGAAGCTCTCGCGGTGTGTGACCTGAAAGCTCACGGAAATCCCGGCTCATGTGAGCCTGGTCGTGATATCCCCCCATCACGGCAAGTTCGCCCAGACTGAGACGACTGTTCGCTGAAATGGCGAGGGTTTTATGGAACCGCAGGATGCGGGACAGGGTTTGGGCGGGCAGGCCTACGTGCTCACGGAGGAGGCCTTGTATGCGGCGGGCACCGAGACTGGTAGTTTCCATCAAGTCGCGCAGAGATGTGGCGCCGCCACCGTTCCGCACGAGGTCCCAGATCTCGACGATGACCGGTGATGGGGGGTGGGCCACACACAGCCGCTGAGTAAGCAGGGTATCCAGCATCCGCCAACGCTGCGGCCAATGCGCGGCGCCTGCCAACCTGTCGGTGATGTCGGCCGACCAATGGGGCCCCAGAATCTCATCCGGATCGACGACCGATTTCGCCAGATGGTGGAGAGGTACACCCAGCAATCGGCGCGCGCCGAGCGGGGTGAACTCGATCTCCACGGCGGACCCCGGCCCGTGAAAGCCCGCCAGCATGGCACTCGCCTGCAGGCCTGCAATCATCGCTGGCCAATGAGTCGACAGGTGTCCGGCGTCTCGACCGCTGTGAATGGTCAAGGGATGGCCCCACGCCAGAAGCAGAGTCACGGTCGCGCAAGGCAGGGTGACTCTCGCGGGCCTCGGGCCCGTCATCTGGTGACCGCGGTAGCGGATGACGCTGCCGCGCAGGTGTGCTGCCGGGCGGCCGAAATACCCGCCATGATCAGCCGGATTGGTCACTGCCGTCCCCCCGTCGGGATTGCGCCTTCGTACAAGACACCGACTCAGCCGCGGCTCAAGACTAGACGCACGATCATGAAGCGCGCTCGGTCAGCGACTGTGGTCTGCGAACGATGGTGGGCGCATCAGGCACGTTCCCACCGGACTGAGCATGCCTCCTCACCGCACCGAACAAGCGACCCACGCGGTCGTCGCGACCAAATGGCGCCACCGAAACTTCCCTGGTGACGGGTCGTTGCGGAGTCAAATCCGAAACAAGGAGCATGAATGATCAAGCAGACTACTAGTCGCCGGGTTGTCGCCAACATGGCTCTGACCCTCGACGGTCACTACGCCACCAACGATCCGCAGGACATGGGCTGGGTGATGCCGTACGCCGTGACTGACGTAGCCCGTGACCACCTCAGCGCCCTCTGGGAGTCGGCAACGACCGCCCTGCTTGGGCGGGTCAACGCCGAGGGCTTTCTTGGTTTCTGGCCAACCGTCATCGGCATGGCAGGTACCGATCCGCGCGACGAGGGCTTCGCAAAATGGCTCGTCGACACCGAAAAGGTTGTCCTCTCCTCCACTCTTGACGAGACTCCCTGGGAACGGGCCACGATCATCGACAAGCCGACCGTCGAGGCTGTCGAGGATCTCAAAGCAAGCGAGGGCGGCGACATCCTCGTGCTGTCCAGCGCGAGCATCATCAAGACACTTCTGGCTGCCGACAAGATCGACAGACTGGCACTCACTATCTTTCCGATCTTCGTCGGCAACGGGCCGCGCCTCTTCGACGATGGCCTGCCGGCGGCACAGTGGAGACTCACCAGCCAGGCCGCAGGCGAACACGGGACATTGGCTCTCGTCTACGACCGAGACCGTTAAGCCGACCTGTCGGCCCAACGAGCACCGGCCCGCGCTGTGAGACGACACCGCTGTGGCAGGCGCTTAGGCAAAGGGCTTGAGTTCCAGCATGATTTGTTGGCGACGCCCGGCTGCGTGGATCGAAGCCAACGTCCGGGACCAGCAGCACGCCCTCCTGCTGACGAACAAGCAGACCAAGCGCCACGTCCGCTGGTCCCGGACAGCTCCAGTGCTATCGCGGTCTCCCGCGTACTACGGATGCGAGAGCCGGCTCCTGGCTGCACTTGTGGAACGCGGTCACTGAGGGTCAGAAAGCTCATCGGTGCGCCTAAGAGGGCGTTTGATCTAGGTGGATTGCCCTTTATCTACTAGTAAGTTCCTCGCCAGGTGGGTGTCGTCTCGTCCGTTATGCGTTAGGTGAGGTTGTCGATCGAGGCGACGTGGATCATGGCCTCGGAGCTGGCAGGCAGGGTCTCGTAGTCGCGGGCGAGGCGCCGGTGCAGCATGATCCAACCGATGCTTCGTTCGACAACCCAGCGCCGAACTGGGCAGGGTCCTCGACGCCCTGGTGACGCATCTGGACGACGCGTTCTACGACGACGAGTGGAACGCACTCCCGTGGACAAGTTCACCGGCCTGCAGCGGGAGCTGGTCCCGCGGTCGCGGTAGGTGATCGACGGCAACTACATCTCGACGCTCAGCTCCGGCTGAAAGCCTGCGACACTGTGATCCTGATGGACGTGTAGACAGTAGCCGCCTTCTCCGGGATCCTTTCTCTGCAGATTCGTCATGGGGCCGGACACAAGGACAACGGCGTGCACCATCGCATCCACTGGCATGTGATCAAGTACGTCGCGACGTACGGGCGCAAGATGCGTCCCCGGGGTAGGGGCCAAGATCCAGGAGTTCGCCGCCGACCGGGCCGACGTGATGCTGCTGCGCAACCGGCGGCAGACGCGCCGCTGGCTGAGGAAGGTCGCAGCCGAGCAGATCTGGACGATCGCGCTCCCGGACGGGGGGCGCGGCATGAGCAAGGTCAACTCGTTCCTGGATCCCGCCAGACAAGAGGAGTCGTACGCGCCGCGGCTGGCCGGTCGATCGAGCGCCCTGATGCAGGCGAAGACGCCGGGGCGGCCTGTCCCGGAAACCGTTGCCGGTCTCCTGAAGGCTCACCACGAGCACCCCGACTGGCTGGGCCTCGTACTCGACGTCGGGTGCGGGCGCGGTACAAGCACGCCGGTGCTCCGGGGGTGCCTGCGAGCACGACGGATCATCGGACTGGACGCCTCCGCGTCCCTGCTCGCGCAGGCGCGTGAGCGCGTCCAGGGCCCGGCTCATACCCGCATTGATTTCATCGAAGGAGACTTCCACGATCTCCCGCTGAGCACCGGTGCGTGCGACACGACCGTCGCGGCATTCTGCCTGTACCACTCGCCGCGCAAAAAGGCCCGCCCGCCCTGAACCTTCCAGGGCAAGGGAACACCCTTCGCTGCAGGGCCGAACGGCACGTGCAGGGCAAGGGCATCATCGACCTTAGGCTCGGATGCCGCGCAGGACGATGTCGAGGTGGATCCAGGCGTCGCTCGGGGTGTGCGCGAGCTCTGGTAGCGCTGCGATCAGTGCGAGGACATCGGTCGCGTCGACGTCGTCGCGCACGAGTCCTTCGGCGCGGGCGCGGGCGAAGAGATCTGCGAAGCCGGCCTTCATGGGTGCGCAGGCGGCTGCCATCGGGGACACGTCCTCGACCAGGCCGTTGCCTACCTGAGCGCTCATGCCGCGGTAGCGCGAGGCGCTGCGCGCATACAGGTGCAGCCAGCGCGTCAGGGCCTTCCATACATCCGGCTCGTCGAGGAAAGTGCGTGCTTGTTCTTCCAGCTGATCCACCTCCTCCTTCATGATCGCAACGAAGAGGTGCTCGCGGGTAGGGAAGTGTCGGTAGAGCGTGCCGCGCCCCACTCCGGCCTCCTTCGTCACGTCCTCCATCGGTGCGTCCGTCCCGGCGCGGGCGAAGACGGTCTTGGCGGCCTCCAGCAGCGTCTCGCGGTTGCGTCGTCCGTCCGCCCGCATGCGTCGTCCGGTGGTAGCTGCGTCCTTCGTCGTATGACCATGCGTCATGTGACCACGCTAACACAAACGGACACGGCGTCCGCTTGTTAAACGGACACTGCGTCCGTATCATCCGACCTGTAAGCGGACGCGCTGTCCGGATTGGAGCAGGTGGTATGAACAACGAGATCTGCCACATCGGTCTGGCCGTCCCCGACCTCGAATGGCATGGCCGAAGGCGCCGCGCTGTTCGACCTGACCTGGCGGCCGGTCCTGACTCGAACCATGACGATCAAAGATGCGCAGGACCGGTCGTACGATGTGGACTTGCCATGTCACCTTCTCGATCGGCGGCCCCTTCGCCGTCGAGGTCTGGCAGGCGATCCCCGGCACGCCGCTCGCCACGCCGGAGGCGGGCCGGCTGCACCACATCGGCTACTGGACCGCGGACCACGCGGCGGAAAAGGAGCGGCTCGGCGCCCTGGGTCATCAGCCGTTCCTATCCTCTGATCCCACCCTGCTGATCGCCCGGCGTCCCGGCAACCTCCTGGTCGAACCTTGCGACCTGCAACGCGACCAGCCCTACCTGCGCGACCTTTACCCGCCGGACAGCCCGTTCGCCGGGGAACCCATCCTGCCGGGCCGACCGGCCTGACCTCGCCGACTGACCGGCTCAAGGAGACCACCGTGAACATCGCCATCATCGGTGCCGGCAACGTAGGCGGCACCCTGGTCCGCCGGTTCACCACCCTCGGACACCAGGTGCGGGTCGCCAATTCGCGCGGCCCGCAAACCCTGGCGGACCTTCAGACCCAGACAGGCGTCCGACCGGTAAGGCTCAAGGAGATCGCCGCGGGCGCCAACGCCCTGTTCGTGGCGATCCCGCTGGGCGGCATCCCAACACCTGCCCGAGGGGGTGCTGGCAGATATGCCGCACGACGCCGCCGTCGTCGACACCAGCAATTATGTGCCCCACCTGCGCCCCCCGGATCGACGTACTGAAAGACGGCGGTGTCGAAAGCCGCTGGACCGGGTCCCACCTGCAACATCCCTGGTCAAAGCGTTCAACACCATCACCGCCGGCCATCTGCGCACGCTCGGAAGGCCGCAGGCGCCCCCGACCGCAACGCGCTCCCCGTTGCCGGGGACGACCCGCAGACCAAGGCCGTCGTCATCGACTTGGCGGACCAACTCGGCTTCGACGGTATCGACACCGGTGGTCTGGACGACTCCTGGCGTCAGCAGCCCGGCACACCGGTCTACACCACCGACCTGGACGCCGAGCATGCACGGAAAGCTCTCGCCTGCGCCGAGCCCCAGGACACTACTGCCTGGCGCCGGCGTCTTCAGGCACATCGCGCCTGATTGGAACGGGATTCGTCAGCATCAGCGGCGAAGTCAAACCCGCCGCCCCAACCCAAGCCGCCACGCCCACAACCTACTGATCCGCATGCAAGGAACCACGTGATACCAACAAGGACCCCACCTCTCGTGGCAGTCGTCACGGGAGCCAGCCGGGGCGCTGGCCGCGGCATCGCCCAGGCCCTGGCTCAACACGGCGCCACCGTCTACGTCACTGGCCGCAGCCAGAAGACCTCCGACTCCCCATACGGAGGCACGATCGCGGAAACCGCGACACTCGTCGACCGAGCCGGCGGCACAGGCATCCCGATGGCGGTCGACCACGGCGACGACACCGCGGTCAAGGACCTGTTCGACACCGTCCGCGCCGCTCACGGACGACTGGACATCCTCGTCAACAACGCCGCCAACCTGGTCGGCACCACCTCACCCGGAGGATTCTGGGAGAAGCCCCTCGAAACGGCCGACCTGCTGACCGTCGGCCTGCGCTCCCACTACGTCGCCGGCTACTACGCAGCCCCACTCCTGATCGAAAACGGCCGCGGGCTGATCGTCAACACCGGCCACTACGGCGCTGTCTCCTACCACCACGGTGCCGCATACGGCGCGCAGAAAGCCGGCGCGGACAAGATGGCGGCCGACATGGCCAAAGAACTGCGGCCGCACAACGTCGCCGCCGTCTCCATCTGGATGGGCGGACTCGACACCGAACGTGCCCGCGCCTACCTGGCCTCCCTCCCGCAAGAAGCGCGTCAGACGACGACCAGGGAATCCCCGCAGTTCACCGGCCGGGTCATCGCAGCCCTCTACGACAGCGACGACCTCATGGCTCTCTCCGGCCGGGCCCTGATCGGCGCGGAACTGGGCGCCTACCTCGCCGTCAGCGACATCGACGGCACCACCCCACGCACCATGCGCTATCGACTCGGCGGACCACCGGAACCCCACCCCAGCCTCACATGAACATGAACCTGACCACGGCAAGAAATGTCTGGTTGCGCGCCATGAACTTCCCAGCGCCGACACACCGGAGACCCGAAGCATATAGCCCTGACCTTGCCGCAGGGTCACCCCTGGTCGAAGGCGGTCCGCTCGGCGGGCTCTACGTTGGCCGTGCGGAGGAAGTCGGCGCACTTTGACCGGTATGTCAAGGTGCGCCAGCAGGTCAGGGGCGGGGACGTCCTCCTGCTCGATGGCAATGTGCCCTGAAGGTGCACGGACGCCCCGGCACCGGGCGGATCCGGCAAGCTCGCTGCAGTCTTCACCGGGTGCGAGATCGTCAACGAGTCCTGCGTCGGGCCCGCTTGTCGCCCAGTACGGAGGGCACGTACATCAGGTCGTTGCGGTTCAGATCGGTGCCCGGCGGGACGATCTCGTCGATCCGGTCCAGGATGTCGTCCGTGAGGATCACGTCGGCGCCTGCGAGCAGTCCGGCGAGGTGCTCCGGTGTGCGGGGTCCGATCAGAACAGACGTGACCACCGGGTGCGAGCGGACGAAGGCTGTGGCCAGGTACGGCATCGGCAGGCCGGCTTCGTCCGCCAGCTTCGACAGTTTCTTCACGACCTGGGCCTTGGCCCGGTTGCCGGGGTCCGACTGATCGAACAGCTGCTTCCCCGCGCCCGCGTTGCGGTGACCGGTGGTCGGATCGGCGCGGCCCGAGAGCCACCCGGAGGCGAGCGGCCCGAACGTCAGTACACCCAGGCCGTAATGCTGCGCGGTGGGAAGGACGTTGGACTCGATGCCGCGCAACAGAATGTTGTAGGGGGGCTGTTCGGACCGGAAGCGGCGATGACCACGGCGCTCGGCGACCCACTGTGCCTCCACGATCTGCTCGGCGTGGAACAGGGACGAGCCGAAGGCCCGTACCTTGCCCGCCCTGACGAGGTCGGAGAGCGCGGAGAGCGTCTCGTCCAGGTCGGTGACCGGATCGAAACGGTGCATCTGGTAGAGGTCGATGTAGTCGGTGCCCAGACGGCGCAGGCTGTCCTCCACAGCACGCATGATCCATTTGCGGGATCCACCGCGCTGGTTGCCGTCGGGGCCCATCGCCATGGCGAATTTGGTGGCGAGGACGACGTCGTCGCGTCGGCACTCCTTGAGTGCCTTGCCGACGATGATCTCGCTCTCCCCTGACGAATAGACGTCCGCCGTGTCGATGAAGTTGATGCCCGCATCCATCGCGGTGTGGATGATGCGCACCGACTCGTCATGGTCGGTGTTGCCCGAGGCCCCGAGCATCATCGTCCCCAGGGCGAACGCGCTGACCGACATGCCCGTGCCGCCGAGAATTCTGCGTTCCATGACCGCTCCCGCCTTTATGACTTTGAGGACGAGCTAATCACCGGTGGGTGGGGGCCGCAGTACACCAGAGGGGTACCAGTAGAACCTCCCGCCGCGGTGCGAAGCACGAATACCCTGGCGGTATGAGCACGGCCTACGACGACGCGAATGAGGAGTTCAGCGAGTTCCTCCGTACCCGGCGGGCCCGGATCTCGCCCGGCGAGGCGGGCGTGGGCACAGCAGGGGGACCACGCCGGGTGCCGGGGCTGCGCCGCGAGGAAGTCGCCCGGCTTGCCGGGGTGAGCGTGGACTACTACATCCGCCTGGAGCGAGGGCGGGGCACCAACGTGTCGGACGCCGTGCTGGAGGCGCTGGCGCGGGCGCTGCGGCTGGACGACACCGAGCGTGCCCATTTGTTCACGCTTGCCGGGCCCGCACACAGGCGGCGCCGTGGGCGGGACGGCCGGTCGCAGGCTCTCGCAGTGCAGCGTGTACGACCGGGGCTCTTGCGCGTCCGCGACATGATCGAAGCCGCCCCCGCGCTCGTCATTGGCCGCCGTTACGACGTCCTGGCGAGCAACGCACTCGCTCGCGCCCTGTACATCGACTTCGAGGCGCAGCCCGTGCGCAAGCGCAATCTGGTGCGCTTCCTCTTCCTGGACGATGCTGCGCGCAAGCTGTATGCGGACTGGCCCACCGCGGCGCGCGGTGTCGTCGCCGGCCTGCACCTGTACGCCGGTCGGCACCCCGATGATCCGCTGCTGCGTGACCTCGTCGCGGAGCTGTCCGACAGGGACAGAGACTTCCGCCGCTGGTGGGCCCGGCACGATGTGCAGGACCACGGATCCGGCGAGAAGCACTACTGCCACCCCGTGGTCGGCGGCATGGTGCTGGGCTACGAGACCCTGGCCTCGATCACCGACGACGACCAGGTGTTGGGAATGCACACCGTGGAGCCGGGCTCACCGTCGGAGGCGGCCCTTCGACGCCTTGCGGCACTGGCGGACCGCCGAGTCGATCAGGGCCCTACTCCCCCACTCTCCACGACCACTCGTTGCACCAGCCGGAATGCTCAGCAGCGCACCACTGACTGAGCACGCGTCACAAAAATTGGCGGTCAGCTTTTTCACCATCGAGCGCCGTTCCGCCCGCCATTCGGGAGAGCGCCGAGTGCCGCATGCGCCTATGCCCTCATGACGGTGCCGGAAACGGTGCCCCGTACGCGCTGGCCGCCACACCGCGGCTCGGGTGAGCACTGCCAACTTCCCTGCCAAACACAGGGGTCGGGAAGACCTTCGTCAAGCCCGGGCAAGGGTGCCGCAGGGGTTCGTTGTTCACTCCACGGGCTCTACTCGTATAGACCTGGTGGTGGTGTCATGCCGTCAGACCTCCGGCACCCCACCTCCGATCGAAGCTCCCTGGGAGATGCCCCTATGCGACCACGGCCGGCACCGTCCAGGCTTCAACCTGCTCGACCTCCAGACTGCCGCTGCCCGATTCCTCCTGCACGCTACACCCGGACGTCACCCAGTCGACCATCCACAGCACCATCTGCGTCTCCGGCTGGACCGCCACCGTCCGCTCCCGTCCTCGTAGACCAACCCGCTCAAGGCGCAGGGCATCATCGACGACGGCTACGCCGACACCAACCTGGCCGACTACGGGGAAGACCACCTCGTCCCCCTCGAACTCGGCGGCGCACCCCGCGACCCGGGCAACCCGTGGCCCGAGCCATACTCCGGCACCCAGACCGCGCACTCCAAGGACAGCGAAAAAGATGAAGCCGAAGGATGCCGTCTGTGCCGGCACCAGCACTTGATCCGCCGCTCACAGCGCCATCAAGACCAACTGGACCACGGCCCTGCAGGTCACCGCCATCGACTGATCCCGTCACGCCGATGGGACGTCTCCGCGCCAGGTGCCCGATGTCCCGGCGGTGTCGCACTCCTGTCCCCGCGCCTCGCGGGACGGGCCACGATCCGCTCTGCTTAGGTCGGTGGGGAAGGACGCGCGGCACCCGACGTTCAGTTTGCGGAAGGTCACAATGGTGTTCCCGGCCAGCATTTCGGTGAACTGCGCGTGGCGCTCCCCTGGTGAGCCGCCGCGGCCCATCTTGTCTGCGAGGGATGAGTGACTCGAACTGGCGCTTGGTGGTCTCGTCGAAGAGTTCTGCCTGCTTGGCGGTGGCGACCTGACCGGGAGTAAGGACGTTGACGCGGATACGGCGGTCCTTGAGCTCGTTGAGCCAGACTCGCGCCCATGCCTGCTGGACGGCCTTGCTGCCGGCGTAGACGCTCCAACCGGGAAGGTCCCGAGGGAGGCGTTGGAGCGGATCATCAAGGTGGAGCCGCCGTCGTTGAAGAGTCGGAGCTCCACCCCATCGTCTGCGGCTACGAGTCCCAGACCGAGCTGGAAAAGACCACGACCGCCCATCTCGCGGTCGGCGGCCCTCCCCCCATCAAGGTCCCCGGCTCGATAGACGGCCCCCAGGCCCGGCAAGGGTGGACTGCGCCCCGTCGCCTTATCCACCCCAGACGCAGCACGACCCCGGCGGGAAGGCCGAGGGCCTTGCTGCGTCTGTACAACTCCTGGATGTCCTCTGAGATTAGAGGGAACGATCAGTGGTCGAACACGAAGAGAATCTTGCCGGCGCGTTCGGTCTCGGCGTGCTTAAAGGCCTCGCGGAAGTCCTTGAGCTGGTAGGTCGCTTCGACCGGTACGTTGAGCGCGGCAGCGTCGAGGAGGGTGAGGAAACTGCGGTAAGCGCTCTCGACTTCGGCGCGAGACGCCCTGGTCAGCCAGTTGTAGAACCAGAAACCAGTAGAGCGTACCTCGTTCACGATCAACGCCTCGGTCGAGATTTGGGCGGGGCCGCCGATGAGCGATCCGTAGTTCACGGCGTAGCCGCCGAATTTCAGGGCGGAGGACAGTTCCGCCATACCGGTGTCGCCGCCGAGTGCATCGAGGGCCAGTGAAAGTTTCTGGTCGCCGAGTGCGTCATGGATCCGCTGCTCGAGATCGTCGCCCATGACGACCACTCGGTCACCTCCGTGCCGGAGGACGGTCTCGGCCGCCGCCTCCCGGCGGACGAGGTTAAGGGTCTTAAGGCCGCGGCGCTTGGCCAGTTCGATCACCCACTGTCCCACGGCACCGTTGGCGGCGGTCTGGCCGACCCAGTCTCCCGGCTCCAGTTGGACGAAGCGGTTGAGCATGACCTGGGCGGTGATCGGGTTGAGTGGAAGCATGGCCAACTGCAGCCCGTCTGCATCGCTGTCGATCTCCATGACGTTGTCGCGGCTCGCGACGACTTCGTCGGCCCACGCACCCTGCCGGTAGGTGGGCAGGACGAGCACCCGCTTGCCGACCAGGTCGCGTGCGGAGCCACCGGACGAGACAACCCAGCCGACGCCCTCCACTCCTAGGTGGTGGTAGGGCAGTGCCGGCCTGATGGGGTATTGGCCCCGGATGAGCAGAAAGTCTCCCGGGTTGATAGTCGCCGCTTCCATCTTGACGACGACCTCCTCGGCATCTGGCGCCCTGATCGGCGTTGTGTCGAGTGCAACGGAGTCGACGGGTTCCCCGAAGGCGGTCATGATCAGTCGAGTCATGTGTGTCACCTCGCATGGTCTTTTGCGTCGTCGACCGAGGAATGCCGGTCGACTCGGAAGTTGTTCCTTGGGCCGCCGCCCCCAGGGGGCGCGTTCGCGCCTTCCGGGCCCAGTACGTTGCAGGGGAACTCGCCACCACCCTCTGCCGCCGAGGCGCGGGCTGGTGGGCGGAAGGCGCGACACTCTTGTGCACGCGCCTCCCGTGGTGTTTGTTTCAGCTACGGCGGTGGAGCGGTTCTGCCTCTTCCATGAGGTTTTCCTCTAGCACGCCGGGCTGCTGGAGACCGCGCTCGAACATCCTCTGGGCCCATCCCTGGGTTTCCAGCTGGCCCAGGCCGTTGTGAAAGGCGTCGGCCTCCGGTGCGAAAGCGTCGTTTTCCGGCAGCGTAATCGCGTCGGTCAGCTGCTTGAGTTCACGGACCGCGCGAGGGAGGAATCCGGCGAGGCGGTCGACGAACGCGTGGACAAAGGTGTCGAGTTCGGCGTCAGGGAGGGATCGGTTGACGTAGCCGTAGCGCTCGGCCAGATCGCCGTCGAAGTCAAGGGCTCCGGCCGTGATCTCCAGTGCTCGGCCTCGGCCGACGAGGCGGGTCAGGCGACCGATGCCACCACCACCGGGGACGACCCCGCCGGACATCTCGAACTGTCCGATACGTGCCCGCTCACGGCTGGCGAACCGGATGTCGGTCGCCAGCAGGAACTCGCTTCCCGCCCCGCGAGCGCGGCCCCGAATGGAGCTGACCGTGATGACGGGGAGCCTGCTGAGGCGGATCATCGCGTCCATGAACGCACCGTGCCCCGTCGGTCCGGTGGGCAGGGCGGACGCGTCGTCCGTAAGGTCCCAGTGCGCGATGAAGTAGTCGGGATTGGCGCTCTCGAAGAGGATGACGTTGAGGTTTTCATCCTGCTCCGCGTCCTCGATGATGGACCGAAGCTCGAGGATGCTCTGCGAACCGAACAAATTGATAGGCTCATTGTTGAACGACACACGCCACTGAGACGCGGATGGCTTGGTTACCGTGAACTGACTCATGCCGATTTCGATTCCTCAAGGATCGGATTGCGCGCCGAGAAACTAGCGCTTTTCCTGGTAGAAGTACTGGGCCGAGACGGCTCCTGTGGCGCTGAACCCACTACCGAAGTCGGCGGAGAATTCAAGCAGTCCGCCGAGCGGGCGCTGGTGCACCGCGATGTGAGCGATCAGTCCCTCGGAATTTCGGGTGATGACGGTGACACCCTTCAACTCTGTACCGGAGGGTGTCGTTCCCTCCCACTGCAGGTAGGTGGCGTCGTCCAGAACGGCCGGCGGAGTAGTGAACTCCATCCGCGCGTAGTAGTTGGATACGGCGATCATCAGCGCCTGAACCGTTTCCCGCCCCCTTACGGGCCGGTACAGGGCTGCGGCCTCGAAGATGACGCCCTCCGCAAGTTCGTTCTTCGGCGCCGGAGGCCAGGTGGTTTCCTTCGTCGCGTCGTCTCGCTGCTCGCTCATGATCTGACCTTCTCCGTCGTGGGCGCAAACGGTGTATAGACAATGACGGTTGGGGAATTGCAGGTCCTGCACCCCGCCCGTCGAGCTTTCCGCAACCGACGGTACGCGCATCCATTCGAAAATGGAAACCGATCGGTACCCTAAATAATGTGACCTGAATCACAGTCTAGGATTGCGCCAGGATCCGACCCTCTAGGAATATTCTGTCTATTTAAGTAACGAGCGGTACCATAGCCGCATGACTGTCACAGGGACCGCGACTGGCGGTACGGCGAGCCCGAGGCTGCGCATCATGAAGGCAGCGTCCAGCCTCTTCTACAGCCGCGGCATAAATACCACCAGCATCTCTGATGTGGCCGACCGGGCAAGCGTCTCGAAGCGGACTCTCTACCAGTTGTTCCCCAGTAAGGATGTGCTGGTGGCCGCGTATCTGGAGGTGGGAGTCGGGCACCTAGAGCCGGGGAACAACGAGGGCAGGTTGAACGACCCGGATCTTTCTCCTCGTGAACAACTGTTGGCATTGTTCGACCGGCCGCCGGAGGACACCCACTTCCGCGGCTGCCCCTACCACAACGCGGCAGTGGAACTGACTGACCGAGACCATCCCGGGCTGCCGCTCGTCATCGAGCACAAGCGCCAGTTCCTCCAACAGGTCATCGACACTGCCAGGCGAGCCGATGCCCTCGAACCCGAACGCCTCGGCAGACAACTCGTCGTACTGTTCGAAGGCGCCATGGCCCTTGCTGCGTCACTCGACGATACGGAGGCCTTCGAGTTCGCACGTACAGCCGCGCAGGACATCATTCACCACGGACTGCCCAGCGATTGACACGGGGCCGATGGATTGAAGACCCGGCGGCATCCCAGGACACGGACTGCATGACAGCGGTCCTGTGCCGAGGGCGCCGAGTGCCCTGCCTACAACCCCGGCGCCTCCTGCGCGCCGACGCACTGATGCCGGCGAGCCAGGCGGTGTTACCAACTTCGCGGAAGACGATTCGCGTTCGTTATTGGCGACGACTTAGAGC
>NZ_JALDAX010000034.1 GCF_022698145.1 Streptomyces spinosisporus
CACTCCTCGGGACCGACGCCGCGCGGGTGAGCCAGATCGAGAGCGGGCTGGCCGGCGTGAGCGCGGCGCGCGTACGGCAGCTCGCCGCTCACTACTCGTGCACGGACGACGAGTTGGTCGCGGCCCTGGTGGCCATGGCGACGGACCGGACCCGTGGCTGGTGGGAGGAGTACCGGGGCCTGCTGCCGACGTCGTTCCTGGACCTGGCCGAGTTGGAGCACCACTCCGCGTACCGGCTCGACGTGGAGTTCCTGCACGTTCCCGGACTCCTCCAGACGGAGGACTACGCCCGGGCCATCTTCTCGTACCGGGTTCCCGAACTACCCAAGGAAGACCTGGAGTTGCGCGTACGGCATCGGCTGCAACGCAAGGTGATCCTCGAAGAGCCGGCACTCACCCGGTACGAGGCCGTGATCCACGAAGCGGCACTGCGCATCATGGTCGCCAGCAGGGCCTCCGCGCGGGAGCAGCTCGCCCGTGTACTGGAACTCTCCGAGGCGGACCACATCACCGTGCGGGTCATTCCCTTCCACCTGGAGGGCTTCGCCGGAGCCACGAACGCGATGATGTACGTGGGTGGTGCCGTCCCCAAGCTCGACACAGCTCTGCGTGACGCACCGCAGGGCGCGGCCTTCATTGATTCCGAGGCCCAACTCGGCGCGTTTCGAACGCTCTTCCGTAAGGTGGAGGCTGCGTCACTCGACCCCGAACGGTCGCGTGACTTCATCCACACCCTGGTGAATGAACTGTGAGGCGCGCCGTGACCACCCTCGACAACTGGCGGAAGTCGTCCTACTCCGGCAGCGGCGACGGCAACAACTGCGTGGAGATAGCCCCCCACCCCACCCACATATCCATCCGCGACTCGAAAGCCCCGACCGCCGGCATCCTCACCATCCCGGCGGCCCCCTTCGCCCTCTTCATCAGCGCCCTGAAGGCGCCGACCGTCGAGAACCCCTGACCCCCTTCAGTCCCCGTCCACAGCATCTTCTTCCAGCGCCGCCAACGCCGGATCCATCACGATGTCCTCGTCCCGCGCCTCGATCGTCGGCTCCTCCGGGAAGTGGCATGCCGTCAGGTGGCCCTCGCGGTTGCCGGACAGCTGCACCAGGGGCGGCTCCTCTGTCGCGCAGACGTCCTGCGCCTTCCAGCAGCGGGTGCGGAAGCGGCAGCCGGAGGGTGGGGCGATGGGGGACGGGACGTCGCCGGCGAGGCGGATGCGCTCGCGTGGGCCCGCGTCCTCGGCCTCGGAGAGGCTGACCTCAGGGACGGCGGACAGGAGGGCGTGGGTGTAGGGGTGGCGGGGGCGGGCGTAGATGGACGCGCGGTCGCCGACCTCGATGATCTTGCCGAGGTACATGACCGCCACGCGGTGCGAGAAGTGGCGTACGACGGCCAGGTCGTGGGCGATGAACAGGAACGCGATGCCCAGTTCCTTCTGGACCTCCTGCAGCAGGTTCACCACCTGCGCCTGGATGGAGACGTCGAGCGCCGAGACCGGCTCGTCCGCGACGATCAGCTTCGGTTCGAGGGCCAAGGCACGGGCAACGCCGATACGTTGGCGCTGGCCTCCCGAGAACTCGTGCGGGAAGCGGTTGTAGTGCTCCGGGTTCAGGCCGACGATCTCCAGGAGTTCACGGACGCGCTTCTCGCGGCCGCCCTCCGGGTTGATGTCGTTGATCTCCATCGGGCCCGAGATGATCTTCCCGACCGTCTGCCGCGGGTTCAGCGACGAATACGGGTCCTGGAAGATCATCTGGATCTCGGAACGGATGGGTGCGAGGTCCTTGCGGCCCGCGTGGGTGATGTCCTGCCCGCGGTAGGAGATCTTGCCCGCTGTCGGCTCCAGCAGCCGCGTGATCAGCCGGCCCGTGGTCGACTTGCCGCAGCCCGACTCCCCCACCAGACCGAAGCTCTCCCCGACGTGCACGGTCAGGTCGATGCCGTCCACCGCCTGCACGGCGCCAATCGTCCGCCGGATCGGGAAGCCGCCCTTGACCGGGAAGTGCTTGGTGAGCCCGCTGACTTCGAGCAGCGGCTCCCCCTCGGGGGCGGCGTCCCTGGGGGCGGGGAGGACGAGGTCCTCTGTCATTGGGTCTCCTCCTAGCCCAGCCGGGGCCTGATCTCTTCCACGAAAATGGTTCGCTTCTGCTCCGCGGTGAGATGGCACGCGGACGCGCGGTCCGGGGCCAGCAGCGGGCGTTCGGTGACACAGCGGTTGCCGTCGACCCGGTCCTGGAAGGTGCAGCGCGGGTGGAAGCGGCAGCCCGAGGGCGGGTTCAGCAGGGAGGGCGGCGTGCCCGGGATGGGCGCGAGGGGCGCGGAGAGGTCCGAGTCGAGGCGCGGCATCGAGTTCAACAGGCCCCAGGTGTACGGGTGTTGCGGCGACCGCAGCACCTCAGCCGTCGTGCCCCGCTCCACCGCCCCGCCCGCGTACATGACCATGATGTCGTCGGCCATGTCGGCGATGACCCCGAGGTCGTGCGTGATGAAGATGATCGCCGAGCCGAACTCCTGCTGCAGGTCCTTCAGCAGATCCAGGATCTGCGCCTGGACCGTCACGTCCAGGGCCGTCGTCGGCTCGTCGGCGATCAGCAGGTCGGGGTCGCAGACCAGCGCCATGGCGATCATCGCGCGCTGGCGCATACCGCCGGAGAACTGGTGCGGATAGTCGCCCGCCCGCTCCTTGGGGTTGGGGATGCCGACCTTGCCGAGCATCTCCACCGCGCGGTCCCAGGCGGCCTTCTTGGAGGCGCCGGTGTGCTTCATGAAGGGCTCGGCGATCTGCCGGCCCACCGTGTAGTACGGCGACAGCGCGGTCAGCGGGTCCTGGAAGATCATCGCGACCTTGTTGCCGCGCAGCTTCTCCAGCTCCGACTCCCGGGCCGTCGTCAACTCCTGGCCCTCCAGGAGGATTTCGCCCTCGATGGTGGTGAACATCGGGTTGTGCAGACCGAGGATGGTCAGATTGGTGACGGACTTGCCCGAACCCGACTCGCCCACGATGCCCAGCGTCCTGCCGCGCTCCAGGTCGAAGGAGAGCCCGTCGACGGCCTTCACCACGCCGTCCTCGGTCTTGAAGCTGACATGCAGGTCGCGCACCGAGAGGAAGGCACCCGCGTCGGCCGGTACGGGAGCCCCTGCTTCCTTGGTCACAGTGGTCACGGCAGTCTCCTCATACCCGGCCTAGGCGAGCCGCACGCGCGGGTCGATGAAGGCGTACGCGGCGTCGACGACGATGTTGCAGAGCAGGATCATGGTGGCCGAGAACAGCATCACGCCCAGCAGCAGCGGCAGATCGCTGAAGGACACCGCCTCCACGGCGAGCCGGCCGAGCCCCGGAAGGCCGAAGGTGTACTCGGTGATGATGGCACCGCCGAGCAGTGAGCCCAGGTCGATGCCGAAGATGGTGATGATGGGGATCAGCGAGCCGCGCCAGGCGTAGCGGAAGAAGACGTAGCGGCTGGACATGCCCTTCGCGCGGGCGGTGCGCACATGCTCTTCCTGGAGTTGCTCGATCATCGACGAGCGCGACATACGGGTGTACTGCGAGGCGAAGATCGTGGACAGCACCACCCAGGGGACGATCAGCCCGGTGAACCACGCGACCGGATCGGACGAGATGGGGTTGTACGCCGGCTTGTCGAAGATGCGGGTCTGGTAGACGAGGATCGCGAGGGCGAGCGGGCCGAGGAAGTAGATCTGCATCGAGCTGATCACCATGGCCCCGGCCGTGAAGGTCTTGTCGACCAGCGTGCCGCGCTTCCAGGCGGCGATCAGGCCGGTGCCCAGTCCCAGGACCAAAAAGCAGACGGCTCCGCCCAGGGTGAGCGAGAGGGTGGTGGGCAGCCGGTCCATCAGTGTGCCCCAGACCTGCTCGTTGGTGTGGTACGAGTACCCGAAGCAGGGGGCGGGGCACGGCCCTTGGGCGAAGTCGTTGCTGCCCACCACGAGGTTGTGCAGGAAGATCCAGTACTGCTCGGGGATCGACTTGTCGAGTCCGAGCACATGGTGGATGTTCTCGATGTTGGCCGGCGTGCATCCCTTGCCGCACATCAGGAGCGCCGGGTCCCTCGGCATGCCGAAGAACAGCAGGAACGCGACGATACTCAGCAGGATGAGGATGACGAGGGCGCCGAGCGACCGGCGGACGAGGAAGCGCAGCATGGCAGTGGCAGCTCTCAGGCGTCAGCGGACCGGGCGGTGCCCGGCGCGCACCGCACAGGGGCGGGACGCGCCGGACACCGGGCGGGCAGGGGTTACTTGACGTACAGACGACGCGGGTCGACGCTCGCGAGGACGTCGTCGTACGCGAGGCCGCCGATCTTCGAACCGGCGATCTGGACCTGCTTGAAGTAGCCGGTCGGGACGACGTTGATGATGTCCTTCACGAGGTGCTTGTCGAGCTTCTCCCACGCGGCCGCGGCCTTGACCGGGTCGGTGATCTTGTTGATGCGGTCGATCTCGCTGTTCACCTCGGGGTCGTTGAGCTGCGAGTAGTTCGACGCACCGTCGGCGATCTGCCGGCCGTCGTACAGCGGCGGGATGACCGTCGACGCGGACGGCCAGTCGGCGCCCCAGTTGGTGTTGAAGATGTCGTAGTTGTTCTTGATCTTGCTGACCTGGTCGTAGAACGACTCGGCCGGGATCTCCTGGCGCTGGACGTCGAAGCCCGCCTTCTTCAGGCCCGCCGCCATGGCGGTGGAGTAGGCCTGGCCCTCCTGGGAGTTGATGTAGCCGAAGGTGAGCTTCATGCCGACCTTGCCGGCCTCCTGCAGCAGCTTCTTGGCCTTGGCCGGGTCACCGGCGGGCTTTTCCTTCCTGCCCCACGGGTCGAAGTTCGGGTCGTAGCCGCTGACGGTCGGGCTGATGATGCCGCCGGGGATCTCCATCGCGTCGGCGCCGCCGTAGGCGCGCTGGAACGGCGAGACGGGCAGCGCGTAGGCGATGGCCTCGCGGACCTTCTTGTCCTGCATCGCCGGGTGGCTGAGGTTGATGTTCATCTGGCCGACGAAGGGCTGGTAGCCCTTGACCGTACGGGACTTCATCTTCGGGTCGCTGAGCACCTTGGAGAGGTTGCCCGCGTCGACCGAGTTCTGGAAGCTGACCGAGGTCTGGTCACTGGGGCCGTTCGCGAGCAGCGCCTTGGTGGAGTCCTCGAACTGCTGGTTGAACGTGATGTTGAACTGGTCGACGTACTGGTGCCGCAGCGGGTCCGTCTTCGGGTCCCAGTTGGCGTTCTTCACCAGCACCATCGACTTGCCGGACTTGAACGACTGGATCTTGTACGGGCCGCTCG
Source organism: Streptomyces spinosisporus (assembly GCF_022698145.1). Classification (GTDB taxonomy): domain Bacteria; phylum Actinomycetota; class Actinomycetes; order Streptomycetales; family Streptomycetaceae; genus Streptomyces; species Streptomyces spinosisporus. The sequence continues at coordinate 5,300 of NZ_JALDAX010000034.1, forward strand.
TCACCGGCTTCTTGTCGTACTTCTCCTTGGTGTCGCCCTTCTGGGAGACGATCGCGTAGCCCACCATGCCGAGCGCGTACGGCAGGTCGGGGTGCGGCGTCTTGAAGTGGAAGACGATCGTCTTGTCGTCGGGCGTCTCCAGCAGGCTGTTGGGCAGGTGCTTGCCCTTGTACGGGCCGTCCGGCAGCAGCTTGCGGTAGTCGCTGCCCGGCTTGTCGGCCAGCCACTGCTGGATGTAGGTCGGGCCCTGGTTGATGAACGGCGCGAAGAGCCGCTCGAAGGTCTGGCGGACGTCCTTGGAGGTGATCGGCGAGCCGTCCTCCCACTTGATGCCGTCCTTGAGCGTGTACTTCCAGGTCTTGCCGCCGTCCGTGGTGGTGCCGGAGTCGGTGGCGAGGTCACCGACGACCTCGTGCTTGGAGCCGTCGTTGCTGGTGGCCTTGAAGCCGGTGAGCCCTCTGTGGAACAGCTGGGCGACCGTGCTCTCGTTGTTGACGTAGATCTGCCCAGGGTCCAGGTGGGCGAAGCTGTCGCGCTGCGGCACGTTGATGGTGCCGCCGTTCTTCGCGCCCGGTACCGCTGCCGCCGGCCCCTGGGAGTCCGCGGCGCCGCCGAACTTGATCGACGCCTGCTGCCGCTGGGCGTTCTCCTTGTCCTCTTTCTTGTTGTCGCCGGTGTCGCTGCCGCCCTTGCTGCAACCGGTCAGCACGAGTGCGCCGGCCGCAAGCACGGAGAGTGCGGCGTATGCGTGGCGTCCGCCCTTACTCATCACTCAGTTTCCACCCATCTGTGTTCACCAGTGCGAAGGTGTGCCAATCCGGTATCCGGGCGAGGACGCCCAATCCGTGGGTCAGCGCGCCGTCTTGGGGTCGAAGGCGTCCCTGACCGAGTCCCCGAGCAGGTTGAACGCCACGATGAAGATGATCATCGAGATGCCCGGGAAGAACATGTAGGTGATGTCGTTCTGCATCACGAGTTCGGTCGACGCCTTGGAGAACATCTGGCCCCAGTCCGGCGTCGGTTCGACGATGCCCACGCCGAGGAAGGACAGACCGGCCTCGGCGGTCACGAAGTTGGGCAGCATATAGGTGCCCTGGACGAGGATCGGCGTGACCACGTTCGGCAGGATCTCCCGGCGGATGATCCGCCAGGGAGGGGCGCCGCTGACCCGGGCCGCCTCGATGAACTCCCGTTCTCGCAGCGCCAGTGTGGTGCCGCGCAGAATGCGTCCGAGGCTCATCCAGCCCAGGAACCACTGCACCATGATCAGCGCGACCACCCGGACGTAGACCGGTGTCTCGTCGGTCGGGCTGACGAACAGCGACACCACGACCGGCATGCTCGCGATGAAGAACAGCTGCGCCGGGAAGGCCAGCAGGAAGTCGATGACCCGGCTGATGAAGTAGTCGGTCTTGCCGCCGAGATAGCCGGCCGTCACACCGAGCAGGATGCCGGTGAGTACGGTCGCGACCGTGACGGCCAGGGAGATCATCAGCGAGGTGCGGATGCCGTAGAGGAGCTTGGTGAACACGTCGTAGCCGTTGCCGGGTTCGAGGCCGAACCAGAACTCGCTGCTGATGCCGCCGTTGGGCTGCACCGGCACACCGGCACTGTCGAAGAGCTCCGGCTGTTCGTCGGCGTAGACCGTGTAGGGGTTCTTGCCGTAGAGCTTCGCGATCAGCGGGGCGGCCGCGGCGATCAGGAAGAAGAAGATCACCACGCAGGCCGAGATCACGCCGGTGCGGTCACGCTTGAAGCGGATCCACATCAACTGGCCGGGGGACCGGCCCTGGAGCTCCTTGGCCTCGGGTGTCGTCGCCAGCTGGATCGCACCGTCGACGACGACCGAGGTACCGCCGTCCTCGACGTCGATAGGACTTGTCACAGTTCGCCCATTTCACAGGTGTGGATGTGAGAGGTTCCCGGTACCGCGCTGACGCGCGAACTCCCTGGGAGACGCGCGTAGTTACAGGACCTGATCACACAGCTGGAAGCGGCGAGCCGAACCACCTTGCCTTCACGGCACCGCGCATGGGGCTCCTCCTCATGACTCCACGTGTTCACCAACAGGTAGGGGCACATGTCCGGCCTCCGACACCCCTGACGGAGGGTCAGACGCCCCCTGGCGCTCGTGAGTCGGCGCTGTCCCCACAGCGCTGGACCCGTTGACCCGAGCTACGCGGCTAACTATCTGCCATGAGCAAGGGACCGACCACCCGCTGTAAATCTCAATTCAGTCACAGCTGCCGCGTAGAACTTCCAAAACTCGGACAAACTGTTCGGGAGGAGATGGCCACGAAACGGACTTGTTACATGGGTATCGGGCGCATCGGTCCGCATTCCGGACGGCATCGGCCCGAAAACGGGTTGCAAAAAGCCCGGCCGCCCCCACACTTGGGGCGACCGGGCTCCAACCCGCTCGGGGTCAGCCGTGCTTGGCGCGGCTCGCGGCGCGGGCGCGCTCGCGGGCGTCCAGGTTCACCTTGCGGATCCGGACCGCCTCCGGGGTCACCTCGACGCACTCGTCGTCACGGCAGAACTCCAGCGACTGCTCCAGCGACAGCTTGCGCGGCGGCACGATCGACTCGGCCACGTCGGCCGTCGAGGACCGCATGTTGGTGAGCTTCTTCTCCTTGGTGATGTTGACGTCCATGTCGTCGGCGCGGGAGTTCTCGCCGACGATCATGCCCTCGTACACCTCGGTGCCGGGCTCCACGAACAGCACGCCGCGCTCCTGGAGGTTCGTCATCGCGAACGCGGTGACCGAGCCGGAGCGGTCGGCCACCAGCGAACCGTTGTTGCGCGTGGTCAGCGTGCCGAACCAGGGCTCGTGGCCCTCGTGGATGGAGTGGCCGATTCCGGTGCCGCGGGTCTGCGTGAGGAACTCGGTACGGAAGCCGATCAGACCGCGCGAGGGCACCACGAACTCCATGCGCACCCAGCCCGAGCCGTGGTTGGACATGTTGTCCATCCGGCCCTTGCGCACACCCATGAGCTGGGTGACCGCGCCCATGTGCTCCTCGGGCACGTCGATCGTCATGCGCTCGACCGGCTCGTAGACCTTGCCGTCGACGTCCTTGGTGACGACCTGCGGCTTGCCGACCGTGAGCTCGTAGCCCTCGCGGCGCATGGTCTCGACGAGGATGGCGAGCGCCAGCTCACCACGGCCCTGGACCTCCCAGGCGTCGGGCCGGTCGGTGTCGAGGACGCGCAGCGAGACGTTGCCGATCAGCTCGCGGTCGAGGCGGTCCTTGACCTGGCGGGCGGTGACCTTGCGGTCCTTGACGGCCGCCTTCGCGTCGGCGCCCTTGCCGGAGCCGCCGCGGCCGACCATCGGGGAGGTGTTGGTGCCGATGACCATGGAGATGGCCGGCTCGTCCACCGTGATCAGCGGGAGCGGAATCGGGTTCTCGGGGTCGGCCAGGGTCTCGCCGATCATGATGTCCGGGATGCCGGCGACGGCACAGATGTCGCCCGGGCCGGCCTTCTCGGCGGGCTTGCGGGTGAGCGCCTCGGTCATCAGCAGCTCGGAGATGCGGACGTTGGAGACGGTGCCGTCGCGCTTGATCCAGGCCACGGTCTGGCCCTTGCGCAGCTCGCCCTGCTCGACGCGCAGCAGCGCGATACGGCCGAGGAAGTTGTCGGCGTCCAGGTTGGTGACGTGCGCCTGGAGCGGGGCCTCCTCGTCGTAGGTCGGGGCCGGGATGTGCTCCAGGATCGTGGAGAAGAACGGCTCCAGGCTGGTGGAGTCGGCCGGGACCGTGCCGTCCTCCGGCTTGGTCAGCGAGGCGATGCCGTCACGGCCGCAGGCGTAGACGATCGGGAACTCGATCTGCTCCTCGTCGGCGTCCAGGTCGAGGAAGAGGTCGTAGGTCTCGTTGACCACCTCGTCGATCCGGGAGTCCGGGCGGTCCGTCTTGTTGATGCAGAGGATCACGGGCAGCCGCTGCTGCAGCGCCTTGCGCAGCACGAAGCGGGTCTGCGGGAGCGGGCCCTCGGAGGCGTCGACGAGCAGGACCACACCGTCGACCATCGACAGACCACGCTCGACCTCGCCGCCGAAGTCGGCGTGGCCGGGGGTGTCGATGATGTTGATCGTGATCGGTTCCCCGCCGTCCTTGGGGTGGTACTTCACCGCCGTGTTCTTGGCGAGGATCGTGATGCCCTTCTCACGCTCCAGGTCGTTCGAGTCCATCATGCGGTCGTCGACGCCTTCGAGCTGGTGCGCGGCGAAGGCACCGGCCTGCTTCAGCATGCCGTCGACGATGGTCGTCTTCCCGTGGTCGACGTGGGCGACGATGGCGACGTTGCGGATGTCGTGACGCGTAGAGGTCACAGCCATAGTGCGGCGTACTCCCGGAGTGTGAGGAAGGCCTGTGCGTACGTCCGTGTGACGCGGGCCCTGCCGGGCTTGACACGCCACGGCCTTACCCCATGGTACGTGGCTCCGGGTGGGGCGGCCTCCGCAGGGCCGCGCGGCTCAGTCGCCGGAGGGGCTCGCCGACGGCTTCGCACCCTTCTTGAGGAAGCCCAGGTCCTCGTAGACCGGGGTCGTCAGGCCGAACGACCCGGCGTTCACCAGGTTCTTCCTCACGGCCGTCAGCTGGGGGCGCTGATACAGCGGGATGGAGCCGGCGGCGGCCCAGATCCGGGAGTCGGCCTTGCGGATCAGGGAGTGGTTCTTGCCGCCGTCCAGCGTGGCGGAGGCCTGGTCGAAGAGCTGGTCGACCTGGTCGGTGCCGACGCGGGTGTAGTTCTGCTGGACGTCGAGGGAGCCGTCCGCGGCCGGGACCGGCTTGGCGTAGACGGGGCGGGCGTCGGTGGCGGGGAAGGCGGAGGCGGGCCAGGAGTACAGGGCGAGGTCGAACTGCCCGGCCGCGATGTGGTCCTTGAAGTAGCTCTCGTCGGAGACCTTGGTGATCTGTGTGGTGATGCCGACCTTCTGCAGCATGCGGCCGATCCGGTCGGCCACGGTGCCCAGCACGTCCGAGCCGGTTCCCGAGGGGAGCACGAAGCGCAGGGCGAGCGGCTTGCCGTCCTTGGCCAGCGTCCCGGCCCCGACGGCCGCCGGGGCGGCGGTGCCCTTGGGTGCGTAGGCGCCGGGGGCACCGCCGTGCTGCCGCGCGTACTGCTTGCCGTCCTCCAGGTGCCTGCCGCTCTCCTGCGCCTGCGTCCTGGTGTGGTCCCTGGCGTCCTTGTCGTCGCCCCGGCCGTCCCCGTTCTTGCCGTTCTCGCCGTTCGTGTCGTCCTTGTTGTCCTTGTCGTCCTCGCCGACGATGTACGTCCCCTCGTCGCCGCCCTCGGACTCGTCGTCGGCCTTCTTGCCCTTGGCGCCGGCGGCCTTCTCGGCCTCCTTCTGCTGCTCCTTCACCGGTCCCCCGCGCACCCACCCGGCGTCCGCGAGCAGCGCCTCGGCCTTGGCGGTGTCCTGGTGGCCGAGCGCCCCGCTGCCGTCGGCGTAGGCGGCCTGCCCGGACAGCGCGAGGTGGCTGCCGACGGGCACCGCGGGCAGTCCGAGCGGCTTGAGGACGGTCTGGGCGAGCGCGGTGCGGTCGAGGGCGCGGGCCACGGCCCTGCGCACGCGCTCGTCTGCGAGGGGGCCCATCGAGCCGTTGAGGGCGAGCTGGGTGTAGGCGGGCTCCAGCGACTTGCGGACCGTGAAGTCCTGGAGGGCCTTGGCGGGGGTGCGCCGCTTGCCCGGGCCCATGAGCGGGGTGCTGGTGCCCTTGGCCCGGCCGGCCAGGGTGAAGCGGTCGGCGTCGGACGGGTCGATCTCGGCCAGGTCGAGCTTGCCGTCGGCCAGCGCCTCGGCCCGCTCGTCGAGCGGCACGGCCTTCAGGTCGATCTCGTCGAGCTTGGCGGGCCGGCCCCACCAGCGGGGGTTGCGGACCAGGACGACCTGCTCGTTCTTCGTGTCGACCAGCTTGAGCGCGAAGGGCCCGGCGGTGAGCTTGAGCTTCTTGCGCGCGCCGTCGTTGAAGGCGTCCGGCGTCCCCATGACCTCCTTGGGGTACAGCGGCGTGAACAGCGACTTCCAGTCGGCGTACGGCCGCGTGAAGGTGACCTTGACCTCGAGGTCGTTGGCGCCGCGCTCGACCTTCTCGATGCGGTCGTAGCCGGCGTTGCGGGCCGTCCAGTAGGAGCTGTCCTTGCCGGACAGGGCGCGCCACTGGGCGGCGAAGTCGGCGGCGCCGATCTCGCGGCCGTCGCTCCACACCGCCTGCTGGTCGAGCTTGTAGAGCACGACCTGCTTGGGCTTGGTGTCGACGACCTTGGCGGACTCCAGATAGTCGGCGTTGCGCTGCGGCCGCCCCTTCGCGTCCATCCGGTACATGGACGGTAGGACGGCCTGTGCGACGCGGCTCGTGACGGCGTCGGCGTCCGACTGGAAGGTGTTGAGCGTCTCCGGCACGCTGTCCACGGCCCAGCGCAGCTTGCCGCCGTCGACGATCAGGTCACGGGCGGCGGGTGCGATGTCCGGTCCCGCGAGCGGCTTGCCCGCCGGGTCCTTGGAGCTGCACCCGGCGAGCGCGGACACCGCGAGCGCGCCCGCGACGAGGAACGCGGCCGATCGCAGTGCAGCGCTGGGACGGACAGACATGGGTCCGACGCCGTCGTGGGACATCTGTTCCTACCTCCGAGCAGCCGCTCCGGCCGGCGACAAGTGGGGATCTGATCACATTTGGCGGTATTTTGGAGCTGATCAGATCTTTGGCCCCACTGAAGAGGAAAGGGTTCGCCTCTTTCCGGCGACACGGCGGCGGGCGCGGGCAAGCTCACCCGTGTGGCGCAACGTACGCCGGGGGCGCATACAGAGCGCATGCGGGCGTGCACATGGAGGCGTGCAATCCGCCAATCGCTGCACATCCCTTCCCACCGGCAGGTGTGACGCGCAACACTCGCAGGCGCATGAACGTAGCCACCTGGGGCCCGACGGCCCATGGAAGTGAGGTCACGTCATGTCCGTGCAAGACGACCTGACGACAATGCAGCGCTGCCTGGACGAGCTGTCCCGCTCCATGGGTCGCCTGGAGAAGCAACTGGGCAGCGACGGGCTGGACATGCGCCGTGTCCGGACCGACGCGGATCACCTGCGGGAGAGCGTCGCGCTCCTGCGCTCGGCGGCGGCGAGTCCGTCCGCCCCGCGCAAGCCCGAGCTGGTCACCATCCCCGACACCCCGTACGACCCCTCGTTGTGGATCGACACGGACGACGAAGGACTCGGCGCCCGCGACCGCCACGCCCCCTGAACCCGACCGGAGTCATGAGTTGGCCACTGGTACGGAACCACATCTGAACAGCGGCGGCGTACGGACCGGTACGCGCGCCGCGATCGACGCCCCGCATCTGCGCACCGACCGCTGGTGGCTGGCTCCCGCCGCCACCGCGGCCGGTCTGCTGGCCTTCATCGTGTATTCGACCTGGCGGGCCTTCGCGAACGCGGACTACTACTCGGCGCCGTACGTCTCACCGTTCTACTCGCCCTGTCTGGCGGAGAACTGCAAGAACATGCCCTCGGGCCCCAACGCCGACCTCTTCGGCAGCTGGTGGGCGATCTCCCCGGCGATCATCATCCTGATCTTCCCGCTGGGCTTCCGCCTGACCTGCTACTACTACCGCAAGGCCTACTACCGGGGCTTCTGGGCGTCCCCGCCGGCCTGCGCGGTGGCGGAGCCGCACAAGAAGTACTCCGGCGAGACCCGCTTCCCGCTGATCCTGCAGAACATCCACCGGTACTTCTTCTACGCGGCGATCCTGGTCGCCGCAGTGCTGACGTACGACACGGTGCTCTCCTTCCGCGACACGGACGAGAACTGGGGCCACATGGGCCTCGGCACCGTCGTGTTCCTGATCAACATCGTGCTGATCTGGGCGTACACGATCTCCTGCCACTCGTGCCGGCACATCGTCGGCGGCAAGCTCAAGCACTTCTCCAAGCATCCTGTGCGCTACCAGGCCTGGAAGTTCGTCGGAAAGCTGAATGCCCGTCACATGCTGCTCGCCTGGGCATCGTTGGTGAGCGTCGCGGTCGCCGACTTCTACGTCTATCTGCTCGCCTCGGGCGCCTTCGACGATCCGCGGTTCTTCTAATGAGGGGTGCCATCTGATGTCCGTGGTCGACCGCCAGGAGTGGGACGTCGTCGTGGTCGGCGCCGGGGGCGCCGGACTGCGCGCGGCCATCGAGGCGCGCGAGCGAGGCGCCCGTACGGCAGTCATCTGCAAATCCCTGTTCGGCAAGGCCCACACCGTGATGGCCGAGGGCGGCATCGCGGCCGCCATGGCCAACGTCAACGAGCACGACAACTGGCAGGTCCACTTCCGCGACACCATGCGCGGCGGCAAGTTCCTCAACCAGTGGCGCATGGCCGAACTGCACGCCCAGGAGGCCCCGCAGCGGGTGTGGGAACTGGAGACCTGGGGCGCCCTCTTCGACCGTACGAAGGACGGGAAGATCTCCCAGCGCAACTTCGGCGGCCATGAGTACCCGCGCCTCGCGCACGTCGGCGACCGCACCGGCCTGGAGCTGATCCGCACGCTGCAGCAGAAGATCGTCTCACTGCAGCAGGAGGACAAGAAGGAGACCGGTGACTACGAGTCGCGCCTGAAGGTCTTTCAGGAGTGCACGGTCACCCGCATTTTGAAGGACGGCTCGCGGGTCTCGGGTGTCTTCGCCTACGAGCGTGAGACGGGCCGTTTCATGGTCCTGGAGGCCCCTTCAGTCGTCATCGCGACCGGCGGCATCGGCAAGTCCTTCAAGGTGACGTCCAACTCGTGGGAGTACACCGGCGACGGGCACGCGCTCGCGCTGCTGGCCGGGGCGCCGCTGCTGAACATGGAGTTCGTGCAGTTCCACCCGACGGGCATGGTCTGGCCGCCGTCGGTGAAGGGCATCCTCGTCACGGAGTCCGTGCGCGGCGACGGAGGGGTGCTGCGCAACTCCGAGGACAAGCGGTTCATGTTCGACTACATCCCCGACGTCTTCAAGGAGAAGTACGCGGAGTCGGAGGAGGAGGCGGACCGCTGGTACGAGGACCCGGAGAACAACCGGCGTCCTCCCGAACTGCTCCCCCGCGACGAGGTCGCCCGCGCCATCAACGCCGAGGTGAAGGCGGGCCGCGGCTCCCCGCACGGCGGGGTGTTCCTCGACGTGTCGACGCGTATGCCCGCCGAGATCATCAAGCGCCGACTGCCGTCCATGTACCACCAGTTCAAGGAGCTGGCCGACGTGGACATCACCGCTGAGGCGATGGAGGTCGGGCCGACCTGCCACTACGTGATGGGCGGCATCGCGGTCGACTCCGACTCGGCGGCAGCGCGCGGGGTGCCGGGGCTGTTCGCGGCCGGCGAGGTGGCCGGCGGCATGCACGGCTCGAACCGGCTGGGCGGCAACTCCCTGTCCGACCTGCTGGTGTTCGGACGCCGGGCGGGCTGGCACGCGGCCGAGTACGCGACCGGCCTTTCGGGCGCCCGCCCGCCGGTGGACGAGGTCCAGATCGACACGGCCGCGGCGGAGGCCCTGCGGCCGTTCTCCGCGGAGGGACCGGCACCCGGCGAGGACGACGGACGCCCGCCGGAGAACCCGTACACCGTGCACCAGGAGCTCCAGCAGACGATGAACGACCTGGTCGGCATCATCCGCCGCGAGGGCGAGATGGAGCAGGCCCTGGAGAAGCTGGCGGACCTTCGCGTACGGGCCCGCAGGGCCGGCGTGGAGGGCCACCGGCAGTTCAACCCCGGCTGGCATCTCGCCCTCGACCTGCGCAACATGCTGCTGGTCAGCGAGTGTGTGGCGCGGGCCGCCCTGGAGCGCACCGAGTCGCGCGGCGGCCACACCCGCGAGGACCATCCGACGATGGAACGCAAGTGGCGCAACATCAACCTGCTGTGCCGACTGACCGACCCCACGGGCGGGTTGGCGGCCACGGACCCGGTCCGCGGCCAGATCACCCTGACCCGCGAGACCACCGACCCCATCCGCGCCGACCTGCTCGCTCTCTTCGACAAGGAGGAGCTGGTCAAGTACCTCGCCGAAGAGGAGCTGTACGAGTGAGCAGCTACAAGGCCCGCTTCAAGGTGTGGCGCGGCGATGTCGAGGGCGGCGGCCTGAAGGACTTCGAAGTCGAGGTCAACGACGGTGAAGTGGTGCTGGACATCATCCACCGTCTCCAGGCCACCCAGGCCCCCGATCTCGCCGTGCGCTGGAACTGCAAGGCGGGCAAGTGCGGTTCGTGCTCGGCGGAGATCAACGGCCGCCCGCGGCTGATGTGCATGACGCGCATGTCGGTCTTCACGCGGGAGGAGACGATCACGGTCACCCCGCTGCGCGCCTTCCCCGTCGTACGCGACCTGGTGACCGACGTCGGCTTCAACTACACCAAGGCGCGGCAGGTCCCCGCCTTCGTGCCGCCGGCCGAACTCGGCCCCGGCGAGTACCGGATGATGCAGGAGGACGTGGACCGCTCGCAGGAGTTCCGCAAGTGCATCGAGTGCTTCCTGTGCCAGGACACCTGCCATGTGGTGCGCGACCACGAGGAGAACAAGCCCGCCTTCGCAGGCCCGCGCTTCCTGATGCGCGTCGCCGAACTGGACATGCACCCCCTGGACGCGGCCTCCGACAACGGCCTCGACCGCAAGAAGACCGCCCAGGACGAACACGGCCTCGGCTACTGCAACATCACCAAGTGCTGCACCGAGGTCTGCCCCGAGGGCATCAAGATCACGGACAACGCCCTGATCCCGCTGAAGGAACGGGCGGTCGACCGCAAGTACGACCCGCTGGTGTGGCTGGGCTCGAAGATCAGGAGGAGGTCCTCCTAGCCGGGCGGGCCCTGGCCGTCAGCGCACCCAGCCGTCCTGATACGCCCGCCAGTCCTGCTCCGTGGCGGCGAAGTCGACGTACAGGGCGACGCCGAAGCGCTCGCGGCCGGGGTCCGTGCGGGAGAGGCCGAGACGGACCCCGCGGACGGCGGCGGAGGCCGTCTCGGCGTGGGCCCAGTGGCCGAAGCGGTTCTCGTGGTAGAAGGGCAGGCCCATCAGGAGGTCCGTGGACTTCGGGGTGACCTCCAGGGCGAGCGAGGTCTGCTGGGCGACATAGCCGCCGTACAGGGTGTCGAGCGGCTGCATGGTGTCGTACGACATCACGGCGATCTGGTCGACCCGGCGCGCGACCTGGCCGAAGTACGCCTGGGACCACCACTTGGGGTGGTTGGTGAGCGTGCCCCAGATCGAGTGGAAGGCAGGGAGCGGGTCGATCTGGTGGGCGGCGACGGAGAGCGGGACGCCAGCGGCCGCGGTGACCTTGTGCAGGGCGTCCAGGAGCGTGAGGTAGTCGCGGTCGCCCGAGTGGAGGGGTTCCAGGTCGAAGTGGGCGCCGTCGAAACCCGTGGCGAGGATCTGGCGGGTGGAGGCGACCACGGCGGCCCTCGTCGCGGGCCGCTCCAGGCGCAGACCCTCGGGGCCCTCGGTGGCGAGCACGTCGCCCAGCCAGGCCTGGACGCGGATGCCGGGGGCCGCGCGGTGCACGGCGTCGATGAACCGGCGCGCCTTCGGATACGCCGACTTCGGGAGGGTTCCGTCGTGCTCCAGCGGGCCCGCGTGCACGTACAGGTCGTGGATGCCGGTCTCCTTCAGACGGCCCGCGAGCGCGGTGACGTCCGCGTCGCTCTTGCGGCCGTCGACCCAGGCGTGGCCGAGCCAGATGGCGTCGCGGTTCCTGGTGTACGTGCCCTTCGCCGGGTCGCCGGTGTAGTTCACGCGCAGCGCGGTCTCGGCGGCGAGGAGGGGGACGAGGAGGACGAGGACCAGGGCGAGGGCGGTGCGTCTGAGGCGGCGGGGCCATCGGGGTCTTCCGGATTCGGTGTCCGTCGCGTGCTCCGCATCGTCGGCGCTCTGCGCGTCCGTCTCCGCTTCAGCGGTCTGCTGGTCCATGCTCGCTCCCCCTCGGCCTGCTTCGTCCGTGCCCATCCGACCCCCTGTGTCACCCCGGCCCCACGCCGGACGTATCCCGGTCGCGCGCCCGCATTCCTGCTCATACGCTCCGAAATGTGACGTCATCCTCGACTCGGAGCCGACCGCGGCGCGCCACCTCCCACATACGCCTGCGGGTGGCGCACACCCTGGTGGGTGGCCTCGCCGGTGTGGCGTGGCTGGTGTTGCCGTGGATGACGATCAACAACGTCGTGCCGGTTCCGGCCGCCGCCGCGGCGGCACGGGACGAGACGTCGGCGACCGATCTGGTGCTGCCGGTGGCGGTGGTCGTCGTGGTGGTGGCGCTCGCGGGATACGGCTATGTGCGGCGCACGCGGCGGGCCCGGACCCGTACGACGCCGGGTGGCGCGGTCGCCGTCGCCGGTCCCGCCGCGGGGCCGCTCTCCGAGGACGACGAGCGTGCGCGGGCGGCGCTGGTGGAGGCCGACGACTGCGTACGCACCAGCCGGGAGGAGCTCGGCTTCGCCGAGGCGCAGTGCGGGGCCGACGCCGTGGAGCCCTTCGCGCTCGCCGTGCGGGATGCCGCGTCCGAGCTGTCGGCGGCCTTCAGGATGCGGCAGCAGTACGACGAGGGGGTGCCCGCGGACGAGACGTCCCGGCGGCACGCGCTCGCGGGGATCGTCGGGCGGTGCCGGGAGGCGGGGCGGCGACTGGACGTGGAGGCCCTCGCCTTCGACCTGCTGCGTACGCCGCTGCAGGGTGGCCTGGACGAGGCACTGGAGCCCGCCGAGGCCCGTTTCCGGGACCTGACGGCGCGCACCGCGGCCGCGGAGACGACCCTGGCCGCCGCCACCGACCGCCACGGCCACACCGCGACCGCCGCCGTCACCGGCCACCTGGAACAGGCCAAGGACCGCCTGGTCTTCGCCACAGTCAACTTCAACCAGGCCCGCCAGCGAGCCGACTTGGCCGACAGGGAGGGCGCAACACGCCACCTACGCGCCGCCGAGGGCGCCACCGCCCAGGCGGAAATATTCGTGTCTTGCATCGAACGGCTGTCGACCGACCTGACCACAGCCGCCGAACTGATCCCGGCCGCGCTGACCGAGGCGGAGGCGGAAGTTGCGGCTGCGGAGGGGGTGAGGGCGCGGGGTGGGGGTGGGCAGGGGGTGGGTGCGTGGGAGGTGGGTGCGCAGGGTGGGAGCGGACAGGAGGTGGGTGCGTGGGAGGTGGGTGCGCAGGGTGGGGGCGGACAGGAGGTGGGTGCGCAGGAGGTGGGTGCGCTGGGCGCGGGCGGGCAAGACGCGGACGGGCAGGGCGCCGGCAGGCAGGAGGCAGGCGCGCAGGACGCGGGCAGGCAGGAGGCAGGCGCACAGCGGGCGGGCGCGCTAGGCGCGGGTGCGCAGGAGTCGGACGCGCAAGACGCAGACGAGCAGGAGTCGGGCGCGCAGGACACGGACGCGCAAAAGTCAGGCACGCAGGACGCGGACGGGCAAGTCGCGCACGGGCAGGAGTCAGGCGCTCAGGACGCGGACCAGCAGGAGGCAGGCGCACAGAGGGCGGGCGTGCTGGGCGCGGGCCCGCGAGGGGCGGGTGCGCAGGACGCAGGGGCGCTAGACGCAGCCGCGCAGGACGCGGGCGGGGCTCTCACCTCCGGTGAGTTGCACTCCCTCACCGCGCACGCCGGCCTCGTCCTGGCCGCCGTACGGGAGGAGGTGGCCCGCGGGCCGTACGACCCTCTCGGTGCTCTGAGGAGGATCACGGAGGCGGTCGCGCCGGTGACGGCGGGGCGGGCCGGAGCGCTGCCGGTCGGCGCGCTGCTCGCCGCGCGCAGTGCCGTCGCCCTTGCGGACGGCTTCGTCGAGGCGCACCGGGGCGCCCTGGGCAGCACTGCCCGCACCCGGCTGGCGGAGGCCGAGCGGCTGCTCGCCGCGGAGCCGCCCGACCCGCTCACCGCCGACGCCCTGGCCCGTCAGGCCCTCGCGCTCGCCGAACAGGACGTGCGGATGTACGGCAACCCGATCGCCGGCGCGGCCGAGCACGCGAGCGGAGCCGCCGGAGCCGTCATCGGCGGCATCCTCCTGGGCGGCGGCCCCGACGGCGGCCCGCCCGCATCCTTCGGCGGCCCCCAGACCCGCGCCCGCCGGGGAAAGCCACAGGTCTGAGGCCCACCAAACAAGACCACCCGCGACCCCCGCCAAACCCCACACCCACGCACGCCCGAGAGAACCCCGGGCCGGAGCCCACCGAGCCGGACCAGCCACGACCTCCGCCGGCTCCCCAAACCCGCGCACGCCCGAGAAGTCCGCCGGGCTGCAGCCCACCTATCGGAACCACCCACGCCCTCCGGCAGCTCCTCACACCCACGCCCGAGAAACCCCCGAGCCGAGGCCCACCAAACGGGACCACCCACGACCCCCGCCAAACCCCACACCCACGCACGCCCGAGACCCCCCGAACTGAGGCCCACCAAAACCCTCAGAACAGGCTCAGCAACGCCTCCGCCGGGTCCGTGAGGCCCGTCTCTCCGTCCGGTAGGGGGAGTTCGAACCACACCGTTTTGCCGCGCGGGGTGCGGCGTGAGCCCCAGGCTGCGCTGAGCAGGCCGACGAGTTGGAGGCCCCGCCCGCCCTCGTCCGTGTCGCGGGCGCGGCGGCGGCGTGGCTGCACGAGTCCCGAGTCCCAGACCTCGCAGACCAGGGTGCGGTCGAGGAGGAGCCGTAGTCTGATCTCGCCCTCGCCGTAGCGCAGGGCGTTGGTGACCAGCTCGCTGACCAGCAACTCCGTGGTGTCCACGAGGGGTTCGAGGTCCCACGACAGCAACTGCCCGCGGGCGTACTCGCGGGCCCGCCCCACGCTGCGCGGCTCGCGCGGCAGCGTCCAGTCGCCGACGGAGTCGGTGGGCAGGCCCTGGACGCGGGCCATCAGCAGCGCGATGTCGTCCTCGCCGTGATGGGTGTCGAGGGTGTTCAACACGTGGTCGCAGACGTCCTCCAGCGGGAGGGTCGGGTCCGTGAGGGCTCCGACGAAGGCCTGCAGCCCCTCGTCGAGGGGGTGATCGCGGCTTTCGACCAATCCATCCGTGTAGAGCGCCAGCAGGGCCCCTTCGGGCAGTTCGACCTCCACCTCCTCGAAGGGCTCGCCCCCGACCCCGAGCGGCATGCCCGGCGGCACGTCGAGCATCAGCGCGTCCTCGCCGGGCTCGACCAGGACGGGCGGCAGATGGCCCGCGTTGGCGAAGGTGCAGCGGCGGGTGACGGAGTCGTAGACGGCGTAGACACAGGTCGCGAGGTACACCTCGGAGAGGTCCGCCTCGCGGGGGCGGCGGGCCGCGCGGGTCGCCTGCTGGACACCCCCGGGGGCGCCGAGGCCGCGCGCGATCTCGTCCAACGCACTGAGCACTTCCGCCGGTTCGAGGTCCAGGAGGGCCAGGGTTCTTACGGCCGAACGCAGTTCACCCATCGCCACGGCCGCCCGCAGACCGCGCCCCATGACGTCCCCGACCACCAACGCCGTACGGTGTCCCGGCAGTTCTATGACGTCGAACCAGTCGCCGCCGACCTCGCTGGGCCGATCGGCGGAGGAGTTGCCCGGCAGATAGCGGCAGGCGATGTCCAGTCCGGAGGCCACCGGGTCGCCCGGCGGAAGCAGCGACCGCTGCAGTATCAGGGCGCGTTCGTGCTCGCGGCGGTACAGCCGCGCGTTGTCGATGCAGACCGCCGCACGCGCCGCGAGCTCCACCGCGAGATCCCGGTCCCGGTCCCCGAACGGCTCGCTGCCCTTGGTCCGGGCGAACTGCGCGAGTCCTACGACGGTGTCGTGGGCGACCATCGGCACGGCCAGCGTGGACTGGACGAGGCCGCCCTCCTCGGCGGGGACGAGCTGGGGGCGCGCGGTGCGCAGGGCGTCCGCGCAGGGGGAGTTGAAGGGGTAGTGGTGGACGGCGCCCACGGCGACGGGTGCTCCGCCGCCCACGAACGGCGCGTCGGAGACCGCGCTGGCGAACGCGACCCGGCGCAGCTCCGCGCTGCCGTCGGCGAGCCCGGGCGGGGCCTCGTCGCCCGCCAGCAGACCGCGGTAGAGGTCGACGGTGGCGAGGTCGCAGAAGCCGGGGACGACGACGTCGAGGAGTTCGCGGGCGGTGGTCTCCAGGTCGAGGGAGTTGCCGATACGGGCGCCGGCCTCGTTGAGAAGGGCGAGATTGCGCCGTGCCGCGGCGGCCTCACGGGCGGCGGCGCGCCGGGAGGTGATGTCGGTTCCCAGCCAGGCGATGCCGATGGGGCGGCCGGAGCCGCTGTGCACGCGGTAGAGGTTGATGGACCAGTGCCGGCGGTCCTGCGAGCCCGGCACGAAACCCGTGACGTGCATGTCGGTGATGGAGTCGCCGGTCTCCAGGACGCGGCGCAGGGTCGCCGAGACCCGCTCGGCCTCGGGGCTGCGCAGATAGTCGTGGACGCCGCGGCCGCGGTGGTCGTCGGGCGTGCCGCCGAAGGTGCTGGCGAACTGCTGGTTTGCGCGGCGGATTCGCAGGTCGGGGTCGATCAGCAGGAAGCCGAAAGGAGATTGACCGAAAATGGACTGCGATGCGGCGAGGTCGGTCTCGATACGGCGCAGGGTGCGGACGTCGACGACGATGCAGACGGCGGCCTTCTCGCCCTCCTCGGTCCGCGTCGGCATGACGTAGACCTCGGCGAGGGCTTCCTGGCCGCCGTCCTCCTCGGCCGTCTCGGGCTTGCGGAAGGGGACGACGCCGGTCCACTCCCGGCCGTCGAGGATCTCGGCCATCTTGCGCTGGCCCTGCTCATGCAGGCCGGGGTCGACGAACGCCTCAATGGGGTCCATGCCGACCGCCCGCTCGGCGGGGATCCCGAGGAGCTGCTCGGCGCGCAGGCTCCACTGGTCGACGAGCCCGTCGGGGCCGATGGAGAAGGACGCGACCTTGATGTAGTCGTACATGGAACCGGGCGGGCTGCTCTGCCAGATGGCGTCACCGGCGGGCACGTCGTCGCCGAGGCCGGTGTCCCGGCTGCCCGGGCGCGCCGAGGAGAACTCCTCACGGGCGGACGGGTCCGCCCCCGTCGCGCCGCTCGTCGCGTCGGCCACGGCATCACCCGCGGCCTCAGCCCTCGCGCCGTCCGACGGGTCCTCGGACTCCGTGGCCTTCGCTGGTATCTCGCTCACGCGAACCGTCCCCTCCAGCTCACCGCGTCCGGCATCGGTCACCGGGGGCGGCTGCCCGCAGTATCCAGCACTACGGCGCCGCGCAACACGGTGTTCACGATCACAGCACGGTCCCGACGGTTTTCGGTCCCGGCTGCGAGAACACTTCCAGTCTTCTAACCAGCCAACACCTCGTCGAATCACGCCCGTCCCACACTTCCACCGGCCTGAACCAGTGGGGCGACAGCGCGGGAGCCCTCGTACAGCCTCCGCGGACAGATCCGAACCGGCCGTAAAGCGCCCGAACCGCGGTCGCCACGCTGACCGCGTCCGCCGGGCTTACCGCGCCCGCCGCAACGGTCCCGGACCGGGGTCGCCCGGCACGGCGAGTTCGAACCACACCGTCTTGCCCGCCGCTCCGGGCCGGGTACCCCATCGGCGCGAGGAGAGGGCGACGAGTTGCAGTCCGCGTCCGCTCTCGTCATCGAGGCCGGCGACGCGCTCGCGCGGGGGGTCCGGGAGCGGGTCGGAGACCTCGACCAGCAGGACGTCGGCCCGATCGGCGGGGCGTACGAGGCGCACGCCGATGGGACCGGTGGCGTGCCGAAGGGAGTTGGTCACCAGTTCACTGACCAGCAGGGCCGCGAGATCGCCGAGGATGTCGAGCTGCCAGTGGTGCAACTGGCCGCGGACGGCGGCCCGGGCGTTGCGGACGGCACCCGGCTCCGCGGGAAAGCTCCACTCGGCGCAGTCGCCTTCGGTGTCGATCACGCCGATCACTTCCCAGGCCAGAAGCCCACCCATGTCCGGATTCGTGGGGTTAATGGGCACATACCCGATATCCGGTTCGCAGTACCGTCCGCGGGGGCGCACTGTGGCACCAACGGCGTACGGGGGTGTTCAGCGGATCTCGCCGCCGGGCCGTGCGCTCAACTCGCGCACCGCGGCGACGTCCTGGTCCAGCCAGTCGACGTCCCAGATCTCGTCCGGGGCGAGCCAGCGCAGTTCGTCGTGGTCCTGGAGGGGCTTGGGGTCGGCGGATCCGGGACGCAGCCGGGCGGTCCACGCCTGGAGGACGTACGGCGGCTTCAGGGGCCACTCCCCCGGTACGCGCGCCACGGCCTCGGCGTCCACGCCGAGTTCCTCGCGCAGCTCGCGCACGAGGGCGGCCTCGGGGCTCTCGCCCGGCTCGACCTTGCCGCCGGGCAGTTCCCAGCGGCCGGCCAGCTCGGGGGGTGCGCTGCGGCGTGCTGCGAGCAGGCGGCCGGCGTCGAACAGGGCGGCTCCCACCACCACGATCCGTTCCGTCATGGGCGGGAGCCTACGGGACCTCGGGGGCGGCACACCGAGGCCCCGCGGGTGGGCCGTCACGTGCGGGCCGTCAGTTGCGGACGGCGTCTCCGCTCTGTCCGATCCGCTCGACCCAGTACAGCTGCTTGTGTCCGCCGCCGAGGCTGTCCGCGATCTTCTGGGCCTCGGCCCGGGTCGCGTACCGGCCCACGCGGTAGCGGTTGCCGTTGTCGTCCTGTCGTATGACGAGCCAGGGAAGAGTGATCGTGCCGTCGTTCATCACGCCCCACCCCTTCTTCCCGTCCCGGCCCGACCGCCTTCCGTCCGCGGTTCGTGCCTTGCCCGGTCCGCTAAGGAAACCGCAATCCGCATATGCCCGAGCCTACGCCTAACCTTTACGCAGCGAATACGACTTTTCACAAAGAGGTACGCAACCGGCCAGGCCGGAGGGGGCGCATGACCTTGGATGCGCCGTGCGCGGGCAGCGACGCATCCGGTCAGCGGCATGACGGGCACCACTCGGGGCGACCTGCGAGAACGGCCAGATTCCACCGGCGTGCGGGCCGGTTCCGAGGGCGTGCGAAGGGGTCGTGGCGCGCAGGCGCGGGCCGCGGCGCCGTAAAGGTGTGCGCTATTTCACTGGGAGGTGGTACGCGACGCGGTAGCGATCGGCCGGGATGACGACGTCGGCGGTCTCGACCGGGCGGCCGGACGCGAAGAACGTGCGCTGGATGACCAGGACGACATGGCCGGGGACTCCGCCCAGCGCGTGCAGCTCCTCGGCGAGGCCGGGGCGGGCGCCGACCTCCTCCGTGACGTTGTCCACGATCACGTCGATCGCCGCCATGCGCTCGACGACGCCCATGCCGCCGAGCGGGCCCTCCTCGGGGAGCATCACGGGGGTGCGGCCGGTGACCGCGAGGGGCTCCCAGGAGGTGGAGAGCATCATCGCCTCGCCGGACTCCCGGAAGACGTACCGCGTGCACATCACGCGGTCGCCGGGCTCGATGGCGAGCCGCTCGGCGACGGAGGCGCTCGCCTCCGTCTGGGCGCTGCTCGACTCCCAGGTGCCGCGTCCGTCGCCGTCGGCCTGCTCCTGGCGGAAGGGGGTGGCCCCGCCGATCGGGCGGAACCCGGAGCGGGCCACGCTGCGGGGGACCGCGCGCTCGCGGACGTAGGTCCCCGAACCGGAGCGGCCCTCGACCAGACCCTCCGCCATCAGCACCTTGCGCGCCTCCAGCGCCACGGTGTCCGAGACGCCGTACTCCTCGCGGATCCTGGCCTGGGAGGGGAGGCGGGTGTGCGGGGGCAGCGAACCATTGATGATCTTCTGGCGAAGATCACCCGCGACGCGCAGGTAGGCCGGCTGCTCACCGAAAGTCACGGGCCGCTCCCATCAGGTTGTACAGACAGCAACAGCCTGGCAACCGTGGGTTGGGCGGTGCAAGTAAAGGCCAGAGAATCACTCGATGTGATGACATGTGGGTGCGGAGGCCTTTACGCAGGCACTTTCTCCCCGCTATGGAGGCCGTCACACCTCACATCCGGGGTCGGATCACGGGTCCGCGGGAGCGCGTCCGGCACCGGCGAGTCTTTGCTGCTCCTCCTCGACGATGCGGCGCGCGAGGCTGCCGTCCGAGACGTCGATGGCGTCCGGGGTGGCGTCGGCGGTGTCGCTGCGGCGGGCGTAGGCGTCGAAGAGGCGGTCCTTGTTCTCCAGGATGCGCAGCAGGCGCTCGTCGACGCTGTCCGTGGCGAGGAGTCGGTGCACCTGGACCGTGCGGATCTGGCCCATGCGGTGGGCGCGGGCGACGGCCTGGTGCTCCAGGGTGGGTTTGACCTGCGGCTCGCACAGGATGACCACGGACGCCGCCTGCAGATTGAGGCCGACGCCCCCGGCCTCGATCTGTGAGAGCAGCACCGCGTGTCCGTCGGCGGCCGTGAAGTCGTCGACCAGCTGCTGGCGCCGGGCCGCGGTCACAGAGCCGGAGATCGGACCCAACACGCCGTCCCCGAGCGCGCCTTGGACCGTGGCGAGGACGTCGCGGAAGTACGAGAACACGACCACCTTCAGACCGTTGTCCGCCGCCTCGTCGACCAGTTCGCGCAGCCGCTGCAGCTTCGCGGAGTGCTCCGGGTCGGCGTACGCGGCCCTGCGCATCGCCATGAAGTTCCCCTCGGCGACCGCCGAGCGGTACGCGTCCTGGTCCGCGTCGCTGAGCTCCTCCCACTCGTCGACCTGCAGCAGCGCGGGCAGTTCGGTGAGCACGTCCTGCTGGTTGCGGCGCAGGTAGGCGGGCGCGACCGACCTGCGGAAGACGTTCGGGCCCGCGACCGCGTGGCTGTCGTGTATCTCGGGGACCAGCTCCGGCCGCAGATGGCGGACCAGGGCGCGAAACTCCTCGACGCGGTTCTCCATCGGGGTGCCGGTCAGGAACAGGACGCGGTCGCACGCCTTGGTCCAGCCCGCGACGGAGCGGGCGCGGCGGGTGCCGGGGTTCTTCACATAGTGCGCCTCGTCGACGACGAGCATGCCCGGCCTGGTGCCGTCCGGCTCGGGCAGGGTGTGCAGCACGTCGAAGGTGGTCAGAGCGACGCCGCCGCGCTCACGCCAGTCGGCGTACGCCTCCTGCCGGTCCGGGCCGTGCACCGGCACCGCCCGCAGGACGCTGCGGGAGCGGATCTCCCGCGTCCAGTTGATCAGCACGCTGGCCGGGCAGACCACCAGGAAGTGGCTGTGGCCCTCGGCCGCGAGATGGGCGAGGGCGGCGATGGCCTGGACGGTCTTGCCGAGCCCCATCTCGTCGCCGAGCACGACCCGCCGCTGGGCCAGCGCGAAGCGCGCCCCGAACGACTGGTAGCCGCGCAGCGAGACCCGGCGGTGGGTGTCGTCCAGCGGCTGGGCGTGCACCCGCTCGGCCACGTCGGACGGCAGGAAGCCTTCGGCGGCGGCCTCGTCCGTGCGGTGCCGGGAGACCTCGGCGAGCTGGCTGTAGTACTCGGCGGAGCGCAGCTCGAAGTCGACCCAGGCCTCGATGTCGGAAGCCGGTCCGCGCAGCAGGTCGGTCGAGGCCTGCGTCAGCTGGAGGCGGGTGTCCCTGGCGTCCGCCTCGGCGGTCAGCTCGCGCAGCTCCGCCGTCGCCGCGAGGGCCGCCTGCCGGCGCCGCCGCCCGGTCAGCGCGAGGCGCAGCCGGCCGGTCGCCGGGCGGGCCGCGGGAAGCAACTCGCCGATCCTGCGCTGAAGTTGTCCCGCGGTGTCCACGGCCTTGCGCAGTTCGGGCCCGGCCTCGACCAGGCGATGCAGGGCGACGACCAGGGCGGTGGTGCGGGGTTCGGGCCGGTCGACGTCGATCCGTACGGTGACCGTCTCCTCGACCGCCCGGGCGATCTGCCGGGCCGCCGCCAGGGCCTGGTCGGCGGTCTGGGCGCCGACGCCGGGGATCTGCCGGAGTTCGTAGCGGCTCGCCTCGTGCACCGCGTGCACCGAGGTGAGGCCGGCCGCCTCGACGGCCGCGAGGCGCAGCCGGCCCTCGGTGGCGTCCTTGAGCCGGCCGATCGGGATGGACTCCAGTTCCTCGGCGACGAGTTCGTCCCGGAGCGGGGCCAGCGCCGAGCGCACCGCCTCCAGGGCGCGCTCGTGATCCGCGAGCAGGGTGCGGGCGGTGCCGTACAGCCGCGCGCCCTGCGTGCACAGCGCGCGGGCCCGCCGCCCCACCGGCGGCTCCTGCACCTCCCCGGCCTCCGTCATACCGCCCCTCCCGCTCGTCCGACCCGTCCGCCCATCTTGGCATCGGGGTACGACAACGGGCGGGGCAGTTGCGCGGGAGGGGGTCCGGGATTCAGGCGTCGATCGCGGTGGCCCGTGTGCGCTTCTCCCAGGCGGCGATCTCCGTGCGCACCTGGTCGAGCTTGCCGAGGACGGCCTCGACGCCGTCCTCGCCGAGCGGCAGGTGCAGGGGCGTCTGCTCGGCCTCCAGGGCGGCGAGGATGAGGGCCGCCGCCTTGGCCGGGTCGCCGGCCTGGGTGCCGTCGCCGCCCGCGACGGTGTCACGGGTCCGGCTCACACCGGCGTACACCCCGCTGTCCGCGCTGACTCCCGCGTGGCTGCTGTCGAACAGGGCCGTCCGGAAGGAGCCCGGTTCCACGATCAGCACCTTGATGCCGAAGTCCCTCACCTCGTCGGCGAGGCCCTCGGACAGGCCCTCCAGCGCGAACTTGGTCCCGCTGTACGCCGAGAACCCCGCGAAGGACATCTGGCCGCCCATGCTGCTCATCTGCACGATCGCGCCCGAGCGCCGCTCGCGCATGGACGGCAGCACCGCGCGCGTGAGGGCCGCCGGGCCGAAGACATGCACGTCGAACAGTTCGCGCAGTTCGGCATCGGTGGTCTCCTCGAAGGCACCGACGTGGGTACGGCCCGCGTTGTTGACGAGGACGTCGATCCGTCCGTGCCGTGCGATCACGTCCCGTACGGCCGGTTCGGCGGCGGTGACGTCGGAGACGTCGAGTCGGAGCGCCTCCACCTGGTCGGGGTGGGCGGCCACGAGGTCGTCCAGCCCCTCAGGGCGGCGCGCGGCACCGACCACGACATCGCCCGCGGCGACGGCCGCCTCCGCGATGGCCCGCCCAAGTCCGCTGCTGGCACCGGTGATCAGCCACACCTTGTTCATGACACACCCTCCGTAGGGAGCACTCGAAGCTCCGTTGCGAGCGCTCGGGGCGGCTCTCCTCGTCCGCCCCTGTCGCTCGTCGACCAGGCTGCTCCCATGGCCCCTCGCCCGTCCAAGACCTACGGTGACAACCGATGGCTATGACGACGGACGTCCATGTACGGGACCTGCGCTACTTCGTGACGGTCGCCGAGGAACTGCACTTCACGCGCGCGGCGGAGCGGCTGTATGTCTCACAGCCCGCGCTGAGCAAGCAGATCCGGGCGCTGGAGCGGCAGTTGGGGGTCGAGCTGCTGCGGCGCGACCGGCACAGCGTGGCGCTCACCGCGGCGGGCGCGGCCCTGCTGCCGCACGCCCGGCGGGTGCTGGAGGCGTGGGCGCGGGGCGCGTCGGCGATGGAGCAGGCTCGGGCGGCGCAGCGCAGCACCCTGGTGGTGGGCATGAGCACCAGCCCCGGCCGCGGCGGACTGCTGCCCGCGATCCGCTCCCGCTTCACGTCCGCGCATCCCGAGGCCGCGGTCCGGCTGCGCCAGGTGGGCTGGCAGGACCCGAGCGCGGGCCTGGCGGACGGCGACGCGGACGTGGCCTTCGTCTGGCTGCCGCTGCCGGACCAGGACCGCTACGCCTGGATCGTGGTCGCCGAGGAGCCCCGCCACGTCGCCCTCCCGGAGTCCCACCCACTCGCCGCCCGCTCCGAGGTCGACTTCACGGACCTGGCCGACGAGCCCTTCCTCGCCCTTCCCGAGAGCGCGGGCCCCCTGCGTGACTACTGGCTCGCCCTCGACGAGCGCGCCGGCTCTCCGCCCCGCATCGGCGCGGAGATCGCGAGCACGGAGGAGACGTACGAGGCCCTCGTCGCGGGCCTCGGCGTCTGCCTGGTGGCCGCGGGCAACGTCCCCCTCCTCACCCTCGGCGGCGTGGTGACCCGCCCGGTCCGCGGCGTCTCCCCCAGCCGCTACGCCCTGGCCTGGCGCAAGGAGGACCAGCGACCGCTGGTACGCGCCTACACGCGCGCGTGCCGACAGGTGAGGGACGGGACGGGCAGACGTTGAAGACGGGACGGTCAGAAGTTGGAGACGGGACGGTCAGACGTTGAAGCGGAACTCCACGACGTCCCCGTCCTGCATCACGTAGTCCTTGCCCTCCATGCGCGCCTTGCCCTTCGCGCGGGCCTCGGTGACCGAGCCGGTTTCGACCAGGTCCTCGAAGGAGATGACCTCCGCCTTGATGAAGCCCTTCTGGAAGTCGGTGTGGATGACGCCGGCCGCCTCGGGGGCGGTGGCGCCCTTCTTGATCGTCCAGGCGCGGGACTCCTTGGGGCCTGCCGTGAGGTAGGTCTGCAGGCCGAGGGTGCGGAAGCCCACGTGCGCGAGGGTGGCGAGGCCGGGCTCGTCCTGGCCGACGGACTGCAGGAGCTCGAGCGCCTCGTCCTCGTCGAGCTCGGCGAGGTCGGCCTCCAGCTTGGCGTTGAGGAAGATCGCCTCGGCGGGGGCGACCAGGGCGCGCTGCTCGCTCTTGAAGTCGTCGTCGACCAGTTCGTCCTCGTCGACGTTGAAGACGTAGAGGAAGGGCTTGGTGGTGAGCAGGTGCAGGTCGTGCAGGAGTTCCGCGCGCTCGCCGCCCTGGACGATGCCCTGCCCGAAGAGTGTGTCGCCCTTCTCCAGGATCGCCTTGGCCTCCTCGACCGCCTTGACCTTGGGCGCGATGTCCTTCTTGATCCGCGACTCCTTCTGCAGGCGCGGCAGGACCTTCTCGATGGTCTGCAGGTCGGCGAGGATCAGCTCGGTGTTGATCGTCTCGATGTCGTCCTTGGGCGAGACCTTGCCGTCGACGTGCACGACGTTCTCATCCTTGAAGGCCCGGATGACCTGGCAGATCGCGTCGGACTCACGGATGTTCGCGAGGAACTTGTTGCCCAGGCCCTCGCCCTCGGAGGCGCCGCGCACGATGCCCGCGATGTCCACGAAGTCGACGGTCGCCGGGAGGATGCGCTGCGAGCCGAAGATTTCGGCCAACTTGGCGAGCCGGGGGTCGGGGACGCCGACCACGCCCACGTTGGGCTCGATCGTGGCGAACGGGTAGTTGGCCGCGAGCACGTCGTTCTTGGTCAGGGCGTTGAACAGGGTCGACTTGCCGACATTCGGCAGACCGACGATTCCGATCGTGAGCGACACGTTGCGACTTCCCGTACGTGAGAGACATCAGGGGACTGGGGCTGCGGGCCCGGTCCTTCTGCGGTGCGGGGGCGGGCCGATCCACCAGTCTACGGCGTGCCACCGCAGGTCCCCGCGCCCCGTCGAACGCATGGCCAAGCTCTTCCCATCGGCGTGTCCGAGGCGCGATCGAGCACATAAGCCCACCTAAGTTGGACCGGTGGAGCAACACAGGACGCCACCCCCGCGCAACGGAACGCAACGCGGCAGGCCCCCGCTGCCCCCACAGGCGAAGCGCGGGGGTAGCAGCGGGGCGGCGGGCGGCGGCTCCGGCGCGGTCGCGCGACCCGCCGCGCAGCGCTCCCAGGCCGCCCGCCCCGCCGCCCGTCCGGCGGGTGTCCGCAGACCGGGTACGCCGTTGGCCGAGGCGGTACGGCGGTTGCGCCGGGTGGTGCGGGCGCGGCGGATGCCCGAACCGCGGCTGACCGGGCTCGGCGGCGGTCTGTTCTGCGGGACGCTGATGTTCCTGCTCGGCTGTCTCGACCGGCTGCTGTTCGGGGCCTCGCCGACGGTGTACGGCGTGCTGTTCCTGCCGGTCTGTCTGCTGACCGCGATCTGGGTGCGCAAGAGCGATCTGGCGGCGCCGCCCGTCATCGTGCCGATCGCCTTCGCCGTGGGCCTGCTGCCCGTGGCCGACGGCAGCGGCGGGCTGTCGGGCCGGCTTATGGGGCTCGCGACGGCGCTCGCGACGCAGGCCGGATGGCTGTACGGAGGGACGCTCGTCGCCGGGGTGATCGCAACCGTGCGGAAGGTCAGGCTGATGCGCAGGCGGGCCGACAAGCGCCGCCCGCCCGCGCCCTGACCCGCGGGG
>NZ_JALDAX010000035.1 GCF_022698145.1 Streptomyces spinosisporus
GATCACGACATTGCCGGGCTGCTTGCGCCGGACCGGCAGCTCGTCTGAGTAGTGTCCCTCAGCTGCCGCGGCACCCTGGGGTTCGTTGAGGATGCTCACAGGTTGTTCGTCTCCCGGTTCTTCTCGTGGCTCGTCTGCGCGATGCCGGCGGGAACGTAACCGGTCTGCCCCTTCTTCGCGAGGTCCTTGAGGTGCTGC
This sequence comes from Streptomyces spinosisporus, assembly GCF_022698145.1. Taxonomy (GTDB): domain Bacteria; phylum Actinomycetota; class Actinomycetes; order Streptomycetales; family Streptomycetaceae; genus Streptomyces; species Streptomyces spinosisporus. The sequence goes on from NZ_JALDAX010000035.1 coordinate 199, forward strand.
TCGTAGCGCTCGGGGGAGACGACCTTCACGTTGAACAGCATCCGGGAGTGGTCGACGCCGCAGAGCTCGGCGCACTTGCCCCTGAAGGTGCCCTCACGGTTGGGAGTCACCTGGAAGGAGTTGGTGTGGCCCGGGACGACGTCCATCTTCATCAGGAACGGAAGCACCCAGAAGTCATGGATGACGTCGCGCGAGGTGAGCACGAAGCGGACCGTCTTGCCCTTCGGCAGCCACAGCGTCGGACCCGGGTTACCCGTCTGCGGGTTCTTCGTCGCGGGCGTACCGACGTCGTAGACACCGCCGGCGTTCGCCGGGAAGTCCTTCTTGAACCGGTCCGGGATGGCGGCCAGGTTCTTGTCGGTCTTCGCGTCACCGGTGGAACCGGCGACCGGCGCGACATAGTTGAAGCCCCAGCTCCACTGGAACGCCACGACGTTCACGGTGACCGAGGGCTTCTTGTCCGTGAGGCTGAGCAGCTTCGACTCGTCGCGGGCCGTGAAGTAGAACAGCACCGAGACGATGACGAGCGGAACGACCGTGTACAGCGCCTCGATCGGCATGTTGTACCGGGTCTGCGGGGGAACCTCGATCTTGGTGCGGCTGCGCCGGTGGAAGATCGTGCTCCAGATGATCAGGCCCCACACCAGCACGCCGGTGGCGAGCGCGGCGGCCCAGGAACCCTGCCACAGGGAGAGGATCCGCGGAGCCTCTTCCGTGGTCGGGGTGGGCATACCAAGGCGGGGGAAGTCCTTGTATGTGCAACCGGTGGCGGTCGCCAGGACCAGGCCCGCGGTCATTGCCTGCAGCAGCTTCCGCCGCATCGGGCGCCGCGGCGAGCGGTCGGAGCCGTTGGGACTCACGTAGCGCCTTCCCGAGAGTCTCGCCCGCGCGTATTGGCTGCGGCCTTCTCGGTGGTCGGTCGCCGCCCTGCGTCGGGCAGGGGTTTGGATGTTTATGCGGACCAAACCCTAGCCGACGCTCTCCGAGGGTTCGCGGGGAGGGGGGCCTAGTGGGCAGGGGGGTTCGCTGAATTGGCGGCTGCGGGTGGTTTGTGGCTGGTCGCGCAGTTCCCCGCGCCCCTTAAGAGCTGCTGCAGTGGCCCCTCGTCTTACCGTTGGCGTATGTCCTATTTCGATGCTGCTTCCGCCGTGGCTCTTCATCCTGTGGCGCGGCAGGCGCTGTTGGCCTCGTTGGATGAGGGGTGGGCCGATCCTGCTCGGTTGTACCGGGAGGGGCGGCGGGCGCGGATGTTGCTGGATGCGGCGCGGGAGGCGGCGGCCGAGGGGGTGGGGTGCCGGGCGGACGAGTTGGTGTTCACGTCGTCCGGGACGCGGGCCGTACATGTGGGGATCGCGGGGGCGCTGGCCGGGCGTCACCGGATCGGGCGTCACCTGATCGTGTCGGCGGTCGAACACTCCTCGGTGCTCCATGCGGCTGACACGCATGAGGCCGGCGGCGGGAGCGTCACGCAGGTCGGGGTGGACCGGCGGGGGCGGGTGGCGCCGGAGTCGTACGCCGCCGTTCTGCGCCCCGACACCGCGCTGGCCTGTCTGCAGTCGGCCAACCACGAGGTGGGCACCGAGCAGCCCGTGGCCGAAGTGGCGGCGCTGTGCCGGGAGTCCGGGGTGCCGCTGCTGGTGGATGCGGCGCAGTCGCTGGGATGGGGGCCGGTCGGGGGCGACTGGTCGCTGCTGACGGCGAGCGCGCACAAGTGGGGCGGGCCCTCGGGCGTGGGGCTGCTGGTCGTGCGCAAGGGCGTGCGGTTCGCCGCGCAAGGGCCCGCGGACGAGCGGGAGTCGGGGCGGGCCGCCGGGTTCGAGAACCTTCCGGCGATCGTGGCGGCGGCCGCCTCGCTGCGGGCGGTGCGTGCGGAGGCGGAGCAAGAGGCGCTACGGCTGCGGGAGCTGACGGAGCGGATCCGGCAGCGGGTGCCGCGGCTGGTGCCGGACGTGGAGGTGGTCGGGGATCCGGAGCGGCGGCTGCCGGGGATCGTCACCTTCTCCTGTCTCTATGTCGATGGAGAGACATTGCTGCACGAGCTGGACCGGGAGGGTTTCTCCGTCTCGTCCGGATCGTCCTGTACGAGCAGCACGCTGACGCCCAGCCATGTGCTGAAGGCGATGGGGGTGCTGAGTGAGGGGAATGTGCGGGTCTCGCTGCCCGCGGGAACGGCCGCGGAGGACGTCGAGCGGTTCCTGGAGGTGCTGCCGGGGGCCGTGGCGGGGGTGCGGGAGAAGCTCGGGGCGCCGGCCCCGGCGGCGACCGTGCGTCAGGACGTCCTGGTCGTCGACGCCCTCGGCAAGCGCTGCCCGATCCCCGTCATCGAGCTGGCCAAGGTCATCGGCGACGTACCGGTCGGCGCGCTGGTCCGTGTCCTGTCCGACGACACGGCGGCCCGCCTCGACATCCCGGCGTGGTGCGACATGCGCGAGCAGGAGTACGTGGGTGAGGAGCCGGCGGACCGCGGAACGGCCTATCTGGTCCGCCGGCTGAGCTGATCCCCTGGACGGTGCCGGTTCAGCCGAGGTGCTTGCGGACCTCGGACGCCGCCTCGTCGCCGTAGGCCTTGCTGAAGCGCTCCATGAAGTGGCCGCGGCGCAGCTGGTACTCCTGGGTGCCCACCGTCTCGATGACGAGGGTCGCCAGCATGCAGCCGACCTGCGCGGCGCGCTCCAGCGAGACGCCCCAGGCCAGGCCCGAGAGGAAGCCGGCACGGAAGGCGTCGCCGACGCCCGTGGGGTCGGCCTTGCGCTCCTCCTCGGGGCAGCCGACCTCGATCGGGTCCTCGCCCTCGCGCTCGATGCGGACGCCGCGCGAGCCGAGCGTGGTCACCCGGGTGCCGACCTTGGCGAGGATCTCGGGGTCGCTCCAGCCGGTCTTGGACTCGATCAGGCCCTTCTCGTACTCGTTCGAGAAGAGGTACGTCGCGCCGTCCAGCAGTATCCGGATCTCGTCGCCGTTCATCCGGGCGATCTGCTGGGAGAAGTCCGCGGCGAACGGGATCCGGCGCGAGCGGCACTCCTCGGTGTGCCGGAGCATGCCCTCCGGGTCGTCGGCGCCGATCAGGACCAGGTCGAGGCCGCCGACGCGGTCCGCGACCGTCTTCAGCTCGATCAGCCGCGCCTCGCTCATGGCGCCCGTGTAGAACGAGCCGATCTGGTTGTGGTCGGCGTCGGTGGTGCACACGAAGCGGGCGGTGTGCAGGGTCTCGGAGATACGGACCGAGTCGGTGTCGACGCCGTGCCGTTCCAGCCAGGCGCGGTACTCGTCGAAGTCGAAGCCGGCGGCGCCGACCAGGATCGGCCGGGTGCCCAGCTGCCCCATGCCGAAGGCGATGTTGGCGCCGACGCCGCCACGGCGTACGTCGAGGTTGTCGACCAGGAAGGAGAGCGAGACCGTGTGCAGTTGGTCCGCGACGAACTGGTCGGCGAAGCGGCCTGGGAAGGTCATGAGGTGGTCGGTGGCGATGGAGCCGGTGACTGCGATGCGCACGGCTAGGACTCTCCTGAGGGGAGACGGATTGACAGTTCACGCTACCGGGTCGGTGCGGGGGGCTGAAGGGGGGCTTGGAAGTGTCTGAAACTACCCGATAGTAGATCTTTCTTCGCGGGGCCCGACGTGCATACGGTGCCGCTATGACGAACCTCGAGGTTCATGCCCCGGCCCCGGCCCCGGTCGATCTGGAAGGCGACCTCGCGTCGCTGCGCGGCGACTGCGTCCGGATGGTCCCCCACTGGGCCCCTCCCGAGCGGAACGTTTCCCTTCCGGTCTCCCCCTCACGCATCCACGGCGTGACCGTGCCGCCGAAATCGGCCGGCCTGCTGGAGGCGATGTCCGACTACGGAGACTGAACGCGACGGAACTCTGCTCGGCTCGTGTGCCCGGTTCGTTCGATGGAACCGTGCGCTCCTCCGCTGCGTCCCATCGCCGTCCCCCGTCGGGGGGATGTGCGATACGACCCTCCAGCGGCCCGTTTTGACAGGGCCGGGTCAGGGTCGCAGGACAGCTGTGCAGCAGAAGGAGCGATGCGGTGACTACCGAGCGACCCGACAACGACGCCGCCGACTCCGCGGACGAGCGGGACGACGCGACCGCTGCGGTTGCGGGTGACCCGAGCGCGGAGGCGGAGGACGACGGGGCGGCTGCGGTTGCCGAGGGAACGGACGAGGGCGGGCGGGCGGAAGCCGGCCGCGACGACGACGGGCGGGCGGAGGCCGGTCGCGACGATGCCGAGCAGGGCGGCGCCGGGAACAGCGATGCGACGCGCGGCGGCGACGAGCACGCCGGTGTCACACCCGACGGCGACGAGCACGCCGGTGCCGACGACGACGCCGTAGCCGCAGCATCCGCTCCCGCCGAAGCTCCCGACCCCGCCGAAGTCCCCGGCCCCCACGAGGTCGAGCCGGAGGTGCGCCCCCGGCGGCGGTCGCCCGTGCTCATCGCTTCCGTGGCTGCGGCCGTACTGCTTGTGGGCGGCGGTAGTGCCTATCTGGCCACCGGGGCCTCGGGCGGGTCCGGCGGAGGGGCGGGCTCGGGGGCGTCCGGTGACGGCCGCACTCCCCCGCCGCTCGCCCTCGACGGCTACTCCCAGGGCGGTTCGCCCGGCATCGCACCCGGGGAGCCGAACCCGTACGGCGTGACGTACGAGGTGGCCGGCACCCTGCCCGACGGCCCCGGCTCCGCGCCCGTGTACCGGGCGGCGGGCGAGGTCGGCAAGGGCGAGGTGACGCGGTTGGCGAAGGCCCTCGGGCTGACCGGGACTCCGGTGGTGCGGGGACAGTCCTGGCAGGTCGGGCCCGACAAGGACGGGTCGGGGCCGAGCCTGGTGGTGGACAAGCAGGCGCCGGGCACCTGGACGTTCCGCCGCTACGCGGCCGGCACCGACGACTGCCAGGGCATCGCCACGTGCACCAAGGGCCCGACCAAGGACCCCGCGAACCCGGCCGGTGCCACCGTGAGCGAGGCCGCCGCGAAGAAGGCCGCCGCGCCGGTGCTGAAGGCGGTCGGCCAGGACGACGCCAAGGTGGACGCGAGCCAGGTCATGGGTGCCCAGCGGGCGGTGAACGCCAACCCGCTGGTCGGCGGGCTGCCCACGTACGGCTGGTCGACCGGACTGACGGTGAGCGCGCAGGGCGAGGTGGTCGGCGGCACCGGTCAGCTGAAGGCACCGGTGAAGAGCGACACCTATCCCGTGCTGGACGCGCGGAAGACGCTGGAGCTGATGAACTCGGCGCCCACGACCGACCACCGCATGGGCATCGGCGGCTGCGCCAGCCCCGTACCGCTGAAGGACCGGCTGGAGCAGCCGTGCGGGCAGTCGACGCCGAGCGCGGCGCCGAAACAGACCGTCACGGTCGAGGACGCGGTGTTCGGGCTGGCCGCGCGGGCCGTGGGCGGGCGGCAGGCGCTGGTGCCGTCCTGGCTGTTCCAGGTGAAGGGCGCCGGCACGCCGAGCGGTTTCACGGTGACGTATCCGGCCGTGGACCCGAAGTATCTGGCCTCGAACGCGACGCCCACACCGTCGGCGACCTCGCCGGGCGACGAGCCCACCGCGGCGCCGGCCACGCGTGATGTCAAGGTGGACGGCTACACGGCCGAGGGCGACGAGCTGACCGTGGGCTTCACGGGCGGGGTGTGCGCCGACTACGAGGTGACCGCGAGCGAGAGCGCGGGCGCGGTGACGGTCAAGGTGACCGAGAAGCCCTGGAAGGGCAAGGTCTGCATCGAGATCGCCAAGGAGTTCGAGAAGACCGTGCAGCTGGAGAAGCCGCTCGGCGACCGCAAGGTCGTGGGCTCGAACGGCAAGCAGATCCCGCAGCTGAAGAAGGGGGCACGGCTGCCCCGTACGACCGGGGTGCAGTAGTCCCGAGCGCCGGAAGACGCGAAGGCGGCGGCCCCGTCGGAGGGGGCCGCCGCCTTCGGCCTGTTCAGTGGGTCGTGCGGCTCAGCTGAAGGAGTCGCCGCAGGCGCAGGAGCCGGTCGCGTTCGGGTTGTCGATCGTGAAGCCCTGCTTCTCGATCGTGTCCACGAAGTCGACCGTGGCGCCGCCCAGGTAGGGAGCGCTCATGCGGTCGGTGACGACCTTCACGCCGCCGAAGTCCTTCTCCACGTCGCCGTCGAGGGAACGCTCGTCGAAGAAGAGCTGGTAGCGCAGACCCGAGCAGCCACCGGGCTGGACGGCGACGCGCAGGGCCAGGTCGTCGCGCCCTTCCTGGTCGAGCAGGGCCTTGACCTTCGACGCGGCGGCGTCGGTCAGGATGATGCCGTCGGTGACGGTGGTGGTCTCGTCCGATACGGACATCTACATCTCTCCCGGGTTGTACGGAGACTGCTTGCCGACTGTGCAACCGGCAAGGCCGCGGATTCATTCCGGGCCGGGCGCCTTACTTCGGCTCCTTCTTCATGCTCGCACACGGGCAGGGAAGCGGAAAACGCCTCATCGGGATTCACGTCACATCGACGCTATGACCATCGTCAAACTGACGTGAACCGGGTTATGATAGATAACGTCAATTCGACGAAAAGTAGAAAGGGTGCGTGTCGTGACCACCGCCCAGACCCCGGAGCTCGACGTACAGCCGACTCCCCTTGCCCTGCTGCTCCTCGGCCGTGAGGCCGACCCGAAGAGCGAGCGCGGCGTCGAGTGTCCCGGTGACCTGCCCTCGCCGTCCGACCCCGATCTCGTGGCCCGTGCCCGCGCGGCCAAGGAGAAGCTCGGCGACAAGGTCTTCGTGCTCGGCCACCACTACCAGCGCGACGAGGTCATCCAGTTCGCCGACGTGACGGGTGACTCCTTCAAGCTGGCCAGGGACGCGGCGGCGCGTCCGGAGGCCGAGTACATCGTGTTCTGCGGTGTGCACTTCATGGCGGAGTCCGCCGACATCCTCACCTCCGCCGAGCAGAAGGTGGTCCTGCCCGACCTCGCCGCCGGGTGCTCCATGGCCGACATGGCCACGGCCGAGCAGGTCGCCGAGTGCTGGGACGTGCTGACCGAGGCCGGCGTGGCCGAGCAGGTCGTGCCGGTGTCGTACATGAACTCCTCCGCGGACATCAAGGCGTTCACGGGCAAGCACGGCGGCACGATCTGCACCTCCTCCAACGCGCAGCGCGCACTGGAGTGGGCCTTCCAGCAGGGCGAGAAGGTGCTGTTCCTGCCCGACCAGCACCTCGGACGCAACACGGCGGTGCGGGACATGGGCATGTCCCTGGAGGACTGTGTCGTCTACAACCCGCACAAGCCCAACGGCGGGCTGACGGCGGAGCAGTTGCGCGACGCGCGGATGATCCTGTGGCGGGGCCACTGCTCGGTGCACGGCCGGTTCTCGCTGGACTCGGTCAACGACGTGCGCGAGCGCATCCCCGGCGTGAACGTCCTGGTCCACCCCGAGTGCCGGCACGAGGTCGTGGCCGCGGCGGACCACGTCGGCTCGACCGAGTACATCATCAAGGCCCTGGAGGCCGCCCCCGCCGGTTCCAAGTGGGCCATCGGCACGGAGCTCAATCTCGTACGCCGGCTGGCGAACCGTTTCGCTCCCGAGGGCAAGGAGATCGTCTTCCTCGACAAGACGGTCTGCTTCTGCTCGACCATGAACCGCATCGACCTGCCCCATCTGGTCTGGGCCCTGGAGTCGCTGGCCGAGGGCAACCTGGTCAACCGGATCGAGGTCGACCAGGAGACGGAGGCGTTCGCGAAGCTGGCGCTGGAGCGGATGCTCGCCCTGCCGTAGGGCCTTCGCACGACGCAGACCGAGGCCCCGGCCGCCTGAGCGGCCGGGGCCTCGCGTGTGGGTGAGCGCTGCTCAGACGCCGGCCGGCTCCAGCGTCTGCTCCGGCTTCTCCTGCTTGTCCTGCTTCGCCTGCCTCTTGGCCGCGCGCTTCTTCGCGCGGCGCTCCTTGCGGAGCTCCAGCATCGCGTAGAGCGTCGGGACGAGGAGCAGGGTGAGCAGGGTCGACGTGATCAGACCGCCGATGACGACCACGGCCAGCGGCTGGGCGATGAAGCCGCCCTCGCCGGTGACGCCGAGGGCCATCGGGAGCAGGGCGAAGATCGTCGCCAGGGCCGTCATGAGGATCGGGCGCAGCCGGTGGCGGCCGCCCTCGATCACGGCCTCGACGACGCCGTGGCCCTGCCTGCGGTACTGGTTGATCAGGTCGATCAGCACGATCGCGTTCGTCACCACGATGCCGATCAGCATCAGCATGCCGATCATCGCGGGGACGCCCATCGGGGTGCCGGTGGCGACCAGCAGGCCGATCGCGCCCGTGGCCGCGAACGGGATGGAGACCAGCAGGATCAGCGGCTGGGCCAGCGAGCGGAAGGTCGCGACCAGCAGCATGAAGACGATCGCGATCGCCGCGAGCATCGCCAGGCCCAGGTTCTTGAACGCGTCGTCCTGGTCGGAGGAGACGCCGCCGATCTCCGCCGTGGCACCCGCCGGGAGCTTCAGGGCGTCGATCTTCGACTGCAGCTTGGTGCTCACCGCGCCCGTGTTGTCGCCGGTGGGCCGCGCGGTGATGGTCGCCGCGCGCTGACCGTCGATACGGGTCATGGAGACGGGCCCGTCGACCAGCTTCACGGTGGCGATGTCACCGAGCTTCACCGGGCCGAGCGGAAGGTTCCTCAGCTGGGCCAGGGTCGTGGCCGGCTTCGCCGACCTGATGACGACGTCGCGCTCGGTGTCGTCCAGGACCGCCTTGGCGGCGGTGGTGCCCTTGACCGCCTGGGCGACGGCCGCGCCGAGGGTCTGGTCGTCGAAACCGGCCGCTGCCGCCTTGGAGTTGGCCTTGACCGAGATGCGCGGCACGCTCTGCGAGAGGTCGCTGCTGACGTCGGTGACATGGTCGAGGCTCGCCACGGCGGACCGCACCTGCTCCGACGCCTTGCTCAGCACGGCCGCGTCGGCCGCCTTCACGACGACGCTCAGGTCCTGGTCGCCGAAGCCGTCACCGGCCGAGACGGTGGTCGTGCCGACGCCGGAGAGCTTCTTCAGACCCGACTCGATGGCGTTCTGCACGTCCTCGTACGAGGCCTTGTCGTCCAGCATCACCTGGTACGAGGCCTGGTTGGTGTCCGTGCCGCCGCCGAAGGCCGCCATGAAGCCGGACGAGCCGACCGTCACCTGGTAGTCCTTGACGCCGTCGATGCCGGCCAGCAGGCGCTCGACCTTGTGCGCGGAGGCGTCGGTGGCCGCCAGGCTGGTGCCGGGCTTCAACTCCTGCTTGACGGTGAGGACTTCCTGCTCGCCCTGGTCGAAGAAGTTGGTCTTCAGCAGCGGCGCCATGCCGAACGTGCCCACCAGGATCACGATCGCCAGCAGCACGCTGGTCAGCCGGCGCCGGGTGGCGAAGCGCAGGACGGGGACGTAGAAGCGCTGGAGACGGCTCCTCGCCTCCTTCTCCTCGGCCCTGCGGCGGGCCTCGTCGGCGTCGGCGGGCGTGCCCTTGGGGGCGCGCAGGAACCAGTACGACAGCACCGGCACGACCGTCAGCGAGACCACGAGCGAGGCCAGCAGGGCCGCCGTCACCGTCAGGCTGAACGAGCCGAACAGCTCGCCCACCATGCCGCCGACCAGGCCGATCGGCAGGAAGACGGCGACCGTGGTGAGGGTGGAGGAGGTGACCGCGCCGGCGACCTCGCGGACCGCCCTGAGGATGGCCTCCTGGCGCTCCTCGCCGTAGCCGAGGTGCCGCTTGATGTTCTCCAGGACCACGATCGAGTCGTCGACGACCCGGCCGATGGCGATGGTCAGGGCGCCCAGCGTCAGCATGTTGAGCGAGAGGTCACGGGTCCACAGCACGATCAGGGCCAGGACGACCGAGAGCGGGATGCTCACCGCCGTGACGAGCGTGGAGCGCACGGAGGCGAGGAAGACCAGGATGACGAGGACCGCGAAGAGCAGACCGAGCCCGCCCTCGGTGGTCAGGCCGCTGATGGCCTTCGAGACCGCCGGGCCCTGGTCGCTGACGACCGTGATCTTCGTGTCGGAGCCCAGGTCCTTGCGCAGGTCCGGGAGCTTGTCCTGGACCGCGTCCGAGATGGCGACCGCGCTGCCGTCGTGGTCCATGGTGACCATCACGGCGAGGGAGGGCTTGCCGTCGGTGCGGGTGAGGGAGTCGGCCGGGGCCTGCTGCTGCTTCACCGTGGCGAGGTCGCCGAGGCGTACGGGCTTGCCCGCGCCCTGGCCCGTGACCATCAGGTCCTCGATCTGCTGCAGCGAGGTGAAGCCGCCGCCCACCTGGACGGTGCGGTTGTGGCCGTCCTCGTCGAAGGAGCCCGCGGGGACGGTCGCGCCGCCCGCCTGCAGGGCCTGCGACAGCGCCTGCGCGGAGAGCCCCGCCGCCGCCAGCTTCCTGTCGTCGGGCGTCACGGAGACCTGGAGGTCGCGCACGCCGTCGACGGTGACGCGGCCGACGCCGTCGATGTCCTTCAGATCCGGTACGACGGTACGGTCCAGCCGGTCGGCGAGGGCCTGCTGGTCCGTGCCGGAGGTGACGGCGAGCACGACGGTCGGGATGTCGTCCGTCGAGCCGGCGACGACCTGCGGGTCGACGTCGTCCGGGAGCTGGGCGCGGGCCCGGTTGACGGCCTGCTGGACGTCGGCGACGAGCTGCTTGGTGTCGTTGCCGTAGTCGAAGGACGCCATGATCACGGCGTTGCCCTCGCTCGCCGTGGAGGTGACGCCCGAGATGCCGTCGACGGCTTCGAGGTTGTCCTCGATGGGCTCGACGACCTGCTTCTCGACCACGTCCGGGGACGCGCCCTGGTACGGCGCGAGGACGGACACCATGGGCAGTTCGATGGAGGGCAGCAGCTGCTGCTTGAGCTGGGGTATCGCGATCGCCCCGAAGGCGAGCGCGATGATGGACATCAGCCCGATCAGGGCCCGTTGCGCGAGGCTGAACCTGGACAGCCAGGACATGGGTGAGGGTCTCTCTTCGGTGAGCGGCGGGAATCGGCGGCGCACAGGTGAGCGCCCGCCCCTACACCCTGAGCCATCGCCGTGAGGTGATCCGTAAGCCCCAGGTCCATTTCCTTATCCGGCGCATACTCCGGGTGCAGTACGGCCGGGTAGAGCTCACTCCACCCTCGGACGTACCAGCCCGGACTCGTAGGCGATCACCACCAGCTGGGCCCGGTCGCGGGCGCCCAGCTTGGCCATGGCGCGGTTGACGTGCGTCTTCACGGTGAGCGGGCTGACCTCCAGGCGCTCGGCGATCTCGTCGTTGGAGTGGCCGCCGGCGACCTGGACCAGGACCTCGCGCTCGCGGACGGTGAGGGCGTCGAGCCGTTCGGAGCGGGCAGGGTCGCGGCCGTCGTCCGTGTCGCCCTGGGCGAGGAAGCGGGCGATCAGGCCCTTGGTGGCGGCCGGGGAGAGCAGGGCCTCGCCGCCGGCCGCGATCCGGATGGCGCTCAGCAGCTCGTCGGGTTCGCTGCCCTTGCCGAGGAAGCCGGAGGCGCCGGCGCGCAGCGACTGGACCACGTAGTCGTCGACCTCGAAGGTCGTCAGGATCACCACGCGGACATGGGCGAGGGTGGGGTCGGCGCTGATCATGCGGGTGGCGGCGAGGCCGTCGGTGCCGGGCATCCGGATGTCCATCAGCACGACGTCGGCCCGCTGCTCCTTGGCCAGCCGCACCGCCTCAGCACCGTCCGAGGCCTCGCCTACGACCTCCATGTCCGGCTCGGAGTCGACGAGCACACGGAACGCACTGCGCAGCAGTGCCTGGTCGTCGGCGAGCAGGACACGGATCATCGTCATGCAGGGGTCCTTTGCGGCGCGGGTACGCGGTTTCCGGTGTGGGTTCGCGGTGTCCTACGACAACTTCCGCGGGGTGCGCAGAAGTTCCGCGGACCGGTCATACGACGTCCTCGGCAGCACGCGAGCGGGTCTTGACGCCTCGGTCAGACGGCGTCCTCCGCCGCCCGCGAGCGGGTCTTGACCGGCAGGATTGCGTGGACGCGGAAGCCGCCGCCGTAGCGGGGGCCGGTGGTGAGGGTGCCGCGCAGGGCGGTGACGCGTTCGCGCATGCCGAGCAGTCCGTGGCCGCCGCCGCTCACGGGTTCGTCGTCCTCGCCGGAGCCGTTGTCGAGGACGGTGATCTCGATGTTCGGGCCGACCCGTACGACGCTGACCTCGGCCTTGGCGTCCGTACCGGCGTGCTTCTGCACATTGGTCAGGGCTTCCTGGATGACGCGGTAGGCGGCCAGGCCGACGGCCGCGGGCAGCGTCGTGCCCTGGTCGGCGCGGGCGATCTCGATGTGCAGTCCGGCGCTGCGGAAGGTGCCGACGAGTTCGTCGAGGCGGTCGAGGCCGGGGGCGGGTTCGGTGGGCGCCTCGGGGTCGCCGGACTGGCGGAGCAGGCCGACGGTGGCGCGCAGTTCGTTGAGCGCGGAGCGGCTGGCCTCGCGGACGTGGGCGAGGGCCTCCTTGGCCTGGTCGGGCCGCTTGTCCATGACATGCGCGGCCACGCCCGCCTGCACATTGACCAGGGCGATGTGGTGTGCGACGACGTCGTGCAGATCGCGGGCGATGCGCAGGCGCTCCTCGGCGACCCGGCGGCGGGCCTCCTCCTCGCGGGTGCGCTCGGCCCGCTCGGCGCGCTCGCGGATGGCCTGGACGACGGCACGCCGGCTGCGCACTGCGTCACCCGCGGTGGCACCGATACCGGTCCAGGCGAAGATCGCCAGGTTCTCCTGGGCGTACCAGGGCAGCGGACCGGCCAGCATGGCGGTCCCGGTGAGGACGGTCATCGTCAGCAGGCCCAGCCGCCAGGTGGTGAGCCGGTCGGTGCTGGCGGCGACCGTGAACAGGGCGATCACCGCGGCCATCGCCACGGGTGCCCTGGGGTCGTCCACGACGCACTCGACGACGGAGACGGTCCCGGTGAGGGCGAGGACCGTCCGCGGGGCACGGCGGCGGAAGACCAGGGCGAGGGCGCCGAGGGTCATCAGGACCAGGGCGAGCGGGTCGGGGGTGCGGACGCCCCAGGCGATGCCGTGCGGGTCGTTCGGGTCCACGAAGGAACCGGCCACCATGCACAGGAGCACGCCGGCCGCGAGGGTGGCGTCCAGTGCCAGCGGATGGGCCTTCAGCCGGCATCTGGTGCGGTCGAGTGTGCTCACGCTTCGACAGTACGGGGGTGGTCCCGGCGCCGGTACCAGTGGTGGTGCCCTGCGGCCCCGCGTGACCGGGCGCCGGCGTGACCGGGGGCCTGCGCCCCCGGGAGCGGTCAGCCCGGGATCAGCCCGTCGTCGCTCAGCAGCTCCCGCACTTCCTCCAGGGTCGCGTCGGAGGACGGCAGGATCAGCTGGGACGGCTCCAGGGAGTCGTCGGGCAGGGGCTCGCCCAGTTCGCGGACCTTGGCGAGGAGGGCCTGCAGGGTGCTGCGGAAGCCCGGGCCGTCGCCGTTCTCCATCTCGCGCAGGAGCTCGTCGTCCAGCTTGTCGAGTGCGGTGAGGTGGCTCTCGGCCAGCCTCACCTGCCCCTCCCCCATGATCCTCACGACCATGTCGCCCATGTCGGCCTCCTAGGCGTGGCCCCTACTGCTTGTCGAAGCGCGGGGTGTCCGTCGGCTGCTGCTGGGACTGAGCCTGCCCCGTACCGCCCTCGATCGCCTGCTGGGACGAGCCGCCGGCGAGCTCCGCCTTCATGCGCTGCAGCTCCAGCTCCACGTCCGAACCGCCGGAGATCCGGTCCAGCTCGGCCTGGATCTCGTCCTTGTGCATGCCGGACGGGTCGTCCAGGGCGCCCGAGGCGAGCAGTTCGTCGATGGCGCCGGCGCGGGCCTGCAACTGCGCCGTCTTGTCCTCGGCACGCTGGATCGCGAGGCCGACGTCGCCCATCTCCTCGGAGATGCCGGAGAAGGCCTCCCCGATCCGGGTCTGGGCCTGGGCCGCGGTGTACGTGGCCTTGATCGTCTCCTTCTTGGTGCGGAAGGCGTCGACCTTGGCCTGCAGCCGCTGGGCCGCCAGGGTGAGCTTCTCCTCCTCGCCCTGGAGCGTCGCGTGCTGCGTCTCGAGGTCGGTGACCTGCTGCTGGAGCGCGGCACGGCGGGACAGCGCCTCGCGGGCGAGGTCCTCACGGCCCAGCGCGAGCGCCTTGCGGCCCTGGTCCTCCAGCTTGGTGGACTGCGACTGCAGCTGGTTCAGCTGCAGCTCCAGGCGCTTGCGGGACGTGGCCACGTCCGCCACACCGCGGCGCACCTTCTGCAGCAGCTCCAACTGCTTCTGGTACGAGTAATCGAGGGTTTCGCGCGGGTCCTCGGCCCGGTCAAGGGCCTTGTTCGCCTTCGCGCGGAAGATCATCCCCATACGCTTCATGACACCGCTCATGGGCTTCGCGCGCCCCCTTCTGACCGACTCCGGCTCCAGCTCTGCGACAGAACCCACAGTACGGGCCCTGCATCCATTGACGCACTGTTCGGGGACGGATGCGCTCATCCGCAAGGACGACTGCTGCCGTTCCCGATCCGGCGTAGGGAGTAGGTGGCCCCCCAGGGAACCGCAGTGGTGCACAACGTCCCCTCTGCCCCTTAACTGACGACTGGCGTTGCCGGATCGTTCCCCGCGGGGCTGGGGTCCAACCCCGGCCACCCCGTACCCTTGGGTTTTGTGTTCCGTAGCCGTGCCAAGGAAGAGAAGGCCCCCGCCGCCAAGGTGGGGATGACCGACTCCAAGCAGACCCGTGATCCGCAGGCCCCCAAGGGCCGCCCCACGCCCAAGCGCAGTGAGGCCCAGTCGCAGCGCCGTAGCGTCGCCAACACCTCGATGACGCGCAAGGACGCCGCCAAGCGTCAGCGTGACGAGCGCCGCGCCGCGATGGAGCGGCAGCGCCAGGCGCTCGCAGGCGGTGACGAGCGCTATCTGCCCGCCCGCGACAAGGGGCCGGTGCGCAAGTTCGCTCGGGACTGGATCGACTCGCGGTTCAACGTCGCGGAGTTCTTCCTGCCGATGGCCGTGGTCATCCTCGTGCTGAGCATGGTCCGGGTGGGTGCGCTGCAGAGCATCGCGCTGCTGCTCTGGCTCGTCGTGATCGTGCTGATCGTGCTCGACGCGATCGTCAGCACCGTCCGGCTCAGGAAGCAGCTCGCCGAGCGCTTCCCCGACCAGAACACCAAGGGCGCCACTCGCTACGCCCTGATGCGCTCCCTCCAGATGCGTCGGCTCCGGCTGCCGAAGCCGCAGGTCAAGCGCGGAGAGCGGCCCTGAGCACGACGTCGTTCTCCGGGGGCGCGGCAGACGCCTGGCTGAGCAAGGTGGGCGGTCTGCGTGATGTCGTACGCCAGGAGCTGGTGGCGCGGCAGCTGGACGAGCAGATAGCGGCACGCTTCCCGGTCGGGCAGCGGCTGCGGGTGCTCGACGTCGGCATGGGGCAGGGCACCCAGGCGCTGCGTCTGGCGCGGGCCGGGCACCAGGTGACCGGTCTGGAGCAGGACGCCACGATGGTCGCGGCGGCGCGCAGGGCGCTCGCGGGTGAGCCCGAGGGCATCCGGGAGCGGATGCGGATCATCGAGGGCGACGGCCGGGACACCGGGGTGCACTTCCTGCCGGGCAGCTTCGACGTGGTGCTGTGCCACGGGGTGCTGATGTACGTCGAGGAGCCGGATCCGCTGGTGGCGGGGCTGGCCCGGATGCTCGCACACGGCGGGCTGCTGTCGCTGCTCGTGCGCAACGGCGACGCGCTGGCGATGCGGCCCGGCCTGTCCGGCGACTGGTCGGGCGCGCTGGGCGCCTTCGACACGGTCGCCTACACCAACCGCCTCGGCCTGGACGTACGGGCCGACCGGCTCCGGACGCTGACGGCGACGCTCGCCGGGATCGCGGCGCCCCTGCACGCCTGGTACGGCGTGCGGGTGTTCACCGACACCGCACCGGACGGGGCGGAGCTCCCGGACGACCTGGAGGCGCTGCTGGCGGCCGAGGAGCGGGCCGGGCGGACCGATCCCTACCGCGGGGTGGCGGCGTTGCTGCATCTGTGCGGGGTGCGCGGCTGAGCCCCATTCGGGCGAGCACCGCGAGCCGGACGATTTCCCCGAAGTGAGACTCGGGGCATGGACGTCACCCGTATCCCTGCCCTGCGGCCGCTCGTCGCGGCGGCCGCGCTGTGCTGTTCCCTCGCCCTTGTCTCCGGCTGCTCCGGCTCCTCCTCCGGCGGCGGGCGGGAGGAGTCGACCACCCGGGCCGCCCAGGCCGTGGCGCCCATGGCGGCCGACGACCTGGAGAGCGACTACCAGAAGGTGGTCAGGGACGTCCTGCCGTCGGTCGTGCAGATCCAGGCCGGCGACGACCTGGGGTCGGGCGTCGTGTACGACGACAAGGGGCACATCGTCACCAACGCCCATGTCGTCGGCGACCAGACGAGCTTCCAGGTCTCGACCGCGGGCAGCGAGGACGCGCTCACCGCACGGCTCGTCTACTCCTACCCGGAGCAGGATCTCGCGGTCGTCAAGCTGGACAGGGTGCCCGACGGGCTGAAGGCGGCCACCTTCGCGGACTCCTCGAAGGTGGAGGTCGGGCAGATCGTGCTGGCGATGGGCTCACCGCTCGGGCTGTCGTCCAGCGTGACGCAGGGGATCGTCTCGGCCACCGGACGGACCGTCACCGAGAACCGGTCCGGCGGCGGTACGGGAGCGACGATCGCGAACATGGTGCAGACGTCGGCGGCCATCAACCCGGGCAACAGCGGCGGCGCCCTCGTCAACCTCGACGGACAGGTCGTCGGCATTCCGACGCTCGCCGCCACCGACCCGAACCTGGGCAACAGTGCGGCGCCCGGCATCGGGTTCGCGATCCCCTCCTCGATGGTGAAGACGGTCGCCGACCAGATCATCAAGGACGGCAAGGTCACCGACTCCGGCCGGGCGGCGCTCGACATCACGGGCCGTACCGTCGTCGACGGTCAACTGCAGCCCGCCGGGGTCGCCGTGGTCGAGGTCAAGAGCGGCGGGGCGGCCGACAAGGCCGGCATCCGGGCCGGGGACATCATCACTCGGCTGGGTGACACGGACATCACCACGATCACCTCCCTGTCCGAGGCGCTGGCGGCGCAGCAGCCCGGGGACAGGGTGTCGGTGACATACACCCGCAACGGCAGCGAGAACAAGGCGGACGTGACGCTGGGCGAGCAGTGACGGGCGGCGGGACATGAGGAGGGCGGCCGTGCACCGGCCGCCCTCCCCCCACCGTCCGCACCGTCCGCACCGTCCGTGCGGACCGGCTATCCCTCGTCCGAGTGCAGGCTCATCGGCCCGTAGATCTCGGCGGCGTCCTCGTACAGCCGCACCTGGTCCGCGCCGCCCTCCTTCAGGGCCTTCCAGTGCTCCCCGATCCATGACTCGGCGTCCCCCTGCGTGGTGAACTCCTCGGGCTGGACCGAGGGTTGGACCTCCGCCCCGTCGGCCTTCTCGAACCGCCACGTCCATGCAGCCATGTACGCCTCCCGTGTCTGAGCACCTGCAGAGAAGGAGCCGGATCTTGGTCCGGCTCCTGCCCGAAGCCTAGTCGGACGGGCAGCACCTGCGCAGACACGCGAAAATCACATCCGTGGAAGTGACTCTGCTCGGCACAGGTGCCCCCGCGGGACTGCCCCGCCCCGACTGTCCCTGCGCTGCCTGCGCGAGTGCGCTCGGCCCCCAGGCGCGGGCGGCGACCGCCGTTCTCGTGGACGGAACGCTGCTGCTGGACCTGACGCCCGGTGCCGCGTTCGCGGCCGCGCGCGCCGGGCATTCGCTGGGCGGCGTACGGCAGGTGCTGCTGTCGCATCCGCACGACGGGCCGCCGGTCGAGGTACCCGCGGGGCTGCCGCAGCCCGGGCGGGTGCCGGACGGGCGGGAGTTGGCGCTGCTGACGGGGCATCGGGTGCGGGCGGTGGCGATGGACGCGCCGGGCACCGGGTACGCGGTGACCGGGCCGGACGGGCGGCGGCTGCTGTATCTCCCGCCCGGGGGTGCGCCGGCCGGACTGGAGAACGGCTCGGCGGAGACGTACGACATGGTGTTCGCCGATGTCGTGGGCCGCCCCGACGCGCTGGCCAAGCTGCGCGCGGTGGGGGCGCTCGGGCCGACCACGGACGTCGTGGCCGTCCATCTGGACCACGACGTGCCGCCGGGGCCGGAGTTGCACCGACGGCTGGCCGCCGCGGGGGCGCGGGCCGTGCCGGACGGGACGACGCTGGTGGTGGGGGTGTACGAGAACGTGCCCGACGTGCCGCGGCGGACGCTGGTGCTCGGCGGTGCCCGGTCGGGCAAGTCGGTGGAGGCCGAGCGGCGCCTCGCGGCCTTTCCCGGTGTGCTGTACGTGGCGACGGGCGGCACCCGCGGCGGCGACACCGAATGGGCCTCACGGGTCGCCGCCCACCGCGAGCGGCGCCCGGGGTCCTGGCGGACCGAGGAGACCTGCGACCTGGTGCCGCTGCTGGCGGGGGACGGGCCGCCGCTGCTCATCGACTGTCTGTCGCTGTGGCTGACGGACGCGATGGACTCCGCCGGCGCGTGGGACGACGCGGAGTGGGCGAGCGGCGGGGAACGCGCGCTGCGGGAGCGGGTGCGGGAGCTGACACAGGCCGTGCGGGCCGCCCGGCGGACCGTGGTCGCCGTGTCGAACGAGGTCGGGTCGGGGATCGTGCCGGCCACCGCGTCCGGCCGGCGCTACCGCGACGAACTCGGCCGTCTGAACGCCGCGTTCGCCGCGGAGTGCGAGCAGGTGGTGCTGGTGGTGGCGGGACAGGCGCTGGTACTACGCGGCTGACGGCCCCCGCCGGGCGATGATCCGGCAGGTGTACGGGAACCGGTCGAGGGTGTGCCGGCTCGTCGCCACGATCGTGCAGCCCCGGCCTTCGAGTTGTCCGCGCAGGCCGTGCGCCTCGCGGGGTTCGGCCTCCACCAGGAGGAGGCCGCCGGGGCGCAGCAGCGTGAGGGCGGCGGGGAGTTCGGTGCGCGGGTCGGGGGCGGGCGAGCGCCGGTCGAGGAGCGTGACGACGTCGTAGCGGCCGCGCAGGATCGTGGTGATGTGCGGGTCCGTCACATGCCCCGCGTACGCCTCCTCGATGTGTTCGAGATGGCGGGCGTAGGCGATGCGCGGGCTGGGGTCGACGCCGTCGATGGAGGTGTAGGGGAAGAGTCGGCGTGCCGTGCGGGGGAAGCGCGCGTCGCCCGTGCCCACGTCCAGCCAGCTCTCCGGCTCGGGCAGCAGCCGCAGGATCGCGCGGGCCGCCGAGCGGTGGCGTCCGTACCGGCCGAGGTCGCTGACGCGGGTGCGCAGGCTGTTCATGGCGGCTCCCGAGGACGTACGACAATCCGCTGCAAAACGGAACGTATGGGATCGCGATCAAGGGAGCAACGACGTCGGGTGCGCGTGGTGCCCATGTGGCGCTGTCCTGTTCGAGCGGTGCCGGTACTGTTCGGCGAATGAACGCGCTTAATCTCGACGACTTCACCGATCTGATCGAGCGCCCGGATGGCGGGGTGCGCCGTGACGCCGAGGCGCGCAGGGAGCGCCAGATCGTGCCGCCCGGGTCGCTGGGCCGCCTCGACGACCTGGGTGAGTGGCTGTCCGCGGCACAGTCCGCCGTGCCGGTGCGACCGATCGAACGCCCGCGGGTGCTGTTGTTCGCCGGTGACCACAAAGTCGCCGAACTGGGCGTCTCCGCCCGGCCCGCGGGCAGCGCGGTGCAGTTGGTGCGGGACGTCCTGGAGGGCGGCCGTCCGGTGTCGGTGCTGGCCCGCCGGCTCGGGGTGCCGGTGCGCGTCGTCGACATGGCCCTGGACTGCGACCCCGCGGAACTGCCCGACGAGGTCGTACGGCACCGGGTGCGGCGCGGCAGCGGACGCATCGACATCGAGGACGCGCTGACGGCCGAGGAGGCCGAGGCGGCGTTCCGCGCGGGTGTCGCGGTGGCCGACGAGGAGGCCGACTCCGGTACGGATCTGGTGGTGCTCGGCGATGTGAGCGTGGGCGGGACGACGGCGGCGGGCGTGCTCATCGCCGGGCTGTGCGGGACCGACGCCTCGGTGGTGACCGGGCGGGGCGGGCTCGCCATCGACGACCTGGCGTGGATGCGCAAGTGCGCGGCGATCCGGGACGCGCTGCGCCGGGCGCGGCCCGTGCTGGGCGACCAGCTGCAGCTGCTGGCGACCGCGGCCGGGGCCGATCTGACCGCGATGACCGGCTTCCTGCTGCAGAGCGCGGTGCGCAAGACGCCGGTGATCCTGGACGGGGTCGTGGCGGCGGCCTGCGCGCTGGTGGCGCAGCGGATCGCGTTCCGCGCACCGGACTGGTGGCTGGCGGCGCACGACAGCGGGGAGCCGGGGCAGGCGAAGGCCCTGGACCGGATGGCGCTGGAGCCGCTGCTCTCCCACGGGGTGACCGTGGGCGAGGGCGCCGGGGGGCTGCTGGCCCTGCCACTCGTCCAGGCCGCGGCGGCGCTGGCGGCGGAGCTGCCGGAACGGCCGGAGGAGCCGGAGGAGCCGGAGGACTCCGGGGACGAGAAGAACGAGAAGGAGGCGGAGGCCGGGGCGGAAGAGGTCGGATAGCGCTCGCGGCACCGTCCAAAGTCGACCGGCCTGAGACCAAAGATGGAGGGGTTCATCAGGACATCGCCCATATGATCCTCACCCATGGGAGATGCCCGAATTGCCCCGCGGCGTGCCGCCGCATTCGCCGTCTGGTATTTGCGGGCCGTCGCGTTCGTCAATTTTCTCAGTGCCGTGTGGGTGTCGCTGGGGCAGGACGTGCGGCGGCACAACCAGGAGAACCTCTTCACGCCGTATCTGCTGACCGCGGGCTTCGCCTCGGGAGTGTTCACGGCCTTTCTGGCCGTCACCATGCGGCGCCGCAAGCGCGCCGCATGGATCCTCAACCTCGCCCTGGCGGGGCCGTTCCTCGGGCTGTTCGCCTTCGCGATGGTCTTCCCGGAGATCCGGCAGTACGCCCAGAACTGGATCTCGCTCGCTCTCACCGCCGCCTTCGTCGTCGCCCTGCTGGTCGGGCGGCGGGAGTTCTACGCCAAGGGCGACCGCTCGAACCCGAGGCTCGCCGCCGCGGTCGCGGTGGGCGGCACGCTCGTCGCCTCGCTGCTCGCGGCGCTGCTGGTGACGGTCACCAACGCGGCGGCGGACGCGTCCCGTTCGACGTTCCTGGAGCGCTGGCGCTACGGCACCTTCCGGCTGGTCTCCATCGCCGTCGACGAGTCCCACTTCCCCGGCGTGTCCGCGCCGAACTGGGTCAACGTCGCCATCAACGTGCTCAGCACGGTCCTCGTCCTCGCCGTCTTCTACGCCGCCTTCCGCTCGCGGCGCGCCGTGGACCCGCTGACCGAGGACGACGAGAAGCGGCTGCGGGAACTGCTGGAGCGCCACGGCGAGCGGGACTCGCTCGGGTACTTCGCCCTGCGCCGGGAGAAGAGCGTGGTGTGGTCGCCGACCGGCAAGGCGGCGGTGGCGTACCGGGTCGTCGGGGGTGTCTCGCTGGCCTCCGGCGATCCCATCGGCGACCCGGAGGCGTGGCCCGGCGCCATCGAGCCGTGGCTCGCCGAGGCGCGGGCGCACGGGTGGATCCCTGCCGTGATGGGGGCGAGCGAGGAGGCCGGGACCATTTATGCGCGGCACGGCCTGGACGCCTTGGAGCTGGGCGACGAGGCGCTCGTGGACGTCGCCGAGTTCACCCTGGAGGGGCGGGCCATGCGGACGGTGCGGCAGGCCTACAACCGGGTGAAGCGGGCCGGGTACGGCGTGCGGATCCGGCGGCACGAGGACATCCCGGCCGACGAGATGGCGTATCTGCTGCAGCGGGCGGACGACTGGCGCGACGGGGCCACCGAGCGCGGGTTCAGCATGGCGCTGGGGCGGCTCGGGGATCCCGAGGACGGGCGCTGCGTGATGCTCGAATGCACCGACGGCGACGGTGAGTTGAGGGCGTTGCTGTCCTTCGTGCCGTGGGGGCCGAAGGGGCTCTCGCTCGATCTCATGCGGCGCGACCGGGACTCCGAGAACGGGCTGATGGAGTTCATGGTGCTCGAACTGCTGCGCCGGGCGCGGGACATCGGCATCACCCAGGTCTCGCTGAACTTCGCGATGTTCCGGTCGGTCTTCGAGCGGGGGGCGCGGCTCGGGGCCGGGCCGGTGCTGCGGCTGTGGCGCTCGCTGCTCAGCTTCTTCTCGCGCTGGTGGCAGATCGAGTCGCTGTACCGCGCCAACGCCAAGTACCGGCCCATCTGGGAGCCGCGGTTCCTGCTGTTCGAGAAGAGCGCGGACCTGCCGCGCATCGGGATCGCTTCGGCGCGGGCGGAGGGGTTCCTGGAAGCGCCGGGGCTGCCGAAGTGGGTGCACCGCAAGCATCTTCAGACGCACAGGTGATGCCGCGGAGGGCGCGCAGATGAGGACCGCCGGATGAACGCCCTTGCCCGCTGGGCCCGTTGTGAGTGGGGGCTGCTGTACGTGACGGTGCGCGAGGCGCTGGTCGCGCGGGGCTGGCGGGCGGTTCCGTTGACGCTCGGGGCGGTGGTGCTGACGGCGGTCGTGCAGATCGTGCAGAACCAGTCCTGGGGCTTCGGGTTCGTGCAGGACATCGGGTCCGTACGGGCCGCGGACCCGCTGGTGCCGGCGCTGCTGCGCACCCCGCTGTCGCTGTTCGTCCCGGCCCTCGACCTCCCCGTCTGGGGCGCCCTCGCGCAGATCCTCCTGGTCTTCGGTGTGGCAGAGATCTGCCTGGGCCGATGGCGCACCCTGACGATCGCCTACGCCGCCACCCTCGCCGGCACGCTCTACGCCCGTCTGGGGATCCGGCTGGGCCTCGACCACCCGCTCGGCCTGCCCGCCTCGGACGCCCACGTGGTCGACACCGGCCCGTCCGCCGCCGTCGTAGCCCTCGCCGTCTACCTCACCTGGCGCTTCGGCGCCCACCTCACCGCAGCCGCGGTGGTCGCCGCGATAGCGCTCGAAGTCCTCCTGAAGAACAACCTCGCCGGCAAGGAACACCTGGCAGCCATCGCAGCGACAGCAGCCCTGCTCGCCCTCTCAACGCCCCGGCCCCGGCATCAACGCGGAGGCAACGCCGCGGCAGGCGTCGGCCTGCCGCCGATCCAGTCCTGGAGCCTGCGGCGGGGGTCGGCCCGGCGGCGGTCGTGGCGATAAGCACGGAGAACAGACCCGGCACGGAGCAGGGGCGGCGCCCCCACCACCCCCGACGACAGCTCCGCGCCCCCCTCAACGCCGAGGCAAAGCCGGCGCCGCCGTCGGCCTGCCGCCGATCCAGTCCTGGAACCTGCGGCGGGGGCCGAGCCAGCGGCGGTCGTGGTGGTAGGCGCGGAGGAGGGACTTGGCTCGGGTGCGGGGGCGGCGGCGGTAGAAGCGTCTGGCCCAGGGGGAGCCGGGGCGGGCCACGCGGACGAGGCCGATCAGGCCGATGAGGGGGACGATCACGCTGAAGATGGCCATCCGGGCCTTCCCCTTGCTCAAGACGGCCAGCGAGAACAGGAAGTTGACGGCCACCGTCGAGATCACACTGCCCCGGTCCTGCAGCTCGTCCTGGCTCATGTCGTCCACCCCGAAGGGCGAGAACCCCGCGAGCATCAGCCCCACGAGGGCCGCCGTGAGGACGACCACCTCGACGCTCTTGCGCCCCTCCTCGCTCCAGTACACGTCGTCGAGATGCAGGATCAGGGCGAACTCGTCGAGCACCAGCCCCGCCCCCATCCCGAAGACCACCGCGAAGCAGGCCGCACCGAACCCGTGCCGGCTGCTGGCGACCGCCCCGAACCCCCCGAGGACGGACAGGACGACACCGGGCACCACGTGATGGATGTGCACCCCGCCCGCCTTGACATTGCCGAACGGACCCTTGCCCGCCCGGATGAGCCGTGTGACGACCCGGGTGATCAGGAACGTCAGCACGAACGCGGTGAGCGCGAGCAGCAGCGGCAGCTTGCCCGGCTCGATGATGTTCCGCTGCAACCAATGTCCCATATGCGCACTGTATCCACGGCGCCCACCACCCTCCCGCGGACCGGCGGGTAACCTGCGCCGGTGCCCGAACCCTCCAAGACCCCCTGGCCGGACGGCCTGCGCTTCGCCTTCGGCACCCTCACCGTGCTGCCGGTGCCGGTGACCCGCTGGGACCGCGACGCCGCCCGCGGCGGCATGCTCTGCGCCCCACTCGCCGGACTCGTCGTCGGCGCCTGCGCGGCCCTGTCCGGCGTACTGCTGCTGGCGCTCGGCGCGAGCGCCCTGCTCGCCGCCGTCGCCTCCGCCGCCGTACCCGCCGTCCTCACCCGGGGTCTGCACCTGGACGGCCTTGCGGACACCGCGGACGGTCTGGGCAGCGGCAAGCCCGCCGAGGACGCCCTGCGGATCATGAAGCAGTCGGACATCGGCCCGTTCGGGGTGATCACGCTCGTCCTGGTCCTGCTCGCCCAGGTCTCCGCCCTGGCCCAGGCCTACGGCGGCTCCTGGACCCGGGGCGTGCTCGCGACCGTCGTCTCGGCGACCACCGCCCGCCTCGCGCTCACCCTGGCCGCCCGCCACGGAGTGCCGGCGGCCCGCCCCGAGGGGCTCGGCGCGGCGGTCGCGGGTGTCGTACCGGTACGGGCCGCCGCCGTCACGGCGACCGTCGTCGTCGGGGCGGCCGCCGCCGGGGGCGCGCTCGCCGGGACGTACGACGTGATCCGTACGGCCGTCGCGGTCCTCGCCGCGCTCGGCGCCGCCGAACTCCTGCTGCGCCACTGCACGCGCCGCTTCGGCGGAGTGACCGGCGATGTGTTCGGAGGGGTGGCCGAGACGGCCGCGACGGTTTCGCTCCTGGTGCTGTCACTGGGGCAGTAGTCTCTTCGGCCGTACGGACACAGGGACTTGATCGGGGGACGTTCGTGCCGAAGCTTCGCCGTGCCATGGCCTGGTTCATCGACTTCGCACTGGTGCTGGCGCTGGCCGCCACGCTGGCCGTGCTCACCTTCCACCGGATATCCGCCCTCGTCTCGGACGTGCCCGAGCTCGCCACCCGCGGCGGCTTCGACCTGCTGACCTCGCGCGGCGACGTCATCGCCGCCTCCGAGCACATCGGGGTGTCGCTCTGGGACAAGTCGGTCCTCTACGTGGAGCAGGCCTTCGGGCTGCTGATCGTCGCCACCTTTCTCTACCAGTGGGGCTGCCTCTGTCTCGCCGGACGCACCGTCGGCAAGGGGCTCCTCGGCCTGAAGGTCACCCCGAGCGTGCCGCGCCGGGCCGCGGTGCGCGCCGCCGTCACCACGGCCGCGGACATCGCCGTCTACGCCGTCGCCTGTGTGCTGCTGATCGAGGGTGAGTTCCTGCTGTCGGTCGCCGTATGGGCGCTGGCCGTCGTCGTCTTCCTCCTCAACGCGCTGCCGGTCCTCTCCCCCACCCGGCGCTCCCTCGCCGACCGGCTGGCCGGCACGGCGGTCACCGGCCTCGGGATCGGCCTGCCCTCCACCACGCCCCCGGTGCGCACACGCGCGTAGGCTCGTGCGGAGTGTTCGCCGCACCGGGGAGGGCCCCGCTGAGGCCGCACCCCCGGGTCGGTCCTAGGGTCGGCTGTCGGGCCCGGTCGACCCACACGGATCGACCACAGAAACTTCACATCGGAAGCGAGAATTCACCACCGTGACTGCTCTGACTCTCAGCACCGCCGCGGCGTCCGGCCTTCGGGCCGACGCGATCGTGATCGGTGTGGCCAAGGGTGCGAAGGGCCCGGTCGTGGCGCCGGGCGCCGAGGCCGTGGCCAAGGCCTACGACGGCAGCCTCGCCGGCGTCCTGGAGACCCTCGGCGCGTCCGGCGCCGAGGGCGAGGTGACGAAGCTGCCCGCACCCTCCGGCTTCAAGGCCCCGCTCGTGGTGGCGGTCGGCCTCGGCCCGGAGCCCGACAAGGACGCGAACGGCGCTCCCTTCGACGCCGAGGCCCTGCGCAAGGCCGCGGGCTCCGCCGCCCGCGCCCTCACCGGTGCCAAGAAGGCCGCCTTCGCCCTGCCCGTCGGGGACGCCTCCGACGTCGCCGCGATCGGCGAGGGCGTGCTGCTGGGCGCGTACTCCTTCGACACCTACAAAGAGACCGCGCCCAAGAACGCCCGGTCCGGCAACGGCAACGGCAAGGCGCCGCTCGCCGAGGCCGCCCTGCTCGGCGCCAAGCCCCGCGACAAGGAGCACAAGGCGGCTCTCGAGCGCGCCACGGCCGTCGCCGAGGAGCTCAACCGCGCCCGCGACCTCATCAACACCCCGCCGAACGACCTCGACCCGGCCGCCTTCGCCGCCATCGCGCAGGCCGCGGCCAAGGAGCACGGCATCAAGGTGCAGGTGCTCGACGAGAAGGCGCTGGAGA
The DNA here is from genome assembly GCF_022698145.1 of Streptomyces spinosisporus. Lineage (GTDB taxonomy): Bacteria > Actinomycetota > Actinomycetes > Streptomycetales > Streptomycetaceae > Streptomyces > Streptomyces spinosisporus. Next base: position 26,519 of record NZ_JALDAX010000035.1, read on the forward strand.
AGGGCGGCTACGGCGGCATCCTCGGCGTCGGCGCCGGGTCGGCCTCGGGCCCGCGGCTGGTGAAGCTGTCGTACACCTCCTCCAAGGCGAAGAAGCACCTCGCGTTCGTCGGCAAGGGCATCACCTACGACTCGGGCGGCATCTCGCTGAAGCCGGCCGGTCACAACGAGACGATGAAGTGCGACATGAGCGGTGCGGCGGCGGTCTTCGCGGCCGTGATCTCCGCCGCGCGCCTCGGTCTCGAGGTGAACGTCACCGGCTGGCTGGCGCTCGCCGAGAACATGCCGTCCGGCTCCGCGACCCGGCCCGGCGACGTGCTGCGGATGTACAGCGGCAAGACGGTCGAGGTCCTCAACACCGACGCCGAGGGCCGGCTGGTGCTCGCCGACGCGCTGTGGGCCGCCTCCCAGGAGAAGCCGGACGCCGTCGTCGACGTCGCGACGCTCACCGGCGCCATGGTGCTGGCATTGGGCAGCAGGACCTTCGGGATCATGGCGAACGACGACGCGTTCCGCTCCGCCGTGCACGAGGCGGCCGAGGAGGTCGGCGAGCCGGCCTGGCAGATGCCGCTGCCGGAGCACCTGCGCAAGGGGATGGACTCCCCCACCGCCGACATCGCCAACATGGGCGAGCGGATGGGCGGCGGTCTGGTCGCGGGCCTCTTCCTGCGCGAGTTCGTGGGTGAGGGGATCACCTGGGCGCATCTGGACATCGCGGGCCCGGCCTTCAACGAGGGCGGACCGTTCGGATACACCCCCAAGGGCGGCACGGGCACCGCGGTGCGCACCCTGGTCCGCCTCGCGGAGCTGACGGCCTCGGGCGACCTGGGCTGACACGGAAATGAGAGAGGGGGCTCCGCGCGCGGGTAGGGCGGGGCCCCCTTTTCCGGTCGGTGCCCGGGCTTTCCGCGGCCGGTGCTCAAACGAACGTGGGACGTCTCACACACCGGCCCGGCGTCTCGTTCACCCCCGACAAGTGCGAAGATGGGCCACGGCAGGACAGGGCCCCCACCACAGGGCCGAAGAAAGAGCGGCCGGACACCAGCCGCCGACCGGTCACCGCTGACCGGCGTGGCGCACATGCATGGAGGACGTGACGTGGCGAACGACGCCAGCACCGTTTTCGACCTAGTGATCCTCGGCGGTGGTAGTGGCGGTTACGCCGCGGCCCTGCGCGGGGCGCAGCTGGGCCTGGACGTCGCCCTGATCGAGAAGGACAAGGTCGGCGGTACCTGCCTGCACCGGGGGTGCATCCCCACCAAGGCCCTGCTGCACGCGGGCGAGATCGCCGACCAGGCCCGCGAGAGCGAGACCTTCGGCGTCAAGGCCACCTTCGAGGGCATCGACGTCCCCGCCGTCCACAAGTACAAGGACGGCGTCATCTCCGGCCTGTACAAGGGCCTGCAGGGGCTCATCGCCTCCCGCAAGGTGACGTACATCGAGGGTGAGGGCCGGCTGTCCTCGCCCACCTCCGTCGACGTGAACGGGCAGCGCGTCCAGGGCCGCCATGTGCTGCTTGCGACCGGCTCC
>NZ_JALDAX010000036.1 GCF_022698145.1 Streptomyces spinosisporus
GGGGCAGGAACGACCCCCACGGGGGTGGGGAGGTGTGGAACGAGCTGGTGCCCGCGCAGCAGTATCTGGAGGGACCTCCACGGGGTGGGGTGGTGGCTCACTGTAGCGGAGGCCGGGGTCGGGGGTTTGGTGCAGGATGCTGCGCAACGCGTGGTTGGTGGTGGGCAGTTGATGGCGGGGGTGGGGTTGTGGGGGTGGTGGGGGATGCCCGGTTCGGTGGGGTGGATCTGACGCCGTGGGGGAAGTTCGACCGGGGTGCGGGGGTGGCGTATCCGTTGTTGTTTCATCTGCTGGATACGGCGGCGGTGGCGGGGGTGGTGTGGGACCGGTTCGTGGCGGGTGGTCAGCGGCGGCTGGTTGCTGCGGGGTGTGGGGTGTCGGTGGCCGAGGCCCGCCGGTTGGTGATGTTCGTGGCGGGTCTGCACGATCTGGGGAAGCTGTCGGCTTTTCAGAAGGTGGAGGCCCCTGCGTGGGCGCGGGTGAGTGAGGTGTTGCGCGGGGATACGGGGGGCTGGCGGCGGATGCCGCATGAGCGGGCGTCGATGCACGCCGTGCTGGGGCTGCTGGCGGAGGCCGGCTACCGGGCCGACACCTCCGACAGTGCTGGGGTGCGGGTGGCGCAGATCGTGGGCGGCCATCACGGCCGGTTCCTTCAGCTTGATCTGGATGGTGCGGCCCGGTCGGGGCGGGTCGACACCGTGCTGGGCGGGCCGGGTTGGCGGGAGTTGCGGCGGCGCTATTTCGCCCTGGTGCGGCATCTGACCGGCGCCGCGGTGGTGCCGGCCCGGGTCTCGGTCCCGGCCGCGGTGCTGATCACGGGGGTCGGGGTGGTCGCCGACCGGCTGGCCAGCCAGCGTCATTACTGGCTGCCCCGGGCGCTGGCTCCTGCGTTCGGCGCGGGCGAGCACTACGCGAGGGCGGTCAGGGACGCCCCGGGACTGCTTGAGGAGTCGGGGCTGGCCCGCATCTCGTTGCCCGCCGCGCCTTTTGCCCGGGTGCATGGGCCGGTGGTGGAGCCGAACGCGTTGCAGGCCTCGCTGATGACGGGGCTTGCCGCGGCGGTGGGGGAGCGGGGGGCGGGCATCGTGGTGGTCACCGATGCCACCGGCGGCGGCAAGACGATTGCCGCGTTGGAGGCGGCCCGGATCTTCAACGCGGGCGGTCAGACGGCCGGTATCTGCTGGCTGCTGCCGACGATGGCGGCCGCGGATGCCGCCTATGACGTGCTCGAGGGGTATGTGGCCGCGCACCGCCTGGGGCATGCGCCGGTGTCCTTGGTGCACAGTCACAGCTGGCTCAACTCCGCCTACACCGACCGCCGTCTGGCCTCTGGCGAGCCGTCTACCTGTGACGCGTTCTGGCCCGCCGACGCCGACGCCGACGCCGACGTGGACGTGGAGGCCGGCGTGGGCGTGGAGGCTGGTGGGGGCGGTGTCGGCGGGGAGGGGGTGGTGGGGCGGCCCGGGGAGCGGGTGACGGTGCCGGATGGCTGGCTGCGCGGCTGGGACAGGGCGCTGTTGGCGCAGTTCACGGTGGCCACCGTCGATCAGGCATTGATGGCCGCGCTGCCGGTCCGTTTCGGCATGCTGCGGCTGCTGGCTCTGTCCGGGCGCACGGTGATCGTAGATGAGGTGCACGCGCTGAGCCCGTTCATGCGGCAGCTGCTGGGGCGTCTGCTGGCCTGGCTGGGGGCGCTGGGCTGTCCCGTCGTGCTGCTGTCCGCCACCCTGCCGCGGCGTACCAGCAACGAGTTGGTGCGCAGTTACCTCGCCGGAGCCGGCCACTCCCGTGCGGCGCTCGCCGGCCGGGACTTCACGCCCGGCTATCCGGGCTGGCTGTTCGCCGCGGCCGCCGATGCCTGCCCTGTCCGCATCGACGCTGCGGCGGCCGCCGCCCACGCCGGGCGTCTGCGCCGCACGGCCCAGATCCGCCTGCACCCGGTGCGCCACGACACCCACCCCGATCCCGGCGGCACGCCGGCCCGGGAGTACCGGCTTCAGCGGATCACCGCCGAGATCGCACCGGTCGTCGCCGGCGGCGGCTGCGCGGCGGTGGTGTGCGCGACCGTGGCCGACGCCCAGCGCACCTACCAGCACCTGCGTCGGGTGCTGGCGTGGCCGGGTGGGCCTGGGGGCGGGCTGGTGCTGCTGCACGCCCGTCTGCCCGGCCATCAGCGCGAGGAGGTGATGCGCCGCATTCGCGGCTGCCTGGGGCGTACCGGCGAACGCCCGGCCCGGCTCGTGGTGGTGAGCACCGGCCTGCTCGACATGAGCCTGGACATCGACGTCGACGTCATGGTCAGCGACCCTCGCCCCGGTGCACACCCTGCTGCAGCGCCTGGGCCGCCTGTGGCGCTTCGAGCCCCTGTGGGACGGCCCGGTGGCCGGCCGCAGGCCCGCCTGGCTGCAGACGCGCGGGCGGCCGCGGCTTGAGGTCCTGCAGCCGGTCGACGAGGAAGGCCGCACGCTGCTGCCGGCCGCCTGGCGCACCCTGGATGCGCCCTTCCTCCCTCATGCCACGGCCGCCCACCTGGCCGGCCGGCCGGAGGGCACCCTCACGCTCGATGTGCCCGACGACGTCCAGCGCCTGGTCGAGGCCGTGCACGGGGACGCCGAAGACCTGGCCCGCACCACCCCCGGCCTCGAGCCCCGCTATCGCACGCATCAGAGCCGGCAGCGCCTCGAGGAACACCGCAGCGCCCTGCATCTGATTCCTGCGCCGCGGCACACGCTGTCGCTGGCCGACCTGCACCGCCAGCACCTGCATGCCCGTGACGCCGCCACCCGGCTGGGTGTCATGCCGCGCCGTGTGCTGCCCGTCTACCGCACCCCGGCCGGGCAGCCGGCCCTCGATGCGGCCGGCACCCGGCCACTGGTTGTGGAGCGGGAGCCGACGCCGGGGCAGATCCGCAGCATCCTGCGGCACACCCTGCCTGTGCCCGCCGCCTGGGTCGCCGGCCTGGGCCGCGCCCACCACGCCCCCGCGGCCTGGCACAAGCACGCCCTGCTCGCCGACCTGGTGCTGCTGGAGCACCCCACCGACCGCCCGGACGAGCAAGTGCGCGCGGACCGCCATACTCTGCGCCTGGATCCGGTGCTCGGGCTGGTCCACACGAGTGAGTGAACGCCCTCCTCTTCGTCTAGCTGCCCTCCGAACAGGCCATGACCGAAAGAGAGTTGACCTCTCGTCCGTCTCACCTCATGTCTTTTCCTTCTTAAGGCTGAGGGGTGCGGTGGCGGGATCCGGTGGGCGCGGTCGATGGTGTGACGGTCGGCTTTTCGGCTCGTTGGTGCGGCTGTGGGGATGAGACAGCCGCCGCCCGTGACCTGTTTCGTGCGGCACGCCGGCATTCAGAGGGATCACCGGCGACAAGGGGGCTCTGCTCCGCGGCCGGCCGGACCTGACGAAAGGGGCGCCGGCGGCGGGGCAGCCGTGAGCGCGTCGACGCGCCCTGCCGCGCGATCGCGGTAGTGAGCGCGGCCGACCGCGGTGCGGCTCCCTCGGAGCCCAACTCCGCTTCCTTTGCTCCGGCTCGACCTGCCACCGCCCCCGGCCGGGGCTGCAGCCGTCCCCGTTGCTGCTGTGGTGCCTGGGGGCGGGGCGGGTGTGCACCGGCCGGCAGCGATCTGGCGCCTGCCGTTCTCCTCCTCGCCGTTGTCCCTGTCTGCTTGTTTGGCCCGGTCTTTGGAGTGTTCCTGTGTCTGCGCCGCGGTACCTCACGGACCACGAGCCGTGCATTCCGGTGGTGTTCTGCGACGGCCGGCAGGAATCGCTGGGCTGGCGCGGGCTGCTGCTGCGCGCGCATGAGATCGAGGATCTGGCGTTGCCGCTGCCGCCGGCGGCGTCCGCGGTGCTGCGGCTGCTGACCGCGATGGCCGCCCGGATCACCGGGCTGGATGATCCGGAGATGAGTGTGGGGGAGTGGGCGGCGCGCCGCCGGCAGCTCCTCGAGCGGCCCGGCGGGTTCGATGCCGGCGCGGTGGAGGCCTACTTCGCCCGCTACACGTGGGATCTGTTCGATCCGGTGCGGCCTTTCCTGCAGGATCCTCGGCTGGCGGTGCAGTGCGAGCGGCGGGCCGGGGTCAACAAGCTCGTCTTCGGCCGCCCGGAGGGCAACAACCTGGCATGGCTGAGTCCGCATACGGACACCGATCCGCGGCCGGTGCCCAGCGATCAGGCGCTGTGGCATCTGCTGATCCACCACTTCTACGGGGCGTCCGGCCTGTGTTCGGCGCGCACGGTCGGGGGCCGGCGCCTGACCAAGACGGTGGCTGGGCCGCTGCGCTCCGCGCTGTCCTTCCATCCGCTGGGCCGCACCCTGTTCGAGACGCTGCTGGCCGGTGTGCCCAAGCCTGCCGACGACTGGCCCGAGCAGGCGGATCACTGCCCGTGGGAGGAGCCCTCGCTGCCCGACCCGCTGGCCGGGCCGGCCGCGGTGACCTGGCCGGGCCGGCTGCTGACCGGCCGCTCGGTGCACGCCCTGCTGCTGCTCCCGTCCGCGGACGGGAGGCAGGTCACCGACGCGTTCGTGAGTGCGGCCGCCGTGACGAAGCTGCCCGCCGTCGACCCGTTCCTCATCCACCACGTCGATACGGGCAAGCCCGCAAGCCGGCGCCACCGGCCGCGCCGGGCGGACGCCGACCGGGCCCTGTGGCGGGATCTGGACGCCCTGCTGCTGGCCGGGGACGAAACCGCCGCCGTCCGGCGCCCGGAGGCCTTCGCCGCCCTCAACGACCTGCCCGGCGAGGTGCGTGGTGGCCTGCGGGTGCGGGTGCACGGCTTCGACCAGGAGGGCCGGACCGCCAACCGCACCTGGTACACCGCCCTGACCCCGCCGATCTGGCCCTGGATGCAGGAACACGATCCCGACAGTGCGGAGCGGGTCGCCGCGTGCCGCATCGCCGCCGAGGAGGTCGGGGCGCTGTTGCAACAGGTCTGTCGGCAGGCCGTGCGCGCCCTCGCCGGGGCGGCGCGGCCGCCGAGGCGGCTGCCCTCGTGGGCCACCCGCGCCAGTGCCGCGTACTGGCCGCGCGCTGAGCGGGTGTTCTGGCGCCTGCTCGAGCAGCCCGGCCACGGCGAGGAGGAGGTGCGGGCGGCGTTCGCGGTCGAGGCGGTCGCCGTGCTGCGTGAGGTCACCCGCCCGCTGCTCGCCCGCCACTTCGCCGCCGGTCCGGCTCTCGCCCGCGCGGTGGCCCAACTGCACCGCCCGCCCTCGCCCGCCCGGCGGCCCGCTTGGTGACCCGATCCGGCCGCTGCTGTGCCCTGTCTCATCCCCGCCCCCCGTTCGCCTGCTGGAGACGTGTTGTGCCCGCTGTGACCACCGAGGAACGCCGCGCCCATTACGACGACTTCGTCGCCGAGATCATCGGTCTGTGCGCCTTCAACGGGGTGCGCGCCGATCTCGCCTCCGGCCGGGGGCGCCCCGTGGAGCAGTGCGAGCGGATGCAGAGGTACCTCGCCGCCCGCACCGCCCGGTTCGGTGCCCGCCGCGCCCACTACACCGTCGCCGCCGGGAGGGCCCCTGCACCCCCGAGTTCCCTCCCCCCGTCCCCGGCGGTCCGCGAACGCCGGCGGCCGGCGATCAGCGAATGCTGGCGGCTGGCGGCGAGCCGCAGCCTGGGCGGCCGTCCGCCGCGGCCGCAGCGCCGCCGGACGAGCCCGCACCGCAGGCAAAGACAGCGGGGGCGCTGTGGCGGGAGCGTCCGAATCTCGGCACCAGCCTGGCCCTGGCGGTCATCCGGCACGGGTTCAAGCAGCACCGCATGGACGACCGGCTGCGCACGCTGACCCGGCTGCCGGCCGCGCTGCTGCATCCCCGGCTGGTCTCGCTCGCCGCCCATCTGCACGGCCGGGGTGCCGGCCGGCTCGACTTCGCCGTCCTGCTGGAGGACCTGGCCTGGTGGGACGACGACCGGCTGCATGTCGCGGCGCGCTGGCGCGAGCGCTACTTCCTCACCCTCGACCGTCTCACCTGCCGACAGGACTGACATGGCCTACGTGCCCGCCCGCTACATCGACCTGCACGCCCTGCACCCGGTGCCCGCCTCGGTGCTCAACCGGGGGGAGGACGACGAACCCAAGTCGCTGCTGCTGGGCGGGGTGATGCGGGCGATGGTGTCCTCGCAGTGCTGGAAGCGGGCCATCCGGCTGATGCTGGAGGCCGACCTGGATGAGCATGCCGCCCGTACCCGGATGCTGCCCCTGCGGGTGGCCGACGCCCTGCGCCAGGCCGGCTGGCCGGCCGAGCTGGCCGCCTTCGCCGGAGCCCAGGTCGTCCGCTCGGCCAGCACAGAGGGGCTGAAGACCGAGGCCGGCCAGGGCGGCATCACCTCCGCCCTGCTGTATCTGCCGCGCGCGGTCCTCGCCGAGCTGGTCGAGCTGTGCCAGGAGCACCGACCGCAGCTGGAAGAGGCGCGCGTCCAGGCGGCCGCCACCGCCGCGGACAAGGCCCGCACCCGATCCAGGGACATCGCTGCGCCCGCCGTCCTGCCCACCCGCACGGTCGCCGCACTGATCAAGCGCCGGACCGCCACCATCAACCTCTTCGGCCGCATGCTCGCCGAGGTCCCCGGCGCCCACGTGGACGGCGCGGTGCAGCTGGCGCACGCCTTCACCGTGCACCAAAGCGACCCGCAGCCGGACTACTTCACCGCCGTGGAGGACTGGGCCGCCGACGGCGAGCGGGGCAGCGCCCATGTGCAGACCGCCTTCTTCACCACCGGCGTCCTGTACCGCTACGCCACCGTCAACCTCACCGAGCTGACCCGCAACCTCGACGGCGACGACACCCAGGCCCGGCACCTGCTCGGCCTGTTCACGGCCGCGTTCATCGAATCCATGCCCCGGGCGAAGAAGACCTCCACCGCCCCGCACACCCTGCCCCACCTGATCCATTACGCGGTGCGCGACCGCCGCCCGGTCTCCTACGCGGCCGCCTTCGAACAGCCCGTCCGGCATGCGGCGGGCGGCGGCCACACCGAGCGCGCAGTTGCGGCCCTGTCGCAGCACGCGGCCGCCGTGGGCCGGCTGCTGGGCACACGGCGCCACATCGCCCACGGCTACACCAGCGTGCAGGACACGCCCGTGGACCATCTCGGCACCGCCCACCCGTGCTTCGGGGATCTCGTCCACGCCGTCACCGAGGCCGCCGCCCGGCCCGCCGCGTCCGGGGCGACGGGGTGAACGGGATCCTGCTGCGGCTGTCCGCGCCGCTGATGTCGTTCGGGGAACACGCCGCCTTCGGCTACCGCGACACCCTGCCGTTTCCCTCCCGCTCCGCCCTGATCGGCCTGTTCGCCGCCGCCGAGGGCCGCCCGCGGGAGGACGCCCTGACCCCGGATCCGGCCACCGGCCAACACCCCTACGCGGGCCTTGAGTTCACCGTCCGTATCGACCGGCCCGGCCACCGGCACACCGACTTCCACACCGCCGGCGGCGGCCGCCCCTACAAGCAGGGCCTGCGCACCAGCAGCGGCGGCTACCGCAGTCGGCAGGCCTCCACGTTCGTCAGTCACCGTGTCTATCTCGCCGACGCCGTCTTCACCCTCGCCGTGCACGGCCCCGACGTGCTGCTCGAGCACCTCACGCGCCGGCTGGAGCGGCCCGCCTTCGCCCCCTATCTGGGCCGGCGCGCCTGTGTCCCCGACGAACCGCTCGTCCTGGGCGGCCCGCATCCCGACCCCGTCGGCGAACTCCTGCGCACCGTCCCGCTCAGCCTGGCCAGCCCGCCGCACCCCGAACAGGCCACCGTGCCCGTGGACTTCGTCTGGGAACGGCGGCCCGAGCACGTGCCCGCCGCCTCCTCCCACCGGGAAGTCGCCGACGTGCCCGCCGACTTCACCCCGACCCGGCGCCTGCACCACACCCGCCGTGTCTGGTGCACCACCGAGCTGCTGCCCGCCCGCCTCTACGCCGCCCCGCCCGCCCTCGATGCCCTGGCCGCCTACCTGCAGGACACCACCCCATGACACCCACACCCACGCCCTCTGCTGTGGTGCCCGGTGCCGCGGGCGCGACCCTGGTCCGCATCCGCCTGAACCTGCGCAGCGCTCAGGTACGCCACGACCTGGCCCACCCGACCGGACTGCACCAGCGGGTCATGCTGCTGGCCCCCGACGGCCTCGGCGAGCAGCCCCGGCAGAAGGCCGGGCTGCTCTTCCGCCTGGACGACGCCACCGGCCACAGCCCGCCCGCCCTGCTCGTGCAGTGCCTGCTGCCACCCGACCTGGCCCGCCTGCCCGCCGCCTACGGCAGCCGCGAAACCCGCGACCTGGCCCCGATGCTGGACGCCCTGAGGGCCGGCCGCCGCGTGCGCTACCGCATCACCGCCAACCCCAGCGTCCGCCGCAAGAGTGTCGACGACTGCGGCGACCCGTTCTTCCCCGCCCTGCGGCGCCACACGGACGTCCCGCTCACCGGCGAGGCCGCCCTGGCCTGGTGGCAGCGCAAGGCCGGCCACGCCGGGCTGAGCCTGCTGCGCACCGACCTCACCGTGTTGCGTGCCTGGCGCCACCCCGTCACCCGCACCCACCCCGGCCGGCAGCCCGACATCTACCGCCACGCCCTGACCCGCTTCGACGGCCTGGCCACCATCACCGACCCCGGCTGGCTGCGTCACGCGGTGCTGGCCGGCATCGGCCGCGGCAAGCCCTACGGCGCCGGCCTGCTCTCCCTCGCCCCCGCCTAATTCCCCCGCCCGCCGGCCGGCCCGTGCCGGCCATCCCGGAAGGCCCAAAAGCTCCCCGTGCCTGCCCCGCCCGCACCCGACGGCCCGTTCGACACCACCGCGTTGCGTGCGGCGGCGGTCCGCCGCCTGCTGCGCCTGCGCGACGCCGGACGCCTGACCCACCGTGAGGTGCGCACCGTCGCCGACGCCTTCGCCGTCCACTGGCGCACCGTGCGCCGCTGGATGGACAACGCCGCCGCCCACCACGGCACCTACACCCCCCAGGGCCGGCCCCGCTTCACCCTCACCCCCGCCATGCACGACGCGCTCGCCCAATGGCACGGCAACGTCAGCGCCGCCTACCGCCAACTCGCCGCCGACGGCCTGCTCGGCACCCCGCCCAGCGTCTCCCCGGCCACCTTCCACCGCGCCGTGGGCCGCGATCTCAGCCCCGGCCAGCGCGCCGCCCTCGGCGGGGGAGAGGCGGCACGCCGCCGCCACGACGTCCACGCCCTGCGCCCGCACAGCCACAAGAACGACGTCTGGGAGGCCGACCACGTCGAAGCCAGCGTCTTCGTCACCGTCGACGGCCGGCGCTTAAAACCCTGGATCACCTGGTTCGTCGACCACGCCACCGCCGTCATCTGCGGCCTGGCCATCACCCCCCACCAGCCCAGCCAGGACGCCGTCCTGGCCGCCGCCCGCGATGCCATCCTGTGCGGCGGCCACCACCGGCCCTTCGGCGGCGTCCCCGCCAAGGTCCGCATCGACCGCGGCCGCGACTTCCTCGGCCGGTGCGTGGACGAGGCGTTCAAGAAGTTCGGCACCGAGCTGATCGTCCTGCCGCCCTACAGCCCCCACCTCAAGGGCACCGTCGAAGCCGTCAACGCCGCCGTCAAGCACACGCTGTGCAAGGGCCTGCCCGGCTACGCCCACACCCCCCGAACCCGCCGCGACCGCCGCGGCCAGCCCCTGTGGGCCCTCGAGGAACTCCTCGAGTACGACACCTTCGTCACCCTCCTCCTGGACTGGGTCGACTGGTGGAACAACGACCACCCCCTGGCCCGCCTCCACCGGCGCACCCCCGCCCAGGCCTGGCAGGCCGACCTGACCCCCATCGACACCCTCGACCCGGGCGACCTGCACACCTACACCCTCCAAGACGCCGGAGGGCCCCTGAAGATCACCAGCAAGGGGGTGCGCTGGAAGGGCGCCTACTACGTCGGCGACTGGATGCACGGCCATTCCAGCGCGGGCGAGATGGTCCGCCTGCGCCACGAGCCCCACCACTACCACTGCGTCGAGCTCTACGACGCCGACACCCTCGCCCACCGCGGCCCCGCCTACCGCAGCGACGAGATGAGCCCGGCCCAGGCCCGCGAGTTGCGCAACGCCCGCCGCCGCGAGGCCGACCGCTACGCCGTCAAGGCGCGCCGGGCCCGCAAGGACGCCAAGCCCCGCTACGCCGCCACCACGACCGCCGCCCCGCCCACCCCCCTCGAGCGGCTCACCGCCGGCCAGGCCACCGCCCGGCTGCGCCAACTGCACACGCCGGCAGCGGACCTGCACGCCGAGGCCCGCCCCGATCTCCTCAACCGGCCCCGCCCCGCCTCCACTTGCTGGACCCCGCCCCTGCCCAGCCCCAACTCCCCGGACAAGGACGCCCCGTGACCCACCCGGACACCACGCCGCTGGAAAAACCGGCCACCGGCCCCAACTACCACTACCTGGGCCTGCCCGGCGCCCGCGCCATGCTCACCGACGCCAGCGCCGAGACCTACGCCAACCTGGTCACCACCCTGAAGGCCGATGCCGGCAACGGCGCCATCATGTGCGTCCACGGCGGCGTCGGCCTGGGCAAGACCTTCGCCGTCAACCTCCACCTCGACGAACTCGCCCCCCACACCACGCTGCGCATCAAACTCAGCTCCTCCAAGATCCAAGCCCTGCGCGCCGCCCTCTACAAAAGGCTCGAGCTGCCCGGCCAGGCCCCCCTCAACAGCACCCGCTGCGAAGCCCTGCTCAAGGAGGCCCTGGCCGAGAAGCCCCGCGTGCTGGTCGTCGACGAGGCACAGTGGCTGGACACCCGCGCCTTCGAATTCATCCGCGAGCTGTGGGACGACGAGGACACCCGCCTGGCCGTCGTCCTCGTCGGCGCCGAAACCTGCTACCAGAAGATCAAGAACCGGCCCGCACTGGACTCCCGCATCCTCGTCTGGCAGCGCTACACCCCCCTCACCCCCGGCGAGATCCTCACCGTCATCCCCCAGTACCACCCCCTGTGGGCGGACGTACCCGCCGACGACCTGCTGTGGATCGACGACCTCGCCTGCCACGGCAACTTCCGCCAATGGGCCAAAATCACCTACCTGATCCAAGAGCAAGGTGGCGGCACCACCCCGGACAATGCGCCGGGGCCTGCCTTCAGCCGCGACCTCGTACGCGCCGTCCTGAGCCGGCTCGACCCCACCCAACGCCACGCCGACTGAGCAGGTCCAGGCTAGAAGCCAGCAGAAACGACACGAACGTACGCATAACGCAGCGCCGTTCCTGCCAGATGCAGCTGCTGCGCAGTGTGCCAACCTGACCGGGCCTGCAGGACTGCACCAGTGGGTCAGGTCCGTCCGCGGGGCAGCGGATGTTCATGCAGACGATGTGTTCGCCCGGTCCGTGGCGCGATCATGCGGGCTCAGCCGCAGCCGGCCTTCCTTCTGGAGGAGGTGTGACCAGCTTCGTGGCACTCGGATCGACGTTCGTGGCCCAGGTCAGGGTCGGAAGGTCGTGATCGAGGAGGCCGTTCATCTCAACGGCCGCCTGACTGAGCAGGTGTGCGCCCTGGACTGACTGGCCGTCGGCGACGGCGGCGTAGAACCGTGCTGCGTAGGTGATGGCGTCGACGTCGCCGATGGTGTCGGACATACCGATGGCGAACGGCACGATGCCGACCAGGTTTCCGGTCTGCGCAGCGGAGTGGCAGGAATTGAGCAGGACCAGTAGCGGTTTGTCATCCACGGCGGCGATGGCACGGGCGAAAGCACTGGCACTGACGATGGCACTCTCGTGGAAGCCGTCCTCGCCCTTCTCGAAGGCGATCAGCTCCTGCGTGCTGTGGCCGGAGAAATGCACGACGTGCGGGCGGAATCGGGTCAGTGCGTCCAAGAAGACGTCTGCTGTCGCCGCTGGGTGAACGTCCAGTTCGACGAGATCACGATGTGTGGCGCTCTGCACGGCCGCGCGGATCCTCTGTTGCTCCTGGCCGACCCGCAGATCACCGGCGGAGGCGGCTCCCAGGAGCAGCACCCGCAGCTTTTCCGGCTTCGGAGCCCGAAGTTCCTTCAGGACGGTGCGCACCTGTCCCTCCGTCGTCGACAGACGGCTCTCGATCCGGCGCTGACTGACGGTGGCATGCCGCCGAGCCTGCTCCTGCTCGCGCTGGTGGGCCTTCTCGGCTGCTGCCCGCTCGGTCTGCTCCGCCTTGGACAATTTGGCCGCCAGGTCCGCGGCCTCCTTGCTGAGCTTGGCCACCGTGGCGCTCCAGGTGCCAGCATCACGGGCCGCCTTGTTGGCATCGTCCTCGTACCGCTGAGCCGTGCGTTGCTTGCTTTGCCGAGTGCTCAGACTGCTGGCCTTCTCTGCCGCCACCCGTTCCTTCGTGGCCTTCGCCCGCTTGTCGGCCTCCTTCTGGCGGAAATCGCCGACCTTCTTCTCCGCGTCAGCGCGAGCCCTGTTCTTCCTGTCCAACTGACTCCGGTAGTAACTGGAGTTCATGTGCGGCCCTCTCTGCGACTTTCCATCCCCAGCCCTCTTCAGGCTAGAACGCCCCACTGACAACGCTGCGGTGCCTCGCGACCGGCAGCGCGAAGTGGCTGTGGTGCTGGGGACCCGGGACGTCGGCATGTGCGGGGACTGGGTGTCAGGTTTAGCGTGGAGGGGGCCTGCCAGAGAGAGGCTGAGCCGCGGTGGATCCGCGTGCATCACACCGCATACCAAGGCGTTCGAGGCCGGCATGACCGTCTGGGTCACCGGCAGGGCTTTCACGAAGTCGTACCCGACCGCCGGAAGTTCACGATGAGTGCCCGTCAGGACGGGACTGTGCCCCTCGAGTTGCGCGTTTTGACGTGAAGCGTGACTGCCTGGAGATTTAGTCACTTCGGATCTACTCGCTCAACCCGCCGACGGGGAGCTGCTGAGCCTGATCCGGCTGTGTGGGGACATAAAAAAACCCCTCGGGTGAGGGGGTTACTGCGACCGCTTGGCCTTGCGCTTCTCAATCCAGTTGAAGATCTGGACTGAGACGTAGCCAGCGGCTACTTCCTCCGTAAATCGGAGCAAAAGGTGGAACAAGGGAATCACCCCCCATCCATCTCAAGGAGGACAGTAGGGGACCGGGGGGCTCCCCGCAGTCAAAAGTCCGCCATTGTGGCGCACGTCACGTAGGTATGGGAGGGAGTGTCCCGCTCTCTCGACGGGGGTGGGGCACGTCCCTTGAGGTCCGCTCGGTGGAGTCCTCGATCGCCTGAAGAAATGCCGTCGTTCCCGGTGCCGACGAGTCCACCTCGGGAGCAGTCAGCGCCAAGTCATTTTGCGCGGGTGGGTCCGGGGGTGCGGACGGTGGGCAGATCGGTGCGTTCGTTGTCTGCGGTGAGGGCGTCGGCGGCAAGGCGCCGGTAGGTGTGGAGTAGTTCCGCTATGGCGTCGGGTGCGGTGTCGGCGGTGGCGACGAGGGCGGCGAGGATCTGGGAGCGGGAGGTCTGTTCGCCTGCGGCTGCGGCAACGCGTACGAGTATGTCGAGGCGTTGGTCGACGTCGTGTGGCCAGGAGATGAGTGTGTTGCGGCGGGGCTGCTGCCACAGCAGGTCCACGGTTTCCCCCTTTGGCTGTGCCAACGGCCCTATATCGAATATATATTGAGCGCATGGTGACGCTGCTGCAAGGACGCCGGACGTCGGAGGGCTCGGGGGCTTCGGCCCGGGGCGGTATCCGAGTGGCGGGGCGGACGCTGCGTCCCACGCCGGTGTTCGACACGTACTGGCGGTTTGCTGCGGCACGGCAGGCGGTGTACGAGGCGCGGCTGGCCGGCGGGCCGGGGCCGTGGACGAGTGATCCGATCCTGTCGAGGTACCGGTTCACCAACTGTTTCCGGGCCGCGGACCGGGTGAGCCAGGTGTTGATCGGTGACGTCATCTACGGCGGTGAGCAGGAGTGGGAGGAGGTCTTCTTCCGCACCCTGCTGTTCAAGGTCTTCAACAAGGAATCCACCTGGCGGCTCTTGACCGGAGCACTGAGCGAGGTGCGCTGGGACGGCTACGACCACCGGGCCTTTGACCGGGTGCTGTCCCGGGCGTTCGCGGCGGGGGAGCGGCTGTACTCGGCCGCCTATATCGTGCCGCCGCCGCAGCTGGGGGAGGAGCGCAAGCACCGTAACCATCTGCGGCTGCTGGAGATGATGATGACCTCCGGTGCGCCGGAGAGGGTGCTGGCTGCGCCGACGCTGCGGGATGCCTACGAGGTGCTGCTGGGTTACCCGGCCATCGGCCCGTTCCTGGCGTATCAGTTCGTCATCGACCTCAACTACGCCGCCGCGATGCCGTTTTCGGAGATGGACTTCGTCGTCGCCGGGCCCGGCGCCAGGGACGGGATCCGTAAGTGCTTCGGCCCGGCGGCCGACGGCATCGAGGCAGAAATCATCCGGTACATGGCCGACACCCAGGACGAGCACTTCACCCGTCTGGGTTTGTCCTTCCCCGGCCTGCGGGGTCGGCCGCTGCAGTTGATCGACTGCCAGAACCTGTTCTGCGAGGTCGACAAGTACGCGCGTGTCGCCCATCCGGAGATCGCCGGGATCAGCGGCCGCAGCCGCATCAAGCAGACCTACCGCTCCTCGGCGGCGCCGATGCTGGCCTGGTTCCCGCCCAAGTGGGGCATCAACGAGGCCTGTTGACCCGGGGCTCTATGCGGCCAGGGTCGGGGTGCCGCTCAGCAGCGGCCGTATGGCGGTGAGCGGCCCGTCCAGGTGGGCGTGGCCGGCCACGACGGTCAGCGTGCCGACGGCCAGGCCGGCCTGGGCTGCGATGTAGGCCAGGAGCCGGCCCAGGCCCAGGTAGTTGCCGTAGGCCCGTTCGAACATGTACTGGCTGCGGTAGAGCGCCGCGGCGTGCACCCGGCGGTCGCGGTCCAGCTGGAAGGACACGTGGCTCAGGCAGGGGAAGCCGCGGTAGAGGTTGTCGCGGTCGGCGGCGTGCACGAGCAGCCCGGCCGGCAGGTCGCCGTCGGCGGGGTGGGCGAGGTCGGCTTCGTAGGCGGCGGTCATCGGCCCCTTGCTCGAGGCCTGCTTGCGCAGCCGGCCGATGATGTTGCCTATCTGGTCGATGTCGGTCTTCTTCGCGCCCGGGTAGGCGACCAGGCGGCCGAAGTAGGTGCCGTGCGCGTTGCCGGGATAGCGCTTGATCCGCGGGTACATGGCCCGGTAGCGGGCCACGAGGCTGGCGTGGTCGGTGGCTCGGGCTGCGAGGTCGGCCGGGAAGAGGGTGCCGGCGACCGTCTCGATGGGCTCGTGCCGTTTGGCAGTGCGCAGCCGGTCCAGTTCCGTGCGGAAGCCGGGGTCGTCGGCGGTGGGGTCGGTGATGCGCACCACGGTGTGCAGGCCGGTGCGCGACGGGTTGTCCTTGCGGTCCAGGGCGTTGCAGGCGGCGATCCAGGCGCGGGTGACGTCACCGCCGGTGACATCGAAGCTGATCATGAATCCTCCTGGCACGGTCGACAGGGTTACCAAGGAGTCCGGCGCGGCAGGGGCGTCAGTCCGGCCAGACGTCGTGCACACCGGCGCGAGGCGCATCACGCACCACCGTCAGCTGTACCGGCTCGTCCCAGCCGGCCGTCGACACCTCGAGCACGGCCGGGTCGGAAAGCTCGTCGGTCACCACAGCCGCCTCGGCCGGCTCCGCTGCCGGTGCCACATCCGTCCAGCGGGCCAGGCCCTTGGGCAGCGAGACGAACGCGGCCCCGGCGCCGCGGGCGATCAGCACATCACCGGCATCGACGTGCACCCGCTGCAGGTGGGAAGCGGCGGTGACGACGTGGACTTGGGCATCCACGAGCAGGGCGGCCCCGCCCGCCAGAGAGCTGCGGAGCGCGGCCGGGGAGATCTTCGCCCACTGGCGGGCCAGGTCGGCGTCCAGCAGACGAAGGTTCTGCAGGTGCCGCACCGTGCCCGCGTACGAGGTGCCCAGCTCCCTCGCCAGCCGGTACACGTGTTCCGGGCTGGTCGGCTGTCCCTGGCAGACCCGGTCGAGACCGGCCAGCACCGCCGGGCGCGGCATGAGGAACCAGGCGGCGAACGCCTCGGCGGTCTTCTCCTCGTCCGGCCAGCTGCCGTTGCCCCACCGCAGCGCCGGACTGAGGTCGTCGTCGGCCGCCGTGCGGTGGTGCAGGATGTGATGCCCGAGTTCGTGGGCCGCGGTGTGCCGCTGGGTGACGATGTTCAGGTTGGCGTTGAGCAGCACGGCCGGCCCGTTGTCGGCGGGGGAGAGGTAGACGCCGAACAGGCGCGGCATCGGCTGCGCCATGCCCACCAATCCGGCCGTCTTCAACGCCTGGTGGACAGGCACGTAACAGCTACGGTCGATGCCCAGGTCGCGATGGGCCTGGGTGGCCGCGATCCCGGCGATGCGATGCGCCACCCCCCAGTTCACCGCCCCGTGCCCTGCTGCTCAGAGCCTTCCTGCTCCTTCTCCGCCGCGCGTCGCAGCGAGAGGTACTCGGCGAACTCCATCACCGTCTTCTGATCGCCGTCGGTCAACTGGGCCAGCGCACGGGGCAGTCCGGCCAGGGCGTACTCGCCGGCGTCCGCGTTCTCCTCCTCGGCCAGGAAGTAGGCGATCGGCTGCCGGTACAGGCGGGCAAGCTTCTTCAGCTCCAGGCTGTCCACCCGCCGCTCTCCGCGCTCGATGTCGCTGATCGCCGAGCGGGGGATGCCGGTGTTGTCGGAGACGAACTGCTGCGACATGTTGAGGTAGTCACGGGTCTTCTTCAGCCGCTCGCCGAGCTGGGTGAGCTCGGGATCGCGAGCACGGGCATCGGAAGGGGAAGGGGTCATGGTTGCTGCCTTTCGATGACGGCCTCCCGCACCGCGCGGGCGAAGGCCTGCACGGACCGGGTGGCCTCGGCCGACTGGCGGTCGGCGGGAATGGCGATGGAGTAGCGCTCCTCCACGCGCGTGAGGATCTCCACGATCAGGAGCGAGTCGACCGGCAACTCCGCTCCACCGCCCTCGAGTTCCGCCCTGACCTCGTCCGCGGACTTCTCCTGCAGCTCGGCCAGGAACTCGATGACGACCGAGACGATGTCGTCGATGCCCGGTGTGACGGTACTCAGCACTCCCCCAATCGTCTGCATTTCCAACGTCGTTGTCCTAGGATACGACAGCGTCGGGGAATCCGACAGACCTGTCCCAAGATCAGACAAGGAGCGAGTGTGGACTTCCAGCGCTACCAGCAGGCCGCCATCAAGACCCTCCAACCCCCCACCGAGGACACCGACCCCGTCCTCGTCCCCCTCCTCGGCCTCGCCGGCGAAGTCGGCTCCCTCACCACCGCCTACAAAAAACACCTGCGCGACGGGCCCGCCCACGAGCAAGGCAAGCACCAGTTACGCGAAGAACTCGGCGACGTCCTGTGGTACATAGCCGCCCTCGCCCACCGCTTCGACCTCGACCTCGACGACATCGCCACCGCCAGCCTGGAAAAGACCAAAGACCGCTGGCGCACCACCCCCGACACCGAACACACCCACTTCGACGACCACTTCCCCGACCACGAGCGCCTCCCACGCCAGACCACCCTCACCTTCACCCCCACCACCCGAGACGACGGCCGCACCGTCATCGTCCTCACCCGCGAAGACGGCACCCCCGCCGGCGACCCCCTCACCAGCGCCTCCCACATCGAAGACGACTACCGCTTCCACGACGCCTTCCACCTCGCCCACGCTGCCGTCCTCGGCTGGTCCCCCGTCACCCGCTTCCTCCTCGGCCGCAAACGCAAGAGCATCCCCCGCACCGACGAAGCCGAAGACGGCGGCCGCGCCATCGCCATCGAAGAAGGCATTTCCGCCCTCGTCTTCTCCTACGCCGCCCGTCACCGCTACTTCGCCGACATCAAGCACATCGACAACGAACTGCTCACCACCATCGGCCACATGACCGCCCACCTCGAAGTCAGCGTCTGCCGCGCCGCGGACTGGGAGCACGCCATCCTCACCGGCTACACCGCCTGGCGCCAACTACGCGAACAAAACGGCGGCACTATCCACCTCGACCTCGACCGACGCCTGCTCACCGTCGACCCGCTCTAACCATGAGCAGCCAAGGCTGATCAGGTCGCGTCGTCACCGGGGATCGGCTCGTAGACGGAGTTGTGCGGGAGGAGCCAGACATGGCCGTCCTCGTGTTTGAAGCGCTTGACGGTGGCCTCGCCGTCGAGCATGGCGGCGGCGGTGGCCCAGTCGCCGTCGCAGATCGCGGCCTCGATCATCGAGTCGCCGACGACCGGAATCCAACCGGTCTCGGAGGACTCCTCCCGGGAAGCAGTCACGGTTCTTCCTCTGCGGGGGGCGGGGGTAGCCCCTGGGGGTTCGCTCGTTGCGGCCGACGGGGTGGTCGTGTCGGCCCGGGCACTCGAGCGAAGTGGCACCGAGGGCATCGTGGGGTCGGGCAGCCGGTTGGGCAGGCCAGGAAGGGGCGTGGCGGGAGCACCCGAGGCAGTCCCGCCACGCCCTCCGTCGTGCAGTCAGGAACGGCTGGAAACGAGGGCGCCCCAGTTGGTCGAGGCTGGCCAGGTGCGGTACGGCATCCAGGTGCGCAGATTCAGCGCGTCCGCGGCCCAGCCTTCCGCGGCCTCCAGCGCGGGGCGGGTGATCTCCTCCCGCGCCTCGGCGACGAAGACCCGGTCAAAGACCCGGCGCTTCCACGGTTCGGTCCGGTGCTGCACGATCCGCCCGGTCACGCCTAGGAAGCCTGCCGCCATGC
Source organism: Streptomyces spinosisporus (assembly GCF_022698145.1). Classification (GTDB taxonomy): domain Bacteria; phylum Actinomycetota; class Actinomycetes; order Streptomycetales; family Streptomycetaceae; genus Streptomyces; species Streptomyces spinosisporus. The sequence continues at coordinate 18,690 of NZ_JALDAX010000036.1, forward strand.
CGAGCCAGACGATCCGGCCCTGGGCGTCGACCACGAGGTACAGGCCAGGGAAGAACGCCCTGACGGTGTCGACCCGGAACCAGACGGGATCGGCGGCACTGTAGCTGCCGAGGGCGCGCGCCAGCAGCGGGATGTGGACTCGCTGGAGAACCGGGCCGGGGAGAGGTGGGGCGTCTTCGGGCGTCCGCGGACCCGGCAGAGAGGCGCTCACTCAGGCTCCCCGGTGGCATAGACGAAGTCGTCGGCACTGCCGCCGGTGTCCTCCGTGTCGACCGTTGAATTCCGCAGCTTCCGCAGGTACCGGCCAGCCTCCCCCACGAGGTCCTCCATGGCATCGAGCTGGTCCTGCCAGCCCTGCCGCTCACCGCTGGTCATCTCCCGGTCCGGCCCGACCAGCGGCCCCATCGCCTTGAAGTGCTTGACCACGTTGGCCACGCCGCGCATGGCAACGTCCACGAGCCCCTGCGTCTTCTTGACCTGCTCCGCCCACTGCTCGCTGAGCGATGGGCCCGACGGAGTGCCGGCTTCGTCGTTCGAGTCGTCGCTGCCGCTCGACACCGGCCAGTGGCCGGTGAACCACTCCGAGTCGGCCGACTTGCTCGTAGCGTCGAAGTCGCCGTTGTCCACGCGGCGCAGCCGGCCCTCCGGTACCGACTGTGCAGACACCGGGCGTCCCGCGCGCAGCTGCATCACCCGCGCGAAGGCGTCGATCGCCTCGATGAACAGCAGGACGCCGTCTTCGCTGTCGGCGGCGGCGGCGAGCTTGGTGGACGTCAGACGGCGGTCACCCGTCGACCCGTAGGGGCCCAGGAACACCTTGCCGTTGACCAGGCCGGGCACCGCCAGGTGGCCCAGCTCACCGCGGGCCGCGGCACGGGCTGCGCTCGGGTTGGAGTCGGTTGCTGCGGCAATCAGCTTCTCGACGGACAGCCCGGTGGTGATCAGGCCCTTGGGCACGGCCGTCCGATGCGGGTTGTCCATGGCAGCAGCCGGCAGGTCGACACCGCCGACCGCGGCGGTGAGCAGCGCACTGCGGATCTCGCCGCGGGCCTTCGCATGCTTGTCTCTCAGAAGTGAGGGAGACGGCTCGACCAGCACCTTCGTGGTTCGGCGCAGTGCCTTCCGGTCGCTGGGGTAGACGACTTCGTCGACCAGCCGCACGAGCTCCGCCACCGCCTCCCGCGGGTCGGCGTGCAACTCGGCCGCTGGGGTGGTGCCGGTGAGGACCGAGTGCTGCAGCTCTGTGATCCCGTTGTCGCTGTAGGCGTGGTCAGCCAGCTTCCTGGCGGCGGCCATCGCCTGGTTGGTGTCGGTGAAGTCCAGGGGCCCGCGCAGATGGGTGCGCAGGTTGGTTGACGCCAGCGCCGCATCGAAGTCCGGGCGCGTGGCAGCCTTGGGGATGAACCCGATCACGATCGCTACGTTGGTGACCGCGACCTGCCGGGCGGCGGCGGCGAGCTGGGCCCACTGCCGAGCCTCCTGGGCCTCGGCTACGGCGTCCGGGGCGTCGGGGATCTCGATGTCCTCGGGGTCGAACTCGGCGTACTTGTTCAGCAGGGTGGTGTAGCGGTCGCGCCAGTCGGCGGGATTGCGCCAGCGCTGACCGGTCGGGCCGCCGAGCGCGGACTGGTTGAGGCCGAGCAGACCGGCAGCAGCCTGGATCCCGAACAGGGCATGGCGGTGCCGGTGCGGTTCGAGCCGGCCGTGGCGCTGACGGTGTCCCAGATTTCGTCACCGACGTGGTAGCGCACCACGTGGTAGGTGGCCCGCTCGGATTGGCCCGAGACCGCCAGGTCTTCCTTCAGGTCGTACTTCCGGGCCTTCTCGGCAGCGGTCAGTCGGCCCTCGATAAAGGTCAGGTGCTTCAGCAACTCCTGCTCGGAGGTGAACTCGGCCTCCATGAGGGCGGGATGTCGGCCGTCCTCGGCCTTGGCCGGCTTCACCTTCGGGGTGGACACCTCCGTGCTGGCGGCCACGTCGTGGGCGAAGCGGATGTTGAACTGGTTGATCGCGCCAGCGAGGCCGGACTGGTGGCCCAGGAGCTGGAACAAGGTTCCGTACTCGCTTTCGATCTGCTTGACCGCCAGCTTCTTGAAGCCGGTGACGACCATGTTGTTGCCGCGGCCGTGGGTGTCGAGCAGGGGTTTGATGTCGATGATCTCGGTGGCGACGCGTTCCAGCGCGCGCTCATCGAGGGTGCACCTGGGGTCGGCGAGGCCGGCCTGGACGAAGCGGGCCCGCCACTCGGGTTCGTCGAGATAACGGAAGGGCCCGGACGGGCGGTGGGAACGACGCGGCGACATACCGCACCTCTGCTTTCGTACGCGGGAACGGCCGCTTGCTCGCCGCTGTTCCCGGGCGGATCGGGACGCGGAGTGGGTCCGCCTGCCGCATGTGCAGAGGTCGGTGCCGCCGCCGTACCGCCTCCCCGCTGCTGCAGGGCATTGGGCCGTCACGACCACCTTGGACAGATCACCATGCCCGGCCGCCGCAGGTTCCTCAAGGGGAACCCCGGCATTGGCCACCCCGGACCGCGACGGATCCATTGGGGCTTGCACAGGTCACCGACATCGGTGCGCTCCACGAACCAGGCTACGGGCTGGCTCCGACAACGTCCGCCCATGAATGCATCGAACTCCCGTCACAGTGCCAGATGTTGGACCGGCCCCAGGGCGGTGGCTGCCTTCGTCGATGCCGTCGCCGTCGGTCAAGGGTGTGTACCAATCAGCCACGAAGGGCCGGATGACGTCCCATGCCTCTGCCCGGTCCGTGCCGTCATACATGGCCTCAGATGCATCGAAGCCGCGCACCATGCGCTGGACCGTACCCGTTCCGCAGACGTACCTGGCAACGATCACACGGACCTCGACCCCACACGTCGTCTGGGCCCGCTACCCCTGCCTGTACCGCTCCACGGCCACCGAGCGGGACCCGGCCGACGGCATGTACGGCTTCATCACCCGCATGCTGGACTGATTCCGTGCCGCCGCGGCCGGGGAATTGGATGCGCCTGGCGAGCCGTTACACCCACCCCACGCGGTGGGCAACTACGCCCACGGTCTGCTCGTCATCCGCCGCGACGCGCCCACCGCCGAGAACGACGAGCCGTGGCTGGGCTCGGCCCTCCTGCACCACGTCAACGCCAAGACAAACCCGAGTGGCAATATCAAACGCTCCGCGCCACCTGCCCGCTCAGCCTCCCCGAATATCCTCACGGGCTCGTCAGCACCCAGTGCCGAGCCTTGTCCTATTCAGAATCCACTGCTATAAAGGTGGCTCCGCAAGAACCGCACCACTAACACCCTAGAACCCGCACAACGAAGATCGAAAACACGGCAGGCGTCGAACCGCACGCTCTCACCAGCCACGCTTGGCGGAAAGCAACGCACACCCGCATAATGCCGTAGCACAGGCAAATCAACCGCTGAAAGAGGCCAAATCACAGATCAGCTAGACATTACTCTGCTCCAAACCGAAGGGTCTCCGCCCCTTCGGGTTTTTTGTACCTAGAAGGAGGAACCATGCGTAACGCAAACACCGCAGAAAGTCTCATAGCCCAAGGCCAGCACGGCAAGCAGACCAAATGCCACGTCCCAAAGAGCAAAGACATGAGTAAGGCAGTTTGCAGAGGGCCGCCGTAGCCTGACATATCTGCAAGCTCAGCTCCCTCACCGAAGTGGGGGGGGGGTTTATTTTGCCTACAACCCTCGGCAAAGGGAACGGCATTTCGAAATGCGCATCAAAAAATCAAGGAGATTACAGAAAATGAATTCAATCCACTTCCTTTATCGAACCTACAAGAGTCCGCTTATCGAAACAGGCGCACTAATCCCGATAATTATGGGCGTCATCTTTCCTCACTTTTGGCTCCTATCCATCATGGTGGCACTTGTCGATAAGCCCAACATTCCTAACCTTATCGGCCAATGGATTACCGCAACCCGCACAGCGATTAAGTATTTTAGTTTCCGCCAACGTCCACTCTCACAGAGATTCTAGCCAATAAGTAAAAACTATTTCTAGCTCCCCGGGGAAAGCTGGGGAGCTAGAAAGCGTAGACCGATATGGGCTTCTTAGAAGCAGGGCCAGCTTGTTTTGCAGCGATCTCGAACGAAATTAGTGGTAAGGCTTTTTGAAAGAGCGTCATGCTGCTCTGAGATTCGGCCAGTTAGGCTCTCGGGCTGCTAGCGGTTTTCTGGAATTCGCGGAGCGAATTCCAGACCGGATTGCGGAGCAATTCGTGTGCCGGCACGGAGTGACGGTACTTCAACTCCCTTGC
>NZ_JALDAX010000037.1 GCF_022698145.1 Streptomyces spinosisporus
CACCGTTACCTTTGGCGTGATCGTTCATTGAGCCGTGCATGACGGACCTGGTTGAGCGATTGGTGCCGGATGAGTTATGGACCCTGTTCCGGCGGGTGGTTCCGCCGACGGAGGTCATTCACCCGCAAGGTGGCGGGCACGACGGCGGGCGGGTGACCGTGAATATCTGGCGGCGATCATCTTCGTAGCCACCTCAGGGTGTACATGGCGGCAACTGCCCCCAGTGTTCGGCCCGGCCTGGCCGACAGTCTACCGGCGCTTCGCCCGGTGGAGCCAGAACGGTGTCTGAGCCCGACTGCACCGCTTCGCCCTGGACGAGCTCGGCGCGAGAGGCGAACTGGACTGGTCGCGGTGCGCCATCGACTCTGTCAGTCTCAGAGACGCAAAAGAGGGGGGCCATTGACCGGACCGAATCCGACCGACCGCGGCAAGAACGGATCGAAAATCCACCTGATCACTGACCGGAACGGTCTACCGCTGTCGCTGGGCATCTCCGGTGCCAACATGGCACGACAGCCTCGGCCTGAAGTCGCTGGTGCGGGGGATCCCACCGATCCGCTCCCGGCGCGGCCCGCACCGCCGGCGACCGGCCAGGCTCCATGCCAACAAGGGATACGACTACGCCCACCTGCGCCGCTGGCTGCGCAAGCGAGGTATCGGACACGGTATCGCCCGCAAAGGCATCAAGTCCTCACAGCGGCTGGGCCGCCACCGCTGGGTCGTCGAAAAGACGGTGTCCTGGCTGATCGAATGCCGAAGCCTGCACCGCCGCTATGAACGCAAGGCCGAACACTTCCTGGCCTTCGTCGGCATCGCCGCGTCTCTCATCGGCTACCGCCGACTGAGCACCTGACCCAGCCTGTCAGACGCTCGGGCCGGAGCGCACGAAGAGGCAGAACGGGTGACCCGCCGGGTCGCACAGGATGCGTACATCATCCTGAGGCTGAAAGTCCGGCACCGTCGCGCCCAGAGCAAGAGCCTGCTCGACGGCCGATGACAGATCGTTAACCTCGATGTCCAGATGCATCATCATCTGTTGCTCGGACCGTCTGGAAGGCCACCGCGGGCGAGTGAAGAGCGGCTCTGTCTGGAACGACAGCCCGGCACTACCGTCAGGCGGACCGATCTCAACCCAGCCGGGTTGATCCTTCCGCATCGGCCACCCGAGCAGGCCCTGATAGAACTGCGCCAACTGGTGGGCGTCCGGTGCATCAAGAGTGGTCGCGGCCAGCCTGAAACACGGTTGCGGCTTCATACAGTGCTGCTGCCCCGTTTGGCTGCTGAAAGGCCCAGCCATCTAAGGCGTGTTTCGTCGCGCTGTAGGCGCCGATCAGCGGGATCACGAGGCGCCCCTGGATGCTGGACTGAAGATCAACTGTCCTGTTTTCCTGTCACGCATCTGGGCGAGGACACCCTGTGCGACGTGCAGGGCTCCGAAGACGTTGAGCTGGAACAGTTCAGTCAGTGCGTGGAGCGGGACGGTCTCGATCGGTGGCCGGACGGTTGCTCCGGCGTTTCTGAGCAGGACGTCCACCGGGCCGGCGAGGACCTGGGCCACTGACGCCTCGTCAGTGACGTCGAGTTCTACCTTTCGGGCCACCGGCAGGCCGTCGAGCACCTACACGTCGCGTGCAGTCGCCATCACCTCGTGACCCTGCTGATGCAGCACCAGGGCAGCGCCCCTGCCGATGCTTCGGGAATGAGTACACGAGCCATGTGGATCTCCTCGTCTCTTCGGCGGGAGTCCGTTTGGGGATCCACCCTTGAATAGTATGTATGACAGCACACATACTAACCGCCAACGACAGAGCTGTGCCGCCACTGGTAGGCCGAACGCTGCCCCGGCATGCAGCGCAAGGGCGCAATTCTTTAGATGCGCGGACGCCCGGTGGTCCTCGGTGACACCCTCGACGCGTGGCCGGCCAGCACCGTTCGCACCGACTCATAGGGGGCGGGACTGCGCAGGGCGCGAGAGGTGATCATCGCTCCTTCGATGCTCGCGATCACGGCTTCGGCGAGCACTCTCGCCGAAGCGCGCTCCACGCCGAGGGCGACGAAGTGGAAGGCCAGCCGGTCCGTCATCTGCGAGAAGGCACGGCGGCCGGTCTCTGCGATCTCGGCCGATTCCGCCGCGGCGCCCTCGGTGATCAGCGGGGCGACACCACAGCCTCGTCCGTAGTCGCCGGCAATCATGCCGTCGCGGCCCAGATCGAGGTAGCGCTCGACCAACTGGACCGCCGACGTGGCCCCGTGGGCGGCCCGGTCGATGATCTCGACCTGCTCGAAGGCATGGGCCTCCGCGGCCTCGACGGCCAACTGCGTCTTGCCGCGGGGGAAGTGGAAATACACCGAGCCTCGGGACGCACCGCTGTGTTCGAGCACGTCGGCGAAGGCGGTGGCGCCGAGGCCTTTCTGCTGGATCAGCTCCTTGGCAGCCTGGACCATCTTCTGTCTGGTGTCCGTCCGCTTCCCCATCGTGCTCCGCTTCCGTAATTCATATATGTCAGGAGGCATAGTATCGGTTCGACACAGGGCCTCAGATGAGCTGGAGTAGACGACTGGTCTAATCGGCAGTACGGTCGAGACATGTCAGTCGCCAAGATGGAAACCCGTCGCAGCATCCTGGACGCCGCACGACGGATCGTCGTCGCCCGCGGGTACGCCGCGGTGGGCATCAACGAGGTGCTCGCGGCGGCCGGCGTTCCGAAGGGCTCCTTTTACCACCACTTCGGTTCGAAGGACGCCTTCGGCGAGGCGATGATGAAGAGTTATTTCGACGACTACTTCGCGACCATGGACGGCATTGTCGCCGACACGGGAGCAAGCGCCGCCGATCAACTGATGCAGTACTGGCAGTACTTCTACGACACGCAGACCGCAGACAACTGCCAGGGCAGGTGCCTCGTCGTCAAGCTGGGTGCGGAGATCTCCGACCTGTCCGAGTCCATGCGGATCGCCACGCAAGCCGGCACCACCGAGATCGTGAACCGTATCGAACGGATGATCGCCAACGGTGTGGCCGACGGATCCGTATCCGTCGACGACAGTCCCCGCACGACCGCCGAAGCCCTCTACGACCTGTGGATCGGAGCAAGCATGCTCGCGAAGATCCACGCCAGTCCCGCACAGCTCGACCGTGCGCTGGCGGTCACCCGCCAGGTCCTCCACATCTGACACCCGCCCACTCCCGGCCAGATCACCCTGCTCCGCACCCCGGTGCGAGCAGCAACATCAATAGTAGACCGGTCTACGCATCTCTAGTAGACCGGTCTAGAAAGGAATGCGAAATGACCTCCGAACTCCATTACACCGACGCCAGTGAACTCGCCGAGCTCATCCGGTCCGGCAAGGCATCCTCCGTCGAGGTGGTGCAGGCGCACCTCGAGCGCATCAAGGCCACCAACCCGCGGCTCAACGCCGTCGTCACCCTGGCCGACGGAGCCCTGGAAGCCGCGAGGGCGGCGGACCGGGAACTCGAGGCGGGCGCCCAGGTAGGGCCGTTGCACGGTGTTCCGTTCACCGTCAAGGACTCCTTCGACACGGCCGGGGTCCTCACCCAGCGCGGCTCGCCGATCTTCGCGGGACGCGTCCCGGACGCCGACGCCACCGCCGTGGCACGCATGAAGCAGGCCGGGGGCATCCTGCTCGCGAAGACCAACCTCCCGGAGTTCTCGTTCTGGATCGAGTCCGACAACCTGCTGACAGGCAGGACCAACAACCCTTGGGATGTGGACCGTTCGTCCGGCGGCTCCAGCGGCGGGGAGTCCGCGGCCATAGCCGCCGGAATGTCACCGCTCGGACTGGGCAGTGACCTGTCCATCTCAGTACGAGGGCCGGCGGCCGACACCGGTATCACCGCCCTCAAGCCCACGCACGGGCGCATCCCGATGACCGGCATCTGGCCGCGCGAGCCCCGCCGGAACTGGCACGTCGGCCCCATGGCGCGTTCCGTCCGCGACCTCGCGCTGGCGTACTCGGTTCTGACCGGTCCGGACGGCGCCGACGGCTACGCCACCGCCCCGCGCGCGTTCGACACCGGCCTGGGAACCTCCCCCGACCGGCCGGCGCGCGTGGGCTGGCTCGTCGACTCCGGTCTCGGCCCGACCGACCCGGAGGTGGCCGCGACCGTACGCGAGGCCGCCGAAGCCTTGCAGAAGGCAGGGGCGCACGTCGAGGCCGTGAGCATCCCCGCCCTCCAGCGGGACAACCCCCTGGAGCTGTGGACCAAGCTGGCGGTCATGGAGGTGAAGCCGGCCTTCCATAAGGTCACCGAAGGCCACGAGGACCAGATGTTCACGTACTCCTCGTTCCTGGCCGACATGCCGGGTACGTCGGTGGAGGACTACGTGCGGGCCGAACAGGGCGTCGAGCGCATCCGGGACGGCTTCGCGCAGTACTTCCACCACTACGACGCACTCCTGCTCCCGGTCACCACGATCCCCGCCCACGAGCACCAGCTCGGGCAGTTCACCCTCGACGGCCGGACAGTGGACGCCTTCCACGTGTCCTCGACGACCGTGCCGTTCAACCTGACCGGAAACCCGGCTCTTTCCCTGCGCTTCGGCACCACGCGCGACGGCATGCCGATCGGCGTGCAGCTCGCGGCCGGATGGCATGCGGAGTCGACGCTCCTGCACCTCGCATCGCTACTGGAGACACTGAGCCCGGTACGCGACAAGCGTCCCGTCCTCTGAAGCACGAAGAGGAGCAATCCGGGGCTTCACGGCATCCGAGAAGAGCGCCCAGCGCGATCTGCTCGGCTGCCCTGAAGCCGATGGCCGCCGAAGCGGCCACCCTGAACGGGACTCGCAGATGATGTGTGCCCGGCACGGGCCACTCGTGACGTGGCCGCCGTCTCTGGGAGACGGTGGCCGTGTCGTATGCGAAAAGCGGCAACTAGCTCACGCGGCAGGAACGGCAGACCGGACCGCTGCAGTGGCTGGGCAGATGGGTCAGCACTGACGGGCGATGCCGACCGCGGTCGCAACTGCCTCAAGGGAGGATCGCGCCCGGCTGCCGCGGCGGCATGGCTGTGCAGAGCTGGGGCCATTCCGGCTGTCAGGCCGGTCAGCAGAGTCCCAGCAATGCGTCCACCCCGCCCTGACCACGGCGGATGATGCCAGCGCCACCATCATCGGACGGGGCGCGGTGTTGGCTGCCCGCCGCACTGCGCCTCAGGTCCCGGTCAGCGGCTGTCTGACGCCGTGCCGTCTGAACGTCGCAGCACACTGACGGTGAGTTCGCGTCGTATGGCGAAGCCCAAATGCTTGTACAAATTGATGGCGTTGGTGTTGGAAGCGGCCACGTGCAGATAGGGACGGGCGCCGCGTCGGGTTATCCGGGCCGTCAGCGTCCTGATCAAGCCGCTGCCCAGTCCCTTGCCCTGGTGCTCGGGCGAGGTGCACACGGCGCTGATCTCGACCCATCCCTGGGCGACCATCCTCTCCCCGGCCATGGCAATGAGTTCACCCTCCTTGCGCACTCCCACGTAGGCGCCCAGGTCGATGGTCCGGGTGAAGAAGGGACCGGGCGCGGTACGGCCGGCGAGATCCAGCATCTCCGGCACATCGGCCGAGGACAGGTGTGCGGCACGCGGATCCTCGGTGCCCTCGGCTCCCGGGGACGCCGTCATCTGGAGGACGCCGAACTGGTCGACGACCTCGACGGAGGGCGGAAACGCCGTGGGGCCGTGCACCACGGCGGCGCTTTCAGCATCCAGCAACTCGCACGCGTCGGCCCAGTCCTGCGCCGACGGACTGTCAGGCAGGCCCATGAAGGGGGAGACCTCGTTCAGGTAGCGCAGAGCGCGCCCCCGACTGCGGACGAGGTGAGCATGCTGCGAGCTGGAGAGCGAGGCGTAGACGGGGTTGTCCAGCACGTGCGCCATATCCGCCAGCATGCGCTCAGGACCGGTCAGATCCACAGCGGGCCTCCTATCGATCGTGTGACTCGGACGGGGTGCTGACAGGCCACCCCCACCTGGCTTTTGTCGGCCGAAGTCAGATGATAACTTGCTGGCTATGTCCATACGAAGTCAGGTGACCGGACCCCAGCCCGTAGCCCCCTCGCCCCAGCGCGCCGACCATGCGAAAGACACCGAGCGGCGCTGGTTGGGCCTTCTCGTCGTGTGTCTGGGCGTGATGATGGCCTTCATCAGCGTGACAGCGACGATTACCTCGCTCGGGTCCATCCAGCAGGACCTGCACATCTCGACCCACACCCTGGTCTGGATTCCCAGCGCCTACAGCCTGGCCGTGGTCAGCCTGGTCATGTCGGCCGGCACGCTGGGCGATCTGATCGGGCGGCGGCGCGTGTTCGTGTCCGGCGCACTCGTCTTCGCGGCGGGCAGCCTGGGCGCCTTCCTCGCCGACAGCCCCGCCATGCTCATCACCGCCCAGGCCGTCATGGGGGCCGGCGGCGCAGCCGTCCTGCCCACCAGCCTCACGATCGTCAGCACCACCTTCGTTGACCCGCACGAGCGAACCACCGCCATCAGCGCCTGGGCGGCCTGTTCGGGACTGGGACTGGCCGCCGGTCCACTGATCGCCGGGGCGCTCCTGGAGCACTACTCGTGGCACTCGGTCTTCTTGACCAACCTCGTCATCGGTGCGGTCGCCGTCGCACTCACGCCCCTGGTCGTACGTGAGAGCAAACATCCCTCACGCCGTCTGGACCCCGCAGGCATCGTCCTCGGCACCCTGGCCCTCGCCTCCGCGACCTACGCGATCATCCAGGGCGGAGCGACGGGTTACACCCGGACGCCGATCCTCATCTCGTACGTCGTTTTCGCCCTGTCGCTGGCGCTGTTCGTGCGGGTGGAACTCCGTCACCACGACCCCATGCTCGACCTGCGCCTGTTCCGCAGTCTCCCGTTCACCGCCGTGATGGGTGTCGCGGCCACGACGATGTTCGGCTTCGTCGGCATCGCCCTGCTCAGCGTGCTCTACATGCAGCGGGTCACCCACACCGGCCCCCTCGGAGTGGGCGTTCGGATGCTGGCCATGTTCGCCATGTTCATCGCCGTCAGCGCGATCGCTCCGCGCCTGGTGCGGAAAACCGGCTTCACTGCCCTGTTCACCATCGGACTGGCCCTCATGGGAGCCGGTGCTCTGCTCCTTTTGACGGTCGGCCCGTTCGACACATACGGAGCGATGTGGCCTGGCCTGCTCGTGGCGGGCGCCGGTTCGGGTCTGCTCGTCGCCCCCTCGACCGCGGCCGCAGTCGGCAGCGTGCCTCCGCTCCAGGCCGGCATGGCCGCCTCCGCCGTCAACATGGCCCGCCAACTGGGCAACGTCCTGGGCCCCAGCGTGCTGGGGACGATCGTCACCAGCCATTTCACCACCAGCCTCCACGAGCGACTCCTGAACGCCGACTTGCCCGCGCCCGCCGCCGACCAGATCGTGGCCGGAGCCGCCCACGGAGGCAGCGCGACAGACCTGCCCGCGCCCGCCGCCCGCATCGTCGCTGACGCGGTCCCGCGAGCCTTCACCGACGCCATGCACCTGTCGCTGCTCATCGCGGCGATCTCCCTGCTGACCATGGCCGTCGCAGCCGTGCTCCTGGTCCACCGTCGCACGCAGCACCCGCAGATGTGACCTCGCTCTGACTCTGCACGACAAGAGCCAGGTCGTAGGATGAAACCCATGACACAAGCGACAGAGCACGCACCCGATGACGACGCAGTCATCACTCGGTCCGGTGCCTTCGCCGACCGGGACGCCTGGACGGCGCAGGGGTGGTGCTCCATCGAGCGCGCCCTGGAAGTCATGGGCACTCGGTCGACGATGATCCTTCTGCGCGAGGTGTACTACGGCGCCAACCGCTACGAAGACCTCGCACGGCGCACCGGACTGAGTGAGGCCGTCACCGCCGCCCGGCTCAAGCAGATGGTCGCGGACGGCCTGCTCACCCGACGCCCCTACCGTGAACCGGGGGCCCGCACCCGCTCCGAGTACGTCCTCGCACCGCGCGGACGCCAGCTCTTCCCCCTCGTCGTGGCCCTCATGGAGTGGGGCGGGTCCCTCGACGGGCCTCGTGGAGGAGTTGAACTCGCCCACGCCGACTGCGGAGGCCGGCTTGGCGCAGCGGTCCGCTGCGAGCAGGGACATGACGTCTCGCTCGCGGAAACCGAAGCAAGGATCGTAAGGCGCGAGCCGCACCGTGGGGCGGCGAAGGAGTAGCGCCGGCCCTGACAGAACTGTGATGGCGGGGCACGGAAGGCGCGATGGCCACCTCCCGTGCCCTGCACTGCCCACCTCCTTCGACCCGATGCGCGACGTTCTGGTCAGCCGTGCGGCCGGGCTGCCCGCGGAGGGCTGCGCCTACAGGCGCGGCTGAGCCCGCGTGGGCGGAGGCACGTTGACGTACGATCCGATGATATGTAGGTTGACATACATATTACTTGGGGGTGTCTCCCGCGACGCAGGCGGCGAAACACACGCGTCGCCGGTGGGCAACAGAGCTCCACCGACCACAGCGCGCGGCCGGAGCAAACCGCATGGGGCGGCGCCGGGGCCGACCTGTGGACCCCGCCCCTCGTCGGCGCGGCAACCAGCGGCCTGGTGCGCCACCAGACCTCCACCAGCAGCGCCATCGTCCAGATGAACCCGGCAGATCGGAGTGACCCTCGGCGTGGCGGCCCCGGTCGTCGTCGGCTCCTCGCAGATCGACCCCACCGCTTTCCACCGCTCCACCCAGGCCTGGTGGTGGTCGGCGGCCGCGGCTGCCCTGACCAGCGCGCTCGCCTGCCTCTTCCTGCCGCGACACAACGACAGGGCCCTGGCCCACACCACAGCCCCGGCGGCTGCGGCGGACCGGGCTGTCCCAGCCAAGCAGTGACCCGCCTGGCACCACGAACATCCACACCTTGGCCATCCAAGGCCGCCTCACTGAGGAGTATTCGATGCGTCGTATCGAGTTCCACCGCATCGGAGGGCCGGACGTGCTGACCTCGTTGAGCGCGACACCCCCGCGCCCGGCCCCGGCGAACCGCTGGTGCAGATCGCCGCGGCCAGCATCAACTACCTCGACGTCAACCACCGGGAAGGCTCGTCCCCCGTCCAACTGCTCTACGCCCCCTGCAGGGGAAGCGGCCGGAACCGTCACGGCCGTCGGGGAAGGCGTCCACCACCACGCTCCCGGCGACCGGGTCTCCTGGTTCGGACTGAGCGGCAGCTACGCCGACCATGCGATCGTCACCGCCGCATCCGCGGTCGCCGTGCCCGACGGCATCACCGACAAGACCGCAGGCTCGATGATGCTCCAGGGCGTCACCGCCCATTACCTCGCCACCTCGACCTGGCCCGTACAGCGCGGCCAGACCGCGCTCGTGCACGCGGCGGCAGGCGGCGTGGGACAACTGCTGACCCAGATCATCAAGATGCGCGGCGGACGCGTCATCGCCACCGTGTCCACCGAGGAGAAGGCCGCCATCGCCCGCACCCATGGCGCGGACCACGTCATCAACTACAGCACCGACGACTTCGCCACGGCGACCCTGGAACTCCTCGGCGGACGTGGCGTGGACGTCGTGTACGACGGCGTCGGCAAGGGCACCTTCGCCGGTGGGCTACAGGTGCTGCGCCACCGGGGCATGCTCGTCGTGTACGGGCTGTCCAGCGGCCCGGTGCCCCCGTTCGACCTGATGGACCTGAACGTCAACGGCTCACTGTTCGTCACCAGCCCCAACCCGCCCAGCTATCTGCAGAACCCCGATGAGTTCATCGGCCGTATCAAGGACCTGTTCACCTGGGTCAGCTCCGGCAGCCTCGACGTGCGCGTGGGCGCACGCTACCCGCTGGCCGAGGCCGCCCGTGCCCACGACAGCCCGGAGAACCGCCGCACCACGGGCAAGCTGCTGCTGGTCCCGTAACCGCGCCCGGGCTGCTCGGCGCGTACTCCACCGGCAGGCCCTCCCGGGCCCCGATGGCTGTTCCACAACCGGCACCCGGGTCCGCTCGCCGGCGCCCTGTCGGGACGATTCACAGGAAAGAGAACTACGGGATGACCTTGCCCACCCTCGTCCTCGTTCACGGCTCATTTCACCGCAAGGAGATGTGGAATGATCTGATCAAAGAGCTCTCCGACGTGGACATTCGCACGATCCAACTCCCTTCCAGCGCTCCGGTGCCCTTCGATCAGCTGGGAAACATGTATGAGGACGCGCAAGCCGTCAAGGATCTCGTCCTGGACATCGATGGCGCGGTTGTCGTCTGTGCGCACTCTTACGGAGGTGTCCCCGTCAGCGAAGGGCTCGCGGGAATCGCCGCGGTGAAACACATCGTCTACCTGAACTCCTTCGTGCTGGACGTCGGCGAGTCCATGCTCGGCAACCGGGACGGGAGGTACCCGCCCCACTGGGGAGTTCACGAGAACGAGCAGTACATCGAGATGATCGGAGCCGAGAAAGTCTTCTACAACGACTTGCCCCAGCAAGACGCGGAAAGAGCGGCGAAGGAGCTGGGGCCCCAGTCGCTCATGTCGATGCGGCAGCCCCTCACTCAGGCGGCCTGGCACGACACCCCGAGCACATATGTGATCGGCGAAAGGGACGCGGGCCTTCCCGTTCCCATGCGTGAAAAATTCGGTGCCCGAGTGGGAAACGTGCGGCGAATGGACACCTCGCACTCACCGTTCTATTCCCGACCAGCCGAAACCGCGGCACTCCTGCGGGATGCCATGAAGGGGGTGTGTTGATGAACGAAGCACGGCAACACCCGGACTTGAGGCCGGCCCCGGTGAACGCACTGGTGCTGGGCGGGGGCGGGCCCGCCGGAGTCTCCTGGATGTCGGCCTTCCTCGACGGGCTCGCTTCCCTCGGACTATCGGTGAACGGCTTCGATGTGGTGATGGGCACCTCGGCAGGGGCCGTCGCGGGTGCGTGGCTGACGATGCAGCCTCAAAGCCTTCCACTGGTTCCTGAAAGGATGCGCGAGCGCGCCATTACGCACCTCGACGCCGTTCGGGACGGCAAGGTCGACAAAAGCCTCATGCAACGGGCGCTGAACAGGTCCGCCCAAGGAAGGGAATCCACGCTGGAGATCGCGCAGGCCGCGGTGGCGGCGATATCACCGGTATCGGCGGGCGAGGCGGAGTCCGCGTGGAGGGCGGCTCTGCCCGCGGGCGCGTGGCCGCGGCAATTCAAGGTGACGGCGGTGAATGCCCACACCGGACTCGCCACCGTCTGGTCGGCCCGGGACGGTATTCCGTTGGCCGTTGCTGTGGCCTCGTCCACAGCAGCCCCCGGCGTGGCACCGCCGGTCCACGTGGCTGGTTCGGTCTGGGTTGACGGGGGCGTGCGCTCCACCACCAACGCCGACATGCTCGCGGAAAGCGCCGGCAATGACGACCAGGAACGGGCTGGGTACGCCACAGGATCGGGCAAGGTGGTCATCCTGGCGCCCCGGCCGACCAATAATCTGGCGCTAGAGGAGAAACTTCTCGGCGAGCGCGGTCACCGCGTTCGCGTGATCACCGCGGAGCCCTTCTACAAGACACCCGCCGATCTCCTCGATCCTCGCGTCATCGACATGGCGGCGGCCACCGGCTCCAGTCAGGCACGTGACCTCGCCGCCGAACTCAAGGCCTGGTTGTCCCCCTGATGCCGTTCACGGCGCCAGCTCGCGAAATGCGACCGGCGTCCGTCGCCGTCCGGGAGCCGCCGGGGAATTTCCGAGGTGGCCGACCGACTGGCGCTCCACTTCGTCGCGTTCGGCGGCGTCGAGCACTGCGGCACGCGCGCTCGACGCCGTGCTCGCGGACATCGGCGGCGCCATGGTCATCTCGTGTGCGCTGCCGCGCATACCCGTGCGGGCGCGCATCCGCGCGGACGTGACGGCGAACACACGTCCGATTGCGAAAACACCGATCTCGGCCAAGCCGTGATCGCAAACCCGGGGCGATGACCGACTGCGCCGTACGGAAATCGCAGACCCAACGAATACCAACGAGAGCCTGATCATGGCAAAAACGCTAGACCTGAATGGCGTCACTCTGACCCGAACCTTTGAATGGCAGGGCAACCTGATGACCCGGCCGCAGTTGATCCCGGCCAGTGATCGCGCCGACTGGGAAGCGAACCGATCGTGGCTCGCACCCACCTTTTGGGATCCTGCCACCGAGGACACCTGGCTGTGCTCCCAGACGATTGTCGTCAGGAGCGCGGGCAAAACAATTCTGATCGACACAGGGATCGGCAACCACAAGCCCCGCCCGTACATCCCCCCGTTCGACAACCTCGACACCGGCTTCCTGAAGAACCTGCGTACCGCCGGCGTCGACCCGGCTGAAGTCGACATTGTGATCAACACTCACCTGCACGCCGATCACGTGGGCTGGAACACTCACCTCGTCGGCGAACAGTGGGTACCGACCTTCCCGAACGCCACGTACCTCCTCCCCCAAGCCGACTTTGACCACTGGAACCCCGAGGGTGACACCGAACCGTCTGGCGGCATGGACCAGGCGCCGGTCTTCGCTGACAGCGTGCTGCCCGTCGTCCGAGCAGGGCTCGTGCAGTTCTACAACGGTACGCACCTCATCGACGAGCACCTCACCCTGAAGCCCGCACCCGGGCACAGCCCCGGATCGTCCATCGTCCACGTGAGTTCAAGGGGGAGCGAGAAGGTCATCGTCGCCGGCGACGTCTTCCACACGCCGATGGAAATCCTTCGCCCTGACCAAGGCGCTTGCTTCGACGAGGACCACGCCCTCGCCGTGCAGTCACGTCGACGCCTGCTCGCGCAGGCCGCCGAGCAGAGCCTACCGATCATCACAGGGCACTTTCCGATCGATCGTGCCGCTGTCGTTGCTCGGCGTGGCGACTCCTACGTCATCGACGACTGGGTGAGCATCCAATAGTCGAAGCCGGGGATCAAGCGTGTCCAGGGGTAGGTGGCGGCGATCTCGGTAGTTCCTTGATCACACGATGCCCTGAGCAGGTCAAATGAAGGGTGAGTACGGCCTGGAAGAGGCTGGTGATTCGGGTGGTTGAGCACCGCAGTTTGCGGAGGAGCAGCCAGGACTTGAGGACGGCGGGCCAGTGGCGGAAGCGGCGGGCTTCCGGCCTGCGGCCGCACCGCGGTGAGACGTTCGAACCATCGGCGGATCGGTACGTCGTCGACAAGGACCACGATGTGGTCGGGCCATATCCGGATCCGCCTGAGCAGTCGCACTCACACTCCCTTCACCCCGGCTGTTCTCACGAAGCCTGGATGAGCCACTCGAGTTCGGACCCGCGCGGTTGCCTGTCCGTGAGTATCCGTGCTTCTTCGCCCGGGTGTGCGGCGCTCGGGCCTTCCCAGACAACCCGAAGCCCCGCGCTGATCAACGCTCGCTCCGATCCGGCAATCTTGGTCAAGGTTCGAGCGGTGACGGTTCGGTTCGGGTACGAGACCTGGGCGGCAGTGACCGCCGCGGTGGCCAACTCGGTCGCGTAGCCGCGGCCCCAGGCCGGCGGCGCGATGCTCAGCCCAGATTCCAGAGGTCAGCGGAGAGGGTACGAACGCCGCCGATGCCGACGAAGGTGCCCGAGGGGAGCCGCCCATCCGCACTGTCGGCTCGGAGGAACGCGGTCCAGATCCGCAGCCCGGTTGCGCTTCGGCTCAGTTCTGCGGTGTCTATGAATCGAGTGGTGGTCTTTTCCGCGTCGGCGGGGGAGCCGTCGAGGTAGGTCCACACGCGTTGATCTTCGAACATGGTGAGCAGGAGCCCCCGATGCCAGGGAGAGCAACGGCTCTAGCCTCATTGAGGACATGAAGGTCGGCATGGTCATGCGAGTTCCTGTTCACGGTCGGGGTGGCAGCGTCGCGTTCTCATGGACCATCGACGGGCTCGATGACCTTGGCGCGTCGGCTGAGATAGATGATCGAGGACCGGATGTCGGCGATTTCGGGCCGCCGGGCGAGTTGAAGAACGAACTCGCGCAGTTCGTCGGTAGTGGGAACGGCGACGTGCGCGAGGAGGTCGGCTTGGCCGGTGACCATGTACACGGCGATCACATCGGGGAGATCCGCGACCGCGTCGCAGAAGGCGGACGCAGTCGGAAGCGCTTGAGGCCGGATCTTGATCGACACATGCGCCTGCACACTTCTTCCGATCCCACCGAGATCGACCGCGGCGTGGAAACCGGTGATGACGCCCCGGTCCTGAAGTGCCGCCACCCGAGCCAGGCAGGTGGAGTCGGCAACGCCGAGTTCGCGGGCGAGTTGCCGGTTGCTGAGCCGAGCATCTTGCTGCAACCGGCGCACGATCGTGCGATCTGTTTCGTCCACAACACTCCCCAGGACCCTGTAACCGAACTAGTTTCGGTTTCGAGCCAATGTAGCCGAAACATGCGTAGCCTTGCCGCCGAGAAGGCGACAATGAGTGAGGTTCCATGGCAGGCAAACTGGTGATCGTCGTCGACGAAGGGCTGGAGCGCGGGGTGGCGGCCAACGTCATCGGGCTGCTCGGTATCAGTGTCGGGCGCCATGTCGAGGGGATTGTCGGACCCGACGTCGTGGACGCCTCGGGCATCTCTCATCGCGGCATGAGCACCATCGGGCTCCCGGTGCTTGCCGCGGACGACGAAGCTCTCAACCGGCTGTACCAAGAGGCCTCGGATCATCCCGGCATCACGGTGCTTGACGTCACCGACGTGGCCGTTTCCTCGCGCGACTACGACGCGTACACCCAGCGACTGCAAGACCCGGAGCGAGGGTGGCGTCCGCTGGGCCTTGCTCTCACTGGGCCCAGGCGTCAAGTCGACCGCCTCACCGGCAGGCTGGGGTTGCTCCGGTGACCACCACGACCAGCAGGGTCCGCCCACTGCGGTATCCGCTCTGGGCCAGACGCACGACAGCGCTTTTCGCAACCACCGTCTCCGCGTTGAATCTGGGCTCCGTCGTCACGTCGCTGTCACTGCTCCTGAGCAGGATAGGCGACGATTTCGGCTGGTGCGGGCACTGACCCTTTCCAACTGGCAGCAGGAGCGAGCCGGTCGGACTGACAAGGTGGTGAAGCCCCTGGTAGATGGGTTTCGACCAAGAGAACCGTCTCCACCAGAGCCTTCGCCCGATTGGCAAGGTAACTGCCCGTTCTCTTTCCGCTCGCGTGGTCGACGTGGTTCGAAAGGGGTGCTGGATCGGGTGAGTTGAGCGGTGTCGAGGCATAACGACAGGGCCTCTTGGTAGCTCGCGGTTGTTGAGTCCAGCGAGTTGCAAGAGGCCCTGGTGTTGAAGTCCTGCGTGGTGGTGGCCGACGGGTCCAGTCGCCCCACCCCTGGGTGTGACTGTCTCGCCCACAGGTTCGGCAACGCGGCCGACCGGCCCGGCCGGCGGCCACGGTACGGCTCGGACATGAGCGATGCCGAGTGGGCGATCGTGCGGGATCTGCTGCCGGCGCCGGGATGGCTGGCGGGCCGGGGCGGGCGGCCGGAGGGCTACTGCCACCGGCAGATGATCGACGCGGTGCGCCATCTCGTGGACAACGGCATCAAGTGGCGGGCGATGCCCGCGGACTTCCCGCCCCGGCCGCGGGTGTATGCCTTCTTCGCCCGCTGGCGGGATGCCTGGCTGGTGGCCAAGCTGCACGACCGGCTGCGCGGAGCCGTCCGTGCGGCGGAGGGCCGTGATCAGGAGGCGAGTGCGGCGGTCGTGGACTCAGAGTCGGTGAAGGCGGACGCCACCGTCGGCTTCGCTCCACGGGGATACGACGCCTGGAAGAAGATCAATGGACGCAAGCGGCACCTGCTCACCGACACCCTCGGACTCCTGCTGGACGTGCTGGTCACGCCGGCGTCCACGACCGACCGGACGCCGCCCACGTCCTGCTGCCCGCAGCAAGCAAGCGCCTGCCGCGGCTGACCCGGATCTGGGCGGACGGCGGCTATCGCGGTCACCTCCAGGACTGGGCCGCCCAGCACCTTGGGCTCGTGCTCGACGTCGTCCACCGCAGCGACCACATCAGCGGTTTTGAGGTCCTGCCCCACCGCTGGGTCGTGGAAAGATCCTTCGCCTGGTGCCTGCGCAGCCGGCGTCTGGTGCGTGACTACGAACGGCGCATGGCCACCAGCGAAGATGCCATCCGGTGGTCGATGACCATGCTCATGAGCCGCCGCCTGGCCGCCCGCCATCAGCAGCGTCCCGCTCCAGCACGCACGGCATGAACCGGCCCGGTTTCTCCTCTGCCAGCCAGCCTCGCTCCACCAGCCTCTTCAGCCGGGCTCTTGCTCCCTCGACCCGGGAGACAGACGCGCTGTCCCAGCCCAGCACGACCGCCGCCCGCCTGGCCCCCAGCCCATCGGCTGCCGCGTCCAGGGCGGCGGCCATCAACGCCTGGTAGTCCACCGACAGGTCCTCGACACCGGCCGCGTTCTCCCGGTGTGGCACCGCGCGCCGCGGCCCGACCGGCTTCCTGGGCGACGACCCGCCGGCCACCACAGCGGGCGCTTCGTCCTCGGCCAGCGCCTCAAGATACTACTCCAGACCGATCACCCGGCGCCTGAGGACCTCTTCCGCTTCCGCCAAGTCCCTCTGTACTCGCACCAGTTCGGCTTCGAGCTCCTCCGCCCGCACCGCCGCGGCCTTTCGCCGCGCTTCCAGAACCGCCCGCATCGACGGCATCCGCCACCCCCGCAACATCCCGACCGACAACAAGCCGAGACTTCCGAGGCAGCCGCAAACCCATGCCTGACCAGCAAAATCCGCACACGAGGTTCCGAAAGAGAACGACCTCTCAAGCGATGGCAGCGAAAGCGGGCCCGGCTGACGTCAGTTGCGGAGCGTCGTGCGGACCTGGATGCCCTCGGCATGCGCGGGTAGTGAAGACCCGCAGAGGGCGTTTTCCTACGTTTCTGAGTCAAAGCACGATAGTTGTCACATAGGCAGGCTTGTTGTCACCTACGAGGCTGGCCGTTGCGCACATGCTGTGACTGAAAAGCCCTGGCGGGCCCTTGCGGCCGCCAGGGCGTTGCTGCAGCAGTTTCTGCGTGTCACTGCGAGCCCGTGGCCACCAGGGCCGCAGTGATGGGTTCGAGGTTGGTGATCAGTTCGTCGAGTTCGGCCGGGGACAGGGCGTCATAGGGCGGGGTGGCGAGTTCGTCAGTGAGGGTTTCGATGCGTTGTTTGGTCGTGCGGCCTGCGTCGGTGAAGTGGCCGTTGATGTCGATGAGTCCGCGTTCGCGCATACCGTCCATGACCGCGGCCAGGCGCTCTTCAGGCAGGTGTTGGATGCGTCCGAACGACTCCGGGGGGTGGATACCCAGTTCCAGAGCGGAGAGGACGTGGGCTTCCGTGCCGCCGATGCGCGCGGCGACGAGCGCGGCGATGTGCCCGTCGCCGCGGTGCTCGCGCAGCATGGTCGCGGAATGCCAGAGCCGGGCGACGGGGTCGCTGGGTACCGCAAGGGTGCGCATGCCGGCGTACATCACCCGGCCTTCGGTAGGGGCGCTCGTCGCGGCCTTGGTGGTCAGGTCCGCGGCGCGCACCAGACCCGGGGACTCGGCCAGTTCGTCGCCGAGGATGCGCCGCAGGGAAGCGGCGCTGCCCCGTTCCCGCGCGGCGACGGAGGCCTCCGGCGAGATCGTCTCCCAGGCGCTGGGGATGTGCCGTGCGGCTTCCCCGTCGGCAAAGTTGTAGAAGGCCGCGTGCACGACGTGGGCCGGCACCCTTCCCAGGGGTGCGGCGCGGCTGGCGAAGTAGCCGTCCCAGTAGGTGCGATGGCCAAGTGCGGCGAGTTCCTCATTGCACTCGTCGGCGAGGAACGTGACCAGGCAGATCGGCTCCAGGAGTTCGAACATGCGGCGGGCGATCTGAGCCATCGGATGCAAACGCGTCTTGCCCATCAGATTCTCCCTGCGTGAGGTGTGCCGACTTGGACCGTCCGGCACACCGAAACTCATCAGCGACCGAAGGGAAGCGGTGCAGATGGGTTCGCGTTTGCATGGCTGTGCATGCACAGCCGGTGCCGCTGGTAACAACTATCCCGCTTCGGCACAACCGACTGCACCGATGGCGACCGGCACTGTCAACTCGGCCTGATCAGGGTCGAGTTGACAGTGCAGCTACCCGGATCCGTCTACCCCGTACATTCCCTCGCGTTTTGGCGTGAGGGCAAATGCGCCCGGACAGCTCCGATGAGGAGACCTTGCCTGGCAGGTCAGTGTCCTTCGTGGTCGACGAGGCTGGCCGTGGGCTGCCCGGCCTCATGACGCAGCAAAACCGAAAGCAGCTCGGCGACAGTAGCCGGGGCATCGGCGGGATGGCGCAAGACCCGGTCGGGGGCGATCCGGTAGACGTTCGAACGGCCTTCCCGGCTGTGGGTGAGGTACCCACCCTCCTCCAGGTCCGCGATGATCTTCTGGACCGCCCGCTCGGTGAGCCGACAGCGGACGGCGATGTCACGGATCCGTACGGTGTGGTCCTCGGCGATGGCAGCCAGCACCCGGGAGTGGTTCGTCAGAAAGGTCCAGCCTGCATGCGGTTCCGGTGCTCGATCCATTGCCTCAGGATAACGAGTTCGATTCACGCATTCAAATAGGTGAACCCATTTTCATGTGTTTGTTGACGTGAACGACTGTCGGGGTGATGCTGGGGTGGTCGAAAGCCGATCCGCGCCAGGAGCAACGATGTGCCCTCACCCACCCGTCCACCCAGAAGACGGGTCCTGCCCTGTCTGCTCCACCACGGCTGAGCACCCATCGACGGCGGTCACGTTGCGCGTTGACGCCGCCGGGGACCGGCTCGCGGTGACCGTCTGCGGCGAACTCGACCTGGACAGCGATCCGCTCCTGCAGCAGGCACTGAACAAGGCCCTCGACCGCGCCGCCGGCGGCCTGGAACTGGACCTCGCCGCCGTCGACTTCTGCGACTGCTCCGCCCTCAACGTCCTCCTCGACGTCCGCGGCCGTGCCCGCCTGGCGGGCAAGCAAGTCATCCTGCGCGCCACCAGCCGCGCCGTCGAACGCCTGCTCAGCCTCACCGACACCCTCCCCCTTTTCACCGACGGACGGACAATGCTGGACGGACTCCCGTCCCCCGCGCAGGCCGCTGCACGCCAGACTGCGCGGCCAGCGACATCTGCCGGGAATCAAGCCACCCCCGTTGGACGGCAGGAAACTGCCGGAGCGCACGAGACGCGACCCCGCCTGCCGACCGAGCCCGCCGAACCGTCCGGTGAGAGCCTCGCCACGGAGAACGCACAGCTCCACCGCGCGATGGAGACCCGTACACCGATCGACCTGGCCAGAGGCATGCTCATGGCCTCCTTCCAGTTGAACGCCGAACAGGCCTGGCAGGTACTGAGGACCACCTCCCAGCACAGCAACACCAAACTGCACCAGATCGCCGACGCTCTCCTGCAGACCGCCGACGGCCACACCTCCCTGCCCGAACCCCTCACCCGCCACCTGACCATCGCCGTCCAAACCCACGCCAACCCAACAGCCTAGACAGGACACGCACAGCCCCGCGGGCATGCCTGGCCCAGACAGGGCCGCGTTGACCGGCGGGGCGGCGCATGACCTCCCCAGGTACTGCGCCGACCCCACCGGCTCGATGCAACTACCCCGGGGCCTGCGCCCGCTGTCGGCGCTGCGGCCGCGCCAGACAGCCAGCGCCGCGGCCAGCTGGTCTTGCAGGTCGGCGGCAGCGGCACCTGCTGCGTGATGGCGACGATGGCCTCCGCCACGTCGTGCAGCTTCGTGTTGGAGTGCTGGGACACCTGCACCAGGATCTGCCATGCATCCTCCTCGGCGCACGACCAGCCCCCCATCAGCACACCACGGACCACGTCGATGCCCGGCCGCAGCTCCAGCGCCTCCTTCAGCTGCACCGTCTCCTCATACAGCAGTTCGGCCGGCAACCCGGCAAGAGAGCCGACATGCTCCCGACCCGTGGACGGTCCATCACCGGACATCTCTCCATGCCGGGGACCCGGGCTGGGGGAAGGTTCCATAGCGCCAACCTGCCCCACAGCGCCTCACCCACGCTCCATTGACCTGGTCGGTCCACGCCGCAGAGCGAATATTTCGCCCGCACGTCGGACCGGCACCAATCGGGAACCGGACGCGGCAGACCAGACCGTGCGCGCGCCGGGGGGCGACACGGGACGGCAAAGAAACCCTCGAAATGCCGTCGGGCTCCGTACGGAACACCGTGCTGACGCCGTGCCCTCGGACTGCAGCGACTCCGGTGTTCATGGCCATGACGTCCCGGAGCCGCCGTCACCTTGCGCACCCACCGGGCAAGGCGTCGGCCTGGCCCGCTGCCGGGTAAACAGCAGGCCGGTCGCCGTGTCGCCGATCCAGCAACCTGCCACCGTCCATGGCACGCCCACGTCAACGGAGCCGCCTGCCGCGACCGGTCACTAACAGCGCCAGCCCTGAACCTCACAAGCGCTTCGTGCTCTAACGCCCCCGGCGGCCACGTGGACCAACCCGTACGAGGACTCGCGCGAGAGAGGATATGCGCGAGGCGGCGCACGCGGCCACCGATCGTACCGATCCGGACAGCGGTCACCGGCTCCGATTCCCCCAGATGCCAAGCCGTCGGCATCCTGCCCGGACAAGACTGCGAGGACGGGCGCCATCCCTCCGGCCTACGCTGCGGACTCCCGGCAGCCAGCACGCTACTGGCATGCATGTCGCCATAGCTGGCCCCAGGTGAGCCCTCTGGCACTCGGTAACGGGAGGACTCGGCCGGTAGTGGCCGCCACCCACGGAATGGGGCCATCCTTCTGACATCGGACCTGCCGCCCCGCCGGCCAGGTCAGGAAACACCCACCGGTGGACGTCCGAGAAAGGACCACTTGAAGGCCATGACCGCCGTCGCCGACCTCGCCTCGTTCCTCAACGCCCGATGGGACGAGGCCGAACGAGAATCCGAGCTCTTCCACGAGCCGGACTGTCCCACCCACCTGTTAAACGGGCACCACGGATCCTGCGCATGTCTCTATCCCGCTCAGATCCGCGAGCGCACCGCCAGCCACCGGCGCATCCTGCACGACTGCCTCCAGCGCATCAGCCACGAACAGGCCAGCTCTTGCTGGCCAATGGAATCCATCCTCGCCTTCCAGGCCATGAAAGCCCTCGCCCTGCCCTTCGAACTGCACCCCGCCTTCCAGGACACCTGGCACACCTGGCCC
>NZ_JALDAX010000038.1 GCF_022698145.1 Streptomyces spinosisporus
CAGCGTCTGGTCGGCGGCCTGCGCCTCGGCGGCCAGACGGCGCAGCTCCTGCACCCGCTCGTGGATCGCATCCCACGGCGCACCCGTACCGAGGTCGAGGGACTCCGACAGGGCGAGCCGGTGGTCGTCGATGGTGAGCATCCGTCGGGCGACCGCGACGGCGGTGCCCGCGATGTTCCGCGGATCTTCGACGACGAGGCTCGTCCCCTCGCCAGCGCAGTGTTCCCACACCCCGGCGGCGATCGCTTCCATCAGCTCGTCGCCGTCCACCCACGCGCCAGGCACGGCGTCGTGGTCGTCGGCGGGATGCGTCTCGTGCGCCCACCAGCCGCCAGTGGGCGCGTCGATGTAGCCGATCGCGGTCACACAGGTGCGGCAGAGGGTCTGCGGGTCAGTCATGGTCGTCTCCAGTCGTGAGAGGGTCGGTTCGGCCGGCGCCCCGCTGATAGCTGCAGCGGGGCGCCGTGCTCGTGGTCATGCGGACGAGTTCGCGAGGCGGAGCAGCACCGCGCCATGGCAGTGGTCGGTCTCACCCGGGGCGGGCAGAGGGCACCAGCACATGAGGTCCCGGCCCTTGAGCTCGGCGACGTGCTCACGGATCCAGTCGCGGCGCTCCTGCGACCACGAGGTGCCTTCCGGGCCAGGTCCGCCGTCGAGGGTTCCGTCGAGCCAGGACTCGAAGAACTCGACGTTGATCTTCCGGGCTTCGTCGGCGGTGTCGGCCCAGTTCGCTTCGAGGCAGTCGGCGACGGTGAAGGGGTTGCCCCAGCGGCTGCCCCGGCCGACGTAGACGGCGCCGTCGGGTGCGCGCCAGCCTTTGAGGCGGCGGCGCTGGAGGCGGCGGGGCTGCGTGTCGAGGGCGATCTGCCGGGCGGTCATGGCGGTCACTCGCCCGTCTCGACAGCAGCCGGGGCTGAAGCGCGCTCGGCCCGGATCATCAAGTCACGCGGGAGGCGGCCCGTGGCGAGCGCCTCGCGAAGGTCTGCCGCAGCCTGCCGGTACACGCGTCCGCGCTCCTCGACTTCGGCGTTGAGCGTCACGGCAGTCGGCCCTTCGAAGTGGCCGATGGCCTTGTCGCCCTGCTCGGCAAGCTGCTCCCACCGAGCAGCTAGGCGCCCCATCGGCGGCTCAGGGGTGGGCTCGGTCGTGCGGAGCAGTTCGAGGTAGACCTCGCATTCGTCCGCGTGCACCACGCCCCTGCAGTCGCAGTCCTTCCGGATGACGTCCTCTCCGACGACGGCGCGCAGCCGGCGCACCTCGGCGACGTGCCCGGGCACGTCCTCGTCGGTGAGCTGTTGGAGTGCGGCCTGCCCCTCGGGGTCGGTGACGGTCGCGTACTCGTACAGGGCGGCGGCACGGGCTTCGATGTCGTCGAGCTGCTGCTCGGTGGGCGGGGTGGTGGGCTGGTTGGTCATGGTTTCCTCTCGTTGTGCGGGTGGGTTGTTGCGGCGTTCAGTTGGTCAGGTGGTGGGCTGTTGGGTGCGGCGGTCGATGGCGCCGATCCAGTTGATGGCGACTGCGGCGACCTGGATGAGTTCGGTGCGGAGCTTGGCCGGGTCGGATTCGGCGCTGGCTTCGGCGACTTCTTCGGCGAGGACGTCGGCCCAGGTGCCGTAGCCGGATTGGAAGGCGCTGTCGCACCAGCGGCGGGCGAAGTCGGCTCGTTCTTGCTGGCTCTGGTTGCCGGTGCCGTCGGGGTGGTTTTGTTCGCCCCACTTGGCGTCTTGGCGTTCGCGTTCGGCGACGATCTCGCCGAGGATCCGGGCGTCTGTTCCGAGTTCGTGGCCCATGTAGGCGGCGACCTTCACGGTGAGCGTGGCCACCAGATCGGCGGCGCCTTCGGGGCTGCCGAGGCGTACCGGTGTGTCGCGGATGGTTTCGGCGATGGTGCGGGCGAGTGGGGCGAGGGGTTTGAGGTTGGTGCCGGCGGGGGTGGTCATGTCGGGGTCCTTTCGGGTGTGCGGGTTGGTGGTCGTTCAGGTGGTGCCGAGTTGCTGGCGGAGGGCGGTGATGGCGTCTTCGCGGCTGCCGGTGTCTTTGATGAGGACGGCGGCCATGGCGTCGGCGAGGTGGATGGTCATGGCTGCGAGGGGTTCGATGCCGCCTCCGTTGCAGAGTCGGGTGATCTCGCTGTGGATGGCGCCGGGTTGGGTGTTGGTGAGGCGGTGGAGGGTGAGTTCCATGGCGTTGCGGCGGGTGGTTGCGGCTTCTTGTGGGGTGGTCATGGGGTTCCTTTCAGGCGGCTTGGCGGAAGCCTTCGCTGCGCCAGCGGTAGACGGTGCGTGGGGTGACGTCGAGGATGCGGGCGATCTCTTGTGCGGGGAGGCCGTGTTGGGTGAGGCCTTGGGCGACTTGGATGCGTTCGAGTCGGGTGAGTCCGGGTGCGGGTCGGGCTTCGCGGATGATCGTTTGGACGTCTTGTTCGTCGGCGACTGTCCATTCGGTGAAGTTCGGGTCTCCGTGGCGCCAGATGCGTTGGCGGTGCATGCCGCAGATGCGTCGTCCGGTACGGGCTTCGTGGGTGCAGTCGTCGATGCGGCAGCGGCGGGTCATCGTTCGGCCTCGGCGCGCTCGGTGGCCGCGGCGATCCCGGCGAGTTCCTTGCTGATGCGCTCGCGTCGTTCGTCTGCGCGCCGATTGGCGGCGCAGATCTCTTCGAGGGTCTCGGCTTCCTCGTTGAGTGCGGGATCGTTCTCTTCGCGGAGTCGCTCCTTCTCCCAGCAGCGGACGCATAGGAGCGGCTGCTTCTCGCGGGTGCACCAGCGGCAAGTAGCGAAGCCACCGCCGAGGTGGGCGTTGTGCTCGGGCTCGTAGCGGAACAGGGGGCGGGGCTGCTTGCAGTGCTCGCACGGGCCGGTGATCTTCGGGACGGCGTTCACTGGGTCTCCTCCTCGTGGGCAACGCTGGTGGTGCGGTAGTCGTGGACGGCTCGGTCCCAGGTCTCGGCGGGGAAAGAGCGTTCGGGTGCGGGTCCGGGTGGGCTGGTGCCGGGTGGCCATTGGCCGGGTTTGTGGTCGGGTGGGATGGGGATGGCGCCCCAGCTGGGTTTGCGTCTGCGGGTCTCAGGCGTGGTGCTCTTGGTGGGTTGGATGAGGCTGCGCATGTAGGACTTGAGGTCGCCCTGCTTGTTCATGGCGGTGATGTCGTCGCGGTGGACGGGGTGGTCGTTCATGCTTCGGTCTCCTCCTGGTTCATGGCGGTGCGGGCGTCGTCGATGCGGGAGGGGTGGGGGGTCGACCGTCGGCGGGATGCGGTGGCGCCTCCGCCTGGGACGACGCGGCGTGCGCGGCAGGGTTCGCCGGTGGGGGCTTGGCACCAGTCGCAGGGGACGGAGAGGGCGTCGGGGTGGCCGTTGGTGATGGCGGCTCGGCGTGCGGCTTTGATGGGGCGGTAGGCGTCGAGGGCTTCGTCGACGGTCTGCGGGACGTAGGAGCCGAGGGTTTTCAGGCGGGCGGCGACGTCGGGGTGCATGGGCCCTGCGGTGAGTTCGTGCTGTGCGGGCTCTTGCTGGCCGGCGGCGACGGCGCGGCGGGTGCCGAGGAGTTCGGCGCGGTAGGCATGCGGGTCGTCGGGGTCTGCCTTGGGGGTGGGGTCGGTGTGCCTGGCGAGGCGGTCGCGGTGCGTGGCGGTGACTGCGTCGCGGATGTCGGCGGGCATGATCCAGCGGGTGTCGCGGGCGTAGTGGTTGGCGACGGCGTCGCGGGCTTCGTTGAAGTCGACGTTGGCGAGTAGGGGTTGCCAGGCGAGGACGTCGGCTTTGCCGATGGTGCGGCGGTCGAAGGCGGCGCAGTAGGCGAGGAGGTCGGCGACCTCGGCTGGGGTCATGCGGTGTCTCCTTGCTGGGTTTCGAGGGCGCGGAATTCGGCGGCGAGGGCGAGGCCGGCGGCGACGCGTTCGTCGGTGGTGGAGCGTCGGAGGGCGATCTGGCCGGGAAGGGCGACGACGTTCCCGGGGGTGCGGGGTCCGCGTTCGCTGGCGCGTTTGGCGTCGTCGCGGATCCACTTCTGCCAGGCGTCGGGCCAGGACTTGCGGCGGGCGCCGGTGGAGCGGTAGTGGCTGATGAACTGCTGGGTGGCGTGCTCGATGTCGAGGCCGGGGTAGGTGGCTGCGGCCCAGCGGCGCATTGAGTCGGTCAGCTGGAAGCCGTCGATCTCGATCGGCGTGGGCGCGTAAGCGTCAAGATCAGCCGTGCTACTACCGGTAGTTTCCCCACTTACATCAGCCACGTCGTAGTTATGGGAGGGGAGGGGAGGGGAGGGGACACCCGTTGCACCCTCATGGGTGTCACGCCGTGACAGGTCTTCCTGACCTGCGGTTTCACCGTCAAACAGGGGTGCATTTTCGTCGCAGTTTCGCGCTGAACTGGCGCCATTTTGGCGCGAGTTTGGAGCGAAAATGGGAGCAGAATCGCGCTCGTTTCGGTTGCGGCGAGCTGATTCACGGCCGCGGTTCTGCCGCTTCCGGGCTGCCTCGCGGGCCGCTTCGATCTGCGCGCGGGACTTGTTGTAGTCGAGGTAGTCGTGGATGAAGTAGCCGCCCTCGGCCGGCTGCGGGCAGCGAGGGCACCGGTGGCCGTACTCGTGGAGCATGCCGACGGCGATGAGTTTCCGGACGGTTGCGTCGGTGCCGTAGTCGCGGACGATCGCGCCGTCGAGGTGGCCTTCGGTGAGGTGCTTAGTGGCATGCACGCCGAGGCGCACGAACAGGCCGACGGCGGCGTTGCCCGCCTTGCGCACCTTGGGATGCGTGTCGAACCCGTCGTCGAGGGCGAACCAGGCCATGAAGAGCTTCTCTCGTGCGTAGCGATAGGTGGTTTTGGGCGCGCGGAACCAGAGCGCTTAGGGAGGTCTGTTCAACCCCACCCCGCTGTAGCTATCATAGCTAAGAACGCTACGAGAACCATAGCTAAGGGAGCCACCGTGACTGTCATGGCCATCAGCAGTTACGCTGTGCCTATGAGCGAGCGGCCGACCGTCCACCGGAACCAGATCGCCGAGGCGCGCAACGTCCTCGGTCAGGTCATCGCCCGCGCGCGTTTCGCTGGTGAGCCGACGGTGCTGATCAACCGCGGCAAGGAAGCCGCCGTGGTCGTCAGCTACGAGGCATACGAGGACGCCGACCTCCTCCGCGAACTGCGCGCGTACCTGGGCGAGTTGGAAGCCGGCACTGATCCGGACGTCGTACACAAGGCCCGCGTCATCCGCGAAGCGCTCGACACCGCCAAGCGTCGGGTCCTCGACTCGACCTGACATCGGCTCCTCCTCCCCGATCCCGCGAGCCCCGCACCTGATCGGTGCGGGGCTTTGTGCTGCTCGTCGGTCAGCGCACGAACTCGTCGCGCTCCGCCTGCTCCCGGCGCCGCTTGAACTCCTTCAGCTCGTCCTCGCTCGGCTTCGTCGCCATGAGCTCGTCGAGGTGGTTGCCCGGGTGGATCGGGCCGCGCCCGACCTCGTCGAACGTCCCGTCGATCTGCCGGCCGCGGTACATCGCACGGCGGGCATCGATCAGGGACTTGGCGTCCTCGTCGGAGCGGGCGACCTCGCAGCCGGTGACGCGGACCTTCACCTGGGAGGGCTTCTCCTCGCCCTCGGCGTGGCCGGTGTAGGTCTTCGAGGTGAGCTCGACGATGGCGTAGACGACAGTGCCGGGCTTCTCGAAGAGGCCGCGGCGCTGGTCGCGGGTCATGGACGCTTCGATGGCTGCGGCCGCGGCGTCGAGTTTGATCTCTGGGACGTCGGCGGGTCCGAGGTTGGGCATGGCGTGTGCCTTTCTGGTTGGTGTGGCTGGTGTGGTTTCGATGGGCCGGGCCCACCCCTGGGGGGAAGTCGGGGTGGGCCCGGTGGCGGCCGCGGAGCCGGGCTCCGAGGGGGTCGGCCGCCAGTCACGGGAGTCAGTGGAGGCGGGTCTCCGCCTGATAGGCGCCAGCCGCTTCCGCCGCCTGGACCGCGAGCGCTGCTTCGGCGCACACCTTGTGCGCTGGCGA
Source organism: Streptomyces spinosisporus (assembly GCF_022698145.1). GTDB lineage: Bacteria > Actinomycetota > Actinomycetes > Streptomycetales > Streptomycetaceae > Streptomyces > Streptomyces spinosisporus. Next base: position 5,984 of record NZ_JALDAX010000038.1, read on the forward strand.
CCGCTTCGAGTCCCGCAGGTTCGTCGGCTTGCCGCAGTAGCGGCACGGCTTGGGGGTGTGGGACCAGTGGCGGGCGTCGCGCCAGTCGAGGAGCGGCGGGCCGGGGCCGGGCATCTGACCGTTCATACCGCCACCGCCAGGTCTGCTTCCTCGGCCCGCTCCACCCGGTCATTGAGGTGCGACGGCTTCACGCACCCCGACACCCCGCACGTCCGTTTCGTGTCGCCCTCGGGCCAGTGGCCGCGGTCGAGGTAGAACGAGAGCCGGTTCGGGGTGACCTGACTTTTCGTCCCGGGCTGGTTGATGACTTTCGGCCCGAGCCACAGGGTGTGCTCGCCCTCGGGCAGGGCGTTGGCGTCCCAGACCTCTTGGAGAGTGGCTGCCTGCTTGCGGGTGCTGCGGGTGCCGGCGTACTCGTCGATGCTGATGGGGCGAGCCGCGCGGCGCCGGAGGGCGCGGCGTTCACCTTCGCTGAGGCCACCCCACACGCCGTGCTCTTCACCGGTCTCAAGCGCCCATTGCAGGCAGCGTTCGGTGACGGAGCAGCCGCGGCAGAAGTCCTTGGCGTACTCGATGTCGTGCTTGTTGATGCCGGGGAACATGGCGTCGGGGTCGGCTTTGCAGGGGGCGCTGGCGAGCCAGTCGCCGGCCCGGGCCGCGGTGTCGGGGATGGCCCCGGTGTAGTGGCTCATCCGGTCCTCCCGAAGATGGCCGTGTATTTGGCGTCGGCGCGCTGGTTCGCGGCGCGGATCAGCTGGTCGGCGACGTGTCCGGGGGCGACGCACCAGGCTTGGCCGCATGTGGGCCGTACTTGTCCGACTGGGGTGCGGCCGTAGTGGTGGTGGAAGGCGATGGCGCGGGCTTGGTGGCGGGTGCCGTGGTGGCGGAGGATGGGTGTGCTGTATGCGCCGCGTGGGCCGGTCCATTTGAGGTGGCCGCCGGGGGTGGGGTGGGTGTAGGTGGCCCATTTCTGGTCGAGGGTGAGCGTCCCGGATCGGTCGTATTTGGGGAGGCCGAGTTCGGTGCGGATGCGGGCGATGCGGGCGGGGTAGGCGCCGAGGCGGCGGTGGATTTCGCGGTTGGAGTGGCCTTCGGCGAGGAGGTCGATGATGTCGGCGCGGGGTACGCCTTGGGGGCCGGGCATCAGACCGCCACCTCCTCGGCCTGACGTCGCCGCGCCCTGATTGACCGGGCGTACAGGCGGTAGCGGTCCTCGCTGGTCTGGCCTCCTCGGATCCCGAACCGGTTCTCCGCGTGACGGGAGCCCTCTTCAGCGAGAGCGTCGCTCAGGCACGCCAGGCGTACGGGGCATGAGGCGCAGACGCGTTTCGCGGCGGTGATCGCTTCCCGGTCTTCGGGGTTGGGGAACCACAGGTTGGCGTGGCCCTCGTACTGGGGGGTGGCGCAGATGGCTTGCTCGGGCCAGGTGTCGCTCATCGGGCCGCCGCCTCGGTGAGCTTCCACACGCGGATCACAGCGCCCGGCGCGTCGAGCGCATCAAGGCCCTCGCCGGGGAACACCTTGCGGGCGGTGACCTCGACGACCCGCGAGTCATCGGCAATCGCATCCGACGTGGTGAGAGCGTCGAACGTGGAGCGGAGCAGCTTGTCGATGTCCCCGCTGTCCCGAGTCGTCGGCCACGTGACGCGTCGCTTCGGCGCCGAGGCGGGCTTGCGGACGGTGAACACGACCTCCACCGACAGCGGGCCGTCGAGGATCTCCTCACCCCGGCCGGCCAGCCAGCGGTCGTTCATCGCGGCCTTGGCTGCCTCGTGGACGACGTCCCGCCAGGGCTTGACCCGCTTGGAGTGTTCGATCATCCGGCCGTTACCGATGTGCTTCTTGCTGCCTTGAGGTGCCGGGCGGTGGTTGCGGACGACGACCTCAAGGTCGGGCGCGGTCTGGCTGGTGGCCAAGGTTTCGCAGATGTGCGTGGTCACTTCTCCCCCTTGTTCTGTTCGTCGCGGACGGCCTTCATGAGCCGGGCGATCCCGTCGGGGTCGGGCGGCCCGACCTCCTCGAACAGGCCCGGCAGGCGGGCGTAGTAGTCGTTGAGGTGGGCGTCGAGGTCTTGCAGGAGGCGCAGCGCGTCGGGTCCCACGTCGTGCTCGTCCACCGGAGGCAGGCCGACGCGTTCGTGGGCGGCGGCAGCGCGCTCGGTCTCGGATGGCTTGCGTTCCCAGCACAGGTAGATGAGGGTGGCGCCGAGCCCGGCGATGAACGTCAGGTAGGCGAGGTTGGCGATGGTGTTGCCGCTCACATCGCACCGCCTGCTGGTACGAGGTGGCCTTCAGCGCAGCGGAGCTGGGTGCCGTGCACCGTGGCGGCGGACTCGACGCCTCCGCACTGGCCGCAGCGCACGAACTTCTGCCCGACGAGCGCACCCTCCGGACGTTGCGCTGGGGCGCGGTGCAGGCCGCGGCCACGGACGAGATGGCGGGTCGTGAGCTTCACAGCTGGCTCCCTTCGAGGCGGGCGAGTTCGAGGCGCAGGTCGACGCGGGCGTCTTCGAGGGCCTGCTGCAGCGAGTCACGGAAGTGACGCACGTCGTGGAGCACCGTCGACGGATGGCCGGCGGCGACGAGGTGGGACGCCACCACGTCCTTGCAGCGGGACAGTTCGCCCGCGACCTGCTGGAGGGCGTAGGCGTTGGCTTCTGCGTCGTGGCGGGCGGCGTCGCGTTCTGCGATGAGCCGGTCGATCTGTTTGGCCTGGCGGTCGTTTCGGTCGGTGAGGGTGCGGCGGCTGGTCACGACGCACCCCCGGCCTGGCGCAGTGGCCACGTCCCGTCGATCACCGCATCCGGGTTGTGCTTCTCCCCCGACTTGGCCGGGTTCCGCAGCCAGGCCTGATACGAGGCCGCGTCCTCGCGAGCCCACACCACCTGCCGGCGGTGCAGTTCCTCAACGTCGACGAACGCGAGGTCGTTGAACCGGTCATACGGGCCGCGCCGGTTCCGCAGGGCCTGCACCCAGTCGGGACGGTCCTCCGGCCGGGTGTGAGCGATGACGCCCATCTTGTAGACGGCCCTCACCGACATGAGGGCGTCATAGGAGGCGCCGTGCGCTTGCTCCTCATCCCAGCCCAGCCCGTACACCTCTGCGGTGGTGCGCATCTGGTACGGGCCCTGCGTCTCCGACACACGCCGCCGGTATGGGGCGGCGTGCTTGTCCAAGACCATGGTGTCCAGGACCCGCGTGAGGGGCTGGCGGCAGATCCCTTCCAGTGAGTCGCCGAGGTGCCGCTGGCACTCCGCGTTCAGCAGGGTGAGGTCGAAGCCGATGTTGTGGCCGACGAGCGGGATGCCCGCAGCGACGACCTCGGCGACCGACTTGGCGATGGCGCCGAGCGCGGGCTCGGGGTCCTGGCCGTGTTCGGCGAGGTACTCGTCGGTGAGGCCGTGGACGGCGATTGCGCCGGGTTCTTGGGCGATGCCGGGGTTGATGGTCCAGGCGCTCATGTCGGTGTTGAGGCCGCCGCCGACGAGGATGAGGGCGCACTGGACTGCGCGCGCGGTCGTCGGCTCTTTGTCGGAGCATTCGAAGTCGAGGGCTGCCATGCGCTGGACGTGCCACGGGGCGCTCATCGGCCAGCCCCCGATCCAGGCCGCGCGGCGGCCGGCCAGCCCGCGGGCTCGCGCGGTTCGTCGACGACCTCGACCTCGTAGGCGCCGTCCTCGTCCGGGCCCGGCCCGGTATCCGGCGCCTTGTTCTCCGCGTCCTTCTCTGAAGCGATCGCCATCAGCTGCCTGGACAGCGCGTCCGTGCCCTTCGGGTGGACGGCGCCTTCCTTCTGCGCCTCCATCCACAGGTCACGGACATCGTCCGATGTCAGCGCACCATTCGCCTCGGCGATCCAGTCGCGGCCCTTCGGACCCTCGATCGCCGCCCGCGCCTGCCCAGCCGCCCCCGGGTCGAGAGCAGCCGCAGCGTTCATCGGCCCGGCCAGCGCCTGCCGCGGGGTGACACCGCGCAGCTCGACAACGACGACCGGGAACTTCTTCGTCTGGCCCTCGCGGATGACCTGCCTGGGTTCGATCCGCAGCGTCACCGGGATGAAGCCCTTGCCGTCTGTTCCCGCGAGGACCATGTCGACCATGCCGCCCCACTCCTGCGCGGCGTAGAAGGAGTGCGTCTCGGCCCGCCACATGCCCATCCCGGACAGGTCCGGGAGCATCACGTTCAGGCGGGAGGTGGTGGAGCAGACGGTGCCCTTCTTCTGCTGGTGCCAGTCCTCACCGAAGCGGGCGGCGCAGATGCACGGCTGACGGGTCAGCAGTTCGGTGTCGCCGTCGCAGCGGCGCTGGCATCCGCCCGCACTCCACATCTCGTTGTACTGGTTGAGCGGATCGCCGGGAGTGATCAGTGCCTCGATGGACGACGCCTTGGTGATGACACGCCACTGACTGATCGTGGAGTTGAGGGGCTGCCATTGCTCTGGCTCGCCACCCCACAGGACTGCCGCGGCACGGACGTGGTCCTCGCTGTGGGAGGTGACCACCCACGTCGCCGAGCGCATGGGCCGCTTGCCCTGGGTGTAGCCGGTGCGCAGCCGGCCGTGCTCGGCCGCCCGGGCTTGGATGTTACGGAGTCGGGCCCCCATGGTCAGGCTGCCTTTCGGGATGCGGCCGCAGTCGGTGCGGCGAGTGCGGGATAGGAGGAGGCCGCGGCGTGCAGCCACTTCGTGGTTTCGAGGGCGCCACGGAACGCGCGGAACGCAGTCCGGTCAGCGGGCATCGGCACCAGGGCGTGCGACTTGGCACGGAGGTTGAGGACGCCAGTGCGTTCGATGCGAGGCATCGGCTGCTCGGTGTCATCCGGGAGAAGCACGGTCTCCGCGTGCCGCAGCGCGGCGAGTTGGAGGGTGTTCTCCGGATAGACCGAGGAGGCGCGGCGGGTGGCGGAAGACTTGTAGTCGATCAGCCACAGCTCCATCCGCCCGGCCGGTCCGGTCGGCAGCCACACCATCAGGTCTGCGGTGCCGGCGTAGCCGAGGCGCCGGTGCAGGACGGTGATCTCTGTGGCCTCTACATGCTCGGTGAGGGAGACCCCCCAGGACTGCAGCCACAACTCGAACTGGTCAAGGTAGGGCTCGACTTCCGGGTCGTCCGGGAGGGGCGCGCCGAGAACGTAGGCTTCCGCTCCGAGATGGACGCGGTCGCCGAGGTCGGCGGCCTGCTCACGGATGCCCTTGTGGATGGCCTTGAGTTCCCGGGTGAGGGCGGGCCGGTCGTCGCGGACGCGGTCGGTGAGGAGCGGCCAGTGGTCGAGGGTGTGTTCCAGGGTCACCTTCACGCCCCAGGGCACGAGGGCCATGGTCTTGTTGACGGCGGTGTCGATGACGTTGGTGACGGAGACGAGGTCGGGGCCCCCGGCGGGGTCGCTGTAGTAGCGGCCCCGCTCGGTCTCGCGGGCGTGCTTGGGCTGGGTCATCGCTTGGTCTCCGCTCGTGCGGCCGCGTCGTCGCTGGCGTGGTTGATGAGGGCCTGCTCGATCGCGGCGAAGTCCCTGTTCCGGACAGCGACACGAGCCGTGCGCACGATGGTGCGGAGCAGGGCCAGCTCCCCCGGGTACGCCTCGATGCCTTCGCCGATCGCGGCGTCGGTGAGTTCGCGGGCGCCGGTCTCGGTGAACGCGCCCTCGCACTGGAGTTGGTGGATCAGCTGGTCACGGAACGAAGGCATCATGCGGACCGCCTCCCGTCCTGCTGCCGCGGGATGCGCGTGCCGGCCGGGTTGAACCGGCACAGCTTCGAAGCCACGTGCCCCAGTTCCTGCATCAGACGGCGGGCCGCCCGCACCGTGAGTTCGATACGGGCCGTATCCATGACCGCGGCTTCCTCTACCGCTTCGACTGCGGCGTCCAACTCGCCCTCGCGGCGCGGGCCCTGCACGACCTCGGCGAGCTGGTCGAGGCGGGCGATGATGTCGTCGCGGGCGTCGGGGTCTCCCCAGTGGGAGACCAGTTGAACGAGGGTGTCGGTGCGGATCTGGTCGGCCCGCAGATAGCCGGTGAGCCAGTCGGCGCGGAGTTCGAAGGACAGGTCGGGGTTCGTGGACGGGTTCATCGGGAGCCCCCGTTGTTCGAAGTGGTGTCGAGGTAGGCGACCGCGAGGAGCAGCCCGGCGATCAAGATGAGGCGCGCCCGGTCACGCAGCTGCGCGGCATGGGCCAGCGCCAGGGCCAGCCAGCGGTTCACGTCGTGGCCGGCGTGTACGGCCGCCTGATGCACGCTCCCGGCCGCCCGGATGACGGGCGTGCGCAGGTCGAGGTCCGTGTTGGCGACGTACAGGACGACCGCGGCGGGGGTGCCGAACAGCATCAGCGCGAGGAACACGGCGCGTTCGACGGTGAGTCCGGCGAGCATGTCGATGACTTCAGTCGGCATTCGGCTCACCGCCCGGGATGAGCACGGCCCACGCCACCATCGCGACGGCGGCGAGGAACGTGGCAGGGAGGAGCCAGATCACGAGGCGCCCCCCGCCTGGGGCAGGTCACGGCCGACCGTGTACCGGTGTGAGAGCGGACCATCGTGCGGGTCTTCGATCAGGGCCCGGCCGCGCAGCGTCTGTGCCGCGTCGTCGAGGACCTCGTTCACGGTCCGGCGTTCCGCCTCCAGCTCGCGGACCCGCTGTCCTGCCTCGACCGCCTGCGCGTACACCTTCATGCCGCGACGGCCCATCTGCCGGTTCAGGGCCTCCAGCTCGGCGACCTGCTTTCGCAGCGCGTCGTTCTCTCGCCGCAACTCGGCCGTGTCGAACGCGTACTTCCGCTCGACCTCATCGACCCGCGACTGCAGCCGTTCGATCCGCGCCTGGTCGTCGTTGCGGTGCACGGAGATGACGGCCTCAAGCTCAGCGCGCCGCTGCTCCGCCCGGATCAGACGCTGGCCATCCACGCGATTGGATTCGACCGAGCGCCGCAGGACGTCCAACTCGTCCGCCGTGTGCGGCGACTGCAGCAGCTGCGCGGACTCCAACGCGAACGCCGCCTGTGACGCCAGGTCATACGGCTCACCGTGCAGCCACGCCGCTTCGATGACCTTCTTCGCCGCGAGGGCGAGCTCGGAGATCGTCATCGCCGCACCGCCAGACGGACCTCTTCCATCACCGGCTCGTCCGACGACACCGTCACCGACACATGCACCGGAACCGGCGGGAACTCAGGCGAGTCCGACCACGTCCGAGTGTGCAGCGTCCACACCGTCTGACCCCACGGCAGAACCGTCGTCGTCACCGACCCGCCCATCACGAACAGCCGGTCCGCAAGGACGCTCATCTCGGTTGACGTCACCAGGACCCGGTCCGGGAGGGCCTCCCAGGCAACGTGCTGCGTCGGCAGCTCCTGCACGGTGACCGTCGTCTCGTAGGCGACCTCGTTGCGGCGGCGCGCAGTCTGCGCGTCAGCGAACGACAGCGCGGCCTTCGGCAGCGTCATCACGAGGACGCTGCGCCCGGGGAGATCGGTAGGATCGGTCATGTTCCACTCCTTGCTTCGTGCTTCAGTGGGACTGGGCTCGTCTCCGGGGGCTTCCGGGGCGGGCCCGTTTCGTTCAGGAGGCGGCGAGGGCGGGTGCCGCTGCGGTTCTGCGGATGCGGCGCGGCCGGCCGGTCGACACCGGCGGCTTCTCCTTCGCCTTCTGGCGTGCCGTGGACTCTTCGAGTGCGATGTCCGCGATGACGGCGAGTTCGGATTCGCTGAACATCAGGTCGCGGCCCATGTAGCGGCCGGGGAACTTGCGGCCCTTGCTGCCGTCTTCGGGGCGGTTGTAGCCGTCGCGGAGCCAGCGCTGTCCGGTGGTGTCGTCGGGCTTGGCCGGGTCGGTGAGGCCGAGCCTTATGGCGGCGTTGCGGACGTTGTAGAAGCGCTCCAGGACTGGCTCAGCCGGGGTCGGGGTGGGGGCGGGGGGCGCCTTCCTGGCTGCCATCGGGTTCCTTTCTGTGCTGGTCCTCTGGCGTGGGGATGAGGAGCCTGCGGTCGTCGGGCTGGATCTGGAGGGCGGTGCGTAGTCCCGCGTATTTGGGGGGGCGCATGTCCTCTTTGAGCCCGGTTTCGAGTTCGCTGAGGTAGCTGTGCGAGAGGCCGGCGGCCCTTGCGCAGCCGCGCACGGTCATGCCGAGCTCCATGCGGCGTGTGCGGATTGCCGCCCCATCCACCTGGAAGGTGGGTTGGGGTCTTTCCATGTGTTGAAGGTAGCGGGTGAAACTCTCGGTATCTAGCGGTACGCGCGAGTAACTTCATGTTTTCGCGAGTTTCCGCTAGCGGACGGGAGAGTGAGGCCGCGTGATTCCGCCTACCTGCTGCATCCTTACGGTCACTTACTGAGGTGTTTCTAGCGGTCGCTGGCGGTCGCTGGCATCATTGGCCGCATGGCCTACACCAGTGGTGACGACGCCCGCCACCTGCAGAAACTCGCGACGCTTGTGACCCAGCGCCGTGTCGTGCTCGGCTACCGCAGCAAGGAGGCGGCCGCCGACGCGTGCGGGATCTCCCACACGACCTACCGGAAGATCGAGGGCGGCCGCGATATAGCGCCGCGGCGTGTGAGGGAGTCGACCTACGCGAAGCTGGAGATGGGCTTCAAGTTCCGGGCCGGTTCCTGCAAGGCGGTCATCGAGGGCGAGGCCGACTCCATCACCCTGGAGGACGGCACCGAGCTGATCGAAGGTGCGCAGATCGCGCACTTCGCTCCGGAAGCGCTGAGCGAGGGCATCCCGGACGCAGTCGCGAAGTCGGCGATGACGGTGGCACCGGAGCTCACCGGCCGTCAGATCCAAGCCATGGGTGAACGAGTTATGGAGGAACTGCGAAGGCGGGGCCTGTTGCCGTAAGTCACTGAACTGCAGGCCTTTGCCGTACAACCTTTTCGCCGTGACCGGATTGTGATCGTCCGGGGCTGAAGAATCGTCAAGCCTCCCCTCCCGCCCGCGCGTTCGGCATGCCAGGATTTCGTTCACACCTGGGGGGTTCTCCACACAGCAGGACAGGGGGAACCTGTATGGCGACGGTGATCACGTACGACGAGCCTGGGTTCATAGGCCGAGTGCTCGAAACGGCGGGTGAGATCGTTTGCATCCTGGCGTCAGCAACAGCCACCGACCGTGTCATTCAGGGTCAGGTACGGAGGATGATGAGCGGCCAGGGAATCGATTGCAGAAAGTGCGCCGGCTGCCCAGTCGGCCGGGCACAGTAGAGCAGTCAGTACGCGGAAGCCGGCGGTAGGGGTGCCTGCCGGCGCATCCGCGTCCCACGTCAACTGCGGTTCATCTGGGGGGATGACGCATGCCCTACGCCGAACGGCGCGGCAGCAAGTGGCGCGTCCGGTGGAACACCGGCAAGAAGCACCCCGAGACAGGGCGCTGGATCTACGACAGCCAGGGCGGGTTCGACACTCAGGACGACGCGATCGCCTACGGCCTCGACCGCGAATCGGACATCCGCAACGACCGGTACATCAGCCGCCGCGACGGCACCATCCTCATGCGCGAGTACTGCCGGACCTGGCAGCAGACCATCCGCGTCGGCCACCTCCGCAGAAGGAACGTCGAGTCGTACATCCGGCTGTACATCGAGCCGCGGTGGGGCGACGTAGCCGTAGCCGACATCAAGCCATCCGCCTACCGGGCCTGGGCACTGTGGCTGGAAGACCAGCCGAACATCGGCGACCGGTACCGCGGTGAAATCCTCCTCGTCTTCAGCATGCTGATGGACGACGCCGTCGACGACGGACTGCGGCCGGCATCCCCCGTGCAGAAGAAGCGGCGCCGCGGCGTGTACAAGAAGAAGCCGCGCGAGCGGAAGCGTGAGATGCGCATCGAGGACGTCCACCAGCTCGCGTGCAACGCCCTCGCCTTCTGGGGCCTGGACGGATACGTGTACGTGTGGACGTTCGCCATGACCGGCATGCGCCCGGCCGAGTTGTACGGACTGCGCCCCGAGTACTGCCACCCGAACTGGCCGGCCTCCGACCCCGTGGACGACCCGCGGGAGGCGGACCGTGAAGAGCGGCATGCCGACGACCTCGAACGGTACGGTCCGAGTCTGATGCCCGCGATCCGTGTGCAGTGGCAGCACCAGCGCGAGGAGGGGACCGGGCCAGCGAGCTTGTACCCGCCGAAGTACGAGTCGCGGCGAACCCTCGTGATCCCCCGGTTCCTGGCCGAGCTGCTGGAGATGCTGCTCGCGTCGCGGGAGTCCGAGTGGGTGTTTACCTCAATCAATAACGGGCCGCTGATCAACGCGAACTTCCCGTACCACTACTGGCGGAAGTTCGCCGACGGACGCGAGGCGAAGCAGGAGTTCGAGCGCACGAGGCTCGGCCAGCGCCAGGTGGTGGACTCCCGGCGGCCCGTCGTGGAACTGCCCCCGGTGGTGGCCTGGAAAGGCAAGCGGCAGTACCTGATGCGGCACGGGCACAAGGAGTGGCTCGACGAGGAGGGCCACAGCCGCGTCGCCACGGAGTCGCGGATGGGGCACGAACTGGCCGGCGTCGAGGGGCTGTACTCGAATGTGACGCCAGCGATGGAGCGGATCATCGCTGAGTCGTTGCAGGCGCGTTGGGAGAGGTTCGTGGTGACGCTTCCGGAGGGGTGGGAGCCGCCTCCGTCTCCCGCTACTCTCCCTGTTGATCTTGCAGGGTGGATGAAACGGCAAGTCAGCGAGGCTCGCGGCAGGTCGTCATAACGTTGTTCATGAAGTGGATCTCCAACAAGAGCTT
>NZ_JALDAX010000039.1 GCF_022698145.1 Streptomyces spinosisporus
GCTCCGTCCTGCACACGCCGGACTGTCAGGAAGCCCCGCCCGGCGCGCCACTGCTCGACCTCGAGCACGCCCTGCACGCAGCGGGACACCCATGTACCCGGCGGTGCGGCTGCGCCCAGGAACTCATGGCCCCTGCTGCAAGGCTTCGACCACATCGGCGACGCCGCCGACCCTGACGACGCCTGACACCAGGGGTTGCTTCCTTTGTGCGCCATCCGCCCGCGGCGAGGTCATGGCGCGGCCGACCAGTTGGCGCAGCGTCGCCTCCGCCTCGCGCGCTCTTGTCAGTGCATCCGCCTGCGGCGTAGGTCGTTGACAGTTTCGCCAAACTCGCGTTTCAGGGCCCTGCCGAGGTGTTTGGTGTCGTGTATGCCCCATCGTGCTGCGATCGTCGCCGTGGAGATGTCCGCGGAGGCGGGGTCGAGAAGGTCTCGTCGGATCCGTAGCAGGCGTTCATGTCGGACCCAAGCGACGAAAGTCAGGTCACCGCCTTTGAAGAGGGCGTGGAGGTGTCGGACTGAGATGCGGTGTTGGCGCGCGACTCGTTCCGCGCCGAGGTGGGAGTCGCCGAGGTGGGCCAGTGCGTAGGCGCGGATACGGTCAACGAGGTCGCTGGCGACGGAAGCTCGCTCGGGGGTGGTGTCGGCGAAAGCGGCGAGGAGGAGCGCGGTGAGCGCGTCGGCCAGATGTGTGCGTGCCACACCATGACGGGGGAGGCCATCGTTGACTGCGGACAGTGTGTGGCCGAGGAGTCCGCCGATCGCGTCCTGAGTGGGGATGGGGAACACCGTGCGCCGGCTGATGGAGTTCGCGTATCTGCCGAGACTTGCCCGGGGAACGCAGAGCACGGTCATGTCACTGGGGGCGGCACCGATGAGCCGATACGGCCGGGTGTTGTCACAGGCGAACAGTTCACCGGGTTTTACCGTCGCAGTCCGGTCATCCTGGGTCGCCGTGACCGGGCCGCGGTGGTGAAGATTAAAATGCATCCACTCCACGTCACTGGAGGTAATGCTGTGATTGTCCCGTGTCACCGTTGCGGCGGTGGCCTGGATACGAGCGACGACCACTGGCCCGATGACTGCGTGGTCGACCACGGCTTCAAAACCCTGTGGGCCGGGATCGGTCACCCGCAACGGGGCGAACAAGGCCGAGGCGACTGCCTCGAACGACTCGGTTCCTCTTAACCGGGAAGCCTTGCTGTCAGTCACGCCGATATCCCCCAACCCCTGACTCGCACAGTCACTTTACTGCCGCGTTTGTGCACCGTGCACGAACTGGGGAGTCACGGTGCACGTATTGGTGCTCGCGGGACAAAGATCGCCCGTACGGTCATCGACGAGCCATACACACTCTGAATCTTCAGGTCGGGGGTCTGGTGTGCTCGCTCACTGGAGAAGGCCTGCGACCCTACACAGACGACTCCGGGTGCCGGCTCGGCACAGTGATCCGGGAAAAGGGGGATCTGAAATGCGATCAATTGGCCGATTCACCGCATGGTCCACCACCTTGGCCACCACCGTGGGAGCCACGATCGTGCTCGCGGGAAGCCCCGCCACTGCCGTCGGCGGCGGGTATTGGGGCGAAGTGTGTGATTACGGACGAGCGTGTCTCCACCTTTCGGGCCTGCGCAGTGGCCCGGGGGGACCGTACTGGAACCTTGACGGCTGCGGTGAGCACCCGATCAATGACCACTACGACTACGCGATCGCCCAAGGCAACCCCATGGAGGTCGTCTACAGGGATGACAGGTGGGATTACGTTGATGCCTGGACCGGCCGCACCCTGGACCCCACCAACGTCGTCACCGAAGCCATTGTGTTGTGCTAGTCCACCGAGGGGCGTCCGGGATGGTGCTGTGACGCCTGGATGTCCTTCTGACCCGGAAGTCGCTCCATCCGCGCCTGATGCATAAACGGGCACAACCGGCCCACCCGACCACCGGCCGCACGACGGAAGGAACGGGCTTCCTGCAGCAAACGCGACGTCCGCCGCGACGTCTTCAGGTTGCTCGGCGCAATGACCACTGTGGGCATCGGCCCGCACAGCCGTCCGGAAAAAAAGGGGGATCTGAAATGCGATCAATCGGCCGATTCACCGCATGGGCCGCCACTCTGGCCACCACCGTGGGAGCCACGATCGTACTCGCGGGAAGCCCTGCCACCGCCGACGACGGAGGGTACTGGTCCTTCACCTGTGAATACGGACGGGCGTGCCTCTTCCTGTCGGGCGGTCGCACGACCCCGAACGGATCGGTCTGGAACGTGAACGGCTGCGGTTCCCACCAGATCAACGACTACTTCGACTTCGCCTCTGCCCACGGCAACCACTTCATCGTCACCTACCTGGACAACAGGTGGGATCGAGTTGATGCTTGGACCGACCGGTTGCTAGACCCCTCCAACCTCGCCACCAACGTCTGGGTGTTCTGCTGACTGATCATTTCAGAATGCGCGGAGCCCCCTCAAGCAGATGATGGCGCAGGCGAGTTGGAGGAGTCCTTGGTGGAGGTCGGGGCGTACCTCGTAGCGGATGCGCAGGCGCTTGAACTGGTGCAGCCAGGCAAAGATTCTCTCGACTACCCAACGACTCTTTCCCAGACCGGAGTCGTGCGGGGCGCCGCGTCGAACGATCTTCGGGACGATGCGGCGGCTCTACAGGAGTCGGCGGTACTTGCGGAAGTCGTAGCCTCGGTCGGCGTAGAGGCGCTTCGGTTTGTGGCGGGACGGCTGCGCAGGCCCCGAATGTGCGGAATCGCATCCAGGAGCGGGATGAGTTGGGTGACGTCGTGCCGGTTGCCGCCGGTGAGTGTGATGGCGAGCGGAGTGCCGTGGCGGTCGACGATCACATGGTGCTAGCTGCCGGGACGGCTGCGGTCGCCTGGCGAAGGCCCGGTGTCCGGGGTGGGTGGAGAGGTACTGCAGGCGCCCCCCATTTGAGTGCCCTTACGTGCGGGCCGTCGATCGCGCAGTCGTCCATGTCCAGCAGGCCGGGCACGCCGCAGCTCGGCGAGAAGGAGCTCATGCAGGCGGGGCCATAGGCTCAACCACGCGACTGAGCCAGCTGAACGAAGATGCCGCGCGCTTGCTTGGCTCTCCCCATCATTTCGATGGAGTTCAACGACGTTGACGCTCCTTCGCGCAGCCAGAAGCGTGCCGGCGGCTCGAACCGTCGAGCCGCTCATCCTAAGTCCGATCCACGAGACGGACTCTCTTCTCATACTGGAGGAATCGTCGCATGCTCCGTACCTTGCGTCGCACGGGCGTGGTCGCCGCGCTCTGTCTGATCGCCGGCACTACAGCCGACACCGCGTCGGCATCCTCACAAGCGGACCCGGTGCAGACCTTCCGCAACCTGGCCACGGGAGGCTGCCTCGACCACAACAACATCGACGGAGTGCGGGCCTATCCCTGCAACGGTGGCGCCTGGCAGCAGTGGAGTGTCCACGTATGGGGCGACAGCACCCGACAGCTGCGGAACGTAGCAACCGGGAAATGCCTCGATTACAGTGAGCTCGGCGGCGACACCATCGTGGGATCACCCTGCAACACCAGCACGTCTGAGAGCTGGTACGTGCTGTACCAGGGCGTCGGCGGCATCGCTTTCAAGAACCAATTCAGCGGTCGATGCTTGTCTGCGAACAGTGGATACATGCACCTCAGTTCCTGCGACCCGAACGACCGTGCGGAGAGCTGGTCCTGAGGAAACGTCCGGGGTGGGTGAGGCCCAACCCGGCGAAGGCTGCGTCTAAGCCGAAACCATTTACGGAGTCGAGACAAGGCGCCTTGCCCACGGGCGTGAGAGGTAGCCCGTACGGAGGAGACAGCGCGCTGTCGGCATGGCGGCGGGCTCTCCGTGGGTCGTAGAGATTCGTTGGGGGTCTGGCTGCCGCCAACGCCGGGCTTGTGTGCACCATCGGTGCTTCGGCCCGACCCCCTTGTAGGTGAGAAAGGGAGGCGTTTGTACGCGACTTTGGGAGTCGCTCCGGGGCCCCGACGCGTGATCAATGTCGAGGAGTTCGGGAGTCACCGGAGCGGTCGTCTGGCCTGGGCGTAATACGGCTTGCCGGTCGCGGTGATCGTATGGAGATGCATCGAACTCCGCCGGAATCCCTGGCGCTGGGTGGCGTGCACGTGGAGACTGGCTGGCGGCGTTGTCCGAGCGGCGCGCCCACAGCCGAACCCCACTGGTGGATCAAGGAGTTCAGATGCGTCTGCGTAAGCGTGCGGTTGCTGCCGTGTTCGTGGCCACTGCGGCCTTCATCGCCCTCGCCCCCCAGGCCGTGGCCGCCCCCATGCCCTGGGAGACCAGCAAGACGCCCGCGGCCACCACCCACGACACTGCCTCTCCGGCGGCTGGCGAGAACGGCATGGTCACCGTGCTGTGCAGTGGCAGCTGCTACGAGTAGGAGGCCGCACGCACTGACCGCCCCAGGTCGCCCGCCGACGTGGGGGTGACTTCCGAAGTCGCGTACGTCAGGTACTCACGCGAGTGCGCGACTCCCGATCCCACGTCGCTACTCGCGTACATAGCCACCAGAGGCTGGGGGCGGTGCCCGGGCCAGAGTGGCTTCGGCACCCGATGTCGACGACCAGAGCGGAGACAGAGGGAGGGCGTACGGTTTCCCCCCAGGAGGGCGGCTTCTCCGGGGGCGGAGCGTGATGTTGTTACCCGGCTGTCTCGGATTCGGTCCGCCATTCCCGTACGGCCGCTGCCAGGTACCCCTGCAAGGGGTGTGGCATCGGCCTGCCGGTGGCGGCCGCCGTCACGGCTTCGGCCACGTGACGCGGTTTGATGTTGGCGTGCTGGGAGACCGTCACCAGGATCTCCCACGCCCCTTGCGGAGGGCAGCCGTAGCCGGCCATCACCACGCCGCGGGCCATATCGATGACTGGGCGGCTCTCCATCGCCTGCTGGAGCTGTTCGTTCTCCTGCAGCAGCTCCACGCCTGCCCGACTCACCGGCCACGCACACACCGTCCACCGGGATCAAAGACCAGGAGCAGGGCCTAGACGGCCCTGGCCCCCGCCAGTGCCGGGGAGGACCATTGCAGGAGTTGCCGCCGGGCCTTCCGTGGATCGCAGAAGTTCGCGGGGGACGGTCAGCATCTGCGTGCGACCACCCAACGACGCCAGGCCACGCCAGGTCACGGACAACTACCGGCCGCAGCCCCACATCCGACGCGGCGTCAGCTCTGCCTCACCTTTATGGGGGATGGCGTTCATGAACGGCTGGCGGGACCCTTTGCAGAACCCTTGAAGACCGAAGACCATCGCAGGGCCCGGTTCGCGTGTGCACGGCCGGGCTCGCGCCGTGAGGCGGCGCGGATGCCTCAACCCCGCACCCGCGCCGCTCCGGCTCCCGGTGCTGCGTCTACCAGCGCATGCCCAACTCATCGAGGGCGGTGCGTCGTTCCGCGCTCAGCAGTGATGAAGGATCTCCGTATCGTGTACGAAGTCGCTGTAAGTGAGGTTGGTGTCGCTCACGTAGACGTTGCGATTGCCGGTGTCGTCATCGGTGCGCAGCCAGATGACGCTGCCGTAGCTGCCATTGCTGTACCAGGCGCCTTCCACGTAGCAGTAGAAGTAGTTGACCCCCTTGTACAGCGTGCCTGCATGACTTGAGGTCTGTGCGTCCGGTGTCCAGTGCGTCCACTGGTCCTGGGTCGTGTAGAAATACTCCTTCTCAAAGGAAGCCGCTGCGGTGGGAGGTGTCTGGGCCTTTACTGGTGTAGCTGTGGCTGATCCTGTGATGCCGATGGCGGTCATGGCCCCAGCGGCGGCGACCGCCGCAAGTTTGAGCAACATCAGTTCGAGTCCTCTTGTCAGGTCGTTGAAGCTTCTGCACTACCGGCAGACGCCGGGCGCGCGACGCGCGCCTGGTCACGGAACCGCCCAGCCGTCAGCCGATCCAGTGCCGTGAGACTTGCGTCGCCGTCAGCACCATCGTGCTGCCGGGTCTGGTGGCCGAACAGCTCACTAACCGTTCACCCATGGCCGGTTCACATTCCAAAGCTATGGCCGGACGTTGTGGCCGCGGATCGGCCCCGAGAGCGACCCGGCTTTAGGACCCCAGGAGGACCGAGCCACATCCTCCCCCTCGAGGAGGAGATGGCAGATGGGGGAAAGCTCCCATCTGCCCTGGTCAACCCCGACGACGTCGACGCCTGGCACACCAGCTGAGCCGAAGCACGGAAGTTGACACTCCAACGGGCCTTGCGACAGGTGGCGTTGGCGCTGGGCGGACAAGCGGGCGAACGCCTCGCCGAGCACTTGGCCGTCCCGGTGAGCGGACCCACGCTGCTGCGGCTGATCCGCGCCATGGACCTGCCGGAAGTACCCGAGCTGACCGTACTCGGTGTGGACGAGTTCGCGTTCCGCCGGGGCCGGCGCTTCGGCGCCATCCTCATCGACATGGACAGCCGCCGCCCCGTCGACGTTCTGCCCGACCACACGGCCGACACCTTCGCCGGCTGGCTCCGCGAGCACCCGCACATCGGCACGGTCTGCCGTGACCGCGGAGGTGCCTTCGCCGAGGGCGCCGAACGCGGGCAGCCCGGAATGCCGCAGGTCGCGGGCCGATGGCACTTGCTCCACAACCTCGCCACCGGCCTGGAAAAGACCGTCACCCGACACCGCTCCTGCCTGAAGCCCCCCGAGATCGAACCGGCTCCCGTCCAGACCCGGGAGTCCGACGAAGAGTCCGCCTACGGGCGCAAGATCCGAGAACGGCACCGCGACGTCCAGGCCCTGTTCCAGCAGGGCCTCACCATCGCCGTGGTCAGCGCGCGTCTCGGGCTCGACCGCAAAACGGTAAGGCGATACGCAAAGGTCGCCACCGCCGAGTCACTGATGCGCGAGCGGCCCAGACGCACCAGTGCACTG
Organism: Streptomyces spinosisporus; assembly: GCF_022698145.1. Lineage (GTDB taxonomy): Bacteria > Actinomycetota > Actinomycetes > Streptomycetales > Streptomycetaceae > Streptomyces > Streptomyces spinosisporus. The sequence goes on from NZ_JALDAX010000039.1 coordinate 6,885, forward strand.
ACTCCCCACAAGCCGTATCCTGCGCGCCGCTGGGTCGAGGGATGCGACAACGCGCAGACCTGCGCGACGAGATCGCCGCCCGCGGCTACCTCGGGGGCCGCAAGAGCGTCCGACGATTCCTTAACACCCTGGCCCGGTACAACGGCCCCCGAGCCGTCCCGCCGCCACCACCCGCGGTCGCCGATGTCGTCCGGTGGATCATCGGACGGCCAGAGAACCAGAACGACCAGGCCCGCCAGGACCTCAAAGACGTGTGCGGTCGCTGCCCGGAGAATGCCGAGGCCTGCCGCCTGGTCCGCGGCTTCGCCACCATCCTCCGCCGCCTCGACGGTCACCGGCTCGGTGAATGGCTCGCCCAGGCCGACGAATCCAAGGTGAAGGAGATCCGCACCTTTGCGAACGGCCTTCGCAAGGATCTCGCGGCCGTCACGGCCGGACTCACGCCCCCGCTGAGCTCCGGTGCTGTCGAGGGCAACGTCACGAGGATCAAGCTCCTCAAGCGGCAGCACTATGGCCGGGCCGGCTTCAACCTGCTCAAGAGACGCATCCTCCTCGCTCGTCGACCCCGAGCTTCACGGAAAGTGCCGAAGAGCCAGAACGACATGGCCGTTGACAAGCTCGCGGGGGATGGCCATCGTCTGCGTGCACCCGAGCAACGACGGCAGGCCGCAGCAGGTCACGGACGCCCCGGCTGCGACATATGCGGAACAGTCCGGGCGCGCTGCTGTCACCTGTGCGCCAACAGGACTCTCGGTGATCCCTTCACTGGTTGCCGCCCCGATCGGATTCGAGGCCAGTGGCCAAATCTGCTGACCAGGCGCCAGCCGTCTCAAACGCGGTCGTTTTGCGCTCAGCCGCCCCGGATGGAGGCAAGTAGGTTCAGTAGCTGGTATGCGCGGCGGCCGTACAGGAGGGTCAGAATCAGTACCCCGCACCCGCCGACGAGGTAAGTATGGGCTCCGTCGGGCAGAGGCAGGAAGGCCGCACCCAGGGCGGTGGCTGCGAACAAGGAGGCTGCTGCCGCCAATCTGATGGGTTCCCAGTCTCGAGCGGGAGACAGACCCTCGAGGTGAGGGGGGTCCACAAGCGCACCTATGCGGCCCTCCGCGACGCGACGGGCGATGGTCATGAGGAGACTTGCAAGCTCGGACAGGGCCTGTGTGCCCTCGTTGTCGATGCGTGCCTCCGCGCGGTGCAGCGCCGAGACGACGAGGCCGGCGTGCGTCTTGAGGAGGCGGCGGCGGTGCGAGCGAGCGATGAGATGGCCGCTGGACCGGTGCAGCTTCATGATCTCGGCTTCTGTGCTTCTCAACTGACGTGCGAGAAGGCGTAGTTCGCGGGGACGATGGCGCCACGGAGAGCGGTGAGCCTTCGCGCACCCGTCAACCGCCCGTGCCAGCAAGGCAATGGGCTGGACGCGGCGTCGTACGGTCGTGACCGGCACAGCACCCCAGGGCCGACCCAGCATGAACCCGCATGCGACGATGAACGGTCCGATGGTGTAGGCAAAGAGGAAGAGGATGAAGACCGGCACCACGAAGGCGATGCTGAGGAAAGTCACGGCGGCAGCGAAGTCACCGGGCCAGGAGTGAAACGGGCTCGCCGCGGTGAAGGCCCTCTCAAGGTCGCCGGCCTGTCCTTTGACGTCCGCATGCAAGGCCCAATGCAGGCCCTTGGCCGCCCACCATGTCACCCAGAGCGTCCCGAGCACCTGGACAGGAACCACCAGTGGTACCAGGAAGCAGTGCATGCGGAGTGCGACCCTGACCCTCCCGGGCGCCGGAGGCAGGCCGAGCGTCGAAAGACTGCCGTCCAGCTGTGCGATCGCCTTGTCGGCGTCACGACGTGTCTTGCGTACGAGGTGCTTCCATAGACCACCGATCACGATGCCACATCTTGGCAGTCCAATCCGATCGGTGTTTGGGCGCGGTCCTCCTCGGCACTCACCGCCGACAGCAATGCAGTCGGACGCGGAACGTAGCGTGGGCGGCAGGGACGACCGGTTCTCGTCAGTGCCAGCTGCTCGGTACGGTGCGTTTGGCACGGAGCAGCCTGCTGAGGGGGAGCACTGGTGGACTGGGCGATGACCGATGACTATGCCGCGATCACGACGTCCATCATGGCCGCCGTCCAAGTGATCGCTACCGTTCAATTCGAGCGTCTGCTTCGAGAGTGGACCACGCCCGTGCTGACGTCGATAGAGCGTAGGTGGGCCGCTCAGGACACGGTCATAGCGCGTCTGAAGGCCGGCGAGGAGCCTACGCGGCAGGAGCTGGCCACGCTGCGCGAGACAACCCTGCTGCACCGCCAGGCGGCGGGGCGCGGCAGGAACGACGTGCTCAAGTTCGGTATCACCGGAACGCTCTGGGCGACGCTGTCCCTGCTCATCGTGCTGACCATCGCCAGGATCCTTCGATGGTCGGCGACCCCTCATCACGGCCCGGCGCCGGAACTGGCCTCTTTCGTCTTCCTCACCACCATGGTGTCTGTGGGGGCCCTGGTCCTTGCCGTCATCGTCGGCGTGCTGGCGCGGATCGGCAGGAACGCCTACGTCGACGACAACCGCCAGAAGGTGCTGAGAGATCACCTTGAGGAAGTGAACCGCCGTCTCATCGCGTACGGAGAATCCTTGGACACCACTCCTGCCGGGGACGATGGCAGCTCAACCACGGGTGCGCAGACCGGTGGATAGCGCACGCGACCGCGGGCCAGCGCCTCTACGCGCACAGCTGCCTCGGGCGCTACGGATGGCGGATCCCCGGTTGCCCAGTCTGCAGGCGGGGCCTGGCCCGGTCTGAGGACGCTGGTCAGGGCACCTCCAGCGTCGGTGATGGGTCGCTGGAGTTGATGGCCGCCCTGCAGGAGTCGGTGCAGCAGGCGCGGGCCTTCCGCGGGGAGGCGGGGGACGCCGACGTGCACGACCTGTCCCGGGCGAAGAAGATCACGGCCAAGAAGACCGCGAAGAAGACGGCGGCCAAGAAGACGGCGAAGACCGCCAAGAAGACGACCGCCGCGAAGACCGCGAAGAAGAGCACTGGTAGGACTGTAAGACGTTCGGTGTAACTCCCGATCATGGATGATGCATCGATGACCAGTGACGACCGTTTGATCGAGGAGCTGGTGGGTCGGGCTCAGGCTGAGGGCGTGCAGGCGACTGGCGGGGGCGGGCTGTTGCAGCGGCTGGCCAAGCGGCTGGTGGAGTCCGTCCTGGTAGGCGAGGTCACCGGCCATTTCGGCTACGGCAAGCACGATGCGGCCGGGGAGATCGGCGGCAACTCCCGCGACGGCAGAAGCTCCAAGACCGTGCTGACCGGGGTCGGCCCGGTGGGGATAGCCGCGCCCCGCGACCGTGACGGTTCCTTCGAACCGAAGATCGTCAGGAAGCGGCAGAAGCGTCTGGCCGGCGTCGACGAGAGGGTCATCTCGCTGGCCGTGAAAGGCCTGACCACCGGCGAGGTCCAGGCCCACCTGCGTGCCGGTGCGGCGGAGGTCTATGGCGCCGACGTCTCCCGCCGGATTATCTCTACCATCACAGACAAGGTGCTGGAGGGCATGGCCGAATGGCAGGGGCCGTCCCCTCGACGCCGTCTATCCGGTCGTCTGACGCCATCGACGTGAAGATCCGTGATGGCGCGGTGGCCAATCGGCCGATCTGTGTGGCTCTGGCCGTCACCAGCGAGGGCGGGCGCGGGCTGCTGGGGTTGTGGGCCGGTGACGGCGGCGAGGGCGTCAAGCACTGGCTGCACATTCTCACCGAGGTCACAAATCGCGGCGTCACCGACGTGTTCATGCTGGTCTGCGAGGGGCTGGAGGGCCTGCCCGAAGCGGTGGAGGCCGTCTGGCCGAGGACGATCGTGCAGACCTGAGCGGTCCACCTGCTGCGGAACTCGTTCCGTTACGCGGCACGCCAGGACTGGGACAAGACCGCCAAACACGCAAGCCGGTCTACACCGCTCCGACCGAGGAGGCCGCCCTGGACCGGTTCGCCGAGTTTGCCGATGCCTGGGGCCCGGAAATATCCGGCCGTCGTGAAACTCTGGGAGAATGCCTGGGGGGAGTTCATCCCAGTCCTGCGATTCGACACCGAGATCCGCCGCATCGTCTGCACCACGAATGCGATCGAGTCGGTGAACGCGCGGATCCGTCGGGCAGTGAAGGCCCGCGGGCACTTGCCCGACGAGCAGGCCGTGTTGAAGTGCGTCTGCATGGCGATCATGTCCCTCGATGCCACCGGCAAAGGTCAGGCCTGCTGACCCAGGCGGTGGAGCCAGATGCAGAGCGCGTTCGGTATCGCCTTCGGCGGCCGCCTTTCAGCGGCCGGTCAGTGATCGCGACTACCCGGTTGCACCACTTGTTTGGCAGTCCCGGTGCGGGTGCGGGTGCGGGTGCGGGTGCGGGTGCGGGCCGAGTGTAGGGCGGTTGGTGTCCATCCGGCCGAATGTTCTGCTCAGGGTCTTGGATGGGCCGCCAGACGGGTGCTGACGGCTCATCGCGCGGGCGGGTCTGAGGGGGGGCCTGTTCGATGCCGGTGGGCTGCGGGGTCAGCCGGTGATGGGGCCGACGACTTGGGGGGATTTCGAACAGGTTGCCGGTGTCTCCGGTGTGCAGGAAGGCGACGTTGCTGTTGGCGGGGAGCTGTCCGCTGCGGGCGTGGTCGAGCATTCCGGCGAGTCCCTTGCCGGTGTAGACGGGGCCGACGAAGACGCCCTCTGCCCGGGCCAGTTCGCGGATGGCTGCTGTGCTTTCGGGGGACGCGACGGCGTATTCCTCGCCGATGAAGCGCTGGTCGATGTCGATCTCGGCTCGGATCGTCGCGTCGTCGGGTACCGGTGCACCCAGGGTGGCCAGGACTGCCGTGGTGCGTTCGACGATGACGCCACGGTTCATCCGGTTTTCGTCGTCGAGACGCTGGATGGCGATGGACCGGAGCTTGACCGGTGTCCCAGGCTCAGCTTGGCTGCCAGCATCCCCGGTAGCGCGGTCCCGGTGCCGATCGTGTGGTAGACGTGGTCGAGTTCGACTCCTGCGGCGTCGGACTGTTCGAGTATTTCCCGGAGCGTCACGGCGTGCGCGATGTAGCCGTCGGGGTGCGCGCCTCCGGCTCCGACCACGAGGACCTTGTGTCCCTGCGCGTCCAGCTCTGCTTTGCGTGCGGCGATGGTGTCGGTGACCCGTGCAGCCTCGTTCGGGGCATGCCATTCGTTGCCGCTGATGTTGATGACGTGGGTTTCGACCCCCATCGTCTTGTTGAGCAGATAGTTGCCGCGGAACTCGCCGAGTTCGCCATGCCGGGGCACGTTCCGCGTCAGCACCAGGATCGGTGTGATGCCTGCGCTCAGGCAGGCGGCGGCGAACTGCAGGCCCGAGTTGGTCAGGTAGGCGCCCTGGGTGATGACGTGCGTCACGCCGTTTTCGAGGGCCCTTCCCAAGATGAATTCGGCCAGCCGCATCTTGCTGCCGCTGATCGCGCTCGGCCCTGCCAGGTCCTCGCGCTTGAGGAAGAAGTTCCTTCCGTACGCCGCCGACAGGTTGGGCAGGGCGTGGAACGGGGTGGGGTAGAAACCGACCCGGCGTCGGGGGAGTTTGCTGATCGCGGCGTCGAATTGCGTGATGTCCATGCGTCCAGCCTCGCCACATGCCTGCATTAATTCAAACAATGAGTTCTTCTTGGTCGATAAGCTAGCCTTAAGTTCATGTCGTGGTTGTTCGATCCCAGGCACCTGGTGACCCTGGAGGCTGTCGTGCGGCTCGGCTCGTTCGCGGCTGCTGCGGACGAGCTGGGGTACACCCAGTCCGCGGTCTCGCAGCAGATTGCGGAGCTGGAACGGCGGGTCGGCGCGCGGGTCGTGGTCCGGCGGCCGGTCCGCGCGACGGAGGCCGGGCAGGTCCTGCTCGACACCGAGGCCGCGATCAGCGTGTCGATGACTCGCGCTGCTGCCGAACTCGATGCTCTGGCGGACGGTACCGGTGGCGAGGTGCGGCTCGGCGCGTTCATCTCGGCGGCGGCCTCCATCGTCCCGCCCGCGCTCGCACGCTTGCGTGCGACTTATCCGGCGCTTCAGCTGACGCTGCGCGAGCTTGAGCAGCGCGAAACGCATGCGCTGCTGTTCCGGGGAGAGATTGACCTGGCGGTCACCTTCGACTACGAGCACGCTCCCGGGCCCGTGCCCGCCGGGCTCCTGCAGGAGCACCTCGTGGACGATCCGATCATGGTCGTGCTTCCCGCCGGTCATCCTCTGGCCGGATCCGCCAGTGTCACCCCCAACGATCTGCCGTCGGACGCGTGGATCAACACCGCCGTCGACTTCCGCGACTTGGCGGCCTCGCCGCTCGGCGGTGTCCGGGGAAGCGGCCAGCGTTTGGACTTCGACGGCATGGACTTCCGCACGGCGCTCAATCTCGTTGCGGCGGGGCTCGGTGTCGCGCTGTTGCCGCGGTTGTTGCTGTTGGACGCTCCGGCGAGTGTCGTGGTTCGGCCCTTGCGGCAGCCCGCCATCGTCCGTCGTCTTTACACCTGCCGGCTCGATACGAGGGGCGTGAGCGCATCGATCAGGCGGCTGGAGACGTACTTGCGGGAGACGGCCGCGGAAGTCTGAAGTGCCGTGCGGCTGGAACCTCGCCGCGATGGCCGGCCAAGCGGGACTCTCGCGAGCTTCTTCGCGGCCGCCTTCCGGGACATGGTCGGCCAGACCTTCAATGACTACCTCACCGGGTGGCGGGTGACTGTCGCCCAGGAACGGCTGCGAGCAGGCGACTCCATCGTGCGTACGGTCAACTCCCTGGAGTGCTCCAGCGCCGCGGCCTTCTCAAGGACGTTCGCGCAGCGAACGGGCCAGTCGCCGCGTCCATGGGCCACGGAGGCGGCCCGATGACCGCACTGAACCATTGGCTTCCGCGCTTCCGCCACCCGGCTACCCCTTAGAGG
>NZ_JALDAX010000004.1 GCF_022698145.1 Streptomyces spinosisporus
GCCGTTGGGCCGTTCCGACGAGTGAGACTTTAGCGGATTCCCGACCCCCGCGCTAATCGGGGGCCTGCGTCCTTTCGAACGCGGATTCCTCATTTCGTAAATACGCATGCCAATAAAACGACAGCCGCCGGATCGACGACAGTCGAACAGTGGTTGGTACTTGCGGAATGGCTGTCCGGGGACCGACCGGAGTCGGAGCTCACGTCGGACAACTCGGAGAACACTACGTACCGGGCCTGGGCGTGTCAACTCGCCTGCGGGCCACACCCTGGAGGCGTAACCTGGGCTCATGACTACGCGTACGTGTACCCAGCTGTGGTGGGCCGCCTGACGGCGGCCGGACTCACGTATGCACTCAACGGCCGCCGCCTCGGCGGCCGTTCTCGTATCTCCTCCGGATCTCCGAGGGGCGGCCGCCCGGGACGGCGGCCCGAATCGGAGAGGGAGTAGAGATGACACGGGTCTTCAGTGGGATCCAACCGACCGGGCATCTGACGCTGGGGAACTACCTGGGGGCCATGCGGCGGTGGGTCGAGGCCGACCAGCATCAGGCTGACTCGTTGTTCTGTGTCGTGGACCTGCATGCGCTGACCGTGGAGCACGATCCGGCGCGGGTGCGCAGGCTGAGCCGGCAGGCGGCGACGCTGCTGCTCGCGTCGGGGCTGGATCCCGAGTTGTGCACGCTCTTCGTGCAGAGTCATGTGGACGAGCATGCGCGGCTGTCGTATCTGCTGGAGTGCGTGGCGACCGACGGCGAGATGCGGCGGATGATCCAGTACAAGGAGAAGGCCGCGAAGGAGGCCGCCCGCGGCAGAAGCGTGCGGGTGTCCCTGCTGACGTATCCGGTGCTGATGGCGGCGGACATCCTGGCGTACGGGACGGACGACGTGCCGGTCGGGGAGGACCAGGCGCAGCACGTGGAGCTGGCGCGGGACCTCGCGGTGCGGTTCAACCAGCGGTACGGGCACACGTTCACGGTTCCGCGGGCGACGCTTCCGCAGGTCGCCGCACGGGTCATGAATCTTCAGGAGCCGACGCGGAAGATGGGCAAGTCCGACGACTCCGGGCTCGGGGTCGTCTATCTGCTGGACGAGCCGGACGTCGTGCGGAAAAAGGTCATGCGCGCGGTGACCGACAGCGGACGCGAGGTTGTCTACGACCGGGAGGAGCGGCCCGGGCTCGCGAATCTGCTGGAGATCCTCGCGTCCTGCACAGGTGGGAACCCGGAGGCCCTGGCCGGTGTATATGAGTCGTACGGCTCCTTGAAGAAGGACACCGCAGAGGCCGTGGTCGAGCTCCTCAGGCCCGTACAGGAGAGGCACAGTGCGCTGTGCGCCGATCCCGGCTATGTGGAGGGGGTGCTGCGGGATGGTGCGGACAAGGCACGGGCGATGGCCCGGCCGACCGTGGATGCCGCTTATCGCGCGATCGGGTTGCTGCCGGCGGTCTCGGTCTCGGGGAGCGAGGCGGTCGATACGGACGTCGTCGACACGGGTGTCGTTGATACGGGTGCCGTCGATACGGGCGTCGCGCTGAACGCCGCTCGGTAGGCGCGTGGGCTGGTGGCGAGGCGCGATGCGAAGTGCTGGCGCATCGTGACCTCGCTGCCGAAGCCGGCGCGGCGGGCGACCTCGGGCATGGGCAGGTCGGTGCGTTCGAGGAGCCTCTGGGCTGCTGCGACGCGTTGATCGAGGAGCCAGCGCAGCGGCGTCGTGCCGGTCTCGGCGGTGAAGTGGCGGGCGAAGCTGCGTGCGGACATGCCCGCATGGGCGGCCAGATCGGCGACCGCGAGCGGTTCATGGAGGTGGCGCAGGGCGTATTCACGTACGTCGGCGAGGGCGTCTGCGTCGCGGTCCTCATGTGGGGTGGGGTGCTCGATGAACTGTGCCTGGGTTCCGGTGCGGAAGGGCGCGGTGACCATCGAGCGGGCGATGGTGGCGGCCGCTTCTGCGCCCTGGGCCCGGCGCACGAGATGGAGGCAGAGATCGATTCCGGCCGCGGTGCCGGCTGCGGTCCAGATGTTGTCGTCCTCGATGAAGAGGGCGTCGGGGACGACGGTGACATGGGGGTGGTGTGCGCGGAAGAGGTCGATGAGGTTCCAGTGGGTGATGGCGCGGCGGCCGTCGAGGAGACCGGCCTGGGCGAGGGTGAAGGCGCCGCCGCAGAGGGCCGCGATGGTGGTGCCGCGGGTGTGGGCGCGGCGAAGGGCGTCCAGGACAGGGGCGGGTGCGGGTGTGAGGTGGTCGTCGAGGCCGGGGATCACGATCAGGTCGGCTCGGGAGAGCCAGCCGAGGGTGCGATCGGGAAGGAGGGTGAGGCCGCCGCGCATGGCGACGGGTGTGGTGTCGGCGGCGACGCGGCCCAGGTCGAAGGCGGGGGCTCCGCGGTCGGTGCGGTCGGTGCCCCAGACCTCGGTGATGACGGAGACGTCGAAGGCGCGGACGCCTGGGAAGGCGACGAGGGCGACGCGGTACGCGTTCTTCGCCGCTCTCGCCGTCCTCTCGGCTCTCTCCGTCCTCTCTGCTCCCGTTGTGTCCATGGCTGGCAGTAAACCATCGATCGCTGTCTTTTCGCCCTCTGGGGCGGACGGACTCCTGTCGGGAGGATCGACGGTATGGAGATTGCAGAGAACGCAGCGCTGGTGGTCGTGGATGTGCAGAAGGGCTTCGACGAGGCCGACTTCTGGGGGACGCGGAACAACCCGGAGGCCGATGACAACATCGCTTCGCTGATCGACGTGTGGCAGTCGACGGGGCGGCCGGTCGTGTTCGTACGGCATGACTCGCCGAAGCCCGGGTCGCCCCTGCGGCTCGGGTACGAGGGGAACGACTTCAAGGAGTACGTGGAGCAGCGGCGCGGAAAGGGGGACGGTGGGGCTGAGCTGCTGATCACGAAGACCGTGAACTCGGCGTTCTACGGCACGCCGGATCTGGACGCCTGGCTGAAGGCGGAGGGGAGCGCGCAGTTCGTGGTGGCCGGGATCCAGACCAATATGTGCGTGGAGACGACGGCGCGGATGGGCGGGAATCTCGGGTACGACGTGGTGGTCGCGTACGACGCGACGTACACGTTCGATCTGGAGGGGCCGTTCGGCTGGCGGCGGAGTGCGGACGAGATCGCGCAGGCGTCGGCGGTGTCGCTGCACGGGGGCGGTTTCGCGCGTGTGGTGACCACCAAAGAGGTGGTGGACGCGGCTCGGTGACCGCCCCCGGTGGGCGTCAGTCCTTCTTGCCGGTGGCGAGCTGGCGGCTGCGGTCGCGGGCGGCTTCGAGGGCGGCGATGAGGGCGGCCCGTACGCCGTGGTTCTCCAGTTCGCGGATGGCGTTGATGGTCGTGCCCGCGGGGGACGTGACGTTCTCGCGGAGTTTGACCGGGTGTTCGCCGCTGTCGCGGAGCATGGTCGCGGCGCCGATCGCGGACTGGACGATCAGGTCGTGGGCCTTGTCGCGGGGCAGGCCGAGCAGGATGCCGGCGTCGGTCATGGCTTCGACCAGGTAGAAGAAGTACGCCGGGCCCGAGCCGGAGAGGGCGGTGCAGGCGTCCTGCTGGGACTCGGGGACGCGGAGTGTCTTGCCGACGGCGCCGAAGATCTCTTCGGCGTGGGTGAGATGGGCGGCGGTGGCGTGGGTGCCGGCGGAGATGACGGACATGGCCTCGTCGACGAGTGCCGGGGTGTTCGTCATGACACGGACGACGGGGGTGCCTGTGGCCAGGCGCTCCTCGAAGAAGGAGGTGGGGATGCCGGCGGCGCCGCTGATGATCAGGCGGTCGGCGGGGACGTGCGGGGCGAGCTCGTCGAGGAGGGTGCCCATGTCCTGGGGCTTGACCGTGAGGATCAGGGTGTCGGCGGTCTTGGCGGCTTCCGGGTTGGTGACGGGGGTGACTCCGTAGCGGCTGCGGAGTTCTTCGGCCCGTTCCTGGCGGCGGGCGGTGACCAGGAGGTCGGCCGGGGCCCAGCCCGCGCGGATCATTCCGCTGAGCAGGGCTTCGCCGATCTTTCCGGTGCCGAGGACTGCGACTTTCTGAGTCATGGCTGGGGTGCCCTCCGGGGGTTTTGTCGTCCGGGTTCATCCTCGCACCGGGGGTGGATGGACGGCTTGGTTGTCCGATGGGCGGTCACCTGGGGTGGGAGCGGTTCAGGCTGTCCTGCGTCGCAGGGTTGCCGCGCCGAGGCCCAGTACCAGGAGGGCGCAGCCCGCCACGATCAGGGCGTCGCGTACGAAGTCGGCGGTCATGTCGGTGTGTTTGAGGACTTCGTTCATGCCGTCGACGGCGTAGGACATGGGCAGGACGTCGGAGATGGCTTCGAGGGCGGGGTGCATGTTGGAGCGGGGGGTGAACAGGCCGCAGAGGAGGAGTTGGGGGAAGATCACGGCCGGCATGAACTGCACCGCCTGGAATTCGGAGGCCGCGAAGGCGGAGACGAACAGGCCGAGGGCGGTGCCGAGGAGGGCGTCCAGCAGGGCGACCAGCAGGAGCAGCCAGGGGCTGCCGGTGACGTCCAGACCCAGGAACCAGACCGCGAGACCGGTGGCTAGGGCGGACTGGATGATCGCGATGATGCCGAAGGCGAGGGCGTAGCCGGCGATCAGGTCGCCCTTGCCCAGGGGCATGGCGAGGAGGCGTTCGAGGGTGCCGGAGGTGCGTTCGCGCAGGGTGGCGATGGAGGTGACCAGGAACATCGTGATGAGCGGGAAGATGCCGAGCAGCGAGGCGCCGATGTTGTCGAAGGTGCGCGGGCTGCCGTCGAAGACATAGCGCAGCAGGAACAGCATCACGCACGGGATGAGGATCATCATCGCGATGGTGCGCGGGTCGTGGCGGAGCTGGCGCAGGACGCGGGCCGCCGTGGCGGTGGTGCGGGAGGCGTTCAGGGCGCGGACGGGGGTGGGCGTGGTCGCCGTACCGGCCGTGGGGGTTGTCGTGGTCATCGGGTGGTCTCCTTCTCGCGGGCAGCGGCCGTCGCCTCGTCGACGAGGTGCAGGAAGGCCGCCTCGACCGTCTCGGAGCCGGTGCGGGTGCGCAGGGCGTCGGGGGTGTCGTCGGCGAGGATCTCGCCCTCGCGCATCAGCAGCAGGCGGTGGCAGCGTTCGGCCTCGTCCATGACGTGGGACGAGATGAGGAGCGTGGCGCCGCGGTCGGCGGCGATGGAGTGGAAGAGGGTCCACAGGTCGCGGCGCAGGACGGGGTCGAGGCCGACCGTCGGCTCGTCGAGGACCAGGAGTTCGGGGGTGCCGAGGAGCGCTACGGCGAGGGAGACGCGGCTGCGCTGACCGCCGGAGAGGTTGCCGGCGAGGGCGTCGGCGTGGCTGGTGAGGTCCACGTCGGCGAGGACCCGGTCGACTTCCTGGCGGCGGTCGGAGGTGGAGCGGCCGGGGGTGAGGATCGCCGTGAAGTAGTCGAGGTTCTGGCGGACGGTGAGGTCGTCGTAGACGGAGGGGGCCTGGGTGACGTAGCCGATGCGGGTGCGCAGGGTGGGGTGGCCTGCGGGGCGGCCCAGGACTTCCAGGGTTCCGGTGACCTTGGCCTGGGTGCCGACGATCGAGCGCATGAGGGTGGACTTGCCGCAGCCGGAGGGCCCGAGCAGGCCGGTGATCTGGCCGCGGGGGACGGTGAATTCGAGGCTTCGCAGGACGGTGCGGGGACCGCGGACGACGGTGAGGCCTTCGGCTCGGACGGCGGGGGTGCGGGGCGCGGGGGGATCGGTCGGTGGGCCCGAAGCATTATTCATCATGCGATGAATAATGCTCGGCGGCACGGGCGTCGTCAAGCGACACGGGCGTGGAGGTGCGGGTGCGGGCGGGTGCGCGGGCGTGCGGTGGCGGCGGTGATGTCGGCGGTGATTGGCGTGTTCGGCCTGGGGGTTCAGTGCGGCGGTGGTGGCCGGCTGCACCGCGGACCGCGCGCGGGCCCGCGCGCGAACTACGACCGGGGCTGCTGGCGCGGGGCGCGGGGAACGCGGGGCGCGGGGAACGAGGGGCGCTGCCCATGACCGACGTGGTCGTGCGCACATGGTGAAGGTGCAGGCGGGGGTGCGGGCTAAGGCGTCACGCGCACTGCCCGGGGTGCTGGAGCGGCATGTGGGCCCCGCCGGCCGCGGTGCAGCCGGTCCTCCGTGGCGGCGTTCGTGCGCGGTCGGACCTCGGGGACGGGTTGTCCGGCGAGGTCAGGAGTTGGTGGCCACCAGGAGTTCGACGACGTAGGTCTCCTCGACGATTCCGTCCGGGAAGACTGAGAGGAGGTGTTCGCGCTCCTCTGTGAGGAAGGCTGTTGCGCGCTCCTCGCCGTGCACCAGGAAGATCGAGTGGCTGCCGATGTTGGCGAGGTGGGTGTCGACGGGGACGTGGCGGCTCCAGCGGACCCGGCGGTGGGTGAACCGGAGGCGGCCGCTGGGGTCGGCGAGGGCGGTGCGGACGCCGCTGCCGTTGCGGTCGACGACCTTGTCGGTGCCGAAGTGGCGTCCGATCCGGACGGTCTGCGCGTCGATCCAGGGCACGTCCAGGGCGCTGGTGTTCCACCACAGCGCGAGCGCGCCTCCGGGGCGGAGCACGCGCAGGGCCTCGGGGACCGCGCGGGCGGTGTCGGTCCAGTGCCAGGCCTGGGCGTAGGTGAGGAAGTCGGCGGCGTCGGTGGCGAGGGGGAGGGCGTTGCCGTTGCCCCGGACGATCGGGATGCCGGGATGGGCGCGACGGAACTCCGCCGCCATGCCCTCGCCGGGCTCCACGGCGACGACGTCCGCGCCCCGGGCGGCCAGCAGCGAGGTCGCGATGCCGGTGCCCGCGCCTACGTCCGCGACGACCGCGCCCGCGAGGGGGCGCCCGGCGAGTTCCTCGATGGTGTCGAAGAGGGCCGGCGGATAGGAGGGGCGGTTCGCGGCGTACTGGGCTGCGGCAGCGTTGAAGGAATGAGCGCGCGTGGTGCGGGAGGAGGCCGTCATACGGCCATGGTGACTCGGTTACGTGCAAGGGGCAGCAAATTTTTGGTGAGACTGGCCCACGCCCACACCCACGCTCACGCCTGCGGCGAGCCGGTGCCTCTGCCGGTCAGCGTCCGCGGCGCTTCTTGGCCGGATTGCCCGAGCGGCGGGTGCCGCGCTTCTCGTACCGCGCGCGGGCCGCCTCGTACTCCTCCCGGTGGGACTTCTCTCCGGGGGCCTCGGTCAGGGAGCGGAAGAAGTAGGCGAGGAGGGAGCCGACGAAGCCGATGGCCAGCAGGCCGCGCAGGGAGGCCTGGCGGTCGGGGTCGGGGCGGCGGGTGAAGGACTCCCACGTGGTGCGGAAGGCCAGCGCACTGCAGATCGCGAACATGGCCACGACCAGGACGGTGACGAAGGAGCCGATGTCGGCGATCTGGAGGCCCTGGTAGGCGAAGCGCAGGACCAGACAGGAGACGACGGCGGCGACGAGCGAGCCGACGGCCGCGCCGACCCTGCGCAGGGCGTAGCCGTCGTCGTGGTTCACCCAGGTGGTGCCGAAGAAGCGCAGGGGTTCCGGGCGGGGGCCCGGGGAGCCCGCGGGGGATGCCGGGGTGCCGTTTTCGTCGCTCACGGGACGATTATGGCTCCGGGGCGGGGGCGGGCTCCCGCAGGGAGGGGACGCCCGGTCGCGGCGGGCATCCCCTTCGTGAGCAGGATCAGGACGTGCAGCGTTCGGCGACATAGCCGTCACTGCCGGTGAACACGTAGGCGTCGGCGACGAACTGCCCGTTCGCGATGTTGTCCCAGATGTTCGAGGTGCCGTAGGGACCCGTGACCCTCGTGCCCGGGGTCTGGCAGTAGATCGGCACCCTGGAGCCCTCCGGCAGGACCCGTACGACGCTGTAGCCGGTGCCGGGGCCGTTGCGGACGTTCAGCCGGACTCCCGGGGCCACCGAGTAGTAGCGGGCCGACGCTGCCGCCAGGGTCTCCGCCGCTTCCGCCCCCTCGGCACCCTCGGTTTCCTCTACGCGGTCAACAGACATGAAAAACCTCCCCCCTTGATCCCCATGACTGCCATGGGGCCCCTTTGATTCCCTTAAAACACGCCATGAAACACATGTACGTAACTCGCACGCGGAGACTAGCAAGCCGCCTCTGTCCCGTGCGGCACATCGACTAGGCTCCGAGCGTCGCGCGCGCGGACGAACAGCACGGGGGTGGTCCCATGGCGCCACAGGGAAACACCGGAGCGGGCGCGGAAGCGGAACTTCCTGAGTACGCCGGTCACTACCGGCTGGAGTCATGCCTCGGCTCGGGCGGCATGGGTGTGGTCCATCTCGCGCGCAGCACCTCGGGGATGAAGCTCGCGGTCAAGGTCGTACACGCCGAGTTCGCCAAGGACCCGGAGTTCAGGGGCCGTTTCCGGCAGGAGGTGGCTGCCGCGCGACGGGTGAGCGGCGCCTTCACCGCACCCGTCGTCGACGCCGACCCGGAGGCCGAACGGCCCTGGATGGCCACGCTGTTCATCCCCGGCCCCACGCTCTCCGACGAGGTGAAGCGGAACGGCCCCATGCCTGCCGCGCAGTTGCGTCGGCTGATGGCCGGGCTGGCCGAGGCGCTGCGCGACATCCATCGGGTCGGCGTGGTGCACCGGGACCTCAAGCCGAGCAACGTGCTGCTCGCGGACGACGGTCCGAAGGTCATCGACTTCGGCATCTCTCGGCCAAAGGACAGCGAACTGCGCACCGAGACCGGCAAGTTGATCGGCACCCCGCCGTTCATGGCGCCGGAGCAGTTCCGCCGGCCGCGGGAGGTCGGGCCCGCCGCGGACATCTTCGCGCTCGGGTCCGTGCTGGTGCACGCGGCGACGGGGCGGGGGCCGTTCGACTCCGACAGCCCGTATGTCGTCGCCTACCAGGTCGTGCATGACGAGCCGGATCTGACCGGCGTACCGGACAACCTCGCGCCGCTGGTGCTGCGTTGCCTCGCCAAGGAGCCCGAGGACCGGCCCACGCCCGACGAGCTCATGCGTGAACTCCGGTCGGTGGCGGCCTCGTACGACACGCAGGCCTTCATACCGGCGCAGCGCACCGGCATACCGGTGCAGCGCACGGACGGCGTGCCGAAGCCCGCCGGGCCCGGGGAGCCGCAGCGGAGGCCGCGAAGACGCCCCGGCAGGAAGGCGGTTCTGACGGCGGCCGTGGCGCTCCTCCTCGTGGCCGGAGCGGCGCTCGCCTCGGTCCAGCTGCTCGGTGGCGGCGGCCCTGCGCCGGAGGACGGCCACTCTTCCACGGCGTCTGCAGCGGGGTTCCGCGCGTGGTCGGTGAAGCCGGTGCCCAAGGACGTGGGTGCACCGCAATGCTCGTACGGGACACGGCAGTTGATCTGTGCCAGGCCAGGGGTGGTCTTCGCGCTGGACCCGTCCGACGGCGCCGTGCTGTGGCGCCATGCGGTCACCAAGGGGTTCACCACCGTGCCGCCGGTCCTCGCGGGCGGCCTCGTCCAGCCGCAGATCCAGCAGGGCCCGCGGCTCCAGGCGCTCGAACCCGCCTCCGGCACGGCCCGTTGGCAGCGCACGACGTCGGCGTACAGCGGCATACGGGCCGCCGGGGGCATGCTGCTGCTCACGCACACCGACGGGACGGTCACCGCCGTGGACGCGGCGTCGGGCGAAACCAGGTGGAGCCGTCGAATACCGGGCGTGGCCAAGCCGTACTTCGTCTCCTTCGCCGGGGATCCGCTGGCGTACACGACCGAGTCCCTCGACGGTTCGAGCACGCAGGTCACCGCCGTGGACCCGACGTCGGGATCAGTGCGTTGGGCGGCACGGCTGCAGGGGAACCTGACCCCGGTCGGCGTCCACGACGGCTCGGTCTTCTTCCTCTCCGTCGACAAGGCCTACGGCGACACCGACGCCGTCGTCCGCCACGACCCCGTGTCCAAGAGCACGCGCCGGGTGGCGCTGCCCGTCGCGCGGCCGAACGCCCAGGCGACCGTGCGGGGCAACGTCGTGTACGTCCTGGGCTCGGACGGTTCGCTGGACGCCATCGGCGTGGAC
This sequence comes from Streptomyces spinosisporus, assembly GCF_022698145.1. GTDB lineage: Bacteria > Actinomycetota > Actinomycetes > Streptomycetales > Streptomycetaceae > Streptomyces > Streptomyces spinosisporus. The sequence continues at coordinate 9,975 of NZ_JALDAX010000004.1, forward strand.
GCACGCAAGCGTCTGTGGCATCTCGAGACGTCCGTGAGCCGCAGTTCGGCACCCGTCGCCGACGGCCGTCACGTGTACCTCTCCGCGGGCGACGGGCGGCTGCTCGCCGTCGACGCCGCCAAGGGGCGCCTCGTCGGACAGACCCCGGCGCGATCGGGCGCGGAGTCCCAGGTGGCCTCGTCGCTGCCCGGCCCGGTGGTCGCCGGTGGTCGCGTCTACGCCACCGCCACCGACGGCACCGTCTTCTCCGTCGACGCCCGCGACCCCGGCGCCTGGTGACGGGCTGAAGAGCTTTCGGGCTGAGGCAGGCGAAAGGGCCGCCCCCGAAGGAACGGCCCTGACGCGATCGTTCACCGACTGCGTCCGGTTCAGCCCAGCTTCGACACGTCCCGCACCGCGCCCTTGTCGGCGCTGGTGGCCATCGCGGCGTAGGCGCGCAGGGCCGCGGAGACCTTGCGTTCGCGGTTCTTGGGGGCGTAGGCACCGCCCAACGCGGCCTCGCGGCGGGCCAGTTCGGTGTCGTCGACCAGCAGCTCGATCTGCCGGTTCGGGATGTCGATACGGATGCGGTCGCCGTCCTCGACGAGGGCGATGGTGCCTCCGGCGGCCGCCTCCGGGGAGGCGTGACCGATGGACAGGCCGGACGTGCCGCCGGAGAAGCGGCCGTCGGTGACCAGGGCGCAGGCCTTGCCCAGGCCGCGGCCCTTCAGATACGAGGTCGGGTAGAGCATCTCCTGCATGCCGGGGCTGCCCTTGGGGCCCTCGTAGCGGATGACGACGACGTCGCCCTCCTTGACCTGCTGGGTGAGGATCTTCTGGACGGCCTCCTCCTGCGACTCGCAGACGACCGCCGGGCCCTCGAAGGTCCAGATCGACTCGTCGACGCCGGCCGTCTTCACCACGCAGCCGTCGACGGCGAGGTTGCCCTTGAGGACGGCGAGGCCGCCGTCCTTGGAGTACGCGTGGTCGACGGAGCGGATGCAGCCCTCGGCCGCGTCCTCGTCCAGCGCCTCCCAGCGCTCGGACTGGGAGAACGCCTCGGCCGAGCGGACACAGCCCGGGGCCGCGTGCCACAGCTCCAGCGCCTCCTGGGACGGGGAGCCGCCGCGGACGTCCCAGGTCTTCAGCCAGTCCGCGAGGGAGGGGCTGTGGACCGCGTGCACGTCCTCGTTCAGCAGGCCCGCGCGGTGCAGCTCGCCGAGGAGGGCCGGGATGCCGCCGGCGCGGTGCACGTCCTCCATGTAGTACGTGCGGTTCTTGGCGACGTTCGGGGCGACCTTCGCCAGGCAGGGCACACGGCGCGAGACCGCGTCGATCTCCTCCAGGCCGAACGGGACGCCCGCCTCCTGCGCCGCCGCCAGCAGGTGCAGGATCGTGTTGGTGGAGCCGCCCATCGCGATGTCGAGGGCCATCGCGTTCTCGAAGGCGGAGAAGGAGGCGATGCTGCGGGGCAGGACCGTCTCGTCGTCCTGCTCGTAGTGGCGCCGGGTGATGTCCATGACCGTGCGGGCCGCGTCCACGTAGAGCTGTTTGCGGGCCGTGTGGGTCGCCAGGACCGAGCCGTTGCCCGGCAGGGAGAGGCCGATGGCCTCGGTCAGGCAGTTCATCGAGTTGGCGGTGAACATGCCGGAGCAGCTGCCGCAGGTCGGGCAGGCGTTCTCCTCGATACGGAGCATGTCCGCGTCGGAGATCTTGTCGTTGACGGCGTCGGACATCGCGTCGACCAGGTCGAGCGTGCGGACCGTGCCGTCGACGAGCGTGGCGCGCCCGGCCTCCATCGGGCCGCCGGAGACGAACACCGTCGGGATGTTCAGGCGCAGGGCCGCGTTCAGCATGCCCGGCGTGATCTTGTCGCAGTTGGAGATGCAGACCAGGGCGTCGGCGCAGTGCGCCTCGACCATGTACTCCACGCTGTCCGCGATCAGGTCGCGGGAGGGCAGGGAGTAGAGCATGCCGCCGTGGCCCATCGCGATGCCGTCGTCGACCGCGATGGTGTTGAACTCGCGCGGGATGCCGCCCGCCTCGACGATCGCCTCGCTGACGATCCGGCCGACCGGCTGCAGATGGGTGTGGCCCGGCACGAACTCCGTGAAGGAGTTGGCGACCGCGATGATCGGCTTTCGGCCGATGTCCGCACCGGGTACACCGGAGGCGCGCATAAGGGCGCGGGCGCCCGCCATGTTGCGGCCGTGGGTGACTGTGCGGGACCTCAGCTCGGGCATCGTCGCTCGCTCCTTCAGACAGATAGGGCTGTCACCGAGGTTACGCCCGTCATCCAGGGGTCGGGACGCGGTGTCCGCAATACGGGACGTGCGTCTCGCCTGATCTCGGACGGCGTGGTGTACGAGGCGGCTCAGGGACCGGTCAGATGTCCCTGCACCACCGGCGCCACCCGCTCGATGATCTGCTCGATGTCCGCCGAGACCAGCGGCTCCACCTTGATCACGTACCGCAGCATGGCGCACCCCACGAGCTGTGCCGCCGCCAGCTCGGCGCGCAGCTCCGCGTCCGGCAGATCCAGCCGGGAGGCGATCCGGCGCAGCAGCTGGGAGGCGACGAGGCGGCGGAAGACGGCGGCCGCGGCCTCGTTGTTGACGGCGGAGCGCACGATCGCCAGCAGGGGCGTCCGGGAGGTGGGGTTCTCCCAGATGCCGAAGATGAAGCGGGTCAGCCGCTCGCCGACCTCGTCGGGCGGGCCCTCGGCGAACGCCTCCGGTGCGTTCAGCGCGGGCGCGAAGGCGACCTCGATGGCCGTCTCGAAGACCTGCTCCTTGGTGCCGAAGTAGTGGTGCACCAGGGCCGGGTCCACGCCGGCCGCCTTGGCGATGCCGCGCACGGACGTCTTCTCGTACCCGCGCTGGGAGAACTCCTCGCGGGCGACGCTCAGGATGCGGTCGCGGGTGTCGGCGGACTCGGTACGGGTACGGCGGCCACGGCGCCGGGAGGCGGTGTCGGTCACGGCCGGGGCACCTTCACCGGGGAGGCGAGGTGGAGCCGGGTGAAGGCCAGCGCCTCCGCCAGATCGGCCTCGCGTTCGGCGCCGGACATCGCGCGCCGGGTGTTGACCTCGATGACGACATGGCCGTCGAAGCCGCTCAGCGCGAGCCGCTCCAGCAGCTCGGCGCAGGGCTGGGTGCCGCGCCCGGGGACCAGATGCTCGTCCTTGGCGGAGCCCCTGCCGTCGGCGAGGTGGACATGGCCGAGGCGGTCGCCCATGCGGTCGACCATGTGCATCGCGTCGACCCGGGAGGTCGCGCTGTGACTGAGGTCGATCGTGAAGTGACGGTAGTCCTCCTTCGTCACGTCCCAGTCGGGGGCGTACGCGAGCATCTCGCGGTCGCGGTAGCGCCACGGGTACATGTTCTCGACGGCGAACCGCACATCCGTCTCGTCGGCCATGCGCCAGATCCCGGTGACGAAGTCGCGTGCGTACTGCCGCTGCCAGCGGAACGGCGGGTGCACGACGACCGTGTCCGCCCCGAGCTTCTCCGCGGCCGCCCGGGCGCGCTGCAGCTTGACCCAGGGGTCCGTGGACCACACGCGCTGCGTGATGAGCAGGCAGGGGGCGTGGACGGCCAGGACGGGGATGCGGTGGTAGTCGCTGAGTCTGCGCAGCGCCTCGATGTCCTGGCTGACGGGGTCGGTCCACACCATGACCTCGACTCCGTCGTATCCGAGGCGCGCGGCGATCTCGAAGGCCGTCGCCGTGGACTCCGGGTACACCGAGGCCGTGGACAGCGCGACCTTCGCATCCGGGATGCGCACGACTGGCTCCGCCATGCTGGAAAGGTTACGGGTTGGGGTCGGCTGCCGCGGGACGCCTATGCGCCGTTGTGGGGTTCGCCATAGGCGAGCGCGGCGTGCGGGCGCCTGGTGGGGGTGGCGTACGGCTGCTCGCGCGGTTCCGCACGCCCCTTCGGCACTACACCGACCCCATGTGATCCAGGCGGCGCAGGATGACGCCCTCGCGCAACGCCCAGGGACAGATCTCGAGTTTGTCCACGCCGAACAGGTCCATGGCGCCCTCGGCCACCAGCGCCCCGGCGAGGAGCTGGCCCGCGCGGCCCTCGGACACTCCCGGGAGTTCGGCGCGCTGGGCCGCCGTCATCCCGGCCAGCCTCGGGACCCAGGCCTCAAGGGACTCCCGCTTCAGCTCCCGCTGGACGTAGAGGCCCTCCGTGGAGCGTGCGGCGCCCGCGATACGGGCCAGCTGCCTAAAGGTCTTGGAGGTGGCGACCACGTGGTCGGGGGTGCCGAAGCGGGCGAACTCGCCGACCGTGCGGGCGATCTCGGCACGCGCGTGGCGGCGCAGGGCGCGTATCGCATCCGGGTCGGGCGGGTCGCCGGGCAGCCAGGCGGCGGTCAGCCGGCCCGCGCCGAGCGGCAGGGAGACCGCGGCGTCGGGCTCCTCGTCGATGCCGTACGCGATCTCCAGGGAGCCGCCGCCGATGTCCAGCACCAGCAGCTTGCCCGCGGACCAGCCGAACCAGCGGCGGGCGGCGAGGAAGGTCAGCCGGGCCTCCTCCTCGCCCGTGAGCACCTGCAGCCCGGCGCCGGTGTCCTCCCGCACGCGCGTGAGGACGTCGTCGGCGTTGCTGGCCTCGCGCACGGCGGAGGTCGCGAAGCAGATCAGGTCCTCGACGCCCTTGTCCTCGGCGGCCTGCATGCACTCCTTGACGACGTCGATCAGCTTGCCGATGCCGTCGGGGTCGATCGCACCGCTGTCGTCGAGGATTTGAGCCAGGCGCAGTTCCGCCTTGTGCGAGTGCGCGGGCAGCGGGCGCGCGCCCGGGTGCGCATCCACCACCAGCAGATGCACCGTGTTGGATCCCACGTCGAGGACACCGAGTCTCATGTACGGAACGCTACTGCCAGCTGGGCGGTCCTCCGTAGGGGATGGTGCTGTGGGAGCCGTAGGCTGGTTCCGTGCCAAAGACGAAAACGGCGAAGAAGGACAAGTCCGCCAAGGGTTCTGCCAAGGGTTCCGCGAAGGTGAAGCCGGCGAGGACTGCGAAGCAGTCGAAGAAGGACCTGGAAGCCGACGAGAAGGGCCTCGACTTCGCGCGCGCGTGGGTGGAATTCCCTGATCCGGCGGACGACGAGCAGGTCTTCCGGTGCGATCTGACATGGCTGACCTCCCGCTGGAACTGCATCTTCGGCAGCGGCTGCCAGGGCATCCAGGCGGGCCGCGCGGACGACGGGTGCTGCACTCTCGGCGCCCACTTCTCCGACGAGGACGACGAGAAGCGCGTCGCCGGGCATGTGGCGAGGCTCACCCCGGAGATCTGGCAGAACCACGCCGAGGGCATGGAGCACGGCTGGGTCTCCGAGGACGAGGACGGCGACCGTCAGACGCGCCCTTTCCAGGGCTCCTGCATCTTCCAGAACCGCCCCGGGTTCGCGGGCGGTGCGGGCTGCTCGCTGCACATCCTGGCCCTGAAGGAGGGGCGGGAGCCGCTGGAGACCAAGCCCGACGTGTGCTGGCAGCTGCCGGTGCGGCGGACCTACGACTGGATCGACCGGCCCGACGACACGCGCGTCCTGCAGGTCTCGATCGGTGAGTACGACCGCAGGGGCTGGGGTCCGGGCGGCCACGACCTGCACTGGTGGTGCACCTCGGCGACCTCGGCCCACGGCGCGGGCGACCCGGTCTACGTCTCCTACCGCGCGGAGCTGACGGAACTGATGGGCAAGGCCGGCTACGACCGCCTGGTGGAACTCTGCGAGGAACGCCTGGCCGCCCAGCTGCCCCTGCTGGCACCGCATCCGGCAGATCCGGTCGACTAGGACGCCCCGGACGCCCGCGCGGCGCACAAGGCCGACCAGGGCGGCCCGCACCTACGCCCCCCGCCCACCCCAGGCTCGGCGCCCGCCCGAAGTGACGTATCCGCCCGAGGCGTTCGGTCACGATTTCGTAGGGCTCGGGTCGCCGCTGCAGCAGGGCGGCGGCATCGAACTCGTCGGCTGCCCGCCCCGCATCCGACGCCGCACGCGGACGACCAGGGCGGCCCGCGCTCACGATCCCCGCCCGCCCCGGGCCCGGCGCCCGCCCGGACCGCCACCTTCGCCCGGGGCGCGCGTTCACGACGTCGTAGGGCTCGGGTCGCCGCTGCCGGAAGGTGGGGGCGTCGAGCTCGTCGGGGCGCTTGGGGTGGGGTCGGTGGGGGTGGGGTCCGGGGGTGTGGACGTGGGTGGGGTGCTCGACGGGGGGTTCGACGGGGTTGGGCTGCTGGGTGTGGGGTCCGCGGAGGATGGCGGGCCGGACGGGCTGCTCGGGGCCGAGGAGCCCGGGGCGGGCGCGCTGCCGTAGCCCTCGATGGAGACGACGGCGCCGGCCGGTGCGACGGCCACCCGTGCTCTCCAGGGGCCGGAGGGCTCGCGCAGATGGTCGACGTACACCTTGATCGTCAACGAGTGGCCGGGTTCGAGCGTTCCCGACGACTGGCTCAGGTAGAGCCAGGACGCTCCGGTCGAGGCGGACCAGTGCACCGGCGCGGGTCCGGTCGCGGTGAGCGTGACGAGCGTGGTGTCGCCGCTGTTGCCTGCCGAGACGTCGAGATGCCCGCCCTTGCGTCCGGTCCCGGCGACGCTGACGACCTCCACGGAGACGTCCGGCGCATTGCCCTTGCCGAAGCGGCCGCCCGGCTTGCTGCTGGCGTTGCCGGCGTTCTCGTAGCCCCCGCCCGCAGCCTCTCCGTCGAGGCTGCCGGGTCCGTGTGCCTCGCTGGCCGTGGCGGGATGGCCGTCCGTGCCCCCGCCGGCCGGCTCGCCGCGGTAGGCCGCCCACAACGCGAGCACCGGGGCCGCCACGACGGTGGCGACGACCGTGGTGGTCACGGCACGCGCGCGTAGCCGGTCCCTGCGGGCGGCGCGGTCTTTGGGGTCCATCGGGAAGCCGCGCCGGTCGAACCGCGGGACGGCGGCGCCACGCGCGCGTGGATGGTGCGCGACCGCCCGGTGCAGAACCGCGCGGGGCGCCTCCAGGACTGGCAGTTCGGCCGGGGTGACCATCGCGCCGGGCCAGCGGCCGGGGATCGCGCGCTCCGCGCTGCGGCGGCACCGGGGGCAGTCGTCGACGTGCCGGACGAGCTCCTTGCGCAGGGCCGAGCTGAGCACCAGCTGGTTGTCCCCGGTGAGCCGCGCCACACCCGGGCAGCCGCCCGCCTCGACGACGGCGAGCGCCGCGCGCGTGCGCTCGACCTCGCAGGCCGCGGAGGCCAGCAGTTCGCGCGCGGTGGCCAGGTCCAGGCCCAGCACGGCGGCGACCTCGTGGGCGGCGAGGTGGTGGCGCACGGCGAGTTCGAGCGCCTCTCGCTGCTCCGGGGTGGTGCCGGCGGCCTCCGGCCAGGCGAGCAGGGCCAGTTCGCGGCGGCGCTGCTCCAGGACCTCGTCGGCGACGGGCGGGCCGTCGGGGTGCTGCCGCTCGGCACCGGTGCGGCCCGCCGCGTGCGTGCCCTGACGTTTCTGCTTGGCCTCGGCCAGCTTGCGCAGACAGGACCAGCGGGCCAGCGCGTACAGCCAGGCCCTGCGGTCCCCCGCCGCCTCCGGACCCCGGCGCCGCTCGGCGAGCGCGAGGGCGTCGCCGAGGGCCGCGGTCGCCGCGTCGTGGTCGCACAGCACGGACAGGCAGTAGGTGAACAGCCCGTCGAGATACGGCTCGTGGCGCGCGGTCGGCCGCTGCGCCAGCGTGCGCGCCGCGGCGCGGTCGCGTGCCTCCCGGCGCGCCCGGTGTGCGCCGGTGATACGGGGCGAGGTCTCCGAACTGCTGCTCATCACCCGTGGACCGTAGGCGGCTGGGGATGGCACGTTCTCCCCCCTTGAGCACTTTTAATCCATACGGGTGAAACGATCCCTCAATCGGGGACAGGAACGGTTCGTTCCGTGGCCGGTTCGGATGGGTGGTGGCTCATTCACGGCGCGAGAGAAGTCGGCGCCCCCGATGAACTTCCGCGCCCTGCGGCGTTGTCAGTGGCCTCGGTTACGGTTCTCGGCATGGCTGCCCGTACGAAGACCGCCAAGGAGCGCCCGTCCTACCGCTGCAAGGAATGCGGCTGGCAGACGGCCAAGTGGCTCGGTCGCTGCCCCGAGTGCCAGGCCTGGGGGACGATCGACGAGTACGGCGCGCCTGCGGTGCGGACGACGGCGCCGGGGCGCGTCACCACCTCCGCCGTGCCCATCGGCCAGGTCGACGGCCGCCAGGCCACCGCCCGCAGCACCGGGGTCCCGGAGCTGGACCGGGTGCTCGGCGGCGGCCTCGTCCCCGGCGCGGTCGTGCTGCTCGCGGGCGAGCCCGGCGTCGGCAAGTCGACGCTCCTGCTGGACGTGGCGGCCAAGTCGGCGAGCGACGAGCACCGCACGCTGTATGTCACGGGCGAGGAGTCGGCGAGCCAGGTGCGGCTGCGCGCCGACCGCATCGGCGCCATCGACGACCATCTGTATCTCGCCGCCGAGACCGATCTGGCCGCCGTCCTCGGCCACTTGGACGCGGTGAAGCCCGCGCTGCTCATCCTGGACTCCGTGCAGACCGTCGCCTCCCCGGAGATCGACGGCGCCCCCGGCGGCATGGCCCAGGTGCGCGAGGTCGCCGGCGCGCTCATCCGCGCCTCCAAGGAGCGCGGCATGTCCACCCTCCTGGTGGGCCATGTCACCAAGGACGGCGCCATCGCCGGACCGCGCCTGCTGGAGCACCTCGTGGACGTCGTCCTCAACTTCGAGGGCGACCGGCACGCGCGCCTGCGCCTGGTGCGCGGCGTCAAGAACCGCTACGGCACCACGGACGAGGTCGGCTGCTTCGAACTGCACGACGAGGGCATCACGGGCCTCGCCGACCCAAGTGGACTTTTCCTGACCAGACGTGACGAACCGGTCCCCGGCACCTGTCTGACGGTCACGCTGGAGGGCCGCCGCCCCCTGGTCGCCGAGGTCCAGGCGCTCACCGTCGACTCGCAGATCCCCTCCCCGCGCCGTACGACCTCGGGCCTGGAGACCTCCCGCGTCTCGATGATGCTCGCCGTCCTGGAGCAGCGCGGCCGGATCAGTGCGCTCGGCAAGCGGGACATCTACTCCGCGACGGTCGGTGGCGTGAAGTTGTCGGAGCCCGCCGCCGACCTCGCCGTGGCCCTCGCGCTGGCGTCGGCCGCGAGCGACACCCCGCTGCCCAAGAACCTGGTCGCGATCGGCGAGGTCGGCCTTGCGGGCGAGGTCAGAAGGGTCACGGGCGTGCAGCGCCGGCTCGCCGAGGCGCACCGCCTGGGCTTCACGCACGCGCTCGTTCCGGGCGATCCCGGCAAGATCCCTCCCGGCATGAAGGTCCTGGAAGTCGCCGACATAGGAGACGCTCTGAGAGTCCTTCCACGCTCCCGTCGCCGAGAGGCCCCGCGGGAGGAGGAGGACCGCCGGTAGACTTTGCCCAGGTCTCGCCCGTCCGTACGAACAGAATGTGCGACACGGGGGCGCCCCAGAACCTGCGACCGGAGGAGTGCAGTGGCAGCCAACGACCGGGCAGCAGCTCCCGGAAAATCCGGTGGGAGTTCCGGTGCCGATGGCCTGATGCGCGCCTCACTGAGCGCCGTGGCTCCCGGCACGGCATTGCGCGACGGGCTCGAGCGGGTACTCCGCGGCAACACCGGCGGTCTCGTCGTGCTCGGCTTCGACAAGACCGTCGAGTCCATGTGCACCGGCGGCTTCGTGCTGGACGTCGAGTTCACGGCCACCCGCCTGCGCGAGCTGTGCAAGCTCGACGGCGGCATCGTGCTGAACTCCGACCTGTCGAAGATCCTGCGGGCGGGCGTGCAGTTCCTGCCCGACGCGACGATCCCCACCGAGGAGACCGGCACCCGCCACCGCACGGCGGACCGGGTCAGCAAGCAGGTCGGCTTCCCGGTCGTCTCGGTGTCGCAGTCCATGCGCCTGATCGCGCTCTACGTCGACGGCCAGCGCCGCGTCCTGGAGGACTCCGCGGCGATCCTCTCCCGCGCCAACCAGGCCCTCGCGACCCTGGAGCGCTACAAGCTCCGCCTGGACGAGGTCGCGGGCACGCTGTCGGCGCTGGAGATCGAGGACCTGGTGACGGTCCGGGACGTCTCGGCGGTGGCCCAGCGCCTTGAGATGGTTCGCCGTATCGCCACCGAAATCGCTGAATACGTGGTCGAACTGGGCACGGACGGCCGTCTGCTGGCCCTGCAGCTCGACGAGTTGATCGCGGGCGTGGAGCCCGAGCGCGAACTGGTGGTCCGGGACTACGTCCCCGAGCCCACCGCCAAGCGCTCCCGCACGGTCGACGAGGCGCTCAACGAACTGGACGCCCTCACCCACGCCGAGCTCCTGGAACTGCCCACGGTGGCAAGGGCGTTGGGTTACACGGGAGCCCCGGAGACGCTGGACTCCGCGGTCTCGCCGCGCGGCTTCCGGCTGCTGGCCAAGGTGCCGCGGCTGCCGGGCGCCATCATCGACCGTCTCGTGGAGCACTTCGGCGGCCTGCAGAAGCTGCTCGCCGCCAGTGTCGACGACCTGCAGACCGTCGACGGGGTCGGCGAGGCCCGGGCGCGCAGCGTGCGCGAGGGCCTGTCGAGGCTGGCGGAGTCGTCGATCCTGGAGCGGTACGTCTGAGAGAGCGGTACGTCTGAGAGCTGGGGGGCGCTCGACGCCCACCCCTCACTCGGCGCCCACTCCCTTCAGCCCCCACTCACCCCCGTACGCCCCTCAGTCCGCCTTCAGCAGGAACGACGTCTGCGCCTTCGTGAACCCGGGTGCCGTCGCCTCCACCAGATAGGTGCCGGCCTTGGCGGAGCCCGCCGGAGGCGTGGCGCACTCGGGGGCGCTGGGCTTGCGGTTCCACTTCACCGTGTAGGTGATGCTGGTGTCGGCGGGCGCCCGGAAGACCAGGTGGCCCGAGCCCTTGGGGCAGTCGGCGGAGGACCAGTAGTCGTCGTCGCTGCCGGCCTGCGTGATCGTCAACACCGCGCTCTTCGGGCCGAGATCGATCTTGCAGTCGTAGGGCGAGGTGTTCGCCGCGGTCAGCAGCAGGGTGGGCGTCTGGCCGGGCGAGTAGGTGTTGTGCAGGCTGCGCACGCTCAACCGCACGGCGCTCGCGGAGCAGTTGGGCAGCGTGGAACCGTCCGCGACCGTGTCGCCGTTGCCGACCCCGACACTGGAACCGGTGCCGGCCGCACCGCCGCCGCCCGCGCCTTCGGAACCTCCCGTTCCGGCACCGGAACCGCTCCCGCCCCCGGCGCCGCCCGCGGAGCCGGCCCCCGAGCCGCCGGAGGACCCCGAACCGCCCCCGGAATCAGACCCGCTGGAGCCTGAGCCACTCGACTCGTCGCGTCCGCCCGGCGCTTGACTGATCGCGGGACCCGAACTGGACGGCCCCGCACTGATCGTGGGCGCGGGACTCCTGCCGTTCGACTTGTCGTCCTTCTTGCCGCCGCCACCGCCCGAGGTGACGATCCAGGTGATCAGCAGCGCCAACAAGGCGGCCACAGACACGAGTACGGCCCTCCGACGCCAGTAGATGGAGGAGGGAAGCGGCCCGACAGGATTACGCAGAGATCCCACGGCGCAAACTGTACGAGAGATCGGCGCGTTCGCTTGCCACACCCGCCGCCAGTACCTCAACTTTTCCGGATCATCATCCCGGTCCGCACACCGTCGAGGCCCGTGCGACGCACCGCGGGTGGCACGACGGCCCAACCGCCCGCCGCCGTGGCAGGATCGAAGACGCCATGACTGCGCCAACGAAGCCTCCGCACAGCAGCCCCGCCGACGGCCCCGCGGGGCCCCCTCCCGGCGAGGACCTCCACACCCCCGTCATCGACTGGTTCGACGAGCACGCCCGGGAACTGCCGTGGCGGCTCCCGCAGGCCGGCGCCTGGGGGGTGATGGTCAGTGAGTTCATGCTCCAGCAGACCCCCGTCAGCCGCGTACTGCCCGTCTACGAGCAGTGGCTGGCCCGCTGGCCGCGCCCCGCCGACCTGGCCAAGGAGGCCCCCGGCGAGGCCGTCCGCGCCTGGGGCCGGCTCGGCTACCCGCGCCGCGCCCTGAGACTGCACGGCGCCGCCGTGGCCATAACGGAGCGGCACGGCGGCGACGTACCGACCGACCACTCCCAGCTCCTCGCGCTGCCCGGCATCGGTGAGTACACGGCCGCGGCGGTCGCCTCCTTCGCCTACGGCCAGCGGCACGCGGTGCTCGACACCAATGTCCGCCGGGTCTTCGCGCGTGCCGTCACCGGCGTCCAGTACCCGCCGAACGCCACCACCGCCGCCGAACGCAAGCTGGCCCGCGCCCTGTTGCCCGAGGACGAGAGCACGGCCTCCCGCTGGGCCGCCGCCTCGATGGAGCTCGGCGCGCTCGTGTGCACCGCCAAGAACGAGTCCTGCCACCGCTGCCCGATCGCCGCGCAGTGCGCCTGGCGGCTCGCGGGCAAGCCCGCGCACGAGGGTCCGCCGCGGCGGGGTCAGACGTACGCGGGCACCGACCGCCAGGTGCGGGGCAAGCTGCTCGCCGTGCTGCGCGAGGCCCACGGGCCCGTGCCGCAGGCGGTCCTCGACCGGGTGTGGCACGAGCCGGTGCAGCGGGCGCGAGCGCTCGACGGGCTCGTCTCGGACGGTCTCGTGGAGCCACTGCCCGGTGGTCTGTATCGCCTTCCGTCGACGTAGGGCGCCGTGACCTCACGGCGCATCACAGCCCGCCGCTCCGCCAAATCCCCCTGAAACACCGCACTTCGGTGCGCGTGTTTACCCCGTTCCTACGTTCGTTACACAACCGACGGACAGCCGAGTGCCAGCCGCGGGCTGCTTCGGACAACGCCGTGACAACGCCTCCGTAGCTTCATTGGCACAAGGAAGGGACCGACGGCGAGGGGCCGGTCGGGAACGGGGATCGGGAGGCGGTTCGACATGGCGCAGGGCGAGGTGCTCGAGTTCGAGGAGTACGTCCGCACCCGGCAGGACGCGCTGCTGCGCAGCGCCCGCCGGCTGGTCCCGGACCCGGTGGACGCCCAGGACCTGCTGCAGACGGCGCTGGTGCGGACGTACCACCGCTGGGACGGCATCGCGGACAAGCGCCTCGCCGACGCCTATCTGCGCCGGGTGATGATCAACACCCGCACGGAGTGGTGGCGGGCGCGGAAGCTGGAGGAGGTCCCGACCGAGCAGCTGCCGGACGCCTCGGTCGAGGACTCCACCGAGCAGCACGCGGACCGCGCCCTGCTGATGGACATCATGAAGGTTCTGGCACCCAAGCAGCGGAGCGTCGTCGTCCTGCGACACTGGGAGCAGATGTCGACGGAGGAGACCGCCGCCGCCCTCGGAATGTCGGCGGGAACGGTCAAGAGCACGCTGCACCGGGCGCTCGCCCGGCTCCGTGAGGAGCTGGAGAGCCGCGATCTGGACGCACGTGCGCTGGAGCGTGGGGAGCAGGAGCGTTGCGCGGTCTGACGGACTCGGGCCGAGGGACCTTGCAGGCGGCGTTCACGGCGGTGGCCGTGCTCGCCGCCCTTGCCCTTTTCGTCTCCGCCTGCGCCACCGGCGGCACCGGCGCCCGAGACGAGGGCCCGGCGCACGCGGCCTCCGACTCGGTGGCGGGCGCGGCGGTCTCACCGACTCCCAGCCCTTCGAAGGCGCCCGCACGAGTGGACGCGGTCAAGCTGGTCAAGGACGACCCGAAGGTCTCGGCCGAGGTCAAGCGCGATCTCAAGCCGTGCGTCGCCGACGAGTACCCGGTCGACGTGTCCTACGGCGAGCTGACCGGAGGATCGTCCGACGACATCGTGGTGAATGTGCTGACCTGCGGTGACGCGGTCGGCCTCGGCTCGTATGTGTATCGCGAGGACGGCGGCCGGTACGAGAATGTGTTCCAGGCCGAGGAACCCCCGGTCTACGCGGAGATCGACCGCGGCGACCTGGTGGTGACCAAGCAGGTGTACGAGAAGGGTGACCCGGTGTCGAGTCCGTCCGGCGAGATCGTGACGACGTACAGCTGGACGGCGGGCCGCTTCCTCAAGCGGTACAACACCCGCAACGACTACAGCAGCGCCGTCGGGGGCGGGGCGTCGCCGTCGCCCGCGCCGTGAACCGCCCGGGCAGGTCGCACCGATCCACCGGCGGGGAACGCCGGCCGCACGCACGCCACGACCGACACGAGAACTGAGAGCACCGGGATGGCAGACCAGACCCATGTCCTGTTCGTCGAGGACGACGACGTCATCCGCGAGGCGACCCAGCTCGCCCTGGAGCGGGACGGCTTCGCGGTCACCGCGATGCCCGACGGGCTGTCCGGCCTGGAGTCGTTCCGGGCGAACCGCCCCGACATCGCGCTGCTGGACGTCATGGTGCCCGGCCTCGACGGGGTGAGTCTGTGCCGCCGTATCCGCGACGAGTCGACCGTGCCGGTGATCATGCTGTCCGCCCGCGCCGACTCGATCGACGTCGTGCTGGGCCTGGAGGCGGGCGCCGACGACTACGTGACCAAGCCGTTCGACGGGGCCGTGCTGGTCGCGCGGATCCGGGCGGTGCTGCGGCGCTTCGGTCACGCGAGCGGTGGCGAGAAGGGCGACGAGCGTGACGCCGCGATGAGCGGCGGTGTGCTGACCTTCGGCGATCTGGAGATCGACACCGAGGGCATGGAGGTGCGCCGGGCCGGGCAGCCGGTGGCGCTGACGCCGACCGAGATGCGGCTGCTGCTGGAGTTCTCCTCCGCGCCGGGCACGGTCCTCTCCCGCGACAAGCTGCTGGAGCGGGTGTGGGACTACGGCTGGGGCGGAGACACCCGGGTGGTGGACGTCCATGTCCAGCGGCTGCGTACGAAGATCGGCCAGGACCGGATCGAGACGGTCCGCGGCTTCGGCTACAAGTTGAAGGCCTGAGCGGGGACACCAGGGACATGCGGGGGACATTCCGGCGCCCGAGCAGTGCCGACACAGCCGACGGCACGGGCATCCGTACGGGCCTGAGCACCGGCATCCGTACGGGCCTGAGCACCGGCATCCGTACGGGTCTGAGCACGGGCCTCCGTACGGGCCTGAGGTGGAAGCTCAGCGCGGCGATCGCCCTGGTCGGCGCGCTGGTGGCGATCGCGCTCAGCCTGGTCGTGCACAACGCCGCCCGGGTCTCGATGCTGGACAACGCGCGCGATCTCGCCGACGAGCGCGTCCAGATCGCACAGCGCAGCTACGAGCTGTCCAACCGGCCGAACTTCCCGAACGTCAAGCTCGACGACCCCCGGCTGCCGTCGGCGCTGCGCGCGAAGGTCCAGGAGGGGCGCCGGGCGACCTATGTGACGGACGGGCGCGACGGTGTGCCGGACATCTGGGCCGCCGTACCGGTCAAGGACGGGCACGTCCTGTCGCTGCACACCGGCTTCACCGACCGCAGCACGGACATCCTCAACGACCTCGACCAGGCCCTGGTGATCGGCTCCATCGCGGTCGTCCTCGGCGGCAGCGCGCTGGGCGTGCTCATCGGAGGCCAGCTCTCGCGCCGGCTGCGCAAGGCGGCGGCCGCGGCCAACCAGGTCGCCAAGGGCGAGTCGGACGTACGGGTGCGGGACGCGATCGGCGGGGTCGTACGCGACGAGACCGACGATCTCGCGCGAGCCGTGGACGCCATGGCGGACACCCTGCAGCAGCGTCTGGAGGCCGAGCGGCGGGTCACCGCGGACATCGCGCACGAGCTGCGCACCCCGGTGACGGGGCTGCTGACGGCGGCGGAACTGCTGCCGCCCGGCCGTCCCACCGAACTGGTCCTGGACCGCGCGAAGGCCATGCGCACCCTCGTCGAGGACGTGCTGGAGGTGGCCCGTCTGGACGGGGCGTCCGAGCGGGCCGAGCTGCAGGACATCATCCTCGGTGAGTTCGTCTCCCGGCGGGTGGCGGCGAAGGACCCGGCCGTCGAGGTGCGGGTGGTGCACGAGTCGATGGTGACGACCGATCCGCGACGCCTTGAACGCGTCCTGTTCAACCTGCTGGCCAACGCCGCCCGGCACGGCAAGCCGCCGATCCAGGTCACCGTCGAGGGCCGGGTCATCCGCGTCCGCGACCACGGCCCCGGCTTCCCCGCCGACCTCCTCGCCGACGGCCCGAGCCGCTTCCGCACCGGCAGCAGCGACCGCGCGGGCCACGGCCACGGCCTGGGCCTCACCATCGCCGCAGGCCAGGCCCGCGTCCTCGGCGCCCGCCTCACCTTCCGCAACATCCGCCCCGCAGGCGCCCCGGACGACGTCCCGTCGGAGGGCGCGGTAGCAGTCCTGTGGCTACCGGAACATGCCCCGACGAACACGGGCAGCTACCCGATGCTGCCGTAGCCGACTCTCCCAGGACCTCACGCCAACCGCCGCGCCGACCGCTCATACATCCGCGACCAGCAACTCCTCCCCCCGAGACGGCCGCAACCCGTCCACCCGCCCCGCGAAGTACCGCTTCTCCAGGTCGGCTGCCGACACGTGTCGGGCCTTGCGGAAGCCGGTCTCGTGGGCGAGGGCGAGGATTTCTGGTGGTCTGTAGAAGGTGCGGAAGGGGGTTCCAGCGGCTTCGGCGCCCTTCATCGCGGTCCGGAGGCGGGGCTGTTCCTCGGGCTCGACGTCCTCGACGGGCCGCAGGAAGGTGGAGACCAGGGTCGAGCCGGGCGCGAGGGACGCGACCAGCCGGAAGGTCGTCCTGATCGCCTCCGGGGTGAGATACATGGTCACGCCCGCCGAGGCCACCACGGCGGGCCGCCCGGGATCGAGCCCGCCCGCGAGCAGCTGCCCCCACCAGTCGCCCTCGAAGTCGACGGGCACCAGCCGCAGCCACTCGGGAACCCCGAACCCGAGTTCTTCGAGCCGCCGCCGCTTCCACTCCTGCGGCCCGGCCTGGTCGACCTCGAAGACGCGCAGCCCTCCGGCCCCGACGTCCGGCCGGCGCTGGGCGAAGGTGTCGAGCCCGGCGCCGAGGACGACGTACTGATCGAGCCCCTCCCCCGCCCGCTCCACGACGAGATCCTCGACGAACCGGGCCCGCGCGACGATGGACGCGCGCATGCGCCGCGTGCCGACGACGTCCATGTCGGGCCGCTCGCGCCAGTCCTCACCGGGCCCCGCGCCGGGGCCGGCGAGCCGCAGCCCGACCTCGTCCTCGATCACGTACGGCGGCGGATCGGCCCGTAGATGCAGGGCCCGCCACAGGGCGACCCGCACGGCGGTGTGCTCGGCGGCGACCTCGCCCGTGCCGTCCGTCACCCGAAGTCCTTGGAGAAGTCGAGCTCCTCGCTGCGCTGGGTCAGTGAGTACCAGTTGCCGTTGTCGTCGCGGAAGATCGCCTCGATGCCGTACGGCCGCTCCTGCGGCGACTGGAGGAACTCGACGCCGCGTGCCCTGAAGGTCTCGTAGTCCCCCCGGCAGTCGTCGGTCCGGAACGCCCCCGCACCGACCACCCCTTTGCTCACCAGCCTCTTCAGCGCCTCCGCGGACTCGGGGTCGAGCCCCGGGCCGTCGAGGCTCATCAGGGCCAGCTCGACGTCCGTCTGCTCCTTGGCGCCGACGGTGATCCACGTCATGTCGCCCATGGAGATCTCGTTGCGCACCTCGAAGTCCAGCTTCTCGGTGAAGAAGGCCTTGGTGCGCTGCTGGTCGAAGGTCCATACGGTGCTGATGCCGAGGCCCAGGATCATGGCTCTGCTCTCCCCTGATCGGTTCCGGTGTCCTGTCCGTCACCGTAGGCAGCGCGGCCTTCGGGGCGCTTCTTCAAAGTTGCGCTGGGGAAGCCGCCGGCCCACAACATCGCGTAGCACCCGGGGATCAGGGCGGCCCCACGGCCCACGTGCTCTCTGCGGTACTCGCTCGGCGTCAGCCCGGTCCGCGCCTTGAACCGCGCCGAGAACGTCCCGAGACTGCTGAACCCGACCAGATGACAGATCTCCGTGACGCTCAGGTCCGCGCCACGCAGCATCTCCTCGGCCCGCTCGATGCGCCGGTGCGTCAGATACTGCCCGGGCGTCTCCCCGTACGCCTCCTTGAACGCCCGCAGGAAGTGATACCGCGAGTACCCGGCCCGCGCCGCCACCCCGTCCAGATCCAGCTCCGGATCGGCCCAGTCACGGTCCATGGCGTCCTTGCCGAGCCGCAACTGCCGCATCTTGTCCATGGAGCCGATGGTGACACGGAGGTCTGACAGCGGCCCGGGGCCACTTGGACACGAAGAAGACCCCGGGACATGAAGAAGGCCCCCCGGGGCGGACACCATCCGGGGGGCCTTCGGTTCACTGTCGGGACATCACACCGCTTCGACGACCGCCGCCTGCGCGGCGTCCTCCTGCTCCGCCTTGGGCGCGGCCGGCCCCGCCCCGCGCAGCGTGACCTCCTTCACGAACACCGCCGCGATCAGCGCGCCCACGGCCACGATCGCGCCGAGCAGGAAGGCCGAGTGGACACCCGCCGACACCGCGTGCTGGTAGGCCTCACGCGCCACCGCCGGCAGCTTCTCCAGGCTCTTCGCGTCCAGCTGCGCCGACTTCTCGGTGATCTTCGAGCCCAGCGAACCGGCCCGCTGGGACATGACGTCCTGGACCCGGTTGTTGAACAGCGCGCCCATGATCGCGACACCGAAGGAGGAGCCGAGCGTACGGAACAGGGTGGTCGACGAGGAGGCGACGCCCATGTCCTTCATCTCGACGCTGTTCTGCGCGACCAGCATGGTGATCTGCATCAGGCAGCCCATGCCGAGACCGACCACGGCCATGAACACACCGGACATGAACCGCGAGGTCCCCGTGTCCATCGTCGACAGCAGATACAGACCGACGATCATCAGGGCGCTGCCGACGACCGGGAACACCTTGTACTTGCCGGTGTTCGTGGTCACCCGCCCGGCCACCATGGAGGTGACCAGCATCGCGCCGAGCATCGGCAGCAGCAGCAGACCGGAGTTGGTCGCGGAGGCGCCCTGCACCGACTGCTGGTACAGCGGCAGGAACAGCGTCGCACCGAACATCACGAAGCCGGTGATGAAGCCGATGAGCGACATCAGCGTGAAGTTGCGGCTGCGGAAGATGTGCAGCGGAACCACCGGCTCGGCGGCCTTGGTCTGCCAGAACACGAACCCGATCAGCGAGGCCACGCCGATGCCGATCAGTTCCATGATCCGCGCGGAGGTCCAGGCGTACTGCGTGCCGCCCCAGGTGGTGACCAGCACGATCGCGGTGATGCCGACGGTCAGCAGGACGACACCGAGGTAGTCGATGCCCGCCTTGGCCCGCTTCTTCGGCAGGTGCAGCACCACACTGATCAGGCCGAGCGCGAAGATGCCGAGCGGCAGGTTGATGTAGAACGACCAGCGCCAGCCCCAGTTGTCGGTGATGGTGCCGCCGACCAGCGGGCCGCCGATCATCGCCAGCGCCATCACGCCGGCCATCATGCCCTGGTACTTGCCGCGCTCCCGCGGCGGGATCAGGTCACCGATGATCGCCATGACGCCGACCATCAGACCGCCGGCGCCGAGGCCCTGCACGGCGCGGAAGCCGATCAGCTCGCCCATGTTCTGGGCCATGCCGCTGAGCGCGGAGCCGATCAGGAAGATCACGATCGAGGTCATGAAGGTGGCCTTGCGGCCGTACATGTCACCGAGCTTGCCCCAGATCGGGGTGGCCGCCGCGGTGGCCAGCGTGTACGCCGTCACCACCCACGACAGGTGCTCCAGGCCGCCGAGCTCGCCCACGATCGTCGGCATCGCCGTACCCACGATCATGTTGTCGAGCATCGCCAGCATCATGGTGATCATGAGCGCGAGCAGAACGACCCGTACGCTCTTCGGTTGTTTGTCCGGCTTGGTCTCGACCGTCTGTGTGTCCGCCATGGTGCCCACTCCCCTAGGAACTCTTGGAACTTCCTGCATCCCCCCGGCCGGCCACTTACTTGCCGCCCGGCTAGTTGTCTACACTGGAAGAAGTTAGACCCCCAACTAGCCGGGCGTCAAGTAAGTTTTCTAGTCGGGCGGCAAGTAAGTTTCCGTGTGAGCGCAAGGAGTACGAGGATGGGCGTCACCATGGACGGCACCAAACAGCAGCGCCGCGGGAACACGCGCCAGCGCATCCAGGACGTGGCCCTCGAACTCTTCGCCGAGCAGGGCTACGAGAAGACGTCGTTGCGCGAGATCGCCGAGCGCCTCGACGTCACCAAGGCGGCGCTGTACTACCACTTCAAGACGAAGGAAGAGATCCTCGTCAGCATCTTCGAGGATCTCTCCGAGCCGATCGTGGAACTGATCGAGTGGGGCAAGGCGCAGCCGCAGACGCTGGAGACCAAGCAGGAGATCATCCGCCGCTACAGCGAGACGCTGGCGGGCGCGACCCCGCTGTTCCGCTTCATGCAGGAGAACCAGGCGGCGGTGAAGGAACTGCGCATCGGCGAGATGTTCCGCAACCGCATGATGGGCATGCGCGACATCCTCATCGACCCGGACGCCGATCTGATCGACCAGGTGCGCTGCGTCAGCGCGATGTTCACGCTGCACGCCGGGATGTTCGCCCTCAACGACCTGGAGGGCGACCCCGAGACCAAGCGCAAGGCCGTGCTCGAGGTCGCCACCGATCTGGTGACCCAGGCGCACCGGGGCGCCGACTCGCCGTAGGAGAAGGCGCGCCGGGAAGGCGCGCCGGAAGTGCACCGGAGAGGTGCGGGAGGCCGTATTACAGGCTCAGGCCCTTGGCCCGCAGGAAGGAGACCGGGTCGATGGCCGAGCCGTAGTTCGCCGTCTTGCGGATCTCGAAGTGCAGGTGCGGGCCGCTGGAGTTACCGGTGTTGCCCGAGCGGGCTATGTGCTGGCCGGTGGTGACGACCTGGCCGACATGGACGTCGATCCGGGAGAGGTGGGCGTACTGCGAGTACGTCCCGTTGCCGTGCTTGATGACGATGGCGTTGCCGTACGCCGGACCGTCGCCGGCGCCGTTGCCGCCGGCCTTGACGACGGTGCCGCCGTGCGCGGCGACGACGTTGGTGCCGCTCGGCACGGCGAAGTCCTGGCCGCTGTGCTTGTGCGCCCACATGCCGCCGGCCTGGTCGAACTTCGCGGAGAGCGCGTACTTCTTGACCGGGTGCATCCAGGAGGCGGCCTTCTTGGCGGCCGCGGCCTTCTTGGCGGCGGCCTTCTTCTTCGCGACCTCCTGCGCCTTCGCCTTCGCGGCGGCGGCGTTCTTGGCGGCCTTGGCCTGCGCGGCGGCCTGCGCCTGCACGGCGCTCGCGGTGCCGGCGGCGGGCGAGGCGTCGGCAGCGGCCGCGACCCCGGCCCCCAGCACGACCGATGCCCCCAGTCCTGCGGCCAGAACGGCGGCGCGGGTGCGGAGCTGGGACGTACGGGTGGAACGGGACGTGACACGCGAAGACATAGCAACCCTTGTGAGTCGGGGACAGAAAAAGACCACCCGACGCACTCGCTGCCCGCCGGATGGGCCATTCCTTGGTAACCCCGGGACCCACTCATCCCAAAACATGTGATCTACGACGGAAGTTAGTACCTCACCTCATTACTAACCGCCTCTTGACACATCCCTCATTCAGGACACATCCGCACCGAACCGCCCACGACGCCCCATCCGCCCGTCCGATTCCAGGACTAAAGTCCTTTTTGCCCGGACCTGCTCATCCACTATTCCGGGTAGTAACGGACAATTCGCCTGTGCGGCATGTCACCGGAGTTCAGATTTCAACCACCCAATGTGCGGCACAACTTGTGATGCACATCTCTGGCTACCTACCCCCCGGTAACCCTACGGTTCCTCTCGCGCCACCCTCGCCACCGAACATGCACCAGACAACGGCATACGGACGAGAGGACCCCCCACCCATGACAAGCCGACGCCCCTGGGCACGCCGTGCAGTGGTCGCCGCAGTCTCCACCACTGCCCTTGTGGCACTGGCCGCCCCCGCCGACGCGGCGACGAGCACCGAGGACGTCGACTACGCGACCTGGCAGAAGGACTGCCAGTCGGTGATGGACCAGGCCCTGCCCTATCTCCAGCAGCGCATCGCCGCGGCCACCCCGGGTGAGAAGCAGGCGATCGTCTTCGACATCGACAACACCACGCTGGAGACCGACTTCGGCTTCAGCTTCCCGCAGCCGGCCAACAAGCCGGTCCTGAACGTCGCCGAGTACGCCCAGGACCACGGCGTCTCGATCTTCTTCGTCACCGCCCGCCCGGGCATCATCCAAGCCCCCACCGAGTGGAACCTCGAACACGACGGCTACCAGGTCTCCGGCCTCTACGTCCGCGGCCTGTTCGACCTCTTCAAGGACGTCGCCGCCTACAAGACCGCCCAGCGCGTCGACATCGAGAACAAGGGCTACGACATCATCGCCAACATCGGCAACAGCCCCACCGACCTGACGGGCGGCCACGCCGAAAAGACCTTCAAACTCCCGGACTACGACGGCCAGTTGTCCTGACCTGCCCTGAGCATGCGAGAGGGGGCCGGTGCCCCAAGGCACCGGCCCCCTCTCAGCGCAGTCCCCGAAGGGCTACGCCTCCTTGCTCAGGTTCGGGCCGGCTCCGCCGGCCGCCTGCTCGATCGGCGGGACGTCCGGGAGTGCCGACTTCTCCTCGCCGCGGAAGGTGAAGGTCTGGGTGTCGCCCTCGCCCTCGGTGTCCACGACCACGATGTGGCCGGGACGCAGCTCGCCGAAGAGGATCTTCTCGGACAGGGTGTCCTCGACCTCGCGCTGGATGGTGCGACGCAGCGGACGCGCACCCAGCACCGGGTCGTAACCCTTCTTGGACAGCAGCTCCTTGGCGGACTGGGAGAGCTCGATGCCCATGTCCCGGTCCTTGAGGCGCTCGTCCACCTTGCTGATCATCAGGTCGACGATCTTGAGGATGTCCTCCTGCGTCAGCTGCGGGAAGACGACCACGTCGTCCACGCGGTTGAGGAACTCGGGACGGAAGTGCTGCTTGAGCTCGTCCGACACCTTGTTCTTCATGCGCTCGTAGTTGGACTTCTTGTCACCCGAGGCCGCGAAGCCGAGGTTGAAGCCCTTGGAGATGTCCCGGGTGCCGAGGTTGGTCGTCATGATGATGACCGTGTTCTTGAAGTCCACGACCCGGCCCTGGGAGTCGGTCAGGCGACCGTCCTCCAGGATCTGCAGCAGCGAGTTGAAGATGTCCGGGTGGGCCTTCTCGACCTCGTCGAACAGGACCACGGAGAACGGCTTGCGGCGGACCTTCTCGGTCAGCTGGCCGCCCTCCTCGTAGCCCACGTAGCCGGGGGGCGAACCGAACAGGCGCGAGACCGTGTGCTTCTCGCTGAACTCCGACATGTCGAGGGAGATCAGCGCGTCCTCGTCTCCGAAGAGGAACTCCGCGAGGGCCTTGGACAGCTCGGTCTTACCCACACCGGACGGGCCGGCGAAGATGAACGAACCACCGGGGCGCTTGGGGTCCTTCAGACCCGCGCGCGTACGACGGATCGCCTTCGACAGCGCCTTGACGGCGTCGACCTGGCCGATGACCCGCTTGTGGAGCTCGTCCTCCATGCGCAGCAGACGCGAGGACTCCTCCTCGGTCAGCTTGAAGACCGGGATGCCGGTGGCGGTCGCGAGGACCTCGGCGATCAGCTCGCCGTCGACCTCGGCGACGACGTCCATGTCGCCGGCCTTCCACTCCTTCTCGCGCTTGGCCTTGGCGGCCAGGAGCTGCTTCTCCTTGTCGCGGAGCGAAGCGGCCTTCTCGAAGTCCTGCGAGTCGATCGCGGACTCCTTGTCGCGGCGGACACCGGCGATCTTCTCGTCGAACTCGCGCAGGTCCGGCGGCGCGGTCATCCGGCGGATGCGCATCCGGGAACCGGCCTCGTCGATCAGGTCGATCGCCTTGTCCGGCAGGAAGCGGTCCGAGATGTACCGGTCGGCCAGGGTGGCGGCCTGGACGAGGGCCTCGTCGGTGATGGAGACGCGGTGGTGGGCCTCGTAGCGGTCGCGCAGGCCCTTGAGGATCTCGATCGTGTGCGGCAGGGACGGCTCGGCGACCTGGATGGGCTGGAAGCGGCGCTCGAGGGCCGCGTCCTTCTCCAGGTGCTTGCGGTACTCGTCCAGCGTGGTCGCACCGATGGTCTGCAGCTCACCGCGGGCCAGCATCGGCTTCAGGATCGAAGCGGCGTCGATGGCGCCCTCGGCGGCACCCGCACCGACCAGCGTGTGCAGCTCGTCGATGAACAGGATGATGTCGCCGCGGGTGCGGATCTCCTTGAGCACCTTCTTCAGGCGCTCCTCGAAGTCACCGCGGTAGCGGGAGCCGGCGACCAGGGCGCCGAGGTCCAGGGTGTAGAGGTGCTTGTCCTTGAGGGTCTCGGGCACCTCGCCCTTGACGATGGCCTGGGCGAGGCCCTCGACGACGGCGGTCTTGCCGACGCCGGGCTCGCCGATGAGCACCGGGTTGTTCTTCGTACGGCGGGACAGCACCTGCATGACCCGCTCGATCTCCTTCTCGCGCCCGATGACCGGGTCGAGCTTGGACTCACGAGCGGCCTGGGTGAGGTTCCGGCCGAACTGGTCGAGGACCAGGGACGTCGAGGGCGTGCCCTCGGCAGGCCCGCCGGCGGCGGCGGTCTCCTTGCCCTGGTAGCCGGAGAGCAGCTGGATGACCTGCTGCCGCACCCGGTTGAGATCGGCGCCCAGCTTCACGAGGACCTGGGCGGCGACGCCCTCGCCCTCGCGGATCAGGCCGAGCAGGATGTGCTCCGTGCCGATGTAGTTGTGGCCCAGCTGAAGGGCCTCGCGGAGCGAGAGCTCCAGGACCTTCTTGGCACGGGGGGTGAAGGGGATGTGCCCGGACGGGGCCTGCTGGCCCTGGCCGATGATCTCCTCCACCTGCTGGCGGACCGCCTCGAGCGAAATCCCGAGGCTCTCAAGGGCCTTGGCGGCGACACCCTCACCCTCGTGGATCAGGCCCAGGAGGATGTGCTCGGTGCCGATGTAGTTGTGGTTGAGCATCCGGGCTTCTTCCTGAGCCAGGACGACAACCCGCCGCGCGCGGTCGGTGAACCTCTCGAACATCGTTAATCGCTCCTCAGAGCGGTCAGGCAGTGGGGGGAACTTCCCCTCCCTGTCCTTCCGCAGCTTAGTCCCGCAAGCGGGGACCGCTCATTCCAACTGCCGACACCGGTGCGAGAACCAACACTGCCTCCTGACCCCGAACGCCGACATCTGCTCCAACCCGATGGTGCGAGACGATGTTCCCGCAGGCCAGACAGTTACCTCCACCATCAGTACGCCGATGGCGAACGTGAGACGCCCTGTCCTGCGTGTCGCCCCCTCCCACTAGGGATGTCTTACCCGCCGGGACTGACACTCCATGCCGCGCGGCCCGGTTCCCTCCGCTACGGGCGAACAACCTTGCACCACCCCGCGCCCCCTCACGCCCCCGATTTCGGCACTCTGCGCAGCCGACTCGACACCCAGCGTAACTCGCAGGTCGTTCCGGCGGTTGCACTTGGCATGGTCCGCACCCTCCTCACGGTCCCGCTCCCCCGTCGCCCGCTCGACCACCTCGATCCGGTCCGCGGGTGGTACGAGAACGAACTGGGCTGGGCGACGGTGCCCGCCTCCGCGGAAAGCCTCGCGGATCCGGTGCGGCTGCGGGTGGGTGAGCGCTTCGACGTCCTGGACGTCCCGGCCGAGGCGGGCCGGGCGGGTCTGCGCCATCTCGCGCCGGCGACGCCGGTGGCGGTTCAGGACGACCGGATGCGGCTGCTGGTGGCCGCGGGCAGCGCGGAGGAGCTGCCGGGGCTGCTCGACTGGCTGGAGTGGGGCGCGCTCACGCTGGATCTGACCGTGACCGGCGAGGGCGGCGTCATGGACGCGCCGCTGCCCCCCGGAAGCGGGCCGGCCGGCTCACGGCCTCCGGGCGACCCGGGCGCCCTGCAGGGGGCCGCCGTATGGCTGCGACCCCCCGAGCCTGGGTGCGAGGTCGAGGCCTCGCTGCCGACGCTGTCGGCCGTGGGGGGCGGTGGGGGCGCCCCCGATCTCGTACGACTCGTGGACACGGTGGCGACGCAGTGCCACCGGTTGCGGCTGCGGCGCGCGTGCGCCCGCCCATTGCGCCTGCCGTAAAACGGCGATCAGGCGTTCGCCTTCTCATAGGCCTCGCGGATGGACGCGGGAACACGGCCGCGGTCGTTGACCTCGTATCCGTTCTCCTTCGCCCACGCGCGGATCTGCGCGGTGTCCTGGCTGCCGCCGGAAGCGGCGCGCGCCTTTCCGCGCCCGCCCGAAGCACGGCCTCCGGTACGCCGACCACCCTTCACGTAAGGCTCGAGAAGGCCACGGAGCTTGTCCGCATTGGCGGTCGTGAGATCGATCTCGTACGTCTTGCCGTCCAACGCGAACGTAACGGTCTCGTCCGCCTCGCCGCCGTCGAGGTCGTCGACAAGAAGGACCTGAACCTTCTGTGCCACCGGATTTCCTTTCATCGATAACTTGAGGGCCTGGGGTCTGCGGCGTCCGCCGTTTCGCCGTCCCCTGTTATATGCAGTACTGCAGTACGTCGGAAAGCAAACCGCTTTTGCCGGAAAAACACAAACCCTTCGGAGAGACCTGCCCCGAGACGGACTGCACAGCGTCCCGACCGGAAACGTGCGCGTTTCGGACATAGGGAACCTGGGCAGGGGCGCGAAATGCACCGCGGTGATCGGCGATCACAGATGCAGAAGCATCCGGCTGTTGCCCAAGGTGTTCGGTTTCACCCGTTCGAGACCGAGGAACTCCGCTACGCCCTCGTCATAGGAACGCAGTAGCTCCGCGTAGACATCGGTGTCGACGGGCGTCTCGCCGATCTCGACGAAGCCGTGCTTGGCGAAGAAGTCCACTTCGAAGGTCAGACAGAAAACGCGCCGAACACCCAGCCAGCGCGCGGTGTGCAGCAACTTCTCCAGCAACTGATGGCCCACGCCGGCGCCCTTCAGGCCGGGCTTGACCGCGAGAGTGCGCACTTCCGCGAGGTCTTCCCACATCACGTGCAGCGCACCGCAGCCGACCACCTCGGCGTTGTCGTCCCGTTCGGCGACCCAGAACTCCTGGATGTCCTCGTAAAGCGTCACCGTTGCTTTGTCGAGCAGGATGCGGCCGCGGACGTAGGTGTCAAGGAGACGGCGCACCGCCTGGACATCGCCGGTACGGGCCCGCCGGACAGTGATGGCTTTAGCACTGACTTCGGGCTCTTCGGGGCCTACACGACTCTCTGCTGACATGTGCGGACGCTATCGCCCGTCATCCTCCTGCGCCGACCCGGGGTTCTCACCGGCACTATCACCGCCGGTATCGGAGGGCGCCGGGGAAGTTTCCGGGCCTTGGACGATGCGTACGGCGTCTCTGAGGGCCAGGCGCTGTTCCTCGCTCATCATCCCGAAGAAGGCGACGAGGGCGGCTGCCGGGTTGTCACTCTGCGCCCAGGCGTCGTTCATCAGAGCGGCCGCGTAGGCGGCCCGGGTGGAGACGGCCTCATATCGATAGGCCCTGCCTTCGGCCTCTCGGCGCACCCAGCCCTTCTGATGGAGATTGTCCAAAACGGTCATCACCGTGGTGTATGCGATGGACCGTTCCTGCTGCAGATCTTCCAGGACTTCTCGGACGGTCACCGGGCGGTTCCACTTCCACACCCGCGTCATGACCGCGTCTTCGAGTTCTCCCAATGGGCGAGGCACAGTTCAGCACAATAGTGGGAGATGTCTCCATTCGCGTGCCGGACGAGCACATCCATCAGCAAACGGGGACAAAAAGGGTGCAGCCAGAGGAGGGGTCAGCCGTCGTTCTTCGGGGAGGCCTGGCGGGCGCTCTCCGCGCGCGCGATCGCGGCGTCGACGACCGCGTCCTCCTTGGCCTTGTTGGCCCCGCCCTGGGACTTGATCATCACCCTGATCACGCCGATGAAGAGCACGGCCATCACGAACGGGGGCACGAGCGCGGAGACGTAGTCCATACCGTCCAGAGTAGCCACGGGCCGGACGAGCGGACGGGGCGGGGTTGGGGGGATTCCCGGCGGTTCGCGCTCCGTCAGCCCGCGGCGAGGTGTCTGCGCTGCCCGGAGGCGGGCGGCGGGGTCGGCTTGCGGCGCGGGAAGACCTCGCCCGGGGTCGGGATCGGGCGGGCCGGCTTCGGCTCGGCCGGGGCGGGCGACGGCTTGGGGGCGGCCGGCTTGCGGACGGGCTTCGTCTCGGGCTTCTTCGCGGGGTCCCGCTCCTTGGCCGCGGCGGGCTCCGCCCCTGCGCCCTTCAGGCCGCCGGGAAGGGCCGTGAGGCGGTTGCGGGCGGCGGGGACGGTCGGGAGGGCCCTGCGGGCCGGACCGTGCGCGAGAGGGGCGCGTGCGTCCTGTTCCGCGAGCATGCGGCAGCGCCCCAGGAGGACGGAGGCGGCCGGATTGCCGCGCAGGGCCCTGAGGGCGGCGAGATCGTCGGCCTGCGGGCGGTACCCGGCCCCGAGCGCCTCCTCGAGGAGCGTCAGATAGCCGGCCGCGGCGCCGGGCAGGGCGGCGCGGTAGCGCGCGAGGTCGGCCAGCAGGAAGGCACGCAGCCGGGCGCCCTCACGCATGGCC
Source organism: Streptomyces spinosisporus (assembly GCF_022698145.1). Lineage (GTDB taxonomy): Bacteria > Actinomycetota > Actinomycetes > Streptomycetales > Streptomycetaceae > Streptomyces > Streptomyces spinosisporus. Next base: position 38,516 of record NZ_JALDAX010000004.1, read on the forward strand.
TCGTCCAGGGACTCGGCGAGGCGCAGGCAGTCCCTGACGTCCTCTGCGGGCGTGGGGCCGGGCTTGAGGGCGAGGGCGAGAGCGCGGCGGAGCACACGCAGCTCCTCCACACCGAACGCCATGCCGCCGCGGGATCCGTATGGCGTGGGCATGCGGCGACACTACGCGCTAATCAGACAAATTCGACATAAGGGGCGGGTGTGGCGCGGACGCGCCACCCGGTTGGGCCGTGCCGCCCGGCGGTCCGCGCCACCCGGCCGATCCGCGCCACCCGGCCGATCCGCGCCACCCGGCGGTCCGCGCCACCCGGTAGGGCCGCGCGGCGCCTCACATGCGCGAGACGTTGCGCTCGTAGACCATGCGTAGGCCGATCAGGGTCAGCCAGGGCTCGTGTTCGTCGATCACCGACGACTCCCCGAGCACCATCGGCGCGAGCCCGCCGGTTGCGATCACCGTGACGTCGTCCGGGTCCTCGGCCAGCTCCCGGGCCATCCGGCCGACGACGCCGTCGACCTGCCCGGCGAAGCCGTAGACGATCCCGGACTGCATCGCCTCGACGGTGTTCTTGCCGATCACGCTGCGCGGCCGGGCCACCTCGATCTTGCGCAGCTGGGCGCCGCGGACGCCGAGCGCCTCGACGGAGATCTCGATACCGGGGGCGATCACGCCGCCGATGTACTCCCCGCGCGCGGAGACCGCGTCGAAGGTCGTCGCCGTACCGAAGTCGACGACGATCGCCGGGCCGCCGTACAGCTCGACGGCCGCCACCGCGTTGATGATGCGGTCGGCGCCGACCTCCTTGGGGTTGTCGGTTAGGATCGGCACGCCCGTCTTGACGCCCGGCTCCACCAGCACGGCGGGAACGTCGCCGTAGTACCGGCGTGTGACCTCGCGCAGCTCGTGCAGCACGGAGGGCACGGTGGCGCAGATCGCGATCCCGTCGATGCCGTCGCCCAGCTCGTCGCCGAGCAGCGGGTGCATGCCCATCAGGCCCTGCAGCAGCACCGCGAGCTCGTCCGCCGTGCGGCGCGCGTCGGTCGAGATGCGCCAGTGCTCGACGATGTCGTCCCCGTCGAACAGGCCGAGGACGGTGTGCGTGTTCCCTACGTCGATCGTCAGCAGCATGGCCCGTACCTACTCCGCCGCTCGCAGGTCGAGGCCGATGTCGAGGATCGGCGAGGAGTGGGTCAGGGCTCCCACCGCGAGGTAGTCGACGCCCGTGTCGGCGTACGCGCGCGCGTTGTCGAGGGTCAGCCGGCCCGACGCCTCCAGGGCGGCGCGGCCGTCCACGAGGGCGACGGCCTCCCCGCACTCACCGGGGGTGAAGTTGTCCAGCAAAATCAGGTCGGCGCCGGCGTCCACGACCTCGCGCAGCTGGTGCAGGGTGTCGACCTCGACCTCGATCGCCAGGTCCGGGAAGGCCTCCCGTACGGCCTTGAAGGCCTGGGCGACGCCGCCCGCGGCCACCACGTGGTTGTCCTTGACGAGGGCCGCGTCCGACAGCGACATTCGGTGGTTGACGCCGCCGCCGCAGCGCACCGCGAACTTCTCCAGCGACCGCAGCCCGGGGGTCGTCTTGCGGGTGTCACGGACCTTCGTCCGCGTGCCCTCCAGGACGTCCGCCCACGCGCGCGTGGCGGTCGCGATGCCCGACAGGCGGCACAGGAGGTTGAGCGCGCTGCGTTCCGCGGTGAGCAGGTCGCGGGTGCGTGTGGTGACCGACAGCAGCTTCTGCCCCGCCGTGACGCGGTCGCCGTCCTCCACGTGCCGCTCGACCTCGAACTCGTCGGTGCAGACCACGGAGATGACCGCTTCGGCGACCCTGAGGCCCGCCGCGACGCCCGCCTCGCGCGCGGTGAAGTCGCCGGTGGCGACGGCCTCTTCGGGGATGGTCGCGACGGTGGTCACGTCCACGCCGTGGTCGAGGTCCTCCTGGATGGCGAGATGGGCGATGTCCTCGACCTCCACCGGGTCGAGTCCGGCGTCGGCCAGGAGCTGCGCGAGCGCGGGGTCGAGCCCGCACTCCAGATGTTCGGCGTCGGCGTCGGCGCCGCAGGCACAGCCGTCGCCGCAGCCGCCGTTCGACGCGAGGGGGAGGTCGGGGGTGCTCACTTCTGTCACTGCTCCTGGGGACGGTGCGCAGGCTGGGGCTGCCGGGTCGGGGGGAAGTCTGCGGTATCGGTGGTGCCGACGGCGAGTGTGCGGTCCGGATTCAGCCGTACGACGATGTGGCGGCGCCATGCCGCGTCGTCGCGGTCGGCGTGGTCCTCGCGCCAGTGGCAGCCGCGCGTCTCCTCGCGCAGCCGGGCGGCGGCGACCAGGACGCGGGCCACGCACAGGAGGTTGGTGGCCTCCCAGGTGTCGACGCCGGGCTCGGCGGTCTTGCCGTTCTCGTCGAGGGCGTCACGGGCCTCGTCGTGCAGCCGCTGCAGCTGGTCGGCGGCCGTGGCGAGGGACTCGGCGGAGCGCAGGACGCCCGCGCCGTCGGTCATGATCCGCTGGATCTCGAACCGGGCCTCCGGGGCGAGCAGCGGATGCGTGGGCACGTCCGGCTGTTCGACCGGCTCCGGCACGCGCGCGTGGAGGCCGTTCGCCGCCTGCGTGGCCGCGATGTCGGCGGCGATGCGCTCGGCGTAGACGAGGCCTTCGAGGAGCGAGTTGGAGGCGAGCCGGTTGGCGCCGTGCACGCCGGTGCAGGCGACCTCGCCGCAGGCGTACAGACCCGGGACGGTCGTACGGCCCCGGGAGTCCGTGCGCACGCCGCCGGAGGCGTGGTGGGCGGCCGGGGCGATCGGGATGGGCTCGGTGACCGGGTCGATGCCGTGGGCGCGGCAGGAGGCCAGGATCGTCGGGAAGCGGTGCTCCCACATCTCGGCGCCGAAGTGCCGGGCGTCGAGGAACATGTGCTCGGCGTCCTGCTGCAGCATGCGGCGCAGGATGCCCTTGGCGACGATGTCGCGGGGCGCCAGCTCGGCCAGCTCGTGCTGTCCCACCATGAAGCGCACGCCGTCGGCGTCGACCAGGTGGGCGCCCTCGCCGCGCACGGCCTCGGAGACCAGCGGCTGCTGGCCCTCCGCGTCCGGGCCGAGGAACAGCACGGTGGGGTGGAACTGCACGAACTCGAGGTCGGAGACCTCCGCGCCCGCGCGCAGCGCGAGGGCCACGCCGTCGCCGGTGGACACCGACGGGTTGGTGGTCGCCGAGAACACCTGGCCCATGCCGCCGGTCGCGAGGACGACCGCGGGCGCGTGCACGGCGCCCACGCCGTCGTGCTGGCCCTCGCCCATGACGTGCAGGCTCACGCCCGCGGTGCGGCCGCCCGCGTCCGTCAGGAGGTCGAGCACCAGCGCGTTCTCGATGGCGCGGACGCCACGCGCGCGTGCCGCCTCGACGAGGGCGCGGGAGATCTCCGCGCCGGTCGCGTCGCCGCCCGCGTGCGCGATGCGGCGGCGGTGGTGCCCGCCCTCGCGGGTGAGGGCCAGGTCGCCCTCCTCGGACTCGTCGAAGTGCGCACCGGTCTCGATGAGCCGCCGTACGGCGTCGGGGCCCTCGGTGACGAGGATGCGTACGGCTTCCTCGTCGCACAGGCCCGCGCCCGCCACCAGGGTGTCGTCCAGGTGCTGTTCGGGGGTGTCGCCCTCGCCGAGGGCCGCGGCGACGCCGCCCTGCGCCCAGCGGGTGGAGCCGTCGTCGAGGCGCGCCTTGGTGACGACGACGGTCCTGAGGCCGGCCGCCTCGCAGCGCAGGGCCGCGGTCAGCCCGGCGACCCCGGAGCCGACGACCACGACGTCCGCTGAGATGGACCATCCTGGGGCGGGCGCGTGCAGTCGTATGCCTGTGCTGGTCACGAGGCGGCTCCGGGGGTTCCGAAAGTGAGTGGGATGTTGTCGATCAGCCTGGTCGTCCCGACCCGGGCGGCGACGGCGAGAACGGCCTCGCCGGTGAAGTCGTCCTCGATCTCCGTGAAGTCGGACGGGTCGACGAGGGCGAGGTAGTCCAGCTTGAGCGGCGGCGACAGGCGCGCGGCGTCGTCGAGGACGAGGCGGGCGGCGGCGCGGACCGCGGAGGGGGCGCCCGGGAGGGCCTTGGCGACGGCGTGCGCGTCGGCGGCGGCGCGGGACTCGCCGATGGCGCTGAGCGCCTCGGCACGCGCGTGCGTGGCGGGCACCTCGCGGGCCCGTGCGCGCAGCGCCTCCTGGGCGGCGTGCCGGTCGCTGCCCGCGAACAGGGCGCGCGAGAGGGAGAGAGCCGTGCGCCGCTCGGCGGGCGAGAGGTAGCGGTTGCGGCTGGACAGGGCCAGGCCGTCCTCCTCGCGCACCGTGGGCACGCCGACGATCTCGATGCCGAAGTTCAGGTCCCGCACCATGCGGCGGATCAGGGCGAGCTGCTGGGCGTCCTTCTGGCCGTACAGGGCGACGTCGGGGCGGGTGAGGTGGAGCAGTTTGGCGACGACGGTGAGCATGCCGTCGAAGTGGCCGGGGCGGGAGGCGCCCTCCAGGCGCTCCCCCATGGGGCCCGCGCTGATGCGCACCTGGGGCTCGCCGCCCGGGTAGACCTCGTCCGTGGAGGGCGCGAAGACGACGTCCGCGCCGGACAGTTCGGCGAGCTTGACGTCCGCGTCCAGGGTGCGCGGGTAGCGGTCGAGGTCCTCGCCCGCGCCGAACTGCAGGGGGTTCACGAAGACGGTGACGACGACCTCGCCGTCCGCTCCAGCGATCCCGCGTGCGGTGCGGATCAGGGTGGCGTGGCCCTCGTGCAGGGCGCCCATGGTCATCACGACGGCACGGCGGCCGGTACGCGTGCGTGCGTGCAGTTCGTCGGCGGTGCGCAGCACTGTGGTGGTCATCGGGCGTCCCCCTCGGCGCCGTCGGTGCCGCCGGTGCCTTCGGGTCCAGTGGGCCCGCCGGCGAGCACCCCGAGCAGGTCCTCCGCGAGTTCCGGCTTCAGCAGACCGTGGGCGAGCGCGCGGTCGGCGGTGGCGCGCGCCATGGCCAGATAGCCGGCGACGGTCTGCGGCGCGTGCCGGCGCAGCTCGGCGACGTGCGCCGCGACCGTGCCCGCGTCGCCGCGCGCGACGGGACCGGTCAGGGCGGCGTCGCCGGAGCGCAGGGCGTTGTCGAGGGCGGCGCCGAGCAGCGGGCCGAGCATCCGGTCGGGGGCCGTGACGCCGGCCTCGCGCAGCAGCTCCATGGACTGGGCGACCAGCGTCACCAGGTGGTTGGCGCCCAGCGCGAGCGCCGCGTGGTACAGCGGGCGCCTCTCCTCGGCGATCCATTCCGGTTCGCCGCCCATCTCGATGACGAGGGCCTCGGCGGCCAGCCGCAGCTCGTCGGGGGCGGTGACGCCGAAGGAGCAGCCGGCCAGGCGCTGGACGTCGACGGGGGTGCCGGTGAAGGTCATCGCCGGGTGCAGGGCCAGCGGGAGCGCGCCCGCGCGCAGGGCGGGGTCCAGGACCTTGGCGCCGTACCGCCCGGAGGTGTGCACCAGCAGCTGTCCGGGTCGCACCGAACCGGTCTCGGCGAGGCCCTCCACCAGGGCGGGCAGCGTGTCGTCCGGGACGGTCAGCAGCACCAGGTCGGCGCGCTGGAGCACCTCGGCGGGCGGGACCAGCGGCACGTCGGGGAGCATCTGCGCGGCACGCTTGCGCGACGTGTCGGAGACCCCGGAGACGGCCACCGGGCGGTGCCCGGCGAGCTGGAGGGACGCGGCCAGTGCGGGGCCGACACGGCCGGCGCCGACGACGCCGACGGTGAGCCGCGCGGGGCGGTCCTTGGGGTCTGGCTGTTGGCTTGTACTCACTCGACGGCGGCCTTCCCGTTCCAGTCCGCTCCGGGTACCGGACGATTTCTCGTCATGTTAACGCGATTGGTTCCGGGGGCGTCCGGTTGTCCACAGGCTGTGGGTTTCGCCACGCTGTCCACGCACAGGGAGCCTGTGGAAATCCGGGTGCCCGGGAGGGTGCGGCCGGGCATGATCCGGACCATGAGCGATGTGGCGGAGCAGGGCGGGCAGTCGGACGGGCAGTTGTCGGACGCCGGGCAGTTGTCGGACGAGGAGCGGCTCAAGCAGCGCCGCAAACGGCGTATCAGCGCCTACCGGAGCGTGAGCCGGGTGCTCGCGCGCCCCGGCTTCCTGGGCACGCTCCGCGAACGCCTGGCCCTCCTGGACGACGCGCAGCACTTCTACGACCTGGACGAGCCGTCGGACATCTACGGCAACGGCGTCGTCGCGGCCCTGGAGGAGAAGGTCGCGCACCTGCTGGGCAAGGAGGCCGCCGCGTTCTTCCCCACGGGCACGATGGCCCAGCAGGTGGCGCTGCGCTGCTGGGCGGGACGCACGGGCAGCCCGGCGGTCGCCCTGCACGCGCTCGCGCACCCCGAGGTGCACGAACGGCATGCGTTCAGCCAGGTCAGCGGGTTGCGTCCGGTCCGGGTGACGGGCGAGTCCCGGTTCCTGACCGCCGACGAGGTCCGCGAGTTCGACGAGCCCTTCGGCACGCTGATGCTCGAACTGCCGCTCAGGGACGCCGGTTTCGTCCTGCCCTCCTGGGAGGAGCTCACCGCGGTCGTGGAGGCCGCGCGCGAGCGCGACGCGGTGGTGCACTTCGACGGCGCACGCCTGTGGGAGTCCACCACCCACTTCGGCCGCCCCCTGGACGAGATCGCCGACCTGGCGGACACCGTCTACGTGTCGTTCTACAAGTCCCTCGACGGCTACGGCGGCGCCGCACTCGCCGGACCGAAGACGCTGGTCGACGAGGCGAAGGTGTGGCGGCACCGGTACGGCGGCCAGATCTTCCAGCAGTTCCCGACCGCCCTGTCGGCCCTCGCCGGCCTGGAGCGGGAACTGCCCCGGCTGCCCGCGTACGTCGCCCACGCGCGCGTGGTGGCCGAGGCACTGCGCGAGGGGTTCGCGGCGACCGGGGTGCCGTGGACGATCGTGCACCCCGAGGTGCCGCACACCAACGAGTTCCAGCTCTGGCTGCCCCACGATGTCGACGTCGTCTCGGAGGCGGCGATCCGGCAGGGCGAGGAGACCGGCGTCCTGCTGTTCGCCGACGCCTGGGACGCGAAGGGCCCGGGCCTGGCCATGACCGAGGTGTCGGTACGGGCCGCCGGCCTGGAGTGGACGGCCGACGACGTGAAGGCCGCGGTCGCGCAGTTCGCCTCCCGCCTCACCGAGGAGGCCGACCGGGCGAAAGCGGCCGGGGGCGGTCGGTAGCTGCGCCGGGGACGGTCAACGGTTGGGCCGGGGCGTTCAGCAGCTGGGCCGGGCGGTCAGCAGCTGGAGTGCGGGCGCAGCCACCGGCGCAGGGCGAGCCGTATCCGCCCGCGGGCCGGACGCCCGGCGACGACCGCGCTGAACCGGCGGTACTCGCGAAGCTCGCGCACCACCTGCCAGTCGTTCGCGCCGGGCGCGGGCACAGGGGGCTCGCCCAGGCGATGGGCGCGGTAGGTGTCGAGGAGGTACTGCTGGGTGATGCTCATGACGGATCGCCGCCTTCACGGGACGTCTCCGGAGGTCGGATGCTCCGGAGGTGGCACTGGGCTCCGCGGTTGCCCCGGTGATCCCAGGCTGCGCCGGGCCGGGCGCCGGCGTCGCGCCGATTGACGGGCGCCGTCAATCGGCGTCGGCGTTGTCAGTGGCGAGGTGCACCATGAGGTCATGAGCGTGCACATCGACATCGCGGGGCTGCGGCCGGAGAGGGTCGCCGTCGTCCCCTCACCCCTGGCCGAGCTCGGCATGGCGCTGCACGCGCTGTCCGAGCCGGGGCACCACCCCGGTCTGCAGGGCTGGGTGACGGGCGTGACGGCCGGCCTCGACCCGCACCTCGCCGACCGGATGTGCGAGGCCGACTTCCTGTGGCGGACGATCTTCTCGGACCTGTTCATGCCGTACGCGGGCATTCCCGGCGGCGCCCTCCCCGGGGCCACGCTCGCCGAGGAGCTGGACCTGCTGGACAAGCTGACGGACGAGCAGTTCGTGGACTCGGCGCTGGAGTTCAGCTGCGCGATGCCCTACGGCGTCGGGCCGAGCCCCCTCGTCGACGCCGAGCTCGGCAGGCGCGCCCTGGAGCTGGCCGCCGCGCGCGGACCGCAGCAGGAGCAGTTCAGCAAGCTGCTGCTGTCCGATCCGCCCAGGATCCGGGCCTGGCTGCGGCAGTTCCTGCAGGACTGCGACGAGGCGTTCTTCGGCCAGACCTGGTCCCGGCTGCGCCACCAGCTCACGGCGGACGCCCGCCACAAGACCGATCTGCTGCACCGCAAGGGCCTGGCCGAGGCGCTGACCGCCGTGTCCCCGGCCGTCGTGCTCGACGAGGCCGCCGGGGAGATCACGGTCGACAAGCTGACCGTGGGTCGTACGGCCGCGCGGGACGGCGCCCTCCTCCTGGTGCCGACGAGCCTCGGCTGGCCCCATCTGTCTGTGCTGTACCGCCCCGGCTGGCTGCCGGTGCTGCACTACCCGGTCGGCTCGCCCGAGCTCGCGGCCCCGCCCTCCGTCCAGCAGCTCGCCCTGCGCATGACCGCCCTGTCCCACCCGGTCAGGATGCGGATCTGCCGGTATGTGGCCCGCAGCGCCTACACCACCAGCGAGCTGGCGCAGGCGCTGGACATGACCGCCCCGGAGATATCCCGTCATCTCGGCGTGCTGAAGAAGGCGGATCTGATCACCACCCGCCGCCGCGGACGGTATGTGCAGCACCAGTTGGACATAGCCGTGGTGGCCCGCCTGGGCAGCGACTTCCTGGAGGGAATCCTGCGCTGAGCGCGGGCCCGGCCCGCCCGGCGGGCGCCGCCCCCGCTCAGTCGAACCGGATGTGCCGGATCCCCACCCGCGCCTGCCGCAGCCGGGTGCGCAGCGCGCCCTCGTTGTTCGGCCGCAGGGTCAGCCCCGCGAGCACGGCGATCCGGTCCGCGGTCTTCGGCACGGTCGAGTGGTCCGTCCACAGGTGTTCGGCGAACTCCGGCTCGCTCAGCCGGTCCAGACAGTGGTCGAGCTGCTGCACGGCCCAACTCTCCCTGCGCGGACCCGGGTTCTTGCCGGCGACGTACTGAAGGAGGTGCCCGAGGCCGCGCTCGCGCAGCCGCTCGAGGACGGTCTCGCGCTGGGCGAGCAGGGTGAAGTGGTGCACGTCGTGGCCGAGTTCGCGCAGCCGCCCCACGGTTTCGTCGAAGTAGCCGGAGTCCGTGACCGTCATGGGCACGATCACCACGCCCTCGTGCGTGGCCAGGGCGAGGTCCAGCACCTCGACGACGCCCTGCCGCCAGGACGCCAAGTCCTGGAAGTCCCCGCGCAGTTCGGGCGGAAGCATCCGCCGCAGACCAAATCCGGCGTGCTCGGGGTCGCAGACGACGCTGCCGGGCAGCCTCCGCTGGATCTCGTACGCGGTCTGTGTCTTACCGCCCCCGAAAGGGCCATTGATCCACAGGAGCATGCGCAGACCCTAGTGGCCGCCGGGGCGCGAGGGGCGCGGACCCGGGAGGTCGGCCGTGCACGTGGGTCAGGTGTGCCCGTGGGTCAGGTGCGGCCGTGGGTCAGGTGCGGCCGTGGTCAGCCGTGCCCGCCCGCGCGTACGAGTCCGGTCTCGTACGCCAGGACCACCACCTGCACGCGGTCGCGCAGCCCCAACTTGGTCAGGATGCGGCCGACATGGGTCTTCACCGTCGCCTCCGACAGCACCAGCCGGGCCGCGATCTCGCCGTTGGACAGGCCCTGCGCGACCAGGATCATGACCTCGCGCTCGCGGTCGGTGAGCCGCTCCAGCTCCTTGTGCCGGGGCTCCTTGGCGCCGCTCGGCAGCATCGGCGCGAACCGGTCGAGGAGCCGGCGCGTGGTCGAGGGCGCCACCACCGCGTCGCCGCTGTGCACGGCCCGGATGGCGGTCAGCAGCTCACCGGGCGGCACGTCCTTGAGCATGAAGCCGGAGGCGCCCGCCTTCAGCCCCGAGAAGGCGTACTCGTCGAGGTCGAAGGTGGTCAGGATCAGCACCTTCGGCGGCTCGGGCTGCGAGCAGATGCGGCGGGTGGTCTCCACGCCGTCGAGCTTCGGCATCCGGACGTCCATCAGCACGACGTCGACGGCCGTCGCACGCAGCACCTGCAGGGCCTCGACGCCGTCCCCCGCCTCCGCGACGACCTCCATGTCCGGCTGCGCGGCGAGCACCATCCGGAACCCGGTGCGCAGCAGCACCTGGTCGTCGACGAGCATCACGCGGATCGTCATCGGGCCTCTTCCGTTCTCGTCCGTCTGCGGCCGGTCTCCTCTGCGAGGGCGCTGCAGAGGGCCGTCAACAGGTGTCCACTGGGGCGTACGTACACGTCAATGTGCGGGTTTCAACGGCAGCAGCGCACTGATCCGGAATCCGCCGCCCGGGCGCGGGCCCGCATCGAGCGTGCCACCGACCATACCGACCCGTTCGCGCATGCCGATCAGGCCGTGGCCCTGGCCGTCGAAGCCGCCCTCCTCGTACAGCTCGTGCGGGGCGCCCTTGCCGTCGTCCTCGACCAGCAGGCCGAGCCCGTCGTCGAAGTAGACGAGCCGCACGCTGGCGCCCGCGTTGGGCCCGCCGTGCTTGCGCGTGTTGGTGAGCGCCTCCTGCACGATGCGGTACGCGGTGAGCTCGACGCCGCTGGGCAGCGGCCGCGGGGTGCCCTCGACCTTGAAGTCGACGGGCAGTCCGGAGGTGCGGCACTGCTCGATCAGCTCGTCTATCTGGCCGACGTCGGGCTGCGGGACGTATTCGCCGGCCTCCTTGTGTTCGCCGGTGCGCAGCACGCCGAGCAGGCGGCGCATCTCGGCGAGGGCCTGGCGGCCGGTGGAGGAGATGGTCTCCAGGGCCTTCTTCGCCTGGTCGGGCGCGGCGTCGAGGACGTAGGCGGCGCCGTCGGCCTGCACCACCATCACCGACACGTTGTGCGCGACGACGTCGTGCAGTTCACGCGCGATCCGGGCGCGCTCGGCGGCGACCGCGACCTTGGCCTGCGCCTCGCGCTCCTTCTCCAGGCGGGCGTTGCGCTCCTCCAGCTGCGCGAAGTAGGCGCGGCGGGTGCGGATGGAGTCGCCGAGCACCCAGGCGAGCGCGAACGGCACCGTCTGGAAGACGACCACCGCGATGTTGCCGAGCGCCCCGGAGTGCTCGTTCGGCCAGCGCAGCTGCGCGACCGGCGCCGCGCACAGACCCGCGGCCAGCGCCGTTCTGGAGGCCCAGCGGGCGCCCGTCGCGGCCACCGTGTAGACGATCACCAGCATCGCGAAGTCGGCGGCCGTGGTCTCCACGTCCAGCGCGACCTGGGCGACGCCGAGCCCGATCGCGAGCAGCAGCATCTTCTCCGGCATACGCCGGCGCAGCGCGATGACCAGGCACAGCAGGAGCACGATCGGAATGATCAGCGCCGGTGAGTCGGTGCCCCTGGCCTCCTGCCGGGCGACTTCGCCCACCACGGAGATCCCGAACAGGAAGACGGCCCAGAAGCTGTCGACCCCTGTCGGGTGCCTGCGGAGGAAGTCATAGAGGCGCTGCACGTAACCCAGCGTAGGGAAGCGTGATGCGTGCAGGGGTCAACCGGAGGGCCGATCCGGACCCACCGCGCGTACTCCCCAAGGTGGAGGCTCCCCTGTCCTGCACGCTTAGCCTTGGCCAGTGACGGAACAGACATCCGGCCGGTGGCAGGGCTGGCGGACGGCGGCCGGGGCGGCGCTGTACGGGCCCGGCGGCTTCTATCGCAGGCCCGAGGGACCGGCCGGGCACTTCCGTACGTCCGTGCATGCCTCGCCGCTCTTCGCCGAGGCCGTGGCACGGCTGCTGTGCCGCGTCGACCGGGCCCTGGACCGTCCCGAGTCGCTCGCCTTCGTCGACATGGCCGCGGGGCGGGGCGAGCTGGTCGGCGGCGTCCTCGCCGCACTGCCCGCCGACGTGCTCACCCGCACGCGCGCGTACGCCGTCGAGATCGCCGACCGCCCCGAGGGCCTGGACGGCCGGATCGAGTGGCTGGGCGAACCGCCGCGGGGCGTCACCGGGCTGCTGTTCGCCAACGAATGGCTGGACAACGTTCCGGTGGACGTCGCCGAGGTGGACCCCGCGGGGGTGGTGCGACGCGTGCTCGTACGGCAGGACGGGACCGAGCGGCTCGGGGAACCGGTCGGCGGTGCGGAGGCACGGTGGCTCGACCGGTGGTGGCCGCTGCCGCCCGAGGAGGGGCTGCGGGCCGAGATCGGGCTGCCCAGGGACGAGGCCTGGGCGGACGCCGTCGCCGCGCTCGACCGGGGGCTCGCGGTCGCCGTCGACTACGCGCACACCCTGGACGCCCGCCCCGCCTTCGGCACGCTCACCGGCTTCCGCGGGGGGCGCGAGACGCGGCCCGTGCCCGACGGGTCGTGCGACATCACGGCCCATGTCGCCCTGGACGCGTGCGCGGCGCACGCGACGGCGCACGCCCCATCGGGCGCCCGCCTGCTAAGACAGCGTGATGCGCTGCGCGCCCTGGGCCTCACCGGCGCACGCCCGGCGCTCGCGCTCGCCTCCACGCAGCCGGCCGCCTACGTACGCGCCCTCGCGACCGCCGGTGAGGCCGCCGAACTCACCGCCGAGGGCGGCCTGGGCGACTTCGGCTGGCTCCTGCAGAGGGTTGGAATTCCGGACGTACTCGCCGAGTGACCGCGGTGAGACCGCGGCCGCCCCTGGGGAGGCGCGTACCTGTCGATGCCCTACTTGTCGATGTCCCCGACCACGAAGAACATCGACCCCAGGATCGCCACCATGTCCGCGACCAGCGTCCCCGGCAGCAGCTCCACCAGCGCCTGGATGTTGTTGTACGAGGCCGAGCGCAGCTTCAGCCGGTACGGGGTCTTCTCGCCCTTGCTGACGAGGTAGTAGCCGTTGATGCCGAGCGGGTTCTCGGTCCAGGCGTAGGTGTGCCCCTCGGGCGCCTTCAGGACCTTGGGGAGCCGCTGGTTGATCGGGCCGGGCGGCAGCTCGGCGAGCCGGTCCAGGCACGCGTCGGCGAGGTCGAGGGCGACGTGCGTCTGCTCCAGCAGCACCTCGAAGCGGGCCAGGCAGTCGCCCTCCTGCCGGGTGACGACCCTCAGGGTGTCCTGCAGCTCGCCGTAGGCGAGATACGGCTCGTCACGGCGCAGGTCGAAGTCGACGCCCGAGCCGCGCGCGATCGGCCCGCTCACGCCGTACGCGTGCACGGCCTCCGGAGCGAGCGCGCCCACGCCCCGCGTGCGCCCGCGGAAGATCCCGTTGCCGAGCACCAGGTCGTCGAACCGGTCCATGCGCGAGCGCACCCCGGCGACGGCGGCACGCGCGCGTGAGGCCCATCCCGCCGGCAGGTCCTCCTTGAGGCCGCCGACGCGGTTGAACATGTAGTGCATACGGCCGCCGGAGACCTCCTCCATGACGTTCTGGAGGACCTCGCGCTCGGTGAACGCGTAGAAGACCGGCGTGATGCCACCGAGTTCCAGCGGGTACGAGCCGAGGAACATCAGGTGGTTGAGCACCCGGTTGAGCTCCGCGAGCAGGGTGCGTGTCCACACCGCGCGCGTGGGGACCTCCATGCCGAGCATGCGCTCCACGGCGAGGACCACACCGAGCTCGTTCGAGAAGGCCGACAGCCAGTCGTGGCGGTTGGCGAGCATGATGATCTGGCGGTAGTCGCGCGCCTCGAAGAGCTTCTCGGCGCCGCGGTGCATGTACCCGATCACCGGCTCGGCGTGCTCGATGCGCTCGCCGTCCAGAACCAGGCGCAGCCGCAGCACGCCGTGCGTGGACGGGTGCTGCGGTCCGATGTTGAGCACCATGTCGGTGCTCTCCGCGGCGCCGCCGATGCCGACCATGGTCTCCGTCGTAGGAGTCATGAACACAGTCTCTCCTACGTACGCTGGCCGTATGGAGACGGGGAGCCCGCTGAACACGGGAACGACGGGGGACGAGGCGACCGAGCCCACATGGACCGGTCTGCCTCCCGGGCTGTTGCGGATGCGCCGGCTGCTGCTGGTGGTGTGGCTGGGGCTGCTGGCCCTTGCCGTGGGCCTGCTGCTCGGGCTGCTCTGCGGGCCCGGCTGGGCCGCCTTCGCGCTGCTGCCGCTGGCGCTGCTGGCGTGGGGCTGGGTGTTGCTCGGCCGCAACTGGCGGTCGTGGCGCTACGCCGAGCGGGCCGACGACCTGCTGATCAGCCGGGGTGTCCTGTGGCGCGAGGAGACCGTGGTGCCGTACGGCCGGATGCAGCTGGTCGAGGTGACCTCCGGGCCCGTCGAGCGGCACTTCGGGCTGGCCAGCGTGCAGCTGCACACGGCCGCCGCCGCGACCGACGCGACCATCCCCGGCCTCGACCCGGCCGAGGCGGAACGGCTGCGCGACCGGCTCACCGAACTCGGCGAGGCCCGATCGGCGGGCCTGTGACGGCGCCGGGCGTCGAGGACGCCGTACGCGAGAAGGAGCCCGTGACCGAGCGGCGGCTGCACCCCGTGACCCCGCTGAGGCGGGCGTGGGCGCCGGTGGCCGTCGTCATCGGGTGGGCCCTGCACGACCCCGACCAGGCGCAGCGCCAGCTGACGCGGCTGACCACCACGACCCTGCTGATCGCGCTCGCCGTGCTCGTCCCGGTCGCCGCGCTGTACGGCTTCATGACCTGGTGGTTCACGCACTTCGCGGTGACGGAGTCCGAACTGCGCATCCGTACCGGCCTGTTGTTCCGGCGCACCGCGCACATCCGGCTGGAGCGCATCCAGGCGATCGACGTCACCCAGCCGCTCCTCGCGCGCGTGGCGGGCGTCGCCAAGCTCAAACTCGACGTCATAGGGACCGACAAGAAGGACGAGCTCGCCTTCCTCGGGGAGCGCGAGGCGCGTGCGCTGCGCGCGGAACTGTTGGCGCGCGCCGCCGGGTTCGCGCCCGAGACGGCGCACGAGGTCGGTGAGGCGCCGGTGCGCGAACTGATGCGCACGCCCCCGCGCGACCTCGCGATCTCCGTCGTGCTGACGGGGTCCACCTGGGGCTCCCTGGCCGCCGCGCTGGTCGTCCCGCCGCTGCTGTGGCTGGCCACCCACAGCGTGTGGACGGTCCTGGCGACCGGGCTGCCGCTGCTGGGCGCCGCGGGCGCGAGCAGTGTGGGGCGGTTCGTCGCCGAGTACGACTGGAAGGTCGGCGAGTCGCCGGACGGGCTGCGCATCGACCACGGGCTGCTCGACCGTACGCACGAGACGGTGCCGCCCGGGCGGGTGCAGACGGTGCGGATCGTGGAGCCGCTGCTGTGGCGGCGGCGCGGCTGGGTGCGCGTGGAGCTGGACGTGGCCGGATCGTCCAACTCGGTGCTGGTACCGGTCGCTCCGCGCGCGGTCGCCGAGGCGGTCGTCGCGCGCGTGCTGCCCGGGGTGGCGGTCCCCGCACGGGAGTCCCTGTCACGGCCGCCGCGACGCGCCGGCCGGTGCGTACCCCTGTGGTGGCGCGCCTACGGCCTCGCCGTGACCGACACGGTCTTCGCCACCCGCCACGGCCTGCTCCGCCGCAGCCTCGCCCTCGTCCCCCACGCGAAGGTGCAGAGCGTACGCCTCGCCCAGGGCCCCTGGCAGCGCCTGTGGCGCCTCGCCGACGTACACGTGGACACGGGCGCCAACAAAACCGTGACAGCCCGCCTACGCGACGCCCAGGAGGCAACGGAACTACTACGAGCCCAGGCCGAACGCTCCCGAACGGGACGCCGAGACGCCGCACCCGACCGCTGGATGACCCTGCGGGGCAATTCCGTACGGTCACGGGGAGGCGGGGGGTCTTAGGGGCGGGGGAGGTTTGAGGAGAGGGCAGGGCGGCGCGGGGTTGGGCGGCGGCTTGAGGAGCGGCCTTGAGCGGAGTCGGCCTGCGGCACCGCCGAACGGCGGGTCCCGGCGTCACCGTTCACTGAGGCAGAGAAGTACCGGAAAGGCGAAGGGCCCCAGGACCGGTCGGCGGGTTGTGGGCCCGTCTGTGGTTCTGGGGCCCCTCGTGTGCCCGAGTTGGTGGGTCAGGAGACTGCGCTGCGCAGGCCCTGTACGTCGATCTGTTCGGTTTCGTCGTGTGCGGTCAGGTCGATCACCTGGCCGACGCCGCGCGCCTGTTCGTCGGCCGGCTTGAACTCCGCCTCGGACTCGGCCTTGTGGACGGCGAGCGCCTCCTCGCCGACCACGTCGGCAAGGTCCTGGTTCTGCACGTCCTCGATGGCGTCGCTGGAGGGCTCCGTCTTCGTACCGAAGAAGTCGAACCCGCCCTCGACCGCCGGACGCGCGGGTGTGGGAGGCACGACGGCGACCGCGGTCGGTGCGACGAAGTGCCCGGCGGGCTGCTGCGCGGAGGGGGCGTACTTCCCCGAAGTGGTGGCGGCCGCGCGCTCGTGCCCGTCGGCCGCCACGGGCTTCCCCCGTGCCTCGTCCTCCTGCGCCGCGGCCTCGGAGCCTCCGTCGACGGCGGCCTCGGTCGCCATGGGGGTCGTCCCGGCCCTGGTGGCGGCCTCCCTCGCCGCGGAGGCAGCGCTCGCCTTCACCTGCCGGCGCTTCGCGGACCTGTCGCCCCTGGTGGGACCGTCGCCCTTGGGCGAACCGTCGTCGTCGGGCGAGGTGCCGTCCTGCTCGCCCTCCTCACCCTCACTCTCGCCCTTCACGGAAGCGTCGTCCGGAGAGTCGCCGTCCCGTGAGTCGCCAACTCGTGAACCGTTGTCCCGAGAGTCGTCGTCCCCCGGAGCGTCCTCTGCCGTCGCACCCTCCAGAACGACCTCTTCCGGATCGGCATCCGGATCGGCATCCGCGTCCGCCGAGGCGTCCTCGGAAGCCGCGTCCACAGAGGCACCCTCCTCCGAGGAACCGTCCTCGTCGAACCGCTTGAGCGCCGCGTTCGCCCGCAGGAACAGCCGGGACCCCTCCGGGGAGAAGACCGCCGCGGCCTCCTCCGCCTCGTCCTCGTCGATGTCCGTCGCCTCGGCCGCGCCCGCCACGTCCTCCGGGCCCACCGCGTCCGCCGTACCCTCCGGACTCACCGCGTCCGCCACACCCTCCGCATCCACCGAGGCAGCCACAGCCCCGGTCTCCACGTCCTCGGTGGCCTCGACGGCCTCGGTGGCCTCAACATCCCCCACCGGCACCGGAACCGGCGGCAGCGCGCGCGTCGGCGTCCCCGCCTCTATCTCCAGCAGACGGCGACCCTCCAGGGCGCTCGCCCGCTCGGTCTCCGCGGTGGCGTACCGCCGTAGCAGAGCCGCGTGTTCGTTGCGCAGCCCCGCCAGCTCGGCGCGCTTGGCCCGCAGCCGCTGCTCCAGTTTGGTGCGCAGCTCGCGGGACTCCTCGAGGTCGGTCTCCAGCTCCGCGACCCGCTCCTCGTGCCGCCACTCGTCGCTCGCACGCGCGCGCGTGAGGTCGGCGACCTGTTTGCCGGCCTGGGCGTCCCAGCGGCGCATGACGGCCGCACCGACGACGGCGGTCGCCGCGGCGATCGCCGCGATGACGCGAAGTGCGGCCTGCTGTGAGAACACCCAGGGGCCGAAGGCGCAGACAAAGGAGACGCCTGCGATCGCCGACGGGGGCAGCAGCCTGTGCAGGGGCGGGGAATGGCGGTGACGTCCACGTGGCATGGCCAGAAACTTACCGCGCGTAGGCGACCCTTGGTGCCCCGCCCCGTAAAAACACAGCCATACCGAAACGTTCACACGGCATCAGGAATTGACCTTTGCCCAATTCAACAAGATCAACGCCGCCCGAATCACCGGTCACCTCTTGCTCAGGCGGCCGCTCATCCACTGCAGCGTCGCCGGAATCTCCCGCCTCCAGGTGTTGAAGTTGTGACCGCCGCTTTCGAGGATGATCGACGAGATCCGCGTGAGCTTCGTGGCCCGCACACGCTCTATGAACTTCAGCGTCGCCTTGTAGTTGGATTCTCCGATCCTGCTGCTGGTGACGAGCAGTGAAGTGTCGGGCGCCGGCAGGTGCTTGAGGCACCACCACAGGTCGGCCCGGTCGCGCAGCGACCTGTCGCCCCGGAAGAGATCGCCGGTGGTGGGGTCGATCGGCGCCGTGTAGTACGGCGACAGTCCCGCCCCGGCCGCATACGCCCCCGGATGGTGCATCGCGATCTTCAGGGCGCAGTAACCGCCCGTGGAGTCACCGATGATCCCCCAGCTGCGGGGTTTTTGGCCCACCCTGTAGTGCGCGGCCACGGCGTCCGGCAGGTCCTTGGCGAAGAACGTCTCCGTCTGCGGACCGCCGGGGACGTCCACGCACTCCGTGTCCCTCGGCGGCGCCACCGTAGGACGCAGCATCACCAGGATCATCGGCTGCATACGGCCGTTCTTGGCGAGTTCCCGGGCGGTGCGCGGATAGTGCAGTTTGTTCACCAGCGCCTGGGCGGTACCCGGATATCCCGTCAGCACGACTGCGGCCGGAAAGGTACGCGCGCGGTAGCGGGCCTGGAAGTACTCCGGCGGCAAATACACATAGGCGGGTGTGGCGATGTGTGTCGTACGGCCGACGATGTCGACCTTCTGGATCTGACCGGCCGCCTCCGGCCGGGAACCCCCGGCCCCGGCCATCCGTCCCGTGTCGAGCACTGCGAGCGGACCGCCCGCGCCGCGTAGCGCCGTGTGGTCCACGACGACGCCCTGGGCCTTCTCCCGTCCGAACAGGTCCGCCCAGCTCGCGTAGAACCCGAAGGCCTGGTTGGCGGCGAGGCCCACCGACGCGAACAGGGCCAGCTGGGTGCCGAACAGCAGGGCGACGCGCCCGCTGACGGCCCGCCAGTTCCGGCGCGCCAGACGCGGCCACAGCCACACCGTGCCGGTGAACAGCAGCACGGCGAACGCGGCCGTCAGCCACAGCACTTTGTTGCTCGTAAGACCCATGAACTGCTTTCCTGCCTGCGGTTTCACCCGTCTCCCCCACACCTTCGCGGGGGCTTGTCCGGGACTTTCCTCGGCCTTTGAAACGGCTTTGAGGAGCGGAGTGAACCTCTCCTCGCACGACACCGTCCTAGAGGGCGCAATGTCGCCGGATGCCCGAATCGGCACCGGATCCAAGGTCTCTCGCAGAACTACGGGATGCGATGTCTGTCAGGACAGATGAGGAAATGTCGGGCGAGGTTCCCACCCGATCACGCAGCGCGCGGCGTGTGTTCCACGGTCCGCGCCCCGAGGCCGTTCCGGTCCTGGTCGCCAGAGCGTGCGCCCTCGTCGGCCTGCTGGACGTCGCCGCGGGTGTCTTCCCGCGCTTCCGTCACAGCCGTATGCACACCCTCGCCGAGGTGCTGCCCGGCTCGTTCGGGCCCTTCGCGGCGGCGCTCTCGCTGAGCGCGGGCCTCCTTCTGCTGCTGCTCGCACACGGCCTCAAGCGCGGCAAGCGCCGGGCGTGGCGGGCGGCGGTGGCGCTGCTGCCGGCGGGTGCCGTGGCGCAGTTCACATACCGCCACTCCGTCGTCGGAGTGATCATCTCGCTCGCGCTCCTTGCGCCCCTGCTGCGCCACCGCGACCAGTTCAGGGCACTGCCCGACCCGCGCAGCCGGTGGCGTGCGCTCGCCAACTTCGTCCTCATGGGCGCCGGTTCCCTCGTGCTCGGACTGATCATCGTCAGCGTCCACCCGAACCGCATGGTTGGCGACCCGAGCCTGGCCGATCGCATCACACACGTGCTCTACGGCCTGTTCGGCGTCGAGGGCCCGGTGGACTACCAGGGCAACACCTCCTGGACGGTGGCGTTCTCGCTGGGCGCCCTCGGGCTGATCACCGCGGTGACGACCATTTACCTCGCCTTCCGGCCCGAACACCCGGCGGCGCGCCTGACGGAGGAGGACGAGACACGCCTGCGGGCGCTTCTGGACAAGCACGGCAGGCGCGACTCGCTCGGCCACTTCGCGCTGCGCCGCGACAAGGCCGTGGTCTTCTCGCCGAGCGGCAAGGCGGCGGTGACGTACCGCGTCGTGTCCGGTGTGATGCTCGCCAGCGGCGACCCCATCGGCGACGTCGAGGCCTGGCCGGGCGCCATCGAGCGCTTCATGGACGAGGCCAAGGCGCACTCCTGGACCCCCGCCGTCATGGGCTGCTCGGAGACGGGCGGCGAGGTGTGGACCCGGGAGACCGGCCTCGACGCCCTCGAACTGGGCGACGAGGCGGTGGTGGACGTCGCGGATTTCTCGCTCACCGGCCGCGCGATGCGCAATGTGCGCCAGATGGTCAAGCGCATCGAGCGAGCCGGTTACGAAACTCGGGTACGACGTGTCCGTGACCTCGGCGAGGCCGAGCTTGAGCGGATCCGCAGGGCCGCCGAGGACTGGCGTGGCACCGACACCGAGCGCGGCTTCTCCATGGCGCTGGGCCGCGTCGGCGACCCCGCCGACGGCGACTGCCTGATCGCCACCGCGCACAAGGCCGACCCCGAGCCGGGCGAGTACGGCGACCTCAAGGCGATCCTGCACTTCGTTCCCTGGGGACCGGACGGGGCCTCGCTGGACCTGATGCGTCGCGACCGCTCGGCCGACCCCGGCATGAACGAGCTCCTCATCGTCGCGGCACTCAACGCGGCGCCGAAGTTCGGCATCACGCGCGTGTCGCTCAACTTCGCGATGTTCCGCTCGGCGCTCGCACGCGGCGAGAAGATCGGCGCGGGCCCGGTGCTGCGCGCCTGGCGCGGCCTGCTGGTGTTCCTCTCCCGCTGGTTCCAGATCGAGTCCCTGTACAAGTTCAACGCCAAGTTCCGGCCGCGCTGGGAGCCGCGCTTCGTCGTCTACCGCGCCTCCGCCGACCTGCCGCGGATCGGTTTCGCCGCCATGCAGGCGGAGGGCTTCGTCACCCTCGCCCTCCCGCTGCCGCGCTTCCTGCGCCGCCGCACGAGCACCCCGCGCGCGTGCACGCACTCCCTCGCGGAGCACGACGTACGCGCGGCATGAGCACGGCGGGCGAGGCGTGAGCATCACCGACGAGGCATGAGCGTCGCCGGCAAGGTATGAGTACCGTCGCCGACCCGACGCCGGCACCTGCCATCCGCACCCACGGCATACGCTGAACGCATGAGCAAGCAGAGCGGACGCGGACGCGTCGCGGGCCTTCCGGAATGGGACCGCTGCGCGGTCATGGGGGTCGTGAACGTCACGCCCGATTCCTTCTCCGACGGCGGCCGCTTCTTCGACACCACGGCCGCCGTCAAGCACGGCCTGGACCTGGTCGCCGAGGGCGCGGACCTGGTCGACGTCGGCGGCGAGTCCACCCGGCCCGGCGCCACGCGCGTGGACGAGGCCGAGGAGCTCAGGCGGGTCATCCCCGTGGTGCGCGGACTCGCCTCCGAGGGCGTCACCGTCTCCGTCGACACCATGCGCGCCTCGGTCGCCGAGCGCTCCCTCGCGGCCGGCGCCGCCCTCGTCAACGACGTCAGCGGCGGCATGGCCGACCCCGCGATGATCCCGGTCGTCGCCGAGGCGGGCGCCCCCTTCGTCGTGATGCACTGGCGCGGCTTCCTGGAGGGCGGCAACGTCAAGGGCGTCTACGAGGACGTCGTCACCGAGGTCGTCGACGAACTGCACGCGCGCGTGGAGGCCGTTCTGGCCGGCGGCATCGCCCCCGACCGGATCGTGGTCGACCCGGGTCTCGGCTTCTCCAAGGACGCCGAGCACGACCTCGTCCTGCTCGCCCACCTCGACCGTCTGCTGGGCCTCGGCCGCCCGCTGCTCGTCGCCGCCTCCCGCAAGCGGTTCCTCGGGCGCGTGCTCGCCGGTCCCGAGGGCGCGCCGCCGCCCGCGCGCGAGCGCGACGCCGCCACGGCCGCGGTCTCCGCGCTCGCGGCACAGGCGGGAGCATGGGCGGTACGCGTGCACGAGGTGCGTGCGACGGCGGACGCCGTACGGGTCGCACGCGCCGTGGAAGGGGCGCGCACCGCCGTGGACGCGCCGGGCGACGAGACCACGAGCGGGGCCCGGTGAGCGCCGCCCACACCGACGTCGAGCAGGTGGAGGCCGCCAACACCGCCTTCTACGAGGCCATGGAGCGCGGCGACTTCGAGGCGCTCTCCGCGCTCTGGCTCGACCCGTCCGACCTGGGCGTCGACGAGGAGTACCACGACCCCGCCGACACCGGGGTGATCTCGTGCGTGCACCCCGGCTGGCCCGTGCTGACCGGCCGCGGCGAGGTGCTGCGATCGTACGCACTGATCATGGCGAACACCGACTACATCCAGTTCTTCCTCACCGACGTGCATGTCTCCGTGACCCGCGACACCGCCCTGGTGACCTGCACCGAGAACATCCTCAGCGGCGGACCCGCGCCCGAGGGGGACGACGAGCTCGGCCCGCTGGTGGGCCAGCTGGTGGTCGCCACGAACGCCTTCTGCCGTACCCCCGACGGCTGGAAGCTCTGGTCCCACCACGCCTCCCCGGTGATGGCCGAAACCGACGAGTCCGAGGACGACGCATCACCCTCCTGAGTGGGTAGGCGCCCGGTGGGACCGAGAAGTGGCCCGGTGGGACCAGGAAGTGGCCCGGTGGGACCAAGAAGTGGTTGGAATCACGGGCCCGTGGGTAGGGGCGGCTACCAACCCGTGAGCCGCCGGATTCCCCAGGGGAAACACGCGATGAACCCTCTGGCTCCGGCGCAGGCCCACACCCCCGTGGCCCTGTCCTGTCAGTGCCCGCAGGTAGATTCGTTCGAGGCCGGTGTGCCGCCCGCACACGGCACGGACCGGCCGTGACCGACGATTGCAGGAGTGATTCGCGTGGATCGTGTCGCGTTGCGCGGCCTGAAGGCCCGCGGGCACCACGGTGTGTTCCCCAAGGAGCGCGAGGAGGGCCAGACCTTCATCGTGGACCTCGTCCTCGGCCTGGACACCCGCGCGGCCGCCGCCGACGACGACCTGGCGAAGACCGTGCACTACGGCATCGTGGCGGAGGAGGTCGTGGCCGTCGTCAAGGGCGAGCCCGTCAACCTCGTCGAGACCCTCGCCGAGCGCATCGCCCAGGTCTGTCTGAAGCACGACGGGGTCCAGGAGGTCGAGGTCTGCGTCCACAAGCCGGACGCACCGATCACGGTCCCCTTCGACGACGTGACCGTCACCATCATCCGGAGCCGAGCATGACCGCGTCCTTCACCGAGGATCACAGCGACCCGACCGTACAGCCGGTACCCGCCTCCGTCGTGGCCCAGGTGGACGCCGCCGACACGACCCTCCACAACCCGAGACGGGCCGTGCTCTCCCTCGGCGCCAACCTCGGCAACCGCCTGGAGACCCTCCAGGGCGCCATCGACGCCCTGGAGGACACCCCCGGCCTGCGCATCAAGGCCGTCTCGCCGGTCTACGAGACGGAGCCCTGGGGCGTCGAGCCCGGCAGCCAGCCGTCGTACTTCAACGCGGTCGTCGTGCTCAAGACCACCCTCCCGCCGTCCTCGCTCCTGGAGCGGGCCCACGCGGTCGAGGAGGCCTTCCACCGGGTGCGGGACGAGCGCTGGGGCGCGCGCACCCTCGACGTCGACATCGTCTCGTACGCCGACGTCGTGGACGACGACCCGCACCTCACGCTCCCCCACCCGCGGGCCCATGAGCGCGCCTTCGTCCTCGCCCCCTGGTACGACGTCGACCCCGACGCCCTGCTGCCCGGCCGCGGCGCGGTCGCCGATCTCCTGGACGCCGTCACGCGCGCGGGCGTGACACCCCGCAAGGACCTGGAACTCCACTTGCCCGAGTAGTCGTTAAGGTCGAGACGACCACTGTCTGCGGGACGGTCCGCCAGGACCCGGGGGAGTTGAAGGGACACCGTGAGAGAGCTGCGCATCAGGGTGCTGGTCGGCGTGTTCATCGTGGCCGGGGTCCTGTCCTGGGCGGGCGCCCGCCTGTGGAACGCGATCGGGACCCTGCCCAGCGTCCCCCTGGCCGCCCCCATCGTGCTCGCCCTGATCGCGGTGGTCCTGCTGGCCACGGCGTTCTCCCTGCGCGCCCGCTTCAAGGCCCAGCGCGAGCGGCGCCCGGAGGCCAAGGGCGTCGACCCGCTGATGGCGGCCCGTGCGGTCGTCTTCGGCCAGGCCAGCGCCCTGGTGGCGGCGCTCGTCGCCGGGATGTACGGCGGCACGGGCGCCTTCCTGCTGGAGCTCCTCGACATCCCCGCCCGCCGCGACCAGGCCATCTACGCCGGCTTCTCGGTCGTGGCGGGCATCGCGGTCATAGTGGCCGCCATCTTCCTGGAGCGCGTGTGCCGGCTCCCGGAGGACGACGAGCACAACAACGGCGCGGCGTCGCCCGCCTGACGGCGGTTCGCGCGACGCGTCGTCAGCGCGCCATGATCAGGCTCATCGCCTCGTTGCGGGTGGCCGGATCCCGCAGCTGACCGCGCACCGCCGACGTTATGGTCTTGGCCCCGGGCTTGCGGACACCGCGCATCGACATGCACATGTGCTCGCACTCCACGACGACGATCACGCCGCGCGGTTCCAGGATCTCCATCAGCGAATCGGCGATCTGCGTGGTGAGACGTTCCTGCACCTGGGGCCGCCGGGCGTAGACGTCCACGAGCCGGGCCAGCTTCGACAGCCCCGTGATCTTGCCGTCGGTGGACGGGATGTACCCGACGTGGGCCACCCCCACGAACGGCACCAGGTGATGCTCGCAGGAGCTCAGCACCTCGATGTCCTTCACCAGCACCATCTCGTCGTGGCCCAGGTCGAACGTCGTCGTCAGCACGTCCTCGGGCTTCTGCCACAGCCCCGCGAAGATCTCCTTGTACGCCCGCGCGACCCGGGCCGGCGTCTCCCGCAGCCCCTCGCGCTCGGGGTCCTCACCGACCGCGATCAGCAGCTCCCGTACGGCGTTCTCGGCGCGCTTCTCGTCGAACTCGCCGATCGAACCCTCGCCGTCCAGCGTCACGGGGTCGGTCATGTGGTGCCTCGTTCCTGTGCGGGTTCTCGCGTGTGGGCCACGCGCCTCGACTTGCGGACATGGCTGAATGCCGCACCCCCCAGGCTAGAACCTGGGGGGTGCGGCATTCATTCCGGGCCTGTCGAGGCCTACGTGGAGATCAGTTCTCCGGGCGCTCCTCCGGGGCCGGCTCCGTCACCGGGGCGGACTCCGACGCGGTGGCCTTGGCGGTGGTGATCGCCGGGGTCGCGCCGTTGGCGCCGTTCGTCAGTGCGAGCTCCTTGGGGGAGAGCACCGGCGGGCGGGTCGACGGCGTGCGGCGGGAGGAACCGGTCCAGGCGGGCCGCGGCGGACGCTTGACGATGGGGGCGAAGATCTCGGCGATCTCCTCCTTGCCCAGCGTCTCCTTCTCCAGCAGCTGAAGCACCAGGTTGTCGAGGACGTCGCGGTTCTCGACCAGGATCTCCCAGGCCTCGTTGTGCGCGTTCTCGATGAGCTTCTTGACCTCTTCGTCCACCAGCGCGGCGACCTCTTCCGAGTAGTCGCGCTGGTGAGCCATCTCACGTCCGAGGAAGGGCTCGGTGTTGTCGCCGCCGAACTTGATGGCGCCCAGCCGCTCGGTCATGCCGTACTGCGTGACCATCGCGCGGGCCGTGGTGGTGGCCTTCTCGATGTCGTTCGCAGCGCCCGTGGTCGGGTCGTGGAAGACGAGCTCCTCGGCCGCACGGCCGCCCAGCATGTAGGCCAGCTGGTCCAGCATCTCGTTGCGGGTCGTGGAGTACTTGTCCTCGTCCGGCAGGACCATCGTGTAGCCGAGGGCGCGGCCTCTCGACAGGATCGTGATCTTGTGGACCGGGTCGGAGTTGGGAGACGCCGCGGCGACCAGGGCGTGACCGCCCTCGTGGTACGCGGTGATCTTCTTCTCCTTGTCCGACATGATCCGGGTCCGCTTCTGCGGGCCCGCGACCACACGGTCGATCGCCTCGTCCAGCATGGAGTTGTCGATCAGCTTCTTGTCGCTGCGGGCCGTCAGGAGCGCCGCCTCGTTCAGCACGTTCGACAGGTCCGCGCCGGTGAAGCCCGGCGTACGGCGGGCGACGGCCGACAGGTCGACGTCCGGCGCGACCGGCTTGCCCTTCTGGTGGACCTTGAGGATCTCCAGGCGGCCCTGCAGGTCCGGCGGGTCGACCGCGATCTGCCGGTCGAAGCGGCCGGGGCGCAGCAGCGCCGGGTCGAGGATGTCGGGCCGGTTCGTCGCGGCGATGAGGATCACGCCGCCCTTGACGTCGAAGCCGTCCATCTCGACGAGCAGCTGGTTCAGCGTCTGCTCGCGCTCGTCGTGACCGCCGCCGAGGCCGGCGCCGCGATGGCGGCCGACCGCGTCGATCTCGTCGACGAAGACGATCGCCGGGGCGTTCGCCTTGGCCTGCTCGAACAGGTCACGGACTCGCGAGGCACCGACACCGACGAACATCTCGACGAAGTCGGAACCGGAGATCGAGTAGAAGGGGACCCCCGCCTCGCCGGCGACGGCACGCGCGAGCAGCGTCTTGCCGGTACCGGGACGGCCGTAGAGCAGCACGCCCTTGGGGATCTTGGCGCCGACGGCCTGGAACTTGGCCGGCTCCTGCAGGAACTCCTTGATCTCGTGGAGCTCCTCGACCGCCTCGTCACAGCCCGCGACGTCGGAGAACGTCGTCTTGGGGGTGTCCTTGGTGATGAGCTTGGCCTTGGACTTCCCGAAGTTCATGACCCGGGAGCCGCCGCCCTGCATCTGGTTCATCAGGAACAGGAAGACCACGACGATCAGGACGAAGGGCAGCAGGGAGAGCAGGATGCCCAGGAAGGGGTTCTGCTTGGACGGCGAGACGGTGTAGCCGTCGGGGATCTGCTTGTCCTGGTACTTGGTCTGCAGCGTGTTGGCGATGGTCACGCCCTGGTCGCCGATGTAGCTCGCCTGGATCTTCGAGCTGCCCTCGACCTTTTCACCGTCCTTGAGCTGGACCTTGATGGTCTGCTCGTCGCCGGTGGTCAGCTTGGCCTGTTCGACCTTGTTGTCATTGATCGCCGCCACGACCTGGCCGGTGTCCACCGTCTTGTAGCCGCCGGACGAGCCGACGACCTGCATCAACACGACCACGGCAAGGACGGCCAGCACGATCCACATGACCGGCCCACGGAAGTATCGCTTCACGTCCATCCATACGGAGCGGTGTCGCCCCGTCCCTCCTGCCATAGTGAGTTTGATAAGACAGTTCTTCTGACGGTACCCCAGCTTTGTCGCGCGAAGCCGCACGGGAGGGCTGGCAAGCCCGTCTGCATGCTCCAACGGCGCGAAACCCGCTGGGGTTCCCGATCGTCCTACTAAGACGGCCTCGCTGGCTCAGCCGCCGTAGACGTGAGGCGCGAGCGTACCCACGAACGGGAGATTGCGGTACTTCTCGGCGTAGTCGAGGCCGTATCCCACGACGAACTCGTTCGGGATGTCGAAGCCGACCCACTCCACGTCGATGGCGACCTTGGCGGCGTCCGGCTTGCGCAGCAGGGTGCACACCTTGAGGGTCTCGGGCTCGCGCGAGCCGAGGTTGGACAGCAGCCACGACAGGGTCAGGCCGGAGTCGATGATGTCCTCGACGATCAGGACGTGCCGGCCCTTGATGTCGGTGTCGAGGTCCTTGAGGATCCGCACCACACCGGAGGACTGGGTGCCCGCGCCGTACGACGACACGGCCATCCAGTCCATGGTGACGGGGGTGGACAGCGCCCGGGCGAGGTCGGCCATGACCATCACCGCGCCCTTGAGGACACCGACGATGAGCAGGTCCTTGCCCGCGTACTCAGCGTCGATCTTCGCGGCCAGGTCGACCAGCTTCGCGTCGATCTCTTCCTTGGTGATGAGCACCTCTTTGAGGTCGGTGCCCATGTCTTTCGCGTCCACCCGCATCACTTTCGGTCGTCCCACCGGCCGCCCATCACCCCCCAAAGGGGGGCAAGGTTTCAGCCTTGCCGAATCACCAGTCTGCCACCCTGGCGCTGGGCGACGACTTTGCCCGGGAGATTGATGACTCCCTGGCCGCGCCAGCCGGTGATCAGCCGGTCGACTTCCTCGATGTGCCGGGCGAACAGCGAACCGGCGGGCGCCCCGGCCTCGATGGCGGCCCTGCGCAGGATGCGGCGGCGCACGGCGGGCGGCAGGGCGTAGAGCTTGGCGCACTCCAGGCGGCCCGCCGCATCGCGTACGGAGGTCTCGGCCTGGCGGGCCCAGGAGTCGAGGGCGTCGGCGTCGTCGCGGGAGAGCTGCGCGGTGCGGGCCAGGGCCTCGACGACGCCCTTGCCGAGCGCCTTCTCCAGGGCGGGCAGGCCCTCGTGGCGCAGCCGGGAGCGGGTGTAGGCCGGGTCGGCGTTGTGCGGGTCGTCCCAGACGGGGAGCGACTGGACCATGCAGGCCTTGCGGGCGGTCTGGCGGTCGACCTTGAGGAACGGGCGGCGGTAGCGGCCGTCGGCCCCCGAGACCGCGGCCATTCCGGACAGGGAGCGGATGCCCGAGCCGCGGGCGAGGCCGAGCAGCACTGTCTCGGCCTGATCGTCGCGGGTGTGGCCCAGCAGGATCGCGGTGGCGCCGTGGCGGACGGCCGCGGCGTCCAGGGCGGCGTAGCGCGCGTCGCGGGCGGCGGCTTCGGGCCCGCCCTCGCGGCCGACGGTCACGGCCACGGAGTCGACGGGGTCGAGGCCCAGTTCGCGCAGGCGCAGGGCGACTTCCTCGGCGCGCAGGTCGGAACCCTGCTGGAGGCCGTGGTCGACGGTGATGCCGCCGGCCCGGATGCCGAGTTTGGGGGCCTCGAAGGCGAGGGCGGAGGCAAGGGCCATGGAGTCGGCGCCGCCGGAGCATGCCACGAGCACGAGCGGCGACGACCGGCGCTCGTGCGAGACCTGCTCGAAGAGCCCGTAGGCCTGGGAGGTGGTCCGGTGCTCGTTGAGGATGTCGTGAAGGACGTGGCGGACCGCCAGGCGTATCGCCGCGACCGCTGGATGGGGACCCATGTCCGGTTCCCTTCATGAAGTTTTCGGGGGGTGAGCCCGGGTCGGTCACTCAGAGTGTGTAGATGGTGACAGAACCGGGCCGTTCCCCGAGCATCGCACGCCTACCCATGGCTCACGGTCCCTCGGACGGGTGATTGGAGGGGCGTTCGCCTGCCGTCGGCCGGATTCGTTTCACGACCCTGCGCGGGGTTCACGACTCGTTCTTGCGGTGCACCCGCGCGACCCAGTCCGCCGGTTTGGCGATCTCCGCCTTGGTCGGGAGGGTGTTGGGGGAGGTCCACACGCGGTTGAAGCCGTCCATGCCGACCTCCTCGACGACGGCCCTCACGAACCGCTCGCCGTCGCGGTACTGCCTCAGCTTGGCGTCCAGGCCCAGCAGTTTGCGCAGGGCCATGTCCAGCCGGGAGGCGCCCTTCGCCCGGCGCTGCTGGAACTTCTCGCGGATCTCGGCGACGCTCGGCACGACCTGCGGGCCCACGCCGTCCATCACGAAGTCGGCGTGGCCCTCCAGGAGGGACATCACGGCGGTCAGGCGGCCGAGGATCTCCCGCTGCGCCGGGGTCTGCACGATCTCCACGAAGGACCGTCCGCCGTCGTCCTCCTCGCCCTCGGGGCGCCCGCCCGCGAGGGACTGGGCGGCCTCGCGCATGCGCTCCAGGACCGTCATGGGGTCGACGTCGGTCTCCCCCAGGAAAGACTGGATTTCGCCCTCGAGGTGGTCGCGCAGCCAGGGCACCGCGCTGAACTGCGTGCGGTGCGTCTCCTCGTGCAGGCACACCCACAGGCGGAAGTCGTGGGGCTGGACGTCGAGTTCGCGCTCCACGTGCACGATGTTGGGGGCGACGAGGAGCAGCCTGCCGCCGCCGTTCTCCCCCGCGGGAAGGTCACGGGTGGCCGGGGCGAAGGTCTCGTACTGGCCGAGGACGCGGGAGGCCAGGAACGACAGCAGCATGCCCAGTTCGACACCGGTGACCTTGCCGCCGACGGCGCCGAGGACCGCGCCGCCGGGTGCACTGCCGCGCCGCTCCTGCATCTTGTCCAGCAGCGGCTTGAGGATCTCCCGGAAGCCCGCGACGTTCGCCCGCACCCAGCCGGGGCGGTCGACGACGAGGACCGGGGTGTCGTGGATCTCCTCCGTGCCCATACGGGTGAAGCCCCGGACGTGTTCCTCCGAGGCCTTGGCATGCCGGCGCAGCTCCGCGACGACGGTCCTCGCCTCGTCGCGGCTCACGTCGGGACCCGGCCGCACGAGGCGGGTCGCGGTCGCCACCGCGAGATTCCAGTCGACCATCTCGGCACCACCGATGCTCGTCATGCGTCAACGGTACGTGAGCGGTCCCGCTTGGGGCAGGCCGCGAGCGCGGGCGGCGGTCGCGGTGGCCGGGTGGGGCGTCAGCGGCAGCCGCACGCCGCGAGGGCCGTGGCGGTCCTGTCCAGGGCGGACTGGGCCGCCTGGGGATCGGTCGTGTCCGACGCGAGGAACGCGAAGGCCAGCAGGCGGCCGTCCTGGTCGACCACCGTGCCCGCCAGGGTGTTCACGCCCGTCAGGGTGCCCGTCTTCGCACGTACGACTCCGGCCGCCCCGTCGGCGTAGCGGGTGGTCAGGGTGCCGGTGAAGCCGGCCACCGGAAGGCCCGTGAGGACCGGGCGCAGTTCGGGTCGCGCGGGGTCACCGGCCTTCGCCAGCAGGGCCGTCAGCAGGCCGGCCGTGAGCCGGTCGTCCCGGTCGAGTCCGCTGCCGTCGTGGAACTGTGCGCCCTTGAGCGGCAGTTGCAGCTTCTTCAGCTGGGCGGCGATCGCGGCCGCGCCGCCGTCGAAGCTCGCGCTCCGCTGCGTCGCGACGGCCGTCTGCCGGGCCAGGGCCTCGGCGATGTCGTTGTCGCTGTTGGTCAGCATGCGCTCGACCAGGGCCGAGAGCGGGGGCGAGGAGACGGCAGCGAGGGCGTCGGCGCGGCCCGTCGCCTTGGACGGGCCCGGGGCGGTGGTCCGGATGCCGTGCCGGGCGAGATACGTCCGGAACTGGCGGGCCGCGTCCGCCGCCGGGTCCGTCACCCGCCTGACCGGCCCGCTCGTCGAGTCGTTCGTACGGCCCTCGTCGGCCATCAGGGGGCTCACGGGGGCGAGGTTGCCGTTGACGCCGATGGGGTGCAGCAGGGGGCCGGTGTACAGGGTGGTGTCGTAGGAGAGCGTCACCTCGTGGAGGCCGCGCTTCTTCAGCGCCTTGGCCGTCCGGTCCGCCAGGTCCTCGAGGCTGGCCCAGCCTCCGGCGCTCTTGCGCGACGTCAGGGTCGGGTCGCCGCCGCCGACCAGGACGACTTCCTCGGTGCCGGGCTCCAGCGCCGTGCGGGTGGTCAGCCGGTGGTCGGCGCCCATCGCCGACAGGGCGGCCACCGCGGTGGCGATCTTCGTGGTGGAGGCGGGGGTGAGCGGTACGCCGGTGCCGGTGCCGTAGAGGCGCTTGCCGGTGGCGATGTCGACGACCGCGCCGGTGTGCCGGGCGCCCAGCGCCGGGTCCTTCAGCAGCGGTCCCAGCACGTCGGCCAGGGCCGGGCCGGCCGGCGCCGACTTCACGGTGCTGCCGCTGCGGCCGAGGCCCACCAGGACGGAGGCGGCGCTGGGGGCGGGCCGGGGCGCGCCCGCCGCCGCGTCGGACGAACCGGACGTACCGGAATTACGACCGTGATCTGCGCCACCCGTTCGTTCCAGGGCGACTGCGCGGTCCGCCTCGGCCGTACGCTGACCGGTGGAGTCCCAGGGGCCGGCTGCGGTCGCCACGGCGACGGCCAGCGCCAGACCGGCGGTGGCGGCGCCCGCGGTGTACTGCCAGGTCCCGACCGGCTTCGGCCGCGTGAGCCGGACGGACCGCACACGCGCGAGCTGCGGTTTCGTGGCGTCCGCGGCGCGTTCCAGCCCCGGTCGCACGGCGTTCGCGGCCCGTTCGAGATGCGGGCGTACGGTCCCGGCGGCCCGTGCCAGACGCGGTCGAACGGCGTTCGCGGCCCGCGCCACATGCGGTTTCGCGGCCCGCCAAGGCCTCAGCTCGGGCACGACCACCAGCCCCTTTCGCGATCACACACCTGCGTGAGGGACACTTAACCACCAGAACTATGTGTTGATCATGGAGGAGCCACCGGTGGAGTTCGACGTCACGATCGAGATCCCGAAGGGTTCGCGGAACAAGTACGAGGTGGACCACGAGACCGGTCGGATCCGCCTGGACCGTCGACTCTTCACCTCGACCGCCTACCCGACCGACTACGGCTTCGTCGAGAACACCCTCGGCGAGGACGGTGACCCGCTGGACGCGCTGGTCATCCTGGACGAGCCGACGTTCCCGGGCTGCCTCATCAAGTGCCGCGCCATCGGCATGTTCCGGATGACGGACGAGGCGGGCGGCGACGACAAGCTGCTGTGCGTGCCGGCCACGGACCCCCGGGTCGAGCACCTGCGTGACATCCACCACGTGTCGGAGTTCGACCGCCTGGAGATCCAGCACTTCTTCGAGGTCTACAAGGACCTGGAGCCCGGCAAGTCCGTCGAGGGCGCCAACTGGGTGGGCCGCACGGACGCCGAGATCGAGATCGAGCGCTCCTACAAGCGTTTCAAGGAGCAGGGCGGTCACTGAGCCCCGAGTCGTCCAACGGGCCGCACGCGCACGCGTGCGGCCCGTTGGTGTTTGTGTGCGCATACTGGCGTAGCTGCACGCGTCGTACAGGGAGCGTTACTCAGGTGTCGGAGGCGGAGGACCGCAAGCCGCAGTCGGACGAGGCCAGGGCCGCGTTCGACCCCGAGATCACATCCGAATTCGCCATTCCCGCGGGCTTCGCCGCGCCCAGGGGCGTCGCGGAGCCGGAGACCACCTCGGAGTTCGCGGTCCCCGAGGGCCTGGACGTCCAGCACCCGCACGGCGAGGAGGTGGAGGGGTCGGCGTTCAGCCCGCCGCACACCTACAGCTCCAAGCAGGCTCCCGCGGCCTTCACCCCGGGGACCGGCATCCCCGCCATCAGCCTGACCAAGGACGTGCCCTGGCAGGACCGGATGCGCACCATGCTGCGGATGCCGGTGGCCGAGCGGCCCGCGCCGGAGCATACGCCCAAGACGGAGGAGGACGGCCCCGCCGTCCCGCGCGTGCTCGACCTGACCCTGCGTATCGGCGAGCTGCTGCTGGCCGGCGGTGAGGGCGCCGAGGACGTGGAGGCCGCGATGTTCGCGGTCTGCCGTTCCTACGGCCTCGACCGCTGCGAGCCGAACGTCACCTTCACCCTGCTGTCGATCTCGCACCAGCCGTCCCTCGTCGACGACCCGGTGACGGCATCCAGGACGGTGCGGCGCAGGGCCGTCGACTACACCCGGCTCGCGGCGGTCTTCCAGCTGGTGGACGACCTCAGTGACCCGGAGACGCATCTCTCCCTGGAGGAGTCCTACCGGCGGCTCGCCGAGATCCGGCGCAACCGGCACCCGTACCCGGGCTGGGCGCTGACCCTGGCCGGGGGGCTGCTCGCGGGCGCGGCCTCCGTGCTCGTCGGCGGCGACTGGCTGGTGTTCGTGGCGGCCGCGGTGGGCGCGATGCTCGGCGACCGGCTCGCCTGGCTGTGCGCCGGGCGCGGGCTGCCGGAGTTCTACCAGTTCACGGTGGCCGCGATGCCCCCGGCGGCCATCGGGGTCGCGCTCACCGTCGCGCACGTCGACGTGAAGGCGTCCGCGGTGATCACCGGTGGGCTGTTCGCGCTGCTGCCGGGACGGGCGCTGGTGGCGGGCGTGCAGGACGGGCTGACCGGCTTCTACATCACGGCATCCGCGCGGCTGCTGGAGGTGCTGTACCTCTTCGTCGGCATCGTCGTGGGCGTCCTGGTGGTCCTGTACTTCGGGGTGAACCTGGGCGCCAAGCTCAACCCGGACGCGGCCCTCGGCATCTCCCAGCGGCCCGCGCTGCAGATCGCCGCGTCGATGCTGCTGTCGCTGACCTTCGCGATCCTGCTGCAGCAGGAGAAGTCGACCGTGCTGTGGGTGACGCTGAACGGCGGTGTCGCATGGACGGTGTACGGCGCCCTGCACTACCCCGGCGGCCTCTCCCCCGTGGCCTCCACCGCCGTGGCGGCGGGCCTGGTGGGGCTGTTCGGGCAGCTGCTGTCGCGGTACCGCTTCGCGTCCGCGCTGCCCTACACGACGGCGGCGATCGGCCCCCTGCTGCCGGGCTCCGCGACCTACTTCGGACTGCTCGCGACGGCGCAGAACGAGGTCGACAAGGGGCTGGTCTCCCTGGCCACGGCCGCCTCCCTGGCCATGGCCATCGCCATCGGGGTCAACCTCGGGTCCGAGATCTCCCGGCTGTTCCTGCGGGTGCCGGGCGCGGCCAGCGCGGCGGGACGCCGGGCGGCGAAGCGGACCCGAGGGTTCTAGTAGCCCTGGTCGTACGGGTACTGCTGGTTCTGCCGGCCGCCGTACTGCTGGGGCTGCTGGTGCTGGGGCTGGTGATACTGCGGCTGCTGGTACTGGGGCTCGGGCTGCTGGTACTGCGGCTGCTGCGGCTCCTGGTACTGCGGCCTCTGGTACTGCTGCGGGGCGTACGGCTCCTGGTACTGCTGCGGATACTGCTGCTGGTGGCCCTGGTCGTCCGCCGCGGGGATGCGGCGCAGCTGGGTCGTCGCGTCGTCCATGGGCGGCTGTACATGCTGACGGGCGGGGGCCTGGGCGGGGGTCTGGGCGGCCGGCTCGGGGTTCTTCTTCGCCTTGGAGCGGGCGCGCAGGAACTCGATGGCGATCGGGATCACGGAGATCAGCACGATCAGGACGAGGATCGCCTCGATGTTCTTGTGGACGAAGTCCACGTTGCCCAGCCACGAGCCCAGCAGCGTCACGCCCGCGCCCCACAGCACGCCGCCGATGACGTTGAACGTGATGAAGGAGCGGTACCGCATGCCGCTGACACCGGCGATGATCGGCGTGAACGTGCGCACGATGGGCACGAAGCGGGCCAGGACCAGGGACTTCGGGCCGTACTTCTCGAAGAACTCGTGCGCCTTGACCACGTTCTCCTGCTTGAACAGGCGTGAGTCGGGGCGGGTGAAGAGCGCGGGTCCGACCTTCTTGCCGAAGAAATAGCCCGCCTGGTCGCCGAGGATCGCGGCGACGCAGATCAGCAGGACGGCCGCCCACAGCGGGAAGTCCATGGTTCCCGCTGTGATCAGCAGTCCGCAGGTGAACAGCAGCGAGTCGCCCGGCAGGAAGAAGCCGATGAGCAGGCCCGACTCCGCGAAGACGATCAGGAGCAGGCCCCAGATGCCGAACGAGTCCAGGAGGTGGTTCGGATCCAGCCAGCTCGGGCCGAGGGCAAGCGTCGTCACGGTTCCGGGCTCCCTGAGGGGTGAGAGAAGGTACGGCGTCCTTCTGCGGGCCGCACAAAGCTATCAACGCAATGTGTCCGCCCCAGGTTCCACCGGTGTCTCCAGGATGCACTGTGCCCGGACTGGCACAAAGCTGTGAGCCTTGGACCGCCCGCTCAGCCGGACCACACCCTCAACCGGACCACACCCTCAGGACGTCTGGCGGTCGGCGTTGGCGAGGATCGCGTCGCGCAGGTGCTCGGCGACCCCCGGGCCCATGGCGTCGTAGAACGCCTTGAAGCGCTCGTCGGAGACGTACATCTCCCCGAAGCAACGGTGCATCTCGTACGGGACCTCGAAGTAGTAGCTGCTGATGTGCTGCCGGTGTTCCTCGGCGAGGTCCATGGCCGCCTCGCCGGAGGGCTGCTCGCCGGCCGCCACGAGGGCCGCGTACCGCCGCCCCCAGTCGTCGACCTCGGCCTGGATGCGCTTCCAGTCCTCCTTGGTGTACGTGGCGGCGCGGCGCTGCGACTCGGCGTACGCCTCCGTGTCGCCCCAGCGCGCCTCCGCCTCCTCGGCGTACTGCTCGGGATCCTTGTCGCCGAAGACCTCGAACCGCTCCTCCGGCGTGAGGTTGATGCCCATCTTCCGTGCCTCCATGGCGTTCTGAACGGCCGCCGCCATCTTCTGCAGCTGCTCGATCCGGGCGGTCAGCAGCTCGTGCTGGCGGCGCAGATGCGCGCGCGGGTCCGCGGCCGGGTCGTCGAGCAGGGCGGCGACCTCCTCGAGCGGGAAGCCGAGCTCCCGGTAGAACAGGATCTGCTGCAGCCGGTCGAGGTCGCCGTCGCTGTAGCGCCGGTGGCCCGCGCGGTTGCGCTCGCTCGGGACGAGCAGCCCGATGGCGTCGTAGTGGTGCAGCGTGCGCACCGTGACGCCGGCGAAGCCCGCGACCTGTCCCACGGAATAGCTCACTTCGTCCGCTCCTTTCTCGGTACGCACTCCACGGTGAGCCCTCACGTCACGTGAGGTGCAAGCCGGTTCCCGACGGAAGTCTCCCGGGCGGCCGGGTCCCTCCGCTGCGGACGCTTTCCGGATGTTCGCGCCGATTCGTCCGCTTATGGTGAGCCCGTGGCCCACGACACCGCCCAGCGGGAGCCGGCTGTCCCCGCGGCACCGGCACGCGCGCTGGTGCCGTTGATCCTGCCCGCCCTCCTGGTGGGCGTGGGCGCGAGCCTGCTGTTCGTCGGGGTGAGCGAGGCCGCCGAGCAGCTCCAGCACGTGCTGTGGAAGAACCTGCCGGACGCCCTGGGCATCGGCCGGTACTCCGTCCTGTGGATGCTCGTCATGCTCACCGCTACGGGCGTCGTGGTCGGGCTGGTGGTGTGGAAGGTGCCCGGGCACGCGGGACCGGAGCCCGCCACCCTGGGCCTGAACGCGCCCGTGCTGCCGCCCCCGGTGCTGCCGGGCCTGCTGCTGGCAACCGCGCTGATGCTGGCGGGCGGCCCGAGCCTGGGCCCCGAGAACCCGATCATCGCGGTGAACGTGGGGCTCGCCTTCTGGGCGGGGACCCGGCTGTTCCGCCGGCTGCCGGGCGGGCTGTGGCCGGCGCTGGCGGAGGCCGCGACGATCGGGGCGCTGTTCGGAACCCCGGTGGCGGCGGCGCTGGTCATCTCCGAGGCGCTGGCCGGGCGGCAGCTCAAGGGGCTGCTCTGGGACAACGTGTTCGGGCCGCTGGTGGCCGCGGGGGCGGCCGCCCTGACGACGACCCTGGTGGCGCATCCCACCTTCGACCTGGACCTGCCCTCGTTCGGCCGGCACCCCGGCTGGGGCGATCTGCTGGCCGCGCTGGTGATCGCACCGCTGGCGGCGGCGCTCGGCATGTGCGCGGTCTACGCCTTCCCGTACGCCCACGGCGTCTTCCGGCGCCTCGGGCACCCCATGGTGGCGCTTCCCGTGGGCGGGCTGGTGCTGGGGCTACTGGCCGCCCTGGGCGGGCATCTGACGCTCTTCAAGGGGCTGGACGAGGTCGCCGAGCTGGCCCGGGACCCGGACGGCCGGTCGGCGGGCGAGTACGCGGTGCTGGCGGTGGTGAAGCTGGCCGCGCTGCTCGTCGCCGCGTCCTGCGGCTTCCGGGGCGGCCGGATCTTCCCGGCGGTGTTCGTGGGCGCCGCCTTCGGGCTGGGCGCGCACGCGCTCATACCGTCCGTTCACCCGGCGCTCGGTGTCGCCACGGGTGTCCTGGGCATGCTCCTCGCCGTCACCCGCCAGGGCTGGGTGAGCCTGTTCACGGCCGCCGTGCTGGTGTCCTCACCGGCCGTCCTCGCCCTGCTGTGCTTCGCCTCGCTGCCCGCCTGGCTGCTGGTGACCGGGCGGCCCCAGATGCAGTTGCGCGACGACGGAACCCCGGTCCGCTGACAGCCGTTCTTCGAAGAGACACGAGGAGACAAGGTCATGGCGCTCCACAAAGGCCCGCAGAAGCCCGACGAACGCCCGATGTCGGTCAACCCCTTCTTCGGCGAGGCCGATCCGGTCGCGGGCATGACCGAGGCACCGCCCAGACACCGGCTCCCGGACGCCCCGATGCCGTCCACGACGGCGTATCAGCTGGTGCACGACGAGCTGATGCTGGACGGCAACTCCCGGCTGAACCTGGCCACTTTCGTCACCACCTGGATGGAGCCGCAGGCCGGCGTCCTGATGGCGGAGTGCCGGGACAAGAACATGATCGACAAGGACGAGTACCCGCGCACCGCGGAGCTGGAGCGCCGCTGCGTGGCGATGCTCGCCGACCTGTGGAACGCGCCGGACCCGTCGGCCGCCGTGGGCTGTTCGACGACCGGCTCCAGCGAGGCCTGCATGCTCGCCGGGATGGCCCTCAAGCGGCGCTGGAGCAAGCGGAACCCGAAGCCGGGCGCCCGCCCGAACCTGGTGATGGGGATCAACGTCCAGGTCTGCTGGGACAAGTTCTGCAACTTCTGGGAGGTCGAGCCCCGTCTGGTCCCCATGGAGGGCGACCGCTTCCACCTCGACCCGCAGGCCGCCGCCGAGCTCTGCGACGAGAACACGATCGGCGTCGTCGGCATCCTCGGGTCGACGTTCGACGGCTCCTACGAGCCCGTCGCGGACCTGTGCGCGGCTCTCGACGCCCTCCAGGAGCGCACCGGCCTGGACATCCCCGTCCACGTGGACGGCGCCTCCGGCGGCATGATCGCGCCCTTCCTCGACGAGGACCTGGTGTGGGACTTCCGCCTCCCGCGCGTGGCGTCGATCAACACCTCGGGGCACAAGTACGGCCTGGTCTACCCGGGCGTCGGCTGGGCGCTGTGGCGCGACAAGGAGGCGCTGCCCGAGGAGCTGGTCTTCCGCGTCAACTACCTGGGCGGCGACATGCCGACCTTCGCGCTCAACTTCTCCCGGCCCGGCGCCCAGGTGGTCGCGCAGTACTACACGTTCCTGCGGCTGGGCCGCGAGGGCTACCGGGCGGTGCAGCAGACCACCCGGGACGTGGCGCGCAGCATCGCCGAACGCGTCGAGGCGCTCGACGACTTCCGGCTGCTGACCCGGGGCGACGAGCTGCCCGTCTTCGCCTTCACGACGGCGCCGGGCGTGGAGTCGTACGACGTCTTCGACGTGTCCCGGCGGATGCGGGAGAGCGGCTGGCTGGTGCCCGCGTACACCTTCCCGCCGAACCGCGAGGACCTGTCGGTGCTGCGGGTGGTGTGCCGCAA
Organism: Streptomyces spinosisporus; assembly: GCF_022698145.1. GTDB lineage: Bacteria > Actinomycetota > Actinomycetes > Streptomycetales > Streptomycetaceae > Streptomyces > Streptomyces spinosisporus. The sequence continues at coordinate 77,445 of NZ_JALDAX010000004.1, forward strand.
CGGCTTCTCGGCCGACCTCGCCGACCTGTTCGTGGAGGACCTCACCCGGCTGCTGCCGGAGCTGCGCCGGCAGCCGCACCCCTGGACCAGGGACAGGACGGCGGCCACCGGCTTCCACCACTAGCGCCTGCCTTTCGAGGTCAGCGGCTCAGGCGCGCGAACCGCCGTACGGCCAGCGGGAAGAAGACCGCGAGCAGTCCCAGCGGCCAGAGGACGGCCGCCCACACGTGCCCCGGCTCCCCGCCGGGGCCGCCGAGCAGGTCCCGTACGGCGGTCGCGGTCCGGGACATCGGGTTCCACTCCACGACCGTGCCGAGCCAGCCCGGCATGGAGTCGGGCAGGGCGAAGGCGTTGGACAGGAAGCCGACCGGCCAGACCAGGATCTGCACGGTCTGGACCAGCTCCGGCTTCCCGGCCACCAGGGCCAGGTGGATGCCGATCCACAGCATGGCGAAGCGGAAGAGCAGCAGCAGGCCGAGGGCGCCCAGGAACGCGGCCGGGGAGCCGTGCGCCCGCCAGCCGAGCGCCGCTGCGACAGCGACGAGGACCAGCAGGCCGAGCGCCGACTGGAGCATGTCGGCGGCCGAACGGCCCACCAGGACCGCGCCGTTGGCCATGGGAAGCGAGCGGAACCGGTCCACGACGCCCTTGTTGAGGTCCTGCGTGACGTTGAGCATCGTGCTTTCCAGACCGAAGGCCATGGTGAGCGCGAGCATGCCGGGCACGAGATAGTCGACGTAGTCGCCCTCGATCCCCCGGCCGCCGCCGACCAGGTAGCCGAACATCAGCAGCAGCATGACCGGGAAGACCAGGCCGACGAGCACCTGCACGGGCCGCCGTGCCCAGTGGGCGAGTTCGCGGCGGGTCATGGTCCAGCAGTCGGTCAGCACATGGGTGCTCATACGGCGGCCTCCTTCGTGTCGCCGGCCGGTTCGGCCGGTCCGGTCAGACGCAGGAACACCTCGTCGAGGGTGGGCCGGCGCACAGCGACGTCCTCCGCCTCGATGCCGGCGTCCTCCAGGGCACGTACGACACCGAAGAGCGCCGCCATGCGGTCGGCGACCGGGGCGCTGAGCAGCCTGCGGTCCGGGTCGACCGAGATCTCCGCCTTCGCCACCGGCAACAGCGCGACCGCCGCGCCCAGTTGACCCGCGTCCCGCAGGACCACGTCGATGCGGTCGCCGCCGGTGGCCGCCTTGAGCTCGTCCGCGGTGCCGTCGGCGATCACCCGGCCGGCGTCGACCACCGAGATGCGGTCGGCCAGCTGGTCGGCCTCCTCCAGGTACTGCGTGGTGAGCAGGACCGTCGTGCCGCCGCCGAGCAGGGAGCGGACCGACGCCCACACCTCGGCGCGGCCGCGCGGGTCGAGGCCGGTCGTCGGCTCGTCCAGGAAGAGCACTTGCGGGTCCCGGATCAGGGAGGCGGCCAGATCCAGCCGGCGCCGCATGCCGCCGCTGTAGGCGCGGACCGGCTTGCTGCCGGTGTCCGCGAGAGAGAAGCGCTCCAGGAGCTCGTCGGCGCGCACGCGCGCGTGGCGGGCGCCGAGGTGGTGCAGGCGGCCGAACATCTCCAGGTTCTGCCGGCCGCCCAGCTCCTCGTCGAGGGCCGCGTGCTGGCCGAGCAGCCCGATGCGCAGGCGCACCGCGCGGGCCTCGGTCAGCACGTCGTGCCCGGCCACCTCGATCCGGCCCGCGTCGGGCCGCAACAGGGTGGCCAGAATGCGCACCAGGGTCGTCTTGCCCGCGCCGTTGGGACCCAGGACCGCGTGCACCGTGCCTCGGGCGGCCGTGAGGCCGAGCCCGTCCAGGGCGGGTTTTCCGCCGTACGCCTTGCGTGCTCCGTCGACAGTGATCGCCGCGTCGGCCACCTGCGCTCCCCGGCTAGACAAATTTGATTACTGGCGAAGCTAACGCCCGTCGACCAATTGGTCAAACTTGATTAGCGTGCATCTCCGTAGTGCGGACGCCCCGCCGCGTACGGGTTCTCCTGCCCCTCGGCGAGGACCCCGACGAACGGCTCGCCCTCCCCGGAGAAGGTGTAGGCCCCACCGCGGATCCGTTCGATCAGCCCGCGGGTCCACTCGGCGCCGGTGTCGGCCGAGTGGACCCAGAAGTTCATGATCTCGCCGATGTGGCCGAGCTGACCCGGGCCGTCCTCGGGCGTGTAGTACTCCGTCACGGACTTGCGCCAGGCCTCGATGCCGCGCACCCGTTCCTCCAGGAGTGCGACGACCTCCTCGCGGTCGAGGTCGACCATGAAGCCGAGCGCGGCGGTGAGCACGTCCGGCTTCTGGTCGTACGCCGTGAGGTACTGGCGCAGCAGCCGGAAGTACTCCTCGGTGCCCCAGTCGGTGATCTCGTACTCGGTGCGCGGCGGTCCGCCGGCCGTGGACGGCGCGATCTCGTGCGCGTGCAGCAGCCCCTGCTTCGCCATCTGCTTGAGCGCGTGGTAGATCGAGCCGGGCTTGGCGTTGGACCACTCGTGCGCGCCCCAGTACTCCAGGTCGTTGCGCACCTGGTAGCCGTGGGCCCGCCCGTGCTGGCGGACCGCCCCGAGCACCAGGAGACGGATCGCTGACATGGGGCCAGCGTAGGACCCTTGACGTCAGCTCAGGCTCGTGCCCTGCTCCTTGGCCACCAGCTCGAAGGCGGTCGCGCCGTCCAGGGACTCGCGGATGATGTCGGCGTGGCCGGCGTGCCGGGCGGTCTCGCGGATCAGATGGAGGCAGAGCCAGCGCACGGAGACCCGGCCCTCCGGCGGGAACCAGGGCTGGTCGGGCAGCGGGAACGTGTCGTCGAGGCTCGGCACGGAGCGGACGTACGCCTCGGTCTCGGCGGCGACCTTCTCCCAGTACGCGAGCTGGGACTCCACGCTCTCGCCCTCGACCAGTCGGAACGTCTCGTGCCAGTTGGAGGCGTCGCGCCGGATGGCCGGCGGCTCCTGCCTGGCGCGCGCGATCCAGCCCTGCTCGACCTCGGCGACATGCTTGAGCAGCCCGGACAGGGACAGTTCGCTCGCGCTCGGCCTGCTCGCGGCCTGCTCCTCGGTCAGTCCGAGCAGCGCGCGCCGGATACCGCCGCGCTGCTCCTCCAGGAACGCGAGCAGTGCTCCGCGCTCGTCGCCCTGAGCCTCTGCGGGAACGTGAGTGACCATGACCGGCCGCCTTTCATCGGGTCCTGCCGGGGGCTTCCCCCTGACACCGACGACGCTACGGGCCCTTTAGGACAGCTTCCGTCCTAAAGGGCCCGCGCGGTCACAGGAAATGCGGAAGGGCTAGAACGGGAACCCGCTCCGGCCGTGCTGCACCGAGATCCACTTCAGGGTGGTGAAGCACTCGACGGTCGACTCGCCGTTCAGCCGGCCCACCCCCGAGCTCTTCTCGCCCCCGAAGGGGACGAGCGGCTCGTCGTGGACGGTGCCGTCGTTCACATGGAACATGCCGGTGTCGATCCGCTTGGCGAAGGACACGCCCCGCTCGACGTCGCCCGTGTGCACGGCGCCACTGAGGCCGTACGGCGTCTCGTTGACGATGCGTACGGCCTCCTCCTCGCCGTCGAAGGGGATGAGGAAGGCGACCGGGCCGAAGACCTCCTGGCGCAGCAGGGCCGAGTCGGCGGGGACGCCGGTCAGGACGGAGGGCTCGACCAGGTTCTCGGTGGTCGTGCCGTGCACCAGGGCCGTGGCGCCCTCAGCGATCGCCTGCTCGACGGTGGCCGAAAGGGCGTCGGCCTGCTGGGAGTTGATGACCGGGCCGATGACCGTCTGCGGGTCGCGCGGGTCGCCTGCCTTGAGCGTTCTGACCTTGGCGACGAACTTCTCGGTGAACTCGTCGGCGATCGAGCGGTCCACCAGCACCCGGTTGGCGGCCATGCAGACCTGGCCCTGGTGGACGTAGCGGCTGAAGACGGCCGCGTCGACGGCGTAGTCGATGTCGGCGTCGTCGAGGACCACGATCGCGCTGTTGCCGCCCAGTTCGAGGACCGAGCGCTTGAAGTGCGAGGCGCAGACGGTGGCCACATGGCGGCCGACCTTGTCGGAACCGGTGAAGGAGATGACCTTCGGGATCGGGTGCTCGATGAAGGCGTCGCCGATCTCCGCGATGTCGGTGACCACGACGTTGAGCAGACCGCCGGGCAGGCCCGCGTCCTCGAGGATCTTCGCGACCAGGGTGCCGCCCGTGACCGGGGTGTTCTGGTGCGGCTTGAGCACCACGGCGTTGCCGAGCGCGAGGGCCGGGGCGACCGACTTGATCGACAGCAGGAACGGGAAGTTGAAGGGGCTGATGACGCCCACGACCCCCACCGGCACGCGGTAGAGGCGGTTCTCCTTGCCGTCCACCGGCGAGGGGAGGATCTTGCCCTCGGGGCGGAGCGCCCACTGGATCGACTCGCGCAGGAACTCCTTGGCCAGGTGGAGTTCGAAGCCGGCCTTGAGACGGGTGCCGCCGAGCTCGGCGATGATCACCTCGGTGATCTCCTGCTCGCGCTCCTCGATCAGCCGCAGCGCCTTCTCGAAGACGGCCCGGCGCGCGTACGGATTGGTCCGGGCCCACTGCTTCTGCGCGCGGGCCGCCGCCCGGTACGCCTCGTCGACCTCGTCGACGGTGGCTATGGTGATCGAGGCCAGCTTCTCGCCGTCGTACGGGTTGAAGTCGATGATGTCCCAGGAGCCGGTACCCGGGCGCCACTCACCGTCGATGTACTGCTGGGTCAGGTCGGAGAAGTACGACGACATGTGATCCCCAAATCACTAGCAGACACACGATCGACAACAGGGTCTGATCACGTGTCATCGTACTGGCGGTAAAGATGAGTTGGGGACTCCGTGCAATCTTCTGGGGAGAACCTCGGGGAAGTTGGCGGAGAAACCTAGGACAACTGCAGCAGACCGCGCAGCAGATCGCGGCTCTCGTCCGGCCCGGGGCTGTCCTGCTGCAGTTCCTTCAGCGCACGCTCGTACTGGGCGACGTCCTCGTGCTTGTCCAGGTAGAGCGCGCTGGTGAGCTGCTCCAGATAGACGACGTCCGACAGATCGGACTCCGGGAAGCTGAGGATGGTGAACGCACCGCTCTCGCCCGAGTGACCGCCGAACCTGAACGGCATGACCTGCAGCCGTACGTTGGGCCGCTGCGAGATCTCGATCAGATGCTCCAGCTGTCCGCGCATCACCTCGCGGTCGCCGTAGGGGCGGCGCAGGGCGGCCTCGTCCAGGACGACATGGAAGTCGGGGGCGTGCTCGGAGACGAGGTTCTTCTGCCGCTCCAGCCGCAGCGCCACCCGCTTCTCGACGTCGGAGGTGCTCGCGCCCTGCATGCCCCGTCGCACGACCGCGCGCGCGTACTCCTCCGTCTGCAGCAGGCCGTGCACGAACTGCACCTCGTAGGCCCGGATCAGATGGGCCGCGCCCTCCAGGCCGACATAGGTGGGGAACCAGCTCGGCAGGACGTCGGAGTAACTGTGCCACCAGCCCGCGACGTTGGCCTCGCGGGCGAGGGAGACGAGCTGGTTGCGCTCCTGCTCGTCGGTGATGCCGTACAGGGTCAGCAGGTCCTCGACGTCCCGCGTCTTGAAGCTCACGCGGCCCAGTTCCATCCGGCTGATTTTCGACTCCGAGGCACGGATCGAGTACCCCGCGGCTTCGCGGGTGATGCCGCGCGCCTCGCGCAGTCGCCTGAGTTGCGAGCCGAGCAGCATGCGCCGCACCACCGATCCGGGCTCTCCCACGCTCACGTTCGCCAGCCTCCCCAACGCTTCAGGGGCCAGAGTCTGCCACTAAAACACTCCGAGCAGTACTCGTCCGATTACAGAGATGGAAAGAAGTCAAAGATTCCGCACAAGAGTAGGGACGGAGTTGGCAACCAGAGGGAGAGAAGATGGCGGAAAAAATGCCCCACAAGCGGTACGGGAACGGCCAATTCGGTCTCGTGCACGTGCATCTGCACCTTGCATCTGCACCGCGCATCCGAAACCATGGTCCCGCGCCACCGCTGCATCGCAACGACCGCGAATTCCGGGAGTGCCTCGCATGGGGACGAATGGATCGACCATGCTCGAGCCGTTACGGCAGGGCCTTCCGCCGCTTGACCCCGCGGCCGTGTCCAACGCCGCGTCCTGCGCCCTCCCCGCACGCTACGAGGCCGTGCGCGAGGCCAGGGCCTTCACCCGCAGAATGCTCGACCAGTGGGAGATCGGCGACCGCTTCGACGACGTGTGCCTGGTGGTCTCGGAACTCGTCACCAATTCCCTGCGGCACGGCCTGCCGGCCGGCACCCTGTGCACCGCGGACCAGAGCCCGCCCGTACGGCTGCATCTGATGCGCTGGACCGAGCGGCTGGTGTGCGCCGTGCGCGACCCGAGCCAGGCGAGCCCGGTGGCCCGTGAGGGGGCGGACGACTTCGCCGCGGAGTCGGGCCGTGGCCTGTTCCTCGTCGACTCCTTCGCCGACAGCTGGGGCTGGCACCCGATGGCGGGCACGCTCGGCGGCAAGGTCGTCTGGGCGCTGTTCCGGCTGCCGCACACACCGAGGTCCGGCGAGTAGGACGACCGGGCGTTTTCTGACGCCCGGCATCTACGCGCGTCACCGCATGTGAGGGACCGATCGCCCCGAGTTGCCCCGGGGCCTGCGGGCCGTCAGCCCGCTATCAGGTGGTCGAACTCGCCGTCCTTGATGCCGAGGAGCATCGCCTCGATCTCCGCGCGGGTGTAGACGAGCGCGGGCCCGTCCGGGAAACGCGAGTTGCGGACGGCGACCTCTCCGTCGGGCAGCCTGGCGAACTCCACGCAGGAGCCCTGCGAGTTGCTGTGCCGGCTCTTCTGCCAGGACACCCCGTCCAACTCCGTGGCTGCCATGCCGTTGTACACGTCCCGGTCCACAGGTCGCTCCCCGGTGGTGCGGTGGCCCAGGGGCCATTGATGCAGTAGTCAACTGCCCGGATCATAACCCTGTTCATGTGCAGATGCATGAGCAGATGCACGTGCACGCGGGGTGGTCCTGCGGTTACAGCTTTGACGCGTGCTTTACCCGACCCGTTCCAGCGTCTGCCCCAAAGCTCGCAGGACATGCGACCGCCAGCCGCCGCCCATGATCCTGCGCGCCATGAGCTGAGCCGGGTCGTCGGGGTCAAAACCCTCGTGCACTAGGAAGAGACGCGTACCGCGGCCTTCCTGTTCCAGCGTCCAGGTGATGGTCCAGTCCGCGGGATGCTCCGGATCGGCGTCGGCCCAGCGCAGGGACAGCATCCGCTCGACGTCGTAGCCGAGAACCTGTACGTCCACGACGCCGGAGAAGTTCGTGTTGGGCCGGGGCACGGAGGTCATGCGGTAGCGGTGGCCCACCTCCAGCCGGAAGTCCTCCGCGCCCGGCATCTGCCACTGCACGAGCAGGCCGGGCTCGGTCAGGGCGCGCCAGACCTTGGCGGGCGGGTGGGGGAAGAACCGGTCGACGCGGATGACGGTGAGGTCGTCGTCGGGGATTTCCGGGAAGCCGGGGGTTTCGGGGAACTCGGTGCTCATGCCGGTTCATCGTCGGGCATGCGGTCGAGCAGTGCGCCGAGGCCCGTCAGCCGCTCGCGCCAGAACCGCTCGTACGGATGGAGCCAGTCCTGCACATCGGCGAGCGGGGCCGCCTCCAGGCGGTAGATGCGCTGCCGGCCGTTGCGCTGCTCGGAGACGAGACCGGCCTCCCGGAGCACCTTGAGGTGTTCCGAGAGGCTGGGGCGGCGCATGTCGAAGTGGTCGGCCAGGGCCTGGACGGGCTGCGGCCCTCCGTCGCGGAGCAGCCGCAGCACCTCGCGGCGGGTCGAGTTGGCGAGCGCGGCGAAGACGCGGTCCGCCTCCGCCGCGCGGGTACCGGTTGCGGTCATGCCCGCCTTTCTACTGGTGCGCCTCCGTCGGATGCGCCTCCGTCAGCAGCATCAGACCGTTGCCGTCGGGGTCCGTGAAGGAGGCCATGCGGCCCCACGGAAGATCGTCCGGACCCTGCACCCGGACACCCGCCTCGGCGAGCCGGGCGCAGTCGGCGTCGACATCGGTCGTGACCAACATGATCCCCCGGGCCTCGCCGGGCCGGAAATCCCCCATCCCCGGACCGGAGAGCGTGAAGACGGTCTGCGCGCCCTTCGGCGCCACCTGGAGCCAGCGCCCCTGGGGGGTGTCGAGGTCGGAGGTGACCTCGAAGCCGAGGACGTCCGTGTAGAAGCGCAGGGCGCGGTCCTGGTCGGCGACGGGGAGGGTGACGAAGGAGGCGTGGGTGATGTTCATGGGGACGACGATACGTAGGACTTTCCCTACGCGTCAACCGTAGGGAAAGTCCTACGTATGAGGCGATGCGGGCCCGCTGTCAACGGGTGAGGGCGAACCGGAGGGCGCAAGTCCTGTCGGTAAATCTCACAGGCGCTCCCCATGGGGCCACGGGGTGCTGCTGGTAGCTTGCTGCGGGCGTTCGGTCTCCCGGCCGGGCGCGTGGCCACCAACTGCTACAGCTTGGGAGCTTCCAGTGACTTCGGCGACCTTCACGCGTCCCTCTCGCACGGTGTCGCGCCGGCAGGTGCGGATCGCGGCGGCGGCCGCGGGCCTGGTGGGCGCACTCGTACTGAGCGCATGCAGCGACGGCGGCGACTCCAAGGACGACTCCTCGTCCACCCCCTCCTCCTCCGCCGCGTCGAGCGCGGACACGGGCGGCGGCACGGGCAGCAGCTCCGGCGGGACCACGGACTCCTCCGACGACCTGCAGGGCAGCTGGCTCGCCACGACCGGCGGCAAGGCCGTGGCGCTGGTCATCAACGGCAAGCAGGCCGGGCTCTTCTCGACCGGCGGGACCGTGTGCAGCGGCACCGCGGGCAAGGAGGCCGGGATGAAGATGCTCCATCTGACGTGCACGGACGGCAGCAAGGGCCGTACGACCGGCATGGTCGACTCCGTGTCCGGCAGCGCGATGCAGATCACCTGGTCGGGCAGCGTCGGCAAGGAGACGTACACCAAGTCCAAGGGCGGATCGCTGCCTACGGGGCTGCCCACGGCGAGCCTCGGGCAGTAGCCACCGGGGGCGCGCAACCGCCGCGAGGGCGCCTGCGTGATGATCCATGCACGCGATCCCCGGCGTCACGCCGCAGAGCACCCAAGGACCACCATGCGCGCCAGCTCCCTCACCGTCGCCGCTCTTGCCGCGGCTCTTCTTCTGTCCGCGTGCGACGACGGCGGTGACAGTGGCGGTGATGGCGGTGGCAGCAGCGCGGGCCGGGCCGGCGGCGCGTGCACGCTCGGCCACACCGGCGTGCAGATCGCGGCGAGCGCCGCACCGTCCGCCGGCGACACGGGCACCGTCACCGTCACGCTCACCAACCAGGGCGCCGAGTGCACTCTCAATGGCTTCCCCGGGGTCGGCCTCCGGGCGGACGGCGCGTCGAGCACCGTCCCCGCCGACCGGGCCGCCAAGGCCCAGAAGCTGACCCTCGCCAAGGACGCCACCGCCTCTTTCACCATCACGTACGTCCGGGGCGGGGCGGGCGCCGCCAAGAGCCTCGCCGTGAAGACGGGGACGTTCACCCTGCCCGGCTCCGCCGAGAAGCACAGCTTCACGTGGTCGTACGGCGATGTCGCCCTCAAGGGCGGCGGGGACGAGCCGAACGCCTCGGTGACGGCCTTCCAGCAGTCCGGCGACTGACGCGCGGACCGTATCGGGCGTCTCACGCGTTTCGTGTGTCTCACGCGTCTCGCGCGTCTCTCCCGTCTCGCGGGAGCCGCGGCCGGACCCCCATCTGTGCCCGGTCCGCCGCCTCCGCGCCCTCGGTCCAGCCCGCCGCGTCGCTGACGCCGCGCAGGCGGGTCGTGGTCGTGCGGGGGAACATGCGGTCCGTGTGGGCCGTGACCGCGACCTCGCGGGAGGCCAGGACCGGGAGCAGGTCGTCGGTCACCTGCGTCTCCGCGGCGGCCGCGAGGCGGGTGCCCGTGCGGTGGGCGTAGGCCGCGAGGAAGGACTGCCGGAAGGTCTTGGTGCGCTTGCGGCCGCCCGCGCGCTGGGCCGCCTCCGCCCTGGTCATCGCCGTCGTGGCCTGGACCAGGAGCGAGGTGTACAGGATCTCGACCGCCTCCAGGTCGGCCTCGAAGCCGACGACCGTGGAGAAGCCCATCGGTTCGTTCCACACCGCGCGGCAGTGGTTGGCGGTGGCCACCGCGTCCAGCAGCACCGCCTTGGCCTGCTCGTACGGCGCCTCGACACCGATCCGGCAGGCGCCGGGGGCCGCCGCGGTCGGGGTGAGGGCCGCCAGCAGCGCCTCGTCGATGCTGTGCCGGGCCATCAGCTCCTGCGCCTTGGCGGACAGCGCCTCCGCCTCCTGTGGGAAGCCGGTCGCCTCGGCCTTGGCGAGCAGCGCGCGGATACGGGTGAGCATGCGGGACTCGGAGCCGCCGGACGCGGTACCGGGCCGGTGCGTGGGTTCGTGCTCGTCGAGGGGTTCGAGCGCGGGCAGGCGCAGCAGGAGGCGGTACAGCTCCAGGACGGTGGTCGCGTGCGTGAAGCGGTCGGGGCGGGCGCGGGCGGCCGCTTCCGCCGACTCGGCGGCCCCGGCGCTGAGTTCGTCCAGTTGCGCGCGCCATCGGGGTCCGCGCGGTCTGTCGTGCGCCTGCTGCGCGCGGATCAGCTCCGCCGCCAGCCGTACGTGTACGTCGTCCAACTCCCGCCGCACGATCCGTACGACATCGGCGGGCTGCCAGCCACGCCGCCAGGCCGCCGCGACGAACTCCTGCCCGCGGCGGGCGAGTTCGGCGTCCGCCGCCGTGTCCGCGGCCAGCAGCGACGCGCCCGTGTCGAGGGCCGTGTCGCTCTCGGCGTACAGGGCGGCCCGAAAGGCGTGGTCGACGGTGCCGGCGGTGGCGCTGCTCATGCGTCGATCGTACAGAATCGACACCGCGCCCATTAAAATCGACACTGTGTAGACTTTCGGTTGAGGGAGGGCGGTCCAGCTCTCCGTACGACCTTTCTGGAGGAGCAGTGCAGCAGCAGAAGTGGCTCGTCACCGGCGTCAGCACGGGCCTCGGCCGTGCCTTCGCCCAGGCCGCCCTGGCCGCGGGACATACGGTCGTGGGAACGGTCCGCTCCGAGGAGGACCTGCGGGCCTTCGAAGAACTCAGGCCCGGGTCCGCTCACGGCCGCGTCCTCGATGTCACGGACGCCGACGCCGTCTCACGTGTGATCACGGAGGTGGAGCAGACCGTCGGCCCCCTGGATGTCGTGATCGCCAACGCCGGCTACGGCCTGGAGGGCACCTTCGAGGAAACCCCGCTGGCCGAGGTGCGGCGGCAGTTCGAGGTCAACGTGTTCGGGGCGGTGGCCACGCTGCAGGCAGCCCTGCCCCACATGCGCCGGCGCCGCCGCGGACATCTGATGGCCGTCACCTCCATGGGCGGGCTCATGGCCGTACCCGGCATGTCCGCCTACTGCGGCAGCAAGTTCGCCCTGGAAGGCATCCTGGAAGCGCTGGGCAAGGAGGTCGCACAGTTCGGGATCCATGTGACGGCGATCGAGCCCGGCTCCTTCCGCACCGACTGGGCGGGACGGTCCATGACACGCGCCGAGCGATCCGTCGACGACTACGACGAGCTGTTCGTCCCCATCCGGGAGGCGCGGCGGAAGGCCAGCGGGAACCAGCTGGGCAACCCCGCCAAGGCCGGCGACGCCGTCGTGCACATCGCGTCGGTCGACCGGCCGCCGGCCCACCTCGTTCTGGGTTCGGACGCGCTGCGACTGGTCACCGCCGCGCGCACTGCCGTCGACGAGGACATCCGCGCATGGGAGCCCCTCTCCCGTACGACCGACTTCGCCGAGGGGGCCCAGCTCTGATGCCCGGTCGTTCCCCCGCACGCAGCAGGCGGGCCACCGAGCGCAAGGGCGATGTCCGCGAGCGGGCCATCCTGGACACCTGCGAGGCCCTGCTCGCGCAGAAGGGCTACGACGCCATGACCGTCGGCGACCTCGCCCAGGGCGCCGGCATCACACGCGGCGCCCTGTACTTCTACTTCGGTTCAAAACAGGAAGCGGTCACGGCACTCGTGGCCCGGACCGTCGAGCACCTGTGGGAGCGGTCACGGACCACCGCACAGGCCGACGAGCCGCGCCAGGCCATCGCAGCGGCCATGCAACGCACCGTCGACCTGTGGAACGAGCACGGCCTGGTCATGCGCACGGCGATCGACCTGTCGTTGACCGTGCCGGAGATCGGCGAACTGTGGAGCCGTACGGCCGACTTGTTCATCACGGCCATCACCGCCGTCCTGGAACGAGCCGGCGTCGAGGCCGGCACCGAACCGGAGCAGGCGTCGGCGATGGCACGCGCCCTGTGCTGGATGATCGAGCGCAGCTTCTATCACGCCTCGCAGGAGTCCCGCGAGGAGCTGCAGAGGGCGTCCTCGACCTGCGAACACATCTGGCTGATCAGCGCCGGTCTGGTCGGCTGAGGCTCCGGTGCGGGCGGTCGGGCGCCGGCTTGACTTCGCGTGCGCTCCAAGTCCTAGCTTCACAGGCGTTCGCCAGGGCTTGAGGTACCGCCCGGTCCGCCGGGCAGGAGGAGTGTCCGCGCATGATCACCCGAACCACGCTCGGCTCGCCGGGGCTCACCGTCAGCGCGATGGGCCTGGGGTGCATGGGGATGAGCGAGAGCTACGGCGCCGCCGACTGGGACGGCGGCCTGGCCACCATCGACCGGGCCCTTGAGCTGGGCGTCACCTTCCTGGACACCGCCGACGCCTACGGCACCGGGCACAACGAGGTGCTGGTGGGCCGGGCCGTCAACGGCCGCCGGGACCGGGTGCAGGTGGCCACCAAGTTCGGCATCGACCGCAGTGCCGGCGACCGGGCGCGCCGCATCCGCGGTGCCCGGGACTTCGTGCTGCGCTCCTGCGACGCCTCGCTGCTGCGGCTGGGCGTCGAGGTGATCGACCTGTACTACGCCCACCGCCCGCCCCAGGACGTGGAGATCGAGGAGACCGTCGGGGCGATGGCCGAGCTGGTCGAGGCGGGCAAGGTCCGCCATCTGGGCCTGTCCGAGGTCGACGGCGAACTGCTGCGCCGGGCGCACGCGGTGCACCCGATCACGGCGGTGCAGAGCGAGTACTCGCTGTGGACCCGCGACGTCGAGGCGGTCACCCCGGTGATGGCCGAGCTGGGGGTCGGGCTGGTGCCGTACTCGCCGCTGGGGCGGGGGTTCCTGACCGGCGCCCTGGACCGCTCCGCGCTGGGCGAGAAGGACTTCCGGCGCACCAACCCCCGCTTCGCGGGAGAGGCCGGCGAGGCCAACGAGAAGATCGCGCAGACCGTGCGCGAGGTGGCCGACCGGCTGGGTGCCACTCCGGCCCAGGTGGCGCTGGCCTGGGTGTACGCCCAGGCCGAGCGGCTCGGCGTGGCGGTGGCGGCCATTCCGGGCACCCGCAGCCCTGCCCGGCTGGAGCAGAACGCGGCGGCGCTGGAACTGACCCTGGACGCCGAGGCGCTGGCCGCGCTGGACCCGCTGAGCGACGAGGTGAAGGGCGAGCGCTATCTTCCCGCGCACAGCGCCGAGGTGGCTCGGGGGTAGCTGGTTCGTTCGGCGCGTACGCGTGAAGGTGGGCGCGCATGCAGGTTGACCGACGCGTACGTCGCGGGCCAGATCGGCGCGTATGCAGGCGGACCGGGGCGTACGCCGCGGGCCAGATCCGCGCGCACGCAGGCAGACCGACACGCACGCGTGCCAGATTCGCGCACACGCAGGCAGACCTACACGCACGCGTGCCAGATCGCGCGCACGCAAGCAGACCGACACGCACGCGTGCAGATTGGCGTGCACGACGTTCGGTTCGACGGCGTCGTGACGTCGCGCGCGCCCACCGGTGCCCTCCCCCGTCACGACCAGCCGGGTCAGCCGCGGATGAGGGCCAGTGACCGGTCGAGGGCGTCCGCGATCGTGCAGGGGACGTCCGGGAGGACGCCGGTTCCTTCCCAGTTGGTGCCGGAGACGGGGTTGATCGCCCGGCCGATCGGGATGGTGGCCTCCAGGTTCGGGTGGACGGTCCAGCCCTCGCGGGGATGGGCGCCGCCGCGGGTGGGCTCGCCCACCACGGTCGCGCGGCCCAACTGCTGGAGGTCGTAGGCCAGTTCCTCGGCGGCGGAGAAGGTGTCGGGGCCGGTGAGGACGTGGAGCGGTTTGGTGCCGCCGAAGCGGGCGCCGGGTACGTGCGGCTGGGTCCAGGACTGGTCGTACCGGTCGCCCACGCGCGCGTACATGGTGTTGAGGTGGGTGCGCTCGTCCAGGAGGTGGCTGCAGACGAAGGCGACGGTGTCCGGGTCGCCGCCGCGGTTGCCCCTGAGGTCGAGGATCAGCGCGTCGGCGCGTGCGACCAGGGTGAGCGCGGCGGTGAGCGGCTCGGCGGACCATTCGAGCGGGAAGAGGGCGGGGGCCAGTTCGAGCAGTGCGGTCCCGCCGGTGAGCAGTTGCACGCGCGGGACGCCGCCCAGGGAGGCCTCGAAGTCGCGGCGCATCTTGGCCAGCGCGGCCTCGCCACGGCCCTGGGGCACCTCCTCCGGGTGGTACGCGAGCCGCAGGTGCAGATCGCCGTTGAGCGACTGCAGATCGGCGGTGACCAGGCTGCCGAGTTCCTCGGCGGTCGGCACGTCGTACGCGCCCTCCGCCAGCCGCCGGCGCAGGAGCGCGGCCAGCTGCTCGGCGATCTCCGGGAAGACGTAGTGCTCGATCAGGAGCCTGGCGGTCTCGTCGACGACCGCGGGAACGTCGGTGACGGGTGCGGGAGTCGGCGCCGGGGCGGCGGCTGAGGACGATGGCTGGCTGGTCGTGGTCATGACAGGTGAGTCAATCACCGGTCCACCCGCGCCTCACAGGGCGTTTTCCCGGACTCGTCTCACTCCCTGAGAATTCGGTCGCTTCCGTCGCCCGTCGGTTCAAGCATGGCCCCCATGGTGGACATGTCTTCGTACGCGGCCTTTCTCGTAGCGGCCTTCGCGCTCTGCATCACGCCCGGTCCCGACATGATGTTCATCGTGGCGATGGGCGGACGGGGCGGGCCCAGGACCGGGGTGCTGGCCGCGTTCGGCGTGGCCTGCGCGATGTTCGTGCACACGGTCGCCGCGGCGCTCGGGCTGTCGGCGCTGTTCCTGGCGCTGCCGACGCTGTACCACGTGCTGCGCTGGGCCGGTGCGGCCTATCTGCTGTATCTCGCGGTCAAGGCCTTCCGGGACCGTTCGGTGCCGGTCGAGGACGGGACGCCGGCCGGGCCCGGGCGGCGGCGCGCCTTCTGGCAGGGTGCCGTCACCAATCTGCTCAACCCCAAGGTGATCCTCTTCAACGTCTCCTTCCTGCCGCAGTTCGTGGACCCCTCACTGGGGCATGTCCGCGAGCAGTTCCTGGTCTTCGGGCTGACGATCACGGTGATGGGGTTCGCCGTGGACGGCTCGATCGGCCTGCTCTCCGGCAAGCTCTCGGCCCTGCTGCGCCGAAGCCGCCGGGTGGCGCGCGGGCTGAACATCTTCAGCGGCACGGTGTTCACGGGGCTGGCGGTGAGGTTGGCGGCGACACCGAAGTAGCGTCAACCTCGGGTTGACACGGACGGGGTGTCAACTTACGGTTGACACATGTCGACGAACCCCATCTCCGCGTCGTCCGTACGTCTCGACGACCTCATCGCTGCCATCAAGAAGGTCCACTCCCAGCCCCTCGACCAGCTCCAGGACGCCGTCATCGCCGCCGACCACCTCGGCGAGGTGGCCGACCACCTGATCGGCCACTTCGTGGACCAGGCCCGGCGCTCGGGCGCCTCCTGGACCGACATCGGCCAGAGCATGGGCGTCACCCGGCAGGCGGCACAGAAGCGGTTCGTGCCCAAGGAGTCGGCCGAACTCGACCCCAACCAGGGCTTCAGCCGCTACACCATGCTCGCCAGGAACGTGGTGATCACCGCCCACAACACGGCCAAGACCTCCAGGAACGCCGAGGTCGTGCCCGCCCATCTGGTCATCGGCCTGGTCGCGGAACCGAACGGCCTCGCGGCCAAGGCGATCGCCGCGCAGGGCGTTACGGCCGACGCCGTGCGCGAGGCCGCCACCGCCGCGCTCCCGCCGGCCTCCGAGGAGCCCCCGGAGCTCGTCCCCTACGGCTCGGACGCCAAGAAGGTCCTGGAACTGACCTTCCGCGAAGCCCTACGCCTCGGCCACAACTACATCGGCACCGAACACATCCTCCTGGCCATGCTGGAGTTCGAACACGGCACAGGAGTGCTCTCCAACCTCGGCGTCGAGAAAGCGCCCGCGGAGGCCGAGATCGCCAAGGCGCTCGAGGGCTATCTGAAGCTCCAGGGCGAGGGGGGCGAGCCTGGGCAGCAGGCCGAGTAGGGCGAGCAGGCCTGGCGCCGTTGTCAGACCCCCCCTGCGACACTCGCAGCATGACCGATCGCTGGGCGCTTGCTCCGGCCGAGGATGGTGGTGTGGAGATTGCGCCCCTCGGCCCGGACGGGCTGCTCGCGGGGCCGGTGCTGTGGGAGCCCGATCTCGCGACGGCGGTGCGGGCGCGGCCGCAGGTTGCCCGTTGGGTGTGGCGGTCCACGGCCGAGGTCTATCCGCGCCTGCTCGCCACGGGGGTGCGGGTGGAGCGGTGCTACGACATCGAGGACGCCGAGACCCTCCTCCTCGGCCACGAGGGACGGTACGGAGAGCCCCGCTCCGCGGCCGCGGCCCTGGCCCGGTTGCGCGGCGGCCCCGTACCGCCCGACCCGCCCCTGCGCTCCGCCGCCCCCGGCGCGCAGTCCTCCCTCTTCGAACCCCGCGCCGTCCACCTCCCGCTGCCCGACCTCGTCGAGGTCTACGCCGAGCAGCAGCGCCGACACGACGCCACCACGCACCCCGACCGGATGCGGCTGCTGACCGCGGCCGAGTCCGCGGGCATGCTGGTCGCCGCCGAGATGAACCGCGCCGGACTGCCCTGGAGCGCCGACGTACACCGCCAGGTGCTGCACGAACTGCTCGGCGAGCGCTATGCCGGCGGCGGCGAGCCCCGGCGCCTGGCCGAGCTGGCGGACGAGGTGTCCACCGCCTTCGGCCGCCGGGTGCGGCCCGACCTGCCCGCGGACGTGGTCAAGGCGTTCGCGCAGGCAGGCATCAAGGTCAAGTCAACCCGGCGCTGGGAGATCGAGTCCGTCGACCACCCGGCCGTGAAGCCGCTGCTGGAGTACAAGAAGCTGTACCGCATCTGGGTCGCCCACGGCTGGTCCTGGCTGCAGGACTGGGTGCGCGAGGGCCGCTTCAGGCCCGAGTTCCTCGCGCACGGCACGGTCACGGGCCGCTGGGTCACCAATGGCGGCGGCGCACTGCAGATCCCCAAGGTCATCCGCCGCGCGGTGGTCGCCGACCCCGGCTGGCGGCTCGTCGTCGCGGACGCCGACCAGATGGAGCCGCGGGTGCTGGCCGCGATCTCCCGCGACCCGGGGCTGATGGAGGTGGCCGGGCGCGAGAGCGACCTGTACCAGTCCGTCTCCGACCGCGCCTTCTCCGGTGACCGCGCCCAGGCCAAACTCGCCGTGCTCGGCGCGGTCTACGGCCAGACCTCGGGCGACGGCCTGAAGAACCTCGCCGCCCTCAGACGCCGCTTCCCCAAGGCGGTGGCGTACGTCGACGACGCGGCGCGCGCGGGCGAGGAGGGCAGGCTCGTACGGACCTGGCTGGGCCGGACCTGTCCCCCGGCGGCCGGGTCGGGCGACGAGGCCACCGAGGAGGCCGGGATCCCGCAGGACGACCCGGCGGAGACCCCCACCGGAACCGAGTGGGTGCCGGGCTACGCCTCGACGAACACCCGCGCCCGCGGCCGCTTCGCCCGTAACTTCGTCGTCCAGGGCAGCGCCGCCGACTGGACCCTGCTGCTGCTCGCCGCACTGCGCCAGACCTGCGCGAACATGGCGGCCGAGCTGGTCTTCTTCCAGCACGACGAGGTGATCGTGCACTGCCCCGAGGAGGAGGCGGAGACGGTGGTGGCGGCGATCCGGGACGCGGCCGAGCTGGCGGGCCGGCTGACGTTCGGGCAGACGCCGGTGCGCTTCCCGTTCACGACGGCGGTGGTGGAGTGCTATGCCGACGCCAAGTGAGGGGACGTACGGCGATCACGGAGCGGGGGCGTCGGCCAGCAGTTCCCTGAGCTCGGCGACCACCGCGTTCTCGTCCGTGCCGTCCAGCGCGTCGAGCGCACCGCGCCACTCTTCGTACGCCTCCTGCCCGCGCCCCTTCTCCCGCAGCAGAAGCCCGTGCTGGTGGCGGGCGAGAGCGCCGGTGAAGCGGTCGGCGCGGGCGTCCGCCTTGCGGAGCAGTTCGGCGCACTCGCCGCCGGCCCGTTCCGCGTGGCCGAGCAGCCGCAGGGCCCGCACCAGGCCGAGCCGGGTCTGCGACTCGCCGTGCCAGTCGCCGTGCCCGCCGAGGATGCGCAGGCTCTCCTCGAAGTGGGGCAGGGCGGCGGCCGGTTCACCGAGGGTCAGATGGGCGTAGCCGATGTTGCAGTGCGCGGAGTGCTGCACGATCACGGCGCCGAGCCGGTCACCGATCGCGAGCGAGCGCCGGTGCTGGTCGATCGCGGCGCGCGGGTCGGTGTGCTCGTAGAGATTGCCGAGGTGGCTGTGGGTCACGGCCTCGCCGTGCGGGTCCTTCAACTGCCGTGAGTGGTCGAGGCTCTGGCGCAGGGCCTGCTCCGACTCCTCGTAGCGGCCGAGTCCTTCGAGCAGCAGACCGCGGTTGTTGAGGCAGCGGCGCATCCGGGAGACATGGCCGAGCCGGCGCCAGATCGTCAGCGCCCGGTCGTTGAGGGCGAGGGCCTCGCTCTGCCGTCCGGTCAGGAAGTGCAGACCGGCGAGGTCGCCCAGCGCATAGCCCTCGGCGGCCTCGTCACCGAGCCGCCGGGCCAGGCGCAGGGCGGCCCGCCCGAGCACCTCCATCTCGGCGACCCGGCCGCTGCGCTGCACATACGGGTAGAAGAGCCGGATCAGCGTCGACAGGCGGGCGGCCCTGCGGTGATCGGTGTCGTCCGCGTCGTCGGTGTGCCGCTCGACCAGCGTGACGACGTTCACCAGCTCCGTGTCGCCCCAGGCGAAGGCCTGTTCGGCGGATTCGAAGGTGGGGAGGGCGGCGACATGCGCGGCGTGGTCCGACGGCTGGGCCGTGGTCGGACGACAGCGGTCGTCCTGGTCGAGGCCCGGCTCGACGATCGCGACGAGGGCGCGTTCCGCGGCGGCGGCGTACCAGGGCAGCGCGGAGTCCACCGCACTGGCTCCCCCGGCGAGTTCGCGGGCGTAGTCGCGGACCAGGTCGTGCGGGGCGTAGCGGCCGTATGCCGTCTCCTCCAGGAGCGCCACGTCGACGAGCCGGTCCAGCGCGGCCTCGGCGCGACGCGCGTCGATGCCGACGAGATGGGCGAGCAGGGGCGCGCCGTACGCGGGCAGGTCGAGGGTGCCCAAGCCGCGCAGCACCAGTGCCGCGTCCCGGTCGGCCGCGCGGCCCGAGTCGGCGAGCGCGTCGTGGGCGACGGCCAGGGAGCGGCGGACGCTCAGGTCGTCGTATTCGAGGTGGTGCAACCGTCCGCCGGTGGCGGCCAGTTGACCGGCCAGTACGTCCGGGGTGAGCGCGTGGCGTGCGGCGAGCCGGGCGGCGACGATGCGCAGGGCGAGCGGCAGGCGGCCGGTGAGTTCGACGAGACGGTGACCCGCGTCCAGGGCGTCACGGCCGGAAGCCGCCCGCAGCAGCGCGGCGCTCTCCTCGTCGCTCAGCGGGGTGAGCGGGAAGCGGCGGGCGCCGTCGAGGGCGGTCAGGGGCGAGCGGCTGGTGACGATCACGGCGCAGCCGGCACCGCCCGGCAGCAGCGGGCGTACCTGAGCGGCGTTCGCGGCGTCGTCCAGGACCAGGAGCGTACGGGTCGGGGCGAGGAGGCTACGCAGCAACGCGGCGGCCGCGTCCGGGTCTTCGGGTACGCGGCGGGGTTCGGTGCCGAGGTCGCGCAGGAGGGCGGCGAGGGCCTGGGCGGGGGTGAGCGGGGTCATGCCGGGGGTGGCGCCGTGCAGGTTGATGTACAGCTGCCCGTCGGGGAAACGGTTCTGCAACTGGTGCGCCACATGCAGGGCGAGAGCACTCTTGCCGACGCCCGCCATACCGCTGATCACGACGTGGCTGCGCAGGTCGAGGAGGGTGTGGCGGAGGGCGGACTGCTCGGGGGTGCGGCCGGTGAAGTGGGGTGGGGGTGGGGGGAGTTGGGCGGGGGTGGGGGTGGGAGGCGCTGGGGAATCCGGGGATGCAGGGGTGGCCGGGGAAGCCGGGGCAGCTGGGGTCTGGCGAGGGGGCAACCGGGTGTCGGGCAGGTCCGGGGGCCCATGGGCGCCGCCGGGCCGGGACCCGGTCACGGCCCGGTTCTCGTTCTCGTCCTCGTCCTCGTCCGCGTCCCAGTCCGCGTTCTCGCTCACGTTCAGGTTCACGTTCTCGCCGCTGGCGACGACAGACGGCGGCAGGGGCGCGCGAGTCCCCTGCAACACCTCCGCGTGAGCCTCGCGCACCGACCGCCCCGGTTCCACGCCCAGTTCCTCCACCAGGCGGGCGCGCAGATCGCGGTGGACGGCGAGCGCCTCGGCCTGGCGGCCGGTGCGGTGCAGGGCGAGCATCAACTGACGGTGATAGGCCTCGCGCAGCGGATGTTCGGCGGTCAGGGCGGCCAACTCCGGTACGAGACCCTCCAGTCGGGCGCCGCCGACGGCCAGCTCGGCGTCGTAGCGCCATTCCAGAAGGAGCAGCCGCGCCTCCTTCAGACGCTGGGCGAAGGCGTAGCCGCCCAGTTCGGCGGGGAGCCCGCTGAGCGGCGCGCCCCGCCACAGCGCGAGGGCGGCCGCACATTCGCGTACGACGCCTTCCCAGTTGTGGGTGATGTGCGCACCGCGCGCCGCGGCGAGATGACGCTCGAAGACATGGACGTCCAGCTCGCCCTGTTCGACCCGCAGGACGTACCCGGGCGGCACCGCGCGCAGCCGCTCCGGGTCGTCGAGCAGCCGACGGAGCCGGGCCACATGGTTGTGCAACGAGGCCTGCGCGGACGCGGGCGGCGCACCGCCCCACAGCGCGTCCTTGAGCGACTCGACGGAGACGACACGACCGGCTTCGAGGAGCAGGGCGGCGAGAAGGGTACGGACTTTGGGGCTGCCCACGGGCTTGAGGGCGGGGGTGATGGGGGTGATGGGGGTGTCGGGGGCGTCGGGGGTGGTGGCGGTATGGGCGGTATCGGTGCCGTAGAGAACCGGCGGCCCGAGCAGTCCGAACCGCAGCTCGTGCCGCCTCACGCCGCCCACTGCCTTCCCATGTCCCTGGCGGATTACCGCCCCTGTCGCAGCGGTTTCCCGCCACCCGTCCTTGGTGGCCCCCGCCGAAAATCCGCTACGGCGACGCCCTTCCGGCACCCGTGACCGACAGCTTCGCGCCAATCGGTCGAGGCCGGAACGGAGGACCGTTGGCCACATGTTAGCGATCCGTTGGTGCGACCTGATGTGATCACTTCATCGGATCTGGCCCGGGGGCGCGCGCGTACGACGCGTTTCTCGGGGGAGTGACGCCGCCGCGGCCGGATCCGGGGGACGCCCGAGGGCTCGGTCGGCGGAGGTGAACGACCGGGCCCCCGGCCCCCACCCGGGCCCGTACGACAGCCGGTGTCAGGCGTCAGGGGCAAGGTCAGGCGCGTCAGAGTCAGGCAGCTTCGGGCGTCAAACGATCGGCGGCCGCCCCAGTCGCGTGAGCCGCCACACCGTGCGCCAGCGCATCGGCCGCCGCTCGCCGGCCGGTTCCTGGAACCCCTCCACGAAGCCCCCGAACCAGGCGCGCAGCCCTGCCCGCGACCGGGTCCGCAGGAGGGTGAGCAGCACCCAGACGCCCAGGTGTACGGGGATGAGCGGCAAGGGGAGCCGACGGCGGACGAGCCACACGCGGTTGCGCGCGTTCACGCGGTAGTAGATGGCGTGCCGGGCGGGCGAGGTCTTCGGGTGCTGGAGGAGCAGTTCGGGCGCGTACAGGATCCGCCAGCCGGCGTCGACGGCGCGCCACGCCAGGTCGGTCTCCTCGTGCGCGAAGAAGAACTCGGCGGGCCAGTCGCCGATCTCGTCGAGCATGGCCGTACGGAATCCGTGGCCGCCACCGAGGAACCCGGTGACGTATCCGCCCTTCAACGGGTCGGAGGCGCCGACCCTCGGCACATGGCGCTGCTGTGTCTCGCCGTGCTCGTCCGCGATGCGGAAGCCGACGATGCCGAGCTTCGGGTCGGCCGCGAACAGGTCACGGACCCGGCTCAGCACACCGGGGTCGACGAGCAGCCCGTCGTCGTCCAGCTCCACCACGATGTCGGTGTCCCCGAACTCCCTCAGCGTGGCCAGAGCCTGGTTGCGTCCGCCGGGGCAGCCGAGGTTCTCGTCGAGTTCCACGAGGGTGACCTCGCCCGGCAGCGAGAGCCGCTCGGCGAAGTCGGGCAGCGGGCAGCCGTTGCCGACGACGACGATCCGCGCGGGGGAGAGATCCTGTTTGGCCACGGACTCCAGCAGGGCGTCGACCTCGTCGGGCCGGTTCCCCATGGTCACCACCGCGACCGCGATCCTCGGCGCTCCCAGGTCCCCCATGCCCTCACCCCAACCCCATCCCGGCCGCCGACCATCCCGGGCGCGATGCTAGCCGTTAACGGTAAGGACTTTCTCAGGTCGCCCATTCGTGGACCGAATCGGTCCCGGCCTGGGCTTCACGGTGAAGTCGCTCAGCGACTGCGCAGACCGCGCGCCTGTCCGACGGGCTCGACCCAACAGGCAGGCTGAGTAGGCGAGTTGAGGCACCGTCATTTTCCCTTGTGGACCTCAGCGAAGCGTCGGGAAGATGCCCGGCCGATACGCTTGCCCGGCAACGGCGTCACACCGGAGGAGAGGCGGCCATGAAGTTCGGCATCTTGTTCCGACCCCAGGACCCGCCCAACGCCGCGTCCATTGTGCAGCGTTGGCAGGAGATCCTCGCTGCCGCGCGCGTCGCGGAGGAGTGCGGGTTCGACGGGCTCTTCATACCCGAGCATCACATGATGCCGGACGGATATCTGCCCTCCCCGTGGGCGGCGCTCGGTGCGCTGGCGGCGATCACCGAACGCGTCGACATCGGCACCACGATCCATCTGCTCCCTTTCGAGCACCCGGTCCACGTGGCTGAGCACGGCGCGATGGCCGACATCCTGTCGGGCGGCCGTCTCCGCCTCGGTGTCGGCATGGGCAACTTCCCTGCGGAGTTCGAGCTCTTCGGCCTCGACGCGAAGCAGCAGGTCTCCCGGTTCGAGGAGGGCATCGAGATCGTGCAGCGTGCCTGGGCGGGCGAGGAACTCGACTTCCACGGCAAGCACTTCGACATCAAGGGCCGCATCACACCGGCGCCCGTGAGTCCCGAACTGTGGATAGGCGCGATGTCCGAACCGGGCGTACGTCGCGCAGCGCGCTTCGGCTGCCCATGGCCGACCGATCCACTGCACAACATCGAGGTGATGCGCTATTGGACGGAGCACTATCGCGCCGCCGGCGAGGAGTACGGCACCTCGGACCGGCTCGCGGTCAACCTCCTGCGCGACGGCTGGGTCGGCGATTCGCTCGAGGACGTCGAGCGCGTGTGGTGGCCGCACATCCGCGCCGATCACTGGTTCTACTTCAAACAGGTCCCGCGCTGGGTGGCCGAGCGTGAGCCGTTCCTCGAGGGCGTGACGGAGGAAGAGGACTTCCAGTTCGACCGGCACCGGCGCGACCGCCTGATCGTCGGCAGCCCCGACGACTGCATCGCGTCGATCCGCGCGTTCCAGCAGGCGATCGACCCGGCCTACCTGATCATGTCGTTCCGCATGGCGTCCGGGCCCAGCCACGAGGAAGAGCTCAGGTGCATCCGCAGGTTCGGCCGCGAGGTCATCCCCGCATTCCGGACCAACCGGACCGAGGAGGGCGCGACCGCAGCGCCGTAGGTTCCCGCGGGTCGGAGCAACCCGAACAAGCAAAACCCCAGGTCAGCGACTATCTGACCTGGGGTTTCAAGTGGAGCCGCCTTCGGGATTCGAACCCGAGACCTACGCATTACGAGTGCGTTGCTCTGGCCATCTGAGCTAAGGCGGCGCGCCGTGCGCACTATGGTGCGATCAGCAACGTCGGTAAGTCTACACAGTTTCGCGGGGTGCTCCGTACCAGCCCCGGTCGGGGGGAACGCGGGGCTGGTCGAGGGGGTTTCAGCAGCGCTTTCCCTTGGCCGGAGGGGTGCCGCGGAGCAGGTAGGTGTTGATCGCGGAGTCGATGCAGGTGCTGCCGCGGCCGTAGGCGGTGTGGCCGTCGCCGACGTAGGTCAGGAGGCGGGACGAGGTGAGCTGGCGGGCCAGGGACTGGGCCCAGCGGTACGGCGTCGCCGGGTCGCGGGTGGTGCCGACCACGACGATGGGGGCGGCGCCCTTCGCCTGGATGCGGTGCGGTTCGCCCGTGGGCTTCACCGGCCAGTACGCGCAGTTCAGGGAGGCCCAGGCCAGGCCCGCGCCGAAGACCGGGGACGCCTTCTCGAAGGCCGGGAGCGCCTTTTGCACCTCCTCGGGGCCGGCGAAGGCACCGGGCAGGTCCAGGCAGTTCACGGCGGCGTTGGCGAACATCAGGTTCGAGTAGCGGCCGTCGCCGTCGCGCTCGTAGTAGCTGTCGGAGAGCACCAGCAGGCCCGCGCCGTCGTTCTCCTTCATCGCCGACGACAGCGCTTCACGCAGCTGCCCCCACGAGGCCTCGTCGTACATCGCCGCGATGACGCCGGTGGTGGCGAGGGCCTCGCCGAGCTTGCGGCCGTCGGCGTCGCCGGTGGGGATCGGGTGGGCGTCCAGCTTCTTGAAGAAGGCGCTGAGGTTCCTGCCGACCTGGGCGGGCGTGGTGCCCTTGCCGCCGAGCGGGCAGTCCGGCTGCCGTACGCAGTCCTTCGCGAAGGACTGGAAGGCCGTCTCGAAGCCCGCCGTCTGGTCGAGGTTGAGCCGGCGCGCGGACAGGCTGGGGTCCATCGCGCCATCCAGGACCATCCGGCCCACCCGGCCCGGGAAGAGCCCGGCGTACGTCGCCCCGAGGAAGGTGCCGTATGACGCCCCCACGTACGTCAGCTTCGGCTGACCCAGGACTGCCCGGAGGATGTCCATGTCACGGGCCGCCTCGACGGTGGAGACGTGCCGCAGCAGCTTCGCCGAGTGCTGCCGGCAGCCCTGCGCGAACTTCGTGTACGCGCCGACCAGTTGGCCCGTCTCTCTCTTGTCGTCGGGCGTGGTGTCCGTCTGTGTGTAGGTGTCCATCTGCCGCCCGTCGAGGCATTCGACGGGCTCGCTGCGGGCGACGCCGCGGGGATCGACCGCGACCATGTCGTAGCGGGCGCGGACCTGCGCCGGGTAGCCGATGCCGGCGTACTGCTGCAGATAGCCGATCGCCGAGCCGCCCGGCCCGCCCGGGTTCACGAGCAGCGCACCGAGCGGCTTGCCCTTGCCCGTGGCCTTCTTGCGGGCCACGGCGAGCCGCACGTCCCCGGCTTCCGGTCTGTCGTAGTCCATCGGCGCCTTCATCGTGGCGCACTGGAAGCCCGGGACTCCGCAGTCGCGCCAGCCCAGCTTCTGTCCGTAGTACGAGGAGAGGGCGGACGGCGTCGCCTGCGGCAGGGCGGCCAGCGCCGCCTCGGCCGCGTGCTCGCCGGTGCTCGCACTGCCGCCGGAGGAGCAGGCGGAGACGAGCAGCGCGGCCGCGGCGAGGAGCGCGGCGACGGTTCGGGGCCGACGGGGACGGGAGCTGCGCCTGATGTACATCTGGCGAGCGTAACTCTGTGCAGTTGCCCGGATGCCTTCCGTGCACACCGTGGCTCGGACGAATTACGGCGTCAACGCGTCACGTCACCGCGCGTGCCCGATTCCCTCACCCCTCCCCTCACCCCGCTCTGAGCGCCATCGTCATCGCCTCCACCGCGAGCAGCGGGGCGACATTGCGGTCGAGGGCGTCTCGGCAGGCGGCGATGGCCTCGATACGGCGAAGCGTGGACTCCGGGGACCCTGCGCGGGCGAGGCGCTCCAGGGCGTCCTCGGCGTCCGCGTTGGCGATGGCCACGCGGGAGCCGAGCTGGAGGGCGAGGACGTCGCGGTAGAAGGCCGTGAGGTCGGTGAGGGCGAGGTCGAGGCTGTCGCGCTGCGTGCGCGTTCTTCGGCGCTTCTGCTTGTCCTCCAGGTCCTTCATCACACCCGCCGTGCCCCGGGGCAGCCGGCCGCCCTGGGCCGCACCGAGCGCCGCCTTCAGCTCCTCGGTCTCCTTGCCGTCCCGGTCCTCGGCGAGCTGTTTGGCGTCCTCGGCCGCCGCGTCGACGAGCTCCTGGGCGGCCCTGAGCGCCCCGCCGACGTCCTCGATCCGCAGCGGCAGCTTCAGCACGGCGGCGCGGCGCTCACGGGCGGCCGGGTCGGTGGCCAGACGGCGGGCCCGGTCGACATGGCCCTGCGTGGCGCGGGCGGCCGCGGCGGCCAGGGACGGTTCGACCCCTTCCCGTCGTACGAGCAGGTCGGCGACGGCATCCACGGAGGGCGTCAGCAGATTGAGGTGGCGGCAGCGGGAGCGGATGGTCGGCAGGACGTCCTCGATGGAGGGGGCGCACAGCAGCCAGACCGTGCGCGGGGCGGGTTCCTCGACCGCTTTCAGGACGGCGTTGGCCGACTTCTCGTTCAGCCGCTCGGCGTCCTCGACGAGGATGATCTGCCAGCGGCCGTTCGCCGGCGACGTGAACGACTTGCGGACCGTGTCGCGCATGTCCTCCGCGAGGATCTGCGTGCCGACCGCGGCGACGGTGGTGACGTCCGCGTGGGTACCGAGCAGGGCGGTGTGGCAGCCGTCGCAGAAGCCGCAGCCGGGGGTGCCGCCGAGCGCGCGGTCGGGGCTCACGCACTGCAGTGCGGCGGCGAAGGCACGCGCGGCCTGGGTGCGCCCCGCGCCGGGCGGTCCCGTGAACAGCCAGGCGTGCGTCATCTTCGACGCCTCGGGCGGTGGCGCGTCGGCGGCGGCCGCGGTGACCAGCGCGTCGGCGTCCCGGGCAGCGGCGTCCAGCTGCCCGGCCACCTTTTCCTGGCCGACGAGGTCGTCCCAGACGGTCATCAGCTCAGCCCGCCCCTTCGTCACATGTCACGTTGCCAGATCCATTGTGCGGGGCGGCACTGACAACGGCCGCGGAGCCGGTTCGCACCCCGGCTCCCGTCCTCCTTGCCTCAGCCCCGGCGCCCCCGACCGCGCCGACCGCGGCCCGCGTCGTCGTCGTGCTCGTCCTCGTGCGGGCCGAGCAGTTCGTCCGCCAGGGTCGGCAGGTCGTCCAGCGGGGTCTCCTCCGCCCAGTCCGGGCGCGCCCTGCGCCGCGGCTCGCCCTCAGCGTCGACCTGCGGTATCTCGCGCGTACGGTCCTCGGTCCCGTCCGGACCCGCCGGGGCCGGACCCGCCCCGGGCCGCTCGTCCCGGAAGTACCCCTGCGGCACCCGGTGCGAGGCGTCGTCGTCCCGCACGGGAGGCAGCACGGCGGTCTCGTCGTCGGCCCCGGGCCGCACCGGCGGCAGTACGGCCGTCTCGTCGGCGGCACCCGGCGGAACGGGCGGCAGCACCGCCGTCTCGTCGGCCGCACCCGCGGGAGCGGGCGGCTGCGGCAGCTGCGTGGTCACTTCGGCATCGGACTCGGACGGCGACCCGGGCCCACCCACAGGACGCTCGTCCCGCGGCTCCTCGCGCACCGGCCGCAGCACCGCCGTCTCCTCGACCGGCCCGCCCGACGCGTTCGTCGGCGTCACCACCGGTGTCGGCACCGTCGACGCCTCCGGCGGAACCACGGGTGCCGTCGGCTGCCGGGGCCCCGCCTCCGCGGCGGCCGCGGCCTCCTCGGCGAGCCGCCTGGCCTCCTCGGCCCGCAGCAGCGCCTCCTCGGCCTTGCGCTGCTTCTCCAGGCGCCGTGCCTCGGCCTCGGCGTGCAGCCGGGCCTCCTCCTCGGCCTGCTTGCGCCGGCGGTCCTCCTCCGCCTTGCGGCGGGCCTCCTCCTCGGCGCGGACCTTCTCCTCGGCGAGCAGCCGCGCCTGCTCCTCCTCGGCGCGACGGCGCGCTTCCTCGGCCCGCAGCCGGGCCTCCTCCGCCTGCCGCTCGGCCTCGCGGCGCTGCGCCTCCTCCAGCTCGCGCCGCTTGCGCTCCTCTTCCTCGGCGCGCAGCCGCTCCTCCTCGGCCTTGCGCTCGCGCTCCAGCCGCTCTTCCTCGGCCTTGCGGGCGGCCTCCTCCTCGGCCTTCCGGCGCGCCTCTTCCTCGGCCTTCCGGCGCGCCTCCTCCTGGGCCTTCACCTCGGCCTCGGACAGGGGCAGCATCTGGTCGAGCCGGTGCCGGACGACGGTGGTGACGGCCTCGGGCTCCTGACCCGCGTCCACCACGAGATACCGCCCGGGGTCGGCCGCGGCCAGCGTCAGGAAACCGGAGCGCACGCGCGCGTGGAACTCGGCCGGCTCGGACTCCAGCCGGTCGGGCGCCTCGGTGAACCGCTCGCGGGCGATCTCCGGGGAGACGTCCAGCAGCACGGTCAGATGCGGTACGAGGCCGTTCGTCGCCCAGCGGTTGATGCGGGCGATCTCGGTCGGGGACAGGTCGCGGCCCGCGCCCTGGTAGGCCACCGAGGAGTCGATGTACCGGTCGGTGATGACCACCGCGCCGCGCTCCAGGGCGGGCCTGACCACCGTGTCCACGTGCTCGGCGCGGTCCGCGGCGTACAGCAGCGCCTCCGCGCGGTGGGACAGTCCCGCGCTCGACACGTCCAGCAGGATCGAGCGCAGCCGCTTGCCGACCGGTGTCGCCCCGGGCTCGCGCGTCAGCACGACCTCGTGGCCCTTGCCCCGGAT
Source organism: Streptomyces spinosisporus (assembly GCF_022698145.1). Taxonomy (GTDB): domain Bacteria; phylum Actinomycetota; class Actinomycetes; order Streptomycetales; family Streptomycetaceae; genus Streptomyces; species Streptomyces spinosisporus. The sequence continues at coordinate 106,372 of NZ_JALDAX010000004.1, forward strand.
CCACTCGGCGAGCGCCTCTGCCTGGGTGGACTTGCCCGCTCCGTCGCCGCCCTCCAGGGCGATGAAGAAGCCCTTCGCGGCGGGCACCGTCACCGGGTCGTCACCGCCGAGCATCGCGTCCCGCAGGTCGTGGCGCAGCGGCACGCCCGAGCGGTCGTCGACCTTGGCCAGGACCAGTGCGGCCACCGGCAGCAGCAGCGCGCCGACCAGCATCAGCGTGAACGCGGCGCCGCCGTGCGCGAACACGAACTTGCCGTTCTCCAGCCGGTGCGGGCCGATGCCGGCCGCCACGACGGGCGCGATCACCGCGCCGAGCGCCACGCACACGCGGACGACCGCGTGCAGGTGCTCCGTCGTCCGCGCGCGGCGGTAGTCCTCGGCCTCCTGGTCGAGCAGCGTGTGCCCGGTGTTGGCGGCCACGCCCGCGCCGAAGCCGGCCAGCGCGACGATCAGCAGCACAGTGGTGACGTCCGGCACGAGCCCGGCGGCCAGCAGCGCGATGCCGGTGAAGGCGATCGCCAGCGCCAGCAGCCGACGCCGTGACAGGGCGGGCAGCAGGGCGGGAGCCGTACGGATGCCGACGACGACACCGCCCGTCAGCCCGAGCACCAGCAGCCCGTACATCACCGGGCCGCCGCCCAGGTCCTTGGCGTGCAGTACGCAGACGGCGACGGCCGCGGCGATCGCGCCCGCGACGGCGGCGGACGCGAAGACCAGCAGCGGGATGGCGCCCGTGCGGCCCTTGTCCACGCCCGTGCCCGTCTTGGGGCGGCGCAGTCCCTCGAGCGGCGACCGCGCGCGCGGAGTGCGCGTGTCGGGCAGCTCCACGTAGGTCAGCACGGACAGCGACGCGGCGAACAGCCCGGCCGCGACATACGAGGCGAGGGCGGCCTGGTGCTGCTCGAACCAGTCGATGCCGGCGCCCAGCAGGTTGTTGAGCAGCCCCGCGGCGACGAGCGCGGCGGCGGCGAGAGGGATCGACACGAAGCTCGTACGCAGCGTCAGCCGGCGCAGCGCGTCCAGGTGGTCCGGCAGCGGCCGTATCGTCGCGCCCTCCGGGGGCGGGGCGGGCAGCAGCGCGGGCGCCGCGCTCTCGCGGCACACCGTCCAGAAGCGCTCGGCGACCCCGGTCACGAAGGCGCTGACCAGGATGGCGGCCAGTGCGTTCTGCGGGGTCCAGTCGATCCACAGGGGCGCGACGATCAGCACCGCGGCCCTGAGACCGTCGGCGCCGACCATGGTCCAGCGGCGGTCGAGCGGACCCTCCTGCGAGGTGAGGGAGGTCAACGGTCCGAGGAGCACGGCGCCGAAGAGGAGTGTCGCAAGGATGCGCACCGCGAAAACGGTCGCCACTGCGAACGCCACGCCGCGGTAACCACCGCCGAACGAGCCCTCGCTGATCGCCGCTTGGAGGGCGAGGAGGACCAGCACCAGGAGGGCGAGGGTGTCGCCGATGCCGCCCACGAGCTGGGCGCTCCACAGCCGCCTCAGCTGCGGACGCCGCAGCAGGGCGCGGACGGCGCGCTCGCGGGAGTCCGCGACAAGGACGTCGTCGGGGGCCGGGTGGTGGGCCGTTGGCTGCTCGGCTCGCGTCATGCTTTCAGCCTATCGGGACCGACTGACAGCTCGTGGCACGCGCCCGAACGTGCGCACGCCCCGACACCAAAGCGATATCGGGGCGTTCGTTTTGCGAAGTCTCCGCGGAGGAAGGCCTTCGGACTGTTCCGGCTGTTCGGCTGTTCCGGCTGTTCGGCTGATCGGACTGTTCGACTGCTCCGGCTGTTCGGCTGCTCCGGCTCAGTCGTCCGCGGCCGTCTTGGAAGCCGTCGCCTTCTTCGCCGCGGTCGCGGTGGTCTTCTTGGCGGTCGTCTTCTTCGCGGCCGTGGTGGTCTTCTTCGCCGCCGTCTTCTTGGCGGCCGTCTTCTTCGCCGGAGCCTTCTTGGCGGTCGCCCTCTTCGCGGTCTTCTTGGCGGGCCCCTTCGCCCGCTTCTCGGCGAGCAGTTCGAAGCCGCGCTCCGGGGTGATCTCCTCGACGCTGTCGCCGGAGCGCAGCGTCGCGTTGGTCTCCCCGTCGGTGACGTACGGCCCGAAGCGGCCGTCCTTGACCACGACCGGCTTCTCGCTGACCGGGTCGGTGCCCAGCTCCTTCAGCGGCGGCTTGGCGGCCGCGCGACCGCGCTGCTTGGGCTGCGAGTAGATCTCCAGCGCCTCTTCCAGCGTGATCGTGAACAGCTGCTCCTCGGACTGCAGCGAACGCGAGTCCGTGCCCTTCTTCAGGTAGGGGCCGTAGCGGCCGTTCTGCGCGGTGATCTCCTGGCCCTCGGCGTCGGTGCCGACGACGCGCGGCAGCGACATCAGCTTGAGCGCGTCCTGGAGCGTCACCGTGTCGAGGGACATCGACTTGAACAGCGAGGCGGTGCGCGGCTTGACGGCGTTCTTGCCGGTCTTCGGGGTGCCCTCGGGAAGCACCTCGGTGACGTACGGGCCGTAACGGCCGTCCCGGGCGATGATCTGACGGCCCGTCTCGGGATCGGCGCCGAGCTCGAAGTCACCGCTCGGCTTGGCGAGCAGCTCCTCGGCGAGCTCCACGCTCAGCTCGTCGGGCGCCAGGTCCTCGGGCACGTCCGCCCGCTGGTGGTTCTCGGAGTCCTTCTCGCCGCGCTCGATGTAGGGGCCGTAGCGCCCGACCCGCAGCACGATGCCGCTGCCCACCGGGAACGACGAGACCTCGCGGGCGTCGATGGCGCCCAGGTCGGTGACGAGTTCCTTGAGGCCGCCGAGGTGGTCGCCGTCGCCGTTGCCGGCCTCTGCGGCGTTGCCGTTGTCGGTGCCCTCGCCGAAGTAGAACCGCTTCAGCCACGGCACGGACTGCGCCTCACCGCGGGCGATGCGGTCGAGGTCGTCCTCCATCTTGGCGGTGAAGTCGTAGTCGACGAGCCGCCCGAAGTGCTTCTCCAGGAGGTTGACGACGGCGAAGGACAGGAAGGACGGGACGAGTGCCGTGCCCTTCTTGAACACATAGCCGCGGTCGAGGATGGTGCCGATGATCGAGGCGTACGTCGACGGGCGGCCGATCTCGCGCTCTTCCAGTTCCTTGACCAGGCTGGCCTCGGTGTAGCGGGCCGGGGGCTTGGTCGAGTGGCCGTCGGCGGTGATCTCCTCGGCGGTGAGGGCGTCGCCCTCGGCGACCTGCGGCAGCCGGCGCTCGCGGTCGTCCAGCTCGGCGTTCGGGTCGTCGGCGCCCTCGACGTAGGCCTTGAGGAAGCCGTGGAAGGTGATCGTCTTGCCGGACGCGCTGAACTCGACGTCCCGGCCGTCGGAGGCCGTGCCGCCGATCTTCACCGTGACGGAGTTGCCGGTCGCGTCCTTCATCTGGGAGGCGACGGTCCGCTTCCAGATCAGCTCGTAGAGCTTGAACTGGTCGCCGGTCAGACCGGTCTCGGCCGGGGTGCGGAAACGATCACCCGAGGGGCGGATCGCCTCGTGCGCCTCCTGCGCGTTCTTGACCTTCCCGGCGTACGTCCGCGGCCGGTCCGGCAGGTAGTCGGCGCCGTACAGCTGCGTCACCTGGGCGCGGGCGGCGCTCACGGCGGTGTCGCTCAGCGTCGTGGAGTCCGTACGCATGTAGGTGATGTAGCCGTTCTCGTACAGCTTCTGCGCGACCTGCATGGTGGCCTTCGCGCCGAAGCCGAGCTTGCGGCTCGCCTCCTGCTGCAGCGTCGTCGTACGGAACGGGGCGTACGGCGAGCGGCGGTACGGCTTGGACTCGACCGAGCGCACCGCGAACCGCGTGTGCTCCAGCGCGGCGACGAGGGCGCGGGCGTTCGCCTCGTCGAGGTGGAGGGTGTTGGCGCCCTTGAGCTGTCCCAGGGAGTCGAAGTCGCGGCCCTGCGCGATGCGCCTGCCGTCGACGGTCTGCAGGCGGGCGATCAGCGAGGAGGGGTCCGAGGGGTCGCCCGCGCGGCCGGTCGCGAAGGTGCCCGTCAGGTCCCAGTACTCGGCGGAGCGGAACGCGATGCGCTCGCGCTCCCGCTCGACGACGAGCCGGGTCGCCACGGACTGGACACGGCCGGCCGACAGACGCGGCATGACCTTCTTCCACAGGACCGGCGAGACCTCGTAGCCGTAGAGGCGGTCGAGGATGCGGCGGGTCTCCTGGGCGTCGACCATGCGCTTGTTGAGATCGCGCGGGTTGGCGACGGCCTCGCGGATCGCGTCCTTGGTGATCTCGTGGAACACCATGCGCTTGACCGGGACCTTGGGCTTGAGCACCTCCAGGAGGTGCCAGGCGATGGCCTCGCCCTCGCGGTCCTCATCGGTGGCGAGGAAGAGCTCGTCGGAGTCGCGCAGCAGGTCCTTCAGCTTCTTGACCTGGGCCCGCTTGTCGGCGTTGACCACGTAGATGGGCTGGAAGTCGTGTTCGACGTCCACGCCGAGGCGGCGGACCTCGCCGGTGTACTTCTCCGGCACCTCCGCGGCGCCGTTGGGAAGGTCGCGGATGTGCCCGACGCTCGCCTCGACGATGTAGCCGGGGCCGAGGTAGCCCTTGATCGTCTTCGCCTTGGCAGGCGACTCGACGATGACGAGTCGGCGGCCGCCGTGTGCGGTCTCGCTGGTCGGGGACAACTTCGCTCTTCTCTCCGGTCGACGCTGGGGCCCCCGGGGTGCTTCGTCCCGAGGTCGGGGTGACGCTGCGGAGTGTGACGGTACATCCCGCCCCCGTGTCAAACGGGAAAAGCCCGCAACGGCCACTCGAACGGTAACCCGACTTCCGTCATTCCTGCCGCCCGGAGTACCCACAGGCCTTTTCGAGCCGGACCGGAAGATCGCCTGCCGATTATCGGAGCCGCAGCTCCGGGGCGGAGTTCAGAGCGGTTTCAGAGCTGGAGGAAGCACCAGGCCCCGGCCGCCAGAGCGATCACCGAGGCGAGGCTCGCGATGGTCGCCGATGCGACGGGGCTCACACCGTGGGCCACGGGCTCGCCGTGCCGCGCCCGGGCCACGGTCCATACCAGCAGCGCCCCTCCGAACAGGGCGAACACCACTCCGGCGAAGATCGCCGGTCCGCTCTCCATGGCTCCCCGTGCCTCTTTTCCCTGTCCGCGCGTGCCCAGCACGGGGAGAGTGGCACGCGCGGACGGCGCACAGGCGAACCCGGGGTGAACTCGGGGCCGACGAGTCGGGGACTCACCCGGCTCGGACCGGCCCGGGCCCGTGATCCGGCTCAGACCGATCCGGGCCCGGGTATCTTTCCGGTCGTCCTCTGGTTGTCGCTCCGGCTCACCGTGCACACCGCCTCGGTGAAGCCGCGGTCCCAGTCGGTCTGGTCGGCGACCCAGCCGTAGACGATCCGCTCGGGTCCGGGCGCCCAGGTCGACTCGAATTTGTTGCTGCACAGCTTGTTCGCGTTGTCGACGCCCTTCTTGTAGCTCATTTTCCCGGGGGCCCGGACGGACCCTATGACCTGCTCGGTATGGGGTTTGCCGCAGTCGGTGAGCGGGGCCTTGTAACCGTCCTCGACTTCCTTGTAGTCCCAGCAGTCACCGACGCTCATCTGACCGACCCACAAATTCGAGCCCTCGTCCCGGAAACGGCCCACTTCGCCGCCGATCGCGGCATGCCGGCCCAGTACGAGACATGCCGTAGCGCTGTCGGCCGCGGCGAACCCCTCCTCGGTCGGCAGCAGGGCGTAGCCGCCCGCGTCGGGCAGGGCGTCGACGACCGCCGCGCTCTGGCTCGCGCAGCGCTTGGTGCCCTGGGCGCGCGCCTCGGCGTAGTCGGTCGCCGTGTCGAGCGCCACCACCTGGCCGTCCGGCCAGTCGTCGGCGCAGTCCACCACGCCGAGGTTCGGCGCCGACTTGAACGGTGTCCCGGACCAGACCGCCTTCACGCAGTCCCCGGTCTGCAGCGGCTTGCTGAGCCCGACCACGTCGCCGTACGGCAGGACGGGACCGGTCGGCTTCGGGGACGCCGACGACACGCCCGCCGAGGGCTTCTTCTTCGTGGCCGCGCTGTTCTTCGAGTCGCTGTCGTCCCCGCCGGCCAGCGTGACCACACCCCAGGTGCCACCGGCGACGACGAGGACCGCGCCCACGACCAGCGCGACGATCGCCAGCCGCTTCCGGCGGGGCGACGGTGCGCCGGGCGGCGGCACCGGAATACCCGTCCCGGGCGCGGTCGGAGCCCCCGCGCTCCAGTGGCCGGCCGGGGCGCCGCCCCCGTACGGCGGCGGGGACGCGCTCCCCTGGCCGAGCGGCTGGGCACCGCCTCCGCCGTACGGCTGCGATGCGCCACCGCTGCCGTACGGCGAGCCCGGCTGCGCGTACGGGTTGGCCGGATCGGCGGGGCGCTGCGGGGCGGGCTGCCGCCACAGGTCGTACGCCGGTGAGCCGGGCGCCCCCGCGGGCGTGGCCGGTCCTGCGGCGCGGGCCCCCGGGGTGTCGGGCCCGCCGGGCGGAGTCTGCGGTGTCTGCGGCGTGTGGGGCGTCCCCGGCGGTGTGTGCGGGACGGGTGCCCCGGGGGGCGTGGGCGGCGCACCGGGCGTCTGCGCGGCGCCCGGCGGACCTGCGTGGGCGCCGAACCCTCCGCTCTCGCCACCGGCCGCTCCCTGCCCCGGTGCGGGGCCCGCTCCCGGCTGCGCCGCCGGTGTGCCCGGGCCCTCGGCGGACGCCGCCGCTCCGCCGAACGCCTCGGGCGGCGGTCCGAACGCGCGCGGCGGGAAGCCGTAGCCGCCTGCCGCCGATGCGTCCGATCCCGGCGGCGGGCCGTAGCCCCCCGCTGCCGCGCCCCACTCCGGCGCCCCGAACCCCGCACCCGCCGCGCCGCGCACCACCCGCTCCAGGCCGCGCGCGACGGTCTCCGGCGAGGACCGGCGCACGGGATCCTTGACCAGCAACCCCTGCAGCACCGGCGCCAGTTCGCCCGCGCGCAGGCTCGGGGTGGGCTCCTCGCCGAGCAGGGCCGTGAGGGTGGCGTAGTCGCCGTTCCGGTCGAAGGGGCCGCGGCCCTCGACGGCGGCGTACAGCGTGGCGCCGAGGGAGAACAGGTCGGCGGCCGGGGTGGGCGGCTCGCCCCGCGCCCGCTCGGGGGCGAGATAGCCGGGCGTGCCGAGGATGCCGGCGGTGGCGGTGAGCCGGGGCTCGCGGGACTCGGGCTGCAGGGCGATGCCGTAGTCGGTGAGCAGCACGCGCGCGTACGGGTCGCCCGAAGCGTCGGACGCCAGAAGGATGTTGGCCGGTTTCACATCCCTGTGGAGGATGCCGATGCGGTGCCCCGCGGTGAGCGCGTCGAGGACGGCGAGCCCGATCCGGGCCACCTGGACGGGCGGCAGCGGGCCAGAGCGCCGTACGACCGCCTGGAGGTCGACCGCGTCCGGCACGTACTCCATGACGATCCAGGGCAGGCCCTCGTGCACCACCACGTCGTGGACCGTCGCCACGTGCGGGTGGCCGCGCAGGCGGGCCGCGTGCCGGGCCTCGCTGCGGGCGCGGGCGATGCGCTGGGCGGGCTCGCTCGCGTCCACCGGCAGGTCCGGAAGCGCGATCTCCTTCAGGGCGACCTCGCAGGCCAGCTCCTCGTCGTGGGCGAGCCAGACCCGGCCCATGCCGCCCGCGCCGAGCGTCCGCAGCAGCCGGTACCGGCCGTTGATGACCCTGCCCTCGCCCTGGTCCGGCGTATCCCCCGCCATCGTGCCTCCCCCGAGACAGCGCGCCTCCCCCGAGGACGCGTGGAACCTGTCTCTCGAAGGTAGCCTCGCACGTGCCACTGACAGGAGCCCTTTTCGGTACCAATACCGTCATGAGCGGACACATGGTCACCTATAGGCACCAAGAGGACTCAGGCGTACGGAATCACCCCAGCCGTCGCCCCGAGGCCCTCACGCGGGCTCGATGAACCCCTGCTCCACCAGCAGCCTGATCTGCGCCGGGGTGCGGTCGCGCAGCAACACCGGGTCCTCGCCCATCAGTTGGGCGATCGCGTCCAGGATGCGGCCCGCGCTCAGCGAGCCGTCGCAGACGCCCGCGAAGCCCGCGCCGACCGTGTCCACCTTGGTGGCGCGGCGCATGCCGCGGTGCTGCCGCAGCACCACGTGCTCCGGGTCCTCGGCGCCGGGCAGCCCGACCTGCTCCTGGACGATCTCGGCGGCGAGCCTGAAGTGCCCCTCCAGCAGCGCCGCGTCGTCGTGCGCCCGCAGATAGTCGAGGCGGTCGAAGTGCGCCCGCACCGTCTCGCCCAGCGGCTGCTCGACCGGGTGCGGCCACTCCTCCACGGTGATCGAGGGCACCGCGGCCCCCGTCCGGCGCAGGGTGATCCAGCCGAACCCGACGGCCCTGACCTTGCGCGCCTCGAACTCGTCCAGCCATGCGTCGTAGCGCGCCGCGTACTCGGCCGGGTCCCCGCGGTGGTCGCCGGCGTCCCTGAGCCACAGCTCCGCGTACTGCGTGACGTCCTGCACCTCGCGCTGCACGATCCAGGCGTCGCAGCCGCGCGGCACCCAGGACCTGAGCCGGTCCTGCCAGTCCTCCCCCTCCACGTGCTGCCAGTTGGCGAGGAACTGCGCGAACCCGCCCTCGCCGAGGCGCTCGCCCGCACCTTGAACGATCGACCGGCACAGATCGTCCCCGCCCATCCCGCCGTCGCGATACGTCAGCCGGGCGCCCGGCGAGATCACGAAGGGCGGGTTCGACACGATCAGGTCGTACGTCTCGTCCTCGCGCAGCGGCTCGAAGAGCGAGCCCTCGCGCAGGTCGGCCGCGGGGGCGCCGGACAACGCCAGCGTGAGGGCGGTGATGTGCAGCGCGCGCGGGTTGAGGTCGGTCGCCGTCACGCGCGTGGCGTGCTGTGCGGCGTGCAGTGCCTGGATCCCGGAGCCGGTGCCGATGTCGAGTGCGGCGGAGACGGGCCGGCGCACGGTGATGCCCGCGAGCGTCGTGGAGGCACCGCCGACACCGAGGACGACGCCCTCCTCACGGCTGCCGATCCCGCCGGCGCCACCGACGGCGCACCCGAGGTCGGAGACGATGAACCAGTCCTCGCCGCCGGGCCCGCCGTAGGGCCGAACGTCCACGCTCGCCGCGATCTCGTCCTTGCCCGCGGGCACCAGCCACCCGCTCTCCAGACACGCCTCGACGGGCAGAACGCCCGCCACGCGCGCGTGCGGCACCGGCTGCTGCAGCAGGAAGAGCCGTACGAGCACTTCCAGCGGTGTGTCGCCGCGGGTCGCCCTGAGGGCGGGCACGGTCTCGCTGCGCGCGAGCGCCGCGTACGCGGGGGCGCCGAGCAGCTCGAGCAGCCCGTCGGCGGTGAAGGACGCCGCGAGCAGGGCGTCCCGCAGACGCGCGGCGACGTCGGACGGGCCGGAGGCGTCGGACCGGCCGGAGGCGTCGGACCGGCCGGAGGCGGGGGCGGCGGGCAGGGCAGGCAGGCCTGAGGTACTCACGCCCCCATTGTGGCGGGGACGGAGGGCCGCCTGCAGCTCCTGGCCCCTGTCGTCAGCTCGCGGTCGCGGGAGCCGAGGCGGAGGCGCTCTTGCAGCTCTCCTGCTTCGCCATCGCCTTGCCGACGTCGCCCTCCTCGAGGGTCTTCAGCGCGTCGTTCCCGCTCTTGCTCAGCTTGTCCAGCGAGGTCGCGATGTCCTTGAGGCCGTCGGCGAACTTCGCCTGGTCCTTGGTCTCCAGCTTGTCGACCTGGGTCTTGAGCGAGGCGTACGAGGCGGAGATGTCGTTGAGCTCCTTGACGGCGTCCTTCTGCTTCTTCTCGCCGCCGTCGACGGCGGGCGCACCGGCGTTCTGCACGGCGGCACCGATCGCCTTGTAAGCGTCGGACATGTCCTGGAAGGCCTGCGCGTCGGTCTTCTGCACGTCCGCCGGCGCGCTGTTGTCCGAGGTCTGCTTCTGGATCGCGGCGTTGGCGGCCTCGATCTTCTTGGCCTGCGGCTGCACCGCGTCGCAGACCTGCTTGGCCCAGGCATCCAGCTTGTCGTTGCCGTCGTCGCTGCTGCATCCCGACAGCGCCAGTACCAGTACCGCACCGCCGGACAGTGCGGCCGCGAGCTTCTTGTTCACCGGATTGGTCCCTTCCATGGCTCTCGGCCCCGGAACATACACGGCGCCCGCACGACAACCGCACGTCCGGCATCCGGGAAGTACCGCTTTGAAGCCATTTGCACCAGGCGAGAGAAGGCTCACGATGGGAGTGTGAACGCACGAGACGGGCGGGAGACGCGTCAATACGCGTCTCCCGCCCGCTTCTTGAGCCAGGCCGACCGATGCCGCCTACGAAACCACCGCGGGATCCGCCGAGTTGTTGGCCACCCTGTCGGCGCCTCCCTCGTCGCCCACGGCGATACCGCGCCGCTTGGAGACGTAGACCGCCCCGACGATGACCAGCAGCGCGAGGACCGCGATCAGGATCCGTACGCCGACACTCTTGTCGTCGCCGTAGCTGAACTTGATCACCGCGGGTGCGATGAGCAGCGACACCAGGTTCATCACCTTCAGCAGCGGGTTGATCGCGGGGCCCGCGGTGTCCTTGAAGGGGTCGCCGACCGTGTCGCCGATCACCGTGGCCGCATGGGCCTCACTGCCCTTGCCGCCGTGGTGACCGTCCTCGACCAGCTTCTTGGCGTTGTCCCAGGCGCCACCGGAGTTGGCGAGGAACACGGCCATCAGCGTGCCCGTGCCGATCGCGCCGGCCAGATAGGAACCGAGCGCTCCGACACCGAGCGTGAACCCGATGAAGATGGGCGCCATGACCGCCAGCAGACCTGGTGTCGTGAGCTCCCTGAGGGCGTCCTTGGTGCAGATGTCGACGACCTTGCCGTACTCCGGCTTCTCCGAGAAGTCCATGATCCCGGGCTTCTCGCGGAACTGCCGGCGCACCTCGTAGACCACCGATCCCGCCGACCGCGACACCGCGTTGATCGCCAGCCCCGAGAAGAGGAAGACGACCGCCGCGCCCGCGACGAGACCGACGAGGTTGTTGGGCTGCGAGATGTCCATCATCAGGTTCATCGGTGCGCCCGGTCCGGACAGCTTCTCGCCGACGTCCTGCGCGCCGGTCGTGATCGCGTCACGGTACGACCCGAAGAGCGCCGACGCCGCCAGGACGGCGGTGGCGATGGCGATGCCCTTGGTGATGGCCTTGGTGGTGTTGCCGACCGCGTCCAGGTTGGTGAGCACCTGCGCGCCCGCCCCCTCGACGTCGCCGGACATCTCGGCGATGCCCTGCGCGTTGTCGGAGACCGGTCCGAAGGTGTCCATCGCGACGATCACGCCGACCGTGGTGAGCAGGCCGGTGCCGGCCAGCGCCACCGCGAACAGTGCGAGCATGATCGACGTACCGCCGAGCAGGAACGCCCCGTAGACGCCGAGGCCGATCAGCAGGGCGGTGTAGACGGCCGATTCCAGACCGATCGAGATACCGGCGAGGACGACGGTGGCCGGGCCGGTCAGCGAGGTCTTGCCGATGTCCTTGACGGGACGGCGGTTGGTCTCGGTGAAGTAGCCGGTCAGCTGCTGGATGACGGCGGCCAGCAGGATGCCGATGGCCACGGCGACGAGCGCGAGGATCCGCGGATCGCCGTCCTTGCCGCTGATCGCGGCATCGGTGACGCCGTCCAGGTCCGAGTACTTCGACGGGAGATAGACGAAGACCGCGACGGCCACCAGCACGAGTGAGATCACCGCGGAGATGAAGAACCCGCGGTTGATCGCGGACATGCCGCTGCGGTCGGCGCGGCGCGGGGCCACGGCGAAGATGCCGATCATCGCCGTGATCACGCCGATCGCGGGCACGAGCAGCGGGAAGGCCAGTCCGGAGTCGCCGAACGCCACCTTGCCGAGGATCAGCGCGGCGACCAGGGTCACGGCGTACGACTCGAAGAGGTCGGCCGCCATACCCGCGCAGTCGCCGACGTTGTCGCCCACGTTGTCGGCGATGGTCGCGGCATTGCGTGGATCATCCTCCGGGATGCCCTGCTCGACCTTTCCGACCAGGTCGGCGCCGACGTCGGCGGCCTTGGTGAAGATGCCGCCGCCGACACGCATGAACATCGCGATCAGAGCGGCGCCGAGGCCGAAGCCTTCGAGCACTTTCGGCGCGTCGGCCGCGTACACCAGCACCACGCAGGAGGCGCCCAGCAGACCGAGCCCCACTGTGAACATGCCGACGACGCCGCCCGTGCGGAAAGCGATCTTCATGGCTTTGTGCGAGACGGCGGTGAGATCCTTTTCGGGCTCACCTTCCGCGGGAGTCGCTTCCCGGGCCGCCGCGGTGACACGGACATTGCTGCGCACGGCGAGCCACATGCCGATATAGCCGGTGGCCGCCGAGAACGCCGCGCCGATCAAAAAGAAGATCGATCGCCCGGCGCGCTGATTCCAGTCGTCCGCAGGAAGCAGCATGAGCAGGAAGAACACGACGACGGCGAATACGCCGAGCGTGCGCAGCTGCCGGGCCAGATAGGCGTTGGCGCCTTCCTGGACCGCCGCCGCGATCTTTTTCATGCTGTCGGTGCCCTCGCCCGCCGCGAGTACCTGGCGCACCAGGACACCTGCGACCACGAGCGCGGCCAGCGCGACGACTCCGATGATCATCACCATGATCCGGTTGTCGTCTGTCAGCACTGCCGCTGCGAGGTTAGTGGGGTGGTCCAACTGATGAGGGGTAGAAAGCCCCGCCATTCGTCCTCCTTGACGCTTGGGCTGAGCTCAAGATGTGGACGGATTGTAGGTACCGCGACCTGATCAAAACAGTCCGCGGTAAGCGGAATTAGCCTTCACATGCTCTTCAGCAAATGATCGACATCACGTCACAGAACCCGAAAGAGGTAATGCCCCAAAGGCATTGACGCCTGAATTTGCCCTTGATCAAATTATCGGGCGATTGATCGTGAATTCCTTCACGAATTCGCGGGAACGTCCGGAAACGCATCGAGGGCCCTGCTCAGCAGGGCCCTCGACGGTGCTACGAGCGGTGCGGTCAGGCGAGCGCCGCGGCGGGCGGTGTGGTCGGCCAGGTCATCCGGATCTGACCGCCGTGCTCCCCTGCGGTGACCTCGACGTCGTCGACGAGACCGCTGATGACCGCGAGGCCCATCTCGTCCTCCTCGGTCTCCACGTCGTCGCCGGCCGATCCCGGCGCCCGGTCCCCGGGAGCCGAGCGCGGTGCCTCGTCGCCGACCTCGATGGAGAACTGCTTCTCCTCCTCGACCAACTGAACCTTCACGGGCGCCGTGATCCCGGCGTTCTGGTGCAGTCCGACGGCACGGGTGCAGGCCTCGCCGACGGCGAGTCTCACCTCGTCGAGGACGGCCTCGTCCACTCCGGCCCTGCGCGCCACCGCTGCCGCCACCAGCCGGGCGGTCCTGACGTGCTCGGGCAGCGCGCTGAAGCGGAGTTCAACGGTGGCCATGCATCCCCCTCAGACTTCGGGCGTGCTGTCGGGGGGCCGGACCGCCGAAAGCCCGGACCCCCTGTTCGTACTTCTTCCGTCCCGGGAGCGGTCCTTTCCCGCTCCGTGGGGCGGTGGTCAGTCGGTGGCCGCCACCGCTTCCTCGACCGAGGTGTGGATCGGGAACACCTTGGTGAGGCCGGTGATGCGGAAGATCTTCAGAATGCGCTCCTGGTTGCACACCAGACGCAGCGAGCCCTCATGGGCGCGCACGCGCTTCAGGCCGCCGACCAGCACGCCGAGCCCGGTGGAGTCGAGGAAGTCCACGCCCTCCATGTCGACGACGAGGTGGAAACTCCCGTCGTTCACCAGCTCGACCAGCTGCTCGCGCAGCTTGGGCGCGGTATATACATCGATTTCGCCACCGACCTCGACGACCGTACGATCGCCGACGGTACGAGTCGACAGGGACAGGTCCACGGATCCTCCAGCACCTTGCTATCGAGCGGTCGTTCCTCGGGACATCTCGGCTTCCGCCCCCGGAACGGTTCGCCAGCCGCGATGGCATTCAATCACTTACCGGCAGGCGTGCACGACGCCTTGGTCCCATTGTCCGTCACTCCAGTGACACACTCGGTGCCGATGGCCAAGAATCTCCGCTCCGATCGATCCCCGACGGGCCCCGCTCCCCGGCCGGAACCGGGCACGGTCCTGGGCCGGCTGGCCTCCGGGCCGAGCCGGGCTTCGCGCATCACTCATACGGAGCACTTGCCCCCGCGCGAGGGTCGCCATGCCGTCTGGCCTGACCGGATTCGTTCGGAGGTCGTCGCGGCAGTGCAGTCCTGCGGCATCGAGCATCCCTGGGCCCACCAGGCACTGGCCGCCGAACACGCCCTGGACGGCGACTCGGTGGTCGTCGCCACGGGCACGGCGTCCGGCAAGTCCCTGGCCTATCTGGTGCCGGTGCTCTCCACGTTGCTGGACGGTTCCGAGGCCCCGAACGGCCGCGGCGCCACCGCCCTCTACCTGGCGCCGACGAAAGCTCTTGCGGCCGATCAGTGTCGATCGGTGAAGGAACTTTCACAATCTCTGGGAAATGCCGTCCGCCCTGCGGTGTACGACGGTGACACTCCGTTCGAGGAACGCGAGTGGGTCCGCCAGTACGCCAACTACGTCCTCACCAATCCGGACATGCTGCACCGCGGCATACTCCCCTCCCACCCCCGCTGGTCCTCCTTCCTGAAGTCGCTGAAGTACGTCGTCATCGACGAGTGCCACACCTACCGGGGCGTGTTCGGCTCCCATGTCGCCCAGGTACTGCGCCGACTGCGCCGTCTGTGCGCCCGCTACGGCTCCTCTCCCGTCTTCCTGCTGGCCTCCGCGACGGCCGCGGACCCGGCGGTGGCCGGCCGCCGCCTGACCGGCCTTCCCGTCGTGGAGGTGGCCGACGACGCCTCGCCCCGCGGTGAACTGGTGTTTGCCCTGTGGGAGCCCCCGCTCACCGAGATGCAGGGCGAGAAGGGCGCCCCGGTCCGCCGCACCGCCACCGCCGAGACGGCCGACCTGCTCACCGACCTCGCCGTGCAGGGCGTGCGGTCCGTCGCCTTCGTACGCTCCCGGCGCGGCGCCGAGCTGATCTCCGTGATCGCCCAGGAGCGCCTCGCCGAGGTCGACCGCTCCCTGGCCCGGCGCGTGGCCGCCTATCGCGGCGGCTACCTCCCCGAGGAGCGCCGCGCCCTGGAGCAGGCTCTGCACTCCGGCGAACTCCTGGGGCTCGCCGCGACCACCGCCCTCGAACTCGGCATCGACGTCTCCGGGTTGGACGCCGTGGTGATCGCCGGCTACCCGGGCACGCGCGCCTCCCTGTGGCAGCAGGCGGGCCGCGCCGGACGCGCCGGGCAGGGGGCGCTGGCCGTCCTGGTCGCCCGGGACGACCCCCTGGACACCTTCCTCGTCCACCATCCCGAGGCGCTGTTCGACCAGCCCGTGGAGTCCACGGTCCTCGACCCCGACAACCCGTACGTCCTGGCCCCGCACCTGTGTGCCGCCGCCGCGGAACTGCCGCTCACCGACGAGGACTTCGCGCTGTTCGGTCCCGCCTGCGAGGAACTGCTGCCGCAGCTGGAGGCCGCGAAGCTGCTGCGCCGCCGTACGAAGGCCTGGCACTGGACACGCCGGGAGCGGGCCGCCGACCTCACCGACATCCGCGGCGAGGGCGGCCGTCCGGTCCAGGTCGTCGAGTCCGGCACCGGGCGGCTGCTCGGCACGGTCGACGCGGGCGCCGCGCACACGACCGTCCACGAGGGCGCGGTCCACCTCCACCAGGGCCGTACCTATCTGGTCCGCTCGCTCGACCTGGAGGACTCCGTCGCCCTGGTCGAGCAGGCGAGCCCGTCGTACTCGACGATCGCCCGCGACACGACGTCCATCGCCGTCCTGGAGACGGACACCGAGATCCCCTGGGGCTCCGGCCGCCTCTGCTACGGCTCCGTCGAGGTCACCAACCAGGTCGTCTCCTTCCTGCGCCGCCGTCTCGTGACCGGCGAAGTGCTCGGCGAGACCAAACTCGACCTCCCTCCTCGTACGCTGCGCACGCGCGCGGTGTGGTGGACGGTCACCGAGGACCAGCTGGACGAGGCCCGGATCAACCCGGAGATCCTCGGCGGCGCCCTGCACGCCGCCGAGCACGCCTCCATCGGCATGCTGCCCCTCTTCGCGACCTGCGACCGCTGGGACATCGGCGGCGTCTCGATCCCGCTCCACCCCGACACGCTCCTGCCCACGGTCTTCGTCTACGACGGCCACCCGGGCGGGGCGGGGTTCGCCGAGCGCGCCTTCCACACCGCCCGCGCCTGGCTCACCGCCACCCGTCAGGCCATCGCCTCCTGCGAGTGCGAGGCCGGCTGCCCGTCCTGCATCCAGTCCCCCAAGTGCGGCAACGGCAACGACCCGCTGCACAAGAGGGGCGCCGTACGCCTGCTCACCGTGCTCTTGCGGGGAGCGCCGGAGGAGGAGGCGGCGGACGAGGAGAAGGAGGCGGAGGAGGTCAAGGAGGAGGCGGAGGAGGCGGAGGAGGCGGCGGAGGCGGCGGAGGCGGCGGAGGCGGCGGAGGCGGCGGAGGCGGCGAACGACGGGGGGGAGACCGGGGTGTCGTCGGCATTCACGGCCTCACCCCCGGCCGCGCAGGCGCCAACCCCGGGCCGGGCCCCGCAGGCGTCGGCCTCACCCCCGGCCCCGCAGGCGTCGGCCTCGGACCGGGCCCCGCAGGTCCCGCCCGTGCCCTGACCTCAGCCGCGAACGGCCCCCGCCCCGAGGCCGCCGTCACGTCCGAGATCTCTCCGACGACCACGCACCGCACCAGCCGGCTGCCCTGCGCCCGGGCCAGCCGTTCGGCCCGGGTGCAGGCCGCCCGACGGCCGTCCGCCCAGTGATCCGCCGCCGCGAGCGCCGCGAGGTCCGCGGCGCCGGCCGCGCGATGGCGGATCGCAACGGCCTGCCCCAGAGCGAGCACGACACCGAACACCACGCACAGCACGGCGATCGCACCGACGCTCCAGACGGTGGCCGAACCACGGTCCCCGCCCCTGCTGCCGCGCCACCACCGGTGGCCCCAAAAGATGGGCGTCATGACCCGACCCCCACCGTCTCCTCGGCCTGGGCCACGGCCTCCTCCCGTACGTCGAAGGGCAGGCCGTGCAGCACGGGCGGCTTCGCCACCACGACCACACGGACCCGGTCCCCCTCCCGGTCGACCGTGACCCGCGCCCCGCGTGGGGCCGTCGCGCGGGCCAACTCGGTCACCGAACCCGCCGGGTCCTGCCGGGCCGCCGCCCGCGCTCCCATCCGCGCCGCGTCCACGCACTGGATCTGCGCGGCCACCACCAGCAGCCCCCACACCAGTGCCGTCGTGAACGCCACCAGCACGGGCAGCACGACAGCCGACTCCGCCGTCACGAACCCCGCATCCACGCCCTTCCCGCGTCCGCGCTCACACCTTCGCATCGAGCGCCTGCTTCACGATTCCCTGCAGCTCCGCGCTGACCTGCCCGCTCGTCACCACCTTGTAGAGGACCACCGCGAACGCCACCGCCGCCACGATCCCCATCGCGTACTCCGAGGTGACCATCCCCGCGTCCCTGCGCGCCGACCGTGCCCTGCTCACCAGCGCGCACAGCCGCGCCCGTACCACCTTGTTCATCTCAACCCCCGTGAGGTTCCGTCCCGTTCACTGCTCACCGCTCTTCGCCGACCGTGCCGTACCTGTCATCCACCACCTCCTCCCAGCACCCCACCCGCGAGCCCGATCACCACGGGCAGGACGCCGACCGCGATGAAGGCGGGCAGGAAGCACAGCCCCACCGGGGCCGAGACCATGACGGCCGCTCTCCGGGCCCGCGCCGTCGCGGCGCGCGCCCAGTCGGCGCGGACGTCCGCCGCGAGCCGTGCCACCGGTACGGCGGCCGGCAGTCCGGACACGTCCGCCCGCTCCAGCAGCCGCGCCAGCGCCTGCGCGCCCGGCAGCGCGGCCAGCCTGCGCCAGGCCTCGGCCGGTTCCCCGCCGAGCCGCACCTCGGCCGCACCCCGCGCCAGCGCCTCGCCGACCGGACCTCCCAGGGCCTCGCCCACGGCCCTCGCGGCGCTCACAGGTCCCGCACCGGCGGCGATACAGGCGGCCACCAGGTCGGCGGAGAGCGGAAGTTGACGGACCGCCTCACCCGGGTCGTACGCCTCCGCGCCGTCCTCAGCCGTCCGGCTTCTTCGCCACCGCCACAACCCAGCGGCGACGACCAGCCCCATTAGGACACCGGCGAGGCCGCCGACCAGAACCCACCCGGCGCACACCACTCCCACCAGGGGCATCCAACGCCGCACCGTCTCCCGCACCGCGAAGCGCGGCCCGGACCGCGCGGCTGCGGCGTCGGTCACCAGCCGCGCCAACCGCTTCCGCACTCTGCGCTCCCGCCGTACCGTCTCCAGCCGGCGCAGCAGCCACCCGAGGGCGAACAGCACCCCCAGGGGCACCCCCAGCCTGTGGACAACTTCCGCGCTCACGCCGCCTCCGCTCCCCGCACGATCCGCATCGCCCACCACGTCCCCAGGGCCTCCAGCACCCCGCCGATCAGCAGGCAGCCCAGCCCGGCCCCGGTGTGCAGCAGCACATGGAGCGGGTCGGCACCGAGAGCGGCGCCGAGGGCGAGGCCGAGAACCGGCAGTCCCGCGAGCATCACCGCTGTGGACCGCGCGCCCGCCAACTGGGCCCGCAGATCGACACGTTGGTCCCGCTCCGCGCGCAACGCCCCTTCCAGCCGGTCCAGTCCGGCCGCGAGGCCCGCACCCTGGTCCACAGCGACCCGCCAGCAGGCCGCGAGCCCCAGCAGGCCCTCGGCGCCCGGTTGCCGTGCCGCCACCGCCAGGGCGCCCGGCACATCGCCGCCGAAGCGCGCCGCTGCCAGCACCGCCGCCTGCGAGGTCCCGAGCCCTCCCGAGTCCCACGCCGCGCGCAGCAGCGCCTCGCCCGGCTGCCGCCCGGTCCGCACCTCCCCGGCGAGCGCACCGCACAGCGCGATCACCGCGTCCCCGCGGCGCTCCCGTGCGGACCGCGCCTGCCCCTTCAGCCGCATCCGCCGCAGCAAGGGCACTCCGGCCGCCCCCGCGACGACCGGCAGCACCGACGTCCCCAGCACCGCCAGCAGCAACCCGGCGGCCAGGGCCCACCACTCGGCCCGCAGCCGACCGCGGATCCGCCGCAGTCCCCCAGCCAGGTCACGCCACGCCGGCGGTCCGCTCGCTCCCACTCCGCCGCCCGCGAGCAGCAACTGCGCCCGCCGCGCCCCCGAATGCCACCCGCCCATCAGCAGGGCCGCCGCACCGACACACACCACGGCCGCCCCCATCGCCGTCCCGCCCGTCCCCGTCACCGCTCCCCCTCGCTCCACAGCAGCCCCCGCAGCCGCTCCCACCCCTGCTCGTACACGAACCCCTCCGGGCCCCACCGCAGCGCCGGCACCGTCCGCACCAGCCCCGACCGATCCCGCTCCAGCACATGCACCTCGGCGATCCGCCGCCGCCCGCTCCGGTCCCGTACGAGATGCAGGACCACCGACAGCGCCGCCGCCAACTGGCTGTGCAGCGCGGCCCGGTCGAGCCCGGCCGCCGTGCCGAGCGCCTCCAGCCGGGCCGGCACGTCGGCCGCGGCATTGGCATGCAGCGTCCCTGAGCCCCCTTCATGTCCCGTGTTCAGCGCGGCCAGCAGATGCACCACCTCGGGCCCGCGCACCTCACCCACGACCAGCCGGTCCGGCCTCATCCGCAGTGCCTGCCGCACCAGGTCCTCGAGCGTGACGAGTCCCGCGCCCTCCTGGTTGGCGGGTCTGGTCTCGAGGCGTACGACATGCGGGTGGTCCGGCCGCAGCTCCGCCGAGTCCTCGGCGAGCACGATCCGCTCGCCGCGCCCGACCAGTCCCAGCAGGGCGCTCAGGAGGGTCGTCTTGCCGCTGCCGGTGCCGCCGCTGATCAGGAAGGACAGCCGTGCCTCGATCAGCGCCCGCAGCACGCCCTCGCCGCCGGGCGGCACCGTGCCCGCCGCGACCAGCTCGCCGAGGGTGAACGCCCGCGGTCTCACCACGCGCAGCGACAGGCTTGTGCAGCCCACGGCCACCGGCGACAGCACCGCATGCAGTCGTGTCCCGTCCGGCAGCCGGGCGTCGGCCCACGGGCGGGCGTCGTCGAGCCGCCGTCCGGCCACCGCGGCCAGGCGCTGGGCCAGACGTCGTACGGCCGCAGGGTCCGGAAAGGCGACCTCCGTCAGCTCCAGCCCGCCGCCCCGGTCCACCCAGACCCGGTCCGGGGCCGTCACCAGCACGTCGGTCACCGACGGATCGGCGAGCAACGCCTCCAGCGGACCGCTGCCGACCAGTTCGGACCGCAACTGCGCGGCCGCGCCGAGGACTTCCGCGTCCCCGAGGACCCGGCCCTGCTCCCGCAGCGCCTGCGCCACGCGCGCGGGTGTCGGCTCCGCCCCGCTCTCGACCAGCCACTGCCGTACGCCGTTCAGGAGCCCCGGCGGCATGCCCCGGCCGCCCGCCGGTTCCTGCGCACCGCCCGTCCGCCGCGCCATCTGCACGGAGCCCGCACCGGCACTCATGCGCCACCCGCTTCCACCAGGGCCCGCTCCCAGAACTCCTTGCAGAAGCGAGCCAGGGGGCCGCGACCGCCGCCCGCGGGCGGCACCTTGCCCTCACCGGGACGCAGCAGCCCCGACTCCACCGGCAGTTCGCCGGCCAGGGGCAGTCCGAGCAGGCGGGCGACCTCGCGGTCGTCGAGACCGGGTGCGTACGGCCCCCGTACCGCGACCCGCAGATCGCGCAGGACCATGCCGGCCGCGGAGGCCACCCGTCCGGCCGCGGCCACGGCGCGCAGCTCGCCGGGAACCACCAGCAGCCCGAGATCGAGCTGGGCGAGGACCTCCGCGACCCCGTCGTCGATGCGGCGCGGCAGGTCGACGACCACGGTGCCGCCCCTTCGCCGGGCCGCGGCGAGCACCGCCCGGACGGCCTGCGGCGGCACGGCGACGCGGTCACCGCGGTCCCAGCTGAGCACCCGCAGGGAGTGCAACTCGGGCAGCGACTCCTCCAGGGCGCCGCCGCCGACCCGGCCGCGGGAGGCGGCGAACGCGGGCCAGCGCAGACCCTCGGCGCTCTCGCCGCCGAGCAGGACGTCCAGTCCGCCGCCCAGTGGATCGGCGTCGACGAGCAGGGTGCGCAGCCCCTCGTGCGCGGAGGTGACGGCGAGGGCGCACGCGAGCGTGGATGCCCCGGCCCCGCCACGGCCTCCGATGACGCCCACCGTGAGGGCGGGTCGGCCCACGCCCTCGGCCACGTCGGCGATGCGGTCCACCAGCCACTGTTCGCCGTCGGGCAGCATCAGGACGTGATCGGCGCCGATCTCGACGGCGCGGCGCCAGACCCCGGAGTCGTCCTGGTCGCGGCCGACCAGCACCACTCCTCGTCTGCGCGTGGCCCCCCGCACGCGGCGCGCGGCGTCGTCGCCGACCAGGACGAGCGGCGCCGCCTCCCATGTGCCCGCGCGCTCCGGCACCGAGTGATGGACCTCCGGTGTGGCACCTGCCGCGGCGCACAGACGCAGGAGGTCGTCCAGCAGTGCGACGTCCTCCGTGACGATCAGTGGTCCGGCCTGCCGCCCCGAGGCGGCCGGCGGTGGTTCGTGTGTGACGGCTCCGGTCACGGTCTCCATCCCCCTTCGCTGCATATCTCGCGCAGCCTCTGCGGCCACGCGATTCCCAAACGTGTGAAGAACCGTCGACCGGCCTTCCTTTGCGCGGCCGATAGGAACCGGCCAAACCCGCCCGACAAACCGGATCCGGGTCATGAACTCGGTCCGAGCGGGGCGCGTTTGAATCACGGTGCAGCGATCCCGGAAATCGTGTGGATCTTGGTCGATAACTGTGGACGACCCGGCGGTTGTGAATATCGCCGTCACCCATACCGGTGAGCCTTGTACGGGTCTCCGTGCGACTCCCGCAGAGCAGCACGATCACTACACACAGTCACGGATCATGAACATGACACTGAAGCGTCAGCAGCCGCCTCGAAGCGGCCGTACAACCGCATGAAAAAAGGAAAAACCCACCCGGACATGCGACGACCCCCACCGGGGGGGAGAGTGGGGGTCGTCTCCACGGCCGACTCGGGGGGGGAGGAGCCGGACCGGGTTAGCACGGTCGCGAACGATCCGTGACTTCCATGGTGTACCCGAGAGCCCTCTCAGGCAAACCCACGCGCCACACCTTACGCCGAATGGGCTGCGCCTATGCTCGGGGTCGTGGAAAACCACTCCTTGCACCGCACAGCGGCCTTCTTTGACCTGGACAAGACGGTCATTGCGAAGTCGAGCACGCTCACGTTCAGCAAGTCGTTCTACCAAGGCGGGCTGATCAACCGCAGGGCCGCCTTGCGTACCGCATATGCCCAGTTCGTCTTCCTCGTCGGCGGTATGGACCACGACCAGATGGAGCGGACGCGGACGTACCTGTCCTCGCTCGTCCGCGGCTGGAACGTCCAGCAGGTCAAGGAGATCGTCGCCGAGACGCTGCACGACCTGATCGACCCGATCATCTACGACGAGGCCGCCTCCCTCATCGAGGAGCACCACACCGCCGGACGCGACGTCGTCATCGTGTCGACGTCGGGCGCGGAGGTCGTGGAGCCCATCGGCGAGCTCCTCGGCGCGGACCGCGTGGTGGCGACGCGCATGGTGGTGGGCGAGGACGGCTGCTTCACCGGAGAGGTCGAGTACTACGCCTACGGCCCGACGAAGGCCGAGGCGATCAAGGAACTGGCCCGCTCCGAGGGATACGACCTGGAGCGCTGCTACGCGTACAGCGACTCGGCGACCGATCTGCCGATGCTGCAGGAGGTCGGCCATCCGCACGCCGTGAACCCGGACCGCGCACTGCGCCGTGAGGCCCTCGCGCGCGGGTGGCCGATTCTCGATTTCCACCGCCCGGTCCGGCTCAAGCAGCGGATCCCCGGATTCTCCGTACCGCCCCGCCCTGCCCTGGTCGCCGCCGCCGCGATAGGCGCCGCGGCGGCCACCGCCGGTCTCGTCTGGTACGCCAACCGGCGCCGGGCGGCGGCCATTTGATTCACCGGGCGGGCGAACCGGCCCACCGATTCACCGGTTCCTGAGTCTTGTCCGATATATCGGTGTCCGTTTGCAACCTATTTGAGACCAAAAGTAAAGAAGTACAGCCAGGGGTTCCGCTTGCTTCGGTCCTGGAGTACAAAGGGATTAACGGCCCGCGAGACCAAGGACATCCGAAAGGATCACCTTTAACATCGTATTTGGCCCCACGGACCGAGCATGAGCATCGGGCACCCACGCGACGTCGACCCGTCGATTACGGGCCAGCCGCACCAGGTGACGGGCAAAGTCCCGACCTGATGGGCGACATATCGAGGACGCCTGGTAACTCGGTGAGCATGCCAGCGGCGGTACGAGTCCTCGTGCCGCCGCATCTCTTTCCCCGCCCTCCCCAAACGTCTCAGGCGGCCCCGCGCTGCAGCGCCTCGCACACGGCCGTCGACTCGCGCGCGCCCAGTTCGACCGCCTTTCCGCAGTGGGCGATCCAGGCGGCCATGCCCTCGGGCGTACCGGAGACATACCCGTCGAGCGCGGCCAGGTAGGCGCCCCCGCCCAGCTCCGCGTGACCGACTTCCGCCGGGCAGACCGACTTCGGGTCGAGGCCGCTGCCGACCAGGACGATGCGTTCGGCTGTGCGCGCGATCAGGCCGTTGTGGGACGTGAAGGGGCGCAGGGCGAGGAGTTCGCCGTGGACGACGGCGGCGGTGATCAGAGCCGGGGCGGAACTGCCGGAGATGATCAGTTCGGACAGGCCCTCCAGCCGGCCGTGCGCCTCGTCCGCGCGCGGGAGGTCCAGTTCGACCAGCGGTTCGTCGACGGACTCGCCCGCCTGCCGCGGCCGTCCGACCTCGTCCTCCTTGCCGGCGGCGGCCACCAGGTGCAGCCGGGCCAGAACCCGCAGGGGCGACTGCCGCCAGATGGACAGCAGTTGGCCTGCCTCCGCCGTCAGCCTCAGCGCGGCGCCCACCACGCGCGCGTCGTCGTCCCCGCTGAAGTCACTGCGCCGGCGCACCTCCTCCAGCGCCCAGTCGGCGCCGGACAGCGCCGCGGAGCCACGGGCGCCGCGGAGCGCCGCCTCGGAGGTGATCTCGTTGCTGCGGCGCCGCATGACCCGGTGCCCGTAGAGCCGGTCCACGGCCTTGCGGACGGACTCCACGGACTCGGCCACACCGGGCAGCGAGGCCAGGGATGCGAGCGGATCGGCGGTCGCGCCTGTCGTACTCATGAGTACGACACTAGCCACCCCAGGGGTGCACCCCACGATTGAGTGGTCTTCTTCACGCATGCCTGCCACGTACAGCTATCATGCGACTACTCTTCGTGAACATGAAAATTGCTTTCGTCGGGAAGGGCGGCAGCGGCAAGACCACCCTGTCCTCCCTGTTCATCCGCCACCTCGCGGCCACCGGAGCGCCGGTCGTCGCGGTGGACGCGGACATCAACCAGCACCTGGGCGCCGCGCTCGGCCTCGACGAGGAGGCCGCCGCGGCCCTGCCCGCGATGGGCGACCGGCTGCCCCTGATCAAGGACTACCTGCGCGGCTCCAACCCGCGCATCACCTCGGCCGAGTCGATGATCAAGACCACGCCGCCCGGCGAGGGCTCACGACTGCTGCGCGTGCGCGAGGACAACCCGGTCTACGACGCCTGTGCGCGCCCGGTGGAACTCGACGGCACCGCCGTCCGTTTGATGGTCACCGGCCCCTTCACGGACGCCGACCTGGGGGTCGCCTGCTACCACTCCAAGACCGGAGCGGTGGAGCTGTGCCTGAACCACCTGGTGGACGGGCAGGGCGAGTACGTCGTGGTGGACATGACGGCGGGCTCGGACTCCTTCGCCTCGGGCATGTTCACCCGCTTCGACATGACGTTCCTCGTCGCCGAGCCGACCCGGAAGGGGGTCTCCGTCTACCGCCAGTACAAGGAGTACGCCCGTGACTTCGGCGTCGTGCTGAAAGTCGTCGGCAACAAGGTGCAGGGCCAGGAGGACCTCGACTTCCTGCGTGCCGAGGTCGGGGACGACCTGCTGGTGACCGTCGGGCACTCGGACTGGGTGCGCGCCATGGAGAAGGGCCGCCCGCCCCGGTTCGAGCTCCTGGAGGACGCCAACCGCCGCGCCCTGCGCATCCTGCGCGTCGCCACGGACGCCACGTACGAACTGCGTGACCGGGAGCGCTACATGCACCAGATGGTGCACTTCCACCTCAAGAACGCGGCGTCCTGGGGCAATGCGCGCACGGGGGCCGACCTGGCGGCGCAGGTCGACCCCGGGTTCGTGCTCGGCGAGGGCATCACCGCCGCCGTGTGACGGCCATATAAGGGGGGTTACGGCTTGGCCGCCGGTGCCCCCGGCGCGCCCTTGGGGGCCGGGGCGGGGCGGCCCGACAGGTAGGACGCCCAGCCCTGCTTCGGCGCCTCGCCCACGGTGAGGTCGCGCAGCTTCGCCAGGACCTTCGGGTCCTGGGCGTCCAGCCAGTCGGCCAGCTGGTGGAAGGACACGCAGCGCACGTCCGGCTTGTTGCAGACCTTCTCGACGACCTCCTCGACGGCCCGCATGTAGGTGCCGCCGTTCCAGGACTCGAAGTGGTTGCCGATGACCAGGGGCGCGCGGTTGCCGTCGTAGGCGCGGCGGAAGCCCTTCAGCAGACCGTCGCGCATCTGGTCGCCCCAGAGGTCGAACTTGTCGGGATCACCCTGGGTCTGCGTGCCGGACTGGTTGACCATGAAGTTGTAGTCCATGGTGAGCTGCTCGTAGGAGTGCCCCGGGAAGGGCACGAGCTGCATCGACAGGTCCCACAGCCCTCCCCTCTTCTTCGGCCAGAGCTGTTCGTTGACGCCACTGGAGTCGTAGCGGAAGCCCAGCTGGTGCGCGGCCTTCACGAAGTTCTTCTGGCCCTCGAGGCAGGGCGTGCGCCCGCCGATGAGCTCCTTGTCGTAGTCGAAGGGCAGCGGGGCGGCCTTCGTCATGCCGGAGTTGGTCTTCCAGCTCTTGACGAACTTCTTGGCCTGCGCGATCTCGCTCTTCCACTCCGCGACCGACCACTCGCCGACCCCGCCGTCCTTGCCGCAGAAGTGGCCGTTGAAGTGGGTGCCGATCTCGTTCCCCTCCAGCCATGCGAGGCGTGCCTGCTTGACGGTGTCGGCGATGCCCTTCTCGTCGTTGAAGCCGATGTCGGAGCGGCCCGGCGAGTGCTGCGGCGGCTTGTAGAGGTCGCGCTTCTCCTCCGGAAGCATGTACACGCCGCTGAGGAAGTACGTCATGGTCGCCTGGTTGGCCTTGGCGACCTTGCGGAAGTGGGAGAACAGCTTCTGGCTGTCCTCCCCCGCGCCGTCCCAGGAGAAGACGACGAACTGCGGGGGCTTCTGGCCGGGCCGCAGGCGCTCGGGTCTGGGCAGGTGCGGCTGGGCTCCGGTGTAGGCGGTGGAGCCGTCGCCGATGAGCCGGACGACGCTGCCCGGGGCCCGGGCCGGCTTGACCTTCTGTGGACCGGGAGCGCCTCCCTTGGTGCCGCTGGAGCCGATCGCACAGCCGGCGACCGATGCGGCACAGGCCGCGGCGATCACGGCGCCCATGGCGATCCTGTGGGTGGCGGCCATGTTCCGCTCACCTTCTTCCTTCTCTCAGGCCAACGCCGGTGAGGGCGTTTTCTGGTGATATGCCGGGCTCGCCCGACAACGCCGCCAAGGTCGCATGGGGCCGAGAAGGAATTAGTACGACAAGCCGATGAAATGACCCCTTCACTCATTAGTGGGATCGGTTACCCCATTTGCCAGGAAAGTCTATGCCTTTCCTTTACTCTGAATTACGATCTGTTTACCGAGCGTTGATGCATCCCGCCGCTGCACGCCGTGACCCACGGCCGCGACCGACCCCCGCCCATCCGCGGGGACGACCTGATCCGCGACCGCGCCGCCCGGAGGAGACGGGAACATGTCAGCCTGTGCCCCCACCCGCACCACCGACCCCACTCGCGCCAAGCATCCCCACCAGCCCCACAGTCCACCGCCTGCCCCGAACCGCCGCTTCCGCGTCGCGGGAGCCGACGTGTCGGCCTCGATCGCGGTCTTCCTGATCGCGCTCCCCCTGTCGCTGGGTATCGCCCTCGCCACCGGCGCCCCGCTGCAGGCGGGCCTGGTCGCCGCCGCGGTCGGCGGGTTCCTCGCCGGGTGGATCGGCGGCTGCCCGCTCCAGGTCAGCGGACCCGCCGCGGGACTCACGGTCGTCACCGCCGACCTCATCCACCAGTACGGCTGGCGTACGACCTGTGCCGTCACGGTCCTCGCCGGCCTCGCCCAACTCGGCCTGGGCTGCCTGCGCGTGGCGCGCTCCGCGCTCGCCGTCAGCCCGGCCGTCGTGCACGGCATGCTCGCCGGCATCGGCGTCACCATCGCCGTCGCCCAGGTGCACATCGTTCTCGGCGGCACCCCGCAGAGCTCCGTCCTCGCCAACGTCCGGGCCCTGCCCACCCAGTTGGCGAACCTTCACCCCGCTGCCGTGGCCGCCAGCGTGCTGACGCTGACCCTTTTGCTGCTCTGGCCGCGCATCACCGGACGGGCCGGGCGCATGCTGCGCGGGATTCCGGACGCGCTCGTCTCCGTGGCCGGCGCCACCGTGGCCGCCTCGCTCGCCGGGCTGACCCTGCCCAGGGTCGACTTGCCGTCCTGGCGCAGCCATGCGCTGGCCGGGCTTCCCCAAGGACCGGTGCTCGGCCTGACCGCGGCCGTTCTCACCACCACGCTGGTGTGCAGTGTGCAGTCGCTGCTCGGCGCCGTCGCCGTGGACAAGATGGTGGCGGCGCGGCCCGGTCCGCCGACCCACGTCGAACGCGCCGACCTCGACCGTGAACTGCTCGGGCAGGGCGCCGCCAACGTCGTCTCCGGCGCGCTCGGCGGGCTGCCCGTCGCCGGTGTGGCCGTGCGGAGTTCGGCGAATGTGAAAGCGGGGGCGGTGAGCAGGAACTCCACGATGCTGCACGGCGTTCTGGTAGTAGTCGCCGCGCTGCTGATGGTCCCGGTCCTCGAGTTCATCCCGCTCGCCTCACTCGCCGCCCTGGTGATGGCCGTCGGCATCCGCATGGTGTCCCTGCACCACATCCGCACGGTGACCCGCCACCGCGAAGTGCTGGTGTACGCCGTCACCACACTCGGCGTCGTGATCTTCGGCGTCCTGCAGGGGGTGGCCCTGGGGATCGCCATGGCCGTCGCCGTCGCCATGCAGCGCCTCGCCCGCACGCGTATCACGCACGAGGAGAAGGGAGGAGTCCATCACGTCAGAGTCCGGGGGCAGTTGACGTTCCTTGCGGTGCCGCGACTCAGCCGGGCCCTGCATCTCGTACCCCAAGGCGCCCATGCCGTCGTGGAGTTGGACGGTTCCTTCATGGACCACGCGGCGTACGAGTCCCTGCAGGACTGGCAGAACACGCACACCGCACGGGGCGGGTCCGCCGAACTCACCGGCCGCAGGGGCGGTGCCCGCACCACCAAGCCGGCGTTGCGCACCGCGGACACGGGTGCCGGCGATGCGGTCGACGCCGTCGCGGGGGTGGACGGATCCTCCGTGGAGTGCCGCTGCAACCCCTGGACACCTTGGCGCAACCATCAGTGCGTACGTCCGCGATCTGCTCCGCCCGCGGGGTGTTCGGGTACGGCCTCCGGGGTGGAGGGGGTTCATGGTCTCAGCGCCGAGGGGGGTGTGCTGGATGGCCCGGGTGAGCTGAGAAGGGTTGGTGGTCTGAGGAGATCGGGGCGGCTGGGAGGGCTGGGCGAGTCGAGCGGGGTTGGTGGGTTCAGGGGGTCGAGCGAGCTTGGTGGATGCGGTGGGCCGAGCGAGCTTGGCGGGCAGAGCAGGGCGAGTCACTTGGGCGGGGTGAGTCGCTCGGACGAGGCGAATCGCTCGGACCGGTCGGATCGCTCGGACGAGGCGAATCGCTCGGACCGGCCGAGACGCTCGGACGGGCCGGATCGTCTGGACGCGTCGAGCCGCTTGGACGGGCCGGAACGCTTCGACGGGCCGGGCCACTTGGACGGGCCGGGCCACTTGGACGGGCCGAGTCGCCCGGGCGCGCCGAGCCACTCGGACGGGCCGAATCGCCCGGACGGCGGCCCGGGCCAAGCCAGATATCAACTGGCCCGTGGGATCAGTGCGTTCCAGCGGAACACCGCGCCCCTGGTGCGGAGGGAGTTGGCTCGGCTAGCTCGGGAGGGGCAGCAGCCGTCGCAGCTCTTCCTCACGTGCGCCGACTCGCGGGTCGTGACGTCGATGATCACCTCCAGTGGTCCGGGCGATCTGTTCGTGGTGCGCAACGTGGGCAATCTCGTTCCGCTGCCGGGCGCGGAGAGCGGCGACGACTCGGTGGCGGCGGCGATCGAGTACGCGGTGGACGTACTGAAGGTGCGGTCCATCACGGTGTGCGGGCACTCCGGGTGCGGGGCGATGCAGGCCCTGCTCTCCGCCGAGCCCGGCGCCCCCACCCCTCTCAAGCGCTGGCTACGGCACGGCCTGCCCAGTCTGGAGCGCATGGCCGGCGGCGACCGGCCGTGGGCGCGTCCCCGCCTGGCGGGGCGGGAGCCGGCCGACGCGGTCGAGCAGTTGTGTCTGACCAACGTGGTCCAGCAGTTGGCGCATCTGCGCGCGCACGAGTCGGTGTCGCGGGCTCTGCACAACGGTGCGCTGGAGCTGCACGGCATGTACTTCCACGTGGGCGAGGCACAGGCGTATCTGCTGACCGGGGCGGACGACGACGAGATGTTCGTGCATGTCACGGCGGACTCGTCCGACACACCCGGGCGCCGGGAAAGACACGAACAGGCATGACCGTTCCGCGCGGCGCAGATGGCCCTGGATGTGAGAGGCGTTACAAAGGCTGAACTCCGGCTGATCGGCGTCCGTGGGTACGGATGACTCCGGACGCCGCAGCCCGGGCCACAGCAAGCGGCAAACCAGCAACCGGCAATCGGCAACCAGCAACCGCACGCGAACACGCACCCCACCCACCCCTCAATAGGTCTAAACCAATTCCCCATCGACCCTTGTCATCGGCCCCCCAGGTCTGATGAGCTGTGGCCCAGGACACAACGGACACCCTGAGAAAGGGAGATGTCGTGAGCAACGAAAGCCTGGCCAACCTCTTGAAGGAGGAGCGACGCTTCGCGCCGCCGGCGGACCTGGCCGAGAATGCCAACGTCACGGCGGAGGCGTACGAACAGGCCAAGGCTGACAGGCTCGGCTTCTGGGCCGAGCAGGCACGTCGGCTGACCTGGGCCAAGGAGCCGGCCGATACGCTGGACTGGTCGAACCCGCCGTTCGCCAAGTGGTTCAAGGACGGCGAGCTCAACGTCGCGTACAACTGCGTCGACCGCCATGTCGAGGCCGGCCACGGCGACCGGGTCGCCATCCACTTCGAGGGCGAGCCCGGCGACAGCCGCGCCATCACCTACGCCGAGCTCAAGGACGAGGTGAGCAGGGCCGCCAACGCCCTGCTGGAGCTGGGCGTGCAGAAGGGCGATCGCGTCGCCGTCTACATGCCGATGATCCCGGAGACCGCGATCGCGATGCTGGCCTGCGCCCGCATCGGCGCGGCCCACTCGGTCGTCTTCGGCGGCTTCTCCGCCGACGCCCTCGCCACCCGTATCCAGGACGCCGACGCCAAGGTGGTCATCACCTCGGACGGCGGGTACCGCCGCGGCAAGCCGTCCCCCCTCAAGCCGGCCGTCGACGAGGCCGTCGCGCGCGTGGACAACGTCAGCCATGTGCTGGTGGTCCGCCGTACGGGCCAGGAGGTCGCCTGGAACGACGGCCGCGACGTGTGGTGGCACGAGATCGTCGAGCGGCAGTCGGCGGAGCACACGCCGGAGGCCTTCGAGGCCGAACACCCGCTGTTCATCCTGTACACGTCGGGTACGACGGGGAAGCCGAAGGGCATCCTGCACACCTCCGGCGGCTACCTCACCCAGACCGCGTACACCCACCACGCCGTCTTCGACCTCAAGCCGGAGACCGACGTCTACTGGTGCACGGCCGACGTCGGCTGGGTCACCGGCCACTCGTACATCGTCTACGGGCCGCTCGCCAACGGCGCGACCCAGGTCATGTACGAAGGCACTCCGGACACCCCGCACCAGGGCCGCTTCTGGGAGATCGTGCAGAAGTACGGGGTGACGATCCTGTACACGGCGCCGACCGCGATCCGTACGTTCATGAAGTGGGGCGACGACATCCCCGCGAAGTTCGACCTGTCCAGCCTGCGTGTCCTCGGTTCGGTCGGTGAGCCGATCAACCCCGAGGCATGGGTCTGGTACCGCAAGAACATCGGCGCCGACCGCACCCCGGTGGTCGACACGTGGTGGCAGACCGAGACCGGCGCGATGATGATCTCGCCGCTGCCGGGCGTCACCGCGGCCAAGCCCGGCTCCGCGCAGACCCCGCTGCCCGGTATCTCCGCGACGGTCGTCGACGACGAGGCGAACGAGGTGCCCAACGGCGGCGGCGGTTACCTGGTGCTGACCGAGCCGTGGCCGTCGATGCTGCGCACCATCTGGGGCGACGACCAGCGCTTCATCGACACGTACTGGTCGCGCTTCGAGGGCAAGTACTTCGCCGGTGACGGCGCGAAGAAGGACGACGACGGCGACATCTGGCTGCTGGGCCGGGTCGACGACGTGATGCTGGTGTCCGGGCACAACATCTCCACCACGGAGGTGGAGTCGGCGCTGGTGTCGCACCCGTCGGTCGCCGAGGCGGCCGTCGTCGGCGCGACGGACGAGACCACGGGACAGGCCATCGTCGCCTTCGTGATCCTGCGCGGTACGGCGGCGGAGACCGAGGACCTGGTCGGCCAGCTGCGCAACCACGTCGGTTCCACCCTCGGCCCGATCGCCAAGCCCAAGCGCATCCTGCCGGTCGCGGAGCTGCCCAAGACCCGCTCCGGCAAGATCATGCGCCGCCTGCTGCGCGACGTCGCCGAGAACCGCCAGCTCGGCGACGTGACGACGCTGACGGACTCGACGGTCATGGATCTGATCCAGGCCAAGCTCCCGTCGGCCGCCTCCGAGGACTGAGCAGAACAGGCACCGATTACGGCATGGAAGGGCGCCCGGCGCGAGACGCGCCGGGCGCCTTTTTCACGCCTAACGTAGGGATCGCCGGATTCCTCCCTTGCCACCTTAGGTAAACTAAGCAAAGGTGCGCCGGGAAGTCTGGTCGGCAGTTGTCCCGTCCTGCCCACCGACCGGAGGTCTCCCACCGTGGCCGCCCCCCGCACCAGCCCCGCCCGCAAGGCATTCGGACGTCTCTCCCTGCCGGAGCGGAACTTCGTCGCGAACGCGCTGCGCACAGAGACGGTCGGCGGCGTGCTCCTGCTCGCGGCGGCCGTGGCGGCACTCGTCTGGGCGAACACCCCCGCGCTGCACGACAGCTACGAGAGCGTCAGCCACTTCCACCTCGGACCCGAGGCGCTCGGCCTCAACCTGTCGGTCGCGCACTGGGCCGCCGACGGACTGCTCGCGATCTTCTTCTTCGTCGCCGGCATCGAGCTCAAGCGCGAGCTGGTCGCCGGCGATCTCCGCGATCCCAGGGCGGCCGCCCTGCCGGTCGTAGCGGCCCTGTGCGGCATGGCCGTACCGGCTCTCGTCTACGCCCTCACCAATCTGGGCGGCGGTGGATCGCTGAAGGGCTGGGCCGTCCCCACCGCGACCGACATCGCCTTCGCGCTGGCGGTCCTCGCGGTCATCGGTACGTCCCTGCCGAGCGCCCTGCGCGCCTTCCTGCTCACCCTCGCCGTCGTCGACGACCTCTTCGCGATCCTGATCATCGCGGTCTTCTTCACCAGCACCATCGACTTCGCGGCGCTCGGCGGAGCGGTCGTGGGCCTCGCGGTCTTCTGGCTGCTGCTGCGCAAGGGCGTGCGCGGCTGGTACGTCTACGTCCCGCTCGCCCTCGTGATCTGGGGGCTGATGTACAACAGCGGCGTCCACTCCACGATCGCGGGCGTCGCGATGGGCCTGATGCTGCGCTGCCACGTGCGTGAAGGGGAGGCCCACTCCCCGGGCGAGCACATCGAGCATCTCGTACGGCCCCTGTCGGCCGGCCTTGCGGTCCCGCTGTTCGCGTTGTTCAGCGCCGGTGTCACCGTCTCGGGCGGCGCCCTA
Organism: Streptomyces spinosisporus; assembly: GCF_022698145.1. Taxonomy (GTDB): domain Bacteria; phylum Actinomycetota; class Actinomycetes; order Streptomycetales; family Streptomycetaceae; genus Streptomyces; species Streptomyces spinosisporus. The sequence goes on from NZ_JALDAX010000004.1 coordinate 139,572, forward strand.
GTGGATGTGTTCACCAAGCCGGAGACGCTGGGCGTCGTGCTCGGCCTCGTCGTCGGCAAGACGGTCGGGATCTTCGGCGGTACGTGGCTGACGGCCCGCTTCACCCGTGCGTCGCTGAGCGACGACCTCGCCTGGCCGGACGTGTTCGCGGTGGCGACCCTGGCCGGCATCGGCTTCACCGTGTCGCTGCTGATCGGCGAACTCGCCTTCGACGGGGACGCCGTACTGACGGACGAGGTCAAGGCCGCCGTGCTGAGCGGGTCGCTGATCGCGGCGCTGCTGGCCACCGTGCTGCTGAAGATACGCAACGCCCGGTACCGCAGGCTGTGCGAGGACGAGGAGCGCGACGAGGACCTCGACGGCATCCCGGACGTGTACGAACAGGACGATCCGGAGTATCACCTGAGGATGGCCGCGATCCTCGAGAGCAAGGCGGCCGAGCACCGCCGGATCGCCGAACTGAAGGCGGCCGAGCGACGCGCGCTTGCCGAAGTACCGGGCGGGGCAGGCGAGGACAACGACCGTCCGGCATGATCTGACGGGACGGTACAAAAGGACCGCTCCAAGGCGGTACGGCAGAAGAGGGAGACCGCGATGAGCGCACCCGACGGCAGCCCGGTCGGCGCAGAACGCAGCATCGGCCAGCTGTTCGCCTCCGCGACGGCCGAGATGTCGGCGCTGGTGCACGACGAGATCGCGCTGGCGAAGGCGCAGCTCAAGCAGGACGTCAAGCGCGGCGCGACCAGCGGCGGCGCGTTCACGGTGGCCGCCGCCATCCTGGTGTTCTCGCTGCCGATGCTGAACTTCGCGCTGGCGTACGGCATCCACGCCTGGACCGGCGGTCACAACGGCGAGGACGGCTGGAACCTCGGCTGGTGCTTCCTGCTGTCCTTCGCGGCCAATGTCCTCATCGCCGGCGTCCTCGCGCTGGTCGGCATCGTCTTCGCGAAGAAGGCCAAGAAGGGCAAGGGCCCGCAGAAGGTGGCCGCGTCCATGAAGGAGACGGCGAACGTCCTGCAGAAGGCCAAGCCGCACCCGCGTCCCGAGCCGCCGGCGATCGAGGACCGGACCCCCGAAGCCATCGAGGCTGTGGCACGCTCATCCTCATGACGGGCTCGTTCATCCCTGCGGGGCACTCACCTTCGGCGCCATCGGCCTCGGTCGTACGCCCCGACGTCCTGCCCGACGGGACGAAGGTGACGCATCGCGAAGTCGCGGCCAACGGCGCGCGCTTCCATATCGCCGAGGCCGGTGACGGCCCCCTCGTGCTGCTGCTGCACGGCTTCCCGCAGTTCTGGTGGGCCTGGCGGCACCAGCTGGGCGCCCTCGCCGACGAGGGCTTCCGGGCCGTGGCCATGGATCTGCGCGGCGTCGGCGGCAGCGACCGCACCCCGCGCGGCTACGACCCCGCGAACCTCGCGCTCGACATCACGGGTGTGATCCGCTCACTCGGCGAGCCGGACGCCGCGCTGGTCGGCCACGACCTGGGCGGCTATCTGGCGTGGACGGCGGCCGTGATGCGTCCCAAGCTGGTACGCCGGCTCGCGGTCGCCTCGATGCCGCATCCCCGGCGCTGGCGCTCGGCGATGCTCTCGGACGTCAGGCAGACGCGCGCGGGCTCCTACATCTGGGGGTTCCAGCGGCCCTGGCTCCCGGAGCGGCAGCTGACCGCGGACGACGGCGCGCTCGTCGGTGAGCTGATCCGCGACTGGTCCGGGCCGAACCCGGCCGACGACAAGGCGCTGGAGATCTACCGCCGCGCGATGTGCATCCCCTCCACGGCCCACTGCTCGATCGAGCCGTACCGCTGGATGGTCCGCTCGATGGCCCGTCCCGACGGCATCCAGTTCAACCGACGGATGAAGCGGCCGCTGCGGGTGCCGACCCTGCATCTGCACGGTTCGCTCGACCCCGTGATGCGCACGCGGAGTGCGGCCGGGTCCGGGGAGTACGTCGAAGCGCCGTACCGCTGGCGTCTGTTCGACGGACTGGGGCACTTCCCGCACGAGGAGGATCCGGTCGCTTTCACCACAGAACTGGTCAATTGGCTGAAGGATCCCGAACCCGATCGGTGACCGATCCGACGCGTCCGGTATCCGAATCTGAACAGCTGTCCGACGAACAGCCAATTGCCTGGCGCATAGGCCAATTGGGGGCCCTGGGAGCGGTTATCGACCATGGGGCAGGGGCACACGTCGGGGTATGGGCTGGACGCACGACTACAGTGACGCAGCACGCAATCGACGCTCGGCCACGGGGCTGAGCTCCCACCAGCGAGGCGGTGCACCGCAGATGACGGGCACGGACCTCCGCGTGGGCATACCGCACATTCTGCGCCGCAGGGCCCGCTGGGTCTCCGTACGCCTGCGTCACCCGCGCGGCTGACGGCCCTTCCTCCGACGCCGGGGCCACGAAACCTCAGAGGGCACAGCTGTCGCTGTCCACCTGCTGGTTCGCCGTACGCCCCTTGGTGATGTCCTCCTGGATCTCGTCGGCGGTGAGCGCGTATCCCGTGTCGGCGTCGTCGAGGGACTTCGCGAAGACGACGCCGTAGACATTGCCCTCGGGCGTCAGCAGCGGGCCGCCGGAGTTTCCCTGACGGACGGTCGTGTACAGCGAGTAGACGTCGCGGCGGACCGTGCCCCGGTGGTAGATGTCCGGGCCGTTGGCCGGCAGGCGGCCCCGGACGCGCGCGGCCCGGACGTCGTAGGCGCCGTTCTCCGGGAAGCCCGCGATGATCGCGCTGTCGCCGCTCCTGGCGTCCGTGGTGGTGAACTTCAGGGCGGGCGCCCTGAGATCGGGTACGTCGAGCACGGCGATGTCGCGGTGCCAGTCGTAGAGGACGACCGTCGCGTCGTACTTCCTGCCCTCGCCGCCTATCTGGACGGTGGGCTCGTCGACGCCGCCGACGACATGCGCGTTGGTCATGACCCGGCGGTCGCCGAAGACGAAGCCGCTGCCCTCCAGGACCTTGCCGCAACTCTGGGCCGTGCCCATGACCTTGACGATGGAGCGCTTGGCGCGCGTGGCCACCGGGCTGTTGGCGAGGGCCGGGTCGGGGGGCTGGACGTCGGTGATCGGTTCGTTCGCGAACGGGCTGAAGACCTGCGGGAAGCCGTTCTGCGCGAGCACCGAGGAGAAGTCGGCGAACCAGGTGTCCGCCTGGTTGGGCAGGGCCCGGGAGACGCCGAGGAGCACCTGGGAGTTGCGGACCTCCTTGCCGAGGGTCGGCAGGGTGGTGCCCGCGAGGGCGGAACCGATCAGCCAGGCCACCAGCAGCATGGCCACGACATTGACGAGGGCGCCGCCGGTCGCGTCCAGGGCGCGGGCCGGGGACCAGGTGATGTACCGGCGCAGCTTGTTGCCCAGATGGGTGGTCAGCGCCTGGCCGACCGAGGCGCAGACGATGACGACGACGACCGCGACGACCGCGGCCGTCGTGCTCACCTCGGCGTTGTCGGTCAGCGCGTCCCAGATGACGGGCAGGGTGTAGACGGCGACGAGACCGCCGCCCAGGAAGCCGATCACCGACAGGATGCCGACGACGAAGCCCTGGCGATAACCCACGATCGCGAACCAGACGGCGGCGACCAGCAACAGGATGTCCAGCACGTTCACCGGTTCGAGCCTCGCCTCATCACTTCGCGGTCACCTCAGGTACGGCAGACACCCTGTCATGACCGCCAGTCCAGCGGGACCTGCTTGTCACGGTCCCAGGGGAGCTCCCAGCCCGCGTAGTGGAACAGGCGGTCGATGATTCCCGCCGTGAAGCCCCACACCAGGGCCGATTCGACCAGAAATGCCGGACCTCTGTGGCCGCTGGGATGCACCGTGGTGACCCGGTTGTCGGGATTCGTGAGATCCGCCACGGGGACCGTGAAGACCCGGGCCGTCTCATTGGGGTCGACGACCCCGACCGGGCTCGGCTCGCGCCACCAGCCCAGCACGGGCGTCACCACGAAGCCGCTCACCGGGATGTACAGCCGGGGCAGGACGCCGAAGAGCTGGACGCCGGACGCGTCGAGCCCCGTCTCCTCCTCGGCCTCGCGCAGCGCGGCTCTCAGCGGCCCGTCGGCCGCCGGGTCGCCGTCCTCGGGGTCGAGGGCGCCGCCCGGGAAGGACGGCTGGCCGGCATGCGATCTCAGAGAACTCGCCCGCTCCATGAGCAGCAGCTCGGGACCGCGCTCGCCCTCGCCGAAGAGGATCAGGACCGCCGACTGCCGTCCCGCTCCGTCCTCCGGCGGCAGGAAGCGGCTCAACTGCAGTGGCTGCACCGTCTCCACGGCCCGCACCACCGGGTCCAGCCACGCGGGCAGCCCCTCCTTGGTGAGCGTCACCGGACCGCCCTGTGTATGGCTCGCGCTCGTCATCGCCACCCCCGTCCTGCCGAGTCCAACGTCCCGCGTACCCGAGATCGTGCCTGAGCCACCCGATCGGGGTCACGGCGCGAAACGGCGCCCGGCATCAGGCCCCCAGCGGCGGGGCCGGCTTTCCGCCCGCGTCGATGTACGACTGCGGGGGCTTCAGACGCTGGCCGGGGAAGCCGCCCTTCTCGTACTTCAGGAGCTTCTTCGCCTTCTCCGGGTCCGTCTCGCCCTCGCCGTACGCCGGGCAGAGCGGGGCGATGGGGCAGGCGCCGCAGGCGGGCTTGCGGGCATGGCAGATGCGGCGGCCGTGCCAGATCACATGGTGCGAGAGGTCCGTCCAGTCGCTCTTGGGGAAGAGCGCGCCGACCGCGGCCTCGATCTTGTCCGGGTCGGTCTGGTCCGTCCACTGCCAGCGCCGCACCAGCCGCTGGAAGTGCGTGTCCACCGTGATGCCGGGGCGCCCGAAGGCGTTGCCGAGCACCACGAAGGCGGTCTTGCGGCCGACGCCGGGCAGCTTGACCAGGTCCTCGAGCCGGCCGGGGACCTCCCCGCCGAACTGCTCCACGAGCGCCTTCGACAGCCCCATGACGGACTTGGTCTTGGCCCGGAAGAAGCCGGTCGGGCGGAGGATCTCCTCGACCTCCTCGGGGTTGGCGGCGGCCAGGTCCTCGGGGGTGGGGTACTTGGCGAAGAGGGCCGGCGTCGTCTGGTTGACCCTGAGGTCGGTGGTCTGCGCGGACAGGACCGTGGCGATCACGAGCTGGAAGGGGTTGTCGAAGTCCAGCTCCGGGTGGGCGTACGGATACACCTCGGCGAGTTCGCGGTTGATGCGGCGGGCGCGGCGGACCAGCGCGGTGCGCGACTCGTCCTTCGGGGGCTTGGCGACGGGCTGCGCGGCGGGGGCGCCCTTGACCGCGGCCGTCGCCTTCTTGGGCGCGACGACCGCCTTCTTGACCGGCGCCGGCTTTTTCACTGCGGAGGAGGCCTTTTTCACTGCGGCCTTCTTCGCGGTGGCCTTCTTCACCGGGGCACTCTTCGTCACTTTTGCCGGTTTCTTTCCACCGCCGGAGTTCTGTTCGCCCACAGCGGAATCACGACGTACTACCACCCGCCCAGCCCCCTTGGCCTGTGCTCTCACCGGCGTTTTGGACACCCGGCCAGCCTAGAGCCCGCCACTGACATCCGTCCCGGACCCGGAAGATCGGCCCCCAATTGGACCCCTGCCGCGTACCTCAGGACATGTGTGCGGCATCCTTGTGACAGATCACACTGTTTGGACCGTCCGGCAAAATGGGGAGCACGGTCCCCTGGTACCAAGGGGGATGAAGATCCCCTGAGCAGGTCGACAAGGAGAGAACTCGTGGACGACGTTCTGCGGCGCAACCCGCTCTTCGCGGCGCTCGACGATGAGCAGGCCGCGGAGCTCCGCGCCTCCATGAGTGAGGTGACCCTCGCGCGCGGTGATTCGCTGTTCCACGAGGGCGACCCCGGTGACCGGCTCTACGTCGTCACCGAGGGCAAGGTGAAGCTCCACCGCACCTCCCCCGACGGCCGCGAGAACATGCTCGCCGTCGTCGGCCCGAGCGAGCTGATCGGTGAGCTCTCGCTCTTCGACCCGGGTCCGCGCACCGCCACGGGCACCGCCCTGACCGAGGTCAAGCTCCTCGGCCTCGGCCACGGTGACCTCCAGCCCTGGCTGAGCGCCCGCCCCGAGGTGGCCGGTGCCCTCCTGCGCGCCGTCGCCCGCCGACTCCGCAAGACCAACGACGCCATGTCCGACCTGGTCTTCTCCGACGTCCCCGGCCGTGTCGCCCGCGCCCTGCTGGACCTCTCGCGCCGCTTCGGCGTGCAGTCCGAGGAGGGCATCCACGTCGTCCACGACCTGACGCAGGAGGAGCTGGCCCAGCTGGTCGGCGCCTCCCGCGAGACGGTCAACAAGGCACTGGCCGACTTCGCCCAGCGCGGGTGGCTGCGCCTGGAGGCGCGGGCCGTGATCCTGCTCGACGTGGAGCGGCTGGCGAAGCGGTCGCGCTGACGCTCGTCGGGGCTGTCCGCGGGCCGATGGGGGGCCGATGGCGTCGATGGGCGCCCGATGGGGCCCCGCCCTCGGGCAGCCGGTCGAGCGAGCCCGGTACCGGCTCCGGGGCCTAGATCAGCCCGTGTTCCTCCAGGTAGTCCATCTGCGCCCGTACCGAGAGCTCGGCCGCGGGCCACAGGGAGCGGTCTACGTCCGCGTAGACATGGGCGACGACCTGGGACGGGGTGCTGTAGCCCTCCTCGACCGCCGTCTCGACCTGGGCGAGGCGGTGGGCACGGTGGGCGAGATAGAACTCGACGGCGCCCTGGGCGTCCTCCAGGACCGGGCCGTGGCCGGGGAGCACCGTGTGGACGCCGTCGTCGACCGTCAGGGAGCGCAGCCTGCGCAGGGAGTCCAGATAGTCGCCGAGGCGGCCGTCGGGGTGCGCCACGACCGTCGTACCGCGGCCCAGGATCGTGTCGCCCGTCAGCACCGCGCGGTCGGCCGGAAGGTGGAAGCAGAGGGAGTCCGAGGTGTGGCCCGGGGTCGGCACGACCCTCAGCTCCAGGCCGCCGACCTCGACCACGTCCCCCGTGGCCAGCCCCTCGTCGCCCAGCCGCAGCGCCGGATCGAGGGCACGCACGTGCGTGCCGGTCAGTTCGGCGAAGCGGGCGGCGCCCTCGGCGTGGTCGGGGTGGCCGTGGGTCAGCAGGGTGAGGGCGATGCGCCGTCCGGCTTTCTCGGCCGTGTCCATGACGTTGCGCAGATGCGTTTCGTCCAGCGGCCCGGGGTCGAGGACCACGGCCAGGTCGGAGTCGGGCTCGGCGAGGATCCAGGTGTTCGTGCCGTCGAGGGTCATCGCCGAGGCGTTGGGCGCCAGGACGTTGACGGCCCGGGGGGTGGCGGGGCCGGTGAGGACCCCGCCCCGCGGCTGGCCGGGAAGGGCTGCTGCGTCCGTCATGCTCAGGCTCCCCCGGTCGGCAGGTCGGTCGGGATGTGCTTGGTGAACTCGTCGTGCCCCGGCCAGGACAGCACGATCTCCCCGTCCGCGAGGCGGGCTCTCGCCAGTACGGCGGTCATGTCGCGCCCGGGGGCGGCCGCGAGCACGTCGGCGGCCGTGGCGTACGGGAGCAGCTGGCGCAGGGTCGCGACGGTGGGCGGCATCATCAGCAGCTCGCCCTTGTCGTAGCCGTCCACGGCCTCCTGCGGGCGGATCCACACCGTGCGGTCGGCCTCCGTGGAGGCGTTGCGGGTGCGCTGGCCCTTCGGGAGGGCCGCCACGAAGAACCAGGTGTCGTAGCGCCGGGACTCGAACTCGGGGGTGATCCAGCGGGTCCAGGCACCCAGCAGGTCGGAGCGCAGGACCAGGCCGCGGCGGTCGAGGAACTCGGCGAAGGAGACCTCGCGGGCGGCCACGGCCGCACGGTCGGCCTCCCAGTCGTCGCCCGTGGTGTCACCGACGACCGTGTCGGCGGACGGTCCGGCGAGCAGGACGCCCGCCTCCTCGTAGGTCTCGCGCACGGCCGCGCAGACGATGGCCTGGGCGCTCGCCTCGTCCACGCCCAGCCGATGCGCCCACCACGCGCGCGTGGGGCCCGCCCAGCGCACGTGGTGCTCGTCGTCGCGGGGGTCGACGCCGCCGCCCGGATAGGCGTACGCGCCTCCGGCGAAGGCCATGGAGGCGCGTCTGCGCAGCATGTGTACGGCGGGAGTGCGGTCGGTGTCCTTCAGGAGCATGACGGTCGCCGCACGCTTGGGCACGACAGGAGTGAGCGTGCCCTCCGTCAGCGCGCGGATGCGCTCCGGCCAGTCCTGCGGAAACCACTGCCCATTCGCCATGGCCGGAGGCTATCCCGTGGTGCGCGAATGTTCGAGAGCCCACCGAGGTCAGAGCAGGGGGCAGGGGTTTGCGCGGGCGGGGCGGGCGAGTGCCGCGGGCGGCTGGTCGAGGATCGCGGGGGTGCCGGACACCGGCCGCGGGCGGGTGCCGCGGACGGGCCGGGCGCCGCGGCCAGGCGCCGCAGGCGTGCCGGGCGTCGGCCGGGTGCCGCCGGAGGGCCAGGCGCCACCGAGAACGCGCGCGCCGGGCACCGGCCGAGGACGGCGGAGGTGCCGGGCACCAGCCGCGGGCGGTCAAGCGCCGCGGGCGGTCCGGACGTAGGCCGGGTGCCGCGGACTGGTCAGGCGCCGCCGAGGTACGCGCGCGCCAAGCACCGGCCGAGAACCGCGGGAATGCCAGACCCCGACCGCGGGCGGGCCAGCGCCGCGGGCGGGTGCCGCGGACGGGCCGGACATCGGCCGCGTGCCGCGGGGGCCAGGTGCCGCCGAGAGACACGCGCGCTGGGCACTGGCCGAGGACCGCGGGGGTGCCGGACACCGGCCGCGGGCGGGCCAAGCGCCCGGGAGGGCCGGGCGGCGCGGACGGGTTGCGCGGCGCGGACGGGCCGGGTGTCGGCCGAGAACCGCGAGCGGGCCGAGGACGGGCCAGCGCCGCGGACGAGTGCCGCGGACTGGCCAGGCGTCGCCGGGGTACGCGCGCGCCGAGCACCGGCCGAGAACCGCGGAGGTGCCGGGCACCGGCCCCGGGCGGGCCAAGCACCGCGGGCGGGCCGGGCGGCGCGGACAGGCCGGGTGTCGGCCCGAGAGCCGCAGGCGGGTGGCTCGGGCGGGCCGAACGTCAGCCGGATGCCGTACATGGGCCAAGGACCGCGGACTGGCCAGGCGCCGCCGAGGTACGCGCGCGCCGCGCACCGCGGGGGTGTCGGCCCTGTGCCGCAGGCGGGCCGGGCGCCGCAGGCCGACCGGGCAGCGTGGGTGAGCCGGGCGCGCCGGGCACCGGTAGGACCGCGGGGTGCCGGGCACCGGCCGCGGGCGGGCCAAGCACCGCGGGTGGGTGCCGCTGGCGGGCCGGGCGGGCCAGGCACCGCGGCAGGCCACGCACCGCAGGCTGGCCAGGCGCCGGCCGAGTATCGCGGGCGTGCCAGGCAGGCCGAAACCCGCTACGCCCCAGTGAGCTCCACCTGGATCTCCACCTCGACCGGAGCGTCCAGTGGCAGGACCGCTACGCCGACCGCGCTGCGTGCGTGTACGCCCTTGTCGCCGAGGACTTCGGCGAGCAGTTCGCTGGCGCCGTTGACCACTCCGGGCTGGCCGGTGAAGTCGGTGGCCGAGGCGACGAAGCCGACGACCTTCACCACGCGCGCGATGCGGTCCAGGTCGCCGGTGACGGACTTGACCGCGGCCAGCGCGTTCAGGGCACAGGTGCGGGCCAGGTCCTTGGCCTCCTCGGGCGTGACCTCCGCGCCCACCTTGCCGGTGACGGGCAGCTTGCCGTCGACCATCGGGAGCTGCCCGGCGGTGTAGACGTACACGCCGGACTGCACGGCCGGCTGGTACGCGGCCAGCGGCGGGACGACCTCGGGCAGCGTCAGACCGAGCTCGGCGAGCTTCGCCTCGACGGCGCTCATGCCTGCTTCTCCCGCTTCAGGTACGCGACGAGCTGCTCGGGGTTGTTCGGCCCGGGCACGACCTGGACGAGCTCCCAGCCGTCCTCGCCCCAGGTGTCCAGAATCTGCTTCGTGGCGTGGACGAGCAGGGGCACAGTTGCGTATTCCCACCTAGTCATGCGGCCGACTCTAGCCGTTGCCCACCCGCCCCCCGTCCACGAGTTGTCCACAGGCTGTCGCGTGGTTGGTGCACGGACTGGTTAGGCTCGAAGGCGTGAGCAGGCTTCAGGTCGTCAGCGGCAAGGGCGGGACCGGAAAGACGACGGTCGCCGCCGCTCTGGCGCTGGCCCTCGCGACCGAGGGGAAGCGGACGCTTCTCGTCGAGGTCGAGGGGCGCCAGGGCATCGCGCAGCTCTTCGAGACGGAAGCGCTGCCCTACGAGGAGCGAAAGATCGCCGTCGCTCCGGGGGGCGGGGAGGTGTACGCCCTCGCCATCGACCCCGAACTGGCCCTTTTGGACTACCTCCAGATGTTCTACAAGCTGGGGGGCGCCGGCAGAGCCCTCAAGAAGCTCGGCGCGATCGACTTCGCGACCACCATCGCGCCCGGCCTCAGGGACGTGCTCCTGACCGGCAAGGCGTGCGAGGCGGTGCGCCGCAAGGACAAGAGCGGACGGTTCGCCTATGACTACGTGGTCATGGACGCGCCGCCCACGGGCCGCATCACGCGCTTCTTGAACGTGAACGACGAGGTGGCCGGTCTCGCCAAGATCGGCCCGATACACAATCAGGCGCAGGCCGTGATGCGCGTGCTGAAGTCCAAGGAGACGGCCGTGCACCTGGTCACGCTCCTGGAGGAGATGCCCGTCCAGGAGACCGCGGACGGGATCGCCGAACTGCGCGCGGCCAGGCTCCCGGTCGGCCGGATCATGGTGAACATGGTGCGGCCCGAGGTGTTGGACGCCGCCGATCTGGAACTCGTGCGCAGCGTGCCGCGTTCCTCGGTCGCCAAGGCACTGTCGGCGGCGGGCCTGGGCGGCGCCCGGCGGGGTGGGAACGCCGAGAAGCTGGTGGACCCCCTGCTGCAGCAGGCCGAGGAGTACGCCGAGCGGTACGAGCTGGAGCACGAGCAGCGCGCGGTGCTCGCCGAGCTGGGCCTGCCGCTGCACGAACTGCCGCTGCTCGCCGAGGGCATGGACCTGGCGGGGCTGTACGAGCTGGCCACCGAGCTGCGGAAGCAGGGGATGTCATGAGTCCGGATCCGGCAGCGGACCAGGAGAGCACCCGGCACCGTCTCTCCCCCGCGCGCACGCTCGACGTCGACCCGCTGCTCGACGACCCGAAGACCCGGATCGTGGTGTGCTGCGGCTCGGGCGGCGTCGGCAAGACGACCACCGCCGCAGCGCTGGGCCTCAGGGCGGCCGAGCGCGGACGCAAGGTGGTCGTGCTGACCATCGACCCCGCCCGCCGGCTCGCGCAGTCCATGGGCATCGACTCGCTCGACAACACCCCGCGCCGGGTGAAGGACGTCGAGGGCGGGGGCGAACTGCACGCCATGATGCTCGACATGAAGCGCACCTTCGACGAGATCGTCGAGGCGCACGCGGACCGCGAGCGGGCGGCCGCGATCCTGTCGAACCCCTTCTACCAGTCGCTCTCGGCGGGCTTCGCGGGCACGCAGGAGTACATGGCGATGGAGAAGCTCGGTCAGTTGCGCGCGCGCAACGAGTGGGACCTGATCGTCGTGGACACCCCGCCCTCGCGCTCGGCTCTCGACTTCCTGGACGCACCGAAACGGCTGGGCTCGTTCCTCGACGGCCGGCTGATCCGGCTGCTGACCGCTCCGGCGAAGCTGGGCGGCCGCGCGGGCATGAAGTTCCTGAACGTCGGGATGTCGATGATGACGGGCACGCTCGGCAAGCTCCTGGGCGGTCAACTGCTCAAGGACGTCCAGACGTTCGTGTCGGCGATGGACACGACCTTCGGCGGTTTCCGCACGCGCGCGGACGCCACGTACAAGCTGCTGCAGGCGCCGGGGACGGCCTTTTTGGTGGTGGCGGCGCCCGAGCGGGACGCGCTGCGGGAGGCCGCGTACTTCGTGGAGCGGCTGGCGGCGGAGGACATGCCGCTCGCCGGTCTGGTGCTCAACCGTGTCCACGGCAGCGGCGCCGCACGGCTGTCGGCCGAGCGGGCGCTCGCCGCCGCGGAAAATCTTGTGGAGCCCCGCATTGTCGATCAGGACGGCGGGAAAGCTGGACTTCGTAACTCTCCCGACCCGTACGGCAGTTCAGAATCACCCGCATCCGAGCCCCACTCCCCCGGGGCGGATCGGGATGTCGACCAGCTCACCGCGGGCCTGTTGCGGCTGCACGCCGACCGTATGCAGCTGCTCTCCCGCGAGCAGCGCACGCGTGACCGCTTCACGGCCCTGCACCCCGAGGTGGCGGTGGCCGAAGTGGCCGCGCTGCCCGGCGATGTGCATGACCTCGCGGGTCTGCGGGACATCGGTGACCGGCTCGCGGCCAACCGGCCGGAGCTGCCCGAGACTGCTGTGGACCCCGGGACTGCCGTGGACTGAAGCCGAGGGCCGGCCTCAGCTCACCGCCGCGTAGTTCTCGTAGACCTGGTCGTCGTCGAGCGGCAGGATGCCCACGCCGCGCTCGTACTCCAGACGAGCCGTCTCGAGGAGCCGCCGCCAGGAGGTCACGGTGGGCCGCCTGCGCAGCAGTGCGCGGCGCTCCCGCTCCGTCATGCCTCCCCACACGCCGAACTCGACGCGGTTGTCCAGCGCGTCGGCCAGGCACTCCGTGCGTACCGGACATCCGGTGCACACCGCCTTGGCCCTGTTCTGCGCTGCTCCCTGCACGAACAGTTCATCCGGATCGGTAGTGCGGCAGGCGGCCTGCGCACTCCAGTCGGTTACCCAGCCCATACCGGCGCCGTCCTCTCCCGAATCGAGGCTCCCCCACGGCGGCAGCGGCATATTCACCGCCGCCAGTTGAGGACGTTACGGAAGGTGGGCAGAGCGCAACACCCCCAGCGGGCCCAATCTTGAATGGCCCGAACGGACTATGCGTAAGCGGCAGATCACCCGGGGGAGTGAGCTGGTGACATGCGTGACCTTCCCGGCAAACCGGGACAGTTCAGTTGAGTCACAACGGACGCCGACTGACACACAAGGCGGATTCGGACACGTGCCCCTCAAAAAAGTCGGGGAACCTCCGGAACGATTCGGGGTCGCCGGACGTATTGATACGTGGCCCTACTGCTGTGACAGTTGAGAGCAGCTTAGGCCAAGGCATATACGCGTGTCCGGCGAATGAGAACGTAGGCTGCCCTCATGCCAAAGAAGCGCTCGGGCGGTGGTCTGTCGCCAACGCAGCAGGCCGCCAAGTTCCTCGGTGTCAGTGTGCTCGCCGGTGCGGTGCTGGCCGGCATCGCGTTGCCCGCCTTCGGCGCGCTGGGGCTTGCCGCCAAGGGATCGGTGGAGAGTTTCGACGAGCTCCCCGCCAACCTGAAGACGCCGCCCCTGAGCCAGCGCACCACGATCCTCGACGCCGACGGCGGCCAGATCGCCACGGTCTACTCGCGCGACCGCACGGTGGTCGGCCTCAAGGACGTCTCGCCGTACATGCAGAAGGCGATCGTCGCGATCGAGGACTCGCGCTACTACCAGCACGGCGCGGTCGACCTGAAGGGCGTCCTGCGCGCCCTCAACACGAACGCGCGCAGCGGCGGCGTCGCCCAGGGCGCCTCCACGCTCACCCAGCAGTACGTGAAGAACGTCTTCGTGGAGGAGGCCGGCGACGACCCGACGAAGGTCGCCCAGGCCACCCAGCAGACCCTCGGCCGCAAGATCAAGGAGCTGAAGTACGCGATCCAGGTCGAGGAGGAGCTCGGCAAGAAGAAGATCCTCGAGAACTACCTGAACATCACGTTCTTCGGCGAGCAGGCCTACGGCGTCGAGGCCGCCGCCCAGCGCTACTTCTCCAAGCACGCCAAGGACCTCAACGTCCAGGAGTCGGCGCTGCTCGCGGGCATCGTCCAGTCGCCGAGCCGGTACGACCCGGTCAACGACGAGGCGGAGGCCACCAAGCGCCGCAATGTCGTGCTGCAGCGCATGGCCGACATGGGCGACATCTCGCAGGCCGAGGCCGACAAGGCCAAGAAGACCCCGCTGGGCCTCAAGCCCAGCAAGCCGAAGAACGGCTGCATCACCGCGGTCAAGGGCGCCGGCTTCTTCTGTGACTACGTGCGCGAGGTGTTCCTCACCGACCCGGTCTTCGGCAAGACCAAGGAGGCCCGCGCGAAGGTCTGGAACCAAGGCGGTCTGACGATCCGTACGACGCTCGACCCGCAGGCGCAGGAGTCGGCCGAGGCGTCGATCAAGGACCACGTCTACAAGAGCGACTCCGTGGCCACCGCGGCCACCCTCGTCGAGCCCGGCACCGGCAAGATCCTCGCGATGGGCCAGTCACGGCCGTACGGCTTCCGCAAGCACGAGACGCAGATCAACCTGTCGGTGGACCAGGGCATGGGCGGCGGCGCGGGCTACCAGCCCGGTTCGACGTTCAAGCCGATCGTGGCGGCGGCGGCCCTGGAGGGCGGCACGCCGGCCACGAAGTCGTACTCCTCGCCGTACGAGATGGCGTATCCGAGCCCGGTGTCGATCTGCGACGGCAAGGAGTGGCGGACCGACCCGAACAACCCGGCCAAGCTGACGAACGAGAACGAGTCGGAGCACGGCCCGTACAGCATGAAGCAGGCGACCGCGAAGTCGGTCAACACCTACTACGTGCAGCTGATCAGCGACATCGGCATCTGCCCGGTCGTCGAGATGGCCCAGAAGATGGGCGTGGAGCGCGCGGACGGCGGCAAGATGCAGCAGGCCCCCTCCATCGCGCTCGGCACCCAGGAGATGTCCCCGCTGACGATGGCGAACGCGTACGCGGCCTTCGCGGCGCGCGGCATGTACTGCACGCCGGTCGCCATCGAGTCCATCACGCAGACCGTCGGCAGCCAGAAGAAGTCCCTCGCGGTGCCGAAGTCGACCTGCTCGCGCGCCATGTCGGAGAAGACCGCCGACACCGTCAGCACGCTCCTCAAGGGTGTGGTCGAGGACGGCACGGGTCAGCAGGCGGGCCTCGGCAGCCGTCCGAGCGCGGGCAAGACCGGTACGACGGACAACCGCTACGCGGCCTGGTTCGTCGGCTACACCCCGAACATGGCGGGCGCGGTCTGGGTCGGCGACCCCACCCACCGGCGCCAGATGAAGAACATCAGCATCGGCGGTGTGTACCACTCGCTCGTCTACGGCGCCGACACTCCGGGCCCGATCTGGAAGGACGCCATGACCGGCGCCCTGGAGGGCAAGCCGGTGGAGAACTTCAACCTCGTCGACATCCCCGACGGCGACAAGGGCCGCGGCCACGGCCATGACGACGGGGACAACGGAGACCCCGGAGACGACGGTTTCATCGGCGGTCTCGTGGGCGGCAACAACGGCGGCGAGGACAACGGCGGGAACGGCAACGGCGGCAACGGGAACGGCGGCACCTTCCCGACGCCCACCTTCTCCATCCCGGAGAACCTCTTCGAGGGGCAGAACGGCAACGGCGGGAACGGCCCCGGGGGCCGGCGCGGCTGACGCCGGCGTCCGTACGCGAACGAACGGCCCCTGTGCCACCGGGTTCGGTGGGTCAGGGGCCGTTCGCACAACAGCAATGCGCACCACAACGGCCGTTCGCGCAACGGCCGTTCGCATGCGCGGCTTTTGAGGGACGTACGCCTCCCGGCCGGTCGCTCAGCCCGCCAGGTGCTTCTTCACCGCCGCGGCCACACGGCCGCCCTCGGCCTGGCCCGCGACCTTCGGGTTCACGATCTTCATGACGGCGCCCATGGCGCGCGGGCCCTCGGCGCCCGCCGCCCTGGCCTCCTCGACGGCCTGCGCGACGATGGCGTCCAGCTCGTCGTCGCCGAGCTGCTTGGGCAGGTACACGGCGAGCACCTCGCCCTCCGCCCTCTCCCGCTCGGCCTGCTCGGGGCGACCACCCTGAGCGAAGGCGTCGGCCGCCTCGCGGCGCTTCTTCGCCTCCTTGGTGATCACCTTCAGCACCTCGTCGTCGGAGAGCTCGCGCTTCTCCTTGCCCGCGACCTCCTCCTTGGTGATCGCGGCGAGCGTCAGCCGCAGCGTCGAGGAGCGGAGCTCGTCGCGCCCCTTGATCGCGGCGTTGAGGTCTTCCTGCAGCTTCGACTTGAGCGTGGTGGTCATGGGGCGATTGTCGCAGGTGCCGAGGGCCCGATGCCCGCGCATTTAAAGGGCGGTGGGGTCACGGGGGATTACCGGGCGGTGGGGACGGAGAGGTCCTCCGGGTCTGACACGATGGGAGTATGCGCGCTCGATACGGAGTACCTCTGGGGATCGCGGCGGCCGGCGCCGCGGGTGTGGTGTACGCGGCGGGGTTCGAGGTCCGCTCGTTCCGGCTGCGGCGGGTGACGGTCCCCGTCCTGCCGCCGGGGATGCACCCCCTGCGCATCCTCCAGGTCTCCGACATCCACATGGTCGGCGGGCAGCGCAAGAAGCAGCGCTGGCTGCGCTCACTGGCCGGGCTGCGCCCCGACTTCGTGATCAACACGGGCGACAACCTGTCCGACCCGGAGGGCGTGCCGGAGGTCCTCGACGCACTGGGCCCGCTGATGGAGTTCCCCGGGGCGTACGTCTTCGGCTCGAACGACTACTACGGCCCCAGGTTCCGCAACCCGGCCCGCTATCTGCTGGAGAAGGCACAGCGACGCCACGGGCTGAACGGCAACGCACCGGTCGTCGGCGCGATCCACAACCCGTGGGAGGACCTGCGGGACGGCTTCGACGCGGCGGGTTGGCTGAACCTGACGAACACCCGCGGCACGCTCAAGGTCGAGGGCGTATCGGTGGAGCTCACGGGCCTCGACGACCCGCACATCAAGCGCGACCGCTACGCCCAGGTGGCGGGCGGCCCGTCCGGGGCGGCCGACTTCTCCATGGGCGTCGTGCACGCGCCGTACCTGCGTGTCCTGGACGCCTTCACGGCGGACGCGTACCCCCTGGTCCTGGCCGGTCACACCCACGGCGGTCAGCTCTGCATCCCCTTCTACGGCGCCCTGGTCACCAACTGCGACCTGGACACAGACCGGGTGAAGGGGCTGTCGACGCACACGGCCGAGGGCCACACGTCGTACCTCCATGTGTCGGCGGGCTGCGGCACCAACCGCTACACGCCGGTACGGTTCGCCTGCCCGCCGGAGGCGACGCTGCTGACGTTGGTGGGGCGGGAGTAAGGCGCTGGTGGGACGGGGGTAACCCGGGCGGCCTACTCGCGTGGCCCCTTATACGCCCTTTGCCTAGCTTGAGGGCATGACCGCCCCGATACCCCGGGACATGCCGGATCTTCCCGCGCTGTCCGGCATGCCCTCGCTGCTGCCCTCGTCGGTTCCCGCCGCCGCGGTGGTGACTCCCGTACGGCGTCCGCTCGCCGCCGTGTACCGCTTCGTGGTCGCCCTGACGGCAGCGGCGGGAGTCACGCTCGACCTGCTGCTCGGCAGCCCCGTGCGGGTACTGAGCTACTTCACGATCCAGAGCAACATCCTGGTGGCCGTCGTCTTCGCCCTGTCGGCCCGCCGCGCCTGGAAGGCCGGCCGGCCGCTCCGCCCGGCCTGGACGGGTGCGACGCTGCTCTACATCACCATCACGGCCCTGGTCTACCACCTGCTCCTGGCCGACGCCTCGCCCGTGTTCTCCATGACGGGCAGCACGTCGGCCCTGACCGGCCGGCAGTGGATCAGCAACCAGATCCTGCACACGGTGGTCCCGGTCGCGGTGCTGCTGGACTGGCTGCTCCTGACACCCCGCGGCCGCCTACGCCTCCGCCAGGCGGCGACCTGGCTGCTCTACCCCCTGGCGTACCTGCTCTTCTCCTTCGCACGGGGCGAGCTGATCCTGCCCGGCACACCGGGCCGCTATCTCTACCCCTTCCTGGACGTCGGCCTCCACAGCTACAAGAACGTCCTCGCCAACGCCCTCCTCCTCGGTCTCGCCTTCTACGGCCTGGCCATCCTCCTCGTGGCCCTCGACCACGCCCGCCCCAACCCCGTCCACCACCGCCGAAAAACCGGATTTCGTCTCCAGCCACCGGTGGGCTAAAGTAATCGACGTCGCCGCGAGCAGCAGCGACGATCGGGGTGTAGCGCAGCTTGGCAGCGCGCTTCGTTCGGGACGAAGAGGTCGTGGGTTCAAATCCCGCCACCCCGACGCTGGTCAGAGGGCCTGGTGTGCAAGTTGCACCAGGCCCTCTGACGTGCGTACAGCAGTGGAGTACAGCAACCTCTATGGCTCTTGCTGGCCGTCTTTGGCCGGTGGCTCTTCCTGCTTCCGCTTGCCTTTCTTCTTGCTGTCTTTCTGCTTGCTGCCGCCCAGGGCATTGCCCAGTTTCCGGAGCGCCTTCCGCGTCTCCGCCGAGGGCACGTGCGTGTAGACCTCCATGGTCACGGCGATCTCGGAGTGGCGGAGGATCTGCATGGCGATCCGAGGGTGGACGTCGAGGGCGGCCAGGAGCGAGGCACAGGTGTGGCGGGTGTCGTGGACCCGGATCCGACGGACCCCCGCACGGTCGCTGCGCCGGTTGAACTCCCGATTGAAATTCCGCGGCTCCACCGGGGTGCCGTAGCGCGTCGTGAAGACGAGATCCGATTCCGTCCAGAGGTCTTTCGCCTGCTGCTTCGCCGCCTCCTGTTCCTTCATCCGCAGCCGGAGGGCGGTCAGGCAGATCTCCGGCAGCGGCAGCACAGCCTCAGAGGCCTCCGTCTTGGCCGTGTCCGTGTGAATGAGGCGCCGGCGGACGCGTTGCAGTTGGTGCTGAATCCGGAGTTCGCCAGTGTCGAGGTTCACGTCGGACCAGGTGAGGCCCAGGAGCTCGCCCTTCCGCAGGCCCAGGACGAGGATGAGGACGTACGCCGGGTACAGGTAGTCCCGCCAGGTCTGCGCGTTCTCCAGGAAGGCGCACGCCTCCTCGACCGACCAGGGGTCCGGCCGCTTGCGCCGAGCCCGCTGGACCTTGACGAGCTGGGCGACGTTCTTCGAGATGCGCTCTTCCACCATGGCGTTGGTCAGCGCACTGCGGAGGACCGTCCGCGCGTCGTTGACCGAGCGCTTCGAAAGCGTCCGTCGACAGCACTTCCCCTTAGCACAGCAGCGCTGCTTTTCCTCGGGCCGCTTCGCATCCTTGCCCTGCGCGCAGCACTGGCACGTTTCGGCGAGCTTGTTGAGCCAGCTCCGCATGTCCTGGACGGTCAGCCGGTCGAGCCGCTTCGAGCCGAGGAACGGGACGATGTAGAGACGCACGGTCGTCTCGTACGTGGCGACGGTGAGCGGCCGGAGGTTGGGTTCCACAACTTCCTTCAACCAGTACGTGAGGTACTGCGCCAGGGTCGGCGTATTGGTCGCCACCGGCCCCTTCTTCGCCTCGTTGTGGAGCTTCACCCACTTCTCGTGGACGTCCTTGCGCGTAGGCCCGTACACGTACTTGCGCTTGCGGCTGCCGTCCGGTGTCGTGACCCAGACGTACGCGGCGAAGCCGTTCCGATAGGGGTAGATCGATCCTTCGCCGTTGCCCCGCTTGCCGCTCATACCGACCACCTCTCGGCTTCTTCGGCGCAGCGGCTCACGTACTCGTCCACCCAGGACGGCAGGATGCGGCGATTGCGCCCGATCTTGACGGAACGGATCTCGCCCGTGAGCACGAGCGACTTGGTCTTGGAGAGGCTGAAGCCGAGCATTTCGGCGACTTCAGCGACCGTGTGCCACTTCCGGCTGATCGTGGCCGGAGTCATGTAGTGGGCTCTCCTTCCGTTCCGGGGGCGGGTTCGAGTGAGGCGGCGAGCCAGGTCTCGGCGGCGCTGAGGCCCGTTCCGGCGAACACCCAGTGGGCGAGTACGAGCGTGGTGTCGCCGTCCTGCGGGGCGGCCGTGGCCGCTTGGGCGCGGCGCCACTCGGCTCGGGCGTCGCGCAGGGCGCCGAGCGTGGTCGAGTAGCGGCGGGACTTGGTCGAGAAGTGGCCGCGGAAGCCGAGCATGTGAGCCCAGGCCCGAAGCCGGAGGTCTGCCAGCTCGGGGCGGGCGCCAAGAGCCCACGCGGTACCGATCATGCGCCGGGCGTGGTCCGAGATCCGGGCCTGCGCCAGCTCGGCGAGGAAGCGGATCGGCCGGTCCAGCGTGCCGGTCGCCGTCTCGGCGCCCTTGGTGGCGTACTTCGCGATGTAGGCCGCTACGGCCCGCTCGGTCAGCTCCTGGCCGTCGTCGAAGGCGGCGGAACGGATCACGCGGACATCGAGCTGTCGGCCGAAGACGAAGCGGTGCGCCCGGCCGTCGATCTCCGGTCCCTCGACCCGTGCGGCCGTGGCAGCGGCACGGATGGCGTCCGTCAGCAGCTCGGCCGAGGCCCACGCCGGGGGTTCGGTGTCTCCGCCCTCCGGGCCGTCAAGGCGGATCACCGCGTGGAAGTGGACGGCACCGCGCTTCTGGTACTCGGCCACCTTCGCGAAGGAGATCCGGGCGTGATCGCGGAACGTGCGCTGTGTGAGGCCGGCGCGCTTGGCTACCTCCCGGCGGAGGTAGATCGAGAAGCGCCTCCACAGGGCTCCCGCGTGCGCGTTCCACAAGACGGCCGCTTCGTAGTCGTACGTCTCCGGGTCGAGCGGCGTGCCCAAGGCGGGGTCCTGCTCGTCGTGGCGGATGCCGCAGCGGCAGTCCCGGCCACCGGACGGGCGGTTGTGGACCGGGCCGAAGCTCGGGGCGGTGAACGTGGCGAACACGCGCGGGTGCGTGGCGACCCGTTCCGACGTGCCCTTGCCGCCGCGGAGTCCGGCGGTGATCAGGTGGTAGGTGTCACGGCGGTACGTCTCGGCGCAGGCTGCACACCGCGTGGCGCGGCGGTTGTTGCAGCGGACGAGGAGCTGACCGGCGGGGAGGGTGGCGGAGTCCAGGTGGCGCAGGACTCGGCCGATCTCGCCGGTTGCCGTGTCGACCTCGTATTCGGTGCGGTGGCCGTCGAGGCGGACAGGGTGGGTGCAGCCGCCCAGGCCGGAGAGTTGGTGGGCCAGCTCGGGCAGGGTGCCGAGTGAGGCCAGCATGGAGAGTACCGCCAGCGGGGGCGGAGTCTGCCGGGTGATGATGGACATTCCTTTCGGCTGTTTCAGCGGTTGGGAGGGACGGCTCCGGGGCGGCGGGATGCTTGGCGGCTTTTGCCGCCCCGGCGGCCGGTCAGTGCTTGTTGGCGCTGTTGAACAGGGAGCGCAGGACTACGGCGGCGATGGCCACGGACACGGCCGATACGGCGACGGCCGCCAGGAGCGCGGTGAGGACTATCCCGACGACGACCACGGCGGCGACCGCGCCCGCGGTGGGCGTGAGCCACCGGGCCGAGGTGGGCACCGGAACCTGCGTCTGCTGAGGGACGACGGGTGTCGTCGGCAGCGTCGGGACGTCGGGGAGCTTGGGGCGGAACATGGCGAACCTCCTTGTCACTTGTGGGTGCCGTTGACGACGCCGACCCCTGATCGGGTGCCGGACTCGACGGCGGGTGCGAGGAAGGTGTGCGAGAGCCAGAAGCCGAACAGCGCGATCACCACGGCGACCCAGAGACGGACACCGAGGAACTTGATCGCGGCCCAGGCGATGACGCCCAGGACGAAGACCAGCGGCAGCGAGACGGTCACGGCGATCTCCTCAGCGGACGGAGCAACGGTGAGTCCGGGCGGCCAGCTCGGCGGCGGCGCGGCTGTCGAAGTCCGTGGAGAAGCCGCAGCGCGGCGCCGTGCAGGCGGCGGTGTGCTTCTCGCGGCCCCGGCCGTCGTAGTACGTGCCGACCTGTACGGGACCGATACGGATGACGTTGCGGAAGCGGCGGTTGGCAGTCATGACCGGGTCTCCTTGTCGGTCTCGTCGGTCTCGCTGGTCTTGCCGATCTCGCTGGTCTCGCCGGTGAAGTCGGTTACGTGGTCGGCCAGCCAGCGCACGATCTCGTCGCCCTCGTAGCTGTCGGCGGCGAGGATCACGGGTTCGGCGATCAGCACGGCTTCGGTGAGGCGGTTCTGTCGGGTCAGCTCGGCGGCGCGTTTCAGCGCGCGGAGCGTGGACGGACGCAAGGGTGAAAGCCCTCCAGGATCAGGTGAGTTGGGATGCGATGGCTTCGGCGAGCGGCATCGGGACGCCGAGCCGGGCGCGAAGCGTCGAGGTGTCGATGGGGGTTCCGGTCCGGGCGCGGTGCTCGTCGGCGACCTTGCGGGCCAGGGCGGCGAGTGCCGGCGGGACGGAAACGGTTGCGGGCGGGGCTGACTCGTGTTCTGCGGCGGGCAGTTGTGGAGCCGAGGGGGACGGAACAGCGTCCTCGTCCGGCACCGGCGCCGCATCGGGTTCCGGCGCCTCCTGCTGCGTCTGCGGCTCATGGGCGAGCAGCGTTCCGCCGAGGAAGGCGATGGCCGGCCACCCGGCGACGAGGATGCGCAGCCAGGCCGGTACCGCGTTCAGGTCGAGCAGTCCAGCGGTGGCGACGTTGGCGCCCAGCGAGGCGGTCAGTGCGACGAGGAACCAGCACCACCCAGCGCCTTTCGAGCCGCCGGACCGGAGCCGCCGCCAGGCCGCCACCAGCAGCAGGTCGACGGAGACCGGGTAGGCCCACGCTTTCCATCCGTGCTGTCCGGCGGCCGAGGCCACGTCGTGCAGGTGCGCGAAGGACAGCGCGGCGGCGATCAGCGCTTGGACCAGTACGGCGTCGAGTCGGACGGGCAGAGCACGCACCTCACGCCTCCTTCCGGTTTCAGGCATGGCAGGGGTAGGGACTTGGCGCGGGACGGCCACGCCGACCGTTTGGAGCAGATTCGGACTCGGCTACTCGGCGGCCGGTTGCGGAATCACGACCGGCCCGGAGTCCTCTACCGGCACAGGAGGGACGTACGGCCGGAAGGGAGCGAGCGCCGGAAGGTCGGGGGCGAGGTGAGCCGTTGCGCGGCAGGTGGCCGCGGCATCAGCGAGGGAGAGATACGGGGTACGGATGCGGGACCAGCCGCCGGAGGTGTCGCCGACGACGGCCAGGCCGGGCAGTTCGGCAGGGATGGCGCAGGCGCCGTAGACCGCCTCGGGGGCGATGTCGCCGAGCGCCATCTTGGCGGAGGCCTCGTCGTTGACGCGGTGGCAGACGCGGCCGGTGAGCTGGGCCCGGAGCATGGTGGCGCCCTTGCCGAGTTCGGCGCCGAAGCGCTGCCCGCAGACCTCCAGGTAGAGGCCGGCGGCGCGGCCGAGTTGGGCGAGGCGGATGAGCTGGGTGACCATCTCGTCCCGCCGTTCCTCTTCCTTCCTGGTGGCGACGAGGAAGAGTTCGGCCACCTCGTCGATGAACAGCACGATGGGAGCCGGGCGTTCGTCTTCCGGCAGGCCCCAGATGTCCGAGGTGATCAGCTCTTCCGGAGTGCCGGGCGCGATGCCCCGCCGGGCCTTGATCAGGTCGTAGCGGTCCTCCATTTCCTTGACCAGCACGGGCAGCAGCTCCGCCGCCTGGTCCGGGTCCGTCGCCAGCGCGGAGAGTCGGGCAGCGAACGGCGCCAACTCGACCCCGCGTTTGCAGTCGATGCCGACCAGGACGACCGGCTGAGCGGCCAGCCTGGTGAGCAGGTTCCGCAGAAACATGGACTTGCCCGACAGCGTTGCGCCCAGGACGAGTTCATGCGGAACGGCCCGGTAGTCACGTACGAACGCGGTCGCGTCCTCCCGCACAGCCACCGACACCCGCAGCAGGTCACCGGCGACCCGACGAGGCATCCGCACGTTGCGGAGGACGTCAAAGCCGACGAGCCGCAGTTCCACGACACCGGGCTTGACGTCCCGGACGTACACGGCATGTACGCCCCAGGCATGCCGGAGACGTTCCGCCGAGGCGGCGACGTCCGCCGGTTCCTGTCCCGGCGCCAGCCTCAACCGGACCCGCAGGCCGGTCGAAGTGGGCCGGATCAGACCCCGGCGCGGCGGCACCGGTCGAACCTCCCGGCGAGTCGTGGCCTTGACGGCCAGTGCCCGCCACCGGGGCGGCGCGACCGTCAGACCGCAGGCGTCCATGGTCGACGTGTACGAGGCCAGCAGCCGGGCCACCGAGACCGGCAGCCCGACCGTGGACCAGTACGCCGCCGGGTAGGCGTGCCGGGCATAGGCCGCGCCGCCTATCGCAGCGAGCGGCCCTCCCAGTTCGGCCAGCGTCACGAGGTCTGTCACGTCGATCAGCCCGCCTCAGCCATCGGGAAGGCGCCCGGCGCAATGGCGGTGGCCCGGTAGGCGATGCCGTGCCGCTGCTGGCCGTTGAAGACGCTTTCCCACGGACGAGCCACCAGGCCCGGAAGCGAGACCGGCGCGCCGACGGTCAGGCCGTCTGTGACACCGCTCTCCGGGATGGTGACCTGGATCAGCGACGACTCGCCTTCGTCGATGTAGACGACGCCGACGGTCATCAGTGCCTCGCCGCTCACGGCGTCCTTGGCGATCTCACCGGTCTGCCGGTCGCGCACCTTCGGCGCCGGAGCTTCGGTCAGCAGGATCGTTGCGGACGAGGCGTCAATACGGATCACACGCACAGAGATTTCTCCTTCAGAGTCGATCAACCTGCCACCTGACAGGTTGACTTAGCAAGTTCGAAGTTAGAGATGCCAGGTTGACTTGTCAAGTGGCTTCAGGGGAGAACTCGCCCCTATCGGGGCTCAGTTCAGACGGTAGGTGTCTTCCAGTTCCTGCCGATCAGCAGGAAGCAGCACGTCAGAGACTTGCAGGGCTTGCCCCGAAGCGTCACGGGCAACGACAAGAACACTGAGAACGGGTACGCCATCCGGCATGCCGAGAAGCTCGGCTTCGCCAGCCTCGGGCAGTCGCGCGGAGATCCGCTCGGTCACGTGGTCGAAGCGGATCTTCTTCCTGGCTTCCAGGTGCTCGCGGACGCTGCCAGTCAGAAGCTCGGGGCTGTCCAGTTCGGTCCCTTCGAGGAGGCCGGCGGGGAAGTACGACGAGACCAACTCGACTGCTTCGCCGTCCTCTTCGACAAGAAAGCGGCGCACGAGGACCTTGGTCCGCTTGGGCAGGCCGAGAGCAGAGGCGATCCGAGCGGGCACGGGGACTTCGCCGACGTCGACCAGCCGACCCGAGGCCTGCGACTCGTCGCGCTCCAACGCCTCACGTCCCCGCCGGTCCTGTTGCTCGACGACTTCCGGACGCCCCCGCACGATGGTCCCGAACCCCTGCCGGGACTCCAACCATCCGTCCCGCTTCAGCAACTCCAGCGCACGCACGACGGTCGGGCGGGACATCCCGAAGGCCTGGACCAGCTGGTTCTCACTGGGAACGCGCGTGCCGGGCGGGTACGTGCCGTCTTCGATGCGACGCTGCATCGTCTGCGCGAGACGCACGTACTTCGGTGGCTCGACTTCATACGCCATGAACGCCGCCCGGTGAGATTGGCCAAGTCAACTGGTCAACCAGACTAGCGTCTGCGCTCCGCTCACAATAGATGCAGGGCGGTACGTCAACTCGGCCAGGCATCGGCCACCACGAAGGAGACCACCGTCCCGCCGAAGCGACTGGGCCCGGAGTGCCACGTATCAGCGATGGAGTCGACCAGGAGAAGCCCACGACCGTGCGCGTCATTGGCGTCCGGGCGCCTGAGTCGCACGCTGGCGGGGAACCCAGGATTGTGCACTTCCACCCGCAGCGAGGTCCCTTCTCGGAACCACTCCACCCGCACCATCCACGGCTCGTCCGACCGCCCGTAGACGATGGCGTTCGTCACCAGCTCCGAGATCATCAGCGCGCAGTCCTCGACCGAGCAGGCCGGGTTGTGCGGGGCGATGAACTTCTGGAACCAGCGCCGCGCCCGGGGTACGGACTCCGGAGCGGGGTGCAGCGTCATCGCTCCGAGACGCGGCGACTCCGGGGTGGGATCGCGGTCGAGTGTGTATGCCATCCGCGCTTACTCCTTGCCGGTGCCGTCGCAGTCGAGGCACCGTCGCTTCGATGTGGCACGGCCGCGGTCGTTGGCAGTGGAGAGCGCCAGCGTCGTACGCGAGCTGACACGCTTCCAACCGCGCCCCCGGCACCCCCGGCAAGCTAATCGCGCACCCTGATCCGGCCGCCGACCCGTCACGCCGTGCCTCCTTCCCAGTAAGTGGCCTTAGCCACTTACTGGATAGTGGCATTAGCCAGTCTGCCGATGCAAGCGATTCGGCAGAACTGCCCGCAGTCAGGCGAGCGGGTAGCCCTGCTCGAACGCCCAACGATGCGGCGGGTACGTGGCTTCGGCGAACTCCAGCGGACGGTCCTGAAGGTCGTAGACGACGTGATGGACCACCAACACGGCCGACTCGGCCTCCAGTTGGAGGTCTTCGGCCTCTTCCGCGGTCGCGGCCCGAGCACACATGCGATCTCCGGCGTAGCTTCCCTGACGTCCCGTCATCTGCTCGACATACATCAGGGTTCCCTCCTGGATCCGCTCGGGGTCCATGAGCTTCGGTGCCCGCTCACCGACGTCCGGAGCGAACCACGAGGTGGACAAGGTGGTAGGCCCGTCCTGGTTGTTGGTCACGCGTCGGCGGTGAACGGCCCGACGGTCCCGCACCAGGCCCAACGCCTCAGCGACATAGTCCGGCGCCTCCAACCAGCCAGCAGACGTGATCACGGCGTACTCACCCGGCGTGTAGATCTTGCCGGTCTGCCGCGCCCGGCCGTACAGCTCACGCGCCCGCCGATTGACCTCCAGGCTCCGCACGTACGTGCCTGATCCCTGGCGCTTCTCGACCAGCCCCTGATGGCTCAGCGCTTCGAGCGACCGTGCGGCCGTCGGCCTGGACACCCTCCAGTCCGCGGCGAGTTGGCGTTCCGAGGGAACCTCGTCCCCCGGCTTCAGGTCGCCCCGAAGAATCTGATCACGAATGAAGTGCGCGATCTGGAGATACTTCGGCTGAGCCTCCTCGATCTGTGGCATGTTCTCTCCTGTCCAAGTGGCTATGGCCTCTAGCCACTATAGGGTGAGTGGCCAATATCCGAACCCGTAACCTTGGGCACATGACGCGGTTGATCGTCGCAGCAGGAGGAGGGGGCGACGCAGTCGCCGCCGCAATGCTTGACGCCGCCCTCTACGGCGACGACGACCAGGCGGTGATCCTCACGTACGCGTGGGACCGCCTGCTCATCGACCCGGTACCAGGGCCCCGGGGCGCCGAGAACTTCACGGGTCTCGAACCCCTGACCCCCGCCGTCTGGTCGGTGCCGGCGGACGCCCGCCCGGTCCCACCGGCGGGATCAACGCTCCCCCGGCTCGCGGCAGAGCTCCCGCACACC
Source organism: Streptomyces spinosisporus (assembly GCF_022698145.1). GTDB lineage: Bacteria > Actinomycetota > Actinomycetes > Streptomycetales > Streptomycetaceae > Streptomyces > Streptomyces spinosisporus. The sequence goes on from NZ_JALDAX010000004.1 coordinate 166,798, forward strand.
TTCGCTCTGCTGGACCCGCACCACGGCGCCGAGGGCGTGACGCGCCAACTGGAAGAGCTGGTTGGCCACTTGGAGCCCGAGTCGATCGACCTCCTGGACGTGGGCGGCGACATCCTGGCCCGCGGCGACGAGCCCACGCTGAAGAGCCCACTCGCCGATGCCCTCACACTGGCGGCATGCTGCCAACTGGACGCGCCCATACGCCTCTTGGTTGCGGGCCCCGGCCTTGACGGCGAACTCCCGCTCGACGACCTGCGCGGCATACTCGGCCCACTCGTCCACACCTTCACGACGAAGGACACCGAGCCGGTCAGCTCGGTCCTGGAGTGGCACCCCTCCGAAGCAACGGCGATGCTCGCAGCGACGGCCCGAGGCGTCCGCGGCACCTGCAAAGTACGCGACGCAGGCCTCCCCGTACCGCTCACGGACGAAGGGCCCACCGTCCACCAGGTCGACTTGGACGAGGCACTGAGCCGGAACGAGCTGGCCCGCGCAGCCGTGACGACGACGACTCTGGACGAGGTCGAGACCCACAGCCGCGAAATCTGCGGTTACTCGGAGATCGACTATGAACGCAACAAGGCCGCCTGGCTCAAGGACCAACCGCCGACAGAGCTGGACCCGAAGGCAGTTCTGGCCGAGCTGGAACAGTTCGAAGCCCACGCCCGCAACCGCGGAGTCACGCACACGACGTTCCGCCACCTCACGGAGGCCCTGAACCTCAACGGCACTCAGCGCCAAGACCTACGCGAACTGCTGATTAACAGCCGCCCGGAGCAGTACGACGCGCCCTTGTGGCACATCACGACACGACCTGAGTAACAACCTTCTTCACGGGTTCAAGTCGGCTCGCTCCGCTCGCCGCGCGCGGCCCGGCCCCCGGCCGGGCCTGCGCTCCTGTCTCCGCCCCGCTCCAGCCCGGCCGGCGCCCGTGCCGCGCTCCCAGCAATCAGCCGCCTGATGCCAGAAAAGGAGTACGTCGTGGCTGGGGCGGTCGGCTCCACGGCTTTACGCAGCCACTTTGGCGCGAGCCTCGAAGATCATGGCCCCAACGTCGTGCTTTACCGGGCAGGTCCACAGACTGCCCGACGCGCCGGAAGCTTACGGGGCCATGATCACTCGCGCCAAAGCAGCTCCAGCCCAAAGCCGCTACGCCGACCTGGATCACCATTGGGTGCAGTCAGTCCTCTGCTTCCAGTTCGGGCCCAATAATTGAGGGAACCACTTCACGGTAGATGGCAATAGGGATGATTGAAATGGCAGGCCAAACTGGAGCCTCGGTAAACCCCATCCCTTCAATGGCCCTACTCGTCTCTTGGATCATCTTTTCGAGGATTTGACGATTCACCTCCTCCCTGCGCGAAAAGGCCTGCTGGAGTTCGCCCATGACCTGCTCAAGGCGGACAGTAGGGGACATGTGATCGCGCTCTGGAATCCGACTAACTGTCGCTAGGGTTGTCCAGTTTTGCAAATCCGCCCCCAGGCGAGAGAATAGAACCGATTTCTCTCCCGCTAGGTAACCGCCCGCGTCGGAAATAACACCGGAAAATTGATACTCGCGCTCACCCTCCCCGCATGGGAAAACGCGCAGAGTTAGATGTTCGCCATACATCGCTTTAACGATTTGCGTTACCTCAGTGGAGAAAGTTTTGTCATCACTGAAGACGTCAAAAGCGGTAACGGATTTCGCGAATGAGGCCGGGTAGATGAAGCTCGTCGGACCAGTGATCCTGATGAGCGAGCCAAGGTTTAGGGCCTTGTGTATGCGGCCACGATTCCAGTTCTTCGGCTTTTTTGATACCTCAGTAACGTCAGCCAGCATTCGTGCGAATTCCGCGTCGTCTTCCAGCATGGCAACGTGCAGGTCTGCCAATGACCGCACTTCCTGGTCGCTTGAACCCTCCTCGTGATGCTGGCCTTCAATTCCAGTGAGCGACGCGCTCCACTGGCGAGTTCGATCCGACCGCCGCTCTTGCGGAAGCCCGAGAGCGAGTTGAGCGAGAAGCGTCCGGACCCTTGGCACATCAACGTAAAGGTACTCACGCACTCTAGCTTGCGTCTTTTCCATGACACCTACCACGACCCTCACCGAGAGCTTCTGTCAGTTCACTTCAAATAGACCTGACTGCATGGAATGTCAAGCTTTGGCCAATGCCTACGGCGGCTGCAACCCGCGGCTTCACCTCGGCCACGTCGCACACGGGCAACTCGCGACGATCTGGCGGGAGCCGCAGTAGAGTACACACGTGGCTCTTACTGATGATGAACTGACCCTCTTGGAGTACATCTACGACAAAGCGGAAGGTGATCTTGCAAAGCCCGTAGACGTTTGGTCGGTCTTCGACCGTGACACCGCGGGTTCTGCGGCGCGAAAACTGCAAGACTCCGGTCTGATTGAATTGGCGTCTGTCGCCGACGACTACAGAATCACCGGATTCGGTATTGACCAAGTGTCTAACTTGCGCGCACTAAGAAGCAATGGTCCTGCTCGAATGGCCGCTTTGCGCCTACGATTGATACATTGGCTGTATAGTCACTATCTTCACGGTGGCGGGCCAGATAGTACAGAGGTTTTCAAAGTCTCCGATCAGGCAGCTTACATCGGACAGCCCTTTAGTGATCGCGAGATTGTCCTGGCCGTTGACTATTTGCAGACAGCAGGGCTCATCGACGGCATGAGACTAGACCAATCGGAACATCTCATACGGCCAGTTCTCACCCCCAAGGGGGTGGATTGTGCAGAAAGCGAGAAGACGGTGTCTGAATTCTTGAACCCGCCGACGTCCAACGGTCCAACGTTTAATGTGCGGATTGATGGCTCGCAAAACGTTGTTGTTGGGACGCAAACCGACTTCACCCAGAACAATACATCCGGCATTGAGCCAGCAGTGCTTGCCCAACTCGTTCACTTCGCGACTGTCGCTCGTGAAGGAATTCCGTCCTACGGACTCGACGAAGCTGAGCAGATCGAGGTGCAAGAGGCCGCACAGGAGTTGGAATCCGAAGCACAGAGCGATGCCCCGGAAAGGGGGCGCCTACGGCGCCTGACTGACCGGCTCGTCGCTGCAGTGACGCCTGCCGCTGGAAGCGCGCTGGGGGGAATCGTCACAGCGCTAGGTGAGCAGGCCGTGAGCGCGATTTCAGGATGACATGCTCTGACGGCTGCCAAAGCGAGAAGCTTTGAGAGGGAAGCTGCCGCTCGCGGGCTCGAACGAGGCAGGTAGGGCACCGCAATCAACAGCTGCCGTCAGCGGAACTGATCGCACCCTCAGTATGCGGGCAGACGGTTTACTGCGTAATGGCCCGGTACCTGGTACGCAGGGGGAGACTGCTTCGCTCTCGTTTCAGTTGAGTCAAGAGCGACGCTGCCGCTTCGTCCGTGATCGGCCACTGGTTCGCGTCCCACTCCGGCTCGAAGTAGGGCGCAAGAGCTGCTAGTTGCCGACGCATCTCGTGCATGGCATCGGCCAGTCGCTCGAACCCTCGGATGGCAAGCTGCGCATTGAACTCGTCTGCTCGTTGACGGTCGGGCCCCAGTTCACCCGGATCAACGTGTCGCGGGTAGTGCCGAGCCAAGTCTGCTGCCTTGACGGCAGCAATGGCTCGATCAAAGGCCTCACGGCGTGAGGTCTGCCAGGATTGACGACGAGTTCCCCAGGGGTTGAGGAAGGCGCCGACTGCCACACCGGCGAGCGCGAACGTTGGCGCGATCCAGGGTATGAGCCCGGCCAATTGATCCCCCTGATATCCGAGTGTCGCTGATGCAGCGTAGCCCAGGCGTAATGACCGGCTGTGTCTCAGCTGTCCGAGGCCACTTGTCAGTGGCCAACGACGACGCTCTCACGAGTTGCCGTCGACCGGCCCTCAGCTCTCGTTGCTCCTGCCACACTCCGCTCATGAGGCGTTGCGCAGGAGTGACACGGCGAGGGCAAGCGTGCAGAAACGCAGCAGGGTGGAACGGCTACTGCCATCAACATGGTGGCAGTGGGCGAGTCTGGGCGCCGAAGCTTCGCCGGCCGACCTCCAGACCTCAACGACGTGGCTGGCTCTGGAGACTGTGGCGGTTGCTCGTCGACAAGGTTCGATCACCTTCGTGACGGAAGAACCTAGTCCCTGCTCCTGGTCGTGCCAGGCGCGTGCCAGATCGTGCGGGGAACCACGGGGAACACCGGGTACTAGCCCGACAAGGGATCGGATGCTCGCAAGGTCCCCCAGGTCAGCCGAGCAATCGCCCGTAAGTCACCTCAGCTCAGGGCTCTGACCCGAGGCTGCATGAGCCAGAACACTATGGGTGTCGCTGAAACCGACACTCAGACCGCGCACGGGCGAGATGATGAGCCATGGTGACTCGTCGGCCATCAGCGGAACCCAGCCTGCTCGTTGCTGTCTGGTGGCTGTTCCTCGCTGCCATGGGCTTCGTCATGTTCCTCGGCGGCATTTCGTTCCTCCTTGGCGTTTCGCACGGTAAGCCCGGCCCGGCACCCACCGTCACGGTCACAGAGACGCAAATCGAACAGCCCGACGTCTCTGACACCATCCCGGACAGCGTCATCGAAGACAGCCTGTCGAGCCTGCCCACGCCAAGCGCCTGTACTGAAGCCGATGCCCAGGGCACCATCCCGCGGGACCGCTGGGCACCGTGTGGTCAACTCCTCGGCTACTTCGACGACACGACACCAAGTCCGTGACCAGGGCGACAGCGATGCCTGCCCGTCTCAGTTTCCGTCTCATTCAGCACGGTTCACCGCCGTTCAGGACGGACCGGGAGTTGATGGCGAGCATGCGGCTGGCCGCCTATGAACCCAGGTGAACGCCCCTGCACACAGCCCTTAGCCCCACCAACACAGTTGGAAAGCGTGTTGGCGGTGGTGTGTTTCAGCAGGTTCCTGGTCGTGGTGGGCCCGGTTGGGTCTGTCGGACACCGGTGCAGGCCACCAGCGTGTTGCCGTCCTCGTCGAGAAAGAGCATGAAGACCCACGATCCGTCGGCAGTCCTGATCTGGCCCAGTCGAACCGGTCTGCCGTATTGGTCCAAGCGTTGTACGGCCCGCGCCAAGCCCGTCGTCTCGGTGCCTCTCCGAAGAGTGAGACGGAGCCGACGTCCGTAGATAGTCGCCAGCGACTCGGCTGACGTCGTTCCATCCCAGACCACGTGAGAAGCGCCGCCATAGAGAGCAGACAGGGCCGCCGCCGACGTTTCGTCACCACCCCCCGTCAGCAATCGTTCGAGCTGTTCTCGCTCCATGGCCTCACCCCGGTTGGGATCCTGCTGTACAGCAGCGAAGTACAGCAACCACCGCGTCCGGCGTCGACCGACAACAGCTATCGGTGGCCGACCGACCAGCCCACATGACCTCACTGACCACCCAGCCGAAAGTTCGGGACGAAGAGGTCGTGGGTTCAAATCCCGCCACCCCGACGCTGGTCAGAGGGCAGGTACGTAACTTCGTATCTGCCCTCTGTCGTTGGTTCAGGCGGTGCGAGGGTCCGGCCCGGTGTCGGGCTCGCTCCATGCGGCGCGGCGGGCTGTTTCCGTCAGTTCGGCCGGGTCGGCGGTGGCGTTGTGCGGCTCGTCGGGCCACTGGGCGACGAGTGTGGACGCCCAGTCGGCCCACTCGGCGACCAGTCGGTAGTAGTCCGTGAGGAAGCGGCCGACCAGCAGGGTCTGCGCGGCCCGTTGGGGGAAGGCCCCTTCGCCGGCCGCGTAGGCGCGGGCCGCGGCGAGGTTGTCCTGGTTGCGTTCTACGGCCCAGGCCCGGGCCGCGCGCAGGGTGGCCCGGGTGTCGGCCGTGCTGCCGGAGTCGGCGAAGAAGACCTTCAGGAGCTGTTCCGACTCCAGGGCCGGCCCGGCGCCGGGCTCGTGGAGCCAGGTCGCGAGCGCGTCGCGGCCCTCGGGAGTGATGGCGTAGACGGTGCGGGGGCGTCGGCCCACCGGCTGCTGTTCGGCGCGGGCCAGACCGTGCCGGGCCAGTTTCTTGGGCTCCTCGTAGATCTTGCTCTGTGCCCTGGGCCAGATCCGGCCGAGGCTGCGGTCCATGTGCCGGGCCAGTTCGTACGTGCTCCATGGGCGCACCGCCAGCAGTCCGAGGATCGCGTAGGACGTCGTGGTGAACGTGGGTCGCCTGGGTTGCCTGGGTTGCCTTGACATCGCCACCTCTGGGAGATAAGCCGGAATAGTCCCTTTGGGAGTATAGGGCGGTGGTCGAGATGACCAGGACACTGCAGGTCGCCCCTTCGAACACCGAGCAGGCTCGGGCCTGGGACGGTGACGAGGGCGCCTACTGGGCCGAGCACGCCGACCAGTTCGATCTTGCGCTGCGTGGCTACCGGACACCCTTCTTCGAGGCCGCGGCGATCGGCCCGGCCGACCACGTACTCGACATCGGGTGCGGCACGGGCGAGATCACCCGCGAGGCCGCGCGCAGGGCGCCGGCGGGCCGTGCGCTCGGTGTGGATCTGTCGGCTGCGATGCTGCGATCGGCCCGGCGAAGGGCCGCGGCCGAAGGGCTCGCCAACGCGGAGTTCGAGCAGGCCGACGCCCAGATCCACCCCTTTGCGGAGCGGGAGTTCGACCTCGCGGTCAGCCGCACCGGAACCATGTTCTTCGCCGACCGTGCCGCCGCGTTCCGCAACATCGCCCGAGCCGTGCGGCCCGGCGGCCGTCTGGTGCAACTGGTCTGGCAGCCGCCGTCGCGCAACGACTGGTTCCTGGCCCTGACGGCGGGCATGGCAGCGGGCCGGGACCTGCCCGCGCCACCGCCGCAGGCGCCCGGGCCGTTCGCCCTGTCCGACCCCGATCGGGTACGTCCTCTGCTCGCCGGCGCCGGGTTCGCCGACGTGGCCTGCGAACCGCTCACCGCTCCCATGCACTTCGGAGCGGGAGCCGACGACGCATACCACTTCGTCACCGGACTGCTCGGCTGGATGCTGACGGACCTCGACGACACCGGCCGCGAGCGGGCCCTTGCCGATCTGCGCGCGACCCTGCGAGCCCACGAGACACCCGACGGTGTGCTCTACCCCTCGGCCACCTGGCTGATCACCGCGTCACGCACCTGAACACGGGGGATGCGGGGCCGTGTTGCGCGCACTCGCCGACGGGGTCAACTACCTCTCCGGATTTGAGGGAACGAGTGCGCGTAGTTCGTCGGCGTATGTGGACCAGGTGTCCTGGGAGAGGAAGTGGCCGACGTCTGGCAGGGTGCGCAGGCGGGCGCCGGGGATGGCTGCGGCGATGGCGTGGGCGGCGGATACGCGGAGCAGTGGGTCTTGTTGTCCGTGCAGCACCAGGGTGGGTGCGGTGATGTCGGCGAGCGGACCGCCGTGCCATTTCGCGCCGATCTGGCGGCTCTGTGCTTTCCGGTCGCGGAAGGCAGCGACCTGGTGCGCGGCCTCTCTGTCCACGAACTCGCGCACGTCGTCCTCGTCGATGCTCTGGCCGGGTGCGGCCAGGATGCGCGCGACGGCCGTGGCCAGGGCCAGGTTGCCCTGCGGGGTGTCGGGGTGACGCAACCTGGCGAAACGGGCCACGGACGCCAGGCGCAGGTAGCGCAGGACCGCCAGCCCCTTGGCGTCGCTGGGCACGGCCGCGGACGTAGTGAGGGTGTGCACGCGTTGTGGGTGACGGATCGCGATGCGCTGCGCCACGAGCCCGCCCATGGAGTGGCCGAACAGGTGGGCGCGCTCCCAGCCGAGCGCGTCGAGTACGGCGACCGCATCGTCGGTCAGATCCTCGGCGCTGTAGGCCGGGGGCGCGTGGCGCAGCAGGGCTGCGAACGGCGAGCCCTCACGCCGGTCGGGCAGGTGCGTGGACTCGCCGGCGTCGCGGTGGTCGTAGGCCACGACGTGGAAGCCGCGGTGGACCAGTTCCTCCACTAGCCTGCTTGGCCACCAGAAGCGCGACGTCCCCAGTCCCATCAGCAGGAGCAGCGGGTCACCGCCCGCGCCGCCGAGGTCCTCGAAGGCTATCTGGATCTGGCCGTTGTACGCGAAGCGCTGCATGGCGACTCCCCTTGATCGATCGCGAACGTCGTTCGCGAACACCGTACTCGGAAGGGTAGTGTGGCGGCAACGCAGGAGGTGACAGTGGCGGGAGAGCAGGAACCAGTGATCTGGCTACGGCCGGAACAGGCGCCGGTCGGACGTCCGGCCGAGCGCAGTCGCGCCGAAATCACCGCCGCCGCAGTGGAACTGGCCGACCGGGAGGGCCTGGACGCCGTCTCCATGCGCCGCCTCGCCGCGACCCTGGGCACCGGTGCCGCCTCGCTCTACCGCTATGTGTCCACCCGCGACGACGTGCTCGACCTGATGATCGACAGCACGGCCGGCGAATACGACCTGCCCGCGCCGAGCGGCGACTGGCAGGCGGGCCTCCTGGAGATCGCTCAGCAGGCCCGGCGGATCATGCGACGCCACCCCTGGCTGCCGATCCTGGTCGTCACGCGTCCTGCCCTCGGCCCGCACGGGATCGACCTGCTCGAGCACCTGCTCGACGTACTCGCCGATCATCCGGCTGAGCCCGCCCACAAGCTCGAGGCATTCGCCGTGCTGAACGCGCTGACCGCGCTGTTCGTCCAGAATGAACTGGCCGCGTCGGACCCCGGTGCCCAGCGCCAAATCGCCTATCTGCATCACGCGGCCACCGCAGGCACCCACCCCCGCATCGCCGCGATGCTCGCCGCCACCCGGCCCGAACAGACCTCCCACGACCGGTTCGCCACCGTACTCACCCGTGCTCTCACCGGGGTGCTGGGCTGACTCCAACCAGCGGGATGCGGGGCCGTGTTGGCAGGCAGAGACTGAAATCGGAAACACGATGGAAGTCGAGGAGGCGGGCCATGAACGCCACAGGATGGGGGGATCTGCGCGAGGCCCTGCGTGGCGAGGTGATCGGGCCCGAGGACCGGGGCGCGTACGAAGAGGCCCGGCAGATCTACAACGCGATGATCGACCGGCGTCCGTCCGGGATCGCGCGATGCGCCGACGTGGCGGACGTCAGGGCGACGGTCCGCTACGCACGTGACAACGGTCTGGAGATGACGGTCCGGGGCGGGGGCCACAGCGCCTGCGGTCTCTGCGTCGCGGACGAGGCCCTGACGCTGGACCTGTCGGGCATGCGCTGGGTGCATGTGGCCCCGCGGCCCGTACGGCCCGGGTGGGCGGCGGGGCGCAGCTCGGGGACCTCGACCACGAGACGCACGGGTTCGGGCTCGCCGCCCCGGCCGGAATCATGTCGACCACGGGGGTCGCCGGGCTGACCCTGGGCGGCGGGCACGGCTATCTGACCCGCAGGTACGGGCTGTCCATCGACAACCTGCTCGCGGTGGACGTGGTGCTCGCGGACGGCAGTGTCGTCACGGCGTCGGAGCGGGAGCACCCGGACCTGTTCTGGGCGCTGCGCGGCGGGGGCGGCAACTTCGGTGTGGCGACCTCCTTCGCCTTCCGGCTCCAGCCGGTGGACATGGTGGGGCTGGCGGTGACGCTGTGGTCGCCGGAGCACATCGGGGACGTACTGCGCTGGTACCGGGAGTTCCTGCCGGGGGCGCCGGAGGAACTGTACGGGTTCTTCGCGGTGCTGGTCGTGCCGTCCGAGCCGCCGTTCCCGGAGGAGACCCATGGGCGGAAGATGTGCGCGGTCGTGTGGTGCCACTCGGGGACGGCGGACGAGGAGCGCCTGGCCGAGGCGTTCGCCGTGGTGAACGAACCGGCCCCGCCGGCCTTCCACTTCACCGCGCCGGTCCCGTTCCCGGCCCTGCAGTCGCTGTTCGACCACCTCATCCCGAAGGGGCTGCAGTGGTACTGGCGGGGTGACCTGTTCGACGCGATACCGGACGGCGCGATCGACGTGCACGCGAAGTTCCTGGAAGGCATCCCGACGGACCTGTCGACGATGCATCTGTATCCCGTCGACGCGGCGGGATCGCGCGTGGGTGCGGACGACACGGCGTGGGCGTGGAGGGACGCGGTCTGGTCCGGTGCGTTCGGCGGCATCAGCCCGGAGCCGGGCGAGGCGGATCTGGTGCGGAGCTGGTGCGTGGACTACTGGAGCGCGCTGCACCCGTACTCGATGGGCGGGGGGTATGTGAACTTCCTCGGCGCGGACGAGGGCCAGGACCGTGTCCGTGCCACCTACCGAGGGCACTACGACCGCCTGGCCCGGGTGAAGCGGACGTACGACCCGGACAACTTCTTCCGCCACAACCAGAACATCGCTCCGGCTGCCGCCTGACCGGGGCTCCCGGCCGGAGGCTCCCGGCCGAGCACCGGACGGCGTCAGACCGGTGGTTCCGGCCCCCACTGCTCCGGCCCGACCCCCCGCCAGTCGATCCAGGCGGAGTGCGGCAGCTCCGCCGGGTCGACGTCCAGGCCCGCGCGGCGGAGGAACTCGGCGACGTCCACGAGGTTGTGGGCCAGGCCGAGGATCTCGCCGTCGACGCGTACGCGCCGGCCGCCGGAGGGGGACGGCGGGTGCACGATCACGCGAATCGGTCCGGACATGTCCTCAGGATCGGCCGGGACGTGCGGTCCCGCATTCCAGCGCGTCATCGGTACGGCCGCTCAGGCGCGTCCGGGTCCGGCCGCCCCAGGGCGCGCAGTTCCCACCAGGCCCCGGGGGTCGGGCGCCGATGCTGCCAGTAGGGGTGGAAGAAGAGCCGCGATGACAGCCGGTACAGGCGCCGGCGCAGTTCGGTGCGGCCGGGGCGCTCGGCGAGCTGCCGGTAGGTGGCGTTCCATTCCTGCTGGGTCCGGGTGAGGTCTGCGGGGAACGATCGCATGACCGAATTCAAGCATGTGTTCGATTTTTGAGTCCATCGACGCCACACGGCACCCACTGATGGCGGCTGGAGAGGAACATCCCGCAAACGCACCGCGGCGTTCGGCTCCGGTCCCTCCCCTCGTGGGGACCGGCGCCGAACGGTGCGGGCGGCCTGTCGGACTCGAGCGGCGTTGCGAAGACACCGGCGCCGAATGTTCGGCAACAGAAGCTGACCGAGAACCGTCGGCGTCGTGGACTGTGTCTGCGGGCGCTGAGCCGATGGCCTGCGCGGACGGCGGGCGGCGGTACGCCCCGTGCGTCGTGATCCTGCCAGCTGAGGCCTCCGCTGAGGAGATTGCGGCTCCGGTCCGGAGACTTAATCCGCAGGTCAGCCGTATAAAGTGAGTTTTCCGGTCCGGATGTTCAACGCGGGGGAAGTAGGGAGTGCAGGCCGTGGGTTCCGACTCTGGGGCACGTACGGCCTTCGCGGAGCGCCTCGCGCTGCTGTACAAGGAGGCCGGCAACCCGCCCCTCGCGCGCGTCGCCGAGGCCGTCGTACAACTGCAGCGGGTGGACGAGCGGGGGCGGCCCGTACGGGTCTCCGCCCAGCGGATCAGCGACTGGCGGCGGGCCAAGAACGTACCGGCCCAGTTCGCCGCCCTCGCGGCGGTGCTGCACGTACTGATCCCCCAGGCCCGGCGTGCCCAGCCCGCACCCGTCTCCGCCGGACTGTACGACATGGGGCACTGGCAGCGCCTGTGGGAGCACGCCGTGGCCGACCCGGCGGGCGAGCGTTCCGCGGCGGCCGCGGACCCGGAGGAGACACCACCGGGCGAGGTCCCGGCCGTTCCCAGTGTGTGTCCGTACCGCGGGCTCGCGTCCTACCGGCAGGAGGACGCCCGGTGGTTCTTCGGCCGGGAGCGGAGCACCAACGCCCTGGTCGAGCAGATCCTCGCGGCCGAGCGCACCGGCGGCCTGGTCATGCTCGTCGGCGCCTCCGGAGCGGGCAAGTCCTCCCTGCTGAACGCCGGTCTCGTGACGGCGGTGCAGGACGGCGCGCTCGGCGACGACGCCAAGCCGCGGGCCGTGCTGCAGCTCGTACCGGGGGCGGACCCGGTCAAGGAGCTGGCCCGGCGGATCCCCCCGCTCGCCCCCGTCCTGTCCGCGCCCAAGGACGAGGGGGAGGCGGACGCCGAGCGGTTCACCGGCGCCGTGCAGGACGCCGTCCGGGAGTGGGCCGACAGCGAGACGCCGGCGGGCGCGCGCCCCGTCGTCATCGTGGACCAGTTCGAGGAGGCCTTCACCCTCTGCGCCGACGAAACGGTCCGGCGGCGATACGTCCAGGTCCTGCACGCCGCGTGCACTCCCGCGGCACCGGACGAGCAGGCCCCCGTGCTCGTGGTCCTCGGCATCCGCGCCGACTTCTACGAGCAGTGCCTCGCCCACCCCGAACTGGCCGACGCACTGCAGCACCGCCATATGGTGCTGGGCCCGCTGACCACGGCGGAGCTGCGCGAGGCGGTCACCGGTCCCGCCAAGGCCGTGGGTCTTGAGCTCGAACCGGGGCTCGCGGAGCTGATCGTCCGGGAGGTGAGCGCCGACGGGCCCCGCGGGGCGCACGACGCCGGCGTGCTGCCACTGCTGTCCCACGCGCTGCTGGCCACCTGGCAGCGGCGCAAGGCGGGCCGCCTGACGCTGGCGGGCTACCGGGCCGCGGGCGGGATCCAGGGCGCGGTCGCCGCGACCGCCGAGCGTGCCTGGTCCAGCCTGGACCCGCCTGCGCGCACGGCGGCGCGGCTGCTCCTGCTGCGTCTGGTCCGGCTGGGCGAGGACACCCAGGCCACCCGGCGCAGGGGGACCCGGCGTCAGCTGGCGGACGAGTCGACCAACCCGGACAAGACGGAGGAGTCGCTGGAGGCGCTGGTCCGCGCCCGGCTGGTGACGCTGGACGCGGAGACCGTGGAGATCACCCACGAGGCGCTGCTGCATGCCTGGCCGCGGCTGCGCGACTGGATCGACGAGGACCGCAACGGCAATCTGCTGCGTCAGCGCCTGGAGGAGGACGGCCGGGCCTGGGAGGGCTCGGACCGTGACTCCTCGCTGCTGTACCGGGGGTCGCGGCTGGAGCAGGCGCACACCTGGGCGAAGTCCGCGGGCGACGGCGTCGACACCTTTCTGACCCGCAGCGCGGTGGAGTTCCTGGCCGCGGCGGTCAGGCTGCGCAGGCGCACGGTGTGGATCAGCCGCGCCGCGGTCTCGGCCCTGGTCGTGCTGGCGGTGCTGGCGGTCGGCGCGGCGGTCGTCGCCTGGCAGCAGCGCAACGACGCCGTGTTCGAGCAGGTGGTCGCGGAGGCCGACCGCGTCCAGTACAGCGACCCGTCGATGTCCGCCCAGCTCGACCTGGTGGCGCACCGGCTGCGGCCGGACAACAAGGACGCCGGCAGCCGGCTGGTCTCGATCGTGAACGCGCCGCTGGCCACCCCGCTGTCCGGGCACACCGGCGCCGTCTACCTCACCTCGTTCAGCCCCGACGGAAAGCTCCTGGCCACGGCCAGCTACGACCGGACGGTCCGGCTGTGGGACGTGAGCGACCGCAGCCGCCCCAAGGCGCTCGGCAAGCCCCTCACCGGCCATACGAGCTGGGTGAGCAGCGCGGTCTTCAGTCCCGACGGCCACACGCTCGCCAGCGCGGGCGACGACGGCACGATCCGGCTGTGGGACGTACGGGACCCGGCGCATCCGAAGGCGCTCGGCACGCCGGTGACCGGCCACACGGGCACGATCTATCTGATCGCCTTCAGCCCGGACGGGCACACCCTGGCCTCCGTCGGCGAGGACCACACCGCGCGTCTGTGGAACGTGACGGACCCGGCCCGGCCCAAGGCGCTCGACACCCTCAGGGGCCACACCGCCGCCGTGCGCTCCGTCGCGTTCAGCCCCGACGGCCGGACGCTGGCGACGGGCGGCGACGACGACACCGTACGGCTGTGGAACGTGTCCGACCCGGCGCACGCCACCCGGATCGGCACGCCGCTGAAGGGCCACATGGATCTGGTGCACTCCGTGGCCTTCAGCCCCGACGGCGACACGCTCGCCAGCGGCAGCGCGGACGACACCGTACGGCTGTGGAACGTGCGCGACCGGGCGCACGCCGCGCCGATCGGCACGCCGCTGACGGGTCACACCGGCCCCATCTGGTCGGTGGCCTTCAGCCCGGACGGGGAGCAGCTGGCCGCGGCGAGCGCGGACAGCACGGCGAGCCTGTGGAACGTGAGCGATCCGGCGTATCCCTCGCAGGTCGGCGAGCCGTTGGCGGGCAGCAGCGGCGAGATGTACGCGCTCGGCTTCAGCCCCGACGGCCGGACCCTCGCGACGGGCAGCGGGGACGGCAAGGTCCGCCTGTGGTCGATCCCGACGTCGGACATGATCGGCCGCACCGGGCGGTTCCGTCCGGACGGCAAGGTGCTCGCCACTGTCGGGCGCGACGGTGCGACCCGGCTGTGGGACGTGCAGACCCCCAGTCGGCCCGTGGCGCTGAGCAAGCCGTTCAAGAGCGCGGACGCCGGTGAGGAGACGGTGTTCTCCCCCGACGGCCGCACGCTCGCGGTGCTCACCGGCAACCGCAGGGTCTATCTGTGGAATGTCGCCGACCCGCGCCGGCCGGTCGCCCACCGCTCCCCCGTGGTGCTGCAGACGCGCTTCATGGGACCCGACGCGCTGGCCTTCAGCCCGGACGGGCGCACCCTGGCCACCGCCTACACCGACCACACCTTCCAGCTGTGGAACGTCGCCGATCCGTCTCATGTCACCGCGTACGGCCCGCCGCTGACCGGGCACACGGGCTACATCAACGCCCTCGACTTCAGCCCGGACGGCCATACGCTCGCCAGCGGCAGCGCCGACGGCACCATCCGGCTGTGGAACGTGACCGATCCGGCGCGCACCGCGCCGATCGGCGCACCGCTGCGCTGGCACTCCGGTCCCGTCAACGCGCTCGCCTACAGCCCGGACGGCCACACCCTGGCCAGCGGGGGCGACGACGACACGGTGCGGCTGTGGGACCTCACCGACCCCGCCAGGACGACCCGGCTGGGCTCGCCGCTCACCGGCCACACCGAGGCGGTCGTGTCGCTGACGTACAGCCCGGGCGGCCGCACCCTGGCCAGTGGCGGCAACGACAACACGGTCCGGCTGTGGAACGTGTCCGACCCCTCCGACGCGGGCCCGATCGGCCAGTCGATGAGCCCCAACGCCAAGACCGGCAACTTCCTTTCCTTCAGCCCCAGGAGCCACATGCTCGGGGTGTCCAGCGGAACCGACACCGTACGGCTGTGGAATCTGGACACCGACGACGCCGTCCGGCGCATCTGTTCGGCGACACGAGGGGTGCTGACGCCACAGAAGTGGCACGAGTATCTGCCGAGGCTTTCGTACAAGCCTCCGTGTGGTGACTAGCGCTCGGGACGCCCGCGAAGCACCACAACCGCCCAACTGAGCTTCGGCAAGGGCGAGTTGACCGGAAATCAGAGGCGTGAGAACGGCCACAACCGCGCGGGGAGCAGGGCCGTCGGCTCCCGCCGCGCCCCCGGCCTTGTTACGCTGGCATCAGCCCGATCGCTGGTGCATCCCCCGTCGCCAGCGGTCGGGCCTTCGCATGTCCGCCGCGGCCCCGAAAGGCCTCAGCTGCCGGCCGCGGCCAGCCACTGCGCGACCCTGCGCACCGTGGTCTCGTCGAGCCGCTCGACCAGCGCCTGTACGGCCGCCTCGTCGTCCGGCGCGAGATCGAACAGCCCCGCCTTGCCCAACCCGGCGAGCAGGACCTGCCGGCGGCGGGAGTCCATGCGTTCGGCCAGCACGCTGGGCTCCTTCGGGCCGTCGGTGGGCGGAGCTGGAGCGGGGGCGGCCGTCTCCGCGCGGGTGACGGTCGCGTCGAAGCGCTGCCACGCACCGTCCTTCGGACCCCACAGACTCACCGCGAACTCGCCGCCGCGCGCCCTGACCGTCTGGGCCATCTCACCGAGCGCGTACTGCACGGGAGCCCGGTGCGGCGACTCGGCACACACCTCCCAGGACACCGAGGAGGCCCGGTGGTACAGCGCGACCCAGCGAGGAGCCCCGCCCGGCTGCGGACTTGGGGGACGTACCGTCGTCTCCACCGCGTTCACCCCTTCGTTCACCTGTCGGAAGCCGCACAGCAGGGGACGGTAACTGACGGGTCGTCAGATCGCCAGGGGTGGAAGCGGATCCGACGGGCCGGGCCGGCCTCACTTGTTCCAGGACTCGTCGTACGGGTCCTTCGGCACCGGAACCGGTTTGGCCTCGGTGACCTGCAGATAGGGGATCGGGCCGTTGTTGACGGGGTCCTTGGTGCGGCGGGCGGTGTACGTGCCGGTCACCTCGAGCCACTTGTCCGGCTGCAGGACCGGGGGGATCTTCCCGGTCAGGGCGATCTTCACCGGCTGGGCGTCGGCGGCACAGCAGTTGAGGGCCATGCGGACCAGATAGGGGTGCCCTGCGCCGTCCAGCGCGACGAAGCCGGTGACGTCGAGCCGGCGGCCCTTGAGGGAACGGCCGTGGTCGTAGACCGCGCGCGTCGCGTAGTCGACCACGGTGAGGTGCAGCGGACCCGCGGCGGGCAGCTTGTCGTAGCCGTACGGCTGCTGCAGCGCCGTACCCGTGCGCATCGCGCTGTACGAGCCGAGAGCCGGCGGGGCGACCAGGATAAGAGCGAGGAGCGGGAGCACGAGGAGCCAGGAGACCCGGGGCTCGCGGTGGACGTGACCGTCGCCGTCCCCGTGGTCGACGCCCTCGTCGTGACGCCTTTTCGTGCGGCCGCGCCACTCGTACCAGACCGTCGCCAGCGCGGCCGCGATCAGCACCGCGCCGGACAGCAGCAACAGCGGCTGCAGTCCCGCCTTGACGTAGCGCAGATAGAGATCGGTGAAGCCCGCGTGCAGCAGGGCCGCGCCGAGCAGGAACAGGACCGCCGCCTGTGCCTGCCGGTTCACAGGAGCACCGCCCCGGTCACGACCGCGCCCGCGATCGCGAGGGCGAAGGTGGCGGGCGCGAACCGCAGGGCGAAGCCCCGGCCGAAGGTGCCCGCCTGCATCGCGAACAGCTTCAGGTCGATCATCGGCCCGACGACCAGGAACGCCAGCTTGGCCGTGAGCGAGAACTGCGTCAGCGACGCCGCCACGAACGCGTCCGCCTCCGAGCAGATCGACAGCAGTACGGCGAGAACGGCCAGCGCCAGGATCGCGACCAGCGGGTTGTCCGCGGCCGTACGCAGCCAGCTCGCCGGGGCGACCGCCTTGAGCGTCGCCGCGGCCATCGCCCCGATGACCAGGAAGCCGCCCGCGTGCATCACGTCGTGCCGCACCGAGTCCCAGAAGGCGGCGCCCTTGCCCAGGCCCTCGTGGTGCGGGCGCTCGGGCGGGCGCAGCCAGTCGGTGCGGCCGAGGCGCTGCCACAGCCAGCCCATCACACAGGCCACCAGCAGACTGGCGACGAACCGGGCGAGGACCATCTCCGGATCGCGCGGGAAGGCGACCGCGGTCGCCGTCAGCACGATCGGGTTGATCGCCGGGGCGGAGAGCAGGAAGGCCAGCGCGGCGGCCGGTGTGACGCCTCGCCGGACCAGCGCCCCGGCCACCGGCACGGACGCGCACTCGCAGCCGGGCAGCACCGCGCCCGCCACCCCGGCGACCGGGACCGCGAGCGCGGGACGCTTCGGCAGCGCGCGGGCGAAGAACGACGCCGATACGAACACGGCGATCGCCGCCGACAGCAGCACGCCGAGCACGAGGAAGGGCAGCGCCTGCACGAGCACGGCCACGAACACCGTCATCCAGCTCTGCATGACGGGCACGGCGAGCGCGCTGCGCAGGGGGCCCTGCAGCACGACCAGCACGAGGAGCAGCACGATCAGGGCGAGGGACTTGCTGTCGGCGGACCTCGCGTCGGCGGACTTCGCCCCGGCAGGCTTCGTCCCGGGTGATCCTGTGGGTGGGGTGGCCACCGGTTCGGGGCTGTCCGCCGTGGGCGGGGCTGCTTTGGTGATGGCCACGTGCGAGGTACCTCCGGTGGTACGACAAGGGCGCTGGTCTCCCACCCCTTCAGTACGGCGGGACCGCCGTGAACGTTCAGTGACCCTGCCGCCCGGTCGCTGGCACCACCTGTCCCGGTGAGGCAGTCTTCTCCCTCGTGGGGAGCGTTCCGAATCAAGGGCAGCCGGGCGACGACGGTTCCGCGCACATGGTCGTGTGCGGCGACGACGGACTGGCGCACCGGCTCGCCGCCGAACTGCGCGGTGTCTACGGCCAGCAGGTCACGCTCGTCGTCCCGCCCTCGGAGCGCGGCGTGCGGATGCCGGTGGTCGGGCGGGCCCGGGCGACCACGGCGGCGCTGCTGGACCGGGTGGTGAACGCGGCCGTGGGCCGTGCGAGCGGCACCACCACCGCCGAACCCATGGGAACCGCCCAGGTCATGGAGGCCGCCGAGCCGACCGAGGAGACGCTGGGCGCGGCAGGCGTGGAGCGGGCCGTCGCCCTGGCGCTCGTGTACGACGACGACGAGACCAACATCCGCGCCGCCCTCACCGCCCGCCGGCTCAACCCCCGGCTGCGGCTGGTCCTCAGGCTCTACAACCGCCGGCTCGGCCAGCACATCGAGGAACTCCTCGACCAGGCCGCCTCGTTGGCCGCGGGCGACGGGGACGGCTCCGGCTCCGACGCCTCCACCACCGTGCTGTCCGACGCGGACACGGCCGCACCCGCGCTCGTCGCCACCGCCGTCGCCGGTACCAGCAAGGTCGTCCAGACCGACGGGCTGATGCTGCGCGCGGTGGAACGGACGCCGATGGTCGGCCAGTTGGCCCGGCCGGGCCTGGCCACCCTGGCGGTGCTGTCCGCGGACAGCACCGAGAACGGCCCGGAGCAGGGACCGGAGCAGGGCCCGGACCTGCTGCCCGACGCGGCGGCGGTGCGGGCCGCGACCGGCCGCGGGACCGTCGTCCTGGAGCAGGTGTCCTACGCCGGGCCCGAACTACCGCCCGCCCGCGGCGCCGTGGCCTTCGCCTCGCTGTTCTCGCGGCGGCTGCGCTGGTCGCTGGCCGGTGTCGCGGGCTGCGTGCTCGCGCTCGCGGTGTCCCTGTGGCTGGTGACGGGGATGCATCCGCTGAGCGCGTTCTATCTGACGCTGCTCGACCTGTTCGCCATCGACGACCCCGCGATCGGGGCGTCCGTCGGGCGCAAGGTCCTGCAACTCCTGTCCGGACTCATGGGGTTGCTGCTGCTGCCGGTCCTGCTGGCCGCGGTGCTGGAGGCGCTGGGCACCTTCCGCACCACGTCCGCCCTGCGCAAACCGCCTCGCGGGCTCGGCGGACATGTGGTCCTCCTCGGGCTCGGCAAGATCGGTACGCGCGTGCTGACCCGGTTGCGCGAACTGCAGATCCCCGTGGTCTGCGTCGAGTCCGACCCCGAGGCGCGGGGGATGGCCACGGCACGGCGGCTGCGGGTGCCGGTGGTGCTCGGCGACGTCACCCAGGAGGGCGTCCTGGAGGCCGCCAAGATCAACCGGGCGCACGCCCTGCTCGCGGTGACCAGCGCCGACACGACGAACCTCGAAGCCGTGCTCTACGCCCGCTCCGTGCGGCCCGATCTACGGGTCGTACTGCGGCTGTACGACGACGACTTCGCCACCGCCGTCTACCGGACACTGCGGGCCGCCCATCCCCAGGCGTCCACCCGCAGCCGCAGCGTGTCCCATCTGGCCGCGCCCGCGTTCGCCGGAGCGATGATGGGCCGCCAGATCCTGGGCGCGATCCCGGTGGAGCGGCGCGTGCTGCTGTTCGCCGCCGTCGAGGTGGGCGGGCATGCGCAGCTGGAGGGGAAGACGGTCGCGGAGGCGTTCCGCCCCGGAGCCTGGCGGGTGCTGGCCCTCGACACAGCGGCCTCGGACGACCGGCGGGAGGAGCCCGCGGCGGAGGAGGCGTACGAGGACGCGCCGGGGTCGGGGCTGGTGTGGGACCTGCCCGACTCGTATGTGCTGCGCGGCTCCGACCGCGTGGTGCTGGCCGCCACCCGGACGGGACTGGCCGAGCTGCTGGGGCGCAGGCCCCGGCAGCGGACCGGGGCGTGAACCTGCGGCGCTGCGGCGGGCGGGCCGCGAAGGCGGGCCCGCCCGGCGCACGGACCTCACCCCAGGTGCCTCTCCGCGAACTCCAGTTCAAGCCGCACCTGCTTGATCCGCTCGTCCACGACCAGTGAGCCGTGTCCCGCGTCGTAGCGGTAGACCCCGTGGGTCGCGCCGCGGGCCTGAAGACGCTTGACGTAGTTCTCGATCTGGCGGATGGGGCAGCGGGGGTCGTTGACCCCGGCGGAGATGTAGACCGGGGCCGTGACCTCGTCGACGTAGGTCAGCGGGGACGAGGCCTCGAAGCGGTCGGGGACCTCCTCCGGGGTGCCGCCCAGGAGGGTGCGGTCCATGGCCTTCAGGGCCTCCATCTCGTCGTGGTACGCCGTGACGTAGTCCGCGACGGGTACCGCCGCGATACCCAGGGTCCACGCCTGCGGCTGGACGCCGAGACCGAGGAGGGTGAGGTAGCCGCCCCAGGAACCGCCGGTGAGGACGAGCCGGGAGGGGTCGGCGAGGCCCGATTCCACCGCCCACTCACGGACCGCCGCGATGTCCTCCAGCTCGATGAGGCCGACGCGGTGCTTGAGGGCGTCGGTCCAGGCGCGGCCGTAGCCCGTGGAGCCGCGGTAGTTGACGCGCACCACCGCGTACCCGTGGTCGACCCAGGCCGCCGGGCCCGCGGCGAAGGCGTCGCTGTCGTGCCAGGTCGGGCCGCCGTGGATGTCGAAGACCGTCGGCAGCGGACCGGTCGCACCGGCCGGCTTCTGGACCAGGGCGTGGATACGGCCGCCGGGGCCGTCCACCCAGACGTCCTCGACCGGCACCGAGCCCGGGGACTTCATGCCGGGTGGATCGAGGACGACCTCGCCGGTCGTGGAGCGCACCGCCGAGGGCTCGGCGGCCGAGGACCAGAGGTACTCCACGCTGCCGTCGGGACGGGCCGTGGCGCCGGAGACCGTGCCGGGCGGGGTGGGGACCTTCTCCAGGGCGTGGCCGGCGAGGTCGTAGCGGAAGAGCTCGCTGCGGGCCTCGAAGCTGTGCACGACGAGCAGGCCCGTGCCGTCCGGATACCACTCGGCGCTCACGTCGCCCGGCAGGTCCAGGGCGAGGTCGGTCTCCTCGCCCGTGGCCACGTCCCACACCAGGGGCTCCCAGCGGCCGCGGCGCTGGTGGCCGATGAGCAGGCGTGTGTCGCCGTCGACGGGGGCGAAGCCCAGGACCTCCAGGCCCAGCTCCTTCTTGCCGCCCTCGGTGTCGTCCAGCTCGGCGACCGCCGTGCCGTCCGGGCGCACGACGCGCAGGGCGGAGTGCATCGCGTCGCCGTGCTCCGTGTGCTCGATCGCGATCAGTGAGCCGTCGTGGGAGAGGTCGCCGACGCCCGCGGACTCGCGGTGGCGGTAGATCTCCACCGGGACCTCGCCGGCGCGGGCGAGGTGGATCGTCGTACCGTCCTCGTCGGTGGAGCGGCCCACGATCGCCGTGCGGCCGTCCCGGGCGAGAGCCAGGCCCGCGGGGTAGGAGGCGTCCAGGCCGGGCACGGCGAGGTCGTCCGCGCCGCCCTCAAAGGGCTGCCTGCGCCAGACGCCGAACTCGTCGCCGTCCTTGTCGTCGAACCACCAGATCCATGCGCCGTCCGGGCTGAGCACGCCGTCCGTCGTGCCGTTCGGCCGGTCCGTGACCTGGCGGCGGTCGCCCGTGTGCCGGTCCCAGGCGTACAGCTCGTACGTCCCTGTCGCGTTCGACACGAACAGGGAGCGTTGCGGTGCGTCCTGCGCCCAGTCGGGCAGTGACACCCGCGGCGCGCGGAAGCGCTTCTCCCAGTCCGGCATGTCCTCGTTATGCACCAGTTGATCCCGCGCATCGGACCCGTTGCTCTCAGTCATGACCCCATACTGCCTGCTCCCGCCGACAGTCGGCGGCCGGGATCCTCAGCCTGTGGACAACTTCTACCGCTCCCTTACCCGGCGGGCTCCGGCCGGACCGGCGACCCCTCCCCGATCAAGGCGTTTGCCCAGGTCGGAGCCGATTGTCAGGGGCGGGGTGCAGACTGTGCGACATGACCGATCTGCGCAAGACAGTCGAGAGGTTCTGGGCCGCCGCCGAGGCCCGGGACTGGAGCACCTTCGCGGACACCCTGGCCGAGGACGTCGTCTACACGCTGCCGCAGACCCGCGAGCGGATCACCGGCCGTGAGCGGTATGTGGAGTTCAACCGCGAGTATCCGGGCGACTGGCACCTGAGGATCGAGCGCATGGTCGCCGAGCCGGGCCAGGTCGTGAGCTGGGTCCACTTCACGGTCGGGCTGGAGGAGATGTACGGGATCTCGTTCTTCACCGGCGAGGACCGGATCACGTCCATATCCGACTTCTGGCCCGAGCCGTACGAACCCCCGGCGGGCCGGGACCACCTCACCGAGCGGTACTGACCCCGCAGGCCGCCCCTGCAGGGCCGCGCCGTACCTTTGTTGGTGTGTACCGGTTTCTGCTGACGCGCCGCTGGTGGGGGATCAACGTCTTCGTGCTGCTCGCCATCCCCTTCTGCATCTTCATGGGGACCTGGCAGCTCAGCCGGTTCGAGGGCCGGGTGCAGGACCACCGCGAGGCCGACGACCAGGTCACCGCCGACCAGCACGAGGCGGCCCGCCCGCTGCGCGAGCTGCTGCCGGTGGACAAGGCCACGTCCGGCCGCCAGGTCACCGCGACCGGGCACTACGGCAGGCAGCTGCTCGTCCCGGACCGCGAACTCGACGACCGGCGCGGGTACTACGTCCTGACGCTGCTGCGCACCGACGGCGGGAAGGCGCTGCCCGTGGTGCGCGGCTGGCTGCCCGGTTCCGCCGACACCGCGAAGGCGCCCGCCCCGCCCGCCGGTGAGGTCACCGTCACGGGCGCGCTGCAGGCCTCCGAGACACCCGGGGACAACGGGGTCAGCGCCCAGGGCGGGCTGCCCTCCGGGCAGACCGCGGCGATCAGCTCGGCGTCCCTGGTGAACCTCGTGCCGTACGACCTGTACGACGCCTGGGTCACGCTGGACAAGGCCGACAGCGGGATGAAGGCCGTGCCCGCCACGGCACCCGCCGGCTCCGGCCTCGACCTGAAGGCCTTCCAGAACCTCGGCTACACCGGCGAGTGGTTCGTCTTCGCCGGCTTCGTGGTGTTCATGTGGTTCCGACTACTGCGCCGCGAGATCGAGTTCGCCCGGGACGCCGAAATGGGGCTGACGCCGGAGGCAGCGAAACAGACGAGCGTCACCGTCTGACACGGGCCGGGGTCGGCTGTCGCCGGGCCGATGACTGGTAGACGCGCGGGGCGCCAGGTGCCGCGCGCTGACGCCGGGCCGGGTACCAGTGACGCGGGCCGGGGCTGGTCGGCGCGCGGGCCGAGGGGAACCGGCTGCCGCGCGAGCCGAAGGGACCCGCTGACGCGGTCGGCCGGCAGGCGCGGACCGGGACCGGTCGACGCGCGGGCCGGGAGAACCCGCTGACGCAAGAGCCAGGGAGCCCGGGGCAGGGAGCCGCTGACGCGAGCCGAGGGAGCCCGCCGACGCGCGCGCCGCAAGGACCCTGCTGACGCCGTGCCGGGGACCGGCCGGCGCCGGGCCGGGGAACCGCGGAACCGCTGACGCGAGCCAAGGGGCCCCGCTGGCGCGCGAGCCGAGAGGTCCCCGTTGACGCCGGACCGGGGACCTGCCGGTGCGGTCGGCCGGGCGGCGCGGACCGGGGCCGGTCGGTGCTCGGGGAGGACCCGCCCACGCAAGGCGAAGGAGCCCGCTGGCTCCGCGCCCGGGACAAGCCGGTGCGGGCGGGCGGTGGGATCAGGTTCCGGGCAGTATGCCGGTGTAATAGACCGTTCCCGCGCATGCCCCGGAGATTGTTGCCGAGACCGTGGGGGAGCCTGCTTCGGTTGTGTGGGAGATGGTTACGGTGCCGTCCGTCGAGCCGTCCTGGCGCATCAGTTGTGTGGTCAGACCGCTCTCGGTGCCGGTGGAGGTGGAGCCCGCGCTGTTGCCGGTGCCCTCGGTCGGGGTCGGGGTGCTGGTGGGGCCGCCGTCGCCGGTGCCGCCGTCGCCGCCCGAGGGGGTGCAGGACGCCGAGGGCACCCAGGCGAACTTCACCTCGTAGGCCGCGCCCGGCTGCAGCAGCAGACCGGTGACCTCGGTGGACGGGTCGGGCAGTCCGGCCGCCGCGTCCCCGGACACATGCCGCTGCGCACCGACCTTGGTGGGGTCCGCACTGCCCTGGGCGAGCACGCTCACGGTCCCGGGCCCGCCGACGCTGCAGGGCGTGGTGGAGATGTTGACGACCCGGAAGGTGCCGTAGACCGTGCCGCCGGAGTCGGGGGCGTTCTCGAAGTGCGTGGGCGAGCCGAGCTGTTCGGCGGCGCACACGGACGCGCCCGCCGCACTGCTGGCCGCCGGGCCGGTGCCCGCGCTGCTGCCCGTGCCCGGAGAGCTGCCCTTGCCCTTGCCGTCGCCCTTGTGGTCGCCCTTGCCCTTGTCCGTGGCCTTGCCGGAACCGCCGGCGGTGGCGCCCTCAGTACCGTCTGCTTTTCCCTGGCTCGCCCCGCCCTGCGCCTGCGAGGCCTGCCCGGCCACGGACGGGTTGACGTCGGAGCCCGTGGCACCGGAGACATGCAGCAGGGCCGGGACGGCGGTGCCGATGAACAGGGCGGCGGCCGCCATGCCGACGGCTGCCTGCCGCTTGCGGGCGCGCCGTGCGGGCACGGCCCGCCGCAGGTGGTCCAGCGCGCCGTCGCGCGGCTCGACCGTCTGCACCGCCTGGTGCAACATCCTGCGCAGGGCCAGCTCGTCCGAGTCGAGCCCGCTGTCGGGGCTCTGGTCGTCGGGGCCGTCGTTCACAGTTCCGTTCCCAGCGTGCGGTTGCGTGTGCTCTTGCTCGTGGCGCTCGTGGGACTCGCGTCCCGGGCGGTCCTTGCTCATGCCGGCGCCTCCATCGCGATACGGAGCGCCGCGATGCCGCGGGAACCGTACGCCTTCACCGAGCCCAGCGATATCCCGAGCGTCTCGGCGACCTGGGCCTCGGTCATGTCCGCGAAGTAGCGCAGCACCAGGACCTCGCGCTGGCGGCGCTGCAGGCCCTTCATCGCCTTGATCAGGGAGTCGCGCTCCAGCTGGTCGTAGGCCCCCTCCTCGGCGCTCGCCATGTCGGGCATCGGCTTGGAGAGGAGCTTCAGGCCCAGGATGCGCCGGCGCAGCGCGGAGCGGGAGAGGTTGACGACCGTCTGGCGCAGGTACGCGAGCGTCTTCTCGGGGTCGCGGACCCGCTTGCGTGCCGAGTGCACGCGGATGAAGGCCTCCTGGACGACGTCCTCGCAGGAGGCGGTGTCGTCGAGCAGCAGGGCGGCCAGGCCCAGCAGCGAGCGGTAGTGCGCGCGGTAGGTCTCGGTGAGGTGGTCGACGGTGGTGCCGGCCGCCGCGGCGTCGTCGCCGGCGTACTCGGCGCCGTCGCGCTGGTTCGGGATGCGGGTGGGCCGCGCTGCGGGCATGGGCGCGATCACCGGCATGCCACCGGGCGTACCGGGCATGCGGGGTCGGACGCGGGTCGCCGCGGAGAAGTCGAGTACTTGGGCCACGTCAGTTGGACACGTTTCCCCCCGTCGGGGTTGTACGTGCCACGCGTCACTTTTGCGGCGCGCACAGCATCCCCCTGTCTCGCCCCAGGCGGCACAGCCGACCGTGCGTCGAACGCCCTCATGCGTACCCGCTCTTCCCCATGTCTTCCTGACGACCGGGACGTCCCCCTGTCCCGTACCGCATCCCCGCACCCCCGAAGGGCGTTCGCAAAGACGCTCCCCGCCCTCCGCGCGGTTGCGGAGAACGGGGAGGAAAATCTTCGGATGCCCAGCGGCCTCACAGCAAGTGGTCCGGACCTTCGACCGGATCACACCTTAGAGCGTCTCACCCGAACTCGGCCGCCACCAGCTCCGCGATCTGCGCGGTGTTCAGGGCCGCGCCCTTGCGCAGATTGTCGCCGCAGACGAAGAGTTCGAGCGCCGTCGGATCGTCGAGCGCACGCCGCAGCCGGCCCACCCAGGTGGGGTCGGTGCCCACGACGTCGGCGGGCGTGGGGAACTCACCGGCGGCCGGGTCGTCGCACAGGACGACACCAGGAGCCGTGGCGAGGATCTCCCGGGCCCTGTCGACCGTGACCTCGCCCTGGAAGCGGGCGTGGACGGTGAGGGAGTGCGTGGTGACCACCGGCACCCGTACGCAGGTCACCGCGACGGGCAGGTCGGGCAGACCGAGAATCTTGCGGGACTCGTCCCGCACCTTCATCTCCTCCGAGGACCAGCCGTCCTCGCGCAGCGACCCGGCCCACGGCACGACGTTCAGCGCGACGGGCTCCGGGAAGGGTCCGGTGTCGTCGCCCACGGCCCGGCGCACGTCACCGGGGTTGGTGCCCAGCTCCGTGCCGGCCACCAGCGACAGCTGGCGGCGCAGGGTGTCGACGCCGGCCCGTCCGGCCCCGCTCACCGCCTGGTACGAGGAGACCACCAGCTCGCGCAGCCCGAACTCGGCGTGCAGCGCGCCCAGGGCCACGATCATGGACAGCGTCGTGCAGTTGGGGTTGGCGATGATCCCTCGGGGTCGCAGCCGCGCCTTGTGCGGGTTGACCTCGGGCACCACGAGCGGCACCTCGGGGTCCATCCGGAAGGCGCCCGAGTTGTCCACCACGACCGCGCCCTTGGCGGCGGCGATGGGCGCCCAGTGCGCGGAGACCTCGTCGGGCACGTCGAACATGGCGACGTCGACGCCGTCGAGGGCCTCCTCCGTGAGGGCCACCACCTCGACCTCCTCGCCGCGCACGGCCAGCTTGCGGCCGGCCGAACGCGGTGAGGCGATCAGACGGATCTCGCCCCAGATGTCCGCGTGCTGGGACAGGATCTGGAGCATGACCGAGCCGACGGCCCCGGTCGCACCCACGACCCCGAGCGTCGGGCCGGCGCCTGCCGTCACCGTCCCGCCCGCCTCGCGGCGCCGGTCATCGCCCGGTGCCCCCGTAGACCACGGCCTCGTCGCTGTCGGAGTCGAGGCCGAAGGCGCTGTGCACGGCGCGCACGGCGTCGGGGACGTCGTCGGCGCGGGTGACCACCGAGATGCGGATCTCGGAGGTCGAGATCAGCTCGATGTTCACGCCGGCGTCGCTGAGGGCCTCGAAGAAGGAGGCCGTGACGCCCGGGTTGGTCTTCATACCGGCGCCGACGAGCGAGATCTTGCCGATCTGGTCGTCGTAGCGCAGGGAGTCGAAGCCGATGGCCGTACGGGCCCGCTCCAGGGCGTCGATGGCCTTGCGGCCCTCGGTCTTGGGGAGGGTGAAGGAGATGTCCGTCAGGCCGGTGGAGGCGGCGGACACGTTCTGCACGACCATGTCGATGTTGATCTCCGCGTCCGCGATGGCGCGGAAGATCGAGGCGGCCTCGCCCGGCTTGTCCGGGACGCCGACGACCGTCACCTTGGCCTCGGAGGTGTCGTGGGCGACACCCGAGATGATGGCCTGCTCCACCTGCTGTTCCCCTTGCGCTTGCGTCTTCTTCACGAGTGGTGTGCTGCTGACCCAGGTGCCCTGCAGTCCCGAGAAGGACGAGCGCACATGGATCGGGATGTCGTAGCGGCGGGCGTACTCCACACAGCGGTGGAGCAGCACCTTGGAGCCGGACGCGGCGAGCTCCAGCATGTCCTCGAAGGCGATCCAGTCGATCTTCTTCGCCTTCTTCACCACACGCGGGTCGGCGGTGAACACACCGTCGACGTCGGTGTAGATCTCGCACACCTCGGCGTCGAGGGCCGCGGCGAGCGCCACGGCGGTGGTGTCCGAGCCACCGCGACCCAGGGTCGTGATGTCCTTCTTGTCCTGGCTGACGCCCTGGAAGCCGGCGACGATGGCGATGTTGCCCGCGTCCAGCGACTGCCGGATCCGGCCCGGCGTGACGTCGATGATCCGGGCTTTGTTGTGGACCGAGTCGGTGATGACGCCGGCCTGGCTGCCGGTGAACGACTGGGCCTCGTGGCCCAGGTTTTTGATCGCCATGGCCAGCAGGGCCATGGAGATCCGCTCTCCGGCGGTCAGCAGCATGTCGAACTCACGCCCGGCAGGCATCGGGGATACCTGCTCGGCGAGATCGATCAGCTCGTCCGTAGTGTCGCCCATCGCGGAAACAACGACGACCACCTGGTGGCCGTTCTTCTTCGCTTCCACGATCCGCTTGGCGACGCGCTTGATGCCTTCGGCATCGGCTACGGAGGAGCCTCCGTACTTCTGCACGACAAGGCCCACGTGCGCTCCTCGCTCGTCCGTCTGTGCTCTCGGAGACCGTCGATACGCAAGCGCACCGCGGTCGCTTCAGTCTATCGAGCGCCCGGAATCGACCCGAGTGGAACCACATGGTGAGATCCGGCGCTCAGCACGTCCCTGCCCGCCCTGCCGGTGATCACTCCGTAAAGTGCGCCAGGTCACCCGCTGCCGCTCTGCGCAGCGATTCGGTGACGCTGAGTTGCTGCTGCCCACACCCTCCCCCCGACCATCGAAAACGTGCAGGCTGCCTACGTGACGACGGACGTACTGCTGGCGGGGATCGTGCTGCTCGGCTCCTGTGTGCAGTACCTGACCGGCATGGGGTTCGCTCTGGTCTGCGTCCCCGCGCTCGTGCTGCTGCTCGGACCGGCCGAGGGCGTCGTGCTCGCCAACTGCGCGGCGGGGGCCATCAGCCTCGTCGGGCTGAGCGGCGGCTGGCGGCGCGTGCGGCCGGGTGCGATGGTGCCGTTGTGCGTGGCCGCGGCGTGCACGGTGCCGGCCGGGGTGTGGCTGACCCGGCGGCTCCCCGAGCCCGACCTGATGCTGGTGATGGGCACGCTGGTGACGGTCGCCGTGCTGCTGGTCCTGCGCGGGGCCCGGGTGCCCGCCCTGCGGGGCACGAAGGGGGCGCTCGCGGCGGGCGCGGTCGGCGGCTTCATGAACTCGGCCGCCGGGGTGGGCGGCCCGCCGATCTCCCTGTACGCCGTCAACGCGGAATGGACGGTACGGGAGTTCGTCCCCAACGCCCAGTTCTACGGCGTAGTGGTGAACGCCTTCTCGATCACGGCGAACGGCCTCCCCCACCTCACGACCCCCCGCTGGACCTGGATCGCCACGGCCCTGACAGCAGGCGCCCTCACGGGCCACGCCCTGTCCCCCCGAATCCCCGAAAAACGGGCCCGCGCACTGGTGCTGACACTGGCCCTGGCGGGGGGCATCACGGCGGTGGGCAAGGGAATCTGGGGCCTGTGAACCCGCCACACCCAGCCGAGGCCCGCCAACTCCTCTGCCGATTGGGCATGTTGTCCTAGGCTGACGAATCCGACACGTACATGACACCGAGGACAGCGCCGTGGATGAAGCAACGGATCTGATTCGCGCTCTGACCGGGCTGGCGTGGCCCGTGTTCGCCGCCTGGGTCGTCTGGCGGCTGCTTCCCGAGATCCGGCACGTCCTGGAGAAGCGGGCCTTCAGCCTCAGGGTCGGGAACAACGAGCTGACGGTGCAGCAGTTCTCGGACGAGGTGGTGAAGACGACCGCGGAACTACAGCATCAACTCGCATCACAGACCGGTCGGCACGAGACCGGGCAACGGCCGCAAGAGGTGCTGCACAGGATCCTCTGGGTCGACGACAAACCCTCCAACAATGCCTACGAGGCAGGGCAGTTGCAGGCTATGGGGGTGGAGGTCGTCCAGAGAACATCCACCGACGAGGGCCTACGGGCCCTGCAGCGCGCGCCTTTCGATGCCGTGATCTCCGACATGGGGCGCGCCGAACCCGGAGGGTACGACCCCGAGGCCGGGATCAGGCTGATCGAGCGAATCCGGGAGACGGATCGCATGACGCCGGTGTTCGTCTACGGGAACGCCGGTGCGATGGACCGTCGGGACCAGGTGGCCGATGCGGGAGGCACCGGGATCACGCAGTCGCCGACGGAGCTCTTCGCGCTGTTGGGGCAGGTCGGGCGGTTTCCGAGGGCGGTCGGCTGATCGTCGTCGGGGCTACTTGCCCGTCTGCACCCCCAGCGGCCCCGCGATCTCCTCCTGCATGACCTTGCCGGCCTCGAATTCGAGGGTTTCGTCGCCCATGCCCTGGTCGGTGTCGAGGCCGTCGAGTTCGGCGAGGGGCTGGTTGAGGCGGACGTGGGCGACGACCGACTGGAGGGCGCGCAGGGTGGCGGAGGCGGTGGAGCCCCAGTTGGAGAAGTAGGAGAACTGCCACCACCACAGGGCCTCGGTGGTGCGGCCCGCGCGGTAGTGGGCCATGCCGTGGCGCAGGTCGGTGATGACGTCGGTCAGATCGTCGGAGATGCGCGCCGGGACCGGGGCCTTGCGCGGCTCGTAGGGGTCGAAGACCTCGGAGTAGACGTCGATCGGGTCCAGGAGCCGGGCGAGGTTCTCGCGCAGTTCGTCCACGTCGGGGTCGGGGCCCGTGTCGGCCTCGTAGCGCTCGTCGGGGACGATGTCCTCGTGCGCGCCGAGCCGGCCTCCGGCCAGCAGCAGCTGGGACACCTCCAGGAGGAGGAAGGGGACCGCCGAGTCCGGCTCGTCACCCTTGGCCACCTCGCTCACGGACACGAGGAAGCTCTCCACCTGGTCCGCGATCTGAACCGCGAAGTCGTCCGGGTCCGGGGACGTGGCGTGCAGCTTGGCGTCAGACATCTAGGAGTCGTCTCCCCTCGAAGGCGCGGCCGAGGGTGACCTCGTCCGCGTATTCCAGGTCGCCACCCACCGGGAGGCCGCTGGCCAGGCGGGTGACCTTGAGGCCCATGGGCTTGATCATGCGGGCGAGGTAGGTCGCGGTGGCCTCGCCCTCCAGATTCGGGTCCGTGGCCAGGATCAGTTCCGTGACCGTACCGTCGGCCAACCGCGCGAGAAGTTCCCGTATACGCAGGTCGTCGGGTCCGACACCCTCGATCGGGCTGATCGCTCCGCCCAGGACGTGGTAGCGGCCCCGGAACTCACGGGTGCGCTCGATGGCGACCACGTCCTTGGGCTCCTCCACCACACAGATGACGGCGGGGTCGCGGCGCGAGTCGCGGCAGATGTTGCACAGCTCCTCCTGCGCGACGTTGCCGCAGGTCGCGCAGAACCTGACCTTGGCCTTGACCTCCATCAGGGCCTGCGCGAGCCGCCGTACGTCCGTCGGTTCCGCCTGCAGGATGTGGAAGGCGATCCGCTGGGCGCTCTTGGGACCGACGCCGGGCAGCCGCCCCAGTTCGTCGATGAGGTCCTGCACCACGCCTTCGTACAACGGACTGCCGTCCTTCCTGGGGTTCCTTCAGTACGTACGGTAGTTGGCCGACGCCTGTCTTAGAAAGGCAGACCGGGGATGCCGCTGCCGCCGCCGAGCCCCTGCGCGAGCGGGCCGAGCTTCTGCTGCTGGAGGGTCTGGGCGTTCTCGTTGGCCGCCTGGACGGCGGCGACGATCAGGTCCGCGAGGGTGTCGGTGTCCTCGGGGTCGACGGCCTTCGGGTCGATCTTGAGCGCGCGCAGTTCACCGGAGCCGGTGACAGTGGCCTTCACCAGGCCGCCGCCCGCCTGCCCGTCGACCTCCGTCCGTGCCAGCTCCTCCTGCGCTTGCTGCAGGTCCTGCTGCATCTTCTGGGCCTGCTGGAGCAGCTGCTGCATATTGGGCTGGCCACCACCGGGAATCACGATCAGCTCCTGGTTTCGTACGGCTTCGTCGGCGAGGTTTTCCCGCCTGGCACGAGCCTACGTGGTCGCGTCGGCCATCGCCCCGCCACTCTTTCGAGTGAGGCTGCACTGAGTCCTATACCTGATCAAGACCCACTTCCGGGCGGAAAAGAGGTGAATCCATGGGCTTCGCCACCCATTGGGCGGTAGGAAGGGGCGGGCACATCAGCATCAGGTGTCACGCAACGTGAACGGTCGTGATCAGAAGGAGTGCGGGTGGGTCAGCCGGAGATGCAGCCCGAGGGTCCGCCTCAGGACGGGCGGGGCGAGGGTGCCGCCGGGTTCCGGCCGGGCGATCTGACCGGGCGCACGTTCCCGCTCGGCGACTGGGGCGAGCCGGCCGAGCGGCTGCACGAGCTGTACCGGTGGGTGGAGGACGGGGCGCTGGAGACGGCCGCCTGGTATCTCGCGGACCGGGTGTGGAAGCGGCGGGGCGCCCGGGTGCTGCGCACGGGGGCCGCGGTGGGCGCCGTCGCCGGCGCCGCGCTGCCCCTGCTGGATCTGACGGATGTGGCGGCCGGGCTCGCCGCATGGGGGTATCTGGCGCTGCTGCTCGCGGTGGCCTGTGTGGCCGTCGACCGCTACTTCGGCGTGACCTCCGGCTGGATAAGGGACGTCGCCACCGCGCAGGCCGTGCAGCGCCGGCTGCAGGTGCTGCAGTTCGAGTGGGCCTCGGAGAGCGTGCGCGAGGTGCTGGGCCCGACGGAGGGCACCGCGAGCGAGGCCGCCGAGCGGTGCCTGGGCGTGCTGCGCCGCTTCTCCGAGGACGTCACCGAGCTGGTCCGCACGGAGACGGCCGACTGGATGGTGGAGTTCCGCACGGGCTCGGCGCCGATGGGCATCCAGTCCACCGGCTCCGGGGCCGGCCGTCCGGAGATCGCGAGCGCGCAGGGACGTTTCCCGCTGCCCCCGGGCGCGGGCGCCCGCCCGAACATGCCGCGCCAGCGCCCGCCGGAGCCGAGGTGAGGGCCGCGGCCGCGTAGGAGCGGCTACGACTGCGGCAGGGGGAAGGCGACCGGGCTGCGCAGCCCCTTCGTGTTCACCGCGCGCACCCCGAAGAACACGTTGTCCTTGGAGAGGTCCACCTCGAAGGCCGTGACGTCGCCCGCCGGGATCACATGGGTCCACTCCGGTGCGGTCGTCTCACGCCACACGATCTCGTAGCCCGCGAGGTCCGGCTCAGTGCCGCGGGTCCACACGAGCTGGGTGGAGTTGGTCAGGGCGGAGGTCAGGATCTTCGCGCCCGTGGGCGTGCCCGGTGCCTGCGCGAGGGTCCACAGGGCGGCGGCGTTCACCCTGGCCACCCGGGTGATGTAGCCGAAGTCGCAGAACCGCGGCAGATCGCCGTACTGCTTGCCGTCCTCGACGCGGACGTCCTGGTGCTGGTGGGCGAAGTCCTCGGCGGGCTCGGTGAAGCGGGCCGCGGGCCAGGCGCGTTCGAGGAAGGGGATGTGGTCGCCGCCGCGGAGGTAGCGGTCGCGGCGGTAGATCATGCGGACGTGCATGCCGGTGGCGTCGTTGTCGGCCACGTCCCGTACGAAACGGGCGAGTTGGCGGGTCGCGGAGTCGTTCTCGCCGCCCACCGACCTGCGGATCGCGGCCTGTTCCGGGGTCTCGGAGGTGGGCACGCCCTCCGCGAACAGCCGGACCGTGTACGGGTCCTTCGTGCCGTCGTCGGCGGTGGAACTGCCCACGATGTCGTTGGTGAACATGCCCTGGACGTCCGCGCCGGCCGCCTTCAACTGCTCGGCCAGATGCGTCGATCCGTACAGCCCCTGCTCCTCGCCCGCCGCCGCCGCGAAGACGATGGTGGCGGCCGTGCGGCGTTTCGCCATCACCCGGGCGAGCTCCAGCACGACGGCCACTCCGGAGGCGTCGTCGTCGGCGCCCGGGGCGTCGGAGGTGGCGTCCATGACGTCGGTGACCCGGGAGTCGTAGTGCCCGGAGACGACGTACACGCGCTCCGGCGTGACCGAGCCGCGCAGGGTCGCGACCACGTTCGTGATCTTCGTGGCGACGGGGATGCGGGAGGCGGGTTCCTGGATGTACGACTGGAGTTCGGCCGTCATCCGGCCGCCCGAGACGGCGGCGTAGGAGCGCAGTTCGGACAGGAGCCAGTCGCGGGCCGCGCCGATCCCGCGGGCCGGGTCGTCCTGGACGGAGAGGGTGTGGCGGGTGCCGAAGGAGACGAGTCTGCGCACCGTCGCCTCGACGCGTGCCGGGTCCATCTCCCGCAGCAGTTCCCGCAGTTCGCGGGAGGGGTGCTGGGCGGTGGCCGGTGGCCGGCCGCCCTGCGGCGCGGCTTCGGCGGCGCCCGCCGAGGCCAGTGCGGCCGTGCCCGCCGCCGCCGTCGCGGTCAGGACCGTTCTCCTGGTGGGACGCATGTGCCCTCCCGTGGCTGCCGATGCCGGACCCTCCACATCGTCATGGACACGCCACTACGGCACAAGGGAGGCGACCGCCACTCTCGACCGTCACCCGCGGCCGTCACCCGCAACCGCCACCCGCGACCGTCACTCCCCCGCGCACAGCCCCGACGCCGCCGTCGCCGAGCACGGCAGATGGCCGTGCGCCCGGATGATCGTCTCGCTCTCGCCCTGGCCGATGAAGGCCAGGAAGGAGGAGGCCAGGGAGCCGTTGGCCGGACGGCCGTAGGTGTACGCGTACTCCACCCCGCGGTAGGGGTACTCGCTGCGGCCGAACTCGATGTCCCCGACCGAGGGGGACGCGCCGTCGAGGGCGACGGTGCGCAGGCCCTTGTGCCCCTTGGCGAGGGTGAACTCGGAGTAGCCGATGGCGCCCGGGATCCCCGCCACCTTGGCGAGCACGTCCTCCGTGGCGTCGAGTTCGCAGCGCATGACGGGCGCCGACACGTCGTCCTTGTGGACGCAGTCCAGCGAGGTGCTGGGCACGCGCTCCCAGCTCCCGAGCACCCGGTCCTGGAAGATCTGCCGGGTCCCGGAGTCGGCGTTGCGGCTGACGAGCACGATCGGCAGGTCGGGCAGGGAGGGATCGAGCTGCTTCCAGTGCGTCACCTCGCCGCGGTAGATCCGGCGCACGTCCTTCAGCAGGAGCCCGCCCGCCGGCAGCCGGATGCCGTCGTTGACGACCAGGGTGAAGACCGAGAGCGCCACGCGGTCGCCGACCAGCTCGCCCGGAGCGCCGACGGCGGGGCCGTCGGAGAAGGCGATCAGATTGCGGGCGGCCCTCTTCGACCGGGCGCCCAGCGAACCGAGTTCGTTCACCCCGGCCGAGCTGCCCCGTGCCTCGACGACGATCGAGGCGTCCGGGCACTTGCGCTCGTACTCCTTCGCCAGTTCCTCCACCACCGGCTTGAACGCCGTCGACCCCACGACCGCCAGCCTGCCCTGCTCGCACTCGATCGGGGCCGGGCTGTCGTCGCGGGCCACGATGATGCTCGCGAGCGTGAGGACGCTCAGGGTGAGCATGATCGTGATCAGCCGGGCCGCGCGGCTGAACAGCGGCGGCTTGTCGTCCGGCGTGGCACTGCGGTTGGGGTGCACCTCGCCCTCGCGGATGCCGCCCCTGAGCCGTATCGGTGTGCCCACGTCGCCGCCGGACAGCAGCACCAGCAGCTTGTAGTGCTCGCCGCGGTTGAGCGGGACGCGCGGGATGCGCAGCGTGTTGCCGTCGTAGCCGAAGCCGCGGGCGGCGGTGAAGTGGTCCATCAGATGGTCGGTGTCGTCGGGCTGGGTGACCGAGACACCGCGGATGGTGCGGTCGGTGAACACCGCGGTCAGGCCGTGCACTTCGGGGCTGGTGTAGTCGTCGCGGTCGATGCCCTGGGAGCCGTCGTTCTCGACGCGCAGCAGCACGAGGGTCGCGTCGGTCATGCCGGGTGCCTCGTCGAACAGGCCGAGCCGTACGTTGGCCCGTCCCAGCCGTACGCCGTCGCCTATCGGGTTGTCCATCTGGACGCGGTAGCCGATCCTCTTGCGACGTGGCACCCGGCGTTCGTACCAGACCATGACGCCGGACGCGACGATGCCGAGGACCGCCGTACCGACGGCCACGACGTTCTCCGCACTGAACCACTGCACTGTGAGCGCCCCCGCCACTCCCGCAGTTCGACAAGGCGAACACCATACGGACGATCAGGCGTCCGATACTGGTGCGTCAGAGTGAACAGGGGGGAGCGGGATGGCCAACAGGACGCTTGCGACAGCGGGGGTTTTGGTGGACGGGCCGTCCGAACTGCGGCCGTGGCGCCGGGTGTTGACGGGCCTGGCGCTGATCGCCGTGTCGTGCGTCGCGGTGCTGGGCTGTCGCAGCGCGTTCGTCACCTGGCTGCCCCGCGAGATCGGGCGGTACCAGGACTACGAGGCGGCGCGGCCCTGTCCCGCTGGAGCACCCGCGCACGCGTACGAGGACTGTGTGCGCACGGTCCGCTTCACCGTCACGGACGTGCACGCCGGCGCGGGAACGAAGGGCGACCACTCCGCGACCGTCACCGGCTCGCCCTTCTGGAACGGCACCGTCGACTTCGGCGACTGGGACCCGCTGCTGACCGCCCTGCACAAGGGGGACCGGGTCACCGGCACGGTCTGGCACGGATCGGTCATGACGCTCGCCAAGGGCGACGCCCGGCAGAGCAGCATCGACGAGCCGCGCGACGAACCCCAGATGGTGGCCGTCGCGGGCACGTTCGCGGCCCTGCTCGCCGTCCTCACCTTCGTGTTCGGCGTGATCCTGCTGACCGGCGTCGGCGGGCCGCGTCTGCAGGCCCGGGTGCGCTGGCGGCCGTACGGCATGCGGCTGCTGATCACCCTGTTCACCGTGTGCTTCGCCGTGGGCCTGATCTGTGTGTGGACCGGTGTGCCCTGGTGGCTGACGCCGGGGCTCAGTGCGCTGATCGTCGCCGTCGCGGCCGTGGTGATCTATCACCCGGGCCCGCCGAGGACGGCTGACACCGGCCGCTGATCACTGCTTGGTGTACGTCAGCTTCTCGCCGTTGCTGGTGTTCTCGCGCTGCAGGCTGCCGTCCGGCAGCAGGGTGATCTCGGTGGGATCGCCCGGCTTGCAGTACCCGGCGTCGCCCGAGGTCACGGTGGACGGACCGAGCTGCAGGCTGCCGCTCGACGCCGCGGTCAACTGGGCCTGGAAGACGCAGTGGTAGGAACCGCTGCTGGTGGGGCCGTCGGCGACCAGTGACATGACGGTGTCGCCGACCTTGCCCTGCTGGAGGGTGAGGCTGCGGGTGTTGTCGCCGTCGGCGTTGGTGATGGTGGCGGTCCAGGTGCCCAGGTAGTCGGCCGGGATCGCTCCGTTCGAGGGCGCGGAGGTACTGGGCCGCGCGGTCGTCGGGTCGGGCGCGGGCGTCGTCGGCCCGGAGGTCACGGGCGCGCTGGTGGAGGCGTCGGAGACGGCCTTGTCGTCCGAGGAGTCGCCGCCGCCGTTCATCAGGGCGTAGACCGAACCGCCGGCGCCGAGCGCGACGATCAGGGCGACGCCGACCAGCAGCGCGGTGGAGCGGCTGTCGCGGCGGGGCGGCTGGGGCGCGGCGGCGGGCACCGGGCCGTGGTACGGCGGGCCGTAGGGCGGGGTGGAGCCGAGCGCGCCGTACGGGCCGGGCTGCTGGGGCGTGCCGTAGGGGGCGGGCTGCGGCGGCTGCTGGGGGTAGCCGTAGCCGGGCTGCTGGGGGTGCTGCTGCGGATAGCCGTAGGCCGGGTGGCCGGACGGCGGGGTCTGGGCGGGGGCCGGGGGCGGGGTGCCCTGGCCCGCGACCATCGTCGGCAGATGGTTCAGCGGCGCGCCCGGACCCTGCTGCCCCGTGCCCGGCTGTCCGGGCGGCGGCGGACCGGCGGGCACGTCCGTGCCCGTGCCCGCGCCCGGCTGCGACGAGGCGTCGGCGGCGGGGGCGTGCTCCGGGGTGGCCGCGGGGGCCGGCTTCTGCAGGGAGACCTCCCCCGACGGCTCGGGGTTCTCGGGGTTCTCCGTGTCCAGCAACTGCACGGCGTGCCGCCCGAGTTGGGCGACCAGGGCGCTCGGCAGCCAGGGGTCGCGCGAGCGTCCGCCCAGCACGGTGTCCTCGGCGCCCGTGCGCTCCAGGACCTGGTCCAGCGTCGGCCGGGCCGCCGGGTCCTTCTTCAGGCAGTCGCTCACGAGGTCGGCGATCCCCTCGGGCACCCCTTCCAGATCGGGGTCCTCCTGGGCGATACGGAACATCAGCGCGTGCACACCGCTGTTGGCGGTGCCGAAGGGGAGGGCGCCGGTCGCGGCGTACGCCAGCACCGAGCCCAGGCAGAAGACGTCGCACGCGGGGGTGATCCGGTCGCCGCGCACCTGCTCGGGGGCCATGAACCCGGGCGATCCGACGAGCGCGCCGGTGCGGGTCAGCCCGCCGTCCGTCACGGTTTCCAGCGCCCGCGCGATGCCGAAGTCGATGACCCGCGGACCGTCGATGGTGACGAGCACATTGGAGGGCTTGAGGTCGCGGTGGATGATCCCGGCCGCGTGGATGTCCTTGAGCGCGTGGGCGAGCCCGGCCGCGAGGATGCGCACCGACCGCTCGGGCAGCGCCCCGTGGTCGTGCCCGACGACCTGCTGCAGGCTCGGCCCGGCGACGTACCCGGTGGCGACCCAGGGCACGGCGGCCTCGGTGTCGGCGTCCAGGACGGGCGCCGTCCAGTGCCCGCCGACCTGCCGCGCGGCCTGCACCTCCTGCCGGAACCGCGCCCGGAACTCCTCCTGCGCGGCCAGCTCCTCGCGCACCAGCTTCACGGCGACGGTACGGCCGCGCTCCGACCGGGCGAGATAGACGTGCCCCATGCCGCCGGCGCCGAGCCGGGCCAGCAGCCGGTACGCGCCGATCCGCTGCGGATCACCGGCCCCGAGCTTCTCCATCGCAGGTCCCCCGAAATCCCCCGGTACGCACTGTGCAACAGCCCAACGATAGTGCGGGCGCAGGGTGTGGAGGGCGGAGCGGTGTCTACGGTTCCGTAACAGGCGGACCCAGCTGGTCCAGCACCTTGGACAGCCGTTCCAGTACCTGTACGGCCGCGTCGAGTTCGTCCTCTCCGAAGGCTTCGGCGAGCCGCTCCGCGAAGGCCGCGTGGCCGGGATCGATGCGCCGGATCGCGGCACGGCCCCGCTCGGTCGGCGCGAGGAGCTTGGCGCGGCGGTGGGCGGGGTTGGGCCGGTACTCGGCGAGATCGCGCTCCACCAGCAGGTCGGCGATGCGCTGCACGCTCTGCCGTGTGATCCCCATGGCACGGGCGATTCCGGCCACCGACAGCGGCTCCTCCAGCACCGCGCCGAGCACCTGCCACCAGGCCGCGGTGAGCCCGGCGGGGCTGGCCAACTCCTCGGCGACACCGAGGAACTGGCCGTTGAGCCGGAACACCCCGAGGGCGCTGCGGCTGAGCAGGTCCTGGCGCTCCCGGCTCACCGCGCGCCGGCCTGCTGCAGCACGGCGAAGGCCTCCGGGTCGGAGTCGTGGAACAGCCGGTACCAGGCGTCCAGCACCTTCTCCTCGTAGATCCCGAGCAGCCGGAACACCTCCCGCGCGAAGGCGACCGGCTCGGTGGGCCCGGCCGTCACCAGCGTCCCGTCGGTCACGGCGTCCGCGTCGACGTACAGCTCGCCGCCGCGGTAGCCGGTCGGCGTCAGATAGAAGGAGACGGCGCTGGTGTGCCTGCGGTCGTCGAGCAGGCCCTCGCGGGCGAGCCCGGCGGTGGCGCCGCAGATCGCGGCGACCGGCACCTCCGCGTCGAGGAACTCCCGCGCCTTGCGGGCGAAGGGCGCGAGGTCGTCGCCGGAGTCCCACAGGTCGGCGCCCGGGAGGATCAGCAGGGAGCTGTCCGCGGGGCGCAGCTCGTCGAGCGGGAGGTCGGGCCGCACGCTCAGGCCGCCGATGGAACGGACCGTCTCCCGGCCCGGGCCCACCGTGCGCAGCGCGTACCCGGCACGGGCGAGATACGCCGTCGTGTGGCCCGTCTCCCAGTCGGCGAAGGTGTCGTACACAGCGAGATGAACAGGTTTGGCGTCCATGACAGAATGCTGTCACTTCGACAGGATGCTGTCAATAGCGCAGGCGTCCCGGCTCCGCGCCGCCCACCCCGTCGTCGACACCCTGTCGCGGAAACCCCATGAGCGCAGACAGGACGCCCATACCGAGCGTCCGGTGCGGGCTTCTACGCTCGCGGCCATGACCCCTCAGCCACACCCCGAGGCCGGCGCCGCCGTGAAGGCCGCGGACCGTGCCCATGTGTTCCACTCCTGGTCCGCGCAGGAACTCATCGACCCGCTCGCCGTCGCCGGCGCGGAGGGGTCGTACTTCTGGGACTACGACGGCAGGCGCTACCTGGACTTCTCCAGCGGGCTCGTCTACACCAACATCGGCTACCAGCACCCGAAGGTCGTCGCCGCGATACAGGAGCAGGCCGCACACCTGACGACGTTCGCGCCCGCCTTCGCGATCGAGGCCCGCTCGGAGGCGGCCCGGCTGATCGCCGAGCGGACGCCCGGGGACCTGGACAAGATCTTCTTCACCAACGGCGGCGCCGACGCCGTCGAGCACGCCGTACGGATGGCACGGCTGCACACCGGACGGCCCAAGGTGCTGTCGGCGTACCGCTCGTACCACGGCGGTACGCAGCAGGCGGTCAACGTCACCGGTGATCCCCGGCGTTGGGCCTCCGACACCGGTGCCGCCGGTGTCGTGCACTTCTGGGCGCCGTTCCTGTACCGCTCCCGCTTCTACGCCGAGACCGAGGAGCAGGAGTGCGCGCGGGCGCTGGAGCATCTGGAGACGACGATCGCCTTCGAGGGGCCCGGCACCATCGCCGCGATCGTCCTGGAGACCATCCCGGGCACCGCCGGGATCATGGTGCCGCCGCCCGGCTATCTCGCCGGGGTGCGCGAGATCTGCGACCAGCACGGCATCGTCTTCGTGCTGGACGAGGTCATGGCCGGGTTCGGGCGCACCGGTGAGTGGTTCGCGGCGGACCTGTCCGGCGTCGTACCGGACCTGATGACCTTCGCCAAGGGTGTCAACAGCGGATATGTGCCGCTGGGCGGCGTCGCCATCTCCGGCGCGATCGCCGAGACCTTCGCCCGGCGGCCCTACCCCGGTGGGCTCACCTACTCCGGGCACCCCCTCGCCTGCGCCGCCGCCGTCGCCACGCTCCGGGTGATGGCGGAGGAGGGCGTCGTCGACCACGCGAGGCGGCTCGGCGAGGACGTCGTGGCACCCGCGCTGCACGAGCTCGCCGAGCGGCACCCGAGCATCGGCGAGGTGCGCGGCGTCGGCATGTTCTGGGCGCTGGAGCTGGTGCGGAACCGGGAGACCCGCGAGCCGCTCGTGCCCTACAACGCGACCGGCGAGGCGAACGCCCCGATGGCCGCCTTCGGGGCCGCCGCGAAGAAGCACGGCCTGTGGCCCTTCATCAACATGAACCGCACCCATGTGGTGCCCCCGTGCAATGTGAGCGAGGCCGAGCTGAAGGAGGGCCTCGCGGCCCTGGACGCCGCGCTCCTCGTGGCGGACGAGTACACGGTGTAGCCCTTCGTGACGGTGTCCTGACCGGTCACCGCCGCGCGGGTCATCGCGGGGAACTCGAACGCGTAAGGTGGCGTGCTCGTAGATATGGACGTGCACGCCACCCGACCGCCACGAGGAGACGCCCGACCCATGTCCGGCAGCAGTCGCAACGGCTCCGTGACCCGCAGCACCCTGCGGCAGCAGATCGCCGACGCCCTTCGCGACGAGGTGCTGGCCGGGCGACTGCAACCGGGACAGGAGTTCACGGTCAAGGAGATCGCCGAGCAGTACGGCGTCTCCGCCACACCGGTGCGCGAGGCGCTCGTCGACCTGTCCGCGCAGGGCCTCCTCGACGCCGACCAGCACCGCGGCTTCCACGTCCACGAGTACTCCGTCGAGGACTACCGCGGCATCGTCGAGGCCCGCAGCCTGGTCACCGACGGCATGTTCCACTCCCTGGAGGACGGCCACCAGCGCTTCCGCCGCGCCGACGAGCCGCGCACCGTCGCCGCGCTCGCCGGGGTGCGCCGCCGCGGCGAGGAGGCGCAGCGGGCCTCGCTCGCCGGCGACCTCACCGTGCTGATCGGCTACGACCTGCGCTACTGGAACGAGCTCGGCACCCTGTTCGGCAACCCCTATCTGGCCGACTTCCTGCACCGGCTGCGCGTGCAGTCCTGGGTGTGCGCGGTGCAGCATCTGCGCCGGCTGACCGATCTGCGCGGCGCCCTGTGGTCCGGCCACACCGATCTGGTCGACGCCCTGGCGCAGCGCGACACCAAGACGGCGCGTTCGATCGTCGCCCAGTACAACGCGCACTCGCTGGAACTCGTCGAGCGGCTGGCGCGGGGATGAACGGACCGTCCGCGGCCGTGGACCTGTCCGTCGTCATACCGGCCTACAACGAGGAGCAGCGGCTCGGGCCCACCCTCGACGCCGTCACCGGCTACCTGGACGACAACGAGGGCCGCTGGGGCGAGTGGGAGGTCGTCGTCGCCGACGACGGGTCCACGGACGCCACCCGCACGCTCGTCACCGACCGCGAGGACGCCCGCATCCAGCTGGTCTCGGGCCCCCGCAACCGCGGCAAGGGCCACGCCATGCGCATGGGCGTCGCCGCCTCCCGCGGCCGGCGCGTGCTGGTCACCGACGCCGATCTCGCCGCCCCCATCGAGGAGTTGGAGAAGCTCGACAAGGCGCTCAGCGAGGGCAACGCCGCGGCGATCGGCTCCCGTGCGCTGCCCGGCGCCACGATCGGCGACCGGCAGAACCGGCTGCGCGAACTGCTGGGCCGCGCGGGCAACCTGCTCATCCGCGCCCTGGCGGTGCCCGGCATACGGGACACCCAGTGCGGCTTCAAGCTCTTCGAGGGCGAGGGAGCCCGGGAGGCCTTCGCCGCCTCCAAGATCGACGGATACGGCATCGACGTCGAGGTCCTGCGCCATCTGCGGCGCGCCGAGGGGCAGATAGCCGAGGTCCCGGTCCGCTGGTCGCACCGGCCCGGCTCGAAGATACGGGCCCTCGACTACGTCCGGTTCCTCGCCGACCTCGCCCGGCTGCGCCTCCGCTCCCTGCGCCGCGCCGACCTCCTCGCCGTCCTGGTCTTCCTGCTGATGGCCGTCGCCCTCTACTCGGGCCGGGTGTTCGACCCGGAGCACCGCTATCTGACCGACTCCCTGCAGGACCAGAACCAGTGGGAGTGGTTCTTCGCGGTCACCGCGGACAACGTCGCGCACCTGCACAACCCCTTCTTCTCGGATCTGCAGGGCTTCCCCGACGGTGTGAACCTCATGGCCAACACGGTCATGCTCGGTCTGTCCGTCCCCTTCGCCCCGCTCACCCTGCTCGCCGGACCGGCCGTCAGCCTCAGCGTCGTCATGACGCTGGGTCTCGCCGCCACCGCGGCCGCCTGGTACTGGCTGATCGTGAAGCGGGTCGTGGCCAAGCGCTCCGCGGCCTTCGTCGGCGCCTCGCTGGCCGCCTTCGCGCCGCCCATGGTCAGCCACGCCAACGCGCACCCCAACTTCGTGATCCTGTTCATGATCCCGCTGATCGTCGACCGCGCCCTGCGGCTGTGCACGGGCGCCCGGGTCGTACGGGACGGGATCGTGCTCGGTCTGATGGCGGCGTACCAGGTCTTCCTCGGCGAGGAGCCGCTGCTGCTGGCGATGATCGGCATGCTGCTGTTCGCGGCCGCCTACGCCGTCGTCCGCAGGGATGTGGCCAAGCAGGCGTGGCGGCCGCTGCTCAACGGCCTGGCGCTCGCGGGGGCGGTGTGTCTGCCGCTCGTGGTGTGGGCGCTGGCCTGGCAGTTCGCCGGTCCGCAGAGCTACCGCAGCGTGCTGCACGGCGACGACGCGGGCAACAGCCCGCTCGCCCTGCTCTCCTTCGCGGAGCGC
This sequence comes from Streptomyces spinosisporus, assembly GCF_022698145.1. Classification (GTDB taxonomy): domain Bacteria; phylum Actinomycetota; class Actinomycetes; order Streptomycetales; family Streptomycetaceae; genus Streptomyces; species Streptomyces spinosisporus. The sequence goes on from NZ_JALDAX010000004.1 coordinate 210,315, forward strand.
TCCCTGATCGCGGGGAACGCACACCGGGCGAACTCCCTGTCCCTCAACCCCACCGAGCAGAACGCCTTCTACGGCTGGCCGCTGGTCCTGCTCGCCTTCGCGATCGCCGTACGGCTGTGGGAGCGGGCGCTCGTCAAGGCGCTGGCCGTCACCGCGGTCGGTGCGGCGCTGCTGTCCCTGGGTCCGCGCTTCCGCATCCCGATGACGGACCAGGTCTATCCGGGCCCCTGGGCGGCGCTGGCCAAGCTGCCGCTGTTCGAGTCGGTGATCGAGGGACGGGTCGCGATGATCTGCGCCCCGGCGCTCGGCATGCTGCTCGCCCTCGCGCTGGAGCGGCTGACCTCCACCCGCAACCTGGGCACCCAGTACCTCGGTCTGCTCGGTGTCTGTCTCGCCCTGCTGCCGCTGATCCCGGCCCCGCTCAAGGCGGTCGAACGGCCCGCGACGCCGGCCTTCTTCACCGACGGGGCCTGGAAGCCGTACGTCCACAAGGGCGAGTCCCTCGTGCCCGTTCCGCTGCCCGACCCCGGCAGCGCGGAGGCACTGCACTGGCAGCAGCGGGCCGGACTCGGCTTCAAGGTCCCCGGCGGCTACTTCAACGGCCCCTGGGGCAAGGACCGCATCGGCATCTACGGCGCCGCCCCGCGCTATACGTCGCAGATGCTGCGTGATGTCCGCTACACCGGCGTGGTCCCGGAGATCGGCAAGAACTGGCGGGCGCAGGCCCGGCGGGATTTCGCGTACTGGAAGGCAGGAGCGCTGGTGGTGGCGCCGCAGCAGAACGACGACGCCCTGCGCAAGGCCGTCACCGAACTGGTGGGCCATGACGCGAAGTGGGTGGACGGCGTGTGGGTATGGGACCTCCACACGGGCGGCTGACCTGTCCGTGAGGGGTCCGCCTGGGGCCGTACCGACTACCCTTCCTTGACCGATCCGCTGACCGATCGACCGACCGATCCGCTCGCCGTCCCTCGCTGTTCGTCCGGCGCTGTGTGAGGAGCCCTCTTTGGCCTGTGACCTGTGGCTGGTACCGCTCGTCGACGTGTTGTGCCACACCCCCGACAATCCCTTCGCCGAGGAACTCGCGCAGTACAACAACGTGCTGACCGCCGCCGGGCTGCCGCAGGTGCCGGTGTACCAGTACATGCCGGGCCTGTCCGGCGAGGTCGCCCCGGTGGCCGGCTTCGACTACGACGCGCTGCACTTCCTGCGCCGGGTGTATCTGCTGCAGGTGTGCGGACTGCCGGTGACGCCGGTCGACGATCTGGGCGGCGACTACGAGCAGTTGCTGGAGATGTTCGAGACGACCGCCCAGCAGTCGCATCTCGTCTGGCACTACGACCACGCGGGCGCCTACGTCCCCGTCGACTTCCCCCAGCCCCTGTCCAACGACGAACTCCTCGCGGGCGGCGGCCCCCTGGGCTCCGCGCAGGCGCTGCTGCGCGAGCTGGAGTACCTGGCCCCCTCGATCGGCATCGACCCCGCCAACCCCCCGGCGGCGCCCGAACCCCCGCGCGCCCCGACGGAGTTGGAGGAGCCGGCCGTCCCCGCGCCGTACGACCCCAGCCCCTTCGCCCGCGAGCGCCATGTGTGGCTCGGTCTGCACGCGGCGGCGACGCGGAGTCTGGCGCAGGGGTCGATGATCGTCTTCAGCTGAGCCCGGTCAGCCCAGCTCGGAGAGCCCCTTCTGCAGGTCGTCGGCGTTCATGACGGGCGTCATGTCGACCTCGGCGCCGAGGTCCATGAAGAACGGTTCGCCGATGGACGGCATCTGTGAGCTGTCCTGCATGTCGAAGAACACGTAGGCGGTACGGACGCCGTGGTCGACGGTGAAGTAGGCGGCCTCCGGCTTGATGTTCCCGAGGGCTTCCTGCATCAGCTGGGGCATCTTGCCGCTGCGGATGACGTCATTGGCTTTCTCGGTGTTCAGGGAGGCCTTGAGCAGTACACGCATCGCACTCACCTTCTTCGTCCGGCGCACACGCGTACAGCTTCACGGTATGCCCGGCACGCGCGGATTGCCCTGTTGTGTTCCGCGGCTACTCCCCGGGGAGGAGACCGGGTGCCTCCACGGGTGCGATGCCACGTACGACCGGGGCGCGCAGGCTGGGTGCATCGACGAGCCATCGATGCGACATCGGCGAGACATCGACGAGCCATCGACGAGAGGAGAGCGCGATGATCCTGGTGACCGGGGCGACCGGACATGTGGGCGGCGAGCTGGTGCGGCGGCTGGCGGCCGCGGGCGAGCCGGTGCGGGCGATGACCCGGCGCCCGGCCGAGGCACGGCTGCCGGAGGGTGTCGAGGCGGTGTACGGCGACGCGGACGACCCGGCGAGCCTGCAGGCGGCGTTCGCCGGGGCGCGCGGGGCGTTCCTGATGTCGGCGCAGGGGGTCGGTACGGCGCCCGGGCCCACCCATGACCACGCCCTCGCGCAGGCCGCGGCGAAGGCGGGGGTGCGGCGCGTGGTGAAGCTGTCGGTGCTGGACGCGGGCTCCGGCTCCGATGTGATCGCCCGCTGGCACACCGAGGCGGAGTCCGCGGTCACGGACCCGTCCCGCGCCTGGGCGTGGACCCTGCTGCGCCCCGGCCGCTTCATGTCGAACGCCCTGCAATGGGCGGGGCAGCTGCGGGCGGGCGACGAGGTGGCCATGCCCTTCGCGGACCGCCCGGCGGCGAGCATCGACCCGGCGGACCTGGCGGAGATCGCGGCGCGCGCCCTGACGAGCGACGAACACGCGGGCGCCGCATACGAGTTGAGTGGCCCGCAGTCCCTCACCCCGACCGAGGAACTGTCCATCCTCGGCAAGGTCCTCGGCCGCCCCCTGACCGTCCGCGCGGTCCCCGCCGACGCGGCCCGCGCGGGCATGTCCCGCTACGGCTTCCCCCCGGAGGTCGTCGAAGCGATCATGCAGCGCACCGAGGAGTCCGACCGCGGCGCGGAGGTCCTGCCGACCGTCGCGGAACTCCTCGGCCGCCCGGCCCGTACCTTCGAGGACTGGGCGAGGGCGCACGCGGGGGCGTTCGCGGGCCGGCCCGGAACGGCCTGAGCCGGGCGGCAGCCGCGGGCCGTCAGCCCCGGACTGCCGGCCCCGGACCGTCAGCTCCAGACCGTCAGCTCCAGACCGTCAGCTCCAACTTCCGCAGCCGTTCCGGTTCCGCGATCACGTCGATGCCGGTGATCAGGCCGGAGTCGCCGGCCTCGAAGGTGAAGCGGAGGACCACGCGCAGGCGGCCGTTCTCCAGCATGGCCATGCCCGGGCGGCCGTCGACCAGGACGAGGTCCGCGAAGCGTGCCCGGCCCATGGACGCCATCGCGCCCTCGGCCACCGGACGGGAGCCGGTGACCACGATCGGCTCGGGGGTCGGGACGACCATGCGGTCGGCGCGCAGGACCACGTGGGGGTGGAGGAGGGCGAGCAGGGCGTCGAAGTCGCCGCTGCGGGTGGCGGCCAAGTAGGCGCCGGTCACCCGGCGTTGACGTACCGGATCGGCCTGCGGGAGGGGAGCCCCGCGCACCCGGCGGCGGGCACGGCTGGCGGACTGCCGTACCGCCGCCGGGGTCCGCTCCAGCATCGGGGCGATCTCGTCGAAGGGCACGCCGAACATGTCGTGCAGCACGAACGCGAGCCGCTCGGCGGGCGAGAGGGTGTCGAGCACGACGAGCAGCGCGAGGCCGACCGAGTCCGCGACAAGGGCCTCCTCCTCGGGATCCACCGCGTCGGCGACCGACCGCGCGGCCTCGCTCTCCGCGAGCGGCTCCCCCAGCGGTCCCTCCAGCGGCTCCTCGCGCCGGTGTTCGCGCGAGCGCAGCATGTTCAGGCACACGCGCGCGACCACCGTCGTCAGCCAGCCCGCCGGGTTCTCCACGTCGCCCGTGTCGGCCCGGTCGGCACGCGGCCAGGCCTCCTGCAGCGCGTCGTCGGCCTCGGCGAGCGAACCGAGCATGCGGTACGCCACCGCCCGCAGCCGCGGGCGGTTCTCCTCGAAGATCTCCCCCGTCATCGGACCAGCGTAGGACCTGCTCCGGAAACCTGCCCTAGAACACGGGCGTCCCGGCCTGCGTCAGCTTCCAGTTGGACGCCGCGAAGTCGGCCGGGTCCAGGGCGCCCTTGGCCGTCACGTAGTCGATCATCAGCTGGCGGATCTCGTTGGTGGAGCTGTAGGCGATGTCGGCGGAGGCGATGTGCGGGTATCCCGAACCGCCGTTCGCCCGGTAGTTGTTGACGGCGACGACGAAGACCTGGTCGTCGGTGACCGCCGTGCCGTTGTACGTCAGGTTCTTGATCCGCGAGCCCTCGGCCTGCGCGATGTCGATGTCGTAGTCGACGCCCGCGGCCGTGTCGTACATGTAGTCCCAGAAGCTGTTGGCGTTGGTCAGCGTCGAGGTGTCGACCTTCGTGCCCGCCGGGACCTGGTGGTAGTACTTCGCCGCGTACTCCAGGTAGTCCTTGAGCTGGGCGCCCGTGAGCTTCTTGCCGTACAGGGTGTTGTCGTAGATGTAGAGCCCGGCGATGTCCCGGATGGTGACGTTGCCGGCCGGGATGTCGGCGGTGCGGCTGAAGGGTGCGGCGACGGAGATCAGCGGCAGAGCGGCGTCGGCCGCCGACAGGCCCTCCTTCACGGTGTCCATCTGCACCTGGTGGATGAAGTCCATGATCGGCACGTCCTTCCAGCAGGCCTCCGCGCCCGAGAGGTCCTCGGTGCAGGTGCCCACGGGCGTGTTGACGTACTTCACCACCAGCTCGTGGTCGGCTTCCAGGAGCTTCTTGATCTCCGGGTCCTCGTCCACGGTGTTGGGGTTGAGGGTCTGGGCGGTCTTCTTCGTCACCCGCCAGCGCCCGTGGTGGAGCTCGACCTCGAAGTCGAAGACGCTGAGCCGGTAGCCCCAGCAGTACGGCTCGGAGAGCAGAACGTCCTCGCCGGTCTCCTCGTTCTTGACGGTGTACGACGGCACCTCGACGTGGGTGTGCCCGACGAGGATCGCGTCGATGCCGGGGACCTGTTCGGCGACGAGGTTGGAGGCGTTCTCGACGTACGGCAGCGCGTCCCCGTACGAGGACGAGCCGTCGAGCCCGGAGTGATCGGTCAGGAACACCACATCACACCCGAGCGCCCGCAGCCGCGGCACATACTTCTTCGCCTGCTCGACCAGCCCCGGGAACACCATCTTCCCGCCGACGTTGTCCTTGTCCCACAGCGCGATACCGGGGTTGGTCAGCCCGAGGATGCCGACCTTGATGTCGGGGGCGCCCGGCACGCGGATCTTCTTCACCGCGTACGGCTGGAAGGCGGGCCGCAGGGTCTTGGCGTCGAGCGCGTTGGCGCCGAGCAGCGGGAAGCGGCACTGGTTCTCGAACTTCCTGAGCACGTCGATGCCGTAGTTGAACTCGTGGTTGCCGAGGGCGGCGGCGTCGTAGCGCATGTGGTTCATGGCGACGGCCATCGGGTGCTCGGCGCCCTCGGTGATCGGGTCGACGCGAGCGAAGTAGTAGGCGAGCGAGGTCCCTTGGATGATGTCACCGGCGTCGACGAGCAGCACACGCTCCTCGCCCTTCGCCTCCCGCTGCTGCTTGACGAGCGTGGCGACGCGCGCGACACCGACGGAGTTGCCGTCCTTGTCGCTGTAGGCGGCGTCCAGGTAGTAGTCCCAGTCGAAGACATGGCTGTGCAGGTCGGTGGTGCCGAGAATGGAGAAGGCCCAGGTCTTCGGCCCCTTCCCATGCCGACGTCCAGCGGCTTCGGCCGTACCACTGCCAACCGCCCCCACGGCGGCGACTGCGGCCCCGGTGACGGCGGACTTCTTCACGAACTCCCGGCGGTTAATGGGACTGACGGGCATACGTGCTCCTGGTGCTGAAGAGGCGACGAAGGACACGGGAGCGGCGGCTACCCGCGTAGATCGTGCTCGCGCCCGGCAGCACCCGAAACCAGGGGATGACCATGTCCAGTTCAAGGATGGGTCAACTCAGGCACCGGCGTCAGGGCGATCACAGGCTCCTGCGGGCCGCACTGATGAGGTTCTGCGCGTCGACGCCGTACACGGCGGACTCGCTGAGCGTTCTCCAGGCCCGCAGATACGTGTCGACGCTCGCCTCATCGTCGATCCACAACTCCGCGTGCCAGTTCTCGACGATCACCTCGCGTTCGTCGTAGATCCAGAACGCGGTGGCCGGAGGGATCTTGAGTGAGGCGGACAGCGGGATGATCCCCAACTCGACCGTGTCCAGGCCGACGACTCCCACCAGACGATCAAGCTGGGCCGCGAGCACCGACGGCGAACAGACCAAGGCATGCAGGGCGGCTTCCCACAGGATGAGGTGGAAGCGCTTCGAGGAGTCGTACAGCGCTTCTTGCCGCTTCATCCGGGACCGAACTGCTGCCTCGGTGTCGCGGGGCGATCGCTGCAGTTCCGCGTATCTCGTGAAGATCGAGCGGGCGTAGTCCGGTGTCTGGAGAATCCCGAAGATCATGGCTGACTCCCAGCCGCGGAACACCGAGGCGTCGGCATGAGCGCTCAGGTGGGTGTCCTGGACCGGTTTGTGCCCCGAGGCGAGCTGACGCCGCCATGACCTGATGTGGGACTCGAACCCCCGGAGGCGCGCGACCAGTTCGTCGTACGCCTCCGGCTGGCCGGTTGCATCCGCCCACTTGCGCAGGTCATCGGATGTGGGGGTCTGCCTGCCGTTCTCAAGCCTGCTGACCTTGGACTTGTTCCACCCATGCTGCTCCGCGAGCTCAGCACCGGTGAGCCGACGCCCGGGCGCGGAGAGCCGGAGTTCGCGCAACCGTACCCCGAGGGCTTCCCGTGCCTGCTGGTAATCCGTGCTCACCGGTGCTGCCTCAGTCCTCCTTCGCGGTCAGCCGGGCCGCGAACTCCTCGTACGGGACGGCATGATGCAGCGCCGCGTCGCGCACCATGGCGTAGCGCAGCACCGCAGCAGGCTCCGTGATCAACTCGACACCGGCCAGGTTGTCGGCGTCATCGAAATCGAGCCGTGCGACCAGCCGGGAGTCGAAGAGCCAGAAATCTTCGGTGGGCAGGCCGAGGCGGTCGGCATCTGCTCGCCACAGATTGAGGATCTTCTCTCCGACGAAGCTGTTACGGCGTGCGTTGTCGAGCAGGTAGAGCTGGCCGGCCGTTGGCGGGTCGTCGACGACGCGGACACGCTCGAACCGCTTGCCGAGAGCTACCTGCTCGCGGCGCTCCGCGCACCATTCGGTGTCCACTCCCTCCCAGTCGACGGGCTCGCCCCGCATGAACTGGACGTAGGTGTCGGTGAGTTCGTCCGATGCGTAGCGGCGGCGCGTCTCCAGGCGCCACGCGGTGTGCTCGAACTGCGTGAAGAGCCGGTCGAACTCGTCCAGTCCGATGATGTGGGGCACGCGTACGACCTCCTTCGGGCCGAAGTCGACCAGCAGCTCGCGCGGCACCACGATGGGCACCTCGCCCTCGTTCAGGTGCCGGAGCTGGGCGATGTCGTCGGGGTCGGTGAGGGCGGGGCCGTGCACGATGAACTCGCCCGTGTCGAGGTCTTCGTGTACGGACGGGCATCCGTTGACGCCGCTGCCCGTGCCGTTGAAACGAAGTCGTCGGGTCATGATCACGTCCTTGCCTCAGGGGCTGATCTCCCAAGCTTCCACGAGACCGACGCCCCACGTCCGAGCTCAGGTCGCCCTGAATCAGCAACTTTAGGCAACTTCACGGAGAGGTCGAGCAACTTCGCGCAACTTCTCTGGCGGACGACAACGCCCGCTGCCTACCGTCGCGTTCACGGCCGCACAAGCCGCCCGCACCACGTGTCCGGAAGGCACGACCCGTCTCCGAAGGAGTAGTCCATGACCGCCACGCTCGACCGGCCTACGAGCGCCCGCACGCGGGACCCCAAGGAACTCCTCAACGCCGTGCAACCCCACATCGAGCACCTGACGATCAACGTGCTGGACAGCGGCATGACGCTCTGGGACCGCGAGGTCGCCCTGCTGCTCCGCGACCACACGATGGTCCGCGACATGGCCGAGCGCATCCTCGGCAACGCCGTCATGTACACCATCGGCTGCATGGAGCACCCCGAAGTCCACCTGGGCGTCGGCAAGCTGGTCGACATCGGCGTGCACCAGCTCATCCTCGACACGCCGGTGTGGTGGGCCCTTTGCGACGTCTACAACGGGGGCCGCTACAAGCACCACGCCCCGTTCATCGAGCGCCGTCGCGACGGCCTGTGCCTGCGCACCGCCGACTTCCTGAAGTCCATCGGCTTCGGCGTCGACGACGAGCTGTGGGCGATCGACGGCACGGACTGCTCGCCGTGCGACAACAAGGTCCCCGACAGCCATTGAACGGCCCTACGCTTGCCCCTGTCCTGGGTCCCTTGGAGGGCAGGGGCCGACCCATGCGCAGAGGAATCGCCTTGCCCGCACAACACGACATCGCCGCCGAGACAGAGCTGTGGGACACCTTCGCCGCCTCCGCCTTCAAGGACGACGCGGAGCCGGGGTTCGGCTGGACCCAGTACGCCGGTCACGGGCCCGGACCCGAACTGCTCGGCGACCCGCGCTCCGTCCTGGAGATCGGCTGCGGCACCGGCCGCGCCCTCGCCCATCTCGCCGAACGCGGCACCACGGCCCGGGGTGTTGACCTCTCTCCCGTCATGGTGAAGAAGACCACCACGAAGTGGGCAGGCACCGGCGCGGAGTTCGTGTGCTCAGAGGTCCTGGAGTACCTGAGCGAGCACGAGGACGCGTACGACGCCGTCTACTCGATCTTCGGAGCCGCCTGGTTCACCGACCCGAGCCGCCTCTTCCCCCTCGTCCGCCGGCGACTCCACCCCGGCGGCGTCTTCGTCTTCTCCCAACCTCCGGCCATCCCCGGCGCATACGGACCGCAGGGCATGTACAAGGGGGGCTTCGCCGGCAAGGCGATGTTCACCTACCGCTACAGCTACCGCCCGGCCGTATGGGAACGCCTGCTCACCCGGGCCGGATTCGCCACGGCGGACGCACAGATCCTCGACGCACCCCACCCTGACCACATCGGCACGCTCCTGGTCCGCGCCGTCGCACCGTGACCACGTGTGCTCAACATGCCCAGAGACTCTGGATGACACTCATCCTCCAGTGCCCACCGGAACGCCTACGGCTGGTCTGTTACGAGCCGGGCAGCCGTAACCCCCGTGACTCGGCGACGCGCAGGGCGTCGGCCAGGCACTCGGCAAGACGGAGACCGGCGTAGCGGACCTCGGTGTACGGGGACGCGGGGTCGTCCAGCACACTGCGCGCGAGCCCGAGCACGTCACTACCCGTGGCGAGTTGAGCAGCTTCCAGGTCGTCGGCGAGGCGGGAGATGTAGCCGCCTGTGCTGCCGGTGACCAGATAACAGGGCTTGCCCTCCGGGGAAGGCCAGGGCAGAAGCCGGTAGGTGGTGGTCGTGCCGTGCGCGCGACCGTCGAGTTGCCCCATCAGGCGGCCACTCCCTGGGCACCGATCATATGCCGGTCCAGGTCGATCCCGAAGTCGGCGGCGAGCACGAGCGCGAGCCGGCGGCGCTGCTGGACAGCGGCCTCCTCAACTGCCCGTTCGTGGACGGCGAGGTAGGGGCGGACGAGTGCTGAGTCACCGCCGTTGAGGGGGTCGTGGAGGCCGTAGGGAGAACGGGCCATCGGGAGGGACTCGGCGAGATGAAGCTGAGGGAACGGTTCCCGATGGCCTCGCGGCCTACGCCGCCGCTGTCCGGTGCCGGGGCCGAGGAGAAGGCGCACCCACTGGAGGGCGCGCGGGATAAGGTCATTCATGTCGACGCTCCTTGTAAGCGTTGGCCATGCCCCGGGAGGTCTAGCCACCTCGCCGGGGTCCTGTCTCTTCGACCATACAGCCAACTGCGTCCCCCTGCACCCCACTCCGTCCTACCGCGTCCGGACGCGTTCCAGCTCTGCCGTGTGCGTAGGGCTGCGGCACGGTGGAGACATGACCGAGCTTCCGCGCTACGAGTACGTGAAACTCGCCGACGCGATCGAGGCGGACATCGCGTCCGGCAAGTTGCCGCAGGGGGCCGCCCTGCCCGGCGAGCGCGCCATGACCGACCTGTACCGCGTCAGCATCGGCACCGTGCGTCGCGCCGTCGTGGAACTCCGCAAGCGAGGACTCGTCGCCACCTTGCCGGCCAAGGGCACGTACGTCATCGGAATGCCGGGAGGCACCGACGACTCCCCTGGTGAGAGCGAACCGGAAGCCTGAAAACGGGCTGCGGGGCCGCCCCGTGTGGGACGGCCCCGCAGTTACGAAGACTGGACGCTCAGAGGAACGAATTGACCTCGATCGTCTCGTCCCGCCCCGGCCCCACGCCGATTGCCGAGATCGGGGCCCCCGACATCTCCTCCAGGGCCTTGACGTAGGCCTGGGCGTTCTTCGGGAGGTCGGTGAAGGACTTCGCCTTGGTGATGTCCTCGGACCAACCCGGGAGGGTTTCGTAGATCGGCTTCGCGTGGTGGAAGTCGGTCTGGGAGTACGGGAGTTCCTCGACGCGCTTGCCGTCGATCTCGTAGGCCACGCAGACCGGGATCTGCTCCCAGCCGGTGAGGACGTCGAGCTTGGTGAGGAAGAAGTCGGTCAGGCCGTTGACCCGGGTCGCGTAGCGGGCGATCACCGCGTCGAACCAGCCGCAGCGGCGGTCACGGCCGGTCGTCACACCCCGCTCGCCGCCGATGCGGCGCAGCGCCTCGCCGTCCTCGTCGAAGAGCTCGGTCGGGAAGGGGCCGGACCCGACGCGGGTCGTGTACGCCTTGAGGATGCCGATGACCCGGCTGATCTTCGTCGGGCCCACGCCGGCGCCGGTGCAGGCACCGCCCGCCGTCGGGTTCGAGGAGGTGACGAAGGGGTATGTGCCGTGGTCGATGTCCAGCAGCGTGCCCTGGCCGCCCTCGAAGAGGACCACCTTGTCCTGCTCCAGGGCCTGGTTCAGCACCAGCACGGTGTCCGCGACGTACGGGGCGAGCTTGTCCGCGTAGCCCAGCAGCTCCTCGACCACCTGGTCGACCGCGATCGCGCGGCGGTTGTAGAGCTTGGTGAGCATCTGGTTCTTGACGTCGAGGGCCGCCTCGACCTTCTGGGTGAGGATCGACTCGTCGTAGAGGTCCTGGACCCGGATGCCGACGCGGTTGATCTTGTCCGCGTACGTCGGCCCGATGCCGCGCCCGGTGGTGCCGATCTTCCGCTTCCCGAGGAAGCGTTCCGTCACCTTGTCCACCGTCACGTTGTACGGCGTGATGATGTGAGCGTTACCGCTGATCAGGAGCTTGGACGTGTCGACGCCACGCTCGTTCAGCCCGTTCAGCTCGGAGAACAGGACCGACGGGTCGACGACGACGCCGTTGCCGATGACCGGCGTGCAGCCGGGGGAGAGAATCCCGGAAGGGAGCAGGTGAAGGGCGTACTTCTGATCGCCCACGACTACCGTGTGGCCGGCGTTGTTGCCGCCCTGGTAGCGCACCACGTAGTCGACGGATCCGCCCAGCAGGTCCGTCGCCTTTCCCTTGCCTTCGTCACCCCACTGAGCACCGAGCAGCACAAGTGCGGGCACGCGCGTACACCCCTTCCGGGCGGGGCATGTCCAAGGTCAGGGGCGTACGCGTAGGGTTCACCGCCGCGTGCACCGCGGCCGTCGTTGGCCGCAAACCGTCGGACCGGATGCCCCGGAATAGACGAAGCCCCTGGCGCAATAGCGCAAGGGGCTCTTGCACAAAGATGCTACCCGAGGAAGCGAGGCAGGACCGAGGTGGCGACTTCTCCGACTTCCGACCAGCTGCTCGTGGTCATCGATCCGATGGCCCGGCGCACGGACGGAGAGGCGGTACGTATCGCAAAAGACGTGCTCAGCGCGGGTGCGCACGCGAAGGTCTGCCTGCCGGACGGGCCGGAGGAGTTCGCCCGGGCGCTGACCCGCAGGGGGTCGCGGCGCCCGGTGGTGGTGGGCGACGACCGTGCCCTGGTGCGCGCCGTGTCCCTGCTGCACCGGCAGCGGGAGCTGGCCGGATGTGCGCTGTCGGTGGTGCCGGTGGGCAGTGTCCTGTCCGTGGTCCATGCCCTCGGGGTGCCCACGGGAGCGGTGGCGGCGGCGCGGGCGGTCCTCGACGGGGTGGAGCGGCGCCTGGACCTGCTGGTGGACGACAGCGACGGGGTGGTGCTCGGCGCGCTGCGCATCCCTCCGCTGACCCGGCAGAGCCCGGTGGCGCCGGACACGGGCCGCCCCTGGCTGCGTACGGCCCAGTCCCTGGTCCGCACCCTGGTGCCCGCCCGCGAGACCCCGGTCCTCGCGCCCCGGCCCGCCCGGCTCAGGGTGGAGGTCGACGGGGTGACGCTGGTGGACCTGGACCAGCCGGTGGAGGCGGTGTCGCTGACGGCGGGCGCGACGGGCCTGGCCGCGGTGGAGGTACGGCCGCTCTCGGTGGGAGCGGAGTCCTCGCCCCTGCGCGCCGAGGGCCGCACCGTGAGCGTCTCCGGCGCGGACTTCCGCTACCGCGCGGACGCGGGCGTACGGGGCCCGGTACGACGCCGGACGTGGACCGTGTGGGAGGGGGCCTGGGGGCTCACGGTGCCGGGGGCGGGGTGAGGTCAGGCCTTTCCCGGCTTGCCGGCTTCCTCTTCGGGGGCCTGGAAGCCGGAGGTGTCGAGGGCGTACCCGAACGGGTCCGGAATGTAGATCTTGGCACCGAAGGGCTTGCTGAAGCGGACCTCGTAGCCCCCTGCCGACGGGGAGCTGTAGACGATGGCCTGCTCTTTTTGCATGTCGAGCACCAGGTAGACGGGGACGCCTGCGGCGGCGTAGACGTCGACCTTGTCGGTCAGGTCGTCCTCCCGGGTGGAGGTGGACGTCAGCTCGGCGACGAAGGAAAGGGCTTCGCCGTCAAGGTAGTTGCTCGTGTTCCGGCTGGCGCGGCGGTGCGCGGCATGGATGTCGGGGCCGTAGGCCCGCTCGGTGCCCGGGAACACGTAGAGGAACGGGTTGGCGCTGATCCGGTGTCCTTCGGGGAGGTACGGCCGCAGTTGATCGCACACCGCCTCAAGGACGTCGAGGTAATAGGCCTTGGACCACGGCGACACGACGATGCTCCCCCTGATGATCTCGGCCCTGTAGCCGTCGGGCACATGCAGCTCGTCGAGGAGAGTCAGGAGTTCCTCGAAACTGCCGCTGGGCTCGGTACCGCTGATCACCGGTCGCTCTGCCATGAGTGTCATGATGCGCCCTCCCCCTGGGTACGGACCAGCCACCACTCAGAGTATCCGATCAAACACTCTGCGGTGACCTCCCTCTCGATGCTCACCCCTCCCCGAACAACTCCTCTCGCCGCACCTTCCACCGCTCCAGCAGCTCGCCGAACTCGGTCTCGACGAACTCGAAGAAGGCCAGCGTCTCCGCGAGACGCCGCCCCGCCCGGGTGTCGGCGCCGAGGCTCACGACCCCTTCCCGCAGGGCGTCCTGCCAGCGCTTGAGGAGGAGTTCGCGGTTGCCCAGGACCTCGTACCACTGGTCGCTGTGCACCTGGTACCGCTCGCGGCGGGAGCCCGGCTCACGCTGGCGGGAGACGAGGTGCACCTGGGCCAGGTAGCGGACCGCGCCGGAGACCGCGGCCGGTGAGATCTTCAGCTGCTCGCCGAGGTCGGCGGAGCTGAGCGCCCCGTCGTCGGCGGCGAGCAGCGCGGCGAAGACCCGGGACGGCATCCGCGGCATGCCGGCCTCGACGAGCTGTGCGGCGAAGTGCTCCACGAACCGCGAGACGACCTCGGGGTCCCGCGCCCTCCCGGCCTCGTCGTCCGTCATCGCCCGATCATCTCCCCTCATCCCCCTGCCGTCTCCCCTGCTCAGGTAGTGCCCGCCAGTCTATCCGCCGTTTATACGCTTCCTTAACTTCACAAATTTCTGAAAGAAGCGTACGTTCTGAACCATGACGAAGGCAATCAGCGTCTCCGGACTGCACAAGTCGTTCGGCAGGACACACGCCCTGGACGGTCTCGACCTGGAGGTGGAGACCGGCGAGGTGCACGGCTTCCTCGGCCCGAACGGCGCCGGCAAGTCCACCACCATCCGCGTCCTCCTCGGCCTCCTGCGCGCCGACGCCGGCGCGGCCCAGGTCCTCGGCCGCGACCCGTGGAAGGACGCGGTGGAGGTGCACCGCCGGATCGCGTACGTCCCCGGCGACGTGACGCTGTGGCGCAACCTCTCCGGCGGCGAGGTCATCGACCTCTACGGCAGGCTCCGCGGCGGCCTGGACGCGGCCCGCCGCGCCGAGCTGATCGAACGCTTCGAGCTGGACCCCACCAAGAAGGGCCGCACCTACTCCAAGGGCAACCGCCAGAAGGTCGCCCTGGTCGCCGCGTTCGCCTCGGACGTGGACCTGCTGATCCTGGACGAGCCGACCTCGGGCCTGGACCCGCTGATGGAGGAGGTCTTCCAGCGCTGCGTGGAGGAGGAGCGCGAGCGCGGCCGTACGGTCCTGCTCTCCTCGCACATCCTCAGCGAGGTCGAGGAGCTGTGCGACCGGGTGAGCATCATCCGCAAAGGACAGACCGTGGAGAGCGGCTCGCTGGCCGACCTGCGCCATCTGACCCGGACCAGCGTGAGCGCCGAACTGGCGGGCGCGCCCAACGGGTTGGCGCACCTTCCGGGCGTCCACGACCTCGACGTCCAGGGCAAGCGGGTGCGCCTCCAGGTCGACACCGACAAACTCGACGCCGTACTGCGGCAGTTGAGCGAGTCCGGCGTACGGTCGCTGACCTCCACGCCGCCGACCCTGGAGGAGCTGTTCCTGCGGCACTACCAGGAAGAGGCCCCGCAGGGCGCGGAGGTGGCGTCCCGATGACCGCCGCATCCTTCGCCGTACGGTCCGGAGGCACCCGTCAACTGGCGGGCACCGCAACACTGTTGCGGTTCGCCCTGCGCCGCGACCGGGTGATGATCCCGGTCTGGGTCGCGGTCGACGCGCTCATGGTGCTGTCGATGCCGAACACGCTGAAGGGCCTGTACGGCACCCAGGCCCAGCGCGACGACCTCCTGCACCAGATGACGACGAACTCCTCGCTGCGTGCCCTGGTCGGCCCGGTCTTCGACGACTCGCTCGGCGCCCTGACGGCCTGGCGGGTCGGCGTCTACGCCGGTGCCCTGGCCGCCGTGATGAGTCTCCTGGTCGTCGTACGGCACACCAGGGACGAGGAGGAGAGCGGCCGTCAGGAGCTCGTCTCGTCCGGCATGGTGGGCCGCCGGGCCCCGCTGACGGCCGGGCTGCTGGCGGCCGCCGTCGCCAACGGCGTGCTGGCGCTGCTCGTGGCGGGGGGCATGGCCTCCCACGGCGGCACGGGAGCGGTGGCCCTCGGCCTCGGCATCGCGGGCGTCGGCATGGTCTTCGCCACGATGACCGCGATCGTCGCGCAGCTGACGGAGAGCGCGCGGCTGGCCCGCGGGCTGACGGCGGCGGTCCTGGGCGCGGCCTTCGTGCTGCGCGCCGCGGGCGACTCGGCGACCGACGACGGCTCGTCCGTCCTGACCTGGCTGTCGCCGATCGGCTGGCTGGAGAACCTGCGGCCGTACGCCGGCGAACGCTGGTGGGTGCTGCTGCTGTTCGTGGCGGCGGCGCTGATCCAGGGCGCGATCGCCTACGAGCTCGCCGGGCGCCGCGACCTCGGCATGAGCTTCCTGCCGACCCGCCCCGGACCGGCCACCGGCAGCCTCGGCACGGCAGGCGCCCTGGCCTGGCGGCTGCAGCGCGGCGGCGTCCTCGGCTGGAGCGTCGGCTTCTTCCTCGCGGGGGTCGTCTACGGCGGCCTCACGGACGGGGCGGCCGATCTGGTCGGCGACAACGACAACGCCCGCGAGATCTTCGAGCGCATGGGCGGCAAGTCCGGGATCACGGACTCGTTCCTCGCCTCGATGGTCGGGATGCTCGGGCTGGTCGCGGCCCTGTACGTCGTCGCCTCGGTGCTGCGGCTGCACGGCGAGGAGACGTCGGGCCGCGCCGAGCCGCTGCTCGCGAACGCGGTGAGCCGGATGCGGTGGGCCGCGGGGCATCTGACGGTGGCGTTCGGCGGGTCGGTCCTCATCATGCTGCTGGCCGGACTGGGCTTCGCCGCGAGCTACGGCAAGGAGGTCGGCCCGGTCATGGGCGCCTGTCTGGTGCAGGTGGCGGCGATCTGGGTGATCGGCGGGGCGGCCGTGCTGCTCTACGGCGTGGCACCCCGGCTGGCGCCGGCCGCCTGGGGAGTCGCGGGCGCGGTCCTCCTGATCGGCTGGGTCGGCCCGGCACTCGACGTACCGCAGGCGGTCCTGGACGTCTCCCCGTTCGGCCACCTCCCCAAGCTGCCGGGCGGCTCGATGCAGTGGCCTCCGGTGCTGGTTTTGCTGGCTCTGGCGGTGGTCCTGACGGCAGCGGGGCTGGCGGGGTTGCGGCGGCGGGACATGACGACCTGACGCACCGCTTCAGTCGACGAACTCCTTGAGCTTCTCGGTGTCGAGGTCGATGCCGAGGGGCGCGGGGAGCAGAACGTTGTCACCGAAGGGTGCCCTGCGGCAGTGGCTGTACCCCACATCCGGGTTCGGGTCGCTGTAGAGATCGACAGTGCAGGTGTCGCGGTCGATGAGCAGATAGAACGGGATGCCCGCCATGCCGTACGCCACCAGCTTCTTCTGTCGGTGGCGTCGGTCGGTGTCCGAGTCGCACGAGGTGACCTCGACGACCAGCAGGACGCCACTCGGGTCCGCCCATTCACCGTGCCCCGCGAAGTGCCCCTCCGGTACAAGTACTGCGTCCGGACGAGCACGGCCCTCTCGGTACTTTTCGACGCGCAGCCCTCGGCCTTGGTAGAGGTCAAGGTCAGGTCGCGCCTGCATACAGCGCTTGCCGATCCACACGATGATGGTGTCGTGGTCCCCATCGGCCACTTGCTTGACCCCGATCCGTCCGTTGATGAACTCGAACCTGACGGCGTCGTCGGTCTCCTTGGCCGCGAACTCGGCGATCCTCTCGAACACCTCCACCGACATCTGGGACGTCTGCGAGGCGTGTTCTGCCGAAACCGTCATGGTGCCCCCTTCGCAGGCGGGCACCAGCTTGGCCAGGCAAGCGCGACGGTCGCCCGGGTTCGCCACATGATCATCCGAACGGGTGATCACCCCACGTCGACGGTCAGCCCCTCCAGCCCCCGGATCACGAAGTTCGGCTTCCTCTTCGGCTCCGCCGTCAGGCGCAGTCCCGGGGCCTTCTGCAGCAGGGCCGTCATCGATGCCGCCAGTTCGATACGGGCCAGGGGGGCGCCGATGCAGTAGTGGATGCCGGCGCTGAAGGAGATGTGGGGGTTGTCGCGGCGGGTGAGGTCGAGGCGCCCGGGGTCCCGGAACACCTCGGGGTCGTGGTTGGCGGAGCCGAAGAGCATGGCGATCTCCGCACCCCGCGGGATCGTGGTCCCGGCGATCTCGATCTCGTCCAGCACCCAGCGCTCGAAGAGCTGGAGCGGGGTGTCGTAGCGCATCAGCTCCTCGACGGCGGAGGGGATGAGGGAGTGGTCGGCGCGCAGGGCGGCCAGCTGGCCGGGGTTGCGGAACAGGGCGTACCAGCCGTTGACGGTGGCGTTGACCGTCGCCTCGTGACCGGCGTTGAGGAGCAGCACGCAGGTCGAGATCATCTCCTGCTCGGTGAGCCGGTCGCCCTCCTCGTACGCGGCGATCAGCCCCGAGATCAGATCCTCGCCGGGCTGCTTGCGCCGCTCGGCGATCAGTTCGCGCAAGTAGTCGCTGAACTCGACCGAGGCACGGACCGCCTTGCGTGCGGTCTCCTCCGGGGGGTTCAGCTCGTACATCCCGCAGATGTCGGCCGACCAGGGCCGCAGCGGGGCCCGGTCGGACTCGGGGATCCCCAGCATCTCGGCGATGACGGCGACGGGCAGCGGCTCGGCGACGTCGGTGAGCAGGTCGCCGCCACCGTTCTCGACGAGCCGGTCCACCAGTTCCCCGGCCAGCCGGGTCACGTACGGCCGCAGCTGCTCGACCGTCCGCGGCGTGAACGCCTTCGACACCAGCCGCCGGATCCGGGTGTGGTCCGGCGGCTCCAGGTCCAGCATCCCGTGGTCGTTGAGCGTGTGGAACGGCTCGTGTTCCGGGGGCGGCGCGGTCCGCCCGAAGTCCTCGTGCGTGAACCGGTGCTGATACGTCCGCCCCAGGCGCCGGTCGCGCAGCAGCGCCGAGACGTCGGCGTGGTGCGCGACGAGCCACTGGTTCGTGGGCTCGTAGTAGTGCACACGTCCCGCGGCACGCAGCTCGGCGTAGGCGGGATACGGGTCGGCGACGAACGCCGGGTCCCACGGGTCGAAGGCGAGGTCGAAGGCAGCTCCCATGCCGGGACGCTAGCCCGGCTCACCCCGGCGTGACCAGCCTCGCCTCGTACGCGAACACCGCCGCCTGGGTGCGGTCCCGCAGGCCCAGCTTCACCAGGATGCGGCTGACGTGGGTCTTGATCGTCGACTCGGCGACGACCAGGCGGCCGGCGATCTCGGCGTTGGACAGGCCCTGGGCGATGAGGACGAGGACCTCGGTCTCGCGTTCGGTCAGGTCGCCGTAGGCCGCCTGGGCGGATGCCAGGTGGCGTGGTGCTTCCGCCAGCTTCGAGAACTCCGTGATCAGCCGCTTCGTCACGGTCGGCGCGAGGAGTGCCTCGCCCGCGGCCACCACCCGTACGCCGTCGGCCAGTTGGCGCGCGGAGGCGTCCTTGAGCAGGAAGCCGGAGGCGCCCGCGCGCAGGGCCTGGTACACGTACTCGTCGAGGTCGAAGGTGGTCAGGACGAGGACCTTGGCCGTGGTGTCGGCGGCGACGATCTCCCTCGTCGCCTCGATGCCGTTCAGTTCGGGCATGCGGATGTCCATCAGGACGACGTCGGGGGCGAGTTCGCGGACCCGGTCGATCGCCTGGCGGCCGTTGACCGCCTCGCCGACGACCTCGATGTCCGGCATCGCGTTCAGCAGGACGGAGAAGCCCTCACGCACCATCATCTGATCGTCCGCGATCAGGACGCGGATGGTCATGCGTCACCTTCCCTGACCTCGGCGACCGCGACCGGCAGGAACACCGCCACCTCGTAGCCTCCGTCGTCGGTCCGGCCCGCGGTCATCTCGCCGCTCAGCATCGAGACGCGCTCCCGCATGCCGGTGATGCCGTGTCCCGCGCCCGGCGAGGGCTTGATCAGGCTCGGCTCGGGCGGCGGGCCGTTGACGACGCGCACGCCCAGGCCGCCGAGGACGTAGCCGATCTCGACCCGGGCGTCGGCGCCGGGCGCGTGGCGCAGGCTGTTGCTGAGCGCCTCCTGGACGATGCGGTACGCCGACAGCTCCACGCCCTGCGGCAGCTCGCGGACCGCTCCGGTCACCACCTTGTCGACGCTCAGGCCCGCCTCGCGGACGTTGGCCAGCAGCGCGTCGAGGTCCGCGAGCGTGGGCTGCGGGGCGTCCGGGGCCTCGTAGTCCTCGGCGCGTACGACACCGAGGACGCGGCGCAGCTCGGTGAGCGCGGCGACCGCGTTCTCCCGGATGGTGGCGAAGGCGCGCTCCAGCTCCGGCGGCGGGTTCTCCACGCGGTAGGGGGCGGCCTCCGCCTGGATGGCGACGACCGACATGTGGTGGGCGACCACGTCGTGCAGTTCGCGGGCGATGGTGGTGCGCTCCTCCAGGAGGGTGCGCCTGGACCGCTCGTGCGCGGTCACCGTCCGCTGGGCGGTGACCTCCTGGCGGGCGTCGCGGCGGATGTGCCAGACCGTGACGGCGAGCAGGGCGATGGCGGAGACGAACAGCATCTCCACGGTGTTGGGGCCGAAGTAGTGGCCGTAGCCGTCGTAGTTTCCGTAGCCGCCGAGGATGCTCTCGGCGACGAGGCCGTACACCCCCGTGAGCAGCCACATCCAGGCGGTCGCCCGCGGCCGGGTGCGTATCGCCACGATCGTCAGCACGAACAGCTGGCAGGCGAAGGCGCCGGCCGGCCACGGCCACTCGGAGTCGCCGCTGCTGTCGAGCGCGGCGGCGAGCGGGGTCGCGGCCATCGACAGCCAGAACGCGCCGACGGGGCGGGCCATGGTCAGCAGGACCGGGGCCAGGGCCAGCAGACCGACGACCAGACTGACGCCGGCGTCGAGGAACCCGCTGGTCGCGATCAGCATCGCGAGCAGACCGGCCGCCGTGATCAGGGCGTGCGGGGTCCAGGTCGCGTACTCCCGCATCCGCCCCGACATCCGGCGCGCGAGCGGGCCGTCGCCGCTCGCGCGGGGCAGGGGGCGATAGGCGAAGGCGTCGTGGAACAGGTCCTGCCGCAGCCCGCGCAGGGCGTCCATGGCCGCCCGGAACTCGGGGCTGCGCGGTTTGTACGGCTCGTACGCGCCCTCCGGCGGCTCGGGGGGCGTCGACTGCGTCTGGGTCGTGTCGGTCACGGGTAAGACGGTAGGCGCAGGCGGGTCTGCGGGCGTCACCAGTGAGAAGGGTCCTGCGGTCTCCCTCTCAGGTACTACGGCCGCCGGGGCCCGGTGTCACCACGCCAGCTGGGCGATCTCCTCGGCGACCACCGCGCACGCGTCGGCGGCCGGGTCGATCAGGGGGAAGTGGCCGACGTCCTCCAGGAGCGTGAGGCCCACCACCTCGCCGGCCTTCGCGGCGGCGTCGGCGTACGACTCGGCCACCGCCTGCGGGACCGTGAGGTCGGTGCGGCCCTGGACGAGGGTGGTCGCGATGCCGGTGGGCAGCAGCAGGGAGGGGTCGGCGTACGGGCGGCGCTCGGCGAACTTCTCGTCGCCGCCCAGGAGTTGACGTGTGGCGCCGGCGCACACGTCGAGCTTGTCGGCGACCTCGAAGTCGGCGATCGGCGCCAGCGCGACGACTCCGCGCAGGGGCGAGGGACGGTCGAGGTGCCAGGGGGCGTCGGCGGGCAGCAGATGGCGGGCCGCCGCCCACAGGGCGAGATGGCCGCCGGCCGAGTGCCCGGTGACCACCGTGCGGCGCACGTCGGCCTGCACGGGGGTCTCGCGCACCAGCCGGGGCAGCGCGTCCAGCGCGGCCGCGACGTCGTCGAAGGTCTCCGGCCACCGGCCCGCGACGGGACCGCTCCCGCCCTGGGCCGGGATCGCGCTCCCCCGCCGGTACTCGACACTGGCCACGGCGAAGCCCCGCCGGGCCAGGAAGTCCGCGAACGGAGAGATGTGCCGCCGGTCGTACGCCGCCCGCCACGCACCCCCGTGCACGACGACCACCAGCGGCGCGAGGGCGCCCGGGATCACCTCGACGCGCGGCGTGTAGAAGTCGACCAGCTGGTCGGGATGGTCGCCGTACGCCACGGTCAGGTCGGGATCGACCACCGGGTGCGAGAAGACCGACTCCTCCTCGGCGGCGGCCCGCGCTGCTGCGACGTCGTCCGGCATGCTCCAACCTCTCAGCGTCGTAACCTGCTTGGCGGACCAGATCCGATCCGGGCCGTTGGCGGGGACGGTACCAGCCCGGTGACGTGCACGGACACGGGGATGTGACGCTCGGTGAGGGGGGAACGGTTCTGTAGCCGTGCAAGCCGGGCGGTCCGCGGGACCACCCGGCCGTGCGGCGGGGCGCTGGGGCTACCCGGCGAGCGTCCCGGCCAGTACCCGCGCCGCCCGTTCCACGTCCGTGAAGCCGATGTACAGGGGGGTGAAGCCGAAGCGGAGGACGTCGGGGTTGCGGTAGTCGCCGACGACGCCCTGGGCGATGAGGCGTTTCATCACCTCGCCCGCGTCCGGGCAGCGCAGG
Source organism: Streptomyces spinosisporus (assembly GCF_022698145.1). GTDB lineage: Bacteria > Actinomycetota > Actinomycetes > Streptomycetales > Streptomycetaceae > Streptomyces > Streptomyces spinosisporus. Next base: position 232,103 of record NZ_JALDAX010000004.1, read on the forward strand.
GCCACCTGGCTGCCGCGTTGGGCGTGGGCCGCCGGGGTCAGGGACTCGACGCGGCCCGGTGGGACGTACTCCGCCACGCAGTCCAGGAAGAAGTCCGTCAGGGCCAGGGACTTGGTGCGTACGGTCTCGACCGTGACGCCGTCCCAGACCTCGAGGGCCGCCTCCAGGGCGAGCATCGAGAGGATGTCCGGTGTGCCGACGCGACCGCGCAGTGCGCCCGCCGCAGGCTCGTACTCCGACCGCATTCCGAAGGGCTCCGCGTGGGAGTTCCAGCCGGGCAGCGGGGAGTCGAAGCGGTCCTGGAGGTCGCGGCGCACATAGAGGTACGCCGGTGAACCCGGGCCGCCGTTCAGGTACTTGTAGGTGCAGCCGACCGCGAGGTCCACGCCGTGCTCGTCCAGGCCGACCGGCAGGGCGCCCGCGCTGTGGCACAGGTCCCAGACGGCCACCGCGCCCGCGGCGTGGATCGCGGCCGTGAGGGAGGGCAGGTCGTGCAGTCGGCCGGTGCGGTAGTCGACGTGGTTGAGCAGGACCGCGGCCGTACGGTCGGACAGGACGTCAGGGACCTCGGACGGGGTGACCGGGCGCAGGGTGCGGCCCGTCATACGGGCCGCGGACTCGGCGATGTAGCCGTCGGTGGGGAAGGTCGTCGCGTCCACGACGATCTCGTCCCGGCCGTCCCCCGCGAGCCGTACCGCGGCCACAAGTGCCTTGAAGACGTTGACACTTGTCGAGTCGCCGACGACGATCTGCCCCGGCGCCGCCCCGACCAGCGGCGCGATACGGTCGCCGATCCGCTCGGGCGCCGTCCACCAGCCGCTCTCGTCCCAGGACCGGATGCGCAGCTCGCCCCACTGGCGCCGTACGACGTCGTCCACCCGGCCCGGCACCGCCACGGGCAGCGCGCCGAGGGAGTTGCCGTCCAGGTACACCACCTCGTCGAGCACGAACTTCGCGCGTACGGCGGCCAGTTCGTCGGAGGCGTCCGCCTTCGCGGCCCGGGCCGCGAGGGATCGTGTGATGGCAGGGGTGGTGTCGGGGGTGGTATCGGGGGTGGTGTCGGGGGTGGTGTCAGACATGCGACCTCGCCGTCCACAGCTCGGGAAAGACGTTCTTCTGCGCCCGCTTCTCCAGCCAGGCCACTCCGGCCGAGCCGCCCGTGCCCGCCTTGGCGCCCATCGCACGGCGGGTGGCGACGAGATGGTCGTTGCGCCATCGCCACACCAGCTCGGCGACGTCCGTCAACGCCTCGCCCAGGCGGGCGAGTTCGCCGTGCTCGTCACCGGAGTAGATCGCGGTCCAGGCGGCCTCGACGGCCGGTGAGGGCTCGTAGCGCTGGGACACGTCGCGCCGCAGGACGGAGGCGGGGATCGGGTGGCCGCGGCGGGCGAGCAGGGCCAGCACCTCGTCGTACAGGCTCGGCTCGTGCAGCGCCTTCTCCAACTCGGCGTGCACGCGCGGGGCGCCGCGGTGCGGGACCAGCATGGACGCGGACTTCTCGCCGAGCAGGAACTCCATGCGCCGGTACATCGCCGACTGGAAGCCGGAGCCCTCGCCGAGGGCCGAGCGGTAGGAGTTGAACTGGGCCGGGGTGAGCTGCCCGAGGGGCCGCCAGGAGGCGTTCAACGCCTCCAGCTCGCGCACCGAGCGCTTCAGAGCGGCCACGGCCGTCGGCACGTCGTCGGACCGCAGGGCGTGCGCGGCGGTCTCCCACTCGTGGACGACGACGGTGAACCACAGCTCCATGACCTGGGTCGTGACCAGGAAGACCATCTCTCCGGGGTCGTCGGAGAGGGTGTGCTGGAGGTGGGTGAGCACGTCCGCCTTGACGTAGTCCTCGTACGGCGTGGTGCCCTGGAAATCGAGATGCGGGGTCTCCGGCTCGGAAGCCTGGTGGGACATCGCTGTCTCCTGATGTGTACTCCGGGTAGCGGTCCGCCCCTGCCGTTACCGGCACGGGGGCCCCGGTCCCCACGGGCATCCTCCGCAATCACTCCGGCCCGCCGCAAGGCCCGCCCGGTCGGACCGGGCGGACCCGCGGAGCACCGTACGCGCTAACCCAGCGTCTGGGCTGCGGTCGGCGAGGAGTCCTTCAGGAACTGGGAGCAGCGCTCGTACTCCTCCTGCTCGCCGATCGCCTGTGCGGCGCGGGCGAGGGCGTGCAGGGCGCGCAGGAAGCCGCGGTTGGGCTCGTGCTCCCAGGGCACCGGGCCGTGCCCCTTCCAGCCGTTGCGGCGCAGGGCGTCCAGGCCCCGGTGGTAGCCCGTGCGGGCGTAGGCGTACGACTCCACGACGCTGCCCCGCTCGAACGCCTCGTCGGCCAGCTGCGCCCAGGCCAGCGAGGACGTGGGGTACTTGGCGGCGACGTCCGCGGGCGCCGTGCCGTTCGCCAGCAGCTCTCGGGGCGCGGGGTCGTCGGGCAGATGGGTCGGGGGCGGGCCCCCCAGAAGGTTCTCGTGAATCGACATGCCCCAAGTCTGCGCCATCCCCCCACCCCCGGCTCCCACGGCGCCCCTCGACTACGGGGCCGGCACTACGGCACAGATCAACGAAGCTCACCGTGCCCCACACCCAGGCCTACGCGATCCGCCGCCCCGCGCGCTCCCCCTCCAGGGGTGGTGCGGTGATTGAGGCGTGGGTGAGGCATTCCGGGCGGCGGCAGTCGGGGGGTAGGGCGCGGACCGTTGCGTAGGCGACCGCCGAGCCGACGACGAGTACGGCGGCGCAGATGAGCATGGCCCGGTGGAAGGCGTCGTTGAAGGCGTCGGGGGAGAGGTACGCCTCGGGGCCCATGCCGGCCACCAGCGGCAGCGCGGCCACCGCGATCAGGCCGGCCGCGCGGGCCGCCGCGTTGTTGATGCCGCTGGCCAGGCCCGCCCTGGCGGTGTCCACCGAGGCGAGGACGGTGGAGGTCAGCGGGGCGACCAGGGTGACCATGCCGGTGCCGAGGACGAGGAGCGCGGGCAGCACGTCGGCGGCGTAGGAGGCGCCGGGGCCCACCCGCAGCATCAGCAGCATTCCCGCGGCGCACAGCAGCGGGCCCGCGGTGAGCGGGATGCGGGGGCCGATACGGTCGGCCAGGGCGCCCGAGCGGGCGGAGAACAGCAGCATCAGGGCGGTCGTCGGCAGCAGGGACGTACCGGCGGTCAGCGGCGACCAGCCGACGGCGACCTGGAGCTGCAGGGCCGTGAGGAAGAAGAACCCGCCGAACGCCGCGTACACGCACAGCGTGACCAGGTTGACCGCCGTGAACTGGCGGGAGGCGAAGATGTCGAGCGGCATCATCGGGTCCGGGTTGCGCTGCTCGACCCGGACGAAGGCCACGCCCGCGACCAGCCCGGCCACCGCGGTGATCACGACCACCAGCGAGCCCTGGCGGGCCTCGATCAGGGCGTAGGTGATCAGGGCGAGGGACAGGGCACCGAGCGCCGCGCCCAGGACGTCGAAGCGGCCGTGGGAGCGGCCGTCCGCCGACTCGGGGACATGGCGCAGGGCGATCGGCGCGCACAGCAGGGCCAGCGGGACGTTGAGCAGGAAGACCCAGCGCCAGCCGGGCCCGTCCACCAGCCACCCTCCCAGGAACGGTCCGACGGCCGCGCCGATGCCCCCGAACCCGGACCACAGACCGACCGCTCTGCCCCGGTCGTCGGGGTGGAAGGACGCCTGGATCAGCGCCAGTGAGCCCGGCGTGAGGAGCGCCCCGCCGATCCCCTGCAGGGCGCGGGCCGCGACGAGGACGCCGGAGGTCGGCGCGAGACCGCACAGCAGGGACGCGGCGGCGAACCAGACGACGCCGATGACGAAGATCTTGCGGCGGCCGTAGTGGTCGCCGAGGGAGCCGCCGAGCAGGATCAGCCCGGCCAGCGTCAGCATGTACGCGTTGACCGTCCACTGCAGCACGGCGAGATCGGCGTCCAGGTCGCTGCCGATGCGCGGCAGGGCGACATTGACGACGGTGGAGTCCAGCATCGCCATGCTGGAGCCGAGCACAGTGGTCAGCAGGATCCACTTGCCCCGGGGAGAGGCGATCCGGACGTCGGGCATGACCCCAGGTATACAACGAGCCCGGTGCCGTAGCACCGGGCTCGTCCGAGAGAGACGGCCAACCGCCGTCCCCCGGTTACTTGATCTTCGTGCCCGTCGAGCGCAGGTGACCGCAGGCCTCGGTCACGCGCGCGGCCATGCTCGCCTCGGCCAGCTTGCCCCAGGTGCGCGGGTCGTAGGTCTTCTTGGAGCCGACCTCGCCGTCGACCTTCAGCACACCGTCGTAGTTCTTCAGCATGTGGTCGGCGACCGGACGCGTGAAGGCGTACTGGGTGTCGGTGTCGATGTTCATCTTGACCACGCCGTTCTCCAGCGCGGTGCGGATCTCCTGCTCGGTGGAGCCGGAGCCGCCGTGGAAGACGAAGTCGAACGGGGACTGCTTGCCGAACTTCGCGCCCACGCCCTCGTTCAGCTCCTTCAGGAGCTCGGGGCGCAGCACGACGTTGCCCGGCTTGTACACACCGTGGACGTTGCCGAAGGAGGCGGCCAGCAGATAGCGGCCCTTCTCGCCCAGGCCCAAGGCCTCGGCGGTGCGGATGGCGTCGTCGACCGTCGTGTACAGCGAGTCGTTGATCTCGTGCGAGACGCCGTCCTCCTCGCCGCCGGTCGGGGTGATCTCGACCTCGAGGATGATCTTGGCGGCGCGGGTGCGCTCGAGCAGCTCCTGCGCGATGGCCAGGTTGTCGGCGAGGGTCTCCGCCGAGCCGTCCCACATGTGCGACTGGAAGAGCGGGTTGCGGCCGGCCTTCACGCGCTCCTCGGAGACGGCCAGCAGCGGGCGGACATAGCCGTCGAGCTTGTCCTTCGGGCAGTGGTCGGTGTGCAGCGCGACCGTGACCGGGTACTTCTCGGCGACGATGTGCGCGTACTCGGCGAGGGCCACCGCGCCGGTGACCATCTCCTTGCTGTACTGGCCGCCCAGGAACTCGGCGCCACCCGTGGAGATCTGGACGATGCCGTCGCTCTCCGCCTCGGCGAAGCCGCGCAGCGCCGCGTGCAGGGTCTGGCTCGAGGTCACGTTGATGGCCGGGTAGGCGAACTTGCCTGCCTTCGCCCGGTCCAGCATCTCGTTGTAGACCTCGGGAGTTGCGATGGGCATCTGTCCGCTCCTTGGTATGTGCGGTTGGCGTTCTGCGTGCTGCGGCCCTGACCTAGACCTTGGGGATGACGTCGTCGTCGGCCCCATCTTTCCAGACTCGGCCGGATGCTTTGCCCGTCCTGTCCACCCTGTGGATAACTCAGTCGAGACCCAGGTCGTCCTTGGAGTAGGCGAACAGGTACGGCACTCCCGCGCCCTCCTGGATCTTCTCCGCGGCGCCGGTCGCACGGTCGACGATGGTCGCCACGGCGACCACCTCCGCACCCGCCTCGCGCACCGCCTCGACGGCGGTCAGCGGGGAGCCGCCGGTGGTGGAGGTGTCCTCGACGACCAGCACCCGGCGGCCCGCGATGTCCGGGCCCTCGACGCGGCGCTGCAGCCCGTGCGCCTTGGCGGCCTTGCGCACCACGAAGGCGTCGAGCCGGCTGCCGCGCGCGGCGGCCGCGTGCAGCATGGCGGCCGCGACCGGGTCGGCGCCCATGGTCAGACCGCCCACGGCGTCGAAGTCCAGATCGGCGGTGAGATCGAGGAGCACCTGGCCCACCAGCGGGGCCGCCTCACCGTCCAGGGTGATCCGGCGCAGGTCGACGTAGTAGTCCGCCTCCAGCCCCGACGACAGGGTCACCTTGCCGTGCACCACGGCCTTGTTCTTGATCTGCTGCAGCAGCTCGCCTCGTACGTCCGTCATGCCAGTCAGCTTAAAGGCGGCGCCAGGTCCAGGTGGCCGTCGCTTCCAGCGGCTCCAGCAGGGTGACCTGGCGCGGCATGGTGTTCAGGCCGTTGGGCGGGCCGGTCTGCGGCTCCACGCACACGGCCTCGCGCTGCTCGTCGTAGACGACGACCCACTCCTCGCGGCTGGTCACCTTCAGCTCCAGCTGCCCGGGCCAGGTCAGGGTGACGTCGACGCCGCCGGGCATGCCGAAGCAGTCGTCCCAGGGTCCGGGCTTCGGCTCGACGCGGTGGCCGGTGGGCAGGTGGTCCTCGCCGCGCTCCTCCTGCCAGGCGGGCGTGAAGTCGATCCGTACGTCCTCGCCGACGGAACCGTCCGCGCGTACGAGGGCACGGTTGAACCACGGGTGCCAGCCGACCTGGGCCGGGAAGGACGAGTCGTGCGCCTCCACGGACAGCGTCAGCGTCAGGGAGTCGGGGGTCAGGGCGAACTCCTGCGTGACACGGCCGGCGTAGGGCCAGGGCTCCACCAGGGGGTACGTGATGACCGCCCCGTCGGTGTCCGCGCGCACGACGCTCCAGGCGCCGTCGCGGGCGGTGCCGTGGATGGCGTGCGGCGGGGAGTTGAGCGGCATCTGGTGCAGGGTCGCACCGTCCAGGAAGCGGCCGTTCCTGATCCGCCCGCACCAGGGGGCCATCGGGAAGCAGCCGAACCGTTCGCCCTGGCGCAGCAGTTCGGTCCCGCCGACGCGCAGCCCCGAGACCCGCCCGCCGTTGCCCGGCCGTACGGTCACCTCCGCGTCGCCCGCGGTCAGCGTGATGTCTTCGTCACTCACGCCGACGACCCTACTGGGGCGATCAGGACCGCGTACGCCGCCGTCACGCACGCGGCGGTGCTCAGCGGCGCTTGCGCAGCGCCCGGGTGACGACGATCGCGGACGCGAGGGCGAGGGCCGCCGCGGGGGCCGCCCAGCGCAGGGGTGAGCCCGCGGCGGCCGACTGGGGCGCGGGGACCGGGGCGTAGCGGCCGCGGGGCGGGGCGTGGTCGACCTCCTCCGCGCTGCGGCCGATCATCGTGCGGCGGGCGTGGGCCGCCTCGGCGGGGGGCTCGGAGTCCTCGGTGAGGTCGCCGCCGCCCGCTCCCTTCGCAGCCCCGGCCCCGGCCTCGTGGTCGTCCTCGTCCTCGTCCTGTGCGAGCGGGTCCAGGGAGGGCGGGGGGACCTCGGTGTCGAAGACGGAGGTGTGCCCGGCGTCGGCCGCCTCCACTTCCTCTTCCGCGGCCGCGTCCTTCGACGCCTCCGGCGCCGAGTCCTTCGCGGCTTCCTGCTCCTTCGCGGCCTCCTGCGCGGGCTGTTCCGCCGCCAGCGCCCCGAGGCTCTCCGCGAAACGGTTCAGCAGGCGCGTCGCGGCGGAGGCGACCTGCTCGGCCGGCATCTCGGTGAGACGGCCGTCCGCGGATGCCGTGCCCCCGAAGACCAGCCGGGAGCCGTCCTCCGTCTCCTCGACGCGCAGCGTGAGGGCGAGCTTGACCGAGCCGGTGCCGCGGGTCTCGGCGACATCGCCCTCGGCGGTGTACGAACCGTCCTCCCGCGCCACGACCCGCACGGTGCCCCGATAGGTGACGGAGTGGCTCCCGACGCGCACTTTCAGCCGCCCGGTGACGGGCTCCGCGCCCGCGTCCTGCTGGAGCCCGGGAACCGCACGCGCGACCTTTGCCTGGTCGGCGAGTGTCTCCTTCAGCCGCTGGGCCGGAACCGGAACGAACACCTCATGCTCCATGTCACGCGAGCCTACCCACGAGGCCGGATCCTGCACCCCCGTTGGTCGAAAGTGACCGCGCGTCGGCCCGCCGGGGGCGTGTGCGTCGGCACGCCGGGGGCGTGTTCAGTACCGCGGGTGCACCAGGGTCGACGCCGGCAGGCCTGCGATGCGGGTGGCCCGCACGGCTGCGGCGTCGGCCGTCAGGCCCGGCTGGGTGAGGGTGCGCAGGCGCGGCTCGTGCGGATCCAGGCCGAGCCGGGGCGTGCGGTCCGCGGAGGCCAGGACGAAGCCCCAGTCGCGCGGGGCGCTGGACGCACCGGCGCTGCGGTCGGGCCCCGCGGCGAAGCCGGCCTCCCGGCCGCCGACGCGATAGGGCGCGGTGTGCAGGCCCGCGGCCCGCAGCGTCGCCTCGACCGTCCAGAACACCCGCGGCCGGTCGGCGCACGGGCCCGCGTGCACCACCAGCCGGCCGCCGGGCGCGAGGGCGCGGCGGGCGAGGCCGTAGAACTCCTGGGAGTACAGCTTCGTGCTGGCCGTGATGCCCGGGTCGGGCAGGTCGGAGATCACCACGTCGTACGAGGAGGGGGGCATCGTGCGCAGCCGCCTGAAGGCGTCGTCGGTCGTCACGCGCACGCGTGGGTCGTCGTAGACCCGGCCGTTCAGCTTCGACAGGGCCGGGTCGTGGCGGGCCAACCGCACGACCGCCGGGTCGAGTTCGACGATGTCCACGCTCTGCACGCCGGTGTGGCGCAGCACTTGGCGTGCGGCCAGTCCGTCGCCGCCGCCGAGGATCAGCACGCGCGCGTGCGGGCCGTTCATCGCGGGGTGCACCAGTGCTTCGTGGTACCGCAGTTCGTCGTGTCCGCTGACCCTGAGGCGGCCGTCGAGGAAGAGTTCGAGGGGGCGGCCGTGGGTGCCGCCGGTGAGGACGACCTCCTGGATGCCGGTCTGCAGCGCCACCCGCACGTCGTTGCCGTACACCGCGTGCCGTGCGGCCCGTTCGAAGTCGTCGACGAGGACGGCCGCGGCGGCGAGGAGGCCGAGGACGGTGAGGTTGGCGATCAGCAGCAGCCGGCGGGCGCGGCGGCTGAGGTCGCGGCGGAACAGGCCGAGGACGAGGGTGGCGCCCGCGAGCGCGTTGACCGCGCCGGTGATCAGGGCGCCGGTCAACTGGCCCAGGAGGGGCAGCAGAAGGAAGGGAAAGGCGAGTCCGCCGACGAGTGCGCCGACGTAGTCCGCCGCGAACAGGTCGGCGACCGCGCCGCCCGCGTCCTGGCGCCGGATGCGCTGGATCAGCTCCATGAGGAGGGGGACCTCGGCGCCGATCAGCAGGCCGATCGTCAGGGAGAAGGCGACCAGCAGCCAGCGCGGACCCCACAGACCGCCCCAGTCGCCGGTCCAGGCGAAGACGGCGTACAGGGCCATCGCGCTGCAGCCGCCGACGAGCGCGAGGATCGTCTCGATCGCGCCGAAGCCGGCCGCGGCCCGCCAGCGCAGCCGCTTCGCGGCGAGCGATCCGATGCCCATCGCGAAGACCATGACCGACAGCACGACCGAGGCCTGGGTGACCGAGTCGCCGATCAAGTACGAGGCGAGGGCGACGAGTTCGAGTTCGTACACCAGTCCGCAGGCCGCGCAGACGAAGACGCACGACAGTACGAGGAACCGGCCGGTGTCCGGCTGCACGGGCAGCCGGGCCGGGCTCGCCCAGTCGGGCGGGGAGCCGGGTGGTGCCGGTGCGTGCGGTTCGATCACGGTGCGACGTTACGTCACGGATGAGTCACGCCTCGTCACCCACACGTGTGGAACTGTTCGCCCGTTGGGTGCCCCGTGTTTGAGGTCCCGGCCTCGGGTCAGGCGTCCGCCGGACTGAGCCGTGCCGCCGGCACCCGCACTCCCACCCGGGTCCGCGTCGCCACCAGCTGCCCGTCCTGCGGGTAGGCGTGCCAGGTCCGCCAGTGGACCTGGCCCTCGTGCCGCTGCACCAGCAGTGCGGTGAAGGCGTGCGGGCTGCCGGGGAAGACGCCCGCCAGGCCGTGCGGATGGTCGGAGACCAGCGCGAGCAGCTCCTGTGCACGGCCCGCGAACGACCCCGGTGAGAGCACCTCCACGCGGGCCGCGAACTCGTACTCCCAGTCACCCACCCGCTTGGCGACGCCGAGCGGGAGCGGGGTGCTGCTGCCGGAGATGCACGCCACCGTCTCCGAACACACGCCCCGCTCCTCCTCCAGGAGCACCTGGTGGGAGGCGCCGAGCAGTCTCAACTGCAGCTTTGCTCCGGCCAGTTCCAGATCGAGCGTGGCCAGTGCCGGAAGCGCCTCACGCCCGAGTGTCCAGGCGAGGTCGGCCGCGCGCGTGTCGGTGTACGAGGTGTTCAGGGTCGTGAGCATGGGTCGGCTCTCCGCTGGCACACAAAGAAAAGGAAGAGGTGTGGGGGTCCGGCACACCCCGGTGACTCCGGGGCGATCACCCGGGTCAGCCCAGTCGGGAGGTCAGAAGCACTGCGTGGGACGACCGAGGGGCTGTGCCGGTGATTTAGAGGGAATCATGAACGGTGGCGCCACCACAGCCTTTTTACCCAACTTCGTAGGGTTTCCATCCCTCAGAGGGCTTCACTGCTCAATTGTTCAACCACGGCGTGCGCCACGACCGCGTGGCGCACGCCGGTGTACCGGGCGGAGCTCAGCTGCCCCGTGTCAGCTGCCTCCGCCACCGCATCCGCCGCCACCCCCGCAGGAGGAACCGCCCCCGCAGGACGAGCCGCCGCCGCAGGAGTGGTGACCCCCTCCGTGGTGCCCCCCGTCCCCGCCCGACGATCCGCCGTCACCGGCCCACCAGCTGCCGCTGCCACCCGCGACGTACGATCCCCGCCGCCCCGCCGAACGGGACCTGCCCGAACCACCCTTGCGCACTGCTGACACGACGACCGCCACGAACACGATCACGACCGCCGCCACGATGAAGCCGGTCATGGCGTCACCGTCCTTTCGGTAGAACCGAAGCAGCCCCCCGTGGGCGCCTTGGTTGTTTGCGTGAGCTGTTTCTTGCGTGCCCGGGGGATTCCCGAACGCCGTCACGCCCAAAGCAGAGTTGAGGAAGTCCAGAGCTTCGGCGCAGGATGGCCCGCATGACCTCCAGTAGCCGCCCCCTTCTCAACCGTCGACTCGCCGAGTTCGGGACGACGATCTTCGCCGAGATGTCGGCGCTGGCCGTGCGGACCGGTGCGATCAATCTGGGTCAGGGCTTTCCCGACACGGACGGGCCCGAGGAGGTCCGGGAGGCGGCGGTGCGGGCGCTGCGCGACGGGCGCGGCAACCAGTACCCGCCGGGCCCCGGCATCCCCGAGCTGCGCACCGCGATCGCCGCGCACCAGGAGCGGCGCTACGCGCTGGCGTACGACCCGGACACGGAGGTCCTGGTCACCGCGGGCGCCACCGAGGCCATCGCCGCGGCCCTGCTCGCGCTGGTGGAGCCCGGCGACGAGGTGATCGCCCTGGAGCCGTACTACGACTCGTACGCGGCCTGTATCGCGATGGCGGGCGGCACCCGTGTCCCGGTCACCCTGCGCCCGCACGTCGGCGAGGGCGCGAGCTCCTTCCGGCTGGATCTCGACGAACTGCGCGCCGCGGTGACGGACCGCACCCGGCTCCTGCTGCTCAACACCCCGCACAACCCCACCGGCACGGTCCTCAACCGCACCGAGCTCGCCGCGATCGCCGAGCTGGCCGTCGAGCGCGACCTGCTCGTCGTCACGGACGAGGTCTACGAGCATCTGGTCTTCGACGGCGAGCACGTGCCGCTCGCGACGTTCCCGGGCATGCGGGAGCGCACGGTCACCATCGGGTCGGCCGGCAAGACCTTCTCCTTCACCGGCTGGAAGGTGGGCTGGGTGACGGCCGCCCCGGCGCTGGTCACGGCCGTGCGCTCGGCGAAGCAGTTCCTGACCTATGTCTCGGCCGGGCCCTTTCAGTACGCCGTCGCCGAGGCGCTGGCGCTGCCCGACACGTACTTCACCGCCTTCCGCGAGGACATGCGGGCCAAGCGCGACGTGCTGGCCAAGGGCCTGACGGAAGCGGGCTTCGAGGTCTTCAGGACCGCGGGCACGTACTTCATCACCACCGACATCCGCCCGCTCGGCGTAAGCGACGGCTTCGCCTTCTGCCGCGCCCTGCCCGAGCGGGCCGGCGTCGTCGCCATCCCGAACGCCGTGTTCTACGACCACCGCGACGAGGGCGCGCCCTTCGTACGGTTCGCGTTCTGCAAGCAGACCGGGGTGCTGGAGGAGGCGGCAGAACGGCTCCGCAGCGCATTCACGCGCTGACGGCCCCGCACGGCAAGAGCCCGGCCCCGGCACGCGACCGTGATGGTCGGTGCCCCGGCCGGGCTCTCGTTCGGCTACGCCTCGTCGTCGCCCTCGGGCTTCTCGTCCGCTTCGTTGACCTCCTGTTCGAGGCCGAGCTGCTCGACGAGCCACCGGTCGAACTCGATGGCCGCACGGACCCAGCTGACCGTGGAGGAGACGAAGTGCTCCAGGCTGACACCGGTGCCGATCAGCATCTGCGCCTCGCCGATCAGGCGGACGGTGCCGTCGTCGTGGGTGTGGCTGTAGACCTTGGGCCACAGCGTCCGCCGGTTCCAGTCGTCGATGGACTCCAGCAGCTGCGGCTTCTCGTCGATCTGGTGGGGCCGGTCGTAGAACGTCCGCACCGAGAAGACCTGCTGGTCACCCTCACCACGGAACATGAAGTACGTACGGAACTGCTCCCACGGCGCCGCGAGGTCACCCTCGTCGTCGACGACGTACTTGAGCTCCATCTGGTCCAGGAGCTGCTTCACGAGGTCCTGATCCGGGACGACGGGGCCCGCCGGTCCGCCGGGCTGCGGCTCGGGCTGGCCCCCGAAGTTCGGAATCGAGGACGGGTCGATGCTCACCGTGATTTTCCCTTCGTACGGATTCAGTCATCCTCCCTCATCCGGGGAGGGGGGTGGCAAGCCCCGACGGCGCCTGTCGGCCCGGTCCTGGCATGATCCGGTCAGCAGTGAAGGACGAGGTGTGCGACAAAGGGGGACCACATGAGCCGTTCACCGGACGAGCAGGTGGAGGAACCGGAGGCCGAGGGGAACGTCCGCGGCGGGACCAGATGGGGCGTGGTGCTCGGCATCCTCGTCCTGCCGACGCTGGTGGCGGCCGGTGCGCTGGTACTGCTGGGCCTGTGGCTGTTCACGGACGACTCGGTCAGCACGGGCGTCGCCAAGGCCCCGTGCAAGCAGGCGCTGGCCTACGGCGGCGCGAAGGTGCCCAAGGGGGCGTACGACACCCTGTGCGAGGTCCGGTCGGACTCCGGCACGCGTTACACGGCCAGTTTCCGGATGCCGAGCGACGAGGTGGGCGGCTGGCTCACGACCACCTATCCGGGTGCACCCGAGCCGCGCGACCGGCACTGCTCCGAGTCGGTGATCGACCGCTGCCTCGACCTGGACCCGGGCGACATCTTTGGAGTCGATGCCGCCGTACGGCTGGAGTTCAGGGACGACGGGCCGGGCTGGACCCAGGTGCGGTTCTCGGCGAGCAGCGTGTAGCGGCGACAGCACGCCATGGCGGCGACGTGGCTGCGGGCGGGGTACGCACCCCGCCCGCAGCCACGTCACGTCACCTCACAGCACGGCTCGGCTTCACAGCACGGCTCAGAGCGTCTTGCCCGTCGCCGGGCCCACGATCAGACCGTCCCCGAAGGCGTCCACGCGGACCGTGTCGCCGTCCTTGACCTCGCCCGCGAGGATCTCCTTGGCGAGGCGGTCGCCGATGGCCGTCTGGACCAGGCGGCGCAGCGGTCGGGCGCCGTAGGCCGGGTCGTTGCCCTCGTCGGCGAGCCAGGCCAGCGCCTCGTCGGTGACCTCCAGGGTCAGCCGGCGCTCCGCCAGGCGCGCCGCGAGACGGCCGATCTGCAGCCGGGCGATCCGGCTCAGCTCGTCCTTCGTGAGCGCCGAGAAGACGACCAGGTCGTCGAGGCGGTTGAGGAACTCCGGCTTGAAGGACGTCCGGACGACCTCCAGGACCTGTTCCTTCTTCTCCTCCTCGCCGGTGAGCGGGTCGACCAGGAACTGACTGCCCAGGTTGGAGGTCAGCACCAGGATCGTGTTGCGGAAGTCGACCGTGCGGCCCTGGCCGTCGGTGAGGCGGCCGTCGTCCAGCACCTGCAGCAGGACGTCGAAGACCTCGGGATGGGCCTTCTCCACCTCGTCGAGCAGGACGACGCTGTACGGGCGCCTGCGCACGGCCTCGGTGAGCTGGCCGCCCTCCTCGTAGCCGACGTAGCCGGGCGGGGCGCCGACCAGGCGGGCCACGCTGTGCTTCTCGCCGTACTCCGACATGTCGATGCGGACCATCGCCCGCTCGTCGTCGAAGAGGAAGTCGGCGAGCGCCTTGGCCAGTTCGGTCTTGCCGACGCCCGTCGGGCCGAGGAAGAGGAAGGAGCCGGTCGGGCGGTCGGGGTCGGCGATGCCGGCCCGCGTGCGCCGCACCGCGTCGGACACCGCCTGCACGGCCTCCGACTGCCCGATCAGGCGCTTGCCGAGCTCCTCCTCCATCCGCAGCAGCTTCTGCGTCTCGCCCTCCATCAGGCGTCCGGCGGGGATGCCGGTCCAGGCGGCGACGACGTCCGCGATGTCGTCGGAGCCGACCTCCTCCTTGACCATGGTGTCCCGGGAGACCTCCTCCTCGGCCGCCGAGGCCTCCTCCAAATCCCTTTCCAGGGCCGGGATCTCGCCGTACAGCAGCTTGGAGGCGGTGTCGAAGTCGCCCTCGCGCTGGGCCCGTTCGGCCGTGCCGCGCAACTCGTCGAGCTTCTCCTTCAGTTCACCGACGCGGTTGAGGGACTGCTTCTCCTTCTCCCAGCGGGCGGTCAGGCCGCGCAGCTCCTCCTCCTTGTCGGCGCGGTCGCGGCGCAGCTTCTCCAGGCGGTCGCGGGAGGCCGGGTCGGTCTCCTTCTCCAGCGCCAGCTCCTCCATCCTGAACCGGTCGACGGCACGCTGGAGTTCGTCGATCTCGACGGGCGAGGAGTCGATCTCCATACGGAGCCGGGAGGCCGCCTCGTCGACCAGGTCGATGGCCTTGTCGGGCAGGAAGCGGGAGGTGATGTAGCGGTCGGAGAGGGTCGCGGAGGCCACCAGCGCGCTGTCGGCGATCTGCACCTTGTGGTGGGCCTCGTAGCGGCCCTTGAGCCCGCGCAGGATCGCGATGGTGTCCTCGACGCTCGGCTCGGCCACCAGCACCTGTTGGAAGCGGCGCTCCAGCGCCGGGTCCTTCTCGATGCGCTCGCGGTACTCGTCCAGCGTCGTCGCGCCGACCATGCGCAGCTCGCCGCGGGCCAGCATGGGCTTGAGCATGTTGCCCGCGTCCATGGCGGAGTCGCCGCCGGCGCCCGCGCCCACGACGGTGTGCAGCTCGTCGATGAAGGTGATGATCTGGCCGTCGGAGTCCTTGATCTCGGCCAGGACCGTCTTCAGGCGCTCCTCGAACTCGCCGCGGTACTTCGCGCCCGCGACCATCGCGCCGAGGTCCAGGGCGACCAGCCGCTTGTCGCGCAGGGACTCCGGCACGTCGCCCTTGACGATGCGCTGGGCCAGGCCCTCGACGACGGCGGTCTTGCCGACGCCGGGCTCGCCGATGAGGACGGGGTTGTTCTTGGTGCGGCGCGAGAGCACCTGCACGACGCGGCGGATCTCCTGGTCCCGGCCGATGACCGGGTCGAGCCGGCCCTCGCGCGCCGCGGCCGTGAAGTCCGTGCCGAACTTCTCCAGGGCCTTGTACTGGCCCTCCGGATCGGGTGTGGTCACCCGGCGTCCTCCCCTCGCCTTCTGGAAGGCCTCCTGCAGCTTCTTCGCACCGGCCCCCTGCCCGGACAGTACGTCACCGGCGGCGCCGCCCTTCGCGGCGATGCCGAGGAGCAGATGCTCGGTGGAGAGGTACTCGTCGCCGAGGTCCTTCGCGCGCTCACCGGCGTCCGCGATCACGGCGAGCAGCTCGCGGCTCGGCTGCGGGGGCGCGACGGTCGAGCCGGTCACGCTGGGCAGCCCGGCGAGGATCTTCTCCGCACCGGCGCGCACGGCCGCCTGGTCGGCGTCGACGGCGGCCAGCAGGTCGGTGATGTTCTCGTTGTCCTGGCCCTGCAGCAGGGCCAGGAGCAGATGGGCGGGGGTGAGATCGGGGTGGCCCTCGGTCACGGCCCGCTGCTCGGCCGCCCTGATCGCGTCCCGGCTCCGGTTGGTCAGCTCGGCTTCCACTGTCGCGTTCTCCTCCTGCTGATGTCAGCCGTCGGCCTCTAGTCTCCCAGTGCTGACTCAGTCAGCGTACACAAAGTTGAGTCTATTCCACTCAAGTCGACGCCCGCGAGGCCTCAGGGGCTAAGTTCCGGACTCATGGCGAGCTATCCGCAGGATCCTGGTGCCCCCGACGCCGCATACCTCGGCTTCTGGCAGGAACGGCACCTGTGCACGCTGACGACTCCGCGCCCGGACGGCAGCCCGCACGTCGTACCCGTCGGCGTCACCTATGACCCCGGGGCCCGGCTGGCCCGGGTGATCGCGGACAAGGCCAGCACGAAGGTGCAGAACGTGCTGGCGGCCGGAGCCGAGGGGGCGAGGGTCGCCGTGTGCCAGGTGGAGGGGCGGCGCTGGGCGACGCTGGAGGGCCGGGCGGTCGTACGGACGGACCGGGACCGGGTCGCGGAGGCCGAGCGGCGCTACGCCGAGCGCTACGGACGCACCCCGAGACCCAATCCGTCGCGCGTGGTGATCGAGATCGGACTGACCCGGGCAATGGGGCGCGGATGACTGTTTCCAGCCAGGAAACGACCATGCCCGATTGCGTCGATACCCGGAAATGTCCCCCAAAACTGCAGCGGCGTCACCGTGTTCAGGTCACGGTGACGCCGCTGCGGGGGGAAGCACCTGAGCGAACTGTTACGACGGGGGATTCGCGTCAGGCACTGCGGGGGGTGGCTGAGATGGTCCGAACATCGGGGGTTTCCGGTTCCACCAGCCGGTGGTCTCGCTGGTCCAGGTTCACAAAGATCATTCCGTACCGGATGGCACATCGCACGGGCTGCGGCGCGCCCCGGGGCCGCCGCAGACACCGGTACGCCCGTACGTCCTCGTCCTCGTCGCGCGTGACGACGACCGGCTCACCGAAGACGGTCACCATCAGCGAGTCACCGGAGTGGGGGATCGCGGTGACCAGGTCGATGAAGTGCCAGCCGGAGCGGTAGGCCGTGGCCATTTCGCGACGGAAGGAGCGGTCGTCGGGTGGAGTGGTCATGACGGAACGGCCCAGCTGCTGTCGGTCGGGGCCAGCCAGCTGCTGTCCTCCGGGGCAACCCAGGAGCTGTCCCCGGGGACATCGTCCGCAACGATCACCCAACTGCTGTCACCGGGAGGGGCGGCAGTGGTGCTCCAGCTGCTGTCCCCCGCGACATCACCCTTCGTCCCCGAGAGGCCGCTCAGCGCTCCGAGGGCCACGGCGGCGGAGAAGGCGGCGACAAGCGCCGAGCGAAGCATTCTCTTATGCATAGTCGGCTTCGTCCTCATTTGAAGGTCACCTCTCCCCCGTCCGAATAAGACGATGGCCCATTCCGGCACGTCATGGCCACACAAACGATGCATCATGTTCCTGCACGTTCAGGACCCTGGGGGGTGGAGATCTGGTGATAAATGAGACTAAGCGGACACATCCCCATGGGTTGACCGACCTGTGCGAGGATGGACGCCGCCTCTACGGCAACGCTCTCCGGACGGGCCGGATAGCCCGTACGGATGTGGAACCCGCGCCGTGCCTGATGGAGTTCGCCCTACTTCATCCCGATCCCGACGACCCGAACTGGCTGCGCCCGGTACCCCCTTCGGTCGCCCTCGCCCAGCGCCTCACCCCGATCGAGAACGAGATCACCCAGCGCAGGCGGATGTCCATCGAACTCGCGGACGCTTTCGAGCCGTTCATGACGCTCAGCGCCCAGTCGACGGGCACCACCCACTCCATCACGGTGCTGGAGGGCCTCGACCGGATCAACGCCGCCCTCGACCTGGCCACGGCCCAGTGCCAGACCGAGATGCTCACCGTCCAGCCCAGCCGCCGGCGCCTGGAGCACACCCTCACCAAGGCCCTGGAACGCGACCGCCCGCTGATCGAACGCGGCTGCCGCATCCGCACGCTCTACCAGCACCCCGCCCGCTACAGCCCCGAAACCCTGGCCTACGTCGCCCAGTTCACCGACGGCAAGGTGGAGTACCGCACCATCGACGAGCTCGTCGAGCGGCTGATCATCTGCGACGAGACGGTGGCCTTCATCCCGACCCGCGACGACGGCACGATCGCCCTCGAACTCCGGCATCCGGGGCTCGTCCGCTATCTGATCAAGGTCTTCGAGTTCATGTGGACCCGCGCCGTCCCGCTGAGCGCGGGCGCCCCCTACGAGACCGCCCCCGACGGCATCACGGAGATCCAGCACTCCATCGCCAAGCTGCTCGTCGAGGGCCATGTCGACGAGGCGATCGCACGGCGCCTGGGCATGAACGTACGCACCTGCCGGGCCCACATCGCCAAGCTCGCCACGGCTCTGGGCAGCGGCAGCCGGGCCCAACTCGGCTTCCTCATCGCGCAGTCGGGACTGCTGGAGCAGGACGTCTGAGCCCGTGGGGAGGGACACGACGGGCCCGGCGACCCATCCGGACCACGGACCGGACGAGCTGTGCCAGGAGGGAACGGCGCTCTACGAGCGCGCCCTGCGCGAGGGCCACGTACCCGACGAGGACGCCGCCGCGGCGCCCTGCCTGGTCGACCTCGGGCTGCTGCACCCCTCGATCGAGGATGCGGCGCGCCTGGAGCCCGTCGCACCCGCCGTCGCCCTGCACCGCCTGCTGCGCGCCTCGGAGAACCGGATAGCGCAGGAGCGGCGCCGCGAGGCCCGTCTCGCCGACCTGTTCGAACCCCTGATGCGGATCGACGGCGGGCGCACCGCGGGCGGCGGCTCCTCGGCCGTCGGGGTGCTGAGCGGATCCGAGCGCATCGGCCGGGCCATCACCGAGGCCATGGCCGACGGCAGCGAGGAACTGCTGGCCGTCCAGCCGCACATCAGCCACACCCGCACGCCGCTGGCGGCGCGCGCCGAGGCCCTCGTGCGCGACCAGGACTTCCTCGACCGCGGCGGCCGTATCCGCACGCTCTACCAGCACACGCTGCGGCACGCGCCGTCGGTGGTCGCCCGCTACGAGCAGCTCAGCGGGGACGCGCAGGCCCGCACGCTCGACGAGATCACCGACCGCCTGCTGGTCGTGGACCGCGCGGTCGCCTTCATCCCCGCCAACGCCGACCGCACGCTCGCCCTCGAGATCCGGCACCCGGTCATCGCCGGCTTCCTCGCCACCGCCTTCGACCGCCTGTGGCGCCTGGCCACGCCCCTGTACCCGCTGGCCGCCCGACCGGCCGCACAGGGCGGCTTCACACCCCGCCAACGCGCCATAGCCGCCCTCCTCGTCGAGGGCCACACCGACACCGACATCGCGGAGCGGCTCGGCATGAACGTGCGGACCGCGCGCGTGCACATCGCCAAGCTGGCGGCCACGCTGGGCAGTGAGAGCCGGGCCCAGCTCGGCTATCTCATCGGACGGTCCGGGATTCTTGACCGGGAAGGGTGAGAGGGCCGGCGTCGGCGTGCCGGCGCGGGGCGTCCAGGCCCACCTGGGCGATGCGGACGCCGAGTTGGGTGCGGCTGGCCGCGCCGAGGGTCTCCGAGAGGCGGGCGATGTGGGCGCGGCAGGTGCGGACGCTTATGCCGAGCCGCTCCGCGATCACCGCGTCCTGGTGGCCCTCCGCCAGCAGCGCCGCGATGGACTGCTCGCGGTGCGAGATGCCCTCGATGCCGGTGTCGGGCAGCGGGGCGGTCAGCGGGATCGCCAGGCGCCAGAGCCGCTCGAAGACCGTGACCAGGTACTCGACCAGGGCCGGGTGGCGCAGTTCCAGGGCGAGCGTGCGGTCGGCGTTGGCGGGGATGAAGGCGACCCTGCGGTCGAACAGGATCAGCCGGTCGATGACCTCGTCCAGGGTGCGCGCCTCGACCGAACCACCCATCAGCTCGAGGTAGTTGAGCAGCCCCTGGCCGTGCCGGGCCACATGGGTGTACAGGTCGCGCATCCGTACGCCCCGCCCGCGCAGGGCGAGCGCCCGGTGCAGCCCCTCGGTCAGCTCGTCCTCGGGGCGGATGCCGCCGGGCTGGACGGTGAGGACCTCGGTCGTGCACGCCTCGGTCGCCTCGTCCATCGCGGCCTGGATGCGCGAGAGCCCGTCCAGGACACGGATCGCGGTGCCCTCCGCGACGCCGGGTCCGGTCTGTGTCTCGGGGCCCAGGCCCGCGTAGCGCTCCACGGCGGCGACCGCGGCGCCCACTTTGCGCTGGCTCGCGCTGACCTCGTCGTAGACCCCGCGCAGGAGCCGGGTCATGACCTCCTGCGGGGACGTCGGGACCAGCCAGTCCATGTCGTCGGGGTCCGGATGCAGCAGGGCGAGCTCCAGCAGACACGGCACCGGTCCGGCGTCCGGGCGGGGCACACGGCCCCGCCGTACGGCCCGGGAGTACACGCGCTCCCCGGCCTCGCACAGTCGGTCAGCACCGTGTGGATGCCCGTCCGTCCCGTGCCCGGCCATCGCCCATCCCACCCCCGATATCGCCGCCCTTCGCAGCGCAACTATGCGCGGACGGGACCGGCTCCGCAACACGGCTCGACACCGAGTCGGGGGCGTTAAAGACCCGTAACTCCCGTTTTATACGGTCCTCATCCCGTCACCTTGCAACAAGCTGACGGTGCCTGGGGGCAAGGTGGGGCGCGGGAGCCGGCGCACGGGCCGGCGATGGCGCGATACGGTCCGGGCCGGGGGTGAAGTCAGGGCCTTCGGCCGGACGTCAGAGGCGGTCGCGCAACGTCGCGTCCGCAAACACGACAGGGCCGCCGAACGGCGTGCGGCAGTACCGCGAGGGCCGTCGGCGGCAACGTCGTGCAGGGGTCACCGGGAGGCGGGAGCGATCACTTCAAGCCGATCGCCGCACACTCCGAGGCGTACTTCGAGGTGCAGATCTGCGAGACCTTGTAGATGCCGTCCGCGACCACCGTCGACTTGATGTTCTTGCGCGTCAGCGCGGTCACGGTGACCAGCTGCGCCCGGATGTCCTTGTTCGTGGGGCTGTCGACCGTGTCCTGGGTCAGCGCGTCGAACTCGATGTCCTTGCCCTGCACCTTGGCGATGGCCATCTGAGCGGCCGCCTGCGCCTCCTGCGGGTACGACTTGTAGACGCTCATGTACTGCTCGCCGGCGACGATCCGCTGCACGGCCGTCAGCTCCGCGTCCTGTCCGGTCAGCGGCGGCATCTTGCTGACGCCCGCGTTCTGCAGGGCCGCGACGATGCCGCCCGCCATGCCGTCGTTGGCGGACAGGACGCCCGCGATGTCGTCCTTGCCGACCGCCTTGATCGCCTCGGACATGTTGGCCTGGGCGTTCTTCGGGTCCCAGTCCTTGGTGTCGTAGGACTCGGCGATCGTCACCTTGCCCTTGAGCTCGGAGAGCGCGCCCGCCTTGAACTGCTTGGCGTTCGGGTCGGTGGGCGAGCCGTTCATCATCACGATCTTGTCGGAGGTGCTGACGTCGCTGCCCAGCGCGTCGAGCAGCGAGCGGCCCTGGACCTCGCCGACGAGCTCGTTGTCGAAGGAGACGTAGGCGTCGATGGGGCCCTCGGCCAGGCGGTCGTAGGCGATGACCGGGATGCCGGCGTCCTTGGCCTTCTGCACCTCGCCCGCGATGGCGTGCGCGTCCACGGCGTCCAGCACGATGATGTCGACCTTGTTGTCGATCATCTCCTGCATCTGGCTCGCCTGCTTGTCCGCGTCCTGGTCCGCGTTCTTGTAGTCGACCTTGCCCTGCTGCTTGGTCAGCGAGGCGACCTGCTTCTTGATGATGGGGTAGTCGAAGTCCTCGTACCGTGTGTTGGCGGTCTCCGGCAGCAGCAGGCCGATGGTGACGTCGTTGCCCTTGGTCGGGCTGGCCGAACTGCTGTCCCCCGACACGTTCAGCACGCCGCAGGAGGCGAGAGACAGGCTGGTCGCGGCTACTGCTGTGCACAGGGCGATACGACGGGTGCGGGTGTTCACTGCGTTGACCTTCCGGACAAGGGTGCTTGGGGCGGCCCAGGTGAACGAAGCCAACGCTTTCTTCACACGATCGTCAAGGAATAACCAGGTAATGAGATGTCAACGTTAGAGTCCGGCCAGGTTCTTGACCCGAGACGGACGGCCCCCGGCACATGACACAGGGGCCCGGAATGTCTCCGGACCCCTGCCCCTATGTGCCGGAATGTGTCAGTCCGACTGCTGCCGCTTGGGCCGCCACACCACCAGCGCGCTGGTCTGCTGCACCTCCTGGTACGGCACCAGGTCACGGCGGTACGACGCGTGCACCGCCGCCTCGCGCTGCTGCATCGCCGCGGCCGCGCCCTCGACCGCCGACTGGAGCTCGGCGACGCGCTGCTGGAGCGCGGCGACCTGGTTCTCCAGCTCGATGATCCGCTTGATGCCGGCCAGGTTGATGCCCTCGTCCTGCGACAACTGCTGCACCGTGCGCAGCAGTTCGATGTCGCGAGCCGAGTAACGGCGGCCGCGGCCCGCGGTGCGGTCGGGAGAGACCAGGCCGAGCCGGTCGTACTGGCGCAGGGTCTGCGGGTGCAGGCCGGAGAGCTGGGCCGCCACCGAGATGACGTAGACCGGGGTCTCCTCGGTCAGTTCGTACGGATTGCGTCGACGGCCGTCCATCTCTCTCAAGCTCCCTTCGCGGCCTTGAACAGCTCCGCCCGCGGATCCTCACCCGCGGTTGCCTCGCGATACGCCTCGAGCGCGTCACGAGCCTTCCCCGTCACGTCCGCGGGGACACTCACCTCGACGGTGACCAGGAGGTCGCCGCGGGTGCCGTCCTTGCGGACCGCGCCCTTGCCACGGGCGCGCATGGTGCGGCCGTTGGGCGTGCCCGGCGGCAGCTTCAGGGTGACGGACGGGCCACCCAGGGTGGGCACCCTGACCTCGCCGCCGAGCGCCGCCTCCGCGAACGTCACCGGGACGGTGACGGTGAGGTTGTCGCCCTTGCGGCCGAAGACCGGGTGCGCGGAGACATGCACCGTGACGTACAGGTCGCCCGCGGGGCCGCCCCGCTCGCCCGGTGCGCCCTTGCCGCGCAGCCGGATGCGCTGGCCGTCCGAGACCCCGGCCGGGATACGGACCTGCATGGTCCGGGACGACTTGGCGCGGCCCGAGCCCTTGCAGACCTCGCAGGGGTTCTCCGCGATCAGGCCGCGGCCCTTGCAGTCCGGGCAGGGGTCGGTGAGGGAGAAGCCCCCGCCGGAGCCCCGCGCCACCTGTCCGGTGCCGACGCACGTCGGGCACACCCGCGGGTTGCCGTTCGCGTCGCCGGTGCCGGAGCAGGCCTTGCAGGGCGCCTGCGAGGACATGCGCAGCGGGACCGTCGCCCCCTCGATCGCCTCGGTGAAGCTGAGGCTGACCTCGGTGTCGATGTCCTGACCGCGTCTGGGCTGCACCCGGGTGGTGCCGGAGCTGCCGCGGTTGAACAGGCCCCCGAAGACGTCACCGATCCCGCCGCCGAAGCCGCCGGAACCCCCGCCCGAGCCCTGGGCGCCGCCTCCGAAGAGGTCGCTCAGGTCGAAGTTGAACGAACCGCCGCCCGCGCCCGGCCCCGGGCGGAAGCCGCCGTTGCCGAACAGCGCGCGGGCCTCGTCGTACTCCTTGCGCTTCTTGGGGTCACCGAGGACGTCGTTCGCCTCGGAGATCTCCTTGAAGCGCTCCTCGGCCTTGGCGTTGCCCTTGTTGGCGTCCGGGTGGTTCTCGCGGGCGAGCTTGCGGTACGCCTTCTTGATCTCGGCCTCGGTGGCGTCCTTGGGGACGCCGAGGACCTTGTAGTAGTCCTTCTCGATGAAGTCCTTGGTGCTCATCCTCGACGCCCCTCCTTTCTCATCGGTTCAAGCTCAGCCCTCGTCCGGGCCACCGCTCTCCTTGTCGTCGGCCGCCTCCGTCGCCTCTTCGGCCTTGACGGTCTGCGCACCGGGCTGCGGTTCGGCGACGGCCACCCGCGCGGGGCGGATGGTGCGCTCGCCGAAGCGATACCCGGGCTGCAGAATCGCCACGCAGGTCGTCTCGGTGACGTCCGGTGCGTAGCTGTGCATCAGGGCCTCGTGGATCGTCGGGTCGAAGGGCTCGCCCTCCTTGCCGAACTGCTGCAGACCCATCTTCGCCGCGACCGTCTCCAGCGACTCCGCGACGGACTTGAATCCGCCGACGAGTTCGCCGTGATCCCGCGCGCGGCCGATGTCGTCGAGCACGGGCAGGAGCTCGGTCAGAAGGTTCGCGATGGCGATCTCCTTGACCGTGATCCGGTCCCGCTCCACACGGCGGCGGTAGTTCTGGAACTCGGCCTGCAGCCGCTGGAGGTCCCCGGTGCGCTCCTCGAGCGCCTTGCGGGTCTGGTCCAGCTGGGCCGTCAGGCCTGCGATCTGTGCTGCGTCCCCGCCCGGGACCGCCCCCTCGGGGGAGGCGGCCTTCGGTTCGGCGTCGTCAGGTGTGGCGCCGGAGGGGACGTCGGGCTTCTCTTCGAAGCCCGGGGTCTCCTCCGTCACGCGGCACCGTCCTTGCGCTCGTCGTCCACGATCTCGGCGTCCACGACGTCGTCGTCGGCCTTCGGGGCCTCGGCGCCGGCGGACTCGCCGCCCGCGGCGGCCTGCTGGGCCTGGGCGTCGGCGTACATGGCCTGGCCGAGCTTCTGCGAGACGGCCGCGACCTTCTCGGTGGCGGTGCGGATCTCGGCGGTGTCCTCGCCCTTGAGCGCGGACTTCAGCTCCTCGACGGACGCCTCGACCTCGGTCTTGATGTCGCCGGGGACCTTGTCCTCGTTGTCCTTGAGGAACTTCTCCGTCTGGTAGACCAGCTGCTCGCCCTGGTTGCGGGACTCGGCGGCCTCGCGGCGGGCATGGTCCTCCTCCGCGTACTTCTCGGCCTCCTGGCGCATCCGGTCGACCTCGTCCTTCGGCAGCGAGGAGCCGCCGGTGACGGTCATCTTCTGCTCCTTGCCCGTGCCCAGGTCCTTCGCGGTCACGTGCATGATGCCGTTGGCGTCGATGTCGAAGGCGACCTCGATCTGCGGGACGCCGCGCGGGGCCGGCGGCAGACCGGTCAGCTCGAACATCCCGAGCTTCTTGTTGTACGCCGCAATCTCGCGCTCGCCCTGGTAGACCTGGATCTGCACGGAGGGCTGGTTGTCCTCGGCGGTGGTGAAGATCTCGGACCGCTTGGTCGGGATCGTCGTGTTCCGCTCGATGAGCTTGGTCATGATGCCGCCCTTGGTCTCGATGCCGAGGGACAGCGGGGTCACGTCGAGGAGCAGGACGTCCTTGACCTCACCCTTGAGCACACCGGCCTGCAGGGCGGCGCCGATGGCGACGACCTCGTCCGGGTTGACGCCCTTGTTGGCGTCCTTGCCGCCGGTCAGCTCCTTGACGAGCTCGGCGACGGCCGGCATGCGGGTGGAGCCGCCGACGAGGACGACGTGGTCGATCTCGGAGAGCTGGATGCCCGCGTCCTTGATGACGTTGTGGAACGGCGTCTTGCAGCGCTCCAGCAGGTCCGCGGTCAGCTGCTGGAACTGGGCCCGGGTGAGCTTCTCGTCCAGGTGCAGCGGGCCCTCGGCGGAGGCGGTGATGTAGGGCAGGTTGATCGAGGTCTCGGTGGACGAGGACAGCTCGATCTTCGCCTTCTCGGCGGCCTCGCGCAGACGCTGCAGCGCCATCTTGTCCTTGGCGAGGTCCACGCCGTGGCCCGACTTGAACTGCTGCACCAGGTAGTCGACGACGCGCTGGTCCCAGTCGTCACCACCGAGGTGGTTGTCGCCGTTGGTGGCCTTCACCTCGACGACGCCGTCGCCGATCTCCAGGAGGGACACGTCGAAGGTGCCGCCACCGAGGTCGAAGACGAGGATCGTCTGGTCGTCCTTGTCGAGGCCGTACGCGAGCGCGGCCGCGGTGGGCTCGTTGACGATGCGCAGGACGTTCAGACCGGCGATCTCGCCGGCCTCCTTCGTCGCCTGGCGCTCGGAGTCGTTGAAGTACGCCGGGACGGTGATGACCGCGTCGGTCACCTTCTCGCCCAGGTAGGCCTCGGCGTCCCGCTTCAG
Organism: Streptomyces spinosisporus; assembly: GCF_022698145.1. Classification (GTDB taxonomy): domain Bacteria; phylum Actinomycetota; class Actinomycetes; order Streptomycetales; family Streptomycetaceae; genus Streptomyces; species Streptomyces spinosisporus. The sequence continues at coordinate 257,941 of NZ_JALDAX010000004.1, forward strand.
CTTCTGGAGGATGAACGCGGAGATCTGCTGCGGGTTGAAGGGCTTCCCGTCCAGCTCCATCTTCCAGTCGGTGCCCATGTGACGCTTCACGGACCGGATGGTCCGGTCCACGTTGGTGACCGCCTGGCGCTTGGCCACCTCGCCGACGAGCACTTCGCCGTTCTTCGCGAAGGCGACGACGGACGGCGTGGTCCTGGCACCCTCGGCGTTGGTGATGACGGTGGGCTCGCCGCCCTCCAGAACGCTGACGACGGAGTTAGTCGTGCCCAGGTCGATGCCGACCGCACGTGCCATGGTGATTTCCTCCAGCTGACTTGAGTGGAACGGACTCAAGTGTGCACGACACCCGGCGATGGGTCAACAGACCTGAGTCTGGGGCACTCAACTCTTATCCGTTCCTTACACGCAAGTGGCCGCTGACCTGCGACGACACCGATCTGCCGACCTGAGTGGACACCGGCTTCCCGGCTTGCGTGGGCGGTCCGCCCGCCTGTGTGGACAACGGCCGACCCGCCTGGGTGGGCACGGGCCGGCGGGCTCCGTACACCGGCACCCGCAACAGCAGGAGTACGACGACGAGTGTTCCCGCGGCGACCCAGAACACCCCGGACTGTGCTGTCCAGCCGATGTGCATGAGCACCGCGACGAGCACCCCGGCGAAGGCGCCGATGGCGGGCAGGACGATCGCGCCCTGCGGGGTGAGCCCCAACCGCCGCAGCCGGTGGGCGAGATGGTCGGGTCCGCCCCGCAGCAGCGGCCGCCCGGCCAGCCGCCGCGACAGGACCACCAGGAGCACGTCGGCGCTCGCCACCGCGGTCAGCGGGAACAGCACGCCCGCGCTGTCCCCGAGCCCGTAGCCGGCCCGGGTGGTCACGGCTGACGCTGCGAGCACGAACCCGGTGAACAGCGATCCGCAGGCACCGAGGCCCACGCGCGCGGGAGGCCAGTTGTGCATGAGGAACCCGGTCAGCGCGGCGGCCAGCACGCTCAGCAGCACCGCGTGCCCGTCCATCACCTCGGCGGCTGCACATGCGCCGACCCCGAAGGCGGTGACCACGCCGATGGTCCCGGCGAGCGAGTCGGCGTGGTCGAGCGTCTTGAAGGCGACGGCGACGAAGACGATCCAGCCGATGGCGAGCAGCCCCGCGGGCACCCCGGTCTCCTCGTACGGCACCACACTGGCCGCCGCCACCGTCGTACCGCCGACGATGACCCGGGCCTTGACCCGCCGCAGGTCCGCGACGAGCCCCAGCAGGGCGACGGCGCCCGCGGCCACCAGGAGCCGTCCGACGCCCTCCCCGACGGGGGCCACGCCCGTGCGCTCCCCGGCGATCACCACCACGCCGGTGGCGAGGACCACGGCGACTCCGCCGATCAGCGGCACGGGCCGCTGCCGTCGTCTGCGGTCGAGGATCCCCAGGCGCAGCGCGGGCACCCGCAGCAGCGCGGTGAGCACTGCGGCGAGCAGCAGGGCGGTGGTGGCAGCGGCGATCCCGTATAGCACGGATCTAAGTTAGGGGCGAATGTACCAATTTGGCATGAATAACACGATCGCATCGTCACCAACCTTTAAGGCAACCCTCAGCGACACAGATCACCGAGCCGCTGGCTACAGTGCGACGGAAGATGGGGGTAGTCTCAGACGGACTGCATAAGTTACCGCTTAGTAATGTCGAGGATCACCTCGAAGAACCCCTCGCAGGCCCGAGGAGCCCCGAAATGCAACTCGCCGCGATCATCGTGTCGATGGTCCTGATCGTGGTTGGTGTGGCCCTGTTCGCCCGCGCCATCCTGCAGATCTACAACTTCATGCGGCTCGGCCAGAGCGTGCCCGCCGGTACCCGTACCGACGAGCCCGTGCAGCGCACCGTCACGGTGGTCAAGGAGTTCCTCGGCCACACCCGGATGAACCGCTGGGGGATCGTCGGCGCCGCGCACTGGTTCGTGGCGGTGGGCTTCTTCACCCTGCTGCTGACGATCGTCAACGCCATCGGCCAGCTCTTCCAGGCCGACTGGATCCTGCCGGTGATCGGTGACTGGGCGCCGTACAACGTCTTCGTCGAGTTCATCGGCACGATGACCGTGCTCGGCATCCTGGTCCTGATCGGCATCCGTCAGCTCAGCCACCCGCGCAGGCCGGGCCGCAAGTCCCGGTTCGCCGGCTCCAACTTCGGCCAGGCGTACTTCGTCGAGGCGGTCATCCTCATCGTCGGCGTGTGCATCTTCATGCTGCACGCGCTGGAGGGCGCCCAGCACCACGTGGAGGGCTACGAGGCCTCGTTCTTCGTCTCGTACCCGGTGGTGTCGTGGCTGCGGGGCATGGACGTCTCCACGCTGCAGAACCTCACGTACTTCTTCGCGGGCCTGAAGATCGCGACCTCGTTCATCTGGATGATCGTGGTCGGCCTGAAGACCGACATGGGTGTGGCCTGGCACCGCTTCCTCGCCTTCCCCAACATCTGGTTCAAGCGGGACGCCGCGGGCGGCACGGCCCTCGGCCCGCTGCTGCCGATGACCTCGGGCGGCGAGCCGATCGACTTCACCGACCCCGGCGAGGACGACGTCTTCGGCGTCTCGCAGGTCGAGCAGTTCTCCTGGAAGGGCCTGCTGGACTTCTCCACCTGCACCGAGTGCGGCCGCTGCCAGTCGCAGTGCCCGGCCTGGAACACCGGCAAGCCGCTCTCCCCGAAGCTGCTGATCATGTCGCTGCGCGACCACGCGCACGCCAAGGCGCCGTACCTGCTCGCGGGTGGCGGCAAGTCCATGGAGGGCGAGGAGAAGGCGTCCGAGGAGCAGCTGGCGGGCGTTCCCGCCGCCGCGCTCGCGGAGGCCGAGCGCCCGCTGATCGGCACGGCGGAGGAGAACGGCGTCATCGACCCGGACGTCCTGTGGTCCTGCACCACCTGCGGCGCCTGTGTCGAGCAGTGCCCGGTGGACATCGAGCACGTCGACCACATCGTCGACATGCGCCGCTACCAGGTGATGATCGAGTCCGCGTTCCCGTCCGAGGCGGGCACGATGCTCAAGAACCTGGAGAAGAAGGGCAACCCCTGGGGGCTGGCGAAGAAGCAGCGCCTGGAGTGGCTCAAGGAGGTCGACTTCGAGGTCCCGGTCGTCGGCCAGGACATCGAGGACCTCACCGAGGTCGAGTACCTCTACTGGGTCGGCTGCGCCGGCTCCCTGGAGGACCGCGCCAAGAAGACGACGAAGGCCTTCGCCGAGCTCCTCCACATCGCGGGCGTCAAGTTCGCGATCATGGGCGGCGACGAGAAGTGCACCGGCGACTCCGCCCGCCGCCTCGGCAACGAGCCCCTCTTCCAGGAGCTCGGCATGGAGAACGTCATGGCGCTGAACATGGCGTTCGGCGAGGAGCTGGACGACGACGGCAAGGTCGTCGCGGAGTCCGCGAAGCCGAAGTCCGCGAAGAAGATCGTCGCGACCTGCCCGCACTGCCTGAACACGATCGGCAACGAGTACCCGCAGCTCGGCGGCGACTACGAGGTCATCCACCACACCCAGCTGCTGCAGCACCTGGTCGACGAGGGCAAGCTGATCCCCGTCACCCCGGTCGAGGGCATCATCACCTACCACGACCCCTGCTACCTGGGCCGCCACAACAAGATCTACACGCCCCCGCGCGAGATCATCGCGAACGTCCCGGGCCTCCGGAACGAGGAGATGCACCGCCACAAGGAGCGCGGCTTCTGCTGCGGCGCGGGCGGTGCGCGCATGTGGATGGAGGAGCGGATCGGCAAGCGCATCAACAACGAGCGCGTCGACGAGGCCCTGTCGCTGAACCCCGACATCGTCTCCACGGCCTGCCCGTTCTGCCTGGTCATGCTCACGGACTCGATGAACGGCAAGAAGAACGACGGCAAGGCCAAGGAGTCCATCCAGGTGGTGGACGTGGCCCAGCTGCTCCTCGACTCGGTCAAGACCCCGGTGGACCCGGCGGGCGAACCGGAGTCGGAGAACGAACCGGAGCCGGAGCCGGTGAAGTAGTCGGCTCTACGGCGCTATCTCTACGGCGCTATTGACGCCCCCATGTCCTACGCGGACGTGGGGGCGTCGGCGTTTTGCCGCTCCCGGGGGGGCTCAGTTCAAGCGCCCCAGCCGCAGGCCACGGCTCTCGGCGACGCGCAGGGCGTCCCGGAGCGCCTCCGCCAGCCGCTCGGCAAGGAACCGGAGTTCACCAGGGGGCGCGCAGGGGAGCAGGTCCCCGGCGTGAGCGAGCAGTTCTGCACCCATCCCGAGCTGAATGGACTCGGTGGCGTCGGCGAGCCGGGAGAGGGGCCCGCCGACGTCGTCACTGATCAGATAACAGGGCTTGCCCTCTTCACCGGCCCAGGGAAGGAGGCGGGGCGCAGTCGGCTCCATCAGGCGACCTCCGTTCCGTGAATCCAGTACGGCCCCGGCATGTCCAACCCCAGTGCGGCGAGGGCGAGTTCACGCCGCCGTAGCCGCTGCTCGTGGGCGATGAGGTAGGGGCGTACGGCGATGGTTGCGGTGCCGTCGAGCGGGAGGTGGAGGCCGTACGGGCTGCGGTGGGCCGGGAGAGGGTGAAGCAGCGGCTCCCGGTGTTGGGCAGGGGACTGCGGTGCGGGTTGGGTTGGGCGCGGGATGAGCAGGAGTCGCGTCCAGGCGGCGAGTCGGTGGATAAGGTCGGTCACGTCATCAGCTCCGTTGTAGCTGGCGGCCACGCCCCCGGACGGCGCCAACCGTCGCGGGGGTCTGTTCGTGGTCCTACCGTAACGGAGGGAGTCCAGGCATGCTAGGTATCACAGGTATTGCGTGAATCGCACGGGTGTCCAGGTATGCGAAAGATAGAGGGGTGATGGAATTCGCTCCTGACATCCCCCGCTGGCGCCAGGTCGCCGAGATCATCCGACGCCGAATCGCGGACGGTACGTACGCCCCGCGCTCCAGAGTGCCGTCCGTCGTCCAACTGACGTCGGAATTCGGGATCGCCAACGCCACGGCCCACAAGGTCCTGCGCGCCCTGCGCGAAGAAGGGCTGACCTACACCGAGCCCGGCCTCGGCTCCTTCGTGGCGAAGCGCCCCGCCGAGGACGGCGACGCGTCCGAGTAGGACCGTCCGCCCGGCGGGGCGCTCACGAGGTCGGGGGCTACTCGCTCTTCGGCCCCGCCGACTGTGCCACCTCGAACGACCACAGCGTCGACCCCGTGGCCGCAGGCTTCGGGCGCTCGCCGCCCTCGCCGGCGCCTCCGTGGGCGGTCTTCATCGTGCCCTCCATCCAGGCCTGGAAGGATTCCTCGTCGCGCCAGCGCGTGTACACCAGGTACTGGTCGGTCCCCTCGACGGGGCGGAGGAGTTCGAACCATTCGAAGCCGTCGGAGCCCTCCCCGGCGGAGGCCCGCGCCGCGAACCGCTTCTCCAGGACCTCGCGCTGCTCGGCCGGGACGGTCAGTACGTTGATCTTGACTACGCTCATGCCCCCATCCTCGCGCACGGTTATTTCGGGAGCGCGTCGCGTCGGGGGAGGACGTACAGGGCGGCCGTGAAGGCTAGGGCGGCGTAGGCGCAGAAGGCCGCGAAACCGGTCCAGGGAGCGGCAGCGTTCGCCATCGGCACCGCGTGCAGGATGGCGAGCCCGGCGTTGCCCGGGAAGTACGGCACGGCGGTGTCCTGCCAGGAGGGCGGGAGGATGGCGCCGATCGCGGGGAGTACGTAGAGCAGTCCGAGGACGGTGGCGATGGCGCCCGCGCTGTGGCGGACGAGGGCCCCGAGGCTGAGCGCGAGGACGGCCAGCACGGCGAGGTAGAGCCCACCGCCGGTGACGGCGCGCAGGACGCCCGGGTCATCGAGGTCGGCCTTGATGTGCTTGCCGGAGAGCACAGACTGCCCGAGGAGGAACGCGCCGAGGCTGCTCACCGTCCCGACGACCAGGGTGACTGCGGATACGACGACCGCCTTGGCGACGAGGACGGTGCGCCGTTGGGGGACCGCGGTGAAGGTCGTGCTGATCAGGCCGGTGCCGTACTCACCGCTCATGGTGAGCACGCCGAGGACGGCGACGGCGAGCTGGGCGAAGATCAGCCCGGTCAGGCTCCAGTAGGCCGGGTCGATGGTGTGCCGGGCCGCGAAGTCCTGGTCGTACTGGGAGGCGTAGACGCTGGTGACGACGGCGCTGACCACGAGGGCGAGCAGCACGGTGAGCAGCAGGAGCCACCGGGTGGAACGGAGCGAGGTCAGCTTGGTCCACTCCGCGCGCAGGACTCCGGGCGTGATCGCGCCGGTGGGGGCGGCCATGCGCTGAAGGTGTTCGGTCGTGGTCATCGGGCAGCTCCGTCCACGTTCCCGGAGTCGGCCGTGTGGTCCGCGCTGTCGCGGGTCAGTTCCATGAACGACTCCTCCAACGAGGCGGACTGCGCTGCCAGTTCCAGCAGCACGATCCGGTGGGCCGCCGCCAGGCGTCCCACCGTGGAGACGTCCGTACCGGTGACGACGAGCCGCTGACCGTCCACCGCCTGGACATGCGCGCCCTGGCCGGTGAGCAACCCGGCCAGTTCGGTGGCCTGCGGGGTGACGACGCGTACCTCGTCGCGGGAGGTGCGGCCGACGAAGTCCTCGACGCTCGTGTCGGCGAGCAGCCGGCCGCGGCCGATGACGACGAGATGGTCCGCCGTCTGCGCCATCTCGCTCATCAGATGGCTGGAGACGAACACCGTGCGGCCCTCGGCGGCGAGGGACTTCAGCAGCGTACGGATCCAGACGATGCCCTCGGGATCGAGCCCGTTGACCGGTTCGTCGAGGATCAGCACCGGTGGGTCGCCGAGCAGCGCGGCGGCGATCCCGAGCCGCTGGCGCATGCCGAGCGAGAACCCGCCCGCGCGCCGCCCGGCGACGTCACCCAGTCCGACCTGCTCCAGTACCTCGTGCACGCGGCGCCGGGGGATGCCGTTGCTGTGCGCCAGCGCGAGCAGGTGCTGCGCGGCGGAGCGTCCGCCGTGGAACGCCTGGGCGTCGATCAGCGCCCCGACCTCGAACAGCGGGCGCCGGTGCGCGCCGTACGGACGGCCGCCGATGGTCACCCGTCCCGCGGTCGGTGCGTCCAGGCCCAGCACCATCCGCAGGGTGGTGGTCTTGCCCGCCCCGTTCGGCCCCAGGAAGCCGGTCACCCGGCCCGGGAGCACGTCGAACGACAGGTCGTCCACGGCGGTGACCGAGCCGTACTTCTTGGTCAGCCCCTCGGCAGCAATCATCATGCGCACCAGAATCCGCGGCCATGAGGCGCCGGGGCGTCGGCCCGCACGCCGGTTCTGCAGGCCGTCCGGCAGATGTACGGGGCCGGTGTCCGCGGCGGATGTACATCCGCAGGCGTACGGATCCGGTCGGCCGCCGGGCCGACGCCGGGCGACCCCGCCCTGGCTAGCCTTGGGCGATATGCCCGACGACCTCCCGGAGCGGCCGGCGCGTCCGCTGAGCCGCCGCCTCACCGCACGGCACTGGACGCTCCTCGACGGGGCGATCGCCACCGCGGCCGCCGCGAACGCGGCAGCCCTCGCGGCCACCCGCCACCCGGAGCCGAGGGGCCTGACCTGGGACCTCGTCCGCTACGCGGCCATCGCCGCAGTCTGCCTGCCGCTGCCGTGGCGGCGACGCCGCCCGCTCGCCGTACTGACCGTGATCAGCGGGGCGGTCGGCGTCTCGATGGCGCTGCATTCCAACGCCTGGCTGGTACAGCTCGCGACGCTCGCCATGTACTCCATGGCGGCGGTCACCCCGCGCCGCCGCTCCCTCACCGCGCTCGCCGCCGGTGTGCTCGTGGTGTTCGGCGGCGCCCTCGCCGGCGCGTCCGGCAGCCTGTCCGGCGCGCTGGGCTCGGGGGTGCTCCTGCTGGCCGGCGGCTGGCTGGTCGGGGAGAACACCCGCCGCCGACGCGCGTACGAGAAGACGCTGGCCGAACGCGCCATGGAGCGCGAGGCCCAACGCGAGCAGCGGATCCGGCAGGCGGCCGTGGAGGAGCGCATCCACATCGCCCGTGAGCTGCACGACTCACTCGCCCACGCGATGAGCGTGATCACCGTGCGCTCCGGCATCGCGCGCATGCTCATCGAGAGCCGCCCCGACGAGGCCCGCAACGCGCTGGGCATCATCGAGAGCACCAGCCGCGGCATCATGCAGGAGATGAGACTGCTGCTGGGCGTCCTGCGCACTCCGCACGCCGAGGCCGACGCCCCCGAGGCCGACGCCCCCGTAGCCCCTGTCGCCCGGCACCCGGCCTCGACCACCTCGACGAGCTGCTCGCCCGGGTCCAGCAGGCCGGTGTCCGGGTGGACCTCCGAGCGGAGGGCGCTCCGCGGGCGCTGCCCGACAGCATCGGCCGCTCCGCCTACCGCATCATCCAGGAGGCGCTGACGAACGTCGTCCGGCACGCGGGAGCCACGAGCGCCCGGCTGCGCGTCAGTTACCACCCCGAGGACCTGGCGATCGAGATAGTCGACCACGGCACCGGCGGCACCCGCCCCGCCGACGCCGTCGCCCCGCCCGGCACCGCGGCCCACGGTCTGGTCGGCATGCGCGAACGCGTCCACCTGTTCGGCGGCGAGTTCAGCGCCGGGCCGCTGCCCGAGGGCGGGTTCCGCGTCCTCGCCCGTATCCCCACCGACGAGGACACGGCATGACGATCCGCGTGGTGGTCGCCGACGACCAGCCCCTGCTCCGCGGTGGGTTCAGGCTCCTGATCGACTCCGCGCCCGACATGCGGGTCGTCGCGGAGGCCGACGACGGCGCGCAGGCCCTGGCCCTGACCCGTGAACACCGCCCGGACGTCGTCCTCATGGACATCCGGATGCCGCACACCGACGGCCTCGTGGCCACCCGCCGCATCTGCACCGACCCCGGCCTGGAGGGCTCCCGCGTCCTCATCCTGACCACCTTCGACCTCGACGAGTACGTCTATACGGCCCTGCGCGCCGGCGCCAGCGGCTTCGTCCTCAAGGACACCACCCCCGAGGACCTCCTGGCCGCCGTCCGTGTCGTCGCCGCCGGCGACGGCCTGCTGGCACCGCGCATCACCCGGCGCCTGATCGCGGAGTTCGCCCGACGGCCCCAGTCCGCCCGGGCCCTCGAGACCACCCCCGCCGCCCTGAGCACCGTCACCGACCGCGAACGCGAAGTCCTCAGGGAAGTCGCCCGCGGCCTGTCCAACGCCGAGATCGCCGTCCGCCTGCACATCAGCGCCGCCACGGCGAAGACGCACGTCAGCCGACTCCTCACGAAACTGGACGCCCGGGACCGCGCACAACTCGTCGTCATCGCCTACGAGTCCGGCCTCGTCACTCCAGGCACGCCATAGTCCGGGACGGTGCAGGTGTCGCCGCAGCCGGAACGCCGTGCGGCCGAACCCGGACTGTCCTCCCGGCTCGAACGCGTGCATCATTGCCCAGGCGTTGTCGACGGGGCTGACGAGGTGAGCGGTGCGCGTGCGAAGAGGTGGGATGTGTACGGCGGTCGTCTGCACCGCGCTTCTGCTCGCCGCCTGCGGTCCGGGTGGTGACACCAAGGCCGCCCGCCCCACCCCCGTACGCATCGCCGACGCCCCCGCCAAGCTGCCCGTCCCGCACGGCAAGGGCAGCAGGACCCCCGACGACTTCAACGGCGACGGACACCGCGACCTCGTCCTGGACGCCCTCGTCAAGGCGCAGAGCCACGCCGACGACGCGGGCATCGGCGTCGTCTACGGCGGAACGCACGGACTCGCCCCGGGCGCACGGCAGTTGATCGCCCCCGCGAAGTACGCCGCCCGCACCAAGGGCCAACTGCCCGCCGTCTTCGACGCGGAGGCGAGCTGCGACCTGGACAAGGACGGCTTCACCGACCTCATCGTCTCGACCGACCCGCCCTACGACGGCCAGGGCATGCCCCCGGTCCCGCTCCAGGTCCTCTTCGGCTCCCCCGGCGGCCTGACCCGCGCGGTCACCCTCACCGTCCCCGCCGCCGCCCGCTTCGGCAACGACTGGCCCGACCAGCCGGTGTGCGGCGACTTCGACGGCGACGGCGCCGAGGACCTCGTCCTGCACGCGTCGGGGCAGCGCCTCAGCTTCCTGCGCGGCCCGTTCACCCGCAAGGGCGCTCCTCGCGCGGCCGGCGCCCCCGTTCCCTCGCCCGGCGAGGTCCCGACCGGCCCGGCGGCCGACGTGAACCGCGACGGATACGACGACCTGGTGGTCCGTACGACGGACGGACCGGGCAAGGCGTACGTCGTCCTCGGCGGACCCGACGGACCGACCCGCACCGGCACCACCCTGCCCGAGGGCATCGACGTCGCCCTCGGCCGCTTCGGCAAGGGGGCGGCCCTGGACGCGGCGGTCGGCGCGATGGGAAAAACGTCCCTGCGCTACGACCTCCCGGCCCCGGCCCGCGCCACCCTCGCCTCCCCCGGCTCCATGCTCGACGCCGCCGACTTCGACGGCGACGGCCTCACCGACCTGGTCTCCAGCGGCACGCGGCTGCGGGTCTTCCGCGGCCGTACGACGGGCCTGACCACGACCGGCACGGTCACCGTCGCACCCCCGGCCCGGGGTACCACCAGGGTGCTCGCCGTGGGCGACTTCGACGGCGACGGCCGGGCGGACCTGGCGGTGCGCACGTACCGCGGCGAGACGAAGGACACCGTCGCGGTCTACCCGGGGGTGAAGAAGGGGCTGCTGGCGGCCGAGCCGTCGGTCACCTTCTCCAGCTCGGAGTTCCTCGCGGACTGACGGACGCGTGCGGAGACGCATGCGGAGGCGGGTGCGGAGAGGCTTCACAGCAGCCTCAAAAAATAACCGAACTCACGTACAACCCTTCACCACCGTCGTGGGTCTCCTGATCGCCGACCGAACGGTTAACGCCAAGTCAACTTCCGGCCAACACCATTCGTCGCGCACCCCATCGACTGTGGACGCCCGCCAGGCGTCCCCCGCATGCAGCAGGAGAAAACCCGCATGCACAGACCTCTGCGACTCGCCCTCGCCACCGCCACCGCGGCCGCGCTGACGGGCGGTCTGCTCACGTTCTCGGCCGTCACCGCTACGGCCGCGGACTCCACCACCGTCCCGCAGGCCGACTTCAACGGCGACGGGATCGGCGACACGGCCTTCTCGGCCGACGGCGCCTACGTCAGCGGCAAGGCCGAGGCCGGACAGCTGGTCGTCCTCTACGGCACCAAGTCCGGCGTGTCCTCCGCCAAGCGCTCCACCATCAGCCAGAACACCACGGGCAACCCCGGTACCGCCGAGACCGGCGACCACTTCGGTGCCGAGTCGGCGTACGCCGACTTCAACGGCGACGGCTACGACGACATCGCCGTGGGCTCCCCCGGCGAGGACGTCGGCAGCGACAAGGACGGCGGCGGCCTCGCGATCCTGTGGGGCTCGGCCTCCGGCATCACCGGCAAGGGCGTCACGGTCTCCGACCCGTCCCCCTCCGGCCACGACTACTGGGGCAAGAACCTCGCTGCCGGCGACTTCGACGGCGACGGCAAGGCCGACCTGGCCGTCGGCAGCTCCAACGCCACCATCTACGTCCTCAAGGGCGGCATAAGCTCCACCGGCAAGCCCGGCGGCACGTACACGATCAAGCCGCCGATCCAGGGCACGGACGCGAACGGCCCGCTCAACCTGACCGCCGGCAACATCAACGGCGGCCCCGAGACCGACCTGGTCATCGACGGCTACGAGACCCAGACCGACTACGGCTGGAACAAGAACTACTACGTCCCCGGCACCCCGAGCGGCCTGAACATGGGCGCCTCGGAGGTGCTCAAGCCCGGCGTGATCACCGCGATCGGCGACATCGACCACGACGGCTACGGCGACATCGTCTCCGGCGCCTACTGGAACACCACCACCGAGGACGGGACGACCGTCCCCGACTCCGGCAAGGGCGGCAAGGTCTGGGTCACCCACGGCTCCGACGGCGGCCCGCTCACCACCAGCGCCACCGGCATCACCCAGGACACCGGGAACGTTCCCGGCACCGCCGAGGGCAACGACTTCTTCGGCTACGAGCTCGACCTGGGCGACGTCAACGGCGACGGCTACCTGGACCTCGCGATCGGCGTGGCCGGCGAGAACATCGGCAGCGCCACGAACACCGGCGCCGTCGACGTCCTCTACGGCACCGCGAACGGCCTGAACACCGCCTCCGGCGCCCAGTCCTTCGCGCAGTCCACGGCGGGCGTGCCCGGCAACGACGAGAAGAACGACTACTTCGGCACGGACGTCAAGCTCGACGACGTCACCGGCGACGGCAAGGCCGACCTGCTCGTCGGCTCCCAGGAGAACGCCGGCAACGGCGGCGTGACCTACCTGCCCTCGAACGGCACGAAGATCACCACCACGGGCTCGCGCTCCATCGCCCCGAGCACCTCGGGCGTCTCGACGACGGGCTATCCGTACTTCGGCGCCAACTTCGCGGACTGACCGGCTCGTAGCCGATCACCGCACCTGAACGAGGAGCCGGACCCTCACCCTCGGGCCCGGCTCCTCCTCTTCTTCCCCCGACAACCCCCTTACGGGTCCCGGCGCGCCCGCCCCGCCCGTCCCTTAGGGGATGTCACAGCTCGGCCGCAAAGCCGGGCCCGAACCGCCGGGCCCGCCACGCCGCTCCGCGGGATCGGTTACGTTCGATGACGTGGCTGGATTCAGGATCGGACGCGGCGCCCGGAACAACGGAGCTCCGCCCAGGCAACCGCAACAACCCCCGTACGGCCGGCAGGCCCCGCAGGGCCCGTCGTACGGCTACCCTTCTGCGCCGCAGCAGCCGTACGCACACGGCGGCGGCCAGTGGCAGCAGGGCGGCAACGCCGGGGGATACGACGAGCCGGAGTACTTCGGCGGCCCGGGCGGACCCGCGCCGCAGGGCCACCACGACCCGTACGCGGCCAACAACCCCGGTCACACCCAGGCGTTCTCGGTCGGCGAGGACCCGTACAGCCAGGGCGACACCTACCGCGCGGGCTCGGCCGCGGCCGGCCCCGTGGGACCGCGGCTGCACTGGAAGGACCTGCTGAGGGGCATCGTCCTGTCGCCCACCCAGACCTTCCTGCAGATGCGCGACTACACGATGTGGGGCCCGGCCCTGATCGTGACGTTCCTCTACGGCCTGCTCGCGGTCTTCGGCTTCGACGGCGCCCGCAAGGACGCGATCGAGGCCACCCTCTCGAACGCGGTCCCGATCGTCCTGACGACGGCCGTGGCGATGGTGCTGTCGGCCTTCATCCTGGGCGTGGTCACCCACACCCTGGCCCGCCAGCTCGGCGGCGACGGCGCCTGGCAGCCCACGGTCGGCCTCTCCATGCTGATCATGTCCCTCACCGACGCCCCGCGTCTGGTCGTCGCCATGTTCTTCGGCGGCGACGCCTCCTTCGTCCAGCTCCTGGGCTGGGCGACCTGGGTGGCGGCCGGCGCCCTCCTGACCCTGATGGTCAGCCGCTCCCACGACCTCCCCTGGCCAAGGGCCCTCGGCGCCAGCGCCATCCAGCTGATCGCCCTGCTGTCGATCGTGAAGCTGGGCACGTTCTGAGGCCCTGAACAGCAAAGGGCTCCCGGTGCAGCACCGGGAGCCCTCTTTCATTTCCGCACTTGCAGTCCCGTCAGGCGTCGAGAACCTGCCCGGAACGGGTGACGACCGGCGGCATCACGCTCCACGGAAAGTTGATCCACTCGTCCGTCCGCTTCCACACGTAGTCGCACTTCACCAGTGACTGCGACTTCTCGTAGATGACGGCGGAGCGGACCTCGGCGACGGTGTCGAGGCAGAAGTCCCGTACGAGCTTCAGGGTCTTGCCCGTGTCGGCGACGTCGTCGGTGATGAGGACCTTCTTGTCGGAGAAGTCGATGACGTTGGGCACGGGGGCGAGCATGACGGGCATGTCGAGGGTGGTGCCCACGCCCGTGTAGAACTCGACGTTCACGAGATGGATGTTCTTGCAGTCGAGGGCGTAGGCGAGGCCGCCGGCGACGAAGACGCCGCCGCGGGCGATGCTGAGCACGATGTCCGGCTCGTACCCGTCGTCGGCGATGGTCTGCGCGAGGTCGCGCACGGCGGTGCCGAACGCCTCGTAGGTCAGGTTCTCCCGTACGTCACTCATGCCGCCCCGCCCTCAGACCTGGGTCCGGTGGAAGTTGAGGTAGGACCGGGAGGCGGTGGGTCCGCGCTGGCCCTGGTAGCGGGAGCCGTAGCGCTCGCTGCCGTAGGGGAACTCGGAGGGCGAGCTGAGCCGGAACAGGCACAGCTGGCCGATCTTCATGCCGGGCCAGAGCTTGATGGGCAGGGTGGCGAGGTTGGAGAGCTCCAGCGTCACATGCCCGGAGAAGCCGGGGTCGATGAACCCGGCGGTGGAGTGCGTGACCAGCCCGAGCCGCCCGAGCGAGCTCTTGCCCTCCAGCCGGGAGGCCAGGTCGACGGGGAGCGTGATGACCTCGTACGTGCTGGCGAGGACGAACTCCCCGGGGTGCAGGATGAACGGCTCGTCGCCCTCCGGCTCCACGAGCCGGGTGAGATCCACCTGCTCGACGGAGGGATCGATGTGCGGGTACTTGTGGTTCTCGAACACCCGGAAGTACCGGTCCAGGCGCACGTCGACACTCGACGGCTGCACCATGGATTGGTCGTAGGGATCGATCACCACTCGCCCGGCGTCGATCTCGGCCCGGATGTCCTTGTCTGAGAGAAGCACGCCCCGAGGATACGCAAGGCGCGCGGTACGGCCACAACCGAGCCGCCCCGCGCGCCTGCACACCACGTATGCCGCTCATGCTGCTGGTTCCGCTAGTGCTGCTTTTGCAGGCTGACCGGCACCGCACTGCGGAGCCGGGCACACCGTGGACACCGGACGAGCCGGCCGGGGCCGAGTCGCTCGGCCTGCTGCATCGGGAACGTAGCGGTGCTGAACACGTGCCCATCGGCACAACGGACGACGGTGCGCTCCATCAAGTCCAAGAGTCCCTTCCCCAAGAGCCGCGTCTGGCTATTGCTCACCAGACGACAAATGCCACGTTACGGGATCAAAGAAACGACTCCGCACGCGGCACTCCGGCCCTGCCCGGACCCTCTCCCACCCCTCCACCGTACGCCCCAACTCCCGCCCCCCGCAGCCTCATAGCCCCCACAAACACAGCACGGCCCCACGGCTTCAGCGCCGGGGGCCGGGGATGAGGTAAGGTGACGTTGCATTCGACACCGGCCTCGGTCGGCGTCTTACGCGGGTGTAGTTTAATGGTAGAACATCAGCTTCCCAAGCTGAGAGCGCGAGTTCGATTCTCGTCACCCGCTCCAGAATGAAACCCCAGGTCAGCGACCTGGGGTTTGTTTGTTGTCTAGACCAATTTGGGGGTGGCGTGCCCTTCGCGTGCCCTAAGTCGAGGTCAAGTGGCCATTTCAGGGCCGCCCAGGTGTCACTTTGAGCGGCTCCGCCGCTGGCGTCTCAAATGGCGAGACGCATTTTGTGTGACCTGCGCCACTACAGCCCATCAGGCTAGCGAAGTCGCTTACGCAAAGCGGCAGTTCACGAATGAAGGGATGCGCAGCCCTTCACCAGCGGCTCCCCCGCACACCACTTGGCTCCCAGGCCGCGTCGGGGGACCCACAGCCGTAGCAGCTGCCACGTACTGGGCCCACGCCGAGGTCGGTGAGCAGGCCCCGGTCCGGTCCTCGATCGCCGGACGATGTCAGCGGACCACAGACAGGTGCGGCCGGTTGTGCGCACCGCCGCGCCCTTGCCCCTCTCCCTCCTGCGCGGTCACAACGAGCCCAAAGATCAGGTCGTTGAGGTCGGCAGGCCGGAGATGAAGTTCGCGGGCCACGTCCGCAGGCCGCGTCCCCTCACTGCGCAGAGCAGTGAACACCTTGCCCAGCACCTGGGAGGTCTCACGGGCGACGCCGCTCCCAGGTTCCGACTTGCGGTAGCCGAGACGGCCGAGTTCCACGCAGTGGGTTCGGTACTGCCATTCGGTGGTCAGGCCCAGTTCGTGCAGCCGGTGTGCAAGCGCCATGGCGGCGACCTTCCAGCGGCGTTTGGCCTGGAGGATCCAGCTCGTGCTCGCGCCATGCGGGGCGTGGGCCAGAACGTCTGCCCGCGGCATGAGGAATGCGGCTGCGAAGCGGTGCGCTTCCGCCTCGGCCTGTGGGCCGTGCGGCATCTGCTCCTCGCCGTGCAGGACGAGATGTCCAAGTTCGTGAGCGGCGTCGAAGCGCCCACGTTCCGCCGTCTTCTCGGTGCTCAGCAGCACGAACGGGATCCCCCGGTCCCAGAAGGAAAACGCGTCTACTTCAGGACAGGCCCTGGAAAGGGAGAAGACGCGAACGCCATGCGCCTCCAACAGGTGCACCACATTCGGGATCGGCGCGTTCCCGAGCCCCCAGCGTGCGCGCACCAGGGAGGCGGCTTCCTCCGCTGGGACGTCCGTGCCGGCCGCCTCCCCGGGACGGGGGATCTGATCCTCGTCCGAGCGCAGGCGGCTGAACGAGGTCAGAGACGGGATGTCGGGGGCAGGCAGGCGGAAGTGCGCGCCCATCCAGTCCTGCAGAGCGCGCGCCAACCGTCCGGAGCTGAGGGCGATGTCCCGCTGGGAGGCGGTCATCTTGCTCAGGGCACGGAAGCTGACCGAGTCGACGGTCAGCTCGGCGACCTCCTCGGCGCTGAAGAAGGAAGAAGGGAACTCCAGAGCTGTCGCGATCGCCTCAAGCGACGGAGGGCTTGGAGTGGCCCGTCCGTTCTCGAAGTCGGACAGCCTGCGTGGCGTCAGGCCGGCCATCTGGGCGAGTCGGGTGACGGTCAGCCCTCGGCGCTTGCGCGCCAGGACTAGCCGGGATGCGGTGGTCATGGGAGGAGCCAAGTGGGGAGGTCTGGGCGGGACGGTCAGGGCAGGCGCTCAATCGGGATGTCGATGCCGCCCTGGTCATCGGCATCGTCGACGAACGGAGTGAAGCCCTCGAAGTCGATCCAGGGGAGGATGATCCGCTCGTTCCAGCTGCTGATCTTGCCACGGCTTCCCGGGTCGTTCGGAAACGAAAGCTCGGCGTGCAGCCGCGTCCCCTGATCGGTCTTCAAGTGGTGGTAGAGCAGGAACCATGTCGGGATGCCGTTACCGGCTTCCTGCTGCTCGGGCTCCACCTCGGTCCCACCGAAAAGCAGCAGCTGCCGATTGGCCTCCACCCGCTTCATCACCGCATTCCCCTTCGGGTAGCGGGTGGATGGCGTGAGGGCTGCATATCCGGTCTCCGAGCTGCCGCTGGAGGCCGCGATGGCGAAGTCCCCGGAGGGCGAGACGAGCAGTGGAACGTTGCTGGGGCTGGCGCTGGTCCAACCCTCCGGGATGTACGTCTCCCGCAGGAATCGAATCGTCCGACCCCAGAAGATGTTGCCGGGCAGTGAGACAGGATCCAGCGGCGTGCAGAAGTTGCGCTCCGATTCGGCCCGACGCAGGGCGGCGTCGATCCCCTGGACCGACAGACCCAGTTCGGCGAGCCGGTCACGGACCTGGCGGTCCTCCGCATGCACGACGGTCATGCCCTACCTCCCGACACACCCCACTCGACTTCCGGAAATCCTCCCTCAAATGAGGCGGGAAATCAAGAAATGATCCTGTTCAGTGCCGTAGAGGTTGGGGTGCGCCGCCTAAAGCCAGCGTCCCCTTCTCCGAAACTGGCAGCTCAGAGGACAGGACCCGGCCGGTTTGACCGGACGGGCCCCGTACGGACACCAGGGTGTTACGCCTCGCGGGCACTCTGCCGGTCTCCATCTGCCTCACGGAGCTGTGCGCGTACCTCGGTGTCGATCCCCTGCGCGAGCCTCCGCTGATGCTTCGCCGTCGAGTGCTGGTAGATCAGCTGGGCCCGCTCCGAGGACTGGCCGGCGCGGACCATGAGGTCCTTCAGCTTGGCACCCGTGTCGGCGGCCAGGGTGTTGCCGGTGTGCCGCAGGTCGTAGAAGCGGAAGTTGTCCGGCATCCCGACCTTGGTCCTCGCCTTGCGCCACTTGCGGCCGAAGGTCGAGCGGCGGAAGGGGGCGCCCTTCTCGCCGACGAAGAGGAGGCCGTCCCGTTCCTTCTCCGCGAACCACTGGAGGTGACGACGCAGTTCCGGGAGCAGGAAGTCGGGCAGGTACACGGTGCGCTTGCCCGCCCGTGTCTTGGGGTCTCCGGTGACCCGCCTGCCGTTGGTCAGCTCCGGCGAAGCCTGCGTGATGCGCAGGGAACATTCGTCGAGATCGACACTGTGACGGCGCAGTTCCGCCAGTTCTTCCGGGCGGAGGGAGGCGAAGGCGCCGAGCAGGACCATCAGGCGCCAGCGCGGGCCCATCGCGTCGGCGAGGTCGAAGACCTGCTCAATGGTCGCGGTGGGGCGTTCGTCAGCCTCCTCCTTGCCCGCGCCCTTGATACGGCATGGGTTGCTGCGTAGGAGGTCGTCGTCGACCGCCGTCTGCAAGATGCCCTTCAGCAGGCGGTACGACTTGGCGACCCTTGTGGCGCCGGTCGCCTTCAGGCGCTCGGCGCGCCATGTGCGGACGGAGGGCGGAGTGATCTCGTCCAGGTCCTTGTCCCCGAAGGTCGGCAGGAGGTGCAGACGCAGCAGGCCGTCGTAGCGGTCGACGGTGGTGAGGGCCAGGCCGCGCTCCTCCATCCAACGGAGTGCGTACTTCTCGAAGTTGACCGCGCCGGCGTCCGGGTCGCGCCATACGTTGCGCTCGATGTCGGCGCGGACGAGGTTGAGCCAGTCCTGGGCGTCGGACCTGGTCTCGAACGTCTCCGGCGCGGTGTACCGCCGGCCGTCGGGGCCGATGTAGCGGGCCTGCCACCGGCCGGAGGCCAGCTTGCGTACCGTGCCGAACTCGCGCCGCCGCTGCGGCTTGCGTCCTGCCATCAGGCCGCCTTCCCGTAGCGGGCACGGGTGCGCCGGACCGGCTCGACGGTGCGCGCATCGACGTACTCGGCGACCGCGCTCTCGGGGATGCGGACCGGGCGGCCGAGCTTGACATAGCGGATACGCCGTTCGGCGATCAGACGGCGGACGAAACGCTCGCCCGTGCCGAGCATTTCGCCGGCCTCGGCCACTGTCAGGAGGCGGTCAGCCATTCGCAGTCACCTCCTGTGCGGCACGAGCAGTGCGAGGTGAGCGGGGAAGGGCAGGGGGCATTGCGGGTCGGCGCAAGGGCGAGGGGTCCTTTACTCGGGGTGGTTCGGGGCGGCAGGCCGTTCCTGCAGGCAGTGCTTGCAGTTACACGGCGCGGATCCCTTGGAGGAGGGCCAGGGGCGAGACCCGGAGGGCCTGGGAGAGGGCGACGAGGTCGTCGATGTCGCAGCGGCGCTGGGCGCGCTCGATACGGGACAGCATCGTGTTGGTCATCGGCCGGCCGAGAGCGCTGACGCGGGCGGCGAGCTCGCGCTGGGCGAGGCCGCGTTCGGTGCGGAGGATTTCGATGGTGCGGGCGGTCCGTATTCCGGCCGGACCTATTTCCAGAGATCGTGCTGCCATGGCTCCATTTGTAGCTTGCATTCGCCGGTTTGGTTAACCGGCGATCGTCGGCTATGTTGCGCCCGGCGCGCGGCCGGGGCTTACTTCTGGGCTGGGCTCCGGGTATCCGGTTGACGGTGTCTTCACCAGCCCGATGACGTGCTCTGACGTGGGGTGTTGTGTTGTAGCTTGCGCTCTCAGCGGGAGTCAACGGGTTCCCGATGTGATGCTTCTGGCTTCATCTGACGGTGCATTATTTCGGCAACCGGCGATCCAGGTTTATGCTTTTGGAGATGCCTCACAGCACGCGTTCGCCGTCAGCTGTCTGATTTCCCGGCGGAATGCTGGACTTGTGCGGCATCGATGTGGCTGTCTTGGCTATACGACGCCACCAGCCCTCCCGCTGCCTTCGGACCGGGGCTGTGAGCCGCCCTCCCCGTGCATCGCCCGACAAGGGCCGACCGCACCTCCACGCCCCGACCCAGGAGCCGCCGCCCGATGAGCCACGACGCCCGCGAATGGGTGTGGGACCACAGCCACAGCAAAGGCACCGCCCGCATGATCCTCACCCTGATCGCAGACCGGTGCCGCGACCGGCACTGCGTCGCATACGCGTCCGTACCGACCCTCATGAAACGCGCCAACGCCTCCCGCACCGCCGTACGCGACGCCCTGGCCAAACTGATCGCCGACGGTGAGCTGGTGCAGCTCACCGACCGCAAGGGCCCACGAGGAGAGACCTACTACTGCCTCCCGGTCGCCGCCCGATTCCTCACCGAACAAGCCCCCGAGGGGGAGCAGAATCCGACCCCTCAGGGGGATCAGATTTCGACCCCCTGGGGGTCGAAATCCGACCCTGTCACCCCCTTTGAAGGGGGGCCGGAATCCGGCCCCGGGGAACAGAATCCGGCCCCCAGGGGGTACGGATTCCGACCCGAGGGGGGTGCGGATTCCGACCCCCAGAACAGAAGAGAACCGAAGGTGAACGGTAAGAGCAGCAGCAGCTCTGCCCCGCTCATCTCCGCCGCCGAGTGGCAGATCGACGACGACGCCCGTGCCTGGCTGCGGCACCACGGCCACCTCGACCGACTTGGCGAGCACGCCCTGCACGCCGCCGACGAGAAGTGGCGCACCTACCGGGCCACCTGGGCGCCCCGCACCGCCGCCGCATGGGCCACCGACTGGCGCGCGTGGATCGCCCGCGAACACACCCCCACCCCTGGCCGCCCAAACCTCTACGCCCTGCCCGGCGGCACCCCCGCCCCGGCCACCGGCATGACGCGCACCGAGGCACACATGGCCGCCCTGCTCGCCGCCCTCGACGAACCGACCGGAACGGAGTAACCCGCCTTTGGACCGACGCGAAGCCGCCGCCGTCCTCGCCTACATCGGCCGCCTCGACCCCCGCACCATCCGCACCGGCACGGCCGAAGCCCGTGACCAGATCGCTCAGTGGCAGGAACTGCTCGACGACATACCCTTCGCCACCGACCACGGCTGGGACGTCCGCCAGGCGGTGCGGACTCACGTCCTCGACTCGCCGTACCCGATCCTGCCCGTGGACATCGCCCGCAGATGGCGTGCCCACCGACGCAACCGGCTCGACCGGCATACCGACCCCACTCCAGCCGCCGACCCAGATGATCCCGTCGCCTGGCGTGCCGAGCTGCTCCGCTCCCGCAACGCTGTCGCGACCGGCAGGGCCGCGCCGTCGACGCACCGGCAGATCACCGGCGGTGGCCAGCCTCGCGACGTCGAGGAGCGCCCGCGCGGGATCGGATCGTGCATCCCACCATCCGTACGCGCCGAGCTGGCCCGCTACCGCCCGACCCGCGCCGCGTGCGAGGCCGCCGTCGCCGACGGCGTCCCCGATGCGCTCGGTGTCCGGTGCGACTGGTGCCATGCACCCGTGGGCTCCCCGTGCCGTCAACGCAGGCCGAGCCCTGACGGAACCGTCCGGGGCAACGCCGTACGTGCGACGCCCCACCCGTCCCGCGTCGACCTCGCCACTGCCCGGACGGACCGAGACCGAGTCACGTGACGCGGTCCGGCTTCGCTCCTCGCGGCGGCCGTGTGGGACTACGAGCGTCGGTCCCCGAACCGGTCGTACACAGTTCCGACGAGCACTTCGGGGACCGCGTCTCGGGGACCGTGCCGACCGCCCCCGGGGACCGGTCCCCTCTGAATCCGCAGCTCAGAGCGCCTTTGAGTCGGTCCCGGAGCGTCCCCCGAAATGGGGACCGTCCCCGCAGCAGCCCCTTCGGTCCCCTCGGGGACGGGGACCGTGCAGTGGAAGGGGACGGTCCCCGTGACGACGCGTCAGGGGGACGGTCCCCGATGAGCGTCGCGTCGCCGTCCCCAAGCGTCTGGGGACCGTGCACACCGCAACGCTTCGGGGACCCCCTTGCTCTCCTCACAACGACAGCCCCACCCCTGACGGCGTCCGCCGTAATTCCCACCACCCTCGAATCGCCCCAGCCGCTGGCCTCACCTGCCTCGTTCGGCGCCTCGGCGACTCAGCTCCCCTACCAATCACGCCCCCGGAGAACCACACGTGCACGACCGAGACCACGAACACACCAATCAGCAGGAGACCACCGTCGCCCCAGACAACCGCGCAGCAAGTTGTACCGGGAGCAATGCTCCCGGGATTCCCGCCCCAGGGGTGGCGGGAACAGCCCGACGCCAGGGGGCACCGGAGCCTCAGGCTGCGACCGAGGGCGGACCGCAGCAGGGAGGGGAAAGACTGGCCGAGTCCGTCTCGAAGCGACGTCAGCGCACCCGTCAGCCGACGTCACGCAAGCGTCTGCACCAGCCCAGCTGCCGCATGAACGACGCCGAGTTCCAGCGATTCACCGAAGCAGCCGCCCACTGCCAGATGTCCAACGCCGCCTTCCTCGCCTACGCCGTCGACAAGGCCGCCCGCGACCTGACCCGCACCGCCGCCGAGATCGCCACCGAACGCCAGGTCATCGACGAGCTGTTCGCCGCCCGCCGACACCTCGGCCGCATCCACGGCCTGTTCAACCAGATCGCCAAGGCCCTCAACTCCGGCGCCGACGCACCCCATCTGGACACCGGTGCCAAGGCCGTGCGCAGCGCCGCCCGCCGCATGGAGGACGCCGCCGATGCCCTGCTCGCCCACCGCGACGGCGGTGCCGCTGAGTGATCCCCAGCATCCACGACCGCGGCAGCGAGACGATCGGGCTCATCAACTACCTCTACGGCCCCGGCACTGCAGAGGAGCACATCGACCCGCACCTGGTGGCCGCCTTCGACCCGCTCACCCCCGACCCCGGCCGCGACCCGAAGGCCACCCACGAACAGCTCCAGCGCCTGCTCGACCAGCCCGTCAACGTCCTGCCCGCCGGCAAGCGCCCCGAGAAGCACGTATGGCACCTGTCCGTGCGGGCCGCCCCGGAGGACCCGGTCCTGTCCGACGAGGACTGGACGGCCATCGCCCGCCGCATGGTCGCCGCCACCGGCATCGCCCCCGACGGCGACGAGCAAGCCTGCCGGTGGGCAGCCGTCCGGCACGCCGACGATCACATCCACATCATCGCCACCCTGGTCCGCGACGACGGCCGCCGCCCTCGCCTGCACAACGAGGCCCGCCGCGCCCAGGCCGAATGCCGCCGCATCGAAGTCGACTACGACCTGCGCCGCGTCGCATCCGGGGACGGCACCGCCGCCAAGCCTCCCACCAGCGCCGAACGCCACAAGGCGAAGCGAGAAGGCAGGGAGCAGGCGGCACGCGAGGAGCTACGGGAGACCGTACGGCGGGCAGTGGCGGGAGCCATGAGCGAGGAGGAGTTCTTCGACCGGCTGGCTGCCGCCGGCCTGCTGATCCACAAGCGCGTCGCACCCTCCGGCGACCTGCTCGGCTACAAGGTCGCCCTCCCGGACAACCGCAACGGCAAGCAGGAGCCGGTGTTCTACGCAGGCTCCACCCTCGCCCCCGACCTGTCCCTGCCCCGCATCCGCAAACGCTTCTCCGACGGCCCTCCGAGTCAGGGCACGGACACCCCCTCCGCCGAAGCCCCGAGCGGCCCCGCGACAGCGCGGCGCCGGACGGCCACGGCCGTGTGGCAGACGGTGCTGGTCCTCGACGACGGTGAGGACGCCCAGGTGGCCGCGCACATCGCGGCGACTGGGGAGGTCCTGGACGCACTCGCCAAGACCTCCGCCGCCCACACCCGCGCCGAACTGCGCGAGGCCGCCTTCGCGTTCGAGCGGGCCACCCGCTCCCACATCAAAGCCGAGCGCGGACACGACCAGGCCCTGCGCCAGGCCGCCCGCGACCTCATCCACAGCGGACCCGCGCTCGGACGCGGAGAAGACGGCGCCACCACCGCGATGGCCATCGACATGCTGTTCTTCCTCGTGACCGCCGCCGCCCACTGGCACGCGAAGAAGGACCACGCCCAGCAGGCAGCCGCCGCCCACCAGGCCGCAGAACACCTGCGCGCCGCCTACCGGGCCGCCGCCGACCTCCCGCTGGGAGTGCTGTACCAGCGGGGCCGACGCCTGCCCCAGTCCCTGCGCCAACAGCAGGCCACCTGCCTTCGGGCGGCCGTGCCGGAGCTGGCCGAGCAGATCCTGGCCGAGCCGGGCTGGCCCGCCCTGGCGGCCACCCTCGCCGATACCGCAAGGGCCGGCCACGACCCGGCCGCGCTGCTGACGGAGGCCGCCGGACGGCGGGAGCTGGGCACCGCCGACTCGATCAGTGACGTGCTGGTGTGGCGGCTGCGCCGCATGGCCGACCTGCCCGCCGACGCCACCCAGATGCCCGACCACACTCCCACCGCGGCCAGGGGCGGCGGGCGTTCCGTCTCGCCCGCCCCGAGCCGAGACGACCGGCCCCGCAAGACGCGGTAATGCGGTGCATATGCCGGGAAGGTCAGCAGGCAGCCTGGAGGCGCATCTCTTCCTCGATGGCACGGGCGATTTCTGGCCACGGTGCGCGCAGCGCACCGACGAGCGACCAGTAGCCGTACATGTCCCGGAGCAGAGCACCGACGCCAAGGCGTGCGGCATCTCGGTCGATGACGCCTATGACACGCCGGGTGGTTCCTCCCGCTCCTCGGGCAGCTGGGGTGATCCCGTTTCCGAGGAGGATCGTGGTCGTACGAATGTCATCCAGCGTGGCCGGCGGCGCAGTCCCGGCGATGCTGCCGTAGATCAGTTGGTGCCAGCGTTCCTGAGTGCGGGCCCGTGCCTCGGTGGTCGGCTCGGTCACACGTGGGCTCCCGGATCGTGAGCTTCTCGCTGGGCGGCCAGGTGTTCCGCCAGTGCATCGGGCCCGATCTTGCCCAGGGCCCACAGGCTGCTGGATCGGCGAGCCCACCGCCAGAGTGGGTCATCCACAGGAGTGTGGAAGGGCAGCACGGGAATGCCGTGGGCGTCGAAGGGGCTGGCGTCGAGGTAACGCAGACCACCAGTGCCGCACAGATAGTGGGTACTGCCGGTGGCGGCCGCAAGGTCGACGAGGCGTTCGGAGCGGCCTTGCCGGGTCGGGATCTCACTGCTGTCCCGCACCTTCCCCGCCCAACCGACAACCCTGAGCAGGGCGACCGTCGATGCCCTCGCAAGGTCGGCCACACGGTCCGAGTCGTCGAGCGCGTCCACGACCTCGGACACAGCACCCCAGTAAGGGCTGCGGCCGTAGTACTGGCGGACAAGCAGCCGGATCGTCCGGCGTGAGCGACGCGGATCAACGAGCCGCGCCTGGCTTATCAGCGTCGGGCGCCCGTGGGGAAGGTGCGTCGGGAGCGTGAGCCACTGCTGCCGGGCGGGATCGTCCAAGGCGGCGAGACGGGCACGGTGCTGGTAGTCGCGCCGCGCGAACTGCACGTCGTCCAGGACGATCCACTGGTCGGCGGAGAACAGCTTGGCCAGGGTGGACAGCCGGGGGAACAGGTTCGGTTGGTGGATCGCGCACAGCCCACCCGACGCATCGGCGCTGGGCGGATCAACTACTGATGAGGCGGCTGTCGAAGCCTGCGCCCAAGAGGCGCTCGTAAGCGTCATGCACATCCCCCGGTACGTCCTGCTCGACGGCGAAGCCGAGCTTCGGGTACTCGATCACCCGCTGCAGATCCCCGACGAGCATGTCGACGACGAGCTTCTCGTCGCCGATCGACTTGATGTAGTCGTCCAACTCCAGCGGCTCCGATGCACAGACGACGTCCGCCTCGGGCCACAGCTTGCGGCAGGTGGCATAGGAGCGACGCTCCATGTACGGCTTGGAGATCAGCAGCAGCGACTCGACCGCGATGCCGGCCTCGGACAGCAACTCCCTTGAGAACGTGATGTTCTGGCCGGTGTTCGCGGCCTTCGGTTCCACGAGGATCGCCTTGTCCGGGACACCCAGGCTCAGCGCATGCTCGCGGTAGTGAACGGCCTCGCCTCGTGGGAAGCGGGCGCGGGTGGTGGGGCTGTTGCCGCCGCTGAACACCACGACCGGGAAAAGGCCGGCACTGTAGAGGTCAGCCGCTGCTGTAGCGACGCCCAGATCGTGGCTGCCCAGACCGATCGCCGCGGAGCAGGGCCGCCGCTCGTGGCCCATCTGGTGGTAGTTCCAGATCAACGTCGCGTCGTGGAACTGCTCGTCGGTGATCTGGCGCTGCTGGTGCTGCGGCACTGGCACTCCCTGGTTCATCCTTGCTGGCCCTTTCGGATGCCCTCGATGCTGCGCAGCTGGTGGCTCAGCCCGTACTGGCGGGCCACCTGTGCCGCCTGGTCGAGGACGGACAGCCCATCATTCCGGGTCGCCGCATCCGACAGAAGGATGTGCCCGTACGCGGTGTCCAACCGCACTCGCTGCATGGGGGAGTCGACCGTGCCGGTGGTGCGTGCGATGTCGATGTAGTGCAGAGCCTGGTCCAGGTGGCCGGCACCCCGGTGAGCCAGGGCCAGCTTCTGGTGCGCGACCGACCAGTCCTCCGGCTCGCCCAGCGTCTCGAACTCGCGGGTGGCGGCGGCCATGACTTCGGTGGCGTACGTGTTGTTGCCCTCCTTGCTGAGCGCCGTGCCCACCCAAAGGCGGGCACGGGCGCGATCCCGAGGGCTCAACCGCTCGTCGGTAGCGAGTAGTTCGTAGCTGTGAGCGGAGGCTTCGAGCTGGCCGGACATCTCTTGGACGACGGCGAGGGACAGCTCGATCTGCGCCACCCGGCGCGGGATGTCCAGTTCGGAGAACATGCCGCGCGCGGTCAGGTACGACTGGCGGGCGGAGAGCGGGCCGAGGATCGCCCCCTGATCCCGTTGGACATCGCCGAGTAGGACAAGCGAACGCCCGTACAGATACAGGCCCTTGTCGTCCAGGCGGTGCGGGTCGTGGCCGACCAGCCGACGGTTCAACAGCGTCGAGGCGAAGGAGAAATCCTGGCGACTGACGCAGACCACGGCGCGCTCGATGTCCTCGGTCCAGGTCTCGTAGTCCGCCGGTCGCCCGCTCTTACGGTCAGGGAACAACACCGCCTCGAACCGAGCATGCGCGGCGGAGTCGGCACGGGCGAGCGCGGTGTCCAGGATGGCCTGGGTGTCGGGACGGGGCTGGGTCTCGGCACCGAGGCTTTCCCACTTGGCCACCGTGCGCAGGGCGACCCCCAGGTGCTCGGCGAAGGCGCGGGTGCTCATGCGCAGCGCGGCGCGCAGGGCGCTCGCCTCCCGGCCCGTCCACTGCTGCACGCTGACCATTGCTGACCTCCCTCCGTCATGTATGGAAGCACCCTCCGTGACCACGAGGGGCGGGAAGTGCAACGGAAGTACAACAGCAGGTCATTTCGAGGCCGTTGGCGCAGCCCGACGCTGTGGACATGGACGACGAACTCATCACGGAACGACGCCCGGTGACCGGCCCGCATGTCTTCGGCTACCTGCGCCACGTCACCGGGGGGCTGGCCCGCCACGCGGCGCTCGTCGACTGCCTGACCGAGTACTGCCGACAGCACGAACTGACGCTGTGTGGCGTCTTCACCGACCGCGAGCCGACCGTGGCCATCCGCTCCCCCGCCTTCGTCGGGCTGGTCGACGCTCTCGGACTTCCCGACACCTATGGCGCCCTGATCCCCACCCTCAGTCACCTCGGTCCCAAAGGCATCGGCACCGAACGCAGGCGGCAGATAACAACGACGGGCGCCCGCCTGATCGTGGTCCGATCCTTCAGGCCGACGGCGGCTTCCGCACCTCCTCTCGGCACGAGCCTCGGCCTCCAGCCGCAAGGAGACACGTGATGTCCGTCCGTGACGCGCTGCGCAGCGCACCCATGGTCAACGACGTGTCCGGCCTGCGCATGCTGAAGGTCGGCGACGGCTGGGACCTCGTGCGAACCCCGGCCGAGACCGGCCTCCTGGCTCTGGCCTATCTGCGGGCAATCGGCGCGATGGTCGGGCCGGTGCTCTACGACGGCCCCAACGGGCGCCTCTATTACGCCGTCCGCCCCGGCACCGCCGGATGCTGGGACGACCTGCCGGTTCGCCTCCGGCACCTGGCTCATCGCGCCCGGTCTGGAGCAGATCGACAGCTGGTTCGGCGGCTGGTGCGAGCTGCCCGACGACGACACACTCACCGACGCCGACACGCTCCGCGCCGCGCTCCAGCACCCGTACGTCACCGCCGCCAAGGAGACAGCGGGCTCCGACGCCTGCAGTTAGCCCCGAGACAACCGGCAGCGCCTCCCATCCTTCCGACCCCACGCAAGGGGACATCCGTGGCGACCCATCTCGTCTCACCGAACACCGTCCTGGCCAACGCCCTCCACCGCGCCGAAGACGTCCTGACCCCACGCATCCTGTCCACCCCACCCGAGCGGATCGTGCTGGTCGTCGGCACCCAGATCAACGGCGCCCCGCACATCGGCACCTCCCTCGTGCAGTCCCTCGCCTTCGCCATGGCCGCCCGCCTGCGCGACCGCTTCGGCATCCCCACCGAGGTCCTCTTCAGCGCCCTCGACAACGCCCCGTACGAACTCGCCACCGACCCCGCAAGTGGTCACCGCTACCAACGCGCCTACGCCCAGGCCCTCGGCGACCAGTCCCTGACTGACCTCGTCTCTGCCCTGTACCAACCCCTGTTCACGGCCCTGTCCCGACGCCTGGGCATCCCGTACCGCGTCGAGACCTACACCCAGCAGCAGGCCGGCGAACGCTTCCGCCGCACCTGGTTGCGGCTCCTGCCCCGCATCGACGCCGCCCGCTGGTGGCTCGCCCCCTCGACCGGCACCCCACACCTCCGCACCCCCTGCCCACGCCCAGGCTGCGGCTGGGCCGAGAAACACGCCGAACGCACCCGCGTCCACCTCACCAACCGGGAAACCGCTGAGGTCGCCGCCGTCTGCCTCCACCATGGCCCCTACCGCACCACCGTCACACCCGCCACCGGCGCCTACCTCGACCTGGCCACCCTCTACCGCAACCTCGTCAAGGAACTCGCCCTCACCAGAACGCCGACCGACGGAACCCTGCACGTCATGGTCAAGGGCGGCGACTGGGTCTTCGGCTCCCTGCTCGTCGACGAGGCCCTTCAAGCCGTCGGCCTCACCCGGACCCAGCTGCCCGCCCGCCTGTTCTGTCCGCAGGTCGTCACCGAAACCGGCGCGAAGCTCTCCAAGTCCCTCATCCGCGAAGGCCACACCCCCTTGCCCGAGGGGGCCGCCGACTGGATGCTCGACGTCCGACAATGGCCCGGCAGCGTCACCGACTACGCCGACCAACTGCTGGCCGCAGCCAAGACCCTGCTGTCGGATCCCCGGCACTTCTTCCGCTCGTACTCCGCGGCCGAGATCGGCCGCCTGATCACCGCACCGGCACCCAGGAGCGTCCCCGCCCCATGAACGACAACTCCACCCGCGTCCGCGAACTCAACCTGTACCGCCGGTACTTCGACCTCGTCACCGCGGGCACCAAGACCATCGAGGTGCGGGTCAAGTACCCGCACCTCGCCGACCTCGCCGCCGGCGACACCATCCGCTTCCGGGTCAAAGGCACGGACGAGACCTGCGAGGTCAGGGTCAAGCGGGTCACCGAGTACACCGACTTCGAGGCCCTGCTCGACGGCGAGGGACCGTCCAACGTCAACCCCACCGCGACCCTCGACGAGCAGCTCGCCAACATCCGGGCCATCTACCCACCCGAGAAGGAAGCCCTCGGCGCCCTGGCCATCCATATGGAGCTCTGCTCCTGACCCCACACACGGGGAGCGTGTGGCAAACCCCAGTGGGCAGAGAGGTCACAACACCCGTCGGAAACCCAGTAGACGGCGCAGTCCGGCCGCCAGCAGGAAGGCTGCCGGCACCACGAGCACGCTGACCACCGCCCACGCGCCGACCGCGGACAAGCCTCGGTCGGCCAGGTAGTACTGCGCGATCACCACCAGGGGCAGGTGGACGATGTACACGCCGTACGAATCCGCCGCCAGCTCGGTGGACAGGCGGCTCGTTCGGGTCACCGCCTCCCGGAAGAGCGTGAGCAGCCCGACGCACAGGGACACGCACAGCGCGCTGTCGTACGCCGCCCACAGTGCGGCGGGGCCGTTGAAGCCGCCCGAGCCGAAGCAGTCGGCATCCGCGCCGATCGCGAACAGCAGTGCCACACCGGCGAGACCGCCGCTGAGCCAGGTCCATCCGGTGCGGGCGTCGAAGCGCTGCAACCAGTCGTGACGGTGGGCGAGTATGCCGAGGGTGAAGAAGGCGGCGTACTGCGGGAGTCGGGCGGGCTCGATCTGGAGGAAGTCGAGGAAGGGGACCCACTTGTCCAGGGGGTAACGCAGCCGTACGAGGAAGGTGGCGGCTGCGATTCCCACGGTCAGCCACAGCAGCGCGCGGTGCCCGGGCGCCGGCCGCACGCGGCGGATTCGGGCACCGTTGCGGCGCCGCAGGAGACGGCCTGCCTGGCGGCAGGCGACGTACAGGACGCTGTAGGCGAGCAGGTTCTGGATGAACCACAGGTGGGCGAACTGCAGGTCCGGCCAGGACGGGCCGGTCCAGTCCGCGGGCTTGTCCCCCAGCCCGAGGTAGACGTCGGTGAAGTAGCGGGGAAAGGAGATCGGCGGGTAGCCGCGGTAGTGGACGTAATACGCGTACAGCAGGCCCGGAACGATGGTCAGCGCCCCGGCCACGACCGGGATGCCCAGCCGGATCAACCGGCCCTTCACGAACGGCCAGGCGCCGCGCCTGTCGTAGGAACCTGGCACGAAGACCGCGGAGGCGAAGAAGAACAGGCTCATGAAGAACGTCCCGTCGACCGCCGACAGCGTGGCCAGGGCACCGGTCCGCGGCTGGCCCTGGACGTACCACCAGTCGGCGGGTCCGTACGGCTGCGCGGCGTGGTGCAGCACGACCAGGACGGTCAGGGCGATGCGGAGGTTGTCCAACCAGGCGAGACGGTGCGCGGTGCGGCCGGGTGCCCGCGGCGGGGAGGACAGCGAGGAAGTATCCATGTGTTCATTCTTGTAAACACATGCACACCCCGCACTGGGGCTAGCCTCCGTCCGCGCCCTCCAGGTGACCGTAGTACCCCCGCAGCAGGAGCTGCTGGTTGGCTGTGCTGCGGCGGGCCAGCACAGCGGGCGCGAACATCGGCTGGTCGAGTTGAGGTTGCATCACACGCTCCAGCAGCAGCGGGCCGAGAATCAGGCACAGCATCTGGAAGGGAGCCCACTGCTCGTCCGGGCCCTCGTTCCCGTACGACGCAGACAGCCGTTCCACTTCCGCGCGGGCACCGGACAGCAGGCGTCCGAACAGTTCGGCGCTCGCCTCGCTGTCCTCAAGGAGCACGTGCCGCAGGTAGCCGCGCAGCACCGGGTCCGAACCGAACACCCGGGCGGAGATCTCGCCCAGCGAGGCCATCAGCCCCTTGTCCGCATCGAGTTCGCGCAGCTGTTCCGTGATGCGATCCAGAACGTGTTCGTCCACCGCCGCGCGCAGCCCCTCCTTGGAACCGAAGTGCCGGGTGACCAGCGCCGGCGAGAGTCCCGCCGCGGCCGCCACCGCCCGGGTGGAGGTCGCCTCGAAACCGCGCTCGGCGAACAACTCCAGCGCCGCCTCACGCAACCTGGCCCGCCCCGTCAGATCGCTCTTCGCCACTGCCCTCATGCCCGCAGCGTAACTGCGGCGTCGTCGGTCACTCGGCCGCGCACAGCGTGGCCGGCCGCTCGCCGCGCCCCATTGCCCCGATTAACGGAACAGGACTGCCAGGCCCGCGATCAAGCCCATGATCAGCAGGCTCAGGATCGCGGTCGAGTATGTCACCGTGAGCCAGCCGCCCATGATGGAACCGCTCGCGTAGACCACGTTGGCGACAGCTGCGCACGCACTGACGAAGGCGGGCTTGTTACGGGTCTCGTCGGCCGTGCCAGGTGAAGCACTCATGATCGGAACGATATCGGCGCCTCGGGATTGTCCGCGGGGCCGGCGGGCGGCTGCGTTGTGCGGACGAGGTCGCGTTCGAGTTCGTCCAGGGCCTGGCGGGCTGCTCCGATGCGGGCGAGCAGCAGGCGGCGGCCCTCCGGTTCGAGAGCCGGGTCCGGGTCCTGCGCTTCCTCCTCCTTTTCCATCTCCCGGGCCTCGTCGAGGGACGTGATGACCACTCCGATGAGGACGTTGACGAGGACGAAGGAGGCCAGCAGGACGTAGGAGGCGTAGTAGACGAGGCTCCAGCGGGAGATCTCCAGGCCCGCGTGGACAGCGTCGCCTATGCCGTCGAGGGTCATCAGGAGGAAGAGCGTCAGGACGGCTCGGCCGATGGAACCGTAGTGCCCGGGATCTCGCTGGCCGAAGAAGACCCAGCCCACCATCGCGTACACGTACAGCAGCAGGGCGCCCACGAGCAGGAAGCTCAGCGTGCCGGGCAGGCTGCGGGCAACAGCGGCCAGCACGATCCTCAGCTGCGGCAGGAAGCGGGCCGTGCGCAGCACACGGGCGAGGCGCAACAGCCGTAGCACCGTGGTGTTCTCGCGGACCACCGGCAGGAAAGCGCACAGGACCACGGCCAGATCAAAGAGGTTCCAAGGATCCTTGAAGAAGCCCGAAGGGCGGTCGGCGTGTGCGCCCAGGCGCAGAAGGATCTCGACGGTGAACACCGCCAGGCAGCCGTGTTCGGCGAGCCGTAACCAGACGTGCCATTCCTCGACCAGCCCGGAGTACGTCTCTACGCCCAGCAATGCCGCGTTGAGCAGAATCACGGCGAAGACCGTGAGGGCGAACCATCGGGCGTCCGTGATGTCACTGCACCGGTGGGCCAGTTGCATACGGGCGGACCGCGCATCGCCGGCATCCGCCTGGTCGTACTGCTCCAGCATGCTGCTGTCTCGGCTCCTTGTCGCTGTGACACCTTCCGGCCAACCCGGCTGGAAGAACGGCTTGTTGGGCGATCAATCTCCAGGAGAGACTTCTACAGCACTGTAGATTGCAAACGAAGGGCGGACCTGATGTTCGGCTTGAGTGAGCTGGCCTTGATCCTGTTGGTGGTCGTGGTCGTCCTGGGGGTCAAGAAGCTGCCCGAGCTGACGCGGTCGGCGGGCAAGGCCACCCGGATCTTCAAGAGCGAGGCCAAGGCGCTCAAGGCGCAGGACTCGTCGGGCGGGGCGCCCCGCTCCTGAAAGAACTGGGGTGCGCATTCCATGCTCGTGGATGCGCACTGCCGACCGCACCGAAGCTCGTGATCGGACCGGCACGCACCCGACGAGCGCCCCGAACAGGCCAGGGCGCTCGACTGCGTTGTTGCCGCTACGCCGCCTGGGGTTGCATGAAGCGGGACAGCAGGTCGTCCAAGGTCACCATGCCGGTCAGCCGACCGGTGGCGTCGCGTACGACGGCGAGCGAGGCGCGACGCCCACGGAGGACGTCGATCGCGTCGGCGACCGTGGTGTCCTCGTTCAACTCCGGTACCGGGCGTGCCAGTTCGCGGGCACCTATGGCGCGGCCGCGGGCACGGGCGACCATGGCGTCGCGGGCGTGCACCGAGCCGAGCACTGTCTCACCGTCGCGGACCAGCAGGCGGGTACGGTCGTTGTCGGCCGCCACGCGCAGGACCTCGTCGAGGCCGGCGGCGCCGTCGACCGAGGTGATCTGCTCCGCGGGGACCTGCAGGTCACGCACCGGCGTCTCGGGCTCGGTCAGCGAGCGGGTGAGCAGCTCCGAGTCGGTCTCGCTGATCAGGCCCAGCCGCTCCGACTCCTCGACGAGGTGGGTGAGCTGCTCGCGGTTGTGAACCGAGGCCAGCTCGTCGCGTGGAGTGACCCGGCACAGCCGTACGAGTGCGTTGCTGATGGCGTTGAGCAGCGAGAGCAGCGGGCGTACGGCCTTCACCACCGCCCGGAAGGGCGGCGAGAGCAGCATCGCCGAGCGCTCCGGGTGGGCGATGGCCCAGGACTTGGGGGCCATCTCGCCGACCACCATGTGCAGGAACACCACGACGATCATCGCGACGGCGAACGCGATGCCGTAGCTGAGCGCGCTGGGCAGGCCCAAGTCGTGCAGCAACGGGTCGAGTTCGTGGGAGATCGCAGGCTTGGACACCGAGCCCAGGCCCAGGGTGCAGATGGTGATGCCCAGTTGGGCGCCGGCCAGCATCAGGGACAGCTCGCGCATGCCGGCCAGGGCCGCCCTCGCGCCGCGCTGCCCGTCGGCCGCCGCCTTCTCCATACGGTGCCGCTTGGCGGCGACCAGGGCGAACTCGGCGGCCACGAAGAAGCCACTGCCGACCAGCAGCAGCACGGTGACGAAGAGCGCCATCGGGAAACTCATGCCTGCTCCTCCTCACGTGCGGCTTCAGAGGCGGCTTCCAGCTCGGGTGATTTCTCCAGACGGACCCGTTCGGGCACGTGGCGGTCGAGGGCAAGTACGTCCATGGTGGCTCGTCCGCCGTCGGACAGTTCGACGGTGAGACGGTCGCCGATGGCGGGGAAGCGGCCGAGCCGGTCCACGATCAGGCCGGCCACCGTGTCGTAGTCGTCCTCCTCGGGCAGCTCGATTCCCGTGGCCTCGGCGACCTCGTCGAGGCGGCGCCCGGCGTCGACCAGCCAGCCGCCGTCCTCGTCCGCGACGGCCAGTTCGGTGACCGTGTCCGACTCGTCGGCGATGTCGCCCACCAGCTCCTCGGCGATGTCCTCGTAGGTGACGATGCCGGCGACCCCACCGTGCTCGTCCAGAACGACCGCGAACTCGTCGTCCCGCTCCCGCATCTGCTCGACCGCCTCCGGCAGCGGCAGGGTGTCGGGCAGCAGCAGCGGGCGCCGGGCGAGCGCGCACGCGGTAGCAGCGGTGAGCTGGGCGGCGGGCAAACGCATCAGCTCGCGCACGCCCAGCACGCCGGTGACGTCGTCCGGGTGGTCGCCGAGCACGGGGTAGTTGGAGTGACCGTGCTTGCCGATCAGGTCGACCGCTTCGGCGGCGGAAGCGTCCTTGCGGACGAAGACGGCGTCCGCGCGCGGCACCATCACCTCGTCCAGGGTGCGCTCGGAGAACTCCAGCGCATGGTCCAGCAGCGCGGCCGTGTCCTTGGGCAGCTCACCCTGCTCATGGGACTCGCCGATGAGCGTGCTCAGTTCTTCCAGGGTGGCGCCGTGGTGCAGTTCCTCGACGGGTTCGATGCCGACCTTGCGCAGCAGCGTGTTCGCCGCGCCGTCGAAGATGTGCACCACCGGGCCGACGACCTTCAGATACGCCAGCGTGGAGCCGGCCAGCGCCTTGGCCAGCCGCTCCGGCACGGCGATCGCGAGGTTCTTCGGGGCGAGCTCGCCCAGCACCATCTGCACCACCGTGGCGCCCACGAACGCGAGCACCACGGAGATGCCGGTGACCGCCGCATCCGGAATGCCGACGCCCGACAGCGCGGGCTTCAGCAGCGCCGACACGGACGGCTCGGCGATGAAACCGACGACCAGACCGGTCACCGTGATGCCCAGCTGGGCACCGGACAGCATGAACGACAACCGCTCCAGCACCTTCAGCGCACGCGCGGCCCTGCGGTCACCGCCCTCCGCCTCACGGGCCAGCGCAAGGCGGTCGGCGGAGACGTAGGCGAACTCCTGGGCGACGAAATAGCCGGTGCCCGCGGTCAGCACGAACACGGCCAGCAGGCCCAGGACTGCGCTCGCGGCACTCATCGAACACCACCCCGCCGTGTGCCGCGATCATGTCTGCTGTGGCGGGATGGTCGGGGACTGTGCCCCGAGGGGTCCGTCGATCTGGCGGACAAAGCTGGTACTCCTCTGGTAGCTCTGGGATCAGAGAAACGATTCTGGACACTTACGCGTTCCCGACGCCTCCGGGCCCATCTTCCATTCATGAATAGCCCGGGGCTACTCGAGCCCGTGGCGGTGTCGGCGTCGGGACGGGGGACGGGTGGATCGGACGGGGCTGGCATTCCTCACTGTTTTCGGCCTGGTGTGGTGGCTGGCGGGTGCGAGCGCGCTCGGCGGAGGGCTGTGGCCGGTGGCTGCTGTGGCCGGATGCGCGGTCGCGGCAGGCGTATGGCGTAGCGGACGCGACGTACGTACGGCGGCTCGAACACCGCTTCCCGGCGACATGCGCCGCCGCTTCGGCCGGATCAACGCACTGCAGTGGCTGGGCATCGGCCTGGTCGTCGCAGCCGCGCTGGCGGGCCGTGTGCCCGAGCTGATTCCCGGTCTGGTGGCCGTCGTCGTCGGCCTCCACTTCCTGCCGCTGGCCGCACTCTTCCAACAGCCACGGTTTCATCTGACCGGGGCCTTGATGATCAGCGTCGGCGCGGCGGGCTGCGCCGTCAGCGCCGCCGGAGGTCCGGCGAACGCCGCCCGGATGGCCGTGGGTTTGGGCGCGGCTGCCGTCCTTTGGGGTACGGCGTGCCTGGCCAGGCACGCGCCGACCGGCCCAGGAACCGAGGGGCACACCCAGACGACGTGACCTTCCACGCACCTTCGCCCGCCCCTCACGTGCGTGCAGCGACGGGGTCGCGCGCCGCCTCGGCCACTTCCCGTCTGAAGGCCCACGCCACCTTCGGCTCCATGGCGCACCTGAAGGCCCGGCGGACTGGTGGGGTGCACAGCACGGTCACGATCACGGCGGCGACGAGCGTGACCGTGATCTCGCCGAGCGGTCCGTGGATCCACGCGAGGTCGTACCAGCCCCAGAACTTGGAGCCCTGCGCGACGAAGCCGTGCAGCAGGTAGCCGTAGAGCGTGCCCGCGCCCAGCGCGGTGAACCACATCCGGCGCCCGGGCACCCAGGCCAGGAAGCAGACGGCCAGGACCGTCGAGCAGCCGAAGAGGGCCAGGGTCATGACGGGCCCGGACCAGTCGGGTGCGCCGAGGGCCTCGGCGCTGTCGTCGTGGAAGAGCCAGGCGTAGTTCATCCGCGGGACCGCCCAGTACGCCATGGCGAGTGCGCAGACGAACACCGGCACGGCCAGGATCCTCACCTTCCAGCGGCGTATCAGCCGGAAGTGCTCCGGCCGCAGGCACAGACCGAGCACGAAGTAGGGCAGGAACTGCAGGACGCGCTGCAGGTCGAGGTCGGTGCCTATGGACGGGGAGAGGGTCGCCAGCATCGCGACGGCGATTGCGAGCGGCAGCGGCCAACGCACGCCCTTCCAGATGGGGGTGGTCAGCCGCCAGATGAACAGCGCCGCCAGGAACCACGTCAGGTACAGCGGGTCCAGCAGGCTGATCGGGCGGTCCGGGACCTGGTCCGTCCACCGGGTGTAGAAGGTGTACGCCGTCTCGAAGACGACGTACGGGACGGCCACGCCGGTGACCAGTCGCTTGATCCGCTGCGGGCTCGCGTCGAAACTGCGGGACATGTAGCCGGAGATGACGATGAATGCCGGCATGTGTAAGGCGTAGACGAACATGTAGAGCGCGGTGACGGTGCGGCTGCCCTCGCGCAGCGGCTCCCATGCGTGGCCCATCGCCACCAGCACGATCGCCAGATACTTGGCGTTGTCGAAAAAGGCGTCGCGTTGCTTGGCGGGTCTCGCCCGACGAGCAGCCGGTGGGGCGGCGGTCTCGTCGGCGCTGGCGGAGCCGGTGGCCGGCTGTGGCGGATGTGCTGGGCGGTTTTAGTGCAGCGTTTCGTGCACGGTTCCTTCCTCAGGAAACCCGGGCAGAGCAAGCAGGGTCTTGCCGGGCTTCCGCGTGTGGGGGGATGCGAAGGACCCCAGGCACCGTAGTCATCGCCCGCCAGTCGCGTAAGCCCGCATCGTCGGCGGGGTTGCAGGCGTCACGGAAGGCAGACCTCGGCTCTGCCTCGACGTGCTGTGGAAGCCCGCCGCCCGCACGCGGGGCGACAGGTCTCCCAGGCGGGCGACGGGTGTTGGGGGCGTGCCGTCAGACGTTGACGCCGAAGTCGGAGGCGATACCGGCCAGCCCGGAGGCATAACCCTGGCCAACCGCGCGGAACTTCCACTCGCCGCCGTGCCGGTACAGCTCGCCGAAGACCATCGCGGTCTCGGTGGAGGCGTCCTCGGACAGGTCGTAGCGGGCGATCTCCTGGCTGTTCGCCTGGTTCACCACCCGGATGAATGCGTTGCGCACCTGGCCGAAGCTCTGGCCGCGGGCGTCCGCGTCATGGATGGACACCGGGAAGACGATCTTGTCGATATCGGCGGGTACAGCGGCGAGGTTCACCTTGATGCTCTCGTCGTCCCCCTCGCCCTCGCCGGTGAGGTTGTCGCCGGTGTGCTCCACCGAACCGTCCGGGCTGCGCAGGTTGTTGTAGAAGACGAAATGCTGGTCGGAGACGACCTTGCCGGATGCGTTGAGCAGCAGCGCGGAGGCGTCGAGGTCGTAGTCCGCGCCGGTGGTGGTGCGTACGTCCCATCCGAGACCTACAAGGACCGCGGTCAGCCCCGGTGCCTCCTTGTTCAGCGACACGTTGCCGCCCTTGCCCAGGGAAACTCCCACGGCTCTTCCTCCCGGTTGCGGGTTGTCTTTACGGTCAGTGGGTTTCAACGCAGAACCTACCGCCATGGTTCCCATGCTTGCGCAACAACTAAAGTATCGGCATCACAGGTTCCGCACCGGGCGAGCCGGCACCAACAAGGCGAGGGATGGCAGATGTTCTCCGACGTAGGCCCACTCGAACTCGTCACCCTGGTCATCCTCGCAGTGCTGCTCTTCGGCCCCGACAAACTGCCGGAGATCATCCAGAACGTGGCGGAGTTCCTGCGCAAGGTGCGGGCGTTCTCCGACAGCGCCAAAGAGGAGATCCGCTCCGAACTGGGGCCGGAGTTCAAGGACTTCGAGTTCGAGGACCTGCACCCGAAGACCTTCGTACGCAAACATGTCCTGGACGGCGAGGAACTGGGGCTCGGGTCCGGACTCGGGCTCGACGAGATCCGCGGTGCACTGGACCCCAGGAAGGAACTGACGGAAGCCGCCGATGCCGTGCGCGAGGCGGCGGAGATCAGCTCATCACAGGGCTCCGCGACGCGCCCCGTAACCCTGACAAAGCCCGAACACGCCGAGGCGGCGGCGCCTCCGGTATTCGACAAAGACGCCACCTGAGCAGCCGGGACTCCTCACGCGCCTCGCGATTCGATTTAACAGTTGCGCAATACTTAAACTGTTGCCGTGGAGACGAGGCCAGTGACGGGGCAGGAAGCGGCTGTTCTCAGCGGAGGACCCGCGGACGGGTTGCGCATGCGGGTCACGGACCGGCCGTGGGTGATCCAGGTGACCTACCTCTGCGAGGTGGAAGGCCGGCCGGACGGGGTGCGCGCGGAGGCGCTGTACATCTACCGGCGTGACGCCGGCGTGAAGAGCGAGCCACTGCTCTACGGCTTCGACATCGCGAGCCCCTGACCGTCGCACCCCGCGGGACGTCAGCGGGCGGCGGTGTCCTCGGAGACCGTGCGGGCCGAGGTCGCATCCCCGGGCGCGGACTGGATGACCTTCGCGGCCGACGGCTCGGGCGTCCCGTCGGACGAGGCGGCAGCCGTCGGGGCGCCGTCGTCCTTCATGGCCTTGGCCTCGCTCTTGAGGATGCGCATCGACTTGCCCAGCCCACGGGCGGCCTCCGGCAGCTTCTTCGAACCGAACAGCACGATGATGACGATCGCGACGATCAGCAGGTGCCAGGGTTCCAGTCCGTTGCGGAGCATCCCGCCCACCCTTCTCTACGCCGAAAAGCAGTGCGCGCCGGGCAGGCCGCACCCTCTGCCATGATTGCTACCTTGCGCAACTGTACAACCCTGGGGTCGGGCCGGTCGCCCCCTCCGGACGAGTCACCTGCGGCGCACTCGCACCGGGCGCCGATCCCCTCGGCTGATTCCCGCAGTCCACCGGGCAGCAGCCCGGGGTGGCTGCACGGAGGGGCGCGCGCCTGTCCGTGACGGGGCACACGACGCCCGGTACCGACAGCTTGTCGACCGCACCGGTTCACCAGCGGTCGGCTGTGCCGCCGTCCTCAAGGCCCAAGCTGCGGGCAATTCCCAACAGCTCGAGAGTGCCGCGGGCCTGAGTGCCGACGTGCGTAACGATCAACCGGGTGCGGCGCAGACGCACTGCGTGCAGCGCCATGAGGAAGGCCCTGCCGCCGCCGCTGTCGAGACGAGAGACCCGTCGGAGATCGATCTCCAATACCTGCGGATCCGAGGCGACGGCTTTCCGTAATTTCTCACCGACTAGCTCTGCGTTCGCCGCCGTGATCTCTCCACTGATCCGCACGACGACGCGGTCCGCGTCACCGGAGGTACGAACCGTGCGCCGCAACGAACGCAGCACCCGGCCGCAGACCTTCCGAATTCCATCCGCTGCCGGCGGCGAACCGGGGGGCGAGGAATCCGTCATTGGAGTCTCCCTACCAGCGTCGGTGGAGTTGACGCCTCCCTCCCGACCTGGCGCTCGCTACGTGACGTCGCGGGCCGAAGAGACGTTGCACGATGGCGGGATCGCGCAGGGGCTCGGCGTCCCCCTCATCATTCCATCGTTGCGCGACTCATAATGTGTCGGCCGGAGACCCGCCCGATTGCCCACGCTGCCCGCTCGCTTCGGAGCGCTGTTCACCTGGCCCCGATCACGCAGAGAACGACTCGCTTCACGCGTCGGAATCGGGCTTGCTGCTCGCCGCCGCGTACGCCTGTGCCGGGGTCATGGCGACGCCGTTGAGGCTGACGGTCTTGTAAGAGCTCACCTTCGCGCAGGACTTGGACTCGTCGGCGGTGGAGGCGTGGGCGTTGGAGACGGCGGCCTTCGCGTCGGCGGGTGCCGGTGAGGACGAGGTGCCCGGGTAGGTGGTGCCGCTCGGCCAGTCGCTGCCGATCACCAGAGTCAGGCCGGTGCCGGTGCCCTGCTCAAGGTGTGCGGAGGACAGCCCCAGCGCCTCGGCCGCGGTCTGCGCCTCGGCCTTCTGGTCCGTGCCGTAGGTCAGGGTGGTCGTGGTCGCCGGACTCGGGGCGTTGGCCGTGGTCGTGGCGGAGCTGAAGCCCTGTTCGGTCAGGGCGGTGGCGACGGCGGAGGCGCGGCCGGTGATGTCGGTGCCGTTCTCGACCGTCACGGCGATCTGCGACGCGGGCACCGCCGAGGCGGTCGCGGTCGCGGAGGCCGCCGCGGACTTCTTGCCGGAACCGGTGGTCAGCGACTGGTCGCCGGCGATGGTGGCGAAGAGGGACTTGGCGCCCGCGCCCACCACCACGCGGTTGTCGTCGGTCGGGTCGGGGGCGGTCTGCATGGTGGTGAAGGTGATCCGCTTGGTGGGGACCTTGTCCAGGTCGGTGGCGAGGCCGATGAGCTTTTTGACGCTGCCCAGGCCGTCGTCGACGGTCAGGGCCTTGGTGGCCGCGTCGGCGAGGTCGTAGACGGCGGTGGGGTCGGTCAGGGTGCCTGCGCTCTTGAACTTGCGGATCATCGAGCTGAGGAAGATGTGCTGGGAGACGGTACGGCCGAGGTCGCTGCCGTCGCCGAAGCCGTGCCGCGAGCGGACGAACTCCAGCGCCGCCTCGCCCTTGAGGGTGTGGGTGCCCTTGGACAGCTTCAGGTGCGAGTAGGTGTCGTAGACGTTGTCGCTGACGCACACCGAGACACCGCCGACCGCGTCCGACATCTTGACCACACCCGAGAAGTCGAGCTTGACGAAGTGGTCGATGGGGATGCCGGTGAGCTGGTGGATCGTGGCCACCTGGCAGGCCGGGCCGTACTGCAGCGCGCTGTTGATCTGGCCGTGGTAGCCAGCCGTAGACGTGCCGTTCTCGCCGTCCTTGCAGGCCGGGACGTCGGTGATGGTGTCGCGGGGGATGCTCATCACGGTGGCGTTGGACCGGTCGGCGGCGATGTGCACCACCATCTGGACGTCCGCGTTGCCGTTGCCGGTCTGCACGCCGGTCTTCGAACAGCCGCCGCCGAGCTTGCAGTCGGCCTTGCTGGTACGGCCGTCCGAGCCCATGACCAGGATGTTAATCGGGGTGCGGCCGAAGGCGTCGGCCTTCTCGGTGCCGCCTTTGCCGTCGAGCGAGATGCTGTTGATGTTGCCGTTCAGGTGCTCGTAGAACCACCAGCCGGCACCGGCGGTGGCCAGGATCAGGACGGACAGACAGATCGCGGCGATCTTCAGGATCCG
Source organism: Streptomyces spinosisporus (assembly GCF_022698145.1). Lineage (GTDB taxonomy): Bacteria > Actinomycetota > Actinomycetes > Streptomycetales > Streptomycetaceae > Streptomyces > Streptomyces spinosisporus. The sequence continues at coordinate 299,937 of NZ_JALDAX010000004.1, forward strand.
CCTGCCGCGCCGCACTGGTCGGACTCGGCGGCGCGACCGCGTGCCGCCGCGTTCGCGCGAGGCCGCCCGTACCGCCGCCCGGCCACCGGGTGGGCGGGCGCCGTCGGACTCGGTCGCGCGCTGTCCGGGCACCCGCGCGCTACGGCTGCGCGTCGCCTGCCCGACCGGGCCGTCCCACGGGTCGCTCATCCACCACTCCCATGAAACGGTCGGGCTCGCTTGCGTGATTGCGCAATCTAACAAACGAATCACATGTACAGCACAGTTCCCGCCGCAATTCACAGGTGAGGGATGTCATGGAACCCGCAACCTCACTGCCCCGTCGGCCCGTACCGGGCGATGATCCACGCGGCACCGCGCTCGGCCAGCACCCGTCGCCGCCCCCGCCGCGAACGCCGTAATCGCGCCTGCGGAGACGGAACTTCGGGCGGCCTGTCCGCCAAAACGGCGAGACGGCCGGCGGCACGCGCCAGCTCTGCCTGCAGCCCCCTGCGGCGCTCCGAAGAACCCGCCCTCAGTAGCGCCGAGTAGAGCCCTTCGACTTCGGCCACGGCGGCGCCCAGCCGCAGATTCGCATCACGCACTCGCTGTCTGTCCCCGCGCGGCATAGCTGCCCGCCCTCCCCCGAAACCGGGGCCGCCCCGGCGAATTCAATTATTGCGCAAGGCGGCAATTGGATTCAGCGTGTGCCGACGGCCCCTCCCGCCTTGGCCCAGTTCGCGTGCAACTTGTTCAGGTACGACTGGGCCTGACTGCCGGGGGTCGCGCCACGGGCGAAGGCGAGCATGTTGCCCGCGCCGGCGTTGTAGCCAAGGGCCAGCAGCTCGTTCTTCGTGTAGGAAGCGGGCCAGGTTGCGGGCAGTTGCTTCGTGAGGTCGTGCAGGTACCAGGCTTCGGCCTCGATGGCGAGGTCCCGGTCGTCGGGCAGTTCCTCCCAGCGACGGTCAGCGAAGTCCCGGCCCTTCTTGACCCCGTCGAAGGTGGCACGGTGCATGTTCGCGATACCGAAGGCGGCGTCCGGCTTGTACTTCTGCCAGGCCCGCTCGAAAGCCGGGCTTTGGGGTTTGTACGCCTCGTTGTAGAGGATCGCCATCAGCAACTGGGCGCTGACGCCGCTCTGTTTGGCACGGGTGCGGATCAGGGAGGCGTAGTCGGCGGGGTCGTACGACGAGGCGGTCGTCGCAGAAGCGGAGGGAGCGGCGGAGCCGCCTGACGCCGACCGTGTCGAGGAGGCTGCCCCTGCCGGATGTTTCGTTTCGCCCTGCGAGGTGTCGGCCGCGCGCACGATGACGTACAACGCCAGGACGAAGACCGCCACAGCGAGCCACCGCTTCGGTGCCCGGGACTCGGACATGTCTGGCCCCCTCTCGCACCCGCACTCGGCAAGCATCCTTGTACCGCAGGCCGACTAAGACCCGCGTGAGGCGGCGCCGCGTAGCCGCCCCGCCCGTCGGTCATTCCGCCCGGCGTCGCTCGTAGCGTGCCCTGGCCGCCAGGAGGCCGGCGGCGTAGAGGACGAGAACGGCGGCGAGCAGCAGGTAGTACACGATCGGCAGCGCGGTGAGGCCGAGCATGGGCCCGAGTGGCGAGGGCGGCAGCAGCACTCCGACGGCGGCCAGCGTCGCCGCGGCCCAGGTGACGGGACCCGGCATGCGCCCCTCTGCACCGCGCCGTGCCGCGCGCATGAGCAGCATCACCAGGGCCTGGGTGAGCAGGTTCTCGGTGAACCAGCCGGAATGGAACACCGCCTCGTCGTCCCCGGTCCCCGGCCCGTGCAGGGCGAGGGCCAGGACACCGAACGTCGCCAGGTCGGCGACGGCGTTGAGAACACCGAACCCGGTGATGAATCGCAGAAGGTCGCGTGGACGCAGCACGGTCGGCCGACGCAGCACCGACGGGTGCGGGTGATCGTGGGCGAAGGCCAGCTGTGCGGCGTCGAAGCACAGGTTCTGGACCAGGACCTGTGCCGGCAGCATCGGCAGGAACGGCAGGAGCAGGCCCGCGGAGAGCATCGCGATCACGTTGCCGAGATTCGAGGACAACGTGATGCGCAGGTACGTGGCGATGTTGCCGCCCGCATGCCGGCCCGCGGTGATGGCGTGGGCGATGGCAGTGAGGTCCTTCTCGGCGAGCACCAGATCCGCGCCCTCGCGGGCGACGTCGGCGGCTTCGCGAGGGGCGATACCGACGTCCGCCGTGCGCAGGGCGGGCAGGTCGTTGACGCCGTCGCCGAGAAAGCCGACGGCGTGCCCGGAGGTCCGCAGTGCGTGAGTGATCCGGGCCTTGTCGTCGGGCGCGCAGCGGGCGAAGACCGTCGTACGGCGGGCGAGACAGGCGAGTTCGGCGTCGCCGAGGCCGCCGATCCGGTCGGCGGTGAGCACGGCGTCCGCGGCGAGGGGAAGGCCGAGGTCGCGGCAGACGCGGGCGGCGGTTCCCGGATGGTCGCCGGTGAGGATCTTGACCGTGACCCCCTGGTCGGTGAGGACCTTCAGCGCGTCGGCGGCGGTGGGAGCGAGCGCATCCCTGAGGGTGATCAGCCCGCGGAAAGCGAGGTCGCGTTCGTCCGCGGGGGTGTAGTCGCGGGCACGTGCCGGGCGTTCGGCGGTGGCGACCGCCAGGACACGCAGGCCGCCGTCCGCCTGCTGGGCGGCGAGGCCACGCAGCCGCTCCCGCTCCTCTTCCGCGAGGGTGCAGCAGCCGAGGACGGCCTCCACATCCCCCTTGACGACCAGGGTATGCCGGCCGAACCGGCCCGGAGTGCGGATGACGGCGGTGGCGATCCTGCGCACCGAGTCGAAGGGGATGGCCGCCATCCCTTCGTACGCCATGAGTTCGTCCTCGCCGGCCGCGTCCAGGATCGTTTCGTCGAGGGCGTCGGGAGTGGGCAGGTCGGCGAGTTGCAGGGTCCACCAGGCATTGACGGCGGCCCAGTGCAGGACGTCCGGGTCGTCCCGCCCGTCCGGTCCGAGGGCCCGGTCGAGGACCGGCCGGTCCTGGGTGAGCGTGCCGGTCTTGTCCAGGCACAGCACATCCACGGCCCCGACGTCGTGCAGCGCGGGCAGGCGTTTGACGATCACCCCGTGGGAGCGGGCCAGCAGCGCTGCACCGCGCGCCAGGCACATGGTGACGAGGACCGGCAGCATCTCCGGCGTCAGCCCGACCGCCACCGCGACCGCGAACGGCAGCGTCTCCAGGCCGCGGTCGCGCAGCGCCGCGTTCGCCATCAGCACCAGCGGCGGGGTGAGCAGCATGAACCGGATCAGGATCCACGAGATGCCGTGCACGGACCGGTCGAAGGCGCTCGCGTCCTGCCGCCCGGACGGACGGCCGTGCGCGTCGGCGAACCGGGTGTGTGCGCCGGTCGCGGTGACGACTGCGGTGGCGCTGCCGGAGGCGACGCTGCTGCCCTGGAAGCACAGCTGGGGCTGGCCGAAGGGCCCGCGGTCAGGCTCGGAAGGGATGTCGTCCGCGTGCTTCGCCACGGGCGCCGACTCTCCCGTCAGCGCGGCCTGGTGCACTGTCAGACCGCTTGACCGCAGCAGTCGTACATCCGCCGGAACCAGGTCACCCGGCCCGAGCCGGATCACATCGCCGGGGACCAGGTCGTACACCGGAATCTCGCGGGCCGCCGACGCCACGTCCATGTCGTGGTCATCGGTTCGCCGCAGCACGGTTGCGGTGGTGGCGACCAGCTCACGCAGCGCCGCCGTGGACCCGTTGGCCCGGTACTCGCCCGTCGCCCGCAGCACACAGCTCACCACGACCAGCAGGAGGATCACCGAGGCGGTGCCCCAGGCGAAGACGGCCGCGGACACCAGCCCGAGGCTTCCCAGCACCGCCGTGAACGGGTCGCGCAGACTGCGGACGAACAGCCGCAGCCACGAGGTTTCGCTCCGTTCCGGAAGCGTGTTCTGACCCCACCTGGCCAGGCGCTCCTCGGCCTGCGCCTCCGTCAGACCCCGCGGACCACTGTCGAGGCGGCGCAGCACTTCCAGCACGGTCGGCGCGGCAGGGACCGAAGAGGATCCCTCACTCCCAAGTGCCGAGACTGCCGATACGGCCCCGGGAGCAGGGAGTTCGGCGTCCTGCCCCGAGGCTGCGGTGGTCTCAGCCACCGGTCCCGTGCAGTCGGCGTACCGTCGCGGCGGCCGGCTGCAGGCGGGCCGTCAGCTGTCCGACCATCACGCGCACCACGGTCACGACGTCGGGGTCGTCGACGTAGTAGACCTGGCGGCGGCCCTCACGACGGGAGCGGACGAGCCCGGCGAGCTTCAGCTTCGCCAGGTGCTGGCTTACCGCGGGAAGCGCGCCGCCGACGCGGTCGGCGAGATGAGTGACGTCGATCTCGCCCTGGGACAGGGCCCACATGATGTGCAGCCGGGCGGGCGACGCGAGCAGCCCGAACGCGGCAGCCGCCTCCGTCAGAAGCTCGGCGGACGGGTCCTCGAAGCCACCGCCGATCTTCGCCACAGCCTTCTCCCGTCCCGCCGTCATCACAGTCGCCGCACAAGCGCCCACCCAGTGTAGGGGCGGCGGGCACGGCCCTTGACCGATGAGTCCTCTCAGTCCTCGTAGTAGTTGTTCACCACGACTTCCGGTTCGTCGTCGTCGAACGCCTCGTTCAGCAGCGCGCCGCCGACCAGACCGGCCGCACCGGCGCCGATCAGCGCGCCGGCGCCGAAGCGGCGCCCGCCGTCCTGCTGCTGGTGGTGGTCGTGGTGGTCGCCGTACGGCTGCCCGTAGCCGCCCTGTTGCGGATAGCCCTGCGGCGCGGGCTGCGGATACCCCTGCTGGGGCGGCGTGTAGAACGGCGGAGGTGTGGTCTGCACTCGCTGTGCGCAGCCTCCGCACGCTTGGATCGACCGGGAGACACCCCACTGCGGGGACCAGTTCACCGTCGTCGTGCCAGGACCGTGGTTGGGGTCGAAGAAGCACGTCATGGAGGGGCTCCCTGTGGGTTGCGGCGGTGCAGTGAAGGTCGGAGCAGGGGAGGACACGACGGTCGGTGTCGGCGCGGCGGGCGCGGGCGGCGGGTACGTACTCGTGCTGACAAGCGGCGAAACAGCGGGGGCCGGGCTCGGCGCCTCCTCGCGCAGGACGCTAACGCCGTAGTCGGTGGCGATGCCCGCGAGCCCGGAGGCGTAGCCCTGGCCGATCGCGCGGAACTTCCATTCCGCGCCGTGTCGGTACAACTCGCCGAAGACCAGCGCGGTCTCGCTCGTCATGCCGCCGACGGCTAGGTCGTAGCGGGCCAGTTCGCTCCCGCTGTCCTGGTCGAGTACGCGGATGTGGGCGCGGTGCACCTGCCCGAAGGACTGTCCGCGGGCCGCGCCCTCGTGGAGGGAGACCGGGAAGGCGATCTTCGCGATGTGCGCCGGGACCCGGGCGAGGTCGATGTGGATCTGCTGATTGTCGCCTCCCACGGGGGCGCCGCTACCGGTGTGGCGGACCGAACCGTCCGGGCTGCTCAGGTTGTTGAAGAAGACGAAGTGCTCGTCGGACGGCACCCTGCCCGATTCGGCACACAGCAGGGCGCTGGCGTCCAGTTCGTAGCCTGCGTTTGCCTCCCAGCCCAGTCCGATCGTCACCGCAGTCAAGCCTGGGGCCTGCTTGCTCAGCGACACGTTGCCGCCCTTGGCCAGGGACACTGCCACGTCCTCCTCCATTTCGTGACTTGCGCAATATCTTAATCAAGTGACAGTACGTCAACGGCCAGGTCGCAGCTGCCTGTGAGCCCTCGTCACAGCGTTCAGGTCACCCGTAGGCTTGCGCAAACGAGCAATCCTTACTCCTGGAGGACAACACCGTGGGCATCATCAGCTGGATCATCCTCGGCCTGCTCGCCGGAGCGATCGCCAAGATCCTGCTGCCCGGCCGCGACCCCGGGGGCCTGATCGGCACCACCCTCATCGGCATCGCGGGCGCCTTCGTCGGCGGCTGGCTCTCCGCGCGCTTCCTCGACCGCCCGGTGGAGAAGCAGTTCTTCGACCTCTACACCTGGGGCGCGGCGATCGGCGGCTCACTGGTCCTGCTCATCGGTTACCGGCTGCTGTTCGGCAACTCGCGCGACTGACCCCCGTGTCGGCCGCCCAGGTCACAGGTGACCGGCGATGGCGGGCAGCAGGTCCTGGAAGGTGCGGCCGGCGGCGGGCTCGCCGATGGCCGTCAACTGCCAGCCGCCGCCCGCCCGGTGGAACTTGGCCATGATCTGGGCGGTGTGGGCGCCGCCGCCGCTGAGGGTGTATCGGGCGAGTTCCTGACCGGTGATCTCGTCGACCAGGCGGCAGAAGGCGTTCTGCACCTGGGCGAAGGTCTGCCCGGTGAACGAGTTGACCGTGAAGACGATCTGGTCGACATGGGCGGGCACACGACCGAGGTCGACGAGGATGACCTCGTCATCACCGCCGACGCCGGCGCCTCCGGTGAGGTTGTCCCCGAGGTGCCGTACGGAGCCGTCGTCACTGGTCAGGTGCTGGAAGAAAGCGACGTCGGCCAGCTGCCCGGCGGAGAAGAGCAGCGCCGAGGCGTCCAGGTCGATGTCGCGGGGGCCGGTCAGTTTGGCCAGGAAGCCCTTGGCGGGCGCGGCCTGCCAGCCGAGTCCCATGCGTACGGAACTCAGGGCGCTGCCGTCGGACTTGCTCAGGCTGATCTGCTGGCCCTTGCTCAGATTGACCGACACGGGGCATCTCGCTTTCTGTCGCTGGATTGTCCAGGGGGAGGAGAGCTACGGGGTGAGGGCTTCGGGCAGGTGGCGGCGCAGGTAGGGCCGTATGCCCCGCTCCAGGAGGGCTTGCTGCCAGTGCTCACGGGCCTGGTTCAGGGAAGTCCCGGTGCGCTGGTTCAGGGCAGTGCGCAGCAGAGCCCAGAGGCTGAAGCCGGCGGTGACCACCGCGACGAGGGCGAGCAGCCATCCCGCCTTCACCACTGACGAAGCCGGCCTCGTGGCCGTGTCGGCGAGACGAAGCGCGTACCCGGTGAGCAGGAGAATGACCGCCGCCGCAGCCGACACAAGAGGCACGAGTACCGCCAGGGCAGCCCACAGGGTGTTGCCGGCCGCGGGAATCCTCCTGCTCGCTGCCGCTTCCGGGTTCGTTGCGGCATCCCGGGCAGCGAGAAAGGCGAGGTATTCGTCACCGGCCGCGGCCGCTATCGCCTCTGCATCCCCCAAGGCCCGATCACGCAGACGCACGGTGGCTCTTCCGGTGGGATCGTCGCGGAGCGCCGAGCGGATGTCGTCTGCTCCGAGCGCCAGGCTCAACGCCCGCTCAAAGTCCGCTCGGTCCTCCGGGCGGAGGTCGGGCGCGCTGGTCACGGGTACGGCGGACGCGCCGTCAGACGTTGACGCCGAAGTCGGCGGCGATGCCGGCCAGCCCGGAGGCGTAACCCTGGCCGACGGCACGGAACTTCCACTCGGCACCACTGCGGTACAGCTCACCGAATACCATCGCGGTCTCGGTCGACGCGTCCTCCGACAGGTCGTAGCGGGCGAGCTCGGTGCCGCCGGCCTGGTTGACGACGCGGATGAAGGAGGCGTTGCGGACCTGCCCGAAGCTCTGCCCGCGCGCCTCCGCGTCATGAATCGACACCGGGAACACGATCCGGTCGACCTCGGTGGGCACGGCGGCGAGGTTCACCTTGACGCTCTCGTCGTCACCCTCGCCCTCACCGGTGAGGTTGTCGCCGGTGTGCTCGACCGAACCGTCCGGGCTGGTGAGGTTGTTGTAGAAGACGAAGTGCCGGTCGGAGACGACCTTGCCCGACGCGTTCAGCAACAGCGCGGAGGCGTCCAGGTCGAAGTCGGCCCCGGTGGTGCTCCGCACGTCCCAGCCCAGACCGACCACGACGGCGCTCAGGCCCGGTGCCTCCTTGCTCAGCGAGACGTTGCCGCCCTTGGCCAGGGAAACACCCATGCTTCATCCCTCCACGCAATGCTGTCGGTCGGGGCCGTGCCGCGGACCCGATCTAGAATCTACATCACTGTAGAAATATTCGTGGAGGCGACGCGGGCGGGCAGTACCAAATGCGCCATGCGCCACCCCCGTGAGGTTGTGCACCTAGGGAGCCGTTGAAGCCCGCTCTATACGATGTGACGCTCCCGGGCACGAGCAGCCAAGTGGGTAAGGGAGGAGACCAGGGTGGCAAAGCCGGACTCGCATCGTCAGCGAAGGGCGCACGGAGCGTTGGAGACGCAGGTGCTCGCGGCGCTGAACGAGGCCGACGGCCCGGTGACCGCCGGGTGGGTGCAGGAGCACCTGGCCGCCGATCTGGCGTACACGACCGTAATGACGGTGCTGGCCCGTCTGTTGGCGAAGAATGCCGTCACGCGCAGACGGGAAGGCCGGTCGTTCGCCTGGATGCCCGCCGCGGACGAGGCGGGGCTGGCCGCATGGAAGATGCACCGGGTGCTGAACAGCGAGCAGGACCGCAGGGCGGTACTGGCCAGCTTCGTCACCGCACTGCCGGAGGGCGACGAGCAGCTGCTGCGCGAGCTGCTGGACCAGGCCGGCGACAAAGACTGAGGACGGACGAGGACCGAGGATCGAGGACAAGGGCTGACAGCGATGGGCGTCTTCGTCTTTCTGCCACTGGTACTGCCGTTGACGGCCTGGCCGATAGCGCGCCTGGCCACACAGCGCCTGCACCCCCGCACCGCCACGCTGCTGCTGACCGGCGTCTCCTGCGTCATGGCCCTGTGCAGCACGGTGTGCCTGGCCCTGCTGATGGTGGTCGGCACCGCTCAACTGCCCGGCAATCCGCTGCCCGACGGCTGGTCGGACCCCGAAGTGCGCGAGAGCGTGCCCCACGACGAGATCGCCGGGAAGGCCGCGATCCCCGCACTGATCACGGTCGTCACCAGCTGCGGCCGGGCGCTTCTTCATCACTTCCGTTTCCGGTGGCGCGCCCACCAGGCGCTGGCGGACCTGCCGTCCACCCAGGTGGCCGTGCTCCCGGACCCACAGCCCTACGCCTATGCCCTGCCCGGCGGTCCACGCGACCGGATCGTGGTGTCCACCGCGATGATCGACTGCCTCGGCTCACGGGAACGCCGCGCCCTGTTCGCCCACGAGCGCACGCATCTCGCCGCCGGCCACCATCGCCACCTGCTGCTCGTCCAACTGGCCGCGTGCGCCAACCCGTTCCTACGACCGCTGCGCACGGCTGTGGGCTACACGGCGGAGCGGTGGGCGGACGAAGAGGCCGCTCAGGCCGTCGGCAGCCGCAAGACGGTGGCCCGCGCCATCGGCAAGGCAGCCCTCGTCTCGCGCGGAACCCCTGTGCCCACGCTCGCCTCTCTCGCCGCGCCGGGCCCGTTGCCGCGACGGATCGCGGCTCTGCTCGGGCCGCCCGCCGTACGTACCTGGCCACCGGTCTTCACGGCGGCCGGCCTGGCCTTGTGGACCGCCGCCAGCGGAGCGCTTCTGTCGGCGACGCTCTCGGCCAACTCGGCCTTCACCCTGCTGCTCCTGCTGCACGCGGCCACACCGCTCTGACCCCGAACACTGGGCCGGCGCCGACAAGTTGTCGCTCCTGTCGACCCCGGCGACGCACCACGGCAAACAGTTCGGTCACAGGTCGAACTCGTGCGGCGGCAACTCCAGCGCGAAGCAGGCATCCCGCACCACGGCGCGCTCCGTGGCGTCGAAGTCACCGTCGGCACCGCCGATCACGATGCCGATCTGGATCACGGCACGCGCCTCGGCCGGCTTCTTCTTCGCCTTGGCGATCTCCTGCAGCACACCCACCTTGCCGAAGTCGAAGTCGGCGGTCAGCTTGTTGAGGTTGTCGTCGAAGCGGCGCTGGAGGTCGTCGGCGGGGAAGTTCTGCAGCACCTCGTTGCTGAAGATCAGTTGCGCGACGCGCTGACGCTCGGACGGGTCGATCTTCCCGTCGGCAGCGGCTACCAGGGCGCACATCGCCATGCTCGCGTCCCGGAACGCCCCACTCTTCAGATCGTTCTTCTTCGCCACCAGCTGCGTCTGCATCTGCGACGCCGAGTCCTTGATGCGGTCCCACAGGGCCATGTCCACTCCCCATACTCCAGCAGACTTCTACATTCATGTAGAAGATAGCAGGGCGAGCACATCCGCCTCACCCATCCACAGGACTAACGCGCGGCGCGATCACCTCGTTCCTCCTGGTCCGCCTCCTCGATGCAGTCGAGCAGAAACGGCACCATCCCCCGTTCCATCAGGGCCAGTTCCCATGCCTTCCGCGCCCTCGCCACCTCCCGGCCGACGTCACCGGCGCCCATGGAACGAGTGCGCGCCTTCGTCACCGACAGCCAGATCAGGTCACCGACCAGCGCACCGACTGCGACCGCGCACAGGAGCAGTCCCGCGGTGATCAGACCGTCGCCGACGTAGGGCCGCCCGCCGAAGACGCGCAGCCCGCACCCGGGCAGAAGGAAGAGAAGCCCCGCGACGGCCGGCAGCCCCGGGAAGAGCACCGCCGGCGAACGCAGCGACCACCTGCCCGCACCACGAGCCGTCGATGCTTCACCGTCGGGAGACAGACTGGAATCCATAGCCAGCGCTTCGAGGTAGGCGCGGTACTCGGCGTCCACCGATGCCGCGATCGCCGTCCTCGCGCCGAGCGCCTTCGCCCGCAGACCCTCCCGGCTGACGGCGCCTCCACAACGGTCGATCGCCTCCGCGATCGGCCCGAGGCTCATGGCCTCGTCCAGCGTCCGCTCCAAGGCTGCACTGCACTCCGGCCTCAATGGTTCGGCAACCGTCATACGTCCCCCGATGGTTCAAGGCGGAGCCGCGAGTCTAATAGTCGTGGAGTTGCGCAATCTTCAAACCGTGGGAGTGTGCGCTTCTTCACCGGGAACCCGCGGAGCATGGAGATTTCAGGCGTCATCAGCGCGATCGTCATCGGCATCGTGATCGGTGTCCTCGGACGACTGGTCGTTCCTGGTCGCCAGCGCATCGGCGTCCTGTGGACGATCGCGATCGGCATCGTCGCCGCGTTCATCGGCACGGGCATCGCATCCGGCCTCGGCGTCGCCGACACCAAGGGTGTCGACTGGATCGAGTGGATCATCCAGATCGCCCTCGCGGCCTTCGGAGTGGCTGCGCTCAACAAGGTGAAGCTGCGCCGCTGACGCACTCCTGCCCATCACCCCGGTCTCGCGCGCCGACCCACCCGGCCCGTCGTCCTCCTCCAAGCCTGTGGCCAAGGCCGCCGACCGAGCCTGAGTTACGGTGATCGCCATGCGTTGGGGGGATCATTCAGCCTGGGTCCGGTGTGGGGCGGCTGTGTACGTCATCGGATTCCTGGAAGGAACAGGCGCGCACGCGTACTTTCTGACGACGGGCGGGCTGAACGCCTACAGCTACGCACCGATGCCCGTCCAACTGCTCTTTCATGCGCTTCTGCTGCTGGATCTGCTGGTCGCTCTGCTGATATTGCGAGGCCACCCGGGCGCTCCTCTGCTCGCTGCCGCGGTCATGCTCGCGGATCTGGTCGCGAACTGGGACATCCAATGGGACGCCGTTGTGGCGCACCCGGTGGCCTACCTCCGTCCCGTCGGACTACTGCCCATCACCCTCTTCGGCATCTTCGTCGTGTTCACCGCCATCCCGTTGCGCCGGGGCCTGGCGGCCCGTGCCGGCCATGGCTGACAGGCCGCCCCGATGACCGGAGCGGAGATGAACTACTTACTGACGGCAAAACGCATCAGGGCATGCTCGTCACCCTGCTTGATCTTGCCAGTCACGTTGATCACCTCGAGCTTCCAACTGCCGCCGACCCGCATCGCCTTGGCCACGGCACAGCCGTTGTCCTGCGTGAGCAGGCTCGGCCAGATGTCGGCGACCTGCTGCGAGCTGCCCCCGGTCGCGTCGTAGACCTTGAAGCTGATGTTGCGCGCCTTCTGGAAGGAGCTGCCCTTCTTGTAGGCGGCGGCCACGAACACGATCGAAGTGATGTTGGGCGGGATCCGGTCGAGCTCGACCGTCACCGTCTCGTCGTCCCCGTCCCCGTGCCCGGTCTGGTTGTCGCCGCTGTGCACCAACGAGCCGTTGCCCAAAGGGTCGAGTGAGTCGAGACCGGCAAGGCGCACCGGGTCCGCGCCCTGCATGGCGATGGCGATCAGGTCGAGGTCAGTACCGGTCTTGCGGCGCAGCTTGCCCAACACCCCGCCGCTGCTGCCGGCGGTGGGATCCCAGGAAACCCCGATGGACAGATGAGTCACTCCGTCCAGGTCTGCCGGGCCGTCTTCCTTGGAGAGCGTGATCATGTATGGGTCCTCACTTATGTCAGATATCAGGGGAGCTACAACACGCAGAGTGTGCCTGGCCCCCTCGCCGTTCCAGGTGACGGGCCCCCACGAACCCGCCGGCATGGTTGACGACGCGGACGAAGGCGCCCCGGACCTGACCGAAGATCTGCCCACGGTTCTCGGGGTAGGGAATGCGTGCATCCGTTGCATGCGTCCGTCACGCGGAACAACCGGCGAGCCCCGGATGTTTTCCACAAGACCGACACGCTTTGCTTGTCCTTTACCATTGGCGTGAGGGCGTTGTGCGCGCCCTCCCTGCCCGACGTACCGAAAAGGAGCCGGAGTCCCGCAATGGGTGAGCCTCCCAGTACCAGCCGTGCCACGCCCCGCCCAGGTCACAAACATGAGGACCCGGGGGTGGCACGGTGACCGAGATCCTGCTGCTCCTGCTGGCCCTCCTGCTCACGTTGGCCTGCGCTCTGTTCGTCGCCGCAGAGTTCTCCCTGACCACCGTCGAGCGCGGTGAACTCGAGCGGGCCGCCGCGGCGGGCGAGCGCGGCGCCGAAGGCGCGCTGAAGGCCGTACGACGACTGACTGTCCAGCTCTCCGGCGCACAGCTCGGCATCACGGTCACCTCCCTGGTGATCGGCATGCTCGCCGAGCCGTCGCTGGCGGCGCTGCTGCGCGGCCCGCTGGAGGCGGCCGGCCTCGGCGGCGCAGCCTCCTCAGCGGCGACCGTGCTGGGGGTGGCCGTGTCGACCGTGGTGCTGATGGTGGTCGGTGAGCTGGTGCCCAAGAACTGGGCGATCTCCCGCCCGTTGGCCGTCGCCAAGGTGGTGGCGGGTCCGCAACGCGGCTTCACGGCCGCCTTCGGCCCCTTCATCCGCCACCTGAACAACACCGCGAACCGGTTCGTACGGCGCTTCGGCCTGGAACCCGCCGAGGAACTGGCCTCAGCCCGCAGCCCCGAGGAACTGGTTGCGCTCGCCGAGCACTCCGCCGCCGAGGGAACGCTGGAAGCGGACTCCGCCGAACTGTTCGTACGCACACTGCACCTCGGCGAGCTGACCGCCGAGAACGTGATGACCCCGAGGGTCGATGTGAAGGCCCTGGAGGCGCACGCGACGGCCGCCGATGCCGCGAACCTCACCCACGCCACCGGCCTGTCACGCTTCCCGGTCTACCGCGACAGCCTGGACGAGGTCATCGGCACCGTCCACATCCGCGATGTACTCGCGCTGGCTCCGGACAAGCGCGCGGTCACCCCGGTCACCGAGCTGGCCACCGCGCCCCTGCTGGTCCCCGACAGCCTCACCGCCGACCGGCTGCTGGAGCGACTGCGCACCACCCGCACCATGGCCGTGATCATCGACGAGTACGGCGGCACGGCGGGCGTCGCGACGATGGAGGACATTGTCGAGGAGGTCGTCGGCGAGGTCCGCGATGAGCACGACCCCGTCGAGGTACCGGACCTGCAGTCCGCAGCGGCCGCGGCCGACGGCCTCGCGGCGTGGGAGGCAGACGGCTCCGTCCGCCTCGACCAGCTCACCGCGATAGGGCTGACGGCACCGGACGGCCCGTACGAGACCGTTGCCGGGCTGGTCGCCACCCGCCTCGCACGCATCCCTGCCAAGGGGGACGTCCTGGATCTTGACGACGGCTGGCGCCTGGACGTGCTCGACGTCGACCACCACCGGGCCGACCGGGTCCGTATCACCGAACCGCCCCGGGTGCCGACCCAAGTGGGTGAGGAGTCCCGATGACCGTTCTGCAGCTCGCCATCGGTGCCCTGACCCTGCTGACCAACGCCTTCTTCGTCGGCGCGGAGTTCGCCCTGATCTCCGTGCGCCGCAGCCAGATCGAACCGCGGGCGAAGGAGGGCAACTCACGGGCCCGGATGACCATGTGGGCGCTGGAGCACCTCTCCGCGATGATGGCCACCGCCCAACTCGGCATCACCGTCTCCTCACTGGTGCTGGGCGCCGTCGCCGAACCGGCCATCGCGCACCTGCTGGAACCCGGCTTCGAGGCGGCCCACATCCCGCACGGCCTGGTGCACCCGATCTCGTTCGTCATCGCGCTGACCGTGGCGACGTATCTGCACATGCTCATCGGCGAGATGGTCCCGAAGAACATCGCGCTGGCTGCGCCGGTCGGGACGGCCCTGCTGCTCGGCCCTCCGCTGGTGGCCCTCACCCGCGCGCTGCGCCCGGTCGTCTTCGGCATCAACGCCTTCGCGAACATCCTGCTCAAGCTGCTACGGGTGGAGCCGAAGGACGAGGTGGAGTCGGTCTTCACCGACGACCAGCTCGCCCGCATGGTCGTCGACTCCAGCGCGGCCGGACTGCTCTCGCCCGCCGACGGCGAACGGCTGCGCGACGCCCTGGAACTGGGTACCCGCCCGGTCGGCGAGATCCTCGTCCCCGTGCAGCAGATGCGCACCGTCGTCCACACCATCACGCCCGCCGAGCTCGAACGGACAGCAGCCGACGCGGGCTACTCCCGCTTCCCGGTCACCGGCCCGAACAGCACCCTGCTGGGCTACCTGCACATCAAGGACACCCTCGGCATCATCGACCGTGACCAGCCCTTCCCGCGCGACGCCCCGCACCCGGTCACCCGGGTTCGCATCGACACCCCGCTGGACGACACCCTCACCGCCCTGCGTGCCGATGGCAGCCACCTGGCGGCGGTGACCGGCGAGGCAGGCGCGGTACTGGGCTTCGTGACCATGGAGGACGTCCTGTCGGAGCTGGTCGGCCCGGCGCCTGCGACCGCCTGAGCACGGGTGGTGGCGTTCACCCCGCCATCCCGGCATCCCGGCATCCCGGCAGGGTCACGGGCCGGTCAACGCGCCGCGGCGGCAACCGGCTCCAACCGACGTACGCGGAACCGGTCGCGTCGCAGCAAGGGCCGCTCGACGAGAACGTACGAGACGAGGGCCGCGGCGGTCGTCGCCGCAACGCCGGCGGGGAGCAGCCGGCCGCCGTCCACACCGAGGTCGGAGAGCAGTCGGATGGCGGGGTAGTGCCACAGGTACATCCCGTAGCTGAGGTTTCGGCCGGCCCACGCCAGGGCGGGCACCGACAAGAGACGGGAGGGCCACGCCCGCGGGCACAGGTCCAGCGCGGCCACAACCACGGCCGACAGAACGGCAGCGGCCAGCATTCCGACCGTGTACCACACGGGATTCCACCCGCTCGGTTCGGTGATCGGAACCTGCCAGGCGATCAGCCCCAGCAACGCAAGTGCGGGCCAGCACAGCCGCTGCGACCATCGGCGCAGCAGCGCCAGCCGGGGATCGTCGGCGCGCAGCCGGGCCAGCACGAGGGCCAGCAGAGCCCCGACGAGGAGCTGGTCGGCGCGGGTGTCGGGGCCGTTGTAGATACGGTGCGCCGCTGTGGGGTCCCACAGCGCCATCCGCCACAGCACCGGCAGGACGCACAGTGCCGCGGCCCAGCCCAGCACCGCCCGTGCTGTCGTGTGCCGCAGCAGGACCAGCAGCAGGAGCGGCCAGGCGAGATAGAACTGCTCCTCGACTCCCAGGGACCAGGTGTGGCTGAGCGGAGCGGTGAGGTCGGAGTACGGCCCGGACTCCCCGGCCCGTACGAGATTGACCACCGAGGCCGCTGTCAGTGCCGCCGCCACCCACGCCCCGTCGAACAGCGGTAGCGGCAGCGCCACGGACAGCAACGCGGTGACCGCACACATCACGAGCAGGGCAGGCCCCAGCCGCAGCCACCGCCGCCGGTAGAACGACAACAGGCCGATGTGGCCGGTCCGGGCGTACTCGGTGACCAGCAGCCGGGTGATGACGAAGCCGCTGATCGTGAAGAAGACGTCCACCGCCACCGAGCCTCCGGGCACGGCTTCCGGCTCCAGGTGATAAACGATCACCAACATCACCGCGACCGTCCGCAATCCGTCCAGCCCCGCCACCCGCCCACCACGCAGTGCCGACGAAAAGCCCCGCCCGTCCCCTCTTCGCCGCTCCGCCGACGAGGGGACGGGCGGCGCCGCCTGCACGCCCACGCTCTGCTTCGTGCTCATAACGGCGGCGCCTGCCCAGCCGGTCAAAGATCACGCACTTTCCTATGCTCCTCACAGGGATCAGCGAGGGGGCAGCGTCCGGTCCCGAGGTGGCGTCGGCGAGACTTGCATGGTGGCAAGCACAGACGAGACCGGTCAGGCCGCCCCGCACGCATCTGCACCCGACACCCCACCGAGCCCCCGGCCCTCGCCCGCGCAGGCCACGGAGTCGGATGCGCGCATGCCGCGCTGGTTGCCACGCGCCGTGGTGCTCGCGCTCGCCCTCATCGGTGTTTTCCAGCTGGGGAGTTGGGCCTTCCAGCAACTCCTCGGCCTGCTGATCAACATCCTCATCGCGTTCTTCCTGGCCCTGGCCATCGAGCCGGCGGTGAGCCGGATGTCCGCACGGGGCATGCGCAGAGGTTTGGCCACCTTCCTCGTCTTCCTGAGCCTCCTGATCGCGACCATCGGCTTCGTCACACTGCTCGGCTCCATGCTCGCCGAGCAGCTCATCAAGATCGTCGAGGACTTCCCGGCCTACCTCGACTCCGTCATCAACTGGATCAACACCCACTTCCACACCGATCTGAAGCGGGTGGACGTCCAGGAGGACTTGCTCCGCTCCGACTGGCTGCGCAACTACGTCCAGAACGGCGCCACCGGCGTCCTCGACGTGTCCGCCCAGGTCCTCGGCGGGCTCTTCCGGCTGCTGACGATCACACTGTTCTCGTTCTACTTCGCCGCGGACGGCCCGCGGCTGCGCCGCGCAGTCTGCTCCGTACTGCCACCCGCCAAGCAGGCCGAGGTACTGCGCGCATGGGAGATCGCCGTCAACAAGACCGGCGGCTACATGTACTCACGCGGCCTGATGGCGCTCATATCCGCCATAGCGCACTACGTACTTCTGGAAGGGTTGGGCGTTCCCTACGCGCCCGTGCTCGCCATCTGGGTGGGCCTGGTCTCCCAGTTCATCCCCACCGTCGGCACCTACCTGGCAGGCGCCCTGCCGATGCTGATCGCCTTCACCGTCGATCCCATGTACGCGCTGTGGGTGCTGCTCTTCGTCGTGATCTACCAGCAGTTCGAGAACTACCTGCTGCAGCCCAAGCTGACCGCCAGGACCGTCGACGTCCACCCCGCGGTGGCCTTCGGCTCCGTCATCGCCGGCACCGCCCTCCTGGGCGCCGTGGGCGCGCTGATCGCCATCCCGGCGGTCGCCACGTTCCAGGCGTTCCTCGCGGCATACGTGAAGCGCTACGACGTCACCGACGACCCACGCGTCCACGGGCGCCGGGGCAGAAACTCCGGCTCCGACCTCGTTGCGCGCGTCCGCCGGTTGAGGGGGCAGAGACTCGGGGAGAGGGCAACGGCAGAGCCCGCAGAGGACTCTTCCCCGGCGGACGACGGGAAGGTCGAACCGTCCCGCCGCCCGACCGCTTCAGGCCGTACGTAGGCGGAGTGTGCATTTGCAAGCCAGCATGTGGTCGGCCTCTCACACGCTCAAGACCGACGCGCCAACAGCCCCGTCGAGTCTCCATGAGGCACCCTCTTGCAGGTCCGTGCCCAAAGCGTGCCCGTAAGACCGGACAACCACGGTCAACAGCGGTGCCATCCCGCACTCCCGACCGATACGCCAGAGCACAGACGACCAGGTCAGAGGCTATCCCGCCTCGGAAGCGCCGTCGCTTCCCAAGCTGAGAGCGCGAGTTCGATTCTCGTCACCCGCTCCACTACGAACCCCCAGGTCATCGACCCGGGGGTTGTTTGTTGTCCAGACCGGTGGGCGGGGTCCGCACCACGGGCGGCCAGTTCGGCGGCGGCGCGGCTGTCGTAGTCGGCGGAGAAGCCGCAGCGCGGGGCCGTGCAGGCGGCGGTGTGCGTCTGGCGGCCTCGGCCGTCGTACGAGGTGCCGACCTGGACGGGGCCGATGCGGGTGACGCTGCAGAAGCGGCGGTTGGCGGTCACGCGGGTCTCTCCTTTCAGAGCTGGGCGGCGATGGCGTCGGCCATGGGCGCCGGAACGCCGAGGCGGGCGCGGAGGGTTGGGGTGTCGATCGGGGTGCCTGTGCGGGTGTGGTGGTCGGCGGCGACCTTGCGGGCGTGGTCGATCAGGGCGGCGGGGACCGGGACGGGGGAGGGACCCACCTATGGGACGAACGCCCACACCGTCGTCAGCGAGTACGCGCCTGTCTGCGCGGGCGCGACCTATAAACGGATCGTGTTTCGGTTGTCCCGATGCTTCTGTTAGCGTTGCCGTGGCAGAAGCGGAACATGCTCCGTTTTGGGTTCCCCGGAAGGGGAGGCGGTGAAGGACAATCCCATGACTGAGCACAACACCATGCGTACGGTGCGCTATCACGAGTACGGCGAACCGGTGGACGTCCTGCGACTGGAGACCGTGCCGGTACCGGAGGCACAAGCCGGTCGCGTCCGTATCGCCGTACACGCGTGCGGGTTGGCCCCGGCGGACTGGGCGTATTGTCGGGGCCTGGCGGCCGGACGGCTGCCCCGAGGCATCGGACTTGAGGTGTCCGGAACCGTCGAGGCGATCGGCGAAGGGGTCACGGACGTCGCCGTCGGCGATCGCGTGTTCGGCATGGTCGACTGGGCGGAGCAGACCAGCGCGGGTGCCGCCGATTACGCGATCATGGAGCACTGGTTCCCCGTCCCCGACGGCCTCGAACTGACTCAGGCCGCGTCGCTGACCATGGCGTTCAGCGCGGCTCACTTGTTCCTCACGCCACTGGACGTGTCTCCCGGGAGCACGATCCTCGTCAACGGCGCCGGCACCACGACGGGCTACGCGGCCGTGCAGATCGCACTCCACCGCGGCGCAAGAGTGATCGCGACCTGCGGCACCACCTACGCCCGACAGCTGCAGGCTCTCGGGGCGGTGGTCACGCACTACGGAGAGGGCCTGGTCGACCGAGTCAGCGCGCTGGCGGAGGGGCCCGTCGATGGCGTCTTCGACACCGCCCCCGACAGCAGCGTGCTGCCCCACCTCGTCCAGGTGGCAGGCGGGGATGCCAACCGGGTCATCACCGCGTCCAATCCCGCCGAAGGCGCCAAGCTCGGTCTCCTCTCCGCACTGGATCACCTCCCGCCGCCGGAACAGCGCTACGCCGCCATCCCGGAGTACGCGCGACTCGCAGCCGAGGGCAGGTTCACCGTGCCGATCGCTGCGACCTTCCGCCTGGGGGACTGGCGTACCGCCCTCGACCTCAGCCTCAGCGGGCACGCGCACGGGAAGCCTCTGCTTCTGCCGGCCGACGGCTGAGTGCCGCCGTCGGCAGACGGAGAGGCCCCTTCGCCAAGGACCGCGCGGATCCCCGTGAACCTGTCCTTGCAGCCCATGTACGCGCCATCGGATCGAGTGGCGTGGACGCTGCTCCACCTCATCGAGACTGGCCCCAACCCGGTCCTCCTAGAACAGCCGGCCCCGGACGCGAACGAGTGGCACGTTCGTCTGTGGAGGTGAGCGGACAACTCCGGGCTCTACCCGGCCAATTAGAGGCCAGACCAGGAGTCAGAGACGGGCCGGGATCGGTCCAGCGGCATGCGCCTGTCAGCGTGTGGAGAAGGCTGAAGTGCGGCCGGAGCCCGGGTGATAGACAGCCGCCATGGCGCAGTTCTTGGTACTGACTGACAGCGAGGCTCGTGGATGGAGAGTCGACGTCGACGCGTTGACGACGGCGATGCGGGCTCGATGGGTGCCCGTTGAGATCGACTCGACGCACCGAAGTGAGGCGCAGAGCTTCGGCTGGTTCTTCGAGGCGGAGAACGGTCCAGGCGAGGCATACCTGCACGAGGACGGTACCTGTCTGTACCTGAACGTCTGGTTGGAGGACGCTGCGTGGCTTGCGGTCGTGTTCCGCAGACTCGCTCCGGCGCACCTGGACGTGGTGTTCTGCGACGAGGGCTACAACTTCCACGTTCGCCTGCGGCCGGAGGCCACTGACGCTGAGCTGACTGACCTGATGATGCAGTCTGACCCAGCGGCGGAGTCCACGCGCACCACAAGCGCACCAGATCGAGCGGGGAACAGCGGGGATGGCGGGGACCAAGCCGGCGGTGAGAGTTAGAGAAGGTCCCGCCAGAAAGAGGCCGTCGCTCGGGGGCTCCAGGTCTCGTCGACCTCGCCCCGCGCCTCGTCGAACTCCTGGTGCATGTAGTCGGCCAGGTCCAGGCCGTAATAGATGATGTCGGTCTGCCACATCGAGAGCACCGGATGGCCGAAGCTTCCCCTGCCGGCGGGCAGGTATCGGTGGCCATACACGGGCACCAGCACGGGCACTTCTGCCAGATGCCGCCGCGCCGTGGCCAGTGCCGTCGCCCCCTCGGCTGAACGCTCGCCCCAACCCTCGTACCAGAACTCGTTGTGCTCGACGTCGAGCAGGACACCCTCGACCGGCCAGTCGAGCTGTCGACGCAAGCTGTCCAGATCGCCGCCGCGCCACTCCGGCCACGGCCTGGACCAGGTCTGTCCGTCCTCTGGAGGGACGTTGACCGGGAGCCCTGCCGCGAGAAATGCTCGGTGGTCGTCCGCGAACTCGAAGCCGTACTCGCGCTCGATGCGCATGAACTCGGCGTCCGTCAGTCCCGGCTCGAACTCATAGCGACCCGTCTGTGCCAGGCGACGTGCGGCCTCCGCACCCAGGCGTACTCCCTCATGGCTGATCATCGCCGCACGCTAGCGCCGACCGTAACCAACCGTCACCCGAGTTATGCGCGGGCTCCCTCTGTCCGCAGCCTCCCAAGCTGATCGCGCGCGTACGGGCCCGCTGTTCACGGGTGATGGCGGGCGCTCATTCTGCATGTTCTTCGTTGCGGGCGGCGTTCAAAGCCCCTTGGGGGTCAGGCACTTGACCGCCGAGGGTTCTGCGTCAGAGCGGGAGGTCGTCGGGAAGTATCCGGAACGCTTTGTAGCGGCCCAACGGGCGTACGGCCCGGAAGTCCCGTCGGTCGAGAGTGAGGATCGCGTCCGTGTCGTAGTCGGCAGCGAGCGCCACGTTCACCACGTCGGCGAGGTCGAGGTCCAGCGCACGGTGGCGGACTCGGACGGACTGGGCGGCGCCCAGGTGATCCCCCGTGATCTCCGGCATGACGACACGGCCCCGGCTCTTCAGCGTGGGCAGTGGCGGCGTCAGGGATGTCGACCGGGCTCGACCCCTGCTCTCGAGTCCTGGTGGCGAACTCTGCACCCTGCAGTACACATCACGAGAGATATAATCTATGCCGACGAGTATATCCAAGGGGTGCAGACGATGAGCCGGACTGTGATCGATCTCGACGACCAGTTGGTCGCGGAGGTGGCCAAGGCCCTCGGAACCAGTACCAAGAAGGAGACGGTGAACACGGCGCTGCGCGAGGTGCTGGAGAACCGGCGGCGGGCTCTGGCGCTCACCCGCCTGCGAGCGTCGGCGGAAGAGGGCGCCTTCGACCTCGGCCTCTTCGAGGACAAGGGGAACTACCGCCGGTGAACGCCGCGCAATACCTGATCGATACCAGCGCGCTGGCCCGACTGCTTCGCGGCGACGCCGAGCAGTACGGATGGGACCAGGCGGCGGCTGCCGGGCTCATCGCCACCTGCCCCATCACCGAGCTGAAGTTCTTCTACAGTGCGCGTTCCCCTGCCGACCGCGCACAAGGCATCGAGGACATGCGCCTGCTCTTCGGCTGGGTGCCGGTCGACGACCGCGCCTACGACCGCGCCTGGAGGGTCCAGGAGCTTCTCACCGAGCGCGGGCAGCACCGTAGCGCTGGTGCCGTCGATCTGGTGGTGGCCGCCACGGCCGAGTTGCAGGGGCTCACTCTCCTGCACCGCGACCGTGACTTCGAGTGCATCGCCGCCGTCACTGGTCAGGCACTCCAGTGGTACGGCCCTGACGCCGGCAAGTGAGCCAGGTGCAGGCGGGCGTTCCTGATTTCCCGTGGTGGATAGTGTGGATAGTTACGGCCGTCCGTAACCGCTGGACACGGGCCGACTGACTACCGGCGGTCACACCGCGCCTGGTTGTCGAACAGTGTTGGGCGGCTGCATCAGCGAAAGCGCAGAGCAGACCGATGAACTCGCGGTAGCTGTCGGGGGTTTCGCGCTTCTTGCTGGGCGGTCCGTCGATCCACTGCTGCCAAAGCCCGTTCGTGGCAAGGAAGCAGGCTGCGTGGTCAGTACCGAGCCTGGCGTCGAGCAACAGGAGCGCGCCGAGGGCGGCTTCCTGGTCGTAGTAGAGGTCAGGGCGACGCAAGTAGCGGTCGAGGTAGGCGACCAAGGGGGCGCCGTCGGCAGATCTGCCGAAGGTCGCCAGCGCGACGCAGTACGCCTGCCCCGCGTAGGGCCCCTCACTGGCGAGCAGGAGTTCACCGAGACGTTGCCGGAACTCGGTCCTGCCGGCGACGGCGACCAGCCAGGCTGCCGTCTTGCGCTCGCGCCATCCTCCGTCGAACAGCATGCCCAGTTCGCGAGGGCTGATCTCGTCGGCAGCCTCGCCGAGGTTCCTCAAAAACTTGGCTCGTTCGCGTTGCCTCATGCCTACGAGGGCGCCACCGACTCTGAGGTACCGCCGGTCGGGCGTGACGTAGCGGCGGATCAACTCGAGCCGCTCAGCCTCGTCGTCGTCGGCAGCGTGCATGGCAGCATCCTCGTACGGACGAAGCCGTCGGACCAGCGATCTGGTCGGCCGGCGGCCCGTCTCCGTGCCGATCAGTACGGCGCAGCGGAGAACCACGGTGGAAGCGGCCCGAAGCAATTTGACCTGGCGCCGGTCGAACTCCCAGCTCAGCAGCGTCATTTACGCCAGATGACCGCAGCTTTCCAAGCTGACGTCCTCGTCCGGCTGCGCTCAGTCGAGCCAGACGAGGATTGCGTCATCCGCGGCGGCGGCAGCCTGGAAGTAGTGCGCCAGGCCCTCGTACCGGTCGCGTCCCCAGTCAAGCGATCGAGGCTCGTACCAGCCCAGGGGATACACCTCCGCCCTGGTCAATTCGGAGGGATCGACGTCACTGATGAGCTGGTCGTACGTGGTGGTGCGAAGTGCCTGTGCCGCGAGTCGTACCCGTTCGGGGCGCAAGTAGCTCGGAGGTCCGTATCCCCAGTCGTCGTCCTCGGCGAATGGCTCCTCGCCGTGGATCACGTTCACGGGGAACTCTGCGCGCGCCAGTAGGAAGCGGAGCAAGTCCCATGTCTTGTACGTACTGAAGTGGCGTGCCTCGGCCGGCGTGGGCTCCGACTGCTCTTCCGCGTCCTGGACCTCCTCGACGAGGTCCAGAGCCCAGTCAGGGTCCTGGATCGCTCGCTCGAGCTCGGCGGCCGTCACGCGCAGGTACTCACCGATCATGCTCATGGCCGGAGGCTAGAGGCAGCCACTGACAGTCGACGTTCGGGCAGACCAGACGCCGCGAAGTCAGCGCGGCCGCGGGCCCCTCAGGTCGTCGTCAGTGCCGCCAGGGCGTGGTCCATTGCGGTGTTGAACTCTTCCGGTGTCAGCGGTAGCCGGGACTTGACGTCTCGGCTCCACTGGTCGGCGAGGACTTCGGCGGAGCCCGCCTCGACACCGTCGAGGGCCGCGTCGGCCAGATCCGAGGGGGCGATCTTGTCCACGGGCCAGCCTGCGGCCATGTCGGTGTCGGCCAGGCCGAGGTGCACTGCCGTCACGAGCGTGCCCTGTTCGGCGAGTTCGAGGCGGACGCCGTTGGTCATGGCCCACGCGGCCGCCTTGGTCAGGTGGTAGGCGCCCGCGCCCCTGCCACCGAACCACGACATGGCGGAGAGGATGTTGACGATCGCGCCCCCGCCGTTCCTGGCGAGCGTCGGTGCGAACTCCCGGATCATTTGCAGGTGGCCGAACACGTTGGTCTCCAGCTCCTGCCGCACCGCGGCCGGCGAACCGGTCACCAGGTCGGTGCCCGTCTGGATCCCCGCGTTGTTGACGAGCAGCGAGACGTCCGGGGCTGCCTCGGCGGCGGCCCGCACGGATGCGGGGTCGGTGATGTCGAGGGGCAGCACCTCGACGCCGGGCAGGTCCACGGACTCCGGGCGGCGGGCCGTCGCATAGACCTTGCGGGCGCCCCGTTCGAGCAGGCGCTGGGCGAAGGCGCGGCCCAGGCCGCGATTGGCGCCGGTGACAAGGGCGACTGAGTTGTTGATGTCCATGCCCGGTACGCTAAAACCTGACGTTAACGTCAAAGGCAAGTGCTGGTCGTCAGGACCGGGGTGAGGGGCGTCACCATGACCGTCACGGAGACCGCGGCCGATCGGCTGATCCGCATCGGCGAGGTGGCGCGGGCCGCCGGCGTCTCGGCACGCGCCGTGCGCTACTACGAGCAGCAGGGGCTGCTCATCTCGGAGCGCAGCCCGTCCGGCCAGCGCCTCTACCGGCAGGACGCCGTCACCCTGGTGCGCTTCTTCCAGCAGATGTACGCCGCCGGACTGACCAGCCGAAGGATCGCGGAACTCCTTCCGTGCTGGGACTCCGGGCACACCGACGCCGAGCAGCGCGCCATGTTGCGCGCCGAGCGCGACCGCATCCAGGCCAAGGTCGACGACCTGCAGGCCGCCCTGGACCGCCTCGACGAGGTCATCGCGATCACGGACTCGCATCCGTAGGCGGCGAGGGCGGTCGGACGTCGCACCAGTCGTCGCACGAGTCGTCGCGCCATTCGCGGCAGGACCCCCGCCCCGGGTTGGTCAAAGGGGCACCGTCACCCGCAGCCGGACGTAGTCACGACCGAGCGGCCCCAGGCGGCGGGAGCCGTCCGGGCGCCAGCCGTGACTGGCGTAGAAGGCCTGCGCCCGCGCGTTGGGCTCCCAGCACTCCAGCACTCCGTCGGTGATCCCGTCCGCGTGCAGTCGGCGCACGAACGCCTCGTGCAGCAGCCTGCCGATGCCGTGTCCCCAGCTGTTCGGTTCGACTCCGATCTGCTGCAGCTCCCGTACCGACGTGGCGTCGATGTCGTCGAACTTCGGCGGGCCGGTCATGAGGAACCCGACCACACGGTCATCGAGTGTGGCGGCCACCTGTGCGCGCCCCTCAGCGACCGCACGCTCCCAGTAGGCGCTGATCTGTTCCGCGCCGGCAAGCTCCTTCGCCGGCAGGCCGCCCGCCGTGTAGTACGCCGTGCGTGTGCGGGTGTGGAGCACCGCCAGAGCTGCGGCCTCCCCGCCACGGGCCGAACGGATACTGATCCGGGTAGCAGTCATGCGGGCGAAGACGCCTCGGTCCGTGGTCCAGTTCCGATCGCAGCGGGAGCTGACAAAAACGCCTCAATGTCCGTCCCTTCGGCGGCGGTCGGGACCATCGCCCCGGCCGCCGCG
Source organism: Streptomyces spinosisporus (assembly GCF_022698145.1). Lineage (GTDB taxonomy): Bacteria > Actinomycetota > Actinomycetes > Streptomycetales > Streptomycetaceae > Streptomyces > Streptomyces spinosisporus. The sequence continues at coordinate 325,501 of NZ_JALDAX010000004.1, forward strand.
GCCAACCGTTGCTCAGGACCCCACGAAAGCCAGAATGTCCGGGTTCAAGATCTCCGGGTGGGTGGACAGCATGCCGTGGGGGAGGCCTTCGTAGGTTTTCAGGGTGGCGTTTTTGAGGTGTTGGGCTGTGAGGGGGGCCGAGTCGTCGTAGGGGACGATCTGGTCGTCGGTGCCGTGGGCTACGAGGACGGGGACGTCGATGTGGTGGAGGTCCTCGGTGAAGTCGGTTTCGGAGAAGGCCTTGATGCATTCGTAGTGGGCGTTGGCCGCGCCCATCATGCCCTGGCGCCACCAGTTGTCGATCAGGCCCTGGGAGACCTTCGCGCCGGGGCGGTTGAAGCCGTAGAAGGGGCCTGAGGGCAGGTCGATGTAGAACTGTGCGCGGTTGGCGGCGAGGGCCTCGCGCAGGCCGTCGAAGGTTTCGATGGGCAGGCCGCCCGGGTTGGTGTCCGACTTGACCATGACGGGCGGTACGGCGCCCACGAGCACCGCCTTCGCCACCCGGCCGGGCTTGGCGCGGGCGACGTAGCGGGCGACCTCTCCGCCGCCCGTGGAGTGGCCGATGTGGACGGCGTCCCGGAGGTCCAGTGCGTCCGTGAGGGCCATGACGTCGGCGCTGTAGGTGTCCATCTCGTGGCCGGTGGGGCTCTGGTCGGAACGTCCGTGGCCCCGGCGGTCATGGGCGATGACGCGGTAGCCACGCGCGAGGAAGAACAACATCTGGTTGTCCCAGTCGTCGGCGCTCAGTGGCCATCCGTGGTGGAAGACGATCGGCCGGCCGTCCCGTGGACCCCAGTCCTTGTAGAAGATGGTGGTGCCGTCGTCGGTGGTGACTGTACCCATCGCTCGTCCTCCGCTCGTTCGGGCGTGCCACGGCGGCGCGGAGTCCGGGGGCACGCGGAACCGACGAATTCGCATGAATGCGGTCAGGAAGTACGCGGCCCACCTTACGCGCGGACCGTATACGCCACACTGCCAACCGGTTGCCCGCACCTGACCGTCCCGCCGGGGACGGCGCTCCGCCTCAGGCCGCCACGACCGCCACTCCCGTCCTGCCTCCGTCCACGTCCACGACCGTTCCGTGGACAAAGGCCGCCTCGTCGCCGGCCAGCCAGACGACGGCGTGGGCGATGGCGTCCGGGGTGCCGACCCGGCCGGCCGGGGTGCCCTTCATCATCACTTCGCCCGGGTGGGGCTCGGCGCCCTCCGGGGACGGGGGCAAGATCACGCCGGGCGAGACGGCGTTCACGCGTACGCCGAGCGGGCCGAACTCCGCGGCCCAGGCGCGGGTGAGGGTCTCCATGGCCCCCTTGGTGGAGCTGTAGAGCGCGCCGAGCGGGACGCCCAGGCGCGCGATCCAGGAGCCGAGGTTGACGACCGCTCCGCCGCCCGCCTCCGCCATGATCGGGGCGACGGCGGCGGTGAGGAAGAACGGTGCCTTGACGTTGACGCCGTAGACCTGGTCGAAGGTCTTCTCGTCGGTGTCCGCGGTGCCGGGGGCCGGGTAGATGCCCGCGTTGTTGACCAGGATGTCGATACGCCCGCCCAGCGTGTGCCGGGCCCGCTCGGCCAGGTCTCGGGACGCCTCCGCGCTGCCGTCGAGGTCCGCCACCAGGAAGTCGGCCCGGCCGCCGGAGGTGCGGATGCCCTCGACGACCCGCTCGCCGCGTTCGCGGTTGCGGCCCGAGACGACGACATGCGCCCCCTCGGACGCGAGGGCCTCGGCGATCGCCTGCCCGATGTTGCTGGTCGACCCGGTGACCAGGGCCGTCTTGTCCCGCAGTCGTTCCGTCATGACGCACTCTCCTTCTGCCTCGCGGTGTGCGGACCACTGTGCGTCGTGGAAAATGGACCGGCAAGTCCAGACTGAGGAGGCCGGATGGCTGACGCACGCACCGCGAGGAGCCGCGCCGCGAAGGGCCGCGCCGCGAAGGACCCTGCCGCGCAGGCCCCCACAGCGAAGGGCCGCGCCACGCGGGCCCGCATCGTCGAGGGGGCGGCCGAGGTGCTACGCGAACAGGGGGTCGCCTTCACCACGCTCGACGACATCCGCAGCCGCACCGGTACCAGCAAGAGCCAGCTCTTCCACTACTTCCCCGCCGGCAAGGACGAACTGCTGCTGGCCGTAGCCCAGTTCGAGGCCGACCGCGTCCTCGCGGACCAGCAGCCGCACCTGGGGCAGCTGGACACCTGGGAGTGCTGGCAGCAGTGGCGGGACTTGGTCGTGGAGCGCTACGAACGCCAGGGCGACCACTGCCCGTTGGGCTCGCTGTTCTTGCAGGTCGGCCGGTCCAGCCCGGGCGCCCGGGCGATCGTCACGGAGCTGATGCGGCAGTGGCAGGAACACATCGCCCGCGGTATTCGCACCCTGTGTGCCAACGGCCTGGTCTCACCGGCCCTCGACGCCGACCGGACGGCCGCCGCCCTGCTGGCCGGCATCCAGGGAGGCGTCACCATCATGATGTCCACGGGCGACTCCACCCACCTCAAGGCGGCGCTGGACACGGGGATCGAGCATCTCCGCCGGACGGCGGTGGCGTAGGACGACGCGGTACGCGACTGACTCGTCCGGAGCGCGGAGCTCCTGCGAACCGCCGGCCCGCCAGGACCCCGCGCCACGCGACCGACCCGCCCGAACCCCCGGACTCCCGCAACCGGTCGCCCCGTCAGCACCCCACAACACGCGACTGACCCGCCCGAACCCCCGGAACCCCGCCAACGACCGCCCCGTCAGGCCCCGTTCAGCCCGTTCACCGGCTCGCCCCGCTCGCTGCCGCGTCGAGGAGAGGGGCGAGTTCCCGGGCCACGGTCGTCAGGGCTCGGACGTCCTGTTCGGCTCGGGCGATGAGGATCGCGCCCTCCAGGGAGCTGATCATGAGGGTGGCGAGGGGTTCGGTGCGCTCGGGGGGTACGCCCATGGCGGCCAGGGCGTGCGCCACCGGGGCGGTCCAGGCGGTGAAGGCGGCGGCTACGGCCTGCCGGGTGGACTCGGTGGACTCCGCGCAGTCCACCGTCGCGGCGGCCACGGGGCAGCCGGCCGCGAAGCCGGACGACTCGTACTCGTCGGTCCACTGGCGGACCATCTCGGCGAACAGTCCGCTCGGTGTCGGCTCAGGCAGGGCGGTGAGGAAGCGGGCGACGCGGTTGCCCGCGTACCGGCCCGCCCAGCCCACCGCCTCGTTGACCAGCTGTTCCTTGCCGCCCGGGAAGTAGTGCTGGAGCGAGCCGCGTGGTGCCCGCGCATGCACCGCGACGTCGCGCATGCCGGTGGCGGCGACCCCGCCGCGGCGGATCAGCTGCGCCGCGCTGAAGACCATGCGCTCGCGGGGGCCGTGTGCGGGGGGCTCGTCGGGCCTGCTTACGGGCAGCTCGTCGAGGGTGTGTTCCGCCGACATCTCGATCCACCTCCGGGGACGCTTCGAGGTCTGCGCAGAGCACCCTATGACCGCTGTCATAGCGACGGCTACTATGACAGCGGTCATAGGCGGTGTGGGTGGCGGTGGCGGCTCGGCCTCCGGTGCAGGTCCGGGCGGGAACGGCGGTGCGGCATGTCCCTGGGTTTCATCGGTCTCGGCGTCATGGGGCAGCCCATGGCCCTCAACCTCGTGCGCGCCGGGACACCCCTCGTCGTGTGGAACCGCACCCCGCAGCGATGCGCACCTCTGCGTGCCGCCGGAGCGGAGGTCGCGGCGGGTCCGGCCGAGGTGTTCGAACGGGCCGGCACCGTGATCCTCATGCTGGCCGACGAGAACGCGGTCGACGCGGTGCTGGGCCGTGGCACCCCGGACTTCGGCGCGCTCGTCGCGGGACGCACCGTCGTGCACATGGGGACGACGGCTCCGGAGTACTCGCGCGGGCTCCACGACGCCGTCCGGGGTGCGGGCGGGCGGTATGTCGAGGCGCCGGTGTCCGGCTCCCGGATCCCCGCGGAACAGGGGGAGTTGGTGGCGATGCTGGCCGGTGACGACGACGCCGTGGCAGCCGTACGGCCGCTGCTCGCGCCGATGTGCCGGGAGGCGTTCCGCTGCGGGCCCGTACCGGACGCGCTGGTGATGAAGCTCGCCGTGAACCTGTTTCTGATCACGCAGGTCACCGGACTGACCGAGGCGTTCCACTTCGCCGGCCGGCACGGACTGGACCAGGGGCTGCTACGGGACGTTCTGGACGCGGGCCCGATGGCCAGCGCCGTCTCCCGCATGAAGGCACCCAAGCTGCTGACACGCGACTTCACCGTCCAGGCGGCCGCCGCGGACGTCCTCAAGAACAACCGCCTGATAGCCGACGCCGCCCGCAAGGCAGGCCTCGCCTCCCCCCTGCTCGACGTCTGCCACACCCTGTTCACCGAAACCGTGGCGCAGGGTCACGGGCACGAGGACATGGTGGCGGTACTGCACGCACTGGAGACGCGAACGGAGGACGGGGCTGCGCCCGGCTGCTCAGGGAAGACAACACCCCGGACCCGGAAAGCCGAGCCGACGACCCGGACCCGGTGAACCCGCCCCCGGCGCCTCAACTCCCTCCGCCGTCCCTCTCACGCGCCCGCCGCCACAGCGCCTCCGCCTCCCGTGCCGCACCCGGTGCTGCCAGGAGCAACGGCTCGCCGTAAGCAGGCAGTTCGGGTAGGGCGACTGCGCCCGCCTCCCTCGCGATCAGCAGGGCGGGGAGGCCGTCGACGTGGTGGAAGGAGCCGATGGCGGCGGCGGTGGCGCGGCCTGCGGCCACCTGGGCGAGGGACAGGGCCGTGGAGCCCATGACGCGGACCGTGCAGTGCCGGTCGGCGAGGTCGGTGAGGAGGGTGTCCAGGCCGGGCCAGTGTGCGTGTGCCGCCCACTCGGTCATGAAGACGTGGCCGGCGAGGGTGGTGTGGTCGGCCGCCCGGACGGGGGAGCCGTTGAGATACGCCCCCCTGCCGCGCACCGCCGTGAACGTCTCGCCCCGCCACGGGTCGGCGACCAGACCCAGCAGCGGCGTGCCGTCGGGGGCGGCGAGCCCGAGCGAGAAGGAGCACCAGCCGATGCCGTGGGCGTAGTTGGTCGTACCGTCGACCGGGTCGATCACCCAGTGCGGGGCGCCCGGGGCACCCTCCGTCCTGCCGTACTCCTCGCCCACGATCCCGTGCCCGGGAAAGGCGCGGAGAAGCGTCTCGCGGACGTGCGCCTCCACGGCCTCGTCCGTGTCGGTGACGATGTCCGCCGGGCCGTCCTTCTGCCGTACGTCGGTCGCGGTGGCCGGGGTCCGCGGACGCCGGATCGCCTCCGACGCCCAGGCCGCCAGCCCGGTCGCCACCTCCAGCGCCCGGTCCAGGTCCGGGCCCGGGTTCAGATCCTCATGCTCCGGCACTGCTCCTCACCGCACCCTTCCGCGTCGTGGCCGATTCCCACGATCGTGTCAGGGCCGGGTGAACGCCAGGCGCAATGCACGGACTACGGCGCGGGGTTGAGCGGATCGTCGACGACACCGGCCAGGCGCCCCGCCTCGCCGGCCGGGTCGAGGCCGAGGTCGAGGGTGTCGGCGGCCGCGGTCAGGGCCTTGAGCGCGGGGACGAGGGCGGTGCGCTGCCGCGCGGGCAGGCGCCCGACGAGGGCGCGGATCTCCGAACGCCGGTGCGTGAGCACGGTCTCGACCAGTTCCTCGCCCGCCGGCGTCAGCCGCAGCACGACCTCGCGCCGGTTGCCGGGGTTGACCCGGCGGTCGATGAGGGTCAGGGCCTCCAGCCGTTCGGCCATGCGCAGGGCCGTGGAGGGGCTGACGCCGAGGGTGGCGGCCATGGCGGCGAGCTTGATCGGGCCGCAGGAGTGCAGGGCGACCAGGGAACGCAGCTGGGGCAGTGTCAGCGGTACGTCGACCGCGGCCAGGGCGCGGGCGGAGAGGGCGACGATCAGCCGGGACGCGGCCATCACGGCGAGGGTCACGTCCTCCGCCTCGCGATCCAGCACGGCGTCGTCCGGCACCGGGCCGTCGTCCGGCACCTGGTCCTGCTGGTTCATGGGCTCCTCGTTCTGCCGTTGCACACTCGACGGCCCGGGTTCTCCCCGTCACCCGGGGTGACCATTGCAGAGTGCAATGATAGATTGGTCGTGACAGACCGGGGCCGTGCGGGCGCGAGGACCCCGGCACCAAAGGTGATGACCATGAAATCCGAACCGATACACGAAGCCTATTCCTTCGCGTGCCTGCGCTGCGGGCACGTCTGGGAGGGCGCGTACGAGATCCGGCATGTCCGCGACGGCGCGGGACGCCTCAGGGTCGAGTACCGCCTCAGGGACGGTCTGAAGGTGCCGTCCCCGCTCACGGACAACACCTGCCGGGTGTGCGCGGGGCGCACGATCCGCATCCTGCGCTCCGGCCGCGTCCGCTCGGCCCGCCCCGCGCCCATGTGACGCCGCTGGCTCCGTGACGCCCCTGTCTGTCTGACACCCCTGTCTGTCTGACACCCCTGTCTCTCTGCCGCCCCTGCCTCGCTGACCTGCGACGGACGCGCGACGATGCGCGTCCGTCCGTTCCGTGTGCGCGGGCCCGATCCCCCACACCCCCACACCCTCCCCTGCCCGCCTCCGCACCCTCCGGAGCACCATGCCCTCCCCCCTGTCCGCAAGATCCCGTACGCATGCCCACGACCGCACCGGCGCCCACGCCCACGCCACCGACCACCCACCCGCACCCGCACCCCCCACGCGACCCGAGCAGACCGCCCACCACCTGGGCCCCGTGAAGATCCCCCGCCTCGGCGACTTCCACGTCCCCCCACGCGTCGTGGCCATCAGCCTGCTCGCCGTTCCCATCGGGGCCGTAGCCGCCGTGGTGGCCGCGGGGCTGCTCAAGCTGATCGCGCTGATCACCAACCTCTCCTTCCAGGGGCGCTTCGGGTTCGGTGCGTCCGCGCCCGCCGACACCGCGCACCGCTGGCTGCTGCTGGTGATGCCGGTGGTGGGCGGCCTCGTCATCGGCCTCATGGCCCGCTACGGCTCCGAGAAGATCCGCGGCCACGGCATGCCCGAGGCCATCGAGTCGATCCTGGTCGGCGGCAGCCGGGTGCAGCCGCGCGTGGCCGTGCTGAAGCCGGCGTCGGCCGCGATATCCATCGGCACCGGCGGGCCGTTCGGCGCGGAGGGGCCGATCATCATGACCGGCGGCGCCGTCGGCTCCCTGATCGCCCAGTTCCTGCGGGTGACCACCGACGAACGCAAGGCCCTGCTGGTCGCCGGTTCCGCCGCCGGCATGGCCGCGACCTTCAACGCCCCGCTCGCCTCGATCCTGCTCGCCGTCGAGCTGCTGCTCTTCGAGTGGCGGCCCCGCTCCTATCTCCCGGTGGCCGTCGCCGCCGTGACCGCCACCCTGGTGCGCGGCCCGCTGCTCGGCACCGACCCGCTCTTCGGCGGCGCGCACGTGCCGGCCCGGATCGACTTCTCCGCCTACGGCCTGTGCATCGTCGCCGGCGCCGCGGCCGGACTGCTCGCCCTCGGCGCCACCGCCCTCGTCTACTTCTCCGAGGACCTCTTCTCCCGGCTGCGTGTCCACTGGATGTGGTGGCCGGCCATCGGCGGCGCGATCATCGGCGTCGGCGGACTGGTCGAACCGCGCACGCTCGGTGTCGGCTACGACGTCATCGACGCCCTCCTCACCGGCCACGCCACGGTCGGCCTGATCGTCGGCGTGCTCGTCGTGAAGACCCTCATCTGGGGACTGTCGCTCGGCTCGGGCACCTCCGGCGGCGTCCTCGCCCCGATGTTCATGGTCGGCGGTGCGCTCGGCGCGGCCGAGGCCCTGGTCTTCCCGCACGTCAGCCCGGGTTTCTGGGCCCTGGTCTCGCTCGCGGGCGTCCTCGGCGGAGTGATGCGCTCCCCGCTCACCGGCATCGTCTTCTGCCTGGAGCTGACGCACGAGATCAACGCCATGATCCCGATGGTGATCACCGCGTCCGCCGCGTATCTGCTGTCGGTGATCCTCCTCAAGCGCTCGGTGCTGACCGAGAAGCTGGCGCGCCGGGGTCTGCATCTGACCCGGGAGTACTCCGTCGACCCGCTCGAGGTCCATCTCGTACGGCAGTTGGAGACCCCCGTCGGCGTCACCTTCCGCGCCGACCGTCCGGCAGGCGAGATCACCGCGCTGCTGCGGGCCGCGCACGACGGCGGCGACGCCGACCGGCTGCTCGCCCAGCGGCTGTATCCCGTGCTCGACGCCGACGGCGGCCTCGCGGGGGTCGTGACCCGCGGCGCCCTCGTGCACGCCGACCCCGCCGACCGCACCCCGCTCGGCGAGCTGGCCTGCGCCCCCGTCGTCGCGCATCCCGACGAGACCCTGCGGGCACTGGCCAACCGCATGGCCCACCACGAGGTGACCCGGCTGCTCGTCGTCACCCGGGGCGAACACCCGCGGGTGGAGGGCATCATCGGCCTCCGGGACCTGTTGACCGCACGGCGGATCGACCACCACGAGGAGCACTACGCCGAGCGCGTCCTCACCCTGCGTCCCCGCGGTGCAAACCGCGTGCCGGGCACCACGGTCGCGCAGGCCGAGAAGGTCTCCGTATAGAAAGATCCGCCCGCCGGCGGTGCGGGGGCCGCCGGCGCCCGGACGCGAGCAGGTCCCGCTACTCCAGCCCGATCGCCGCGCAGTCGTCCGCGTACTTCGGGGTGCAGATGTCCTCGACGCTGTAGACGCCGTCCTTGATCACGGTGGACTCGATGTTGTCCTTGGTGAGGGCGACCACCGGGACCAGCTGCGCCGGGATCGACTTCTCGGTGGGGCTGTCGACCGAGCTCTGGGCCAGGGCGTCGAACTCGATCGCCTTGCCCTGCACCTTGGCCACCGCGAGCTCCGCGGCGCCGGTCGCCTCCAGCAGGAACGACTTGTACACGCTCATCCGCTGCTCGCCCGCCACGACCCGCTGGACCGCGGCCAGATCCGCGTCCTGCCCGGTCACCGGCGGCATCTTGGCGACGCCCGCGCTCTTGAGCGCGTCGATGACGGCGCCCGCCATGCCGTCGTTGGCCGAGTAGACCGCGGCGATGTTGTCGAGCCCGACGGACCGGATGGCCTTCTTCATGTTGGCCTCGGCCTCCGAGGGCAGCCATTCCTTGGTGTAGTACGACTTGGCGATCACCACCCGGCCCTTCAGCTCGCTGAGGGCGCCCTGCCGGAAGCGGGCCGTGTTGGGGTCGGTGACCGAGCCGTTCATCATGACGATCTTGCTGGTGTCGGCCTTGTCGCCGAGCGCGTCGACGATCGCCCGGCCCTGCACCTCGCCGACGAGTTCGTTGTCGTGCGAGACGTAGCCGTCGATCGGGCCCTCGGCGAGCCGGTCGTAGGCGATGACGGGGATCCCGGCGTCCTTGGCCTTCTGGACCTGCGGCGCGATGGACTTGGAGTCCACCGCGTCCACCAGGATCACATCCGCCCTGTCGGAGATCATCTGCGCGAACTGCCTGGCCTGTCTGGTCGCGCTCGACCCGGCGTTGGCGTAGCTGACCCTGCCCTTGTCGTGGGTGAGGGAGGCGACGCGCTTCTTGATGAGGGGGTAGTCGAACTTCTCGAAGCGCGCCGTGTCCGTGTCGGGCAGCAGCAGCCCCACCGTGATGTCGTCCCCCTTCTTCGGACTCGCGGAGCTGTCGCCGCCGCTCACTGCGTCGATGGCGCCGCATGCGGAGAGCAGCAGGGCCGAGGTTGCGGCGAGGAGGGGGGTGCCGAAACGGCGCAGGCCGATTCCGCGGGGGGTGCGTGCATTCACTTGCTGGTGCCTTCCGGGCATGGGGGGACGCGGGCCACCGGATGAACGAGAAGCCAACGGGCCCGTGGAGACGGGGTCAAGACATACGGATGTTCTTCCGCCGTCCCCCCACCGAATCTCCCCAGCCGATCCCAGCGCCCGGTGCATTCACCCCGAAGCCCCAAGCTCTTCCGGCCTCGCCCCGCCTCGCCCTGCCCCGCCTCGCCCCGGACACGCGAGACGCCCGGAGCGGAAGCCGTCACACTTCGCGCTCCGGGCGTCTCGCCCAGGGGACAGGGGGGAAGGTCAGTGGGGCCGCCGTCAGGTGCCCGGTCGGCGGTGGCCGCGTTCGTCGGTCTCCTCGACCTCGATGCGCTCCTTGCGGACCTCTCCGGTGACGGTCTCCTCCTCGGTGACCTCGTTGGTGGTCAGACGGAACCGCTCCTTGGGTACGGCCCTGGTCTCCACCACCGGCTCCTCACGGTGGAGGGTGATCTCGATCTCCTCCTCGCCGATGCCTTCGCCGGTCAGGTCGCCGACCCGGGCGGTGTCGGTGATCGGCTCGCGCTCCACGCGCAGCTCCTCGTGGCGTACGGGGACGGTGTGCTGCTCCTCCTCCGTGACCACGTACTTGCGCAGCCGTGCGTGCCCGCTCTCGTGGCGCTCGGTGCCGACGTGCATCTCCTCCTCGTAGCGCATCATCGACAGCTCACCGGGGACGTCTCCGGGCCGGCCCTTCCCGGCGTACTGCCCCGCGCCGGCGCTCTTGCCGGTGCCGGCGGCCGTCCCGGTGCCCGCGGCCGTCCCGGTCCCGGCGCCCTTGCCGGTTCCCGCGGCCATCCCGGTCCCGGCGGCCCCACCGGCCCCGGCGCCCTTGCCGGTCCCCGCGCCCATACCGGTTCCGGTTCCCGTGCCCTTGCCGGTCCCGGCGGCCATCCCGGTCCCGGCGGCCATCCCGGTCCCTGCGGCCATGCCGGTCCCCGCGGCCATGCCGGTACCAGCGGCCGTGCCCGTCCCGGTGCTCGTCTCGCCCTGCGGCTTCTGCCCGGCCTGGCGACCGGTCCCGCCACCCGAGTCGATGCCGTAGTAGTCGTACAGGCGGTGCTCCTCCTGCACGGAGAGGTGCCCACCGGCGTCGACGTCCACGTTGGGCGCGCCCTTGACCTCGTCCTTGGCGTACGGGACTTCCAGGTGGTCCTGGACGAACGTGGCGTCGTGGATGGGGATGAAGGACTCGTTGCTGCCGAACAGGCCGGTCTTCACGCTGACCCATTCCGGCTTCCCGGTGACGTCGTCGAAGTAGACGTGCCGGGCGTCGCCGATCTTGTTGCCCCGGGTGTCGTGGACCGGGTGGTTCAGTACGGCGGGTATCTGCTCTCGAGTGATCATTTAAGGTCTCCTTTCCTCCCCTGTTGACCTTCTCCCCTCCAAGCCGACTAACCACGTAAATCACTGCAAAACACCACAAGCATCACAATGTTGTTTAATGCACAACAATGACCTTCGGCATCACGTGTGCAGAGAATCCCCGCAGGAGTGCCACACAGGGCCCACACACTCTTTCGGAACCGTCGTTACCGTTGCTGGCTGTTCGAAATCTGCCCGCCTCTGCCCGTGCGAACGTCAGGAAAACGACGGAATGGACTACTGCTCCTCGTGCCGCCGGCACCTCAACGGCGCCCTGGTGTGCCCAGGTTGCGGTGCCTACGCCCCCGACATCGCACCGGTGACCCAGGACGGCCACGACTTCGCGCCGTTCGCCGCCAAGACGCCGCCCCGGCACGAACCGCGCCCCTTCGACCACGCCCCGTACGAAGAGGTCCCGGCCCCCGAGGTCGTGCTCCCCGCGGGCGAGGGACGGGCCGCGCGGCGCCGGCAGCGGGCGCGGTGGAAGAAGAGCCAGCGTCGTGCGGTCGTCGCGACCGCCGTCGCGCTCGTCGGCGGCGGGCTGACCGTCTCCACGATGGGCGGCGGATCCGACCACCGGGACCAGGCGTCCGCGGCCCCCGACTTCACCAGCACGGGCGCCGAGGACCTGCCCTCGCAGCAGTACGCCGTGCCGACGACCCCGCCGGGCACCGGCAAGCACCGCAAGCCGGACTCCTCGGACGGCCGCACCACCGCGTCCGGCGACACCCAGGGGGGTTCGGCCACCACTCCCGACGCGCCCCGCACCGCGTCGGCGAGCACCCGCGCCTACCGCGCGCCGCACACGACGCCGTCCACGGCGCAGCCGCAGACCGCGACCACGCCCTCGACCGGCACGGCGTCCGGCGGCAGCGGCTCCTCGACGCCGAGCCAGTCGCCCTCCGCGACTCCCGGCGACACGTCGACGTCGGGCTCGTCGGCTTCGGGCTCGTCGAACACGGGCTCGTCCCAGTCGGGTTCGGACCAGTCGGGTTCGTCGCAGTCGGGGTCCTCCGGCTCCAACTCCTCCTCCGGTACGAGCACTTCCCCGTCGGGCGACACCGCGACGACCTCCCCCTCGGGGATCTGCGTGCTCGGCCTGCTCTGCCTGGACTGACCGGCAGGGCGGGGCCGGGCGTCTCCGCCTACGCGCCTGCGGGCCCCGACGCCTCGCCGTGGCGCACATCCCCGTCGATATGACGCTGCTGTACGGCGGTGACGGCGCGGACGACGAAGGTGCCGGCCACGGCGGCGGCGATCACGGCCGCGTCGGAGGCGAGCAGCATCCACGGTTCCGAATAGGCGCGGGCGATGATGTCGTCCGCGTCGTCGGCGTACATCAGACCCACCCCGCTGATCAGACCGATCAGCCACAGGCCCCACCACACGTTCACCGAGCGCGGCAGCCGCTCGCCCGGAGCGCTGTCCTGGTGGGCGTCCGCGACGATGCCGCGCGGTATCCACAGGTTGGCGACGGGGATCACCCAGCCCGCGTAGAGCCAGAAGCCGAGGTAGCGCGGCGGCCTGCCGGACAGGGTGCGGGCGTTGTCCCGCACGGTGTCCAGCCACAGCAGGAAGGCGATCGCGCAGATCAGTGCCGTGGCCGCGCCCACGTCGCCGACCAGGTGGTACGAGTTCTCCAGCGAGGTCAGCGGCCGGTGCACGCCCTCCCCCTGGTCCGGCGGTCCTGAGGCGGGCTCGCCCGTCACGGCCAGCCGGATCTCCCAGACGGCCCGCGCGGCCCAGGCGACCCCGGCCAGGGCGAGGAGAGCGACGGTGATCCGGCCGATGCCGTGGACGCGGCGCAGTGCGGGGGTGGGACCGGGGACGGCATCGGGCGTGGGGGGTGTCGTGTGATCGTTCACCGGGGCATCCTCGCCGACGAGGAACGGCCACCGCCAGGAGGACCTGCCCGGGCGACGGACCTCTTCACTCGTCCCCGGAGCCCTTCACTGGTCCCTCACGTCGCGCGCGGGGGCGCGGTGCGGGCCCAGTTCCCGTAGGGCGTCGCCCAGTTGGGCGGTGGTGAGGGGCGGGGCCGGGAGGGGGGCCGGGGCCGGGCGCAGGCTGTCGAGGAGCAGGGCGAGGGGCCGGTGCCAGGCGTCGGCGGAGGCCGCCGTCGTCAGGGCCGGAACCGCGCGTCCCAGGGCGGCCAGCGCGAACAGCACGTCCTCCGTCGTCACGTCGGAGCGGACCGTGCCCTCCTCGCGGCCGCGGCTCAGCAGCAGCTCCAGCGTCTGCCGGTTGTGCGCGTGCACGGCGTCCAGGGCCTCGACGCCCTGGACGCGGGTGGTCATCAGGTCGTTGGTGCCGCGGTCGGCGGCCAGGGTGCCGAAGACGTCCCTGAGGTAGGTGTGCAGGCCGGTCCAGGCGTCGGGGGCGGTGCGGGCCCGCTCGCCCGCGGCGGTCGTCCCGCCGAGCTGGTCGCGGAAGACGGCGTCGACGAGGGCGGCGCGGGTCGGGAAGTGCCGGTAGAGGGTCGCGTTGCCGACGCCCGCACGCCGCGCGATCACGTCCAGCGGCGCCTCCAGGCCCTGCTCGGCGAAGACCTCGTGGGCCGCTTCCACCAGGAGTTCCCGGTTGCGGCGCGCGTCCCGCCGTCGTGGAGCAGGTTCTCGGTCTGCGCCGACGGTCATCAGTCATCCTCCGCAGTGAATCGGGGAGCACTCCCCGGTACTGATGCTATCGTCGGGACAGGAAACGGGGAGTACTCCCCACTTCTACTGGCGGGGGGCCGGACATGAGCGGAGACACCAGCGGCACGGCACTGGTGCTGGGCGGCGGAGGCCCGGTCGGCGGCGCCTGGCTGACCGGCGTGCTGGCCGGGCTCACCGACGCGGGGATCGACCTCGGGCAGGCCGACGTGATCATCGGCACCTCGGCGGGCGCGGTCTTCGGCAGCCGGCTGGCCTGCGGTCAGCCCCCGCGCGAGCTCTACGAGCGCCAGCTCTCCGGCGCCGACCGCATCGAGCTGCGCGTCACCGCCGCCCAGACGCTGCGCTTCCTGTGGGCCGCCCTGGGCTCCCGGGACCCCGAGCGCTCGGTCCGGCGGCTCGGCCGGGCCGCGCTGTCCGCCGCTCGTACGGCACCCGCCGCCGAACTGCACGACGCCGTACGGGAGTTGCTGCGCGGGGCCACGGACTGGCCGGCGCGGGCGCTGCGGATCGCCGCGGTCGACGCCGTGAGCGGGGAGGTGGCGGCCTTCGACGCGGACTCGAAGACGGACCTCGTCGACGCGGTGGCCGCGAGCTGTGCCGTCCCGCTGCTCTGGCCGCCCGTCGAACTGGACGGCCGGCGCTTCATCGACGGCGGCAGCCGCGCCACCGCCAACCTCCAACTGGCCGCCGGGCACCGGCGGGTGCTGGCGGTCGTACCGATCCCGAACGCGGTCGGCCCCCACCCGAGCGCCCACCAACAGTCCACCGACCTCACCACCCGCGGAACCACGGTGACCCTCCTGTGCCCCGACCGCCCGACCCGCCGCGCAATGGGCCGCAACATGACCACGAACACCCGGATACCGGCCGCCGCCAGAGCGGGCCACGCCCAGGGAACGGCACTGGCGAACACGGTGCCCGAAACATGGCACACCTGACACCCCGAAGACGGATGCCACTCACGCACCCCGGAGACGGACGCCGCACCCGGCCAGCAGCCCACGCCCCCCGAAAACCGACCCGGCCCTGCTGAACTGGCGCAGCGGCACGCTGGTGCGGGGACTCGTGGCACTTCCCGTCGGCATGGGCTGAGCGGCCGGCGGGCGGGGCCGTCAGTTCTCGTCGGTCTCGTCGCGGATCAGTACGGTCACGCGGTGGAAGTTGCAGACGGTCGCCGTCGGGGGCTCCTGGGGGCCGGCGTGGGCCTTGAGGGCGACGCTGACCAGGCTCAGCAGGAGGTCGACGTCGGCGTCGCAGTCGAGGTGGACGGTGACCCAACGCGAGCCCGGCACCAGGCGGATGGCGGTCGACTCCGCGAAGTCGTAGTGCAGGCGCTGGATCGCGCGGGTGGTGAGGTGCAGGTCCACGTCCCGGTCGGAGTGGAAGTGCACGATCTCGTCACGTGCGGAGCGCAGCGCCCGGCCCGTACCGCAACCGGCCTCGCACGGGCTGAGGTCGGGCCACGTCGCCAGCTGGTTCATGGCTTTCTGCGCCGGTGTCATGGACCCATGGTGCGGTGCTCACCACGCGGACACCAGACATTGCGGCGTCCGTAACCCGTAGGAGACCGGATGCGTTCCGTCGCCCTCCGGCACCCCTCGTGACCTGCGACGACACCGAGGGCTCCCCAAACGGTCCCTTTCGGCGATAATTGGGGCATGAGTACGGCGACGTTTGTACTAGCGGCCACGTCGAGTGAAGTACTCAACGTGATCGCCGCCTTTGTCGGTGGCCTGATCATCGCCGGTGCGCTGGTCTGGGCCGTGCAGTTCGGCATGACCGTCCGGGACCGCGAGCTGCCGCGGCCCAACCCGGACGAGCAACCCCACCTTCCGGACGGCGGCGCCGTCCGCGAGTCACGCGAGATGCGGGAACCGGACGAGGTACCGCACGCGGAGGGCGGGAAGCGGCTCATGCCCTACGAGCTCCACAGTTCCAGCAGCAGGACACGAAAGGACCAGCACCGCCGGCGCTGGATGCCGGGCACGAGCGGCTCCTTCGGCAGCGGAGGCCTCGGTCGCTGAGCCCTCGGTCGCTGAACCCCCGGTCGCTGAACCCCCGGTTCGGTACCGAGACATGCCTCACACCTTGAGTTTTTTACCAAATCAAAAGGTTCCGTACCGCGTCCGATCCGTACTCCCCTCCGTCCGAGCCCGTCGATCGCTGACGGGATCCCCGACCGGGCAGGAGGCACGGTGCGCTTTTCGCGGAATGCGATGGGAACTCTCTTCGTGGGCGGTGCCCTGAGCGTGACACTCGTGGCGCTCGCGTATCCCGCGATGCTCGGCGTCAACACGACGTCGAGCGACGGGTCGCGCATCATCGCGCAGACCCAGTGGGGGCCGCTGACGGAGGCGGACCGTGACTTCGTGGTCAAGGTGCGTGCGGCAGGGCTGTGGGAGTACCCGGTCGGCCAGATGGGCCTGAAGAAGGGGCAGAGCAAGGGGGTCATCACCGCGAGCAAGCACCTGGTCGACGGGCACGCGGCGCTGGACGCCACCTGCCGCAAGATCAGCACGATGCTGAACATCACGATCCCCAACGTGGCCAGCCCGCAGCAGGTCGGCTTCGTGAACACGCTCGCCGCGGACCGGGGCAAGCAGTTCGACACGGACTTCGCCAACATCCTGCGGGTGACGCACGGTTCGATCTTCAACACCATCGCGAAGATCCGCTCGACCACGAAGAACACCATGGTGCGGGCGCTGGCCGATCAGGCCAACGACACGGTGCTGGACCACATCACGGTCATGGAGCAGACCGGTCTGGTCAACTTCGACCAGGTCCTGTTCCAGCAGACGACCCCGCCGAAGCTGCCCGCCAAGGACCTGACCCCGCCGCCCCCGGCAGCGGGCCAGCCGGAGGTCGTGCTGACCCCGCCGGCCGACAGCACCACCCAGCCGCCGGTGCTGCCCGGCGAGTCGAGCGCGAGCGCCAGCCCGAGCCCGACGGTGCGGTGAGACCGGGCCGGTTCCGCAGGAGCGGAGCCGGCCTCTCCGTATGTCGCGAAATTGTGATGCATCGTTGAACTACCCATGCGTCACCGCAGGTTGACAGCGTTCGGCCGGGAGATCCACGATGTGATCGCACTGGGGCTCATGTGACCAATGAGCCCGGTGTTCCTCGGACCATCCACCCCGGTACGGCCGGCTGCCGCGTGCTGCCCTGCGCCGCCGTGCCCGGGTCCGTACATGCCGAAGTGGGGATCACGCATGTCCATCGCGAGTCGTGTCACCGTGCGCCGCCTGCTGGGGACGGGCGCCGCGTCGCTCGCCCTGTGCGCGGCCTCCGTCGCCGCCGCGTCCGGCGCCTGGGCCCACGACGGCGGTGACGGCTGGAAGCACGGCGGCCAGTACCAGCCCGGTACGGGCGCGGGCACCAAGACGGAGACGGACCGCTGCCAGTTCTCGCTGGACGGCAAGGACTTCTACGACTCGGTCAAGGTCGACGACCAGAACCTGAAGCCCACCGACGACGGCAAGATCCACATCAAGGTCCGTACGGCCGGCGACGCCACGACCTGTACGGCCTCCCTGGCCTCCTACCTCGCCCACGGCTCCTCCTTCGCCACCTCCGGCGAGCAGGTCTTCGTCGACTTCGACTCGGTGACGGTCAAGGAGGGGCAGACCGACTCCCTCGACATCGCGGTGCCGGACGCGGGCTGCTTCGCGCAGATCGACCTCTACCGCGGTGCGGTCAAGTTCGACGGCAGGCTCGACGCGAAGGACGGCTTCGTCCACGGCGACCTGCCCAAGGGCCCCGACCACCCGGTCATCAAGGACAAGCTGATCGCGTCCTGGAACGGCGGCACGAAGGACTGCACGACCACCGAGGAGTCCCAGCCGCCGGCCACCCCGACCCCGTCGGCCTCCACGCCGGAGTCCGGCACGCCGTCGACGCCCGCCGAGGAGACGACTCCGCCGGCGAGCGAGACCCCGTCGACCGGGACCCCGGCCCCGTCCGCCTCGGAGTCGACCGCGGCGCCCGCGGCCACCCCGAACGGCGGTGGCGGTGACCTCGCGGAGACCGGCGGCGGCAGCAACTCCGGCCTGATGGCGGGCGGCGCCGCGGCGCTCCTCGCGGCCGGTGCGGCGATCGTCGTCGTGACCAGGCGCCGCCGTACGGCCCGTTCCTGATCCATCCGATCCACCCCCGAATACGAACGCCCCGGAGACCCCCGCTCCGGGGCGTTCGTCCTGCACGGCTACCGCTCGACCGTGTCCAGGTACAGCTTCACGAAGCGGTCCACGTCCACGTCCAACGCCACGTCCACCAGCGGCTGTTGACGTACGCCCTCGTGGATCTCGGCCTCTCCCGGGCGCGGGCGGCGGTCGACGACCGTCTGGCCGCGGGTGGGGCCGGGGGCGAGGGAGACCTCGACCGGGAGGAGGCGGGTGGTGACGCCCGCCGGGTCGACGACCGTGCACACCGCGCCCGCGTCACCGAGGCCGCCCGCCTCCTCGGCCTCGGGTGCCTCGCCGGGGTGGGCGGGACGGTGGGCGAGGAGTTCGCCGGCCAGCCGGCTGCCGGGCTCGGAGCTCGCGCGCAGCCGGTGCACGTCGGCGCCGGGGACCACGACGCGGGTGAAGACGTCCAGGCCGTACATGGTGATCGGCACGTCCGCGGTGAGCAGGACGGCGGCCGCCTCCGGGTCGTGCCAGACGTTGAACTCCGCGACCGCCGTGGCGTTTCCGGTGGCCACCGCGCCGCCCATGAACACGATCCGCTCGATGTTGCGGGTCACTTCCGGGTGGGTGCGCAGCAGCAGCGCGATGTTCGTCAGCGGCGCCGTGGGCACGAGGGTGACCGGGCGCGGGGAGGCGAGGATCTCGCGGCGCAGCAGGCTCACCGCGTCCAGGTCGGCGGGGGCGCGGGTCGGGGCGGGCAGCCCGAGGTCGCCCATCCCGTCGGCGCCGTGCACATGCCGGGCCGAGCGCGCCGGTTCGAGCAGCGGGCGCTCGGCTCCCCGGCCGACCGGGATGTCGGGAGCGCCGGCCTGCTCCAGCACGGTCAGGGTGTTGCGGACGACGCCGTCGACGTCCGTGTTCCCGGCGACGCAGGTGACGGCCCGCAGGTCGATCGCGGGGTGCCGCACGGCGAACAGCAGGGCCAGGGCGTCGTCGACGCCGGTGTCGCAGTCGATGATCACCGGGATGGGCTGACCGGTCACGGCCGCGCTCCTCTCGTCCGGGAGCCCCGGGTCCTCCGTGGAGTCCTCCGAAGCCCCGAGGGCTGTGGAACGACCCTACGCATCCGCCCACAGTTCGCCCGCGCGGGCCCGCACGCACGCGTCGACCCGCTCCAGCAGGGCGTCCACCGGTACGGCCCCCGGACGCCGCCCGTCCCGCAGCCGTACGGCCGCCAGGTCGCCGCCCGCCTCCTGCTCGCCGATCACCGCCTGGTACGGCACGAGACGGGCCGCCCGGATGCGGGCGCCGAGGCTGCCCCGCTCGGGTCCGGCGAGCTCCGCCCGCAGCCCTCGGGCCAGGGCCCGCCGTACGACGTCGTGGGCCTGCTCCTCCTGGGCGTCGGAGACCGGCAGCACGACGAGCTGGACGGGGGCGAGCCAGGCCGGGAAGGCGCCGCCGTGCACCTCGATCAGCTGGGCCACCGCGCGCTCCACGCTGCCGATGATGCTGCGGTGCACCATGACCGGGCGGTGCTTGGAGCCGTCGGGTCCGATGTAGTGCAGGTCGAAGCGCTCGGGCTGGTGGAAGTCGATCTGGACGGTGGAGAGGGTGGACTCGCGCCCGGCCGGGTCGGCGATCTGGACGTCGATCTTGGGGCCGTAGAAGGCGGCCTCGCCCTCCACGGCGTCGTAGGAAATCCCGGCACTCGCGAGGACTTCCTTCAGCAGGCCGGTGGCCCGCTCCCACAGCTCCGGGTCGGCGACGTACTTGCCGCCCTCGCCGGGCAGCGAGAGCCGGTGGCGCAGTGGGCTGATGCCGAGGTCGGCGTAGGCGCGAGCGATCAGCTCCAGGGCGGAGCGTGCCTCCTCCACGGCCTGCTCCAGGGTGCAGAAGATATGGGCGTCGTTGAGCTGGATGGACCGTACGCGGGTCAGACCGCCGAGCACGCCGGACAGCTCGGAGCGGTACATGCCGCCCAACTCGGCCATCCGCAGCGGCAGTTCGCGGTAGCTGTGGGAGCGGGAGCGGTAGATGAGGGCGTGGTGCGGGCACAGGCTGGGCCGCAGCACGACCTCCTCGCTGCCCAGCTCCATCGGCGGGAACATGTCGTCGCTGTAGTGGGACCAGTGCCCGGAGATCTCGTACAGCTCCCGTTTGCCGAGCACGGGCGAGTACACGTGGCGGTAGCCGGCCGCGCGCTCCTGCTCGCGGATGTACTCCTCCAGGGTGTGCCGCACGATCGCGCCGTCGGGCAGCCAGTACGGCAGCCCCGCGCCCATCAGCGGATCGGTGTCGAACAGGTCGAGCTCACGGCCGAGCCTGCGGTGGTCGTTCATGGTCTCTCTCCTCGTCATGACGGGTGAGCGACCTACGACGAAGCCCCGGGCCACTCGCCCGGGGCTTGGGGACCTGCCGGTCCAGAACTCAGCGCGCCGGGAGACTCTCCGGCGTCGTCGTGGACAACGAGTGGGCGCGCTTCATGGCGTGAGAGTAGCCCGCGGACCGGTGCGGGGGCCACGGGTTTTCCGTAACCCGGACGGCCCGGCGCGCTGGTGGGGTGCCGGGCGGGGTGATCCCTTAAAGGGACAACCGATCCTGCCCAGGCGCCCGGAGGACCAGATGATCCGCATTCCGTCCCGTGTCGTCGTCGCCTCGGTGCTGTCCCTGGGGGCCCTGGGGAGCGCGAGCGCGTGCGGTGTCGTCTCGCAGGTGAAGGCGCAGGCGCCCCAGCACAGCGCCGGTCCGTCCCCGGCCGCCCCTCCCTCGCCGAAGACCCCGACGTCGTCGAAGTCACCGTCGTCGCCGTCGTCGCCGACGCTCACCGAGGCGCAGGCGCAGGCCGCGCTGGTGACCGAGGGCGACCTCGGCGAGCCGTGGGCGCCGACGCAGGGTGCGGCGACCTGGCGGGACGGGGTGCTCAAGGCGACGGCCGAGGCGCCCGACTGCCGGCGGCTGCTCGACGCGCTGTACACCGACGACCTGTTCGGGGCCACGAGCGGCACCCGGGCCGTGACCGGGCTCGACGACACCGTCGACCAGGCGCAGCTGCGCTACCAGGTGCTGGCCCTGGACCCCGCGGACGTGGACCGGACGCTGGCGTGGCTGGGGGCGCTGCCGCAGACGTGCGGCAGTTTCACGGCGCTGACCGACCACGGTGCCGTCGAGGGCGTGCGGGTCGATGCGGCCGAGCTGCCGGAGGTGGGGGATGCGCGGCAGGGGCTGCGGGTGACGTTCACCGGGCGGACGGCCGAGGGCGAGCAGCCCCTGCTCACCCTGGACGTCGCCGTGGTGCGGGTGGGCGACGACACGATCGCCCTCACGCACGGCGGTCCCGGCTATGTGTCGTCCGACGCGACCAACGCCTTCGTGCAGGTGGGTGTGCAGCGGCTGGCCGACGTCAGGAAGCAGGCGCGGCTGCGGGTGTGACGGGTGGGGGCAGCGGTGAGCGGGCAGCGGGCGGGCGTGGTGGCTAACCGAGCCGGTCCACGGCCTCCTTGGCCTCCTTCAGGCCCGCCCCCGTCGCCTCGCGGTACACCTTGATCGCCTGGATCTTCTTGCCCTCGCGCAGCAGTGCGTCGATCTCGGCGGACCACGGTTCGGGCTCGCTCAGGCCCAAGTGGTCGAGAACCAGGTCGAGTTTGTGCTCGACGCGGGCCATCCGCTTGTCCTGGCGAGAGATCCGGTTCTCGATGCTGCCGATGCCGAACAGCACGAGCAGGATGATCAGGGCCAGCCCCAGTATGTCCATGACACGATCGTAGGGCGTGTCAGCCGCCCTCCAGCCGTTCCCGGTGCGCCACCACGTCCCGGGCCACCTCCAGGGCCGTGCGGCCCTGTGCGAAGGCGCGGCCGCGCAGCCGGGTCAGCGCCTCGTCGGCGCCGATACCGAGCTGGGCCATGATCACGCCGGTGGCCTGGAAGACCTTGTCCTGGTCGCGGGCCAGTCCGCCGAGCCACGGCCCGCCCCTGTCCACCGCCTCCCGCTGCAGCCCCGTCACGGCCACCGTCATGACACCGGCGACGAGCACAGCGTGCCGCAGCTGCGCCACGGTGAGCAGGCCGGGCGCGGACCGGTAGAGGTCGAGGGTGCCCACGGTCGTGCCCTCGTCGCCGAGCGGCATCGAGTACGTCGCCCGTACGCCCGCCGCCGTCGCCGCGAGCGCGAACACCGGCCAGCGGCGCGTGTCCTTGCCGGCCGTCAGATCGGCGGCCAGGACGGCGGTGCCGGTCCGTGCGGCGTCCAGGCACGGCCCGTCCCCGAGGGTGGCCTGCAGCTCCGCGATCCGCGCGGACTGGGCGTTGCTCGCGCTGATCCGGACGGGCATCCCCTCGCCGCACAGCGACACGCTCGCGCCGATGACCGGCAGCAGCCTGACGGCGGCAACGCACAACCGGTCCGGCAGATCACGCGGCCGGGCGTCCCGCATCGCCTCGGCGATCACCTCCGCGGCACTGGGCCGCTCCGGTCCGGACGAGCGGAAGCCGCCGCGGTCGTCGCCGGTCCGCACGGCCACCGCCTCCTTCGCTCTCGGGGGGAGCCGGAATCCTCGGGGGAGCCGGATCGTCCCGCTCGGCTACCCCCTGACCACCGAGGCGAAACCCGGCCTCGGCCGTCGTTTCCCGGTCACAGGGGAGGCTGTGCGGGTGCCGGGCCGAGGGTGGTGGTGCCGGGGGCCGTGCGGTGGCCGAGGCCGGTGCGGTAGGCGTCGAGGGCCGCCTCGACCCGGCCGGTGCGGCGCAGCAGGTCCCCGAGCAGCCGGCACAGGTCGGCCAGGTCGCCCGCGGCCCCCGCCCGCTCCAGCAGGCTCAGGGCGCGGACGTAGTGCTCCTCGGCGGCCTCCGTGTCGCGGGCGTCCTCGGCGATGATGCCGAGCAGGCGGTGCGCGGCGGCGGAGTGCAGGGCTCCGCGCTCGGGGCTGAGGTCGCTGAGCACGTCGTGCAGAAGGGCCGCCGCCTCCTCGGACTTGCCGCGCCGGTGCAGTACGTCGGCCAGCTCGACGGCGACCTGGCTGCTGTAGAGGGCGGCACGCTTGGCCGAGAGCATGTCGAGCGCCTGCCGCAACTCGCCCTCCGCACGCTCCAGTTCACCGTTCTGCGCACACACGTATCCGCGCATCCAGTGGCAGTTGGCCAGCTCGGTGCGGATCTGCAGGGTGCGGTAGAGCTCGGCGGCTTTGGCGAGCGAGGCGTCTGCCTCGGCGATACGGCCCTCGGCGAGCAGGGTGCGGGCGACGGAGCGGTGCATCCGGGCGACGAGCGCGGGATCGCCGGACTGCGGGGCGAGCGCGAGCGCGAACTCGGCGGCCTGGGCGGCGCGGGCGTGGGCGCCCATGTCCATGTACGGGCCGATGACGCTGGCGTAGAGCAGCAGCAGGGCGTCCGGGTCGTGCAGGCCGCCGCGGTTGAGCTCGTCGAGGGTGGACTCCAGCAGATAGACGGCGTAGCGCAGCTCGCCCGCCAGGTAGTGCGAGACGGCCCGGCCGCGCAGGGCGGGCACGCGGGCCGGCAGCGGAGCATCGGCGAGCGCCTGCTCCGATCCCTCGAAGTACCGCCGCGCGGCGGTCAGTTCACCGGTGTCCAGTGCGCATTCGCCGAGCCCCAGCAGCGCGACGGCCTGCACCTCGTTCAGCTCGTGCACCTCGGCCTCGGCGAGCAGCGCGGCGTACTGCTCCGCGGCCTGCTCGGCCTCCCCCGACGCCAGCGTGCGCTGCGCCTCGGTCAGCCGCAGCCGCAGGTCGGTCGCGAGGTGCGCGGGGCGCCCGGTGACCAGTTCCTCGTACGCGACCCCGAGGCGCCCGGCGACATGCCTGAGCGCTTCGTCGGAGGGCCGCACCCGGCCGGCCTCCAGGGTGGAGATGTAGGCGGGTGTGTAGGCGGGCTCCGCCAGTTGTCGCTGTGTCAGTCCACGTTCGGCCCGCAGCTGCTGGACTCTGCGGCCGATGGTCACCGGATCGTCACGCTCCGACACGCCAACTCCCCCTGTGCCTCTTGCTGTTGCCCCACGACTGCCTCTAGGTTAAACGGCGTCTTAAGCGCGTTTAATACAACGCTGTTGAGAGGTTGCCGTGCTCCGACACATCTCCGAGCGTTACGCCCGAGGGATCGGTGCAGCCCTGGTCGCCGTGGCCGCCCTCGTCCTCGCCGCCAACGCGGGCCCGGCGCGAGCCACGGACGCGGGCCAGGTCCAGCAAGTGCAGCAGGCGCCGCACTCCCGTTAGGGCTTACCGACGGACGTACGCGACAAGGGCCGCCCATGCTTCCGGCGCGAGCGTGAGTATGCCGTGCGCGGGGTTCTTGGAATCGCGGATTGCGATTCCCGACTCGAGGTCGGCGATCTCGACGCATTCGCCACCGGTGTTGCCGCTGTACGAGGACCTACGCCACCGCACGCTCGTCAGGTCCAGTTTCGTGCCCATAGCGCTCCTCCATCACCCGGGTGATCAGTGCCGCCGAATCCTCCACGGAAAGGGCGGACGCCTGCAAGTGAGCGTAACGAAGGGCGGCTTCCCTGACGGTCTCCGGATTGGCCGTCATGTGCCCCGAGATCATGTCCTCGGTGTACACCAGCTCCGGGTGATCGTCGAAGCGAAGTGCGGTGAACGACCCGATGAGACTGGCGTGTTCACCCGCCTCGAACGGCAGCACCTGGATACGCACCCACTTGTGGCCGGAGGCACTCAACAGGTGGGCTAGTTGCTCGCGCATGACCTCACGGCCGCCGATGGGCCGGTGCAGGGCCGCCTCGTCCAGCACGATCCAGGCCAGCGGCGGGTGCTCGCGCGTCAGAATGCGCTGGCGCTCCATGCGCGCGGCGACCAGCTCATCGAGCCTGTCCCGCACACCCGTTGCCAGCACGGCACGTGCATACGCCTCCGTCTGCAGAAGGCCGTAGATCATCTGAGCCTGGTACGTCGAGACATACGCCGCCTTGGACTCCATGTCCGCGAACGCCTGGAACCACGTCGGCAACTGGCACCGAAGAACCAACCCCACGAGCCGTGAGAACGACCCGTCCGTGCCCAGCGCAGCGTCCACGCGCTCCGCGAACTCGCGTGTCGGCACCTTCTGGGTCGTCTCGATCTGGCCGACGAGGGACCCGGTGCAGAAAACCACGGCGCCCAACTCCCGTTGGGTCAGACCCGCTTCCTCTCGTTTCCGGCGCAGCTCGTAGCCGAAGTAGTCCAAGGGGGAAGCGGCGGGATCGAGTTCACGAAGGTGAGCCATATACCGAGAGTAAGCAAACCGACACGCTCAGGTGGGTGAAATCCCGTAATACCCTGCACCCGTGACCTCCCCCGCTGCTCGTACCGCGCTGGATCTGACCGCCGAGCTCCCCGTCGCCGGTCTCACGGACTTCTACCGGGATCTGCACCGGCACCCCGAGCTGTCGCTCCAGGAGCACCGCACGGCCGCGCGGTTGGCCGAGCGGCTGGCCAAGGCGGGGTACGAGACCGCCGAGGGCATCGGCGGTACGGGAGTGGCCGGGCTGCTGCGCAACGGGGAGGGCCCGACGGTGCTGCTGCGGGCCGACATGGACGCGCTGCCGGTGCAGGAGGAGACCGGGCTGCCGTACGCCTCCGAGGTGCCCGGTGTGATGCACGCCTGCGGGCACGATCTGCATGTGACCTGGCTGGCGGGCGCCGCCGAGGCGCTGGCGGCCGGCCGGGACGCCTGGTCGGGCACCCTGCTCGTGGTGGGCCAGCCCGCCGAGGAGACCGGCCTGGGCGCGCTGAGGATGGTCACGGACGGGCTGTACGAGCGGTTCGCCCGCCCCGACGTCCTGCTCGGCCAGCACGCGGCGCCCGGCCCGGTCGGCTTCTACGCCCACTCGCCGGGACTGCTGATGTCGGCCTCGACGGACGTCGACATCGTCGTGCACGGGCGCGGCGGGCACGGCTCCCGCCCGGAGACGACCGTCGACCCCGTCGTCACGGCCGCCTACCTGGTCACCCGGCTGCAGACGGTCGTCTCCCGGGAGATCGCCGCCCGTGAGTCCGCCGTACTGACCGTGGGGAAGATCGAGGCGGGCACCCGGCACAACATCATCCCGGCCGAGGCGCACATCTCCCTGAATCTGCGCACCCAGTCCGACGAGGTGCGCGAGCGGATGATCGCGGCGATCCGGCGCATCGCGGCGGGGGAGGCGCTCGCCGCCGGCTGCCCGCGGGAGCCCGAGGTGAGCGTGGGCGCGACCTTCCCGGTGACCATGAACGACGCCGACACCGACCGCCGGATCGGGGCCGTGCACGAGGAGGTGCTCGGGGCCGGGACGGTGCTGGACTTCGGGCCCGTGATGGGCAGCGAGGACTTCCCGCATCTGGCCCAGGGCGAGATCCCGTACTCCTACTGGTTCGTGACGACGACCCCGGCCGAGGTGTGGGACGCGGCGCCCGGCACGGACCTCATGGAGAAGTTCCTGGCCGTCCCCAGCAACCACAGCCCCCACTTCGCCCCCGACCTCGCGACGATCGCGCCGGGCGTGCGGACGCTGGTCTCGGCGGCGCTCGCGTACCTCGTCCGACCCTGACTACCCCTGGGTCTGCAACTGCCGCAACTGGCGCTGGACATGGTCCAGCGCCCCCTGTCGGCGCCCCGGAACCCGCGAGCGCAGCTCGGCGAGCGACGCCCCGAGCTCCCGCGCCACCGCGGCGTCCTGGACCTGCCCCCACTGGTGGTGCGCCCGGTCCACGGCCGACTCGACCGCCGGTCCGTCCGGTGCCTGCCCCGCCGCCAGCCGCGCGGCCGCCACCCCCAGCCACGTCCGGCAACTGCGCACCGGATCCCCCGCGAACATCGCCAGATCCGCCCGCACTTCGGCCCAGTGCAGCGCCTCCTCCGACCCGGGCCCGTGCGCCTGTACGGCGGCCTGCTCGTGCCGTGCGGCCAGCGCATCGGCCTCGGAGTGCCGACCGGCCTGCACGGCGGCGGAGATGACGGAATGCGGATCGCCCTCGCCTGTCGAGCCTGTCGAGCCCGGGTCCGCACCCTTCAGCCCGTCCGGCGTGTGAGGACGAGGCCCTTCGGGCCGATACGGGGGTCTGGGGGCGAAGCCCTCAGGGACCCCAGCCACAACCCCACCCGAGGCCAGCACCAAGTCCCCGTACCCCCCGACCCCCACACGAGCCAACGCCTGCTCATGCAACTGCGAAACCTCCGGCCGCCACCCACTGCGCAGAATCGTCGCCACCGCCTTCATATAGGCGGGCACCCCCACTGAGCGCCGCGAGGGCGGCGGTGCGATGCGGCCGTAGACGGCGACGGTGCGGCCCGCGTCGAGCGGGTTCGAGCGCAGCCACTCCCACATCTCGGGATCGGCGTGCAGATCCACGATCAGCGTCGCGGAACCCGGGGCGCGCAACCGCAGTTCCTCCCGGATCCAGTGCCAGGGCAGGCCGGTGTAGCGGACGGTCGAGGGCGTCGTACGGGCCAGGGCCAGATGCGGCAGCCGCTGGCGCCGGTCGAGTTGGAGCTGGCCGGTGACGAAGACGGTGAGCGGTCCCGGGGCGGCCGCGGCGGCCCGCAGCCGGGTCAGGACGGCCTGCGGCTCCAGCGGGTCGGCGAGTTCGACGACGTTCGCCGTGTCCGTGCCGGACAGGACGCCGGGCGGGACGGCCGCGAGGACGGGGAGCACGGACGCCGCGTCCACCAGAGCCCCCTTGCCGGCCGGGGATGCGGCGAGCAACAGCACGGTCCCGGGCATCGTTCCCTCCCCATCCCCCGTCGATCACTTCACGCAAACCGTAACCGCTGCTGCTGCAAAGGTGGGTCTCAGGACTGCAAACGTCCGCGCACCGGCGCCGGGGCGGGTCGTCGTCGTACGGCGAAGACCGTCGTGTCGTCGACCAGTCGGTTGCCGCAGTGGCGCACCGTGCCGTCCCGCACGAAGGCGACCAGGCGGTGGGGTCGGGCGAGGTCCGGGTCGGCGGCGACGGCGCGGGCGACGTCGTCGGCGAGCGGGTAGAACACCCCCTCGCCGTCGCGCGACTCGGTCACGCCGTCCGTGGTCAGCAGCAGGGTCTCGCCCGGCAGCAGGGGCACCCGGCGCACGGGCGGCAGGCCGTCGGCGGCCAGGTCGCCCAGGCCGAGCGGGAGACCGCCGTCGGGCAGCAGGAACCGTACGCCCCCGGACCCCACGAACAACGGGGGCTCGTGGCCGAAGAGCACCACGTCCAGGGTGTCCGGGTCGTCGTCGCGGAAGCCGAGGAGCGCGGCCGTGGCGAACCGGTCGCCGTCGCGGCGGCCGAGCGCGTCGGTGTGCTCGCGGTGCCGCACCATCCGCACCTCCAGGCGCTCGGCGACGGTCCCGAGCAGGGGCTCGTGGTAGCCGGCCTCGCGGAACGTGCCGAGCAGGGCGGCCGCCGCCTCGACCGCGCCGAGCCCCTTGCCCTGGACGTCGCCGATCAGGACCCGGGTGCCGTACGGGCCGGGCTGGATGTCGTAGAAGTCGCCGCCGACGCGGGCCTCGCTGTCGGCGGCGAGATAGACGGCGGCGTGCTCCAGGCCGCCCCAGTCGGACGGGAGGGGGCGCAGCACGGTGCGGCGGGTGGTCTCGGCGATGTCGCGCATGTGCAGCATGCGCCGCTCGCCGCGCACTCTTACCGCGCAGGCGAGACAGGCCAGGATGCTGCCGACGGCGACCAGGATGAAGTCCGGCAGGCCGGTCTGGTACTCGTGCGGCCAGGCGTTGTCCGCGCCGACGTACGTGACCAGCGCCAGCACGGCGAAGACGGCCGTGGCCCACACTCCGCAGATCGCGGCGGCTATGGCCGGGACGAGCACGATCCAGGAGATGATGCGGAACTCGCCGGTGGTGTTGAAGTCGGCGACGGTGATGCCCACGAGCAGCACCAGGGGCGGCACCCAGGCGACACTGCGGCCACGCACCCGCAGCAGCTGGTGCCGCTCCACCGCGTCCGGGTGCCCGGCCCGCGGCAGCCGGCCCGGCACCTTCGTCATGGGGCCCAGCGAAGCATGCCTCCCCCGTGGCGCGCATCCGGGCCGCTGCCCTCGTATCGGGGCCGTTTCCCGCGGGATCGGGGCCGCTTCCCGCGGGATCGGGGCCGCCGACCGACTTGCCATGACCTCGTCGCAGGTGTGCTCTGGTAGTCGGGGGCGAGGAGAGAGAGGAGTGCTCTCATGGCTCAAGCGGCACCGACGCCCGGCGGCGGCATGATGGGGCGGATCAGGGCGAACCGAGCGGCCCGTCCCACCCGCACACCCGACCTGTTCGACGAACGGATCCACACGGTGGGCCGGTACGGGATTCCCGTCGTCCTCGGGCTCGTCTACGGACTGTGGGCGGCGGCCAACCGGCGCGACGGCGGCGAGATCACCGGCTGGAACATCCTGTTCGGCTTCGTCACCGCGATCGTGTTCATCGTGCTGTGCATCGCCGTCGCGACCTTCGCGCCGCTGCTGAAGCGCGAGTTGCACTCACTGGTGAAGTCCGCGTTCGCGGGAGCGGCGATCGGGTTCCTCTACAGCCAGACCGGCGAGTCCATCTACCGGTCGGTGGCGCTGGGGGTGGTCGTCACGGCGGGCATCTTCCTGGTGTTCTTCTACCGCTACTACACGCGTGAGGACGGGGCGGGCAACCGTATCCGCTGATCGTCGGCGACGGCGGGGGGTCACCCGTTCGGAGCCGCAGGGCTCGCGGGTGAGGGATGCGGGCCGTTGCCTGGAGAGGTGTCCCCACGTCCTGCGCGCCTGCGGAACGCCGTCTCCGCGGCGCTCATCGCCCTCGCCTGCCTGCTCGCGCCGTGCGGTGCGCTCGCGGCCTGGGCGGCGTACGGGCTCGCCGACACCGGGCGCTACGTCACGACGATGGCGCCGCTGGCCGGGGACCCGGATGTGCGCGACGCGGTCGCGGACACCGTGGGCGCCGGAATCATGGACGAGGTCGACGCCCGGGTGGACGTGAGCCCGATGCGCGGTTCCGTGCGCCCCTACGTGCACGACGCGGTCCACTCCTTCACCCGCACCGAGGCCTTCCGGCTCGCCTGGGACGCCGCGAACCGTGCCGTCCACGACGCGGTGCTGCGCGCCCTGCACGACGAGAGCGAGCGGGACGTCACCGTCGACCTGGCCCCGGTCACCGCGCAGGTCAAGCGTCAACTGACCGTCGACCACGTGCCGTTCGCGAACCGCATCCCGGTCGAGCACACCGAGGTCCCGGTCCTCCCGGCCCAGGAACTGGACCGGCTGCGGAAAGGATTCCATGTGCTGGAGGTCGCCGGATTCTGGCTGCCCGTCGCCGCCGTCGTCTTCGCCCTCACGGGAATCACCGTCGCCACCTGCCGCCGCCGCGCGATCACGGCAACCGGCCTCGGCACGGCCCTGGGCGGCGCCCTGCTCGCCCTGGCCGTACTGATCGGCCGCACCCTCACCCTCGCCGACCTCCCGGAAAAGGCCCACCAACAGGCCGCAGCCGCAATCTACGACGCCCTCACCCTCACCCTCCGCCAAACCTCCTGGCTCCTGATCGCCCTGGGCCTGACAGTCGCCCTGACAGCCCACATCACCACCCACCGAACCCTCCGCCCAAACCGCCGCCCCACATCCCCCGACCAGAACCCGACCGACCGCCCAACCCGGGTACGGGCTTGACGCGGGGCGGGACTCACCCCTCCCGCGCGATTGCAGCCAGCGTGTCCAGTGCGTGCTCCAGGTCCGGGACGGGTGTCGATGCCAGGCCGATGCGGATGGTGTTGGGGGTGTGGGTGGGGGAGACCGCGAAGGCTGGGCCCGGGGTGAGGGAGATGCCGTGGGATGCGGCTGCTGCGGTGAAGGTGTCGGCGCGCCAGGGGGTGGGGAGGGACCACCAGGCGTAGAGGGCCCGGGGGTCGGAACGGATGCGGAAGCCGTCGAGATGGTCGGCGAGCAGGCGTTGTCGGTGAGCCGCGTCCTTGCGTTTCGCGGCGACCAGGCGGGCCACCGTTCCGTCCTGGATCCACCGCACGCCCGCCTCCAGCGCGAACCGCCCCGCGCTCCACCCGCCGGAGCGCACCGCGTCCGCCACGGCCCCGGCCCGGTGCGGCGGTACGACGAGGAAGCCGGCCGTGAGCCCGGGCGCGACGCGTTTGGAGAGGCCGTCGACGACATGGGTGAGGTCGGGTGCGTAGGCGGCGAGGGGGTCGTCGGCGTCCGCCAGGAAGGACCAGATGCGGTCCTCCACGACGGGGATGTGCAAGGAGGTCACGGTATCGGCGAGTTGGCGCCGGCGCGCTCCGTCCGACGTCACCGACGTGGGGTTGTGCAGCGTGGGCTGGACGTAGAGCGCGGACAGGGGAGCGGTGCGGTGCGCGGCCGTGACCGACTCCGGGCGTAGGCCTCGCTCGTCGGTGGCCAGGGGGACCAGGCGGATGGCCAGCCGGGTCGCGATCTCCTTGACCAGCGGATACGTCAGCTCCTCGACCCCGACCCGGCCGCCCGGCCGGACCAGGGAGGCGAGCGCGGCGGCGATGGCCTGGCGGGCGTTGCCGGTGAAGAGCACCTGGTCGGGGTCCGGGCGCCAGCCGGGGGTGGCCAGCAGCCCGGAAACTGCCTCGCGGGCCGGTGCGGTCCCCGCGGCGGGCGCCGGGAGCAGCGCCTCCGCGAGGACGTCCGGGCGCAGCAGCGGGGCGAGGGCGGGTGCCAGCAGCTCCGGCTGACCGGGCGCGGAGGGGTAGTTGAGCTCCAGGTTCACCGGGGCCGCGGTCGCCGCTTCGGTGAGGGCGAGCCCGGCCGGCCCCGCCGGAGCGGCCCGTACGAAGGTGCCGCGGCCGACCTCGCCGACGACCAGCCCGCGGCGCACCAGCTCGCCGTAGGCCCGCTCCGCGGTGGAGACCGCGATGCCGTGCCGCCGCGCGAACCGCCGTTGCGGCGGCAGCCGGTCACCCGGCCGCAGCCGTCCGGCGGCGATGTCGGCGGCGATCCGGTCGGCGATACGCCGGTACGCGTCCATGGGCCCACCCCACCCCCTGCATCCCACATTGCACCGAGGGCAAAGATTTTATTGCACCGAGGAGTTGAGCCGCCCTAGGGTCGAACACATGGCACCCTTCCTGGCATACGTGGACAGAGGCGACACAGGCGTAGATTCCGCTCGCCCACCCCTCGTCCTCGTCCACGGCCACCCCTTCGACCGCACCATGTGGGCCCCCCAGCTCACCGCCTTCTCCCCCGACCGCCGCGTCATCGCCCCCGACCTGCGCGGCTACGGCGCCTCCCCCGCATCCCCGAGGTCACCCGCTTCGAGCAGTTCGCCCAGGACATCGCCGCACTCCTGGACGACCTGCACGTGGACGGATGCGTCCTGGCGGGCCTGTCCATGGGCGGCCAGATCGTCATGGACTTCCACCGGCAGTTCCCGCACCGCGTCCGCGGCCTGGTCCTCGCCGACACCTTCCCGGCCGCCGAGACGCCGGAAGGCGTCCGCACCCGGCACACCGCGGCGGACCGGCTGCTGCGCGAGGGCATGGGCCCGTACGCCGACGAGGTACTGGAGAAGATGGTCGCCCCGTACGCCGACCCGCAGGTCAAGGCGCACGTCCACCGCATGATGACGGCCACCCGCCCCGAGTCCGCCGCAGCCGCCCTGCGCGCCCGGGCCGCCCGCCCCGACTACCGCGCCCTGCTGACACAGGTCACGGTCCCGGCCCTGGTCGTGGTCGGCGCCGACGACACCTACACCCCGGTCGCCGACGCGGAGGCGATGCACGCGGCCCTGCCCGACTCGGTCCTGCACGTCATCGAGGGCACGGCCCACATGCCCAACCTGGAGCGACCCGATGAGTTCAACGGGGCGTTGGAGAAGTTCCTGGCGCGAGTCGGCCCGGCTGGGGGATGATTCGGGCATCTCACTCGCGAGCGGGAGGCCGGGACGTGGACACTGCCACTGCCGAGTGGACCGCCGCGCACGAGAACGACCCCGTACGACACCCCGGACGACGCCTCGCCGCCTGGTGCGCGGGGCTGCTGCTGCTCGGTGTCAGCGTCGTGGTCGGCTGCCGGGTCGCCGACAGCGACGGGTTCACCCCCGTCCCCCAGGTCCTCGCCTTCCTCCCCTGGCTGCTCGCCCCCGCCGGATGCGCCCTGCTGCTCGCGCTGCTCGCCCGCTGGCGGCTCGGCATGGTGTGGGCGCTCGCCGTGCTCGGACTGCTGGCCTGGTACATCGAGCCGTACGGCAAGACCGACGAGCCCGGCGGGACCCCGCTCGCCGAGTTCCAGGTGCTGACCTCGAACGTGCAGTTCGGGCGCGGCACCGACGCCCTCGTCCCCGAGATCCGGCGCCACCGCCCCGGCATCGTGTTCGTCGAGGAGTGCGAGTACTCCTGCCAGAGCACCCTGCGCCGGGAGTTCGGCGACGACTACCCCTACCGGCAGGCGGTCGCGGCCGAGGGCTCCAAGGGGTCGGTGATCCTCAGCCGGTTTCCCCTCAGGGGCACGGCCGGGGTGAGCGGCACGATGGGCATGCCCGGCGCCGTCGCCGACGTGGACGGACACGACGTACGGCTGCAACTCGCGCACCCCATGCCGCCGTTGCCGGGCCAGGTGGACGTATGGCACCGCGAACTCGCGCGGCTGCGCGAGGCGGCCGCCGCCACCCGCACCCCGATGATCCTGGCCGGCGACTTCAACGCCTCCCAGGACCACGCGGCCTTCCGCCGCATCCTCGACACCGGCCTCCGCGACGCCGCCCGGCTCGCCGGACACGACCGCACACCCAGCTGGCCCGCCCGCCTCGCCCCGGCCTTCGGCGCGCAGATCGACCACGTCCTCGTCAGCCGCGACTTCTCCGCCAACACCGCCCGCTTCCTGCGGCTCGCCGACACCGACCACCGCGCCCTCCTCGTGGACATCACCCTGCACCGGCGCGGATGAGCCGCCCGGGCCCGCACACAGGTGGGTGCGGGCCGCCTCGTACAGTGAGGCGGCCCGCACCGGGGTGGGGGGTGGAGGGTTCGAGCGTGCTGCGGTGGGACGGTGTCCCGGGGACCGGGCCCTGTCAGGTCCTGCCTTAACGCGCGCTCTTGTGCAGGGACTTCTCGCTCATGGCCTTGTCGAGCGCGGCGGCGAAGCCGTTGGCCCACAGCTGGTCGACCCTGGCCCGCTCATTGGCGTCCGGGTTGGAGTTGGTGCAGGACGGGCCGGGGCCGCCGCCCGACATCAGCTCGCTGCACGGGCCCTCGTAGTGGTCGGGCAGTCCGAGGACGTGGCCGGTCTCGTGGGCGGTCACGCGCGTGGAGTCGTACTCCTGGTTCTGCGCGTAGTCGAGGAAGACGTAGCCGCTGCCGTGACCGTCGGTGGAGGCGTACGAGCCGCGCGGGTCGTTGCCCTCGCGGTAGCTGAAGTCGGCGTTGGAGCCCGCCTGGAGCTGCACGTTGGAGACCGCGCCGTTCCATATCTGGGCGGCGCGGGATATCTGGGCGCTGAACGTGGGGGCGCCGGAGGGGTCGTAGACGACCGTGACGGCGGCCGCGCTGTCGGGGTGCGCGGCGCGCTTCTCGGCGACGGACCTGAGCACCGCCTCGAAGAAGGCCTTGTTGGCCTTGGCCTCGGCGGCCGAGCCGTTGTAGCCGGAGTAGGGTGTCGGGGCCGGGGCCGCGGCGGCCGGGACCGCCGAACCCAGGCCGAAGGCCGCGAGGCTGAGGCCGGCGGCCGTGGCGGTGACTGCGGACATGCGCAGGGAAAGGCGCATCGATGACTCCTAGGTGGGGGTGAGTCAGACGTCACCGGTGAGTCTCGGCCTCTGTGAGTGCGCTGTGATGATGGCAACCGGCGATAGCGCGGCCCTATCGCCGATCTGTGAGATCGCCCAATTCACGTGTGCTCGCTGGGGTTTGTGCGTCTGGTGAAAGGTTTGATTCCGCTTTACCCTCCGAGGGCATGGACCTCGAGGTGCGACACCTCCGCGCACTGTGCGCCATAGCCGACACCGGCAGCCTGCACCGGGCCGCCCGCCAACTGGGCGTCGCCCAGCCGTCGTTGAGCACACAGCTGCGCCGCATCGAACAGGAGCTGGGCGGGGCGCTGTTCGTCCGGGCCCGCACCGGCTGCCGGCCCACTCCGCTGGGCAGCCTCGTGCTGAGCCGCGCCCGCCCCCTGGTGGCCGAGATGCGCTCCCTGGTGAGCGAGGCGCGGGCGGCGGCGACCGGCGGCCCCGAACTGCGCATCGGCTCCACCGCGAGCAAGGCGCTGGCGGGGTGGCTGCGCCGGCTGCGCGCCCGCGGCCAGGACCCCACCCTGCACATGAACGTCTCCCCGAACGCCCTGCTGCGCATGGTCGCCGACGGGCAATTGGACGTCGCCTTCGTGCACGAGGTCGAGGGCAGCCGGCTGCGCGTCCCCGAAGGCCTGCGGATACGCGTCCTGGTGGAGCGCGAGCCGCAGTTCGTGTACCTGGCGTCCGACCATCCGGCGACCGTGCACCCCGTCGTCGACGTCCGTGAACTGGCCGGCGACCGCTGGATGATCGATCCGACGGTGGACGGGGAGTGGGACGCGGTGCAGCAAATGTTCCGCGGGGCGGGCATCAACCCGCACGTCCTGCACGGCGACTACCACTCGGCCGCCGCTCTGGTCGCGACCGGCGAGGTGGTCACCGTCTGCCAGCCGACCGCGATCTCCCACTCCGACATGGTGGTACGCCGGCTGCTGGGCGACCCGCTCGGTGTACGTCTGCTGCTGGCGGCCCGCACGGAGACCGACCTGGACGGCGCGCTGCCCTCACTGGAGGAGGCGTACTGGGAATCGGCACGGCAGGCACCGGCGTACCGTGAGTGGCTGGAACGCACGGGTGCGTCTGCGGAGGCGGCCCCGGCCCTCCACTAAAACGCTGTCCGGGGCCGGTTGACAGAACTGACCGTACTGTCCCTTGCCCCTCCCCAAGATCGCCATCCCGGGCCGCTAACCTTACGTGTCCGTCCTGGCCAGGGATTGACGGGCATCAACTCACGCGAAGGGTTGCGCACATGGGCATTCTCACTCTCCTGCGGAACGCATTCGGCAGGTCACGCAAAGGGCGTGCCGCCGAGGCAGAGGGTGCGGACCTAACCCCTTCGCACTCCACGGACCGCCCCACCACCCAGGTCCCGGAGCCCCGCTCCACCCCCGACGAACACGACCTGGTCTCAGCCGCCTTCGACAACGTCACGGTCCCGAGACCGTCGGAGCCGGTGGACGCCCCTGCCGGGGCGGCTGAAGCGCCGGCTCCGTCTGAGGAGACGTCGGCAGCCGCAGCCGAGGAGCCGAAGCCAACGGAACAACAGGAACCGGCCACGGAGACGCCGGAGGCGGAGCCGGCTGCCGAGAACGAGCCCGAGCCCGTCGCCGAGAGCAAGCCGGCCGCCGAGCCCGAGCCGGAGGCTGCACCCGTCGCGGAAGCCGAGCCGGTCGCCGAGACAGAGCCGGAGGCGAGGGTCGAGGTCGAGCCGGTCGCGGAGCCCGAACCCGCCCCTGAGGTCGAGGTTCAAGAGGCGCCGCAGGCGCCGGTTGTCGAAGAAGCGGACGAAGCTCCCGCAGCCGCCGACGGCGAGGACACCCCACAGGGGCCACCCGCACCCGACAACGAGACCGAAACGGGTGGTGCGGGTGGGAGCGAACCGGCCGAAGGCGAAGCCGAGGCCGCTGCTCAAGAGCCGCAGGCATCCCCCGCAGCCGCCGACGGCGAGGACACCCCACAGGGGCCACCCGCACCCGACGACGAAAGTGGCACGGGTGGTGCGGGTGGGAGCAAAACGGCCGAAGGCGAAGCCGAGGCCGCCAACGCCCTCGCCAAAGCCAACCTCACCGGCACCAAGGCAAAGACCTACCTCGTCCTCGACCGCTCCGCGAGCATGCGCCCCTACTACAAGGACGGATCGGCCCAGGCCCTGGCCGACCAGACCTTCGCCCTCGCCGAACACCTCGACCCCGACGCCCCCACCGACACCAAGGTCCACGTCGTCTTCTTCTCCACAGAAGTCGACGGCACCACAGACCTCACCCCCACCTCCCCCGAAAACGCGGTAGACGCGGCACACGCATCCCTCGGCCGCATGGGCCGCACCAGCTACCACGCAGCCGTAGAGGCAGTCCTCGCCCACTACGACAAGCACGTCACCCCCGGCACCCCCGCCCTCGTGGTCTTCCAGACGGACGGCGCCCCGGACGCGAAAACCCCCGCAACCCAGGCCCTCACCAACGCCGCCAAGACCCACCCGAACGTCTTCTTCTCCTTCGTCGCGTTCGGCGACCACGACAACAAGGCCTTCGACTACCTCCGCAAACTGAAGACCGACAACACGGCCTTCTTCCACGCGGGCCCCACCCCCCTGGAGCTCACGGACGCCGAGCTCTACGACGGCGTACTGATCGACTGGCGCCCGTAACCGACACAGCCGCACACGGACAACCGGCCGCCCCTTCCCACCCAGCAAAACGGGAAGCGGGCGGCCCACCCATGTCGGCTACGATTTCAAGGTTCGCAAGAAAAACGACAACCCCCGCGAACACGACCCGAGCACCACACCGAACACCACCCCGCACACCGACCTGGGAGCAGCCCGAGATGGCTCGACACCTCATCACCAGCGCCCTTCCGTACATCAACGGAATCAAGCACCTGGGCAACATGGTGGGGTCCATGCTCCCGGCCGACGTGTACTCCCGCTATCTGCGCCAGCGCGGCCACGACGTCCTGTACATCTGCGCGACGGACGAGCACGGCACCCCCGCCGAACTGGCCGCGAAGGAGCAGGGCCTCCCGGTCGACGAGTTCTGCGCCCAGGCCCACGACGCCCAGAAGGCGGTCTACGACGGCTTCGCGCTGGCCTTCGACTACTTCGGCCGCAGCTCCAGCGCGCAGAACGTCGAGATCACCCAGCACTTCGCCCGCCGCCTGAACGAGAACGGCTTCATCGAGGAGCGGGCGATCCGCCAGGTGTACAGCCCCACCGACGGCCGCTTCCTCCCGGACCGCTATGTCGAGGGCACCTGCCCCCACTGCGGCTACGACCGCGCCCGCGGCGACCAGTGCGAGAACTGCACCCGCGTCCTGGACCCCACCGACCTGATCAACCCCCGCTCGGCGATCTCCGGCTCCACGGACCTGGAGGTCCGCGAGACCAAGCACCTCTTCCTCCTGCAGTCGAAGCTGCAGCACGAGGTCGAGGAGTGGGTCTCCCGGCACGAGGACGACTGGCCGCAGCTGGCCTCCTCGATCGCCCGCAAGTGGCTGAACGAGGGCCTGCACGACCGCGCGATCACCCGTGACCTGGACTGGGGCGTCCCGGTCCCGGCCGACACCTGGCCGGAGCTGGCCGCCGAGGGCAAGGTCTTCTACGTCTGGTTCGACGCCCCGATCGAGTACATCGGCGCGACGAAGGAGTGGTCGGACCAGGAGCCGGAGACCCGCGACTGGAAGTCGTGGTGGTACGACGTCGACTCGGACGTCCGCTACACCGAGTTCATGGCGAAGGACAACGTCCCCTTCCACACGGTCATGTTCCCGGCCACCGAGCTCGGTGTGCGCGAGCCGTGGAAGAAGGTCGACTACGTCAAGGCCTTCAACTGGCTGACGTACTACGGCGGAAAGTTCTCCACCTCCCAGAAGCGGGGCGTCTTCACCGACCAGGCCCTGGAGATCCTGCCCGCCGACTACTGGCGGTACTTCCTGATCGCCAACGCCCCCGAGTCGGACGACGCGTCGTTCACCTGGGAGCACTTCACGGCCACGGTGAACAAGGACCTGGCCGACACCCTCGGCAATTTCGTCAACCGCGTCCTGTCCTTCTCGAAGAAGCGCTTCGGCGAGGAGGTCCCCGCGGGCGGCGAGCCCGGCGAGGCGGAGCGCAAGCTGGGCGAGCAGATCGCCGAGCTGCTCGCCGAGTACGAGACCCAGATGGAGTCCCTCCAGTTCCGCAAGGCGGCCTCGGCCCTGCGCGCCCTGTGGTCGGCCGGCAACTCCTACCTGGAGGAGAAGGCCCCCTGGCTGGAGATCAAGACGGACAAGGACGGCGCGGCCCTCACCCTGCGCACGGCGATGAACCTGATCCACCTCTACGCGGTGATCTCCGAGCCCTTCATCCCGACCACCTCGACCGCCATGCGCCAGGCCTTCTCCCTGCCCGACGACACCGCGACCTGGGTCTCCCCGGCCGAGGCGAAGTCCCTGACCACCCTCCCCGCGGGCACCCCCTTCACGGTCCCCCCGGTCCTCTTCGCCAAGCTCACGGACGACGACCTGGAGGAGTACAAGGAGCGCTTCGGGGGCGAGCCCGCGTAGGAACAGTGGAAAACGGGGCTCGGGAGGCGGATGCGCTTCCCGGGCCCCGTATTGTTCCGCCATGGCAGTACCCGAAGTCATCCCGATCGCCTACATGCCGAGGCACCGTACCGAGTCCATCGGACGGTACGCGGACGGCCAGTTCCTGGCGTCGGTCACCTATGCGTTCCCCGAGGGGTTCCAGCCCGACGACGGCTGGGAAGAGCACAAGCGGCTCTACACCGTCCTCCATCTCTTCGACGCCGAGGGCCACTACCGCGACTCGGAGATCTGGTGTGCCGGCACCTGGGCCGAGCAGCAGCGCAACCCCGACGGCGACGAGTCGGTGCTGGCCCGCGCGCGGGTCCATCTGGCCAAGCTCCTGCGCAGCCTTCCCCGCCGCTCGTACACCGACATCGCTGTCCGGCCCTTCCGCGTCACCGTGGACGGCGTGCTGTTCGGCCTGGTGACGGGCGAGGACGAGGGCGAGGCCTGGGCCGAGCTGTACCCGGACCACCTCGGCTTCGGCGAGCCGTGGGACGGCACGTACGACACCTGAGGCACGGCGAAGGGCCCGGGCCGGCGTCACCGCCGTCCGGGCCCTTCGCCGACCGCTCGTTGCTTCTTACTTCGGCTGCGGCTTGCGCACCGACAGGTGCAGCTCCCTCAGCCGCGCCTCCTCCAGCTCCGTCGGCGCGCCCATCATCAGGTCCTGGGCGTTGCCGTTGAGCGGGAAGGCGATGGTCTCGCGGATGTTCGGCTCGTCGGCCAGCAGCATGACGATGCGGTCGACGCCCGGTGCGATGCCGCCGTGCGGCGGGGCGCCGAAGCGGAAGGCGCGCAGCATGCCGGCGAACTTCTCCTCGACCGTCTCGCGGTCGTAGCCCGCGATCTCGAAGGCCTTGAGCATGATGTCCGGCTCGTGGTTCCGGATCGCGCCGGAGGACAGCTCCACGCCGTTGCAGACGATGTCGTACTGCCAGCCGAGGATGTCCAGCGGGTCCTGGGTCTGCAGGGCCTCAAGTCCGCCCTGCGGCATCGAGAAGGGGTTGTGCGAGAAGTCGATCGCGCCGGTCTCCTCGTCCTTCTCGTACATCGGGAAGTCGACGATCCAGCAGAAGCGGAAGACGTTCTCCTCGAAGTGCCCGGCGCGCTTGGCGGCCTCGACCCGCACCGCGCCCATGATCTTCGAGACCTCGTCGAACTCGCCCGCGCCGAAGAAGACGGCGTGACCGGCGGCCAGCGACAGACGCTTGGTCAGCTCGGCGACGTTCTCCTCGGTGAGGAACTTGGCGATCGGGCCGGTCAGCGAACCGTCCTCGGCGACCCGCACCCAGGCCAGGCCCTTGGCGCCCAGCGAGACGGCGTAGTCACCCAGCTGGTCGAAGAACTTGCGCGGCTGGTCCTGGACCGCCGGGACGGGCAGCGCCCGGACGTGCTTGCCGGCGAACGCCTTGAACTCCGAGCCCTCGAAGACGTCGGTGATGTCGACGAGCTCCAGCTGGGCGCGCAGGTCCGGCTTGTCGGAGCCGTACTTGAGCATCGCCTCGCGGAACGGGATCCGCGGGAACGGCGAGGTCACATGGCGGCCGCCGCCGAACTCCTCGAACAGCTCGGTCATCAGCTTCTCGACGGGCTGGAAGACGTCCTCCTGCTCGACGAAGCTCATCTCGATGTCGAGCTGGTAGAACTCGCCCGGCGAGCGGTCCGCGCGCGCGTCCTCGTCACGGAAGCAGGGCGCGATCTGGAAGTAGCGGTCGAAGCCGGAGATCATCAGCAGCTGCTTGAACTGCTGCGGGGCCTGCGGCAGCGCGTAGAACTTGCCGGGGTTCAGCCGCGAGGGCACGACGAAGTCGCGGGCGCCCTCGGGGGAGGTGGCGGACAGGATCGGCGTCGCCATCTCGTTGAAGCCCAGCGCCGTCATCTTGTGGCGGATCGCCGAGATCACCGACGTACGCAGCAGGATGTTCCTGTGCATGCGCTCGCGGCGCAGGTCCAGGAAGCGGTACTCCAGGCGCCGTTCCTCGTTGACCCCGTCCTCGGTGTTGATCGTGAAGGGGAGCGGGGCGGCGGCGCCGAGCAGCTCGACCTCGCTCACCTCGACCTCGATCTCACCGGTCGGCAGCTCGGGGTTGATGTTCTCGGCGCCGCGGGAGACCACCGTGCCGTCGACGCGGACCGTCGACTCCTTGGTGACCTTGTCGAGGGCCTCGTAGGCAGCGGTGCCGGGGCGGGCGACGAGCTGCGTGATGCCGTAGTGATCGCGCAGATCGATGAAGAGGATGCCGCCCAGGTCGCGCCGATTGTGCAGCCAGCCACTCAGCCGGACGTCGGTGCCGACGTCAGAGGAGCGGAGCTGGCCGCAGGTGTGGGACCTGTACCGATGCATCGTCGTTCATCCAGTCTTCGCGGATCGGGGTCTGTGAGCCGGGTCTGTGTTCCGGGTCTGTGCTTCGCGTTTCACGTGAAACAACCCCAGGGTACCGGGCACCCCAAGATCGCCTCCCCACCATTACGGGGAGGCAATCGGTGGCACTCCCGGATCACCTCTTCATAAAGTGGGGCAATGCGCACTGGTGAGCCTCTGCCCGCCGTGGGGGAGGTTCTCGCCGCCCTCGCGACCGGCCTGTGGCACTGGGACACCGCCACCGAGAAGGTCACGGTCGACGCCGAGGCAGCCCGGCTGCTCGGGCTGCCGGCCGTACAGACCACGCTCAGCGAGGCGCAGACACGGGCCCGTCTGCATCCGGTCGACTGGAACGAGATCACCGCCGTGGTCGGTCTCGCCGTCGCCGAGCGCACCCTGGCCGAGGTCCGCATCCGGATCATGGACGAGCAGGGCCGGGTGATCCGTGTCGTCCGCTCCCGCTCCAAGCCGTCGTACGACCGCGAGAAGCGGTCCTTCCGGCTGATCGGCACTCTCCAGGAGGTCACCGAACCCGCCCCGGGCACCCCGGCCGGACGCAGCGCCGTCACCGGTGACTGGCGGCGCTCCCGGGAGGCGTTCCTGCTGGACGCGGGCCGCGCGCTGGCGGAGGCGCGGTCCACGGAGGAGGTGCTGCGGGTCGCGGCCGGTCTGTCGATGCCGGGGTTCAGCCCGGACGGGCTCGCCGTCTTCGGCGTCGAGGGCGACCGGCTGACGATCATCGGCCACCACGGGCACACGGCCGGTGACGACAGCCCCTTCTCCAACATGGCCCTGGACACGAACTACCCGGCCGCCGAGGTGGTCCGCACCGGCCGCGCCGTGTACATCTCGACGCCCGCGCAGTACAAGGCCCGCTATCCGGCCACCTGGCCGCTCGCCGCGCCCTTCGGCCGGCACTCCTGGGCCTTCCTGCCGCTGACCGTGGCCGGCCGCACGATGGGCGCCTGGATGGCGGCCTTCGCCTACCCCGTCACCTTCAACCCCGACGAGCGATCGGTACTGACGACGGTGGCCCGCATGCTCGCCCAGGCCCTGTCGCGCGCCGGTGCCGCCGAGACCGAGCGCGCGCTGACCGACGGCCTGCAGCGCTCGATGCTGCCGACGCTCGGCCCGCAGATACCGGGGATGAACGTCGCCGCCCGCTATGTGCCCACCGGCG
Organism: Streptomyces spinosisporus; assembly: GCF_022698145.1. Lineage (GTDB taxonomy): Bacteria > Actinomycetota > Actinomycetes > Streptomycetales > Streptomycetaceae > Streptomyces > Streptomyces spinosisporus. Next base: position 368,211 of record NZ_JALDAX010000004.1, read on the forward strand.
GCGGGCTCCAGGTCGGCGGCGACTGGTACGACATGATCCCGCTGCCCGGGGGCCCGCCCTCCGGCGGCGGCCGGATCGCCCTGGTCATCGGTGACGTCCAAGGCCATGACGTCCGCGCGGCCGGTCTGATGGGCCAGCTGCGGATCGCCCTGCGCGCCTACGCCTCCGAGGGCCATCGCCCCGACGCGGTGCTCTCCCGCGCCTCCCGCTTCCTGCACGGGATGACGGCCGGAGCCTTCGAGGACGACGAGGGCGCGGATCTGCGCTTCGCGACCTGCCTGTACGTGGAGGCCGACCCGGCGACGGGCCTTTTGCAGATCGCGCGCGCCGGGCATCCCGACCCGGCGATCCGCATGGCGGACGGCACGGTGCTGACCCGTCCGACGGCGGGCGGCCTGCCACTGGGCATCGACCCGGACGCCGACTACCCGACCACACGGATCACCCTCGAACCCGGCGAGACCATGCTGATCTGCACCGACGGTCTGATCGAGACCGGTGGGCACGACCTGGAGAGCGGCTGGCAGCGGATCCGCACGATCCTGGAGGAGCACAAGGGCGACGATCTGGAGGAGCTGGCGGACGCCCTGGTGCAGGGCGTGCACGGGCCCTCCTCGCACCACACCACCGGCCCGCTCGCCGACCGGCGCGAGGACGACATAGCGGTGCTGCTGCTGTCCCGGCCGGGGGAGGGCCTCGGCGAGAGCCTGTTCGTGCCGCCGCCGGTGCGCCGCACCATGCTGTCCATCGCCCAGGCGGAACCGGAGCGGGTGGCGGCGGCCCGCCAGCAGCTGCGCGAGCTGCTGCACGACTGGCCCTCGCCGGACCAGGTCGACTCGGCGGTGCTGCTGGTGTCCGAGATGCTCACCAACGTCCTGGTGCACACCGACGCCGACGCGCTGCTGCTGGCCGAGGTGCGGGGCGAGCCCGGCGACCGCCGGATGCGCATCCAGGTCACCGACACCAGCGACGCCCTCCCGCACAAGCGCCGCCCCGGCGAGCTGGCCTCCTCCGGACGCGGCCTGGTCCTCATCGAACTCCTCGCCGACGCCTGGGGCGTGGACCCCCAGGGCGAGGGCAAGAGCATCTGGTTCGAGATCTACGAATCCACCGGCCCGGCCGCGGAGGACCCGGACGGCCCGCTGCCGACGTAGCGCTCGCGCAGTTCGTGCACGATCGCGAAGGCCGCCGCCGTGAGGGGCACGGCGAGCAGCATGCCGAGAATGCCGGCCACGGACGCCCCGGCCGTGATCGCGAGCAGCACCACCGCCGGGTGCATCTGCACGGTCCGGCTCTGGATCACCGGCTGGAGCACATGCCCCTCCAGGACCTGCACGGCGAGGACGACGCCGAGGGCCCACAGCGCGATCACGAAGCCCCGGTCGGCGAGCGCGACCAGCACGGCCACGGCACCGGAGATGAAGGCGCCCAGGTAGGGGACGTAGGCGCCGACGAAGACGAGCGCGCCGAGTCCGACGGCGCCGGGCACGTCCAGGACCAGCAGGCCCACGGTGATGCAGACGGCGTCGATGAGCGCGATGAGGGTGGTGCCCCGCATGAAGCCCTCGACGGCCTCGAAGGCGCGCCGGGCCATGGCTTCCAGCATGTCGCCGTTACCGCCCGGGGCGAGGCCCCGGATCAGGCCGACGGCCCTGGGCCCGTCCCGCAGGAAGAAGAAGACGAGGAACAGGGCGAGCACGGCCATGGCGATGCTCTCGCCGACGACGCTGACCCCGCTGATGACGTTGGACGCGGCCGTCCCGCCGAATCTGCCCAGCAGATCCTTGGCGTTGGTGGCCAGGTCGTCCAGCGAGGTCCCGGCCGCGCCGAAACGGTCGGAGATCCCCTGCGCCGCGTCCTTGAGCGAGGCGACGATCTGGTCGCCGGTGTCGATGAGCGCGGCGACGACGATGTACACGGCCCCGCCGACCACGGCCAGGACGGCCACACAGGTCAGGGCGGCGGCGACCGACCGGTTGGCCTTCGCGTTCACCAGACGCCGGTGCAGCGGCCGCAGGAGCGCCGTGCCCAGCAGCGCGAGCAGCACCGGTGTGACGGCGGTCCGCAGCTCCTCGCACAGCCGGATCCCGACCCAGCCGACCCCGGCCACCAGCAGGACGACGGCACACCACGCCGCGAGCCGCCGTACGGGCTCGGGAAGCAGCGGTTGCTGGGCCGGCACCCTCCCATCTGGCCATGGGCGGGGTGCCGTGTCGCGCTGGGACCGCCGAACGGGAGGTCCGGCGGTCCCGGTGAGCAGGCCTGCGCGAAGGGGCCCGGCGCGACGGCCTTACAGGCCGCCCTCCGACATTCCGTGCACCGCGGGGATCGTCCCGAGGCGGCCCTTCTGGAAGTCCTCGAAGGCCTGCTGCAGCTCCTCGCGGGTGTTCATCACGAACGGGCCGTAGTGGGCCATCGGCTCACGGATCGGCTGCCCGCCCAGGAGGACGACCTCCAGGTCCGGGGTGTTGGAGTCCTGCTTCTCGTCGGCGCGCACGGTCAGCGAGCCGCCGCTGCCGAAGACCGCCGTCTGTCCCGTGGCGACCGGGCGCCGCTCGGCACCGACGGTGCCCCGGCCGGCGAGGACGTAGGCGAGGCCGTTGAAGTCCTCGCGCCAGGGCAGGGTGACCTCCGCGCCCGGCGCCACCGTCGCGTGGATCATCGTGATCGGCGTGTGCGTGATGCCGGGGCCCTGGTGGCCGTCCAGCTCGCCGGCGATCACCCGGAGCAGCGCGCCGCCGTCCGGGGTCGACAGCAGCTGCACGCTGCCACCGCGGATGTCCTGGTAGCGCGGGGGCATCATCTTGTCCTTGGCCGGGAGGTTCACCCACAGCTGCAGCCCGTGGAAGAGCCCGCCGGACATGACGAGGGACTCCGGCGGGGCCTCGATGTGCAGCAGGCCCGAGCCCGCCGTCATCCACTGGGTGTCGCCGTTGGTGATGGTGCCGCCACCGCCGTTGGAGTCCTGGTGGTCGAAGATCCCGTCGATGATGTAGGTGACGGTCTCGAAGCCGCGGTGCGGATGCCAGGGTGTCCCCTTCGGCTCACCCGGCGCGTACTCCACCTCGCCCATCTGATCCATCATGATGAACGGGTCGAGGTACTTGTAGTTGATCCCGGCGAACGCGCGGCGCACCGGGAAGCCCTCGCCCTCGAAGCCGCTCGGCGCGGTCGTGACGGCGAGCACGGGGCGTGCCACTGCGTCGGCCGGCGCGGTCACGCGCGGCAGCGTCAGCGGGTTCTCGACAGTCACTGCAGGCATGTCGGTACCTCCTTGGTGTGCCACCAGTTTAGTTGAGCATTGAACTTTCTGCCACCCAAAACAGAGAAAGCCCGGAGGGCATTCCCTCCGGGCCGCCGGTGGCCGTCGTCAGCCGTACATCCTGCGCATCGCGAACTCGACCATCTGCTCCACGGCCTTCGCGTCGAAGACCATGCGGTGCTCGCCCTCCATGTCCAGGACGAAGCCGTAGCCGGTGGGCAGCAGGTCGATCACCTCGGCGCCGGTGATCACGAAGTACTTGGACTCCTTGCCCGCGTACCGACGCAGCTCCTTGAGCGAGGTGAACATCGGGATCACCGGCTGCTGGGTGTTGTGCAGGGCGAGGAAACCGGGGTTGTCGCCGCGCGGGCAGTAGACCTTCGACGTGGCGAAGACCTGCTGGAAGTCCTCCGCGGAGAGCTGGCCGGTGGTGAAGGCCCGCACCGCGTCCGCGAGCGACGGCGGGGACGGCTCGGGGTACAGCGGTGGCTGCTGCCCGTAACCGCCCGGGCCCGGCGGCGGCTGGGCGTACTGCTGCTGCGCACCCGCACCCACGTTCTGGTCGTAGCCGTACATGAGCGCAAGAGTACTGAGTCACAGATGACCCATTCGGGGTTGCTTCTTATTACCGGCGGGTAGCATCATCGTAGCTACTTGTTGGTACGTGAACTAGCGCGAGGAGCTACACCCGGTGCCTCGCCGATCTCTCTAACGGAGCCGTCGCCATGGGGCACTACAAGTCGAATCTGCGCGACATCGAGTTCAACCTCTTCGAAGTCCTCGGGCGGGACAAGCTGTACGGCACCGGCCCGTTCGAGGAGATGGACACCGAGACCGCGAAGAGCATCCTCGAGGAGCTGACCCGGCTCGCGGAGAACGAGCTGGCGGACTCCTTCGCCGACGCCGACCGCAACCCCCCGGTCTACGACCCGGAGACCCACACCGCGCCGGTCCCGGCGTCCTTCAAGAAGAGCTACCAGGCCTTCATGGGCTCGGAGTACTGGCGCCTGGGCCTGCCCGAGGAGATCGGCGGCACCACCGCCCCCCGCTCCCTGATCTGGGCCTACGCGGAGCTGGTGCTCGGCTCCAACCCGGCCGTGTGGATGTACTCCTCCGGCCCCGCGTTCGCCGGCATCCTCTTCGAAGAGGGCAACGAGGTCCAGAAGCACATCGCCAAGATCGCCGTGGACAAGCAGTGGGGCTCCACGATGGTGCTGACCGAGCCCGACGCGGGCTCCGACGTCGGCGCCGGCCGCACCAAGGCGGTCCAGCAGGAGGACGGCTCCTGGCACATCGAGGGCGTGAAGCGCTTCATCACCTCCGGTGAGCACGACATGTCGGAGAACATCCTCCACTACGTGCTCGCGCGTCCCGAGGGCGCCGGCCCCGGCACCAAGGGCCTGTCCCTCTTCCTCGTCCCGAAGTACGAGTTCGACTTCGAGACCGGCGAGCTGGGCGAGCGCAACGGCGTCTACGCCACCAACGTCGAGCACAAGATGGGCCTGAAGGCCTCCAACACCTGCGAGATGACCTTCGGCGACCGGCACCCCGCCAAGGGCTGGCTGATCGGCGACAAGCACGACGGCATCCGCCAGATGTTCCGCATCATCGAGTTCGCCCGCATGATGGTCGGCACGAAGGCGATCTCCACGCTGTCGACGGGCTACCTGAACGCTCTGGAGTACGCCAAGGAGCGCGTCCAGGGCCCGGACCTCGCGAACTTCATGGACAAGACCGCGCCCAAGGTCACCATCACCCACCACCCCGACGTACGCCGCTCGCTGATGACGCAGAAGGCGTACGCCGAGGGCATGCGCGCCCTGGTGATGTACACCGCCTCCATCCAGGACGAGATCCAGGTCAAGGAGGCGGCCGGCGAGGACGCCAAGGCCGAGCACGCGCTCAACGACCTGCTCCTGCCGATCGTCAAGGGTTACGGCTCCGAGAAGGGCTACGAGCAGCTCGCCCAGTCCCTGCAGACCTTCGGCGGCTCCGGGTTCCTCCAGGAGTACCCGATCGAGCAGTACATCCGCGACGCCAAGATCGACACCCTGTACGAGGGCACCACCGCGATCCAGGGCCAGGACTTCTTCTTCCGGAAGATCGTCCGCAACCAGGGCGCCGCGCTGAACTCGCTGGCCGAGGACATCAAGAAGTTCCTCGCGCTCGGCACCGGCGGCGAGGAGCTGGCCGGCGCCCGCGAGCACCTGGCGAAGGCCGCCGTCGAGCTGGAGGCCATCGTCGGCCTGATGCTCACCGACCTCGCCGCCACCGAGCAGGACGTCAAGAACATCTACAAGGTGGGCCTGAACACCACCCGCCTGCTCATGGCCTCCGGTGACGTCGTCGTCGGCTACCTGCTGCTCAAGGGTGCCGCGGTCGCCGCCGACAAGCTGGAGACCGCCTCCAGCAAGGACAAGGCGTTCTACCAGGGCAAGATCGCGGCGGCGAAGTTCTTCGCGGCCAACGTCCTGCCGGGCGTCACCGGCGCGCGCAAGCTCGCCGAGGGCGTCGAGCTGGACCTGATGGAGCTGGACGAGGACGCCTTCTAGCGTTCCCCGTCGCGTTCTCCGTCACGGGTTCCGGCGCCCCGGTTCTGGGTAGCCAAAATTCCACATCGCCCTCACGAGGGCCCGCTCCCGGTACGAGGAGTGGGCCCTCGTACGTCGTTAAGGTGAACCCCATGAGCGAACCCCACCGCTTCGACCGCGGCCACACCGACGACCTGATGTCCTTCCTCGCGGCGAGCCCGTCGCCGTACCACGCGGTGGCCAGTGCCGCCGAGCGGCTGGAGAAGGCCGGGTTCCGGCAGGTCTCGGAGACGGACGCCTGGGACATGGAGCCGGCAGCGGACGCCGCCGACGCAGGCGTCACGGTCTCGGCCGCGGGCAGCGGCGGCAGATATGTGCTGCGCGGCGGCGCGATCGTGGCCTGGTATGTCCCCGAGGGAGCGGCGCCCCACACGCCGTTCAGAATCGTCGGCGCCCACACCGACTCCCCGAACCTGCGGGTCAAGCCGCAGCCCGACACCGGGGCGCACGGCTGGCGCCAGGTCGCCGTGGAGATCTACGGCGGACCGCTGCTCAACTCCTGGCTCGACCGCGACCTGGGCCTGTCCGGCCGCCTCACCCTGCGCGACGGCTCCACCCGGCTCGTCAACGTCGACCGGCCGCTGATGCGGGTCCCCCAGCTCGCCATCCACCTCGACCGCTCCGTGTCGGCGGAAGGCCTCAAGCTCGACAAGCAGCGCCACATCCTGCCGATCTGGGGACTGGGCAACGACGTACGCGAGGGCGACCTGATCGCCTTCCTGGAGGAGGAGGCGGGGCTCGGCGCGGGCCAGGTCACCGGCTGGGACCTCATGACGCACTCCGTGGAGGCGCCCGCCCACCTGGGCCGGGACAAGGAGCTCGTCGCCGGGCCGCGCATGGACAACCTGCTGTCGGTGCACGCCGGTGTGGCCGCGCTGACGGCCGTGGCCGGCAGCGACCTGGACTGCATCCCCGTCCTCGCCGCCTTCGACCACGAGGAGAACGGCTCGCAGTCGGACACCGGCGCGGACGGACCGCTGCTCGGAAGCGTGCTGGAGCGTTCGGTGTTCGCGCGCGGCGGGTCCTTCGAGGACCGCGCCAGGGCCTTCGCGGGCACGGTCTGCCTGTCGTCCGACACCGGCCACGCCGTCCACCCCAACTACGCGGAGCGGCACGACCCGACGCACCTGCCGCGGGTCAACGGCGGCCCCATCCTCAAGGTCAACGTCAACAACCGCTACGCCACCGACGGTTCGGGCCGCGCGGTCTTCGCCGCCGCCTGCGAGAAGGCGAACGTCCCCTTCCAGTCCTTCGTCTCCAACAACTCCATGCCCTGCGGCACCACGATCGGCCCGATCACCGCCGCCCGGCACGGCATCAAGACCGTCGACATCGGAGTGGCGATCCTCTCCATGCACAGCGCCCGCGAACTGTGCGGCGCCGACGACCCGCATCTGCTGGCGAACGCGCTGGTGGCGTTCCTCCAGGGCTGACACCGCCGACCTGAGTGGTCGCCTCCGCATGAGCAGCACGCCTGCGGGTACCCGGAGTTGACCGGGAGTCCGGAAGCCACCGGACCGGAGAGGGAGGCGACACTCATGGGCCTCGGCGGATGCATCATCCTCATCGCCGCGGGAGCAATTCTCACCTTCGCGACCGACTGGCACATGGAGGGGGTCAACCTCGATCTGGTCGGCATCATCCTCATGATCGTCGGACTGATCGGCGTCAGCACCTTCAGCGGCATCGCGCGCCGGCGGCGTGTGGTCGTACCGCCCACGACGCCGGTCGTCGAAGAGGAACGGCACCACCACCACCGCGACGGCTACAGCGACGGCTACGGCGTCTGAGCGTCCAGACCGGCGAGCACCAGCGGCAGCCGGTCCGCACCGCCCTCGGCGAGGCGGACCGGCACACCCCAGTCCTGCTGGTGGACATGGCAGGCCGGGAACTCGTTCTCCCCGTCGTCGTCGCACGACGCGGCCATCGCGGAGACATGCAGCACCCCCTCCGCGATCCCGGGATTCAGCTCCAGGAGGCGCGTCAGATCCGTGTCCGCGCCCTCTCCCGACAGCAGCAGCTCCGGCGGCGTGGCCGACACCAGCAGCCGGGTCGAGGGGCCGTACCTCTCGTCGAGCTTCTGGCCCGCCGGAGCCTGGAAGATGACGTCCAACTCCAGCCTGCCGGGGGCGACTTCGGTCGCGGCGCGCTGCGTGCGGTGCGCCACCGACGCGACCTTGACGGCCTCCTCCGGCAGCCGCAGCCTGGTCAGCCGGTGCCCGGCCGACTCGACCACCACGATGTCGTCGCCGACGAGCACCGCGTCGCTCGGCTCCCGCAAGTCCGTGGCGAGGGTGGTCACTTCGCCGGTCGCCGGGTCGAACCGGCGCAGGGCGTGGTTGTACGTGTCGCTGATGGCGACCGAGCCGTCGGGCAGCGCGGTGACGCCCAACGGGTGCTGGAACAGGGCCTGTTCGGCGGCGCCGTCACGGTGCCCGAAGTCGAACAGGCCGGTGCCCACCGCCGTGTGCACGCTGCCGTCGGCCTCCACCCAGCGCAGGGCGGACGTCTCGGAGTCGGCGACCCACAGGCGGTCGGCGGTGGCGGCGAGCCCGGAGGGCTGCGCGAACCAGGCCTCGGGTCCGGGCCCGTCCACCAGGCCCTCGTTGGTCGTGCCCGCCGTGACGGCGACCGTCCGCTGCACCGGGTCGTACGCCCACAACTGGTGCACGCCCGCCATGGCGATCCAGACCCTGCCGCTGAAGAGCGCCACGTCCCACGGTGAGGACAGGTCGATCTCACGGGCCGGACCCGAGGTGGGCGAGCCCTGCCACCACTGGCGGCCCGTGCCCGCGAGGGTGGTGACCTCGCCGGTCGCGAGGTCGAAGCGGCGCAGGGCGTGGTTCACCGTGTCGGCGACCACCACCGCGCCCTCGTCGAGCAGCGCGAGCCCCTGCGGCTCGCTGAAGGCGGCCGTCTCCGCCGGGCCGTCCCTGAACCCGCGCGCCCCGGACCCGATGCGCCGTACGACGCTCTCCCCGTCCGGCTCCAGCTCCACCAGCTGATGCCGGGTCGTGTCGCTCACCAAAAAGTTCCCCGACGGCAGCACCAGCGCCTTGCCGGGGAAGCGCAGCGCCGTCGGCTGCGGCTCCGGCGCCACATAGGGCCCGTCCCCGCGCCGCAGCGTCCCCTTCGCTTCGTGCTCGGCCTCCAGCTCCGTCACCAGCCGCTCGATGGCGTGCACATGGCCCTCACCGGCGTGCTGCGCGACGACGTACCCCTCCGGGTCGATCACCACGAGCGTCGGCCACGCGCGCACCGCGTACTGCTTCCACGTCGCGAGCTCGGGGTCGTCCAGCACCGGATGCGCCACCCCGTACCGCTCCACGGCATCCACCACCGCCGCATGCTCCGCCTCGTGCACGAACTTCGGCGAGTGCACACCGATCACCACGACGGTGTCCGCATGCTTCTCCTCCAGCTCACGGAGCTCGTCGAGGACATGCAGGCAGTTAATGCAGCAAAACGTCCAAAAATCGAGCAGAACAACGCGTCCGCGCAGGTCGGCGAGCGTGTACTGCTTGTCTCCCGTGTTCAGCCAGCCGCCCTTGCCGACCAGCTCGGGGGCGCGGACTCGGACGCGGCGGGGGGTGGGGTCGGTCATGGTGCAAGGGTGCCACTCGGCACCGACAACCGGCCCGGGGGCCGTCTGCGGGCCGGTTGTCGTCTCCGGGGCCGGTGGTCGGTGGTCGGTGGTCGGGTGTTTCGGTGTCCTCAGTCCTGGTGGATCACATTGGTGCCGGGGCCGCCCGAGAGGGTGTCGGTGCCGGGGCCGCCGTAAAGGGTGTCGTTGCCGCTGTTGCCGTACAGGGTGTCGTTTCCGCTGTTGCCGTAGATGACATCGTTGCCCTTGCCGCCGTAGAGCGAGTCGTCGCCGGTGCCGCCGTAGAGCGTGTCGTTGCCGTCGTCGCCCGACAGGTCCTGGGCGCCGTCGCCGCCGTGCAGTTCGTCGTCGCCGGCGCCACCCTTGACGATGTTGTCGCCGCCGTTCGCGAAGATCGTGTCGTTGTCGTCGCCGCCCCAGGCGAAGCCGTCGGCGCCGACGGTGATCGTGTCGTCGCCCGCGTCGCCCGAGACGTAGGCGCCGTCAAGGCGGCCGGTGTCGATCGCGTGGTCGTCGCCGGCACCCAGCGAGATCTCGGCGTAGGAGTAGACCTGGCCGGTGGCGTTGTTGTACGCCGCCTTGTCGTCGCCGTCGCCGAGGTCCATGACCAGGGCGGGGTAGGGGTCCTGGCTCTCCACGTCGGCGACCGTGCAGGAGACCTTGGTCCTGTCCGAGGTGTCGAGGTAGGTGCAGCCGTGGCCCGCGTCGATCGGGACGACGTCGTCGATCACGTAGGTGAAGCCGGTGCGGTCCGCGGTGTACGACGCCGTGACCATGGCCGTGTTGGCCTGGCCGGGGGCGGCCCGGTAGGTGAGCTGCCAGTCGTACTCGTTGACCGAGGCGGTGGCGGGCGTCGTCGCGGCGGCGGCGCTGCCGGCCGTCGTGAGCGGTACGGCGAGGGCCGCGCCGAGGGCCAGCGTCACCGCCGGGACGGCGCCGATCAGCCGGTGGCGGGCGGGACGAGAGCGCATGGAAGACCTCCGTGTGGAACGTGAGCACTGTGCGGCTTGCGTAACGTCCGACACGGCCTGCGCCCGTTTGGTTGGCCAACTCCCGCATGCGCACGGGAAGTTCAACTCCGGGACACCTGGAGTCCCGGAGGATTCCGCGGCCCGGTCAGCCGAGGGCGTGTCCGGTGGTGGCGTCGACGTGGGCGGGGATCTCGTCGTGGCGGTCGCCGACGGTGGAGGTGCCGGACGGTTCCAGCATGAGGATCGCGGTGGGCACGCGCGCGTACGGCTTGTGTTCGGTGCCGCGCGGGACGGTGAAGACGGAGCCGCGCTCGAGGACGACCGTGCGCTCGCCGGCCGGCTCGCGCAGGGAGATGTGCAGTTCTCCGTCCAGGACCAGGAAGAACTCGTCGGTGTGGTCGTGGACGTGCCAGAGGTGCTCGCCCTCGACCTTGGCGATGCGGACGTCGTAGTCGTTGACGGAGGTGACGATGCGGGGGCTCCACTGCTCGGTGAAGGAGGCGAGGGCCTGGTCCAGGGAGACGGGTTCGTTGGTCATGCGATCCATCGTCGGCGGTGGCCCGGCACGCGCGCGAGTGCTAGAAATCGCATATGCCGCAAGGATCCTCGCAAGGCCGCTCGCGGACGCGGACGCGTCCGCCGCACCGGGTCGCCGTGATCGTCGACGAGGGCACCAACCCCTTCGAGGTCGGTGTCGCGACCGAGCTGTTCGGGCTGCCGCGGCCCGAACTCGGGCTGCCCGCACCGCTGTACGAGGTGACGCTGTGCGCGCCCGCGCCCGAGGTGCGGATGAACCACGGCTTCTTCACGCTGACCGGGGTGGCGGGTCTCGACGCCGTGGACGGCGCGGACACCGTCGTCGTGCCCGGCCGGCCCGACAACGTCGTCCCGCGCGTCGAGGCCGTCCTGGAGGCCGTCCGGCGCGCGTACGCGCGTGGGGCGCGCGTGATGAGCCTGTGCACCGGGAGCTTCGCGCTCGCCGAGGCCGGGCTGCTCGACGGGCGCCGGGCCACCACCCACTGGATGTGGGCCGACGCCTTCCGTGAGCTGCATCCGAAGGTCCTCCTGGAGCCCGACGTGCTCTTCGTCGACGAGGGCCGCATCCTGACCGCGGCGGGCAGCGCGGCCGCGCTCGACCTTGGGCTGCATGTCGTACGCAAGGACCACGGCGCGGAGATCGCCAACGCGGTGTCCCGGCGTCTGGTGTTCGCTGCCCACCGTGACGGCGGGCAGCGGCAGTTCGTGGAGCGGCCGGTGCCGAGTGTGCCCGAGGAGTCGCTCGCTCCCCTGCTGGCGTGGGCGCAGGAGCGCCTCGGCGAGCCGCTGACGGTGGCGGATATGGCGGCCCGCGCGGCCGTCTCCCCGGCCACCCTGCACCGGCGCTTCCGGGCCGAGCTGGGCACGACTCCGCTGGCGTGGCTGACGGGGGAGCGGGTCGCGCTCGCCTGCCGGCTGATCGAGCGCGGTGAGGAGCGGCTGGACGTGGTGGCGGCGCGCAGCGGCCTGGGGAGCGCGGCGAACCTCCGCGCGCGCGTGCGGCGCGAGACCGGACTCAGCCCGTCGGCCTACCGGCGGCGTTTCGGGCCGGCCGCCGGGGAAGCGGTGAGGGTATGAGATTCCTCGTACGCGACCGCCTCCTCGGCTTCGGTGACGACTACTGGATCGAGGACGAGCACGGCAACAAGGTGTTCCTCGTCGACGGCAAGGCCATGCGCATCCGGGACACCTTCGAGATCAAGGACACCCAAGGGCGCGTCCTGATCGACATCCACCAGAAGATGTTCGCCCTGCGCGACACGATGGTGATCGAACGCGAGGGCGAGGCCCTGGCCACCATCAGGCGCAAGCGGCTGTCCCTGCTGCGCAACCACTACCGGGTCACGCTCGTCGACGGCACCGAACTGGACGTCAGCGGCAAGATCCTCGACCGGGAGTTCGCCGTCGAGTACGACGGTGAGCTGCTGGCGGTGGTCTCGCGGCGCTGGCTGCACGTCCGGGAGACGTACGGCGTGGACGTGGTGCGCGACGACGCCGATCCGGCGCTGCTGATCGCGGTGGCGGTGTGCGTGATCCATCTCGCGGAGAAGGAGCGCGAGGAGGACTGAGCGCCGGGCCCGGCCGGGACTTCTGCTGGGCCTACTCAGGGCGGCGCGGTGGGTCCAGGCCCAGCACGCGGTCCTTGAGGGCCGGGAACTGCTCGCGGGTCGTGGCGGCCTTCGCGGGGTCGAACTCCACCGTGAGGACCTCCTCGCCGGCGCCCGCCTGTGCGAGCACCTCGCCCCAGGGATCCACCACGATCGAGTGACCGGCCTGCGGAACCCCCGCATGTGTCCCGGCCGTTCCACAGGCGAGCACGAACGCCTGGTTCTCGACCGCCCGCGCCTGGGCCAGCAGCGTCCAGTGCGACCGGCGGCGCTCCGGCCAGCCCGCCGGGACGAGCAGGGTCTCGGCGCCGGAGTCGACGAGGCCGCGGAAGAGTTCGGGGAAGCGGAGGTCGTAGCAGGTCGCGAGGCCGAGGGTGGTCTCGGGCAGACGGACCGTCACCAGGTCCTGTCCTGCGCCCATCAGCACGGCTTCGCCCTTGTCGAAGCCGAAGCGGTGGATCTTGCGGTAGGCGGCGGTCAGGTCGCCGGAGGGGGAGAAGAGGAGGGAGGTGTTGTAGAGGGAGCCGTCGGTGCCGCGCTCGGGGATGGAGCCGGCGTGCAGCCATACGCCCGCGTCGCTCGCCGCCTTGGCCATGGTGTCGTGGGTCGGTCCTTCGAGCGGTTCCGCCTCGTCGGCGAAGGACTGGTAGGCGAAGGCGCCCGTGGTCCACAACTCCGGCAGGACGACCAGATCGGCCCCGGCCTGATCCCGTACCAGCGACGTCACCCGGTGTCGGCGCGATTCGACCGATTCGCCCTCGTTCACGTCGATCTGGAGCAGAGAGGCGCGCACACTACCACCGTCCTGGCATTCGAGCCGTCCACACGGGCCTACGATCGTCACACGAAAGCACTGCCGGGGTGCCTCACAGCAGCGTAGCTTGGGGGTCCGTCCGGTTCGAGCGCAGTCGAGAACCGGCACAGTCCCAAGACGTCGCCGAGTGCAGCCACCTCCCGCTGGCAACGCTGCCGCCAACCGCCCGTGTACCGACCGCCGAGGGGTCCCGTTCCGTGAGTCTGCATCCCACCCTCCAGCCCTACGCCGACGCCTGGACCCACTCCATCGAGTCGATATCCGAACTGGTGGGGCCGCTTGCGGAGGGAGAGTGGAACCGGCGGACGCCGTGCCCGGGCTGGTCGGTCCGTGACGTGGTCTCCCATGTCATCGGCCTCGACTGCGAGATGCTGGGTGACCCCCGCCCCATCCACACGCTGCCGCGCGACCTGTTCCACGTCACCAACGACCACCAGCGCTACATGGAGATGCAGGTCGACGTCCGCCGCCACCACACGGCGCCGGAGATGACCTCCGAGCTGGAGTACGTGATCATCCGCCGCAACCGCCAGCAACGGAACGAGACGCGCGATCCGGGCACCAAGGTGCGCGGCCCGCTCGGTGCGGAGATCACGCTCGAAGAGGCCATGCGCACCCACGCGTTCAACGTCTGGGTGCACGAACAGGACCTGCGCGCCGCCCTCGGGCGCCCCGGCAACCTCGACTCCCCCGGTGCGCAGGTCGCCCGCGATGTGCTCCTGGGCATGCTGCCGCAGGTCATCGCCGATGTCGCGGCGGCGCCGCGCAGTTCGGCGATCGTCTTCGACGTGCACGGTCCGATCGAGTTCCTGCGCACCATCCGCGTCGACATCCAGGGCCGCGGCACCCTGGAGACCGCCCCCGCCCTCGGCCCGGCCGCCACGCTCACCCTCGACTGGGAGACCTTCGTGCGCCTGGCCTGCGGCCGGGTCGCGCCGGAGGCCGTGGTGGACCGGCTGAAGACGGAGGGGGACCCGGAGCTGACGGCGGCGATCCTGCGCAACTTCACGCTGACGCAGTGACAACGCGCCGACGGGTTCAGCGGTCCTCCGTGACCGACGTGGCGACACCGTCGGCGATCACGACCTTGGCGGAGACGCCCTTCTTGGCGGCGGCCTCCAGCTGGTCGAGCGTGCAGGTGTACATCGACTCGGACATCGGGCTGCCACAGATGGTGCCGGCGCCGCGGACGGCGGTGTCGTCGGAGACGTAGAACGCCTGCTCGACACCCTTCATGTCGGAGACGGTGTACTTGCCCGGGGCGAGGTAGCTGACGTTGCCGAGCCAGGTGCCGTTCACGCCCTGGGTGCCGGAACCGGTGCCGCCGTCCACGTCGTGGCGCTCGCGTACGACGGTGGCGACGCCGTCCTTCAGGGTCACGTCGGCGGTGACGGCGGCCTTCTTCAGGGCCGTCTCCAGCTGGTCGAGGGTGCAGCGCGGGCGGGCCTCGGAGCGCGGGCTGCCGCACACCTTTCCGGCGCCGTAGACCTCGGTGTCGTCGGCGACGAAGAAGGCCTGGTCGCCCGTCCGGGAGGTGTGGACGACGTACTTGCCGGGGGCGAGGTAGCTGACGGTGCCGCCGGTGAAGGTGCCGTCGACGCCCTTCCTGGTGCTGGACGCGTTCTGCGCGGACGTGCCCTTCGAGCCGGTGTTCCCGGACGTCCCGGAGGTCTTGGACGCCGACTCGTGCCGGGAGCTGCCGGCGCCCTTGGAGCCGTCGCTCGACGAGCTGCCGTGCGAGGAGCTGTTCGAGGAGCCGTTCTGACAAGCCGTCATCAGCAGGCCGGCCGTGATCGCGGCGGTGACGAGGGTGGCCTTGCGGACGTGGCGGTTCATGACGGGTTCCTTTCGGAGACGAGCACTGCGGTCACCGACTATGAGGCCCCGCCGGCCCCTCGGGTCACGCCCGTCCCCGCATCACGACAACGCTGTCACACGCCCATGACAGAGCAACATCCTGAGCAACACCTCGGATGTGAACGCCGGATGGGGTGAACCTCTCGTCTCACACCGGCACGTGCACCGTCTTCACCCGGCTCGCCACCAGGCGCTCACGCTCGCGCCGGGCGACCCGTCGGCGCAGCCGCAGGATCTGGCTGAGGCCGAGCGCCTGGAGCACGAAGACCGCGGAGAAGGCGATCGTGTAGTTGTCGCCGGTGGCGTCGAGCAGCACGCCGATCGCGAACAGGGTGGTCATCGAGGCGACGAAGCCGCCCATGTTGGTGATGCCGGAGGCCGTCCCCTGCCGCTCCGCCGGGTTGGCCGGGCGGGCGAAGTCGAAGCCGATCATCGACGCCGGACCGCAGGCGCCGAGCACCGTGCACAGCACGATCAGCAGCCACATCGGTGCCGTGTCGGCCGGGTAGGCGATCGTCGCCGCCCACACCGTCGCCGTCGCGGCCACGGTGCCGAGCGCCAGCGGCAGCCGCGCCGCGTGATGCCGGGCGACGACCTGGCCGTAGACCAGGCCCACGACCATGTTCGACAGGACGACCAGGGTCAGCAGTTCGCCGGCCGTGGCCCGGGACAGGCCCTGGGCCTGGACCAGGAACGGCATGCCCCACAGCAGCAGGAACACCATCGCCGGGAACTGGGTCGTGAAGTGCACCCACAGCCCGAGCCGGGTCCCGGGCTCGCGCCAGGAGGCCGCTATCTGCCGGCGCACGTAGGCGGCGCCCTGGTGCGCGAGGGGTTCCGGCTCGTGTCCCTCGGGGTGGTCCTTGAGGAAGAGCAGCAGCAGGACGAGGACGACGACTCCGGCCAGCGCGCTGCCCGCGAAGGCCGCGGTCCACCCGACGCCGTGCAGCAGCCGGGACAGGACGAGCGTGGAGACGAGGTTGCCCGCCATGCCGACGAGGCCCGCGAGCTGCGCGACCATCGGCCCGCGCCGGGCCGGGAACCAGCGGGTGCCGAGCCGCAGCACGCTGATGAAGGTCAGTGCGTCACCGCAGCCGAGCAGGGCGCGCGAGGCGAGGGCCATGCCGTAGGAGGGGGAGAAGGCGAAGCCCAGCTGGCCCGCCGTGAACAGCACCACCCCGATGGTCAGCACCTTCTTGGTGCCGAGCCGGTCCACCAGCAGGCCGACGGGTATCTGCATGCCGGCGTAGACCAGCAGCTGCAGGATCGAGAAGGTCGACAGCGCCGAGGCGTTCACATGGAAGCGGTCGGCGGCGTCGAGGCCCGCGACCCCGAGGGACGTACGGAAGATGACGGCGACGAAGTAGACGGAGACGCCGATGCTCCACACGGCGATCGCGCGCCGGCCGCCCGGCGGATCACCCGGAAGGGTGAGCGAGGACGACGAGGAGGGGGAGCTCATCGGACCTCACCCCGGGCCAGGTGCGAGAACCAGCTCACGTGCCGGTGGACGACGTCGACCGCCGCCTCCATGTCCCCGGAGCGCAGCGCGTCGAGGAGCTCCGCGTGCTCGGCGAGGGTCTTGGCGACCCGGTCGGGGTGGGAGTGCAGCACGGCGACGCCCATCCGCAGCTGACGGTCGCGCAGCTGGTCGTAGAGCCGGGAGAGGATCTCGTTGCCGCCGCTGCGGACGATCTCGGCGTGGAAGCAGCGGTCGGTCACGGCGGCCGCGGCGAGGTCACCCGCGGCGACCTGCTCGCGCTGCTTCGTCAGCAGCGCCTCCAGCCGCTCCACGAGCCCCGCGGGTGCGGGCACGGCCTTGCGCGCCGCGTGCTCCTCGACCAGCAGCCGGGTCTCCACCACGTCCGCGATCTCCTGCGCGGACACGGGCAGGACCAGGGCTCCCTTCTTCGGGTAGAGCTTGATCAGCCCTTCCACCTCCAGGCGCAGCAGCGCCTCGCGCACCGGGGTGCGGGAGACCCCCACGGCCTCGGCGAGCTCGCCCTCGGTCAGCAGGGTCCCGCCCTCGTAGCGGCGCTCGAGGACTCCCTGCTTGACGTGGGTGTAGACCCGGTCGGCGGCTGGTGGTTGCTTGCTGGTCAGGGTCCCCGGACTGGTCATGGGGACAGCATAGATACAACACGTACGCATCAGGGATCACGTCCATCATCCGGACGGGAGCCGCACGGGATCCGGATGTCGTCCAGCCGGTTCACCACCAGGAGGGACATGTCCCAGCGGCGGCACAACCTTCTGTGCTACTTACGTGTCACACACCCGCGGCCCTCCTTCCTCTCCCCTCCAACTCGGCCGCACATATGGGGCATTCTACGTAATCGGGGTATCTCAAGTTGATTACTGCCATTGGCGGCAAGAAGGGCAGGCGGCTCCGCAGAGCCGCCGCCGTCAGCATCACCGCAGGCGCCGTGCTCACGACCGGAGCCCTGGCCGCCGCACCCGCTCAGGCGGCCTCCGCGCCCTCCATCGTGGCCAAGGGCGGCTACGTGATGAACAACTCCAACGCCAAGACGCTCTACACCAAGGCCGCGGACACCAAGCGCTCCACCGGTTCCACCACCAAGATCATGACCGCGAAGGTCGTGCTCGCCCAGCCGCATCTGAACCTCGACTCCAAGGTGACGATCCAGAAGGCGTACAGCGACTACGTCGTCTCCCACAACGCCTCGCAGGCGCATCTGATCGTCGGTGACAAGGTGACGGTCCGCCAGCTGCTGTACGGCCTGATGCTGCCGTCCGGCTGCGACGCCGCCTACGCGCTCGCCGACAAGTTCGGTTCCGGCTCGACGCGGGCCAAGCGGGTGTCGAACTTCATCGGCAAGATGAACACCGCCGCCAAGAACCTGGGTCTGACGCACACCCACTTCGACTCGTTCGACGGCATAGGGAATGGTGCGAACTACTCGACGCCCCGTGACCTGACGAAAATCGCCAGCAGTGCGATGAAGAACTCCACGTTCCGCACGCTCGTGAAGACGAAGAAGTACACCGCGAAGACCATCACCAAGACGGGCAGCACCCGCACGATGGCCGCGTGGACCAACACCAACGGCCTGCTCAGCAGCTACAGCGGCACGATCGGTGTGAAGACGGGCTCCGGCCCCGAGGCCAAGTACTGCCTGGTCTTCGCCGCCACCCGCGGCGGCAAGACGGTCATCGGCACCGTGCTCGCCTCCTCCTCCATCGCCCAGCGCGAGTCGGACGCCAAGAAGCTCATGAGCTACGGGTTCACCAGGATCTGACCCGGGCGCGCACACGCAGCAGCACGCAGAGGGGCCCGTCGCCGGAAGCGACGGGCCCTTCGCCCTGCACGGCCGGCCCGGCACGACCGGGCCGGACTCTCACGCCCAGGTGATCAGCCGCTTCGGCTGCTCCAGGATCGCCGCCACGTCCGCGAGGACCTTGGAGCCCAGCTCGCCGTCGACCAGTCGGTGGTCGAAGGACAGCGCCAGGGTCGTGACCTGACGCGGCTTCACCTTGCCCTTGTGCACCCACGGCTGGAGCTTGATCGCGCCGACCGCGAGGATCGCGGACTCGCCGGGGTTGAGGATGGGCGTGCCCGTGTCGACGCCGAAGACGCCGACGTTGGTGATGGTCACCGTGCCGCCCTGCATCGCGCCCGGGGACGTCTTGCCCTCGCGGGCCGTGGACACCAGCTCGCCCAGGGACTCGGCCAGTTGCGGCAGGGTCTTGGCGTGCGCGTCCTTGATGTTCGGGACGATCAGGCCGCGCGGGGTGGCCGCCGCGATGCCGAGGTTGACGTAGTGCTTGACCACGATCTCCTGGGCGGCCTCGTCCCACGAGGCGTTGATCTCCGGGTTGCGCTTGAGGGCGACCAGCAGGGCCTTGGCGATCAGCAGCAGCGGGTTCACCCGCAGGCCCGCGAACTCCTTGTCCTGCTTGAGCTCCTCGACCAGCTTCATCGTGCGCGTCACGTCCACCGTCACGAACTCCGTGACGTGCGGGGCGGTGAACGCCGAGCCGACCATCGCCTGCGCGGTCGCCCTGCGGACCCCCTTGATGGGGATACGGGTCTCCCGTGCCGAGTCGTACGAGGCCACGGCGGCCGGTGCGGGCGCGGGCGCGGCGGGCGCCGCCACGGACGGCTCCGGTGCCGGGGCCGCCGGTGCGAGGGCGGCATGGACGTCCTCGCGCGTGATGATGCCGTCCGGGCCCGACGGGACGACCGTCGCCAGGTCGACGCCGAGGTCCTTCGCCAGCTTGCGCACCGGCGGCTTGGCGAGCGGGCGCTGCCCGGTCGTCGCCACCGGTTCCGCCACCGGTGCCGGTGCATGGCCGTTCAGCTCCGCCTGGATCGCCGTCGAGGCCTGCGCGGCCTCCGCGTCGGCGCCCTTGCGGGGGCGGCGCTTGGTGGAGGACTCCGCCACGCCGTAACCCACCAGGACCGGCTGGCGGCCCGAGCCCTCCGGCTTGCTCTCCTCGGCCGGTGCGGGGACCGCGGCGGCCGGCTCGGCCGGTGCCTCGGGGGCCGCGGAGCCCCCCGACACGTCCACCGCGATGATCGGCGTGCCCACGTCGACCGTGGCGCCCTCGGGGAAGTGCAGGTCGCGGACCACGCCGTCGTACGGGATGGGCAGTTCCACCGCTGCCTTGGCCGTCTCGACCTCGCACACCACCTGGCCGTCGGTGACCGTGTCGCCCGGCTGGACGTACCACTTGAGGATCTCGGCCTCGGTGAGGCCCTCGCCCACGTCCGGCATCTTGAACTCGCGTACGGACGCTTCCGTCATCGTCGTCACGACCCTCTCCTCAGTACGCCAGGGCACGGTCGACGGCGTCGAGTACCCGGTCCAGGCCCGGCAGATACTCCTCCTCCAGGCGGGCCGGCGGGTACGGGGCGTGGTAGCCGCCGACCCTGAGGACCGGGGCCTCCAGGTGGTAGAAGCAGCGCTCCGTGATCCGGGCGGCGATCTCCGCGCCCGAGCCGAAGAACACCGGCGCCTCGTGGACGACGACCAGGCGGCCCGTCCGCTCCACCGAGGCCTGGATCGAGTCGAAGTCCAGCGGGGACACCGAGCGCAGGTCCAGCACCTCCAGGGACTTGCCCTCCTCGGCGGCCGCGTCGGCCACCTCCCGGCAGAGCTTCACCATCGGGCCGTAGGCGGCGAGGGTGAGGTCGGTGCCGGGGCGCACGACCTGCGCCTTGTGCAGCGGACCGGGGATGGCCTCGGTGTTGACCTCGGCCTTGTCCCAGTAGCGCCGCTTCGGCTCGAAGAAGATCACCGGGTCGTCGCTCTGGATGGCCTGCTGCATCATCCAGTACGCGTCAGAGGCGTTCGAGGGCGAGACGATCTTCAGGCCCGCGACATGCGCGAACAGGGCCTCCGGCGACTCGGAGTGGTGCTCGACGGCGCCGATGCCGCCGCCGTAGGGGATGCGCACGACGACCGGGAGCTTGACCTTGCCCAGGGAGCGCGCGTGCATCTTGGCGAGCTGAGTGACGATCTGGTCGTACGCCGGGAAGACGAAGCCGTCGAACTGGATCTCCACGACCGGGCGGTAGCCCCGAAGAGCCAGGCCGATCGCGGTGCCCACGATGCCGGACTCGGCCAGCGGGGTGTCGATGACCCTGCTCTCGCCGAAGTCCTTCTGCAGGCCGTCCGTCACCCGGAAGACACCGCCAAGCTTGCCGACGTCCTCACCCATGACCAGGACCTTGGGGTCGGTCTCCAGGGCGCGGCGCAGCGATTCGTTGACCGCCTTGGCCAGAGCCATGGTCCTGACTGTCACAGCCTCCGCCATCTCAGTGACCCCCCTCGTCTGCGAACGACGCCTGGTAGGCGGCGAACTGGGCTCGCTCCTCGTCGACGAGCGCATGCCCGTCCGCGTACGCGTTCTCGAAGATGGCGAAGCGGTCCGGGTCCGGCATGGCGCGGACCGCCTCACGCACTCGCCTGCCCAACGCTTCGCTCTCGGCCTCGAGTTCCGCGAAGAATCCCTCGTCCGCGTGGTTTGCGGCCTCCAGGTACCGGCGAAGGCGCAGGATCGGGTCCTTCGCCTCCCAGGCCTCACGCTCCTCGTCGGCGCGGTACTTCGTCGGGTCGTCGGAGGTGGTGTGCGCGCCCATGCGGTAGGTGTACGCCTCGACGAGGGTCGGGCCCTCGCCGCTGCGCGCCCGCTCCAGCGCCCACCGGGTGACCGCGAGACAGGCCAGCACGTCGTTGCCGTCCACCCGCACGCCCGGGAAGCCGTAGCCCTGTGCGCGCTGGTAGAGCGGCACGCGGGTCTGCTTCTCGGTCGGCTCGGAGATCGCCCACTGGTTGTTCTGGCAGAAGAACACGACCGGGGCGTTGTAGACCGCGGAGAAGGTGAAGGACTCCGCGACGTCGCCCTGGCTGGAGGCGCCGTCGCCGAAGTAGGCGATCACCGCGCTGTCCGCGCCGTCCTTGGCCACGCCCATCGCATAGCCCGTGGCGTGCAGCGTCTGGGAGCCGATGACGATCGTGTACAGGTGGAAGTTGTTGCTGCCCGGGTCCCAGCCGCCGTTGTTCACGCCGCGGAACATGCCCAGCAGATTGGTCGGGTCGACCCCGCGGCACCAGGCGACGCCGTGCTCGCGGTAGGTCGGGAAGACGTAGTCGTCCTCGCGGGTGGCCCGCCCGGAGCCGATCTGGGCGGCCTCCTGGCCGAGCAGCGAGGCCCACAGGCCCAGCTCGCCCTGGCGCTGCAGGGAGGTGGCCTCGGCGTCGAAGCGGCGGGTGAGCACCATGTCGCGGTACAGACCGCGGAGCTCATCGGGGGTGATGCCGGCGACGTACTTGTCGTACTCGGCGTTCTTGAGCCGCTCGCCCTCGGGCGTCAGCAGCTGTACGAGCTCGGGGTCGGTGCCAGGCGCATTCTTTGCGGTCGTGCGCTTGCCGGCCGTGCTCTTGGTTCCGGCGCTGCGTCGCGGCTTGCGCGCGGCAGTGCTCTCCACGGTCACGTGTGCTCCTCCGTCGGTCCGGCTACCCGGGTTCGCCGGGTGCCAGTGCGGCTCATCTGCAGCCCTACGGACGCACAGGGTGGGTGCGCCCGGTCGGGAACAGGTGTGACAGGTGCCCCGGCGAGCGCCCTGCAAAAGGCACGTTACCCAGTGCTCCACATTTCTGTGAAACCCCTCCTGACCTGCGATTTTGCTTGGATTTCCAAGTAAATCGCGAAAGCCCGGAAGGTTTCCTGGTCACAGCCTTGCAGGGGGCCGGAACAACGGCACGTTATCCCGGTGACCCAGTTCACGGGAAGACTTCACCTCGGGCGGGACTGCGGCCCCTGTGTGAGACTGCGAACGTGAACGAAGAGGGAAAAATCCGGGTATTTCTGCTCGACGATCACGAAGTGGTCCGGCGCGGTGTCCATGAGCTGCTGTGGGCCGAGGGCGACATCGAGGTGGTCGGCGAGGCGGGCACGGCGGCCGAGGCACTGGCACGCATTCCGGCCACCCGGCCCGACGTCGCGGTGCTCGACGTACGGCTCCCGGACGGCAGTGGGGTCGAGGTGTGCCGCGACATCCGCTCCCGGGACGAGCGGGTGACGTGCCTGATGCTGACCTCCTACGCCGACGACGAGGCCCTGTTCGACGCGATCATGGCGGGCGCCTCCGGCTATGTCCTCAAGGCCATCCGCGGCGCGGAACTGCTGGCGGCCGTGCGGGACGTCGCGGCCGGGAAGTCGCTGCTCGACCCGGTGGCCACCGCGCGCGTGCTGCAGCGGCTGCGCGACGGCGGCCGCGACAGGGGCGACGACCGGCTGGAAGGGCTCACCGAGCAGGAGCGCAGGATCCTCGACCTGATCGGCGAGGGCCTCACCAACCGCGCGATCGGCGAGAGGCTGCACCTCGCCGAGAAGACGATCAAGAACTATGTGTCCGCGCTGCTGTCGAAACTGGGAATGGAGCGAAGGTCCCAGGCGGCGGCCTATGTGGCGCGCATGCAGGCCGAACAGCAGCGCCGTTAGGGACCAAAGCCTCTGCCCCGGGGAGCGCGCCCCTGCGGACAGTGGTCGCATGCCCAGTGACGACCAGCGCGCCGTCGACCAGCGCGCCGTCGACCGACTCGCCGTCGACCTGCTCGCCCGCACCGACTACGGCCGTATCGCCACCAGCATGCGCGCGCTGCCCTTCCTCGCCTTCGCCCGGCACATCGTGTCCGACGGCCGGGTGCTGCTGCGTCTGCCGCGCAGCTGCGGCTACCACCGTGCGTGCGGCGGCAGCGTCGTCGCCTACGGCTCGGACAACTTGAGCTCCGCCCGTCCCGGCGAGGCCCTGTGGTCCGTCCAGGTCGTCGGGGCGTGCAGCCCCTACGAGCCGACGGCCGCCGAGACGGAGCGGTTCGGGGCGGCGCCCCGGCGCGTGGACGGCGAACCGTACGAGCCCGTCTATCTGAGCGTCGAGCCGCAGTTCGGCACGGTCCACTCGACCGACGGCGGCCTGGAACGCCACTTCGAGCACATGCCGTGACCGAATGCGACTGCCTGTGACAACGCCCAGCTCACGGCCTTGAATCGTGCCCTACCATCTGGCGCGTGTTGCGCTCCCCTGTACCACCGCATGTGCCTCACGCGCCCCCGCTGGGCGAACTGCTGCGCCAGTACGGCGCCGGTTCCGCCGTCGCCTGCGAGCCCGTCGACCAGGGCCTGCTCAACCGGGGCTATCGCCTGTGCACCACCCACGGCCGCTACTTCCTCAAGCACCACTTCGACCCGGAGACCGCCGACCCGGCCGCGATCGCCCGTCAGCACCGGGCCACCCAGCGCCTGGCCGATCTGGGCGTACCGGTGGCGCCCCCGCTGCCCGGGCGGGACGGGCGCACGGTCGCGGTGATCGGCGGACAC
Organism: Streptomyces spinosisporus; assembly: GCF_022698145.1. Classification (GTDB taxonomy): domain Bacteria; phylum Actinomycetota; class Actinomycetes; order Streptomycetales; family Streptomycetaceae; genus Streptomyces; species Streptomyces spinosisporus. Next base: position 392,301 of record NZ_JALDAX010000004.1, read on the forward strand.
GCCTACGCGCTGCACCCCTGGATCGAGGGACGGCACCGGCACGGCGGACAGCTCACGACCGTCCAGTGCGGCCGGCTGGGGGCGCTGCTGGGAGTGGTGCACGCGAGCCTGGAGCGGGTGATGCCGGCACACGCGCGTGCCCGTACCGAACCCGTCGCCGCCGACCCCGCCGACACCTTCACCCTCATCGACGACCTGCTCGGCCGCGTACGCCGCCACCGCCCCGCCGACTCGTTCGACGAACTGGCCCGCCACCGCCTGCTGGAACGCCGCACGCTGCTGGAGCAGCACGCCGACAGGCGCCCTGCGCGCGGGAGTTCGGTGGGCTGGGTGCACGGCGACTTCCACCCGTTCAACCTGCTCTACAGGGGGGACGCGCCCGCCGCCATCGTCGACTGGGACCGCCTTGGCCTGCGCCCGCGCGCGGAGGAGGCGGTACGCGCCGCCGCGATCTTCTTCGTACGGCCCGCCGGAACCCTCGACCTGCCCAAGGTGCGCGCCTACGCGCGCGCGTACCGGCGCACGGCCGGTGCCACGCCCTCCGAACTCGCGGCAGCCGTGCACCGCGTGTGGTGGGAACGCCTCAACGACTTCTGGATGCTGCGCTGGCACTACGAACGCGGCGACACCCGCGCCGACCCCCAGCTCCCGGCGACCTCCGCCCTGGCGGTGTGGTGGACGCGGGAGTACGACGCGGTGTGTGGGGCGTTCGTGGAGTGACGCGTCACTCGTCTTCGTCGCCGCCGGGGCTGCCCGTCGGCGACGGGTTGCCCGTCGGCGACTGCGTCTGGGACGGCTGGCCCGTCGGCTCCTCGGTCGTCGGCTCGTCCGTCGGCTCGTCCGTCGGCTCGTTCGTCGCGCTCTGGGACGGCGTGTACGACGGCGTGTACGAGGGGGTGTAGTCCCCCGAGCCGCCGCTCGTGGAGTTGTCGTCCGTGGAGGTGTCCGTCGAGTCGTCGGTCGGCTCGGAGCTGGGCGTCTCGCTGGCCGAGTCGTCCGTGGTGGACTGCGTGGCGCTCGGGGACTTGGTGGGGTCCGTGCCGCCGCCTCCGCCGCCTCCGTTGTTCAGTGCGAGCGCGACACCCGCCGCGATGGCGATCACCGCGAGGACGGCGAGGATCCACAGCTTGCCGCGGCCGCTGCCCCTGTTCCCGTGGCCCTCGAAGCCGCCGTCGTCCCCGCCGCCGTAGCCGGCGGGCAGCACCTGCTGCGGGATCTGCGTCGTGCCGGAGGCATGGCCGGGGTGCGGCAGCACCTGGGTGCCGGCGAAGCCCGCGGCCGGGGTGTGCCGGCCCTCGTGCACATCGACCGGGCCGGTGTTCCAGGTGCCGGTGTGGCCGCCCTGGTCGTAGAGCATCTGCAGCCCGTACTGGACGAGCCCGCGCATCTCCTCGGCCGTCTGGAAGCGGTCGTCCGGCTCCTTGGCGAGCGAGCGCATGACCAGGCCGTCGAGCTCCGGCGGGGTGGCGTCCGAGACCTCCGACGGCGGCACCGGGATGTCCTGGACGTGCTGGTAGACCACCGACAGCGGGGTCTCGCCGACGAACGGGGGCCTGAGCGCGAGGAGTTCGTAGAGCAGACAGCCCACCGCGTACAGGTCGGAGCGGTGGTCGACGGCCTTGCCGAGCGCCTGCTCCGGGGAGAGGTACTGCGGGGTGCCCATGACCATGCCGGTCTGCGTCATCGTCGTGGACGCGCCGTGCAGGGCGCGGGCGATGCCGAAGTCCATCACCTTGACGGCGCCGTTGTGCGTGATGATGACGTTGGCCGGCTTGATGTCGCGGTGCACGATGCCGTGCTGGTGCGAGTAGGCGAGCGCCTCCAGCACACCGGAGACGATGATCAGGGCCTGCTCGGGTCCCGGCGCCTCGGCGTTGATCAGCAGGTCGCGGATGGTGCGGCCCTCGACGATCTCCATGACGATGTAGGGGACCGACTGGCCGCCCACGAAGTCCTCGCCGGAGTCGTACACCGCGACGATGGCATGGTGGTTGAGGCCGGCCACCGACTGGGCCTCGCGGGTGAAACGGGCCTTGGAGACCGGGTCCTCGGCGAGGTCGGCGCGCAGCAGCTTGACCGCGACGGTGCGCCCGAGGCGCACGTCCTCGGCGGCGAACACCTCTGCCATGCCGCCCCGGCCGAGTCTGCGGGTCAGCCGGTACCGGCCGTCCCCGACAAGCCCGCCGTTACCCCACATCTCCGGCGCATCTGACATACCGCCGCCAGTCGCCTCGGGGTCGGACGGGCCCTGAGCGCGCTGCTGCTGTGCCATCAGTCCTCGCCGTCGTTTCTGCCCGCGGTGCGCGCGGTGTTGTTACGGTCTCCGTCGGCCACGCTACAGCCTCAACGCAAGCCGCCGTTCCGAGAAGGGGACCGGAACCGGCTGAGGACGGACCGGCCATCAAACCCTCCCCCAAGGGTCCCGTGCAAATTCTGTGTACCGCACGTACAACGTCTGTAACGCTCGCGCGACGCTTCTTTCGCGTACGGTCACGGATCGGGCACTGAACTTGACGTGTCAGTGCCCTGGGGCAGACTTGGCCGGGAATAGCACTTTGGATCAATGACAGTCAACGGCGCCTGAAGGCCCACGGGGGAAGCGGAACATGAGCCAGGACGGCGCACAGGGCCGGTACACGGGGCGGGCGTTGGCCGGCGGCCGCTATCAGCTGCGCGACCTGCTCGGCGAGGGCGGCATGGCCTCGGTGCATCTCGCCTACGACAGCGTGCTCGACCGCCAGGTCGCGATCAAGACGCTCCACACCGACCTGGGGCGGGAGCAGGCCTTCCGCGAGCGCTTCCGCCGCGAGGCCCAGGCCGTGGCCAAGCTCACGCACACCAACATCGTCTCGGTCTTCGACACCGGCGAGGACACCCTCGACGGCATGACGACTCCGTACATCGTCATGGAGTACATCGAGGGCCGCCCGCTGGGTTCGGTGCTCGACGAGGACGTACGGCAGTTCGGCGCGATGCCCGCGGACAAGGCGCTGAAGATCACCGCGGATGTGCTCGCGGCGCTGGAGATCAGCCACGAGATGGGCCTGGTCCACCGCGACATCAAGCCGGGCAACGTCATGATGACCAAGCGCGGCGTGGTCAAGGTGATGGACTTCGGCATCGCGCGTGCCATGCAGTCCGGCGTGACGTCGATGACGCAGACCGGCATGGTCGTGGGCACCCCGCAGTACCTCTCGCCGGAGCAGGCGCTGGGCCGTGGTGTGGACGCACGCTCCGACCTCTACTCGGTCGGCATCATGCTGTTCCAACTGGTCACCGGGCGGCTGCCGTTCGACGCGGACTCCCCGCTCGCGATCGCCTACGCGCATGTGCAGGAGGAGCCGGTCGCTCCGTCGTCGATCAACCGGGCGCTGCCGCCCGCGGTGGACGCGCTGGTCGCCCGCGCGCTGAAGAAGAACCCCAACGAGCGGTTCCCGAGCTCCGAGTCCATGCGCGACGAGTGCCTGCGCGTGGCCGCCTCCTTCCACGCCACCCCGCCGAGCATCGTGCCGGGCGCGCCCGCCCAGGCCGGCTCGGGTGTCGGCTCCGCCGTCTTCCCGCCGGTCGACCAGTCGACCCCGGCGCCGACGGGCCCCGTCCAGACGCCGTACCAGCCGACCCCGAATCCGTACGGCACCCCGGCGCCGCCGTCGCAGCCGTCCTCCCCGGCGTACGGCTACCCGCAGCAGAGCGGCTACCAGCAGGCGCCGTACGGCCAGCCCTCCACGCCGCCGCCGTACAACATCACGCCCCAGCCCTCCGGGCCCGCCGCGGGCGGTGGCAGCGGGAAGAACAACAAGCCGGTGATCATCGGTTCGATCGTCGTCTCGATCGTCGCGGTCGGCGGCCTGCTCGCGGCACTGCTGCTGAACGGCGGCGGCGGTGACGACGAGGGCAAGGGCGGTGGCAGCGCGAGCCCCTCGGCGACCAAGGCGGCGGGCTACCGCGGGCCGGACACCACGAAGAAGATCGAGTCGACCGAGTGCACGGAGCCGCAGGAGTCGTACAACGACCCCGACAAGATCAAGCTCCCCGACTTCCGCTTCAAGTACATCGGTTCGGTCAAGGAGTGCCTGCAGGCCGCGGGCTGGGAGCTGAAGATCAAGAAGGTCGACGAGAACACCTACGGCGAGGGCGCGGTCATCGACCAGTTCCCGTCCGCCGACACGGACGTCGACCCCAAGGACATGCCGCAGATCGAGCTCAGCGTCTCCTCGGGCAACCCGACGTCCTGACCCGCACGGCAGACAGGTGAAGGGCCCGGCGGCTTCTCGGCCGCCGGGCCCTTTCGTACGGATTCGTACGGGCTCGGCTCGTTACAGGTACGGTCCGCCCGAGCGGCCGCCGGCCTGGCGGTCCTCGGTGCCGTCGGGGCCCACGCCCGGCGGCAGCGCGCGCCGCATCTGCTCCAACTGGGCCCGCGCGGCCATCTGCTGGGCGAACAGCGTGGTCTGGATGCCGTGGAAGAGGCCCTCCAGCCAGCCCACCAACTGCGCCTGCGCGATGCGCAGTTCGGCATCGCTGGGGGTGCCGTCGTCCGTGAAGGGCAGGGAGAGCCGCTCCAGCTCCTCCACCAGCTCCGGCGCCAGCCCGTCCTCCAGCTCCTTCACCGAACTGCGGTGGATCTCCTTGAGGCGGGCCCGGCTCGCCTCATCCAGGGGAGCCACCCGCACCTCCTCCAGGAGCTGTTTGATCATGCTGCCGATCCGCATCACCTTGGCCGGCTGCTCGACCTGTTCCGTCACCGGAATCTCGCGGGAGTCCTCGTCTGTACCGCCGCCAATCGCCATGCCGTCCTGGCCCACGACCAGGATCTGGGGGTTCTCCGGCGACCTGTCGTTCCTCGGCATCTCCATGCCGCCATTCTCTCGCACCCGTGCATCTCATCACCGTGGTGCCCCCCGTGCAGGGTGATCCACCGTTTACGGTGCGGGGTTTTCCGTCACGGTGCGGTGCCGTCCGTCACGGTGCGGTGTTCTCCGCCCGCAGCCGCAGCAGCCGGGCCTCGCAGTGGTCCAGCCAGCGGATCTCCGCCTCCGCGTGGCAGATGAGCTGCTCCAGGACCAGCAGCCGCGCCACCTCGTCCGGATGCCCGGGCGTACCCGCGAGCGCCCGCGCCCGCTGCCGTACGTAGGCGTGCAGCGCGTCCGCCACATGCCGGCGCTGTGCCTCCACGACCCGGCGTACGTCGACGGCGGGTGCGCCCACCGCCAGCGCCAGCTTGATCGCCAGCTCGTCGCGCGGGGGACTGGTGCGCTCGACGGGACGGGTGAACCAGTCCTGCAGCTCGGTCCGGCCCGTGCGGGTCAGGGCGTACAGCGCCCGCCCGGCCTCGTCCTCGCCGTTGTGCACGACCATCCCGTCCCGCTCCAGGCGGCCGAGGGTCGTGTAGACCTGCCCGATGTTCAGCGGCCAGCTGCCACCGGTGCGCTCCTCGAACTCGGTGCGCAGTCGTGAGCCGTAGCGAGGGCCCTGTTCGAGGAGCGCCAGAAGCCCGTGACGTATCGACATACCCGGATTGTGCAGCGGCTTCGGAATTTTGGCGGAGCCCGGAATGCCGGAAGTGCGGGCCGGTGTGAGCCTTGAGACGTGACTCCATGGCTGCGTGCTTTGCAGGGGGCCGGACTGGTGATGGGGGTGGGGGCGAGCGTGCTCGTGCTGCCGTGCGGGGGTGCGGTGGCGCACGCGTCGTCCGCGCCCTTGGTGGTGGTGGTTGCGCCGGGGCCGACGCACGGGACCGGATCGGGGGGCCATGCCGGGCACTCCGGATCCAGGGACGAGCCTGGTGCGGGCGACGAGAACGGTTCCCGGGACGAGCCCGGCCCGGGGGACGGGCACGGTTCCGGGCATGAGGAGGGTTCGGGGGACGAGGCCTGGCCGGGGGACGAGGACGGTCCGGCGGACGAGGCGGGCCCCGGGGAGGAAGCAGAGGTCAAACCCCACTCCGGGCATACGCCTGGTGCCCGCACCCCGGGGGCCGGGCACCGTTCCGCCTCCCCCACCGCCTCTCCGAAGCCGTCGCGGGCCGGGAGCGTGGCGGGTGAGGGGCGCGAGCGTCCCGGGCGGCGGGAGACACCGTCGGCGGACGCATCGGCCGACGACTCCTCCGACCAGGGAGAGGGCGAGGAACCGGCCTACCCGGAAGGGGAGGACACCGGCGACGAGACGGCCGGGGACGCCACGGCGTCACCGGCCGACGAGGCCAGCCTGCTGCCCTCCGGGCCCGCACAGCCCCCGGCACAGCAGGCCGCCTCGGACTCCGCAGGCCCCGCCGAGCCCGTCCTGCAGATCCTGCCGCTCGGCAGCGGACTGGTCCTGATCGGACTCGGCCTGGGCCTCGCCTTCATCGGCCTGCGGATGCGCAGGGCTTGAGGGCCGGCCTGCGCCTTTCTCAGGGCACCACCAGCAGGACCTTCCCCACGTGCCCGCTCTCCTCCACGACCCGGTGCGCCGCGGCCGCGTCGCTCATCGGGACCTCGCGGTCGACGACCGGGCGGACATGGCCGCCGTCGATCAGGGGCCACACATGCTCGCGTACGGCCGCGACGATCGCCGCCTTCTCGCCGAGCGGGCGCGCCCTGAGCGAGGTCGCGCTGATCGCGGCCCGCTTGTTCAGCAGCGTGGCGATGTTCAGCTCGCCCTTGATGCCGCCCTGCATGCCGATGATGGCGAGGCGGCCGCTGGTGGCGAGGGCCTGCAGATTGCGGTCCAGGTACTTGGCGCCCATGTTGTCGAGGATGACGTCGGCGCCCGCCCCGTCGGTGGCCTTCCTGACCTCCTCGACGAAGTCCTGCTCCTTGTAGTTGATCAGGATGTCCGCACCCAGCGCGGCGCACCGCTCCAGCTTCTGCGCGGTGCCCGCCGTGACCGCGACCTTGGCGCCGACGGCCTTGGCCAGCTGGATCGCCATGGTGCCGATGCCGCTGGAGCCGCCGTGCACGAGCAGCGTCTCGCCGGGGCGCAGCTGGGCGATCATGAAGACGTTCGACCAGACCGTGCAGACCACCTCGGGCAGCGCCGCGGCCTGCTTGAGGTCGAGGCCCTTCGGCACAGGCAGCAGCTGACCGGCCGGGACCGCGACCTTCTCGGCGTAGCCGCCGCCCGCGAGCAGCGCGCACACCTCGTCGCCGACCGCCCAGCCGGAGACGCCGGGGCCGAGTGCGGCGATCCTGCCGGAGCACTCCAGGCCGGGGTAGCGGGACGACCCCGGCGGCGGGTCGTAGAAACCCTGCCGCTGCAGGATGTCGGCGCGGTTGACGGCCCCGGCCACCACCTCGACCAGCACCTCGCCCTCACCGGCCACCGGATCCGGGACCTCGTCCCACACCAGCGCCTCGGGCCCACCAGGTTCGGGAATCGTGATCGCATGCATGAGGGGGACGCTACCCCCCGTCCACCGGCCGACTCCGGCCGCGTGCCCCGGCGAGGCATCGCGCGGCGGGCGGGTCCCGGCGAAAAAAGTGTGCGATCACCGATGAGTTCCGGCGAAGGTAAAGGTCTCACCATGCGTCACCCAAGTGCGTGGAAGGACACCCCACCATGAGCCAGCACACGACCGGCCTGGCGATCGAGACCGCGGGGCTGGTGAAGACGTTCGGTGAGACCCGCGCCGTCGACGGCGTGGACCTCTCCGTCCCGGCCGGCACGGTCTACGGCGTCCTCGGCCCGAACGGCGCCGGGAAGACGACCACCGTGAAGATGCTCGCCACCCTGCTGCGGCCCGACGCCGGCGAGGCGCACATCTTCGGTCACGACGTCGTGCGCGAGGCCGACGAGGTCCGTGGCCGCGTCAGCCTCACCGGTCAGTACGCCTCGGTGGACGAGGACCTCACCGGCACCGAGAACCTGGTTCTGCTGGGCCGCCTCCTCGGCCACGGCAAGAAGGCGGCGCGCGTACGGTCCGCGCAGCTGCTGGAGGCCTTCGGGCTGACGGAGGCCGCGGGCAAGCAGATCAAGCACTACTCGGGCGGCATGCGGCGCCGTATCGACATCGCCGCGTCCATCCTCAACACCCCCGATCTACTCTTCCTCGACGAGCCGACCACCGGGCTCGACCCGCGCAGCCGCAACCAGGTCTGGGACATCGTGCGCGCGGTCGTCGCTCAGGGCACGACGGTGCTGCTCACCACGCAGTATCTGGACGAGGCCGACCAGCTGGCGTCCCGGATCGCCGTGATCGACCGCGGCAGGGTCATCGCCGAGGGCACCAAGGGCGAGCTGAAGGCCTCGGTCGGCGCCGGTTCCGTGCATGTACGGCTGCGGGACGCGGAGCAGCGGTCCGAGGCGGCCGAGGTGCTGCGCCGGGTGCTGGACGCGCAGGTGCAGCTGGAGCCGGACCCGGTCGCCCTGACCGCCCGTGTCTCCACGGCGGCCAGCGGCATCGCCGCCGAGCAGGCAGCCCGGGCGCTCGGCGAACTGGCCCGCGGCGGTGTCGTCGTGGACAACTTCTCGCTGGGGCAGCCCAGCCTGGACGAGGTGTTCCTCGCCCTCACCGGACACGACACCCACAGCCCGAAGGACGAGGTGGCGGCATGAGCACCGCGACGAGCACCGAGACCCAGGATCTGGCCCCCGTCAGCGCCGAGTCGCTGGCCGCCCTGCTCGTCGGCGGCAGGCGCCCGCCGCGTCCGAGCGCCTGGTCGGCCTCGCTGACCTTCGGCTGGCGGGCGATCCTCAAGATCAAGCACGTACCGGAGCAGCTCTTCGACGTCACCGCGTTCCCGATCATGATGGTGCTGATGTACACGTATCTGTTCGGGGGCGCCCTGGCCGGGTCCCCGAAGGAGTACATCCAGTTCCTGCTGCCGGGAATCCTGGTGATGTCGGTCGTGATGATCACCATGTACACCGGCGTCTCGGTCAACACCGACATCGAGAAGGGTGTCTTCGACCGCTTCCGCTCGCTGCCGATCTGGCGGCCGTCGACGATGGTCGGCTATCTGCTCGGCGACGCCCTGCGCTACACCATCGCCTCGGTCGTGATGCTCGCCGTCGGCATGATCATCGGTTACCGCCCGGACGGCGGGGCGGGCGGTGTCCTCGCCGGGATCGCGCTGCTGGTGGGCTTCTCGTTCGCGTTCTCGTGGATCTGGACGATGTTCGGGCTGATGCTGCGCACCGAGAAGTCGGTGATGGGCGTCAGCATGATGGTGATCTTCCCGCTGACCTTCCTGTCCAACGTCTTCGTCGACCCGAGGACCATGCCGGGCTGGCTGCAGGCCTTTGTCAACAACAGCCCGATCACTCATCTGTCCTCGGCCGTGCGCGGCCTGATGGCCGGTGACTGGCCGGCGGACGAGGTCGCCTGGTCGCTCGGCTGGGCCGGTCTGTTCGTGCTGGTCTTCGGGCCGGTCACGATGCGGCTCTACAACCGCAAGTGATCAGTCCTGCGGCAGCGGCCGGGCGTCGGGGGTGACCCCGGCGCCCGGTGTCGCCCGTACGATCGTGATCAGCCGGTCCGTCAACTGCAGTGTCCCGACGGCCGGATCGTCGTATCCGAGTACCCGGTGCCCGCGTATCACGGTCACCACCAGGTCCTCCGTCTCGCGCGGCCCCTTGCCCACCTCGGCCTTGACGACCGGTCGTTCGACCATGTCGAGCCCGCTGCCCTGCTGGATGAGGTCCTCCATCACCATGCCGGCCACGGGGCTGAGCACGGACAGGCCGAGCAGCCGGCCGGCCGCGCTGGCGCTGGTGATGACCGCGTCGGCGCCGGACTGCTTGAGCAGCGGCGCGTTCTCCTCCTCGCGCACCGCGGCCACGATCTTCGCCCCGCGGTTGAGCTGGCGGGCCGTCAGCGCGACCAGCACGGCCGTGTCGTCGCGCTGGGTGGCGATGATGATCTGCCGGGCCCGGTGCACCTCGGCCCGCTTGAGCACATCGCTGCGCGTCGCGTCCCCGATCACGCCCGCGTAACCGTCGGCCGTCGCGGCCTCGATCACCTTGGAGCTGGGGTCGACCACGACGACCTGCTCCTTCTTCAGCCCCGTCGCACACACGGTCTGGATCGCCGAGCGCCCCTTCGTCCCGAAGCCGACGACGACGGTGTGCTCCCGCAAGGTGGACCTCCAGCGGTTGAGTCGCCATTCCTCACGGGTGCGTTCGGTGAGGACCTCGAGCGTGGTGCCGACCAGGATGATCAGGAAGAGCACGCGCAGCGGGGTGATGACGAAGATGTTGGTGAACCGGGCGGCGTCGCTGACGGGTGTGATGTCGCCGTATCCGGTGGTGGAGAGGGTGACGGTCGCGTAGTAGAAGGAGTCGAGCAGGTCGACCGAGTGATCCGAGTTGTCGTTGTATCCGTCGTGGTCGGCATAGACGATCAGAGCGGTCCCGACCAGCACCAGCAGCGCCATCAGCAGTCGTCTGGCCACCTGCCGGAGCGGACGCTGCACCACCTTCCTCGGCAGTTCCACCCGGTGGGTCACGAGATGTTCGTGCGCCTGACGGGCGATCACGTCATGGCCCGGAAGTCTCACGTGAAACACACCCCGATTCCGGCGGACGCCCAGGGCAGGTCGAGGAGTTCGAGCTCCTGACCGGGGCGGGCACCGCCGGGTGGGACGACGGCGAGGGCGTCGGCCGCGGCGATGCCGCGCAGCATGGCCGGGCCGTTGTAGTGCACCGGCACGGCACGGTCCCCGCGCAGCACGACGGGGATGAGCCGGGTGTCGTACGGATGCCCGTGCGCCGCGTCCTGGACCGGCAGGGTGTACGGCTCCGGGGCGGGGCGGGCGGCGAGCGTGCGCAGCAGCGGTTCGGCGAGCGTGAGCAGGCCGGAGACGGCGGCCAGGGGGTTGCCGGGCAGGCCGACCAGATGCTGGCCGGCCCTGATGCGGGCCAGCAGCATGGGGTGGCCGGGGCGCACCTTGACGCCGTCCACGAGGAGTTCGGCGCCGATCCGGTGCAGGGTGGGATGGACGTGGTCGACGGGGCCGGAGGCGGTGCCGCCGGTGGTGACGATCAGGTCGGCGTCGGAGCCGGTGATGGCCTTGCGCAGGGCCTTGGCGTCGTCCCCGATCCGCCGTACGGCGGTGACCTCGCCGCCCAGCGCCCGCAGCCAGGGCGGCAGCATCGGGCCGAGCGCGTCCCGGATCAGGCCGTCGTGCGGCGTGCCCTCGGTCAGCAACTCGTCGCCCAGGACGAACACATGGACGCGGGGACGCGGAACGGCGGTGACGGTGTCGTAGCCGGCGGCCGCGGCGAGGCCGAGCACGGCGGGCGTCACGAGGACACCGACGGGCAGCAGCTGGTCGCCGGAGCGGCACTCCTGGCCGCGGGGGCGGATGTCCTGGCCGTGGTGGATCTCGCGGGTGGCGTGCAGTCGGCCCTTGTCGTCGGTGCGGCCGTGCTCGGTGCGGATCACGGCGGTGGTGTCGAGCGGGATGCGGGCACCGGTGGCGATGCGGACGGCCTCGCCGTCGGTGAGCGCCTCCGGCTCGTCGTTCCCGGCGAGGACGCCCTCCTCCCGTACGTCCCAGGGGCCGGGTCCCGCGACCGCCCAGCCGTCCATCGCGGAGGTGTCGAAGGAGGGCAGGTCGGTGAGGGCGGTGAGGGGGGCTGCGAGGGTGAGGCCCAGGGAGGCGTCGAGGGGGACGGTGACGAGGTCGCGGCGGGCGCCGGACCGGGCGGCGCGTGCGGCGATCTCCCGGGCCTCGGGCCAGGACGTGGCCCGGTGGTGGGCGTCGGGCCGGTGCGGTGCGCCGTGGTGGGCATGGGCGTGAGTGCCGGGCGCGGCGGGCGCGGGGACGCCGTCGCCGGGGGCTGCGCGGCCGTCGGGGTCGTTCACCAGGGCCAGCACCTCCTCGACGTCGAGGTCCTCGGCGTCCTCGCCGGTGCGGGCGGAGCGGGCGGTCATCCGGCGTCCGGGCGGGTGCCGGAGGCGTCGTCGGGCTTGTCGCCGGCGTCCTCCTCGGCCCAGCGCAGAGCGAGCGCCGAGACCTTGCGGGCGGCTTCGGCGACGGCTTCGGGGCTCCCTCCTGCCTGTGCGGCGGCGTAGCCGACGAGGAAGGTGGTCAGCGGTGCCGCGGGCCTGGCGACGGAGTGTGCGGCGTCGCGGGCGACGTCGAGCAGGGCATGGATGTCGACGTCGAGGTCGATGCCCAGCTCGTCCTTGGCTGCGGAAATCCATTCATCCAACACGTGCCCATGCTCCCTGATACGTGCCCTGGCGGAGGCGATGTCGTCCCAGGTGTCGCAGTCGAAGGCTGCGACGGGGTCCTGGACGCGGGTGAGGTCGAGGGCCGCGGTCAGCCGGCGCAGCGGCAGCCCGGTGAGACCGCCGTGCCCGGTGGACAGGGCGGCCAGTTCGCGGCGCAGCGCGGGGGTGCGGTAGGCGGCCACCAGGGGCTGGTCGCGGCCGTCGGCGTCGGTGAGCAGGGCGCCGTCCGTGCCGCTCGCGCGCAGCGCGGCCAGCAGCTGCCGCACCGTCGCCGCCCCGAGGAACGGCAGATCGGCCGAGAGTACGACGAGCTCCTCGGCCGTGGTGTGGTGCAGCCCGGCGCCGAGCGCGGCGAGCGGTCCGCCGCCGGGCGGGTCCTCGCGGGCCCAGCGCACGGGCCGGGCGGTGGGCCGGGCGTCGGCGACGACGACGGTCGTACGGGCGTCGGCGCAGGCGGCCAGCACCCGGTCGAGCAGCGCCCGGCCGCCCACCCGCACACCGGGCTTGTCGGCGCCGCCGAGCCGGCGCGCGGCGCCCCCGGCGAGCACGACCGCGTCGTACTCCGGGGCCGCGCCGCGATCGCCGCAGGACTCGTGCCCGAGTGGCTCGTGCGAGGTCATCCCACGAGTATGCGTGTCCCGGCGATCACAGGGAACGTGTGGGTGCTCCCGCTGTCACAGAGTGCGCAGCAGGACCGCCGGCTGTTCCACGCAGTCCGCCACATAGCGCAGGAAGCCGCCCGCCGTGCCGCCGTCGCACACCCGGTGGTCGAAGGTGAGGGAGAGCTGGACGACCTGGCGGACGGCCAGTTCGCCCTCGTGCACCCAGGGCTTGGGGACGATGCGGCCGACGCCGAGCATGGCCGCCTCGGGGTGGTTGATGATCGGCGTGGAGCCGTCGACGCCGAACACGCCGTAGTTGTTCAGCGTGAACGTGCCGCCGGTGAGGTCCGCCGGGGTGAGGCGGCCCGCGCGGGCCGCCTCGGTCAGCCGGGCGAACTCCGCGGTCAGCGCCTCGGCGTCACGCGTGTGCGCGTCCCGTACGACCGGGACGACGAGGCCCCGCTCGGTCTGCGCGGCGAAGCCGAGGTGCACCTGGTCGAGCTGGACGACCTCCCTGGCCTCCATGTCGACCGTGGAGTTGAGCTCGGGGAAGCGGGCGAGCGCGGCGGTGCAGATGCGGGCCAGCAGCGCGAGCAGGGAGATCTTCGCCCCGCCCGCCGCGTTCATCGCGGTGCGCGCACGCATGAGTTCGGTCGCGTCGGCGTCCACCCAGCAGGTCGCGTCCGGTATCTCACGGCGGCTGCGGGAGAGCTTGTCGGCGACGGCACCGCGGACGCCCTTGAGGGGGACGCGCAGGCCGGCGCCGCCGGCTGCCGCGACGGGAGCGGGCGCGGGCGCGGACGTCACGCGGGTGGGGGCCTCGGCGGGCGGCTCGGCCATCCCTGTCTGCGGCTGGGCCGTGCGTCCCCGTGCCTCGGCGGCACGCAGCGCGTACTCCACGTCCGCCCGCAGGATCAGTCCGTCCGGGCCGCTGCCCGTCATGTCCCTGAGGTTCAGGCCGTTCTGCCGGGCGAGCCGGCGCACCAGGGGGGAGATCACGGGGACCGGGCCGTCCGCCGCCCGCGGGGCGTCCGCCCGGCCGTTCGTCTCCCCGGGTGCGGTGGGCGCCGGCTGTCCCGGCCTGACCCTGCGGCGGCGCCCCGCGGGCGCTTCCGACGTGCCGTAGCCCACCAGGACGTTGCCCGAGCCCTCGGACCCGGCGTCGGCGGCCGGTGTGCCCACGGCCACGGTGATCAGCGGTGCCCCGACGGGCAGTTCGGTGCCCTCCTCGCCGAAGCGGGCGGTGACGACGCCGCCGTAGGGGCAGGGCACCTCGACCATCGCCTTGGCCGTCTCGACCTCGACGACCGGCTGGTCGACGGAGACGAGGTCGCCGACCTCGACCAGCCAGCGCACGATCTCCGCCTCGGTGAGTCCCTCCCCGAGGTCGGGCAGCCTGAACTCCAGGCTGTGCATGTCAGACGCGCGTGCCATCAGCTCTCGGCCTCCCACTGCAGACGCGCCACGGCGTCCAGGATCCGGTCCACGCCGGGCAGGTGGTGGCGCTCCAGCATCGGCGGCGGGTAGGGGATGTCGAATCCGGCCACCCGCAGCACCGGCGCCTCCAGGTGGTGGAAGCAGCGCTCCGTGATCCTGGCCGCGATCTCCCCGCCCGGGCCGCCGAACCCGCCCGACTCGTGCACGACGACCGCGCGCCCGGTCCGCCGCACCGAGGCGCAGACCGTCTCGTCGTCGAACGGCACCAGGGAGCGCAGGTCGACGACTTCGAGGTCCCAGCCCTCGGCGGCCGCGGCCTCGGCGGCTTCGAGGCACACGGGCACCGACGGTCCGTACGTGATGAGCGTGGCGCTCCGGCCGGAGCGCCGCACCACCGCGCGGCCTATCGGTTCAACGTCCGTCGGGTGCTCCGGGTTCCAGGAGTCCTTGGACCAGTACAGCCGCTTGGGTTCCAGGAAGACGACCGGGTCGTCGGAGGCGATCGCGGCGCGCAGCAGGCCGTAGGCGTCGGCGACCGTGGCGGGCGTGACGACGTGGAGCCCCGGCGTCGCCATGTAGTACGCCTCGGAGGAGTCGCTGTGGTGCTCGACGCCGCCGATGCCGCCGCCGTAGGGGACGCGGATGGTGAGGGGCAGGGGCATGGCGCCGCGGCTGCGGTTGCGCATGCGGGAGACATGGCTGACCAGCTGCTCGAACGCGGGGTAGGCGAACGCGTCGAACTGCATCTCCACGACCGGCCGAAGCCCGTACATCGCCATGCCCACGGCCGTGCCGAGGATGCCCGCCTCGGCCAGCGGGGTGTCCGTGCAGCGGTCCTCGCCGAACTCCTTGGCGAGTCCGTCGGTGACCCGGAAGACACCGCCGAGGGTGCCGACGTCCTCGCCCATGACATGGACGGCGGGGTCCGCGGCCATGGCGTCGCGCAGCGCGCGCGTGAGGGCCTGCGCCATGGTGGCCGGCTTGACGGCGACGGTGGTCATCAGTGCCCGCCTTCCTGCTCGGCGTGCAGCTCGGCCTGCAACTGGGCCTGCTGTTCGCGCAGTTGCGGGGTGGGCTCGGCGTAGACGTGGGCGAAGAGGTCCATGGGGTCGAGCACCGGGTCCTGGTTCATGCGCTCGCGCAGGTCGGCGGCCATCGCCTCGGCGGCGTCGCGGGCCGCCTTGATGCCGTCCTCGTCGATGAGGCCGCGCTCGGTCAGCTCGTGCTCCATGAGGGCGATCGGGTCGTGCGCCCGCCAGGCCTCGACCTCACTGTCGCCGCGGTAGCGGGTCGCGTCGTCAGCGTTGGTGTGGGCGTCGATGCGGTACGTGATCGCCTCGATCAGCGTGGGGCCGCCGCCCTCACGCGCGCGGCTCACGGCGGCGCCGATCACCTCGTGCACGGCGGCCGCGTCGTTGCCGTCGACCAGGCGTCCCGGCATGCCGTAACCGACGGCCTTGTGGGCCAGCGACGGCGCCGCGGTCTGCTTGGCGAGCGGGACGGAGATCGCGAAGCCGTTGTTCTGCACGAAGAAGACGACCGGGGCCTGCCAGACGGCGGCGAAGTTCAGCGCCTCGTGGAAGTCGCCCTCACTGGTGCCGCCGTCGCCGACCATGGCGAGCGCGACCACGTCGTCGCCCTTGAGGCGGGCGGCGTGCGCGAGGCCCACCGCGTGCGGGAGCTGGGTGGCGAGCGGCGTGCTCAGCGGGGCCACCCGGTGCTCGCGCGGGTCGTAGCCCGTGTGCCAGTCGCCGCGCAGCAGGGTCAGTGCCTGGACGGGGTCCAGGCCGCGGGCCACGGCGGCCAGCGTGTCCCGGTAGCTGGGGAAGAGCCAGTCCTGCTCCTGAAGGGCCAGCGCGGCGGCGATCTCGCCGGCCTCCTGGCCGGTGCTGGAGGGGTAGACGGCGAGGCGGCCCTGCTTGGTGAGGGCGGTCGCCTGCGTGTTGTACCTGCGGCCGCGGACCAGTTCCGCGTACAGGCGGCGCAGCAGGGCCGGGTCGGCCTTCGCGGCCGCCTCGGTGCCGAGGACGCGGTGGGGCTCCGCGTCGGGCAGCAGCGGCGCGGGGTCCGTGCGGGGCTGCCAGGCGGGCGGCGGGGATGGCCGGTAGGCACCCCGCTGCTCCATGACCGTCATGACGGCACCTCCTCGTGGGAGCGGCTTCGGGCGCGCCACGGCATTGTGGTGCGCCTCACCTACCGATTGTTCGGTCGCCGACACATTTTGGCTACGGGTGGCTCCACGCTGTGGACAAACGGTTCTCCACAGCCTGAAATGAAAGCAGTACGTCCATGGCAGGGAGGCGGGGGGACATGGCACCTGAACAAATGGCCGAGGGGCCGGAGGGGACCACCGCCCTGCCGCCCGCCCGCCCCCTCGACGCGATCGACCTGGACATCCTGCAGATGCTCCAGGCGGACGGCCGGGCCTCGATACGGTCGGTCGCGGAACGGGTGCACGTCTCACGGGCCAACGCCTACGCACGCATCAACCGCCTCATCGAGGACGGCGTCATCCGCGGCTTCGGTGCCCGCGTGAACCATGAACGCGCGGGTCAGGGCACCTCGGCCTACATCACCCTGAAGATCGTCCAGAACTCCTGGCGCACGGTGCGCGAGCAGCTCACACAGCTGCCCGGGGCCTCGCACATCGCCCTGGTGGGCGGCGACTTCGATGTGCTGCTGCTGGTGCACACCTCGGACAACCGGGCCCTGCGCGAGCTGGTGCTCACCCGGCTGCAGGCGATGCCCGAGGTGCTCAGCACGCGCACGCTGCTGGTGTTCGAGGAGGAGGACCTGGAGCCGCAGGGCTGAGGGCAGGGCCGTTCAGCCCTCCTTGCGCAGCCCCTGGAAGACCAACTGCACGACCGCGTCGGCCACTTCGCGTTCGTCCATGCCGCGTCCGTCCGGCCGGTACCACTCGACGATCGAGTTGATCATCCCGAAGACCAGCCGCGTCGCGAGCCGCACCTCCACGTCGGCGCGCACGTCCCCGTCGGCGGCCGCCGCCTTCAGCAGCTCGGCCACCCGGTGGTCGAAGTCGCGCCGCCGCTCCAGGGCCCAGCGCTCGGTGTCGGTGTTGCCGCGCACCCGCAGCAGCAGCGTCACGTACGGCAGCTCGCCGATCAGCACCTCGACCATGCGCCGCACGACGTACTCGAGCCGCTCGTCGGCCCGCCCCACGCGCGCGTGCTCCTCGTCGAGGATCCCGAACAGGCCGTCGAGCGCCCGGCTCACGGCCCGCCGCAGCAGCTCCTCCTTGCCGGTCACATGGTGGTATATCGACGACTTGGAGATGCCGGCCGCCCTGGAGAGGTGCTCCATGGAGGTGCCGTCGTAGCCGCGCTCGTTGAAGACCTGTACGGCGACGGAGAGCAGCGTCTCCGGCGTGTACGTGTCGCGCTTGGCGGTGGTCATGAGGTGCTGCCCTCCCGCTTGTCGGAGGCGTACGCGTGGCGGTACAGCGCGAGAGACGGCGCGTAGCGCCCGGACGGGTCGCGCAGGTGCAGGTCGTCGAGGAGGGCGTACGCCCAGTTGCGGCCGAGCCTGCGGCTCCACTCGAACGGTCCGAGCGGGTAGTTGACGCCCAGGCGCATCGCCGTGTCGACGTCCTCCTCGGTGGCCACGCCCTTGGCGACGGCGTCGTGCGCGAGGTCCACGATCCGGGCGACCGTGCGGGCGACGATCATGCCGGGAACGTCCCCGATGACGCTGACCTTCTTGCCGAGCGCCTGGAAGAGACCGACAGCCTCGGAGAGGGTCTGCGGCGAGGTGTCCTGGGAGGCGGACAGGGCGATACGGGTGGCCCTGCGGTAGTCGACGGCGAGGTCGAAGTAGACGACGTCGCGGAACTCCACCGAGGTCTGGCCGTCGGCGAGCGCCAGCTGGCCGCCGCTCGGCAGCACCAGGCGGGTGCCGTGGTCCTCGTCCTCCTCGCGCACGGGGATGCCCGCCTCACGGATCAGCGCGAGCACCTCGGCGGCGGGGCCCAGGTCGCCCTCGGCGACGACGTACGCGGGCTGCTGCGCGGCGTCCGCGGTGTGCGGCTCGGCGGGCTCTGCGTCGTCGCCGTAGTCGTACCAGCCGTGCCCGCTCTTGCGGCCGAGCCGACCCGACTCCACCAGCCGCCGCTGCGCGAGCGACGGGGTGAAGCGCACGTCCTGGAAGAAGCTCTGCCACACCGAGTGCGTGACCGCCTCGTTGACGTCCTGCCCGATCAGGTCGGTCAGCTCGAAGGCACCCATGCGGAAGCCGCCCGACTCGCGCAGGACCGCGTCGATGGTGGCCGGGTCGGCGCCCTGCGCCTCGTACACCGCGAAGGCCTCGGCGTAGAACGGGCGGGCGATGCGGTTGACGATGAAGCCGGGGGTGTCGGCGCAGGCGACCGGGGTCTTGCCCCAGGCGCGCGCCATCTCGTACGCGCGCGTGGCGGACGAGACGTCGGTGGCGAAGCCGGAGACCACCTCGACGAGGGGCAGCAGCGGCGCGGGGTTGAAGAAGTGCAGGCCGACGAAGCGGCCGGGGCTGCGCAGCGCGCCGCCGATCGCGGTGACGGACAGGGACGAGGTGTTGGTGGCGAGCAGACAGTCCTCGTCGACCACCTGCTCCAGTTCCCGGAACAGCTCCTGTTTGACGTCCAGCCGCTCCAGGACGGCCTCGACGACCAGGGAGCAGTCCGCCAGGTCGGTCAGGTCCGCGGCGGGCAGCAGCCGGGCGCGCGCGGCGTCCCGCTCGGCCGCGGTGAGCCGGTCCTTCGCCACGAGCCGGTCGAGTCGGGCGCCGATCGCTTCGGCCGCTTCCCGGGCGCGCCCCTGGACGGCGTCGTAGAGCCGTACCCGATGGCCCGCGACCAGCGCGACCTGGGCGATGCCCTGGCCCATGGTGCCGGTGCCGACGAAGGCCACGGGGCTGCTGAGGTCGAGTGCTGTCATGTGCGCGATCCTCCCGCACGGGGTTTTCCACAGATGCGGCGGACCCCCTTGTCCCGACCGATCGTTCGGTTACTCTAACTCTGACCGGCTGTTCCTGCCCATATTTCTGCCCAGGTCATGAGCTCGACGAAGAGTTCACAAGACGAGGAGTTGGTCCCGCATGGCCGCCGAACTGACCGCGCACGAGCTGATCGCCAAGCACCGGCCCACCCTCGATCAGGCGCTGGAAGCGATCCGCACGCGTGCGTACTGGTCCCCGCACCCCGAGCACCCCAAGGCCTACGGCGAGAACGGCAGCCTGGACATGGCGGCGGGCAAGGCCGCCTTCGACGCCCTCCTCGGCAGCCGCCTCGACCTCGGCCAGCCCGGCACGGACGACTGGGTGGGCGGCGAGACCTCGCCGTACGGCATCGAGCTGGGCGTGAACTATCCGCACGCGGATCTCGACGAGCTGCTGCCCGCGATGAAGGCCGGACAGCGCGCGTGGCGCGACGCGGGCGCGGAGATGCGCGCGGTGGTGTGCCTGGAGATCCTCAAGCGGATCAGCGACCGGACGCACGAGTTCGCGCACGCGGTCATGCACACCTCCGGCCAGGCGTTCATGATGGCGTTCCAGGCCGGCGGCCCGCACGCGCAGGACCGCGGCCTGGAGGCGGTGGCTTACGCGTACGTGGAGCAGGTCCGCACACCCGACACGGCGGAGTGGACCAAGCCCCAGGGCAAGCGCGACCCGCTCGCGCTCACCAAGCAGTTCACCCCGGTCCCGCGCGGCGTCGCGCTGGTGATCGGCTGCAACACCTTCCCGACGTGGAACGGCTATCCGGGCCTGTTCGCCTCCCTGGCCACGGGCAACGCGGTGCTGGTCAAGCCCCACCCGCGCGCGGTGCTGCCGCTCGCGCTCACCGTGCAGGTCGCGCGCGAGGTGCTCGTTGAGGCGGGCTTCGACGCGAACCTGGTGGCGCTGGCGGCCGAGCGTCCCGGCGAGGGCATCGCGAAGACCCTGGCCACGCGCCCGGAGATCCGCATCATCGACTACACCGGCTCGACGTCCTTCGGCGACTGGCTGGAGGCCAACGCCCGCCAGGCGCAGGTCTACACGGAGAAGGCCGGCGTCAACACCGTGCTGGTGGACTCGGCGGCGAACTACAAGGGCATGCTCTCCAACCTGGCCTTCTCGCTGTCCCTGTACAGCGGCCAGATGTGCACCACCCCGCAGAACCTGCTGATCCCCCGCGACGGCATCCGCACGGACGAGGGCCCGAAGACCTTCGACGAGGTGGTCGCGGACCTCGCCCGCGCGGTCGACGGCCTGCTCGGCGACGACGCGCGCGCGAACGCGCTGCTCGGCGCGATCGTCAACCCGGACGTGAAGGCCCGTCTGGAGGCCGCGGCCGGGCTCGGCGAAGTCGCCCTCGCCTCACGAGAGATCGCCAACCCCGAGTTCCCGGACGCGGTGGTGCGCACCCCGGTGATCGTGAAGCTGGACGGCGCCAAGCCGGACGACGAGGCCGCGTACATGAGCGAGTGCTTCGGCCCGGTCTCCTTCGCCGTCGCCGTCGACTCGTCCGCCGAGGCCGTGGAGCTGCTGCGGCGCACGATCCGCGAGAAGGGCGCGATGACGGTCGGCGCGTACACGACCGACGCCGAGGTCGAGGACGCGATCCAGGAGGTCTGCCTGGAGGAGTCGGCGCAACTGTCGCTGAACCTCACCGGCGGGGTGTACGTCAACCAGACGGCCGCCTTCTCCGACTTCCACGGGTCGGGCGGCAACCCGGCGGCGAACGCGGCGCTGTGCGACGGGGCGTTCGTGGCCAACCGTTTCCGGGTGGTCGAGGTGCGCCGGGAGGCACAGGGCCAGGCCTAGGGCCTGGAGCCGTACCCGGTGGCGCTCCAGTGGTACAGCGTCATGGCCACGCTGGTCGCGAGGTTGTAGCTGGAGACCTGGGGGCGCATCGGCAGGGACAGCAAGTGGTCGGTGCGGGCGCGCAGTTCGGCGGACAGGCCGCTGCGCTCGGAGCCGAAGGCGAGGACGGCGTCGTCCGGGAGCTTGACGCCCCGGATGTCGTCGCCCTCGGGGTCGAGGGCGAACAGCGGGCCCGCCGGCAGCTCGTCGGCGGTCAGGCGTTCCACCGCGGTCGCGAAGTGCAGTCCTGCGCCGCCGCGCACGACGGTGGGGTGCCAGGGGTCGAGCGGGCCGATGGTGACCACGCCGGTCGCGCCGAAGCCCGCGGCCAGCCGGATCACCGCTCCCGCGTTGCCGAGGTTGCGCGGATGGTCGAGGACCACGACGGGCGCGGTGCGCGGGACGTGCGCCAGCGTGGCGAGGCCCGCCACGCGGGAGGGGCGTACGGCCAGTGCCGCGACGGCGGTGGGGTGGGGGCGCGGGACCACGCTGCGGTACGCCTGCTCCGGCACCTCTGTGAGGAGTCCGGCCAGCGTCTTGCGTACGTCGGGCGCCAGTTCGCCGGCGAGGGCGAGGGCGGCCCGCCGGTCGGTGGTGACCGCCACCGGGACCTCCGCCCCGAAGCGCACGGCGTGCTTGAGCGCGTGGAAGCCGTCGAGCAGTACACAGGTGCCGGCCAGCCGTCGCCAGGCGGCCACGGTGTCGGCCGTGTCGGCGTTGTCTGCAGTGTCGGCGCTGTCCGCGTTGTCCGCGGTGTCGGCGGTGGGGTCGGTCATGGTGGGCAGCCTACGTGCGCGTGCGGTGCCCGCTCATCCGCGCATACGGCGCGGATGTCTGCACGTACGGCGCGGGTGTCTGCACACAGGGTGCGGGCTCACGCCGGGGAGTTCGCGTGCGTGGGCTCGGGGTTCTCCGGGGCGCGCGGGCCGGGCAGGGGGGTGCGACCGCGGCGGGCGACGACGCGGGCACGCGCGCGTGCCACCCAGTCGCCGAGGCGGCGCAGGAACGACGTCGGCAGGAAGACCGAGTCCGCCGCGATCATCGCGAGCGAGAAGAACGGCAGGCCGAGGACCACGGCGATCACCGCGTGCTCGGTCATCATGGCCGCGAGCAGGACGTTCTTGACGCGCCGGTTGAACAGCGTGAACGGGAAGGCGACCTGCACGACGACGGTCCCGTACGTCACGAGCATCACCAGCGTGCCGCTGGACGAGAGCAGATCGGCGAGGCCGGGCCAGGGCGAGAAGTAGTCGAGGTGCAGGGGGTAGTAGACCGCGGTGCCGTCCTGCCAGCGGCTGCCCTGGATCTTGTACCAGCCCGCCGTCGCATAGATCAGACAGGCCTCGGCCATGATCACGAAGAGGGCGCCGTTGTGCACGATGTTGCCGACGACGTCCAGCAGTATCCGGGGCTCCGCGCTCTTCGCGCGGCGCCCGACGACCCACCACACGGCGAGCGCGAGCCACACCAGCCACACGATCACCGGCACGGTCGGGTCGACACCGTCGAACCTGCCGCCGGCGGTCACCGCGACCAGCGCGAAGCCGAGCACGGCCCACAGGACGACACCCACCCGGTCCGCGATCCGCTCTCCACGCGCGCGTGCCGCGCCCTCACTCCGTACCCACCGTGCCCGCCGCGCGTCCAGCGACCAGACCTGGCCGCATCGCGTGAACACGAGGTAGACGGACATCAGGTGCAGGACGTTGTCGCCGCCGTCCCCCACGAAGACGCTGCGGTTCTGCAGCGAGAGGACGCCGAGCATGAACAGCACGGACATGGTGCGGGTCCGCCAGCCGAGCAGCAGCAGGAAGCTCGCGAGGACGGCGAGGACGTAGACGAACTCGAACCAGCCGCCGCTGTCCGACCACATCAGGGCCGTGAAGGCGTGGTTGACGGCGATCAGCTGCTGGGCGAGGTCCCAGTTCCACGGGCCGTCGGGGCCGTAGAGCTCCTCGCGGTGGGGGAACTCGCGCAGCAGGAACAGCAGCCAGGTCGCGCTGAAGCCGATGCGGATCACCGCGGTCTGGTACGGGCCGAGCGCCGACTCGGTGACGCGGGCGATGGCGGAGGAGACCGACAGGGCGAGGCGGTTCACTCGGCGCCTCCATCGGTGTCGGTGTCGGTGTCATCGGTCGCGACCGACCACCAGGGCAGCACGCGGTAGATGGGTTTGTCGGAGATCTTCTCCGTGCTCCACTTCGGTGGGGGCACGTTGGTGGTACGGGTCCGGACCTGGACCTGTTCGACGACGCCGCCCTTGCCGGCCGCGTCCTCCCGGTCCAGGCGCAGCACGACGATGCGCCGCAGATAGTTCTCGGACAGGGAGCCGCGCAGGCCCGAGGGGCGGTTGTCGCTGTCGTGCGTGGCGAGGAAGAAGTCCAGGGCGCGGCGCAGCTCGTTCTGCTGGGTGTGGCTGGGCAGCAGGTTTCCGTCTATGGCGCGGCCGTCCTCGGCGGACAGGTCGTACCAGCCGGTGGTGCGGATCTCCCCGCTCTTGGCCTGCACCTCGGCGCGCGCCTGGACCGCGATGTTCTGCTGCAGAGGGTTGGGCGCGAACAGCTTCCAGTTCTGCTCGAACTCCGGGTAGACCCAGTCGTCGATCGCCTTGCCGTGCGCCTTGGTCACCGTGTTCGACGGCGCGACATGCAGAAACACCATCCCGAGATGCACGCACACGGCAACAGCAACCACCGCCAGCGCCAACGCGGCCCCCACCTGATACCGCACCGAAAGCGCCGCCACACCCGTACGAGGCTCGGCATACGCCCCAACCTCGGGAACCCCTCCGCCCCCGTACACACCACCCACCCGAGCCTGCGGGGGGACACCGGGCGACACCGGTATCGGGCCGGCCCCGGGCCCGCCGCGAGACTCCGACCGTGTACCCGCCTCGGACACACCACCGTCCTTCGGCGGAACCCCTGCCCCGGACACGCCACCGGACTCCGGCTCCGGCAGGTCTTCCGTCCCCGGAGGACTACCGGGCTCCGGCCGGCCATCAGGCCCGGAGGGACTACCGGGCTCCAGCCCGTCATCCGGCCCAGAGAGACCACCGGGCTTCGACCCGGCATCCACCTCGGACAACCCATCCGACGTCGACGCGGCACCTCGCCCCGAATAACCGTCGGCCGCCGCTTCGGTACCCGCCCCCGGAGAGCCGCCCACCCCCGGCTCAACGCCCCGCCCCGGCGAACTGTCCCGCTCAGGCGAACTGTCCCGTTCAGGCGTGTTCTCGGGGTCGGCCGGATCGCGCCCGGGGCCCGGGTCTGTGCCGTACGCGTCCATTTCGCCCGTCTCCCGATCCCGGTCCGTCTTTCCGGCCGCACGGCCACGTGGCCACTCGGCAGCGGGACGCCGTACCGCCTTTGCGTATCGCAATCACCGCACTCGCACGGCACGGTACTCAGACCGGCCCGTTCGGCACAGCCCGTCGGGCCGACCGCACCGCGGCGCACGCGACGACGCCCCGTTGTCCACAGGGCATGCCCGCAGGTTATCCACAGCGATGGACACCTTACGGCCCGAGGGTGACCATGGATGCAGCACACCGAACGATCGGTCGGCAGCAAAGCGCATCCGCCCCCGAGACCCCGGCGACCCGTTCCCTTCTTCTAGAACCTGTTCTATCTTGACGACCCGTCAGATCAACGGACCCTCCGGAGGGACAGGACCGTGGACTTCACCTTCACCGAGGAGCAGCAGGCTGCGGCCGAGGCGGCGCGCGGAGTGTTCGCCGGGGTCGCGCCGGACGCGGTGCCCAGTCCCTCACTCGTCGCGGGCGCCGTCGCCGACGACTTCGACCGCACGCTGTGGACCAGGCTCGCCGAGGCGGACCTGTTGAGCCTGCTGCTGGACCCGGAGTACGGCGGGGCGGGCCTGGACCCCATCGCGCTCTGCCTGGTCCTGCGGGAGTCGGCCAAGGTGCTGGCCCGCGTCCCACTGCTGGAGACCGCGGCGGCCACAGCGGCCGTACAGGCCTACGGCAGCCCGGAGTTGAAGTCCGCCCTGCTCGCCCGGGCGGGCCGCGGCGAGGCGGTGCTGACCGTCGCCGCGAACGGCCGCAGCGGCCACGACCCGGCCGAACGCGCCGTGACCGCACGGCAGGACGGCGACGACTGGATCCTGGACGGGGTGCAGACGGCGGTCCCGTGGGCGCACACCGCCGACCTCGTCGTCGTACCGGCCCACACGGCCACCGACCGCGTCCTCCTCGCCGTGATCCCCCGGACCCACCCGGGCGTAGCCCTCGCCGAGCAGATCTCCACCTCCGGCGAACGGCTCGGCGAACTGCGCCTTCAGTCGGCCCGGATCACGTCCCGTGACGTCATCGACGCCGAGGGCGCCTGGGAGCGGCTGCGCGACCTGCTGACCTGCGGCACCTGCGCGCTGGCGCTCGGCCTCGGCGAGCGTGTCCTCGCGATGACCAGTGAATACACCGGCAAACGGGAGCAGTTCGGCTTCCCCGTCGCCACCTTCCAGGCTGTCGCCGTCCAGGCCGCCGACCGCTACATCGACCTGCGCGCGATGGAGGCCACCCTGTGGCAGGCCGCGTGGCGGATCGGCTCGGGAGCCTCCGGCGTGCTGCCCGCCTCCGGTGACGTCGCCGTCGCCAAGATCTGGGCCTCGGAGGGCGTACGACGGGTCGTTCAGACGGCACAGCATCTGCACGGCGGGTTCGGCGCGGACGTCGAATACCCCCTGCACCGGTACCACGCGTGGGCCAAGCACCTGGAGCTGCAGCTCGGCCCCGCAGCGGCGCACGAGGAGGCCCTGGGCGACCTGCTGGCGGCCCACCCACTCGGCTGACCGCCCGCCCGGGCCGCTCAGAGCCTGCCCACTGGTCCCACTGGTCCCACCGGTCCTACGTCCCTACAGGCCGACCCCTAAAGAACGAACCCGGCCGTGCCCTCGTCCGTCACGACCGGCCGGCCCGAGGCGGCCCACACCTGCATACCGCCGTCGACGTTCACGGCGTCGACGCCCTGCTGGACGAGGTACATCGCGACCTGCGCCGAGCGGCCGCCGGAGCGGCAGATGACGTTGACGCGGCCGTCCTGCGGGGCGGCCTCGGTCAGCTCGCCGTAGCGGGCCACGAACTCACTGATGGGGATGTGCAGCGCCCCCTCGGCGTGGCCCGCCTGCCACTCGTCGTCCTCGCGGACGTCCAGCAGGAAGTCGCCGTCCTTGAGATCCCCGACCTCGACCGTGGGCACACCAGCTCCGAAATGCATGCTTGAGACGCTACCCGACGCGCGCCTCACCAAGCCGTCCGCACCGGGAACACCAGCCCCTACTGACCGGACTGAGCCAGCAGCTCCGCCAGCTCCGCCTCCCGCTCGGAGACATCGGCCAGCAGCTTCTCGGCGATCTCCTCCAGAAGCCGGTCGGGATCGTCCGGCGCCAGCCGGAGCATCGCCCCGATCGCGCTCTCCTCCAGCTCCTTGGCCACCAGCGTCAGCATCTCCTTGCGCTGGGCGAGCCATTCGAGCCGGGCGTAGAGCTCCTCGCTGGGACTGGGGCGGCGCTCCGCGGGCTCCGGCCCCTTCGCCCACTCCTCGGCCAGCTCCCGCAGCAAGGCCTCGTCGCCGCGCGCGTAGGCGGCGTTGACCCGGGTGATGAACTCCTCACGGCGGGACCGCTCGGTGTCCTCCTGCGCCAGGTCGGGGTGGGCCTTGCGGGCCAGCTCGCGGTAGAGCTTGCGGGCCTCGTCGCTGGGGCGGACCCGCTGCGGGGGCCGCACGGGCTGTTCCGTGAGCATCGCGGCGGCTTCCGGGAAGAGGCCGTCGCCGTCCATCCAGCCGTGGAACAGCTCCTCGACGCCGGGCATGGGCATCACCCTGGCCCGCGCCTCCTCCGCCTTGCGCCGGTCCTCGGGGTCGCCGGTGCGGGCGGCCCGCGCCTCGGCGATGTCCGCGTCCAGCTCGTCGAGGCGGGTGTACATCGGGCCGAGCCGCTGGTGGTGCAGCCGGGAGAAGTTCTCGACCTCCACCCGGAAGGTCTCCACGGCGATCTCGTACTCGATCAATGCCTGCTCGGCGGCCCGCACGGCCCGCTCCAGGCGCTCCTCGGGGCGCGGCGCACCGTCCTCGGGCGTCGCCTGTGCCTCACCGGCGACACCACCCTGCTCAGCTTCCGGGCTCGTCACGCAACCAGCCTAGGCCACGGCCCCACGCCCCCTCCGCCACACCACCGCCAACGCCCCCGACCAGCAACGACACCCGCCACAGCCCCGGCCACCCAGGACAAACGGCGCCCACCAACGTCCCGACAACCCGAGTAACCCGGCGCCGGCCAAGGCCCGGCCACCCAAGGGACCCGGCGCCGACCAAATCCCCGGCGCCCAAAAACAACCCTGCCCCGACACAGGCGCCACCCGCCCTACGCCACCGTCACACCCCTCCGGCGCCGCCGCCCCGCCTGGCGCCACCGTCACCGCCCCGCCCGACAGCGCACCATCACCGCCCCTCCGGGCACTCCGCGTCCACCCACCGCGCCGCCAGGTCCCGGCACGCCACCATCAGCGTCCCCGGACGGCAGGCGATCTCGTGCGTGCAGCCGTCGGCGTGCGGGAGGAGTTCGTCGAGGATCACCTCGCCCAGGCCGCTCACGTCGCAGACGTCCAGGACGCCGACCTGGAAGCGGGAGACACCGGCGTACCGGACGAGCAGGTCCTCGTCGTGCTTGAAGCAGTTGTGGCCGAAGCGGATCTCGATCTCGTCGGCACCGGTCCTGCGCACCCCCTGTGGCATGAGGTCCTTCACGCACCGCTTCCCGGAGAGGTCGTAGTGCCCCGGTTCCGTGGCGAACGCCCGTGCCCCCGGCGGCAGTTGCCCCGCCAGCACCGGCAGCCTGGCCAGATAGGGACGGGGGTCGACGATCCCCGTGAGATCACCGTCCCGCCCGTCGAGGTCGACGTACTTCACCCAGCCCCCTTCCCCGGCCCGATCCCCACGCTCTTCCCGAGCCCGACACCCTCCCAGGCCCGGCAGACCCCTCCCCGCTCACACCCCGAGCTCCGCCGCAACCCTCCCCGACCGGACCGCCGCCACAAGGTCGGCGTGATCCGCCTCGGTTCGGTCCGCGTAGGCGACGGCGAACTGCGCCATCGCCTCGTCCAGTTCCTCGTTCTTGCCGCAGTACCCGGCGACCAGGCGCGGGTCCGCGCTGTGGGAGTGGGCGCGGGCCAGCAGGGCGCCGGTCATCCGGCCGTAGTCGTCTATCTGGTCGGCG
This sequence comes from Streptomyces spinosisporus, assembly GCF_022698145.1. GTDB lineage: Bacteria > Actinomycetota > Actinomycetes > Streptomycetales > Streptomycetaceae > Streptomyces > Streptomyces spinosisporus. The sequence goes on from NZ_JALDAX010000004.1 coordinate 420,564, forward strand.
GCCAGGGCGGCCGGGTCGACGCTGCCCTTGCGGTTGCGGAACTGCCGGACCTGGAAGGGCCGCCCCTCCACCGACGTCCAGCCGAGCAGGATGTCGCTGACGACCTGCATGCGCTTCTGTCCCAGGACCACCCGGCGGCCCTCGTGCTCGACCACGGGCGCCTCGAAGCCCGCGGTCACCAGGTGCGGGACCAGCGCCGAAGGCCGGGCCTCCTTGACCTGGAGGACCAGGGGCTGTGCCCGGTGGTCCAGCAGCAGCACGACGTAGGAGCGCGTGCCCACGCTGCCCGTGCCGACGACCCGGAATGCGACGTCGTGCACCGTGTGGCGGGCCAGCAGCGGGAGCCGGTCCTCGGAGAGCGTGGTCACATACTCCTCGAGCCCCGCGGCGACCGCCGCCGCCTCCCCGTCCGGCACCGCCCGCAGCACCGGCAGCGACTCGACGAAGCGACGCCCCCCGCCCTCCAGCTGCTCCGTCGACTTCGCCGCGAAGCGTCCGCTGGTGTTGGCCCGCGCCTTCTCCGCGACCCGCTCCAGCGTGCCGAGCAGGTCATGGGCGTCGGTGTGGGAGACGAGCTCCTCGTCCGCGATGGCGTTCCACGCGTCCAGCACCGGCAGCTTGGCGAGCAGGCGCATGGTGCGGCGGTAGGCGCCCGCCGCGTCGTACGCCGCCTTGCGGCAGTGGTCCTCGTCGGCGCCCGCCTCCCGGCCGGCCAGCACCAGGGAGGCGGCGAGCCGCTTGAGGTCCCACTCCCAGGGGCCGTCGACGGTCTCGTCGAAGTCGTTCAGATCGATGACCAGGTCGCCGCGTGCGTCGCCGTAGAGGCCGAAGTTGGCCGCGTGGGCGTCGCCGCAGATCTGCGCACGGATGCGCGTCATGGGCGTACGCGCGAGGTCGTACGCCATGAGGCCGGCCGAGCCGCGCAGGAAGGCGAAGGGCGTCGCGGCCATCCGGCCCGCCCTGATCGGGGTGAGCTCGGCGATCCGGCCGCGGTGGGACTCCTCGACCGCGGTGACCGCGTGCGGCCGGGAGCCGTCGAGATCGAGCGCGGCGTGCGCACGGCGCGGCACCCGCTTGCGCAGCGCCTTGCCCTCCTCCTTGGGCGAGCCCTCGACGGGCCACGCGGCGAAGCCACGCACCTGCGGCAGACGCCGTATCCGCGGCTCCGTCGTTTGTGCCTCTCCGATTCCGGTCACACCGACCGCCTCCCCCGCACACGCACGAACATCAACTCGTGGAGACCGTACAGCCGGTGGACGAGGCGCGTCAGACCCTGTGGACAACTCAGCGTCCCGGGTAAAAGGGCCGCTCACGATCGCGGGGTCGGGACGGGAGGGGACGTGTGATTGTCCTCACGAGGTAATGAGACTCACACCGACCCGACAAAGCGGAAGCCCCCAGGTCTGGGACCTGGGGGCTTCCGGCTGGTGCGCGAGGGGGGAGTTGAACCCCCACGCCCTTGCGGGCACTGGAACCTGAATCCAGCGCGTCTGCCTATTCCGCCACCCGCGCATTGGGTGTGTCCTCCGGCCCCTCGCCCCTTGGGCTCTGGCGCCTTCCGACACGCAGAACATTAGCACGGTGGCGGGGGTGGGTTCACATCTCTTATGGCCGGGCAGCCGCCGACCAGCAAGGTTCCCCGATCCGGGGCCGGAGGAATCGATCATCAGGCGTCTTCGCTTCGTATCAACGGATGCCGGTTCACGTATCAACCTCGTACCGGTCCTGCCCGTCTCCCCAGGAGCCGGGCAGGGTCCACAGTCAGGTGCGGGACACTGGTCTGCGGCCGCCTCTACGATCCTGGGCAGAAGGAGTGGGTGGGAGGAGTTCGAAGGACGGCTCCGAAGGGAACTTCCGAAGCGAACTCCGACCGGCGTCGACACTCGTCGACGAGGCCGACAGGGGGAACCAGCCGATTCACCCGCGCGTGGATACGATCAGTAAGCAGTACCAGGTAAGGCAGCGCCCACAAGGCGCGAAGCAGGACGGCAGCGACATCGGAGGAGGTGCCTCATGGGAGTCCTGAAGAAGTTCGAGCAGCGTCTCGAAGGTCTGGTCAACGGCACCTTTGCCAAGGTGTTCAAGTCCGAGGTCCAGCCCGTGGAGATCGCCGGAGCACTCCAGCGCGAGTGCGACAACAACGCGACCATCTGGAACCGCGACCGCACCGTCGTCCCCAACGACTTCATCGTGGAGCTGAGCACGCCGGACTACGAGCGGCTCAGCCCCTACTCCGGCCAGCTCGGCGACGAGCTCGCCGGGATGGTGCGCGACTACGCCAAGCAGCAGCGGTACACCTTCATGGGCCCGATCAAGGTGCACCTGGAGAAGGCGGACGACCTCGACACCGGCCTGTACCGGGTGCGCAGCCGTACGCTCGCCTCCAGCAGCAACCAGCAGGCTCCCGGGCCCGCCGCTCCGCCGGCCCCGGCCGCGGGCCGCCCCGGCGGGGGGTACGGCTATCCGCCGGCGGCCGCTCCCGCGGGCGCCCCGCCCATGCCGGCCGCGCCGCCGCCCGGCGCGCGCCCCGGTGGCTACGGCTACCCGCAGCCCGCCGGCGGCCCGCGACCGCCCGCCGCCCCGGCGGTGGGCGGCCGTACCCGCCACTGGGTCGAGATCAACGGCACCCGCCACCAGATCTCCCGCGCGACTCTGGTGCTGGGCCGCAGCACCGAAGCCGACGTGCGGATCGACGACCCCGGCGTCTCGCGCCGGCACTGTGAGATCCGGACCGGAACGCCCTCGACGATCCAGGATCTCGGGTCCACCAACGGCATCGTGGTGGACGGGCAGCACACCACCCGCGCTACGCTCCGCGACGGCTCGCGGATCGTCGTGGGCAGCACCACCATCATTTACCGGCAAGCCGAAGGGTGAAGCGGGGGCAATGTCAGAGCTGACCCTCACGGTCATGCGGCTGGGTTTCCTGGCCGTACTGTGGCTGTTCGTGATCGTGGCCGTGCAGGTCATCCGCAGCGACCTGTTCGGCACGCGCGTCACTCAGCGCGGGTCCAGGCGCGAGAGCGGACGGCCGCAGCAACAGGCCGCCCGGCAGCAGGCCGCACCTCCTCAGCAGCGTCAGCAGGCCGGCGGCGGACGCCAGCGCCGCAACGCACCCACCAAGCTGGTCGTGTCCGAGGGCACCCTCACCGGCACGACCGTCGCGCTGCAGGGCCAGACCATCACTCTGGGCCGGGCGCACGACAGCACGATCGTGCTGGACGACGACTACGCCTCCAGCCGCCATGCCAGGATCTACCCGGACCGCGACGGCAACTGGATCGTCGAGGACCTGGGCTCGACCAACGGGACGTACCTCGACCGGAGCCGGCTGACGACCGCCACGCCGATTCCGCTGGGCGCGCCGATCCGCATCGGCAAGACAGTCATCGAGCTGCGGAAGTAGTACTACATCATGGAAGAGTGCGAGCGGAGCGAGCACGCAGCGGCAGCCCCCACCACGGGCTCCGGCGCGCTCCCGACCGGAGGGTGGGCACCGTGCGGATGTACCCGGAGCCGACGGGCGAGGTGCGCATGAGTCTGTCACTGCGCTTCGCCGCCGGATCGCACAAAGGCATGATCCGGGAGGGCAACGAGGACTCCGGATACGCCGGGCCGCGCCTGCTCGCGATCGCCGACGGCATGGGCGGCGCCGCCGCCGGAGAGGTCGCCTCCTCCGAGGCCATCTCCACCATCGTCGCGCTCGACGACGACGTGCCCGGCTCCGACATCCTCACCTCCCTCGGCACCGCGGTGCAGCGCGCCAACGACCAGCTGCGCTCGATGGTCGAGGAGGACCCGCAGCTGGAGGGCATGGGCACGACGCTCACCGCCCTGCTGTGGACCGGCCAGCGACTCGGCCTCGTGCACGTCGGCGACTCGCGCGCGTACCTGCTGCGCGACGGCGTCCTCACCCAGATCACCCAGGACCACACCTGGGTGCAGCGGCTGGTCGACGAGGGCCGCATCACCGAGGAAGAGGCCACCACCCACCCCCAACGCTCCCTGCTGATGCGGGCGTTGGGCAGCGGCGAGCACGTCGAGCCGGACCTGTCGATCCGTGAGGTCCGGGCCGGCGACCGCTACCTGATCTGCTCCGACGGTCTGTCGGGAGTCGTCTCCCACCAGACCCTGGAGGACACCCTCGCCAGCTACCAGGGCCCGCAGGAGACCGTGCAGGAGCTGATCCAGCTCGCGCTGCGCGGCGGCGGCCCCGACAACATCACGGTCATCGTCGCCGACGTACTGGACCTGGACACCTCGGACACCCTCGCCGGGCAGCTCTCCGACACCCCGGTCGTGGTCGGCGCGGTCGCCGAGAACCAGCACCAGCAGCACGACAACGGCATCATGCAGACGCCCGCCGGCCGCGCCTCCGGCCTCGGCCGCCAGGTACCCGGACAGGGCGGGGGCGAGTTCGGCCCGCCCGGCTCCGGCGACACCACCGGCTACGTCCCCGCGGGCAGCTTCGGGGACTACACCGACGACGACTTCGTCAAGCCCCGCAAGGGCCGCAAGTGGGCGAAGAGATCCCTCTACACCGTGCTCGCGCTGGCCGTCGTCGGCGGCGGTCTGTACGGCGGCTGGCGCTGGACGCAGACGCAGTACTACGTCGGCACCAAGGACGAGCACGTCGCGCTGTACCGCGGCATCAGCCAGGACCTCGCCTGGGTCTCGCTGTCGAAGGTCGAGAAGGACCACCCCGAGATCGAACTCAAGTACCTGCCGCCGTACCAGCAGAAGCAGGTCAAAAACACGATCGCCGAGGGCGGTCTGTCCGACGCCCAGTCGAAGATCGACGAGCTCGGCGTGCAGGCCTCCGCGTGCAAGAAGGAGTCCGAGCGTCAGGCGGCCGAGGCCGAGAACAACTCGAAGACCGGTGCGGGCGAGGCGGGCGGCACCACGGGCACCCCGAAGACCACGGGAACCACCAAGACCTCCCTCACGTCCAAGGCATCACCGAGCCCCTCCACCTCACCGACCCCGTCCAAGTCAGCGACCGCTCCCACCCCCAGCCCCGGCCCCAGCCTCTCGGAGGATGAGCAGAAGGTCGTCTCGCTGTGCGGTAAGCAGTAGGCAAGCCGTGAGAGGCCCTGTCACACGATGAGCAGTACTACCAACACACCGACGCACCATACGTCCACGATCGGCGCGATCGGCGCACCGAGCCGCCGCAACACCGAGCTCGCGCTCCTGGTGTTCGCCGTGGCCATCCCCGTGTTCGCCTACGCCAACGTGGGTCTGGCCATCGACGACAAGGTGCCGGCCGGTCTGCTGAGCTACGGCCTCGGACTCGGCCTGCTCGCCGCCGTCGGCCACCTCGCCGTGAGAAAGTTCGCGCCCTACGCGGACCCGATGCTGCTGCCCCTGGCCACACTGCTCAACGGCCTCGGACTCGTGGTCATCTGGCGTCTGGACCAGTCGAAGCTGCTGCAGTCGCTGCCCAACTACTTCCAGGCCGCGCCCCGCCAGCTGCTCTACACCGCGCTCGGCATCGGTCTGTTCGTCGTCGTGCTGATCTTCCTCAAGGACCACCGCGTCCTGCAGCGCTACACCTACATCTCCATGTTCGGCGCGCTCGTCCTGCTGGTGCTGCCGCTCGTGCCAGGTCTCGGCGCCAACATCTACGGCGCCAAGATCTGGATCAACATCCCGGGCCTCGGCTCCCTGCAGCCCGGTGAGTTCGCGAAGATCGCCCTCGCCGTCTTCTTCGCCGGCTACCTGATGGTCAAGCGCGACGCCCTCGCGCTCGCCAGCCGCCGCTTCATGGGCCTGTACCTGCCGCGCGGCCGCGACCTCGGACCCATCCTGGTCGTCTGGCTGATGTCGATCCTCATCCTGGTCTTCGAGACCGACCTCGGCACCTCGCTGCTGTTCTTCGGAATGTTCGTCATCATGCTGTACGTCGCCACCGAGCGGACCAGCTGGATCGTCTTCGGTCTGCTGATGTCCGCGGCCGGCGCCGTCGGCGTGGCCAGCTTCGAACCGCACGTCCAGCAGCGCGTCCAGGCCTGGCTCGACCCGATGAAGGAGTACACGCTCAGCCAGCAGGGCGTCGTCGGCCACTCCGAGCAGTCGATGCAGGCACTGTGGGCCTTCGGCTCCGGCGGCACCCTCGGCACCGGCCTCGGCCAGGGCCACTCCGACCTCATCCGGTTCGCCGCCAACTCCGACTTCATCCTCGCCACCTTCGGCGAGGAGCTGGGCCTGGCCGGCATCATGGCGATCCTGCTGATCTACGGCCTGATCGTGGAGCGCGGCGTACGCACCGCCCTCGCCGCCCGCGACCCGTTCGGCAAGCTGCTCGCCGTCGGCCTGTCCGGCGCCTTCGCACTGCAGGTCTTCGTGGTGGCCGGCGGTGTGATGGGCCTCATCCCGCTGACCGGTATGACGATGCCGTTCATGGCCTACGGCGGTTCATCGGTCCTCGCCAACTGGGCGCTGATCGGCATCCTGATCCGGATCAGCGACACCGCACGCCGCCCGGCGCCCGCGCCCGCCGGCAACCCCGACGCCGAGATGACCCAGGTGGTCCGCCCGTCATGAACAAGCCCCTGCGCCGGATCGCGATCTTCTGCGGCCTGCTCGTACTGACGCTGCTGCTGCGCGACAACTGGCTCCAGTACGTCAAGGCCGACAGCCTCAAGGACGACCCGAAGAACCGCCGCGTCACCATTGCGCGTTACTCGACGCCGCGCGGCGACATCATCGTCGACGGCGACCCGATCACCGGCTCCACCAAGACCAGCAAGAGCGGTCTGAACGACCTCGAGTACAAGCGCACCTACAAGGACGGCGCGATGTGGGCGCCGGTCACCGGGTACGCCTCACAGGCCTTCGGCGCCAACCAGCTGGAGTCCATCGAGGACGGCATCCTCACCGGCACCGACGACCGGCTCTTCTTCCGCAACACCCTGGACATGATCACGGGCAAGCAGAAGCAGGGCGGCAACGTCGTCACCACGCTCAACGCGGCCGCGCAGAAGGCCGCGTACGACGGACTGAAGAAGCAGGGCGGCAAGGGCGCGGTCGCCGCGATCGACCCGTCCACGGGCAAGATCCTGGCGCTGGCCTCCTACCCGTCGTACGACCCGTCGACCTTCGCCGGCAACTCCACGGACACCGACGCCAAGGCCTGGCAGAAGCTGCAGAAGAAGGTCAACCCCGACGACCCGATGCTCAACCGGGCGCTGCGCGAGGTCTATCCGCCCGGCTCCACCTTCAAGGTGGTCACCGCCGCGGCGGCGCTGGAGAACGGCCTGTACACCTCGGCCGACGAGAACACCGACTCGCCGCTGCCCTACATCATGAAGGGCACCACGACCGAGCTGAAGAACGAGGGGAACATCCCCTGCAAGAACGCGACGCTGCGGGTCGCCCTGAAGGTGTCCTGCAACACCGTGTTCGGCAAGATCGGCTCGGACCTCGGCAACGACAAGATGCTCGCCGAGGCGAAGAAGTTCGGCTTCGACGAGGAGCAGTTCACGCCGACGCGCACCGCGGCCTCGGTGTTCTCCGACGACATGAACTCCTCGCAGACCGCGCTGTCCTCGATCGGCCAGTACAACACCGCGGCGACCCCGCTGCAGATGGCCATGGTCGCCTCCGCGGTCGCCAACGACGGCAAGCTGATGAAGCCGTACATGGTCGACAAGCTCCAGTCGTCGAACCTCGACACCATCGCGCAGACCGACCCGCAGGAGATGAGCCAGCCCCTGTCGTCGAAGAACGCGCAGATCCTGCAGTCGATGATGGAGACGGTCGTCAAGGAGGGCACGGGCACCAACGCCCAGATCCCCGGCGTCACCGTGGGCGGCAAGACCGGTACCGCGCAGCACGGCGTGGCCAACAGCAAGAACCCGTACGCCTGGTTCATCTCCTACGCCAAGATGCCCGACGGCAGCTCGCCGGTGGCCGTCGCGACGGTCATCGAGGACGACAACGCCAACCGTGACGACATCTCCGGCGGCGGTCTGGCGGCGCCCATCGCCAAGAGCGTGATGGAGGCGGTCATCAAGTCCAAGAAGTGACCCCGCTCACGTCCCCTTCACATCGGTGCACGTTGCGATACCGGTCCTGTATCGGGTCACGGGCTTGGCCAGGTCACACAAAGCGATCCGGGTACGGTAGGCCCGGACGGCAGCCTCCGGCCGCACACGAGTGACGGCCGGGACCGACGGAGAGGGCTGGTAGGTAGCTATGGAAGAGCCGCGTCGCCTCGGCGGCCGGTACGAACTGGGCCAGGTGCTCGGTCGTGGTGGCATGGCGGAGGTATACCTCGCGCATGACACCCGCCTCGGGCGCCAGGTGGCGGTGAAGACGCTGCGGGCGGACCTCGCACGCGACCCGTCATTCCAGGCCCGGTTCCGCCGGGAGGCCCAGTCGGCCGCCTCGCTCAACCATCCCGCGATCGTCGCGGTCTACGACACGGGCGAGGACTACATCGACGGGGTCTCGATCCCGTACATCGTGATGGAGTACGTGGACGGCTCCACGCTCCGCGAGCTCCTGCACTCCGGCCGCAAGCTCCTGCCCGAGCGGGCCATGGAGATGACCGTCGGCATCCTCCAGGGCCTGGAGTACGCCCACCGCAGCGGCATCGTCCACCGTGACATCAAGCCGGCCAACGTCATGCTCACGCGCAACGGCCAGGTCAAGGTGATGGACTTCGGCATCGCCCGCGCCATGGGCGACTCCGGCATGACGATGACGCAGACCGCGGCCGTCATCGGCACCGCGCAGTACCTCTCGCCCGAGCAGGCCAAGGGCGAGCAGGTCGACGCCCGCTCCGACCTGTACTCCACGGGCTGCCTGCTCTACGAACTGCTCACCGTGCGGCCCCCGTTCGTCGGGGACTCCCCGGTAGCGGTGGCATATCAACACGTACGTGAAGAAGCACAGCCCCCGTCGGTCTTCGACCCCGAGATCACGCCCGAGATGGACGCGATCGTCCTGAAGGCTCTGGTCAAGGACCCCAACTACCGCTATCAGTCGGCCGACGAGATGCGCGCCGACATCGAGGCCTGTCTCGACGGCCAGCCGGTCGCGGCCACCGCGGCCATGGGCTCGGTGGGCTACGGCGGCTACCCCGACGACCAGCCGACGACGGCCCTGCGCTCCGCGGACGGCGGCGCCACGTCGATGCTGCCCCCGATGAACCCGGACGACGGCGGCTACGGCTACGACGAGCGCCCGGACCGCCGCCGCCAGAAGAAGTCCAACACCTCGACGATCCTCCTGGTCGTCGCGGGCATCCTGGTGCTGGTGGGCGCGATCCTCATCGGCAAGTGGGCGTTCGGCGGGAACGGAGGCGTCGGCAACGACACCGTGGCCGTGCCCAACCTCGTCAGCCAGTCCGAGGCGGACGCCAGGCAGCTGCTGAACAACAGCAGCCTCAAGGTCGGCACGGTCAAGAAGCAGCCCTGCGAGGACCAGACCAAGGGCAACGTCTGCTCGCAGGATCCGGGCAGGGACTCCAAGGTGAAGAAGGGCACCGCGGTCAACTTCGTGGTGTCCACCGGGGCGCCTAAGGTGGCGGTGCCGAGTGTCCTCGGCAAGAAGCTCGACGAGGCCAAGGAGATCCTCGAGGCCGACAAGTACAAGTTCAACGTCGAGACGAAGACGCAGGAGTCCTCCGAGGAGCCGAACACGGTTCTGGAGCAGAAGCCCGGGCTCGGCGATGAAGTCCAGAAGGGCTCCACGATCACCCTCACCATCGCCAAGGCCGCCGAGAAGTCGGTCGTCCCCGACGTCTCCGGCAAGACCTGTGACGAGGCCAGGGCGCAGATGACGGCCAACAACCTGACCGGCAGCTGCACCGACGTCGAGACCCAGGACCCGAACCTCGTCGGCAAGGTCGTCAGCACCGACCCGCAGGCGGGCACCCAGGTCAAGAAGAACTCCTCGGTGAACATCCAGATCGGCAAGGCCCAGCAGAACCAGCAGACGCAGGTTCCCTCGAACCTCCAGGGCCAGAGGCTCAAGGATGTCAAGAACGCGCTCAAGCAGGCGAATCTGCAGGTGGGTAACATCCAGGGTTCCCAGGATGACAACGCCATCGTCATCACCTCTGACCCGGCCCCCGGCAGCACGGTCGACCAGGGCACCCCGGTGAACCTGGTCACCGCCGGGGGCGGCGGCAACAACGGCGGGAACAACGGCGGCACCAACTTCTTCGGCGGCACCGGCGGCTAGTTCCTGAGGCACCTACACCGAGAGCCCCGGCTCCCTGTTCACAGGGGACCGGGGCTCTCGCCATGGGAGCAACCAGGGCGCTTGGCGTCGCACTGTTCTTGGTCGCGCTCTCTACCCGTACGTCTGCTCCTCCATCGATCGTTTCTTCACATCTGATGACTCGCTGCTGGAGTCGAAGAGCCTGCGCGGCAGCGTGCTGGAGCGCACGGACGCGCATCAGGAAGTTCGAGAGTGACAACATGTCACGCTCGCTGGGGAGTTATCCCCAGGCCGGCCGGAGCCTCACCATCTACTCCCGGCGCGCGGTGCTCAACGTCGCCAGGCTCCTCCGCGAACGTGCCCCTTCACCTCGGACGCGTTGCGCCTCGCCGCCGAGACCGGGATCACCGCCGTAGACCGCAGATCCTGGAGTAGGTACGGCGTGACGCAAAAAGGGCCCGAAGTCGCAAGGGATGGTTGCGGCTTCGGGCCCGGCTCATTGGGTCAGCGCAGTTCCTTCGGTGGGGTTCGGTTGCTGTCGACCTTGTCGACGCGGACCAGTTCGCCCCAGACGACGTAGCGGTAGCGGCTTGTGTAGACCGGGGTGCAGGTCGTCAGGGTGATGTAGTGGCCGGCCTTGGTCTTGCCCGACTCCTTCGGGATCTGCGAGAGGACCTTGACGTTGTACTTCGAGGTCTCGTCGAGGATGTCGTAGACCTTGTAGACGTACCACTTGTCCTTCGTCTCGAAGACGATCGGATCGCCCTTGCGGAGCTTGTCGATGTTGTGGAACTTCGCGCCGTGGCCGTCGCGGTGGGCGGCGAGGGTGAAGTTGCCCTTCTTGCCGGTCATCGGGAGGGCGGCCTTCACGGGGTCCGTGTAGTAGCCGGCGACGCCGTTGTTGAGGACGCTCGTCGAGGTTCCCTTCTCGACCAGGATCTCGCCGTTCTTCATGGCGGGGACATGCAGGAAGCCGATGCCGTTCTTGGTGTTGAGCGCGCCCGGGCCGGTGGCCTGGTGGCTCCACCCGTCACGGACCCGGTCGGCCTCCTTGTCCGCCTTGCGGTCGGCGACGACGTTCGTCCACCACAGGGAGTAGACGACGAACAGGCCCAGGATCAGGCCCGCCGTGATGAGGAGTTCACCGAAGAAGCTCACCGCCATCGCGACGGGGCCGGGCCGCCGACGGCGTGCCAATGGCGCCGCCGGCGCGTCGGTTCCCTCTTGAGTGCCGTCGGTGGTCGCTGCCACGTTCATCCGCCCCTACTCGACGAGCGCATCCGGCTTGCCCTTGCTGCGCGGCCGTTCCTCGACCATCTTGCCCCAGACGATCAGCCGGTACTTACTGGTGAACTCGGGAGTACAGGTCGTCAGCGTGATGTAACGCCCCGGCCCGGTGAACCCCGACTGCGGCGGCACGGGCCCGATCACACTCGTGTTGCTCGGCGACGTCACCGGCAGCGTCGACGTCATCTTGTAGACGTAGTACTCGTCCTGCGTCTCGACGACGATGTCGTCGCCCTTCTCCAGCCGGTTGATGTACCGGAACGGCTCGCCGTGTGTGTTGCGGTGGCCCGCGAGCGCGAAGTTGCCGGTCTTGGCGGACGGCATCGCCGTCTTCAGCTTGCCCTCGCTGTAGTGGCCGACCATGCCCTTGTCGAGCACCTTCTTGTTGCTGACGCCCTCGGCGATCGGCACGACCACGTCCAGCCTGGGGATGTGGAGGATCGCGAAGCCCTGCCCCGGCGCGAAATTGCCCGGCGCACGCTTGCCGCTCGCCCAGTCGTTCTGCAGGCTGCTGGCCTCCTTGTCCGCCGCCGCATGGGCCCGGACGTTCGTCCACCACAGCTGGTAGCTGACGAACAGCAGCATCAACACGCCGGTGGTGATGAACAGTTCACCGATCGCGCGGCTCGCGAGGACACCCGGACTGGGCTTGCGGGCCCGGGCCTGCCGTCGCGCCTCGACCCGGGAGAGCGGCGCCTGTCCACTCGCCTCGGTCGTCGACTCCGCCGTGGCAGCGGCGGACCCGCCATGACGTCCATGACGGCGCTTGGCGGCCTTTCTGCGGGCCGCCCGGCCGCCCGTGGTGGTTCCTGTGGCGGATGTGGTCGCCGAGGCGGCAGAGGACGATATGGAACCGCCCGGCGGCTCGGGAATCCGCAGCGCCACGGTCTCGTCGTCGAGGGGCTGCTGATACGCCGTCTCGTCGACGGGCCGCTGGTACGCCGTCTGGTCGGTCGCCCGCTGGTACGCCGTCTGGTCGGCGCCCGGCTGATACGACGCCTCCTCGGCCGGCGGCTGATACGCCTGCCGGCCGACCGACCAGTCCTCGAACGCGCCGGACGCCCCGTACGGCTCCTGCCCGTACGAGGCGCCGGACTCGCGCTCGGGGCGCAGCGCGGTCACGCCGTGGCCCTGCCCACCACGGGGGCGAGCCCCGACGACCTCGCCACCGCACCCTGGTCGCCGCACTCCACCAGCCAGTTCGCCAGCATCAGATGGCCGTGCTCGGTCAGCACCGACTCGGGGTGGAACTGCACGCCCTCGACCGGAAGTTCACGGTGTCTGAGGCCCATGACGATCCCGTCGTGCGTGCGCGCGGTGACCTCCAGCTCGGCGGGAACCGTCTGCGGCTCGGCGGCCAGGGAGTGGTAGCGGGTCGCGGTGAAGGGCGAGGGCAGACCGGCGAAGACGCCCTTGCCCCCGTGCTCGACCAGCGAGGTCTTGCCGTGCAGCAGCTCGGGCGCACGGTCCACCACACCGCCGTACGCCACCTGCATCGACTGCATGCCCAGGCACACACCGAAGACCGGCACACCGGTCGCCGCGCAGTGCCGCACCATCTCGATGCACACGCCGGCCTCCTCGGGCTTGCCCGGTCCCGGCGACAGCAGCACGCCGTCGAAGCCGTCCTGGGCGTGCGCCGTGGACACCTCGTCGTTGCGCAGTACCTCGCACTCGGCGCCCAGCTGGTAGAGGTACTGGACGAGGTTGAAGACGAAGCTGTCGTAGTTGTCGACGACGAGAATCCGTGCACTCACTGGTTGTCCACCGTCACATCGTTGAAGGGCAGCAGCGGTTCGGCCCACGGGAAGACGTACTGGAAGAGGACGTAGACCACCAGCAGCACCAGCGCGAGTGAGATCAGCGCCTTCACCCACGCATTGCCCGGCAGATGCCGCCAGATCCAGCCGTACATGCCGTCCCTTCCGTTCCGTCACGGCACCTGATTCTCGCCGTACCCGCACCAGACTAACGGCGCAGCGCCGCTGGTTTCCCTGCCTCCACAGGCTGTGTGGAATCCAGGTGCGCCCACACGATCAGCCGATGACTGTGGCCCCACTCCGGATCACACGTGGTCAGCGTGAGATAGCGGCCCTCCCGCGTATACCCCGACTTACGTGGCACAGGGTCGATCACCTCAATGTCCGTGGGCACGGTTTTGTAGGGCCCTTTGTCGATCCGATACGTGAACCAGGTCGTCCCGTCGGTCAGCACCACCGCGTCGCCTGGCCTCAGCTTGGGGAAGTTCACGAACGGATCGCCGTAGGTACGGCGGTGTCCCGCGACCGCGAAGTTGCCCTCCTGACCGAGCCGGGCAGTGTCCGCGTAGTGCCCGAGCCCCTTCTTCAGGGTGCTCACCTCGGTGTTCTCCAGCACGGGCTTGTTCCACGTGAAACCAAGCCGCGGGATGTACATGATCGCGAAGGGCTTGCCCGCCGCGTACGGCGCCGGTGCGGCGGGGCTCGCGGACGCTCCCGCGCTCGCCGCCGGCCGCGCCGGTCGCTCGGCCCACTGGTCCTGGAGGACGTCGATCTGGTGATCCATCGCGCCGTCCGCACGCACACCGGTCCAGAACAGCACATAGACGACGAAGAGGACGATCAGCGTGCCGACGGTGATGCAGAGTTCGCTGACGGTCCTGACCACGACACGCACCGGCAGCTCCCGAAACGGATCGGCTCACTCCACGGGCTGGGCGTAATGCAGATCCACTGTGCCCGAGTAGCCGGGCAGAGTCACCGTCCCGTCCTCGGTGACTTTCCAGCCCAGGCCGTAGACATTCACGTACACCATGTAGTTCTGGATCGCCGGGGACGCCGAGAGCGCCTTGGTCAGCTTGTCGGGGTCACCGACCGCCGTGATCTTGTACGGCGGTGAGTAGACGCGGCCCTGGAGGATCAGGGTGTTGCCCACACAGCGCACGGCACTGGTGGAGATCAGCCGCTGGTCCATGACCTTGATCCCCTTCGCCCCGCCCTGCCACAGGGCGTTCACCACGGCCTGCAGGTCCTGCTGGTGGATGACCAGGTAGTCGGGCTGCGGCTCGGGATAGCCGGGCAGCTTGGCGGTGGCGTCCGGCGGGGCGTCATTGAGCGTGACGGTGATCGCCTCGCCCTTCACCTTCTGCGTGCCCGCGCTCTTCTCCAGACCCGCGAGCTTCTCGTCCTCCGCCTTGCTGCTGCCGTCGTCGCGCTCGGCGAAGGACTCGACGTCGTGCCGCAGGGAGCCGTTGGACTCGTCCAGTTCGCCGTTCTTGCGGCTGCGCTCCTGGATGAGGTCGGAAAGCTTCAGCAAGGACGTGTCCGTGCGGATATTGGTGCCCTTGGCCGTATTGAAACTGGTGAAGAAAATGAGCCCCGCGAGGGCGAAGACGGCCACCGTGAGCACGCGCACGGGCCGGAAACCCCGCTTGCGGTCAGGGCTGGATCCGGCCTGGGGGGAGTCGGCAGAATTGCTCAACGTACCCTTATCTCCTTCGGCGCCGCGGAAGCACTACGCTAACGGACGCCCGGGGGAGCCAAAGAGTCCCCTTGTACGCTGCCCCGGAGCCAGCCACAGTTCCCTGCGCGGCCACGCAGGGCATCGACAGGAGAGACCCTCGTGCCGAAGTCACGTATCCGCAAGAAGGCCGATTACACGCCGCCGCCGGCGAAGCAGGCGGCCAGCATCAAGCTGACCAGCCGCTCCTGGGTCGCGCCTGTGATGCTGGCCATGTTTCTCATCGGGCTCGCCTGGATCGTCGTCTTCTACGTCAGCGACGGTTCGCTGCCCATCGACGCACTGGGCAACTGGAACATCGTGGTGGGCTTCGGCTTCATCGCCGCCGGATTCGGCGTCTCCACGCAGTGGAAGTAGCACCCGAAGTACCGGCCACGACTCGGTGAACATAGCTCTGCCCAGGGCTATCCGCTGAGTTATCCACAGCCCGCAGAAACATCCACAGAGTCCCTGGGGATAAAGAACGACGATCTGTGGATAACTCACCGGGCGTTGACGCCGGTACGACCATCCCAATGGTCTTCGCAAGTCTGTTCGCCCCCTGCCTGACCTGCACAAACACCGGTCGGGGACAGGGGGCACAGCTGTTCCCGCACCCTATGCACAAGATCCGCCACCCGCTGTGGACAACCGCGCACGTCAGGTGAGCTGAGCCGTCCTGAGCAGGGTCATGACCACGACGGCCACCAGGACGACCGCACAGGTGCCGTACTGCACCAGGGCCCGGTGCTCTCGTGGGGCGTGCACCATCGCGTACCCGGTGATCACGCCGGCGACGAGACCGCCGATGTGGGCCTGCCAGGCGATGTTGCTCCAGCCGAAGGTGAAGATCAGGTTGATCACCAGCAGCGCGATGACCGGTCGCATGTCGTACCTGAGCCGGCGCATCAGGATCGCGGTCGCGCCGAAGAGACCGAAGATCGCGCCGGAGGCGCCGAGGGAGGGCTGGTTGGGAGCGGCGATCAGATACGTGAGGGCGCTGCCGGCCAGTCCGGAGACGAAGTAGAGGGCCAGATAGCGGGCGCGGCCGAGGGCCGCTTCCAGGGGACCGCCGATCCACCACAGGCTCAGCATGTTGAACAGGATGTGGATATAGCTGCCGTGCAGGAACATCGCGGTCAGCAGCCGGTAGTAGTCGCCCTGCGCGATGCCCTCGACGCCGCCGAGGAGGGGGACGTAGGCCTGGCCGAGCAGTTCGAAGCGGTTGGTGAAGCGGTCCCCGACCGACAGCTGGACCAGGAACGCGGCCAGGTTGATGCCGATCAGCACCTTGGTCATCAGACGCGGATCTGCGGTGACGGTGCCGCCGGCGAGCGTGCGGGGACGGGAGTCGGCCGGCGCGCGGCCGGTTCCGGACTGGCTGCGGACGCACTCGGGGCAGTGGAAGCCGACGGAAGCGTTGACCATGCACTCGGGGCAGATCGGGCGATCGCAGCGGGTGCAGAGGACGCCGGTCTTACGGTCGGGGTGGCGGTAGCAGCCGGGCAGGCTTCGGGCGGGCTGGGGCTCCTTGTCCTCCGGGCCCTGTGGGCTGCCGGGAGCCTGGTCCATGAGTACCCCTAGGTCGTCGTATGTGCGCCGTGCACAAAATGCACCGCCCCGCCCATCTTTACGGATGAGCGGGGCGTTTGGTTCCTGCCCTGCGTGGAGTTCAGCTCTCGCGGGTCTCGACGACGACGGACTCGATGACGACGTCGTTGAGCGGGCGGTCGGTGCGCGGGTTGGTCCGGGTGGCGGCGATCGCGTCGACGACCTTCTGGCTGGCGGTGTCGGTGACCTCACCGAAGATCGTGTGCTTGCGGTTCAGCCATGTCGTGGGGGCGAGGGTGATGAAGAACTGCGAGCCGTTGGTGCCCGGGCCCGCGTTGGCCATGGCGAGCAGGTAGGGCCGGTTGAAGGACAGGTCGGGGTGGAACTCGTCCTCGAACTGGTACCCGGGGCCGCCGGTGCCGTTGCCCAGCGGGTCGCCGCCCTGGATCATGAACCCGCTGATCACCCGGTGGAAGACCGTGCCGTCGTAGAGCCTGTCCGTGGACTTCTCACCTGTGGTGGGGTTGATCCACTCCCGCTCGCCCTTGGCGAGTTCGACGAAGTTGCGGACCGTTTTGGGCGCGTGGTTCGGCAGCAGCCGGACTTCGATGTCGCCGTTGTTGGTCTTCAAGGTGGCGTACAGCTGCTCGGCCACGATCTGCCTTCCGTTGTCCTGCCGTGACCCCCCGATCCTCCCACGGCCCGCATGACGCGTCCTCTTCCGGCCTGTCTGGGAACGCGAATCCTGGGAAACCGCCTGCAGAAAAACAGTCGAGTCCGTCCGGGTCGGGGGCGCTCGCCGTCGATCCGTGGCATTGTCGACGACAAGCGCCTGTTGCCCCGTATTCATCCTCTATAGGACTCGCTCGGCTCTCGGTCAGCTCTGGATGAGCTGTTGATCGGAGATGGTCCGGAGTCGCTGTGCATGACCCGGATGCCCGCCCTCACATGCCCCGGGGTCAGTTGGAAGGCATGATCCGTAAAAGGGTGGAAAGTCGAAATACCGTACGCCACCGAGGAGGAGGAACCCGTGACCCGCATCGACAGCGTGCGCGCCGCGACCGGTTCGGCGAAGGACAGCGTGCTGCACGCCGCGGAAGTGGTGGCGCCCTACGCCGACACGGCCAAGGACAGGGCCGCGCACTACGCACACGAGGCACGCGTACGGCTCGCGCCGAAGGTGTCGCAGGCCGCCGATCAGGCCCGCGTCCAGTACGGCGCCCATGTCGCGCCGCGCCTGGAGCAGGCCCGGACGCATGTGCCGCCGAAGGTCGACCAGGCCGCCCACGAGGCCGCCGCCCGTACCGCGCTGGCCGCCCGACAGGCCGCCGACTACTCCCGCCCCCGGCTGGAGCAGGCCATGGCCGCCGCCGGTCCCGTCAGGGACGAGGCCACCGCGCGCGGTGTCGCGGCGCTGGCCGCGCTGCGCGGGCAGGTCTCGCCCAAGGAGATCCAGAAGCTGGTCCGCAAGCACGAGCGCAGGGCCAGGGCCGGCCGTGCCATGAAGATGCTGCTGGTGGTCGGCGCTCTCGCTGGCGGTGCCTTCGCCGCCTGGAAGTGGTGGGACAAGCAGGCCAACCCGGACTGGCTGGTGGAGCCGCCCGAGGCGACCGAGGTCCCGGAGTCGGGCCGGCTGTCGTCGGTGGACGGCAGCGGTCAGTCGGTGCTGGACCCTGAGGTCCAGGCCAAGCAGGCCGAGGAGGAGGCCGCGCAGCGTGACGACGGCCGGTGACACCTTGCGCGCCTAACTGCCCGGTGGGGCGGGAGACTTGAGGGTCGCCCGCCCCACTGCTCTGTTTCACGTGAAACACCGCCGCGGGCGTGAGCGGGACTGCCGTACCGGATCACGCGGGTCCGTCGGCGGAGGGTGTCCGGGTCGGCGCGAGGAGCTGTCGGTACCAGGCGGCGGCCTCGCTCAGCCGGGCGTGATGGCCCGGTCCCGGTGGGCAGTCGATGCGGGACCAGAGGGTCGAGCGGTACCAGCGGTCCTCGGCCAGCAGCCCGGCCTGATGTGCGCTGACCTTTCCGGGTGCCTTGCCCAGACGGGCCAGGTAGTCGTCGAGGGCGAGCCCCTGTGTGGGCACCGGCAGGCCGAGGGTCTCGCCGAGCAGGGAGACGAACTCCCGCAGGGTGGGTGTGTGCGGGTGGGCGGCGTGGTGGGTGGTGCCGGGCGGGACGAGGTCCGGCGTCCGGGCGAGGGTGGCGAGCAGCCGGGCCAGGTCGGCGACCGCCACCAGGGACAGCCGGGCCCGGCCGTCCTCCGGCAACGCCCCGACGCGGTGCAGGAGTTCGGCGATGGAGGGGACCACCCAGACGTCCCCTGTGCCGTACACGAGCGGTGGCCTGAGCACCGTGCCACCGGCCGCGAGCACGGCCTCTTCGGCCTGCAGCCGGGTGCGGCTGGTGGGCGAGGTGGGCTCGGGCACCCGTTCGTTCTCGGTGAGATCGCAATGCGGTCCGGCGCCGTAGACCGCGGTCGTACTGACCAGGACGGTCCGCCGGACCCCGGCACGCTCCGCCTCGGCCAGCAGCGCCCGGGTGCCGTCGGCGTTGACCGACCGGTTCCGCTCCTCGTCGGAGCCGATGTACGAGGCGCAGTGGAGCACGGTGCCGACGTCGTGGCACACCCCGCGCAGGGACGCCGGGTCGGTGAGATCGCCCGTGAGGTACTCGACTCCGGGCAACGCGTCGGGCGCGTCCGGTATCCGTCTCACCAGTGCCTTCACCGCTCCGGCCGGCGATGGACCGCCGTCGGTCAACGCACGCAGCGCGGCCGAGCCGATGAAGCCCGTGCCTCCGACGACAAGAACGGCAGTCTGTTGGTCTCCACGCGTGAGGTGCACCCCCAGATGGAACGCCGACAGCCACTTACCTCGCAAGCCAAGCCGAAACAGACCAAGCGGTCTCTTCTCCCTCCGAAAACTGTGGCCCACACCATGTGGCCCACCTCACCTGCAGAGAGGACAGGCCGACAGGAGAGGCGTCCGCTCCTACGTGATCCCGCTCGCGGCCCCACGGAAACAGACCGGGTGGTCGGGTAGAGTTTCCGACAGAACGTATGCGTCGGAGGGAAAGAGAGAAATGGCCAAGCAGGCTCGCGCGCTGCAGACGCGGCGCACGATCGTGGAGGCCGCGGCGAGTGTGTTCGCCGAGTACGGCTATGAACGCGCGGCCACGTCGGAGATCCTGCGCCGGGCGAACGTCACCAAGGGCGCGATGTACTTCCACTTCCCCTCCAAGGAGTCGCTCGCCCAGGCGATCATGGACGAGCAGACCGGCCTGGTGAACGTGGAGCCCCGGCTCTCCCCCCTGCAGTCGATCATCGACATCACGCACCAGTTCGCGCACGGGCTGCGGCACGACCCCATCGCCAGGGCGGGCACGCGGCTGTCCATAGAGGGCGTCTTCTTCAACGGCACACACCCGTGGGGCGACTGGTTCGACCTCACCACCCGGCTGCTGGCCGAGGGCCAGGAACAGGGCGAGGTGCTGCCCCAGGTTGTCCCGAGGGAGACCGCGGAGTTCATCGTCGGCACCTTCACCGGCGTCCAGCTGGTCTCCGAGGCCATCAACCGCCGGGCCGACCTGCGCGGGCGCGTCGTCGTGATGTGGCGTCACATCCTGCCGTCCGTCGCCCATCCCGCCACCATCGCCCGACTGCATCCGGAGGGCGTCACCGACCCGGCAGCCGCGACGGCACGGAACGATGCCCTCGACGAGGCACAGGACGGAGACCGGGACGAGACCCGGGACGGCGCGCGGAAGGAGGTCGGCGCCGGCACCGCCTGAAACGCCCCGTCCAGGACCCCGCAGGCGCCGCCGTACGGTGCCGTTGGACGCGAAAAAGCCCCTCCGTCCTGTGTTTCCGCAGGTCGGAGGGGCTTTCCGGTGTGGAGCCTAGGGGAGTCGAACCCCTGACATCTGCCATGCAAAGACAGCGCTCTACCAACTGAGCTAAGGCCCCGGAATGGGAGCATCCCCCGGAAAAACCGCTGACCGGTGGGCGCCGCAGACCAGACTACCGGGTCACCCCGGGGATCTCGCAAAAAGATTGGGGCTCCCCGTGTACGACCACGCTTCGTAAGATGCTCGGCGTGGTTCGCTACAGCGAACCACAGTACTTGGGGAAGCGATGGGGAGACGCAATGGACGCCGCACAGCAGGAAGCCACCGCAAGAGCGCGGGAACTGCAGCGGAACTGGTACGGGGAGCCACTGGGGGCGCTCTTCCGTAAGCTCATAGAAGACCTGGGCCTCAACCAGGCCCGTCTCGCGGGGGTACTGGGCCTGTCCGCACCGATGCTGTCGCAGCTGATGAGCGGCCAGCGGGCGAAGATCGGCAATCCAGCGGTCGTACAGCGGGTGCAGCTGCTGCAGGACCTGGCGGGGCAGGTCGCGGACGGCAGCGTGAGCGCGGCGGAGGCCACCGAGCGCATGGAAGAGATCAAGAAGTCGCAAGGGGGCTCGGTGCTCAGCAACACCACGACCACGACCAGCAGTTCGGGTGCGCCCACGGTCAAGCGGGTGGTCCGTGAGATCCAGTCACTGCTGCGGTCGGTCGCCGCCGCGGGAGACATCATCGACGCCGCGGACACTCTCGCCCCGAGCCACCCGGAACTGGCAGAGTTCCTCCGGGTGTACGGCGCCGGCCGCACCTCCGACGCGGTCACGCACTACCAGGCGCACCAGAACTGAACCCGGGGGCCCGGTCGCCGAAGGGGGTTCGGCAGCCGGGCCCACGGCAGAGGAGAGGCGCCGAGGCCCGTATCACTCATCACACTCGTCGACGTACGACGCGAGGGGGCCCAGGGGGAGTCGTACCGCTCGTCGAGGGGCAGGCAAGGGGGTAGCCGCAGGGGGAGGAGCGACGCGCAGCCATGGGTGAGGTCTTCGCCGGCCGGTACGAACTGGTCGACCCGATCGGACGCGGAGGCGTCGGCGCCGTCTGGCGCGCCTGGGACCACCGTCGCCGCCGCTATGTGGCCGCCAAGGTCCTGCAGCAGAGCGATGCGCACTCCCTGCTGCGCTTCGTCCGCGAGCAGGCGCTGCGGATCGATCACCCCCATGTGCTCGCGCCCGCCAGCTGGGCCGCCGACGACGACAAGGTCCTGTTCACCATGGACCTCGTCGCCGGCGGCTCGCTGGTGCATCTGATCGGCGACTACGGTCCCCTGCCCCCGGCGTATGTCTGCACCCTTCTCGACCAGCTCCTGTCGGGACTGGCAGCGGTGCACGGGGAGGGCGTCGTGCACCGCGACATCAAGCCCGCCAATGTGCTGCTGGAGGCCACCGGCACAGGGCGGCCACGGCTGCGGCTGTCCGACTTCGGCATCGCCATGCGGCTCGGTGAGCCCCGGCTCACCGAGACCAACCTCGTGGTGGGCACGCCGGGTTATCTCGCGCCCGAGCAGCTGATGGGCTCCGAACCCGACTTCCCGGCGGACCTCTTCGCCGTCGGGCTGGTCGCGCTGTATCTGCTGGAGGGGGCCAAGCCGGACGCCAAGGCCCTGGTGCAGTACTTCGCGGCGCACGGGACGCCGAGCGCGCCCAAGAGCATCCCGGAGCCGCTGTGGGACGTCGTGGCCACGCTTCTGCAGCCCGACCCGCATACGCGGTTCCGCACGGCCACGGGGGCGCGCAAAGCCCTTGCAGCCGCCGTGGAACTGCTCCCTGAGCCCGGCCCGGACGACGAGTTGATCGAGGTCTTCGACCAACTCGGGCCGCTGCCCCCGGGGTTCGGCCCCGCCGGGCCCCTCAAATCCGCACCGGGAGTGGCCGTCGGACGGCAGGGGGACACCTCCGGGACCGGTACAAGTGCGGCTTCCTCGTGGCCCGTTGAGACCGAGGAGCCGTCCGAGCCGCGCGCGTCGGACACCGGCGCCCGCTCGGCGGCGGCCACGGGCAGCACGCCACCGCGCGATCCCCGTATGAGCACGGGCACCGCTCCGGAGCCGTCCACGCCCACGCCACAGCCCTCCATGTCGGACACCGGAAGCTTCCACCTGCCGCCCCCGCAGGCGACCGTCTCCTCCGTCCGAACTCCCGCTCCGCAGAAGCCGACTCCGCCCCACGCACCGGCACAGCCCCACGCTCAGCCCCATGCACAACCCCACCAGGACCATCAGCAGGACCATCAGCAGCAGGGCTACGTCTCCCCCCACGACCCCACGCATGTGTTGCCCTCCCCCCGCTCGCACGCACCGCAGTACTCCGCCGAGGCCCTGAACCCGGCGCCCCACCAGCGCGCCGATGCCTCTACTGCTTCGTACACCGCCCAGGTCCCGCAGGTTCCACTCTCCGCGCAGGAAATGTCGCAGGAGACCACGCGCCGCAATCACCGGGCCCGCCCCGCACGCCGTCCCGGCCCGCCCGCCAAGGTCGCGATCCCGCTCCTGCTGCTGGCGCTCGCCTGCTACGCCGTGGGGTTCTGGGCACTGACGCAGATCTGAACGAACCGCTCAACGCGCCGCTCCACGAGCCACGGGCCGTCCCCCTGCCCTCCGCCGGGCCGTGACCGTCCACACGCCGAGCACGGCGAGCACCACCGTGCCCGCGCCGATGCCGCCCACGGCCACCGCCGTCATCGTGGCGTCACCGCTGCCGGCCCCGCCCTCCGCCGCCGCTTCACGGTCGTCCGCCGTGACCTCGAAGAGGTTGTGCGGCACCGACTGTCCCAAGTAGCCGGGGCCCGCCTGTGCCGCACCGTCGAGCCGTACCCGGAGCTTCAGCCCGAAAGGGCCGTTGCCGAACGTGTCGGCCACCCCTTCGGCGAGGTGCACCACGAGGTAGTAGGAGCCGGCGAAGCGCATCGCGTTCACCTGGTCGGTGACGGCGTAGCGATTGGCGTACTGGACGGGCGGCACCGGGGCGAGCGAGACCGACTTCTGCAGGCCGTCGTAGCCGACGCTCGCGTCCTCGACGCCGACGCGCACGGGATTGTAGAGCGCCAGGTCCAGCGCGCCCACCGCATAGCCGTGCCCGCCGCCGCTCGCGCTGCCCAGTTCGGCGGTGGCGGACGGCTGCCGCCCCCAGTCGACGGGGACCTTGTAGAAGAGCGTCTGGCCGGGCGAGATGTCGGTGCGCCAGACGCCCTGTCCCACGGCGGTGGCCCGAGAGAAGCCCGCGCCGCCCGCACGGCGCCTGTCCTGCCCGGAGACAGGGGTGGGCGAGGCGGAGTTCCATGACGTGGGCGGGCTGGTCGAACCGGCCTTCTTCAGCGGCGGTTCGGACACGGCGGCGAGCTCCAGCTCCCAGGCGCCGGGCGAGGACTTCGCCGTACCGACGCGCTCGACGACGACGTAGTACGTGCCGGCGTCCTTGCACACCGGGTTGGCCGGGGAGGTGGTCCGCGCGCCCCAGGCCGTGACGGGGTGCGGGCTGTTGGCGGCGCCGAAGCTCGCGCTCTCGTAGGAGCAGGAGTTGCTGTCGCCGTTCTGCAGCGACACCCTGATGCCGTCCTGGACGGAGAGCGTGGCTCCCGCGCGCGGGACGGCCGTGACGGAGACGTACGTGTTGGACTCGGAGTCGAGGTCGAGGCTGTAGTAGAGCTTGTCGCCCTTGGCGAGGGAACTCCGGTACGTGCCACCGATCTTCAGGCCGGGGGCGTCCGTGGTGCCCTTTGCCCCGTCGACCTTCTGTGCGCCCTCCGCGAAGGCGTAGGCGGTGCCGCCCGAGGAGTCATCGGCGTGCGGGGCTCCGGCGGCCGCGGTGGCGTCGGCAGACCAGGAGGCCGGCAGGGTCACCGCGCACAGCACCGCTGTCGCGGCCGCCACGCGCGCGCGTGCGGCAGAGGAACGACCGCGCCATGCCCCCGCACGCCACCACGCCGTACGCCGCCCCATCACGCGCCACCCCTCCCGTCGCCCGGACTCTCCGTCCGCACGCTCTTCCGGACCGTCGAACCGTGGCCCATCCTGCCCCGCGCGGGAGCCCCTCATCCGGGCAACACAAAACCCCGACCGCTAGGACGGCCGGGGTCTGCTCAGATTCCGTTGTCGATACTCACGAACCCGTGGGCACGGAGTCAGTCGCCTCCGTCCACAGATCCTGCTCGGCGCGATCCGCCTGGATCTGGCGGTACACGAGGAGTCCGCCGATGGCGGCCAGTGCGACCAGGAGAAGCTTCTTCACCGCGCGACCTCGTCTTTCTTGACGTAGGGGACCTCTGGCGCCCGACTATACACACCGACCGATACCGATCAGTGACCTGCATGGGCGCCCAACTCCCCTCCGGCGTACCCCAGTAGAAGCGGAGGACACCGCTCGGATCTGACGGTGATCACATCCTCACGGACGGTTATTTTCAACCTGCTTCTTATCTTTTCTTGCTGTTTGCGCCCATCCGAGTGGTGTTCATCCGAACTTCTACGCGCCACGGCGCCAGGTCCAACACTTCGCGACCCCTATACACATCATGAGGAAAGTACGCAAATCGCCCGACCCGAAAGTGAGGGGCCATGGCCCGCAACCAGGTCACGAAGCTGTGGACCACCATCGTCACCGCCTTCCTCGCGCTGTGCACGGCGCTCGGACTCATCACGACGACCGCCGCCGCGGCCGTACCGCAGCCCGAGCCGGCCGGCAACAGCACGACCCCCGTGACGACGCCGACGCTGCCACAGTGGTCCTGGACCTTCGCCGCGGCCCTGCCCCCCACGATGAAACAGCGCATCAGCGCCGAGGCCCACGGGAAGTCCCCCAGCTGCCGGCTGCGGCCCTCGGCGGACACGGACGAGTGCGCACCCACGATCGTGGAACCGGACGTACCGACGGACGCCTTCGTCTCCGTCCCCAAGCAGGCCACTCCCCTCCAGCTCTGAGGGCCCCGCCCGCACCCCGACCCAACGGCGAACTTGCGTATTGCGTACCAGACCCGCCACACGAAGACCCCCGACCGGATCCGGTCGGGGGTCTTCGTACGTGATCGACGCTGATCGACGCGGATCGACAGTCGGGCTCAGGACAAAGGCGGCAGGATCTTCGACTTCGCAGGCTCGGCGATCCCCGGACCGGCGCCGTACTCCTCCCACGTCGTGACGAAGGAGTGCTTCCCGTCATGGCCTACGCTCCGCAGCGGCACCGGCTCACGGGTGGTGGCGACATAGATGGTGCTCTCCAGACCACCCTGCTCGGCCTTCACCGCCAGCACCGGCCGCCCCTTCACTCGGGTCTCGGCTCCCTTTGTGACCTTGAAGTGCTGCTGCTTCAGGACGGAGAAGCGCAGATGGCAGGCTGCGCCGGTGTGCTGCGCCAACGTTCCGGCGAATCCCGGCGAGTCGGCCTCGACCGGCAGATACCACCCCGGTTCCACAGGGGCGCCTGTGCGGTCGGTCAACTTCGGACTGCGCTGCTGAGGGGTGATCCAGGTCCGTCCGCCGAGGGTGGTGAAGCGCCAGGCGAAACCCTGGTCACCGGTGAGCAGACCCTTGCAGTCGTCGCCGCCATGCTGCGCACGGACGTCGCTGACCCGGTGGCCGTCCGCCACCTGCACCGTATGCACCGACGCCGCGTCCAGCGCCTTGTCCACGCGGGCGAGGATACGGTCCACCGACTGCCCCTCGATCCCGTTGGGCCTGTCTGCCGAGCCGTCGCCGTTCGATGAGCAGCCGGCCGTCATCGCGACGGCGGCCAGGCCGAATCCGAACGCGTGGAACGCCTGTCTGCCGCGCCGCAACATCGCCAAAACCCCCACCATCCCCCCTGGATGTCAAAGACCCCCAACCATGACTGGCTGAGGGTCTTCGTGTATGTGGGGCTAACAGGATTTGAACCTGTGGCCTCATCCTTATCAGGGATGCGCTCTAACCAACTGAGCTATAGCCCCGCCGCGCTCTGCGGTGTGTGTCCCGCGCGCTGACCCCTGAAGATTAGCGCACGACAAGGGCAGTCCCAAAATCGATAGTCGTGGCGGCTCACTCGTCCTCGGCGAGCGTGAGCTCGACACCGCCGACGAAGCCCGCGGACAGGTTGTAGATGAAGGCGCCGAGGGTCGCGAGAGCCGTGGCGAGGACGACGTCGATGACCGCGATGATCGACGCGAACATCAGGACGTGCGGGAGCGAGAGGAAGGACTGCAGGTCGAAGCCGTTCGACTCGTTGGAGCCGGTGGCCTCGGAGATCGTGCCGCCGACCGTCGAGAAGACGCCCATCGCGTCCATCACCATCCACAGCACGGCGGACGCGACGATCGTGCAGATGCCCAGCGCGATGGAGAGCAGGAAGCTCACCTTCATGACCGACCAGGGATCGGCCTTGGCCACGCGCAGCCGTGCCTTGCGGATGCGGGGCGTGGTGCGCGCGCCCGTGCGGGGCCGCCGTACGCCACCGGTCGGCGCCTGGGCCTGGTTCTGGTAGGCCTGCGGCGGGTGGTAGGGCCCGGCGGGCTGTTGCTGCTGGCGCTCCCCGGGGAGCGGTGAGACCGGCTGCGGCGGCGCGGGATGGGGCTGAGCGCCCGGCGCGGCCGGGCCCGCGCCAGCCTGCTGCTGGGTCTGCGGGCCTCGGGTGTCCGTCACAGTTCCCCCCTGGGATCCATGAGTGTCGTGCGAGGGCGTCTCTCCCGCGCCGGCGTCGATCTTGCGCAGTTGGGTCGTGTGCGGCTCCGCCGCACGCGCGGCGGAGCCACGGCCACCGCCGTCCGTCTCCGTACTGGAGGTACCGGCCGATCCGGCGCCCGTGGCTCCGCTCACGATGACTCACTCCTCGTGCTACTCGGCCGAGGGCGCCTCACCCTCGTCCGTGCCGGTCGTCGCGGCACCCTCGGCGGTCTCGTCCACGGCATCGACGCCGTCGACCTCCTCCGCCTCGCGTCCCGCCTCGGCGTTACGTGCGATACCGACCACGGCATCGCGCTTGCCCAGGTTGATCAGTTGGACGCCCATGGTGTCACGGCCCGTCTCCCTGACCTCGCTGACTCGCGTACGAATCACACCGCCCGACAGCGTGATGGCGAGGATCTCGTCGGCCTCCTCGACCACCAGCGCGCCGACGAGCGACCCGCGGTCCTCCACGATCTTGGCGGCCTTGATGCCGAGGCCGCCGCGACCCTGGACGCGGTACTCGTCGACGGCGGTCCGCTTCGCGTACCCGCCGTCTGTGGCAGTGAACACGAACGTACCGGGTCGAACAACATTCATCGACAGGAGTTCGTCGCCCTCGCGGAAACTCATGCCCTTGACACCCGAGGTGGCCCTGCCCATGGGGCGCAGGCTCTCGTCGGTGGCGGTGAACCTGATCGACTGAGCCTTCTTGCTGATCAGAAGCAGATCGTCATCGGCCGAAACCAGCTCGGCTCCGATCAGTTCGTCATCAGAACCGTCCGCCGTCTCCCGCAGGTTGATCGCGATGACACCACCGGAGCGCGGCGAATCGTAATCCTTCAAAGACGTCTTCTTGACCAGACCGCCCTTGGTGGCCAGGACCAGGTACGGCGCCGCCTCGTAGTCGCGGATCGCGAGGATCTCGGCGATCGACTCGTCCGGCTGGAAGGCCAGCAGGTTGGCTACGTGCTGCCCGCGCGCGTCCCGGCCGGCGTCCGGCAGCTCGTAGGCCTTCGCGCGGTAGACGCGGCCCTTGTTGGTGAAGAACAGCAGCCAGTGGTGCGTGGTGGAGACGAAGAAGTGGTCGACGATGTCGTCTTCCTTCAGCTTCGTGCCGCGCACGCCCTTGCCGCCGCGCTTCTGCGCGCGGTAGTCGTCCGTCTTGGTGCGCTTGACGTAGCCGCCGCGGGTGACGGTGACGACGATGTCCTCCTCGGCGATGAGGTCCTCGATGGACATGTCGCCGTCGAAGGGCACCAGCATCGTCTTGCGGTCGTCGCCGTACTTCTCGACGATCGCGGCGAGTTCCTCGCTCACGATGCCGCGCTGGCGGACCTCGGAGGACAGGATCTCGTTGTACTCGGTGATCTTCGCCTGGAGTTCGTCGTGCTCCTGGACGATCTTCTGGCGCTCCAGGGCGGCCAGTCGGCGCAGCTGCATCTCGAGGATGGCGTTCGCCTGGATCTCGTCGATCTCCAGGAGGTCCATCAGGCCCCCGCGCGCGATCTCGACGGTCTCACTGCGCCGGATCAGCGCGATGACCTCGTCGATGGCGTCCAGGGCCTTCAGCAGACCGCGCAGGATGTGCGCCCGCTCCTCCGCCTTGCGCAGCCGGAAGCGCGTACGGCGGACGATGACCTCGATCTGGTGCGCCACCCAGTGGCGGATGAACGCGTCGAGGGAGAGGGTGCGCGGGACGCCGTCGACCAGCGCCAGCATGTTGGCGCCGAAGTTCGTCTGCAGGTCGGTGTGCTTGTAGAGGTTGTTCAGCACGACCTTGGCGACCGCGTCGCGCTTGAGCACGATGACCAGACGCTGGCCGGTGCGCGAGGACGTCTCGTCGCGGACGTCCGCGATGCCGCCGATCTTGCCGTCCTTCACCAGGTCGGCGATCTTTTGCGCGAGGTTGTCCGGATTCACCTGGTACGGCAGCTCCGTGACCACCAGGCACTGGCGGTTCTGGATCTCCTCGACCTCGACGACCGCGCGCATGGTGATGGAGCCGCGGCCGGTGCGGTACGCCTCCTCGATGCCCTTGCGGCCCACGACCAGCGCGCCGGTCGGGAAGTCGGGGCCCTTGATGCGCTCCATGAGCGCATCAAGGAGGTCCTCGTGCGAGGCGTCCGGGTTCTCCAGGTACCACTGGGCGCCGGCCGCGACCTCGCGCAGGTTGTGCGGCGGGATGTTGGTCGCCATGCCGACCGCGATGCCCGCCGAACCGTTGATCAGCAGGTTCGGGAAGCGGGCGGGCAGGACGGTCGGCTCCTGGGAGCGGCCGTCGTAGTTGTCCATGAAGTCGACGGTTTCCTCGTCGATGTCACGGACCATCTCCATCGACAGCGGCGCCATCTTGCACTCGGTGTAGCGCATGGCCGCCGCCGGGTCGTTGCCCGGAGAGCCGAAGTTGCCGTTGGAGTCCACCAGCGGCATCCGCATCGACCACGGCTGCGCGAGGCGGACCAGCGCGTCGTAGATCGAGGAGTCGCCGTGCGGGTGGTAGCTGCCCATGACGTCGCCGACCACACGGGCGCACTTGTAGAAGCCGCGCTCGGGGCGGTAACCGCCGTCGTACATGGCGTACAGCACGCGGCGGTGGACGGGCTTGAGGCCGTCACGGACGTCGGGCAGCGCACGCGAGACGATGACGGACATCGCGTAGTCGAGGTACGAGCGCTGCATCTCCGTCTCGAGCCCGACGGGCTCGAGACGCTGGGCGATGACGCCGCCCTCGTCAGGGGTGGCAGGAGTGTTCTCGTCGGCCATTGCTGGTGAAGGTCCTTCCTGGTGCGGTCAGCTGAGACCGACTCAGATGTCGAGGAAGCGGACGTCCTTGGCGTTGCGCTGGATGAACTGGCGGCGGGCCTCGACGTCCTCGCCCATCAGGACCGAGAAGAGGTCGTCGGCCTGGGCGGCGTCGTCGAGGGTGACCTGGCCGAGGACGCGGTGCTCCTGGTCCATGGTCGTCACGCGCAGTTCCTCGGCGTTCATCTCGCCGAGACCCTTGAAGCGCTGGATCGTGTCTTCCTTGATGCGCTTGCCGCGCTGGCGGCCGAGCTCGACCAGGGCGTCGCGCTCGCGGTCGGAATAGGCGTACTCCACCTCGTCCCGGCCCCACTTGAGCTTGTAGAGCGGGGGACGCGACAGGAACACGTGACCCGCCTCGACCAGCGGGCGCATGAAGCGGAACAGGAAGGTCAGCAGCAGGGTGCTGATGTGCTGGCCGTCGACGTCGGCGTCCGCCATCAGGATGATCTTGTGATAGCGGAGCTTCTCGATGTCGAAGTCCTCGTGCACGCCCGTGCCGAAGGCGGAGATCAGCGCCTGGATCTCCTGGTTCTGCAGGATCTTGTCGATCCGGGCCTTCTCCACGTTCAGGATCTTGCCGCGGATCGGGAGGATCGCCTGGTACTGCGGGTTGCGGCCGGACTTGGCCGAGCCGCCGGCGGAGTCACCCTCGACGATGAAGATCTCGCACTTGGTGGGGTCGTTGGACTGGCAGTCCGAGAGCTTGCCGGGCAGCGACGCCGTCTCCAGCAGGCCCTTGCGCCGGGTCAGGTCGCGGGCCTTGCGGGCCGCCACGCGCGCGGTGGCCGCCTGGATGCCCTTGCGGACGATGTCCGCGGCCTCGACCGGGTTGCGGTCCAGCCAGTCGTTCAGGTGCTCGTAGACCGCCTTCTGGACGAAGGTCTTGGCCTCCGTGTTGCCCAGCTTGGTCTTGGTCTGGCCCTCGAACTGCGGCTCGCTCAGCTTGACCGAGATGATCGCGGTCAGACCCTCGCGGATGTCGTCACCGGTGAGGTTGTCGTCCTTCTCGCGCAGCAGCTTCTTGTCGCGCGCGTACTTGTTGATCAGGCTCGTGAGGGCCGCGCGGAAGCCCTCCTCGTGGGTGCCGCCCTCGTGCGTGTGGATGATGTTGGCGAAGGAGTACACGCCCTCGCTGTAACCGCTGTTCCACTGCATCGCGACCTCGAGGGACAGGCTCTTGTCCTTGTCCTCGGCTTCGAGATCGATGACGGTGTTGTGGACCACGTCCCCCTTGCGGGAGTTGAGGTACTTCACGAAGTCGACGATGCCGCCCTCGTAGTGGTACGTGACGGTCTTGACCTCGTCCTTCTCGTCCGCACCCGCCTCGTCCGCACCGGTGGTGGCCTTCGCCGACTCGCGCTCGTCGGTGAGTTTGATCGTCAAACCCTTGTTGAGGAACGCCATCTCCTGGAAGCGCCGCGAGAGCGTCTCGAAGGAGTACTCGGTGGTCTCGAAGATGTCCGGGTCGGCCCAGAAGGTGACCGCCGTGCCGGTCACGTCGGTGGCCTCGTGCTGAGCGAGCGGCGCCGTGGGGACGCCCATCTTGTAGTCCTGCGTCCAGCGGTGGCCGTCGGTCTTGACCTCGACGGCGACCTTCGCCGACAGCGCGTTGACGACGGAGACACCCACGCCGTGCAGACCGCCGGAGACCGCGTAGCCGCCGCCGCCGAACTTGCCGCCCGCGTGCAGCACGGTGAGCACGACCTCCAGGGCCGGCTTGCCCTCGGAGGCGACGATGCCCACGGGGATGCCGCGGCCGTTGTCGACGACGCGCACGCCGCCGTCGGCGAGGATCGTCACGTCGATGGTGTCCGCGTGCCCGGCGAGCGCCTCGTCGACGGAGTTGTCGACGACCTCGTACACGAGGTGGTGCAGTCCTCGCTCACCGGTGGAGCCGATGTACATGCCGGGGCGCTTGCGGACCGCGTCCAGGCCTTCGAGGACGGTGATGGCGCTGGCGTCGTACGAGGCGGTGACCTCGCCGTTCGACGAAGTCACCGCGCCGTTCTCGCCGGCGTCGGTGGACGGGATGTTCTCGTTGGGGTTGCCGGAATCGGCCACGAAGCGCCCTTTCTGGCACAGCACGAGCCAGGCTCTGGGGTCCCCCCTCCGGAGGGTTGCCGGAGCGGCTGCGGCATGTTGCGTTGGTAAGCCCTGTTCGGCGTTGCTCAGCTTTTCCCGGACGGTCCCCACGACTGGGGCGGGATTAGCCTCCAGTCTACCGGTAGCGCCGACAGTGATGGGGGTTTGCCGGTACCTGAGTCCGCATGTGCCGCCCTGAACCGGCGTCTTCCGGGTCCCCATATACGGAACGGGGCTCCAAGAGGCTCACAGCGGCACTCAGCGCTTCCGGCTGTCAACCCTTGGCTACTTGGGAGTCAGGTGGGCGTTCGCAC
Source organism: Streptomyces spinosisporus (assembly GCF_022698145.1). Classification (GTDB taxonomy): domain Bacteria; phylum Actinomycetota; class Actinomycetes; order Streptomycetales; family Streptomycetaceae; genus Streptomyces; species Streptomyces spinosisporus. The sequence continues at coordinate 452,787 of NZ_JALDAX010000004.1, forward strand.
CCGCACGCAGGGCTGCAACGAAGCGGCCGCCGGTGCCTGAAGGAGAGCGCCGACGGCCGGTGAATGTGAGGTCTGTCACCCATACGTGTCGCCGGGTCCCGTGCTGCCCGGGGCACGCAGGGGACCGTAGCGACGGGCGGGTCCGCCGGGGCCGTTCACCTTGATCACCCGCACGGCACCGTGCCCGAGATCCTCGTTGAGACGGGCGACGAGCGTGGGGGCGAGCAGGCGCAGATTCGTCGCCCAGGCCGTGGAGTCGCAGCGCACGACGAGCACCCGCTCGTCCTCGTCGTACTTCTCCGGCACGCAGTGCTTGGCCACGTCCTCACCGACGATCTGCGGCCAGCGGCCCATCACCCCGCCCACCGCAGCGGGGGTCTCCCAACCGCGCTCGGTGATGAGCCGGTTGATCGCAGCGCCGAGCGCCATGGGGTCGCGTCCGTCGGCGCGCGCGCCGGAGCGCAGGCCCCCGCGCCGCGCCTGCTTCTTCTGCTGTGCCACGTCCCCACGCGCGCGTGCCTGTTCCTTGGCCGCCCTGAGCGCCACGCGCGCGAGGTCGACGCCGGACGGCTCGGGGGTCTTGCCGGGGACCGGCTCTTCGTTCGTCATACGCGCTCCACCGTCCCGTCCGACACGGCGAACCGCGTCCCGGTCAGTACGTGCGGTACGTCGTCGTCGACCGCGGCCGTCACCAGCACCTGCTCCCCGGGCGCGACCAGCTCCGCCAGGCGCTCACGGCGGCGGGTGTCGAGCTCGGCGAAGACGTCGTCGAGGACGAGCACCGGTTCGTTGCCCTCGGCCCGCAGCAGGTCGTAGGAGGCCAGGCGCAGCGCCAGGGCGTAGGACCAGGACTCGCCGTGGGAGGCGTACCCCTTGGCGGGCAACTGGCCGATTTTGAGCAGCAGATCGTCCCGGTGGGGGCCCACGAGGGTGACGCCCCGCTCGATCTCCTGCTTGCGCGCCTCGGCGAGCGCGGCCATCAGCTGCTCGTGGAGGTCCTCGCGCGTGTGCGCCTCACCGGGGGCGGACGGCTTGTACTCCAGGGCCACCGGGCCGCCGCCCGGGGCCAGTTGCTCGTACGCCTTGTCGGCCAGCGGCTGGATCGCGGCGATCAGGTCGAGGCGCTGGGCGAGCAACTCCGCGCCGACGCGCGCCAGATGCTGGTCCCAGACGTCGAGCGTGGACAGGTCCATGGAGCGGCCGCCGTGGCGGCGGGCCAGCGCGGCCGACTTCAGCAGCGTGTTGCGCTGCTTGAGGACCCGCTCGTAGTCGGAGCGCACGCCGGCCATGCGCGGGGAGCGGGCGGAGATCAGCTCGTCGAGGAAGCGGCGGCGTTCGCCGGGGTCGCCCTTGACCAGGGCGAGGTCCTCGGGCGCGAACAGCACGGTTCGTACGATGCCCAGCACGTCGCGGGGCCTGACCTGCGAGGATCTGTTGATACGGGCCCGGTTGGCCTTGCCGGGGTTCAGCTCCAGCTCGACCAGCTGCTGCCGTTCGCCCTGCCGGACCTGGGCGCGGATGACCGCGCGGTCGGCGCCCATGCGGACCAGGGGCGCGTCGGAGGCGACCCGGTGGCTGCCGAGGGTGGCGAGATAGCCGACGGCCTCGACGAGGTTCGTCTTGCCCTGGCCGTTGGGCCCGACGAAGGCGGTCACGCCCGGGTCGAGCGGGACCTCGACCCGGGCGTACGAGCGGAAGTCGGCCAGCGACAGATGCGTGACGTGCATGGTCGTTCGCCGACCTCCCCCAGCGTTGTGGATGGACTACTTCTTCTCGACCGCGTGGCCGCCGAACTGGTTGCGCAGCGCGGCGATCATCTTCATCTGCGGCGAGTCCTCCTGGCGGGAGGAGAACCGCGCGAAGAGCGAGGCCGTGATCGCCGGCAGCGGCACGGCGTTGTCGATGGCGGCTTCCACAGTCCAGCGTCCCTCACCGGAGTCCTGTGCAAAACCCTTCAGCCTGTCGAGGTGCTCGTCCTCGTCGAGGGCGTTCACCGCGAGGTCCAGCAGCCAGGAGCGGATGACGGTGCCCTCCTGCCAGGACCGGAAGACCTCGCGCACGTCCGTGACCGAGTCGACCTTCTCCAGCAGCTCCCAGCCCTCGGCGTAGGCCTGCATCATCGCGTACTCGATGCCGTTGTGGACCATCTTCGCGAAGTGGCCCGCGCCGACCTTGCCCGCGTGCACCGCGCCGAACGTCCCCTCGGGCTTGAGGGCGTCGAACACCGGCTGCACCTTGGCGACGTTCTCCGCGTCGCCGCCGTACATCAGCGCATAACCGTTCTCCAGGCCCCAGACGCCCCCGGAGACGCCGCAGTCGACGAATCCGATGCCCTTGGCCGCCAACTCCTCGGCGTGCTTCTCGTCGTCCGTCCAGCGGGAGTTGCCGCCGTCCACGACGACGTCGCCGGGCTCGAGGAGCTCGGCCAGCTCGTCGACGGTGGACTGGGTGGGGGCTCCGGCCGGAACCATCACCCAGACCACGCGCGGGCCGCTGAGCTTGCCCACAAGGTCGGCGAGGCTGTGGACATCGGCAAGGTCCGGGTTGCGGTCGTATCCGATGACGGTGTGGCCTGCGCGGCGTATCCGCTCGCGCATGTTGCCGCCCATCTTGCCGAGGCCGACGAGACCGAGCTCCATCAGTTGTTCCTTAGGTTGCTGTGTGGCGTGTGGGGCACGTTCGTACCTACGTCCGAGCCTAGACCCGGACGTCCGCGCACAGCTGTGGGCATACACGCTCAAACGTGACCCCCGACCCAGCCCGACCTGCGGATACCCACAAGGCCGGGGGTCACTGTGGACAACGGTCAGCCGCTGAGCCGCACTGGCATGATCAGGTACTTGTAGGCCTCGTCCGCCTCCGCGTCCAGAGCAGGCTTGCCGCTCAGCAGCGCGGGCTTCGTGGAGGTCGTGAACGACAGCTGGGCCACCGGGGAGTCGATCGCGCTCAGGCCGTCCAGCAGGAAGGTCGGGTTGAAGGCGATGGAGATGTCGTCGCCCTCCAGCTGGGCGTCCACCCTTTCCACAGCCTGTGCGTCGTCGCTGGAGCCGGCCTCCAGGATGAGCACACCCTGCTCGAAGCTGAGGCGCACCGGGGTGTTGCGCTCGGCGACCAGGGCCACGCGCTTGACGGCCTCCACGAAGGGGGCGGTCTCGATCACGGCGACCGAGTTGAACTCCGTCGGGAACAGCGTGCGGTACTTCGGGAGGTCGCCCTCCAGCAGGCGGGTCGTCGTACGTCGTCCGGCGCCCTCGAAGCCGATCAGGCCCTCGCCCGCACCCGAGCCGGACAGCGCCAGGATCACGCTGTCGCCGCTGGTCAGCGCCTTGGCAGTGTCCAGGAGCGTCTTGGCGGGCACCAGGGCGACCGCGGAGGCCTCCGGGTTCTCCGGCTTCCACAGGAACTCGCGGACCGCGAAGCGGTAGCGGTCGGTGGAGGCCAGCGTGACGGTGTCGCCCTCGATCTCGATGCGCACACCGGTCAGGACGGGCAGCGTGTCGTCACGGCCGGCGGCGATGGCCACCTGGGAGGCGGCGGAGGCGAAGACCTCACCGGGGACGGTGCCCGTGGCGTTCGGCATCTGCGGCAGTGCCGGGTACTCCTCCACAGGCAGGGTGTGGAGTGTGAAGCGCGAGGAGCCGCAGACCACGGTCGCCCGTACACCGTCTGTGGAAATCTCCACCGGGCGGTTGGGAAGAGCGCGGCAGATGTCGGCGAGCAGCCGGCCGGAGACGAGGACGGTGCCCTCCTCCTCGACCTCCGCCTCCACGGACACGCGCGCGGAGACCTCGTAGTCGAAGCTGGACAGGCTCAGGGCGCCGTCCTCGGCCTTCAGCAGAAGGCCGGCGAGGACAGGCGCCGGCGGACGGGCCGGGAGGCTGCGCGCCGCCCAGGCCACTGCCTCCGCGAGTACGTCGCGTTCCACCCGGATCTTCACTGTTGCCGCCTCCTGCTGTTGCCGGCGCTTCTCGCCCTGCCTGGCTCCGTCGTCTGTCTCGGTGTCGTCGGTCCCTGTGAAGGGAAGGACACCGGGGAACAGTCTGACGCACCGCACTGACAGTAGGTGCCTCTCGGGGTCAAGTCGTGACGAGGGACAGCCGGGCACCGGACGGCGAGTTGTGCACAGGACCCTCTTCGAAGCGACTTTCTCCCTCTCTCTGGTTGGGAGTAGTAGTAGGGGCTGTGGAAACCGTGGATAACCTCGTTTGCCCAGCTCAGGGCCGAGATTTTGTCCACCGGCCCTGTGGGCGGAGGCAGTGGACAACTCCGGGGTTCTGTGGAGAACAGAAAGTTCTGCACACCCCGTGCACAGCCTGAGGCGACTTCTCCCCAGCCTCGTCCCCAGCTTTGACCGGCTTTCCCACAGCCCGCCCCGGCAGCTTCGTGTGACGCCTTTCACTCGACACGGTGATCAGGCGCGTCGTGTTGCCGAACAGTGGACAGCGCTGTGGAGAAGCGGCCGATCGCTGGGGACAACCGGGCCCAGCCTGTGGGTTGTCCGTGGACAACTTTGCGCACAGCCTGTGGATCACTTCGCTGTCCACAGTCTGTGGAGATCCTTCGTCCACGAATCCACAGCCACCTGACCTGGCGCGACGGGTACTGAACAGGTGTCCTGTGGATCGTGATCTGGACAACTTCGCGGTCCCCAGGATGTGGAAGGAAAAAAGTGCCGCAATCTGTGGAGAGAGACCGTAACCCGGCAGGTAATCGAACAGCGGCCCGCGGCGACACGACGAAGGGCGCCCACCGGATCTCCTCCGGGGGCGCCCTGTGGACGTGTCCTGGACGGACCTGTGCCGTCGTCAGCCGTTCTTGATGCGGTTCGTCAGCTCCGTCACCTGGTTGTAGATGGAGCGCCGCTCGGCCATCAGATTGCGGATCTTGCGGTCCGCGTGCATCACCGTGGTGTGGTCGCGGCCGCCGAACAGCGCGCCGATCTTCGGCAGGGAGAGGTCCGTCAGCTCCCGGCAGAGGTACATGGCGATCTGGCGGGCCGTCACCAGGGCGCGGCCGCGCGAGGTTCCGCACAGGTCCTCGACCGTGAGCCCGAAGTAGTCGGCGGTCGCGCTCATGATGGCCGTGGAGGTGATCTCGGGGGCCGAGTCCTCCCCGCCGGGGATCAGGTCCTTGAGGACGATCTCCGTCAGGCCCAGGTCGACCGGCTGCCGGTTGAGGGAGGCGAAGGCGGTCACCCGGATCAGCGCGCCCTCCAGCTCCCGGATGTTGCGCGAGATGCGGGAGGCGATGAACTCCAGCACCTCCGGTGGGGCGTTGAGCTGTTCCTGCACCGCCTTCTTGCGCAGGATCGCGATACGCGTCTCCAGCTCGGGCGGCTGGACGTCGGTGATCAGACCCCACTCGAAGCGGTTGCGCAGCCGGTCCTCCAGCGTCACCAGCTGCTTGGGCGGCCGGTCGCTGGAGAGCACGATCTGCTTGTTCGCGTTGTGGAGCGTGTTGAAGGTGTGGAAGAACTCCTCCTGCGTCGACTCCTTGTCCGCCAGGAACTGGATGTCGTCGACGAGCAGGATGTCCATCTCGCGGTAGCGCTTGCGGAAGCTGTCGCCCTTGCCGTCGCGGATGGAGTTGATGAACTCGTTGGTGAACTCCTCGGAGCTCACGTACCGCACGCGCGTGCCCGGGTAGAGGCTGCGGGCGTAGTGCCCGATGGCGTGCAGCAGGTGCGTCTTGCCGAGCCCCGACTCCCCGTAGATGAACAGGGGGTTGTAGGCCTTCGCGGGTGCCTCGGCGACGGCGACCGCGGCCGCGTGCGCGAAGCGGTTGGAGGCGCCGATGACGAACGTGTCGAAGAGGTACTTCGGGTTCAGGCGCGCGGTGGGTTCACCGGGGCCGGGTGCCGGCGCGGGCTGTGCGGCCAGCGGGCCGGGGGCGCCGGAGGCGGGCAGGTTGGGGCCGACGGGGCCGCCCCGGTGGACGTGCCCGGAGCCGGTCGCCTGCTCGGGCAGCTCCCGGCGGGCGTCACGCTGGTCGTAGTCCTGGCGCGACTGGTCGTAGTCGGAGCGCTGCTGCTCGTACTCGGAGCGCTGACCGTCGTAGGAGGGACGCTCCATCGGCTGCGGCCGGTAGTCCTGGGAGGACGGGGCGTACGTGTCCTGGGTCTGTGATCCGTACGAGTCCTGTCCGGACTGCCCGTACGAGTCCTGGGACGGCGAGGCGTACGGATCCCGCTCGGGGAAGCCGAGGCGCTGCTGCTGCCAGCTGTACTCGTCCTGTGAGGGGCGCGGCCAGGAGCCGGGCTCGGGGCGCTGGTATTCGGACGGGTAGGCCGGGCGCGCGGTGGGGAGCTGGTCCGTGCGGGGATGCGGCAGCTGCTCGGGGCGGGGGTGGGGAAGCTGGTCGCCGGGGGCGCCGGGGAGCTGCTCGGAGCGGCCGGGCCGGTGGTCGTCGCCGCGGTGGCGGCCGTAGCCCTCGTACTGACCGGAGGGGAGCTCGGGCTCCTCGTAGCGCTGCTGGGAGCGGGCCGGGGGCGCGGGCGGGCCGGCGGGCTCGCCCGCGGAGTCGTCGACGGTGATCGCGATGCGGATCGGGCGGCCGCACTCGCGGCTCAGCGTCTCGCTGACGATCGGGGCGAGCCGGCCCTCCAGGACGCCCTTGGCGAATTCGTTCGGAACGGCGAGCAGTGCGGTGTCGGCGACCAGCGCGAGCGGCTGGCAGCGGCGGATCCAGTGCTCGTCCTTCGTCTCCACTCCCTGCCCGCGACCCTCACCGAGAAGTTGCTCGAGTACTCGTGGCCACACTGCGGCAAGATCGGCAGGTACGTCAGCCACAGGGCACGCTCTCTCACGGGGGTCCCACGAACGTGTGGTTCTGGGACGAGTCGGGATTCAAATGGGGTGGAGCAGGTAGAGGGGAACGAATCGGAGTTCAGCCACGGTAGTCAGGGCGACGGGTGCGGTTCAAGTTGTTGTCCCCAGCCTGTGGATAGTGTCTCTCAGTGACCACTGGTTTGACCGGATGGCGTAGCCCCGCGTACCGTAACCAGGTCGAGTTGTCGATGGCTGCTGCCGCCTGCCTCCGAAGGGCACAGATCGCGTCAGGTGATCGGGAAGCGGTGCACTCGGGCGTAACTGCGAGCTACTCGTGGGCGCACGGTGACAGCCAGCACGGCATTCGCAACCACCGATTTGACTTCTGGAGCCCCCGAGTGAGCAAGCGCACCTTCCAGCCGAACAACCGTCGTCGTGCCAAGACCCACGGCTTCCGCCTGCGGATGCGCACGCGTGCCGGTCGCGCGATTCTCGCGAACCGTCGCGCCAAGGGCCGCGCCAGCCTGTCCGCCTGATCCCGGTCAGGTCATGCCGTCGTGCTGCCCACCGAGAACCGGCTGAGGCGGCGCGAGGACTTCGCGACCGCGGTACGACGCGGGCGTCGGGCAGGTCGCCCGACCCTCGTCGTCCACCTTCGTAGCGGTGCCACGGACCCGCACGCGCCTGGGGAGAGCGCTTCCCCGACGCGTGCGGGTTTCGTCGTGAGCAAAGCCGTGGGAGGCGCGGTCGTACGCAACAAGGTCAAGCGCAGGTTGCGTCATCTGATGCGGGACCGAGTGGCCCTGTTGCCCCCCGGTAGCCTGGTAGTCGTACGAGCGCTACCCGGTGCGGGTGACGCCGACCATGCACAACTGGCCCAAGACCTGGATGCCGCCATCGAGCGGCTGCTGGGAGGGGGCGCGCGATGAAGTACCCGCTGCTGGCTCTGATCAAGCTGTACCAGTGGACGATCAGTCCACTCCTCGGGCCGGTGTGCAAGTACTACCCGTCGTGTTCCCACTACGGCTATACGGCCATCGACCGGCACGGCGCGATCAAGGGCACGGCGCTCACGGCCTGGCGCATCCTTCGATGCAATCCGTGGTCGCTGGGCGGCGTGGACCATGTTCCGCCGCGCAAGCGCCCGCGATGGCACGAAATGCTGCGCAACTCCTGGCGCGCACGCAAGGGCGGGCCCTCCGCCGCCGATTCGGCCACCGAAGGAAGCGTTCCTTCGAGCCCGGCCGCAGAGACCTCGTCCCATGTCCAAGGAGCATGATTAGTGGACACGATTGCCAGCCTCTTCAGCTTCATCACGACACCCGTCTCATGGGTCATCGTCCAGTTCCACTCCGTGTACGGGAAGATCTTCGGTCCCGACACGGGCTGGGCCTGGGGCCTGTCCATCGTGTCCCTGGTGATTCTGATCCGTATCTGCCTGATCCCGCTCTTCGTGAAGCAGATCAAGGCGACCCGGGCCATGCAGACGCTGCAGCCCGAGATGAAGAAGATCCAGGAGCGCTACAAGAGCGACAAGCAGCGCCAGTCCGAAGAGATGATGAAGCTGTACAAGGAGACGGGCACCAACCCGCTCTCCTCGTGCCTTCCCATCCTGGCGCAGTCGCCGTTCTTCTTCGCCCTGTATCACGTGCTGAACGGCATCGCGACGGGCAAGACGATCGGCGTCATCGACGATCAGCTGCTCGCCAGCGCCCGTAAGGCGCACATCTTCGGTGCCCCGCTCGCCGCGAAGTTCACGGACAGCTCGGACAAGGTCGCCCAGCTGGGCGCCACGCTGACCGACGTCCGTGTCGTCACCGCCATCATGATCGTCCTGATGTCGGCGTCGCAGTTCTACACGCAGCGTCAGCTGATGACGAAGAACGTCGACACCACGGTGAAGACGCCGTTCATGCAGCAGCAGAAGATGCTGATGTACGTCTTCCCGGTCATGTTCGCCGTCTTCGGCATCAACTTCCCGGTCGGTGTCCTCGTCTACTGGCTGACCACCAACGTGTGGACCATGGGCCAGCAGATGTACGTCATCCACAACAACCCGACCCCGGGCTCCAAGGCTCAGGCCGCCTACCTCGAGCGCCTCCTCAAGCACGTCACGCACCACGGCAGGACCCGCCGGCGCAGTGAGCGGACCATCGTCAAGGCGATCGTGGCCAAGGGCCGTGACCGCAACGAGTTCGAGCGCAAGTTCATCAACGCCCTGAACAAGTCGGGCCTCGCGGCCCAGGCCGACGGCAGCGTGGTGAAGAGCGAGAACGCCGTCGCTGCCCAGACCGAGGACGGTACGCCCACGAGCGGCACCGCCGCCCCCAAGCGTCAGCAGCCCAAGCGTCAGTCGAAGGCCCAGCGCCAGTCCGGCGCCACGAAGCCGGCCGACTCCGGATCGCCCACGTCGCTGAGCAAGTCCGACCAGCCCGAGGACGCCAAGCCGGCCTCCGCTGCCAAGAAGGCTCAGCCGAAGCAGCCCGGCAGCGGCACCCGCAGCAAGGCCCAGTCCGGGCAGCGCAAGGGCCCGCAGCGCCCCAAGTCCCCGTCCAAGAAGTAAGAAGGAGCCCATCCCGTGACGGAAGGCACCACCTCCGCTGCTGCCGAGGGTGCAGACACCCTGACCCGCCTGGAGCAGGAGGGCGAGATCGCGGCGGACTACCTCGAGGGTCTGCTGGACATCGCCGATCTCGACGGCGACATCGACATGGACGTCGAGGCCGACCGCGCCGCTGTGTCGATCATCAGCGACGCGAACAGCCGAGACCTGCAGAAGCTGGTCGGCCGTGACGGTGAGGTGCTGGAGGCACTCCAGGAGCTCACGCGACTGGCGGTGCACCGGGAGACCGGCGACCGCAGCCGGCTGATGCTGGACATCGCGGGCTACCGGGCCAAGAAGCGTGCCGAGCTCTCCGAGCTGGGTGCCAAGGCGGCCGCGGAGGTCAAGAACACCGGCGAGCCGGTGAAGATGAAGCCGATGACGCCCTTCGAGCGCAAGGTCGTGCACGACGCGGTCAAGGCCGCTGGTCTGCGCAGCGAGTCCGAGGGCGAGGAGCCGCAGCGCTTCGTCGTCGTGCTTCCCGCCTGATCGGTTCGTAGGTTCCCCGGCCCCGTCTGTTGCGCAGGCGGGGCCGAACTTTGTCAGCCTGATAGTTCTGTTGGCCGGCGCGGATGCGCTGAAGCGGTACGGAAGGACGGTCCCCGTGACGGAGGCAGCGGAACTCCCCCCTGCGCCCGAGCAGGCGCGTGAGGTGTTCGGCGATCGCTACGCGGACGCCGTCCGCTACGCGGAGCTGCTCGCTGAGGCGGGTGTGCAGCGCGGGCTGATCGGCCCGCGTGAGGTTCCCCGTCTGTGGGAGCGGCACATGCTGAACTGTGCGGTGCTGTCCGAGGTCGTACCCGAGGGGGTGACCGTGTGCGACGTCGGTTCGGGCGCCGGGCTGCCGGGCATCCCTCTGGCGCTCGTCCGGGAGGACCTGAAGATCACGCTGCTGGAGCCGTTGCTGCGGCGCACGAACTTCCTCACCGAGGTCGTCGAGCTGCTGGGCCTGGACCATGTGACGGTCGTCCGCGGCCGCGCCGAGGAGGTCATGGGCAAGGTGCCGCCGGTCCATGTCGTGACGGCACGGGCCGTGGCACCCCTGGACCGCTTGGCCACATGGGGCATTCCGCTGCTGCGGCCCTACGGAGAGATGCTCGCCCTCAAGGGGGACACCGCTGAGGAAGAGCTCAAGAGCGCGGCCACGGCGCTGAGCAAGCTCGGTGCGGTGGAGACGTCCATCCTCCATGTGGGCGAGGGAGTGGTGGATCCTCTGTCCACGGTGGTGCGGGTCGAGGTCGGGGAGAGCCCTGGCGGTGTGCGCTTCGCTGCGAAGAAGGCCAAGGCTGCTCGCACGGGGCGGACTCGCCGTCGCCGTTGACGCGGCCTGACGACGAGACGTACTCCACACAAGCTGCCAAACCTACACACGCCGGAGTGTCGCGACAGTTCGGCCACCGCGGCTGTGCATCGTGTTTCACGTGAAACGTCGCTCACTGTTGCACGGCATCATCAGTCGCGGCCGCGCTGCGGCCGAACCCCGCGACCGCAAGCCTCTTGGTTCACTGGAAGAGGCGCCCACCCACACCGCTCGACCCCACTCAAGGGGTACAGAGATTTCCACAGAGGTGGATTTCTCCACAGAACAACAGGCCTCACTGGTTCACGACCCCGAAGACATGGGAGGCTCTGTTCATTGCGAGCCTGAAGTCGAGGAGAGTGAATCCTTGCGGTCCGACGCCAACATCGCGGGACCGATGACCGATCCGGTCCCCGGTCCCCGTACCGAGTCGATCGGGGAGGATGTTTCACGTGAAACACCGCCCCCGATGGACGACACTCCGATCGGTCGTGCTGCCCAACTGGCGGTGGAGGCTCTGGGACGTGCCGGCGAGGGTCTGCCGCGGCCCGAGCAGACACGCGTCATGGTGGTCGCCAACCAGAAGGGCGGCGTCGGCAAGACGACGACGACCGTCAACCTTGCCGCCTCCCTTGCCCTGCACGGTGGCCGTGTCCTGGTGATCGACCTCGACCCACAGGGCAACGCATCCACCGCGCTGGGGATCGACCATCACGCCGAAGTCCCGTCCATCTACGACGTCCTGGTCGAAAGCAAACCGCTCGCGGAAGTCGTCCAGCCGGTCCCGGATGTCGAGGGTCTCTTCTGTGCCCCCGCCACGATCGATCTCGCCGGTGCAGAGATCGAGCTGGTGTCCCTGGTGGCGCGCGAGAGCAGGCTGCAGCGGGCCATCCAGGCCTACGAGCAGCCGCTGGACTACATCCTGATCGACTGCCCACCCTCGCTCGGCCTGCTGACGGTCAACGCGTTGGTGGCAGGCGCGGAGGTCCTCATCCCGATCCAGTGCGAGTACTACGCGCTGGAGGGCCTGGGACAGCTGTTGCGCAATGTCGACCTGGTGCGGGGGCACCTCAACCCCGCGCTGCACGTATCGACGATCCTGCTCACCATGTACGACGGCCGGACGCGTCTCGCCTCCCAGGTCGCCGACGAGGTGCGCAGCCACTTCGGTGAAGAGGTGCTGCGGACGAGCATCCCCCGCTCGGTCCGTATCTCCGAGGCGCCGAGCTATGGCCAGACCGTGCTGACCTACGATCCGGGTTCGAGCGGTGCGCTGTCCTATCTTGAGGCGGCACGAGAAATCGCGTTGAAGGGTGTCGGCGTCAGCTATGAGGCGCCGCATGCCCACATCGGCGCCCAGAGCGACCCGAGCATGGTGGAGGGAATGCAGTGAGCGAGCGACGGAGGGGTTTGGGCCGTGGTCTCGGCGCACTGATCCCTGCTGCACCGACGGAGAAGACGCCGCCCCCGGCTGCGATGGGGGGCGCTTCTTCTGCGTCTCCGTCGTCGGTCCCGGTGCTGACGAACGAGCGTGGGGTGGCCGCGGCAAAGGTGGCCACGCTGCCACCTGTTTCACATGAAACCGAGGAGTCGCCCTTCGGCGCCCCCGCGGACACGCCCGCAGCTCCCATGGGCGCGCACTTCGCGGAGATCCCTCTCGACTCCATCACGCCGAACCCGCGCCAGCCACGTGAGGTCTTCGACGAGGACGCACTGCAGGAACTGGTCACCTCCATTCAGGAGGTCGGTCTTCTCCAGCCGGTCGTCGTACGGCAGTTGGGTCCCGCTCGCTATGAGCTCATCATGGGCGAGCGGCGCTGGCGGGCCTGCCGTGAGGCCGGACTCGAGGCGATCCCGGCGATCGTGCGAGCCACCGACGACGAGAAGCTTCTCCTGGACGCCCTCCTGGAGAACCTGCACCGGGCGCAGCTGAACCCGCTGGAAGAGGCCGCGGCCTACGACCAGCTGCTGAAGGACTTCAACTGCACGCACGACCAGCTCGCCGACCGCATCGGCCGTTCGCGTCCGCAGGTCTCCAACACCCTGCGTCTGCTGAAGCTTTCGCCGGCGGTCCAGCGCCGGGTGGCGGCCGGGGTTCTCTCCGCCGGCCATGCGAGGGCTCTGCTCTCCGTCGACGACTCGGAGGAGCAGGACAGGCTGGCTCACCGGATCGTCGCCGAGGGGCTGTCGGTGCGGGCCGTCGAGGAGATCGTGACCCTGATGGGCTCGCGGCCGCAGACGACTCAGCGCTCCAAGGGCCCGCGGGCCGGTACCCGGGTCTCCCCGGCGCTGTCCGACCTCGCGACCCGTCTCTCGGACCGTTTCGAGACGCGGGTGAAGGTCGATCTGGGGCAGAAGAAGGGCAAGATCACCGTCGAGTTCGCGTCCATGGAGGACCTTGAGCGGATCCTCGGGAGCCTCGCTCCCGGCGAAGGACCGGTGCTGCAGAAGAGCCTTCTGGACGGCGAGTCCGAGGAGATCGAGGACTAGAAGGCTGTGGCCGAAGGGGCGGTTCTGCCCCGTCGGCCGGTGGAGCGGGCCGTGTCCGGTGTGTACCGGAACACGGCCCGCTCTTTGCTTTCAGGCGGTATCGATGCAATCGCTTGGTGGATACGATGCGTTCGGGTATGGCGCATCCACCTGGCAGTACCTCTGAGAGGGAGGCAGGGGCCATGCGAACGATGAGCCGCACCGGACTGGTGAGCGCGGGCCTGGGGTTGGGCGCAGTCGGCGGCTTCGTCGGCAGTCTCCTCAGAGAACGGAACGCTCTGACAGTCGCCCGCGGTGCCGCGGGCGAGGGAAGCGAGGAACAGGCTTCATGGGGCGTCGGCTCGTACCGCTCACGCTGGACAACCTTCAGGACCTCCCCAACCGCTGCCGTTCGTGCGTCTTCTGGGAGCTGGACCCCGTCAGCGGTGAGGCCGCGATAAAGGCGGGCACCGCGGCTCTGGAGAAGGAGGCGTGGATCTCGGCGGTCCTGCTGGACTGGGGATCCTGCGGCCGCGTGGTCTACGTCGATGACGTGCCAGTGGGCTTCGTGCTCTACGCCCCTCCGGCCTATGTGCCCCGCTCGACGGCCTTCCCCACGAGCCCCGTGTCACCGGACGCCGTGCAGCTGATGACCGCGTTCATCATGCCCGGGTATCAGGGGCAGGGGCTTGGACGGGTCATGGTCCAGACGGTCGCCAAGGATCTGCTGCGACGAGGCTTCAAGGCCATCGAGGCTTTCGGGGATGCGCGGTGGAAGGAACCCGCCTGTGTCCTGCCGGCCGACCACCTCCTCGCCGTGGGCTTCAAGACGGTCCGCCCGCATCCGGCGCACCCGCGGCTGAGGCTGGAGCTGCGGACGACGCTGTCGTGGAAGGAAGACGTGGAGATGGCGCTCGACCGTCTGCTGGGCGCAGTGCAGAAGGAGCCGGCACTGAGGCCGCTCTGAACGTCACCCGGACAAGCGAATGGGCCAACCCTCCGGAGGGTTGGCCCATTCGTGTTTCACGTGAAACATGCGCCGTCGGCTCGACGGCCGCGTCCGGCTACTCGGCGATGAAGTCCTCGAGGTCGCGGACGATGGCGGCCTTCGGCTTGGCACCGACGATGGTCTTGGCGACCTCGCCACCCTGGTAGACGTTCAGCGTCGGGATGGACATGACGCCGTACTTGGCGGCCGTACCCGGGTTCTCGTCGATGTTGAGCTTGACGACCTCGATCTTGTCGCCGTACTCGGAGGCGATCGCCTCGAGGGACGGCGCGATCTGGCGGCAGGGACCGCACCAGGCGGCCCAGAAGTCCACCAGTACGGGCTTGTCGTTCTTGAGGACGTCCTGCTCGAAGGAGTCGTCGGTCACGTTCTTCAGGGTGCCGGCCACGGCGGGCTCCTTAACTGGTTGGTGCGTGGGGCGGATAGGGAGGTCAGACAGTGGTCTTCTCGGGCTCGGCCTTCTCCTCGTCCGCGAGGGCGGCGAGGAAGCGCTCGGCGTCGAGAGCGGAGGAGCAGCCGGTGCCGGCCGCGGTGATCGCCTGACGGTAGGTGTGGTCGACCACATCACCGGCGGCGAAAACGCCCGTCACGTTGGTGCGGGTCGAGGGAGCCTCGACCTTGAGGTAGCCCTCCTCGTCGAGGTCCAGCTGGCCCTTGAAGAGTTCGGTGCGCGGGTCGTGGCCGATCGCGATGAAGAGGCCGGTGACCGCCAGGTCCGAGAGCTCGCCGGTCTTGATGTTGCGCAGCTTCAGTCCGGAGAGCTTCGGGTCGCCCTGGATCTCGGCGACCTCGCTGTCCCAGACGAACTTGATCTTCGGGTCGGCGAAGGCGCGCTCCTGCATCGCCTTGGAGGCGCGCAGGGTGTCCCGGCGGTGGACGATGGTCACGGACTTGGCGAAGCGGGAGAGGAAGGTCGCCTCCTCCATGGCCGTGTCCCCACCGCCGATCACGGCGATGTCCTGGTCCTTGAAGAAGAACCCGTCACAGGTGGCACACCAGGAGACTCCGCGGCCGGAGAGTGCGTCCTCGTTCGGCAGGCCGAGCTTGCGGTGCTGGGAGCCCGTGGTGACGATGACCGCCTTCGCCTTGTGTACGGTGCCGGCGGTGTCGGTGACGGTCTTGATCTCACCGGTCAGATCGACGGAGACGATGTCGTCCGGGACGAGCTCGGCGCCGAAGCGCTCGGCCTGGGCGCGCATGTTGTCCATGAGCTCGGGGCCCATGATGCCGTCCCGGAAGCCCGGGAAGTTCTCCACGTCGGTGGTGTTCATCAGCGCGCCACCGGCGGTGACGGCGCCCTCGAACACCAGCGGCTTCAGCGACGCGCGCGCGGTGTAGAGCGCCGCCGTGTAGCCGGCGGGCCCGGAGCCGATGATGATCACGTTACGGACGTCGCTCACGGCTTGATTCCTCGTCTCTGGACTGCGTCGTCGGACCGGAGGGAGCCCCTCTCGAAGCTCTCACCCCACCCAACGGATCCTAAGGGGCGTGCATTCCCGCTGTGTCCGGGCACACGGAGACGCCACACCGTACGGGATACCACGCAGAACGAAGGCCAAGCGTGCCCGCTCAGGGCTGGTTGTACGAGCGCGTCAGAAGCACCTTCGCCTTGCCGGACGACGGGTGCGTCACACACGTCGAGTCGACGATGTAGGCGATCACCTGGCTGCCGGCGTTGGCGTCGGGCATGACCACGAGCAGAGCGCCGGTTCCCTTGTAGGTCCCTTGCTGCGTGGCGAGCGGCGCGTCCGTCCGCCCGATGCCCTCACTCACACAGTCCGGGATCGAGGGCTGCGTGAAGACCTTGGGCTGGTTGCTTCCGCCGTCCACGCCGAGGCTGCGCGGTGCGTGGGAGCCGCTCTCCGTGCCCTGCTTCTTGAGGAGGCCGGACACCTGGTTCTGCAGCCCGGACTCCGAGAAGGTGTCCGGCCCTGTCGACTTCTGGGCTTCTGTGGCGGGCGGCTTCCCGTCGTTCAGCGTCGCCACCAGGACGGAACCGAAGCCCAGTGCGGCGACCGTGAAGACGGTGCCCAGGACGGCGATCCTGCGACGCCCGGTCCTCTTGCGCTCCTTGCGACCCGGCCCGGTGGTGGAGGAGCGGGCGTGGCCCGCCGGACGATCCGCCGCAGGCGATGTTTCACGTGAAACATGCGTGTCCTCGTCGGTGTCGCCCACGGAACGGGCGGAGCCGACGAGAGCGGACGAGTCCGTGTCGTCGGGCGCCGTGGCGTTCAGCAGCGCCTCGGCCGCGAGGGCGGCGTCGATCCGTTCCGCGACATCGGTCGGCATCCGGGTCGGCCCCGGCACCGAGCCGAGGAGCCCGCGGATCTCCTCCAGCGATGCGTGGACGTCCGCGCACAGCTCGCACTCGTCCAGATGCCGCTGTATGTCGGCGGACCGCGACGGTTCGAGCAGGCCTTCGGTGAGGTCGGAGATCTCGGCGACGTCCGGGTGCCCGGCCATGTCCGTCGTGGATGTCACGCTCGCCCACCTCCGCCCTTCACTGCAGCTGAATCACTCGGACCGGTATCGCGTGGACCGTCGGTCGGCGGTCCCGCTGCCGGTGGGACGGATGTCCCCTGAGTCCGGTTCCGCTCTTCGCCCCGTTCCTTTTTCTCGTCGGCCTTCTCTGGCCGTAGATGAGCGAGCAGCGGCAGCAGTCTGGCTCTTCCCCGGGCGCAGCGGCTCTTCACGGTGCCGGTCGGCACATCGAGCAGATGCGCGGCCTCGGCGACGGGATACCCCTGCATGTCGACGAGGACGAGAGCGGCCCGCTGGTCCGGGGGGAGAGTGCCGAGGGCCTCCAGGAGCTGGCGGTGCAGATCGTTGCGCTCGGCCGGCGCGGACGCCTCCTCGTGCGGCTCCAGCAGCTGCTCCAGCCGCTCGGTGTCGTCGACCGGGGAGGTCTTCCGGGAGGCGGCCTTGCGCGCACGGTCGAGACACGCGTTCACGGTGATCCGGTGCAGCCATGTCGTGACGGCCGACTGGCCCCGGAAGGTGTGGGCGGCACGGTAGGCCGACACCAGGGCGTCCTGGACGGCGTCAGCGGCCTCCTCACGGTCTCCCAGCGTCCGCAGGGCCACCGCCCAGAGCCGGTCGCGATGACGCCGCACAAGCTCACCGAAGGCGTCCGGGTCGCCGTCTACGTGGCGGGCCAGGAGGTCCTGATCGCTGGTGTCGCCGTATGCGGTGTCATCTGCCATCGGACCCCCTCCCCCGGGATGCGGTTTCTGGTCAGCCGGTGAACTTCACGTCCGTGACGGCCTGCTTGTAGCCCGCTCGGCTGTAGTCGTCGGCGGGTGCCTGCGGCACGTCCGTGATCCACAGCAGAACGTACTGGGTCTTGACCTTGCTCGAGGCCTTCACCGTGAGAGAGGTGCCATTCGTGGTGGCGGTTCCGATCTCCTTCATTCCGTCCACCGACGTCGACGGGGTCAGGGAGTCGGTGGCGTACAGATGGACGGTCGTGTGGTCGCCGCCGTATCGGAGCCCTATGGTCGCCGTCGAGATCGTCTGGTTGGAGCCGAGCTCGTAGACGATGCCCACGCCCGGCTTGTACGGCGCGAGCCTGGGGCCGGCGTTGTAGCTCTTGGTCCGCCAGTAGGTGGAGCTGCTGCCGTCGTAGGTCTTGCCGACGTCCTCGGGTGCCTGCAGCGAACCCTCGGCGGCGTACTCCTGCGCGCCCGTGATCTTGAGGGGCCTGACCGGCGACGTCTTGCTGCCGTTCTTGTCGTGCCCGTCGGTCGTCTGTGTGTTGTTGGTGCCGTCGGACTTGCCGCCCTTGTCCATGAGCGCGTCCGCGAGCTGCCAGCTGCCCAGGCCCAGGGCCGCGATGAGGAGGGCCGAGACGGCCCACTTCAGGGCCTTGCCGGTACGGCTCTGCAGCGGGGCCGGGGGCGTCGGCACCGGCTGGGTGACGCCGGGATGTGGTGCGGGGCGGCCGTAGGTGCCCTGCTGGTACGTCGTGCGCTGGTAGTCCGGCGGCGCGGTGAACGAGGGCTCCGGCGGGCGGATGCGGGGCATCTCGCCGATCGCCTTCACCAGCTCCTCCGGCGTCGTGCACGGGGACTCGTGACGCGAGGCGGTCGCCCCGTCGTTGACGAGTGCGCGCATGGAGAGCTCGGACAGCCCGCGGTGGACGTGGGCCCGCACCTGGTCGGGTGCGATCAGGCCGACGTCCTTGGGCAGCCCGGACAGGCCGTAGGCGTCGTTCTCGTACGGCCAGCGCTGGGTGAGCCCGGCATACAGCAGCGCGCCGATGGATTCTGTGTCGGTGCGCTGCGGGGTGTCCGAACTGATGCCGCGCAGCGCGGCGTTGACGGCGAGACCGCGGATGCGCCACTGGCCGCTGGAGGTGCGCAGCACGGCGTTGGGGTTCAGCCGCAGATGCGCCAGGCCCTCGCGGTGCGCGGCGGCCATCGCGGAGGAGACCTGACTGACCATCTGGTACGCGTCGTGCGGCTCCATCGGGCCGGCGGCGAGAAGGGCGGTCAGCTCGACGGCGTCGGGCAGCCACTCGTGGACGACGTAGACGAGGTCGTTCTCTTCCACGGCGTCCAGCACCTGCACGAAGCGGGGGTCGCCGAGCAGTGCCGCGGAACGGGCCGCCGCCAGCACCGAACGGGCCCGTGTGTGGTCCGCGGGCAGCAGATGGACACCGACGGCACGGCGCAGCTTCTCGTCCACGGCACGCCAGCTGCTGAATCCGTCCAGACGGGTGACGCACTCCTCGAGCCTGTACCGTCTGGCGAGCTTGTGACCGCTGTGCAGCTCGGGTGGTGAGGCCTTCTCAGGACCCTCGGTCCCGCCGCTCCCCTGTGCCTCGTCGTTCTCCGTGTCCCGCTCCCGGTTCTGGGCCACCCCGTCGGCCGTGGACTGGTCCGCCTCCGCGGTCAGCGGCTCGTCACCGCTGTTGTCTGCCACGTCGACGGCAGCCGTGCTCCGTTCCGCCACCGTCGTCCCTGCCTCCCCAATCCTTGCGCGCCGACCGACTTCCGTGCGCGCCGTCCGACGCCGAAACCAATTGTGCCCACAGTCCGCCGCTATGCACGACACACGGTGGCGGACGATGGTTGTGCGCGTACCCGCCTGTCAGCGCCCCAGACGTCCGCGGACCATGCCGACCAGCGAGTTCAGCTCTTCGATGCGCATCCTGCGAGCGGCAACGAAGAAGATCCCGAGCAGTACGGCTCCGCCGACCAGCAGCGCGGTGAACGATCCGAGGACGCCCTGGCCGATCGTCTTGCCGATCTCGTAGCAGGCCACACCGCTGAGCAGCGCCGCCGGAATCGAGGCGAGCGCGAGCCGTGCGTAGGTCCGCAGGACACGGGCGCCGTCCAGATCGCCGCCGAGGCGCTTGCGCAGCCGGTTCCAGGCGACACCGACGCCGATCGCGTAGGCGAGGCCGTACGAGGCGGCCATGCCGGCCACGGCCCAGCGGGCCGGGAGCACGAAGTAACACAGCGTCGAGGCGCCCGCGTTGACCGCGGCCACGATGACGGTGTTGTAGAAGGGCGTCCGGGTGTCCTCGTAGGCGTAGAACGCACGCAGGACGACGTACTGCACGGAGTACGGGATCAGGCCGAGGCCGAAGGCCATCAGCATGTACCCCATGTTCGTGGCCTCGCTGGTGCCCGAGGAGCCGAAGATCAGCGTGCACATCGGGATGCCGAGGGCGAGGAAGCCGAAGGAGATCGGGACGATGGCGACGGCCGTGGTCCGCAGCCCCTGGGAGATGTCGTCGCGTACGGCGCCGCTGTCGCCCTCGGCCGCCGAGCGCGAGATGCGCGGCAGCAGAGCGGCCATCAGGGAGACGGTGATGATGGCCTGCGGCAGGCCCCAGATCAGCTGGGCGTTGGCGTAGGCGGCGAAGCCCGTGCCGTCGACGGGCGAGTGCTTGCCCGCCGAGGTGGACAGCTGCGAGACGACGATGGCGCCGGCCTGGTTGGCAAGAACGAAGAGGACGGTCCACTTGGCGAGGGTGACGGCCTTGCCGAGGCCGTGGCCCCTCCAGTCGAAGCGCAGTCGCAGCCGGAACCCGGTCTCGCGCAGGTACGGGATCATCGCCAGCGCCTGGACGACCAGGCCGAGCAGCACACCGATGCCGAGGAGCCGCTGGCCCTCCGGCGGGATGGTGGTGACCTTCATGCCGGAGTCGGCGGCGGTGCCGTACACCCAGATGAACATGCCGAGCGTGACGATGATGACGATGTTGTTCAGGACCGGCGTCCACATCATCGCGCCGAACTTCCCTCGGGCGTTGAGGACCTGACCCATCACCACGTGGACGCCCATGAAGAAGATCGAGGGCAGGAAGTAGCGGACGAAGGTGACGCCTACCTCGTTGGCCGCCGGGTCGCCGGCGACCGAGTCGGACAGCAGACGGATCAGGAGCGGGGCACCGAGGACCGCCAGCACCGTGAGTCCGCCCAGCGCCACCATGACCAGCGTCAGCAGCCGGTTGGCGTAGGCCTCGCCGCCGTCCTCGTCCTCCTTCATCGCGCGCACCAGCTGCGGGACGAACACGGAGTTGAGGCCGCCGCCGACGGTGAGGATGTAGATCATCGTCGGCAGCTGGTAGGCGACCTGGAAGGTGTCACCGAGCAGGCCGACACCGAGGGCGGAGACGATCAGCGCGGAGCGGATGAATCCGGTGAGGCGGGAGACCATCGTGCCCGCCGCCATCACGGCGCTCGACTTGAGCAGTCCGCCGGCCTTGCCGCCCTTCGACGCGGGGGCGGGCGCCGGGGCCGTAGCGGGCACGGCACCGAGGTTCAGGGTCTGGTCGGCCGCCGGGGCGGGGGCAGCGGGAGCCTGGTACTGCGGTGCCGGCGGCTGTCCGCCCGGGGCCGGGGCGGGGCCGGGCACCGACGGGGCGTCCGACGGCAGATATCCGCCGCCCTGCTGCTGGTCCCGGAAGAGATGCGCGAAGGCATCCGGTTCGTGGCGCTCCTCGGCGGCCTGCGTGACCAGGTCGTCGACGCCCACGTACTGCGTCCTGCGGGGATCGTCGCCGTACGGCAGGTGCCGGGACGGGCCGTCCGGCTCCGGCGCGGGGGTCTGGGCCCACACCCGGGGGTCGGGAGCGTGCGGGGACTGCTGGGGCTGGGCGTACAGCGGCTGCTGGGGCTGGTAGGTGCCCGGAGGCGGCGGGGGATGCGCGGCGCGGTCGTAGAGGGCCTCGGCGACCGGGTCCTGCGCGGAGAGGTCCTGCGCCCGGTAGGGGTCCTGGTCGTAGGCGTCCTGGAGGTACATGTCGGCGGGGTGCTGCGGCTGCGCCTGGCCGTGCTCGGGCGGCGGGCCCTCGGGGGAACCCGAGCTGCCCGCGGGCCTGCCGCGGTCACCGTCGTACGGCGCGTTCATGGTTACCCCACCTCATCGTCCCTGGCCCATGGGCCACGCATCCTCAACGGTCCACTCTCTCACCCGTGCCGGACGGGTCGGTGCTTTCGGATGCGGTGTCCGGTTTCAGGTCACTCGGCTGCTCAGGGTCGTCTGCCCGGGCGTCGGTGCCGGACTCCTTGCTGAGACGGTCCTCGGGGCCCTCGGGGTTCTTGGGCTCGTCGGCGGCCTCGCCCGACTCGTCCGGGCCGTCGGGGCCGTCGGGGCCGTCGGGGCCGTCCTCCTCGTCCTCACGCGCGGCCGCCCGCTTGCGCTGCGTGTACATGCGGAAGCCGGCGAGGACCAGCAGGAGGAAGCCGCCGCCGATGACCAGCATCACCGTGGCCGTGAACTCGGTGACCTTGACGTCGAAGGTGACGGCATTGCCGTACTCCTGGCCGTCCTCGGTGTAGAGCTGGGCGACCACCGTCGCCTGGCCGTTGGCCTTGGCCGACGTCGTGAACTTCACGGTCTGGCTGTGTTCGCCGGAGACGGCGATGGGCTGCTCGTCGTAGGCGTGCCCGCCGATCTGCAGACGGGTGGGGCTCGTCGAGGTGAGACGCAGCACCAGGTGATCGACGCCCTGCACCAGGTTGTTCTGCACGGTCACGGGGATCGTGGCGCTGCGTCCGGACAGCTTGATGTCGGACTTGTCGATCAGCTTGACCTGGCTCGCGAGGACATCGAGATGGTCCTCCACATTGGTGCGGAAGCTCTGCGCCTCGGTCGGGCGGCCGCGCCACGACGTGGACATCCCGCGGTTCATCGCCCGCCCGAACGGGGTCACCACCCTGGACTCGTCGGAGAGGATCACCGCGAAGTTGTCGAGCTTGTCCCGGGTGGTCGCGATCTTCTCGAAGGCCGACCGCGGCAGCTCCTGCCTGCGCAACGAGGAGGGGTACGCGGTGGTCGACGGGACCTTCGTCGTGGCGCCCGGGTCCGGCTTGGTCTTCGCCGCGGCGGTGAGGTTCTGCGCCTCGGACCAGTCGCCGCTCTGGAGGGCGGTCAGCGCGGCGGCCATCGTCTGGGCCTGGCGCGTCGTCGGCATGCGCTGCGGGGCGATCACGACGCTGCGCTGCTTGTCCGACTGGAGGTCGAGGGCGAGGCTCTGGGCGAGGAACCGCTGCACGGCGAGTGTGCCGGCGGACGCCCGCGAGAGGTCGCCCTGGAACGAGGTCGACAGCCGGGCGTCGGCGACCACGGCGGTGGTCCCGCCGCCGATCGGACGGGCCGCGGAGGGCGTGTAGGGCAGGCCGCCGGTCTCCTGGAGGCTGTCGCTGCGCGCGATGATCTGGTCGGCGCCGGCGGAGGTGGCGACCTTGACGATCGACGGGTCGACGGCGCCGTCCACCGGCCAGGCGAAGTCGGTCACCGGCTTCACATGGAGGATCGTGTCCACGGTGTTGTCTACGACGTCCGTGGCTTCCTTGAGGTGGCTGAGCGAGCCGGTGACCGTCGTGCCGTTGTGCGCGAGGGAGGCCAGGTCCGGGTCGGCGAAGGGCAGGGCGACGACCTCCTTGTCCGCCACCGCCGTCTGCAGCCGGGCGAGCCACTGCTTGGCGACCGCCTGGTGCGTGCCCGCCGTGGTGGCGCTGCCTTCGGCCCGGATGCGATAGCTGCGGGTCATCGCGTCCACGGAGGCCAGCAGGTCCGGGTCGATCACCCAGGTGACGTCGAGATCCTTGCCCAGGGACAGCATCTCGTCGAGGCGGCCGCCGGGGGAGATCTCCTTGGCCAGGTCGTCGTTGAGGAAGACCGGCGTCTGCTGCTCGTTGGACCCCGTCTCGGCGGTCATGTGGACCGTGGAGATGAGCGGCCACAGGAACGTCGTCTTCGTCCTGGTGTCGGCGCCGTCGGGCTGCCACGGCAGGAAGGTCCGCTGAATGCCGAGGACCTGGTCCCAGGGCTCCGCGGCCGTCCGGCCGGACAGGGACACGGCGAACTGGTAGATCCCGTCGCTGCCGAGATCCAGCTTGTCGACCGGCACAGAGATGCTGAAGGGCTCGGCGACCCCCGGAGTGAGCTTGGAGAACTTCTCGACGTACTTGCCACCGACCTCCGTGCCCGTCGTGCCCCGGAGACTGTCGCTGCTCTTGGCGGCGTCGTCGACGGCCGAGCGTGTGGAGAGCATGGGGCCCAGACGCAGTCCCACGTGGGCGCTGGTGACGGTCTGCTTGCCGTTGTTGGTCACGGTGCCCGACACGGTCACGGTGTCGCCGTCCGTGGGAACGTTGGGGGTGAGTGTGTCGAGGGCCACGGCCACCGAGCCCGAACTCGAGGCGTCCTTCACGGAGGTCTGACCTGCCGCTTCCGCGGAAACGGCAGGGGACAGCTGGAGGAGGCCGGCCAGCAGAGGCGCACCGGCCAGCAGTGCTCCGGTGCGCCGCAGCCAGCGGCGGGCAGGTGAGGGAGTCGTCCCCTGGAAGTCTGCCGCCTCGGCCACGCGCTCGCCCGTCCCTCGTCGTCGTCAGTGGTCGTCGGAATGTGCGTCCACGCATGGTAACGATGCGCGCGGAGGGGAAGTGCCGCGGACCGCTCCACAAGATCGGGGGACCGGGGCTGGTCGTCCCTTATGTGCGCGTATAAAGAGAAGCGCCTTTGTTCGCACCAGGGGGCAGGTCTTGTGCCCGTATCCAGGCAGATGTTCGGCCGCATTTAATGGGGGCGCCCGCGCTCGCCGGGGCCACGTACCCTCTTCTGTTGTGCCGAACGCCAATGAAGCCCACCTCAGCGTCCCGAGCCAGGAGCAGCACAGCGTGCCCAGCAAGTCACTGCGAGTCGCTCCTGTCGCCGACGAACTTGCCCGTCTGTTCCAGGAGGCGGGGTTCTCGCTCGCGCTTGTCGGCGGCTCGGTCCGGGACGCACTGCTCGGCCGACTCGGCAACGATCTCGACTTCACGACCGACGCGCGCCCCGAGGACGTCCTGAAGATCGTCCGGCCATGGGCGGACGCCGTGTGGGAGGTCGGGATCGCCTTCGGCACCGTCGGGGCCCAGAAGGCCGCACGCGACGGAGACACTGAACGCAGCTTCCAGATCGAGGTGACGACCTACCGGTCGGAGGCGTACGACCGCACCTCGCGCAAGCCCGAGGTGTCCTACGGCGACTCGATCGAGGAAGACCTCGTCCGGCGTGACTTCACCGTGAACGCGATGGCTCTCGCGCTGCCGCAGAAGACGTTCATCGACCCGCACGACGGACGGGCCGACATCGCGGCACGTGTGCTGCGCACCCCCGGTACTCCTGAGGCATCCTTCTCCGACGACCCGCTGCGGATGATGCGTGCGGCCCGCTTCGCCGCGCAGCTCGACTTCGAGGTGGCTCCCGAGGTCGTCACTGCGATGAAGGAGATGGCCGGGCGGATCGAGATCGTCTCGGCGGAGCGTGTGCGGGAGGAGCTCAACAAGCTGATTCTTTCCGCGCACCCGCGCAAGGGGCTGAAACTGCTCGTCGACACCGGTCTCGCCGACCATGTCCTGCCCGAGCTGCCGGCGCTGCGTCTGGAGAGCGACGAGCACCACCGGCACAAGGACGTCTACGAGCACACGCTGATCGTTCTGGAGCAGGCGATCGCGCTGGAGGAGGACGGCCCCGACCTCACCCTCCGTCTGGCCGCGCTGCTGCACGACATCGGCAAGCCGCGTACCCGACGGTTCGAGAAGGACGGGCGGGTCTCGTTCCACCACCACGAGGTGGTCGGCGCGAAGATGACGAAGAAGCGCATGACGGCGCTCAAGTACTCCAATGAGCTCGTGAAGGACGTCTCGCGTCTTGTCGAACTCCACCTGAGGTTCCACGGCTACGGCACCGGAGAGTGGACGGACTCGGCGGTCCGCCGCTACGTCCGCGACGCCGGCCCACTCCTCGACCGTCTCCACAAGCTGACCCGCTCGGACTGCACGACCCGCAACAAGCGCAAGGCGACCGCCCTCTCCCGGGCGTATGACGGCCTGGAGGAGCGCATCGCTCAACTCCAGGAGCAGGAGGAGCTGGACTCGATCCGCCCGGACCTCGACGGCAACCAGATCATGAAGATTCTCGGTGTCGGGCCCGGCCCGATCGTCGGTCGCGCCTACAAGCAGATGCTGGAACTGCGCCTCGAGAACGGCCCGATGGAGCACGACGCGGCGGTGGCGGCACTCAAGGAGTGGTGGGCCGAGCAGGGCTGAGGCTGTGAAACGGGGTCATGTTTCACGTGAAACATGACCCCGATCATGCAACTCCTGAGGTGCTACACGTTCTTGAGGTAGTAGTCGTCGAGCTTGCCGTAGACGTTGGCCCTCATCCACTGCTTCTTGTCGACCTGGAAGGTCGATCCCCGGAACACCAGGCTCCCCTCCCAGATGACCGAAGCGTCCGCGTGGTGACCACGGGAACAGTGACGTCCACGCGGGCACCAACTCCAGTTGCTCAGTGACTTCTTCGGGATGGCGTGGGAGATGTTGATGACACCACTCAAGTTCTTCTTGCTGGTGTCGGCATCGTTCACCTTGGTGATGTCATGGCCGTTGCTGTGGAAGTCGACCGACAGGTTGAGCTTGATGACCTTCACGCCGAAGTACTTGACGTAGGTGGTGTACGTCACCGTGTGGTTTCCCTTGGGCAGGGGGCGAGCGCCGGCGGCCAAGCCGCTGACAACGCGCTTCTGCTCGACGGTGACGTCGCCGTTGCGGAGCGAGATTGCACTGCTGACATTGCGGACGTGGGTGGAAACTCTCTCGTCGTGGACCGCGGCCTTGTCGAGAAACGCATTGAGTAGCGCCGGGTCGTGCAGGTAGTCGATGAACTTGTTCTGCTCGGCTCGTGTCAGATGCTGGAACGCGTTGAGAGCGTCGGCCGCGCCTTCCTCGTGGGAGTGGCGCAATGCGTTGACGGCGGGTAGCTCTCCGTATTGGACGGCGGGGTCTCTGGGCATGCGAAGGGGCGATGTTTCACGTGAAACATCGCCCCTTCGTGAGCTAGTCCCGTCCTACTTGACTGCCTTCAGGCAGAGGACGACATCGTGGTTGTCGCCCGTCTGGTAGTAGGCGATCTCGGCTTCCTTGACGGCGTCACACTTACTGTCGTCGCTGGTGTCGTCGAACTTCTCAACGACCTTGTACTGGGCGTCACCCGAGGAGCAGTCGACTGTCTTCAGCTTCGGGTCGGACTGGGTGCCTTGGTTGTGCAGGCAGCTGCCCACCGACGTCGTCTCTGCATCGGTCTTCCCCAGCTGCCACTTGACCACGCCGATGATTATCGCGAGGACGATGATCCCGACGATGCGCAGCAGCTTCTTGTTGAAGCGCTTGGTGGGGGGTGACGGCGGAACCGGCGCATACGGCGCTCCGCCCTGCGGGGGGAACCCAGGCTGCCCCGGCTGCTGGGGGTAGCCGCCCTGGGACGGGTACGGGGCCTGAGCCTGGGGCTGGCCGTACGGCTGCTGGCCCTGTGCGAATGGGTTCTGGCCCTGGGGAGGCGGAGTCGTCACTTGGGGGTCCCCCTAAATGAGTTGGTGAGCGGCGCACATAAGAGGCGCGTAAGACGCACGTAAGTTACAGGGGTTCAGTGACACTCCTGCACTCGAGGGGGACTCTGTGGCTTTGATGTGACACTCACTGTCGTTCAAAGCGGGCCATAGCGGCAGCAACTGCCCCGTAGACGAGGGCGACTGTGACCGTCAGCGTTACGGAACGGCCGTCCGGCGGCAGCATCAGCGCGGCCACCGCGGCGGCACCGACGAAGGCGACGTTGAAGAGCACGTCGTAGACGGAGAAGATCCGGCCGCGGAAGCCGTCGTCCACGGAGGACTGCACGACCGTGTCCGTCGCGATCTTCGCCCCCTGCGTCGTGAGTCCCAGGACGAATGTCGCGACGAGCATGGGGCCGACGGCGAACGGAAGACCGAGCGTGGGTTCCAGGACCGCTGCCGATGCGGCGCAGACGACTATCCAACGGCCCGGTCCGAGCCGTCCTGCGGCCCAGGGCGTCACCGCGGCCGCCACGAAGAAGCCGGCGGCCGACGTCCCCAACGCGAGCCCCAGCAGCCGCAGTCCGTCCTCCGTGTTCGAGGCGAAGGCGTACCGGCAGAGCATCAGAAGCATGACGAGCAGGGCGCCGTAGCAGAAGCGCATCAGGGTCATCGTCAGCAGTGCCCACGCGGCCTCCCGACGCCGTGGGGCCGCGAGATGCCGTAGAGCCGCCGCCAGGTCGCGTGCGGTGCCGCGGAGCGCCGCCGAGAGGCGGGGCTGCACCAACTCGGGCTCCGGCCCCAGCTGTCCGGGCGCAAAGCGCAGGGATGCCAGCGCCGCACACAGATACAGGACCGCCCCGACCAGCACCACGGCCGCGTCGGAGTCCGCCACCACCAGCCGGACGACGAAGGCGAGTCCGCCGCCGGCGGTCGCGGCGAGCGTACCGGCGGTCGGCGAGAGGGAGTTGGCCATCACGAGGCGCTCGTGGTCCACGACGCGCGGCAGCGCCGCGGACAGCCCTGCGAGGACGAAGCGGTTGACGGCGGTGACGCAGAGGGCGGAGAGGTAGAAGAGCCAGTCCGGGACATGGCTGAGGATCAGGACGGCCGTCGCCGTTGCCATCGCGGCGCGCAGCAGATTGCCGTAGAGGAAGACCTGGCGGCGGCGCCAGCGGTCCAGGAGGACGCCGGCGAAGGGGCCCACGAGGGAGTACGGGAGCAGCAGGACCGCCATGGCGGAGGCGATCGCGGCGGCCGAGGTCTGCTTCTCCGGTGAGAAGACGACATAGGCGGCGAGTGCGACCTGGTACACGCCGTCGGCACCCTGGGAGAGCAGGCGTACGGCGAGCAGGCGCCGGAAGTTCGCGAAGCGCAGAAGAGCGCGCAGGTCACGGACGACGGCCATGGGCACAGCCTCACATACGGGGAGGGTCCCCGGGTGGTGACCCGGGGACCCTCATAGCCCTGGCAGGAGCGTTTTCAGTGCGTCGGCGCGCGCCTCAGCGCTCGACCTCTCCCTTGATGAACTTCTCGACGTTCTCGCGGGCCTCGTCGTCGAAGTACTGGACCGGCGGGGACTTCATGAAGTACGACGACGCCGACAGGATCGGGCCCGCGATGCCGCGGTCCTTGGCGATCTTCGCGGCGCGCAGGGCGTCGATGATGACACCCGCGGAGTTCGGGGAGTCCCAGACCTCGAGCTTGTACTCCAGGTTCAGCGGGACGTCACCGAAGGCGCGGCCCTCGAGGCGGACGTAGGCCCACTTGCGGTCGTCGAGCCAGGCCACCCAGTCGGACGGGCCGATGTGGACATTGCCCTCGCCGAGTTCGCGGTCGCGGATCTGGGAGGTGACGGCCTGCGTCTTGGAGATCTTCTTGGACTCCAGGCGCTCGCGCTCGAGCATGTTCTTGAAGTCCATGTTGCCGCCGACGTTCAGCTGCATCGTGCGGTCCAGGACGACGCCGCGGTCCTCGAACAGCTTCGCCATGACGCGGTGCGTGATGGTGGCGCCGACCTGCGACTTGATGTCGTCACCGACGATCGGGACGCCCGCCTCGGTGAACTTGTCCGCCCACTCCTTGGTGCCGGCGATGAAGACCGGAAGGGCGTTGACGAACGCGACCTTGGCGTCGATGGCGCACTGGGCGTAGAACTTCGCCGCGTCCTCGGAACCCACCGGCAGGTAGCAGACGAGCACGTCGACCTGCTTGTCCTTGAGGACCTGGACCACGTCGACCGGGGCCTCGGCGGACTCCTCGATGGTCTCGCGGTAGTACTTGCCGAGGCCGTCGAGGGTGTGGCCGCGCTGAACCGTCACACCGGCGTTGGGCACGTCGCAGATCTTGATGGTGTTGTTCTCGGAGGCGCCGATCGCGTCCGCCAGGTCGAGACCGACCTTCTTCGCGTCGACGTCGAACGCGGCGACGAACTCGATGTCACGCACGTGGTAGTCACCGAACTGCACATGCATCAGGCCGGGGACCTTCGACGCCGGGTCGGCGTCCTTGTAGTACTCGACTCCCTGCACCAGCGACGCGGCGCAGTTGCCCACGCCGACGATGGCTACGCGAACCGAACCCATTCCGGTTGCTCCCTGTGTGTACGAGTGAGGCCCTGACTGGGCTCTCACGTGGCGGTGTCGCCGGGCGCATCCGGCCCGGGGGTGTCCCCGGGCCGGGGCAGGACGCCCGGCGATCCAGTGGTGTTGTTCTGCTGAGCGGGCCCCCCGGAGGCGGGACCCTTCAGGTCCCGTCCGGCCCGCTCGCTCTCGATGAGCTCGTTCAGCCAGCGCACTTCGCGCTCCACGGACTCCATCCCGTGGCGCTGGAGCTCAAGCGTGTAGTCGTCGAGGCGCTCCCGGGTGCGCGCCAAGGAGGCGCTCATCTTCTCCAGACGCTCCTCCAGGCGGCTGCGGCGGCCTTCGAGCACGCGCATGCGGACGTCGCGCGACGTCTGGCCGAAGAAGGCGAAACGAGCGGCGAAGTGCTCGTCCTCGTACGCGTCCGGGCCCGTCTGGGAGAGCAGCTCCTCGAAGTGCTCCTTACCTTCCGCCGTCAACCGGTAGACGATCTTGGCGCGACGCCCCGCGAGTGGAGCGGCGAGGGCGTCCTCGTGAGTGTGTCCCGACTCCTCGATCAACCAGCCGTTGGCGACCAGCGTCTTGAGGCAGGGGTAGAGCGTGCCGTAGCTGAACGCACGGAACACACCCAGTGACGTGTTGAGCCGCTTGCGCAGCTCATAGCCGTGCATCGGCGACTCGCGGAGCAGGCCGAGGACGGCGAACTCAAGGATCCCGGAACGCCGGCTCATCCCTCGCCTCCCCGCCTTTATCTCGCTCCGATGTATCGACTCGATACATCAGCACGATAGAACGGCCATCCGGCTGCGACAAGTGGGGAAGCGGTGAACGGGATCACATCACTTATTCATCGGAGGCAAGTTGCCTGATTTGGGGTGAACTTCTGGCCTCGGAGGGTTTTGACGGTGCGTAGTCTGTGCGCCATGCACATCACCGGGAACCGAGTGACGCGAGGGGGCGTCCTCGTCCTAGGTGCCGTACGGGTGAATGCGCAATCGACCACATCCGTACTTCGGGGGGACCGGAAACCAGCCGCCGTTTCCAGGCGCGCAAAGGTGCGCCTGCCCGAGGAGTAGTCGTTCGATGAGCGAGCACCGTCGCAAACCGCCGCAGCCGCAGGGAGGAGGACGCGCCGCGAACCGTCGTGGCCAGTCCGGCTTGTCCTCCGGCCGCCGTGCGGCACCGCGAGGCGCCACCGGATCTCCCTCCGACGCATACGGGTCGGAGGGCGAGGAGCGGCCCTACAGTGGCCGAGCCGAAGCCCGCCGCGCGGCACAGAAGAGTGGAGGCGGCCGCCGCCGAGCGGCCGAGCCCGGCCGCGGGGGTCGACGCGGCGCGCCGGGTGGCCCGAACGGACCGGGCCGGGGCAGGGCGCGTACGGGCCCTCCGGGCAAGAAGCGGGTCATCGACTATCCGCGCGCGGGCAAGTACGGCGTCGCGCGCTGGGTGCCGTCGTGGAAGCTGGTGACTGGACTCTTCATCGGGTTCTTCGGCAGCCTGGTGGCTGTCGCGGGCATCGCCTACGCCATGGTGGGCGTGCCGGACATCGCCAAGACCGCGAGCGCCCAGAACAACGTCTTCTACTGGGCCGACGGCAGCGAGATGGTCGCCACGGGCGGCGAGACGAACCGGCAGATCGTCAACCTCTCGCAGATCCCCAAGAACATGCAGTACGCCGTGATCTCGCAGGAGAACAAGACCTTCGAGACCGACAGCGGCATCGACCCCAAGGGCATCGCCCGCGCCGTCTTCAACATGGCCAGGGGCGGTGAGACGCAGGGCGGATCGACCATCACGCAGCAGTACGTGAAGAACGCGATGCTGGACGACCAGTCCCAGACCATCTCCCGTAAGTTCAAGGAGATCTTCGTCTCGATCAAGGTGGGCGCCACCAAGTCGAAGGACGAGATCATGGCCGGCTATCTCAACTCGGCCTACTACGGGCGCGGTGCCTACGGGATACAGGCCGCGGCGCGTGCCTACTTCAACACGGACGCCGTCAAGCTGAACGCCGGCCAGTGCGCGTTCCTGTCGGCGATGCTCAAGGGCGCGACGTACTACGACCCGGCGGGTGCGACGTCCATCGACCCGTCCGCCACCCCCGAGGCCAACAGCAAGCGCGCCCTGGTCCAGATGCAGAACACGCTCGACAAGATGGTCGCGTACGGGCACCTGGACGCCACGGAGCGGCAGAAGTACACCACGCTGCCCAAGGTGCAGAACCCGCGTTCCAACAGCGACCTCAGGGGTCAGACCGGCTATCTCGTCGATCTCGCCAAGGCGTACCTGATCAACAACAAGATCCTCACCGCCGATCAGCTGCAGCAGGGTGGCTACTCGATCAAGACGACCTTCGACAAGAAGAAGGTCAAGGAACTCGAGGCCTCCGTCACCAAGGTCCAGAAGGCGAACATCAAGCCCAAGGAACGCCCGAAGACGGACACGCACGTCCAGTTCGGCGGAGCGTCCGTCAACCCGGAAACCGGCGCCATCGAGGCCATCTACGGCGGCGAGGACGCGACCAAGCACTTCACCGACAACGCCGACCAGACGGGCGCCCAGGTCGGTTCGACCTTCAAGCCGTTCGTGCTGGCGGCGGCGATGAAGTGGGGCGTGCGGGACAAGAGCCTGGGCCCGGAGCAGGCGCAGGACGAGCGCACCCAGGTCTCCCCGAAGAGCCTGTACAGCGGCAAGAACAGGCTCAAGATCAAGGAGTACGACGGGACGGTCTGGAAGAACGACAAGGGCAAGGAGTGGCTGCAGACGAACGACGGCAACGAGTCGTACGGCACTCCTCCCCGGTACGACATCGACCTCCGCGAGGCGATGCGTGAGTCGGTGAACTCCGCCTTCGTGCAACTCGGCATGGACGTCGGGCTGGACAAGGTGAAGGCGGCGGCCATCGATGCCGGCCTCAAGGAGGACAGCCTCGCCGGAACCAGCTACCCGTCCTTCTCGATCGGTATCTCCGACCCGAGCGCGATCCGCATGGCGGGTGCCTACGCCACCTTCGCGGCCAGCGGCGAGCAGCGCGAGCCGTTCTCCGTCAAGGAAGTGGAGAGCAAGGACGGCACGATCTACACCCACGAGGACAAGGCCAAGCAGGCCTTCACCTCACAGGTGGCCGACAACGTCACCGACGTGCTGAAGACCGTGGTCGACAAGGGAACCGGTACCAACGCCCAGCTTCCGGGGCGCGAGGTGGCCGGCAAGACCGGTACCACTGACGGCAACAAGTCGGCCTGGTTCGTGGGCTACACCCCGCAGCTGTCCACGGCGATCACGATGTTCCGGTACGACGACGACGAGAGCAAGAAGAACCGCACGTTCCTCGAGATGTATGGAACGGGCGGTCAGAAGAAGATCCATGGTGCGTCGTTCCCGTCGACGATCTGGCACGACTACATGGAAGAGGCTCTGAAGGGACAGGAGGCGCTGAAGTTCCCCGTCCCGGAGCCCATCGGTGAGATCGTCAACGACGTTCCGAGCCCGACGCCCACGCCGACGGTGAGTGAGACCGAGGAAGCCACCCCGACGCCGACTCCGACGCCCAGCGAGACGCTGACGAGTCCGACGCCGACGCCGACCGAGTCCTGCCGGTTCAGCTGGCAGTGCACCGATACCGGTGGCACGGACACGGGTGGCACGGACGGGGGAGTGACGCCGTCGCCGACGGCCACGGAATCCGGTGGGACCGGCAACAGCAGAGGTAATGGCAATGGAGGCCTCTTCGGGGGCCAGGACGGCGGCTAGCCGTCACAACGCCCGGCACGGGTGTTTCACGTGAAACATGCCCATGTTTCACGTGAAACGAGGGCCGCCGCACCTGAGTGGTTGCGGCGGCCCTCGGCGTATACCTAGACACGTACGGCAGGATGTGCGGCATGCCCAGCGCAGAATCGACGCAAGCGAGCGTGCACGAACCGGACCCGGTGCGGCCGACCACAGAGGACGGGATCGCCGCGTCCGGCAGCGAGCTGATCGGCGGCCCCATCGGGCGGCGCGCCCTGCTCGGGATGTCCTGGTGGACTCCCGTCCGGGTCGTGGCGCTCGTGGCGATCGGCATGTTCGCCCTCGGACTGGTCCAGAAGGCTCCCTGCTACAACGGCGCCTGGTTCTTCGGCGCCAGCTCGCAGTACACGAAGGCGTGCTACTC
Source organism: Streptomyces spinosisporus (assembly GCF_022698145.1). Taxonomy (GTDB): domain Bacteria; phylum Actinomycetota; class Actinomycetes; order Streptomycetales; family Streptomycetaceae; genus Streptomyces; species Streptomyces spinosisporus. The sequence goes on from NZ_JALDAX010000004.1 coordinate 486,501, forward strand.
CGACATCCCGCATCTTTATCAGGGACGGGGGTTCGCCGACGGGCTTGTGCCGTACTTCGACAAGCTCTCCGGTGACATGCCGTACCTCGAATACCCGGTGCTGACCGGTGTGTTCATGGAGGTGGCCGCCTGGCTCACGCCGGGCAGCGGCAGCATCCAGGACCAGGAGCAGTGGTACTGGATGGTCAACGCCGGCCTGCTGATGGTCTGCGCGGCCGTCATCGCGGTCTGTGTGGCCCGTACGCACGCCCGCCGCCCCTGGGACGGACTGCTGGTCGCCCTGGCACCGGCATTCGCGCTGACCGCCACCATCAACTGGGACCTGCTGGCGGTCGCTCTGACGGCCGCAGCGATGCTGATGTGGTCCCGCGGACGCTCCCTCGCCTTCGGCGTCCTCCTGGGGCTTGCCACGGCCGCCAAGCTCTATCCGGTCCTGCTGCTCGGCCCACTGCTTCTGCTGTGCTGGCGCGCGGGTAAATGGCGCGACTTCGGCAAAGCCCTGGCGGGAGCTGTCGTAGCCTGGCTCCTGGTGAACCTGCCGGTGATGCTCTTCGCCTGGGACGGCTGGTCGCAGTTCTACACGTTCAGCCACGACCGGGGCGTGGACTTCGGCTCCTTCTGGCTGATCATGGCCCAGAACTCGAGCAACCCGCTCACCACGGACACCGTCAACAATCTGGCCATGGCGCTGGTGGTGCTGTGCTGCGTGGGCATCGCGGTGCTCACGATGACCGCTCCGCGCCGCCCGCGCTTCTCCCAGCTCGCCTTCCTGATCGTCGCGGCGTTCATCCTCACCAACAAGGTCTACTCGCCGCAGTACGTGCTGTGGCTGGTCCCCCTTGCCGCGCTGGCCCGTCCGAAGTGGCGGGACTTCCTGATCTGGCAGGCGTGCGAGGTCGGGTACTTCCTGGGCATCTGGCTGTACCTCGCCTACACGACCAGCGGCGACGCCCACAAGGGCCTGCCGCAGGACGGCTATCACTGGGCCATCGGCGTGCATCTGCTGGGAACGCTGTACCTGTGCGCCGTCATCGTGCGCGACATCCTCATGCCGGACCGGGATCCCGTACGCCGTGCTGGTGACGACGATCCGTCGGGCGGTGTGCTGGACGGCGCCGAGGACGTCTTCACCGTCGGCTCGGCGGCGCATCAACCGCGGCACGCGGCCCACTTCGACGGCCCCCAGGTGGAGTGGGGCAGCCGTGGAACGCCGCCCTCCACGGAGGGTTCGCTGTGAGCGAACAGGCGGGGCGGGACCGGGGCTGACCCCACGCCCTCTGCCGGCCCAAACGCAAGGAAGTACACGGGAAAAGCCCGTGTACGCCCTTGCGGCTGTTGGTCGTTGTGCCCGCTCGGCGCCCTGCTCAGCGGTCCACGATGCGGTCGAACTGCGTGGTGGTGTGCCGCAGATGGGCCACCAGCTCCTCGCCCACCTTTGGCTCGGGTGCGTCCGAGGGGACGAACAGGATGGAGACCTGCATGTGGGGCGGCTCCGCGAACCAGCGCTGCTTGCCGCCCCAGACGAACGGCGAGAGGTTCCGGTTCACCGTGGCGAGGCCGGCGCGTGCGACGCCCTTGGCGCGCGGCATGACGCCGTGCAGCGCCTTCGGGGCCTCCAGGCCCACCCCGTGCGAGGTGCCGCCCGCCACGACCACCAGGAAGCCGTCGGAGGCCGCCCTCTGCTGGCGGTACCCGAACCGGTCCCCCTTGGCGACGCGCGTGACGTCGAGGACCGCCCCGCGGTACTCGGTGGCCTCGTGGTCCCCCAGCCACAGCCGCGTGCCGATGCGGGCGCGGAAGCGGGTCTGCGGGAACTGCTGCTGCAGCCGGTGGAGTTCCTCGGCCTTGAGGTGGCTGACGAACATCGTGTGCAGCGGCAGCCGGGCCGCGCGCAGATGGTCCATCCAGCCGATGACCTCCTCGACGGCGTCCGAGCCGTCCGTGCGGTCCAGCGGCAGATGGATCGCGAAGCCCTCCAGGCGGATGTTCTCTATGGCGGCGTGCAGCTGAGGCAGCTCCTGGGCGCTGATGCCGTGGCGCTTCATCGAGGACATGACCTCGATGACCACACGGGCGCCCACGAGGCCGTACACGCCGTCCACGGACGACACGGAGCGGATGACCCGGTCGGGCAGTGGTACGGGCTCCTCGCCGCGCCGGTACGGCGTCAGTACCAGCAGGTCACCGCCGAAGAAGTCCTTGATGCGCGCGGCCTCGTACGTCGTGCCGACGGCGAGGACGTCCGAGCCGAGGCGCGTGGCCTCTTCAGCCAGCCGTTCGTGCCCGAAGCCGTAGCCGTTGCCCTTGCAGACGGGGACGAGCCCCGGGAACTGCTCCTGCACGTGCTTGTGGTGCGCCCGCCAGCGCGCGGTGTCGACGTAAAGCGTGAGCGCCATGGCCGGACCCGGAACCTTTCTCGTGGCTGCGGTGTATCAGAGATATGGAAGCGAACGAAGCTGTCGGACTCATCGAAGCAAACGGCCGGGGCCGGTGGGGCTCAGCGGCGCGACATGTAGATGTCGAGCGCCTTGTGGAGCAGCTTGTTGAGCGGGAAGTCCCACTCGCCGAGGTACTCGGCGGCCTGGCCGCCCGTGCCCACCTTGAACTGGATCAGGCCGAAGAGATGGTCGGTCTCGTCCAGGGAGTCGGAGATGCCGCGCAGGTCGTAGACGGTCGCGCCGAGGGCGTAGGCGTCCCGCAGCATCCGCCACTGCATCGCGTTCGAGGGCCGGACCTCACGCCCGATGTTGTCGGAGGCGCCGTAGGAGTACCAGACGTGCCCGCCGACGATCAGCATGGTCGCCGCCGAGAGGTTCACACCGTTGTGGCGGGCGAAGTACAGCCGCATGCGGTTGGGATCCTCGGTGTTGAGGGCCGACCACATGCGCTGGAAGTACGACAGCGGGCGGGGCCGGAAGTGGTCGCGCACCGCCGTGATCTCGTACAGCCGCTGCCACTCCTCGAGGTCCTGGTAGCCGCCCTGGACGACCTCGACCCCGGCCTTCTCGGCCTTCTTGATGTTGCGTCGCCACAGCTGGTTGAAGTTCTTGTGGACCTCTTCCAGGGAGCGGTTGGCCAGCGGCACCTGGAAGACATAGCGCGGCTGGACGTCACCGAAGCCGGCGCCGCCGTCCTCGCCCTGCTGCCAGCCCATGCGCCGCAGCTTGTCGGCGACCTCGAAGGCGCGCGGCTCGATGAAGTCGGCCTCGATGTCGCGCAGCCGCTTCACGTCGGGGTTCTGGATGCCGCTCTTGATGGAGGCGGCCTCCCAGCGCCGGATGATCACCGGCGGACCCATCTTCACGGAGAAGGCACCCTGCTGCTTGAGGTGCGCGAGCATCGGTTCCAGCCACTCGGTCAGATTCGGCGCGAACCAGTTGATGACCGGGCCCTCGGGCAGATAGGCGAGGTAGCGCTTGATCTTGGGGAGCTGACGGTAGAGGACGAGACCCGCGCCGACCATCTGGCCCGTGCGCTCGTCGAACCAGCCGAGGCTCTCGGAGCGCCACTCGGCCTTGACATCGGCCCAGGCCGGAACCTGCATGTGGCTCGCCGAGGGCAGGCTCTGGATGAATGCCAGATGCTGCTCGCGACTGATCGTCCTCAGGGTCAGGCTCATTCGGGGCGCTCCTCGGGCTGGTGTGTCCCCATGGGTTCAGGGGCTCCGGCTCTCGCGCCGAAGCCTACTGCGCCCGTGCGAGCGGCCCGAGTGGGCGTACGGAACCCGCACCCCGGCTCGTGGGCCGCCGAGGCGTTCCGTGGTGCTTTATGGAGAGTTGGAGTGACGGTGTCCCTGGCGTCAGCCGATGACCCCGCCGAAGAGGCCGCCGTGCGCCATGCCGAGGAAGAAACCGACGCCCGATGCGCCGAGACCCAGGATGAGCCCGAAGCGCTCGCGGGTCGTCTCCGAGATCCACTGGCCGTAGGCCCCGGTGATGAGGCCCACCAGGCCGGTCCAGGAGCTGAGCAGGTGCAGGTCGTGGAAGAAACCGGTCACGAACGCCACCACACCGAGCACCACGGTCACCGCGAGCAGCGTGTCCTGGATGGGGTGGGGCTTTCCGTCCGTGGCGAAAAGGCCTCCGGCGGTGTTGGGTCGCAATGCCTGTGCCATGGGGCACCTCCTGCGGAAGACGGCGCATCGTAGCGCCATGCACACCCGATGTGTACAGATTGACGGTCACCGCGACCGGATTTCAACCGGAAGCGGGTGGACGGGTACTCTGTACGGTCTGCACCGGTGTCTGCCCAGGCAGTACCAGGGAACCGTCCAGGCCAGACCGGGGATGCCGCTCGTCGGCCCCCGATTGTCAGTGGCGGCCGATACCGTTGCGTACGCATCACGACCCTCCTGCCACGGAACGACCGTGGCCGCTGAGTCCAAAGGAGGTGGGTTCCACATGCGTCACTACGAGGTGATGGTCATCCTCGACCCCGATCTCGAGGAGCGCGCTGTCTCCCCGCTGATCGAGAACTTCCTCTCCGTCGTCCGTGAGGGCAACGGAAAGGTGGAGAAGGTCGACACCTGGGGCCGTCGTCGTCTCTCGTACGAGATCAAGAAGAAGCCCGAGGGCATCTACTCGGTCATCGACCTGCAGGCCGAGCCTGCGGTCGTCAAGGAGCTCGACCGCCAGATGAACCTGAACGAGTCGGTCCTCCGGACCAAGGTCCTCCGTCCCGAGACCCACTGAGCTCTCCCGCTCAGCTGATCCCGGGATTCGAGTAGCAGCACAAGCAGCCAGCAGCAAACCCGCCGAGAGGTTCCCCATGGCAGGCGAGACCGTCATCACGGTCGTCGGCAATCTTGTCGATGACCCCGAGCTGCGCTTCACCCCTTCCGGTGCGGCGGTCGCGAAGTTCCGTGTCGCGTCCACTCCGCGCACCTTCGACCGTCAGACGAACGAGTGGAAGGACGGCGAGAGCCTGTTCCTGACCTGTTCGGTCTGGCGTCAGGCGGCGGAGAACGTTGCCGAGTCGCTCCAGCGAGGCATGCGCGTGATCGTGCAGGGCCGGCTGAAGCAGCGGTCCTACGAGGACCGTGAGGGCGTCAAGCGCACGGTCTACGAGCTGGACGTCGACGAGGTCGGCGCCAGCCTGCGCAACGCCACGGCCAAGGTCACCAAGACCACCGGCCGCGGTGGGCAGGGCCAAGGCGGTTACGGCGGCGGTGGCGGCCAGGGTGGCGGCGGCTGGGGTGGGAACTCCGGCGGCGGCCAGCAGGGCGGCGGCGCTCCCGCCGACGACCCGTGGGCGACCGGTGCTCCCGCCGGTGGCAACCAGGGCGGCGGTGGCGGCGGCTGGGGTGGAAACTCCGGCGGCGGCGGTGGCGGCTACTCGGACGAACCCCCCTTCTAGGCCTCGGGCCCAGGGGTGGGGTCGTACCCACACTTCTTGATCACACAGGAGAAACACCATGGCGAAGCCGCCTGTGCGCAAGCCTAAGAAGAAGGTCTGCGCTTTCTGCAAGGACAAGGTCACGTACGTGGACTACAAGGACACGAACATGCTGCGGAAGTTCATTTCCGACCGCGGCAAGATCCGTGCCCGCCGCGTGACCGGCAACTGCACGCAGCACCAGCGTGACGTCGCCACGGCCGTCAAGAACAGCCGTGAGATGGCGCTGCTGCCCTACACGTCCACCGCGCGCTAAGGGAAGGGTGACTTACGCATGAAGATCATCCTCACCCACGAGGTCTCCGGCCTCGGCGCTGCCGGCGACGTCGTCGACGTCAAGGACGGTTACGCTCGCAACTACCTGATCCCGCGGAAGTTCGCTATCCGCTGGACCAAGGGCGGCGAGAAGGACGTCGAGCAGATCCGTCGTGCTCGCAAGATCCACGAGATCCAGACCATCGAGCAGGCCAACCAGGTGAAGGCCCAGCTCGAGGGCGTCAAGGTCCGCCTGGCCGTCCGCTCGGGCAACGCCGGTCGCCTCTTCGGTTCCGTCACCCCGGCCGACATCGCTTCCGCGATCAAGGCTTCCGGTGGCCCCGAGGTCGACAAGCGTCGCATCGAGCTGGGCTCGCCCATCAAGACGCTGGGCGCCCACGAGACGTCCGTGCGTCTGCACCCCGAGGTTGCCGCCAAGGTCAACATCGAGGTTGTCGCGGCCTGATGGCCGCACGCTCTGCTGAGCAGTTGTGAGAGGGGCCGCACCTCATCGGTGCGGCCCCTCTTGCGTGCCCGCTCTTCCTCTCCGTGTCGCTTGTTTCACGTGAAACACTCAGCGGGTCGCGCCGGTGACGATCCAGCGTCCCGAGCGAGCGCGCAGCCAGAGCGTGAGCATGCGGACCGTCATCATCAGAGTCATCGCCCCCCACAGTGCGGTGAGGCCGCCCCCGAGGGTCGGGACCAGGAGGGCCACGGGGGTGAAGACGGCCAGGGTGACCACCATGGCCCAGGCGAGATAGGGCCCGTCGCCCGCGCCCATCAGTACGCCGTCCAGGACGAAGACGATGCCGCTGATCGGCTGCGAGAGAGCCACGATCACCAGAGCGGGCAGGGCCGCGTCCTTCACCACCGAGTCGCTGGTGAACAGAGGGAGGAACACGGGGCGTGTGACGACGACGAGGATGCCGAGTACGACGCCGACCGCGATGCCCCACTCCACCATCCGACGGCACGCTCCTCGAGCGCCTTCGGCGTCGTCGGCGCCGAGATAGCGTCCGATGATGGCCTGTCCGGCGACGGCGATGGCGTCGAGGGCGAACGCCAGCAGGCTCCACAGGGAGAGGATGATCTGGTGAGCGGCGATGTCCGCGTCACCGAGACGGGCCGCGACGGCGGTGGCGATCATCAGGATCGCCCGCAATGACAGCGTGCGGACCAGCAGGGGTACACCGGCCTGGGCCGAGGCCCGGATGCCTGAAGCGTCGGGACGCAGGGAGGCTCCGTGGCGGCGTGCTCCCCTGACGACCACGGTGAGGTAGACGGCCGCCATGCCCCATTGGGCGATGACGGTGCCCCAGGCGGATCCCGCGATGCCGAGGTCGGCGCCGTAGACCAGGCCGGCGTTCAGGGCGGCGTTGGCGACGAAGCCCGCGACCGCCACATAGAGCGGGGTCCTGGTGTCCTGCAGGCCGCGCAGGACACCGGTCGCGGCGAGCACGACCAGCATCGCCGGGATACCGAGGGCGGAGATGCGGAGGTAGGTGGTCGCGTAGGGAGCGGCGGTGTCCGAGGCGCCGAAGAGTTCCACGAGGTCCGGTGCTGTGGGCAGCACGGTGGCTATGACGGCCGCGCCGAGCAGCAGTGCCAGCCAGATGCCGTCCATGCCCTGCCGGATGGCGGCCTGAAGATCGCCGGCGCCGACCCGTCGGGCAACGGCTGCCGTGGTGGCGTAGGCGAGGAAGACGAAGATGCTGACCGCTGTCGTCAGGAGAGCCGAGGCGATGCCGAGGCCTGCGAGTTGTGCCGTGCCGAGGTGGCCGACGATCGCGCTGTCGGCCATGACGAACAGGGGCTCGGCGACGAGTGCGCCGAAGGCCGGAACGGCCAGTGCGACGATCTCTCGATCGTGCTGTCTCCGGGTGCCCTTGGCCGTCGCGGGAGCCTGTGTCATGAGCACCAATCTAATCGTCCACAGGTAAGGGATGCAAAGTATTTGTGACCCTTACCTCCTTCGATGCCCGGCGCTCTTTCGGGCATCGTTCGAAGAGATCTTGGTCCGACTGGGGAAGTTTTTCTTCTGCACAGCCGGTGGACGGGAAAAGTGCAGGTCAGACCGTGTTCCGCGGGAGAGGGTCGCGCTTGTTCACAGGGCTGTCCACCGTGTCGTGCACAGGTTTTGAGGAGTTCTCCACAGCATCCGGGCCGTCGTCCACATGGCCTGTGGATAACCAGATTGGCTGACGTCGCCCACAGGCCTACCGTGGTCCGGCGCCCGCTCCGCTGGTCGGCAGGGAAACCAGCCCAAAACCGACGCCCGTCAACCGGAGTTGGGCCTCTCATTTGTCAGTGCCGTGCCGTAGAACTAAGGGCATGGCTAGGTCCGCTCGGGGGCGGACGGGAGGAGGTGGCTCGGTGAGCATTTCCGAGCCCTTGGACGACCCGTGGGCCGACAGCGGTCCCAGCGATCGTCTGCCCGCCTCCCGCCGGCGCGGCGACGGGGAACGCGGTCGCGGCGAGCAGCACGACCGAGGCCGGGACTCCGGCGAATGGGACGGCGGCGGCACATCCTTCGAGCGCGTGCCGCCCCAGGATCTCGATGCCGAGCAGTCCGTCCTCGGCGGCATGCTCCTGTCCAAGGACGCCATCGCCGACGTCGTCGAGATCCTCAAGGGCCACGACTTCTACAAGCCCGCACACGAGACGATCTTCCAGGCGGTCCTCGACGTCTACGCCCAGGGAGAGCCGGCCGACCCCATCACCATCGCCGCAGAGCTCACCAAGCGCGGCGAGATCAACAAGGTCGGCGGCGCCTCGTATCTGCACACGCTCGTCCAGACCGTACCGACGGCGGCCAACGCCGAGTACTACGCGGAGATCGTGCACGAGCGCGCGGTCCTGCGCCGTCTGGTCGAGGCCGGCACCCGCATCACCCAGATGGGATACGCGGCCGACGACGACGTCGACGAGATCGTCAACCGCGCCCAGGCCGAGATCTACGCGGTCACCGAGCAGCGCACCAGCGAGGACTACCTCCCGCTCGGCGACATCATGGAGGGCGCCCTCGACGAGATCGAGGCGATCGGCTCCCGCTCCGGCGAGATGACCGGTGTGCCGACGGGCTTCACCGATTTCGACTCGCTCACCAATGGCCTGCACCCCGGCCAGATGGTCGTCATCGCCGCCCGTCCCGCGATGGGAAAGTCCACGCTCGCGCTGGACTTCGCGCGGGCCGCCTCGATCAAGCACAACCTTCCGAGCGTCATCTTCTCCCTCGAAATGGGGCGCAACGAGATCGCGATGCGCCTGTTGTCCGCCGAGGCACGCGTGGCGCTGCATCACATGCGGTCGGGCACCATGACCGACGAGGACTGGACCCGCCTCGCCCGCCGGATGCCGGACGTCTCGGCCGCACCGCTGTTCATCGACGACTCCCCGAACCTGTCGATGATGGAGATCCGCGCCAAGTGCCGCCGGCTCAAGCAGCGCAACGACATCAGACTGGTCGTCATCGACTACCTCCAGCTGATGCAGTCGGGTGGCTCGAAGCGGGCCGAGAACCGTCAGCAGGAGGTCTCGGACATGTCCCGTAACCTCAAGCTCCTCGCCAAGGAGCTGGAGATCCCGGTCATCGCACTCTCCCAGCTGAACCGTGGCCCGGAGCAGCGCACCGACAAGAAGCCGATGGTCTCCGACCTGCGTGAGTCCGGTTCCATCGAGCAGGACGCCGACATGGTCATCCTGCTGCACCGCGAGGACGCCTACGAGAAGGAGTCGCCGCGCGCTGGCGAGGCGGACCTGATCGTCGCCAAGCACCGCAACGGCCCGACGGCGACGATCACGGTCGCCTTCCAGGGCCACTATTCGCGCTTCGTGGACATGGCGCAGACCTGATCCGGCCGAGGCGGGCCGCAGGCGCACTGGACACAGACTCGCGCGACACAAATGCACTCGACGGTCGAGTGCCTCGCGGGATGGACTGGGGGCATGACGACACCTCAGGAAGAGCTGCTCCCTGCTACGCGTCGGGCGCTGCTGCATCGGATCGCCGTGGCTCAGGCCGAAGGACGTGCGCCGTCGTTGACCGCGACGGTGGTCAGGGGCGGGCGGGCCGTGTGGCATGGCGCGCGGACCTCGGTGGACGGGCACGGCCCGGACGAGAACGTGCAGTACCGCATCGGCTCGATCACCAAGACCTTCACCGCAGTTCTGGTCCTGAGGCTGCGCGACGAGGGCGCACTCGACCTCGGTGATCCGCTGGAGAAGCATCTGCCGGGGACCGGGGCGGGGGAGGCGACCGTCGCCGATCTTCTTGCCCATTCGGGCGGACTGGCCGCAGAGTCGCCCGCCCCGTGGTGGGAGCGCACACCGGGGACGCTGCGCCCGGAACTCGCCGACGTCCTGGGCGAGCAGCCCTTCCTTCACCCGGTCGGCCGGCGCTTCCACTACTCGAACCCCGGCTACACCCTGCTGGGCGCCCTGGTGGAGAAGCTGCGTGGGGCCCGGTGGGAGGACGTACTTCGGCGTGAAGTGCTCGAACCCTTGGGCCTCGACCGTACGAGCACTCAGCCGCAGGCTCCCCATGCGGGGGGTTGGGCCGTGCATCCCTGGGCCGACGTCCTGCTGCCCGAGCCCGCCGAGGACCTGGGCCGGATGGCTCCCGCCGGTCAGCTCTGGTCCACCACCGGCGATCTGGCGCGCTTCGCCGTCTTCCTGACGCAGGGCGACGACAGGGTGCTGAGCGCCGAGACGGTGCGGGAGATGCGGGAGCCCGCGGCGCCGTCCGAAGCCGCGGATGTGATGGACGGAGCGGCGTACGGGCTGGGACTGCAGATCCAGCGCCGGGACGGTCGGCTGCTCGTGGGGCACTCCGGCTCACTGCCGGGCTTTCTGGCGAACCTCACCATCAGTGTCGAGGACGATGTCGCGGCGGTGGTGCTGGCCAACTGCACCTCCGGCCCTCTGCTGTCGAGCGTCGGGGCCGACCTTGTGCGGATCGTCGCCGAGGCCGAGCCACGGATTCCCGATCCATGGCGGCCACTGCCTGAAGTAGCGTCGTCCGTACTGGAGTTGGCAGGTCCGTGGTACTGGGGGACCCATGCGTTCGCCCTGCGCCTCTCGGCCGGTGACGGGCTCTCGCTGGGGCCACTGTCGGGCAGTGGCCGCCGTTCACGCTTCAGGGCGAACGGCGACGGCACCTGGACGGGCCTGGAGGGCTACTACGCCGGAGAGCTTCTGAAGCCCGTACGACGCCCGGACGGGACCGTGAGCCATCTGGACCTCGGATCGTTCGTGTTCACGCGCCAGCCCTACGAGGAAGGGGCTCCTGTGCCGGGTGGGGTGGATCCGGAGGGATGGCGGGGGATCGCCCAGTCGCCGACGACCGGCACGCCCCCTGTTTCACGTGAAACATGGCGCACCACGTGACCATGACGCACCACGTGACCATGACGCACCACGTGCACATGAGGCATCACGTCACGGCCTCACAACTGAAGCTTGAAGCCCACGTGTGAGGCCGTGAAGCCGAGCCGCTCATAGAAGCGATGCGCGTCGGTACGGCTGGCGTCCGAGGTCAGCTGGACCAACTGGCAGCCCTGACGCCTGGATTCGTCGATCGCCCACTCGATGAACCGTGTGCCCAGGCCGCTGCCGCGCTCATCGGCATGGACGCGGACACCCTCGATGATCGACCTGGTGGCGCCGCGGCGTGACAGTCCGGGAATGACGGTGAGCTGAAGCGTGCCGACCACACGACCCTCTCGGACCGCGACGACCACATGCTGGCTCGGGTCGGAGGCGAGGCGCTCCCACGCGGTCAGATAGGGCGTGAGATCGTCCGGCGACTCCCGCTGAGCACCCAGCGGGTCGTCGGCGAGCATCGCGACAATGGCGGGCAGGTCGTCCGCCGTAGCGGGCCGTATTTCAAGATCTCCCATGCTCGCACTCTATGCACAGCAGCCCTTGAGGACAGGACTCGGCCCTTGAGGCAGGACTCGGCCCTTGAGGGGCAGGACTCAGCCCGCGGCCACCGTCAGCGGGGCGAAGCGCCTCGTCCAGTCACCGGGCAGGTCCGGGATGCCATAGGTCATCACGGCGTTGAACGCGACGGACGCCAGCCCGCGATCCTTCGCCCAGGCCAGCAGCTCTTCGTGCCGTACGTCGATGTCGGTGCGCAGGGGGCGATCGGTGTGAGCGGCGAGGGAGGTGACGAGAGCTTTCGCCGTCTCCGTGTCCCGGGCGATCAGGGGGCCCACAACATGGTTGTCCATGTTGGGCCAGGCAGCGGCATAGCCGATGAGCCGTCCGTTCTCCTCGGCGACGCGCAGGCGGTCGGCAAAGGCCGGCAGCCGAGTGATGACGTGTGTGCGGTCGGCGCCGAACACCTCTTCGTCGAGCTGGAGGATCGACGGCAGGTCCTCGGCGGTGGCCGCACGCGTGACGACCTCGGACTCCTGCCCGTCTGGCGTGAAGTGTCCTCTCAGCATCTCGGCGCGACCGGTGACCTTGAAGCCGATCTGCTCATAGAGCGGGCGACCGTTGGGGGTCGCGTGCAGGGTCAGCGGGGTGGTCCCCATCGCCGCGATGACGTGCTGCATCAGACGACGTCCGACGCCTTGGCGGGCGTGGCGTTCGGCGACCAGCACCATGCCGATGGCCGCGAGAGAGGGATGGTCCTGTGGCCCGTACTCAGTGACGACACAGGCGCTGACGAGGCCCCCGTCGGGGTCGTCGATGCCGTATCCCTGCCCGGCCGTGAGGAGGAGTCCCCATTTGTGCTCCTCACGTGGCCACCCCCGATCCTCGGACAAGTCGGCGCAGGCGGTGAGATCGCGAAGCGTCAGACGGCGGATGGGAAAAAGAGGGAGGGAATCAGTCGGCACGCGGGTCAGGCTGTCCGACGGTGGCGCTTGCCGTCCACCTGTTTACGTCGAGAAGCAGGAGCTTTTGGCCATGTCGTGGCCACGTGCACAGGTCCCGGACAGCAGTCGGTGTTTCACGTGAAACGTTGGATTAGCCTCAGACTCCATGGCGAGACTTCATCTCTTCGACCTCGACGGCACGTTGCTCAAAGGTACGACGGCGCCCGTGGAGATCTCACGGCAGTTGGGGCTGGAAGCCGAGACCGTGGCGCTCGACCGGGCGATCTCGGAGGGGCTCATAGGGCCTCCGGAGTATGCGGCTCAGGTGTACACGCTCTGGGCGGATCTCACCGAGGCACATGTGGCGGCGGCTTTTGAGGGCGCCCCGTGGCTGGAACGCATCCGTGAAGTATGGGCGGAAATTCGGCGAGTGGGCGATTACTGCGCCGTGGTGTCGCTCTCACCCTCCTTCTTTGTCGAGCGGCTCATCGGCTGGGGAGCGCACGCGACTTATGGATCCCGGTTTCCGGCGGTGCCGTTCACCGAGCCCGTGGATCCGACCGGAGTTCTCAATGCCGCGGCCAAGGTGGAGATCGCCGCCCGGTTGTGCCGGGAGTTCGGAGTGGCGAGCGCGGACTGCATTGCCTATGGCGACTCGTTGTCGGACAGGGACCTGTTCGGTTCGGTTCCGGTCTCCGTCGCGGTCAATGCGGACCGTCATGTGGCGGATATCGCCACACATTCGTACGTGGGTGGGGATCTGTGGGAGGCCTATGAATTGGTGCGTTCCATGGGTTGAACGCGGCCGGGATTCTAACGGGTCGCAGAGATCGAAGGCTCGCCTTCACGGTTGTGCGCGGGCATTCATGTGTGCGGTGGGACGCTTCGGAGAGAGGCAGTTGACATGAATGGCACACCATGGACGCTCCGACCGAGCAGCCCCACGCCGCGGTAAGAGCCCGAAGCCCGTCACGGGACTCCTTGCTCATCCGCCGGACGATGGCAGAGGTGACACCCGTCGCCGAACAGGTCACCTCGTACTTCTACGCGATGCTCTTCGTCCGCCGCCCCGACCTTCGCTCACTGTTCCCGGCCGCGATGGACATGCAGCGCGACCGGTTGTTCAGGGCTCTGCTCCGAGCTGCCGAGCACATCGACGACACCGAGGCGCTCCTCGCCCATCTGCAGAGTCTCGGCCGAGGTCACCGCAAGTACGGCACCAGAGCCGAGGACTACCCGACGGTCGGCGAGTGCCTCATCGGCGCACTGAACCGCTACGCCTCCCGCAGTTGGAACGCGGAGACGGAGGAGGCCTGGGTCCGGGCGTACACGAAGATCTCGCAGATCATGATCGATGCCGCGGCGGCGGACGAGCTGTGTGCCCCGGCATGGTGGTGCGCCGAGATCGTCGCGCACGATCGCAGGACTTCGGACGTGGCTGTGATCACGGTCCGCCCCGACCGGCCCTACCCCTTCCTCGCCGGTCAGTACACAAGCCTGGAGACGCCGTGGTGGCCGCGGATCTGGCGGCACTACTCCTTCGCCTCGACACCCCGCTCCGACGGCCTGCTGACGTTCCATGTGAAAGCTGTGCCCGCGGGCTGGGTCTCGACCGCCCTGGTGCATCGCGCCCGCCTCGGCGACACCATCCGTCTCGGTCCGCCGGCCGGTTCGATGACCGTCGACCACACCACCGACTGCGGACTGCTGTGCCTGGGCGGCGGCACCGGCATAGCGCCCATCGAGGCACTGATCGAGGACGTGGCTGAACACGGTGAGCGGCGGCCGGTCGAGGTGTTCTACGGCGCCCGTACCGACCATGACCTGTATGACATCGACACCCTGCTCAGGCTCCAGCAGTCCCACGCGTGGCTCTCGGTCCGCGCGGTCGTCGACCAGCAGGCGCGGCTTCGTCTTCCGGACGTCATCCGCGAACACGGGCCGTGGAACGGGTTCGACGCCTATCTCTCGGGCCCGCCCGGCATGATCCGCAGCGGGGTGGACGCCCTCAAAAACATCGGCACCCCGTCGGAGCGCATACGGCACGACTCAGTGGAAGGGCCGGCCGTCGCACGGGGCTGACGGCTGGCGGGCGTCAGGTGGCGGGCGCGGGTCCTGTGCGTCAGCCCAGGTCCGGTGCGTGCATGGCGCGTACGCCCTCGATGTTGCCGTCCAGGTAGTGCCGCAGCGACAGCGGCACCAGATGCACGGAGGCGATCCCGACACGGGTGAACGGCACCCGTACGATCTCGTACTCGCCGGCGGGCTCGTCCACTTCGGGGCCGTGCCGCAACGACGGGTCCATGGACTCCAGGTGGCAGACGAAGAAGTGCTGCACCTTCACCCCGGTCGCACCGCCGTCGTCGCCGATGTGCTCCACGGTGTCCACGAAGCAGGGCACCACGTCGGTGATCTTGGCGCCGAGCTCCTCGTACACCTCGCGGTGCAGGGCGTCGACGACGGTCGAGTCGCTGGGCTCGACGCCGCCACCGGGGGTGACCCAGTAGGGATCGACGCCGGGCTTGGTGCGCTTGATCAGGATCAGGTCGTCGCCGTCCAGCAGGACGGCACGGGCGGTGCGCTTGACCACGGGTCGGACGGTCATGGGGGAAATGTGGCCCGGTTGGTTCCACGTGAAACATAGCCGGATGTCATCGGCCGCAATCACGCCGTGACCACCGGGAAAGGGCAGGTCAGCACCAGTCCGCCGCGGATCGCAGCAGCCATTCGTGAGCCCGTGCGATGTGGGGCATCGCGAGGGTGCCGGTGCGCACCGCCAGGAAGTACGTCCGCAGCGGAGGAACCGCCGGCTCGTGCAGGGCGACGATGTCCCCGCGTTCCAGAGCCGCCCCACACAGATAGCGGGGCAGTACCGCGAGCCCCGCACCCGCGACGGCGCAGGCGAGGACCGCACGCAGGTCCGGCACGATGACGGTGCCCGGGGCGGCAGGACGGGAGTCGAAGACGGAGGCCCAGTAGCGGGAGACGAAGGGCAGCGACTCATGCACCTCGATGACGGGGACGTCTTCCAGAGCGGGTGCTCCTTTGCGATCCGGATTTTCCAAGCCGATCTGTTCGGCCCGGAGCGGAGCGGCGACCAGGACGTGTTCCTCGTCGCAGAGCGGAGTCGCCGTCAGCAGGGCGCCGCGCGGATGAGCCGTACTGATGGCCAGATCGTGATGCCCGGCGGCCAGCCCTTCCAGGGTTTCCTCGGCATTTCCGAAGGAGGCGCGCAGGGCGAAGCCCTGGCCGTCCTCGCCGGTCAGCTTCGTGAGGGCGGGCAGCGCCCGCTCGGCGGTGAACTCGGGGGGACCGGCCAGATGCAGCGTGCGTAAGGAGGACTCGTCGTCGATGCCGGTCTCGGCGATCTCCACCAGGGCGTCCAGATGCGGAGCGGCCTTGTGCGCGAGCTCGTCACCGATGGTCGTCGGCGTGACCCCGCGAGCCTGCCGAAGAAAAAGAGGGCGCCCCAACTGCCGTTCCAGCGTGCGGATCTGTGAGGTCACGGCCGGCTGCGACAGACCGAGCAGGGCGGCGGCGCGGGTGAAGGAGCCGGCCCGGTGCACGGTCACGAAAGTGCGCAGCAAGGCCAGATCCATGGTTCGCCCTCCCCAGTTCCCTGCCCCTCTCCCGGCCCCCAAGGCAGGGCCCAACTATAAATAAGTCGATAGGTCTCTGTCGCTACTGTGATTGGACACTGACACAGAGTCAACTAGCCTTGTTCGCGCGGTTCTTCGCGCGCAGAACCGAGGACGGTCCGAGCCACGAGGGGGGAGGCTCGGACCGTCCGTTGTGCGTAGCGAGGGCCGGATCGGGCGCCGTAAAGCAGGTTCCGACGCTGTCATCGCGCCGACTCCTCCAGCGCGCGCAGCACATCCGCCACCAGGTCCTCGGAGTCCTCGGCGCCGACCGAGAAGCGAATGAACCCCTCCGGCACCGCGTCCCCGCCCCAGCGTCCGCGCCGCTCGGCCGTGGACCGCACCCCGCCGAAGCTGGTCGCGTCGTCCACGAGCCGCAGCGCGTCGAGAAAACGCTCGGCACGCGCGCGCGTGGGCAGCGTGAAGGACACCACGCACCCGTAGCGGCGCATCTGCTGCGAGGCGATCTTGTGCGAGGGGTCGTCGGGGAGCCCCGGGTAGCGCAGCCCGGTCACCTCCGGCCGGGCCCGCAGTGCCTCGGCGAGCGTGAGAGCCGTCGCGCACTGCCGGTCGACGCGCAGCTGGAGCGTGGCGATCGAACGGTGCGCGAGCCAGGCCTCCATGGGCCCGGGGATCGCACCGACGATCTTGCGCCAGCGTCGTACGGCGGCCATGGCCTCGGCGTCGCGGCCGACGACGTAGCCGAGCAGTACGTCCCCGTGTCCGGTGAGCTGCTTGGTGCCGCTGGCCACGGCGAAGTCGGCACCGAGATCCAGCGGACGCTGCCCCAGTGGTGTGGCCAGCGTGTTGTCGACGGCGACAAGCGCGCCACGCGCGTGTGCCGCCTCAGCGAGGCGCCGGACGTCGCACACGTCGAGCCCCGGGTTCGAGGGCGTCTCCAGCCACAGCAGCCCGGCGCCGTCGAGGACGTCGAGCTGCGCGTCCTGGCCGGTCGGCGCGGTCCGCACCTCAATGCCGTACGCCTCCAGCTGCGCGCGCACCAGGGGCAGCGCCTGATAGCCGTCGCTGGGCAGCACGACCGCGTCCCCGGCGCGCAGCTGGGAGAACAGCACGGACGAGACGGCGGCCATGCCGGAGGCGAAGACGAGTGTCTCGACGTCCGCCTGCCCGGGCGCCTCCAGCTCTCCGATCGCCCGCTCCAGCAGCGTCCAGGTGGGGTTCTCGTCGCGGCCGTAGGTGTAGGGGCCGCCCACCTCGCCCGGCAGATGGAAGTGGGCGGCGAACACCGGTCCGGGCAGGGTCGGCTCGTTCTTGACCGGCTCGGGCAGGCCTGCCCGCACCGCGCGCGTGCCGTCCCCGTCGCCCGAAGGCCCGCCCTCAGCGGAATCACTCATGCCGCCTGTCCCTCCACGTGCGCGCGTACCGCGGCGAGGAGGCCCTCGCTCGCCGCCTCCACCATCTCAAGGCACTCCTCGAATCCGTCCATGCCCCCGTAGTACGGGTCCGGCACATCGAGGTCGTCGCCGGCCGCGGTGTCGTAGGAACGCAGCAGCCGCACCTTGTCCGCGTCCTGCGGTGTGGGTGCGAGGCGGCGCAGGGCCCTGAGATGGCCGGAGTCCAGGGCGATGACGAGGTCGAGGCGGGAGAACCACGACGCCTCGAACCGGCGCGCCCGGTGCTCCGTCCCGTAGCCGCTCTCCCGCAGGACGGAGACGGTGCGCGGGTCGGCGCCGTCGCCCTCGTGCCAGCCGCCGGTGCCGGCGCTGTCGACCTCGACCAGGCCGTCGAGCCCGGCCTCCGCGACGCGGGCCCGGAAGACGGACTCGGCCATCGGGGAGCGGCAGATGTTGCCGGTGCAGACGAAACAGACGCGGTAGGCCATCGTGTGCTCAGTCCTCGTCGGGCAGGACGACGTGCAGCGCCCACGAGACGATGGAGACGATCAGGCCGCCCAGCACCGCGGTCCAGAAGCCCTCCACGTGGAAACTCAGGTCGAGCTTGCCGGCCAGCCACGAAGTGAGCATCAGCATCAGGGCGTTGACGACCAGGGTGAACAGGCCCAGGGTCAGGATGAGCAACGGCAGGCTCAGGAGCTTCACGATCGGCTTGACCAGGAAGTTCACCAGGCCGAAGATCAGCGCGACGATGATCAGGGTGCCGGCCTTCTTGCCCGTGCTGTCACCGGTGAGGGTGATCTTGTCGAGCAGCCATACGGCAACCGCCAGGGCACCCGCGTTGGCGATCGTCTTGACTACGAAATTCTTCATGTGTCTGATCGTGGCAGACGAGATCGGTCACGAGCAGCGGGGCGAGGGCGACAACTGCGATGAAGGCATTCCGGCTGGACGAACTTGAGGCGGAACGTGCCGCCAATGAGGGCGCCTACCTGCAGTTTCTGCGTGAGCGGAACATGTCCGTCGGGCTGTACGCCCTCAATGCCGGTGAACATGATCCACAGAAGCCTCACAACCAGGACGAGGTCTACTTCGTCGTGAGCGGCCGCGCCTCGATCACCGTCGGCCTGGAGACCACCGAGGTCGCGCGCGGCAGCGTGGTGTACGTGCCGGCGGGTGTGGCCCACAAGTTCCATCACATCAGCGAGGACCTGCGGGTCCTCGTCGTCTTCTCTCCGCCGGAGAGCTGAGGCGGACTCTCGGGGTTCCCTAGGGGTTCGATCAGGGGAGGACAAGGGGTGCGAGGGCCCCGCCGGCACCCCCGGCGGCTCTAGCATCGAGTGCAGGACGTCAATGGACCCTGCACAGATGGACCCCTGCACAGCAGTCGGGCCGAGAGCGAAGGACGAGAGCAATGGGAGAGATCTTCGGCGGACTGCCGTGGTGGGTGAAGTGGATCGCGGTGCCGGTCATCGCCCTGGTCGTGTTCGGCGGGCTGATAGCCAGCGTCGTGGGCTTCGTCATCGGGCTGCTGTTCAAGGCGCTGGTCTTCGTGGCGCTGGTCGGCGGGCTGATCTATGTCGTACGAAAGTTCATGTCGAACTCCTCCTCACGCAGCGACTGGTGAGGCCCCCGGGAAACCGGTGATCGGTAACAGGAATCACCGGTTCCCTCGCGCGAGGGAAGATTTCCGGACAGGCCGTCTCGAGACGGCCGCGGGCCATTAGAGTCCGGAAATCGACGCGGGGACCACCCCGCGAGCGGCGTACACCCCCACCCGTGTTCTCCGGCACGGCTGCCCCCTCGCGCTTTCGGGAGTGACCCTTGGCCACGGCAGACACCGCACTCACCAACAGCCACGCACCCCACGCCCCGCCCCCCGGACATTGTTTCCGGCCCCCCGAGCAGCCGGGGCCCTCGACGCAGGAGCGCACCACCGCTCTGCCGCCTGGCCCGCCGGCATCTTTGGCGCAGCCGTCCCCGGCAGCGGATTCCACGTCTTCGCAGTCCGCGACCCTCATCGGATCCGTCCAGCGCGCGATGCGCCTGCTGGAGTGCGTCGCGCGGCACGCGTACGGAGCTCCCGCGAAGCAGCTGGCCCGCGAGACCGGCCTGGCGCTTCCCACCGCGTACCACCTGCTGCGCACCCTGGTCCACGAGGGCTATCTGAGCCGGGACAAGGGCCTGTTCTTCCTCGGCGACGCGGCCGAGCGGCTGAGCAGCAACGGAGCCCAGCAGAAACGTCGCAGCACGATCGTCGACGCGCTCGCGCGCTGGCGCGACGCCATCGGTGTGCCTGTGTACTACGCGGTCTACCGGGAGGGCGAGATCGAGGTCATGTGCGTCTCCGACACCCCGGGCAACCCGGCGGTCGAGGAGTGGGCCGACTTCCGCGAGACGGCGCACGCGCATGCGATCGGCCAGTGCCTGCTCGCACAGCTGGACGACGACGCCCGCCGTGACCATCTCGACCGCTATCCCGTGCAGTCCATCACCCCGTACACCGTCCGTGACAGTCAGACCCTGCTCAGACGGCTGGAGCGGACACGGCGGATGGAGCCGGTGACGGAGCGGCAGGAGTACGCCCTGGGGACGGTCTGCGCAGCCCTCCCGCTCACGGTGGGCACGACGGCCGCGACGCTGGCCATCTCCCTGCCCGCGCATCAGGCCGACCGGCTGGTGTCCGCGGTCGATCAACTGCAGCGTGAGATCGGGCGGCTGATGGGGACGCTGGCGCTCTCTATCAGTATCTGAAAACTCACTCCTTGTGATCTGCCGTGTACTTTCAGCAAGATGCCATCAGTGTCAGGGGATCATTCCCAGCCGATCGGCTTCATATGACGGGGTAGGCGATGCGCGAGTCCGTGCAGGCAGAGGTCATGATGAGCTTTCTCGTCTCAGAGGAGCTCTCGTTCCGCATCCCGGTGGAACTGCGCTACGAGACCTGCGATCCGTATGCCGTACGACTGACCTTCCACCTGCCCGGTGATGCGCCGGTGACCTGGGCGTTCGGCCGTGAATTGCTGGTCGACGGAGTGGGCGGGCCGTGCGGGGAGGGCGATGTGCGTGTCTCTCCGGCCGAACCGGACTCGCTGACCGAGGTGCTGATCCGGCTTCAGGTCGGCCGCGACCAGGCGCTGTTCCGCTCGTCCACCGCGCCCCTCATCGCCTTTCTCGACCGCACCGACAAGCTGGTGCCACTCGGCCAGGAGGGCGCCCTCGACGACTTCGACGCCCACCTCGACGAGGCACTGGACCGCATCCTCGCGGAGGAACAGAGCGCGGGCTGAGCGGGGATCCGATCAGATAGTGGGCGTAACGCTTCTGCCCGGGGCCGGGGGTGCTGTGACGCTTCTGCCCGGGGCCGGGGGTGCTGTGACGCCATTTCCTGTACGGGCAGCGAGAGGGCGCCCGTCTCCGGAGGCGCCGTGTGCCGCGGCGCCCGCCCGGCTCAGCGCTTGCGGCGTCGG
This sequence comes from Streptomyces spinosisporus, assembly GCF_022698145.1. Taxonomy (GTDB): domain Bacteria; phylum Actinomycetota; class Actinomycetes; order Streptomycetales; family Streptomycetaceae; genus Streptomyces; species Streptomyces spinosisporus. Next base: position 507,434 of record NZ_JALDAX010000004.1, read on the forward strand.
CCCCGGCCCGGGCGCGCCGGAGCAGGTACGGCACCTGCGGTCCCTGCCGCCGCCACCGTGCCCGCTGTCGCCGTGTGCGGACCCGGACGGTCGGCGGCGACCACCAGCGCCGCGAGCAGCGTCGTGACCGGTACCGAAGCGACCAGGCCGATCGAGCCCACCAGCGTGCGCACGATCTCCTCCGCCACCAGCTCGCTGTTGGCGACCGTCCCCACGCCGCTCTGCGCGATGGAGAACAGCAGCAGCAACGGCAGCGCGGCGCCCGCGTAGGCGAGGACGAGGGTGTTGACGACGGACGCGATGTGGTCGCGGCCGATGCGGATGCCCGCCCGGTACAGCTGCCGCCAGCCCATCGAGGGATTGGCCTCGTGCAGCTCCCAGACGGCCGAGGTCTGGGTGACCGTCACGTCGTCGAGGACACCGAGCGAGCCGATGATGACGCCCGCGAGCAGCAGACCGCTCATGTCGATCGACGGATACAGACCGTGGATGAGGCCGGTGTTGTCGTCCGTGTTGCCGGTCAGCGCGGCCCAGCCGATGAACCCGGAGCCGAGCAGGCCGATCAGTACGAGCGAGAGCAGAGTGCCGAGGACCGCCACGGAGGTACGGGCCGACAGGCCGTGGCACAGGTAGAGGGCGATCAGCATGATGGCGCTCGACCCGACCACCGCCACCAGCAGCGGGTTCGAACCCTGCAGGATCGCCGGCAGGATGAAGAAGGTCAGCACCAGGAAGCTGACGGCCAGCGCGACCAGCGCCATGATGCCGCGCAGCCGGCCCACCACCACGACGGCGAGCGCGAAGATGCCGGCGAGCAGGGCCATGGGGAACCTGCGGTTCACGTCGGTGACCGAGTACTGCAGGTCCTTGGGCGCGGAGGGCTCGTAGGCGGCCACGACCTTCTCGCCCTCGTGCAGCTGCCGCGACTGGTCGGGCTGGACGATCTCGGTGAAGGTACGGCCCTTGTCGCTGCCCGTGTCGACGCGGATCGTCGCCTTCTTGCAGGTGCCCTTCGCCTGCTGCTGGGCCGAGGAGCCCTCGGCGGTGGAGGTGTCACCGGTCGGGGTCCCGCCCGAGGCGTTGACGGACTTGCAGCTCACGCTCACGACTTCGGTGACCGTCGCCTGTTGGGTCTGCCGGTCGAAGCCCACACCGGTGCGCTCGTGCGGCGGGGCACCGCCGGGCCACAGCACCACGAGCCCGACGACCACGGCGGCGGTGAACGGGATGAGGATCGCGGCGATGACCTTGCGCAGATGCCGGGAGACAGGGGCGGCCGGGCCGTGGCTGTGCGTATGGCCGTGCCCGGAACCGTGGCCGTGCCCCGGGTCGGGACCGTGGCCGTGACCGCCCTCAGGGCCGTGGCCATGACCGTTCTCGGAGCCGTGTCCGCGCGGCGGCTCCGGCGGCGGGTACGGGTACTGCTCTGTCGTGGTCACCGCCAGATCATCGCAAGAACACCAAGGCCCCCTGTTCAGCTCGCCCGAATTGACGCTAGCGTGGAGGCACCTTTGCACACGCGGGAGCTCGGAGCACCGGGCTGAGAGGGCGCTGACCTCCGTCAGAGCGATGTTTCACGTGGAACATCACCGAACTCGGGTGATGTTCCCCACGAGACGTCGACAGACGGATACCGCTGCGTCGACCGCCGAACCTGTTACCGGGTAATGCCGGCGTAGGGAGTAGGTCTCATGACCAACAAGGACGCACGCACGCCTGCCTCCAGCCAGGGTGAACAGCGCCAGGAGGCCGGGAAGTCCATCGGCTGGCACAAGGCATACATCGCGGGCTCACGCCCCGATCTGCAGGTGCCGGTCCGTCAGGTGCACCTCACCAACGGGCAGTCGGTCACGCTGTACGACACCTCCGGCCCGTACACCGATCCGCTCACCGACACCGATGTCCGACGGGGGCTCGCCCCGCTCCGCGAGAACTGGATCATCGCCCGCGGTGACACCGAGGAGTACGCGGGGCGCCCCGTCCGTCCGGAGGACGACGGCATCAAGCACACCTCGCCGCGTGGAGGGCTGCGCAATCTCGACGCGGTCTTCCCCGGGCGTCCGCGTCAGCCACGTCGCGGACGTGCCGGTCAGGCCGTCACACAACTCGCGTATGCGCGCCGGGGTGAGGTCACGCCCGAGATGGAGTTCGTGGCCCTGCGGGAGAACGTCTCGCCCGAGGTGGTCCGCGAGGAGATCGCGGCGGGCCGCGCGGTGCTGCCCGCGAACGTCAACCACCCCGAGATCGAGCCGATGATCATCGGTAAGCGGTTCCTGGTGAAGGTCAACGCCAACATCGGGAACTCCGCGGTGACGTCCTCCATCGAGGAGGAGGTCGAGAAGATGACCTGGGCGACCCGCTGGGGCGCCGACACGGTCATGGACCTGTCCACCGGCCGCAATATCCACACGACCCGTGAATGGGTGCTGCGCAACTCCCCCGTGCCCATCGGCACGGTGCCGCTCTATCAGGCGCTGGAGAAGGTCGACGGCCGCGCCGAGGAGCTGACCTGGGAGATCTACAAGGACACGGTCATCGAACAGGCCGAGCAGGGCGTGGACTACATGACGGTGCACGCGGGCGTGCGCCTGCCGTTCGTCCCGCTGACCGCGAACCGCAAGACCGGGATCGTCTCGCGCGGCGGCTCGATCATGGCCGCCTGGTGCCTCGCGCACCACAAGGAGTCGTTCCTCTACGAGAACTTCGAGGAGCTCTGCGAGATCCTCGCGGCGTACGACGTCACGTACTCGCTGGGCGACGGCCTGCGGCCCGGTTCGATCGCGGACGCCAACGACGAGGCGCAGTTCGCCGAACTGCGGACTCTCGGGGAACTCAACCAGATCGCCAAGCGTTTGAACGTACAGACCATGATCGAGGGCCCGGGACACGTCCCGATGCACAAGATCAAGGAGAACATCGACCTTCAGCAGGAGATCTGCGATGAAGCTCCGTTCTATACGCTCGGCCCGCTGACGACGGACGTCGCGCCGGCGTACGACCACATCACCTCCGGCATCGGTGCCGCGATGATCGCCTGGTGGGGCACGGCCATGCTCTGCTATGTCACGCCCAAGGAACACCTGGGCCTGCCCAACCGTGACGACGTCAAGACCGGCGTCATCACCTACAAGATCGCCGCCCACGCAGCCGACCTCGCCAAGGGGCACCCCGGTGCGCAGGAATGGGACGACGCGCTGTCCGACGCCCGCTTCGAGTTCCGGTGGGAGGACCAGTTCAACCTCGCCCTGGACCCCGACACGGCACGGGAGTTCCACGACGAGACCCTCCCGGCGGAGCCGGCCAAGACGGCTCACTTCTGCTCGATGTGCGGGCCGAAGTTCTGCTCCATGAAAATCTCCCAGGACATCCGCCGCGAACACGGCGGCAGCCGGGTCGAGATCGAGGAGGGCATGGCCCAGAAGTCGAAGGAGTTCGCGGCGAGCGGGAACAGGGTGTACCTGCCGCTGGCTGAGTGATCCGTCCCTCTACGGAACGGCCCGCGACTCATGGAGCATTCGCGGGCCGTCCTGTTCCATTCCAGTTAGTCGTCGGCCTTGAAGTAGAGCCTTGCCAGCCGGGGCAACCGCCGATGCATCTCAGCCGCGTCGTCGAAGTCGAAGTCCTCGCCCATGTCTGCTTCGCCGTCCTGTTCGTCAGCTGACCGGTACTCGGCCCAAGCCTTGTAGAAGGCATCGGGATCTCCTGTAAGGCGTTCAAAAGCGCCACTGGCCGCGTAGTTCACGTCCTCGTAGAACAGTGCCTCGTCGCGGTGGGCGCCTGCTGCTTCGATGACCGCGGGGCGTTCGGCGAGGCTGTCCGGATCCAGAACTGTTCGGTCGTACCAGTCCCGCCCCAGTGCGATCACTCCCGCTCGGAAGTCCATGAAGCTGTCGTCGGAGCAGCCGCCGCCTATGAGGTATGCCGCCGCCCAGACATCCCACCGGTACAGAGCGTCGTGTACCTCATCGAACCGCTCGGCGTATTCAAGGATCTCCTGCGGGGGACGACCAGCGAGAAGGTCCAGCAGTGCCTCGTCGAAGAGCACTCCGGAGTCGGCGGCCGAAGAGCTCGCGCGTTCGATGATGTTCCAGAACCGATCAATGTCCACGGTGCTGCACTGTGCCATCCCGCTGTGACAGTCGACCGGGCTCGGCACGGATCCATCACTGAAGCGGACCGACGCGGACCGAAGGCGACGTGACTGCATGGCTTGCGCTCCCCCGGTCGGTCCCCTAGGGCCGCTGCGGAGGGCGCAAGCCGGGGGTTACTCCGGCTGGTGTTCCGGGCCTCCGAAGTCCGGGCTGGTGTAGTCCGGGCTGCTGAAGCTCGGCCGTGGGCCGGAGGCCTGGCCGTCGTCGGGGCTGCTGAATCCCGGGCGGCCGTATCCGAGGTGCGGCATACGGCTGGTGGACGTCCGCGGTGTGTTGCTGTGCAGGGCCGCCGCGGTGCCGGGGTCGGCGAGCGCCTCCTTGAGGAAGGGCATGATGCCGTTCTCGAGGAGAGCTTCGCGCCAGGCTTCCCTGGCGCGGGCCACTTCCGCGCTCAGTTCGCCGTACGGTCCGGACTCCAGGGACGGCCTGTTGCGCAGGGCGGTGAGCAGCAGGCCGATGCCGGCGACCAGGATCGCGGCCGCGGTCAGGGCACCGAACACCCATCCCGCGGTCAGCATGGTCTGGGCGAACGCCGGTTCGGGGTCGAGCATCTTGAGGATGTAGCCGACGAGCAGGAAGAGGATCGCTGCCGTTCCGGCGAGGACAGGGGCGAGGACCGCGGCGACGGCGACGGCGCCCGCACCGGCTGTCTCGCTGAGGGTGGTGGCGAGCCCCATCGTGGCCGCGCCCGGCTCCGCGGAGCCGGCTTCACGGGTGGACGAGGGGGTCGACGGCGCCGGTTGGCGCAGTTCCTCGCGAACCTTCACGTAGTGCTGGTACTCGGTCGCGGCGGCCGCCGTGATGAGAGCGGAGGCGTTGAGCGCCATGGTGCGCAGCTGTTCGGCGTTGAGCCGCTGTCCGACAGCGGTCAGTTCCGGGCGGTTTGGGGCGGAGCGCAGCGCCTCGTCGAGGACCCGCTCGTACTCCTGGCGGTCCTCACTCAGCAGGTGCTGCGGAACGCTGTTCATGTGCATCCCCCGATGCTCCGTAGGGCTTGGGGCTCGCATGCCAACGAGCCGTCGGGCAGAAACGGAGGGGAGCCTGCTACGGATAAGCCGATGGTAGAGCGGTCACGGCACGTGGTGACAGGGGGTTTCCAGAAATTGGGCCCTGGCCTGCGCCGTTGAACGCCGTTCGTGCGTGGGGGCGCCTGCCCGGTGAACGTTCAGATATCCAGTGGAAGTTGCTGGACCAGTAGCTTTCCGGCCATGGTCACTCCGCCGTCCATCGCGATGGCCAGGCCGTCCGCGTAGACGTGCGGTCCCTCGACCACGGGCCCCGCGCTGTCGTCGCCCTCCTCGGACCCGACCTCGCCGAGCAGATACGGAATGGGGCTGTGACCGTGAACGATCCGTGTGCCGCCGTACGTATCCAGCAGGGAGCGTACGGCGTCTGCACCGCCCTCGTCGCGGAAGGAGAACCGCTTGGTGAACTTGCGGAACAGGTCCCAGCACTCGTCGGCGTCGTTGCGCGTGAGCGTTTCGCGGACGGTGTCGTTGACCGCCTCGATCGAGTCGCCGTAGTCGAGATAGGCGGTGGTGTCGGAGTGGACGAGCAGATAGCCGTCGACCTCCTCGACGGCGTCGAGGCGGGCCATCCACTGCAGATGGTGGTCCTGGAGGCGGTCCATGTCGGTCTTCTGGCCGCCGTTGAGCAGCCAGGCCGCCTGGAAGGTGGCGGTGCCCGCGCCGGAGTTGACGGGGGTGTCGCCGAACCGCTTGGCGCCGAGCAGCAGCAGTTCGTGGTTGCCCATGAGCGCCTTGCAGTAGCCGCCGGCCGCGGCCGCCTCCGCCGACAGCCGCATCACGAGGTCGATGACGCCGATGCCGTCGGGGCCGCGGTCGGTGAAGTCGCCGAGGAACCACAGCCGGGAGGTGCCCGCGCACCACTGTCCGGCGGCGTCGACGAGGCCCTGTGCCTGGAGGGCCGACACCAGTTCGTCGAGGTAACCGTGCACGTCGCCGACGACGTAGAGCGCGCCGGTGCCGTCCGTCTCGCGCGGGGCGGCGAGGGACTCGGGGGCGACGGGCACCTGGACCGTGTCGCCGCGGTTGATGACGGGCAGGTCGCGCTTGGTCGGTGTGTACCCGTCCGGATGGGTGGCCTCGTCGGGCGGGACGACGTCACCGGGGTGTGTGCTGTGGCCGTACGGGCCGGTCTCGTGCACATACGCCGGTACCCGGAAGTCGCGCAACGTCGCCGTCCGCTCCGTCTCGGGTCCTTGACCGGCCCCCTGAGTCATCAGACCCCTCCACCATCGCGCCGCATCTGCACCGCTTCGGACTGCCTGGTCGCAGCGGCCCGCGGTGTCGTGGGCCCATCATAGGAATGCCGATCGCGCCATGTGATGACCCAGGGGTGGTGAATCGGAGTAAGAGTCCAGTTCACCGCGGCTTTCGCCCCGATTGGGCAGGGCTTCGACCGCTCGCTGACGGCCTCTGTTCTACTCCTCCTCGGGCGATCGCGGCGCACTGACCGTCGTGCGCGGCGGGCGCCGCTGCGAGGAGGTGCGCACGATCAGCTCCGTCGGTATCACCTGCTCGACCGGTTGGTCCGATTCGACCCCCTCGATCGCGTCGATGAGGAGCTGCACGACCGCCGTGCCGATGCGCCGCGGTTTCAGCGAGAGCGTGGTGATCGGCGGCTCGGTGTTGGCGTAGACGGTGGATTCGCTGCAGCAGACCAGAAGCAGGTCGTCCGGTACGCGCAGGCCGTAGCGGCGCGCCGCGGCGAGCAGGTCGGTGCCGTTGGGGTCGAACAGGCCGTAGACGGCGTCGGGCCGGTCGGGGCGGGCGAGCAGCCGGTCGGCGGCGACGGCGCCCGCGCACGGGTCGTGGGCCGGGTAGGCCTCGTACACCGGGTCCTGGCCGACGCGTTCGCACCAGCGCAGATAGGCCGTCGTCGACAGATGGGTGTACGTGTCCGTCGACGTCCCCGTCAGCAGGCCGATGCGGCGGGCGCCGGCGTCGGCCAGATGGTCGAGGATGCCCATCACGGCGGCCTCGTGGTCGTTGTCGACCCACGCGGTGACCGGCAGCGAGCCGGCCGGGCGGCCGTCGGAGACGACGGGTAAACCCTGCCGGACCAGCTCGCTGACCACCGGGTCCTGGTCGGAGGGGTCGATGACGACCGTCCCGTCCAGGGCGACGTTCGACCACACGTCGTGGCGCGAGGTCGCGGGCAGGATCACCAGCGCGTAGCCGCGGGCCAGTGCGGCCGAGGTGGCGGCCCGCGCCATCTCGGCGAAGTAGGCGAACTCGGTGAAGGTGAAAGGTTCATCCCCGTAGGTCGTCACGGTCAGGCCGATGAGGCCCGACTTGCCGGTACGGAGGGTTCTGGCGGCTGCCGACGGGCGGTAGCCCAGTCGGTCGGCGACCTCGCGGACATGGCGGCGGGTGGCGTCCGGGAGCCGCCCCTTGCCGTTGAGGGCGTCGGAGACGGTCGTGATGGAGACTCCGGCGGCGGCGGCCACGTCCCTGATGCCTGCCCGCCCCGGCCGGCTTCCTCGGCGTGAGGTTTCCGCGCGGCTCACCTGGTGCTTCCCTGCTGCTGTCATGGCGAGCCGATAGTAGGGCTCATGGACTGGGGTAGGGCGGACGCATATGCACGCGTTGACAGGCACGTTTCTGCAAGGTCATCTTGCGTCAACTACCTTTGAAACAAAGTCAGTTGAACGATCCAATGTCACTACGTGACTTGTCGGCACGTATGGGCCTGCCAAGCCCCCGATGTTTCGAAGAGGTCTCAACTCACCTTCACGGGGGATGCGCGCCACGGAGTGAGCCACCGGCGCATAGATATATGTGGGCGCGCCCCTCGATTCGTCTCGCTAAGGGTGGTGTTGCCCCTGATGCGGCTGTGACGGAGGTGGTCCGTCCTGACCGGTACGCAGCGCCGCCGAATCCTCATAAGGTAAGCAGTATTCAGAGCCGGTGGTGGTCATGAGGAGGACTGCGGTGAGCGAGACGAGCCCCAAGCTGCGCGCCGAGCTGGAGGGTATCCCCACCTACAAGCCGGGCAAGCCCGCCGCGGCCGGTGGCCCGGCGGCCTACAAGCTGTCCTCCAACGAGAACCCCTATCCGCCGCTGCCCGGTGTGATGGAGACGGTGACGGCCGCGGTCGCGTCCTTCAACCGCTACCCGGACATGGCCTGCACGGGGCTGATGAGCGAGCTGTCCGACCGCTTCGGTGTGCCGCTCGGCCATCTGGCCACCGGCACCGGTTCGGTGGGCGTGGCCCAGCAGCTGATCCAGGCCACCGCCGGCCCCGGTGACGAGGTCATCTACGCCTGGCGGTCCTTCGAGGCGTACCCGATCATCACGCAGATCAGCGGCGCCACCTCGGTGCAGGTGCCGCTGACCCCGGGCGAGGTGCACGACCTGGACGCGATGGCGGACGCGATCACCGACCGCACCCGCCTGATCTTCGTGTGCAACCCCAACAACCCGACCGGAACGGTCGTGCGCCGGGCGGAGCTGGAACGGTTCCTCGACCGGGTGCCCGGCGATGTGCTGGTGGTGCTGGACGAGGCCTACCGCGAGTTCATCCGCGACCCCGAGGTGCCCGACGGTGTGGAGCTGTACCGCGAGCGGCCGAACGTCTGTGTGCTGCGCACGTTCTCCAAGGCGTACGGCCTCGCGGGTCTGCGTGTCGGCTTCGCGATCGCCCATGAGCCGGTCGCGGCGGCGCTGCGCAAGACGGCGGTGCCGTTCGGTGTGAGCCAGCTCGCGCAGGAGGCGGCCATCGCCTCGCTGAGGGCCGAGGACGAGCTGCTCGGCCGGGTCGGCTCCCTGGTCTGCGAGCGCAACCGGGTGGTGGACACGCTGCGCTCCCAGGGCTGGACGGTGCCCGAGACCCAGGCCAACTTCGTGTGGCTGCGGCTGGGGGAGCGCACGGTGCCCTTCGCGCAGGCTTGTGAGGAGCACGGTGTGGTGGTCCGGCCGTTCGCGGGCGAGGGCGTGCGGGTGACGGTCGGCGAGAACGAGGCGAACGACATCTTCCTGAAGGTGACGGAAGCGTTCCGCAAGGAGCTGTGAGCTCCGGCAACGGGTCGACGTGACGGAGGAGACAGCACCCTGGTGCTGTTCCGCCCGACCCGTGCGCCATAATTGCTTGTGAATGTGAACGCTTTCACAAGCGGTTAGGAGCGGCGACGTGGACCTGGCTTTGGCGCCGGAGACTCTGGCGCGATGGCAGTTCGGTATCACCACCGTCTACCACTTCCTTTTCGTCCCCCTGACGATCTCGCTGGCCGCCCTCACGGCCGGCCTGCAGACGGCCTGGGTGCGCACGGAGAAGGAGAAGTACCTCAGGGCGACCAAGTTCTGGGGCAAGCTTTTCCTGATCAACATCGCGATGGGTGTCGTCACCGGCATCGTGCAGGAGTTCCAGTTCGGCATGAACTGGTCCGACTACTCCCGCTTCGTCGGTGATGTCTTCGGTGCTCCGCTGGCCTTCGAGGCCCTGATCGCGTTCTTCTTCGAGTCGACCTTCATCGGTCTGTGGATCTTCGGCTGGGACAAGCTGCCCAAGCGGATCCATCTGGCCTGCATCTGGATGGTCTCGATCGGCACGATCCTGTCGGCGTACTTCATCCTCGCGGCCAACTCCTGGATGCAGCACCCCGTCGGCTACCGGATCAACAAGGCCAGGGGACGTGCCGAACTCACCGACTTCTGGCAGGTGCTCACCCAGAACACCGCGCTCGCCCAGGCCTTCCACACGCTCTCGGCCTCCTTCCTGACCGGTGGCGCGTTCATGGTCGGCATCGCCGCCTTCCATCTGTTCCGCAAGAAGCACGTGCGCGTCATGAAGACCTCGCTGCGGCTGGGTCTGATCACCGTCGTCATCGCCGGCATGCTCACCGCGATCAGCGGTGACACCCTCGGCAAGGTCATGTTCAAGCAGCAGCCGATGAAGATGGCGGCTGCCGAGGCCCTGTGGGACGGCCAGGACTCCGCGCCGTTCTCGGTCTTCGCCTACGGCGACGTGAGCAAGGGCCACAACAGCGTCGAACTGTCGATCCCCGGTGTGCTGTCGTTCCTCGCCGACGACGACTTCAACTCCTACGTCCCCGGCATCAACGACACCAACAAGGCAGAGCAGGAGAAGTACGGCCCCGGCGACTACCGCCCGATCATCCCCGTCACCTTCTGGGCGTTCCGCTGGATGATCGGCTTCGGCATGGCGTCCTTCGCCATCGGCCTGGCCGGGCTCTGGCTGACCCGCAAGAAGTTCATGCTGCCGCAGCACCTGAGGGTCGGCGACGACGAGGTGCCGCATCTGGTCCTGTTCCGGAACAAGGCCCTGAGCCCCAAGCTGGGCAGGCTCTACTGGCTGGTGGCCATCTGGACCATGGGCTTCCCGCTGATCGCCAACTCCTGGGGCTGGATCTTCACCGAGATGGGCCGTCAGCCCTGGGTCGTCTACGGCGTCCTGCAGACCCGTCACGCGGTCTCCCCCGGTGTCTCCCAGGCCGAGGTCCTCACCTCGATGAGCATCTTCACCGCGCTGTACGCCGTCCTTGCCGTCGTCGAGGTCAAGCTGCTGGTGAAGTACGTCAAGGCCGGCCCGCCCGAGCTCACCGAGGCCGACCTCAACCCGCCCACGAAGATCGGCGGCGACACCCGTGACGCCGACAAGCCGATGGCCTTCTCGTACTAGGCCGAGGGAGAGCGAGTCATGGAACTGCACGACGTCTGGTTCGTCCTGATCGCCGTCCTGTGGACCGGTTACTTCTTCCTGGAGGGCTTCGACTTCGGGGTCGGCATCCTCACCAAGCTGCTGGCCCGCGACCGGCCCGAGAAGAGGGTGCTGATCAACACCATCGGCCCGGTCTGGGACGGCAACGAGGTGTGGCTGCTCTCGGCGGGCGGCGCGACCTTCGCCGCCTTCCCCGAGTGGTACGCCACGCTCTTCTCGGGCTTCTATCTGCCGCTGCTGGTCATCCTGCTCAGCCTGATCGTGCGGGGCGTCGCATTCGAGTACCGGGCCAAGCGTCCCGAGGAGCACTGGCAGCGCAACTGGGAGACCGCGATCTTCTGGACCTCGCTGATCCCGGCGTTCCTGTGGGGGGTCGCCTTCGGCAACATCGTGCGCGGCGTGAAGATCGACAAGAACTTCGAGTACGTCGGCAGTGTCTGGGACCTGCTCAACCCGTACGCCGTGCTCGGCGGGCTGGTGACGCTGACGCTGTTCACCTTCCACGGGGCGGTGTTCACGGCGCTCAAGACGGTCGGCGAGATCCGGGAGCGGGCGCGGAGGCTGGCCACGGTGGTCGGTCTGACCGCCGCCGTGGTGGCGCTGGTCTTCCTGCTGTGGACACAGGTCGACAGCGGGGACGGCAAGAGCCTGGTGGCGCTCGTCGTGGCCGTGGCCGCCCTGGTCGCCGCGCTGGTGGCCAATCAGGCCGGGCGCGAGGGATGGTCGTTCGCACTGTCCGGGGTCACCATCGTGGCCGCCGTGGCGATGCTGTTCCTGTCGCTCTTCCCCGATGTCATGCCGTCGTCGCTCGACGAGGACTGGAGCCTGACCGTCACCAACGCCTCGTCGAGCCCCTACACCCTGAAAATCATGACCTGGTGTGCCGGTATCGCCACGCCGATCGTCCTGCTCTACCAGGGGTGGACCTACTGGGTGTTCCGCAAGCGCATCGGGACGCAGCACATCGCTGAGACCGTGCACTGAGGTGTGTTTCACGTGAAACCAATCGATCCACGTCTGTTGCGGTACGCCCGCGCCACCCGCCTGTTCATGGTGGCGGTCGTCGGACTGGGTGCTGTCGGGGCGGGCCTGGTCATCGCGCAGGCGATGCTCATCGCCGAGGTCGTGGTCGGTGCCTTCCAGCACCGGATGACGGTCTCCGCACTCGGCACGCCCCTGCTGCTCCTGGCGGCCGTCGCGGCCGGACGGGCGTTGGTCTCCTGGCTCACCGAACTCGCCGCCCACCGGGCGAGCGCGGCGGTGAAGTCGGAGCTGCGGGGGCGGCTGCTGGAGCGTGCCGTCGCCCTGGGGCCGGGGTGGCTGGGCGGGCAGCGGACGGGCTCGCTGGTCGCCCTGGCGACACGGGGAGTCGACGCCCTCGACGACTACTTCTCGCGCTATTTGCCGCAGTTGGGGCTTGCGGTGGTCGTGCCGGTCGCGGTGCTGGCCCGGATCGTCACCGAGGACTGGGTGTCGGCGGCGATCATCGTGGGCACCCTGCCGCTCATCCCGGTCTTCATGATGCTGATCGGCTGGGCCACGCAGTCCCGGATGGACCGTCAGTGGCGGCTGCTGTCCCGCCTGTCCGGGCACTTCCTGGACGTCGTCGCGGGACTGCCGACCCTGAAGGTGTTCGGGCGGGCCAAGGCGCAGGCCGAGTCGATCCGCCGGATCACCGGCGAGTACCGGCAGGCGACGATGCGTACGCTGCGGATCGCCTTCATCTCGTCGTTCGCGCTGGAGCTGCTCTCCACGCTGTCCGTGGCCCTGGTCGCCGTGACGATCGGCATGCGGCTGGTGCACGGCGAGATGGACCTCTACGTCGGCCTGGTCATCCTCGTCCTGGCGCCCGAGGCGTATCTGCCGCTGCGCCAGGTCGGTGCGCAGTACCACGCGGCGGCCGAGGGGCTCGCCGCGGCCGAGGAGATCTTCGCCGTCCTGGAGACGCCCGTGCCGGCGTCGGGCACGGCGGACGTGCCCGAGGGCGCCATCGCTTTCGAGGGCGTGACGGTCCGCTACCCCGGGCGCTCCGAGGACGCGGTGTCGCAGGCGTCCTTCACCGTCGAGCCCGGGGAGACGGTCGCCCTCGTCGGGCCGAGCGGCATCGGCAAGTCGACGCTGCTGAACGTCCTGCTGGGCTTTGTGCGGCCGACTGAGGGGCGGGTGCGGATCGGGGGAGTCGATCTGCGCGAGGCCGACCTGGAGCAGTGGCGGTCGCGGATCGCCTGGGTGCCGCAGTGCCCGCACCTGTTCGCCGGGACCGTCGCGGAGAACGTACGGCTCGCGCGTCCCGGCGCCGACGACGACGCCGTACGGCGGGCGTTGGCGGACGCCGGTGCGCTGGAGTTCGTGGAGGCGCTCCCCGTGGGGACGGACACGCTGCTCGGCGAGGACGGTGCCGGGCTCTCCGCCGGGCAGCGGCAACGGCTCGCACTCGCCCGGGCGTTCCTTGCGGACCGGCCGGTGCTGCTCCTCGACGAGCCGACAGCCGCGCTGGACGGCGCCACCGAGGCGGAGGTCGTTCAGGCGGTACGGCGACTGGCGGCGGGGCGGACCGTCCTGCTGGTGGTGCACCGGCCGGCCCTGCTCGCACCGGCGGACCGGATCGTCAGGCTGGACGCGCCGACGCTGCCCACGGCGGTGGAACACCGGGCACCCGAGGCACGGGCGGCGACCCGGGAGGCGTACGAGAGTCCGGCCGTGCACGAGCCCGGGAACGACGCGGCCGCCGCGGTGAGCGGTGGCGGCGGTGTCCTCGCGCGGGTGCGGGCCATGTCCGGCCCCCGGCGCGGCCGGCTGGCGCTCGCCCTGCTGCTCGGCAGCCTCGCGCTCGGCAGTGCCGTCGGGCTCATGGCCACCTCCGGGTGGCTCATCTCGCGGGCCTCGCAGCAGCCGCCCGTGCTGTATCTGATGGTGGCGGTGACGGCGACGCGCGCCTTCGGCATCGGGCGGGCGGTCTTCCGGTACGGCGAGCGGCTGGTGTCGCACGACGCGGTGCTGCGGATGCTGGCCGACACCAGGGTCGCCGTCTACCGGCGCCTTGAGCGGCTGGCCCCCGCCGGGCTGCGCCGCACCCGTCGCGGCGACCTGCTCTCGCGGCTGGTCAGCGACGTGGACGCCCTCCAGGACTACTGGCTGCGCTGGCTGCTGCCCGCGGGAACCGCGGTGGTCGTGTCCGCCGCATCCGTGGGCTTCACGGCGTGGCTGCTGCCCGAGGCCGGTCTCGCGCTCGCCGTCGGGCTGGTGGCGGCCGGGGTCGGCGTGCCGCTGCTCACCGGTGCGGTGGCCCGCCGTGCCGACCGCAGGCTGGCGCCCGCGCGAGGGCAGCTCGCGACGCGGGTGACCGATCTGCTCACCGGAACCGCGGAGTTGACCGTCGCCGGCGCCCTGGACGCCCGCAGTGCCGAGGCACGGCGCGCCGACGGCGTGCTCACCCGGATCGCCTCGCGCGCCGCGACCGCCACCGCGCTCGGCGACGGCCTGACCGCGCTGCTCTCGGGACTGACGGTCGCCGCCACCGCGCTCGCGGGCGTGCAGGCGGTCGCCGACGGGCGGCTGGACGGGGTCTCGACGGCCGTGGTCGTCCTCACCCCGCTGGCCGCCTTCGAGGCCGTCCTGGGGTTGCCGCTCGCCGTGCAGTACCGGCAGCGGGTGCGCAGAAGCGCGCAGCGCGTGTACGAGGTCCTGGACGCGCCCGAGCCGGTGCGGGAGCCGGAGCGGCCCCGGCAGGCGCCCGCCTCCCCCTTCCCGGTGGCCCTCAAGGGCGTGACCGCACGGTACGAGGGGCAGCGGCGCCCCGCGCTCGACGGCCTCGACCTGACGCTCGGACGGGGGCAGCGGATCGCCGTGGTCGGGCCGTCCGGCTCAGGCAAGACGACACTGGCCCAGACGCTGCTGCGGTTCCTGGACGCGGAGGCCGGCTCGTACACCCTGGCAGGCGTGGACGCCCGCGCCCTCGCCGGCGACGACGTACGACGCCTGGTCGGGCTGTGCGCGCAGGACGCGCATCTCTTCGACAGCTCGGTGCGCGAGAACCTGCTCCTCGCGCGCAAGGACGCCACCGAGGACCAGCTGCGCGACGTGCTGCGGCGCGCCCGGCTGCTGGAGTGGGCGGACAGGCTGCCCGACGGCCTGGACACGCTGGTCGGTGAGCACGGGGCCCGGCTGTCGGGCGGGCAGCGGCAGCGGCTGGCACTGGCCCGGGCGCTCCTCGCCGACTTCCCCGTCCTGGTGCTCGACGAGCCCGCCGAACATCTCGACCTGCCGACGGCCGACGCCCTGACCGCCGACCTGCTGGCCGCCACACAGGGCCGTACGACCCTGCTGATCACGCACCGGCTGGCCGGTCTGGAAGCGGTGGACGAGGTCGTCGTCCTGGACGAGGGGCGAGTGGTGCAGCGAGGCGCCTACGCCGAACTGGTCGCCGTACCGGGGCCGTTGCGGGCGATGGTGGAGCGGGAGGAGCAGGGGGAGTCGCTGGTGGCGGCGGGGTAGGCGTGCCGCGCGCCACCGGTCCCGACTTTCTGCAACAAAAGGGACTTATTACGCTCGGGACATGCCCGCCGACCCGTCCGCCGGAGCCCCACCACCCGCCGGAGCCCCACAGCCCTGCGGAACTCCACCACCCTCCAGAACCCCACCACCCACCGGTACCGCACCCGAAACCCAAGTCCCACGGTTGCTGGAGGCCATGCGGTCCGTCGGCAGCGGGCTCGAACTGCACGCCACGCTGAAGCGGATCTGTGAGACGGCGGTCGCGCTGACCGGGGCCCGGTGCGCGGCGATCGGCGTCATGGCCGAGGACGGGGACGCGCTCGTCGACTTCGTCCACCGTGGCGACGACGAGGACCCGTGCCCATGCGGCTTCCCCGCGCACCGTCCCCCGATGCGCAGCGTCCTCGGCCTGCCCCTCCGCGTCCAGGGCGAGATCTTCGGCACCCTGTATCTGACCAAGAAACGCGGCGGCGAGCCGTTCCGCGACGACGACCTCGACATGGTCCGGGTGCTGGCCACGGAGGCGGGCATCGCCGTCGGCAACGCCCGGCTGTACCAGGCGGCCAGGCAGCGGGAGCACTGGATCGACGGATCGGTCGCCGTGACCACCGCCCTGCTGTCCGGCGGCGACGCCGACGAAGCCCTCCAGGTCGTCGCCGACCGCGCCCGCCGGCTGTCCGGGTCCGCGGCCGGCGTCGTGCTGCTGCCCGCGCGCGAGGGCGGCCTCGAGATCGTCGCCGTGGCCGCCGACGGGCCGTCGGGCCTGCTGGGCACCGTCGTGCCGCCCCAGAGCCCGCTGGTCGCCGAACTCCTCGGCGGACGGGCCGTGTTCGTCGAGGACGCGGCCGCCGACCGGCGCATGGTCACGGGGCACGCCCGAAAGTACGGGCCGGTCATGTTGCTGCCGCTGCAGAGCGACGGCCGGGTGCTCGGGGCCCTCGTCATGCCCCGGGCGCGCGGGGAGCGTCCGTTCACGGAGACGGAGCGCATGCTCGCGGTGCAGTTCGCCTCGCAGGCCGCGCTCGCGCTGGTCATGGCCGAGACGCAGCGCGACCGGGAGCGGCTCGCGGTGTACGAGGACCGCGACCGCACCGCCCGTGACCTGCACGATCTGGTCATCCAGCGGCTGTTCGCGACCGGGATGCTGCTGGACAGCGCCCGGCGCCGGACCCGTGCGCCGGAGGTGCGGGACGGCGTCGCCAGGGCCGTCGACGAACTCGACGTCACCATCCAGGAGATCCGCACCGCGATCTTCGCGCTCCAGCAGGGGCCCGCCGAGGAGTCCTCCGGGCTGAGCACGAGCGTTCTGCGCGAGATCACCATGGCCGCCGTACCGCTCGGCTTCAGGCCCTCGCACCGCTTCGTCGGCCCGGTCGACACCCTGGTCGGTGACCTGACCGGCAAGAATCTCGTCGCCGCCCTGCGCGAGGCTCTCTCCAACGCCTTCCGGCACGCGGGCGCCTCACGGATCGACGTCGTCGTCGACGCGACCGTGACGCTGCCCGACGGCCGGCCCGGTGTCCGTCTGAGCGTCGCCGACGACGGCGTCGGCATCCCCGAGGGCGGCCGCCGCAGCGGTCTGCGGAACCTGCGGCGGCGCGCCGAGTCGCTGGGCGGCGACAGCGGGCACGGTCCCGGCATCGGCGCGGACGGCGGCGGTACGACCGTGGTGTGGCAGGTGCCGTACTGACGGCGTGACGGCGTGACGGCGTGACCGGGTGACGGAGTGGGACGTGACGGCGTGACGGGGTGCCGCACCGATGGCGTGGCGACGGGCCGCGACCGGTCGGTGCGCCGCAGGTCCTACGGCCGTTCTGCCAGCATCCGCTCGATCACGACCGCCACCCCGTCGTCGTTGTTGGCGACTGTGCGGCCGGAGGCCGCGGCGATGACGTCCGGGTGGGCGTTGCCCATCGCGTACGAACGGCCCGCCCAGGTCAGCATCTCGACGTCGTTCGGCATGTCCCCGAAGGCGACGACCTCCTCGTGGGAGATGCCGCGTTCGGCGCAGCACAGGGCGAGCGTGCTGGCCTTGGAGACTCCGGGGCCGCTGATCTCCAGCAGGGCGCTGGGGCTGGAGCGGGTGACGTTGGCCCGCGCGCCGATGGCGAGCCGGGCGGTGGCGAGGAAGCCGTCCGGGTCGAGCGAGGGGTGGTAGGCGAGGATCTTGAGCACGGGCTGATCCGTGTCCGGGCCGTCGGGTGCGAGGAGCTCCTCGGCGGGCCGGAGGTTGTCCGGGATCTCCATGTGCAGCTTCGGGTAGTCCGGCTCCTGGTGGAAGCCGTACGTCTGCTCCACCGCGTACACCGTGCCGGGCGCCGCCTCGCGCAGCAGCCGTACGGCATCCAGCGCGTTGTCCCGGGCCAGTTCCCGCACCTTCACGAAGCGGTGGCTGCCGGGGCCGCCGTGCAGGTCGACCACGGCCGCGCCGTTGCCGCAGATCGCCAGGCCGTGGCCGTGGACGTGGTCGCTGACGACGTTCATCCAGCGGGCCGGGCGGCCGGTGACGAAGAAGACCTCGATGCCCGCCTTCTCGGCGGCGGCGAGGGCGGCGACGGTCCGGGGGGAGACCGACTTGTCGTCCCGCAGGAGGGTGCCGTCGAGATCGGTGGCGATGAGCCGGGGCTGGACGGCGGGGGCCGGGGTCTCGGGCTGTCGGGTCGCTGAGGTCACCGGGTCATTCTCCCGCATATGCCTGCACGCCCGTGCGGGAGTCCGCACATCTGAGTGGTTACCGTCCTCATCAGCACCATCACGCCCCGTCCGTCCGCCGCTCCGTCCGTCCGCCGCCCCGTTCGCTCAGCCGAGCTGTGCCGGGGCGTCCATGGCGATCTGCTCGAAGACCTTCTCCTCGGCGGCGAAGACCGTCTCCGGGACGGGCCAGTGGATCACGATCTCGGTGAAGCCCAGCTCACGGTGGCGGCCCGCGAAGTCCACGAACGCGTCCAGCGAGTCGAGCGGGCGGGCGCGGTCCGGGGTGAAGCCGGTGAGCAGGATCTTGTCCATCTGGGCCGCGTCCCGGCCGATTTCGGCACAGGCGTCGGCGAGTTTCTCGGCCTGGCCGCGAATGGCTCGAATCGATTGTTCAGAAGTGCCGTTCTCGTACAGCTTGGGGTCGCCGGTGGTCACCCAGGCCTGTCCGTGGCGCGCGGCGAGAGCGAGCCCGCGCGGGCCGGTGGCGGCGACGGCGAAGGGCAGACGGGGGCGCTGCACACATCCGGGGATGTTGCGCGCTTCGTGCGCCGCGTAGAAATCGCCCTCGTACGAGACCGATTCCTGGGTGAGCAGGCGGTCAAGCAGCGGGACGAACTCCGCGAAGCGGTTGGCGCGCTCG
Organism: Streptomyces spinosisporus; assembly: GCF_022698145.1. Taxonomy (GTDB): domain Bacteria; phylum Actinomycetota; class Actinomycetes; order Streptomycetales; family Streptomycetaceae; genus Streptomyces; species Streptomyces spinosisporus. The sequence goes on from NZ_JALDAX010000004.1 coordinate 526,115, forward strand.
CGCGGGGTCCATGGCTCCTGGCCGAGCGCGGTGGCGTCGAAGCCGGTGCCGCCCGCTCCTATGCCGAGGGTGATGCGACCGCCGGAGATGTCGTCGAGGGAGATCAGCTCCTTGGCGAGGGTCACCGGGTGCCGGAAGTTCGGCGAGGTCACCAGGGTGCCCAGGCGCAGCCGCTCGGTGACGGCCGCGGCGGCGGTCAGGGTCGGCACGGCACCGAACCAGGGGCCGTCGCGGAAGGGGACGCGCCAGGACAGATGGTCGTAGGTGTACGCGGTGTGGAAGCCGAGCTGCTCCGCCCGCTCCCATGCCGCACGGCCGCCCTCGTGCCAGCGGCGGTACGGGAGGATCACGGTGCTCAGACGCAGACTCATGCGTCCGAGCCTACGGGCCGGTGCGGACAACGGACGAAACGGTCACCGTACGCGGCTGCTCAGCCACGGGCCGAGGCCGACCATGGGCAGGTACACCCTGTGGGTGCGGTCCTGGGGCAGCGGCACGATCAGGAAGTAGCCCGGCGGGAAGCGGCGGCCCTTCACGAAGGCGCGGTCGTCGAAGAGGGAGCGGACGAACGCGGGCACGTCGTCACGGTCGACGTCCGGGCACTCGACGCCCTCGACGGTGATCAGCGCATCGTCGTCGGGGTAGAGACGGACGCTCACCCGGGGCACCCCGCCGAACTCGACGAACGCCTCGTGCGGGAGGGAGCCGTCCGGATCGGCGGCGACGCCGACCCCCGCGGCGCTGCGGCGCGAGGTCCGGTCGGCGCCGATGTCATGCCCGACCTCGATCTCACGCCCGTACTCGACGGCAACGGCACGCAGGACGGCGACGGCGGCTTCGGTGGTGGGCAGGTGCTTCATGCTTTCGATCATGCCGGAACGGCCGGAGCGGCCGGACGAAGATCGGTGCCGGAGTCGGTTCGGCCCGGTGCGACTCAGTGCGCCTCGGGAAAGCGCAGGTAGCGCGGAGGCACGCGCTGCGTCAGCCATACGCCGTTCGCGCTGATGTGGAAGACGTGGCCGTCTCGGTGCATCGTGCCGGCGTCCACCGAGAGGATCACCGGGCGGCCGCGGCGGGCGCCGACGCGGGTGGCGGTCTCGCGGTCGGGTGAGAGGTGGACGTCGTGGCGGTTCATGGGGCGCAGGCCTTCGGCGCGGATCGCGTCGAGGTGGCGTGCCACGGTTCCGTGGTAGAGGTGCGCCGGCGGGGTCGCCGGGGGCAGTCCGAGGTCGACCTCGACGCTGTGGCCCTGGCTGGCGCGGATGCGGCTGCCGTCGACCGCGAAGCGCTGCTTGTCGTTGGCGGCGACCACATGGTCCAGTTCCTCGCGGGTGAAGCGGAAGCCGTGGGCGGCGGCCGCGGCGATGAGCGCGTCGATCTCGACCCAGCCGGCCTCGTCGAGCGTCAGCCCGATCCGCTCGGGCTGGTGGCGCAGATGCTTCGACAGGTACTTCGACACCTTCACGGTGCGTCTTTCGTCCGTGCGTCTTTCGTCCATCCGCTCAGCATGACCGGAGAGACGCGGATCACGCAGATTATTTTGGTCCCCAGGTTTGATCCACAACCAACTGTAGTTATCCACAGGCCAGTTGGCCCTCCTGTGGACAACTCCCCGACATGTCACCTCTGTTCGTCAAGATCGCCAGGGGGCCCACCCCTTGACGTGAGCGCGTCCAACCTCCTTGCCCGCACCTCCCGTTCAGCCGCCAGCGCCACGAACTCCGCCGCCCGCTCCGCCCCAACCAGCCCCTCCACGGCCCGCATCGTCTCCTCGGGCAGCGCCACGGAGCGTGACATTTTCTCCTCCGGCGCAGACCGCTCGCCGCCCAGCTGCCGCCGCAGCTGCCGTACCGCCAACAGCCGCATCGCCCGCGCCAGTTCCGCGTCCACCGTCTGCTGCGCGAGCGGCCGCAGACGCCGTACGAGAGAGGCCGCTTCCGCCGCGTCCGTGTCGGTCGGCGGGTGGGCCGCGTCGAGGTAGCGGGCGAAGACGTGCTCGGTGGTGAACTGAAGGAAACGGGCGGCGATGTGCTCGACCTGGACCCTCAACTCCCGCAGATGCCCGGAGATCGCGGACAGCGGGACGCCCGCCGCGTGCAACTCCACTGCCACGGCGAGCTCTTGAGGGCTCGGCACAAGGAAGGAGCCCTCGTTTCCGGGGTCCGGCTCCAGCACCCCGAGCTCGACGGCCTCGGCGACGGCCGCGTCGTCGGGCGGTCCACCGAACCGCTCGTCCAGTTCGGCGCGCGAGATGCGGACCGGCTGCTCGTCGGTCCACGGCCGGTCGACCTCGGCGACCAGCCCGAGCACCCCGCCCAGACCGCGGCCCGCGTCCCACGCCTCCAGGAGCTCCTTGATGGAGGCCAGGGTGTAGCCGCGGTCCAGCAGTTCGGCGATCTGGCGCAGCCGGGCGAGATGCGCGTCGGAGTAGAGGTTGGCGCGGCCGCGGCGCTCGGGCCGGGGGAGCAGACCGCGGTCCTGGTAGGCGCGGATGGTGCGGACCGTGGCGCCGCTGGCGTGCGCCAGATCCTCTATGCGGTACGGCGTCTGCCGCATGCTCGGTGCCTCCTTGCCGGACTCGTCCCAGCGGTTGCCGCCCGTCCGCGGTCGGCCCCGGCCCCGCGGGCGCACGTCACGGCGCCCACGTCACAGCGGTGGCTTCAGTCGTGCGATCGCCCGCAGCGCGCGCGGGGCGAAGCGGGACATGAGGTGGGTGCCGCGGGCCTCCGGGGTGACCGGCACGACGGCTTCGTTGCGCACGACCGCGCGCAGGATCGCGGCGGCGACCTTCTCCGGCGGGTAGTTCCTGAGGCCGTAGAGGCGGGCGGTCCGCTTCTGGCGGCGCCTCTCCTCCTCGGCGTCCACGCCCGCGAAGCGCGCGGTGGAGGTGATGTTGGTGTTGACGAAGCCGGGGCAGATCGCGCTGACGCCTATCCCCTGCCCGGCCAGCTCCGCGCGCAGGCACTCGCTGAGCATCAGCACGGCCGCCTTGGAGGTGCTGTAGGCGGGCAGCGCCCGGGAGGGCTGATAGGCCGCGGCGGAGGCGGTGTTGACGATGTGGCCGCCCTGTCCGCGCTCGGCCATCTGCTTCCCGAACAGCCGGCAGCCGTGGATGACGCCCCACAGATTGACGTCGAGGACGTTCTTCCAGTCCTCCGTGGTGGTGTCGAAGAAGGAGCCGCCCAGGCCGATCCCGGCGTTGTTCACCAGGACGTCCACCACGCCGTACTCGGCGGCGACCTTGGCGGCGAGCTTCTCCATGGCCTGCTCGTCGGAGACGTCGGCCGTCTCCGCCCAGGCCTCGGGGGCGCCGAGAAGACGGCACTGCTCCGCGGTGCGGGCGGCGGCCTCGGCGTCGCGGTCGACGGCCACCACGCGTGCGCCCGCCTCGGCGAAGGCGGACGCCGTGGCCCGTCCGATGCCGCTGCCCGCGCCGGTGACCAGCACGAGCTGCCCGCCGAAGCGGTCGGCGTACCTGCCCGTGGGCCGCACCGCCGTCGGCCTGCCGCCCTCGACGGAGGTCACGAACTCGGTGATCCAGGAAGCCAGTTGGTCGGGGCGCGTGCGCGGGATCCAGTGCTTGGCCGGCAGGGTGCGGCGGGTCAGCCGCGGAACCCACTGCTCCAGGTCGTCGTAGAGCTTCTCCGACAGGAACGCGTCCCCGAGGGGGGTGATGAGCTGCACGGGCGCGTGCGCGTACGCGTCGGCGCGGGGCCTGCGCAGCCGGTAGCGGACGTTGTCGCGGTACAGCCAGGCGCCCTGTGCGGCGTCCGAGGGCAGCGAGGGGGTCGGGTAGCCGTCGGCGGGGACCTTCTCCACGCGCCGCAGGATGCCCGGCCAGCTCTTGCCGAGGGGGCCGCGCCAGGCCAGTTCGGGCAGCACGGGAGTGTGCAGCAGATACACGTACCAGGACTTGGCGCCCTGGCCGAGGAGTTGGCCGATGCGGCGCGGGGTGGGCTTCTTCAGGCGTCGGTCGATCCAGTGGCCGAAGTGGTCGAGGGACGGCCCGGACATGGAGGTGAAGGAGGCGATGCGTCCCTCGGTGCGCCGGACGGTGGCGAACTCCCAGGCCTGCACCGAGCCCCAGTCGTGCCCCACGACGTGCACCGGGCGGCCGGGGCTGACGGAGTCGATCACGGCCAGGAAGTCATCGGTCAGCTTCTCCAGGGTGAAGCCCCCGCGCAGCGGCTGCGGCGCCGTCGAGCGGCCGTGGCCCCGGACGTCGTAGAGCACGACGTGGAAGCGCTCGGCCAGGCGGGCGGCGACCTCGGACCAGACCTCCTTGCTGTCCGGATAGCCGTGGACGAGGACCAGCGTCGGCTGCGCTGCGTCTCCCAGCTCGGCCACGCACAGCTCGACGCCGCCGGTGTGCACCCGGCGCTCCCGCGCATCCTTCAGCAACGTCACGTCGAGTCCTTCGCCCAGAGCCGTAGGTGACATCGATGAATGTGACAGTGACCGGAGGCTGCGTCAAGAGAGGGCCTCGGGCTGTGGACAGAGCCGGCGTCCGGGCTGTGGACAACGCTCCGTAACTCTCAAGTAGGGGGCACCCCTAAGGACCCGTACATCTGGAGTCTGAGGCCGATCCAGCTCTGCGGTCTGACGACCGGCGTGGCGCAGCTCACTATCGTCGAGGACGTGACTGTGATCGCGACCGAAAGCCTGAGCAAGCGGTTCCCCCGGGTGACCGCGCTTGACCGGCTCTCCGTCGACGTCGGGCCCGGTGTGACCGGGCTCGTCGGAGCGAACGGAGCCGGCAAGTCCACGTTGATCAAGATCCTCCTGGGTCTGTCCCCCGCCTCCGAGGGCCGCGCCGAAGTGCTCGGCCTCGATGTCGCGACCAAGGGCGCCGCCATCCGCGAGCGGGTGGGCTACATGCCGGAGCACGACTGCCTGCCGCCCGACGTCTCGGCCACCGAGTTCGTCGTCCACATGGCGCGCATGTCGGGCCTGCCGCCCACGGCCGCGCGCGAGCGCACCGCGGACACGCTGCGCCACGTCGGTCTGTACGAGGAGCGCTACCGCCCCATCGGCGGCTACTCGACCGGTATGAAGCAGCGCGTCAAGCTCGCGCAGGCGCTCGTGCACGACCCGCAGCTGGTCTTCCTGGACGAGCCGACCAACGGCCTCGACCCGGTCGGCCGCGACGAGATGCTCGGCCTCATCCGCCGTATCCACACCGACTTCGGCATCTCGGTCCTGGTCACCTCGCACCTGCTGGGCGAACTGGAGCGCACCTGCGACCACGTGGTGGTCATCGACGGCGGCAAGCTCCTGCGCTCCAGCTCCACCACGGACTTCACGCAGACCACCACCACCCTCGCGATCGAGGTCACCGACACCGACGCGCACCCGGACGGCACGCGCGCGGTACGCGAGGCGCTCCACGCGCGTGGGGTGGAGGTTCTGGACGGCACGAACGGCCTGCCGGGTGCCGGGCACATCCTGCTGCTCACCGCACAGGGCGACGAGACGTACGACCTGGTGCGCGACATCGTCGCCGACCTGGGCCTGGGCCTCGTGCGCATGGAGCAGCGCAGGCACCACATCTCGGAGGTCTTCCACTCGGACGCCGAGGCGCAGGACATGACGAAGGAGGCGGCCGTCCATGGCAGTTGAGCAGCCCATGCCGACGACGCCGGGTGACCAGACCCGCATCCACAACATCGGCTACCGCAACTACGACGGCCCCCGCCTCGGCCGCTCCTACGCCACCCGCTCGCTGTACTCGCAGTCCCTGCGCGGCGCCTACGGCCTCGGCCGCTCGGTGAAGTCCAAGGTGCTGCCGATGCTGCTGTTCGTGGTGATGTGCGTGCCGGCGGCCATCATGGTGGCCGTCGCGGTCGCCACGAAGGCGAAGGACCTGCCGGTCGACTACACGCGCTACGCGATCATAATGCAGGCCGTCATCAGCCTCTACGTCGCCTCCCAGGCGCCCCAGTCCGTCTCGCGCGACCTGCGCTTCAAGACGGTGCCGCTGTACTTCTCGCGGCCCATCGAGACCGCCGACTACGTGCGCGCGAAGTTCGCGGCGCTGGCCTCCGCGATGTTCATCCTGACCGCCGCACCGCTGATCGTGCTCTACGTCGGCGCGCTGCTGGCCAAGCTCGACTTCGCCGACCAGACCAAGGGGTTCGGGCAGGGGCTCGTCTCCGTGGCGCTGCTCTCCCTGCTCTTCGCCGGCATCGGCCTGGTCATCGCCTCGGTGACCCCGCGCCGCGGCTTCGGCATCGCGGCCGTCATCGCGGTCATGACCATCTCCTACGGCGCGGTCTCCACGCTCCAGGCGATCGCGGACTCCCAGGGCAGCACGAGCGCCATCCCCTGGATCGGCCTGTTCTCCCCGGTCACGCTCATCGACGGCGTGCAGTCCGCGTTCCTCGGCGCGAGTTCGGCCTTCCCGGGGGAGGTCGGCCCCAGCAACGGCGAGGGTGTCGTCTACGTCCTCGTCGTCCTCGGCCTGATCGCCGCCTGCTACGGCCTCCTGATGCGCCGCTACCGAAAGGTCGGACTGTGACCACGCTCAGCATCGACCACGTCTCCCGCTGGTTCGGCAACGTGGTCGCCGTCAACGACATCACCATGACCATCGGCCCCGGCGTCACGGGCCTGCTCGGCCCCAACGGCGCAGGAAAGTCCAGCCTCATCAACATGATGGGCGGCTTCCTCGCCCCCTCCACCGGCACCGTCACCCTCGACGGACAGCAGGTGTGGCGCAATGAGGACATCTACCGGCACATCGGCATCGTCCCCGAGCGCGAGGCGATGTACGACTTCCTCACGGGCCGCGAATTCGTCGTCGCCAACGCCGAGTTGCACGGCCTCGGCGCCAAGGCCGCCCAGAAGGCGCTGGCCACGGTCGAGATGGAGTACGCGCAGGACCGCAAGATCTCCACGTACTCCAAGGGCATGCGCCAGCGCGTGAAGATGGCGTCCGCCCTGGTCCACGACCCCTCGCTGCTCCTGCTGGACGAGCCGTTCAACGGCATGGACCCGCGCCAGCGCATGCAGTTGATGGACCTGCTGCGGCGCATGGGCGACGAGGGCCGCACGGTGCTGTTCTCGTCCCACATCCTCGAAGAGGTCGAGCAGCTCGCCTGGCACATCGAGGTCGTCGTCGCGGGCCGGCACGCGGCCAGCGGTGACTTCCGCAAGATCCGCCGTCTGATGACCGACCGGCCGCACCGCTATCTGGTGCGTTCCAGCGACGACCGCGCGCTCGCGGCCGCGCTGATCGCCGATCCGTCGACGTCCGGCATCGAAGTCGACCTGGCGGAGGGCGCGCTGCGCGTCCAGGCCGTCGACTTCGGCCGCTTCACGGCCCTGTTGCCGAAGGTGGCCAGGGACAACGGCATCCGGTTGCTGACGGTCTCGCCGTCCGACGAGTCCCTCGAGTCCGTGTTCTCGTATCTGGTCGCGGCGTAGGAGGCCGAAGATGTACGACCCCACAGTCGCCCGGCTCACCTACCGGGCCCTGCTCGGCCGTCGCCGGGCCCTCATCCTCGGGGCGCTGCCCCTGCTGCTGATCGCGATCTCCGTCGTCGTACGGGGCCTCGCCGGCGCCGACGACCAGACGGCCTCGGACCTGCTCGGCGGGCTCGCGCTCGCCACGATGGTGCCGATCATCGGCGTCATCGCCGGTACGGGCGCTATCGGTCCGGAGATCGACGACGGCTCGGTGGTGTATCTGCTGTCCAAGCCGCTGAAGCGGCCGACGATCATCTTCACCAAGTTGATCGTGGCGATCGCGGTGACCATGGTGTTCTCGGCGCTGCCGACCCTGATCGCCGGGTTCATCCTGAACGGCAACGGCCAGCAGATCGCCGTCGCCTACACGGTCGCGGCCCTCGTCTCGTCGATCGCCTACGCCGCGCTGTTCCTGCTGCTGGGCACGGTGTCCCGGCACGCGGTGGTCTTCGGTCTCGTCTACGCCCTGGTCTGGGAGGCCCTGTTCGGCTCCCTGGTGCCCGGTGCGCGCACGCTGAGCGTCCAGCAGTGGTCGCTGGCCGTCGCCCACAAGGTCGCCGGCGGGGACCTGGTGACGTCGGACGTCGGCCTGACCACGGCGACGGTGCTGCTGATCGCGGTGACCGTGCTGGCCACCTGGTACGCCGGACAGAAGCTGCGGACGCTGACGCTCGCCGGCGAGGAGTGAGCCTTTCCTCCCGTGAGGGCGGCCCCTGCCGTACGGCTGTTTTATTCGGTGGCGCCCAACTCGGTGCAAAGGCACCATTGTTGTGTGAAGGACGCCGGTGAGCACCGGCGCCGTGAACGGGGAGAGGAGCCGGGCGATGTCCATGCACGACAGTCCGTCCGGCTCCCGTCAGGGCGGTTCGCGGGGGACTCCGGTGTAGTTACCCCACTGTCGAGTCCCGCCGCAGGCACCTGCCCGGGGCGGCCGCTTCGAGCACGCGATGTCGCTCTCGCGTGGGCCGCCCACCCACGTCGCCGTAGCCCGCGCCGACCCCTGCCGCCTCTGCGGTACGGGGCGGCGCGGCTACGGCAGCAGTCTTTCCAGCACCAGCGCGATCCCGTCCTCCTCGTTGGAGGACGTCACCTCGTCGGCCACTGCCCTCAGCTCCGCGTGGGCGTTGGCCATGGCCACGCCGTGCGCGGCCCAGGCGAACATGGGGATGTCGTTGGGCATGTCGCCGAAGGCGATCGTGTCCGCGGCCTTCAGACCGAGCCGCCTCGCCGCGAGCGAGAGTCCCGTCGCCTTCGACAGGCCCAGCGGCAGCAGTTCGACGATTCCCTCGCCCGCCATCGCGACCGTGACGAATCCGCCCGCGGCCCGCCGGGAGGCCTCCGCGAGCTCGTCGTCGGTCAGCTGTGGGTGCTGTATGTAGATCTTGTTCAGCGGGGCCGCCCAGAGGTCGGACGCGTCCGTGAAGGGCGTGGCCGGGAGTGTGCCGGTGACCGCGTAGCCCGGGCCGACGATCACCTCGCCGTCCAGCCCGTCCCGGCTGGCCGCCAGATGCAGCGGGCCGACCTCCGCCTCGATCTTGGCCAGCGCCACCCCCGCCAGCTGCCGGTCCAGCGTCACGGACGTCAGCAGGCGGTGCGCCCCGGCGTCGTAGACCTGCGCGCCCTGGCCGCAGACCGCGAGGCCGTCGTAGCCGAGGTCGTCGAGGATGTGCCGGGTCCAGGGGACGGCGCGGCCGGTGACGACGATGTGTGCGGCACCGGCCCGGGTGGCCGCGGCGAGCGCGTCGCGGGTGCGCCGCGAGACCGACTCGTCGGAGCGCAGGAGCGTTCCGTCGAGGTCGGTCGCGATCAGCTGGTACGGGAAGCCCCCGGACCCGGACGTGCCGCTCACTTGGCGACCGGTTCCAGGACCTCTCGGCCGCCCAGGTAGGGGCGCAGCACCTCGGGGACGCGGACGGAGCCGTCGGCCAGCTGGTGGTTCTCCAGGATGGCCACGATGGTGCGCGGTACGGCGCACAGCGTGCCGTTGAGCGTCGCGAGCGGCTGCACCTTCTTGCCGTCACGCAGCCGCACCGACAGCCGGCGGGCCTGGAAGCTGTCGCAGTTGGAGGCCGAGGTCAGCTCGCGGTACTTGCCCTGGGTCGGGATCCACGCCTCGCAGTCGTACTTGCGCGACGCCGACGCGCCGAGGTCGCCCGAGGCCACGTCGATGACCTGGAACGGCAGTTCCAGACCGGTCAGCCACTGCTTCTCCCACTCCAGGAGCCGCCTGTGCTCGTTCTCCGCGTCCTCGGGGGCGACGTAGGAGAACATCTCGACCTTGTCGAACTGGTGCACACGGAAGATGCCGCGGGTGTCCTTGCCGTAGGTGCCGGCCTCGCGGCGGAAGCACGGCGAGAAGCCGGCGTAGCGCAGCGGCAGCTGGTCGGCGTCGAGGATCTCGTCCATGTGGTACGCGGCGAGCGGGACCTCGGAGGTGCCGACCAGGTAGTAGTCGTCCTTCTCCAGGTGGTAGACGTTCTCCGCGGCCTGGCCGAGGAAGCCGGTGCCCTCCATGGCGCGGGGGCGGACCAGCGCCGGGGTCAGCATCGGGGTGAAGCCGGCCTCGGTGGCCTGGGCGATCGCCGCGTTGACCAGGGCCAGCTCCAGCAGGGCGCCGACGCCGGTGAGGTAGTAGAAGCGGGAGCCGGACACCTTGGCGCCGCGCTCGACGTCGATGGCGCCGAGCGCCTCGCCGAGCTCCAGGTGGTCCTTGGGCTCGAAGCCCTCGGCGCCGAAGTCGCGGATCGTGCCGTGCGTCTCCAGGACGACGAAGTCCTCCTCGCCGCCGACGGGCACGTCGGGGTGGACGAGGTTGCCGAGCTGGAGGGCGAGGCGCTTGGTCTCCTCGTCGGCCTCGTGCTGCTCGGCGTCGGCCGCCTTGACGTCGGCGGCCAGCTGGCTCGCCCTCTTCAGCAGCTCGGCCTTCTCGTCCGCGGAGGCCTTGGGGATGAGCTTGCCGAGGTTCTTCTGCTCGGAACGCAGCTCGTCGAAGCGGACGCCGGACGACCTGCGCCGCTCGTCGGCAGACAGGAGAGCGTCGACGAGCGCGACGTCCTCTCCACGGGCGCGCTGGGACGCGCGCACACGGTCGGGGTCCTCACGGAGCAGGCGAAGGTCAATCACGCGCTCAAGGCTACCGGTGCGGGAACGGGGCCCACGACTCACCATTCCCTACAGTGATCAATTGCGGCTTACGTTCCGTTATGAGGGAATTGCGCGCAGTGTCAACAAAAGGTGTCCCGCTCCCTGGAACGAGTAGGCCCCGGGGCGCCGTGTTGACCGGATTCCCTTGTGGGAAACGGGACTTGGGCGGTCGGTTGTCCACAGCGATCCACACCTTTCGAAGAGTTATCCACAGGGTGTGCGGTGGATCTGTGGATTTCGGAATTGATCACTCCGAAACCGGGGCGTCACCGTCCGGATTCACTGCTCAAACCATCTCTTACCCCTACTTTCGAGTGGAAAAGGGTCGCCCCAAAGGATTGCCTAAAGGAAACGGGTGGACGAACGGTGACATGCGCGCCGGTGGACGCCGAAGGAGGCCTCAGACCGATTTGTCGACTGAGTGGCACCGCGGTGTCGACTTGTCCCCAGGTCGAGAACCTTGCCTGTGGATAACTCTGTGGACAACGAAAATCTGCAGGTAGGACTGGCCGGGCGGACCAGTGGGCAGAATCGCTAGAAGCGCCCGTCCTGGCAGCGGGCCACCCAGTCCGCCGCCGCCACGAACTCCTGGTCGGACGTCCCCCGCCGCGGCGCGCTCACGTCCTCGACACCGATGTCCGCGCGCGGGTACGAACCGAGGTACCGCACCTCCAGGCAGATCCGCTTGAGCCCCATCAGGGCCTCTGCCACCCGGCGGTCGGAGATATGACCCTCCGCGTCGATGCAGAAGCAGTAGTTGCCGATGCCCGCGCCGGTGGGCCGGGACTGCAGCAGCATCAGGTTGATGCCACGAGTGGCGAACTCACCCAGCAGATCGCGCAGACCACCGGGGTGGTCGTCGCGCTGCCACAGCACGACGGAGGTCTTGTCCGCGCCGGTCGGCGCCGCGGGCCGGGCGGGCCGGCCGACCAGCACGAAGCGGGTCTGCGCGTTCTCGGCGTCGTGGATGCCGGTCTCCAGCGCCTCCAGGCCGTACAGCGCGGCGGCGAACTCGCCCGCGAACGCGGCGTCGTACTGGCCCTCCTGGACCAGCCGGGCGGCGTCCGCGTTCGAGGCCGCCGACTCCCAGTGGGCGTCCGAAAGATGCTTCCTGAGCCAGTTGCGCACCTGCGGCTGGGCGGCCGGGTGGGCGGAGACCGTCTTGATGTCGGAGAGCTTCGTGCCCGGCCGGACCAGCAGCGCGAAGGTGATCGACAGCAGCACCTCGCGGTAGATCATCAGCGGTGTGCCCGCGACCAGTTCGTCGAGGGTGGTCGTGATGCCGCCCTCGACGGAGTTCTCGATCGGCACGAACGCGGCCTCGGCCTCACCGGCGCGTACCGCGTCCAGGGCGGACTGCACGGAGACGTAGGGGATCAGTTCCCGGGTGGCCGCCTCGGGAAGAGTGCGCAGGGCGGCTTCGGTGAAGGTGCCCTCAGGACCGAGATACGCGTAGCTCGCTGGCATGCCTTCACCCTAATGGGCTTACGGGGACGCGGCTCACGTGTCTCACCCGTGCCCCACGGGTGGGTGAACCGGCGCGCGGCTCACCCCTCCAGCAGCCGTTGCCCCACGTACTCCCCCTCGGCCGCACCGCCCGGCACCGCGAACAGTCCGCTCGCCTCGTGGCGGATGTACTTCGACAGGGCGTCGCCGCGGTCGAGCTTGCGCTGCAGGGGGACGAAGCCGCGCAGCGGATCGGCCTGCCAGCAGATGAACAGCAGTCCCGCGTCGGGCACCCCGTCGGCGTCGATGCCGTCGTGGAAGGAGAAGGGGCGCCGCAGGATCGCCGCACCGCCGTTCTGGTCGGGGCGCGTGATGCGGGCATGGGCGTTGACCGGGACGACGTACTCGCCCTTGGCGTCGGTCTTGTCCAGGTCCATCGGGGTCTTCTCGGTGCCGCCCGACAGCGCCGCCCCGTCGGACTTCCTGCGCCCGATGACGTTCTCCTGCGCGTGCAGGGTCAGCTTCTCCCAGTCGTCGAGGAGCATGCGGATACGGCGTACGACGGCGTAGGAGCCGTTCCTCATCCACGCCGGGTCGTTCGAGCCGGACGCCGGCACGAAGATCCGCCGGTCGAAGTCGGCGTCGGACGGCTTGGGGTTGCGGGTGCCGTCGATCTGGCCCATGAGGTTGCGGGTCGTCATGGGGTGGGCCGTGGCGCCCGGCGTGCGGTTGAAGCCGTTCATCTGCCAGCGGACCCGCGCGGCGCTGCCCGCGTCCTTCTGGATCGCGCGCAGCGCGTGGAAGGCCACCAGGGCGTCGTCGGCTCCGATCTGCACCCACAGGTCGCCGTTGCTGCGGGACGGGTCGAGCCGGTCGGAGGAGAAGTCGGGCAGCGGGTCCAGCGAGACGGGGCGCTGCTTCTCCAGGCCGGTGCGGGTAAAGAAGCTGTGCCCGAAGCCGAAGGTGATCGTCAGCGACGACGGCCCGGCGTCGCGCGCCACGTCGGTGTCGTCGTGCGCCGAGGGTTCGCCCGCCATCAGCCGCTCGGCCGTTGCCGACCAGCGGCGCAGCAGGGCGGCCGTCTCCTTGCGGCCCGCGCCCGCCGCCAGGTCGAAGGCGACGAGATGGCCCTTGGCCTGGAGGCCCTCGGTGATGCCGGGCTGATGTTTCCCGTGAAACATCGCCCTGTCGGAGCCGACGGAGGTCAGCGGGGTGGCCCCGGAGGGCGCCGCCGCGTACCCCACGGCTCCGCCGGCCGCGCCGAGCACGAGCCCGGTGGCGCCGGCGGTGCCGAGCAGGGTGCGCCGCGAGACGCCCCGCGAGGCGCCCTGGGCGGAAGGGGCCCGGCTCGCGGCGTCCGCGTCCTTGCCCGCGCCGGCGGCGGTGCGGGCCTCGGGAATGGATCGTTCAGCCATGGTGCGGTTCAGCCGATCTGCGCGTTCTTGGAGACGGTCACCTGGTCGATGTCGGAGGTCCGCACGGTCACGGCGACCTTCCAGTCGCCGGCCATGGGGATCTGCACATCGCCGGCCGACCAGTGTCCGGTGGTGATGCGGTCGGGCGTGACCGGCAGCGGCCCGATCTTCTTGGCCTCCAGGGTGAAGGCCAGCTTCACCTCGGGGACGTCGAAGGCGCGTCCGTTGGGCCGGGTGACGTAGACGTGCATCTCGTTGCCGCCCACGCGCGCGGGGTCGAGGTCCACCGACACCACGCCCTTGCCGTCGGTGCCGCCCGTGTCGAACGGCATCGTCAGCGTCAGCGCTCCGGACGACGCGTCGGACGAGGAGTCCGCCGAGGAGGACGCGTCCGAGGACGAGGCTGCGGCCTTGGCCTCCTGCACCGTACGGCCCGGCTCGGTCTGCGTCAGCACCGTGGTGACGGCGAGCAGCGCGACGGCGACGCCCGCCTCGGCGAGCACGGAGCGCCGCAGTCCGAAACGGTGGGGGTCGGCGTCCCGCTGCCGCTTCTGCCGCGCCGTGTCCACGGCGGCCCGCTGGCGGGCGAGTTGGGCGGCGCGCTCGGGGTCGCCGGACGCCTTGGAACCGCTGCCGGACGCCTTGGAACCACTGCCGGAGGTCGACTTCCCTTTCCCGGTGCCGGAGGCCGTCTTCCCGGAGCCGGTCGTCGTCTTCCCGGCACCTGCCTCGGTGTCGGCCGTCGTGGCGCCCGCGCCGACGCGTGCCTTCTCCCGCGGACGAGGCTCCGCGGGCACCGTGTCCGCCAGCCGCGCCGTCCACCGCCGGGAGATGTAGGCGATGCCGACCAGCAGCGCCACCAGCCCGATCTTGACCAGCAGCAGCTGCCCGTACGAGGTGTCGGTGAAGGCCGACCAGGAGCCGAGCTGACGCCACGACTGGTAGATGCCGGTCGCCACCAGCGCGAGGACGCTGCAGAAGGCGACCTGGGAGAAGCGGCGTACCGCGGCCGTCTCGACCGGGGTGTCCGCGCGGTACAGCGCGACCAGGAGCGCGCACAGCCCGCCCAGCCAGGCCGCGACCGCCAGCAGATGGACGACGTCGACCGGCATCGCGATCCCGGGCTGCAGCCCGGTCGAGGCGTGCTCGGCCATCGCCCAGCTCGCCGCGAGACCGGCGGAGACGACGAACCCGCCGATCGCGAGCCCGAAGGTCAGGTCCCGCTTCTCCTCGTCCTCACGCTTGTCGTAGGCGCCGAAGAGCACGGCGATGAACAGTGCCGCGGCGGCGAGCAGCAGCAGCCGGGACACCAGCGCCGCACCGGTCTTGGTCTGCAGCACCTGCCCCAGCAGCCCCAGGTCGAAGATGTCGCCGACCTTTCCGGTGCTGGTGTAGGAGCCGCGCAGGAGCAGCAGCAGAAGGGTCGCGGCGGTCAGCGAGAGCCAGCCGGAGACCACGAGCCGCTGCAGCGGACGTACTCCCGAACCACGCTGCCAGCAGGCCAGGACGAAGGCGGCGCCGCCCACCATCACGATGAAGCCGGCGTACGACATATAGCGTCCGAAGCCGTACAGCCAGCCCACCACGCCGCCGCCGACCTCCTGGCCGACCGCCTTGACCGAGGTCGAGGACGGGGCGCCGATGGAGAAGGTGAAGGCGCCCGCGACGGGATGGCTGTCCGCGGAGACGACCTGCCAGGACACCGTGTACGTGCCGTCGGACAGGCCGCTCTTCAGCTTCACGGCGTACGAGGTGCCGCTGACGTTGGCCGGGTTGCCGGCGTCGACGCGCTTGCCCTTGGGGTCGAGCACGCGCAGCGAGTCGTCGGACGTGGCGACCTTCTCGGAGAAGGTGAGCGTGACCTGGCTGGGCGCCGTGTCGACCACCACTCCCTGCTCGGGGTCGCTGCCGGTCAGCGCGGCGTGCGCGGAGGCCGGCCCGGCACCGGCGAGGAGCACGCCGATGACGGTCAGGCACAGCAGCACCAGGAGCCGCATGCGGCGGGGGGTGGTGGTCTGCGTCACGGTGTTCCCTCCCTCAGTGTCCGTTCGCGGGGTTGTACGTGGCGGACTTCACCGGCATCTCAACCCTGATCGGGCCGGACTCGGCGAAGTGGAGCTCCACGCTCACCTTCTGGCCCTGCTTCGGCTTCTGCTTCAGGTTCTCGAACATCAGGTGGTTGCCGCCGCTCTGGAACACGAGCCGCCCGTGGGCGGGGATGTCCAGCGACTTGACCTCCTCCATGGACTGCCCGACGGTCCGGTGGACCGTCACGCTGCCCGCGGCGTCACTGGTGACGGAGGTCAACTCGTCCTTGGCGCCGCCGTCGTTGGTGATGGTGACGAAGCCCGCGGCCATGTCGGAGACCGGCTGGGGCATGTAGGAGGAGCTGACGGACAGTTCGGGCTTCGCGTCGCCGGAGTCGCCGGAGCCGCCGCAGGCCGTCAGGGCGAGCGCACCGGCTATCAGGGCCGCCGGCGCGACGAGGTGCCTCACGGGTTCTCCCCCTTGATGAGCTTGGGGAGGTCCTTGGTGTAGTCGTCGACGGTGGCGTCCTCGCCGTACAGGACGTAGCCGCCGTTCGTCTTCGGCGAGAACGCGATGACCTGGGTGCCGTGCACCGAGACGGTCTTGCCCGTCTTCTTGTCCTTGTGGGTCGGCTCGATGGAGATGCCGAGGGTGCGGGCGCCGGCCTGGATGGTGGCGAAGTCGCCGGTCAGGCCGACGAACTGGGGATCGATGCCCTTGAGCCACTTGCCCAGCTCGGCGGGGGTGTCGCGGCCCGGATCGGTGGTGACGAACACGACCCGCAGCTTGTCCTGCTGGGCCTTGGGCAGCTGCTTCTTGGCGACGGCGAGGTTGTTCATCGTCAGCGGGCAGATGTCGGGGCAGTGGGTGTAGCCGAAGTAGATCAACGTCGGCCGGCCCGCCGTCTCCTTGCGGAAGTCGTACTTCTTGCCCTGGGTGTCGGTCAGCACCAGGTCGGGCTTCTCGAAGGGCTTGTCGAGGATGGTCGCGGCCTTCTGCGAGGTGTCCTCGGAGACCACGGCGACGGGCGACTTGCCGTCGTCACCGCTGCCGCAGGCGGACAGGGTCAGACAGGCGGCGCCGAGCAGCGCGGCCGCGAGAGACGTCTTCTTGCGCATACTGCATTCTCCCGGGGGACGACCCCGCCCCCCGGCCGCAGAACGGGCGGGCCGGGGAACACGGGGCGTCCCGGAAAGTGGGGTGGGGTGGACGGGCTGGGTCAGGCGTCGCTGCGGCGACGGCCGGCGAGCACGCCGTACGCCACGCCCAGCGCTCCGACGACGATGCCGACGATGCCCAGCACGCGCGCGGTGGTGTCGCTGCTGTCGCTGTCGGCGGAGGTGTCGGCGGCCGCGTTCTCGGTGTCCTTGGCGTTGTCGGAGGCGTCCTCGGCGGTGGAGCCGTGCGCGTGGTCGTCCTCGGCGGCGGACAGGGCCAGCACCGGGGCCGGGTTCTCGGGCTCCTCCTGGCCCTTCTGCTGGACCTCGATCCAGCGGACGACCTCCTTGTCGGAGTACGTCTGCAGCGCCTTGAAGGTGAGTTCGTCGGCGTCCTCGGGCAGGGTGCCGACGGAGACCGGGAACTTCTGGAAGAAGCCGGGCTTGACGCCGCCGTCCTTCGCCGTCCACGTGATCTTGGAGACGGCCTCGTTGATCTTCTCGCCGTGCATCTCGATCGGCTTGGCCAGCTTGGACTTGGTGACCTTGATGTCCCAGCCGTCGATCGGCTCCGGCATGGCGGAGGCCAGCGGGTGGTCGGTCGGGAAGCTGACCTCGAGCTTGGTGGTCGAGGCGTTGTCGCGCTCGTTGGGGACCTTGAAGTCGATGACGGCGTAACCGCCCTTGGCGGCGGTGCCCTCGGGCTGCACGGTGACGTGCGCGAAGGCGGGCGAGGACAGGACGACGACGGCCGAGGCGGCAAGGGCGCCGGTGGCGGCGAGACGGGAAGCCTTCATGAACGGGTGCGCTCCACTTCGGGTGAGGTTCGGTGACGAGGGGCGCGTGACGCGAAAGGTGCGGGCACGCGCGTGTGCCGCGCGACGGCGGCCCCTCTCCCGGTCCCGGCAGAGTGGCGGTCGCGTCGCGTCAGGCGGCCAGAGCGAGCACGGCGGCCGGCGGGCCGCGTCTGATCACCGAGTGCTGGAGTGCGGTGGTACGGGGCTTGCGGGGCGCGAGCAGCGCGGTGCGCGGCGGAGCCGGATCCGTCTCGGGCAGGCCCGGAAGCCCGGCGCGCAGCGCGCGCACCAGTGCGAGCGCCCCGCGCAGGGACCGTACGAAGGCCCCTTCGGCGACCATGTGCGCCGACAGCGTGGACAGTTCGGCGAGCCGCAGCAGAGCCAAATCGCCGCGGCGCAGCAGCCAGCCCGCGGCGATCGCCGCGAGGACGTGGCCGAGCAGCATCGGCAGGGACGGCAGCAGCGAGGTGAAGGAACCGGTGGTGGACAGGGCGTCCGCCGGATGGTGCGCGGAGCTCATGTCCATCGCCGTCTCGGGGGACAGCCCGGCGTCGGCGAGGATTCTGCGGGCCTGGGCGGGGCTGATCGCCGCGGCCGTGGTCCCGCACACCAGGCGCGCCGCCCGCTCCACCAGCGTGGCGTCGGACATCGAGTGCATCGCGTGCACCGACGACATGGATGTCATGGATGTCATGGACGGCATCGACGTCATCGGTGACACGGACGCCATCGAGCCCATGGAGGAGCCGGTGTGCTGGGCCAGTCCGAACAGCGTGTGCAGCGCGGTCTGTCCGGCCGCGAGCAGTGCCGCGATGCCCGGCAGCGACCGCGCGCGTCCGGCGAGCGGTGCCGCGACCAGAAGTGCCCCGGCGAACCCCGCGCCCAGCGTCCACAGCGGCACCGTGGCGCAGGAGGCGAGAGTGTGACCTGCAGCGGCCAGCACGACGCAGACCGCGGCGAACACCGCGGCCCTGAAGATCCGGAGATCGTTCCCGGAGCGCGTCGGGCGCTGGTGGGGGGCAGACATGGCGGGCTCATCATCGCACTGGCCCCAGGGGCGCCGTACGGCAGGTCCACAAGGTGCGGTACGAACCGGAACGTCGGCCTCTGCCACGGGCCGCCCGCACATACACCGATTCCGTTCCGGACGCATCGCCCATATGGGCTGCATCACGTCAACTCTGTGCTTACAACGGGGCACGCGCGGCAATACGTAACGGTATGTCGAGCCGCTGGCTGGAGGCTGGAGCATGAGCATCTGGTGGTCACTCCACTTGCGGCGGGAAGCCGCGAGCGTTCCGCTCGCCAGACGGCTGCTGCTCGGCACGATGGAGACGGCGGGCGTCGACCCCGACATCTCCTACGACCTCTCGGTGGCCCTCAGCGAGGCCTGTGCGAACGCCGTCGAGCACGGCGGGGGCACCGTCCAGGGCGCGACCTCGGAGGCGTACCGGGTCACCGCGTATCTCGACGGCGAGAAGTGCCGTATCGAAGTCACCGACTCCGGGCCGGGGTTCGGCCCCGCCCCGGCGCCCCGCCCCGTCCGCGCGGACGCCGAGCACGGGCGGGGCCTGTTCCTGATCCGTGAACTCGCCGACCACGTCCACATCGGCCACAAGCCGGGCCGTGAGGGCACGGTGGTGAGCTTCGACAAGATCCTCAAGTGGCGCGAGGACGCGCCGCTGATGGCCGTGTGAGCGGCCGTCGCGGCTGCGCGGCCGGCCGGCCCGAGTGACGAAACAGCTCCCTCAGCCGCTCTCCAGCACCTTCCCCAGCACCTCCAGCGCCTGCGGATACGCCCGCTCCCGAGGCGTTCCGTAGCCGACGACGAGCCCCTGCGGGCGTCCCGGCGCGGGCGTGTGCCAGTGGTCGCCCAGGTGTCCCACGGCCAGCCCCTCGGCCTCGGCCCGCTTCAGCACCTCCTCCTCGTCGGCGACCTCCACGAGCGCGTGCAGCCCGGCGGCGATCCCGCGCACCTCGGTCCGGCCGCCGAGCCGGCCGAGCAGCTGGTCCCGGCGTCTGCGGTAGCGCAGCCGGCACGCGCGCACATGGCGGTCGTAGGCGTGGCTGTCGATGAGTTCGGCGAGCGCCAACTGGCCGATGGACTCGGTGTGGTGATCGCTGTGCAGCTTGGCGTCGGCGACCGCGTCGACCAGGTGCGGCGGCAGCACCATCCAGCCCAGCCGCAGCGCGGGTCCCAGCGTCTTCGAGGCGGTGCCCAGATAGACGACCCGCCCCGGCGCCATCCCCTGGAGCGCGCCGACGGGCTGGCGGTCGTAGCGGAACTCCCCGTCGTAGTCGTCCTCGACGATCAGCCCGTCACGCGCGCGTGCCCAGTCCGTGATCGCGCGCCGCCGCTCGGGGTGCAGCGTCACCCCGGTCGGGTACTGGTGCGCCGGCGTCACCACCACCGCCCGGCAGTCCCCCAGTTCGTGCGCGCACGCGCCCCGCTCGTCGACGCGCACGGGCACGACCGTACCGCCGTTGTGCCGCACCACCTCCCGGTGGAAGGGCAGCCCCGGGTCCTCCATGGCGATCGTCTCGCCGTCCAGCACCCGCGTGAGCAGCGCGAGCCCCTGCACATACCCCGAGGTGATCACGATCCGCTCGGGCGGCGCGATGACGCCCCGGGCACGCCCCAGATACCCCGACAGCGCGGTGCGCAGTTCGATCCGGCCGCGCGGGTCCCCGTAGTCGTACGCCAGCAGCGGCGCCGTCGCGATGGCCCGTCGCAGCGCCCGCAGCCAGGCCGCCGCCGGGAACGCCCCGACGTCCGGGCTGCCGGGCCGCAGATCGAAACGCGGGGTACGCGCGCGTGCCGCCGCCTCCGGGGCCTCGGCGTCGAGCGAGGGCAGCGAGGCGACCCGGGTGCCCGAACCCTGCCGGGCGGTCAGATACCCCTCGGCGACCAGCTGGTCGTAGGCCGCCTTGGCGGTGCCCCGGGAGATGCCGAGCTCCTCGGCCAGCCGCCGGGTCGCCGGCAACCGCGTCCCGGGCGCCAGCCGCCCGTCCCGCACGGCGTCCCGCAGCGCCCGCTCCAGCCCGATGCGCCGCCCGTCGGCGGCGTCCGGCTCCAGATGCAGATCGACCCCGACACCGGACCAGAAGTCGTCGTTCACCAATCCCCTCCCCCTGGGCATACCAATGGCCGGGCACCTGACAGGTGCCCGGCCGCAGCTGTTTCATCAGCCCTTCAGTGACGCCATCCAGGACTCGACCTCGGCGGAGCGCCGCGGCAGGCCCGCCGACAGGTTGCGGTTGCCGTCCTCGGTCACCAGGATGTCGTCCTCGATCCGCACCCCGATGCCGCGGTACTCCTCGGGCACGGTGAGGTCGTCGGCCTGGAAGTACAGGCCCGGCTCGACGGTGAGGCACATCCCCGGCTCCAGCGTGCCGTCGACGTACGTCTCCACGCGCGCGGCGGCGCAGTCGTGCACGTCCATGCCGAGCATGTGACCCGTGCCGTGCAGCGTCCACCGGCGCTGCAGCCCGAGCTCCAGCACCCGCTCCACCGGCCCCTCGACCAGACCCCACTCGACGAGCCGCTCGGCGAGCACCCGCTGCGCGGCGTCGTGGAAGTCGCGGTACTTGGCACCCGGCCTGACGGCCGCGATGCCGGCCTCCTGGGCGTCGTACACGGCGTCGTAGATCTTCTTCTGGATCTCGCTGAAGCGGCCGCCGATCGGCAGCGTGCGCGTGACGTCCGCGGTGTAGTACGTGTGCGTCTCGACGCCGGCGTCCAGGAGCAGCAGGTCGCCGGAGCGCACCGGTCCGTCGTTGCGCACCCAGTGCAGGGTGCAGGCGTGCGGTCCGGCGGCGGCGATGGTGCCGTAGCCGACGTCGTTGCCCTCCACGCGCGCGCGGAGGAAGAACGTGCCCTCGATGTAGCGCTCGGAGGTCGCCTCGGCCCGGTCGAGGACCTTCACGACGTCCTCGAAGCCGCGCACGGTCGAGTCGACCGCCTTCTGCAGCTCACCGATCTCGAAGGCGTCCTTGACCAGCCGCGCCTCGGAGAGGAAGACCCGCAGCTCCTCGTCGCGCTCGGCGGTGACCTTGTCGGTCAGGGCCGCCTCGATCCCGGCGTCGTAGCCGCGCACGACGCGCACCGGGCCGGTGGCCTCGCGCAGCGCGTCGGGCAGTTCGCGGACGTCGGAGGCGGGGATGCCGTACAGCTTTTCGGCCTCGGTGAGCGAGTGCCGGCGGCCGACCCACAGCTCGCCCTGTCCGGAGAGCCAGAACTCGCCGTTCTCCCGGTCGGAGCGGGGCAGGAGGTAGATCGTCGCGTCGTGGCCCGTCGCCGTGGGCTCCAGCACGAGGACGCCGTCCTCGGTCTGGTTGCCGGTGAGGTAGGCGTACTCGACCGATGCCCTGAAGGCGTACTCCGTGTCGTTCGAGCGCGTCTTGAGGTTTCCCGCGGGGATCACCAGACGGTCGCCGGGGAAGCGCGCGGAGAGCGCGGCGCGGCGGGCGGCCGTCTCGGCGGCCTGGGCGATCGGCTCCAGGTCGTGCAGCTCCGTGTCGGCCCAGCCGGACTTCATGTTCTCGGCCAGCTCGTCGGAGACGCCCGGGTACAGGCCGTTCTTGCGCTGCTTGATCGGCTCTTCGCTCTCTTCCGGGGTCTCCGGCGTGAGCTCGTCTGCCACGGTCATCCTCCTCGATACGGCACTGGACCCCCTCCATCGTACGGTCGTGCGGAAGGGGTCCACGGGGCGAAGGACCTGTTACCGGTGGCAGCGGCGCGCGGCACGCGAGCACGCGCCCCGGGCTCACTCGAAGCGCGCCGCCAGCAGGACGACGTCCTCCTCGCCGTCGGCCTCGTCCCGCCCGTCCGGCAGCACCGTCCGCAGCACATGGTCGGCGATCGCGTCCGGGTCGCCGCGCAGCGCCCTCGGCACACCGGCCGCCGCCGCATGCAGCCGGGCGAAGGCGCGGTCGGTGGGATCGCCGGTGCGGTGCAGCAGCCCGTCGGTGTAGAGCAGCACCGTCTCGCCGCGCTCCGCCTGCATCTCCACGCTCGGCGCCTCCCAGCAGGCGAGCATGCCGAGCGGCGCGGACACGGACGTCTCCACGAACTCCGTGCGCCGCTCGCCGACCAGCAGCGGCGGGCAGTGCCCGGCACCGGCCAGCGTGATCTTGCGCAACGCCGGTTCGCAGTAGGCGAACAGAGCGGTGGCGGAGCGGGCGGGCTCGGTCAGCCGCAGCAGCAGTTCGAGATCCGACAGGACGGCGACCGGGTCCTCGCCCTCCATCACGGCGTACGCGCGCAGGGACGCCCTCAGCCGTCCCATCGCGGCGACCGCGCTCGGCCCCGAGCCCGTCACCGAGCCCACCGCGAGACCCAGGGCCGCGTCGGGCAGCGGCAGCGCGTCGAACCAGTCACCGCCGCCGCGCGGACCGGTGCGGTGCCGGGCGGCGAGCTGGACACCGGGCACCCGGGGGAGCCGGGACGGCAGCAGCTCCTCGGACATCGTCGCCATGGACGCGCGCGTGCGCTCCAGCTCCACCAGCCGGGCCAGGTGCTCGCCGGCGTAGCGCGCGTAGAGCCCGACCAGATGGCGCTGGCGCTCCAGGGGTTCGGCCGGCTCGTCGTACAGCCACACGGCCGCGCCCAGCCGGCCCGCGCCCTTGGCGACCAGGGGCAGCGCGTAGCAGGCGGCGTAGCCGAGGCGGGCGGCCACCTCGCGGTGGCGGGGGTCGAGGCCGTCCTCGGCGAACAGGTCCGGCTCGGCGATCTCGCCGTCCGCGCCCGGCAGTCCGTCGAGGATGCGGCCGTAGGACATGGCGCTGCGCGGCACGGTCTCGATGTGGCCGAGGTCGGCGCGGGCGAGGCCGAGGCCGATCGTCGTCTCCGGTCCCAGTCCGTCGCGCGGCTCCAGGACGACGAGACCGCGCCGGGCGCCCACCAGGGCGGCCCCCGCGCGCAGCACTTCGGTCAGCGCCTCCGCGAGCACGTCCGTGCCGGTCAGGCGTTCGGTGAGTTCATGGAGCGTCGTGAGGTCCGAGACCCAGCCGGCGAGACGGTCGGTGAGCAGGGCCCCTGGTGGGTGCGGTGGGGGGACCGGGGCGGTACCCGAGCTGGCGGACGCGGGCGCGACAGTGTGTGCGGGCGAGGGAACCGTTGAATCGATTCCAGCCACTTTCGAAGGGTGAGGGGCGTTCATGGCGTCCGGCTTTCCGACCGGTGCGTACTGCTCAAAAGCATCGCAAACCCCCATGTCATTCTGCGTCGCTAGCAGTGTCTCCACATGTACACGCACTCGTTAGGGGATGTCCAGCATTGTCCTGCCGGGATTCCTGGTGTCCGTGGGCAACCAGTGACCTCCTTTGACCTCCTTGCGTAAAAGCAAATTTGGCTTAAAACTGACTCGGGTTACGGGCTATTGCGGTCGACTGGGTTTGCTCCACAGAGCGTCACAGCGGTCGCGATGGGTACGTACTCGGTGAGGGCCAGGGGTGGTTGACAGCCACCCGGAACCTGGCGCCCGACCCGGGCGTCCTATCCACCGACGACCGTGCCCCATCCTCCCGTGGCAGAGGCGAAGAGAAATACACGGGACGGCAAAACGCCAGACTTCGCCACCCCCGCGCCACGCCCATGCTTTTGATGGAAGCAGTATGGGCGGAGCAGTCGAGGATGCCGCGGATGCAGTCAATGTTCGGCCCATAGGGGTTCCCCTTGCCCAGGGCAGGGGTGTGATGCGCCAACAGGTACGCACAGTGAAGTGATCGACACATGGTGTGATGTGGCCCACGGTGTTGCCAGCGGTGCAACGGAAAGGAACGAGCGCTCATGCGCGAGATCCTCGGAAGGCGACGCAGGCTCCTGTCCAAGCGCAGTGACGGAAGGCCTGAGTTGATCAGCGCGGCCCTGACCTTCGCGACGGAATATCAGTGGCCCGTGCTCCCGGGTGTGGCGGCGGACCCGCAGGCGCGTTCCCGCTGCGGCTGCCCCGACGCCGAGTGCACGGTGCCCGGCGCACACCCCTTCGACCCCGGCCTGCTCGCGGCCACCACCGACGCCCGCATGGTGCGCTGGTGGTGGGGCAACCGCCCGGCCGCGCCGATCATCCTGGCCACCGGCGGCCGGGCGCCCTGCGCCGTGAGCCTGCCGGCCCTCGCCGCCGCGCACGCCCTGACCGCACTGGACCGCGTGGGCATGCGCCTCGGCCCGGTCGTCGCCTCGCCGAACCGCTGGGCGATCCTCGTGAAGCCGTACGGCATGGAGCAGTTGGGCGAGCTGCTCTACGCCAAGGACTTCGTCCCCGGCTCCCTCCGCTTCCACGGCGAGGGCGGCTATCTCGCGCTGCCCCCCTCCGAGACCGGCGAGGGTGAGATCCGCTGGGAGCGCGCCCCGCTGCCCGGCTCGGCCTCCCCCTGGGTCCCCGACGTCGAGGCCGTGGTGGACGTCGCGGTCGAGGTCCTCACTCGTACGGGTGTGAGCGCACCCGAGTTGTAGGGGTGTCGGGCGCGCACGGCGCTGCGCGCCCCCCTGCGGTGGCTATGTTCCGCGGTATGAACCTCCGTCTGCTCGCCCTCGCGGGCGTCGTGGCGTGCGCGGTCGCGCTGCCGCTGGCCGTGGCATCCGCGGGACCGCCGGACGACGAGGACCGCACCGTCGTCCGTGCCCCCGCGCGCGAATCGGTACGGTCCTCCCCGCGCGACGAGGACGCCAAGGCCCCCTCCGCCGCCCCCGCCGCCTCCCCCCGGCTGCTCGGCCTGGGCCTGGCCACCGCCGTGCGCTGCGGCCCCGAACTCACCTCCCCCGACGGCGTCGAGGCGCAGACCTGTGTGGTCACACAGGGCGAGGACACCTGGGCGCGCACCTACTACCGCAATGTGACGGGCGGGGCGCTGGACTCCGTACTGAGCCTGATGGGGCCGGGCGGGCGCACGGTGCAGATGAAGTGCGCCGTCGGCGCCGACGACGAGCCGGGAATGTGCGAGACGCCGCGGGAGCACAGCCGGAGCGGTCCGGACGCCTACACGGCGGTCGCGGAGTTCGCCTCGGGGCCGGGGAGCGGGCCGCTGCTGCTGCGTTCCGGTAGCAACTCCGGTGCGTCTACCGGCAGTTGACGGACGGTTGCATTCCGTAAAGCGCGCCCGGGAAGAAAAAGGTCCGGTTGCTGGCGACGGGGGATGCACCAGCAACCGGACTACTGGAACGGTAACAAGAGATCGGCGGTTCGCAAATTCGATCCGGTCTTTCCAGTCACGTATGTGCTTGTGCCGAACGGGATTTGTGAGCGGAGTCACCGATTCCAGGTGAGGGGATTCGGCTGACCGGTCGGTCAGCCGGATCCGATCCCGTCGCCTTCGTCAACTGAGCGTGACCTGGCGGTTGGTGAGGCCCCCACGGGCGCGGCGCTCGTCGGCGCTCAGCGGCGCGTCCGAGGCGAGGGCGGTCGCGAGGCGCTCGGCGAACTCGGCGGCCGGCTTCTCGATGTCCTCGGCGCCGAGCCCGCTCGGCAGGTCCCAGACCGGCACGGTGAGCCCGTGAGCGCGGAAGGAGCCCACGAGACGGGTGCCCTCACCGAGGCCGGAGCGGCCCGCCGCATGCAGCCGCGCGAGGGCGTCCAGAAGCTGCTCCTCCGGGTGCGGCATGACCCAGCGCAGGTGGTTCTTGTCGGGGGTCTCGCACCAGTAGGCGGCGTCGACGCCGGTGAGCTTGGCGGTCGGGATGGCCGCCGCGTTGGCCCGCTCCAGGGAGGCGGTCACCTCCGGGGTGGCGTTCTCGGCGTCCGGGACCCAGAACTCGAAGCCGCTGTGCACAACTGGCTCGAACGCGCCTTCGGGGTCGAGCAGATCCTGCAGCCGCGGTCCGCCGGCCGGCGCGCGGCGGCCCTCGACCGGCGTGCCCGGCTCGGCGGTCAGCGCGCGCTGGAGGTTGTCGGCGAGGTCACGGCTGACGTCGCCGGACGCCGTGTCGTTCTGCAGACCCAGCAGCACCGAGCCGTCGTCGCGGCGCAGTGCCGGCCAGGCCATCGGCAGCACCGTCGCCAGCGTGACGGACGGGACGCCCTCGGGCAGACCGCCCTTGAGGTTCAGCTCGACCGTGGCGGCCGGGACCAGCTCGCGCAGCGCCACCCAGTCGCACTCGCCCGCGAGCGCCTCGAAGGGGCGGTGCACCAGCTCGGTCGCGGCGTGCGCGGCGGCCCGTCCGTGACAGGCCTTGTAGCGGCGGCCACTGCCACAGGGGCAGGGCTCGCGCGCGCCGACGACCGGGACCTCCCCGTCGACGCCCACGGCGCGGGCCCCGTCCGTGCGCTGCGGCTTGGCCTTCGTCTGAGGTCGCTTCTTGGCCATCGTGGGTGTCTCCCGATTACGGCTCGTCTGGTACGCCCGGAGCCTAGCCGCTCCCACGACGCCCTACGGAAACCCCGGACACGGGACGGGGCGGTTCACCCCCGACTGCAGGGTCGGTGCGGCTTGCTCCCGGTGGCCGCACCGGCGCCCCCCTTAGTCCAGGTCGCCGGACGCAGCCGCTTGATCCGGCCGGCCGCGCGGCGATCCCCCCAGTCCAGGTCGCCGCAAGCAACCCCCTCGATCCAGCCCGCCGCGCAGCGCCCCCCGTCAGTCCAGGTCGTCGAAGGCGTCTGCGAAGTCCAGGTCCGGTAGTGGGGGGATTCTCGGGGTCGACGGGGTGGTGACGCGCGTAGGAGAAGCGTCAGGGCTGAGCCGGGGGTCGCGTCCTTGGACGCCGTTCTGCACCACGACCCATACGGTGACCTCGCCGCGGGCCTCGTCGCGGACGCCCCAGTCGTCGGCGAGTGCGGTGATGATGTTCAGCCCGCGGCCGCCGTGTGCGGTGACCGAGGGCGTGGACGGAGCCGGGCGGGTGGGCCCGCCGCCGTCCGTGACCGACACCGTGAGCCGGCCGCCGCGGTCCACGCGCCAGGCCGCAAGCACGTCTCCGTCACCGGACAGAGCGTCGCCCAGGGGCCGGCCGTGCTTGCACGCGTTGCTCAAGAGCTCGGACAGAATCAGCACGGCGTCGTCGATGACCGCATCCGACACACCGCCCGTGCGCAGTTGCTCGCGCATACGGTGTCTCGCCTGCCCCACGCCCGCCGGGCCATGGGGTACGGCCATGCTCGACGACGCGGGCACCTCCTGTGCCACCACCAACGCCACCCCCGAGACCTCCTTTGCCCCACGCCACGGTGTGGATGCCCCACTGGCCTGTACCGGAAACCGGCCAATGCACGTTCAGTGACGCATTCACAACGGCTGGACACGGAGCGAACGCGCCGGAGCACTCCCTGTAGCCATATGGCCGGATTTCGACTGTGACCGACTCTGGAGGATGGTGCCGAAGGGGTGTATGGGTCAAGGCTTCTCCACAGGTCTTTACCAGTGAAGTGACTTCATAGCGTGAAGAAAGGGGATCAGCCGTACAGCTGGCGCAGGACCGCACGTGGCCGGTTGGTGATGATGGCGTCGACGCCCAGCTCGACGCAGAGATCCACGTCCTCGGGCTCGTTCACCGTCCACACATGCACCTGGTGCCCGGCCCGTTTCAGCCGCTCGATGTACGCGGGGTGATTGCGCACGATCCGGATGGAAGGGCCCGCGATCCGGACACCCGCCGGCAGCCGCCCGTCACGCAGCCGGGGCGAGACGAACTGCAGCAGATAGACCGTGGGCAGCGTCGGCGAGGCGTCCCGCACCCGGTGCAGCGACCGTGCTGAGAAACTCATCACGCGGACGGGGGACTCCTCGGCGGCGGCCGGGGCGTCCAGACCGAACCGCTTCAGCAGCACCAGCAGCCGCTCCTCAACCTGTCCGGCCCATCGGGTGGGGTGCTTGGTCTCGATCGCCAGCTGCACCGGCCGCCCCGCGTCCGCGACCAGCTCCAGCAGCCGCTCCAGCGTCAGTACGGAGGTGTCCTGGCGGTCCTCGGGCCGGAACTCCCAGTCGGGCTCCTCGTCGCGGGTGCGCCACAGCTCCCGCGTCCTGCGCGAGCTGAAGTCCAGCGCGGCGAGCTCCGCCAGCTCCAGGGCGGACACCGCGCCGCGGCCGTTGGACGTACGGTTGACCCGACGGTCGTGGACGCAGACGAGATGACCGTCCGCCGTCAGGCGTACATCGCACTCGAGGGCGTCGGCGCCGTCCTCGATCGCCTTCTTGTACGCGGCCAGGGTGTGCTCGGGGGCCTCTTCGGAGGCTCCGCGGTGGGCGACGACTTGGATCCGGTGCTGCCGTGCGTGGGTCACCGCGTCATGGTGCCACCGCGACTGGGTAGTCGTGCGATCGGAGGAGCATGGATTGCGCCCCTTTTGCGCGTCATGGCCTATATAAGGAGTGGCCCCGGACCCACAGGCACCGCTTATGGCGCCCTGACGGCTCATGGGAAAGGCTGACGGCATACAAAAGAACATGCACAGCTGCATCGCGCCGGACCGTCGAACAACGTGAACGAGCGTGACCGAGTGCGACCGAGAACAACAGCCGTGGACCGAGGAGAAAAGCTGTGAGCACCGAGAACGAGGGCACCGCGGTACCCCCGGCCCCGTCCGCACCTCCCGTGCCGGTGGACGCTCCCGCTCCCTCGGCACCTGACGCCTCCCGGGGGAGCGCCCCTACGGCGCCGCTCCCGCCGGTGCCCCCGAGCGCCCCCGGCGCGCAGGAGCAGGAGCTGGTGCACGCGGGCCAGGCCCCTGCCTACGCGTCGGCCGGTGGGCAGGACCCCCAGGCGGGCTCCCAGGGCTCGGCCCCGGACGCCGCCTGGCCGCCCCCGCCGCCCGCCACGCCCTCCTACGCCGACGACGGTTCCGGCGGCTCGGGCTCCGGCTGGGGCAGCACCTACCAGCAGCCCGCGCCGAAGTCCGGACGCGGCGGGCTCGTCGCCGCGATCCTGGTGGCCGCGCTGGTCGCCGGCGGCCTGGGCGGCGGCCTCGGCTACACGCTGGCGAAGAACAACGACAACTCCACCGGCTCCACGACGGTCTCCGCCTCCGACAGCGGCGGCAGCCTCAAGCGCGACCCCGGCACGGTCGCGAACGTCGCCGCGAAGTCGCTGCCCAGCACCGTCACCATCCAGGCGGAGTCCACCAGCGGCGAGGGCGGCACCGGCACCGGATTCGTCTTCGACACCCAGGGCCACATCGTCACCAACAACCACGTCGTCGCGGACGCGCTCGACGGCGGCAAGCTGTCGGCGACCTTCCCGAACGGCAAGAAGTACGACGCCGAGGTGGTCGGACATGCCCAGGGCTACGACGTCGCGGTCATCAAGCTCAAGAACCCGCCGTCCGACCTCAAGCCCCTCACCCTCGGCAACTCCGACAAGGTCGCGGTGGGCGACTCCACGATCGCCATCGGCGCCCCCTTCGGCCTGTCCAACACGGTGACGACGGGCATCATCAGCGCGAAGGACCGCCCGGTCG
Source organism: Streptomyces spinosisporus (assembly GCF_022698145.1). Lineage (GTDB taxonomy): Bacteria > Actinomycetota > Actinomycetes > Streptomycetales > Streptomycetaceae > Streptomyces > Streptomyces spinosisporus. Next base: position 555,955 of record NZ_JALDAX010000004.1, read on the forward strand.
CCTCCAGCGACGGCACCGGCAGCAACGCCTCGTACATGAGCGCCCTGCAGACCGACGCCTCGATAAACCCCGGCAACTCCGGCGGCCCGCTCCTCGACGCGTCGGGCAACGTCATCGGCATCAACTCCGCGATCCAGTCCAACAGCAGCGGCGGGCTCGGCGGGACCAGCCAGGCCGGCTCGATCGGCCTCGGCTTCGCCATCCCGATCAACCAGGCCAAGTACGTCGCCCAGCAGCTGATCAAGACCGGCAAGCCGGTGTACGCGAAGATCGGCGCGTCCGTCTCCCTGGAGGACTCCACCTCCGGCGCGAAGATCACCGAGCAGGGCGCCAGCGGCTCGGACGCGGTCGAGGCGGGCGGTCCCGCCGCCAAGGCCGGCCTCAAGCCCGGCGACGTCATCACCAAGCTGGACGACCATGTGATCGACTCCGGGCCCACCCTGATCGGCGAGATCTGGACCCACAAGCCCGGCGACGAGGTCACGATCACCTACCAGCGGGACGGCAAGACCCACACCGTCCAGCTCACCCTGGGCTCCCGCTCGGGCGACAGCTGACCCACCGACCCACGCGCGCGTACCTCCCCGGGTCCGCACCATCCACCCTCCGCGCGCGCGTGCCAACCCGTTACTCTTGTCCCCGCGCTGCCGATCACAAGCAGCGCGGGGAGGCGTGCCCGAGCGGCCGAAGGGAACGGTCTTGAAAACCGTCGTGGCAGCGATGTCACCGTGGGTTCAAATCCCACCGCCTCCGCCGGATAAGCAGTGAGAGCGGCCCCTGACCTGGGTGTTCGGTCAGGGGTCCTTTCCTTGCCCGCAGCCACCGTGGTCGGCCCGACGTTCCCCGTGGGTTCCCGCCCTGGCGGGCATGGCTGGGGCACGGGCGACCGATGGCTGAACGGTCTTGGGAGCGTGCGTCTGAGTAGCTGTGCTCATGTGCGGTGCCTGCCAGGTCGGCATGCTGGGTGGCATGCGATCAGCGGTATGTCACCAGCGGACGGAATCGTGGTGCGCGTGAGGCCCGGGGGTGGTCCGTCGACCGGCGAGCAGGTCGGGGTCAGCGTGGCGCTTCTCGTCATCGACCTCATGGTTGTCGCCTATCTGCTGTTCTTCCGCTACGGGATGACCGGCTGGGCCGACGGCTATGACAGCGGCAATCCGCCCGAGGCGCCCGGGGAGGCGTTGCGGGGTATGTGGCTGCTGGCCGGGGGTGCGGTCGTCTCGGGTGGTGGTCTCCTTGTCCTGGGTTGGCGTATGCCGGGCGTCGTGCAACTGGTCGTCCTGGGAACGGGAGCAGGACTGCTCGCCTGCCCAGCCGCTCGCGGCTAGCGCCCAGCTGGTCAATACACCTGGCGCCCGCCGAACCGCCTCACAGCGTGCCCCGTTCGCAGATCATTCGGGCCACCTCGCGGAGTTTGACGTTGTGCTCCTGGGAGTAGCGGCGCAGTACGTCGAAGGCCTCGTTCTCGGTGAGGTTGTGGCTGCCCATGAGGATGCCCATGGCCTCGCCGATCATGTGGCGGGTGCCGAGGGCCTGTTCCATCTGGGCGTGGGTGCGGGCGCTGGAGAAGGAGACCGCGGCGTGGGAGGCCAGCAGCCAGCCGGCCAGTTCGCCGGCCTCGGTGAAGGCGCCGGGGCTGCGGGAGTAGATGTTCAGCGCGCCGAGTTCCTCGTCCTCGGTGTAGAGGAGGAAACCCATCATGCTGCCCACGCCGAGCCGCAGCGCCCGGGGCGCGTAGTCGGGCCAGCGCGGTTGTTCACGGGTGAAGTCCGGGATGCGGAAGACCCGCTCGCCCTCCTTGGTGCGGGCGGCGTCGAAGCACGGTCCCTCGCCCAGCTGCTCCTGCAGCCGGTCGCTGTCGACCACGAGCTGTTCGGTGGCGGCCAGCGTCTGCACCTTCTTGTCGTGCAGCATCAGGATCCCGGCGGCGTCGCAGCCCTCCACCAGCTCGACCGCCGAGCCGGTGATCCGTTCCAGGGTGGCGTCGACCGATGTCTGCGCCAGCAGGTCCCGCGCCAGCGTCGCCATCTCCTGCGCGAACCGTGCCCAGTCCATCCGTCTTCACCTCCCTGTCCGTAGGTCGTAGGTCCGTCCCGGTGAAGCCGTACACCCGTACCCACCATGTCATGCGTGCCTCGCGGCGCGAGGCGGGCCACAAGCCCGCCTCGCGTCGACGTCACTCACACCACCGACCCTCCATCAGCTCACGCTGATCTCCGGCCGGTACATGTCCATCCACTGTGCGAGGTCCAGTGCCCGTTCCAGGCCCCGGCGTTGGGCCTGGCTGCTGACCGGTTCGTCGTGGTGGGCGACGCGGGCCAGGCGGTCGGGGTCCACGAGGTCGAAGACCGGGTGGGACGGCTGGGCGAGGAGGTCCTTGGCCTGGTCCTGGAGGGCCACGGCGTACTTGGGGTCCTGGGTGGAGGGGTACGGGCTCTTGACCCTGTCGTAGACCGACTTCGGCAGGACGTCGGCGGTGGCCTCGCGCAGCAGGCTCTTCTCGCGGCCGTCGAAGGACTTCAGCGCCCAGGGGGTGTTGTAGACGTACTCGACGAGCCGGTGGTCGCAGAACGGGACCCGTACTTCGAGGCCCACGGCCATGCTCGCGCGGTCCTTGCGGTCGAGCAGGATACGGACGAAGCGGGTGAGGTGCAGATAGGACATCTGCCGCATCCGGAACTCGAAGTCGCTCTCGCCGTCCAGGCGTTGGATGCCGGTGACGGCGGTGCGGTAGCCGTCGGCGACGTAGCCCTGGAGGTCGAGCGAGTCGAGCAGGCCGGGGCGCAGCACCTCGGCGTCCTCGCCGAAGTGGCGGCTGAACTGCACCAGCCAGGGGAAGGTGCCGCCGCGCCGGGCCTCCTCGTCGAAGAACTGCAGATAGCCGCCGAAGACCTCGTCGGCGGACTCGCCGGACAGGGCGACGGTCGACTGGTCGCGGATGGCGCGGAAGAGGAGGTACAGCGAGGCGTCCATGTCGCCGAGCCCGGCGGGCAGGTCGCGCGCCCTGATGACCTTCGCGCGCACCTCCGGGTCGGCGAGTGCCTGCGCGTCGAGCACGATGTCCTGGTGATCGGTGCCGGCGGTGCGGGCCACGTCGTGGACGAACGGGGTGTCGGGTGTGCCGCGCAGCTCGTCCGCGACGAAGTTGTCGCTCTGGCCGACGAAGTCGACGGCGAAGCTGCGCACCTTCTCGCCGTGCTCGCCGAGCTGCCGGGCGGCGAGCGCGGTCATGGCGGAGGAGTCGAGGCCGCCGGAGAGCAGCGTGCAGCGGGGCACGTCGGCGACGAGCTGGCGGCGCACGATGTCGTCGAGCAGGGAGCGGACCGTGGCGATGCTGGTGTCGCGGTCGTCGGTGTGGGGCCGGGTCTCCAACTGCCAGTAGGTGCGGTGGTGCACGCCCGAGCGGTCGACGGTGACGACGGTGCCGGGTTCGACCTCCGCCATGCCCTCCCACACGGCGTGCCCCGGCGTCTTGATCATCGTGAACAGTTCGCGCAGGCCGCCGAGCCCGACGCGGGCGGGGGCCAGGGGGTTGGCCAGGATCGCCTTGGGCTCGGATCCGAACAGGACGCCGTCGGGGGTGGGGTAGTAGTAGAAGGGCTTGATGCCCATCCGGTCGCGGATCATCACCAGCTTGTCCTCGCGGCCGTCCCACACGGCGAACGCGTACATGCCGTTGAGCCGCTCGGCGACCTGCTCGCCCCATTCGAGATAGCCGTGCAGGACGACCTCGGTGTCGGAGTCGGTGGTGAAACGGTGGCCACGGGCGCCGAGTTCACGGCGCAGCTCGGTGAAGTTGTACGTCTCACCGGAGTACACGAGCGCGACACTGCCGTGCGGGGTGTCGGCCGCCATCGGCTGCCGGCCGCCGGGCAGGTCGATGATCGCGAGCCTGCGGTGCCCGAGGGCTGCCGGGCCCTGCACCCAGACGCCGCGGTCGTCGGGGCCGCGGCAGGCCATCGTCTCGGTCATTGCATCCAATACGGCCGACTCGGTCCCGAGATCGCGGTCGTAGGAGATCCAGCCGGTGATGCCGCACATGTGGTGCCTCCCGATACGGGTCTGCCGCCGGGCACCTTCTGACGTGCGGTTTCCCGTGCGCAACGGCGACCCGGCAGCAAACAAGATGTAATTGACATCTATATGCGAGGGTGCGTCCTGCTCGGGAGATGGTCAACACGGCCGTAACCTGCGCGGGCCTCAGGACCCGATGATTTCGGCCCCACTTTGCTTGCGCGAAACGCGTCGGGCCCTGCGGTGGCGGGCCCGTCCCACCGGAAATCGGCCAAAGGCAAAATCTTCGCAGCGGGATGTCACAGCTCGTGGTCCCGTGCCAGCCGCTCCCAGTCCACCCCGCGCAGCGAGGCCTCCGCGTCGCACTCCGAGGGGATCCGGGTGCTCTGCTGGAACCAGACGACCGTGAGGGCCGAGTGATAGAGGACCGGGTCGTGAGCGGGTTCGAGCGCGGCCGAGCGGAAGCGCCCGACGCAGGCGACGGGCGGCAGGACCTCGACCGGCCCGTACGCGCCCGCGTACTGGTCGGGGTACTCGCGCCGCGGCGGGACGAAGTGGATCGGCGTGGTGGGGTAGGTGCGCTCGGCGGAGCGCAGGAGCTCCTCGATCACCAGGTCGTTGACCGGCTTGCAGGGGTAGCCGTCCGGCATTCCTCCGTACGTCGACGCGAACCGCAGCTCGGCCAGGTCGACGCAGCGGCCGGAGGCGAGGACCACGCGGGTCAGCGACATGGTCCGCACGCCAGGGCGGTGGTGCATGGAGCTCCTCATGGTTCTTGCGCTGCCACGGCTCTCCCGTGGGCCTCACGGCCGGTGCCCCGTCATCCGGGCCGCCGACGCGATCGTCGCCCGCGCCTCCCGTTCGGTCAGCCCGGTGTTCAGGGCCGCCTCGACCAGGGGTGCGACGAGGGCCGGTCCGATGCCGTCCTCGTAGGCGCGGCAGGCCGCCCAGAACAGCCGGGTGTTGCGCTGGCCCTCGTGCGCGGCGAGCACGAACTGCACGAGCCCCTGGCCGTGGTCGCCGACCGAGGTCGGCGTGAGCCCGTACCGGCGCGGCGGCGGCAGCAGCAGCCGCAGCAGGGAGGGCGGACAGGCCGCGGGGGCGAGGTGGGCCGTGCCGGGCGCGGTGCCGTAGACGCCGTGCTCGGTGCGGGAGCCGGGGCCCACCAGGTAGCCGCCGGCCCCGCGGATGTCGATGCCGGGCGCGAGCCGGCCGGCCGAGTTGGGGACCACGACGTCCGGCGGGCCGCTCAGCCAGAGGTGACGGCCACCGCTGGGCGTGAGGACGACCACCGTGTCGGGGATCGTGAACAGATGGCGCAGCGCCAGTTCGCGCAGCGCCGCCGAGGAGTCCGTGCCCGATTTCGTGTCGAGGTCGACACCGATCAGATGGTGCGGCGGAAGGCCGCACGCGATGCCGTACCCGGTCGCCCAGGGGGCCGCGGCGAACAGTTGGCGGATGCGTGCCGGGTCGGTCGAGGCGTCGTACACCCCGTGCCCGAGGCGGCCGCACTCGCCGTGGCAGCGTCCGGGGTCGGGGTCGTCGTGGTGGGGGGAGCGCAGGGCAGGAAGCTTCGTCCGGGACAGGGGTATGACGGCCAGTCCGCGCTCGGCGGCTGACAGGGCGTGTGCGAGGGCCAGCGTCGTGGCCTGCCGGTCGGTGGTGGCCATGCCTCTATGTTCGTACGTACGTTCGAAAAAGGGAAGCGGGAATCGCACGCGACGCGCCCGGGGCAGGGAGGTTGGCCGGAAAACCGCCGGACCGGTTCTCCCCTTGCGGCACTTGCGGTCGAACCGCCCCGACTGTCTCGACTGTGGGGGAAAGGGTGTGGGAAGTCGCGATAGGGGTTTATCGACTTGTCGTAGCACTTGAGGGCGAATCACGGCTTACGGAGTGGTTCGCCGGGGATTCGGTGGGCAATCCTGATCATGCGACGTCGAGCACAACACCGAGGCGGTCGGCCAACTGCCTTGGTATCAGCCGTACTTCACGTGGTGTTCTGGAGGAACAACATGGCAAGCATCCGTACTGCCCGCGTCATCGCCGCCGTCTCCGCCCTTCCGCTGGCAGCCGCTCTGTTCACCGGCGTCGCGGCGGCGGACAACGGCGCCATCGCGGACAACGGATCGAACGCGGGTGTCGCGAGTGTCGTCGGCAGCGGTGTCGGTCACGACAACAGCGGCAACTCGTCCACCACGCAGCAGAACGCGGTCGGCAACGGCGCCTCGAACCAGAGCAACACCGCCCAGGTGAAGGGCTCCGCGTTCACGGCCGTCAACCAGGGGAACAGGAACGTGGCCATCAACTTCAGCGAGCTGTGGTGAGCCGACGCCCCTGATCCGAGGGGCCTGGGTGCGCTGTGGGGTGCAAGGCGTCTGTGCGGCGGTGCTTCGGTGCCGCCGCACAGGCGTGTTTGCGTACGTGGCAGCGGCCTCGGCTTGTGCACGGCACCGACCTTGACAGCCCATCGGATCTGACGGACAGTCAGAAACCATCGCCGGTCGAGGAGGTGTGGTCGTGGACGACGAGCTGGGGGCGCGGCTGAAGGTCTACGAGGGACGGGCCGCCACCCTCACCGGAACGGGCCGTGACCCCGTCAACCTGCCGATGATCCGGCACTGGTGCGAGGCGATGGGAGACACCAACCCCGCCTACACCGGCCCCGACGCCATCGCCCCGCCCACCATGCTCCAGGCCTGGACGATGGGCGGCCTGGCCGGTCACGAGGGGCGCGCGGCGGCCCACGACGAGATGTTCGCCCTGCTGGACGAGGCCGGCTGCACCTCGATCGTGGCCACCGACTGCGAGCAGCAGTACCTGCGGCCGCTGCGCCCCGGCGACGAGGTCACCTTCGACACGGTCATCGAGTCGGTCTCCGGACGCAAGACGACCAAGCTCGGCACCGGGTACTTCATCACGACCCGCACGGACATCCGCGTGGGCCCCGAACGCGTGGGCACGCACCGCTTCCGCGTCCTCAAGTACGCCCCGGCCACGACCCCTTCGAAGCGTCCGCAGCGTCCGTCCCGTCCCCGCCCCGTCGTCAACCGCGACAACGCCGGCTTCTGGGAAGGCGTCGCGCGCCACCGTCTGCTCATCCAGCGCTGCACCTCCTGCGCCGCCCTCCGCTTCCCCTGGCTGCCCGGCTGCAACAACTGCGGCGGCCCCGACTGGGACACCGTCGAGGCGAGCGGCGAGGGGACGGTGTACTCGTACGTCGTCATGCACCACCCGCCCTTCCCGGCCTTCGACCCGCCCTACGCCGTGGCCCTGGTCGAACTCGCCGAGGGAGTGCGGATGATCAGCGATGTGGTGGGGGTGCCGTACGACAAGGTGCGCATCGGCATGCCGGTACGGCTCGAATTCCGCTCGTACGACGAGGAGTTGGTGCTGCCCGTGTTCCGCGCCCGGGAGGAGGCCGCCGTATGAGGGCCGGTGAGGAGCTGCCCCCGCTGGAGATACCGATCACCCGCACCCTGATCGTCGCCGGGGCCATCGCCTCCCGCGACTACCAGGACGTGCACCACGACGCCGAGTCGGCCCGGCAGAAGGGGTCCCCGGACATCTTCATGAACATCCTGACGACGAACGGCCTCGTCGGCCGCTACATCACCGACCACTTCGGCCCGGCGGCCGTCCTGCGCAAGGTGGCCATCCGGCTGGGGGCGCCCAACTACCCCGGCGACACCATGGTGTTGACCGGAACGGTCGAGGGGGTCGACGGCGACACGGCGACGGTCCGCGTGGTCGGGGCGAACGGCATCGGCAGCCATGTCACGGGCACGGTGACGGTCACCGTCCCTGGGGGTGCCCGGTGAGCGTACGGACGAAGGACGCACTCGGCGGGCGCGCCGCCATCGCCGGCATCGGGGCCACCGAGTTCTCCAAGGACTCGGGGCGCAGCGAACTGCGCTTGGCCGTGGAGGCGGTGCGCGCGGCGCTCGACGACGCGGGCCTCGCGCCCGGCGACGTGGACGGGATGGTCACGTTCACCATGGACACCAGCCCCGAGATCACGGTGGCCCAGGCCGCGGGCATCGGCGAGCTGTCCTTCTTCTCCCGGATCCACTACGGCGGCGGCGCGGCCTGCGCGACGGTCCAGCAGGCGGCGCTCGCCGTCGCCACCGGGGTCGCCGAGGTGGTCGTCTGCTACCGCGCCTTCAACGAGCGCTCGGGCCGCCGCTTCGGCTCCGGGGTGCAGCAGCGCGAGCCCTCGGCGGAGGGCGCCGCGCTCGGCTGGGCGCTGCCGTTCGGACTGCTGACCCCGGCCTCCTGGGTGGCGATGGCCGCCCAGCGCTATCTGCACACCTACGGCCTGACCCCTCAGGCCTTCGGACATGTGGCCGTCGTCGACCGCAAGTACGCGGCGACCAACCCGGCGGCGTACTTCCACGGCCGTCCCATCACCCTCGCCGACCACGCCGCCTCGCGCTGGATCGTCGAGCCGCTGCGGCTGCTGGACTGCTGCCAGGAGACCGACGGCGGCCAGGCGATCGTCGTCACCTCCGTGGAGCGGGCCCGCGACCTGCGGCGCCCGCCCGCGGTCGTCGCGGCGGCAGCCCAGGGGGCCGGCAGGCGCCAGGAGCAGATGACGAGCTTCTACCGCGACGACCTCACCGGCCTGCCGGAGATGGCCGTGGTCGCCCGCCAGCTGTGGCGCACCTGCGCACTGACGCCCGCCGACGTGGACGTGGCGATCCTCTACGACCACTTCACGCCGTTCGTGCTGATGCAGCTGGAGGAGTTCGGGTTCTGCGGCAAGGGGGAGGCGGCGGACTTCGTGGCCGGGGAGTCGCTGCCGGTCAACACGCACGGAGGGCAGCTCGGGGAGGCGTACCTCCACGGGATGAACGGGATCGCGGAGGCGGTACGGCAGATCCGCGGGACGGCCGTGAACCAGGTGCCCGGGGCGGAGCGGGTGCTGGTGACGGCAGGGACGGGAGTGCCGACGTCGGGCCTGGTCCTGACCGCGGACGGCTGACCGCCGGGGCACCCCCACAGGTCGTGGATCCGGGGCACCCCCAGGGGTCATCCCGCAGTACCCCCGACCCGCTCGTCCACCTTCAGGAGGTGCAGGCACCTCCACCCCTACAACCTGAGGCGGATCCGGCTTCGGGACCTGCGGCCGATCCGCCGAAGGGGCCCCCGCTCCTAGCGTGGAGCCATGACCACACCCGTCTGCACCCGCGCTTCGAACGCCGCCACGCCGGCGACGCAGACCCTGCCGTACCCGTCGTTCGCGTCGTACGTCAGGGCCCGGCAGCCGGTGCTGCTGCGCACCGCCCGGTCGCTCACCGCGAACCCGAGCGACGCGGAGGACCTGCTGCAGACCGCGCTGACCAAGACGTATGTCGCCTGGGAGCGCATCGAGGACCACCGGGCGCTCGACGGCTATGTGCGCCGCGCCCTGCTCAACACGCGCACCTCGCAGTGGCGCAAGCGCCGGGTCGACGAGTTCGTGTGCGAGGAACTGCCCGAGCCGGAGCCCGTGCGCGGCGGGGACGACCCGGCCGAGCAGCAGGCGCTGCACGACGCGATGTGGCGGGCGATCATGAAGCTGCCCGCCCGGCAGCGGGCGATGGTCGTCCTCAGGTATTACGAGGACCTCAGCGAGGTGCAGACGGCCGAGGTGCTCGACGTGTCCGTGGGCACGGTGAAGTCGGCGGTGTCGCGCGCGCTCAGCAAGCTGCGCGAGGATCCCGAACTGGTCCGAGCGCGGTAAATCCGTCGGACCCTAGTGACATACCACGCGGTATGTGCGCAGAATCAGCGCATCCCTTACCGCCGCGTAGGCAATGTCGCCTTGGGAGGACGCCGTGCTGAGCACGATGCAGGACGTACCGCTGCTGATCTCGAGGATCCTGACCCACGGGTCCACGGTCCACGGGACCTCGCAGGTGACCACCTGGACCGGGGAGGGCGAGCCGCACCGCCGCTCCTACGCCGAGATCGGGGCCCGCGCGGCCCAGCTCGCGCACGCGCTGCGGGACGACCTCGGCGTGACGGACGCCGACCGTGTGGCGACGCTCGCCTGGAACAACGCCGAGCACGTCGAGGCGTACTTCGCGATCCCCTGCATGGGCGCGGTGCTGCACACCCTCAACCTCCGCCTGCCGGCCGGGCAACTGGCGTTCATCGTCAACCACGCGGCCGACAAGGTCGTCATCGTCAACGGTTCGCTGCTGCCGCTGCTGGCCCCACTGCTGCCGCAGCTGCCCACGGTCGAGCACGTCGTCGTCACCGGCCCCGGCGACCGCTCCCTCCTCGACGGCGCGAGCGCCCAGGTCCACGAGTACGAGGACCTGATCGCCGCCAAGCCGACCCACTACGACTGGCCCGAGCTGGACGAACGCCAGGCCGCCGCCATGTGCTACACCTCCGGCACCACCGGCGACCCCAAGGGCGTGGTCTACAGCCACCGCTCGATCTATCTGCACTCCATGCAGGTCAACATGGCCCAGTCGATGGGCCTGACCGACCAGGACACCTCGCTCGTCGTGGTCCCGCAGTTCCACGTCAACGCCTGGGGCCTGCCGCACGCCACCTTCATGACCGGCGTCAATCTGCTCATGCCGGACCGCTTCCTGCAGCCCGCCCCGCTCGCCGAGATGATCGAGAGCGAGAAGCCCACCCACGCGGCGGCCGTCCCGACCATCTGGCAGGGCCTGCTCGCCGAGCTGACCGCCAAGCCGCGCGACGTCTCCTCCCTCACCCAGGTCACCATCGGCGGCTCGGCCTGCCCGCCCTCCCTGATGGAGGCCTTCGACAACCTGGGCATGCGGGTCTGCCACGCCTGGGGCATGACGGAGACCTCCCCGCTCGGCACGGTCGCCCGCCCGCCGGCCCACGCGGTCGGCACCGACGAGGAGTTCGCCTACCGACTCACCCAGGGCCGCTTCCCGGCCGGCGTCGAGGCCCGCCTCACCGGCCCCGGCGGCGAACGCCTGCCCTGGGACGGCGAGTCCGCGGGCGAGCTGGAGGTGCGCGGCAACTGGATCGCGGGCGCCTACTACAACGGACCCGACGCCGAACCCCTGCGCCCCGCCGACAAGTTCAGCGACGACGGCTGGCTGAAGACCGGCGACGTCGGCACGATCAACCCGGAGGGCTACCTCACCCTCACCGACCGCGCCAAGGACGTCATCAAGTCCGGCGGCGAGTGGATCTCCTCGGTGGACCTGGAGAACGCCCTGATGTCCCACCCGGACGTCGCCGAGGCCGCCGTGGTCGCCGTCCCCGACGAGAAGTGGGGCGAACGCCCGCTGGCCACGGTCGTGCTGAAGGAGGGTTCCGGCGCCGACTTCGAGGAGCTGCGCGCGTTCCTCGCGAGCGACGTCTGCAAGATCGCCAAATGGCAGCTCCCCGAACGCTGGACGATCATCGAGTCCGTCCCGAAGACCAGCGTCGGCAAGTTCGACAAGAAGGTCCTGCGCCGCCGCTACGCCGAGGGCGACCTCGACGTCACCCAGCTCTGACACACCCGCTCGCGGCGCCGGGGGCGGCTTGGGCGTCACCCAGCTCCGACGCCATTGCTCGCGGCGCCGGGCCGCAGCTTTGACGCACCCGCTCGCGGCGCCGGGGCGCAGCCTTGACGCACCCGCTCGCGGCGCCGGGGTGCAGGTCAGTTGGTGCCGATCCGCGAAAGCAGGTCGACGATTCGGCTCTGTACCTCGGCGCTGGTGGAGCGTTCCGCGAGGAAGAGGACCGTCTCGCCGGAGGCCAGGCGCGGCAGGTCGGCCTGGTCGACGGCGGCGGTGTAGACGACCAGCGGGGTGCGGTTGAGCAGGCTGTTGGCCCGCAGCCAGTCCACGATCCCGGCCTGGCGCCGGTGCACCTGCATCAGGTCCATCACGACCAGGTTCGGCCTGAGCTGCCCCGCCAGGGTCACGGCGTCCGTGTCGCTCGCGGCCCGCGCCACCTGCATCCCGCGCCGCTCCAGCGTCGCCGTCAGGGCCAGCGCGATCTCCGCGTGCTCCTCGATCAGCAGCACCCGCGGCGGGTGCTGCTCGCTGTCCCGCGGCGCGAGCGCCTTCAGCAGTACGGCGGGGTCGGCGCCGTAGGCCGCCTCACGCGTCGCCTGCCCGAGGCCCGCGGTCACCAGCACCGGCACCTCGGCGGCCACCGCCGCCTGACGCAGCGACTGCAGCGCGGTCCGGGTGATCGGACCGGTCAGCGGGTCCACGAACAGGGCGGCCGGGAACGCCGCGATCTGCGCGTCGACCTCCTCGCGCGAGTGCACGATCACGGGACGGTAGCCGCGGTCGCTCAGCGCCTGCTGGGTCGTCACGTCCGGCGCGGGCCACACCAGCAGCCGGCGCGGGTTGTCCAGCGGCTCCGGCGGCAGTTCGTCGTCCATCGGCTGCGGCAGGGGCGGGTCCGCGATCTCCACGGCACCGCCCGGACCGTCCAGCGGCTCGGGCCCCTCGGCGGCGTTCTCGTCGGGCGCCCCTATGGCGTACGACCGCCCCGTGCCCTCGGTCGCCTGCGCGAGCCGCGACTGCCCGGCCTGCGAGGGGTGCGACTGCGGCGGGGCCTGTTCGGCCTGCGGGTGCGGACGGGCCGCCTGCTTCGTGGCCGCCGCCGCGCCGGGTTCGGTCCGGGTGCCGAGCTTGCGGCGCCGGCCGCCACCGGTCGGGTTGTGCGGCGGGGGCGTGGCCGTCGGCTGCTGCACCTGTGCGGCCTGCCGGGTGAACGGCACGCCCTGCCCCAGTGTCCGGACGCTGATCGCGCGGCCCTGGGTGGAGTTCGGGTCTACGGAGGCGGCTTGCGCCGCGGGTGCCGCCGTGGCCTCGGCGGGCAGCGGCTGGGCGGGGCGCGGCTGCGCGGGTGCCGGTGCCTGGGCTGCGGGCGCCGCAGGGACCGCGGGCGCCTCCGGAGGCAGGGGCGTGCCCGGCGCCGGGGTGGGCTGCTGCGGCGCCTCCGCGGGAAGCGGCCCGGCGGATGCGTCCTGGCCGGGGGCGCTCTGCGGAGGAAGCGGCTGGGCGGCGGGCGGTGCCGCCTGGGCAGCGGGCTGCGCGGGCTGCGGGACCTGGCCGCCGGTGTTCTGGGCGGCGGCGCCCGGAGCAGGCGCGGCCTGCGCGGGAGCCATCTGTGCGGGAACAGGGACCGGCTGCGGGGCCGGTTGCTGGGCCGGGACCGGTTGCTGGGCGGGGGTGTCCTGTGCCGCGGGCTGCCCCACGGCACGGCGACGGCGGCCCGTCGGCGCGCTCGTCGGATGCGGCTGCGGCGGGGTGTGGTCGCCGGACTGGTCGTGCGGAACGGCATCGTGCCGACCGCCGTCGGCCACGACGGCACCCGAGGCGTCCTGGCCCCCCTGCCCGGACGGCTGCGGCACGGCGGGCGGCGCCGACTGCGCCGGAATCTGCGGCTGCGCGGGGGCCTGCCCGTGCGCGGGGACGGGAGCCTGCGGCGGGACGGGGGCCTGCGGCGGAACCGGTGCCTGCGGCGGGACAGGGGTCTGCGGCGGGACGGGTGTCTGCGGCGCCGCGCCCTGGGCCGGGCGGTCCGCGTCCGCCGGGGGCAGCGCGAAGACGGAACGGGGAGCCGCTTCCTGCGCGGCGGCACGGTCCTGCGCGGCGGCGAGCGCACGGCGGCGCCGCCCGCTGGGCTCGGCCTTCTCGGCGAGCGCGGGCTGGTTGCCGGGGGCGGCACCGGCCTGTGCCGCGTCCGGGGCCACGGCACCCGGGGCCGCGGGAGCGCCGGGCGTCGCGGCGGCCGGCAGTGCCGCGGGCAGGGCCTGCTGCGCGCCCCCGCCGTGCCGGGCGCGCCGACCGCCACCGGGCGCGGGTACGCCCTGCGGCGGAACGGTCCCGCCCAGGCCCGTATTGGCGGCGGCCGTCTCCACGGCATGTTCGCCCGCCATGACGACGGCACCCTCGGAGACACCGCCGGCGTCGCTCTCGGCCGGCCTGCCGCGCCGTCGCCCGGTACCCCCGGCGACCTCCACGGCGCTCCCGACGGAGGCCGCGGCGGCCTCCGACTCCTCCACGGCACGCCTGCGCCGTCGCCCGGTGGGCGCGGCCGTCTCCGTTGCGCCGTGCTCGGCCGGGCCACCGGACTCTCCCGGGACCTCGCCGTCCAGGAACGCGTCGACGGACGGCCGCCGGGCGCGCCGCCGGCCACCGGAACCCTCCTCGCCGCCCGCTGCCTGGGCAGGCGTCTCGGGCGTCTCGGCCGCCACGGCTCCGGCCCCGCCCCCGATGGGCACCTCCAGCACATAGGCGCTGCCGCTCATCCCGGGCACGTCGTGCGTCTGCAGCACACCGCCGTGGGCGCGCACGATCCCGCGCACGATCGGCTCGTGCACCGGGTCTCCCCCGGCGTACGGCCCGCGCACCTCGATCCGTACGACCTCGCCACGCTGCGCGGCGGCCACCACCACGGTGTTGTCCATGTAACCGCCCGCCGACACGGGCGCGTTGCCGGTCGCGTCGACGCCCGCGACGTCCGCGATCAGATGGGAGAGCGCGCTCGCGAGCCGCTGCGGGTCGACCTCGGCCTCGATGGGCGGCGCGTGCACCGCGAACTGCACCCGGCCGGGCCCGATCAGGTCGACGGCGCCGTCGACACCGGCCGCGACGACCGCGTCGAGCATCACCTTCACCCGGGTGATCTGCTCGCTGCCGGCGTCGAGCAGCTGATAGCCGAGGACGTTGTCGATGAGGGTGGTGATCCGCGAGTAGCCGGCCGACAGATGGTGCAGCACCTGGTTGGCCTCGGGCCACAGCTGCCCGGCGTCGTCGGCGGCGAGGGCGGCCAGCTCGCGCCGCAGCTCGTCCAGCGGCCCGCGCAGCGAGCGCCCGAGCAGCGTCAGCAGCTGGTCGTGCCGTCCGGCGAGCGCCTCGTACCGGTCCTTCTCCCGCTCGCCGAGCGCGGCGTAACGCTCCTCGTTCGCGCCGAGTTCCTCGTCGTGCTGCTCCTGCAGCTCCTCGAGCTCGGTGACGTGCTTCTGGCGCAGGGCGGTGAGTTCGGAGGCGTGCTCCTCCTCGATCCGCTCCAGCTCCTCGGCGTGCCGCTGCTCCAGCTCGGCCTTCTCCTCGGCGAGCGTGTCGTACTGCCGCCGGTCGGTGAACGTCATCACGGCGCCGACGAGCTGGTCGCCGTCGCGCACGGGCGCGGTGGTCAGGTCGACGGAGACCTTGTCGCCGCCCTTGGAGTACAGCACCTGCCCGCGCACCCGGTGCTTGCGCCCGGAGCGCAGGGTGTCGGCGAGCGGCGACTCGGCGTACGGGAAGGGGGAACCGTCGGCCCGGGAGTGCAGCACGAGGTCGTGCAGCGCCTTGCCGCCGAGGTCACTGGCCCGGTACCCCAGTATCTGGGCGGCGGCCGGATTGACGAGCACGATCCGCCCGTCGGTATCGGTCCCCACCACACCCTCGGAGGCGGCCCGCAGGATCATCTCGGTCTGCCGCTGCGAACGCGCCAGCTCCGCCTCGGTGTCGACGGTCCCGGTCAGATCCCGTACGACGAGCATCAGCAGCTCGTCGCCGCTGTAGCCGTAACCGTCGTAGGCCTGCTGGCCGTTCTCCAGATTGGCGCTGGTGACCTCGACGGGGAACTCCGCGCCGTCGGTCCGCCGCGCGATCATCCGCGTCGGCTTGGTGCGTCCGGCGGGGTCCATGTGGTCGGGCCGCCGCATGGAGCCGGGGATGAGCTTGGAGTCGAACTGCGGCAGCAGATCGAGCAGTCCCCGCCCTACGAGTGCGGTCCCGGGCGCTTCGAAGGCCTCGAGCGCGATGGTGTTCGCGTTGACGACGGTCCCGTTGGCGTTGACCAGCACCAACGCATCGGGCAGCGCGTCCAGTATGGCTGCGAGGCGAGCAGCGCCTCGGGATGGCCTGCTGCTCACGAGACGCTTCCTCCCTGTTACCGCACCTTGCCGACCGCTCGGGCCATCTTGCCAACCGGCCCGCGACGTGTCACGCGAGCGAGTCTACGGGCACGGATTGTGCTCTCGGCGGCGGATGAGAGGGAGGTCGCACGAGGAAGTGAAGTAGAACGTGTGACCGCATCCCCTGGCCTGCACCGGGCTCTACGACCGCCCCTGCGCCGCCGGCTGCTCCCCCAGATCGGGGAGCAGCGGCACGAGCCGGTCCCAGCGCCCGATCTCACACCCGTTGCTGCGGTCGTACTCGGCGTCGACGGGCCGCCCGGCCCAGACCCCGGTGACATGCGCGGTGGCCGGCCCGCCGTACTGCATGGTGCAGATGCTGTCGCCCGGCACCGGGGCGAACGTGTCCTTCCCCCACGTGGTGACCCGCTCCAGCGCGGCACACGCCCGGTCGACGTCGGGGTGGGTGCCGCCACCGGGGTGGCAGAAGAGCTGATACGTCCCGTCCGTGCCCTCGCCCGCGTGCCGGACGGTGACGGTGAGACGGTCGCCGGAGTGGGCGTCGTTTCGGTGGTCGTTTCGGTGGTCGTCTCGGTGGTCGATGCGGTCGTCCTGGACGGGCGGTGGGGCGAGGGTGGTGCGACCGGCGTTGGTGTCGTGGGTGCGGCCGGCGTCGGTGATGGGGGTGCGACCGGGGTCGGCGTGGGCGGCGGTGGGCACGATGGAGGTGACGGTGGCGGTGGCGGCGGTGGCTGCGGTGGCGGCGACGACAAGGAACCGAACGAGCGACATGCCCTGCCTAACGCCGCACCCCTCAGGACGTTGCGCGCACCCGAGACGGTGGACGCCCCGGGACGTCGGGCGCCCGCCCCACCGGGGACGACGCCCGGCGCGGGACCAGAAGGGCTTTGCCCTGCGGCGGGCCTGCCTAGTACCGTGGGAGCCGATTGGTGACACCACGCTCGACTGTGTCATCATCTGCACGCACCACTCGCGCTCGCGCGGGCGGCTGTGCTGGAGGCGTCGCCTAGTCCGGTCTATGGCGCCGCACTGCTAATGCGGTTTGGGCCTTAAAGCCCATCGAGGGTTCAAATCCCTCCGCCTCCGCACCTGATCACCATGATCACCGAAGCCCCGGTCCACCCGACCGGGGCTTCGTCGTTCCCACACCCACCACAGACCCGTTTGCCCAGCTCACAAGGGGTGCACCAAACGGATTTCACATGGCGGCGGCAGTCATGTAATGTTCTTCCTGTCGCCGCGAACGGCCCCAAACAACCGGGACCGGCGAAAACAAAACAAGCACTCGTAGCTTAACGGATAGAGCATCTGACTACGGATCAGAAGGTTGCAGGTTCGAATCCTGCCGAGTGCACAGCACGTCAAAGGCCCTGTGGAGTGATCCACAGGGCCTTTGCTTTATGCGGTGACGGCAGTGTTTGACGGCAACCGGCTTCGGGAGCCGATCAGACGGCTACGGAGACACCGGCCGCGCCGTCATCGCCGTCCGGATCGTTGCCGTCACCCCTCAGCGCGTCGCCGACGCGATCGAATGCGGAGCGCTGCGAGTCGAGCCGTACGAAGGTGTAGATGTCCATGGTCACGCGGATCGAGCTGTGGCCGAGGACTTCCATGATCATGCGGGCGTCGGCGCCCTGTTCGTGGAGGAGCGAGGCGCAGGTGTGGCGCAGGTCATGAAAGCGGACCTTGCGGACGCCGGCGCGGACGCAGAGCACCTCGAAGGAGCGGTTCAGGTTGCGCGGCTCGATGGGGGTCCCGTTCTTGGTGGTGAAGACGAGGCCCTGACCCGTGCCCTTCCAGTTGTCCCCCGCGCCCTTCCGGTCGGCGATCTGCTGCGCGCGCTGGGCGCGGAGTGCGGTCACGCACTCGGCCGGCAGGGCCACGCGACGGGCCGAGCGCTGAGTCTTCGGCGCGACGATCAGCAGCTCACCGCCGACGCGCTGTAGGGCCTGCCGAACGGTGAGCACACCTTCGTGAAGGTCCACATCCGACCAGCGCAGCCCCAGCAGCTCACCGCGCCGGAGGCCGATGCGGACCGCCAGTTCGTACGCGGCCCACAGCCTGTTGTCCCTGGCCGCCGTCAGGAGCTGACGCCCCTCCTTGGCGGTGAGCGGCTCGATCTCGCGCTTGGTTCCCATGCTCAGCTCCACGTTCCGGGCCACGTTGCGGGGCAACTCGTCTTCGCGTACGGCGTGCTGGAGAGCGGCGCGCAGGATCACCAGCAGGAAGCGCACGGTCCGGTCAGACGGGAGTTTCTTGCAGCACTTCCGGAGGGCGCAGCAGCGCCGCTTGTGCTCCGGCCGCTTCCTGTCCTTGCCCTGCGCGCAGCACTGGCAGGTGACCGCCGTCTTCGCGAGGAAGGCGCGGATATCGCGGGCGGTGAGCCGGACCAGCTTCTTCTTGCCGAACTCCGTGGTGACGTAGTTGCGGACGAGGGATTCGTAGTTGACGTAGGTCGTCCTGCGGACCTTGCCCTTGGCGACATTCGTCAGCCAGTACGCCAGGTACTCGGCGATCGTCATCTTGCTGGTGGCGACCGGGAGGCCGTTGAGGGAGTCGGCCTTGAGCTTGGTCAGCTTCTCGTGAGCCTCGTCCCAGGTCTTGCCGTAGACGCTGCGCCGCTTGTACGTGCCGTCGGTCGTCAGGACGTATGCGCTGCCCTCCCAACGGCCGTCCTTGCGCTCGTAGATGGTGCCCTCGTTGTTCGGGTTCTTCTTCGGCTTGGCGGCCATCAGGCGGCTTCCTGTTCGGTCTGGAGGGATATGTAGGCGTGCACGGCGGATTCGCTGATACGGCGGCAGCGGCCGATCTTGAAGGAGGCGAGTTCGCGCGAGCGGATCAGGTCGTGGACCTTCCAGCGGCTGATGCCGAGACGCTCGGCGACCTGGTCCACGGTGAGCACGGCGGTCGTCATGCAGGCATCAGTCCTTCGTGCTTGAGGCGTTGGGTGTTGGCGATGTCGTGGCGGACCTGCGCGGCGAGGAGTTCCTCACCGGGGCGGTAGCCGCTGCTGAGGTAGGTCCAGGAGGAGGCGGTGACGAGGGTGGTGTGCTCGTCGCTGATGGGGAGGCCGACGCGAGTGCGGGCGGCCTCTGCCTGGGCGAGGCGCCATGCGCGGCGTACGTCGCGGAGTGCGCCGAGGGTCGTGGAGTAGGCGCGGGACTTGGTGGAGAAGTGGCCGCGGAAGCCGAGCATGTGAGCCCACTTCCAGAGCTTGAGGTGGGCGAACTCGGGGAGGTGGCCCAGGTCCCATGCCGTGCGGATCATCTGGCGTACGTGCTGCTGAATGGGCAGGGCCTTGATGGGTTCGGCCTGTCCGGTGCCGTCGCAGTCGGCGCACCGGTCGTGGAAGCCGTCCGGGCCGCGTACGTAGCCGCGTCCGGCGCAGGGGCGGCACATCAGGGTGCGGTCTACGGTGCCCGCACCTTCGGCGTTCTTGGTGGCGTACTTGGCGACGTATCCGGCGACCTTGGCGTCTGTGTACTCGGCAACGCGGGCGTCGGTGAGTTCGCCGTCGCCCAGGGCGGTGATGGGGTCGACCTTGAACCGGCGGCCCCAGGCGATGACGCGTTCGCCAATGGCGTCGGAGGCGACGACGAGCCGGGCACGCTCGACCGCCAGGCCCACGGCGGCGCTCAGGGCGTCGAAGGTGGCCCAGGGCGGGGGCTCGGTGGTGTGGCCGTCGGGTCCGTCGAAGCGGATCACGGCGTGGAAGTGGACCAGGCCGCGCTTCTGGTACTCGGCGACCTTGGCGAAAGAGACGCGCAGGGCGGCGTTGAGGGCCTTCTGCGTCATGTCGAGGTGCTCGGCCAGGGCGCGGCGAAGGTAGGTGGTGAACCGTGCCCAGAGCTGTCCGGCGTGGGCGTTCCAGAGCACGGCGCCGGTGTAGTCGTACGTGGCCGGGTCGAGCGGGGTGCCCAACGCTGGGTCTCCTTCGGGGTGTTGGGTGCCGCAGCCGCAGGGCCGAGGCTTGCCTGTGTGGTCGGTCTTGCGGTTGTGGACGGGGCCGAAGGAGGGGGCGGTGAGGGTGACGAAGGCGCGGGGGTGGTCGCGGACGGTTTCGGCGACGTTCTTGCCGCCGGAGAGTCCGGCCTTGATGAGGTGGTAGGTGTCGGCTGCGTAGACGCGGGAGCAGGCGGGGCAGCGGGAGGAGCGCCGGTTGCCGCAGGTGGTCAGCAGGCGTCCGGAAGGCTCGTCTTCGGATCGGTAGGAGCGGACCACTTCCTTGGTGGTCTGGTCGGTGGTGACCGTGAAGCCGTGGAGGTTGACGGGGCTGGTGCAGCCGTGCAGGTCGCGGACCTGTTCGGTGACGCGGTCGAAGTCGTGGGTGTTGGCCAGCTTGATCAGGTCCCGCAGGCCGGGGCTGATCACGTGGCGCAGGTCGAGGGGGCGGCGCATGGGTGGCGGGGTCTCCGTTCTGGCGTGAGGGTGGGACCTGCGGGCAGCAGCGATCAGCGCTCGGGCTGCTGCCCGCAGGCATGACAGGTCGGGCCCGGGAGTGGGCGAGGGTGCGAAGTGCCGCAAGGCCGGCAGGGAGAGCGCGGCTCTACAGGGCGGCGTGGAGGGCCGTGGCCATGGGCAGACCGATACCGAGCCGCATCTTGAGCTGGGCCGGAGTGATCGTTTCTCCGTGCTCGGCGTGGTGCAATGCCGCGATGGACCGTGCTTCGGTCAGAAGCGGTTCCGGGACCTTGACCGCAGGCGCGGCCGGAGCCGGAGCGGTGAGCGGAGCTACCGGGGCCGGGGCTGGTACCGGCGCGACGGGCGGGGCAGTCACCGCGACGTGCGCGGGCTCGGCGGGGGTCGGGGAGGGCTCTTGGGCCGGTTCCGTCTCGGTGGCGCGTGCCGGTTCGGCTGCATGGGCGGCGACCGTGTGGAACGAGCGGAGGAGCTGGAGGCCGACCGCTCCCCAGCCGAGGAGGAGCAGGGGCGCCACGGCGTCGATGGCGGCGCGGCCGTAGTGTCCGGCGACGACGGGTTCGGCGACGTTGAGGGCCAGGGTCAGCAGGCCGGAGACGTGCATCAGGCGGGTGGCCGCCTTCATCTGCTCGGGCGGGACGCCGCGCAGGGAGAGGTAGCGCAGGGCCACCAGGAGTCCGACCACGGACAGGTCGACCATGGGGGCGATGAGCGGTGCGATGGGGGCGGGGACGCCCAGGCGCAGGGCCAGGGCCCAGACGTTGCCGAAGGAGAAGACGAACGCCAGGAGGGCGATGATGCCCATGACCACGGTCACGGTGCGTTGGGTGATCCGGTCCTCACTCATGGAGGTTCACCTCCTTTCGCGGTGTCGGTGGGGGAGCTGGGTGGGATTGGGTCAGGGCTTCGGGGTGAGGCCGGCCATGTGAGCGGCGTTCGGGCCGAGGTAGGTCTCCAGGACTCGGCGTTCGTGGGTGTTGGCGACGCGGTATGCGGCGATGCCGATCCGACCGGCGCGGTCGAGGTCCCCGACGCTGATCGCCTTGCGCATGTGGCGGATGTAGATCCTCATGACGTGGCGCATGTCAGGCCGCCATGGACGGGGGCTCGGGGTCGTTCTTGCCGAGGTCCACGACGTCCTGTCCGGTCAAGTCCTCCAGGAGCTGGGCCGGGTGGCGCACCAGGTGGCAGGTTTCTGCGGCGACGTGGGCGGCGTCCTCGTCGGCGACGTAGGGGGTACGGATGCGGATGAAGCCGGGGCGGCCGTGCTGGGACATGACCGCGACACCCACGTACGCGGGGTCCTGAAGGTTGACCGGGCTCGCGTCGGGCCACTCCCGGATGTCGTCGCCGAGGGCAGCCACGGCGGCATCCGCGGTCTTCTGCGCGAAGGACAGACCGACCGGGCAGACATCGCGGATGAAGGTAGGGATGGCGTCCCCGGTGGTCTTCTGCGTGGTGAGCAGGGTCAGGAAGCCGACTGAGCGTCCCTTCTTCACCAGGTCCTCCACGAGGCGGGCGTTGTCCGCCGCGAGCGCAGCCAGCCGCTTCGTGGTCGGGTCGGAGCCCTTGTGGTCGCGGAAGTAGGTGTGGGCCTCGTCGATGACGATGACGACCAGTGGCCAGTCAGCCGAGGGGCCGACGTGCCACATGTTCTTCCTGCCCAGCACGCTGCGGATGCTCGCGGAGCGGGCGCGGCGCAGCTCCACCAGCTCCTTGAACAGCTTGTTCGCTTCCTCCAGGTCGTCCCCGCAGAACGCGAACGCCCGGTGTACGAGGTCGGCGTAGTCGCCCTCGTAGGCGTGGGAGACCTTCCCGTCGAAGAAGACGAACTGAACGGCCGGCGAGGGCGCCCAGTCACACACCAGCCGGTTCACACACGAGGTCTTCCCGAAGCCAGGCAGACCGCCGACCGCCACCCCGGGCACTTCCCTGAGGGGCACGAAGACGGGCATGCCGTACTCGTCCACCCCCAGCTCCCACTTCGCGTACTCCTCCGGAGGGCGTCCGGTGGGCACATGAACGGTCGGCGTGATCAGCGGGTCCACGCGCACCCCGCGCAACACGACGTGTCCGGGCCTGTCCCCCGGCAGCGCCGACACACGGGTCATACGCCAGGCATCCGCCAGGTAGGGGGCGGCCTTCTGGAACTCCGCCAGACCGACGCCCGGCAGACAGCCCGCCCGCGCGATCACCCCGTACGCGTCATGCGTGACCTTCAGGGCCGGGACCAGGACGCGCGGCTTGATCGGCTTGCCGTCCGCGTTGGCCAGCGACGCCATCGCGGTCGGCATCTTGTCCGTGGCCGACAGGTTCAGCATCTGCGCGAGCCGCTTCCACGTCCGCCGAACCCGAACGGCCTGCCGGATCGACTGCCGGGTCATGGCGTCGGCCCGCAGGTAGCGGACCACCCATACCAGTGCCCACACGGCGATGCCAGCCAAGCCCACCCCGACCAGAACCGGGGCGTAGCCGATCACCTCACTCACGTCGTTCAAGGTCACTTCGCTTCCTTCTTTCGATTCCGGTTTCGGGTGAGTGCTGAGGGCGTCGGCGCAGCGAGGATCAGGCAGATTTCCGCGCGCTGGACCGCGTCAGCGGGCGGAAAGCCGTGGTTCGCCCACATCGCCGCGATGAGGCGGACCCTGTCGTCGTGATCGGCGAGCGTCAGGCAGATCTCCGCATGGCGAAGAGCCGATGCGGGTGGAAAGCCCGCCCTCTCCCACACCGCCGCGACACTGTGAAGCCGGGTGTCGCGGCCGGTGCGGGAGAAGTCGGTGCCGCTCACGCCGTCTCAGCGGCCGGGGCCGAGCCGCCGACCAGGTCGAGACGGTCCGCGCGGTACGCGATGCCGTCCGAGAGCGACCCGTTGAAGATCCGGGCCCACGGGGTGGCGAACAGCTCCACCGGGATGACCGGCACGCCGGGCTTGAGGCCGTTGGGGAGACCGGTCTCCGGAACGGTGACCTTCATGGCCTCCGCCCGGTCCTCCTCCATGAGGAAGAGCGTGACCGTGAACAGCTTCGCGCCGGTCTCACGGTCGGTCGCGAACTGGGTCTTCTCGGCGTCCGAGTACTTCGGAACCGCCAGGGTGCCGGCCACGAACGACGTGGACGGGAGCACGCCAACACGGATACGAGGCATGGGTGTTACGTCCTTTCGGTAGGTGCTCCGCCAGGTGGCGGGGCGTGATCAATAGAACCTCGCCCACCTAGCTATGTAAAGCGAGCGAAGCTTGCTAGGTGGGCGGGGTCATGGGTGTGCCTTTGTCGGAGGGGTGTGCTAGGGCAGCTAGATCTCGCTACCCTGTGAGGTATGACGCCTGCTAGCCCTGCTAAGCCCGACCGTCGGCCGCCCTATCAGCACGCAGCCGACGAGCTCCGGCGCGAGATCAAGGCGGGCCGCTACAAGCCGGGCGAACAGCTCCCCTCCTACCGCGAGCTGCAAGAGCGCTTCCAGGTGGCCAACATGACCGCCCGCTCGGCGCTCGGGGTGCTCAGGGATGAGGGGCTGATCTACACCATCCAAGGCCGGGGCAGCTTCGTCGCGGACTTCGAAGGCTCGGGTGCCGATTACACGGCGCCCGCCTGGTACCTAGGGAAGCCGCCCGAGGGTCCCGCCGAGGAGTCTGCCGCCAGCGCCCCCCGTGAATGGCCGCCCGGCGAGAGTCCTTTCGGTGACTCCGGAGAGGCAAAGGCCGGCGGTGCCGATCCCTCCCTCTCCGAAATGCTCACCGCGTTGCGCGACGAGATCAGAGCGCTCAGCGTCGAGCATCAGGAACTGCGCCGGGAGTTCGAGGAGTTGAAGAAGGCGCAGCAGTCGCCGCGTTCCTGATTCGCGTGACCTCTTCTCGCATTTCCCTCGCTTCGCGGCCGAGTCGTGCCACGGTGGTCGTCATCTCGCGGACCATCGCGGCCATCTCTGCCAGCTCCCGGTTGTGAATGTCGATCAGCTCCTTTCCTGCGCTGGATATGTGCTCGGTCATGTCTCCCCGTTCGCTGTCGTGCCGTTGTTTCGCGCGGTCTTCACCCAACCGCCGGGGGCTTGCCCGAAGGCTTGCCCAGCGGTCATGTGACACCGGATCTGGGCTTGTCCTTGCCGCCTGGCAACCCGTCACCGAGGTTGTTGCGACAGGTCTACCGGCCGGACCGGACACGTACGAGGCTTCTGGCGCCGCGCTCCCGTCGGACGGGCTGAATCCGTCCTTCGATTTCGTCAGCGTCCCCGCAGGCGGGAAATCGCGGTTCTGCGCGCGCACGCCACTCGTCCTTCCAGTCATCGGCCAGGAGCATCAATAGTCCGGAGAATCGCCGGTTTGGGTAACCGGCACTTCGGTGCTATATTGCGCGGCTCGGTCCATCCGGGGTCGCCTATAGGGGTGTCGAAATCCGCATCGGTGTGACCGCCGTTCCTGTGATCCATGCCACTTCCCTAACTTTGGTTGACCTCCTGCGCTCACTTGCTACAGGTGTCGAAAGCCCTGCCCGTGTGACACCTCGTTTTGTGATCTGGGTCACTCGGTAGAAGTGGCCCGTTGGGCGCCCTCCGCTCATCCCGAACTATGCGGCCCCCAGCCTGTGGATAAATTCCGCAGACTCGCAGAACGAATAGGCGGAAATGTCGATTCAAGCTCCCATAAGGGCATCGAAGCCGTGGAACGGATGGGAAGGCGGGGACAGCGCATGGTCGTGCAACCGGCCAGGGGCCAGGGCAGCGGAGCTGTTCAGAGTTTCTTTACTGGATCAAGGCGGCCCGCCTACGGCGGGCCGCGCGCGCTGGCGGCCAGGGGCCGCCGCCGCTCCTTGTCTCCGCCACCGCTCCGGCGGCCCCACCCGCTCAGCGCGCAGCCCTGCCAAGGCGGACGGCCAGACCGGGGAAGCAACCCGACCACTCCGAGCACCAGGACCAGGCCGACGCGCACCCAGCACGACCACGCCACCAACCGCCCACCGCTCCACGCCGCATGGCCCGCAGAGCCGCAGCCCGAGCCCAGAGGACGGGCCGCGTCGGCAACGTCCAGGCGGATCGAGGTGCGGCCTGTGACGATGGAAGCAGCGTGGCCGAGGACGGCACGGGGTTGCTGGAAACACACGTGACGGGTGCTCAGTCGGCGCACCCGCCGTCGTGGCTGACTTTCGCTGGCTCAGCTCAGAACCCTCTCCAACTCGACATCGCGAAGCCGGGGTTGCGGCCGCACCCACGTTCGAGCACGCCAACCGCCCCGGTACCATCGGCACCGGGGTCCTGATCAGGGCTTCCGCGACCGGACCACCCGGAATGCTGTCCAGGCTGAGGGGTGGTCCGGTCTTTGAGTTGTCGGCCGTAGCCGTGCGAGCAGCGCCGACGAACCGGCGCTTCGGAATCAGCTCAGAGCCTTGCCCACCTCGAAGATGGTGGGTCGGTCTCCTGGCGCATGGCTGAGCATGGCGTCGATCAACTCGCCCAGCTCACCGGGCGCCTTCACGAGCCGGCGCCGACCGTCCGCCACGGCCTCTCGCTGCACCGAGCGGGGAGCGTCGTCCGGGTACTCCATCGCCCGCCAACCGGTAGCAGAGATCAGCAGGGAGGCGCCGAGCGCGTACACGTCGGCTTCCTGCGTCGGCTCGGCTTCTCCCGTGTCGAGCACGCTGCGGGCGATCTCCGGTGCCTCGTAGTGGACGAGGCAGCCGCGGAACGGGAAGTCGTACCCCTCTGGCACGTTGCCGCCCTGGGCAAGGGCGAGGTCGATGAGGTGTGTTCGTTCCGGGCCGATGATGAAGTGGGCGGGCTGTACGTCACCATGCGCCCAGCCCTTGGCGTGCAGTTCGGCAAGCGCCTCGACGCAGCCCAACGCCACGCTGGTGTGCGGTGCGATAGACGAGTCCGGCCTACGACAGGGCTCCCAGAGCTGGTACAGGTCCGGCCCTTCGTGCCACGGCTGGAAGTTCCAGGTACCGCGTTCCCACTCGCCGTACGCGAGGTCGACCAGGCCGAGGCGCAGCAGAACGGCCCCTTCACGTGCGGGCGCGAGGGCGGTCCAGGGTTGGGCGGCCCATTCGGCCGTAGCCTCGATCGGGTAGCCGACTTTCACGGCGTAGTGGCCGCGATGGCTTTCTACCTCCCACACCGTGGAGCCCCGGCGGTCCAGGACCATGCGCTGGGACGTGGGCATGAGCGCGTCGAGCACCACGATCGGCAGTTCAGGGGGTGACCCGGGCAACGTCTGTTCTCCTTCCGGGCGAACGCGGCCGACCACGAGTCGAGGCCGGCCGCGTCGCTGCTGTCGTGTCCTACTCCTGGTAGTCCTGACCGTACGGACGGCCGCAGTCCGAGTCGCACTGCGCGAGGTTCGTGCCGTCCACGGTCCACAGGTCGTCGAAGACCTTGAACCCGGCCGCCTTCATGGCGCGCGCCGCGGTGATGACCATCAGCAGGTCGCGGGGCCCGCCGCCCGGCTTCGGGTTGTGGTGCAGGAAGCGGCCCGCGTACCGCTCGCACAGCCTCGCGTACTCCTTCGTGTGCAGGATGAGGGCGTGCAGGCCGAGGTCCACGTCATCGGACGGGACCATGGGGACGTTGGCCGTGGCTGCGGTGACCAGGAAGGCGACCGCCTGGTCCGCGATCCGCGCGGCGCGCTCGGGCGACTGCCCGTTGTGGACGACCACGAAGTGGGCGAGGCTCTCGAACAGCTCCTCACCAGCCACCGCGCGACCGGTCTTCAGATCGTTCACTGTTGCCGTCATGCGAGTACTCCTTGTGTGTGGCGGTGCGTGGGTTGGATGGCCGGCCCCGAACGGGGAAGGGGGAGCCGGGGAGTTGGCACCCGTCCGGGGCGGCCCGTCTACTGGCCCATGGCGAGAGCCATGCCGATCACCAGGCCGCACGAGCCGCTGACCATGATCACGAACAGGACTCCTGCGTACCGGCCGACAGCGCGCATCACAGCCCGTCCCGACTGTTGCCGTTCTTGATGGCCAGGCGCGCGCTCAGTTCCTCTCGTGGACTCGGCGCCACCACGTTGTCCGGCATGGCATCCCATTCCGTGCCGCCGCCGATCGGCCTCATCTGCACCCGACCGCCGAGCGCACCCATGACGACGCCGATCCGGTCGCGGGCACTGTCCTTCGCCAGTTCACCGATGCCTGGTCTGGTCTGCTGGTTGCTCGCCATGAAAGGAGCATCGCGATCAGGGCACCCCTGCCAAAAGGTCAGGCTGATTACCCAACTTGGGTAACATCGCGGCAAGTAGAGAATCAGCGACGTTGCGTAGCCCTCGCAGTGTGGGAGCTTGCCGATGCCCGACGCAGACCGGCCGCAGGAACTGCCAGCCAGGCTGCTCACCGATCCCGAGATGATCGACGCGTGCCGAGTGCGCGACTTCGCCAGAGTCTTCCGGCTGGTGAAGATCAAGGCGGGCATCTACCCATCCATGATCGCCAGACGCTGTGAGCTGACCCCCAGCCGGGTCGGCGAAGTCATCGCAGGGCGACGCCAGTTGCAGCACATGGACGTCATCGAGCGCATCGCAGACGGCTTGCGCATCCCAGGGCACATGCTCGGACTCGCCCGCCGGGTATGGGAGACACCTCAGGCCCTCGTGGTCACCGAGCGAGAGGTAGTCCAGGAGCCGGAGCCCGAGCCGCAGACCCCGGCCGCTTTACCTGGCCCGGACGTTGACAGCATTCTGGCCCTGGCCACGCGAACGAGCCTGAACGCGGCCACACTTGAAGCCTTCCGCTCCTCCATCGAGGACTACTGGCGACGGGACGACCAGCACGGAGGCGAGGCACTGCGGCCGGCCATTGTCGGCCAGCTCCGCCACGTAGTCGGTCTCTTGAAGGAGAACCGTCCGCCGTCCATCCAAAACGGCCTGTACGGAATCGCTGCCGAGCTGGCACGCCTCACCGGCTGGACCTACTTCGACGCCCGCCAGTACAACCAGGCCCGCGCATACTTCACCGAGGCTCTGCAACTGGCCAAGGAGATCGACGACCGCCAGTTCATGGCCAACGTCCTTGCCTGCATGAGCTTGCAGGGCACGTACCAGGACAAGCCCGCTGACTCCCTGGCCTTCGTCACCGCCGCTCAGGACCAGGCCCGATCGGCTGTCGACACCACGCCGCGGGTCCTGTCCATGCTGTCGATGCGGGAAGCGTTCGCTCACGCCACGCTCGGCAACCGGGACTCCACGCACCGGGCGATCGGGGAGGCTCACCGCCATTTCGAGCTGATTCGGGTCAGCGACCCGGACCCGTCCTGGGTGTCGTACTTCGACGAGACGAAGCTGATCGTGGACACGGGCATTGCCCACGGCCGACTGGGCGAAGCAGCCACCGCCGAACCCCTGATCGCGGACGCGTTGCGGCGCGAGGCCCGCAGCAACCAGCGTGGCCGGGCGTTTCACTCGTTCTGGCTTGCCCGTACGCAGCTGGATCAGGGCAAGCTCGACCAGGCGTGCCACACCGCCACGCAAGCGCTGGAACCGGCATCGGCAGTGGCGTCCGAGCGTGTGTCAGGTCATCTCAGGGAGTTCTACGACCAGTTGGCGCCCCACAGGCAGGAGCCCGTAGCCCTGGCCTTCGAGGCGCGACTACGGGAACTCCTCCCGCCGGTCAGCGGATCGCTTCGTCCATGAGCAGGTACAGCAGGCCGACGAGCGAGCCGCTACTCACGACCTCCCGGCGGTCGATCATGCCCCGCACCTCAGAGAGGGGAATCCACTCGATGCGGTCGGACTCGTTCTTCTCCGTGGGCGGCCCGGCGTAGGTGGCGCCGTCCGCGCGGAAGACATGGTGCTGAGAGTCGGTGATGCCGTTGGCCGGCTCGGCGTAGATCAGGGGCTTGATAGGGCCAGGACGCCAGCCTGTTTCCTCCACGACTTCGCGGGCCGCCGCCTCTTCAGGGGACTCGCCTTCCTCCACCAGGCCCATGGGCAACTCCCAGGCCCACGAGTCCGTGATGAAGCGGTGCCGCCACATCATCAGGACCTCTTGACGGTCGTTGACCACGGCGGCCACGGCCAGGTGCCGCAGACGAACAACGTGGTACTCCCACCTGCGCCCGTCAGGCTGCTGGACGTCGATCAGACACAGATTCACCCACTTGTTCGTGTAGATCTGACGCTCACCGTGGGTTTTCCACTCCATACTTGACGCCCCTCTCGATCGGGTCCCAGCATCTCAGACCGACGCGAATACGGACGCCGGTTGACCCTTTTCGTGTCAGTGTGACGAGATGGTCTAACCGTACTGCTCCGAGTGCTGGCATGTAGATGTGCTGGGGTCCCGTCGCGGACAGGCCGGATGAGCGCTGGTGCTCGGCTGGAGTCGATGTCTGAGCACGACTCGAGTGCCCAAGTCGTATGCCATGGAGCCAAGAGCAAGGACCACGAGCGGCCACACTAGAGGCGACTCGGCTGGGATTGCACCACTTACGAATGCGGTGGTAACCGTCCCAGAACCGGCCACGGCGGTGATCGCCGGTCCGCTAGGCGCAGGGAGTGTGATCCGAGGCCGCGGGTACTCAGGTGCGGCAGCCTGGTGGCGATCGTTCATGCCTCACCGGCCGACATGAGAGCCGCGGCCTGTTCTCGCTGTGTGTGTTGCTTACCGAGCCGCTTCAACCTCCGCCGGACCCGCTCGCCGTAGGTTGCGACGAGCCCGGCGTGGAGTGCCGCTTGATGCCAACTAATGTCACTGACTTCTGCCCAGGTTGCCGCCACCCTGGCCTCGTCCGAGGTGAGGTGGCGCAGAACTGTGGAGATCCGGCTGTCCTCCAGTTCTCCGCGCAAGGCTTCGCTCTCTGGCGTATGGCTCTCGATGAGGAGGTCATGAAGGGTGAGGTCTGTACCCACTGGTTGGCTAAGCAAATTGGTCCGTCTGCCATTTACTTTGCGTTCCCAGAGGGGCTGAAGGCGTCGGTGTTCCCTCTGTGTATCGCGCCTGAGAAGCTCCATCACACCGGGGTCGTCACGAACAGCACGCCCGAGTTGGTGTACCCAATCACCCAGTAGCGCCATCTCAACCGCCTCGCGCCACTGCTCTGGCTGCCTGATTCCCAGCCAGACACGACTGAATTCATCGACTCCTTCGTGGTCGCCCTCGACGGCGGAGTTGCGCGCTGTGAGCGCGGCGAGAAGCGCTTCACGGGCAACTGGGGCGAGCCGCGGACCACACGCGTCTGCGAGCATCAGGAGAGCTTGGGAGATCAGATTTACTGATGAGTGGGCGACGTCGGAAGCGTCATCGCGGGGGTTACCCGTCACGCGAGGGCACTTCATGGTGCCTTCGGGCGGACACGCGGGGCACATTGATCGCAGTTGGGCGTTTTCCCCTTCCAGGTCGGCCTTGGCCCGTTGGATCAGTTGGATCACACGGAGTGTGAGGGACTCTGGCCCCTCCAGGGGGGCCGGAGGCGACACGGGTGAAGATGAGGCTGTCCATCCATCGAGGTACCTCCCCAGCGAGGCGCCCAACTCTGCCAGATCGCTGGGGCTGTCCGTGCCGATGTACAAGGTGATCACCGTGTGCTCCTTGCTCAGGTCGGGATCAGGTTCGTACTTCTAGGCCCGGGGAGTCGCCCAACCGGCAAAGAATCTCAGCATTCTCGCGTGATGCTCATCACATGCTGACGGGTATGTCCCGTCCGGATTACAGGTCCTCCTGGCTCGGGATGCTTATTGGAGTGCTGTTCCGTTTGGGTTAGTCACGGTATCCGCGCTCTTCCTCGGCTTCCTGTCTGCGATCCTTCTCTTCCAGGGCGTCAAGGCTGCCAAGTACGTCGGCTGCGAAGCTTCGGACGGCTGGGCTGGTGTCTGTGAGGAGCGGAGTGACGGCGTCGCGTCGATTTTGGACCGCGTCGGATAGATTGCGCGTGATATCCGGATAAATGATGCCCGTCAGAAGCCCGTCTCTGCTCGCGGCATTCACACCAGCGGACAGGATTGCTGAGACGACCTCGGCCCACGCGGGATCCTGCCACGAGTGCTGGATTGCAGCTGCGGCTCGTTGGCGCTCTGGCTGCGATCCCGCGGCCCACTGCCTGAGAAGTTCGGTCCACAGCGCTGTCGCTTCGCCCAACACCGTCATTGTCTCCGCCGCTGACATCTCGATCCGGTCACTGAGCGGGGCTTCCCTGCGGGCTTGTTCCATCCGTTCGTGGAACGCGATGGCCAACTGTTCGCGGGCCGGCGGCGTCAGTCGGCTCAGAGAGCGTTTCCAGGCCAGTGGCACACCCCATCGGCCGTCCTTGGCTACCAGCTGTTCGCTTGCGACGACAGCGAAGGCGTCCGGCAACGTTGAGCCGATCACGGCGGCTCCGTAGGCGGTTTTCTCGTCGAAGTCGATGGATCCGGAATCCGCGTGAGCCTCCTGGAACCGGCGACGCAACACTTCAGCGACTTGACTGCATGAAATGTCGTCTGGGGAGAAATCGTTGGTTCGCGCGTCGGTGAGGACGTAGCCGATGGCCTGAACTGCTGTCGGCAGGGCGGCAGCAGGACATCGGGTGCCGAGGGTAGTGAGGAGAGATAGCCGTTCTGCTGGCTGTTGCTTACATCTGACGAGGTGCCAGGTCAGGCTTGTGGTCAGGCGGAGTGCTGTCTCGTCACTCGTCGTCTGGTCGGCAGTCGCGGCTTCCATGATCGCGGCGAGGAACTGAGCTTCGTGTGCGGGATGCTCATCGACTACGTTCAAGGCTGCATCAGCCAGGCGCGGATCGGTGGCGTGCGCGTCGATCCATGCCCACACTACGGTCGAGTGTCTTTGGGCAAGTCCGGCCAGCAACTCGCCTTCACCTGCAACACTGCTTTGGCCAAGACGATCAAGCACCGGCTCCGGGTCGGCAGCCGCAGCACCAACTGCACGGGCAAATACGGGGAGCACGGTGACCGACGTGCCCACGACTCCCGGACCCGTCTCGTCCAGCAGCGCCAGCGCCTCCTCGGTAGGCATCCGAGCACCCAATTCCTCGGCAGCGCGGTGCTGCTGGTCAATGGCCTCGCGCCAGGGCGTGTCCGTGTTGAGCGGCTGCAATACCAGGAGGTCTGCCAGGGCCGTGTCTGTGAGGGCCGCAGAGGCTACCGGGTCGCCGATTGCCGCTACATCGGCCAGTGAGTTAGGACGTGGCTCCGGTCCCAGCACGGACTGGGCCGCGCTGCGCCGTACGGACAGGGGAAGACTGGTCCAGCGGTCGGCGATCCGCCGAGTGAATGTGCTTGCAGCAGCGTCAAGAGCGGCCACTGCATGCGCTGGTAGCGGCGAGCTTGCGCCCGGCAGTGGCCGGGCTCCCTCACCGCGTAGCTGGCCAGGTAGTCCAACAACGGTGTGTAGGACGGAAAGATTTTCCGGTTCGCGAAGCACTGGCTCATCCAGCAGCGGCTCCAAGAGCGTGAGTGCGTCGTGCAGCCCGGCGGCGCTCTCCGGGCGGTCGGGCAGCGGCAGGGCATGCAAAGTGAGCACGTTCGCTGAACTGGGGCTGCCCACAGTGGTGCTCTCCAGGGTCACACTGAGCAGAGGTTTCAGAGCGGCGAGGAGTACACGGGCGATGGTGGCCGGCGTACGGGTCGCGGCTTCGGATGGAACCAGCCCTTGCGGTGGGTAGAGAGTGCGGTCCCTGTACCACTGCGCTACAGCGCGGTGGACTTCGCGGCGGCGTTCAAACAGCAGATCGACGGAAAAAGTATGGGGTGAAGCGGAGCACCACTGCCCGATTGGGCGAAGGATGTCATCGCCTCTGCCAAAGCCCTCCGGAGGGAGGTAAGGCTCCGCGAGCCAAGCCACATCCAACAGGATGCTCACCGGGCTGGGCATGCTATCGAGGCCGAGACCTTGGACGAGGCCAGCGAACCGCTGCCCCAATCGCAGCAGTTCGTGGCGCCGGTGCGCTTCTGAGTCGACGCTGCCACGCCTCTGTGAGGGCGGCGCAGGCCACTGCTCGACAAGTCGCTCGTAGAGGGTCGCGACAATGCCCGGAGACGCGGGCGCTATTTCGCTGGCCAGGCCGACGACCGCAGCCCATTCCCCCAGGTCAGCGTCGGCAGGCAGGATCCCGAGGGCGAGACGGGTCAGCTGGGTGCTGGTAGCAGCGTCGGCCCTGTTGCGAGCGGCCAGCGCGAGCGCGTTCAGTTGCGGACCGAGACGTGTGGCTGCCAATTCCAGGTGTAGTCCACGGACAGGGCCAGTGTTGATGGTCCCGGACTGATCGAAACCGGCACTGTTCAGCAACTGCTGCAATGCTGTGCTGGTGTCCAGTCGTACCCGGGCTTGCGGATGCAGTGCCTCCGCCAGGAGGACCGGGCCGAGCAGGGCCGGACGCAGCGTGTAGGGCGGCGCGTCAGCCAGTCCTGCGTCAGCGAGATCGTCGAGCAGTGTGGAGAGCCGGTGTGGTTCCGAGGGGAGTGTCGAAACGGCACTCGCCAACGGCGCCAGATCATTTTCACTGGCAGCGGAGCCGAGAAGAGCAAGAGCTACCGCGGCTGCCCTGTGTTGATCGTTGCTTTCGTCGCTTGGCAGGCGATCATCAGCCATGGCTCGCAGTAGGGAGGCTGCGTCCGTCCAATCGAACTTGCCGGAAGATAGTGCGGCTTCACAGGCCACATGCGCGATCAGCGGATTGCCCTGGGCAAGGTCGATGACGCTCAGCCGGAACGCTAGGTTCTCAATCCCCCGTCCGGTAATGATTGCGTCGATAGCTGCCCGGTCCAGTACCCGAATTTCAGTGGCCGTGCCCACGGCATGCTCCAAACCGCAGCGCCGCAGTGTGGACGTTCGGCGGCCAGGGCGCATGGTCATGATCAGGCGAACACGTTCGAAGCGTGAGTCATTGACCAGCGCCGAGAGTCCGGTCAGGTCTGGGCTGCGATCGGCATCGTCGACAATTATGACTAGAGGAGAATCGACCGGGACTTGGGCAAAGACTTCGGGAGGCAGTGCTACGCCGGTCGGGGCTACGAGGACAGCAGGGACTGACTTTGCAGCCTCGATCGCGAGGCGAGTCTTGCCGACGCCGCCTGCCCCTTCCACGACGATGATCCGTGAGGCTCTTTCCTCGTCGGTCAATGCCGCCCTCAGTTCCGCCAGTTCAGCATCACGCCCCACCAAAGGTTCGGACATTCCAGGCACCGACCGGCCCAGCCGGTCGGCGTAATCTGACCAGGTCGACAGCGAGCGCGGGGCCGGCGCAGTGCCACCCGCCGGTTTCCATACGATGAAGTACTGGTCGCCCCCGACCTGATTGATCGATGCCTGGCCGCGCGCGGTGGCCTTCTGGGAGATCCGGTCACCGGAGTGGTTGCTCCCCATCGTTTCCCAGTCCGTTCTCCTAGTCGCTGCTGATCTGAGGACTCTGCACTGGAAGCATCTGTACATACGAGCCCGAGCTCACTTGAGGCAGATTTCCCTGTGTGCGCGCCAGCCGTTCCGTACACGTTGCTGCTCGGGGAGCGCCATCACTGCCGACTCCCCGTTTCAGGCGCGATCGCCGCCGACCTGGTCGATGTCACCATCACCGCGCGCCTTCTGTCGTACGTCCTCCTCTGATAGACGGCGCCGACGCCCGGCTCCCGTGCCGCGGTCACCGCCTGTCTGGGTGATGTTGCCGGTCCCTCGTGCTGACTGCCGTACTCGGCGAATCCCCGCGCCGCCCTGCCCGGCCCCAGCAGCCTGGGTCGCCCACCAGCCCAGCGCGGCCAGCACCCCCGCCGCGACCACACCCGCCACTGGACCAATCACATCCCACGGATCGTCGCCCCCCTCCGACCACGCTGCCCAGGGAACTGCAACCACGAAGAACGCTGTCACTGAGCCGGCCACCGCCACCAGCCACCGCACCACAACTTGACTCTGCACGGTGCCCCCGATTTCACGTCGTAGCTCATGCTGAAACAGCCCATGATTGCACGCAAAACCTGACACCCGCCGGTAAACGGAATGCTTGAGGCTTCCGTCCTCACCCAGGCTTCTCCGGATGCTGTCGCGGTGAGTGTCAGCGTTGGTCCTGTTGGAGCGGCAGCTGGCGGTCCTGAAGACCGTTCTGGCGGCGTCGCTCCCCTTCGAAGTTGACGGCAACTCTGACGGCAACGACGGCACACAGACGCGCATGATCGCTAAGCTGAGCGATCGGAGTAGGAGGCCGCCGGCACTCCTCAGGGTGGGGTGTCCGATCCTACGGATCAGAAGGTTGCAGGTTCGAATCCTGCCGAGTGCACACAGCTGAGAGGCCCCGCAGAGATGCGGGGCCTCTTGCGTTGCGGGGGCGTACAGCAGCGAAGTACAGCAACGGGTCGAGATCAGCCGGTGTCCGCGCCCGCGCCTCCCACCGCAGCGGACAGCTTGCCGAGCGCGGCCCGCACCTCTTCCTCGGTCGCCTCCGCGTAGACCTCCATCGTCATGGCGATCTGCGAGTGCTGGAGGATGCGCTGAGCCACCTTGGGGTGGACCTTCAGGGCGACGAGCAAGAACGCCTGGCTGATCTTTCGACAGGCCGTGCTGACGCGGCTCAGCGACGGGCACCCAAGACTCGCCGCCAACCCAGTTGAAACTCCAGGCCAAAGTCGCTACGCCGACCTTGTGCAAGCACTGTATGCACGTGGAAGGATCCGCCCATGCTTCGCTCTCGCGGCTGGTACGCGCTGGGCTCATTGGGCTTCGCGGCACTCGCCATCCTCAGTGCTGTTATCGGCGGATATGCGATGGATGCAGGAATTGGGTGGCTTGAAGAGTTGATGGTTTTCCTCGTTGGTCTGGGGATCGGTTGGTTTGTGATCTACCTCGTGCGAGCCGTGCTCCCCAACAGGCTTCGCCGTAGGGCCTTCAAGCCGGTGCCGCCCGAACTGCGACGACGTGAACTCCATCTCCCGAGGTCACTTTGGCGGCCCCGGGACTGACCGACGCTGGTCGCGATGCCCGTGAGGTCGAGACGCTCTGACAACTGATCGACGGCCGAGAGCGAAGCTCAGGACGGCGGGGCACCGTGAGGCGCATGCACGCCTACACGGGCGGCTAACCCAGCGTGTCGTCGGCTGAGGTTCGACAGGGCGCATCGAAGGCGCCGGTCGTCAGTCAAGCGCGTCGAAGCTGGGCGTTCTTCGGCCGTCCGAGGTCGCTTGCGAGTCGTTAACGATGCCTAGATCCCCGGCGAGACCAAAGGCTAGAAGTCACCTGAATTGCATCCCCTCAGCGGATCCGGCAGGTTGTGCCACTCGTGACCGCACCCATCGGCGCAATGCAGCGCCCGCCTGCGGGTGTCCGCGATGCTGAAGAGGGCAACCAGCAGGCGGAAGGACTTGGTGAGTTCACAGGCCGGAAGCTCTGCCATCCCGAAGCGCCACTTCGTGAGCATCACCGCTGGCGTATGAGTGGGGCGAATGTCAGAACGGGCAATACTCTCCGGTACATCGTCCTTGCAAGCGTCGGCCTGCCCGCAGAACAGCACCAGTGCGTGCAAGACCTTGCGTCGGTCATCCTCCGAGAGGCCCTCGAACCACTCGACACCCTGGGCCATCAATCTGAGCCCCTGCGCGAGTTCGTTCAGAACCACCTCGTGCGCGTACAACACCGGCCACCACCCCCCCCGCGAGATACGGACGTCGACGAATCCCCGGGTCTTCAAAGCGACGACGTGAAGCCGATGAACTGGTCGAGGTGGAAGACGGGGCCCGGAACCGCCGGAGTCCAACCCTCACGCAGGGCGAGCCGTACCGCCATGGCGACATTGGACGGCAGCACCGGCTCAGCCTCTCGACCGATCCAGTTGCCCGGATGCGGCTGGTTGGTGGTGACCACGAGCGTCACCCCTGGGGTGTCCGCATGCTCGACCGCGAACCTGCACGGCGACCAGGCCAAGCCCTGGAAGTACGTCGGCCGACCTCGCAGCCGCCAGCGGTAGGCCGTGCCGTCGACCACGATCCGTCGTGATCCCTTGCGGGCCATGATTCCCCCCTCCAACAGCGGAGATGTTAGCGAGCCCGACCCCACCGTCCGTCTCAGTTTCCGTCTCATTCAGCGCCGTTCACGGCCCTTCAGACGAGGCCAGGTACGGCAGCCGATCAGACGATCGGTCGACCGTGCACGCAGGTGAACGGCCCCGTCCGACGCCCCGAGACCACCAACACAGTTGGAAAGCGTGTGGGCCGCAGTTGGGAACTGCCTCGCCGGACGGCTGCAGTCTGCGTAGGGTCCCGCTTCGGGGACGCGGTTGGATGACAGGGGAATAGTGAGCAGGAGACGCTACGTCGCCAGGGGTGTGCCGGGCGGCTACCGGATCTGGGACAACCGAGGGCGCCGATGGTGGGGCGATCGCTACGAGTTGTGCCCTGACGATCTCCTGGCCGAGCTCAATGGCCAGGCGGACCAAGCGCGGATCACCGCGCTGTTGAAGCGCTACAGGGCCCAGAAGCGATAGGCGCCGCCGAGCAGGAATTGACGACGGCGCATACCAGGTGGGGGCAGAAAATCAGGGTGAAAGCAGCCATGTCCGACCTGCGCGTGGTGCAGTCTTTCGCCCAGTCCAGCGCCCGAGACCAAGCGACGTCCACCGCCTGGTGCAAACCGTGCTGCGCCACAGCCCCACCACCGAGCCCGACGCTTACCCGACAGGCAGACAAGAGGCAGAGCTCCTCGCCAGGCAGGCCCTCCCCGAGCAGGACACCGCCACCACACAGTGGGAACGCGTCCTACCCCACCTGTTTGCACTAGCCGCGACGACGCCCCCGCACAGCCCGGCATCACCCCAGTCCGCTGACGCATACGAGGCCGCAGCACAGTACCTGCGCCGACAGGGGCGTGAGGCGCACACTATCTCCCTGCTGGAGGCCACTACCGCCCAGTGCGAGCAGGTGCTGGGTGACACGCACCCGGACACCCTGACCAGTGCGACCCTGACCAACACCCACCCCAAGAAGCCGAATCGCGGCCTCAATGACCCGCATCGACCGATCTGTACAGAGCTACGGATCAGAAGGTTGCAGGTTCGAATCCTGCCGAGTGCACACAGGTGAGAGGCCCCGCAGAGATGCGGGGTCTCTTGCGTCATGGCCACCGGGCTCAGGGCTTCAACGGGATGTCGGGTGATCCGTCGCTTCTCCGCGGCTCAGGGCTTCGGTGATCTCCAGAAGGCGTCCCCCGGGCAGAGCGAAGGTGTTGCCAGGGTTTCGATACGAGTGTCCTCCGTCGTTGATGAGGACGCCGTCCGCCGACCTCCAGTGAGCAGGAGCCCATTGGCCCTGGCCTTCGAGGAGCATGCTCGCCACTTCGGCAGGTTCTTCGATCAAGGTGAGAGCGCTGAGTGCGGTGGTCAGGGGAACGGCTGCGTCGTCGGGGAGTTCCGCGTCGCCGAGTGTGGGGAAGAGCAGCAAGAGTCGGGCGTCGGGGTCGCTGACGCCCGTTGTCGGTGACTGCCGAGCGGCGGACAGCAGCTCCGGCTAGGCCATCCCGGGGCCCATGAAGTGGCCGTCATCCACAGCGAGAGTTTCCGCTGCCGGCCAAGTCGGGTGATGTATCAGGTAGTCCACTCCTCGGTCTCCGTCGATGTTGCGGTAGACGACGTGGACGGTGTGGCCGGAGTGCAGGGGCATGCTGAATGTGGGCCACTCCTCCTCGGCGGAGAGCACACCATGGAGCTCCATGGCCGCGTCCCAGTCAGCCCCGAATGCGGCTCGTTGCGCGTCCTCACCACGCAGACTGCTGCCGAGGTGCACGGGCCAGAACAACGGATCGTCAAGGTGGACGCTGCCGTCTGTCAGAGGGCCACCTTCGTAGCCGGGGATCTTCAACACGCGGGGATGATGGCACAGGTTGCCGATGCTCGGGTTCGCGTGGCCACCGCGTTCTGCCACACCTGGTCGTCGCGGTAATCGGTTCTGACGACCAGCGCATCGAACTCATCGCGACGGGACCTGCGCACAGGTGAGAGGCCCCGGAGGGGACCGGGGCCTCTCTGTGGCTACGTGATGCGCATCCTGTTGCTCGTCAGCCCTAGTCGCAGTGTGAGCCCACTGGGGCCACCTGTGCGCCTGGGTTGCCCTCGCCGTTGAGCGCGTTGCCCAACAGGCCGTTGAGGAGGCCGACCTGGCCGAGGATGTCGATGTTCAGGTCGTGGGACTTGCATCCCCCGTCGCCATGCATGGCTTCCGCGCCCTGGGCGCTGGCGGTGCCGGTGCCTATGAAGCCGACGAGGGCGATGACGGCGGCCGCGGCGGCCGCCCTGGGGAGCTTGCGCATTTCTCCTCCTTGGGTTGGGTGAGCGCACCGTCGAAAGATCCACTTCACAAAGATCCACTTTGCGCCCATTTCGGAGGCTAGTCCGATATGTACCAAGTCGCTCTCCGAGGCTGCCATCCGTGATCGAGGGCTCGGCCGGTTGGCTCTCAGGGCGTGGAGAAGGGCGTGGGCGAAACGTGTCGTGCCGTCAGGCGTAGGTCCAGCGCCAAGCGTTCGAGCTGTAGGTGCACTTGATCGCCGCACCGCTCGCGTTGGTGGTGACGGAGCCGTGGTCGCTGTTGCGGCAGAACTGTCCCGCCGAATAGCAGTTGCCGGCGTTGGACCTGATCGAGCAGGTGCCGGTGTCGTCCTGGCTGCTGCCACCGCTCCCGCTGCTCCCACTCCCCGCTGCCGCGACTCGCGCGGTGGTGGTGTGCGTGACGGTGACCGTGGGGCGGGGCTTCGGCTTGGCCGTCACCGTCTCGGTGACCGTCGGGCCGGGCTCGGGCGTGGTCGTCACCGTCGCCGTGACGGTCGTCGCCGGCTTGGCCTTGGTCTCGACGGGCTGCCCGCTGCTGCAGCCGCTCGCGGCGACGATCACGCCGGCGACGAGCAGACCCGCGGCGCGAAAGCGTATGCGAGGGCGTCTGTTGCGCGCGCTGTGGTGCGTGGTGTTCATCCGATCCCCCCTGGCGGATCAAGTGGAATGACCGTAGTGCCGGGGAGGGTGATGTGTGGAGGATGTGTGAAAGGGGTGATTGTTCTGTGATGTTGCCGGGTGGTGAGGCGTCGCCGGGCTGGGGCCTTGCGGGAGTGCTACGCCGCCTCCGCCAGTCGGTGGAACGCCTGGGTGGTGCGGGGGTGGGCGATCTCGTCGAGGACGTGTCGCCACTCGGGGTCGGAGAGGTCCGGGTGGGCCAGGTCCCAGGCGGTCAGGAGGGGAGCCAGTTCGCTCTCGTCAGGGTCGGTGACCAGGCTGTTCACGGTGATGCTCGGCCGGGGGGACTGCTGCGGCTTCATGGGAGTCTCCCTTCGGAGAGTGTGGCCGGAGGTGTCGGTCCGTTGGCTTCTGTCGACTTCTACGATGCTCCCGCCCACGTTTCCGCACCATGAAGCGTCCTACCGGACCCGGGGTGTGGCTGGCCGTACCCCCGAGGGGGGTTGTCCTCCCCGTCAGTCGGTGCGGCAGTGCTCCTCCAGGTACCCGGCCGCCAAGGCGCTCGCACGGGTGAACCAGTCGGTCAGGACCGCGATTTCGTCGGGGGAGTACTCGGCGAAGAGTTCGTTCAGACGGGCGTAGTACGGCTCGTAGACCTCCCGTACGCGGGCCTCGGCGTCCGGCAGCGCGGCCACGCGGACGCGGCGGCGGTCGGTCGGGTCGGGGCGGCGGGTGACGTAGCCCGCCCGTTCGAGGCGGTTGAGGATTCCGGTCACCGCGCCGGTGGTGACGTGTGCGCGGGCCGCCAGGTCGCCGGCCGTGAGGAGGTTCTCGCCGGCCTCGATGACGTAGCCGAAGCAGGTCAGGTCGGTGATGTTCAGGCCGACCTGCTGGGCCATCTCCTGCTGGCCGATGAGGCTGGTCGCGATGAGGTGGTCCATCGACGACAGTGCCTGGGCCGGGGTGGCGGGCGGGCGCCGCTTGGCTGGCATGGCGGATTTCCTGATTCCCTTAGATCGTGAGAGGTTTCTGCGCCAAATTTCTTACGTCGTGAGAGGTTCGGGTACTCCGAATCCCGGTCGTCCTCGGGGAGGCGGGCATGAGCGCACACCAGTATGACGAGGGGCACACGGTCGCGGGCTGGACCGGGTTCGCGGTCGCTGTCGTAGGGACGGTGGTGTTGGGGCTGGGGGTGTGCACGGTGTCGGCGGCCCTGCTGGCCGGTGGGCTCGGGATCCTCGTGCTGAGCGTCCTGGTCACGTGGGTTCTGCATCTCGCCGGGTGGGGCAAGCCCTCCGGGGGGCGTCCCCCGGAGCAGTGGGGGTGGCGGACGCGTGATCTCTCGGCGCGCGAGGGGCATCCCGGATGTGTCGGGTACCGGCTGGCGGGGCGGGGGACGGGGGCACGGCGCGGGACGCGGTCCCATGAGACCTCGCAGGCCCACGGCACCTCGATGTCTTACGGCACCTCTACGTCTTACGGCGCCTCGCAGTCCGACGGCGCTTCGCAGTCCCACGGCGCCTCGCAGCCGCACGGCACCTCGACGTCCCACAGCACCCTTCCCTCCTACGGCCCCTCGGAGGAAGCCGCCGCAGCCGCCGACCCCGGCCAGTGATCACGGACCCGTTGTCAGTGCCGTCCTCTACTGTCGTCAGCGATGGCACAGGCATGGAGATGCTCGGGGCTGCGGTGGTCGGTGGACGGGCCTGAGCTGGTGTGGGACGGCGGGCGGCGCAGTGTGCCGGCCCGGGGGAAGCGGGTGGCCTTCGGGGTCGCGGACGGGGGTGTGCGGACGTGTGTGGGAGCGCGGGGACATGCGTGCCCGAGGCGGGCGGTCGTGCCGGGGCGGAGCACGGGCGCGCGGTGCGAGGAGTGCGGGCGGCTGGACCGGGCGCACTCGGTCGCCGCCGACACGATCGCGGACGACCCGCGGCCGTACCACGTATATCTGGCCTGGTTCGGGCCCGGCATGGTCAAGGTGGGGATCACGGCCGAGGA
Source organism: Streptomyces spinosisporus (assembly GCF_022698145.1). GTDB lineage: Bacteria > Actinomycetota > Actinomycetes > Streptomycetales > Streptomycetaceae > Streptomyces > Streptomyces spinosisporus. The sequence continues at coordinate 598,070 of NZ_JALDAX010000004.1, forward strand.
GCGGGGCTCGGCACGGCTGCTGGAGCAGGGGGCCGTCTGCTTCAGCTGGCTGGGCCTCGGACCGCTGATGGCAGCCCGACGCACCGAAGAGCTGCTGCGCGCCGCGCTCCAGGTGCCCGACCGGATTCCGTACGCGCAGAAGCGGGCGGTGCGATCCCGGCTCCCGGCGTCCGAGGCGGAGCGCGCGGCCGAGATCGAGGCGCTGCACGCGCGGGCGGTGGGGCTGGCCCAGTGGCCGGAGTCGCTGGCACGGAAGCCGTGTGAAGTCGTCGACCACGCCGGGGTGTTCGGGCTCGACGGGTTGCCGGGCGCGGGCGGTGCGGTGAGCGAGCTGGTCGCCGGCGGCGGAGTGCGCGGGGAGCTGCTGGCGGCCGCCGGGCCCGATCTGCATCTGGCGGCCGGGCGGGAGGTCGTCGTACTGGACACCCGTCTGATGCCCGGGTGGGAGATCGTCCCGGGCGTGGGTGAGGATGGGTGCACCTTTCCTGTGCGGGAGTTCGGCGAGGCGGCGGGCATCAGCGTGCAGGACGGGTTGTTCTGAACCGACCGTGAGGGCACGCGGCGGCGGGTTCGACACTGGGTGCGTGGGCGAGAGGGCGTATGACCGAGGCGGCTGAGGTCCGGGAGTTCTGGGGGCGGCTCGGGGTGCCCGGGCTTGTCGATGTGCATACGCACTTCATGCCGGAGCGGGTGCTGCGCAAGGTGTGGGGGTACTTCGACGCGCTGGGGCCGTTGACCGGTGGCGTCGAGTGGCCGATCACCTATCGCGAGGAGGAGGCCGAACGGGTCGCGCGGCTCAGGGAGTTCGGGGTGCGTGCCTTCACCGCCATGCTCTACCCGCACAAACCCGGCATGGCGCAGTGGCTGAACGGCTGGGCGGTCGACTTCGCGGGCCGTACGCCTGGCTGTCTGCACACTTCCACCCTGTTTCCGGAGCCCGGGGTCGAGGCCTATGTCCGGGACGCGGTCGAGGCGGGCGCCCGGGTCTTCAAGGCCCATGTGCAGGTGGGTGCGTACGACCCGGCGAGCGAACTGCTCGACCCCGCCTGGGGGTTGCTCGCCGAGGCCGGCATCCCGGTCGTCGTCCACTGCGGCAGCGGACCCGCTCCCGGCAAGCACACCGGACCCGAGCCGATCGCCCGCGTCCTGGCCCGCCACCCCCGGCTGCGGCTGGTGATCGCGCACATGGGGATGCCGGAGTACGAGGACTTCCTCGACCTGGCCGAGCGCTACAAAGAGGTGCGGCTGGACACGACGATGGCGTTCACCGACTTCAGCGAGCGGTTCGCGCCGTTCCCGCGGCGGGCGCTGCCGCGGCTGACCGACCTCGGCGACCGCATCCTGCTGGGCAGCGACTTCCCCAACATCCCCTATCCGTACGTCCATCAGCTGCACGCCCTGGAGGGACTGGGGCTCGGACAGGAGTGGTTGCGCGCCGTCTGCCACGACAACGGGGCGCGGCTGTTCGGGCTGTGAGCCCGCACGACGACCCAGACCCTCCCACCGGCACCGGCCGCCCACGGGCACCGGCCTCCCACCGGGATCGGCCTCCACCGGGATCTTCCACTGGCACCGGCCGCCCACCGGGACCGGCCTCCCACCGGGACCGACCTCCACCGGGATCGGCTGCCCACCGGGACCGACCTCCACCGGGACCGACCTCCACCGGGACCGACCTCCACCGGGATCGGCTGCCCACCGGGACCGGCCTCCCACCGGGACCGACCTCCACCGGGACCGGCCTCCCACCGGCACCGGCCTCCACCGGCACCGGCCTCCACCGGCACCGGCCTCCCACCAGCCTCCCAGTGACTTCCCATCCCTCCGAGGGGTTCCCTGAGAGGTCCCTGTGCGTTTCTCAGGCTATTCACAGGTTGCCGAAAGGGCCTTCTCAGAGGATTCCGACAGTGTGTCCAGCATGACCACGACCTCGCCCCAGGGGCGCACCGAACTGCTGAGGCCGGACGGGAGCCCCGTCCGAGTGCTTGTGGTGGACGACGAGATGTCGATCACCGAACTTCTGTCCATGGCCCTGCGCTACGAGGGATGGCAGATCCGCAGCGCGGGGGACGGCACGGGAGCCATCCAGGCCGCGCGCGAGTTCCGGCCGGACGCCGTCGTCCTGGACATGATGCTGCCCGACATGGACGGCCTGACCGTCCTCGGGCGGCTGCGCCGCGAGCTGCCGGACATTCCCGTGCTGTTCCTCACCGCCAAGGACGCGGTGGAGGACCGTATCGCGGGTCTCACGGCGGGCGGCGACGACTACGTCACCAAGCCGTTCTCCCTGGAGGAGGTCGTCGCACGGCTGCGCGGTCTCATCCGCCGTTCCGGCGCGGCCGACCGGCGCTCCGAGTCCGTGCTGGTCGTCGGTGACCTCACCCTCGACGAGGACAGCCACGAGGTGTCGCGAGCCGGGCAGGGGATTCATCTGACGGCGACCGAGTTCGAGCTGCTGCGCTTCCTGATGCGCAATCCGCGGCGCGTGCTCAGCAAGGCACAGATACTCGACCGGGTGTGGTCGTACGACTTCGGCGGGCAGGCCAATGTCGTCGAGCTCTACATCTCGTATCTGCGACGGAAGATCGACGCCGGACGTGAGCCGATGATCCACACCCGGCGCGGCGCCGGTTATCTGATCAAGCCCGCCGTGTCATGAGCGGACGACGACGGCCGCGTACGCAGAAGCGACGCGCGGGACAGCCGCGCACCCTGCGGGCGCGGCTCGTCGTCGCGTCCGTGGTGCTGATCGCGGTCGTCTGCGCGGTGATCGGCACGGTGACGACACTGGCGCTGCGCTCGCATCTGTACGACCAGTTGAACGTCCAGTTGCGCGAGGCGGCGGCGCGGGTGTCGGGCGACTTCATGCCGCCCGGTGTCGGCAAGGGCGGCGGCGCGCTCGGACAGGGCCAGCAGAACCAGATCCACAAGGCGACCGATCTCAGTGAATTCGTCCAGCACGGCCCGCAGCCTCCCGGCACGCTCGCGGCCACCGTCGTCAACGGCTCCATCACGGACGGCAAGATCGGCAAGAAGTCCTCGTCCACCTTCGAGATGAGTGCCAAGGACCTCACCGAGGCGCAGATGACGGCGCTCAACCAGGTCTCCCAGGACGGCAGTCCGCACACCGTGGACCTCCCGGGGCTGGGCACGTACCAGGTCCAGTACCGCAGCGGCTACTACGTCGGCCTCCCCACCGCGGAGACCGACAGCACCATCAACACCCTGATCCTCGTGGAGATCAGCGTCACCGCCGCCGGCCTCGGCGCAGCCGTCATCGCCGGGTACGCCCTCGTGGGCGTGGCCACCCGCCCGCTGCGGCGGGTCGCCACGACCGCGACGCGGGTCTCCGAACTGCCCCTGCACACCGGCGAGGTGAACCTCAGCGAGCGGGTCCCCGAGTCGGAGACGGACCCGCACACGGAGGTCGGCCAGGTCGGCGCCGCGCTCAACCGGATGCTGGACCATGTCCACGGCGCCCTGCACGCACGGCAGCAGAGCGAGATGCGGGTACGGCAGTTCGTGGCGGACGCCAGCCATGAGCTCAGAACACCCCTCGCCTCCATCCGCGGCTACGCGGAGCTGACCAGACGCGGCAGGGAGCAGGTCGGCCCCGACACCCGGCACGCTCTCGGCCGTATCGAGTCCGAGGCGGGCCGGATGACGCTGCTCGTGGAGGATCTGCTGCTGCTCGCCCGGCTGGACGCCGGACGCCCGCTGCAGTTCGAGCAGACCGACCTGGTCCCGCTGGTCGTCGACACGGTCAGCGACTCCCGCGCGGCCGGCATGGACCACAACTGGCGCCTCGACCTGCCCGACGAACCCGCGCTGGTCAGCGCGGACGCGGCCCGTGTGCAGCAGGTGCTGGTCAATCTGCTGGGCAACGCCCGCAAGCACACCCCGCCCGGTACGACGGTCACCGCGCGCGTGCAGCGGCGGGGTTCGTGGATGTGTGTCGACGTGGAAGACAACGGCCAGGGCATCCCGCCCGATCTGCTGCCGCATGTCTTCGAGCGGTTCGCGCGCGGTGACTCGGCGCGCTCGCGCTCAACGGGCTCCACCGGCCTCGGACTTGCGATCGTGCAGGCCGTCGCGACCGCGCACGGCGGCGCCGTCACCGTGGACAGCGTTCCCGGACGCACCGTGTTCACGGTGTATCTGCCGGCGCTCTCCCCGGCGGTGCCCCACCCGGCCCCCGAAACGAACTGGCAATCGCACTCACAGGCGCACCACAGTGCCACCACATGGGTGCAACAGGGGGCTTGACCACAGTCGTTTCCATGCGAACCGACTCTTCTCCCGGCACCCTGCCGGTGCGGGAGCACCTCCCGGCCGGCGACGCCGGTACGCCCGTCCTGGATGTAGTGATCCCCGTCTACAACGAGGAGAAGGACCTCCAGCCGTGTGTGCTCAGACTGCACGAGCACCTCAGGCGCACGTTCCCGTACGCGTTCCGCATCACGATCGCCGACAACGCCTCGACGGACACCACCCCGCAGGTGGCGGTGCGGCTGGAGGCGGAGATACCGGAGGTATACAGCTTCCGTCTGGAGCAGAAGGGCCGCGGCCGCGCCCTGCGGACGGTGTGGTCCGCCTCCGAGGCGCCGATCCTCGCCTACATGGACGTGGACCTGTCGACCGACCTCAACGCCCTGCTGCCGCTGGTGGCACCGCTGATCTCGGGCCACTCGGACCTCGCGATCGGCTCCCGGCTCGCCCGCTCCTCGCGCGTGGTGCGCGGTCCCAAGCGGGAGTTCATCAGCCGGGCGTACAACCTCATCCTGCGCGGCTCGCTGCAGGCCCGCTTCTCCGACGCACAGTGCGGTTTCAAGGCGATCCGGCGTGATGTCGCGCAGGTGCTGCTGCCGATGGTCGAGGACGCCGGCTGGTTCTTCGACACCGAGATGCTGGTGCTCGCCGAGCGTGCGGGCCTGCGCATCCACGAGGTGCCGGTCGACTGGGTCGACGACCCGGACTCCACCGTCCACATCGTGAAGACGGCGACCGAGGACCTCAAGGGCGTGTGGCGCGTGGGCAAGGCCCTGGCCACCGGCTCGCTGCCGCTGGACCGGATCACCCGGCCGTTCGGCGACGACCCGCGCGACCGCGACATCCAGGACGTACCGAAGGGGCTGGCCCGCCAGCTCGTCGGGTTCTGTGTCGTGGGCGGTCTGTCGACCCTCTTCTACCTGCTTCTCTACAGCGTCTTCCGGCAGTTCAGCGGCTCGCAGATCGCCAACGCGCTCGCCCTGCTGGTCTCGGCCGTCGCGAACACCGCCGCCAACCGGCGCCTGACCTTCGGGGTCCGCGGCCGGGGCGGCGCCGTCCGCCACCAGGCGCAGGGGCTCGTCGTCTTCGGTATCGGCCTCGCGCTGACCAGCGGTTCGCTCGCAGCCCTGAACGCGGCGACGTCCGACCCCGCGCACTCCACCGAACTCGCCGTCCTCGTCGCCGCCAACCTCGCGGCGACGGTGCTGCGCTTCCTGCTCTTCCGCGCCTGGGTCTTCCCCGACCGGGGCGAGGGCCGGCCGTACCCGCAGTACCAGCCGCAGCCGTACGAGCAGCAGCCCTACCAGCAGCAGACATACGGACAGCAGCCGTACGAGCAGCAGACGTATCAGCCCCCGCTGCCGCAGCGCGAGGTCGCGCACGCGGACCGCAGCTGGGAGGACGCCACCCTGCATCTGCAGCCGGTGCGTCCGGCCGACACCGATCCGAGGGATCCGCGATGACCACCCACTACGACCGGACGACCTACGGCGCCGGCCCCGCACCGTCCTCCTGGGGCCCGCCTCCCACGACGGCCCCCGCGGCCCCGCAGGCGGGCGAGCCGAAACAGCCCGTCGTACGCAGGCTGTGGCGCGGCCGTCCCGAGGACCCGCGCTGGGCGCGCCCGGCCTTCCTCGGCCTGCTCGCCGTCACGCTCCTGCTGTACCTGTACGACCTGAGCGCCTCCGGCTACGCCAACTCCTTCTACTCGGCGGCCGTCCAGGCCGGCAGCACCTCCTGGAAGGCGTTCTTCTTCGGCTCGTTGGACGCGGGCAACGCCATCACCGTCGACAAGCCCCCGGCCTCACTGTGGCCGATGGAGCTCTCCGTCCGGATCTTCGGCCTCAACTCGTGGGCGATCCTCGTCCCCGAGGTCCTGATGAGCGTCGCGACGGTCGCCGTCGTGTACGCGGGCGTACGGCGCCGGTTCAGCGCCGGGGCCGGTCTGATCGCGGGCGCGGTGCTCGCGCTCACCCCGGTCGCGGCGCTGATGTTCCGGTTCAACAACCCGGACGCGATGCTGGCGCTGCTGATGGCGCTCGCCTGCTACCTGGTGGTCCGCGCGGTCGAGGACGGCCGGACGAAGTGGCTGGTGTGGGCGGGTGTCGCGATCGGCTTCGCGTTCCTCGCCAAGACCCTCCAGGCCTTCCTGATCCTGCCGCCGCTCGCGATCGTGTACGCGGTCTGCGCGCCGGTGCCGGTGCGGAAGCGGTTCGGTCAACTGGCGCTCGCCACCGGTGCGTTGATCGCCTCCGGCGGCTGGTGGGTCGCGATCGTCGAGCTGTGGCCGGCGGCCTCGCGCCCCTACATCGGCGGCTCGCAGAACAACAGCTTCCTTGAACTGACCTTCGGCTACAACGGCTTCGGCCGCCTGAGCGGCGACGAGACCGGCAGCGTCGGCGGCGGTGGTGGCGCGGGCGGCACCGGGCAGTGGGGCGAGACCGGCTGGGACCGGATGTTCAACTCCGAGATCGGCAGCCAGATCTCCTGGCTGCTGCCCGCCGCGCTGATCCTGTTCGCCGCCGGTCTGGTGGCGACGCGGAGGCTCAAGCGGACGTCCGTGACGCGTGCCTCGTTCCTGGTCTGGGGCGGCTCGCTGCTGATGACCGTGATCGTCTTCAGCTACATGGCGGGCATCTTCCACCAGTACTACACGGTGGCCCTCGCGCCCTACCTGGCGGCCGTGATCGGCATGGGCTCCGCGCTCCTGTGGGAGAAGCGGCGTGAGACCTGGGCGTCGCTCACCCTCGCGGCCGCGGTCGTCGCGAGCGCCGCGTGGGGTTACGTCCTGCTCAACCGCACCCCGGACTATCTGCCCTGGCTGAGGAACCTGGTCCTGGTCGGCGGTCTGGCCGCCGCGCTCGGCCTGATCTTCGCGGGCCGGATCAACCGCCGACTCGCCCTCGGGGCGGCGGTGGTGGGCCTGGTGGCCGCGCTGGCCGGCCCGACCGCGTACACCATCAGCACCCTACGGCAGGGCCACACCGGCTCCATCGTGACCGCGGGCCCGGCCGGCGCGAGCATGATGGGCGGCCGACCCGGCGGCGGTGGCGCCGGCGGAATGCGCGGCGGCTTCGGCGGGGGGATGCCGGGTCAGAACCAGCAGGGCCAGCAGAACCAGCAAGGCGGCCAGAACCAGCAGGGCCAACCCAGCCAGCAGGGTCAGCAAGGCCAGCAGGGCCAGGGTCAGCAGAACGGCAACGGCTTCCCCGGCAACGGTTTCGGCGGCCGAACCGGTGGGGGCATGCGCGGCGGCGGTGGCGGAGCCGGTGGCCTGCTGAACGGCGCGACCGTCAGCTCCCAGGCCAAGAAGCTGCTGGAGACCGACTCCTCGAAGTACACCTGGGCCGCCGCGGCCATCGGCGCCCAGAACGCGGCGAGTTACCAGCTCTCCACCGGCGACCCGGTGATGGCGATCGGCGGCTTCAACGGCACCGACCCGTCCCCGACGCTCGCCCAGTTCCAGCAGTACGTCACGGACGGCAAGATCCACTACTTCATCGCGTCGGGCACCGGCGGCAGCAGCAGCGGTACGTCCTCGCAGATCACGTCATGGGTCGAGAAGAACTTCAAGAAGGTGACGGTCGGTTCGGCCACCTTCTACGACCTGACGCAGAGGACGAGCAGCTGACGGAAAGCCGCTGACAGAAGGGCGCCGACAGAAAGTCGCTGTACACCGTATAGCCAGTGCTATGCGGTGTACAGCGACTGCACGCCGCGGGCAGCGCCGCCGACCGGTACGGTCGCAAGAAGCTGCTGGTCGTGGGCCTGGCCCTGTTCGGCGTCGGTTCGCTGGTGGCCGGGCTCTCGGGCAGCACCGGTCAGCTGATCGTCCAGGAACCCCCGCGGCGACCGCCCGGACCTGCTCGGCGCCCTGCTCTCCACCGTCGGCATGGCCTCGCTGGTGTTCGCGATCATCTCCGGTCCGGAGCACGGCTGGACCTCGGGGCGCGTCCTGTTGACGGCGGCCGTCGCGGTCGTGGTCCTGGGGGCGTTCGCGTACTGGGAGAGCCGTGTCCCGTATCCGATGCTCGACCTGCACTTCTTCCGGGACCGCAGGTTCACGGGTGCCGATGGTCGACCCGCGCTCGGCACGCCCGTGTCGATCGCGCTGGGCATGGTGCTGATGTCGGCGGGGCTGGTGTCCATCGCGATGCTGGACACGGGCGGCTATGCCGGAACCCTGCTGGGTCTGCTGCTGATCGGCGGCGGCTGCGCGATCGCCAACCCGGCGATGGCGTACGCCATCATGAGCGCGATCCCGCCGGAGAAGGCGGGGGTCGGGGCCGGCATCAACGGGACGCTGGCGGAGTTCGGCAACGGCCTGGGGGTCGCGGTGCTCGGGGCCGTCCTGACCTCGCGGGTGCCGTCCGCGGGGCTGGCCGTGGGGCTGGAGACGGGGCAGCTGGTCGGTGCCGTGGCCGTGTTGCTGGGCGGGGTGGTGGCCGCGGCGTTGCTGCGGCGCGCCGAGCGGGCAGACTCGGGGGTGTTGGTCGCCTGAGAGTTCGGTGGCGTCGCCCGCCCGGCGGGTACGGGTTGCACGGGGTCGATCCCGCGGTTCCCCGCGCCCCCTCCGGGGCCGGCTGCCGCCTAGCATCTTGATCAGTCAACGGACGTCTAGGAAGGTGCGCCAATGGTGAGGGCAGCCGAGCGTGCGGCGCGGACCAGTGTGTGGCTGGAGGGCAAGGTCCGCCGGAGCGGTCGCGGCGGTCAGCCGTCGGGGCTCGACCGGGACCGGATCACCGAGGTGACCGTCCGGCTCCTGGACGCCGAGGGGCTGGCCAAGTTCTCGATGCGCAGGCTGGCCGGCGAGCTGAACGTCACGGCGATGTCCGTGTACTGGTACGTCGACACCAAGGACGACCTCCTCGAACTCGCCCTGGACGCGACCTTCGGCGAGCTGGACCTGCCCGACCCGGAGGCCGACGAGGACTGGCGCGACCAGCTGCGCGCGCTGGCGAAGGAGTACCGCTCCCTGCTGGTCCGCCACCCCTGGCTGTCCCCGCTGGCCGGCACCTTCCTGAACATCGGCCCGAACTCGCTGGCCTTCTCCCAGGCCGTCCAGCACATCGTCCGCAAGACGGGCCTGCCCGTGCACGGCCTGTCCGGCGCCCTGTCGGCCGTCTTCCAGTTCGTCTACGGCTTCGGCACGATCGAGGGCCACTTCATCGCCCGCTCCGCCTCCGCCGGGATGACCCAGGACGAGTACTTCCAGCACGCCATGAGCGCGGTGACGCAGGCCCCCGAGGCCGCCGCGATCATCCACGAGAACGCGGACATCATGGCGGCCCGGGGCGGCGACACGGTGCAGGAGATGCGGGAACGGGACTTCACCTTCGCCCTCGACCTGCTGGTGGCGGGCATCGAGGCTATGGTCGCCCGAAGCTGACCCGTCCGGCCCCCGCCGCCTACTCGGCGACCAGTCGCGCGGGAAAGCCGCCGGTGGCCACCGGCCCCCACCTGACGGGCGTGACCCGGATGATCGACTTGCCCTGCTTCACCATCGCCTCGCGGTACTCGTCCCAGTCCGGGTGTTCGCCGGAGATGTTGCGGAAGTACTCGACCAGGGGTTCCACGGAGTCCGGGGAGTCGATGACCTCGGCGGTGCCGTCGATCTGGACCCACGGGCCGTTCCACTCGTCGCTGAGCACGACGAGGCTGACCCGCTCGTCCCGCTTGGCGTTGCGGGTCTTGGCGCGCTCGGGGTAGGTCGAGACGACGATCCGCCCCGAGTCGTCGACCCCGCAGGTCAGCGGCGAGGCCTGCGGGCTGCCGTCGGTCCGGCGGGTCAGCAGGATGGCGCGGTGCCGGGGCCGTACGAAGTCCAGCAGTTCGTCGCGGGAGACGGCGGTGTTCGTAGCGATATTGGGTGCCATGCCGTCAGCGTAGGCGCCCGGCTCCGGCTCAGCCTGTTCCTGCCAGGCCTACCCAGACGCCCGGGCCTACGCCTCCGGCAGCGACTCCCCCTGCACCGCCTGGATGTCCAGCTCCACCTTCAGCGTGGTGCCGATGGCGGCGATGCCCGCCTGGACGACCTGGTTGTAGTTCATCGCGAAGTCCTCGCGGTGCAGTTCGGTCGTCGCGCGGAAGGCGGCGCGCGTGCCGCCCCACGGGTCCGGGCCCGTGCCGAGGTAGGACAGGTCCAGGTCCACCGGACGCACGACCCCGTGCAGCGTCAGCTCGCCGTGCACCGTCCAGCGGTCGGAGCCGGTCGCCGTCAGACCCGTGGACCGGTAGGTGATCTCGGGGTACTTCTCGACGTCCAGGAAGTCCGGCGAGCGCAGATGGCCGTCCCGCATGCCGTTGCCCGTGTCGATGGACGTGGCCCGGATGACCGCTTCCACACGGGACTTCTCCACCTCGTCCGGGGCGATCTCGATGCGCCCGGCGAAGTCCGTGAAGCGGCCGTGCACGCTGGAGATGCCCAGGTGCTGGGCGACCGCACCCACCGAGGAGTGCGCCGGGTCGATGGTCCACGGCCCGGGCGGCGGCAGCTCGGTGCCGCCCTGCCGGGCCAGCGTCACCGCCCCGAGCTCGGCGCGTCCGCTCGCGGTGACGAGCGCGCTGGAGGCGACGGGCGCGTACCCGAGCGCCGTGACGATGACGGTGTACGCCCCCGGGGCGAGCGCGGTGGCGTCCCGTACGGCCCCCTCGGCGTCCGCCTCCGCGCGCAGCACCTGTGTGCCGGTCATGTCGGTCACCGTGACGACCGCGTGCGACACGGCCCATCCGTCCCGCGTACGGATCTTCGCGGTCAGTCCCATCCCGTTTTCTCCCTGCAAGTGCTACTGGTCGTGAAGAGTCCGGCCCGTGGCAGGTGTACCGCCGCGCGGTGCACACCTGCCACGGGCCGGAGGTCGTACTGCTCGGACTACTCGGCCGGGTGGGCCAGTTCGATGTCGTGGTCGTCCACGCCCCGGCCGCTGACCGTGAGCGCCGTCGCCACCGGTGCGTAGCCCGTCGCGATGACGGTGTACTCGCCGCTGTCGAGGTCGGTGAAGGCGTACGCGCCGTCCGTGCCCGTGGTGGCGGTGCCGACCACGTTGCCCGCACCGTCCACGAGGGTCACCCGTGCGTCGGCCAGCGGACCGTGCGGCGCCCGCACGACGCCCTGGAGCTGCGCGCCCGAGTCGAGGTCGACCTCGATCCGGGTGACGCCGGTGCCGCCCACCTCGACGGGCAGCGCCCGCGGCCGGAACCCGGCGGCGTTGACCGCGACGGTCACCGCGCCCGGCACCAGCTCCGCGAAGGAGAACTCGCCCTGCTCACCGGTGGCCTGCGTGGCCAGCAGATCGCCGCGCACGTCGGTCACGATGACCATCGCGTCCTTGACGGGCAGCGAGGTCGCGGCGGCCCGCACCACACCGGTCAGCCCGCTGGTGCCGCTGAGCAGGATGTCGTACGAGACCGGCTCGCCGTTCACCACCACGGTGGACGCCTGCGGCTGGAAGCCGTCGGCGGAGGCGATCAGGACGTACGAGCCGGTGCCCGGCGCCTGGAGCGTGTAGGAGCCGTCGGCCTGCGCGACCGACCGGCCCAGCTGCCGTCCCGCGAGCGAGATCAGCGTGACCGCGGCCTGCGGCACGGGCGCGCTCTCGTTGCCGCGCACGAAGCCGCGCACCGGGGTGCCGCCGGAGGAGGCGGACTCCTCGGGCCGTGCGATGGTCACCACGGCGGCCAGCCGCTGGGTGCCGTCGGCGGCGGCGGCCGTCTCCGAGACGGCCCAGCTCGGCACGGACTCGGCGACCGGGGCAGCGGCCTCGGCAGCCGCCTCGGCGGCGGCCGGTGCGGCCTCGGCGTCGGTGTCCGGGGTCTCCTCCGCGGCAGCGGCCTGCGCCAGTCCGCCCTTCGTCCGCAACGGAACCTCCTTGATGAACAGGCTGATCAGGAACGCGAGGGCCGCGAGACCGCCGGCGATCAGGAAGACATCGGCGATGCCGTGGCCGTAGGAGCTCTCCAGGAGCGTGCGCAGCGGTGCCGGCAGCTTGCTGAGGTCCGGGATGCTGTCGCTGGAGTTGCTCGAACCGGCCAGTGCGGCCCGGTACTTCGGGTCGAGGGCGGCGGCGCCCTCCTGGACGTAGTGCGTGATCCGGTGGGACATCACCGCGCCGAGCGCCGAGACGCCGACGGCACCACCGAGGGAACGGAAGAAGGTGACCGTGGAGCTGGCGGAGCCGAGGTCGCCGGGGTCGACCTGGTTCTGCGTGCACAGCACCAGGTTCTGCATCATCATGCCGACGCCCAGGCCCATGAGGGCCATGAAGATGGCCATCTTCCAGTAGTCCGTGTCGTACCGGATGGTGCCGAGCAGACCCAGGCCGGCCGAGACCAGCACACCACCGCTGACCAGCCACGCCTTCCAGCGCCCGGTACGGGTGATGAACTGTCCCGAGACCGTGGAGGAGACGAACAGACCGCCGATCATCGGGATCGTCATGACACCGGACATCGTCGGCGACTTGTCGCGGGCCAGCTGGAAGTACTGGCTGAAGAAGACCGTGCCGGTGAACATCGCGACACCGACGAACAGCGAGGCCAGCGACGCGAGCGTGATGGTGCGGTTGCGGAACAGGCGCAGCGGGATGATCGGCTCGCTGGCCTTGGACTCGATCAGGACGAAGAGCAGGCCGAGCACGATCGAGCCGCCGACCATGGTGTACGTCTGCCAGGACACCCAGTCGTACTTGTCACCGGCGAAGGTGACCCACACCAGCAGCAGCGAGACGGCCGCGGCGACGAAGGTGGCGCCGCCCCAGTCGACCTTGACGTCCCGCTTGACGACCGGCAGGTGCAGCGTCTTCTGCAGCACGATCAGGGCGATGACGGCGAAGGGGACACCGACGTAGAAGCACCAGCGCCAGCCCAGCCACGAGGTGTCCGTGATGACGCCGCCGAGCAGCGGGCCGCCGACGGTGGCGACGGCGAAGGTCGCGCCGAGGTAGCCGGAGTAGCGCCCCCGCTCGCGCGGGGAGATCATCGCGGCCATCACGATCTGCGCGAGGGCGGACAGACCGCCGACGCCGATGCCCTGGAAGACACGGCAGGCGATCAGCATGCCGGGGTTCTGCGACAGACCGGCGGCCATCGAGCCCAGCACATAGACGATCAGGGCTATCTGGACGAGCGCCTTCTTGCTGAAGAGGTCCGCGAGCTTGCCCCACAGGGGCGTGGTCGCGGTCATCGCCAGCAGGGAGGCGGTGACGACCCAGGTGTAGGCCGACTGACCGCCGCCGAGGTCGCTGATGATGTGCGGCAGGGCGTTGGTGACGATCGTGGACGACAGGATCGCCACGAACATTCCGAGCATCAGCCCGGAGAGCGCCTCCATGATCTGCCGGTGCGTCATTTGGGCGTGCTCGGAGGAGCCTCCCCCGTGCTTGGCATGAGCCCGCACACCGGCTGGTGTGGTCGTTGCCATGGGCTTCCTTATCTTCAAGTGCTTGCGGGTGTACGGGTGGTCGTCTCGAGTGCGGCTCCGGGCGGCGGCAGCCGCGGCGGCACGGGGCGGCAGTCGTCGAAGCTGGCCCGCAGCCGGGTCATGAGCCGGGTGAGCTGGGCGACCTCCTCGTCGCTCCAGTCGGCGAGCCGCTCCGCGAGCAGCTGCGTGGTCCGCTCGGACAGCTCCTCCAGGCGGGCGATGCCCGCGGCTGTGAGGTGCACGATCCGGGACCGTTTGTCCGCCGGGTCGGGGGAGCGGTCGATCCAGCCGCGGTCGGCGAGGTGCGCGACATGGCGGCTGGTGACCGACATGTCCACGGCGAGCAGCTCTGCGAGCTTGCTCATGCGCATGTCGCCGTAGCGGCCCAGGAGGGTCAGTACGGCCGCGCTGCCGCTCGGGCAGTCGGCCGGCAGGATCCGGGCGAGTTCCCGCTTCACGGCGCTGAAGGCGCCGAACTGCTGGATCAGCTCCTCGTACTGCGCCTGCTCGGCCATCCCACCTCCCGCATTCGTTGCTTAGGGCAACCATAAGAGTTGTTGGTTGCTGCAGGCAAACAAAACCGTGGGATGCCACTCAAAAACTTGGCAAAGGCAAGTATTGCGAACGTAAATACGCAGGTGGGGACGGTTGCCCAGGTGAGAGGCCCCCTACTTGGGCCACACCCGCCGATTCGCTAGGGTCTGCTGCCATGGCTAACCCCCAGGGCCCCCAGGGCAACCACGACCCCGCAGGCAGCACCCAGATGTTCCGCGCGTTCGTCGACGAGGGCCCGCAGGGCCGGCAGACCCGGCAGCAGCCCGCCGCTCCGGCCGGTCCGCGGATCGGTCTGATCGTCGGCATCGTCGTCGTGGTGGCGGTCGTGGCGGCCGTCGCCTGGCTCGCGATGAAGTAGCGGGCACTCGACGTCACTGCCGCCGGCGGTGCACTTCCGTCGGGCGGCTCACTTCCACCGGACGGTGACGTCCTTCGTCTCGATGTGCATGCCGAGCGGCACGCGCCAGGCGTCGACACACACCGTCCAGGTTTTCTTCCTGTGCGCCCCGGCGTCGATCGGCGCCGGAAGCCGCACGTCCGACGTCACCGTCGCCCAGTCGATGCCGAGCGCGCCGATGACATGCGTGCCGAAGGTGACCGTGCCGGAACGCACCGCGGTGCCCCCGGAGTTGGTGAACGTCAGGGCCACGTCCTCGCACCAGCGCTTGTCCGTCGCCTTCCGCTCCGGCTCGCTCCAGCTCAGATCGGCGGGGCCGGTGGGCCCTGCGGGGGCCGTACGCCCGGGAGTTTCCGTCGTGGACGGCGAAGCCGGTGTCGTACGGGCGGACTTGGCGCCGCTGTCGTCACCTGCGGACGGGGTCCCGGCGGGAGGCGCGGGTACGGTCCCGGCGGGTGCGGACCCGGCGGGTACGGACCCGGGTGGCAGGTCGCCCGCCGCGTCGCCCGAACTGCCGCCCCCCGAGGGGGAGTCGCCGCGTTCGGGGTCGCCGTCCAGTGGTACGAGTGTCACGCCGCCCCTCGGAGCCGCCGAGGCGGAGGTCGTGGGCGCGCCGCCGGCCGCCCCGGTGGCGACATAGCCGCCGTCCGTGCCGCCGCCCCCGCACGCCGCCAGTGCGGCGCCCAGGCAGACGACGGCCGCCGACGCAACCGTAACGGCGCCTCGACGGCCATGTGTCCCTGTCGTCCGAGGGGTCCCGGAAGTCCCACGCAGCATCGCGCCATGGTGGCTGACGCACCGTCAAATAGGAACCCCCGGGCGGGGCCTCGCTCAGTCCGAGATGAGTCCCTCGCGCAGCTGCGCCAGCGTGCGGGTCAGCAGGCGGGAGACGTGCATCTGCGAGATGCCGACCTCCTCGCCGATCTGCGACTGCGTCATGTTGGCGAAGAAGCGGAGCATGATGATCTGCCGCTCACGGGGCGGCAGTTTGGCCAGCAGCGGCTTCAGCGACTCGCGGTACTCGACGCCCTCCAGGGCGGTGTCCTCGTAGCCGAGGCGGTCCGCGAGGGAGCCCTCGCCGCCGTCGTCCTCGGGGGCCGGGGAGTCCAGCGAGGAGGCCGTGTAGGCGTTGCCGACCGCGAGGCCGTCGACCACGTCCTCCTCGGAGACGCCGAGCACGGCGGCGAGTTCGGGGACGGTCGGGGAGCGGTCGAGCTTCTGGGAGAGCTCGTCGCTGGCCTTCGTCAGGGCCAGGCGCAGCTCCTGCAGCCGGCGCGGCACGCGCACCGACCACGAGGTGTCGCGGAAGAACCGCTTGATCTCCCCGACGACCGTCGGCATCGCGAACGTCGGGAACTCCACGCCCCGTTCGCAGTCGAAGCGGTCGATCGCCTTGATCAGGCCGATCGTGCCGACCTGGACGATGTCCTCCATCGGTTCGTTGCGCGAGCGGAACCTTGCCGCGGCGTAGCGCACCAGGGGGAGGTTGAGTTCGATCAGGGTGTCCCGGACGTACACACGCTCGGGGCTGTGCTCGTCGAGTGCGGCGAGCCGCAGGAAAAGGGAGCGGGACAGGGTGCGGGTGTCGATGTTCTCCGGGCTCGGAAGGGCCGGGGCCTCGGGGGCCTCCAGCACCGGAGCCTCGTCGAACACGGCGTCTGCGGGTGCGGACTCGCTCTTCGCGAGCGTGAGCACCTTCGAGCTGCCCTGGTCTGCGGACATGCCACCCCCTCTGGGTCGCGGGACGGTCGCGGCCGACGTTCCTCCGCGAGGAGTTCAGCCTTCACCTGAATACCGGAGCCGAGGCCCCGGCAAACGCGTCTGAGGAAGAATGTCACATGTCGGCAACGCGCTGTAGTGACATGTCGACACGTGAGATGCTAATCGGCCCTGGAAAGAGGGGGTCTGACGCTTTTTCTGCGCAGAACTGTCGGGAACGCCCCTGGTGAGCGATTCGCTCGCGCCGGTTACTCGTCGATCCTGTTTGCGAACTGCGGTGTTCCGGAGTGTGCGCCCGTGCGCCTCTTATGCCTCGATCCGATTCGCGGATCGCAGCCGCTGGAAGCTACGCGCGAGTAGCCGTGAGACATGCATCTGCGAGACGCCGAGTTCCGCGCTGATTTGCGACTGGGTGAGGTTGCTGTAGTAGCGCAGCAGAAGGATTCTCTGTTCCCGCTCCGGCAGTTGTACGAGGAGATGGCGGACGAGGTCGCGGTGTTCGACGCCGTCCAGTGCCGGGTCCTCGTAGCCGAGCCGGTCGAGCAGGCCCGGCAGCCCGTCGCCCTCCTGGGCGGCCTCCAGGGAGGTCGCGTGGTACGAGCGGCCCGCCTCGATGCAGGAGAGGACCTCCTCCTCGGTGATGCGCAGCCGCTCGGCGATCTCGGCGGTCGTCGGGGTGCGTCCGAAGGCGGTGGTCAGGTCCTCGGTGGCGCTGTTGACCTGCACCCACAACTCGTGCAGCCGGCGCGGGACGTGGACCGTGCGGACGTTGTCGCGGAAGTACCGCTTGATCTCGCCGACGACGGTCGGCATCGCGAAGGTCGGGAACTGCACGCCGCGGTCCGGGTCGAAGCGGTCGATCGCGTTGATGAGCCCGATCGTGCCGACCTGGACCACGTCCTCCATCGGCTCGTTGCGGGAGCGGAAGCGGGCGGCGGCGTAGCGCACCAGCGGGAGGTTGGCCTCGATCAGCGCCGCGCGTACCCGGATGTGCTCCGGGCTGCCCGGCCGCAGCGTCTTGAGCTCGCCGAAGAGCACCTGTGTGAGGGCCCGGGTGTCGGCACCGCGGCTGCGCGGCGGAGCGGCTTCCACCGGCTCCGGTGCGGCTTCCTGGGGCGGTGCTTGAGGCGCAGTACTGGCCGGCACGGTCAACTCCGCCTCACAATCGGTCAACTCACCCGTCAAAAGTGGTCATAGCATCACAAGAGATGTGCACTCTGTGCAAGCACCTCATTACGCCGTGTTGACGTCAACTTGGGGCATAGGACGCAAAAAGCCCCACACCGGTTCCGGTGCGGGGCTCACGGCGGGGCCGGGGATCCGAAGCGCGGGCCCTAATGGGCCCCGTTGGCCAGCCAGGTGAAGAAGTCGCCGATGGCCTTCGCGGCGTCCGAGATGCCCTCGAACGCTATCTGGACGTAGTCCGCAGCCTTGGCCGGATCCGTGATGATCACATACAGGGCGAAGACCACGAGCACATAGATGGCGATCTTCTTCGCATTCACCGCCACCGCGGCCTCCCGAGTCGCTGAGTCCCAACGACCGCACATGATCGCACGAAGGGCCCCGTCTCTCGACGGGGCCCTTCGGTGAGCGGTAGCGGAGGGATTTGAACCCTCGGTGACTTGCGCCACACTCGCTTTCGAGGCGAGCTCCTTCGGCCGCTCGGACACGCTACCGAGGGAGACCTTACAGCACCTCGGGCAGTGCTTTGAAATCGGTATTCGGCGGTCGGGGCGTCAGCGGGAACGGAAGAAGTCGGTGAGAAGCCGGGCGCACTCGTCGGCGAGTACGCCCTCGATCACCTCGGGGCGGTGGTTGAGCCGTCGGTCGCGTACGACGTCCCACAGCGAGCCGGCCGCTCCGGCCTTCTCGTCGCGGGCGCCGTAGACGACGCGGTCCACACGGGACTGCACGATCGCGCCCGCGCACATCGTGCAGGGTTCCAGCGTGACGACGAGTGTGCAGCCGGACAGCCGCCACTGTCCGAGCCCGGCGGCGGCCCGGCGGATCGCGAGGATCTCGGCGTGCGCCGTCGGATCGCCGGTCGCCTCGCGCTCGTTGTGCCCGGCCGCGAGCACGGCCGATCCGTCCGGAGACAGCACGACGGCACCGACGGGTACGTCCCCGCCGGCCCGTTCGGCCTCGTCCAGGGCGAGCCGCATCGCGGCCCGCCAGCGGTCGCGCACCGGGTCCGGACCGCCCGCCGCGCTCTGTGCGGTGGTCAGCGGACGGTCTCCAGGACCTCCGAGGCGCCGAGGGCCTCGGCGATCGTGCTCAGGGCGTCCTCGTCGAGCGTGCGCAGTTCCTTGGCGCTGACGCCGAGGTCCTCCAGGATCTCGACATCGCCGACGGGGCTGTGCGGCACGGCCTCGGCCCCCGTGCCGCTGTCGTCATCGTCGTCGGTGGTGGGCTCACCGTCCTCTGTGCCGTCGAGGTCGAGGGAGTCCAGGTCGGAGTCGTCGTCGCCGGGCTCCCTTCCGAGCAGTTCGTCGGTGAGCAGGATCTCTCCGTAACTGCTGCGGGCGGCGGCTGCGGCGTCCGAGACATAGATACGAGGGTCGTCCTCGCCGTCGACGCGGACGACGCCGAACCAACCGTCTTCCTGCTCGATCAGTACGAGTACCGTGTCGTCCTCTGTCGAGGCTTCCCGGGCGAGGTCGGCCAGATCCGACAGGGTCTCCACATCGTCGAGCTCTGTGTCGCTCGCTTCCCACCCGTCTTCGGTGCGCGCGAGCAGTGCGGCGAAGTACACCGTGACTCTCCCACTGGTCCTAGGCGTGCCGGTTGGGGGTCCCCCCGGCGGAGGTTCTGGGCGGGGAGAGCTGTGCTCCGAGCCCCACCCACTCGGAATCGTGGCAGAAACAAGGCCTTGAGGGGACGTCTTCGGCTCCCTGTGTCCGCCCGTTTTGATCGACCACGAGCGGGATCGTACGCGGGGATCCTGGTGCGCACGCACCGGGTCGCCCCTCAACGGGCCCGAAGACGGACGGGAGTTGCCGCCGCGGTCACCAGCGGAAGGTGCGCATGCGCATGGCGTGGCGCAGTCGGGCGGTCTTGGCGCGTCGCGGCTGGACACGGTCGCGCAGTTCGCGCGCCTCGGCGAGATCACGCAGGAACTGGGCCCTGCGGCGGCGCCGCTCGGCGTCGATGTCGTCCGCCGGCGCGTCCTTGCGGGCTTCGCTGTCAGGCAGGTCAGGCATGGGCACACCACCCCCCGGTCCGTCCCTCCCACTTTCCCTCTGATGAGCGGTTTGATGCCAGCGCAAGGGTTTTGCAGAGCGGTCCGACGCCGGCGCGGGGGTCACGGGGGCGCGGTTACTGTTAGGGCATGCGTCTCCACGTCGTCGACCACCCTCTGGTCGCTCACAAGCTCACCACGCTGCGCGACCAGCGCACCGACTCCGCGACCTTCCGCCGTCTCGCCGACGAGCTGGTCACCCTGCTCGCCTACGAGGCCACGCGCGACGTGCGCACCGAGCAGGTCGACATCCAGACGCCGGTCTCCCCCACGACCGGCGTGAAGCTCTCCTACCCGCGCCCCCTGGTGGTGCCGATCCTGCGGGCCGGGCTCGGCATGCTGGACGGGATGGTCCGGCTGCTGCCGACCGCCGAGGTGGGGTTCCTGGGGATGATCCGCAACGAGGAGACGCTGCAGGCGTCGACGTACGCCTCGCGTATGCCGGAGGACCTGTCCGGGCGGCAGGTGTACGTGCTCGACCCGATGCTGGCCACGGGCGGCACTCTGGTCGCGGCGATTCAGGAGCTGATCAAGCGGGGGGCCGATGATGTGACGGCCGTGGTGTTGCTTGCTGCGCCTGAAGGGGTGGAGTTGATGGAGCGGGAGTTGGCGGGGACGCCGGTGACCGTGGTGACCGCGGCTGTTGATGAGCGGCTCAATGAGCACGGGTATATCGTGCCCGGGCTTGGGGATGCGGGGGATCGGCTCTACGGGGCGGCTGAGTAGGGGTCGGCGGGGGCGGGCGCCTTTTCGCCGTAGGGGTGCGGGTTTGTGCGCGGGTGCCGGTTCGTTGTGGCTTGTCGCGCAGTTCCCCGCGCCCCCAAAAGACAAAAGCAGGGCGCTTCAGCAGGCCTTCTTCGACGTTGACGTCGGCTTTGGGTTCGCCAGGGCTGCCAGGGCCTTGTCCGCTGTTGGCTTGGGCGTCAGGGTTTTGAAGTTGTTGCCGATGATCAGGTCGAGGGTGGCGTCCTTGCGGGCGGCGTCCGTGCGGCGTTCCGCGGTGGGCAGTTGGGTGGCCAGGACCGGCAGGGACGTGTTCAGGGAGGACGCGGGGCCGAGCAGTACGCCGGTGCCCTTGGTCTTCTTGTCGAACTCCTTGGACGCGTTGCCGATCTCGCCGATCTTGAAGCCGCGCTTCTTCAGTTCGTCCGCCGTGCTCTTGGCCAGGCCGCTGCGCGTGGTGGCGTTGTAGACGTTGACCGTGATCTGGGCGGGCTTGGGGGCGGCGGCGCCCTTGGTGCCGGCCGACGGGGACGGGCTCGCCTTGGTCGAGCAGTCCGCGTTGGAACCGGCCGCTTCCGCCTTCTTGCCGCCGCCGGTGAAGACGTCGATGAGCTGCAAAGTGCCCCAGGCGACCAGACCCAGCGCGACCACGGAGGCCACCACCGCGGCCACCACCTTGCCGCGCTTCCTGCGCCGGCGCATTCGTGGGTATTTGTCCCCCGTGATCCGGTACTTCCCGCCCATGCCCGGGGGAGTCAGCATGCTCATGAGCGCAGCGTAGTGCGCCCGAGCGGCAATGCCTACTAGATGATCATTGCTCGCCGCGCAGGTGGACCCGAAAGGGCCAAGCTTTTACCGACGGATGCCGCTCGGGCGCGCGTCAGTCCAGCTCGAGCACGCGCGCGTGCAGGACCTGGCGCTGCTGCAGCGCCGCCCGCACCGCGCGGTGCAGACCGTCCTCCAGGTACAGATCGCCCTGCCACTTGACGACGTGTGCGAACAGGTCGCCGTAGAAGGTCGAGTCCTCGGCCAGGAGGGTTTCGAGATCGAGCTGTCCCTTGGTGGTGACGAGCTGATCGAGGCGGACCGGGCGCGGCGCGACATCCGCCCACTGCCGGGTGCTTTCCCGGCCGTGGTCGGGATACGGCCGGCCGTTTCCGATGCGCTTGAAGATCACACGGAAAGCCTACCGGTCAAGACCTTCCGGGCGCAGCCATGGAGACGGAGTGCGACGCTGGAAAAGATGTTACGAAAACGGGCAAACGGGAATAGGGGCTCGATATGAGTGACAGCGAGACCATGCGGCCGGCCACTGCTCCCGAGGCACCCGGAAGTGCGCCCGCGCTCCCCCGGGAGGCCCTGGAGATCGCCTCCGGGTACGCCTTCACCGGGCCCGCGCTCGACCTGGGGGCCCTGCTGTGGGACGGCCGGTGTCTGCCGGACGCGCAGATCCGCATCCCGCTCTCCGTGCTCAACCGGCACGGCCTGGTCGCGGGCGCCACCGGCACCGGGAAGACCAAGACGCTCCAGCTCGTCGCCGAGCAGCTCTCGGCGCAGGGTGTGCCGGTTTTCCTGGCGGACATCAAGGGCGACCTGTCCGGGGTCTCGGCGCCCGGGCAGCCGAACGACAAGGTGCGGGGGCGGGCCGCGGAGGTCCACCAGGAGTGGGCGCCGGCCGGTTTCCCGGCCCAGTTCTACGCGCTCGGCGGCCTCGGCCACGGCATTCCCGTACGGGCCACGATCACCAGCTTCGGACCGGTCCTGCTGTCCAAGGTGCTCGGGCTGAACCAGACGCAGGAGCAGTCCCTCGGCCTGATCTTCCACTACGCCGACACCAAGGGCCTGGAGCTGGTCGACCTCAAGGACCTGCGGGCGGTCGTCGCCTTCCTGACCTCGGACGAGGGCAAGGCGGAGCTGAAGAACATCGGCGGGCTCTCCACGGCCACGGCCGGGGTGATCCTGCGCTCCCTGACCGCCTTCGAGGGGCAGGGCATGGCCGACTTCTTCGGGGAGCCGGAGTTCGACACCGGCGAGCTGCTGCGCACGGCCGAGGGCGGGCGGGGCACGGTGTCCGTGCTCGAACTGCCCGCCGTGCAGGACAAGCCGCAGCTCTTCTCGACCTTCCTGATGTGGCTGCTCGCCGACCTCTTCCACGACCTTCCCGAGGTGGGCGACGCCGACAAGCCGAAGCTGGTGTTCTTCTTCGACGAGGCGCATCTGTTGTTCAACGACGCCTCGAAGGCCTTCCTGGACTCGATCACGCAGACCGTGCGGCTGATTCGCTCGAAAGGGGTCGTCGTCTTCTTCGTCACGCAGACCCCGAAGGACGTACCGTCCGACGTCCTCGCCCAGCTCGGCAACCGCGTCCAGCACGCGCTGCGGGCCTTCACGCCCGACGACCAGAAGGCGCTGAAGGCGACGGTGAAGACCTTCCCGAACTCCCCCTACGACCTGGAGGAACTGCTCACCGGCCTGGGGACGGGGGAGGCCGTGGTGACGGTGCTGAGCGAGAAGGGGGCCCCGACCCCGGTCGCGGCGACCCGGCTGCGCGCTCCCACCTCCCTGATGGGGCCGGTCGACGCCGCCGAACTGGACCGGGCGGTCGGGGCCTCGCCGCTGCACGAGCGTTACGCACAGGCTGTGGACAGGGAATCGGCGTACGAGAAGCTGACGGCCGCCGAGCGCGGGGCCAAGGGGCCCGACGAGATGACGGCGCCCGCGAAGGCCGAGCCGCAGCGCGCGCCGAAGAAGAAGGCCGAGGAGGAGCACTCGGTCGTCCAGCAGGTCGTCGGCAGCGGCATGTTCAAGTCCCTCGCGCGCTCGGTCGGCACACAGATCGGCCGGGAGATCACCCGCTCGCTGTTCGGGACGGCCCGGCGGAGGCGGTAGGCCCGCCCCCGCCGGGACGGTTCAGCGGCCCGGCTTCTTCGCGGGCTGCTGGGGCTGCGGCTTCTTCACGTCCCGCTGCTCGGGCGTGCTGCGTGCGGCGTCGGCGCGCAGCAGGGCGCGCAGGACCGCGTACGGGTCGATGGGCATGGCGGTGTTCCTTGCGTAGTCGCTGACAGGTCCCGGGAGCGGGGTCCGTCAGCAGCGCAGGACCACGGTGCGCAGGGCGGGCAGGGCGTACGGCGGCCGCGGCGGCGCGACCGCGGGCCGGTGGGCCGGGACACCCGGGGCCGGGACGGCGAGCGGTGCGCGGCGCAGGGGCGCGACGGTCCGGCGGACGGCGCCGGCCGGCGGGCGTACGGCCGCGTCCATGACGTCGTACTCGACGATCTCCAGGGCGGCGGCGGGCGCCGTGGGCAGCGGGGCGTGGGTGCCCGGCACCAGCAGGGCGCACAGCAGCACGAGCGCCCGCAGCCAGGCGCGGCTGCGCGGAAGGGCTCGTGCGGTGCTCACGGCAGGTCATCTGCCCGCGACACACCCGGTGTTCAGCACGTCGGACGCGAGATACGCCCGTTCGGCCGAGGCCTACTTCCCGGCGGTCTTCGTGGTCTTCGCGGGCTTGGTGGTCTTCGCGGCCTTCGCGGCTTTGGCGGCCGCCTTCATCTCCTGCTTGAACGCCCGGACCTTGGTCAGCGACTCCGGCCCGGTGATGTCGGCGACGGAGCGGTAGGAACCGGCGTCGCCGTAGGAACCGGCCGCCTCGCGCCAGCCCTCGGGCCGGACGCCCAGCTGCTTGCCCAGCAGTGCCAGGAAGATCTGCGCCTTCTGCTTGCCGAAGCCGGGCAGGGCCTGCAGCCGCTGGAGCAGCTCGCGCCCGTCGTCCACGCCCTTCCAGACCAGCTCGGCGTTGCCGTCGTAGTGCTCGACGAGGTACTGGCACAGCTGCTGGATGCGCTTGGCCATGGAGCCCGGGTAGCGGTGCACGGCCGGCTTCTCGGACAGCAGCGCGGAGAAGGCCTCCGGGTCCATCGCGGCGATGTCGTGCGCGTCCAGGTCGTCGGCGCCGAGCCGGTCCGCGATCGTGCGGGGTCCCTTGAACGCCCACTCCATCGGGACCTGTTGGTCCAGCAGCATCCCGGTCAGCGCGGCGAGCGGGGAGCGTCCGAGGAGCTCGTCGGCCCCTGCGTCCTGGGCGAGGTGAAGGGTGAGGTCCATGCTCCCGATGATGCCGCCTGTGCGCTCAGCCCGCCCGCCAGTACCCCAGCGCGTGCATCCGCTGCCGCGGCACGCCGAGCTCCTTGCGGACGTAGGAGGACAGGGACCGGGTGGTCGCGGTGTCGCAGGCGATCCAGACGTACGGCTCGGAGCTGCCCTTGAGCAGGTCGGGCAGCTCCGCCTGCACCTGGGCGACGAGGTGGGCGCCGGAGTCGAGGCGCAGGACCCTGCGCAGCTCGTGCCGTGCCGGGTCGGCGCGGAAGGGCAGGTCGTCCTCGCCGCCCTCGAACCAGATCGTGGCCGGTACCGGGTCCAGGGCGGCCAGCAGGGAGTTGATGGCGGGCAGCGAGGCCGGGTCGCCGATCGCGAAGACATGGGAGGGGGACGGGTCGGGCCGCTCGAAGCCGGTGCCGTGCACGGTCGCCTCGATGGTGGCGCCGGGCCGGACCGAGCGGGCCCAGTCGCTCGCGGGTCCTTCGTGCAGCGCGAACTCCAGGCTGAAGGCACCGGCCGCGGGGTCGGGGTCGACCAGGGTGTACGCCCGCTGGTGCGGCTTGCCGCCGGCCGTGAACCACAGCCGGACCCACATCGTGGGGTGGACGCCGCCGGCCGCCAGGAGGCCGCCGTCGGTGAAGTGCACCCGGCGGTAGTCCGGGGTGACCGTCTCGGTGCCGGTCACGGTGAACACGAAGTCCTTGGCGCGCAGCAGCTTGAGCACCGCGCCCTCCCAGCCGTGCCCCTGCGCCATGGTGTCTGCACCTTTCGCGTACGATTCCCCCACCGATTAGTTAGGTGAGCCTAACCTAAAAAGCAGAGGGGCTACAGGGTGACGTCCGCGATCCACAGAGATGCCTGGGGCATCCCGCACCTGCGCGCCGGCAGCGTCCGTGAACTGGCCCGCGCCCAAGGCGTCGTCACCGCCCGCGACCGGGCCTGGCAGCTGGAGGTTGAGCGGCACCGGGCGCAGGGCACCTCGGCGTCCTTCCTCGGCGCGGACGCCCTGCCCTGGGACCTGTTCGCCCGCCGCGCCCGCCTGGACGACACCGCCCGCCGCTGCTGGGCGGCGCTGGTCGAGGGCGACCCGGAGACGGCGGACTGGGTCCGGGCGTACGTGGACGGCGTCAACGCGGAGCTGCCCGCCACCACCGCCCCGGAGTTCGGGCGCGCCGGTCTCGCCCCGGGCCGCTGGCAGCCCTGGACCCCGCTGGCCGTCTGGCTCGCCACGCACATCCTCTTCGCGGGCTTCCCGGCCAAGCTCTGGCGCGAGGAGGCGCTACGGCACCTCGGGCCGTCGGCGGTCGGGCTGTTCGCCACGGACGGGCCCGGCAGCGCGGGCAGCAACGGCTGGCTGCTCGCGGGGGAGCGGACCACCACCGGCCACGCCCTGATCGCCGGCGACCCGCACCGCTTCATCGAGGACCCCGGCGTCTACCAGCAGATCCATCTCTCCTGCCCCGAGTTCGACGTCGTCGGCCTCGCCGTCCCCGGCATCCCGGGCATCGCCCACTTCGGCCACACCGGCACGGTCGCCTGGGCCATCACCAACGCCATGGCCGACTACCAGGACCTCTACCGCGAACGACTCCGACGCACCGGAGCGGGCGTGGAGGCCCTCGACCCCGACGGGGCATGGCGACGGGCCCACCGGCACGTGGAGCACGTCGAGGTGGCCGGCGAACCACACCCGGTCGAGCTCGAAGTGATCGAAACGGAACGGGGACCAGTGATCGCGGGCGGACCGGAGGGGCTGGAGGGCGGGGTGCCGGAGAGGGACGCGGCGGTTGTGACGGGGGTGGCGGCCGGGGCGGACGCGTCCCTCCGGGTGGACGCACCGGTCGGGAGGGACGCGACCCCTGGGGCGGACGCGCCGCTCGGGTCGGGCACGCGGGCCGGGTCGGGCACGCCGCTCGGGTCGGACATGCCGGTCGGGACCGACGCGGCCCCCGGGACCGACGCGGCCCCCGGGACCGACGCGGCCCCCGGGACCGACGCGGCCCCCGGGGCGGACGCGGCCCCCGGGGCGGACGCGGCCCCCGGGGCGGACGGGCCACCCGGGACTGACGCGACCTTCGGGGCGGAACAGGCCGAGAAGGCAGCCGCCCCCTTCGGGACACACGCGCCGGTCGGGGCGGACGAGCCACCTGGGACGGACGCGACCTTCGGGGCGGAACGGACCGAGGAGACCGCCGCCCCCGTCGTCCCCCTAGCGCTCGCCCTGCGCTACCCGCCCCGTGTCACCGGTGACCTCGGCTTCGGTGCGTTGCTTTCGCTTCTGCGGGCGCGGCGGGTTGGCGACGTGGATCGGGCGTTCGGGCTGTGGGTCGAGCCGGTCAATGTGGTGGTGGCTGCCGACACCGAGGGCGGGCTGTTGCACCGGGTCGCCGGGTGGGTTCCCGAGAGGGCGCGGGTCAATCGGATACGGCTCGTGCCCGCCTGGGAGCCGGGGCACGAGTGGCGGGGCAGGCAGCGGACGCCGAGGGCCGAGGTGCGGGGCGGTGTCGCCGTGATGGCCAACCAGCGCGGCCTCGCGTCCCCGCTCGGCGTCGAGTTCGCCGCGCCCCACCGCGCGGACCGGATCGCCGCTCTGCTGGCCGGGAAGGACCAGTGGTCGCCCGGCGACATGCCCGGCATCCACATGGACACCCATCTCGCCTCCGCCGGACCCCTGCTGGACCTCGTCGCCGCCCTGGACGACCTGTCCCCCGAGGCCGCGGCCCTGCGCGAGCGTCTGCTCGGCTGGGACCGCCGCATGGACGCCGGCAGCACCGGCGCCGCCTGCTACGCGGCGGTGCGCGGCGCGGTCGTACGGCAGCTCGCCGCACACCCCGCCTTCACCGCACTGGCCGTCCCGCCCGCCTACCCGGAGGTCTTCCTCCCCTGGCTCGGCCTGCTCCCCCGTATCGCCTTCGCACTCCACCACCTGCTGCGGGCCGAGGAGTTGTACGGCGTCGACCGGCCGCAGGCGGTGCGGGCGGCACTGGAGGAGGTGGTCGCCGAGCCGCCCGCCGGGACCTGGGGCGACACCCACCGCCTCGCCCCCTGGCGGGCGCTGACCACCACCTCGTACGAGGAACCGGGCCTGTCCGGCGACCACGACTGCGTGCTGTGCACTTCCGCCGTGCCCGGTCTGACCGACCTGGCCGCGCGTGGTCCGGCCGCCCGCTATGTGTGGGACCTGGCCCGGCGCGAGGACAGCCGCTGGGTGGTGCCGCTCGGGGCGTCCGGGGTGCCCGGCTCGCCCCACCACCGTGATCAACTCCCCTTGTGGCTCAAGGGGGATCTCGTCCCGGTCGTCACCGACTTCGACCGGCTGCGCAAGGAGAGCGATGTCTGACCCCTACGCCGACCGCACCGCCGTCCACGAACAGCGCGTCGACGGCTTCGGCACCGTCCGCGTCCTGCCCCTGGACGCCCGCGCCGACGCTCCCGTGGTGCACACCTGGGTGAGCGAGGAACGGGCCGAATTCTGGGGCATGCGCGGCCTGACCCCCGCACAGGTCGAGGAGGTCTACGCGCACCTGGAAACCCTCGACACCCACCACGCCCACCTGGTCGTCAAGGACGGCACACCGGCCGCGCTGCTGCAGACCTACGAGCCGGCGGCCGACCGCGTCGGCGAGTGCTACGAGGTGCGCGAGGGCGACATCGGCGTCCATCTGCTGATCGCGCCCGCGGGGGCCGACGGTCCGCGTCCCGGCTGGTCGTCCGCGCTGCTGACCGCCGTCGCCTCCTACGTCCTGCAGGTGCTGGACCGGCGGCGCGTGGTCGTCGACCCGGACGTGCGCAACGAGAAGGCCATCGCCCGTTTCCTCCGGCAGGGCTTCGAGGCCGGTCCGGCGGTGGTGCTCCCCGAGGTCGACCTCCCGGACGTGCAGCTGCCCGAGAAGAAGGCGCAACTGGCGTTCCTGCGGCGGAAGGTAGCCTTCCCCGGGTGACCCCGGAAGACCTCGTCGCCCACTACGGCCTGGAGCCCATCCCGCGCGAGGGCGGTCTGTACCGCCGGACGTGGGCGGGCCCCGGGCGGCCCGACGGACGGCCCGAGGGGACGGCGATCGTCGCCCTGCTGACGGCCGGCGACTTCTCCGCCCTGCACCGTCTGCCCACCGACGAGATCTGGCACCACTACCTGGGCGACCCGCTCGAACTCCTGCTCCTCGCTCCGGACGGCACCTCCACCACGGCCGTGCTCGGCCCGGACGTCCTCGGCGGCCAGCACCCGCAGCTCACCGTCCCCGCCGGGACCTGGATGGGCGGACGGGTCACCGGCGGCGGGGCGTGGACGTTCTTCGGCTGCACCATGGCGCCCGGATTCACCTTCGAGGGCTACGAGCACGGGGACGCGGCCGAGCTCACCGCGCGGTATCCGGACCGGGCCGCCCACATTCTGCAACTGTCGCGGCCATGAGACTTCTCGACGGACAGGTCGCCCTCGTCACGGGCGCGGGCGGCGGCATCGGACGCGGCATCGCGCTCAGGTTCGCCGAGGAGGGCGCGGCGGTCGCACTGCACTGCCGTACGGCGGCGGCCGGACCGGCGCGGGAGGCGGCCGCGCGGATCGAGGAGTCGGGCGGCCGGGCCGTCGTCCTGCGCGGCGACCTCACCGACGAGGACGCCTGCCGGCGGGTCGTGGGGGAGGCCGCGGAGTGGGGCGGCGGCGGCCTCGACGCGCTGGTCAACAACGCGGGTGTGCAGCCGACCCAAGAGCTGCCCGGGATGACGGCGGGCGAGTGGCGGGCGGTCGTCGACACCAACCTCTCCAGCGTCTTCGCCTGTACGCAGGCCGCCGCCGAGGTCATGCGCGGGCGCGGCGGCAGCGTGACGCACATCGCCTCCATCGAGGGACGGCAGCCCGCGGCCCTGCACGCGCACTACAGCGCCTCCAAGGCGGCCGTCGTGATGCACGCCCGGGCGGCGGCCCTGGAGTACGGCGCGTGGGGCATCCGCGTCAACACCGTCTCGCCCGGACTGATCCATCGCGACAGGCTGGAGGAGGCCTGGCCGGAGGGGGTGCGGCGCTGGCGGGCGGCGGCCCCGCTCGGGCGGCTCGGGCGGCCGGAGGACGTCGGGGACGCGTGTGTGTTCCTGGCCTCACGGCTCGCCTCCTGGGTGACCGGGCACGACCTGGTGGTGGACGGTGGGGTGACGGCCCGGCCCACGTGGTGAGCACACGGCGGCCCGTGTCCGTACGTATCCGGAAGGGTGCAGGACGACTACGGAGCGACCACGTGGGGTGTGACGGTGCACAGGCCGGACGGCGAGAGCGTCGGGGAGTCCGCGGACCCGTCCGGCGCCGAGGGCTTCAAGGGCTGGTGCTGCTGGGCTCCGTGCTGGTCCTGCTCGTCCTCGGCGGGGCGGGACCCGCGTCGGCGCACGCCGCCCTCAAAGGCACCGACCCCGACGACGGAGCCGTCCTCAAGTCGGCCCCCCGCCACATCACCCTGACCTTCACCGAGTCCGTCGGCCTGCTCGACGACTCCCTCCGCGTCCTCGACCCCGACAACCGGCGGGTACACACCGGCGAGGCACGGCACGCCGAGGGCCGCTCCGACACCGCCTCCGTGACGCTGCCGGAGAACCTCGCCGAGGGCACGTACGTGGTGGCCTGGCGGGTCGTCTCGGCGGACAGCCACCCGGTGGGCGGCGCGTTCACCTTCTCCGTCGGCAAACCCTCCGCGACCGTCGCCACGGTGGGCACCGGCCCCACCGAGAACCCGGCGACCAGGAGCCTGTTCAACATCGCCCGCTATCTCGCCTACCTGGCCGTCGCGCTGCTCATCGGCGCGGCCGCCTTCGTGGCCCTGTGCCGGCCGGCGGACCGCGGGCCGCTGCGCAGGCCGCTGGTGGCGGGCTGGTGGACCCTGCTGGGCAC
This sequence comes from Streptomyces spinosisporus, assembly GCF_022698145.1. Lineage (GTDB taxonomy): Bacteria > Actinomycetota > Actinomycetes > Streptomycetales > Streptomycetaceae > Streptomyces > Streptomyces spinosisporus. The sequence continues at coordinate 628,362 of NZ_JALDAX010000004.1, forward strand.
CGCCGTGGTCCTGCTGGTGCTGCGCGCCCCGTACGAGAACGGCACGGCCCCCGCGACCGCCTTCGACGCCGACGCCTTCGGCCGCACCCTCACGGGCCGTCCGGGGCTCCTCCTGCTCGCGCGGATCGCCCTGCTGCTGGTCGTCGCCGTGTTCGCGGTGCGCCTGCGCAAACGTACCCAGTGGTCGCGGCCGGTACTGGCCGCCGGTGCCGTTCTGGCCGTGGCGCTGGCCCTCACCTGGGCCGCCGCCGAGCATGCGTCGGCCGGTGTCCAGGTGCCGCTCGCGATCGCGTCCACGGTGCTGCACCTGCTGGCGATGGCCCTGTGGCTGGGCGGCCTCGTGGCGCTGCTGATCCTGCTGCGCCGCACCGAACTGCCCGCTGCGGCCGTCGCCCGCTTCTCCCGTGTCGCCTTCACCTGTGTGACCGTCCTGGTCGTCACCGGCGTCTACCAGTCCTGGCGCGGCCTCGGCTCCTTCGCCGAGCTCACCGGGACGACGTACGGCAGGCTGCTGCTCGCCAAACTGGCGGCCGTGGTGCTGCTGCTGGCCGCCGCGGGGCTCTCGCGGCGGTGGACGGCGCGGCTGGTGGGCGCGGACGCGCGGACGGTCGTACGGGAGCGGGTGCCCGAGCCGGTGGGCGGGCCGCCGTCCGCCGCCGCGGAGGAACCCGCCGGGCCCGCGGGCGGGGACGACGGGCGCCGCAATCTGCGTCGCTCCGTCCTCGCCGAAGTGGCCGTGGGCGTCGTGGTGCTGGTCATCACGACGGTCCTCGGCGGCACGCTCCCGGGCCGCGCCGCGGCCGAGGCCGCCGAGCGGCCGGCGACGGCGGGCGGGCTGCCCGTCGCGTCCGTCACCGACGTGCCCTTCGACGTGGGCACCCCGAACGGCCGCGGGAGGGTGCAGATCACCATCGACCCGGGACGGGTGGGCGACAACTCCGTGCAGGCGGTGGTCTTCGGCCCCGACGGCGGCATCGTCGCCGTCCCCGAGGTCCGCCTCTCCCTCAGCCTCCCGGACCAGAAGGTCGGGCCGCTCGACGCCAAGCTGAAGAACCTGGGCGGCTACTGGGGCACCAGCGACCTCACGCTGCCGATCGCGGGCACCTGGACCATGAACGTCACGGTCCGCACGACCGACATCGACCAGGTGACGGTGCGCAAGGACGTGCGCATCCAGTAAGGCACCTTACGTAGCCGTATGTTCGGGTCCTCGAACGCAACGATCACAAGTGTGTCGGTTACGTTTCCACAAAGCTCTAGGGCAGCTATTGACCGATGACCGGATATGGGGCTGTTATTACCGCCACGATGTTCGGTCGAGTTGATTTCTGGTCGGTTTCGACTTCTTTCGACATGGCGCAGCTGTGACCGAAACCCTGCCCTCAGGAGCCGTTATGTCAGACCTCTCCCCTTCGGGTCTCCCCACTCCCAGTGAGCTCCCCTCCCCCTCCCGGCGCAGCCTGCTGCGCGGAGTGGGCGGCGCCGCCCTCCTGGCCGGCGCCGGTGTGCCTCTGCTGAGCGCCTGCGGCGGCAGCGGCAGTTCGTCCGACCCCAAGACCGTCAGCCTCGGCTCCAACGGCTCGGACGCGGTGCCGAAGAAGGCGTACGCGTCCGTCTTCGACCAGTTCAAGAAGCAGTCGGGCATCACCGTCAAGGTCAACACGAAGGACCACAACACCTTCCAGGAGCAGATCAACTCGTATCTGCAGGGCACGCCGGACGACGTGTTCACCTGGTTCGCCGGCTACCGCATGCAGTTCTTCGCGGCCAAGAAGCTCGCCTCGCCGATCGACGACGTGTGGGAGAAGATCGGCGGCAACTTCCCCGACGCGATGAAGCAGCTCAGCAAGGGCGAGGACGGCAAGTACTACTTCGTGCCGCTGACCACGTATCCCTGGGCGGTCTTCTACCGCAAGAGCGTCTTCCAGCAGCACGGCTACGAAGTCCCCACCACGTGGGACAAGTTCGTCGCCCTGTGCAAGCAGATGAAGAAGGACGGCCTGGTCCCGATCGCCTTCGGCGACAAGGACGCCTGGCCGGCGATGGGCACCTTCGACCAGATCAACTTCCGCCTCAACGGCTACGACTTCCACAAGTCGTTGATGGAGGGCAAGGCCTCCTGGACCGACGCCAAGGTCAAGGCCGTCTTCGACCACTGGACCGAGATCCTGCCCTACCACCAGGACGGCTTCATGGGCCGCACCTGGCAGGACGCCGCGCAGGGCGTGGTGGCGAAGAAGTCCGGCATGTACGTCCTCGGCTCCTTCGTGGCCCAGCAGTTCACCAACAAGGCCGACCTCGACGACCTCGACTTCTTCGCCTTCCCGGAGATCAACTCCGCCTACGGCCAGGACACCGTCGAGGCACCCACCGACGGCTTCATGGTCAGCAAGTCCCCGAAGAACCACGACGGTGCCGTGAAGCTCATGGAGTACCTCGGCTCCCCGGCGGCCGAGGAGCTCTACCTCAAGACCGACCCGAGCGTGGTCGCCGCCTCCAACAAGGCCAGCACCGCGTCCTACTCCCCGCTGCAGAAGAAGGCGTTCGAGATGATCGGCAACGCCAAGAACCTCACGCAGTTCATGGACCGCGACTCGCGCCCGGACTTCACCTCCACGGTGATGCAGCCCAGCCTGCAGAAGTTCCTGCAGAACCCGAAGGGCATCGACAGTCTGCTGTCCTCGATCGAGCGTCAGAAGAAGACGATCTTCGCGTCCTCCTGAGCCGAGCGACTGACAGTGACCACCGACACGAACATGAAGAGCCCGGAGGCGGCAGCCGTGCCGCCTCCGGGCCGTGCGCCCGACGACAAGCGGGTACCGCGGGGGCGCAAGCGCCTGCTGACCCGCCGCGACCGCATCACGCTCGCCTTCATGGCGGGCGTGCCCACGGTCCTGCACGTGGCCCTCGTCTGGGTCACCGCCATCGCCTCGATCCTCCTGGCCTTCACCAGCTGGGACGGGATCGGCTTCGACTCCATCAAGTGGGTGGGGCTGGACAACTTCCAGCAACTGTTCAGCGACAACCCGCAGTTCTGGCCCGCCGTCGAGCACAACATCATCTGGTTCGTCGTGCTCATCCTGATCCCGACGCCGATGGGCCTGTTCCTCGCGGTCCAGCTGGACAAGCGGATCCGCTTCACCCGCATCTACCAGACCGCGTTCTTCCTGCCGGTCGTGGTCTCGCTCGCGGTCACCGGCTTCGTCTGGCAGCTCGTGTACAACCCGGACACCGGCCTGATCAACAGCATCATCGGGGCCAACAAGCCCGGCCACTACATCGACTGGATCGGCGATCCCCACCTGAACCTGTGGGCCGTCCTGGTCGCCGCCTCCTGGCGGCACACCGGCTACATGATGATCCTCTACCTGGCCGGCCTGAAGGGCGTCGACCCGTCCCTGCGGGAGGCCTCGGCGCTGGACGGCGCCAATGAGTGGCAGACGTTCAGGAGCGTCATCTTCCCGACGCTGCGCCCGACCAACACGGTCGTCCTGGTGGTCACCATCATCGAGGCGCTGCGCGCCTTCGACCTGGTGTTCGTCTTCAACAAGGGCGCCCAGGGCACCGAGTTGCTGTCGATCCTGATCACCAACAACATCATCGGCGAGTCCAGCCGGATCGGTTACGGCTCCGCGATCGCCGTCGTCCTGCTGGTCATCTCGCTCGCGGTCATCATCCCGTATCTGATCGCCACCTTCCGGAAGGAGCGGCAGGCATGAGCACCGCCGACGCTGTGGCCAAGCAGCGCACGCCCGTCCGCCCCGCCCGGATCCTGCTGCACGTCTTCCTCGTCGTCACGTCGCTTGCCTGGCTCGCCCCGCTGCTGTGGGCGATCTTCGCGGCGCTGCGCCCGTACTCGGAGACCAGCGACAAGGGCTATGTCTCCTGGCCGGACAAGCTGAACTTCGACAACTTCAAGAACGCGTTCGAGCAGTCGGACATGATGCACTACTTCGTCAACACGCTGATCATCGCGGTCCCGGCCGTGCTGCTCACGCTGCTGTTGTCGTCGATGGTCGCGTTCTACGTCAGCCGCTTCGACTTCCGGCTCAACATCTTCCTGCTGCTGGTGTTCACCGCGGGCAACCTGCTGCCGCAGCAGGTCATCATCACCCCGCTGTACCGGATGTACCTGCTGATCGACCTGCCGGGCGTCACGGCCAGCGGCAAGCTCTACGACTCCGCGCTCGGCCTGGTCCTCATCCACGTGGCGTTCCAGTCCGGCTTCTGCGCCTTCGTGCTGAGCAACTACATGCGCATGCTGCCGCACGAGCTGACCGAGGCGGCCCTCGTCGACGGTGCCTCGGTGTGGCGGATGTACTGGCAGATCGTGCTGCCGCTGTGCAAGCCGGCGATGGCGGCCCTCGCGACGCTGCTGTCCATCTGGATCTACAACGACTTCTTCTGGGCCATCGTCCTGATCTCCACCGGCGAGAACATGCCGATCACCTCGGCCCTGAACAACCTCTCCGGCCAGTACTTCACCGACCCCAACCTGGTCGCGGCGGGCGCCCTGCTCACCGCGATCCCGACCCTGATCGTCTACTTCGTGCTGCAGCGCCAGTTCGTCAGCGGCCTGACCCTGGGAGCCAACAAGGGCTGAGCCACGCCCTCGGCAGTCGTACGGGATCCGCCGCGGGGGTACCCGGTGACGGAACCGAAGCACCCCCTGCCGAGGTCGCCGAGGTGAGCGTCATGCACGGGGTGAGCGTGCGCCGACTGCGCACGGCCCGGGAGGGCAGACGGTTCACCGAGCCGGAGCGGCACGGCAAATGGCTGCTCGCGCACACCGGCGGCCCCACCCTGCTGCTGCACTTCGGCATGACGGGCCGACTGCTCTGCGCGGACCCCGAGGACGCGGTCGAGCCCCACGACCGCGTCCTGTTCTCCCTCGGCGCCCGGCACCAGCTCCGCTACCGCGACCAGCGCAAACTCCGCGGACTGTGGCTGGCCGAGACCGACGCCGAGATCGTCGGACTGCTCGCCGACCAGGGCCCGGACGCCATGACGGTCGGCCGCGAGGAGTTCGAGACCGCGCTGCGCACGCATCGGGGCAGCCTCAAGACCACCCTCACCGACCAGTCCGTCCTGGCCGGCCCGGGCAATCTGCTCGCCGACGAGATCCTGTGGCGCACCCGCCTGCATCCGGGCATCCGCGCGAGCGACGTCACCGCATCCGACCGCCGTCGCCTGCACACGGAGATGCGCCGGACCCTGCGCAGCTCGGTCCGCGCGGGCCTCGTCCCGCCACGTCCCTCCTGGCTCACCGGTCACCGGGACGACCCCGACCCGAGCTGCCCCCGCTGCGGCACCCCACTCCGCCGCACCTGCATGTCGGGCCGTACGGCGGTGGGGTGCCCGCACTGCCAGAGGGCTCCTCGCGGGACGCCGGGACGCCGGGACGCCGTGACGCCGTGACGCCGTGACGCCGGGACGCCGGGACGCCGGGACGTCGTGACACCGGGACGCTGGGACGCCGTGCGCCCCGGCGGTCCTAGGCCACTCGGGTCCGTGTCACGTGTCCGCCCGGAGCGGCGCCGCCCCGGGGCTCGTCGAGCGAAAAGGTCTCGTCCTCCCCGAAGTCCGGGGCCCGGAAGGGGTCGGTCGTCGGAGGCGGCGAGGCCGCGGCGGTGCTGGGGCGCCCTTCCAGGGCGGAGAACAGCGAGGTCGGATCGATGAGAGGGCTCCCTCGGTTTTCAGGTCCCCGAGGGGCCTGGCGTGCCGTGACCGGGCACGGCGGTTCTACAGCTTGGTCATCTTGGTGTACGGGCTCAGGACCCGCATCTGCGACGACCCGAAATCGACGAGCACCGCGATTCCGTCCTCGATCCCGACGACCCGGCCGAGGCCGTGGACGTCGTGAGTGACCCGGTCGCCCGTGGCGAAGTGCTTGGGGTCGGGCGTGACCGGGGCCTTGAAGGGGCTGGTGGGCAAGTGACGCTTCGGTGCGGCAGGTCTTGTCATCGCCCCCAGTATGCGCCTACGGAGGGCCCTGGGGCAGCCTCGTCCATCCTCGAACCCCTTTCCCGCACGATCCGGGCCCGTGCGGTCGGGCGGTTCGGTCTCATCGGAGCCCGAACCGCCCGTACCCTTCGAGGTGTCTACGGCGTCACATAGCGGGCGCCAAACACTGGAGGCCATACCCCGTGCTGATTGCTCAGCGTCCGTCATTGACCGAAGAGGTCGTCGACGAGTTCCGCTCCCGGTTCGTGATCGAGCCGCTGGAGCCGGGCTTCGGCTACACCCTCGGCAACTCCCTTCGCCGCACGCTCCTCTCCTCGATCCCGGGTGCGGCCGTCACCAGCGTCCGTGTCGACGGCGTT
>NZ_JALDAX010000040.1 GCF_022698145.1 Streptomyces spinosisporus
CCCGTTTTCGCCGCGTGCCTGTTCCGCCACAATAGCCAGGTTACCGCCGCGGACCGTAGCATGTTTCGAAAAGGACTTCAAGGTCCTTTTTTCGACCCGGCCCGCGACTCGGCCGCCGAAGAGCGTGCGGGCACACTCTCAGTGCACATGACTCACAGTGCATCGGTTTCAGGAGGGGTGGCCGATCACGGCCGAGGGCGCGGACCAGGCGTACCGGTCAGGTCTCCCAGGTCTTTGACGACCACATCGGCGCCATGCGCGTACAACGCGCCGGCGCGGACAGTCCTGGCGACGCCGACCACCCACCCGAAGTGACCCGATCGTCCGGCGTCCATGCCTGCCTGCGCGTTCTCGAATACCGCGCACTGTGCAGGGTGCTGGCCCAGATCGCGGGCAGCTGCCAGGAATGTGTCGGGGTGAGGCTTGCCGCGCAGGTTCCGACTCGCGGCCACCACGCCGTCAATCCACGCGTCGAAGAGTGTCTCCATACGCGCCGCCCGCAGGATCTCGCGGCAGTTGGCGCTGGAGGTGACCACAGCGGTGAGCAGCCCGCTGTCACGGGCCGCCATGACGTAGGCCATGGTGTCCTGGTGCACATGAACCCCCTGTGACCGGGTCCTGGCCTCGAACAGGCTGTCCTTCCAGCGGACCAGCCCGTACACGGTGTCCGGGCCCGGAGGGTCGTCAGGGCTGCCGTCGGGCCGTTGGATCCCGCGCGAGGACAGGAAGCACCGCACACCTTCGGCGCTCGACCGGCCGTCGAAGAACTCGTCGTATCCGGTGTCCGCGGCAAACGGGCGAAACCCCTCGCCCTCGTGCTGCTGCAGCAACATGTCGAACGCCTCCTTCCACGCGGCGGCGTGCAGGGAGGTCGTATCAGTGATCACGCCGTCGAGGTCGAAGAGACAGGCCCGTATCGCGGCAGGCAGACCAAGTGTCACTGAGTCGTCCTTCTCTCAAGTACCGGTAGAGCGGCCAGTGTTGTCCGCCGTGCCGTCGCCGCGGAACACCTGTAGACGTGCGGTGGACGCCGGATCCACGAACCGACGTCCACAGCTCCGTATGTTGGCCGTTGTCGGCGCCTCACGCCTGGCTGGGCTCGACCGATCGACGCGAAGTCGACGGGCAGTAGAGGTACTGGCTTCTCACACCCCAGCGTCACTGCGGCCGATACCGACCGGTTCTGAGACCGGTCGGTAAGAACACGTAGTGGAAGGGCGCTGACACAAGTGCCGCACCGGCGCCGGGCTGGGTGCTGTGCGCTGCGAGCCATGTGCTCGGACTTGTTGGACTGCTGCGTCACAGGTTCATGCCCAACTCCCCCACCGCTCGGGGCCGGTGGCCTTGCGAAAGGAAGCAGATGGAGGACGACGCCCTGGCCGCAAGGGCTGCCCGCCTGGGATGTGCCACGCTCGTCGACGCCGTGGGCCGTGTCCACGGCCACCGGGCCCACATTCCCGCCATGTCGAGCCCCGACCCACTTCGCCCCCTCTTCGGACCCGCGGCCACCATCTCCTACCTGCCCTTCCGTGACGACCTGGCGGGAACGGTCCGCGACTTCAAGCACTATTTCTACGGGGCACTCGAGCAAGAGCCCGCCGTGGGCCAAGTGCTCGTGCTCTCCAGCGGCGGCCATCCCGAGGTGTCGCACGGCGGGGGCACCAAGCTGGCCAGGGCGGACGGCGCCGGCCTCGCCGGTGTCCTGGCCGACGGCCGGCTGCGGGACTTCGACCAGCTGCGCGGGTACAGCTTCGCCACCTGGTGCACGGGAGAAGCGGTCCGCTGGGGCGGCGACACGGTCATGCCCTTCGCGTACGGAGTGGCCGTCGAGGTCTGCGGCGTCTGCGTGAAACCCGGCGACTACGTCCACATGGACAGCGCCGGCGGCGTCGTGATCCCTTCAGCGAGCCTGCATCGGGTCTTCGCCATCGCCGAGGACATCGCGGCCGAGGAGGCCGAGGCAGCCGGAGACATCAGGAGCGAGAACGCGCAGCCAGGTGGATGAGGTGCACGCAGCGCCGCATGCTCGGCGGGCCGCACAAGGAGGCCCCATTCCAAGCGCATCAGAAACAACGAGGTTGGTCATGACGCAGGCATCGCACCGGTTTTCGCACATCGTGGTGCACACCCCGGCGCTGGACGGCTCCCGCCGGGTCACCGAGGGTGACGTGATCCTGGGAGTGGCGTCCCATCTGGACGACGTCGTCGAGATCCTCCGACTTGCCGACCTCGATCAGATCGACGTCGAGGAGAGTGACCACATCGAGTGGCAGGGAGGCGGGCCGGACGAATGGCCGGGACTCACCGAACACCCGCAGGAGTGACCGGATCACTGCCGGGCCCTGGCATGTAGTAGCCAGGCCCTGGCGGTGGTTGTCACCGGCTGCGGCCGACCGGCGTTTCACCCGTCATGTGCCGGTCGGCTGCGACACGAGGGCTGCGACCGCCTCGCTCGTGTGCACCAGAAAGGTGAGGGTCTCCTCCAAGTACAGGCTGACAGTGGTCGCATCGTGCGAGAGGTAGCCGATCGACACGTCCTGGCCGAGGTGCATCTCGAAGTCGCCGCCGCGAGTCGAGAGCAGGAAGGCGCCGTCGATGGCGGGCGCCCAGACGATGTCCCCGTCGAGCAACCTGGCGATGTGCTTGATGATCGGGTATCCGTGGTCGGAGGTCTCGCTGACCGCCGTGTACGCCTCGGCGCTCAGCGCAAGACAGTACGGGCCGTCGACACCTGCCAGCCGCAGAGCGGAGACCGCCTGGCTGATCGCGTCCGGGTAGCCGCGCACGTCGGCGGGCAGCTTCACCGGTGAGTTGGAGGAGCTTTCCCGCAGACCGGCGATGCCGGCGGCCGCGTACCCTTCGAAGACGGCCCGGTCCTCCACATGTGCGAGTCGCCGGGCAGCGTCCTTGGCGGGCTGCCAGTCAGCGTCCTTGGCCCCGCGCGCGACATCGTCTATCTGGCGGCGGTCGACGATGAACGGGACGCGCAGCTCGACCAACGGCTGGAAACGGCGCACATGGGCGACGACGTCATCGGCAGGGGTCTCCACACTGTCGAGGTGCCCCGTCGCCACACCTCCCAACTCGACTCCGCCCGGCTCGGGGACATCGACGATGCGCCGTGCCGCAGCGTGCGCTGTGAAGGTGCGGCGAGCCTCCTCCTCCAGATCGCTCCACGCGGCGGCGGAGAGGGGAGCAAGGTCACGGTGCAGATTGTTCATCGGGACGCGCTCCGCTTCATGCTGCCGATCCTCAATGAGGTGTCGGATGAACGGGGTTGACTCTCGGGTTTCGCGACGACGGTGTGGACATCGGCGCCCAGGGCCCCCGATCGCACGCCGGGTGGTGCGGGCAGGTCGTCCAGAAAGTCCGCCGTGGGGACGTGGAAGAGGCATCCCGTGACAGGGGTGGAGAAGTCCAGAATCCGGTCGTGCGCAGCGTCCTGCGTGCCCAGGAACATCCGCTCCAGCATTGCCTCCGTCACCCCCGGGGTACGGGCGTAGCCGATGAAGTACGTGCCGAACTCGCCACGCCCCACGGTTCCGAAGGGCATGTTGTCCCGGAGGATCTCGCGTTCTGTGCCGTCGGCACCGGTGATGGTGGTGAGGGCGACATGTGAGTCGGCCGGCTTCGTGCTGTCGTCCAGTTCGATGTCCGACAGTTTCGTCCTGCCGACGATCTTCTCCTGCGCCTCGACGGGCAAGGTGTTCCAGGCGGCCAGGTCGTGCACGTACTTCTGCACGATCGCGTAACTCCCGCCGGCGAACTCGCGGTCCTCGTCCCCGACCAGGACGGCGGCGCTCGCCGCCGCGCCTGTCGGGTTCTCCGTGCCGTCGACGAAGCCGAGCAGATCACGCTTGTCGAAGTACTGGAAGCCATGCACTTCATCGCGTACGGTCACCGCTTTCCCCAGCCGGCTCATGATCTCCGAAGCGAGGGCAAAGCACAGGTCGAGGCGTGCGGCTCGTATGTGAAAGAGCAGGTCGCCCGGTGTCGACACCGCTCGGTGCACCCGGCCGTTCAGCTCACGGAACGGATGCAGGTCCGCCGGACGGGGACCGGCGAACAACCGGTCCCACGCCTCCGAGCCGATACCGGTGACGCAGCTGAGCCTGCCCTCGGGTTCGGCGCGGAAGCCCACAGACCGTTGCAGGGAGTTCAGGTCGGACAGTACGTCACGGGTCACCGCTTCCCCGCCGGGGTCAATCGTCACGACGAGGAAGATCGCCGCGCTGGTGAGAGGGCACAGAACCGTCGGCGGCGTCGGTGCCGACGTCTCATCGGCCATGTGCCCTCCCTCTCCCGACAGTTGCCGACACTCGCTGCCGGCCCTGTGCGCGGTCCGTGTGCGCGGGCCGCCACGGACTCTGGTGAAGATCCCGCACTTCCTCCAGCAACGTCTCCACCGTTCACTGGTATCGGCCCTCGAAGCGGCTTCCGCTTCGCAGATCCGAGAACCGGAGGCCGACAGCCTCTCCCCCCTCCACCACCCAGCGCAGGTCGTAGGAGGCCCGGTAGGACGGCGGCCAGAACGAGCAGAAGTGCCCGGTGTCGTCGACGAACCACGTTCCCTCGGTCTCCCGTCCGCCCTCGACGTAGCGGGTGGTGCCGTCGGAGTCGAAGGTCTGCGTCGCTCCGTCGGTGTAGACGAGCCGGCCTGCGGTGAGAGCGGCGGGAATCTCCTCGGCCGGTACGGGTGCGCCGTCTTCGGCTGAAACGCCGTTGAGCTTCTTGTTCACTTCGGGGACCTCCCATGGGCCCAGGCGGGCGTTGTGCGAGCTGTGGCGGTGCGAGGCGGTGGTGGCCGGGCAGCCATGCGCGAACCGCCTGCCCGGCCACTCACTCTGCTTCGGCGGCGCTCCGGTCCGGCACCTGGAACATGCTCAAGTACTGGCCGTAGCCCTCCTTCTCGAGTTCCGCGACGGGGATGAAGCGCAAGGAGGCCGAGTTGATGCAGTACCGGAGGCCGCCCCTGTCACTGGGGCCGTCAGGGAACAGATGCCCGAGGTGGCTGTCTCCGTTCACCGACCGCACTTCGACTCGGACCATTCCGTGACTGGTGTCGGGTCGTTCGGCAACGTGACCGGACTCCAGGGGTTTGGTGAAGCTGGGCCACCCTGTGCGGCTGTCGTACTTGTCCACGGAGGAGAACAGGGGCTCTCCCGACACGATGTCCACATAGATGCCGGGAGACTTGTTGTCCCAGAGGGCGTTGGCGAAGGAGGGTTCCGTCTCGTCCTGCTGGGTTACGCGGTACTGCAGTTCTGTGAGTTGCGCGAGGCGTTCAGGACTCTTGGTGTATTCCGGCATGGCTGCCTCCCAAGTGGCGTAGCTGGATCAGCCCTTCTGGGATTTCGCGTCATGTGCCGCCGCTCCCTTACTTCGCGGCAAGAACCGGAGAGGAACGACAAGGTTGCCGGGATCAGCAGCCACGAGGCCGACTACGACGCCTTGGGCAGCCGCCACTCCGGGCGGATGCGGTGGCAGGTGTACCCGTTCGGATAGCGCTGCAGATAGTCCTGATGCTCAGGTTCGGCCTCCCAGAAGGCCCCGGCCGGCATCACCTCCGTGACGACCTTCCCCGGCCACAGGCCCGAAGCGTCCACCTCGGCGATCGTGGCCTCGGCGATGCGCCGCTGTTCCTCACCGAGAGAGAAGATGGCGGACCGGTAGCTGAGACCGACGTCGTTGCCCTGCCGGTTCAGCGTGGTGGGGTCGTGCACCTGGAAGAAGAACTCGAGGAGAGCCCGGTAGTCAATCCGGGCAGGATCGTAGGTGATTTCGATGGCCTCCGCGTGGCTTCCGTGGTTGCGGTAGGTCGGGTTCGCCGTTTCGCCACCCGTATAGCCGACGCGCGTCGAGACCACGCCGTCCAGGGCGCGAAAGAGCTCCTGCATGCCCCAGAAGCATCCGCCCGCCAGAATCGCCTTCTCGTTTGCCATTGCCGTGCCGCCCTCCTGTGAATTCCGCCGTCTCGAGCCGACGGGTCAGAGCACTTGGATCGTGCTGTTAGCTGCAAGGCCCGCGGATTCCTTACGTCTCTTTGCGGACGATGGGGACGGCTGGCATCCGGGCCGTCTTGCAGATGGCTTGTGGGAGGTCACTCACGGGGCCGTAAATGACGTTCGTCAGGGGAGCAACTTCTCCACACCGGCAGCGCCCTCTTCCTCGAGAAGGCGGCGTGCCTGTTCAAGCCTCTCCGGCGTGATGTCGTGGCCGGATGCCAGTACTACGTCTTCCGGGTCGGGCAATTCTTCCGCTCCCGTGTGGAGAACCGCATCCGGTGTGTGAGGACCCCACTCATCGTCGCCAGTGCCTTCAGACATCATTTCTCCCGCGTGAGAACAAGTGAGACGGGCGTCGCTCCGCGCCCTGTTCGGCGTGAGAGATCAACCCTTGAAATGGGCGGCAATCTTCACTGATTGCCGGTGCTCTCGTGCTGGTTCGCAGCCCAGGCATACGCCTCTGCCAGGTCCTTCAAGGCCGCTGCGACCGCTCCATGATCCTTGTGCTCCGCCTGCTGTCGGGCTTGAGACGCGATGGCCTCGAAAAGCGCTTCTCGAGCATCCTGTTGCACCGTGGAGTCAGCACTGCTCACGATGTCCTCCTAATTTCCGACGACCGGGCGAGCGCGCCGGGCCGGTCAGTAAGTTGTTCCTACGCGAATGCTATTGCGGCGTTGATCTACAGCTCATCTATGCAGGATCGATGCCGCCGTGGAGCTGTCGATGTTGGTCCGCAGTCGACCGTCCCGTAGCCGCTGCACGATCTCGCCCAGTTGAGCGCGTCGTGGCCCGGCTCAGCGACGAGGGCCTCATCCAGTTGTAGCCTCGTCCAACTTCCTTCGAACTAGGCTCTGTTGTTCGGCGGCGCCGAGCTTACGGCCGGCCGGCGCGAAGGCTGGGGGTGCGCCTCGCTCGCGTCGGAACGGTCCGGTTCGCCACCGTTGACGAAGGCTTTCCGCGGATGCTGCACGGAGAGCAGCGAGACCAGGTCCCTGCCGAACAGTGCCGCCGTGAACCAGACCGAGAGAACGCGGACCTTCCGCTCCCAGGTGGGCACGGCCAGGACGTGATAGCCACGGTGCATCAGCCAAGCCGGAAACCCCTTGATCACGATGCGCTTGTACTGGAAGATGCCCCGTCCCAGTCCCAGCGTCGCCACTACGCCGAGACTGCTGTGGCGGTAATGCCGGAGGCTGCCTCCCCGCAGGCTCGCCACGATGTTCTTCGCGAGACGTTTGGCCTGCCGCACGGCGTGCTGGGCGTTCGGCACCGTGTATGCCCCCGGCACAGGGGAGGCCAGGTCGGGTACGGCCGCGTCGTCTCCGGCCGCCCACACACCGGGCACGGGCTCGCTGTCGGTGCCCACGCGCAGATCGGGGCGGACCATGAGCAGACCACGCTCGTCGACCGGTAGATCCGTGTGGTTGTGCACAACCGGGTTGGAGGCGTTGCCGGCCGTCCAGACGATGAGCGCCGAGTCGAACTCCTCTCCGTCGGAGAGGACAACGTGTCCGTGCTCGGCGGACATGAGCTGGGTGTTCAGATGCACGCGTGCGCCACGCCGTTCCAGGGAGTCGACCACCCAGGCACCGGCCTTGTTCCCCACCTCGGGAAGAATGCGGCCTTGTGCCTCGACCAGATGGAACTGCAGATCGTCGACGCTCAGCTCGGGGTAGGACTTGAGCATCGCGGTCGCGAGCGACAGCAGCTCGCCGAAGCCCTCGACACCGGAGAAGCCTCCGCCCACGAACGTGACGGTGAGCAGCTTACGCCGCTCGGGTCCTGGGGGCAGTGACCCCGCCTGGTCGAACGCGGTCATCAGTCGGTCGCGAATGGCGACCGCCTCCTCCACGTGTTTCAGACCGATCGCTTGCTCCGCGACGCCGGGTACGGGGAACGTGCGGGTGACAGCGCCGGCGGTGACCACGAGGACGTCGTAGCGCAGCCGTTGGTCGGCGCCGTTCGCGAGTCGCACGGTGACAGTCCGGCCGGCATTGCGGATCTCGGTCACCGAACCAGCGATCAGCCGGGTACGACGCAGATGGCGCCGCAACGAGACGGCCGCGTGACGTGCCTCGACCGATCCGGCCGTCACCTCGGGCAGGAAGGGCTGGTAGGTCATGTACGGGCGTGGGTCGACGACCGTGACCCGTGCCTCGCTCCTGCGGAGCGTCTTCTCGAGGCGCCAGGCAGTGTAGAAACCCGCATAGCCTCCACCGACGATCACGATCTCCCGCATGTTGTTCTCCGCTCGTAGGTCCACATCGGGTAAGGGCCGGCACGGAGTCCAGTGCGAGGCCGTCGGGCTCCTGACCGCGTCCCGCCGCGGTGAGTGAACCGGCCGACGCTCCGAGCCCGTGCGATCAGCCCGCGTGCTCCTTGCCCATGTGTTCCTTGAGGTAGGAGACCAGGCCGAGGACGTCCTCCGGCGCGAGTCGCCTGATCGCCCCGGTCGAGTAGACGGCGTGATGACAGTGCGACCTTGCCCGGGTCGCGCGTCGCCGGTTTGGGCATCGGGCCTGAACCGCGCGACCAGTTGGCAGCCGAGGCTCCCTCGTTCATTCGAGCAGTGGGTTGGTGTCGCGTGGGGCGCGGGTTCTTACCTGTGTTTTGACACCACCGGCACTGGGTCAGGTGCCGTCAGCGCCGACTCGGCGGCCGCGCGATCGGTGTAGCCCGGGTGCCGGGGGTCGACCAGATCGGCATAGGTGGTGGTTCGTGAGAGGTAGTCGACCACGAACGGGCAGATCGCGGTGACGGTGCCCTCACGGGAGCGGATCTCGTCGAAGACTCGCCCCACCAGCGTGCCCCCGACCCCCTGGTGATGATGACTCGACTCCACCTCAGTGTGCCGAAGGGCGTACCGGTTGGGCTTCAGGCGGGTGTAGTAGAGCCAACCGACCAGGTCATGGTGACGGTAGAGCTCGAAGCGACCTCGATCGATGTTGTCGATCAGTCGCTCGGCCACCGGCACCTGCTCCTCGCTGCTCATCGAGCTACTCCTCTCCCTGCTGTCACTCATGCTGAGACTCGTCACCTCGGACTTCATGGTCCAATCACTAAGCATGTCAACCAGCACAGCACCGGATACGTATCACAGATTGGACTATATAGTCCACCTAACGGGGAGTCATCTGAAGTCGCCTTCCCTGTGGGTGACTTGGGTACCGGAATACAACCGTCAGACAGGCTCTCGATGTGTGCGAGCGCCATGTCGATCGAAATTGCCATCGGTGTGGCGTCGCGTGCCGTCTGCGCCAGCAGGTAGCCGCCCTGAAGGGCAGCAATGAGCCTCCGCCGCAGCACGCACCGTGTCGACCCTCGACGACGCCGTCGCCGCGTTCAACCCGACCGAGCGGGTCAACATGCACCGCGAATCCTGCGGCTGTCCTCCTCCCGACAGCACCCCTGACCCGGCCTGCAGGCAGACAGCCAGTAAGGGGGCCGGAGGCGTCGCCGCTAATCGTCAACGACGTGGCACCGATGAGGGAGGCCGATATGACCAGCGGAACAGGAACCCGGTCGCGCGCCATGGAGCGCGCAGCGGGCGTCGCGACCTACCTCATCGACCCGGACGACAGCAGCGTCAGTCTCCACGCCCGTAGCCTTGCGAGTGCTGGCTTTCGCGGCGTGTTCCGGCACGTCGCGGGCACGCTCACCCTGGACCGCGAGCGGCCTGAGCGGACGGCGTTCGCGGTGTACGCGACGGCGTCGAGCCTCGACACCGGTTCGGAGGAGCGGGACGCGCGCATGTGCGGAGCCGCCTTCCTCGACGCCGGGCGGCACCCGCTCGTGTCGTTCTGGTCCTCCTCGGCCGAAGTCCACCATGCGGGTCTGTTCCGGCTCGTCGGAAACCTGTCGCTCAGGGGAATCACGCAGCCGCTCATTGTCGACGCGGTGCACCACGAACGCGCCCATGGACCACAGGGTCCGGAGCTCGTGACGGTAGCGGGGCGCTCCGTACTGAAGCGATCGGAATGGAGCCCGCTGCGGACCGCGGGCGTCGAGGCGGGCGCATGGTTCGCGGGCGACGACGTCGAGCTGTTCTTCGACGTCTGCGCAGTGAAGCAGGAACCCATCGGATGGCGGCCCTGAGAGCTGTCTTCCGACCCGGCGCCGGGTGATCGGGGTCGCGCACGTACCCGCGACGGGCACTCTCCGAGCGGTGCATGCTCGGAGAGCGCCGCGCCTGTGGGTCAGCCTCCCGTGGGGATCGCCAGTACCGTGACGCCGCGCATGTCGAGCCAGTTCGTTCCTGCCGTGTTCACCAGGCGGATCATCACCTGCCCGCAACTCTGGCACCGGGCGACGAGTCCTGGTGCCCGCGCGTACACCCGCAGTCCGGCGACGAGCCCGGTGCGACCGCAGTGCGCGCAACGGCTGGTCGCGGCGGTCAGGTCGACGGCGAAGATGTCGGCGAGCGGT
>NZ_JALDAX010000041.1 GCF_022698145.1 Streptomyces spinosisporus
AGGGCGGTGACCACTCCCGCCACCTCGTGTCCGGGGATCGAGGGCGTGCGGTCGCGGCCGAGGCGGTCGATCCAGGTCGAGGGCCACGACAGTTCGTCCCCGGTGAAGCCCGAGGCATGAACCTGAACGACGACATCGCCGTAGTTCGCCCCTTCGAGGCTGGCGAGCCTCGCTGTCTGCGGGTCCGGTCGCTCCACCAGCTTCATTCCGGCCGTGCCTGCGGCCGGGTCCGTCACGACGATCGCTTTCATCCGTCACTCCACAATGTTGACGAGCGTGTGCTGTCAGCCCATGCGCTTCTTGAGGTGGGAGACCAAGCCAAGTACATCCTCCGGTACGAGCCGGCCGATCGCCCCGCTGGAGTAGACCGCCGTGATGACGGTGCCGTCGGGCGCCAGCACGAAGCCCGTCGACTGCAGGTGCAGTGGCTCGTCGTTGACGAAGGCACCGGTTGCCGCGGCGATCGCGCGGGCGTCGGCGCTGTGTCCGACGGGGAAGGTGAGCTTGTGCTTCTCCACGAGTTCCTTGGTCGTGGTCTCGTCGTCCACGGAGAGCGCGACGACCTTGATCCCCTCCTGGGCGAATCGGTCGCCGGCCCGTTGGAAGGCCCTCAGTTGCGCGGTGCAGTACGGGCACCACGAACCGCGGTAGAAGAGGACGACGCCGAAGCTGCCGGCGAGCTCCTCACGGATGTCCAGGTCGCCGCCGCCGACCGTGTGGACGCTCACGGCGGGAAACGCCGAGCCGGTGTTCAACAGACCCATGGATTCTCCTTTGTGACGTGGCGCCATGTGACATGACGTGACGCGATGCGACATGGCATTGCATGGCGTGGCAAGCCATCAGCGGGGGCCGCACCCGCCCGCGTCGGACTGCGTGTTGTGTGCGGCCGAACGGAACCTCGTTGAGCGGGGTCGGTACGCCGTGTCAGTTCTCGATTCGGACCTCGCGCACATCGAAGGCGACGTAGCCACTGAAATCGCGACCGACACGTGCAGCCGCCGACTCCTTGATGTCCGGGTAGGACCAGGCGCCGTCCCTAAGCACCGTCTCGCCGATCACGACGTCGTGATACCGCGCCCTCCCCTTCCAGGGGCAGGTGTACGGAGTCGGGCTGTCGCGGAGCACGTCGGCTGTGACGGAGTCCGGCGGGAAGTATGCGTTTCCCTCGACAAGGACCACTGCCTCGCTCGCAGCCTCGGCTACGACTGTGTCGCCAACCAGTGCCTTCATCGGTCCATCCCCTCGTAAGTAGCTTTGCGCGAGCCGCAACTCGACCGGTGGTTGGTGTCGAGGAGGGCTCCGCTTCTTACCTGCGTCCTGACTCCGCCCAGGCGATTCGCGCACGTGTGTACTCATCGCGATCCGCGCACATGTGTACTCATCGCGATCCGCGCACATGTGTACTCATCGCCGTTCGGCCGCCAGCGCCGATTCGGCGGCAGCGCGATCGGGGACGTGCCATAGACTGGACTATATCGTCCGTTCAAGTTTCCCTGGTCAACTGGAGACAAACGATGCAAGAACAGAGCACGGACCCATCACCGGCCGCGGTTGAGGTACGCAAGGACGAGGCCGCCCGGCTCTACGAAGCACTGATCGACGGCCAGGTCGTCGGCACCCTGGCCTACGAGACGACGGGCGGACGTTTCTCGCTCACGCACTCGTATGTGGACAGCGACATGCGGCACCGGGGCATCGCGTCAGCCATGGCGCGCTACGCCCTGGAGGATCTGAGCCGGAGCCGGAGCGAGGGCCAGAGCGAGGGCCGGAGCCAGGCCAAGATCGGTGTCTACTGCGGTTTCGTCGCCGACTACGTCCAGGCCCACCCGGACTGGAAGGAGACCGTCGACATCAACCGTTCGGCTTTCATCGCCACCAACACCGCGCGGGACACGACCAGCGGGCACTAGCCTGCAGACAGGCTCTCGATGTGCGCGAGAGCCATGTCGATCGAGGTCGCCATCGGTGTGACGTCGCGCGCCGTCTGGGCCAGCAGGTATCCGCCCTGGAGGGCCGCCATGAGCCCGGTCGCGAGCTGGTCGATCGGCGCCTCGGCCGGGAGCACGCCACGATCCTGCAGCCGTCGTAGCACGCCCGACAACAGTCCCTGCCACTCGGTGAACAACCGGGAAAGGGTGTGGCGTGCGAGAGCGTCGTGATCGGAGACCTCGCCGGCCAGTGAGCCGAGCGCACAGCCGTAGGCGCCGTGCTGCAGGGCGCTGTTCTGCACCAGCGCATCACGCCACCGCCGTAGGCCCCGGATCGTCGAGACACGGCCGAGGGCCCTGCGCTCGCGCTCGATGACGCGCTCCCCCACGTGGTCGACGACGGCCCGCACGAGCGCGTCCTTGCCCTCGAAGTGGTGGTACAGCTGCGACTTGCTCACGCCGCTCGCCGCCAGCACATCATCGAGCGTGGTGGTCCCGACTCCCTTGACGTACATCAGGTCGGCCGCCGCGTCGACGATCCTTGCCCGTGTCTTTGCGCCGCGCGCCGTCAGGCGTTTGCCGTTCTGCGAGTCAGCGGTCGTCATCACGGGTTCATGTTACTTAGCGGGCCGATCGTTCCCCGTCGGGGAGGTTGCCCTCGGTAGCCGTAAAAGGCACGAACGCGAGGTCGAGTGCCGCGTTGAGCGGCCGAGGGTCTCGCGCGATCCGACTAAGGGTGCTGCCTCCCTGAAGCGCCGCAAGGATCAGCACCGCGATCTTCTGGGCGTCGGCGTCGGCTCCGCACGGCTGGTCGGGCATTCCGCGCCTGTCCCCCGTGGGACCGGGCCCTGGCCGCAGCAGTCGGTCAACCGCCTCGGCGATGAGCTCGCGCCACTGGTCGAGGAAGGCGGCCCGGGCGCGCAGGTCGTCCGGTTGATGCAGCGCCGACACGTACGGCGACGACGGGGTCATGAGTTCCTCGACCACGCGGCGGCGCCAGTCCGCCAGTTTCGCCCGGTCGGTAACCCCGGCCAGACAAGCACTCTCGCGCGCCAGGACCTCCGCGAAGTGCGTCGTCATCCATCCCACCCAACCAGTCGACACCACGCAGAGTCTGCGCCAATAGTTGGACTATATAGTCCATGTCTCCCGTGCCGGGCCACCGCGCTGTCGACGCGATCCGGAGCGCGCACATCCCATGCGCAGGAGCACGCACATCCCATGCGCAGGAGCGCGCGCATCCCATGCCCAGGAGTAAGAAGCTGGAACGTGACGCCGCTAAGTGCTGAAAGTGCTGAAAGTGCTGAAAGTGCTGACGAAACGGAGATCTCGCGCGGACGGCGAGTCGGCAAGGAAAGGTGCATGATGAAAGCGATTGTGGTGACAGATCAGGCCGCCGGGACGGCCGGGATGACGCTGGTCGAGCGGCCCAAGCCGAGCCCTGCGGGCAACGACGTCCTCGTTCAGGTGCATGCCTCGGGATTCACCCCGGACGAGCTCACGTGGCCCTCCTCATGGACCGACCGCCTCGGCCGCGACCGGACCCCGTCGGTCCCCGGGCACGAGCTGGCCGGAGTGGTCGCCACCCTCGGCTACGGCACGACCGGCCTGTCGGTGGGGCAGCGGGTGTTCGGCCTCACGGACTGGACGCGCGACGGCACTTTGGCGGAGTACACGGCCGTCGAGGCGCGCAATCTCGCGCCGCTCCCGGGCGACGTCGATTTCACCGTGGGCGCGAGCCTGCCGATCTCCGGCCTGACGGCGTGGCAGGGGTTGTTCCAGCACGGCCGGCTGCAAGCGGGGCAGAGCGTCCTCGTGCACGGTGCAGCCGGAGGGGTCGGTTCGGTGGTGACGCAGCTGGCACGTGAGGCCGGGGCCCACGTCATCGGCACGGGCCGCGCCGCTCACCGTCAGACAGCGCTGGATCTCGGCGCGCAGGACTTCGTCGACCTCGAGAAGGACGCGCTGGAGGACGTCGGCGGAGTCGATCTGGTCTTCGACGTCTTCGGCGGGGACGTCGGCAGGCAGTCCGCGGGCCTGGTTCGCGCCGGAGGAACGCTGGTGACCATCGCGGGGCCACCCGAGGCCCGGCCGGCCGACGGCCTGGCGATCGACTTCGTCGTCGAATCCGATCGCGCCCAACTCGGTGAGATCGTCCGCCGCGTGCGGGACGGACGGCTGCGAACGAACATCGGCACGGTATCGACCCTCGACGACGCCGTGGCCGCGTTCAACCCGACCGAGCGGGTCAGCGGGAAGACGATCATCCGCGTCCGTCCGTAGAGGGAAGACCGTCATCCGCGTTCGCCCGTGAGGGAAGGCATCACCGCGTTCGTGCGTGCCGACCCCCATGTCCCCCAAGGACGGCAATCAATTCCGCAAAGCTTTGCGCAATGCCTATGCAGATGGGTTTCGGCGAACTAGGTTGTGCCGCAGCCTTGGCGGGTCGAGGGAGACCCGTCGGCCGAAAGGAGCAGGTCATGAGTCATCTGCGCAGCTCCGCCAGAGCGTCCGTGAGAGTGCCGGTCGTCGCGGCGGCGGGCGTGGCCCTGCTGGTCGCCGGTTGTACGTCCACCAAGAGTGGCGGTTCGGACGACGGCTCCGACTCCGGCGGCAAGGTCGCCATCGGACTGGTGACGAAGACCAACAGCAACCCCTACTTCGTCAAGCTGCGCGAGTCGGCGCAGGACGAGGCGAGCAAGAAGGGCGCCAAACTGATCGCGCTCGCGGGCAAGTTCGACGGTGACAACCAGGGCCAGGTCGACGCGATCAACAACCTCGTCGCCCAGAACGTCAAGGGCATCCTCATCACCCCGAGCAACTCCACCGGCGTCCTGGGCGCCATCAAGGCCGCCCGCGACAAGGGCATCGTCGTCATCGCGCTGGACACGGCGACCGACCCGGCCAGTGCCGTGGACGCCACGTTCGCCACGGACAACGAGGCCGCGGGCGTCAAGCAGGGCCAGTACGTCAAGGGCGCGCTGAAGGGCAAGAAGCCCGCGATCGCTGTGCTCGACGGCACGCCCGGTTCCACCGTGGACGACCTGCGGCACAAGGGCTTCCTGAAGGGCTTCGGGCTCACCAACGGCTCCCCCGAGATCAAGGGCACCGCCGTGACCAACGGCGATCAGACCAAGGCCCAGACCGCGATGGAGAACCTGTACCAGCGCGATCACGGGATCAACGCGGTCTACACGATCAACGAACCCGCTGCCGCCGGTGCGGCACAGGCGCTCAGCGGCAAGTCGGGTGTGGTCATCGGCTCCATCGACGGTTCGTGCACGGGTGTACGCAACGTGCAGAGCGGCAAGTTCGCCGCCACCGTCATGCAGTTCCCGAAGAAGATGGCCCAGCAGGGCGTCGACGCCGTAGTGGACTACGCGAAGGACAAGAAGAAGCCCTCGGGATTCACGGACACCGGCTCCCAGCTCATCACCGACAAGCCGCTGTCCGGACTGGAGTCCAAGGACACGGCCTGGGGCCTGAAGAACTGCTGGGGCTGATCCGTGACCACCACGCAGACCTCCCCCGTGGCGCCCGAGGGCGACACGACTCGTCCCCCGGCCAAGACCGCTGTCGCGCGGGCCCTCGGCAACACGGCCGCCGGCCCGCTGGCCGCGCTGGTCATCGCCGTGATCGTCTTCTCGGCCACGACCGACACGTTCTTCAACATCGACAACGCTTCGCTGATCGTGGAGCAGTTCCTGGTCATCGGCACGCTCGCGCTCGGCCAGACCCTCATCATCCTGACCGCCGGCATCGACCTGGCGAACGCGGCCATCATGGTGCTAGGAACCCTCGTCATTGCCAAGCTCAGCCAGGACGCTCTGCCCGCGGGCGTTGCCCTGATCGTCGGCATACTGCTGTGCACGGCCATCGGCGCCGTCTCCGGCACGCTCGTGACCCGGCTGCGGCTGCCTCCGTTCATCGTCACGCTCGGCGTGCTCAGCGTGCTGACCGCGACGGGCCAGCTGTTCGCCAACGGCGAGAGCTTCTCCGTGCCCTCCGGTGTGCTGACCTTCCTGGGCGAACGCTCCTACCTGTTCGGCCGGATCGAGGTCACCTACGGCATGGGTGTCGCGATCATCCTCATCGTCGGCCTGTGGTTCCTGCTCACGCAGACCTCCTGGGGCCGTAACGTCTACGCGGTCGGTGACGACGAGGAAGCGGCCCGGCTCACCGGAATCAACACCCGCCGCACCCTGCTGAGCGTCTATGTCCTCGCCGGGTTCGTCTACGCCATCGCCGCCTGGCAGGCCCTGGGCCGTATCCCGAACGCCGACCCGAACGCGTTCCAGACGGGCAACCTGGACAGCATCACCGCCGTGGTGATCGGCGGCACCAGCCTCTTCGGCGGGCGCGGCGGCGTCCCGGGCACCGTGCTGGGTGCCCTGGTCGTCACCGTCCTGACCAACGGGCTGACCCAGGCGGGCATCGACAGCCTGTACCAGCAGGTCGCCACCGGCATCCTCGTCATCGTCGCCGTCGCGGTGGACCGCGTCGTCCGCAGGAGGGCAGCATGAACCAGCCCGAGGCATCGGCCCAGGCGCCCGCGCCGCGCACCGGCGACGTGGTGATGCGCGCGAGCGGTCTGGTCAAGCGCTACGGCAACGTCGTGGCCATCCGCGAGTCCGACTTCGAGATCCGCGCCGGTGAGGTCCTGGCCGTCGTCGGGGACAACGGAGCGGGCAAGTCGAGCCTGATCAAGGCCCTCAGCGGGGCGCTCGTCCCGGACGCCGGGACCATCGAACTCGACGGCCGGCCGGTCCGCTTCCACGGGCCGCGTGACGCACGGGCGGCGGGCATCGAGACCGTCTACCAGACCCTCGCCGTCGCACCGCAGATGGACATCGCCACCAACCTCTTCCTGGGCCGGCCACTGCGCCGCCCGGGCCTGCTGGGTTCGGGCCTGCGCATGCTCGACCACAAGAAGATGCGCAGCCAGGCCGCCGAGCAACTGGACCGGCTCGGCATCGCCACCATCCAGGACATCACCCAACTGGTCGGCACCCTCTCCGGCGGTCAGCGACAAGCCGTGGCCGTGGCCCGCGCGGCCATGTTCGGCACCCGGCTGATCATCATGGACGAGCCGACCGCAGCCCTCGGCGTACGGGAGTCCCGGCAGGTCCTGGACCTCATCGCCCGGATCCGCGACCGGGGTATGCCGGTCATCCTCGTCAGCCACGACATGCCGCAGGTCTTCGAGATCGCGGACCGCATCCATGTGCACCGCCTGGGCAGGCGCGCCGCAGTGGTCACGCCCAAGTCGTGCACGATGACGGAGGTCGTGGGCCTGATGACCGGCGCCCTGCAGATGACCGCCGACGGCACCCTCCTGGAGAGCACCACCCAGCACATGCCCGAGGAGAAGCCCGCCTCCCCCCACGCGTCGGAGTCCGCCGAATGACGATCGCCGACAGCAACCGTATCGACGACGACAACTGCATCGACGGGAAGGGACACCCGCCCCGCATGCCGCTCTACGGAGACCCTGCGATGGATGTCCTCGTCGAGCGCGCCCTTCGGATCGGCGCGAAGGGGCGGGCCCTGCTCGGCATCGTAGGAGAGCCCGGTGCGGGGAAATCCACGTTCGCCGAGCAGTTGCTGGAGGAGGTGGAGCAGCGGCAGCCCGGGGTCGCCGTAACCGTGTCGATGGACGGGTTCCATCTCGCGCAGAAGGTCATCGCGGCCCGCGGGCAGACCGCCCGCAAGGGCACGATCGAGACCTTCGACGCCGACGGCTTCGTCGCCTTCCTGCGCCGCACGCGCGCCGAGACCGAAGGCAGTGTGTGGTGGCCGGAGTTCAACCGTGACCTGGAGGACGCGGTCGCCGGGGCGATCGAGGTCGCGGCACACCACCGCCTGGTCATCGTCGACGGCAACTTCCTGCTGTCCACGCAGGGTTCATGGGGTCAGGTGAAGTCCCTCCTGGACGAGACCTGGTTCCTGGACGCCCTCCCGGAGCCCCGGCGCGAGCGGCTGACCCGCCGTTACATCAGCTACGGCTTCACTCCACAGGCCGCCCGTGCGAAGGCTCTCGGCGTCGACGAGAGCACCAGCGCCCTCATCCGCAGCACCGCCCAACGGGCCGATCTGGTGCTCAGCGAGCTTGGATAAGATCCGGACATGGCAGGCAGAACACCCCGACAGACGCCCACCATGTCCGATGTGGCACGTCGGGCAGGCGTCTCCGTGTCGACGGTGTCGCACGTGCTCAACAAGACCCGTCCGGTCGCGCCCGCCACGGTGCGCAACGTCCTGGACGCCGTGGCCGAGACCGGTTACGTCCCCGATCCGGTCGCCCGCGCCCTGGACAGCACCGGGTACGGGAGCATAGGCCTGGCCATGTCGGCCCTGTCCAACCCGTACTTCAGCAACGTCGTTCACGGCATCGACCGTCACGCCTCGGCCGCCGGCTACTCGGTCCTGCTGGCCGACACCCACGACGAAGCGGACATGGAAGTGAAGGCGGTCAGTGAACTGCTGCGCCGGAGGGTCAGCGCGATCATCCTGGCCGCCTCGTCCGACGGCGCACAGGCCATCCGCTACGCGAACAAGGTCGACGTCCCCGTCATCGCCATCGACCGTTTCGTACCCGCCGACGTCGACCAGGTCGCCGTCGACAACACCGAGCCCACCGCGGTCCTGGTGGACCACCTGGCGTCCATCGGCCACACCCGCATCGCCATGATTGCCGGACGCGACGGTCTGACCACCACCGTCGAGCGCCAGGCCGGATACCGGTTGGGGCTGCGCCGCAACGGCATCGAGGTCCGCCCGGACTACGAGGCGAACGGCGACTCCAGCGAAGACGGAGCTGAGGCCGCCCTCGGCCGCCTCCTGTCCCTCCCCGAACCCCCCACGGCCCTGGTCGTGGGCAACAACCGCATGACTATCGGCGCCATGCGCGCTCTGCGCAGCACCGGCCTGAAGGTCCCGGGCGACATGGCCCTCGTGTCGTTCGACGACTTCGAGTGGGCGGATCTCTTCCACCCCCGGCTGACCGCCATGGCCCAACCGGCCCTGTCCATCGGCGAACAGGCCGTCTCCATGGCCCTGTCCCGGATCGCCTCCCCCTCACTGCCGCCCCGCAAGGTCACCATCAACCCGACGTTCATGCACCGGGAGTCCTGCGGCTGCCCGCCTCCCGACGGTGCCGTCTGAGCGGAGCGCCGGCACGAGGCTGCTGGGTCGGTCACTCCGTCGTGGCCGGTGACCCCGCCGCAGCCGGTCACTCCCCCGTGGGGATCGCCAGTACGGTGACGCCGCGCATGTCGAGCCAGCTCGTCCCCACGGTGCTCACCAGGCGGATCATCACCTCCCCGCAGCCCTGGCACCGGGCAACCAGCCCCGGGGCCTGCGCATATACGTGTAGCTTGGCGACGGGCCCGGAGCAACCGCAGTGGGCACACCGGCTGGTCGCCGCGGTCAGATCGACGGCGAAGATGTCGGCGAGCGGC
>NZ_JALDAX010000042.1 GCF_022698145.1 Streptomyces spinosisporus
GCCTCGCGTCACTCGGCATGAGGTTCTTGGGGCGCCTCCGGGGTTGGGTTCCGGGGGCGCCCTACTGCTCTGCCGCGTTCCCGAACGCGTTGGTTGGTTCTCAGGCGGTTCCAGCCGGCTGTCAGACGGAGACGTTCCCGGAACCGGCGTCGTCGGGCAGCTCTTCCAGCGGATCGGCGAAAGACACCGTACGGAGGATGGCACCCATCATGTCGGTGAAGCGGGGCCAGTAGTCCACGGCCGCCGTGAAGAGGGTGAATACGGCCGTGAACGGGCCGGTGGGAAACGGGACATGCACCTGGATCTGTGCGGTCACGAGATCGGTCGCCTCACGACCGCACGGCAGATCCAGCCATTGATAGGGGCGGCCCATATGGGCGGGGCTCGGTGGCTGAAGGGGCGAGCGGTACGGGTGACGTCATGGGGTGGACCGTTCGGGGCGTGGTGGTGTAGGTCGAAGGGGGGTCAGAAGTCCTCGGGAAGATAGTCGTTGATATCGACTTTTCGCCCGGAAGTGTCCATGGTCATGGTTACTTCCGAAGCCCCGGTGGCAGACTTGAAGTTGCTCGGCGGAATGATATCCACGCGAATTCGACCACTCGGCCTTCTGATGAGGATCGGCGAGAAGGATTCCGGCATCTGATGCTGAGCGGCGAAGTCTTCTACGGTTGCCCGCTGTTGCGGTGTCAGTGACTCCAGAGGGATCAGCTCGCTCGGCGGCACCACATACTGCAGGAGCTTCATACGCCAGACGGAGCTCAGCCGGCACCACGAGCCGTCCACAAACTGGACCTTGAAATCCGTCCCGTCCTTGAAGTTTTTGAGCTCGATGCTCCTGATGTCGGCACGGGGGCATTCCCAGAGCAGTTCGTCGTCGATCAGCTTCAGATCCTTCTTGTGGTAGGGGAGGCTCACGACCACCAGCCTGCGGTCGGTGACGATCAGATGAGTGCGGTAGTGCTTCTCGTCCGCGCGCCCGGGGTCCAGCTGCCAGGGCAGAGTCCGAGCGAGGGTGCCGGCTTCGGCCCACATGACAGGAAAGTCGTCCACCTCATCGGCCGGCTCGTCCGGGGCGTCGGAACTCTCGTCCTTGGCGTGTCCGCTGCCGCTGATGTTGCCCCCGGCGGAGCTGAGGAAGGCCAGGATGGCCGCGCCCCCGGCCATCGCGGCGGCCTTCAGGGATTTGTGGGCCACCACGCTGCCCGTCGAGCGGGCCGTGTAGGAAGGGCCCTCGGGCCACCCCGGCAACTCGTGCTGAATGTCGTTGCGCTGCGGGTCACGGAACCAACGCATACCCCTGACATGTGTCGCAGTGCCGGTGGCGAAGGCGACGGGGGCGCGGGAAAGAAGCATCTCCCCCGGTTCGGGCTGCCAGATCTTCAACGGCTCAGCTCCACACGATCGAGTTGCCGGATACTGACAAGCCCTCCGATGCCGGCGAGAACGGCCACCCAGAGGATCCACTCCTCCTGAAGGAGAGCGAAGGCAAGTCCGTAGGCAAGGTAGAAGCGCAGCGCCCACTTGATGATGGTCACGTCATCCCTGAGTTGTTTCCAGTCCCCGGTCCGACGGGCCACGTAGATCAGGACCCCGGGGGTGACGGAGCACACCGACCACTCCCAAGTTGGCATGGGCAGCAGCTCGTTGTTGAGGAGCTCCTTGCTCATCGGGGCCGCGAACAGACGGAGGAGTGCCAACGCGAAGATAAACTTGACGCCGGTCGCGCTGTGAGCGAGGAGTCACTCTCGCTGGGCGGGCCCGTTGGTTTCCACGGTTCGCTCCTGTTGGGTTGCTGGCCGCTGGCCGCGCTGCTAGAGATCGCCCGGTTGCGGCTTGGCCGGCTCTCCTGAGGGGCCCATCAGGATCGAGTGCGTCTCGTGGATGTCCTTGGCCGCCTTCGAGCGGACGCGGACCTCGACCATCAGGATTCCGCTGGGCAGGCGGGTGAGGGACGGGGGCTGGGCGTTGGCCGGGAGTTCGGCGAGGAAGCGGGTGAGGCGGTCGCGCTGGCCGCTGGTGAGTTCGCTCTGGGGGACGGCTCGGACCTGCCCCGCGAGCAGTTGGCACAAGCGCTCGGCACTGTCGGGATTGCCGGCGAAGAGGCGGACCCAGGACTGGTCGGTGAAGGTCAGCCGTACGTCGGCCTCGAGTTCGCTGTACTTCATCCTCTTGGCACCGGCGAGGGAGTCGCGCGGGAACTCCGCGAGTACGTCGGCCTTGTCCAGCGTGCCGGTCTGCGTGCCGAGGAAGAGGAGGCGGCGACTGGTGAGGACAAGATCGGTGGTGTAGCCCTTGGGGCGGCGGGCCGGGTCGAGTTGCCAGGGGACGGTCCGTGCCAGGCTGCCCTGCGCGGCCCACATGACGGGGAAGTCCTGGACCTCGTTCTCCGGTTCCTCCGGCTTGCCCCGCACGGGAACGTCCCCGAAGGGCGATCCCGAGGCTCCGCCGATGTTGGCGATGAGGTTCGCGATCAGGGGGATCCCGACCATGAAGGCCCGCCCGGTGCGCTGCGCGGCACGGTCCCCGGTCGAGTGCAGGGCGTAGGACGGACCTTCGGGCCACCCCGGCAGCTCGCTCTGGATGTCGTTGCGTTCGGTGTCCCTGAACCACCTGGACCCCGCGACGGCGGGGGAGACACCCGTGGCGAACTTGGCCATGGTGCGAAGCTGCAGGTCTTCGTCGGCGCTGGGGTACCAGTCCATCTCTACGTCACTTCTCCACAGAGGAATTCGATTCGCCGGGGTCGATGAACGAGACGGTCTGGAGGATTGCCGTCATCATGCGGTAGATCTCGGCCCAGTGATCCATCGAGGCCGTATAGAGGGTGAAGACGGCGGTGAACGGTCCTGTGGGGAAAGGGACATGGGCCTGGATCTGGCCGGTGAGGAGCTTTGTCTCCTCGCCGCTCACCGTCATCTCGGGGTTGAGTTTGTACTCGCGCACGGAAATGCAGGACACCGCCGGGCCGCACGGCAGGTCGAGCCAGATGGCGTCGTTGTA
Organism: Streptomyces spinosisporus; assembly: GCF_022698145.1. Classification (GTDB taxonomy): domain Bacteria; phylum Actinomycetota; class Actinomycetes; order Streptomycetales; family Streptomycetaceae; genus Streptomyces; species Streptomyces spinosisporus. Next base: position 3,001 of record NZ_JALDAX010000042.1, read on the forward strand.
CGGATCGCTGGACAGAGTCGCGAGGATGCCCTGAGCCACGACATCGGTGTCGGATCCGTCCTGGTCCGTGGGGACAATGCCCACAGTGAGGGCGCACTGGGCCACGCCGTCGGCAGGTTCGTGCCTGCTGATCTCCCCGTCTGCGGTCTCGCCCCCGTCTGCGGTGTCGTCCTCGTCCGCAGTGGAGAACAGACCCATCGCTGCGTAGGAGACACCCGTGTCCCCCATGACTTCGGCTATGGCCGCGTAGTAGGGCGCCGCCGGTTCCCAGATCGTCTCATCGCCACGGGAGTACAACTCTCGTACGAAAGAGTTGGCCCTGTCCGCGCGTTCTTCCGGGCTCATGCCGAGAGGGAGGGCGAAGAAACCCTCCGGAGTGAAGAACCAGATGGGCGGCAGGTTTCTGTCGGCAGGCGTGACGTGCAGAGTGTTCTTGGGATCCACGGCGGGGCTCATATGACGTGGTCGGCCGTTCCGGTCGGGAGGGGAGTGAGGGTCAGGTCAGGAAGTCTTCCGGGTGGTACTGGGTGAGCTTGAGTTCGGTGCCGTTGGCGTCCATCACCGTGTTCAGGCCCGAGTGACCGAACGACGCCCTGATGGTGCTGGGCGCCACGACCTCGATCCGGTAACAGCCGCAGGGGTTCCGTTTCACCAGGGGCGGCCGGGCATCGGCTGCCTGGGCCGCGGCGAAGGATTCGGCGGTGGCGCGCTGTGCCGGGGTGAGTGATTCCAGTGGAATGAAGTCGAGGGGTTCGATCAGATATCGCGTGAGCCTTTCCCGCTTCACGCTGCTCACCCTGCACCAGGAGCCGTCAAAAAAGGCGATCTTGGCATCGTTGCCGGTTTTGAAGTCCCGTAGCTCCACCCGGTCGATGGTGGACCGAGGTGTTTCCCACAGGACCGTGTCGTCGATCTGCTGCTCGTTCCCCTTGACGTAGGGAAAACCCACGATCACGAGGCGGCGATCGGTGATGACCGCGTGGGTGCGGTACTCCTTTTCGGAAACCCGGGCCGGGTCCAGTTGCCAGGGCAGTGTGCGGGCGAGGGTGCCGGGTGCGGCCCACATGACGGGAAAGTCCTCGACTTCGTCGGGCCGGTCCTGGGAAGTGTCCGAGCCCTTGTCGGAACGGCCGGGGCCGACACTGCCGGACTGGGAGCTCAAAAGGCCCATGATGGCCACCCCCGCAGCCATCGCGGCGCCCTTGACGGTGTTCCGGGCGGCGGTGTCTCCCGTGGAGCGGGCGGTATAGGTCGGCCCTTCGGGCCAGCCCGCCAATTCGCCCTTAATGTCGTTGCGTTCGGTGTCGCGGAACCACCGCATCCCCTTGACGCGCGTGGCGGCACCCGTGGCGAACTTGACGGGTGCGCGCGCGATCAGGGTCTCGCCCGCTTCGGGCAGCCAGACGCTCATATCGGTACGGTTCCTCCTCCGCGACGACCAACGGACCGATGCTTTCGCACTTCACGATGCCTTGTCAGGGAGGACACCTGCTTCCCCGAGGCCCGTTTTCGGGCTAGTCCCCCGCCAAGTGACCGTAGATCTTGGGGGCGATCTTGAGACCCGCGTCGAGGGCGATGCCACCAGCCCCGAAGGGGTTGATGTTCACTCCAGGAATGAGGTTGGCTCCCTTGGAGCCGATCAACTGCCCCTGGTGATAGCCCGCGACGGACAGGCCTCCCATCCGCGACATCAAGCCGCTGCCCGAATGCGCCACCTGGTAGGCCTCGTCGGACCAGCCTCCGATCTTCACCAGGCCGGCCTTGCCGAAACCACCGACGATGTCCGCGGATTCCTTTCCGAAGGACATGATGATCCGCGACCCGCCGGCGATTTTCGTCGCCTCGAAGCCCTTGCCGAGCCTGGTCGCCGTCAGCGCGGCCTTGGACGCGCCGACGATCTTGGCGCCCTTGCCGAACATTCCGATGCCCGGCAACAGGCCGACCGCGTCGAGCCCGAGCTGGGCCCAGCCCACATCCGCGCCGGCGGCCTTGGCGATCCCGTGGGCCGCCAGGGTGAGGCCTGCGCCGATGAGCGCGGCCGTGCCGAAGATGGCTGCGAGGGGAGGGAAGGGCAGCGTGACAATGGCCAGCACACCCATCAGGGCCGTGATGTCGCTGAGTACATCGCCGATCGCCTTGATCAGGTTGGCGTGGTCCTGGAGCCAGTCACCCGTGGCGTCCCAGGCGTTCGCGATCCCGCTGCCCAGCTTGTCCCAGAAGCCCGGCTCGTCGGGGGCGATGTCGCCCGCCTTGTCCAGCTCCTTGCTGATCTTCCGGGCGGCCTGGCGGTACTCCTCCTCCAGGTCGTGGACCCGCTGGATGACGCCGTCCACCGCGCTGGAGGCCTTGCCGAGTTCGTCGCTGCCCTTGCCGTCGCCCTTCTGGTCGGCCTTGGCCTGGGCGTCCGCCTTGGCGCTGAGCTTCTCCCCGGCCTCCTTCTCCAGCCGGTCCGCCCGTTCCTGGAAGCCGTCCAGTTGGTTGGCCCAGTGGTGCAGGGCGCGGGAGGCCTTGTCGAAGGAGTCGTGGCTCTTGCGGATGAGGGGGGTGACGTCCTGGCCGATGTAGTCGGTGAAGGCGATCGCGGTCTTGCCCTTCCAGGCACCGCACTCGATCCGTTCCAGTTCGCTCAGCGCCGTGCCCAGTTCGCCCGCCAGCTTGCCGATCTGCTTGGCGAGGTCGCGGGTGTCCTCGACGTTTCCCGGAGTGGGGTCCCAGCCGATGTGCGGGAACGCGGGCCGCTGCCCTGCCACGTCAGGAGTCCTTCTTCTTCGGGGACTTGAGGGACTGGGCGAGGTCCAGGTCGAGCTTGCCGAAGCTCTCCCCGATCTTGTTGATCATCTTCACGGCGCCCTGGGTGTGCTTGCCGAGCTGCTTGATCCCGTAGGCCCAGTCGTCGGCGAAGTCGTGCACGTCGTCGATGAGCTTGCCCTCGCCGACGGCGGAGGCGTCGGTGCCCTTGAGGGTGCGGCGGGCGGTCTCCATACGGTCGCTGATGGAGGAGAAGGTCTTCTTGAGGTCCTGGAAGATCGTGTCTTCGAGGCGCAGGTCAGCCATGGCAGGTCCGGTGTCTAATGTCTACGCGAACGGATCACGCGTACGTGGTCGCGGCGGGCGGGACGGCTGCGTACGGCATGCGGCGCTTCAAGGCGGACTCCCCCGTGAGACTGAAGTTCTGCAAGTGCACAAACGCTATCTGCGGGGTTCCTGATTTCGCCAGGGCGAACTGCACTGCGAACCAGGGCAATTCTGGGCGTAATCGGCGTCGTAAGCGTGAAGGATGTGTGTTGATTACACTCAGTTCTGCCTCTGTACGCCAACCGTGATGTGAGGGCTGGGCGGCCGGCCGGGTTGCCGGATCGGCGTGGCCGCCCCGCCCGAGGCGGCGAGGGCGGCCGTACCGATCGGCCCGCGTGGTACGTCGGCTCGTCAGCGGTTGACGGCCTGGATT
>NZ_JALDAX010000043.1 GCF_022698145.1 Streptomyces spinosisporus
GCATGTAATAAGGGCGCCGGCGCGCGATCACGGTTCGGTAGGCGTAGCGCCCAGGTGCTGCAGCAGGCTGCGCATCGACGGCGACAGAGCTGACCACGCGGCGAAGCACACGCACAGGCGGCGGCGCGCCCATGCATCGCCCAGCGGTACGGCAACAGTTCTGGTTTTACGCCGATGCTGGCGAGCGACCACCTGCGGCACGATGCCGATGCCCACGCCGTGGCCGACCAGTGCGCACAGTCCATCGAACGTCTTCATGCGGATGCGCACATTGAGGGGACGTCCGGCAGCACCGGCGTACTCGTTGATATGCGTCTGCAGGGCATTGTCATCGCCCAGTGCGACGAAGGCCTCGCCCAGGACGTCGGCAAAGGTGAGCTCACGGGCCGCGGCCAGGTGATGGGACGCGGGCAGCAGCACGACCAGCGGGTCGTCGGCGACGGGCTGGCGATGCAGCGTCCCGGCATCGGCCGCGTCACTGACGATGCCGGCTTCCGCATGGCCGGCGGCGATCGCGCTCACGATGTCGGCGCTGGTCCGCTCGAGCAGTTCCACCCGCAGCCGTGGCCGTTCGGCCAGCCAGGGTCCAAGGCGTTCGGGCAGGAAGGTGGTCAGGGCCGCGGTGTTGGCATAGAGGTGGAGTGTGCCGCGCGTGCCGTCGGCGAAGGACTGCAGTTCCTCCCGCAGCTGGGAGCGCTGCTGGAGGATCAGCCGTGCGTGATGCGCGAGGGTGGCACCGGCTTCGGTCAGGCTGATGCCACGAGCGTGGCGGTGAAGCAGTGCGGTGCCTGCATCGGCTTCGATCGCGCTCAGCCGTCCGCTGGCCGAGCTCAATGCCAGATGCGCCTGCCGTGCCCCGGCGGTGATGCTGCCGGCGTCCGCCACGCACAGGAATAGCCGCAGGTCCTCCACGTCCAGACGCATCTCCAACCTCCTGAGTCTGCCTTCGGATGGACCGAAGGGTCCTGCGGAAGATCCGCATTGTGTCAGGTCAGTGCGGATGCCTGAAATGAGGGCATGGACGTGACCTTCGGTTTTCTGCTGCTGTTCGTCGCCACCTTCTTGGTGGCAGGCCTGGTCAAGGGCGTGACGGGGATGGGCCTTCCGACGGTGGCGGTGGGGATGCTGGGCAGTGCGGTGTCGCCGGTTACCGCCGCGGCGATGCTGGTGATCCCCTCGTTGGTGACCAATGTCTGGCAACTGCTGAACGGTCCGTCCCTCGGAGCGTTGCTGCGCAGGCTGTGGCCGATGATGCTCGCCATCCTGTTGGGAACCGTGGCGTCGACGGCCTTGCTGGTCGAGGGGGACTCGCGCTGGTCCGGCATGGCACTCGGCGGCGCGCTGGTCGCGTACGCGGCCTATGCACTGCTGTCGCCCTCGACATCAGTGCCGGGTCGATGGGAACGCCCGCTGGCGCCGCTGGTCGGGCTGGTCACTGGTGTGTTGACGGGTGCCACCGGTGTGTTCACCCTTCCGGCCGTGCCGTGGCTGCAGTCGCTGCGCCTGCCGCGCGACGTGTTGGTACAGGCACTGGGCCTGGCGTTCACCGTATCGACGGTGGCCCTGGCGCTCGGCCTGGGCCGGCTGGGGGAGTTCCGGCTGGGTCAGCTGGGCTGGTCGACGGCCGGCATCGTGCCCGCGCTGGTGGGCATGGCGTTGGGGCAGGCGGTCCGCAGCCGCATCAGCCAGCAACGCTTCCGCCAGTTTTTCCTCGCATTCCTGATCCTGCTCGGGCTGGAGTTGGCGATACGGGCGCTGCTGTGACTGCACGGCTGCGCCTGCATGAAAGCTCCGCACAACGACCGTGCCATCAGCTGTTGGGAAGCGGGCCCCTTGACGCACTGCGGCGCCGCTGTCTCGCTGAGAATCCGACCGATCGCCGTCGACGAACCAGCTCCTGTCGCCGTGCTCCTTCGCATCCAGTGCCGTCCGCCACAGCGCTTCCGCGGCACCAGGGCCTGCGGCACGGTCCCTGTGTGGCCACCCAGGAGACCGGCGCCCCGTTTCCTGCGGACTGGTCCCGCGGCTTGGAGAGCAGCGATAGCGTGGTCAGGTACGCCGTTCGGTGCATGGCAGGCATCGATGACTGAACGGCCGGCCCCTGTTGAGCACGTGCGCGAGCAGCTGGAGCCCGCGGCCGCTGACGCGGTTCGCGCGTACGCGGCCGGGACTGGCGCGAACGCCGACCGGCTCGCTGCGGTGCTGGAGGACATCGCGGGGAACGGGTTGCCCTCGGCGGAGGACTGCACGCCGCGGGAGGAACTGCGCGAGACCCGCCTCGCACGCCGTGCCAAGCAGCGCCCGGCCGTTGCCTGGTGGCCCCACAGCACGGCCCACGCCGCGGCCGTATCGCCTTCTCCGGCTCCGCCGCGAAGCAGCTGGAAAACCTCAACCAGCGAGGCGGAGATCCACGCCCCTGGACCGCGCACTGGTGGTCATCTCCGTCGACCCGGGCGTCGGCGAACCGATCCCCGGCGACACCACCAACTGCTAGCAGCGCGTCAGTCCTGCTCGGATCCTGGGAGTTGCGTGGGACTGCGACGTTGCAGTGCCTGTTCGAACGCGACGCGGACGTCGGCGGGCAGGGTCCCGTCCCGGGCCCAGCTGAGAATCAGTTCCGCGACATGGCGCTGCTTGAAGTTGGTGTGCTGTGACACGTCCTTTAGCACCGCCCGGACCTGGTCGGGTGCGGGGCGCGTGTGTGGGTGCCGGCGAGCTGCTCGAGGACGACGGTCATTGACGTTCCCTTCTGGGTTGTCGTGCCGGGCTTGGTGGCCCGCCCCGGCTGCTCGACCTGTCCAGGGGGCGGGGGAACCGGGGCGGGTGTTCTGGGACCCGTCCCGCCGGCGTCTTGCCGAGCACCGGCGGGACGGGCGTGCGTGCCGCTGCCGGCGCCATCGGCGAGGGCCGGTAGCGGAGTTCACCAGCTGGTGCGCGGGCACGACTGCCAGTGGCCGCCGTTGCCGTCCCGCGGTGGGTGGCTGGCGGGCTGGGTGCAGTGGACGTGCGTGTGCGGGTGCTCTTGCCGGCAGGAGCGGTGCCCGTTCGGCAGGCGCTGCGAGGTGGCCTGGCTCACGAGACCGCTCCCGTCTTGAGCCGGAGGTTGATGAACGGCGCGCAGTGCGGGCAGGCGTACCCCTCGACGCTCAGGTCTACGGCGCCGCGGCGGCCCTCGGAGCGGCCAGCGGACACGGCACCCTTGGTGAGCGGCGTGCGACAGAAGACACAGGCCCAGCCGGAGTACTGAGCGCGCGTCAGGACGGCGGCGGGCGGAAGTTTCACGGCCGGTCGGTGAGCGGCGTCAGGCCGTACGCCTCGCGGCACGGTCGGCGCGCGCTGCGGAGGCACCAGGCTGCCGTCGGGTGCGGTCCGGGCCGCGGGTCGGGCGTGGTGAAGCAGCATGAGGGGGAGCAGCCCGGCCGCCTCCGGGTGGTCGAGCGGGGACATGAGCTGCCGGGTGAGCTGGATGGCTTTCGCGGCGAGGTCGGTCTCGTCAAAGGAGCCCTCGTTGAAGACGAGGTACATGACGCGCAGCGCGGTGGCTACGTTGCCTGGCTGGTCGTACCGCACGCCGGCCACGGTGCGCTTGGCCCGGCTGATGCGCTGCGCCATGGTCGCCGCGGGCACCGGATAGGCCTCGGTGATCTGGCGGGTGGTCAGCCCGCCTACAGCGCGCAGGGTGGGGGCAACCGCGGACGACGGCGTCAGCGACGGGTGGGCGCACAGGAAGTACAGCTGGAGCATGTCCTCCACCGCCGGTGCAGGCCCGGGCGCCGGCTCCTGATCGAGGTGGTCCTTTCGTCGGCGGCGGGCGGCGTCCAGCGGGCTGCGTCGAGGAACCTGCGCCAGGCCACGGTGGCCAGCCAGCCCTTCGGGTCCCGCGGGGGGGCGGCCGGACTCGGACCGCCTCGACCAGCGCGTCCTGCACCGCGTCCTGGGCCGCCGCGAAGTCGGCTCCGCGGCGGACGAGGACGGCGGGCACGCCCGGCGTGAGGCTCCGCAGCGGGGCCTCGTCCGTCGATGAGGTCACTCCGTGATGGTGGGAGGTGCGGTCAGGAACGGACGCACCTCGAGCCACTCGTGGATCGGCTTGCCGCCCGCACCGGGGGCGGCCGACAACTCCCCGGCCAACTCGACGGCGCGCTCGTGGCTGTCGACGTCGATGATCATCCAGCCGGATGAGGTCCTTGGTCTCGGCGAATGGCCCGTCGGTGACCGGCGGGCGCCCCTCACCGTCGTACCGCACCCACGCGCCTTCGGGGGCGAGGGCCTGACCGTCGACGAACTCCCCGGTCTTCTCCAGCCGGGCCGCGAAGTCCTGCATGTACTGCAGGTGCGCCGAGATCTCCTCCGGCGTCCAACGGTCCATCGGCACGTCGTTCACCGCAGCCGGAGCGCCGCGGTAGTGCTTGAGCAGCAAGTACTTGGCCATCGTGTTTCTGCTCGGTACTGGTGCGACCCATTCTGGTCGCGTTCACTCCAGGGACGGAGCCAGCCACCCGTTCTCGACATCGCCGCCAGATTTTTTCGGCTCCCGTGGACAGGCCCGAGCCGTCTCGGGGCGTTCGGTTTGCGAGTGGCCTCGGCGGAGACAGGTCGACTCTCTTACGGGTGCCGATCACCCCTGGCCTGCACAGCACGGTGACGTCCCCTGCCGTCCCGATGCGCTTTTGCAAGTCCTTCAGCCGACCGCAGACGCAGCGGGTGGTAGTGGCCAGAAGTACGGGGACGCTGTCGCCGTCCCTCTCGGCGACCCGGGCGGACGGGACGCCGCTGGGGCAGCACGTCGAAGCGCGTCTTCACCACGTACTTCACGTCCGTCGTCATGCCCAAACAGCGACTCGGGATCAGAGACAGGTACTTACTGGCGCTCGCCGCCGAAGCCTCGGCCGGCGTCGCGTGCGGGGGGCGGGCCGGTGTGGGCAGTGGTTGTCGAGTGCCGGGTGTCTGTGGGGTTTTCCGGGAGGTGAGGGTGAGGGTGGGTGCTCGTTGGTCTGGGAGTTTTGCTGGTGGGGTGCGGTTTCGCGTTTGGGTGCCACTGGGTTCTTGCTTGGCAGTCATGTGTTGTCGCTGGTCAGAGCGGTGGGCTGTGGATGGAGGGAGAAGGTTCGGTGACGTCGTGTGAGAAGCCCCGGCGCACTGGTGTGAGAGGGCCAGGGGGATGGCGGTCAAGAGGTACGCCTGGCGGGGCCGTTGGGTGGCTCGGTGGGTGCTTGCGCCTGTTTCGCTCGACTGCGCTGAGCTGCCGGCGCTGGGTACGAGGGGCGACGTCGACCCAGAGCGGTTGATCCTTGTCCGGTCCGCGCGGTGACGTGGCTGCGGTGGACGTGCCCCCACGGTGGTGGGGAGGACCTTAAAGATCTCAGTGAACGTGTCCGCGCCACGGAGTGACCCCCACGGGGTGGGGAAGGGGTGGCCCGTTCGTACGCGGACGCGCA
>NZ_JALDAX010000044.1 GCF_022698145.1 Streptomyces spinosisporus
GTGGTGCTCGTGGACACCCGGCGCCTGGCCGACTGCTTCCCCGCGGTCGACTACTTCGAGAACTCCGGACTGCCCTTCGTCGTCGCCCTGAACGGCTTCGACGGACACCAGCCCTACGCCCCCGAGGAGGTCCGCGAGGCCCTGCAGATCGGGCCGGACACCCCCATCATCACGACCGACGCCCGCCACCGCGGCGACGCCAAGAGCGCGCTGATCACCCTGGTCGAGCACGCGCTGATGGCCCGGCTGCGGTAGATCACTTCCAAGTCGGTGAGGGCGTACGGCAGTTGTCGTAGAACGGCCGGAGTCGACTGTGTCCTTTGACACGGTCGGCCCCGGTGTTCATAACGTTTCGGCAGAGGAATCGCCTGACGCCGCCACGCGTGGTTGCCAACCGGTGTCGCTGCGCGCACAAGGGCCCCGTCTTTTGACGGGGCTCGCTCTTTATGACCGTTTTATCTGGGGCTTACATCACGCGGAATCCTCGCTTTCCACTGTTTGGAAGAGCGCAGGTCGTCGTGCTGGAATGCCTGAACTGCCCATTGGTCGAAGACGTACTCAGTAGTACTGCGTACTTGGAGACGTACTGGGCTCTGAGACACTGCGGCACAACGTTGGTGCCCGCCGCCGAGAGGTTGTTGGTCGAGTGAGGCGAAGCAAGAACGGCCCCGAGCCGTCGGCCCGGGGCAACTTCACCCCGCCGCCGCGCGGAGCGGCGCCCGCCCCTGTGCCCGGATCGGAACCGACGGCTCCTCCCGCTCCGAGCGGCGGCCGTTTCTCCCCCCGCAACTGGCGGGTGCCGACCCGGCTGAACGCCATTCTGCTCATACCCGTGGCCGTCGGCCTGGTGATGGGCGGCTTCCAGGTGAAGGGCTCGATCGACACCTGGCAGGAGGCACAGGACGCGGAGAAGACCGCACGTCTGGTGCGGGCCTCCCTGACCTACGCCAACGCGGTCAACAACGAGCGCGACATCACCGCCGCTCCCCTCCTCAAGGGCAAGGCCGAGACGGCCGAGGACAAGAAGACGGTCGCGGCGGCCCGCAAGGCCACCGACCAGGCCGCCGACGCCTTCGACGAGGCGGCGCAGAGCATGCCGCAGACGGCCGGCCTGCAGCGCCGCCTCAAACTGTTCCGCCAGGCCGAACCGCAGCTGGCCAAGCTGCGCGCGACGGCCTACAAGGGCTCCGGCGTGACCACCGAAGAGGGGTACGTCGCCATCGCCCACCCCCTGATGGAGTTCGCCAACGAGCTCGGTCTGGGCACCGGCAACATCACCAGCTACGGCCGTACCGTCTACGCGATCTCGCTGACCCAGGCCGCCCTGTCGCTGGAGCGCTCGATCGGCATGCACCTGCTGATCAGCCCCGGCCCCAAGGACGAGGACCTCGCCAAGCAGCGTGTGGCCCTCTCCTCCTACGCCTACCTCGAAGGCATCGCCATCGAGGAGTACAAGGCCGGTGGCACCGAGGCCGACGCCCAGAAGCTGGTCGACCTTGAGGCGAAGGCCACGGCGCAGGGCAAGGCGCAGGCCAAGGAGGCCGCCGCGAAGGCCGCCGCCGCCAACCAGACCTATGTGCCGCCGCCGTCCGAGCCGACCGCCATGGTCAACGCCCTCGCGACGCTGAAGAGCACCGACACCAGCGACCGGGCCGTGCTCGCGCAGGGCGGCATCACCGCCCAGAACTGGTGGGCGGTCAACACCCTCCGCTACGACGTGTACCGCAAGATCCAGGCGGACATGGCCGACACGGCCGTGAACGAGGCCTCGAACATCGCGGACAACGCCAAGCGTGACGCCCTCATCACGGGCGCCGTGGTCGTCGTCGCCCTGCTGCTCGCGTTCATCCTGGCCGGCGCCGTCGCCCGCCAGATGTCCCGCTCGATGCGCCAGCTGCGCAACGCCGCCTTCGGCATCGCCGAGCAGCGCCTGCCGATGCTGGTCGACCAGCTCTCCCGCACCGACCCCGGACGGGTCGACACCCGGGTCGCGCCCATCCCGATCAACACCCGCGACGAGATCGGCGAGGTCGCCCGCGCCTTCGACCAGGTCCACCGCGAAGCGGTCCGCCTCGCCGCCGAGCAGGCCCTGCTGCGGGGCAACATCAACGCGATCTTCACCAACCTCTCGCGCCGCAACCAGTCGCTGATCGAGGGCCAGCTGACCCTGATCACCGACCTGGAGAACAACGAGGCCGACCCGGACCAGCTGGAGAACCTCTTCCGCCTGGACCACCTCGCGACCCGTATGCGCCGCAACGGCGAGAACCTCCTCGTCCTCGCCGGCGAGGAGCCCGGCCGCCGCTGGGACCAGCCGGTGCCGCTCATCGACGTCGTGCGCGCCGCCTCCTCCGAGGTGGAGCAGTACGAGCGCATCGAGCTCTCCGGCGTCCCGGAGGCCGAGATCCACGGCCGCGCGGTCACCGACCTCGTGCACCTGCTCGCGGAGCTGCTGGAGAACGCGACGACGTTCTCCTCCCCGCAGACCAAGGTCCGCGTCACCGCGACCCGGCTGCCCGACGGCCGCATCATGATCGAGATCCACGACAAGGGCATCGGCCTGACCGCCGAGGACTTCGCGGACATCAACCACAAGCTGGCCAACCCGCCGACCGTGGACGCCGCGATCTCCCAGCGCATGGGCCTGTTCGTGGTCGGCCGGCTGTCCGACCGGCACGGCATCCGCGTCCAGCTGCGCCCCTCGGGCGAGCAGGCCGGCACCACCTCGCTGGTCATGCTGCCCGACGCGATCACCCACGGCGGTGGCGGCGAGCAGCAGATGAACCGCGACGAGTTCACGGTCTCGCAGATCATCCCGGAGCAGAGCTACCAGGGTGAGGACTTCAACGAGCCGATGCGCACGGCCGCGGAGCTCGGCTTCGACGACAGCCGCTACGCCGAGATCCCGGACGACATCCGGGAGTTGGACCCGGTCGGCCGCTCGCTGATGCGCGAGGAGCGCCGTGCGGCCCTGGAGGGCCGGCAGAGCCAGGACCAGCCGGACCCCGAGTCGCCCGAGGTCTCCCCGTACGGCAACGCCTACGACGAGCGCCCGGCCTACGACAACGGCACCACCGGCTATCCGGAACAGCAGCCCCTCGGCTACGACGCGCAGCCCGCGTACGACGAGCCCCAGCAGACTCCGTACGAGGAGCAGCAGAGCCCGTCGTACGACGAGCCGGCCGCGCAACCGTCGTACGAGGAGCCGTACTACCCGCAGAACACCCCGCTGCCGCAGAACGACACGTTCTCACCGAACGGCGGCTACCCCGAGCCCGCGTATACGGAGCCGGTCCGCGAGGAGCCCGCTGCCGCCCATGCGCCCGCCCAGGAGACCTTCTCGGCCTTCGAGGAGCGGCGCTACCAGGACGACTGGCCGCAGCAGGACAACTTCCAGAACGGCTACACCGCTGATTACGCTCCGGAAACGGAACCCGCACAGGCTCCTGACGCAGGTGACGGCGACCGCGTAGGCTTCGACCGTCCGGGACCGGCACCCTCCACGGGCCCCGAGCTCACCGACGCGGGACTGCCTCGCCGCGGAGCGTTCGCGGGCGGTACGAACGGGTCGAACGGCACGCGGCTCGGCAACCAGGAGCCGCCGGCTCCGGCGCCGGCTGCGGCTTCCACGAGCAACGGTAACGGCGACTGGCGCTCGGCCAACGACGAGCGCTGGCAGCAGGCCTCCGCTCTGCGGAAGCCCAAGGCGGGCGGGGTCACCTCCTCCGGCCTGCCGCGGCGGGTGCCCAGGGCCAACCTGGTCGAGGGAACCGCCGAGTCGACCCCCCAGGGGGGCCCACAGGTCTCCCGTGCTCCGGAGGACGTGCGGGGCAGGCTGAGCAATCTGCGGCGGGGTGTCCAGCGCGGACGCAACGCCAGCGCAGGCAGTGAAACGAACGGCCAGGCCACTAGGAATCAGCACAGTGGTCCTGACAGCACCTACAACCAGGAGCGTTAGTGTGAGCCCGATGAGCCAGGCGGCACAGAACCTGAACTGGTTGATCACCAACTTCGTGGACAACACCCCGGGGGTGTCCCACACCGTGGTGGTCTCCGCCGACGGACTCCTTCTGGCTATGTCCGAAGGGTTCCCGCGTGACCGCGCCGACCAGCTGGCGGCCGTCGCGTCGGGTCTTACCTCGCTGACCGCCGGTGCCTCGCGCATCTTCGAGGGCGGCAGCGTGAATCAGACGGTTGTGGAGATGGAGCGGGGATTCCTCTTCATCATGTCCGTATCCGACGGTTCTTCGCTCGCGGTTCTCGCACATCCGGAGGCGGACATCGGCCTCATCGGGTACGAGATGGCACTTCTGGTGGACCGTGCCGGCTCGGTCCTGACGCCAGATCTGCGTGCGGAGCTCCAGGGCAGCCTGCTCAACTGACAGACAGACGGTGCGTTTTGGCGTCCCGTGGCCGTAAGGTTTCGGGACGCGGCTCCACAGGCATCTGGTGCCAGGCACAGTCGGAGGAGGAGAAAGTGGCAACACCCCCAGGCGGTTCGTCCTCGGGCAACTGGTCGTACGGCCCCGGCCAGGGTCATGGCGACGGTACCCAGAACCCGAACCGTTACAACTTCCCCTCCGCCCCCAGCCACCGGCGTCAGCAGCCGTACGCGCCGCAGGGCCCCGGCCCTTCGCCGTACGACCAGCCGCCGGCCCCGCGCATCCAGCCCGTGCAGCCGCAGCGACGCACCCCTGAGCCGGCGCCCGCAGGGGCGTCGAACAACCCCCTGGTGCGCCCGTACGCCATGACCGGCGGCCGGACGCGCCCCCGCTACCAGCTCGCCATCGAGGCGCTGGTGCACACCACCGCGCAGCCGCATCAGATGCAGGGCCAGCTGCCCGAGCATCAGCGGATCTGCAACCTCTGCCGGGAGATCAAGTCGGTAGCCGAGATCTCCGCGCTTCTGACGATTCCTCTCGGAGTGGCCAGGATCCTCGTCGCCGACTTGGCGGAGGCGGGACTGGTCGCGATTCATCAGCCCGGCGGCGACGAGAACGCCGGCGGCCAGCCAGACGTGACACTGCTCGAAAGGGTGCTCAGTGGACTTCGCAAGCTCTAGCGGAGGGCCGGTTTCTCCCAGTCGTTCCACCACCTCCGCGAAGATCGTGGTGGCGGGCGGCTTCGGCGTGGGCAAGACCACGTTCGTCGGCGCCGTCTCGGAGATCAACCCGCTGCGCACAGAGGCCGTCATGACATCCGCGAGCGCGGGCATCGACGACCTCACCCATACG
>NZ_JALDAX010000045.1 GCF_022698145.1 Streptomyces spinosisporus
GACGCCGCAGGCCTGGATGCGCACCACCGCCTCCCCCGGCCCCGGATCGGGCACGACGATCGTCTCCACCCGCACCGGCTCGTCCTTGCCCGGTGCGATCACGCCGCGAACTTCCTGCGCCATGGTCCTGAACCCTTTCGTGTGCGGGTGTCCGTCCCTCCGACCCTACGCGTGACTGATCAGTAACGGGCGCCGGTCCCGCCATGCCGCCCACGGTCGGCGGCCCGTCCGCGGACCCGTCGACGCCCGCACTTCCGGGGACGACAGCGACGTAGCCTGAATGCTCCGCACGACTCCCGAGGAGCGCCGTGAGCATCGCCGTCACCGAGTCCCGTCCGCCCGCCTGGCGGCTGCTTCTGGACTATGTACGACCGCATCGGTGGACCCTGCTGGCGGGCGCGGTGCTGTCGCTGGTCACGGGGGCCACCGGGCTGCTGCTGCCGCTGGTGGCCCGGGAGTTGATCGAGAACCTCTCGCACGACCGGGCCATCACCGGCGCGCTGCTGCTCATGTCGGCGCTGGTGGTCGCCAACGCGGCCCTGGGCGCGCTCGGTTCGTACGTGCTGCGGCGCACCGCGGAGTCGGTGGTGCTCGGCGCGCGGCGGGCCCTGTCGTCGTATCTGCTGAGGCTGCGGATCACCGCGGTCGACCGCAGCGAGCCGGGCGATCTGATGGCCCGGATCACCTCGGACACCACGCTGCTGCGGGAGGTCACCACCGACTCGCTGGTCGGCCTTGGCACGGGCGGGCTCACGCTCGTCGCGACGGTCGTGATGATGGGCCTGGTCGATCCGGTACTGCTGCTCGTCACGCTGGCCGTGATCCTCGGCGCGGGCACCGTGCTCGGCGTGATCGTGCCACGCATCAACCGGGCGAGCCGGCAGGCGCAGGACGCGGTCGGCGTGATGGGGGCCTCACTGGAGCGGATACTCGGCGCGCTGCGCACGGTGAAGGCGTCGGGCGCCGAGCACCGGGAGGAGCGGACACTGCACGAGGCGGCCGAGGAGTCGTGGCGGCAGAGCGTACGGGCCGCCAAGTGGTCGGCGGCCGCGGGCAACACGGCCGGTCTCGCGATGCAGGTCGCCTTCATCACGGTGCTCGCGGTGGGCGGTGCGCGGGTGGCGACCGGCGCCATCGAGGTCGGCACCCTGGTCGCATTCCTGCTCTACGTCTTCTACCTCATGTCGCCGATCCAGCAGGTGGTCGGCGCGATCACCCAGTACCAGACGGGCTCCGCCGCCCTCGCCCGGATCCAGGAGGCGCTGAGCCTGCCGTCCGAACCGGTGGCCGAGCCCGCCCCGCTGCCCTCCACCGGGGCCGAACCGGCCGCACTCGCCTTCGAGGAGGTCCGCTTCCGGTACGCCGAGGATCTGCCCTACGTCCATCACGGCGTGACGTTCGCCGTACCGGCCCGCGGCATAACGGCGTTCGTCGGCCCCTCGGGCGCGGGCAAGACCACGGTGTTCTCGCTCATCGAGCGGTTCTACGATCCCGGCTCCGGCGTCATCACCCTCGACGGGCGCGATCTGCAGGACTGGGAGCTGCCCCAACTCCGTTCCGCGATCGGCTATGTGGAGCAGGACGCCCCGGTGCTGTCGGGTTCCCTGCGGGACAATCTGCTGCTGGGCAACCCGGAGGCCGACGAGGACGCGCTCGCGCGCGTGGTGAAGACGACCCGCCTCGACGGGCTGGTGGCCCGGCTGCCGGCCGGACTCGACACACTGGTGGGACATCGTGGCACCAGGCTGTCGGGCGGCGAGCGCCAGCGGGTGGCCATCGCCCGCGCGCTGCTGCGCCGCCCACGACTGCTGCTGCTCGACGAGGCCACCTCGCAACTGGACGCGGTCAACGAGGCGGCGCTGCGGGACACCGTCGCGGACGTCGCCCGGGCGACGACGGTGCTCGTCGTCGCGCACCGGCTGTCCACGGTGACGACGGCCGACCGGATCGTGGTCATGGACGCGGGGCGGGTGCGCGCGGTGGGCACCCATCAGGAGCTCGTCGCCGCCGATCCGCTCTACGCCGAACTCGCGGCGACGCAGTTCCTGGCGACGGCCGACTGATGCGCGGCCTGACGTGTCGCGACGGGGACCGGGAGCGGGAAAGGCCGAGGGCCGCCCGGTGTTCCGGACGGCCCTCGGCCGGGATGCGCGACGCGACGATGTTCGCCTAGAGGGCACCCGGCAGTGTCGTGCCGACGGCTCCCATCTGGGCGACCTGGTCCAGCTGGTGGAGGTTGTTCAGGCGGTCGAGCTGCTCGGAGGGGCGCGGCATGTCGGCCTGGCGGTCGGCCGGGACACCGGTGGTGGCGAGCGAGTCGACCAGGGTGAGCGGGTTCAGCTCGCTGCCCTCCCGGTTCGAGATGGCCGAGTCGGAGGCGCTGGCCATCGGCGCGGCCAGGGCGGTGATGCCCGCGGCGAGACCAACGGCGGCAACGATGCGTCGTGTTGAGATCATGCTTCCCACAACGTGACCACACCTGCGGCGGTCACGGGCACGGTGCGTCACTCACCCGTCAGGGGCAGCGTTCCGGCTGCGCTTGCCGAGCCCGGCGGGGCGGAGGAGCCTCGGAGGTAAGGCCCTTCGCGGCCCGCGTCTCGACGGGTCGCGGCCTTCGGAGGAGGTCACCATGGGCACCACCGCAACCCCCGCCTTCAGCGCCGACACGCTGCGACGGGGCGTCGAAGGACACTCGGCGGCAGACCTGCTGTCGCTCTACGCGGACGACGCGCAGATACGCATCGTGGACCGCAACACCCAGCCCAGCAAGCCCAAGATCCTGCGCGGTCGTGAGGAGATAGGGGCGCTGTTGGAGGACGTCTTCAGCCGTGACATGACGCACAAGGTGGACCAGTGCGTCGTCGAGGGCGATCACGCCGCCTACAGCCAGTCGTGCCGGTACTCGGACGGGACCCGCGTCCAGACCGAGTCGATGATCACGCTGCGCGACGGCAGGATCACCGACGAGCTTCTGATCCAGGTATGGGACGAGTAGGAGGCAGAACCGCGAGGGTCCAGGTCACGTCCAGAGTGACCTGGACCTTCTCGGCACGTGCGGCACTGGGACGGGTACGTCCGGCCCGACCGGCCCGGCCTCGGGCGGCCACCGCGGCCGAGCGACTCGCCTCCGTCGCCCTGCTCCGGTCGGTGCTGAGGGCGGCGCGCTCCCGCCCGCTCCCGGCGGCACAGTCCGGGGCGCGACGACGGCGTGTTCTGCATCGGTGACGTCCTGTATCCGGTGACGTCCTGCATCCGGTGACGTCCTGCACCAGGTCACCGGGTGACGGCACGCACGCCGCCGCGCCCGTGTGATCAGCGCATCCAGGCGCTGTAGTCCATGACGTCGCCGGCCTTGACACCGTACTCCGGGTCGGCCTTCGTGAAGACGGTCTCCAGGCCGAGGACCTGGCCCGTGGACGGCGACATGATCAGCAGTCGGCGTGTGCCCCCGCTGTCGTACGCGTACGCCGCGCCGCTGCGTCCGAGCCGGTCCGTCACCCGGCCGACCGGGCGCAGCCCGTCGGTGTCCGCGAGGATCCGGGCAAGGGCCGCGGACTCGCGGGCGCCGAGGGTCCAGCGGTCGAGCAACTCGTCGATCACGTCGAGGAGTTCGGGGGTGGTCAGGGTGGCTTTCGTGTACGCGGCCTCCTGGAGGTAGGCGCGCAGGCGGGCCGCGTCGTGCGGGGGCGTCGACTCGGGCGGCGCGTCGCTCCAGCTCGGCGGGTAGGTCTGCCGGGTCAGGACATGGCCGTCCTCGACCAGGTGCGGGGCACCTGCGTCGTCGCGCAGGACCGGACGGCCCGGGTGCCGCGGGTCGGTCGCCACGACGAGTTCGGTGTGGCTGCCGTCCGCCTTCCAGCGCACGACACGTTCCTCCGGCAGCGTCACCGGCGGCTTGTCGTCGCTCATGCCCATGCTCCAGGACTGCACATGGGTGCCCTTGCGCAGCTTCGGCGCCCCCTGCTCCTGGGCCTGCCGCGCGGCGCGCGCCGCCAGCTCGGTCAGGGACACCGGGGTGGCGTCGGCCCGGATGGTCAGGGGTCGGGGTGCCGCGACCGCGGGGGTGGTGCCCGGACCGCTGAACAGCAGCGCCAGTACGGTCACGACGGCTGCGGTGGCGGCCGCGAGGCTCCAGACGAACCGGGGGCGGCGGCGGGCGGCGGGCCGCTCGTTCAGCAGCGCGGCGAGGCGCCGTTCGGCGGTGTGGTCCAGCGGTCCGTCGCCGTAGTGGGGGCCGTGGGCCGGCACGGGGTCGGCGCGGCGCAGCAGGTCGAGTTCGTCAGCCATGACCGTGCTCCTTGGTGGCTGTCGGACCGGTCGAGAGTGAGGGGTGCAGGCGGTCTATCTCGGCTCTGAGCCTGCGCCGCGCGCGATGCAGCCGCATCGCGGCGGCCCTGCTGCCGCAGCCGAGGACGACGGCGACCTCGTCGATGCCCAGTTCCTCCCAGGCCGTCAGGCGCAGCACCTCCTGGTCGGACTCGGAGAGACGGGCCAGCGCCTCGTGCACCCAGGCGCCGGGGGCCTCCGCGTCGGGGCTGTCCACGATCTGCCTGCCGTGCGCAGTCTCGTCGTTGCCGAGCCGGTGCACCAGCCGCCGCCTGCGCCCGTAGCCGCGTACCGCGTTCGCCAGGCAGTTGCGTGCCACGCCGTACAGCCAGGGCAGCGGGGAGCCGGGCAGGTCGGCGCGGCGCCGCCAGGCGACCGTGAACACCTCCGCCACCACTTCCTCCACCTCGCTGGTCCGCCCGTCCAGTCGCCGCGCGACATAGCGGCTGACCGCCCAGTAGTGCTCGCGATAGGCAGCGGCGAAGATCTCGTCGTTGCTCATGTTCCGTTCGTGTCCGGCACCGCCCGGATCGTCACACCCACTTCCGTGATGCTCGTCGCGTCGTCCGAGTGTGACCGGTGGGCCGGGCCCGGACACAGGCGGGGCATGAGGCACCTG
>NZ_JALDAX010000046.1 GCF_022698145.1 Streptomyces spinosisporus
GATCCAGGCCGTCAACCGCTGATCCACCCGGACGATCTGCATCGTTCGGTCCGCCCACTGCCATACAGAAGGGTGCCAGGAGCGGCCCTGATAGCGTCGCAGCCGGAGTGCCAGGGCATGCATGCAGCGGGCTGAACCTGTGCAGTAACAGGCCAAGCATTGCACCGGGAGGACGAGCGGATGACCTACCACGAGCCCGAGACGGCCTTCGCCGATCCGGCGACGGTGCGTGCCTGGCAAAGGGAGCGCCGCCGCTCGCTCACGACCATGACCTTCTGGGCGCTGTTCCTCGTGCTCTGGGTGGGGCTCAGCACCGTGGTGTCGGGCTGGTCAGGCACAGTCGTCGCGAGCATCTTCGCCGTCCCGGGGATCCTCGTGGCCGTGGTCGGAGTGGCTCTTGGCTCGCTACGCCGAGAACATCTCGGCAAGATGAGGGCCGTACTGGCGGCATATCCCTGGCAGCACTGCCCTGCACTCGGAGAAGCGCACCCGGCGGGCATCGAGTACTTCCGCCTGCCCGATCCGGACGAACCACAGAAACACATCCATGTGGCCTTCCGGCGCTACGGCACGGGCAAGCGTTGGCGGCGCGCGGTAGCGGAGGCCCGGTCTGCAGGGTTCGCGTTCGCGGGTGATCCACGGTACGCCGGCGTGGTCGCTCTGCCCGGCCTTCGGGAGCTGCTGGCGGTACGCCCCCAGCATGTGTACATCGAGGCAGATGGCACGAGGCCGCGCACCGTGAGCGAAGAGGCGTGGCGACGTGCGGAGGAGGCCGGCATCACGACGGCACCGTCGGCCGAGGAACAACGACGCAAAGTCCTCTACTCCCTGCGCAGGGCCGTCCAGAGGAGGGCCTCCTCCTGACAGGACGGCACTTGGCACAACTACCAGCGGAGGCGAGCCATCATGCCGGAGTTCCACTTCACCATGATCGACGGTCAGGATGACATCAAGGACGGGCTCGCCTTCGGACATCTCGAAGTTCGAGGAGCAACAGGGCAGGCCTCCTCACGGACGCCTGACAAGGACGGCGGCCTGGGCATCCAGGTGTTCGCAGTGTTGCCCGACCTGCTGGACGGCTTGAGCAGCCTTATCAAACGGGGCCGAGGCACCTTCATTTTCTCGGACCCGGTGTTTTCACTGAAGTTCAAGATCGACAGACATGGAACATTGACCATCTCGCACCGCCGGACGGTGATTGACGCCGCTCCGCCGGCAACTGTGGCCAGGGCCATCTGGTCGGCGGTGCAGGAATTCTCGGACAAACACCTCGGCGATGTCACGGAGCCGACAGAGTTCACCGAGCTCTCGGACAGCGGTGATGTGCAGTACATCGACATGCGTATCCGAGTTGAGGCTGCGATGGCTCGCTTTCAGATCGCACTGAACGAGCTCAGGAGCTGAGAGCCGCCTTGGCCGGCAGGATGCCCGGCTTGTAGCCAAGGCCTCCACCACCACCGCCCACGGTGTCCATGAAGACACCGGTCGTGTCGAAATCAGCACCGAACAAGGCAGTATTGACGGTGGCCCGGGTCAGGCTGGTCACGAAGCCCTGGGCTGCGCCGACCATACTCGTACCCAACACGTTCTTTCCGTTCAGCGCCATGTTGAGCTGAGCGAACTGCTTTCTGTCCATGTCGATCAGACTGCTGCGATAGAGCTTGCCCGGCAGGTTGGACAGTCCCTTGCTCACAAGCGTGCCCATACCGGCTCCGATAACGTTGCCGGTAAGGTTCTGCAGGGCGTTCTTCCGCATCTCACTCCAGCCGCCGTTCAGGGCGTCCTTGAGCGTCGTCTTCATCTCACCCTTAGCGAACGCGAAAGCAACTTTGCGGAAACCCTTGAGATCCTCACCCATGCGCCACACCTTCACCAGGCGAGCGAAGGCGATCTCCGCCTTCCTGACCTTCAGCGCCATTCTGAATCCGGCCATAAATTTGCCGGCTTTCGCCAGCATCGCGACCTTTCCGACAAGCGGGATGCAATCCAGCGCGGCGAACAGCAGGTCACCCCAGCCCGCCTTGCCCTGGGCGAACTGGACGATGGTGTCCGCCAGCACGATCAGCGCCGCGGCAAGAACGATCCACACCAGAGGGCCACCCACGAACAGCAGCACGATCCCGGCGACGGCCACAAAGATCTTGGCGGCGACGACGAGTACCTTCCAGGCCTTCCCCAGCCAGTCCCCTACCTTCTGGTACCACTTTTTGTTGTGGATGCCGGCATCGGAGGCATCGTGGATGTCATGGACGAGCTTCGTGGCTGCCTCGTCCTGGTCCTTGCCGGCTTTCTCCGCCTTCGTCTTCAGCTCCGCCAACTGGGCGTTCAGGCTGTCCACCTGACCCTGAACCGCCTTCTGGTGCTCGTTCGCGTGCCGTGCGTCGCGTGCAGCCTTTCGGACCTTGTCCGGGTCGGGCATGGGCGCGCCGCCTGCAGGGTTCTTGAGCTTGTCCTGGGCTGACTGGGCGTTGCCTGCCGCGGCCGTGGCACTCGCCAGACGGCCCTGCGCTTTGGAGAGCTCGCCGCGTAGAGTGCGGGCCCTGGCGAGAGCGTGATCCGCCGTCGTCTGACAGTGCTCCAGCGTCCCTGCGTAGGTCAGCAGGGCCTCCGAAGCCTTCTCGTAGGAGCCGTGAAGCTTCTGCAGTTGGCCGGGCAGCTTGCCGATCCGTTCCTTGAACGCGTCCATGGCCTTGCTGTTCGCGTCCCGGAGAGCGGAGTCCTTCGAGGCGGAACGCATGCTCTTGAGAACGGTGAAGATGTCCTCGACGAAGGTCTTGTAGCGCTGGCCCTGGAGTTTCACCTCGTGCGGATCGCCGGGCGTCGGGTCTTCGTGCAGGTCGAGGTTGTGCCAGTCGGTGGGGCGGGCCATCAAACTCAGCTCTCCGTGTCGAGGTCGGCGCGGCGTACGAAGCGGAACGTGCTGGTGATGAGGTCGAAGAGCTGCAGCATCGGCTCGGCCAGGGCCAGTTGGGGAGTGCTGGCGCTGATCACCGCGACCTTGGGGTCGCCGCCGGGGAACGGCACGAACGTCTGCATCATCACCGCGCGGTAGCTGCGGTTGTCGTCGGGGACCTCGATGTCCTCGACGCCTTCGGTACGTGCCGCCCGGCCCGTTTCGGGCAGGTCTACCACGCTCACGCGGCGCCACGGGTCGGTCGGCCGGCGGCCGGGGGCGATCGGCGAAAGGATGTCCATGAAGGTGTCAGGCCCGGTGGGGGCGGTCTCGCCCGTCGCCTCATTCACTGCTGCGGTCACGCTGACCGTGAGGCTGGCCACCATCGGCTCGTCGTCGACGATCTCACACATGGAGCCGCAGTAGACGACCCTGTTGTTTCGGGCCTCGCGGGCCACCTTCTTCAAGGTCCTGATGAGATCCGCCTGGTGCTGGCCGAGTTCGGGCCTCTCCTTAACCCGCTGCGCTACGACCTCGCGGATCGACCGGTTCACCGTCGCGGGGTGTACGTCGAACTCGTACCACGTACTGGGTACTTGGATGTTGATTGCGATGACGTCCCCGGCCGCCGCCCCGGCGAACGGGTCCTCTTCACCGGTGCCGTCGGAGAGGGAGGCATCACTTTGCATCCTTGCCCTCCTCCTCGTGCTTGCGGAGAGCGTTCCTGAGATCGACGTCGAGCTTGGTCAGCTTGTCAACAATGTCCTGCGCCATCTTCGCCACGCCATCGATGCCGTTGTCGATCTCCTTACGGCCGTCCTTCCAGCCGTGTATGAAGTCCTCCATGGCGTCGTATGCCGACGCCGAGCCCAGTTCGCCGTTGCCCAGCTTTCGATCGACCTGGCCGGTGTCGTCCATGCGCTTCTTGATCGACCTCAGCTGCAGTGCCAGGTCGTCGAGGCCGGCCAGGCTCAGAACGAGATCGCCCTTGGACATGTCAGCTCTCCCCCGATGGCCCGGAACCCATGGTTGCGGTGCAAGTTGCTATCGAAACGCGACGCGCGAATACTACCGATCTCCGCAGATGCGGCCAGGCCGCGCCGTTTCCTCTCCGTCGACCTTGTGGACACCTTCACCGGTTCAGCACCCAACTTGTTCTTCGGCGTCCGAGTCACCTGTCAGGTGCTGAGTAGGGTCGTGGCCATGGCCAAGGGGAGTGGGCGGCGGCCCAAGGTGGACCTGGACAGTGGCATCGAGGACGTGACGCTGTCCCTCCTTGAGTGGCTCGGCGAGCAGGGGGTCGGTGCCATGATCCGGGTCGACGCGGAGCGCATGCGTGACAACCGGCCGGCGTGGACATTCGCAGCCTCTGGTGAGGCTCTGAATGGTGGAGTGAGGGCCGACGGGGCCTCGGCCGCCGAGTGCATGGGCAGGGCAGTGCTTGCCCTGCGAGAAGCCGGGCTGGTCGTTCCCTTCTGAAGCGGTGGCTGGAGAGGCTGCACGTTTTCGAAGACCAGAAGACGTGTGACGCGGCGAAGGACGCGGGTCTCGCTGACAGCGCTATGAGCGTCGACTCGATGGACGATGCGATCTCCAGGGGAACCACGCGTACGAAAGCTCTCGGCTTCTACAACGCACAACATGTGCGGCGCCCGACAGGTCCGTACAGGATCGGCACACATCCCACACACGTAAG
>NZ_JALDAX010000047.1 GCF_022698145.1 Streptomyces spinosisporus
CGAACCGGTCGCAAGCAGCACATGGCGGCCCTGGACCCGCTGCCCGTTCACGTCGACGGAGGTGGGCGAGGACAGCCGGCCCTCGCCCTCGATGTACGTGATGTCGCGTGCCTTCACCAGGCTGGTCAGACCTCGGCAGAGCCCGGCGACCGTGTCGTCCTTGTAGCGCTGTACGGCCGCCATGTCGACGCTCTCGAAGGAGGCCCTCACCCCGAACAGCTCCGCGTCGCGCATCCGGTCGGCGATCTCGCCCGCGTGCAGCAGGGCCTTGGTGGGGATGCACCCGTTGTGCAGGCAGGTGCCCCCGAGCTTGTACTTCTCCACCATGGCCGTGCGCAGACCGAGTTGGGCACCGCGCAGGGCGGCTGCGTAGCCCGCGCTGCCACCGCCGAGCACTACAAGATCGAAGATCTCGGGGGCTTCTGCCATGTGGGCTTTTCCTTTCGCGTGGTCTGCTTGCGGGTGAATGTCCGGTCGCGTGGTTCCGGGGCCGGCCTCAAGCGATGCGCACACACCCGTGCACCGCCTCACTCCAAGAAAGACCCACCAGGATCGATTCTGCGTCTACGCGCCGTCGCGAATTCCGGTCCGTAAGAACCGGGCCGGGTCTCGCCGCAAATCAAGTAATGCATCCAGAAGCAGAGAGGAGGGGCCCGTGGCGCCGACGCCTCCCCCTCAACGGCCCTCACCCGGGGGACGGAACGAAAGCTGGGCGGAACGTCGCGCCCGGTTTGAGCAGGACGCGCTGGCACATCGGCGATCTCTGCTGGCCACCGCTCGGCGCATGGCGCGTAACCCGGCCGATGCGGAGGACCTTTTGCAGGAGGCCTATGCACGGGCCTATGCGTCGTTCGAGCAGTACCGTCCTGGAACGAATTTCGGCGCGTGGATGCGGAGAATCCTCGTCAACCAGTACATCAGCGCGTACCGAAAGGAACAGCGTCGGCCGCGGCATTACCTCGTGGCAGACGCCGACGCACAGCAACTGCCACAGCACGACGCATACGGACACTCAGCGTTCGCCTCGGCAGAATCCGCCGTACTGGCCCATCTGGCCAGCCCGGACCTCAAGGCAGCCCTCAGCATGGTCCCTCCCGTTCGCCGAACGGCCGTGTATCTGGCGGACGTTGAAGGGTTCAGCTACCGGGAGATCGCGGATTTCATGGGGACCCCGGTCGGCACGGTCATGTCCCGCGTCCACCGGGGCCGGAAGCAGCTACGCAGCCTGCTATTGCCTCGATACGGCAATGGGGAGAAGGCGTCCTGACGGTCGCGTCTTTTCCAATGACCTTGACCGCGTCCCTCACGGCTGGCGGCACACACCGACTCAGCCGGCCAACGTGCCCTGATGGAAGTACAGTCGCCAGCCCGTCTCCGTGGACCGCCACAGGGAACTCCGCCAGACTCGGCGGCCCTGGTTGTCGGCGAAGTAGGTCAGATGAACGATGCCGGGTGCAAGAACAGCCCCGGACATGTCGCTCACCTTGACCGGGGACTCCGGGGAGATGCTGCCGCCGCTTGTCACCGTGAGTATCGACTCCACGTCCCACCACCGTCCGGAAGCCCCGATCTCAGTGAATTCCGGATCCAGAAGCTCCAGGACGCGGTCCGGTGAAGCGCGCACCTCTGGATCGAGAAGGCGCATCTCCCCGTCAACCGCCGCTTGCACCGCCCGCTTTCGCTCATCGTCCGTCATGCAGAAACCCTAGGAACACAGGCCCCCCAGGGACAGCGAATTGTTGCCGCATCACGGACGAACCCGAATGATCGTCTTCCCCCTGACCCGCTCGGTCGGGTTGAGCGCGGCGACGGCGTCGTCCAGGGCCGCCACGGTGCCGATGTTCGTACGCAGCCGCCCGTCCCGTACGCCTTGCACAACCTCACCCAGTTGGGCGCGACTTGGCTCGACGACGAAGTCGATCGAGCGGCGTCCGGCAGGCCGGGCCTCCGGCGGGCCCGCGATCGTCACGAACGTTCCTCCGGGTCGAACCAGGCCCGCGGACCGGGTCCCGATGTCTCCGCCGAAGACATCGAAGACCAGATCGACTCCGTCGAGGTCTTCCAGCATTTCCTCTTCAAGGTCGACGAATTCGTGCGCGCCGAAGTCGAGCGCCCTCTGGCGCCCGTCGGCCCGTCCCGTGCCGATGACGTACGCGCCTGCCTCGCGGGCGAGTTGGCTGGCCATCGAGCCGACCGCGCCTGCCGCGCCGTGCACCAGGACGCGCTGCCCTGCTTGCAGGCGACCGTGCTCGAACAGCCCCTGCCACGCGGTGAGACCCGGCATCACGATGGCCGCGGCGGTGGTGAAGTCGACGTCGCCCGGCAGCGGCGCGAGGTTACGTGCCTCGACGACCACGTACTCAGCGAGCGTGCCGTCGCGAGTCCAGTCCGTGAGGCCGAACACGCGCTGTCCCACCGACAGTCCTGCCGTACCG
>NZ_JALDAX010000048.1 GCF_022698145.1 Streptomyces spinosisporus
ATGGTCCTCCGCCAGCTGCTTCTGCGCCTCGACGACCTGGTCCCGGTCGGCCAGGTCGGCCTCGACTGCCCATGCGCTGCCGGAGCGCGACAGCGCGGCCACGGCGTCGTCGAGCTTGCGGCCCGCACGGCCGACGATCACCGCGCTGCCACCTCCCGCGATCACGTTCTCGGCGGTCTGGAGGCCCATGCCGCTGGCGCCGCCGATCACGACGAGTTTCCTGCCTTCGAAGTCCGTGGCCACGCGGATCACACTCCAATGAACGGTGTACGAACGCTCCTTGTTGTGATGCGACCCTTCCACCGCGGGGTCTACGGCAGCTCTACGAGGCCTCTACGCGGGAAAGGTGCCGCTCACGCCTCGACGGGGTACCTGCTGGTGATCGCGACGCGGTTGAAGGCGTTCATCACGGTGGCCAGCCAGGCGATCGCCGAGATCTGGTCGGCGGTGAGTACGGCCGCGGCAGCGTCGTAGTCCTCGTCGCTGACGTGTCCGTCCGGCACGCAGGTGATCGCCTCGGTCAGGCGGAGAGCTGCACGGTCGGTCTCGGAGAAGTAGCCGGTCTCTTCCCATGCGGGCAGCACGGCGATCCGGTCGGGGTTTTCGCCCTTCTTGAGGGCGTCGCGGGTGTGCATGCGCAAGCAGAAGGAACATCCGTTGATCTGGGAGGTACGGATCTTCAACAGCTCGACCAGGAGCGGGTCCAGGCCCGCTGCAGAGGTGGTCTCGTCCACCTCCGACGACAGGGCGATGAGGGCCTTGTAGGGGGCCGGGTGCTGCTTGCCGATGTTGACGCGTGGGGAGTTGGTCATGGTTCCTTTGATTCGTACGTGAGGCTTGCGTGGCACCGGAGACCCGCAGGGCGGGCCTCATCGGTGCCCTGTTTCGGTCGTCTCAGTCTTCGGTGACGCGGACGATGGTCCTGCCGGGAGTGCGTGTGGTGGAGGCGTACGCGGAGGGTGCGTCCGCGAGGGTGTGGACCGCGCCGATGTTCAGCTTGAGCCGGCCGTCCCGTACCCGTGTGGCGATGTCGGTGAGCCGGGCGCGGTCGGGTTCGACGATGAAGAAGACGGCCCGTCCGTCCTTGGGCTGGGTCTTGGGCGGCGCGGCGATGGTGACAAGGGTGCCGCCGGGGCGTACGAGGGCGATGGAACGGTCGAGGATGTCTCCGCCGATCACGTCCAGTACGACATCGACCTGGTCCGCGTCCTCCAGCGGGTCGGTCTGCAGGTCCAGGAAGGTGTCGGCGCCCAGGGCGAGGACCCGGTCCCGGTCGCGGGCACGGCCGGTGCCGACGACGCGGGCGCCTGCCTCGCGGGCGAGCTGTACCGCGATCGAGCCGACGCCGCCCGCGGCGCCGTGGATCAGGACGGTCTGTCCGGTGGTGAGACGACCGTGGTCGAACAGGGCCTGCCAGGCGGTCAGCCCGGAGATGGGCAGCGCGGCGGCCGTGGTGTGGTCGATGTCCGCCGGGAGCGGGGCGAGGTTGCGGGCTTCCACCGCGGTGTACTGGGCGAGCGTGCCGTTGCGTCTCCAGTCGGCCAGGCCGAACACCCGCTGACCGACGCTCAGGCCGGTGGTGCCGTACCCCAACTCCACGACGACACCGGACAGTTCGTGCCCGGGCACACTGGGTGTCCGGTCCCGGCCGGCGTGGTCGGTCCAGGTGCCCGGCCAGTCGAGCTCGCCGGGCGTGAAGCCCGCGGCGTGCACCCGCACGACGACGTCGTTCTCGCCTGCCTCGGGGTAGGGCATGTCGGTCAGGGTCATGCCCGCAAGACCGGCATCGCGGTCCTGCACAGTGATGGCGTGCATAGAGGTCCTCACAGGGAAGGGCGACGCGTACTCGCGCGTTCCTTCTCGAACCCGCGCGTCTCTTCGTCGTCCGCTTGCTGTCTCATCAGGGAGACGAGGCAGCCCCTGCGGGTGTGACGGCTCAACGGAGCTCACATTTCTCGGGATGGCTGACGCTGCGATACGCAGAGGTCAGGCCCCATGATCGTGGGGCCGCCGGCCCCCTGCCGGCTCCCGGCCCTGCCAGTCGGCCAGTCTGCCCTGGTCAGGGAGGTCCTACCCTGCCTTCCCCGCCTGCTCCGCTGCGTACGCGGCGACCAGT
>NZ_JALDAX010000049.1 GCF_022698145.1 Streptomyces spinosisporus
GGTACGTTGGGGGACGGCGGTCCCTTGTGGCCGGTCGAGCAGCGAAGCCTCACACGGATCCCCAGGGCGGTAGGCACGATGGATGTGGGCGTCCAGTTCTCAGTTCTTGGCCCGGTCCGGCTGCACAGGCAGGGTGTCGAGGCCGGAGCTGGTCAGCCCAGGCAGTGCGCAGTCCTTGCTTCGCTGTTGCTCAGGGCGGGCAGGCCGGTGAGCCTGTCGAAACTGGTGGAGGACGTGTGGGGGGATGAGGCCCCGCCGTCGGCCATAGGCTCCGTGCGTACCTACGTCTACCGGCTCCGGCAGGCCTTGGGGGAGCAGAGCGACAGCTTCGTGCACCTGGTCGACGGGGGTTACCGGCTGCACATCCAACCGGACGCTCTGGACCTGAACAGGTTCAAGGAGACCGCGGCAAGGGCGCGCCAGGCGCGCAGTACCGGTGACCTGAGGTCCGCGGCGCGCCTGCTGACCGAGGGCCTTGAGATGTGGAAGGGAGTCGCCCTCGCCGGCGTCCCCGGGCCCTTCGCGGATCAGCAGCGCAGCGTCCTGGGCGAGCTGCGTCTCGCTTGTGCCGAGGAGCAGCTCGCCTGTGAGGTGGAGCGGGGGCGCTATGCCGAGGCCGCGGCGGAACTGTCCGCCCTGCTGGTCGAGCACCCGCTGCGCGAGCGTGTATGCGGCCTCCTCATGACCGCGCTCTACGGTGCCGGACGTCAGTCCGAGGCCCTGACGATCTACCACACGACCAGCCATCTGCTGCGTCAACGGCTCGGTGTCAGCCCGTCGCCGGAACTGCAGCAGGTCCACGAGCGCATCCTGTCCGGAAGATTCGAGCTCCCGCACCTCCCGCACCTCCGGGACAGGGACCCCCACAACGCCGACCGCCCGAAGGGCGCGCCGAGAACATCGTCACGAAACACCCCCGCCCAGCTCCCGGCGGCCCTGCCGAGTCTCGTCGGCCGTGAGAGGGAGCAGGAGCAGGTCGAGCGGTTGGTCGCCGACGCGCAAGCGTCGTCCTCGGTCGCCATCTGCACGATCGGGGGATTGGCGGGCGTCGGCAAGACAGCGTTCGCGACGACTGTGGCCCACCGTCTGGCGGACCGGTTCCCGGACGGGCAGCTCTTCGCGGACCTGCAGGGAGCTGGACCGGAGGTCGAGCCGCGGGACCCCGCCCTCGTGCTGGAGGACTTCCTGCAGTCCTTGGGAGTGCGCCCCGGGGACCTGCCCGAGACGACCCAGGCACGCGGACTCATGTTCCGCGGGCTGCTGGCCAACCGCCGCGTGCTCGTCGTCCTCGACAACGCGGGGAACACCGACCAGGTCAAGCACCTGCTCCCCGGGGGGCCCGGTTCCATGGCCCTGGTCACCAGCCGTATGCAACTGCACGCGCTCGTCGCCGCCTACCAGGCGCTGCCCCTGACGCTCATGCCCCTGAGCCAGGCGGACGCTCGCAGCCTGCTGGCCCGCCGGCTGGGCGCGGCGAGGGCGGCGGCCGAGCCCGAGGCGGTCGATCGCATCGTCCGGCTGGCCGGGCAGCTCCCGCTGGCCCTGGCCAATGTCGCCGCCCGCGCCGCCTACCGCCCGCAGGTGCGCCTGGCGAGCCTGGCCGATGAGTACGAGGCGCCGGGACTGCGAACCCTGGATGCGTTCGCGAGCGAGGAGGACCAGGCGCTCGACGTCCGCGCGTCCCTCGCGCGCTCGTACCGCCTGCTCGACACGGAGACGGCCGCGCTCTTTCGCGATCTGAGCGGCTGCCCGGACCCCCTGTTCGCGGCGTCGCAGGTCGCGGACCTGGCTGGGCGGTCCGAGTGCCGGGTCCGCAAGGTCCTGTCGCGTCTCATACGGGCGCACCTCGTCTCGGAGGTCGGCCCGGGCCGATACAGCTGGAACCG
>NZ_JALDAX010000005.1 GCF_022698145.1 Streptomyces spinosisporus
CCAGACCGTTTTCCGATCCGATTTCCTCGGCGCTTTCCAGGTTTCCGCTTGCGCGTTTCCCTTTCCGGCGGACCCGACTTTATCAGAACTTTCGAGCCGGACTGACCGGCCACTCATTTCCGATTCATCGGGAAGGGCTTCTTTGGAATCAGTGCTTCCATGAAGCAGACAGACACTCACCGCTGCCGACGGGGATGAACCCGTTTCTAGGCAACTGTTCGAATCTACCTCCCCGTTGGTGCCGTGTCAACGGCTCCTGTGGGGCGATGGAGAGACTAACAGCTCAGTGGGCGTGTCCGCACATCAGGCGGCCGTGGGCACCGTGGCGCTGCGCTCGACTGCCGCGACGTCGCCGGTCTCTCCGGCTCGTGCGGCACGGCCGCCCAGGACGAAGACGTAGGCGAGGAAGGCGAGCTCGGCGGCTATCCCGATGCCGATGCGGGCCCAGGTGGGCAGGCCTGACGGGGTCACGAAGCCCTCGATGGCGCCGGAGACGAAGAGGACGAGCGCCAGGCCGATCGCCATGCCGACGGCCGCGCGGCCCTCCTCGGCGAGAGCGGTGCGCCGGGAGCGGAGGCCAGGGTCGATGAGGGTCCACCCGAGGCGGAGTCCTGTACCGGCAGCGACGAACACCGCGGTCAGTTCGAGCAGGCCGTGCGGGAGGACCAGGCCGAGGAAGGTGTCGAGTCGGCCGGCTGAGGACATGAGGCCGAAGCCGACTCCGAGGTTGAGCATGTTCTGGAAGAGGATCCACAGGACGGGCAGTCCGAGGAAGACGCCGAGGATCAGGCACTGCGCGGCGGCCCAGGCGTTGTTCGTCCAGACCTGGGCGGCGAAGGAGGCCGCGGGATGGCTCGAGTAGTACGTCTCGTACTGGCCGCCTGGCCGGGTGAGTTCGCGCAGCTCGCTGGGGGCCGCGATGGTGGCCTGCACCTCGGGGTGCGTGCCTATCCACCACCCCAGGATGATGGCCACGACCGTGGACAGGAGCGCGGTGGGAACCCACCAGCGGCGTGATCGGTAGACCGCCGCGGGGAATCCGTACGCCAGGAAGCGTGTGACGTCTCGCCAGGAGGCGCGTCGGGTCCCTGTAACGGCACTACGCGCGCGTGCCACGAGTTGGCTGAGGCGTCCGGTCAGCTGGGGGTCGGGGGCGCTGGACTGGATCAGTGAGAGATGGGTGGCCGTGCGCTGGTAGAGCGCGACGAGTTCGTCGGCCTCGGCACCGGTGAGGCGGCGCTGGCGCTTGAGGAGTGCGTCGAGGCGGTCCCACTCGGCTCGATGGGTCGTGACGATGACGTCGAGGTCCATCGTTCTTCCTGCTCCTCGGCTGTTCGTCGGCGGCTCATCGTGGTGTCAGCTTGTCGTACTGGGGCGCGATGCGCCCACAGCTTGGCAGACTGACCGTTCAAGAGGCAGGCCGGAGGAAGGACGACGGGCGTGAGCGAGCTGGTGACGGGCGAGGCGGTGGCGCTGGAGTTGCGCCCCGCGAGGCTGCCCAGCAGGGCGCTTGCCGTGTTGCTGGATCTGGGCGTGGCCATGGTGGTCTACATCGTTCTGACCATCGCGCTCGTCGCCTCCACGGCCTCGCTGGACGATGCGGCGCAGATCGCGGTGTCGATCGCCGGCTTCGTACTGGTGCTGGTGGGCGGGCCCATCGCGGTCGAGACGCTCAGCCATGGGCGGTCCCTGGGGAAGCTGGCCTGTGGGCTGCGGGTGGTGCTGGACGACGGTGGGCCGATCCGATTCCGGCATGCGCTGGTGCGCGGTGGGATCGGTGTCGTCGAGATCCTGATGACGTTCGGGGTCGTCGCCTGTATCGCATCCCTGGTGTCGGCCCGCGGTCGACGGCTGGGTGATGTGTTCGCCGGGACTCTCGTCGTACGGGAGAGGGTGCCGGTCGGGCGGACGGGGTTTCTGCCTCCACCGCCGCCCTGGCTGGCCGGGAGGTTCTCGGAGCTCGATCTGTCCGCCGTTCCCGACGGGTTGTGGCTCGCCGTCCGTCAGTACCTGACGCGGATGCAGCAGCTGGACCCCCAGGTCGGCTGGGCCATGGCGGAGCGGCTTGCCTCGGATCTCGCGGATCGTACGGGGGCGCCGATTCCGCAGGGCGTTCCGCCGGCGGCGTTTCTGGCGGCTGTGGTGCAGGAGCGGCAGGCTCGGGAGGTACGGCGGGCGTACGCGAACGGTTCGGCGGCCGGGAGTCCGTCTGCTGGTGCGCCGGGCTCGTACGGGCCTCCGGCCTGGTCTCCCCCGGTGCCGCCGTCGGCCGCTGACGTCGCGCGGCCGACTCCCGTCGGGCCTCAGGGCGGTGCGCCGTCGTACGCGGCTCCTGTTTACGGAACCCCGACACCGACCTCGCCGCAGAACGGGGCCCCGGTCGGCCACCCCTCCGACGCAGCGAGCGGCACGGTCGAGGCGGACGGCTCCGCCGAGTCCGAGGCGTCCACCGGGTTCGCACCGCCGGCGTAGTTCGCCCCTCTCACCCGGGCGGACCGGCTCACGCGAACGTCGACGGCGGTGATTCGAGGTCTTCCAGCTCGATGCCGGGCGCCGCGAGCACCACGTCGCCGGCGATGTGCACGACGTGCTGTTCGCCCGTGTCCAGGGCTGTGACCTGGTATTCGTCCACGGTCAGGGGGGCGTTGTCAGTGGCGTGTGTTTCGCTGTTCACCAGAGCCCAGGACTGGTCCACGGTGCGCGGGGCGAGGACGGGGTCGGTGAAGGCGACAAGGCGTACGCGGGTTGCCGCGGCGGAAGGGGTGAGGCGCAGGAGACGGGCGGTGGCGATGAGGAACGCGGGGGATGTGCCGGTGAAGGCGTGGGCGCGCACGTTGCCTTCGGTGGCATGAGTCCCGGTGGAGTCGGTGCGGACCCAGGTGACGCCGTCGATGGCGGCGCCACGGACCTGCCAGTCCGCGGCATGGAGCTCCAGGCGGATGGGACGGCCGAGTTCGTCGAGGGCGAGGTCGACGGAGCCGGTCTGGCTGCCCGAGGGGTCGGTCAGCCGGGAGACATAGCGCCAGCCGGTCGGGCCGGGGGCGCACTGGAAGTGCTCTTCAGCGACGGGGGTGTGATCGTGCGGATCGTGAAGCGAATAACGGCCGCGGGGCATGAGGGTCCTGGGTCTTGACGGGCTGGTCCGGGCACAGCGGCCAAAGGGGCAGGCCCCCGGCACGGGGGTGCGGGGGCCTGCCTCGGAGGTACTGCTGCTGGTGAGCGTGTCAGCGCACCGACGCGCCCACCAGGGGCGGAGCCGAGCCGCTCAGTAGCGGTAGTGGTCCGGCTTGTACGGGCCCTCGACCTGCACGCCGATGTACGCGGCCTGCTCGGGGCGGAGCGTGGTCAGCTTCACGCCGAGCGCGTCCAGGTGGAGGCGGGCGACCTTCTCGTCGAGGTGCTTGGGCAGCACGTAGACGCCGACCGGGTACGCGTCGGTCTTGGTGAACAGCTCGATCTGGGCGATCGTCTGGTTCGCGAAGCTGTTGGACATCACGAACGACGGGTGGCCGGTGGCGTTGCCCAGGTTCAGCAGGCGGCCCTCGGACAGGACGATGATCTTCTTGCCGTCGGGGAAGGTCCAGGTGTGGACCTGCGGCTTGACCTCGTCCTTGACGATGCCGGGGATCTTGGCGAGGCCGGCCATGTCGATCTCGTTGTCGAAGTGGCCGATGTTCCCGACGATGGCCTGGTGCTTCATCTTGGCCATGTCGGAGGCCATGATGATGTCCTTGTTGCCGGTCGTGGTGACGAAGATGTCGGCCTTGTCGATGACCTCGTCGAGCGTCGTGACCTGGTAGCCGTCCATGGCCGCCTGGAGCGCGCAGATCGGGTCGATCTCGGTGATGATCACGCGGGCGCCCTGTCCGCGCAGGGACTCCGCGCAGCCCTTGCCCACGTCGCCGTAGCCGCAGACGACCGCGGTCTTGCCGCCGATGAGGACGTCGGTGGCGCGGTTGATGCCGTCGATCAGGGAGTGGCGGCAGCCGTACTTGTTGTCGAACTTCGACTTGGTGACGGCGTCGTTCACGTTGATCGCCGGGAACAGGAGGACGCCGTCGCGCTGCATCTCGTACAGGCGGTGGACGCCGGTGGTGGTCTCCTCGGTCACGCCGCGGATCTCCGAGGCGAGCTGGGTCCACTTCTGCGAGCCGTCGGAAATGGTGCGGTGCAGGAGTTCGAGGATGACGCGGTGCTCGTCGGACTCGGCGGTGTCGACGGAGGGGACCTTGCCGTCCTTCTCGTACTCGACGCCCTTGTGGACGAGGAGGGTGGCGTCACCGCCGTCGTCGAGGATCATGTTCGGGCCGCCGGTGGGGGTGTTCGGCCAGGTCAGTGCCTGCTCCGTGCACCACCAGTACTCCTCCAGGGTCTCGCCCTTCCAGGCGAAGACCGGGATGCCCTGGGGGTTGTCGGGCGTGCCGTTCGGGCCGACGGCGATGGCGGCGGCCGCGTGGTCCTGGGTGGAGAAGATGTTGCATGAGGCCCAGCGGACCTGCGCGCCCAGGGCGGCCAGCGTCTCGATGAGGACGGCGGTCTGCACGGTCATGTGCAGGGAGCCGGTGATGCGGGCGCCGGCCAGCGGCTGGGCCTCGGCGTACTCCTTGCGGATCGCCATCAGGCCGGGCATCTCGTGCTCGGCGAGGGTGATCTCCTTGCGGCCGAACTCGGCCAGCGAGAGGTCGGCGACCTTGAAGTCCTGTCGGGTGTCGACAGTCGTCATTGCGAGCTGCTCCTCGGGATCGGGGCGAGGTGGATACGGCTGGTCTGCGCGGCGGCGGACACAGGGGTGTCCGAAGAGGACACAGGCATGCCCGCGTACGCGCAGCGCAGTCCGTCGGAGGCCCTCTCTCCCTCGGTCGGTCCGCACAGGACCGCCCGACCGCCATCAGCAGCGACGTCTGGCTCCCCTCCAAGCTACACCGGTCGGCCCGGGCGTCCCCAGTCCACCTACGAACACATCGCGTCGATGACGGCGGGTGGCGGGTGAGGGCCGGGCGGGCCGGGAGCGGGTGGGGAGCGCGATAACAGGACACCTACGAACGGGAGGACAGGAGCCTACAGACCAGTACGAACTGGGACTTTTGCATCTATGCGGCGGGCGTCGAGTGATGCAGGATGCCTCGGAGGTCGGGTGGCGCCCGATCGATTCTGCGGGGCGTCCGGGACGGCGCTTCGCACGACGAATGCGTTAGGAGATCGACGTGACCAGTCCGGCCGGCCCTCCCCCCACGGGCACCGGTGGCACCGAGCAGAAGCGGCTGAAGCTGCTCGCGGTGACCGCATGCCCGACCGGCATCGCACACACATACATGGCCGCGGAGAAGCTCGCGCAGGCGGCCGAGAGCCGTGGCATCGACATGAAGGTGGAGACCCAGGGATCGATCGGGGCTGAAAACGTACTGTCCGACAACGATGTCAACACCGCGGACGGCGTGATCATCGCCGCGGACAAGGACGTGGACCTGAGCCGTTTCGCGGGCAAGCGGGTCCTCAAGGTCGGCGTGGCCGAAGGCATCCGCCACCCCGAGCAGCTGATCGAGCAGGTGCGGTCCGCACCCGTGCACGAACCCGGCGGCGCCGCGGCGGCCTCACCCGCGGGCGGCGGCAGGGAGCGCAGCGCGACGTACAAAGCGCTGATGAACGGCGTCAGTTACATGATCCCGTTCGTGGTGGTCGGCGGTCTGCTGATCGCGATCTCGCTCTCGCTCGGCGGACACACCGACCCCTCCGGTGGTCTGGTCATCCCGAAGGACTCCTTCTGGATGGACGTGAACAACATCGGTGTCATCGGCTTCACGCTGATGGTGCCGATCCTGTCCGGGTACATCGCCTACGCCATCGGGGACCGGCCCGCGCTGGTGCCGGGCATGATCGGTGGCTGGATCGCGAACACCGGGTCGCTGTACGACTCCAAGGCGGGCGCGGGCTTCATCGGCGCGATCGTGACCGGGTTCCTCGCCGGGTATCTGGTGCTGTGGATCAAGAAGGTCAAGGTCCCGAAGTTCGTACACCCGATCATGCCGATCATCGTGATCCCGATCGTGGCGACGACGGTGCTCGGGATGTTCTTCATCTACGTCATCGGCAAGCCGATCTCCTGGGTGTTCGAGCATCTGACCAGCTGGCTCGGCGGGATGACCGGCACGAGTGCCATCCTGCTCGGCACGATCCTGGGCCTGATGATCGCGTTCGACATGGGCGGGCCGGTCAACAAGACGGCGTTCCTCTTCGGCGCGGGGCTCATCGCGACCGGCAACCAGACGGTCATGGGCATGTGCGCCGCCGCGATCCCGGTCATGCCGCTGGGACAGGGGCTGGCGACGCTGATACGCAAGCGGCTCTACGACGAGCAGGAGCGGGAGACCGGTCTCGCGTCCCTGTTCATGGGGTGTTTCGGCATTTCCGAGGGCGCGATCCCGTTCGCGGCGGCGCGGCCCGCGCAGGTCATTCCGGCCAATATGCTCGGCGGCGCGGTGGCCGGTGCGGTCGCCGGCATGGCCGGGGTGAAGGACGCGGTGCCGCACGGCGGGCCGATCGTGGCCGTGCTGGGTGCGGTCAGCGGCGTACCGATGTTCTTCGTGGCGGTGGTGATCGGCTCGGTGGTGACGGCGCTGGCGACCGTTGCTCTGATCGACATCAGCGAGCGCGGGCGCCGGGGTGCCCCGGTGGCGGCCGTCGCGGGCGTGGACGGTGCCGAGCTGGCGCTGGTCCCGGCGGGAGCGGGGGCGTCGGCCGTGGGCTCGGACGCGGCTGCTGCCGTCTCCGCACAGGGAGCGGGCGGATCGACGCCGTCCGCCTCGGGCTCGGCATCCGGGGGCGGGTCGGCTCCTGAGGCCGACGGGACCGTTCCGGCCGAGCCCGCCGAGCCCACGCGGCCCGACGAAGAACCCGCCGAACCCGCCGACCCCTCCGGCGACGTCCTCTCCGGATACCTCACCGAACGGACCGTCAAGGTCCGGCTCGACGCGCAGGAGAAGGAGGCGGCCATTCGGGAGATGGCGGAGCTCCTGGCCCGCAGTGGCGACGTGGCGGATGTCGACGAGCTCGTGAGCACGGCGCTGCGGCGCGAGGAGCAGGGCACCACCGGCCTTGGTGAGGAGATCGCGATTCCGCATGCCAAGACGGATGCGGTGACCGCACCGGTCGTCGGCTTCGCCCGGTCCGTCGGAGGCGTCGAGTGGGGCTCGATGGACGGTACGAAGGCGCGGTTGGTGTTCATGATCGCCGTACCGGAGGCGGCCGCGGGCGACGAGCATCTGCGGATTCTGGCGCTGCTGTCGCGGAAGTTGATGGATGCCGGGTTCCGGGAGCGGCTGTTGGCGGCCGACGACGAGCGGGCGGTTCTCGGCGTGCTCAGCGAGATCCGCTAGGCGGCTGAGCGGGCCCGCGTCCACGCGAGGGCGCGGGCCCGCGCAGTCCCGTCGCGACCGGCAGCTACCCTCTGCGCGGCGCGGATGTGCCGCGTGGGGAGGGAGTGGCGATGAGCAGGGCGCGCAAGCTCGGCATATGGGCGGGGGTGCTGGGGCCGCTGGGGGTGGTGCTGGCGGTCGGGGCCGTGGTGGCGCTGTGGACCGGTTTCCACGGGAGCACGGTGTCGAGCACCAGCATGTCGCCGACGTACAAGCGCGGGCAGCAGTTGATCTACGAGCGGGTGAACGGCACCGAGGTCCGGCGCGGCGATGTGGTGCTCTACTCCGCGCCGGACCGCTACGGCTTCGGTGCGCCCCTGATGCAGCGCGTCATCGGTGTGGGCGGCGACCACGTCGTGTGCTGCACGGGCCAGGGCGGGAAGGAGCGGCTGACCGTCAACGGCAAGCCGCTCGACGAGCCGTACGTCGCGGACGGCATCGCGGACGGGGTGGGCCGGCGGTACGACGTGCAGGTGCCGAGGGGGCGGCTCTTCGTGCTGGGTGATCACCGGACCAACTCGATGGACTCGCGGTTCTTCGCCGCCGACCACGACGGGACCGTGCCCGTGAGCGCGGTGCGGGGCCGGGTGACGGACGACTACGCCGTGCCGGCGCTGCTCGGGGTGGGCGCGCTGGTGGGGCTGCTGCTGACACTCACCGGGTTCGGGCTGGGGATCGCCGCAGTGGCCGTACGCAAGCGGGTCGTCGTGCCTCCGCCCCCGCCCTGGGCCGTGCAGGTGTAACGGAGCCGAGCAGCCGTACGGCGACTGGGGTCAGTGGCCGGCGGGGTGCGGTGTCGGTCCGCCGGGCGTGGCCTCGCGGTCGGGGCCCTTGGCCGCCTCCGCCTCGCTGTAGATGTCCGGCTCGAGGTAGATCACGCGCGCGATGGGGACGGCCTCGCGGATACGTGCCTCGGCGGCGTCGATGGCGGAGGCCACCTCGGCGGCGGTGTCGTCGTGCTGCACGGCGATCTTGGCGGCGATCAGCAGTTCCTCGGGGCCGAGGTGGAGCGTGCGCATGTGGATGATGCCGGTGACCGTGTCGCCGTCGACGATGGCGGCCTCGATCCGCTTGACCTCCTCGGTGCCCGCGGACTCGCCGAGCAGCAGGGACTTGGTCTCGGAGGCCAGGACGAGGGCGATCAGGACGAGCAGGACGCCGATGCAGACGGTGCCGATGCCGTCCCACACGCCGTCGTCGGTGATCAGGGCCAGGCCGACGCCGCCGAGCGCGAGGACCAGACCGATGAGCGCGCCGAAGTCCTCCAGGAGGACGACGGGCAGCTCGGGTGCCTTGGCGCGCCGGATGAACTGCGACCAGGAGAGCTTGCCCCGCAGTTCGTTCGACTCCTTGATGGCCGTTCTGAAGGAGAAGCCCTCGGCGATGATCGCGAAGGCGAGGACGCCCACCGGCCAGTACCAGTGCTCGATCTCGTGCGGGTGCCTGATCTTCTCGTAGCCCTCGTAGATGGCGAACATGCCGCCCACGGAGAACAGGACGATGGAGACCAGGAAGGCGTAGATGTACCGCTCCCGGCCGTAGCCGAAGGGGTGCTGCGGGGTTGCCTCGCGCTGGGCCTTCTTGCCGCCGATCAGCAGCAGGAACTGGTTCCCGGAGTCGGCGAGCGAGTGAACGCCCTCGGCGAGCATCGACGACGAACCGCTGAACGCGAACGCCACGAACTTCGATGCCGCGATCGCGAGGTTGGCGCCGAGTGCTGCCACGATCGCCCTGGTGCCGCCTGACGCGCTCATGTGTCCGCGTTGTCCCTTCGCCTACGTATCGCCTACGTACCTGCGCGGGCCGGGCCCTCGCCCGCCGCCTTTGCCTGTCCTTTGCCGGAGGGCCATTCTTGCAGCACCGCCCGGCAACGACCCCTCAGGTATCCACAACCCCGGTCATACGATCACAGTGGCCCGGAAGATCGTGCCCGCTCCGGACACCTCGGCCTTCTCGCCCGCCGGGACGAAGACCGACTGGCCGGGGAGCAGTTCCTGTCCGTCCGCCCGCACCGTACCGGCCGTGCAGAGCAGGATCTGCGGCGTGTCGCGGGTGAGGTCGTGGAGGGCTCCGCCCTCGGGCAGGACGTACCGCGACAGCCGGAACTCGTCGATAGGGGTGTCGTAGACCTCCTCGCCCTCCGGGGAGGCCTCGGGGCGCAGCACGCCCGGGTCGCTCGCCTCGAAGCGGACGATGCGCAGGAGTTCGGGGACGTCGACGTGCTTGGGGGTCAGGCCGCAGCGCAGGACGTTGTCGGAGTTGGCCATGATCTCGACGCCGAGGCCGTTCAGGTACGCGTGCGGGATGCCCGCGCCGAGGAACAGGGCCTCGCCGGGCTGCAGGCGGACGTGGTTGAGGAGCATGGCGGCGATGACGCCGGGGTCGCCCGGGTAGTGGTGGGCGATGTCCGCGTAGGGGGCGTAGGCGCCGCCGAGGCGGGTGCAGGCGGTGGCGGCCGCGGCGACCGTGTGCTGCATCTCCTCCGGGTCGGCGGTGAGGATCGCGGTGAGGACCTCGCGCAGGGCGGCGTCCTCGGGGTGGGCGTGCAGCAGGTCGACGTACGGCTTGAGGGAGTCCACGCCGAGGCCGGCCAGCAGCTCGGCCGCCTGGAGCGGGTCGCGGAAGCCGCACAGGCCGTCGAACTCGGTGAGCGCGCAGATCAGTTCGGGCTTGTGATTGGCGTCCTTGTAGTTGCGGTGCGGGGCGTCGACGGGGATGCCGCGGCGCTGCTCGTCCTCGTAACCCTCCTTGGCCTGCTGCAGGTTGGGGTGCACCTGGAGGGAGAGGGGGGCGCCGGCGGCGAGGATCTTGAGCAGGAAGGGCAGCCGGGGGCCGAACTTGGCGACGGCCGCCGCGCCGAGCTCCCGCTCCGGGTCCGCGTCGACGACCTCCACGAGCGTGCCGCGCGCGGTGCGCGAGGGCGCGCCCGGGTGGGCGCCCATCCACATCTCCGCCTGCGGCTCACCGCTCGGTTCGACGCCGAGGAGGGCGGGGATGGCGGTGGTGGAGCCCCAGGCGTAGGGGCGGATGGTGTTGTCCAGGCGGTCCATGCGGATGGGGTTCCTTCTGCCGGTTCGTGGTGCGTGCGGCGGCCGGTGTTGTGGTGTGTACGGCGGCCGGTGTTGTGGTGTGTACGGCGGCCGGTGTTGTGGTGTGTACGGCGACGTCGTCCTGGCGTGGCGTATGCGCTCGCGCTCGTCCTCGCGCGCGTGCTTGTGTTTGCGTTCGTCTTCGTCTTCGTCTTCGTGTGGCGTACGGCGGTCACGGCGTCGGCGTCAAGATCAGGCCCCCGAGGCGAGCGCCAGGTAAACGGCGGCGAAATCCGTGATGGCGATCAGCTCGGCCAGGGTCTCCAGTTCGCCGCCGGCCTCCGGCTCCAGTTCGCTGATCGGTGTGTCGTGGCTGAGGGCCAGGTCACGGGCGGCGGGGGCGGCGGTGAGGCCGCCGATGGGACGGTCGCGGAGCAGCACCACGCGCGCGTGCAGGGCGGGCGCTTCCTCGACGCGGTCGCGGAAGAAGTCGTCCGGGTCGGCGCTGGCGGCGAGCGGGCCCGCCAGCAGGGCGCTGTGCGCGGCGAGCGCCTCCGGCAGCTCGGCCACCACCGCGGGGCGGCCGGAGAGTTCGGCGAGGGCGGCCGCGAAACGGCGGCCGGCGGGGCCCGCCGAGACGCCTTCGGTCCAGACGACCGGCAGCGCGTCCGCGAGTTCGGCGGCGAGCGTCTTGGCGGGGTTGCTGTAGGTCGCGATGGCGGGCCCGCAGCGCTCGGCGATGTGGTCGAGGCGGTCGGCCACCTTCGCGACGGCCTCCGGCGGGGCGGAGAGCAGACCGGTGCGGTCCATGAGGGCGAGCAGCGGGGTGAGCAGGGCCCACAGGACGCCGGGGGCGGACGCGGCGAGTTCCTGGTCGTCGTTCTCGTACGGGGCTGTCGCCATCGGCACGAAGAAGCTGTGGGCGCCTTCGACCGCTTCGCTGAGGGGAGTGCGGGCGGGGGCGACCGCGACGACCGTGCAGCCGCGGCGGTAGGCGGCGTCGGCGAGCAGGGACAGGCCCGGTTCGGTGCCGTCGGGGGTGGTGATCAGG
Organism: Streptomyces spinosisporus; assembly: GCF_022698145.1. GTDB lineage: Bacteria > Actinomycetota > Actinomycetes > Streptomycetales > Streptomycetaceae > Streptomyces > Streptomyces spinosisporus. Next base: position 11,493 of record NZ_JALDAX010000005.1, read on the forward strand.
AGCAGGTCGACGGAACCGGCCCAGCCCGGGAGCTCCCAGCGCAGGGCGCCCGCAGCGGGGGCGACACCGGTGGGGGCGAGCCGGATGACGGGGCTGCCGGGTCCGGCGAGCGTGCCGAGGAGGTCGGCGGCGCAGATGGCGGCGGCGCCGGGTCCTGCGATGAGGACGGCGCGAGGGCGGCCGTCGGGCTTGAGGTCGCCGACGCCTGCCTCGGCGGCGTGCCGCGCGGCCATGCGGACACGGGCGCCCGCCTCGGCGGCGCCGCGGAGCAGGCCGCGCCGGTCGGCCTCCGCGAGTGCCTCGGGGGCGTCGAGCAACGATTCGTCGAGCATGGGCGGCAGCCTCCGATCGCCGGGGATCTGTGTGTGCGCCGGGGTCGTACGCCCGCCGGGACCCGGTGCGCGGGGAGCGGGCCCGGCGTTTCGCGGTGGCGGGGCTCGGCGTTACGCGGGGCGGCGGGCCTCGTCCACGAGCAGCACGGGGATGCCGTCCCGGACGGGGTAGGCCAGGCCGCAGTCGGCGCCGGTGCAGATCAGCTCGGACTCCTGCTCCTTGAGGGGGGCGTGGCACGCCGGGCAGGCGAGGATCTCCAGGAGGGCGGCTTCGAGCGGCATGAGGTGTCCCTTCGGGGAACGCGTGTACGTGTGCGCTTGCTTCGGCGTGGGCCTGTGCGGATGTGCCTGGTCAGCGTACCGCCGTGGGGAACGGGGTGCCGGGGTTGGGGAAGGTCGGTGCGGGCACCCCCGCGGGGTGCCCGCCGTGGGGAGCGTCGGCGTCGTCGGTGGTGGTGTCAGGCCCGATGACGGCGGCGCCCAGGCCCGAAGCGCCGTCCGTGCCCAGCTCAACCATGACGGCCCGCCCCCGGTTCAAGCCCGAATCACCGCCAGTGCCTCGTCGCGGATCTTGGTCATGGTGGTTTCGTCGCGGGCCTCGGCGTTCAGGCGGAGGAGGGGTTCGGTGTTGGACGGGCGGACGTTGAACCACCAGTCGGTGGAGGTGACGGTGAGGCCGTCCAGTTCGTCGAGGGTGACGTCCTCGCGGGTGCCGTACGCCGACTTGAGGGCGGCCAGGCGTGCGGCCTGGTCGGCGACCGTGGAGTTGATCTCGCCGGAGCCGACGTAGCGGTCGTACTCGGCGGTGAGCGCGGACAGCGGGCCGCTCTGGCCGCCGAGGGCCGCGAGGACGTGGAGGGCGGCCAGCATGCCCGTGTCGGCGTTCCAGAAGTCCCTGAAGTAGTAGTGGGCCGAGTGCTCGCCGCCGAAGATCGCGCCCGAACTCGCCATCTCCGCCTTGATGAAGGAGTGGCCGACGCGGGTGCGGACCGGCGTGCCGCCGTGCTCCTTGACGACCTCCGGGACGGACCACGACGTGATCAGGTTGTGGATGATCACGCCCTCGCCGCCGTTGCGCGCGAGTTCACGCGCGGCCACCAGTGCCGTGATCGCGGACGGGGACACCGGGTCGCCGTGCTCGTCGACCACGAAGCAGCGGTCCGCGTCGCCGTCGAAGGCGAGGCCGAGGTCGGCGCCCTCCTCGCGGACGCGCTGCTGCAGGTCGACGAGGTTCGCCGGGTCCAGGGGGTTCGCCTCGTGGTTCGGGAACGTGCCGTCGAGTTCGAAGTACATCGGGACGAGGGTCAGGGGCAGGCCCTCGAACACCGTGGGGACGGTGTGGCCGCCCATGCCGTTGCCCGCGTCGACCACGACCTTCAGCGGGCGGATGGAGGTCAGGTCGACGAGGGAGCGGAGGTGGGCCGCGTAGTCCGACAACGTCTCGCGCTGCGTGATCGTTCCCCGCTTCGCGGCCGGCTGCGGAGCCCCCGATCCGATCCACTTCTCGGCCAGTTCGCGGATCTGCGTCAGGCCGGTGTCCTGGCCCACCGGCGCCGCGCCCGCGCGGCACATCTTGATGCCGTTGTACTGCGCGGGGTTGTGCGAGGCCGTGAACATCGCGCCCGGCAGGTTCAGCGCGCCCGAGGCGTAGTACAGCTGGTCGGTCGAGCACAGCCCGATCTCGGTCACGTCGGCGCCCTGCGCGGCCGCCCCGCGCGCGAAGGCACGCGTCAGGCCGGGCGACGACGGCCGCATGTCGTGCCCGACCACGATCGCGTCGGCCGCGGTCACCTGGACGAAGGCGGCGCCGAAGAGTTCGGCCAGTGACTCGTCCCACTGGTCCGGGACCACCCCGCGCACGTCGTACGCCTTCACGATCTGTGACAGATCAGCAGCCACGGCCAACCCTCCTGAACGTCCTGTCGGTCGCCCCAAACTACCCGTACCGGATGTCTGTGCGCCGTGTGGACCCTCAGGAGGCGTTCGCGCCGTAACCTCAGGTCAGGGCAGCATCCAGCTCAGGACCGGAGAGCTCTGGCCCACCACGATCAGGCACATCACCAGCAACAGGCCCACGCTCCACGGCAGCACCTTGCGCAGCAGATCGCCCTCACGTCCCGCAAGGCCCACGGCCGCGCACGCGATGGTGAGGTTCTGCGGCGAGATCATCTTGCCGAGGACGCCGCCCGAACTGTTGGCGGCGGCAAGGAGTTCGGGCGACAGGCCGGACTCGCGCGCGGCGGTCACCTGCAGGGCGCCGAACAGCGCGTTGGCGGAGGTGTCCGAGCCGGAGACGGCCACGCCGAACCAGCCGAGCACCGGCGACAGGAACGCGAGCCCCGCGCCGGCCGCCGCCACGAAGTGGCCGATCGTGCCCGCCTGCCCGGAGAGGTTCATGACGTAGGCGAGCGCCAGCACGGACGTCACGGTCAGGATCGCGAACCTCAGCTCGTGCACGGTCGCGATCCATTCCTTGACCGCCACGCGCGCGTGCATGCCGAGCACGACCGCCGTGATCACGCCGGCGATCAGCACGAGCGTGCCGCCCGTCGACACGATCGGCCAGCTGAAGACATTGCCGCCGACCGGCTTCCCGTCGGGCCCCGCCACGTCCAGGAACGGCCAGTCGTAGCTCTGTGTCGTCTTCGCCAGCCAGTCCTTGACCGCCGGGATCTGCGCGACGGAGAAGACCACGACGATCAGCGCGTACGGGGAGTACGCGCGCAGGACCTCGCGCCGCGGGTCCTCCTCGTCCAGTTCCTCGCTGCGCGTGCCGGTCAGCACGGACGCGCGTACCGACTCGGTGGCGGGCACGCGCGCGTGCGGTACGGCGACCAGTGCGGCCGCGCCCACCAGGGAGGCGCAGATGTCGGCGAGTTGCGCGGAGACGTAGTTGGAGGCGACGAACTGGGCGACACCGAAGGCGACTCCGCACACCAGGGCGGGCACCCAGGTCTCGCGCAGCCCGCGCCGGCCGTCCACGAGAAAGACCAGGATGAGCGGTACGACGAGGGCGAGCAGCGGTGTCTGACGGCCCACCACGGAGGCCACGTCGTCCAGCGGCAGGCCCGACACCTGCGCGAGTGTGACGACCGGTGTGCCCATCGCGCCGAAGGCGACCGGCGCGGTGTTGGCCACCAGGGAGACGACGGCCGCGCGCACCGGGTCGAAGCCGAGGGCGACGAGCATCACCGAGCAGATCGCGACCGGCGCGCCGAAGCCGGCGAGCGCTTCCAGGAGCGCGCCGAAGCAGAAGGCGACCACGAGCGCCTGCACGCGCGGGTCGTCGGACAGCCGCCCGAAGGAGCGGCGCAGGATGTCGAAGTGCCGGGTGCGGACGGTCATCCGGTACACCCACAGGGCGTTGACGACGATCCACATGATCGGGAAGAGGCCGAAGACGGCCCCCTGGACGCCGCTGGAGACCGTCTGGTCGAGCGGCATGCCGTACGCGAGCCAGGCGACCAGAACGGCCGCCAGAAGCCCTGTCAGGCCCGCCAGATGCGCCTTCATGCGCACGCCGCCGAGCAGCACCAGAACGATCAGCAGGGGCAGGGCGGCGACGAGGGCGGACAGGCCGAGTGAATCGGCGACGGGTTCCAGTTCCTGGACGTACACGGGAGCCTCCCCGGATTCCGGCATGCGGAAAGCGATTTCCCGCCGGTACGGAATGGTCGTGTCCGCGACAAGGGGGCGTCAATGCCCGTGCATCACTGAGTGAAAGTTGCACGGAACGCACACGAGAACGGGGTGGACGCCTTGGAACGGCGTCAGTTGTCGGGCGAGCGCAGCACACGGAGGTGTCCGCGCCGCGCGACCTCCATGGGGTCCGCCGAACGTCCTCCGCCGCCGGCGCCCGCGGCGCGCTCCTGGGGACGCGCCGCCTCACGCACCGCGTTCGCAAGCGCTTCCAGGTCGTCGCCGCTCGGGCGGGCCGGGGCCGAGCCGTCCAGCAGCCTGACGACCTCCCAGCCGCGCGGGGCGGTCAGGCGCTCGGAGTGCTCGGCGCACAGGTCGTAGCAGTGGGGTTCGGCGTAGGTGGCGAGCGGGCCGAGGACCGCGGTCGAGTCGGCGTAGACGTACGTCAGCGTCGCGACGGCGGGACGGCCGCAAGCGGTGCGCGAACAGCGACGTACAGGGCTCACGACGTTGGACGGTACCGCACTCTTGAGCGGGCCGCGACGACTCTCCCCCAGGTCACCCCACCGTGTCGTGGTGTGAATCGCCCCACGCCCCTCCTCGGACCCACTCGGCTGACCTGCACGAACGTTCATTCACAGGACGAAGTGCACCCCGCCTTTCGATCAACAATCCATACAAAGACCGTCATTTGCGTCGAGATCGCCGGTCCGGGAGAGATACGAAATCGAGCCCAACCTTGGCCGGAATGGTCATCCTGTGACATGCGGTCCCGAGGGGGCCGGGCCGCCCGGTACACCCGTGTGGAGCGCGGCGTGCGGTCGCGGCGGGGACTACGCTTCGTCAGTGATGGACAACCCCGTACCGCACCGTGTCGCCGGCCCCGGGCCCCGCCGTCGTGATCGCCACGGCCGGGGCATGCGCGGCCCCATCGCGCCACCCCAGGTACCGCTCTCCGCGAGCCGGGCCGACGCGTTCGCGGACCTGGTGCAGGACTCCGTGGAGCGGCTGGAACGGCGGTGGCCGCAGCTCTCCGACATCGATTTCCTCGTCCTCGAGGTGCCGCGTCTGGACGGGCCCGGCCAGGCCTGGAACGACGAGGCGGTGCCCCTGGGCGGCACGATTCCCTCCAGGGAGGGACGGCCGGCCAGGGTGGTCGTGTACCGCCGCCCCGTGGAGATCCGCACGAAGGGCCGCGACGAGCGGGCGGCGCTCGTGCACGAGGTCGTCGTCGAGCAGGTGGCCGAGCTGCTGGGACTGACCCCGGAGACGGTGGATCCGCGCTACGGCGAGGACTGAGCGCGGCCCGTCGTCCCCGCCCGCCGACGCGGCCATTGGCGGCTCCGGCTGCTTGTGCCTACTTCTGCAGCACCGACAGATCCTGGTCCGCCTGCGGCACCGCCACCATCCCGCGGTCGTCCGGCAGGGTCTGGATGGTGAAGCCCGGGACGCCCTCCTCCGTGGCCGCGAGGGTGCGCGAGGCGTAGACCGGGCCACCGGAGAGCGTCTCGACCGTCAGGGCGTAGGTGCCCTTCAGACCGCTCGGGACGGGGGCCTCGATGTCCTGGGTGGTGCCCGCCTTGATCGTGTACGTCTTGGACGCCGCCGTGCCGCCCTCGCTGCCCGCGGAGGCGGTGACCTTGATGCGAGAGGTGCGGGTGGGCGCGGCCACCGACAGGGTCGAGCCCTTGCCGCTGTTGTCGGCGGCCGTCGCGCGCGTGCCGACCGGGCCGGTGGCCGGGATGAACGCCGTCTCCTGCTTGTCGCCCTTGCCCCGCACGACCCGCAGCGCCGCGACGACCGGCACGGAGTCGTCGGTGGGCGTGAGGACCAGGGAGCCCGCCTCGCCGCGCGTGACGGCGCCGAGGTCGACGGCGCTGGTCATGCCCGCCTTCACGTGCAGCGTCTCGTTGCCGGCGGGTGTGATCCGGCCGGACGGCGAGGCGAGCCGAACCTTCAGGTCGGCGTCCGCGTCGCCGGGGGTGAAGGCGATCAGGCGCACGGACGTGGCGTCCTTGGGGATGCCGGGCAGGACGAGGCTGCCCGCCGGGTCCGTGGACGCGGCCAGCCAGTCGCCGCCCAGCTTGTCGTCGAGGGCCTGCACGGCGGCGCCCACACGCCCGCTGCGGACGTTCACGTGCACGGTGAGGTTGGTCTGCTTCTCGTCGGTGAGCGTCGACAGCAGGACCGGGTCGGTGGAGTGCGGGGCGACGGTGATCCCCTCCCCCACCGTCGACTCGATGGTGCCGTCCTTGCCGTAGAGCTCGATGTCCACGACGGCGGCGGAGTCGTCCGGGTTGGTCAGATGGACGTAGTCGGTGCGGCCGGTGTCCGTGCTGGCGCCCGGGAACCAGAACTCCGTGTCCGGCGCCGTGCAGTTGACGCCCTGGAGGCCGCGCCCGGTGCCCGCGGCGACCTCGGTGGTCTCCTGCACCGTCCAGCCGGGAGCGAAGCCGCCCTCGGCCGTGCCGACGAACGCCGGCGTGTCCGAACCGGAGGCGTCGCCCGTGACGGGCTTGCCGGGCGCCTTCGGCGTGAGGACCGGCTTCACGGCCTTGTCCGTGCTGCCGGACTTGCCGGTCTTCTTGTCGTCGGACTCGCCGTCCTTCTTCGCGTCCTTCTTGCCGTCCGACGTGCCGCTGTCGCCGGAACCGTCCTCCGACTCCTCGGAGGCGGACCGCAGTTCGCCCTTGCCCTCGCTCCCCGCGCCCTTCGTGACGGGTGTGTACGAGGTGTACGACGTGTCGGCGAGGTCGGAGGTGCTGGGCACCGGGCAGAGCAGGCTGGTGCGCTCCACCGGCAGTTCGGCGGCCGCCTCGGCGGGGTGCGCGCCGGAGGCGTCCGGCGCGGTCAGCGCGGCGAGGCCCGTGACGGCGACGAGCGCGGTGGCGCCCGCGATCAGGGAGAGGGTGGTGCGGCTCACTGCTGACTCCCATCGGGGCGCTCAGGGGCGTGCGGTTGCTGCTGCGCCGGGTCGTACGCCGGGTCGTAGCCCTGCTGCTGGTACGACGGGTCGTAGGCGCTCTGGTCGTACGTCCCCTGGGGGGCGTTGCCGTAGCCGTACGGGTCGTACTGGCCGCCCTGGTACGGGTCCGCCTGGTACGTCTGGTCGTACGCACCGGTCTGGTACTGCTGCGCGCCCTGGTACTGCTCGTCGTAGCCGTTGTACTGGGCTCCCGCGTAACTCGCCTGTTCCCACTCGTCGTAGGACTGCTGCTGCGGGACGGCGGCCGGTGCCTCCTCCGCAGGAGGAGGCGGGAAGTCCTCGGCGGGGGCGGTCTCCTCGGCCTCGGCCTGGGCGCGCAGCCGGCGGGCCCGGCGGCCCTCGCCGGCCATGGCCTGGGCGGGGACGACCGGCTCCTCGGGGAGGTCGTCGTCGATGTGGCGGCGCCGGCCGGGAAGGGCCATCACGACCAGGACGACGGCGAGGAAGCCCTGCAGCCACAGCCATGCGGTGTGGGTGAACGGGTCGTCGTAGGTGACGTCCAGCGTGCCGCCGGAGGTGGGTAGTTCGAAGCCCTGGGCCCAGCCGTCGACCGTCGTGCGGGTGAGCGGCCGGCCGTCGAGCGTGGCCGTCCAGCCGTCCGCGGCGGTGTCGGCCAGGCGCAGGACGCGGCCGTCCGGACCGGCCGGGACCGTGGTGTGGATCTCGACGGGTCCGGCGGCGACCGGCACCGCCGTACCGGAACCGGAGGCGGGCACGATGGTGGCGCGCGCGACCTCCTGGTCGACCCGCCACAGCGCGCTGCCGCCCTGCTGGCTCAGCCGGGAGAGGCCCGGGGTGGCGTCCAGCACGCGCGTGACCTCGCGGGGCGCGCCCTTGTGGACCAGGACGTAGCGGACGGCGAACTTGCCCAGCTGGTCGGCCTGGTCGGCGCCGGAGCCGGCGACGAGGTTGGCGACGACCTTGTCGAGCCTGGCGTTCTCGCCGTCGGCCGCCGCGTCCTCGGCGTCGCCGAGACGGGCGCCGGAGCCGCGCACCAGTGAGTAGCCGACGCGGGCCGTGGAGTCGCTGTCGAGCACGAGCGTGCGGGCCTGGTCACGGGTGCCGCTCTCCTCGGCGACGAACGCGGGCACCTGCACGGGGTCCTGCCGCTCGACCGGCCCGTCGGCGCCGCGGATCATCCAGCCGACGGCGATGACCAGAGGGCCGACGACCGCGGCGAAGGCGATCAGCGCGGCCACCGGCTGGCGCCAGCCGAAGCTCTGCTCGGCCACGCGCGTGCGTGCGCCGTCGGCACCGAGGACGGCGGCGGCCAGCAGCGCGAGGCCGTAGACGAGGGTTGCCGGGCCCGCCCAGGTCGACTGGTTGGACAGGACCGCGAAGACGAGGCCCACCAGGGCGACCGCCCAGGCGGCCCAGATGCCGAACTGGCGCTCCGAGCGCAGCAGGGCGGCCAGTGCGGCCAGGACGATGCCGATGAGCATCACTCCGCTGACCGTGCCGGGGCCTCCGGGGCTGACGCCGAGCAGGTCGAGGGCGGAGGCGGCCGACGAGCCGTACTCCAGCCCGGCCTCCTTGAAGAAGCCGAACGGGAGCAGCGACAGCGACCAGGGCGCGAGGACCAGCAGCGGGGTGCCGAACTGGGCCAGCAGGCGCAGGCCGTGGGCGGTGAGGTCGTCGCGGCGCAGCACCAGCAGCGCGATGCCGAGGATCAGCGCGATCGGCCACACGATCGGCGTGAACGCCGTGGCGACCGTCAGCAGCAGTGCGTACGCCCAGGTGGCGCGCCAACTGCCGCGCGCTCCCTGGGCGTTCGTCAATCCGCCGGCCGCGACGCCCGCGCGTGCCATGAGCGGCAGCAGGACGGCCAGGACCGCCGTGCCGATGCGGCCGCCCGCGAGGGCGCCCGTGGCGGCGGGCAGGAAGGCGTAGACGACGGCCGCCCACGCGCGCAGCAGGCGCGACTCGACGAGCGGGCGGGAGGCGAAGTACGCGGTGACGCCTGCCAGCGGCACGGAGCCCACGAGCAGGACCGTGACCGCGAACCCGGTCGAGCCGAACAGCACGGAGGACAGCAATGCCACGATCGCCAGATACGGCGGCGCGGAGGGGGTGCCGCCGGCGCCGACGGCGTGCCAGGCGTCGCCGTAGCGCGACCACAGGTCACCGGCGTCGGCCGGGGCGGGCAGCAGGGCGCCGCCCGCGAGCGCGCCTCCGCCGAACAGTTGCCTGCAGGCGACCAGTGAGACGAACAGCAGCACCAGGAAGAGCATCGGGCCGGGCTTGCGGCCGATGCGCTTGAGGCGGGCGAACTGCTCGATCTCCAGGAAGTCGGCGTCGTCGCCGCCGGGCCCGGACTCGACCGCGCCGCCGTGCCGTCCGGCTCCGGTGGTCACCTCGGGGTCGGAGCGGCCGACGAGGTTGCCCGCGACCTGCTCGACGGTGGCCCGCACGGTCGCTCCCGGCGGCGGGAACAGGGCGCGCAGCTCGTCCTTGTCGATCTGGGGGCGGCCGCGCATGCGCCGCCCTGCGATGATCCGCTCGGGCCGCAGCAGGGTGCTCAGCAGGCCGCGGATCTCGTCGACGGCCTGCCCCGGGACCTTGCCGACGAGGTAGGCGAGGGTGCGCAGGAGCGTGCCGACCACCAGGCGCAACAGCACCCAGGGCAGCGCGGCCGTACGCGTGTTGACCAGGAGGGTGTGGACGGCGCCGGCCTTGTCGACCTTGTGCGGGGAGGCGGCGGTGCGGCCGACGCAGTCGACGGTGCGGCGCTCGCGGGAGGCGGCCTCCGCGTGCCGCACGACCGCGTCCGGGGCGATCAGGACGCGATGGCCGGCGGCGTGGGCGCGCCAGCACAGGTCGACGTCGTCACGCATCAGGGGCAGCCGGCGGTCGAAGCCACCGAGCTGTTCGAAGACGTCGCGGCGGATCAGCATGCCGGCGGTGGACACCGACAGCACGGTCCGGACGTGGTCGTGCTGTCCCTGGTCCTGCTCCCGGCGGTCCAGACCCGTCCAGCGGCGGCCGGAGTTGGCGATGGAGACGCCGACCTCCAGGAGCTGGCGGCGGTCGTACCAGCCGCGGAGCTTGGGGCCGACGACGGCCACGTCGTCGCGGCCGAGCTCCATCTCGTTGTCCACGACGCGCAGCAGCTGGGCCAGTGCGTCGGGTTCGGGGGCGCAGTCGTCGTGCAGCAGCCAGAGCCACTGGACCGGCTCGCCGTACGGCAGTTCCGGCAGGTCGTAGGCGTCGTCGCGCCAGGTGCGCGTGACCGGGTCCCAGCCGCTCGGCCGCTTCAGGTAGGGCAGCTCCTCGGGCGTCAGGACGGGGGCGGTGCGGGCCGCCTCCTCGACGGCCTGGCCGAAGCCGGTGCGCCGGGCAAGGTGCAGGACGCGGTCGGCGCCGAGGGCGTCGGTGACCAGCCGGGCGGAGTCGTCCGCACTGCCGGTGTCGGCCGCCATCGCGGCCTGGACGGGACGCTCCTGGCCGAGCAGCCCGGCGAGCGCGTCGGGCAGCCAGCGGGCGCCGTCATGGGAGACGATCACCGCCGTCACCACGTGACGCGGAAACTCTGGTGCGGCAGCGAGGCCTTGCTGGGCTGCCGAGTGGCTGTGCACGGACATCGAGGTACGGGCCCCGGTTCGATGGACTGCGGTGGACACCTGTGCCCCCTGGGGGCAGCGAGGCGTCTCGGACGAGCGCCCACACTATCGGCTGGGCATGACGGCGGCCCGCCGCCTGTGGATAACCCACCTGCGACGGGCCGTTCGGATCGAATCGGATCGAATATGCGGTTCAGTCGGATACGTGGCTCAGACGGCGGCCTTTTTCAGACGCCGTCGCTCCCGCTCGGACAGACCGCCCCAGATGCCGAATCGCTCGTCGTTGGCGAGGGCGTACTCGAGGCACTCGGAGCGGACTTCACAGGCGAGACAGACCTTCTTGGCCTCCCGGGTGGAGCCGCCCTTCTCGGGGAAGAAGGACTCGGGGTCGGTCTGGGCGCACAGCGCGCGCTCCTGCCAGCCGAGTTCCTCGTCCGCGTCGTCGACCAGCAGTTGCTGCACCAGCTCGGTCATGTGCGCCCCTCGTCTGTCTTTCGCGTCCCCGTGATGTAGCCGTTACCGTTCCCGGCTGAACGACACGAGTGAAATTACAAGTGTGCTGCTCCGGGCGAGTCAAGCCGAGATCTGCTATTGGGCCCCTTATTCACTCTGCGGAACCAAGGCCATGCGGAAAGTGTTCAAATCGGCATAAACCTTGACACGCAGACAGGGCCCGGAAGGGCCTCCGGCTCCGCGCAGAGCCTGTACGGGGAAGGACGCCCGTAGATCCGATCTCGTTCCACGCGCCCTCATTGCAAACCGGATCACGGTCGGATCACGGGATCGCAACGAGGCTTGTGCGCCCGGTTGTGCGCCATGTGTCCCGGGTGGCGGGTGCACAAACCTTTCGCCTTGCAGATGAACCGGATGAGGTGAACCAGGTCCCACATTCCGGGCGCCGAGTTGACAGTGAAGGTGTGACCCGGTGTTCTTGTGGGCATGCTCGCGAACTTGGCACTCACCTCGACCCGCACGACCGGGTCCCTCGGTGCTGCCCGCGCTCGCTGTAGCTGTTGTTGCTGTTCCAGCTGTTGAGCCGAGCCCGCTCCGGCTGCCTCTGAGTCCGTCCCGACTCGGCTGCTGTTCCCTTTCCCGACGCCCGCGCAGGGCATCCGCTGCGCCCGCTGCCGCGGGCGGACGAACCGCGACCCCAGCCAGCCCCACTCTTCGCCGAGGAACCACCGCACCCCATGAACAGCGACAACGACCTCCAGATCGCCGGCGACATCCTCGAAGTCCTGCACCTTCTCCAGCCCCCGCGCGAGCACCCGGCCACCGTCGCCGAGTTCGCGGGCCTCGCGCGCTCCGTCGCCGCCGACCGCGCGCAGTGGGAGCACCTCGTGGAGTACGACGCCACGACGCGCTGGTACCACCGGCTGCGCACCGGGCCCGGCTACGAGGTGTGGCTGCTGTCCTGGGTGCCCGGACAGGGCAGCGGACCGCACGACCACGGCCGCTCCTCCGGCGTGCTGACTGTCCTGGAGGGCACACTGACCGAGCGGACCGGGCGCGGCACGCGCGCGTTGCGAGCGGGCGCGCAGAGGGTGTTCGCGCCGGGGTACGTGCACGAGGTGGTCAACGACGCGCTGGAGCCGGCGGTCAGTCTGCACATCTACTACCCCGGGCTCACGCAGATGCCGATGCACTCCGCGTGCACGGCCGCCGAGGGGGCGCACGACGAGGTCGGCGCGGCAACCGCCTGACGCGTTGTCGTACCCGCCTGCAAGACTTGCCCCATGCGCATTGTGGTTCTGGCAGGCGGCATCGGTGGTGCCCGGTTCCTGCGCGGTCTGAAGCAGGCCGCGCCGGACACGGACATCACCGTCATCGGCAACACCGGGGACGACATCCACCTCTTCGGGCTGAAGGTCTGCCCGGACCTCGACACGGTGATGTACACGCTCGGCGGAGGCATCAACGAGGAGCAGGGCTGGGGGCGGGCCGAGGAGACCTTCCACCTCAAGGAGGAGCTCGCGGCCTACGGCGTGGGGCCGGAGTGGTTCGGCCTCGGCGACCGGGACTTCGCCACGCACATCGTGCGGACGCAGATGATCGGCGCCGGCTATCCGCTCAGCGCGGTGACGGAGGCGCTGTGCGACCGGTGGCAGCCGGGCGTGCGGCTGATCCCCATGACGGACGACCGGGTCGAGACGCATGTGGCCGTCGAGGTCGACGGCGAGCGCAAGGCGGTGCACTTCCAGGAGTACTGGGTGCGGCTGCGCGCCTCGGTGCCGGCCGAGGCGGTCCTGCCCGTCGGGGCCGACCAGGCGAAGCCGGCGCCGGGTGTGCTGGAGGCGATCGCGGAGGCGGACCTCGTGCTGTTCCCGCCGTCGAACCCGGTCGTGTCCATCGGCACGATCCTCGCCGTGCCCGGCATCCGCGAGGCGATCGCCGACGCCGGTGTGCCGGTCGTCGGCCTCTCCCCCATCGTCGGGGACGCGCCCGTGCGCGGGATGGCCGACAAGGTGCTCGCGGCGGTCGGCGTGGAGTCGACGGCCGCGGCGGTGGCCGAGCACTACGGCTCGGGGCTGCTCGACGGCTGGCTCGTCGACACCGTGGACGCGTCCGTGGTGGAGCGGGTCGAGAGCGCCGGGATCCGCTGCCGGGCCGTCCCTCTGATGATGACCGACCTCGACGCGACCACCCGGATGGCACAGGAGGCGCTGACGCTGGCGCAGGAGGTGCGGGCGTCTTGAGCGACAGCACTTCCCGGGGCGCCGACGACGCCCGCGACACGTCCGGTTACCGCGTCTGGGCCGTGCCCGGACTGCCCGAGGTCGCACCCGGCGACGACGTGGCCAAGCTGATCGCCGCCGCCGAGCCCGCCCTGGCCGACGGGGACGTCGTGCTCGTCACGTCGAAGATCGTGTCCAAGGCGGAGGGGCGGATCGTCGCGGCCGACGACCGGGAGGCCGCGATCGACGCGGAGACGGTGCGGGTCGTGGCGCGGCGCGGGACGCTGCGGATCGTCGAGAACCGTCAGGGGCTGGTGATGGCGGCGGCCGGCGTCGACGCCTCCAACACCCCTTCCGGCACCGTGCTGTTGCTGCCCGTGGACCCGGACGCCTCGGCCCGGGCGATCCGGGACGGACTGCGCGACGCCCTCGGTGTCGAGGTCGGCGTCGTGGTCACCGACACCTTCGGGCGCCCCTGGCGCTCGGGGCTCACGGATGTCGCGATCGGTGCCGCCGGTGTGCGGGTGCTCGACGATCTGCGCGGCGGCACGGACGCGCACGGCAATCCGCTCAGCGCGACGGTCGTGGCGACGGCGGACGAGCTGGCCGCGGCCGGCGACCTGGTCAAGGGCAAGGCCGCCGGACTGCCGGTCGCCGTGGTGCGCGGGCTGGCGCACGTGGTGGGCGGGGACGACGGGGAGGGGGCGCGGGCCATGGTGCGCGGCGGACGGGACGACATGTTCCGCCTCGGGACGTCCGAGGCCGTGCGTACGGCGGTGACACAGCGCCGCACGGTGCGGGCCTTCACCGGCGAGCCGGTCGACCCCGGTGCCGTGCGGCGGGCGGTCGCCGCGGCCGTGACGGCTCCGGCACCGCACCACACCACACCGTGGCGGTTCGTGCTGCTGGAGTCCGAAGAGGCCAGGACCGCGCTGCTGGACGCCATGCGCGACGCCTGGATCGCCGATCTGCGCCGGGACGGCAAGAGCGAGGAGTCCATCGCCAAGCGGGTGCGCCGCGGCGACGTCCTGCGCAACGCGCCGTATCTGGTGGTGCCGTGTCTCGTCATGGACGGCTCGCACACGTACGGGGACGCGCGGCGGGACGCCGCCGAGCGGGAGATGTTCGTGGTCGCCGCGGGCGCCGGCGTGCAGAACTTCCTGGTCGCCCTGGCCGGGGAGCGGCTGGGGTCCGCGTGGGTGTCGTCCACGATGTTCTGCCGCGACGTCGTGCGCGAGGTGCTGGGGCTGCCCGAGGACTGGGATCCGATGGGGGCCGTGGCGGTCGGGCATCCGGCCGAGGAACCGCGGCCCAGGCCCGAGCGGGACGCGGGGAGCTTCATAGAGGTGCGGTGAGGCACGCGCGTGTGCGCCTAATCTCGTAGGGCCCTCCCTGTGCCCCACAGGGTTCCTCTCGTCTCCTGGGACTTCACTCATGGCAGGACGGTTCGCTCCGCGGCCCACCCGTACGACCGTGCGCGGTGGGCATGTCGGCGTGCCTGCGGGCGGTGCGGTGCCGCGGCAGAGCGCGGCGCCGGGGCGGGTGCGGACGGTGGTGCCCGAGGGGCCGCTCGACCTCGGGCTGGTGCTGGGGCCGCTGCGGCGCGGGCCGGGCGATCCGACGTTCCGGGCGACGCCCGACGGGTCGGTGTGGCGGGCGAGCCTGACCCCGGCGGGGCCGGGGACGCTGCGGGTCTGCGCGAAGGGCTCGGTCGTACGGGGCGAGGCCTGGGGCCCGGGGGCCGAGTGGCTGCTGGAGCAGCTGCCCGACCTGCTCGGGGCCGCGGACGAACCGGACGCCTTCGCGCCCCGGCACCAGCTGGTGGCGCTCGCACGGCACCGGCGGCCCGGGCTGCGGCTGACGCGCACCGGGCTGGTGCTGGAGTCGCTGATCCCCTCGGTCCTGGAGCAGAAGGTCACGACGCTGGAGGCGTACCAGGCGTGGCGGCTGCTCGTGCGCAAGTACGGCGAGCCGGCGCCGGGGCCCGCGGCGGGCGGGCGGCTGTGGGTGATGCCGGCCCCGCGGACCTGGGCGCTGATCCCCTCGTGGGAGTGGCACCGGGCCGGCGTCGACAACAAGCGGGCCTCGACCATCCTGCGGGCCGTGCGGGTCGCCGCGCGGCTGGAGGAGGCGGCCCGGATGGAACCGGCGGCCGCGCAGGCGCGGTTGGAGCTCGTGCCGGGGATCGGCCCGTGGACGTCCGCGGAGACCGTGCAGCGCAGCCATGGCGCGCCGGACGCCGTGACCGTCGGGGATCTGCATCTGCCGGGCATCGTGGGGTGGGCGCTCGCCGGGGACCGGGACGCGGACGACGACGTGATGCTGGAGCTGCTGGAGCCGTATGCCGGGCAGCGGCATCGCGCGGCCCGGCTCATCCTGCTCAGCGGCCGCACCCCACCGCGGCGGGCACCGCGGATGCCGAAGGGCGACATCGGCCGCCTCTGACGCCGCGCACCGGCTGTTACGTTGAATGCCGTTCTGTTCGACATCTCTGTGGGGGAACCATGTCAGGCAGTGCCGGCGACGAGCTGTACGAGATCCTGGACGACCGCTTCCGTACGGGGCGGTGCACGAACGGCGACAGCCGGCTCGAGGTGTTGTACGACGGCTGCCGCTGGGCCGAGGGTCCGCTGTATCTGCCCGCCTGGCGTCAGCTGGTCTGGAGCGACATCCCGAACGACCGCCTGCTGCGCTGGGACGAGGCCACGGGCGCCGTCTCCGTCTTCCGCACCCCGGCCGGTCACGTCAACGGCAACACGCTCGACCGGCAGGGCCGTCTGGTCAGCTGCGAACAGGGCAACCGCCGCGTCACCCGCACCGAGCCCGACGGTTCGCTCACCGTCCTCGCCGACCGCTACGACGGCAAGCGCCTCAACAGCCCGAACGACTCCGTCGTACGCTCCGACGGCACAATCTGGTTCTCCGACCCGGACTTCGGCATCGTCACCGACTACGAGGGCCATCGCGCGCCGTCGGAGATCGGCGCGTGCAACGTGTACCGGATCGACCCGGTCAGCGGGCGGGTGCACCTCGCCGCCGACGGGTTCGAGGGGCCCAACGGCGTCATCCTCTCCCCGGACGAACGGCAGTTGTACGTCTCCGACAGCCGGGCCGCCCGGATCCGCGTCTTCGACGTCGGCGACGACGGCACGCTGTCCGGCGGGAAGGTCTTCGCCTCGGCCGCGGACGGCGTCCACTACGACAACATCCGCTTCGACGACGAGGGCCGGCTGTGGGCCGCCGCACTCGCCGACGGGGTGCACTGCTACGACCCCGACGGCACCCTCATCGGCCGGCTCCGGGTGCCCGAACCGGTCTCCAACATCGCCTTCGGCGGCCCGAAGAACAACCGACTGTTCATCACGGCCACCACCTCGCTGTACTCGCTGGTGATGTCGGTGACGGGGGCGCCGCGCGTGTGAGACCCGGGCGGGGCGCCCCCTGAAGCGCGCCTACTGGTCCGACGAGAAGCGCACCGAGCCCGCCGGGATCCGGGCGTCGCACCACACCCGTACGCCGTCGCGCAGTTCGTTGTCGGCCCCGACGACCGCGCCGTCGCCGATGACCGTGCCGGTCAGCACGGACCGCTCGCCCACGCGGGCGCGGGTGCCGATGAGGGAGTCGGTGATGACGGCGCCCGGTTCGATGACGGCGCCGGGCAGGATCGTGGAGCCGAAGACCCGGGCGCCCTCCGCCACGAACGCGCCCTCGCCCACCACCGTGCCGCCCGTGAGCTTGGCGTCGGGGGCGACCTGCGCCGTCGGCAGGATCAGCCGGTCGCCGCAGCGGCCGGGCACGGCGGGGGACGGGGCGCGACCGAGCACGAGGTCGGCGGAGCCGCGCACGAAGGCCGCCGGGGTGCCGAGGTCCAGCCAGTACGTCGAGTCGACCATGCCCTGCAGATGGGCGCCGGCCGCGAGCAGACCGGGGAAGGTCTCCCGCTCCACCGAGACCGGCCGGCCCACCGGGATCGCGTCGATGACCGAGCGGCGGAAGACGTACGCGCCCGCGTTGATCTGGTCGGTGACGATCTCCTCGGGGGTCTGCGGCTTCTCCAGGAAGGCGAGGACGCGGCCCGTCTCGTCGGTGGGGACCAGGCCGTAGGCGCGCGGGTCGGTGACCTTGGTCAGGTGCAGGGAGACGTCGGCGCCGCTCTTGTCGTGGGTGTCGACCAGGGCGCGGATGTTCAGCCCGGTCAGGATGTCGCCGTTGAAGATCAGGACCGGTTCGTCGGGGCCCGAGTGCAGCCGGGAGGCGACGTTGCGGATGGCGCCGCCGGTGCCGAGGGGCTCCTCCTCGGTGACGTACTCGAGGTGGAGGCCGAGGGACGAGCCGTCGCCGAAGTAGGGCTCGAAGACCTCGGCCAGATAGGACGTGGCCAGGACGATGTGCTCCACGCCCGCGGCTCTGGCTCTCGCCAGCTGGTGTGTGAGGAACG
This sequence comes from Streptomyces spinosisporus, assembly GCF_022698145.1. GTDB lineage: Bacteria > Actinomycetota > Actinomycetes > Streptomycetales > Streptomycetaceae > Streptomyces > Streptomyces spinosisporus. Next base: position 29,123 of record NZ_JALDAX010000005.1, read on the forward strand.
GGACGCCGGCCGCCCGGACCATGGGCTTCGGCGTGTGGACCGTGAGGGGCCGCAGCCGGGTGCCCTTGCCGCCGACCAGGAGGATCGCTTCTGTCACCTGTCGTCTCTGCTTCCTGCCGGGACCGGCCGAACTGTCTTTCGGCCGGCCAGTGTATGCAGATCGTTGTGCGGCGCCTTCGACGGCCGTGCGGTGTGGTGCGGTTCCACCCGGGGTCCCCCGATGGCGTGAATGCGTCCTCCGTCCGGCCCCTTTCTTTCGCCCGGTGCGGCCCTAACGGCCTTGGTAGCGGGCCGCGGTGGAGCGGGCCGTGCCGAGTTTGCGGTAGAGCTGCGTGCCCGGGCACGCCGTGGCATAGCCGTCACGGTGGCCGGAGATCACATTCAGACGTACGTTCTTTCCCTTTCGGTAGAGATTGCCACCCCCCGACTTCAGATATGTCTTTCCACGCGGATTCGCACCGTAGAGGCCGAGTTTCCAGGCGGTGAGCCGTGAGATGGCCCGCAGTGCGGCGGCGGGCGGCTTGTGGGAGCCGAAGCTGCCGAGGACGGCGACGCCCATGCTGTTGGTGTTGAAGCCGAGGGTGTGGGCGCCGAGGACCGCCTTCGCCACTCCCCCGGCGCGCCCCTCGTAGATGGTGCCGCACTTGTCGATGAGGAAGTTGTAGCCGATGTCGCGCCAGCCCATGCTCTTGACGTGGTAGCGGTAGATACCGCGGATGACGGAGGGGGCCTGCGAGCAGCGGTATCCGTTGCCGGACGAGGTGTGGTGGACGAACGCCGCCTTGACCTTCTTGGTGTAGACGAAGCCCTTCTCGCGCAGCTTCTCGTTCGCGCCCCAGCCGCGGCGCGTGACGATGCGGGGCCGCGGTCCGATGTGCGGCTTCGCCCGCTGACTTGCCGTCAGTTCGATGCCGGACAGGGTCCGTAGCTCCCGTTCGGTGGCGCTGCGGCTGAGCGCGGGGATCTCGGTGGCGCCGAGCGGGACGAGGGCCGCGTTGGCGGCGGTGGCGGCCAGGGCCTCGGCCGACTCGGTGCCGAGGGCGCCGGTGCGCGGGGCGCCGGCCGGCATGCCGTGCGGCGTGGCGGGCGACCCGCTCCCTGCCGCTGACTCCTCGCCGGGGTCCACGAGTTCCAGACGCAGGCCCGAGGGGAGGGCGGCGCCGGGTACGACGGCGCGCGTGTTCGGGGCGGCGCCCTCGGTGCGGGGAGGCTCCTCGGCCCGGACCCGGACCTCCACCCCGTCCGAGTCGCCGACCCACAGCGGTGCGGTGGAGCCGTGCACACGGCCCGAGGTGCGCTCGGCGGTGGCGGGGTCGGCCGCGTCGTCGTTGTCCGTCTCCAGGTTCTGCCAGCCGGACCAGACGCCCGTGTCGGTGGCGCGGGTGCGGACCTGGACGCGTCCGTGCAGTTCGGTGCCCGGGTCGTCCCAGATGACCCCGACCATCGAGAAGTGCCGTACGTCCCGCCGGGTCAGGCCCACTTCACCGGCGGGCCGGGAGTCCACGGCGCGGTCGCGGGCGGGCGGGGCGACGTGGACGAGGGGGACGAGGGGCAGCGAGTGGGTGCTGCCGGGGAGGTCGGACCCGGCGTCCGGGACCGAGCCGGCGGCGCCGGCGGCTCCGGCGGCGGGCGCCTTTGACGCCGCTGCGGCGGGCAGGGTCAACGGAAGGGCGAGGGCGCCCGCGCAGGCGACGCCGACCGAGGCGGCGATCGAGGAAGCAAGGAGTCGACGCATGCTGCCGATCCTGGACATAGTCAGACATATCTGCCCATCCGGGAACTGACGGACCGTCGGCTGGCGTTCCTCCGAACCGGTGGCCCCGCCGCAGCGTGCGCGAGCGGCCGTCCGCGTACCCTTGCGCGGATGAACGCCACCGACCGCACCCCTGCCGACCTGCTCAGTTCCGCGCTCGCCACGGACCCCGCACGACCGCTGGTGACCTTCTACGACGACGCCACGGGCGAGCGCGTCGAACTGTCCGTGGCCACCTTCGCCAATTGGGTGACCAAGACCGCCAACCTCCTCCAGGGCGACCTGGCCGCCGGACCCGGCGACCGGGTGGCGCTGCTGCTGCCCGCGCACTGGCAGACGGCCGTGTGGGTGCTGGCGTGTGCGTCGGTGGGGGTGGTTGCCGATGTCGGCGGGGATGCGGCTGCCGCCGATGTGGTGGTGAGTGGGCCGGAGTCGTTGGAGTCGGCGCGGGCCTGTCGGGGGGAGCGGGTTGCCCTTGCGTTGCGGCCGCTCGGGGGGCGGTTTCCGCAGCCGCCGGAGGGGTTTGTCGACTACGCGGTGGAGGTGCCGGGGCAGGGGGATCGCTTCGCGGCTTTTGCGGCGGTGGATCCTGGGGAGGTTGCGCTGGTCGTGGACGGGCGGGAGTTCAGTGGGGTGGAGGTTGTTGAGCGGGCGGTCGCGGATGCGGGGGAGCTCGGATTGAGCGGGGGTGGGGTGCGGGTGTTGTCCGGGCTGTCGTATGACACGTGGGAGGGGTTGAGTGTGGGGTTGTTCGGGCCGCTCGCGAGTGGGGGGTCGGTGGTGTTGTGTCGGCATCTTGAGCGGCTTGGGGAGGATGCGGTGGCGGCTCGGGTTGAGAGTGAGCGGGTGTCTGTGGTGCGCCGCTGAGAGTGGGGGGCCTTGGCGGGCAGTTGTGCGGGTGCGGGTTCGTCGTGGCTTGTCGCGCAGTTCCCCGCGCCCCTAAAAGCTTGCAGTCGCCCGCGTCCCAGAAAGCGCGCGTCAGCTGCGCCCCCGGAAGCCCGCGGCGCCCGCTCCCCCGGAAGCCCGCGGCGCCCGCGCCCTCGTAAGCCTGCGGTGCCCTCGCGCCCCTAAAAGCTTGCAGTCACCGCCGTCGCAGAAAGCCTGCCTCACCCGAACGGCGTAGTAACAGGGCGCCCCCGTGCTTCCCCCGGGGCATGGTCGTATGGCCGGGATGTTCGTACGCCGTGAGGGGTGGAGCGGGCACGTGGAAAGGCTTAGGCGGGCGTTGTGGTGGGGGCGGCGGCGGTGGGTGCGGTATGGGGGGATCGCCGTTGCGGTGCTGGTCGCCGGGGCCGTGGGGGGTGGGTGGGTGCTGTACATGAAGCTGGACGGGAACATCACGCCCGACGAGGCGGCGGCCCGGGAGCTTGCGCGGTACGAGAAGGAAAGGCCCACCTCGCTCGTCAAGGACGCGCAGAACATCCTGGTGATCGGTTCGGACTCGCGCTCCGGGGACGGCAACGCCCGCTACGGGCGCGACTCGGGCACCGAGCGGTCCGACACGACGATCCTGCTGCACCTGTCCAAGGGCCGGCACACCGCCACCGCGATGTCCCTTCCCCGTGACCTCATGGTGGACGTGCCCTCCTGTCTGCGCCCCGACGGCACCCGCTCCGAGCCGACGTTCGCGATGTTCAACTACGCCTTCCAGATGGGCGGTTCGGCCTGCACCATCCGGACCGTGGAGAAGCTCACCGACATCCGGATCGACCACCACATGGTCATCGACTTCCACGGCTTCAAGGAGATGGTCGACGCCGTCGACGGCGTACGGGTCTGCCTGAAGAAGCCGATCGACGACAAGGCCGCCAAGCTGAAGCTGCCCGCGGGCCGGGTCACGCTCAACGGCGAGCAGGCGCTCGGCTACGTCCGCGCCCGCAAGTCCCTCGGCAACGGCAGCGACACCGACCGGATGGAGCGCCAGCAGCGATTTCTCGGGGCGCTCGTCAACAAGGTGCAGAGCAATGACGTACTGCTGAATCCCGTGAAGCTCTATCCGGTGCTGGACGCCGCCACGTCGTCCCTCACCACCGACCCGGATCTGGCGAGTCTGCGCGGTTTGTACGAACTCGTGCGCGGTCTGCGCGACATCCCCGCCGAACGCGTGCAATTCCTGACCGTTCCGCGGGAGTCGTACGTCTACAACGCCAATCGCGACCAGCTGGAGGAGCCCGAGGCGCGGAAGCTCTTCGAACGGCTGCGCAGGGACACGCCGTTGACGGTCGCGAGGGAAGCACCCGGGGAATCCGCCGCAAAGAGTCGCAATTCGACCACGAAGAGCGAGGGGAACAACGGCGAAAAGCGGTCTGACCGGTCCGGGACGTCCGTTTCGCCCGCCCCCACGTTCAGCGGGAACACCGCCGCCGAGGACGCCTGCGCGTAAAGCGAACACCAAGGCGACGAACAGTCGCCGCAAGAAAGTCCCGTGAAATGGGCGGATTGCCCAGTTGTAGGGACGTGGAATTTGTCACCGTCGTCGCTTGACGCCGAACTGGGCGGATAGTGTGAGCGATCCGGTGCACTTATCGCGTGGTCCTTCCCGGGGTCGTGCACTGCGAGACCAGACCGAGCGCCTTGGAGGGGGAAGGCGCCGCGTGGCCAAACGGAGGATTCGGACAACCGTGGACTCGCAAAGCCGTGGGCGGGCGGACGACATCGACCCCGCAGACCAGTGGGTGCTCAATCCGAACACCGGCGAATACGAACTGCGACTGACTCCTTCCGCACCGCGATCGGCGGTTCCCGGCCCGCGCAGAGCAGCCCCCCGTGACGCGGGCGGCGCGACCCGCAACCGGTCGGCGGCACCGCAGGCCCCGGGCCGCGACGTACCGCCGCAACGGCGGCGCCGCGCACCCGAGGAGCCGTTGCCGGGCCGGCGCGGCCGACGCCCGGCGAAGAAGAAGTCGAAGGCGAAGAAGGCCCTGATGTGGACGGGCGGCAGCATGGCGTTCGTGCTGCTCGCCGTCGCCGGTGGTGCCTACCTCTACATCAAGCACCTCAACGACAACATCACGTCCGTCTCCGACGACGGCGCGAGCACCGGTGGCTTCAGCAAGGGCAAGGCGATCAACATCCTGCTGATCGGCACCGACAAGCGCACCGGTGAGGGCAACACGAAGTACGGCGACTCCGGCAGTGTCGGCCACGCGGACACCACGATCCTGCTGCATGTCTCCAAGGACCGTTCGAACGCGACCGCGTTGAGCATCCCGCGCGACCTGATCACCGACATCCCGGACTGCCCGACCCAGCAGGACGACGGCAGCGAGAAGGTCATCGCGGGCACCAGCGGCGTACGGTTCAACACCAGCCTGGGCCAGGACGACCGCACGCCCAGCTGCACCGCGCGCACGGTCACGGAGTTGACCGGCATCAAGCCGGACAACTTCATGGTCGCCGACTTCAACGCGGTCAAGACGCTGACCACGGCGGTCGGCGGCGTCGACGTATGTCTCGGCAAGGACATCAACGACCCTGACTCGCACCTGAATCTGAAGAAGGGCATGCGGCACATCGAGGGCGAGACGGCCCTCGCCTTCGTGCGCACCCGGCACGCGGTCGGCTTCGGCGGCGACCTGAGCCGGATCGCGCTGCAGCAGCAGTTCCTCAGCGCGCTGATGCGCAAGCTGAAGTCGAACGACACGCTCACCAACCCCGCGAAGATGGTGAAGGTGGCTGAGGCGGGCACCAAGGCGCTGACCGTCGACTCCAACCTCGACAGCATCGGCAAGCTGAAGGACCTCGGTCTGGAGCTCGGCAAGCTCAACCCGAAGAACCTGACGTTCACCACCGTGCCGGTGATCGACAACCCGGCCGAGAAGGTCAAGGCGACCGTCGTCCTCAACGAGTCGAAGGCCCCGGAGGTCTTCCAGGCCATCAAGAACGACGTCTCCTTCACCGCGGTCAAGCAGGAGAAGAAGAAGGAGGCGGACGCCGCGGCGGCCCGTCTCAAGGGCACCAAGTCGGCCGCGTCGGACGTGCGCGTACGGATCCTGAACGGCGGCGCCGCAGCGGGCAGCGCCCAGGCGGAGCTGGAGTACCTGCAGAACGAGGCGGGCGTCACCAAGTCCGAGAACGCCGGCAACGCGGAGGCGGAGCTCAGCAGGACGACGCTCGAGTACGCCCCCGACCAGGCCGACCAGGCGCGCCGGCTGGCCGACATCATGGGTCTGTCCGGCTCGGCGCTGAAGCCCGGCAAGAGCGTCACCAACGCGCAGGGCCTGCCGACGATGACGCTGACCCTGGGCAAGGACTTCGAGACCGCCGGGGAACCCCTCACCGCACCGTCCAAGGCACCGGACGTCGACAAGTCCACGGCGGACAAGGTGGAGTGCGCCAAGTGACCTGAGGGGCCTGTCGTGCGTCTAACAGGACGCAGGGCAGGCCCATTTGGCGGCGCAAGGGTGGGGAGGACGGGGGATGTCTCAGAGCGATGTGCGCAAAAGGGCGCCACGACCGGACGACGTTCGGCGCGCTTCCGGCGGCGGGGGCACGCCGCAGACCGGGGACGCGGGCAACGGCGGGCACCGCCGCCGGGGACCGCGGCGCAAACACCGGGTGCTGCGATGGTCCGCGACCACGCTCGCGGTCCTGATACTCGGTACGGCCGGCGCCGGATACCTCTACTACCAGCACCTGAACGGCAATCTGCAGAAGGGCGAGCGCAGCAGCGGCGACTCCAAGGCGCAGAAGTCGCAGCCGAACGCCGACGGGCAGACGCCGATGAACATCCTGCTCATCGGCTCGGACAGCCGTGCTTCCGACGAGAACGTGAAGCTGGGCGGCAGCAAGGACACCCGCGACAACCCGCCGCTCGGCGACGTGCAGATGCTCATCCACCTCTCCGCCGACCGCAAGAGCGCAGCGATGGTCAGCATCCCGCGCGACACCCGGGTCGACATCCCCGAGTGCAAGGACCCCGAGACCGGACGGGTCTACCCGGCAGTCAACGACATCATCAACACGTCGCTGGCCCGCGGCGGAGCCGGCTGCACGCTGGCCACCTGGGAGAACCTCACCGGGGTCTACATCGACCACTGGATGACGATCGACTTCGCGGGTGTGGTGCGGATGGCGGACGCCATCGGGGGCGTCGAGGTCTGTGTGAAGCAGAACGTGTGGGACCACCCGACGGCAGCCGTCCCCGGCGGCTCGGGGCTGAAGATGACGGCGGGAACCAAGAAGGTCAAGGGCAAGCAGGCGCTGCAGTGGCTGCGCACCCGGCACGCCTGGGGCAGTGACCCGATGCGGGCCCGCGCGCAGCACATGTATCTGAACTCGATGATCCGCACGCTGAAGAAGCAGAACGTCTTCACCGACACGGGCCGGCTGACCGATCTGGCGGAGGCGGCCACGAAGTCCCTGAAGGTCTCCGAGGAGATCGGCACCGTGAAGAAGCTGTACGACCTGGGGATGCAGCTCAAATCGGTGCCGACGGACCGCATCACCTCGCTGACCATGCCGAACGTGGAGGACCCCAAGGACCCCAACCACCTGGTGCCGGACGGCGCGGGAGCGGCGAAGGTGTGGCAGATGCTCCGCGACGACGAGCCCTTCGACGACAAGGGCAAGGAGTCGGGCGGGAAGAAGAAGCCGAAGCAGGCGGCGACGAAGGCCCCTTCGACACCGGACGACAGGATCGGCGTCCTGGTGCAGAACGCCACCGGGACCTCGACCCTCGCCCCGGTCCCCGGGCGCGCGGGCGCCATCGCCGCGGAACTCGCGCAGAAGGGGTTCGCCAGAGCGTCGAAGGACACGACGGCGGGGCTCGTCGAGGACCGTACCGTCGTGCGCTACCCGAGCGCCGAACTGGAGGGTGACGCCCAGCGCATCGCCAAGTCGCTGGGGATTCCGCTGAGTTCGGTGCAGAAGTCGACGGACGTCTCCGGGGTCACACTCGTCGTGGGCGCCGACTGGCGTACGGGCACGACGTATCCGAAGCAGTCCGGCGCCGACTCCGACGCCCTGCCCGGCAGCGCCGACGCGATCAACGGCTCGGACAGCGGTCAGTGCATGGACGTGTACGCGCCCTACCGCTGGTAGCGGCCCGGGGGCGTGGGCCTCGGCGGCATCCGCTGCGCCGGGGCCCACAGCAAACTCCCAACTGGCTGCACAATGATGAGGTGCGCTCACGTCCGACGGACACCAGGGGCGCCGCCCTCTCGCTCACTCCGTTTGGGGAAACGGGTGTCCGGGAGGCTGAACCGTCCACGGCCGTTGCCGGGACACAGGGGTGGGAGGTCAGCAGGTGGGGCGGAGCTGTGTGCGCGGGGAGGTGCCCGCGGTCGAGGACACGATGTCCCTCACACCGCAGGGCCAGGGAGGAAAGGGCGACGGCGCCGAGCCGCTGCAGGAGGCCGGGCGGCGACCGCAAACGGCGCAGACGGCGCGTGCTGCGCTGGTCGGCGATCGTTCTGGCGGTGGTGATACTCGGCACGGCGGGGGCCGGCTATCTCTACTACCAGCACCTCAACGCCAACATAAAGAAGGACGACCTCAACATCGGCGACGAGAAGGACCGCGCCGCCGAGTCGAAGGCCAACGCGGCCGGGCAGACCCCGCTGAACATCCTGCTGATCGGCTCCGACGCCCGGGACTCCGAGGAGAACCAGAAGCTCGGCGGAGCCAAGGACACCTTCAACACCGCGCCGCGCGCCGACGTCCAGATGCTGCTGCACCTCTCGGCGGACCGCAGCAACATGTCGGTCGTGAGCATGCCCCGCGACACCCTCGTCGACATCCCGAAGTGCACCGACCCCGACACCGGCAAGGTCTACGGGGCGCTCACCTCGACGATCACCAACGACTCCCTCGGCCGCGGCGGACCGGGCTGCACGGTGGCGACCTGGGAGAAGCTGACCGACATCCACATCGACCACTTCATGATGATCGACTTCGCGGGCGTGGTGTCCATGGCGGACGCCATCGGCGGCGTACCGGTCTGCGTGGACGCCAACATCTACTCCAAGTCCTCCGACGGCCACGGCTCCGGTCTGAAGCTGAAGGAGGGCACGACGTACGTCAAAGGCGTCCAGGCCCTGCAGTGGCTGCGTACGCGCTACGGCTTCGAGGACAACACGGACATCGCCCGGGCCAAGGCGCAGCACCAGTACATGAACGCCATGGTGCGCCAGCTGCGGGAGAACGCCACGCTCGGCAACCCGGGCAAGCTGCGCCGGCTCGCGGAGACGGCCACCAGCGCGCTGACCGTCGACGAGGGCCTCGGCAGCGTGGCGAAGCTGTACGACCTGAGCAAGGAGCTGAAGAAGGTCCCCACCAAGCGCATCACCATGACGACGATGCCCTGGCAGTACTCCTCGTCCAGCAGCGGCCGGGTCGTGCCGAAGCCGGGTGACGCGGACAAGCTGTTCCGGCTGGTGCGCGACGACATCGCGCTGGACGGCAAGGACAAGAAGAAGTCCGCGGACACGCCTGCCTCCGCGGACCCGGCCGCCGCGGACGACCGGATCGCCGTACAGGTGCAGAACGGCACCGGGTCGAGTACCCGGGCCGCGCTGACCGGACGGGCGCACGCGGTCGCCGAACTGCTCGTCGGCAAGGGGTTCACCGAGGCGGTGGCCGACTCCTCGGTGAACTCCGGCGTGGAGAAGACGGTGATCCGCTATCCGAGCGCAGATTTGGAGGGCGATGCGCAGCGGGTGGCCAAGGCGCTCGGCGTTCCGCTGTCCTCGGTGAAGAAGTCGACGGACGTCAGCGGGGTCACGCTGGTCGTCGGGGCGGACTGGCGCTCAGGCACCACGTACACGGCCCCGGCGGAGGACGACAAGACGCCGTCGTCCGCGCAGGTCATCAACGGCTCCGACAAGAAGCAGTGCATGCACGTCAACCCGAACTACACCTGGTAGTCCGGGTCAACGGGCGGCCCCCGGTGCTCAGTTGGAGGCGAGCACCGCGGGGCGCCGGGAGGCGATGACCTTCTTCGCGAGGGACCTGGGGCTGGTCAAAAAGCCCCAGCCCCACGACATGTGCATGGTCGCGAGCGCCACGGGGATCTGCAGCCGCGCCTTCAGCGGCAGCCCCTTGCCCGCCGGGACGGAGCCGAGGACGATCGCCGCGAGATAGCCGCCGGGGATCACGAGGCCCCAGGGCGTGAGGGCCGCGCCGACCACGATGCCGACGGCGATCGCCAGCAGGGCCGTCGGCGGGGCGAGGTAGCGCAGGTTGATGGAGCCCTCGTGGAAGCGGGCGACGACGTGCCGCCAGCGGCCGTAGTCCTTGTACTGCTTGGCCAGCGCGCGCATGCTCGGCCGCGGGCGGTAGGACACCTTCAGCTCCGGCGAGAACCAGATCAGGCCGCCGGCCTCGCGGATGCGGAAGTTCAGCTCCCAGTCCTGGGCGCGGATGAACTCCTCGTTGTAGCCGCCCTGTTGCTCCAGTGCCTCGCGCCGGAACACCCCGAGGTAGACGGTCTCGGCCTCGCAGGCGGCGCCGCCGGTGTGGAAGACGGCGTTGCCGACCCCGATCTTCGAGGTCATGGCGGCGGCGACCGCGTGCTCCCAGTCGTTCTCGCCCTCGGCGTGCATGATGCCGCCGACGTTCTGCGCGCCGGTCTCGTCCAGGAGGCGTACGGCGGTGGCGATGTAGTTGGGCGAGAGCATGCCGTGGCCGTCGACGCGGACGACGATCGGGTGGCGCGAGGCCTTGATCGCGGCGTTGAGGGCGGCGGGCGTACGGCCCGTCGGGTTGGGGACGGTGTGGACGCGCGGGTCTTCGGCGACGAGCTCGGCGGCGATCTCGTCCGTGCGGTCCGTGGACGGACCGAGGGCGATCACGACCTCCATCTCGCCGGCGTACTCCTGCGCGAGGATCGCTTGGACGGCTCCGCGCAGATGCCGCTCCTCGTTGAGGACCGGCATGATCACAGACACGGCGGGGAGTCGCACGTCGGGGTTGGCGTTCATCGCCCGTTACGTTACCGCGAATGGGGGACACCGTTGCGCCCCGCCGGGGCGGTGGCCCGGGCTACAGATCGTATGGGCCTACGGTGCTCACGATCCCACGTACGGCCGTCGCCCGGAGGTGTCCCCCTTGCCCACGCAGCCTCGGTCCGCCGCGCCCGCTCCCCCGCAGCGCCGCCCCCGGCCCGCCGGCCCCCCGCACCCGCGCGGGCCGCGTCCGCCGGTGCGGCGGAAGAAGCCGCGCTGGGCCATGCGCGCGGCCACGACCCTCTCCGTGGTCGTCCTCGCCTCCGCCGGGATCGGGCACGCGGTGGTCAGCAGTCTCGACGCGGGCATCGCACGTGTCGATCCCTTCAAGGACATGAAGAACCGCCCGCAGGCCGGGCACGGCATGAACGTGCTGCTGGTCGGCACGGACGGGCGCGACCGGATCACCCCGCAGGAGCGCCGGCGCTACCACCTGGGCGGGGCCCCCTGCCACTGCACCGACACGATCATGATCGTGCACATCTCGGAGGACCGGGAACGGGCGAGCGTGGTGAGCCTGCCGCGCGACTCGCTCGCGATGACGCCCGCGCGCACCGACGAACGGACCGGCAAGCAGATCCCCGGGCACGCCATCAAGATCAACGCGGCGTACGCGGAGGGGGGTCCGAACCTCACGGTGCGGACCGTCGAGGACATGACCCATGTGAAGATCGACCACTATCTGGAGGTCGACTTCACCAGCTTCATGCGGACCGTGGACGTGCTCGGCGGGGTGCAGATCTGCACCGCCGCGCCGCTGAAGGACTCGTACACCGGACTCGACCTGCCGGCCGGAACGCACAAGCTCACCGGCGGCCAGGCGCTGCAGTACGTCCGCGCCCGGCATGTCGACGGGGCGTCCGACCTCGGCCGGATGAAGCGTCAGCAGCGCTTCCTCGCGGCGCTCGTGGAGCGGGCCACGTCCTCCGGGATCCTGCTGAACCCGATGAAGTTCCGGGACGTGACGCGGGCGGTGCTGGGGTCGGTGCGCGCCGACAAGGGCTTCGGCACCGACGAGCTGCTCGATCTCGGCCGCGCGATGCGCAACTTCTCCCCCGCGTCCTCCGAGTTCACGACCGTGCCCATCGGGCAGATGGGGTACGTCGTCAAGGGCCTCGGCGAGACGCTGAAGTGGGACACCGCCAAGGCCGACCGGCTCTTCAGGTCACTGCGCGACGACAAGCCGCTGACCGTGCACGAGGCGCGGCCCGCCACCGTGCCGGTCGAGGTGGCCCCGCAGCAGATCCGCGTCCAGGTGGAGAACGGCACGGCCGCCGAGGGACTCGGCAAGCGCGCGGACGCGGCACTGGCAGGAGCAGGCTTCCGGACGACCGGCACGCCTGCCAACGCCGACGACCGCACGGTGAAACGGACGGTCGTCGCCTACGACCCCGGCTGGGACCGCTCCGCAAAGTCCCTGGCAGCCGCCCTGCCCGGCAGCGAACTACGCCCGGTCAAGGGCCTCGGCCCACAGCTCAAGGTCATCGTCGGCACCGACTTCAAGGGAGTACAGAAGGTACACGCCGAAAACACGGACCTCGGGGCACCCAGGGTGGTGACGGGAGACCAGGTGGCGTGCTCGTGAGGCACGACCGTCCGCACCCGCCACCGGCGGCGCCGTGCTCAGTCGTCCAAGCCCTCCGCCACGCGTCGTTCGCGTAGTTCCATGATTGCTCGGCGGCGGGCCAGGCGGTGGGTGCGGCGGATTTGGGCCTCCTGGTAGCGGCGTCGGTCCTTTTCCGTTTCGGGGAGGACCGGGGGGACCGGGCGGGGCTTGCCGTCGGCGTCGACGGCGGCGAAGACCAGGTACGCGGAGCCGACCTGGGTGGGCGGGGTCGACTCGTTCCAGCGTTCGGCGAGGACCCGTACACCGACCTCCATGGAGGTCCGGCCCGTCCAGTTGACCTGGGCCTTCACATGGACGAGGTCCCCGACGCGGACCGGCTCCAGGAACGCCATCTCGTCCATGGAGGCGGTCACGGCGGGCCCCCCGCTGTGCCGCCCGGCCACCGCGCCCGCCGCGTCGTCCACCAGCTTCATGATCACGCCGCCGTGCACCGTGCCCAGAAGATTCGTGTCGGCGTGGGTCATGATGTGGCTCAGCGTGGTCCGGGATGCCGAGGTGGGCTTGCCCGGGATCTCCGGAGTGTCCGCTTCCACGGCGGGGGCCTGGTGTGTCATGGCCTCCACCTTATGCCGAGGTGACATCTGCGGACTTTGTGTTGGGTTCGCAACAGCCGTGACCTGATTTTCCGACGACCCTTGTAAAGGGCACCGCAGCTACCTGCACACTGGGGCCCATGAACGATTGGCCCGAGGCATGGTCCGACGACAACCGCAACCGGTACGGACGCGGCAGCGCGAGCGCGCACCCCGAGGGTGCCCGCGCGATGCGGCAGGTCCGCCGGCCCGCCTCGGGTGCCTACGGCGGCCCCGGCCGGTCCGCGCCGCCGTACGGCGGTGTCCCCCAGCAGCCCACCTACGTCGACGGCCAGGGACACGGCGGCTACGACGACGGCTATGACAGCGGCTACAACACGGGCCAGGTCTACGGCGGCTCCGGCGGCCCGGGCGGCCCCGGCGGCCAGGACATGCGGCCGCGGCCGAACTGGCGGCGCCGTATCAAGTGGACCGCGATCACCCTGGTCACGGTGCTGGTCGTGACGTCGGTCGCCACCTACTTCTGGGCCGACTCCAAGCTGAACCGCGACGTCGACCTGTCCAAGGTCATCGACCGCCCGGCGACCGGCGACGGCACGAACTACCTGATCGTCGGCTCCGACAGCCGCGAAGGACTGTCCGCGGAGGACAAGAAGAAGCTGCACACCGGCTCCGCCGAGGGCAAGCGCACGGACTCGATGATGATCCTGCACGTCGGCGACAACGGCGACACCCTGATCTCGCTGCCGCGCGACTCGAATGTGACGATCCCCTCCTACAAGGGCTCGACCTCCGGCAAGACCTACCCGGCCACGGGCCGCCAGACGAAGCTGAACGCCGCGTACGCCGAGGACGGCCCGACCCTCCTGGTCCGCACGATCGAGGCCAACATGGGCCTGCACATCGACCACTACGTCGAGATCGGCTTCGCCGGCTTCGCGAACATCGTGGACGCGGTCGGCGGCGTGACCATCGACATCGACAAGGGCTTCAAGGACAAGTACTCGGGCGCCGACTTCAAGGCCGGCAAGCAGAAGCTCAACGGCGACCAGGCCCTCGCCTTCGTCCGCACCCGGCACGCCTTCGCCCAGTCCGACCTGCAGCGCACCAAGAACCAGCAGAAGTTCCTGTCCGCGCTGGCACACCAGGTGGCGACCCCGTCGACGGTCCTCAACCCCTTCAAGCTCTACCCCACGCTGGGCGCGGGCCTGGACTCCCTGATCGTCGACAAGGACATGAGCCTGTGGGACCTGGCCTCGATGTTCTGGGCGATGAAGGGCGTCAGCGGCGGTGACGGTGTCTCGATGAACATGCCGATCTCCGGCTCCACCGGCGGCAACCTCGTCTGGGACAAGGCCAAGGTCAAGACGCTGGTGAACGAACTGAACAACGACCAGAAGGTCACGGTCTCGAGTGAGTGACGGCAGCAACGGCCGCAGACCGCCCTACGGGGCGGTTCTGTGCGATGTGGACAATGTGATCCGGACCTTCGACTCCTCCCGCCTCCAGGCGCTGGAGCGCGTCGCGGGGATCGCCGAGGGCACCACGCAGAAGGTGGCGTTCGCCCAGGAAACGGTCGAGCCGCTGCTGCTCGGCGAGATCACCTCGCAGGAGTGGGCGGAGGCCATCGCGGAGGGCCTCGCGGGTCTGGTGGCGGAACAGCAGGTGGCGTACGACCTGGCTCTCGCCCTGATCGAATCGCCCTTCCACGCCGACGAGGAGGTCGTGGCCCTGCTGCGCCGCGCCCGCGTCCGGGTGCCGCTGGTCCTCGTCTCCAACGCGGCCCTGGAGCTGGAGTCCGACCTCGACTCCATGGGTCTGAGCGACCTCGCCGACCATGTCGTCAACAGTGCCCGCGTGGGTCTCGCCAAGCCGGACCCGCGCATCTACCGGCTGGCGGCGGAGCTCGCGGGCACCCCGCCCGAGCGCTGTCTGTTCGTCGACGACGGCGAGGACAACGTCGAGGCGGCGGCCGCCCTGGGCATGCGCGCCGTGCACTTCCGCGAACCGGCGGACCTGGAACGGGCGTTGGCGCCGCTGTTCGCCTGAACGCCGGTCCGCGGAGCCGAGTTGTTCCGTGCTCACATGGTCGCGCCCGCCATCGCCCGGCAGGTCTCGGCCGAGCGGCGACACGCCTCGGCACAGCGCATCATCTGCGGATCGTCCGGCATGGACATACACGCCTCGGCGCACATGTCACACGCCTTGGCGCACAGCCCGCACATCTCGGCCGACATGGGCGAGCGGCGCATCATCATGTCCGAGCACATCCGGGTCGTCTCGGAGCAGTCGATCAGCGCGCGCATGATCTGCATCTGCGCCTGGCCGCCCATGCTCTGCATGCAGGAGCTCATGGTCTCCTCGCACATGCTGTGGCTCGTCATGCAGGCCGCGACGCAGTCCTGCATCTCCTTGCTCATGGCGCTCATGGGTCCGGTCTGGGTCATGGCTCCTCCAAGGAGGAAGAGGGCCCGGGGTGGGCCCCGTGCCCTTCCGTCCTACGCCCGCCCGGGACCGGACGCCATCGGGCGGACACGAACAATCCCCTACGAATTGCCCGCGCCCGCCACGAGGCCGCGGGTTACGGCAGGTTGCGCGCCATGACGATGCGCTGGACCTGGTTGGTGCCCTCGTAGATCTGCGTGATCTTGGCGTCGCGCATCATGCGCTCCACCGGGTAGTCACGGGTGTAGCCGTAGCCGCCGAGGAGTTGGACGGCGTCCGTGGTGACCTCCATCGCGACGTCCGAGGCGAAGCACTTGGCGGCGGCGCCCTGGAAGGTGAGGTCCTTGTCGCCGCGCTCGGAGGCGGCAGCGGCCTGGTAGGTCAGGGCGCGGGCGGCCGAGATCTTCATGGCCATGTCGGCGAGCATGAACTGGATGCCCTGGAAGTCGGCGATCGGCTTGCCGAACTGCTTGCGCTCCTGGACGTAGCCCTTGGCGTAGTCGAGGGCGCCCTGGGCGACGCCGAGGGCCTGGGCGGCGATGGTGATGCGGGTGTGGTCCAGGGTCTGCATCGCGGTGGCGAAGCCCGTGCCCTCCTCGCCGATCATGCGGTCGGCCGGGATGCGGACGTTGTCGAGGTAGACCTCGCGGGTCGGGGAGCCCTTGATGCCGAGCTTCTTCTCCGGGGCACCGAAGGAGACGCCCTCGTCGGACTTCTCGACGACGAAGGCCGAGATGCCCTTGGAGCGCTTGGTGGGGTCGGTCACGGCCATGACCGTGTAGTACTCGCTGACGCCGGCGTTGGTGATCCAGCGCTTGACGCCGTTGAGGACCCAGGAGTCGCCGTCGCGGACCGCGCGCGTCTTCATGCCGGCCGCGTCGGAGCCGGCGTCCGGCTCGGACAGGCAGTAGGAGAACATGCCCTCGCCCTTGGCGAGCGGGGTCATGTACTTCTTCTTCAGCTCCTCGGAGCCGGAGAGGATGACGGGCAGCGAGCCCAGCTTGTTCACGGCCGGGATCAGGGAGGAGGAGACGCACACGCGCGCCACCTCCTCGATCACGATCACGGTGGCCAGCGCGTCCGCGCCCGCCCCGCCGAACGCCTCGGGGACGTGCACGGCGTGCAGGTCGCCCGCGACGAGGGCGTCGAGCGCCTCCTGCGGGAAGCGGGCCTCCTCGTCCACCGCGGCGGCGTACGGCGCGATCTTCGCCTCGGCCAGTGAACGGATCGCGTCGCGGAGCATGTCGTGCTCCTCGGACGGGCGGTACAGGTCGAAGTCAGCCGATCCGGCCAAGGTCTCTCACGCTCCAAGGACGCTTGATGACGAACGGTGGTGATAACGCTAATTACCGTTAAGTAACTCAAATTTTAGGGGGCGGCTCACGTCAGTGATACGTGAGCTTGGCGACAGCGGGAAATGTGCCCACCGAAGGGCCGCGGCACGCCCCGGATATGCTCGGGCACCGCAGCGAACGCCGTACCCCCAATGGAGCATCCATGAGCCTCAAGATCACCGTGATCGGCACCGGCTATCTCGGCGCCACCCACGCCGCGGCCATGGCCGAGCTGGGCTTCGAGGTGCTCGCCCTGGACGTCGTGCGGGAGAAGATCGAGAAGCTCCAGCGGGCCGAGGCGCCGATGTTCGAGCCGGGCCTGGAGGAGCTGCTGCGCAAGCACGTGGCCGGGTTCGAGGGCTCCAGCGGGCGGCTGCGCTTCACCCAGGACTGGGCGGAGGTCGGCGCCTTCGGCGATGTGCACTTCGTGTGCGTGAACACCCCGCAGAAGCACGGCGAGTACGCCTGCGACATGTCCTACGTCGACGCCGCGATCGCCTCGCTCGCCCCGCATCTGACCGGCCCCGCGCTGGTCGTCGGCAAGTCCACCGTGCCGGTCGGCTCCGCGGACCGGCTCGCCGCCTATCTCGCCGGGCACGCGCCGGCCGGGCAGGACGCCGAGCTGGCCTGGAACCCGGAGTTCCTGCGCGAGGGCTTCGCCGTGGACGACACCCTGCACCCCGACCGGATCGTGGTCGGCGTGCGCAGCGAGCGGGCGGAGAAGCTGCTGCGCGAGGTGTACGCGACGCCGGTGTCCGAGGGGACGCCGTTCGTCGTCACCGACTTCCCGACCGCCGAGCTGGTGAAGACCTCCGCGAACTCCTTCCTCGCCACCAAGATCTCCTTCATCAACGCCATGGCCGAGATGTGCGAGGCCTCCGGCGGCGACGTCGCCAAGCTCGCCGAGGCGATCGGGTACGACGACCGGATCGGCAGGAAGTTCCTGCGGGCCGGCATCGGCTTCGGCGGCGGCTGTCTGCCCAAGGACATCCGGGCGTTCATGGCGCGCGCCGGTGAGCTCGGGGCCGACCAGGCGCTGACCTTCCTGCGCGAGATCGACTCGATCAACATGCGCCAGCGCGGCCAGATGGTGGAGCTGGCCCGGGAGGCGCTCGGCGGCGGTTCCTTCCTGGGCAAGCGGGTCGCGGTGCTCGGTGCCACCTTCAAGCCGGACTCGGACGACGTACGCGACTCCCCGGCGCTGAACGTCGCCGGGCAGATCCACCTCCAGGGCGGCCAGGTGACCGTCTACGACCCCAAGGGCATGGAGAACGCCAGCCGAGTCTTCCCGACGCTCGGCTACGCGCAGAGCGCGACGGAGGCGGTGCGCGGCGCCGATGTCGTACTGCATCTGACGGAGTGGCGGGAGTTCCGGGAGCTGGACCCGGCGGAGCTGGGCGCGGTCGCGGCGACCCGGCTGATCCTGGACGGGCGCAACGCGCTCGACCCCCAGCTGTGGCGCAAGGCCGGGTGGACGTACCGGGCGATGGGCCGCCCGACGGCCTGATCCCCGTCGTACACCCGACGGCCTGATCCTCACGTACGGGACGACGCCGGTTCGGCCGAGGCTCAGTCGGCCGAACCGGCGTCTCGTTGCATTCTGCACCACCCGCCTGTGAGGCCGCGGGGGAACTACTTCGCGCGGTAGCGGCGCATCTTCTCGCGCGCCCCGCACACCTGCATCGAGCACCAGCGGCCGCGGCCCGCCGGGCTGCGGTCGTAGTACGCCCAGTGGCAGGTGACGGCCTCGCAGGCCTTGAGGCGGGCCCAGGTGCCCTCGACCAGGGCGCCGGCGACGGCGGCCGCGACGCGGGAGAGCAGGGGGCCGTGGTCCGCGGGGGCGAGGGCGGCCGTGCCGTCGCGTTGGTCGACCGTCACCACCAGCGGTGCCCGCGCGAGCAGCTCGCCCAGCGGGGTCACCGCGCGGTGCGGCGGGTGGCCGGCATGGGCGAGCAGCGCCGCGCGCAGCGACTCGCGCAGCTCGCGGGCCTGCTCCAGCTCGTCCGGAGCGAGTCCGAAGGGCGCCCGGCCCTCCGCCGTGTCCAGCGCGTCGGCGCCCGTCTCCACGTCCAGCGTGTTCACCAGCGACTCGACGAGGGCCAGACCGCCGGGTGCGGCGGATCTCTCACTCATGCTTGCGACGTTACCTCCAATGCGCCAGTATGCAGTAACCGTTACCGGTTACCGACTTCTATGGGTAACCGCACTCGAGGAGGAAGTCATGGCTCTCGCCAAACTGGGCGCCGTCGTCCTGGACTGTCCCGACCCGGGCGCGCTGGCCGGGTTCTACGCCGGGATCCTGGGCGGCACCGTCGAGACGGAGGACGGGTGGGCGGACCTCACCACCCCCGACGGCCGCGCGCTGGCCTTCCAGGCCGCCCCCGGCCATGTGGCGCCGGAGTGGCCCGCCCCGGACCGCTCGCAGCAGTTCCATCTGGACCTGACCGTCGACGACCTGGACGCGGCCGAGGAAGGCGTCCTCGCCCTCGGCGCGAAACCCCTGGACACCGACGACCGCTCACGCACCTTCCGCGTGTACGCCGACCCGGCTGGGCACCCGTTCTGCCTCTGCGCCTGCTGACGCGATCCAGGAGGACACCATGCCCGTCGCCCGCTTCCGCTCCGTCGTGATCGACTGCCCCGATCCGCTCGCGCTCGCCGGGTTCTACGCCGCGGTCGGCGGCGGCACCCCTCAGGCGGAGGACGACGACTGGGTCGTGCTCCGCGTCCCGGACGGGCCGCGGCCGGCCTTCCAGCGGGCGGAGGGCTTCACCCCGCCCGAGTGGCCCCGCCCGGACCGCTCGCAGCAGTTCCACGTCGACTTCGACGCCGGCTCCACCTGGCAGGAGATCGACGCGGCGCACGAGAAGGTGCTGGCGCTGGGCGCCCGCCCGCTGGACCTGGAGGACCGCGAGAAGAAGGACTTCCAGGTCTACGCCGACCCGGCCGGCCACCCGTTCTGCCTGTGCCGGATCGAGGAACCGTAGGCAGGGGCCGGGGCCGCCTCAGCCGTCCAGGTCGGCGATGTTCGCCGTCGACGGCCGGCGGCGTTGCTGGGCCGCGCGGGCGGTGAAGTCGGCGCCGCGCAGGACGCGTTGGACATTGCCCCAGGTGAGCAGGGCGATGTGGGACTCGGTCCAGCCGCGGTGCAGCAGTTCGGCGATGAGGTGCGGATAGCGGGAGGCGTCGGCGAGGTCCTGGGGGTGGGCGGTGCCGGCGTCGAAGGTGCCGGACAGGCCGACGCACTCCGGTCCCGCCACCTCGCGCACATGGTCGAGATGGTCGGCGACCGCCCGCACGGACGGCCCCGTCTGCTCCGGGGTGAGCGGCACCATGCACAGGCCCTTGGCGGCGCCGAGTCCGGCGAGCAGGTCGTCGGGGAGGTTGGCCGGGTGGGGGCGCAGGGCGCGGGCTGCGGAGCGGGTGAACAGCACCGGAGCCCGGGAGACCGCGAGGACGCGGGCGACGGTGTCCGTGGAGGCGCCGGAGAGGTCGGCGAGGACACCGAGCCGGTTCATCTCGCGCACCACCTCCTCGCCGAACCGGGTGAGCCCCGTCTCGCCCGCCCAGGACACCCCGGACAGCGTCAGGACCCGCAGGCCGAGCGAGTGCAGGGCGCGCAGCACACCGAGGGAGTCGTCGAGGGCGGCGGCCTGGGCGGGGCCGAGCAGGACGGCGATGCGGCCGCAGTGCCGGGCGTCGGTGGCCTGCCCCGCCGTGCACACCAGCCGCAGGCCGTCGGGGTGCGCCCCCACGACGCTCTTGACCAGGTCCAGCTGCTCCAGGGTCGCGCCGACGGCACGGTCCCGCACGATGCCCTCCGGCAGGTGCAGCGACCAGAACAGCGCACCGACGTGGCCCGCGCGCAGCCGCGGCACGTCCGTGTCGACGGAGCTCTCGCCGAGCTCCAGGTCGTACCAGTGCAGATGCCTCAGGGCCCACGGCAGTCCGCTGTAGCCGTCGGCCACGGGGTGGGCCGTGAGGATGGCGCGGGCGCGCTCCAGCTGGGTGCCGTCCGGATCGGAGACCGGTGCGCGGGGCTCGTCCTCGAAGAGGTCGGGCACCGCGTCGAGTCCACCGGTGGTGTGCAGTTCGTCCTGGAGGTCTGCCATGGCGCGCTCCGTACCTCGTGTTCTTCCCCAGGGGGGTACGGCTCACCGTCGCACGGCGGCGCGGGGGCTTCCTGGTGGGTGCGGCGTTCGGGCGTACGCCGCACCTCTCAGGACTTCCGGGCCGCCCGGCTCAGCCCTCGCGGCCGTCCAGCGACTCGATCGTGGCGTTGGACACCGGGCGGGTCGCCTGCAGCTCGCGTGCCACGTCCTCGGCCGCGCCCAGCACCCGTACCGAGTTCTGCCAGGTCACCTTGGCCAGGTCGGCCTTCGACCAGCCGCGGTCCAGCAGTTCGGCGATGAGGTTGGGATAGCCGGAGACGTCGCCGAGGCCGTCGGGGGTGAAGGCCGTGCCGTCGTAGTCGCCGCCGATGCCGAGGTGGTCGACGCCGGCGACCTCGCGCATGTGGTCCAGGTGGTCGGCGACCGTCGCGACCGTGGCGACCGGGCGCGGGGTGCGCTCCTCGAAGGCGCGGTGGAGCTTCATCGCCTCCTCGCTGGTGTCCAGGTGGTGGAAGCCGTGCGCGCGCAGGTTCTCGTCGGCCGCGGCCGTCCAGTCCACGGCGGCCTGCAGCACGAACTTCGGCACGAACGTCACCATCGCGACGCCGCCGTTGCCGGGGAGGCGCTCCAGGACGTCGTCCGGGATGTTGCGGGGGTGGTCGCACACGGCGCGCGCCGAGGAGTGGGAGAAGATCACCGGCGCGGACGTGGCGTCGAGCGCGTCGCGCATCGTCGTCGCCGCCACGTGCGAGAGGTCGACGAGCATGCCGAGCCGGTTCATCTCCCGCACGACCTCGCGCCCGAACGCGGACAGCCCGCCGACGTTCGGCTCGTCGGTCGCCGAGTCCGCCCAGGGGTTGTTGTCGTTGTGGGTGAGCGTCATGTAGCGCACGCCCAGCTCGTACAGCCCGCGCAGGGTGCCGAGCGAGCAGTTGATGGAGTGGCCGCCCTCGGCCCCCATGAGCGAGGCGATACGGCCGTCCTGCCGGGCCCGCTCCATGTCGGCGGCGGTCAGCGCGGGCGCCAGGTCCGCCGGATGACGCGCCAGCAACTGCCGTACGCAGTCGATCTGTTCGAGCGTCGCCGGCACCGCGTCCGGCAGGTCCGAGCGGACGTACACCGACCAGTACTGCGCACCGACGCCGCCCTCACGCAGCCGCGGGATGTCGGTGTGCAGATGGGCGTTCTGGTGCTGGGCGATGTCCCGGGCGTCGAGGTCGTAGCCGGTCTTGCGCAGCGCCCAGGGCAGGTCGTTGTGCCCGTCGACGACCGGGAACTCGCGCAGCAGCGAGCGGGCCTCCTCCAGCGAGGTCATCCGCGTCACTTCCCCGAGCCGAAGCCGAAGCCGCCCGAGCCCTCGACCTTGGACCGCAGGCGCTTGCCCTTCTCGGTGGCCTGGTCGTTCAGCTCCTGCTGGAACTCGCGCATGCGGGCCAGCAGGTCCTCGTCGTGGGCGGCGAGGATACGGGCCGCGAGCAGTCCGGCGTTGCGGGCGCCGGCGACGGAGACGGTCGCGACGGGGACGCCGGCCGGCATCTGCACGATCGACAGGAGGGAGTCCATGCCGTCCAGGTACTTCAGCGGCACGGGCACGCCGATCACCGGCAGCGGGGTCACGGAGGCCAGCATGCCCGGGAGGTGGGCCGCGCCGCCCGCACCCGCGATGATCACCTTCAGTCCGCGCTCGGCGGCCTGCTCGCCGTAGGAGATCATCTCGCGCGGCATGCGGTGCGCGGAGACGACGTCCACCTCGTAGTCGATCTCGAACTCGTCGAGGGCCTGGGCGGCGGCCTCCATGACGGGCCAGTCGGAGTCCGACCCCATGACGATGCCTACAACAGGGCTCATTCTGTGATGGTGCCTCTCAGGTAGCCGGCTGCGTGACGGGCGCGCTCCAGCACGTCGTCCAGGTCCTCGCCGTAAGTGTTGACGTGGCCCACCTTGCGGCCCGGCTTCACGTCCTTGCCGTACATGTGGATCTTCAGCTGGGGGTCGCGCGCCATGCAGTGCAGATACGCGGAGTACATGTCCGGGTAGTCGCCGCCGAGGACGTTGACCATGACCGTCCACCTCGCGCGCGGGCGGGGGTCGCCGAGGGGCAGGTCGAGGACCGCGCGGACGTGGTTGGCGAACTGGCTGGTGATCGCGCCGTCCTGGCTCCAGTGGCCGCTGTTGTGCGGGCGCATCGCCAGTTCGTTGACGAGGATGCGTCCGTCGCGGGTCTCGAACAGCTCGACGGCGAGATGACCGACGACGCCCAGCTCCTTGGCGATGGTCAGGGCCATCTCCTCGGCCCGCAGCGCCAGGGACTCGTCCAGGCCGGGGGCCGGTGCGATCACGGTGTCGCAGACGCCGTTGACCTGCCGGGACTCGACGACCGGGTAGGCGACGGCCTGGCCGTGCGGGGAGCGGACCACGTTGGCGGCGAGTTCGCGGACGTAGTCGACCTTCTCCTCGGCGAGGACGGGCACGCCCGCCCGGAACGGGTCGGCGGCCTCCTCGGCGGAGTCGACGACCCACACGCCCTTGCCGTCGTAGCCGCCGCGGACGGTCTTGAGGACCACGGGGAACCCGTCGCCCTCGGCCGCGAAGGCGGCCACGTCGGCCGGGTCGCTCACGATCCGGTGCCGTGGGCACGGGATGCCGAGCGCGTCGAGCCGCGCGCGCATCACGCCCTTGTCCTGGGCGTGCACCAGCGCGTCAGGGCCGGGGCGCACGGGGATGCCGTCCGCCTCCAGGGCCCGCAGGTGCTCGGTGGGCACATGCTCGTGGTCGAAGGTGATCACGTCACAGCCCCTCGCGAACGCGCGCAGCGTGTCGAGGTCGCGGTAGTCGCCCACGACGACATCGCCGACGACCTGCGCCGCGGAATCCTGAGGGGTGTCACTGAGGAGCTTGAACTGGATGCCCAGCGGGATGCCTGCTTCGTGTGTCATACGAGCGAGCTGGCCCCCGCCGACCATGCCGACTACCGGGAACGTCACGCACCCAGGGTATCGGCCGCGCCGGCGCCACCCGTTTCCGGCCGTTTGCCGCAGCTCTTACCGGGTTCTATCCGGACGTTTGCCACTCTTCCCGTGTTCTTTGCGACCTGTTTCCGACCCGTGAGCGCATCCACAGGAGTTTATGAAGGGTGGTGGTTAGCATGGCTGAGTTGACGCGAACGACCACGCACCTACCGGACGGGGGCCTTCAGGACCATGGAACAGGGTTCCTCAGGGCTGCGAAGGCTCGCACATGAGATCGCCAAGTTCGGTGCGGTGGGTGCGCTCGGCACGGTGGTGAACTTCGGCGTCTCCAACATGCTGTGGCATCTGACCAGCCTGCAGGCGGTGCGGGCCAATGTGATCGCCACCGTCGTCGCCATCTGCGTCAACTATCTGGGCTTTCGCTACTTCACCTACCGGGACCGCGACAAGAGCGCGCGGACCAGGGAACTCTCGCTGTTCCTGGCGTTCAGCGCCGTCGGCCTGGTGATCGAGAACGGCGTGCTGTACGCCGCGATCTACGGCTTCGGCTGGGACAGCTCGCTGCAGCGCAACATCTTCAAGGTCGTCGGCATCGGGCTCGGCACGCTGTTCCGGTTCTGGTCCTACCGCTCCTGGGTGTTCCGTGCGCTGCCCGCCCGTGAGGCGCTCCCGGACGCGGAATCGTTCCTGGAGGAGGCCGAGGTGCAGACCGAGGTCACGACCGGGACCAAGACCGGGGCCAAGAACGTGGTCGAGCAGCCGAAGGCGAAGCAGCGGGTCAGCTGAGGCCGCACGCGCCTGTCCCTTCGCGGCCCGGCGTCACCTGACCGTCGGCTCGTCGTCCGTCTGCGACCGCTTCAGCGGCGGTGTGCGGGACAGGAACAGGCCGAAGACGGGCGGCTGCGTCTGCAGCATCTCCAGCCGTCCGCCGTCCGCCTCCGCGAGGTCGCGCGCCACGGCCAGCCCGATGCCCGTCGAGTTGCGGCCGCTGATGGTGCGCTCGAAGATCCGCGCGCCCAGGTCGGCCGGGACACCGGACCCCTCGTCGGTCACCTCGACGACCGCCTGGTTGCCGGTCACGCGGGTGCGCAGCGCGACCGTGCCCCCGCCGTGCATCAGGGAGTTCTCGATCAGCGCGGCCAGCACCTGGGCGACCGCGCCCGGCGTGCCGACCGCCTGCAGATGCCGCTTGCCGGAGCTCACGATCGCCCGGCCCGCGCTGCGGTAGGCGGGGCGCCACTCGGCGAGCTGCTGCTGGATGACCTCGTCGAGGTCGAAGGTGACGGCGTTGCCGGCCCGGGGGTCGCGGGAGTTGGTGAGCAGCCGCTCCACCACGTCCGTCAGCCGCTCGACCTGGGTGAGCGCGACATTGGCCTCCTCCTTCACCGTGTCCGGGTCGTCGGTGAGGGTGATCTCCTCGAGCCGCATCGACAGCGCGGTCAGCGGGGTGCGCAGCTGGTGGGAGGCGTCGGCGGCCAGCCGCCGCTCGGCGGTGAGCATCCGGGCGATGCGTTCGGCGGAGCCGTCCAGGACGTCCGCGACGCGGTCCAGCTCCGGGACGCCGTAGCGCTTGTGGCGGGGGCGCGGGTCGCCGGAGCCGAGGCGTTCGGCGGTCTCGGCGAGGTCGGTGAGCGGTGAGGCGAGCCGGTTGGCCTGGCGGATCGCCAGCACCACGGCGGCCACCACGGCGAGCAGCGCGACCAGGCCGATGATCAGCAGGGTGCGGCCGACCTCGCGGCTCACGGTCGAGTGCGGCTCCTCGACGGTGACCTGCTCGCCCTCCTCGCCCGTGGCCCGGCCGCGGATGACCTCGCCCTCGGGTTTGGTGCCGACCTCGATGACCGGCTGTCCCGGGACCCGGATCACGGCGTAGCGATCACCGGTGACCTGCCTTTCGAGGACGTCGGCGCTGACGGCGCCCGCGCCGATGAGCCGGCTGTCCACGATGCTGGCCAGCCGCTGCGCCTCGGAGCTCACCCGCTCCTGGGCGCTGTTGCTGATCGTGCGTGTCTCGACGATGACGAGGGACACGCCGAAGACAGCGATCACGACGAGCACCACGGCGAGCGTGGACTGGATCAGGCGGCGGCGCATGTCCTCAGTACCTGGGTCGGCCTACGGGTGGTGGCTCAGCTCTTCTCGAACCGGAAGCCGACGCCACGCACGGTGGCGATGTACCGGGGGTTCGCCGCGTCGTCGCCGAGCTTCTTGCGCAGCCAGGAGATGTGCATGTCGAGCGTCTTGGTCGACGACCACCAGGTGGTGTCCCAGACCTCGCGCATCAGCTGGTCCCGGGTGACGACCCGGCCGGCGTCCCGCACCAGGACCCGCAACAGGTCGAACTCCTTGGCGGTCAACTGGAGTTCCTCGTCGCCCATCCATGCGCGGTGCGACTCCACGTCGATGCGCACGCCGTGCGTCGCGGGCGGCTGCGCGGGCTCGGCGGCACCGCGCCGCAGCAGGGCCCGGACGCGGGCGAGGAGTTCGGCGAGCCGGAACGGCTTGGTGACGTAGTCGTCGGCTCCGGCGTCGAGGCCGACGACGGTGTCCACCTCGTCGGCCCGCGCGGTCAGGATGAGGATCGGCACGGCGTGCCCCTCGGCGCGCAGCCGGCGGGCCACCTCGAGGCCGTCCATGCCGGGCAGGCCGAGATCGAGCACGACCAGATCGACGCCGCCCTGCATTCCGGCGTCGAGCGCGGTGGGTCCGTCCTCGCGCACCTCGACCTCGTAACCTTCCCTGCGCAGAGCGCGGGCCAGCGGCTCCGAGATGGACGCGTCGTCCTCGGCGAGCAGTACACGGGTCATGAGGTGATGGTAGTCCGCTCCCGACAGGTGCTGGGGTGTGATCGGTGCGCGTGATTCTTACCTTTGACGGCGGCGGGGCGAACCTGTGTCTATGGGGTGCGATCCTGGTAGAGACCTTGGAAACCGCGTGCCGGGTTCCGCGTTCACCTGTGATCCGCGTCTCAGGTCCTTCCATATCCGGCAGTGTCCTGCCGTATGGTGACTGCACGCCTGTAGCACTGCGGGGACCTTTGGCGACCACTTGACGCTGAAGGTCTCTTTTGTGTGCGGTAAACCCCCACCAGCAAGGAACGACCCATGGCGTCCAGCTTGACGAAGGACTCGGTCCGCCCGGGCACCCCCGGCTCCGAGAAGACCTTCTTCGGCCACCCCCGCGGCCTGGCCACCCTCTTCATGACCGAGATGTGGGAGCGGTTCTCCTACTACGGCATGAAGGCCCTGCTCACCGTCTATCTGCTGTCCGGCGGCGTCGACGCCGGCAAGGGCAGCATGGGCGGCGGTCTGGCCATGGACGTGGCCACCACCACGGTGATCGTGTCCGTCTACTCGGCCATGGTGTATCTGCTCGCCATGCCGGGCGGCTGGCTCGGCGACCGCGTCTGGGGCCCCCGCAAGACGGTGGCCATCGCGGCCGTCACGATCATGGCGGGTCACCTCACGCTGGCGCTGCCCGGCGGTCAGGCACCGTTCTTCGCGGGTCTGGCGCTGGTCGCGGCCGGTTCCGGTCTGCTCAAGGCCAACATCTCCACGATGGTGGGCCACCTCTACGACGGCCCGGACGACCCGCGCCGCGACGGTGGCTTCACGATCTTCTACATGGGCATCAACGTCGGTGCCTTCTTCGCCCCGCTGGCCATCGGCACCGTCGGCCAGAAGGTCAGCTGGCACCTCGGCTTCGGCATGGCCGCGGTCGGCATGGCGATCGGTCTGGCCGCGTTCCTGCTCGGCACCCGCAATCTGAGCCCGCAGTCCAGCGTCGTCCCGAAGCCGCTGGCGGCCGAGGAGCGCGCGTCCTGGCTGCGCAAGGGCCTGCTCTGGGTGATCGCGGCTACGGTCTTCTACGGCGTCGTCGGCTTCACCGGTCACTTCACGCTGAACTGGGCGATGATCCCGCTCACCGTCATCGGTCTGGTCATCCCGGCGGGTGTGCTGCTGCGCATCAAGCGGGACAAGGAGCTGACGTCCACCGAGCAGTCGAAAATGACCGGCTACATCTGGTTCTTCGTCGCGGCCGCCGTGTTCTGGATGATCTACGACCAGGGCGCGTCCACCGTCCAGGCCTTCGGTGAGGGCAAGGCGTCGACGTCCCTGCTCGGCTTCGACTTCCCGACCTCCTGGTACCAGTCGCTGAACCCGCTGTTCATCATGGCGCTGGCCCCGGTCTTCGCCTGGGTGTGGGTCTGGCTGAACCGCAAGGACAAGGAGCCCAGCACCATCGTGAAGTTCTCGATGGGCCTGGTGCTGATCGGCGTCTCGTTCTTCTTCTTCCTGATCCCGCTCGCCATGGCGGCGAACGGCACCGCGGTCAGCCCGATGTGGCTGGTGGGCATCTACTTCATCCAGACCGTCGGCGAGCTGTGCCTGTCGCCGGTCGGCCTCTCGGTGACGACCAAGATGGCTCCCGCCAAGTACGCCTCGCAGATGATGGGCGTGTGGTTCCTCGCGGTCACCGCGGGCGACTCCATCACGAGCCTGCTGTCCAACCCGGCGATCGCGGGGGTGGATCTCAGCGGGACCGCTGCCGTGTTCGGGGAGGCGGCTCTCGCGGCGCTTGCCGGGTTCGCGGTGTGGATGTACCGGCGCAAGGTGAAGTCTCTTATGGGGGACGTGCGCTGAGGTCTGCTTCATCGAAAGGGCCGCTGCACCACTAGGTGGGTGCGGCGGCCCTTTCGGCTGCGGATCGGGGGGTGGCTGGGCGCGCAGTTCCCCGCGCCCCTGAGGGCGTTTCAGCGCACCCTTCGTTTCGGCATGAAGGTGAAGACCGCTCCGCCCAGCAGGACCGCCGTGCCTGCCACCAGGCCCAGGGCCTTCAGGGCGCCGTGGTCGTCCGAACCCGTGGCTGCGAGGCCGCCGTTCGAGGATGACGACGAGGTGCCGCCGCCCGATGTGGAGGAGCCGCCGCCCGAGGCGCCGCTCGCCTGGGCGGAGGTGTCCAGGGTGAGGGAGACCTCCGTCTTGTCGGGCTTGCAGGTGGTGGTCGTGCCCAGGGCGTTGATGGTCAGGACGCCCGGGGACAGGGTCGAGCTGCCGTCGGCGCCCGGCTTGTAGGTGCCGGTCAGATCCGGGATCTCGATCGGGTCGCCGGACTTGATGTCCTCGGAGTTGGTCGGGCCCTCGACATGCACCGAGCCCTTGTCCGCACCGCCCAGGACGACCTCCATCGACGGCTTGACCGAGTCCTTGGGGATGTCGGCCGGGCTGTCCATCACCGACTTCTTGAACTGCACGGTGAGGTCGTAACTGCCGCCGTTCTTCTTGGCGTTGATCTGGATGGGCGAGGTCGCCTTCTTCTCGCCGATGGGCGACTGGCAGGTGTAGGGGATGTCGACCTCCTTGCCCGTGAAGTCGCTCTGCTCGCTGCCGGTGCCGTCACTGGCGGACGCCGACGGGTCGGACGGCTCCGGGGCCGAGGGGGACGACGGCTGCGAGGCCGAGTCCGTGGGGTCGGGCGGCGTGCTCGACGAGCCGCCGTCGCCCGGCGACACCTCGATCGTCGCCGCCTTCTGCACCGTCTCGGTCGGCGTGCACTTCGTGTCCGTCGACATGGCGTTGACGGTGTACGCGTCCGGGGTGAGGGTGACCTCGCCGGGCGCCGTCAGCTTCAGGGTGCCCTTCATGTCGGACAGCACCATCGCGGCGCCCTTGGGGATGGCCGGGTTCTTGCGCTCCCCCTGCATCGCGATCGACGCGGCCTGCGCACCGGCCGCCTTGAGAGTCCCGGACGGCTGCACCGAGTCGGCGGGCAGGTCGATGATGTCCGGGTTCTTGGAGGCGGCCTGGACGAACTTCCATACGACGTCCACCGTGTCGCCCACCTTGGCCGTCGCCGGCGCGGTGATCTCGACCTTGGTGGTGCCGTCGACGGGATCGATGCCCGCGGGCGGCACGCAGTGCGTCGCGAACGACACCTCCGCGGCCTGCGCGGGCCCGGCGGTCAGCCCCAGCAGGGCGCCCGCGCCGCCGAGCACCAGCGCGGCACCTGCCGCGCCGAGCCTGCCCGGACCGGCCGGTGTGACTCTCCTTCGCTTTCTCACGTGGGTCCCTTCCTGGTGGGAGTCGTACGACTCGTCGGGCTGTCGTCGTGCGGTGCGGAGAGCCGACCGTCCGCGCCCCCCGGATCGGAGTCCGGGGTGAACCACGGCAGGGTCGAAGCAGAGGAGGGCGCCTGTGGCGCCCGGGAGGTGAACTTCGGCAGATGCAGGGTCAGTTCGGGCATGCGCAGCCCGCGGTGCCGGATGCCTCCGGCGCGCCGCGGCCGTACCCGGTCCACGACCGCCATCCCGGCGCGGAACACCGCGGCCGGGACCACCAGGCAGACCAGGATCCAGAACACGGTCACGCCCCAGGGGCGGCTCACGCCCCAGGGCTGCTCGGCGAGCACCTTCCCGGAGTACTTGAGCGAGACGGTGTAGTCGCCGTGCGCGCCCGCGGTGAGCTCGACGGGCAGCTTCATCTGCGCCTTCTTGCCGGGCGCGATGGTGCCGCGCCACTGCTGGTCCTCCCACTGCGGGGCGAACACGCCGTGGGAGGTGCCGATCTGGAAGACCGGGTTCTTGATCGCGGTCGTGCCGACGTTGCCGACGGTGAAGACCAGGGTGCGCGAGGGCGGTGCGCCGAACCAGGTGAGCAGTCCGCTCGAACCGTCGAGCCGGGTGTCGGTGAGGACCGTCAGCCGGCCGCCGGCCGATTCGGCGGGCAGCGGCTCGACCGCGTGCCCGGCCACCTGGAAGATCGCGTCGGCGTCGGCCTTGGCGCCGGTCACGGTGGCCACGTGCACCACGCACGGGCAGGGCACCGGCGGCTCGGCCACCGGCAGTTCCTTGCTGAAGCGGCCCTTGGCGTCGGTGGTGACGGCCCTGCCGTCGGCGTTGGCACAGGAGTTGGTGCCGCCGATGACACCGCGCGAGGGCACGGACTGCCCGCAGATCAGCAGCATCAGCAGCGCGTGCGACCGCCAGCCGCTGCCCCTGACGGTGATCGAACCACCCGTCCCCGCCTGGGACTTGGACAGCTTCACGCTCGGCCCGTCCGCCGTGGCCGTCCCCGTCGAAAGGGGCAGCAACAGCAGGGCGAGCACCGTCAGCAGCGCCGCCATGCGCACCTTGCCCGTCACGTCACCGCTCCCGTCAACTCGACTTCCGTACGCGGGGATTCGGGTCCCGCTTCCTCGGGCGTACGGCGCCTGCGACGTCGTACGAGAAGCAGCGCTGCCCCGGCCGCCGCCGTCCCCGCGGCCCCGGTCACCGCGCCCCAGGGCACGAACCGTGCCGACGAGGCGGCCGTGTCGTGCGCGCCGCCCGCCGCCGTCACGGTGAGCCGCACCCGCACCGAGTCCAGGGCGGGCCGGTCGCGCCAGGGCTCGGTGAGCCGCATGCGGCGGCCGGGCGCGAGGTGTACCGGCAGGGTGCGCGGGCCGCGGTCGAGCACCGGTCCGAATAGGCCGTCCGCGTGCACGGCCAGCCGCGGTACGAGGGTGGTCGTACCGCGGTTGACCAGCTCGTACGCGATGCCGTCGCGCCGTACGGAGATCTGCTCGACGGTCAGCGCCGACAGGGCCGGTCCGCCGACCCGCAGCCGGACCGGGACCGTGGCCGTGCGGCCGTCGCTGCCGCGGGCGACGATCGAGCCGGTGCGGTCGTCGCGCGCGCTCAGAGTGAACGGGACGTCGGCGCGGGTGCGGGCCGGCACCCGTACCCGGCTCTCGGCGAAGGTGACCGCCACGCCGCTGCCGCTCAGCCGTACGGTGACCGCCCGCGCGCCGCGGTTGGTCACGGACACCGTGTCCTGCAGGACCGCGCCCGGCGCGCCCTCGGCGTAGACGAGCGACCGGCCGGTACCGGACGGCGCGAGGGACCAGCCGCCGTCGGCGCGCGCCGACGGGGCGGCACCCAGCACCAGCAGCAGGGAGGCCGAGGCGAACAGGACACGGGCGGCGGGCGACATCCGGCGGCTCCAGCGATCGTGGGGCGGTGGTTCAGCGGCCGGCCTGCTGGTTCCTCCGCGTGATCCACAGCGCGCCCGCCGCGCCCGCGAGGAGCACCGTGCCGCCGAGCGTGCCGAGGGCGACCGCGGAGTCGGCGGGGCCGGTCTGCGGGAGGGAGGCGCCCGACTCGCTGCCGCTCTGGCTGGTGCCGCCCGAGGAGCCGCCACTCGCCGCCGTCACGTCCAGCGTCAGTGCCGGGCCGGGGCTGTTGGAGGGCGTGCACGTGGTGGTGGTGCCCAGCGCCTTGATGGTGAGCACGCCCGGTGTGAAGGTGACGCTGCCGGACTTCTTCGGTGTGTACGTGCCCGTCAAGTCGCTGATCTTGATGGGGGTGTTGGCCGGGATGGCCGCCTGGTTGGCGGGCCCGCTGACGTTCACGGTGCCGCTGTCGGCGCCGCCCACCTTGATGACGGCGCTCGGGTTCATCGCGCCCTTGCCCAGCTCGACCGGGCTGGAGGAGACGCCCTTCTGCCAGGACATGGTGAGCTTGTAGCCGCTGCCGCTCTTGACGCCCTTGATGTCGATGGGCGAGACGGCGCTCTTGTTGCCGATCGGGGTCTTGCACTGGTAGTCGACGTCGACGACCTTGGCCTCGGCGGCGGGGGCGGCGAGCAGCACCGCGGAGCCGGCCAGGGCCGCGGCGGACGCGAGTGCGGCGGTTCGTTTCCGGTACGACACGGTTCCGCTCCCTCTGCGAGTTCCTGACGGCACATCAGATTTGGCCGTCAAGGTACGCCCGGGGTCCTGCGGAGGGAAGAGACGGTGCGCGCCGGAGTTGTGGGGATCCGGCGCGCACGGCAGAGGCGTCGAGTGGAGAGGGTGACCCTCGGTAACTCAGGGTCGGGCCGTGCCCTTGGGTTCGCCTGGGTCAGCGCATGGCCGCGCCCAGCACCTCCGGCAGACCCCAGCGCCACAGCGCCTCGGGCACCGCCACCGTGCCGTCGGCCCGCTGGTGCTGCTCCAGGATCGCGGGCAGCAGACGGCTGGTGGCCAGGCCCGAGGCGTTGAGCGTGTGGACGTACGCGGGTTTTCCGCCGTTCTGCGGCCGGTAGCGGACACCGCCGCGCCGGGCCTGGTAGGCGCGGGCGTTCGAGACCGAGCTGACCTCGGTGTAGCCGCCGAGGCTGGGCAGCCAGACCTCCACGTCGTACGTCTTGGCCTGGGCGGGGCTGGTGTCCGCGGCGGCGAGCTGGGTGACGCGGTAGTGCAGGCCGAGCCCGGCGACCAACTCCTCCGCGCGGGCGAGCAGTTCGAGCTGGGCCGCCTCCGAGTCCGCGGGGCGCGTGTACTGGAACAGCTCGACCTTGTTGAACTGGTGGCCGCGCAGAGTGCCGCGCTCCGCGGTGCGGTAGCCGCCGCTCTCCTTGCGGTAACAGGGCGTGTAGGCAACGTACTTGAGCGGCAGCTCGCGCTCGTCGAGCGTCTCGCCGCGGTGCAGGCTCGCCAGCGCGGTCTCGGCGGTCGGCAGCAGGAAGTGGTCGTCGACCTGGAACACCTCGTCGGCGAACTTCGGGAACTGACCCGCCGCGTACCCCGCCTCGCGCGTCAGCAGATGCGGCGGCAGCACGAACTCGTAGCCCGCCCTGCGGTGCGTGTCGAGGAAGTGGTTGAGGAGCGCCCACTCCAGGGCGGCACCCTCTCCCCGGTAGACCCAATGACCGCTGCCGGCCAGCGCGACCCCCCGCCTGTGGTCCACAAGCCGCAGGTCCTCCGCGATCCGCACATGATCCTTGGGCACGAAGCCGAAGCCGGGCGGATCCCCCACGGTCCGCAGAACCCGGTTGTTCTCCTTACCCCCCGCGACCACATCCTCATCCGGCAGATTCGGCAGCCCATCAAGAAACTCCCGCCAAACCCCCTCCACCCGCTTCAACCCCACCTCAGCCTGAGCCAGCCGCTGGGCCAGCGCTTTGGCCTGAGTCTGCAAGTCCGCTACGTGCAGATCATCCGCCGCCTCCGCGGCCCCGCCCATCCGGCGTCGTGCTGCGATCTCTGTCGAGATGCGGCGGCGTTCGGCGCGTAGGCGTTCCACTGTGGTGCGGGTCTCGCGGAGCTGGGTGTCCAGGGTGAGGAAGGCGGGGATGTCCACGTCGAGGCCGCGTTTGCGGAGGGCGTCGTGGACGTGGTCGGGGTGGTTTCGGATGAGGGTGACGTCGAGCATGGTGCTCGCTCCGTCCTGTCGTCCGGGACGGCAGGGGCCGCCCCGGGGTGATTCCCTCGGGGCGTGGGCGAGAGGGTGCTCGCGGTGCCACCACGCCTTCACCGTCGTACGCAGGCGATCGCGCGTATGCGATACACGGCCGTAGGACGGTCTCGTTCTGGCCCGATGACGGGGGCCGGCCGGCGGGGCATTTCCTCCCCGCACTCGGGAGTGGATTCGCCTCGGCACGCGGGGCTGCCCTCACACCTTCCGGCAGCTCTCTCGGCCCGCGTGGACCCCGGCTACTTGTCTCCTTCAGCGCGTTGCAGGAGAGAGTAGGCAGCCGCGCCCGGCCCGCCAAGCGATTTACGCGGGCGCGCCCAGCTCCGCCCACACGGTCTTGCCCGGCACCCCCGCCGAGCGCACGACCCCCCAGTCCAGGCAGAGCCGCTGCACTATGAACATGCCGTGGCCGCCGGGGCGGCTCGCGCGGTGCGGGGTCCGGGGAGTCGGCTGGCCCGCTCCCTTGTCGGAGACCTCGATGCGGATCACCTTCTTGTCGCAGGAGATCCACAGGTCGTCCGGGCCCTCCGCATGCAGACAGGCGTTGGTGACCAGCTCGGAGACGACCAGCAGAACGTCCTCGGCGGCGGCCCGCTGATCGGCCGTGGCGGCGGGCAGCCAGCCCCACGCGTACAGCGCCTGGCGGGTGAAGTCGCGAGCGAGCGGCACGACGCCGCTCGCGCCTTCGAAGCTCAGCCTGCGGATCTGCCCGTCCCCGGGCGGCGCCGACGCGGACGACGCCGACGCGGGCGATGCCGGCGCAGCCGCCGACGCGGCCGCATCCCCCTCGGGCACCCCGGAAGCGCCGCTGGGCTCGGGGCCGCGGTCGCCCGGCGAGTAAGGCCGGGTGGTGCTCATCAGCGCTTCACCTCACCGATTCACCGTTCACGATTCAAGAGTCATTACGTAGCTCGACGGTGGATCCGTCGCTGCGCCGCCGACCTGTTCAGGATGTCTCCTGCCCGACCGAACGGGCAGAACACCCCCTTATTCCGCACCGAGGGCCAGACGCCCAAAAAGTGCCGGTCACACGGGGAGGTCCAGGGCAGAACACCCGCTCGAACGAGCGGCGGATCAGCCGGCCGTGTCGGCCAGGGCCGCCTCGAGCGTGTCATGGACGGTGAAGACCGCTTCCGCCCCGGTGATCTCGAAGACACGGGCCACCACGGGCTGCATGCCCGCGAGGTGCACCCCGCCCCCCTCGGCCTCCGCCTTGAGGCGCGCGCCGAGCAGCACATTGAGCCCGGTGGAGTCGCAGAACTCCAGCCGTGTGCAGTCCACGACAAGCCGACTGAAACCCTTGGCGAGGCACTCCTCCAGCGGCTCGCGCAACAGATCGGCGGTGTGGTGATCGAGCTCACCCGCCGGCGTCACGACCGCACTGGCGCCTTCTTCCCTGACCTCCACCAGTAGGCGGCCAGACTGTGCGCTACCGACCGTCCCGCGGTCCATGCCGTCTTTCTCCCGACGTCGTGGCTGCTGACTCACGCCCTCGAACACTACGCCTTCCTCACACTCTCTGACACCCGAACAACCGCCCACAAACGGACATATCCCCACAGAACGCACTTGCGGCGGGTGCAGGAAAGCGGGTAGGGCTAGTAGAGATACGTAACCGACCACGGCCGGCTTTGGAGGCGCCGCACACCGTAGTGCACGCACTGGCTTCGGCAGCCATATGCCGAGAACGATGGAGGACATCATGTCACCCCGGCTCGACGCATCGCACACCCAGGAGGCGACGTCGGCTTCCGCCCCGGAACATCTGGATCCCATCGAGGGCAATGACGCGGACGCGCTTGCCGGGCTCGCAGGACTTTCAGGGCTCGCAGGACTCCCGGAGATCCCCCCGTACGACGAAGTGGGACCGGTAGACGCCCGAGCGCTCTCCAAGACCCTCTTCGAACGGCTCGAGTCCCTCGAGGAAGGCACGCACGAGTACTCGTACGTCCGTAACACCCTCGTCGAACTCAACCTCGCACTGGTGAAGTTCGCGGCCTCCCGCTTCCGTTCGCGCAGCGAGCCGATGGAGGACATCATCCAGGTCGGCACCATAGGCCTGATCAAGGCGATCGACCGGTTCGAGCTCGCCCGGGGTGTGGAGTTCCCCACGTTCGCGATGCCAACCATCGTCGGGGAGATCAAGCGCTTCTTCCGTGACACGTCGTGGTCCGTGCGCGTCCCGCGCAGGCTGCAGGAGCTGCGGCTCGACCTGGCCAAGGCCGGCGACGAGCTGGCCCAGAAGCTGGACCGCGCGCCGACCGTGGCGGAGCTCGCGGAGCGCCTCGGCCTGACCAAGGACGAGGTCGTCGAGGGCATGGCGGCGTCGAACGCGTACACCGCCTCCTCCCTGGACGCCCAGCCCGAGGAGGACGACGCCGAGGGCGCGCTCGCGGACCGGATCGGTTACGAGGACCACGGGCTCGAGGGCATCGAGTACGTCGAGTCGCTCAAGCCGCTGATCGCCGAACTCCCGCCGCGGGACCGGAAGATCCTGTCGTTGCGCTTCGTCGCCGGTCTGACCCAGTCGGAAATAGGGGACGAGCTCGGCATCTCGCAGATGCATGTGTCACGGCTGCTGTCCAGGACGTTGCTGCGGTTGCGCAAGGGGCTGACGCTCGAGGAGTGACCTGCCCTCCGGGCAATGGGCCCTGGGCCTTTTCGAGACGCCTCTGCCGAGTGAGTCTCAGACGCTTCCGCCGAGCGCGGTGCACCCGAGTCGGGTGTGCCGCGCTCGGCGTTTGTGGGTCAGTGGGGCTGCCCGCGGGGCGTTTGCCGTGTTACCCGCAGAAACCCTTTCCCCAGAGGTTTCCTTCCTTCACCATGGGCCCCCATACCAGCCGGTAGGTCACAGCCCCGGCGGGCGGCAAGGTGCAAGGAGGCGTGCAGATGGCTCGGGCCGACGGGACCGACACGGGTGTCGAGACCGCGGGCGGGGCGCACGAGGGTGCGTCCGACGCGCGGCTGACCGCACTGCTGCGCACCAGCACCCCCACCGTCTACGCGGCTCTGCAGGAACTGCGCGCCCGCCACCAGCCGGCGGTCCTCGCCTACGCCCGGCTGTGCACGGCGAGCGAGTCCGCCGCCGGGCAGCTGGCCGCGCAGGCGATCACCCTGGCGGCCCGTCAGACCGCGCGCGGCACCGAGCCACTTGTGCCGCTACGACTGCAACTCCTGCTGCTGACCGGGCAGTTGGCCGCGGAGTGGGCGACCGACGAACGGTCCGCGGGCCTCGACCCCGCTCTGCTGCTCGCCCTGAGCACGGCCGGCCCGGGAGGTCCCGTACCGCCCATGCTCGCCGCCTTCCAGTCGCTGCCCTCCCGTGTGCAGGGCCTCGTCTGGTACGGCGTGGTGGAGCGGGAACCGGCACAGCGTACGGCCGTCCTGCTCGGCCTGACCCGCGAGGACGTCGCCCACGAGACCGGTCGCGCGGCGGCGGCCATGGCGCAGGCCTGTCTGCGCACCCGTCTCAGCACCTCGGACGACCCGAGCTGCGGCAACTTCGGCCGGCTCATCGAGGAGTCGGTACGGCCCGACTCGCCGCGCAACAGCCCCGATCTGCACGCCCACATGGTGCACTGCACCCACTGCACGGCGGCCCACGCCGAGCTGTCGGCGCTGCGGGACTCCCCGCGCACCGCACTGGCCGAGGGGCTGCTGCCGTGGGCGGGCACGGCCTACGTCAGGAGCGACGCGCCGCGCCCGACCGCCCGCGCGGACGCGGCGGCCTGGCCGGCCTCCCGGCGCTTCCTGCTGGTCTCGCTCGCCGCCGGTGTGGCGCTCACTCCGCTGCTCATCTTCCTGCTCACGCAGGGCGGTTCACCGTCCTCGTCGTCGTCGCAGGCGGTGGGCGCGGTCCGCACACCGACGAGCCGCCCACCGGTCGCGAGCACACCCACGGTGTCCCCCACGCCGTCCCCCTCGCCCTCGCGTACCGTCAAGTCCCCTTCCCCGACGCGCAGTTCCTCCTCCCGGCCGCCCTCGAAGTCACCGCGCCCCTCCGCGCCTCCCGCTCATGCCCCCAACGGCACCTCCGCCCAGGTCGTGAACGTCGGCACCGGCTTCTGCCTGGACATCCGCGACGGCGACCTGGACAACGGCACCGACGTGGTGACGGCCCCCTGTTCCTCCTCCCGCACCCAGCGCTGGCGCGTCGACGCCGAACACTCCGTGGTGCGCTCGTCCGCCGACCCCGGCTTCTGCCTCGACAGCCGCGGCGACGTCGACCGCGGCGTGGGCATCTGGGACTGCGACTCCCTCGACGGCGACCACGGCGAGAACCTGCGCTTCACCGTCGACCCCGACGGCGTCATCCGCCCGGCCATCGCCATCGAAACCGCCCTGACCCCCTTCAACGGCGACGGAACCTTCCTACGCCCCCTGAACGGGACACCCACCCAACGCTGGCAAGCAGGCCGGAACTGACCAGCCCGGCCGCCCTCTTCGACGCCCCCTGCTCGGCTCACTCAGACCTGACGCCCCCGCCACGCAGGTGCCCGACCCGCTCAGACCTGACGCCCTCTTCTTCGCGCAGGTACTCGGCCCACTCAGACCTGGCGCTCTCCCTTCGCGCAGGTTGCTCGGCTCCACCACCTCCGGGCCGAGCTTGGCGCGCTCAGACCTGGGGCCCTCGCCACGCAGGTGCCCGACCCGCTCAGACCTGACACCCTCTTCTTCGCGCAGGTACTCGGCCCACTCAGACCTGGCGCTCTTTCTTCGCGCAAGTTGCTCGGCTCCACCACCTCCGGGCCGAGCTCGGCGCGCTCAGACCTGGGGCCCTCGCCACGCAGGTGCCCGACCCGCTCAGACCTGACACCCTCTTCTTCGCGCAGGTGCTGGCCCACTCAGACCTGGCGCTCTCCCTTCGCGCAGGTGCTGGCCCACTAAGACCTCGCGCTCTCCCTTCGCGCAGGTTGCTCGGCTCCACCACCTCCGGGCCGAGCTCGGCGCGCTCAGACCTGGGGCCCTCGCCACCCAGGTGCCCGGCCCACTCAGACCTGACGCCCCCCTCCGCGCAGGTACTCGGCCCACTCAGACCTGACGCCCCCCTCCGCGCAGGTACTCGGCCCAGTCAGACCTGGCGCTCTCCCTCCGCGCAAGTTGCTCGGCTCCACCACCTCCGGGCCGAGCTCGGCGCGCTCAGACCTGACGCCCCCGCCGCGCAGGTGCCCGACCCGCTCAGACCCGACGCCCTCCCTCCGCGCAGGTACACGGGCCACTCAGACCTGGCGCCGCATCCGCGCCGTGCTTGGCGCGCTCCAGAATGACGCCCCCTCTGCGCCCCTGTTCGGCCCGCTCAGACCCGACGCCTTCTCCGCGCCGTGTTCGGCCCGCTCGGCCACGACAGCACCCCCGCGCCGCACTCGACCCGCTCAGACCCGGCACCACCTCCGGGCCCGTGCCTGACCCGGCCAGACCTCGCGCAACGCCCCGGCACATCCGTCGACACCCTGCGCGACCTGGTCGAACCAGCCGCACCTCCCGGAGCATCCCGACATCCCGCACGCCCCGGCGCCCGCGCGTGGGCGGTGCCGGTCGCGGTCCTCGTACACCGCGAGCCGCTCCCGGTCGCGCCGCCCGGCCGGGTCACACCACCCGCACCCCCCGCCGCCACACGCCGGTGACCAGTGGGACGCCCGGGCGGTAGGCGAGGTGGACGTGGCTGGGGGCGTTCAGGAGTAGTAGGTCGGCGCGGGCGCCGGGGGCGAGTCGGCCGATGTCGTCGCGGCGCAGGGCCCGTGCCCCGCCCGCGGTGGCCGACCAGACCGCCTCGTCGGGCGTCATCCCCATCTCCCGCACCGCGAGCGCGATGCAGAAGGGGACGGACGAGGTGAAGGACGAGCCGGGGTTGCAGTCGGTGGACAGGGCGACCGTGGCGCCGGCGTCCAGGAGGCGGCGGGCGTCCGGCCACTCGGCGCGGGTGGAGAACTCGGCACCGGGCAGCAGCGTCGCGACCGTACGGCTGCCCGCGAGGGCGTCCACGTCCGCGTCGGTGAGGTGGGTGCAGTGGTCGGCGCTGGCGGCGTCGAGTTCGACGGCCAGTTGGACGCCGGGGCCGTAGGAGAGCTGGTTGGCGTGGATGCGCGGGTGCAGTCCCTTGGCCCGGCCCGCGGTGAGCACCGCGCGGGCCTGGTCGCCGTCGAAGGCGCCCTTCTCGCAGAACACGTCGATCCAACGGGCGTACGGCGCACAGGCGTCGAGCATCTCGCCGGTGACCAGGGCGACGTAGGCGGCCGGGTCGTCGGCGAAGTCGGGCGACACGATGTGCGCGCCGAGATAGGTGACCTCGTCGGTGTGCGCGGCGGCGATGCGCAGGGCGCGGGCCTCGTCCTCGGTGGTCAGGCCGTAGCCGGACTTGGTCTCGAAGGTGGTCGTGCCCTGGCGCAGGGCCTCGTCGAGATAACGGGTGAGGTTCGCCTCCAGCTCGGCGTCCGTGGCCGCCCGGGTCGCCGCGACCGTCGTACGGATGCCGCCCGCGCTGTAGGCCCGCCCGGACATCCGGGCGTTGAACTCCTGCGTCCGGTCCCCCGCGAAGACCAGGTGCGAGTGCGAGTCCACGAAGCCCGGCAGGACCGCCCGCCCACCGGCGTCGACCCGGTTGTCAGTGGCGGGTGCTTTCCTTGATTCACCGGCCCAGACGACCTGGTCGCCGTCGATGACGACGGCCGCGTCCTGGACCAGTCCGAGAGGGGAGTTGTCGCCGAGGGAGGGGTCGTTGGTGACGAGTGTGGCGATGTTGGTGATGGCGGTGCTGCTGCTCATGGCGTCCTCGGGGATGGCTGTGGGTGTCAGGCACGCAGGGCTGCGACGGCGTCCGCCAGCGCGGCCGGCACATCGGGTACGAGGGCGTGGGCGCCGTCCCGCACGACATGACGTCCTCCCACGACCGTATGGCGCACATCGGCCGCCGAGGCGGCGAATACGGCTGTCTCCGCACCGAGTCGCGGCAGAGGTCCGGCCGTTCTGACCGAGTCGAGCGCGATCGTGGTGAAGTCGGCGAGCGCGCCCGGTTCCAGGACGCCCGCGTCCTGCCAGCCGAGGGCCGCGTGCCCGTCGGCGGACGCCGCGCGCAGCAGGGCCGCGGCGGTCCAGTGCCCGCGGGTGCGGGTGCGCAGGCGCTCGTTGAGCTCCATGGCGCGTGCCTCTTCGAGCAGGTCGATCACGGCGTGGCTGTCGGAGCCCAGGGAGAGCGGAGAGCCCGCCCTCTGCAGGGCGACCGCCGGTCCGATGCCGTCCGCGAGGTCCCGCTCGGTCGTCGGGCACATGCAGGTGCCGGTCCCGGACCCGCCGATCAGGGCGATGTCGTCGTCCGTCAGATGGGTGTTGTGGACGCCGGTGGTGCGCGGCCCGAGGACGCCGTGGTCGGCGAGCAGCCGGGCCGGGGTGCAGCCGTGTGCGGCCAGGCACGCGTCGTTCTCCGCGGTCTGCTCGGACAGGTGCACATGCAGCGGGGCCCGCCGCTCCTCGGCCCAGCGCGCCACGGTCGCCAACTGGCCCGCGGGCACGGCTCGTACGGAGTGGATCGCCGCTCCGATCCGCGCGTGATCTTGTTCCTTGAGAACTGAACAGCGTTCGGCCCAGGCCTCGGCACTGCCGTCGGAGAAGCGCAGTTGATGGCTGTTGGGCGGCTCCCCGCTGTGCTCGCTGCGGAGGCCGGAGGAGAGATAGACGGTGTCGAGGAGGGTGATGCGGATGCCGGCCTCGGCGGCGGCGGCGATCAGGGCCTCGCCCATCGCGTTGGGGTCGGCGTAGGGGGTGCCGCCGGGGGCGTGGTGGACGTAGTGGAACTCTCCTACGGCGGTGACGCCCGCCAGGGCCATCTCGGCGTACACCGCGCGGGCGAGCGCGTGGTACGTCTCGGGGGTCAGCCTGTCGGCGATCGAGTACATGACCTCGCGCCAGGTCCAGAAGGTGCCGGAGCCGACCTGGACGGTGGAGCGCAGGGCCCGGTGGAAGGCGTGCGAGTGGGCGTTCGCGAGCCCCGGGAGGGTCAGTCCGCGCAGGATCTCGGCACCCGGAGGCGGAGTGGGGACGCCGGTGCGGAGGGCCGCGATCCGGCCGTCGGCGACCTCCAGGACCACGCCCGGCTCGACGTGGGTGTCGAGCCAGGCCTGCTCCAGCCAGTACGTCCGCGTGTGGGGGTGCGTCACCTGCAGGCCAGCCCTTCCAGTACGTCGGCGAGTGCGAGCACCCCGGCCACGCAGTCGTCCTCGGCGGCGAACTCGGCCGGGGAGTGCGAGACACCGGTGGGGTTGCGCACGAACAGCATGGCGGTCGGGATGCTCCCGGAGAGGATCCCGGCGTCGTGTCCGGCACCCGTGCCGAGCACGGGGACGGTGAGGTCGGTGTCCTTGCCCAGGATGCGGGCCAGTTCGTCCCGCAGGGCGTGGTCGAACTCGACAACGGGCGTGAAGGACTCACGGACGACGTCGAGGTCGACGCCGTGCGCGGCGGCGTACTCGCGCGCCGCCTTCTCGACGCCGCCGACCACCTGGTCGAGGCTCGACTGGTCGGCGGCGCGGGAGTCGAGCCAGCCGCGGACCAGGGAGGGGATGGCGTTGACGCCGTTCGGCTCGACGGCGATCTTGCCGAACGTGGCGACGGCTCCGGCGAGTTCGGCCTCGCGCCGGGCGGCGAGCACGGTCTCGGCGTACGACAGCATGGGGTCGCGCCGGTCGACGAGACGGGTCGTGCCGGCGTGGTTGGCCTCGCCCCGGAAGTCGAACCGCCAGCGCC
The DNA here is from genome assembly GCF_022698145.1 of Streptomyces spinosisporus. Classification (GTDB taxonomy): domain Bacteria; phylum Actinomycetota; class Actinomycetes; order Streptomycetales; family Streptomycetaceae; genus Streptomyces; species Streptomyces spinosisporus. Next base: position 71,790 of record NZ_JALDAX010000005.1, read on the forward strand.
CGTGCGGCCAGATGGCGCTCGCGATGCCGACCCGGTCGCCGGACAGGTCCAGCGCCCGCCCCTGCTCGACATGCAGTTCGACGAAGGCGCCGATGCGGGCGAGCCGTTCGGGGTCCGCGCCGATGGCGTCGGGGTCGTATCCGGCGGCCTCCATGGCCCTCGGCAGGCTGATCCCGTCGCCGTCGGTCAGCCTGTGCGCGTCCTCGATACTCAGCTGCCCGGAGGTGAGCCGCGACCCGACACACGCCAGCCCGAACCGCGCACCTTCCTCGTCCCCGAAATTCACGAGCGCGAGCGGCCTCCTGAACTCCACGCCCCTGCCGCGCAGTTCATCCAGGGCGGCGAAGGAGGACACGACCCCGAGCGGCCCGTCGAAGGCACCCCCGTCGGGCACGGAGTCGAGATGCGACCCGGTGACCACGGCATCCCCGGCGTCCTTGTCCCCCAGCCAGGCCCACTGATTCCCGTTACGGTCGACCTCGTACGCCAGCCCCCGCCCCTCGGCCTGCTCCTTGAACCAGGCCCGACACTCACCATCGGCCCCACTCCAGGCGAACCGCCGATATCCACGGGAGCCGGCGTTCCGCCCGATGGGCAGCAACTCCCCCCACATGGAGTGAAACGACCCACCCGCCCCAGCCTGCGGACAGCCAGCCGACCCAGACTGCCCACCCGTCCCAGACTGCCCAGCCAGCCCAGGCTGCCCACCCGACTCAGGCTGTGGGCAGTCAGCCCGCCCAGACCGCCCACCCGTCCCAGGCTGCCCAGCCGACTCCGGCTGTGGGCAGTCAGCCGGCCCACCGGCACCCGGCTCAGGCTGTGGGCAGTCAGCCCGCCCACCGGCACCCGGCTCAGGCTGTGGGCAGTCAGCCCGCCCCCCGGCACCAGCCTCAGGCTGTCGGCCGTCACCCCGCCCCCCGGCACCCTGCCCAGGCTGTGGGCAGTCGTTCCGCAGGGCGGAACGGGTGGGCACAGCCGGACCCGCACCCGGCGACGGAGCACCAGCCCCCGCCGGACGGTCGCCGCCCCGCTCGTCTCCAGGAAGGCTCACGCGTCCCCACCCTCGCGCATGGGAACCCGCACATCCCGCTCCCCGGCAACGGCCTCTGCGATGTCGTACCCGGCATCCACATGCCGGATCACCCCCATCCCGGGGTCATTGGTCAACACCCGCCGCACCTTCTCCCCGGCCAGCACCGTCCCGTCCGCCACCGTCACCTGCCCGGCGTGGATGGACCGCCCCATCCCCACCCCACCCCCGTGGTGGATGGACACCCAGGACGCCCCGGAGGCGACGTTCACCATCGCGTTTAGCAGCGGCCAGTCCGCGATCGCGTCCGACCCGTCGAGCATGGCCTCGGTCTCGCGGTACGGGGACGCGACGGACCCGCAGTCCAGGTGGTCGCGGCCGATGGCGAGCGGCGCCGCCAGCTCACCCGAGGCCACCATGTCGTTGAAGCGCTCCCCGGCCCGGTCCCGCTCGCCGTACCCGAGCCAGCAGATGCGCGCGGGCAGGCCCTGGAAGTGGACCCGCTCGCCCGCCATCCGGATCCAGCGGGCCAGCGACTCGTTCTCGGGGAACAGGTCGAGGATCGCCTTGTCGGTCTTCGCGATGTCGGACGCCTCGCCGGACAGCGCGGCCCAGCGGAAGGGGCCCTTGCCCTCGCAGAACAGCGGCCGGATGTAGGCGGGGACGAAGCCGGGGAAGGCGAACGCCCGCTCGTAGCCGGCGAGTTGGGCCTCGCCCCGGATCGAGTTGCCGTAGTCGAAGACCTCGGCGCCCGCGTCCATGAAGCCGACCATCGCCTCCACGTGCCGGGCCATGGACTCACGGGCGCGGGTGGTGAAGCCGGCCGGGTCCTTGGCCGCCTCGGACGCCATGTCGTCGAAGTCCATGCCGAGCGGCAGATACGCCAGCGGGTCGTGGGCGGAGGTCTGGTCGGTGACGATGTCGATGGGGGCGCCCTCGGCGAGCATGCGCGGCAGCAGCTCGGCGGCGTTGCCCAGCAGGCCGATGGAGAGCGGGCGGCGGGCGTCGCGGGCCTCGACCGCGAGCTGGAGGGCGTGCTCCAGGCTGTCGGCCTTCACGTCCAGGTAGCGGTGCTCGATACGGCGCTCGATGGCGCGGGGGTCGCAGTCGATGCAGATCGCGACGCCGTCGTTCATGGTGACGGCGAGCGGCTGGGCGCCGCCCATGCCGCCGAGGCCGGCGGTCAGGGTGATGGTGCCCGCGAGCGTGCCGTTGAACTTCTTCGCGGCGACGGCGGCGAAGGTCTCGTAGGTGCCCTGGAGGATGCCCTGGGTGCCGATGTAGATCCAGGAACCGGCCGTCATCTGGCCGTACATGGTCAGGCCGAGGGCCTCCAGGCGGCGGAACTCCTCCCAGTTGGCCCACTCGCCGACGAGGTTGGAGTTGGCGATCAGGACGCGCGGGGCCCACTCGTGGGTCTGCATGACGCCGACGGGGCGGCCGGACTGGACGAGCATCGTCTCGTCCTGCTTCAGGGTGCGCAGCGTGCGCACCATCGCGTCGAAGGAGCGCCAGTCGCGGGCCGCCTTGCCCGTGCCGCCGTAGACGACGAGCTTGTCGGGGTGTTCGGCGACCTCGGGGTCGAGGTTGTTCTGCAGCATCCGCAGGGCGGCTTCCTGCTGCCATCCCAGGGCGCTCAGTTCCGTACCGCGCGGCGCTCGTACGGGGCGGGGTCCTGACATGGTCTGCCTCCTAGCGGATTGTTGCTGCCGTTATTCACATCTTCGCTTCCTGAATAGACCTAGTCAATACATCCGTGAGCCAGCGCGGGCGAGCTGCGGATGTTTGGCTGGAAGCACGGAACAGGTCGGCCGCCCGCACCGGAGGGTGACTTCGGCGCCGGCCACGAGATCACGGGGGACGCGGTGGAGAGCGGCATGGGCAGGCGGATGAGCGGCCACGACCGGGCGGACCGGCGCGACGAGGCGGTGCGGGCCGCCGTGGACCAGGGGCTGCTGGGACCCGGCACCCCCATCGTGGGGCTGCTCGACATCACCGGCATCCGGGAGGCGGCCACAGAACTGCGCGCGGCGTTCGACGCCGTGGTGGCACCCGGCACACCGGTGCTGCACGCCTTCGCGGTGAAGGCGACACCGCTGGTGCCGGTGCTGCGGCTGCTGTACCGCGAGGGCATCGGCGCCGAGGTGGCGAGCCCGGGCGAGCTGGCGCTGGCGCGCGCGGCCGGGATACCGCCGGCCCGTACGGTGCTCGACTCGCCCGCGAAGACCCCGGCCGAGCTGCGCGACGCGCTGGCCCTCGGTATCGCCGTCAACGCGGACAACCCGCAGGAGCTGGACCGCATCGACGGCCTGATGCGGTCGGCCACCAGCCGCTCCCCCATCGGGATCCGGGTGAATCCGCAGGTGGGCGGCGGTTCCATCGAGGCCCTGTCGACCGCGACGGCGACCTCGAAGTTCGGGGTGGCGCTGCGCGACGAGGGGGCGCGGGAGTGGGTCGTACGGGCGTACGCGGACCGCCCGTGGCTGACGCGGCTGCATGCGCACACCGGCTCCCAGGGCATTCCGCTGTCGCTGATGGCGCAGGGGGTGGCCGAGACGTACGCGCTGGCCGAGGAGATCAACCGGCGGCTCGGGCGCCCGCAGATCGACACGCTCGACATCGGCGGCGGCCTGCCGGTGAACTTCGGCTCGGACGAGACGACACCGACCTACGCGCAGTACGCGCGACTGCTGGGCGAGGCGGTGCCGGGCCTGTTCTCCGGGCGGTACGGGCTGGTCACGGAGTTCGGGCGCTCCCTGCTGGCCAAGCACGGGACGGTGGTGGCCCGGGTGGAGTACGCCAAGAGCGCGGGCGGGCGGCCGGTCGCGGTCACGCACGCGGGTGTGCAGGTGGCGACGCGGACGGTGTACGCGCCGGCGTCCTGGCCGCTGCGGATCGCCGCCTACGACGGCAAGGGCCGGCCCAAGGAGGGGCCCGGGGTCGTACAGGACGTCGCCGGACCCGCCTGCTTCGCGGGCGACCTGCTGGCCGAGGGCCGCACACTGCCCCTGCTGGAGCAGGGGGACTACGCGGCGGCGCTGGACACGGGGGCGTACTACTTCGCGCACCACTACGCCTACAACTCCCTTGCCCGGCCCGGGATCTACGGCTTCGCCCCGGACGGGAGCGGAGGGGTCGCCTTCGCGACGGTGCGCGAGCCGCAGAGCATCGACGAGATCGTGGCCGAATCCGGAGGGGCACACGCGGACTCGCTCACCACCCTCCGGGCTCCCGACCGCCGTTGACACGGCCCGGCCGACTCGATGGTCAACTAAGCAGAAATCAAGGCAAGTTGACCCACCCTAGTCGCCCGGCGCATGTTCCACCGGAAAATGCCAGATCCCTCACCCCTCGTGCACACGTTGCGTAGTTTCGGCGTCACTCAGCCGAACCCCATGCGGGAGGGGAAGCACGGTGCCCGGAATCGACGAGTGTCTGCTGGAGGCCATGCGGCTGCCAGGTGCCAGGGGGGGCGGCACTGATCGACTGGACGAGCGGGCTGGCCCTGGGCACCGTCGGGGACTCCCCGGGCGGCGACCAGGAGACGGCCGCGGTGGAGGCGGCCGAGATCGCCCGGCTCGCCGCCGAGCAGCACGCGTTCGCGCCGGACGACGACGCAGGCGCCGGTGCCGCCGGGGCCGGTGCCCCCGCCGACGCCGGCCCGCCGGTCGAGGACCTGATCATCAGCAACCGCGACAGCTATCACGTACTGCGCTTCGTCGGGGCGTCGTTCGACGGCAGTGTGTTCCTGCACCTGTGGCTGGCCCGCGCGGAGGGCAATCTGGCGCTCGCCCGCATCCGGCTGGGCGAGATGGCCGAACGGCTGGTGCCGGCATGACCACCGTGCGCACGACCGACCATCCGCGCCTGCCCGTGCGGGACAAGGCAGCGGCCGCGTCACGGGCGTGGAGCGGCGTCTCGCCGATGCTGACCCGGCTCGCCGCCGAGCACGCCACCGGAGTGCTGCTGCGCGAGCACGGCACGCTGCATCTCCACGACGGTCTGGTCGTGCACGCCGAGAGCCCGAGCGCGCCCGGCCTGGGCACCCTGCTCACGGCCCGCGGCACGCTCTCGTCCGAGGAGTGGCAGCGGGCGCTGGCGGACGCGGAGGACGGCCACGGCATCGGCTGCCGACTGGTCGAGGGCGGTCTGGTCGCGCCGGGCGCGCTGGAGGTGTGCCATCTGACGGCGCTGTACGACGCCGCGTACTTCGCGCTGGCTCCCAGCAGCACGCCGGGCCGGTTCCGTTACGGCACCGCCCACCGGTTCGGCCCGCTGCACGCCGTGCCGGTGGCCGCCCTGGAGCGCGAGACGCTGCGCCGCCGCGACCTCCTCCGGCGCATCTGGCCCGAGGCCCGGGCGGACACGGCGCCCCTGGCCCGCGCGCATCCCGTCGCGGCCCCCGCCCTCACCCGGCGCCGGCGGGCCGTGCTGGACCGGGTGGACGGCGCCCGTACGGCACCGGACATCGCCCGCGAACTGGGCCGACCTGCCTTCCACACCCTGGTGGACGTGCGCCGGCTGACGGCGGCGGGGCTCGTCCGGGCCCGCGGTGAGCCGCCACCGCCGGTGGTGCGAGAACCGCCGGTGGTTCTCGCACCACCGGTGCCCGACCCCCACATCACGTTGCTGCGAAGGCTCAGGGATGCGCTGGAGGCCCTTTGAGAGGAGACACCGGATGCCTGCCGACCCCCACGTGCTCGACGAGTTGCGGCGGCTGAGGGCTCGCGTCCCCCAGCTCACGGGCGCCCTCGCGACCGGCGTCGACGGCCGCGTCCTCGCCCAGGACACCCCCGGCGTCGACGGCGACGCCGTCGCCGCGCTCATCGAATCCGCGCACGGGGCGGCCGTGAAGCTGGCGGACGCGACGGGGCAGGGCGAGTTCCGCGAACTGCTCGTGCGGGGCCTGCACGGCTTCGTCGCGACCTACGCGGCGGGCGACGGCGCCGTACTGACTCTGCTCGCCCAGGACCGCGTGAACACCGGGCGGCTCCTGCTGGAGGGCCGGCGGGCGGCCGCCCGCATCGGCGAACTCGGCGAACTCGGCGACGTCCGCAAGCCCGCACGCCACGCCAGGCCGGCCGCCAAGGCCGCCGCCGCACGGACCAGAACACCGCGCGCCACCCGAACCAGCACCACCGACGCGCGCACCACCACGGAAAGCTGAAAGGACCGAGAAACGACATGGCCAATACCGAAACCGCACTGAAAGAGGCGCTCGCCTCCATCGAGGGCGCCACCGGCGTCGCGCTCGTCGACTACACCAGCGGGATGGCGCTGGGCCCGCTGGGCGGCAGCAAGAGCTTCGACCTGAACGTCGCCGCCGCCGGCAACACCGACGTCGTCCGCGCCAAGATGCGCACCATGGAACACCTCGGGCTCAAGGGCCAGATCGAGGACATCCTGATCACCCTGTCCGACCAGTACCACCTGATCCGCCTGATCAGCGGCCGCGGGGGCAACGGCCTGTTCCTGTACCTGGTGCTGGACGCCAAGAGGTCCAATCTCGCGATGGCCCGCCACCAGCTGAGGGGGATCGAGGCGGATCTGGAGGTCTGAGGTCTGAGGTTTTGAGGTCTGAGATCTGGGGCCTGAGATCTGGGGCCTGAGGTCTCAGGTCTGAGGTTGAGGTCAGACGAGTGCCGCGGTGCGGCGGCGCGCCCCGCCCGGGGCCGCGTCGCCCGCCGCGATGCCCGTGCTGCGGTACGCCTTGACCGCCTTGCCGACCGGGCGGCCGCCGTTCGCGGCGAGCCAGTCGACCCGCACCCACAGCAGTCCGTCCTCGGCCCGTTCGCGCCGCCCGAGCCAGGCGGCCTTCAGCCGCAGCCCGGTGCCGCAGCCGGCCAGCAGCATGCCTCCCGCCGCGGGCACGGCGAACGCGCTCGCGAGCGCCGCCACGAAGGCGAGCAGCAGCCACCAGCGGTGTCCGCGGCGCCAGTTGCGCACGCTCACCGCACGGTCCTGGAGCACGTCGTGCTTGCCCGCGCGGGCGGCCGAGCGGGCCAGAGCGGTGTAGCGCCTGCGGCGTGCGTACGACACCACGGCCGCCGCGACGATGAACAGCGCGGCTCCGGCGAGCACCCCGATCCGGCGGCCGGTGATCCCCGGCACCAGCACCCCGACGCCCGCGGCGAACACACCGGCCCACCACAGCGGCGCCGCTCCGGCCCGTACGACGACGGCCACCCGGGCCAGACCCCGCCCTCCGCGCGCCTCACGAACTCCGCGTGCCACCTTTCGGCCTCCCGTCTCACGTCTGTGCGGCATGTGTGAGACGCACGCTAGCGAGGGAACGTGAGACCAGTCTGAGAGCACGCCAAGCCGCGCGTCACTCCACGAACAACCCCCGCGCCGCCGCCCGCGCGTCGAACTCCTCCAGCCGGGCCTGCGCCTCCGGCAGGTCGTCGCACATCGCCTCCAGCAGGACCCGGCCCAGCAGCATCGGCGCACACGCCGTGTCGAAGGCGAGACCCGTGCCGACGGCGGCGGGCAGCAGCAGGTCGGAGACCTTGGCGACCGGCGCGAAGGCGGAGTCGGCGACGGTCACGACCGTCAGCCCGGCCCGCTTGGCGAAGGCGAGGGTGTCCACGACCTCGCGGGGGTGCCGGGGCAGCGCGAAGCAGAGCAGGGCGCTCGCGCCGGCGCGTACGGCGGCCTCGATACGGTCCTGGATCATCGTGCCGCCCTCGTCGAGCAGCCGGACGTCCGGGTGGACCTTGGCGGCGAAGTACGAGAAGCCGTAGGCCTGGGAGGCGGCGGCGCGCAGGCCCAGGACGGGCAGGGGGCGGGAGGCCGCGAGCAGGCGGCCCGCCTTCTGCACCGCGCGCGGGTCGGCCAGCAGCTCCGCGAGGTGCCGCAGGTTCTCGATCTCGGCCTCGACGGCCTGCTGGTACTCGTTGTACGAGCCCGTCTCGGCCGTCTGTTCGGCGGGCGCGACCTCGCGCAGATGCCGGCGCAGCGCCGGGTAGCCGTCGAAGCCGAGGGCGACCGCGAAGCGGGTCACGGACGGCTGGCTCACCCCGGCCAGCTCGGCCAGTTCCACGCTGGACAGGAACGGCACGTCGGCGGCCCGGCGCACCATGCTGTGCGCGATCCGCCGCTGGGTCGGCGTCAGCCGATGCCCCTCGAAGAGCGCCTGCAGGCGCCCCGCAGGACTGTCCACCACGCTCACGCCCTCTTCCCACTCATAACTCGCCGCCCGCCCATACTCCATCGCCCGCTCGTGCTCCCCTGACCACCCACGCCCCGCTGACCACCCACGCCCCGCTTACCACCCACGCCCCGCTGACCGCCCGCACCCCGCCGACCGCCCATGCACCGTCGCCCGCTCGCAGCCCCATGACCACCCACGGCTCGCCGACCGCCCAAGGTCCGCTGACCGCTCATGACTCGCCCCCGCCCATGCTCCGTCGCCCGCTCGTGGCCCCCTGGCCGCTCGCGACCCGCCGCCCGTCCAAGGCCCGCCGCCCGCTCACGACTCGCCACCCACCCCAGGCCCCCCGATCCTCCACAACGCACCGCCCGCTCATGCCCCACTCCCCCTCCAGATGTCCGTGAACCGGTCCAGCATCGCGGCCGCTGCCGTCACGTCCTCGGTGAGCGGGCGGTCGGTCTGGTCCTCGGACAGGGCCGACTCGGCGAGCTCCAGTGCGTGGCCCACCGGCAGGTCCGGCTCGGGACGCAGGCCGCGCTGGCGCAACGCCCGTACGGCGGCGACGAGTTCGCAGCCGACGACGAGACGGTACGCGCGACAGGCGCGCAGCGTCTGGCGTGCGGCGAGCGAGGCGAAGCTGGCCTGTTCCTCGACGCCCCGGGAGAGTACAGCGTGACCGAGGGAGGCGGGAGCGGAGAAGGCCCGCAGATCGCCGAGGGCGGCCCCGGCGGCGTACTCGAGGATCATCACGCCGGAGGCGGCGGCCTCCTCGTTGGCGAGGAAGGGCCGCAGCCGGGTGAAGCCGGGCTCGTTGAGTGTGGACAGCCGGGAGGTCGACAGCCGGGCGACCTGGGTCAGGGCGAGCCTGAAGTGGTCCAGGGCGAGGGCGAGTTGGGCTTGGTAGAAGCCGCCGTGGTGGTAGGCCGCCATGTCCTCGGCGGAGATCAGCGGGTTCTCGGCGGCCGCGTTGATCTCGATGCGCAGCACCTCCTCCAGGGCGTCCGCAGCGTCCAGCGCCGGGCCGTGTATCTGGGGCACGCAGCGGAAGCCGTACGGGTCCTGAATCCGGCCGAGCGGCGGGGTGGGCCGGTCGGCCGCGCCGATCAGGGCGCGCATCCGGCGGGCCACCTCGCTGGAGCCGCGGTGCGGGCGGGCGGCGTGCACGGGGGCGGCGTAGGCCTCGTGCGAGCCGTCGACGGCCAGCAGGGAGAGCGCGGCGACCACCTGGGTGGCCTGCACGAGTGCGCGCAGTTCGTCGAGGGCCAGCGCGGCCTGGCCGAGGGTGAGGGCGTTGCTGCTGATGAAGGCCAGCGCGTCGTTGTTGTCGAGCTGCTGCGCCTTGGGCGCGCCGGGCCCCCGCCAGGGGTGCTCGCCGGCGAGGGCGAGCCCGGCCTGCGCGAGGGCGGCGATGTCGCCGGTGCCGACGGAGCCGAACTCGTTCACGACCGGGTGGGCGCCGCTCTCCAGCGCCTCGCACAGCGCGGTGATGACGGTCGGCCGAAGGCCCGCCCCTCCCGCGAGGAGCTGGTTGGCGCGGACGGCGAGCATCGCCCGGACCTCCCGCGCGGGCAGCTCCTCGCCGATCGCGCCGGCGTGGCTGCGCAGCAGCCTGAGCCCGTGCTCGGCGGCGGCTTCGGTGGGCACGTCCTCGTTCCGGTTGGCGCCGACACCGGTGGAGCGGCCGTAGACGCGCCCGGTCGCGGCGATCTGCCGGGCGGCGTCCCAGGACTCCGTCACCCGCTTCATCGCGTCGGTGCCGGGGACCGGCCGGGCGGTGCCCTCGGCCAGCCGCACCACGTCGACGACGCCGAGCCCGATCCCGTCGAGGACCACCAGGCCGGTGTGCCCCGCCGACGCGACATCCGGAGTGTCCACGATCCGAGACGACATACAGCTCAAACCCCAATCATTCCGGACATCCGATCTTGCCTACCGGTCATCAATTCCCACGGATTACCGCCGAGACGTTGACAACCTATTCAGATACCAAGAACTCTGCATGACGTTATACAGCCGGGCAAGGGACAACTCATGATCCAGTTCGACGCGGTCCACAAACGCTTCCCCAACGGCACGACAGCAGTTCACGATCTCACCCTGGAGATGCCCGAAGGGGGCGTGACCGTCCTCGTCGGGACCTCCGGTTGCGGCAAGACGACCACCCTGCGGATGATCAACCGGATGGTCGAACCGACCTCCGGCACCATCCGGGTCGGCGGCCGGGACGTGACCCGGCAGGACGCCGCCGAACTGCGCCGCTCCATCGGCTACGTCATCCAGCAGGCGGGCCTGTTCCCGCACCGCACCGTCCTGGACAACATCGCCACCGTCCCGTTGCTGCTCGGCTGGAACCGGAAGAAGGCCCGTGCCAGGGCCGCCGAACTGCTGGAGACGGTGGGCCTGACCGCAGACGCCGGCCGGCGCTACCCGCACCAGCTCTCCGGCGGCCAGCAGCAGCGCGTGGGCGTGGCCCGCGCCCTGGCCGCCGACCCGCCGGTGCTGCTCATGGACGAGCCCTTCGGCGCCGTCGACCCGGTCGTGCGCGCCCAGCTCCAGGACGAACTGCTGCGCCTGCAGCAGGAGTTGAGCAAGACCATCGTCTTCGTCACGCACGACATCGACGAGGCGGTGCGGCTCGGCGACCAGATCGCGGTCTTCCGCACCGGCGGCCATCTGGTGCAGTGCGCCTCGCCCGCCGAGCTCCTCGCCCGGCCCGCCGACGACTTCGTGGCCGACTTCCTCGGCGCCGAACGCGGCCTGAAGCTGCTGTCGCTGAAGACCCTCGCGGACGTGCCGCGCGGCCCGGCCCCCGAGGGCGGCGTCTGGACCCTCGTCCTCGACGAGGCGAACCGCCCCCTGCACTGGGCGTCGAAGGAGACCGAGATCCCCCTGCGCCCGCTGAAGGACACCGACTCCCTCCTCGCCGCCCTCGACGAGTCGGTCGCCTCCCCCACCGGCCTGATCGTCCGCGTCGACGCGGACGGCGTCCTCACCGGCGTCTCCTCCCGCGACGACATCCACGAGCACGCGGGCCGGGCGCACACGCAGGCGCGGGTGGCGGCATGAGCGTCGACTGGTCGTGGATAGGCGACCACACCGACGAGCTCACCAGCCTCACGGTCTCCCACCTCCAGGCCGCCCTCAGCGCCGTCTTCTTCGGCGTCCTGATCTCGCTCCCGCTCGCGGTGATCGCCCACCGCATCCGCCCGCTGCGCGGCCTGCTGCTCGGCATCTCCAACGTCCTGTTCACGATCCCGTCGATCGCGATCTTCGTGCTGCTGCTCCCGGTCAGCGGTCTGACCCGCACCACCACGGTCATCGGCCTGACCATCTACACCCTGGTCGTGCTGCTGCGGAACACGGTCGAGGGCCTGGACTCGGTCCCCGCGAAGACCAAGGAGGCGGCCAAGGCCATGGGCACGCGCCCCCTGCGCACGCTGCTGACCGTCGAGTTCCCGCTCGCGCTCCCCGTGATCATGGCCGGCGTCCGGATCGCCACGGTCATGTCGATCTCGCTGGTCTCGGTCGCGACCTACATCGGCGACGGCGGCCTCGGCCAGCTGTTCACCGACGGCTTCCAGCGCAACTTCCCCACCCCCGTGATCGTCGGCGTGGTCCTCACGATCCTGCTCGCGGTCGTGGCGGACGCGCTGCTTGTTGCCCTGCAGTACGTGCTGACCCCCTGGCGCAGGAGGCGTACCTGAGATGTACGAGCTCTTCAAGAACCTCGCCGACTGGCTGACCAGCGGCGCCAGTTGGTCCGGCTCCGACGGCATCGCCCACCGCCTCGCCGAGCACCTGCAGTACTCGCTCCTCGCGACCCTGATCGCGGCCGCCATCGGCCTCCCGATCGGCCTGCTCATCGGCCACACCGGCAAGGGCGCCTTCGTCGCCATCAACCTCTCGTCCTTCGGCCGCGCCCTGCCCACCGTCGGCCTGGTCGTCCTGGTCTTCCTGGCCGGCGGCCTGTCGATGCTGCCGGTCTACGTGGCCCTGGTCGCCCTCGCCGTCCCGGCGATCGTCACCAACACCTACGCCGGGATGACGGCCGTCGACCCGGACGTACGGGACGCGGCGCGCGGCCAGGGCATGCGCGGCCACCAGGTCCTGTTCCAGGTCGAACTGCCGCTCGCGCTCCCGCTGATCATGACCGGCCTGCGCCTCGCGCTCATCCAGGTCGTCGCGACCGCCACGATCGCCGCGTACGTCTCCTTCGGGGGCCTGGGCCGCTACGTCTTCGACGGGCTCGCCCAGCGCGACCTGGTGCAGGTGCTCGGCGGCGCGGTGCTGGTCGCCGTGGTCGCCATCGCCCTGGACCTGCTGCTCTCCGGCCTCCAGCGCCTCCTCTTCCGACACCGCACCGCCTAGGGACCCAGAAGACCATGAACCGACGCACCCTCCTCGGCGGCCTGTTCGCGGCCGCCTCCGTCCCCGCCCTCTCCGCCTGCGCGAGCGGCGTCACCTCCCTCGACGGCTCGGGCTCCGCCTCCGGTGGCGGCGGCTCCAGCAAGGGCGGGGTCACCATCGGCACCGCCAACTTCACCGAGAACCAGGTACTGGGCTACCTCTACGCCGCCGTGCTGAAGCAGGCCGGCGTGAAGGTCACCGTCCGCCCCAACCTCGGCACCCGCGAGATCGTGATCCCCGCCCTCAGGAGCGGCGACATCGACCTGCTGCCCGAGTACCAGGGCGCCCTGCTCAACTACCTCGACCCGAAGGCCACCGCCGCGGAGGAGGGCGCCATGCAGAACGCCCTCACCCTGGCCCTGCCCAAGGGCCTGCAGATCCTCCCCTACGGCGCGGCCGAGGACTCCGACGCCTTCGTGGTCACCCGCGAGACGGCGAAGAAGTACGGCCTGACCTCGCTCGCCGACCTGAAGAAACAGAACGGCAGGCTGGTCCTCGGCGCGGCCCCCGAGGTGAAGAAGCGCCGGGTGGGCGCGGTCGGCCTGAAGGACGTCTACGGCGTGGAGTTCAAGGAGTTCAAGTCGCTCGACTCCGACGGCCCGCTGGTCAAGGGCGCCCTGAAGAAGGGCGACGTGGACGTGGCGAACCTCTTCACCACCGACACCGACATCGAGGCCAACGACTGGGTGGTCCTCGCCGACCCCGCGAACCTCATCCCCAGTCAGCACATCGTCCCGCTCGTCGCCGACCGCAAGGCCGACGACACGGTCCGCAAGGCGCTCGCCCGCCTCGGCAACGTCCTGACCACCGCCCAGCTCACCGAGCTCAACCGGCTGGTCGACAAGGACAAGAAGGACCCCGAGGAGGTGGCCGACGACTACGCGAAGCGGCACGGCCTGGCGAAGTGACCCGCGCGGGGTGTCCCGGACGGCGGGCCACCCCCGCCCCCAACAGGGGGGCTAACCCCAGTGCGGGCCCGCGCACGGCTCCTTACCGTGGTGTTCCATGACGGGATGGGAGACCGGTATGGACGCGCGGGACGCCGAGCTCAAGAAGGAACTGAACGCCACCCTGCAGGCGCGCAGGGAACTCGGCGAGGAGTACGAGTCCGCACTGGTCGACTCGTTCCTGGAGAAGGTCGACCAGCGCATCGACGGCGCGGTCGAGCGCCGGGTGCGGCGGCAGCTGGCGGAGCAGCAGATGGTGGTGGCCCGGGGCTCCCGGGCGCCCCGGTCGACGGACTCCTGGGGTGAGCGGTTCGGCTTCGGCCTGGTCTCCCTGGTCCTCGCGATCCCGCTCTCCGCGATCGGCGGCTCGCTCGGCGATCTGCCGGGCCTGTTCGCCAGCTGGGCGGGCATCGTCGGAGTGAACCTCGTCCAGGCGGTGCGCACCAACCCCGGCCTGTTCGGCCACCGCGACAAGCGGGCCAAGGACGGGGACCGCTGGGAGGAATGAGCCGTCAGGCGTGAGCCGACGGACCTGAGATACATGTGCGCGGGGACCGCCGCACCCCCGCGTACGGGGGGCGGGACGACGGCGGTCCCCGCGAGGGACGCTGACCGGCAGGGCCGGTGTGCGCGTCCGGGCGTCCATGGAGGTCCGGGAGCCGCTCCGGAGGTCCTTGGACGTTCGGCGCCGGCCCGGGCGGGGAGCCTGCCCCACCGCCCTGCCGACGACTCCAATCTGCCGGACCCTTGTTAAGCGAGTGCTGCGCGGACGTGACACGCGCGTACCACTTCCGCGAAGTCCGCGGACGCTACTTCCCCTTGGCCAGGAAGGCCAGCAGGTCCTGGCGGCCGATCACGCCGGTCGGCTTGCCCTCGACGAGGACGATCGCCGCGTCCGCGCGGCCGAGCACGGACATCAGGTCGGCGACCGGCTCGCCGGAGCCGACCTGCGGCAGCGGGGCGGACATGTGCTTCTCCAGCGGGTCCTCCAGGGAGGCACGCTTGGCGAACAGGGCGTCGAGCAGCTCCCGTTCCACCACCGAGCCCACGACCTCGGCGGCCATGACGTCCGGGTGGCCGGCGCCGGGCTTCACGATCGGCATCTGCGAGACGCCGTACTCGCGCAGCACCTCGATGGCCTCGCCGACGGTCTCGTCCGGGTGCATGTGGACGAGCGACGGGATGGCGCCGTGCTCCTTGTCGTCGAGGACGTCGCCGACGCGCGCGCTCGGCCCCGAGTCCTCCAGGAAGCCGTAGTCGGCCATCCACTCGTCGTTGAAGATCTTGCTGAGGTAGCCGCGCCCGCTGTCGGGCAGCAGCACGACCACGACGTCGTCCTCGCCGAGCCGGGAGGCGACCTCCAGGGCCGCGACGACCGCCATCCCGCAGGAGCCGCCGACGAGCAGCCCCTCCTCCTTGGCCAGGCGCCGGGTCATCTGGAAGGAGTCCTTGTCGGACACCGGGACGATCTCGTCGGCGACGGTGCGGTCGTAGGCGGTCGGCCAGAAGTCCTCACCGACGCCCTCGACGAGATACGGCCGCCCGGACCCGCCGGAGTACACGGAGCCCTCGGGGTCGGCGCCGACGACCTTGACCTTGCCGTCGCTGATGTCCTTCAGATAGCGGCCGGTGCCGGAGATGGTCCCGCCGGTCCCCACGCCCGCCACGAAGTGGGTGATCTTCCCTTCCGTCTGCTCCCACAGCTCGGGGCCCGTGGAGTGGTAGTGGGAGAGCGGGTTGTTGGGGTTGGAGTACTGGTCGGGCTTCCAGGCGCCGGGCGTCTCGCGCACCAGGCGGTCGGAGACGTTGTAGTACGAGTCCGGGTGCTCGGGGTCCACGGCGGTCGGGCAGACGACCACCTCGGCGCCGTACGCCCGCAGCACGTTGATCTTGTCGGTGCTCACCTTGTCGGGGCACACGAAGATGCACTTGTACCCCTTCTGCTGCGCCACGATGGCGAGCCCGACGCCGGTGTTGCCGCTGGTCGGCTCGACGATGGTGCCGCCCGGCTTCAGCTCGCCGCTCTGCTCGGCCGCCTCGATCATGCGCAGGGCGATGCGGTCCTTGACCGAGCCGCCCGGGTTGAAGTACTCGACCTTGGCCAGGACGGTGGCCCTGATGCCCTTGGTCACGCTGTTGAGCCGCACCAGCGGGGTGTTGCCGACGAGGCTGATCATCGAGTCGTGGAATTGCACCGTTGTCTCCGGATGCTTGCAAAAGAAGTGGCCGTGATGGTTCCGCCAGCCTACGGCCCGCAACGGTCGTTCACTCCCTGTTGAGATTGGCCGACCGTCTGTACGGGGCAAGGAGTGGTTGTACGGCAACGAGGAGGTGGCGGCGGCCTATGACGAGCATGTCGAGGGCGCGGGTGGCCCGGCGGATCGCGGCCGGAGCGGCATACGGCGGTGGCGGCATCGGCCTTGCGGGCGCGGCCGCGGTCGGTCTGGTGCTGGCGGAGGTCCACATGGCCAGGCGCCATGTGGGCAACGGCACCAGCGGCCGGGTCCCGGTCGCGGACGGCCTGTACGGCACCACGTACACCGTCCCCGACGAACCTCCCCTGCGCCTGACGATGCTCGGTGACTCCACGGCCGCGGGACAGGGCGTCCACCGGGCGGGCCAGACCCCGGGCGCCCTGCTCGCCTCGGGCCTGTCGGCGGTGGCGGAGCGCCCGGTGGTCCTGCACAACGTGGCCCTGCCGGGGGCCACCTCCGACGATCTGGACCGCCAGGTCGCCCTGGTCCTGGCCAACCCGACCCTGGTGCCGGACATCTGCGTGATCATGATCGGCGCGAACGACGTCACCCACCGGATGCCGCCGACCCGCTCGGTGCGCCATCTCTCGGCGGCGGTACGGCGGCTGCGCACGGCCGGCGCGGAGGTGGTGGTCGGCACGTGCCCCGACCTGGGCACGGTGGAGCGCGTCCAGCAGCCGCTGCGCTGGCTCGCCCGCCGCTCCTCCCGCCAGCTGGCGGCCGCCCAGACGATCGGCACCGTCGCGCAGGGCGGCCGCACGGTGTCGCTGGGCGACCTGCTGGGCCCCGAGTTCGAGGCCAACCCGCGTGAGCTGTTCGGCCCCGACAACTACCACCCCTCCGCCGAGGGATATGCGACGGCGGCGATGGCGGTCCTGCCCACGGTGTGCGCGGCGCTCGGCGTGTGGCCGGAGGAGGAGCGCCCGGACGTCTCCCGCCGCGAGGGCTTCCTGCCGGTCGCACGGGCGGCGGCGGAGGCCGCGTCCGAGGCCGGTACGGAGGTCACGGCGGCCATGCCGACGGGGCCGCGCGGACCGTGGGCCCTGCTCAAGCGCAGGCGCAGGCGCCGGGTGCAGGAGCCGGAGACGGAGACGGAGACGGAGACGGAGGCCACACAGGCCGCTCCGGGCAGCAGAAAAGCAAGCGCTTAGAAAATTGCGGCCAGGGTCACACCGCGACACCCGTGACCCGGCAGCTACGTGCGGGTAGCTTCCCAAGCAGCCCCGTCCGTCGCCCCCGTATGCCAATGGAGCCGTGATGCCCGAAGCCGTGATCGTCTCGACCGCCCGCTCCCCCATCGGCCGCGCCTTCAAGGGCTCCCTCAAGGATCTGCGACCCGACGACCTGACCGCCACGATCATCCAGGCCGCCCTCGCCAAGGTCCCCGAGCTGGACCCGAAGGACATCGAGGACCTGATGCTCGGCTGCGGCCTGCCCGGCGGCGAGCAGGGCAACAACCTCGGCCGCATCGTGGCCGTACAGATGGGAATGGACCACCTCCCGGGCTGCACCATCACCCGGTACTGCTCGTCCTCCCTGCAGACCTCCCGCATGGCCCTGCACGCCATCAAGGCCGGCGAGGGCGACGTCTTCATCTCGGCCGGCGTCGAGATGGTCTCCCGCTACACGAAGGGGAACTCCGACAGCCTCCCCGACACGCACAACCCCCTCTTCGCCGAGGCCGAGGCCCGCACCGCCGAGGTCGCCCAGCAGGAGGGCACCACCTGGCACGACCCGCGCGAGGACGGCCTGGTCCCCGACCCGTACATCGCGATGGGCCAGACCGCCGAGAACCTGGCCCGCCTCAAGGGCGTCACCCGCCAGGACATGGACGAGTTCGGCGTCCGCTCGCAGAACCTCGCCGAGGAAGCCATCAAGAACGGCTTCTGGGAGCGCGAGATCACCCCGGTGACGCTGCCCGACGGCACGGTCGTCGCCAAGGACGACGGCCCGCGCGCGGGCGTCACCATGGAGGGCGTCGCCGGCCTCAAGCCGGTCTTCCGCCCCGACGGCCTGGTCACGGCCGGCAACTGCTGCCCGCTGAACGACGGCGCCGCCGCGGTCGTCATCATGAGCGACACCAAGGCCCGCGAGCTGGGCCTGACCCCGCTCGCCCGCATCGTGTCGACCGGCGTCTCGGGCCTGTCCCCCGAGATCATGGGCCTCGGCCCGGTGGAGGCGTCCAAGCAGGCCCTCGGCCGCGCCGGCCTCACCATCGACGACATCGACCTGGTCGAGATCAACGAGGCGTTCGCCGCCCAGGTGATCCCCTCCTACCGCGAGCTGGACATCCCGCTGGAGAAGCTGAACGTCAACGGCGGCGCCATCGCCGTCGGCCACCCCTTCGGCATGACCGGCGCCCGCATCACCGGCACGCTCATCAACTCCCTGCAGTTCCACGACAAGCAGTTCGGTCTGGAGACGATGTGCGTCGGCGGCGGCCAGGGCATGGCGATGGTCATCGAGCGGCTGAGCTGACCTCTCGGTAGTCGCCGTAGCACACACCGTGAGCCAGTGGCCCGGAGTCCGGGAAACCCCGGGCCTCCGGGCCGTTTTGTGATCCAATCTCCCCCAGGATGTGACCTATCTCCCTAAGCGGAGGGAGTTACGCAGGTCAGCGCTGTTGCGCCGATAAGCGCCGGGCCCAAAGTCCTGCCCGTTTCGTGACGTTACGCACTGACAGCTGGTTAGTCCGCCCTTCAAGCTGATGTAGGAAGTCGGGGGTCGACTTTGAACCGGGAGTACGTCAGTGAGCGCCATGCCGATCGCCTTGCTGGTCATCACGGCCGCCACGGGCGCCGTGGGCGTCGCCGTCCTGCGCACGCTCATGGTGCTGCGTCGTGAGGTCGCGGTACTGCACACCCAGCTCGCCGAGAACAACTCCGCGCGCGGTCTCGTACCGGCCGCCCGCTCCGCCGAGACCGACGAGATACGCGCGGCCGTAGCCGCGGCACTCGCCGAGGAGCGGGAGCGCGAGCTCGCCGAGGCCCGTGCCTTCTGGGCCGCCCAGGAGGCGCGTGACGCCTCCGACGCGCCCTCGCTGCTGGGCCTCGCGGACAGCGAGCTGTTCATGCCCCGGCAGACCGATTTCGTGGGTCTGGAGCCGGTGGCCGAACCGGGCCCGGACCCCGACGACTTCACGGGGGACTCCCCCGAACTGGCCGCGGCCCGCCGCCGCCACCCCTCCCACCCCGACTTCGTGCCGGTCCAGTCACCCGTCGTGAACGACCATGAGCGCACGGTCGCCACACTGGAGGAACTGGCCGCCTCCCGCGTCGAACTGGCCGACGTCCGCCCCGGACCCCTCGGCACCCTCGACGTCTACGTCTTCGCCGACGGCACCACGCTGTGCATGACCCCGGGCCACCGCGAGACCGCGGAGCGCCTGGCCACCGCCCTGCGCGCCGGCCAGACCCCGGTCCTGCTGGGCGGCTCGGGCATCTCGGGCGCATACACGCTGACCTTCGAATGCGGCGAGGAGAACGTCTACATCCTGGCGGACAGGGTCATAGCGTCGCTGTAGAACGCGGGACGTTCTTGGTCGCCGTGGAGCGCAGGCTTCCAGGGGCGCGGGGAACTGCGCGACAAGCCACAACGAACCCGCACCCGCCAACGCGCCCCGAGCCTCACACCCCCGCCCGCGACTGAGCCTCCCCCACCAACCGCACAGCTTCCTCGACCTGGCCCTCGTCACTGAGCACGAGGGCCAAGTCATGAGCGGCGACCGTAATTTGATCAGCGGCAGCGAACATCCCCGCATCCGGCATCTCACGCGGCTCAGTCCCGGGCTCCTCCAGAGCTTGCGCCCGCCGGGCCAACTCTCTTGCCAGCGCCAGCGCTTCCGCTGCGCCGCCCCGCTGCAGACGGCTCTGCGGCGCCGCCCGCAGACGGTCGGCGAAATGATCCACGGCACGGGTCAAGGGCGTCGTATCAACCACGAGCCAGAGCGTACGCGTCACCGGACTGTTGCCAACAGGCGAACCCTCAGGCACGGTGACCTGAAGGACCGGCTTACATCCCCTTTCGTCCGGAGGCGCCGATGTCCCAAGTCTTCTCCGAGGAGACCCATCGCAACCTGCTCGCCCGCATCCCACACTGCACCGGCCGTGAAGTCACCGACTGGCTTCGCGCCGTCGAAGAAGGCCCGGCTCTCTTCAACTTCGAGGAGAAGGTCAGCTGGCTCCGCCACGAGCACAACCTCGCGTACGGCCACGCCAAGGCGATTGTTCATGAGTACGACCTGAGGAGGGCCGCGCGCAAACTGCTCTAGGCGCGCACCTGGACGACACAGAAGGGCCCCGGAAGAAATCCCGGGGCCCTTCGCTGTCGTTGCCGACGGCTAGTCGTTGCTGTTGAGGATCGCGATGATCCTCAGGAACTCCATGTAGATCCACACCAGCGTCAGGGTCAGGCCGAAGGCGGCCAGCCATGCCTCGTCCTTCGGCGCGCCGTAGGCGATGCCGTCCTCGACCTGCTTGAAGTCCAGGGCGAGGAAGCAGGCGCCGAGCAGGATGCCGATGACGCCGAAGACGATGCCGAGCGGACCGCTGCGGAAGCCGAGGCCGTCACCGCCGCCGAAGACGGCGAACAGCAGGTTCACCACCATCAGCAGGACGAAGCCGAGCGCGGCCGCCATCACGAAGCCGTAGAAGCGGCGGTTGACGCGGATCCAGCCCGCCTTGTACGCCACCAGGACGCCGGCGAAGACCGCCATCGTGCCGATCACGGCCTGCATGGCCGCGCCGCTCGCGATGCGGTTGTCGACGATGCTGGAGACGACGCCGAGGAAGACACCCTCGAACGCGGCGTACGACAGGATCAGCGCCGGCGAGGCCTTGCGCTTGAAGGACTGGACGAACGCCAGGACCATGCCGATCAGCGCGGCACCGATGCCGATGCCGTACGAGCGGTTGATGTTGGCGTCGTCGACCGGCAGCAGCGCCCAGGCGAGCGCGGCCGTCACGATCAGCGTGCCGAGGGTCGTCGCCGTGCGCAGCACGACGTCGTCCATCGTCATCCGGCCGGTGGTGGCCGGGGCCTGCGGCGGTGCGCCCTGCAGGCCCTGCTGGGCGTAGGGGTTCTGCGCGTACGGGTTCTGCGCGTAGGGGTCGCCGGCCGGCTGGGCGTACGGGTTGCCCTGGCCGTAGGGGTTGCCCTGGGCATAGGGGTTGCCCTGCGTGCCGACAGCCTGGCCCCCGGCCTGCGGCGCGGCGTTGAAGCCCGCGTAGCCGTTGTCGCGGCTGAACCCCCGTCGCGAGAAGACCGGGTTTCTGCTCCTCATTGCACTCCTCCATGGCCGCGGCGCGGCCTTGGCATCAAGGGTAATAGGTAGGCAAAGGATTGACCCTAGTGCTTGGGGAGGATCTTTCCCTCGTCGTGCTGCGCAACACGCTACGCGGATCCGTGATTCCCCTCACCACAGGGGCCCATTCATGACCAATCTGCGACATGGCCGGAACCGGTCGGAGATCACTCGGGAGATCGCTCAGTCGAGCGGGAAGCCCGTGTACCCCTCGGCGAGGTCGGTCGCGGCGGCCCGCGAGGAGGCGATGCGGTCCAGCCGGGCGAGCTGCAGCCCGTCGTCGAAGGGCGTCGCGTCGGGGGCGCGGTGCAGCATCGTCGTCATGTCGTACGAGAACCGCTCGGCCTGCCACACGCGGCGCAGGCAGGTCTGCGAATAGGCGTCGAGGCGTTCCGCCGAACCGGTCTCGCGCAGATGCACGAGCGCCCGCGCGAAGGTGACGACGTCGCCCACGGCCAGATTCAGTCCCTTGGCGCCCGTCGGCGGCACGATGTGCGCCGCGTCGCCGGCGAGGAAGAGCCGGCCGTGCCGCATGGGCTCGTGGACGTAGGAGCGCATGGGTGTCACCGACTTCTGGGTGATCGGGCCGCGCTCCAGCCGCCAGCCGTCCGCGGTCTCGAAGCGGTACTGGAGCTCCTGCCAGATCTCCTCGTCGCTCCACTGCTCGGCGTCGGTGCCCTCGGGCACCTGGAGGTAGAGCCGGGACACGGACGGGGAGCGCATGGACAGCAGGGCGAAGCCGCGGTCGTGGCGGGCGTAGACGAGCTCGTCGTGCGAGGGCGGCACGTCGGCGAGGATGCCGAGCCAGGCGAAGGGGTACGTCCGCTCGAAGGTGCGGGTCAGCCCGGCGGGGATCGCCTTGCGGGCGACGCCCCAGAACCCGTCGCAGCCGACGACGTAGTCGCACTCCAGGACGGACTCGCGGCCCTCGTGCCGGAACCGCACCCGCGGGCTGTCGGTGTCCGCCCCCTCGACGGCCAGCGCCTCCGCCTCGAACAGCAGCGGCCCGCCCTCCTTGAGCTGCAGGGCGATCAGGTCCTTGCACACCTCGGTCTGGGCGTAGACCATCACGGACCGCCCGCCGGTGAGGGCGGGAAAGTCGACGCGATGGCGTCTGCGGTCGTATCGGAGCTCGATGCCGTCGTGCCGGAGCCCCTCGCGGTCCATGCGCTCCCCGGCGCCCGCCGCGCGCAGCACGTCCACCGTGCCCTGCTCCAGGATCCCGGCCCGCTGGCGCTGCTCGACATAGGAGCGGTCGCGGCTCTCCAGCACGACCGAGTCGATCCCGGCACGGTGAAGCAGCCGAGCGAGGAGCAGCCCGGCCGGACCGGCTCCGACGATGCCGACGGTGGTGCGCATCGGGCGTTCCCTTCGGGTAGGCACCATGGCCATTGTTCGTCTGGTGAAAACTTCTTCACCAGCTTCCGGAAGGAGTCTCCGACGGCACACGGCCGCTGTCAACGTTCAAGCAATGAAGGAGTGGAAGTGCCCGGAGCCGGACTTGAACCGGCACGCCCGCGAAGGGGCAGCGAGGTTTAAGCTCGCCGTGTCTGCATTCCACCATCCGGGCAGGCCATGGGCTCCGCTTCGAGCGTCCCGAGCCTATCGGGATACGTCCCCCGAACAGCCGAACGGTGGACCGATGTTGTCTTATTTTATTGACGTCTGAGGGTGCATCAGCCCGTGGTACGCGCCATCCGCACTTGCCAATAGCCTTGCGTGCGACGCTCTGCCGCGCATGCGGAATGACGGAATTTCACCGCCCGAACGAGGGTGCTCCACCGGTTCTCGACGCGCACCCGACCAGGCGGCCCCCTCAGGGGTCCCCGTCATCCTGAGGTATGACTACGCGGCGTTCGGTCCGACCCGAGTCGCCCCCGGGAACCGGAACAGCGGCTGACTACACGGGCCCTCACGGCCAGCACGATGGTCACGTCCCTTCAAGACGTCGTTCCCGCGAGGAGTTCCTACCCGTGACCACCACACCCGTCGTCGGCCGGGCCACCACCACGGCCGCACGCGCCACGGATCTCTCGAAGATCTACGGACAGGGCGAGACCCAGGTGGTCGCCCTCGACCGGGTCTCCGTCGACTTCCGGCAGGCAGAGTTCACCGCGATCATGGGCCCCTCGGGGTCCGGCAAGTCCACGCTGATGCACTGCGTCGCCGGTCTCGACACCTTCTCCTCCGGCTCGGTGCGCATCGGCGAGACCGAACTCGGCTCCCTGAAGGACAAGCAGCTCACCAAGCTGCGCCGGGACAAGATCGGCTTCATCTTCCAGGCGTACAACCTGCTGCCGACGTTGACGGCCCTGGAGAACATCACCCTCCCGATGGACATCGCGGGCCGCAAACCCGACAAGCAGTGGCTGGAGACGGTGATCCGGATGGTCGGTCTCAAGGACCGCCTCGGCCACCGCCCCTCCCAGCTCTCCGGCGGCCAGCAGCAGCGTGTCGCCGTGGCCCGCGCCCTCGCCTCCAAGCCGGACATCATCTTCGGCGACGAGCCCACCGGAAACCTCGACTCCCGCTCCGGCGCCGAGGTGCTGGGCTTTCTGCGCAACTCCGTAAGGGAGTTGGGGCAGACCGTCGTGATGGTGACCCACGACCCGGTGGCCGCGGCGTACGCGGACCGGGTGGTCTTCCTCGCCGACGGCCGCATCGTCGACGAGATGTACCGGCCGACGTCCGACGCGGTCCTCGACTTCATGAAGCAGTTCGACGCGAAGGGCCGTACGAGCTGATGTTCCGCACCGCCCTGCGCAACGTCCTTGCGCACAAGGCCCGGCTCCTGATGACCGTGCTCGCCGTGATGCTCGGCGTGGCGTTCGTCTCCGGGACGCTGGTCTTCACCAACACCATCTCCGATGCCTTCCAGAACAGTTCGGCCAAGGGCTTCGACCGGGTCGACGTGGCCGTACAGGCCAAGTCCCAGGCGGACAAGGGCAATACGATCAACAAGACGCCCGAGCTGACCCAGGCCATGCTCGACAGGAGCGCGAAGGTGCCGGGCGCGGCGAACGCCGTGGGTGTCGTCAGCGGCTTCACCGCCATCGCCGACAAGGACGGCAAGCTGATCGGCGGCGGCTTCCAGTCCCAGGGCGGCAACTACTGGGGCGACAAGGACCCCCGCTACCCGCTGAAGTCCGGCAGCGCACCGCACGGCGCGCACCAGGTCGCCATCGACGCGAAGACGGCCGAGCGCGCCGGGTACAAGGTCGGCGACAAGGTCCGCCTCTCCGTGAACGGCCCGGTCCTCACGCCGACCATCAGCGGCATCTTCACCACCGACGACGGCAATGTCGCGGCCGGCGGCAGCCTCGCCCTCTACGACACGGCCACCGCCCAGAAGCTGTTCGGCAAGCCCGGCACCTACGACGAGATCGATGTGCAGGCCGCCCCCGGCACCTCCCAGGTCGCGCTGAAGACCGGCCTGGACAACGCGCTGGGCACCAAGCTCGTCGAGACCACCACGGGCAAGAAGCTCGCCGACGACCAGGCCGAGCAGATCGCCGCGTCGATGAGCGGGCTCAAGCAGGGGCTGCTGGTCTTCGCCGGCATCGCGCTCTTCGTCGGCACGTTCATCATCGCCAACACCTTCACCATGCTGGTCGCCCAGCGCACCAAGGAACTGGCCCTGCTGCGCGCCGTCGGCGCCTCGCGCCGCCAGGTCACCCGCTCCGTGCTCATCGAGGCCTTCGTGGTCGGGGTGGTCGCCGGCGGCACCGGTCTGGTCGCGGGCATCGGCATCGGCGCGGGTCTGCGCGCCCTGATGGGCACGCTCGGCGGCAGCGTCCCGGACGGGCCGCTGATCATCACGCCGGGCACGGTCGCGACCGCCCTGGCGGTCGGCGTCGTCATCACCATGCTCGCGGCGTGGCTGCCCGGCCGCCGGGCCGCGAAGATCCCGCCGGTCGCCGCGATGAGCAGCATCCACGCGAAGGCGACGACCAAGTCCCTGGTGCTGCGCAACACGCTGGGCGCGCTGTTCACGGGTGCGGGCGTCGCGGTGGTCCTCGCGGCCACGACCATGGACGGCTCGGACGGCCAGGCCCCGATGGGCCTCGGCGCGGTCCTGCTCATCATCGGCGTCTTCATCCTCACGCCGCTGCTCTCGCGCCCCCTGATCGCGGCCGCGGCGCCGGTCCTCAGGATCTTCGGCATCTCCGGCAAGCTGGCCCGGCAGAACTCGGTGCGCAACCCGCGCCGCACGGCCGCCACCGCCTCCGCGCTGATGATCGGGCTCACCCTCATCACGGGCATGACGGTGATGGCGGGCAGCCTGCAGAAGTCCATCGACAAGATGGCGTCGTCCGCCATCAGGGCCGACTACGTGGTCTCCATGGCCAACGGCAACGAACTCTCGCCGGACGTCGACAACAAGCTGAAGGCCACCGGCGAGGTGACCGACACCAGCCCGCTGCGCAACGTCTACTCGCGCATCGACGGCTCGGGCGAGTCCCTGACCGGAGTGAACGGCACCGCGATCGCGAAGCTGACCGACCTGAAGGTGGACAACGGCGCCTTCACGGTGGGCGGCAACCAGGTCGTCGTCGACGAGGACACCGCCAAGTCCCATGGCTGGAAGCAGGGTTCGAGCTTCACCGCGCACTACGAGGACGGGAAGTCGACCCCGCTGACGGTCGCCGGGATCTACGAGGGCAACGAGCTCATCCGCGGCATCCTGGTCGACAGCCGGACCGTCACCCCGCACATGGACGACCCGGGTGACATGCAGGTCCTGGTGAAGACGGCGGACGGCGCGTCCGGCGCGACCAAGGACAAGCTGGAGAAGGCCCTAGGCTCCAACCCGGCCATCAAGGTCCAGAGCAAGCAGGACCTGTCCGACGACATCGCGAAGATGTTCACGCTGATGCTGAACATGCTCTACGGCCTGCTCGCGATGGCCGTGATCGTCGCGGTCCTCGGTGTCATCAACACCCTGGCCATGTCGGTCTTCGAACGCTCGCAGGAGATCGGCATGCTCCGGGCGATCGGCCTGGACCGCAAGGGCATCAAGCGCATGGTCCGCCTGGAGTCCCTGGTCATCTCCCTGTTCGGCGGCGTGCTCGGCATCGGCCTGGGCGTCTTCTTCGGCTGGGCGGCCGGCGAACTGCTCGGCACCAAGATGGCGACGTACGAACTGGTCCTGCCCTGGGCGCGGATGGGGGTCTTCCTGCTGCTGGCCGCGGCGGTCGGCGTCCTGGCGGCCCTCTGGCCGGCCCGGCGGGCGGCACGTCTGAACATGCTGACGGCCATCAAGTCGGAGTAGTCGTACGTGACTGGGGCCCCGTCCGGTCGCCGGGCGGGGCCCCTTCCTCTGTGCTCCTACGCCGTCGGGGCGCCCCAGGTGCGGGCCCTGAGCGGCAGTCCCGAGGCGCCGCTCTCCGGGGTCTTCACCGCCAGCACCTGGTTGACGCCGATGCGGTTGCGCTCGAAGGAGAGGGCGCACGCGGCCATGTAGAGCCGCCAGACACGGGCGCGGCCCGCGCCGGCCAGCCGCTTCGCACGCGCCCACTCCGTCTCCAGGTTGGCCACCCAGCGGCGCAGGGTGAGGGCGTAGTGCTCGCGGATCGACTCGACGTCGCGCACCTCGAACCCGGCGCGTTCGAGCTGGGTGACGGTGGTGCCGATGGGGGCGAGCTCGCCGTCGGGGAACACATAGGCGTCGATGAACTCGTCGACGCTGTACGCCGATTCGTCCTTCTGCGGCCGCCGGGCGATCTGGTGGTTGAGCAGCCGGCCGCCGGGGCGCAGCAGGCCGTGCAGGTCCTGTGCGTACTCCAGGTACCGCTCCGCGCCGACGTGTTCGGCCATCCCGATGGAGGAGATCGCGTCGTAGGGCCCGTCGGCGACGTCCCGGTAGTCCTGCACCCGGATCTCCACGCGGTCGGTCAGCCCCTCGTCGGCGACGCGCTTGCGGGCGTAGGCGGCCTGTTCCTGGGAGAGGGTGACGCCGACGACGCTGACGCCGTGCTCGCGGGCGGCGTGGATGGCCATGGAGCCCCAGCCGCAGCCGACGTCGAGGAGTCGCTGACCGGGCGTCAGGCCGAGCTTGGTGCAGACGAGTTCGAGCTTGTCGCGCTGGGCCTGCTCCAGGGTGCCGTCCTGCTCCCAGTAGGCGCAGGAATACACCATGGACGGGCCGAGGACGATCTCGTAGAAGTCGTTGCCGACGTCGTAGTGGTGGCTGATGGCGCGCTTGTCGCTGCGTTTGGTGTGCAGATGGGTGCGGGCCCTGCGGACCTCCTCGGGCGGCGGGGCGGGCGGCAGCGGCAACCCGGCCATCCGCACCAGTCCGCGGGCGGCCGAGCGCACCTCCGGGTCCCCGAGTGCCTGCAGCAGGGTCCGCGCGTCCTCGCCGCGCTCCCACACCAGCGACGCCATCAGGTCGAGGCCCTCGTAGAGGTCCCCCTCGATGTCCAGGTCCCCGGCGACCCAGGCCCGGGCCAGTCCGAGCTCGCCGGGTTTCCACAGCAGGCGGCGCAGTGCGCGGCGGTTGCGCACGACGAGCGCGGGGGCGTCGGGCGGTCCGGCCTGCGAACCGTCCCAGGCGCGGATGCGCACCGGCAACGGCGCCCCCAGCAACTGTTCTACGAGGCCCTTCAGCCGCAGCGCGGCGTCAGCCATGGCGCACACCTCCGTGACAGCGATCCCGGAACGTTCAGTCAACACGTAAACACCGATGGAGCCCTTGTACAGTCCCCCGTGCGCGTTACGGCTCGGCAAAATACGTGTAGGGACCATCTACTCGGTCGGGGTGATACCCGGAGAACTGCGACACCGGGACACGCCGAAGGGCCTCCCGCACCACGGATGGCGGGAGGCCCTTCGATTCGTGCAGCGACCGGAACCGGTCAGGAGGCCTTGGCCTCGGTCTTCTCCTTGGGCGCGGCGGCGACCGGCGCCGGCTTGGCGGCCTCGTAGAACTCCTCGCGCGGGTGCTCCATCGCGCCGAGGGAGACGACCTCGCGCTTGAGGAACATGCCGAGGGTCCAGTCGGCGAAGACACGGACCTTGCGGTTCCAGGTCGGCATCGCCAGACCGTGGTAGCCGCGGTGCATGTACCACGCCAGACGGCCCTTGAGCTTGATCTTCATCTTGCCCATGACGATCATCGCGACGCCCTTGTGGAGGCCGAGACCGGCCACCGCGCCCTTGTTGGCGTGGCTGTAGTCCTTCTGCGGGAAGCCGCGCATCCCGGAGATCACGTTGTCGCCGAGGACCTTGGCCTGGCGCAGCGCGTGCTGGGCGTTCGGCGGGCACCAGGCGTTCTCGTTGCCCGCCTTGCGGCCTACGAGGTCCGGGACCTGGGCGTTGTCGCCGGCGGCCCAGATGTAGTCGGTGCCCTTGACCTGGAGGGTCGGCTCGCAGTCGACGTGACCGCGGGGGCCGAGCGGCAGGCCGTAGCGGGACAGGACCGGGTTCGGCTTGACGCCGGCCGTCCAGACGACGGTGTTGGAGTCGACCTCCAGGCCGTTCTTCAGCACCACGTGGCCGTCGACGCAGGAGTCCATCGAGGTGGAGAGGTAGATCTCCACGCCGCGGCTCTCCAGGTGCTCCTTGCCGTAGGCGCCCAGCTTCGGGCCGACCTCGGGCAGGATCTTGTCGGCGGCGTCGACGAGGATGAAGCGCATGTCCTCGCGGGACACGTTGTTGTAGTACTTGGCCGCGTCGCGGGCCAGGTCCTCGACCTCACCGATGGTCTCCGCACCGGCGAAGCCGCCGCCGATGAAGACGAAGGTGAGCGCCTTGCGGCGGATCTCCTCGTCGGTGGTGGAGTCGGCCTTGTCGAGCTGCTCGAGGACGTGGTTGCGCAGGCCGATGGCCTCCTCGATGCCCTTCATGCCGATGCCCTGCTCGGCGAGGCCGGGGATCGGGAAGGTGCGGGAGACCGCGCCGAGCGCGATCACCAGGTAGTCGAAGGGCAGCTCGTACGCCTCGCCGACCAGCGGCGCGATCGTGGCGACCTTGCGGTCCTGGTCGATGGTGGTGACCCGGCCGGTGAGAACCTCCGCCTTCGGCAGCACGCGTCGCAGCGGGACGACGACGTGGCGCGGGGAGATGTTGCCGGCGGCGGTTTCGGGAAGGAAGGGCTGGTAGGTCATGTACGACCGGGGGTCGACGACCGTGACGGTCGCCTCGCCGTAGCGCATCTTCTTCTGGATGCGCCGAGCTGCGTACAGGCCTACGTACCCACCGCCTACTACGAGGATCCTGGGACGCTCCGTGGTGCTCATGCCATCGAGTATCCACCTGGCCGAGGGGGGTACCTCGTGCGCCCCTTCACAAGCTCTTGCAGGGGGTGTGTTATCCTCCGCGATCCGCTGGACGGACGTCATTCCGCGGGGAGGGGTACGCGGGCGGTACGTCCCGTTGTCAATGCCGCGTGAGCTGGCTCTCCGCCTCCGGACGGCCGCCGTGAGCCCCCCGAAACACGCTTCCGCGAGACCCTCCCGCAGCGCCCTCGGCCGCCCCGATTGAACATGTTCAAGGGCCTGTTGACCCCCGAAAAGCTCAACCAGGGCGCTTTTCATGCTTCCACAGGGCGGAATCTCTTGTGAAGAACTTCACGAACTTCCTCGGCGACACCCCGCCGAGAGCCCCCCGCAAGCCCCTCGATCACGCTCATACGCTATCCGACCTGCTCGTCAGAGAGCTACCGCTCGGTAGTAAAGGCCGGCCTGGGAACGGTCACGCCAGGGACCACGCGATGCCGTCGAGGATGTCGTGCTCGCTGACCACGACCTCCTCGGCGCCGATGCGGTTCATGATCGAGAGCAGGACGAGGGCGCCCGCGGCGATCACGTCGACGCGGCCAGGGTGCATGGAGGGGACGGCCGCGCGTTCGGCGTGGGTGGAGTGCAGCAGCCACTCGGTGATCTCGCGGACCTTCTGGCGCGGGACGCGGGAGTGGTGGATGCGCCGCGAGTCGTACTCGGGCAGCTCCTGCGCGATCGCCGACACGGTCGTGACCGACCCGGCGAGCCCGACCAGTGTGCGTGCCTCGCGCAGCGGGACGCTCTCCTCGGCCAGGTCGAGCGCCCGCTCGATGTCGGCCCGTACGGCGGCGATCTGCTCCTCGGTCGGCGGGTCGGTGACCGCGCCGTCCCGCACGAGGTGCCGCTCGGTCATCCGGACGCAGCCGACGTCGACGGAGCGCGCCCCGCGCACCTGGTCGTCGCCCACGACGAACTCGGTGGAGCCGCCGCCGATGTCGACCACCAGGTAGGGCTTGTCGAGGTGGTCGCTGCCCGCCAGCTCCTTCGTCGCGCCGGTGAAGGAGAACCCGGCCTCCTGATCACCGGTGATGACCTCGGGTTCGACGCCGAGGATGTCGAGGACACCGCGCACGAACTCGTCGCGGTTCTCGGCGTCCCGCGAGGCCGAGGTGGCCACGAAGCGGAGCCGCTCGGCCCCGTGCTCCTTGATGATCGCGGCGTACTCCCGGCAGGCGGCGAACGTCCGCTCCAGCGCCTCGGGAGCCAGCCGCCCGGTCCGGTCGACGCCCTGCCCGAGCCGCACGATGGTCATACGCCGGTCCAGATCGACCAGTTCACCGGTCGCCGGGTCGGCGTCGGCGACGAGCAGCCGGATGGAGTTCGTACCGCAGTCGATGGCGGCGACGCGGGTCACTTCTCGTCCTCCCCCGCCGGCGCGGCGGGCACCACACACGCCCCCTTGCGCCACCACTCCGGCAGCATCGCGATCGCCTCGTCGCCGAGGGGGTTGACGCCGGGGCCCGCGGCCAGGGAGTGCGCGACCAGGACGTGCAGGCACTTCACCCGGTCCGGCATGCCTCCGGCGCTGGGAAAGCCCTCCAGCACCTCGATCTCGTCACGGCGCCGGATGTAATCCTCGTGCGCGGCGCGATACGCGGCGGCCAGCTCCGGATCGGTCTGCAGTCGCTCGGTCATCTCCTTCATGACGCCGTTGGCCTCCAGCGTGCCGATCGCGGAGGCGGCGCGCGGGCAGGTCAGGTAGTACGTCGTCGGGAAGGGCGTGCCGTCGGGAAGCCGCGGCGCGGTCTCCACGACGTCCGGCTGCCCGCACGGGCAGCGGTGCGCGATGGCGCGCAGCCCGCGCGGCGGCCGTCCGAGCTGCTGCTTGAAGGCCTCGACGTCCGCGGCGGTGGGCTCGGTGCGCGGGGTGGGCGGCGGGGGCGTTTCCATGCCTGTCTCTCTGCTTGTTCAGCTTGCCTGTTGTGCGGTTCACCGGTCGGAGGCGTCCGACTTGTCGACCCCGTCCCAGACGTTGGTGTACCAGGGGCGGTCGGCCGCGCCCAGCTCGGTCCGCGACTGCCTGCCCGCGTGCGGGTCGATGACGATGTAACCCGTCTCGCCCGGCATCACATAGTGCAGCCGCTGCCGGATCTGCTGCTCGGCGTAGGCGTCGTCCTGCCAGCGCGCCTTGAGGTCGCGCAGCTGCTCCACGCGCTGACGGGCCTGCTCCTTCTGCCGCTGCAGATCGGAGATCTCGGAGCGCTGGGAGACGTACTGCCTTATGGGATACGCGAGGGCGACGACCAGCGAGCACAGGACCAGCGCGAGCAGCGCGGCCCGGCCGGTCAGCCGCGAGCGCCGGGCCTGGCGCTTGGTCTGGGAACGGTAGACACGGGCCGCGGTCTGCTCGCCGAGCAGCCTGATCCTGGTCGCGGTCGAGAACCGGTCCCGGTCCTTGACGGCCATAGCCCCGCCTCCCGTGCACACGTGCGTACGTCCCCGCACACGGTACGGGACCGGTACGAGGACGTACGTACGACTGGCTAGTGCTTGACCCCGGAAGGGTCAGCCCTTGAAGCGCGGGAAGGCGCTGCGGCCGGCGTACACCGCGGCGTCGTCGAGGATCTCCTCGATGCGCAGCAGCTGGTTGTACTTGGCGACGCGCTCGGAGCGGGCCGGGGCGCCGGTCTTGATCTGGCCGCAGTTGGTGGCGACGGCGAGGTCGGCGATGGTGACGTCCTCGGTCTCGCCGGAGCGGTGGGACATCATGCACTTGAATCCGTTGCGCTGGGCGAGCTCGACGGCGTCCAGGGTCTCGGTCAGCGAACCGATCTGGTTCACCTTCACCAGCAGGGCGTTGGCGGAGCCCTCCTCGATGCCGCGGGCGAGGCGCTCGGGGTTGGTGACGAACAGGTCGTCGCCGACGAGCTGCACCTTGTCGCCGATGCGGTCGGTAATGACCTTCCAGCCGGCCCAGTCGTCCTCGAACAGCGGGTCCTCGATGGAGACGAGCGGGTAGGCCGCCACGAGCTCCTCGTAGTACTCCGTCATCTCGGCGGCGGAGCGCTCCTTGCCCTCGAAGAGGTACTTGCCGTCCTTGTAGAACTCGGAGGCGGCGACGTCGAGCGCGAGGGCGATCTGCTGGCCGGGGATGTAGCCGGCCTCCTTGACGGCCTCGAGGATGAGGTCGAGGGCGGCGCGGTTGGACTCGAGGTTCGGGGCGAAGCCGCCCTCGTCGCCGAGGCCGGTGGACAGGCCCTTGGACTTCAGGACCTTCTTCAGGGTGTGGTACACCTCGGCGCCCCAGCGCAGGGCCTCGGAGAAGGTCTCCGCGCCGATCGGGGCGATCATGAACTCCTGGATGTCCACGTTGGAGTCGGCGTGCGAGCCGCCGTTCAGGATGTTCATCATCGGCACCGGCAGCAGGTGCGCGTTCGGGCCGCCCAGGTAGCGGAAGAGCGGGAGGTCGCTGGCCTCGGAGGCGGCGTGGGCCACGGCGAGGGAGACGCCGAGGATGGCGTTGGCGCCGAGGGAGCCCTTGTTGTCGGTGGCGTCCAGGTCGAACATCGCCTGGTCGATCAGGCGCTGCTCGGTGGCGTCGTAGCCGACCAGCTCCGGGCCGATCTGCTCGATCACGGCGAGGACGGCCTTCTCGACGCCCTTGCCCTGGTAGCGGTTGGGGTCACCGTCACGCAGCTCGATGGCCTCGAAGGCGCCCGTGGAGGCGCCGGACGGGACGGCGGCACGACCCGTGCTGCCGTCGTCGAGGCCGACCTCGACCTCGACCGTGGGGTTGCCTCGGGAGTCCAGGATTTCCCGGGCTACGACGACGTCGATGGACGGCACGAGCATCTCCTTCTTCAATGTGACGCGGCTACGCAGTGCCGCGGTGGGCTCTGCGAGACGAGCCTAACCGGCCCGGGCCGATCGGCCAGCCGGTCGCCCACCCCTTGGGCAGAACCGAGAGTAAATTGTTTCCGAACGGAACAAAAACCCGCACGGAACCACGGATACGCGCAGCGGAACGCGCGGGCAGAAAAGACCCCGCCCCGGTGCGTACGGGGGAACACGCACCGAGGCGGGGAGTCTGCGGGGACGGGGGCGGGCTGCTACTTCAGGTGCAGCTGCTGACCCGGGTAGATCAGGTCGGCGTCCTGGACGATGTCCTTGTTCAGCTTGAACAGCTTCGACCAGCCACCGGCGACGTGGTGCTTCGCGGCGATGGTGCTGAGGGTGTCGCCCTTGACGACCTTGTACTCGCCGTCGCCCTTCTTGACCTTCTTGCCGGTCGGGGTGGTGACGGTCTTCTGGGTCTTCTGCGACTTCGCGGCCGGACGCTCGGAGGAGCGGGAGGCGGCCTGCGAGTCGGAGTGGGTGCTGGTGCTCGGCTTCGAGGCGGCGGCGCCGTTGTAGGCGGCGGAGGACAGGCCCGTGCCGCAGACCGGCCAGGCGCCCTTGCCCTGGGAGGCGAGCACCTTCTCGGCGACGGCTATCTGCTGCGCCTTGGAGGCCTGGTTGGCCTGCGGGGCGTAGGCGGTGCCGCCGTAGGCGGCCCAGGTGGAGGCGGAGAACTGCAGGCCGCCGTAGTAGCCGTTGCCGGTGTTGATGGACCAGTTGCCGCCCGACTCGCACTGGGCGACCTTGTCCCACTCGGAGGCGGTGGCGGCGGAGGCGTTGCCGGCCGCCATCAGCGGGGCGGCGATGGCGACACCGGTGATGCCGGCGAACGCGGCGACGCGGGTGGCCTTGGACGGACGACGGTGCTTGCCCTGCCCGGAAAACAGCATGGTTGATCCCCTCACCGACGCCTGCGAGGTGAGCTGTCGGGTTCGGGCCGGTTGAGTTGCCCGGCCGTGCCTCGCTCTCGCTCGGCACGGCTACACCCCAAGCCGCCACCGGCAACTTCCCGGTGGGGCACTTACCTTGGGTCCCCCGCTCCTGCCTACGGCGCTTGACGCGACGACTGTTCCCGTACGGCCGCTGGCAGGATTCGGCGTTGCGGCAGCCGGGGCTCGTGGTGACGAGCGGTGAAGACCGTAGACACGCGTTCCGCCGAATTTCAAAGACGATCAGGGCTTCTGAGACTCATCCCACACTTTCACCAAACCGGACATTCCCTGGCGAAGCGTGACGTGAACTCCCGTTGGTTTTCGCCCTATTCGCCACTGAGTCGGAGGGTCTGACCGGCGAAGATGTGGTTCGGGTCGGCCCCGATCGCCTTCTTGTTCGCGTCGTAGAGCGCGCGCCACCCGCCGTCCAGGCCAAGCGAGTCGGCGATGGAGGCGAGGGTGTCGCCGGCGCGGACGGTGTAGGTGTCGTCCGCGTGGCTGCCGGCCGGGGTCTCGTCGGCGCTCGCACCGCGGTGACGGCCACTGCCGAGCGCGCCGGTGTCCACCAGGCTCCAAGAACCCACGGCCTGCTCGGAGTTGTCCGAGTCGTCACCCTTCGCCCGTTCTGCGGGTGAGTTGTCACCGCTCTGCGAGCCGCTCGGGGTCGCGTCGGGCGACGAGCTGGACGGCGACGCCGAGGTGTCGGACTTGGCGGAGTCGTCCGACCTGTCGGGAGAGGCCGAGGGAGAGGCGCTGGAGGAAGCACCGGAGGACGCGTCCGATGAACCGGAGGAATCGGATGAACCGTACGAAGAGGACTCATCGGTCGTTCCGCCCGGCGAGTTGGACAGACCGGAGGAGCCGTACGACCCGGATGAATCGGATGAGCCGGACGAACCGCCGTCCAGCACACCGGTGTCGATGTCGTCCGAACCCGAGTCCTCGGTCAGGCCCGAGGTCAGCCCGCAGGTGTGGAAGGCGCCGACGCCCTGGTCGTCGAGGATCTTCTCGGCGACGGCTATCTGCTGGTTGCGGCTGGCGAGGTCGGGCCTGGAGGCGTAGTCGAGGCCGCCGTACTTGTCCCAGTCGTCCTGGCTCAGCTTCAGCCCGCCGTAGAAGCCGTTGCCGTCGTTCTGGCTCCAGGCGCCGCCGGTCTCGCACTCCGCCACCTTGTCCCACGCGGTGCCGTCGGCAGCGCTCGCGGCGGAGGCGCCGAGGAGCGGGATGGCGATGGCGGAGCCGGTCACTCCGGCGGCGACGAGGATCGCCGGAGCCTGGCGGGGGCGACGGTGTCGACCGTTCCCGGAGAGCATGCAGAAGCCTTTCGCGAGACAGCACTGAGCGGCGCGGCGCGTGGTGCTGGAGACCGCGCTGGTGGGTGAACGTAGCGGCTGACGATCACTTGTCACAAGTTAATGCCGCGCAGATCACGTGAAGATCACATAGTTGAAAGCGTGTCATCTTTGACCGGTTCCCTGCGGCGACGCGGTCGCCGGCCGTGCGGTTACCGTCGTGGGGTGAACCTCCCGAACGCCGCTCCCGAACTCTTCAGCCGGGAGTTCGCCGACGACCCGTACCCGGCCTACGCCTGGCTGCGCGAACACTCCCCCGTGCACTGGACGACGCTGCCCAGCGGGGTCGAGGCCTGGCTGGTCACCCGCTACGACGACGCACGTCAGGCGCTGGCCGACGGGCGGCTGTCGAAGAACCCCGACCATCACGCCGAGGACGCGCAGGGCAAGAGCAGGACCGGCATCCCAGGCGAGCGCAGCGCCAATCTGATGACGCATCTGCTCAACATCGACCCGCCGGACCACACCCGGCTGCGCCGTCTGGTCTCCAAGGCGTTCACCCCGCGCCGGGTGGCGGAATTCGCGCCACGGGTGCAGGAGTTGACGGACGATCTCATCGACCGGTTCGCGCCGCGCGGCGAGGCCGATCTGATCCACGAGTTCGCCTTCCCCCTCCCCATCTACGCCATCTGCGAGCTGCTCGGCGTCCCGCGCGAGGACCAGGACGACTTCCGCGACTGGGCGGGGATGATGATCCGGCACGGCGGGGGGCCGCGCGGCGGGGTCGCCCGCTCGGTCAGGAAGATCCGCGACTATCTCGCCGAGCTGATCCACCGCAAGCGCGGCGACCTCGGCGACGACCTGATCTCGGGTCTCATCCGCGCCTCCGACCACGGCGAGCACCTCACCGAGAACGAGGCCGCCGCGATGTGCTTCGTGCTCCTCTTCGCCGGCTTCGAGACCACCATCAATCTCATCGGCAACGGCACCTACGCTCTGCTGCGCAACCCCGGGCAGCGGGCGCGGCTCCAGGAGTCGCTGCGGCGCGGCGAGGGCGCGCTGCTCGACACCGCCGTGGAGGAACTGCTGCGCTACGACGGCCCGGTGGAGCTGGCGACCTGGCGCTTCGCCACCGAGCCGCTCACCGTCGGCGGGCAGCGCATCGCCACCGGCGACCCGGTCCTGGTCGTCCTGGCCGCCGCCGACCGCGACCCCGCCCGCTTCCCGGACCCCGACACACTCGACCTCTCCCGCCGGGACAACCAGCACCTCGGATACGGCCACGGCATCCACTACTGCCTCGGCGCCCCCCTGGCCCGCTTGGAGGGCCGCACCGCCCTGCAAACCCTCCTGCTCCGCCTCCCCGACCTCGAACTCGCCACACCCCCCACCGACCTACGCCGCCGCGGCGGCCTCATCATGCGCGGGCTCCGGGATCTGCCCGTCCGGTTCACGCCGGCCTGACGGGGGTCGGGGCGGCGGCCGCGTGGATGTCGCCTGCGGCGCTCAAGCCGTGGGTTCGCCGCCGACGGTCACGCCGTCGTCGCCGCTGGAGGCCGATCGGCGATCGTCGCCGACGGCCGATCGGTCCTCGGCCGCGGGCGGACGAGTGGTCGTCGCCTGCGGCACGCAAGCCGCCCCCGTCGGCGGTCAAGCAGTCGCCGCCGCCCTCCAGCCGCCGATCAGTCGTCAGCGGCCGCAGACTCGCCGTTCTCGGTTTCTGTTCGTCTGATTGCGTCGCGGTAGGCGCGGGCCGCTGCGCGGAGGGCTGCTTCTGGGTCCACGCCCTTGGATTCGGCGTGGATCGCCAGGGCGAGGAGGTCGTAGCCGATGCCCTCGGTGGGGGGCAGGGGGACGTCCAGGCCCGCTGTACGGACGCGGGACGCGAGCTTGGCGGCGAGGGCCAGGCCCGGCTGGGTCAGGGGGACTCCCTCGGTCACCGAGGAGCGCTGCTTCTCGGCCGCCTTGGTGCGCAGCCAGTGCTCCCTGACCTCCTCCGGCGTCGAGGCGGTCTCGTCGCCGAAGACATGCGGGTGGCGGCGGATGAGCTTGGCGACGATTCCGGCGGCCACGTCGTCCACGGAGAAGGGGGCGTCCGGGTCGTCCTCGGCTATGCGGGCGTGGAAGATCACCTGGAGCAGGACGTCGCCGAGTTCCTCGCGCAGTTCGTCGCGGTCGCCCTCCTCGATCGCCTCGACGAGTTCGTACACCTCCTCGATGCTGTACTTCGCCAGGCCCTTGTGGGTCTGCTGGGAGGAGAACGGGCACTCGACGCGGATCCGGTCCATGACCTGGACGAGGTCCAGGAGCCGGGCGCCCGGGAGGTCGTAGGAGGCGGGCAGCAGCTCCAGCTCCGGCATCTGCACGCGCCCGGAGCCGGCGAGCCGGGCCAGGCCGTCGGTGAGCGCCGGCTCGCCCTCGCCGGTGGCCACGACCACGACGGTGTGTCCGCCCGCGCACAGGGCGACCAGCTCCTCGGCCGTGGGCGAGGCCTCGTCGACCGCCGTGCCCGCCTCGCGCAGATACGGCAGCTGCGGGTGGGCGCCGTCCGCGCACAGCACACGGTCGGCGGCGTGCAGCGCCTGCCAGGCGGGCCAGGACAGCAGGCCGGGCGCGACGCGATGGCTGGTGGTGAGCAGGACGATGCGGCCGGGGGCCTCTTCGGGGCTGGTTGCGTTCACGATCCGAACGTAACTCACGGCGCCGACCGCCCCGTAAGTTGTCCACAGGCAAGCCGGCGACCCACCGTCACGCCGACTGCTGCGTCCCCGCCGCCGTGACCTCGCGCACCCACGGCGTCTTGGCGTCGACGCGGCTGCTCTTCTGGACGTCCCATGCGCCGTAGCGCGGGTTCAGGTCGACCTTGAGTTCCTTGGAGGCCTTGGACAGGGCGTTCCAGAAGGCGGGCTTGCTGGTGTCGGTGCCGAGGCTCTGCGCGAGCTTCTGCGCCTCCAGCTGAAGGCGCAGATTGTCGTCGAGGCGCTGCGGGGCGACGCCGTACTGCTGCAGCCAGGCCGTCTCCAGGGCCTTGGAGCCGCCGACCTGCTGTTCCAGGCCGGTGCGCATCTGCTGGATCTCCTTGGGGGTGACCGTGATGTCCGCGTCCTGGGCGGCCCGGTGCAGCACCCGGTCGAGGACCAGGCTGTGCAGGGTGTCGCGGGTCAGGCTGCCGGTCTGTGCGACGGCCTGCTGGTACTGCGCCTCGTCCTTCACGGCCGCGCGCTGCGCCGAGCGCACCTCGTTCACCCGGTTCTCCAGCTGCGCCACGGTGATCCGCTGCCCGCCGACGACGGCGGCCGCGCCGGGATGCGCGTCGCTTCCACAGGCGGTGAGCAGGGGTGCCGCCGCGGCGATCGCGGCGGTGAGGACGAGCGCGGTGCGACGGCGGCGGTGCAAGGAAGCCTCCCGGGGAGCTTGTGCGACGGTGCACAAAGTCTTGCGGTGATCGATGGTATGCAGCGGCCAAGCTCTGGCCAACCCATTCGACCAACGATTCACCACGACTTCGGGCACCGCCGCGCCCGGCACCACCGCCGCGCCTGGCACCACCGCCGCGCCCCGCGGCTAACCCCGCACCTGGCCCAACCACTGCAGGGTGCGGCGGATTTCGGTTGCGAGTGGGTGGCCGGGGCCGCGCAGTCGTTCCACGTCCATGAGGAGCCGGGCGAGGGTGTCGTGGGCGGCGGGGCGGTCGCCGAGGGCGAGCAGGAGGTGGCCGATGCGGCGGCGGACGTCGTGGGAGAGCTCGGGGTCGCCGGCCACGTACTGGTTCTCGTAGTACGGCAGCAGCGCGCGGTACTCCGCGAGGGCCGCGGCCGGGTCGCCGAGCTGCTCCAGGCACTGGGCGGCCTCGTAGCGGAAGCGCAGCGACTGGGGGTCGGCGTGGCCGGCCTCGGCGGCGCGCTCGTCCGCGAGGCGGCGCAGTTCGGGCAGCGCGCGCCGGTACTGGCCGTCGTCCATGAGGGTCGCGGCGTACTGCTTGCGCAGGGTGCGCACCACCGGGGAGTGCTCGCCGTGCTGTTCGGCTGCGGCGGGCAGGATCGCGCCGAGGATGTCGACGGCCTGGGTGATACGGCCCTCGCCGAGGAGGCGCTTGACCTCGTCGACGGCGCGCGCGACATCCGGCTTCTCGGCCTTCTCGACGCCCTGCGCGGCCGGGGCGGGCTGCGGCGCGGGCGTGCGGGCGCGGTCCGGCCAGGGGGCGTGCGGGCGCACGAAGGGGCGGGTGGGGTCGAGGGGGCCGCCGGTGGGCATGCCGCGCGCGGGCAGCAGCAGCGCCAGGTGCTCGTACACCTCCTGCGCGGAGGCCGGGCGGTGCTGCGGGTCCTTGGCGAGCAGGCGCAGCACGAGGGCTTCGAGGGCCTCCGGGACCTCGGGGCGGATGCGCCGCACGGGGACCGGCGGTTCGTACAGGTGCCGGTGCAGCACGCCGAGCGCGGTGGAGCCCGCGAACGGGACGTCGCCGCTGAGGAGTTCGTGGAGCAGCACCCCGAGCGCGTACAGGTCGGTGTACGGGCCGACCGCGCCGCCCATCGCCTGCTCGGGTGCCATGTACGCGGGCGAGCCGATGGGTGAGCCGGTGTGGGTCAGGCGCGTGGTGTCGGTGTCCATCACGGAGGCGACGCCGAGGTCGAGGACGGTGACCGTGCCGTCCTGCTTCACCATCACGTTCCGCGGCTTGAGGTCGCGGTGCACGATCGGCACCGCGTGCACCGCGCTCAGCACGGCGCACAGCTGCGCGGCGACCGCGACCGCCCACTGCCAGGGGTAGGGGTCGTGCTCGGCGAGATGGTCGGAGAGGTCGGCGCCGTCGACGTACTGCATGACGAGGAACAGCTCCTCGCCCTCGCTGCCCGCGTCGTGCACCGTGACCAGCCCGGGGTGGTCGACCTGCGCGGTCACCCGGCACTCGCGCACGAACCGGCGGCGCAGCTCGTCGGCCTCCTGCCCGGCCACCTTGTCGGGGCGTAGCAGCTTCACCGCCACGCGCCGGTCGAGCCGCTTGTCGTACGCCGTCCAGACCTGTCCCATGCCGCCCTGGCCGATGAGCGTGGACAGCTCGTAGCGGCCGGCGACGACACGTCCTGCCGCCACGGTCACCTTCCGCCCTCGTGGTTGCCGTCGGTGTGGCCCGGGTGCTGGCGCAGATAGTCGCTGAGCTCGTCGAGTTCGGCGCGCACCTGGTCGATGCGGGCGGGCGCGGGGCGCTGCGGCGGGGGCGGCACGGGCGTGGAGGTGGCGGGCGCGGGCATGGGCATCACCGGGGGCTGCGGGTGGGTCGCGGCGTACGGCGACGGGGGCTGCGGGTAGCCGTAGACCGGGCCGTGGGCCGGGGGCAGCGGGTGGCCCGTGGGGTGGGGCCGGTAGTGGCTGATGTCCGCGTACAGGAAGTAGCCGGTGCAGGCGGCGGCGTTGAGGAGCAGGATGCTCATCCCTATGTTGCCGTTGACCGTGCTGAAGTCGTCGGTGTTGTCGGTGGCGAGGAATCCGAAGCTGACGCCGAGGACCGCGAGCGAGCCGCCGAAGATCCACCAGTCGGAGCCCTTGCGGGTCACGATCGCGGCGCGCAGCGTCGCCACCCAGGCCAGGAAGCCGATGCTGAGGATCGGCAGCGCCGCGAAGATCACGCGCAGCAGGACCAACACCCCTGTCGAGGGTCGACGCGGCGGGGGCGGGGCGTAGCCGTGGCCCTGCATGGCTGCTCCTGGAGACCTGATGGGACGAACGTGATGCCGAGTCCGAGCGTATAGGCCGACAAGGACAACGGGTCACGGGTTGTACCGAACCGTTGTCCTGATCAGCCCGGTGCCACCGTCCCGTCGGTCAGTCCGTCGTACATTCCGCGCACGAGTTGCTCCCCGAGCCGCCCCACGTGCCGCAGCGCGCGCTCGAAGTCGTCGAGGGCGCGGAAGCGGGCGCCGTAGCGCCGCTGTTCGTCCAGGGGGAGCCGCGGGAGCTGCAGGCGGCGCACGTCGAGGCGGGTGGCCGTGGACGCATAGCTGCTGGCCTGACGGTTGTTGGCGGTGCCGCGCAGGAAGCCGGCGAGGAACCAGGGGTCGAGGGCTGCGGGGTCGGGGCGCAGCAGGACGAGGTTGCGTCCCAGGGCGGCGCCCGCGGTCGCGTCGTCGATCACGCGCGCCACCGAGCCGCCGCCGAGCACCGGCACGACGATGTCGCCGGGTGCGGTCAGCACGGCCTCTTCGTCGCTCTCGGGCAGGGTGCCGGAGGGCGCGGTGCCGGCGAGGACGTCGTGGTCGGTGAGGACGGGCACGCGCGCGTGGCCGCCGTTTCCGCCGGTGCGCAGCACCAGGGCGCCGCCGCGCGCGAGTTCGCCCACCGTGGTCAGCGGCCAGCGCGCGGGCCGGTCGGCCTCCACGGGCGGCGGGGTGAGGTCGGCGGTCAGCCGCAGGGTCTCGCCGAGGCGTTCGCGTACGTCGGTGAGCGCGCCCGCGCCGTCGGCCGCCGCCGGGGGCGGCAGATGCCGGGCCGGGGCGAGGTCGACGTCGTCGTCGAGGAGGTCGATGACGGGCACGGAGCGGGCCAGGCCCGGGCGTTCCTCGAAGGTGCCCCCGCGCGTGGGGGGCCGGTCCCAGGCCTGCCAGGCGTCCAGGACGCTCTCCCGCACGGCCCGCCAGTCGGGCCCGCCGCGCCCCTCGGTGGCGTACTGCCCGGTGTCCACGAGCAGCAACTCCGGCTGCACGGGCGCCTGGTCGGGCCGGCGCAGCACCCACAGGTGGAGCGGGATGTTGTACGGCGGTGCCGCGCCGACGGGCAGGGCCACGACGGCTCGCAGCGCGCCGCGGCGCAGCAGGTCGGCGCGGATGCGGCGGCCCGAGCGCCGGGAGGCGGCGGCGGGCGGCATCAGCAGGACGGCGCTGCCGCCGTCCTTGAGGCGGGCGAGCGCGTGCTGCACCCAGGCCAGCTCGGACTCGTTGCGGGCGGGGAAGCCGTACTCCCAGCGGGGGTCGTAGGCGAGTTCGTCGTGACCCCAGTTGCGTTCGTTGAACGGCGGGTGGCACAGGACGGCGTCGGAGCGCAGCCCGGGGTGTGCGTCGGCGCGCAGGGTGTCGCCCGCGGCGGCGTGCACGGCGGCCGGGGTGTGCAGGGCGAGCCGGAGCGCGGTGAGCGCCGCGAGGTCGGGGGCGCTGTCCTGGGCGTACAGCTCCTGGTCGGGGCGGGGCGCGACGGCGCGCAGCAGGGCGCCGGTGCCGCAGGCGGGGTCCAAGAGGGTGCGCGCGGGGCCGGCGAGGTCGGCCATGAGCCCGGCGAGTTCGGCGGGGGTGAGCGTG
Source organism: Streptomyces spinosisporus (assembly GCF_022698145.1). Classification (GTDB taxonomy): domain Bacteria; phylum Actinomycetota; class Actinomycetes; order Streptomycetales; family Streptomycetaceae; genus Streptomyces; species Streptomyces spinosisporus. The sequence continues at coordinate 114,516 of NZ_JALDAX010000005.1, forward strand.
TACTGGCGCGGGTTGGCGTCGAGATGCCGGCCGAGCAGGAACTCGAAGGCCTGCCGGGCGCCCGTCTCGGCGGCGAGTTCGGCGGCGCCGCGCAGCAGGGGTGCGGAGGGCAGGAGTTGGGGGCTCGCGGGGGCGTGAACGGCGGGCGGAGTGTTCACAGCGGGCCCGGCTGCCACGGACGCGGTGTTCACAGCGGGCCCCGGCGCCACGGATGCGGTGTTCACAGCGGGCCCCGGCGCCACGGACGCGGGCCCCCTGCCGGCAGCCGGCACCCCTCCGGCCGCCCTCCCCTTCCCGGCTGCCGGCATCGCCCCGAACCGCGGCGTCAGCACCTCGTCCAGGGCCTGCGGCAGCATCGCGGCCAGCCGTTCGTCCGACCCCGCGCTCACCTCCAGCCACACGGTGGGGCGGGCGTGGATGAGCAGCAGGACGCAGCCGGCGTGCGTGAGCGCGGTGACGGGGCCCTCGGGGTGTCCGGCGAGCTGTTGCCAGACCCGTTCGCGCAGCGGGACCTCGGCGAGTTTTCCCTGGTCGCGCAGCCAGGCCTCGACCTCGGCGAGCGCGAAGGACGGGCTGGTCTCGGTGCCGCCGACCGGTTTGGGGAAGTCGGCGTGGCGGCGGCGCCAGTTGCTGACGGCGGCGCGGCCGACCCCGGCGAGCCGCGCGATCCCCGCGGCGGTCACCTCTGTCGCGTTGTCCTGCACCGGCGGCTCCCCTCGTCGTCCCCACCGTGTGTGGGGCGAGCATACCGACGCACGCAAGATCTACGGATTCACGGCCGTGTACTTACTGCCATCCATGAATCGTGTTGACTCGGTTCACAAGCTCTGCTCTTATTGACCCAGCGAACGAGCGGCTGCCGAAGGGCGGCGGCCGCGGTTCAAGGGGGGTACACACCATGGGTATGAAGGGCAAGATCGCGCTGGGCGCCGTCGTGGGGGTCGCCGTCATCGCTGTCGTGTCGACGAACAGCGGCAGCGGTACGAGCGACGGCGGCTCCGACTCCGGATCCGGCACCGGCAAGGGCTCCTCGGCGTCCGCCCCGCACGGCTCTGGCGGCAGCAAGGCGGCCGCCACCGAGAAGAAGGCCGCGTTCGCCGGCGACGGCGACTTCCGGGTCGGCTCGGACATCAAACCCGGCACCTACCGCACCACCGGCAACTCCGACGGCATGTGCTACTGGGAGCGCGCCAGGGACGCCAAGGGCGAGATGGACTCGATCATCGCCAACGACAATGTGAGCGGCACCAGTTACGTCACCGTCAAGGCCACCGACCGGCTCTTCAAGTCCCACGGCTGCAAGGACTGGGAGGCCGTCGACGCCAAGGCCAAGGGCACGCCCGCGCCCCGGATGAAGGGCGACGGCGGCATGTTCAGGGTCGGCGCGGACATCAAACCCGGCACCTACCGCTCCACGGGCAACGGCGACGGCACCTGCTACTGGGAGCGGGCCAAGGACGCCGGCCACACGCTCGGCTCGATCATCGCGAACAACAACGTGACCGGCACGGCCGTCGTCACGATCAGCTCCTCGGACGGCTACTTCAAGACGACCGGCTGCCAGGACTGGAAGAAGACCGGCTGACCACGGCCGGCACCACCACACTCACCTCCACCATCGAGGAATTCCCATGCGTCGCACCGCACTTGCCGCCGTCTGCCTGCTGGCCGCGGCCACCACCGGACTCGTCGGCTGCCAGTCCGGCAAGGACACGGCCGATGACACGGCCGACGGCAAGGCGTCCGCCACGGCCGCCGCGAGCAAGACGAAGGACCCCTTCGCGGGTCTGAGCGCCGACGAGATCGGCGACCGGGCCATGAAGGCCACCACCGAAGCCTCCTCGCTCCGGATGAAGGGCACCATCCAGGACGACGCGAGCGACGGCACGATCCGGATCGACATGGCCCTGGACAAGAAGAACGAGTGCGCCGGCACGCTCGGCATGGGCGCTCAGGGCAAGGCCGACCTGATCAAGACCGGCGACACCGTCTACATGAAGTACGACGAGGCCTTCCTGCGCGAGCAGAGCAAGGGCGAGGCGAAGGCGGACGTCGACGCGGCCGTCGACATGCTGGCCGGTAAGTGGACCAAGATGTCCGCCAAGGGCTCGGACGCCAAGGACATCGCGAGCTTCTGCGACCTCGACACGGTGCTCGGGGGCGCCGAGGACGTCGGCTCGGGCGGCTCCTCGGGGAGCGCGGAGGACCCCACCGCGACCCGGGCCGGCACGGCGAAGGTCGACGGCAGGGAGGCGGCCGTCCTGAAGGTGAAGGACGGCAAGGAGCGCTACACGCTGTACGTCGCCACCGAGGGCAAGCCGTATCTGCTGCGCCTGGACAGCACCGCGAAGGACCCGGGCTCGATCACCTTCGGCGACTTCGACGAGCCGGTCCCGGCGCAGAAGCCCGCCGGGAAGATCCTGGACCTGGACGCGCTGGGCGGCTGACGCGCCCGCGCCCCTGCAAAGGACGTGCCGTCTCGCAGGACGTGCCGTCTCGCAGGGCGTGCCACCCCTCAAAGGGCGTGCCGCATCCACACGTTGGGCTCGACGTACACCGCGTAGTCCCGCTCCGGCTCGCAGCGCACCGGCACCAGGGCGCCGGGCACCTCGACATCCCCCCGGGTGTCGAAGGGCAGCCCCGTCCAGGCGCGCCACTGCGCGAGCGAGCCGGAGACGGTCATGGAGGCGGTGGCCACGCGCTCGACGGTGGCGCCCGCGCGCACGTGCACCCGCAGCCAGGGGTCGTGCGGCAGCCCGTCGGCGCGCACCCGGCGGACGTACTCCTCGATGGGGGTGCGCGGTTCCAGGTGCTTGGCGCTCGGGCGGACCGGGGCGACGACCTCACGGAAGCCGAGGGAGCGGGCGTTGTCGCGCAGCGCGGAGAGCATCCGGGCGGACAGCCCGCGGCCCTGGACCTCGGGGGCGACGACGATCGCGATGGCGCTGACGGTGTCGGGGCGCACCCCGAGGCGCAGATCCTCGAAGGCCCAGACGAGCACCTGGTCCCAGCCCCGGGCGGGCAGTTCGCCGCGGCCCTCGGCGGCCAGCGCGAAGGGCACGCTGTAGGCGTGGGCGACGACCACGTCCTGCTCGTCCTCGGCGAACAGGACGTACTGCGGGAGTTCGGCGGCGATCCGGCCGTAGTGGGCGTCGCCCACCAGGTCCTGGGTCACGAACTCCGGCCAGCTGTTCGCCATGTGGACGACGGGCCCGGTCATCTCGGGACGCTCGGCGAGGCTCGACACCTTCAGCTCCATGCGGCCACCGTAGGCGGGCGGCGCACGGCCGCACACCGTTTTCCCGCCGCTCCGCACACAGAAGTGCCGCGGTTCAGTCCGCGTGGAAGCGGGAGGGCGCCTTCGTCGGGTTGCCGCCGGAGGGCAGCTTCTGTCCCGGGCAGCTCCTGAGGACCTTCTCCATCGCCGCCTTCTCCGCGGCGGTCACCCACAGCCCGTACTTCTTCTTCACGGCGACCTGCGCGGAGACATAGGTGCACCGGAAGGCCTTGTTGGGCGGCAGCCAGGTCGCGGTGTCGCCGTCGCCCTTGGAGCGGTTGGTGCTCGCGTCGACGCTGAGCAGGTTGAGCGGGTCGTTGGCGAGGGCTATGCGCTTGCTCGCGTCCCAGTACTTCGCGCCCTTCTGCCAGGCGTCGGAGAGGGCGACCATGTGGTCGATGTCGACCTGGCTGCGGCCGCGCCGGTAGGTGACCTTCTTGCCCGAGTACGGGTCCGACTCCAGGACGCCGTAGGAGACCTTGCAGGTCCCGCCGGTGAACTTCACGTCCGCGAGGTCCCGTTTGAGGATGTCGTCGCGGGTGTCGCAGCTGTTGGAGTCGGTGTCCGCCCAGGCGGTGCCGAACCGGTCGCGGGCGTACCCCGTCTTCGGCGCCCGCCCCTTCACGGTCAGCGACTCGGCCGCGGAGAGCGCGGCACCCCCGCCCCCGCCCTTGCCGGTCTGCTCGGGCCCGCCGGAGCCCGTCGTCGTCTCCGCCTTGCATCCGGTCACCGCGAACACCAGCGCGACGGCTGCCGCGGCCCCGCCCCTCAGACGCCTCACGGCGCGCCCTCCCCTGCCACCCGGATCCGCCCCCGCTGGGCGTCTTCCCTGTGTACGACTCGCGCACACGGTAGCGACAGGGCGCACGGAGGCATGCACGAGGTCCAGACCACTTCGGGCTTAAGTGGTCGATCCGTGCAATTCGGTCGTACTGTCGATGGTGAGCGACTCCGGAAGGAGCTCTGAATGGGCATCTTCGACAGGTTCAAGAGCAACCGCCAGCTGCAGGACAAGGCGAAGCAGGCCTCCGACATGGCGGAGAAGAAGGTCAACGAGAGGACCGGCAACAAGTACGAGAGCCAGGTCGACGACGCACAGCAGAAGATCGAGGGCCGGATGGGTATGAACCGGGATAATCCGGACCAACCCTAGGACGGCGGCGATCAGAGAACGGCAGCGAAAGGCCGTCCGAGCGGAGCACGTGCTCGCGCGGACGGCCTTTCGCACGGGCCGTGCTGTCTACGACCCCAGGATCGACGTCAGGAACTCGCCGACCCAGCCCAGCAGTTCACGCCCGACCAGCGGCTTGCCGCCCACCTTCGCGGTCTTCGGACGCGGTACGAGCAGCTGGTGCACCGCCGGCTTGATGACGACGCCGGGATACAGCCGCTTGACCCGCAGCTCCTGCGACTCGCGCAACTCCACCGGTGCGAAGCGGATGTTGCTGCCCTGCAGCACGACCTCGCCGACACCGCACGCGCGCGCGAGCATCCGCAGGCCCGCCACCAGGAGCAGGTTCTCCACCGGCTCGGGCAACTTGCCGTAGCGGTCGACGAGTTCCTCGCGCACCGACGCGATGTCCTCCTCCGTGTTGGCGGAGGCGATGGCGCGGTAGGCCTGCAGACGCAGGCGCTCGCCGGGGGCGTAGTCGTGCGGGACGTGCGCGTCGACCGGGAGCTCGATCTTGACCTCCAGCGGCGGCTCCTCCTCCACCCCGCCCTCCAGGGCGGCGCGGTAGTCGGCGACGGCCTCGCCGACCATGCGGACGTACAGGTCGAAGCCGACGCCCGCGATATGGCCGGACTGCTCGCCGCCGAGGAGGTTGCCGGCGCCGCGGATCTCCAGGTCCTTCATCGCGACGTACATGCCCGCGCCCATCTCGGTGTGCTGGGCGATGGTCGCGAGCCGCTCGTGGGCCGTCTCCGTCAGCGGCTTCTCCGGCGGGTACAGGAAGTAGGCGTAGCCGCGCTCGCGGCCGCGGCCCACCCGGCCGCGCAGCTGGTGCAGCTGGGAGAGACCGAAGTTGTCGCCGCGCTCCACGATCAGGGTGTTGGCGTTGGAGATGTCGATGCCGGACTCGACGATCGTGGTCGACACGAGGACGTCGAACCTCTTCTCCCAGAAGTCGACGACGACCTGCTCCAGCGCCGCCTCCGACATCTGGCCGTGGGCCGTGGCGATGCGCGCCTCGGGGACGATCTCCCGCAGCCGGGAGGCCGCCCGGTCGATCGACTCCACCCGGTTGTGGATGTAGAAGACCTGGCCCTCGCGCAGCAGTTCACGGCGGATGGCCGCGCCGATCTGCTTCTCCTCGTACGGGCCGACGAAGGTGAGGACCGGGTGGCGCTCCTCGGGCGGGGTGGTGATGGTCGACATCTCGCGGATGCCGGTGACCGCCATCTCCAGGGTCCTGGGGATCGGGGTCGCGGACATCGTCAGGACGTCGACGTTGGCGCGCAGCTTCTTCAGCTGCTCCTTGTGCTCGACGCCGAAGCGCTGCTCCTCGTCGACGATGACCAGGCCCAGGTCCTTGAACTTGGTCTCGGAGGAGAACAGCCGGTGGGTGCCGATGACGACGTCGACCGAGCCCTCGCGCAGGCCCTCCAGGACCGCCTTGGCCTCGGTGTCCGTCTGGAAGCGGCTGAGCGCCCGCACGTTGACCGGGAATTGGGAGTAGCGCTCGGAGAACGTCCCGAAGTGCTGCTGCACCAGCAGGGTGGTGGGCACGAGGACCGCCACCTGCTTGCCGTCCTGGACCGCCTTGAAGGCGGCGCGCACCGCGATCTCCGTCTTGCCGTATCCGACGTCGCCGCAGATCAGGCGGTCCATCGGGACCGACTTCTCCATGTCGTCCTTGACCTCGGCGATGGTGGTGAGCTGGTCGGGCGTCTCCACGTACGGGAAGGCGTCCTCCAGCTCGCGCTGCCAGGGGGTGTCCGGGCCGAAGGTGTGGCCGGGCGCCGCCATGCGCGCGCTGTAGAGCTTGATGAGGTCGGCCGCGATCTCCTTGACGGCCTTCTTGGCGCGCGCCTTGGTCTTGGTCCAGTCGGCGCCGCCCAGGCGGTGCAGGGTGGGCGCCTCCCCGCCGACGTACTTGGTGATCTGCTCCAGCTGGTCGGTGGGGATGTAGAGCCGGTCGCCGGGCTGGCCGCGCTTGGCGGGGGCGTACTCGACGACCAGGTACTCGCGGGTGGCGCCCTGGACGGTGCGCTGCACCATCTCGATGTAGCGGCCCACGCCGTGCTGCTCGTGGACGATGTAGTCGCCCGCCTCCAGGGTGAGCGGGTCGATGCTCTTGCGGCGGCGGGCCGGCATCCGGGCGCCGTCCTTGCCGGCCGCCTTCTGCCCCGAAAGGTCGGTCTCGGTCAGGACGGCGAGCCTGAGCGCCGGGTCGACGAAGCCGTACTCGATCGAGCCGCACGCCACGTGCACCACGGACGGGGAGATGGTGTCCAGCTCGGCGTCCAGGCGGGCCGCGATGCCCTCGCCGCCGAGCACCTCGACCGTGCGGGCCGCGGGGCCGTGGCCCTCGGTGACGAAGACCGTGCGCCAGCCGTCGGCGAGCCAGCCCTTGGTGTCGGCGAGGGCCTTGGCGGTGTCGCCGCGGTAGGTCTCGGGCGCGTGCATGCCGAGCTTGAGGGTGTCCGCCTCCAGCTCCAGGTCGGCGGCGAAGGGCGACACCGACCACCACATCATGTCCAGCTCGCGCGCCCGCTCCCGGACGTCCGCGATGGACCACAGGGAGGCCGCGCCGACGTCAATGGGGGCCTCGCCGCCGCCCGCGGTGGCGGCCCAGGAGGCCTGCAGGAACTCCTGGGAGGTGGCCACCAGGTCGGCTGCGCGCGTGCGGACCCGCTCCGGGTCGCACACCAGGGCCATGGCGCCCTTGGGCAGGACGTCCAGGAGCAGCTCCATGTCGTCGACCAGCACGGGGGCCAGGGACTCCATGCCCTCGACCGCGATGCCCTCGGCGATCTTCCCGAGCAGCTCGCCCAGCTCGGGGTGCTCCTCGGCGAGGGCACGCGCGCGTGCGCGGACGTCGTCCGTCAGCAGCAGCTCGCGGCAGGGCGGCGCCCACAGGCCGTGTTCGGCGACCTCCAGGGAGCGCTGGTCGGCGACCTTGAAGTAGCGGATCTCCTCGATGTCGTCGCCCCAGAACTCGACCCGCAGGGGGTGTTCCTCGGTGGGCGGGAAAACGTCGAGGATGCCGCCCCGTACGGCGAACTCGCCGCGCTTCTCCACGAGCTCCACGCGCGCGTACGCCGCGGCGGCGAGGGCGTCCACAACGTCGTTCAGATCGGCGCTCCGGCCGGTCCGCAGGGCGACCGGCTCCAGGTCGCCGAGGCCCTTGACCTGGGGCTGCAGCACGGAACGCACGGGCGCGACGACGACGGAGACCGGGCCGGTCTCGGGGTCGTCGGGGCTCGGGTGGGTCAGGCGGCGCAGCACCGCGAGGCGGCGGCCCACGGTGTCGCTGCGCGGGCTCAGGCGCTCGTGCGGCAGGGTCTCCCAGGACGGGAACTCCACGACGCCGTCGGGTGGCAGCAGGGTCCTGAGGGCCGCCGCCAGGTCCTCCGCCTCCCGGCCGGTCGCCGTCACCGCGAGCACCGTGCGGCCGGTCTCGCGGGCCATCGCGGCCACCGCGAAGGGGCGGGCCGCCGGGGGGCCGACCAGGTCGACGTGCATGCGGTTGCCGCCCTCTGCGGCCTTGACGGCTTCGGCGAGGGCGGGGTCCTTGACGACGGCGTCGAGCAGACCGTGCAGGCTCATTTGGCGGCTTTCGTCCGGGGGTGGGCACCACGAACCGCCCGACACGCGCTGCGGGCCGGGGGTCCCTCCAGCGTACGTCGCGCTCCGCGAGGGCGCGGTCGCTGTGGAAAACGCCGGTCAATGGCGGGCCGCCGCGCCTCGAACGAACCCGGCGCACAGACAGAGGCCTGCGCGCAAACAGAGCCCGGCGCCGAGGAGTCCCCCAAGACTCCCCGGCGCCGGGCGCTCCCCCGCAACCCCCGTCTGCGGTGGTCGTTCCCCCGTTCCCCCGTTTCCCGTTTCCCCGTTTCCCCCGTTCTCCGGGCCCCCTATTCGGTGGCGATCGCGTTCAGTACGTTCATCCGGCCCGCCCGGAACGCCGGGATCAGGGCGGCGACCAGGCCGACCAGGGCGGAGCCGAGGAAGACCGTGATCAGGGTGGGCCAGGGGATCTCCAGGACCTTCAGGCCCTCCAGGGCGAGCAGCTTCTGGGCGGTGGCTCCCCAGCCCATGCCGAGGCCGAGGCCGAGCAGGGCGCCGAAGAGGGCGATGACCACCGACTCCATGCGGATCATGCGGCGCAGCTGGCGGCGGGAGAGTCCGATGGCCCGCATCAGGCCGATCTCACGGGTCCGCTCGACCACCGACAGGGCCAGGGTGTTCACCACACCCAGGATCGCGACGATGATCGCCAGTGCCAGCAGGCCGTAGATCATGTTCAGCAGCTGGCCGATCTGGTCCTTCAGGGCCTGCTTGTAGTCGGTCTGGTCGCGCACCTTGTACTGCGGGTAGTCGTGCAACGCCGACTTCAGCGAGGTGTAAGCGGCGTCCTGCTGCCCGTCCTTGGCGGTGGCGAAGACCAGGTCGTCGAGCGGCATCTTGTCGGCGGGCACGTACGTGGCGAGCGTGGCGATGGAGATGTACTTGGCGCCCGCGTCGATCACGACGTCGCTGCTGGTGATCGCCCGGACCGTCAGGTTCGCGGTCGCGCCGTCCTTGAACGCGATCCTGATCTTCGAGCCGAGGTGGATGCCGTGCGCCTTGGCGAACTTCTCGTGGACCGACATCGAGTTCGGCAGGTAGGCGTCCTTGAGGTTGCCGGCCACCGTCTTGGTGCGCAGGTCGGTGGCGTACGACGGGTCGGCCGCCGTGATGTCGGTGTCCTTGAGCGTCTTGCCGTCGGGGGTGGTGTAGTCGCCCTCGTACGTCTTGTACTCGGTGACCCGCTCCAGACCCGGCGTGTCCTTGACCGCTTTGACGGCCTGCGGGGTGATCAGCTGCCCGCTGTCGGACTGGACGATGAAGTCCGTACCGACGGTCTTGTCGAGCTGGTCGGTGGCGGAGGCGACCATGGAGGAGCCGACCACGGACAGGCACGCGACCAGCGCGAGGCCGATCATCAGGGCGGCGCCCGTGGCACCGGTGCGGCGCGGGTTGCGCAGCGCGTTGCGCTCGGCCATGCGGCCGACCGGGCCGAAGACCCGCAGGATCACCGCGCCCAGGACCCGTACGACACCTCCCGCGAGCAGCGGGCCGATGACGACGAACCCGATGAGCGAGAGGACCACGCCGAGGCCGAGCCACAGCGAGCCGTCCTTGGCCTTGTCGACGCCCGCCGCCAGATAGAGGCAGTAGCCGCCGGCGCCGGTCAGCACCACGCCGACCAGGGCACGGATCCGTCCGGCCTTCGCGTCGGCCGGGGCTCCGGCGTCGCGCAGCGCGGCCATCGGGGAGACCTTGCCGGCCCGGCGTGCGGGCAGATAGGCGGCGAGGACGGTGACGACGACGCCGAGCAGCAGGCCGACGACCGGGGTGCTCCAGGCGACCGTCAGATCGCTGGTCGACAGGTGCATGCCCATCTTGCCCATGAGCTTCATCAGCCCGACCGCGAGACCGACGCCCGCGCCGACACCCAGCACCGAGCCGAAGACTCCGAGCAGCGTCGCCTCGACCAGCACGGACCGGTTGACCTGCTTGCGGCTGGAGCCGATGGCCCGCATCAGGCCGATCTCACGGGTGCGCTGGGCGACCAGCATCGAGAAGGTGTTGATGATCAGGAAGATGCCGACGAGGAAGGCGATCCCGGCGAAGCCGAGCATCGCGTACTTCATGACGTTCATGAAGCCCTCGACGTCCTTCTGGTTGGCGTCGGCGGTCTCCTTGGCGGTCTGCACCTTGTAGCCGGCGCCGAGGGCCGCGCGGACGTTCTGCTTCAGCTGCGGGTCGCTCACCCCGGAGGCGGCCGTGACGTTGACGTTCGTGTAGACGCCCGTCCGGCCGACCAGCGTCTGCTGCGCCGTCTTCGTGTCCAGGTAGAAGATCGCCGCGCCGGGGTTGGTGACCTGGAAGTCGGCGATGCCGGAGATCTTCGCGTGGTGCGTGCCGACCGCGCTGATCACGCCGAGCTCGTCGCCGAGCTCGAGGTGGTGCTTGTCGGCGGTGTCGGCGTCCACCATCACCTGGTCCGTGCCCTTGGGCGCCGTACCGGAGGTGATCTTCATGGTGCGGGCGTCGTTGCCGTTCCAGCTGCCGACGATGGTCGGGGCGCCGCTGGAGGGCGAGAGGTTGTCCTTCTTGTCGTCGACGACCGTGACGGAGGTCGAGAAGACGGTCCCCTCCGCCGACTTCACGCCCTGCGCCCCGCGCACCTCGGCGAGCACGGAGGCCGGCATGACCGGCGGCCTGCCGTTGTCGGAGGTGGTCTCGCCGCTGTCCGAGGCGCCCTTGGCGCTGACCGTCACATCGGAGGAGGTCGCCTGGAACAGCTTGTCGAAGGTGGTGTTCATGGTGTCGGTGAACACCAGCGTCCCGCAGACGAAGGCCACCGACAGCAGCACGGCGATCGCCGAGAGGGCCATTCGGCCCTTGTGCGCGAAGAAGTTGCGCATCGAGGTCTTCAGGACGGTCATGACGTACGCCCCCGGGCGTCGAAGTCCTTCATGCGGTCGAGGACGGCGTCCGCGGTGGGCTTGTACATCTCGTCGACGATCCGGCCGTCGGCGAGGTACAGGACACGGTCCGCGTACGAGGCGGCGACCGGGTCGTGCGTGACCATCACGATGGTCTGTCCGAGCTCGTCGACGGAGCGCCGCAGGAAGCCGAGGACCTCGGCGCCGGCCCGGGAGTCCAGGTTGCCGGTCGGCTCGTCACCGAAGATGATCTCGGGCCGGGCGGCCAGCGCACGGGCCACGGCGACGCGCTGCTGCTGGCCGCCGGAGAGCTGGGTGGGCCGGTGCCTGAGCCGGTCGGAGAGCCCGACGGTGTCGACGACCCGCGCCAGCCACTGCTTGTCGGGCTTGCGCCCGGCGATGTCCATGGGCAGCGTGATGTTCTCCAGCGCGTTCAGCGTCGGCAGCAGGTTGAACGCCTGGAAGATGAACCCGATCCGGTCCCGGCGCAGCTGGGTGAGCTTCTTGTCATTGAGCCCGGTGATCTCGGTCTCGTCCAGGTAGATCTGACCGGAGGTCACGGTGTCGAGCCCGGCGAGGCAGTGCATCAGCGTGGACTTGCCGGACCCCGAGGGGCCCATGATCGCGGTGAACTGGCCGCGGGCGATGTCCACGTCTACGTGATCGAGGGCGACGACGCGGGTCTCCCCGGACCCGTACGCCTTGACGACCTGTCGCGCTCGCGCGGCAACGGCCGTACGCCCTCCAGTACCCCCGTGCCTGGGAATGGTCACGGCCGAAGTCATGGTAAGTCTCCTATGTCGGGCAGCAGATGAATCGCTCGAACTGGTACGTGCATGAGTCTGATCCTGCGAAGGGGTCCGGCGCGCTGGTGCCCAGCACCCTCTTCTACGGGGGAAAACCCCACCCCCGTCGGTTCGGTCAGCCGCCCCCCAGCGGCGTAAAGCCAGGTTAAGGACGCCCTCGGCCCGTCTCGTCCTCCAGCGGGACGAACCCTCCCCGAGCCGTAGTACGGAGGAACCCCTAAGGGGTCTCCACCGACGGGTGGAGCCGATCTAGGGGTTCGGTCCACCCACCGGCCCACTCACCCTGCACCCTGCCGCGACGTGAGGGTCAAGTGGCACAGTGGTCCGGGCAGATAGATGCATGGGGAAGGAATCCGGTGGACCAGGGGGACACGGAAACACGGGCGTCGGTGGCCGGCGAGCGACCGCGGGACGCCCGCAGACGGGGGGCCGTGGTCGCCGCGCTGATGCTGGCGATGGCGCTCGCCGCCCTCGACGCCACCATCGTCTCGACGGCCGTCCCCCAGATCGTCGGGGACCTCGGCGGCTTCTCGGTCTTCTCCTGGCTCTTCTCCGGCTATCTGCTCGCGGTGACGGTGACCCTCCCGGTCTACGGCAAGCTGTCCGACACCTTCGGCCGCAAGCCGGTCCTGGTCGCGGGCGCGTCCGTCTTCCTGCTCGGCTCGCTGCTGTGCGCGGTGGCGTGGAACATGGGCGCGCTGATCGCGTTCCGGATCGTGCAGGGACTGGGCGGCGGGGCGTTGCAGGGCACCGTCCAGACGCTCGCCGCCGACCTCTACCCCCTCAAGGACCGCCCCAGGATCCAGGCGAAGCTGTCCACGGTGTGGGCGGTGTCGGCGGTGGCCGGGCCCGGACTCGGCGGGATCCTCGCGGCCTACGCCGACTGGCGCTGGATCTTCCTGGTCAACCTCCCCATCGGGGCAGTGGCGTTGTGGCTGATCGTCCGTCATCTCCACGAGCCCGCGCGGGAGTCGGCGGGCCGGCCCCGTATCGACTGGGCGGGCGCGCTGGCGGTGTTCGCCTGCGGGGGTGTGCTGCTGACCGCGCTGGTGCAGGGCGGGGTGGCCTGGCCCTGGCTGTCGGCGCCCTCAATGGCCCTGTTCGGTACAGGACTTGTGCTGGTCGCGGTCGTGGTGCTGGTCGAGCGCCGGGCGGCCGAGCCGATCATCCCCGGGTGGGTGTGGCGCCGCCGGACGATCGCGGCGGTGAATCTGGCGCTGGCCGCGCTCGGGCTGCTCATGGTGGCACCGAGCGTCTTCCTGCCGACGTATGCGCAGGCGGTGCTCGGTCTCGCTCCGGTGAGCGCCGGATTCGTGCTGTCCGTATGGACGTTGAGCTGGCCGGTGTCGGCGGCGCTGAGCCAGCACGTGTACCGCAGGATCGGCTTCCGCCACACCGCGATGCTCGGCATCGGGACGGCCGCGCTGATCCTGTTCGCCTTCCCGCTCCTGCCGTATCCCGGTGCCGCCTGGCAGCCGACACTGCTGATGCTGTGCCTCGGCGCAGCCCTCGGCCTCTTCCAGCTCCCGCTGATCGTGGGCGTGCAGTCCACCGTGCGGTGGGCGGAGCGGGGGACGACGACGGCGTCCGTCCTCTTCTGCCGGCAGACCGGCCAGACGATCGGCGCCTCGGTCTTCGGCGCGGTCGCCAACGGCGTGCTCGCCTCCCGTCTCGGCGGCGCGGGCGACCTGGACTCGGTGACCCGGGACCTGGATTCGGGCGCGGTGCCGGAGGGGACGCGGCGGGCGATCGCGGACGCGGTGCACTCGGTGTACCTCGGCGCGGGATGCGCGGCCGCCGCGGCTTTCTTCGTCCTGCTCTTCCTCGCACCCCGGCGATTCCCGGTCCTCAAGGACTGAACGGACCGACCGGACCGACCTGACCGGCTGACCGCCCTGACGGACCGCCAAAAGTCTGAGTTAACGGGGGTAACACCGCAGGTCAGCGAAGTAAGCGCATACCGACCGATCAGTTTGGTGAAAACCTCGCGCGCCGCCCGTACCGCCGAGTAGCCTCCGCCGGACCGGCCCCGAGCCGCTCAAGGAGCACCGGTATGTCCTACGACCCGTCCCCCCACCCGCCGCCACGCCCTCACGTGTCACCCGCGTACGACATGACGTACCCGTGGCAGCCGCCCCTGACCGATCCCGCGCCGACCGACCGGCGCCGACCGGCCGAGCCCGCCCTCGGGCACCACAGCGATCTGCGGATCCTGCGCAGCGCCTACCGCTGGCAGCGGCGTACCGCCACCCTCACCGCGCTCGGCTACTTCACGCTGTTCTTGATCCTTTCGGCGTTCGCGCCGTCGTTCATGACACACGAGGTCGCCTCCGGACTGCCCGCCGGGCTGCTGCTCGCGCTGCTGCAGATCCCGGTCACCTGGCTGGCCATCGCGCTGTACGAGCACACGGCCGGCCGCTACGTCGACCCGATCGCCGCCCGTATCCGCAAGCAGTCCGAGGTGGACGCCAAGCGGGAGGCGGCGCGATGACCGGGTTCAGCGGCAACGCCCAGGCCATGTCCCTCGTCGCCTTCTCCGCCGTCGCCACGATCACGCTGCTGCTGTGCGTGATGACGGGCCCGGACGGCGACGACCTCGACGAGTTCTACACCGGCTACGGCTCCCTCTCCCCCATGCGCAACGGCCTCGCGATCGCGGGCGACTACATCTCCGCGGCGAGCGTGCTGGGCACCGGCGGCGTGATCGCCCTGTGCGGCTACGACGGGATCGCGCTGGCCCTGAGCACCGCGCTGTCGCTGATGCTGCTGATGTTCCTGCTGGCCGAACCGCTGCGCAACGCGGGCCGGTTCACCGTGGGCGACGCGATCGCACGGCGCATGCCGGGCCGCTCCGTGCGCATCGCCGCCTGCGCGGTGACCATCGCCGCACTGCTGCCCCTGATGCTGGTCCAACTGGCCGGAACGGGACAGCTGCTGGCCTTCATCCTGGGTTTCTCCGGCGATTCCCTGCAGACGGGCTGCATCATCGGCCTCGGCGCCCTGATGATCAGCTACGCGGCCATCGGCGGCATGAAGGGCACCGCCCTCATCCAGATCCTGAAGATCGTGATGCTCCTGGGATCGGGCGCCGTGGTCGCCGTACTGATGCTGCGCCGCTTCGACTGGGACCCGGGCGCGCTGTTCACCGCGGCCGCGGCGCAGAGCGGGGTCGGCTCCCGCTTCCTGCAGTCCGGGGTGCAGTTCACCGGCAGCTCCCACCCCCGCCTGGACATGATCACCTCGGAGCTGACGGTCGTCCTCGGCGGCGCCTGTCTGCCGCACGTCACCATGCGCATGTACACCGCGCGCAGCGCCCGCCAGGTGCGGCGTTCCATGTCGTGGGCGGTGTCGCTGGTGGTGCTGTTCGTCCTCATCATCACGGTGATCGGCTTCGGCGCCACGGCGCTGATCGGGCGTGCGGTGATCGCGGGGGCGGACCCGCAGGGCAACACGGCCTACCTGCTGGGCTCGCGCGCGGCCTTCGGCCCGGAGATCTCCACGGCCGAAACGTTCCTGTTCACCACGGTGACGACCGCGATCTTCCTGACCCTGCTGGCCTCGGTCGCGGGCATGATCCTCGCCTGCGCCAACTCCCTCGCCCATGACGTCTTCGCGACCCGTGTGCAGGAGATGTCGGAGCGCCGCGAGATGACCCTGGCCCGGGTCTCGGCCCTCGCGGTCGGCGTCCCGGCGATCCTGCTGGCCACCCTGGTCCAGCACCGCAGCCTGCAGCCCCTGGTGACGCTCTCCTTCTGCCTGGGCGCCTCCGCCCTCGCCCCCGCGCTGGTCTACAGCCTCTTCTGGCGCCGCTACACCCGCAGCGGCCTGCTGTGGACCCTCATCGGCGGCTCGGCGGCGGTCCTGCTGCTGATGCCGGGCACCAACCTGGTCTCCGGCTCACCGATCTCGGCGTTCCCCGACGCCGACGTCAACTGGTTCCCGTTCACCACGACGGGCCTGGTGACGATCCCCCTGGGCTTCGCCTTCGGCTGGCTGGGCACCGTCATCTCCGGCCGCAGGGCCTCGGAGGAACAGCGCCACCAGTACGAGGCGGTGGAGGGCTGGATCCTGGCGGGGGCGGTGCGCAGGAGCGGCTGAGCAGCCGGGCGGCCGAGCACCGGGTGTTACGCCGACGGCGAGCGGCCGGGGTCCCCGCACCCCGGCCGCTCGCCCGTCACTGCACCCGTCACTCCCCCGACGCCGAACCCGTCAGCGCCGTGAGGCTGTTGCGTACGACGTCCATCTCCGCCTGCACGCCGCCGGAGCGCTCCTCGTGCTCGCGCAGCACCCGCTCCGTCTCCCGGGCGATCTGCTCCTCGTGCGCGCGGGCCGCCGCAAGGATCTCGGCGGCGCGCTCGCGCGCCTCCTCCTGGCTGCGCCGGTCGAACTCCTCCGCCTGCGCGAACTCCCGCTCCGCCGCGGCCAGTTCCGCCTCCGCGCGGGCCATGCGCTCGGCCCCCCGGGCATCGCGCCCGGCGAACCGGTCGGACTCCAGCTGCTCCACCTCGGCCCACCGCCGCGCGCACTCCCTGGCCTGCTCGGTGAGCATCGCGGACGTACGCTGCCGCACCTCCCGCAGCGCGGTCAGCGCCTCGCCGCGGCCCTCCTTCACCGCGCGCCGGGCCTCGACGCGGATCTCGTCGGCCTCGGCCTGCGCCGCGAGGAGCCGGTGACGGGCGCGGTCCTCGGCCTCGGCGCGCACGGCGTCGGCATGCGCCTGCGCCGCGTCCCGCACGCCGTTCGCGTGCTCCTCGGCCTCCTCGGCGAGCCGCCGGACCTCCTGCCGCGCCCTCTCCCGCACGGCCTCGGCCTCCTCCAGCGCCGACTGGAACAGCCGCCGCGCGCCCTCGCCGAGGGTCTCGTACGACTGCGGGGCCAGCTGCGCCACATGCTCCTGCAGCAGCTCGGCCTCCACCTCCATGTCCCGGGCGAGCACGGTGAGCCGGGCCGCCCGCTCCCAGGCGGCGTCCCGGTCCTTCGAGAGCGCCTCGGCGAGGGCCTCGACCTGTTCGGGGCAGTAGCCACGCCCTCGTAGGACTCCGAAGCCGTGGGGCGAGACCGGCGTGCTGCGCATCCTGGGACCCCTCTCCGCCGAACGGGCGCGACATGATGATTTCGCGCACATCTTGATATATCGGACGGAAGTCTTCATAACGCGACACTCCGGGCACCTCTCGCAAGTGCTCACATGCGGTCGCACGCGAAAGGGCCGGGCCCGTCGTCGAAACGACCGGCCCGGCCCCTCGGGGTCGGATCAGCGCGGAACGCGTCAGCGGCGGCGCATCACAGCAGCCCGTCCCACATCTGCTCCAGCAGCACCGACCACCAGCTCTCCGGCGAACCCAGCGCCGCCGGGTCCAGCGAGGCCAGCTGGGCCTGGAAGTCCACGGTCCAGCGGCCCGCCTGCTCCTGGTTCAGCCCGAACCTCAGCCGCCACATCCGGCCCAGCAGCGCCAGGCACCGCTGGAACTCGGGCAGCCCCGTGTTCACGAACTGCGGCGGCACCGGCGCCCCGCCCGGACCCGCCTCCACCGGCACGGCCACGATGTTCGCCGTGCCGTACTGCACACAGATCGCCTTGCCGAAGTCGCTGCCCATGACGAGGTACGAACCCGCGTCCGCGGCAGGCTGCACACCGCGCTCCTGCGCCAGTTCGGCGAGCGTCGGCACGGGTCGGCCCGGCTGGGCCTGCGCCCAGAAGAACGGGCCCATGTCCATCGGCAGGCCGCCCATGACCAGCCCCTGCGCCACGACCGGCGGCACGCCCTGCCGGTCCACGGCCACCTGCTCGAACCGGAAGATGCCCGGCCCGAAGGCGCCCGCCAGCTCCTGGGCGATGCCCTCCGGCGGAATCGGCGGCGCCGCCTGCACCGGCGGCAGCGGCGCACGCACCGGCGCCGGACGCGCCGGACCGTCCGCGACCTGGTGCAACTCGCCCTGGTGCGCGATCAGTTGCTGCATGCCCTGCTGCCGGCTCGCATGATCCGTGCCGTACGGGGCGATGGACGCGAGCCGCGCCTGCGGCCACTGCTCACGGATCATCCGCGCGCAGTACGCACCCGGCAGCGCGCACGACTCCAGCTCCGTGTGCAGCTCCAGCACCTGGTCCGGCGGCACGTTCATGGCGCGCAGCTCGTGGAAGATCTGCCACTCCGGGTGCGGGGTGCCCGGCGCGGAGCGCCGGATCAGCTGCTGCTCGGAGCCGTCCTGGGCGCGATAGCGCAACACGGCCTGGTAGCCGGGGCCCACCGTCGGCTGCCCCTGCGGCTGCGGATAGCCGTACGACGGCTGCGGACCGGGCGCCGCCTGCCCCGGCGGCGGCATCGCGCCGGGCGGCGGCACGGACGGCGCGACGTTCGGCGGCATCCCGGGGGCACCGGGCGGCTGCGGCGCACCGGGCACACCGGGAGCCTGCGGCGGCGGGGGCGCACCGGGCCCGCCCACGGAGGGCGAGGCCAGCACGGTCTCCGCGTGATGGACGGCCCCACGGCCACCCGTCGAACCACCCGGCACACCGGGGGCAGCGGGGGGCTGGGGGACACCGGGCGCTCCGGGTGCTCCAGGGGCACCCGGCGGGGCCGGAGGCTGCGGAGGACCCGGAGGACCGCCCGCCTGGCCCGGCCGACCCGGGTCGGCGAGCATCGTCGCCGCATGGTGGACACCACCCGGAGGAGTACCGCCGGGGGTGTTCGGCGGACCGGGCGGGTTGGGGGCGCCGGGCGGATGGGGCGCACCGGGCGGGTTCGGCGCGCCCGGAGCCTGCGGAGCGCCCGGACCTGCGGCACCCTGCGGCCCCTCCGGGCCGAGCGACGACACCAGCTGCGTCGGTACGTAGCCGCCCGCGCCGGGCGCCGGCGGAGGCGGAGGCGTGCCACCCGGCCGGGCTCCCGGAGCGCCGGGTGCGCTCGGCGGAGGCGGCGTGGTCGAACGGCGCGGCGGCGGGCCCGCCTTGCTCGTGGCGGCGTCGGCGATGTCCCCGGCGTTCGGACCGCCCGGCTGTCCCGGAGCGGCGGGCGGCTGCGGCGGAGGCGGCGCACCCGGCCCGGCAGCGGCGGCACCGCCCTGCGGATAGCCGTACGTCGACGGCGGAGGCGGGGGCACGGTCCCGGGAGCGGGAGCCCCCGGCGCGGGCGTGCCCGGCGCACCCTGCGGATAGCCGTACGTCGACGGGGCGGGCGGCGGCACGGCCCCGGGAGCCGGAGCGCCCGGCGCGGGCGTGCCCGGAGCAGGCGTGCCCGGTGCCCCGGGCTGGCCGACCGCCGGCGCCACTGTCGTCCGCGGCAGCTGACTGCCGCCCGACATCAGGGCCGTCTTGGCGTCTGCCGGGGTGTCCGTGCTGCCGTCGCCGTCGTCGGGGTTGCTCAGCGGCGGAGCGAACACGGTCGCGGGCAGCGGCACCGAACGGTCCTCGCCCGACTCCGCGTTGGTGTCCGTACCGGCCCAGGGCGTCCCCCCTGCGGGCGCGGCGGGCGGCACCCCGGCGCCGCTGCCGGCCGCACCACCCGCACCGGCCTCCGGCCATCCGCCACCGGCGGCCGGCGCGACCGGCGGAACCGGCGTCCCGGCCTGCGTCTCGGGCAGCGCGGCAGACCCCGACGCACCCTCGCCCGCCGCCGCGGCAGCACCACCGCCCGTACCCGCAGCGGCACCCGAACCCCCGCGCCGATCCGGAATGCCCAGCTTGTCCGCCGCCTCCTGCAGCCACTCCGGCGGACTCAACAAGAACGACGTCTGATTCAGATCCACCCGCTCCGGCGCGGCCGGCGCAGGCTCGGCCACCCCGTCCGGACGGCCGTACTCCTCCTCGTAGCGGCGAATGACCTCACCCACCGGCAACGACGGCCACAACGTCGCCTCACCGCTGTCCCGGGCGATCACCAGCCGCTGATGGCCGCCGTCCGAACGCGGCCCGTCCGGCCGGTCCTCGGCCCACACCACGAACCCCAGCTCGAACTCCCGCACCCGCACCTCACGATGCTGGTACGACGGCAGCTCACCGTTGATCCACTCCTCGGCGCGCTCCTGCGCCTGCGCGAAGGTCACCATCGGACGCTCACTCCCCCACCGAAGAGACCGAAGACACCGGGACGGACCGCGCGAACCCGCCGTCCACCATCAGATTCGCCACCGTCTCCAGCTCCGGCGGATTGCCCGCCAACCGGGACAGGAACCCGTCGAAGTCCTCACCGCACGGCAGCAACAGCCGCTCCACACGCTCCGCCGGCGCCCACGAGGGATCGACGTCCCGGGCATCGTCGTAGGCACAGAACCACACCGAACCGATCCGCTCGCCCTTCACCTTCACGGCCAGCAGACCCCCCTGGACGAAACCCACGCCCAGATAGTCCTTGGTCAGATGGTCACGCAGACACTTGTTGACATAGACCAGATCGTTCACGGCCGCCTCCTCGCGCACCGTGAAGAACGGCTGGTCGATCAGCAGCCCCAGCTCCGCGTCCAGCGCCGCACCCACCGGCGCACAACCACCCGCCGCCTTCAAAAACGAACGGTACGCACCCGGCAGCCGGTACCCGAGATCCTCCTCGACCTGCTGCACCTGCGCCTCAGTGACCGCCACGCCCGACTTCGGCAACCCGAAGTGCGCCGGCCGCGTCTCCTGCAACGGCCGCGTGCCCCGCTTGCCCTGGTCCACCGCGGCCGTCGCTATCCCGCCGTGATGCCGCAGCAGCGCCTTCACCTCCACCGGCACCAGCTCCAGCCGCCGCGCACCCAGCACGTGATGCCAGGTCCAGCCGTGCGGCGTCGCCACCGCGGGCACCGTGTCCCACAGCTCGTGCCCCGACGCCGCAAGCGCCGCGTTCGCCGACACATAGTCCGTCAGCCGCAACTCGTCGACCCCGAAACCCTCCGGCGGCTCCGCGATCTCCGCAGCCGCACGCGCATAGGGCGAGAAGTCGGGGTAGCCACGCTCGTCGATGCGTACCCCTCTCGGGTGACGTGCGGCCCGGACCGGATCCGGGAAATGCACGACCTGCCCGGCATAGGCCGCGTTCGGCGGCGCGGCTTGTTGCCCGAGCCGACCTGTCGTCATGGCGGTTGCCCCCTGCGGCATTCTGGTACGGCCCGCAGTGACCGGCTCCAAGCCACCCACTGCGCCCCGTATCGACTGTCTCGTCCGTCGCGACTTCCGTCCCGACCCTCACCGCGCCCGACACCACGCACCATCGCGTGGATCACCACGCACCGCCGCGTGGACCGCGGTGCCGACAGCCTATGCGGTACGACCGCACCGGTCACCGGGCACCGGTCAGCCGCCCTCCGCTTCCGTGACCTGCCGTCACCCCACCGTGACAGCCCGCCCAAACCCGGGCGTGTCGCACCGCCCCAGCTTCCGCACCAGCCACGCGATTTGGCACTCTGTGACCTCCGGGGGATGCTCTGGAGGGGATGACGATCATGAACGCGACGCAGACGGGACCGCAAGCGGCCCCGCACACAGGGACGTCCGGCGACCCGCGCATCGGCTGGAGCGCCACCGAGACGCCGCACGCCCCCACCCTGCTCCACCGCCGCGACGGCATACTCCCCACCGTCGCCGCCGCCCTCTCCGTACGCGGCGCCACCCTCACCGGCACCGCCGCCCGCGGCGAGGAACCCCCCACCCTGCACCCCCTCGTACAGGACTTCCTCGACACCCTCACCAGCGCCCAACGCGACCGCTACACCGGCCGCTGCGCCGAAACCATCCTCATCTCACGCCACATAGCCGCCGCCGACGCCGCCCGCAGCAAACGCGCCGCACGCAAACCCATGACCAACGGCGAAGCCCGCAAAGCCCTCAAACAAGCCAAACTCACCACCCGCCACATCCGCGAGGACGGCGACCCCCTGCACGGCAGCTTCGCCACCCCCTGCCGCGCCTGCACCGCCCTCAGCGCCCACTTCGGCGTCCGCATCGTCGACCCCGCAG
The DNA here is from genome assembly GCF_022698145.1 of Streptomyces spinosisporus. Lineage (GTDB taxonomy): Bacteria > Actinomycetota > Actinomycetes > Streptomycetales > Streptomycetaceae > Streptomyces > Streptomyces spinosisporus. Next base: position 136,189 of record NZ_JALDAX010000005.1, read on the forward strand.
CGAGCGACGACTGACCCGACCACCCAACCGAAAGCCCGGGCCGGGCACGACTCAAGCGAACTCGACGATCGAAGGGCAGATGCACCCCGACCGCACCTCCACCACCCGCTTCCCCGTACCCGTCGACGCCGCCCTGCGCGCCGCCGGCTGGCAGCCCGGACGCTGGGACATAAAACAGGCCGAGATCTGGGCCGACACCCTGCGCGACCACATCTCACCCGCAGGCCACCGGCACGCCGTCTTCCCCGCCGCCGTCGAAGCCTGGGCCGAATTCGGCGGCCTGCACATCGCCCCCACCGGACCCGGTCGCCAGGTCGCCCCCACCGCCCTCCACATCGACCCGCTCCACGGCCTGCACATGGCCCGCACACTCGCCGACCTCGGCCGCGCACTCGACACCGAAGTCAGCCCCCTCGGCACCGAGACCGACAGCGACTCCCTCATCGCCGTCGACGCCGAAGGCCGCGTCTACGCCCTCGACCACACAGGCGACTGGTACCTCGGCCCCGACATCGACCAGGCCCTCGCCGGCCTCGTCTCCGGCATCGAACCCACCCGCCTCACCGCAGGCTGACGCACGCCCCCCGGCCAAGGACATCGCGGGCCGCCGCACCCACGACCAGGACACCGGACTACGCCGCCGGAATCACCGCCGACACCCGGAAACCCCCCGCATCGGTCGGCCCCGACACGAACACCCCACCCAGCGCGGTCACCCGCTCCTTCATCCCCACCAGGCCATTGCCCCCGGACGGCAACCGCGCCGACGCAGCCGACGACACCTCAGGCGGCGGCTCGTTCTCCACCTGCATCGCGATCTCCGACACCCGATGCGCAAGCCGCACATACGTCTTCGCACCCGCCGCATGCTTGTGGACGTTCGTCAACGCCTCCTGCACCACGCGATACGCGGTCTGCTCGACCTCCGCCGCATAGCCACGACTGTCACCCTCGACCGACAGATCCACCACCATCCCGGCCGCCGCCGACTGCCCGATCAACTCCTCCAACTCGGACAGACACGGCCCCTCCCCCTCATCCGCGGCCCGCTCCGCCGCCTCCGCCGCAGCAACCCCCACCGCCGCCAGCGGCACCGCCTGCTCACCACGCCGGGCCCCGTCCCCACTGCGCAGCACCCCCAGCATCTCCCGCAACTCGGTCAACGCCTGCCGCCCCATGTCCCCCACCAGCGCCGCATTCTTCACGGCCTTCTCCGGGTCCTTCCGCGCGACCGCCTGCAACGCCGCCGCATGCACCACCATCAGACTCACCCGATGCGCGACGACGTCATGCATCTCCCGCGCGATCCGCGTCCGCTCCTCACCCCGCGCCCACTCGGCCCGCTCCTCGGCCCGCTCGGCCAGCAACTGCAACTCACGCTCAAGACTGTCCGCACGCTCCCGCAGACTCTCCATCAGCCGGCGCCGCGCCCCCACATACAGACCCAGCAACAACGGCGGCGCGGTCATCCCGATCGCCGTCGTGATCGCCGCGAACGGAACGAACCAGTCCCCCAGGTCCCACGTCCCCCGCGCCATGTCCTGCCGCACCCGCACGAACATCACGATCAACATGCCCACCAGCGACATCCCCGCCAACGAGGCGATGATCCGCCGCGGCAACTCGGACGCCGCGAGCGTGTACAGGCCCACGATGCCCATCAGATAGCCCATCTGGGCCGGGGTGATCGCGATCGAGACCAGTACGACGGCAATCGGCCACTGCCGCCGCACCACCAGCGCCGAACCGGCCAGCACCCCGAAGACGACCCCCACAGCCACCGGAAGTCCCGCGTCCCGCGCGAAATGAACCCCCTCGAACGCACACTCCAGCGCGGAGGCCGCCGCCAGCCCCACATCGAGCGCGACACTCCGCCACCTGGCCCACCACCACGGCCCTCCCCGGGCCGCGGCGTGGTCTTCCCCCGTCGTGGTCATGCCTCCAGCCTACGGGCGTCCGCGCCCCGTTTTCCGGCGAGTTTTCACGACGGATCTACACCACACTCCGTGACCGTCCGCGCACGATACGACCCACTTTCCCTCGAACTGCTGAATCGCCCACTGTTCGACCCAGGAACCGCCCATTCCGCCCGGACGGTATGCCCATGGCACATTCACTTGGCAAGTCCGCCGACTTCGAGGGCTTGCGGGAGCGGGCGGTGGCGCTGCGGCGGCAGGGCTACAGCCTTCGGCGGATCAGGGACGAGCTGAAGGTGTTCAACAACGAGATCCTCAGCCAACTGGTGAAAGGGGAGCCGCCACCGGACTGGACGAAGCGACCGCAAGCGAAGGACGACCTCCGCGCGAAGGCACGGGAGCTCCGGCTGCAGGGCTGGACGTACGACCAGATCGAGGCGGAGCTGGGGTGTTCCAGGAGCTCGGTCTCGCTCTGGGTACGGGACCTACCGAAGCCGGAGCCTCGGTACACACCTGAGGAACAGCGAGCGCTCATGCAGGCCGGGCTGGCGCGTCTGCGCAACGCCCAGGATCAGGAACGCGAGAGGGTCAAGGACAACGCCGCCAAGGAGGTCGGCAGTCTCGGCGAACGGGACCTGTTCATCGCCGGCGTCGCGCTCTACTGGGCCGAGGGGCAGAAGAGCAAGCCGTACCAGCGTCGGGAGGTGGTCAACTTCGTCAACAGCGACCCGGCCGTGATCCAGGTCTTCCTCGCCTGGCTGGACCTGGTGGGGGTGGCGCGCGAGCGCCTGAGGTTCCGGGTGATGATTCACGAGAGCGCGGACGTGGCCGGTGCCGAGCAGTACTGGGCCGCTCTTGTCGGGATCGAGGCATCCGCCCTGCAACGGACGACACTGAAAAGCCACAACCCCAAGACCGTTCGCAAGAACACCGGGGAGGACTATCGCGGTTGTCTTGTCGTCCGAGTCCAACAAGGAGCCGAGCTGTACTGCCGCATCGAGGGCTGGTGGAGCGCCATAGTTGCTGGCGCCACCGCGCGACTCCGGTAAGGTCTGAGGCGCTGTCCCCCGTGGTGTAACCAGGCAGCACACCAAGTTTTGGTCTTGGCAGGTCAAGGTTCGAATCCTTGCGGGGGAGCTACAGCGCACAACCCTTGAGTTCGGGCCCTGACCCCACAGTCAGGGCCCACTCCCATGTCCCCCGCGAAACGCCCCGGTATCCTGCGGATGTCCCCACCCGTCCAAAAGCCGAAGGGCAACCCCGTGAGCGCCATTCGCCCGGCAGCCGTCGTCGTTCTCGCAGCGGGTGAGGGCACCCGTATGAAATCGGCCACACCCAAGGTCCTCCATGAGATCTGCGGACGCAGTCTCGTGGGCCATGTGCTCGCCGCCGCGCGTGAGTTGGAGCCCGAGAACCTCGTCGTCGTGGTCGGTCACGCGCGCGAGAAGGTGGGTGCGCATCTCGCCGAGATCGACCCGGCCGTACGCACTGCCGTGCAGGCCGAGCAGAACGGCACGGGGCACGCCGTACGGATCGCGCTCGAGGAGCTCGGCGGCAGCGTCGACGGAACGGTCGTCGTCGTGTGCGGCGACACCCCCCTGCTCACCGGCGGGACCCTGCGCGGCCTCGCCGCGACCCACGCGTCCGACGGCAACGCCGTGACGGTCCTCACCGCCGAGGTCCCGGACGCGACGGGCTACGGCCGGATCGTGCGCGACGAGAACACGGGTGCCGTCACCGAGATCGTCGAGCACAAGGACGCCACGGAGGCGCAGCGCGCCATCCGTGAGATCAATTCGGGTGTCTTCGCGTTCGACGGGCAGTTGCTGGCGGATGCGTTGAAGAAGATCCGTACGGACAACAGTCAGGGCGAGGAGTACCTGACCGATGTGCTCGGCATTCTGCGGGAGGCCGGTCATCGCGTGGGTGCGTCGGTTGCCGGTGACCATCACGAGATCGCCGGGATCAACAACCGGGTGCAGTTGAGCGAGGCCCGGCGGATTCTCAACGACCGGTTGCTGACGTCCGCGATGCTGGCCGGCGTCACGGTCGTGGATCCGGCGACCACCTGGGTCGACGTCACCGTCACCTTCGAGCAGGACGCGATCGTTCACCCGGGCACGCAGCTGCACGGCTCCACGCATCTGGGTGAGGGTGCGGAGGTCGGGCCGAACAGCCGGCTGAAGGACACGCGGGTGGATGCCGGTGCGCGGGTGGACAACACGGTGGCCGACGGTGCGCATGTCGGGCCGCAGGCGACCGTGGGGCCCTTCGCCTATCTGCGGCCGGGTACGCGCCTTGGGCTGAAGGCGAAGGTGGGCACGTACGTCGAGACGAAGAACGCCTCGATCGGTGAGGGTACGAAGGTCCCGCATCTGTCCTATGTGGGTGACGCGACGATCGGTGAGTACACCAACATCGGTGCGGCGAGCGTGTTCGTGAACTACGACGGGCAGGAGAAGCACCACACGACGGTGGGGTCGCATTGCCGTACGGGTTCGGACAATATGTTTGTGGCGCCTGTCACGATCGGGGACGGTGCGTACACCGCTGCCGGCTCCGTGATCACGAAGGATGTGCCGCCCGGTTCGCTGGCCGTGGCCCGCGGTCAGCAGCGGAATATCGAGGGTTGGGTGGCTCGTAAGCGTCCGGGGAGTGCCGCGGCGAAGGCGGCCGAGGCGACGGCCCGGCAGGGCGAGAGCGAAGACTGACCGGATTCGGGTGCGTCAAAGTCGGCGTACCGTGATATCTGCACACAGCCGTACCGCCACCAGCTGTGACATCGCGTACGGCCCCCAGCTGAGACACCTCTGAGGAGACAGTGCTGTGACCGGGATCAAGACGACCGGCGAGAAGAAGATGATGTTCTTCTCCGGCCGCGCCCACCCCGAGCTTGCCGAGGAGGTCGCCCACCAGCTGGGTGTCGGGGTCGTTCCGACGAAGGCCTTCGACTTCGCCAACGGTGAGATCTATGTGCGGTATCAGGAGTCGGCGCGTGGTGCGGACTGTTTCCTGATCCAGAGCCATACGGCTCCGATCAACAAGTGGATCATGGAGCAGTTGATCATGATCGACGCGTTGAAGCGTGCGTCGGCGCGCTCCATCACGGTCATCGTGCCGTTCTACGGTTACGCGCGGCAGGACAAGAAGCACCGTGGTCGTGAACCGATTTCGGCGCGTCTGGTCGCGGATCTGATGAAGACGGCGGGTGCGGACCGGATTTTGACGGTGGATCTGCACACGGATCAGATTCAGGGTTTCTTCGACGGTCCGGTGGATCATCTCTTCGCGCTGCCGCTGCTGGCGGACTATGTGGGGGCGAAGGTCGACCGGGACAAGTTGACGGTGGTGTCGCCGGACGCGGGTCGGGTGCGGGTCGCGGACCGCTGGTGCGACCGGTTGGGTGCGCCGCTGGCGATCGTGCACAAGCGCCGGGACAAGGACATCGCGAACCAGGTCACCGTGCATGAGGTGGTCGGTGAGGTGAAGGGGCGTGTGTGCGTCCTGGTCGACGACATGATCGACACGGGTGGCACGATCTGTGCGGCCGCGGACGCCCTTTTCGCGCATGGTGCGGAGGACGTGATCGTGACGGCGACGCATGGTGTGCTGTCGGGTCCGGCGGCGGATCGGCTCAAGAACTCGAAGGTGAGCGAGTTCGTCTTCACCAATACGCTGCCGACGCCGAGTGAGCTGGAGCTGGACAAGATCACGGTGTTGTCGATCGCTCCGACGATCGCGAGTGCGGTGCGTGAGGTGTTCGAGGATGGTTCGGTGACGAGCCTGTTCGACGAGCAGTGAGCCGCCGCATGCGGTTTAACGCTTCTGCATGATCGATTTTTCTGTGGCCTCCCGCGCCGAGTAGACTTCCCCAGTTGCTCGGCGAGGGAGGCCGTCTCGTTCCGCGAGGTCGGCTGTCCGTTATCGACGCGCTCTTCGTAGCAGGCCGTTCGTGGCCGGGTGACCACGTCCGTTCCTGATTTTTCTACGAGGAGTGATCATGTCCGAGGTGAAGCTCACCGCCGAGACGCGCACCGAGTTCGGCAAGGGTGCCGCCCGCCGTATCCGCCGTGACAGCAAGGTGCCCGGTGTGCTGTACGGCCACGGTTCCGACCCGCTGCACCTGACCCTTCCGGGTCACGACCTGCTGCTCGCGCTGCGTACGCCGAACGTCCTGATCTCCCTGGACATCGACGGCAAGACCAACGAGCTGGCGATCCCGAAGTCCGTGCAGCGCGACCCGATCAAGGGCTTCCTGGAGCACGTGGACCTGCTGCTGGTCAAGCGCGGCGAGAAGGTCACGGTCGAGATCCCGGTGCACACCGAGGGCGAGCTGGCCCCGGGTGGCTACCTGCTGGAGCACGTCCTGAACGCGCTGCCGGTCGAGGCCGAGGCCACGCACATCCCCGAGTCCGTCACGGTCTCCATCGAGGGCCTGGAGGCGGGTGCCTCCATCCACGCCAAGGACATCACGCTGCCGTCCGGCGCGACGCTGGCCGTGGACGAGGACGCCGTCGTGCTGCAGGTTCTGGCCGCGCAGGCCGAGGAGGCCGGCGAGGGCGAGGAGGCCGCGGAGGGCGACGAGGTCGCCGAGGCCTGATCCTCACCCGTTTCGTCGTTCGTCAGCCGCTGCTTCCGGTCGTTCATGGCCGGGGCGGCGGCTGGCGCGTATCAAGGAGACATGGACGTGAGCACCCCCGTGGGCGGCCCCTGGCTGGTCGTCGGTCTCGGTAATCCGGGGCCCGAGTACGCCCGGAACCGGCACAACGTCGGGTTCATGGTGGCCGATCTGCTGGCCGAGCGGATCGGGGGGAGGTTCAAGCGTGCGGGCAAGGCGCAGGCGCAGGTCGTGGAGGGGCGGATCGGGCCGCCGGGGCCGGCGAACCGGCGTGTGGTGCTCGCCAAGCCGATGTCGTACATGAATCTGTCCGGTGGTCCGGTGAACGCGCTGCGGGACTTCTACAAGGTGCCGGTGGCGAATGTCGTGGCCGTGCATGACGAACTGGACATCGACTACGGCACGTTGCGGCTGAAGCTCGGTGGTGGGGACAACGGGCACAACGGTCTGAAGTCGATGACGAAGGCGATGGGCGCGGACTATCACCGGGTGCGGTTCGGGATCGGGCGGCCGCCGGGGCGGATGCAGGTGGCGGACTTCGTGCTGAAGGATTTCTCGGCCGCGGAGCGCAAGGAGCTGGACTATTTCGTGGACCGGGCGGCGGATGCGGTGGAGTGTCTGGTGATCGAGGGGTTGGAGCGGGCGCAAAGCACGTACAACTCCTGACTTGTCGCCCGGTCGAGTTGACCGTTCGCAGGGGCATGGCCAATGATCCCGGCCATGTCCGCCTCTGCCCGTTCCTCCCGCCAGGCCTCGGTCGCCGCGCTGCGGTTCGGGCGGCTCGCGGCGATGGGTGCGGTGGCGGCGCTGATTCTGATCGCCGGGGTGTGGGGGTCGTGGAAGACGGCGCCGTACGTGATGCTCACCAAGGGGCGGGAGCGCGGCACGATCGAGGTGACCCGGTGCGAGGGTGACGTCTGCACGGGCCCGTTCACCCCGTCCTCGCCCGGCGCTTCGGTTCCCGACCGGGTCGTCATCGAGAAGACGGTCGCGGTGCGCAAGGGGCGGACGTACGCGGTGGTGATGAAGCCGGGCGGTGAGGTGGCCGTCCGGTCGGGTCCGGCCGGGGTGCTGTACGCGTGGGTGCCGATGGGCGGTGCGCTGCTGCTCGCGTCGGTGGTCGTGGCGGGCGGGCTGCGCAGGACGCGGGTCGCGTGGGTGATGGCGTTGTCCGGTGCGGCGCTGCTCACGGCGGCTTTTGCGGCGCTGTGATGTCTTTCTCCGTTCTCCACGTTCGCGGAGAAACTGAGTGTTCTCCGTTCGTGATTGACCTTTGGTCAGTGCCGGCTGGAAGCTGAGCCGCCCCCTCCACATCTTCCCTTTCGGCACTCGAAGATGGACTACCCCATGCGTACCCTCTCTCGCTTCGGCGCCCTGTCCGCCGTCGCCGCGGCCGCGCTGCTCTGCGCCCCCGTCGCCGCTCACGCCACCGCGCCCGGTGACAACGGCACGGTGAAGATCCACGACGCGAAGACCGGCGACGAGCTGCGGCGCAACGAGCCGCACGTCTGCACGTTCTACCTGGACGCCTTCGGCTTCGACGGCGTCCAGCAGGTCGACTGGCACATCGAGGCCTGGGCGCCGACCGCCCACACCAAGGGCGAGACGGTGAAGACCGGCGCCCTCACGCTCGACGCCGAGGGCCACGGCCGTACGGAGAACCTGTCGCTGCCCGACGGCCACTACAAGCTGTTCTGGAACTTCGATGGTGAGAAGGGGTCCGCCAAGCACAAGGTCTTCTGGACGGACTGCGGCACCTCGCAGGGCGGCGGCTCGACGCCCGCGCCGTCCGCGTCGGCGCCGTCCCCGTCCGCCCAGGGGTCCGAGGCGCCCGCACCCTCCGCGTCTGCGTCCGCCTCGCCGTCGGCCCAGGGCGGTGGCTCCGGTGATCTCGCCGAGACGGGCAACGGCGCCCCGGTGGGTCTGCTGGCCGGGCTGGCGGCCGCGCTGGTGGCGGGCGGCGGCTACCTGGTGGCCAGGCGGCGCCGGGCCTGACGTATCCAGCGCACCACACAGGGGTGCCCCCGGGCTCGTACGAAGCCCGGGGGCACCCGTGTGTGCGGGGGTGTCAGCCGGTGTTGCGCAGGCCGGCCGCCACGCCGTTGACCGTCAGGAGCAGGGCGCGGGCGAGCAGGGGGTCGGGCTCCTGGCCTGCGGCCGCGGCGTCGCGCTGGCGCTTGAGGAGGGTCACCTGGAGGTAGGAGATCGGGTCCAGGTAGGCGTCGCGGATGGCGAAGGTCTGCTTCAGCACGGGCTGGGCGTCGAGGAGTTCGTCCTCGCCGGTCACCTTCAGCACCTCGCGCACGGTGAGCTCGTGCTCGGCCTTGATGGTGTCGAAGATGTGCCTGAGCTCGTCGGGGACGAGGGTGTCGACGTAGTGGGCGGCGATGCGCAGGTCGGTCTTGGCGAGCGTCATCTCGACGTTGGAGATGAAGTTGCGGAAGAAGTGCCACTGTTCGTGCATCTCGTCGAGCACGGTGTCGAGGCCCGCTTCGCGCAGCGCCTTGAGGCCGGAGCCGACGCCGAACCAGCCGGGGACGATCTGCCGGGACTGGGTCCAGCCGAACACCCAGGGGATGGCGCGCAGTCCGTCGAGCGAGACGCCGGAGCCGGGGCGGCGGGAGGGCCGTGAGCCCAGGTGCAGGTCGGCGAGCTGGTCGACGGGTGTGGAGGCGAGGAAGTACGTGGGCAGGTCGGGGTCCTCGACGAGCCTGCGGTAGGCGGCGTGGGCGGCGTCGGAGACGACGTCCATGGCGGCGTCCCAGCGGGCGAGGGCCTCGACGGACTGGCGCGGGGCGGTGTGCAGGGCGGAGGCCTGCAGTGTGGCCGCGACGGTCAGTTCCAGGTTTTCGCGGGCCAGCGACGGCACGAGGTACTTGTCGGAGATGACCTCGCCCTGCTCGGTGACCTTGATCTCGCCCTCCAGGGTGCCCCAGGGCTGGGCGAGGATCGCGTCGTGGGAGGGGCCGCCGCCGCGGCCGACGGTGCCGCCGCGGCCGTGGAAGAGCCGCAGCCGGACGCCGTAGCGGTGGGCGACGTCGCGCAGCCGGCGCTGGGCGCGGTGGATCTCCCACTGGGAGGTGGTGATGCCGCCGAACTTGGAGGAGTCGGAGTAGCCGAGCATGACCTCCTGGACGTCGCCGCGCAGGGCGACGAGGCGCCGGTAGGACGGGTCGGCGAGCATGTCCTCGAGGATGGTGTCGGCGGCCTTGAGCTCGTCGGTGGTCTCCAGGAGGGGCACGATGCCGATCTTCGCCCAGCCGGCGTGCAGGTCGATGAGGCCGGCCTCGCGGGCGAGGACGGCGGCGGCGAAGACGTCGTCGGCGCCCTGGCACATGGAGATGATGTACGACTCCACGACCTCGGGTCCGAAGACGGCGAGGGCCCGCTTGACGGTCTCGAAGACGCCGAGGGTCTTCTCTCCGGCGGCGTCCACGGGCGCCGGGGTGGGGGCGAGCGGCCTGCGCGAGCGCAGCTCCTTGGCGAGGAGCTTGGCGCGGTATTCGCGGGGCATGTCGACGTAGCGCCAGGACTCCTCGCCGAGGCGGTCGAAGAGCTGGCCGAGGGCGTGGTGGTGGGCGTCGGCGTGTTCGCGTACGTCCATGGTGGCGAGCTGGAGGCCGAAGGCGGCCAGGGTGCGGATGGTGCGGTTCATCCGGCCGTCGGCGAAGAGCCCGCCGCGGTGTTCGCGCAGGGAGGTCTGGATGAGGGTGAGGTCCTTGAGCAGCTCGCCGGTGCCGAGGTAGTCGCGGCCCGGCTCGTGCGGGGTGCCCTTGGCCAGGCGCTGCTTGGTGTTCTCCAGCTTCTGCCGGATGCAGGTGGCCTTGAGGCGGTAGGGCTCCTCGGCGTTGAGGCGCTTGTAGCGGGGGCTGATCTCGGGGAGGTTGTCCAGGTCGGTGCGCAGGGAGGTGAGGAGTTCCTCGGTGGCGCCGGTGTAGCGGATGGAGTTGGAGAGGAAGCCGCGCAGTTCGTCGATCATCTCCAGCGCGTCGTTGATGCCGTGCTCGTGCTGGAGGATCAGGACGTCCCAGGTGACCTGGGGGGTGACGTTCGGGTTGCCGTCGCGGTCGCCGCCGATCCAGGTGCCGAAGGTGAGGGGGCGGGTGTCGTCGGGGATGTGGACGCCGACGCGTTCCAGTTCGGCGGTCAGGTCCTCCAGGACGTCGCCGACGGCGCCGGCGTGCAGTTCGTCGAGGTAGTAGATGGCGTTGCGGGCCTCGTCGGCGGGTTCGGGGCGTACGACGCGCAGTTCGTCGGTCTGCCAGACGAGGTCGATGTTCTCGGCCAGCCGGGTGTCGTGGCGGCGCCGGTCGGCCTCGATGACCGGGGTCTCCAGGAGTGCGGCGATGCGCCTGAGCTTGTTGAGGACCGAGCGGCGTGCTGCCTCGGTGGGGTGTGCGGTGAAGACGGGCCGGACGTTGAGGTGCCGGACGGTCTGGCGCAGGTGCTCGGGGTCGGCGTCCTTGAGCCGGTCGGCGGTGCGGGCGAGCAGTCCGCCCTCGGCGGCGCGCCGCTCGCGCAGTTCGCGGCCGCGGTGGACCTGTTCGGTGACGTTGGCCAGGTGGAAGTAGGTGGAGAAGGCGCGGACCAGCTTGGCCGCGGTCTCCAGTTCGGTGCCGCGCAGCAGTTCGGCGGCGGCCTCTCCGTCCTCGCGGGTGAGGCGGCGGACCTTCTCGACGAGGTCGAGGAGCTCGGGGCCCTCCTGGCGTACGAGGGTCTCGCCGAGGAGGTCGCCGAGGCGCCTGATGTCGGCGCGAAGCTCGCTGCCGGACATCGTCTGCGGCACAGTCTGGTCGTCGGCACTGCTCACAGGTGCGGCTCCTTGCAGTGTTGAAGCTCGTCCGGAGGGGGAACCCGGCACTGCGGGCCGCGCGGCGAGCGCCGCATACGACCCTGTCATCCGGGAAATGAATCAGAGCGGACCGCGCTGTCCGACCAACTCCAGGATAGGTGTCCATGCGGACGCGCAGAATTTTGGGCTCTTGCCGTCGGGCGACTCGCTGCCATACTTACGACGCCGTAGGTTACGGAACCGTAGGGACCGTTGTAACGGGACCTGGGCACGGTTCCCGCAGCCGACCCGGCATCTGCCTCCACCCTCGACCCCACAGGGGACGCCCATGACCACAAGTTCCGATGTGATCGACGACGCCCCGCAGGCGAACGACACCTCGGTCGCCTCGGCCACCCTGGGCGGCGAGAAGAAGCGGTCGATCGAACAGCTCGCGCTCCTGCTCTTCATCGTCGTCCCGTTCATCGCACTCGTCGCCGCGGTTCCACTGGCCTGGGGCTGGGGCGTGAGCTGGCTCGACCTGGGCCTGCTGGTGTTCTTCTACTACCTCGGCTGTCACGGCATCACGATCGGTTTCCACCGCTACTTCACCCATGGCTCGTTCAAGGCGAAGCGGCCGCTCAGGATCGCGCTGGCGATCGCGGGCTCCATGGCCGTGGAGGGGCCGATCGTGCGGTGGGTGGCCGATCACCGCAAGCACCACAAGTTCTCCGACGCGGAGGGCGACCCGCACTCCCCGTGGCGGTTCGGCGAGACCCTCCCGGCGCTGATGAAGGGCCTGTGGTGGGCGCACATCGGCTGGATGTTCGACGAGGAGCAGACGCCTCAGGACAAGTACGCCCCGGACCTGATCAAGGATCCGGCGATCCGCGCGATCTCCCGGCAGTTCGTCTACTGGACGAGCCTCTCGCTGGCCCTGCCCGCCCTGATCGGCGGTCTGGTCACCTGGTCGTGGTGGGGTGCGTTCACCGGGTTCTTCTGGGGGTCCCTCGTCCGGGTGGCTCTGCTGCACCATGTGACGTGGTCGATCAACTCGATCTGCCACGCGGTCGGCAAGCGGCCCTTCAAGTCGCGGGACCGCTCGGGCAACGTGTGGTGGCTGGCCGTGCTCTCCTGCGGCGAGTCCTGGCACAACCTGCACCACGCCGACCCGACCTCCGCGCGGCACGGTGTGGAGCGCTGGCAGCTGGACTCCTCGGCGCGGATCATCCGCTGGTGCGAGCAGCTCGGCTGGGCGTACGACGTGCGCTGGCCGTCACGCTCACGTATCGATTCACGCCGTAAGACCGGCGAAGAGGGCTCAGGGCGCCGGAAGGAGACCGCCGAGGCGGCATGATTGACGCCGTGGCGACCGATCCGAGCAGCACCCCGAGCAATGAGAAGCCGAGGCGGGCGCGCCGTACCCGGATGACGGGCGCCGAGCGACGCCAGCAGCTGCTGGAGATCGGTCGCACCCTGTTCGCCGCCAAGGGGTTCGAGGGCACGTCGGTGGAGGAGATCGCGGCGAAGGCCGGGGTCTCCAAGCCGGTGGTCTACGAGCACTTCGGCGGCAAGGAGGGGCTGTACGCGGTGGTGGTGGACCGTGAGATGCGGCGCCTGCTGGACATGGTGACCAGTTCGCTGACCGCCGGGCACCCCCGCGAGCTGTGCGAGCAGGCGGCGTTCGCGCTGCTGGACTACATCGAGGAGTCCACGGACGGCTTCCGCATCCTGGTCCGTGACTCGCCCATCCCGCAGTCGACGGGGTCCTTCGCGTCGCTGATCTCGGACATCGCGACCCAGGTGGAGGACATTCTGGGCCGTGAGTTCAAGAGCCGCGGCTTCGATCCCAAGCTGGCGCCGCTGTACGCGCAGGCGCTGGTGGGCATGGTGGCCCTGACCGGTCAGTGGTGGCTGGACGTGCGCCGGCCGAAGAAGGCGGAGGTCGCCGCGCACCTGGTGAACCTGGCGTGGCACGGGCTGGACGGGCTGGAGGCGAAGCCGCATCTGATAGGGCGCCGGAAGAACTGATTCCGGCGCCCTCGGGCAGTAACACGTTCAGTGCCGCTCAGTGCTTGAAGGTGTCCTTCCCCTTCTCCTTGGCCTGGCGGGCGTCGCCCTTCATCTGGTCGGCCTTGCCTTCGGCGGTCATCCGCTCGTTGCCGACCATCTTGCCCATGGCTTCCTTGGCCTTGCCCTTCATCTGTTCCTTCTTGGCCCGGCCCTTTTCTTCCTTCGCCACGTCGCTCAACTCCCCAAGAGGCTAGATGTCGGTCTCACCGCAACGGGTGACCGGCCGACGCCCCCTCAAACCGCGCCGTTCAGGCCGCGCCCAGCGGCTCCAGGAACTCCAGGCGGTTGCCGACCGGGTCGTAGGAGTAGAACCGCCGGTACCCGGGCAGGTTCTCGTCCCACTGCACCGGCGCCCCATGGGCCCGGAGCCGGGCGGCGTAGTGCTCGATGCCGGTGACGCGCAGCCCCGGGTGGGCCTTTCTCGTCGGGCGGAAGTCCTCCTCGACCCCCAGGTGGACCTGCGCGGTGCCCGACTGGAACCAGCAGCCTCCGCGGGCCGCGAGCGGATGCGGCTTGGGCAGCTCGCTCATGGCGAGGACGTCGACGTAGTACGCCCGCAGCCGGTCCTCCGAGCCGGGCGGTGCGGCCAGTTGGACGTGGTCGACTGCCGTGATCATCTGGCTACGCCTCCTTGCGGGCGACGGCGAAGATGCGGCGGAAGGGGAACGGGGTGCCGTGTCCGGTGGCGGGGTAGGCCTCGCGCAGGGCGGTGCGGTACTCGTGGATGAAGTCATCGCGGGCCGGCGGGTCGTCGGCGAGGGCGGTCAGGACGGGCCGCAGCCCGGTCCCCTTCACCCAGTCCAGCACCGGGTCCTCGCCGGTGAGCAGATGCAGATAGGTCGTCTCCCACACGTCCACCGTGCAGCCGAGCGAGGCCAGGCGCTCCAGGTAGGCGCCGGGTGCGAGGACGGCGTCGTCGTGGCGCAGCAGACCGCCGAGGCGGTCCTTCCAGCGGGCGGAGTCGGCGAGTTCGCGCATCAGCACATGGCTGGGGGCGCCGAAGTTCCCGGGCACCTGGAAGGCGAAGGTGCCGCCGGGCGCGAGGCCCGCGATCCAGTCGGCGAACCGCTCGGCGTGCCCGGGCACCCACTGCAGGGTGGCGTTGCTGACGATCAGGTCGTGCGGCTGCCCGGGCGTCCAGGTGCGTGCGTCGCCGTGGTCGAAGTCGAGCCGGCCGCCGCCGGGTGTGGGTCCCGCGTGGTCGACGTGCGCCTTGTCCAGCATCTCGGACGAGTTGTCGTACCCGGTGATGTGCGCGGTGGGCCAGCGGTCGGCGAGGAGGGCCGTGACGTTGCCGGGCCCGCAGCCGAGGTCGGCGATGCGCGGCGGGCGCCCGGGCAGCTCGGGGATGCGGGCCACGAGGTCGGCGAAGGGGCGGGCGCGGTGATCGGCGTGACGCAGGTACTGGGCGGGGTCCCAGGTGGGGGCGGCGGACATGGCAGGCCTCCTCGGCGTACTGGACTGCTGTCCACCCTGGCCCGCATAATGCCTCGATGTCAAGAAACTCGACATCAAGAGACTTCACATCGACACAACCACTACACTGATCGCCATGGAGGACGAGGTCGATCGGCTGGTCGCTGCGTGGCGCCGGGAGCGCCCGGACCTCGACGTGGAACCGCTCGAGGTCCTCAGCCGGGTCAGCAGACTGGCCCGGCACCTGGACCGGGCACGCCGGCTGGCCTTCGCCGAACACAGCCTGGAGCCCTGGGAGTTCGACGTGCTCACCGCGCTCAGACGCGCGGGCACGCCGTACCAGCTCTCGCCGGGGCAGCTGCTGACGCAGACCCTGGTCACCTCGGGCACGATGACGAACCGCATCGACCGCCTGACCAAGAAGGGCCTGGTGGAGCGGCTGCCCGACCCGAGCGACCGGCGCGGTGTGCTGGTGCGGCTCACGGACGAGGGCCAGGACCGCGCGGACCAGGCCCTGGCCGGACTGCTGGACCAGGAGCGGGCCATCCTCGCCGAGCTCTCGCGCGCCCAGCGGGGTGAACTCGCCGCGCTGCTACGCCAGTTGACCGCCCCGTTCGACAACATCCCCGGCTAGGTCGACGGGTCCGACGCCCGCCCGGCGCGCGAGCGCGACCGCGGCGAGGGTCGAGTGGACCCCGAGCTTGCCCAGGACGTTCTGCATATGGGTGCGCACGGTGTGGGGCGAGAGGAACAGCCGCTCCGCGACCGCCTTTCTGCCGAGTCCCGCGACCATGCAGCGCAGCACCTCCCGCTCCCGCGGCGTCAGGGACTCCACCAGCCGCTCGCTCTCGGTGCGGTGCTTGCGGGCGGCGGTCAGTTCCCTGAGCACACCGGTGAGCAGGGCCGGCGGCAGATGCGTCTCGTCGCGCAGCACTCCCCGTATGACATTGAGCAGCCGGGACAGCGAGCAGTCCTTGGCCACCCAGCCGGACGCCCCGGCCTGCAGGGCCAGGGCCGCGCGCCGCGGATCGTCCTTCTCGGCCAGCACGACGATCCGTACGCCCGGCTGTGCGGTGCGCACGCCCGCGACCAGCGAGATCCCGTCGACGAGTCCGTCCTCTCCCACCTCCTGGACGGGCAGGGCGGGCCGGACCCCGGGCACGTTGCCGCCCAGGTCGGAGTCGACGAGCAGCACGTCGAACCGCCGTCCCTCGGCTGCCGCGCGCTCCAGGCTGCGCAGTGCGGCGGGACCGCTGCCGGCCGCGGAGACGTCGACGTCGGGCTCGGCCGCGAGCGCCGCGGCGAGGGACTCGGCGAAGATGCGATGGTCGTCCACGACCAGGACTCGGATGCGAACCACGAAACCCCCTTCCCCAAGCTCTCGAAGAGCAGGGGATACCCCATCGTCGGGAGACGTCACAGGCGCAGGTACGGCGCCCGAAGTGTCCCGGATCGCGTGGAACCACCCGGGACCGGAACGGCACACCGCACGGCCGCCGCCATGCGGAATCTGCTACCCCCACTTCGGGCGTCGTACCCGACTGTCTCGCCCCCTGATCGGCACCGGCCCCCACCGGTGCTGTTCATCAGGGTACGGCCGGGGGGCAGGAGCGGAAGGTTATTTGCAGAACTGGCAGTCCAGCGCGTTTATCGTGAGCCCCATGTTTCGTCTGGAGACAGAAGTCGACAAAGCCCGGTGCGATCTTCTCCGGAGGCGGCTGCGGGAGGCGAACACAGCGGCCTCACCCGTGCTGCGCGCCCTGCGCGGAACCCCAGGTGAACGCGAAGTTCCGCTCCATCTGTGGGTGTTGGACGACAGCGGTGAACTGGTCGCCGGACTGGTCGGTCACACCTGGACGTCGTGGCTGCACGTGACCTATCTGTGGGTGCACGAACGCCACCGCGGCGCGGGCCTCGGTTCGCAACTGCTCGCGGAGGCGGAGCGCCGCGCCCGCGAACGCGGCTGCACCGCGGTCCGGCTGGAGACCTGGGACTTCCAGGCGCCCGGCTTCTACAAGAAGCAGGGGTACGACGTGGTGTGCGTGATCCCCGACTATCCGCCGGGGATCACGGAGTACACGCTGACCAAGCGGCTCAGCTGAGCCTGCGCGCGCCCGCCGACGGCACCGCCTCGAACACCCGCGGAGCGGTGAAGCCCGCCCCGGCGAAGGCCTCCTCGACCGCCTTGGTGACGGTGTCCACGTCGGACGCCTCCACCAGGACGATCGCGGAGCCGCCGAAGCCGCCGCCGGTCATCCGCGCGCCGAGCGCGCCGGAGGCCAGCGCGGTGTCGACGACCAGGTCCAGCTCCGGGCAGGAGATACGGAAGTCGTCGCGCAGGGAGGCGTGGCCGGCCACCAGGACCGGGCCGATCGCCCGGGTCTCGCCCGCCCTCAGCAGGGCGACGGTCCGCTCCACCCGCTCGTCCTCGGTGACGATGTGGCGGACCAGGCGGACCGCCTCCTCGTCGTCGCCCAGCCGCGCGAGCGCCGCGTCGAGCCCGTCGTAGGGGATGTCCCGCAGCGCGTCGACGCCGAGCAGCGCCGCGCCGCGCTCGCAGCCCGCGCGCCGCTTGCCGTACTCGCCGTCGCTGTGGGCGTGCTTGACGCGGGTGTCCACCACCAGCAGCCGCATGCCCTCGGCGGCCAGGTCGAAGGGGATCTGCTGCTGGGAGAGGTCCCGGGTGTCGAGGAAGAGCGCGTGGCCCTCCTCGCAGCAGGCGGAGGCCGTCTGGTCCATGATGCCGGTGGGGGCGCCGACGTAGACGTTCTCGGCGCGCTGGCACAGCCGGGCCAGCTGCCAGCGCTGCAGGCCGAGTTCGTAGAGGTCGTTCAGCGCGAGCGCGATCACGACCTCCAGCGCCGCCGACGAGGACAGGCCCGCGCCGGAGGGGACCGTCGAGGCGAGGTGGACGTCCGCGCCGGTCACCGCGTGACCGGCCTCGCGCAGGGCCCACACGACACCCGCCGGGTACGCCGTCCAGTTCCGGTCCGACTCGGGCGCCAGCTCGTCCAGGCGCAACTCCTCGACACCGCCCTCGACGTCCGCCGAGTGCAGGCGCAGACGGCCGTCGGTGCGCCGGGAGACGGCCGCGACGGTGGTGTGCGGCAGCGCGAAGGGCATCACGAAGCCGTCGTTGTAGTCGGTGTGCTCACCGATGAGGTTGACGCGGCCCGGCGCCGACCAGACACCCTCGGGGGCGGCTCCGTACAGCTCCTGGAAACCGCCTTGCACCTGCTGTGCCGCCACTAGTGCTCCCTTGTGATGTTCTGCGCGAACTCCCACGCGTCCGCGACGATCCCCGCGAGGTCCGCGCGGGACGGGTTCCAGCCCAGCTTCTCGCGGGCGGCGGCCGCCGACGCCACCAGGACGGCCGGGTCGCCGCCGCGGCGCGGGGCCACGACCTCCGGGATCGGGTGGCCGGTGACCCGGCGGACGGTCTCGATGACCTCGCGGACCGAGAAGCCCTCGCCGTTGCCGAGGTTGCAGATGAGGTGCTCGCCCGGGGTGGCGGCCTTCAGCGCGAGCAGGTGCGCCTCGGCGAGGTCCGCGACGTGGATGTAGTCGCGTACGCAGGTGCCGTCCGGGGTCGGGTAGTCGTCGCCGTAGACGGAGATCGCGTCCCGCCTGCCCTGGGCGACCTGCAGCACCAGCGGGATCAGGTGCGACTCGGGGTCGTGCCGCTCGCCCTGCTTGCCGTAGGCGCCCGCCACGTTGAAGTAGCGCAGCGAGACCGCGCCCAGGCCGTGCGCCGCCGCCTCGCCGGAGATCATGTGGTCCACGGCGAGCTTGGAGGCGCCGTAGGGGTTGGTCGGGGCGGTCGGCGCGGACTCGGTGATCGGGACCTGCTGCGGCTCGCCGTAGGTGGCCGCGGTGGAGGAGAAGACCAGCGTGCGCACGCCCGCCTCGCGCATCGCGCCGAGCAGCGCCATGGTGCCGGCGACGTTGTTGTCCCAGTACTTCTCGGGCTTGACGACGGACTCGCCGACCTGCGAGAACGCGGCGAAGTGCAGGACGGCGTCGAAGGAGGCGTCCAGCCACTTGGCGGCGTCGCGGATGTCGCCCTCGATGAAGGCGGCGCCGGCCGGGACGCCCTCCCGGAAGCCGGTGGAGAGGTTGTCGAGCACGACGACCTCGTGCCCTGCCTCCAGCAGGTGCTGGGCGACCACACTGCCGACGTAGCCCGCCCCGCCCGTCACCAGGTACTTACCGCTCATCAACTCGCTACCTCTCGCAGTCGCTCGGCCGCGCGCTCCGGCGGCACGTCGTTGATGAACACACTCATGCCGGACTCGGAACCCGCGAGGAACTTCAGCTTGCCGGAGGTTCGGCGGATGGTGAAAAGCTCGAGGTGGAGCGCGAAGTCGTCGCGGTTGACGCCCTCGAAGTCCTCCAGCGCGCCGAACGGTGCCTGGTGCCAGGCCGAGATGTACGGCGTCGGCGGTTCACCTTCGCCGAAGATCCGGTCGAAGCGCCTCAACAGTTCCAGATAGACCTGGGGGAACTCTGTGCGCGCGGCCTCGTCGAGCCCGAGCAGATCGGGCACCCGGCGCTTGGGGTACAGGTGGACCTCGTAGGGCCAGTGCGCCGCGTACGGCACGAAGGCCGCCCAGTGTTCACCCTCCAGGACGACCCGCTCACCGGCGAGCTCACGCTCCAGGACGGCGTCGAAGAGGTTCTCGCCGCCCGTCGCCTCCTTGTGGGCCGCGAGCGAACGGAGCATCAGCGCGGTGCGCGGGGTGGTGAAGGGGTAGGCGTAGATCTGGCCGTGCGGGTGACCGAGCGTCACGCCGATCTCCTCGCCACGGTTCTCGAAGCAGAACACCTGCTCCACGGAGGGGAGATGCGACAGCTCGGATGTCCGGTCCGTCCAGGCCTCCAGGACCAGGCGCGCCTGCTCCTCGGAGAGATCCGCGAAGGAGGCGTTGTGGTCGGAGGTGAAGCAGACGACCTCGCAGCGGCCGGAGTCGCCGGCCAGGGAGGGGAAGCGGTTCTCGAAGACGACCACGTCGTACGAGGAGTCCGGGATCTCGCTCAGCCGGTCGCCCTTGGAGGGGCACAGCGGGCACTCGTCGGCCGGCGGGTGGTAGGTGCGGCCCTGGCGGTGCGAGGCCACGGCGATCGCGTCGCCGAGCAGCGGGTCACGGCGGATCTCGGAGGTCGTGACGGTCCGCTCCAGGGGACGGCGGTCCACCGCGTCGCGCACATGGTCGTCGCGCAGGTCGTAGTAGATCAGTTCGCGACCGTCGGCCAGGCGGGTCGAGGTCTTCTTCACTGCGGACTCCCTATTCGAGCCACTCAACCATCAAACATAACCGAACACATTGGAACATGCGCACCCACACTCGTCAACATCACAATCCAACAAAGAGCATCAACAGAAGTGTTCAATTCCTGAAGGCGCAGGCGTAGGTTCCGCTCTGGACAGTTCACGCGACGAAGCGAGCTTTTATGCAAACCCCCACATACCCAGCCATGCAGCTGGCCGCCGAGCTACGTCTCCCCACGAACGGGCTCGACTACACGATCCTCGGCATCTACTTCGCCGTGGTCCTCGGCATCGGCTTCGCCGCCCGTAGATCGGTGAAGACCAGCCTCGACTTCTTCCTCTCCGGGCGGTCACTGCCCGCCTGGATCACCGGGCTCGCGTTCATCTCGGCCAACCTCGCCGCCACCGAGATCCTGGGCATGGCGGCCAACAGCGCACAGTACGGCGCGTACACCGTGCACTGGTACTGGATCGGCGCCATCCCGGCCATGGTCTTCCTCGGCCTGGTCATGATGCCCTTCTACTACGGAAGCAAGGTGCGCTCGGTCCCCGAGATGCTGCTGCTGCGCTTCGACAAGTGGGCACATCTGCTGAGTTCGATCCTGTTCGCCTTCGCCGCGGTTCTGATCGCCGGTGTGAACCTGTACGCCCTCGCGATCGTGGTCGAGGCCCTGCTGGGCTGGCCGCAGTGGGTGGCGATCGTGGTCGCGGGCGCGTTCGTGCTGGCGTACATCACCCTCGGCGGTCTCTCCTCCGCGATCTACAACGAGGTGCTGCAGTTCTTCGTGATCCTCGCGGCGCTCATCCCGATCGTGGTGCTGGGCCTGAAGAAGGTCGGCGGCTGGGGCGGTCTGACCGACAAGCTCACCGCGACACACGGAGCGAACTTCACCACCGCCTGGGGCGGCACCGGCATCGGCAGCTCCAACCCGCTGGGCGCCAACTGGCTGACCATCGTGCTCGGCCTCGGCTTCGTGCTGTCCTTCGGCTACTGGACCACCAACTTCGCCGAGGTGCAGCGCGCCCTGTCCGCGAAGAACCTCTCCGCGGGTCAGCGCACCCCGCTGATCGCCGCGTACCCGAAGATCTTCATCGTCTTCCTGGTGATGATCCCGGGCCTGGTCGCCGCGGCCCTCGTGCCGAACTTCGGCACCGCCAAGTCGGGCTACCAGTACAACGACGCCATCCCCTACCTGATGCAGGAACTGCTGCCCAACGGCGTCCTCGGCATCGCCGTGACCGGTCTGCTGGCCGCGTTCATGGCGGGCATGGCGGCCAACGTGTCGTCGTTCAACACGGTGTTCACCAACGACATCTGGGCCCGGTACATCGTCAAGGGCCGCGAGGACGAGTACTACGTCCGCTTCGGCCGCCTGATCACGGTGATCGGCGTCTGCGCCTCGGTCGGCACGGCCTTCCTGGCGTCGTCGTTCTCCAACATCATGAGCTACCTGCAGACGCTGTTCTCCTTCTTCAACGTGCCGATGTTCGTGGTCTTCATCGTCGGCATGTTCTGGAAGCGTGCGTCCGCCAAGTCCGGCTTCTGGGGCCTGCTCGCCGGCACCGTGGCCGCGATGGTGAACTACTTCGTCATCTACAAGGAGGGCATCATCGACATCCCCTCCGACCAGGGCGCCAACTTCGTCTCCGCGATCGTCGGCTTCGTGGCCGGCGCCGTGGTGATGGTCGCCGTGTCCCTGTTCACCAAGCCCAAGCCGACCGAGGAACTGCAGGGCCTGGTCTACGGCACCCGCTCCCCCGGCATGGACGAGCCGCCCGCCGCGGGCGACGACGCCTGGTACCGCAAGCCCGCCCTGCTGGGCTGGGGTGCCGTGATCATCGCCGCCGCCTGCTACATCCCGTTCTCGTTCTGACGGCCGACTGAGGAGTTCGAACCACCATGTCCGATCAGTACCCCGGACCCTCCGGATACTCCGAGAAGGACGTCCACCGCGAGGTCACCGAGCTGCAGGAGAAGTCCGCGACCGCGGCCCGCATCTTCGACCTCCGCCGCATCATCGGCGGCCTGTTCGTGCTGTACGGGATCATCGTCACCATCACCGGCATCACCGACGACCAGGCCGCCATCGACAAGGCCCAGGGCGTCAACATCAACCTGTGGACCGGCATCGCCATGCTGGTCCTCGGCGTCTTCTTCCTGGCCTGGCTGAAGCTGCGGCCGACACCGCCCCCGACCCCGGACACCGCTCCGGGAGCGGAGGACGAGCCGGCCGGACCGGCGCACTGACGGCCCCGGGGGCGGAGGCTATGACGCCTCCGGCCCCGGTTCCATCTCCACAGGCTTCGCGTTCGGCACCGGGCCCGCTCTGTCCAGCAGCCCCGTGCGCGCGGCCAGGGCCGCCGCCTCCAGCCGGGAGCCGACGCCCAGCTTCATCAGGACACGCTGGACATGGGTGCGGGCGGTGGACGGGGCTATGCCCATCCCGGCCGCTATCAGCCGGGTGTCCTCGCCGTCGGCCACCCTGACCAGGACCTCGACCTCGCGCGGGGTGAGCATCTGCAGCAGGCGCTGCCCCTCGTCGTCGGGCTGGGCCGCGGGGTTGAGCAGTTCACTGAAGGCTCCCTGCAGCAGCTGCGGCGCCACCGCCGCCTCGCCCGCCCGGGCCTTCATGATGGCGCGCTCCACGCCCTCTATGCGTTCGTCATGACGTACGTAGCCCGACGCCCCGGAGGCGAAGGCGGCGGCGATGCCGCGCGGGCTCGGCACCGGGCCCAGCACCAGCACCGCCACCTGCGGGCGCTCCCGTTTGATCTTCACCACCGGGTCGAAGATGCCCGGCTCCGCCGGTGTCGCCGTACCCAGCAGGCACACCTCGGGTGCGCGCGTGATCACCAGCTCCGCCGCCCCCGCGGCGGGCGCCGCCGCCGCGAGCACCCGGTGCCCGCGCAGCTTCAGCGCCGAGGCGAGCGCCTCGGCGAGCAGTCGGTGGTCGTCGACCACCATGAGCCGCACTCCCATCGAGCAACCCCCCAGTCCCCCCAATGGATCCCCGTGAATGCACCACTATGCGTGCCCACTGGTCCGCGCGGACGAAAGCCCCCACCCGGCTCCCCCGCTCTTCATGCCCCCGGAAGCTACACGCTTGTTCGACGTTGCGCTCCCCCTACCGGTGAGAAGTGCCCCGGATCGGCGGAATTTCTGGCCTGCGGGGACGCCGGGCGGTATGCGCACGGCCCCGCCCCTGAGCAGGGGCGGGGCCGTGACGGCGAACGCTGGGCGGACTCAGGCGCCGGTGCCGAAGGCGATCGCCAGATACTCCTTGTCGCCGGCGCCGGACGGCTTGTCCGCGTAGACCCCGGACATGTACAGGTGGCCCTGGCTGTAGAGCAGCTCGGAGTACTCCGGGGACATGCTGGTCTCCGCGTCCCGCACCTGCTCCGTCGCCGGGTTCTCCAGCAGCTTGGTCTCCTTGAACGAGCCGCCGTCGATGCTGACGACCTGTCCGCCCTTGTCGTACGGCGGGCGCTTGTACGCGATCACGTTGGCGCCGTCCATGCGCAGCGGGTAGATCGTGTAGCCGTCGCCGGCGTCCGCGCGCTGCCCGGTCTGCTTGCCGGTGGCCAGGTCGAACGCGACGATCTCGTTGGTCTGGCTGTACTCCCCGGTGCCGTCGTGCTCCTCGGTCGGGACGTACAGCCGGTCCTTGCCGACCGCCAGGCCGGTGCAGGCCTCGATCTTCGTGATGCCGTCGCACTTGGCCGCGAACTGGTCGCCCGGCGCGGAGATCCGGGTGATCAGCTTGCCGGTCTTGTTGTCGATGGAGAAGAAGTCCGAGATGCCGCTGCCGTCGCCCGCGCTGTCGCCCACGTCGGCGGCCACCACCAGCGGGTTCGTCGACACCACGGAGGCGTACTCGATGCCCGAGGTCATCTTGTACTCCGAGATCACCTTCCCGGACTTCGGGTCGATGGTCTGGATGTGCAGCTGACGCTGGTCGTAGGAGCCGCACTTGCGCACCGCGACCAGCTTCTCGCCGCCGCCGTAGCCGGCGTCGTAGCAGGTGTCGGTGGGCTTGGGCGCCCACAGGGACTTGCCGGAGGTGATGTCCCAGGCCGCGCCGCCGCTGGTGCTGCCCGCGGCGACGGTGTTCGCGCTGACCGTGACATTGTCCAGGCTGATCGGCCGGTCACCGGAGTTGACCGACTTCGTCCACAGCATCTTGCCCGCGTTCAGGTCGATCGCGGAGACCTTGCTGCAGCCCGCCGAGCTGTTCTTCGCCGGCATCTTCGGCTGGTAGACGACCGCTGTCTTGTTGTCCGAGGTGGTGTGCGAACTGGCCTCGCAGACCGGCCCGGACAGCTTGATGGTCCACAGCTTGGTGCCCTTGTCGGGGTCGTAGCCGTTGATCTCGGCGACACCGGCCTTGACGTACGCCTTGTCGGTGAGCCAGGAGCCGGACACGACGGTGCTGTCGTCGACCTTGGGCTCCGGCACCTGGTACAGGACGTGGGAGGCGGGGTCCGAGGGCACCTTCTCCTCGCCCTTGGTGGAGGTGCCGCCGGTGTCGCCCTTGCCGTCCTTGCCGCCGGTGCCGCCGCTGGAGCTGGCGGTGTCGTCCTTCTTGTCGTCGCCCTTGCCGGAGTTGGCGTACCAGATGCCGCCGCCGACGATCAGCGCGATCGCGACGACCGCGGACACGATGATGGCCAGCTGCGCGTTGATGCCCTTGCGGCCGGCGGGCGGCGCGGGCTGCGGCTGCAGCGGCATGGTCCCCTGCGGGTAGCCGTAACCGGGCTGCTGGCCATAGGGGTTCGGGCTCTGGGCGTACGGGTTCGGCTGGTTCGGCTGCTGGTTCGGGTAGCCGTAGCCCGGGGGTGTCTGCGGGGCCTGGGGCGCCTGGGGGTAGCCGTAGCCCGGCTGCTGCGGGGCGCCGAAGCCGGGCTGCTGCGGCGGGGTGGGCGGCGGCTGCGGGGCCCCGGGCTTGTCCAGGGACGGCGGCGGGTCCTGCGGCGGACCGAAACCCCCCTGCTGCGGAGGCTGGTTGGGCGGCGGGGGCGGCGGCTGGGTCATGGCTTCACTACCTCGGGGACGGACGACGGGGTGGACAGGGGCGGAGGAGGAGTCACTTGCCGTAGGCGAGCATCAACTTCTCCTTCGTGTCGTCGTTGCCGTTGAGCCGGGTGGTCGAGAGGTAGAAGCGTCCGTCGACCCAGTCGAAGTCCTTGGAGAAGAAGCCGTTCTCGACCTCCGCCGCACCGGCGGGGTTCTGCAGCAGCTTCACCGGCTTGTGGGACGAGCCGCCGGTCGGGATCGACACGACCTGGCCGCCCGCGTCGTACGACGGCTCCACATAGGCGATGAGCTTGCCGCCCTCGGTCCTGATGGGCAGCATCGACTCGTCCGCCGGGGACTTCACCCGCCACTTCTCCTTGCCGTTGGCGAGGTTGATCGCGACGACCTCGTTCGCGCCGCTGGTGGCCTCGGTCGGCAGATAGAGCGTGGTCGAGTCCGCGGCGACGCCCTTGCAGCCCTGCAGATCACGCTGGAGGATCGCCCAGCCGCACTGGGGGGCGAAGTCCTCGTCGAAGCTCACCTGCGACTTGTACTTGCCGTCGGAGCCGAAGGTGGAGATGTTCCACGCTTTCTTGTCCTCGTTCGTGCTGTAGACCACCAGCGGGTCGAGGGAGTACGTCCGCGCGACCGACCAGCCCTTGTCGAACTTCTGCGTCCACTTGGCCTTGCCGGTGGTGGGGTCGAGCTCCTGCATCTCGTCGTGCTCGTTCGACCCGGTGGCGTCGCAGGAGGACACGGCGATCAGCTTGCTGCCGCCCGCGAACGCGGTCGGGAAGCAGGCGTCGCCGTACTTCTTCTTGTCGAAGAGCTTCTTGCCGGAGTCGACGTTGTAGGCCACACCGGACTGCGAGCGCCCGACCATCAGCGTCTTGCCGGTGATCGACATGGAGATCGTGATGGCGCTGTCGAACAGCGCGCCGTCGGCGAGCTCCGTCTTCCAGCCCTTCTCACCGGTGTTGAGGTCGATCTGCTGCAGCTGGTTGCACTTGGCGCGGTCGCTGGTGCCGCTCTCGTAGGCCACCACGACCTTGTCGTCGGCCGTCTGCTGCGGGGTGACCGCGCAGATCTTCTGCGGGAAGGTGATCGGGTCCCAGGTGGGGTTGCCGTCGCCGGTGTTGTAGGCGAAGAGCTGCTTGTACGCCGCCTTCACCGCCGTCTTGTCGGTGATCCACATACCGGGGGCGTCGGCTCCCGAACCGGGCGCGTCCGGCGCCTCCTTGTACCAGAGCACCTTCGCCTCGCCGGGCTGGCGGCCGGAGTTGAGGTCCTCGGGGTCCTCGCCGCCGTCGCCGCTGCCGTCACCGGGGTTGACCGGGGCGCTGGCGGTGGGCTTGGGGTCGTCGCTCTTGTCGGCCACCGGCTTCTTGTCGTCGTCGCCACCGCTGGTCAGGGCGAAGACGGTGCCGCCGATGACGGCCAGCGCGACGACGGCCGCACCGATGGCGAGGCCCGGCTTGCCCTTGAAGGGGTTCTTGGAGCCGGAGCCGGGCGGCGGGGTGCCGGGGCCGCCCGGGTACTGGGGCTGGGGGTAGCCGTAACCCGGCTGCTGGCCGTACGGACCCGGCTGCTGCGGCTGGCCGTAGGGTCCGGGCTGCTGACCGTAGGGTCCGGGCTGGGCGTACGGGCCGGGCTGCTGGCCGTAGGGGCCCGGCTGCTGGGGCGCCTGCGGGTAGCCGTAGCCGGGCTGCGGGGCGCCGGACGGCGGGGACTGCGGTGGCGGCGGCGTCTGGGGCGGACCCTGGGGCGGCGGCGGAGTCTGTGGAGCTCCGAAACCGCCCTGCGGCTGCTGCTGCGGCGGCTGGTTGGGCGGCTGACTGGGCGGCTGAGTCATCAGCGCGTCTCCCCCTCGTTCACTGATTTTTAGCCACGCCCTGAGCTGTGTGACGGACCCAGAGTCGTACTCAGAAAGTTCTCAGACGGCTCTTTCTATCACTCGGGCCCGGCAGCCCACCGAGCCGTGTCACTCCCTGTTCCCAAGGGAGGACCGGGCCGTGACGCCCCCGTTATGCGCCTTCACGCACCCTTCAC
The DNA here is from genome assembly GCF_022698145.1 of Streptomyces spinosisporus. Lineage (GTDB taxonomy): Bacteria > Actinomycetota > Actinomycetes > Streptomycetales > Streptomycetaceae > Streptomyces > Streptomyces spinosisporus. Next base: position 163,315 of record NZ_JALDAX010000005.1, read on the forward strand.
GCGTCCTCGGCGAGTTCCAGCCAGCGCAGCTCCAGTTCCTCGCGCTCGCCGGCCAGCTCCCGCAGCTCCGCGTCCAGTTCCCCGACCTTCGCGAAGTCCGTGGCGTTCTCGGCGATCTGCGCGTGCAGCGTCGTCTCCCGCTCGGAGATCTTGTCGAGCCGGCGCTCGATCTTCTGCAGCTCCTTCTTCGCGGCACGCTGGTCCGCCGCGCTCCTGTCGGGCACGGCCTTCTGCGCGACGGGCGCCGCGGCGGCCGCGACCGCCTCCTCCATCCGCCGGCGCCGCTCCAGGTACTCGTCGATGCCGCGCGGCAGCATCCGCAGGGTGGCGTCGCCCAGCAGCGCGAACACCCGGTCGGTGGTGCGCTCGACGAAGAAGCGGTCGTGGGAGATGACGATCATCGAGCCGGGCCAGCCGTCGAGGACGTCCTCCAGCTGCGTCAGGGTCTCGATGTCGAGGTCGTTGGTGGGCTCGTCGAGGAAGAGGACGTTGGGCTCGTCCATCAGCAGCCGCAGCAGCTGGAGCCTGCGCCGCTCACCGCCGGAGAGGTCCCCGACCGGCGTCCACTGCTTCTCCTTGTTGAACCCGAACGTCTCGCACAGCTGCCCGGCGGTCATCTCCCGGCCCTTGCCGAGGTCGACGCGCTCGCGCACCTGCTGGACGGCCTCCAACACCCGCAGCTGCGGGCTGAGTTCGGCGACCTCCTGGGAGAGGTAGGCGAGCTTGACGGTCTTGCCGACGGCGATCCGCCCGCCGGCCGGCTGGGTCTCGCCCTCACTGCGGGCCGCGTCCGCCATCGCGCGCAGCAGGGAGGTCTTGCCCGCGCCGTTGACCCCGACCAGACCGATCCGGTCGCCGGGGCCCAGCTGCCAGGTGACGTGCTTGAGCAGCACCTTGGGGCCCGCCTGGACGGTGACGTCCTCCAGGTCGAAGACGGTCTTGCCGAGCCGCGTGGAGGCGAACCGCATCAGCTCGCTGCTGTCCCGGGGCGGCGGTACGTCCTTGATCAGTTCGTTGGCGGCCTCGACCCGGAAGCGGGGCTTGGACGTACGGGCCGGAGCACCGCGGCGCAGCCAGGCCAGCTCCTTGCGCACGAGGTTCTGCCGCTTGGTCTCCTCGGTGGCGGCGATGCGCTCGCGCTCGGCGCGGGCGAAGACGTAGTCGGAGTAGCCGCCCTCGTACTCGTAGACCGCGCCGCGCTGCACGTCCCACATGCGGGTGCAGACCTGGTCGAGGAACCAGCGGTCGTGGGTGACGCAGACGAGCGCCGAGCGGCGCTCGCGCAGATGCCGGGCGAGCCAGGCGATGCCCTCGACGTCGAGATGGTTGGTGGGCTCGTCCAGGACGAGCAGGTCCTGCTCCTCGATGAGCAGCTTGGCGAGCGCGATACGACGCCGCTCGCCGCCGGACAGGGGGCCGATGACGGTGTCCAGGCCCTGCGGGAAGCCGGGCAGGTCGAGGCCGCCGAACAGTCCGGTGAGGACGTCGCGGATCTTGGCGTTGCCCGCCCACTCGTGGTCGGCCAGGTCCCGGATGACCTCGTGACGGACGGTGGCGGCGGGGTCGAGCGAGTCGTGCTGGGTGAGCACACCCGCGCGCAGCCCGCCGGAGTGGGTGACCCGCCCGGAGTCGGCCTCCTCCAGCTTCGCCAGCATCCGGATGAGGGTCGTCTTGCCGTCGCCGTTGCGCCCGACCACCCCGATCCGGTCACCTTCGGAGACGCCGAGGGACACGCCGTCGAGGAGGGCACGGGTGCCGTACACCTTGCTGACGTTCTCGACATTGACCAGGTTGACGGCCATTACTCTCCTGCGTACGGGGGTCGGTCAGCCTTCTAGCCTAGGGCCTGCGGGGGTGAGAGCGGGGCGCGAGGGGGTTGTCACTCTTTGTGATGACGTGATCGGGAACGGACGGCTACCGTGAAGGGCAGGCAGCAGGATCCCGTCCATGGGAGGAACGATGACCGCCGAGTCCGCAGGGCACCACGTGCGCTGGCCGGTGCCGCCGCTGGACGGATACACCGTGGACGACCTGTTCACGCTGCCTGATCTCCCGCCGCACACCGAGCTGATCGACGGGAGCCTGGTTTTCGTGAGTCCGCAGCGCCGTTTCCACTACCTTGTGATCGACCTGCTGTTCAACGGGCTTCGCAGCTCGCTCACGCCGGAGTTCAATGTCGAACGGGAGATGACCGTCGTCCTCGACAAGCGCAACGGCCCTGAACCCGATGTCAGCGTGGTACGGGCCGACGCGGTCACCGGGCTGGAGCAGACCAGGTTCCAGGCGGAGGACGTACTGCTCACCGTCGAGGTCGTGTCCCCGGACTCCGAGTCCCGCGACCGTACGACCAAGCCGCACAAATACGCCGCCGCCGGGATCCCCAACTACTGGCGCGTCGAGCAGGACGGAACCACGGGCGGGCCCATCATCCACGTCTACGAGCTCGAACAACTCAGCAGCTCCTACGTGCACATGGGCATCCACCGCGAGCGGATCACGGTTGACAAGCCCTACCCCGTCGACATCGACCTGACCGCGATCGTCAAGGGCTGAGCTCCTCAGAGAACCGTCGCCCCCGGCGCCGGACTCGAGGCGGCGCGCACTTTTTGGCAGGTGCCCGAGGTCTCCAGGGCCTGGGCCACTTTCGCTGCCGACTCCTTGTCCCGTGCGAGGAAAGCCGTAGTCGGGCCGGAGCCGGAGACCACGGCGGCGAGGGCGCCGGCGGCGCGACCTGCCGCGAGGGTGTCCGCCAGTTCCGGGAAAAGGGAGAGGGCGGCGGGCTGCAGGTCGTTGGAGACGGACGCGGCGAGCGCGTCCGCGTCGCCCTTGGCGAGCGCCTCGACGATCTCCTGCGAGGCGACGGGCTCGGGGATGTCGGTGCCCTCGCCGAGGCGGTCGAACTCACGGAAGACGGCCGGGGTCGACAGCCCGCGCCCCGCCATCGCGAAGACCCAGTGGAAGGTTCCACCGACGTCGAGGGTGCGCAGCTTCTCGCCGCGCCCGGTGCCGAGGGCCGCCCCGCCGACCAGGCTGAAGGGGACGTCGCTGCCCAACTCGGCGCAGATGGAGAGGAGTTCGGCCCGGGAGGCGCCCGTCTGCCAGAGCGTGTTGCAGGCCAGCAGGGCGCCCGCGCCGTCCGCGCTGCCGCCCGCCATGCCGCCGGCGACGGGGATGTCCTTGGCGATGTGGATGTGGACGTTCGGCTCGAAGCCGCGCCGCTCGGCGAGCGCGAGGGCCGCGCGGGCCGCCAGGTTGCTGGTGTCCAGGGGCACCTGGTCGGCGTCGGGGCCCTCGCAGGTGACGCGCAGTGCGTCGGCGGGCGTCACGGTGACCTCGTCGTAAAGGCCGACCGCCAGGAAGATGTTGGCCAGGTCGTGGAAGCCGTAGGGGCGGGCGGCACCCACAGCGAGCTGGACGTTGACCTTGGCGGGGACGCGTACGGTGACGCTCACTGGGGACCGGGCTCCTTGTTCTCGGCGTTCTCGGCGATCTCAGCCGTCTCGGCGTGGTTCCCGGTGTGCCGGGCGTGCTCCGCGATGCGCACGAACTCCTCGACGCCCAGGGCCTCGCCCCGCGCCTGCGGCGACACCCCGGCGGCCACCAGGGCCTCCTCCGCCGCCGCGGCCGAACCGGCCCATCCGGCGAGGGCGGCCCGCAGCGTCTTGCGGCGCTGGGCGAACGCGGCGTCCACGACGGCGAAGACCTCGCGGCGCGTGGCGGTGGTCTTGATCGGTTCGGTCCGGCGGACGAGCGAGACGAGCCCGCTGTCGACGTTCGGGGCGGGCCAGAAGACGTTGCGTCCGATGGCGCCGGCCCGCTTGACCTCGGCGTACCAGTTGGCCTTCACGGAGGGGACGCCGTACACCTTCGAGCCGGGCGCCGCGGCGAGGCGGTCGGCGACCTCGGACTGGACCATGACGAGGGTGCGCTCGATGGTCGGGAAGGTGTCGAGCATGTGCAGCAGGACGGGCACGGCGACGTTGTAGGGGAGGTTCGCGACCAGCGCCGTCGGGGCGGGGCCCGGCAGCTCGGTCACCTGCATCGCGTCGGAGTGCACCAGCGCGAAGCGCTCCGCCCGCTGCGGCATCCGGGCCGCGACGGTGGCGGGCAGCGCCGCCGCCAGGACGTCGTCGATCTCCACGGCGACGACACGGTCGGCGGCCTCCAGCAGCGCCAGGGTGAGGGAACCGAGCCCCGGCCCGACCTCCACCACCACGTCGTCCGGCCGCACATCCGCGGTCCGCACGATCCGCCGGACCGTGTTCGCGTCGATCACGAAGTTCTGACCACGCTGCTTGGTCGGCCGAACACCAAGAACCGCCGCAAGCTCACGAACATCGGCGGGACCCAGAAGGGCGTCGGGAACGGGGCTGCTACTCACGCGTCAAGGGTACGGGGCGACAATGGGGGGTGGGACGTCGGCCGCCGGGCGCTACCGGGGCTCGCCCCGGACCCGAGTACCGGGGGTCGGTCGACAGCCGCCGCTACGGCTGGCGCCCGGCACGAGCGCCGGACATCGACGACGGACGCCATCGGGGCCGGGCCGGGGCCGCCAGACGCCGACCGACGGCACGACCAGGGCCGGGGCTGGTACCCGGGCGCCAGATGCCGGTCGACAGCGTCAACGGGTCGGGGCCGAGACCCGAGCGCCGGGCGCCGGGCGACAAGGCCACTCGGGCCGGGGTCGGAACCCGAAAGCCAGGCAACAGCCGACAAGCGCCGCCGGGGCGCAAGGGCCAGGCATCGCCCGGCTCGGGTCACCGGCGACCCGCCGCGCCCAGGCACCGCTCACCCGTGCAGTCGTGCCCCGCAATGCGGCCAGGGCCCCGCCCCCCGGCGGACGTACAGCTTCTTGGCGCGCAGGGTCTGTTCTTCGGCCGAGGCGTTCTCGGGGCGGCCGGTGCCGCCGAGGGTGTGCCAGGTGCGGGAGTCGAGTTGGTAGAGGCCGCCGTAGGTGCCGGAGGGGTCCACGGCGTCGGGGCGGCCGCCCGATTCGCAGGCTGCGAGGCCGCGCCAGTTCAGGTGGTCGGCGCCGTGTACGGAGGTCGGCATCGGCTTGGTGCCCACCTTGACGACCTGGGTCCTCGGTTCGCGCACCAGCTCCGAGTGGGTCCTGCGCGGCTTCTGCTGCACGCCGTTGACGGTGCGCAGCAGGTACGTGACCCGCCGCAGCCCCGGTCGGCCCGCCCGCTCGACGACCTCCGTGCCCTTGAACAGCGAGGGGTCCTCGGTGCGCTCCACGTCGTACGGGATCGCCTCCTCGCGGACCTCCTTGCTGCCCCGGATCCTCAGCACGGTGACCGTCTGCCCGTCGCGCGGGAAGCTGTCCGCCGGGACGGAGGTGGTGTCCTGGCCGTGCAGGGTGATCCCGGCCTCCTCGACGACCTCCCGCACGGTCGCCGCGTTGGTGCGGACGGTACGGGTGCGCCCGTCGGCCATGACCGTCACGGAGCGCTCGGTGCGCACGTCGAGCGCGAGCCCGTGGCGCCCGATGGGCAGCGAGCGCGAGGTGGACAGATATGCGCCCTGCGCACGCACCCCCAGCTCTTCGAGCGCCCCCTGCACGGTGTGCGCCGTGGTCCACACCTCGTGCCGCTGCCCGTCCAGGGTGAGCCGGACGGGCCGCCCGTAGTGCACGGCGACCTCGTCACCGCTGGCGAGTTCCGTGCCGGGTGCCGGTACGACCACGTCGTGCGCGCCCACCTCGACGCTCTCCTGCGCGAGCAGTTCGGTCACGTCGTCGGCGAAGGTGTGCAGCGTGCGCGGCTTGCCGTCGACGGTCAGCTCGATCGCCTTGTCCTTGGCGACGAACGCGGTGGTGCCGCCGGCGAGGAACGCGACGACCAGCGCCTGCGGCAACAGCCGGCGCACAGGGCGGTCCGTGCGCTCGCCGTAGCGCGCCTTGCGGCGCCGCGCGCCCCGGCGGCCGGTCCCGTCCCGCGTGACGTCCGCGGGCATTCCCTCACCGCCGGGCACCCCCTCACCACCGGGCACCCCCTCACCACCGGGCACCCCCTCACCGACAGGCGCCCCCTCACCGACCGGCGCCCCGGCGGGCGTGGTCGCAGCCTCGTAGGCGGGCCGGTAGGTGTCGTCGTACGCCCCCGACACCCCGTACCCCAGCGTCCGTGCGCTGTGCACGTCGAACCCCTCGTACTCCGGCGGCCGGTACGCCGGGTCCGGGCCCTGTGCCTCGTACATCGCCTCGTACATCTCGTACGTCTCGTACTGCGACTTGCTCACGCCGACACGCTCCAGGGGCCAAGGGGTCCAGAAGGGTCCGGAATCGGGCCACCAGAACCTAGCGGAGGGTGCGTCACTCTCCAAAGCCGCGCAACTACACAGGGTGGTGACGGGGCCCAGGATCGAACCCCATCAGTGTTATCGGAGGGTTATGAACCATCCACCCTCAGTAGCCGAAGGCGCGGGCCGTGTTCGCCGCGAGGGCTGTCGCCAGCGCGTCCTCGTCGATGCCGCGCACGGCCGCCATGGCGCGCACCGTGACCGGAATGAGATACGGCGCATTGGGCCGTCCGCGGTACGGCGCGGGCGTCAGGAAGGGCGCGTCGGTCTCCACGAGGACCAGTTCCAGGGGGGCCACGGCGAGCGCGTCCCGCAGATTCTGGGCGTTCTTGAAGGTGACGTTGCCGGCGAAGGACATGAAGTATCCCGCGCGGGCGCACACCTCGGCCATCTCGGCGTCGCCGGAGTAGCAGTGGAACACCGTCCGCTCGGGGGCGCCCTCCTCCTTGAGCACGCGCAGCACGTCCGCGTGGGCGTCGCGGTCGTGGATGACCAGGGCCTTGCCGTACCGCTTGGCGATCTCGATGTGGGCGCGGAAGGAGGCCTCCTGGGCGTCCTTGCCCTCGGGCCCGGTGCGGAAGAAGTCGAGGCCGGTCTCGCCGACGCCCTTGACCTGCGGGAGCGCGGCCAGGCGCGCGATCTCGTCGAGCGCCTCGTCGAGCGCCGCCGTACCCCCCGGCTCGCGCGCGCCCTGCCGGGACCAGCCGTCGGGGTCGCCGTGCACGATGCGGGGCGCCTCGTTCGGGTGCAGGGCCACGGTCGCGTGCACGGAGTCGTACGCCTCCGCCGTCTCGGCCGCCCACCGCGATCCCCGGACGTCGCAGCCGACCTGCACGACGGTCGTCACGCCGACCGAGGCGGCCTTCGCGAGCCCCTCCTCCACCGTGCCGGACTGCATGTCGAGGTGGGTGTGGGAGTCGGCGACGGCCACCCGCAGGGGTTCGGGGAGCGGCGGTGCCGCGTTCTTCTCACGGGGGCCGGAGCTGTTCGAAGGCATGCCCCGATCCTACGAAAGGGGCATGCCCGGACCGCAGGAGCGGTCAGCCCGCCTTGTGGTGGAAGGGGTGCCAGAGATCGGACAGGTGCCAGTGGTGGCCCTGCCGCTCGGGCTCGGCGGCCTGAGAAGCCCCGGCCGCCGGGGAAGCCTCGGCCGTCTGGGAGGCCCCCGTGGCCTCAGGAGTTCGTGCCGCCCCGGCCGTCCCGCCGCCCTCCGCGGCCGCCGCCTCCTTGGCCGACCGCCGCGTCTTCGGCATCTCGGCAGGCCGGGCCGGCGGTGTGCGGTGGTACTGCCGTAGCTCCGCGTCGCGGGCCGACGAGACCTGTCCCGCCCGCATGATCCGCACGCTGTGCCCGTCGCAGTTCTGGCAGGTGGGCTTGGACAGCGGGGAGGGGACGATCCGGTTGCCGGCGACGTACAGCACGAACTCGTGGCCGTCGGCGTCCTTGTGGTGCTCTATCTCGTACGACTGTTCCCAGCCGTGCCCGCAGCGCATGCAGGCGAAGGAATACGACTCGTGCACGACTGCGGTCGCCGCACCGCGGAGGCCGGGCTGCCCTGCGATCTCGCTCATGCCAGCTCCTCTTGTCCGCTGGACACAGGGACGGGTGCGTCCCTGTGTCCAGTGGACGCTTCTACCGGCGCGAATGCATCAGGCCTGTCGACTGTTGGAGCCGATTTGGACTTTCCTTGCCAAAACGGCCCCGGTCAGGGGGTCTGCGCTTTGCACTCCACGATAGTCCTTTGCCTGCCCGCGGGGCGCGCGCTCAGCGGATATGCGCGGTGCTCAGAGGCGGTACGAGCCCCTCACACGCCCCTCACGAACCACTTGCGGCAGCGGCGTTCTTCGCAGCCACAACCGCGTCGAACACCGTCCGCTTGGGCAGCCCGGCCTCGGCGGCGACGGCAGCGATCGCCTCCTTGCGCCGCTCCCCCGCCTCCTCGCGCACCCGCACCCGGCGGACCAGCTCCCCGGCGTCCAGTTCCTCGGGCCCCTTCTCGGGCGCTCCCTCGACGACGACGGTGATCTCGCCGCGCACGCCCTGCGCCGCCCACTGCGCCAGCTCGCCGAGGCCGCCGCGCCTGACCTCCTCGTACGTCTTGGTCAGCTCCCGGCAGACGGCGGCCCGCCGCTCGGCGCCGAAGGCCTCGGCCATGGCGGCGAGGGTGTCGTCGAGCCGGTGCGGGGCCTCGAAGTAGACGAGGGTGCGCCGCTCGGCGGCCACGTCCCGCAGCCGGGTCAGCCGCTCGCCCGCCTTGCGCGGCAGGAACCCCTCGAAGCAGAACCGGTCCACGGGCAGCCCGGACAGGGCGAGCGCGGTGAGCACGGCGGACGGGCCGGGGACGGCGGTGACCCGGATGTCCTTCTCGACGGCGGCGGCGACCAGCCGGTAGCCGGGGTCGGACACCGACGGCATCCCGGCGTCCGTCACCAGCAGGACGCGCGCGCCGTTCACCAGTTCCTCGACCAGCTCGGGGGTACGGGCCGACTCGTTGCCCTCGAAGTACGACACGATCCGCCCCTTGGGCGTGACCCCCAGGGCCTGCGTGAGGCGCCGCAGCCGCCGGGTGTCCTCGGCCGCGACCACGTCGGCCCCGGCCAGCTCCTCGGCCAGCCGGGGCGGCGCGTCCGCGGTGTCGCCGATGGGGGTGCCCGCCAAAACAAGGGTTCCAGTCACCCCCTCATCCTCCCAGGGGCGCTGCGCGGCGCACGCAGACCGCCCCGTTACCGCACATGCACGGGACTCACACAGCACGGTTCCCTACGATGGCGCGGTGACCAGTACCGCGTCCTCCCCGGACACCCGGCAAGGCCAGGCCCCGCACGACCAGCGGCCGTCGTGGCAGCAGCGGCTGCGCCGCTTCGGATACACGGCGGGACCCGGAGACGACGTACGGGAGCGCCTCGTGCCGCCGTACGTCCGGCCGGGCCCGCGGGTGTGGCAGGTGCTGGGGATTCCGCCGGCGCTCGCGGACCGGATCGCGCGCTGGTCCGGCTGGGGCGGCCCGCTGCTGGTCACGCTGATGGCGGGCGTGATGCGCTTCTGGCACCTGGGCAGCCCGAAGGCGGTGATATTCGACGAGACGTACTACGCCAAGGACGCCTGGGCGCTCGTGCACCGCGGCTTCGAGGTCAACTGGGACAAGAACGCCAACGACCTCATCCTGCAGACGAACGGACATGTCCCGATCCCGACGGACGCGGCGTACGTCGTGCATCCGCCGGTGGGCAAGTACGTCATCGGGCTGGGCGAGCTGATGTTCGGCTTCAACCCCTTCGGCTGGCGGTTCATGACCGCGCTGCTCGGCACGCTGTCGGTGCTGATGCTGTGCCGCATCGGGCGCCGGATCTTCCGCTCGACCTTCCTCGGGTGCCTCGCGGGCGCACTGATGGCGGTCGACGGGCTCGCCTTCGTGATGGCCCGCACCTCGCTGCTCGACGGCGTGCTGATGTTCTTCGTGCTGGCCGCGTTCGGCTGCCTGGTCATCGACCGCGACAGGACCCGAGCGAAACTCGCCGCGGCACTGCCCGCCGATCCGGACGGGCGTGTCCGCCCGGACGCGTACACCGCGGAACACACCCGCTTCGGATGGCGGCCCTGGCGCTGGCTGGCCGGGCTGATGCTCGGTCTCGCCATCGGCACCAAGTGGAACGGCCTCTACATCCTCGTCGCCTTCTGTGTGATGGCGGTCCTGTGGGACGTCGGCTCCCGCAAGGTCGCCGGCGCCCGGCACCCGTACAGCGCGGTCCTCAAGCGCGACACGGGCCTCACCTTCCTGGCGACGGTGCCGGTCGCGATCGCCACCTACCTGCTGTCGTGGATCGGCTGGATCCTGTCCCCCACGAACGGCTCCGGTGGCTACTTCCGCAACTGGGCCGCCACCGACGGCAAGGGCGGCAGCTGGACCTGGCTGTTCCCGGACTGGTGGCGCAGCCTGTGGCACTACGAGCACGAGGTCTACAAGTTCCACGTGGGCCTGTCCTCGCCGCACACCTACATGTCCAACCCGTGGAGCTGGCTCGTCGACGGCCGCCCGGTCTCGTACTTCTACGAGTCCCCCTCGCCCGGCAAGGACGGCTGCCCGGCCGACGCGGGCGGCAAGTGCGCCCGCGAGGTCCTGGCGATCGGCACCCCGCTGCTGTGGTGGGTGGCCTGCTTCGCCGTCCTGTACATCCTGTGGCGCTGGTTCTTCCGCCGCGACTGGCGCGCGGGCGCGATCGCCTGCGGCATCGCAGCCGGTTACCTCCCCTGGTTCATGTACCAGGAGCGGACGATCTTCTTCTTCTACGCCGTCGTCTTCGTACCGTTCCTGTGCCTGGCGGTCGCCATGCTCCTGGGCGCGATCATCGGCCCACCCGGCTCCAGCGACAGCCGCCGCGTGGCGGGGGCGACGAGCGCGGGCGTCCTGGTCCTGCTGATCGCCTGGAACTTCATCTTCTTCTGGCCCCTGTACACCGGCACCGCGATCCCCATCGACGACTGGCGGTCGCGGATGTGGCTGGACACCTGGGTGTAGGTGAGGGCTCTCAGGGCTCGTCCGGGGTCCTGATCAGCACCTGCAGCGCCTTCACCAGACGTGTCGCGTCCTTCTCGCCGAGCGGGGCGAGGAATTCGCGTTCCGCTGCCTCGCGGGCGTTTTCCGCGTCGGCCCGGACCCGTCTGCCCCGTTCCGTCAGCTCCACGACGTTGCGGCGGCGGTCCTGCTCACTGCGGCGCCGCTCCACCAGCCCCTTGCCCTCGAGCGTGTCGACGAGCGCGACCATCGTCGTGCGGTCCACCCCCAGCCGCCGCGCGGCCTCCAGCTGCGACAGCGGGCGGCCCGCCGCCAGCACCGCGAGCACGGCCAACTCCCGGGCGTCCAGCCCGAACGGGGCCAGTGCGGGCCCGGCATGCCCGTTCAACCGCAGCTGCGCGTGCTTGAGCAGGTAGCCCAGCCGCGCGCCGAGCAGCTCCTCGACCGCGGTCCCGTCGTCGTCAGCCTCCGCCATCCCGGAATCATAGCCAGCGGCTGATAGTCAGCAGGGTGATAGTCAGCATCACTGACGATCAACTATCGTGACGGTCATGTCCATCGACGCACCCCATCGCGCGCTCCGCTTCGGTGTCAAGACGACGCCCATGCACCTGGCCTACGACGACATCCTGCGGGTCTGGGAGGAGGCCGACGAGTTGCCCGAACTCGACGACGCCTGGCTGTGGGACCACCTGATGCCGCTCGCCGGACCGCCCGGAGGCGCCGTCCTGGAGGGCTGGACGCTGCTGGCTGCGCTGGCCGCCCGCACCGTCCGACTGCGCCTCGGCCTGCTCGTCACCAGCAACGCGCTGCGCGCCCCCGCCCACCTCGGAAAGATCGCCACCACCGTGGACGTCATCTCCGACGGGCGCCTGATCATGGGCCTGGGCGTCGGCGGCACCCGCCGGCCCGACGGCCACAACCCGGCGGTCGCCGAGTACGCCGCCTACGGCCTCCCGCTACCGAGCCCCGGCGAGGGCCTGGCCCGCCTCACCGAGACGATCACCATCCTGCGCCGCATGTGGACGGAGGAGGTCTTCGACCACGACGGCCCCTTCACCACCCTGCACGGCACCCGCAACGGCCCCGGCCCGGTCCGGCCCGGCGGCCCGCCGCTGCTGCTGGGCGGCTGGGGCGACCGCACGCTGCGCATCGTCGCCGAGCACGCCGACATCTGGAACGTCCCCGGCCCGCCCCACAACGGCACCGACTGGATCGCCGAGCGCGCCCGCGTCCTGGACGCACACTGCGCGGCGATCGGACGCGACCCCGCGGAGATCACCCGCTCCGCGCAGATCATCGTCGACTACGCCGACCCCGCCACCACCCGCGCCCACGTCCACGCCCTCGCCGCTGCCGGCATCCGGCACGTCGTACTCGCCCTGCCGCGCCCCTACCCGGCCAGAGCGGCACGCTGGCTCGTCGACGAGATCGTCACCCCTGTACGCGAGAAGGGCGCCTGACCCGCCCTAACAATCAGGGAACACCCGTCCCATACGCCACCTCCACCGCGTAATGTTCGCGTGCAGGGTTCTTCTTGAACGTGTTCAAGAAGAGCCCGCACATGGCTTCGGGGAACGGGGAGGGGGCCCATTTCATGGGCAGGGGAGTCAAGACCGCCGTCATCGGCGGCGTGTTCGCGGTGATGGTGGGTGGTGCCGGGTACGGCGCCTTCAACATCATTTCCGCGATGAACGACGACGGCGGATCGGGCTCCGGCTCCGGCGGGACCACGGTGAAGACCGGGCCCCCCGACCGCGAGGAGATCAAGGAGGCCTCGGGGAAGTTCTTCGCGGCCTGGGAGAAGGGGCAGGCGGCCGAGGCGGCCACGTACACGAACAACGACGCTGCCGCCGAGCCCCTGCTGACCTCCTTCGGCGAGAGCGCTCACATCACCGGCGTGAAGATCACGCCGGGTGCGGCGAACGGCGCGACGATCCCCTTCACGGTCCGGGCGAAGGTGTCGTACGACGGCAAGTCCAAGCCGCTCACGTACAAGAGCGAGCTGACGGTGGTGCGCGGGAAGACCACCGGGCGGGCGCTGGTCGACTGGCAGCCGTCCGTCGTCCATCCGCAGCTGCAGAAGGGCGACACCCTCGTCACCGGCGAGTCCGCGAGCCCCGAGATCGAGGCCGTGGACCGGGGCGGCGCCGTCCTGACCAAGGAGAAGTACCCCTCGCTCGGCCCGATCCTGGACGAGCTGCGCGCCAAGTACGGCGACTCGGCCGGCGGCACGCCCGGCATCGAGCTGTCGATCCATCACGAGGCCGAGGACTCCGCCGACACCACGCTGCTCACCCTGGCCAAGGGCCGGCCGGGCAAGCTGCGGACCACGCTCAGCGCGAGCGCGCAGGCGGCGGCCGAGCAGGCGGTGAAGAAGTACGCCGAGTCGTCGGTGGTGGCCGTCAAGCCGTCCACGGGTGAGGTGCTGGCGGTCGCCAACCACCGCGAGGACGCCTTCAACGCGGCGTTCCTGGGCCGGCTGGCCCCCGGCTCCACGATGAAGATCATCAGCGCGGCCACGCTCATCGACAACGGCATCACCAGCATGAACGGCCCGGCCCCCTGCCCGAACGAGGCGGTGTGGCAGAGCCAGACCTTCCACAACATCAAGAACATGCCCCCGAACGAGAAGGCCACGCTCTCCGAGAGCTTCGCCCGCTCCTGCAACACGGCCTTCGTGAAGTACGCGGACGAGGTCAAGGTCGACTCCCTCACCAACGAGGCCGAGAACCGCTTCGGCCTCGGCCGGGACAACTGGAAGACCGGCATCCCGTCCTTCGACGGCTCGGTCCCGGCCTCCGGCGGCCCGGACACGGCAGCCAACATGATCGGCCAGGGCCAGGTGCAGATGAGCCCGCTCGACATGGCGTCGGTCACCGCGACCGCGATGACGGGCCGCTTCCGGCAGCCGGTCATCGTCTCCCCGAAGCTCGACGACCGCGAGATCGCCACCGCCCAGGGCCTGTCCGCGAGTACGGTCGCCCAGCTGCGCGCGATGATGAACCGCACCGCCACCAGCGGCACCGCGTCCGGCATCATGGCCGGCCTGAGCGGCAGCATCGGCGCGAAGACCGGTTCGGCCGAGGTCGACGGGCAGTCGAAGTCCAACAGCTGGTTCACCGGCTACCGCGACGACATCGCGGCCGCGGCCATGACCCAGGACGGCGGCCACGGCATCGACGCGGCGGGCCCGATTGTCGCAGCTGTGCTACGGAGTGGCGGCTGAGGTCACCCGCCCGGGACGGGACTCTAGGGTGGTGGGCGTCGTTGTGTTGGACGGGGACGAGAAGGACACCTGGGGCAGCACGGGCTGACGGGGGCACCGGGGACTGGCGGAGGATCTGAGGCAGTGGGCAACAGAAGGCGCGTCGCCGAGCGACGGAGAACCAAACCCGCCGTGGTCGGCGGGACGATCGCCGTGGTCGTGGTCGGCGCGGGCTTCGGCGCCTATGCGCTGTTCGGTGGCGGCGCGTCGGCCGACGACCGGACGGCGACGACGTCGGCGGCGGCCGAGAAGCACATCAAGACCGGCCCGCTGTCCGCGACGGAGGTCAGGACGGCCGCCCAGGGCTTCCTCACGTCCTGGCAGCACGGCGAGGTGACGAAGGCCGCCGCCACCACCAACGACGCGACGGCCGCCACCACCCTGCTGACCGGCTACACCAAGGACGCCCACATCACGGGCGTCACCCTCACCGAGGGCACCCGCACCGGCGACACGGTCCCCTTCTCCGTCAAGGGCACGGTGTCGTACAAGGGCACCAGCAAGCCGGTGGCGTACGACAGTTCACTCACCGTCGTGCGCAACAAGGCGGACGGCAAGCCGCTGGTCGACTGGCGGCCCTCGATCGTCCACCCCGACCTCAAGGACGGGGACACCCTGGTCACCGGTGAGTCGGGGACGCCCCCGGTCAAGGCGTACGACCGTGACGGCGGCGAGCTGACGACGGCCAAGTACCCGTCGCTGGGGCCGGTCCTGGACGGACTGCGCGAGAAGTACGGCAAGATCGCCGGCGGCAAGGCGGGCGTCGAGCTGCGCGTGGTGCGCGGCAAGGAGTCCAAGAAGGCGAAGCTCTCCGACAAGACGCTGCTGGAGCTGAGCAAGGGCACGCCGGGCAAGGTCACCACGACGCTGAACCCGACCCTCCAGGCGGCGGCCGAGCAGCAGGTCGCCAAGAAGGCGAAGTCGTCGGTCGTCGTCATGCGCCCGTCCACCGGCGAGATCCTGGCCGTGGCGAACAACAGCCACACCTTCAACGTGGCCTTCCAGGGCTCCCTGGCCCCGGGCTCCACGATGAAGGTCGTGACGTCGACGATGCTGTTCGAGAAGGACCTGGTCCACCCGAACGACTCGCACCCCTGCCCCAAGACGTACAAGATGGCGGGCTGGACGTTCCACAACGACGACGACTCGGAGATCAAGAAGGGCACGTTCAAGCTGGCCTTCGGGGCCTCCTGCAACAACGCCTTCATCAACTTCTCGCCGAAGCTCTCCAACGACGACCTGACCAAGGAGGCCCAGCAGGTCTACGGTCTCGGGCTGAACAACTGGGCCATCGGCGTCCCGTCCTTCGACGGCTCCGTCCCGGTGCAGAGCGGCGCGCAGATGGGCGCCTCGCTGATCGGGCAGGGCGGGGTGCGCATGAACCCGCTGAACATGGCCTCGGTGTCGGCCACGGTGGCATCCGGCACCTTCCACCAGCCGTACCTGGTCTCACCGTCGGTGGACCACCGCACGCTGGCGAAGGCCGCGCGCACGATGTCGTCGACGACGCAGGCCGAGCTGAAGGACGTCATGCACTACACGGCGATGTACGGCACCGCGGCCGAGGCGATGGCCGGCATGAGCGGGGAGTACGGCGCCAAGACGGGCTCGGCGGAGGTCGACGGCCAGAAGAAGCCCAACGGATGGTTCACCGCCTACAAGGGTGACCTCGCGGCGGCGGGCGTGGTGCAGGCGGGCGGCCACGGCGGGGACACGGCGGGCCCGATCGTCGCTGCCCTGCTGAAGCTGGGCGGCTGACCGGCCGCTCCCTGGAGCACGGCGAGCGCGGCGCCCGGTCAGTGGCTGACGGGCGCCGTCGCCATGTAGGTGCGGCGCAGGAAGCGCAGCAGCGCCTTGCTCTCGAACTGCACCACCGAGACGCCCTGGGCCGAGTGGAACTCGACCACGGCCTGCACCCGCCCGCACGGCCAGACGCGGACGTCGCCGCCGGCCGTCGGGGCGCGCAGCCCCTGTTCCAGCAGTGACCGCGCGACGGTCCACTCGTGCGGTCCGGGCAGCGCGACCCGTACCGAGCGCGGGTCGGCGTCGGGGTCGTAGCGCAGCATGACGGGGACGGCGGCGTCCTCGGGGATGACCGCGTCGGAGACGATGTGGGCTCGTGCGTACTGTTCGACTACAGACATCGTGACGGCCCTCTCACGCTGCGTGATCTGTGTGGAAGCTGTCCGCCCACCCCTTCCTAATGTCCCATATTTTCCGGATCACGCCCCCTGACGGCGGGACATCTCACCGGAACATGCGCCGGTGCACAATCCACGAGGTCCTCGCTCTTGCAAGGAGTTCGCAACAAGCCTCTATCATCGAACGGTGCATGTGCCTGACGGATTCATCAACGCGCCCATATCCGCCGCGACCGGTGTCGTCGCCGCCGGCGCCGTCGCCGTGAGCCTGCGCGGCGCCCGCCGTGAGCTCGACGAGCGCACGGCGCCGCTGGCCGGACTCGTGGCGGCGTTCATCTTCGCCGTGCAGATGCTGAACTTCCCCGTCGCGGCAGGGACCAGCGGCCATCTGCTCGGAGGCGCACTCGCGGCGATCCTCGTCGGCCCCTTCACCGGGGTGCTGTGCGTCTCCGTGGTCCTGCTGATGCAGGGCATCCTCTTCGCGGACGGCGGCCTGACCGCGCTCGGCGTGAACATCACCGACATGGCGATCGTCACGACCGTCGTCGGATACGCCGTCTTCCGCGGCCTGGTGAAGGTGCTGCCGCGCAGCCGGCGCTCGATCACGGTCGCCTCCTTCGCCGCCGCGCTGCTGTCCGTCCCGGCCGCCGCCGTGGCGTTCACGCTGATCTACGCGATCGGCGGCACCACCGACATCGCCATCGGCAAGGTCGCCACCGCGATGATCGGCGTGCACGTCCTGATCGGCATCGGCGAGGCGGTCATCACGGCCCTCACCGTCGGCGCCGTCGTCGCCGTACGCCCCGACCTGGTGTACGGCGCCCGCGGACTGCAGCAGCGGCTCAAGCTGCGCGTGAACGGCGAACTCGTCGACGCGCCCGACGCCACGCCCGTGCCCGCCGCGGCCCGCACCTCCCGCCGCAAGCTGTGGATCACCGGCCTGGTGACCTCGCTCGTGCTCGCCGGCTTCGTCAGCTTCTACGCCTCCGCCAACCCCGACGGGCTGGAGAAGGTCGCGCACGACAAGGGGATCGACAAGAAGGAGGAGAAGCACGCCTCCTCCGACTCCCCGCTGGCCGACTACGGCGTCAAGGACATCGCGAACGCCCGCCTGTCCGGGGGGCTGGCGGGCGTGATCGGTGTCGGCGTCACCGTCGTCGCGGGCAGCGGCGTGTTCTGGGCGGTGCGCAGGCGCCGGAGCACGGACACCTCGCCCACGGCCGTGGAGAACGTCTGAGATGGGCGCGGGCCACGCGCACCGGCTCTACCGGCACGGGCACTCGCCCGTGCACGCCCTGCCGCCGCACACCAAGCTGGCCGCGGCCTTCGCCTTCGTGGTGGTCGTGGTGTCGACCCCGCGCGAGGCGATCTGGGCGTTCGGTCTGTACGCCGTCCTCCTGGGCGTCGTCGCCCACCTCGCGCGCGTGCCCGCCGCCTTCCTGCTCAAGCGGCTGCTGATCGAGGTGCCGTTCGTCGCGTTCGCCGTGCTGATGCCGTTCGTGGCGGAGGGCGAGCAGGTGGACGTCCTCGGCCTGTCCCTGAGCGTGAACGGCCTGTGGGGCGCGTGGAACGTGCTCGCGAAGGGCACGCTCGGCGTCGCCGCGTCGGTGCTGCTCGCCTCCACCACCGAACTGCGCGAACTCCTCCTGGGACTGCAGCGGTTGAAGCTCCCGCCGCTGCTCGTCCAGATCGCGTCCTTCATGATCCGCTACGGCGACGTCATCACCGACGAGATGCGGCGGATGCGCATCGCCCGTGAGTCACGCGGCTTCGAGGCGCGCGGCGTGCGGCACTGGGGCGTGCTGGCGAAGTCGGCCGGTGCCCTGTTCATCCGCTCCTACGAGCGCGGGGAGCGGGTGCACCTCGCCATGGTCAGCCGCGGTTACGCCGGTTCGATGCCGGTGATCGACGAGGTGACCGCGTCCCGGGCGCAGTGGTCGTACGCCCTCGCCCTCCCCGTCGCCGCCCTCGTCGTCTGCCTGCTGGGATGGACCCTGTGAGTACTCCTTCGCTCGAGGTCTCCGGCCTCGCCTTCGCCTACCCCGACGGCCATCAGGCGCTGTTCGGCGTGGACTTCAGCATCGGACGCGGCGAACGGGTCGCGCTGCTCGGCCCGAACGGCGCCGGCAAGACGACCCTCGTGCTGCACCTCAACGGCATCCTGACCGGCGGCGCGGGCACGGTACAGGTGGCCGGACTGCCCGTCGGCAAGCGGCACATGGCGGAGATCCGGCGCCGGGTCGGCATCGTCTTCCAGGACCCGGACGATCAGCTGTTCATGCCGACGGTCCGCGAGGACGTGGCCTTCGGGCCCGCGGCGGCCGGGCTGAAGGGACCCGAGCTGGAGGAGCGGGTCGACCGGGCGCTCGCGCAGGTCGGCATGGGTCAGTTCAAGGACCGGCCCCCGCACCACCTCTCCTTCGGGCAGCGGCGCCGGGTGGCCGTCGCGACCGTCCTCGCGATGGAGCCGGAGATCCTCGTGCTGGACGAGCCCTCCTCCAACCTCGACCCGGCCTCCCGCCGTGAACTGGCCGACATCCTGCGCTCGTTGGACGTCACCGTCCTCATGGTCACGCACGACCTGCCGTACGCCCTCGAACTGTGCCCCCGTGCCCTGATCCTGAGCGAGGGCGTGATCGCGGCGGACGGCAAGACCGGGGAACTGCTCTCGGACCAGGAGCTGATGCGCGCGCACCGCCTGGAGCTGCCGTTCGGCTTCGACCCGCGGTCCGTCACCCCGGACGCGTGACGGACAGCACGCGGTAACGATCCCGTCAGGGTGGCGGCACCGGGGAATCGCAGGCTGTGCGGGGCTGTTTCCCCCACAGTCGCAGGTGAACCGGAAGGAAGTGCGGGCGTGGACGTGAACGGTGCGGTGGCCGAGGGCTTCGAGCCGGTCAGGGAGGCGTTCGCGCGGAACTTCGAGACGCTGGGCGAGCGGGGCGCCGCCGTCGCCGTCTACCGCGACGGGCACAAGGTCGTCGACCTGTGGGGCGGCACCAAGGACGTCGACGGGGACGAGCCCTGGGAGCAGGGCACCGCCCAGGTCGTGCGCTCGGCCACCAAGGGCGTCGCCGCCGCCGTACTCCTGCTGCTGTCCCAGCGCGGGCAGCTGGACCTGGGCGCGCCGGTGGGCGAGTACTGGCCGGAGTTCAAGGCGGCCGGCAAGGAGCGGACCCGGGTGTGGCATCTCCTCGCGCACCGCGCCGGAGTCCCCGTCCTGGACCGTCCGCTGACCCCCGCCCAGGCCGCCGACCCCGACCTCGGCGCCGAGGCGGTCGCCGCGCAGGCACCGGTGTGGGAGCCGGGCACCGATCACGGGTACCACGCGCAGACGTACAGCTGGCTGACGGGCGAGCTGGTGCGCCGGGTCACCGGCCGCGACATGGGCGCGTGGATCGCCGACGAGATCGCCGGGCCGCTCGGCGCCGACCTGTGGCTGGGACTGCCGGCAGCCGAGACGGCACGGGTGGGCCTGACCGGCAGGATCGAAGCCCCCGAGGACCCGCACGGTCTCAGGACGCGCCCCAAGCGCGCGGTCGTCGAGGCCTACGCCGACCCGGACTCCCTCACCTGCCGGGCCTTCGCGGCCATCACCCCGTTCCCCGACGAGAACGACCCCGACTACCGCAAGGCCGTCCTGCCCGCCTCCAACGGCATCGCCACGGCAGAGGCCCTGGCGCGCTTCTACGGCTCCCTGATCGGCGAAGTGGACGGCGGCAGGCGGCTGTTCACGCCGGAGACGGCGGAGCTGGCCCGCGGTGAGCGCAGCGCCGGGCCGGACCGCGTGCTCGTCATCGGCACCCGGTTCGGCCTCGGCTACATGCTGCACGGATCGGCGTCGCCGATGCTCTCCCCCGCCTCCTTCGGCCACCCCGGCCGCGGCGGCTCCCTCGGCTTCGCCGACCCCGTCTCGGGCGTCTCCTTCGGCTATGTGACCAACGGCTTCCGCAAGAGCGTGACGGCGGACCCGCGGGCGCAGGCCCTGCTGCGGGCGCTGCGCGGCGTCCTGCCGACGTGAGTCGAGGGCTCAGATGTTGATGGAGTGCGAGGTGCGCCCCGACGCCGAGTCGATCTCTCCGTGCGCCTTGGCCAGCAGTTGCATGGCGAGTTCGTTGAGCGCCCGCGCGCCCGCGATCTCCTCGCCCACCCGCGGCTGATTGGCGTCGGAGCCGTGCCGGCTCGCGTGACCGTGGGCGCGTAGCTCGCTCCCGTCGGACAGCCGCACCATCGCAGCGGCCCGCGTGTGTGTCTCGTCCTCCTGGAACTCCAGCTCGACATGCCATCCCACTGCGGTGTGCATCATGACGATCACCTCCGGAAGACCTGCTTCCAGAGTGCTCCTCGCCGGGCCGCGACGCCTACCCGGCGTGCAGCATCAGCCCGATGCCGACCACCAGCAGCCCGGCCGCCGCGATCCTGGGCGCCCCGAACCGCTCCTTGAAGAACACAGCACCGATGGCGGCGCCGACGATGATCGAGGACTCGCGCAAAGCTGCGATCGGGGCGAGTTCGGCCCTCGTCTGGGCCCACAGGACCAGGCCGTACGCGAGTACCGACAGGGCGGCGCCCAGCAGACCCCGTCCGGCGAACGGGCGCAGGACAGCGGTGAATTGACCGCGCCACCGGTACAGCGCGTACGCCGGGACCGCGATCCCCTCCACCGCCATCAGCCAGGCGATGTAGCCGAGGGAGGAGCCGGACGCCCGTACGCCCAGACCGTCCACGACCGTGTACGCGGCGATGGTCAGGCCGGTGGCGAGGGCGGCGCCGATCGCCGGCCAGTTCGGGCGGCCGCCGCGCAGCCCCCACAGGGCCACGCCGGTCAGCCCCGCGCAGGACAGGGTGATCCCCGCGGCCGCCCAGCCGTCCGGCACCTCGTGCGCGAAGAGGGCGGCGAGGAGCGTGACGACCAGGGGTGCCGTGCCGCGGGCGATCGGGTACGCCTGGCCGAAGTCGCCGAGCCGGAAGGACCGCATGAGCAAGGCGTAGTAGGCGACGTGGATGACGGCGGAGGCGGCGAGGTAGGGCCATGCGCCGGCCGCCGGGAAGGCCACGAAGGGCGCCATCGCCAGCCCGATGAGCATGCCGCCGCCGGCGATCAGGGTGAAGCCGACCAGCTTGTCCGTGATCTGGTGGGCGATCGCGTTCCACCCGGCGTGCGTGACGGCTGCGCACAGGACCGCGGCGGCGACCAGCGGTGTCACGAGGTGCGCTCACGCACGTCCACGAGGGTGGCACCGGCATGGGCGACCAGGTCCTTGGGCTCCATGGGGAACACGGCGTGCGGGTTGCCGGCCGCGGCCCACACGACGTCGTGCTCCAGCAGCGAGCGGTCGGCCAGCACGCGTGTCTTCGTGCGGTGTCCGAAGGGCGGTACGCCGCCGATGGCGTACCCGGTGCTCTCGCGCACGACGTCCGCCCGGGCCCGGGTCACCTTCTCTGCGCCGAGCTCCTCGCGGACCCGCTCGACGTCGACCCGCGAGGCGCCGTCCATCAGCACCAGCACCGGGATCCCGTCCGCCGCGAAGATCAGCGACTTGCAGATCTGGCTCAGCTCGCAGCCGATCGCTGCGGCCGCCTCGGCGGCGGTGCGGGTCGCGTCCGGGAAGCGGCGGATGCGGTCGTTCACGTCGTCGAGACCCAGCTCACGCAGGGCCTCGGCGAAACGGGGGTGGGCCGGCGAGTCGGAAGGCGTCATGCCCGGCAGGCTAGCTGCCCCGTACAGACATCACGAACGAATTCGGGGCTGCCCGTTCAGGCGGACGTCAGCCGGACGTCAGCGCGACATCAGCCGAACGTCACGTCCGCGGTCGTGGACACCCCCGCCGTGCGCCCCGGTGCCGAGTGGTACTGCCAGTACATGTTGGTGTGGGCGATGACCTGCTCCGGGGGCGGGGCGCCCCACTCGCTGTTGTCGTTCGTGGTGTGGGCGTCGGCGACGAGCGTCACGTCGTATCCGCGCGTGAAGGCGCCGTGGATCGTGGAGCGTATGCAGGCGTCGGTCTCCGCGCCGGCGACGACGAGGTGACCGATCCCGGCCGCGGCGAGGACCTCCTCCAGATCGGTGTCCTCGAACGCGTCGCCGTAGTGCTTGTGCACCACCGGTTCCGATGCGCGGCCCGGCAGTTCACCCACGTACTGCCAGGCCTCGCTGCCCTTCTCCAGGCCCTCGTCGGAGTGCTGGACCCAGACGACCGGGACGTCCTGGGCGCGGGCCCGCTCGACGAGGGAGGCGATGTTGGCGACGACCTCGTCGCGCCGGTACGCGGACACGACGACGCCCTGCTGGACGTCGATCACCAGCAGGGCGGTGCGGGGGCGTTGCTGAAGCGTGGTCATGCGCTCACGCTAGCCCCCGCCACTGACAGTCGCTGTCAGTCGCCGGGGCCGTCAGGCCCGTACCAGCTCCCGGTCCTCGTCGTCGTCCCTCGTGTCGCGGTCGAGGTTCTTCAGCCCCTCGCCCTCCACGTCGACGTTGGGCAGCGCCCGGTCCAGCCACTTCGGCAGCCACCAGGCCCGCTTGCCGAGCAGCGCCAGCACCGCCGGCACGATCGCCATGCGCACGATGAACGCGTCGAAGAAGACCGCGATCGCGAGGCCGAAGCCGATCATCTTGATCATGGACTCGCTGGAGCCGATGAACCCGGAGAAGACCGCCATCATGATCACCGCGGCGGCCGTGACCACCCGCGCCCCGTGCTTGAAGCCGGTGACGACGGCCTGCGCCGGCTTCTCCCCGTGGACGTGGGCCTCCCGCATCCGGGTCACGAGGAACACCTCGTAGTCCATCGCGAGACCGAAGACCACACCGACCATGAAGATCGGCATCATCGACATGACCGGCCCGGTCTCCTCCACGCCCAGCAGACCGGACAGCCAGCCCCACTGGAAGACCGCCACGACCGCGCCGAGGGCCGCCATCACCGACAGCAGGAAGCCGAGGGCCGCCTTCAGCGGGACCAGGATCGAGCGGAAGACGACGATCAGCAGGAGGAACGCGAGACCGACGACCAGCACCAGATACGGGATCAGCGCGTCGTTCAGCTTCTGCGAGACGTCGATGTTCATCGCCGTCGAGCCGGTGACCAGCACCTTCGCGTCCGTGTCGGCCTTGATGTCCGCGCCTGCGTCACGGATGGAGTGGACCAGGTCCTCGGTGGTGACCGACGACGGCTTGGAGTCCGGGATGACCGTGATCGTCGCCGTGTCACCGGCCTTGTTGTACGTCGCCGGCGTGACCGTCACGACGTCCTTGAGGCCCTTGATCTCATGGGTGACCTTGTTGACGGCGGCCTTGGGGCTGTCGCTGTCCTTGGCGTCGACCACGAGCATCAGGGGGCCGTTGAAGCCGGGGCCGAAGCCCTCGGACAGCAGGTCGTAGGCGCGGCGCTGCGTCGTCGACGTCGGCTGCGAGCCGTCGTCGCCCAGGCCCAGCTCCAGGGAGGTGGCCGGTACGGCCGCGGCACCCAGCCCGATCACGCCGAGCAGCAGGACGGCGACGGGACGGCGTACGACGAAGCTCGCCCAGCGCGTGCCCATGTTGGGCCTGCCCGCGGACGCCTTCCTGGCCGCCCGCCGGCCGCCGAGCAGCCTGCTCTTGCGGCCCGCCGGCATCACCTTGCGCCCGGCGTACCCGAGCAGCGCCGGGATCATGGTCAGCGCGATCAGCACCGCGATCGCGACCGTGCCGGCGGCCGCCACGCCCATCTTCGTCAGCATCGGGATGTTGACGACGGACAGGCCGACCAGGGCGATCACGACCGTCAGGCCCGCGAAGACCACCGCGGAGCCCGCCGTGCCGACGGCCCGCCCGGCCGCCTCCTCCCGTTCGCGGCCCTCGGCGAGCTCGGCGCGGTAGCGGGAGACGATGAACAGGGCGTAGTCGATGCCGACCGCGAGGCCGATCATCATGGCCAGGGTGGAGGTGGTCGAGCCGAGGTCCAGCGCCTTCGCCAGCGCCGTGATGGCCGAGACGCCGATGCCCACGCCGATGAGCGCCGTCAGCAGCGGCAGCCCGGCCGCGATCAGCGAGCCGAAGGTGACGACGAGGACGACGGCCGCGACCGCGATGCCGATGACCTCGGTGGCGCCGGTCTCGGGTGTCGTCTGCAGCGCGTCACCGCCGATCTCGACGGTCAGCCCGCCGGCGCGTGCATCCTTCCCGGCGTCCTCCAGGGCGTCGCGGGAGGCGTCCTTCAGCTCCATGCCGGAGACCTTGTACTTCACCGACGTATAGGCGATCGTGCCGTCCTTGCTGACGGCGTTCGCCTTGTAGGGGTCGGATACGGAGACCACCTCGGAGACGTCGGACAGCTCCCTGACCGTCTTCTCGACGGTGGCCTTGTTGCCGGCGTCGGTCATCTTCTCGCCCGCGGGCGCCTTGAAGACGACGCGTCCGGTGGCGCCGTCGGCGCTCATTCCGGGGAAGCGCTGTTCCAGCAGGTCGAAGGCCTTCTGGGCCTCCGTGCCGGGAATGGAGAAGGAGGAGGAGCCCGCGGCGGGGGCGCTGGCCGCGCCGACGCCCGCGAGCGTCAGCAGGGCCACCCACAACAGGGCGACGAAGTGCCGTCGCCTGAAGGCGAACCGGCCGACTTTGTAGAGGAACGTGGCCACGAGGGCGTACTCCCGGTCAGGTCGTGTGGTCGATCAGGGCAGGGGTGATCAGCCCGGCGGGGAGGCAGGGGTGACCGTCCCGACGACGTGAGCGGTGACGTCAGGCTCTCGGGGAGATGCGGGGATCTGTCCGGACGGGATTTATCCGGGGGATCTATCGGGCGACGAGGGCGGGGAGAACCACTGCGTCGATGTACGACAGGAGGAAGGCCTGGGTCGGCGGCTGTTCGTCGATCAGGCTGCGGGCGGCGAACCCGCCGATCATCATGTGCATCACGTAGTCCAGGGCCGGGTTGTCGGCACGGATCTCGCCCCGGTCGATCGCCCGCTGCAGCATGCGGCGGAACTCCGCCAGCTCCGGCTCGATCAGGTGTTCCTTGAACGCCTTCAGCAGATCCGGATTGCCGTGCACCGCCATGGCCAGCCCTCGCATCAGCGCGGAGTTCTGCTCCATCTGGCAGTCGTCCGAGCGCATCGTGAGGGCGTGCAGGTCGCCGCGGAGCGAGCCGGTGTCGATCTCGCCGGCCGAGGAGCCCGGCTTGTCGTGCCGCACCGCCTTCGCGACCAGCTCGGCCTTGCCGCCCCACTGGCGGTAGAGCGTCGCCTTGCTGGAGCGGGTGCGGGCCGCCACGGCGTCCATGGTGAGGGCGTCGTAGCCGACTTCCCTGAGCAGGTCGAGCACGGCCGCGTACAGCTCGGCCTCTCGCTCGGGCGTGATCCGACTGCGACGCGTCGTTGCGGCCTCAGTCATGCCACTCACCTTCCGGCTCGGGGTGCTCCTGTTCGTACACCCATGAAGATACCCTGAAAGCTAGCGAAACGAAACCGTTTCGTACGTGTGGTGGGTCACGTATGTGAAGGAGACGTAAGTCCGGGCGTACGAGTTGCCCGCCCCCATTCGGCGGAAAAGCATGGGGAGGTGAGCTATCTGCGCCTGCCGCATCTGAGCGGTGACCTGTTGTGCTTCGTGGCCGAGGACGATCTCTGGCTGGCTCCCCTCGACGGACCGGGCCGGGCCTGGCGCCTGACCGTCGACCGCACGAAGACCGGCCACCCCCGGTTCTCGCCGGACGGTCGCCACATCGCCTACACGAGCTGGTGGAGCCTGGTACCGGAAATTCACGTCGTGCCCGTGGACGGCGGGCCCGGGCGGCAGCTCACGCACTGGGGGTCGCCGGACACACAGGTGTGCGGATGGACGCCGTACGCGGGAGACGCCGGGGACAAGGGGGGCGGGGAACGTACGGGAGGCGCGGGGGGCACCATTCTTGCCGTCGCCTCGCACGGCGAGCCGTTCTCCTACTTCACCTGGGCCTACAAGGTCTCCCTCGACGGCGACCCCGGCCGCAAGCTGCCCTGGGGCCCGGTCTCCGACATCCAGGTCGCCGACCTCGACGGGGAGCGCAAGACGCTCCTGCTCACCGGCACCCCGCCGCACGAGCCCGCCTCCTGGAAGCGCTACCGCGGCGGCGCCATGGGCCGCCTCTGGTTCCACGGCAAGCGGCTGCTGCCCGATCTGCGGGGGCATCTGCACTCCCCCATGTTCGTCGGCGACCGGATCGCCTTCCTCTCCGACCACGAAGGCATCGGCAACCTCTACTCCTGCGCCCACGACGGCACCGATCTGCGCCGGCACACCGACCACGACGCGTTCTACGCACGGCACGCGGCGAGCGACGGCACGCGCGTGGTGTACCAGTGCGCCGGGGACCTGTGGATCGTCGACGACCTCGCCGCCGACTCCGAACCGCGCCGCCTCGACGTACGGCTGAGCGGTCCGCGCGCGGGCCGGCGCACCTACCAGGTCCCGGCCACCCAGCACGTGGACGGCATCTCGGTGGACGAGACGGGCCGCGCGAGCGCCGTCGTCGTCCGCGGCAGCCTGTACTGGCTCACCCATCGCGACGGCCCAGCCCGCACCATCGCCGACACCCCGGGCGTACGGGTCCGGCTGCCGGAGATGCTCGGCTCGGCCGGCCAGGTCGCGTACGTCACGGACGCGGAGGGTGAGGACGCGATCGAGATCGCCCATCTCCCGCGAGCGTCCGGCCACCGGGCCCCGCGCCGACTCGCCTCGGGCCGGCTGGGCCGCGTCCTCGAACTCGTCTCCGACCCCCAGGGCCAACGCCTCGCCATCGCCTCGCACGACGGCCGACTGCTGCTGATCACGGTGTCCGAGGAGGCAGGTGTCACGGAGGGTGGGGCGGCCGAGGAAGCGGACGGCGCGGCGGCCGCCGTGACCGCCGGCGAACCCGACCGGGACTGTGAGGTGACCGAGCTGATCCGGTCGATCAACGGCCCCGTGCGGGACCTCGCCTTCTCGCCGGACGGGGCCTGGCTGACGTGGTCGCATCCGGGGATCGGCAGGTCGCTGCGGCAGATCAAGATGGCCCGGATCTCCGGGGCCGCGAGCGGCGAGCGGCTGATCGTGGACGTGACCGACGGCCGCTTCGAGGACGAGAACCCGGTGTTCACGCGCGACGGCCGCTATCTGGCGTTCCTGTCCTGGCGCGGCTTCGACCCGGTCTACGACGTCCACACCGGCGACCTCTCCTTCCCGCTCGGCTGCCGCCCCTATCTGGTGCCGCTCAGTTCCGCCACCCCCTCCCCCTTCGCCCTGAGCCCGGAGGGCCGCCCGGCCGCCGGCGGCCTGGACCCACTGGCCGACGAGGAGAGCGGCGACGGCGCGGTGACCGTCGAGGTCGAGGGGCTGGAGAGCCGCGTCACCCCCTTCCCGGTCACCGCCTCCAAGTACTCGGCGCTGTATCCGGTCGCGGGCGGCGGCCTGGTCTGGCTGCGCTGGCCGATCTCGGGCGCGCTCGGCGAGACCTTCGCCAACCCGGACGACACGACCGGCCGCCCCACACTGGAGTACTTCAACATCAGCAAGGCGAAGAAGTCCGAACTCGTCGACCACCTCGACTGGTTCGCCCTCAGCGGTGACGGAAGCCGGCTGGTCGTGGTCGACGACGACGACCTGCGGGCGGTCCCCTCCTCCGAGCCCGGCGACGGCGACACCACGGTCTGGATCGACCTGCGCCGCATCCTGCACCAGGTCGACCCCGCAGCGGAGTGGCGCCAGTCCTACGAGGAGGCCGGCCGCCTCATCCGCGCGTACTTCTGGGAGCCGGGGATGGGCGGCGTCGACTGGGACGCGATCCTCGACCAGTACCGCCCGCTGGTCGAACGGGTCGCATCCCCCGACGACTTCGCCGACCTGCTGCGCGAGGTCCTCGGCGAACTGGGCACCTCCCACGCCTACGTCACCTCCGCCCGCCGCAACGAGGGGCCACCGCACTACCAGCGCAGACAGGGCCTCCTCGGCGCCAACTTCGTGCGCAGACAGGAGGGTTGGATGGTCAAGCGGATCCTGCCCGGCGACTCCTCGGACTCCAAGGCCCGCTCCCCGCTGGCGGGCACCGGCATCAGGGAGGGCGCCGTACTGACCCATGTCGACGGCCGCCCGGTGGACCCGGTGCAGGGCCCGTACCCGCTGCTGGCCGGTTCGGGCGGTACGACCGTGGAGCTGACGTTCCTGCCCGCGAAGGGCGAGCCGGGCCGCGCCCGCCGCGTCGCCGTCGTCCCGCTCATCGACGAACGGCCGCTGCGCTACCAGGACTGGGTGGCCAAACGCCGTGCGGTCGTACGGGAGTTGAGCGGCGGCCGCTGCGGCTATCTGCACATCCCGGACATGGGCGGCTCCGGCTGGGCCCAGTTCAACCGGGATCTGCGGATGGAGATGTCACGGCCCGCGCTCATCGTCGACGTGCGCGGCAACGCGGGCGGCCACATCAGCGAGCTGGTCGTGGAGAAGCTGACCCGCACGATCCTCGGCTGGGACCTGACCCGGAACGCCCAGCCGGTGTCGTACGCCTCCAACGCCCCGCGCGGCCCGGTGGTCGCGCTGGCGGACGAGGCCACGTCCTCCGACGGCGACATGATCACGGCCGCCTTCAAACTCCTCGGCCTCGGCCCGGTCATCGGCCAGCGCACCTGGGGCGGTGTCGTCGGCATGACCGGCCGGCACCGGCTCGGCGACGGCACGGTGATCACGGTGCCGATGAACGCCGCCTGGTTCGACGCGTACGGCTGGGGCATCGAGAACCAGGGCGTCACCCCGGACCTGGAAATCCTGCGCACCCCGCTGGACTGGGCCGAGGGCCGCCACGCCCAGCTCGACGACGCGGTGCAGCTGGCCGTGGAACTGCTGGAGACCAACCCGCCGGCCACCCCGCCGGACTACAGCGACGTCCCCGACCGCTCCCGCCCGAAGCTGCCGCCGCGCAGCACATGAGAGCAGCACACGAGAGACAGCACACGAGAAAGGGTGCCCCGGCGGGGGCACCCTTTCCGATCGCTTCAGGAGGCCGACGTCAGATGTCGTAGTCCTGGTCGAGCGGGTCCTGTCCTTCGCGGCGCTCGGACTCCTCGTCGCGCATGCGCTCCTGGCCCTGCCGGCCGCGCTCCTGGCCCTGCTCGCCGCGCTCCTGGCCCTGCTGGCCACGCTCACGGCCCTGCTCACGGCCCTGCTGCATGCGCTCCTTGGCCCGCTGCTGCATCTGCTCGGCCTTGTCCTGGAACTGGTCCTTCATACCCATGTGGGTTCACTCCCGGAGGGTGAGGGGAAAGGCCCTTGATCGGGCCTCGACCAGATTCACACGGGCGGACACACTCCGCATGTCGATCAACTACGGTGCGTAGCGCGCGACTCCTCGTCCGCCGCCCCACCTGCGCCGACGAGCCCGGTGCGCATCCCCGTCAACCGGGTCGCGAACCGCTTCATCTCACGCTGACCGACGGTCCCGATGACCCCCGGCAGATAGCCGCGCACCCCCTGCATCCCGCGCAGCCACCACTGCCCGTACACATGACTGGAGCGCCGCTCGATGCCGGCCACCAGCCGGTCGACGGCCGGGCTCAGCGGATACGTCTTGTTCGACGGCCACGGCAGCCGCTGCCTCAGCTCGCGCATGACCTCGTCCTGGTCGGCGCCGCGCACCATGTCGGTGTCGGTCCACGACAGATAGCCGACGCCGACCCGCACGCCCCGGTAGCCGACCTCGGCGCGCAGGCTGTGCGCGTACGCCTCCACACCGGACTTGGAGGCGCAGTACGCGGTCATCATCGGAGCGGGCGTGATGGCCGCGAGCGACGCGATCTGCAGCAGATACCCCCGGCTCTCGATCAGAGCCGGCAGGAAGGCGCGGGCCGTCACCGCCGAGCCGACGAGGTTCACCTCGATCACCCGCCGCCAGGACTCCGGGTCGGAGTCCACGAACGGCCCGCCGGTCGCGACACCGGCGTTGGCGACGACGATGTCGACCTTCCCGAACCGCTCCTTGACCTCCTGCGCCACCCGGGCCATCGCCACATGGTCCGTGACGTCGGCATGCCAGTGGTCGCTGTCGCTGTGCAGCCGCTCGGAGACCTGCTTGAGGGCGTCCGGCTCCAGCCCGACCAGCGCCACCTTCGCACCGCGCGCGGACAGCTTGCGCGCGAGCAGCTCCCCGACCCCGCGCGCCGCCCCCGTGACCACGGCGACCTGTCCTTCGAGGCTTGCCCTGCTCATGCGCCCTCCTTGATCGTTGCGTACGTCGCCACGAGTTCCCGGATTCTGCCGCTGATCAGCTCCGGTGCCTCGACGGGCGTCATATGGCCGAGCCCCGGCAGCTCGGCGCTGTCCACACAGTGGGGCAGCGCGGCCACCAGCGCCCGCGCCTGCACGGGCGGGGTGAGCCGGTCGGCGGTCCCGACCACCACGACCGTCGGCACCTTCAACTCCCGTACCCCGTGGTCGAGATCGAGCAGGTCCAGCACCTGCGACCAGGCGTGCCGCACCTTGGTCGGGCACGCGTGCACGATCCGCGCACACGCCTCCACCATGTGCGGAGCCGAACCCGGTCCCATCGTCCCGTACTTGAGGATGCGGCGCGCGAGGGGTGTGACCGGCCCGAGCGGCGCCCGCGCCCCGAGGATGTGCTTGGTCAGCCAGGTCCGCAGCCGGCCCGGACGCATGGGTACGACGGTCGACTCGGCGACCAGCCGCGAGGAACCCGTGCTGCACAGCAGGACCGCGACCGCGTGTTCCCGGAAGACGGCCCGGCCCGACGCCGCCATCACCGTCATGCCGCCCATGGAGTGACCGGCGATCACGGCCTTCTCCCCGGGCGCCAGCGTCTCCTTCAGTACGGCTTCGAGGTCGTCCGCGAGGGCCTCCGTGCTGCACACCCGGCTCGCCGGGCTGCGTCCGTGGCCGCGCTGGTCGTAGGCGATGACCCGGTGGTCGACGGCGAGGTCCCTGATCTGCGCCGCCCAGAAGGCGGTCGAGCAGGTCCAGCCGTGGGCGAGGACGACGGCGGGCGCGCCCTCGGGGCCGTGCACCTCGACATGGATGCGGGACCCGTCGGCGGAGACGGCGACGAGCTCGCGGGAGGCGGCGGGCGGGGCGTACGGCCCGGTCGTGACGTGCATCAGCCGGCTCACGCCTCCACCTCCGCCGTCTTCTTCCCGTTCACGGGTGCGTCCTCGGCGGGCCGGGCGGGCGCGCGCAGCACCTCGTACTCCGCGAGGTTCACCTGGCGCGTGGCCCGCCTGAACTCGGTGGTCGTACCGGGCCAGATGGTGGTGTTGCGGCCGTTCGCGTCGAGGTACCAGCTGGTGCAGCCGCCGGTGTTCCACACGGTGCGCTTCATGCGCTCCTGCACCCGCTGGTTCCAGCCGGCGACCGCGCTCGGCCGGGGGTTGAGGGCCGCACGGCCGCCGAGGACGCCCAGCTGCTTGACGAAGTCCGCCATGTAGTTGAGGTGGGACTCGATCATCAGGATCATCGAGGAGTTCCCGAGGCCGGTGTTGGGGCCGATGATGGTCATCCAGTTGGGGAACCCGGCCGCGGTGGCGCCGCGCAGGGCCGCCATCCCGTCCTTCCAGGACTCGGCGAGCGTCCTGCCCTCGGCGCCCACGATCCGCTCGGCGATCGGCATGTCGGTGACATGGAAGCCCGTACCGAAGATGATCACGTCGACCTCGGCCTCGCTGCCGTCGGCGGCGACGACGGTCGAACCGCGGATCTCGCTCAGACCACTGGCCACGACGTCGACATTGGGCTGGGCGAGCGCCGGGTAGTAGGTGCTGCTCAGCAGGATCCGCTTGCAGCCGATGCGGTAGTCGGGGGTGAGCTTGGCGCGCAGGGCCGGGTCCTTGATGGCCCGCGCCATGTTCCGCTTGGCCAGCTGCTCGACGAAGCCGAGTTCGTTGGGGTGCTTGGTGAACGCCTGGACCTGCAGCTCCCGGATCCCCCACAGCAGTCCGCGGCGGGCCTGCGCGGTGAAGGGCAGCGTGCGGTGCAGGGCCCGCTCGGCGCCGGTGATGGCACGGTCGACGCGGGGCATGACCCAGGGCGGGGTGCGCTGGAAGAGGGTGAGGCTGCCGACCTGCGGCTGGATCGCGGGCACGATCTGGATCGCCGACGCGCCGGTGCCCACCATCGCCACGCGCTTGCCGCGCAGATCGTAGTCGTGGTCCCAGCGGGCGGAGTGGAAGACCTTGCCGGGGAAGGAGTCGAGGCCCGGGATCTCGGGGATCTTCGGGTCGGACAGGGGACCCGCGGCGGAGACGACGACGTCCGCGGTCAGCCGCCCGCTGCTGGTCTCGATGTCCCAGTGCAGCTGCTCGGCGTCCCAGGTCATCATCTTCACTTCGCAGTCGAAGCGGATGTGCGGGCGCAGCCGGAAGGTGTCCGTGACGTGCTCCAGGTAGGCACGGATGTGCTCCTGTCCGGAGAAGGTGCGCGGCCAGTCGGGGTTGGGTGCGAAGGAGAAGGAGTAGAGGTGGGAGGGCACGTCGCAGGCGCACCCGGGGTAGCTGTTGTCGCGCCAGGTGCCGCCGACGCTGCCGGCCCGCTCCAGCACGACGAAGTCGGTGATCCCCTCGCGCCGCAGCCGCACCGCGGCTCCCAGCCCGCCGAACCCGGACCCGATCACCGCCACCCGCACATGTTCGTGTTCGGTCATGCCGATGCCCTTTCCCACGCGACTCCGCCAGTGAATACTGGCGCAATGGGAGAGTAGAGCAGCGACGTACTCATGGGTAGGGGGTGCGCCCAGGAAAGTTACCGGCGGTACGCCATAGGGTGCGGACGTGACCGAGAAGCGTGAGTACCGCATGGAGGAACTGGCCAGGGAAGCCGGCATCACAGTGCGCACCCTGCGCTTCTACCGGGAGCGCAAGCTGATACCGCCGCCCCGCCGCGAGGGCCGTATCGCCTGGTACGACGACCACCACCTGGCCCGCCTGCGCACCATCGCGGCGCTCCTGGAGCGCGGCCACACCCTGACCGGCATCGCGGAACTGGCGGAAGCCCTGGACCACGGCCGCGACGTCGCCGACCTGCTGGGCATCAACCCCACCGAGGAGGAGCCGGTCCGCCTCACCCCCGAGGAACTCGCCGCCCGCTTCGAGGGCGAGGTCACCCCCGAGAACCTCGCAGCCGCCCTGGACCTCGGCTACCTGGGCACCGACGGCGACGAGATCGTCCACATCAGCCGCCGCCTCCTCGACGTCTCCTCGGCCCTGGTCCGCGAGGGCATCCCCCTCGCAGAAGTCCTCGCAGCCGGCGCCCGCGTCCGCGAACACGTAGACCAACTGGCAGAAATGTTCGCCGAGTTGGTCCTCCGCCACGCCGAGGAAAAAGACCTCCAACGCCTACGCCCCCTGGCGCGGAGCGTGGTGGAGGCGGAGATGTCGCTGGCGATGGACCGCCAGCTGCAGAAGCGGGAGAAGAGCGGCGCCGAGGACCGGCTCTAGAGGTCGTACACCACGGTGACCGGCGCGTGGTCGGACCACCGCTCGTCATGCGTGGCCGCCCGCTCGACCAGAGCCTTGACGGCCTTGGCGGCCAGTCCGGGCGTACAGACGTGGTAATCGATGCGCCATCCTGTGTCTCGGTCGAAAGCCCTCCCCCGGTACGACCACCACGTGTACGGCCCCTCGACCCCCGGATGCAGGGCGCGGACGACGTCGACGTAGCCGCCGTGCTGTGGGTCGAGGACCAGGCTCAGCCACTCGCGTTCCTCCGGGAGGAAGCCGGAGTTCTTGGTGTTGCCGCGCCAGTTCTTGAGGTCGGCCTGCTGGTGGGCGATGT
The DNA here is from genome assembly GCF_022698145.1 of Streptomyces spinosisporus. GTDB lineage: Bacteria > Actinomycetota > Actinomycetes > Streptomycetales > Streptomycetaceae > Streptomyces > Streptomyces spinosisporus. The sequence goes on from NZ_JALDAX010000005.1 coordinate 197,295, forward strand.
TCCAGTCGCCGCAGACGACGACCTCGCGGCCGTCGGCGGCGGCCCGCTGCCGCAGCGCCTTGAGGTGGGCGAGGAACTCGGTCATGAAGCGGACCTTCTCGTCCTGGCGCTCGGTACCGACCTCGCCGGAGGGCAGGTAGAGGGAGGCGACCGTGACGCCCGGCAGATCGACCTCGACGTAGCGGCCGCTGGTGTCGAACTCCGCGGAGCCGAAGCCGACTTGGATGCGGTCGGGTTCCCGGCGGGTGTAGAGGGAGACACCGGCCCGCCCCTTGGCGGCGGCGGGCGCGTGCACCACGTGCCAGCCGTCGGGCGTGCGCACGTGCTCGGGCAGCTGGTGCGGCTCGGCGCGGACCTCCTGCAGACAGAGCACATCGGCGGAGGTGCCGGCGAGCCACTCCACGAAGCCCTTCTTCGTGGCAGCGCGCAGGCCGTTGACGTTGACGGAGGTCACAGTGAACACGCGGGCACGATACCGGCACACTGGACGTGGTCCAGAATTCGATAATCGCGATCTTGCATAGGTGTACGGTTAACAGAATGAACATACGCCGGGTCTCCTTCGACCACCCCGACGCTGTGAAGCTGAACGACGAGGTCCAGGCCGAGTACCACGTCCGTTACGGCGACGGAGGCGACGCCACCCCCCTGGACCCGGCGGACTTCGAGCCGCCCAACGGCGTGTACTTCATCGTCTACGACGAGCACGACAGCCCCGTCGCCACGGGCGGCTGGCGCGCCCAGGACACCAACGGCGAGGGCAACACCGACGGCGACGCCGAGCTCAAGCGGATGTACGTGACGCAGACGGCCCGCGGCCGCGGCCTCGCCCGGCGCATCCTGGCCGCCCTGGAGGAGGACGCCCGCAGGGCGGGCCGCATCCGCATGGTCCTGGAGACGGGCACCAAGCAGCCGGAGGCCATCGCCCTGTACACCTCCAGCGGCTACGAGCCCTGCGAGAAGTTCGGCTACTACCGCTTCCACGAGGACAGCCGCTGCTTCGCGAAGCGGCTGGGCTCCTGAGGGCGGGGGCCGTTGCTCACGCCGCACTCAACCCGGGTCTTCTAGGCGCCGCCTGGACGATCGCTGGAGGAAGCGCTCCAAAGACCCAGACGTCGGAAACGGCGCTGCCTGTATCGCTCCGCCAGGGCCGTCAATCCGCAGACCGTCCCCAGATACGCGCCCACGCCTGCCGTGATCAACACGTCGCCCAACGATTGGTGACGTGCAAGCTCAACTGCGGCGCCAAGCACCGCCAACGGCACACCGGTGCAAACGCCGATGGCGAGCGGATGGCGAGCGGAGAAGCGCTGGGATCGAGTTGGCGGCCGCAGACCACCGAGCGCCCGATCCACACGCCAGAAGGCACGCTTGAACCTGTCACCGAGGATGACCATGGCCGGAGTCTATGGTCGGCTCGGCGCGAGGTCGACGCGGTGACCTCGGTCACGCTTCCGCCGCCGCAAATCTGCCTCGCCGCGGTGCAACTCCAACTGAAGGAAGGGGAGTTGGTGGACCGGTCCGCTACAACGTAGTTGCTGTACGTCACTGCAGTACGGCATGCCAAAGCCCCTGCTGGTGATCCCCAGCAGGGGCTTTGAGCTGCGTGGACCTGAGGGGATTTGAACCCCTGGCCCCCTCGATGCGAACGAGGTGCGCTACCGGACTGCGCCACAGGCCCTTGCAACGAGTGAAACTCTAGCACCCCGATCCGGGTGCCCGGAAATCCGTATCCGGCCCGCCCGGGGGCGGCGCCACAGGTCGGGCGGCCGGTCTACTCGTTGGCGGCCCTCGGCCGGTCGCCGTCCTCGTACTGGTCGAACAACGGGGTACGGCCCCGCTCGCGCGCCCGCCGTGCGGAAGCCGCGCGGCGGGCGTCACAGCGCCCGTCGTCGTCCGCCTTCGCCTCCTCGGCCGCGTCCGGTGCCGCGGCGTCGTGCTCGGCGCTCTGCTCGGCCGGCGTCTCCTGGTCGCGAGCGACCGGGCCCGAGCGGGCCGAGCTCCAGGTGTCCGGCGCCCCGAGGTCCACGTCGGAGGTGGCCCGCGGGGCGACCGGCGCGGTCACGTACGTCGGCAGGGGCACCGGCACCGGGTCCCAGCTGTCCCCGTGCCCGGGCCGCCGCTGCCGCTCGCGCTGCTGGTCCACCCATTCGGCGTGGTCGGTCTGCTCGACCAGGGCCCGCCGGTCGGCGGCGAGTGCGGACAGCCCGGGGTCGGTGCCCTGGGCGGGTCCCTCGTCGGGTTCGTCGGCGTCCGCCTCGGCGGTGGCGGTACGCCGGCGCGGCTGGCGTGCGCGCTCGTGGAGCCGCTGGGCCGCGGCCTCGGCGCGGCGGCGGTCCATCTGGTAGGCGAAGCGCCGCCGTTCCTGGGTGCGCAGATACGCGATGTATCCGCTCAGCAGCACGGCGGGCACGCCGGGCGCCCAGAGGAAGGCGAGTCCGCCGACGGCGGCGACGACGGCGCCGAGTGTGAACGCGACGAAGAGCGTCACGGTGGTGCGGCGTCTGCGCGCGAGCACCTTCGAGCGCCGGGCGCGCGCCGCGGCCGCTTCCTGCGCGGGCGTGCGGCGGGGCGCGGGCACGCGCTTGCGGGCCGGGGCAGGGACCGGGGACTGCGCGGAGGGCGACGGGGACGCCTGCGCCGGCGCGGGGTCCGGCGCCTCGGCGCGGGTCTTCGGACGGTTCGGGGGCATGGCGAAGGCCCGGACGTCCACCGAACCGGTGACCGTGCCCGGGTCGTCGGCGCTGGGCTCCCCCGCTTCGGTGGAGCGCCCCCGCAGGTCCTTGGCGTACCGGCGCTCCATTCCCGCCCGTCCGGACAGCAGCCGGATGGCGGTGCTGAAGCGTTCCGTCGGACGGGCTTCGTTCAGCTCGTCCTGCCTACGGAGCCACATAGGCACCAAGTAGGCGGCCCAGGCCCCGACAATGACTGCGTAGATGAGGCCGCTGCTGCTCACGCCTCACACGGTAGAGGGGTTTGCGTGAGGCCATCTGCCAATTGCGCCGGTGTGTCGCACGATCTGGCTGATATTTCGAACTTTTTTTGTGACCGATGCGATCAGCACCCCACTGAGGCTGTGAATTTAATGCCTTGAGGTGGTCGCCGCTCGATCAATTTCGAACATCTATTCAATTTACCGGCCTATGCGGGATTCCCCTGAGTACGTGCCCGGCGCCAGCGGTTGAGCAACCCGTCGGGCACCTCTTCCGCGGTGAGCGCGAAGACGAGGTGGTCGCGCCAGGCGCCGTCGATGTGGAGATAACGCGGCCTCAGACCCTCCTCGCGGAATCCGAGTTTCTCCACCACCCGGCGACTGGGCCCGTTCTCGGGGCGAATGCAGACCTCGATGCGGTGCAGACCGACGGTGCGGAAACAGTGGTCCACGACCAGTGCCACGGAGGTCGGCATCACACCCCGTCCGGCCACCGCCTCGTCCACCCAGTAGCCGATATGCCCCGAACACATGGAGCCCCAAGTGATTCCGGCAACCGTCAACTGCCCGACCAGACGGCCCTGGTACTCGATGACGAACGGAAGCATCCGGCCGGAGTTCGCCTCGGAGCGCAGGTGCCGGACCATCTGACGGTAGGTCGGCCGGTGCGCTATCGGCCCGCTCGGCGTGGGCGGCGGAATCGTCGCCTCCCAGGGGCGCAGCCAGTCCCGGTTGCGCCGGTTGACGTCGCGCCAGGCGCGCTGGTCGCGCAGCTTTATCGGCCGGAGGACGATGTCGCCGTCCGCCAGCACGGCGGGCCAGGATGGGCTGTTCAGCTCGCACCCCCACTGACGGCCCCGGGTCTGGGGTGGTCGCCGCCGCGGATCTGGTCGACGGCATGCGTCAGCAGGGGTTCCAGGACGGCCAGTCCGTCCTTGACCCCGCCGGTGGAGCCCGGCAGATTGACGATCAGTGTCCCCTTCGCCACTCCCGCCAGGCCCCGCGAGAGCGCGGCGGTCGGTACCTTCTGTCGTCCGAACGCCCGGATGGCCTCCGCGATGCCCGGCACCTCGTAGTCGATCACCCTGCGGGTCGCCTCGGGTGTGCGGTCGGTGGGCGAGATGCCGGTGCCGCCGGTGGTCACGATGACGTCGTAGCCCGCCTCGGCTCCGGCCCGCAGCGCGGCCTCCACGGGGTCGCCGTCCGGGACGACCCGCGGGCCGTCGACGACGAAGCCGAAGCTTTCCAGGCCGGCGGCGATCGCGGGGCCGCCCTTGTCCTCGTAGACGCCTGCGGCAGCCCTGTTGGAGGCGGTGATCACCAGAGCGCTGTACGGCGCGCGGAGAGCACCGCCGGTCGATGGGTCGACAGTCATGCCCGGCTCCAGTCGCCCGACTTGCCGCCCGTCTTCTCCTCCACCCGTACGTCCGTGATGACCGCTCCCTTGTCGACCGCCTTGACCATGTCGATCACGGTGAGCGCGGCGACGGAGACCGCGGTGAGCGCCTCCATCTCGACGCCCGTACGGTCCGTGGTCCTCACCGTGGCCCGGATCTCCACGGCGTCGTCCGCGACCGACAGATCCAGTTTCACACCGGACAGCGCCAAGGGGTGGCACAGCGGGATGAGGTCCGGGGTGCGCTTGGCGCCCATGATGCCCGCGATGCGCGCGGTGGCGAGGGCGTCGCCCTTGGGGACGCCCTCGCCGCGCAGCAGCTCGATCACGCGGGGCGAGACCAGGACCCGGCCGGCGGCACGGGCGGTGCGCGCGGTCACGTCCTTCCCGGACACGTCGACCATGCGGGCGGCGCCCGCCTCGTCGATGTGCGTCAGTCGGTCCTGCGCAGGGGGTCCGGGGGTCTCCCCCCGGGAAGGCTCAGTCATGCTGTGGGCGCTCCCGGTCCGGGCCCGGCGCGGTACGGCGCACGGACCTGTTGTGCGCGACACGGTACCGCCAACCTGGTGCGCTCAGCCGAGCAGGACCACCTCGACCTCGGTGCCGGGCTCGACGGACTCCGTGCCCTCGGGGACGACGATGAGCGCGTCGGCGTGCGCGAGGGCCGCGACCAGATGGGATCCGGCGCCGCCGACCGGGCTGACCGAGCCGTCGGCGTACGTGCCCCTGAGGAACTGTCTGCGGCCCTTCGGCGAGGTCAGCGCCTTGCCGGAGATCAGTGTGGCGGTCGTCCGCGGCCGGTGGACGTCCGCCAGGCCCATGAGGGTGCGGATCGCCGGGCGGACGAACAGCTCGAAGGAGACGTACGACGAGACGGGGTTGCCGGGCAGGGCGAGCAGCGGGGTGTGGTCGGGGCCGATGGAGCCGAAGCCTTGCGGCTTGCCGGGCTGCATGGCGAGCTTGCGGAACTCGATGCCGCTGCCCGCCTCGTCCTCGTCGCCGACGTGCGACAGGGCCTCCTTGACGACGTCGTACGCCCCGACGCTCACGCCGCCCGTGGTGACCAGGATGTCGGCGCGCACCAACTGGTCCTCGATGGTGGCGCGCAGGGTGTCCGCGTCGTCGGCGACGGCGCCCACGCGGTAGGCGATGGCGCCGGCGTCGCGGGCGGCCGCGGTGAGGGCGAAGCTGTTGGAGTCGTAGATCTGGCCGTCGGCCAGCTGCTCGTCGGGCTGGACGAGTTCGCTGCCGGTGGAGACGACCACCACGCGCGGGCGCGGGCGCACGCGGACCGTGCCGCGGCCGATCGCGGCGAGCAGGGCGATCTGCGGCGGCCCGAGGACCGTGCCGGCTTCGAGGGCGAGGTCGCCCGCCCGTACGTCGCTGCCCTTGGCGCGCACATGCGCGCGTGCCTCGGCCGGGCGGTGGACGTGCACCTGCCCTTCGGCGCCCTCGGGTGCCTGGGCCCGGGCCCGCATCCCGGTCACCGGGCCCTCACCGAGGCCTCCGTCGGTCCACTCCACGGGGACGACGGTCTCCGCGCCCGGCGGCAGGGGGGCTCCGGTCATGATGCGGGCGGCCTGGCCGGGTCCCACCTGGACGAGGTCGGCCTGGCCCGCCGCGACGTCCCCGACGACGTCCAGGACGGCGGGGAACTCCTCGCTCGCGCCCGCGACATCCGCGACCCGTACCGCGTACCCGTCCATGGAGCTGTTGTCGAACGGCGGCAGCGACACCGGCACCGTGACGTCGTCGACCAGGACGCAGCCCTGGGCGTCGAGGAGTTGCAGCTCGATGGGTTCCAGGGGGCGGACGGCCGTGAGGATGTCCTCCAGGTGTTCGTCCACCGACCAGAGGCGGTCCTGGCCGGTGGTGCGGGGCGAACTGCTCAACGTGCTACATCTCCTCGGCTACGTAACTGCGAAGCCAGGCCCTGAAGTCCGGGCCCAGGTCTTCACGTTCGCATGCGAGTCTGACAATGGCACGCAGGTAGTCACCGCGGTCGCCGGTGTCATAGCGGCGGCCCTTGAACACGACGCCGTGGACCGGTCCGCCGGCCTTCTCGTCCTGGGAGAGCTGCTGGAGGGCGTCGGTGAGCTGAATCTCGCCGCCGCGGCCCGGCTCGGTCTTGCGCAGTATGTCGAAGACGGCCGGGTCGAGGACATAGCGGCCGATGATCGCGTAGTTGGACGGGGCGTCCGCGGCGGCCGGCTTCTCGACCAGGTCGTGGACCTTGACGACGTCGCCGTCCTCGGTGGGGTCGACGGCCGCGCATCCGTAGAGGTGGATCTGCTCGGGCGCGACCTCCATGAGCGCGATGACGCTGCCGCCGCGCTGCTCCTGCACCTCGACCATCCGCTTGAGCAGCGGGTCGCGCGGGTCGATCAGGTCGTCGCCGAGGAGGACGGCGAACGGCTCGTGGCCGACGTGCGGGGCCGCGCACAGCACCGCGTGGCCGAGTCCTCTGGGGTCACCCTGGCGCACGTAGTGCATGGTCGCGAGGTCGCTGGACTCCTGGACCTTGGCGAGCCGGCCCGCGTCGCCCTTCTTCTGGAGGGCGGACTCGAGCTCGTAGTTGCGGTCGAAGTGGTCCTCGAGGGGGCGCTTGTTGCGGCCCGTGATCATGAGGACGTCGTCGAGGCCCGCGGACACGGCCTCTTCGACCACGTATTGGATCGCCGGCTTGTCGACGACCGGCAGCATCTCCTTGGGAGTGGCTTTGGTGGCCGGCAGGAACCGGGTGCCGAGGCCTGCTGCGGGAATGACAGCCTTGCTGATCCGTGGGTGCGACTGGGTCATGGCGGCACCCTATCCGTTGCCTTGGATGGGAATCTGTGGCTCCGGTTATTTGGCTCTCATATGAGCGCATTGGGAAGGGTACAGGTGCGACCCATGAGTCACCTCGGACGTACGACCGAGCCTGACAAGCGAACGTTGCGGCGAGAGCTCCTCGCGGTGAGAAGCAGGTTGACGGCGGATGACGTGCAGGAGGCCGCGGACGCGCTCGCCGAGTGCGCCTTGCGGCTGCCGGAGCTGGCCGAGGCCCGCACGGTGGCCGCCTACGTCTCCGTGGGCGCCGAGCCGGGAACGCTCGCGCTGCTGGACGCGCTCCACGCGCGCGGGACGCGGGTTCTGCTGCCCGTGCTGCTCGCGGACAACGACCTCGACTGGGGCGCGTACGCCGGCCGGGGCTCCCTCGCGCGGGTCCAACACGGCGGAAAAATGGCGCTTTTCGAGCCCTCCGGCGAACGCCTCGGCCCGGACGCCGTGACGCGCGCGGACGTCGTGCTGCTGCCCGGACTGGCGGTGGACGCGCGCGGGATGCGGCTGGGGCGCGGCGGAGGGTCGTACGACCGCGTCCTCGCGCGTCTGGAGCGCACGGGCGCGCAGCCCTCGCTGGTGGTGCTGCTCTACGACGCGGAGGTCGTCGCGCGGGTGCCCGAGGAGGCGCACGACCGGCCGGTGCACGCGGTGGTGACGCCGTCGGGCGCGCGCCGCTTCGGCAGCGGCCGTTGACCGGCCACTGACCGGCCCGCTGACGCGAGAAGGCCCTCCACGCGCGTGTGGAGGGCCTTCTCGCTCAGAAGCTCACGGCTTCGGACTGCTCACGGCTTCAGGACCAGGGTGTCGCTGGTGTTCTTGTCGACGGCCTTGGCCGAGAAGTTCCAGTCGAGCAGTTCGCCCTTGGCCCACTTGCTGGTCTGGTCGACGTAGTGGGCGCTGTAGGCGTGCCCCGAGGCGCCGGTGAGGTTGATCCACTTCGACTTGTCGAGGTCGCCGAGGTTGACCACCATGCGCATCGACGGGACCCATACGACGCCGTAGCCGCCGGCCGCGTTCCAGCCGCTGGCGTTGACCGTCGCCTCGCCGCCGCTGAGCTTCCAGGGGCCGCGGTTGAGGATGTACTTCAGGAAGCCGGGGCCGTCGGTGCCGAGGGTCTGGTTCTTCAGGAACAGCCGGTGCAGCCGGCCCCAGCTCCAGGTGTCGATGTCCTTGCCGAGCTTGGCGGTCAGCTCCCAGCGGGCGTCGATCATCGCGCGCTTGAACAGGTCGTCGCGGTTGTGCGTCGCGGGGGGCCGGGTGCCCGCCTTGGGCGTGGTCCACCAGGCGCTCTTCGGGTCGTTCATGAGCTTGCGCACGACCTCGAACCAGCGGTCGCCGCCGTCAGGCTGCGCCTGGTCGGCGGCGCGCTGGCCGCACTCGCGCACCTTCTGCGTGTTGTCCGCGGGCCCGGTGGTGTTGACCGGGTCGACCCACAGGCACTGGCCCTCCACCCGCAGCTCCTTGGGCAGCTTGTTGCCGAAGGCGAGCTTGAGGATGTTGCGCCAGACCGCGTTGAAGTACGCGGCCGCGGCCGAGTCGGCGTCCTGGGTGTAGTCCCAGCCCTCCAGCAGCTCCTGTGCCTTGCGGACCTCCTTGTCGCCGACGTCGATCTTCAGCAGGGCGGGCACGAGCAGCTTGGCGATCTCGCTGCTGTTGTCCAGCTGCATCTGGCGCATGTCGTCGGTGGAGACCTTGCCGCCGCCCTTGATCTTCGACTCGATCAGGTCGGTGATGCGCTGGCTGCGGGTGCCGTAGCCCCAGTCCGTGGTCAGCGTGTACGGGTACTTGTCCGGGTCGATCACGGCCTGGTTGGCGGTGACGATGTAGCCGCGCTTCGGGTTGTACTCGTACGGCAGCGCGTCCTCGGGGATGTAGCCGGTCCACTTGTAGCTGGAGTCCCAGCCCGGGGCGGGGATCGAGCCGTCGTCCTTCTCCGCGCGCGTGGGGATCTTTCCGGGCAGCGTGTAGCCGATGTTGTTCTTGTCGGCGTAGATCAGGTTCTGCGAGGGCACGTCGAACAGGGCGGAGGCGGAACGGAATTCGCTCCAGTTCGACGCCTTGTCCATGGCGAAGACGGCGTCCATGGTGGTGCCCGGGTCGAGCGCGGTCCAGCGCAGCGCGACTCCGTAGCCGTCGCCGCGGTCGGGCGCCGCGGTGTCGACGGTGGCCTTCTTGCCGACCTTCACCAACTCGTCGTCGCGGTCGGAGAGCAGGGGCATGCCGTCCCGGGTCTGGCGCACGACGATCGTCTTGGACTTGCCGCCGGCGACCTTGATGGTCTCCTCGCGGCTCTTGAAGGCCTTCGTGTCGCCGTCGTAGAGATAGCCGTCGCCGCTGAGCTTCTCCAGGTAGAGGTCGGTGACGTCGACGCCGGAGTTGGTCATGCCCCAGGCGATGTCCTGGTTGTGGCCGATGACCACGCCGGGCATGCCCGCGAAGGTGTAACCGGTCACGTCGTACTGGCACTTGCTGGAGACGGTGCGGCAGTGCAGGCCCATCTGGTACCAGACGGACGGCAACGAGGCCGACAGATGCGGGTCGTTGGCGAGCAGCGGGTGGCCGGTGATGGTGTGACTCCCGGCCACCACCCAGGAGTTGGAGCCGATGCCCTGGCCGTTCACGCCGACAGCGGTGGGGACGTCGTCCAGGACGTCGTAGAGGCCCGCCAGCTGGCTCTCCAGGGCAGTGCCGCCCGACGAGGTGCCGGTACCGGTGCCCGTGCCTGTGCCGGTGCCCGCACCGACGCCCGTGCCTGTGCCTGTGCCTGTGCCCGTCGTGCCGCCCGTGGACGTGCCGCTGCCGGACGACGAGCCGCTCTGCTCGAAGGTCTTGGTGACCTCGTCGTACTGCCCCTCCTGCACGATCGCCTTGTGGCGGTCGTACGGGTAGTCCGGGTACAGCTGCGCGATCTGCTTGGCGTCGAGGCGGCTGGTCATCAAAGCGCGGTCGATCTCGTCCTGCATGTTGCCGCGCAGGTCCCAGGCCATCGCCTTGAGCCAGGAGACCGAGTCGACCGGAGTCCACGGCCCGGGCTTGTAGTTGTTGTCGAAGCCGAGCGCCGCGTACTCCAGGGAGATGTCCTTGCCGTCCTTGCCCTTCAGATAGGCGTTGACGCCCTTGGCATAGGCCTGGAGGTACTTCTTGGTGGACGCCGACAGCTTGGTGTCGTACTCCTCCTTGGCCACCCGGTCCCAGCCCAGCGTGCGCAGGAACTCGTCGTTGTCGACCTGGCTCTTGCCGAACATCTCCGACAGCCGGCCCGAGGTCATGTGCCGGCGCACGTCCATCTCGTAGAACCGGTCCTGCGCCTGGACATAGCCCTGCGCCATGAACAGGTCCGCGTCGGAGGAGGCGTAGATCTGCGGGATGCCGTTGCCGTCGCGCTTGACGTCTACGGGTCCCGACAGGCCCTGCAGCGTGATCGAGCCCTTCGTCTGCGGGAACGACGCACGGACGGTGCTGATCGACCAGTAGGCCCCGTAGGCGACGCCTGCGATGATGGCCAGGACCAGGACCAGCACGACCAATCGGGCTTTGCGCCCCTTCTTCCTGCCGGACTTGGCGGGCTTGTCACCCGTTGTGGCGGTGGTGTTCGGGGGCATCGCTGTCCTTGCTGTCCTAACGCGAGCGGCGAGGCGGGCTGTCCTTTTGAATGAGCGCTGGAGCAACCATAGGCGCAGGGCCTGACAGCCCTTGACGCGGAGTGGGGAACGAGCGCGGGCACGCATGCGTTCCCGCCGCCCGAACGTCAAGAAATCGTCAAGAGTTAGGTAAGGTAACGAAGTACTTGGATGCGGGGCCTCCCGGCTCCGCGTCATCTGTACGTGAGCTCACGCGCGCGATGCGTACGAGCCAGGGAAGGGAACGGCCGCTGACAGTCCACCATCTCAACCAGCTCCTGCTCGTCTGCTCTCTCGTTCTGCTCGTCGCCGTGGCAGCGGTCCGGATCTCCTCGCGCAGCGGGCTCCCCAGCCTGCTCGTGTACCTGGGGATCGGCATCGCCATGGGCCAGGACGGCATCGGCGACATCCGCTTCGACAACGCCGAACTCACCCAGGTCATCGGCTACGCGGCCCTCGTCGTGATCCTCGCCGAGGGCGGTCTGGGCACGAAGTGGCGGGAGATCAGGCCGGCCCTGCCGGCCGCCTCCACGCTGGCGCTGGCGGGCGTCGCGGTGAGCGTCGGGGTGACCGCGACGGGCGCGCACTATCTGGTCGGGCTGGAATGGCGGCAGGCGCTCATCATCGGGGCGGTCGTCTCCTCCACGGACGCGGCGGCGGTCTTCTCGGTGCTGCGGAAAATTCCCCTCCCCGCGCGCGTGACGGGCATTTTGGAGGCGGAGTCCGGCTTCAACGACGCCCCGGTCGTCATCCTGGTCGTGGCCTTCTCCACGGCGGGCCCGGTCGAGCACTGGTACGTGCTGGTGGGGGAGATCGCGCTGGAGCTGGCCATCGGCGCAGCCATCGGGCTCGCGGTGGGCTGGCTCGGCGCCTGGGGCCTCAGACACGTGGCGCTGCCCGCCTCCGGCCTCTACCCCATCGCCGTCATGGCGATCGCCGTCACGGCGTACGCGGGGGGCGCGCTGGCGCACGGCAGCGGCTTCCTCGGCGTCTACCTCGCCTCGATGGTGCTGGGCAACGCGAAACTCCCGCACTGGCCCGCCACCCGCGGGTTCGCCGACGGGCTCGGCTGGATCGCGCAGATCGGCATGTTCGTCCTGCTCGGCCTGCTGGTCACCCCGCACGAACTCGGCGATGACATCGTGCCGGCGCTCGTCATCGGCCTGGTGCTGACCATGGTGGCGCGCCCGCTGAGCGTGCTGGTGTGCCTGACGCCCTTCCGGGTGCCCCGGGCGGAGCAGATCCTGATGTCCTGGGCCGGGCTGCGCGGCGCGGTCCCCATCATCCTGGCGACGATCCCGATGGTGCAGGGCGTCGAGGGCAGCCGCCGCATCTTCAACATCGTCTTCGTCCTGGTCGTCGTCTACACCCTGATCCAGGGGCCGACACTGCCGTGGCTCGGCCGCACGCTGCACCTGGGCGGAAGCGGCGAGGCGGCCGACCTCGGCATCGAGTCCGCCCCGCTGGAGCGGCTGCGCGGGCATCTGCTGTCCGTCGCGATCCCGGAGGGCTCGAAGATGCACGGCGTCGAGGTGGCCGAGCTGCGGATGCCGGCCGGGGCCGCCGTCACTCTCGTCGTACGCGAGGGAAAATCGTTTGTCCCGCTGCCCACGACGGTGCTGCGACGCGGCGACGAACTGCTGGTCGTGGCCACCGATCCGGTGCGCGACGCGGCCGAGCGGCGGCTGCGCGCGGTGGGCCACGGCGGCAAGCTGGCCGGGTGGCTCGGGACGGACGGGGCGGGAGCGGAACACTGAGTGTCCCGTTTTCTCCCCTTTGAGCCCACGGGAATCGCAGGCGCACGCGCGCGTGGTGCTCGTTTTCACAGGCGTACCGGGCCTTGATCCCTGTACGATGAAGGCATATCCCTGATCGAACCACCTCTGCCTGACGCAGAGCTGACGCGACCGTATGGCGGCCGTGGCGCCCAGCACTCCGGGCGGCCTCAGGTATCTACCGCAGTCCGCACCAGAGGACAGCTCTCGGCGCCCCCGCACGGGCGCGCCACCAGGCGGCAGAAAGGCACGGGCCGTGGCATCCACGGTCACCCAGCGACCCGGCTACGGACAGCTGCTGCGCACCCGCGGCGCCTGGACGTTCCTGGTCCCCGGCTTCGCGGCGCGCCAGCCGTTCGCGATGCTCACGATCTCGATCGTGCTGCTCGTGCAGCACACCACCGGCTCGTACGGGGCCGCGGGCGCCGCGGCCGCCGTCACCGGTGTCTCGATGGCCTTCTTCGCTCCCTACGGCGGCCGTCTCGCCGACCGCTACGGACAGCGCGCCGTGCTGGTGCCCGGCGTCCTGCTGCACGCCCTGTCCGGCCTCACCCTGACGGCGCTCGCCCTGGCCCACGCGCCCCTGTGGGCGCTGTTCGCGGCCGCCGTGCCGACCGGCGCCTCGGTGCCGCAGGTGGGGCCCATGGTGCGCGCCCGCTGGGGCGTGAAGCTCCAGGGGTCGCCGCTGATGACCACCGCGGCCGCCTTCGAATCGGTCACGGACGAGCTGACGTTCGTTGTCGGACCGCTGCTGGCCACCGCCCTGTGCACCACCGTCGCCCCGGCCGCGGGCCTCGTGACGGAGGCGTCCCTGACCCTGCTCGGCGGTCTGCTGTTCGCGGCACAGAAGGGCACGCAGCCCGCAGTCGCCGCCACCGGGCACGCGCGCGTGGAGCACACGTCCGCACTGCGCGTCCCCGGGGTGCGCGTTCTGGCCGTCGCCTTCCTCGGGATCGGGTCCGTCTTCGGCGGCATGCAGGTCTCGCTGGCCGCGTTCACCGAGTCGATCGGCGAGCCCGGTCTGAACGGCGTCCTGTACGGCGTCTTCGCCGCGGGCAACATGCTCTCCGGCATCGTCTGCGGCGCCGTCGCCTGGAGGATGGCCCCGCAGCGGCGCCTCGCCGTGGGCTACGGCGCCCTCGCGCTGACGGCGTGCGGCCTGTGGGCCGCGCACTCGGTGGTCGTACTGGCCGGCCTCGGCCTGCTCGTCGGCATGTGCATCGCGCCCGCCCTGATCACCGGCTACACGCTGGTCGAGGGCCTGGTCCCGGCCGGCGCCCGCACCGAGGCCTTCACCTGGCTGACCGGCGCGGTGGCACTCGGGCAGGCCGTGGCCGTCACGGTCGCAGGACAGCTGGAGGACCGCTTCTGGGCGGGCGCCGGATTCCTGGCGCCCGCGGGCGGTACGGTGCTCGCCCTGGTGACCCTGTTGGCCCTGCGGTCCCGGCTGGCCACCCGGCCGCGCAGCCTGACCGTGGCACGTGGCGTCGGTCACCGCTCGCCGGTGGCAGTGGACTGATCCTCAGGAATACGTCACTATGGACCGTCGTTAGCACTCATTGAGTGAGAGTGCCAGGAGGAAGACAGTGCCGACCTACCAGTACCAGTGCACCGAGTGCGGCGAGGGCCTCGAGGCGGTGCAGAAGTTCACCGACGACGCCCTCACCGAGTGCCCCAACTGCGGTGGCCGCCTGAAGAAGGTGTTCTCGGCCGTCGGCATCGTCTTCAAGGGCTCCGGCTTCTACCGCAACGACAGCCGCGGCTCCTCGTCGAGCAGCTCGCCGGCGTCGTCCAAGCCGTCGACGTCCACCGAGTCGTCGTCCGCGTCCTCGTCCAGCTCTTCGTCGGGCTCCTCCTCGTCCTCCTCGGACTCCAAGCCGTCGAGCACCGGCGCCTCGTCCGGCAGCAGCGCCGCCTAGGACCTGCCGCACTCGCCTCACGGGACCCTGCCGTCGTAGGACGGTGGGGTCTTCGGTGTCTGCGGCGGTTGGGCTTGCAGCACCAGGCACCCCTCTCCGCCCGCCGTCGGGGGCCGGATACTGTGCTGGCCATGGCGAACGCAGACATCGGTGTAATCGGCGGCTCGGGCTTCTACTCCTTCCTCGACGACGTGACCGAGGTGCAGGTCGAGACCCCCTACGGACCGCCCAGCGACTCCCTCTTCCTCGGCGAGGTGGCCGGACGGCGGGTCGCCTTCCTGCCCCGCCACGGCCGCGGCCACCATCTGCCTCCGCACCGCATCAACTACCGCGCCAACCTGTGGGCGTTGCGGTCGGTCGGCGTGCGCCAGGTGCTCGGCCCGTGCGCGGTGGGCGGTCTGCGCCCCGAGTACGGACCGGGCACGCTCCTCGTGCCGGACCAGCTGGTCGACCGTACGAAGTCCCGGGCGGGCTCGTACTTCGACGGGTTCCCGCTGCCCGACGGCAAGGTGCCGAACGTGGTGCACGTGTCCCTGGCCGACCCGTACTGCCCCGTCGGCCGGGCCGCCGCCCTCAAGGCCGCCCGCGGGCGCGACTGGGAGCCGGTGGACGGGGGCACGCTGGTCGTGGTCGAGGGGCCGCGCTTCTCGACCCGTGCGGAGTCCCTGTGGCACCAGGCGCAGGGCTGGTCGGTGGTGGGCATGACCGGCCACCCCGAGGCGGCGCTCGCCCGCGAACTGGAGCTCTGCTACACGTCGATGACCCTGGTCACCGACCTCGACGCGGGCGCCGAGACCGGCGAGGGCGTCTCGCACGACGAGGTGCTGCGCGTGTTCGCGGCCAACGTGGACCGGCTGCGGGGCGTGCTGTTCGACGCGGTGGCCGCCCTGCCGTCCAACGAGGAACGGGACTGCCTGTGCACGACGGCGCTGGGCGGGATGGATCCGGGGTTCGAGCTGCCGTGATGCGGGAGCCCCGGGAGTGAGCGGGGCGGGGAGCGAGCGAGCAGGTCGGGGAGTGAGCGGGGCTCCGGAACTTCCCGTTCGGGTGAGGGAGTTGTCCACAAGCCGTCGGTGATCCACCGGCCTCGGCAGAGATCGGAGAAACACCTCATCGTGGGTCTGCAAGCCGACTCCCGACGCAGGTGGTGACCCCGCATGTCCCTTCCTCCCCCGCTCCTCTCCTCCTCCCCCGCAGTGCCGCACCCGCCGGCCGTCGACGCCCCCGCCCCGTGCGAGATCCCGCACTTCGCTCCCGTGCGGGTGCGCGGCGGGCGGTTCCGGCTGCAGCGGCTCGTACGGCACCGGAGGCGGGCGGTGGCCGCAGCGCTCGCCGTGACCGCGGCCGCGCTGGTGGCGGCGGGGCCGCGGGACGCCGGCCCGGCGGCGCGCGGCCATCCGGCGGCGGACCCGGTGCGAGGACACCGGGCCGTGCGGATGGTGGCCGCGCCCGTGCGCATCTCCGACGCGGAGACGGTACGGCTGCTGCGGCCCGGTGACCGGGTGGACGTCGTCGCCGCGCAGGAGACGGCGGCAGGAGGGGATGCCCGGGTGGTCGCGCGCGGGGCGCGGGTGACGAAGGTGCCGGAGCCCCTGGAGGACGCGTCCGGCAGCGGGGCGCTGGTCGTGCTCTCGGTGCCGCGCTCCACCGCGGCGCATCTCGCCGCGGCGTCCACTACGGCACGTTTGGCGGTGATCGTGTGTTGATCCTGTCAAGTCCCTCGTTCCAGGTACCCAATTGGACAGCGCGACCGTTCGTTGACGTAAGTTGCGGAACTGTTTGTCCCCCAACCTGCGCAAGCGATGAGAGGCCCCGCGGTGAGCGAGAAGAAGGAACCGAGCATTCTGCAGGGCTTCAAGGCCTTCCTGATGCGCGGCAACGTCGTCGACCTGGCGGTCGCGGTGGTCATCGGGGCCGCCTTCACCAACATCGTGAACGCGGTGGTGAAGGGGATCATCAACCCGCTGGTGGGCGCGATCGGCACCAAGAACCTGGACAACTACAGCTCGTGCCTGAGCGGGTCGTGCCAGGGCGACGAGGGCATCCGGATCCTGTGGGGCTCGGTGCTCGGAGCCACGCTCACGTTCGTGATCACGGCGGCCGTCGTCTACTTCCTGATGGTGCTGCCGATGTCGAAGTACCTGGCCCGCCAGGAGGCCCGCAGGAAGGCCAAGGAGAGCACCCAGGAGGTCATCGAGGTGACCGAGCTGGAGGTCCTCAAGGAGATCCGCGACACCCTGGTCGCCCAGCGCGGCCACGGCCACGACGACCGCTGAGGTGTGCGGCCCGTGCCGCCTCCGCGGTTCAGAGGTGGTGGGGCGGCTTCTCGTCGAGGAAGCGCTTCAGGTCGGCCGCGGCGTCGCCGGTCGAGGCGGGGCGCTCACCCCAGCCGTGGTCCGTGTCGTCCGAGGACTGCTGGTCCAGCGGGTCGTCGAAGATCAGCGCGGGCTTCGGGGCGCGCGGCTCGGGGTCGGGGGCGGAGGTCATGCCTCCAGGGTACGGCGCGCAGGAGCGACCGCTGCCGGGCACCGCGGGGCGCTCCCTCCGCCCCCGGCCGGCCCCCGAGCCCTCAGGGCTCCCCAGGCCGTCCGTCCAGTCCGGACCGTCCGTGCAATCCGGGCACCAGACGCTCGTGATCCCTTCACAGGACTTTCCGCCGGCCATCTGGTGTGCTGGAACGCATGACGAGCAGCCCCACCCCACCGCCGGCGCCCTCCGGCCCGCCGGCCGAACACAGACCGCTGCGCAGACTCACGGCACGCGGCCGCGACGAGGCACACCGTGTCGCCTCGTCACTCGAGCTCTTCTTCGACCTGTGCTTCGTCGTGGCCATCGCCCAGGCCGGGGTCCAGCTGGTGCACGCCCTGGCCGAGGGGCACGCCGGCGAAGGGATCCTCAACTACGCGATGATCTTCTTCGCCATCTGGTGGGCGTGGATGAACTTCACGTGGTTCGCCTCGGCGTACGACAACGACGACGTGCTCTACCGCGTCGTCACGCTGATCCAGATCGCCGGAGTCCTCGTCCTGGCCGCAGGGGTCTCGCGGGCGTTCGACGAGCACGAATTCCTGCTCGTCTGGCTGGGCTACGCGATCATGCGCCTCGCCATGACGGCGCAGTGGCTGCGGGTGGCCCGCGCGAGCGGGGGCGCCGAGCGGACCATGGCGCTGCGGTACGCGGTCGGCGTGCTGCTGTGCCAGATCGGCTGGCTGGGACTGCTGGTCCTGCCGGAGCACGCCCGGCCGTGGGTCTTCCTGGTGATCGCACCGCTGGAGATGCTGGTGCCGCTGTACGCGGAGAAGGCCCACGCCACGTCCTGGCACCCGCACCACATCGCCGAGCGGTACGGCCTGTTCACGATCATCGTGCTCGGCGAGACCATCGCGGCGGCCACCGTCGCCGTGAAGTCGAGCCTCGACGAGAACGACGCCCTGGGCGAGCTGCTCCCGATCGCCGCCGGCGGGCTGCTGATCATCTTCGCCGCCTGGTGGATCTACTTCGTGGTGCCCATCCACGGGCATCTGCGCTCCAACCGGGAGTCGTTCCTGTGGGGTTACGGCCACTACCTGATCTTCGCGTCGGGGGCCGCGATCGGCGCGGGCCTGGAGGTGGCGGTGGAGCAGGCGGTCGGCGAGGCGCACATCTCGACCCTGTCCGCGTCGGCATCGGTGACCCTGCCGACGGCCCTGTTCCTGCTCACCGTCTGGGCGCTGCACTCCCGCTTCTACAAGGTGGGCATCGCCCAGCAGCTGGTGCTGCCGACCGCGTCGCTGCTGGTGATCGTCTGCACCTTCCTGGGCTCCTGGGCGGTGCTCGCGACGGGCCTGGTGTGCGCACTGGCGGTGGCGGCCGGGGTGACCCTGACGGCACGCATGGCCGCGCGGGAGCGCGGGGCGAGCGGTTCGAGCGGCGAGCGCACCACGGCACCCGTGGGGTGATACCGGCCTGGCTCTGACGTCACGGTGTCGCGGTCACGGCCGGGCGGCGCCCCGGCTCCGGCGTCACGGTCGTACCGGCCCCGGCGAGACGGTGACGCGACATCGGCTCCACGACGGCTTGATGACGCCCTGCGGGTCAGGGGGCCGGGCGAGACTGGGTGCATGACAGTTGACGCTCTGACGGATGTCGCCGGGCTGCGGGTGGGGCACGCGACGCGTACCGGCGACGGTTGGCTCACCGGCACCACGGTCGTACTGGCCCCGGAGGGCGGGGCGGTCGCCGCCGTGGATGTGCGGGGCGGTGGACCCGGCACCAAGGAGACCGACGCCCTCGACCCGCGCAACCTTGTCAGCAAGGTCGAGGCGATCGTGCTGACCGGCGGCAGCGCCTACGGGCTCGACGCGGCGTCCGGGGTGATGGCCTGGCTGGAGGAGCAGCGGCGGGGCGTGCGCGTCGGGGCGGACCCGGCGCACGTCGTGCCGGTGGTGCCGGCGGCGTGCGTCTTCGACCTGGGACGCGGCGGCGCCTTCTCCGCCCGGCCCGACGCGGCCACCGGGCGGGCCGCGGTCGAGGCGGCGGCGGCGAGCGCGGCCGGGGCGCCGGTGCAGGAGGGCTGCGTGGGCGCCGGCACGGGCGCGGCGGTGGGGCCGCTCAAGGGCGGTGTCGGGAGTGCGAGCGTCGTGCTCGGCTCGGGGATCACGGTGGCCGCGCTGGTGGTGGCCAACGCGGCCGGTTCGGCGATGGATCCGGAAACGGGGGTGTTGTACGGGGAGTTGTTCCAGGGCCGGGTGGACCACCCGGAGGCGAAGGTCCACGAGGCCGCGCGCGAGCGCCTCGCCGAGAGCGCGGTGCGGAACGGCCGCCCTCCGATGAACACCACGCTCGCCGTCGTCGCCACCGACGCGGATCTGTCCAAGGCGCAGGCGCAGAAGCTGGCCGGCACGGCCCATGACGGCATCGCGCGCGCCGTGCGTCCGGTGCATCTGCTCAACGACGGGGACACGGTGTTCACGCTGGCGACCGGCGCGCGGCCGCTCGACGCCGTGAATCCCCTGGCCCTGAACGAGGTTCTCGCGGCGGGCGCGGATGTGGTGACCCGGGCGATCGTCCGCGCCGTGCGGGCCGCCGGTTCGGTGGACGGGGCGGGCGGAGTGTGGCCGTCGTACGAGGAGTTGTACGGCAGCGGTTGAGCCGGGGGCGGTGTGCGCCGGCCTGCGATTGTCCTGGTTCTGTCACGTGATGGCGTTCATGACCCACGAAGGGAACCTCCGGGCCGTCCCGTTCCCTCTTTCTCCACGCACTGGAACGGAACACGCACACCACACGAACCTGGAGCAGAACGTGAAAACGCCGGACATAGCAGCGCGGCGCGCACTGGGGGCCTGTGCCGCCCTGATGGTCGGCGCCCTCACCCTCACCGCCTGCGGCGGCAACGCCAACGCCGAGTCGGGCGACGGCAAGGGCAAGGACTCGGCGAAGACGTCGACGGCGAAGATCGTCATCTCGGCCAAGGACGGCGCGACCGACGCCTCGATCAACACCACCGGTGTGAAGGTCAGCGACGGCAGGCTGACCGAGGTGAAGATGACGCTGGCGGGGTCCGGGCAGGCCGTGCCGGGCACGCTCTCGGCGAACGGCGCCGTCTGGAAGCCGAAGGAGCAGCTGGAGCGCGGGACGAAGTACCGGATCTCGGCGACCGCCAAGGACGCCGACGGCCGGACCGCAGCCGCCAACTCCATCTTCACGACCGTCAGTTCGGCGAACAGCTTCATCGGGACGTACACGCCGGACAACGGCACCACGGTCGGGGTCGGCATGCCGGTGTCGTTCACCTTCGACAAGGCGATCACCGACCGGAAGGCCGTGCAGTCGCACATCGCGGTCTCCTCCAGCAGCGGCCAGAAGGTGGTGGGGCACTGGTTCGGGACGCAGCGGCTCGACTTCCGGCCCGAGGAGTACTGGAAGGCCGGCTCCAAGGTCACGATGAGGATCGACCTGGACGGCGTCGAGGGCGCGAACGGCGTCTTCGGTGTGCAGAAGAAGACGGTCACCTTCACCGTCGGGCGTTCGCAGGTCTCCACGGTCGACGTGAACACCCAGACGATGACGGTCGTGCGGGACGGCAAGGTGCTCAGGAAGGTGCCGATCTCCTCGGGCAGCCCGGAGCACACCACGTACAACGGGCAGATGGTGATCTCCGAGAAGTTCCGGCAGACCCGGATGAACAGCCGGACCGTGGGTCTCGGCGGCGAGTACGACATCGCGGACGTGCCGGACGCGATGCGGCTGACGACGTCGGGGACGTTCATCCACGGAAACTACTGGTACAACAAGGGCAATCCGCCCTTCGGCCGCGAGGGCACCAGCCACGGCTGCGTCGGGCTCGCGGACGTGCAGGGCGCGCAGAGCGCCACGCCCGCCAAGTGGTTCTACGACAACTCGCTGATCGGGGACGTGGTGATCGTCAAGAACTCCCCCGACAAGACCGTCTCGCCCGACAACGGACTCAACGGCTGGAACCTGCCGTGGAGCGAGTGGATCGCGGGCAGCAGCGCCTGAGCTGCGGTTTCTTCTGAACTCACCGGGCCGTGCGGGAACTTCTCGCGCGGCCCGCGCGTTTTGCGTACGTAGGTTTTTTCGGTTCCCGGACATGATGTCCGACCGAGGGGCTACGGTATGCACCCACAAGGTGACATGCAGCAACGCCGGGAGAAGCCTTGAGCGTTCCGTACGAGACGGCAGCGTACGAGCCACCCGAGTCGCCCGAGTCTCCGGAGGAGCATCTCGCGCGACTCCTCGGCCGTGCCCTGAACAGCTTCGAACTGCCGGACGAGACCATACGACGGCTCGACCGCGCGCTGGCGTACGACGGTTCGCTGTACTCCGCGCACCACAGCGCGGGTCTGCACCGCGAGACCTACCGGCACACCTGGCTGCTCGCCGACGGCTCGGCGCTCACGCTGTGGGAGCTGGTGCACAACACCACGCCGGGCGACGCCGCGCAGCACGAGGTGTATGCCGGCGAGGAGGAGCTGCGCACCGCGACCGTGCGGCTGCCCCTGCCGCAGGAGACTCCGGACTTCGAACTGCCGGTGACGGTGCAGCTGTCGCCGATCCCGGCCCCCCGGCACGCGTATGCGCCGGACGACTCGGCGGATCACGCCCGCCGGCTGCTGCGCCGCGCGGAGAACACGGACCGGCCGGACGCGCGGACGGCCGAGCTGCTCGCCACGGCGTTCGCGCACCAGATCACCCAGGCGTTCGGCCGCCCGTGCCGCGCCGGACGCACGGGACTGTGCTTCTCGCTCTACGAGCACGCCTTCCTGCTGCAGGACGGCGAGGAGGTCTCCCTGTGGGAGGTCGAGCACACGGTGACGCCCGACGGACGGCACATGTGCGAGGTCTACGTCAGCGAGGACGCGGCCCGGGACGCGATGGAGCGACGGGCGGAGCAGGTCTCCTGAGAGCGGGCAACCCTCTCGCCGCGCACGCCGGTACTGCTCTGGTCAGCGGCGTTTGAGCTGTCGTACGAGACGGGCGAACGCGGCCTGCTCCGCCGGGGTCAGCTCGACGTACTCGACGTACGGAGCCGAGCGGCGCTGATGCGCGAGGGCGCGCGGGCTGCCGCCGAGGGCCCGGGGCACCGGACCGAAGTGGCCGCGGCGCGCGAGGCTGATCAGACCGAAGATCCAGACGGCGACGGCGAGGGCGAGGATCACCACGCCCAGCGACTGGAAGACGGAGACGTGCTCATCAGGCATGCGGTCCAGTAGACACCACGGTCCGGGACTTTGGCCCCGGACCGTGATGAATCTCGCAGGTGGTACAGGTGCCGCAGTTGCCCTTTTGCCGCCGTGATCAACTCACAGCGCCACAAAGGGACATGCGGGATCGCGCCGGTTACGCGGCCACGGGCTGCTTCGCCTCGGCCGTCGTGGCGGCCTTACCGTCCGCCGGGCCGGTGGTCGTGGCCCCCGGTGCCGGCTTGCGCAGGCCCTTGAGGACCACCACCAACGCCGTGGTGGCACAGGTGCCGACCGCGATGGCGATCAGATAGAGGAAGGGATTGCCGATCAGCGGGACCACGAAGATGCCGCCGTGCGGGGCGCGCAGGGTGGCGCCGAAGGCCATCGACAGGGCGCCGGTGATCGCGCCGCCCACCATCGAGGAGGGGATGACGCGCAGCGGGTCGGCCGCGGCGAAGGGGATCGCGCCCTCGGAGATGAAGGAGGCGCCCAGCACCCAGGCGGCCTTGCCGTTCTCGCGTTCGGTCGGTGTGAAGAGCCTGCCGCGGACCGTGGTGGCCAGCGCCATCGCGAGCGGCGGGACCATACCGGCGGCCATCACCGCGGCCATGATCTTCATCGCGGAGTCGCTCGGGTCGGAGACCGCGATACCGGCGGTGGCGAAGGTGTAGGCGACCTTGTTGACGGGACCGCCCAGGTCGAAGCACATCATCAGGCCGAGCAGGGCGCCGAGCAGCACGGCGTTGGCGCCGGAGAGGCCGTTCAGCCAGTCCGTCATGTTCTTCTGGGCGGAGGCGATGGGCTTGCCGATCACGACGAACATCAGGAATCCGACGATCGCCGAGGAGATCAGCGGGATCACCACCACCGGCATGATGCCGCGCACCGCCGCCGGGATCCGCACCTTCTGGATGGCCATCACCACGCCACCGGCGATCAGTCCGGCGGCGAGTCCGCCGAGGAAACCGGCGTTGATGGTGAGGGCGATCGAGCCGCCGACGAAGCCGGGGACCAGGCCGGGGCGGTCGGCCATGCCGTAGGCGATGTAGCCGGCCAGCACCGGGACCAGGAAGGCGAAGGCGACGCCGCCGATCTGGAAGAGCAGCGCGGCCCAGCTGTCGCCCTGCGTCCAGATGAAGTGGTCCATGACCGACGGGGCCTTGTTGATCTTGTAGCCGCCGATCGCGAAGCCGAGGGCGATCAGCAGACCGCCGGCCGCGACGAACGGGACCATGTAACTCACGCCGGACATCAGCCACTTGCGCAGCTTGGTGCCGTAGCCCTCGCTCGCCTCACCACCCCGCTCGACCGGCGTGGACGGCGCGGAGCCGGAGGTGACCTCGCCGCGTGCCGCCTTCTCGCGGACCTCCGAGATCAGCTCGGCGGGGCGGTTGATGCCGGCCTTCACGCCGACGTCGACGGTCGGCTTGCCGGCGAAGCGGTCCTTCTCGCGTACGGGGACGTCGTGGGCGAAGATCACGCCGTCCGCCGCCGCGATGACGGCCGGGTCGAGCCGGGTGAAGCCCGCCGAGCCCTGGGTCTCGACGGTGACCTCGACACCCGCCTCGCGGCCGGCGTTCTCCAGCGACTCGGCCGCCATGTACGTGTGGGCGATACCGGTCGGGCAGGAGGTGACGGCGACGACGCGGAAGGGGCGCGCGTCCGGGGCGCCCGGCGCCGGAGCGGACGCGTCCTCGGCACTCGCGTCCCCAGCGCCCGCGCCCCCGGCTTTCACGTCCCCGGCTTTCGTGTCCGGCGCCGGGGCCGTGCTGCCCGCCGCGGCTTCGGAGGAGGCCGCCTCCGAAGCCGCGGCGGAGTTCTCGGAACCGGCCGCGGCGGGCGTCCGGTCCCCGCGGATCAGCGCGGCCGCGGCGGCCGGGTCGCCCGCCGCGCGCAGAGCGTCGGTGAACTCGGTGTTCATCAACTGCCGGGCCAGCGACGACAGAATCGTCAGGTGGGCGTCGTCGGCGCCCGCGGGCGCAGCGATCAGGAAGATCAGGTCGGCGGGGCCGTCCGCGGCACCGAAGTCGACACCGGCGGCGCTGCGCCCGAAGGCGAGCGTCGGCTCGGTGACGTGCTCGCTGCGGCAGTGCGGGATGCCGATGCCGCCGTCCAGGCCGGTCGGCATCTGGGCCTCGCGCGCGGCCACGTCGGCGAGGAAGCCCTCCAGGTCGGTCACCCGGCCGGCGGAGACCATCCGTTCGGCGAGGGCGCGCGCCGCCGCTTCCTTGGTGTCGGCGGACAGGTCGAGGTCGACCAGGTCCGCGGTGATCATCTCGCTCATCGCGGGCTCCTTAGCACGCGTATCGCCCGGTGGGTGGGGTGGGCGGGGACGGGGACGGGGGTGCTGCGGGGAATTCGGGGAGTCGTCGCATCGGGGCTGGAAGGGCCGGAGGGACCGGAAGGGCCGGAGGGACCGGAAGGGCCGGAGCGGCCGGAGCGGCCGGAGCGGCCGGAAGGGCCGCAGCGGCCGGAAGGGCCGAAAGGGGCGGAAGGGTCGGAAGGGCTGGAAGGGCCGCAGCGGCCGGAACGGCCGGAACGGCTGGAACGGCCGGAGGGGCCGGAAGGGCCGGATCGGCCGGAAGGGCCGCAGCGGCCGGAAGGGTCGCAGCGGCCGGAAGGGTCGGAAAGGCTGGAAGGGCCGCAGCGGCCGGAAGGGCTGGAAGGGGCGCAGCGGCCGGAAGGGCTGGAAGGGGCGGAAAGGCCGGAGACACCGGAAGCGCCGGAAGGACCGGAGACACCGCAGAAGCCGAAAGGACCGACCCAAGTGCCATGCAAGGTACGGAGGTTCATGACGCCGGTTCCTTCAGTACGCGGTCGGTGGGCACGTCCGCCGTGACCGTCACCGTTGCGGGGTCCAGGTCGGCCGGGGTCGGCATCACGCTGCCCGGCAGCCGGACGGCCGCCGCGCCATGGGCGACCGCGAGGCCCAGGGCCTCCGGGCCGCTGCCGCCCGCGATCAGGAAGCCGGCCAGCGAGGAGTCGCCGGCGCCGACGTTGCTGCGTACGGCATCCACCCGCGCGCTGCCGAACCAGGCGCCCGCCTCGTCCACCAGCAGCTGCCCGTCGGCCCCCAGGCTGGCGAGCACGGCGCGCGCGCCCATCCCGCGCAGTTCCTCGGCGGCCTTCACCGCGTCACCGACGGTGGACAGGGGGCGCCCGACGGCCTCCGCGAGCTCCTCGGCGTTCGGCTTCACCACGTCGGGCCGCTCGCGCAGCGCCTGAAGGAGAGCGGGCCCGGAGGTGTCCAGCGCGATCCGGGCGCCCGCGGCGTGCGCCCGCGCGACGAGGTCGGCGTACCAGGCGGGCGCAAGGCCGCGCGGCAGGCTGCCGCAGCAGGCGATCCAGGAGGCGTACGGCGACTGCGCGCGCACCGTCTCCAGCAGCAACTCCTGCTCCTCGGCGGACAGTTGAGGACCCGGCGCGTTGATCTTCGTCAGTACTCCGTCCGCCTCCGCGAGCGCGATGTTGGAGCGGGTGGGCCCGGCGATCGGCACCGGCGCGACCTCGATGCCCTGCGCGTCGAGCAGATCCGCCACGAGCGCTCCCGGCGCACCGCCCAGCGGCAGCACCGCGACCGTGCGCCGGCCCGCGGCGGTGACGGCACGCGAGACGTTGACGCCCTTGCCGCCCGGGTCCACCCGCTCGCCGGTGGCGCGGACGACCTCGCCGCGCTCCAGCGAGGGGACCTCGTAGGTGCGGTCCAGGGAGGGATTGGGCGTGACGGTGAGGATCATGCGCGCACTACTTCCGTGCCGCCGCGCTCGATGGCGGTGGCGTCTTCCGGGCTCAGCCCGCTGTCGGTGATCAGCAGGTCCACATCGCTCAGGTCGCCGAAGCGGGCGAAGTGCTCCTGGCCGTGCTTGGAGGAGTCGGCGAGGAGCACGACGCGGCGGGCCGCGGCGACCGCCGCGCGCTTGACCGCGGCCTCGGCGAGGTCGGGGGTGGTCAGGCCGTGCTCGGCGGAGTAGCCGTTGGCCGCCACGAACAGCACGTCCGCCCGGATCTCGCCGTACGCCCGCAGCGCCCAGGCGTCCACGGCGGCGCGCGTGCGGTGCCGTACCCGGCCGCCGACGAGGTGGAGCTGGATGCCGGGGTGGTCGGCGAGACGGGCCGCGATCGGCAGGCTGTGGGTGACGACGGTGAGCGAGGACTCCAGCGGGATGGCGGCCGCCAGGCGCGCCACCGTCGTGCCGGCGTCGAGGATCAGCGTGCCCTCGCCGGGCAGTTCCGCGACGGCCGCCTTGGCGATGTGGTCCTTCTCGTCCGCCGCGGTGCCCTCGCGCTCGGCGAGGTCCGGCTCGAAGTCGAGGCGTCCGACCGGGATGGCACCACCGTGCACCCGGCGGACGAGTCCCGCGCGGTCGAGGGCCTTCAGGTCCCGGCGGATGGTCTCCGCCGTCACCTGGAACTCCTCGGCCAGCGAGATCACATCCACCCGCCCGCCGTCACGGGCGAGCCGGAGGATCTCCTGCTGCCGCTCCGGAGCGTACATGTCCGTTCGCCTCCGACCTGTGCCCGAACCTGTGGTTTCAGTCGGAGACTACGCCCGCATTTCCGAGAAGTAAACGGGTTCGGACATGGAGCAGACACAAACGGGCATCCAACCAGGTCTCCCGGCGCGGACACGCGAAGGCCCGCCTCCCCATACCGCGGGAGGCGGGCCGAGGCCGTTGGATCAGCCGACCAGCTCGGGCTCGTCCGACCGTGCGGGCTCGTCCGACCGTGCCGGCGCGTCCGCGGCGAGCGCGTCCTGCGACGCTGCGCCGCCCTCCGTATGCTGCGCCGACCGCCGCGGCAGAGCGAACATCAGCAGGAAGATCACGGCCATGACGGCGGCGACCCAGCCCAGCGCGTGCTGGAAGGCGTTCACGAAGGCCGGACCCACCTGCGCGGCCGTCAGCCGGTCGCCGATCTCGCCGAAGAACACCACCGACACCAGCCCGAGCCCCAGCGCATTGCCCATCTGCTGCACGGTGTTGATGAGTCCGGACGCCGACCCGGCGTGCTCGCGCGGCACCTCCGAGAGCACCGCGTCCGTCAGCGGGGCGACGATCAGGCCCATGCCGACGCCCATCACGATCAGCGGCAGTGCCATCTGCCACGAGGCGATCGCCATGCCGTAGCGGCCGGACTCCCAGATGTAGAGCAGGACGCCCGCGGCCATCAGCAGCGCACCCGCCTGCAGGACCCGGCGGCCGTGGCGCGGCACCAGCTTCTGCACGGACAGGCCCGCGGCCGTGGAGACGGCGATCGAGAACGGCACCCCGGTCAGCCCGGCCCGCAGCGGGCTCCAGCCCAGGCCGATCTGCATGTACAGCGTCCACACCAGGAAGAACACCCCGAGCGCCACACCGAAGACGGTCTGTACGGCGATACCGGCGGCGAAGC
This sequence comes from Streptomyces spinosisporus, assembly GCF_022698145.1. Lineage (GTDB taxonomy): Bacteria > Actinomycetota > Actinomycetes > Streptomycetales > Streptomycetaceae > Streptomyces > Streptomyces spinosisporus. Next base: position 224,836 of record NZ_JALDAX010000005.1, read on the forward strand.
TCTTCACCCGGAACAGGGAGAGCTCGACCAGCGGTGAGCCGTCCCGCACGGTCTTGCGCCTCTCGTACGCGACCAGGGCGCCGAAGACGACGAGCGCGCCGGCCATCGACAGATACCCCCACAGCGGCCAGCCGAGCTCACGGCCCCGGGTCAGCGGGTAGAGCAGCATCGTCAGGCCGAGGGTGACCAGGGCGACGCCGACCAGGTCCAGCTTCAGCGCCCGCGGGGCCTTCGACTCCGTGATGAAGCGGCTGCCGAGGATCAGGGCGGCGACGCCGACCGGAAGGTTGATGAGGAAGATCGGCCGCCACTCCAAGCCGAACAGGTTCCACTCCGTCAGCAGCGCGCCGAGCAGCGGTCCGGAGACGGCTCCGAGGCCCACGATCGCGCCGAACAGGCCGAACACCTTGCCGCGCTCGTGCGCCGGGAAGGTGGCGTGCACGATCGACAGGACCTGCGGCACCATCATCGCCGCCATCGCGCCTTGGAGGATGCGGGAGGCGACCAGCATCTCCGGGTTGGCGGCGAAGCCGCACAGGGCCGAGGCGAGTGTGAAGCCGCCGATGCCCATGAGGAACATCCGCTTGCGGCCGTGGATGTCGCCGAGCCGTCCGCCGGTGATCAGGCCGGCGGCGAACGCGAGGGCGTAACCGGCGGTGATCCACTGGATCTGGCTTACGGACGCCCCGGCGTCGCGCTGGATGGACGGGATCGCGATGTTGACGATCGTGACGTCGACGAGGTCCATGAAGGCCGCGGTCATCACGATGGCGAGAGCGAACCAACGGCGGCGGTCGGCCGGGCCGGCGGGGGTTTCCCCGAGGGTTTCGGTGGAGGTCATGCTGTGAAGCTACGGCCCCAGTAGGACAGGTCATGTCCTAGTTGGCAGGCATCCTGGAAAGGCCTCGGAACAGACGGCAGAAACCCCGGGGCTGCCGGCCCCGACGACGGAGGAGTTCCCATGACGACCGACACCCCGGCCCGGCTCCTTCAGCTCCTCTCCCTGCTCCAGACCCCGCGCGAATGGCCCGGCGGCGAACTCGCCGACCGGCTCGGGGTGTCACGGCGCACCGTGCGCCGTGACATCGACCGGCTGCGCGAACTGGGCTATCCGGTGCAGGCGACGATGGGCGCCGACGGCGGCTACCGGCTGGTCGCGGGCAAGGCCATGCCGCCGCTCGTACTGGACGACGAGGAGGCGGTGGCGATCGCGATCGGGCTGCGGGCCGGCGCCGGGCACGCCCTGGAGGGCGTGGACGAGGCGTCCGTACGGGCGCTCGCCAAGCTGGAGCAGGTGCTGCCCTCGCGCCTGCGTCACCGCGTCTCCACCCTGCAGGCCGCCACCACCCCGCTGACCAGCGGGGACGGGGCGAGCATCGCGCCGGAGACGCTGACCGTGATGGCGTCCACGGTGGCCGGCCGGGAGCGGCTGCGGTTCGCCTACCGCGCAGGGGACGGCACCGAGTCACGACGCGTGACGGAGCCCCACCGGCTCGTCTCCACCGGACGCCGCTGGTACCTCGTCGCCTACGACCTCGATCGCGCCGACTGGCGGACCTTCCGCGTGGACCGGGTGAGCGAGCCCTTCGCGACCGGCGCGCGGTTCGCCCCGCGGGAGCTGCCGACGGGGGACGCGGCGGAGTACCTGCGGCGCTCGATGCAACGCCACCAGGAGTCCTACGACTTCGAGGTCACGTTCGCCGCGAGCGCGCAGACCGTCGCGGCCCGCATCCCGTCCTGGCTGGGCGTACCGGAACCCCTGAACACCGGCTCCTGCCGCCTGCGCGGCCGCACGGCCGACGGGCCGGACTGGCTGGCGGCCCGCCTCGCCCTGCTCGGCTTCGACTTCACGGTGCAGGAGCCGACCGAACTGGTGGAGTGGGTACGGGAGTTGGGCGGCCGTCTGACCCGAGCGGCGACGCACGCCTAGGGCGCCCGCCGCGGCACCCCGGGCTGCCCCTCCACCAGCTCCGCCCAGGGAAACCCCCGCAGCGCCTCCAGGTTCCGCAGGGCCAGGGCCGCCGGGCCCGTGGGGCCGCTCGCCGGAGCCGTGCCGGTCGCCCAGCTTTCGACGGCCACGCGTACCGCGGCACCGGCGACGGCGGCGGCGAACCGCAGTGCGGAGGAGTTCGCGGGAGCGGCGCCGTCCTCCGTGCCAACGTTGTCGGCGTCGCGCGATCCGCCGGCGGCCCGCCCCTCCAGCACCTTTGCCAGTCTCGTCTCCGAGGCATGACACACCTCCGCCCACACCTTGCCCAGGGCGGGGCTGGTGTCGGTCAGGCGGATCAGGGTGCGGACCAGTTCCCAGGAGGCCGCGGAGACTCCGGCGCCCGGGGTCAGGGTGTGGCGGACCGCGTGTTCCAGGGCCTGCGGGAGGGGCAGATCGGCGGGGGCGGCGGCGACCGCCTCCGTCCACCGCTCGGCGCCGGCCGCGTAGAGCGGGGCGACGGCCTCCTCCTTGGACGCGAAGTAGCGGTAGAAGGTGCGCGGGGCGACCCCCGCGGCCTGCGCGATGTCCTCGGCGCGCGTGGCGCGAAGTCCCTGTCTGACGAACAGTCCCGCGGCAGCCCGGGCGATCTCCATACGGGTCGCGGCCTTGCGTCGCTCGACGAGAGAGGGCTGCTCGGCCGAGGAGAGGCGGGGTTTTGGTGCGGGGGTGGAGCTGCTCACTTCGGCAGGCTATGCCCATGTGGCACAATCTGCCATCCGGCGGGCCACCCCGGGGTTCAGGTCCGGGGTGCCCCGCCCACCAGCATGCCCGCCCGGAACCGCGGGCACCAAAAGGAGCCGGACCCGGAGCCCGTACGCACAAAAGGAGCCGGGCCCCGGCGCTCGGGGGGATGGCGCCGGAGCCCGACTCTGGGAAGGTCCCGGCGCCGGGGGGGGTGGTGCGTCGGGACGTGGTTCGAGGGGTGGGACAGGGCCGAACTCCTGTGCCCTGAAGTCTTTTTCCCTTGGTTCCTGCACTTGAAGCGGCGTTACAGCGCCATGTTTGCGCGGTCTTCCGCCACCCGGCGTGCGCGGCGCCGGGCGGTGCACGCCGCCCGGCGCTCCCAAGGCCGCACGCGCTCTTCCACGGCCTTACGCCGCCGCTTCGAAGCCGGTGTCGCGCGCCAGCTTCTTCAGCTCCAGCAGAGCGTGCTTCTCGATCTGGCGGATGCGCTCGCGGGTCAGGCCGTGCTCCTTGCCGACCTCCGTCAGCGTGCGCTCGCGGCCGTCGTCGATGCCGTAGCGCATCTTGATGATGGAGGCCGTGCGCGGGTCGAGGCGGCCGATGAGGTGGTCGAGCTCCTCGCTGCGCAGCAGTGTCAGGACGGACTGCTCCGGCGAGACCGCCGAGGTGTCCTCGAGCAGGTCGCCGAACTGGGTCTCGCCCTCGTCGTCCACCGACATGTTCAGCGAGACCGGGTCGCGGGCCCAGTCCAGGACGTCCGTCACCCGGTCCGCGTTCGAACCGAGCTCCGCCGCGATCTCCGCGGGCTCCGGGTCGCGGCCGTGCTCGCGGTTGAACTCGCGCTGCACACGGCGGATCCGGCCCAGCTCCTCCACCAGGTGGACGGGCAGGCGGATGGTCCGCGACTGGTCCGCTATCGAGCGGGTGATGGCCTGACGGATCCACCACGTCGCGTACGTCGAGAACTTGAAGCCCTTGCGGTAGTCGAACTTCTCGACCGCCCGCACCAGGCCGGCGTTGCCCTCCTGGATCAGGTCGAGCAGGGGCAGGCCGCTACGGGGGTAGCGCCGGGCCACCGCCACGACCAGGCGGAGGTTGGAGCGGATGAAGATGTCCTTCGCCCGCTCGCCGTCGTCCACGAGGGCCTGGAGCTCCTCGCGGGAGGCCTCGGCCTTGGACTCCTCGTACCCGTCGAGAACCTGTCGCGCGAACACACCCGCCTCAATGATCTGGGACAGCTCGACCTCCTTGGCGGCGTCGAGCAGCGGTGTGCGCGCGATCTCGTCGAGGTACATGCCGACCAGGTCACGGTCGGCGATCTCGCCGGCGTGGGCGCGAACACTGCTTGCCGCGTCGGCCGTCTCGCCGGTGGCGGACTTACGACGGGCGACGGCACGGGTTGCCATGCGTGCTCCCTTGCGATGGTGGGCTGGCGGGTGGTCACTCAGACGCCGGCACTCGCCGTCGAGTGCCGCTGAGCACCTTTCTCGGGTGCCCTGCATCCGAGAGAAACAACGACTGGAATCCGGACAGAATTCCCAACCCGCCCCCCGAATTTTCTGATCTTGCAGTACCCTGTCCGGCCACAGGAGGTGGGCCGGTGTCGGCGAACCAAGCAGAGGTGCAGGTCAGGCCGGGAGTCGAGGGGGACCTCGAAGCCCTCACCGACCTCTACAACCACTACGTACGTGAGACGGCCATCACCTTCGACACCGCCGTGTTCACCCCGCAGGAGCGCCGCCCGTGGCTGCTCTCCCACCCTGAAGACGGCCCGCACCGCCTGATGGTTGCCACGGACGGTGACACACAGGAGATTCTGGGCTACGCCACATCGAGCCCCTACCGCACCAAACCCGCCTACCAGACCTCGGTGGAGGTCACGGTGTACGTCGCCCCGCACGCGGGCCGGCGCGGCATCGGCACGCTGTTGTACAAGGCGCTCTTCGCGGCGCTCGCGGGCGAGGACCTGCACCGCGCGTACGCGGGCATCGCCCTGCCCAACGAAGCGTCCACGCGGCTGCACGAACGCTTCGGGTTCCGTCATCTCGGCACCCACCGCGAGGTGGGCCGCAAGTTCGGACGGTACTGGGACGTGGCCTGGTACGAGAAGGAGCTCTAGCAAACAAGCCCGGTCCTCAGCCGAACTGCACCGACCGCTTGGCGAGCCCCATCCAGAAGCCGTCGATCACCGACTTCTGGGTGTCCAGCTCACCGGCCGCGTCCGCGGCGCCCATCGTCACGAACAGCGGGGCGAAGTGCTCGGTGCGCGGGTGGGCGAGGTGTCCGGCCGGGGACTTGTGGAGGAAGTCGAGCAGCGCGTCCACGTCGCCGTCGTCCAGCATGCGGTGGCCCCACTCGTCGAACTCGGCCGACCAGACCGGCACCCCGGTGCCCGCGTGACGCAGGGCGGCGAGGTTGTGGGTGAAGAAGCCGGAGCCGACGATCAGTACGCCCTCGTCGCGCAGCGGCGCCAGCCTGCGTCCGATCTCCATCAGCCGCACCGGATCGAGGGTGGGCATGGAGATCTGCAGGACGGGGATGTCGGCGGCCGGGAACATCTCGACGAGCGGGACATAGGCGCCGTGGTCCAGGCCCCGGTCGGGGATGTCCTGCACGGGAGTGCCGGGGGCGCGCAGCAACTTCCGTACGGACTCGGCGAGTTCGGGAGCGCCCGGTGCGCCGTACGTCACGCGGTAGTAGTGCTCGGGGAAGCCCCAGAAGTCGTACACGAGCGGGACCGTTTCCACCGCGCCCAGCGCCAGGGGGGCCTCCTCCCAGTGGGCGGAGACGATCAGGATCGCCTTGGGCCGGGGCAGCGTGGCGGACCAGGCGGCGAGTTCGCCGGGCCAGACCGGGTCGTCCGCGAGCGGCGGGGCGCCGTGGCTGAGGTAGAGGGCGGGCATGCGCTCCTGAGTGGCGGCGGACATGGGGGCGACTCCCTCCGGAGCAGGTGCTCGGACTCAGGTGCTTGAACTCTAAAACTTCCCTGCTGGATCCTACGCTCCGTTTGTTTAAGTTTCAAGAAGAGGCTGGTTACAGTGGAAGCATGAACACGGCACCCGCACGCTGGCTCAGCGACGACGAACAGCGCATCTGGCGTTCGTATCTGCACGCCACCACGCTCCTCGAGGACCACCTCGACCGCCAGCTGCAGCGCGACGCGGGCATGCCGCACATCTACTACGGCCTGCTGGTCGCCCTCGCCGAGGCCCCGCAGCGGCGGCTGCGGATGACCGAACTGGCCATGCAGTCGAAGATCACCCGCTCCCGCCTCTCGCACGCGATCGCGCGCTTGGAGAAGAACGGCTGGGTGCGGCGCGAGGACTGCCCCTCCGACAAGCGGGGCCAGTTCGCGGTGCTGACGGACGCGGGCGCCGAGGTGCTGGCCCGGACCGCCCCGGGCCATGTGGCGGCCGTACGGCAGGCGCTGTTCGAGCGGCTGAGCCCCGAGCAGCAGAAGGCCCTCGGCGAGATCATGCAGATCGTCGCCGAGGGCCTGCAGCCCGGCGATGCGGGCGCGGACCTGCCCTGGCTCCGCTGAGCCGCTCACTCAGCAGACCAGGGCAGATCCTGGGGGCCGTACGCGTAAGGCGTCCCCTTCCTCACGCGTACGGTTGGTTCTCCGAAGGGGTACGACCGACGGTCGTCGTCAGTGGGCGACCACCGGGACGGCCACCTCGTCCTCGGCGCCCTCCTCGGACCCGACCACGGTGGTCGAGCCGGGGCGGCCGGCGTTGACGAGCGTCAGGACGACCACCGCGGCGAGCACCAGCATGCCGACCGCGATCCAGATCGCGTTGGTGTAGCCGTGCACCGCGCCCTGCATCTGGACCAGCTGCGCCTGCGACTTGGAGGTCGCACCCGCGATGTGGTCCTTGATGTACGCCGTCGTCGCGGAGGCGGCGATCGTGTTCAGCAGCGCCGTACCGATCGCGCCGCCCACCTGCTGCGAGGTGTTGACCATCGCGGAGGCGACACCGGCGTCCCGGGGCTCGACGCCCAGGGTGGCCAGGGACATGGCCGGCATGAACGCGGTACCCATGCCGAGACCCAGCAGCAGCATCGACGGCAGGATCGTCGAGGCGTAGGACGAGCCGATCTCCAGCTGCGTCATCAGCAGCATGCCGACGGCGGCGACCAGGAAGCCGGGGCCCATCAGTGCCCGGGCCGGGACCCGGGTCATCAGCCGGGCGCCGATCTGGGTCGAGCCGATCATCATGCCCGCGATCATCGGCAGGAAGGCGAAGCCGGTCTTGATCGGCGAGTACCCGTTGATGACCTGCAGGTAGTAGGTCAGGAAGAGGAACGTGCCGAACATCGCGATGATCGCGATACCGAGCGAGAGGTAGATACCGCCGCGGTTGCGGTCGGTGATCACGCGCAGCGGCAGCAGCGGGGCCTTGACCTTGGACTCGGTGACGACGAAGGCCAGCAGGAGCACCGCGGAGGCGATGAACAGGCCGACCGTCAGGGAGTCGCCCCAGCCGTCGGACTCGGCGCGGGTGAAGCCGTAGACCAGCGAGACCAGACCGAGGGTGGACAGCAGGACGCCGGGGATGTCGAGCGGGTTGCGGTTGCGGCCGCCCTCCGGCTCACGGATGACGAAGTAGGCGCCGAGCGCGGCGACGATGGCGAAGGGGATGTTCACGAAGAACGTCCAGCGCCAGTCCAGGTACTCGGTGAGCACGCCGCCGAGGATGAAGCCGACGGCGCCGCCGCCACCGGCGATCGCACCGTAGATACCGAACGCCTTGGCGCGCTCCTTGGCGTCCGTGAACATCACGGCGAGCAGGGAGAGCGCGGCGGGCGCGAGCATGGCGCCGAAGACGCCCTGCAGTGCACGGGCGCCGAACATCATGGCGCCGGTGGTGGCCGCTCCGCCGAGCGCGGAGGCGGCGGCGAAGCCGGTCAGGCCGATGACGAAGGCGCGCTTGCGGCCCCACAGGTCGGCGATCCGGCCGCCGAACAGGAGCAGTCCGCCGAACGCGAGGGCGTAGGCCGTGACGACCCACTGGCGGTTGCCGTCCGAGATGCCCAGGTCGGCCTGGGCGGAGGGCAGGGCGATGTTCACGATGGTCGCGTCGAGCACGACCATCAGCTGGGCGAGCGCTATGAAGACGAGCGCTTTCCAGCGGTTGGCGTCACCGGTCTGCTCGACCGGTCCGCGAGCCTTTGCGGCTGTTTCAGACATGGGGATACCCACTTCGGGACTTCGTGACGGAAAAAAGGTGTCGTAAGGGGACGGCTCGCCTACCGAGACGGCCGGTGAGTTTCGTGAATGTCGACTCGCTGAGAGTCCTGAACTAATCGGTGCAGGGCCGGCGCAGATCCTCCACGGTCACGGCTGTACCCGGCAGGACGGAGTGGGCCGGAGCCCGCAGTCCGTCCAGGAACAGCTGCAGATGGCGATGGACGAAGCGGTCGCTGACGTCGCAGTCGGTGCCGGCCGGGGGCCGGCTGAGCTGGGCCACGACGATCATCAGGTCCCCGACGCCGATGTCGGGGCGCAACTGACCGGCCCGCACGGCCCGGTCCATGAGCGCCGCCACGAGCTGCTCGACGCGCTCGCGCGCCGCTTCGAGGTCGGGGTGGTTCTGGTCGAAGGTGGTCTGGATCATCGGGCACAGGGCGCTGATCCGCTCGTCGGCGGCGGTGTGCACAAAGCGCTCCAGTGCACCGAAGGCGTCCCCCGTCTCCGCGAGCGCGAGCTCGGCCGCCTCGGACGTGCGGTCCATGACGGAGCAGACGACCTCACGGACGAGGGCGTCGCGGTCGGGGAAGTTGCGGTACACCGTGGCGTTGCCGACGCCGGCCCGGCGCGCGATCTCGTCGAGCGGCACCTCGGGGCCGAACTCGGTGAACATCTCGCGGGCGGCGGTGACGATCCGCTCCCGGTTGCGCAGGGCGTCGGCGCGCGGCCGGGGCACCTTGGTCTGCACGGGGGTCGCGGTCTGCACGGCGTACTCCTCCATCAGTGGCTTGCTGCGATCCGGGGAGGCTTTCCCCGTTTCGCTCGGACGCTTGGTTAAACGGGGAGAGGTTCCCCGGTTATTTCCCGGACTCGAAAAACTTTCCCGTGACCTGGCTCACAGCCCGCGACCCACGTTCGGCCCATCCAGCGCGCGCCCGCGCAGCCCCCCGATCAGGGTGATCGAAAGGGGGCAGCCAAAAGACCGGCGGCTGCCAGGACGAAGGGCCCGTGCATGCAGCTCAGCCGTCGCATACGCCCTCGCCGCGCGGCCGCCCTCGCGACCGTGGCCGTCCTGACCCTCGCGGTCAGCACCGCGGCCGGCAGCGGGCACAAGGCGGCACGCACGACGTCCGGGGCCGCCCCGATCGCACCGGCCCGCACCACCGCACTCGGCCCCTGCATGATCGACGGCAGCCGCTCCGTCCAATTGTCGGAGGGTGTGCCGACCGGTCCCGGCTACTCCCGCTCCACGGGCACCGTCCGGGCCCTGACCCTGATGGTCGACTTCTCCGACGCCCCCGGCGAGGGCAAGGCACTCGACCGGTTCCGCGAGTTCTTCCCCAAGACCCGCCAGTGGTTCCGCACCGCCTCCTACGGCCGCCTCGACTACCGCCCCGAGACCCCCGTCCCGCACTGGCTGCGCATGCCGAAGTCGTTCAAGGAGTACGGCATAGAGCGCGGCGCCCCCTTCGAGGAGGGCTACCGCCGGCTCGTCCAGGACATCGTGAGCGCCGCCGACCCCGAAGTGGACTTCCGGGACTACGACTTCCTGAACGTGCTGGTGACGCCGAACGCGGGCCCGTCCGCGCTGGACACGGTCCTGTCGGTGACGTTCGCCGGGAACGCCGAGGCCCCGATCGCCGACGGCGTCCCGGTGGCCAACGCGTCCTTCGTCTACTCCCGCCAGGACGACGGCTCCGGCTCCTACGCCCGCACCGGCTACCGGGTGCTGCCGCACGAGAACGGCCATGTCTTCGGCCTGCCCGACCTCTACACCCAGGAGGGCGGCAGCGCGGTCGGGCACTGGGACATCATGAGCGAGGACTGGGGCGCCAACAACGACCTCCTCGGCTGGCACAAGTGGAAGCTCGGCTGGCTGGACGCGTCCCAGGTCGGCTGCGCGGCCCGGCCCGGCACGACGGAGTACACCCTGACGCCGCTGGAGCGCGCGGGCGGCCCCAAGCTGGTCTTCGTACCGCTCGGGGCCCGGACCCTGTACGCCGTCGAGGTGCGCGTCCGCGCGGGCAACGACGAGGCCGTGTGCCGGCCCGGCGTGCTGATCTACAAGGTCGACGCGGCCGTGGACACCGGCATGGGACCGGTGCGGGTCTTCGACTCCCGGCGCAACAGCGGCGGCTGCACCCGCAGCCCCAACGTCCAGGCGGAACTCTCGGACGCGCCCTTCACCCCGGGCGAGGTCTTCAAGGATCCGAAGCGGGGGGTGCGGGTGTCGGTGGCGCGGGGTGGTGAGGCAGGGAGTTACCGGGTGCGGGTCACTCGGGGGTGAGGCCGCCGTTCCGGCCGCAGTGCGGGGAGCCGCCCGTTTGCGCATTACGGTGGGCGTGCCCCGACCGCCGTACCGGAGATTCGATGCCCGCGAAGCCCAGGACGGACGCCGACGCCGCGTCCGACATCGTGTCTGCCGCCGTACCGGTCGAGGCGGTCGCTCCGCTCGTGCGCGGGGTCGCCGTGCTGCTGCGGCTGACCGAGGCGGGCGGGACGCTGAGCCCGAGCGGGCTGGAGCGGGCCACGGGCCTCGCCCGCTCCACGGTCGACCGGATCACCGCCACCCTCGCCCGCATGGGCTACGTCCGCCTCGACGGCCGTGACGTGGTCCTGACCCCCCGGCTGATGGAACTGGGCAACGCCTACCTGTCCGCCCTGCGCCTGCCCGCGCTGCTGGACGCGCGCGCCGACGCCCTCGCCGACGAGCTGGACGAGTCGGTGTCCCTGGCGGTCGCCGACCGCGACGGCATCCGCTTCATCCACCAGGCCACCCGCCGCCGCGCGATGTCGCTGAGCTTCCGCATCGGCGACCTGCTGCCGGCCGAACGGACCGCGCCGGGCCCGCTGTTCGCGACGCAGTGGACGCGGCAGGACTGGCGGGCGTGGCGCGAGCGCCGGGGGGCGGATCCGGAGGACCGGGGTTTTCCCGCCGTACCGCCTCGTCAACCCGGCGGCGGGGAGGGCGAGTTCGAGCGCAGGGCCGCCGCGGCGGCCGCGGACGGCTGGGCGCTGGACGACCAGTTGATCGAGCCGGGGCTGGTCGCGGTCTCGGTGCCGGTACGGGACCCGCGCACCGGCCGGATCGTGTGTGCGGCGAACGTGGTCAGCCACACCAGCCGGCACACCGCCGCCGATCTGCGCGACACGCTGCTGCCGCGACTGCGGGAGGCGGTGCGGGCGATGGAGGACGACCTGCGCGCGGCGCCGCCCGCGGAGCCGGCCGCCGCGCCCCTGGGCCTGGCGGCCTGGACCGGGGCGTCCAAGCAGGAACTGGGCCGCGAGTTCGTCGAGTCCCTCGCGCGGGGCCTGACCGTGCTGACGGCCTTCGGGGAGGGGCGTGCGGAACTGACCCTGACGGATGCGGCGAAGGCGACGGGACTCGCGCGCGCGACGGCGCGCAGGGCGCTGATCACCTACGAGCACCTGGGACTCGTACGGGCCCGGGACCGCGTGTTCGAGCTGACGCCGCGCGTCCTGTCGCTGGGCTACCCGCCCCTGTCCCGCACCTCGCTGCCCGGGATCGCGGCCCCGCACATGGCCGAACTCGCCCGGCACGTCCACGAGTCGACCTCGCTGGCCGTGCTCTCGGGCGCCGACATCCAGTACACGGCGCGGGTCGCCACGAGCCGCATCATGAGCGTGAACATCACGGTCGGTACGCGGCTTCCGGCGTACGCGACCTCGATGGGCCGCGTCCTGCTGGCGGACCTGCCGGCGGCGGACCGCCCGCTGCCACGGCCGCTGCGCCCGTTCACCCCGCACACTCTCACCGACCCGGACGCGCTCTCCCGCCTCCTCGACACCGTACGGACCCGCGGCCACGCCGTGACCGACCAGGAACTGGAAGAGGGCCTGCGCTCCATCGCCGTCCCGGTCCGCGACCGCACCGGCCGCGCCGTCGCCGCCCTGAACGTGGCCACCCACGTGGCCCGCCACACCGTCGAGGAGTGCGAACGCGACCTCCTGCCCGCCCTGCGCACCACGGCCGACCGCATCGAGGAGGACCTGCGCGTGGCGGGCCGCTTCGCCCGGGTGCCGATGTTCTGACCGGAGGGCAGAGCTAGGCCGCCGCCAGGGGCACCACCGCCGTGAGGATCTCCTGCACCCGGTCGGCGATGTCCGCACGGTCGTTGAGGACCCAGGAGATGTGCTGGGCGCCGAAGAAGGCGGAGACCAGGACGCGCGCCGTGGCCTCGGGGGACGTACCGGCGGCGAGGTGGCCCTCGGTCCGGGCCTGGCGGAGCCAGGTGGTGAGGGACTCGGTGTAGCCGAGGTAGGGCATGGGCATCTCGGCGCCGATCAGCGAGCGTTCGATCTGGAGGCGGGCGCCCGCCTGGACCATGGTGTCGTCGCGGAAGGCGACGGCGGTGCGCTCCAGCAGCTCCGACACCGCCTGCAGCGGCGGCAGTCCGGCCTCCTCGACCTCCTGCCCGATGACGCCGAGCACGTGGTAGAACTCCTCGGCCACCGCCTGGGCGAGCGCCTCCTTGTTGGCGAAGTGGAAGTAGACCGCCCCCTTGGTCACGCCCGCGAGTTCGGCCACGTCCTGCACGGTCACCGCGGGAAATCCCTTGGTGGCGAACGCCTTTGCCGCCGCGTCGAGCACCTGCCCCCGGGTGCGTACGGCGCGCTCCTGCTTCAGGCCCGTGTCCCGGTGGCGGGGGGCGGTGTCCCGGGCAGGCCGGGACCTGGGGGCGCTGCGTTCCACGGCCATGGCGTCCATCCTCTGTTCCTTGAAATATACCTTCGGGAATGTATTGTAAGTTGCGGCTCGATGAGCGGAAGCCTCGTGCCGATGTTGCTGTCTGGAATACGTTCACTGGGGGTCAGACCATGCATCAGCCTGCCGTTTTACCCGTCGCCGCATTCTCCTCCGCCCGCCCGGCCCTGCCGGAGCGGCTGCGTCTCAGCTATCTCCAGGCCGTGCCGCGGCACATGGTGCACCGTGCCGCGATCGCCGAGGTCTTCCTCACCGACGCCGTCCGCACCGGCGAGCACAGCTTCCTGGTCGCCGCCCAGTGGCCGCGCGACCACGCCCTCTACTCCCCCGGCAGCGACGGCACCAGCGATCCGCTGCTGTTCATGGAGACCATCCGCCAGGCGCTCGTCTACCTGGCACACGCCCACTACGACGTCCCGCTCACCCACCGCTTCATCGGCTTCGACGCGGAGTTCGAGATCACCGACCCGGCCGCCCTGCGCGTCGGCGGCGAGCCCGCGCCCCTGGTCCTGGAGGCACGGTGGACCTGGGTCGGCAACCGCCCGCCGAACCGTTTCGGCATGCGTCTCGATGTCGTCCTCACCGTCGGCGACCGCGCCTGCGGCCGCGGTGCGCTGCACGTCGTCGCCGTCGACGACAAGCGGTACGCGATGCTGCGCGGCCGGGGCGCCGTACCGCGCGACGGCGCGGCGGCCGGTCCCGCACCACGCACGCTCCAGCGGGTGCACCCCTCGGCGGTGGGCCGGCTGCGCGCGAAGGACAGCGTGCTGGTGCGTGAACGCACCGACGGCCCTTGGCAGTTGCTCATCGACGTGGAGCACCCGATCTTCTTCGACCACCCCTGCGACCACGTGCCGCTGATGGTCACCCTGGAGGGCTTCCGCCAGCTCGGCCATCTGCTGCTGCACCCCGCCGCCCAGGCGTCCGGCACCGGGTACACCCTGCTCGGCATGGAGGCCGACTGCCTGGCCTTCGGCGAACTCGACCAGCCCATCGACCTGGTGGTCCGCGAGCGCGTGCCGGACCCGGCGAGCGGCAGGACCCGCCTCACCCTGGACGCCGTGCAGGGCGGCACCCCGCTCGCCACCTGCCGCAGCATGTGGGCCGCCGTGGCTCACCGCGCCGCCGTCCCGTTGCCCGCCTGAGCGCTCTCCTCCGCCGCCGCCGCGTCCCACAACGCGCGCACCCGCTCGGCCAGACCTCGCCGCTCCAGATCGGGAGCCGTGCAGTAGGCGCCCACCAGGATCACGGTGGCGAGGTCGGCCAGTGCGCCCGCGGCCGGCTCGCCCAGGGCGCGCAGGTCCGCCAGCAGCCCGGGGGTCTCGGGTGCCGCGGGCGCCTCGTCCAGCATCAGCCGCAGCGCCGCGTTGAAGCGCACGTCCGACTCGACGCGTCCGGCCAGTTCGCAGCACAGGGCGCGCAGCCGCTCGCGCGCCGGGGGTTCGGGGTCCGCGTACCGGGCGAGGATCTCGGCCGCCACCGCGTCGAGATGTCCGGTCAGCGCCCGGGCCAGCTGCTCCTTGGAGGCGAAGTGGCCGTACAGCGCACCCTTGGTCAGCCCGGTGCGCTCGGCCACGTGCTGGAGGTTGGCACGCGGGTAGCCATGGCGGGCGAACTCGGCGGCGGCGGCGTCGAGGACCAGTTCATGAGTGCGGAGCGAGCGCGCCTGCTTCGCCATCGCGCGTCCCTTCGGTTGGTGCGAGAGGTGGGGGCGGCCAGGATCTCCAAATAATACCTTCTTGAACGCACTTTTTTGCTACCCCGATCCCGACAAGGAGCAGCCATGCCCTCGACCCCCGCTCTGAGCACGGTCGCCGAACACGCCCGCCGCGCCGACGCGGACCGCACGCTGGCCACGGCGGTCGTCGCCGAACTGACCTCCGCCGGACTGGCCCGCCACTTCGTACCCCGCCGATGGGGCGGCGCGGAGGGCGAGTTCAGCGCCCTGCTCGACGAGGTGGCCGACCTCGCCGAGGCCTGCACCTCCGCCGCCTGGGTCGGCATGCTCTGGGCCGCGCACGGACGCTTCGCCGCGCTGCTGCCCGAGGAGGGGCAGCGGGAGATATGGGGCACCACGCCCGACGTACGGATCTCGGCGGCGCTGATGCCACCGGCCGGACGGGCCGAACCGGCCGACGGCGGGTGGCGGGTGACGGGCACCTGGGAGTGCGTCAGCGGGATCGGCAGCGCGCAGTGGGTGCTCGTGGCGGCCCCGGAGGCGCAAGGGGTGCGCGTCTTCGCCGTACCGGCCGAGGCGGTCGAGGTGCTCGACACCTGGGACGCCACCGGACTGCGCGGCACCGGCAGCCACACGGCCGTGGTGCGGGACGCCTTCGTCCCGCACCATCTCTCCGTCCCGCTCGCCGAGTTGCTGCGCGGCGGCGACACCCCGGGCCTGGCCCGCTGCCACTCCGTCCCCGCCCAGCTGGCCGGCGGCCTGATGTTCTGCGCGCCGGCGCTGGGTGCCGCCCGCCGCGCGCTGGCGCTGTGGTCCGCGTGGGCGGCGGGGAAGGCGCCCGGCAGCGGGCGGCCGCACCACGACAGCGCGGCGGTGCGCGAGACGCTCGCCCTCGCCTCGGCGCACATCGACGCGGCCGGGCTGCTGCTGCGGCGGGCGGCCCGCCGCGCCGACACCGAACCGGTTGGCGCGGCGCTCGTCGCCGGCAACCAGCGGGACGCCGCGGTGGCCGCCCGGCTGCTCGCCGACGCGGTCGACCGTCTCTTCCGTACCGGTGGCGCCCATCTGCGCGACGGGAGCGGCGATCTCAACCGGCTGTGGCGTGATGTCCACACGGTGGCCTCGCACGGGGTGCTGCGGCTGGAGCCGGTGGCCGCCGCCTACGCCTCGGCCACGCTCGCCGCGGACGCGCCGGCCCGCTCCAGCGCCGCTTCCCGCTCCAGGTAGAAGCCGATCTTCCAGTCGAGATAGCGCAGCGTGGCGGAGCAGTCCCGGGCCCCGGCACGCAGCATCTCCCGGTGTGCCTGCAGCAGTTCGCGGCGGGCGGCGATCGTCGAGTCGCCCGCCCGGTACAGCTCGACGTAGTGGTTCATCGCGGCCGGTGACATCCCGGTGCTGCGCAGATGGTTGAGGAACTCCAGCCAGCGCAGATGCACCGGGCTGTAGGCGCGCACGCCGTACGGGTCCTCCGCGGCTGTCTCGATGAGCCCCTGCTCCTCGTACCAGCGCAGCGTCCCGGCGTCGAGGCCGCTGATGCGGACCACCTCCTCCAGGGAGTACGTCTCGGCGTGCGGGGCGGCGTACGCGGTGGGACGGTTGTCATGGGTCTGGGCTTCGGTCGTGGACATGATGGTCCTCCGGTCAGTGGCGCCAGGACGTGGCGGCGCGGTGCGTGGTCAGGGCGGGGCGGTGCCAGGTGGGTACGGACCGGACGGGCGCGGGCTCCTCCGCGGCAGGCGTCCGCCGGGCCAGTTCCAGCAATACGGCGGTGGCCGCGGCGAGTTCCTCCGCGGTCGGCTCGCCGCGCAGTACGCGCACGACGAACTCCTCGGTGCGCTCGGCGTGTTCGCTCATACCGGCTGGTTCCCGTGCTTGCGGGAGGGCAGGTCGGCGTGTTTGGCGCGGAGCGCGGCGAACGAGCGGATCAGCACCGTCCGGGTGTCGCGCGGGTCGATCACATCGTCGACGAGGCCGCGCTCGGCGGCGTAATAGGGGTGCATCAGCTCGGACTTGTACTCCGCGATGCGCCGCGCCCGCACCGCCTCGGGATCGTCGGCGGCGGCGATCTCCCGGCGGAAGACGACGTTCGCGGCGCCCTCGGCACCCATCACGGCGATCTCGTTGGTGGGCCACGCCAGCGCCAGGTCCGCGCCGATGGAGCGCGAGTCCATCACGATGTACGCGCCGCCGTACGCCTTGCGCAGCACCAGCGAGATCCGCGGCACCGTCGCGTTGCAGTACGCGTACAGCAGCTTGGCCCCGTGCCGGATGATGCCGGCGTGTTCCTGGCCGACCCCGGGCAGGAACCCGGGCACGTCGACCAGTGTCACCAGCGGGATGTTGAACGCGTCGCAGAACTGCACGAACCGCGCGCCCTTCTCGGAGGCGGCGATGTCCAGCACCCCGGCGGTCGCCGACGGCTGGTTGGCGACGACACCGACGACGTGCCCGTCCAGCCGGGCCAGCGCGCACACGAGGTTGGCCGCCCACGCGGGCTGCACCTCGAAGAAGTCACCGTCGTCGACGACCTCCTCGATCACCCGGCGCATGTCGTACGCCTGGTTCGGCTCGGCCGGCACCAGGTCGAGCAGCGCGTCGCAGCGCCGCTCCGGATCGTCCGACGGTATTTCGTGGGGCGGCAGTTCGCGGTTGTTGGACGGCAGCAGCGACAGCAGATGGCGTACGTCCTCCAAGCAGCTCGCCTCGTCGTCGTAGGCCGCGGCGGCCACGCCGGAGACCGCGGCGTGCACGTCGGCGCCGCCGAGCCCGTCATGGGTGACCTGCTCGCCGGTCACCGCCTTGACCACGTCCGGGCCGGTGATGAACATCTGCGAGATGCCGCGCACCATGAAGACGAAGTCGGTCAGGGCGGGCGAGTAGGCGGCACCACCCGCGCACGGCCCGAGCATCACGCTGATCTGGGGCAGCACCCCGGAGGCGGCGACGTTGCGGGTGAAGATGCCGCCGTAGCCGGCGAGCGCCGAGACGCCCTCCTGGATCCGGGCCCCCGCGCCGTCGTTGAGGCTGACCAGCGGGGCCCCGGCCGCGAGTGCCAGGTCCATCACCTTGTGGATCTTGGCCGCGTGCGCCTCGCCGAGGGCGCCGCCGAAGATGCGGAAGTCATGGGCGTAGACGAAGACGGTACGGCCGTGGACGGTCCCCCAGCCGGTGACCACACCGTCCGTGTAGGGCCGCCGGGCCTCCAGTCCGAATCCGGTGGCACGGTGCCGGCGCAGGGCCTCGATCTCCGTGAACGACCCCTCGTCCAGGAGCAGTTCGACACGCTCGCGGGCGGTCAGCTTGCCTCGTGCGTGCTGCTGGTCGCTCGCGCCGGGGCCGGGGCCCTCGTACGCGAGCTCGCGTATGACCTCCAGTTCGGCGAGACGGGAGCGGGGGGTTGCGGGCGGGGGCTGCGGGAGGGCTCGTTCTTCCATCACGGTCATGTGGTCCATCATGGAGCATTTAAATTCCTTCGTGAAGGTTTTTTAACCGGGCTTTGCCTGAAGCGCGTCCGGACACGCGAAAGCCCCGCGCCCCCGGAAGGGGACGCGGGGCACCGGCCCGCCTGGCGCTTACGCCTTGCCTTCGGCCCGCTTGCGCACCCGCAGGAGAAGCGCCGTGGCCGCGGCGGTGGTCAGCAGCATCACCACGCTGATCACGAAGCTGGTGTCGAAGCCCTGCTGGAAGTGCGAGGTGTCCGCGATGAGCGCACCGAACGCCGCCACCGCGATGCAACTGCCCACCTGCCGGAAGGTGTTGAGCACGGCGGCCGCCGTGCCCGCCCGCTCGCCGTCGATGTTCTCCAGGATCGCCGCCGTCAGCGACGGCACCGCGAGCCCGCCGCCCAGGCCGATCGGGACCAGCAGCAGCACGG
Source organism: Streptomyces spinosisporus (assembly GCF_022698145.1). Lineage (GTDB taxonomy): Bacteria > Actinomycetota > Actinomycetes > Streptomycetales > Streptomycetaceae > Streptomyces > Streptomyces spinosisporus. The sequence goes on from NZ_JALDAX010000005.1 coordinate 242,979, forward strand.
GGATCAGATACGACGTGTGGTCGGTGACCGTCAGCATCAGCAGCGACCCCCCGGTCATGACCAGCTGCCCGATCGTCATCGGCACCCACGCGCCCTTGCGCGCCGCCAGCTTCACGCCCACCATGTTGACCACGGAGATCAGCGCGCACATCGGGATGAACATCACTCCGGTGCTGACCGGAGAGGCGCCGCGCACCTGCTGGAAGTACATGCCGAGCAGGAAGATGGCGCCGTAGAACACCGCGTTGATGGTGAAGCCGGCCGCCAGGCAGACCACCACCGTGCGGGACTTGAAGATGCTCAGCGGCACCATCGGGCGCTCCCGCCGCGACTGCGTCCACACGAACACGGCGGTCGCCACGGCGGCCAGGGCCAGCGTGCCCAGCACGTCCGGGCTGCCCCAGCCCGCGCGCCCGCCCTCGATCACGGCGTACGTCAGACCGGCCAGGGAGGCCACGACGGAGAACTGGCCGATCAGGTCGACCGGGGCCTCGCGGCGCGGCGAGGCCTGGATACGGGTCAGCAGGGCGAGGCCGAGGGCGCCCACCGGGAGGTTCAGGTAGAACACCGCGCGCCAGTTCAGTCCGCTGGTGAGCATGCCGCCGACGACCGGGCCGACGGCGACCGCCACGGAACCGGCGGCCGTCCAGATCGCGATGGCCCGCGCCCGCTTGCCCGGGTCGGAGTAGGTCTGCCGGATCAGCGCGAGCGAGGCCGGCACCATCAGCGCGGCGGCACCGCCCTGCACCATGCGGGCGCCGATCAGCGTGGCCAGGTTGGGCGCGACGCCGCAGGCCAGGGAGGCCACGGTGAAGGCGGCCAGGCCCCAGGCGTAGGCGCGGGTGGCGCCGATCCGGTCCGAGAAGGTGCCGGCCGACAGCATGAACGCCGCGAACATCAGGGTGTAGCCGTCGACGATCCACTGCAGGTCGGCCATGGAGCCGCGCAGGCTGTCGGAGATGGCCGGCAGGGCCACGTTGACGACCGAGCCGTCGAGGGAGATGACGAAGAAGGCGAGCAGCGCCGCCGCGAGGACGGTGGTGGTGGAGGACCGCCGCGGGGTGGACGGTTCACCGGCCGGTACGACCGGGGTCCGGTCGGTCCGGTCGGTCCGCGCGGACCGGGTCAGGATGGCCATAAGAACTCTCCTTGGAAAAGGCCGGGTTGGTGGGGGGAGGAGCGGAAGCAGAGCGGGGGCGGCGTGCGGTCAGGCGTCGGCCGGCGCGGCGCGGCGGCGGCTGAGTTCGGCGAACTCCGGGTTCGTGCCGAGCACTCCGCCCTCGCCCCAGCGGTTCTGCGGAATCTCCTGGATGTAGACGGTGATCTTGTCGAGGGGTGCGCCGATGACGCGGTGCACCGTCGCGGTGAGCTCCTCGACCAGCTCCTGGCACTTCTCGTCGGTCTGGTTGGGCCAGGTGGTCATGGAGAGGATGGGCATGGCGAAGCTCCTTCGGGTGTACGGGAGTTGGGCTCGGGTGGGTCGGGGGTGCGGGTGATTCCGGGTGTGCGGGTGATTCCGGGTGTGCGGGTGATTCCGGGTGTGCGGGTGTTTCCGGGCGTACGGAGTCCGGGCCGGCGCGCGGTGATGTGCGAAGCGCGGAGGCGTGCGCGGCGCTCGGTTGGATGCGCAGCGCTCGGGGGGATGCGCGGCACGGAGGCGTGCGCGGCGCGTGGAGAGGTGCGCGGCCTACGGAGAAGTGCGCGGTGTGCGGAGGGGTGTGCCGGACGTGAGGCGGGGTGTGCCGGACGTGGGGTGGGCGGTCACAGGCCGGCCGACGCACCGCCGTCCAGGGTGAGCGCGGCGCCCGTGATGTGACGGGCGGCCGGTGAGAGAAGGAAGGCGGTCAGCCGGGCGACGTCGGCCGGCTCCGCGAGCGTGCCGAGCGGGGTCCCGGCGGCGACCTGGGCGCTGACCTCCTCGGCGGTGGCGCCGGTGCGGTCGCCGATCGCCTTGGCGATCTCGTCCCACAGCGGGGTGCGCACGGCGCCGGGGTCGAGCACGTTCACCCGGACCCCCTTGCGCCCCAGATCCTTCGAGACCGCCTTCGCGAAGGCCGCGAGGGCGGCGTTGACCGCGCTGTTCACCGGGAAGAGCGGGTCGGGGTCCTTGCGGAAGACCCCGCTGACCAGCACGACCGAACCGCCGTCGGCCGCGGCCAGCGGACCGGCCAGCGCCCGGGTGAGCCGGACCGCACCCATGAGCTTGCCGTTGAAGGTGGCCTGCCACATCGCGTCGGTGGCCTCCTCCAGCGGCGCCAGCGGACCGTCGCCGGCGGTGTGCACCAGCCCGTCGACCCGGCCGAGCTCGGCGACCAGGGCGGCGGCCGTGGCGTCCACGGAGGCGGCGGAGTTGATGTCCGTCTCGTACGCCACGAGTCGGCCGGCGCCGCCGGTGCGGGCGTCGATCTCGGTCCGGGTCCGCTCCAGGCGGCCCGCGTCCCGGCCGAGCATCACGACGGTGGCATCGGACCGGGCCAGCTCCTCCACTACGGCGGAACCCATGCCGCCGGTGGCGCCGCTGACGACGATGACGGGGGCAGTGGCGGGGTTGGTGGCGGGGGCGGTGCTGTCCACGGCTTCCTCAATTCCCGGGGCAGCGCCCCTGATTGACGAGGTGTCAGATGAATCGGGCGGCCCGGGTCGATCGGGTTCGCCTGACGAGGAAGAAGGTAGCCGGGTTCGGGAATGCATGCAACCATCTAGTTGGTTTTTGAGAACCAACTAGATGGTTGCACGCTCCTGACCAGCAGGGACGGACACAGAAAAGAAACGCAAAAGGGAGCCCGGACGCTGCCGAACTCCCTTGCTTCACGGTCCCTTGAGGTCACCCCGGCGGGCCCGTGAGGTCACCCCGGCGGCCCCTGCCGCAGCCAGACCCTCAGACCGACCCCTGCAGGACGTTGTCGATGATCGAGTGCCCGTGCGCGACGACACTGGCCCGCAGCAGCGCCCACCCCGACTCGGTGTCGCCGTCCGGCCCCAGCATCAGCCGGCGCTGCTGCGGCACGATGAACGGCCAGGACGCCACGCCGATCAGGGCGATGAGCGCCCGGGCCGCCGAGGTGGGGTCGTCGATGCCGAGGGCGAGGCTGAGCGCGGCCGTCTTGTGGACGTAGTACGCCTCGCGCTCCTTCTCGTCCGGGATCGGCCGGTCGCGGTAGTGCAGCCCCTCCCAGGCCAGCAGCCGCACCAGGTCGGACTGCCGGTGGTAGTCGAAGACCTCGCCGACGTAGGAGCGCAGCCCCTCCTCCGTGGTGGGGATGGGGACGGCCTCGGACATGTGCGCGTAGACCTTGGCCATCACGGCGGCGAACAGGGCTTCCTTGTTGCCGAAGTAGGCGTAGATCCGCTGCTTGTTGACGCCGGAGCGCTCCGCGATGCGGTCCACGCGCGCACCCGCGAGACCGTGCTCGGAGAACTCCGCCTCGGCGGCCTCCAGCAGTTTGGCGCGGGTCTGCTGTCCCTTGGGTGTCTCAGCCATGGGACGAGACTAGTCCACCGGGAAACCAACTGGATAGTTCTAAAAAACCAACTAGATGGTTGCGTCGACGCCCGGGGTGCTCTACGTTCTTCACATCGGCCCCGCCACCCCGGAGAAACCGGTGCGGAAGAGGCGGCAGGCCCGCATGTCAGCTGTATCTGTTTCGAGACTCCTCCCGTCTGCGGCCACCCGTCGGGCCCGGCCGCCCCATCAAGGAGAAACGCATGTCAGCCACAGCCAACCCCAGGACGCTGCTGCTCGTCGGTGACCGTTTTGCCGGATTCGCCGCGCACGCAGACGTGCTCACGGTCACGCAGTTCACCGACGAGATGCGCCTCGGGGTGTACTCCTGGGACACCCATCCGATCCGCGTCCGCGCCGGTCAGGGCGTCACCCGCCACGAGTGGGAGCTGGTGCGCGAACAGGCCCTGCTGCTGGGCCTCGCCGAGCGGCTGGACTTCGACTTCCGCGAGCCGGCGCTGGCCGCCCGCGGCGAGGCCCACAAGCACCGAAGCTGCAACACCCTCATAGCCGACCTCAGGCGGGACGGCGAGGACCTGTTCTCCGCGACCCTGCGCGTCCACAACGACAACGAGCTGCTCATCGACCACCAGACCGGCGAGCACGTCCAGGGCATGGTCGCCGTCGAGGCGGCCCGGCAGATGTTCCTCGCGGTCAGCGAGCGCTACCACGCCTCGCGCCATCTCGACCGGTCGTACTACTACGTCATCGAGTCCCTGAACACCGACTTCGAGAACTTCCTCTTCCCGCTCGACGCCACGATCGTCTACCACACCCTCCGGGCCGAACTGGACGACCCGGACCGGCTCTCCTTCGCCGCCGAGATCTCCCTGCACCAGGCGGGTCGCCGCGCCTCGATCACGACCGTGACCTACACGGCCTTCGACGCGCCGGTCATCGAGGCCAAGGAGCACCGCAGGGCGCAGCACGCCGTCGAGCACACGGTACGCATCGCGCAGCAGGCGGCTGCGGCGGCGGGGGCCGCGGCCACCGGACACCCGGTGCTGGTCGGCGCCTGAGCCGCCTTTCGCTCAACTCCCCACGTACGCACAGCACTTGCAGAGCAAGACCCACCCCTTCACGCAGCCGGACCCACATCCAAGGAGAAACGTCATGTCCGCTTCCGCCGCCCTCATCACCGCCACCGAGCTGTTCGCCAAGCCCGAGCAGATCGACGCCGTCGCCGAGGCCTGGCAGCGTCACAACGACGCGTCCGGCTTCGCGGGCCGCGTCCTCTACCGCGGACTGGAGAGCAACTCGGTCCTCGAACTCGCCCCGCTGGACGGCTTCGAGCGCATGGAGGAACTGCGCGCCGACTGGTGGAAGCTGTGGGAGGCCGTCGGCCCGCTGGGCGAGGGCGACTTCCGACGCCAGTTCCTGCAGTTCGTCGAGGCACCCAAGCCGGCCGCCGGCGCCCTGCCGGACACGCGGTACGTGCAGATGCGGCACGTCGAGGTCGTGCCGCGCGTCTACCGGCAGTACCGGGCCTGGCGCGAGGAGACCATCTTCGACGTCGTACGCACCTCGGACGAGGTCAAGAGCTTCCAGGCCTTCCACTCGCTGGCCAGCACCGAGCCCGGCGTGATGTTCGTGTCCGGCTTCGACGCGGACCCGGCGACGTACCTGGAGGCCTTCACCTCCCCCCGCTACCAGCAGATCGTCCGCGAGGCCGGCGACACCTACATCACCGGGGGCGACAACGGCCTGTACACCCGCATCTACGAGCGCGTCACCGCCGCCTGACCCACTGTGCCCCTCCCCCCGACGGCCGGCCACGCGACCCTCCAGCAAGGCGTCCCGCGGCCGGCCGCTCGCATACGGCCCCGCCGGCCGGCCCACCCTTCACCGGCCGCCCTCCACCTGGAGCACCCGCCCCTCCACCTGGACCACCCGCCCTTCCACCTGGAGCACCCGCCCCTCTTCCTGGAGCACCCGCCATGACCGTCTCACCCATGACCGCCGCACCCGTCGCGGCCGCCCCCATGACCCGGACCTACGACCTGAGCGTCACCACCCAGGGCCCGCTGTACCCGCCGAGCGAGATCGTGGACGAGAACGGCGACTTCGTCGTCATCGGCCGCGTCAACCGCCCCGGCCCCGACGGCACCACCGTCTCCGAGTGGGGCGGCGCCGTGGTCTCCCCCGACAGCCCCCTGCCACCGCTCGGCCGCAACCTGCCGTACGACATCGTCCGCGAACTCGACCTCACCGACCCCATCGGCCCGGACGCGCAGGTCCAGCTCTACACCCTGCCCCTCCCCCTGCCCTGCAACAACTACCCGATGCTCTTCGCCCCCGAGCAGCGCCCCGACGCCCACGACGTGCGGCGCCCCAGCTACCCGCTGCACGGCGCGCCGATCCCGGACCTGCGCGAGGAGGACGGGCCGAAGGTGCGCGAACCGATCACGCTGGGCCAATGGGCCAAGGCACGCGGCCAGTTGGAGGTGCATGTGCCGGCGCACCGGCGCAGCGCCGACTTCTCCTTCGCCTTCACCGGCCTGATCCCGGACAGCCTCTACACCGTCATGTCCCTGCGCGAGCACGACCTCGACCCGGCGGGCCCGACCCGCCCCGGCCCGCTCGGCGTGCCGAACGCCTTCATCAGCGACAGCAACGGCATGGCCCACTACCGGGCGACCCTGCCCCACCCCTTCCCGGCGCCGGGCACCCCCGGCGCGAACCGGGTGATCAACGTCGTCGTGCTGTGGATGAGCTACCAGCAGAACTACGGCGGCGCCATCGGCCACTTCGGCCTCGGCGGCGACATCCACGCCCAACTGAAGCTGCAGGGCCCGAGTTTCGGCGAGTTCACCACGACACCGGCCAACTGACCCACCCCTTCGCACAGTCCGACGTTTCGACAGTCCTGCACACCGACAGTCCTGCACATCGACAGTCCGACACTTCTCAGGAGAGACCGAGCATGGACCACAACCCGATCGGCATCATCGCGACCGGCTCCTACCTGCCCGCCACCGTCGTCGACAACGACGAGGTCGGCGCGGCGGCGGGGGTGACCGCGGAGTGGATCGAACGCAAGACGGGCATACGACGACGGCACCGCGCCGCCACCCACGAGGCGACCTCGGACCTGGCGGCGCAGGCGGCCCGGCAGGCGCTCGCCCAGGCGGGCCTGCACGCCGACGAGATCACGTACGTCGTGGTCGCCACCTCCACACCGGACCACCCGCAACCGGCCACGGCGGCGATCGTGACCGACCTGATCGGGGCCCGCCGGGCCGCGGCCTTCGACGTCAACTCCGTCTGCAGCGGCTTCATGTTCGCGCTGACGGCGGCCGAACGCATGCTGCGCGCCGAACCGGCGAACGCCGGGCAGGGGCCGTACGCCCTCGTCATCGGCGCGGACGTCTACTCCCGCATCCTGGACCCGGCGGACCGCAAGACGGCCATCCTGTTCGGGGACGGGGCCGGGGCGGTGGTGCTCGGCCCGGTGCCTGCGGCCACCGGCGGCATCACCACCAGCCTGACCACGCGCGGCGACCAGCACCGGCTGATCAGCGTGCCCGCGGGCGGCAGCAGGCGGCCGGCGTCGGCGCAGACGCTGGCGGAGGGTGCGCACTGGTTCACGATGGACGGGCGCGGGGTGCGCGGCTTCGTGCACGAGAACCTGCCCGGTGCGGTCCGCGCGCTGCTGGCCAAGGCGGACGTACCGGCCCGCGCGGTCCGCCACTTCGTGCCGCACCAGGCCAACGGCGTGATGCTGGCCGAGGTCTGGCCCACGCTCGGCCTTGACTCGGCCCGTATGCACCTGGCGCTGGCCCTGCACGGCAACACGGGCGCCGCCTCCGTCCCCATCACCCTCGATCTGGCGCACCGCCGGGGCCTGTTCACCGAGGGCGACCTGACCGTCCTGTCCGCCTTCGGCGGCGGCATGTCGGTGGGCTCGGCCCTCCTCCGCTGGGCCCCGACCCGGCACGCCCTCCCGCCGAGGATCCCCGGCCGGACAACCGCCCCGGCCCCGGATCGGGAGCCCGCACTGGCCGGACCGAGGTAGCGCGGCCGTACTGCCGCACCTGGAGAAGGAGAAGGATGATGGCCACCAACGGAGGTCCCGCCTCTGCGCACCACGACGGCAACCGGTATCTGCCGAGTACCGTTCCGGAGCCGGAGAGGCCCGTTCTACGGCTGGCGGGAGACGCCGACGACGCCGGACTGGAGCCGCACATCTGCCGGAGCATCGACTGAGCGCAGTCGAGGCAGACGAAGCAGATGAAGCAGACGAACAAGCGCGGCGGCGCGGCAAGCGCGGCAAACGAGTTCGGGGACGGGGGGGCTTGAGCCCGACCGTCCCCGAACCAACCGCCCTTCACCGATCGGCGCCTCACCCCAGTGGCAGCGCACACTCCTGCGAGCAGGCCTCGGAGTGCTCGTCGCGGCCCATGGACCAGCAGGCGACAGCGCACCCGGAGACGGCTGCGTCGACCGGCTCCGCCCGCCGGTCGAGATAGGCCCGTACGGCGGGAGCGTCGCCGACGCCCCGGGGGTGTCCGACGCAGTCGAGCATGGGGAAGTCGGAGGGATGGTCGCCGTAGGCGTAGCAGTCGCGCGGGTTGACCCCCGGGTACTCGGCGAGCATGCGCAGCACGGCCGCCCGCTTCCCCTCGCCGATCACGGGTTCGGACACGTCGCCGGTGTAGCGGCCGCCGGCCACGAGGGGCGAGGTGCACAGGACGTGCTGGGCGCCGACGCGCTCGGCGACCGGATCGAGGCACGGCGCGAAGGAGCCGGAGACGAGCACGACCTCGGCGCCGGCGGCCTGGTGCCGCTCCAGTTCGGCGACGGTGGACGCGATGAAGAACCCCGGGTCGACGGACGCGAGCGAGAACCACTCCCGCCCGAGCACCGCCATCTCGGCCGCGCTCTCACCGGCGTACGAGCGGTAGTAGGCCCGGTTGACGTCCTCCCGGGGCGCCCCCTCGGCGGACTGCCGCCGCAACTCACCCGCGACACACCGGTACCGCTCCTCCCCCTCCTGCCCGTACCGCCGCACCAACTGGAACCGCAGAAACTCGAACATGCTCTTGCAGCCGATCAACGTCTCGTCGACATCGCAGAACACGAGATACGCGGGCCAACGCCCCCCGCCTGCCACCACGGCCATTCAGACGACCTCCCCCTCGACGCCCGGCGCACGGCCGAGCTCACGAAAAAATTCCTTCGAGAAGGTATCACTAGGAGGGGGGTTGCGGGGAGCATCCAACACAGCGAACTCAAAGTCGCCAACGGACTCAGAGTCACCGACAGACTCAGAGCCGCCGACAGGCGCAGAGTCGCCGACAGGCTCGGAGTCACCGACGGACCGAGCCCCCCAGCCCCACCCCACCACCCCACGCTGATCCGCTACCCTGTCAGGGACCGCCCTCAGCGACGGTCGCCGACCTTGCCGCAGCGAGGGTGGACACTCACCCAGTGCCCCCACCAACGCCTCACGCAAGCCCCGCCTTCGTAGCTCAGGGGATAGAGCACCGCTCTCCTAAAGCGGGTGTCGCAGGTTCGAATCCTGCCGGGGGCACCAGGCAAAAGGCCCCGGACCGATCATGGTCCGGGGCCTTTGACATCCACTTCTGACATCAACGAGGGCGATCACTCACGACCGGGGCGCCGCGTTCGCAGAAGCCGGTCCATGTGGCTCATGGCCTCGCGCTGGGTGTCCTGGACGACGTGCGTGTACACGTCCATGGTGATGCTGATCTGAGAGTGCCCGAGGATCTCCATCACGACCCGGGGCGCGACCCCGGCCGCCGTGAGGAGGGTGGCCGTGCCGTGGCGAGCGTCGTGCAGCCGGATGACGCGGAGGCCGGCGGACTCGGCGACACGGGTGAAGGAGCGGTAGACGTTGCGCGGCTCGACCGGGCGGCCGGTGCGGGTGGTGAAGACGTAGTCCGACTCCCGCCACCTCTCCCCCGCCTTGGCTCGGGCGTCCGCCTGCTTCAAGCGATGCCAGCGCAGGGGCGCGATGCAGAGGGCGGGCAGCGGTACGACACGGCGACGGCGGCTCTTCGGGTCGTCGTCGTACAAGACGCCACGGCGACGCTGAGTCTGGTGACGGACGTAGAGGACGTGTTGTCGAGATCGAGGTCAGCCCAACGAAGGCCGATGATCTCTCCCCGGCGGAGGCCCATTGCGATGGCGAGGACGAAGGCCGCGTAGAGCGGGTCCTTGCGGGAGGCGGCGAGGAAGTCGAGCGTCTCGTCGAGGGTCCAGGGATTCAGCTCCTTCGTGTCGGTGCGGGGCGGCTCGACGAGCTTGGCGACGTTGCGGGCGATCAGTTCCTCTCGGCACGCTGAGGACAGAGCCGAGCGGAGGATTCGGTGCGATTCCTTGGCAGTCGCCGCGGTGGTCTCCTTCTCCATGCGGACGAGGAAGCGACGAACATCGGCGACGGCCAGGGATTCGAGCCGCTTCGCGCCGAGGTGGGGCACCAGGTAGAGGCGTACGTGCGCCTCGTACTTGTCGTACGTGCTCAGCTTCCGGCGCGGCTTGATGACGTTGTCCAGCCAGTACGGCAGCCATTCCCCGAGCTTGGCCGATCGAGTGGGCACGGGCACGCCCTGGTCGACCTTGTCGAGCAGCTCGCGGCGTTTCGCGTCGCACTCCGCCCAGGTCTTGCCGTAGGCGAACTTCCGGGCGCGGGTGCCGTCCGGCTGGAGCACGTAGACCGCGCACTGAAAACGGCCGTCTTTGCGCTTGGTGATGGTGCCGGCGCCGTTGGGATTCTTCTTGCGCTGCTTGGCCATCAGGCGGCCGCCTCCAGTTCGTTGGTGATGTAGTCGCGCAGGGCCCGCGCCGGAATGCGTCGGCAACGGCCGATCGTGATGGAAGGAAGCCGCCGGGAACGGATCAGGTCGTAGACCGTCGATCGGCCGAGCTTCAGACGAGTCATGACGTCTGCCACGGTCAGCAGCTCTTCGTCATGCACGGGTGGGTTCTCCTTCCGTTCCGGGGGCGGGTTCGAGGGATGCGGCAAGCCAGGCTTCGGCGGAGGACAGGCCGGTTCCGGCGAAGACCCAGTGGGCGAGGACGTATGTCGTCTCGGTCTCGCGGCCGTTGGCCGTGGCTGCTGCGGCTTCTACCCGGCGCCATTCGGCGCGGGCGTTGCGGAGGGCGCCGAGGGTGGTGGAGTAGCGGCGGGACTTGGTGGAGAAGTGGCCGCGGAAGCCGAGCATGTGGGCCCAGGCGCGTAGGCGGAGGTGTTCGAGGCTCTTGCGGGCGCCCAGCGTCCAGGCGGTTCGGACGAGACGGTGGGCGTGGTCGCTGATGTCGAGCTGGGCGAGTTCGGCGGCGAACTTCAGGGGGCGGTCGAGAGCTCCCGTCGCGGTTTCGGCGCCCTTGGTGGCGTACTTGGCGATGTAGGCGGCGACGGCGCGTTCGGTGAGTTCCTGGCCGTCGTTGAAGTCGGCGGATCGGATGGTGCGGACGTCGAGTTGGCGGCCGAAGGTGAAGGTGTGGGTGCGGTCGTCGACGGCCGGGCCGTCCACGCGGACCTTGGCGGTGGCGGTGCGGATGGCGTCGGTCAGCAGCTCGGCGGTCGCCCAGGGCGGGGGCGGGGAGTCTCCGCCGGTCGAACCGTCGATGCGGATGACCGCGTGGAAGTGGACGGCGCCGCGCTTCTGGTATTCGGCGACCTTGGCGAAGGACACCCGGGCGTGTTCGCGCAACCGGCGCTGCGACAGGCCCGCCCGCTTGGCGACCTCGCGGCGCAGGGCGATGGAGAAGCGCCGCCACAGTGCGCCCGCGTGTGCGTTCCAGAGCACGGCAGCGTCGTAGTCGTAGGCGTCTGGGTTGAGTGGGGTGCCGAGTGCGTCGTCGTCCTGGTCGTGGTGGATGCCGCAGCGGCAGGTGCGCCCGCTGGACGGGCGGTTGTGGACCGGGCCGAAGCTCGGGGCGGTGAAGGTGGCGAACACGCGGGGGTGGGCGGCGACGTGTTCCGGGGTGCCCTTGCCGCCGCGTAGGCCCGAGGTGATCAGGTGGAAGGTGTCGCGGCGGTAGACCTCGGCGCAGGCCGCACAGCGGGTGGTGCGGCGGTTGTTGCAGCGGACGAGGAGTTGGCCGGCCGGGAGGCTGGTCGAGTCGAGGTGGTGGAGGACGGCGCCGATCTCGCCGGTGGTGGTGTCGACGCCGTACTCGGTGCGGTGGCCGTCCAGGCGGATGGGATGCGTGCAGCCGCCGAGGCCGGAGAGCTGGCGGAGGATACCCGGGAGCGTGCCCTGTGCGGCCAGGTTCGCGACTTCCGGGAGAGGGGCCGGAGTGGAGCGGGTGAAGATGGCGTTCTCCTTCTGACTGGCTCGGTCGGTAGGAACGGCCCCGGGGCGGCGAAATGCTTGGCCGTATGCCGTCGCCCCGGCGGCCGGAAGTCCGGTCAGCGCCGGTGGTGTTCGCGGAGCTGGGAGCGCAGGACGACGGCGGCGACGGCTACGGAGATGGCCGTGACGGCGACGGTGGCCAGGAGCGCGGTGAGGACGACTCCGCCGACGACCAGCGCGGCCCCGGCGTTGCGGTCGATGGACACCGACGGCAGCGGGCGCTGTACGGGCGTCGGGTCGGTCGGTGTGTGGGTGTGCGCGGGCGGCGGGGTCGGGCTGTCGGGGTACTTGGGCAGGAACACGGCGAACCCTTTCTCATCTACTCGTCTAGTCATGCGAGCCGTTTATGACGTCCACGCCCGAGCGTGTGCCGGACTCGATGGCGGGCGCCATGAAGGTGTGGGAGAGCCAGAAGCCGAAGAGGGCGATCAGGACGACGACCCAGGTACGGACGCCGAGGAACTTGACCGCTCCCCAGGCGAAGAAGCCGAGGACGAAGACGAGCGGGAGGCTGACGGTCACGGGGCGGCTGGTCCTTTCAGCGGACGGGGCAGCGGTGGGTGCGGGCGGCCAGTTCGGCGGCGGCGCGGCTGTCGTAGTCGGCGGAGAAGCCGCAGCGCGGGGCGGTGCAGGCGGCGGTGTGCTTCTCCCGGCCCCGGCCGTCGTAGGAGGTGCCGACCTGGACGGGGCCGATGCGGGTGACGCTGCGGAAGCGGCGGTTGGCGGTCATGGTCAGTCCTCTTGCCGCAGGCTCGGGCCGGGGAACTCGCGCAGGATGCGGGCGGATTCGGCGGGATCGGAGGCGCGGTCGGTGGCCTCTTCGGCGAGGAGGCGGGCCAGGGCCGGGCGGCCGGTAGCGGCCATCTGTCGGGCCGCTTCGACGTTGTCGGCGGCGGTGTTGAAGCAGAAGAGTCGCATGGTTCCTCCCTGTTCAGGCGAGTCGGGCGGCGATGGCTTCGGCTACGGGAGCCGGGACGCCGAGGCGGGCACGGAGGGTTGGGGTGTCGATCGGCGTGCCGGTACGTGTGTGGTGTTCGGCGGCGACCTTGCGGGCATGTTCGACCAGGGCGGCCGGGACCGGAACGGTCGGGACCGAGACGGTCGGACGCTCGGACGGGGCTTCGATGGCCGGTTGGGCGGGTGGCTCAGGGGCGGATTCGGGTGCGTCCTGCTGGCCTTCGACGACCTCGACGGCGGGTTCGGGGCCGTCGTCCGGCTCGACGGCCGGGGCGGAGTGGGCGAGCAGCGTGCCGCCGAGGAAGGCGATCGCGGGCCAGCCCGCGACGAGGATGCGCAGCCAGGCCGGCACCTGGTGCATGTCGAGCAGTCCGGCGGTGGCGACGTTGGCGCCGAGGGACGCGGTGAGCGCGATGACGAACCAGCACCAGGACGACGCTTTGCCTCCCCCGGAGCGCAGTCGGCGCCAGGCGGCGACGAGGAGCAGGTCGACCGAGACCGGGTAGGCCCACGCTTTCCACCCGTCCTGTCCGGCCGCCGCAGCGATGTCGTGCAGGTGGGCGAAGGACAGCGCGGCGGCAATGAGCGCCTGGACGAGCACCGCGTCGACACGGGCCAGCAGGGCGCGCATGATGCGGCTCCTTTTCGGGTTCAGGCATGGCAGGGGTAGGGACATGGCGCGAGGCGGTCACGCCGACCGGGTGGGAACGGTGGATCAGTCGGTCACCGGGCGCCGCTTCACGAGCGGGGCCGGGGCCTCGATCGGTCCTACGGGCACCTCGGGTCGGAAGGGCTTGAGTGCGGCCAGTTCGGGGACCAGGTGCGCGGAGGCGCGGCAGATCTCGGCGGCGTCGCCGAGGGAGAGGTACGGGGTGCGGATGCGGGACCAGCCGCCGGAGGTGTCCCCGGCGACGGCCAGGCCGGGACGTTCGGGGGCGATGCCGCAGGCAGCCGTGACGGCTTCCGGGGCGATGTCGCCGAGCGCCATCTTGGCGGAGGCTTCGTCGTTGACGCGGTGGCAGACGCGGCCGGTGAGCTGGGCCCGGAGCATGGTGGCACCCTTGCCGAGTTCGGCGCCGAAGCGCTGGCCGCAGACCTCCAGGTAGACGCCGGCGGCGCGGCCGAGCTGGGCGAGCCGGATGAGCTGGGTGACCATCTCATCGCGCCGCTCCTCGTCCTTCTTCGTGGCGACGAGGAAGAGTTCGGCGACCTCATCGACGAACAGCACGATCGGCGTGGGGCGTTCGCGCTCGGGCAGGCCCCAGATGTCGGAGGTGATCTCCTCGTCGGGAGTGCTCGGGGCGATGCCCTGCCGGGCCTTGATCAGGTCGTATCGGTCCTCCATTTCCTGGACGAGAGCGGGCAGCAGCTCGGCCGCCTGCTCCGGGTCGGTGGCGAGGGCGGAGAGCCGGGCCGCGAACGGCGCCAGCTCCACACCGCGCTTGCAGTCGATGCCGACGAGGGCGACCGGCTGCCGGGCGAGTCCTGTGATCAGGTGGCGCAGGTACATGGACTTGCCGGACAGCGTGGCGCCGAGGGTGAGTTGGTGCGGAATGGTGCGGTAGTCGCGGACGAAGGGCGTGGCGTCCTCGCGCAGGGCGACCGGGATGCGCAGGTGCCCGCCGCCGACCTTGCGGGGCATCCGTACGCGCCGCAGGACGTCGAAGCCGACGAGCCGCAGTTCGACGACACCCGGCTTGACGGTGGAGACGTACACGGCGTGCACGCCCCAGGCGTGCCGCAGCCGTTCGGCCGAGGCGGCGACGTCGGCGGGTTCCTGCCCGGGAGCGAGGCGGAGTCGAATCCGCAGCCCGGTCGAGGTGGGCCGGATCAGGCCCCGGCGCGGCGGAACGGGCCGCACTTCCCGCCGAGTGGTGGCCTTGACCGCGAGGACCCGCAGCCGGGACGGCGCCACGGTCAGCCCGCACGCCTCCATGACCGAGCCGTACGAGCCGAGGAGCCGGACCGTGGATATCGGCAGGCCGACGGTGGACCAGTACACGCCCGGGTGCTTGGCCCGGGCGTAGGCGGCCCCGCCGCCGAGCGCGGCGAGGGGACCACCCACCTCCAGGAGCGTCGTCAGGTCGGACATCAGGCGGCGTCCTCGGCGGGCGCCTCGGTGACCACCGGGAAGGCGGCCGGGGTGACAGCGGCGGCGCGGAAGGCGATCCCGTGCCGCTTCTGCCCGTTGAAGACGCTCTCCCACGGCCGGGCGACCAGCCCCGGCAGCGAGACCGGCGAACCCAGCGCCAGCCCCTCGGACACCCCGCTCTCCGGGATGGTGACCTTGAACAGCGACGACTCGCCGTCCTCGATGTGGACGACGCCGATCGTCATGAGCGCTTCCCCGCTGACGGCGTCCTTGGCGATCTCGCCCGTCTGCCGGTCGCGGACCTTCTTCTCGGGAGCTTCGGTCAGCAGGATCGTCGCGGCCGAGGTCTCAACACGGATGGTACGCAAGGAACTTCCCCTATCTACTCGTCTATACATGTAGCATCCTGCGAACCCGATGCCGGGAACGCGTGGACCACTATGCATCACAACTTGCCCACTCGTCTATACGAGTAAGCGTGTTGGGGTGTACGAGTCCGGGAATCGCCCCCGCGCACCACCGCAAACCAGGATGAGTCAGGTCGCCGGAAGCTGGTACGACAGCACGTATGCGTCAGCAGCCATCACCGTGTCGCAGACCTCGACAGCTCGCCCCTCACCGTCGAAGGCGGTGCGGATGAGGTGGATGACCGGGACGCCGGAGGCCAGCCGGAGCGTCTTCACCTCGGCCGGAGAGGGCATCCGGGCGCGGATCTCCTCCTCGAAGTGGTCGAGGCGGTGGCCCAGTTCTTCGAGGCGGGCATAGATGCCGCCAGGCCCGGGGTTCGGTTCGGCGATCTGCGTACCGCGGGCGATGTCGAGCGGCAGGAAGGACGTGGCGAACTCGACCGGCCGCCCGTCCAGCAGATACCGCCGCCGCCGGGCCAGCACCCGCCGCACGGAACCGAGCCGTGCGGAGACGTCCGGACTGGCCTTCTCCTCCTTGACCTCCAGCGAGTCGACCTGCGGGTGACTGCCGGCGGCGTCGGCCTCCACGATGAAGGCGGACTTGCCCTGCTCCCGGTGCCGCCTGGCGAACCGGTCGGAGGCGAGACGCCGCACGGGCGGACGGGGCCGGACGAAGACGCCCTTGCCGTGCTCGGCATGCACGAGCCCTTCCCCCTGGAGGATGGAGAAGGAGTTTCGGACCGTCATACGGGATACCCCGTAGTGATCGACAAGGTCGGCTTCCGAGGGCAGCTTGTCGCCCTCGTGGAATCGCCCGCGGTCGATGGCCTCGCGCAGCTGGTCGGCGATCTGCCGGAAGACCGCACGATCGCTCGTGGGGTCCAGGTCGCCGAGGAGGCCGGAAGGAAGAGGGCTCACGCGCGTACTCCTTTAGGTATCTAGACGTGTGGGCGAGTCTTGTTGCTACGGTGGAGAGCCTAGCCAGCCGAGAGGGCCGAGGAACGTGAGCACCGACCGTCCGCACTCCGTGAGCGTCGCCGGAGTGATCGTCGACGCCCAGAACCGGGCCCTCCTGATCCAGCGCCGCGACAACGGCAAGTGGGAACCCCCGGGCGGCGTCCTCGAACCCGAGGAGACCATCCCCGAGGCCCTCCAGCGCGAAGTCCTCGAAGAGACCGGCATCAAGATCGCACTTCCCGCGACCCTGACCGGCGTCTACAAGAACATGACGGGTCTGATCGTCTCGCTCGTCTTCCGCTGCGAAGCCGCCGACGGCGTGCCCACCACCGGCGACGAGACCCGCGCCCTGCGCTGGGCCACCCGCGAAGAAGTCTCCGACCTTGCCGACGAGGCATACGCGATCCGCGTCCTGGACGCACTCGACGCGGCATCCCCGCCGGCCATCCGCGCCCACGATGGCGTGAAACTCGTCTAGCCCGAACCCGCTGCACATGGCGGCCTACCAGCATGAAGGAACTTGTATGCACGAGTATACGAGTACAGCCCGGGTCTGGGGCCTCTCTTGCCCAGGATTTCCGGAAGAGGTCAGCCGAGCCCGCCGCTGGACCCGCGACATCCTGCGCGGCTCGCCCTTGGCGGAGGACGCCGAACTGATCGTGAGCGAGCTCAGCGCGAACGCGATCCTGCACACGGCGAGTGGACGGGAGCGCGGCAGCTTCCATCTGGCGGTGGCGGTATCGCCGCAGGTGATCGCCCTTTCGGTGACAGACGAGGGCGGCACCGGCACGGCCCCGAAGGTCGAGCACCAGGACCAGGAGGCTGAGCACGGCCGGGGCCTGGGCATGGTCAGCGTCATCGCTCACCGGGTGGTGGTCCACGACAGCGACAACGGCCATACGGTCACCGCGGAGCTTTTCGCGGGCCAGCGCCGAGGGGGCCACCCGTGCTGATGGACAAACCGCAGTGGGGTTACTGGTGCGAGTGCTGGACCGAGGACCTCACCAGCGACGAGATACGGCCGGCACTCCGGGCATCCTTCGACGCCTACAGCGCCGCCCAGGCAGACCGATGGATCGCGGTAGCACTCCGCGCCCTCTCACCAGCACTCGATACCGATGCCTCCCAGGAGGCATGGACGTGGCTGTATGACGGCCGCGTAGCAACGAGGAAGGCCCTCATGCGTGCCGAGCCGTGCGAGGTGTCAGTAACCCAGGCCAGCACTCGCATCGCCTGGACGATTCGCCCCGTGTTCTTCCTGCCGCTCGCACACCGCCAAGACGGCGAACTCCCAGCCTGCGCATACGACTTCAAGCCCCACGCAACTCACGCAACCGACTGAGTTACAACTTTCTCTACTGGTTCAAGCCCCGGCTGCGCTCCGCTCCGCCGGGCGCGCTTCCCGGCTCCGCTCCGGGCGCCGCTCCTGCCTTCGGCCCGCTCCGCCCGCGCTGCGCCGACGCGCGCCCTGGTGAAGGTTGGCCTGGCGGCATGAGGTCAGAACACGTCGTGGCCGGGGCGGTCGGCTCCACGGCTTTAGGCAGCCACTTTGGCGCGAGCCTCGAAGATCATGGCCCCAACGTCGTGCTTTACCGGGCAGGTCCACAGACTGCCCGACGCGCCGGAAGCTTACGGGGCCATGATCACTCGCGCCAAAGCAGCTCCAGCCCAAAGCCGCTCCGCCGACCTAGGAAGCTTGTGTAGAGCGTGTGTGACCTGCTGGCGTCTACAGACGACTACAGATCTATCTGTAGAGTCTACAGATGCACCCCTGGGTGCACCCTGGTCGGGCAGAGCGGGAGGCAAGATGGACACAGCAGAGCTGGAGGCACTGCTAGAAGAGTGCAGGAACCTTGGCGGAGATCACAGCACCTGCGAGGTCAAGAAGTCGCAACACGGATTTCCGCACACCTTGTGGGAAAGCATTAGCGCTCTAGCGAATGCCCAGGGCGGCTGGATCATTCTCGGAGTAGATGAGAAGCGGGACTTCCGGATCGTCGGAGTTGATGCGCCTGCACAAATCGAATCCCAACTTGCTGCGGTGTGCTCAGAAATGGAGCCGCCCGTCAGATCTGAAATCGCCACCGTCCAGGTCGACGACAGATCCGTAATCACTAGCTATATTCCGCCGATTCCCCGCGACCAGCGACCTTGCTACAAACGGAATCTCGGCCCGTATGCAGGGTCGCGCATACGAGTTGCCGACGGGGATAGGAAGTTTACTGACTACGAAGTGTCAGTCCTTCTATCCAATCGTACCGAGCCTCGCCACGATACGGCCCCAATTCCCACGGCAAGTCCGTCAGACATGAATCAAGAGTTGCTCTCCTCATTCCTGCGTCGCGTACGAGACACCAAGGGGGAGATCTTCCGAAGGGTCGACGATGAGCGGGCCTTGACAATGCTCAACGTTCTCAGGTCACACGAAGGGAGGATCGTTCCAACCCTAGCCGGCCTGCTCGCATTCGGCGAGTATCCTCAGACATACGAGCCCCAGCTCGATCTGACCTTCGTGGCATATCCGACCAGTGAGCCTGGAATCCTCGGCGCAGTTGGCGAGCGATTCACGGAAAATCGGGCAATCGACGGCCCCATTCCTACGATGGTCAGTGAGTGTATCCGCGTCTTGAAGCGGAACATGAAGCGCCGGAGCATCGTTACAGGCATCTACCGCGTAGATGAGTGGGAGTATCCCGAGGAAGTCCTTCGAGAGGCCCTGGTGAACGCTCTGGTTCACCGTGACTACTCAGAGCATGCGCGAGGAATGCAGGTTCAGGTGGAGATGTATCCTGACCGGCTAGTCATTCGCAACCCCGGCGGTCTATATGGACCTGTCGAAGTTAGCTCCCTTGGCACTAGCACCGTCTCATCATCTCGCAACAAGGCATTGCTCAAGATTCTTGAGGACACACCATACGGAGACGGTCACATGGTGTGCGAAAATCGCGGCAGCGGAATCACTCGTATTCGAGTAGCGCTCATCGAGGCAGGTATGGAGCCACCGCGCTTCCTTGATGACATTGCCTCGTTTACGGCCGAATTCCCGAACCACACTCTGCTTGATGAAGAGGCATTGACATGGCTGCAAAGCCTGGACAACCTCCCTCTTACTCGATCGCAGATGACCGCGCTTGTCACAATGCGAAATGGCGCGATCATGACTAATAGTGCATATCGAATGGCGACAGGAATTCAAGACAGCCGCGCCGCCACCCGGGAGCTAAAAGAACTAGTCGACCGGCATTTGATCGAACTGCAAGGGACACGTGGCGCTGCCACTTATCATCTAGCTGGCACACTTCCCTCTCAAGGCGAGTTCTCCGTTAACGAGCCGGAAGAAAGTGAAGAAATTCGCCATGCGGAGCCACCAGAAGATATCCGCCTCTCTCCCTTGCAGCAACAGGTCCTAAATGCCATCGGGCGAGAAGAAGTTTCGCGCTCCGAGATTGAGGGGCGTACAGGGCTCGCCCAGCATCAGGTGATCGCCGCACTCCAAAGCCTGAGAGAGAAGGGTCAGGTCACGATGATCGGTAGGCCACGATCCAAGAACGCGAAGTGGCGAGCCTCTAACTGACGGCTCGGCTGGCCGCGTCGCTGGGTGTGTAGAGCTGCCGTGCCACATCCGTGCCAGAACAGGCGGGGACTCACGGGGACTCGGGGTGCACCAAAGCGCCTCCCACCGGATCCCGCTGGAGGCAGGGAACCCCAGGTCACGCCCGAGGTCGCCCAACCTCGCTCCTAAAGTGGTTGTCCACGCTCATCGAGTCCATACCCGCAGGAACTCTTCGGCCGGGATGGCCTCCAGCGGATCCTGTTCAGGATCGATCGCTTGGTCTGTCAGGCCGCCGTGTTCGTCCTCCAGGTGCTCCCAGCTGTACCGGTGGAGCTCGCCGGCCAAGGTCAGCTCGGCCTGCTTGATGACGATCAACTCGCCGCGGTCGGGTACGGCCTCGATGTACCAGAGGCCGCCTTCTTCGTCAGCGTGGCGGAAGTGGTGCCGCAGCGTGGCGCTCTCGTCGAGTGCTCGCAGATACGCCATGATCTCTGCCGCGATTCGCTCCAGGTCAACCACGGGACCATCGTGCCAGCGAGCGCGCGCAGTTGGGCCGCTCTGACATCCATAAGTGACATCAACGGCGCCGGACGCCAGCACTCCTAGGCGACCTGGCATGGCCAGCGTGGCCATGTGGCTCCCCGGCAGGGCCGAGGAGTGATCGAACTCCTAAAGCGGGTGTCGCAGGTTCGAATCCTGCCGGGGGCACCAGGCAGAACGGCCCGGACCGATCGTGGTTCGGGCCGTTTTGACGGCAGCGATCTCTCGGGTGCCTCGCGGATGGCGCGTTAGCGACCGGGCCGTGTGGCTCGCGGCTCGTGCGGCCGGCTGGGTTGCAGCTCTCTGCTGGTTCGAGCAGTGCCGGCCGCTTCTCTCGTGGAGGATGAGGGGGGTGGGGATCTACGGCCTTCAACATAGTCCCGAGGTGGCTCCCGGGGACCTTTGTGCCCACCCCCCTTGACCGCGGACCTCGAAGGTTCTCTGACCGGTCTCACTCCACCGGGCAAACTAGCAGGCAGCACTGACAATGATGCGGCGCCAGGAGGACCGGCTTCCGAGCTTACCAGGTTCGGCCATCCATGCCTGGCCTGTGGGAGGAGGCGAGTTGGAGTAGGCGAGGCCCAAGCGTTCTCGTAGCGTCTATGGAATGCGGTTCAGTTCGCGGAGGACCCTCAGCCACGTGTCGTCGGGATCCTCCCCGAAGATGTCCGGATAGCCGCTGCTGAAGGCCTTGTCGAGCAGGAAGCTGTCGAGGTCGTCAGCCAGCTTCCGGAAAGCTTCGCTCTGCCACCACGTCATACCGGTGTCAGGAAATCCCCACACTTCACCGGTGGGCCGATGCAGGAAAACAGGGTTCTCGTCGATCTTCCCGAAGCAGAACCAGTCGTCCCGATTCAGCTGCACCGGAGCCCCCTCCATGGGATCCGCGTAGAACTGCGCGTCGACGACGACCTTCGCCTCGAAGACGACGACGCGGCCGAAGATCCCCCCGTCCGACTTGCTCAGGAAGTCCGCGTAGTCGGCGGGGAGGTCGGGCCCGACAGGGCGGCCGGAGTACCCGACGGGCGCGTTGTGCATCATGCCCAGTTCGTGGTCTTCGGAGAGCAGGGAGCGTGAAGCCGCCAACAGCTCCTCCAGTTCCCGGGAGATCATGCGGGGTCCCCATTCCTGGTCTTCAGGAGAGTACTCGCCGGGCTGTTCCGCTGAGGGATCGGCGAAGGTGAAGAGCACGCCGGACGGAGAGCAGACAGTACGCTGAGTCCGGCGGGATCGGATCCGTGGCGCAGTGTCCGGGAGGTGCTTCATGACGGCCGAGATGGTGGCCCCGGCGTGGATGCATGAGCAGATCACGGCCGAGGTGTACGAGTCCTGGTCCGAGGAGCAGTGCGCCGGTATCGAGATCGTGGACGGGATGGTCGTCGTGAGTCCGAGTGCGTCCAAGCGGCACAACCGGCTGGCGCGGATTCTGACGAATGCCCTGGATGCCGCCGCGGGCCCGGAGTGGAACGCCGACACGGACTTCGACGTCCGGCTTCAGGATGTCCCGCTCACCAATCGCCGCCCGGACGTCGTCGTATACCGTGCAGACACGATCGACATCACCCCCACCCGGCCCGAGCACGTCCTGCTGGTCGCGGAGGTGGTGTCGCCGGGCTCGGAGACCACCGACCGGATCGTCAAGGTCGACCAGTACGCCAAGGCAGGCATCGGCTTCTACTGGCGGATCGAGCAGGCAGCGACGGGCGTTCCGCTCGTGTACACCTACGTTCTCGACCCCGCGACGAAGACCTACCGGGACGGAGACGTGTTCACCGGCGTCCTCAAGGTGGCGGCGCCCTTCCCGGTGGAGATCGACCTCAGCCAGATCTGACCCCGTCGCGGCTCAGCAGCCCTCACCGCTCAACAGCCCTCGCCGCTCAGCAGCCCTCGCCGCCTAACAGCCCCCGCCGCTCAGCAGCCCTCGCCGCTCAACAGCCCCCTCCGCTCAGCACCCCCACCACTCACCGCCCCACCCCCCGGTCCGCCTCCGACGTGCTCGTGCGCTGGAACGTGCCGTACAGCAGCCAGAGGGAAGGGAGGAGTAGGGCGGCTCCGCAGGCCAGGGAGATGAGGCAGGCGGAGAGTACGGATGGGTGGGAGGCGGCCTGGGGTGCGGTGAGGCTGCCTACGAGCATGGACGGGTACTGGGCGGCGCCCCAGGACCACAGGATCGCGGCGACCGCGAGTGCGGCGGTCACGCGCGCGGTGAGGTAGTGGCGGGTCGCCAGGAGTACGAGGCCGGCCACGCCGCTGACCGCGCTGAGCACCACCAGCGGCAGGGCGCGGTGTGTGAGGCCGTGGAAGAGTTCGGGGGCGTCCGCGTGCAGCACCGCGATCCCCGCCAGAGCGACCGCGCCGCACGCGAGCCCGGTGGCGATGGCCCGCCGGGCGAACGCCCGGGCCAGTTCCGTGTCGCCCTCGCGGGCCACGTCCGCGCACAGGTAGACGGCGGCCAGGTGTGCGCAGGTGAGTACGGCGAGGACGCCGCCCAGTGCCGAGGTCGGGTTGAGCCAGCTGGTGATCACATCGCCCTCGGCGAGGCCGGCCGGTACCCGTCCGGAGGCGACGCCGCCCGCGACGGCTCCCAGGAAGAACGGCGTGAGCAGCGAGGAGAGGGCGAAGGACGCGCCGAACAGCCGCTGCTGCCACAGTTCGGTGCTGACCTTGCGGAAGGCGAAGGCGGCGCCACGGGCGATGATGCCCAGCGCGGCGAGGGTCAGCGGCACGTAGAGCGTGGACATCACGGCCGCGAAGACCGGTGAGAAGCAGGCCCACAGCAGGACGATCACGAAGATGAGCCAGACGTGGTTGGCCTCCCAGATCGGCCCGATGCTGTGCTCGATGACCCGGCGCTGCCGCGCACCCCGGCTCGGACCCCCGGCGAACAGGTCCCACACCCCGGCACCGAAGTCGGCGCCCGCGAACAGCGCGTAACAGGTCAGCCCGATCCACATGACGGCCAGGGCGGTGTCGACGAGCACGGGGCCTCCAAGGTCATCCGGATCAGACTGGTGAGGCGGGCAAGGCGGGCGAGGCGGGTCAGACCACGGGATAGTCGCGCACGTCCGCCTCCTGTGGCGCGACCGGCACGGCGGTGCCCCGGGCAAGGCGGCGCAGTACGTACACGGTCGCGACCGTCATCGCGGCGTACACCACGAGGACCAGCCACAGGCCGGTCATGAGTCCGGGCGCCGGGTTCACCGCGTCCCGTACGCTCATCACCCCGTACACGATCCATGGCTGCCGGCCCAGTTCGGTCACGCTCCAGCCGCTCTCCAGTGCCACCACGGACGCCGGACCGGCGAGCGCCACCAGGGCGAGCAGCAGCCGGGAGCCGCGCCGGTCGAGCAGGCCGCCGCCGCGTCGCCGGGTGCGCCACCATGCGAGGAGCAGCCAGAGGCCGAGTCCCAGCAGGAAGAAGCCGACGGCGACCATGAGGTCGAAGGCCCAGTGCACCCCGGTGACCGCGGGCCATTGGTCTCGCGGTACCCGGTCGAGTCCCTCGACCACCGTGTCCGTGCGATAACCGACCAGCAGGGAGAGCCCGTTGGGCACCTCCAGGCCGTACTCCAGGCCGTTCTCGCCCGCGACGCCGCCGATGGTCAGGGGAACGTGCGAGCCCGTGTGGTAGACGCCCTCGATCGCGGCGAGCTTGACCGGCTGATAGTCCGCCAGGAAGCGGGCGGCCCAGTCCCCCACCACGATCTGGAACGGCGCCACCACCGCGCCGAGCGTGAACGGTATGGCGAATCCGGCCCGGTGGTAGGCGTCGCGGCGGCCGCGGAGCAGGGCGACCGCGTACACGGAGGCGGTCAGGAACGAGGCCACCATGAACGCCGCCAGGATCATGTGCACCGTCTGCGGCGGACTCGCCGGATTGAGCATCGCCGCCCAGGGATCCACGTCCACGACCTTGCCGTCGCGCAGGGTGAAGCCGCGGGGCTGGTTCATCCAGGCGTTGGCGCACACGACGAAGAACGCCGACGCGATGCCGGCGACCACGATGGGGATGCCGGTGAGCAGGTGCCGGCGGGGCGGCATCCGGTCCCAGGCGTAGAGGTAGATGCCGAGGAAGATCGCCTCGATGAAGAAGGCGATGCCCTCCAGCGCGAACGGCAGTCCGATGACCTGCCCGAACCGGCCCATCAGCCCGGGCCACAGCAGCCCCATCTCGAAGCTCAGGATCGTGCCGGACACCGCCCCCACCGCGAACAGCACACCCATGGCCCGCGCCCAGCGGCGCGCCAGCAGCTTCAGCGCCGGATCGTTCCGCCGGATGCCCAGCCATTCGGCGAGAAGAGTGAGGGCCGGCAGCCCTACGCCGAGGCAGGCGACGACGATGTGCCAGGCCAGGGAGAACCCCATCTGCGCGCGGGCAGCGGGCAGGTCTCCCTGGCCGGCCGGCCCGGCGAGGACGGCGGCGGGCCAGGAACCGAGGGCTGCGTCGGCTGCAGGCACAGCAAGCACGAGTGAACTCCCGCCTCTGTAGAACGGGTCGTGCCTACGAACGTACGGGGGGTTCGGCGCGCTCGCATCGGCGCCTGCGCACTGTCACCACCGCGATGTCGGCGGCCGCGATCAGGGCGAGAACGCCACAGACCACGGCGAGCACGGTCAGCGGGCCACTGCCCGGGCTCTCGCCGGGACCCTGATGCGCGGCCCAGACCGCGAAAGCCACTGTCGCCGCGGCGAAGAGCGGCAGGAAGACGGCGGACAGCGCCAACCGCAGCCCCAGGGCGCTGCGGGCGGTCGCGGGTTCCGTGCCGGTGCGCGGCCGGCGGCCGTGGGTCGACCTGGTCGCTCCGGTCGGCCCGGGATGGGCGTGCGGGATCGAGGTGGTGCGTCCGTGGTGGGTGTCTCGCATGAGGGCTCCTCCGACGGGCCATGGGCTACGGGCCTGCTGTCTGCGTAGCCCCCGGCGGGCCCGGCAAACAGATCGAACTCGCCAAGTGCAGCTTTCGCGGGTCATGACCTTGATGTGCTCCCGGATCCGGGCTTTCTGCCGTCAATCCGCCGGAAAGTAGTGACCGTTGTCCAGATCGGCGAGCAGACCGGCCCGGGTGGGCTCCCAGCCGAGGGTCCGGCGGGTGATGAGGTTGGACGCCGGGTAGCTCTGCGTGACGATGTTGGTGAGGAATCCGAAGTACCCCGGCGTCATCAGGGCATCGTCGGGAACGCTCGCGGCGGGCAGGCCCAGGCGGCCGGCGAGGGCCTCGGCGATGTCGCGGAACGGGATGCCCCCGTCCGCGACCGCGTGCCAGTACCTGCCGGCCGGCCCCTTCTCCACCGCCAGACGGAACAGGGTGGCGACATCGCGGATGTGTACGGCGTTCCATAGGTTCGCGCCGTCGCCGGGGTAGCCGACGAACCCCTTCTCCTTCGCGAGTGCGATCAGCGTGGGGAGGAAGCCGGCCCGGTCGGTCGTGCTGTGCGCGATGTTGGCGATCCGCACGACCGAGGACCGTACGCCCTGCTCGGCCAGGTCGATCACGGCCCTTTCCACCTCGTTGCGGACCCGCAGGGTGCCCTTGTGCTCCGCGCCGGAGGGGAGGGCCGGGTCCTCCTCGGTGAGCGGCCGCCTCAGGTCCCCGGGCGAGCCGATGCTTCCCGCCGTGACCAGCGGCTTTCCCGTGCCCGCGAGCGCCTCGCCGTACGCGTGCACGATCGGGAGCTCGGCGGCGGCCACGGCGTCCATCCCGCCGGAGGGCAGCAGATCCTGCCGGTGGGCGACGTGGATGACGCCGTCGGAGTCGGCGGCCGCCTCCTTGAGCCCGTCGAGGTCCTGGAGGTCGCCGCGACGCACCTTCGCGCCGAGTGCGGACAGGGCCGCCGCGGAAACGTCCGACCGGGCCAGGCCGGTGACCTCGTGTCCCGCGGCGATGAGCTCGGGGATGATGTACGAGCCGGAATGCCCGGTCCCCCCGGCGACGAATACGTGCATCTCTCTCTTTCCTTTGTCCTTTGTGTGTTCAGCCGAGAAGGGTGATTCCGAGGGAGAAATTGACGTGCTTCACGGAGTTCTTCATGAGGCCCAGCTCCATCAGGCCTACGTTCTCCAATGCCCGCGCCATGAACAGTTCCCCGGTGTCCCAGGGGCGAAGGCCCAGGCTCTCGACGAACTCCGACACCCGCGCCTTCGCCTGCGCGTCGTCGCCGGCGATGAACACGTCCAGCGGACGGTCCAGGTCCAGAGGGCGGCCCTCGGCGGTCTCGGACGCCAGAACGTGCGAGAACACCGTGTTGAAGGCCTTGACGACGTGCGCGTCGCCGGGAGCCGCCCCGGCGATCTCCTGTGCGCCGGAACTGTCGCGCGGGACGACGAATCCTCGCAGGTCGGGGGCTACGGGGTTGGTGATGTCGACGATGGTCCTGCCGCGCAGTGCGTCCCCGTACTCCCTGACCACCGCGACCGCGCCGGCGTACGGCGCGGCGAGGATCACGAGGTCCCCGGCCGGGGCGGTCCCGTACGTCCCCACCGTGGCGCCGCCGAGCGTGGCGGCCAGTTCCTTGGCCTTGGCCTGGTCGCGGCCGACGAGCTCGACGGTGTTGCCGCCGGCGAGCGCGCGGCCGGCCAGAGCACGGGCCATGTGCCCCAGTCCGACAATGCTGATGCTGTTGGTCATCGGTGTTCCTGCTCTCAGCGATGTGGTGTTTTCGAGAAATGCCGGTGCGGCATTACTGTGCCGAATTCGATTCGGCGCCCTTGAGGGCCTGCCATTCAGGCTGCCATCGCGCTCGAGTGACGTCCAAGACCTGTTGAATGCGTGGTGATACCCTGGAGGTATCACGGGCTGGGGGTTTTATGAATCTGAATTCGGACCTGGATCTGCGGAAACTGCGGTACTTCGTCGCAGTGGCCGACCAGCTGCATTTCGGCCGTGCCGCCGAGGAGCTCCACATCGCGCAGCCGGTGCTCAGCCGGCAGATCCGCGCACTGGAGCAGGACCTCGGCGCCGCGCTGTTCACCAGGGATCGCCACGGCGTGGAGCTGACGGAGGCGGGGCGGCAACTGCTGGCCGACGCCGGTCCGTTGCTCGCCTCGACGCACGCGCTCCGCCGCCGGGTGTCCGCGGCCGCGGGCGGCAAGCGACGCCTGATGGTCGGTTTCCGGGCCGGTATCGCCGTCACGCCGGCGGCCCGTGCGTTCGAGGAGCGGCATCCGGGCGTGATCGTGGACGTGCAGCGGATCGAAGGGGACGACCAGGCCGCGATGCTGCTCGACGGCCGCATCGACGTCGGCTACGTACGGCTGCCCATCGACGAGTCCGGTCTGCGTATCACCCCGCTGTACACCGAGCCGCGGGTCGCGGTGCTGCCCGCAGGGCACCGGCTCGCCGGCAAGGAGGAGATCACCGAGGCCGACCTCGCCGGTGAACCGCTGGTCTGGCACGGCGACCCGAGCACACAGCCCACCGAACGCCCGCTCCGCAATGCCGGGTATCCGGTGCGCGGGGTGGACGAGACGCTGGAGCATGTCGCGGCCGGCCGCGGCATCTCCTTCCTGGCCCGCTCGGCGTCCGTCTTCTACTCCCATCCGGACGTCGTCTACGTGCCGATCCCGACCCTGGCACCCGACCAGGTGTGCCTCGCGGTCTCGGCCTCGCACACCTCACCGGTGGTGGACGACTTCGTCACGGCGGCCCGCTCGACGGCCGAGATCACCGCGGAATGCGGGAACTACGAGATGTGGCAGCTCGGGGGCGATGCCGCGACGAGAGGCGCTTGAGCATGCGACCGACCTGGTTGGGCCGGCCGATCGACGCGCGGGCGTCGTTCGAGGCCGAGGGGCGGGCGTTGGTCGACACCTTGCGGGGGCTGGCGCCCTCGGACTGGGGCAGGGCGGCCGCCGGGGAATGGACGGTGCATGACGTGGCCGCTCATGTTCTTGGTGACTACTACGGGCGTCTTGGCCACGGTTACCGGGGTGGATTCGCCGACGGTGAGTCGCTGGAGGGGTTCATTCACCGTACGAATCAGGAGTGGGTGGAGCTGCACGCCGAGGACAGTCCCGCTGCGCTCATCGGCGACCTGGAGCGGGAGGGCGGCCGGCTGGCCCGGCAGTTCGCCGTGGCCGATCTGGACGCGGCCGCCCTGGGGGTCTCGTGGGCGGGGATCGATCCCGCGCCGGCGTGGCTGGACATCGCCCGGGAGTTCACCGAGTACTGGACGCACCGGCAGCAGATCCGCTACGCCACCGGTCTGGGCACGGACCCGGAGCCGCGGGCCCTGGGCACGGTTCTCGACACGTTCATGCGGGCCCTGCCCCACACGCTGCGACACACGCCGGCGCCAACGGGGACGCAAGTCCAGGTGATCGCCGACGGTCCGGGCGGCGGCAGCTGGACCGTGACGGCGACGGCAGAGCGGTGGTCGTTGGGCGAGGCACCGAACGGCCGCCCCACCGCGGCCGTAGAGCTGGATACGGAGACCCTCTGGCGGGTGTCCACCCGGGCCGTCGATCCTGCGGATGCCCTGGCCCGTGCCCATGTGCGAGGAGAACACCGGCTCGCCGAAGCGGCGTGCCGGGTTCTCTCCATCGTCTACTAGCGACGTCACTCAGTGCACAGCTACTGCACGTCCACGAAGTCGCCCGCCGCGTTGACCGCCGGAGTGGTCGCCGTGCCCGCGAAGCTGTAGCGGTAGTAGCCGTCGGTGGAGGCGGTGACGGTCGTCTTGAGGTTGCCCGTCGAGTTGGTCTTGATCGTCTTCACCGTGGTGTAGGTGCTGCTGTTCTTCTTGCGGAACTGCAGCTTCACCGACTGGTTGGTGTAGCCGTGGTACTGGTTGTCCTCCCAGTTGGCCCGGGAGAGCTTGCCGGTGACCGTGATGGTCTTGCCCTTCTTCACCGGCTCCGGGGCGGCGTTGACCGTCAGCTTCGAGTAGCGCTGCACCTTGAACGTGGTGGCCGCGTCGCGGTGGATGTAGTCGTAGTCGTTGGCGGAGACCAGCGTGCGCAGGTCCCAGGTGGCCGCCGCGGCGTTGTTGACGAAGCCCGTCGAGGCCTTCGGGTCGAACGTCAGGGTGCCCGAGCAGGTCGACGTGGTGGCGCTCACCTTCACGCAGGTGATGTCGCCGTCGTCCGCCCAGATCTGGGCGTAGTTCGGGCTCGGGCCGAAGGCGCTGATGTACGTGGTCTCGGCGATGCCCGAGTCGTCCGACGCGGTCACGGAGACCTTGGCGGAGACGACGTTGGTGGTACCGACCACGACCGGCTTGCCGCCGTTGACGACGACCTTGTCGATCGTGATGTCGCCCGAGCCGCCGTCCTCCGCCTGGGCGGCGGTGGCACCGAGGGCGGTGGCGACCAGCGCGGCACTGGTGCCGAGCAGGCCGAGGCGCATGGATGCGCGCATGGATGGATCCCCCCACTGAGTCCTCAACCGGCCTGAGTGGCCAGTTGATCAGTGGGAGCGTATGCCGTTGGCCAAAGGTTCACCACACTGTTGTTCGACAACTCTGCAACAACGTCCGGGTGACCTCAGGGTGAACCACATGCGACTGCCGCCACCGCGACCGCACCGTCGGCCCCCACACGGCGTGCGTGGTCGACCGCGTGGGGCAGGGCCCGGCGGATGACGTCGGGCAGGGGGCTGCCGGAGGGCCAGCCGACCAGGCAGCGGGCGACTTCGCGCAGCTTGAGGTTGGTGTGCTGGGAGATGTGCTTCAGGACCTGCCAGCCCTGATCGGGGCGCAGTCCGGCCACGGTGATGACGACACCGATGGCCTGATCGACGAGAGCGTGCGACTCCACGGCGCGCCGGAGCTGGAGCACCTCCGCCTGCAGCGACGCCACCCGGTCCGCGCCTTCGTCGTCTCCGATCATGTCCGAAGCCTCCGCGCAGCCGGGCGCCGGCGACAGCCCTCAGGCGAACAGCCTCACCCGGATTCGTACAGAAAACGAAAAGGGCCTGATCAGCGCGTACATGCATGGAACCTTCACGGGAAAGTGACATCCATGGAGAGGCTGACTTTCGAGAGCGACGACCTGGCGGTGACCGAAGACTTCCTCAGCCGTGCCTACGCCACCATGCGCATCGGCAGCAACGTGCCCGGTCCCAGCCGTGTCCGTGTCCGCCGCACCGGCATCGCCCCGGTGAGCATCGACGAGATCGACCTCGACTTCGAGATGAGGTACTCGGTCACGCCGCTCGGCAGATTCTGCCTGTGCGTCGTGCACGAGGGCGTCGTCCGGGACCACGCCGTCCGGGGTGTCGAGGACTCCTTCGGCCCCGGTGACGCGGTGCTGCTGGCCCCGCCCGACCTGCCGTTCAGCGGGCGGATATGCAACGCGCGCTACGACGTCACCATGCTGGATCCCGCCCTGCTGTCCCAGGTGGCGGGCGTCGCGGCGGGCCCCGGCGAGCAGCCGGTACGGCTGACCGGGCACCGGCCGCTGTCCGCCGAGGCCGGCGGGCAACTGGTGCGCACGATCGGCTACTTGCGCGACCACGTGCTCAACGACCCGGCCCTCGCCGAGCAGCCCCTGGTGGCGTCCACCGCCGCGCAGCATCTGGCGGCGGTGGTGCTGTCCACGTTCCCCAGCACCGCGCTCGCCGAGGGGCCGGACACCGACTCGCGCGACGGGCATCCGGCGGTCCTGCGCCGCGCCCTCGCCCACATCGACGACCACGCCGACGAGCCGGTCACCGTCGCCGAGATCGCCGCGGCCGCCCATGTCACCGTACGGGCCCTGCAGTACGCGTTCCGGCGCCATCTGGACACGACGCCGCTCGCCCATCTGCGCCGGGTGCGGCTGGCGCTGGCCCATCGTGACCTGGTGGCCGCCGACCCCACCACCGATGTCACGGTCACCGAGATCGCCGCCCGCTGGGGCTTCCACCACCCGGGCCGGTTCGCCTCCCTGTACCGCGAGACCTACCACCACGCTCCCCACCGGACCCTCAGCGCCGAGAGCTGAGCGGACCTCAGGACGCGTCCGCCCGCCCTCTGCGCACCGGAAACATCGTCGGAGCGGCGTCCTTCGTGAGGAAGTCCAGGATCAGGGTGTTCAGCAGCTCCGGTTTCTCCAGGGGTACGGCGTGCGAGGCGCCGGGGACGACCGCGAGCTGTGCGTCGGGGACGGCGCGGTAGAGGTCGACCGTGTGCTCCAGCGTCATCATGTCGTCGTCGCCGGCCACGACCAGGGTGGGCGCGGTGATGCGGGACAGCTCCGCCGTCGTCAGCGTCGGCTCGACGGCGAACATCGCGGCCATCTTGCGCAGGACGACCGGCCAGTGGTCGGCGCCGTCGGGGGTCACGGCGGTGTACAGGTCGCGCAGCGGCGCCATCTCGGGACCGTCGTCCGCCATGTGCTCGATCATCGCCGGGTCGGCGAGGATCTCGGGGGCGGGGCGGAAGTTGGCCCCGACGGCGACGACCTTGCGGACCAGGTCGGGACGGGCGAGCGCCACCAGCAGGGCGACGATCCCGCCGTCGCTCCAGCCGACGAGGTGGGCGGGGCCCCGCACGACCGTGTCGAGGAAGTCGACGGTGTCGCCCGCCATGTCCGTGTACGACAGCGGGCCCTCGACGTCGGGGGTGTGGCCGTGGGCGCGCCGCTCCGGGAGGAACAGGCGGTACGCCGCCGCGAGCCCGGGGCGCTGGGCCGCCCAGGTCTCGTTCGTGCACAGGCCGCCGTGCAGCAGGAGCAGCGGCTCGGCGTCCGCGGCGCCGTCGGTCTCGTACCACGTCCTGACGCCGGGCAGTTCCACGTAGTCGCCCATGGTGCGCCGCCTCCCGAATGGTCGCCCTGTGTCGACGCTAATGCAGATGCTTCGCCGCTGCCCGCGGTGATGGGATGGAGCGATGGACGGTGATACGACGGCCGAGGTCGTCGACCGCGGGCGGCACACGGATGTCGTGACGCCCTGGGAGCGGCCCGAGTGGCGTACGGCTGCCCTGGAGTGGGTGGCCGGCGAGCTGGCCGCGCACGGGCTGCGTGTGTGCGGACCGCGGCGGGTACGGCTGCGGCCCTGGTCGGTGCTGGTGCGGCTGCCGGTCGAGGGGGCCGGGGCGGTGTGGTTCAAGGCCAGTCCGCCGGCCGGTCTGTTCGAGGCGGGGCTCACCGAGGCGCTCGCCGGATGGGTGCCGGAGCATGTGCTGAAGCCGGTCGCCGTGGACGCGGGCCGGGGTTGGGCGCTGCTGCCCGACGGGGGACCGCGACTGGCGGACGTGCTGGAGAACGGGCCGGACGACCCCCGCACCTGGGAGGAGTTGCTGCGGCAGTACGCCGACCTGCAGCGCTCCCTGGTGCCGTACGCCGGGAAGATCGAGGCCCTCGGGGTGCCCGGGGCCCGTACGGCCGCGCTGCCCGGCCTCTTCGACCGGCTCGTGGCGGAGAACGGCGCCCTGACGGACGAGGAGCGCGCGGTGCTGCACGGGCTGCGGCCCCGTCTGGTGCGCTGGTGCGAGGAGCTCGCCGGGCTCGGGATCGCGGACTCGCTCGACCACGCGGACGTGCACCCGGGACAGGTTTTCGTGCCGGCCCCGGGCCGGTTCACCTTCTTCGACTGGGGCGACGCCAACGTCTCGCACCCCTTCTGCAGCTTCGTGGTGCCCGCCGGACACGCCGTCGAGCGCTACGGCCCCGAGGTGCTGCCCCGGCTGCGGGACGCCTATCTCGAACCCTGGACCGGCAACGGCCACACCCCCCACGACCTGCGCCGCGCCCTCCGCCAGGCCTGGCGCCTCGGCGCCCTGGGCCGAGCCCGCGCCTGGGGCCGCCTCTTCCCGGAAGCCGCGGCCACCACCACCCAGGCAGGCGCCCCCCAGAGCGCCCGCTCCCTGCTCCAACTCGGCGACGAACCCCTCGTATAGCCCCTTCTATCCGCTTGCGGCCCCTGTCGGCCCCTACGACTCCTGCAGAGCGGCCGCCGACTCACGTGCACGCGTCCGACGACCGGCGGTGGCCAGCGCGAGCGTCATCCCGAGGGATGCGAGCGCCATCGCGGTGATCGCCGTGGCGGGTGAGGTGAGGCCGGCCATCGAGCCTGCCACGGCTGCGGCCACGCCCTGCATCGTCAGCATGCCGGACGAGTGCAACCCCAGGGCGTGGCCGCTCAGTTCGTCCGGGGTCAGTGTCATCAGGCGTTCCTGCTGGACCAGGCTCGCGCCGAAGCCGACCGAGGCGAGGGCCGCCGCGAGGGCCGCGAGGGGCAGCGCCGGATGCAGCGCGAAGATCAGGTACGGCGTGGCGAGCAGCGTCAGCAGCGGGGTGGCGAGCCGGGGGCGCAGCGTGGGCGGTACGAGGCGGCCCACCGTGACGTCGCCGGCGAACATGCCCAGCGCCCCGCAGGCGAACAGCGCGCCGGCCGCGTGGGGGGCGTAGGAGACGTAGAGGGACTCGCATCCGACGACCAGGCCGTTGGGCAGCCACAGGCCGAGGTAGGTGAGGCGGCGTGGGCGCGAGGACCACAGCAGGGCGTTGGTGCGCCAGGTCTCGCGGGCGGACGGGCGGCCCGAGGAGCGCGGTGGGCGGGCGCTCAGGCCGAGGCGCGTGCCGAGGGCGGAAGTGGCGTACAGCGCCGCCGAGAGGAGCAGACAGGTGCGTGGCGACAGGACCGTCAGCAGGGCGCCACCGGTCGCGAACCCGGTGATCTGCATGAGCCCGGAGAGCATGTTGAAGACCGAACGCCCCAGCAGATAGCCGTCCTTGGTGAGGATCTCGTTCAGCAGCCCCCAGCGCACACCGCCGCCGAGCGAGGCGACCAGGCCTTCCAGGAGGATGACGGTGAAGACGCCCCAGATGGGCAGGGCGGGGGCCGCGAGGACCGTCGTCGCGGCGGCGAAGGCGAGGGCGATGCCGGTCAGTGCCGTCCGCGGGGGCAGCCGGTCGGCGCCCGACAGCAGGACCGTGGCGCCGAGCACCTGCGCGAGCTGCGGCCCGAACATGCTCACCGCCGACAGCAGCGGCGACCCGGTGACGCCGTAGACCAGGGTGCCGAGCGCCAGACCGCCGATCGTCTGGGCCGCGGTCTGGGCGGCGGAGGCGAGAAAGAACGGGGTGAACTCCGGGGTGCGGAACAGATCTCGGTAGCT
Source organism: Streptomyces spinosisporus (assembly GCF_022698145.1). GTDB lineage: Bacteria > Actinomycetota > Actinomycetes > Streptomycetales > Streptomycetaceae > Streptomyces > Streptomyces spinosisporus. Next base: position 277,348 of record NZ_JALDAX010000005.1, read on the forward strand.
GCGCATGCCGTGAGTCTGGGAACGCCCTCGGAGCGCGGGTACTGTTTCGCCGACACGCGAAAGGTCAGGACGCCATGGGCTGGTGGCAGATCAGCGCCGACACCCTCGCCCGCAGCCGGTTCGTGCTCTCACCGCTCGCGGAGACCTTCGCGAGCCTGAAGCTCCTGCACTCGGGCGTGGGCGGGCACCCGGGCGAGCAGGCCTGGCTGCGGGACCACCTGCCCGCCTACCGGCGCAGGATCGCGGCCGACCCGGTCACCGCGCTGCTGGTGCGCGCGGGCCTGGGGCGGGGCTGGATCGCGGACTTCCTCACGCCGACGCCGAGGGACGGGGAGACGTTCGAGGACGGAGTGGCGCGCGTCCGGGCGGCCCGTCCCGAGGCGGCCCGCGCGCATCTCGTCGTCTCCCTCATGGGCGCCCCGCTCCCCGCCGAACTGCAGCGGGACGACCTGCCCGAACGGGCGGCGGCCCTGCTGGAGTTCGTGTGGGAGTCGGCGGTACGGCCCGACTGGCCGCGGCGCCGACGCGTCCTCGAGGCCGATGTGGCCGCCCGCACCGCGCAGGTCGGTCAGGGCGGCTGGGCGGCCGTACTGGAGGGGCTGCGGCCCGGCCGGACGCGCTGGCTCGGCGAGAACCGGCTGCAGGTCAATGAGCAGGAGTATCCGCCGCGCGACCTCTCGGGCGCCGAGCTGATCTTCGTGCCGGTCACCCCGCAGCGGCACGGCTGGGTGTCCTGGGAGGGGCGTGAGCGGTACGCCAAGGTCTACCCGTGTCTGGGCGCCCTGGCCGGCGGCCCCGGGGACACCGTCCCCGAGTCGCTCGGCGCCCTGCTCGGCGCCCACCGCGCCGAGGTCCTCGTCCTGCTCTCCTCCCCCATGAGCACGACCCAGCTGACCGCCGTGACCGGGCAGGGCCTCGGCTCGGTGGGCCGGCATCTGAAGGTGCTGCTCGACGCAGGCCTGGTGGACCGGCGGCGGGCGGGCCGCTCGGTCCTGTACGCACGGACGACGGCCGGTGACGTCCTGACGGAGGCGCAGAACCGGCGTGACACGGAGCGGAGTTAGCATCCGCTCATGACGACTGCAGACAGCAACGGCGCCGCTCCCCTCGATGTGGAGATCGGCGCCCTCCAGGGTGGTTCCGCCGACCTGTCCCAGTACGCGGGACAGGCCGTCCTCATCGTGAACGTGGCCTCCAAGTGCGGGCTGACCCCGCAGTACTCCGGCCTGGAGCGCCTCCACGAGCGCTACGCCGGCCAGGGCTTCACCGTCCTCGGCGTGCCCTGCAACCAGTTCATGGGCCAGGAGCCGGGCAGCGCCGAGGAGATCGCCGAGTTCTGCTCGGCGACGTACGGCGTGACCTTCCCCATGACCGAGAAGGTCGAGGTGAACGGCGACGGCCGGCACCCCCTCTACCAGCGGCTGACCGGCTTCGCCGACGCCGAGGGCCACACCGGCGACATCCGCTGGAACTTCGAGAAGTTCCTGATCGGCCGCGACGGCAAGGTGGTCGCCCGCTTCTCCCCGCAGACCGAGCCGGAGGCGGCGGAGGTCGTGACCGCGGTGGAGAGCGCCCTCGCCTAGCGGAGCCGGACGGACGGCAGGGGGCGGCGCGCGGTCACTTCAGCTCGTCCGGGCACGGGGTGCCCCGCGGCAGCTGGTACGGCGCCCCCAGCCGGTACGTCCCCGCCTTGGGCGCCACCAGCAGCGTCCACTTGTCGCCCTTGTCGTCCTCCTCCGTCTGCATCAGACAGCCGTTGACGTTGTCGTAGGACTTGGGCATGCCGTCGGCGCGGTGCTTGGAGGCCTCCGTCTCCTTCGGCGGTTTGACGCCCTTGCCCTTGGCGTCGACCAGGCCGAGCCACGGGGAGTAGGGGACGCGGATCAGCACCCGGCCGGGCTTCTTGACCTCGATGGTCAGCTCGCCCTGCTCGGCACGGTCGACGACGGCGGGCGGGTCGGCGAGCGGGGTGGGGTCGGTGACCTTGAACAGCTGCCAGTTGGCGTCGCCCCAGACCTGCTTCAGATACGGCATGCCCCGCTGGACCAGCTCCCGCTCGCGCTCACCGCCGTCGCCGTCGGGCGCGCCCTTCGGCAGCACGACGAAGTGGACGGACCAGCGCTGCAGCCACTCGTGGTAGTTCGCCGAGTTGAGGGTGTCGTCGTAGAAGAGGGGGTTGCGCTCCATGTCGGCCTGGCGGTTCCAGCCGCGGGCGAGGTTGACGTAGGGCGCGAGCGCGGAGGCCTCGCGGTGGGAGGCGGCGGGCACGACCTCGACGCGGCCCCGCTCGGCGCCGACGTCCTGCAACTCGTTGACCAGGGGCGCCAGCTCGCGCGCCCAGGACGCGGCCGGCGTGGTGTGGACGACGTCGTCGACCGCCTTGAACCCGATCCAGAAGGTGAAGCCGACGAAGGTCACCACGGTGACGTACCAGTTGCGCGAGCGCGGCACCGTGAACGGCAGCGCGGCGATCAGCGCCACCCCCGCGAAGAGCATCGCCAGACGCGTGATGTTGGAGCCGATCTGCGAGCTGACCAGCCACACCGCGAGCACCGACAGGGCGTACACCGCGGAGGTCAGCCGGACGGTCGTCCAGTTCTTCGGTACGACCATGAAGACGACGACCGAGCACAGGAACGGCAGGATCACCGAGGCGAACTCCATCGGCTGCGTGCCCGAGAAGGGGAACAGCCAGGCCGACACCGCCACGACCAGCGTCGGCGCGATGCCCAGGGCCCAGGCGCCGGGACGGCGCTTCTGCAGGAACAGGGCGACCGCGACGAGGCCCACGAACAGACCCGCGACCGGGGACGACATCGTCGCCAGCGCGGCCAGCGGCGCCGCGCACAGGGCCTTCGCCCAGCGCTTGTAGCGCCACTTGTGGGGCCAGCAGAAGACGACGGCGACCGCGCCGAGCGCGAACACGGTGCCCAGGCCGAAGGTCACCCGGCCCGAGGCGGCGTTGCACAGGAACGCGAAGACGCCCGCCAGCGACGCCCACAGCGGGTTCTTCACCGAACGGCTGCGGATGAGGATCATCGTCAGCAGCCCGGCCGAGACGGTCCCCGAGATCATCATCGTCGTACGGACACCGAGCACCGACATCAGATACGGCGACACCATGCTGTACGACACCGGGTGCATCCCGCCGTACCAGGCCAGGTTGTACGCCGAGTCCGGGTGCCGGCCGACGAACTCGGCCCAGGCATCCTGCGCGGCGAGGTCGCCGCCGCTGTTCGCGGACGTGAAGAACCAGACGATGTGCAGGATGCCCGACAGGGCGGTGACGGAGAGCACCGGGTGGCGCAGCAGACGCTCGCGCAGGGCGAGAAAGGCGGACATCACGCGTGACGGACCGCCCTGTGCACCGTCCTGCGTACGGCCGGAGTCACGTCCGTCCGCGCGCGGTGCGGGCACGCGTATTCGCGGGCCGGTTCCCGGGCCCGGATCGGCGTCGTCGGCGCGTGTCGGCTCCGCAGTGGCCACCTGAAGGCACTCCCCGTGGTGTCCCGTCTTCTGTTCTGGACGCGTCCCGTTGTCCGCCCGTTCGCGGCTGCGTCCCCGGGGGTTCCCAGTCGCGTGACCGCGAGCGACGTCCTGCCCCGATTCGTGACGCTAGCACGCACCCCGCCGGTGGGCTCCCTGGTGGGCGCCTCGGCGGGGTGCCGCGGTGTCGCGCTCGTGACCCGGGGTGGGCCCGGGTCAGCCGAGGCGCTTCAGCTTCGCGCCGAAGCCGGGCTCGGCGAGATCCTTCTGCAGCGCGACCGGGACCTTGACCGCGCCGTTCGAGCCGTCGCCCACGGTGAGGGTGCCCACCTGGGTGCCGGCCTTCGCGGAGTGCGGTACGTCGTCGCCCTCGAAGGACAGCTTCACCTTCAGGCCCGCCCAGCCGACCGCGGTGACGTCCTTGGTCAGCACGATCGGGGTGTGGCCGCCGAGCCGGTCGTCCACGTACCCGACCACGGAGCCCTTCTTGAGGATCTTCGTGGAGGTCAGGGCGTCGCGGGCGGCGAGCATCGCGGTCTTGCTGACGGCGTTGACGGTGTCGATGATCGGCGCGGTGTGCTGGCCGAGGATCGCGCCGACGACGGTGACCGTCTCACCGCCGACCTCCTTGGTGGCGGCGAAGAGCAGGTTGCCGCCGGCCTTGGTGGTGGTGCCGGTCTTGATGCCGAGGGCGCCGTTGAAGGGGACCAGGGCGTTGTAGTTGCGCCACTTGTGGCCGGACGGGTCGATCCAGTTGGGCAGCTTGGTGATCTCCATCAGGGCCGGGATCTTCACCAGCTCGTTGCCGAGCAGCACCTGGTCCTGGGCGGTGGAGACGGTGGACTCCTTCAGGCCGGAGGCGTCCGTGTACGTCGTGTTCTTCATCCCGAGGTCCTTGGCGGTGTCGTTCATCTTCTTGATGAACGCCGCCTCGGAGCCCGCGTCCCAACGGGCCAGCAGACGCGCGATGTTGTTCGCGGACGGGATCATGATGGCCGACAGGGCCTGGCGTTCGGTGAGGACGTCACCCTTCTTGACCGTGTTGAGGGTGGACTCGCCGTCCTTGTCGTAGCCGCCCTCCTTCTCCGCCAGCGCGTCGACGGTGATCTTCTCGCCCTCGGCGCCCGGCTTCAGCGGGTGGTCCTTGAGGACGAGGTACGCGGTCATCGCCTTCGCCACGGAGCCGATCGCGACGGGGGTCTGCTTGCCGAAGTTCCCCATCGTGCCGATGCCGTTGACGTCCATCCAGCCCTGGCCCTCGTTCGGCCACGGGAGGGCCGCGTTGTCGCCGTCGAAGGTGTAGGAGTCCTCGGCGGTCAGGGCGAGCGTGGGGGTGGGCAGGGGGCGGACGGCCTGCACGATCGCAAAGACGATCACCAGGAGGAGGACCAGCGGGGTCCAGATCTTGACGCGGCGGACGAGCGTGCGGACCGGGGTCTGCGGCGGGGGCGGGGTGTTCGTCAGCTCGGCCAGCAGATCCATCGGCGGCTTCGGCGGCAGGGGCTGCTGCGCCGTGCGCTCCGGACCGACCTGCGGAACCTGCGCCGTCGCATCCGCCGGCCTCCGCGTCCCCGGCTCGTCCAACGGCCTGAGCGCCACGAACTTACTGGTCCGCTCCGCCGCGGGCGCCTCCTTCTCGGGCCCCTTCGGCACATCCCCGAGCTTCAGCATCGTGGTCGGCTGATCCACCTGAGGCTTGGCCTGCGGCCGCTTGAAGACAGCGGTGGGCTGATCGACGGGCTTGCCCGCCGGGGGCTTGGACTTTGCGGAGGGGTCCCCTCCGGGGGTCTTGGGCGTTGCGGAGGGGGCGCCTCCCGGGGCCTGGGACTTGCCGGAGGGGGCGTCCTCCGAGGCTTGAGGCTTCTCGGAGGGGGCGCCTCCCAGGGCTTGGGACTTCCCGGAGGGATCGCCCTCCGAGGCCTGAGGCTTCCCGGAGGGGGTGGCCCCAGACGGCTTGGGCTCGTCCGCGGGCTTGGCACTCGACGGCTCGGGCTCGTCCGAGGCGCCGTCGGTCCTGTCGGCATCCTTGCCGTCGGCCGGAGCACCGGCCTTGGCAGCAGCGCCCGTACCGGTCGCGGGGGCGTCGGTCTTCCGGCCAGGGTCCGCACCAGCGGCAGGACCGCCCGCCTCGGAAGCGGTGGCCGCGCCGTCCGCAGACGCGCCCGCCCGGGAGGCAGGGGCGTCGGCCTTGGGGGCAGCACCCGTACCGGCCGCGGGGCCATCGGCCCTCGGGCCAGGGTCCGCACCAGCAGCGGGCGCGCCCGCCTTGGAGGCGGTAGCCGCGTCGGCCGCGGGCACGCCCGCCTGAGAGGCAGGGGCGTCGCCGGTGGTGGGGGCGTCGGCCTTGGGGGCGGCGCCTGCACCAGTCGCAGGGGCGTCGGTCGCCGGGGTTGAGCTCTCGCCAGCGGCAGGAGCATCTGCTTCGGAGCCCGCCTCCGAGTCGTCAGCGGGGGTGGCCGGCTTCGGTTCTTCGGGCCCGGCGTCCGCGGAGTCGGCCGCCTTGGAATCGGCCGGCGTGGAAGCAGTGGCCGTAGCAGCGCCGGAGGCGTCCTTCGCGGAGTCGCTCCCGCCCTCCGCGTCGCCGGAATCATCCGTTCCGGCGCCCTCGGCGGGCTTCTCGCGGCCCGGGGCGGCTTCAGCGTCCTTGGAGTCGCCGGAGCGGACCCAGGCCGCCACAGCCGCGCGCAGGCGGTCGTCGCCCGACGAGCCGCCCGGGACGTCACTCGACGCGCCGCCCTCGTCACCCTCTGCCGCACCATCCGCGGAAACGTCTCCGCCGCTCCCGACACCTTCCTCGCGGTCCTGGTCCGCGCTTACGGCACCTTCCCTGCGGTCCTCATCCGCGCTTACGGCACGTTCCTCGCGGTCCCCGCCCCCGCCCGCGGCACCTTCCGAGCGGTCCTCGTCCCGGCCCGCCGCACCACCATCGTGATCACCGTCCCCGCTCGCGGCGCCCTTCTCGACGTCCCCGCCCGCGCCCGCGGCACCTTCCCCGCGGTCCTCGTCCGCTCCTGCGGCACCACCATCGCGGTTGCCGCCCGCGTTCGCGGCACCTTCCCCGCGGTCGGCGCTCACGCCGGCGCCGGCGTCGACCCCTGTCGCGCCCCGCACCGAGAACACCCGCGTCGCCGTGTCCACGCCGCCCCTGATGTCCTGGGCCACCGCCAGGCGTGGGTCGCGTGTGGTCTGGTTCTCTGTGCGGGCCTCGGGAACCGGGCCCGTGCTCCCCGACGTCGGTTCTGCCGACGACGCGCGCTTCTTCGACCTGTCGGGGGACTCGCCCGCCACCGATGCCTCCTCCTGCCGCACGCCCCGCGTGCGCTACCGAACCGTGAACCGCCGCCCGGAACACCGCTCAAACGCGCTGTCCGAACCATGTACCAGTGTCCTGTGTGCGGGCTTAACCCCTGCGGTAGACGAGAACGACATACCTACCGGTTCCCTCACAAAGAGGTCACGCACTCTCGACAGACCAATGTGAGAGGGGTCACCCTGTCTTTCATCCACGCGGGGAGGCATGGATGGGCAGGAGCCGCAGAACAATTCCGGAGGAGCTTCTGCTGCTGGCATTGGACCCGACCACGGGTACCACTGCACAGCCGCAGTCGCTCGACCTCGGTCTGGCCGGAGCACAGCTAGTGGAGCTGGCGCTGGCCGGACGGATAGCCCCAGACGGGGATCGTATCGCCGTGGTGGCCCCACGGCCGACTGGAGATCCAACTCTGGACTGCGCATTGGAGTTGCTGCGAAGGCGTGGCGCTCCCGTGCGTGCCGTCCACTGGATCGGCGGGCCCCGGCTAGGGCTGCGCCAGACCTATCTCTCGCATCTGGAGCGGTGCGGCATGGTGCATGCCGTGCCGGGCCAGATGTGCGGAGTGCTGCCGACGACTCGCTACCAGGCGACGGACACCGAGATCAGCCGGGAGATCAGGGCCCGGCTGGACTCCGCGATCCGTACCGGCGTACCGCCGGACCCGCGGACCGCGGCGCTCGCCGCCCTGGCGCACGCGGTCGGCCTCGGCAAGCACCTGTATCCGGGCAACGAGGGTCGGTCCTCGCGCTCCCGGCTGCGGGATCTGATCAGGCACGACCCCATGGGCGGCCTCGTGGCGCACGCCGTGATGGATGTCCAGAACGGCGTGGCCGCCCAGCCGCGCCGCAGCCCGGCCTCGCCGTCCGGGCGCCAGCCGGCCGGACCGTCCAGGTCCGCAGCGGAACCCGCCCGCGGTGTTCCGATGCAGCCGCGCCGCGGTTCCATGGCGCGCGTCGTGGCGCACTGAGCCGCGCACCACGACGGGCGGCACGAAACCGCACGCGTACAGCACGTACGTGCACAACCGCAGCACCGCAGCACCACGCACCGCCGAGCGCCGCACCGAGCCTGAACAGGCAGTCCCCAAGACCCGGTACGGGAGCCGCTGGTCCGCGCGGGGCGGCGAACCGCTGTGTCCATCCGTGCCCACGGATGCCGCAGCGGTCCGCCGTCCCGCGCGGCCGCATGTCGCGGCGGCGGCCGACTGGCGCGTATGCAGCGCATATCCATCCGTTTGCCAGCGGCACGGAGCACCTTGGTGGCAGTCTGCTCAACAGCAGATACGCAAAGTGGCAAGTCGAGTCACGCAGCCGGAGGTGCACGTCCCGTGGCGTCCAATGTCAATCCCACCGTCAGGCGACGCCGGCTGGGCCAGGAGCTGCGCCGGCTCCGTGAGCTCAAGGGCATGACGGCCGAGGAAGTGGCGGAGCGGCTGCTGGTGTCGCAGTCGAAGATCAGCCGGCTGGAGAACGGCCGGCGCAGCATCAGCCAGCGCGACGTACGCGATCTGTGCGGTGTCTACGAGGTGGAGGACCACCGCATCGTCGACTCGCTGATGCAGATGGCCAAGGACTCGCGCCAGCAGGGCTGGTGGCACTCCTTCGGCGACATCCCCTACAGCGTGTACATCGGCCTGGAGACGGACGCGGCGAGCCTGCGTGTCTACGACCCCCAGGTGGTGCCCGGTCTGCTGCAGACCAGGCAGTACGCGGAGGCCCTGATCACGGGGGCGCTCCCCGAGACCGCGGCGACCGACGTCGAGAAGCGCGTCCAGGTGCGCCTGCGCCGGCAGGAACGAATCACCGCCCCGGACAACCCGCTGCGGCTGTGGACGGTGATGGACGAGGCGGCCCTGCGCCGCGTGGTGGGCAACCGCTCCCTGATGCGCGACCAGTTGGAGCAGCTCGTCGAGCAGTCGCAGCTGCCGCACGTCACCGTGCAGGTCATCCCCTTCGAGATGGGGGCGCATCCCGGCCTCAACGGCCAGTACGCGATCCTGGAGTTCCCGGACGCGGCCGACTCCAGCGTCGTCTACATCGAGGGCGTCACGAGCGACCTGTATCTGGAGAAGGCCAACGACGTGCAGAAGTACAGCGTGATGTACGAGCATCTGCGCGCCCAGGCCCTGAATCCGGACCAGTCACGGCAGTTCATCGCGGACATCGCGAAGGAGTACGCCCGCTGAAGCGACGCACAGTACACCTTCTTTGGGCATTACTGGAAGACTCATCTGGAATATGCCACCCGGTCGAGTGAATGGTCACTTCGTACGCCGGGGTTGGCGAGTAGCGTCGATCACGCCACCACACACCAGAGGTTGGCGCAAACCGTGCTGTGGGTCCGGAGCCGGATCCGGTGTGCGGTGACAGCAACTCAACAACTGGCAATTCGGAGCAAAAATGGCAATTCGTCAGGGCGCCACGCGTACGTGGACCAAGTCCTCGTACTCCACGGGCAACGGCGCGTGTGTCGAGATCAAGTCACCGATCCGCGCGGCCATGGCCGTCCGGGACTCCAAGGTTCCCGAGGGGCCCGTACTGGCCTTCCCGGCCGACGCGTGGAACGCCTTCGTCGGTTCGATCAAGGCGTAAGGGGAGGATCTTCCTGATCCTCGCATTCGATTTCCACAACTGCACAAGCACCACCGCTTCACAAGCACCACATGAAGAGCCCTCTCGTCCAGTTCGCCGTCCTTGCCGAGGGGGCTCGGCTTGTGCCCGGCCGCAGCAGGCCGGTTTCCTTCACCTCAACCGGTCGACGTACTTGTCCGTCCCGGGCACGGTCGGGACGAACGGCGCCACCAGTTCCACCCTCCCCAGCCCGGCCTCCTGAACGGGCGCGCCCAGATCCGCGAAGTACCCCTCCCAGCACTCCCGCGGGTCCGCCTGCAGAAACCACAGCAGGGTCAGCCTGGTGTCGACGCCCTCGACCTGCTTGACGTAGGTCATGCGGTCGCCGGGCAGCGGAGTGGGCCGGAAGACGGTCACCATCGCGGCCGGGGAGCCCGCCACCCGCTTCGGCAGATGCCGTGCGCGCAGCCATGCCAGCAACTCCCGGCGCTGCTCGGCCGATTCCGCGTGGATCACCTCGACGACCAGCCCCGCGTAGGGATGGTCGAGGGCGTGGAAGTCGCGGGGCCCCGCGGCCCCGTCCCGGTAGACCGTCGCCTCGTGGTCCTGGAACGCGGTGAAGACATGCGTACGGTCCTGGTAGACCCGGGCGTCGCGGTTGAGGCGCTTGTTGATGGCGACGGTCCACTTCATGTGGTCGTCGTAGCGGCCGTCGGTGATCCAGTACGTCGAGAGGTAGCAGCCCGCGGTGACCGGCTGGGCGATCGCCGACTTCTCGGGGTAGCGCAGGAGTTGGAGGTCGCGGGTCGCCACCCAGCGGCGTCCGGCGTACATCCAGGGCATGGCCATCGCGCCGGCGTAGTAGTGGTCGTCCTCGTACCAGCGGTTGTAGGCGTACTCATGGCCGGGGTGGGGCTCGACCATGGTGATCAGGGCGTGGCCCGGGTGGATCCCGTAGGGCCCCACCGCGGCCAGTTCCGCATACGTCTCGCTGCGGGTGCCGCTCTCCTCGGACATGGGCGTATCCCTTCCTTCGTCGGCCGCTCGCCCATACTCTGACGCTCCGTCAGAAAATGCGCCAGGGTCAGTGCGGAGGTCGGTCATGTCACTGCTTGCGGGCAAGACGGTCGTCGTGTCGGGGGTCGGCGCGGGGCTCGGGCATCAGGTCGCGGCGGCCGTCGTGCGCGACGGCGGGAACGCGGTGCTCGGGGCGCGCACCGCGGCCAACCTCGCCAAGAGCGCCGCCGAGATCGATCCGGACGGCACGCACACGGCGTACCGGCCGACCGACATCACGGACGAGGCACAGTGCGAACAGCTCGCGGAACTCACGCGGGAGCGGTTCGGGCGGATCGACGCGGTCGTCCATGTGGCCGCCTGGGACAGCTACTTCGGCGGCCTGGAGGATGCGGACTTCGCCACCTGGCAGTCGGTGATCGACGTGAACCTGCTGGGTTCGCTGCGGATGACCCGGGCCTGTCTGCCGGCGCTCAAGGCGCACGGGGGCGCGGTGGTGTTCATCGGGACGCAGTCGTCGGTCGCGGCTCCCAGCCAGGTCCGGCAGGCGGCGTACGCGGCCTCGAAGGGCGCGCTGACCAGTGCGATGTACTCCCTCGCCCGGGAGCTCGGCCCGCACCGCATCCGGGTCAACACCGTGCTGCCGGGCTGGATGTGGGGCCCGCCGGTCAAGGCGTACGTGCAGTTCACGGCCCACACGGAGGGCGTGCCCGAGCCCGAGGTGCTGGGGCGCCTCACCGGCCGGATGGCGCTGCCGGACCTGGCGACCGACGGGGATGTGGCGGACGCCGCGGTGTTCCTGGCCTCGGACCGCGCGCGGGCCATCACGGGGCAGTCGCTGCTGGTCAACGCCGGGGAGCTGATGCGCTGACGGGTCACCTGCACCATCACCATTTGTTCATGTGAGTGAACAGAGGTCAGCAAGACGAACATCTTTACTTGCTCTTGACCCTACGTCCGCTTGTCGTGTCCGCGCAACCGCACCCACGATGAGCGGGCACTTCGCGGCCTCTCCCGGCTTGCCTCGCCCCTACCCCGCTCAGGCGAAGTGCCAACCAACTGAGCGCGGTTCACAAGGCGGACCCTGGAAGGGGGCTCATGAACAGTCTCGACTGGGCCGTGCTCATCGGCTACTTCGGCGTGATGGTGGCCATCGGCATCTGGTCCCACAAGCAAGTGGGCAATGTCAGCGACTTCTTCACGGCCGGCGGGAAGATGCCGTGGTGGCTGTCCGGCATCTCGCACCACATGTCGGGCTACAGCGCGGTCCTGTTCACGGGTTACGCGGGCATCGCCTACACCTACGGCGTGACGTCCTTCGTCACCTGGTCGTTCCCGATCGCGCTGGGCATCGCCATCGGCTCGAAACTGTTCGCGCCACGCATCAACCGGCTGCGCTCACGGCTCCATGTGGCCTCGCCGCTGGAGTACCTGAAGAACCGCTACGACCTCAAGACCCAGCAGGCGCTGGTCTGGTCGGGCATGCTGCTGAAGATCGTGGACGTCGCCGCGAAGTGGGCCGCGATCGCGACGCTGCTGTCGGTCTTCACCGGCGTCACGCTCAACCAGGGCATCCTGATCACCGGCGCGATCACCGCCATCTACTGCACGATCGGCGGCCTGTGGGCGGACGCGCTGACCGAACTGGGACAGTTCATCATCCAGTTGCTGGCGGGCATCTCGATGTTCGTCGCGGTGGTGCTGAAGCTGAACGACAAGGGCATCGGCCTCTTCGACGCCTTCGACCAGCCGGCCCTGCACGGCCACGACAAGCCGCTGGTGGGCCCCTACGGCACGGTCTTCCTGCTGGCGTTCCTCTTCATCAAGCTCTTCGAGTACAACGGCGGCATGCTCAACCAGGCCCAGCGCTACATGGCGACGGGCAGCGCCCGTGAGGCCGAGCGGTCGGCGCGGCTGTCGGCGGTGCTGTGGCTGGTCTGGCCGGTCGTCCTCTTCTTCCCGATGTGGATGTCGCCGCTGCTGGTGCACGCCCAGAAGCCGGACGGCTCCGACTCCTACGGCCTGATGACCGAACAGCTGCTGCCGCACGGCCTGTTGGGCCTGGTGATCGTCGGCTTCTTCTCCCACACCATGGCCATGTGCTCCTCCGACGCCAACGCGATCGCGGCGGTGTTCACCCGTGACGTGGCGCCGGTGGTGTCGCGCGCGGCGCGGGCCTGGAACGAGCGTTCCGGTCTGATCGCGGCGCGGGTGACCACGGTGGTGTTCCTCGGTCTGTCGATGGCGGTGGCGACGCAGGTCAACTCGCCGACGTTCAAGGACATCATCACCGTCGTCATCAAGTGGGTCGCCGGCCTGATGGGTCCGATCGCCATCCCGATGATGCTGGGTCTGCTGCGGCCGTTCCGGCGCTCCGGCCCGACGGCGGCGCTCGTCAGCTGGGCGATGGGGCTGCTGGCCTTCTGGCTGGTCAACTACCCGATCAGCTGGAACGTCGACGGGGGCGTCCCGCTCCAGTACCAGGTGTCGATCCCGCTGGCCGTCTCCCTGGTGCTGTACATCCTCGTCGGCTACCTGAAGCCGGAGGACACCCCCGACCGGCTGGTGGTCATCGAGAAGATCAACACCGACGACGACAGCGCGGCGGTGGCCGTTCCGGCGCCGGCGGGCGAGGTGGAGGATGTCACCGGGCGTACGGCGGTGAAGGACTGACGTCCCGTCAGCAATGCGTGAGGGCCCGGGCCGTGACATGCGGTCCGGGCCCTTCTGCGTGCAGACGTGCAGACTGGCCGCATGACACCGACCGACCCCAAGGCCGACCTCCTCCGCTATCTGCAGGACGCCCGCGACGCCCTGCTGTGGAAGCTCGAAGGCCTGCCGGAGTACGACATCCGCCGCCCGCTGACGCCGACCGGCACCAATCTGCTGGGCCTGGTCAAGCATGTGACCTTCGTCGAACTGGGCTACCTGGGCGACACGTTCGGCCGCCCCTCCGGCGAGCCGAGCCCCTGGGCCGAGGAGGCCCACGCCGACGACCCGAACGCGGACATGTGGGCCACCGCCGACGAGTCGCGCGAGCACGTCGCCGACCGCTACCGCAGGGCGTGGGCCCACGCGGACGCGACCGTCGAGGCACTGCCGCTGGACACGGTCGGCAAGGTGCCGTGGTGGCCGGACGAGCAGAGCGAAGTGACGCTGCACCACGCCCTGGTCCGCGTCATCGCCGACACGCACCGCCACGCAGGACACGCCGACATCCTGCGCGAGACGATCGACGGCGCGGCGGGCTGGCGCGAGAACAGCCCCAACCTGCCGTCGGACGACGCGGAGTGGTGGAAGCGGTACCGGGACCGGCTGGAGCAGGTCGCCGAGGAGGCTGCGCGCAGGGCGCCGTAGGTTTCGCGTTCAAGGCGTAGTAGGGCCTGTGCGCCGGGCGTCGTAGGGCCGTGGTCAGGCGCGGGGATAGCGGGCCAGCCAGCCCGGGGCCGAGCCTGCGGGGCCGTGGAGGGCCGGGCCCTGGGTCATTTCCATGGCGAAGTCGTCGGCCAGTTCGAGGAGGGTGGGGCGGCCTTCCAGTTCGGCCAGCCAGGCCGGGGGGAGGGCCGTCTCGCCGTGCAGGGCGCCGAGGAGGCCGCCGGTCAGGCAGGCCGTCGCGCCGGAGGGGCCGTCGTGGTTGACGGCGAGGCACAGGCCGTGGCGGACGTCCTCACCCACCAGCGCGCAGTACACGGCGGCGGCCAGCACGCCCTCCGCCGTGCCGTCCCCCGCCAGTTCGGCCACCCGGGCCGGTGTGGGCATGCCCTGGCGGACCGCGCCGAGCGCGTGCTGCAGCGCGGCCCCGACCGACTGGTGCCCGGGCCGTGCGGCGAGCAGCGCGAGCGCCCGCTGCACGGCCCCGTCGAGACTCTCGCCGCGGGCCAGAGCGTGCACGATCACGGCGTACGCCCCCGCCGAGAGATAGCCCATGGGGTGCCCGTGGGTCTGCGCCGCGCACTCCACCGCGAGCTGCACCACCAGCTGCGGCTCCCAGCCGACCAGCAGTCCGAAGGGCGCGGAACGGGCGACCGCCTCGGGCCCGACCTCGCCGGGGTTCTTGGGCACGTCCAGCGTGCCCATGGTCTCGTCGCCGAACCCGATAAGCAGGGAGCGGGCGGGGTCCCGGCGAGCGTAGAGCCACTCCTCGCGCGCCAGCCAGCCGTCGTCCTTGCGGCGCTCGTCGGGCCCCCAGTCGCGCTGGGTGGCCGCCCAGCGCAGATACGCCCGGTGCAGATCGGTCGGCGGATGCCAGGCGCCGGTGTCGCGGCGGACCTGGGCCCGTATCAGCCCGTCCACGCTGAACAGGGTGAGCTGCGTGAGATGGGTCACAGCACCGCGTCTGCCGTAGGCGAAGGCGAGATCGACGACGCCCTCGGCGCCGTACGTCTCCCGGATCTCGTCGAAGAGCAGCCCGTCGACGGGCGCTCCCAGCGCGTCCCCGAGGGCGGATCCCAGCAGGGTGCCGCGCACCCGGCTCCGGAAGTCCTGCTGCTCGACACGGCCCCAGACGGCCCCGGTCGTCACGTCCACCAAGACCTCCCCTCCGGCACCTCCCGACGCATGACAGCTCAGCACTGTAATCGAACGGGAACGGTGGGTTGAGAGGGCAGAGTGATATGCGAAATGTTGGCCGAATGATCCGTGGCGGTCAGGTGTCGGCGTCGGTGATCACTGTTCGGTGACCACTGTCAGGTAGTGGCCGATGCGCTCCCGGTCGGCGTCGGGGCTCTGCTGCAGTTCGGTGAGGATGCCGGTGAGGTAGGCGAGGTCGTCCCAGTCGCTGCCGGCGGCCAGGAAGTCCGCGAGGCCCCGGTCGGCCTCCGCCCAGTCGGCGAGGGCGCACCCGGCGAAGCACCGCCCCTGCGCGCGCTCCAGCTCGTCGGGGTCCTCGCCCTCGTCCAGGAGCCGGGTCAGCTCCCGCCACAGGGGCTCGGCGGTGTGCAGTCCCTCGGAGCGGCTGACGACCATCGCGAGGTGGAAGGTGCCGGCGATCGGTTCGGCCGTGCGCAGTGCCTCGGCCGTCCGCCGGGCCTCGGCCCATCGTCCGTGGTGGCGGTGCGTCTCGATGCGGCACTCGTCCAGTTCGGGGCCGGGCCCCGCCGCCCGTTCCGCGTCGGCGAGCCGGGCGTCCGCCTCGTCCCAGCGGCCGGCCAGCTGCAGCACGTCGACGGCCCTGCGGCGGGCCCAGTCCGCCTCCGTGCCGAGGGCGACGCACCGGTCGAGGTCGGCCAGCGCCCGGTCGACGTGCCCCGTCGCGACGAGGACCCGTGCCCGCTGGCCGTGCGCCCACCCGTCCTCGGGATCCAGCTCCAGGGCCCGGTCGAGACAGCGCAGCGCCTCCTCGTGGTTCTTCTGCGCGCGGTGCACCGCTCCGAGACTGGCCAGTGTGGGGTCGTAGTCGGGGCTCAGTTCCAGGACCCGGTGGAAGAGGGCGACGGCCTCCTCGTAACGGCCGTCGCGTCGGTACTGCTCCCCCAGCTGGTGGCTGAAGGCGTCGACCCCGGGGTCGAGTTCGACGGCCCGTCGCAGGTCCTCGTACATGCCCGCCCGGTCGCCCAGCCGGTCGCGGGCCTCGGCGCGCACCCACAGGGCCCAGGAGTAGTCGCGCTTCAGCTCGAAGGCACGGTCGAGGTCGGCCAGCGCCTCCTCGCTCCGGCCGAGCGCGAGCAGGGCCTCTCCCCGGCTCGCGAGCGCCGACGGGTAGTCGGGCCGGAGGGAGACGGCCCGGGTCAGCTCGGCGACGGCGTCCTCCAGGCGGCCCGCGCGACGGTAGGCGTCGCCGCGTTCCGACGCGATCCAGGCCACGTCGGGAGCGCGGGAGACCGCCAGGTCGAAGTCGGCGAACTCCTGCTCCGGCTCTCCCCTGCTGCCGTGCAGACGGGCCCTGCGCACCAGCGCCCACAGGTCGTTGGCGATGCTCAGCGAGCGGTTGAAGTCGGCCAGCGCGGCGTCGTACTGTCCGAGGCCGTGCCGGGAGACGGCCCGCCCGGTCAGCGCGGCCGTGTCGGTCGGATCGAGGGCGAGGGCCCGGTCGAAGTCGGCCACGGCCTCCTCGAAACGGCCCGCCATCCGGTGGGTCTCCCCGCGTTCGGTGAGGATCCACCTGGTGCCGGGGGACAGTTCGGCCGCCCGGTCGAGGGCCGCCAGCGCCGCCGGGAGCTCCTCCATCAGCCGGAGCGTGAGACCACGGCAGTAGTGGGCCACATGCTGCTCCGGATCGAGCTCGATCGCGTGATCCAGGTCCGTCAGGGCCCGTGCGTACTCGCGGCGGACGCGCAGTTCCCTGGCCCGCAGCACATGGGCCAGCGCGCGGCCCTCGGCGTCGAGTCCCGGGCGGGCCAGGAGCAGATCCGCCGCCCTGGTCAGGCCCAACTCCTCGTCCGTGAGCGCCTCGCCCAGGTCCCGGCCCCAGTCGAGCAGGACCGGGTGGTCCGTGGCCTTGCCCGCGTCCTCCAGCATGCGCGCCCAGCGACGCCCCGTGACCTCGTCCGCGTTGTAACAGGCCTCGACGAACCTGCCCAGGGCGTCGGCGAGCGCCGCGGGCGGGCGGGCACAGAGCTGGTGGTAGGTCTCCTCCAGGAGCAGCGCCCGCCACTCCTCGTCCTTCCACAGGCTGCCGTTTCCCCAGCTCGCCTCGCAGTCCGCGCGCCACTCCCCGTAGGCCTCCGCCAGCTTCCGGTGCCGCGGCGCCCAGGTCCGCGGATGCTCGCGCCGCTCAAGACGCAGCATCTGCGCCCGTACGACGTCGTGGTACTGCGTGCGCTCACCGCCCGCGTCGACGAACGGCAGCGACGTCACCCACTCGTACAGCTCGTCCCGTTCCTCGTCCGGGCGGTCGACCAGGACCCGGAAGACGTCGGCGTCCAGCCACCGCGGCAGGGCGCACAGCGTGGCGACGTCCCGGCGGGCCTTCGGCTCCCCGTCCAGGAAGCGCTTCACGGCGGCGGTGCTCGGATCGCGTACGCCCTCCGGGCCGACCGGGGCGTTCGTCGCGAGCGTCGACACGAGGACCGGCAGGCCGCCGGTGATCCGCAGCACCGCCTCGACGACCGGCTCGGCCACCACGCCGCGTGTGGCGAGCAACTGCCGTGCCTCCGCGTCGGTGAACGGCTCCAGCGGTACGTCCGCGACGGAGTACAGGCCGCCGCGGCCGATGTCACGGGCGCGCTGCCCGGCGGTGACCACGACGAGCGTGGCGGGCAGCCGGCGCTCCTCCTCGTCGCCCGTGAGCATCTCGTGCAGCCACGGTTCGAGATACGGTCCGGTCCGCTCGTACGTGTCGAAGAACAGGACGACCCACCGGCCCCCCGAGGCGGCGTCCCGCAGTTCGCGCAGCAGCAGCGGGGTGAGCACCTTCTCCGGGGTCAGGACCAGGTCCCGGTCCTCCTCGTTGCGGAAGCGGGCGCCGAGGCCGGCCCACAGGCGGTCCGCGCCCTGGGCGAGCCGGTCCGCGGGGATGCCTCGGGTGACCACACCGGCGAACGGGACGGTGGCGTCGACCAGCCCGATACCCATCTGTACGGCTGCCGTGCTGCCGGCCGACGCCGTCGGTGGTTCGGGGGACGACGCGGCGGCAGCGGCCGCCTCGGCCTCGCGCCGCCGGTCGCGGTAGGTGGCAAGCCTGCGCTCCAGCGCCTTCAACCGGCGCCCCTGGTCCGCGAACTGACGGCAGATCACGTCTAGGGCCTCGGGAACGCTGCCCGCGCCATCGCCGACGTACACGGTCAGCGCGCCGCGCTCGCGCGCGAGATGGTGCCATTCCCGGATCAGCGAGGTCTTGCCGACGCCTGCCGGGCCGTGCACATGGAAGCGGAAGTGGTGGCGTGCGTCCGTGGGCGGGATGTCGAAGTTCTGCGCGAACAGGGCCCGTTCGGACTCCCGGCCCACGAAACCGGCCCGCACGCTCTGCCGGTTCAGCTCCTGCAGCGACGGATCCGACTGCGCCACCGGTACGTCCTCTCGCCCGCGAACCCTGACCCCCCATTCTGGCTCACCTCGTGGCGGGCCCACTGATCGCCACAGGGAGAATGGCTGTCATGACCACCACCCCCCGAAACCCCCTGACCGTCACGGCCGCGCTGCTCACGGCGACGGTCGCCCTCTACATCGCTCTCGTCGCCTTCGGCAACATCACCGACTTCGGCACGAATCAGGCGTTCGTGCAGCACGTCCTGGCCATGGACACCACGTTCAAGGACGACGACCTGATGTGGAGAGCCATCACCAACAAGGGCCTGCAGAACACCGCTTACGTCGCCATCATCGTCTGGGAGACCGTCGCCGCGCTGGTCCTGGTCTACGGGACCTGGCTCTGGGCCCGGCGCGAGAACGCCCGCGCCCGCGCCGTCTCCACGTACGGCCTGCTGATGCTTCTGCTGCTGTTCGGCGCCGGGTTCATCGCGGTCGGCGGCGAGTGGTTCTCCATGTGGCAGTCGAAGACCTGGAACGGACTCGACGCCGCGCTGCGGGTGTTCGTGCTCAGCGGGGTCGTGCTGATCGTCGTGCAGCTGACCGGCCGCGGGAGCGAGGACTGACCGGCAGTCCGGCCTTTTCGCGTCCGGCTTGCTTCAGGTCCCGCCTACTTCACGACCGTGACCTTCGTCCCGGCCGTCCCGAACGCCCACATCGCCGTCCCGTCCGCCGTCCGCATCCGGATACCGCCCGTCGGGGTTCCGGAGGCGGGCGGCGGCGAGGAGCCGTCGAGCGCGTTGGAGAAGGCGATGTTGGAGCCGGACTTCACCGAGAAGTACACGATGTGCTCGATCTGCACGCCGTCGGAGCCGGTGATCGGGCCCTCGGTGCGGGTGCCGACGGTGTAGGTGCCCGGGTCCGGGGCGACCGTCCCGGGCCAGACGGCGAAGGTGCGCCGGGCCGCGTCGCTCGCGTCGACCAGCCAGACCGTCTTCTGCCCGAGCGAGTAGACGATGCGGCGCCCCGTCCCCGAGCCGTCCGGCACCGCGGCCGGCGGCTTGGACGCGGTGGGCTTGGGATGCGCCGACGCCGACGCGCTCGGCCGGGCCGCGACCGCGTGCGGCTTCGGTCCCTTGTCGGCCTGCACGGCCAGGACGGTGACAGCGGCTATCGCTCCCACCGTCAGGCCGGTCACCCAGACCTTCGAGGCTGGCACGGCTCGCATCTCCTCGGTCACAGGACCCTCGGGCCCCTCGATCCCCCCGGACCCGTCGGAACAGGGGTCCGATCATCGTACTGTGATGCTTCCGCTCCTCAGTCCAGTACGGGCAGCAGCTCGGGGAGGTGCCCATCGGATGCCGCCGCCGCCCGCTGCCGTTCCTCGGGTACGTCGCCGTAGAGGGTGGTGCGCGGTTTCGCGGGGCGTCCGGCGGCCTCCGCGACGGCGATCAGGTCCTTGACGGACTTGTAGGAGCCGTAGGAGGAGCCCGCCATGCGGGAGATGGTCTCCTCCATGAGGGTGCCGCCCAGGTCGTTGGCGCCGGAGCGGAGCATCTCGGCCGCGCCCTCGGTGCCGAGCTTGACCCAGCTGGTCTGGATGTTGGGGATGTGCGGGTGCAGCAGCAGGCGGGCCATCGCCGTCACGGCGCGGTTGTCGCGCATGGTGGGGCCGGGGCGGGCGATGCCCGCCAGGTAGACCGGGGCGTTGGTGTGGATGAAGGGCAGGGTCACGAACTCGGTGAAGCCGCCGGTGCGTTGCTGGATGCCGGCCAGGGTGCGCAGATGGCCGAGCCAGTGCCGGGGCTGGTCGACATGGCCGTACATCATCGTCGAGGACGAGCGGATGCCCAGCTCGTGGGCCGTCGTGACCACCTCGATCCAGGTGGCGGTGGGCAGTTTGCCCTTGGTCAGGATCCAGCGGACCTCGTCGTCGAGGATCTCGGCCGCCGTACCCGGGATGGTGTCGAGGCCCGCCTCCTTGGCGGCGCTCAGCCACTCGCGGATCGACATGCCGGTGCGGGTCGCGCCGTTGACGACCTCCATCGGGGAGAAGGCGTGCACATGCATGCCGGGCACGCGCTCCTTGACCGCCTTCGCGATGTCGAAGTACGCCGTGCCGGGCAGGTCGGGGTGGATGCCGCCCTGCATGCACACCTCCACCGCGCCCACGTCCCAGGCCTGCTGGGCGCGGTCGGCGACCTGCTCCAGGGAAAGGGTGTAGGCGTCGGCGTCGGTGCGGCGCTGGGCAAAGGCGCAGAAGCGGCAGCCGGTGTAGCAGACGTTGGTGAAGTTGATGTTGCGGGTGACGATGTACGTCACGTCGTCGCCGACGGCCGACTTGCGCACGTCGTCCGCGATGCGGGTGAGCGCGTCCAGGGCCGGGCCGTCCGCGTGCAGCAGGGCGAGGGCCTCGTCGTCGGTGAGGCGGGTCGGGTCGTCGGCCGCCGTCGCCAGCGCCGCCCGTACGTCCGTGTCGATGCGCTGCGGCACCATCCCGGGGGCGGCCGCCGCGCGCAGTTCGGCCCAGTCGCCGTAGACCTCGTCGAAGTCGTCGCGGCGGTCGGAGGTGCGGCCCTCGGTGTCGATGGCCGTGTGCAGGTCGGTACGGCCGGAGGGGACGAAGACCTCCTCCGGTTCCTGCCAGGGGTGGCCCTCGACGACCGCGTCCGGGCGGGCGAGGCCCGTCTCCGGATCGGCCAGGGCGCCGACGTGCGGGCGCAGCCGCGGGTCCAGCCAGGGCTCGCCGCGGGTCACGAACTCCGGGTAGACGCACAGGCGTTCACGTAGCTCGAAGCCGGCCGCCGCGGAGCGCTCGGTGAGCTCCTCGATCTGCGGCCAGGGGCGTTCGGGGTTGACGTGGTCGATGGTCAGCGGGGACACCCCGCCCCAGTCGTCGATGCCGGCGCCGATCAGCCGCTCGTACTCGGCGTCGACGAGGTTCGGCGGGGCCTGGAGGCAGGCGGACGGCCCCATGATGTGCCGGGCGACGGCGACCGTCGCCACCAGCTCGTCCAGTTCCGCGTCCGGCATGCCGCGCATCGCGGTGTCCGGCTTGGCGCGGAAGTTCTGGATGATCAGCTCCTGGATGCCGTGGTACGCCCGCGAGATCTTCCGCAGCGCGAACAGCGACTCCGCCCGCTCCTCGTACGTCTCGCCGATGCCGATGAGGATGCCGGAGGTGAAGGGGACCGAGGAGCGGCCGGCGTCCTCCAGCACCCGCAGCCGTACGGCCGGTTCCTTGTCCGGTGAGCCGTAGTGCGGGCCGCCGGGCTCGGACCACAGGCGGGTCGCGGTCGTCTCCAGCATCATGCCCATGCTCGGGGCGACGGGCTTGAGCCGCTGGAAGTCCGTCCAGGACATGACGCCCGGGTTGAGGTGGGGCAGCAGCCCGGTCTCCTCCAGGATGCGGATCGAGATGGCGCGGACGTAGGCGATGGTGTCGTCGTAGCCGTGCGCGTCGAGCCACTCGCGGGCCTCGGGCCACCGCTCCTCGGGCTTGTCGCCGAGGGTGATCAGGGCTTCCTTGCAGCCCAGCGCGGCGCCCTTGCGGGCGATGTCGAGGACCTCGTCCGGCGACATGAACATCCCGTGCCCGGCCCGGCGCAGCTTGCCGGGCACGGTGACGAAGGTGCAGTAGTGGCACTTGTCTCGGCACAGCCGGGTCAGGGGGATGAAGACGCTCTTGGAGTACGTGATGACACCGGGCCGGCCCGCCGCCTCGAGGCCCGCGTCACGGACCCGGGCGGCGGACGCGGCGAGGTCGGTCAGGTCCGCGCCGCGCGCCTGGAGCAGAACAGCCGCCTCGGCGACGTCGAGCGCCACACCGTCCCGGGCGCGTTTGAGCGCACGACGCATGGAGTTCCCGGTCGGGCCGGTGCCGCCGGGGCGGTCGGAAGAGCCGGTTCCGGAGCTCACGGAAGTCGTCATCCTTCGAGCATACGGTCGAGCTGATCAGGGCCGAGAGGTCAGCCCGGGAAGGCGCCGAGAGGTCAGCCCAGGAAGGCCTCGTACCCCTGAAGCACCCGGAGGACCTCCGCCTCCCCGGCCGGCGGCAGCTGGACCACGACCTCCTCGATGCCCAGGTCCGCGTAGTGCGCGAGCTTGCCGGAGCTGGGGTAGACGGCGTACGGGACGATCTGGAGGGCATCGGGGTCGCGGCCCGCGTCCGCCCAGTTCGCCCGCAGCACCGGCAGCGACTCGGTGAGGCCGCGCCCGCCGATCGGCATCCAGCCGTCGGCGTAGGCGCAGATGTGGGAGAAGAGCTTGGGGCCTGCCGCCCCGCCGACGAGGGTGCGCGGGCCGGTGACCGGGCCGCGCGGCTTCTGGGCCGGTTTGGGGTGGGCGTGGGAGGCCCGCACACTGCCGAACTCGCCCTCGTAGGCGGTCGGTTCCTCCGACCACAGGGCGCGCATCAGCGCCATGCGGTCCTTGACCAGGTCGCGCCGGGTACGCCACTCGACGCCGTGGTCGGCGGCCTCCTCGACGTTCCAGCCGAAGCCGAGGCCGAGCGTGAAGCGGCCGCCGGAGAGGTGGTCGAGGGTCGCGATCTGCTTGGCGAGGGCGATCGGGTCGTGCTGGGCGACCAGCGTGATGCCGGTACCGAGGCCGAGCCGCTCGGTGACCGCGGCGGCCTGGCCGAGCGCGACGAAGGGGTCGAGGGTGCGGCCGTACTCGGGCGGCAGCTCGCCGCCCGCCGGGTACGGCGTCGCGCGCTCCACCGGGATGTGGGTGTGCTCGGGCAGATACAGGCCCGCGAAGCCGCGCTGTTCCAGCTCACGGGCGAGTCGGACGGGGGCGACGGTCTCGTCAGTGAGGAAGATCGTGACAGCGATACGCATGGCCCTTCTCTACCCGGCACCCCCTCAAATGTCCATACCGACCAGTCGGCCTCGTTTTCACGGATCACAGCGACCGATCACAGCGCCGATCACAGCGACCGATCACACCGGAAGAACCGTCGCGCCCCTGGACCCGCATCCATGTACATGCCATATCGTCGGGCCCCGATTCCCTCCCCTTTCACGGAAGTTCACACCCGGACACAAAGGTGGCTCGCATGTGTGAGGACGCCCATGGCATCGGACGACGCGCTCTGTTCGTGACGGGCGCGGCCGCCGCGCTTACGTTGGGAAGCGTGAGCTTCGCGGCGGCCGACGGCCAGGACCAGCAGACCAGGACGATTCGCGGCACCCTGCCCACCGGTTCGCCGGACTTCGTGTACGTACCCGTCGAAGTCCCCTCCGGCGTACGGGAGATCAAGGTCGCCTACACCTACGACAAGCCGTCCGTCCCGGCCGGCACCCAGGGCAACGCCCTCGACATCGGCATCTTCGACGAGCGCGGCACCGATCTCGGCGGCCGGGGCTTTCGCGGCTGGTCGGGCGGCGCGCGCTCGGAGTTCTTCATCCGCGCGGACGACGCGACGCCGGGCTATGTGCCCGGGCCGGTGCGGGAGGGCACCTGGTACGTGGCGCTGGGGCCGTACACGGTCGCCCCGCAGGGGCTGTCGTACGAGCTCACCGTCACGCTGACGTACGGGGAGCCCGGCAGGACGCCGGCGCCCGTCTACCCGCCGGAGCGGGCCAAGGGGCGGGGTCGCGCCTGGTACCGCGGCGACTGCCATCTGCACTCCTGGTACTCCGACGGGCGCCGCACCCCGGCGGAGATCGCCGCGCTCGCCCGGGCCGCCGGGCTTGACTTCATCAACTCCTCGGACCACAACACGCATTCGGCCCATGCGCACTGGGCCTCCGAGGCGGGCGACGACCTGCTGATCATGCTGGGCGAGGAGATCACCACCCGCAACGGCCATGTCGTCGCGCTCGGCACCGAGCCCGGCACCTTCGTCGACTGGCGCTACCGGGCCCGCGACAACCGCTGGGCCAAGTACGCCCGCCAGATCCGCCGGGCCGGCGGCCTGGTCGTCCCCGCCCACCCGCACGCCACCTGCATCGGCTGTGGATGGAAGTTCGGGTTCGGCGAGGCGGACGCGGTGGAGGTGTGGAACGGCCCGTACACGCCCGACGACGAGGTGACACTCGCGGAGTGGGACAACCTGCTGGTCGCGACCGTGCGCGAGGGGCGCGAGGAGTGGCTGCCCGCCATGGGCAACAGCGACGCGCACCGGGACCCGGACGCGGTCGGGCTGCCGCAGACCGTCGTCCTCGCCGAGGACCTGACCCGCGAGGCCATCCAGGACGGCATCCGCGCGGGCCGCTCCTACGTCGCCGAGTCCAAGAACGTCTCGCTCACCTTCACCGCGACCGGCGGAAGGGGGCAGCACGCGGGCATCGGCGAACGCCTGGAGGTCGCCCCCGACACCCCCGTCACGGTCCGCGTGGAAGCCACCGGCGCCCCCCGCTGCACCATCCGCCTCGTCACCGACCAGGGCGTCCTGCTCACCTCCGATCCCCTACCGGTCGGGGGCTCGGGCACGGTGGAGTGGCAGACGACTCCGTCGTACGCGGCCTACGTACGCGCGGAGTTGAGACACGAGACAGCGGCGGGACCGCTACCGGGGGCACTGGCGGCGTTCACCAACCCGATCTTCTTGGGGCGTGGCTAGGTCTCCAGCCTGACGGGGTTCAGGAGCAGCGACATTTGCCCTCCCTTGGCGTCCCCATTACCTGTGTTATGCGTGCTCTGCCTAGTGTCGTGGGGTTGGCATGTGCACAGGGTGAAGTACGGGGGCTGAGTGGCGTGTCGGACCTGAAGAAGGAAGCGACGTCGATGCACAAGGCGGCGTCGGGGCTGCGTGGGGTGGGGCATCACACGGCGAAACCGTTGCAGGAGTTCCGGGCGCAGTCGCATGACCTGGGGGCGTTGGGTGCGTTGGGGTCGCTGCTGGGCGCGAAGGGTGAGATCGAGAAAGGCATGACCACCCTGGTCAAGCTGACCAAGGCCCTGGAGGAGGAGTGGGAGGCGGAGGCGAAGCTGATGGGTGACGTCTCCGCCGCGTTCGATCTGCTGGATGTGCTGATCGCGGCCGCGGCGCAGGAAAAGAAGGGCTGAGCGGCGGCGTCATGGTCGATCTCAACCCTTTGCACTACGTCAACAAGTTCAACCACATGTTCGGCGACAGTGTCGCCAGCGGTCTGGAGTTCTTGGGCATCACCGATCCGGCGGTGGACCCGGACGGGGTCCGCGAGATCGCCAAGAAGTGGCGGCACCTGGCGACCGGTCTGGACGACGCGGCGGAGGCCGCCCGGAAGTCGCTGGCCGGTGTGCAGTGGCAGGGCAAGGCGGCCAAGGCGTTCACCAAGCGCGCCAGGACGGCCCGCAAGCAGGCCACGGACATGGCCCACGCGCTGCGCGAGGGCGCCAAGGCGCTGGACGACTTCGCGGACAAGGCGCACGAGTTGCTGTCCGAGATCGGGGTGATGCTGGCGGAGATCGCCGAGTTCGAGATCGCCGGTCTGGCCCTGTCGATCCTGACCGCGGGTGCCTCGGAGGTGGCCTCCACGCTGATGGCCGGCGAGCGGGCGCTGAAGGTGGTGGCGCTGGTCGGGCGGATCGAGGAGGAGGGCACCGCGCTCGGGTCGGTGATCCGCGGGGTGATGGAGGTCATCCGGGGCATCGAGCGGGCGTTGCAGGCGCTCAAGGAGGTCCGCGGGGTCGCCGAGGTGGCCAAGATGGCCAAGGGCGGCATGGCGTTCTCCGCCTTCGAGACCCTGTTGAAGGATCCGGGGGCGTTCAAGGACCCGGGCAAGCTGGCCGGGATCCTCACCGAGGGCGCGGTGCTGGGTGTCGGCTTCGGGGTGCTGGGCAAGGCGCTCGGCAAGGGGCTGAAGGCGCTGGGTCCGGCGGCGCTGGCGAAGCTGAGCAAGTCGATGGGGCTGGACTGCGCGGCGTTCGAGCGGCTGAGGCTGAACCCGGGCTTCAACAAGCTGCCCGCGTCGATCCGCAACCTGGTCAAGACGTTCGTCCGGGACCCGATCGACGTGGCCACCGGCGACATGGTGCTTCCCCTCGTGGACGTCCGGCTCTCTGGCGTGCTGCCGCTGATCCTGGAGCGCACCCACGTCTCCTCCTACCGGTGGGGCGGCTGGTTCGGCCCCAGCTGGGCCTCCACCCTCGACCAGCGCGTCCAGGCCGACGACGAGGGCTTCGTGTTCGCGGCCGCGGACGGCGCCCGCCTGTGCTTCCCACCCCTTGACCCGGAGGCCACCGATCCGGTGCGCCCGGTGACGCCGGGCTCGCGGCTGATGCTGGCCTGGGACGACGAGACCGACGGCGCGGTGCGCATCACCGACCCGGACAGCGGCCTGAGTTACGTCTTCCACACCCCCATCGCGGCGGCCGGCGAGGAAGCGGTCGACCTGCCGCTGCAGCACATCACCGACCGCAACAACAACCGCATCACCATCGTCTACACCGAGGGCGACATCCCCACTGCCGTCACGCACTCGGGCGGCTACCACATCGCCCTGGACCACGACCCGGCCCGCTCCCGCATCACCGGCCTGCGCCTGCTGGACCCGGCCCACCCGAGCCGCCCCGGTACCACCCTGCTCACCTTCGGCTACGACGAACACGGCCACCTGACCCAGGAGTTCAACTCCTCCGGCCTGCCCATGCGGTACACCTACGACACCGAAGGCCGCATCACCTCCTGGACCGACCGCAACACCAACCTCTACTGGTACGAGTACGACGACCGGGGCCGCGTGACCACCACCGGTGGCACCGGCAACGCTCTGGCCTCCACCCTGACCTACGACGACGCCAGTAGCACCACCCACGTCACCGACTCCCTCGGCCACACCCGCACTTACGAACACAACGAGCACCTGCGTCTGGTCCGGGAGACCGACCCCCTGGGCAATGTCACGACGCAGGAATGGGACGAAAGCTCGCGACTCGTAGCCGCCACCGACCCACTCGGCTGCACGACACGGTACGGCTACGACGAGCAAGGTCGCGTGGCCATGGTCATACGCCCGGACGGCCGAACCACTCGAGCTCAATACAACGAGTTGGGACTGCCGACGTCGATCACCGAGACGAACGGCTCGGTGTACCGAAGGGAGTACGACGAACGCGGCAATCTGGTCCGTGCCACGGATCCCTCAGGAGCTGTCACCAGGGCCGCATACAACTCGGCCGGACATATCACCGCGTTCGTTGACGCGCTCGGGCACACGACGCAGATTCGCTGCAATCCTGTGGGGCTCCCCGAATCCGTCACCGACCCGCTCGGTGCGACGATCCGATATGACCGGAACACGTTCGGGCAGCTCGTCGCCTTTGTTGATCCGCTCGGCCATGTGACGCAGTTGGAGTGGACCGCTGAAGGGAAGCCGACGCGCCGTGTCGCCCCGGACGGGACTGCCGAGTCGTGGCAGTACGACGGCGACGGCAACTGCACGAGCCATACCGATGCCTTGGGCGCCGTATCACGCTTCGAGTACACATACTTCGACCTGTTGTCTGCGCGCATCGGACCCGACGGCGCCCGATACGAGTTCGTCTACGACAGCGAGCTGCGTCTGAGGGAAGTCACGAATCCGCAGGGACTGAGATGGTCCTATCACTACGACGCGGCAGGCAACCTGGTTCGCGAAACCGATTTCGACGGCTGTACTCGCCGTTACGGCTACGACCGGGGCGGCCGCTTGATGAGCCGTACTGATGCTCTGGGCCAGACCATCAGGCTCGAACGTGACGTGCTTGGTCAGGTGACCCGCAAGAACTCCGGCGGACGGATCACGACATATGCCTACGACGCGGCGGGCCAACTCGTCGGCGCCGTCGGCCCGGACGCCACCCTTTGCCTCGTGCGCGACGACTTGGGACGTGTGCTCTCGGAGACGGTCAACGGCCGAACGGTGACCTACACCTACGACGAGTTGGGCCGCCGCACAGGCCGGACCACGCCCACCGGGGCCCAGAGCAACTGGACGTACGACGCCGCAGGCCATCGCACGCGACTGATGACGTCGGGGCGAAGCCTGGACTTCAGCTATGACCAGGCAGGACGCGAACTGGCCTGCAGCGCGGGCGAGTCGGTCACCCTCACCCGCGCCTATGATCCCTTGGGGCGCTTGACCGCCCAGTGCGTATCAGGTCGAAGCGGCCGCGTGGCCCAGCGCCGGACCTACACCTACCGCGCCGACGGCGCTCTGGCCGCCGTTGGCGACCTGCTCACCGGACCGCGTCACTTCGACGTGGAAACGCCAGGCAGGGTAACCGCCGTGCACGCGGCGAACTGGACGGAGACTTACGCCTACGACGCGACGGGCAACCAGACCGCGGCAACCTGGCCAACAGCCCACCTCGGCGGTGAGGCCACTGGCCGCCGGACGTACGATGGCACCCGCATCTCCCACGCAGGGAATGTCCGGTACGAACATGATGCCCTGGGCCGCATCGTTCTGCGGCAGAAGGCCCGGCTCTCTCGTAAGCCGGAGACATGGCGCTACGAGTGGGACGTAGAGGATCGTCTGACCTCGGTGGTCACACCGGACGGCACCCGGTGGTGCTACACCTACGATCCGCTGGGCCGCCGCACGGCGAAAGTCCGTATGGCCGACGAGGATGGCACCGTCACCGAACGCGTCGACTTCACCTGGGACGGCACAACACTGTGCGAAGAGACCAGCATGAACGCGCAGTTTGCCCACCCCGTTGCGCTTACCTGGGACCATCAGGGCCTGCAGCCCGTCGCGCAAACCGAGCGCATCATCGGCTCGGATTCGAGCCAGCCGGAGATCGACTCACGCTTCTTCGCCATCGTCACCGACCTTGTGGGTACGCCCACTGAACTCGTTGACGAGCAGGGCGAGATTGCCTGGCGCGCACGGAGCACGCTGTGGGGCGCCACAGCCTGGGCATCGGGCAGCACCACCTACACACCCCTGCGCTTTCCGGGGCAATACTACGACCCCGAGACCGGCCTACACTACAATTACTTTCGGCACTACGATCCCGCTACCGGTCGATATTTCAGTACGGATCCGCTAGGGCTTGAACCGGCACTCAATCCGGTAACTTATGTTCAAAATCCCCATATCTGGGTCGATCCTCTGGGCCTGGCCCCGGAATACGATGCGGCGAAACGAATCCCGGAGATCACAGTCGGGAAGGACCCCAACGGCAACGTTCCTTTTGATTCCTATGAGCAGGCGAGGAATAAGGCGCTGGAGATCCTGGGTGACATAGATCCGCATACTCGAACGCCTTACGAGGGGCGTATGGGTAAATCTGCCGCTTTCGGGCGTGTCGTTGGCTTCGAAACTCGCGTTGACGGCGTGTGGAAGCAGTTCCGAATAGACTACGATCCAGTTAAGGGTCCGCACATCAATGTGGCTGTGGGGAGAGGCGGCCAGAGATATGCCGTTCGCTGGAACGGAACCGAGGCGGACATGTTGCGCATTCTGAAGGGGAACACCTAGTGGCTACGTCCAAGGCATACGGGACCGCCAGGGCCCGTCTGGACGATCTCCTGGAGCGTCTGGATCCGGAAGAGCGTGGACAGGTGATGATCCTTGACGCTTCGGAAAACGATGAATTCGAGAACGCAAGCCTGAACAGATTCCCGCACTCCGACTGGACCGGGATCGACTGGGCCGGATCCGATTTCTCCGAGCAGGTTTTTACCGCGGATGAGCCGGAAGCCGCTGTAGTGATGGGTGGCTGGCTGTCCCGGCTGCCCGCGGACAGCCTTGTTGTCGTCTTCTGGGGGAATATCAGGGTGCCTGCCGTGGCGATGCCCGGGGGTAGTGCCGCCAAGCATGCGGAGGACATCCTCTGTACAAGCGACGACGTGTGGGTGTTCGTCGTCGATGAGGGATTCCTGATCGAATATCAGCATGACGGCCGCCTGACCGCTGCGCGGGTGCCCGGCGCCACCTGACTTTCACCGCACTCGACGCGCTGAAGTCCCGTGCGGTCAGCGGAAGGT
Organism: Streptomyces spinosisporus; assembly: GCF_022698145.1. Taxonomy (GTDB): domain Bacteria; phylum Actinomycetota; class Actinomycetes; order Streptomycetales; family Streptomycetaceae; genus Streptomyces; species Streptomyces spinosisporus. The sequence continues at coordinate 307,544 of NZ_JALDAX010000005.1, forward strand.
GAGGTCCGCGACGACCGCCGCGTGGTCGGAGGGCCACACCCCGTCGACCGGGCCGTCGCCCGCTCGGCGGGCGTGGCGGACCGTGCCGATGCCGTCGGGGCCGGCCGGGCCGCCGACATGGATGTAGTCCATGCGCAGGCTCGGGCCGAGGCCCGGGTGCACGTAGGGGTTGGCGATGTCCCAGGTGACCGACGGGGCGGCCGGGTCGGCGTAGTCCCAGGCGTCGAAGAAGACCTGGCCGGGGACGACGGGGGCGGTGCGCAGCCCGCCGAACAGGCGGATCTCGTCGGAGTCGGGCCAGGCGTTGAAGTCGCCGGTGACGACGGGCGGGAAGGCGGTGCCGCCGCGGTGGGCGGCGACGAACTCGGCGAGAGCGGTGACCTGGGTGCGACGTACGGCGGAGACGTGCAGCGGCGACGACAGGTGGGCGGTGAAGAAGGGCACCGGGTGGCCGGGGGCGTCCAGGCGGGCGTAGAGGGCGAGGCGGCCGTCGTCGAGCTCCTCGGGGGCGGGCAGCCGCAGCACCTCACGCTGCAGGACCGGCCAGCGGCTGAGCACCGCGTTGCCGATCTCGACGCCCGGCTCGGCTATGCGCCGCTGCCAGCGCTCGGGGGCGGGCGAGGCGGCCCAGGTCCAGTGCAGTCCGAGCTCGCCGGCCAGCCACTCGGCGAGGTTCTCGCCGTCGGCGGACCACACCTCCTGCAGCCCCACGACGTCCGGCTGCAGCTCCTCCAGCACGGCGAGGACGGCCTTCTGCCGCTCGGCCCAGGGACCGAAACGCCACCACAGATTCCAGGTCACCACGCGCATGGGAGACATTGAAAGGCATCAACGTCCCCGCGACAGGAGAACCGCGAACATGCCCCGCCACTCGGAGACCAAGTACCGCCTCGTCACGACGTTCCAGCGCCGGCTGAACGCGCTCGTGCGCCGCCTGCCGGGTCACACCCTGCTGGAGACGACGGGCCGCACCTCGGGCCTGCCCCGCCGCACACCGGTCGGCGGGCGCCGGGTCGGCGACGCGTTCTGGCTGGTCTCCGAGTTCGGCGAGCGCTCCCAGTACGTGCGCAACATCAAGGCCGACCCGCACGTACGCATCCGCCTGCACGGCCACTGGCACACCGGCACCGCCCACCTCCTCCCGGACGACGACCCCCTGACCCGCCTGCGCACCCTGCCCCGCATGAACAGCCTGGCCGTACGCACGGTCGGCGCGGGCCTGCTGACGGTGCGGGTGGACTTGGCGGACTGAGGCCGGACGAGGACGGGAAGGGCGTGCGCGCCCGGCGCGCCCCGTTTCACCCCGGCCACACGATCGCCTGTACCTCGCTGTACGCGTGCAGGGCGTACGAGCCGACGTCCCTGCCCACCCCGCTCTTCTTGAAGCCGCCGAAGGGTGCCTCCATGTTGCGGCCGACGGTGTTGATGCCGACCCCGCCGGACCGCAGCTGCCGGGCCACGCGGAAGGCGCGGGCGACGTCGCCGGACCAGACGTAGTCGATGAGGCCGTAGTCGCTGTCGTTGGCGAGGGCGACGCCTTCGTCCTCGTCGTCGAAGGGGACGACCACGACGACGGGCCCGAAGATCTCCTCGCGGGCCACGCGCATCTCGTTGGTGCAGTCGGCGAGCAGGGTCGGTGCGACGTAGAACCCGTGCTCGTGCGGCGGGCGTTCGCCGCCGGTGACCGCCACTGCGCCTTCCTTGCGTCCCAGTTCGACGTACGACTCCACCCGCTCCCGGTGCGCCGCGGAGATCACCGGGCCGACCGCGGTGTTCTTGTCCCTGGGATCGCCGACCTTCAACCGGCGCGCATAACCGTCCAGTTGCTCCACGAGCCGGTCGTACACATCGCGCTGCGCGAGCACCCGCGTCGGGGCCGTGCAGATCTGACCGCTGTAGAAGGAGAAGGTGGTGCCGATTCCCGCCACCGCCGACGCCAGGTCCGCGTCGTCGAAGACGAGCGCCGCCCCCTTGCCGCCCAGCTCCATCAACTGGCGTTTCATGTCACGGCCGCACGCCTCGGCGATGCGCCGGCCGACCGCCGTGGAGCCGGTGAAGCTCACCATGTCGACGTCGGGCGACTCCACCGCCGCCTCGCCGACCTCCGCCGACTGCCCGCAGACCACGTTCACCACGCCCGGCGGCGCGCCCGCCGCCTCCAGGGCCTCCGCCATCCGGAAGACCGACAGCGGATCCTGCGGGGCCGGCTTCACGACCACGGTGTTGCCCATGGCGAGCGCGGGGGCGATCTTGCCCGCCGGGTTCGCCCACGGGTTGTTGTACGACGTGATGCAGGTGACGACGCCGACCGGCTGGCGCACGGCGAGCGCACCCATCACACCGGCCTCGCCCATGGGCCCCGCTTCATTGATCTGCGGCGCGACCGCCCACTCGGCGGGCTCCACGCGCGCGTACCGCCGGAACCGGGCCATGCCCACCCCGACCTGCATCGCCCGTGCCGTCCCGGTCGTCGCACCGGTCTCCGCCTGCGCCAGCTCGGCGTAGGGCCCGAAGCGGCTGCCGATGATCTCCGCCGCCCGGCCGAGCACTGCCGCCCGCTCCTCCGGTGACGTCCTCGACCACGGCCCGAAGGCCTCGCGGGCCGCGGCACACGCCGCGTGCACCTGATCCCGCGAGGCCTCCGGGGCCCAGCCGACGGTCTCCTCGCTCGCCGGGTCGACCACGGCGTAGTGCCCGCCGTCCGGCTCGACCCACGCACCCCCGACGAACAGCCGCTGCCCGTCGGCCGCTCCGCTCACCGGGTGCTCACCGTCCTCGTGTCCCGCCCGGACCTGAGCACCCTGCCCGGTACGGCACCGCTCACCACGTCGTCCCGGATCGCCTCGGTGCCGTTGACCCACACGGCCCGTATCCCGATCGCCTTGGCGTCGAGCCGCGGACTGTCACCCGGCAGGTCGTGCACCAGGGTGGCCTGGCCCGCGTCGATCCGCTCCGGGTCGAAGAGCACCAGGTCCGCATGGAAGCCCTCCTGGACACGGCCGCGCTCGCGCAGCCCGAACAGCTGCGCCGGGTCGTCGGTGAGCATCTTGACGGCCTGTTCGAGACCGACCAGCTTGCGGCGGCGCAGACAGTCGCCGAGGAAGCGCGTCGTGTACGGCGCCCCACACATGCGGTCCAGATGCGCGCCCGCGTCGGACCCGCCGAGCATCACGTCCTCGTGCTGCCAGGTCTCCGCCCGCAGCGCCCAGGACGCCGGGTCGTTGTCGGTGGGCATCGGCCACAGGACCGTACGCAGATCGTCGGCGGCGCAGATCTCGACCAGGCAGTGGAAGGGGTCCTGGCCACGCTCCTGTGCTATGTCACGTACCACCCGCCCGGTCAGCCCGGCGTTCGCCTCGCTGTAGGTGTCGCCGATGACGTACCGCCCGAAGTTGGCGAGCCGCCGGAAGACGCCCGCCTCCTTCGACTCGGCGCGCCGCAGCATCTCGGCGCGTACGTCGGCGTCGCGCAGCTTGGCGATGCGCTCCGGGACCGGCAGCGCGAGGATCGGGCCCCAGCCGGGTATCAGGTTCAGCGCGCAGAACGTGCCGAGCGACATGTTCATCGGCGTGAGGATCGGCATGGTCAGCGCGACGACCCGGCCGCCCGCCTTGCGCGCCCGCTCGCTCGCGAACAGCTGCCGGGGCACCCGCTCGGGGACGGCCGCGTCGATGGTCAGCACGTTCCAGTTCAGGGGCCGCCCGGCGGCGGCGCTCATCTCCGCGAACAGCTCGATCTCCGCGTCGCTGAACTGGTCCAGGCAGCCGGCGACGATCGCCTCGATCTGCGTGCCCTCGTGCTCACCGACGGCCCGCGAGAGCGCGAGCAGCTCCGCGGGTTTCGCATGCCGCGAGGCCACGGGCTGTCCGTCGCCGTCCGAATGGGTGGAGGACTGCGTGGTGGAGAACCCCCACGCACCGGCATCCATGGCCTCGTGCAACAGCCGTACGATCTCGGCGAGTTGCTCCTCACTGGGCTGCCCACCGACGGCGTCGGGCCCCATCACATACCGCCGCAGCGCGCAATGCCCCACCATGAACCCGGCGTTGACGGCGATCCGCCCCTCAAGGGCGTCCAGATACTCCCCGAACGCATTCCAACTCCACGGCGCCCCCTCCTCCAGCGCCACCAGCGACATCCCCTCCACCCGGGACATCATCCGCCGCGTGTAGTCGGCGTCCTCGGGGCGGGACGGATTCAAGGGCGCGAGCGTGAACCCGCAGTTGCCCGCGGCCACGGTCGTCACTCCGTGGTTCAGGGAGGGCGTGGCATACGGATCCCAGAAGAGCTGGGCGTCGTAGTGCGTGTGGGGGTCGACGAACCCGGGGGCGAGGACCATCCCCGACGCGTCCTCGGAACTGCGCGCCTCCTCGGCGACAGCCCCGACAACAGCGATCCGCCCGTCCCGGATACCGACGTCGGCGACGAATCCGGGCGCCCCGGTCCCGTCAACAACCGTCGCCCCTTTGATGACGTGATCAAGCATGGAACGTGACCCCCCTCAGACTGCCTGGCGGAACCGCGAAGTCCGATGCACGGGATCCGTATCGATCTTCGGAATCACGTGCTCCCCGATCAACCGGATCGTCTGCAACGTCTCCTCCTTCGGCACCCCCACCGGCAGCCCGAAGCTCAACTGATCCGCCCCCGCCTGCTCCCACCGCTTGCACTGCCGCGTCACCTCGTCCGGATCGCCGCAGATCAACAGCTCCTCCTCGATCAGCAGCTCCACGAACTCCGCGTTGTACTCGGGCAGCGTCTCCGGCCACACCGGGAAACCCTCGGGCCGCGGGAAGGTGTCGTGGTACCGGAACACCAGGGACGGCAGATAGTGCAACCCACCCCGCACCGCGATATCGACGGCCTCCGCGTGCGTCGGCGCGCAGATCGCCGTCGTCGTCACCATGACGTTGTCGTTGACGAAGTCGCCGATGGGCTCGGCGTTCACGATGGCCGTCTTGTACTGCTCCAGCACCCACTCCATGTCGGAGACCTTCTGGATGCTGAAGCCGAGGACCCCGAGCCCCTTCTTCGCGGCCATCGCGTACGAGGGCGGCGACCCGGCGGCGTACCACATCGCGGGGTGCGACTTCCCGTACGGCTTCGGCAGGACCTTGCGCGGCGGCAGCTGCCAGTGCTTGCCCTGGAAGCCGGCGTACTCGTCCTGGAGCCACATCTTCGGGAACTCGGCGATCGTCTCCTCCCAGATCTCCTTGGTGTAGTTCATGTCGGTCACGCCCGGTATGAACCCGAGGATCTCGTGCGACCCGGCCCCGCGCCCGCTGCCGAACTCGAAGCGGTTGCCGGTGAGGTGGTCGAGCATGGCGACCTTCTCGGCCACCTTCACCGGGTGGTTGACCTGGGCGAGCGGATTGAAGATGCCGGAGCCCAGATGGATCCGGTCGGTCGCGTGCGCGAGATAGCCCAGGAAGACGTCGTTCGCGGAGAGGTGCGAGTACTCCTCCAGGAAGTGGTGCTCGGAGGCCCAGGCGTACTTGAAGCCGGACTTGTCCGCCTGGATGACGTACTCGGTCTCCTCCATCAGCGCCTTGTGCTCGGCGAGCGGATCGGTCTCGGCGCGCTTGCCCACGTATCCCTGTACAAAGAGCCCGAATTCCAAGGCGGGTCACCATCCCTACGTTCCTGACGCACCGTCAGATTCTCTGCCGCCGAACTGTTGCACCGCCCGCATGCACCGTCAATAGCTGACGGCCAGTCAGATACGGGTCAGATCACCGAGACCCCCGCCAGCCAGCCCCCGTCGATCACGAACGGCTGCCCGGTGATGTAGGAGGAGTCGTCGCTGGTGAGGAAGAGGGCGAGGCGGGCCACCTCCTCCGGGCGCCCGATCCGGCCGAGCGGCACGAGCTTGCGGTACAGCTCGTCCAGCGCCCGGCTCATGCCCTCCGCGTCCGCGGTCGGGTCCAGCTGGGCCGGGTTGGACATCGCGGTGTCGATGGCGCCGGGGCACATCGCGTTGACCCGGATGCGCCGGTCGGCGAGTTCCAGTGCGGCTACGCGGGTCAGGCCCAGGATGGCGTGCTTGGTGGCGGCGTAGGAGCCCACCGCCGCCATGCCGGTCACGGCCGTGTAGGAGGCGGTGTTGACGATGGTGCCGCCGTCCTCCATCACCGGCGCCACGGTCTTGATGCCGAGGAAGCAGCCGACCTGGTTGACCTGTACGACCTGCATGAACTCGTCGAGGGGCGTGTCGAGCAGGGAGTTGAAGCGCAGGATGCCCGCGTTGTTGACCAGGCCGTCGATGCGGCCGTGGGCGTCCTTGACGGTGTTCACCGCCGACTGCCACTGGTCCTCGTGGCGCACGTCCAGGTGGACGTAGCGGGCGCCCAGTTCCTCGGCGAGCGCCCCGCCCTGCTCGTCCAGGACGTCGGCGACCACGACCTCGGCCCCCTCCACCGCGAACAGACGGGCCTCCTGCTCCCCCTGTCCGCGCGCCGCCCCGGTGACGATCACGACGCGTCCGTCCAGCTTGCCCATGCCGTACTCCTCAGAGGTCGGGCGCCACGTCGGCGCCGAACGCGGCGATCTGGTCGATGAGTTCACTGCGGGCGCGGCTGCGGAACCGCACCTGGATCTGGTCCACGCCCATCGCACGGTACGCCCGCAGGGACTCGGCGAGCCGCTCCGGGGAGCCGGTCAGGGTGCGGCGTCCGACGTCCCAGGCGGGCTTGCCGACGTACAGGGGCTCGGTGATGGCCCCGACGGTGATCGGCTCCTCGACACCGGCCTCCTCGCGCAGCCGTTTCAGCTTGGCGATCTGGGCGGGCAGCCGGTCGCGCGGGTCGCCCTGGGGCAGCCAGCCGTCGCCCTTGAGCGCGGCCCGGCGCACGGCGGCGGGCGAGGAGCCGCCCACCCACAGCGGGACCTTCTCCTGGGCCGGCCTCGGTCGCTGGCCGAGCCCCTCGAAGTCGTAGAGCTTGCCGTGGTGTTCGGGGAACTCCTGCGGGCCGAGGGCGGCGCGCAGGGCGTCGATGCACTCGTCGAGCACGGCGCCGCGCCGCTCGAAGTCGGCGCCGAGGACCTCGAACTCCTCCTTCACATGCCCGGCGCCCACGCCCAGGATCAGCCGTCCCGAGCTGAGGTGGTCGACCGTCGCGTACTGCTTGGCGCTGATCAGCGGATGCCGCAGCCCCACGACCGCGACATGGCTGAGCAGCCGTACCCGCTCGGTGACGCCCGCCAGGAAGCCGAGGGTGGCCACGGGGTCGTACCAGACGGTGCTCATGGCGGAGGCGAGCCTGTGCGGGATGGCGACGTGGTCGCAGGTGGCCACGTAGTCGAACCCGGCGCGTTCGGCGGCGCGGGCGATCTCCACCAGGTCGGCGGGCCCGGCCCGGTCCTCCCAGCCCTCGGCGTAGATGGTGCTCTGGGACTGGACGGGCAGCTGCATCCCGTACACGAGTCCGGCGCTCACCGCGGCCCGCTCCACAGCCCGTCCTCGGTGAGCCCGAGCAGGTCGATGGCGTTGCCCCGCACGATCCGCTCCACGACGTCCGGCGCCAGGTGGCCCATCTGTGCCTCGCCGACCTCGCGGGACTTGGGCCAGGTGGAGTCGGAGTGCGGGTAGTCGGTCTCGTACAGGACGTTGGCGAGGCCGATGGCGTCGAGGTTCTTCAGGCCGAAGGCGTCGTCGAAGAAGCAGCCGTAGACGTGCTCGGCGAACAGCTCGGACGGAGGTCGGTGGACCTTGTCGGCGACGCCGCCCCAGCCGCGGTTCTCCTCCCAGACGACGTCGGCGCGCTCCAGGATGTAGGGGATCCAGCCGATCTGGCCCTCGGCGTACATCACCTTGAGTTCGGGGAAGCGCTCGAACTTGCCGCTCATCAGCCAGTCGACCATGGAGAAGCAGCAGTTGGCGAAGGTGATCGTGGAACCGACCGCGGGCGGTGCGTCCTTGGAGGTCGAGGGCATACGGCTGCTGGAGCCGATGTGCATGGCGACGACCGTGCCGGTCTCCGCGCAGGCGGCGAGGAAAGGGTCCCAGTCGTCGCCGTGGATGGAGGGCAGGCCCAGGTAGGGCGGTATCTCGGAGAAGGCGACCGCGCGGACGCCGCGGGCCGCGTTGCGCCGCACCTCCGCCGCCGCGAGTTCGGGGTCCCACAGCGGGATGAGCGTGAGCGGTATCAGCCGGCCCTGCGCGTCGGGGCCGCACCACTCCTCCACCATCCAGTCGTTGTACGCCTGCACGCACAGCAGCCCGAGCTCGTGGTCCTTGGCCTCGGTGAAGGTCTGGCCGCAGAAGCGCGGGAAGGTCGGGAAGCAGACGGCGGACTGGACGTGGTTGACGTCCATGTCGGCCAGGCGCTGCGGCACGTCGAAGGAGCCGGGCCGCATCTGCTCGTAGGTGATGATCTCCAGTTTGATGTCGTCCCTGCTGTAGCCGACCGCCGTGTCCAGGCGGGTCAGGGGCCGGTGCAGGTCCTCGTAGACCCACCAGTCGCCGATGGGGCCGTCGTCGCCGGGCCTGCCCATGACCGGCCTGAACCGACCGCCCAGGAAGGTCATTTCCTTCAGCGGCGCGCGGACGATGCGCGGCCCGGTGTCCTGGTACTTCTTCGGCAGCCGGCTGCTCCAGACGTCGGCCGGCTCAACGGTGTGGTCGTCGACGGAGATGATCAGGGGAAACGTGGCCTGGTTGCTGGGTTGGGTGTCCATGGCGGCCACGGTAGCGCTGATCTGACGGTCCGTCAGCTATGCGGTTGGGGGGATCTTGTTGCTCGGGTCTGTCCGGAAGTGTGCGAAGACCAGGTGAGGGCCCTGTGATATCCAGCGCGTCTGGCTGTGAGCGCGCTCTCCACAGCTGACGCATCGGCCATGGACAAGGCAGACTGACGGAGTTGCTCGACTGGTCTGAGGGGAACGGCGATGGACGGTGTACCGCGAGTGCCGGAGCAGAGGCGTGCCGGCTCCTCGGCGGAGCCTGCCGCGCTGAGCTTCACCGTGCTCGGTCCGGTACGGGCCCGGCGCGGCGAGGAGACGATCAGCACCGGCTCCCCGCAGCAACGCGCCCTGCTCGCCGCCCTGTTGCTGCGCGAGGGCCGCACCGCGACCGCGGCCGAACTGATCGACGCCGTATGGGGCGAGGAGCCGCCGTCGCAGGCGCTGGCCGCGCTGCGGACGTACGCCTCCCGGCTGCGCAAGGTGCTGGACCCCGGGGTCCTGGTGAGCGAGTCGGGCGGCTACGCGGTGCGCGGGCTGCGCGAGGGCGCGCTGGACCTGGTGGCCGCGCAGGAGCTGGCGGCCGAGGCGGAGAAGGCGCGGGGCGCCGGGGATCTGTGCCGGGCCCGCGAGGCGCTCGCCGAAGCGCTCGCCCTGTGGGACGGCGAGGCGCTGGCCGGGGTGCCCGGTCCGTACGCCGAGGCGCAGCGGGTGCGGCTGGAGGAGTGGCGGCTGCAACTCCTCGAATCCCGCCTCGACATGGACCTGGAGCAGGGCTGCCACGCGGAGGCGGTCTCGGAGCTGACCGCCCTGACCGCCGCGCACCCCCTGCGCGAGCGGCTGCGCGAGCTGCTGATGCTGGCGCTGTACCGCAGCGGCCGGCAGGCCGAGGCGCTCGCCGTGTACACGGACACCAGGCAACTGCTCGCCGACGAGCTGGGGGTGGACCCGAGACCGGGCCTGCGGGAGCTGCAGCAGCGGATCCTCCAGGCCGACCCGCACCTCGCCGAGCCCACGTCCCCGCAGTCCGAACCGGCCGCCACCCCCGTCCGCCCCGCCCAACTCCCCGCCACGGTCCCGGACTTCACCGGCCGCTCGTCCTTCGTGACCGAGCTGAGCGAGGTGCTGGCCTCCGCCAAGGGCCGGGTGATGGCCGTCTCGGCCGTGGCGGGCATCGGCGGCGTCGGCAAGACGACGCTCGCGGTGCACGTCGCCCACCAGGCGCGGGCCGCGTTCCCGGACGGGCAGCTGTACGTCGACCTGCAGGGCGCCGGGGCGAGTTCGGCGGAGCCCGAGACGGTCCTGGGGTCCTTCCTGCGGGCACTCGGCACCGCGGACTCGGCGATCCCGGACTCCCTGGAGGAACGCGCGGCGCTGTACCGCTCCGTCCTGGACGGGCGCCGGGTGCTGGTGCTGCTGGACAACGCGCGGGACGCGGCACAGGTCCGTCCGCTGCTGCCCGGCACGGAGGGCTGCGCGGCCCTGGTGACATCGCGGGTGCGCATGGTCGACCTGGCCGGCGCGCACCTCGTCGACCTGGACGTGATGTCACCCGACGAGGCGCTGCTGCTGTTCACCCGGATCGTGGGCGAGGAACGGGTGGCCTCCGAGCGCGAGGCGGCGCTGGACGTCGTGGCGGCGTGCGGCTTCCTGCCGCTCGCGATCCGCATCGCGGCCTCCCGGCTCGCGGCCCGGCGCACCTGGACCGTCTCGGTGCTCGCCGCGAAACTGGCCGACGAGCGGCGCCGCCTGGACGAGCTGCAGGCCGGCGACCTCGCGGTCAAGGCGACCTTCGAACTGGGCTACGGCGCCCTGGACCAGGCCCAGGCGCGGGCGTTCCGCCTGCTCGGCCTCGCGGACGGCCCGGACCTCTCCCTCGCGGCGGCAGCGGCGGTGCTCGACCTGCCGCCGGAGGAGACCGAGGACCTGCTGGAGTCCCTCGTCGACACCTCCCTGCTGGAGTCGGCGGCGCCCGGCCGCTACCGCTACCACGACCTGGTCCGGCTCTACGCGCGTGCGTGCGCCGAGCGCGACGAGTGGCCGCCGAGCGAACGGGACGCGGCGATGTCCCGCCTGCTGGACTTCTATCTGGCCACGGCGGCCCGGGTGTACGCGATGGAGCGCCCCGGCGACCGCCTCGTCGACCACCTGGAGCCGACCGCCCACCCGGGCCTCGACTTCGCGGACCGGCACGAGGCGCAGGACTGGCTGTACGCGGAGGCGGTCTGCCTGCTGTCCTGCGTCGCGCAGTCCGCGGCCCGCCCCGAGACCCTCGCCCGCGCCATCGACCTGCTGTGGGCCGCGCACGACCTGTCCGAGTCGGGGGCCAACTCAAAGGGCTACGAGGCGACCGCGAAGGCCCTGCTGGAGTCGGCCCGCCGGCACGGCGACGCACGGGCCGAGGCGCGCGCCCTGACCACCCTGGTCAACGTCCACCACGTCAGCGGCCGTTTCGAGCAGGCGGGCCAGGAGGCCGAGCGCGCCACGCTCCTCGCGCAGCAGGCGGGCGACCTGCTGCCGGTGTGCTGGGCGAGCAACGCCCTCGGCATCATCGCGCTCTACCAGAACCGCCACCAGGACGGCGAGGAGCACCTCTCCCAGGCCATCGAGCACTTCCGCACCCTCGGGGACCGGCCCGGCGAGGCCAGCGCCCTGTGCAACCTCTCCCGTATCCACCTCGCCACCGGGCGCACGTCGAGCGCGGTCGCGCTGGCCCAGGAGGGCATCGACATCTACGACGCCATGGGCAACACCATGCGCGGCGCCAACGCCCGCTACGCGCTCGGTCTGGCGCTCACGCAGAGCGGCGAACTGGACTCCGCCGCCGAGCGGCTGCACGAGGCCCTGGAGGTGTTCCGGGACAGCCGTCAGCGCCTGTGGGAGGGCATGAGCCTGTTCCGGCTGGCCGAGGTGGATCTCGCCGCCCGGCGTCCCGCGCAGGCCGCGGCGGGCGCCGAGATGGCGCTGACGGTGCTGCGCGGCATCGGCGGCGCATGGCGGCGGGGCAACGTCCTGACCGTCCTCGGCCGCGCCCTCGGCGGCATCGGCCAGACCGGCCGGGCCCAGGTCTGCTGGCAGGAAGCCATGAGCATCTACGAGGAGTTGGGCTCTCCCGAGGCCGAGGAGGTCCGGGCGCTGCTGACGCCCGTACGGGCTGCCTGAGCGAGCGGCCGAGGCGTTCATCATTCGTTTATCGCCTCGCGCCATGCTGGATGCAGTCGATCCGTCGCGTCGGGGGGCAGACGGGTCACTGCTGAGGGGCTGCCACCCACGAACTAGGGTGAGCGGCCCGGATGGGCCCGTCCGGCCACCCTCGGGGGAGTGACCGGGCGGGCCCCGCCCATCGATCCATGTGACCTGCACCAAAGGGGAGTTGACGACCATGAGCGACAAGCTCGAGCCGGATGACCTGCACGCCACGGGCACCACGGACGGCGAGGTGAAGCCCGACGACCTGCACGCCACGGACCAGCCCGTGACGACGGACGACCTGCACGCCACCGACGAGCCCCTGGAGACGAAGGACCTGCACGCCACGTCGGAGCCGTTCAAGCCGGCCAAGTAGGCCTCACCGACACGGGGATCGACCGCGGCGGCGCGGAGGGGAGCCGCCGCGGTCGTGGTGTGTCCGCACCCGGCCCGACGCCGCGCCCGGCCCGACGGCGGGCCCGGCTAGCGGCTGCGGCCCCGCAGCTCCCCCTTGACCACCTTGCCGCTGGCGTTGCGCGGCAGTTGTGCCAGGAACTCCACCTGCCGGGGCACCTTGTAGTTGGCCATCTCCCGCCGTGCCCAGGCGATCAGGTCGTCGCCGGTGAGCACCGCGTCCGGGCGGCGCACCACGTAGGCCCGGCCCACCTCGCCCAGCCGCGCGTCCGGCACACCGACGACCGCGACGTCCGCCACCGCGGGGTGCAGGCCGAGGAGTTGCTCTATCTCGGCCGGATAGGCGTTGAAGCCGCCGACGATGAACATGTCCTTGATGCGGTCGGTGATCCGCAGATTGCCGGCCTCGTCGAGCACGCCCACGTCCCCGGTGCGCAGCCAGCCGTCCTCCGTCAGCGTCTGGGCGGTGGCCGCCTCGTCCTCGTAGTAGCCCCGCATGACGTTGAAGCCGCGCACCAGGACCTCGCCGGGGCTGCCCACCGGCGCCTCCACGCGCACCTCGGTGCCCGGGATCGCCCGCCCGGACGTCGAGGCGATGACCGCCGGGGCGTCGCCGCGCCGGCACATCGTGACGATGCCGCTGGCCTCCGAGAGGCCGTAGGCCGTCAGGACCGTCTCCACGCCCAGCTCGCCGCGCAGCCGCTCCACCAGCTGCAGGGGCACCACCGCGGCGCCCGTCACCACCAGCCGCAGCGCCGAGAGGTCGTGGCTGTCGCGGGCCGGGTGGTCCAGGAGGGACTGGTGCAGGGTGGGCGGGCCCGGCAGCACCGACACCCGTTCCGAGGCGATGTTGGCCAGCACCGTGTCGATGTTGAAGACCGGCTGGGGGATCATCGTCGCGCCGCGCATCAGACAGGCCAGCACCCCGGCCTTGTAGCCGAAGGTGTGGAAGAAGGGGTTCACGATCAGATAGCGGTCCCCGCGCCGGAGTCCGGCGAGGTCGCACCAGATCTCGTACGCCCGGAGCGTCTGCGCGTGGGTGATCACGGCGCCCTTGGGGCGGCCCGTCGTGCCGGAGGTGAAGACGATGTCCGACGGCAGCGAGCCGTGCACCGCCGCCTCGCGCGAGCGCACCTGCGCCCCGCTCACCGAATCCCCGGCCGCGAGGAAGTCCTTCCAGGTGCGGAAGTCGGCGGGCGCGTCGTCCGACAGCACCACCACCTGCTCAAGGGCGGGCAGCCCGGGCCCCTTGGCGATCTCGCGGCGCAGCGAGGCGACGTACGACGTGCCGAGGAAGGTGCCCGTCACGAACAGCAGCCGCGCCCCGCTGCGGCGCAGTACGTCGGCCGCCTCGCCGCCCTTGAAGCGCGTGTTCAGCGGCACCAGCACCGCCCCCGCCGAGACCGCGCCGAGCGCCGCCACGATCCAGTCGAGCGAGTTGGGGGCCCAGATGGCGACCCGGTCGCCCGGCGCGACGCCGTCGGCGATACAGGCCGCCGCCGAGCGTTCGACGCGGGCGCCGAGTTCGGCGTACGAGATCCTCGTGCGCCCCTCCACCACCGCCTCGACGTCCGCGTACCGTTCGGCCGCGGATCGGACGAGTTCCGGAACGCTGCCCCACTCCAAGTCACCGCGCACCACAGCCTCCAGACCCACTAGCTGACTACCCGTCAGATTAGCTGTAGCCTGACGCCCTGTCAGCAGCCGCTTCAGCATGCGGAGGTGCGCGCAGCATGACGTCAGGCATCGGCCTCAAGGACGCCACCGCGATCGTCGGCATCGGACAGACGACGTTTGCCCGACAACTCCCGGACGACGAGAGGACGCTCGCCTGCCGCGCCGTCCTCGCGGCCCTCGACGACGCCGGCATCGCCCCCGGCGAGGTGGACGCCCTCGCCAGCTACACCATGGAGGACACGGACGAGGTGGAGCTGGCGAAGGCCGTCGGCTTCGGCGACCTCACCCACTTCGGCAAGGTCGGCTACGGCGGCGGCGGTTCGTGCGCCACCGTCGCCCACCTGGCCGCCGCCATCGCCACCGGTCAGGCGACGGTGGGCGTCGCCTGGCGCTCGCGCAAACGCGGCAGCGGCCCCCGCCCCTGGAGCAACACCACCGTCCAGCTCCCCACGCCCGCCCAGTGGACCCGGCCCTACGGCCTGCTGCGGCCCGTCGACGAGATCGCCATGCTCACCCGCCGCTACATGCACGAGTTCGGCGCCACCCGCGACCACCTGTTCAACGTGGCCCTCGCCTGCCGCAACCGCGCCAACCAGAACCCCGCCGCGATCATGTACGAGCGCCCGCTGACCCGCGAGATGTACATGACCTCCCGCTGGATCAGCGAGCCGCTGTGCCTGTTCGACAACTGCCTGGAGACGGACGGCGCCCTGGCCTGCGTGGTCGTCTCCGCGGAACGGGCCCGCGACTGCCGCCACACGCCCGTCTACGTCCACTCCGCCGCCCAGGGCCTGCCCGCCCAGCACCACGGCATGGTCAACTACTGGAACGACGACCCGCTCACCGGCCCCGCCTGGACCGCCGCCCGCCACCTGTGGAAGCACGCCGACCTCACCCCGCAGGACGTGGACGTCGCCCAGATCTACGACGCGTTCACCGCGCTCATACCGCTCTCCCTGGAGGGCTACGGCTTCTGCGGCCGCGGCGAGGGCGGGGCGTTCACCGAGCAGGGCGCCCTGGAGATCGGCGGGCGGCTGCCGCTGAACACCGGGGGCGGCGGGCTCAGCGAGGCCTATGTGCACGGGTTCAACCTCATCACCGAGGGCGTCAAGCAGCTGCGCGGCACCAGCACCGCCCAGGTCCCTGGCGCCGCCACCTGCCTCGTCACCGCCGGCGAGGGCGTCCCCACCTCCGCACTGCTCCTGAGGAGTTGATCCACGGTGCTCTCCCCCGTCACCGACGCCGACGGCGCCCCCTTCTGGGAGTACGCACGCCGGGGCGAACTGCGCGTCCAGGCCTGCGCCTCCTGCGGCGAGCTGCGCTTCCCGCCCCGCCCCTGCTGCCCCCACTGCCAGTCCTTCGCGAGCGAGTGGCGCAGGGTCTCGGGCCAGGGCCGCATCTGGTCCTACGTCGTGCCCCACCCGCCCCTGCTGCCCGACTACGCCGAGCAGGCGCCGTACAACGTCGTCGTCGTGGAACTCGCCGAGGCCCCCCGCATCCGCCTCGTCGGCAACCTGGTCGCCCAGGCCGGGGCCCGCCTGGACTCCGTGCCGCCCGAGCGCATCCGGATCGGCGCCAGGGTGCAGGTGGTGTTCCACGAGGGCGGTCTGCCGCAGTGGGTCCTGGAGCGCTCATGACGACCGCCGTGCGCCTGGCCACCGACAAGGACACCGGCGTCGCGGTCGTCACCCTCGACCGGCCCGCCCGCCTCAACGCCATCGACCTCACCATGCGGGACGAACTGCAGGAAATCTGGCGCGAGTTGAGGTTCGACGACACGGTACGGGCGATCGTCCTGACCGGTGCGGGCGAGCGGGCCTTCAGCACCGGCCTCGACCGGGACGCCGTCGTACCGCAGCCCGGCTCCCCCTTCATGAGCGACGATCCGCTCCTGAGGATCGGCCCGAAGTCCAACGACCTCTTCAAGCCCGTGATCGCCGCCGTGCGGGGCATGGCCTGCGGAGGCGCCTTCTATCTGCTCGGCGAGAGCGAGTTCCTCGTCGCCGACACCACCGCCGCCTTCTTCGACCCGCACACCACCTACGGCATGGTCAGCGCCTACGAGTCCGTCCTCATGACCCAGCGGATGCCCTACGGCGAGGTCGCGCGGATGATGCTGATGGGCACGGCCGAGCGGATCTCCGCGCAGCGCGCCCACGACATCGGGCTCGTCTCCGAACTCACCGCGCCCGGCGAGGCGTTGGCGGCGGCGACCTCCTGCGCCGCCGTGCTCGCAGCACACCCGGCCGAGGGTGTGCAGGGAACCGTACGAGCGCTGTGGGCCGCCAAGGAGCAGGCGATCGCCGCCGGGTTCGCCCAGGCGCCGCACCTGATCGCGCTGGGCAATCTGCCGCACGAACGGCAGGCGGGACTGTTCACCGCCCGCCGTCCGGGATTCAGGACACGGTGACCCGGTCGGTCACCAGTGGTAGGACGCGACCCGATCCAGGTCGCAGTGGTCCACCTCGGGCGCGCTCTCCTCGGCGTTGTCCACCGGGATCCGGAAGGTCTTCGTGCCGTTCGCCGGCACGGTGACCTCCTTGATGGTGCCGTTGACCGTCATGTCGTCCGCGTCCTCGAAGACGATGTGGACGTCGAAGCCGCTCTCGACGGCGTTCGGGTTGGTGACCTCGATGGTCGCGTACGGGTCCTTCACCGTCGCGCAGCTCACCAGCCGTGCCGTGCCGTCCTCGTGGCCGGACGGGGTGCTGGGCGTGGAGACGGACGAGCCGCCGGAGCCGCTGCCGCCGTAGGAGTCGTCATCGTCGTAGCCGTCGTAGTCGTCATCGTCGTAGTACCTGTTGTGGCCGCTCGACGACGAGCTGTCGTGGTCCTGCGAGGAGCTGCTGCAGCCGCCCCCGCCGCTTCCGTGGCCCCTGCTGCTGTGGTGACCGTGACCGGTGAACCCCGTCAGCGAGAGGACCACGAAACCGAGTACTGCCGTGTATTTGAGACTGCGCCCCCGTAGATGCATGCCGTGACCCTATCGATCACCTGTCACGGTCATGTCACCGCGTGACATCCGTCGCGTACCCGGTGTAGCGACGGCCGTCACGCGGCGGCTAAGTGGTCCGGGCCGTCCCCGTGCCCTTCTCCGCGTCCAGCGCGTACACGCACCGGTCCTTGCTGCAGGCGTACACGACACCGTCGCGGACCACCGGCGACCCGGTGATCTCGCCGCCGGTCGCGAGCTTCCAGCGCAGCCGCCCGTCGTCGGCCTTCAGCGTGTAGAGCAGATGGTCCGTCGAGCCGAAGTGGATACGGCCCTCCGCGACCGCCGGGGCGCCCACGATGTCGCCGCCCGCCTGGAAGCGCCACTTGGGCGTGCCGGTGACCGCGTCCAGGGTGTAGAGCCCCTTGCCGCTGCCCACATGCACATGCCCGGCCGCCACCAGCACCGGCTCGATCGAGGCCCGGGACTCGGTGGCGATGCGCCAGCGGTCGCGGCCGTCGGCGGCGTCGAGGGCGTAGACCGTGCCGAGGTAGTCGGCCAGATAGATGCCGCCGCCGGTCACCGCGGGGCCCGGCGCGAAGGTGGGCGCGCTGAGGAAGACCGCGGGCGCCTCGAAGTGCCACTTCACATGGCCGCTCGCCACGTCGATCGCCAGGACCCGGCTGCCCGCGCAGATGTAGGCGTAGCCGTCGGGTGCGTGGGTCACCCGCAGCGGCACCCCGCCGCAGGAGGCGGCGTCGCCGATCGGGTAGGACCAGCGCTCCTCGCCGGTGCGGGCGTCCAGGGCGCGCAGCCGGGCGTCCTGCCAGACGTACACGGTGCCTTCGTGGACGGCGGGCCCGGCCTCCGGCGACTCGAAGTCGGTCTGGGCGCCGGTGAGCTCCCACAGCTTCTGGCCGCCCGAGGCCTCCCAGGCCTGGACGCCGCCGCCGCGGGTGCCGGTGACGACCGTGCCGCGGTCGGCGTGCAGCGAGTACACCCAGGCATCGGTGGACAGCCGCCACAGATCCGCGCCCTCACGGCAGTCCAGGGCGAACAGCGTGGGCCCGTCGGAGGCGTGGATACGGCCGTCCGCGATCGCCATCGACCAGGCCACGTCCCGCGTCTTGAAGCGGCGCCGACCGGTGGCCACGTCCAGGGCGTGGACCTCGAAGGAGGTGACGTAGACGAGGTCCCCGGCGACCGAGGGGGTGCCCCAGACGTCGTTGGACATACGGAAGCGCCAGGGGCGCCAGCCCGCGGCGGCCTCCGGAGGGGACGCGGGCAGCACGACGGGGTCGGCGCCGTTGACGCCGGGGCGCGGTTTGGACCAGGAAGCGGCGAGGGCGGCCTCGGGCGGCGGTGCCTTCACGGCGGCCGCCCGTACGTCGGAGACGCGCGGTCCGGGCCCGATGGGCACCTGGGCGCCGGCCAGCCGGACCGGGCCGGCGTCGGGGACGCCGACGGGTGCCGGGATCACCGGGTCGTGCGAGGGCGGGGGCGGCACGGGCGCGCGCCCGCCGCCGCTGCGGCCGCTCTGTCCCGGCTTCGCCGCCGGACGGCCGTTGCGCCGCCCCTCGATCAGGCTCACCGCCCGCTCGGGCAGCCACGCCGAAGCCGTACCGCTGTCGTCGGAGCCGGAGCCGAACAGATGCGGGGCGAGCTGGGCCTGGAGGTCGGCCGGGTTGGGGCGGGCGGTGGCCTCCATCTGCATACAGGACTCGATCAGCGGGCGCAGCTCCTCCGGCAGCCCCTCCAGGTCCGGGCCCTCCCTGAGCAGCATGAAGACCGTCTCGACCGGGTTGGCGCCGTGGAAGGGCGGGTGTCCGGTCGCGGCGAAGACGAGCATCGAGCCGAGCGAGAAGACGTCGCTCGCGCCGGTCACACTCCGGGAGTCCTTGGCCTGCTCCGGGGACATATAGGCGGGCGTGCCCACCGCCACGTTCGTCATCGTCAGACGCGTGTTCGAGACGCCGGACGCGATGCCGAAGTCGATGACGCGGGGGCCGTCCTCGACGACCAGGACGTTCGACGGCTTGAGGTCGCGGTGGACCAGCCCGGCGCCGTGGATCGACTGCAGCGCCTCGGCCACGCCGGCCGCCAGCCAGCGCACCGCCTGGGCCGGCAGCGGCCCGCACTCGTTCACTATTTCCTCGAGGGAGGGCGCGGGCACGTACGCGGTGGCCAGCCACGGCACGGCGGCACGGGCGTCGGCGTCGACCACGGCCGCCGTGTAGAAGCCGGAGACCGCGCGTGCGGCCTCGACCTCGCGCGAGAAGCGGACGCGGAACAGCTGGTCCTCGGCGAGTTCCGTACGGACCGTCTTGATCGCCACCCGCCGGCCGGACGCCGAGCGTGCGAGATAGACCAGCCCCATGCCGCCGGCACCGAGCCGTCCCAGCACCTCGAACGGACCGATACGCCGCGGATCGTGCTGTGTCAGCTGATCCACCACTTGCCTGCCACCTCCCCGTCCGGGCCGCGCCGCCCACCTTTGCACGCGACCCCGTGCAGCGTCTCACCACCGCACCGCCCTGGCGGCACGCACCCCGATTCTTCCTGTCCCGGCCACTGGTTGCGAACCCGGGGTCGAGTCGGGATGTCTCACCGCAAAACGGTACGTTTCATCGCTCGGTCTGTTCCAGTCGTTCCCATAGTGCGAACGACGCCCCCTGATTGTCGGTGACGACGGCCACCCTTCCGTACGACGTCTCGAATGGTGGCGCCTGGATCCGTCCGCCCAGATGGCTCACGGTACCGAGTGCCGCGACGCAGTCGTCCACCGCGAAGTGGACCAGGAAGTGCGGCGGCATCTCGGCCGAAAAGACGTCCGAGACGGGCGCCCGGCCGAAGTCGGGTCTGGCGTCCGGCCCGAACAGGGCCTCGTGGAAGAGCTCGCCGTAGAAGACGTTGGCGGCCTCGGTGTCGCGGGCGTACAGCTCGACCCAGGCGAAGGTGCCGGTCTCGTGCCGTCGGCCGAAGCCGGGGTGGCCGTCCGGCTCCCAGAGGGCGAAGACGGCGCCCTCCGGGTCGGTCACCAGCGCGGTGGTGCCCAGGTCCGCGACCGGGACGGGTGCCGTCACGACCTGTCCGCCCTCGGCGTGGATCCGGTCGGCCAGCGCCTCGGCGTCCGGGGTCGCGAAGAACACGGTCCACACGGTGGGCAGCCGCCCGTCCGTCTTGCGCGCGAGGCCCGCCACGCGCTCGCCCTCCAGACAGGCCCATACGCCGCCCACCTCAGGCCGGTCCTCGAAGGTCCACCCGAAGAGTTCACCGTAGAAACGCTTGCCCGCCTCGACGTCGGGGAGCTGCGCGTCCACCCAGCAGGGGACGCCCTCTCCGTACGCGGATGCCCTGTTTTCGGCCATGGCGCCAAACTAACGGCGTCTCACGCGGTCCGCAGACCCGGCGCACCCGCCTCTGCCGGCTCATGCACCCCATTTGCAGTCGGCCGAATCGCGCTCCGATCACCCCTCGGTAAGCTGACGACATGACAGGACAAGTGCGTACCGTCGACGGCCGCGTGGCCGGCCGGCGTGGGCAGGCGACCCGGCAGAAGCTGCTCGACTGCCTCAGCGAGATGCTCAGCTCCTCCCCCTACCGGGACGTCAAAGTCATCGATGTCGCCCGGAAAGCGGGCACTTCGCCCGCCACCTTCTACCAGTACTTCCCGGACGTCGAGGGCGCCGTCCTGGAGATCGCCGAGCAAATGGCCACCGAGGGCGCCGGGTTGACCGAGCTGCTCGAGGGGCGGTCCTGGGTCGGCAAGGCCGGCTGGCAGACCGCACAGGAACTCGTGGACGGGTTCCTGGAGTTCTGGCGCAAGAACGACGCGATCCTGCGCGTGGTCGACCTCGGTGCGGCCGAGGGCGACAAGCGGTTCTACAAGATCCGCATGAAGATCCTGAACTCCGTGAACAACTCCCTTGCGGATTCGGTCGCCGAACTCCAGTCCAAGGGCCGCGTCGACAAGGACGTGAACCCGGCCGCGGTGGCCGGTTCGCTGGTCGCGATGCTCGCGGCGGTCGCCTCGCACCAGAAGGGCTTCCAGACCTGGGGCGTCAAGCAGGCCGAACTCAAGCCCAACCTGGCCCTGTTGGTCCACCTCGGCGTGACCGGCAAGAAGCCGACGAAGTAGCAGGCCCCCCTTTTTTCCGGTACCCAGGCCCCCAAGTCCTGTCTGGCAGGCGGTGATTCACGGAAGCGTCCGTGGGTCACCGCCTGTCGCATGGAGCACCACGTGCTGGGGGATCAGCGCGTGCTGCGCCGGGCCGGCAGCGGCCGGTCCTTCACCACGTGCTTCATCACCAGGGTGGAGGTGAGCCGCTGCACCCCCGGCAGCGTGGCCAGCCGCTCGTCGTAGAGCCGCTGGTAGGCGGCGAGGTCGGCGGCGACGACCCGCAGCAGATAGTCCGGCTCCCCGAACAGCCGCTGCGCCTCCAGCACCTCGTCCACCTGCCCGAGCGCCCGCTCGAACTCGGCGACCGTCTCCCGGTCCTCCTGCCGCATGGAGACGAAGACCAGGGCCTCGAAGTTCAGCCCGACGGCCGTCGGGTCGACGACGGCGCGGTATCCGCTGATGGCGCCCGAGCGCTCCAGCTCCCGCAGCCGCCGGTGGCACGGAGAGACACTCAGCCGCACCCGCGCGGCCAGCTCGGTCACGGTCAGCCGCCCGTCCTGCTGCAGCTCGGCAAGGATTTCCCTGTCCACGTCGTCCATGAGGCAGATTTTTCCACCGATCACGCGATCATGGGCAAACTTCGGGAACACCTTCGGGCTGTTCGCGCCTAATGTCCCCCATATGAACTCCGCAACCCTGCTCTCCTTCCTCGCTCTCGACCTGCTCCTGGTGTGCGTGCCGGGTGCCGACTGGGCGTATGTGATCGCGGCCGGGGTGCGTGGGCGCTCCGTGTCGCGGGCGGTGGGTGGGCTGGTCGCCGGGTACGCGCTGCACACCGCGCTGGCGGTGGCGGGGCTCGCCGTGCTGGTGGCGAGTTCGTCCGGGCTGCTCACGGCGCTGACGGTCGCGGGGGCCGGGTATCTGGTGTGGCTGGGCTGGGGCGTGCTGCGCCGCCCGATGGCCCCCGAGGCGGACGCGTCGCAGCGCTCCGGCGGCCTCTTCCTGCGCGGCGCCGCGATCAGCGGCCTCAACCCCAAGGGCCTGCTGCTCTACCTCTCGGTGCTCCCCCAGTTCCTGGTCACCCGGGGCACGCACCCGCCCGTCGCCGCCCAGACGGCCGTACTCGGTCTGCTGCACATGGCGTGCTGCGCCGCCGTCTATCTGACCGTCGGCGTCACGGCCCGCGCCCTGCTGGCCGCCCGCCCGACCGCGGCCCGTGCGGTCAGCCGCACCTCGGGGGCGGCGATGCTGGGCATCGGCGCGTTCCTGCTGGCGCAGCACGCGCTATGACGGCCGCCGGGTGAGCCGGAAGACGCGCAGCTGCCGCTCCACCCGCTCCTGGTAGGTGGCGTACGGCGGCCAGAAGACGAGCAGCCGCTGCCAGACGGCCGCCCGTTCCTCGCCCTCCAGCAGGAGGGCCCGTACGGGGATGTCCGTGCCCTTCCGGCTGATGACGGCGTCGGGGTGGGCGAGGAGGTTGTGGGTCCAGGCCGGGTGATCCGTACGCCCGAAGTTGGACCCCACGAGGATCCAGCTGTCGCCGCCGTCCTCGGGCATGCACGCGAGGGGCGTACGCCGCGGCAGCCCGCTCCTGGCCCCCGTCGAGGTGAGCACGACCCCCGGCAGCATCTGGGCGCTGAGCAGCACCCTGCCGCGGGTGAGCCGGTGGACGGCCCGGTCGAGCCCCGGAACGACATGCGGTGCGACCTTCGCGAAACCCCGCGTCGAGGAAACCTTCTGCACCACCCGCACCCCGATCACACGGCCACCTCCCGCCCCTCGAACAGCCCCGCCCCATCCGCGGCATGCGCCCGCAACCGGTGCACCGGCCCGAAGAGCAGGTCGTCGCCCGCCGCTCGCTTGAAGTACAGGTGGGCCTCGTGTTCCCAGGTGAAGCCGATGCCGCCGTGCAGTTGGACGGCCTCGGCCGCGGCCGTGCGCAGGGCCTCCAGCGACTGGGCGAGGGCGAGGGGGCCCACGTGCTCGTCGTGGGCCGTGGACCAGGCTGCGTAGTAGGCGGCCGACCGGGCCGCCTGCAGTTGGACGTACACGTCGGCCAGCCGGTGCTTGACCGCCTGGAAGGAGCCGATCGGGCGGCCGAACTGCTCGCGCTGCCGCACGTACCCCACGGTCCGCTCCAGCGCCCGGTCGGCCGCTCCGACGGCCTCGCAGGCGAGGACGGCGGCGGCCGTGTCCCCGGCCCGGGCGAGCGCGCCGAGCACGTCGGCGCCGTCCTCGCCCAGCAACTCGGCCTCCACATCGCGCAGTTGGACCCGCGCCTGGGACCGGGTGGCGTCCAGCGCGGTCTGCCGCGTCCGTACGACCCCGTCCGCGTCGCCCGGCACGAGGAAGAGCAGGGTCCGCGAGCGGGCGAAGCCCCCGGTGTGCGCGGCGACCAGCAGGAGGCCGGCGCTGTGCCCGTCGAGCACCTGCTCGGCCTGCCCGTACAGCCGCCACCCCTCCCCCGCGCGCCGCGCCTGCACGCCCCCGGCGCGTCCGCCGCCCGCCCACTCCCCGCCGTTGTCGCCGGTCAGGGCGAGGGCGGTGGCGAGCGCGGTGCCGGGGGCCGCGAGCGTGGCCGTGAGGGCGCCGGTGGCGATGCGAGGCAGGAGCGAGGCCCGCTGGGCCTTTGTGCCGAGCGCGAGGATCAGGGGGGCGGCCAGGACGGCGGTGGCGAGGAAGGGGGAGGGCGCGAGCGCGCGGCCCGTCTCCTCGGCCGCGAGGGCGAGTTCGGTCACCGAGCAGCCGACACCGCCGTACTCCTCCGGCACCGCGAGCCCGGGCAGGCCGAGCCGGTCGGCGAGGGCGGTCCACAGCGCCGGGTCGTGTCCGGCGGGGGTGTCGAGGGCGGCGCGCAACTCCTGGGGCCCGCAGCGTTTGTGGAGCAGTTCGCGCAGGGTGCGGCGGATCTCCTCCTGCTCCGCGGTGAAGCCGGCGTCCATGGCGGCCCTCCCCCTCTTCCCTACGGATCTGACGGTCCGTCATATTAGGAGGGCCGGAGCGATATGCACAGGGGCAGGAGGCCGCTCATGAGTCGCGGGAGCCGGAAAGTCGCCGTGGTCGGCGCGGCCCTGTCGGACTGCGGACGGGTGGACGACGCGACGCCGTACACCCTGCACGCGCAGGCCGCCCGCCGTGCGCTGGCGGACGCGGGGCTCGGCCGCGAGGTCGTGGACGGCTTCGCCTCCGCCGGGCTCGGCACGCTGGCGCCGGTCGAGGTGGCCGAGTATCTGGGCCTGCGCCCCACCTGGGTCGACTCCACCTCCGTCGGCGGCTCCACCTGGGAGGTCATGGCGGCCCACGCGGCGGACGCGATAGCGGCGGGCCACGCGAACGCCGTGCTGCTGGTCTACGGCTCCACCGCCCGCGCCGACATCAAGGCGGGCCGGCGCACCGGCGACCTCTCCTTCGGCGCCCGCGGCCCGCTCCAGTTCGAGGTGCCGTACGGCCACACGCTGATCGCCAAGTACGCCATGGCGGCCCGCCGCCACATGATCGAACACGGCACGACGATCGAGCAGTTGGCGGAGGTCGCGGTGCAGGCGCGGGCGAACGCCGCCCTCAACCCGGACGCGATGTTCCGCGACCCGGTCACGGTCGACGACGTGCTGTCGGGGCCGATGATCGCGGACCCCTTCACCAAGCTGCACTGCTGCATCCGTTCCGACGGCGGGGCGGCGGTGCTGCTCGCGGCCGAGGAGGTCGTACGGGACTGCCGTACCGCCCCCGTCTGGGTGCTCGGCACCGGGGAGCACGTCTCGCACGCCGCGATGTCGCAGTGGGAGGACTTCACGGTGTCCCCGGCGGCGGTGAGCGGACGGCTGGCGTTCGAGCGGGCGGGCGTGCGCCCCGGCGAGATGGACTTCGCGCAGATCTACGACGCCTTCACCTATATGACGCTGGTGACGCTGGAGGACCTGGGGTTCTGCGCGAAGGGCGAGGGCGGGGCGTTCGTGGAGAAGGGGCGGCTCAGGGTCGAGGGCGGCGAGCTGCCGGTGAACACGGACGGGGGCGGACTGTCCGCCCAGCACCCCGGGATGCGGGGGCTGTTCCTGCTGGTGGAGGCGGTACGGCAGCTGCGGGGAGAGGCCGGGGCGCGTCAAGTGCGGGACGCGGACGGGCAGTTGCCGAGGCTGGGTGTGGCGTCCGGCACGGGCGGCTGGTTCTGCTCCTCGGGGACGGTGGTGCTGGGGCGGTGAGGCGCCGTCCTGACGTCACCCGGTGACGACGACCGACGCCTTGTCGTTGCTCGCGTCGGGATCGTGCCGCCCGGATGCGCCGCCCGGAGCGGGCGAGGCGGTGGGGCCGGACGTCTGGTCCTCCAGGCGCACGCTGCCGGTGGAGGGTTCGCCGAGCCGCAGGGTGAACTCGAAGGTGTGCGCCTTGCCCGGGTCCAGGCCCTGGACGTCGCAGGTGTACGTGTATCCGTCGTTGTCGCAGTAGGGCTCGTACACGCCGTCGTCGATCTCCGTCATGGGCTCTTTGAGGACGTCGGTGCCGGGGGGCGGGCTGAAGACGAGCCGGGTGGTGTAGCCGGGGTTGCCGGGGCCGTTGTTGCGGACGGTGAGGCCGACCTTGCGGGTGTCGCCGGGGTCGCCGTGCAGGTCGGCGCCGGAGACCGCGTAGTCGGCGCCGGTGGCGAGCCGGACGTCGACGAAGTCGCCCGCCTTGGTGAACCTGCCGTGGGGCGTCTTCACGGCCTCGGCCCGCAGGGCGGGCCCGTCCCCGTGCTCGCCCCCCTCGGAGACGGTCTGGTTCGGTCCCGGTCCTGCCTTCAGCGGCCAGACCATGCGGCCGAAGGAGCCGTACATCGTCGTCCGGGAGGCGCGCAGGCGCAGGGCGGGCCGGACGGCGACGCTCTTTCCGGGCGCGATCCGCACGCCAGGGAAGCTGCACACCGCCTGGCTGCCGTGCTGCAGGTCCGGGTACCGGCAGTTGGCGTGGCGCTGCACGAACGCGAGATCGCCGGCGTTGACGACGAGCGCCAGCCCCCGCACGGTCACGTCGCCGGTGTTGCGGACGACCACCGGGTACGTCACCTCGGCGCCGGGGCGAACTCCCTTGTCCGGGGCGGGAGTCAGCAGTTCGAGGACCGGCTCGCCGACGACCACCCGGGTGCGCGCGGTGAGTTTCTCGCCGTCCGTCATGACGTACGTCAGGCGCAGGTACCCGGTGTCGCCGGGCTTGCTGCCCTTCGCCGGGAGCGGGGCGAACGCGTCCGTGGTGAGGCCGAGGAGGCGCGCGGCCGGACCCTCGCAGACGACGTGGGTGGCACTGCCCCGGCAGTTCGTGCTGTCGTCGCGCAGCCGCACGGCGCCCTCCGAGCCGGCCTCGACGTCCACGGTCAGCCGCCGGGCGCCCGGGGCGTAGGAGCCGGGGCCGTCGACACGCAGCGGGAAGACCTTCTTGCCGCCGTTCGTCGGAACATAGAAGATCTCGGGTGCGGAGAGGGAGAACGCTTTCTCGTCGCCGGTGCACGCGGTGAGAGCACCGAGCAGCAGGGCTCCGGTGAGAGCCAGGCGCGTGAAACACCGTCGGCGCCGCACCAGTTACCCCCCGCCTCTCCTCGACGTATCCCGGCGATCCGGAGATCAACGTACTGCGAACGCACCTTCGGCGTGGCGAGCAGGTCGTGGTCCGGATGCGGCCCGAGCGGTGGCTGTCGTCCGACCTCGGCTCGGTCTGAGCCGCGGCACACGTGACAATCGGGGTATGGGACAGGATCTGCACGGGCTGCTGAGGTCACTGCGGGTGTGGGACCCGGAGGTGACGGCGCTGCCGCCGTTCGACCCGGCGACCGCCCCCGCCGAACCCCTCGGCCTGTTCACCACCTGGTTCGCGGAGGCGGTGGCGGCCGGCCAGCCCGAGCCGCACACCATGTCGCTGGCGACCGCCGACGAGGCGGGCCTGCCGGACGTGCGGATCGTGATGCTGCACGGCGCGGACGCGGACGGCTGGTCGTTCGCGACCCATGCGACCAGCCGCAAGGGCGAGCAGCTGGCGGTCCGTCCGCATGCCGCCCTCGCCTTCTACTGGCCGGTCCTGGGCCGCCAGGTCCGCGTCCGCGGCCCGGTCACCGCCGCCCCGTCCGAGGAGTCCCGGCGCGACCTGCACGCCCGCTCCACCGGCGCCCTGGCCGCCGCCCTGACCGGCCGCCAGAGCGAAATCCTCGGCTCGCTGGAGGAGTTGGCCCGGGAGTCCCGGGCGGCCTGGGACCGCGCCCGGCAGAACCCGGACGCCCCGGCCCCCTCCTGGACCCTGTACCACCTGCGCCCGCACACCGTGGAGTTCTTCCAGGGCGACGCGGACCGACGCCACGTACGGCTGAACTACCGCCGTACGGACGGGGGTTGGGCGCGCGAGCTACTGTGGCCGTAGGAACAGGAACAGGCCACTCCCGCCCCTCCTACGACGGCTCCGGATCCGTGGCCAGCCGTCCGTGCAGGTGGACGTCGCGGAAGTCGTCGTGGCGGCCCGACGCGAACATCGCGCCCCGCAGGGTGCCTTCGTAGCGGTAGCCGCACAGCTCGGCGACGCGGCAGGAGGCGTCGTGGCCGAGGGCGTGGCCGAGTTCCAGGCGGTGCAGGCGCAGTTGGGTGTGGGCCCAGCGGGAGGCCAGGTTCAGGGCGCGTACGGCGACGCGGCGGCCGCGGGCCTCGGGCAGCACCCAGTAGCCGACGCGGCCGACGCTCAGCACGGGCTCGATGGCCTGGAGGCCGATGCTGCCCAGCACCGCCCCGCTCGTGGCGTCGACGACGCAGTACGTGACCGAGGTCCCCTCCACGGTCTCCCGCGCCTTCGTGCGCAGGGACTCCCGGGCGCTGTCGAGGTCGGTGACCGGTTTGAGCGGGGTGTTCCAGCGCTGGAACTCCGGGTCCGTGATCCCGCGCAGCCAGTCCGCGACATCGGCGTCCGAGTCCGCGTCCCACATGCGCAGCCGGATGCCGTCGCCGTGCAGTTCGGGAACGGGGGCGGCGAGGTGCTGTTCGTCGGTGGAGGCCATCGCCCCATTCAAGCCCGTACGTGCGCCCGCGTCACTCGCGGGGGCGGAACACCGGCGTCCCCTCCCGGAACGCGACCTCCAGCTCCATCCCCGCCCGCAGCCCGCTCTCCTGTGCCTCAACGACCTCCGTCATCATGCGCGGCCCCTCCGCGAGGTCGACCACGGCGGCGACGTACGGCGTCCGCCCCCCGAAGGGCGGCAGGTCGTTGCGGTGGACCACGGACCAGGTGTAGAGCACGGCCCGGCCGCTCGCCGGTTCCCACTCGACGTCCTCGCTCCAGCAGTACGGGCAGAACTCCCGCGGGTAGTGATGGGCCCGCCCGCACGCCCCGCACCGGCGGATCAGCAGCCGGCCCCCGGCCGCCGCGTCCCAGTACGTCCGCGTGAAGGCGTCCGCCTCCGGTACGTCGAAACGGGGGCCGCTCATCCGAAGAGCCCCAGGGCGCCGTCGAGCGACCAGCTCTGCCAGGACATGCCGAACAGCCCGACCAGCGACATCAGCGCCATCATCGAGTTCTGCCCCTGCTCGGCCACCTCGTGGATCATGAGCGTGAAGTAGAGGACGTTCAGCAGCAGCCCGCCCACCAGGGCGACCGGCGTCAGGAACCCGGCGACGAGCCCCAGCCCGATCGCCAGCTCCGCGTACACCACGACGTACGCCATGGTGCGCGGCCGGGGCGCCACCATCACCTCGAAGCCGGACCGTACGGCGTTCCAGCGGTGCTTCGCGGCGATCGACGCCGCCCACCGGATCCCGGTCCCGCGCTCGAACCAGGCCTTGCGGTCCTTGTGCCGCCAGCTCTCCAGCCACCACAACCCGAGGCCGATGCGCAGCACGGCCAGCCACTCGGCGCCACTGAGCCAGATCGAGTCCATGAATCTGACGGTACGTCAGATACGCCGATCCCGGAACCCTGCACGCCACCCGCGACCGCACAGCGCGAAGACCCCCACCCTCGAACCCCCACAACCAAGTGGCCTACGTCACAAGCCCCACCCACTCCTCCTACACACGTGATCAATCCGAAACCAATTCCGGGCTTGACCGAGACCCATCAACCTGGTGCGTGATTACGCTCGCGCACATGGCCGACTCCACACCGTCCGCAAGACCCTCGGGTCGCCCCGTCCACGTCATCGGCGGCGGCCCCGGCGGGCTCGCCGTCGCACACGCGCTGCGCGCCCGGGGCATACGTGCCGTCGTCCTGGAGAAGTCCGACCGGGTCGGCTCGGCCTGGCGGGGCCACTACGACCGCCTCCACCTGCACACCACCCGCCGCCTGTCCGCCCTCCCCGGCCTGCCGATGCCGCGCCGTTTCGGGCGCTGGGTGTCCCGGGACGACGTGGTGCGGTACCTGGAGAAGTACGCCGAGGTCCACGAGCTGGAGATCGTCACCGGCGTCGAGGTCTCACGCGTCGAGCAGGCACCCGACGGCTCCGGCTGGCTGCTGCACGCCACCGGGGGCCGGGAGCTGACCGGCGCGGCCGTCGTCGTGGCCACCGGCCACAACCACACCCCGTACGTTCCCGACTGGCCCGGCCGGGAGTCCTACGGCGGCGAGTTCCTGCACGCCGGTCAGTACCGCAACGCAGGCCCCTACGCCGGGCGCGACGTGCTGGTCGTCGGCGTCGGCAACACCGGGGCGGAGATCGCCGTCGACCTGGTGGAGGGCGGCGCCTCGCGGGTGCGGCTGGCGGTCCGGACGGTGCCGCACATCGTGCGCAGATCCACCGCGGGATGGCCCGCACAGCGCACCAGCATCCTGGTGCGGCGGCTGCCGGTGCACCTGGTCGACCGGCTCGCCCGGCCCGTGGCGAAGCTCAGCGTGCCGGACCTGTCGGCGCACGGGCTGCCGCGCCCGGACACCGGTCTGTACAGCAGGGTCAAGGAAGGGTCCATCCCGGTGCTCGACGTCGGCCTCATCGACGCGGTGCGCGCGGGCCGCATCGAGATCGTGGCCGCCGTCGACGGCTTCGAGGACGGCAAGGTGATCCTCGCCGACAGCAGCCGTATCTCGCCGGACGCCGTCATCGCCGCCACCGGATACGTCCGCGGCCTTGAGGGTCTCGTCGGCCATCTCGGCGTACTGGACGACCGCGGCCGACCGGTCGTCCGGGGCGCCCACACCCCGGAGAACGCCCCCGGCCTCTACTTCCAGGGCTACACCAACCCGATCAGCGGCAATCTCCGCGAGATCGCGATCGACGCCGAGAAGATCGCGAAGGCCGTGGTGAAGAGCCGCGGGGACGCCCTGTCCCGGCTGCCCGCGTGACGTAGAAACGCTCAACCCGTCGCCGCCCGGATGATGTAGAAACCCTCAACCCGTCGCTGCCCGGCTCCCGTTGCCCATGCGTCAGATGTGACGGGAGCGTTGAAGCGTGCCGCCTTTCGGGGCCAGAATCTGAACACTGCTCACTTTCTGGCTCCACACTCTCTCCACACGGAGGATGCACGTGGCACGCGAAAGACAGCACAACCCCCTTGGTCTCTCCCGGCGTTCCCTGCTCGGCGGCGCCGCCGCCACCGCGGGCGCCGTCACCCTCGCCGGCACCGCGGCAGGCCCGGCGGCCGCGGCGAGCACGCGGACCGTGGACGTCGCGATCGTCGGCGGCGGGCTCGCCGGACTGACGGCGGCCCGCGACCTGGTGGCCGCCGGCAGGACCGTCGCCGTCCTCGAGGCCCGCGACCGGGTCGGCGGCCGGGTCGTCAACCTGCCGCTCGCCAACGGCGGCGTCACCGAGGGCGGCGGCGAGTTCATCGGCCCCACCCAGGACCGCATCAAGGCGCTCGCCGACTCACTGGGCGTGGCGACCTTCACGACCTACAACACCGGCAAGAACCTCCTCTACAAGGACGGCAAGAAGACCCCGTACGCCACCGACGGCATCCTCGGCTCGGTGCCGCCGATCGACGCGGCCGGTCTCGCCAACGCGGCGATCGTGCAGGCCTCCCTCGACGACATGGCCAAGCAGATCCCGCTGGACGCGCCCTGGACCGCGGCGAAGGCCGCCGAGTGGGACAAGCAGACCTTCGAGAGCTGGCTGAACGCCAACGCGATCGTGCCCTCGGCCAAGTTCCTGCTGGACGTGGCCTGTACGTCGATCTTCTCGGCCCAGCCCCGCGAACTCTCCCTGCTCTTCGTCCTCTTCTACATCGCGGCCGCGGGCAACGAGTCCAACGTCGGCACCCTGGAACGCCTCACCGACACCGCGAACGGCGCCCAGGAGTCCCGGTTCGTCGGCGGCTCCCAGCAGGTGCCGATCAAGCTGGCCGCCGCGCTCGGCGACCGGGTGGTGCTGAGCGCGCCGGTGCGGTCGATCGTGCGGTCGGGCAGCGGCTACGTCGTCACGGCCGACGGCATCACGGTGAAGGCGAGGAAGGTCGTCGTCGCCGTACCGCCGCCGCTCGCGGCCCGCATCACCTACGACCCCCTGCTCCCGGCCGCCCGCGACCAGTTGAGCCAGCGGCTGCCGATGGGCTCGATCGGCAAGGCGATCGCCGTCTACGACAGCCCCTTCTGGCGGGCCGACGGCCTCAACGGCCAGGTGGTCAGCGACTCCGGCGTGGTCCGCTCGACCTTCGACAACTCCCCGCCCGATGCCTCCTACGGCGCCCTGATGGGCTTCATCGAGGCCGACGAGATGCGGGAGTACGACGCGGCGGGCGTGGACGAGGTGAAGGCCGCCGTCCTCAAGGACTACGCGACCTACTTCGGCGAGAAGGCCAAGTCCCCCACCTCCTTCGTCCTGCAGCGCTGGGACAACGAGGGCTTCTCCCGCGGCGGCCCGGTCGCCTACGCCCCGCCCGGCGTCCTGACGGAGTACGGCGCCGCCCTGCGCGAGCCGGTCGGCGGCATCCACTGGGCGGGCACCGAGACCTCCACGCACTGGAACGGCTTCATGGACGGGGCCGTGCGCTCGGGCGAGCGGGTGGCCAAGGAGGTCCTGGCGGCGCTGTAGGGCCTGTCGCTGCGCGCACAGGGGGCCTGTTGTTCCGCGAGCATTTGAGGTCGTCCGACCAGTTCCTGACATGGCGTCAGTTCAGTAATCTGACAGTGCGTCAGTTACTGGCGCGTCAGACATGTGCTGTCACACAGGAGCGGGCGGACCGATGCTTGGATCAACCCACGGCACCCTCACCACCGACTCCCGCCGGGCCCGGGTCATCGCGTGCGGCGAGCAACCCGGGCCCGCCGTCCACGGCAGGCCGGCTGACGTCGACGACCTCGACGTCGGCGGCCGGCCGCTCTATGCCGGCGTACCCGATCTGGACCGCTTCTTCCGCCCCGAGTCCGTCGCCGTGATCGGCGCCTCGGACGCCGAGGGGCGGCCCAACACCGGAATCACCCGGCAGCTGGTGGCCTGGGCCGAGCGGGTCGGGGCGCGGCTGCACCCGGTCCACCCCAGCCGCCCGTCCGTCTTCGGCCTGCCCTGCTCCCCCTCCGTCGCCGACCTGCCCGAACAGGTCGACCTCGCCGTCCTGCTGCTCGCCGACCCGCTGCCGGTGCTGGAGGAACTCGCCGAGGCCAAGGTGAAGTTCGCGGTCGTCTTCGCGTCCGGGTTCGCCGAGACCGGAGCCGAGGGAGCCGCCGCTCAGCAGCGACTGGCGGCCACCGTGGCCCGGTCCGGGATGCGGCTGCTCGGCCCCAACACCAATCTCAACGCCTTCGAGCACTTCCGGGACGACCTCGAAGGACCGGCCATCGCGCTCATCACCCAGTCCGGGCACCAGGGCCGCCCCGTCTTCGCCCTCCAGGAACTCGGCATCCGCCTCTCCCACTGGGCGCCCACCGGCAACGAGGCCGACCTGGAGACCGCCGACTTCCTCTCCTACTTCGCCGAGCGGCCCGAGGTCGGCGCGATCGCCTGCTACGTCGAAGGGCTCAAGGACGGCAGGTCGTTCCTGCTCGCCGCGGACCGGGCCGCCCGGCGGGGCGTGCCGGTCGTCGCCGTCAAGGTGGGCCGCACCGAGACCGGCGCCCGCACGGCCGCCTCCCACACCGGGAAGCTGACCGGCGCCGACACGGTGGTGGATGCGGCACTGCGGCAGTTCGGCGTGATCCGGGTGGACGGGCTCGACGAACTCCAGGACACCGCCGCCCTGCTGGCCCGCGCCCGCCCGCCGCGCGCCGAGGGCGTCGTCGTCTACTCGATCTCGGGCGGCACGGGCGCGCACTTCGCCGACCTCGCGACGGAGGCGGGGCTGCGGCTGCCCGCGCTGTCCGAGGCGAAGCAGGCCGAGCTGCACCAGTGGATCCCCGGGTACCTGAACGTGGCCAACCCGGTCGACAACGGCGGGCACCCGGTCGGTGACGAGCGCGGCCGGAAGATCATCGACGCCCTCCTCGACGACCCCGAGGTGGGGGTCCTGATCTGCCCGATCACCGGCCCGTTCCCGCCGCTGAGCGACCGTCTCGTGAAGGACCTGGTGGAGGCGGCCGAGCGCACGGACAAGCTCGTCTGCGTGGTGTGGGGTTCACCGGTGGGCACCGAACCGGCGTACCGCGACGTCCTGTTGGGCTCCTCCCGCGTGGCCACCTTCCGCACCGTCGCGAACTGCATCACCGCCGTCCGCGCCTACCTCGACCACCACCGCTTCGTACGCGACTACCACTCCCCCTTCGACGAGGCCCCCCGCACCACCTCGCCCTCCTTCCGCAAGGCGCAGGCCCTGATGAGTCCGGGCCGGCAGCTCAGCGAGCACGCGGCGAAACAGCTGCTGCGGGCGTACGGCATCCGCGTCCCGCGCGAGCAGCTGGTCACCAGCGCCGCCGCGGCCGTACGCGCGGCGAGCCTGGTGGGCTACCCGGTGGTGATGAAGGCGTCCGGTGCGCAGATCGCCCACAAGACCGAACTGGGCCTGGTGAAGGTCGGCCTCACCTCCGCGAGCCAGGTGCGCGACGCCTACCGCGAGTTGACGGACATCGCCCGCTACGAAGGGGTGTCCCTGGACGGCGTCCTCGTCTGCCAGATGGTCGAGCGGGGCGTTGAGATGGTCGTCGGTGTGACGCACGACGAGTTGTTCGGGCCGACGGTCACCGTCGGGCTCGGCGGGGTGCTGGTCGAGGTGCTGCACGACGTCGCCGTACGCGTGCCGCCCTTCGGCGAGGACCAGGCCCGCGACATGCTCCACGACCTGCGCGGGCGGGCCCTGCTGGACGGGGTGCGGGGGCGGCCACCGGCCGACCTCGACGCGCTCGTCGAGGTCGTGCTGCGGGTGCAGCGGATGGCGGTGGAACTCGGGGACGATCTCGCGGAGCTCGACATCAACCCGCTGATGGTGCTGCCCCAGGGGCAGGGGGCCGTGGCGCTGGATGCGTTGGCGGTGTGCCGCTGATGGGGGAGGACCGCGTCGACTGGGTGCTGCACGAGACTGTCGGCGGCGTCTCGTACATCACGCTCAACAGGCCGGAAGCCCTCAACGCCCTCACTCCGGGGCAGCGCGACCGCGTCATCGCGCTGCTCGACGAGGCCTCGGGGGACCCGGACGTACGGGCTGTGGTGCTGACGGGGACCGGTCGGGGTTTCTGCGCGGGGGCGGATCTGCGCGGGGGCGCTTCAGGTGGAGGCGGCGAGCGGATCGCGGGCGATGTGGCCCGCACCCTGCGCCTCGGCGCGCAACGCCTGATCGCGGCGGTCCTCGACTGCGAGAAGCCAGTGATCGCGGCGGTGAACGGCACGGCGGCAGGCCTGGGCGCACATCTGGCGCTCGCCTGCGACCTCGTACTGGCCGCTGAATCGGCGCGCTTCATCGAGGTGTTCGTACGGCGTGGTCTGGTACCGGACGGCGGCGGGGCCTACCTCCTCCCCCGTCTGGTCGGCCCCCAGAAGGCCAAGGAGCTGATGTTCTTCGGCGACGCGCTCCCGGCCGCCGACGCCGAACGCCTCGGCCTGGTCAACCGGGTCGTACCGGACGGGGAGTTGGACAAGACGGCCCGCGAGTGGGCTGCGCGACTGGCCGCGGGCCCCACCCGCGCGCTCGCGATGACCAAGCAACTGGTCAACGCCTCGCTGGACACCGACCGCGCCACGGCCTTCGCCACGGAGGCGGCAGCGCAGGAGATCAATATGACGACGGAGGACGCGCAGGAGGGTGTACGCAGCTTCGTCCGACGCACGACCCCGGAGTACAAGGGCCGTTGAAGGGGCTGTTGACTCTTCCCTCTTCCCATCTGACGCACCGTCAGCTTCAATGAGGGTTGTGATGGGACACGCAGGAGCGGCAGCAGCCGCCGTCCGCTACCTCAGGTCGACCGGGACTCCGAGCCCCGTGGAGGCGCTGCCGCGCCCGGAGCTGCGGTGCGTCGGCGAGGACGAACGGGCGCCGGTCGACCAGGCCGAGTTCCGACGCGTACTGGGAAGCTTCGCCACGGGCGTCACCGTCATCACCGCCCCGGCCGCTCCCGACGAGGACACCCCGGCCGGCTTCGCCTGCCAGTCCTTCTCCTCCCTCTCCCTCGACCCACCCCTGATCGCCTTCATGGTCGGCCGCACGTCGACCACCTGGCCCCGCATCGCCCGCGCAGGCGCCTTCTGCGTCAACGTCCTCGCCGCCGACCAGAGCGCCCTGTGCCGCACCTTCGCGAGGAGCGGCACGGACAAGTTCACGGGGGTCGAGTACGACACGTCCCCAGCCTCCGGCTCCCCCCGCCTGACGGGCACCCTCGCCTGGATCGACTGCACGATCCACGCCGTACACACAGGCGGCGACCACCTGATCGTGGTGGGCCGCGTAAACGCACTGGGCACGACCGACGGGGACGCAGCTCCGCTGCTGTTCCACAAGGGGCGCTTTACGTAGAAGGGGAAGGGTTAGGACTGTACTTCTAAGGAGTACAGTCCTAAGACATTTCGGACGTGCGGGCATGGATCGCGCCCGGCACGCCCTGAATACGTCGCGGACCCCTGTCGATCCGGCCACCTCCCGTTCGACGTCATGATGTGCGGCGCCTTGCCGCACGATGACGTGACAGGACTGACGAGGACGGGCGAGGACCCCCGGATGCAACAACTGTTGAGAGTCATGAACTTCAACGTCTCGAGTGATGGGATCGGTGCCGGTGAGCACCAGAGTCTCGAGCGGCCGTTCGGCCACGACCACCCCGAGAAGCTGTTCGCCTGGGCCGGAGCCACGGCGAGCTGGCCGATGCGCACGGATCCTGGAGGGAGCCGGGGTCTCGACGACTACTTCACGCGGGACTACGCGCGCAACATCGGTGCCGAGATCATGGGCCGCAACAAGTTCGGACCCCAGCGCGGGCCCTGGCAGGACAACGAGTGGCGCGGCTGGTGGGGCGAGGAGCCCCCGTTCCACACCCCGGTGTTCGTCATGACCCACCACCCGCGCCCGTCGTTCACGCTCTCCGACACCACGTTCCACTTCGTAGACGGCACCCCGGCCACCATCCTCGAACGGGCACGGGACGCGGCCCAGGGCAAGGACGTCCGCCTCGGCGGCGGAGTCACCACCATCCGCCAGTTCCTCGACGCCGACCTCGTGGACACCCTGCATGTGGCGGTGTCCCCGGTGAAGCTCGGCTCCGGACTACGCCTGTGGGAGTCCCCCGACGACCTACTCGACCGCTTCCACCTGGAAGTCGTCCCCAGCCCGAGCGGCGTGACCCACCACCTCTTCTGGCGAAGGTGACACGAGGGCCCACGTGAGTTCGGGCCGCGGCTACGAGAGATCAGGCCGAGGGCGCGGGGCCGGAGGAGGGCGACAAAGGGTCGACCACGAAGGTCCCCAGCTCGACTTCACCCCGCGTCCGGCGATCTCCGGAGTGGACGGCACGCGGCTACCGGCGGATACGTACCGTTTCTGATGCGCTGGATGATCTCCGCCGCAATCTGGGCCTCACCCTGCGCGGGTCGCGGTTTCGGCGCGAACTCCCGGGCGCCGAAGGGCGGTTTAGGCGGAGGGCGCGGGGGCGTCGGGTGACGGCGGCAGGGGGTCGGAGACGAACCACCCCCGCTGAGGTACGGCATACACCCAGCCTTCATCGGCCAGCAGCCCGAGCGCCCGCCGCACGGTCGTCCGCGCAATCCCGTACCGCTGCACGAGCTGTGCTTCGCTCGGCACCATCCGCCCCGGCTGCCAGTCGCCGCGCCGAATCTGCGCACGCAGAATTTCTGCGAGTTGCCGGTACGGAGTAAGCGGCGCTCCGTGGTCGATCTCAGCGTCAGGATTCATGGAGTCGACGCTAAGCAACTGGACTGATGTGCGCTCTACCAGATACGTCTCGCTACAAGTCGATACAAGGCGATACTATGCAGGGGTCATGAAAACGCCCCGGCGGGAAGGGTGAGAGCTTCCGTGCCGGGGCTCAGCCGACTAACCAGGAGTCGACCTATGCGCAGCCTACTGGCCGCGATTCTGAGCCTTTTCTACCTCCCCGCGGGGCGCACCGCACTGACGCGCCGCCATCCCTCGCCCACCGTCCGCCCGCCCCCGCGCCCCGACCGGGGCCGCGCCCGCTCCACGTCATCTCCGCCGACGGCCAACCCCTGGTCCGGCCGTACGTCGTTGTATGGGAACGCGAGCGGGACGAACGGGAGCGGGAGGCGCGCCGGTTGGCCGCGCTCACGCCCCTGCGCCCGGACCACTCCCCCTGGGAGGTCGCCGTATGACCGCGCCGCGTCCTCGCAGCCTCGGCGTCGATCCGGCCACCGGGAAGGAGGCGTTCGCGGTCACGTGCCCCGGAGGCGTTCTCGAGGCATTGGCCGACGCGCACGCCCTGCAGAGCGCCGCGGCCCTGGCCGCAATCGTCGGCGCCGTGCTCCAGGCCGACAATGCCTCGGACGCCGAACTCGCCGCCCTCGTACCGCCGTTGCATGCGGCACTCGACGACTGCATCGGCATGATGGCGGCAGGCCGGGCATGACGACGTAGAGGTATCGCACCCTCAGGTCGTACGACGATGCCGTGGGTGCCCGGGGCACGCCCGTCCCGGGCGCCCGCAGCCTCAGGCAACCAGGGCCCGGACAAGCATCGTGCCCACGGCCCGGCCCTCTGGCGGGTCGATCAGAGAGGCCCGTACGTCGGAGAAGCCGTGCCTTGTCAGGATGCGCTCCCACTCGTGCGGGGTGCGGTCGTGCCGCAGTCCGGCTCCGGCGGGCTTGGGTCCTTCACCGCCCGGGGGCAGATGCGAGAAGGCCAGGATGCCGCCCCGTGTCAGGCGTGAGCGGATCAGCGGGAGCAGGGTGTCCGGGTCGACGAACCACACGGCGCCGAAGATCGACAGCACGACATCGAATGTCTCGTCCGTCCCCCGAAGGAACGCCGTCGCCTCCGCCGTACGGAACTCCAGGCCCGGCAGATTGCCCCATCGCTCCCGCGCGACCTTCTCCCGAGTGGGAGCCAGGTCCACCCCCAGACCCGTCGCGCCAAGCGTCACGAGGTGCGCGAGGTTGTCACCGCTCCCCGAGCCGAGTTTCAGCACCCGACGCCCGGCCACAGGGCCCAGAACGCTCTCGTTCGGCCCGTGATCGGCGTACTGGGTCCAGTTCAGCCAGGTCGTATCACCCTTGGCGTTCACGGCCCGGCGCGGCTTGTTCCCGGCCGCGTACCTGTCCCAGGACTCAGCCAACGACATGCGGTGATCCTTCCGGCAAGAGGAGTCGGTCCTCAACGTACGAGGACAGGCCCCAACTCACCGCCTACCCATGCGAATTCGAGCCCCGCGCCGACCGAGCCGCACGGCTCACGCTGCCGCCGCCACCGCGGCAACCGGCCTCCTCCGGATCACCAACGCCATAAGCGCCGCCGCCGCGCACAGCGCCCCCGAGGCGTACCAGACCATGTCGTAGGAGCCGAAGGTGTCGCGGGCGACGCCGCCGAGGAAGGCTACGAGGGCGGCGCCGACCTGGTGGGAGGCGAGGACCCAGCCGAAGACGATGGCGCTGTCGTCGCCGAACTGTTCGCGGCACAGGGCGACGGTGGGCGGGACGGTGGCGACCCAGTCGAGGCCGTAGAAGACGATGAAGAAGAGCATCGGGGGGTGGACCGACGGTGCCAGGAGCATCGGGAGGAAGAGCAGGCTGATGCCGCGTAGGGCGTAGTAGACCGCCAGCAGGCGGCGGGGTTCGAAGCGGTCCGTGAACCAGCCGGAGGCGATCGTGCCGACCACGTCGAAGACGCCGATGACCGCGAGCAGTGAGGCCGCCGCCTGGATCGGCATGCCGTGGTCGTGGGCGGCGGGTACGAAGTGGGTCTGGATCAGGCCGTTGGTTGAGGCGCCGCAGATCGCGAAGGTGCCGGCCAGCAGCCAGAAGGTGCCGGTGCGGGAGGCCGTGGAGAGCACGGTGACGGCTCGGCGGGCGGCGCCGCGCGCGGGCGGCGGCTTCTCCACGAACTCCTTGGAGCCGTACGGCTTCACGCCCACGTCCGCCGGGTGGTCGCGCAGCAGCAGCCAGACGAAGGGGACGACCGCGAGGGCGGCGAGGGCCACCGTGACGGCCGCCGGCCTCCAGTCGTGCTTCTCCACGATCCAGGACAGCACCGGCAGGAAGATCAACTGGCCGGAGGCGGACGCGGCGGTGAGGATGCCCGTCACCAGGCCCCGGCGCTCGGTGAACCAGCGGTTGGTGACCGTCGCGGCGAACGCCAGCGCCATGGAGCCGGTGCCGAGGCCGACCAGCAGCCCCCAGCACAGCAGCAGCTGCCAGGCCGCCGTCATCCACACGGTCAGCCCGGAGCCGAGTGCGATCACGGTCAGCGCCACGGCCACGACCTTGCGGATGCCGAAGCGGTCCATGAGCGCCGCAGCGAACGGCGCGGTCAGCCCGTACAGCGCGAGGTTGATGGAGACCGCGGCGCCGATCGTGCCGCGCGACCAGCCGAAGTCCTCGTGGAGCGGGTCGATGAGCAGTCCGGGCAGCGAGCGGAAGGCGGCCGCGCCGATGATCGTCACGAAGGTGACGGCGGCGACGAACCAGGCGCGGTGGACTCGAGCGGATCGACGGGCCTCGGGCGCCGCGTCGACCGCTGCGGGTTCGGTTGTCTGGGTCACGACATCGAGCATCCCGGCCGGATTCCTGTGCATCCACTGGCCCGAAGGACAGCATTCGTTAGGATCGGGCCATGAGAGGTCAGTCAGATGAGCCCGCCGTCCCGCAGACGCCGGCCGACCCCGCGTTCCGCCCGCACCGCGTCGTCGTCCTCGCCATGGACGGCCTGCTCCCCTTCGAGCTGGGCATCCCGCACCGCATCTTCGGGCGCCCCAAGGACGCCCAGGGGCGCCGGCTCTACGAGGTCATGACCTGCTCGGTCCGCCCGCCGGGCCCGGTGCGCACCGACGCCGACTTCTCGATCACCGTCGAGCACGGCCCGGAGCTGCTGGCCACCGCCGACACCGTCGTGGTCCCGGCGTCGTACGAACTCGGCCCGGTCTTCGAGGAGGGCGTCCTCACCGACGAACTCGCCGCCGCCCTCGCCCACATCCGCCCCGGCACCCGGCTCACCTCGATCTGCACCGGCGTCTTCGTGCTCGCCGCCGCGGGCTATCTCGACGGCCGGCGCGCGACCACGCACTGGGCGGAGACCGACCAGCTGCAGCGGCTCTTCCCGAAGGTCGACGTCGACCCGGACGTGCTGTTCATCGACGACGGCGACGTCCTGACCTCGGCGGGCGTCGCGGCCGGCATCGACCTGTGCCTGCACATGGTGCGCCGCGACCACGGCACGGCGGTCGCCAACGAGGTCGCCCGCCGCACGGTCGTACCGCCGCACCGCGACGGCGGACAGCGGCAATACATCGAACGCCCGGTGCCCGAACCCCAGACGGCCACCACGACCGGCGCCCGCGCCTGGGCCCTGGGCCGCCTGCACGAACCGATCCAGCTGCGCGACATGGCCGCCCAGGAGTCCATGTCCGTACGCACCTTCACGCGTCGTTTCCGCGAGGAGGTCGGCGTCAGCCCCGGCCAGTGGCTGACCCAGCAGCGGGTGGAACGGGCGCGGCATCTGCTGGAGTCCAGCGACCTGTCCGTGGACCAGGTGGCGCAGCAGGCCGGGTTCGGTACGGCGCAGTCGATGCGGCAGCACCTGCAGTCGGCACTCGGCGTGACCCCGACCGCCTACCGCCGCACCTTCCGCACCGGCAGCTCCCGGACCCGCACCGGCGCCCGCGTCAACACGTGAGCATCATCGGCACCGGCGCCCGAGCGTGAGCACCATCCGCACCACCTCGGTACCTCGGTCGGCGTCAGAACGTGAGCACCCCCCGCGCCACCCGCCCCGCC
The DNA here is from genome assembly GCF_022698145.1 of Streptomyces spinosisporus. GTDB lineage: Bacteria > Actinomycetota > Actinomycetes > Streptomycetales > Streptomycetaceae > Streptomyces > Streptomyces spinosisporus. Next base: position 348,797 of record NZ_JALDAX010000005.1, read on the forward strand.
TCCGCGTCGGCCCTCGCCTTCTCGAAGTCCTCGACCGGGTAGGTCTCCGTGACCAGTTCGTCCAGCAGCAGCCGCCCCGCCCGGTACATCTCGGCGTACAGCGCGATGTCCCGCTGCGGGCGCGAGGACCCGTAGCGGCAGCCGAGGATCGACTTGTCCAGATACATGGAGGAGACGAGGAAGGACGCCTCGGCACTCGCCGGCGGAACCCCCAGCAGCACGGCCTGACCGTGCCGGTCGAGCAGGTCGATCGCCTGCCGGATCAGCTCCACGCGCCCCACGCACTCGAAGGCGTGGTCGGCCCCGGTCGGCAGGATCTCCTTGACGCCCTCGGTCGAGGTCAGGAAGTGGGTCGCGCCGAACTGCCGGGCCACGTCCTCCTTCGCCGGGTTCGCGTCGACGGCGACGATGTGCAGCGCACCCGCGATCCGTGCGCCCTGGATGACGTTGAGCCCGACGCCACCGGTGCCGATGACGAGCACGGAGTCGCCGCGGTCGACCTTGGCCCGGTTGAGCACGGCGCCCACCCCGGTCAGCACCCCGCACCCGATCAGGGCGGCGGAGGGCAGCGGAATGTCCTCGGGGATGCGGACCGCCTGCACCGCCTTCACCACCGTCCGCTCCGCGAACGCCGAGTTGGAGGCGAACTGGTACACCGGCCGCCCGTCCCGCGAGAACGGCCGTCCCGGTCGCCCGATGGCCTGCCGGCACATCGTCGGCCGCCCCCGGTCGCACTGCGCGCACGTACCGCAGTTGGCGAGCGTGGACAGCGCGACATGGTCCCCGGGCGCGACATGGGTGACCCCGGCGCCCACGGCCTCCACCACGCCCGCGCCCTCATGCCCGAGCACCACGGGAGCGGGGAAGGGGATCGTCCCGTCCACCACGGACAGATCGCTGTGGCACAGCCCGGCCGCCGAGATCGCGACCCGCACCTCCCCCGGCCCCGGATCCCGTACGTCCAGGTCGTCCACGACCTCGACCCGCTTGCCGTCGAACAGCACTGCGCGCATCAGACAACTCCCTTGGGCTCCCTGGGCAGACCGAGCACCCGCTCGGCGACGATCGTGCGCTGCACCTGGTCCGAGCCGCCGTAGATGGTGTCGGCCCGGGAGAAGAGGAACAGGTGCTGGAACGCGTCGAGTTCGTACGGCGCGGAGGGCGACCAGTCCTGCGGCCCCACACCGGCCCCCGCGCCCCGCACCTGCATCGCCAGCTCTCCCAGCCGCTGATGCCAGCCGCCCCACAGCAGCTTGGCCACGCTGGGCGCGCCCGCGTCGCCCGAACGCCCCAGCGTGCGCAGGGCGTTCCACCGCATGGCCCGCAGCTCGGCCCACTGCCGCACCAGCCGCTCGCGTACGACGGGATCGGCGACGGTCCCCGACTTCACCGCCGCTTGCACGACCCGCCCCAGCTCGGCCGCGAAGCCGATCTGCTGGGCAAGCGTGGATACTCCGCGCTCAAAGCCCAGCAGACTCATCGCGACGGTCCACCCGTTGCCCGCACCGCCCACGACATGCTCGGCGCGCGCGCCGTCGAAGAACACCTCGTTGAAGTCGCCGGTGCCGGTCAGCTGCCGGATCGGCCGCACCTCGATGCGCCCCGGCTGGTCCATCGGCACGAGCAGGAAGCTCAGCCCGCGATGCCGGGTTGAACCGGGCTCGGTCCTGGCCAACACGAAACACCAGTCGGCCTCATGAGCCAGCGAGGTCCAGATCTTCTGGCCACTGATCCGGTACGACCCGTCCCCGCCCAGCTCGGCCTTCGTCCGCACCCCGGCCAGATCGGACCCCGCCCCGGGCTCGCTGTACCCCTGGCACCACAGCTCCTCACCGGCGGCGATCGGCGGCAGAAACCGCGCCTTCTGCTCCTGCGACCCATGCGCGATCAACGTCGGAGCCAGCAGATTCTCCCCGATATGCCCGGACCGCGGAGGCGCCCCGGACCGCGCATACTCCTCCGCCCAGACAACCTGCTGAGTCAGCGAAACAGTCCGATTCCCATACCCGGCCTCCCCCCACCCGAGCCCGATCCATCCCCCCTGCCCCAACGTCTTCTCCCACCCCCGCCGATCCCCAGCGCCCGAGAGATGCCCCCCGAGCCACTCCCGTACCTCCCTCCGAAACACCTCGTCCTCAGCCGAAAACGCGAAATCCACCGGGACTCCTCTGGTAACTGGTCAACTGCAACACCCTCAGGGGCGCGGGGAACTGCGCGACCAACCACACCCAGCCCGCACCCGCCAACCACCAACAACCCCCACCCCCTCAGGCGTTGGGCCGCTCCCCCCTCCCCGCAGCCCTCTCCATGGCCGCCACCCGCTCAAGCAAGGGCATCGGATCCACCCCCACAGACCCGGGCAGAAACTCCGCGATCATTTCGGGCGTCCACCTACCGGCGGCGAACGCGGAACGCAGTTCACGAGGCTGCCCCCACACCGCCAACTTCGCCCCGGCGATCGTGTACACCTGCCCGGTCACCCCCTGCCCCTTCGCCGCATCGGACAGCAGATACACGACCAGGGCGGCCACATCCTCCGGCTCCCCGATCTCCGCCAGCTCCATCGGAACATTCGCCGACATCCGCGTACGGGCGACGGGCGCCACCGCGTTGGCGGTCACCCCGTACTTGCTCATCCCCAGCGCAGCGCTCCGCACCAGCGAGATGATCCCGCCCTTCGCGGCGCTGTAGTTGGCCTGCGACACCGACCCCTGATGGTTGCCGCTGGTGAACCCGATCAACGTCCCCGCCCGCTGCTTCCGCATCACGGCAGAGGCGGCCCGGAACACGGTGAACGTCCCCTTCAGATGCGTGGCGACGACCGCGTCCCACTCCTCCTCCGACATGTTGAAGAGCATCCGCTCGCGCAGAATCCCGGCGACACACACGACCCCGTCGATCCGCCCGTACGAAGAGACCGCCACGTCCACCACACGCGCTCCCCCCGCCATGGTGGAGATGTCGTCGCCCACGGCGACGGCCTCCCCGCCGGCGGCCTCGATCTCCTTGACCACGGCCTCGGCGACCTCGCTGGTCGGTGAGGCGCCGTCGACGGAGACGCCGTAGTCGTTGACGACGACCCGTGCCCCCTCGGCCGCCGCGGCCAGCGCGACGGCGCGGCCGATGCCCCGCCCGGCGCCCGTCACGGCGACGACCTTGCCTGCCAAGAAGTTCCCCACGCCCGGCCCCTTCCCGCGGTTTCTGACGGACCGTTAGATTTTATGACCCGTCAGATACCTGGAGACAAGCCCCCGGGGAGGACCGATGTCGTTGCCGGACGCGTTCCACGAGATCGCCAAGCGTGTGAACAACTGGGGCCGTTGGGGCGCCGACGACGAGATCGGCACCCTCAACCTGATCACCGACAAGGTCGTGCGCGAGGCGGCCGCGACCGTCCGCACGGGCCGGCGCGTCCCGCTCGCGCTGCCGCTGAAGCAGGACGGCGTGCAGACCGGGATGATCCCGGGACGGGTCAATCCGCTGCACACGATGGTGCAGATCAACCAGGAGCTGTTCGGCCCGGGCACCGTCGCCTGCAGCGACGACGCCGTGACCATGGGACTGCAGGCGGCCACCCACTGGGACGCGCTGCCGCACGTCTCGCACTCGGGCAGGCTCTACAACGGCCGCCCCGCGGACTCCGTCACCGCGCACGGCGGCGCCGAGTTCAGCGGTATCGACAAGGCGCGGCACATCGTCTCGCGCGGGGTGCTGCTCGACGTGGCACGCGCGCGTGGCGTGGACCGGCTAGAGGGCGGGCACGCGGTCACCCCCGAGGACCTGGAGGCCGCCGAGGAGTTCGGCGGCACGCGCGTGCGTGCCGGTGACATCGTGCTCGTACGGACCGGACAGGTGCAGGTCCTTCTCGCCGGCGACAAGGAGGCGTACGGCTACCCTTCACCGGGCCTCTCGGTCCGTACGCCGGAGTGGTTCCACGCCCGCGATGTCGCCGCCGTCGCCAACGACACCCTCACCTTCGAGATCTTCCCGCCCGAGATCGAGGATCTGTGGCTGCCCGTGCACGCGCTGGACCTGGTGGAGATGGGGATGCTGCAGGGCCAGAACTGGAATCTCGAAGAGTTGTCCACAGCCTGTGGAGAAAGCGGCCGCTACGCGTTCCTGCTCTCGGCGATGCCCGAGCCCTTCGCCGGCGCGACGGGAACCCCGGTGGCCCCGGTCGCCCTCCTGTGAGGGCCTTCGGCCGACGACGCGGTGCTCCCGCCCCGAGCACGGCACCTCGCGCCGCCGACCGACGCCGCATCACGACCCACGCTCGCCGAGGGCCTCCGTCACCGAAGCCCTCGCCGTCCCCTCACGGCGAATCGCTGACCACAAGCGTGATCAAACGGACACGGTGCGTCAACAGCCATACGGAGATTTATTACTTAAGCCCTTTTTGTCATGGCCGCGCACGGAAGCACGTCCCGGCGCACCGCCTCGCACCGGACGGGGTGCGAGGGCGGATTCTGCGAGCGTGCCCCGGCCCTGTCGGATGCTCGGCGCCCGCGCGCCGGTCACACCGCCTCGAACGCCAGCCCCTCGTACGCCGAGACACCGCCCCTGCAGGTCTGCGCGGCCCGGGACTGTCCGCAGCGGTCGAGTTCGCACCAGATGCGCTTGCCCGCCCCCTCCGGGCTCCAGCCCCAGCGGTCTGCGAGCCCGTCGACGAGGGCGAGACCCCGGCCGCCGGTCGCCTCGCCGTCGACGCAACGGGGCACGGGCGCCCGGTCGCTGGTGTCGGCGACTTCGAGCCGGACCGTGGCCGTCTCGGCAGCCGTACCGGGCAGGGAAAGGCGCAGGACGGCCGGACAGCCGGTGTGCACCACGGCGTTGGTGACCAGTTCGGAGACGAGCAGGATCAGCGTCTCGGCGAGCGGCTCGTCGGCCTCTATCCCGGACCCGGCGAGGCGTGAACGGGCCCACCTGCGGGCTCGCCCCACCTCCGCGGGGTCGGGCCGGACTTCCAGCTGCACCTGAAGCACCTGCACCGCTCACACCATCCGAACCGGCGGACACATGACCTCGCGCCACGCTCGCGCCGCGACGAGGGCCACGTTCGTGGCCATTTTCTGCATGACCAGGACAACGGCCAGTGCAGAGCCCAGAGCAGGGGTCACGGAACGTGAATCCCTTAAAAGACAGCATGGTTGACGTACAGTCACGCCAACAAGCGCTTCGGGCATATTCCAGCGCGAAGGAGTACCCGTACGGCATACTGTGCGACGCACGTTCCGCTGAGTCGAACAGGCCAGTTCCGGCGTCACCTCGGGGGCGACACCGGCACGGCTCGTGCTCGGAACCACTCGCATCACACAGAAGCTACCGGAGCCGGACGCCGACTCCAGGACGTGACGGGTCACGCATCGGACACAACCCGATATCAACGCTCCGTAATTTTGCTGCGCCACAATCCGTGACATTCCCGGGGGCGGATTCCGCGGCGCCCCAGGCAGACACCTCTCACGCCACCAGATCGGCCGCGAGCAGCTCCTCACGCTCCGCGGTCGAGCCGCCGCGTTGCGCCCGCACCCAGGCCCGCTTGAGATGCAGATGCACCTCGCTGTCCCAGGTGAAGCCCATGCCGCCGTGCACCTGGAGGCAGTCGCGGGCGCCGCGTTCGGCGGCCTCGTCGGCGAGCAGCCGGGCCGCGGCGATGTCCGCGCGGTCGGCGGTGACGGCGGCGGCGTAGACGGCGGCCCGAGCCACCTCGGCGCGCACCAGCATCTGCGCGCACAGGTGCTTGACCGCCTGGAAGGCCCCGATCGGCTGCCCGAACTGCTCGCGGGTCCGGGCGTGTTGCACGGCCAGTTCGCACACCCGCACGGCCGTACCGAGTTGCTCGGCCGCCGTCAGCAGTTCGGCGACGGGATCGGGCCGGGCCGGCGCCGCCACCCGGTGCAGCGGCGTGAGCGGATCCACCGACGTCATCGGCACGGCCCCCTCGGCCCCCCGCCGCACCACGTCCGCCTCCTCCAGCCACTCCACGAGCCGCCCGTGGGCCGCAGCCACGACCACCTCGCCCTCGACCGCACCAGGCACCTCCCCCGCAGCGCAATGCGTGGCGACAAGCGGCCCAGGCACCAACGCCCGCCCCATCTCCTCGAACACCACCACAGCCTCGGGCAACCCGAGCCCGGCCCCACCTTCGCTCTCGGCCAACCGCAGCGAGAAAACCCCAAGCTCCCCAAGAGCCCGCCACATCCCCCGATCAACCCGGAACTGACCACCGCCGGACACGGCAGTACCGGTTGGGGGCGCGGGGAACTGCGCGCCAAGCCACGACGAACCACCACCCGCCCACCGACCGACCACCCCCCGCACCGCATCGCGCAATTCCACCTGCGCCTCACCCAACTGAAACCGCACCACTCACCTCCCCTTGGGTAGCCCGAGCACCCGCTCCCCCACGATGTTCCGCTGAATCTGCGAAGTCCCCGCAGCGATCGTGTACGACAACGACGACAACCGATCAACCACCCACCCACGCTCCAAGTCCAGGCAATCCGGCCCCAAAACCTCCGCCGCGACGTCATACAACGCCTGCCGCGCATGCGAATACCTCAACTTGAAAACAGACCCCCCCACCCCCGGCACCCCGCCGGAGGCCTCCGCCTCGCTCACGTTCCACTGCGTCAACCGCCACAGCGCCCGGAACTCGGCGTTCAGCCGCCCGAGCCTCCGCCGCAGCACAGGGTCCTCCCACCGCCCGTTCCGCCGCGCCTCCGCAGCGAGTTCACCGAGGACCCGCCGGCAGGCGACGACCTCCCCCACGAACGCCGTACCGCGCTCGAACGACAGCGTCACCATCGTCACGCGCCAGCCGTCGTTCTCCTCGCCGACCCGGTTCGCGACCGGCACGCGCACGTCGTCGAGGAACACCTCGGCGAACTCCGCCGACCCCGCCAGGGTCCGCAGCGGCCGTACGGTGATCCCCGGGGCGTCCATGGGCATGGCGAGCCAGGTGATGCCCCGGTGCTTGGGCGCCCGGGGGTCGGTGCGCACCAACAGCTCGCACCAGTCGGCCACTTCGGCGTGCGAGGTCCAGATCTTGGAGCCGTTCACCACGTAGTCGTCGCCGTCGCGGTGGGCGCGGGAGCGCAGGGACGCCAGGTCGCTGCCGGCGTCCGGTTCGCTGAAGCCCTGGCACCAGACCTCCTCGCCGCGCAGGACCGGCGGCAGCCAGCGCGCCCGCTGCTCCTCGCTCCCCTCGGCGGCGATGGTGGGCCCGGCGTGCAGCAGCCCCACGAAGTTCGCGCCCACGTAGGGCGCGCCCGCCTTCTCGGTCTCCTCCAGGAAGATCAGCCGCACGGTCGGGGAGGCGCCCCAGTGCACGTCGCCGTACCCGGCGTCGTACAGCATCCGCTGCCAGCCCAGGTCGTAGGCCCTGCGTGCGGGCCAGTCCTGCGGGGACGGCTTGTCCGGCAGTGTCGGCAGCATCTTGCCGAGCCACTCGCGCAGCCGCGCCCGGAACTCCTCCTCCTCGGGGGTGTACGACAGGTCCACTAGCGGTCCAGGTCGAGATCGAGCATGCGGATCGCGTTGCCCCGCATGAGCTTGTACACGGTCTCGTCGTCGAGGCCCTTCACATGGTCGAGGGCGACCTCCTTGGTGTGCGGGAAGGTCGAGTCGACGTGCGGGTAGTCGGTCTCGAAGGTGGCGTTGTCGCGGCCGACCACGTCGATCGAGGCGACCCCGTGCTTGTCGCGGAAGAAGCAGCAGTAGATCTGCCGGTAGTAGTACGTCGACGGCGGGTCCGGGATCAGGTCCCTGACGCCGCCCCAGGCGCGGTGTTCGGCCCAGACGTCGTCGGCGCGTTCCAGGGCGTACGGGACCCAGCCCATCTGCCCTTCGGAGTAGGCGAGTTTGAGGCGCGGGAACTTCACCAGGACCCCGCTGAAGAGGTAGTCCATCATCGAGGCCATGGCGTTGTTGAAGCTCAGCGAGGCCTGGACGGCGGGGGGCGCGTCCGGGGAGGCGGCCGGCATCTGGGAGCTGCTGCCGATGTGCATGTTGACGACCGTGCCGGTGTCCTGGCAGACCGCGAAGAAGGGGTCCCAGTAGCCGGAGTGGATGGAGGGCAGGCCGAGGTAGGTGGGGATCTCGGAGAAGGTGACCGCCTTCACCCCGCGGGCGGCGTTGCGCCGGATCTCCGCGACCGCCAGCTCCACGTCCCACAGCGGGATCAGACACAGCGGGATGAGCCGGCCGCCGCTGTCGCCGCACCACTCCTCGACCATCCAGTCGTTGTAGGCGCGCACGCAGGCGAGCGCGACCTCCTTGTCGTGCGCCTCGGCGAAGGTCTGGCCGCAGAAGCGCGGGAAGGACGGGAAGCAGAGGCTGGCCTCGACGTGGTTGAGGTCCATGTCCTCCAGGCGGGCCTTGGGGTCCCAGCAGCCGCGGCGCATCTCCTCGCGGGTGATGCCCTCCAGGGTCATCTCGTCGCGGTCGAAGCCGACGGCGGCGATGTTGCGCTTGTACGGGAACTTCAGGTCCTCGTAGATCCACCAGTCGGTCGGCTGGCCCTCCGGGTCCATCGTGATGCGGTACTTGCCGGCGACGTAGGCGAGTTCGCCGATGCCGGCGGTCAGCGGCTGCGGGCCCCGGTCGCGGTACTTCGCGGGCAGCCAGGTATCGAAGAGGTGTGCGGGCTCGATCACATGGTCGTCGACGCTGATGATGCGGGGCAGTTCGGTCATGGGTCCCCTCCGCCTGACGCGACTGGTTTCTGATGGACCGTCAGATTCACTTCGTCAAGCAGGCTAGTCCCGCACCCCTGGACCGACAAGGCGCCGAGCCCTACGCTCTGCCCACGATCTGACAGCCCGTCAGTTCCAGTCGAGGGGGCCGCCGTGACCGACACCGCCCACGCACTGAGCGCATCGAGCACCCTGTGGGAACTCCTCGCCCGCCGCGCCGACCTCACCCCCGGCCGCCCGGTCCTGCTCCAGGACGACCGCTTGCTGAGCTTCGGCGAACTGCGTGACGGTGCCGAGCGCGTGGCGGCGGGCCTGTACGACATGGGCGTACGCCCCGGCACGGTGGTCGCCTGGCAGCTGCCGACCCGCATCGAGACCGCGCTGCTGACCTTCGCGCTGGCCCGCCTGGGCGCCGTGCAGACGCCGATCATCCCCTTCTACCGGGACCGCGAGGTCGCCTTCGCGCTGCGCGAGTCGAAGGCGGAGTACTTCGCCGTGCCCGGCGAGTGGCGGGGCTTCGACCACACCGCGATGGCACGGCGGCTGGGCGCCAAGGGCATCTTCGAGGCGTACGACCACCTGCCCGAAGGCGATCCACCGGTCATGCCCGCCCCACCCGCCGACGGCACCTCCGTGCGCTGGATCTACTGGACCTCGGGCACCACCTCCGACCCCAAGGGCGTGCTGCACACGGACCGTTCGCTGATCGCGGGCGGCTCCTGCCTCGCGCACGCGCTGCACCTGCGCGAGGACGACGTGGGCTCGATGGCCTTTCCGTACGCGCACATCGCCGGGCCCGACTACACGGTGATGCTGCTGCTGTACGGCTTCCCCGCGGTGATGTTCGAGCAGTTCGCGCTGCCGGACGCGCTGGAGGGCTACCGCAGGCACGGCGTGACGGTCGCGGGCGGCTCGACGGCGTTCTACTCGATGTTCCTCGCCGAGCAGCGCAAGCAGCCGGGCCGGAAGGTCATCCCCTCGCTACGGCTTCTCGCGGGCGGCGGGGCACCCAAGCCGCCCGAGGTATACCACGCCGTCGTACGCGAGATGGGCGTGCAGCTCACCCACGGGTACGGCATGACCGAGGTGCCGATGATCACCATGGGGGCGCCGGACGACACGGCCGAGAACCTGGCGACGACGGAGGGGCGGCCGCCGGAGGGGATGGAGATACGCGTCGTCGGCGGAGAGGTGCGGCTGCGCGGGGAAGCCGTGTGCCAGGGCTATCTGGACCCGGCGCAGACCGCGGAGGCCTTCGACGAGGACGGCTTCCTGCGCACCGGTGATCTCGGTCACGTGACCGAGAGCGGGCATCTGGTGCTCACCGGCCGGCTCAAGGACGTGATCATCCGCAAGGGCGAGAACATCTCCGCCAAGGAGATCGAGGACCTGCTGGCCGCGCACCCGGCGGTCGGGGACGTCGCCGTGATCGGGCTGCCGGACACGGAGCGCGGGGAGCGGGTGTGCGCGGTCGTCGAGAGGCGACCGGGGGCCGGGGACCCGACCCTGGACGCCCTGACCGCGTATCTGCGCGCGGAAGGGCTGTCGGTGCACAAGCTGCCGGAGCAGCTGGAGGTGGTGGACGCCCTTCCGCGCAACGAGACCCTGCGCAAGGTGCTCAAGTACAAGCTGCGGGAGCGCTATGCACGGCAGCGCTCCTCACACGAACGCTCCTCAGCGGATCCCGGTCACTCGGGGACCGTGAAGTAGCGGGCGAACGCCGGGACGAGCTCCGCCTCGCCGATCCTGCCGTCGCCGTCCGCGTCGAGTGCGGCGGCGCTCGCGCGGGCCAGCTCCTCGTCCACGCCCAGGGTGCGCAGCACGCGTGCGGTGTCCTCGACGGTGGCCGCGCCGTCACCGTCGGTGTCGACGATGTCCAGGGCCGCGTGCAGGAACGGCCGGGCGATCTCGGCGAACCGGTCGGGGTTGTCGCGCAGCCGCTTGACCGCGCCGTTCACGAACTCCTCGCGCGTGATGCGCTGGTCGCCGTCACGGTCCGCTATGCCCGCCATGCCCTGCCAGAACGCCTCCGCGCCGGCGTACATCGCCTGGCCCTTGTCGGAGCGGGCCGCGACACCGAACTCCGCGAGCAGCGCCTTGGCCGCCCCGCTGAAGTCCTCACGGTCGATCCAGCCGTTGCCGTCCTGGTCGAAGCCGGCGAAGCGGGCCGCGATCCTGCGCTCGTACTCGCTGCTGACCATGTCTTTTCGTGCCGCCTCACGTCACGTCGGGTGCATCTCGACGGGAGCGTACGACGCGGTGGCCCCTCCCGCCGCCGAAAAGCGGCGCTTGTGATAAGACCGGGGGAATTTTGGGACAACGATGTGGCGAAAGCCCCGGACCTCGCCAGAAGTACCCGCTGCGGTGCCCGTCAGGCGGAGAGCGGGCCCGCCTGCTCGGTGACGGCGTCCTCCACGTCGGCGTACACGTCGAAGAGGCGGCGCACGCCGAGGGCACCGAGGACACGGTTCACATGGGATCCGTCCTCCGCACCCTGTGCCGGGAGTATCAGCCGCAGGCTGCCCTGGCAGGAACGGATCAGACGGCGGGAGGCGATGAGGACGCCGACCCCGCTGGAGTCGCAGAAGAAGACCTCGGAGAGGTCGAGGACGAGGCTGTGACGGCCGTCGGCCACCACGTCGTGCACCCGCTGACGCAGCACCGGCGACGTCACCAGGTCCAGCTCGCCCGACACACTGAGCACGGTCCAGTCGCCCTGCTCGTCGCCGATCACATAGAACGCCACCACCAGGCCTTTCGTTCGCCGGACCCCCCGCAAACGGAAGCCATTCGTACGCTTCCTTTCAGCGCGGCTGCCCAGCGGCCGTTCCCCGAAACACGGCACTGGAAACGAAAAGCGAGCGGAAACGGCTTGTTTTGGTCGTCTTCGATCCTGTTCGATCAGAACTGAACCACCATGGAGGAGGTGCACTATCACCTCCGGCCGGTCAGGGGGCGCCCAATGACACAAAGGGGCGTGCGGCCTCGGACGTGCCGACTACATTCGAGGAGACGATGGACGCAGGCTGGACCGGGGACGACACGGGCACGAGGGGGCCGTATGGCGAAGAAGGACGCACCGCCCCGCTGGGACCGCAAGATGCAGCAGCGGCTCGCACGCGGTGAGGCGGCCGCCCTCGGCGAGCTCTACGACCGGTTCGCCTCGCTCGTCCACGGCCTCGCCCACCGCGTCCTCGGCGACGAACGCGCGGCCGACGGCATCACCCGCGACGTCTTCGTGCACGTCTGGGAGCACCCCGAGTCCTACGACCCCAAGCAGGGCCCCCTGCGCTCCTGGCTGGCCACGCTGACCCACCGCCTCGCCGTGCAGCGGCTGCGCGCCACCGAGACCGCGGCCCTGGCCCGCAGCTCCGGCGGCACCACCGAGGAACTGGAGCGCAGGGTCCGCCGCGCCTCCGTCGCCGCCCGCGCCGACTACATCGTCCAGTCCATGCCCACCCCGCTGCGCGCCGCCCTGGAACTCGCCTACTTCCAGCGCCGCGACTACCGCCAGACCGCCGCCGACCTGGGCGTCACCGAGGACGAGGCCCGCCGCAGGCTCCGCCTCGGCCTGCAGCTGCTGTCCACCGCCCACGACGCCGGCGCGCCCGGTGCCCCGCCCGGCTACGGGGGTGCGGCGTGAACGACGCAGGCAGCGCGGACCGCTTCGAGCATGGGGGATTCGAGGACGACGACAAGCGAGAGCAGCGGGACGCCCGGCCCGAGCTCCAGCAGGGCCTCGGCGGTCCCGGCGGCCCCGCAAGCGGCGGCGGCACCGGCCGGGACCCCGACCGCCCGCCCCGCATACCCATGCCCCGCGCCTCCGTCGAGGACGGCGGACGGCCGCTGCCCGCCCCGGCGGACCTGGACAGCCCACCCGTCCCGCTCGACCTGGAGCACCACGTCCTCAAGTCGCTCCTCGGCGCATGGGCGCTGGCCGCCTGCTCGCCGGGCGAGACCGCGGCCGTTGAAGTGCATCTGGGCGAGTGCGGCAGCTGCGCCGACGAGGCGCTGCGGCTGCGCGAGGCCGTCGGCCTGCTGCACCCGCCGGAGAGCCTCGACCTGGATCCCGCCCTGCGCACCCGCGTCCTGGACGGCTGCCTCGACCGGCGCCCGCCGCGCATCCCGGTGCCCGAGTGGGCGGCACCGTACGACGCCGAGACGGCCCGTCTGGACGCCCTGCTGCAGGACATCGGGGCCACCGAGTGGCACACCCCCGTCGATCTGCGCTGGTTCGACGGCCAGAGCCCGGCGACCCGCCGTACGACCGTCGCCGGAGTCCTCGCGCACCTGCTGTCGGTCGACGGACTGGTCGCGATCGCGCTTGGCCTGGACGACCCGCTGGGCGACGTCGCCGCCGACAGCCCCACGCCCGGGGCCCGCACCGAGGCGTACTGGCGCACCCCGCACACCCGCACCCTGCGGACCCCCTGGCGCGAGCAGACCCACGACCTGGTCCGCACGGTGTCCTTCGCGGGCGGCGACTCGGGCTCCGCACGCCTCGCGGTCTCCTACGGCGACTTCGAACTGCCGCTGCACGACGCGATGGTGGACCGCGCCTTCGAGTGCTGGGTGCACGCGGAGGACATCGCCGAGGCCGTCGACTACCCCTACGAGCCGCCCGCCCCGCGCCATCTGCACCGCATGATCGACCTCGCGGCCCGCATCCTGCCCTCCGCCGTCGCCCAGCGCCGCCGGACGGACGGGTCCGCCCCGGCCCCCACCGGCCGCCCCGGCCGCGGCCTGCGCCTGGAGATCGAGGGCCTGGGCGGCGGGGAGTGGGTGATCCCTCTCGACTCGGTCGCGGACCCGGGTTCCGTCGAGCACGAGGTGGCCCATGTCGCTCTGGACGGGGTGGAGTTCTGCCGCCTCGCCGCAGGGCATGTGCCTCCGGCGGAAGCCGCGGTTGGGCAGGTGGGGGACAAGGAGGCGATCAGGGATGTGCTGTTCGCTGCGGCGTCGTTGAGCCGTTTGTAGCCGCTTGCAGCTCCTTGTGGGAGTGGGCCCTGTTTCGCCGGCCGGCGCGGGTCGTGTGTGGGCCGGTCGGGCAGGTGCGCGCGACCCCCGGGAACCGGGTGGGTCAGCGGCCGGGCAGGTTGTTCAGTGGTGCGGAGCGGCGCTCGAGGAGTTCGGCGTAGGTGCCGTCTCGTTCGGCCCAGCGCAGCGGGAGTGCGCCCTCGGTGATGATCTCGCGCGTGGTGGGCTCGACGGCGAGCAGTTCCATCACCTCGTCGAGGTAGGCGTCGACCGGTACGGCCGCCGGGTTGAGCTTGACCATGGCCGGGGTCGCGACGGCCGGCGGCACGAGTTCGGCGACCTCGACGCCGGTCCCGGCCAGGTGGGCGCGCAGTGACTCGGTGTAGGAGTGGACGGCGGCCTTCGTGGCGCCGTAGGTGGCCATGAGGGGGAAGGGCAGGAAGGCGATGCCCGAACTCACCGTGATGATCGTTGCGGCATCGCGGCCGATCAGGTGCGGTGTGAAGGCGTCGATCACCCGGATGGTGCCGAGCAGGTTCGTGGCGACCATGTTCTCGGCGTCGGTGATGTGTGCGGCATCGCGCAGGTCCTCGGTGAGCAGGAGCCCGGACATCGTGACCACGACGTCGAGGTCGGGGTGGGCGGCGAGTACCTCGTCGCGGGCCCGCAGGATCGAGGCGGGGTCGGTGACGTCGATCTGCACGGAGTGCAGGCCGTCCGAGGGCGCGGGCCGGCGCCCGCCGACGATGACGGTGTTGCCGGCCTTCGCGAACCGGTGCGCGAGTTCGAGCCCGATGCCCGAGGTGCCTCCGACGATGAGCACGGTGCGATGGGTGAGTTTCATCAGAATCCTCCTGATAACCGCCGGTAGTCGTCCAACAGCTACCGGATCTTCCGCCACCACGCTCGCCCAACGGCTGCCCAGGCAGATAGGCCCTGCCGGTCCAGGGGTGTGCCAGGACCCCCTCTGCGCGCACCGGCCGCGACTACCGTGGCAGGTATGCCCCACGACGACGCGAACCGGCTGGGCGCGTATCTGCGCGCCCGCCGCGATGTGGTCACGCCGCAGCAGGCCGGCATCCCCGCCGGCGCCAACCGGCGCGTCCCCGGCCTTCGCCGCGAGGAGGTGGCGATGCTCGCCGGTATCAGCGCGGACTACTACCTGCGGCTGGAACGCGGCAGGGACCACAACCCCTCCCCGCAGGTGCTGAAGGCCATCGCCCGCGTCCTGCACCTCGACGACCTGGAGACCGAGTACCTGCTCGGGCTGACCGCGCCCCGCCCGCCGACGCGCCGCAAGCAGCGCACACCGCGCCTGCCCGCCCGGTTGCACCATCTGCTGGCGGCCGTGCACGTGCCGGCGTTCGTCGAGGACCGGCACTTCGACGTCCTGGCCTCCAACCAGCTCGCGATGGCCCTGTCGCCGCGGCTGCGGCCCGGCGAGAACCGGCTGCGCTCCCTGCTGCTCGACCCCGAGGAACGCCACTTCCAGCACGACTGGGAGGCGGCGGTCGTCGACTCCGTCGCGGCCTTCCGCCGTTCGGTGGACGACAGCGTCACCGATCAGCGCTCGGTGGAACTCGTCGGCGAACTCTCCCTGGCCAGCAACCGCTTCCGCACCCTGTGGGCACGTCACGACATCAAAGCGCTCGGCTACACCAGCACCGTCAACCATCCGGTCGTGGGCGAACTGCGCCTCAACCGCGAGAAGCTCGCCGTCAACGACCTGCTGCTCGTGCTCTACTACCCCGACCAGGACAGCGACACCGCCGAGAAGCTCCAGCTGCTGACGTCCCTCGCCCCCGCCGACGGGCAGCAACCCGCCACGGCCGCCGATCCGAAACCGAGCTCCCCCGGCTCCTAGGCGAACACCACCGTACGGCGCCCGTTCAGCAAGATGCGTCGTTCCGCGTGCCACTTGACGGCGCGCGCAAGTGCCTGGCATTCCACGTCCCGCCCCACCGCCACCAGCTGGTCCGGCGTGACATCGTGCCCCACGCGCTCGACCTCCTGCTCGATGATCGGCCCCTCGTCGAGGTCGGCGGTGACGTAGTGCGCGGTGGCGCCGATGAGCTTGACGCCGCGGTCGTGGGCCTGGTGGTACGGCTTGGCGCCCTTGAAGCTCGGCAGGAACGAGTGGTGGATGTTGATGATCCGCCCGCTGAGCTGCTTGCACAGGTCGTCGGAGAGCACCTGCATGTAGCGCGCCAGCACGACCAGTTCGACGTCGTTCTCGCGGACGATCTCCAGTACGCGCGCCTCCGCCTGAGGCTTGGTGTCGCGGGTCACCGGAATGTGGTGGAAGGGGATGCCGTACGACCCGACGAGCTCGGCGAAGTCGGTGTGGTTGGACACCACGGCCGCGATCTCCACCGGCAGCGCGCCGATCCGGGCCCGGAACAGCAGGTCGTTCAGGCAGTGCCCGAAGCGGCTGACCATGAGGACGATGCGCATCTTCTCGTCGGCCCGGTTGATCTGCCAGTCCATCTGGAAGGAGTCGCCGATCGCGGCGAAGCTCGCCCGCAGCTTGTCCACCGACACCGGGGCCTCGGCCGAGAAGTGGACGCGCATGAAGAACAGTCCGGTGTCGTGGTCGCCGAACTGCTGGCTGTCCTCGATGTTGCAGCCGGTCATGAAGAGGTAGCTCGACACGGCGTGCACGATGCCCTGCTTGTCGGGGCAGGAGAGCGTGAGGACGTACTGCTCGCCGGGTGCGGCGGCTCGGCTGGACTGCTCGTTCATGCAGGACAGGGTCCCATATGAACGTCCTCGGCCGAATCCGCGTCCGTCACGCGGAACGGGTCATGATCCGCAGCACCTCGAGCGTGCGGGGCGGGGCGTCCGGCTCCTCGCCGTCGGCCGTGGCCATCCGCACATGGGCGTCCCGGGCCGCGCGCACCGCCTCCGGCCAGCCCGCGTTCTCCAGATACGCGGAGACCGGGGCGTCGGGCCCGACCTGGTGCATGATCCGCAGCACCCGCAGCACGGCGGTGTCGACGAGGGCCGCCTCCTGGGAGTCCCGGAATATGGTGCCGACGTACTTCTCGGCGGACCAGTTGTCCAGCCAGGTGTCCTCGACCAGGCGGTAGACGGCATCGGTCACGTCTCCGTACCCGTCGACACCGGCCAGCCATACGTCTCGCTGGAAGACGGGGTCGGAGAGCATGTGCAGCGCGGAGCGCACATTGCTGCGCCAGCGCCACCACGGCATGTCGTTGAGTGGCATGCCGCCCATGGTGGATGAGCGACGGCC
Source organism: Streptomyces spinosisporus (assembly GCF_022698145.1). Lineage (GTDB taxonomy): Bacteria > Actinomycetota > Actinomycetes > Streptomycetales > Streptomycetaceae > Streptomyces > Streptomyces spinosisporus. The sequence continues at coordinate 365,723 of NZ_JALDAX010000005.1, forward strand.
GCGGCGGGAAGAGTTCTCCGGAGCTTGCACGGTCACCGATCGTACGTTCTTCCGCTCGGGCGCCTCGGCGACCCCCGTAATTCACCTCGACGCCACCGTTCGATAACCGAGGGTCACCCCCGGGTTGGCGATGTGGCGGAAGCGTGTGTGCCCATGACCGGTAGGCGACGCACCCGCACCACCCTCCTCCCCATCCGCACCCGGCCGCGCAGAGCCACCGTCCTGTCGACGGCGGCCCTGGCCGCGTGCGCGTCGCTCGCCGCCGGATGCGGGGCCATCCCCGGTGCCACGGGGGGCTCCGGGGACGGCCCGATCACCGTCATGACCTGGGCGCCGGAGCAGACCGGCTCGACCAACAAGCCCGGCATGCCCGCCTTCGCCAAGGCCTACGCCCGCTGGGTCAACGCCCACGGCGGCCTCAGCGGCCGCAAGCTGAAGGTCGTCACCTGCAACGACCACAACGACAGCGTGGCCGCCGCGAAGTGCGCCAACACCGCCGTCAAGGACGACGTCGTCGCGGTCGTCGGCTCCTACAGCCAGTACGGCGACTCGTATCTGCCCACGCTGGAGAGCGCCGGCATCCCCTACATCGGCGGCTACGGCGTCACCACCGCCGAGTTCACCAGCCCGCTGTCCTATCCCGTCAACGGCGGCCAGCCCTCCCTGCTGGCCGGACTCGGCCGGGAACTGGCCGCCGGCTGCGGCCCGGTCGCGCTCATCAGGCCCGACAGCATCGCGGGCGACGAACTGCCCGCCATGCTCGACTCCGGCCTGAAGGCGGGCGGACACCCCTCCTCGGTCGACCAGCGGGCGGCGGACGACACCACCGAGTACGCGGGCCCCTCGCGCAAGGCGCTGACGGCCTCGACCGCGGATCCGGCGAAGAAGGGGTGCGTCATCCCCGCGCTCGGGGACCGCACCGACACCTTCATGGACTCCTTCCGGCGCGACCGCGAGGACTACCCCGCGGTGAAGACCGCCGCCACGCTCGACAGCGTCGACCAGACGGTGATCAACGAGTCCGGCGGCCCGTCGGGGCCCTACGAGGGGTCGTACGTCAGCGGCTGGTACCCGGTGACCAGCGATCCGCGCTGGGACCCCATGAAGAAGGTGATCCAGGAGCAGGCCTTCGGCGACAACCGTATCGACCCCGCGGACGCCGGGGTGCAGACGACCTGGATCGCGTACACGGTCTTCAAGGCCGTCGTGGAGTCGCTCGGCGACCAGGACGTCACCGCCGACACCGTGCGCAAGACCCTCGACGACGGCCTGAAGATCGGCACGGGCGGGCTCACGCCGACGCTGAGCTGGGCCACCGAGAGCCCGCTGGCCGCCATCGGCTTCCCCCGCCTGGTCAACGCCGACCTGACGCTTCAGAGGGTGCGCCAGGGCCGGCTGGTCGCGGTGGACAAGGGGTTCGTCAATGTGACCAAGACGCTTGAGGGCGCGGACGTGAACTGAGGTTCACGCCCGCGCGCCCGGCGCCCGTCGTCGCGCCCGTCCGGCCCGCTCCTCAGAGCTGGGTCGGCTGGCGTTCGGTCAGTCCGTACTGCTTCGCGATGGCGTTCCACAGCTGGGCCGCCTTCGCCTTCTGCTGGCTGGCGGTGCCGCTCGCGCGGTTGCCGGCCCCGGTCTGCGGGGTCGTGCGCGCCTGGCCCTTCTTGCAGCCCTTCTTGCCGCCCACCTGGTCGGCCCAGGCCGCGTAGTGGTTGTCGGCCGACGCGGACGCCTTCCAGGCCTGGTTCAGCGCGGAGGTCAGCGCGGCGTTGTTCGGCAGCTTGTCGACGGACAGGCCGGCCAGCCGGGTGACCAGCTGGTTGCGCTGCTTGGCCGCGGAGCGCAGGTCGGAGGCGGCCTGGGAGAGGTTCTTGCACCCCTTCACATCGGCCACCGCCTGGATGACCGAGGCCCGGCTGTCGCCGCTGTCGGCCAGCAGCTTGTCCAGCGCGACGGCCTGCTGCTCGGCCGGATCCGCCGCGGGAGAGGCCGAGCCCTCGGTCGCCGGGGCCGTGGCGGACACGGTCTGGTTCTTGTCCGTGCCGTCGTCGCCCCCGCCACCGCCGAGCAGCGCGCCCGCGCCGACACCGAGCACGACGATGCCGATGCCTATGCCCGCGATGAGGGGTATCCGGGAGCGGCTGCGGCCACCGCGGCCGCCCCGGCCGTCGTCGCCGCCCGTGGGGCCGTACGAGGTCGGCGGCGGGGTGTAGGAGTTCGGCGGCTGGGCGTAGCCGGACGGCGCGGGCGGCTGCTCGAAGCGGGGCATCTGCTGGGTGGCGCCTGCCGGGCTGTCGCCGCCGGGCCCACTGCGGAAGAGGTTGTCGAACTCGGCGGGCGGCTGCCGGTCGCCGCCCTGCGGCGCGCCGTACGGCGCCTGGTCCGTCACGGGCGGGATGTACTGCGTGGGCTCGGCGTCGGGCCCCGACGCGGGCGGCATCGGCCCGGCACCGGGCTGCTGCGCGTGTCCCAGGAACTGCGTCGCCTCCGAGGAGGCCGGTTCGGCCGCGCCCACCTCGGGCGGCAGGGCGCCGGGCGGGACCGGCGGGATGTACTGCGTCGCCCCCTCGTCCACCGCCGCGGCGACCGGGGGGAGGTACTGCGTGGCGCCCTCGTCCGCCGCGGGCGGCTGCGGGCCGCCGTAGGAGCCGTAGGCGGGCGGCAGCGGCGCCGGCTGCCCGTGCTCGGCGGGCGGGAGGGCCGCGCCGTACGACGGCTCCGCAGGGCTCTGCGGGGGCAGCGACCGGGACGGGTCGGGCTCGGGCGCACCCCACTGGCCGGCGGCCGGCTGCTGGTGCTGCTCGGGCTCGTTCCACGGCTGGGCCGGCTGCGCGCCCCAGCCCTCGCCCGGCTGCGGGGCCGGGCTCCGGCTCTGGTCGGGGCCCCACGGCGTGCCCCAGGCCTGGCCGCCGGTCGGGGCCCCGGCCTGCGGGCCGTTGTACGCGCCGGTCTGCTGACCGCCGTACGAGCCGCTGTGGGCACCGCCGTACGGGCCCACCGGGGCCTGCGCGTTCAGCATTCCCGGCAGCAGCGGCTCGCCGCCGTCGGAGGGCAGCACGATGCCTTCGCGCGCTTCGCGCGGCGAGGGCTCCTCGCCCTGTCCACTCTGCGTCACCGGGACTCCTACGAATGGGGGACCTTCGGAATCGTCGGCTCACGCTACCGGGTCCCCCGAGCCGGGTGCCACGCAGCTCAGGACCGAACCTCCTTCCCTGTGACCGCAGTAACAAAACCGGTCGACACCGCGCTGTATTTGTCCACCCTTCGCGGGCGGCGCGGGCTCAGGCCGCCGCCTGCATGTCCATGCGCGCCCCGAACTCCCTTACCACCGGCTCCTCCTGGTACGGCTCCAGCCGCTGCTGGAAGTCCTCCAGATACTCGGCGCCCCGGTTGGAGCGGAGGTTGCCCAGCAGGTCGACCGCCTTCAGACCGGTGTGGCAGGCCTGCTCGATCTCGCGCTGCTGCACCAGCGCCGTGGCCAGCAGCACATAGCCGATGGCCCGCCTGCGCGCCTTGGTCTCGGGGAGCCGGTCCAGCGCCTCCTGGGCGCGCCGTGCGGCCGGCTCGGCCTGTCCGAGGTCCCGGTGGCAGTGTGCCAACTCGTCGGCGAGATAGGCCTCGTCGAAGTGCGTGATCCACACCGGGTCGTCCCCGGAGGCGGCGTCGGCCGCCTCCAGTGCCGTGACCGCCCGTCCGGACGCCGTCTGCGCCGCCCGCGCATCGCCCATCAGGGCATGTCCGCGGGCCTCCGCCGCATGGAACATCGACTCGACGCGCGGGGTCACGCGCCCCCGCGCCCCCTCCTGCGCCGCCCGCGCCAACTGCGCGATCTCCCGCGGGTTTCCGAGCTGCGCGGCGAGATGGCTCATGGAGGCGGCCAGCACGTATCCGCCGTATCCGCGGTCGCCCGCGGCCTGTGCGAGGCGCAGCGCCTGGATGTAGTACCGCTGGGCGAGGCCGGGTTGACCGGTGTCGACGGCCATGTAGCCCGCGAGCTCGGTCAGTCGGGCCACGGCGGCGAACAGGTCGCGGCCCACCGCCTCGCGGTACGAGCCCGCCAGCAGCCCCGAGACCACGCTGTTGAGGTAGTGCACGACGACCGGGCGCACATGCCCGCTGCCGTACTGGTGGTCCAGATCGGTGAGCGCCTGTGTCATCGCGCGCACGGCCGCCACGTCGGACTGCCCCACCCGCGGCCCCGCCGAGCGCGAGACCTGTGAGTCGGGCGCGGAGATCAGCCAGTCACGGCTCGGCTCGACGAGCGCGGACGCGGCGACGGACGAGCCGGCCAGGAAGTCCCGCCGCCCCACGTCGCTGCGCCACAGCTCGCAGACCTGCTCGATGGCCCCGAGCACGGTCGGCGAGAACTGCAGGCCGACGCCCGAGGCGAGGTTCTTGCCGTTGGCCATGCCGATCTCGTCGATCGTGACCGTACGGCCCAGCTTGCGGCCCAGTGCCTCCGCGATGATCGCCGGGGCGCGTCCGCGCGGCTGCTGCCCGCGCAGCCAGCGGGCCACGGACGTCTTGTCGTAGCGCAGGTCGAGGCCGTGCTCGGCGCCGCACATGTTGACCCGGCGGGCGAGCCCGGCGTTCGAGCACCCCGCCTCCTGGATGAGCGCCTGCAACCGTTCGTTCGGCTGTCGCGCGACGAGAGGCCTTGCGGCCATGGCGTACCCCCTGGGAACAACCCCTGAAGCGAAAAGATCCGGCCGTGAAGATCAATGCCCCGGTGCCGTAAGTAAAATGCGAGGCTTGCGCGGATTGCCGGGGTAAAGATGGATGCCAACCCCGCATGTGGCTACCCGGATCACGCCGGGGTTCCTCCCGCGCGCCCCCACTCATGCACCCATGCGCCCCGGACGCGGGATCAATGCTCCTCCCCCGCGCGCGCTACCCCCGTAACCCGAGGTGGGTGCGGGAGTTGAGTTCATCGTGGAAGAGACGATCGCGGGCACCGAAGCCGCTCAGATCCCGAAGCAGCGTGGGGAATCGCTGCAGGAGACCGCCGTACGCTACGCCGAGGAGCGCCACTGGGACGTCTTTCCCGGCACCTGGCTCGAAGCCGTCGACGGGGTGCAGCACTGCTCCTGCGGCGACGCGGCGTGCGCCGCTCCCGGCGCGCATCCCGCCCGCGAGGACTGGGCGACGCAGGCCACGGGCAGTGCGACCGTCGCGCGCCGGATGTGGCAGAAGCAGCCGACGGCGTCGATCCTGCTGCCGACGGGCCGTACGTTCGACGCGATCGAGGTGGCGGAGAGCGCGGGCTTCCTCGCGCTGGCCCGCATGGAGCGCATGGAACTCACCCTCGGCCCCGTGACGTTGACGCCCGACCGCCGGATGCACTTCTTCGTACTGCCGGGCGCCGCGGTGAAGATGGCGGAGCTGGTGCGGGGCCTGGGGTGGTCGCCGGCCTCGCTCGACCTGGTCGCGCTCGGCGAGGGGGCGTATGTGGCCGCGCCGCCCACCCGCTACGGCTCGCGCGGTGCCGTGCAGTGGGCCTGCCGTCCGACCCCCGCCAACCGCTGGCTGCCCGACGCCGAGGAGCTGATCTCCCCCCTCGCCTACGCCTGCGGACGCGACCGCTGACCTCCCCCGGCGCGCACGACCCCCTAGGGTTTCCCGCATGACAGAGGGAAACGAGGTCGCTGCCGCCGCCGTGCGCGTGCGAGGGCTCTGGAAGCGCTTCGGGCAACAGATCGCCGTCGCCGGGATCGATCTCGACCTGCCCGCGGGGAAGTTCATCGGGCTGGTCGGACCCAACGGAGCGGGCAAGACCACCACTCTCTCCATGGTGACGGGACTGCTGCGGCCCGATCAGGGGAGCGTCGAGGTCGTCGGGCAGGACGTGTGGCGCGATCCGGCGGCGGTGAAGGCGCGCATCGGGGTGCTGCCGGAGGGGCTCAGGTTCTTCGAGCGGCTCTCGGGCCGCGAACTGCTCGGCTACAGCGGGCGGTTGCGGGGGCTGCCCGGCGCCGAGGTCGACAAGCGGGCCACCCAGCTGCTCGACGTGCTCGACCTGGCGGGCGCCCAGCACAAGCTCGTCGTCGACTACTCGACGGGCATGCGCAAGAAGATCGGGCTCGCCGCCGCGCTGCTGCACAACCCCGAAGTGCTCTTCCTGGACGAGCCGTTCGAGGGCGTCGACCCGGTGTCCGCCCAGACCATCCGCGGGGTGCTCGAGCGCTACACCGCCTCGGGCGCCACCGTCGTCTTCTCCTCCCACGTCATGGAGCTCGTGGAGTCTCTGTGCGACTGGGTGGCCGTCATGGCCGCCGGCCGCATCCGCGCCCACGGTCCGCTGGCCGAGGTGCGCGGGGAGGCGGCCTCGCTGCAGCAGGCGTTCCTCGAACTCGTCGGCGCCGGCGGCCGCGACGCGGGCTCCGACCTCGACTGGCTGGGCGGCGGGGCACGATGACGGGACAGGCGAACATCACCCCCGTCGTCGTACGGCTGAAGCTGTCGCTGCTGCGCAACGGGCTCAAGCAGTCCGGCGGGCGGCGCGCCGCCTACGTCGTGTCGGCCGTGATCGTGGTGCTCTTCGGGGCCCTGCAACTGCTCGGCCTGATCGCGCTGCACGGCAACGACCACGCCCTGTCCGTGGTGGCGCTCCTGGTGGCGGTGCTGGCGCTGGGCTGGGCGGTGATGCCGCTGTTCTTCCCCAGCGGCGACGAGACGCTCGACCCGACACGGCTGGTGATGCTGCCGCTGCGGCCCCGGCCGCTGGTGCGGGCGCTGCTCATGGCCTCCCTGGTGGGCTTCGGGCCGCTGTTCACGCTGCTGCTGCTGATCGGTTCGGTGATCGCGGTCGCGCACGGCGGTGCGGCGTACGCGGTCGGCGTCGTGGCCGTGGTCCTCGCCCTGCTGGTGTGCGTGGCGCTGGCGCGGGCGGTCGCCGCCGCCAACATCCGGCTGCTGACCAGCCGCAAGGGCCGCGACCTGGCCGTCCTCAGCGGGCTGGTCATCGCGATCGGGGCCCAGCTGGTCAACTTCGGTGCGCAGCGCCTGGGTTCGTCCGGGCTCTCGCAGCTCGACCCGGTGGCCGACGTGCTGAAGTGGGTGCCGCCCGCGTCGGCGGTCGGTGCGGTGGACTCCGTGAGCGAGGGCTCCTACGGCGTCGCCGTCGCCCAACTCGCCCTGAGTGCAGTCGCGTTGTACGCCCTGATCGCCGTGTGGTCGCGTCATCTGACCAAGCTGATGACCGCCCCCGACGGCTCCACCCTCCAGGCCGCCACCGACCGCCCCACCACTCGTGAGCGCACCTCCGGCGGTCTCGCCCGGCTGCTGCCGGCCGGCCGCACCGGCACCGTCATGGAGCGCAGCCTGCGCTACATCTGGCGCGACCCCAAGACCAAGGCCGCCTGGGTGACCTCGCTGGCGATCGGCCTCATCGTGCCGGTGTTCAACGCGCTGCAGGGCACCGGCTCGATCTACTTCGCGTGCTTCGCGGCGGGGATGCTCGGCATCCAGATGTACAACCAGTTCGGGCAGGACACCTCGGCGTTCTGGATGGTCGCCACGACGATCTCCTCCGCGCACGACGCCTACGTCGAGCTGCGCGCACGGGCGCTGGCCCTGCTGGTGATCACCCTGCCGTACACCACCCTCGTCACCGTCCTGACCACCGCGATGCTCGACGACTGGCCCCGGCTGCCCCAGGCACTCGGCCTCTCCCTCGCCCTGCTCGGCGCGATGATGGCCACCGGCGCCTGGACCTCCGCCCGCTTCCCGTACTCCATCCCGCAGGAGGGCTACAAGAACGTCGTCCCCGGCCAGACCGGCCTGGCCTGGATCTCCATCTTCGGCGGCATGGTCTCCGCGGCCCTGCTGTGCTCCCCCGTCATCGCCGCGGCCATCTGGGCCGGCATCGCCAAGAACGGCGACGACTGGGCCTGGCTCCTCCTCCCCTTCGGCGCCGCCTACGGCACCACCCTCACCTGGACCGGCCTCCACCTCGCAGCCCCCCGCACAGCAGCCCGCCTACCGGAGATCCTTACGGCGGTGAGCAAGGGCTGAAGGGATACCGAAGGCCACTTTTCAGGACATGGGGTGACAGCAAGCTTTCAGGCGCAGGGCAACTGCAGGCTTTTAGGGGCGCGGGGAACTGCGCGAACAACCCCAACGCACCCGCACCCGCCAAAGAACCGCCCCCCCCACCCCCCCTAGGCGCCAACTTCACACACCCCGAACACCCTCCAGAAACGGCTCAATAGCGGCCCGCCACCCCTCAGGCTGGTCGTAATGCACAAGATGCCCAGCATCAGCAACCTCCGCATACTCGCCGAGAGGCAACACCCGCACCATCTCCTGCGCCTCCGCCCGCCCCAACTCCCCATCCAGCCCCCGCACCACCAACGCCGGACACCGCACCTGCGCCAACTCCTCCCAGTGCGCGTCGTACACCCACGTCTCCCGGGACTGCAGCATCTGCTCGGGCACGAACACCGGCCGCCACCCGTCGGCGGACTCATGCATCACCTCGGCGTAGAACTCCCCCCGCGCCGGATTGGGCCGCTCCACCCACGGATCGTCCTCGCCGAACCACTTGCGCACATCGGCCAGCGTGGCGAACGGCACCGGCCACGCCTTGAACCACGCCGCCCACTCCCGCTGCGACGCCGCCCCCAGCGCGGACGCCCGCATGTCGCAGATGATCACGCCCCGCACCAGATCGGGCCGGGCCGCGGCCAGCTGCCACGCGGTCAGCGCGCCCATGGCATGGCCGATGACGACGGCGGGTGCGAGGCCCAGCTGCACCAGAGCGGCCTCGGCGTCCTCGACGTAGGCCTCACGGGTGAAGGACGCGAGTGGGGACTTGTCGCTCTGTCCGTGGCCACGCTGGTCGAGTGCGACGGCCCGGTGCCGCTCGGCGAGCCAGCGGGCGGTGGAGGCCCAGTGCGAGGCGCGGCCCATCAGGCCGTGCAATAACAGAACGCCCGGGGCGTCCTCGCCCGTCGAGCCGTCCGCCGGATCGGTCTTGGGCGGGTCGCCGAACTCCCAGGCCGCAAGGCGTACGCCACCCGCCCCGCTCACGTCGATGCGTCGCGCCATGGTCCTGGCACCCCCCTGGCTCCGTGAACTAGCTCCGTGAACCGCGTCTGCCGTTGCCGTACCGCTTGCTGTTCCTCCCGCGAACCCCCTGATCCGTCAGTCGCAGGCTATCGAAAAGACGTTCGAAGATGCTGTATTTGCGGGCAACACCCCTCGTACGAGTGACCTCGCGCGAGGAATGATCGCCGCCGCCGAGGGGAGATCTTCAGCGGGAAGCGGACCGCTCGGGGAAAACGGTCCGTGGGGGATGACCCTGGGAGCTCGGGGCTCCGGGTCAGCACAGGGGAGGACGGGCCCCGGCGCCGCAAGGCGCCGGGGCTCTCAGCACGTCTGCGGCACATCCTCCCGCCCCCTCAGGTCATATGCCTCTCGCGACAGCCTCGCACGCGAAACGTCCGAGCGCCCGCGATTTCGGCCACCGAACCTTCACATCGAGGAAAGTGGCCCGCACACCCGGTCGACGCCTCAAACGCCCCTGGAACACCGGGAGTTGACACACGTCGGAGCATCGTGGCGGGACGCGGCCCGCCGGCCGAGGTCAGCGCTCGGCGCAGCGCCTGACTCAGCGCTCGGCCCAGCGCCCGGGCTCAGCGCTTGGCGACGAACACATGGGAGGCGACGTCCGACTGCAGCTCGGCCGCCTCTCCGCCGCTGCCCACGAGCACACCGCCCGCCGACTCCGTCACGCTCACCACCGAACCGGGCTGCACACCCGCCCGCCGCAGCGTGTACATCAGCTGCGCGTCCGTCTGGATCGGCTCGCCGATACGGCGCACCACGACCGTCTTGCCGTCCGCGCCCGGATCGAGGTCCGCCAGCGAGACCATGCCCGCGTCGAGGAACGGGTCCGCGCCGTCCTTCTCGCCCAGCTCCTCCAGGCCCGGGATCGGGTTGCCGTACGGCGACTCGGTCGGGTGGCGCAGCAGCTCCAGCACGCGCCGCTCCACGGCCTCGCTCATCACGTGCTCCCAGCGGCACGCCTCCGCGTGCACCTGCTCCCACTCCAGGCCGATCACGTCGACCAGCAGACACTCGGCGAGCCGGTGCTTGCGCATCACGCGCGTCGCGAGGCGGCGGCCCTCGTCCGTGAGCTCCAGGTGGCGGTCCGTGGCGACGGACACCAGGCCGTCGCGCTCCATGCGCGCCACCGTCTGGCTGACGGTCGGTCCGCTCTGGTCCAGGCGCTCGGCGATCCGGGCCCGCATGGGCACCACACCTTCCTCCTCCAGCTCGAGGATGGTGCGGAGATACATCTCCGTGGTGTCGATCAGTCCGGACATACGTGCCCCTTGTGAGATCTGCCGGAAGCACGACAGCTTCCCGGCGCGTGCGCTGGCCCTGGACTCAATTCTGACGCATACCACTGACAACCGTGCCGCGCCGTTGAAACCGGGGCTCCCCGCGCAATGGGCCGGGCGGCCCACAGGTGTGAACCGGACGGCCCACACTCCGTGAACCGGACGGCCCGCACTCCGTGAACCGGACGGCCCGCACTCCGTGAACCGGACGGCCCGCACCCTGTGATCCGGGCGGCCCATGCTCGCGAACCGGGCAGCCCGCCCTGCCGTATTGACACGGCACTGGTCCAGACCGCACGGTGATCCGCGACACAGACCACCGAGCCCGCCCCGGAAGGACCCGCATGAGCGACGGCAAACTGGCCGACCAGTTCTTCGACGCCGCGATCGAACTCCTGCAGCGGGTCCGGGACGAGGAGGCGGAGCCCATCAGGGCGGCCGGCACCCTGCTCGCCGACACGGTCGCGGACGGCGGCCGCCTCTTCGCCTTCGGCGCCGGACACTCCTCCCTGCCCGCACAGGACGTCGTCTACCGCGCGGGCGGGCTCGCCCTGATGAACCTGCTCACCGTGCCCGGGGTCGTCGGCGTCGACGTCATGCCGGCCACGCTCGGCTCCGCCCTGGAACGGGTGGACGGCCTCGCGAGCACCGTCCTGGAGTGCTCCCCGCTCCGCTCCGGCGACGCCCTGGTGATCATCTCCCTGTCCGGCCGCAACGCCCTCCCCGTCGAGATGGCCATGAAAGCCCGCGCGCTCGGCGTGAAGGTCATCGGTGTGACGTCGGTGGCGTACGCGACCCAGACCCGTTCCCGGCACAGCACGGGCACCTATCTGCGCGACCACTGCGACGTCGTCCTGGACTCCAAGATCGCCATCGGCGACGCGACCCTCACCGTCGACACCGTCCCCGCGCCCTTCGCCCCGGCATCCACCGTCGTCACCAGCGCGATCATGCAGGCCGTCATGGCCACGGCGGCAGGCACCCTCGCCGACCGCGGCATCGAACCCCCACTGCTGCGCTCGGGCAACGTCGACGGCGGGCACGAGTGGAACAGCCGGGTGATGGAGCAGTACGGGGACCGGATCTTCTACCAGCGGTAGCGGTACGCGCGTACCGGCGCCGACCGACACGCGCGTACCGGCACGCGCGTACCGGCACGGTGTAGCGGCGGTCGCGCACGCGCGCGTGGGGGCGGGCCCTCAGCCGTCGCTCCGCACCACGCTCGCCAGATCCAGCGCCGCCGCGATCCGTACGGCGACATCCTCGGCGTACACCGCGTCGACCCGCTCGAACGGGCTCCGCCCACCCCCACGCAGAAACGTCACGACACCGAGCGTCCGCCCCCGGCTGCGCAGCACCGCGCACAGCGCGTGGACCGTGTCCCCGGGCCACTGCCGGGCCAGCGCCCACTCCCGCGCCTGCGCCGCCGGCACCGCGCCCACGGTCGCCCGCACGGACCCGGTCCGCTCCACGCACTGCAGCGCGGGATGCCCCGGGCCGTACCGCACCGGCAGGCCCGCCTTCCCCGTGTGCAGGCTCGGCCCGGGCGCCCCGGTGGGCGTCGCGGCGACCCGCACCAGCCGTACCGGCCCCTCCGCCTCCACGTCCGCCACGGCACCGCCCGCCACCCGGTCGATCAGCGCGTGGTCCGCGAATCCGGCGAGCGCGAAGTCGAGATGGACGGTCGCGGCCTCCCGCGGGTCCTCGCACTCCCCCGCCGCACGCGCCGCACGGTGCAGCTGATTGGCCCGGAAGCGCAGCTGCGCCGCCTCCTGCTCGGTCTGCTTGCCCTCGGTCACGTCCTGGAAGAGCCACGCCACCCCGAGCGGCACCGGCTCCTCCGCGAGCGGCGAGGCCAGGCGTACGAAGCCACAGCGCCAGCAGCGCCGCTCCTCGCCCTCCGCGGTCCGCACGGCCACCCAGATCTCCGCCGGCGCGGGCGGCGCACCCTCCGCGAGCACATGCGTCAGCGCGCTCTCCAGCTCCTCCACGCCCTGCGCGAGCAGTTCCCCGAGCGGGCGGCCCAGCGCCGACGTACGCCCGATCCCGAGGGCGCGCGCCGCATGCGCGTTCACCACGGCGGGCCGCAGATCCGCGTCGACCAGGACCACGCCCCAGCTCGCGTCCTCGAACAGCGCCTCGCTCAGCGCGATGGACCGCTCCAGGTCGATCTGGGTGTGGACCTCGCTGAAGGCGCAGTACACCCCGGCGGGCTTGCCGTCGGGACCGCGCACGGCGGCGGACTGCGTGCGCACCAGCACCCGCCCGCCGTCCTTCGTCAGCAGCGCGAACTCGTGCACCTGCCGGCCGGGGGCCGCCATGGCGGACATCAGCCGCTCCTCGACCTCCTGGGCGTCCGCCTCCCGCACCGCCCATCCGGCGAATCCGTGCCGTCCCACCGCCTCGGCCGCGCTCCAGCCGAGAATCCGCTCGGCCTCGCGGTTCCAGTGGGTCACGACACCGCCGGCGTCGAAGGCGCACAGCGCCGCGTCCATCCCGTCCAGCAGGGCGGCCAGCAGATCGGAGCCGTCAGGGCCCACGGGCCCCACCCGCTCGGGCTCGTCCGGCCCCAGCTCGTCGGTGGTCCCACTACGCCGGGAAGCACTCACCTGGACCCCCTGCCAAGCTGCGTCCGCACCTACGGCGCGGCGATTCGCTCACTAGCAATCATCCAACCTGAACGTGACACAGCACACATCGAGTTCCCCAAGATTGAAGGAATCGTTGCAACACCGCTGCCCTCCATGATCCGGCGCACACCACCCGAAGATCAATCCACAGCTCGCACTCACTGCCGAGCACACACCACTCGGCCTCACCGCAGCCGCACCTTTCGGTGAAGCGAGGCCCTCTAGCAAGAAGATCGGCTACGTGTTCGACGATTCGCAGTTGTTCGCACGATTGAGCCCCATCCTCCGACTCCACTTCGGACTCGGCTGACTGATCACTAGCGTGACTCGCGTACATCGAGAACGAGAAGGGAGGTCGCTCGCTCCCCCGGCCCAGGCCGGTCGAGCGACCAGCCCGAGAGCAGGGACGAAACGGCTCACGGACACCTCGTCGCCGTACGAGGCACCGGCAGGAAACATGGGCGAGGGGAGACCGACGGGCTGGGCACCTGCACCCGTCGGCGTCACGTCGAGAACGCTGCCACGGCGGCGGAGGAGGCAGAGACCGGGAGCGGTCACGCTCCTGCACATGAGCACGTGTACACGGGCGGTTCCCGTCACCATCCGGCTGAAGGACCGGGCGCTCGCCGACTCTGAAGTCGACGGGGTCCAATTACGCATCGATCCCGGTTCCAAGGGCACCGGTCTGCACCTGACCGACGAGAAAGAGGAGATCAACGAGCGGGGCGCCACCGGCACCGTTCGACGTGGTCTCGTCTCGGTCGAACTCCAGCACCGCGGGGATCAGATCCGTGGCTGCATGCAGCAGCGCGCCGGATATCGGCGCAGGCGCCGCTCGGCCAACTGCCGCTACCGCGCGCCCCGTTCCGACAATCGGACTCGCCGGGAGAGCTGGTTGCCGCCTTCGCTGCGGCATCGCGTCGACACGGTCTTCTCCCAGGCAGCACGCCTGTGCCGCTACGCACCCGTCGCCGAGATCCACGTGGAGAGTGGCGGCTTCGACACACACTCGACGAGCACGGGCACGGGCACGGGCATGCAGGGAACGCTTGCCGGTACTGACGCCCGTGCGTACCTGCACGCCAGGTGGAACAGTGCATGCAGCTACTGCGGCGTCACCGGCGTACGCCTGAACATCGAGCACCTCCGCCCCCGCAGCCGAGGCGGCTCGAGCCGCATCTCCAACCTTGTCCTCGCCTGCGTACCCTGCAACAGGCGGAAAGGAACTCTGCCCGTCGAGGTCTTCCTCGCCGCATCCCCGGACCGGCTCGCGAGGATCCTCCAGCAGGGCGAGACACCCCTGCATGACGCCGCCGCAATGAATGCCACCCGGTGGCCAGTCGCACACCCTCGACGCGCTGTCCGTCGGACACCTGGACCACGAGCACGGGGACGCAATCGTTCGTTTCCCTTCCCGGGTTCTCGTCGTCAAGGCAACAGGACGCGGCTCCTACGCCCGCACGACTCCCGACCGATTCGGGTTTCCGCGGCTTCGGCGCGCCCGTACCAAGCAGCACTTCGGATACGTCACCGGAGACCTCGTACGGGCCACCGTGCCCACGGGCAAGTGGACGGGCACATGGACCGGCCGCGTCTGCGTACGAGCCAGAGGGCAGCACAGCCTCAGCACGCCCAAAGGCCGCATCAACGTCTCCCACCGGAATCTGCGGCTACTGCAGAGGGGCGACGGCTACGGCTACAGCACCCGCCCGGAACCCCGCCGTCAATATCCCGGAAAACCGGTTGATCGGCGGCCGACCGGTTCCTAGTGTGTGGCCTACGTCGAAAGGAGGTGATCGGGTACATGAGTGACACCCGGACGCGCGAGGTGGCTGCGGGCTAGCGGCTCGCCACCACACCAAGTGCGGTGCCGGACCAGCGCGTGCTAGAGACGCGCAGCCGGCCCAATCCCAAGCAGTCACCCGACCCGCGAGTTCGCCGGTACGTCCGGCCGGCTTCCCCGCCGTGAGGCAGGGGGACCCGAGCTCGCGGGTCGTCTGCGTTTTCAGGAGCCCTCAGGGGCTGAGCCGCTCCACGCGCCAGCTTCCGTCCGCCTCGGCCACGTAGCGCAAGCGGTCGTGGAGTCTGTTCTCGCGGCCCTGCCAGAACTCGACCGTCTGGGGGGCGACGCGGAAGCCGCCCCAGTGGGGTGGGACCGGGACCTGTTCGCCCTCGGGGTAGCGGGCGGCCAGTTCGGCGTACGAGGCGTCGAGTGCGGCGCGAGAGGGGACCACGGTCGACTGGGCGCTGGCCCAGGCGCCGAGCTGGGAGCCGTGCGGGCGGGTGCGGAAGTAGGCGGCCGTCTCGTCGCGGCCGGTGCGGCGGGCGATGCCCGTGACGATGACCTGGCGGGCCATCGGGTGCCAGGGGAAGAGCAGTGAGACGTACGGGTTCTCCGCGAGGTCGGCGGCCTTGCGGGAGCCGTAGTTGGTGTAGAAGACGAAACCCTGCTCGTCGAAGTGCTTGAGCAGCACGGTGCGTGAGCCGGGGCGGCCCTCGGCGCTCGCCGTGGAGACGATCATGGCGTTCGGCTCGAAGAGGTGGGCCTCGGTCGCGGCCTGCTCGAACCAGCGCGCGAACTGCGCGACCGGGGTGGCGGCCAGATCGGTCTCGGTGAGCCCTTCGGCGCGGTACTGCTTGCGCATGGCGGCGGGATCGAGGGGGACGGCGTCTCGGTCGGTCACGCGGTCATCCTGCCGTATGCGCGCGTGCCGTCTTGTGCCGTGTCCCGCATCATGCGGGAGAGGGGGATATGGCACTGAGTGCCGTAAAGGTTCCCCAGAACTGGCACCCGGGGATATCGTGCTGGTCCCGTTCTGGTTGAGGCACCGGCAGCACGGGGCATCACCTGGAGGGCCGCCCAGGACCACGAGTCGCACGAAGCGACCGGGGAACCGGCCGGCGGGCCGTCATTCCTGCCGTGCACGTCTTCGTACATATCTGCCGTACACAAAGCCCATACACAAAGCCCGTACACAACTGCCGTACACATCTCGAGGAGCCGCCTGATGTCCGACTTCGTACCCGGACTCGAGGGAGTCGTCGCGTTCGAGACGGAGATCGCCGAACCGGACAAGGAGGGCGGCGCCCTTCGCTACCGGGGCGTCGACATCGAGGACCTGGTCGGTCACGTCTCCTTCGGCAATGTCTGGGGGCTGCTCGTCGACGGCGCCTTCAACCCCGGCCTGCCGCCCGCCGAGCCGTTTCCGATTCCCGTGCACTCCGGTGACATCCGTGTCGACGTGCAGTCGGCGCTGGCCATGCTGGCGCCGGTGTGGGGCCTCAAGCCGCTGCTGGACATCGACACCGAGCAGGCCCGCGCGGACCTGGCCCGGGCGGCCGTGATGGCCCTCTCCTACGTCGCCCAGTCGGCCCGTGGGCAGGGGCGGCCCATGGTGCCGCAGCGGGAGATCGACAAGGCCCGCTCGATCACCGAGCGCTTCATGATCCGCTGGCGGGGCGAGCCCGACCCCAAGCATGTCGCGGCCGTCGACGCGTACTGGACCTCGGCCGCGGAGCACGGCATGAACGCCTCCACCTTCACGGCGCGGGTGATCGCGTCGACCGGTGCGGACGTGGCGGCGGCGCTGTCGGGTGCCGTAGGGGCGATGTCGGGGCCGCTGCACGGCGGGGCGCCGTCACGGGTGCTCGGCATGATCGAGGAGATCGAGCGGACCGGGGACGCCGGGGCGTATGTGCGGCAGGCGCTGGACAAGGGCGAGCGGCTGATGGGCTTCGGGCACCGGGTGTACCGCGCGGAGGACCCACGCGCGCGCGTGCTGCGCCGCACGGCCCGTGAACTGGGCGCCCCGCGCTACGAGGTGGCCGAGGCGCTGGAGAAGGCCGCCCTGGAGGAGTTGCACGCCCGCCGCCCGGACCGGGTCCTCGCGACCAACGTCGAGTTCTGGGCGGCGATCGTCCTCGACTTCGCCGAGGTCCCCGCACCCATGTTCACCTCGATGTTCACCTGCGCCCGCACGGCCGGCTGGTCGGCACACATCCTGGAACAAAAGCGAACGGCCCGCCTGGTACGCCCGTCGGCGCGCTACGTGGGCCCGGGGCCGCGGTCTCCGCAGGAGATCGAGGGCTACGACGACATCGCACACTGACGCGGGGCAGGACGCGCCGGCATCGCACCCCCGACCCACTCAGACCGCCCGGCGCGCCCAGCCCACCGGGCGCACCCGGGCGGCCCGACGCCCCCAAGCCACGCAGCACGCTCAAGCTCCCCGGCGCACGCGCCGCCCGCGCCGCTGGGCGCGCCCCAAGCCGCCCGGCCTGCCTAGGCCGAACGCACTGCCCAGACCACCCGGCGCGCCCAAGCCAGTCGGCGCGCTCAGGCTGCCCGCACTGCCCAGACCGCCCGCACTGCCCTAGCCGCCCGGTGTGCGAAGGCCGCAGGCGCTGCCCAAACCGCCCGGCGCGCACTCACGCCGCCCCGCGCACGCAGGCCGCCCGCGGTGCCCAGGCCGCCTGGCGTGCCCAGACCGCCCGCGCTGCCCACGCCGCTGGGCGCGCCCGAGCCGCCAGGCGCACGCAAGCCGCCCGGCGCCCCCCTCACCGCCCAGCCCACCCGGCGCCCCTCAGCCCAGCGCCGCGTCCAGCAGTGACGCCCACTGCGTCACCACTCGCTCCCGTCGCCCCCGGTCGTCCGTGAGGAGGTTGGCGAGGCCTAGGCCTCGGGCCATGTCCAGTAGGCCCTGGATGGTTTCGCGTACGCCGGGGCGGGACTCGTCGGCGGCGAGGAGTTCCACGGCGATGCGGTGGGTCTCGCGGCCGACGCGGGCCTCGAGTTCGGTCACGCGGGGGCGCAGCTGCTCCTCGTCGGAGGCGGCGACCCACAGGTGGAGTGCGGCCCGGAACAGGGGGCCGGTGAAGAGGTCGACGAGTGCGGCCACGACGGCCCGCCGGTCACCGGCGGTGCCCTCGGGGAACAGGGCGCGGATCGCCGTGGACCGTTCTTCGGCGACGTATTCGACCGCGGCGGTGAAGAGGTCCTCGCGGGTCGGGAAGTGGTGCTGGGCGGCGCCTCGGGAGACGCCGGCGCGTTCGGCGACGACGGAGACCGTGGAGCCTGCCCAGCCGTGTTCGGCGAGGCAGGCCACGGCGGCTTCCAGGAGCCGCTGCCGGGTGGCCCGGCTGCGGTCCTGCTTCGGCACGCGGTCACGGTCGCGGTCGTGGTCGACCGAGGTCACGGCAGCCATCTCACAGCGTCCCTGTCCGTCTCACAGCGCCCATCTCGCAGCGCGTCACAGCACCCATCTCACAGCGCGTCACAGCACCCATGGGGGATCTCTTCGTTCGAGGAAGGCCGTCATCCCCTCGTGGGCCTCGGGGGAGGCGAACAGCCGGGCCGAGAGTGCGGTGAGGTCGGCCGCGTCCTGGTCGAATGTCTTGAGCACCTTAGCCGTGAGCAGCGCTTTCGTCTCGGCCAGCCCCTGGGGCGCGGATCTGCGCAGGCCGTCGAGGATCGGGGCGAGCGCCTCGTCGACGTCGTCTCCCGCGACCGTCAGCAGGCCGATGCGGGCCGCCTCGGTCGCGTCGAAGCGCTCGCCGGTGAGGTAGTAGCGGGCCAGCGCGCGGGGGTCGGTGCGGGGCAGCAGGGGCAGGGAGATGACCGCGGGGGCCACGCCGATGCGGACCTCCGTGAAGGCGAAGCTCGCCGTGGTGCAGGCCGCGCTGATGTCGCAGGCGGCGAGCAGGCCGAGTCCGCCCGCCCGGACGTGTCCGGTGACCCGGGCGACGACGGGTTTGGGCAGGGTGACGATCTGGCGGAGCAGGTCCACGAGGGCGTCGGGGTGCGGCGGGTCGCGCAGGTCGGCGCCCGCGCTGAAGGTGTTGCCGCTGTGGGTGAGGACGACGGCGCGTACGTCGCCGTCCTTGGCGCAGTCCGTCAGCGCGTCGGCCAGTTCTCCTACGAGGGCTGCCGACAGGGCGTTGCGGTTGGCGGTGGAGTCGAGGCTGAGTGTCTCGACTCCACGCGCGCGCGTGCGTCCGATCAGGGTCACGTGCGCTCCCTCAGTGCCCGCAGTTCGCGGCGCAGGATCTTGCCGGAGGCGGCGCGGGGGACGCCGTCGATGAAGGTGACCTGGCGGACGCGCTTGTAGGGGGCGACGTTCTCGGCGACGTACATCATGACCTCCCCCTCGGAGAGGGCGGCCGCGTTCGGCTGGCGCACCACGTAGGCGTGCGGGACTTCGTTGTTGTCGTCGTTGTAGACGCCGATGACGGCGGCGTCGGCGATGCCGGGGTGGGTCAGCAGGAGGGCCTCCAGTTCGGCGGGGGCGACCTGGAACCCCTTGTACTTGATGAGTTCCTTGACCCGGTCGACGACGAACAGCCAGCCGTCGTCGTCGACATGGCCGACGTCTCCCGTGTGCAGCCAGCCGTCGGGGTCGATCATCTGGGCGGTGGCGTCGGGGCGGCCCAGGTAGCCCTTCATGATTTGGGGGCCGCGGATGAGGATCTCTCCGGACTCGCCGGCGGGGAGGTCCTTGTCGGGGTCGTCGAGGGAGACGATGCGCATCTCGGTGCCGGCGATGAGCTTGCCGACGGCTCCGGGCGGTGCGTCGTGCATGGCGGCAAGCGGGACGACGTGGGTTCCGGGTGACAGTTCCGTCATGCCGTAGGCCTGGCCGACGGGTGGCAAGCCGAGCCGCTGGGAGCAGGCGGCGGCCAGCGAGGCGTCCAGGGGGGCGGCGGCGCTGATGATGTATTTCAGCGACGACAGGTCGTACTGGGCGACCAGGGGGTGCTTGGCGAGGGCCAGGACGATGGGCGGGGCCACGAACAGGCCGGTGATGCGGTGGTTCTGGATGGCCGCGAGGAAGGTCTCCAGTTCGAAGCGGGGCAGCACGACCACGGTGGCGCCCTGCCGGAGCGGCGCGTTCATCAGGGCCGTCAGGCCGTAGATGTGGAAGAAGGGCAGGACGGCGAGGATGCGGTCGCCGGGGGCGGTCGGGATGAGCGGTTCGAGCTGGGCGAGGTTGGTGCCGATCTGGCGGTGGGTGAGCATCACGCCCTTGGGGATGCCGGTGGTGCCCGAGGAGTACGGCAGGACCGCGACGTCCTCGACGGGGTCGATGTCGACCTGTGGTTCCGGGGCCGCGGAGGCCAGCATGTCGATCAGCGACCGGTGTCCGGGCGCGCTGTCGCAGACGAGGATCTCCTCGACGCCGCCCGCGAGTTCGGCGGCGCGACGTGCCGTCTCCAGCAGCGGCGAGACGGTGACGATCCACCGGGCCGCGGAGTCCTTGAGCTGCTTGCCGAACTCCTCGGCGGTGGCGAGCGGGTGCACGGTGGTGACGGAGGCGCCCGCGCGCGTGGCGGCGTAGAAGGCGGTGGGGAAGGCGATGGTGTTGGGGCTGTGCAGGGCCAGCACGTCGCCCTTGCGCACGCCCGCCTCGGCGAGCGCGGCCGCGATGCGGCGGTGGAAGCGGTCGAGTTGTTCGTACGAGAGGGTGGTGCCGTCGGTCCCGTCGATCAGGGCGGGCGCGTCACCGAACTCGGCGGCCCGGCCCAGGACGGCCTCGTGGATGGGGATTTCGAGGGGCGGGACGTCGGCGTACTCGCTGCGGAACATGGTTCCTCCAAGGCGACGGCCTAATACGACTTGGGCAGACCCAGGGTCTGGTGGGAGACGTAGTTGAGAATCATCTCCCGGCTCACCGGGGCAATACGAGCCACGCGCGAGGCGGTTATCAATGAGGCGAGGCCGAATTCCCGGGTGAGGCCGTTGCCGCCGAGGGTGTGCACGGACTGGTCGACCGCCCGCACGCACGCCTCCCCCGCCGCGTACTTGGCCATGTTGGCGGCCTCACCTGCGCCGATGTCGTCTCCGGCGTCGTAGAGGTGGGCGGCCTTCTGCATCATCAGGCGGGCGAGTTCGAGGTCGATGTGTGCCTGGGCGAGGGGGTGTGCGATGGCCTGGTGGGCGCCGATGGGCGTCTTCCAGACCTGGCGGTCGCGGGCGTACTCGACGGCGCGGGCGAGGGCGTAGCGGCCCATGCCGATCGCGAAGGCGGCGGTCAT
The DNA here is from genome assembly GCF_022698145.1 of Streptomyces spinosisporus. Lineage (GTDB taxonomy): Bacteria > Actinomycetota > Actinomycetes > Streptomycetales > Streptomycetaceae > Streptomyces > Streptomyces spinosisporus. Next base: position 386,727 of record NZ_JALDAX010000005.1, read on the forward strand.
GATGCGTTCGGGGTTGAGGCCGGCGAAGAGTTGCAGCAGGCCGGCGTCCTCGTCGCCGACGAGCGCGTCGGCGGGGAGCCGTACGTCGTCGAGGGTCAGCTCGAACTGCTTCTCCACGGCGTTGAGTTCCATGTCGATCGCGCGTCGTTCGAAGCCGTCCGCGTCGCGCGGGACGATGAACAGGCAGGGCTTGAGGTTGCCGGTGCGGGCGTCCTCGGTGCGGCCGACGATGAGGGTGGCGTCCGCGATGTCGACGCCTGAGATGAAGACCTTGCGGCCGGTGAGGAGCCAGTCGCCGGTGTCGGGGTCGCGGCGGGCGGTGGTGGTGATGCGGTGGGAGTTGGAGCCGGCGTCGGGTTCGGTGATGCCGAAGGCCATGGTGCGGGTGCCGTCGGCGAGTCCCGGGAGCCATTTCTGTTTCTGGGTGTCGGTGCCGAAGCGGGAGATGACCGTGCCGCAGATCGCCGGGGACACGATCATCATGAGCAGAGGGCTGCCTGCGGCGCCGAGTTCTTCCAGGACGATGGAGAGTTCTGCTATGCCTCCGCCGCCGCCTCCGTACTCCTCGGGGAGGTTGACGCCCAGGTAGCCCAACTTGGCTGCCTCCGCCCACAGTTGTTGGCGGTCGTAGGTGCGGCCGTGGCGTTTGCCGAGGGCGGCCACCGATGCGCGGAGCGCCTTGTGTTCTTCGGATTCGACGAGGGCCATCAGGACTCCTTCGGGCTGCGGGTGGTCTGTGGCTGGTCGCGCAGTTCCCCGCGCCCCTGGGTGGGCACTACGACCGCCAGCAACGTGCCGACCGTCACTTGTTGGCCCATGGCCACCGGCAGATCAGTGAGCGTTCCTGTGGCGGGGGCTGTGATCCTGTGCTGCATCTTCATCGCCTCCAGCCACAGGAGGGGCTGTCCGGCCTCGACAGGGGCCCCCTCGGTCAGGCCTTCGGCGATCTTGACGACCGTGCCCGGCATGGGGGCGAGGAGGGAGCCAGGGGCGTGTTGGGCCGTGGGGTCGGGGAAGCGGGGGAGGGCGGTGAGGGGGGTGGTGTTGACGTAGACCCGGTCGCCGTAGCGGGCCACTTCGAACTTGCGCTGTACGCCGTCCACTTCGAGGACTACGAGGTCGGGGGTGGCCGTCACGACGCGTACGCCGTCTGCTTCCAGGCCCGCACGGGTGTGCCGGTAGCGGACCTCGTGCTCCTCGCCCGCCATGGCGTAGCGCTTGGTCTGCGGCTGGGAGGGCAGGTTGCGGAAGCCGCCGAAGCGGGAGGTGCGGGTGCGGGCGTCGGCGAGGGCGGCCGCGAGCGGGGCGTACGGGTCGGGGGCCGGGGTGGTGAGGTCGTCGAGGTGGCGGTCGTAGAAGCCGGTGTCCATGCCGGCGCTGGTGAACTCCTTGTGGCGCAGGGAGCGGACGAGGAGGTCGCGGTTGGTGGCCGGGCCGTGCAGGGTGGCCCGTTCCAGGGCGCCGGAGAGTCTGCGGACGGCCTCCGCGCGCGTGGGCGCGTGGGCGATCACCTTGGCGAGCATGGGGTCGTAGTGGACGCCGATGTCGTCGCCGTCGACGTAGCCCGTGTCGAGGCGGACGCCGTCGGGGACGGCCAGGCGGTGCAGGGTGCCGGTCTGCGGGGCCCAGTCGGCGGCCGGGTCCTCGGCGTACAGGCGGGCCTCGATCGCGTGGCCACGCGCGCGTGGCGGGTCGTTCTCGAGGGGGTGGCCCTCGGCGACGCGGATCTGCTCGGCGACCAGGTCGAGGCCGAACACGGCTTCCGTGACGGGGTGTTCGACCTGGAGGCGGGTGTTCATCTCCAGGAAGTGGGCCCGGTCGCCGGCGACGAGGAACTCGACGGTGCCCGCACCGACGTACGAGACCGCTCGTGCGGCGCGTACGGCCAGTGTGTGCAGTTCGTCCGTGAGCTGCTCGGAGAGGCCGGGGGCGGGCGCCTCCTCGATCACCTTCTGGTGGCGCCGCTGCAGGGAGCAGTCGCGGGTGCCGAGCGCCCACACCGTGCCGTGGGTGTCGGCGAGGATCTGCACCTCGACGTGGCGGCCGCCCTCCACGTACGGCTCGACGAAGACCTCGCCGTCGCCGAAGGCGCTCGCGGCCTCGGCGCGGGCGCCCTCCAGTGCCGCGTCGAGGTCGTCCAGGCGGCGCACGATCCGCATGCCGCGCCCACCGCCGCCCGCGGCGGCCTTCACCAGGACCGGCAGGTCGGACTCGGTGACGTGCTCCCGGTCCAGGGCTTCGATCCCCATCAGCTGCTTGGCCCGCGTCTTGGACGCCATCGCCTCGATCGCCTCGGGCGGCGGCCCGATCCACACCAGGCCCGCGTCGATGACGGCGCGTGCGAAGTCGGCGTTCTCGGAGAGGAAGCCGTAGCCGGGGTGGACGGCGTCCGCGCCGGCGGCGACGGCCGCCTTCACGATCAGGTCGCCGCGCAGATACGTCTCGGCGGGCGCCGCGCCCTGAAGCCGTACGGCCGTGTCGGCCACGCGCGCGTGGAGCGCGTTCTCGTCGGCGTCCGAGTGCACGGCGATCGTCCGGATGCCCAGGTCGCGGCAGGTCCGGAAGATGCGGCAGGCGATCTCGCCGCGGTTGGCCACCAGCAGGGAAGTAATCATGGGCCTCACATCCGGAAGACGCCGAAGCCGCCGCGTGCGCCCTCGTAGGGCGCCGTGTGGACGGCCGACAGGCACAGGCCGAGGACGGTGCGGGTGTCGCGCGGGTCGATGACGCCGTCGTCGTACAGCCGCCCCGACAGGAACTTCGGCAGCGACTCGGACTCGATCTGCTGCTCCACCATGGCGCGCAGCCCGGCGTCCGCCTCGTCGTCGTAGGGCTGCCCCTTCGCGGCCGCCGACTGGCGGGCCACGATCGACAGGACGCCGGCGAGCTGCTGCGGGCCCATGACGGCCGACTTGGCGCTGGGCCAGGCGAACAGGAAGCGCGGGTCGTAGGCGCGTCCGCACATGCCGTAGTGCCCGGCGCCGTAGGAGGCGCCCATGAGGACGGACAGGTGGGGGACCTTCGAATTGGAGACGGCGTTGATCATCATCGCGCCGTGCTTGATGATGCCGCCCTGCTCGTACTCCTTGCCCACCATGTAGCCGGTGGTGTTGTGCAGGAAGATCAGCGGGATGTCGCGCTGGTTGGCGAGCTGGATGAACTGGGCGGCCTTCTGCGACTCCTCGCTGAAGAGCACCCCTTGGGCGTTCGCGAGGATGCCGACCGGATAGCCGTGCAGGGCGGCCCACCCGGTGGTCAGGCTGGTCCCGTACAGCGGCTTGAACTCGTCGAAGTCGGAGGCGTCGACGATCCGGGCGATGACCTCGCGCGGGTCGAAGGGGATCTTGAGGTCCCCGGGGACGATGCCGAGCAGCTCCTCCGCGTCGTACTTGGGAGGCGCGGCGGGTCCCGGATCCTCGTACGCCTTGCGGTGGTTGAGGCGGGCGACGACCCGCCGCGCCTGCCGCAGGGCGTCCGGCTCGTCGACCGCGAAGTAGTCCGCGAGGCCCGACACGCGCGCGTGCATCTCGGCGCCGCCCAGCGACTCGTCGTCGCTCTCCTCGCCGGTGGCCATCTTCACCAGCGGCGGCCCGCCGAGGAACACCTTGGCGCGCTCCTTGACCATGATCACGTGGTCGGACATGCCGGGGATGTACGCGCCTCCGGCCGTCGAGTTGCCGAAGACGACGGCGATGGTCGGGATGCCGGCGGCCGAGAGCCGGGTCAGGTCGCGGAAGATGGCGCCGCCGGGGATGAAGATCTCCTTCTGCGACGGCAGATCGGCGCCGCCCGACTCCACCAGGCTGATGCAGGGCAGCCGGTTGGCGAGCGCGATGTCGTTGGCGCGCAGGGCCTTCTTCAGCGACCAGGGGTTGCTGGCGCCGCCGCGCACGGTCGGGTCGTTGGCGGTGATCAGGCACTCCACGCCCTCGACGACGCCGATGCCGGTGACGAGCGAGGCGCCCACGGCGTAGTCGCTCCCCCAGGCGGCGAGCGGTGACAGCTCCAGGAAGGGCGTGTCCGCATCGAGCAGCAGCTCGATGCGCTCCCGGGCGAGCAGCTTGCCGCGCTTCCGGTGCCGCGCCACGTACTTCTCGCCCCCGCCCGCGAGCGCCTTCGCGTGCTCGGCGTCGAGGTCGGCGAGCTTGGCGAGCATGGCGTCGCGGTTCTCGCGGTAGTCGGAACCGGCCGTGTCCAGACCGGAGTTGATCACCGTCACAACAGGTCCTCCGTCACAACAGGTCCTCCGGGATGTCCAAATGGCGGGAGCGCAGCCATTCGCCGAGGGCCTTGGCCTGCGGATCGAAACGGTGCTGGGCGGCGACACCCGCGCCGAGGATGCCCTCGACGACGAAGTTCAGCGCGCGCAGATTCGGCAGAACGTGCCGTACGACGGTCAAGTCCGCCGTCTCCGGCAGGAGTTCACGGAACCGCTCGACGGTGAGGGTGTGCACCAGCCACCGCCAGGCGGCATCCGACCGCACCCACACCCCCACGTTGGCGTTCCCGCCCTTGTCCCCGCTGCGGGCACCGGCGACGAGCCCGAGAGGGGCGCGGCGGACCCGGGACGCGGACAGCGGCTCGGGCGCCTCCGGTTCCGGCAGGTCTTCGAGTACGAGGCTGTCGGCGGCCGGCGGCACGGAAATCCGCCGCCCGTCGTCGAACACCGCCACGTGCTCGACGTCGCCCTGAGGGACGTAGGCGGCGTCGAACACCCCGTAGGGCGCGCCCTTTCCGGGCGGGGCCAGCACATGGAAGCCGGGATAACTGGCGAGTGCCAGCTCGATGGCGGCGCCGCTCAGCGGCCGTCCGACGACCGCCTCGTCCGGGTCCCGTACGACGAGCCGGAGCACGGCGCTCGCGGTCTCCTCGGACGCGGCGTCGGGCTTGTCCGTGCGGACCAGATCCCAACGCACCTCCGCCGGCGGCGACTTGGCGAGCGCGTCCGTCATCTGCTCGCGCACGAGCGCGACCTTGGCCTCGATGTCGAGGCCGGTGAGGACGAAGGCGACCTCGTTGCGGAAGCCACCGAGGCGGTTGAGGCCGACCTTGAGGGTCGGGGGCGGGGCCTCGCCGCGTACGCCGTCGATCCGGACGCGGTCGGGCCCGTCCTGGGTGAGGCGCACGGTGTCGAGGCGAGCGGTGACGTCGGGCCCGGCGTACCGGGCACCGCCCGTCTCGTACAGGAGCTGCGCGGTGACCGTGCCGATGTCGACGAAGCCGCCGGTGCCGGGGTGCTTGGTGATGACGCAGCTGCCGTCCTCGTGGACCTCGGCGAGCGGGAAGCCGGGGCGCCGGACATCGGCCGCCCGTTCGCCGAAGAAGGCGTAGTTGCCGCCGGTGGCCTGTGTCCCGCACTCCAGGACGTGCCCGGCGACGACGGCGCCCGCGAGCCGGTCGTACTCCCCCGGCTGCCAGCCGAAGCGCGCGGCGGCGGGCCCGGTGACCAGCGCCGCGTCCGTGACCCGGCCGGTGACGACGACGTCCGCACCCTCGCGCAGACACGCGGCGATCCCGAAGCCGCCGAGGTAGGCGTGGGCGGCGAGGCTGCCGGGGTGGGCGGCGGTGAGGTCGTCGCCCTCGACGTGGGCGACACGGACGGGGATGCTGAGCCGCTCGGCCAACTGCCGTACGGCGTGGGCGAGTCCGGCCGGGTTGAGGCCGCCGGCGTTGGTGACGATGCGGACCCCGCGCTCGTGCGCGAGGCCCAGGCACTCCTCCAACTGGCGCAGAAAGGTGCGGGCGAACCCGGCGGCGGGGTCCTTCAGCCGGTCGCGGCCCAGGATCAGCATGGTGAGTTCGGCGAGGTAGTCGCCGGTGAGGACGTCGAGTTCGCCGCCGGTGAGCATTTCGCGCATGGCGTCGAAACGGTCGCCGTAGAAGCCGGAGGCGTTGCCGATGCGCAAGGGTGGCCGGGTCGTCACCGGGCATCCCCCTTCGGCGCGCGGCCCTTGCCCGGGGGCCCGGCGAAGGCCTGCGCGATGTCCAGCCAGCGGTCGGCGTTCTCTCCTACGGCCACGAGCGCGAGGTCGGAGCGGTGGGCGCGCTGGGTGACCAGGAGGCAGAAGTCGAGGGCGGGGCCGGTGACGCGCTCGTCGGCGTCCTCGGGGCCGTAGACCCACAACTCACCTGATGGCGCGCCGAGTTCGACCCGGAACTGCTCGAACGGCACCGGCAGCCCATGCACGCCGAACGCGAAGTCGCGGGTGCGGACGCCGAGGCGGGCGATGTGGCGGAGGCGGTCGGTGGGGGTGCGTTCCACGCCGAGGGCCGCCGCCACGTCCCCGCCGTGGGCCCAGGTCTCCATCAGGCGGGCGGTCGCCATGGATGCGGTGGCCATGGGCGGGCCGTACCAGGGGAAACGCGCACCTTCGGGCGCGGCCCGCAGCGCCTCGGCCAGCGCCTTGCGTCCGGCCCGCCAGTCCGCGAGCAGCCGCTCGGGCGGCTTGGCGGCGCCCTCCGCCGCGCCGTTGTCGACGAAGTCACCGGGCTGCGCGAGCGCCTTCTCGACCTCACGGGAGAAGGCGTCCTGATCCGTCACGGCCAGCACGGAGTGGTGGTCGGTCCAGGCGAGGTGCGCGATCTGATGGGCCACGGTCCAGCCGGGTGCGGGAGTCTGGAGCGCCCACTGCTCCGGGCCCAACTCGGCCACGATGCGGTCGAGTTCCTCACTCTCCGCACAGAGATCGTCGATCACGGGCGTCGGGTCAGCCATGGGGCGAGCATGGCAGCGGCGCCAGAAACAAGCAAGCGTGCTTGTATTAATTTGTTTTCCACAGGGGTCATATCTGTGAGCGCTTGTGTGGCTACTCTCTGTAAAGGGAGGTGGTGGCCATGCACATCCGCGAACTTGATCCCAGCGGGTCGCCCTTGGACTACTACGGCTATGAGCTACGGCGGGCTCGGGAGGCAGCGGGACTGACCCAGCAGGCATTGGGGTCCATCGTGTTCTGCACGGGGTCCCTGATCGGCCAGATCGAGACGACGGTACGGGTGCCTACGCGGGAGTTCTCGGAGCGGGTGGATGCTGCGCTGGGGACGGATGGGACGTTTTCTCGGCTGGTGGGGTTGGTGTTGCGCAGCCAGCTGCCTAGTTGGTTTCAGCCTTATGCGGAGATGGAGGCGAGGGCGGCGTATATCTCTACCTTCCAGGCGCAGTTGGTGGACGGTCTCCTCCAGACGGAGGGGTATGCCCGTGCGGTCCTTGGCATCCGCGACGACACGGAGCTCGAGTCGAAGGTGGCCGCGCGACTTGACCGGCAGCGCCTGTTGGGCGGGGATCGTCCCCCGATGACGTGGGTGGTGCTCAGCGAAGCAGTGCTGCACCAGGAGGTTGGCGGTCGGGGGGTGATGCGGGACCAACTCGCCCATCTGTTGACCATGCGCAACCGACCGTGGGTGAAGGTGCAGGTCCTGCCGTTCGAGGCAGGCGCGCACACCGGAATGATGGGCTCGTTCGCCCATCTGCGCTTCGACCGGGACCCCGACATCATCTACACCGAGGACTTCATCCAGGGGCACATGACAGCCAATCCGGACGCTGTCCGGGAAGGGGCGGTCCGTTACGATCAACTCCAAGCCGCAGCGCTCTCCGTGGAGAATTCCGCGGCTCTGATCGCCCGCGTTATGGAGGAGCGATATGGCAACGAACCCGGGTCTGCCGAGCGCGATATGGCGTAAGTCCTCGTACAGCGGCGACACCGGCGGCCAGTGCGTCGAGTGCATGCCCCTCGGCACCGCAACGTGGCGCAAAGCCTCCTACAGCGGGGGCACCGGAGGCGAATGCGTCGAGGTCGCCGACCTGACGGCGCACATAGCCATCCGCGACTCCAAGTACCCCGCTGGAGGCGTCGTCACTGTGTCCGCCGGTGTCTTTTCCAGCTGGCTCCGAGCTGTTGCTGATCAGGGCAGCGGGTCCGGCGTTACCTGCCAGATGCTGACGAGTTCGGACCGCGGCGTGATCATGTAGACGAAGAAACCGCCCGCCACGAAAGCGTGCCTGGCACCCTCATCCGCTGCCTGCCAGGCCGCTCCATGCAAGTGCAGCGCCGCTGCCGCCCGCACGAGTTCGTCAGCCTTTTTCTCGACCTCGGCGAGGAAGCCAGGAGGCGCGCCTGCCGCCACGGTCTCCTCGTCGGGAACGTACTCCCAGTGCCATGTCACGCCGCGCGTACCGCCCGGGCTGCGTCGCGATAGATCGCTGCGGCCTTGACCAGGTGTTCCCGTGCCTCATCGGGAGCGGTCGCTACCTGGGCGAGGTACTCGGCCCGGTGATACGCCCGCGCCGTATCAGGATGCCGCTCGATCTCCAGGAGAGCGGCCCAGTGAGCGAGGTAGGCGTGGACCGGGCTGAGCGAACCTTGTTCCACAGCGTCCGCCAGCGCCTGATCCTTGGCCTGGTCGTACGAGGCCAGGAGCTGCGGAGCCACGACGGCGCACGCGGCACGCAGCGAACCCGGAGTGCGCTCCGGGCTTGGAATCAGCGGCCCATGATTAGTCGGCCCAGTGTGCTGCACGCTCATGGACTCGACTCTAGTCCGTCTCGATCCTGGTCGTATCGGGAAAGCGCGCAGGACACCCGGCCGGGGCTCACGGGATATTCCCGCGCGCCATCCATCAACCCGGCTGTACCGTCGCCCAATGCCTGATGAAGACGGTTACTTCGGAGAGTCCGTTGCCGCCGGGTACGACGAGTCGTCGGCGGAGATGTTCGCGGCGGACGTGCTGGAACCGGCCGTAGAGCTGTTGGCGGAGTTGGCCGGAAGTGGGCGCGCGCTGGAACTGGGGGTTGGGACCGGGCGGGTCGCCTTGCCTCTGGCGGCTCGTGGGGTCGAGGTGCACGGGATCGACATGTCCCGGGCGATGATGGAGCGGCTGCGGGCCAAGCCCGGTGGGGACGCGATCGGGGTGACGATCGGGGACTTCGCCACGGCCAAGGCCCAGGGCACGTTCTCCCTCGCGTACCTGGTGTTCAACACCATCGCGAACCTCACCACTCAGGACGCCCAGGTCGACTGCTTCCGCAACGTCGCCGAACATCTGCGGCCCGGCGGCCGCTTCGTCGTCGAGGTAGGCGTACCCGACCTGCGCAGGCTGCCGCCCGGGCAGAACGCGGTGCCGTTCCGTGTCAGCGAGGGACGCCTCGGCTTCGACGAGTACGACGTGGCGACGCAGTCGATGACCTCGCACCACGTGCGGATCGAGGACGGCCGCGCCGAGTACCTCGCCGTCCCCTTCCGCTACGTCTGGCCGTCCGAGCTGGACCTCATGGCCCGGCTCGCGGGGATGCGGCTGGTGGACCGGTGGGACGGCTGGACCCGGGAGCCCTTCACGAGCGAGAGCCGGCAGCACGTCTCGGTCTGGGAGAAGCCGGCCGACTGACCCCGGCCGGCTCCGACCGAGCCCCGCCAGCCCCAGCTGACCCCAGCCGGCCCCCGCCGAAGCACCGCAGGTCATGCTTCCGGCGCCGGCGAAGCCTTCCCCCGCCCCACCTGCGTCCGCACCGCCCCCATGCTCGCCGCGATGACCATGGCGATCGCGGCGGCCTGCGCGGCGGACAGGGACTGGCCCAGGATGAGGAAGCCTGCCGTCGCGGCGAGAGCGGGCTCCAGGCTCATCATGATCGCGAAGGTGGAGGCGGGGAGGCGGCGCAGGGCGATGAGTTCGAAGGTGTACGGCAGCACCGAGGAGAGGATCGCGACCGACGAGCCCAGCGCGATCGTCGTCGGATCGGCGAGCTTCGCACCCGATTCCGCGACCCCCAGCGGCAGCATCAGCAGCGCACCGACCGCCATGGCCAGCGCGAGCCCGTCGGCCTGCGGGAACCGCCGCCCCGTACGCGCGCTGAAGATGATGTACGTCGCCCACATGGCACCCGCGCCCAGCGCGAAGGCGACTCCGACCAGGTCGAGGTCGCCGAAGCCCCCCACCCCACCGCTGAGCAGGAAGACGCCCCCGAGCGCGAGCGCGGCCCACACGGCGTTGAGCGCGCGGCGGGAGGCGAGGACGGACAGGGCGAGCGGTCCGAGGACCTCCAGGGTGACCGCGGCGCCGAGCGGGATACGGTCGGCCGCCTGGTAGAAGAGGCCGTTCATCGCGCCCATGACGGTGCCGAAGACGACGACCGTGCCCCAGTCGGCGCGTGAGTGGCCGCGCAGCCGCGGGCGGCAGACCACCAGCAGGACGACGGCCGCGGCGATCAGGCGCAGGGTGACGACGCCGAGCGCCCCGGCCCTCGGCATCAGGCTCACGGCCAGTGCCGCCCCGAACTGCACCGACAGCCCGGCGCCGAGCACCAGCCCGACCGGTCCGAGCGAGTTCCGGCGGTCCGGGGCGCCGGGAGCGTTCACCGCGGTGGGCGAGGTGGTGGTGGTGCTGCTGGGCGTGGTCACGGGCGGTCCAGGTGCTCGGGTCGGGGTCGAGGTACGTTCATCACGGTGCACTGTCAAGTCCAGGGTAATGGACTCCGCCAGGTGTGTGAACCTGTTTTGCCACTGTCCCGGATGCTGGACGCGGATGCCTCACTTCATGAGCGCTCCTCGTCCAGGGCCCCCGCCAGCACCTCCGCCAGATGCCGCCCCCGCACCCCCGCCAGCTGCTCCAGCTGCGTCCGGCAGGAGAACCCGTCGGCCAGGACGACCGTCCCGTCCGTCGCGTCGCGGACGGCCGGGAGGAGCTGGTCCTCGGCGCAGGACACCGACACCTCGTAGTGCCCCTTCTCGAAGCCGAAGTTGCCCGCCAGGCCGCAGCAGCCGCCCGTCAACTCACCGGTGAGACCGGCCGCTTCGCGCAGCCTGCGGTCGGGGGCGTCGCCGAGGACCGCGTGCTGGTGGCAGTGGGTCTGGCCGGTGACCGGGCGGTTCACGGCCGGTGGTCTCCAGGCGGGGGCGTGCTTCTCCAGCGCCTCCGCGAAGGTCAGGACCGAGGCGGCGAGGCGGGCCGCGCGCGGGTCGTCGGGCAGCAGCTCGGGCAGGTCGGTCCGCAGGGCGGCGGCGCAGCTCGGCTCCAGGACGACGACGGGGGCGTCCGTGGCCAGGATCGGTTCCATCAGGTCCAGCGTGCGGCGCAGGACCGTGCGGGCGCGGTCGAGCTGGCCCGTGGAGACGTACGTCAGACCGCAGCACACCCGTCCGCGCCCCCGCAGCAGGGACAGCGGGTCGAGGGCGACCGTCCTGCCGTCGCCCACGGGTGCCTTCGCGAGGGCCACGGTGGGCGGCAGCGCCACCCGCAGTCCGGCCGCTTCCAGCACGCGTACGGCCGCGCGCCCCACGTCCGGCGAGAGGTGCTCGGTGAAGGTGTCCGGCCACAGCACCACCAGGTCACCATCGGCCCCAGGACGGCCGGGCCGCCGGGACCACCACCGGCCGAACGTCTCCTTCGCCACCCGCGGGATGCGCCGCTCGGGCGCGATCCCGCCGAGCCGCTTGGCGAGCGCGGCCAACGGCCCGATGGAAGCGAGGGCGTTGACCAGCGGCGCCGTTCGGGTGCGCGCCACCCAGCGCAGCCACACCGGCAGCCGTCCCATGCTGTAGTGCGCGGCCGGGCGGCGCCGGCCCTCGTAGTGGTGGTGCAGGAACTCCGCCTTGTACGTGGCCATGTCGACCTCGACCGGGCAGTCGGAGCGGCACCCCTTGCAGGAAAGGCACAGGTCCAGTGCGTCGCGCACCTCGGTCGACCGCCAGCCGTCGGTCACCAGCTCCCCGGCGAGCATCTCGTGCAGCAGCCGCGCGCGCCCGCGCGTGGAGTGCTCCTCCTCGCGGGTCGCGCGGAAGGACGGGCACATCACGGCGGAGCCGGCCGCCGAGGTCGTACGGCACTTGGCGACCCCTACGCAGCGCCGGACCGCGGCGGAGAAGTCGCCGCCGTCCGCGGGGTAGCCGAAGACCACGTCGACCGGCTCGCGGGGCAGGACGGAGAAGCGCAGGTCGGCGTCCATGGGCGAAGGGCGCACCAGCATCCCGGGGTTGAGGAGGTCGTCGGGGTCCCAGACGCCCTTGGCGCGCTCGAAGAGGGCGACCGTCTCCGCGCCGTACATCTTCGGCAGCAGTTCGGCCCGTGCCTGTCCGTCGCCGTGCTCCCCGGACAGCGAGCCGCCGTGCGCGACGACCAGTTCGGCCAGGTCCTCGGAGAAGCGGCGGAAGCGGCCGATGCCCGCCTCGGTCAGCAGGTCGAAGTCGATGCGGACGTGGATGCAGCCGTCCCCGAAGTGGCCGTACGGAGTGCCTCGCAGGCCGTGGGAGGTCAGCAGGGCGCGGAAGTCCCGCAGATACGCGCCGAGCCGCGCGGGCGGCACCGCGCAGTCCTCCCAGCCGGGCCATGCCTCGCTCCCGTCCGGCATCCGGGTCGCCGTGCCGCTCGCGTCCTCGCGGATGCGCCACAGCGTCCGCTGCCCGGCCGGGTCGGTGACAATCAGTGAGTCGAGGACGTCGGCGGCCCGCACGATCGCCTCCGCACGCGCGCGTGCCTCCCCCGGCGACTCGCCTCCCGTCTCCACGAACAGCCAGGCCCCGCCCCGCGGCAGCGCGGCCGTGGACGGCACCAGGTCCGCCGCCATGCCCTCCACGGTGAGCGGCCCGTACGGCAGCAGTCCCGCCGCGGCCTGGGCGGCGGCGGCCTCGTCGGCGTAGGCAAGCACGGCCAGCGCACGCGCGCGCGGGTTCTCCACGAGCCGTACGACGGCCTGGGTGAGCACTCCGAGCGTGCCCTCGCTGCCGCAGAAGGAGCGGGCGACGTCGGCGCCCTTCTCCGGGAGCAGCGCGTCCAGTGCGTAGCCGGAGATACGGCGCGGCAGCTCGGGAAAACCCGTCCGCAGCCGCGCCAACTCCCCCTCCGCCAGCGCCCGCAGGCCCGCCGGCGCGCCCGCCCACTGCTGTCCGAGTCCGAGCCGCGCCCCGCGCGCGGTGACCACGTCCAGTGCGCGCACGCTGTCCGCGGTGGTGCCCCAGGCCACGGAGTGCGAGCCGCAGGAGTTGTTGCCGATCATCCCGCCGAGCGTGCACCGGCTGTGGGTGGAGGGGTCGGGGCCGAAGCGCAGCCCGTGCGGCGCGGCGGCCTCCTGGAGGCGGTCGAGGACGAGCCCGGGCTGCACGACGGCCTCGCGCGCCCCGGGGTCGAGCGACACCAGGCGGTTCATGTGGCGGGTGAAGTCCAGAACCACGCCCGTGCCGGTGGCCTGCCCGGCGATCGAGGTGCCGCCGCCGCGCGCCACGACCGGGACGCCGCGCTCCCGGCACACGGCGAGCACGGCCGCCACGTCGTCGGCGTCGCGCGGGGCGACCACGCCGAGCGGGACCCGCCGGTAGTTGGACGCGTCCATGGTGGTCAGCGCCCGGGAGGTGACGTCGAAGCGGACGTCGCCGCGGACGGCCCTGCGCAGTTCGGCTTCGAGATCCGTCATGACCCCAGCATGCATCCGGGGACCGACAGTCACGGGGTCTGTGTCCACAGGCGTGGAATCCGTGTCCACAGGCACGGCGCCGAGCCGTCGCCGGAACTCGTGGACGGATCCGCAACCTTCCCAATTCGATTACGAACTCTCATATAGTGACCACCAGTTGAGCAACCTGTGTCGCTTCTCGCCCAGCAACGACAGCGGAATCCAGCAAGGACAGCGGAACCAGATCAAGGACGACCGAGGCCCCCCGACCGAGGACCCGATTCATGACCGCCCCCCACGCGTCCGGCGAACGACCCACAGTCCGCACCGTCGCGCCCGCACCCCTGATCACCGCCGTCCTCGCGGCACTCGCTGTCGCCGGCGCGGTCGCCCTGGCCCCCGCACCGGACCGCGTCCCGCTCGGCCTCGGCGCGGGCGCGGGCGCCGTCCTGCTGTGCGCCGCCGTCGCCGTGGCCGCCCACGCGTTCGGCACGGCCCGGATCGCCCGCCGCCGCCTGGAGGAGGTCAGCCAGGACACGGGCCGGCTGCTGCAGGACCGGGTCCGCCAGAGCGCGCAGTTCGACCAGGAGCGGGTCCGCCTGACCGAGGAGCTGACCCATGAGCGGGCCCGGACGGCCACGGAGATCGCCGAGGAACGCGCGCGGCTGAGCGCCGAGTTCGAGCAGGAGCGCGCCCGGCTCACCGCCGAGAACACCCGCCTCGCCGAGCAGGCCCGCAAGGCCGACCACGAGCGCGCCGCCGCGGTCTCGGCGACCGCCAACGCGGCGGGCCGTATGCAGGCGCTGGCTACCGGCATGCTCGCCGACCTGCGGGCCATGGAGGAGCGGCACGAGGACGAGGACGTCCTCGCCGACCTGCTCCACCTCGACCACCGCACCGCGCAGGCGGGCCGCCTCGCCGACTCGGTCGCCGTCCTCGCGGGCGCCCGCTCCGGACGCCGCTGGGCGCGCCCCATCTCCATGGAGTCGATCCTGCGCGGCGCGATGGGCCGGATCAGCGGCTACCAGCGCGTGCGGGTGCACTCCGCCAGCGAGGCCGCCGTCGCCGGACACGCCGCCGAGGGCGTGATGCACGCGCTCGCCGAACTCCTCGACAACGCCGCGAACTTCTCGCCGCCCACCGCCGAGGTGCATGTCTACGTCGAGGAGGTGCCGGCCGGCGTCATCGTGTCCGTCGAGGACAGCGGCCTGGTCATGGGCGAGGTGCAGCTGCGCCGCGCCGAACGGGCCGTGACCGGCGACGACACCGGCCCGGGCGGTCTCGGCGGCACCCGCCTCGGCCTCGTGGTCGTCGGCCGCCTCGCCCGCAAGTACGGCCTCAAGGTCTCCTTCCGGCCGTCCGCGCGCGGCGGCACCGGGGTCCTGGTGCTCGTCCCGCAGGACATCCTCGTATCCGAGAACCCCACCTCACGCCCCGACGACGCGCTCCCCCTCCCGGAGACGACGGCCGGACGCCCGAAGCCCGCGACCGAGCGTCCGGGGCCCGCGGGCGACCGTACGAAGCAGCCCGCGACCGAACGTCCGGAGCCCGCGGGCGACCGTCCGAAGCCCGCGGGCCACCGTACGAAGCAGCCCGCGACCGACCTTCCGACGCCCGCAAGCGACCGTCCCGAGCCGGTGGACGAGCACCCGCAGCGGTCGTACGAGACCCCGCACACCACCCCGGACCGGCACACCACCCCGGACGGTGTCCGCGGCGACGATCCCGACGAGGTCCGCGCCCACGACCCGCACCGCGCCCACCACGAGCCCGGCGACGGCGAACCCGACGCCCTCTCCCCGGCGCTGCCCAAGCGCCGCCGGGGCCGCGCCCTCGCGCAGGCCGAGCGGGACCGGGAGCGCGCACGCGCGCGTGCCGCCGACTCCGCCAAGTCCACCGACACCTCCGGCGCCGATACGGCCGTCCCCCTGGACGACCCCCTCGCCCGTGCCGCCCGCTTCAGCAGCTTCCGCCGGGCCGTGCGCGGCTCGCTCTCGGACCTGGGCGAACCGGACGCGGACCCCGCCCCGCCCTCCCCCGAACCGTCCGCCCTGTCCCACCCGCACCCGGATCCGGAAGGCCACTCCACGTCATGACCGGCACGACCACCGCCGACGAGAAGCTGACCTGGCTCATCCAGGGCCTCCTGGAGCGCACGCCGGGCGCGCGCCACGCGCTCGTGCTGTCCCGGGACGGCCTGAAGCTGTGCCGGACGCCGGAGCTCACCGTCGACCGGGCCGACCAACTCGCCGCGATCGCCGCCGGGATCCAGTCGCTGGCGCACGGCGCCTCGATGGAGTTCGGCGACGGCACCGGAGGAGTGCGCTCCGCCATGACCGAGTTCTACGGCGGGGTGCTGTTCATCGCGGAGGCCGGCGAGGGCGCGCATCTGGCCGTGGTGACCACGCAGGAGGCGGACGCCGGGCTGGTCGGGCACAACATGAGCGAGCTCGTGGAGCAACTCGGCACCCATCTGACCGCGCAGCCCCGGACCTCATGAGCCGCCCCGGCAGGGACGACTCACCCGACCGCCTCTACACCCTCACCGGGGGCCGCGCCCGCTCGGGCCTCGACAGCCCCTTCGACCTGGTGACCCTCGTGGTCGCCGAGTGCGATCCGGTGCCCGGCATGCAGTCGGAGCACGCCACGATCCTGCGGCTGACACAGCTGCCCACCGCGGTCGTCGAGCTGGCCGCCGAGCTGAAGCTGCCGGTGAGCATCACCAAGATCCTGCTCTCCGACCTCCTCGCCGCGGGCCGTATCAGCGCCCGCCACCCGAAGAAGCCCCCTTCGGGTGTCCTCGACCCCGACGTCCTGGAACAGGTGCTCGTTGGACTCCGCAACCTCTGACGCACGCACCCCGCTGGGTGCGTCGGCCGACAACGGCCTGAAGATCGTGGTGGTCGGCGGCTTCGGCGCCGGCAAGACCACCCTGGTGCGCTCGGTGAGCGAGATACGTCCCCTCAGCACCGAGGAGACGATGACCCGGGCCGGCGAGGGCCTCGACGACAACAGCGGGGTGCGCGGGAAGTCGGCCACCACGGTCGCCTTCGACTTCGGCCGCATCACGCTCGACGCACGCAATGTGCTGTATCTGTTCGGGCAGATCCGCGAGGCTCTCGACCTCGACCCGCAGGTGCCGCTGCTCGACTGCGACGCCCGCTCCCGCGGCTCCGGCAAGCAGGTCCTGATCACGCTGGTGGAGCACGTCAGGGACCAGTACGCGGCCAAGACCCCTTCCTCACACCAGGAGTTGGCACTGTGACCGCCCCCACCACGCCCGTACCGCTCGGCGGCCCCCGGTTCCAGACCGATCCGGCGCAGCTGTACCGGGAGATGCGGCGCGAGCACGGTGCCGTGACCCCGGTCGTGCTCGACGGCGACGTACCGGCCTGGCTGGTGCTCGGCTACCGCGAGCTGCACCAGGTCACCGGCGATCCGGCGCTGTTCAGCCGCGACTCCGGCCTGTGGAACCAGTGGGACCGCATCCCCGACGACTGGCCCCTGCTGCCGATGATCGGACGCAAGCAGCCCTCGATCCTCTACACGGTCGGCGAGCGCCACCGCGAGCGCGCCGCGATGATCAGCGACGCCCTGGAGGCCGCCGACCCCTTCGAACTGCGCGCCGACGCCGAGAAGTTCGCCGACGAGCTGATCGACGCCTTCGGTTCCCGCGGCGAGGCGGACGTCGTCTCCGACTACGCCATGCTGCTGCCCGTGCGCGTCCTGGCCCGTCTCTACGGCTTCACCGACGAGCAGGGCCCGGGCCTGGTGACCGCCCTGAACGACATGATCGACGGGCGGGAGCGGGCGATCGCCGGACAGACCCATCTGGCCACGTCCATGGCCCAGTTGCTGGCCGACCGCAGGGCCGAGCCCGCCGACGACGTCGTCTCGCGGATGCTCGCCGACCGCGGCGGCTTCAGCGACGAGGAGATCGCCCAGGACCTGATGGTGATGATGGCGGCGGGCCACCAGCCCACCGCCGACTGGATCGGCAACTCGCTGCGGCTGATGCTCACCGACGACCGGTTCGCGGCCTCCCTGTTCGGCGGCCGCAGCAGCGTCGCCGACGCCATGAACGAGGTCCTGTGGGAGGACACGCCCACCCAGAACGTGGCCGGCCGCTGGGCCGCCCGCGACACCCGGCTCGGCGGTCGCCGCATCCGGGCCGGCGATCTGCTGCTGCTCGGTCTGCAGGGCGCCAACTCCGACCCGCAGGTGCGCACCGACGGCTCGCTCACCGGCGGCAACAGCGCGCACTTCTCCTTCGGGCACGGCGAGCACCGCTGCCCCTTCCCCGCGCAGGAGATCGCCGAGGTCATCGCGCGCACCGGCATCGAGGTCGTCCTGGACCGCCTGCCCGACATCGACCTGGCCGTCCCGGCCGAGTCCCTGACGCGTCGGCCCTCGCCGTGGCTGCGGGGTCTGACGGAACTGCCCGCCCGGTTCACGCCCGTACCTGCGCTCTGACGCCCCCAGGAGGGACCTCCGTATGACGACGACCGGCACCGAAGAGACCCGTATCGCACTCGATCCCTTCGTCACCGACCTGGACGGCGAGAGCGCGAGGCTGCGCGCCGCGGGTCCGCTGGCCGCCGTGGAACTGCCCGGCGGGGTCCCCGTGTGGGCCGTCACCCACCACGCGGAGGCGAAGCAACTCCTCACGGATCCGCGCCTGGTGAAGGACATCGACGTCTGGGGGGCCTGGCAGCGCGGCGAGATACCGCCGGACTGGCCGCTGATCGGCCTTGCCAACCCGGGCCGCTCCATGCTCACCGTGGACGGCGCCGACCACCGCCGGCTGCGCACCCTGGTCGCGCAGGCGCTCACCCCGCGCCGGGTGGAGCGGATGCGGGAGCGGATCGGCAAGTTCACCGAGAGCCTGCTGGACCGGCTGCCCGCGGACACGGACGCGGACGGCGTCGTGGACCTGAAGGCGTCCTTCGCCTACCCGCTGCCCATGTACGTCGTCGCCGACCTGATGGGCATCGACGAGGGGCGGCTGCCCCGGCTGAAGGAGCTGTTCGAGAAGTTCTTCTCGACGCAGACCCCGCCCGAGGAGGTCCTCGCCACGCTTCGGGAACTCGCGGGCATCATGGCGGACACGGTCGCCGCCAAGCGCGCCGAGCCGGGCGACGACCTCACCTCCGCCCTCATCCTGGCCTCGGAGAACGGCGACCACCTCACCGACCAGGAGATCGTCTCCACGCTCCAGCTGATGGTCGCGGCGGGCCACGAGACGACGATCTCCCTCATCGTCAACGCGGTGGTCAATCTGTCCCGTCACCCGGATCAGCGAGCCCTGGTCCTGTCCGGCGCGGCCGACTGGTCGGCGGTGATCGAGGAGACCCTGCGCCACTCCACGCCCACCTCGCACGTCCTGATCCGCTTCGCGACCGAGGACGTCCAGGTCGGGAACAAGGTGCTGCCCGCGGGCGACGCGCTGATCGTGTCGTACGCCGCGATCGGCCGCGACGAGAAGGCCCACGGGCCGACCGCGGGCGCCTTCGACATCACCCGGACCTCGCAGAACCGCCACATCTCCTTCGGTCACGGCCCACACGTGTGCCCCGGCGCCGCGCTGTCCCGACTGGAGGCGGGCGTGGCCCTCCCGGCGCTCTACGCCCGCTTCCCGGATCTCGACCTGGCCATCCCGCCGGGCGAACTGCGCAACAAGCCCGTAGTGACGCAGAACGACCTGTTCGAGCTGCCGGTGCGGCTGTTGCCCCTGGTCTGATCGCACAGGTCCACGGGCCGGAGGAGTCGTCTCATCGGACGGACACGTTTCCGTGCGGTTTCGCCGAGGGGATACCCTCCGGCTCGTGGCTGAGATTCAGATTCCCGCTGACATCAAGCCCGCGGACGGACGTTTCGGCGCGGGTCCCTCCAAGGTGCGGACGGAGGCGCTGGACGCTCTCGCCGCGACCGGTACCTCCCTCCTCGGTACGTCCCACCGCCAGGCCCCGGTCAAGAACCTGGTCGGCAAGGTGCGCGAGGGCATCTCCGACCTGTTCCAGCTGCCCGAGGGCTACGAGGTGGTCCTCGGCAACGGCGGCTCGACGGCGTTCTGGGACATCGCGACCCACGGCCTGATCGAGAACAAGTCGCAGCACCTGAGCTTCGGCGAGTTCAGCTCGAAGTTCGCCAAGGCCTCCAAGCTGGCCCCGTGGCTGGCCGAGCCCACCGTGATCACCAGCGACCCCGGCACCCACCCGGAGCCGGCCGCCGAGGCGGGCGTCGACGTCTACGCCTTCACGCACAACGAGACCTCGACCGGCGTCGCCATGCCGATCAACCGCGTGGCCGGTGCCGACGAGGGCGCCCTGGTCCTCGTGGACGCCACCTCCGGCGCCGGCGGCCTCCCGGTCGACATCGCCGAGACGGACGTCTACTACTTCGCCCCGCAGAAGTCCTTCGCCTCCGACGGCGGCCTGTGGATCGGCATCTTCTCCCCGGCCGCGCTCGAGCGCGCCGAGCGGATCCACGCCTCCGGCCGCCATGTCCCGGAGTTCTTCTCGCTGCCCACGGCGATCGACAACTCCCGCAAGAACCAGACGTACAACACCCCGGCCCTCGCCACCCTCTTCCTGCTGAACCAGCAGCTGGAGTGGCTGAACGGCCAGGGCGGCCTGGACTGGGCGGTGCGCCGCACGGCGACCTCCGCGCGCACGCTGTACGGCTGGGCGGAGGACGTGAAGTTCGCGACGCCGTTCGTGACCGACCCGGCCAAGCGCTCCCAGGTCATCGGCACCATCGACTTCACCGACGAGGTGGACGCGGCCGCCGTCGCCAAGGTGCTGCGCGCCAACGGCGTCGTCGACACCGAGCCCTACCGCAAGCTCGGCCGCAACCAGCTGCGCGTGGCCATGTTCCCGGCGGTGGACCCGGCGGACGTCGAGGCCCTGACGAAGTGCGTCGACTACGTGATCGAGAAGCTGTAGCCGTCTTCGCTACGACGACGAAGGGCGCCCCGCGGATCAACCGCTGGGCGCCCTTCGTCATCGCAGAGAAACCATCGGTCGACCTGCGGCCGACATCCAGGTGAACCCGCAACCCGGACAAACCGGTCCTGCACCACAGCCGCGTAACAGCAGCCGCACAAGGGACAACTCGCGCCCCGTACCGCCGGTCGAACCTGGTGCGTCGCGGCGGAACCGGTGCCGTCCCGGCGCAACTCCTGTACACCCGACCGAAGTTGGAGTTGCTCCATGCCCAGCAAGTCCCTGTCGGCACGCGTTGCCGCCACCGCCGCGCTGCTGCTCGCCGCGGGCGCGCTGTCCGCGCCCGCCGCCTCGGCGGCATCCTCGGACGCCGCGCCCGGCGACGCCTACGTCCTGACCGTGAGCACCAACCCCAGCAGCACGGACTTCGACAACCGCCACGTCGACGTCACCGGCACCGTCACCAAGGCCGACGGCACCCCGGCGGCCGACATCCCCGTCACCGTCCAGGAGGTCGTCCGCTTCACCACCTGGAACCCGTGGGGCGACCCGATCGACCCGAACTACTACGAGCCGCGCGACCTGGGCAAGCCCGTCACCGACGCCACCGGGAAGTTCACCATCCCCGACGTCGCCATCGACCACGTGACCGGCAGCAGCCTGCTCAACGTCGAGCACGACGTGCAGATCACCGCCCTCTACGACGAGGACGGCGACCTCAACACCCCGCAGGACGGCTACTTCGCGGACACCACCGTGGCCGCGAACGCCAAATCCAGCTCCGTCAGCTACAAGGTCAACAAGAAGAAGGTGAAGGCGGGCGACATCCTCACCGTCCAGGGCAAGGTCACCCTGCCCAAGGGGGTCGAGCCGCAGGGCACCGAGGTCTTCCTGCAGACCTACTGGGAGCAGGAGTACCACGTGAAGACGACCGTCGAGGACGACGGCTTCTTCGTGATGTCGGTGCGTGTGTCGGGCTACGACGACACGTTCACCCTACGCACGGCCCCGACGGACCTGTACGTGGCGGGCGCGGAGCAGAAGCTCCCGATCACCAACACGTCGCTGCCGAGCGGGAGTTAGGAGCGGCGCAGCAGGCGGCGCAGACCGAGGAGGACCGCTGCGGCCACGGCGACGGCGACGGCTCCGACCTTGAGGTTGCCGATCCCGCTGCCGCCGTCCTGGTCGGAGGCGCTCGAACTGCCGTCGGCAGACGGCGACTTGGCGTCTCCGGCCCCGCCGCCCGGCGCGTCCTCCGCCTGCACCGGGCTGTCGTCGCCCTCGCTGCCGTACATGAGGCGCGTCCCGTCGGCGGAGTAGGTGACGGACTCGCCCTGTCCCTGCAGGGGGACGTTCAGCCGGCCCTTGCGCTTGATCTTGCCGCCGTCGAAGTCGTAGTAGATCCCGCCGAAGTAGCCCCGGACGGCGAGCTGTCGGCCGTCCGGGGACAGGGCGGCGTCGGTGGCCCAGAGGTCGACAGTGGCGATGGGCTTGAAGTAGTTCGTGCCCGAGGAGGAGAGCTTGGCGGGCCCCTCGTAGAGGTGCCCGCCGTCCTCGTTCTTGTCGATGATGTACGCGCGTCCCGTCTTCGGGTCGACGACCAGCGACTCGGCGTTGCGCGCCCCGTCCGTGTACTTCACGACGTACTGCGTGGCCCGGACGGTCTGGTCGACGAGTTTCTTGGGCTCGGGCAGCCGGTAGATCCACACGTACGGCCACTTGCCGCCGAGGTTGTCGCCGATGTCGCCGACGTAGATCTGGTTGCCGGGGCCGATGGAGATGGCCTCGACGTCGCGGGGCGAGCCGATGCCGCTGAGGGTGATGCGGGCGACGGTCTTTCCGGTGGCGCTGTCCACGGCGTAGAGGTACGGGCCGTCGTCGCTGTCGTTGTGCGTCCAGTAGATGCCGGGATGCAGGTGGGAGGCGGCGAGGCCGCTCGACTCGGTGATGCGGGGGTCCTTGATGGTGAACCCCTGATCCCCCTTGCCCTCGCCGTCGTCGGCGGAGGCGGGCAGGGCGAACACGCCCACGAGCAGGACTCCGGCGAGCAGAGCGAGGGGTCGGCGCATGCCCCAAGCCTGCCATCCCGTCGAACGGTTGACGGCCCGGGCCGGGTTCCCGCCGCGCCGTACCGTGGCAGGCCTCACACCCCGCCCGTCCCATTGATCCCGTGCGGATCGTTCATCATGAGCGGATGCTCAGGTTCATGCCGGTCGGCGACTCGATGACGATCGGGAGTGCGGGCGAACACACCTGGCGCTACCGGATGTGGCGCCATCTGCGGGACACCTACGGGGGTCCGTTCGCACTGGTCGGTCCCCGGGAGACGCTCCACGACCAGGCGACGGACGCGCCGACGTCCTACGAGTACGCCGACCCCGACTTCCCCCGCGGCCACCTGGCCGGCTGGGGCGAGGGATGGCACCACATGGTGCCGCTGATCGGCGAGGCGGTGCGCTCCTGCCGCGCCGACGTGCTGATGGTCTCGCTGGGCCTGATCGACCTCGGCTTCTACACCAACGCGGAGCAGACGGCGGACAACGTCCGCCGGTTCGTGGCCGAGGCCCGGGCGGCCCGCCCGCGCGTGCGCATGGTCGTGCTGCCGGTGATCCCCAACATCCGGGCCGCGTCCGAGCCGTCCTTCGCCGCCCAGGTGGACCTCTTCAACGTCCTGCTCGCCAAGACCCTCGCCGACCTGGACGAGCCCCGCTCCCCCCTGCTGCTCGCCTCTCCCCCACCCTCGTACGACATCCACCACGACACCTACGACGGCACCCACCCGAACGCAACCGGCGAGCACAAGATCGCAGAGGCGTTCGCGGGGGCGATGTGGGAGGCGTGGGGGGTCGGGCAGCCGTACGCGGCTGGATCGCATTGACCGATTTGCGGCGTCTCTTGGTGACCGTGCGTATCGTTGTACTGCGCGGCTGCACCTGTCCGTGGGGCGGCCGGGGAGGAGCGCCACGATGACCGTCGTTGAAGACAGGATCGCCATGGCCGACGTCGACACGCAGCGCTTGGACGAGTGGTTCGAGCGGCTGGAGCGGATGCCCGTCCCCGAGGGATACAGGGTCGAGATCGTCGGGGGCAACGTTTTCATGACGCCGCAGCGTGGCACGCATTGGGCCATCATTCGTCGCATCGTGCGGGCCGTCGAGGACAGGTTCGGGATGGACGTGAACGTGCTCTCGGACGTCCGCATCGACTTCCCGGGCCACGAGAACGGTCTCTGCCCCGACGTGGCCATGCTCCGGGATTCCGCCGAGCCTGACGAAGGGGACCACTGGCGCTACGAGGATGTCGAGTTCGTCTTCGAGGTCATCTCCAAGGGCACGGCCGCCAACGACTACGGCCCGAAGAAGGCCGCCTACGCGACCGCCGGGCTCCCCCTCTATGTCATCGTCGACCCCTACCAGGGCCACTGCTTCGTCTACACCGACCCGAAGAACGGCGACTACGTCACGCGGACGCGGGTGGACTTCGGCGACGACATCGATCTGACCGGCACCGTGGCCGACCTGACCGTGAGCACCAGCGCCTTCCCGCGCGACTGACCCCTCTTGCATAGAGCGCACTCCAAGTCGTTGGCTTGTGCACCATGAAGTACACGCAACTGGGACGCACGGGACTCAAGGTCGGCCGGCTGGTTCTCGGGACGATGAACTTCGGACCGCAGACGAACGAGACCGACAGCCACGCGATCATGGACGCGGCGCTGGACGCCGGCATCAACCTCTTCGACACCGCAAACGTCTATGGGTGGGGTGAGAACAAGGGCCGTACCGAGGAGATCATCGGGAACTGGTTCGCCCAGGGCGGCGACCGGCGTGACAAGGTCGTCCTCGCCACCAAGGTCTACGCCAACATGGGCGCCGACGGCCCGGCCTGGCCCAACCACGACAAGCTCTCCGCGCTGAACATCCGGCGCGCGGTCGACGCCAGCCTCAAGCGGCTGCAGACCGACCACATCGACGTCTACCAGTTCCACCACATCGACCGCAGCACTCCCTTCGAGGAGATCTGGCAGGCCATCGACGTCCTGGTGCAGCAGGGCAAGATCCTCTACGTCGGGTCGTCCAACTTCCCCGGCTACAAGATCGCCCAGGCCAACGAGATCGCCGCCCGCCGCGCCGGCACCATCGGCCTGGTCAGCGAGCAGTGCCTCTACAACCTCGCCGAGCGCCGCGCCGAGATGGAGGTCATCCCGGCCGCGCAGGACTACGGCCTCGGGGTCATTCCCTGGTCGCCGCTGCACGGCGGACTGCTGGGCGGTGTGATCAGGAAGGAGGTCGAGGGCGGGCGCCGGGCGAGCGGTAGGGCCGCCGACGCCCTCGCCAACACCACCATCCGCGCCCAGATCCAGGCGTACGAGGACCTGCTCGACAAGCACGGGATCGAGCCCGGCGAGGCCGCTCTGGCCTGGCTGCTGACCCGCCCCGGCGTGACCGGCCCGATCGTCGGCCCGCGCACCGCCGAGCAACTCGACTCCGCCCTGCGCGCGGTCGAGCTGGAGCTGAGCGAGGAGCTGCTGTCCGGCCTGGAGGAGATCTTCCCCGGCCCGGGCCCCTCCCCGGAGGCCTTCGCCTGGTAGAGCGGGCAAAGGCGCGGCGCGGCGGCGGTCGGCTACTTGCCCATCGCCGCCGCGAACGCCACCACGACGAACAACAGCACCAGCACTACGGCCATGATCCGGTTCCGGGTCTTCGGGTCCACGTGGTCGAGCCTAACCGGCCCCGCCGAGCGCCCAGCGGGCGACCGCCTCGTAGCGCGGCTGCTCCCCCGCCACACCCGACCTCGGCAGGTGGCTCCGCAGCAGCACCAGCTCGGCCACCGTCCAGGTGCGGCCGGCGAACTCCTCCAGCGCCGACAGATACGGCCGCACGTCCACCGCGTCCCGGCTGCGGGCCAGCGTGAGATGGGCCTTGTAGCGCCGGTGCTCCCCCATCGGCACGCCCGCCTTGCGCCCGGCCGCCTCCGCCCGCTCGGCGAGCAGCCGCAGGGTGCTCAGGTCCCCCTCGGCCCCCGCCCACAGCGCCCGTCCGTGCCCGAACTGCCCTCCGCCGCGCGCGGCCAGCTCGAAGGCCCCGGTCCGGTGCGCGGCCCGCTCCAGCCGCGCCGACAGCTCCTCCACGACGCCGTCGTCGACCTCGCCGTAGAACGCGAGCGTGAAGTGCCACCCGTCGCGCCCGGTCCACCGCAGCCGCTCCGCCCCGGGCAGCCCGCGCAACTGGTCCACTTCCACGGCGAGTTCACGCACGACGTCATCGGGCGGCAGCACGGCCGCGAAGAGTCTCATGGCTCCACAGTCTCGCCCCCGGACGCCTGTTCGCGCGCCCGTGCCCTGGTCACCGTGCGTATCGTTGTACTGCGCGGCTGCACCTGTCCGTGGTGCGGCCGGGGAGGAGCGCCACGATGTCCGTCCTTGACGACAGGATCGAGATGGCCGAGGAGTGCGACGAACTGACGCTGGACGTCCTGTTCGAGTGGCTCGAGAAATTGCCTATCCCCGAGGGTACGAAGATCGAGATCGTCGGGGGGAACATCTTCATGTCACCGCAGCGCCAGAGCCACTGGGAGATCATCGTCGCCTTCGTCGAGCAGTTGCTCGGCAAGTACTCCCGCAAGCGCCTGGCATCGGACGTGCGGATCGACTTCCCCGGGCATCTGAACGGCTTCGCCTGCGACCTCGCGGCGATGGCCGAGCGATCGGTCAAGGACGGCAAGGGCCGCTGGCACTATCAGGACATCGAATTCGTGGCCGAGGTCATCTCCAAGGACACGGCGGGCAACGACTACGGCCCGAAGAAGGACGTCTACGCCACGGCCGGTGTACCGGTCTACTTGATCGTGGACCCGTACACCGGCGAGTGGCACCTGCACACCCTCCCGAAGGACGGCAAGTACCACAGCGAGGTCTCCTTCCCCTTCGGCGAGGACATCGACCTGACCGGCACCCCGGTCGGCCTCGTCCTCAGCACCGACGACTTCCCCCGCGACTGACCCCCGACCGGCCCCCCTACGCGGCCGGTGCCAGCTGCTCCTGGGCCTCGCGGGGGACGAAGCGGACGTGCGGGTGGCCGCGGTGCCAGCCGATCGACAGGCGCAGGTTGCCGATGCGGGCCAGGACCAGGCCGACGACGACCGCGGCGGCAGTGGCGATCGCGCCGCCGACGGCCAGGCCCGCGCGGACGCCGTAGGCGTCCGTGACCCATCCGGCGATCGGCGCACCGATCGGCGTACCGCCCATGAACACCATCATGTAGAGGGACAGCACGCGCCCGCGCATGACCGGGTCGGTGCTCATCTGGACGCTGGTGTTGGCGGTGACGTTGACCGTCATGCCGAACATGCCGATCGGGGCCATGATCAGGGCGAACAGCCACAGCGACGGCGCCACGGCCGCAACCAGCTCGAGGCCGCCGAAGGCCACCGCGGCCGCGATCATCACCCGCATCCGGGCCGTGCCGCGGCGGGCCGCGAGCAGCGCGCCCGCCAGCGAGCCGACCGCCATCAGCGTGTTGAAGAGGCTGTAGGCGCCGGCGCCGGCGTGGAAGACGTCGTCGGCGAAGGCGGAGAGATAGACGGGGAAGTTGAAGCCGAAGGTCCCGATGAAGCCGACCAGCACGATGGTCCAGGTCAGGTCGGGGCGCCCGGCGACATACCGCAGACCCTCGCGCAGCTGGCCCTTGCCGCGCGGGCTGCGCTCGACGACATGCAGTTCACGTGCGCGCATCAGCAGCAGTCCGCCGATGGTCGCGACGAAGGACAGTCCGTTGAAGAGGAACGCCCAGCCCGTGCCCACACCGGTGATCATCAGGCCCGCGACGGCGGGGCCGATGAGCCGTGCGGACTGGAAGTTCGCGGAGTTCAGGCTCACCGCGTTCTGCAGCTGGGCGGGGCCGACCATCTCGGAGACGAAGGACTGCCGGGCCGGGTTGTCCACGACCGTGGCGAGGCCGACGGCGAAGGCGGCGAGGTAGACGTGCCAGACCTGGACGTGTCCGGAGAGCGTCAGCACGGCGAGCGCGACGCCGGTCAGGGCCATCGCGGTCTGGGTGAACAGCAGCGCGCGGCGCTTGGGCAGCCGGTCGACGAGGACACCGCCGTAGAGACCGAAGAGCAGCATCGGCAGGAACTGCAGGGCCGTCGTGAAGCCGACGGCGGTGGCGGAGCCGGTGAGGCTGAGCACCAGCCAGTCCTGGGCGATGCGCTGCATCCAGGTGCCGATGTTGGAGACGACCTGGCCGACGAAGAAGAGGCGGTAGTTCCGGATCCTCAGCGAGGAGAACATCGAGGACTTGCGGGGAACGGCGGGGATGTCAGGGGTAGTAGGTGACGGTGCGGGGGCGGAGTCTGCTCCGGGTCCCGTACTCAAAAGGGTTCGCCTCCTCGGTGTGGTTCTACAGGTGTGCGAGCTTCTCCAGGACGGGGGCGGCGGCGCGCAGTTTCGCCCACTCGTCCTCGTCCAGTCCCTCGACCAGACTCGCCAGGAAGGCGTTCCGCTTGGTGCGGCTCTCCTCGAGCATGGCCTCGGCCTGCTCGGTCTGGGTGACCACCTTCTGGCGCCGGTCTTCGGGGTGCGGCTCCAGCCGGACCAGTCCCTTCGCCTCCAGCAGCGCGACGATGCGGGTCATCGACGGGGGCTGCACATGCTCCTTGCGGGCGAGTTCGCCCGGCGTGGCCGTGCCGAAGCGGGCCAGGGTGCCCAGCACCGACATCTCGGTGGGGCTCAGCGACTCGTCGACCCGCTGGTGCTTGAGCCGGCGGGACAGCCGCATCACGGCGGAGCGGAGGGCGTTCACGGCGGCAGCATCGTCGCCATGGGTGAGGTCCGACATGTACTTAGAGTAACTCATTACTCTCTCTAAACAAGCTGGCGGGCGCGTGGATTCCCGTGACTCCGGCCACTGAAACCGCAGCTTCACCCGTACGAGTGAGTGATGTGCGGAAAGTGAACGGCAAACGGAGCCCGCCAGCGACCCTCGTGTGCATGGGGACCAGCGTGCTGAGCCTGCGGATAGATGGGGAGCTGCTCGACCGGCTCCGGGACCACGCCGCGAAAAGGGGAATGAGCGTCCAGGACTATGTGATCCGGACGCTCATTCGAGACGACTTCGACGAGCGGTTCCAGTCCGCCGTCGAGGAGACGGAGAGGTTCTACGGGGTCACGTGAGCACGAGTCTCACGCGAGCGGCCCGGCTCACGTCAGACCCAGGGCCGGCATCAGGTAGTAGAAGGCGAAGACCGCCGAGACGACGTACATCGCCACCGGGATCTCCTTGGCGCGCCCGGCCGCGAGCCGCAGCACGACGAAGGTGATGAAGCCCATGCCGATGCCGTTGGTGATCGAGTAGGTGAACGGCATCATCACCATCGTCACGAAGGCCGGGATGGCGATCGTGAAGTCGGCCCAGTCGATCTCCTTGACCGAACCGGCCAGGATCAGGAAGCCCACCGCGAGCAGGGCCGGGGTGGCCGCCTGGGACGGGACCATCGTGGCGATCGGCGTCAGGAACAGCGCTACGGCGAACAGCGCGCCGGTGACGACGTTCGCGAAGCCGGTGCGCGCACCCTCGCCGACGCCGGCCGTGGACTCCACGAAGCAGGTGGTGGCCGAGGAGGAGCTGGCGCCGCCCGCGGCGACCGCGATGCCGTCCACGAACAGGACCTTGTTGATGCCGGGCATCTGACCCTGCGCGTCGGTCAGCCGGGCCTCGTCGCTGACGCCCATGATCGTGCCCATCGCGTCGAAGAAGCACGACAGCAGCACGGTGAAGACGAACAGGATGCCGGTGAGCACGCCGACGTGGGAGAAGCCGCCGAAGAGGCTGACGTTCCCGATCAGGCCGAAGTCCGGGTTGGCGACGGGGTTGCCGGGCCACTTGGGCGTCGTCAGGCCCCAGGAGGGGACCTTCGCGACGGCGTCGATGATCACCGCGAGGACCGTCATCGCGACGATCGAGATCAGGATCGCGCCGGGGACCTTGCGGACGATCAGCGCGAGGGTGAGCAGGGCGCCCAGGATGAAGACCAGGACCGGCCAGCCGTTGAGATGGCCGTCGCCGCCCAGCTGCAGCGGCACGGTGGTCTGGGCGACGTCCGGGATACGGGAGACGAAGCCGGAGTCGACCAGGCCGATCAGCATGATGAACAGGCCGATGCCGATGGAGATCGCCTTGCGCAGGCCGTAGGGCACGGCGTTCATCACGCGCTCGCGCAGTCCGGTGGCGACCAGCAGCATCACGACGAGGCCGGCCAGGACGACCATGCCCATCGCGTCCGGCCAGGACATCCGGGGCGCGAGCTGCAGCGCGACGACCGAGTTCACCCCGAGGCCGGCGGCGAGCGCGATCGGGACGTTGCCGACGACGCCCATGAGCAGCGTGGTGAAGGCGGCCGTCACCGCGGTCGCGGTCACCAGCTGGCCGTTGTCCAGATGATGCCCGTACATGTCCTTCGCGCTGCCCAGGATGATCGGGTTCAGCACGATGATGTAGGCCATCGCGAAGAAGGTGGCGAAACCGCCGCGGACCTCGCGGGACAGGGTGCTGCCCCGCTCGGAGATCTTGAAGTAGCGGTCGAGTACGCCGTGTGCGGGCGCCTGCCCCGGCTGTCCGGGAGCGGGGACCTTGGCGGGAGCCGAGGTGGGCATTGGTTGTTCCTACGAAGAGATTCAGACAGATTATGACAGGGTCAGACGCAAACGGTTTCAGTATGAACATATGAGTCTCGCCGACGCTATCTCCGCGCGTAGACCTGATCACCTCGTAAGCTGTCCCCCATGGCGAAGTGGACACCGAAGCACGAGGCACCGGAGCCCCTGGAGGGCCCCGTCGTCGCCACCATCACCGGCGGCACGATCGTCTGGTTCGTCCTCTTCCTGGTGCAGCTGCCGTTCTACGGCTGGTTCGACGACCACGGGCACACCTGGTGGCTGTGGACGTGTCTGACCGGCGGCGTCCTCGGGCTGTACGGCGTCTGGTTCGTCAGGAAGCGGGACGCGGCGATCAAGCGGGACGCGGCACTGCGGGCGGGGCCGGCCAAGTAGGCCGTACTACCACCGCACGACGCGGCTCCTCCGCAGGTCGGATCTTCCGGGCACTCGGCGGGTGAAGCCGCAAATCCGCACGTACCGTCGAATGCATGACGCACATCGACGCGGGCGCCGAGCTCGACCCTGTGCACCCCGTGCCCGTCCCGGTCTCCGCGCGCGGACTGACCGCCGCCGAGGTCGCCGAACGGGTCGCGCGCGGCCAGGTCAACGACGTCCCGGTGCGCAGCAGCCGGTCGATGGGCGAGATCGTCCGGGCGAACGTCTTCACCCGGTTCAACGCGATCATCGGCCTGCTGTGGCTGATCATGCTGTTCGTCGCGCCGTTCCAGGACAGCCTCTTCGGCTATGTGATCCTCGCCAACACCGGCATCGGCATCATCCAG
This sequence comes from Streptomyces spinosisporus, assembly GCF_022698145.1. Taxonomy (GTDB): domain Bacteria; phylum Actinomycetota; class Actinomycetes; order Streptomycetales; family Streptomycetaceae; genus Streptomyces; species Streptomyces spinosisporus. The sequence continues at coordinate 417,483 of NZ_JALDAX010000005.1, forward strand.
GAGTGGCGGGCGAAGAAGACCCTGGACTCCCTCGCCGTGATCGGGGAGGCGCGGCCCACGGTGCGGCGCGAGGGGGTGGCCGCCGAGGTCAGCACCTCACAGATCGTGCTGGACGACCTGATCGAGATCGGGCCCGGCGACAAGGCTGTCGTCGACGGCGTGTGCGTCGAGACCGACGGCCTGGAGATCGACGAGTCGCTGCTCACCGGCGAGGCCGACCCGGTGGTCAAACGGCCCGGGGACCCGATCATGTCGGGCAGTTTCGTCGTCGCGGGCGGCGGCGCCTTCAAGGCCACCAAGGTGGGCCGCGAGGCCTACGCCGCCCAACTGGCCGAGGAGGCCTCCCGCTTCACCCTCGTCCACTCCGAGCTGCGCACCGGCATCTCGACCATCCTCAAGTACGTGACCTGGATGATGGTCCCGACCGCGATCGGCCTGGTCATCAGCCAACTGGTCGTCAAGGAGCACGGGTTCAAGGACTCGGTCGCACGCACGGTGGGCGGGATCGTGCCGATGGTCCCCGAGGGGCTGGTGCTGCTGACGTCGGTCGCCTTCGCGATAGGCGTGATCCGGCTCGGCCGCAAACAGTGCCTCGTGCAGGAACTCCCCGCGATCGAGGGCCTCGCCCGCGTCGACACCGTCTGCCTCGACAAGACCGGCACCCTCACCGAGGGCGGCATGGACGTCACCGAGCTCAGGCCGCTGCAGGGCGCCGACGAGTCGTACGTCCGCAAGGTCCTCGGCGCCCTCGGCGAGTCCGACCCGCGGCCCAACGCCTCCCTCCAGGCGATCATCGACGCCTACCCGGACGTCGAGGACTGGCGCTGCACCGAGTCCCTGCCCTTCTCCTCGGCGCGCAAGTACAGCGGCGCCACCCTCAGCGAGGGCGACGGCGAGTCGGGCACCTGGCTGCTGGGGGCGCCCGACGTGCTGCTGGCCGAGGACGACCCGGCCGTCGCGGAGACCGCGCGCCTGAACGAACAGGGCCTGCGGGTGCTGTTGCTCGCCCGCGCCGCGCGTGACCTCGACGATCCCGAGCCCGCGGTGGGCGCCCGGCCCACGGCCCTCGTCGTCCTCGAACAGCGGCTGCGGCCCGACGCCGCCGACACCCTGCGCTACTTCGCCGAGCAGGACGTCAGCGCCAAGGTCATCTCCGGCGACAACGCGGTGTCCGTGGGCGCGGTGGCCGCGAAGCTGGGCCTGACCGGCACGACCGTCGACGCCCGGCGGCTGCCCGCGGAGCCGGACCCGATGGCGCGGGCGCTGGAGGAGGGCACGGTGTTCGGGCGGGTGACCCCGCAGCAGAAGCGGGACATGGTGGGCGCGCTGCAGTCCCGCGGACACACGGTCGCGATGACCGGCGACGGCGTCAACGACGTCCTCGCCCTCAAGGACGCGGACATCGGCGTGTCCATGGGCTCGGGCTCGGAGGCCACCCGGGCCGTCGCGCAGATCGTGCTGCTCAACAACAGCTTCGCGACCCTGCCGTCGGTGGTCGCGGAGGGCCGGCGGGTCATCGGCAACATCACCCGGGTCGCCACCCTGTTCCTGGTGAAGACGGTCTACTCGGTGCTGCTTGCGCTGCTGGTGGTGTGCTGGCAGGTGGAGTACCCCTTCCTGCCCCGCCACCTGACGCTGCTGTCCACGCTGACGATCGGCGTCCCGGCCTTCTTCCTCGCCCTGGCCCCCAACAAGGAACGGGCCAGGCCCCACTTCGTACGGCGGGTCATGCGGTACGCGATCCCGGGCGGACTGGTGGCCGGTACGGCGACCTTCGTGACGTATCTGATCGCCCGCCACCACTACAGCGGACCGGATCAGCTGGACGCGGAGACCAGCGCGGCGACCCTGACGCTCTTCCTGATCTCGATGTGGGTCCTCGCGATCGTCGCCCGCCCCTACACCTGGTGGCGGCTCGCCCTCGTCGCCGCGATGGGCGTGGCGTTCCTGTTCGTGCTGGCCGTGCCGTGGCTCCAGCACTTCTTCGCGCTGAAGCTGGTCGGCGTCACGATGCCCTGGCTCGCGGTCGGCATCGCGGCGGTGGCGGCGGCCGCCCTGGAACTGCTGTGGAGACTGGTCGACCGCCGCGTTCCCGCGTGAGCCCCCTAGGGGGTGCGGGACTTACTGGACGTCGACGTAGTCGCCCGCTGCGCTCACGGCCGGGGTGGTGGACGTGCCCGCGAAGCTGTAGCGGAAGTAGCCGTCGACCGTCGCCGTGGTCGTGGTCTTCAGGGTGCCGGTCGAGCTGGTCTTGATGGTCTTCAGCGTGGTGTAGGTGCTGGAGCTCTTCTTGCGGAACTGCAGCTTCACCGACTGGGTGGCGTAACCGTGGTACTCGTTGTCCTCCCAGTTGGCCCGGGAGAGCTTGCCGGTGACCGTGACGGTCTTGCCCTTCTTCACCGGCTCCGGCGAGGCGTTGACCGTCAGCTTCGAGTAGCGCTGGAGGAGGGTCGAGCCGAGGCCGCCCTGCAGCGAGAAGTCGTCGGAGCTGTACTGCAGCGCGATCGCGCCCGCCGACCACTTGCCCGCGTCGGAGTTGATCAGATCGCCCGCGGCCGGGTAGATGTCGATCTTGCCGGTGCACTTGGCGGTGGTGGTCGAGGTGACCGTGCAGCTCGCCGGGGCCTCGCCGCCCAGCAGCACCTCCGGGCTGTCGATCGAGCCCTTGTAGATGACCGGTCCGCTGTCGAAGTCGTCCGACGTGACGTCGTAGTTCGCACCGTGGGTCAGGGTGTAGGTGACCGTGGTGCTGACGTGGTTGGTGGTGCCCACCTTGACCGCCGAGGCGATCTTGAGGTTGGAGAAGGTGACGCCGAGGTCCGCGGCGGCGTCGGCGTCGGCGGTGCGGAACGCGGTGCTGCCGGTGTGCCCGGCGAGGACCTTCGCGGCCTCGGCCCGGAACGACGGCGCGGCATCGGCGGCCTGCGCGGCCGGCACGGCCAGGGCGGAGAGGGCCAGGGCGCCGGAGACGGCGGCCACAGTGGCACGAATGCGCATGTGCTTCCTCAAGTGGAGAAAGTGATCAGTGAGCCTCTTGGCTCACTGATCAGATGCGCGTCAAAGGCGATTGGTTGTACGACTGGTGAAATATTTGTGCGGAACTTGAAACCGCCGGGGGCACCTCAGTCGAACCAGCGGTCTCTCGCCAACTCCTCGGTGCGGGAGGGGTCTTCCAGGAGGGCCGCCACCTCGAAGCGGCGGGGCCACTGGCCCGCCGCCCAGGCGAGACCCGCGGCGACGCCCTCCAGGGTCGCGGCGTGCAGCACGCCGTCCGCGGTCAGGCGCCAGTCCAGTTCCACGCCGTCGACGACGAGTTCCTCGTGCTCGACGTAGGTCGCGGGGGTGCGCGCCCCGAGCAGCACCCGCACCGGCTCCGGTACGTCGTGCTCGGTGCCCTCGGAGGTCACCTCGCCGGTGACGGACTCGCTCAGCCGCCGCACCTGGAACAGCTCGGCCAGCTCGGCCGCCCGCGCGGGACGCACCGGCAGCAGCGGGACGCCCTCGGTGAAGGGCAGCAGGTCGGGCGAGTCGACGACCACGGCCCGGGCCGCGTCCACCACCTCGACGCGGCCGTCGACGACGGCGCGCAGCTCGTCCGGCAGGGTCACCTGCTCGGGGTCCAGGTCGGCCAGGGCGCCGTAGAGGGCGTGCAGTTGGGCCCCGGTGACGGTGCGGTCGGGGTCGGCGAGCCGGTCGAGCAGCTCGGCGGCGCCGCCCGGCTCGTCAAGGAGCGAGGCCACCGACGTACGCACGCCGAGCGCCCGCAGCACCTGCTCGTCCTCGAACCCGGTCGCATCCGCCTCGTCGTACAGTCCGCGCAGCAGCGGGTCGCCGCCGGAGGCGAGCAGCCCGGCGGGCCGTCTTCCGTCGATCACCGGGTGCCCGCGCAACCACCAGGCGGTGTACGGCCGTACGACCTCGTGCGTGCCGTCGGGCAGCAGGATGCGCACCTGCTGGGTGAGCGCGTCGCGCAGCGGCGGCTGCGCGAGCTGGGCCAGCGCCTGCGGCCACTTGTCGTCGTCCACGAGCTCCAGGTCCCGTACGGCGATCAGCTCGGTGGCGACCGGCGGCACCGGCGTGTCCGGGAAGCGGTCCAGGACGTCCTCGCACCACACGTCGACGGCGTCCAGCAGCCCGGGGTCGTCGGGTTCGGCGAAGTCGCCCTCGCGGGGCTCCAGTTCGTCCGGGTCGAGGACGACATCGGTGGCCCGTACGAGCGCGAAGCCCGCGAGCACACCGCAGGCGGCCAGCGGCTGCTGTCCCCACTTCTCCGCCAACTCGGCGTCGACGGTGGCGAGTTCGTCCTCGCGCATGACCTGGTGGAAGGGGCTGCCGGGGAACACCAGCTCACCGGCGGGGGCGAGCTCACCGTCCTCGTCGGGCAGCGCGAGTGCACCCAGCCACGGCTCGTCGCCGGCGTCGAGGCCCGCGTCCCGCACGAGCGCGAGCACCGTGTCGGCCAGCTCCTCGGCGTCCGGGGCGTCCTGCTCCCAGTCCAGTGCGCCGTCGTCGTCGAGCGAGGCGGCGACGGCGGCCCGCACCTGCGGGGTGGTGAGCACGGCGCGGGCGGTGGCGGGCAGCGCGCCGAGCTTCTCCAGCAGGGGGTGGGCCGCGTCCGGGTGGGCGACCTTCAGGCCGAGCCGGGCGAGCAGTTCCGGGTCGACGCGCGCGGCGTCCGGTGTGGGCAGCAGCACCTGACGGGGCCCGATGGTGGTCCGTCCGTCGGCGAGCGGCACGGGCAGCCCGGAGAGCCGGTCGGGGTCGACCCCGGCGAGGCTGTCGTAGAGCCGCTGCCACCAGCCGGGGTCCTTCTCCAGACCGGCCAGCCGGTCGACGGCGTCGGTGAGCGGGATCCGGGCGACGCCCAGGGTCCGCAGTTCCACGCGCCGTTCGAGACCTGCGGGCAGCAGGGTCGGCAGCACCTCGGCGAGGACCCGCACGGTGTCGGCGCCGGCCCCCTCGACGATCTCGGCGTCCCGGGGGCGCAGGGCCTCGGGCAGCTCGGAGTCCAGGTCCTGCGCGCCGGGCTCGGCGGCGACGGGGTGGGCGGGCGAGCCCGTCGCGGGGAGCGCGGGCGGGAGGAACTCCGTGCGCGGCAGCCGCTCCAGGATCGCCTGCCGCAGCGCCCCGTCCAGCTCGCCCTTGCCCAGCGGGCCGGGCACCAGAGCGATGATGCCCTCGCCCACCGGGCGCCAGTCGGCGAGGAGTTGGGCGTAGGAATCGGCGGCGCGCTGTACGAGGAAGTCGGTGAGGGGGCCGGGGGCCGCGTGCCGGCGCGTGGTGTCGAGGGGGAAGGAGGCGATGAGCAGGGCGGGCACGCCCAGCGGCTCGTCGCTCGGCGTCGGGGCGTGCACGACGGGGCTGGTGCGCGGGCGGCCCGGGCTCCCGTCGGGGTCGGCGGGCACGGCCCAGGTGAGGGACCAGTGCGGGCGCAACCGCTCCTCGACGGGCCGGTCGGCCAGCAGGTCCGGGGTGAGCGGGCCGTGCTCGGCGACGGTACGCCAGCGAGTGGTGCCGTGCGCGGAGTCCTCGACGACGGTGAAGGGCCCGTCGGCGCTGCGGCGCAGCGTGCGGGGAGCGTCGTCGCCGATCTCGATCACGACTTCCGCGAGGCCGGGCAGGGCGAGCAGCAGGGCGTCGTCGACGGCGGCGAGCAGGCGTTCGGCGAGGTCGGCGGCGGCCGTGTCGCGCAGCGGGAGGATGACGGCCGTGTCGTAGGGGTCGGGGGCGGTGCCCTCGGCGGCGAAGGGCAGGCGCAGCAGCGGAACGTGCCCGTCACGGCGGCGGATCTCGTCGCCGAGCCCCGGGCTGTGCCCCGCGGTCTCGGCGGCCAGCTCCCGCGCCTCGGCCAGGGACCAGCGCACACCGCCGTGGCGGCCGACGACGGCGGGCTCGTCGGTGACGGCGAGCACGGCGGCGAAGCCGACGCCGAAGCGTCCGACGGTGCTCTCCTCGTCGTCCCGCTTGGCGGAGGCCCGCAGGGTGGCCAGCGACTCGACGCCCGTCGCGTCCAGCGGGGCACCGGTGTTGGCGGCGACGAGGACACCGTCGCGGAGGGTGAGCCGCAGCCGGCCTTCCCGGTGGGCGCGGGCCGCGGCGTCGGCGGCGTTCTGGGCGAGCTCGACGACGAGCCGGTCGCGGTAGCCGCCGAGGACGAGGTCCTCCTCGGCGTTGGCGTCCTCACGGAACCGGGCCGGGCTGGTGGCCCAGGCGTCGAGCACACCCCGCCTGAGACGGGCGGTCCCGAAGGCGTCCGCACCCTCGGCTGCCGGCCGCACGAACTTGCTCACGGTGACTCTCCTCATCGGCCCTCGTCGGCGTGAGGTCGAAGGTACCGCGAGTTGCGGCCCGCTCCCGCCGACAGAGACCCGGCCCGGATCCGGCATCCGGAACCCGCTCGCCGGGCACCCCCGGGGCCGGACACGGCAGGCGCGGGCGCAGGACTACGAGTGACCCAACTCCGCCGAGGAGTCGTCCGAGACAACCGATACGGAACCGGAATCCGCCGCGGGCCGCAGCGGGAACGGATCCACCCTCGTCTCGTCGATCACCGGCGCCGCCGGCTGCGGCGGCTTGGGCATGACGGCCGCCTCGGAGTGCCCGCCGCAGCCGTACGCGAGGGAGACCACCCGGCCGTCGGCCGGCGAGAACTCGTTGGCGCAGACGCCGAAGGCCTGCCCGAGCGTGCCACCGATCGGCTGCAGGAAGCCGCAGCTCACACAGGAGGCGGGCGCCGCCTGCGCCATCGGCGTCTTCGCGCCGTACGCCTCCTCCCAGCGGTCCGCGGCGATGTGCAGGCCGTAGCGCGAGAGGACCCGGGCCCGGCCCATGCCCAGCTCCGCGGCGACGGCCGCGATGGAGCCACGGGCCGGTGCGACGGGCAGGCTGGCGGGCGCGCCCGCGGTGACCTCCGCGTCCTCCGCCTCCACCAGCTCCGCCATCTGCGTGGACACCGCGGAGTCCGGTGCCGGCTCGTCCTCGCCCGAGAACCCGGGCTCCAGACGCAGATCCTCCGCGTCCGTGGGCAGCAGGTCACCGGGGCCCATGTCGCCGGGCCGCAGCCGCTCGCTCCACGGCACCCACTCCGGGGCGAGCAGCGCGTCCGGGCCGGGCAGCAGCACGACCTCGTCCAGCGTGACGACCTTGGCGCGAGAGGCGCGCGCGACCGTCACCGCCCAGCGCCAGCCCCGGTACCCGAGCTCCTTGCACTCGAAGAAGTGCGTGACAACGCGGTCGCCCTCCGACTCCAGGCCCGCGTGCTCGCCCACCACCCCGGGCGCGGCAGCCTCCTCGGCTGCGGCACGGGCGAGGTCGACCGCCTCGGCGCACAGGCGGTCGGGGGTGCGGCTTCGCGTTGTCGCTGCGCTCACAGGTATCGCTTCTCTCCTACGCCGTCACTCGGGTGCGCCGGCCTGAAGGCGATGGGTGCGGACGGAGCGGACCGAAGGACCGCGTCGACGCCCGCGCCCGATCGCACTCGGGCGCACCTCGTACATCCATTCTGCGGGATGTCCGTAAGGCGCGCGGCCGAGAACGTTCGCCACGACGCGCTACGCACGCTACCTTCTCGCGACCGCTCGGCCTACACCGACGGGACGTTTCCCCTCGTCCCGCTCCGCCGAACCCCCGCTCCCGCGCCGCCCGCGGACCGATCAACTCGTCAAGTACGCGCCCATACGCGCGGTAACCGCACTACACACAGGTTTCTCGGGGCACTATGACGGAGTGGCAGCCGCAAGGACGCCCCAAGGGACCGCCAAGGTCGGCGGGATCAAGGGCACCAGTCGTCGTGGCGGTTCGGGCCGGTTCGGCGGGTCCGTCCGCGCCATCGGCCGTGCCCTGCACTTCCCGGTGACCGGAACCGCCCGCGGGATCAGGAAGGCGACCCACGCGCACGGCGCGGGCGAGTCGGGCCTCGGCAAGCTGATCGAACTGCACGGGGTGAACGGCGCGGGCGACGTCATGGTGACCGTCGCCCTCGCCTCCACCGTCTTCTTCTCCGTACCGACCGACGAGGCACGCGGACGCGTCGCGCTCTACCTCGCCATCACCATGGCCCCGTTCACGGTCCTCGCCCCGGTGGTCGGCCCGCTCCTGGACCGGCTGCCGCACGGCCGCCGGGCCGCGATGGCGGGCTCGATGCTCGCCCGGGCGCTGCTCGCGCTGATCATCGCGAGCGCCGTCTCCAGCGGCAGCCTGCAGCTGTATCCGGCCGCACTCGGCGTACTGGTCGCCTCCAAGGCCTACGGTGTGGTGCGCAGCGCCGTGGTCCCCCGGCTGCTGCCGCCCCGCTTCTCCCTGGTCAAGGCCAACTCCCGGGTCACGCTGGGCGGCCTCCTCGCCACCGGAGTCGCCGCCCCGATCGGGGCCGGGCTGCATGCCATAGGACCGCGCTGGCCGCTCTACGGCGCCTTCGTGATCTACATCTGGGGCATGTTCCTGTCCTTCTCGCTGGCCCCGAAGGTCGACTCGGCCAAGGGCGAGGACGTCGCCCTGCTCGCCGCGGACGAGCAGCATCTGCACGGGCCGCACCGCAAGCCGCTCAAGCGGCCGGGCCTGCGCACGGTCGGCCTCGCGGTCACCCACGCGATCGGCGCCAACGCCACCCTGCGCTGGCTGTCCGGCTTCCTGACCTTCTTCCTCGCCTTCCTGCTCAGAGAGCACCCGCTGACCGGCTCCAGCGCGGCCGTCTCCCTCGGCATGGTGGCCGTCGCGGCGGGCGCCGGGAACGCGCTGGGCACGGCGGTCGGCTCGTGGCTGAGACAACGGGCGCCGGAGATCATCATCGTGACCGTCGTCTCGATCGTGCTGGGCGCGGCCATCGTCGCGGCGATCTTCTTCGGCGCGCTCCTGGTGGCCTGCCTCGCCGCGGTCGCCGGGTTCTCGCAGGCGCTGGCCAAGCTGTCCCTGGACGCGCTGATCCAGCGGGACGTGCCCGAGCTGGTGCGCACCTCGGCGTTCGCCCGCTCGGAGACGATGCTGCAGATGGCGTGGGTGCTGGGCGGCGCGGTCGGCATCGTGATGCCGCTCAACGGCACGGGGGGTCTGTGCCTGGCGGCCGCGGTGATCGCCCTGGGCCTGTTCACCACGCTGCGCGGGCTGCTCAGCTCGGCCCGGCACGGCGGGGCCGCGCGACCCCGCGTGGCGTAACAGCGGGCCACGCCGCACCCCAGGTAAAGGAGCCGCCGGAGGCGCCCTATAGCCTGCCGTCATGACCTCGATGCCACGCGGCGGAGCCGCAGATGTCACCGCCGCCGCGCGACGCCGCCACACCGTCGCCGCCGTCGGCGCCGTTTCCGCCGGACTGCTCGTGCTGTCGGCGTGCGACAAGCCGACGCCCCTGTCCACGATCACCGTCGGCCGCTCGTCCGTCAGCTCGGAGGCCACCTGCGGAGGCGAGGGCAAGACCCTGCAGACCGCGGACCTGACCGAGTGCCTGAAGGCCAAGGACATCAAGTCCATCAAGGTCGACCCCGACGAGACGGTCCGCTTCGGTGTGGACCCCGAGATCGCCGACAAGCGGTGGACGATCCTGATGAACGGTCAGCCGCTGACCGAGGACAGCGACAAGACCTACCGCACCGTCCCGGGCAGCGTGTTCTTCAACCAGCAGTACGGCGCCACCGGCAACTCGACGCTGGTCACCATCAAGGCCGGCGACGGCAAGAAGAACGCCACCGCGGCCACCGGTCTGTGGTCGTTCCGGCTCAAGAAGGACGACTGACCACGTCCTCCATGGCCCCCGTACGCGTCCTCGTGGCCACCGCGGTCCCCGCCGAACGGGACGCGGTGGAGCGGGCGTTCACGGGGGCGGGCCGGACCGTGATCGCCGCCGGGGTGGGCCCGGCCCTCGTCGCCGCGGGCACGGCGACCGCCCTGACCACCGCCGCCCTGAGCGGCGACCCCTACGGCCTCGTGGTGTCCGCGGGGATCGCGGGCGGATTCGCGCCCGGGGCGCCCGTCGGTTCGCTCGTCGTCGCCGACGAGATCACCGCGGCCGATCTCGGTGCCGAGACCGCCGAGGGGTTCGTGCCGGTCACCGAACTGGGCTTCGGCACCGTCACCCACCGTCCGCCGGAAGCACTCGTACGAGAGCTCTCGGCGGCGACCGGTGCGCGCACCGGAGCCGTACTGACGGTCTCCACGGTGACCGGCACCGCCGCGCGCGCCGCCGCCCTGCGCGCCCGTCATCCCCGCGCGCTGGCCGAGGCCATGGAGGGCTTCGGGGTGGCCGAGGCGGCCGCCGCGCACGGTGTGCCGGTGCTGGAGATCCGCGCGGTGTCCAATCCCGTCGGGCCGCGCGACCGTGCCGCCTGGCGCATCGGTGACGCCCTCGCCGCGCTGACCGAGGCGTTCGGGAAGATCGCGCCCGTCCTGGAGAGTTGGAACCCGTATGACCAGTGAGCAGCCCCTGCAGATCGCCTACTCGCCCTGCCCGAACGACACCTTCGTCTTCGACGCCCTCGCGCACGGCCGGGTGCCGGGTGCGCCCGCGCTCGACGTGACCTTCGCGGACATCGACATCACCAACGGCATGGCCGAACGCGGCGAGTTCGACGTCCTGAAGGTGTCGTACGCCGTGCTGCCGTACGTCCTCGACGAGTACGCGCTGCTGCCGTGCGGGGGTGCGCTGGGGCGGGGGTGCGGGCCGCTGGTGCTGACCCGCGAGGCCGGGGCCGACCTGACCGGCCGGACCGTCGCCGTACCGAGCGAGAAGTCGACCGCCTATCTGCTGTTCCGGCTGTGGGCGGCGGACACCGTGCCCGGCGGGGTCGGCGAGATCGTGGTCATGCCCTTCCACGAGATCATGCCGGCCGTGCGGGACGGGAAGGTCGACGCGGGACTCGTCATCCACGAGGCACGCTTCACATACCAGAACTACGGGCTGCACAAGCTCGCCGACATGGGCGAGCACTGGGAGAACACCACCGGACTGCCGATCCCCCTGGGCGCGATCGTCGCGAAGCGCTCTCTGGGCCCGGCCACCCTGACGACCCTCGCCGACGCGATCCGCACCTCCGTCCACTCCGCCTGGGCCGACCCCGAGGCCTCCCGCCCGTACGTCATGGACCACGCCCAGGAAATGGACCCCTCCGTCGCCGACCAGCACATCGGCCTCTACGTCAACGAGTTCACCGCCGACCTCGGCGAGGACGGCTACGCAGCCATCCGCGGCCTGTTGACCCGAGCAGCAGCAGAGGGCCTCGTCCCGGCCCTGGGCCCGGACGCTCTGTCGTTCCCGTGAGCAGCAGCGGAAGAACATGCGCACCGGGCCCGGAGGGGCTCACCTCGGGCCCGGTGCGCTGGAATTCCCGTAACCGCTATACGTCGAGTTGGTCCGCGACCGCTCGCAGCAGGCCCGCGATCTTCTTGCCCGAGGTCTTGTCGGGGTAGCGGCCCTTCTCGAGCATCGGGGTGATGTTCTCCAGAAGGGTCGTCAAATCCTGGACGATGGAGGCGAGTTCGTCGGGTTTCTTGCGGGTGGCGGCCGCGACCGAGGGCGTCGGATCCAGGACGGTGACCGAGAGCGCCTGGTCACCGCGCTGGCCGGCGACCACACCGAACTCCACTCGCTGACCGGGCTTGAGCGTGTCCACTCCGGCGGGGAGTACCGAGGAATGCACGAAGACGTCACCGCCGTCGTCACGGGAGAGAAAGCCGAAGCCCTTCTCACTGTTGAACCACTTGACCTTGCCAGTCGGCACGACTGTCCTCGTCCTCGTACTCGTCGGAAAACTGCTTCGGAAACTGCTCTTGATAGCGGTCGGGCGGGCCGTCGCGGACCCGCCGGTACCAAGGCTAATGCTCTTCAGGCCGGTGACAAGACGTCGCCGGGTTGTTCCTTCGGGCAGGGAACTACCCTGGTCCGGTGCGTGACAAAACCCAAACGAATTCCGCCGAGCCCGGTGACCGACTGATCCGTGCCGGTGCCATCGTGTTCTTCCTCGGCGCGGTGGCCACACTCGTCACTGTGGCTCCGCTCTTCCTCCACGCGACCCCATTTCCCACCTACATGTTCGGATTGAGCATGCTCATGGGGATCGGCTTCCTGATGGCGGCAGCCGGCCTACTGCAGTCGATTTCGGCCGGCCGCCGTCAGGCCCGCACCGGACGGTAGTCGGCGAGCCACCCGGGGAACTGCGTGAGGTCGTCGAGCACGACATCCGCCCCGGCCGCGCTCAACTCCTCGGCGCTGCACGGCCCGGTCGCCACCGCGAGGGCCAGGGCGTCGGCCTTGCGCGCGCCGCGCACATCGCCGATGTGGTCACCGACGTAGATGCTCGCGCCGTGCTCGCGCAGCGCCTCCGCCTTCTGCTCGGCCCACAGGTTGCCGACCACCTCGTCCGGGTGGATGCCCAGGTGCTCCAGGTGCAGCTTGGCGTTGGGTTCGTACTTGGCGGTCACGACGATCGCGCGTCCCCCGGCCGCCCTGACCGCGTCCACGGCCTCGCGCGCACCGGGCATCTCCAGCGTCGCCTCGATGGCGAACGCCGGGTACATCGACCGATACAGATCGGCCATTTCCGCGATCCGGTCCTCGGGGAACCAGTTGATCAGCTCCTCGGCGAGCGGCGGCCCGAGCCGGGTGACCGCCAGGTCGGCGTCGATGTAGGTCCCCGTCCGCTCCGCGAGCGCCTGGTAGCAGGCGCGGATGCCGGGGCGGGAGTCGATCAGGGTCATGTCGAGGTCGAAGCCGACGGTCGGGGCGGGAGCAGTCGTGGAGGCCATATGGGCCATTGTGCCCAGGCGACATGGCCAAAAGGCGTCCGGCCGGTGTGACCTACATCTTCCTTGCCGGGGCTGGAGGAGTCGTCCTCGGCCGCGCTACAGCCTCCGCTGCGAGCGCCACACCACGTACAGCGCGCTCAGCACCGCCGCCCCGCGCACCACCCAGGGCCAGGTCTCGGAGATCGCGTCGTTCATGTGGCCCTCGGCGATGGGGTCGCCCCAGCGGCCGTCGTTCCTGCCCCACAGCCAGACGAGCCCGGCGGCGACCGCGAGGCCCGGCATGCCGGCGACCGCCCACTTCGACTCGTTCGGGGTCAGCCGGCGCGAGGCGTAGGCGATCAGCCAGCCGAGCAGCAGGGCGAACCAGTTGCCGAGGACCGCGCCGGCGACGAGCAGTGCGGCGGCGATCAGCAGCAGCGGGTTGCTCCAGCCTCCGGCGGGGAGCAGGAAGCGGCGGCGACGGCCCGCGGTGGTCTCCGGTACGACCTCCACCTCTTCGGCCTCGACGGGCTTCGCGGTGGCCGGTTCCTGCTCCTTCTCGGGCTTGTCCGGTTCCTGCGGCCGCGGCGGCTTGAGCAGTTCCGGGATCTCCACACCGCCGGTGAACCCGGGCACGCTCTCGCCGAACGGCGTCGCCTCGACCCGCCACCAGTCGGGCTGGGTCGCGCTGCCGCCGAGTTCCTGGGCGCTCGCCAGGTGCGGTGGTGTGGGGGCTTCGGAGGCGGCGGGCGGCTGGGGTTCGGCGGGGCGCGGCCGCGGCACCCGGCGCAGGCTCTTCGGCAGCCGCCTGGTCTCCGGCTCCGCCTCGTCGTCCCGCTGTACGGGCACATGGGTGGGGGCCGGCTGGGGCGCGGAACCCGTGGCTCCGGCGGCGGCGACGACCTCGTCGGGGGTGCCGAGCCGGGAGAGGATGCGGCGCACCGCGGCGGGAGAGTCCACGGTGGTCTTCGCGCGGCGCCGGTCGATCTCGCCCCGCAGCTCCGACACCAGGCGCATGCGCACCGACGACGGCAACTGCCGCTGCTGAGCCACGTCGCCGACGCGGCTCAGATACTCGTAGACGACCTTGTCACTCTCGATACCCACGAAGTCCCCTCCGGGGCGGCTGTGTTGGATGTCCCGTGGTGACGACGGTAGCGCAGCCCGCAGCACACGGAGCCGGCCGACGGGCCACCCCGGCGCACGGGCGCCGTCGCTCCGCCGGCGCGGGCGCCCCCGATCGACCCGTGCGGGCGTCCCCGCTCCACCGGTGCGCCCGTCCTCACCCCTCCCGTGCGCGCGCCGTCCCGTTCTCGTGGTGGTCGGCCGCTGTGGGTGTGGGGCACCCGCTACCGTGGGGCGGATGAGCAGTCCGGCCACAACGCCCCGGTCCCTCGCGGAGGCGCTCCGCGCCAGGGACGACGCGTCCCTGGCCGCTCTGCTGCGCGCCCGTCCCGACCTCATCACGCCCGTTCCGACCGACCTGACCCAGCTGGCGACGCGGGCCGGTACGCGCGCCTCGGTCGTACGCGCCCTGGAGCGGCTGGACCGGTTCGCGCTGCAGACGGCGCAGGCGCTGGCGGTGGCGCCGGACCCGGCGGGATACGACGTGCTGCTCGGGCTGATGAGCGGCGACGAGGGCGACCCGGCGGTCGAGGCGGCGCTGCCCCGTGCCGTCGCCACCCTGCGCGAGCAGGCCCTGGTGTGGGGCGGCGACGACCGGCTGCGTCTGGTGCGCACGGCCCGTGAGCTGCTCGCCCCGTCGCCGCAGCACCCCTCGCCGACAGGGCTCGGGCCGACCGTGCAGGAGGCTGCGGCGGGTATGTCGCCGGGGCGGATCCAGGAGATCGTCGCCGCCGCCGGGCTGCCCTCGACGCACGACTCCGTCTCCGCGATCGCCGCTCTCACCGCGCTGTTCGGGGACCGCGAGCGGATGGCGGCGCTGCTGGCCGGGGCGCCCGCCGAGTCGCGTGAGGTGCTGGACCGGCTGGTGTGGGGTCCGCCGTACGGCCAGGTCACCGCCCATCCGGCGCCCCGGCTGCGCTGGCTGCTCGACCGCGGGCTGCTGCTGCCGACGGCGCCCGGCACGGTCGTACTCCCCCGTGAGGTGGCCCTGCGGCTGCGCGGCGGGCGGGCGCATCGCAGCACCGAGCCGCTGCCGCCCGCCCTGGAGGTGACCGGCACGCACCGTCCACAGGTGGTGGACGCGACGGCGGCCGGACAGGCGTACACGGCGCTGGCGACGGTGGAGGAGCTGCTGAAGGACTGGGACGAGGGCGGGCCCGCGGTGCTGCGGGCCGGCGGCCTGAGCGTGCGTGACCTCAAGCGGACCGCCGTGGCGCTGGACGTCTCCGAGCCCGTCGCCGCCTTCTGGGTCGAACTCGCCTACGCCGCCGGGCTGCTGGCCTCCGACGGGGAGGCCGACGAGCGGTACGCGGCCACCCCCGCCCACGACGAGTGGCTGGAGCTGCCGCCCGCCGAGCGGTGGGCGCAGCTGGCGCAGGCCTGGCTGACGGCGACGCGGACGGCGGGGGTCGTCGGGGGGCGGGACGCGAAGGACCGTACGTTGTCGGCACTCGGCCCGGGCCTCGACCGCAGCGCCGCGCCGGAGGTACGGCACCGGGTGCTGAGCCTGCTGGCCGGGCTGCCCCAGGGGGCGTCGCCGTCCGCGGACTCCGTGCTGGCGCGGCTGCGCTGGGAGCGGCCGCTGCGCGGCCCGCAGCAGGACGACGACCTGCGCGGGCGGCTCGCGACCTGGGCGCTGTCGGAGGCCGAGATGCTCGGCGTGACGGGGCGGGGCGCGCTGTCGGAGCACGGGCGGGCGCTGCTGGGCGCCCCCGCGCCGCGGCCCGCCGATGAGGCGTCCGGCGCGGGCGGGCAGGGCCCCGGCGACAAGCTCCCGGTCCACCATCATGTGCCGCTCCCGCTGGAACCCCTCACCCCCGCCGAACAGGCCACCGCGAGTGCCGCGGCCGCCCGTCTCCTCGCCCCGCTGCTGCCCGAGCCCCTCGACCACGTCCTGCTGCAGGCCGACCTGACGGCGGTGGCGCCCGGCCCGTTGCGGCGGCCGCTGGCGGACATGCTGGGGGTGCTGGCGGACGTGGAGTCGAAGGGCGGGGCGACGGTCTACCGCTTCACGCCGGGTTCGGTGCGCCGGGCGCTGGACGCCGGGCGCGCGGCGTCCGACCTGCACGCGTTCCTGGCCGCGCACTCCCGCACGCCGGTTCCGCAGCCGCTGACGTATCTGATCGACGACGTGGCCCGCAGGCACGGGCATCTGCGGGTGGGGGCGGCCTCGGCGTATGTGCGCTGCGACGACGACGCGCTGCTGAACGAGATCATGGCCGACAAGCGCACCGCGGGCCTGCGCCTGCGCCGCCTCGCCCCCACCGTCCTCGCCACCCAGGCCGACCCGGCGACCCTCCTCGACGGGCTGCGCGCCATGGGCTACGCGCCGGCCGCCGAGTCGGCCGAGGGCGACGTCCTGATCACCCGCGCCGACGCCCACCGCACCCCGCCGCGCTCCGCCCCCGAGCCGGTACCGGACGGCCCGCCGACCCCCGACGCCACGCTGCTCGCGGCCGCGATCCGCGCGATCCGGGCCGGTGACCGGGCCTCCACGACCCCGCGCAAGCAGCCCCCGTCGACGAGCGGCGACCTCCCCCGCACCAGCTCGGCCGAGACCCTCGCCACCATGCAGGCCGCCGCCCTCACCGGCGAAGCCGTCTGGATCGGCTACGTCAACGCCGAAGGCTCCGCCAGCCAACGCGTCATCGCCCCCATCCGCGTCGAGGGCGGCTTCGTAACGGCCTACGACCACACAGCCGACGAGGTCCGCACCTACCCACTGCACCGCGTAACGGGCGTGGCAGAACTCGCGGAAGACTGACCCCGGACCGGTCGCGCCTCCGGTGATCGGCAGACCATGGGGCACGTCGGCCGAAACCTTCGCCACCGCCGCCCTGACCGCTCCACCGCGTGACAGGCGTGGCAGAACTCGCGGAGACTGACCCCAGACCGGTCGGCCCCGGCGATCGGCCGGGCACAAGACACATCGGCCCGGACCCTCACCACCATGCCGCGTGACGGCCCACAACCACAGCTGACGACGTAGACCCCCACCCACTGCACCGCGTGACAGGCGTAGCAGAACTCGCGGAGGACTGATTCCGCACCGGTCCCGCACCGGTCCCGCACGGTCCCGGACCGGTCACGGCCCCCGGTGATCGGCGGAGCATAGGGCACACTGGACGTTTGGCCTCACCTCTGGCCGGGAGAAAGGGTGCCCCCGCGTGAACGGTCCACTCATCGTCCAGTCCGACAAGACGCTGCTGCTCGAGGTCGACCACGAGCAGGCCGGCGAGTGCCGTCGTGCCATCGCGGTCTTCGCCGAGCTGGAGCGGGCGCCCGAGCACATCCACACCTACCGGGTGACCCCGCTGGGGCTGTGGAACGCGCGCGCGGCCGGCCATGACGCCGAGCAGGTCGTGGACGCGCTGGTGACCTACAGCCGCTACCCCGTACCGCACGCCCTGCTGGTCGACATCGCCGACACGATGGACCGCTACGGCCGCCTCACCCTCTCCAAGCACCCCACGCACGGACTCGTGCTGACCACCACCGACCGGCCGGTGCTGGAGGAGGTGCTGAAGTCGAAGCGGATCGCCCCGCTGGTGGGCGCCCGCATCGACCCCGACACCGTCGCCGTGCACCCCTCCGAGCGCGGCCAGATCAAGCAGACGCTGCTGAAGCTGGGCTGGCCCGCCGAGGACCTCGCGGGCTACGTCGACGGCGAGGCGCACCCGATCGAGCTGCACGAGGACGGCTGGGCGCTGCGCCCGTACCAGAAGCAGGCCGTGGAGAACTTCTGGCACGGCGGCTCCGGGGTCGTCGTGCTGCCCTGCGGCGCCGGGAAGACGCTCGTCGGCGCCGGGTCGATGGCCCAGGCCAAGTCGACGACCCTGATCCTCGTCACGAACACCGTCTCGGCGCGCCAGTGGAAGCACGAGCTGGTCAAGCGCACGAGTCTCACCGAGGACGAGATCGGCGAATACAGCGGGACCCGCAAGGAGATCCGCCCGGTCACCATCGCCACGTACCAGGTGCTGACCACCCGCCGGAAGGGCGTCTACCCGCACCTCGAGCTCTTCGACTCCCGCGACTGGGGCCTGATCGTCTACGACGAGGTGCACCTGCTGCCCGCGCCCGTCTTCAAGTTCACCGCCGACCTCCAGGCCCGGCGCCGGCTCGGGCTGACGGCGACTCTGGTGCGTGAGGACGGCCGCGAGTCGGACGTCTTCTCCCTCATCGGCCCCAAGCGGTTCGACGCACCGTGGAAGGAGATCGAGGCGCAGGGTTACATCGCGCCCGCCGACTGCGTCGAGGTCCGCGTCAACCTCACCGACTCCGAACGGCTCGCCTACGCCACCGCCGAGACCGAGGAGAAGTACCGCTACTGCGCGACGACGGAGACCAAGCGCAAGGTCACGGAGGCGATCGTCCGTAAGTTCGCCGGGCAGCAGATCCTCGTCATCGGGCAGTACATCGACCAACTCGACGAGCTGGGCGAGCACTTGAACGCACCGGTCATCAAGGGCGAGACGTCCAACGCACAGCGCGAGAAACTCTTCAACGCCTTCCGGGAGGGCGAGATCAGCGTGCTGGTGGTGTCCAAGGTCGCGAACTTCTCGATCGACCTGCCGGAGGCGACGGTCGCCGTCCAGGTGTCGGGCACCTTCGGCTCACGCCAGGAGGAGGCCCAGCGGCTGGGCCGGGTCCTGCGCCCGAAGGCCGACGGCCATCAGGCCCACTTCTACTCGGTGGTCGCCCGCGACACCCTCGACCAGGACTTCGCCGCCCACCGCCAGCGCTTCCTGGCGGAGCAGGGGTACGCGTACCGGATCGTGGACGCGGACGAGATCCTGTCGGGCGAGAACTGAGACCCCCCTGGGTGGGGTCACTTACGGCGTACGCCCGCCTCCTCGCCGTACTCGCCGAGGATCACGACGTCGAACGCGGCGCCCGCGAACACCTTCACCGCACGCAGCACATCGCCGAAGCGATGACGGTGGCTGCCGAGAACGGGTGTCGCGCCGGGCGGACGACCGGGGGCCGGGGTGATGGTTGCTGCACTCATGTCTCCATGGTCCGCCGTGCACCATAAGGAGAGCATCGGCCTGCGGTCCCAACCTGCCGCGCCGTCACGTACGACTCCGGGCAGGTCCCTCCCTCCGGGGTACGACAGGGGCGTCCCCTAGGGGGAGGAAAAACCGTTGGCACCGGCACCGACCGCTCGCCTACAATCTCCGCTCTTGCCCGCCTCCCCCGTGGAGCGCTGCCGCCCGGACGGAAACCGGCCGGCTCCCTCAGCAACCTGCTCGTAGGTCCCGGAGGCACTCCATTGTCCACGCCCGTCGACGACGCCCTGGATCCGCTCGAACGAGAGCGCTCCCATCTCGCCGGTTCCCGTGCCGCCCTGCGCGCCATGCGCGAGGACGTCGAGTCGCTCGACATCCGCGACGTCACCGCGAACTGGGTCAACGCCGAGGTCCTCGCCCACCAGATCGACGAACGCATCAAGGCACTGGCCGACCTCAGCGACACCCCGCTCTTCTTCGGCCGCCTCGACTATCTGCACTCCCCCGGCGCCGACCGGGCCGAGGGAGCCGAGGGCGAGCGCTTCTACATCGGGCGCCGCCATGTGCACGACCACGACGGCGACCCCATGGTCATCGACTGGCGTGCGCCGGTCTCCCAGCCGTTCTACCGGGCGTCCAAGAAGGACCCGATGGACGTCGCCCTGCGCCGCCGCTTCGGCTACACACGCGGCGAGATCACGGCGTACGAGGACGAGCACCTCTCCGACCCCGCCGAGGCCGCCCGCACCAGCAAGCTGCTCCAGCAGGAGATCGAGCGCCCGCGCGTGGGCCCGATGCGCGACATCGTCGCGACGATCCAGCCCGAGCAGGACGAGATCGTCCGCAGCGGACTCGGCGGGACGGTGTGCGTGCAGGGCGGCCCGGGGACCGGGAAGACGGCCGTCGGCCTGCACCGGGTCGCCTATCTCCTCTACGCCCACCGGGAACGGCTGGCCCGCACCGGCACCCTCGTCATCGGGCCGAACCGTTCCTTCCTGCACTACATCGAGCAAGTGCTGCCCGCGCTCGGTGAGTTGACCGTGCAGCAGGCCACCGTGGACGACCTGGTGTCGGCCGGCGTCCAGGTGCGGGGCGTGGACGAGGCGCCCGCCGCGATCGTCAAGGGCGACGCACGGATGGCGGAGGTGCTGCGCAGGGCGGTGTACGCGCACGTCACGATGCCGACCGAGCCGGTCGTGGTGGTGCGCGGCTCGCGACGGTGGCGGGTGCCCGCCTACGAACTCGAGGACATCGTGCGGGAGTTGCTGGAGCGCGGTATCCGCTACGGCGCCGCCCGCGAGGCCCTTCCGCAGCGCATCGCGCACGCCGTGCTGGTGCAGATGGAACGCTCCGGCGAGGCGCCCGACGACCGGGTGCAGGACGCGGTGGCCCGCAACGCGGCGGTCAAGGCGGCGGTGAAGGCGATCTGGCCGCCGGTCGACCCGGCGAAGCTGGTGCTGCGGCTGCTGTCGGACGCGGAGTTCCTCGCCGAGCACGCGGAGGGGGTTCTCTCCGAGGAGGAGCAGCGGACGGTCCTGTGGGCGAAGCCGGTCCGGTCGGTGAAGTCCGCCAAGTGGTCGTCCGCGGACGCGGTGCTGATCGACGAGGCGACCGATCTCGTGGAGCGTACGCACTCGCTCGGCCATGTGGTCCTGGACGAGGCGCAGGACCTGTCCCCGATGCAGTACCGCGCGGTCGGCCGCCGCTGCACCACCGGTTCGGCGACCGTCCTCGGCGACCTGGCGCAGGGCACCACGCCCTGGGCGACCAGGAGTTGGGACGAGGCGCTGGCGCACCTGGGCAAGACGGACGGTGTCGTGGAGGAGTTGACGGCGGGCTTCCGTGTCCCGACGGATGTCATCGCCTACGCCTCCCGGCTGCTCCCGCACATCGCCCCCGGCCTCACCCCGGTCGCCTCGGTCCGTGAGAACCCCGGCTTCTTCGACCTCCGCCCGATCACCGGCACCGCGGAAGTGGTGGCCGCCTGCGAGGAGTTGTTGCTCCGCGAGGGTTCGACGGGCCTGATTGCAGCGGACGCCCGC
The DNA here is from genome assembly GCF_022698145.1 of Streptomyces spinosisporus. Classification (GTDB taxonomy): domain Bacteria; phylum Actinomycetota; class Actinomycetes; order Streptomycetales; family Streptomycetaceae; genus Streptomyces; species Streptomyces spinosisporus. Next base: position 438,370 of record NZ_JALDAX010000005.1, read on the forward strand.
ATCCCGGAGCTGGCGGCGGCCCTGACGGCGGCGGGCATCGGCTACCTGTCCCCCGGTGAGGAGACCACGGCCGAAACCCGCCTCACCCTGGTCCCGGCCTCCCTCGCCAAGGGCCTGGAGTACGACTACGTCGTCCTGGACGAACCCCAGGCGGTGGTATCCGGCGAGCCGGACGAACGCACCGGCCTACGGCGCCTGTACGTAGCCCTGACCCGAGCGGTATCGGGCCTGATCGTCACGCACGCAGAGCCGCTGCCGGCTCAACTCGCCGACTGAACCGTCCAATGGGGTGCCCCTAGACGCCGGTCGCCGGGTGCGGATCGTGGGGGGCTGGGGTCGGCGTAGCCTGCGGGCAATCGTGCCGCCTGGGGCGGCACGGGTGGGCGCAGGCGGCACCCCGTTAGCGCCGGGCTGCGCACCCCCCGCTTGTACCCGCACCCACTGCCACCCGCGCCGGTTCAGCGCCCGTCCAGCACCCGCCTCCACTCCCGCACAGCCTCCGCAGAAACCGGCGCATCCCAACCCCCCGGCCGCGCCGCCCCGCCGATATGAAACGCCCGCACCCCGGCCCCCTGCAGCGAAGGCACATGCTCCAGCCGCAGCCCCCCACCGACCATGATCTCCGCCTCGTAGCCGGGCTCCCCCCGCCGCGCAACCTCCGCAAGCAGCACAGGCATCCCGTCGTCCACGCCGGCAGCCGACCCCGCGGTCAGATACGCGTCCAACCCCGGCAACCCGTCCAACTGCTTACGCAGGGCATCACGATCAGCGGCCCGATCGACGGCCCGGTGGAAAGTCCAGGCACACCCGTCAAGCGCCCCCACAACCCGCTCCACGGCCGCCAGATCCACCCCACCGTCCGCGTCGAGAAACCCGAGCACGAACTCCTCGGCCCCAGCAGCCCGCATCTCCCCGGCGACCCCCACCACCCGTCCGACGTCCCCCACCGCGAACCCGTCCGTCAGTCGCAGCATCACCCGCAGCGAGATGTCGACGGCGGCGCGGATCCGGGCGAAGGTGTCGACCGACGGGGTCAGCCCGTCGGCGGCCATGTCGGTGACCAGCTCGAGGCGGTCCGCGCCTCCGGCCTGGGCGGCGACCGCGTCCTCGACCCCGAGGGCGATCACCTCCAGGACTGCACGCTTGCTCATGGGACCTCATTCGTCGACTCGGCGGGCGGTACAGGTCTAGTCCAATTCACAGCCTAGCCCGTACCCCCGCCGGTCCACGACGCCCCTCACTCCTCGGATGTCCCCAAATCATCCGAACCCGAGGTCATCCGAATCCGAGGTCATCCGAAGATGTTCAGCTCCGGCGGCTCGACCCCCACCAGCTCGAAGTCGGCCCCCTTCACCGACCGCCCCGCATACAGCCGTACGAGAGTGGCGGCGCCGCCGATGTAGCGGGCCGGGGGCCGTGCGGCGGCCGGGTCGCCCAGGCGCTGCGGCTCGTCCACGTCGTCGAGGTCCGCGTGCAGCGGCACATGCGCCTTCTCCCGGGTGATCCGCACCAGCAGGGTGAGCGCGTCCGGCAGGCCGGGGCCCGCGTACGCCCCGGGCTCCCCGAACGTGTCGCGCACGTCGCCCGCGTGCACCCACTCCCCCAGCGCGACCAGATCCAGCTTCCCGCCCGCCTTGGCGATCACCGGCCCGGCCTCGGTCATGCCGCGCTCCAGCTCGTCCACGACCTGCGCGTTCGTCCAGTCGGCGCGCTCGGCGATGTCGCGGTCGTTCGCCTCGGGCGAGAACACCCCCTTCTCGTACCGGCTCTCCACCACCCGCATCAGCGCGGACGAGCAGTGCGCGAGCACATCCCGCACCGTCCACCCGGGACACGCGGCGGTCGCCAGCGCGAAGTCGCCGTCCGGCCGCGCCCGCAGCAGCGGCACCAGCGCGTCCCGCTCGGTGATCAGCAGCCGCCCGGGCAGTTCGGGGTCACGTACCTCGGCAGTAGTCATGACCACCACGCTAGGTGCCGGAGTTGATCGGCGGGAGAATGGGCGCATGGCCGATCTCGACGCCCTGCGTCTGCGCTGGACCCGTGCACTGGAAGGAGCCCGTGCCGCCAACGCCGGTCCCGGAAGCGCCGCCCCCGATCCGGTGCCGTACGCCGACAATCTGCTGGCCCGCTGGCAGGAACCCCAGCGGCACTACCACACGCTCACGCACCTCACGGCGGTCCTGGACCACGTCGACGTGCTGGAGAAGTACGCGGCCGACCCGGACGTCGTACGGCTCGCGGCCTGGTTCCACGACGCGGTCTATCTGCCCGAGCGCTCCGAGAACGAGGAACGCTCGGCCCGGCTGGCCGAACGCGCGCTGCCCGAGGCGGGGGTGTCCGCGGAGAAGACGGCCGAGGTGGCCCGTCTGGTCCGGCTCACCGTCACCCACGACCCGGCCGACGACGACCGCGACGGCCAGGTCCTGTGCGACGCCGACCTCGCGATCCTCGCCGCGTCCCCGTCGGCCTACGCCGCGTACACGGCCGCCGTCCGCGAGGAGTACCACTTCGTGCCGAACGACGCCTTCCGCACCGGCCGCGCCGCGATCCTGCGCCGGCTCCTCGATCTTCCACGGCTGTTCAGGACGCCGTACGGACAGACGGAGTGGGAGGCGACGGCGCGCTGGAACATCGCCTCGGAGCTCGAAATCCTGTCGCTTCCCGAGGACCCGGCGTCCTAGTCTGCGGCGTATGCGTGCATGGGGTGGGACCAGGGTGCAGGAAGCCGTCGACGGCTGTGTGGCCGTGCTGCGGACGGCGGTGGACCGGGACTGGGAGGCGGTGCGGGCCGGCCGGCTGGAGTGGAGCTGCCACACGACGGCGTTCCACATCGCCGAGGACCTCATCGCGTACGCCGCGAACCTCGCCGGACGCGCCCAGGACGCCTACGTCCCCTTCGAGATCACCCTCGACGAGGGCACCGACAACGCGGGCCTGCTGCAGGTGATCGAGAGCACCGGCGCGCTGTTCGCCGCCACCATCCGCACCACCCCCCGCGAGGTGCGGGCCTTCCACCCGTACCCGTTCCGCAGCGCGAACCGCGAGGGCTTCGCCGCGATGGGCATCGCCGAGGTCCTCGCCCACACGCACGACATCGCCGAGGGCCTGGGCCTCGCGTACGAACCGCCCGCCGCCCTCCCGGAGTTCGTCCTCACCCATATTTTCCCGCACGTGCAGCCGGGCCCCGACCACTGGCGCACCTTCCTGTGGGCCACCGGCCGCGGCGACCTGCCCGGCCGCGCCCCGGTCACCGAGTGGCGCTGGAACAACAACCTCGTCATCGCGACGGAACGCCTCACTCTGCAGGGCATCACGCCCGCGTCCGCGCACGATTTGGGCATGGGTGGCGACGGCGGCTTCGAGTGGATCGAGGGCGGCCCCTTCGAGGGCACCCGCGAGGCCGCGGGCTTCATGCTGAAGGCGTACGAAGGGGGCGTGCACCGGCCGGAGTTCGGCGTGTTCGCGCTGGTGCGGCGCGAGGACGGCCGCGCGGTCGGCGGCATGGGCTTCCACGGCGTCCCGGACGAGGACGGCCGGGCCGAGATCGGCTACGACCTCGCCGAGGGCGCCCGCGGCCACGGCTACGCCACCGAGGCGCTGCGCGCCCTGTCCGACTGGGCCTTCGCCCGCGACGACGTCCACACCCTCGTCGCGACCATAGAGCGCGACAACCTCCCCTCCCAGGCGGTGGTCACCCGCGCGGGCTTCCGGCGGGTGGGCGAGGACGAGGAGGGGCTCGCCTACGAACTTCCCCGCCCGGCCGACTAGAGCCGCCCCTTGGGCCGTCGCAGCCCCGCCCCCGTCAGCAGGCGCACCACGTCGCGGCTGCTGACCTCGACCGCGCCGGCGCGCACGGCGTCCGCGTAGCGGTGCGAGGGGACGTCGTAGTGGTCGCGTTCGAAGGCGCGTCGGGGGACGCCCAGTTTCTCGGCGAACTGGTGCAGTTCGTCGTAGGAGATGTCGCTGACCAGGTGGGACCACATCCGGCCGTGGCCGGGCCAGGTGGGCGGGTCGATGTAGACGGTCATGACGACGTCTCTTTGCCCATGGCCCCGCCGAGCGCCCCCAGCGGCGCGACCTTCACGCCCGCCTTGTGGCAGACCCAGTGCGGATCGGGGCCCAGTTCGGGCTCCACCTCCAGGGCGTGCGGATCGCCCCCGCCGCAGACCGGGCACAGCGGCCAGCGGCCGTACGCCTCCAGCAGCGCGTCCTGGACGTCCTGCGCGACCAGCCCCGCCACGTACTCCGCGCCCTCCGGCCACTGCTCGACCCACCAGCGCCGCTGGACGACGGACTCCTCGACCATCGAGACCACGTCCGCCGCGGTGACCTCGCCGGCGGCCAGGTCCGCGAGCACGAGGGCGCGCGCCGCGTGCAACGTCTGCTCCAGGGGGCTGATGGGGTGCATGCCCCTATTGTGCGCACTCTTGACCCGACACCGGGACGAAAATATCTTTCATATGTGACCCAGGAAGTGAAGGAAATTTTCGCCAACGGGAGCGCGGGCATGCCGGCCGCGGCCGCTCCGGCGCCTCCCGCACCGGCCGCCCTCGCCGCGAAGGTGCGCACCCTCGCCCCGTCCATGACCCGCTCCATGCAGCGCGTCGCCGAGGCCGTGGCGGGCGACCCGGCCGGCTGCGCGGCCCTCACGGTCACCGGCCTCGCCGAGCTCACCGGCACCAGCGAGGCGACGGTCGTCCGGACGGCCCGGCTGCTGGGCTACCCCGGCTACCGCGATCTGCGCCTGGCCCTCGCCGGCCTCGCCGCCCAGCAGCAGTCCGGCCGCGCGCCCGCCATCACCACCGACATAGCGGTCGACGACCCGATCGCGGACGTGGTGGCGAAGCTCGCCTACGACGAGCAGCAGACCCTCGCGGACACGGCGGCCGGGCTCGACACGGTGCAGCTGGGGGCCGCGGTGAGCGCGGCGGCCGGGGCACGGCGGATCGATGTGTACGGCGTCGGGGCGTCCGGTCTGGTCGCCCAGGACCTGGCCCAGAAGCTGCTGCGGATCGGGCTGATAGCCCACGCGCACGGCGACCCGCACCTGGCCGTGACCAACGCCGTGCAGCTGCGCGGCGGCGACGTCGCCATCGCGATCACCCATTCCGGGTCGACCGGGGACGTCATCGAGCCGCTGCGCGTCGCCTTCGAGCACGGGGCGACGACGGTGGCGATCACGGGCCGGCCGGACGGGCCGGTCGCCCAGTACGCCGATCATGTGCTGACGACGTCCGTCGCCCGGGAGAGCGAACTGCGGCCCGCGGCGATGTCGTCCCGGACCAGCCAGCTCCTCGTCGTGGACTGTCTGTTCGTGGGGGTGGCGCAGCGGACGTACGAGACGGCGGGGCCCGCGCTCGCCGCGTCCTACGAGGCGCTGGCGCACCGGCACCGGCGGTAGCCCCCCTCCCCCGGGAAGAACAGGGCAGCACCCTCACCGAACCGTACGTCGAAAGAGTCACGCCCTCATGACCTCCACCTCCAACCCCCGTCAACTGCGCGCCGAGTTGGAAACCCTGACCACCGAGGCCTTCCGTGCCGACCTCGCCGAGATCGACCGGCTCCCCACGCTGGAGATCGCGCGGCTGATGAACGGCGAGGACACCACCGTGCCCACGGCTGTCGCCGAGCGGCTGCCCGAGATCGCCGCCGCCATCGACGCCGTGGCGGAGCGCATGGCGCGCGGCGGGCGGCTGATCTACGCCGGTGCCGGGACCGCGGGCCGGCTCGGCGTCCTGGACGCCTCCGAGTGCCCGCCGACCTTCAACACCGACCCCGACCAGGTCGTGGGTCTGATCGCGGGCGGCCCCGACGCCATGGTCACCTCCGTCGAGGGCGCCGAGGACTCCGCCCAGCTCGCCCGGGACGACCTCGACGGGCTGCGCCTGATCGCCGCCGACACCGTCGTCGGCATTTCCGCCTCGGGCCGCACGCCGTACGCCATCGCCGCCGTCCAGCACGCCCGTGCGCGGGGCGCGCTGACCGTGGGCCTGGCCTGCAACGCCGACAGCGCGCTCGCCGCGGCTGCCGAGCACGGCATCGAGGTCGTCGTCGGGCCCGAGCTGCTGACCGGTTCCACCCGCCTCAAGGCGGGCACGGCGCAGAAGCTCGTGCTCAACATGCTCTCGACGATCACGATGATCCGGCTCGGCAAGACGTACGGGAACCTCATGGTCGACGTACGCGCCTCCAACGAGAAGCTGCGCGCCCGCTCCCGCCGCATCGTCGCCCTCGCCACGGGAGCGTCCGACGACGAGATCGAGCGCGCCCTCGCGGCCACCGACGGCGAGGTGAAGAACGCCATCCTGGCCATCCTCGCCGACGTCGACGGCCCCACGGCGGCGCGTCTCCTTGAGGACTCCGACGGCCATCTGCGGGCGGCACTGGCCGCTGCGTCCGGCTGACGGACCTCAACACGGCAGCCGCCACTGGCTGTTGGCCTTGCGCACCCGCGCCCGCATCACCTCCTCCGGGGACGCGGTCTCGGCGGACTCCGGCGGGCAGTCCCACTCGCGCCCACCGGCCACCGGCCGCAGCTGGACCCGCCCGCCGACATGCCCCATCACCTCCCCGACCCGCCCGTCCCGTACGTCCACGGCATGCGCACCGACCGGCGGGCGCTCCCCGCGCAGCACCGACGCCAGCCGCTCGGCGGTGCGGGTGTTGCAGCGGCCGAGGTCGACCAGAGCGAACGGCTCGTCGCTCGCGCCGGTGACGGGGTCGACGCCGAGGGAGGGCAGGACGACGCCGACGCCCACGAGGGCGCTTCGCAGGGTCTCGACTACTTCTTCGGTCGGTCGCACGCGCACGTACCTCCACGGTGAGTTGCTGATTCACCACACAGAGTGTTCAAGCGGGCTCTAACCTGGCCATACGGGAGGACACAACAACCGCGTTTGTCGAACAGGGAGTTGCCCATGCCGGGACCGAAGGACCTCGACCCGTCGTCATCGCCGCGCGCCCTCCTCGGCGCGGAGCTGCGCCACGCGCGCGAGAAGGCCGGGCTCAGCCAGGAGGAGTTGGGGTTACGGCTGTTCGTGAGCGGGTCGTTCGTAGGGCAGTTGGAGGCGGGGACGCGTCGGATGCAGCCGGAGTATGCGCGGTTGTTGGACGAGGTGCTGGGTACGGAGGACTTTTTCCTGCGGAACTGCAGGGCGGCGGCGAAGTCCCGGTACCCGGAGCACTTCGCCGAGGCGGCGGAAGCGGAGGTGACGGCGACGGCGATTCGCCAGTACGCCCCGATGCTGATCCCCGGACTGCTCCAGACGCCCGCGTACGCACGGGCCGTGAACCGCGCCTACGACCCCACAGCGACTGAGGAGACCATCGACGAGTGGGTGGACGGCAGGATCGTACGGACCCGCTTGCTGGACGATCCTGCAAAGCCGTTGCTGTGGGCGGTACTCGACGAGGCTGCGCTGCGCCGGGAGACGGGCGGCCGGACGGTGATGGCGGAAGCCTTGCGGCACGTCGCGAGCCTGGCCCGCAAGGGTCGGGTCATCGTGCAGGTGCTGCCCTTCAACGCCGGGGCGCACAACGCGATGTCGGGCTCGCTGCGGCTGATGGACTTCGAGGACGCCCCTGCGCTGGTCTACTTCGAAGGACCCGGCACAGGAAGGCTGGAGGACGACCCGGCCACCGTCGCCCGACTGCGGTTCACGTTCGAACTCCTCAGCGCTGTCGCCCTCTCGCCGCAGAAGTCCCTAGCCCTGATCGAATCGGTGGCGCAGGATTACGCCCATGAGGAGCATCCCTGAACCCACCTGGTACAAGTCGAGCTACAGCGGCGGCAGTGGCGGCAATTGCCTGGAGGTCGCCCGCTGGCGCAAGTCGACGTACAGCGGCGGCGGCGGTAACGAATGCCTGGAAATTGCCGACGACCACCCCACCCTCGTACCCGTCCGGGACTCCAAGACCCCCCAAGGCCCAGTGCTCACGTTCCTCCCGGAAACGTGGGCCGCGTTCGTCAAAGGCTTGAAGAACCCCGCACACTGATACCCATGAACCACGCCCAGCTCACCGCTCTGGGCCGTGCTCTCCGGCTGCTCGGGGAGCACGGCGAAGCGCTCACCGGGGATACGCCGGACGGCAAGCTGCATGAGGTCAAGGCGGATCTGCGCCGGGCCCTGGAGTTGCTGGACGAGAGTGTGACGGGTGCCGCCCCGGCGACGCGGTGCCCGGAGCATCCGAACGGCCCGGTGGACGAGAACGCGCACGACCTGTGCCTGCTCTGCGAGACCAGGCGCAGGGCGGCGCGCCGGCTGGAGTACAACGGCGGCCCCGTCCCCCCGCACGCCACCGAGACCGTGCCGTCCCGCTACGGCGTCAGTGCCGAGCGTCCGCAGCCGCAGCAGCGCTGGCTGCCGGAGTCGTGGAACGGCCAGGCGTGGCAGCTGTGCGGGACGCCACGGCGGGACCGGCGCGAGGCCGAGCTGTATCTGAACGCCCAGCGCCGCGGCCCGCGCCCCGCGATGGCGTACCGCCTGGTGCACGAGTTCACCGACTACGAGGTGCTGCGGGTGTGGGGCACCCCGGTGAAGGTCGACATCGAGCCGCTGGGCAACCTGTAACTCCCGTACCACCTACGTCACTTCAGCAGGGGCAGCTCGGCGAACTCGTACCCCTCCCACAGCTGCCGCGACGCCTCCTCCGGATAGGCCCTGACCTCGGACTTGGCGTCCAGGACCTGCACGAGGCGTTCCGTCGTGTCGTAGGCCGGCCAGCCGGGGTCTCCGCTCCGGGCGAAACTGGTCCACGACTGGCGGAAGCGCGCCGACAACTCCTTCGCCTCCGCGGGCACCCCGCTCTGTGCGAAGAGCAGATTCCCGAGGTCCGCCTCGAACGTGCCGAAGAGCAGCGGGATGTCCAGTCCGTGGCAGGCGCCGAGGGCGCCCCCGCTGCCGGGGGCCGGCCAGGTCAGCTCGTAGACGTGGGCGCGGCCCCCACCCGTGAGCTGTGCCTCGGCCAGGTGCAGGGTGGGCATGTTGAACAGCCAGTCGGTCTGGACGCGTTCGAAGAGTGCGCCCGGCGTGGCCCCGGGGAAGGCCGCGCGGTACGCCCGCTCCCCGTCCGGTCCCGGCCCGAACGTCCGCAGCGCCCAGGCCGCCTGCTCGTCGCCGATCCGGTCCAGCAGCCCGCCGATGAAGAGGAACAGCCGGAACTCGTCGCGGTTGTGGCCGACGAGGAGGTCCACGTCCCGTCCCGCGCCCGCCTTCAGCGCCTGCCAGGGAGTGGTCGGCAGCACCTCGCCGTCCACCACGGGCGAGAAGGGCGTGGTGGTGGGCGCCACGCGGCCCCACCGGTCCTCGTACGTCGCCATCCTGGCGCTCAGCGCCTCACCCGCGTCGGTCAGCCGACGGGGCTCGACGGTGGCGAGGTCCGCCGCGGTCGGGCGCAGCCCCGTCTCCTCGGCGAGGGCGGACGCGATGTCGCGGGCCAGTTCGTCGGAGAAGTAGGTCCCGGGCACGCTCTGGGCGATCGCCCGCCGGAAGAGCCCGCGTGCGCTCGGCATGGCCAGCAGTGCCGCGACCGACCCCGCACCGGCGGACTCGCCGAAGACGATGACCTGCCCGGGATCGCCGCCGAACGCCGCGATGTTCTCCTGCACCCACCGCAGGGCCGCCACCTGGTCCAGCAGGCCGCGGTTGGCGGGCGCCCCGTCGATCCGTGCGAACCCCTCGGTCCCCACACGGTAGTTGAGCGTCACGACGACCACGTCACCGTCGCGTGCGATGCGCTGCGCGTCGTACCCGGGGCTGCCCGCGTGCCCGATCCGGTACGCCCCGCCGTAGATCCACACCATCACCGGACGCAGGGCGGCCGGATCGGCCTCGGGCGTCCAGACGTTGACGGTGAGCCAGTCGTCGCCGTCGGGGGCGTTCAGCACGCCCCGGCGGCCCTGGATGCCGGTCTCCTGCGGGGGCGGCGGTCCGAAGGCGTACGCCTCCCGGGTTCCCTCCCAGGACCGCACCGGGCGGGGCGCCTGGAACCGGGCCTCGCCGACGGGCGGTTCGGCGAACGGTATCCCGCGGAACACGGTCAGCCCGTCCTCCGCGCGCCCCCGCACCGAACCGGCGGTGGTGCGCACGACAGTGGTCGTCATCCTCAACTCCTCATGGGCGGGCGGCCGATCCAACTAACCGAACCGTTGGATCAGCGCCCGTGTCTGCTCCTCGTCGATCTCGTACACCGTCTCGTGCGCCCGCGGGTCGCGTGCATGCAGGGTGTGGAACATCGGTCCCGCCGAGCCGTCGCCCAGCTCCACCAGCGAGGCCGACGCCCCGCGCACCGCCCGCTCCGTGCCGGGCGGCGCCGTCAGGTCGATGCGGTTGACCACACCCGGGGTGACCCACACCGGCACCGCCTCCAGCAGGCCGAAGAGCTGCAGATGGAAGTGGCCGGTGAGGACCACCCGTACATCGGTGCCCCGCACGGCCTCCGCCAGGGCCGACGGATTGCGCAGGCCGAAGACGCGCTGCGTCTCGACGTCCAGGGCGATCGGCGGATGGTGGAGGGCGAGCACGGTCCCCCTGGCCGCGGGTGTGGCCAGCACCCCGCGCAGCCAGGCCAGTTGCTCGGCGCCGAGCCAGCCGTGCACCTTGCCGGGCACCAGCGAGTCCAGCGTGACGATGCGCCACCCGTCCACGGTGCTCACCGCGGCCCGCTCCCCGTCCGCGGACTCCAGCACCGTCTCGGCCCGCTCGCTGCCGTCGGCCGTCAGATGGCCGCTGCCCAGCACCTTGCCGAAGGCCTCACGCTCGTCGTGGTTCCCGGTCGTACAGAACACCGGCACGTCCAGCGGCAGCGCGAACTCTCTCAGCAGCTCCCGTACGGTCGTGTACGCCTCCACGGCCCCGTCGTTGGCGATGTCACCGGTGACGACGATCGCGTCGACGTCCCGCTGGTGGCGGAGGCTGTCGAGCATGAGGCGCAGTGATGCGGTCGGGTTGACGCCGTGCCTGTTGGGGGCGTCGGTACGTTCGACATGGGTGTCGGAGAGGTGCAGAATCCTCATGCTCCCGCACGCTAGCCGGAGTTGACGTTCCCAACCAGAGTGTCAGGTGGCCGACGCCCCGCACAGGCCCCGGCTCAGCTCAGCGAGCGCAGCGCGGCCGCGTCGTAGGGCTTCAGGTCCGAGAAGCGCCCGCCGAGGACCTTCGCGGCCCACTCGGGGTCCTGCAGCAGCGCCCGGCCGACCGCGACCATGTCGAACTCCTCGGCCTCCATGCGGTCGAGCAGGTCGTCGATGCCCTTGACCGGGGCCCCTTCGCCCTGGAAGCCCTTGATGAAGTCACCGTCGAGGCCGACCGAGCCGACGGTGATGACCGGCTTGCCGGTGAGCTTCTTCGTCCAGCCCGCCAGGTTCAGGTCCGAACCGTCGAACTCCGGCAGCCAGTAGCGGCGGGTGGAGGCGTGGAAGGCGTCGACGCCGGCGGCGGCCAGCGGCGCGAGGATCGCCTCCAGCTCCTGCGGGGTCTCGGCGAGCCGTGCGGTGTAGTCCTGCTGCTTCCACTGCGAGTAGCGGAAGAGGACCGGGAAGTCCGGGGAGACGACCGCGCGGACCGCGGCGACGATCTCGGCCGCGAACTGGGCGCGGGCCACCGGGTCGCCGCCGTAGGCGTCGCTGCGGCGGTTGGTGCCCTCCCACAGGAACTGGTCGAGGAGGTAGCCGTGGGCACCGTGGATCTCCACGCCGTCGAAGCCGATGCGCTCGGCGGCCGCCGCGGCCTCGGCGAACGCGTTGACGACGTCGTCCACGTCCTGCTGGGTCATCGCCTTGCCGGTCTGCTCCGCGCCCGCGGTCACCAGGCCGGAGGGTCCGACGGCGGGGGCGTCCGCGAAGGGCGGCTCGCCCTGCTTGCGGACCATGCCGATGTGCCACAGCTGCGGGACGATCGTGCCGCCGGCCGCGTGCACGTCCTCGGCCACCTTCGCCCAGCCCGCCAGCTGCTCCTCGCCGTGGAAGCGCGGGACGCGGTCGCTCTGCCCGGCGGAGTCGTGGCCGACGTAGGTGCCCTCGGTGACGATCAGCCCGACGCCGGCGGCGGCGCGGCGCGCGTAGTAGGAGCGCACGTCCTCGCCGGGGATGCCGCCCGGGGAGAACATGCGCGTCATCGGCGCCATCACGATCCGGTTGGGGACGGTCAGACCGCCCAGCGAGATCGGACGGGACAGGATCTGGGCCACTCGGGAGGTGGGGGACTCGGTGACGGTCACGCGGGGGCTCCTCGGGGTGCTGCGACTAACCGGATGGTATGTGCGTATGCATTGTTGCACCCTCTGAACCAACTTCTCCATGGCCCTTCGCCATGACCCCGGACACACACCCCGGCACACCCCCGGACACACCCGAGGGCGGCACCCCCTGCGCCTGGCAGGAAGTGCCGCCCTCGGTAAGGACGCGGATCGACCGGGGTCGATCAGAAGTCCATGTCACCACCCGGCATACCGCCACCGGCGGGCGCGGCGGCCTTCTCCGGCTTGTCGGCGATGACGGCCTCGGTGGTCAGGAAGAGCGCGGCGATGGAGGCGGCGTTCTGCAGGGCAGAGCGCGTGACCTTCGCCGGGTCGATGATGCCTTCCTTGACCAGGTCGACGTACTCGCCGGTCGCGGCGTTCAGGCCGTGGCCCGGGGTCAGGTTGCGCACCTTCTCCACCACGACACCGCCCTCGAGGCCGGCGTTGACGGCGATCTGCTTCAGCGGGGCCTCGAGCGCGAGCTTCACGGCCTGGGCGCCGGTCGCCTCGTCACCCTCGAGCTCCAGCTTCTCGAAGACCTGGGAGGCCTGCAGCAGGGCCACGCCACCACCGGCGACGATGCCCTCCTCGACGGCCGCCTTCGCGTTGCGGACGGCGTCCTCGATGCGGTGCTTGCGCTCCTTGAGCTCCACCTCGGTGGCGGCACCGGCCTTGATGACCGCGACACCGCCGGCGAGCTTCGCCAGGCGCTCCTGCAGCTTCTCGCGGTCGTAGTCCGAGTCGCTGTTCTCGATCTCGGCGCGGATCTGGTTCACGCGGCCCTGGACCTGCTCCGTGGAGCCGGCGCCGTCGACGATGGTGGTCTCGTCCTTGGTGATGACCACCTTGCGGGCGCGGCCCAGCAGGTCGAGGGTCGTGTTCTCCAGCTTGAGACCGACCTCCTCGGAGATGACCTCGCCGCCGGTGAGGATGGCGATGTCGTTCAGCATCGCCTTGCGGCGGTCGCCGAAGCCCGGGGCCTTGACCGCGACGGACTTGAAGGTGCCGCGGATCTTGTTGACGACCAGGGTCGACAGGGCCTCGCCCTCGACGTCCTCGGCGATGATCAGCAGCGGCTTGCCCGACTGCATGACCTTCTCCAGGAGCGGGAGCAGGTCCTTGACGGAGCCGATCTTGGAGTTGGCGATCAGGATGTACGGGTCGTCGAGCGACGCCTCCATCCGCTCCATGTCGGTGGCGAAGTACGCCGAGATGTAGCCCTTGTCGAAGCGCATACCCTCGGTGAGCTCCAGCTCCAGACCGAAGGTCTGGGACTCCTCGACGGTGATGACGCCTTCCTTGCCGACCTTGTCCATGGCCTCGGCGATGAGCTCGCCGATCTGGGTGTCGGCGGCGGAGATGGAGGCCGTGGAGGCGATCTGCTCCTTGGTCTCCACGTCCTTGGCCTGCTCGAGCAGGGCACCGGAGACGGCCTCGACGGCCTTCTCGATACCGCGCTTGAGGGCCATCGGGTTGGCGCCGGCGGCTACGTTGCGCAGGCCCTCCTTGACCAGGGCCTGGGCGAGAACGGTCGCGGTGGTCGTACCGTCACCGGCGACGTCGTCCGTCTTCTTGGCGACTTCCTTGACCAGCTCGGCGCCGATCTTCTCGTACGGGTCCTCGAGCTCGATCTCCTTGGCGATGGAGACACCATCGTTGGTGATCGTGGGGGCGCCCCACTTCTTCTCGAGGACGACGTTGCGGCCCTTGGGGCCGAGCGTCACCTTCACGGCGTCCGCGAGCTGGTTCATGCCGCGCTCGAGGCCGCGCCGCGCCTCCTCGTCGAACGCGATGATCTTGGCCATGTGAAGTGGTCCCTCCAGGACTGGGGGTGATTCCTTCGGACCGCGCCCGCGCCCGCGACGGACGGCACGCCTGCCTCGTGGTTCCTTGCCCCACCCGGCCTGCGGGCCTCACCGACCCGGTCCTTCTTTGTCACTCTCACCTTCAGAGTGCTAACGCCAATGATTAGCACTCGCCCCATGAGAGTGCAAGGTGCGCCCGCGGAGCGGGCTCGTTGAGGGGTGGTGGTCGGGCGACGGGCGGGCGCAAGCGGCTCTCAGAGGTCAGGGCCCGCAGGCGGGCACCGCCACGGCACGGACCCCCGACATGCCGAAGGGCCCGCACCCCAGGGCGCGGACCCTTCGATCAAAGAACGGAAGAACGTCGCTGCGATTGACCCGGCGCGTGCTTCAGCCGGCCGCCAGTCGGACCATGTCCGCCTGCGGCCCCTTCTGGCCCTGCGAGATCTCGAAATCGACCCGCTGACCCTCTTCCAGGGTGCGGTATCCGTCCATCTGAATCGCGCTGTAGTGGACGAAAACATCCGCACCACCGTCGACCGCGATGAAGCCGTACCCCTTCTCCGCGTTGAACCACTTGACGGTGCCCTGAGCCATGCCTAACTCCCCTATTACTGGCCCTTGCACGGATCCACACTTCGCGGATCCGGGTCAGACCTCACCCCCCACGGTTGGGGGCGTGCGCCGGAACGCGTCGACCGCGGCTGAATGTATCTGCCCAACTGCCGTCTGCAACAGGTCAATCGGACGAGAATTCCGGGCACGACCGGTCGGGAATTTACTGAGAATTCCCCCGAATTCAGGGCAAGTCGGGCCCCATAAAAGGAGCATAAGACGCAAAAAACCTGCACACTTTGGCCGCTTCTCGTTGCCCGAGAAGCCAGAACTCGTATGCATTCGGCGAGCAGATCCGGGCCGGTTCCCCAACTGTACCGTGCTCAACCATGCAGAATTGCCCCCTCCGCTTCTCTCACGGAGGGGGCAATTGCATGAACTCTTCGTGACCGACGTTACCCACGGTAATAATCGGGGCGTTCGACCTGTTCCGTCAGCCGCCGGCGACGGCCGGGATGATCGAGACACCCGCACCGTCCGGGGTCGCCGTCTCCAGGCCCTGCTCGAAGCGCACGTCGTCGTCGTTCACATACACGTTCACGAAGCGCCGCAGCTTGCCCTGATCGTCCAGCACACGGGCAGCGATCCCCGCATGGTTCTTCTCCAGATCGGCGATGACCTCGGCCAGGGTCGCCCCTTCAGCAGCCACCTCGGCCTGCCCGCCGGTGTAGGTACGCAGGATGGTAGGGATACGAACGCTAACGCTCACGATGAACCTCCGGTCAGGTGTGTGCCCCTCAGGGGCGCGGGGCTGTGTTGGATTTGCGGCTACCGCCGCGCGGGCGCGACCAGCCCCCACCGGCCCGCAGACGAGAGACGAGCCGCTTTACGCCAGCCCAGCCTCACGGAACGACTCAAGATTGGGGCGAATGGTCGCCGTCAACCCAGTCCCGGCAACCGCGTCAAGCGTCTTCAACCCATCCCCGGTGTTGAGCACCACAGTGGTCAGGCTCGGATCAAGCACCCCGTTCTCAAGCAGCTTCTTCGTCACGCCGACGGTCACACCCCCCGCCGTCTCGGCAAAGATCCCCTCGGTCCGCGCGAGCAACTTGATCGCATCCACGACCTGCTCGTCGTTCACGTCCTCCACCGCACCCCCGGTGCGCCGGGCGATGTCCAGCACATACGGCCCGTCCGCCGGGTTCCCGATCGCCAGCGACTTCGCGATGGTGTTCGGCTTCTGCGGCCGGACGACGTCGTGCCCCGCCTTGTACGCGACGGAGACCGGGCTGCACCCCTCGGCCTGGGCGCCGAAGATCTTGTACGGCTTGTCCTCGACGAGCCCGATCTTGATCAGCTCCTGCAGCCCCTTGTCGATCTTCGTGAGCTGCGAGCCCGAGGCGATCGGGATGACCAGCTGGTCGGGCAGCTTCCAGCCGAGCTGCTCGCAGATCTCGTACGCCAGCGTCTTGGACCCCTCGGCGTAGTACGGCCGCAGGTTGACGTTGACGAAGCCCCAGCCCTCGCCGGCCGGGTCGCCGATCAGCTCGGAGCAGAAGCGGTTCACGTCGTCGTAGTTGCCCTCGATGCCGACGAGTTCGCCGCCGTAGATCGCGGCCATGACGACCTTGCCCTGCTCCAGGTCGTGCGGGATGAACACGCAGGAGCGGAAGCCGGCGCGGGCCGCGGCGGCGCCCACCGCGCCGGCGAGGTTGCCGGTGGAGGAGCACGAGAGGGTGGTGAAGCCGAAGACGCGCGCCGCCTCCAGGGCCTGCGCGACGACGCGGTCCTTGAAGGAGTGCGTCGGGTTGCCGGAGTCGTCCTTGACGTACAGACCGCCGGTCACGCCCAGCTCGCGGGCGAGGTTGTCGGCCTTGACGAGCTTGGTCCAGCCGGGGTTGATGTTCGGCTTGTCCGCCACGTCGGCGGGGACCGGCAGCAGGGGTGCGTAGCGCCAGATGTTCGCGGGGCCCGCCTCGATGCGCTTGCGCAGGTCCTCGGGCTCGTAGGCGGAGAAGTCGTAGGCGATCTCGAGCGGGCCGAAACACTCCTCGCACGCGAAGACCGGTCCGAGCGGTACGCGGTGCCCGCACTCGCGGCAGCTCAGGGCGGCGGCGGAGCCGAGGTCGACGGTCGTGGAGTCGGTGGTGCTTGCAGCAGTCTGCACAGCCATGGAGGCGAGGCCCTTTCTCCTCATCTTCCTCACGACGCATCTCGCCGTGAGACGGATTTGGCACCTTCCCTAGCCGGGGAGCCTCGCGGATGATCAGCACTGATCGACGAGTACCGGCTGGAGGGTTGCCGGGGCTTCAACGGGCCGTTTCCCTCTGCCCCTCTGGATGAGCTGTATTCGATTGTGATCGCGGCGACCCCGGACATGGGATGGTCATCCGCGTTGTTCAAGACTGTAACCGACGGCCCCGACAGTTGAGAGAGCCGTCCGTAACGCGAGACAACCGTGAGGAGCCGTCGACCGTGCTGGAAGAAGTCGAGCGCTGGCTGCACACCCGCTCCTGGTCCGCTGCCGACCGCCCGCTCCACCGGATCCTGGCCGCCAAGCAGCGTACGGGTCAGTCGGTCTCCGTCGTCCTGCCCGCGCTCGACGAGGAGGAGACGGTCGGCGACATCGTCGCGGCCGTCCGCCGCGACCTCATGGAGCAGGTTCCGCTGGTCGACGAGATCGTCGTCGTCGACTCGGGCTCCACCGACGGCACCTCGAAGGTGGCCGCCGAGGCGGGCGCGCGAGTGGTGCACCGGGACACGATCCTGCCGCGCATCCCGGCCGTGCCCGGCAAGGGCGAGGTGCTGTGGCGCTCGCTGCTCGTGACATCCGGCGACATCGTCTGCTTCGTCGACGCGGACCTGAAGGAGTTCTCCTCCGGCTTCGTCTCCGGGATCGTCGGTCCGCTGCTCACCGACCCCGGGATCGACCTGGTCAAGGGCATGTACGACCGCCCGCTCGGCGGGGCGGCGGGGCAGGGCGGCCGGGTCACCGAGCTGATGGCGCGCCCGCTGCTGAACATGCACTGGCCGCAGCTGGCCGGCTTCGTGCAGCCGCTCGGCGGTGAGTACGCGGCCCGCCGCGGCCTGCTGGAACAGCTGCCCTTCCCGGTCGGCTACGGCGTCGAGCTGGGCATGCTGGTCGACGCCCTGCACCTGGTGGGCCTCGGCGGGCTCGCCCAGGTGGACGTCGGCGTGCGCAAGCACCGCCACCAGGACGGACAGGCGCTGGGCCGGATGGCCGCCGCGATCTACCGCACGGCGCAGCTGAGGCTGGCCCGCGGACATCTCGTACGGCCGTCGCTGACCCAGTTCGAGCGGGGCGAGGACGGCTTCGAGCCGCGCACCTACGCGGTGGACACCGAGGAACGGCCGCCCATGGCGGAGATCGCCGAGTACGCCGAGCGCAAGGTCGCCTGAGCATCGCCCGAGCGCGGCGACGCGCCGTATACGGCCCACCCACGAGGGGCCACCAAACGTTTGAGCGTTTCCGGGTCGGGCTAGGTTGAGGCTTATGGCTTCCACGCACGGCGCTGCTCATCAGGTGCTGGTCGCGTCCAATCGCGGACCGGTCTCGTACGAGGTGCAGGACGACGGCTCGCTGGCCGCCAAGCGCGGCGGCGGGGGGCTGGTCTCCGGCCTGTCCGCGATCGGGCCGGACGCGGGTGCGCTGTGGGTGTGCTCGGCGCTGTCCGACGGCGACCGGGAGGCGGTGCGGCGCGGGATCGGCGAGGACGGCGTGCGGATGCTGGACATCCCGGCCGACGTGCACGCGGACGCCTACAACGGCATCGCGAACTCGGTGCTGTGGTTCGTCCACCACCTGCTGTACCAGACCCCGCTGGAGCCAGTCTTCGACGCGGAGTTCCGGCGGCAGTGGGCGTCGTACGAGACCTACAACCGGGCCTTCGCCGAGGCGCTCGCCGAGGAGGCGGGGCCGGGCGCGGCCGTGCTGGTGCAGGACTACCACCTCTGCCTGGTGCCGGGGATGCTCCGCGAGCTGCGCCCCGACCTGAGGATCGGGCACTTCTCGCACACGCCGTGGGCACCCGCCGAGTACTTCCGGCTGCTGCCCGACGACATCGCGCAGCAGGTGCTGCGCGGGATGCTGGGCGCCGACCGCCTCGGCTTCCTCACCCGGCGCTGGGCGGACGCCTTCACGGCCTGCTGTACGGCGTTCGTGGACGGTCTCGGGGGCACCGAGGTCGGGGTGCACGGGCTCGGTGCGGACGCGGACTTCCTGCGCGAGCGGGCGCACCGGGACGACGTGACGGAGCGGATGGCGGCGCTGCGGGACGAGATCGGGGAGGGCCGGCGCACCATCGTGCGGGTCGACCGCACCGAGCTGTCGAAGAACATCGTGCGCGGGCTGCTGGCGTACCGTCAGCTGCTCGACTCCCGCCCCGAGTGGCGCGAACGCGTCGTGCACGTGGCCTTCGCCTACCCCTCCCGGCAGGACCTCGCCGTCTACCGGGACTACACGGCCGAGGTGCAGCGGCTCGCGGACGAGATCAACTCCTCTTACGGCACCCCGGGTTGGACCCCGGTCGTGCTGCACGTCAAGGACGACTTCGCCCGCTCGCTCGCCGCCTACCGCCTCGCCGACGTGGCCCTCGTCAACCCGATCCGGGACGGCATGAACCTCGTCGCCAAGGAGGTACCCGTCGTCTCCGACGACGGCTGCGCCCTGGTCCTCTCCCGCGAGGCAGGCGCCCACGCGGAACTGGCCGAGGACGCGATCACGGTCAACCCGTACGACATCACGGAAACCGCGAACGCCCTCCACGAGGCCCTGACCATGCCCGCAGCCGAACGAGCAGAACGCACCAAGCGCCTGGCAGCAGCAGCAACGGCCCTCCCGCCCGCGCAATGGTTCCTGGACCAGCTGAACGCCCTGACCAACCAGGCCGGTTGAACCGCCGGCCTACGAAGCGGCACCCGCGCAGCGGCCGGACGACACCCACGGGCCCGACCACCACGACCGGGACGCCGTCGCCGCGCAGCCAGGCGACGCAGACGACCGCGCTGCCGCCACGCGGCGCTTCCTGCTCCGGCCGGAAGCGCACACCAGCCGGCCCACCTGAGCCGCGGCCCGCGCGGCGGCCGGACGACTCCTGCGGGGCCGCACGCTCCAGCAACTCGGCGACCTCGCTCGTCGCCGCACACCAGCGGGCCCAGGCAGCGGTCGGCGCGGCGCCGGTCAGGCGAGTTGAGCCGCGAGGCCGCGTAGCAACGCCACGACGCCCTCCGGGCCGTTCACCACCAGGTCCGCTCGGTCGCGTAGTTGCATGACCTCGTCGCTGCCGCTGCAGACCAGGAGGCCGGGGACGCCCTCGGTGCGGAGGGTGTCGACCGCGTCGAAGGCGGGGAGGTCGCCGAGGTCGTCGCCGGCGTAGAGGACGGCCGAGGCGCCGATCTCGTGGACGTAGGAGAGTAGGGCCACGCCCTTGTCCATGCCCGGTGGGCGGAGTTCCAGGACGAGGCGGCCGGGTTCGACGATCAGGCCGTGGCGGTGGGCGAGGTCGGTGAGGGGGGCGCGCAGCGCCTCGAAGGCGGCCTGGGGGTCTTGGGCGCGGCGGGTGTGGACCGCGACGGCGCGCCCCTTCTCCTCGATCCAGGTGCCCTGCCAGGCGCCGACGCGGTCGAGGACGCCGGGCAGTTCGGCCCGGACGGCGGCGACGCCGGGATGCGGGGCGGGGGCGCTGACCTCACCGCTGACGGCGTCCCAGCGCTCGGCGCCGTAGTGCCCGAGGACGAGCAGGTGCTCCAGGCCCGGCACGCCCGCGAAGCCGCCATAGCGCACGGCGACCCCGGCCGGGCGGCCGGTGACCACCGCGACGGAGGCGATCCGCGGGGCGAGCGCGGCGAGCGCCGGCACCGCTTCCGGGTGCGCGCGGGCCTGTTCGGGGTCCGCCACGATCGGGGCGAGGGTGCCGTCGAAGTCGAGGCCGACGACGGCTTTCCCGGGGTTCGCGAGGAGTGCGGCGAGTCCTTCGCGGCCCGCTTGTGTGGCAGGCGTCGGCAGGGGGTCCATGGAGTGCGTCGCGTCCGTATCCGTAGGGGTGCCCATACGGCGACCCTAACGGCGAGTGGCCCCCTCAGCGTTCCGCCTGGCGTTGTTCCCTCACCCGCCGCAGCCTGTTCACGGTCACCGGGTCGTGGGCGAGGGCCCTGGTGTCGTCCAGGAGGGCGTTGAGCAGCTGGTAGTAGCGGACCGGGGCGAGGCCCAGCTCCTCACGTATGGCGCGCTCCTTCGCGCCCGGCCCCGGAAACCCCCTGCGCTCCAGGGCCAGGACGGCCCGCTCGCGCTCACCCAGCTGTTTTTGCTCCATGCCCCGCACGGTAGCCCCCGCCACCGACAACGCCTACTGCGCGTTCTCCGCCATGGCCGCCGTCGACTGGATCTGCGCGAGGGTCCCCGCGGGGCTGCCGTTCGGGGCGACGGCCTCGCCTATCTCCTTCTTCACGACCGCGGCGACCTGGGCCCAGGACGTGTTGCCGACCGGGTAGAGCTCGGACACCGGCAGCTGGTCGAGGAACGGCTTGAGATCGGCGTCCCGCTTGTCGTTGCTCATGGCCTCGGAGGCGGACGTGGTGACAGGCAGCAGGTCGTACTCGCGGGAGAAGGCCAGCACGTTCTTGGTGCTGTAGACGAAGTCGAGGAAGTCACCCACCTGCTTGGCGTGCCCGTTCTTCTTGAACGCCATCATCCAGTCGGCGACACCCATGGTGTTCCGGCTCTCGCCGTCCACGCCGGGCATCGGCACCATGCCGTACTTCACCCCCTTCTTCGCGGCGATCTTCATCAGCGAGGGGTGGCCGTTGAGCATGCCGACGTCACCCTTGGCGAACGCGGCGAAGGCGTCGGCCCGGTTGAGCCGACCGGGCGCGACGGGACCGGTCAGGCCCTTGTCGACCAGGTCGTCCTTGAGCCAGTCGAAGGTGGCGACGTTCTTCGCGGAGTCGATGCCGTAGGTGCCGACGTCGTCGGTGTAACCGCCGCCCCCGCTCAGCAGCCACTGCATCGTCTCGGCCTGCGCCTCCTCGGGGCCGAGCGGCAGCGCGTACGGGTACTTCACGCCCTGCGCCTTGAGCGCCCTGGCGTCGTCGGCCAGCTCGTCCCAGGTCTTCGGCGGGGTGATGCCGGCCTGCTTGAAGAGGGTCTTGTTGTAGAAGAGCAGCCGGGTGGAGGCGGCGAACGGCATCCCGTACTGCACGCCCTTCACCTGGCCCGCGGTGGCGAGCTGGGAGGCGAGGTCGGCCTGCGCGGTGATGGAGAGCAGGTCGTCCGCCGTGTAGAGCAGGTCCTTGTCGGCGTAGTCGGCGTACGCGCCGATCTGCGCCATGTCGGGCTCCTGGCCGGCGTCGACCATTTCCTTGACCTTGCGGTCGACGTCGTTCCAGGAGTAGACGCTGACGTCGACCTTCACGTCGGGGTGCTTGCTCTCGTACTCCTCGACCAGGTGGTCCCAGTACTTCTGGGAGCTGTTCGCGGCGGAGTCGCCGTAGTCGGCGGCGATCAGCTTCAGGGTGACGTCCCCCGATCCGCCGGTGACGCCGCAGCCGCCGAGGACCGCCGTCATGCCCAGTGCGGACACTGCCGCGATCGTTCCTGTCCTGCGCCGCTGCACTGCTTGTGACCCCAACCCTGCTGTCTGACCGTTCAATATATGGACACAATAGGTCTACACCACGTGAGTGGACTAGACCTCTCGCGGGTCCTGGGGCCACACTGTCCCCCGTGAGACATGTCATCGCCCTCGACGTGGGCGGCACCGGGATGAAGGCCGCTCTGGTCGCGGCCGACGGCGAGCTGCTGCACCAGGCCCGCAGGGCGACCGGGCGCGAGCGCGGGCCGGACGCCGTCGTCGAGACCATCCTCGACTTCGCCGCCGAACTCAGCGCGTACGGCACCGAGCGCTTCGGCGAGCCCGCGGCCGCGGCCGGCGTCGCCGTCCCCGGCATCGTCGACGCCGAGCGGGGCATCGCCGCCTACTCGGCCAACCTCGGCTGGCGCGACGTCCCCCTGCGCGACCGGCTGTCCGCGAAACTCGGCGTCCCGGTGGCCCTCGGCCACGACGTGCGCACCGGCGGCCTCGCGGAGGGCCGGATCGGCGCGGGCAAGGGCGCCGACCGCTTCATGTTCGTCCCCCTCGGCACCGGCATCGCGGGCGCGATCGGCATCGAGGGCCGGGTGGAGGCCGGCGCGCACGGCTTCGCGGGCGAGATCGGCCACATCGTCGTACGGCCGCAGGGCAGCCCCTGTCCGTGCGGGCAGATCGGCTGCCTGGAGCGGTACGCCTCCGCGGCGGCCGTGAGCGAGGCGTGGGCGGCGGCCTGCGGTGACCCCGAGGCGGACGCCGCGGACTGCGCGAAGGCCGTCGCGTCCGGTGACCCGAACGCCGTCCGGGTCTGGCAGGACGCGGTGGACGCCCTGGCGGACGGCCTGGTCACCGCCCTCACCCTGCTGGACCCGCGCACCCTGATCATCGGTGGCGGCCTCGCGGAGGCGGGGGAAACCTTGTTCACACCCCTGCGGGACGCCGTCCGCCGCCGGGTCACCTTCCAGAAACTGCCGCAGATCGTTCCCGCGGCCCTGGGCGACACGGCCGGTTGCCTCGGCGCCGGCCTCCTGGCCTGGGATCTCCTCGCAACTACCGACACGGAGGTAACGCCCTGATGGCAGCCGACCCAGGGGCGCGGGGAACTGCGCGATCAACCACAACGCACCCGCAGGTACTGACCGGCGGCCAAGTGGTGCTGCCCACCGGCACGGTGCCCGACGGCCGCGTCGTCGTCGACGGCACCCGCATCACCGCCACGGCTCCCGAGAACGCCCAGGTCATCGACGTCACCGGCCACTACGTCGTCCCCGGCTTCGTCGACATCCACAACCACGGCGGCGGAGGCGCCTCCTTCACCTCCGGCACGGTCGAGGAGGTCCTGAAGGGCATCCACACCCACCGGCTGCACGGCACGACCACCGTCGTCGCCTCGACGGTCACCGGTGACATGGACTTCCTCGCCCAGCGGGCGGGGCTGCTGAGCGAGCTCGCGGAGCAGGGCGACATCGCCGGCATCCACTTCGAGGGCCCGTTCATCTCGCCGTGCCGCAAGGGCGCCCACTCCGAGGCGCTGCTGCGCGACCCGGACCCGGCGGAGGTGCGCAAGCTGGTCGACGCGGCGCGCGGCCAGGCCAAGATGGTCACCCTCGCCACCGAACTGCCGGGCGGCGTCGACTCCGTACGGCTGCTGGCGGAGCACGGCGTGATCGCGGCGATCGGGCACACGGACGCGACGTACGAGCAGACGGTGGAGGCCATCGAGGCCGGCGCCACGGTCGCGACGCACCTGTTCAACGCGATGCCGACCCTCGGTCACCGGGCGCCCGGCCCGATCGCCGCCCTGCTGGAGGACGAGCGGATCACCGTCGAGCTGATCAACGACGGCACGCATCTGCACCCCGCCTCCCTCCAGCTGGCGTTCCATCACGCGGGCGCGGGCCGGGTCGCCTTCATCACCGACGCAATGGACGCGGCCGGTTTCGTCGACGGCACGTACATGCTCGGCCCGCTGGAGGTCGAGGTCAGCGAGGGAGTGGCGCGGCTGGTGGAGGGCGGCTCGATCGCCGGCTCGACGCTGACGCTGGACCGCGCGTTCAAGCGGGCGGTGACCGTGGACGGGCTGCCGGTCGAGGACGTGGTGGCGGCGATCTCCGCCAACCCGGCCAGGCTGCTCGGCATGGACGACACCGTCGGCTCCCTGGAGCCCGGGAAGGACGCCGACGTGGTGATCCTCGACGAGCACTTCGACCTCAAGGGCGTGATGCGCCGCGGAGAATGGGTGGTCGATCCCCAACTGGGGTGATCTGTCCGCCTGTTGAGGACGGCGGTTGTGCTGGGAGACTGGGACGGCCGCCGTCCGTTTGGCATGATCGCCTTTCCGGACGGACAGATGCATCTTCGGGGGAGGTCGGCGCGGTTGATCCTCACGGTCACGCTGAACACCGCTCTCGACATCACGTACCGCGTGCCGGTCCTCGAGCCGCACGCCACCCACCGGGTCACCGAGGTGATCGAGCGGCCCGGCGGCAAGGGCGTGAACGTCGCTCGGGTGCTCGCGGCGCTGGGGCACGAGGTGACGGTGACGGGATTCACGGGCGGCGCGACGGGCCGCACGGTCCAGGACGGCCTGACCGCCGTCCCGCATCTGGTGGACGCGCTCGTCCCGGTCGAGGGCCCCACCCGCCGCACGATCGCGCTGGTGGACGACCGGACCGGCGACACCACACAG
This sequence comes from Streptomyces spinosisporus, assembly GCF_022698145.1. Taxonomy (GTDB): domain Bacteria; phylum Actinomycetota; class Actinomycetes; order Streptomycetales; family Streptomycetaceae; genus Streptomyces; species Streptomyces spinosisporus. Next base: position 463,257 of record NZ_JALDAX010000005.1, read on the forward strand.
CTCAACGAGCCGGGTCCCACGATCACGCCCGCCGAGTGGAGCGCCTTCCAGGAGGCCTACGAGGACCTTCTCGCGTCGGCGTCCGCGGTGGCGCTGTGCGGCAGCCTGCCGCCGGGAGTGCCGGTGGGGGCGTACGCGGGCCTGGTGCGTGCCGCGAGGGCGGCCGCCGTGCCCGTCCTGCTGGACACCAGCGGGGAGCCGCTGCGCCGCGGGGTCGCCGCCCGCCCGGACCTCGTGAAGCCGAACGCCGACGAACTGGCCGAACTCACCGGTTCCCACGAGCCGTTGCGCGCCACCCAGGACACCCGCCGCCGGGGAGCCCGCGCGGTGGTCGCCTCACTGGGCACCGAAGGCCTGCTGGCGGTGACCCCCGAGGGCCGCTGGCGCGCCACTCCCCCGGCCCGTCTGCACGGCAACCCGACGGGCGCCGGCGACTCGGCGGTGGCCGGCCTGCTGTCGGCCCTGACCGAACAGCTGCCCTGGCCCGACCGGCTCTCCCGCGCCGTCGCCCTGTCGGCGGCGACGGTCCTGTCCCGGGTGGCCGGAGAGTTCGACCGGCGGACCTACGAGGAGCTGGTGGAGCAGGTCACGGTGACTCAGGAGGCGTCAGCCGCCTGACTTCACCCAGCCCTTGACCAGCCACATCTGGTCCAGGAGGGCATCGCACTGGTTGCCCTGCTCGCAGGACAGCTTGATGGTGTTGGTGCCCTTGTTGAGCTGGATGTAGTTGTAGGTCTTCGTCCAGCCCTTCTCGTAGTCGCCGCCGGGGGCGCCCGCCCAGTTCTTGAGGTCGACGGGCGTCTTGGACGCCGTGCCGTTGACCGTGAGGGTGGCGTTGGCGTCCTTGCCGGGCACGCTGTAGCCGACGTACACGCTGTACTTGCCGGACTTGGGGATGCCGTTGACGGTCCAGGTGAGCGACGCGCCGACCGCGTTGAAGCCGGTCACATAGACGCCGCCGTCCGCCTGCGCGCCCTTCACGTCCGATGCCGTCGTCGTCCCGCCGTCCAGGCGCAGTGCCTTCGCGTCGATTGTCGGGAGGTCGTCCTCGGCGGCGGCGCTGTTGCTGTTGGAGGGGCTCGGCTGGGAGCTCTGCTGCGACGAGGGTGTGCTGGAGGCGTCGCCGCCCGCCTTGTCGTCCTGGGAGTCGCCGTTCATCATCGCCACACCGATGCCGATCACGACCGCGGCGACCACGGCGATCGCGCCGATCAGCAGGCCCTTGGTGTTGGGACCGCGGCCCCGGCCGCCGGCGCCGCCGCTGTAGGCGGGCTGCTGCGGGGCGGTGGGCGCGCCGCCGGGAAGCGTCTCCGGCGCGGCGTAGTGGGCGTTCGGCTGGCCGTAGGCGCCCTGCTGCTGCGGGATCTGGCCGTAGGCGGCGGCAGCGGTCTGCTGGGCCGGCTGGCCGTACTGCCGCTGGCCGACCGCGCGCACCCGGTTGACCGAGTTCGGGTAGCCGTAGCCACCGGACGGCGGCTGGGCTCCGTTGGCCTGCCCGTCGGCGTAGAGGTAGCCGAACGGGTCTTCGTCCTCGGGCGTGCTGGCGCCGTTGTTGCCGGACGTCATCCCTTGGTACTCCTCAGCGGTGCGGGTCGGGTGCGATGCGTTGCGATACGTGGGGTCAGAATGGCGAGCCTACCCGCTCCCGCTGGCCCAAACGGGTGACTCGGATCGCATCGGCTCACGCCCGGCTCGCTGACCTGGAGCTCAGCCCGCGCGTCTGTGTTGTTTGGGACGAGATCGTTTCTCTACGTACATCCGCTCGTCGGCGGACTTCAACACTTCGTCCGCAGTCATTCCGCAGTGCGCCCAGCCGATGCCGAAGCTGGCGCCGACGCGCATGGCCCGTCCGTCGACCCGGATGGGCTGGATGATCTCGTTGCGCAGCCGTACGGCGAGGTCCTGGGCGTCGGCCCGGCCCAGTCCGTCGGCCAGCACCACGAACTCGTCGCCGCCGAGCCGCGCCACCGTGTCCCCGTCGCGCACCCCGCGCGACAGCCGGCGGGCGACCTCGATGAGGACCGCGTCACCCGCGTTGTGCCCGAACCGGTCGTTGATCGACTTGAAGCCGTCGAGGTCGCAGAAGAGCACCGCGAGGCCCTTGGTGCCGTCGTCGTGCTCCCCGGCCGGGGCGACGGTGTGCACATGGTGGTCGAAGCCGTCGAAGACCTCGACGGCGCCGCCCGGGCGGAAGTCGAAGCCGTGTCCGTTCGCGTCGAAGGCCGGGTGGCCGTACGCCGCGTCCAGGGACTCCAGGGCGCCGGGGTGGGTGGGACGCTGGCACAGCCGCGAGGACAGCCGCGAGCGCAGCTCGGCGGAGTTCGGCAGTCCGGTGAGCGAGTCGTGCGAGGCGCGGTGGGCGAGCTGCAGCTCGCGGCGCTTGCGCTCCTCGATGTCCTCGACGTGGGTGAGCAGGAAGCGGGGGCCGTCGGCGGCGTCGGCGACCACGCTGTTGCGCAGCGAAACCCAGACGTACGTGCCGTCGCGGCGGCCGAGCCTGAGCTCCGCGCGGCCGCCCTCGGCGGACGTCCGCAGCAGGGTGCCGATGTCCTCGGGGTGGACCAGGTCGGAGAAGGAGTAGCGGCGCATCGCGGAGGCGGGGCGGCCGAGCAGCCGGCACAGCGCGTCGTTGGTGCGCAGGATGCGGCCGTGCTGGTCGCCGCCCATCTCGGCGATGGCCATGCCGGAGGGGGCGTACTCGAAGGCCTGCCGGAAGCTCTCCTCGCTGGCGCGCAGGGCCTGCTGCTCCCTTTCGAGCCTGACCAGTGCGCGCTGCATGTTGGCCCGCAGGCGTGCGTTGCTGATCGCGATGGCGGCCTGGAAGGCGTACATCTGGAGCGCTTCGCGCCCCCATGCGCCGGGCTTGCGGCCGTTGCGCGGCCGGTCCACGGAGAGCACGCCGATCAGCTCACCGCGGGAGCCGCTCGGGCCGCCGGGTGTGTACATGGGCGCGAAGAGCCGGTCGGCGGGGTGCCACTCGTCCTCGAAGCGGGGGGCGGGGCCTTCGGTGTACCACTGCGGGACGTCGTCGTCGTCGAGAACCCAGCCCTCGGTGTGCGGTATGAAGATCAGGTCGCCCCACCGCTCACCCATGCCCAGGCGGCGGTCCCAGGACGGTCGGGGGCCGACCCGGCCGGTGATGAGCGCCTCCGCCGCCGCGTTGCCCGCGAAGGCGGCGACCACGAGGTCGCCGTCGGGGCGGACGAGGTTGACGCACGCCAGTTCGTAGCCGAGGCCGTTCACCACGCCCTCCGCGACCGTCTGCAGTGTGTCCGCCAGGCTGCGGGCCGTGTTCATGTCAGCCATGACCTGGTGCAGTTGTCGCAGGGTCGCAAGACGGACGTACGGCTCCGACTCGGTCTCCATACTCGCCCTCCCCCCGAGACCTCGTAGCGAATCAAGGGTTCTCATCGGCGTATCGTTCTGGCAGCTTCCCAGCCACTGAATCACAGCGCGCTGCCCACTCGGTACACAGGGTCAACAATTAATGGCCCTTGTGACTCAAGTCACAGCTAAACATGAACAATTGAGTGGTGTTTCTGCGTTTTCCCTGTGCGTTTACTGAATGCAAACTTTGTAAGTATGTGGAGGTCCGGCTCCGTCGGTGGTCCTAGGCCCGATCTCGGACCCGGGCCCGATGCGACCCGTGCACAGCGGACATTAGCGTTTCCGGCGTGCAGAACACTCCCCTTGCCGCATTCCCGATCACTGCTCCGACCGCCTCCGGGCATGCTGAGGGGGTGAGCAACGACGAGTTCCGCGCCGCCATGTCCCGGCTGGCCGCGGGCGTGGTCCTGGTGACCGCGCAGGAGCCGCCGCTGGACCCCGACGACCCGTCGGCGCCCGGCGGCGAGGACGTCGGCATGACGGCGACGGCCTTCATGTCGGTCTCCCTCGACCCGCCGCTGGTCCTGGTCAGCCTGCGCGAGGGCTCCCGCATGGACGACCTGCTCGACGAACAGCCGCTGTGGGGGGTCTCGGTCCTCGCCGAGAGCCAGCGCCACATCGCCGGCCGCTTCGCCATGAAGGGCCGCATCAGCGACCGCCTCCTCTTCGAGGACATCCCCTACGTCCGCGGCCCGGTCTCCGGCGCCCCCCTGGTGGGCGGCGCCCTCGCCACCCTGGAGTGCCGCACCGAACAACGCGTCCCGGCCGGCGACCACACCCTGGTCATCGCCCGCGTCCTGACGGCATCCGTTCCGAGCGCGGACGGAGGGCCACTGGCGTACTTCCGGGGGCGGTACCGGCAGTTGGGCTGACCGGGAGATCGCAGGGCACGCGCGCGTGCCCGAAACCATCCCGGAAGCTCCGGCTAGAGGAGCTCCACGTCCAGGGCCGCCACCCGTTCCGGGTCCGTGACGATCTCGATCACGGCGATGCGGTCCCGTACGAACGTGAAGGACAGGGCCCGGTCCAGACGGCCCTCCAGGAACACCGCGAGGCCCGTCGCCCCGCCCACCAGGGCGTCGCGCGCCACGAAGGCGTAGTGCGCGAAGCGCGACGCACCCTTGGCCACGGCCTGCGCGCCGACGGCGACGCCCACGTCGGTGCGCGCGATCACGTCCGGGTCGAGGAGTTCGACCAGCGCCTCGAAGTCGCCCTCCCGGGCCGCCGCCAGGAACGCGTTCACGACCTCCCGCTGCCGCACCTGCTGCCGGTCGGGTACGTTCGCGCCCTGCACCCTGCGCCGCGCCCTGCTGGCCAGCTGCCGCGCCGCGACCGGGCTGCGCCCCACGATGTCCCCGACCTCCTCGTAGGACACCGCGAACAGATCGTGCAGCACGAACGCCAGCCGCTCGGCCGGCGACAGCGTCTCCAGGACGACGATCAAAGCGGCCCCCACGGAGTCCGCGAGCAGCGCGTCCTGCTCGGGCCCGGCCACGGCGACGTCCGCGCGCGCGGTGGTGTCCAGCGGCTCCTCCGCGCGCGACCTGCGGGAGCGCAGCATGTCCAGGCAGACCCGCCCGACCACGGTCGTCAGCCAGCCCCCGAGGTTCTCCACCGCCGCGGTGTCGGTACGGTTCAGCCGGAACCAGGCCTCCTGCACCGCGTCGTCGGCCTCGGCCCGCGAGCCGAGCATGCGGTAGGCGACGGCACGCAGATGACTTCGGTGCGATTCGAATCGCCGGGCGAGAAATTCGTTCTCCGCCGCTTTCCGGGCACCGTCCCCGGCGGGAATTGAGTTCTCGTTCATCGCCACAGCTCCTCGCACGCGTTCCCCTGCCGACTGTCGCCTGTCGATGACTTGACGTACGAGAGACCGCGGATGTGACAAGGAACGTTCTACGACGGCCCGAATGGCCGTGCGTTCACCGTGCCCGTCCGTTCTCAGTTCCAGTCCCGGCCGGACCGTCCCCGTTTCGTCTGCGAACGCTGCTTCTTCTCCTGCAGCCGCCGTTCATTGATCCCCCGAGGGAGCCGGGTGGGGCGGCGCGGCTTGGGCGGCGGCGCCGTCGCCTCGGCGAGCAGCGCCGCGAGCCGCACCGCGGCGGCCTCGCGATTGCGCCACTGCGAACGGTGCTCGGAGGCGCGTACGGAGATCACGCCGTCGACGAGCCGGCCCGACAGCCGCTCGAGCGCGCGCCGCTTCCACACCTCGGGCAGCGCCTCCGTGCCCGCCAGGTCGAAGCGCAGCTCCACCTGTGAGTCGCTGGTGTTGACGTGCTGTCCGCCGGGCCCGGACGACCGCGAGAAACGCCACATGAGCTCGGCCTCGGGCAGCGAGACGGAGCCGCGGATGACATAGGGACCGGACATGCCCCCATCGTCCCGCGGCTGACCCGCACACGTCACGCGAATAACGTTCACCGGGGGTTCGGTAAAGAAAGTAAAGAGACCCGGAACCTTCCGTACCCCTCCTGGCGTTCATAGGGGTAGCTGTAGCTTCGTGCCGTACTGACCGTGCGGCACCACTGCTGTACACAACGAGGGAAAGGACTCCCAACCATGGCTGTAAGCCTGTCCAAGGGTGGCAACGTCTCGCTCACCAAGGAGGCTCCGGGCCTGACCGCCGTCACCGTGGGCCTCGGCTGGGACGTCCGCACCACCACCGGCACGGACTTCGACCTCGACGCCTCCGCGATCGCGGTCAACACGCAGGGCAAGGTCTACTCGGACGCGCACTTCGTCTTCTTCAACAACAAGCAGACCCCGGACAACACGATCGTCCACACCGGCGACAACCGCACCGGCGAGGGCGCGGGCGACGACGAGGCGATCAACGTCAACCTGGCGGCCCTCCCGGCCGACATCGACAAGATCGTCTTCCCGGTCTCGATCTACGACGCGGAGACCCGCTCGCAGAACTTCGGCCAGGTCCGCAACGCCTACATCCGCATCGTCAACCAGGCCGGCGGCGCCGAGATCGCGCGCTACGACCTCTCGGAGGACGCGGCGACGGAGACGGCGATGGTCTTCGGCGAGCTCTACCGCAACGGCGCGGAGTGGAAGTTCCGCGCAGTCGGCCAGGGCTACGCCTCGGGCCTGGCAGGCATCGCCCAGGACTTCGGCGTGAACGTCTGAGACACGCCGCGCTGAGCAGAGGCCCCCGGCTGCAGGCAATTGCGGCCGGGGGCTTCGGCGTTCAGCGGGTTCCAGTCGTTGAGGCCCCCGCTACGCCGACGAGCCGCCGAGGCCTCACGGCGATACGGTCCCGCCATGTTCCTCGAACGGCTCACCCCCACAGACAACGCCCTCCCCGGTGAACTGCTCACCGAACTCACCGCCCTCTACGCCTCCAACCGCGAGTTCCACGCGCTGAGCGGAGACTTCCCCGACCCGGACGACATCCGGCCCGAGCAGGTCGCGACCGCGTTGGCCGACGAGTTCGTGAACCCGGATGTGGAGGTGTTGCTGGCCCGCAGCGAGGGGCAGTTGGCCGGGATCGCGATCACGCTGGCCCACCACCCCGACCCGTCCGACCCGGACCCCTGGATCGGCCTCCTCATGGTCGACGCGGACCTGCACGGCCGCGGCATCGGCCGCCGCCTGGCCACCCTCGTCGAGGACCGCTTCCGTACGGCGGGCCGAGACGCCGTACGTCTCGCCGTACTGGACAACAACCCCAAGGCCCTCGCCTTCTGGACCGCCCTCGGCTACCACCCCGTCGCCCGCCGCACCGACCTCCAACTGGGCCGCCCCTGCACGGTGTTGCGCAAGGAACTGCCCGCCCCCACCACCTGACGTGCCCGGCGGCCGTGCAGGATAACGACGTGGAATGGACGACCCTGGCCGCAACCGGTCCCGGCGCGCTGATCGGCGTCGGCTCGGCTGACCCCCGCCGTCCGACCACCTACCGGTTCTCCGGCTTCCCCTCCCCGTACAGCCATTCCTCCCAGATCGTCCCGAAGTCCGCGTCCGGCGCCTGCTTCTCGACGTACGCCGTGAAATCGGCGGTGTCGGCATTCCCGTGGCGGTGGGCAGCAGCCCAGCCCTGGATGAGGGTGCGGAAGGCGGCGTCCCCCACCTTCTGCCGGATCTTGTGGAGGACCATCGCGCCGCGGACGTAGACCGGATCGTCGGAGATGTGGGCGGCGCTGCTCGGTTTCGCCGGCGGGAAGGACCACAGGTGGGGGTGGTCGTCCTCGCCGTAGTCGTAGAGCGCGTCGAAGGTCTGCTGCGCGCTGTCCCCGCCGTGGTCCTCGGCCCACAGCCACTCCGCGTATGTCGCGAACCCCTCGTTGAGCCACATGTCCCGCCAGGTGCGGGGCGTGACGGAGTCGCCGTACCACTGGTGGGCGAGCTCATGGACGAGCGTCGCGGTGTCGGGGGCGCCGGGGAAGACGGGCCGGGTCTGGGTCTCCAGGGCGTACTCGGCGTCCTGCGGGCGGTCGACGATCACGCCGGTGGAGGAGAAGGGGTACGGCCCGAAGGTGTGCTCCTCCCACTCGATGATCTCGGGCAGCTTCGCGAGCACCGTGCGGCTCGCCTTCGCCCGGTCCGGGTCGACGGCCACGTACGCCGGCAGCCGGTCCGTGCCGATGGTGGAGCGGCTGATGTCGTAGCGGCCGACGGCGACCGTGGCGAGATAGCTCGCCATCGGCTCGGCGCCGTGCCAGCGGAAGGTCGTACGGCCCTTGCTGCTGCTCTCACCCCTCAACTCCCCGTTGGAGACGGCCTGCAGCCCCTGCGGCACCGTGATCGCGAGGTCGTACGTCGCCTTGTCGGAAGGGTGGTGGTTGCCGGGGAACCAGGCCATGGAGCCGACCGGTTCGCCGAGCGCGAGCGCGCCGTCGGCCGTGCGCAGCCAGCCCTCGTGGGAGCCGTCGGGGTCGGTGAGGGTCTGCGGGGTGCCGGAGTAGCGGACGGTGACGCGGAAGGTCTCGTGGTCACGGAGGTCGTCGTGCGGGCGGACCGTGAGCTCCTGCCCGGCACGGTTCCAGCGCGCGCCCCTGCCCTCGACGGTGACCCCGTCGACCTGCAGCCCTTTGAGGTCGAGGTCGAAGGCGGTGAGGTCCTTGGTGGCGCGGGCGGTGATGGTAGCGGTGCCGGTGAGACGGTGTCCGCGGGCCGGGTCGTACGCCAGCTTCAGGTCGTAGTGCCCGACGTCGTACCCGCCGTTGCCCGCCTTCGGGAAGTACGGGTCGCGTACGCCGGAGCCGCCCGGGGTGCCGTGGACTCCGCCGTCGCACGCGGTCAGGGTGAGGGCGAGCGCGAGCAGGACAGCGGGAACAGCCGGGACAACCGGTACGGATCGGGGCACGGCTGTGATCCTAGGACGGCCCGGGCACGGTCTCGCGCGTCCGCGACGACGTGACACCATCTCGTACGTGCTCGACATCGGCTACGCCCTCTCCAACCGCTTCCCGGACCCCCCGCAGACCGACTACCGCCGCGCGGACGTCCACGCCCTGCGCCACGACCTGTTCTGCGGCGACGTCTATCTCGCCGACACCAAGGCGGACCGGGAACTGTCCACAGCCTGGGGATGGGTGCCGGTCCTCGACTTCGCATGGGCGCTGTGCGACATCGTGGAGCAGCTGGACCGGGACCCGGCCGGGTCCCGCGCCGCGCGCCCCCAGCACGCGGAACTCGACTTCACGGAGTCGACCGACCGCATGCTCTTCGAGCGCCGCTTCGGCTGGGTGGACGTGGAGGCCGACTGGATGCCGGCGGAGGAACCGCCCCTCACCTTCTCCCACACCGAACTCCGCCGCGAGGCCCGCGACTTCCTGCACGACCTGATCGCCGACCTGACGGACATGCACGAGGCCCTCGCCGAAAACCCGGCCATCTGGACCCTCCAGTCCCGCTTCCCCCGGGTTCCGTGAGCCGGGCGCGTCCCACGTGAGCCGGGGCGCCGTCCCACGTGAGCCGGGCGCGTCCTACCCCTCCACCCGAATCCCCATCGCCCCCGCCAGCACAGGCGCCAGGTCCACCAGCTGCGCCGGACTGATCACCGCCCCCGACAGCCGGTCCACCCCCCGCGCGATCCCCAGCTCCGCGGCACCCCGCAGATCCACGTCCTTCAGCACCGCCGACGTCAGGTCCGCCTCCTTCAGGACGCAGTCCACGAACTCCACGCGCTCCAGCACGGCACCCCCGAAGTCGGGCTCCACCAGGACGCAGTTGTCGAAGACGACGTCCTTGAGCCGGGCCGTGCGCAGGTTCAGGTAGTCGATCTTTCCGCCGCGCACGACGACCCGTTCCAGAACCGCACCGTGCAACTGCACCCCGCCGAGGCGGGCGTCGATCAGCTCGACGTCGCGCAGGGTGGCCTCGGCCAGGTCCGTGCCGACGCCTCTGAGGCCGGTGAGGACCGAGTCCAGGATCCGGGCCTTGCGCAGCCCCGTCTCGTCCAGCGCGCACCCCGTCAGCGCACAGTCCATGAACCGCGCGCCCCCACCGTCCTGCCCGGCCAGGTCCACCTCGCGGAACTCCAGCCCGTCGTAGTCCCCGTCGGGCTCCAGCTCCCCGCCCGGGAACGGCTCCAACACAGGCAGCCGCACCTCCGGCCGCCGCGCCCCCTTCACCGCCCGCCCAGGAGCACCACCCCCACCGCTCCCCGCACCCGGACCACCCGCCGCTCTCCTCGCCATGACCTCATCCTGCACCCCGCCACTGACAATCCCCCTGACAACCACTTGACCAGCGAAAACGCCGGTCACTGTCACATTCCGGGTGCCGAGAACCGTCGTATCCGCAAAGGCGCCCGACACCTGGCGCCCGCAACGGTCCGACACCCGAGGGAGACCCCCACCCATGCACCGCATCACCGTCATCGGCGGCGGTTTCGCCGGACTGACCGCCGCCGTCGCCGCTGCCGAGGCGGGCGCCAAAGTGACCGTCCACGAGGCCCACCACACGCTCGGCGGCCGAGCCCGCACGGCCGAGGGCCCGTACCGCACGAACGACGGGCCGCACGCCCTCTACAGCGGCGGCCCGCACTGGACCTGGCTCAAGCAGCGCGATCTGCTCGGCCCGCTCGCCCCGATCCCGGCCCTGGAGGCAGCCAGGATGCGGCTGCGCCACCACGGCGTGCTCCGCCGCACCCCGCCCTTCGCGATGCTGAAGCTGCTGCGCCACGGGATCCAACAGGCGCCCGTGGACAGCGACTTCATGAGCTGGGCCACCCGGATCGCGGGCGAGGAGGCCGCCCGCGCCGCCGCCCACTACTCCGCCGTCGCCCTCTTCCACCACGACCCCGGCGCCCTGTCCGCGGCCTTCGTGCAGGAGCGGCTGCGCCGTGCCACCAAGCTCCCGCCCGAGGCGCACTACCCGCGCGGCGGCTGGGCGAGCGTCATCGACCGGATGGCCGCGAGGGCCTGGAACCTGGGCGTGCGGATGGAGACCCTGTCGCGCGTCGACACCCTCCCCACCGACGGCCCGGTCGTCGTCGCCACCTCGCTCGACGCCGCCCGGCGCCTCCTCGGCGACGACTCCCTGACCTGGACGAGCGGCCGTACGACACTGATCGACCTGGCCCTGAGGACCCGGCGCGGCGACGCCTTCGCGGTGTCCGACCTCGACTCCCCCGGCTGGCTGGAACGGTTCACCGCACAGGACCGCACCCTCGCCCCGGCCGGCGAGCAACTGATCCAGGGGCAGATCCCGATCGCCCCGTACGAGAAGAAGGCCGACGGCATCGTCCGCGCCGAGGAACTGCTCGACCTCGCCTTCGGCGGCTGGCGCGAGCGGGTCGTCTGGCGCAGCGAGTCCGTCGCGAACGGCCGGACCGGCGCCGTCGACCTGCCCGGCACCAGCTGGCGCGACCGGCCCGCCGTCGACCGCGGCGACGGCGTGTATCTCGCGGGCGACCAGGTCGCGGCCCCGGGCGTCCTGTCGGAGGTCTCCTTCAACAGCGCGCTCACCGCGGTGTCGCTGGCACTCGGCCACCGCACACTTGACCTCAAGCAAGCTTGAGGTTGAAGGGTGGACGCGTCACGAACAGTGGGCGCCTCACGAACAGTTGGGGGATTCACCATGCACGCCATCCGTCTGCACACCTTCGGCCCGCCCGAGAACCTCCGCTACGAGGAGGTGCCCGACCCCGCCCCGGGCCCCGGCCAGATCCGTATCGCCGTAGAGGCGGCCGGAGTGCACCTGCTCGACACCGCCCTCAGAGAGGGCGAGCAGGGGCCGCTGCCCGAGCCCACCCCGCTGCCCACCATCCCGGGCCGCGAGGTCGCCGGTGTCGTCGAGTCGCTCGGCGAGGGCGTCGCCGGGCTCTGGCTCGGCAAACGCGTCGTCGCACACCTCGGCTTCGCGCCCGGCGGCTACGCCGAGCTGGCCGTCACCGATGTCGACCGCGTGCACGAGATCCCCGCCAACCTGGACTTCGCCCAGGCGGTCGCCATGATCGGCACGGGCCGCACAGCGATGGGCATCCTGCAGTTCGCCGATCTCGGCCCGGACTCCGTGGCCGTGATCCCGGCCGCCGCGGGCGGCATCGGCACCCTCCTCGTGCAGTACGCGAAGAACGCCGGCGCCGTGGTCGTCGGGCTCGCGGGCGGCCCCAAGAAGGTCGCACGCGTGCAGGCGAACGGCGCCGACCTCGCCGCCGACTACACCGACCCGGCCTGGCCCGACAAGGTCCGCGCCTTCCTCGGCGGCCGGCCCGCGACGATCGTCCTGGACGGTGTCGGCGGCGACGTCGCCCGCCACGCCACCGGCCTCCTCGGCCCCGGCGGCACACACCTCGTCTTCGGCTGGTCCGCCGAGGGCATCCGCGACGGCCGGCCGTACCTCGTCGACGGCGTGTCCGAACAGGTCCTCGGCCCCGTGATGATGCGCAGGGCGGGCGGCCCCAACCCCCTGCAGACCCTCGAACTGCGCGCGCTCGCCGAGGCCGCCGCGGGACGCCTCACACCCACCGTGCAGCGCTTCCCACTCGCCGATGCGGCCGCCGCACACCGGGCACTGGAGACCCGCGGCACGATCGGAAAGGTGGTGCTGGAGCCCTGACCAGGCACAGCAGACCGAGCCCTCGCCCCGCAGCACTCCGGTGTGACCTCGGCGCCCGTCGTCAGCCCCGCCCCGCCACCCGGTCCGCGAACCGCGCGAGCCGCGAAGACTCCGGGCTGTGCGTGCGCCGCTCGCGCTGGTCCGCCGCCCGGTAGGTGGCGTACATGCCCTGCACGCCCAGCCAGCGCAGCGGCTCCGGCTCCCACTTGCGCACCTTGTGCCCGACCCACGGCAGATCGGTCAGCTCGGTGCGGCCACCCTGCCCGGAGTCGAGCTGCACCAGGTCCGTGAGCGTGCGCGCCGCGAGATTCGTCGTGGCCACGCCCGAGCCGACGTAGCCGCCGGCCCAGCCGATCCCCGTCGACCGGTCCAGCGTCACGGTGGCGCACCAGTCCCGCGGCACCCCGAGCACCCCCGACCAGGCGTGCGCGATCCCCACACCGGCCAGTGACGGGAAGAAGCGCACCAGGATCTCCCGCAGCGCCTCGATCGTCGCCTCCTGCGTCCGCCCGTCGTTGTCGGTCCTCGACCCGAAGCGGTACGGCGCCCCGCGCCCGCCGAGCGCGATCCGCCCGTCGGCGGTGCGCTGCGCGTACATGTACGCGTGCGCCATGTCGCCCAGCGTCTCGCGGCCCTCCCAGCCGACGGACTCCCACTGCTCGTCGGTCAGCGGCTCGGTGGCGATCATCGAGGAGTTCATCGGCAGCCAGGTGCGCCGCAGCCCCTTGAGAGAGGCGGTGAACCCCTCCGTGCAGCGCAGCACATAGGGCGCCCGCACCGTCCCGTACGGCGTCACCGCGTGCTTGGGCCGGATCTCCGTCACCGGCGTCGACTCGTGGATCGTCACCCCGAGGGCCTCGACGGCCGCCGCGAGCCCCTTCACCAGCTTCGCCGGGTGCAGCCGCGCCCCGTGCGGGGTCCAGCTCGCGCCGACCGCGTCCGCGACCCTGATCCGCTCGGCCGTCTCCCCGGCGTCGTAGAGCTCACGGTCCTTCTCGCCGTACGACAGCTCGTGCTCGTGGAAGGCCTTCAGTCGCGCCAACTGCGCCGGAGTGGTGGCGACTTCGAGCACCCCGCCCTTGTGGACGTCGGCCTCGATGCCCTCCTCGCCGGCGACCCGCACCACCTCGTCGACGGTGTCGTTCATGGCCTTCTGCAGCCGTACGGCGGCCTCGTGACCGTGCAGCTTGGCATACCGGTCGCGCCCGGCGATCCCGTTGTACAGCCAGCCGCCGTTGCGCCCGGAGGCGCCGTATCCGCAGAACTTCTGCTCCAGGACGGTGATCCGCAGAAAGGGCGCGGCCTTCTTCAGGTAGTACGCGGTCCACAGTCCCGTGAACCCACCGCCCACGATCGCGACGTCCGCGGAGGCGTCACCGGCGAGCGGCTGCCGCACCTCCGGGAGCCCGTCGTCCGCGTACCAGAAGGAGATCCCACCGTTCACGACACTGCCTGCCGAGCTGCTCATGGCCGGAAAGTTAACCCCTCGGAGCGGCCCGTGTCTTCTTCGGACCCCACGCTTCCCCACGCCCTCTGACCAGCGGATAGCAGCCGAGCCCGATCAGCACGGACAGGAAGTGCCCGAAGTCGGTGAAAGTGGGCGCGGCGGCGAGCGGACCGCCGTACACGACCAGCACCACCCCGAGATACGCATACCGCCAGGGCGACGCGATCCGGTACGCCAGCACGGCCACCACTCCCGCGAGCGCGTAACTCACCCCGATGTCCAGGGTGTTGACCGCCGAGTACGGCACCATCCCGTCCCGCACCGCCTTCAGCAGCGCGGCCTCGCTGACCAGCGACGCGAGCACATGCGCGGCCACGCACACCATCAGCCACCGCAGCGTCCCGAGCCAGCGCTCGGCCTGCGCGTGGAAGACGGTGTAGAGGACGGCGTACGGCACCCAGTGCCCGCCGTCGATCCACATCGCGCTCTGCACCAGCACCCGCGTGGGATCGTTCGACAGCTCATGGATGTTCGTGGACCGCTGCCGCAGGAACTCCTGCTCGAACTGCGGCGACATGTGGTGCAGGGCGACGGTGGTGACGAAGAGGATCGCCAGCCACACGTACGTCCCGGGCGCACGGCGGACGTAGGCCCACACCCGGTCCCCGAGCCCCCGCTCAATTCGCATGAGGCGATTCACGCACGTCGGTATCGTCGGCCGCGTGATCGACATTCCGGGCGGGCTGGCGGCGGCCCAGGAGAGGTACAACGGCGCGGCGGGACGGGCGTTCGTCGCCGGCCTGCCCGGCCTCGCGGAGGAGTTCCTGCAGCGGTGGGACCTGCGCCTGGACGGACGGCCCATGCACGGAGTGAGCGCCCTGGTCCTGCCGGTCGTCCGCCGCGACGGCACCCCGGCCGCGCTGAAACTCCAGCTGCTGGACGAGGAGAGCGAGGGCGAGCCCGTCGCCCTGCGTCTGTGGGACGGCGACGGCGCGGTCCGCCTCCTCGACCACGACCCGGCGACCCACGCCATGCTCCTGGAACGCCTCGACCACACCCGTATGCTCTCCACCCTGCCCGGCACCCGCGCGGCCGTCCTGGTCATCGCCCGCCTGCTCGCCCGCCTGACGGCGACCCCGGCCCCGGTGGGCCTGCGCCGCCTCGGCGACATCGCGCAGGCCATGCTGGAGCGCACACCCTGGGCCCTTGCACGCATCCCCGACACCGCGACGCGCCGCCTGGTCGCGGACTGCGCCGCCGCCGTACGGGAAGTCGTGGACGAACCGGGCGACCGCCTCCTGCACTGGGACCTGCACGACGAGAACGTCCTCGCCGCGGACCGCGCCCCCTGGCTCGCCATCGACCCCAAACCCCTGGCCGGCGACCCGGGCTTCGAGCTGTGGCCCGCGCTCGACAACCGCTTCGAGGCCGACGAGATCCGCTGGCGCTTCGACGCCATGACGGACATCCTCGGCGTGGACCGCTCCCGCGCCCGCGCCTGGACCCTCGGCCGCCTCCTGCAGAACACCCTCTGGGACGTCGAGGACGGCCGCACCCCCGAACCCCGCCAACTGGAGATCGCCCGCCACCTGCGCGACCCCGCAGGCTAGCCTCGCCCCATGATCCGCCCCGCGACCCCCGCCGACATCCCCGTCATCCACACCCTGATCCGTGAACTGGCCGAGTACGAGAAGGCTCTCCACGAGGCCCGGGCCACCGAGGCCCAGCTGCACGAGGCCCTCTTCGGCGAGCACCCGGCCGCCTTCGCCCACATCGCCGCCGACGACACCACCGGCGACCCGGTCGGCTTCGCACTGTGGTTCCTGAACTTCTCCACCTGGCGCGGCGTCCACGGCATCTACCTGGAGGACCTCTACGTCCGCCCCACCGCCCGCGGCGCCGGCCACGGCAAGGCCCTGCTCACCGAACTGGCCCACATCTGCGCCACCCGCGGCTACGAGCGCCTGGAATGGTCCGTCCTGAACTGGAACACCCCGTCCATCGCCTTCTACGAGTCCCTCGGCGCCCGCCCGCAGGACGGGTGGACGGTGTACCGGCTGACCGACGAACCCCTCAGGGCACTGGCGGACCACCGTCCGTCATGACGTGCGAAAGCCCAGGCAGGATCGCTCCTGACCTGGGCATGCGCACCCCCTGAGGGGGGAGCCGGGGAGGGTGTTGCGGAGAAGCGGTGACGCGACTGCTCAGAGGGCCCTGCTGTTGCAGCCCATGTCCGAACCGAGGTGGTGGTCCTGCGCACCCGGGTTGCCCTCACCGTTGAGCGCGTTGCCCAGCACGCCGTTGAGGGCGCCGACGCTGCCGAGGACGTCGATGTTCATGTCGTGCGAGCGGCACTCGATGCCCTGCGAGATGTCGAAGCCGCCGTCGTGCGCCCCCGCCTCACCGTGTGCGAAGGCGGTACCGGCACCGAAGGAACCGATGCTGCCGAGGACGGCGGCACCCACGACGGCTGCCTTCTGAAGCTTGCGCATTTCTTCTCCATTGATCGAGCGGGTGTGATCTGCAGCAGATCGGGTTGAGACGGTGGACAACTACGAAACGGGCCGTCAGCCGAGGCGCGGCAGACCCAACTGCCCGACGGGCGGCGCCGCGACCTGCCCGAGGCCGAGCCCGGGCACCTGCGGCGCACTGGCCGACGAGATCAGCGGATTGATCAACGGGTTCACCTCGGGGTTCACCTGCGGGTTCACCTGAGGCGCGACGTGCGGCGCCGGCTCAGGGTTGAAGACCTGCGGCATGTCGACCTGCGGGGCGACCTTGGGCACCACCTGCGGCGCGGTCTGCGGGGCGACCTGCGGCACGACCTGCGGCGCCTGCGGCTGGGGAGCGGCCTGCTGCTGCGGCGGGGAGTACGACGGCGGACCGGCCTGCGCGGCACCGTTCGACGAGGCGAAGGCGGAGGCCTGGCCGATCTGCGGCGGAGCCGGAGGAGCGGCCGGCATCGGCGGCTGCACATACTGCGGAGCGGCCTGCGCCATGCCCGCCGACGTGGTCGCGGCCGAGGCCTGCGGGGCGCTCTGCTGCGGCGCGGGGGGTGCGTAGTAGTGCGGAGCCGGCGGCGCGTAGTACTGCGGGGCCGGGGGCGCCTGGTACTGCGGCGCGGGAGGCGCGTAGTACTGCGGAGCCGGAGCCGGGGGCGCCTGGTACTGAGGTGCCGGGTAGTAGGGAGCCGGCGCAGGAGCGGCACCGGGGTAGTACCCGCTCATGGTGTCGGCGTGGCTGGCGCCCGCGCCGATGGCGGACAGACCGCCGGCCGCCGCTACGACGAGCGCGGCCTTGTGAAGCTTTCGCATGGAACCCTCGGCCCTTCAATACCTGTGCAGGGAAATCCGTTGTATTCAGTGCAGTCACGCCGGAGCCGACAGCGGATCCCGTGATCCCTCTCTCCGATACCTGTCCACTGCCCTCTCCCTGCTGGCAACGACATTTCCGCGGACCCGGTCACGGGGTCGAAAAACCCGTCACCCGTTTGCCATTGATCGGATTACCGGCCCAATTGATGCACGCCACCCGGCAAATGGGTGACCAGGCCCGAGCCCCCGTGACCGGTGCGTCGGACAGGTCGTTGCCACAGGGCCAGAGCAATGGTCCATCCAGCATTTCCGTACGTTCCATGCACAGGTCGATGAAGGGCCGAGGGTTCCATGCGCAAGTTCCAGCACGTCGCGCTCGTCGCAGCAGCCGCCGGGGGCCTGTCCGCCATCGGCGTCGCTCCCAGCTTCGCCGACGCCCCCATTGCGTACACCGCTCCGCCGCCCGCTCCACAACAGGGCGCCCAGGCCGCGGCGTTGAGCAGCTCGCAGGCCACGGCGCACAGCGACAGCTCGGCCCCCGCCCCGCAGCGGATGTCGCTGCCCACGCAGGGCGCCGAGGTCAGCCCGCAGCTCAACCCACAGGTGAGCCCCAAGCTCAGCCCCCAACTCAGCCCGCAGCCCGCCTCGGCGCAGTCCGGTCCGGTGGAGCAGAACAACCTCTTCCGCCCGTACCAGGAGTGCAGCCCGCAGAACCTGCTCAACGCCAATGTCCCGGTCGCCCTGCTCGCCGCCGCCGAGACCAACGGCGTCGACTGCGGCCAGGCCAACAACCAGGCGAACGCCCTGGCCAAGGCCCAGTCCCACTAGCACCCGTACCGGGCACCGTTAGGACAAGATCACAGGACTCGGCGCGTCGCTGCCCGATTTGCACATATTTCTTACTAATCTCCGTGACTGTACGAAGTCGATCTGCCACAGATCGCACCCACTTCACTCCACCGGAGATGACATGCACAACCTTCGCAAGGCTGCCGTCCTGGTCGCCGCCATCAGCACCGTCGGGCTCCTCGGTGCGGGCACCGCCCAGGCCGGCGAGGGTGGCCACGGGGGCGACCAGCACACCAGCGTCCTGCAGAGCTCCAACTGCAAGTCGCACGACCTGAACCTGGACGTCCTCGGCCAGGTGGGTCTGCTCAACGGCCTGCTGGGCAACGCGCTCAACGGCGAGGGCAACCCGGGCGCCCAGGACACCCACATCGGCTCGAGCATGGGCTGCAACAACAGCGCCTTCTGATTCTCGCGGCGATCAGGTCCCGGCACCGAGCCCGACTCGGTGCCGGGACCTTTTTATGCACCGGCTATTCAGCGTTGTCGACCAAGCCGGTGAGGATTCCCCGAATTCGGCGTGCCGTACGGATTTGCATTGATATTTCGTATTAGCCTCCGTAACTGCACGAAGTCGATCTGTGACAGGTCGCATCCACTTCACTCCACCGGAGATGACATGCACAAGCTTCGCAAGGCTGCCGTCCTGGTCGCCGCCATCAGCAGCGTCGGGCTCCTCGGTGCCGGCGCCGCGCAGGCCGACCAGGGCGGTTGGGGTTCGGGCGGCGAGAACGGGCACCGTGGGACCTCCTCCTCCTTCAGCGTCCTGCAGAGCACCACCTGCCGCTCGCACGACGCCAACGTCGACGTCCTCGGCCAGGTCGGCATCCTCAACGGCCTCGGCGGCAACCTGCTGAACGGCGAGGGCAACGCCGGTGCGCAGGAGACCTCGCTGGGCTCGAGCATGGGCTGCAACAACAGCGTCGGCAAGTAAGGCCGAAAACGCCCTCGGTGCCCCGGCCGGAAGGCCGGGGCACCGAGGTTTTCGTTTCGCCGGAAAGCCTCTGCTTTCAGAACGCGCGCCGCTTCAGAACTCGATGTGCGGACGCGCGATGTGCGGGCGCTCGACGTGCGGGGGCTTGACACCCTTCGGCACCGGCGTCGTGTTCGAGCACTCCACCTTGGGCCCGACCTCCGTGGTCCCGGGGCGGGTCAGCATCTCGTCGTCGGTGAGCACCAGTTGCGGCCGGTAGGTCGTCGAGCACTTCTGGTCCTGCTTGACGACGAAGGTGCCGCGCTTGTTCTTGTGGACGATCTCGCTCGTGTGCACACAGGTCGTCTCCCCCGCGGCGGTGGTCTTGCAGTCCCCCGAGGAGTCGTCGGCGTACGCCTGTGCGCCGCCGACGTAGATCACGGCGATGCTTCCGACGAGCCCCGAGACGGCGGCGATCTTCTTTCGACTGAACATGCGCTGCTTTCCTTTGCAATTGATGCAGCCCGGGCGCGCACCCTGAAGGGTTGTGCCGCGCGTCCGGGCTGCTGTGTTGCTCTGTGAGGGTGTTGCGTGCGTCCCTGCTGGGCGCCTTACTGGCCGTAGCCGGCCTGCGGGGTCGCGTAGCCCGTCTGCGGTGCGGCGTAGCCGGCCTGGGATGCGGCGTAGCCCGTCTGGGGCATGTAGTTGAAACCGTTGGTGGGCGCGAAGTACGGGGCCGCCTGCGGAGCGGCTTGCGGAGCGGCCTGCGGACCGTACGGGGCACCCCAACCGGCCACGGCGTTGGCCTGCGAGGAAGCCACCGCCGTGACTCCGCCGAAGCCGTCGGCGACGCTGACGCCGGCACCGAGAGCGGACAGCCCCGCGACCGCAGCTGCTACGACCGCGGCCCGCTGAAACTTGCGCATAGTGAGACCCTTCCCTGGCTGGGCGTGAAGCCCTGAGTTGACTACTTAATGTGAGCATATACAGACGAAACGTAGTCATTTGGGATCTATCGGGTCTCTCAGCGCCGTGTCGGTTTATGGTGATAAACACTTGAAAACGGCCGGTCCGATTAATTCCGGCCCGGCCGTTCACCGACGACAGAGGGTCAGCCCAGCAGGCCACCGGGAAGCTCGAAACCGTCTTCGTTCTGGTTGTTCTTGGGCGCCGAGGAACCGTCCGGATTGCAGGTCACCTCGGGGCCGATCCGCGTGGCCCCGTTGTTCAGCAGGGGGATGACGGGCAGCTGCATGGGCTTCACCGGGACACAGGTCGTCGACTTGCGGATGGCGAATCCGTCGCCCGAGGGCATTTCACCGGTGATGCGCTGGACACAGGTGACATTGCCCTGGAGGTCGACGGAGCAGGCGCCCGGGTCCGCGGCGGCGTGGGCCTGGGTGACGCCGGCGCCGGTCATGACGAGGCCGCACAGGAGCCCGGAGACGGCCGCGGTCTTCTTTCCACTGAACATGTGATCCGTTTCCTTTGTGAGGTGCGCCCGTACGCCTTGCGCCGCAAACCGGCCGCGCCGGGCCCGAGTTGGGGGCGGCCTCGCACTCCGGGCCGCAGCACACGAACGGGCCCCTTGGGGGTCGACCCCGAGGGGCCCGCGGAAGGTGTCGCGCAGGACTGGGCTGCCGCCCTCAGTCGGTGAAGGCGTGGTTGAACTGGCCGCAGGTGGTGTCGAAGGTCTCGGACAGACCCAGCACGCTGATCGGCAGATCGCCCTCGGCCGCCGTCTGCGGGCTGCACTCCTGGTAAGGGCGGTAGTGCTCGGTCGCCTTCGGCGCATCGTCGTAGCCGTAGCCATGGGCCTGGGCGGTGCCGGCGCCGATGGCGGACAGACCGCCGGCCGCCACTGCCGCTGCGATCATGGCCTGTTGAAGCTTGCGCATGGAACCCTCGGTCCTTCATTCGCCGGTAAATCGAGGCTGATTGCCTACTGTGACTGGACGAACACTATCAGTCACAAAAGGGGATTCCGTGCCGCTCGATGTCCCGTGTCCGAAGGTGGACAAGGGAGTTGCGCCTTTTCAGGCGCCGCGCGATGCCCGGCGGACCGATTGGCTCACAATCGCCGATCACTCAATCCACTCAAAAGTGGGAACACATCATGTTCCGGGCATCTCCTTTCGCGGTCGCGGCATTCCCTTGATCGGGTCCGCCCGATCCGGGCTCCAACTGCGAACGGAGACGCCCGTGCGAATGACCGACATCCAGCGTTGCGAGGTCCGGCCCGGACGGCTCGTCGAGTGGGCGCTCAGTCCGGCGACCGTCGCTGCCGCCGCGGACCTGCCGGCCGACCCCAGGCCGCCGGCGTACGTCCAGGAAGGACACATCAGGACCGCCAGGACCGTCCGGGAGGACGGGCTGTTCGTGCCGACCTGGCTCGGCACCGCCTTCGACATCCCCGGCACCGTCGACCTCGACGCGCTCGAACAGGCGCTGCGCGGCTGGACGCTGCGGCACGAGACGCTGCGCAGCGGCTTCCGCTGGGACGGCGACGAGATGCACCGATTCACCCTCGAACCCGAGGCGGTGTCGCTGCACCGCGAGGAGGTCGGCGAGTTCACCGACGCGGACCGGCTCGTCCAGCACCTCCAGGACCGCTTCGACACCTGCGCGAACGCGCTGAGCTGGCCCAACTTCCTCTACTCGGCGGTGATCAGGGACGACTGCACCAGCGTGTACATTGGCTTCGACCACAGCAATGTCGACGCCTACTCCATCCAGCGCATCCCCGCCGAGATCCACGAGCTCTACGCGGCGGCCGTCGCGGGCCGGCCCACCGAGCAGGCACCGGTGGGCAGTTACGTCGACTTCTGCGAGATCGAGCGGGCGGACGCCGACCGCATCGACGCCACCCACGCGATCGTCAGCCGCTGGCGCGAGTTCATCGTGCGGTGCGACGGCAAACTGCCCAACTTCCCCGTCGAGTTGGGCCTGGAGCCCGGCGGCCCGCTGCCCACCCAGAAGCTGATGCGCGAGATGCTCGTCGACGCGGACACCGCCGCGGCCTTCGAGGCGTACTGCCGGCCCTTCGGCGGCAGTCTCGTCGGCATTCTGGCCGCCACCAGCCTGATCGTCCACGAGATCGGCGGAGCGCCCGTCTACCGCGCGGTCGTCCCCTTCCACACCCGGGTCAAGTCCAAGTGGTCCAACTCCGTGGGCTGGTACGTCGGCGGCGCCCCCATCGAGGTGGCCGTCGACCAGGCACCCGACTTCCTGGGCGCCGTCCGGACGGTGCGCGCCGAGCTGCAGGCCAACAGGTCGCTGGCACGCATGCCGCTGGCCCGGGTGCTGCGCCTGCTCGGCGCCGACTTCCGCCCCACCTCGCCCGACCTGTACTCGATCGTGTCGTACGTCGACGCGCGCGGCATCCCCGGCTCCGAGCGCTGGGACGAGCTGAGCGCCTACGGCCTCGTCAGGGTGTCGTACGGCGACCAGGTCTGCGTCTGGCTGAACCGGCTCCACGAGGGCCTGTGGTTCACCTGCCGCTACCCCGACACCGACGCCGCGTACAAGAACATGCGGCTGTACGTCGAGCGGCTGCGGGACGTCATCCTCACCGTGGCCCGAGAGCAGCGCACCGCCGAACTCGCACCGACCGGTCTGGCCGGATGAGCACACACGACGGCAGGCCCGCCCCCACCGAGGGGCGGGCCTGCCGTCGGCCGAGCCCCCTGTCGGATTCGAACCGACGACCTTCGCTTTACAAGAGCGGCGCTCTGACCAGCTGAGCTAAGGAGGCCTGCACGTCCGGTTTGCGGGCGTGCCCGTGCAGTGTACCCAGGTCCCAGGGGCCCCCTGTCGAAAATTTCCGCGAAGTTCACTGCCCCACAGGTACTGACAGATCAGGCGAACGCCAGGTACCGTCCAGAGCCAGTTCACTGTCGTGGACTACACCACCACCTTCCTACAACGGATCGTCCGGCACGTTCCTGCCGGTAGAAGGGGGCCCATTCACCATGGCCACTGTTTCGTTCGACAAGGCGACCCGGATCTACCCGGGCACCGAGAAGCCCGCCGTAGACAGCCTGGAGATCGAGGTGGGGGACGGCGAGTTCCTCGTCCTCGTCGGCCCGTCCGGCTGCGGCAAGTCCACCTCGCTCCGGATGCTCGCGGGGCTCGAGGACGTGAACGCCGGCGCCATCCGCATCGGTGAGCGCGACGTCACCCACCTGCCGCCGAAGGACCGGGACATCGCCATGGTGTTCCAGAACTACGCGCTGTACCCGCACATGACCGTCGCCGACAACATGGGCTTCGCGCTCAAGATCGCCGGCGTCAACAAGGCGGACATCCGCAAGAAGGTCGAAGAGGCCGCGAAGATCCTCGACCTCACCGAGTACCTGGACCGCAAGCCGAAGGCCCTCTCCGGTGGTCAGCGCCAGCGTGTCGCCATGGGCCGCGCGATCGTGCGTGAGCCGCAGGTCTTCCTCATGGACGAGCCGCTGTCCAACCTGGACGCCAAGCTCCGTGTGTCCACCCGTACGCAGATCGCCTCGCTGCAGCGCCGTCTCGGCATCACCACCGTCTACGTCACCCACGACCAGGTCGAGGCCATGACGATGGGCGACCGCGTGGCCGTGCTCAAGGACGGTCTGCTCCAGCAGGTCGACTCGCCGCGCAACATGTACGACCGCCCGGCCAACCTCTTCGTCGCCGGCTTCATCGGCTCCCCCGCCATGAACCTGGTCGAGGTGCCGATCACCGACGGCGGTGTGAAGTTCGGCAACAGCGTCGTCCCGGTCAACCGCGACGCCCTCAAGGCCGCCACCGACAAGGGTGACACCACGGTCACCGTCGGTGTCCGCCCCGAGCACTTCGACATCGTCGAGGAGAACGGCGGCGCCAGCTCGTCCCTGTCCAAGGACACCGAGGACAAGCCGGCTGGTCTCGCGGTCTCCGTCAACGTCGTCGAGGAGCTCGGCGCCGACGGCTACGTCTACGGCGCAGCCCAGGTCGGCGGCGAGAGCAAGGACCTCGTCGTCCGCGTCGAGGGCCGCCGGGTTCCGGAGAAGGGCGCCACGCTGCACGTCGTGCCGCGTCCGGGCGAGACCCACGTGTTCTCGACCTCCACGGGTGAGCGCCTCAGCGACTGACGCAACCGTCATCCTGGAAACGTCTCATCCCGGGTAATTCACCCAGGTTGACGAAAAGGGCCCCGCACACCGCTGCGGGGCCCTTTTCCGTGTCGACAAATACCCCGGCAGACCGGTCATTTCGAGCAGCGTGCGTCAACGCCGCACCTCGTCCGGGGCGGCTCTTCTTCCCTCGAACCGGTGACTAAATGTCGCCAAATCATCACCTGGCGCTACTCTCACTCGCGTGAAGCACTCCACTAACCAACAGAAGCGACGTGGCCGGGGCCCCGCCCGCCGGATCGGCCGCACCCTCGCCCTCGTCCTGCCCGTCGTCCTGGTGCTTTCCGGGACCCTCGCGGTCACCCGAGTCAACTGGTCGGGCAACCCGTCGAACTCGGTCCTCACCGCCTCCGACGCCTCCGACATCGCCGCGGACGGCAAGGCGGCCCACCGCGCCCCCCAGGACGTGCTGCGAGACAAGCTCCTGACCGAACTCCAGGAGGACGATCCGGGCGTGGTGCTCACGCACCTCCAGCAGGCCGTGGCCGAGCGTCCGTCGCTCGCGAAGCACTGCACGTCCATCGCCCGCGCCCTGGGCCGCGCCGCCGTCCGCATCTACGGCCCGACGCGCGCCCAGTCGTACGCCCGCCCGGTCTGCGACACGTCCTTCGCCTCCGGCGTCGCGGCTTCACACATCTGACGCCGCCCCTCCTCCCCGCCGACGGCCGGGAGGAGGGTCACGGCTGCCCGGGGAACGGTTGCCGGCTCAGGCCGCGGGAGGGGCGCGCCGTACAGTTCGGTCATGACCGATCCGAACGCCGCCTCCCGCCCCGTTCAAGCCGTCGTCCTGGCCGGGGGCCAGGGCTCCCGGCTGCGCCCCTACACCGACGACCGGCCCAAGCCGATGGTCGAGATCCCCGGCACGGGGACTCCGATCATCGGCCATCAGCTCGTGTGGCTGGCCGAGGAGGGCGTGACGGACGTCGTGGTCAGCTGCGGCCACCTCGCCGAGGTCCTGCAGGACTGGCTGAAGTCGGCCGATCTGCCGGTGAAGGTGACGACGGTCGTCGAGACCGAGCCGCTCGGACGAGGTGGCGGTCTGAAGTACGCCGCCGCCCATCTCCCGCACCCCGACCGCCCCTGGTACGCCACCAACGGCGACATCTGGACCCGCTTCTCGCTGCGCGACATGGCGGACTTCCACGCCGAGCGCGACGCGACGGCGACGCTCGCCCTGGCCCGACCTCGCCTCCCCTGGGGCGCCGTGCAGACGGACGGCTTCGGGCACATCACGGACTTCATAGAGGCCCCGCCGTCGACGTTCGAGATCAACGCCGGTGTCTACGTCTTCTCCGCCGACTTCGCCGGGCTGCTCCCGGAGCGCGGCGACCATGAGCGTACGACCTTCCCGCATCTCGCCCGTGAGAACCGGCTGGCCGGGTTCCCGATCCCGCAGGGGGCCTATTGGCGTGCCATCGACACGGCCAAGGATCTGACCGAGGCGGCCAAGGAGTTGGCCGCTCTGGGGAGGTAGGAGCTCCGGCACGAAGCAGGGCCCCGCACGTCAGCCGTGCGGGGCCCTCTGGGTGTCAGCCGGTGGGTGGGTTCAGGATGCCGCCCACCGGCCCGGCTACCCCAACAGGCCGCCCACCAGGCCCGGTTCGCCGGAGGTGGAGCCTCCGGAGCCGATGCCGCCGCTCGATCCGGTGCCGCCCGTGCCGCCGCCGGAGGTGGGCCCTGAGCTGGTGCTGGGGGCGCCTCCGGTCGGCGAGGACTGCTGGGGAGGTGCCTGCCCGGCCGTGCTCTGCGCCTGGCTGGGCGCGCCGCCGGTCGCTGCGGCACCCGGAGTGGTCGCCGCGCCGGAGGGCGTGGAGCCGGCCGTCGCGCCCTGCGTGGGCGAGTGGGAGGCCGACGGGGACTGGCTGTGCCGCTTGCCCGGCTGCTGCGGGAGCGGGGAGCCCGGCAGCTCGTTGCGCGGGGCCTCGCCGGGGCCCGGGACGGTCACGCGGTCGGAGTCTCGGACCGCGCCGCCGAGCAGCGAGCCGAGGAGCAGCGTCACACCGGTCACGATGGCCGTGACGAGGGCGCCGCGGCGCAGGACGTAGCGGCGCAGGTCCCAGATGTCCGAGGAGGGGCCGAGGCGCCGCCAGGCGTTGCCCGCGAGGCGGCCGTCGACGGAGTAGACGGGGGCGCCGGCGATGATCAGCGGGGACCAGGCGGCGAGGTAGATGATGTCCGGGGCGTCGTAGGCGGGGACGGTCTTCCAGCTGACGGTGACGATCAGCGCGGCGGAGAGCAGGGCGCCGAAGACGGCCGCCACGCGCTGCCAGCAGCCGAGAACCGTCAGCACGCCCACGACGACCTGCGCGAAGGCGATGACCAGACCGGAGCCGACGGGGTGGTGCAGGGCGAACTGGCGCAGCGGCTCGGCGACTTCCCAGGGGTGCAGGGTGTTGAGCCAGGTGACCATCGAGCCGCGCTTGCCGCCGTCGAAGTAGACGGGGTCGCACAGCTTGCCCATGCCGGCGTAGATGGAGATGAAGCCGAGGAAGATGCGCAGCGGGAGCAGGACGACGCCGAGGTTCATCCGGCGGCCGGGGTAGTAGGCGTGCCGGGCCGGGTCGTCGCCGTGGCGCCTGGTCTGCCGATCGGTGCCGTCCGGGTCGCCGGACTCGTCGAAGTCCTCGAACTCCCCGTCGCCGTAGGGGGGTTCCTCGTCGTACGCGCTGCCGACGGTGCGCATCGCGGGCAGCAGGCGGGTGCCCGGGGCGTCGTCGTGGTGGCTGCGCCGGGGGCCGACGACCGGGGTCTCGACGGTCGCGTCCAGCTCGTCGTAGACCTCGTCGTAGTCGCCGGGCTCGACGCGCGGGATGACCTGGGTGGCTCCGGCGTCGGCGGGCTCGTCGGCATGCCGGACGCTGCCGCCCCGCACGGCCTGGAGGAGGCGGTGCGCGCCGGTGTCGTCGGGGGCCGATCTGCCGCTCCAGACGACGGGCCGGCGCCGGGCGCCCGCACCCGCCCCGCCTGCCGCGGTGCCGACGACGGGCCTCCGGGCGCCGTCCTGGGAGGCGCTCAAGTGCCGTGCGATCCGCGGCGATTGCGTGCGGGTCGAGGCGCCCAGCAGCACGCGGAAGCTCGCGTGGCTGACGATGACCTGCGCCGGATCGCTCGGCACCTTCACCATGGTCAGCGCCGGAGCGTCATCGAATCCCGACGGGCCGTCCCCCGAGGGTGTGCGGGGTGTTCTGGTGTCCACACTCATCTAACCGAGTGACGTGCGGTTAGGACACTGCTTTGACTCGTGCCGGATGTGTCCGGACCGCGTCAATCTTGTCCGGGACGCCCAGATCGACCCGCACGGGTGAGGGTGCGGACAGGTGTTCAGCCGCGGCGGCGTGCGGCCTCGTAGAGCACGATGCCCGCGGCCACACCGGCGTTGAGCGACTCCGCGCCGCCCGGCATCGGGATCCGGACCCGGAAGTCGCAGGTCTCGCCGACGAGTCGGGACAGGCCCTTGCCCTCGCTGCCGACGACGATGACGACCGGGCCGTCCAGCGCCGCGAGTTCGCCGATCTCGGCCTCTCCGTCGGCGGCGAGGCCGACGACCGCGATGCCCGCCTTCTTGTACGCCTCCAGGGCGCGCGTCAGGTTGGTGGCGCGGGCGACGGGCGTACGGGCGGCCGTACCGGCGGAGGTCTTCCAGGCGCCGGCGGTCATGCCGGCCGCGCGGCGCTCGGGCACGACGACGCCGTGACCGCCGAAGGCGGAGACGGAGCGGACGACGGCGCCGAGGTTGCGCGGGTCGGTCACACCGTCGAGGGCGACGATCAGCGGGTCCTCGCCCTCGTCGTACGCCGCGGCCGCGAGGTCCTCGGGGTGGGCGTACTCGTACGGCGGGACCTGGAGGACGAGCCCCTGGTGGTTGAGGCCGTTGGTCATGCGGTCGAGCTCGGGGCGGGGGGCCTCCATGAGGTTGATGCCGCCGCGGTCGGCCGCGAGCTGCAGCGCCTCGCGCACCCGCTCGTCGTTGTCGATGAACTGCTGGACGTACAGGGTGGACGCGGGCACGCCCTCGCGCAGCGCCTCGACGACCGGGTTGCGGCCGACGACCAGTTCGGACGACGACTTGCCGCCGCGGCCGCGCGGCGCGGGACGCCGTACCGTCTGCTTCGCCTTGGCGTTCGCGATGCGGTTCTTCTTGTGGCCCTTGCGCATCTCGGCGGGCGGGGTCGGACCCTTGCCCTCCAGGCCCTTGCGCCGCTGGCCGCCACTGCCGACCTGCGCGCCCTTCTTGCCGGACATGCGGCGGTTGTTGGTGGCCATGACCTACCTGTCTGTCGTGAGGCGTGTGTGCGTACGTCTATGAAGTGTGCCGCCCGGAGACCCGGACGGCACAATCGATCTTCAGCGGCCGGGCTCAGCGCGGACCGAGGCTCCAGCGCGGGCCCTGCGGACTGTCCTCGATGGTCAGCCCGGACTGGCCCAGCTGGTCGCGGATGGCGTCCGCGGTGGCCCAGTCCTTGCGGGCGCGGGCGGCCTCGCGCTGGTCGAGGACCATCCGTACGAGGCTGTCGACCACGCCGTGCAGGTCCTCGCCACGGTCGGTCTCGCCGGCCCAGTGCGCGTCGAGCGGGTCGAGGCCGAGTACGCCGAGCATGGCGCGCACCTCGGCGAGGCGGGCCACGGCGGCTTCCTTGTCGTCGGCGGCCAGCGCGCTGTTGCCCTGCCGGACCGTGGTGTGCACGATCGCGAGGGCCTGCGGCACGCCCAGGTCGTCGTCCATCGCCTCGGCGAAGGCGGGCGGCACCTCGGCGGACGGCTCGACGACGCCGGCCTTCTCCACCACGCGCTGCACGAAGCCCTCGATGCGCGCGAACGCCGACTCGGCCTCGCGCAGCGACTCCTCGCTGTACTCGATCATCGAGCGGTAGTGCGGGGTGCCGAGGTAGTAGCGCAGGACGATGGGGCGCCACTGCTTGACCATCTCGGAGACGAGGACGCTGTTGCCGAGCGACTTGGCCATCTTCTCGCCGGCCATGGTGACCCAGGCGTTGTGCACCCAGTACCGGGCGAACTCGTCGCCGTAGGCCTTGGCCTGGGCGATCTCGTTCTCGTGGTGCGGGAAGATCAGGTCCAGGCCGCCGCCGTGGATGTCGAAGGCGGAGCCGAGGTACTTGTGCGCCATCGCCGAGCACTCCAGGTGCCAGCCGGGACGGCCGCGGCCCCACGGGGTCGCCCAGGTCGGCTCGCCGGGCTTGGCGGCCTTCCACATGGCGAAGTCGCGCGGGTCGCGCTTGCCGGTCTCGCCGGCGCCGGAGGGCTGCTGGAGGTTGTCGAGCTCCTGCCGCGACAGCTCCAGATAGCCCGGGAAGGAGCGCACGTCGAAGTAGACGTTGCCCTCCGCCTCGTAGGCGTGGCCGCGCTCGATCAGGCCCTGCATCATCTCGACCATCTCGGTGATATGACCGGTGGCCCGCGGCTCGTACGACGGCGGGAGGCAGCCGAGCGCGGTGTAACCGTCGTTGAACGCGCGCTCGTTGTCGTAACCGATCGACCACCAGGGGCGGTTCTGTTCGGCCGCCTTGGCGATGATCTTGTCGTCGATGTCCGTGACGTTCCTGATGAACGTCACGTCGTAGCCGCGGTACTCGAACCAGCGGCGCATGATGTCGAAGTTGAGCCCGGAGCGGATGTGCCCGATGTGCGGGGCCGCCTGCACGGTGGCACCACAGAGGTAGATCGAGACACAACCCGGCTTGATCGGGGTGAAGTCACGGATCTGCCGGGCGTTGGTGTCGTACAGGCGAATAGTCACGTGTCCAAGGGTAGTGGGCCCCGGGTAGTGCGTTGCGCCTTCCGCCGGTTTGGCCCGTGCCGGGTGCGGCGCCCGGCCCCGCACCCGGCCCCGTGTCTCACCGCACGCGCACGACCAGCGCCGTCGCCACCGCCATCAGGCCCTCGTCGCGGCCCGGGAAACCCAGCCCGTCCGTCGTCGCGCCCGAGACGGAGACCGGTGCTCCCGCCGCCTCAGACAGCAGCTTCTGCGCCTCGTCGCGGCGCTTGCCGATCTTCGGCCGGGGTCCGACGACCTGTACGGCGATGTTGCCGATGCGGAAGCCGGCCTCGCGGACGATCCGGGCGGCCTCCGTGAGCAGCGTGATGCCGGACGCGCCGGACCACTCGGGGCGTCCGGTACCGAAGTGCTGCCCCAGGTCACCGAGTCCGGCGGCGGAGAAGAGCGCGTTGCACGCGGCGTGCGCGACGACGTCCGCGTCGGAGTGACCGGCCAGTCCCGGGCCCTCGCCCTCCCACTTCAGGCCCGCGCACCACAGTTCGCGGCCCTCCTCGAAGGCGTGGATGTCGGTGCCGATGCCGACCTGGGGAAGGATCAGGGGCCCGTCCGGCAGTCCTTCAGAAGCCATCGTTGAGCCTCCTGCGCGCGAGGACCGCCTCGGCCAGGACCAGGTCCAGCGGGCGGGTGACCTTGAAGGCCTCTTCGTGACCGGGGACGAGCAGGACCGTCCGGCCCAGCTTCTCGACCATGCCCGCGTCGTCGGTGACGTCCTCGGTGATCTCTTCGTGGGCGTGGATCAGCGTGGCCCGGTCGAAGCCCTGCGGGGTCTGCACCGCGCGGAGCCTGGCACGCACCGGGGTGGCCACGACGGGTTCCGGCTCGCCCGCGGCCGTCGCCGGCTCGACCTCCTTGACGGTGTCGGCGAGCGGCAGCGCGGGCACGACGGCCGGCGCCCCGGCCCGTACGGCCTCGATGACGGCGTCCACCGTGTCCACCGGCACCAGCGGCCGGGCGGCGTCGTGCACCAGCACGATGTCGTAGTCGGGCGGCAGTGCGTCGAGGCCGAGCTTCACGGACTCCTGGCGGGTCTCGCCGCCGGGGACGACCAGGAAGTCGGTGCGCTCGGGCAGCGCGTGGGCGTCCAGGAGCGACTTGACCTCGGGCGCACCGTCGGGCGGCGCCACGACGACGACCAGGGAGACCGAGCGGGAGGCGGCCATCGCGCGCACCGCGTGGATCAGCATGGGGGTTCCGCCCAGCGCGCGGAGCGCCTTGGGGGCGCCCGGACCGAGGCGTACGCCCCTTCCGGCGGCCGGAATCACGGCAGCTGTGCGGGCTCCCGCAGGCGAAGGGCGCGAATCGTCAGACATCGGTTCCTGTCAGGTTTGTGTGCTCGGCCTGGGTGGGTATGGCCTGGGAAGTGCCGGGCGCGACGCCTTGACCGGACCCTTCCGTGACCCCGGTCGAGCCTGCA
The DNA here is from genome assembly GCF_022698145.1 of Streptomyces spinosisporus. GTDB lineage: Bacteria > Actinomycetota > Actinomycetes > Streptomycetales > Streptomycetaceae > Streptomyces > Streptomyces spinosisporus. Next base: position 494,537 of record NZ_JALDAX010000005.1, read on the forward strand.
GCCCGGGCCCGGCACGCCATCAAGGGGCCCCCACCCTTCGACCGTAGCTTTATGAACGGCGTCAGAGTGCGAACATGCCGCAGCGCCCGGCGACAAAAAACACGTCATCGGGCACCGCGGCATTTCGATGTACTGAGTGCTGAAGCGGGCTTGCGCCTGCGTCAGGTTCAGGACGCGAGAACCTCGTCGAGCAGGGCCTCGGCCTTGTCCTCGTTCGTGTTCTCCGCGAGGGCGAGTTCGCTCACCAGGATCTGGCGGGCCTTGGCGAGCATGCGCTTCTCACCGGCGGACAGTCCGCGCTCGCGCTCACGACGCCACAGGTCACGCACCACTTCCGCGACCTTGATGACATCACCGGAGGCAAGCTTCTCCAGGTTTGCCTTGTATCGACGCGACCAGTTCGTGGGCTCCTCGGCGTACGGCGCGCGCAGCACCTCGAAGACCCGGTCCAGCCCGTCCTGACCGACCACATCACGTACGCCGACGAACTCCGCATTGTCCGCTGGCACACGTACCGTCAGGTCACCCTGGGCGACCTTCAGCACCAAGTAGGTCTTGTCCACGCCTTTGATCTGGCGAGTTTCGATGGCCTCGATCAGCGCGGCCCCGTGATGGGGATAGACCACGGTGTCGCCAACCTTGAACGTCATGTGACAGGTACCCCTTCCGTGGCTATCCAGGGTAACACGGAAACGGCGGGTTCTGAATGGCGTTTTCGCAGGTCAGGGCATATCTCGGGGCTTGACAACAGCAACAGGAACGTGCTGCGCGGCCCTAGCGGAAGAAGGTATTCGCAGGTCGGAGCGGCTCTCCGGGGGAGGGGAAACGCGTACGTTACACACATCCGGAGGCCCTTCAGGGAGGACGAACGTCCTCATATGTCCGGTTCCGAGTGTGCGACTTCCGCTACTCCGTTCGGTGCCATGCGTCTCTTCCGCGTCGAATCCGAAATTGATCACAGAGGCGTCTCCACGTGGCCGGTTGTTCTGCGGCTTGTTCTGCGGCGTGATCAATTCCGGGGGTGATCGCGCATTCCTTCACGGAAATTTTGCGCGCCGTCGTACGACGTATGCCGGACGGTATGCCGGACGGACTTATGTGAATGGCGGACGAGTGTCCGCACTACCGCCTGCCGGGCGATGAGGGGGACCGGAGGGAGGGTCGGGTGCGGTGCCTCGGGAACGGCTCGGTAGCCTAAGGCCGCTGACAGACACTTAGGGCGGCTTTACGGTCGCCACGCTCGAGTCAAGGAGTTGCCGCCGCCGTGAGCAGCAGCCTTCGACGCGGCGCCCTCGCCGCCGCCGCCATCGCGTTCCCGCTCGCCTCGCTCGCCGCCTGCGGTGCCGGCAGCAATGCCCAGACGCTTGAGGTCAAGCCGGACAACGCGGAGACCAGGGTCGGTGACATCAAGGTGCAGAACGCCCTGGTCATCACCCAGCCCGACATCGAGGCGACCGGTCCGGCCGTGGTCGCGGCCACCCTCTTCAACAACGGTGACACCGCGCAGACGCTGGACTCGGTCACTCTCGCGAACGTCGACCAGACCGCCCAGCTCAAGCCCGCCAAGGGCAACGGCAAGGTCGTCGTCCCGGCGCACGGCTCCGTGGTGATCGGCGGCAAGGGCAACGCCACCGCCGTCCTGCCCAACGGGCGCGAGGCGGTTCAGGACGGCAGCGTGCGCAAGGTGACCTTCACCTTCAGCTCCACCGGCGCCGTCAGCCTGCAGGCCTTCGTGGTTCCGGCCGACAGCTACTTCAGCAAGTGGGGCCCGAGCGACATCCCGTCGGCCGGCGCGACGAACACGGCGTCCAAGACCCCCAAGCCGGGCAAGAGCGCCACGGGCACCGCCACGCCGACCGGCACGGCCACGCCCACCGGCACGGCCTCCTCGGCGAACACCCCCGACTCCTCGGCCACCCCGACGGACGCGGCTTCCGCCAGCGTGTCGCCGTCCGGCCAGTAGGCGGCCCTGCGGCGCCTGTACCGCCGTAGCGGAAAGCCGTAGCGGAAAAAGGGCGGGACCTCTTCGTGAGGTCCCGCCCTTTCCACTGTCCACTGCCGTGTTGCGCCACGGCCCGCGGTCTTTCTACGGCTCGAACTTGTACCCGAGGCCGCGGACCGTGACCAGGTAGCGCGGGGCGCCCGGGTCCGGCTCGATCTTGGCGCGCAGGCGCTTGACGTGGACGTCGAGGGTCTTGGTGTCGCCCACGTAGTCGGCGCCCCAGACCCGGTCGATGAGCTGCATACGGGTCAGGACGCGGCCGGCGTTGCGCAGCAGCATCTCCAGCAGGTCGAACTCCTTGAGGGGCAGGTCGACCTTGGAGCCGGAGACCGTGACCACATGGCGGTCCACGTCCATGCGGACCGGACCGGCCTCCAGGGCGGCCGGGGTGACCTCCTCGGGCTCGCCGCGGCGGCGCAGGACGGCCCGGATGCGGGCGACCAGCTCACGCGACGAGAAGGGCTTGGTGACATAGTCGTCGGCTCCTATTTCGAGACCGACAACCTTGTCGATCTCGCTGTCCTTGGCCGTCACCATGATCACGGGGACGTTGGAGCGGCCGCGCAGCTGGCGGCACACCTCCGTGCCGGGCAGCCCCGGCAGCATCAGGTCGAGGAGGACGAGGTCGGCGCCGTTGCGCTCGAACTCGTCGAGTCCGTCGGGGCCCGTGGCCGCGATGGCGACCTCGAAGCCCTCCTTGCGGAGCATGTACGACAGGGCGTCGGAGAAGGACTCCTCGTCCTCGACGACAAGCACTCGGGTCACGGAAGGACCTCCGGGGCGGGAAGCGATTCGTACGGGGATGACTGGGGGGTGGTGCGGTCGGCCTCGTCGTCGAGATCGTCCGGGTCGGGATGCTGGTGCGCGCGGTCGCGGGCGGCCCCCGCCTCCGGCAGCCTCAGGGTGAACGTGGAGCCCTGACCCTCCGAGCTCCACACCGTGACCTCCCCGCCGTGCGAGGCGGCCACGTGCTTGACGATCGCCAGCCCCAGGCCCGTACCACCGGTGGCCCGGGAACGAGCGGGGTCGACGCGGTAGAAGCGCTCGAAGACGCGCTCCTTGTCCTTCTCCGAGATGCCGATGCCCTGGTCGGTCACGGCGATCTCGATGTGCTCTCCGCCGGGGGCGGTCACCCGGCGGGCGGCTATGCCGACACGGGTGCGGGACGGGCTGTAGTTGACGGCGTTCTCCACCAGGTTGCCGAGGGCGGCGGCCAGCTGGCCCCTGTTCCCCCACACGTGCAGGTCGGCGGTGCCGCCGGCGGCCATCGTGATCTGCTTGGTGCCGGCCTGGTGGCGGCAGCGGTCGATCGCCTCCGCGACCAGTTCGTCCACGCGGACGGGCTCGGCGTCCTCCAGCGGGTCGTCGTTCTGCACCCGGGAGAGGTCGATCAGCTCCTGCACCAGGTTGGTGAGGCGTGTGGCCTCGATCTGCATACGGCCGGCGAAGCGCTCCACGGCCTCCGGGTCGTCGGAGGCGTCCATGACGGCCTCGGACAGCAGGGAGAGGGCGCCGACCGGAGTCTTCAGCTCATGGCTCACGTTCGCGACGAAGTCGCGCCTGACCGCCTCGATGCGGCGGGCCTCGGTCAGGTCCTCGACCAGCAGGAGCACCAGCCGGGAGCCGAGGGGGGCGACCCGCGCGGAGACGGCGAGTGCCTCGCCGCGCCCGGTCCCCCGCCGCGGCAGGTCCAGCTCCACCTGGCGTATCTCTCCGTCCCGCCGGGTGTCCCTGGCCATCTGCAGCATCGGCTCGACCGAGAGGCGGCCGCCGCGGACCAGTCCGAGGGCGTACGCCGCCGAGCTGGCCTTGACGACCGTGTCCGCCTCGTCGAGGACCACGGCCGAGGAGCGGAGCACGGACAGGACGGTGTCCACACCCGGCGGAAGCACCGGGTCCGTGTGCAGGGAGGTACGAGTGGGGCGCTTCTGCTCCCGCTCGCTCCAGCGGAACGCCAGCATGGCGATCACGCCGGTGAGCACCCCGGCGATCGCTGCCGCTGCGGCGACCGCCGCGTTCACGTCCATGCGTCCAGGTTAGGCATGGCCTACGACATCCCCACAGCCGTCGAGGTGCGACCTCGAACACTCGTCGCCCAGAGTTCACCTTGGAGCCAGTATTGGTTCATTTGGGGTGGCGGAAAACGACGCGTACAAGCCGGAACGTGGGAGCGTTGGGTGCGAAGCGCCGGCTCTTGGACGACGACGGACGCAGGCTTCCTGCCCCGGCAGCCCCGAAGAACACGTAAGAGAGGGATCCCTGATGCGGGACGCGTACCACGAGGAACTGGACTCGATCGGCGACGGTCTGGTGGACATGGCCCGGCTCGTCGGGTCGGCGATCGGGCGCGCCACGACCGCCATCCTCGACTCCGATCTGAAGCTGGCCGAGAGTGTCATCGAGGCCGACAAGAAGGTCGACGAACTGCAGCACGACCTGGAGGCCCGGGCCATAGCCCTGCTGGCCCGCCAGCAGCCGGTGGCCACCGATCTCCGTATCGTCGTCACCTCGCTGCGGATGTCGGCCGACCTGGAGCGCTCGGGCGACCTGGCCCAGCACGTCGCCAAGCTCGCGCGGCTCCGCTTCCCGGAGCGCGCGATCCCGCACGACCTGCACGCCACCATCCTGGAGATGGGGCAGCTCGCGCAGCGTCTGATGGCGAAGGCGGCCGAGGTCATCGTCACCAAGGACGTCGACCTGGCCATGCAGCTGGAGCAGGACGACGACGAGATGGACCTGCTGCACCGCACCCTCTTCCAGCATCTGCTGGACGACCGCTGGCAGCACGGCATCGAGACGGCGGTGGACGTCACCCTGATCGGCCGCTACTACGAGCGGTACGCCGACCACGCGGTGGCCGTCGCCAAGCGCGTGGTGTTCCTGGTGACGGGTGAGCACGCGGACGAGCTGCAGCCCGACATCCAGCCGGAGATCCAGGCGGTGGCCGGGGGCGAGGGGGCGTAAAGCCGGAGGGTGGGGCGTGTGGGCGCCACAATGCGCCGTTGATGCGCCCAGCGGAACGGGCATGCAATGGGCGAAGGCACCAGTCCCCAGGTCTGGTGCCAGCCTCTAGGTCTCCGGGAGGACCCATGGCCGAAGCCCCCACCCCGCCCGACCCGACGCAGGAGCGCGAGACGGAACAGCCCGCCGAGATCAAGAGCCTCCCGCTCTTCGGCGCATGCGGCTGCGGCTCGGGCTGCGGCTGCGGCTGCCAGTCGGGCAATGCGTGCCAGTGCGGTTGACCGAGGTCGGCCGGTTTGCGTGCTGAGGGGCTCCGGTGGTGGCATCGGGGCCCCTCCGTCATGTCCCGGAGAGTCATGTCCCGGCAGAGCCATGTCCCCCGGCGGCCTGCCGGGTTTCCCGTGCGGTCGGGCCGGGCGAGCTGGTCGAGCCTGTCCCGCCGGTCCAGCCGGTCCAGCCGGTCCCGCCGGTCCCGCCGGTCCAGCCGGTCCAGCCGGTCCAGCCAGCCAGAAGATCGAGTGCCTGGCGCTCGGGTGAGTCGGGCTCGGGAGAGTAGACGGTGATACGGAGGCCGGGGTCAGCGGGCAGATCGAGGGCCTCGTAGGGCAGGGCCAGGTCCCCGACGAGCGGGTGGTGGAGTCGCTTCACGCCGGAGCGGGAGAACTTCACGTCGTGCCTGGCCCAACGCCGGGCGAAGTCATCACTCTTGGTGGAGAGCTCGCCGATCAGGCCCATCAGCCCCTTGTCCTGGGGCGAGCGGCCGGTCTCGGTGCGCAGGAAGGCGACCGAGTCGTTGGCGGCCTTCTCCCACTCGGGCCAGAAATCGGCGGAACCAGGATCGAGGAACAGGAACCGCGCGGTGTTGACCGGACCACGTTGCGCGAACAACGGGGAATCGTAGACCGGGGCATACAGAGCCCGGCCGAGGGAGTTGGCGGCGACGATGTCGAACCGCGCGTTGCGGATGTAGGCCGGCAGGTCGGTCATCGCGTCGAGCACCCGCAGAACCACCGGTCGGATCCGCCCCGTCGCCGCAGGTGGCCGGCGCTCGGATCCCGTGGCCGCGCGGGCAAGGTCGTAGAGGTGGGCCCGCTCGGCGTCGTCGAGCTGGAGCGCGTCGGACAAGGAGTCCAGCACCGCGTCCGAGGCGCCCCTGAGGTTCCCGCGCTCCAGGCGGATGTAGTAGTCGACGCTCATCCCGGCCAGCAGGGCGACCTCCTCCCGGCGCAGCCCGGTCACACGTCGATTGCCACCGAACACGGGCAGCCCTGCCCGCTGGGGCGTCATGCGGGCGCGGCGGGTGGAGAGGAATTCCCGCACCTCGTCGGCCTGCCCATGCCTGTCGCTGTCGGTCACCTCATCACCGTAGGTCGTACGGCGGTGGGCCGGGAGGTACTGCCGTTACCCGGAAGAGCAGTGACTCCCGCCCGCATGCGCGTACGGGTTGCATGGCAGCCCCGCAGGACACCCAGAAAGGCGTCAAGTGATGGACGACCGATTCACGGCGCATGCAGAACTCTTCGATCTCAGCGGAAAGCGCGCGCTCGTCACCGGTGGCACCAGAGGTATCGGGATGATGATCGCGCGTGGCCTGCTCCAGGCGGGCGCCCGCGTGGTGATCAGCTCACGCAACGCGGAAGCGTGCGCTCAGGCGCAGGAACAGCTCTCCGCGTTCGGTGAGGTGCGGGCCATCCCCGCCGACCTGTCCCGCCACGACGAGTGCCGTCGACTGTCCGGGCTCATCACGGCCGACTCGGAGCGTGTCGACATCCTCGTCAACAACGCGGGCGCCCTGTGGGACGAGCCGCTGGAGACGTTCCCGGACGAGGCCTGGGACACGGTCGTCGACCTCAACCTGAAGGCGCCGTTCTGGCTGGTCCAGTCGTTGCTGCCGGCGCTTCGCAAGGCGGGCACCGCCGACGATCCCGCGCGGATCATCAACATCGGCAGCATCGCCGCCATCCACATTCCCCAGCGGCCCAACTACTCGTACTCCAGCAGCAAGGCGGCAGTGCACCAACTCACCAGAGTGCTCGCCAAGGAACTGGGACCGCAGCACATCACCGTGAACGCCGTGGCACCGGGACCGTTCCCGTCCACGATGATGGCCGCCACCCTCGCCGAGCTGGGCGAGGCGATCGCAGCGTCGGCCCCACTACGCCGAATCGGCCGCGACGACGACATGGCGGGTGTCGCCGTATTCCTCGCAAGCCGGGCCGGCGCATACCTGACGGGCACCGTGATCCCGGTCGACGGGGGCATCGCTACGACCGCCTAGGCAATCCGGGTACGGGCTCATCCGGGCCCCAGTCGACGACACAAGCCCCCTGCTCGCGGAGAACCCGCAGGCAGGGGGCTTGATCCGTACCGCTTACTTCTTCTTGCCTTGGTTCTTGACCGCCTCGATCGCTGCCGCTGCCGCCTCCGGGTCGAGGTAGGTGCCGCCCGGGGTGAGGGGGCGGAAGTCGGCGTCGAGTTCGTAGGAGAGGGGGATGCCCGTCGGGATGTTCAGGCCCGCGATGTCGGCGTCCGAGATGTTGTCCAGGTGCTTGACCAGGGCGCGGAGGCTGTTGCCGTGGGCGGCGACGAGGACCGTGCGGCCGGCCAGGAGGTCGGGGACGATGCCGTCGTACCAGTACGGGAGCATGCGGTGCACCACGTCCTTGAGGCACTCCGTGCGCGGGCGCAGCTCCGGCGGGATGGAGGCGTAGCGCGGGTCGTCCGACTGGGAGAACTCCGTGCCGTCCTCGAGCGGGGGCGGCGGGGTGTCGTACGAGCGGCGCCACAGCATGAACTGCTCCTCGCCGAACTCCGCGAGGGTCTGCGCCTTGTCCTTGCCCTGGAGAGCGCCGTAGTGGCGCTCGTTCAGGCGCCACGAGCGGTGGACCGGGATCCAGTGGCGGTCCGCGGACTCCAGCGCCAGCTGGGCCGTGCGGATCGCGCGCTTCTGGAGGGACGTGTGGACCACGTCGGGGAGAAGATCGGCGTCCTTCAGGAGCTCGCCACCGCGGACCGCCTCCTTCTCGCCCTTCTCGTTGAGGTTCACGTCCACCCAGCCGGTGAACAGGTTCTTCGCGTTCCACTCGCTCTCGCCGTGGCGGAGGAGGATCAGCTTGTACGGTGCGTCGGCCATGCCTCAGAGCGTAATCCACGCATTCGGCCCCACAGCAGGCCCGCCCATCAGCCGGACAGTTGACTGGATCCGTTAATTGAGTGGCCGACGGCGGCGAAGGATTCGTAAGGTGTGCCTGCCCAGCGGGGCACTTACATGCACGCGTGCGTGCGTTCTTCGTCGTGGGGAAGCGTGGGGGAGACAGATGGCCATCGCCGGTCTGAGACGTGCCATCCGGGAGAGCGTCTCGGGACTCCCCCGCGAGTTCTGGTGGCTGTGGACCAGCACCCTCGTCAACCGGCTCGGCGCCTTCGTCGCCACCTTCATGGCCCTGTATCTGACGGTCGACCGCGGATACTCCGCCTCCTACGCCGGTCTCGTCGCCTCCCTGCACGGCCTCGGCGGCGTCGTCTCCTCGCTGGGGGCGGGCGTGATGACCGACCGGCTCGGCAGGCGCCCCACCCTGCTGATCGCCCAGTCCTCCACCGCCGCCTCGGTCGCCCTGCTCGGCTTCATGCAGCACCCGGTCGCCATCGCCGCGGTCGCGTTCCTGGTGGGCATGGCGTCGAACGCCTCGCGGCCCGCCGTGCAGGCGATGATGGCCGACATCGTGCGGCCCGAGGACCGGGTGCGCGCCTTCTCCCTGAACTACTGGGCCATCAACCTCGGCTTCGCCGTCTCCTCCATGGCCGCCGGGTTCATCGCCGAGGTCAGCTATCTCGCCGGGTTCCTGATCGAGGCGGGCATGACGGCCGTCTGCGCCGTCGTGGTGTTCCTGAAGCTGCCCGAGTCCCGGCCGCAGCGCACGGCGAAGGACCTGGCGACCGGCGAGGCCGCGGACGAGGTCGGGCTCGGCACCGTGCTGCGCGACGGGCGCTACATGGGCGTCGTCGGCCTGTCCTTCCTCGTCGCCGTCGTCTTCCAGCAGGGCGCGGTCGGGCTGCCGGTCGCGATGGGCGAGGCCGGGTTCACCCCCGCCGACTACGGCATGGCGATCGCCGTCAACGGCATCCTGATCGTGGCGCTGCAGATCCCCGTCACCCGGCTCATCGAGAGCCGGGACCCGCGGCGGCTGCTCGTCGTCTCGTCGCTCCTGGCCGGCTACGGCTTCGGGCTCACCGCCTTCGCCGGGTCGGTCGGCCTCTTCGCGCTCACCGTGTGCGTGTGGACGCTCGCCGAGATCGTCAACGCACCGACGCAGACCAGCCTGGTCGTCCGCCTCTCCCCGGTGCACGGCCGCGGCCGCTACCAGGGCATGTACACCCTCTCCTGGTCCCTCGCCGCGCTCGTCGCTCCCCTGGTGTCCGGCCTGGTCATCGACCGCTTGGGGGCCGAGTGGCTGTGGGGGCTGTGCGCGGTCGTCGGCACGGTGGCGGCGGTCGGCTACGGCGTCCTGATGCGGCGCCTCCCGACGGCGACGACGGCCACCGCGGTGCCCGCCACCACCACCGGAGCGGCCGAGGTCTCCGCGAGCTGAAGCCCCACCAAGGCCCCCCGCAAAACCTCACGGATGCATCCGCGCCCCCTTGATCACCTTGTCCACCGCGTTCTTCGGTCCGTACACCGCCAGCCCCACCAGGTCCAGGTCGTCCGTGTGGACGGCCCGCACCGCCGCCCGGTTGTCGCGGTCGTTGCCCGTGGTGAACAGGTCGGAGGTGAAGAGTGAGCGCGGCAGGGCCCGGGACAGCGCCCGGCGGTGGGCCGCCGACAGGGTCTCCTTGGTGCCCTCGAAGACCAGCACGGGCTGGCGGAACATCGGCAGGTACTGCACGTCGTCCGCGTCCGCGTAGGGCTCGCCGATCACCTCGGGGATCTGGCTGCCGAGGCCGCTGACCAGGAACGCGGTGACGTTCAGGCGCTGCCAGGGCTCCAGGTCCTCGCGCAGCAGGACGGCGATCTTGGTGTCGAAACGGATGGGTGCGTCGTCGCTCATACTCCGAGACTGCCGACCGGACCGCGCGCACGTCTTGTACGTTCTTTGCATGGCCCCGCAGCACTCGGCCAAGCAGCCCTCGGCCAAGCAGCCCTCGGCCCCGCAGCCGGAAGTCTCCGCCTGGCGGCCCCGTGTATCCGGCGTCGTCGAGGTCTTCCACGCCCACTTCACCGAGTACGCCTACCCGATGCACGTCCACGAGGCATGGACGGTGCTGATCGTGGACGACGGCGCCGTACGGTACGACCTGGAGCGCCACCGGCACGGCACCCCCCTCGACACGGTCTCGCTGCTGCCGCCGCACGTCCCGCACAACGGCTCCCCCGCCACCCCGCGCGGGTTCCGCAAGCGTGTCCTGTATCTCGACGACACCCGTATCCCCGACGACCTCATCGGCGCCGCCGTGGACCACCCCGACCTGCGCGATCCCGTGCTGCGGACACGCGTCGGCCAGTTGCACGCGGCCCTGGCGCACGCCGGGGACGAGCTGGAGGCCGAGAGCCGGCTGACGCTGATCGAGGAGCGGCTGCGCGGCCATCTGCGGCCGCGCGACGTCGCCGACGTACCCCGCTCCGACCCCGCCCTCGCCCGCCGGCTGCGCGAACTACTCGACGAGCACGTCGTCGACGGCCTCACCCTGGACGAGGCAGCGGCCCTCGTCCACGCCCACCCCGCCCATCTGGTACGGGCGTTCAGCACCGCGTACGGCATCGCGCCGCACCAGTATCTGAACTCCCGGCGCGTCGACCGGGCCCGCCGTCTGCTGCTCGACGGCCGGCCCGCGGGCGAGGTCGCCTCCGCGACCGGGTTCTTCGACCAGTCCCATCTGACCCGGCACTTCCGGAAGTTGGTGGGGGTCACACCGGGCCACTACTCCCGCACCACGCGCGGCTGACCCCCATCAGCACACCGGGCTGCCTACAACTCCCGCTGCGCCTCGTACAGGTTGCGCGGCCTGACCGCGTCCGTCGTGGGATACAGCTCCAGCCGTGCGTGCAGATCGCCCGTGAAGTCGGGGACGTCGATCTGGTCGAACTCCTTGACCTCGTCGACGCCGACGGTGGCGGAGTACGGGGCCAGGCCGTCGATCTTCACCAGGCCGGCCCTGCCGTTGGTCACGCGGATGTTCCAGTGGGTGAACCGGGCGCCGAAGAGCGGGCCGGCGCTCGCGTCGCCGCCGTGGCGGCCGTTGTTGTTCACCGTGATGTCGGTGCGGACGTTGGCGAAGGGCAGACCGCGGTGGCTGTCGAAGGTGCCCATCCGCATGTCGCCGCGGGACCAGACGTTGTGGGAGGACAGGCCCTCGACGTTGATGCCGTGCAGCTGGGTGTCGGCGGGGGCCGGGACGGTGCGCTCCTCGATGGTGAAGTCCTCGATCAGGTTGTCGTGCGAGCCCTCGCGGCAGAAGTAGGGGTGGTGCTCGCCGCGTCCTCCGACCCGGGTGCGGCGCAGCGTGCACGCGGACGCGGCCACCAGGCCGAAGCCGTTGTCCACGTCCCGGACGCTGACGTCGTCCACCCAGCAGTCGTACGCGCACTGCAGCACGACGCCGTTGTAGCCCTTGTCGAGCAGGTGCGGGGACTGCGGGGTCGGGATCGCCTGCAGCGTGAGGCCCTCGACGCCGGAACCCGTCAACTCACGTACGTGTGTGGTGAGTCGGGGGTCCCATTCGGGGCGCACATCCAGCGGGAGCGGGCGTTCCAGGGTGACGGTGCGGCCGTGGACGCGGGTGATGCGCACGGGCCACTCGTGGGGGACGTAGCTCAGGAGCTTGGTCTTGTCGTCCCAGTAGTACGCCGCCGGGCCGGGGCCGCCGCCCGCCATGTGCTGCAGAAGCGTGTGGGTGGGGTCGTCGGTCAGGCGGAGCAGGACCAGGGCGCCGGGGCGCAGGCGGGAGGGGTCGGCGACCTTGATCGTCCAGGAGCCCTGGCGGGCCGGCTCGATCGCCGTGAGCGTCTCCCACTCGTCCCGCTTGTTGCCGGTCCAGCCCTCGAAGGGCCAGGCCTGCGCCTTGATGGCGGCGACCAGGGAGTCCCAACGGGCCTGTGGCGCCAGCCAGATGAGGCCGCCCGCCCAGGACCAGGACGACTTGGTGCCGCCGTAGCGGGAGCCGTAGGGGCCGATCAGTTCGGTGAGGTTCTTCGTGGCGTAGAGCGTCGTGCGGCCGCTTCCGGCGCCGCGCAGCACCACGTTGTCGTACCCGATCCGGATCAGGTCGTCGATGCGGAAGGTGCCGGGCGGGATGGTGACCGTGCCACCGCCGGCCCTACCGGCGGCGGCGATGGCACGGTTGATCGCGGGGGCGGAGTCGGTGGTGCCGTCCGCCACGGCTCCGTAGTCGCGTACGTCCGCCACGACGGGCCGCCGGGGGAAGCGCGTGGCCCCGCCGCGGAAGCCGACCCGCCCGACGTACGGGATCTGCGGGTGGGTGTACGGGGTGCGGGTGAACTCGCGCCAGAGGGTGGGGACTTGGCCGCCGCGCGTCGGGGCGGCGAGAGCGGGCGTGCCGGTCGCCGCGGCGGCGGCCACCGCGGTGGCCGTGACGAGAAGGCTGCGTCTGGTGATGCCGTGGTGCGCCGTGCTCATTCCGTACGCCCTTTCCATGCGGCTGCGGGTGCGGCTTTGGGTGCGGCATTTCATGGATGTGAACGGTGTTCATGTGTGCGTTGGGCGTGAGCATGGCATGCAGCCCCCGGGGCAGGGAAGAGTCCTGCAGGGGTTGATCGAGCGCGACAGTCGCGCTAGTCAGCCGGGCGCTGGGTCAGGTGCGTGAACGCGTCCAGGTTGCGGGTCGATTCGCCGCGCGACACCCGCCACTCGTACTCCTTGCGGATCGCGGACGCGAAGCCGAGTTCCAGGAGGGTGTTGAAGCTGCCGTCCGCCGCTTCGAGGACCTGGCCGAGGAGGCGGTCGAGCTCGTCGGCGGTGATGGCGGCCAGCGGGAGCTTGCCGGTGACGTAGATGTCGCCGAGCCGGTCGACGGCGTAACTCACGCCGTACAGCTTGAGGTTGCGCTCCAGGAGCCAGCGGTGGACGCCGGGTTCGTTCTCGTCGGGGTGGCGGATGACAAAGGCGTTCAGGGAGAGGGAGTGGCGGCCGACGAGGAGCGAGACGGTCGTCTTCAGCTTCCGGGTGCCCGGGAGCTGCACGACGTAGTTGCCCTCCGCGGGGCTCTCCCATTCGAGTTCCGCGTCCTTGAGGACGCCCTCGATCACCTGGGCCGCGTTCTGTGCATCAGCCATGGTGGGAGCGTACGCGACGGCGGTGCGCCTGCATCGCGGCCGTGTAGACGTCCGCCGTCGCGGCGGCCGCGGTGTCCCAGCCGAAGCACTGCGCATGCCGAGCGGCCTGCCCGCCCATGCGGGTCAGCAGGGCCGGGTCGCCGGCGAAGCCGGCCAGTGCGCGCGCGTAGTCGGCGGGGTTGTGGCCGCGTACGAGGACACCGGTCCGTCCGTCCTGGACGGCCACCGGGAGTCCGCCGACGGATGCCGCCAGTACGGGGGTGCCGGCGGCCTGCGCCTCGATCGCCACCAGGCCGAAGGACTCGCTGTACGACGGCATGACCAGGACGGAGGCCGCCCGGAACCAGTCCGCCAGCTGTTCCTGGTTCACGGGCGGACGGAAGCGTACGACGTCGGCGATGCCGAGGCGGGCGGCGAGTTTCTGCAGGCCCTCGGGCTTGGCGAGGCCACTGCCGCTGGGGCCGCCGACGATCGGGACCACGATGCGCGAGCGCAGCTCGGGGCGCTCGTCGAGGAGCGTCGCCACGGCGCGCAGGAGGATGTCGGGGGCCTTGAGGGGCTGGATACGGCCCGCGAAGAGGGGGATGAGGGCGTCCTGCGGGAGGTCGAGGCGGGCGCGGGCCGCCGCGCGGCCGTCGGCGGGGCGGAAGCGGTCGAGGTTCACGCCGGGGTGGACGACGGCGACCTTGGCGGGGTCGGCGCTGTAGTGGCGTACGAGTTCGTCGGCCTCTTCGGCGGTGTTGGCGATGAGGCGGTCGGCCGCGTCCACGATCTGGGTCTCGCCGATGACGCGGGCTGCGGGTTCGGGGGTGTCGCCGTCGGCGAGGTTGGCGTTCTTGACCTTGGCCATGGTGTGCATGGCGTGCACGAGGGGGGCGCCCCAGCGTTGGGCGGCGAGCCAGCCGACGTGGCCGGAGAGCCAGTAGTGGGAGTGGACGAGGTCGTAGTAGCCGGGGCGGTGGCCTGCCCAGGCCTGCATCACGCCGTGGGTGAAGGCGCAGAGCTGGGCCGGGAGCTCCTCCTTGGCGAGGCCTTCATAGGGGCCCGCGTCGATGTGGCGGACGAGGACGCCGGGGGCGAGGTCCACGGTCGGGGGGAGGGCGGCGGCGGTGGAGCGGGTGAAGATCTCCACCTCGATGTTGATGGCGGCGAGGCGCTGCGCTAGCTCGACGATGTAGACGTTCATGCCGCCGGCGTCGCCGGTGCCGGGCTGGTGCAGGGGGGAGGTGTGCACGGAGAGCATGGCTACGCGGCGGGGGCGGCGGTGGAGCCTGAGCCGTGGGGGCGTTGACTGGGAGCGACGCCCGAGCCTGCTGACGTACTGGCTCACGTGTCCTCCTTGTGCGGGCATGCCGGGGGGAGGGTGTGGGGTGCCCTCCGTGGGAGCAACGGTGGAGGGGCGGGTTCCCATTCCGGGCGGGGTTAATTTTGCCTAGGCATTACTGGGGGTCGCTCAACTGTTCGGGGGGTGGGTGCGTTGCCGGTTGTTTGGGGGTTGTTTTTGGGGTGCCTGCGGCGGCCCGTGCGGATTGTGGGGGTGCGCGTTGCGTCGGCTCTTTCGTCGTGGGTCGGGGCCGCACCGGGGGGTATCCGTCCCCGGTCGGGCGGTGCTGTCTGTTTGTGCGGTGCCGTTGGCGGACGCCCGCCGCTGCGGGCGGACACCCCCCGGTACGTCCCCTGCTCGCCGTTGCGCAGGCGAGGGGCCCGTCCGGTGGCCGCATATCCTCGTGCGCATGACCACCTCCCGTGCCGCTCGTCCCGTGGGTGCGGTTACTCGTGGGACCACCAATCCGAATCGGTTGCGGCGGATGGATCGGTGGATTGTGGCTTCGCATGGCGGTGCTTTGCGGCGGGCCGGCTCTGCTGTGGCTGTTGATCTTGGGTATGGGGCTGCGCCCTGGACTGCTGTGGAGTTGTTGGGGCGGCTTCGGCGCGTTGCGCCTCGGGTGCGGGTGGTGGGGGTGGAGATCGAGCCCGAGCGGGTGGCTGCCGCCAAGGTTTTTGAGCAGGAAGGGCTTTCGTTTGTCCACGGGGGGTTTGAGCTGCCTGTGGGTGAGGCTCCGATGCTTGTGCGGGCCGCCAATGTGCTTCGGCAGTACGACGAGCGTGAGGTTGTTGGGGTTTGGGAGCGGCTGTGTGCGCGGCTTGCGCCTGGGGGGATGGTCGTCGAGGGGACCTGTGATGAGGTGGGGCGGCGGCATGTGTGGGTTGCTCTCGGGGCGGAGGGGCCGCGGACCGTTACGTTCGCGGCGCGGCTGGGGTCGCTCGAGCGGCCGTCCGACCTTGCGGAGCGGCTGCCCAAGGCGTTGATCCATCGCAATGTGCCCGGGGAAGCGGTGCATGCGTTTCTACGGGACTTCGATCGGGCGTGGGCCGCGGCCGCGCCCTATGCCTCGTACGGGGTTCGGCAGCGGTGGGTTCGGGCCGTGGGGGATCTGGCGGGCGATTGGCCGGTGGTCGGTGGGGCGGGGCGGTGGCGGCAAGGGGAAGTGACCGTGGAGTGGGGGGCGTTGGCGCCTCGGGGGTGGGTGGGCCGTTGACCTGCGGGGAACGAAGTCGATGAGCCGTTCGTCACAGGGGTGGGGAGATCGTCATGGTGGGGGAAATCCGGCTTTGACGCGCTCTGTCGTTTTGAGCGTTGCCGTGGCACGATCCCCACCGTAAGTTACTGACGGTAAATCAGGTTGGGGGAAGCGGTATGGGTACGGGCAAGCGCGGCCTGATCGCGACAGCCGTGACCGTGGTCTGCGCGGTCACCGTGCTGGCGGCTCCGGGCACGGCGTTCGCGAGCCCCGAGCCGTCCCCTTCGGCTACGGCAGCTCCCGTGCCGGACAAGGACCTTGAAGCCGTACGGAAGAAGCTGGACACGCTCTACCACGACGCCGCCGTCGCCACGGATTCGTACAACGCGGCGGAGGAGAAGGCCCAGAAGCAGTCCGCGGCGATCGTCGAGTTGGCGAAGAAGATCGTCAAGGGGCAGAAGAAGCTGGACGAGCTGAAGAAGCGGGCCGGATCCGCGGCCGCCGCGCAGTACCGGACGGGCGGGATGCCCGACGAGGCCCAACTGCTGCTGAGCGACAATCCGCAGGAGTTCCTCGACGGCGCCGGCCGGACCCTGCAGGGCGAGCGGGCCATGAAGGGGCTGATCGGTGAAATGACCCGCACCCAGCAGGACTTGAAGCAGTACGCCAAGGACGCCTCGGCCCAGTGGAAGCAGCTGGACGCCAACCGCAAGGCCAAGGACACCGCCCGCAAGAAGATCAAGAAGCAGATCGCGGCCGCCGAGAAGCTGCAGGACCGGCTGGAGAAGAAGGAGAAGGAGCGCCTCGCCGCGCTGGAGGAGGCGGCGGCTCTCAAGGCCCAGACCGCGTGGCTGGATTCCGGGGTCCTCGACGAGATCAAGGGGAAGGCCTCCGCGCAGGGCAAGAAGGCCGTCGCGTACGCCACCGGCCAGATCGGCAAGCCGTACGAGTGGGGCGCGGAGGGACCGAAGACGTACGACTGCTCGGGGCTCACCTCACAGGCCTGGGCCGACGCCGGACATCCCATTCCGCGGACCTCGCAGGAGCAGTGGAAGCAGCTCAAGCACGTGGACGTGAAGGACATGCGGCCCGGCGATCTGATCATTTACTTTCATGACGCCACCCATGTCGGGATGTACATCGGCGACGGTGCGATCGTGCACGCCCCGCGGCCCGGACGGAACGTGACCATCACCGGCGCCGGGTCGATGCCGATCCTCGGAGTGGTGCGCCCCGACGCCTGAGAGCCAGGTCACGTGACCTGGCGCACGCCGAACACCCCGGTAAACACACGGCGGACGTGACCTTCGTCATCCTCACCATCGGCTCCTGGTGTCCAACTGCGGTACGGATCGCGGCATATGACTCCGGCGCCTCTCCAAGCGGCGTGTCTCACACCATTCCTTTACTGCACCGCCACCGGCTATGGTCCCCGTCGGTGGATCGAGATCTCTCGTCCGCCATGCCCTCGGGGGGAGGGAAGGAACTCAACACGATGCCCGCACCCATACCGCGGCAGAGAGCGATCCCGGCCGCGGAAAGTGGTCAGGCGCCGGCCGCGCACACCAGCGGCACCTCCAGGAACGACACCCCGCGCAAGGAAGCAAAGGTCGACAACAACGCCGCCAACCCCACTCTGACGCTGCTGCTGATCGAGGACGATCCCGGCGGCTCAGCGGTCGTACCCGAGCTGCGGGACGCGGCCGGGCGGCCGATCCGCGTCCGCACCGCCCGCAACCTCACCGAGGCCGAGCGGCTGCTGACCGACGACGTCCACTGCATCCTGCTGGACCTCGCGCTGCCGGCGCCGGGCCGCGGCGGTGACGAGGACGAGCTCGCCGTGCTCCGGCATGTGCTGGAGCTCGCGCCCCGGCACGCCGTGCTCGCGCTCACCGCGTCCGGCGATGCGGAGCGCGGCGCCGAGGCGGTACGGGTCGGCGCCCAGGACTACCTCCTCCGGGACGAACTGGACGCCCGGCTGCTGAGCCGTGCCATCCGCTACGCCGTGGAGAGGAAACGTTCCGACTCGGCCGAGCGGCGGCTCGCCGAGGGCCGGGTTCGCGCCCAGGAGAACCGCCGTCTGGAGCGCGGACTGCTGCCGACACCGCTGCTGGAGGGCTCGTCCCTGCGGTTCGCCGCCAAATACCGCCCCGGCCGCTCGCGCGCACTGCTCGGCGGGGACTTCTACGACGTCGTACGCACCCCCGACGGCACCGTCCACGCCATGATCGGCGATGTCTCCGGGCACGGCCCCGACGAGGCGGCGCTCGGCGTGGAGCTGCGCATCGCCTGGCGCGCACTGACGCTGGCGGGCCTGTGCGGCGACCAGCTGCTGGGCACGCTGCAGCAGGTGCTGGAACACGAGCGCTCCGACGACGAGATCTTCGCGACCCTGTGCACGGTGGACATCTCCCCCGACGGGCGCCGCGCGGGCCTCTGCCTTGCCGGGCACCCCTCCCCCCTGATCGCGGGACCGGGCCGACCCGCCCAGCTGCTGCCGTACGACAACAACGGCCCCGCGCTCGGCATGCTGCCGGGCGCCCGCTGGCCGCGGATGCAGGTGGAACTGGGCCGCGCGTGGAGCCTGATGCTGTACACCGACGGTCTCATCGAAGGCCGCATCGGCCCGGGCAAGGAGCGGCTCGGTCAGGACGGCATGGTGGAGATGGTGCGACGCCAGCTGGCCGCCGGTCTGAGCGGGGAAGGGCTGCTGCGGGAGGCCGTGAACGAGGTGCGTGAGCTCAATGGGGGTGAGCTGGCGGATGATGTGGCGGTGTTGATGTTGGATCGCGGTTCCGAGACCGGGTGAGGGCCCCGTAGGTGCTTGCTTCGGGGCCCTTCGCGGCTGTGCTGCCGGGTCTTCTTGCGCCTCTGCCTCAGCGGCCGCCGTTGTACGGGCCGTACGGGCCGTCGCTGCTGGAGCCGCGGCGGCTGCGGCCGCCGCCCGGGAGGCTGCGCAGGGCGGGGCGGACGTCGACCATGTACACGATGGTGGCGATGAGGCCTATGACCGGCAAGAACGACAGAATGTTGAATATCAGGTTCACCACGAAGGCGAGCCCGAGGATGATCAGCCAGAACGGCTTGGTCTTCTTGTCGGCCGCGCGATAGGCGTCCTCGCGGCGCGTGGCGGCGTCGATCAGCGCGAAGCCGCTGAAAAGGATCAGGGCCATGCTCAGCAGCCACATGAAGCCTGCGAACCCCTGCATCAGCACTACGTCCACCACCAGACTCGGCTTGTTCCTACGCGGTCACCGTACCCGTTCCCACGACGGCGTTACACGGAGAACGGGCCGGGCTCCCCTAGAGTGCCCGACCCGTTACCGATCACCCGTTCGTGTTACTTCGCGGGCGGCGTGGTCTTCTTCGCGGTGGTGGTCTTGCGGGCCGGCGCCTTCTTGGCGGCGGGCTTCTTCGCCGGAGCCGGCTCGGCCTTGGCCTCGGCGGGCTTGGGCGCGGCGGGCTTGGCCGCCTCCTTGACCTGGACCGGCTCGGCCTTGGGCTCGACCGCGACCGCGATGTCCTCGATCTCCTCGGCGGCCTCGCCGCGCCAGGTCCGTACGGCCTGCTCGCCGTGCTCGGCGACCTTCTCGTAGGTCTCACGGGCCTTGACGGCGTACTCGGCGGCGACGCCGACACCGCGCAGCGCGAAGTCCTGGGCCGACTCGCCGAACTTCTTCAGGTCGGCGTCGATGGTGGAGCCGAGCTTCTTGATGTCGCCGTCGAGGGTGGCGAGGAACTCGGTGACCTTGGCCTGCAGGGTCTCCTGCGTCTCCTTGACACGTGCCTGCGTCTCCTTGACGCGGGCCTGGGCCTTCTCCTGGACGGCCTTCGTGTCGGTGTTGCGAACGGCCTCGAAACGGGCCGGGGCCTCGGCGCGCAGCTGCTCCACGAGGCCGGGCACCTTCTTGGCCTGCTGGAAGGCCAGGTCGGCGGTGCCGGCGGCGAAGTAGAGCGGCGTCGGGTCGCTGAGGGTCTTGCGGAGGTCGTCGGTGATGGCCATGGTGATGGTCCTCCCGGTTGCTTTCAGCTGAGGGTTTTGGGTTCCGCGGGCGGTCCGGCCGGCCTGCTCAGCCGGTGGGCTGCTGCGGGTCGTGCGGTGCGGCATCGTCGCCGTCGGACGTACGGGTGCGGCGCGTGGCGGACTTGCGTCCGCCGGCCGTGCGGGTCCTGCGGGTGCGGCGCTCGCCGGTTTCCTCGCCGGCGCCCTTGCGGGTGCGGCGTATGGCGATGTCGTCGTCCTCGGTGTCACCGGTGCTTGCGGTGTCCTTGGCGCTCTGAGCCGCGGAGGGATGTGGGCCGGGCTCGGCGGCCGGCACCACCGCGCCGGCCTCCGGGGCCTGATCGGTCGCCTCGTCCTGCGTGCCGCTCCCGAATCCGTTCTCCTTGCGGAAGGACTCGTAGATCTGGAGCAGCACCTGCTTCTGCCGCTCGTTCAGCGTGGGGTCGGCGAGGATGACGGCGCGCGTCTCGACCTCGTCCCGGTCCCGCTCGGCGTCGAGGATGCCGGCGCGCACATACAGCGTCTCGGCGGAGATCCGCAGCGCCTTGGCGACCTGCTGCAGCACCTCCGCGCTCGGCTTGCGCAGCCCGCGCTCGATCTGGCTCAGATACGGATTGGACACCCCGGCGGCATCGGCGAGCTGCCTGAGCGACAGCTGCGCGGTGCGCCGCTGCTCGCGCAGGTATTCACCGAGATTGCCGACGTTGAGCGATGCCATGCCCCCACCATGCACCACCTTCGCTAACTATTGCAAGCACCCGCTTGCAAAAGTGCGGCACGCCACTCTTGCGGGTATGGGTGATCGAGCGCCCCTCCCCACCGGCGCGCAGGCCTACGCCGTCGCGTGCAGCCGCCTGCGGTAGTGCAGCGGCGACTCGCCCACCTCTCGTTTGAACGCCGTACTGAAAGCACTCTCCGACCCGTATCCGAGTTCGGCGGCGAGCGAGCCCACGCGGATGTCCGGGTCACGCAGGGCGCGCTGGGCGAGCAGCATGCGCCAGCGCGACAGGTAGGCGAGGGGTGGGGTTCCGGCGGTCGCGCGGAAGCGTTCGGCGAAGCTGGTGCGGGACATTCCGGCGGCGCGGGCCAGTTCCAGCAGGCCCCAGGGGCGGCCGGGCTGATCGTGGATCAGCCGCAGGGCCGGGCGGAGCGGTTCGTCGGCGAGCAGGCGCAGCCAGCCGACCGGTGCTTCCTCCTGTTCCAGGTACGAACGGAGCATTTCGAGCAGGAGGAGTTGGCCGTTCTGGCGGATGGCGAATTGTGACCCCAGGCGTCCGCTCGACGCCTCGTCGAAGAGTCGCTCGACGATGCCGCCGAGGCGGGAGGCTGCGGAGGTCGCCGCCTTCACGTGGACCAGGCCGGGCAACGCCGCGCTCAGCAGCGTGAGGCCCGCCGGGCTCACCTGGATCCAGCCGCCTACGAGTACGTCGTCGGTGGTCCGGTCGGCCGCCGCCAGCGCCATGGCGTCGAAGTCGGTCCCGGGAATCAGCTCTGCCGGCGCTCCGTCGCCGTGTCCACCGTGTATGTCCAGGCGGGTGCGATGGTTGAGGAGGGCGACATCGCCGGGAGCCAGCTCTACGGGGCCGTCCGGGCCGCCCGGTCCGTCGACGCTGACCCGGGCGGATCCGGCGACCAGCGCGATCAGCTTGAGCGGCTTGGAGACCGCGCCGGAGGACACCCACGGTCCGCGCACCGCGAACCCGCCCGTCATCATCCCCTGCACCTCCACCAGGTCGAGGACGTCGGACAGCACATCGGTGGCAGCCTGATCGGACATCTTCGTACTCTCGCGCAAAAAATTAGGACGCGCAATCATTCAGCGTCCGGTGGCTGCGGCCGAGACTGGAGGCATGACAGCGCAGCAGACCCCCTTGGGAACCCCGTTCACCGCCTCCTCCACCGCCGCCGACATCCTGTCCGGTCTCGATCTGACCGGGCGCGAAGTCGTCGTCACCGGAGGGCATGGCCGGCTCGGCCGCGAGGTCACCCGCACGCTCACTGACGCCGGCGCCCGTGTGACCGTCGCGGCGCGCGACCCCGAGCGGGCCGCCGCGGCGCTGGACGGGATCAAGGACGTCCAGGTCGAGCGGCTCGACCTCACCGACCCCGGCTCCGTCGATTCCTTCGCGCGGCGGTGGCTCGCCTCCGGCCGGCCGCTGCACACCCTCGTCAACAACGCCGCCGTGTTGTTCTCGCCCGAGATCGTGCGCGACGCCCGCGGTCATGAGCTGCAGTTCTCGACCTCGCACCTCGGCCACTTCCAGCTCACCCGGGCGCTCCTGCCGGCCCTGCGGGCCGCCGACGGTGCCCGCGTGGTCACGGTGACCTCGGGCGCGGCACGCTTCGGTGAGATCCGCTGGAACGACCTGGACTTCACGAGCGGGTACGACCCCGCCACGGCATACGGCCAGTCCAAGCGGGCCAACGTCCTGTTCACCGTCGAGCTGGACCGCCGGTACGCCGATCAGGGCATCCGCGCCTTCGCCGCGCACCCCGGGGTCATCATCGGGCCGGGCCCGTTCACGCCGGAGCAGGTGGAGTCGTACCGCGCGCAGGGCCTGATCGACGACACCGGCTCCACCGTCATCGACCCCGAGGGAGGCAAGAAGACGATCGAGCAGGGCGCCGCCACCCTCGTCTTCGGCGCCGCCAGCCCGTTGCTGGACGGCCACGGCGGGGTCTACCTCAAGGACAGCGACATCGCCGTACTCGACGACGAACAGCGCCCGTTGACCGCCGACTCCATCCCGTCGGACGCCAACTCGGCGATGCTCGACCCCGACGACGCGCGCAGGCTGTGGGAGGTGAGCGAGCAGCTGCTCGCTCGTGCGTGATGCGTGGGTGGGCGGGTGGTGACACCGGCTGTGGGGCCGTGACGACAGGGTCCTCGGCGTGCTGGAACTGCGCCGCGGTGGCGATCACGACGGCTAGGGGAGCGAGGTCTGGTCCAGTCGGCTCGGCGTGGGTCGGCTCGCCCGCGTCGTGATCCGCTGCTTCGACGAGGTCGCCTAGACCTGTGACCGTTGCCGCTCAACTGGCAGGACAGATGCAGGCGTTGGCGGACGACCTGGTCGAGGACTACGTCGAGCACTGCCGGATGCACGGCAACTCGTGGACCGACATCGGCGCCGCCCTGGGGGTGTCCCGGCAGGCGGTCCAGCAGCGCTTTCACGCCCCGCACAAGCGCTACGGCCCCGACTCGATGACCGACGACCTCCGCCAGGCGATGGTCCACGTCAAGCAGGCTGCGGTGCACCACCGCAACAACTACATCGGCACCGAGCACCTGCTCTGGGGACTGACCGCGGAGGACAACGGCGCAACCCGGCTCCTGCAGGCCACCGGGCTCTCACCGGAGGCGGTCCACCGGTCCGTCGGAACCCGGCTGAGCATGGGCGCCTCCCAAGCGGCCGAGCGCATCGCCTGGACGCCGTACTCCCGCAAGGCCATCGCCCTCGCCGAAGCACGCTCCGAGCAGAGCGGCTCCGCACGCATCGACTGCGACGACCTGCTGATCGGCCTCGCCGGGGTCGGCCGCGGGGTCGCCGCCGATGTCCTGGCCGAGGCCGGCTTCGATGCGGACGCCGTCGACCCCTCACCTGCCGACGCCTGAAGCCGCGGCGATGAGTTTCGGGTGAATCCGTGGTCGTTACGGCTGGACACACCGACTGCACCGACAGCGACGGGCCCGCGCTTGGAGCGGTCGGTCCGGTGCGGAAGGGCTCGTGGAGGCAGTGATGAGCGTCGAGGGCTTCGAGCAGGAGCGCAGCGTCCGGAGTGGCGAGCGGAGGGCGGGGGCGAGCGGGCCCCGGGTGTTGGTGGCGGGCGCGAGTGTCGCGGGGCCCGCGCTGGCCCACTGGCTGCGTCGGTGGGGGGCCGAGGTGACCGTGGTGGAGCGGGCCCCGAGCTTCGTCCCGGTGGGCAGGCGGTGGATGCGCGCGGGGTGGCCAAGGAGGTCATCGCGCGCATGGGGCTGGACGCGGCGGTGCGCGCGGCGTGCACCGACACCGCCGGCGCACACACCGTGGACGCGGACGGCCGGGTGCTGGAGACGTTCCGTGCCGACGACGACGCCGGCGACGGGTTCATCGCGGATATCGAGATCCTGCGCGGGGATCTGGCCCGGGTGCTCTACGACCACACCCGCGACGGCGTCGAGTACGTCTTCGGCGACCGGATCGCCGAACTCACCCAGGACGCGGACGGGGTCGACGTGACCTTCGAGAGCGGCGACCGGCGGCGCTTCGACCTGGTGGTCGGGGCCGACGGACTGCACTCGGAGCTGCGGGCGATGGTCTTCGGGCCGCCCGAGCGGTTCCTGCGCCACCTCGGGCACGTGCTGGCCTTCTACAGCGTGCCCAACGTGTTCGGGCTGGACCGCTGGCTGCTCGAGTACCAGGACCAGGACTCCGGCCGCTCGGTCCTGCTGCGCCCCATCCAGGACGCCACCCGGGCGATGGCCATGTTCTACCTCGCCTCGGCCGACTTCGACGTCGACCATCGTGACGTAGCGGCCCAGAAGGTTCTGCTGCGTGAACGGATGGCCGGCCTGGGCTGGTTGACCCGGGACATCCTCGCGCACCTGGACGACACCCCGGACTTCTATCTCGACCAGGTCGCCCAGGTGGTGATGGACCGCTGGTCGAGCGGACGGGTGGGGCTGCTCGGGGACGCGGCGTTCAGCTCCTCGCCGATGTCCGGGCAGGGCACCGGTCTTGCTCTGGTCGGCGCCTACGTGCTGGCCGGTGAACTGGCCGCCGCCGGCTGGGACCCCGGCACCGGGTTCGCCCGCTACGAGGCGCGGATGCGCTCGTTCGTCGAGGCCAATCAGGAGATCGGCCGGTTGAACGCCCGGAGCCGCGATGTTCCCGGGCCGGACGCCGAGCCGCGCCCCGATTTCGCCGGCGATTGGTTCACCGAGCTGGTCGGGCGCGCGATCAACGGCGTCGAGCTGCCCGACTACGCGGGGGCGCCGGACTCGGCGGCATCTCGTTGAGGTCCCTCGGTTCGTTGAGGTCCCTCGGTCACCGGCGGTTGGCGCCCTTGTCGAACCCCTTGTCGAACAGTGACTTGGACCAGAAGTAGCCGAGTGCGGCCAGGGCCAGGGACCAGGTGACGGCGAGCCAGCCGTTGTGGCCGATCTCGGTGCCGAGGAGGAGGCCGCGGAGGGTTTCGATGGCCGGGGTGAAGGGCTGGTACTCGGCGATGGGCTGGAACCACCCCGGCATCGCGTCGACCGGTACGAAGGCGCTGGAGATGAGGGGCAGGAAGATCAGCGGCATCGCGGAGTTGCTGGCGGCCTCGGCGTTGGGGCTGGACAGGCCCATGCCGACCGCGATCCAGGTCAGCGCGGTGGCGACGAGCACGAGCAGCCCGAACGCCGCCAGCCACTCCAGAGCCGTGGCGTCCGCGGACCGGAAACCGATGGCCACGGCCACGGCTCCGACCAGGATCACGCTCATCACGCACTGCAGCACACTGCCGACGACATGCCCGATGAGCACCGACCCGCGGTGGATCGCCATCGTACGGAAGCGGGCGATGATCCCCTCGGTCATGTCCGTGGCGACGGAGACCGCGCTGCCGATCGTGGTGCTGCCGATGGTCATCAGCAGCAGACCCGGGACGAGATAGGCGACGTACGCCGACCGGTCGGCACCGCCGCCCATGCCCGCGCTCATGGTGTCGCCGAAGATGTAGACGAAGAGCAGCAACAGCATGACCGGCGTGAGCAGCAGGTTCAGCGTCATGGACGGGTAGCGCCGGGCGTGCAGCAGGTTGCGGCGCAGCATCGTCGTCGAGTCGCGTACGGCGAGGGAGAGGCCGGTGGCCGGGCGGGCGGGGGCGAGTTGCGTGCTCATCGGGCGTTCTCCTTGGGCTGGTTGGGCTGGTTGGGCTGGTTGGCGCTGGTGCCGGCGCTGCTGGTGAGGGCGAAGAAGACGTCGTCGAGGTCGGGGGTGTGCACGGTCAGTTCGTCGGCCTCGATGCCCGCCGCCTCCAACCAGTCGAGGATCGAACGCAGTTCGCGCTGGCTGCCGTCGCTGGGAATGTGCAGGGCGAGGGCCTCGTCGTCGCGGGTGGCCTCGGTCAGTTCGGTGGCGGCGCGCTGGTGGGCGGCCGGGTCGGTGAAGCGGAGCCGGATGTGTCCGCCGGGGATGAGCCGCTTGAGCTCCTCGGCGCTGCCTTCGGCGGCGATCCTCCCGTCGTGCAACACCGCGATACGGTCGGCGAGTTCGTCCGCCTCCTCCAGGTACTGGGTGGTCAGGAAGACGGTGACGCCGCCGGTGACGAGGTCGCGGATGATCTGCCACATGGTGTGCCGGGCCCGCGGGTCCAGACCGGTGGTCGGCTCGTCCAGGAAGATGATCCGCGGGCTGCCGACCAGGGTCATCGCGATGTCCAGGCGGCGCTTCATGCCGCCGGAGTAGGTGGAGGCGGGCTTCCTCGCGGCCTCGGTGAGGTCGAAGCGCTCCAGGAGTTCGGCGGTGACCTGGCGTCCTTCGCGCTTGGGCAGGTGGTGCAGGTCGGCCATCAGGAGCATGTTCTCCTCACCGGTGATCAGGCCGTCCACGGCGGAGAACTGCCCCGTGACACCGATCGCGGCACGCACCGCCTGCGGATCGGCGGACAGATCGTGGCCCGCGACCTGGGCCTGCCCGCTGTCGGCGGAGATGAGCGTGGAAAGGATCTGCACGGTGGTGGTCTTGCCGGCGCCGTTCGGGCCGAGCAGCGCGAACACGGACCCGGCGGGGATACGCAGATCGATCCCGTCGAGCACGGTCTTGTCGCCGTAGGACTTGCGCAGTCCGGCTGCGGAGACGGCGGCGGGCGGCTGCAAGCCGCCACCTCGACTGGTCGTGGGCATGACAGAGACAGGCATGGTGCCCTCCCGTTCGAAGGCTGATGTGGCTGGGAAGTCGGGTATTGGGGGCAGTGGAGTTGGGGGAAGTGGAGGGGGTGCCGGCTCAACCCCGCGCGTGCCGTACGTCGATGTTGCCCCAGCGGGTGCGGGCGTGGATCTTGACGGTGTCCTCCGTCTCCTCCGGGGCGTCGGAGGCGGCGAGTGTGTTGCGTACCTGCCCGTGTTCGGAGCCGGCGTCGAGCCAGGCGGCGGTGCCCTCGCGGATGCCGACCTCGATGGCGCCGTAGGAGGTCTCCAACTGCACGTTGCCGCGCGCGACTTCGGCGACCCGTAGGGTGCCGTGCGCCGTGGTGGCGACGACCGTGCCCTCGGCGCGTGTGATGTCGATGTCGCCGTTGGCCCCGCTGACCCGCAGGTCGCCGATCGCGGCGCCGACGGTCGTGCTGCCGTGCGAGTTCTTCAGTACGGCCGGACCGTCGACGGTGCCGACGCGCAGGCTGCCGGAGCTGGTGGTGATCTCGGCCTTGCCCTCGACCCGGTCGACGGTGATCGAGCCGTGGGAGGCGGTCAGTTGGAGCGGCCCGGTCGCATCGAGGCGAACGTCGCCGCCCGAGGTCTTCACCCGGGTCTCGCCGAGCCGTCCCTCGCCGAGCACATGGGTCCAGGAGCCGGTCACGTCGACGCGCGAGCCCGCGGGCAGTTCGATCGTCACGTCGACGGCGCCGGTCGGTCCGATCAGGCGGCGTTCCTTCGTCCTGACGGTCAGAACACCGCTCACGTACGAGACTTCGGTCTGCTCGGCGGCCCGTACGTCCTTGTCCCGCTTCGGGCCGGCTGGCCGTACGTCGACGACGGTGTCGAGGCGGTCGCTCGCGGTCAACCGGAGGGAACCGGCGCCCACATGGGCGGTGACCGAAATCGGTTCGGGAGTGTCGTAAGAAGGCATGGCTGTACCGTCCTCATGGGTCCTTGGGGCGTCCCCGCTGGTGGGACGTGGTGTGGGTGGGAAGTGGTGTGGGTGGAGTGCCTTGCGGCGAGGAGCGGGTGCGGTCAGCGCACCCAGCCCGTGAAGCTCTGTCCGACGTTGCGGGCCCTCTCCGTCGTACGCGACCGACCGCCGCCGTCGACCGCCGCCGAAACCGCCCGTACGAGCCAGGCGTTGACCGACAGGCCCTCGCGGCTCGCCGCCTCCTCGGCGCGCGCCTTGAGCTGGGCCGGCAGACGCAGATTGACGCGGGCGGTGCCGCCCTCGTCGCCGTCGGCGGGCAGCTGCGCCCTGAACGGTTCGCCGGTCGGAACGGCCGCTTCCACGGCGCCGCCGCCGGGCGGCAGCGTCACCACGAAGTCGGGGTCGAGGCCGCGCAGCCGCACGTCGACCGAGCCGGGGGCGAGTTCGCGGGTGATCTCGTCCATCGCCGCGGAGAGCACGTTGAGCATGGTCAGCCGGGTCGCCGACTCCAGCGGAGCGGTGAGCCGCTCGGCCAGCTCGCGAGCGTCTTCCCCGCCGGCTTCGGCGGCCACCGCGAGTTCACGGCGGAGGTTGTCGACATACGGGGTGAGGTCCATGACGTCACCATGGCACCACTATGGCGCCACATGCAATCGCCAATGGTGCCGCACATGACGCCAGACGCGCCATCATGGCTTTGACCTGCACATACACACTCCCCACAAAGGGCGCTCCTACGCCGCCACGCCCACCCACCGGCCCGCACAGGCGCCAAATGACACCCGCGTGGCACCTAAATGGCACCACCCGACGCCAAACGCACGGCCCACGACACCCCCGCTACCTCACCTCGCTGCCTCACCTCGCTACCTCGCGAGCTCCGTCGGCTCCGTCAGCCGCGTCAGCTTCTGCGGGTTCGCCACCGCGTGGATCCTGGTGACTTTGCCGTCCTCCACGACGAGGCTGACCGCGGACAGCCGGCCGTCGATCTCGACCCGGCCCGCGGGTGCGCCGTTGAGCCACACCACCGACACCGTCCGGCCCGGGCGGGCGAGCAGCCGCGCCACCGGTTCGGCCCCGTGGACCGGGGTGGGCGCGGCGGCCGCGAAGCCGCCGCCGTCGGCGATCAGGACCACGTCCGGTGCCATGACGTCGAGCAGTTCCTGCAGCCGCCCGGTGCGCAGTGCGGACAGGAACCGCTCCACCACCACCTGCTGTTCCGACCGGCTCACCTGCATCCGCGGCCGCCGGGCCGCCACATGCTCGCGTGCCCGCCGCGCGATCTGCCGTACCGCGGTCGCGGTCTTCCCGACGGCCTCGGCGATCTCGCCGTACGGCATCTCGAAGACCTCGTGGAGCACGAACACCGCTCGCTCCGTCGGTCCGAGTGTCTCCAGGACGGTCAGCATCGCGATCGAGACGTTCTCCGCGAACTCGATGTCCTCGGCCACGTCGGGGCTGGTCAGCAGGGGTTCGGGCAGCCATTCACCGACGTAGTCCTCGCGGCTGCGCGACCTCGTCCGCAGCCGGTTGAGCGCCTGGCGGGTGACGGTACGGACGAGGTAGGCGCGCGGGTCGCGCACCTGAGCCCGGTCGACGTCGGCCCACCGCAGCCACGAGTCCTGCAGTACGTCCTCGGCGTCGGCGGCGGAGCCGAGCATCTCGTAGGCGACGGTGAACAGCAGGCTGCGGTGGGCGACGAACGGGTCCTCGGTCATGCCGCGGGGGCCGCGCCGGTGACCGCGGGACGGGCAGCGGGCGGAATGTCGCAGGAGTCGGAGTAGCCCTGCGAGGTGATCCCGTGGGCCGTGTTGCAGCGGGCGGCCATGTTGGCGTAGCCGATGTACGCGTTGAGCTCGACCAGCCCGGGCGCGCCGAGCTGTTCCAGCAGCCGGGCGGCCAGTTCGTCCGTGACGGTCGTCGGGGTGTTCGTCATGGCCTCGGCGTACTCGAGGACGTCCCGCTCCAGCGGCGTGAACAGGTCCGACTCCCGCCAGCGCGGCACCTGGCCGGCCTTGGCCGGGTCCAGCTTCTGGTTGATGGCGAGGAAGTAGTTGATGTCGAGGCACCAGCTGCAGCCGATCTGTGCCGCCACGGCCATGTGCGCGAAGCTCTTGAGGCTCGCGTCGACCTCGTCCCACCGCGCCACCTGGGCCGAGTGGTACTGGCTCGCCTCCGCGATCCCCGGGTTGTTCCACAACACCTCCACGGGCTCGGGCACGGCCCCCAGCTGCTCGGTCAGAGCCGCACGAAGCTCGGCAGGGATCTCGGCCTTCGGAACACGTAGCGTCATGATGGTCTCCCGGTACGTCAGCGGGTGCGCGCGTGGCGCGTGCCTGGCGCGCGCCTTGCGCATGCGTTGCGCATGCCTTGTCGGCATGAAGACACCGCCCGCCGCCCCGAACGTGACATCCGACGGCCGCAAACTCCTCACCGCCCGTCCCGACGGGTTCCGAGCCACTCCTCCACCGCTGCGAGATCCCGCTCGGTGAGCCCGCGGCGGTGGTCGACGCGATGCAGCAGCGCGGGCGCCGGATGGTGCGCGGCGACCCAGTCGCGGTCGGCGCCGGTGATCTCGTCGTCGACCCATACGAAGGGGCGGCCGTCCGCCCAGTCCACCAGGGGCCGGGTCTTCCAGTGCAACGGCGCCGGCAACTCGTTCTCGTCGGGCCAGTCCACCAGCGGCAGCGGGGGCAGGCCGAGCCAGGGCGCCAGGCATACGTTCGCGTCGTCCATCCAGGTCGTCGCCCACACCAACTCGCAGCCCAGCGCCGCGAGCCGCGCGCCGAGCGCCGGATCGACGCGGTTGAGCAGCGGATGGCCGACGGCCGCCGCCGGCAGGTCGAAGCGGGCGTCGTACGTCGGGTACGGCCCCGCGGCCCCGAACGGAAGCAGCGTGCCGTCGACATCCAGGAAGAGAAGCATCGGCTCCGGGTTCGGCGAGGGTGGGCGTGGGCGAGGAACTCGCTGGCGTCGAGCGTGACCCGAACGCTACCGTCCCTTTCATGACTGCCGGGTCGGCCTTGTGCCGTGAGCGAGTTGGGTGCCCGGCCTCTGAGTGAGGCCGGGGAGGGCCAGGAGCCCACCCCTTTTCTCTGCGTTGCCTTCGAGAACTTCTCAGGACCTCAGCGACAGAGAAAGAAGAGAATGCCCAACGATTTCAATCAATCCGTCATCGACGAGTTCCGGTCCGCCAAGGGCCACCTGACCGGCTATTTCGCGGACGCCCGGCTGCTCCTGCTGACCACCACGGGCGCCCGCACCGGCACCCGCCACACCACCCCCGTCGGCTATCTCCCCGACGGCGGCGAGCGCGTCCTGGTCATCGCCTCGGCAGGGGGCTCCCCCAAGCACCCCGACTGGTACCGCAACCTCCTCGCCGACCCCCACGCCACTGTGGAGTGCGGCGCGTTCACCTACGAGGCGCGGGCCGTCGTCCTGGAGGGCGAGGAGCGCGAACAGGCCTGGAAACGGGCCGTGGAGGCCGACCCGGGCTGGGCGGCGTACCAGAAGAAGACCACACGCGTCATCCCGGTGGTCGCCCTGTACGAGATCGCCCAGGGCGGCCCCCCGAACGTCAACGCCGCCTCCCCGGGCGAGGCGATCAAGGTGGTGCACGACGCCTTCCGCCGCGAACTCGCCCTGATCCGCAAGGAGATGGCGAACGGCAACGGCACCCTCGGCGCCCAGCTGCGCGTCAACTGCCTCACCTTCTGCCAGGGGCTGCACAACCACCACACCGGCGAGGACATGGCCCTGTTCCCCTTCGTCGAGGCCCACCACCCGTCGGCGGCCCCCGCGCTCGTCCGCCTGCGCGAGGAACACGAGCGGATCGCCGAACTCGTGGCGGAGCTGCGGCGCGCGGTGGCGGCCGAGGGCGCGGATCCGGCGGCGGCGCGTGCGGAGGTCGAGCGTCTGACGCTCGACCTTGAGGCACATCTGGCCTACGAGGAGCAGGAGTTGATACCGCTCCTGGACCCCGCCGGCTGACGTACCCACCACGGGCGGCCGACGCCACCTGGAGCCAAACTCCCTCAGAACGGCAACGGCCGCCCGTGCACCACCTCCAGCCGCGACACCGCCCGGGTCAGCACCACGTACAGCCGGTGCAGCCCCCGCGGCTCGGCCTCCGCGATCGCCGCGGGCTCGACGGCGACGACATTGTCGTACTCAAGTCCCTTGACCAGCGTGGCCGGGACCACGGTAACGCGGGCGCGCAGGTCGTCCGGGCCCGCGGTCGCGATCCCGGCCGCGCCGAGCGCCTCGGCCACCCGCCCCACCTGGGCGTCGGCGGCGACGACACCGACCGACCCCTCCCGACCGAGCGCATCTCGTACGGCGTCCACGACGGCGCCCGGCACAGCGCCCACCGGCACTTCCCGCACCCTCAACTCCCCGTCCCCGCGCAGGGAACGGCCGGCCGGTACATCCACGTCGAGACGCCGTAGCAGCCGGTTCGCGAGCGTGACGACGGCCTCCGGCACACGGAATCCGGTCGTGAGCGGCACGACGGTCGCGTCCGGTTTCCCCAGGTGCCCGAGGGCCGTTTCCCACGACCGTGCCGCCCAGGGCGTGGTCCCCTGCGCCAGGTCGCCGAGGACGGTGAGCGATCCGAAGGGCGCCCGGCGTGCGATGGCCCTGCACTCCATCGGGGACAGGTCCTGCGCCTCGTCGACGACGACGTGACCGTACCCCTCGGGATGCTCGATCAGCCCGGCGACCTCGTCGAGCAGCACGAGGTCCGCGGCCGACCAACGCGCCGACTTCCAGGACCGCGGCGGCCTCGCCCACAACAGCGCCTTCTGCTCCTCGGCGTCCAGCACACCATCGGCCGCAGCCTCCAACACGGCGCTGTCGCCCAGCAGTTCAGCCACGACCTCCTCGGGTCGCACCCGAGGCCACACGGCGTCCACGTACGCCGTAACGGCCCGCGCCCGCGAAATCCTCTGCACCCAGGCGGCGTTCTGCGGCCCGGCCCGCCGCTCGGCCTGCAGCTGCATCGCCCGCACGACCCGCGTCCGCACCCGCTCGCGGCCGATGGCGTACGGCGGTTGCTCGGCCAGCACGTCCTCCACGATCCGCACCAGCTCATCGGCCCGCACCCGCCAGTGATACGAACCGTCCTTGACCGCAAGGGAGTTGACCCCCTCGACGGAGACCCGGGCGTAGAGCGCACGGCGCAGCACCTCGGCCGTCCGGGCGTCATGCTTGACGACGGCGGCCCGCTCACCGTCGCTGCCCGTGACCGGGTGCCGGGCGATCTCCTCCTGCAGCGTGGACTGACGTACACCGGTCTCACCGAGCGCGGGCAGCACCTCCGAGATGTACGACAGGAAGGTGCGGTTGGGACCGAGGATGAGCAGTCCGCCGCGCCGGATGCGCTGCGGGTGGGTGTAGAGGAGATAGGCGGCCCGGTGCAGCCCGACAGCGGTCTTGCCGGTGCCGGGCGCACCCTGAACACAGAGCGAGACCCCGATGTCCCCGCGTACGAGATCGTCCTGATCGGGCTGGATGGTGGCCGCGATGTCCCGCATGGGGCCGACGCGGGGGCGCTCTATCTCGCGGGTGACGAGGGTGCTGACGGGCGATTGCCCCTGGGGGCGGTACTCGTCGTCGTAGTGCCCGCTGTCGAGGTACTCGTCCTCAAGGCCGGTGAGGTCGGTGGAGTCGCCGAGGCTCCCGGGCGCCCAGCCGAACCGTCGCCGTACGGCGACGCCCTGCGGATCGCGGGCACTCGCCTGGTAGAAGGCGCGGGAGACGGGGGCGCGCCAGTCGACGACGAGCGGCGGGACGGTGGGCGCCTCACTGATCCGCAGCCGGCCGATGTGGTAGCTCTGCCCGGAGTGATGGCCCGCACCCTCGGTGCAGTCATCACTGAAGTCCAACCGCCCGAAGAACAAAGGCCCTTGGGGCAACTCCCCCATCGCCTTGGCCCGACTGCGCAACTCGTACCCGAGCACCTCGGCATCGGCCCCGGAGGCGGAGACGTTCTCACCCGTGACGACATGCTCCCGCGCTCCGTCGACCATGGCGGCGAGGGCTGTCCGGCAGCGGTCGTGGTGGGCGCGTTCGCGGAGGAGGGAGTCTTGGAGGAGGGCGGCGGGCGTGGTGTCGGGGCCAGGGTCAGGGTCGACTGTCATCCGAAGAGGATAAAGGAAAAAGCAACCGAGTTAAATTTATTACCCGGTATCGCTATGCGAGCTCGGGCAACCCGGCAGCAAGCCGCGCGAACGCCCGCTCGGCGGCGGCCACAGCCTCCGGCTTCACCTCCGCCACCGACTCCCCCGCGGAGATCCGCCGCCAGTTCTCCATGGCCAGAATCCGCTGCACAGCAAGGATCTGCCCAGCAGCGAGCCGCCCATCCAGCCCCCCACCGAGCGCCTCCGCAAGGGCGACCTCGGACCGCTCGACATGGGCCTGGGCCCGGGCGACAAGGGAAGGAGACCCATAGAGCAACCGATGAAAAGCAAGCACCTCGGGATGATCACTCAGCCCGGTAACGGGATCCCCCTTCTCCACCCCCTCAAGAAAGTGCCGCCGCAGAGCAGCAATGGGATGCGCCTCCCCGGCAACCACCCGCGCCGCCTCCCCCTCATGATCGGCAATCCGATACAACACAAGGTCTTCCTTGGCCGGAAAGTACCGAAAAAGGGTGGGCTTGGAGATCTCCGCAGCCGCAGCAACCTCAGCAACAGAGACGGCGTCGAACCCCTTCTCCAGGAAGAGCCGAATAGCAACCTCGGACACCCGCTCATACGTCTGCCGCTTCTTACGCTCACGCAGACCGATCACGGGGGCGTCCGACTCACTCATGACGCCGAGCCTACGCAGTCTCAGACCGCCGAAAGTGCGAGCTAGGCCAAGGCCCGGGCAAGGTAGGGGTTCGCTGCGGGGCGGACGCGCAGTCCGAGGGAGGCGGTGGCTGCGGCCAGGGTCATCGCGTACGAGTCGACGGCGCGCCGCACGTTCGGGGCGTCGAGGCCTGCTCCCGTCACCAGACGGTCGAGGTCGACGTAGGCGGACCGCACGATCTCGATCCACCGGTAGACACGCCAGTCCCGTAGCCAGTCCTTCGTGTACTGGGCTGGAAGCAGCCTCTCCCAACGACGGAACATGCGGTCCCGGATCTCCGGCCGCGTGGGCGTCAGATGCATGTGCCGGACCAGGTCGTAGAGAGGGTCACCGACAAGGGCCATCTCCCAGTCGATGATCGTCAGGGCCAGGGCGTCGTCGCGGCGGACGAGGTTCCACGGGTTGAGGTCGCCGTGCAGCAGGGCCGGCGCCCGGTGGCTGACCGTGTGCCGTCTCAGGATCTGCGCCAGCCAGTCTGCGTCGGGCAGTCCCAGAACACGCGCCAGTTGCTGCGACTCCTTCGGCAACCCCCGTACGAGTTCCACCAATTGATCGCTCAGCCAGCCGTAGAAGCGCCCCTGGCCGGCGAGCGGGTCGACCTGGAGGTAGTCGACTTTCGTCAGGGCACAGAGCTGGTCGACCAGCTTGTCGGCCTCACGTGGCAGCAGGCCGTTCACCGGATGGTCGGGCGACTGGTGGTCACGATCGGGCCCGGCGTAGGTGTGGATCGCGAAGCGTGAGCCTTCGTGGCTCCAGCCCAGCGCCAGGATCCTCGGAGCCGCCACCTCGACGTTCGACTTCTCGATGGCGCCCAGCACCGCATGCTCGGAGAGGAAGCCGCGCTCACGCCGCCGCACACCGGGCACCACACGCCTCACCACCACGCAGGAGTCATGGTCCGGCACCCTCACCACCGTGTTGACGTGGGCGGTCCCCTTGAACACGCGGCTGGCCGGTGCCGCGGCCTCGGCCCGAAGGGCATCGCTGACGGCCTGCTGGGGGAAGTCCGGGCGCTCGAGAACCCGCTCGTCACGCTGCCAGTCGGAGCCCAGGGTGTACAGGTTGAGCCCGCTGCCCGTACGGGAGGCCCGCCACCGGAAGAGGATCTGCTCGATCGCGCCCTCGCTCGGCACCTTCGCCAGCCGAAGCGGCTCCGCCGCGGCCTCCAGGGCACGCAGCACCGCCTGCGTCGCCGCGTCCAGGCCCTTCTGGTCGATCGGCCCCTCGAGGGTCTGGGCCGCGCGCATCACGTCGGGTTAGACGGACTGGGCTCGTTCGAAGGCGACGTAATGGCGCAGGTCCTTGGTCGCACCGTTCACGGCTGCCGGCCGGACCCTCTCCATGGCATCGGCCCACGCGGACACCACCTCGTCCCACTGGTGGTCGGGATACTGCATCCGGACCAGGTGAGTGGCCAGATCGTGCAGAGGGTCGCCGTAGGTGGCCAGCTCCCAGTCCACGCAGATGAGGGGCGAATCACCGCCGTACGACATGATCAGGTTGTCGCGGTGCAGGTCGGCGTGGAGCAGGCTGTAGGGACGCGCCGCCATGGCCGGTACCCGCTCGGCCAGCCGGCTCAACGCGTCCTCCGGGATGCCGAGCGCCGCGAACAGACTCTTGAAGGCCGGCCAGTTGGGCTTTCTGATGTGCGAGTCCGCCCGCATCGCGAACGTCCGCAGGAAACCCTGACTGTCCGTGTGGTCGCTGGGCCAGCCGGGCGGCAGTGGCGGCAGCTTCTTCACGGGCACCTGCGTCATTGCCGCGAGGAGGTCGGCCAGTGCCTTCATGAGCAGGGTGTCGACGGGCTTGCCGTTCCCGCAGACACTCGAAAGGGGTACGCCCTCCACGTAGCTGTGGATGGCGAATCCTCGCCCTTGGAACAGACATTCCGGCACGTGGGGGAGGACACCCTTGACGGCCCGAAGGATCTCCGCCTCGTCCTCCCAGGTCCTGATCACCACAGGGAGAGCCTCAGTGCGCCGAATACGCACAGTGACAGAAGTGCCTAGATCACGATTTAACAACCGTGCCATGGGAACGGTCAGCGGCAGCACGTAGTTCTGGTTGTGAAAGCCATTGCTCGCCTGCCCCATTTTCCCTGCGCGCCGCGAAGACCTGATAGACGACCTCAGACGGCACCGCGCTGACGGGCGCAGGGTTCGCGCCGTACATGCACCAATCGTAGGCCTCGTTAGAACAATAAATATGAACACCCTCCCTGGCCAAGGAAGAGCGAGCAAAAGGTGCACCCACAGGCCACTCCGGGTGTGCTCGAGCTGTCGGCAGAGCCAGGATCCAAGCATACGAACATACGACCAAGTCGCACATGTGATGCCTGTGGTCTCAGTGGTGGTCTCAGCGGTATTGGTGACTTGGTGTCAAAAGTTGTCAGAAGCGGTCAGGTTCAGGCGCGCTAGACACTCTTTCCGCCATTGGCTGGTCTTGTGTCCGT
This sequence comes from Streptomyces spinosisporus, assembly GCF_022698145.1. Classification (GTDB taxonomy): domain Bacteria; phylum Actinomycetota; class Actinomycetes; order Streptomycetales; family Streptomycetaceae; genus Streptomyces; species Streptomyces spinosisporus. The sequence goes on from NZ_JALDAX010000005.1 coordinate 531,427, forward strand.
AGCCAGCGAGTGAGCGCACTCGTGATCTCTGAATGACTCCGCGTCCTGTCGAGGCCGAGCGGCTCGGCCGCATTCTCCAGAATCTTCTGGAGTCTCCAGGCCTCCCACGGGAGGCGGCGCACCCGGTTGAAGCTCGTTTCCTCATGAAGAGACAACGCGATACGAATGACATCCGTGAATACCGACTGCGCCCGCTTGAAGTCGAGGATCAGCGGCAGATCATTTTCCCAACCGTATGAGCTTCCGGACCGGATGCCTTCGACGACTCTGCACCATTCCTGAGTCATCCGGTTCTTCTGATCCTCCGGGTAGCGCATCAGGTAGAGATGGGTTGCCAGATCGTAGAGAGGATCACCCAACATCGCCAACTCCCAGTCGATAGCCCAGAGAAGGCCTTGAGAATCGACGACCATGTTCTTGCGATGCAAATCCGCATGGAGAAGACAGAAAGGACGCCTCCGCAACCCGCTCACGCTCTTTCTGAGCCGAGCGAAGGACTCCCTGTACTCGATTCCCAGCTCCCCGAACAGACCGGCGAACCGAGCACTGTTCTTCGTGTAGACGTTGTCTTCGATGAAGACGATCAGCCGTTCCAGGAAGCCGTCTGTGTCGCCGTCATCGGGGCGATCCTTCTCCTCGCAGCGGCGCTCCACGCTGAGCATGTCCGGGGTGATCCGCACCATCTCCCGGAAGAGGTCCAGGATCTGGTCGAACACCGCGTCGGTGACGCGTCGGCCGGCCCAGCGACGAGACCTGAGCGTCCGCCCCTCGATGAACCCCTGCATGCTCATGCCCGCCACGTCGAGGATGTCGGGAATGCGCGTGACATGACCCTTTAGAGCACGAAGGAGTTGCTCCTCCGACCTGAAGCACCGCCGGTCGTACCAAAGGATCTCGGCGCGCGGCTCCCGGAACTTGACGGTCCGTGATCCGTCCGGGAGAGCCAGCACATAGGTCTCGTGGTGGTACCCCTTGAGGGGGCCCTTCAGCACGCTCGCGTCACGGCTCACCTGCTCGGCTCGCTGCCGAGTGCCGGAGACCAGTTGGGGAGTCATTCTCAGAGTGCAACCGTTCCGAGGAACCAACGGGGTAAGGGGTGACGCACATTACTCCTGTGACGTCAAGTAGCGACGAAGAACCCCTGCATTGGGCAGTCCCATCGCCGTGACGGGCGATCCTGCGCAAGGGCGACCGAGTCCCGCAAGGGGTGAACATACGTTCAGGCCCAGTCCTGACCTGTGGCGTTGGTAACGCAGAACACTTTTGGGACAGACTGTCGCCTCGACCGAGGAGGCCTGTTGGCAGACGTGACCGAAGACCAGGATGCGGTGGTGGACCTACTTGGTTCCACGCGGGCCGTCCTCTTCGACTTCGACGGCCCGATCTGCGATCTCTTCGGGGCCGCATCCACTGCCCACGTTGCTGACAGGGTCAAGCAGGAGGCCCGTCGGGAGTGGAAGGGGCTCGACCCCAGCGTCGAAACCTGCGACGACTCGCACGGCATCCTGCGCGTTCTTCGGGAGATGTACGACGGGTGCAGCCCAGCACCCACCGACCTTCCACTCAGACTGGCAGAGAAAATCGTCGCAGAATTCGAGTCCCTGGCGGGTGTGACCGCGAAGAAGGCGCCACACGTCGTCCCCCTCGTGGACCTGCTCCTCGAACTAGGCATCCGTCTGGTGATCGTGAGCAACAATGCGGAGAGCCCGATTCAGGAGTACCTCGAAGAGCACGGCATGAAGAGCAAGTTCGAGATGATTTCCGGCCGGGATCCGTACAACGCGAACCTGATGAAACCGCATCCCCATTGCGTGGAGCGTGCTCTCGATCACCTTTCACTGCCACCTTCTTCCTGCCTCCTGATCGGAGATCAGCTCACCGACCTCACAGCGGCGCAGAAAGCTGGAACGCTATTCCTCGGGTACACCCAGAACGAGGTCCGGGCCAAGGAGATGAAACACAACGGTGCGAATGCCGTGGTCTCCTCGCACCTTGCTCTCATTACGGCTGCTCGAGAACTTCTCGCTCGCCGGAGAGCGTCGGCTGCGCCGGCTCGGTGAGGAGATCCCAGGCGGAGTCGAACCAGTCCTGCCAGCTGTTCACGAACACCGTTCCCTGAGAATTTGAATTATCGTCCTTCACGTGGTGTGTGAGTCCGGCAGCTGGACCGACCACGTCGAGAGCGTCCTCGATCTCCCCGCCCTCTTCCAGCACTATGGTTCGCTTCTTGGCCTTGTAGGGGCCGAGCACTGCCTCAGTTCCGTTGAGGAGATAGAGCTTGAACGGCGGTATCAACTGCACCCTACGGATTTCCAGGCCAGCAGAGGACACCAGTTCTTCCGCTTCTAGACTGCGCAGCACGGAGCGTACGGAGGTGGTGTACCTCCTCAAGAGCCCTAAATACCGCTCTCTCAAAACGTCATCCTGGCGGCCATCTTCGGTGCGCCAATAGGGAAGCCAGAGTGATTCAGAAGGCAGCAGCATGCGCAGGGCGATGCGCTTGGGGGCGATCTGCCCGCCCCGTATCCGCTCCGCCTGCAGACGAAGGTGCGCCTCCAGCGACTCGGAGGTCAGCGTGAAGACGTCCATGGTCACCGTGGACCGTTCAAATGCGTGCTCGATGATCGGCCGCAAGCTGACCATTCCGTCGGCACTCTTGCTGCTCGTCGGGGAGTGGACCTGCTGCACCCAGACGACCTTGGAACCCTGCCCCTGACGGGTCTTGATCCAGCCGTCGTTCATCAGCTCCCTGAGCACGCGCTGCACCGTATCGCGGGAGACGTTGAACTCCTTGGCCAGCTCACGCTGCGCAGGCAGGAACGACTCGAGGGGATAGGTTCCGTCGGCCATACGCGCCCGCAGCGCACCCGCGACGCGCTCGAATTCCCTGCCGCCGCCATCGCCGATACTGCCCTCGCTCACACGGCGACAGTACCCCTCCTCGGCCTCTGGCGAACCATTTTCAGTCAAGTCGGCAGCCCAACTTGACTGCTGGTTAAGGGATCAACAAGCCGGGAAGAACCAGATTACGTCAAGCAGTCCAATTGGACTGGAACTTGATCGCTTCTCAGGAAGTGTTCGCTGGGGGTGTCATGATCGCCTTGCAACTGCTGTGCACCGTCTTCCTCATGGGGCTGGACCAGTTGTTTCAGTCCCGGTTCGGCGCACTCGGCATCCTGTGCCTGTTCCTCCTCGGAGTCGGAGTCCGGGCGCGGAACACGGCATGCCTTTCTGTCGGCGCCGTGGTCTTCGTCCTGCTGATGACACAGGCCTAGCCGGCCAGCCGATCCCACACCGAGTCGAACCAGCTCTGCATGCTGTCGACGAACACCGAGCCGGGAGAGTCGGGGTCGGTGTCCTGCACGTGATGAGTGAGCGTGGCCCCCAGCCCCAGGACGTCAAGAGCTGCCACCACCTCGCCGGGCTCGAACTCGATCTGACGCTCAATCACCTCGTACATGCCGTGCAGCGCTTCGACGCCGTTGAGCAGATACAGCTTGAACGTCGGGATCAGCGGCGCGTAGCGGATCTCGAGGTCGACTTCGTCGACCAGCTTCTCCGTCGTCAGATCCTGCAGCAGGCCGCGCAGAGAGTCCGTGTGCCGCTGCGTGATGGCGTTCAAGCGCTGCCGTGGACGCGGGTCGTCCTTGTCGTCGCTGAGCCGCGGATAGGGCAGGGGCAGCTCGGTGTCGGGCAGCACCATGCGCAGAGTGATGCGCTGCGGTTTGATCACGCGGCCGTGAATGCGCTCGGCCTGCAGACGGATATGCGCATCCAGGGACTCCGAGGTCAACGTGAAGACGTCCAGGCTGACTTCGGGCTGCTCGAAGGCCTCGCTGATGAGCGGCCCCAGCGTTATGCCACGCCGCGTCCTGCTGGCTTTGGGAGTCGACGACTGGATGCGCTGGATCTTGACCACTCGTGACCCACTGCCCTGCCGCGACTCGATCCAGCCTTCGTTGGCCAACTCCCGCAGTGCGCGCTGAACCGTGTCCCGGGAGACTCCGAACTCCTCGGCCAGATCACGCTGCGAGGGCAGAAAGTGTCCCAACGCGTATGTGTTGTCGGTCATCCGGGCGCGGAGCTCGTCGGACACCCGCTGGAACTCCCTGCCCTCTTTCCGCGGTTCCGCGTTCACGAGACGTGATCCCACAGCACCCGCAACACCGGCAGCAACGACCCGACGATATGGCGAGCGCCCTCGACCTTCAACTGCTGTGCCTTGTGGGCGTTACGCGCGTAGCCCAGAAACGGCACCCCGGCCTCCTTCGCCGCCCTCAGGTCGGTCGGAGAGTCGCCAATCATCAATGCGGCGTCAGGAGCGGCCCCCATCGCGTTCAGGGCTCGATTGAGGCAGTGCGGGTTCGGCTTCAGGAGATCAAGGTCGTTGGTACGGCCGTAGACATGTGGGGAGAAGCAGTCGGACAGGCCACGGCCGGAGAGGTAGTCGGAGACTGTGCGGGGGGAGTTGTTGGTGGCCACTGCAAGCCGACTACCGACGGCGGACCAGGTGCGTATCAGGGGATCGGCGTATTCCGTCGGCATCGCCGAGGTGATCGCCTTGAGCTCCTGCTGAGTGAGTCTCTCCTCGAGCTCGGCCACCAGATCGCTGTGTGGATGGCGCCGGTTGACGGCGTACAGCACGGCCATTGGGTCCGGATGGCTCCGTTCCTCCTCGGTCAGCAGCTCGCGCAGCCCCTGTCGCTCCAGCCAGGCGACGAGATCTTTCGCCACCTCTTCCGCCGTGTGCCCTGCGAACAATCGACAGATCGGGCCATCGAAGTCGAACAGGACAAAACGGGCTCTGGTGACCAGTTCTCGCAGGTTGCCTGCCTCTACTGCCACCGGTTCAGTCTGCTTCGCATCAGGTGTCACTAGGAGAGTGTCAGGTCCGTCGTGATGGTTTCCCAGAGGGCGTCGAACCACTTCTGGGATTCCTCCACAAACGCCTCGTCGCGCTGGCCTGCCCGCTTCTCGAAGGAGAAGAGGAGCGACTCGGTGCCGAGGACGTCGTACATGTCCATCGTGCCGGAGTCCGTGGGCTCCTCCCGGCGCGTGATCATGTAGTACGCGACCAGCGCCTCCGCGCCGTTGAGCAGGTACAGCTTCACGGGTGGGGTGAAGGGCAGGGCGCGGAATCTCACGTTGACGTCGACGTTGTGGGAGAAGCGCAGGGAGCGGAGGTTGTGGCGCAGCACGTGGCCCTGTGAGTTGCGCTGGGCGAGCCATCGCTCATGGACCGCGTCGTCGTCGGAGCGCCCCTCGACCGGGACGGGAAAGGCGAGGGAGATGTCGCGTGAGGGCAGCAGGATGCGGACGTCGATCGACTTCGGGCGGATGCGGCCCTCGTGGATCAAGCGAATCGGTTCCCCCATGGCCAGCATCAGGGTCTCGGCGGTGAGGCATGCGGCGTCGACCCGTACGTTCTGTGCCGTGAACGCCTCCGTGAGTCGCGGAGCCAGCCCGACCATCGTCGGTTGCGGCTCGCCGACCTGCGCCGGCGGCTCCGCGATCCGTGGTGGGCTTCCCTTGCTCACATTGCTCAGCAACCCGTCTTCCTGGAGGGCGCGCAGGGCCTGGCGGACGGTGCCTCGTTCGACTCCGAACTCGTCGGCCAGTTCGGCCTGGGTGGGCAGGCGGTCTCCTGCCTTGAGGTCTCCGGCGCGGATACGTTCCCGCAGGATGTCGGCGATCTCCTGGGGCGAGAGTCTTCTGCTGCCGTTCACTGCCACGTTCTCCTGGGTCACAACCAAACGCTACAACTCAGATCCATCTACAGGGAGTTGTTGGTGACTTGTTTATGAGTAGGCGCCAAGTGGGGACAACTAAAACAGAGTTGGTTGCCAACTCACAAGAGTTGGCGGAAGGTTTGCTTCCTGTCCCAGTCCGCCTCCGCTCCCCTCGCACAACCCCCCACCGCACCGTCCCGCCCGCGCCGCCCGAAGGGGGAACCACCGTGCCTGCTCTCGCCCTCCTCTCCGCAGTCTTCGTCTTCGGCTTCGAGCAGATCGTCAGCTGGAAGTACGGCACCACCGGCATCATCGGCCTGCTGCTGCTCGCCGTAGGCATCAAGGCCAAGAACCCGGCGGTCAGCTCCATGGGGGCCGTAGTGCTCGCCCTGCTGGTCGCGGGGCCCGCTCTATGAGCAGGGAAACGGCCTGGTCAGTCACTGTGGGAGACCGGGAGACCGTCAGCTCGTGAGCACCAGCTCCGAACTGATCGTCTCCCACAGTGCGTTGAACCACAGGTGCGACTGCTCCACGAACGTGGTGTCCCGCAGCCCGGCACCCTGCGCGAAGGCGAACAGCATCGACTGGGTGCCCTCCGCGTCGTACATCTCCAGCGGCTCGTGGTCGACCTCCTCCTCGCGTCGCGTGAGGGTGTAGTACGCGAAGAGCGCCTCCATGCCGTTGAGCAGGTAGAGCTTCACGGGGGGTGTGAAGGGCAGTGCGCGGAAGGCGACGTTCACCTCGATGCCGTGCGTGGCCCGCAAAGCCAGCAGGTTGTGCCTGAGCACCTGGCCCTGGGCGTTGCGCTGGGCCAGCCAGCGGCGCTGCAGCCGGCCGTCCGCGGTCAGGTCCACCGGCGTCGGGAACGCGAGGTCGATGTCCCGGCTGGGCAGCAGGACCCGCACGTCGACCTTGGCCGGTTTTAGTCGCCCCTCGTGGATCCGGCGCAGCGGTTCCCCGATGGCGAGGGTGAGCGAGACCGAGGTCAGACACAGGGCGTCTATCTCGACGTGCGTGGCCGCGAAGGCGTCCTCTATGCGCGGCGCCAGGGCCACCATCGTCGGCAGCGGCGGAGCCCCGGGACCGGCCAGCGCCTTGCCGAGGCCCAGGTCAGGGGCGACGGTCGCGGGACTGCCCTTGGATACGTTGGTCAGCAGGTGTTCCGACTGCAGAATGCGCAGCGCCTGGCGGACGGCGCCGCGCTCGACGCCGAACTCGTCGGCCAGGGTGGCCTGCGTGGGCATGCGTTGCCCCGGTCGCAGCTCGCCGGACCTGATACGCGCGCGCAGCTCGTCGGCCACGTCCTGGTGTGACGCCAGTGACGTCCGTGGCCGCTGTGACCTCTTCCGTCCATTGACGGAGGCGTGTTTCGGGTCCACGACCAAACACTACAACTTCCCGCCATCTTTGGGCAGTTCTCGGGAAGGTGGTTATAAGCCTCTTCCAAGAGGAGATAAGTACAGTGAAGTTGGTCACCAACTTCAGCAACATGGTCAAACTTCAGGATGGTTGGCCGCAACCACGGGTCCGCCTCCCCGTCCCGAAGGAGGGACCGCCATGCCGCTCATCGCCCTCGTTGTCGCCGCCCTCGCCATCGGATTCGAGCAGCTCGTCCAGTGGAAGTACGGACCTCTCGGCATCATCGCCTTCGTCGCGCTCACCGTGGGACTCAAGGCCAGGAACACCGCGATCAGCGGCTTCGGCGCGGTCATCCTCGTCATGCTGCTCGCCCAGTCCGGCTGAGCCAGAGCCGCTCGCCGGCCCAGGATCCGGCTGGCCGGGCTCCCTTCCGGAGGGGAGCCGGGAGCCCGGCCAGTCAGCACCAGCACAGCCACAACCGAACACCGACAACTGAACAGAGAAAGACAACTGAACAGAGAAATCTGAACAGCGACAACTGAAGAGCTCCATCGGCACAGTCACAACTGAACAGCACAGCCACAACTCAATACGCACCACAGCACAGCTACGGATGACCCATCAGCCGTCTAGCGAGAGGAGCCTCAGAACATGTCCGGGCACCAAGGCCGCCTGGACGTACGCAGCAGGGCGTCGGCCGACAGGGCGGCGCCCGCTCGTTCTTCCTGGACCCGGCCGAGCGCCGCCAGCCGCACGACCGACTCGTCGCCCAGCCACAGCCGCGCCAAGTCGGCGACGTCGAGGGTGAGTTCGGCGGACTCGGTGGTCGGCGTGCAGGACGCGCCCTGCGCCGACGTCTCCAGCCGGAAGCGGCCGCCCGTCAGTCCGGCCCGGTCGGCGACCTCGAGGACCAGGGAGCCCGTCCCCTCGTACGTCCGCGACTCCAGCGCGCGTACGACATCCAGGATCCGCACCCACAGCCAGTCCACGGCCGAGGTGACACGAGCGGCCCGGGCGTCCGGCAGCAGCAGCGGGAGCAGGTCGTCGGGGGCCCGCGAGCCGCTCTTGATCCCGGTGACCCAGTCGATGGAGCAGAGGAAGCTCCACAGGGCGCGCTCGGCGGCCGGCGTCGCGGCGATCAGGTCCCGTACGGTCGCCGTGTCCTGCGGCTGCTTGGCGTCGCCCCACTTGTCGTCGACCTCGTAGACGACCAGGCCCTCGACCTCGCCGTCCGCCCCGCGGTAGAGGGCGTAGAACGGCTCCTTCCACTTCGGTTCGACCCGTACGGCGCCCGTGTTCAGCCGCCACCACCAGTCGTCGCGGTCGATCACGCCGGGGATGAGACGGCGGACGCGCTCGTGCAGTTCGGGTCCGAACTTGCGTACGTCCTCGGCGTCCACGATGTCGATACGGCCGCCGTCGCCCGGACCGGACCAGCGGGGGTCCAGGCCCGCGCGCGGGATGTCGACGGTCCACTCGACGCTTTGGGTCGCGGGGCCGAAGCCGTAGCGGCCGTAGATCGGGTACTCGGCGGCGATCAGCGTGGCCACGGTGTCGCCGCGCTCCTTGGCGGCCGCGAGATCCTGGTTCATCATCCGGGTCAGCAGGCCGCGGCGGCGGTGGGTCGCGGTGACCGTGACGCTGGATATGGCGTCGGCGGAGATGAGACCGCCGCCGACCGCGGTGACCTCCTGGTCGAACGAACGGAAGGTCGCCACGCAGCGGTCCCCGTCGAACGCCCCGAGATAGCGGCAGACCTCGAAGCGTTCGCTCCGGGCGGCGAGTTCCTCCTCGCTGATGACCGGGTTCTGCAGGAACCCGGTCTTCACGGCGCGGAGCCACTCGGGGTGCTCGGCCTGGGTGATCGGTCGGATGTCGATGTCGAAGCGCGCGCTGGTCATGGGATCACGGTAGGTCTACGCGGGTGGGGTGTCGCCCGGATTTCCCGCGCCCCCGCCCACGCCCCGCCCGCGCCCCGCGCGCCCCCCTCACCGACATCCAGCTGACCTGCCCTGACCGGGCGGCCGCCCTCCGTCACGTCAGCAGGTCGTCGACCTGCGCCTCCCCTTCGCGGTACCGGCGGGCGATCTCCGCGCTGCAGTCGTCCGCCGTGCGCTGCAGGTGGTGGCGCCGCTGGGAGACCTGCTGTTCGTAGCGGACGAGGCGGGCCATCGCCGTGGTCAGTTCCAGGTCGGTGCGGGCGGCGAGGTCCGAGAGCTCGACCTCGGCGAGCATGTCGGCGGCCAGGCGGCGGTATTCCTCGCTGTGCGGGGTGCCCAGGGTGACATGGCGGGCGGAGGAGCGCTGGCGGGCCGGCGCGTCCGTGAGGATCTCGGGGAGGCGGTCGACCACCGAGCCCGCGCCCGCCGGTGACCGGCGTGCCTGCTCCGCCCGCAGGATGTCGATACGGCCCTGCAGCAGCCGCCGTACATAGCTGAGATCGGCCTCGTCGCGCTGGGCGTCCCGGCGCAGGGTGCGCAGCTCGGGCAGGCTCAGCGTGGTCAGGTCGTGCTCGGGCAAAGCCGCGGGCAGCTGTGGGCCCGGACTGTCCGCCGGGCTGTCGGTGCGTTGCACGGGCGGCCGCACGGCCATCCGCTCCCCCGTTCTGATCAACGAGAAAACCCCGGGCTGCTGCCCGGTACTCGGTGTGCTCATGTGCCTCTACCGTCCCCTCGACCGGCGTGTGGAAGCATCGTGCCACCCCAAGTGGCCGCTATGTGACCGAGTGCCCCCGATCGGCCCCAGATGGGGGGTTAAGGAGCAAAAAGAATGCCGGTGTGGTCTCCCTCGAACGGACCGGCATGATGGTCGTATGCGTGCAGTGGTGCAGAGGGTGGACGGCGCGAGCGTCGTCGTGGACGGCGAGACGGTCGGCGAGATCACCGGAGAGGGACTGTGCGTCCTGGTCGGGGTGACGCACGAGGACACCAAGGAGAAGGCGGCCCAACTGGCCCGCAAACTCTGGTCGATCCGCATGCTGCAGGACGAGAGGTCGTGCAGCGACATCGACGCCCCGCTGCTCGTCATCAGCCAGTTCACGCTCTACGGCGACGCCCGCAAGGGCCGCCGGCCCACCTGGAACGCGGCCGCCCCGGGCGATGTCGCCGAGCCCCTCGTCGAGGAGGTCGTGGCGCAGCTGCGGGCGCTGGGCGCGACCGTGGCGACGGGCCGGTTCGGCGCGCAGATGCGCGTCTCGCTGACGAACGACGGCCCGTTCACGGTGCTCCTGGAGATGTAGCGGGCGCAGAAGCCGGGGCTACGGCTCCACGACCGCTTCCTGCGCCGCCGCCGTCTCCCCGGCCAGCAGCCGCGCGTCGACCGGTACGTTCCGCTTCACCAGGGCCAGCGCGACCGGACCCAGCTCGTGGTGGCGTACGGACGTCGTGATGAAGCCGATCTTGCGGCCGTCGGGCTCGTCGTCGGCGAGGCGGATCTCGGTGCCGGGCGCGGGCAGATGGACCTCGCTGCCGTCCAGGTGCAGAAAGACCAGGCGGCGGGGCGGCTTGCCCAGGTTCTGGACGCGGGCGACCGTCTCCTGGCCGCGGTAGCAGCCCTTCTGCAGATGGACCGCGCTGCCGATCCAGCCCAGCTCGTGCGGGATGGTGCGGTGGTCGGTCTCGAAGCCGAGGCGCGGGCGGTGCTGCTCGACGCGCAGCGCCTCGTGCGCCAGGATCCCGGCCGGCGGCCCGGCCTTCTCGGCGTAGGACTCCAGGTCGGCGCGCGGCAGGAAGAGATCGCGGCCGTACGGCGTCTCCCGTACGGCGATCCCGTCCGGGACCTCGGCGATCGAACCGGCGGGCAGGTGCACCACCGCGAACTCGGCGGTGCGGTCGGCGACTTCGACGCGGTAGAAGAACTTCATCGACTCCAGGTACGCGATGAGCGCGTCCTGGGTGCCGGGTTCGACATGGGCCCAGACCGTCTCGCCGTCGTCGACCAGGTAGAGCGCGTGCTCGATGTGGCCGTGCGCGGAGAGGATCAGCGCCTCGGTGGCCTGGCCGGCCGGCAGATCGCTGACGTGCTGGGTGAGCAGCAGGTGCAGCCAGCTCAGCCGGTCCTCGCCGGTCACGGTGACGACGCCCCGGTGGGAGAGGTCGACGAAGCCGGTGCCGTCGGCGAGGGCGCGCTGCTCACGGAACAGATCGCCGTAGTGGGCGGCTACGCCTTCGTCCACGCCCTCGGCGGGGACGGCGCCGGGATGGGACAGCAGGGGGCTCTTCATGGGCACAAGCCTACGACTCGGTAGTTGAACCCTGCAGGGAACAGTCCCGGCACCTGCCGAAGATCGCGAAGTGCTTCATGTCCGTCTCGAAGCCGAACTCCCGGCGCAGCTTCGCGGTGAACTCCGCGGCCACCGACACATCGGCCTCGATCACGTTCTGGCAGTCCCTGCAGACCAGGTGGATGTGGTGGTGGCGGTCCGCGAGGTGGTACGTCGGCGCGCCGTGGCCCAGGTGGGCGTGGCTGACCAGGTCGAGCTCCTCCAGGAGCTCCAGGGTGCGGTACACGGTGGAAATGTTGACCCCCGACGCCGTCTTCCTCACTTCCACGAGGATGTCGTCGGGGGTCGCGTGCTCAAGGGTGTCCACGGCTTCGAGGACAAGCTGACGCTGCGGCGTCAGCCGGTAGCCGCGCTGCCTGAGGTCGCTCTTCCAGTCGGTGCTCACCACACCGACGAGTCTAGAGCCACTTGAAGAAGGCGCTCCGGGCTACGCGAGGAACCCGGTCACTTGAAGAAGGCGATCCCGTCGTCGGGCATGTCGTCGGGGAGGGCCTTGGCCCAGCGCTCGACGTCCTCGGGGGTGACGACCTTCTTCAGGTGCGCCGACATGTAGGGGCGCAGCTCGACCTCGGGGGTCTGCTTCTCGCCGACCCACATCAGGTCGCTCTTGACGTAGCCGTACAGACGCTTGCCGCCAGTGTACGGGGCGGAGGCGGCCGTGCGGGCCACCGCGTCCGTGACCAGGTCGATCTGGGGCTTCTGGTGGGCCAGTTCGCCGTACCAGATCTCGATGACGCCGTCGTCGCGGGTCATCGTCACCTCGACCTTGCGGTCGGCGTCGATGCGCCAGAAGCCGGACTCGGACTCCAGGGGCCGCACCTTGTTGCCGTCGCCGTCCAGGACCCAGGTGTGGGAGTGGTACTCCAGGAAGTCCCGGCCGTCGTGGGAGAAGGTGACCTCCTGCCCGAAGTTGCACTTCTCGGCGCCGGGGAAGTCGTGCACGCCGGCGCCGGCCCAGCTGCCGAGCAGGAAGGCGAGCGGGACGAGGTCCTTGTGGAGGTCGGACGGGATCTCGATCATGGGGTCGGCAGTTCCTTGATGGGGGTCAGCGCTGGCCCTGGTACAGCTTCTTCACGGTCAGACCGGCGAAGGCGAGGACGCCGACGCAGACCAGGACCAGCAGGGCTTCGAAGAATGCCTCAAGCACGGGGTGCTCCTCGGATGAGCGTTATGAGCGGTACACGGGCCGACCCCAGCTTACGCGGCCGGGGGCGGCCCCACGGTGCCAGGTGCGCCCGCGCAGGAGTCAGCCGAGCAGCTCGCTCTGCAGGGCCACCGTCTGCCGGAAGGGGACGGTCTTCGCGCCGCCCTTCCTGGACTGCACGATCACGGCGAGGACGTCACCGGCGGACAGGTAGCCCTGCCGGACCTGCTCGGCGCCGTACGGCTCGGACTCGACGTACACGGTGCACAGCATGTCGGGGTCGTGGGCCCGGATCGGGTGGTCCACGTCGAAGACGGACGTGCCGGCGCCGCGCAGCTGCTCGCGGGGGCCGGAGGCCGGGGCCAGGTCCTTTCCGAACAGCTCGTCCGTGACGGCCGCCGTGCCGAACTGGAGCAGGTAGACGCGGGTGTGCGTGCCGTCAGGGGTGGTCCAGCCGCGGGCCGCGACATGCCGCAGACCGTTGTCGACGAAGGTCTGGTGGAGTTCGTGCCGGGCGTCCTTGTCCGCGTACTCGGCCAGGAAGCCCTCGGTCTTCAGCCAGCCGTCCCTGCCGCGCAGCTTCTTGTCCTCGACCGCGCCGCCGGGCGCGGGCAGGACGAGCTCGCGCAGGTCGGCGTAGTGGGCACCGGCCGTGTTGCGCTCGTCGAAGGGGGCCGGGCTGCCGGACGGCAGGGGCGGCTTCACGAGCGTCGGGTAGTCCCAGCGCCCGTCCGAGTGCGTCGCCAGTCCCGGTACGTCGGTCCGGTCCATCCTCGTGATGCCGTACGCCGTTCCCGCACCGACCGCGGCGAACACGACGACGGCCGCGGTCCAGCGCAGGGCGGCGCGCAGGAGGCGGCGTGGCTGTGCTGTCTGCTCGGTCATACGGCCTCTCCCGGCTCGGCGATTCGGTCGAGCTGGTCCTTCAGCAGCTCCGCGACCGACTGGGCGTTGAACGGCTTGATGCCGTACGCGGCGAGGGAGACCAGGACGTCTCCCCGGTAGCCGGAGCAGAGCATCGACTCGAGATCCTCGCCGGAGTCCTTGGGCGGGAGGAAGCACTCGGCGTCCTTGTGGCCCTCGATCTTCGGGCCCTTGCGGAAGATGTCGAGCCCGCTCAGGAACGCGTTCTGGGACGTCGAGATGTTGCGGACGGCGGCCCGGTTCTTCATCCGGGACAGCTCGATGTCCACGGCCACGGCGTTGTCCGTGACGAAAGAGCCGCCGGTCTCCTTGACGTAGCTGCGCATCGCCATGCCCTCGATGCGCTGCTTGTCGATCAGCTTCTCCAGCTGTCTGCGCTCGCTGCGCGGCAGGTTCCGTATCGCCTCCTTGCGCATGGCGGTGGCCTGGGCGCCGCTGAGCTCGGTGTCGGCGGCGAACTGACCGAGGTCGGGGCCGCGCTTCCAGCCGTCGCCGTACGCCAGGAGCATCCCGCGGAGGCTGCCCGCGGAGGCCGCCTTCTCGGCGGCGGCAGCGCTCTCCTTCTTCGGGAACTTCCAGACGGCCGCACCCGCGTCGCGGTCGGCGCCGTGCACGGTGACGACGGTCCAGCCGACGCCGGCGACCACGGCCGCGGCGAGCAGGGCGGATCCCGCGATCGCGGCGATACGGCCGCTACGGCGGGGCTTGGGGGCGGGGGGCTCAACGGGGGCGGCGGGCTCGACGGGCGGCTCGGCGGGCGGCTCGCTCAGGTTCTCGGTCACAGCCGCTCCATCTGCCGCTCGGCCAGGTCCATGATCCGGGCCTTGGTGATCGGCTTGCTGTCGTAGATCCAGATCTCCATGGCGATGTCACCGCGGTAGGCGTGTGCCTCGGCGGCGTAGAGCGGCAGATAGCCGGGGTCGGAATCCGGTCGATGATGGACGTACGCCATTCCGTTTCCCGTGCCGGGGACGGACCAGCTGTCGGTCTCGGGCTCCCGGTCCGCCCAGTACTGGTCGCTGTCGGTGGAGTCGGCGGCCTCCAGGGACTCCTGCTGGCGGAACTGGATCAGCCGGACCTCCACGGTCTGGCCGCCGTCCTCCCAGCCGGTGACGGCGGCACGGCGGAACTCGTCCGCGATGAGGCGGCCGAACATGTTGCGCGGCTCCTCGTAGGTCTCGGCGTATGCGTCCAGGTCCATCCAGCCGTCGCCGGGCGTCCAGTCCGCCGGCTTCGCGCCGCGCGGCTTCTTCAGCAGCAGCTTGCGCAGGTCACCGTCGGTTCTCACCTGACGGTCCCGGGCGGCGGACAGCGGTTCGGGAGCCTTGCCCTTCGCCTGCGCCAGCTGGGGCTGGGACAGCGGGGGCAGCGCCGTCGGGCGGCGGTCGGCCTGGATCAGATAGCCGGTGCAGGCGCCGGCGACCAGGCCGAGCAGTGCGGCGCCGCCGATGAGCAGAGCGGTGCGGCCGCGGCGGCGTACGGGCGCGGCGGGCTCTTCCCGCGCGACCTCTACGACCGGGGCGTCAGCCGCATTCTCGGGAACTTCCAACATGTCCCCCCACGAACATGAAGCGTGCATGCCGTATGCGCGCTCACAGGAGACTCATGGCTGAGGGACAGAGTTGTAGGGGCGTTGATTACGATTCGGGCATGGCGAAGAAGCTCGTGATCAAGGTGACGGCGGGGGCCGATGCGCCCGAGCGGTGCTCACAGGCGTTCACGGTGGCGGCGGTGGCCGTGGCCAGTGGGGTCGAGGTCTCGCTGTGGCTGACCGGCGAGTCCGCGTGGTTCGCGCTGCCGGGGCGGGCGGCCGAGTTCGAGCTGCCGCATGCCGCTCCGCTGCCGGACCTGCTGGACTCCGTCCTCGCGGCCGGGCACGTCACCCTGTGCACGCAGTGCGCGGCGCGGCGGGACATCACGGAGAAGGACGTCATCGAGGGCGTACGGATCGCGGGGGCGCAGGTGTTCGTGCAGGAGGCGCTGGGCGAGGAGACGCAGGCGCTCGTCTACTGAGGACGGTCTCCGGGTTCCGGGGCTACTGGCGGCGTTTCTTGCCGTCCAGCTCGTCCCACCAGTCGTCGGACTGCGGATCCCCGGACGGGTCGTCCCACCAGCGGTCGTCGGGGCCGCGCCGGTTGGCGACCATGGCGGCGACCGGCGGGATCAGCATCGCCACGACACACATCCCGACCGCGGCCGGGATCGACCAGATCCGTACGACCCCCCACGCCAGGACGAACAGCCCGATACAGGTGCCCATCATGGCGAAGTACAAGCGCCGTCGCCGTGCGTACATGCCTCCAGGGTAGGCCCGCGCGGGACGGACAGCCGTGCCGGGAAGTCACGCGTAGGGGCCGCACCCGGCAGGTGCGGCCCCTTTACGCTCCGTCGGACGGCTCAGACCGCGATCGCGACCTCTGCCAGGCCGCCCTGCTGGGCGACGACCGTGCGGTCGGCTGTGGCGCCGGGGACCAGGGCTCGGAGGGTCCAGGTGCCCTCGGCGGCGTAGAAGCGGAACTGGCCCGTGGCGGAGGTGGGGACCTCCGCGGTGAACTCGCCGGTCGAGTCCAGGAGGCGGACGTAGCCCGTCACCGGCTCGCCGTCCTTCGTCACCTGGCCCTGGATCGTGGTCTCACCGGGCTTGATCGTCGAGGCGTCCGGGCCGCCGGCCTTCGCTCCACACATGTCTTTCTCCAAGAAGGGGTCTGACCGGAGGGAAGGCCGGTCGGGGTACGCGGATGGTGGTCGGGTTACTTCGCGGCGCCGAGCTCGATCGGGACGCCGACGAGGCTGCCGTACTCGGTCCAGGAGCCGTCGTAGTTCTTGACGTTCTCGACACCGAGCAGCTCGTGCAGCACGAACCAGGTCAGCGCGGAGCGCTCACCGATGCGGCAGTAGGCGATGGTGTCCTTGGCCAGGTCGACCTGCTCGTCGGCGTAGAGCTCCTTGAGCTCCTCGTCCGACTTGAACGTGCCGTCGTCGTTGGCGTTCTTCGACCACGGGATGTTGCGGGCGGTCGGGACGTGTCCAGGACGCTGCGACTGCTCCTGCGGCAGGTGCGCGGGAGCGAGCAGCTTGCCCGAGAACTCGTCGGGGGACCGCACGTCGACCAGGTTCTGCGAACCGATGGCGGCCACGACGTCGTCGCGGAAGGCGCGGATGGCGGTGTTCTGCGGCTTGGCCTTGTAGTTCGTGGCGGCCCGCTCCGGGACCTCCTCGACCAGCTCGCGGGCGTCCAGCTCCCACTTCTTGCGGCCACCGTCGAGCAGCTTGACGTTCTCGTGGCCGTAGAGCTTGAAGTACCAGTAGGCGTAGGACGCGAACCAGTTGTTGTTGCCGCCGTAGAGGATCACCAGCGTGTCGTTGGCGATGCCCTTCTCCGACAGGAGCTTCTCGAAGCCCTCCTGGTCGATGAAGTCGCGGCGGACCGGGTCCTGCAGGTCCTTGGTCCAGTCGATGCGGATCGCGTTCTTGATGTGGTTCTTCTCGTAGGCGGACGTGTCTTCGTCCACCTCCACGATCGCGATGCTGGGGTTGTCCAGGTTCTCCTGGACCCAGTCGGCATCGACGAGGACGTCGCTGCGGCTCATGCTCTTCTCTCCTCCGGGGCAGTTGCGGCGGGGCGTGCGAGTGCGAGGCCCTGCGCGCGCAGGCGGCGGCGCGCAGAGATGCCCTGGTCAGGGCGGCGGGGATGCGGAAGTCGAGGCTTCCGCTCAGAAGGTGCGACAGAGCATGGCGGCGACGCGGCACAGGTCGACTGCCCGCCGCTTCGTGAGATCCGCCTGTCGCTTCATGGCCTCGATCGTAGGGACGGACAGCCGGGCATGTCACCGGTGTGTCGAATAGTGAGACACGATGGTCCGCGATGCGGGAAGCGATCTCCGCCCGGCCCGCCCGCGCACGGCTTCCGGGTGGATGTATCGGTCATCACATCTACGGTACGGACGCGGGCGTCTCACCCTCCGGACAGCGCCTGGCCGGCCGCCGGTCCGGCGTACCGGAGTACCGGCGTGCCGCCCGGCCTCGTACTACCCCGCCAGCCTGACGTTCGAACCCTTCACCGTGATCTCCACACCGTTCTTCGCGGCCTGCACACTGTCCAGCTTCACGCCGCCCGGCAGTTCGTCGATCGTCTGCTGGAAGTCGGTGATCGAGCGGATGCGGGACTCGGCGAGGTCGACGACCAGCTTGGGCAGGTTGTCGGCGTGCACCTTCACGTCGTCGCCCTCGACGGTGACCGTGCTGAGCACGGGATACGTCTGCGAGTGGCCCGCCACCGAGATCTTGACGTCGGACCTGATCTTGCCGTTGCCGCCGTCGGAGAGGCCGACGACCTGGGCGGTGACACCCGTGATGACCTGCGTCGGCTGCGACTTGGCCGCCTTGAGCAGCTCGTCGTAGGCGATGGTCGCGGTGCCGGTGGCGTTGTCCGCGGTGGCGGAGCTGTAGTCGCCGGAGAAGGTGACGCCCTTCATGTGCGCCTTCAGGTCGTCGATGCGGATCGTCGACGGTCCGCTGCCACCGCTGTTGCCGGTGTCCGCCTCGTAGTCCTTGATGCCGACCTCGACGTCGTCCAGCTCGCCGGAGGCGACCTGGGTGAGGAAGGGGAAGCCCTTGATGGACACGTCCGGGGTGCTCGCGAGGTTCTCGGTGGTCTTCAGCTTGGAGGCGGCCTCGTCCTCGGCGAAGTAGACCGCGACCCGGTCCGCCACCACGAACAGGCCGCCGAGGATCACGACGACGATCAGGAGTATTCGCAGCGCGCGCATCGGGTCTTCCCCCACCTGGCCGGACAATGACGACAGTTGCCGACGACCGGGTGGCCGTCCAGCGTGAGCGTAACCCTGGGCCGGACCCCGGCCGGGAAATTGTCGATCATCTGTGACAGGAACCGCCGTTCCTTGTCCGGCTCTTACCCGGGCGTCCTACCCGAGCGCCCGCCCCAGCACGTACACCACCGGTGCCGCGACCGTCAGCGGCAGGGCGACGCCCGCCGTGAAGTGCACGAACCTCGACGGGTAGTCGTAGCTCGCCACCCGGTGCCCGATCAGCGCGCACACCGCAGCGCCCGCGCCCAGCAGCGCGCCCTTCGCGCCGAAGTCGGTCATCGAGCCGGCCGCGATACCCGCGCCCGCCGCGGCGAGCAGCGAGACGACGACCGACGCCGGGGTGGGCAGCGGCAGGGCACGGGCCAGTACGGCGACGGCCACCGCGACGGCGCCGACGGTCGCCGCGTCGGCCAAGGCCGCGAGGTATCCGGCCGCGACGATGGCCAGTGCCGCCGAGGCGACGCTCGCCATCAGGCCGTACATCCGCTCGTCCGGGTCCGCGTGCGAGCGCAGCTGGAGGACGAGCGAGAGCAGGACCCAGACGCCGAGGGTGCCCAGGATCGCGGCCGGGCCGTTCTCCCGGCCCGCGGCCAGCAGCGCGGCGTCCGCGGCCAGCGCGCCGAGGAACGCGAGCGCGATGCCCTGGCGGGCCGGCCACATGCCGTTGAGCCGGAACCAGCCCGCCGCGGTGACGGCCTGCAGCACCACGAGCGGGACGAGCAGGGCGTACGAGCCGATCGCCGCCGCGCCCGCCAGCAGCAGCCCGAGCAGGGCCGTGAGCGCGGCCGGCTGCATGCCCGGCTCGATGATCGGGGACCGGCCCTCCAGACGGGCCCGCTGGGCGTCCGTCACACGGGAGTTGCCGGCGAGGGTGGCGGGGCCGTAGCCCGGGTCCGGTGCCTCACCCGCGACGGCGGCCGGCGCGAAGGCCTGCGGCTGCTGCCACTGCTGCGCCGCCGGCTGAGCAGCCTGCGGATGAGCAGCCTGCGGATGGGGAGCCTGCGCCTGCAGATACGCCGTCTCCGCCGTCGACATGGGCGTCGGCCCCTGCGGCTGGGCCTGCGCCTCCCAGGTCTGTCCCTTCCACTGCTGGGTGTACTGCTGGGCGGCGTAAGGGTCGTCGTACCCCTCGTACCCGTCGTAGCCCTGGTGTGGCTGCTGGGCGGGGTGGGGCTGCTGCCCGGGCCACCCCTGCTGCTGCGGCTGCTGGTACGGGTCGTACGGCTGATCGGTCATCCTCACCCTCCTGCGAACGGCGGGAGCACCTCGACCGTGCCGCCGTCGGCCAGCCGTACCGTCTCATGTCCGCGCGTGCCCACGGGGTCACCGTCGACGAGGAACGAGCATCGCTGCAGGACGCGCGTCAGTTCACCGGGGTGTCGCACCCGCACGGCGTCGAGCGCCTCGGCGAGGCTGTCCGCGTCGAACGGCTCCTCGGCGACCCCGGCCGCGGCCTTCGCGGCGGCCCAGTAGCGCACCGTGACCTTTGGCATCCGGTTCCTCAATCAACGGTCGATGGGCGGTCGGTCGGCTGTGTACCTCGTTAGGCTAGCCCGCCCGCGCGACCACCCAGCGACCGATGCGGGCCAGCAGCTCGTCCGTGGCCGCGTGTTCGGCGTGCCCCATGCCGCCCTCGATCCACAGTTCGCCCTGCTCCCCGGCGGCTGCGGCCAGCATGCGGGGGTGGTCGAGGGGGAAGTAGCCGTCGCGGTCGCCGTGCACGATGAGCAGGGGTGTGGGGGCGATCTGCGGGACGGCCTCCACGGGCGACAGCGGTACCGGGTCCCACTCCCTGTGGTGGATGCGCGTATGGAAGCCGTAGCGGCCCACCAGTCGTCCCTCGGGGCGGGTTACCAGCCAGTGCAGCTTCCGCATAGGGGCGGTGCCGCGGTAGTACCAGCGGGCCGGTGCACTCACCGAAACCACCGCGTCCGTGGACGCTTCCGTGCGCCCCTCGCGCCCCGGGCCGCCCGGACCGTGGAGCGCCGCGTGCCGCAGCACCACCGAGCCGCCCATGGAGAAGCCGACGGTCGCCACGCATCCGTGCCCGAACCCTCGCGCCCACTCCACCGCGGCCGCCAGATCGAGCACCTCCCGGTCGCCGACCGTGGAGTGCCCGCCGGAGGCGCCGTGGCCCCGGAAGGAGAACGTGACCACGGCCCCGTACTGCGTGAACGCCTCGACCACGCGGCGCACGTGCGGCTTGTCCGCGTCGCCCGTGAAGCCGTGCGCGATCACGAACACCAGGTCGAGGGAGGGTGGCGCGGAGGCGTCGTACACAACGGCCGGCGGGTCGTATACGGCATCGATCGAGACGCCGTCCCGTGTGGTCAGGAAGGTCCGGGAAGGGGCGCGGCGGAGCGTCTCGGAGTGTGGACGGCTCGTGGAACGTGCCACATGACCTGCCGGAGTGCTGCTCATGTGGGCTATTCTGCTGGGCAGAGGACTCGGGCAGCGACGCCCCCGGGTCCTTTTGTGCTTTCGGAAGCGTTGTATACGAAGCGGGAACCGCCGGGAAACTCCAGGTGGCCGCGGGTGTACGGGGCCCCGGGATCGCAGAGCAGGTGACCTACCGCACACGTCCTCGCAGGGACCGAGGAGGAACCAGACGTATGAGCTCTCTGCTGCTCCTGACCAATGCCCTCCAGCCGTCGACGGAGGTGCTTCCGGCTCTCGGCCTGCTGCTGCACAACGTGCGCGTGGCGCCCGCGGAAGGACCCGCACTCGTCGACACCCCCGGCGCCGACGTCATCCTCGTCGACGGCCGCCGCGATCTTCCGCAGGTCCGCAGCCTGTGCCAGCTGCTGCGCTCCACCGGCCCCGGCTGTCCGCTCGTCCTGGTGGTCACGGAGGGCGGTCTCGCCGCCGTCACCGCCGACTGGGGCATCGACGACGTGCTGCTCGACACGGCGGGGCCCGCGGAGGTGGAGGCCCGGCTGCGGCTCTCCATGGGCCGCCAGCAGATCGCGGGCGACGACTCCCCGATGGAGATCCGCAACGGCGACCTGTCGGTGGACGAGGCGACGTACTCCGCCAAGCTCAAGGGCCGGGTCCTGGACCTGACCTTCAAGGAGTTCGAGCTGCTGAAGTACCTCGCGCAGCACCCGGGCCGCGTCTTCACGCGCGCGCAGCTGCTGCAGGAGGTCTGGGGCTACGACTACTTCGGCGGCACCCGCACGGTCGACGTCCATGTACGGCGGCTGCGCGCCAAGCTCGGGCCCGAGCACGAGTCGCTGATCGGAACCGTCCGCAACGTCGGTTATCGATTCGTTACGCCCGAGAAGGGCGAACGTTCCTCCGACGACCCCAAGGCCAAGGCGGACCGGGCAAAGCCGGACAGTGCGGACGCGGGGGCCGCCCGGGACGGTGCCGAGGTGACCACGGAGGCATAGCGGGCCGCGAACGGGGCATTGCTTGGGCACGGGCAGTCCCGCGAGAAGCAGCTTTCGCCCTGCCCGGGGCCGGTATATCCGCGTAGACTCCGCGCGTGGCCAAGGTGACTCGGGATGATGTGGCGCGGCTGGCGGGTACCTCCACCGCCGTTGTCAGCTATGTCATCAACAACGGACCCCGGCCGGTCGCCCCGGCCACGCGCGAGCGTGTCCTCGCCGCCATCAAGGAGCTGGGGTACCGGCCCGACCGGGTCGCCCAGGCGATGGCATCCCGGCGCACCGACCTCATAGGCCTGATCATCCCGGACGCACGCCAGCCCTTCTTCGGTGAGATGGCGCACGCGGTCGAACAGGCCGCCTCCGAGCGCGGCAAGATGGTGCTCGTCGGCAACACCGACTACGTGGCCGAGCGCGAGGTCCACTATCTGCGCGCCTTCCTGGGGATGCGGGTGTCCGGGCTGATCCTCGTCAGCCACGCCCTGAACGACCTGGCCGCCGCCGAGATCGACGCCTGGGACGCCCGGGTGGTCCTGCTGCACGAGCGGCCCGAGGCGATCGACGACGTCGCCGTGGTCATCGACGACCTCGACGGCGCCCGGCAGGCCGTCAGCCATCTGCTCGGGCACGGCTACGAGTACGTCGCCTGCATGGGCGGCACCGCCGAGACCCCCGTCGTCGGCGACCCGGTCTCCGACCACGTCGAGGGCTGGCGGCGCGCGATGGAGGAGGCCGGCATCCCGACCGAGGGCCGGCTCTTCGAGGCGCCGTACAACCGCTACGACGCGTACCGCATAGGGCTGGAGATCCTCTCCGGGCCGCGGCGGCCGCCCGCGATCTTCTGCTCCACCGACGACCAGGCCATCGGCGTCCTGCGGGCCGCGCGCGAGCTGCGCATCGACGTGCCGGGCGAGCTCGGGGTGGCCGGCTTCGACGACATCAAGGAGGCGGGGCTCACCGACCCGCCGCTGACCACGGTCGCCTCCGACCGCTCCGCGATGGCCCGCTCCGCCGTCGACCTCGTGCTCGACGACGGACTGCGGGTGGCGGGCTCCCGCCGCGAGCGGCTGAAGGTCTTCCCGTCGCATCTGGTGGTACGGCGGTCCTGCGGCTGCGAGGGCTGAGCAGCACCGCCGTACACCCTCAGAAGGATTCGTACGGGTTCGGACTGCTCAGAACAGCAGGTTGTACTGGTTGAACCCGGTCCCCAGCTTGATGCGCGAGCCGAACAGGCTGCTCGACGCCTTGTTGGTGCCGGGGTAGAGCCACAGCGTGCCGCCCGAGTCGCGGGCCATCACGTCGGCGACGCCGTCGCCGGTCACGTCGCCGCCTGCCACGTAGGACGTGAAGTTCCAGCCGGTACGGGCCTGGATGCGGGCCGACCAGGGCGTGTGCTCCTGCTGGGTGCCGCGGTACAGGTAGAGCACGCCGGAGCCGTTGCGGACCAGCAGGTCGGCCTTGCCGTCGCCGGACAGGTCGCCGTGGCCGAAGATCTTCACGCCCTTCCAGGACTTGTCGACGACCTTGACGCGGCCGAAGAACTCGCCGGTGCCCTTGCCCGGGTAGAGGTAGACCGAGCCGTCGGCGTCCACCGCGACCAGGTCGGGGCGGGCGTCACCGGTCATGTCGCCGGGGATGGCGTAGGACGTGTAGCCGCCCCAGACCGAGGTGATCTGCATCCAGGTGAACGCGCCCGAGGCGTGGTCGAAGTAGCTGCGGTACAGCTTGCCGTCGTTCTTGTCGCGGACGATCAGGTCCTGGTAGAAGTCCCGGTCCAGGTCGGCCTGCAGGCCCCAGCTGATGTACTCCCAGCCGTTGCCGGTGTAGGCCCGCTGGGCGAGGGACGTGCCCCTGCTGTCCTGCTCGAAGAGGTTGCCGGAGGGGGCGCGGGCCAGCAGGTCGGCCCGGCCGTCGTAGGACAGGTCGGTGTCGTCGATGCGCGGCTGGGCGGCCCAGGTGTACGACTTCACCTTGGTGAAGACGGGGTAGGCGCCCTGCGCGGTGCAGCCCTGGACACCCCAGGACACGATGCCGATGATCTTGCCGCCGGAGACCAGTGGGCCGCCGGAGTCGCCGTTGCAGGGCGTGGTGGTGCCGGCGTCGCCGCCGGTGGCCGGGGTGCCCGCGCAGAGCATCGAGCCCTCGGCGAAGTCGTCCTCCCCGAGGACGCTCTGCATGGCGCTGTTGCAGGTCGCGTCGGCGACCAGCGGCAGCTGCGCGGTCTTCAGCTTCACCGACAGGTCCGCGCCGTCGGCGCCGGAGGTCAGGCCCCAGCCGTAGACCACGGAGTCGCGGCCCGCGGTGTAGAGCGCGTCGTCGTTCGAGGCGGCCAGCCGCAGCGTCGGGATGTCCAGCGGGCGGTCCAGGGTGAGGACCGCGACGTCGTTCTGGATGGCGGCGGCGTTGTACTTGGGGTGGTTCCACTGGCGCCAGACACCGGCCACGGTGCCGTTCGCCGAGTCGTACAGGTCACTCGCCCCGGCGAGGACGGCGCCGTTCTTCGTCCAGTCCAGGCCCGCGACGCAGTGGGCGGCGGTGAGGACCTTGTTCGGGGCGACGAGGGTGCCGCCGCAGAAGTAGCCGTCGCCGGTGACGTCGTCGTAGTAGGCGAGCTGGACCATCCACGGCGCACTGGAGATCGTGGTCTCGCTGCCGCCGATGATGAACGGGGTCGCCTTGGCCGTCCTCGGGGTGGCCGCCTTCTGCGCGGCCTTGAGCACGCGGGAGTGCAGCACCTTGTCCGTGGCGGTGGGCTTCGGGGCGGTCTGCTGCTGGGCCTTCACTCCAGGGTCGGGCAGTCCGTCCGCCGCGCTCGCCGGCTGGGCGGCGAACAGGCCGGCGCAGCTGAGGGCGAGCGCGAGGGCGGCCGCGGGAAACGCCGTGACGGGGCGTCTGAGGCGGCCGCGCAGGGCACGTATCACCTAGGTCTCCTGTGGTGGTTGATGAGTCAACGAGCGATGTTCGAAGAACGTGAACCCACCAAGATTGCGCCCCGGCGATCACCCTTCACACGGGTCTCACATAAACCGGAAAAGTGTTCGTCCGCGGCCCGCCGTGATCTCACCCCACGGCCACGTGCTGTTTCCCTTCGGCCCGGGCCCGCCGCGTCTTTATATCGGGCAAACAAGGTTCTGCCGGGCTTCTCAGCAAGCACTCAGCCGCCTCTCATGGTCGCGCGACAAGCTCATTGACATGACCGAGAGCTTCCGCCGCAGCGGCGAGTACGAGAGTTACGAGAACCCGTACCAGGGCGCTCAGCAGCATGCCTCCGCCCCGGTGAACCCCGAGTGGCCACCCCCGCCGGTGCAGCCGCCGGCGCAGCAGGCCGCTCCGGCGCAGCCGGTCGATCCGGTAGGACCGGTCGCTCCGGCGCCGAGGAAGCGGACCCGGGGCCCCGTCGCCCTGCTGGCCGCCGTGGCGATCGTCGCCGCGGCCGTCGGCGGCGGCACCGCGTACGCCTTCCAGCAGCTGACCGGCAGCGACACTGTCGCCTCCAGCAGCACCAGCACGAGCGTGGTGCCCTCCAGCAAGAAGGGCGACGTCGCCACCATCGCCGCGGCCGTGAGCCCCAGCGTGGTCGAGATCAACGCCACCTCGAACGTCGGCGAGTCCACCGGCTCCGGCGTGATCATCACCAGCGACGGCGAGATCGTCACCAACAACCACGTCGTCTCCGGCGCCTCGTCGATCAAGGTGACGACCAACAGCGGCAAGAGCTACACCGCGCAGGTCGTCGGCACCGACAGCAAGAAGGACCTCGCCCTGATCAAGCTGGAGGGCGCCTCCGGCCTCAAGGCGGCCACCCTCGGCAACTCCGACGGGGTCCAGGTGGGCGACACGGTCGTGGCCATCGGCTCCCCCGAGGGCCTGAGCGGCACCGTCACCAGCGGCATCGTCTCCTCGCTCAACCGTGACGTGACCGTCTCCACCGACGAGGGCCAGCAGCAGGGCGGCGGCAACGGCCAGTGGCCGTTCTCCTTCGGCGGCCGGCAGTTCAACGGCGACACCGGCTCCTCAACGACGACGTACAAGGCGATCCAGACCGACGCCTCGCTCAACCCGGGCAACTCCGGCGGTGCGCTGATCGATGCCGCGGGCAACATCATCGGCATCAACTCCGCGATGTACAGCGCCGGTTCACAGTCCTCCGGCTCCTCCGACGCCGGCAGCGTCGGCCTCGGCTTCGCCATCCCGATCAACACCGTCAAGTCCGACCTGGCCAACCTCCGGGCGGGCGGCAGCGACAGCTGAACCCTCACCGCACCAGCAGCAGGGAGTACGTCATGATCAAGCAGGTTTCCCACACGGTCGCCGACACCGGTCCGGCCGCACTCGCCCTCGCTCTGGAGGTGGCGCAGGAACTGCACGCGCCGGTGACCCGGGCGCCCGAGGTGGTACCGGTCCCGCAGCTGATGGGTCTGCACACCTCCACCGCCCGCCCGCACCGCCGCAAGGTGCCGCTGAACCGGCTGGCGGCGCTGCGCGGCTGACCGCCCCGGCCCTTCACGCCGTACGCGTCCGCAGGGAAACATGCGAGGCTGAAGACATCCCGAAGGTTCAAACAGCTGCAAGCAGGTTCGAGCACTGTCAGCCCCTTGTCGTCCCACCGCACCCGAGGAACCAAGAGCCCATGAGCCCCGCCGATGGCGACCGTGACCCCCAGCGCATCCTGATCGTCGACGACGAGCCGGCGGTGCGTGAAGCACTCCAGCGCAGCCTCGCCTTCGAGGGGTACGACACCGAGGTCGCCGCGGACGGCGTGGATGCGCTGGAGAAGGCCACCGCGTACCAGCCCGACCTGGTCGTGCTCGACATCCAGATGCCGCGCATGGACGGGCTGACCGCCGCGCGCCGGATGCGCGGGGCGGGCACGACCACGCCGATCCTGATGCTGACGGCCCGGGACACGGTCGGGGACCGGGTCACCGGGCTGGACGCCGGCGCCGACGACTACCTGGTCAAGCCCTTCGAACTGGACGAGCTCTTCGCCCGCGTCCGCGCTCTGCTGCGGCGCAGCTCCTACGCCGCCGCTGCCGTCGCCGGCACGGACCAGGAGAACGAGGCGCTGGCCTTCGCGGACCTGACGATGGATCTGGCGACCCGGGAGGTGACGCGGGGCGGGCGCCCGGTGGAGCTTACGCGCACCGAGTTCACGCTCCTGGAGATGTTCATGGCGCACCCGCGCCAGGTCCTCACCCGTGAGCAGATCCTGAAGGCGGTCTGGGGCTTCGACTTCGAGCCGTCGTCGAACTCGCTGGACGTGTACGTGATGTACCTGCGCCGCAAGACCGAGGCCGGTGGCGAGCCGCGCCTGGTGCACACGGTGCGCGGGGTCGGGTACGTCCTGCGCCAGGGCGGCGCCGAGTGAGCAAGGTCCTACGGCGCTTCCAGACGCTGCCGATCCGGTCGCGGCTGGCGATGCTGGTCGCTGCCGCTGTGGCCTTCGCGGTGGCGGCGGTGTCGGTGACGTGCTGGTTCATCGTGCAGGGCAAGCTGTACGACCAGGTCGACGACGACCTGAAGGACATGGCTCGGCGGCCCGGTACGGTCGGGGTGATGCTGCAGCGGTGCACGCAGACCCCGGAGCAGAACACCCAGCCGTTCCACGGCCGGGACGAGTACGTCCAGGCGATCAAGGAGCGGGGCGCGCCGTGCGTCGACCCGACGTCCCCCAGCACCGTCAAGGTCACCGGCGCCGACCGGCAGGTCATCAAGGACGCGAAGCCCAGTGAGGGGCTGTTCCGTGACGGCACGGACGCCGACGGCAACCCCGTACGGGTGCTGACCCTGTACCTGGGTGTCGACCGGAACTCGCAGGGCGTCGCCGTGGTCCTCGCGACCCCCCTCAAGAGCACCCGGTCCACCCTCAACGAACTCGCCCTGATCCTCCTCATCGTCAGCGGCATCGGCGTGCTCGGCGCAGGCGCGGCGGGACTCGCTGTCGCACGGGCGGGGCTGCGTCCCGTCGACCGGCTCACCGGGGCCGTCGAACACGTCGCCCGTACCGAGGATCTGAGCATCCGCATCCCCGTGGAGGACGACGCCGAGGACGAGGTGGCGCGGCTGTCGCGGTCGTTCAACTCGATGACGTCCGCGCTGGCCAGCTCCCGTGAGCTGCAGCAGCAGCTGATCGCGGACGCCGGGCACGAGCTGCGTACGCCGCTGACCTCCCTGCGCACGAACATCGAACTGCTCACCCGCAGCGAGGAGACGGGCCGTCCGATCCCCCCGGCCGACCGCAAGGCGCTCCTCGCGTCCGTGAAGGCGCAGATGACCGAGCTGGCCGCGCTGATCGGCGACCTTCAGGAGCTGTCGCGCTCCGAGGGGCAGCGGGGTGAGCGCGTGCAGGTCGTCTCGCTGGAGGACACCGTCGAGGCGGCGCTGCGCCGCGCACGGCTGCGCGGGCCGGAGCTGACGATCACCGCGGACCTGCAGCCCTGGTACGTACGGGCGGAGCCGTCCGCCCTGGAGCGGGCGTTCGTCAACATCCTCGACAACGCGGTGAAGTTCAGCCCGGAGCACGGCACGATCGAGGTGCAGCTCGGCAGCGGCATCCTGACCGTCCGCGACCACGGCCCCGGCATCGACGCCGACGAACTCCCGCACGTCTTCGACCGCTTCTGGCGCTCCCCCAGCGCCCGCGCCCTGCCCGGCTCGGGCCTCGGCCTGTCCATAGTGGCCCGCACGATCCAGCAGGCGGGCGGCGAGATCACCCTGGAGCCGGCGGAGGGCGGCGGGACGGTCGCGACCGTACGGCTGCCGGGTGCGCCCACGCCGCCGCCGGAGGTGCCGTAGCGGCGGTCACGGCCTGAAGCACTCCCAGCCGTCGCTCCCGGCGAGCTCGGCGCACGCCTTGACCGCCTTGGTGTTCCCGGCGCGCACCGCGACCATCGGCGAGGAGCGCAGGATGCCGGTGGCGTACCGGTCCGCGATCACCAGTTGCTGTGCGGCCGCACCGGGTGCGGAGACCTCGAAGCGGTCGCCGACGTGCTGTCCGCTGACGCGCACCCAGGCCGCACCGCACTCGGGCTTGTAGCGGATCTGCATCTCGACACCCGACCGCCTGACCGTCCGCAGGACCTGGGGCACGCCCTGCACCTCCACGTCGCCGCAGCCCGAGTCCAGGGGCGGCCTGCCCGTGCACGCCGTGCCGTGGCAGCGGACCTGCCGGACGGTGCTGTGGGTGCCGGAGACAGGGGTGGACCGCGGCTCGTCGGACGGCGACAGCACCACCGTGAGCACGATCGCCAGGGCGCACACCACGGCACCCGCGGTCGCGAGCACGGCGGGGCGGCGCCACCAAGGCGGCGAGGCCGGGGCTTCCTCCGGGGCTTGCGGGGGCGTCCCGGCCGGTTCCGGCTCGGTCGCGGTGGGTCCGGGGCGGGCGCCGCGCCCGCTCCAGGCCACCTCCGCCAGCTCCCACAGCGCCACATACCGTGCGGGCGGCACCCCCGCCACCCGGCACAGCGCCTGCACCGCCGAACGCGGCGGGAGCTTCCGGCCGTTGAGGTAGCGCTCCCAGGACGACTTGCTGAAGGCGGTCTGCCCGGCCAGCGCGGCCAGGCTCAGCTCCGTACGTCCGCGCAGCTCGCGCAGGGCCTCGGCGAGCCGTGCGCATTCCGGGGCCTGCCCGCTCATCGGCCCAGTGCCCCCCAGGTCTGCGGTCCGACCAGGCCGTCGACGTCCAGCCGCTTCTTGTCCTGGAACCGCTTGACGGCGATCTCGGTGTCCTGGCCGAAGCGGCCGTCGATCCGTCCCGGCGAGTACCCGGCGTGCTGCAGCAGGCACTGGGCCTCGACCACCGGCCAGCCCTGCACATTGAGTCCGATCACCGAGGTGTGGTCCGTGCTGTGTCCCGCGTAGAGGACGCCGCCGCGCCGTTCGAAGTCGCAGCGGTAGGTGCCGCCGTAGGTGAAGGCCGCGCCGGAGGCGGTCGCCGACGCCGACGCCGACTGTGACGCCCTGCCCGTGTCCGTGCTGTCGTCGTCCCAGGGTGCCGACACCAGCAGGGCGCCGATGACACCGCCCACGAGGGCGCAGGCCAGACCACCCAGCACCAGCCGGAGTGGGTGCGGGCCCGGCGGCACGGGGGTGGGCGGCGGGGCGGGCTCCGGCTCCTCGGACGTCTCGCCGTGGCCGTTGTTCCGGCTCGCCGCCGATGCCGCCCACTCCGCCTCGGCGATCTCGTGCAGGGCCAGCAGACGTTCGGGGTCACTGCCGCAGACGCTCGCCAGTTCCTCGACGGCGGTGCGCGGCGGCAGCGTCCGGCCGTTGAGGTAGCGCTCCCAGGACGACTTGCTGAACGTCGTCTTGGCGGCGAGCGCGTGCAGGCTCAGGCCGGTGTGGTCCTTCAACCGCCGCATCTGTACGACGAGTTGCCACATCTGCTGGTCGAGCTCTGCCGGCAGCTCCTTCCAACGCGACATGTTCCACCCCATGTCCGGTGTTCCGTGTCCCCTTCAGGGAGGCATGTCTCCCCCCGCATGGTTCCCCGCGTGCCACGCGCCGCAATGTGAGCCCCCGTCATTTCGGCCACGCGAGCACCGCAGCAGAGCGGCCGGGCCGTCCCAGGGACGCCTCAGCCGCGGATGCGTCCCAGCAGGTCAGCGCGTACGGCGTCCCACGATGCCCCGTCCGGCCCGAACCCACTGGCCCCACCGGTGAATTGGCCAGCATCGTCGGTCCTGCAAGCCGGGCGGCGCGGTCCACCCCGCGCCGCCTCCACCGACCAAACGGGGAAGGAACACCCACGACATGAACGCACGCAAGCGCATGGCCGTCGCCCTCGCCACCGCCACCCTGGGCGGTCTCGCCATCGTCCCGGCGGCCGAGGCCGCTTCCACGAGCGCAAGCCACCAGTCCGCCCACACCGCAGCCGCCACCGCGGTCCGCAGCGACAGCACCGCGGGCAGCTGGACCTGCAACTACTACCACGGCAACTCG
Source organism: Streptomyces spinosisporus (assembly GCF_022698145.1). Taxonomy (GTDB): domain Bacteria; phylum Actinomycetota; class Actinomycetes; order Streptomycetales; family Streptomycetaceae; genus Streptomyces; species Streptomyces spinosisporus. The sequence goes on from NZ_JALDAX010000005.1 coordinate 562,026, forward strand.
AAGATCCTCAGGTCCGGTTCGAAGGGCGCGGCCGTCAAGGAAGCGCAGTGCCTGCTGAAGCTCCACTGGAAGACGCCCAAGGGCAAGCACCTCGCGATCGACGGCAAGTACGGCCCGAAGACCACGGCGGCCGTGACCGAGTTCCAGAAGCGCGTGAACCGGTACCAGCACGCGGGCATCCCGGTGGACGGCATCGTCGGCCCGAAGACCTGGAAGTGGCTGCGCTACTGACCTCCGCGCAGGACCACACCCGGCGGTGCGCCCTCCCCACGGGGGAGGAGGGCGCACCGCCTCGTGCCGTGGCACCAGATCTGCGGGGCCGGCTCTCAGCCGACGGCCAGTCCCGCCCCCTCGATCCGCACCCTGATCCCCTCCTTCTCCACGTGTACGTCCCGCAGCCGCAGCGCGCCCTGGTGGGGTGTGGGCAGTCGGAAGCCCAGGGAGAGGCGGTCGGCGAGGACGGGGCGGGTGAGGCGAGGCAGGGCGTTCAGGAGGGCGGGGTCGAAGCCGAGGCGCTTGAGCAGCGCGGGGTGTTCCAGCGCCAGGTCGATCAGGTTGAGCCGCATGGCCCGGTGGACGAAGCGCGGTGAGCCGGTCACCCGGGCCAGCTTGTCGTCGGAGCGCAGCGCCTCGCGCACGACGGGCTCGGGCACGCCGAGCCGCCGTATCACCGCGGGGACGGAGAAGAGGGCCTTCGCCTTGCGCGTCTCGTGCGCAAGGCGCGCGGCGGAGCTGCGGGTCAGGTGCAGTCCCTCGGTGTCCCGGGCGCCGGGCCGGTAGGTCGCCAGGTCGCCGATGTCGAGCCGCATGCCGCCGATCTGCGTGGCGATGCCGTGGTCGCCGTCCCGGCCGATCCGGGCGTCGGCGCGCAGCCGCAGGTCGTGTCCGGCGACCGGAAGGGTGCCGCGGGCCAGCACCCGGTCACGGCCGCGCCCGCTGAACGTGACCTGGGACGCGCCGAGTTCGCGGTTCAGGTCGTCGAAGGAGAGCAGGACGTCGCCGTCGAGCCGGGGAATTCCCGCGCCCCTGACGGAGGTCGGCCCGTCGGGGGCGTCCAGCCGTACGTCGTGCGCGGTCGCCGTGACCTTGGCGAGCGTGACCCGGTCGGCCGCGACGTCCGGCACGGTCACCCGCACCGAGTCCAGCCGGTCGTCGGCGAGCTGGGTGAGGAAGGGGAAGCCCTCGATCTCGACCTCGGGCGCAGCGTTCAGCTTCAGCCGGTGCTCCAGGGCGTTCGCCGCGCGGTGTTCGGCGTACAGCAGCGCCCAGCGGTCGGCGAGGGTGAGGAAGGCGGTGAGGACGCAGACGCCCACCACCGCCTTCAGCGCGAGCGGCAGCCCCGCGAGGCGGCCGCGTTTGCGCCGCCGGTTGCCGCGGCGGTGGTTGGGCGGGCTCCAGGGCTCCTCTTCTTCTTCCTCACCCTCGTTGGCGACGAAACCGTCGAAGGTGTCGAAGATGTGCAGGCCGGCATGCGTCGATATGTGGGGGGTACGCATCGAACCATCCGACCATGCGCACCAGCCCCACACGCAACCTCTACCGCACCGGTGCGATCTACCTCATGATCGAGATCCGGTCGGCCGCCGGCGGCGGCATCGGGCTGCTCGCCGAGGAGTTGGCCGTCAGATACTGCTCCAGGGCCGTCAGGTCGTCGGTGCCGACCAGGTCGTTCGTGCCCTGCCCCAGCGTCGTGAAGCCGTCGCCGCCGCCCGCGAGGAAGCTGTTGGTCGCGACGCGGTAGGTGGCGGCCGGGTCGATCGCGGCGCCGTTCAGCCTGATGGAGTCGGTGACCACGCGGTCCGCGCCGGTCTTCGTCAGGTCCAGGGTGTACGTCAGCCCCGACGACGGCTGCAGGACCTTCGGGGAGCTCTCGTTGGCGCCGCTCACCTGCTCCTTCAGCACCTGGACCAGCTGGGCGCCGGTGAAGTCCTGGAGGTTCACGGTGTTGGAGAACGGCTGCACGGTGAAGCCCTCGGCGTACGTCACCACGCCGTCGCCCTCGCTGCCACTGGCCGCGTAGGTCAGGCCCGCCCGCACACCGCCGGGGTTCATCAGCGCGAGGTCGGTCTCCGGGTCCAGCTCCTTGCCGTACGCCAGCTGTGCGTCGGCGATCAGGTCGCCCATCGGGGACTCGGTGCCGGTGCTCGGCACGTCGGCGGAGATGTAGCCGATCGCGCGGTTGCCGATGGGCGCCGCGAGGGTGTTCCACTTTCCGATCAGCGCGGTCATGTCGGGTGCCTTGGCGACGGTCCGGGTCACCACGTGGTTCGCCGACTTCACCGCCGTGCGGGCGATGTCACCGGTGCGCCGGTCGTACGTCAGTGTGGTGTCCGTGTACAGGCGGCCGAAGGACGCGGCCGAGGTGACCATGCGGGGCTTGCCCGAGGGGTCGGGGATCGTGCAGACGTAGGCGTTGTGGGTGTGCCCGGTGACCAGGGCGTCCACGGCCGGGGTGATGTTCTTGGCGATGTCGACGATCGGCCCGGAGACGCCGCTGCCCGCGCCCGCGGAGTCGCAGTCGTAGTTGTAGGCGCCCGAGGCCGGGAAGCCGCCCTCGTGGATGAGCGCCACGATCGACTTCACGCCCTGTGCCTGCAGCACGCGCGCGTACTTGTTGATCGTCTCGACCTCGTCCTTGAACTTCAGGCCCTTGACGCCCTCGGCGGAGACGACACCCGGGGTGTCCTCCAGGGTCACGCCGATGAAGCCGACCTTGACGTCCTTCTTCCTCCAGACCCAGTACGGCTTGAGGATCGGCCTGTTCGTCTTCTCGTCGAGGACGTTCGCGGCGAGGTAGGGGAAGTCGGCGCCCTGGAACTTCTTGTCCGTGTAGCAGCCGTCGGTGGGGTGGCAGCCGCCGTTCTGCAGGCGGGCCAGCTCCTTCGCGCCCTCGTCGAACTCGTGGTTGCCGACGGAGGTGACGTCCAGGTCGAGCTTGTTCAGCGCCTCGATGGTGGGCTCGTCGTGGAAGAGGCCCGAGATCAGCGGGGAGGCGCCGACCATGTCGCCGCCGGCCGCGGTGATGGAGTACTTCTCGCCCTTGCGGGCCTCGCGCAGATGCGTCGCCAGGTACTCGACGCCACCCGCGTCGATCGTCTTCGTCGTGCCGTCGGGCTGGAGTTCGGTGACCCGGCCGGAGGAACCGGCCGGCGGCTCCAGATTGCCGTGCAGGTCGTTGAAGGACAGCAGTTGTACGTCCTGGTAGCGGCTCGGGCCGTGATGGCCGTGGCCCCTGGACTCGTGCGCGCCCGCCGGATAGGCCGCGGCGAGAGCGCCGGCGGTGGCGAGAGCGGCGGCCGCGGCCACGAGACGGAGCGTTCGTCTGTGGCGCGGACTCGGCTGGGAAGTGGCTGGCATGCGCCCCCCTGTGGGTCTGCTGAGGAAGTGGACCGTCCGGCGCAGCCTAGGGTCAACGCGCGTAGCACGAAAAGGGATGGGGGGTTACATCCTGGTTTCCCTTTGCCCCTCCCTTGACCCCCACTTTGCGGGTGGCTCCCCTTACCCTCATACGCATGACCAGCGACGACACCGCCCGGCCCGGCCGGACCCGGTCCATCGAGACCCATGCCGAGCTCACCCCGGAGCAGACCGAGGCCGTGCTCCGCCTGCTCGCCTACGCCGCCCGCGCGGACGGCCAGCAGGCCGTGTCCGAACAGGGGCGGCTGCAGCTGCGCGGCGGCGCCCGCGAGGGCGTCTCCCATCTGCTGCTCAATGTCGGCGAGGAGCTGGTCGGTTACGCCCAGCTGGAGGACACCGACCCGGTGGAGGCACCGGCCGCCGAGCTGGTCGTCCACCCCTCGCACCGCGGGAACGGGCACGGACGGGCGCTGGGCTCGGCCCTGCTCGCCGCGTCCGGCAGGCGGCTGCGGGTGTGGGCGCACGGCGGCCATGCCGCGGCGCGGCATCTCGCGCAGGTGCTCGGCCTCACGCTCTTTCGCGAACTGCGCCAGATGCGGCGGTCGTTGACGGATCTGAACCTGCCCGAGCCGGTCCTGCCGGCCCGGGTGAGCGTGCGCACCTTCGAGCCCGGCACGGACGACGCGGCCTGGCTGGAGGTGAACGCCGCCGCCTTCGCCCACCACCCCGAGCAGGGCTCCCTCACCCAGCGCGACCTGGACGACCGCAAGGCCGAGCCGTGGTTCGACCCGGCCGGCTTCTTCCTCGCCTTCCGCGACGGCGAACTCGTCGGCTTCCACTGGACGAAGGTCCACGCCACCGAGCGCCTCGGCGAGGTCTACGTCGTCGGGGTGCGGCCGGGGGCGCAGGGCGGCGGCCTCGGCAAGGCCCTGACGACGATCGGGCTGCGGCACCTGGAGGCGCAGGGCCTGCCGACCGCGATGCTCTACGTCGACGGGGACAACAAGGCGGCGGTGTCGGTGTACGAGAGGCTCGGGTTCACCACGTACGAGACGGATCTGATGTACCGGACGGAGACCTGACCCGCAGCGCCCCCGGCCGGCGCCGCACCGGCTCCGGCAGGCACATCCCCCACAGCAGCACGGCCCCCACCAGCACGCCCGCCCACCGCTGGTGCGCCGCCTCCCACCGCGCGTCGCCCGGCGCGACGAACAGGGCCCAGCGGTCCGGCAGGAGCAGGGGCGCCACCACGGCCGTGAAGAGGAACGCCGCCGCCACCGACGGTCCCGGCGCGAGGGCGTCCGTCAGACGGACCGCCGCCGCTCCTGCCGCGAGGGCCAGGACGCAGGCCGCGGCCGCCTCCAGGGTGAGGGCGCCCGCCGGGGGCCGTGCCTGCGACGGTACGAGGAGCAGCGCGGCCGTCCACCACAGGGCGGTGACGGGGGTGATGAGAGCGAGCCGGACAGCGGTGCGCAGGGCGCGCCGGGTCGGCACCGTGGCCGTGGTGTGACGGGCCGGGTCGTCCATCAGGAAGGCCAGGCCCACGGCGTCGGCGAGGATCGCGCAGCGCAGCAGGACGGCGGCCAGCCAGGGGGCGGGGTCACTGTCGACGATCCGGGCCACCGCGAGGATCAGCAGCCCGAGGCCGGCTCCCGCCGCGGGCGCGCGCCACGGCAGCGCACGCGCGGCGGGCAGCAGCAACTGCCGTATCGCTCGCGCCTGTCGGCTCACTCGCACCGGTCGGCCGCCTTCGGTGCGGCCACCCCGAGCAGCTTCGCGACCCGCGCTGTCGTCACCTTCGGGGTCGTCAGCTCCGCCCAGTGCGCCGTGACCCGCGGGGCGATCTCGCCGGCGGGCCGGCCGAGCAGCTCTCGTACGACATCGGTCTGGCCGGCCGTCATCGACATCGGGTTCGTGGGCGACAGGACGATCGCGGAACCGCTCACGCTGTCGTCGAGCCGGACGTCGCGCAGGGAGGTCATGGGGTCCGGCAGACGGTTCAGGGCGAGCCACATGACGGTGACCATCCGCCCGTCGCACAGCGAGCCCGCCGCCTTCTCGTCGCCCGCGACCAGCACGGCGGCCACGGCGGCCGAGAACTCGGGGACGCGGTTGCCGCCCCAGGCGGTGCCGACCGTCACCTGGTGCGGGGTCATGGACGGCTCCAGGGCTGCGTCCCCGGTCAGGCCGTGGCGGGCGTCGATGCGCTGGCGTACGACGAGGGGCTGGGTGCGGGCGGTGCCGCCGGCCGAGGACTGCACGTCGTGCACCACGTCCGCCCAGCTCTCCGTCCGCGCCGTCCACTCCGGGAAGGCGCAGTACGTGGAGGACCCGTGCCGGACGCACGTCTGGTCCTTCTCCGGGGAGACCGAGGCCCGTTCGCGCGCCGCCTTGGTGTCCGCACCGACGGGCGCGCACTGCAGGACGCCTCCGGTGACCGCGAGGGCCGCCGCGCCCGCGGTGGCGGCCGTCAGCATCCAGCCGCGGCCCCCTCCCGCCAGCACCGCGAGCAGTGCCAGGGTCAGGGCGAACCCGGCGAGATACAGGGCGTGCCAGGCCGCGGGCCGGTCCAGCAGAGCTGCGGGCAGCGTCTGGGAGCTCGCCTCGGTCACGACGGGTGCGAGCCAGCGCAGGCCGCGCTCGCCGTCGCCCGCGGGGAATCCTCCGGCGACGAACAACATCAGCACCAGCAGCACGGTGATCAGCGGCGCAGCGATCGGTGACGCCACCAGCCGGGCGAGCAGCACGCCCAGCGCGCCGAACAGCAGCACCGTCAGCGGTCCCACGAGCAGTTCGCCGGGCGAACCGCTGCCGACCGCGCCGGAGCGCAGCGCCGACCAGCCGAACTGGGCGAGCGCGCAGACGGCGGTGAGCAGGACCACCGGGACCAGGGAGAGCGCGTGGGCCGCGGTGCGCCACGACCTCGGTAGCACCAGAACGGCGAAGTGGCGCTCCGTGTCACGCCGCTTGGCGCGCAACACGGCCTGGTTGACGCACACCAGCACCGCCATTCCGACCAGCAGCAGGGTGGTCTGACCGGCCCGGTCGGCGTCCTGGAGCGCGGGGTAGCCGTCCTGGAAGTCCGGGGTCCGCCACACGATCCAGCCGACGTAGAGCGCGAAGGCGAGCAGCACGGGGAGGGTCAGCAGCAGGCGGCGCGCCTCGAAGAGGGCCAGGGCGAGGGCGGCCGCCCAGGAGCTGCGGCGCCCCGCGTCCCGCGTCGCCACGGGCGCCCCGTCCAGTACCGCGGTCATGCCGCCACCTCCGCGCCCGCGCCGTCCAGGGTGAGCAAGTAACCGTCCTCCAGGGTGGGTTCGAGCAGGTCCGCGCCGTCGGGCGGGCTGCCGACGTTGCGGAAGGTGCCGGTGCCGGTGCGCCAGCCCGCCTTCGCGGCCGGGTCGCGTTCGGTGCTGATCCACACCCGTCCGGCCGCGCGTGCGGTCAGTTCGGCCGGGGTGCCGTCGAAGCGGATGCGGCCGCCCGCCATGACCAGGACGCGGTGGCAGAGCATCGCCACGTCCTCGGTCTGGTGGGTGGACAGCAGGACCGTGCGGCCCTCGCCCGCCTGCGCGATCAACTCCCGGAAGCGCATGCGCTGTTCGGGGTCGAGTCCGACGGTCGGCTCGTCCAGCACCAGGAAGCCCGGGTCGCCGACGAGCGCGGCGGCCAGTGCGACGCGCTGCCGCATGCCGCCGGACAGCTTCTTGATGCGCTTGCCGCGTACGTCGGCGAGGTCGACCTCGTCCAGCACCCGGCGCACCTCGCGGTGGCGTGCGGCCCGGTCGGTCAGCTCCTTCAGGATCGCCACGTAGTCGACGAACTCGAAGGCCGTGAAGTCCGGGTGGAAGCCGGGTGTCTGCGGCAGATAGCCGAGCCTGCGCCGCAGCTCCTGCCGGCCGGCCGGCGTCGCGGGGTCGTGCCCGAGCACGGCGAACGCGCCGCGGTCGGCGGGCACGGCCGTCGCCAGCACCCTCAACAGGGTGGTCTTTCCGGCCCCGTTGGGCCCGAGCAACCCGGTCACCCCCTGCCCCAGCCGCAGCGACACGTCATCGAGCGCCTGGGCCCGCCCGTAACGCAGGCTCAGCCCCGAGGCGGAAACGGTGGGGATCATGCGGCACTCCCGGAGAAGACGTCGAAGCGATCACGTACGAGAAAGAGCAGCCCCGTGGCGAGGACGGCCAGCGCGGCGGCGGCCCCCTGCCCGGCCGCGGTGAACGGCGCGAGCGGGCCGTCGTCGCCCGCCTCGGCGAGGAGCAGTGCGAGCCAGGCCCCGCCGACGAGCGAGGGCGCGAGGACCGGTCCGAGCCGTGGGATCAGGGCGAGCCCGGTCGCGGTGAGGGCGAGCGCGGGCAGCAGCCAGGCGAGGGCGCGCAGCCCGTAGGACGGCAGGGCGAGCGTCGCCAGGCCGTTGAGGCCGATGCCGGCGGCGAGCACGGCGACCGTACGGATCATCAGCAGCCGGAACCCGTGCACGGGCGAGACGACCGCCATCTCGTACGTCGGGTCGACCGCGGGCCCGTAGGCCAGGGCGACCCCGGCCAGCGGCAGCAGCGGCGCGAGCGCGAGGAACAGGATGGGCGAGCCGGAGGAGTACACCGCCCCGACGGTCGTGACCAGCAGGAACACGACCGCCGCGAGCCAGGAGCGGCGCAGCACCGAGGTGGCCGCGAGCAGCCGGGCGGTGTGGTCGGCGACCCCGAGCCGCAGCAGCAGCGACTCGAACAACCCGGGCCGGGGCGCGTCCAGTTCGGCGTCCAGCCGTGCCCACCCCGCCTCCAGGCCGCCGGGGTCGCCGGCCTCCGCGAGCCGGGTCCGGCAGATGGCGCAGGCGAGCAGGTGGCTGTCGGCCGACCAGAGCGCGGGCGGCGCCAGCTCGCCCCGGGCGTAGGCCCCGAGGTCCTCGGCGGCCACGTGCCAGGTCCCCCGTTCTCGTTCCCGACTGCTCATGCCAGTTCCTCCCGCAGTTGCTTACGGGCCCGCATCGCCCGTGTCTTGACCGTCCCCGGCGGTATCCCGAGCAGGACGGCCGCCTCACGGGTGGTGAGCCCGTCGATGACGGTGGCCTGCAGCACCGCCCGCAGTTCCGGCGAGAGCCGGACGAGGGCGCCCGCGAGGTCGCCGTGCTCCACCCCCGCGAGCACCCGTTCCTCCGCGGACGCCTCGTCGCGGTGCCGCAGCCGGGCGAGCGCCTGCCGCAGCCGCCCCCGCGCCCCGTCGCCGCGCAGCGCGTCGATCAGCCGCCGCGACCCGATCCGCCACAGCCATCCGGCCACGTCGATGTCTTCGCGGTAGCGGGCCTTGCCCCGCCAGATCGCGAGGAACGTCTCCTGTACGACGTCGTCGACCACCCCGGGGTCGGCGCAGCGGCCGCGCAGCCGGGCGGTCAGCCAGGGGGCGTAACGCCGGTACAGCTCCTCGAAGGCGCCGCGGTCCGCGTCCGCCGCGACGGCGCACAGCAGCTCCCCGTCGCTTCTCGTTTCGCTCACATCTCCTCATCGCTCGGCCGGGCCCGATCGGTTCACAGGATCCCGCTTGACTTTGCCGCACCCCTTCCACCACCCTTTCACTACTCAATTAGTGAAAGGGTGGTTGTACGAGTGGTCGAGTACCGCATCGACCGGCGCTCCGGCGTCGCCACCTACGTCCAGATCGTCCAGCAGACCAAGCAGGCCCTCCGGCTGGGCCTGCTGGAACCCGGAGACCGGCTGCCCACCGCACGCGAGGTGGTCGAGGCCACCGCCATCAACCCCAACACGGTCCTGAAGGCCTACCGCGAACTGGAGCGCGAGGGCCTGGTCGAGGCCCGCCGGGGCCTGGGCACCTTCGTGCGCCGGACGCTCGGCGCACAGCCCGCCGACTCGCCCCTGCGGGCCGAACTGGAGTCCTGGGCACGGCGCGCCCGGGCCGCCGGACTGGACCGCGAGGACGTCGACGCCCTGTTCGGCTCGGTCCTCGACCAGCACTTCCCCAAACCCGACGAGCTCTTCCCTGAGGGGGACCAGTGAGTTCCACGAGCACCACCCCGGCCGTCGCCCTGGAGGCGACCGGGCTCGGCAAGCGGTACGGCAGGAAGGCCGCCCCGGCCCTGGACGACTGCTCCTTCCGGCTGCCCGCGGGCCGCATCAGCGCACTGGTCGGCCCCAACGGCGCGGGCAAGTCGACCCTGCTGGCCCTGGCCGCCGGGCTGCTGCACCCCACCGCGGGCACACTCCGCGTCCTCGGCGCGGCACCGGGCGAACTCCGTGACCGCGTTGCCTACCTCGGCCAGAACAAGCCGCTGTACCCGCAGCTGACCATCGCGGACACCCTGCGCATGGGCGCCGAGCTGAACCCGTCCCGCTGGGACGCGGCGTACGCCGCCCGCATCGTCGAGGAGGGCGCGCTGCACCCCGGTCAGAAGATCCGCGGGCTCTCCGGCGGCCAGCGCACCCGCGTCGCCCTCGCCCTCGCGCTCGGCAAGCGCCCCGCCCTGATGCTGCTCGACGAGCCGATGGCCGACCTCGACCCGCTCGCCCGCCACGACCTCATGGGCACGCTGATGGCGGACGCCGCCGAACACGGCACCACCGTCCTGATGTCCTCGCACATCGTCAGCGAACTCGCCGACGTCTGCGACCACCTGCTGCTCCTGGGCGGCGGCCGGATACGGCTCGGCGGCGGCATCGACGACCTGCTCGCCGCGCACACCCTGGTCACCGGCCGCGGCACGGCCGCCGACCTCGCCCCGCACACGGTCGTCGAGTCCCGCCCCGCGGGCCGCGGCCTGACCGCACTCATCCGCCGCGAAGGCCCGGTCGACCCCGCCTGGCAGACCGAGGAACCGTCCCTGGAGGAACTCCTGCTCGCCCATCTGCGCTCCCCCGACGCCCCGGCCCTGCTCACACCGGCCACCACCACGGCACCCCTGGCGGTGCAGGCATGAGCACCGCCACCCTCACCGCCCCCGCCCCGTCCCGCCGTGCGTCCCTCCGGCCCCGCGGTCTGCTCTGGTCGGTGCTGCGCCTGCACCGGACCGCCCTGTGGGTCTGGCTCGCCTTCGTCGTCGCCACCGCCGGCCTCCTGCTGTGGCTGACCGGTCCCGCCGCCCACGACGCCCAGCACCAACTCGAGACGTTCGGCTACGCCGGGGTCCTGAAGGCGGCCTCGTCCTCGGCGACGTTCCTGTCCTTCACCTCGGGCGCCTACAACGACCTCTTCTACGACCCCGACACCCTGATCACCCTCGGCGGCTTCGCCGTGGCCCTGTTCGCGGCCGGGCCGCTCATCGGCCGCGAACTGGAGAACGGCACCGCACAGCTCGCCTGGACGCAGTCCGTCTCCCCCGCCCGCTGGCTCGCCGCCAAACTCGCCGTGCCCGCCTGCTTCCTCGTCCTCGGCAACGGCCTGCTGGCCGCGCTCTACCGGCACCTGTGGAACACCCACAGCAATCTGCTGGTGGCCGGCATCGACCCCCGCTCCCTCTATTTCTCCCTCGGCCCGGCCACGGTCGTAGCGCCGCTGCTGGGCCTGGCCCTCGGCGCGCTCATCGGCCTCGCGGTGCGCCGCACACTGCCCGCGCTCGCCCTCAGCGGGTTCGCGTACTTCCTCATCTACGCCTTCCGCGGCAACCACTGGCCCTTCCAGGGCCGCTACACGGCGCCGGACCCGACCTCCCGCAGCTGGGCGATCGACACCTCCGGCGCCACGGTCCCCGACCCGAACTGCTACACCGACCGCGGCTGCCTGGCCGAGCACCACATCGCCCGCTTCGCCCGTGAGTACCTCCCCTCCCCCGACTACTGGCCGCGCCAGCTCCTGGAGACCGGCGTCCTGCTGGCCCTGACCGCACTCGCGGCCACCGCCGCCTTCGCGGTGGTACGCCGCCGCGCCACCTGACCGACCCGGTCCCGCCCCGTCCCTCCCCGGCCTTCCGCATAGGGGAGGGACGGCCGTACTCTCCAAAGCCGGCGCACACGGACCCCCCGGGAGCCGCCCCCAGATATCCCGCACGCCATGTCGCCGTAACCAACGGTTCAGACGGACTTGCGACGCTCGGCCAATGACGCCCTCCGTGCCGAAGCCTTCGCCGCCCTCCGAGGGGCCCGCGGGGAACGGGGACGCCCTCCGCGCCGCTCGCTCCGGGAACGCACTGCCTTCCGCGGTTTCCGACGCGCCCGTATCGCCGCGGTCGCGGAAGAATGGGTTCATGAGTCAGCAAGAAGCCCAGGCACAGGCACACCCGTCCACCGCCACCGCCCTCGGTGGCGGAACCGCGGGCCGCGGCAATGATTCACACGCGCAGCCCTCCGTCGGCTCCATCGCCGCGCACCGCCCGCACACGGTGGCCGCCGCGGTGTCCGACCTGGAACCCGACATCGACGCCGACCTCGACGCGTACGAGGAGTCGCCGTACGACGGGCCCCAGCTGCCGCAGGGCCGTTTCCTCGACCGGGAGCGCAGCTGGCTCGCGTTCAACGAACGGGTCCTGGAACTCGCCGAGGACCCGAACACGCCCCTGCTGGAGCGGGCCAACTTCCTCGCGATCTTCGCCAGCAACCTGGACGAGTTCTTCATGGTCCGCGTGGCCGGTCTGAAGCGCCGCATAGCCACCGGCGTGGCCACCCGCTCGGCGTCCGGCCTGCAGCCGCGCGAGGTGCTGGAGATGATCTGGGCCCGCTCGCGCGAGCTCATGGCCCGGCACGCCGCCTGCTACCACGAGGACGTCGCCCCCGCCCTCGCGGAGGAGGGCATCCACCTGGTCCGCTGGGGCGAGCTGACGGAGAAGGAACAGGCGCGCCTGTTCACGCTCTTCCGGCACCAGATCTTCCCCGTCCTCACTCCGCTCGCGGTCGACCCCGCGCACCCCTTCCCGTACATCTCCGGCCTGTCGCTGAACCTGGCCGTGGTGGTGCGCAACCCGGTCAGCGGCCACCGGCACTTCGCCCGCGTGAAGGTGCCGCCGCTGCTGTCCCGCTTCCTGGAGAGCTCCCCCGGCCGCTACGTCCCCATCGAGGACGTCATCGCGGCCCACCTGGAGGAGCTGTTCCCGGGCATGGAGGTCCTGGAGCACCACGCCTTCCGGCTCACCCGCAACGAGGACCTGGAGGTCGAGGAGGACGACGCCGAGAACCTGCTCCAGGCCCTGGAGAAGGAGCTCATGCGGCGCCGCTTCGGGCCGCCGGTGCGCCTGGAGGTCGAGGAGTCCATCGACCGCGAGGTGCTGGACCTGCTGGTGCGCGAGCTGAAGATCTCCGAGGCCGAGGTGTACCCGCTGCCCGGCCCGCTGGACCTCACGGGCCTGTTCCGCATCGCCTCCCTCGACCGGCCCGAGCTGAAATACAAGAAGTTCATCGCCGGCGTCCACCGCGACCTGGCCGAGGTCGAGTCGGCGTCCGCACCCGACATCTTCGCGGCGCTGCGCAGCCGGGACGTCCTGCTGCACCACCCCTACGACTCCTTCTCCACCTCCGTGCAGGCGTTCCTGGAGCAGGCGGCCAACGACCCGGACGTCCTCGCCATCAAGCAGACCCTGTACCGCACCTCCGGCGACTCCCCGATAGTCGACGCGCTCATCGACGCCGCCGAGGCCGGCAAGCAGGTCCTCGTCCTGGTCGAGATCAAGGCCCGGTTCGACGAGCACGCCAACATCAAGTGGGCGCGCAAGCTGGAGGAGGCCGGCTGCCACGTCGTCTACGGCCTGGTCGGCCTCAAGACGCACTGCAAGCTCTCCCTGGTGGTCCGTCAGGAGGGCGACACGCTACGGCGCTACAGCCACGTCGGCACCGGCAACTACCACCCGAAGACGGCCCGCCTCTACGAGGACCTGGGCCTGCTGACGGCCGACCCGCAGGTCGGCGCCGACCTCTCCGACCTCTTCAACCGGCTGTCCGGATACTCGCGCCGGGAGACCTACCGCCGACTCCTGGTCGCCCCCAAGTCCCTGCGCGACGGCCTGATCTCACGGATCAACAAGGAGGCCCAGCACCACCGCGCGGGCCGCCCGGCCTTCATCCGCATCAAGGTCAACTCGATGGTCGACGAGGCCGTCGTCGACGCGCTCTACCGGGCCTCGCAGGCGGGCGTCCCGGTCGACATCTGGGTGCGCGGGATCTGTGCGATCCGCCCGGGCGTCGCGGGCCTGTCGGAGAACATCCGGGTCCGCTCGATCCTCGGCCGCTTCCTCGAACACTCCCGGGTCTTCGCCTTCGGCAACGGCGGCGAGCCCGAGGTGTGGATCGGCAGCGCCGACATGATGCACCGCAACCTCGACCGACGGATCGAGGCCCTGGTCAGGGTTACCGACCCGGCCCACCGCGCAGCCCTGAACCGGCTGCTGGAGACGGGCATGTCCGACACCACCTCCTCCTGGCACCTCGGCCCGGACGGCGACTGGGTCCGGCACGCCACGGACGCGGACGGCCAGCCCCTGCGGAATGTCCAGGAGATGCTCATAGACGCCCGGAGGCGCCGGCGTGGCACAGCAACACCTTGACCCGACGGACCCCACGGCCACGCCCGTGACCGGGGAGGCCCTCGCGGGTTACCTTCGGGCCCAGGCCACGGAGTTCCTGCGCGCCCTGCGGCAGCACCGGGAGACCGGCGCCACCGCCCAGGGCGGCACGGAGGACTCCGTCGACGCGGCGCGCGCCCTGCGCCGCTCGGTCCGTCGCATCAGCGGCAGCCTGCACACCTTCCGTCCCCTGCTGGAGACGGACTGGTCGGAAGGCCTGCGGCCCGAACTGGCCTGGCTGTCGGGGACGTTGTCGATGGAGCACGCCTACGAGGCCCGCCTCGAGCGGCTGCTGCTGGCGCTGCACCGGCTGTCGGGGGCCTCGGGGCTCCCGGCGCAGACGGCCGCCGCCTCCGCGTCACCCGCCACCGTCGTGAGCGGACGTACCGCCGGACTGGACACCGCCCCGCTGAAAGCCGCACATGGCACCTCCGGCCCCGCCGACACGGACCGCGGCAATCTGACCGTCGGCGCGGCCAAGGCGGGCGCCCTGCTGGAGCGTCAGCTCACGCTCGCCCGGACCCGCGCCCACAGCACCGCCCTGCAGGCCCTCGGTTCGAGCCGCTTCCACGCCGTCGCCGACAAGATCGCCGTCCTGGCCAGCGAGGTCCCGCTGACCGCCGCCGCGCCCACGACCGACCTGCGCCCACTGGCCGCGGCCGCCGAGGAACGGCTGACCGACGCCGTGGCCGCGCTGCCCCTGGTCACCGCGGGCAGCCCGTACAACGCGGAGGCCCTCGTCCACGGCCTCTCCCCGGACCCAGCGCCGCACCCCCAGGACGCCCCCTGGCACCAGGTCCGGCTGCTGCTGCGCCTGCACCGCTACGCCCGCGAGGCGCTGCACGGCACGGGCGGCCCGGGCGGCCCGGTCGACGTGCGCCTGCTGACCGCGGGTCAGGCCCTCGACCGCCACCGCGACGCCTCGGAGGCCGCGGCGGCAGCCGCCGCCTCGGCCCGCACCCCCCGCATCGCCCCGGCCACCGCGTATGCGCTCGGGGTGCTCCACGCCGACCAGCGGCACGAAGTGGAGGCCGCCCGCTTCGCCTTCCAGCAGTGCTGGCAGAAGCAGACGGTGCGCACGTCCTGACGATGTGAACCCTGTCGAAGGAGGCGGTGAGCCGGTGACCCATACCGACGACACCCTCATCCGGGCCGCCGGCTGCGTCCTGTGGCGCCACTCCCCGGTCGACGGCGAGCTGGAGGTCTGCCTGGTCCACCGGCCGAAGTACGACGACTGGTCCCATCCCAAGGGCAAGTTGAAGCGCGCCGAGGACCCGCTCGCGGGCGCGTTGCGCGAGGTCGAGGAGGAGACGGGGTACACCGCCGCCCCCGGGGTCGAGCTGCCGACCGTGCGCTACATGGTCAACGGCCGCCCCAAGCAGGTGCGTTACTGGGCGGCCGAGGCCCGCGAGGGCCACTTCACGCCGAACGACGAGGTGGACCGCATCCTGTGGCTCTCCCCCGCCGCGGCCCGCAGCCGGCTGACCCAGTTCCGCGACCGCGCCCTGATCGACGAGCTGCTGCCGCTCTAGGACCCGTCCAGGCCGTCCGCCGTCGCCGCGTGCCCCGCGGCGTCCGTCCTGGCCTGGCTGCGGGCCCTGCGGGCCGGACCGCGCCAGCCGCAGCTGCATCGTGCGATGCAGAACGGGCCCTGTTCGACGGTCGTCGTGCGATGTTCCTGCTGCGCCACGCCGACAACGTTACCGAGCCCGGGTAAAGGGTTCCTCTGCGCGTGACGGCCCACTCCACCCGTCGTTAAGCGAACCGAAGGGGACCCGTGACGGACGGACCGGCTGGGGGCAGCGATGGCTCAGAGGCAGCACAGGGGCAGGACCGTCGCGGCAGGACTGATGGTCTGCGTCTGTCTGGGCACCGGCGGCTGCTCGCGCACCGGGTCCGCCGCCGAGGACGCCCGCGCCGCCGATCCGGTCGAGACCCTGCACCGGGCCGCCGCCGCCCTCGTGGACGCGGGCACCTCGAAGGCGAGCACGTCGATGGAGATGGCCGCGGGCGGCACCCGCGTCACCATCCGCGGCGAGGGCGACTACGACTACCGCAGACGGATCGGCCGGCTGCGCGTGCAGCTCCCGCAGACCCCGGCCGGCACCGCCGAGCACCGCCCGATCACCGAACTCCTCGCGCCCGGCGCCCTGTTCATGAAGAACCGGGGCGCCGGAGTCCCCGCCGACAAGTGGGTCCGGGTCGACACGGCCGCCCTCTCCGACGGCAATCTGGTCACCGGCGGCGCCACCGACCCGTACACGGCGGCGGAGCTGCTGCTCGGCACGCGGACCGCGGACTATCTGGGCCGAACCAGGCTCGCGGGCGTCGAGGTGCGGCACTACCGCGGCACCGTGGATCTCGCCGCCGCGGCCAAGGCGGCCTCGAAGGGTGTGCGGGAACCGCTGGCCGCGGCGGCGAAAGGGTTCGCCAAGGGCGAGGTGCCGTTCGACGCCTACCTCGACGACCAGGGCCGTATCCGCAAGATCAGACACCGGTTCAGCTTCGTCAACGACCGGGAGAAGGGCACCGTCGCGGTCGCCTCGACGACCCTGCTGTACGGCTTCGGCACCCGGGTCGACGTAAGGTTGCCGGCGTCCGAGGACATCTACGCAGGCAAGATCGCCGAGTAGGGGACCGTCCTCGCGCATGACCGACGGGCGTCAAGAACTAGCCCGTCCGTGCCATGCGCGGTGCGTAGGCCGCTCCCTACTCTAGGAAGTCGGTAACGGCAGAGATGAGGTGATGCACGTGGCTCCGGTCGGCGGTACGGCAGTTCAGGACCACGTGGCCCTCGCCGAGATCGAGCTGTGCGGAGAACTGATCATCGCGGCCTCGGCCGCGGAGGAGCGGCTCAGCCTGGAGAGCATCGACGAGGTGCTGAAAGTGGCCGAAGAACGTGCCCGCGCAGGGGACGCGGACGCCTGAGCCCCACCTGCCGGAAGGCGCGGCCGGGCCCCTGCCCGCCGCGCCCCGGTTCAGGTCCGCAGCAGCCGGCCGATCGCCTTCGTGGCCTCCTCGACCTTCGCGTCGATCTCCTCGCCGCCCTTGACGGCCGCGTCGGCGACGCAGTGCCGCAGGTGCTCCTCCAGGAGCTGCAGCGCGAAGGACTGCAGGGCCTTGGTGGAGGCGGACACCTGGGTGAGTATGTCGATGCAGTAGATGTCCTCGTCGACCATCCGCTGCAGCCCGCGGATCTGGCCCTCGATGCGGCGCAGCCGCTTGAGGTGCT
Source organism: Streptomyces spinosisporus (assembly GCF_022698145.1). Classification (GTDB taxonomy): domain Bacteria; phylum Actinomycetota; class Actinomycetes; order Streptomycetales; family Streptomycetaceae; genus Streptomyces; species Streptomyces spinosisporus. The sequence goes on from NZ_JALDAX010000005.1 coordinate 579,104, forward strand.
CGTCCTTCTGCTTGTGGTACCCGTGTGTCACGTTCTGTGTGCTGTTGTCGGAGGGCGCCGTCGCGCCGGCCTCGGTGGTCGTCATCGCGTCCTCCCACAAGACGTGCGGACATATACCCCAGGTGGGTATATGGTATCGAACTTTGCTGGGTATAGGGCCCTTGGCCGACGCCGCGACCGAAGCCTCGTACCGCCCCCGTGCCGAGCACTCTGCCCGATGGGCGACACTGGGGGACGGCCCATTAGCCGTGGCCGGATGATGCGCCTAGCATCAGCCTGACCGAAACCGAAGCACCTAGAGGACCCCACGTGCGCTTTCGTCTGACCCCCAGGGAGACGAGCTTCTACGACATGTTCGCCGCATCCGCGGACAACATCGTCACGGGCTCGAAGCTCCTGATGGAACTGCTCGGGGCGGACACACCTGCCCGGGCCGAGATCGCAGAGCGTATGCGGGCCGCGGAACACGCAGGTGACGACGCCACGCATGCGATCTTCCACCAGCTGAACTCCTCGTTCATCACGCCGTTCGACCGCGAGGACATCTACACCCTCGCCTCGTCCCTCGACGACATCATGGACTTCATGGAGGAGGCCGTCGACCTGGTCGTCCTCTACAACGTCGAGGAGCTCCCCAAGGGCGTGGAGCAGCAGATCGAGGTCCTGGCGCGGGCGGCCGAGCTGACGGCCGAGGCCATGCCGAACCTGCGCACCATGGACAACCTGACCGAGTACTGGATCGAGGTCAACCGCCTCGAGAACCAGGCCGACCAGATCCACCGCAAGCTGCTCGCCCACCTCTTCAACGGCAAGTACGACGCCATCGAGGTGCTCAAGCTCAAGCAGATCGTGGACGTGCTCGAAGAAGCCGCGGACGCGTTCGAGCACGTGGCGAACACGGTGGAGACCATCGCCGTCAAGGAGTCCTGAGGCGTCGATGGACACCTTCGCCCTGATCGTGACCGTCGCGGTCGCGCTCTTCTTCACCTACACCAACGGCTTCCACGACTCCGCGAACGCGATCGCGACATCCGTCTCGACCCGGGCACTGACCCCGCGGGCCGCGCTCGCGATGGCCGCCGTGATGAACCTCGCGGGTGCCTTCCTCGGCTCCGGGGTCGCCAAGACCGTCAGCGAGGGCCTGATCGAGACACCGCAGGGGTCCAAGGGGATGGGCATCCTCTTCGCGGCCCTGGTCGGCGCCATCGTCTGGAACCTGGTCACCTGGTACTTCGGCCTGCCCTCCTCGTCCTCCCACGCCCTGTTCGGCGGCATGGTGGGCGCGGCGCTCGCGGGCGGCACGGACGTCATCTGGCACGGGGTGATCGACAAGGTCGTCGTCCCGATGTTCATCTCGCCGGTCGTCGGCCTGCTCGTCGGTTATCTGGTCATGACGGCGATCATGTGGCTCTTCCGCCGGTCCAACCCGCACAAGGCCAAGCGCGGCTTCCGGATCGCCCAGACGGTCTCGGCCGCGGGCATGGCGCTCGGTCACGGTCTGCAGGACGCCCAGAAGACGATGGGCGTCGTGGTGATGGCCCTGGTGATCTCCGGCCACGAGACCTACGGCGACCCGATCCCGGTCTGGGTCAAGCTCGTCTGCGCGATCATGCTCTCCCTGGGCACGTACGCCGGTGGCTGGCGCATCATGCGCACCCTGGGCCGCAAGATCATCGAGCTGGACCCGCCGCAGGGCTTCGCCGCGGAGACGACCGGCGCGGCGATCATGTTCACCACGGCCTTCATCTTCAAGGCCCCGATCTCCACGACCCACGTCATCACCTCCGCCATCATGGGCGTCGGCGCCACCAAGCGCGTCAACGCGGTCCGCTGGGGCGTCGCCAAGAACATCGTCCTGGGCTGGTTCATCACCATGCCGGCGGCGGCCCTGGTCGCGGCGGCCTCGTACGGAATCGTGAACCTGCTGTTCCTGTAGCGCAGGAACCCTGAGAACGACGACGGGCCCGCCCCCGGGAGCCAGGGGCGGGCCCCTATCGTCCCCGCGGTGGCACCGCCATGCAGCACCGCGAGGGGTTCGTACCGGCCTGTTCTAGCCGAAGCGACCGGAGATGTAGTCCTCCGTCGCCTGGACCGACGGGTTGGAGAAGATGCGCTCCGTGTCGTCGATCTCGATCAGCTTGCCGGGCTGGCCGACGGCCGCCAGGTTGAAGAACGCCGTACGGTCCGAGACACGCGCGGCCTGCTGCATGTTGTGCGTCACGATGACGATCGTGAAGCGCTCCTTCAGCTCACCGATCAGGTCCTCGATGGCGAGGGTGGAGATCGGGTCGAGGGCGGAGCAGGGCTCGTCCATGAGCAGCACCTTCGGCTCGACCGCGATCGCGCGGGCGATGCACAGCCGCTGCTGCTGACCGCCGGACAGCCCGGAGCCGGGCTTGTTCAGCCGGTCCTTGACCTCGTTCCACAGGTTCGCGCCCTTGAGGGACTTCTCCACGATGTCGGCGAGCTCGCTCTTCTTGTAGCTGCCGTTCAGGCGCAGCCCGGCCGCCACGTTGTCGAAGATCGACATGGTGGGGAACGGGTTCGGGCGCTGGAACACCATGCCGATCTCGCGGCGCACCGACACCGGGTCGATCCCGGCGCCGTACAGGTCCTCGTCGTCCAGGAGCACCTTGCCCTCGACGCGGCCGCCGGGGGTGACCTCGTGCATACGGTTGAGCGTGCGCAGGAACGTCGACTTGCCGCAGCCGGAGGGGCCGATGAAGGCCGTCACCGTGCGGGGCTCCACGGTCATCGAGATGTCCTCGATCGCCTTGTGGGAGCCGTAGTAGGCGGTCAGTCCGCTGACGTCGATTCGCTTGGCCATGATTACGTCACTTCCAGATTTCTTCGGTCGCCGTTGGCCGCGTCAGCGACCGGTCTTCGGGGCCTTCCAGCGGGCGATCGCCCGGGCCACCAGGTTCAGGATCATCACGAAGGCGATCAGGGTGAGCGAGGCCGCCCACGCCCGGTCGTACGCCGCGTTCGCACCAGCGCTGTTCGCGTACTGCTGGTAGATGTACAGCGGCAGCGACTGCTGCGCGCCGTCGAACGGGTTGTTGTTGATGAACCGGTTGCCGAACACGAGCAGCAGCACCGGAGCGGTCTCGCCCGCGATACGGGCGACGGCCAGCATGATGCCGGTCGTGATGCCGCCGATCGACGTCGGCAGGACCACCTTGAGGATGGTGCGCCACTTCGGGACGCCGAGCGCGAGGGACGCCTCGCGCAGCTCGTTGGAGACGAGCTTGAGCATCTCCTCGGTGGAGCGGACCACGATCGGCATCATCAGGATGGCCAGGGCCAGCGAGCCCGCGAACCCGAACGGCTCCATGTCGAAGATCAGCATCAGCGACAGGATGAACAGACCCGCGACGATCGACGGGATGCCCGTCATGACGTCGACGAAGAAGGTGACCGAGCGGGCGAGGCCGCCGCGGCCGTACTCGACGAGGTAGATCGCCGTGAGCACACCGATCGGCGCGGCGATGATCGTGGCGAGTCCGACCTGTTCGAGGCTGCCGATGATGGCGTGGTAGATGCCACCGCCCGGCTGGGAGTCGGCGACGATGCCCATCGAGTGGGTCAGGAAGTAGACGTCGAGGACCTTCACACCGCGTGCGACGGTCGTCCAGATCAGGGAGACCAGCGGTACGACGGCGATCAGGAAGGCCGTCCAGACCAGTCCGGTCGCGATACGGTCCTTGGCCTGCCGGCTGCCCTCGACGGTCGCGGCGATGACGTAGGTGCTGACCAGGAAGAGCAGTGCGGCGATCAGGCCCCACTGGATCCTGCTGTCGAGACCGGCGGCCAGGCCGATGCCGACGGCGACGGCTACGGAACCGGCGGCGATCGCCCACGGCGACCACTTCGGCAGGACGGCGCCGCGCAGAGAGCTGGGGCGCTGTTCGGTGACGGCTGCTGAGTGGCTCATGCGTTGGCCCCCGAGTACTCCTTGCGGCGCGCGATGATCATGCGGGCGGCGCCGTTGACCAGCAGGGTGATGACGAACAGGACCAGACCGGAGGCGATCAGCGCGTCACGGCCGAACTCGTCCGCCTCGCCGAACTTGCTGGCGATGTTCTGGGCGAAGGTGCCACCGCCCGGGTTGAGCAGGCTGGCGTGGATCAGGAAGTCCGGGGAGAGCACGGTCGCGACGGCCATGGTCTCGCCGAGCGCACGGCCGAGGCCCAGCATCGAGGCGGAGATCACGCCGGAGCGGCCGAAGGGCAGGACGGCCATCCGGATGACCTCCCAGCGCGTGGCGCCGAGGGCCAGGGCCGCCTCCTCGATCATCTGCGGAGCCTGGCGGAAGACCTCGCGGCTCACGTTGGTGATGACCGGCAGGATCATGATCGCGAGCAGGATGCCGACGGTGAGCATCGAGCGCGGGGCGCCCTCTTCCCAGGAGAACAGGCCGGTCCAGGAGAAGTAGTCGTTCAGCCAGCCGAAGAGGCCGTTCATGTGCGGTACGAGGATCAGCGCGCCCCACAGGCCGTAGACGATGGACGGCACGGCGGCGAGCAGGTCGATCACGTACGCGATGGGGCCGGCCAGACGGCGCGGGGCGTAGTGCGTGAGGAACAGCGCGATGGCCACCGCGATCGGGACCGCGATGACCATGGCGATGATCGAGGAGATCACCGTGCCGTAGGCCAGTACCGCGATGCCGAAGGACGCCGGGTGGATGTTGGTGTTCCACTCGAAGGTGGTCAGGAAGTTGGTGTGGTCCTCGCTGATCGCGAGGTACGCGCGATAGGTGAGGAAGACCGCGATGGCGGCCATGATCACCAGCAGCAGGATGCCCGATCCGCGGGAGAGACCGAGGAAGATCCGGTCACCGGGCCGGGTGGCACCTCGCGCGGCGCGCTTCTGTTCGGTGGCGGAGGGCTGGGGTGCGGGAGGTGGGGTGTCGGCTATCTGCGTTGAGGATTCCATCGGGTTCTCCGGTCTGCGGAGCCGTGCGCGCGGCGCGGCTCTGCGAAGCCGTACGCGGCATACGGCTCATGGCGGCGGTGCACCGGACGGTGCGGTCCGGTCCCGGCGTCGAGATCCCGGGACCGGACCGCACACTCAAGTCAGCTCAGGCCCTCGATGGTGGTGCGGACCTTGGCGATGATGTCGGCGGGCATCGGGGCGTACTTCAGATCGGTGAGCATGCCCTGGCCGTCCTCGGAGGCGATGTAGCGCAGGAACGCCTTGGTCGCGGGGAGGGTGTCGGCCTTGTTGCCCTTGTCGCAGGCGATCTCGTAGGTGACCAGGGTGATCGGGTAGGCGCCGTCGGCCTTGGTGGCGTAGTTCAGCTCCAGGGACAGGTCCTTGCCCGTGCCCACGATCTTGGCGTCGGCGATCGCCTTGGAGGCGGCGTCGCTGCTCGGGGCCACCGGCGCGCTGGCGCCCGTGTTGATGCTGACGGCCTTCATGCCGTCGGCGACGTAGGAGAGCTCGAAGTAGCCGATGGCGCCGTTGGTCTGCTTGACCTGGGCGGCCACGCCCGAGGACTGCGCGGCGGACTGGCCGCCCTTGGCCTGCCAGGCCTTGCCGCCCGAGTACTTCCAGTCGGCCGGGTCGGTGGCCTTGAGGTACTTGGTGAAGTTGTCCGTGGTGCCGGACTCGTCCGAGCGGTGGAACGCCTGGATCTTGAGGTCGGGAAGCTTCGCGTCGGGGTTCAGCTTCTGGATCGCCGGGTCGTTCCACTTGGTGATCTTGCTGTCGAAGATCTGCGCAAGGGTCTTGGCGTCCAGGACCAGGTTGTCCACGCCGGAGAGGTTGTAGCCGACCGCGATCGGGCCACCGACCATCGGCAGGTCGATGCCCTGGCCGCCGCTGCAGACCTTCTTGGACGCGGTGACCTCTTCGGGCTTCAGCGCCGAGTCGGAGCCGGCGAAGGCCAGCTGACCCTGGGTGAAGGAGGTGACTCCCGCACCGGAACCGCCGGCCTTGTAGTTGATCTGCACACCGCACTGCTTGGAGAACTGCGCGACCCACGCGTCGATCGCGTTCTTCTGCGCGGACGAGCCGTCGGACAGCAGCTGGCCCTTGGCGTCGTCGCACTTGATCGAGCTGGCGGCGCCCGTGGCGGACGCGCTGCTGTCGCCGCCGTCGCTGGTGTCGTCCGAGCCGCACGCCGTGAGGACCAGGGCGCTCGACGCGGCGATGGCACCGAGGGCGATGGCCCGCCGATTCATGCGCTGAAGCTTCACTTGAAAGAGTTCCTTCCAGGAGCCGCCGTCCTGAATCGGCGGCGTGCGAAGTCGAAATACCATCGCGAGTCAGGGCTGCCTCCGTCGTAGGGCGACCCGCATCGCGTAAGGCCGAAATTAGGCAGAACAGGTGAAGCCGCCGATGGCCACAAATGAACGCAAGGTGAACCCCTGCAGACTTTGTGGTTAGGTCACGGAACGCTCACGAGGAGAGCACACTCGGATTCCGGTTCACGCTGACACAGGCGTGACACCTCCCCCTGGAACCCGTGGGGCCGGCGAGCCGTCTCGTTCCCCGAGAGCTATCGGGAGGCACAGCATGCATCGGCGTACGTTCATGGGCGGCGGCGCGGCCGTCATCGCCGCGGTCACCACGACCGCGTGCGAGGGCCGATCCGCCGACGCGGACGCGAGCAGTCCGGCGTCCTCCTCATCGTCCACCGGCACGTCGATCCGGTCCACCGGAGCCGTGGCCGCCCCCGCGAACTGGACCGCTCTCGCACACGACCTCGACGGCAGCCTCGTACGCCCGGGCGAGGCGAACTGGGCCGCGGCCCACCAGCTCTACAACACCCGTTTCGACAACCTGAAGCCGGCGGCCGTCGCCTACGTCGCCCACGCCGACGACATCCGTACGACCCTGGCGTACGCCCGCGCCCACCACCTCCAGGTCGCGATACGCAACGGCGGCCACTCCTACGCGGGCTGGTCCTCCGGCAACGGCAAGCTGATCGTCGACGTCTCGAAGCTGAAGCAGATACGGGTGAGCGGCGGCCAGGCCGTCGTCGGCGCCGGCGCCAAGCTGATCGACGTCTACCGGGGGCTCGCCGCGAAGGGCGTGACCATACCCGCGGGCTCCTGCCCCACCGTCGGCGTCTCCGGCCTCGTCCTGGGCGGCGGCCACGGCGTGGTCTCCCGGGCCTACGGCCTGACCTGCGACAGCCTCACCCAGGCCACGCTGATCACGGCGGACGGCAAGCAGGTCGTCGCCAACTCGACCGAGAACAAGGACCTGTTCTGGGCCCTGCGCGGCGCGGGCAACGGCAACTTCGGCGTCGTGACCGAGCTGCACTTCAAGACCCACCCGGCCCCGCAGGCGGTGACGGGCTATCTCACCTGGCCCTGGTCGAGGGCGGCCGCGGTGATCAGGGCCTGGCAGGAATGGGGCCCGACCCAGCCGGACGAGATCTGGTCCTCCCTGCACCTGGCGAACGCCGCCGGCGGCACCCCGACCATCTCCGTCGCCTGCTTCTCCATCGGCACCTACGGCGAGCTGAAGAACGCCGTGGACCGCCTCGCCGACAAGGTCGGCGCGAACGCCACCAGCGTCTCGCTGCGCCGCCGCGGCTACGAGGAGGCCATGGAGATCTACGCCGGCTGCTCCTCCTTCTCCTCCCAGGCGCAGTGCCACCTCCCCGGCACCACCCCGGGCCGCTCCGCGCAGGGCGCACTGCAACGCGAGACCTACGCGGCCCGCTCCGACTTCTTCGACCGCTCGATCTCCGCCACCGGCATCCAGACCCTGCTGAAGCAGATGAGCTCGGTGCGGGGCGGCTCCGGCAGCATCGCGCTGACCGCCCTCGGCGGCGCGATCAACCGCGTCTCCCCCACGGCCACGGCCTTCGTCCACCGCCGCTCCCGCATGCTGGCCCAGTACATCGCCTCCTGGCGCCCCACCACCTCAGGCACCACAGCCCAGTCCTGGCTCACCTCAGCCCACGACGCGATGAAGCCGTACGCCTCCGGCGCGGCCTACCAGAACTACACGGACCCGACGCTGAAGAACTGGCGCACGGCGTACTACGGGGACGCGTCCACCCGCCTGACAACGGTGAAGAAGCAGTACGACCCCACGGGCTTCTTCACCTACCCGCAGGCTCTATAGGGGCCCACTGCAGCTCTTTTGGGGGCGCGGGGAACTGCGCGACAAGCCACAACAATCCCGCAGCCGCCAAACAACCCCACCCACCCTGCTCAGGCGGCGAGATCCCGCTCCGCAGCCCCGGACGCCTCAGACCGCGCCCCAGGAATCACCGCATCCAACGCCGCCCCCGACCGAGACCGCAACAACCACCCACCAAGGGACGACCGCCCCACCGCACTCAGCAGGGGCGTCAGCAGCGCCATGGCGACCGGCGACAACAACAACGCCACCGCCGTACCCAGCGCAAACCCACCCACCACATCGGTCGGGTAGTGCACCCCCATGTAAACCCGGCAGAACCCTTCCAACAGCGCCAGCCCGATCCCGACGAGCCCCAGCTTCCGATTGGCGACGAACAAGCCGACCCCCAGAGCCATGGTGATCGTCGCGTGATCACTCACGAACGAGTAGTCGTTCTTGCCGGACACCAGGACCTCGAGCCCCTGATGAGCACGGAACGGCCGAGGACGTTCGACGAACCCCCTTATCGGCACGTTCACCAGGACCGCGAGCGCGGCAGCCAGCGGCGCCCACACCACGGCGGCCATGGACGAGGCGACGTCCGCGCCGCCCCGGCGCCGCAGGGACCACCAGCACCACACCACGAGCAGCACCATGGCGACCAGCAGCCCGTACTCCCCGACGAACTCCATGACCCGGTCGAACCAGTGCGGCGAGTCCTTGGCCAGGCCGTTGATGTCGTAGAGCAGGTCGACGTCGGGGTTCGACCCGGATGCGGCGAGTCCAGCCATGGTGCTGCGGCCCCTTCGTCGTCTGCTGTCGGGCGCGCTCACACACGCCTCCGTGGAACAGGAACGCACGGTCCCGCTTACTACGTTCCACACTCCATCGAATGATCACTCAGACGTTATCGAAGAGAGACTCATCCTTGCAGCTCAGGGGGTGGGTTCACGCTCAGCTCACACCGTCGTGGGCAACGCTTTCGCGCCATCTTCGGTGACCCTCGTGGCACCGAAGTACTCACCGGTGTCGATCGGGTCGAACCGGATCACGGCACCGGTCCGCGGCGCGTCGATCATGTATCCGCCGCCGACGTAGATCCCCACGTGGTGGATGGCCCGGGAGTCGGTGGGGTCCTTGGAGAAGAACACCAGGTCCCCGGGGAGCAGTTCGTTCCGCCTCGGGTGCGGTCCCGCGTTGTACTGGTCGTTGGCGACCCGCGGCAGCGTGATCCCCACGCTCTCGTACGCCGCCTTGGTCAGCCCCGAGCAGTCGAAGCGCCCGTTGTCCTGGGCCGTGCCGTCGCCGCCCCACAGATAGGGGGTGCCGAGCTTCTTCTGCGCGTAGTCGATGGCGCCCGCGGCCTGCTTGGAGGGATCGACCCTGGTGACGGGCGCGGCGAAGCTCTTCTCGAGCGTCGTGATCGTCTTGACGTAGTTCTGGGTCTCCTTGTACGGCGGCACGCCCCCGTACTTGATCACCGCGTACGACCCCGCGTTGTACGAGGCGAGCATGTTTTCGGTCAGATTCCCGGGTACGTCCTTCACGTACGAGGCGAGCTGGCAGTCGTACGACGCGGCGGACGGGATCGCGTCCTGCGGGTCCCAGACGTTCTTGACGCCGTCGCCGTTGCCGTCGATGCCGTGCGTGGCCCAGGTGCCCGGGATGAACTGCGCTATCCCCTCCGCGGCCGCCGCGCTCTTCGCGTTGGGGTTGAACCCGCTCTCCTGGTAGAGCTGGGCGGCGAGCAGCGCGGGGTTGATGGCCGGGCAGAGGTTGCCCCACTTCTGCACGACGGCCGAGTACGCCGCGGGCACCGACCCCTTGGCCAGCGACTTGGTCGCGCCGCCCACGCCGTTGACGAGGTTCCCGGCGACGATGTACACCCCGACGACCAGCAGCATCACGAAGGACAGCGCCGAGCCGACGGCCACGGTCGTCAGGACCCATGCCTTACGCACAGTCAACCGCCCCTCGCTGCCCGGGAGTCCGTTCGCCCACGTCAGTGTAGGGGCGGCTGCCGCGTTCCGGGGTGATCACACGGAAGGTGACAGTCCGTCAGCAGTGCGCGCCGGCAGCATTCCGGCCACGGTCTCCTACCGGTCCGCGGCGGCTTGTCGGTACAGCCCGGCCGCCTCCGACCCGAGCACCACGCTGTAGGAGACGTCGTCGGTGTTCCCGCCCTGTTCGTACCCGCCCAGGATGCCGACGACCTCCCGGTCCCCGTTGACCCAGGGGCTGCCGCTGGTCCCTCCGGAGAGGCCGGGGCACGCGATGCGCTGCTGGGTGCGGCTGTGCGGGGTCGGCTTGTTGGTGCAGCTGACGGGGGCCTCGCGGGAGTCGGGGTACCCGGTGACGGTGACGGCGGTGGCCCCGGTCGCCATGCCGGTCACGAAGCGGTTCGCGCCGACGACGTCCTCGACACCCTTGCCGCCCTGGTCGCCGACGACGGCGAACCCGACGTCACTGTCCTCGTCCTGCCCCGTGGAGTCCTGCCCCTTGGACCAGCCGTCGGCCAGGAACGTCCGCCGTATCTCCCATGTCCCGTACGGCGCACGCCCGTTGCGGTACCCGGGCACGAACACGTAGTCGCCGTCCCCGTCCAGGCAGTGGGCCGCGCTGACGACGAGGTCCCGGTGCGGGCTGTGGACCACGGAGGCGGTGCAGAAGTGCCCCCCGGCGAGCGCGGACCCGCGGTCGGCGTCGAAGAGCGCCCCGACTCTCGCGTTCTGCATCCCCGCCGCCGCGACCACGGTGACCCCGAAGGGGCCCGGCCCGTCGTCGGCGGCCGCGAGCGAGGACGAGGTGACGGCCGACACCAGGAGCACGACCACGGCGTACACGGGGCCGCTGAACCGGCTGCCGACGCGTGAGGCGGCCACCACTCACTGCCCTCCGTCCCTCCGGGCCCCCGGGAACCACTTCCACCGTACTGTCGCCCCCCGCTCCCCGCCTCCCCTGCGACCACACCACCCACAGCCCCTCCCCCTGACCCGTGCGGGCCCCGTCACAGACACCCCGCGCCGACCGTCACAGACGTAGAGCAGCAGTCCCCGAGCAAGGAGCACGTGTCATGGCACCCCTCGTCTCCACCATCGACATCGCCCGTCCCCCCGACGAGGTCTTCGCCTACGTCACCGATCCGGCCCGCTTCGCCGAATGGCAGGGAGACGTGGTGCGGGTCCGGGCCGAGGACGGCGGCCCCGCCTCGACCGGCAAGGGCGACCGCTTCACCACGACCCGCAGGATCGGCCCGTCGGAGCGCACCTTCACGCAGGAGGTCACCGAGTGCCGGCCGCCGGGCAGTTGGTCCGCACGCGGCCTGGACGGCCCCCTGCGGCCCTCCATGGACATCACCGTCGAGCCGCTCGCCGGCGGCACCGCCTCCCGCGTCACCTTCGCCCTGGACTTCGACCCGCACGGCATCGGCGTCCCGCTCCTGCCACTGGTACGACGCCAGGCGGCGAAGGGAGCCCCGGTCAGCTACCGGAACCTGAAGCGCCGGCTGGAGGCCCTCACGGGCTGACTCTCCGTCACCGAGCGGGCCACGACGACCAGTCGTGGCCCGCTCGCACTGCGGGGATACTCTTCATACGGCAGGTTCCGCACCCAGGCCTCATTGCCCGGCGTAACCTGCCGTGATACACAGAGTGACCTAAGTGCTATTCGTACGAAACCCGCCAAGCAATGACGCCAAGTCGACATACGACGGCAGCATTGTCGGCGAGAATGAGCCTGACCTCTGCACGCCCGCAGAGGAACTGCGGAACTACCCACCAGGGGCGGTGACTTACATGCTCTTTGCGGCCGACAAGGGAGACATCAACACCATCATCGGCGGGATCGCTCCGGACTGGGGCCCCTTCGGCAGCCTGGGCAACGAGGCCAAGGTGATGATCGAGGTCGTGATGGCGGTCGCCATCCTGCTCTGCCTCGGCCTTGCCGTCTGGGGCGCCGCCAAGCAGCGCATCGGCGCGACGGCACTGCGCGACACCTTCAGCGCGGAACAGGGCAAAGGCCTCATCATCGCCGGCCTCACCGGCGTCTTCATCATCGGCTCCCTGGGCACGCTGTTCACCATCGTGTACGGCATGGCCGTCTAGCGTCCGTTCGCGGCAGGCGTCCTCCAGTCCGCTCCGGGCACGCCCGGCCCCCCTCCACCCCACCCGCCCGTCGCGCCCACCGGCTGAGGTTGCATTTCCCTGATGTCGAGTCACCACACCGCGCACGCGCGCGAACCAGCACGGCTACCGTCGTATGTCTACGAGGTGGAGAGGGCGTACGCGGTATGAGTCTCGGAGACGAGGGGCAGACCCGGACAAGGCTGCCCGACAGCGGCACGGACGTGTACGGAGGCGCGCGGCGCGGCGGCCGCACCTCCTCCCGGAGCCTGGTCACCGTGGTCGGCGTGGTCGTCCTGCTGATCGCAGCGATCGCCTTCGCGAACCGTGGAGGAGACGATTCCTCTTCCTCCTCCTCCGGCAACGACCCGAAGACCTCCGCGACGGCGCCCTCCGGGAAGACCCCGGTGAAGACGAAGGCGGCGGGGATCCCGACCGGATTCGCGCACAACCAGCAGGGGGCGCAGAGCGCGGCGGCGAACTACGCGGTGGCACTGGGCTCGCCCGACATGTTCAACAAGGTCAGGCGCGACGCCATCCTGCAGACCGTCGTCGCCCCCTCGCACGTCGCGGACTTCGTGTCGAGCCTCGACAAGGCCTACACCCCGCAGTTCAACAAGAACGTCGGCCTGAACGAGGACGGCTCGGCCCCCTCCGGATCGACGTTCGTCTCCCGTACGAGCCCGATCGGCACCAAGGTCACCGAGGCCACCGACAGCCGCGCGACCGTGGAGGTGTGGTGCAGCGGCCTCCTCGGAGTCGCCGGGGAGAACTCCACGAACCCCGTGACCAACAGCTGGTTCACCACCACGATGCAGCTCGAGTGGACCAACGGTGACTGGAAGATCGTGACCCAGACCCAGAAGGAAGGCCCTGCGCCAGTCCCCGGCGACGACAAGGCCTCCGGCGCTGACGACATGGCAAAGGCCGTCGAGGAGTACGGAGGCTTCACTTATGCCCGGTAGCCGGCGCCTCGCGCTCAAGCTCACCGCCGCGGTCGCCACCGTACAGACCGCCGCCGTCCTGCTGGCCACCCGCGCCGCGGCCGACCCCTCGCCGACCCCCACGAAGTCCGACGACAACTGCGGTCTGCTGTCCGGCCAGGCCCGGCAGGTCTGCGAAGGCGACACCGGAGGCGGCTCCTCCGGCGGCTCCCCCTCCCTCGACCCCACCTCCACCCTCGACCCGCTCTCCTCCCTCGCCAAGGGCTGTGCCGACGCCGCCTCCTGGACCGTCGACAAGCTCAGCGACGCGGTGAAGGAGACGGCGAACGTCGACTTCACGAACACCAAGTTCCTGCAGCAGTACGCGGTCGTCTTCGCCGCGTCCACGGTCCTCACCCTCCTGCTGTGGCTGCTCGCCGTGGCCAAGCGTGCCGTGCGGGGCGTCCCCCTCACCACGGCCGTCTCGGAGGCGATCGGCTTCCTGTGGCTGACGGTCCTGGCGTCCGCCTTCACCCCGCTGATCCTCTACACCGTCGTATCGGCGACCGACGGCATCACCGACGTCCTCGCCAAGACCACCGGCGACCAGACGGACACCTTCTTCGGCACGTTCTCCGGCGCCCTCGACAAGGGCAACGACATCGGCGGCGGCCCCATCATGCTGATCGTCGTCTCCCTGGTCAGCATCCTCGCCGCCGGCGTCCTGTGGCTGGAGCTCGTCATCCGCGCCGCCCTGCTGTACGTCGGCGCCCTCCTCGGCACCGTGGTCTACGCCGGCCTGGTCGACAAGAACCTGTGGGGCCACGTCCGCCGCTGGGCGGGCATCATGATCGCCGTGATCCTGGTGAAGCCGGTCATCGTGATCGTGCTCGGCCTCGCGGGCGCCCTGTCCACCGACGGCGGCCCGGACTCCTTCTCCGCCGTCGTCTCCGGCCTCGCGATCATCCTGCTCGCCATCTTCGCCAGCGCGATGATCTACCGCTTCGTGCCCGGCTTCGGCGACGAGATCGCCTCCGGCCGCAACAACCGCATCATGCAGGGCGCCGAGAGCAAGGCCGCCGCGGTCATCAGCTCCCCGGCCACCATGGTCGCGCAGGGCATCAAGACCCACAGCGCCCGCGCCAACGACAACGGAGGCGGCGGCCAGTCGTCCTCCGGCGGCAGCGCCCGCCCGGCCAACCCGGTCAGCGGCGGCGTGGCCGCCCACTCCACCCGCACCTCGAACGGTGGTGGTGGCGGAGCCGTCCCCTCCGCCGCACCCGCACCCCGTTCGCCGAGCCCGGCCAGCACCCCGCACGCCGGCGACAACCGCAACAGCAGTAGCAACCGCACGGGAGGTGAAGGGCGTTGACGACCGAGTCCCACCTGTCCCATCCGGTCACGCCCCGCCGTACATATCTCATCGGCCGCGCCCGGCCGAACGCGATCGTCGGCCGCAACCGCGAGTCCGGCGAGATCGTCCTGATCATCGCGGGCGCGTTCCTCGGCATGATGTGCGGCCTCCTGGTCCCCGTCCTCTCCCTGCGCATCGTGCTGCTGATGGGCTTCCCGCTGCTCGCGCTGGCAGCGGTCTACGTGCCGTACAAGCACCGCACGTTCTACAAGTGGTTCGAGATCAACCGCAGTTACAAGCGCACCCTGAAGCAGGGCACCTTGTACCGCTCCGGCGTCATGGAGGCCGGCACCCGCCTGGACGGCCGCGAGATCGAGATCGGCCCCCCGCCCGGCATCGGCCGCATCACCTGGCTGGCCGCCCCCTTCGGGCCCGACGAGATCGCCGTACTGCTGCACGCCGACCGCAGGACCGTCACCGCCGCCATCGAGATCGAGGGACCCGGCGTCGGCCTGCGCGACTCCGAGGACCAGGAAGCCCTCGTCGACCGCTTCGGCACCCTGCTCAAGCACGTCGCCAACGGCGACGGCTTCGTCACCCGCCTGCAGATGCTCGCCCGCACCCTCCCCGCCGACCCGGACGCCCACGCCAAGGACGTCGCCGTCCGCGGCGACGACAAGGCACCGGGATGGCTGCAGGGCTCGTACGACCAACTGCAGTCCATGGTGTCGACGAGCAGCGAGCAGCACCGCGCCTATCTCGTCGCCTGCATGCACTTCACCCGCGAGCTCGCCTCCGAGGCGCACGCCATGGCGCGCGCCGCCCGCCCGCAGAACGGCCGCAAGGTGGACCGGGACGCCGGCCTCGCCGTCGTCATGGCCCGCGAGCTCACCGACATCTGCTCGCGCCTGCAGGAGGCCGACATCCGGGTCCGCCAGCCCCTCGGCCAGGGCCGGCTCGCCTCGCTCATCCACTCCATGTACGACCCCGACCACCCGATCGACCACATCCAGGCGATGACCAAGCGCAACGCCTGGCCGGCCGAGCTGGACGCCATGGAGCCGACCTACCTCCAGGCCAAGACCCGTGAGTCCGCCACCCGCGCGCCCTGGTGCCACGCCACGGCCTGGGTGAAGGAGTGGCCGATGACCCCGGTGGGCGTCAACTTCCTGGCGCCGCTGCTGGTCCACACCCCGGACGTCATCCGAACGGTCGCCGTGACGATGGATCTCGAGCCCACCGAGGTAGCCATCGAACGCATGCTGACCGAAAAGACCAACGACGAGGCGGAGGCCTCCCGCGCCGCCAAGATGAACCGCACCGTGGACCCCCGTGACGTGGCCGCCCACAACCGCCTCGACCAGCGCGGCGAGGACCTCGCCAGCGGCGCGGCGGGCGTGAACCTCGTCGGCTACATCACCGTCTCCTCCCGCTCCCCCGAGGCCCTGGCCCGCGACAAGCGGACCATCCGGGCGTCGGCCGGAAAGTCGTACCTGAAGCTGGAGTGGTGCGACCGGGAGCACCATCGCGCCTTCGTGAACACGCTTCCGTTCGCCACCGGCATCCGAAGGTAGGGGCTGAGCTCTGATGCGGGATCCGCTGTCCGTCCTCACCGACGCCTTCACGTCCTTCCTCTTCGGGAAGGTCGAGACGACCCGCCTGCCGGTACGCACCTCCACGGGCCAGGCCCAGGCCGTCTATCTGCCCACCGCGGCCCCCGGCCTCGGCGACTCGGGCGTCATCATCGGCCGCGAGGTCTACTCCGGAAAGGGCTACATCTACGACCCCTTCCAGCTCTACGGCCAGCAACTGCCCGCCCCGCACTGGCTGGTCCTCGGCGAGTCCGGCAACGGCAAGTCGGCCCTGGAGAAGACCTACGTCCTGCGCCAGCTCCGCTTCCGCGACCGCCAGGTCGTCGTCCTGGACGCCCAGGGCGAGGACGGCGTCGGCGAGTGGAACCTCATCGCGGAAGAGCTGGGGATAACTCCCATCCGGCTCGACCCGACGGCCGCCCTCGACCACGGCATCCGCCTCAACCCCCTCGACCCGGCGATCACGACGACCGGCCAGCTAGCGCTGCTGCGCACCATCATCGAGGTCGCGATGGGCCACGGCCTCGACGAACGCTCCGGCTTCGCGCTCAAGGTCGCGCACGCCTACGTCAACGAGACCATCGTCGAACGCCAGCCGGTCCTCACCGATATCGTCGAGCAGCTACGGCACCCCGAGCCGGAGTCCGCCGAGGCGATGAACGTCGCCATAGACGACGTACGGGCCTGGGGCCTGGACGTGGCACTGGTCCTCGACCGCCTGGTCGACGGTGACCTGCGCGGCATGTTCGACGGCCCCACGACCGTCGGCATCGACCTCGACGCGCCCCTCATCGTGTTCGACCTGTCCCACATCGACCGCAACTCCATCGCCATGCCGATCCTCATGGCGATCGTCGGCGTATGGCTGGAACACACCTGGATCCGCCCCGACCGGAAGAAGCGCATCTTCCTGGTCGAGGAGGCCTGGCACATCATCAACAGCCCGTTCGTGGCCCAGCTGTTCCAGCGGCTGCTGAAGTTCGGCCGACGCCTCGGCCTGTCCTTCGTCGCGGTCGTCCACCACCTGTCCGACGTCGTCGACGGAGCCGCCGCCAAGGAAGCGGCCGCGATCCTGAAGATGGCGTCGACCCGGACGATCTACGCCCAGAAAGCCGACGAGGCCCGGGCCACGGGCCGCGTCCTGGGCCTGCCCCGATGGGCCGTGGAGATCATCCCCACGCTCACCCCGGGCATCGCCGTGTGGGACGTCAACGGCAACGTCCAGGTCGTCAAACACCTGATCACGGAGACGGAACGCCCCCTGGTCTTCACCGACCGCGCGATGACGGAGTCGTCCGCCGAGCGCGACCTGAACGACGACGCCCTGCGCGCCGCCGAACTGGAGGCCGAGGAGCGCGCGGCCGCCTTCGTGGAACAGCAGCTGAGCGACTTCGAAGGCCCGTCCGAGTCGACGGTGGCGTAGGGGGAGGCAGTGGTGAGACCGGACGACCGGAGACGGGAAGGCCGGGACGGCCAGGGCGGCATCCCGGACGGCCTGCTGATCGGCATACTCGCCTTCCTGCTCGGCATGACCCTGCTGGTGTGGTCGGCCACGGGCCTCGCCGGCTGGTTCGCGCAGGGCAGCTGGCCGGACCACGTCACCTTCGCCCGTACGCCCGTCGCGATGCGCCACCTCATCGGCGAACCGCACGACATCCCCGGCGCCTGGCCCGCCACACCGAAGACACAGCTTTCCGGATACGGCCTGTTCTGGGGGCTGTTCATCGGCCAGCTGATGGTGCTGGTCGTCCTGACGGTCTTCGTGATGGGAACGCTCGCGCGCTGGCGCGCGGTCCGCCTGAAGCGACGCACGGCACCCACGTCGTTCGAGAAGCCCGCGCCCTCGCCCTCGCTCGCGCAGGAGCCGCAGCCCGCACCCGAACCGCTGCCGACCCAGCACGAGGTACCGACACCGAGAACGGCACCACCGGAACCGCCCACGACGGTTATTGACCAGGAACCGGCACCGACCACGCCCCTCTTCACCAGCGAGCCGCTCGCGGGCGGCCAGGAGAAGATCGTCGTCGGCCCGAGGGACAGCCGCCAGGCAACCGCCACCCAGGCCGTACGGGACGCCGAGGGCCCGGCCCTCGTCATCACCTCGAACCCGGCCGTCTGGTCGGACACGAAGGACGCCCGCGCCAAACTGGGCCCGGTCCTCCTCTACGACCCTGCCCACCTCTGCGACACCCCGGCCCGACTGCACTGGGCCCCCACCGCCGGCTGCGAGGACAAACAGACCGCGACAGCCAGAGCCGCCGCGCTGCTGGCCCCCATCCGTCCCACGGCCAAGCTCGACCAGGCGCTGGCCGCGACAGCCGAAACGCTCCTGCGCTGTTACCTGCACGCCGCCGCGGTCGACGGCCGCACCACCCGCCACGTCCACCGCTGGGCCCAGGGCGCCCAGATCCAGGACGCGGTCCGCATTCTCCGTACGAGCCCCAAGGCCGCTCCCGGCTGCGCCGGCGAACTCGAGGCGGCCCTCACCGCCCATCCCGAACGCCGCGACATGGCCCAGGAGTTGACCAGCAGAGCCCTCTCCGCTCTCTTCACGGTCAACATCCGCGAGGCGTGCACTCCAAACCGAACCGATGCCCTCGCCTTGGATTCCTTCGTCCACGAAGGGGGCACGCTTTATGTGGTGGGGGAATCCATCGAGGACCCCAGGACGAACCCGGGCGCCATGCCCCTCCTGACGGCTCTCGTCGCAAGCGTGGTCGAGCGCGGCCGGCACATGGCCGAACGGTCATCCTCCGGTCGCCTCGACCCACCATTGACCCTCGTCCTCGACGATGTCGCAGCAGTGGCTCCGCTTCCCCAGCTCCCGGAGCTGCTGGCCACCGGAGCGGAGCGGGGCCTGCCGACCCTGGCCCTGCTCCGCTCCCGAGAACAGGGCCGCTCACGCTGGCCGCACGACGAACTCCCGGTCTGACACCGCTCAGTCGCGATCCAGGACGAACTCCAGCTCCTTCTCGTCGAGCTTGTCGGACAGCGGCACGATCCGCCCGGTGGGCACGAACCCCGCCCTGCGGTAGAAGGCCTGGGCCCGGCCGTTGTCCTCATGCACGATGAGCCGAACCCGCTCGGCCCCACGCGCCCACGCCCACTCCAGTCCGGCGTCGAAGAGCACCTCGGTCAGCCCGATCCCTCGCAACTCCGGCTGCACGAACACCCCGACGATATGCCCCTGCTTCCGCTCGATCGGATAGCCCGCCCAGTCCGTCGTCCCGGGCTCCTCCATCAGCACGGTGAGGGTCGCGCCCCACTCCCCGTCCGGCCCTTCGGCAATGAACTGCTGCGCTCCCAGGGCCCCTTCGGCACCACCGGCCGTACGCTCCTGCCAGAACGACTCCGGGTGCCGCAGCGCCTCCTCGTACGTCTCCAGATAGGCGAGATGCGCAATCGGATCCTGCAACGCGACGAGCCGCAGCGCCTTCGCGGCCGGCCATTCGTCGGCACGTACGGGACGGATCTTGTAGGTCATACGAGCCACGGTAGCCG
>NZ_JALDAX010000050.1 GCF_022698145.1 Streptomyces spinosisporus
TAGCTACTTGCCCCTGAAAAAGGGTCTGGGCTGGTGACGGGGCCAGCACTGGCGGACGGTGCTGTGCCGCTGGCCGGTCGGTGGCGTGTCCCTTACCGGCTGAGGACGGTCATCCGCTGGAGGTTGTAGGCGAAGATCCCCAGTCCTGCCCAGGTCTGCGCGCCGGCCAGGCGGCGTAGGCGGGTGCGACGGAAGCCGAAGCCGCGCTTGAGGTGACTGATGCGGGCCTCGACGCCGACCCTCCAGTTGCGCATCCGCCGGAAGCGGCGGCTCTGTTCGTACTCACGCCGTGCCTTTCCAGGTTTTCCGGCGCGTTGCAGGCCGATCCGCTGGACACCGAGTTCAGCCAGGGCGAGATCGTTGGCCGCGGTGCCGAAGCCGCGGTCGGCGACGACCGTGCCCGGCGGGCGGCCGGTCAGTGTCACGGCACGCTGCACCGCGGGAAGCAGTTGCGGCGCATCGGCCGGGTTCCCGCGCTGGACCTGGTGGTCGACGATGAAGCCGCGTTCGTCCTCGGCCACGAGCGCGGTGTAGCCGAACTGGGTGGGGTGTTGGGGCTTGCCCTTGCGAATGGGCCGGGCGTCGGGGTCGGCCAACGAGACCAGCCGGTCGGGGATGGTGCGGATGCCCGCCAGGCGTAGGGCGGTCTGCTCCAGCAGCCGGTGGGTGCCTGCCACGGTCTCGGTCATCTCGCTCACCACGTACGCGAGTCGTCCCGAAGGCCGGTTGCCCAGCGTGCGTCGGGCATTGCGCTCCACCGCCGCCACGTCCCGCAAGGTCGCACGGGCCACGGCGGCGATCTCACCGGTGAGCCGGTCGATCTCGCCCAGTGCCTGGCCGGTGCGTCGCCGCAGCGTGCGCGAGATCTCCTTCAAACGGCGTCCCGCTGACCGGCTGCGGTCACGGAAGCGGGTGCGCCTGGCTGCCCCGGACGCCTTGATCCGCCGCACCAGCCGGCCCAGTTTGCGTATCCCGTGGTCCAGCAGGTCGGCGTCCGTGGGGTGGTCGATGTCGGCTTCCATCACGGTCGTGTCGATGCGCAGCTTGCGGCACCGCAGCAGCTTGTCCTCGACCAGTTTGCCCAGTAGGGCAGCGTTCAGCTCTTCCACCGTCTGCGGCCCGCTGCGGCGCACGAGCTTGATCAGCGTGGTCGGGTGCGGCACCGGGGAGGCCAGCGGGATGCGGCAGAACCGGCGCCAGCTCAACGAGTCCGCGACCTCGCGGCACAGGGTCTCGTAACCGAGCTGGTAGCGGTGCTTGAGATACAGCAGCCGCAAGAGCGTCTCCACCGGCACCGAGGGTCGCCCCAGCCGCGCTCGGCGAACACCGCCCGCCACGGGGCGATGAATCGCTCGTCGTCCAAGAATGCATCGACCAGGGCCAGTTCGGCGGGTAACTGCCGCGCATGCTCCGGCAGCATCTCCCACCAGGCGTCCTGCACTCCCGCGATGCGTAACACCGCCCCACCCCCGGCCGCAACGACTCGCCTCCACTGTCGCGGCCATGGCCTGGCCCTCACCAGCTCTGCCCAGAGGACAACCCAGAGGCAGACCCGGACTTCTTCAGGGGCAAGTAGCTA
>NZ_JALDAX010000052.1 GCF_022698145.1 Streptomyces spinosisporus
ACCAGGAACCGATGAAGGACGTGGGAGGCCACGATAGGCCCCGGGGAGTCGTCAACCAGGCTTTGATCCGGGGGTGTCCGAATGGGGAAACCCGGCAGTCGTCATGGGCTGTCACCCGCTGCTGAACACATAGGCAGTGTGGAGGGAACGCGGGGAAGTGAAACATCTCAGTACCCGCAGGAAGAGAAAACAACCGTGATTCCGGGAGTAGTGGCGAGCGAAACCGGATGAGGCCAAACCGTATGCGTGTGAGACCCGGCAGGGGTTGCGCATGCGGGGTTGTGGGATCTCTTGTTCATGGTCTGCCGGCCGTGAGGCGAGTGAGAAACCGTTGATGTAGGCGAAGGACATGCGAAAGGTCCGGCGTAGAGGGTAAGACCCCCGTAGTCGAAACGTCAGCGGCTCGTTGGAGAGACACCCAAGTAGCACGGGGCCCGAGAAATCCCGTGTGAATCTGGCGGGACCACCCGCTAAGCCTAAATATTCCCTGGTGACCGATAGCGGATAGTACCGTGAGGGAATGGTGAAAAGTACCCCGGGAGGGGAGTGAAATAGTACCTGAAACCGTGTGCCTACAAGCCGTGGGAGCGTCGGAAGCAAGCTTGCTTGCTTCTCGTGACTGCGTGCCTTTTGAAGAATGAGCCTGCGAGTTTGCGGTGTGTTGCGAGGTTAACCCGAGTGGGGTAGCCGTAGCGAAAGCGAGTCCGAACAGGGCGGTGGAGTAGCACGCTCAAGACCCGAAGCGGAGTGATCTAGCCATGGGCAGGTTGAAGCGGCTGTAAGAGGTCGTGGAGGACCGAACCCACCAGGGTTGAAAACCTGGGGGATGACCTGTGGTTAGGGGTGAAAGGCCAATCAAACTCCGTGATAGCTGGTTCTCCCCGAAATGCATTTAGGTGCAGCGTCGTGTGTTTCTTGCCGGAGGTAGAGCACTGGATAGGCGATGGGCCCTACCGGGTTACTGACCTTAGCCAAACTCCGAATGCCGGTAAGTGAGAGCGCGGCAGTGAGACTGTGGGGGATAAGCTCCATGGTCGAGAGGGAAACAGCCCAGAGCATCGACTAAGGCCCCTAAGCGTACGCTAAGTGGGAAAGGATGTGGAGTCGCAGAGACAACCAGGAGGTTGGCTTAGAAGCAGCCACCCTTGAAAGAGTGCGTAATAGCTCACTGGTCTAGTGATTCCGCGCCGACAATGTAGCGGGGCTCAAGCGTACCGCCGAAGTCGTGTCATTGCAGCAACACTCCCAACGGAGGCTGTGATGGGTAGGGGAGCGTCGTCTGCCGGGTGAAGCAGCCGCGTAAGCGAGTTGTGGACGGTTGACGAGTGAGAATGCAGGCATGAGTAGCGATTCACACGTGAGAAACGTGTGCGCCGATTGACTAAGGGTTCCTGGGTCAAGCTGATCTGCCCAGGGTAAGTCGGGACCTAAGGCGAGGCCGACAGGCGTAGTCGATGGATAACCGGTTGATATTCCGGTACCCGCTGTGAAGCGTCAAACATCGA
>NZ_JALDAX010000053.1 GCF_022698145.1 Streptomyces spinosisporus
ATCGTGCTGGTGGACACCCGGCGTCTCGCCGACTGCTTCCCCGCGGTCGACTACTTCGAGAACTCCGGACTGCCGTTCGTGATCGCGCTCAACGGGTTCGACGGGAATCAGCCGTACAGCCCGGATGAGGTGCGGGAGGCGTTGCAGATCGGGCCGGACACTCCGATCATCACCACCGATGCTCGGCATCGTGCCGACGCTAAGTCGGCGCTCATCACGTTGGTGGAGCACGCTCTCATGGCGCGGTTGCGGTAACCGGTACTGGTTCTTGCGTTTGCGGCTACTGGGCTGCCTCGGATGGTTGTTTGCCGTCTGCGGGCGGCCCAGTGGCTTGTCGCGCAGTTCCCCGCGCCCCTAGGCAAGCGGAAGGGCCCCTCTCTCGCGAGAGGGGCCCTTCCGCTTGCCTAGGCTGCGTTCTGGCTAGCCGTGCCAGCTGTGGGGGGCTCGGAAGCCGCCCTCGCGTTCCAGGCGGCGCCAGGCGGCCTTGGGGCGGCCGGGGTGGGCCTGTACGTCCGACGGGGCGGCCGCGGCGCGGGCCAGGAGGACGGCCGTGATGGCGGCGACTTCCTCGGGCTCGGCGTGGCCCTTCTCGACGCGAATGTCAGGGGTGCTCATAGGTCTCGGTCTCCGTGAGAGAGGTGCTACTGCGGGGGGTTGCCGTGCTTGCGCGACGGCAGGTCCGCGTGCTTGGTCTGCAGCATGGCCAGGGAGCGGATGAGGACCTCGCGGGTCTCGGCCGGGTCGATGACGTCGTCGACCAGGCCGCGCTCGGCCGCGTAGTAGGGGTGCATGAGCTCGGACTTGTACTCCTTGACCATGCGGGCCCGCATGGCCTCGGGGTCCTCGGCGTCGGCGATCTGCCGACGGAAGATGACGTTGGCGGCGCCTTCCGCGCCCATCACGGCGATCTCGTTGGTCGGCCAGGCATAGGTGAGGTCCGCACCGATGGACTGGCTGTCCATGACGATGTAGGCGCCGCCGTAGGCCTTGCGCAGGATCAGGGAGATGCGGGGCACGGTCGCGTTGCAGTAGGCGTAGAGGAGCTTCGCGCCGTGGCGGATGATCCCGCCGTGCTCCTGGTCGACGCCGGGGAGGAAGCCCGGGACGTCCAGGAAGGTGACGATCGGGATATTGAAAGCGTCACACATCTGGACGAAGCGCGCAGCTTTTTCACTGGCCTCGATGTCCAGGACGCCCGCGAGGGACTGCGGCTGGTTGGCGACGATGCCGACCACCTGGCCGTCGAGGCGGGCCAGGGCGCAGATGATGTTGCGGGCCCAGCGCTCGTGGACCTCCAGGTACTCGCCGTCGTCGACGATCTCCTCGATCACCTTGGCCATGTCGTAGGGCCGGTTGCCGTCCGCCGGGACCAGGTCGAGCAGCGTCTCGCTGCGCCGGTCCACCGCGTCCGTGGAGTCGACCCGCGGCGGGTT
>NZ_JALDAX010000054.1 GCF_022698145.1 Streptomyces spinosisporus
TGAGACCTGATGCCGAGCCGATTGTGGTGAAGTGGATGATCCTATGCTGTCGAGAAAAGCCTCTAGCGAGTTTCATGGCGGCCCGTACCCTAAACCGACTCAGGTGGTCTGGTAGAGAATACCGAGGCGTTCGGGTGAACTATGGTTAAGGAACTCGGCAAAATGCCCCCGTAACTTCGGGAGAAGGGGGGCCACACCCGGTGAAGGAACTTGCTTCCTGAGCTGGGGGTGGCCGCAGAGACCAGCGAGAAGCGACTGTTTACTAAAAACACAGGTCCGTGCGAAGCCGTAAGGCGATGTATACGGACTGACGCCTGCCCGGTGCTGGAACGTTAAGGGGACCGGTTAGTCCGATTTCGGTCGGGCGAAGCTGAGAACTTAAGCGCCAGTAAACGGCGGTGGTAACTATAACCATCCTAAGGTAGCGAAATTCCTTGTCGGGTAAGTTCCGACCTGCACGAATGGCGTAACGACTTCTCGACTGTCTCAACCATAGGCCCGGTGAAATTGCACTACGAGTAAAGATGCTCGTTTCGCGCAGCAGGACGGAAAGACCCCGGGACCTTTACTACAGTTTGATATTGGTGTTCGGTTCGGCTTGTGTAGGATAGCTGGGAGACTGTGAAACGCGGACGCCAGTTCGTGTGGAGTCGTCGTTGAAATACCAGTCTGGTCGTGCTGGATGTCTAACCTGGGTCCGTGATCCGGATCAGGGACAGTGTCTGATGGGTAGTTTAACTGGGGCGGTTGCCTCCTAAAGGGTAACGGAGGCGCCCAAAGGTTCCCTCAGCCTGGTTGGCAATCAGGTGTTGAGTGTAAGTGCACAAGGGAGCTTGACTGTGAGACCGACGGGTCGAGCAGGGACGAAAGTCGGGACTAGTGATCCGGCGGTGGCTTGTGGAAGCGCCGTCGCTCAACGGATAAAAGGTACCCCGGGGATAACAGGCTGATCTTCCCCAAGAGTCCATATCGACGGGATGGTTTGGCACCTCGATGTCGGCTCGTCGCATCCTGGGGCTGGAGTCGGTCCCAAGGGTTGGGCTGTTCGCCCATTAAAGCGGTACGCGAGCTGGGTTTAGAACGTCGTGAGACAGTTCGGTCCCTATCCGCTGTGCGCGTAGGAGTCTTGAGAAGGGCTGTCCCTAGTACGAGAGGACCGGGACGGACGAACCTCTGGTGTGCCAGTTGTTCTGCCAAGGGCATGGCTGGTTGGCTACGTTCGGGAGGGATAACCGCTGAAAGCATCTAAGCGGGAAGCCTGCTTCGAGATGAGGACTCCCACCCACTTGATGGGGTAAGGCTCCCAGTAGACGACTGGGTTGATAGGCCGGATCTGGAAGCCAGGTAACTGGTGGAGGTGACCGGTACTAATAGGCCGAGGGCTTGTCCTCAGTTGCTCGCGTCCACTGTGTTTGTTCTGAGACAACGACCGT
>NZ_JALDAX010000055.1 GCF_022698145.1 Streptomyces spinosisporus
TGGCGGGTGCGTTGACGCCGGAGGTGGATGCGGTGCTGGCGCGGCATCCGCTGCGGGAGTTCGTGACCGCCTCGGAGTCCCTGCCGCTGCTGGTGGAGCGGGAAAGAGCCCTGTACGGGTCCTGGTACGAGTTCTTCCCCCGCTCCGAGGGCACCGAGGAGGAGCCGCACGGCACGTTCGCCACGGCCGCGCGCAGGCTTCCGGCGATCGCCGCGATGGGCTTCGACGTCGTCTACCTGCCGCCCATCCACCCGATCGGCACCACCTACCGCAAGGGCCGCAACAACAGCCTGTCCGCCGGCCCCGACGACGTCGGCGTGCCCTGGGCGATCGGCTCCCCCGAGGGCGGCCACGACACGGTCCACCCGCGGCTGGGCAGCATGGAGGACTTCACCCGCTTCATCGCCCGCGCCCGCGCGCTGGGCCTGGAGATCGCCCTGGACTTCGCCCTGCAGTGCTCCCCGGACCACCCCTGGGTGCACAAACACCCCGAATGGTTCCATCACCGCCCGGACGGCACCATCGCCTACGCCGAGAACCCGCCCAAGAAGTACCAGGACATCTACCCCATCGCCTTCGACGCCGACCTCGACGGCCTGATCGCCGAGACCCTGCGGGTGCTGCGGGTCTGGATGACCGCCGGCGTGCGGATCTTCCGCGTGGACAACCCGCACACCAAGCCGGTCGCCTTCTGGCAGAAGGTGATCGCCGAGATCAACGCCACCGACCCGGACGTGATCTTCCTGGCGGAGGCGTTCACCCGGCCGGCCATGATGCACACCCTGGCCCAGATCGGCTTCCAGCAGTCCTACACCTACTTCACCTGGCGCACCTCCAAGCAGGAGCTGACCGACTACTGCACCGAGCTGTCCGGTGAGGCGGCCGCCTACATGCGGCCCAACTTCTTCGTCAACACCCCCGACATCCTGCACGCCTACCTGCAGCGCGGCGGCCGGCCCGCGTTCGAGGTCCGCGCGGTGCTGGCCGCCACCCTCTCGCCCACCTGGGGCGTCTACTCCGGCTACGAACTGTGCGAGAACACCCCGCTCAAGGACGGCAGCGAGGAATACCTCAACTCGGAGAAGTACCAGCTCAAACCCCGCGACTGGGACACCGCCGAACGCCAGGGCCACACCATCACCCCCCTGATCACCCGCCTCAACACCATCCGACGGGAGAACCCGGCTCTGCAGCAGCTGCGCGACCTCCACTTCCACCACGCGGACCAGGAAGCGGTGATCGCGTACTCGAAGCGGAGCGGCTCGAACACGGTTCTGGTGGTCGCCAA
>NZ_JALDAX010000056.1 GCF_022698145.1 Streptomyces spinosisporus
TTCGCCCAGGACCCTGGGGGTCACGGCGTTCTCGATGTCGGCGGGGGGCGGGTCGCCCTTGTCCACCCAGAAGTAGGGCTTGTCGCAGTCGAGTGCGCCCGGGTCGCCCTCACGCCCCTTGGTCACATACGAATCCCACCAGTAACCCTTGCCGGTCTTCTCCTTGTTGAAGTCCTTGTACGTGCCGGGCTTGTCGCCGCCCTTCTCGTACGTGTTGCGCTGCTCCAGGTCCCACTGAGATCCGGTCGACTCCGCGTTCCAGATGGGCTCCAGATAGGCCTTGAGCTCCGCGGGGCTGTACTTGGGTGCGTAATAGCACGCCGGCGGCGTCCAGTTCGTCGTCGAGGTGACGGGGCCGGCCGACTGCCCTGAGCCGTTGTGGGACCGGTCGTAGACGACGGCTCCCACGGTGGCGGAGATTCCGCCCTTGCCGTCCGAGCCACCGGATTCATCCGTGTGGTGCTGGGAGCCCTGTCCGTCACCCGGCCCATACGCCGAGGCAGTGCCCGGCAATCCGAGGCCACACACCGTCACGAATACGCTGAGAGTCAGGATCCGCCCCCGACCGGTCACCCGGCGCATGTCTTGTCCCCCCGCTTCGAAATCAGATTGCTGGTCTGCCACACGCCCTGCTTGTTCTTCACCAGGCGGGTGTTGTACAGCACGTACGGGCTGTCCTGAGAGGGGGTCCGGTCGACCTTGTTGGTCTTACGGTTCTTGTTGAAACCCTTGCTCTCGTCGGAGCAGTAAACGACAGACGCCGTGGTGCTGTTGCTGAGCGTCACCTTGGGGGCGTAATAACGTGTGGTGCCGGTGAAGGAGAGGTTGGCCTTCACATATTCCTGCACCCAGGCCACAGCGTCCGACAAGGCCTTGTCCCGGTAGTAGAACGTGAGACCCGGCGCGCTGGCGTCGCCGCGCAGGATGGCGTCGTTGGTCGCGTCAATGCGTCGGGCTGTTTCCGCCAGAACCGTGTCCTTGGTCGCGTCGCCCGTTTTCCAGTCCTCGTACTTGTCCGTGACGTCCGACGGCAACGTGATGTGCGGACGGCCGGCGGCATCGGAGGCCGAAGCGCTCGGCGATGCCGCCGACGGGCTTCCCGCGTCTGCT
>NZ_JALDAX010000057.1 GCF_022698145.1 Streptomyces spinosisporus
CTCGCCCAGGACCCTGGGGGTCACGGCGTTCTCGACGTCAGCGGGTGGGGGATCACCCTTGTCCACCCAGAAGAAGGGCTTGTCGCACTTGTCCCAGCCGGGCGGGAAGCTCTCGTTGACGTACGAGTCCCACCAATAGCCCTTGCCGGTCTTCTCCTTGTTGAAGTCCTTGTACGTACCGGGCTTGTCGCCGCCCTTCTCGTACTTGTTGCGCTGCTCCAGATCCCACTGGGAACCGGTCGAATCGGCCTGCCAGATCGGCTCCAGATAGTCCTTGAGCTCGGCGGGTGAGTACTTGGGCGCGTACCAGCAGGCGGGTGGGGTCCAGGACGTGGTGGACGTGACCGGGCCGGCGGAGTTGCCGGTGCCGTTCTTGGAGCGGTCGTAGACGATTGTGCCGACGGTCGACGAAAGGGTTCCGTCGTCGGTGGCGTTGCCGTGCTGCTCCGTCTGGCTACCGTTGTTGCCGTGCTTGTCTCGCTCGGCGAAGGCCGCTTGGGACATGACGACGGGAACGCTTGCAAGGGCCAGGACCGTAATGGTTCTGGCCAACTGCCTCACGGCTGGCACGCCTTGTCTCCCCTGTTCGACACGATGTTGGTCGTCTGCCAGACGCCTTCGGCGTTCTTGGTGAGTACGGAGTGGTAGAGCACATAGGCGTTTGCGGTTGTCGGCGTCTTGTCGACCTTTTTGGTCTTCTTGTTCTTGATGAAAGACTTGCTTTCGTCGGAGCAGTACGTGATGTATGCCTTGTTGGCTCCGGAGAGGGTCACTTTGCGGTCGAAGTACCGGGTCTCGCCGATCCACGTGTCGGCGTCATCGATGTATCCCTGCACGTATGTGATTGAGGAACTCAGAGCCTTGTCGGCGTTGTAGAAACCAAGCGCCTTCGTGTTCGTGCTTCCCTTGAAGATTGCCTCGTCGACAGAGTTGATGCTCAGGGCGCTGTCTGCGAGCACGGCGTCCTTCGTCTTGTCGCCCGTCTTCTGGTCTTCGAAGACGTTCTTGGCGTCGGAAGGGAAGGTGATGTCCGGACGGTCGGACGTGCTGGAAGCGGAGGCGCTCGGTGAAGCTGACTTCGAACTTTGCGTGTCCGCG
>NZ_JALDAX010000058.1 GCF_022698145.1 Streptomyces spinosisporus
TCTCGTGGCCGCGTACGCAGCGGAGCAGGCGCGGAACGGGCTCCTCGGCAAGGGCGAACTTACGGGTTGGTAGGGCGAGCAGGCTCCGTCACCATGCGGCACAGGCATCCTGCGGATCCCAGGCATCCTGCGGAGACGATGACGCCGCCGGGGCCGGAGCCTGGCTCCCGTGACGGACCGGAGTTCGGTGCCGTCGTTCACCGGCGTACGCTTCCATGCGCTTGAAGTCGTCACGCGGCGGTGCTGTCGCCGAAGACCTCGAGTTCGGATGCCTCTCATCGCCCTGTCGTCGGAGGCGGAGGTGGCCGTCGCCGCAGCGGGTCTCGACCCGCTCCTGTCGAGCTGCTGAGGATTCGCACCTCCCAGATCAACGGCTGCGCGTTCTGCCTGCGCATGCACACGCGCGACATCCTCAAGAAGGGCGAAAACCCCGACCGCATCACCGTGCTGCCCGCATGGGAGGAGACCGGCTACTTCTCCGAGACCGACCGCGCAGCTCTCCGCCTGACCGAGGCGACCACCTGTGTGCCGGACGGACACGTCAGCAACGAGGACTACGACGCTGCCGCGGACGTCCTCACCGCAGATCAGATCTCCGCACTCGGAGGGACGGAAATCCCCCGCACGACTCGGTGTGGTTGGCGTTGTAGAGGCCTTGTAGAGCTGTTGTAGACCCTGCCGTGGAAGCGTCGCATCACAGCAAGGAGTGTTCGTTCACCATCCAATGGAGAGTGATTCCCGTGGCCACGGACTTCGAAGGCAGGAAACTCGTCGTGATCGGCGGCGCCAGCGGGATGGGCCTCCAGACCGCCGAGAACGTGATCGCGGGAGGTGGCAGCGCGGTCATCGTCGGCCGTGCGGGCCGAAAGCTCGACGACGCCGTGGCCGCGCTGTCCCGCTCCGGCAGCGCATGGTCGGTCGAGGCCGACCTGGCCGACCAGGACCAGGTCATCGAGGCGCAGAAGCAGCTGGCGGAGGACCAC
>NZ_JALDAX010000059.1 GCF_022698145.1 Streptomyces spinosisporus
CTAGACGAGTAGTTCCGATTGCGGGGTTCTCAGACGTGGGGAGGGTGTCCAACATCGGGTTGTGACGACCGATTTAGACACCCTCTTGACGGCACTGTACGTGCATGTCGACGACCGTTTGAAGACCCCGCGGTGGCGTGGACGTCCGCCGCGGCTGACCGACGCCGAGCTGGTGACCCTGGCCGTGGCCCAGGCCGTGCTGGGCTATCACTGCGAGGCACGCTGGCTGCGCTTCGCCCACGCCCATCTCCACGGAATGTTCCCGTATCTGCCTCAACGGTCGGCTTACAACAAGCGCCTGCGGGCAGCTCTGCCGCTGGTCAAACGTGCCATCCGGTCGCTGGCGGCAGACACCGACCTGTGGCTGGACGATGTGTGGATCGTGGATTCCACGCCCGTCGAATGCGCCCGCTCCCGGGAAACCGTGCGGCGCTCCGATCTGGCCGGCTGGGCCGGCTACGGCTACTGCCGCTCACACTCCCGTTTCTACTGGGGCCTGAAACTGCACCTGGTGTGCACACCGGCCGGGCTGCCCGTCACCTGGGCCCTGGCCGACCCGAAGATCGACGAACGGCAGGTGCTGGCCGCCCTGCTGGACTTCGAGCCCGGGCTCACCGCTGCCCGGCCCGGCCTGTTGATCCTGGCGGACAAGGGTTACATCGCCGCCGAACTTGACCGCTTCCTCGCCGCCCGCAACATCCAGTTGCTGCGGCCCTCATACCGCAATCGCGGTACCCCGCGGCCGGGAGAATCCCTGCTCAAAACAGTGCGACAGCTGATCGAGTCGGTGAACGACACCCTCAAGGGCCAGCTCGACCTGGAACAGCACGGCGGCCGCACCATCGAAGGTGTCGGCGTCCGAGTGGCCCAGCGGATCCTGGCGATGACCTGCGCGATCTGGCACAACCGCACCATCGGCGCACCCATCACCCGCTCACTGACCGCCTACGACCACTGAGCCACATCGGAACTACTCGTCTAG
>NZ_JALDAX010000006.1 GCF_022698145.1 Streptomyces spinosisporus
ATCATCGCGCAGTTCGATGCCGCGGACCCACTTGGCGGACTTCCACAGATACAGATGCGGGACCAGCAGCCGGACCGGGCCTCCGTGCTCGGGAGCGAGGTCCTCGCCGTCGTACCCGTACATGATCCACGCCTGGCCGTCGAGGAGGTCCTCCAGAGGGAGGTTCGTCGTGTACCCGCCGTAGGAGGAGACGAGGGCGTAGTCGGCCGCGGTCTCGACATCGGCGAGCAG
Organism: Streptomyces spinosisporus; assembly: GCF_022698145.1. Lineage (GTDB taxonomy): Bacteria > Actinomycetota > Actinomycetes > Streptomycetales > Streptomycetaceae > Streptomyces > Streptomyces spinosisporus. Next base: position 232 of record NZ_JALDAX010000006.1, read on the forward strand.
GACGTCCAGGGACACCCCTTGCCAGCGAGTGCCGAACTTGGACCACTTGGTGACGCAGTGGAGGTCCACGGTCGGGGTGTCCGACGGCAGTGCCGTGAGCGCTGACCAGTCCCATACGTGGCGCTGCCCGACCTCCGTGGTGACGGTCAGCTCCCACGTGTCGCGTGCCACGCGCGGCGTGGGGCTGGCCGACAGCACGGGAAAGCCGGTGGTCTCGTACTGGCCTGGCGGCAGCTTCTTGCCGGGGGCAGCTCTGCGCCCGTGGAAACCGCGAGAGACGATCGTCATTTCTGGGTGTCCTTAACGGTGCAGGAGGTGGGCAGGGGGTGTGTTGGGGATGTCTTGGGGGCGGTGCGTGAGGGGCTGTCGAGGGTTGGCGTCGCCAGGTGCGGGTGTCTTACCTGTCGTCGGTGCAGGGTGTAAGTCGTCGATGCAGGGTGTGTGCAGGGGCCGTGTCGGTCCGGCCAGGTGCCTTCGCGTCGGTCGAGTGACGACCTGTTGTTGTCGGGCGCCGAGCCTCATGTCGATGGCTTCGTGCATGGCCCGGACCGGCTCCTCCGCATGCTAGTAGCCGACCGGGCCCCGTGCAGCAGCAGACGTAGGGGATGCATGGTCACTCGTGCACCGGTGTCATGTGAGCTCGATGTCGCGCTCCGGAACGACGTGTACGGCTGCCTCTTCCGCCGATGCCGCGCCGCCGTCGATGCCGGCGTCCTGGGCCGTGTAGTCGTCGAAGCCTACGTCGCCGTCCGCATCCCCGCCGACGAGGCGGCCTGCGCGCTCGTCGCCGACCTGGTCGTCGAGGAGTTCCCCGTCGGTGTCGACGGCGTCGCCCAGTCCGTCGCCTTCATCTTGGGCGCTCAATTCGGGGACCTCGCGCGTGAGTCGATGGGCCAGGTCCTCGTGGGAGGCCGCCTCTCGTGCGGTCAGGCCCCACTCGGACACGCCGAGGGGCCTTTCCGGAGGCGAGTACCCCTCGTCGAGGATGTCCTCGCCGAACTCGTCCTCGTCGTACTCCTCCTCGGAGCTCAACGGGTTGAAGTCTGCCGGATCGCTCGCGGCCGAAGCATCGTCTGCTGCCGTCATGGGCGTCTCCCTGCTGTCTCGTCTTCCTCGTCTTCTCGCTCCTTCGCGCCACGCTGCCGTCGGGGCCCGGGTCCCGTCATCCAAGCGTCCCGTAGTGGACGCGGCATCTACGCGGCGTCGCCGGTGTAGCGCCGGTTCGGCGCGTATTCTTCGTGCTGTCGGTCATTGGCGCCCGGGGGCTTCCGGCCAGGTCGGCGAAGTCGTGCCGCGGACGTGGGCACGAGGTGAGGGCAAGCGGATCTTCGCGATCCACTCGCCGAGCCGGCTGCGTACATCTACGCACATCGACGGCGTGTCGACCGCGCGTCGCGACGGTCACGTCGGAGGCGCCGCGGACATCGCACCGCCATCGGAAGGATGCCCTGGCCACACGACTCGGGTGTTCAATGGGCTGAGACAGGACCACCCGTCGTTTCCCGCCCCAGGACACGGGCGGGCGCAGGTGCCGCAGCAGGCGCCGCGGTGCCCGCCGGAAGCCGAACCGGAAGCCGGAGATCGCGTACATGGCCAAGCCCGAACATCACCACGTGACCGTCGACGGAACGCGCATCCGCACGAACCGGCTCGTCCTGCGGCCATGGTCGTTGCAGGACGCGCCCGCAGCGCTCGACGTGTACGGCCAGAGCGAGGTTTCCCGGTGGCTGGCGCCCGCGATGGAGTCCGTGGCCGACGAATCCGCGATGACGGCGGTCCTCAAACAGTGGATCGACCAGTGCTCCGCCCTGGAAGCACCCGCCGGCCGCTGGGCCGTCGAACTGGCGGACAGCGGCGAGCTGATCGGCGGAGCCGCCGTACTGCCACTGCCGCCGGACGGCGTCGACCTGGAGATCGGCTGGCAGCTGGCGCCGGCGTACTGGGGCCGGGGGCTGGCCGCCGAGGCCGGGCACGCAGTCGCCCACTACACGTTCACGCAGGGCGTCGACGAGGTGTTCGCCGTCGTACGTCCCCGCAACACAAGGGGTATCGCGACCGCGCGGCGCGTAGGCATGGAATGGGTCGGGGAGACGCAGAAGTACTACGGCCTCACCCTGCAGGTCTACCGGCTCCGCAAGGGCGACCTCGATCTGCCGGCCATTCCGGCCTGAACCGCACCGCGTACGTCCGCTGCGTCGGACGACGCGTGGTGCAGGCTTCCTGAACCATTCCTGAAGTGACGGGCTATGCGGCGTCGCGCCGCGCCACGAACACCAACTCCCTGCCAGGCCGATCAGGTGCGTCGCGCACGTCCTCGACGACGAAGCCGTACTCGTGCAAGTCCCGCTCGATTTCCGTACGTTCGCGGAAGCGCAGCGTCGATTCCGAGGTGAGGACGACCCCGTCCGCCGCGAAGACATACGTGCCCCGGAAACTCACCAGCGGCAGGCTCACGTCCGTCAGCTCGCTCCAGGTCTCGACGCGGTCGACGCCTGGGACGTCCGTCACGCGATACGTCGACTCACGCGTCCACCGTGCCCATTCCTCCCACACGCGCCGCGCCGGATCACGCGTCTCGAAGACAAGCCGACCACCCGGCCGCAGCGCCGCGTAAGCTCCACGCAACGTCGTGCGCCACGCCTGCGGCTCGCTGATCGCCTGAGCGGCGTTCCCGGTCATCGTCACCAAGTCGACCTGCAGGGGCGGCAGATCACCGGCGTCCCCATCGAGCCAACGCACCTTCTCCCCGCCAGGCTTGCCGCGCGCGACATCAACGGACGCCCGTGCGGGATCGATCCCGGTGACATAGACCCCGCGCTCGGCGAGCAACAACGCGAACACACCCGTACCGCACCCGATATCCAGCGCGGACCCCACACCGAACTCCTCCGCCATCGCGAGATACGCATCGAGATCACTGCGATCCGAATCAAGCGCGTCGTAGATGGCGGCGAGGCGCGGATGTCCGAAGAGTGCGTCAACCATGGAGGTGACCGTATGCGCCGCCGGGTTCGCGGGCCACGGCTTTTCGGCGTCGAGCTCCTGATGCTCTGCCGGCGGCCAGCGTCAGCCGAGCAAGCTCATCAACCTGTCAGCCTGACGTGCCGTGGTGCCGGGCGGATTTCTGACATTCCTGTGATCGAGGGCCAGGAGAAACAACCAGACCAGGGCGAGAAGCCGACGGCAGTCCCGTAGTCTCGCCGTCTCAGCTGCGGTCAGATCGAAGTGACCCAGAAACGAGGGGACATCGAGTGGGTACTCCACCCAACTGCCCACGTGCTCCGTGATCTTCGCAAGTTCGAAGGCGCGATCACTGCGACCCGAGTCCTCGAAGTCGACCACTCTGACCCTGGAGCCGTCCCAGAGGTAATTGGCCAGGTTGCCGTCCCCCGGCCCGAAAACCGGCGGAACCTCCAATACTTCGCCGCTGTCCAGACCCGACCGCGTCAGCCACCGCAGCCCGCAGTCCATGGCTCGCCCCACGGCCGTATCGACCCGAGGGCGAACAGTCCCGGCCCACTGCCTGAGCTGAACCGTCAGATCGCCCTGCAGCCCGGGCCGCACAGGAACACGGTCGAGTACGTCGACGGGCAGTACCGCGTGCAGCTTGTTCACCGCTTCGGCAAGGGCTTTGACCTGCTCATCTCGCAGAGGACGCCCCCGGAGGGGGTTTCCGGCAATGCGCGACATCACCACGACCCGTCCCTCGTCCGCAAGGTCCGCCGTCTCAGGATCAGGAGCCAGGCCAGGCGCATACATGGCCAACAGGGTCAGCGCGCGCCACTCTCTTTCAGCGCGTCCACCATCCTCGAGCGGAAACCGCTTGATCACCCGATCAGCAGTCAACTCGACCGCATGAGTACCCCAGCCGCCTGAGTCCATGAGGAGCGATCACGCCAGGTTGCTCGGCCGGGACGGGCACAAGCAATCTGGCGCATCGGCCAACAGCAGGGCCAACCTCTTGGGACGGGTCGGTTCCGACGTGGTGGCCAGTTCCTCGATCGTCCACCAGTGATGTCCGTAGCGGGCCTCGACCGTGTTGATGTCCATCGCGCAGGCCTTGGCCGAGGTGATGCGGGCGAGCCGGTACTCCTCGTGCTGGTCGAAGCATTGACCGTCGACTGTCTTCCAAGCCTCCCCCGGCAGGGAACCCCCACGTGGCTCCCGGCTTGCGTGGATCTCGGCCGCACAGCACGAGTTCTGCTTCGTGCGTTGTGCCATGCTTCGGGCAGTTCCCTGCGCAAGCCGATACTCAGATTCCGAACGCCATGGTCACCTGCTCCACGAGATCGTCCTCGGACAGCGTTGTGTCGACCTGAAGGGTGCGCAGGCGGAGGTACTCAGCCTCCTTTTCAATGCGCATTGTGAACAAGTGGTCGCGTTCGGCAATATTGCGGCCTGCCTTTTCTGGATCGCTGGTCTTCCATACGAACCCCTCCCCTGGAATAGCCCGACTCTGGAACGCGGCCTGTCGGAAGCCCTCGACGATGACATGCGGTGACTGTGGCAGCCGGAGAAGGTCCTCGACGATCAAACCGAAGCCCTCGCCTCGGAACCAATGGAATGTCTCCAGCATGGTTTCCGGAGATCGGTTCACCCATCGCTCATCCATGTCCATGGCGATGAACCTGTGCAGGAAAGGGGCCTCCTCCGGCGTGGTCCGCTCAGCGTGCTCCTGCATCAGATCGTCGGTCGCGCAAAGATGCCAACCGTTGAGGTCGGCGAGTCGGCGGGCGATTGTCGACTTGCCTGCCCCACTCCCGCCGCCGATCCAGTAGACGTGTCGCAGCCGCGACCGTAGCTCCGCGGCATTGGTGAACTCTTCATCCTGTCCGGGCGTCTCTTCGTGCTGTCCGGGCTCCATCCCTCTCCCAAGGCGTGCGGAATACCTGGTGTTCTGGGCGTCGACTGGGCTGTCGCCCGTCTCGACCAGCATGGTCACACGTCTCCAGGCTCTCCAGCGTTCAAGCGAGGCCTTCGAGGAAGTCCAAGAGTGCCGCGTGCAGGACCGCGGGCTGTTCCAGGTGCAGATCGTGGCCAGTGGCAGGGATACTCATGGACGTGGTGGAAGGTCGCAGCCGAAGCATTTCGTCAACCTCTTGTGCAGGGATGAAGCTGGACTGGGCGAGGACCACCAGGGTGGGGCAATCAACCTGTGTCCATTCGCGCAAGAAGGAACGCTGGGCGTTCTCCGCCAGGGACCTGACCATCACATCCCTGTTGAAGCGGGGCCCCAATCTGCCGTCACGTTCTTCCAGCCCGGCCGCCCAGCCTTCACCCACCGGTCCGCCGCCGAGGAATGCGACTGCGGCTTCGCGCGAAGGAAAGTGCGTCGGCCATGAGTCGAGCCATCTGCCGATGTCGACAGGGCCATGTGGATTTGGATCAGGACCGCCAGGGCCCGCCTCGACGAGCGCAAGCGCACGGACGAGACCGGGATGCGCGGCAGCGGCCAGCATGGCCGTGTGTCCTCCCAGCGACTGGCCAACCAACACCGGCCGCTGCAACGCCAGTTGATCGACAACAGCGATGACGTCGGCAACGTAGGCGGCACGAGAAACATCTCGCGGCAGGCGCTCACTGGCTCCATGCCCGCGCTGGTCGACCGCGACGACCCGATACCTGCAGCTCAACATCCGTGCCAGCACGTCCCATTCACCGGCGTGACCGGCCAGGCCGTGCAGGAACACGATGGGCTGCTCTCCTGACCGGCCCCAGTCCCGGCACACAAGCCGGACACCGTCTCGGACCACCACGCGTTCGCACCATGCCACTTCGGCCTCCAGTCGTCGGGTTGGCCCATACGTGCACTCAAGGCGCAGCAGGTTCTTCGGCCGCGGCGTACGCACGGTCAACTCGCCCCGAGACGCCGCCTCGTGAGTGCCGTCACGGTCAGCAGTACGGTGGCTGGTTCGTCAGGGATGCTGCCACCCGCATCCACACCCCGAACTGTCGATAGAGGTCAGGCAGAGTTCCTCGTGCCTGAACGGTCCGTGAGTCCGCCGCGGTAACTCCCGGAATTCCCAGGAGTGTCGAGGCCACGGAAGCCGACTGCCAGCGGACCGCAAGGGTGGCGGGGGCCGTAGCGGCGGCCATTGAAGGCTTAGGTGGCGCAGAAAGGCTGGCCGCGACCGCCTTCTCGATGGCCGTACGTGCTTCTTCCGCAGGCCGCAGTTCAGCTGCGAAACGGTTCCGCGCGTACTTCACGGCCACCGTACTCACCGAGGCGTCCCAATCCGTCATCTCTGTGCAGGCACAGTCGTCGCCAGTGAGGACCGTCAAGGCAACACCGATGGCGGCCGCGGTCGCATGCGCCAGGCCGATCTCACCGACGGGCCGGCCGTCCAGCCACATGTCCTCGATCTCATGGCCCATGAAGCTGTGGCTCAACACGCCGAGCGCGCCGGCACGGGAGTGGTAGCCGACGCAGATCATGGCGTCGTGCTCGGGGGTGAGCCCTTCGAGCATGCCCATGTGTTTGGGTTTACCGCGGATGAGGCGAGCTGCCGGATGCAGCGACTCCGGCAGGATATTGCGCATCGGTCCGTGCGCATCGTTGACGGTGATGTCGGTGGCGCCGGCCGCTACGGCACCACGTACGGCTGCGTTGACGTCCTCCGCCATCATCAGCCGTCCACGCTCGTAGTCCCTGCCCCCGGGCTGGACATCCTCAGCGTCGACGAGTCCCGTGACGCCTTCCATGTCCGCACTGATGTAGATCCGCACTGCGCAGTCTCCTCAATCTCGATCCCTCACTTGATCGCTTAGGAGACGTCCACTTCCCTGCCTCCGGTTCTGGAACCGCACCAGCACAAGCAAGCGCCTGCGCGACGTCACATGCGCGCTCGCAGCACGTCCACCTCACAGCCCGGGGCGAACGGGTCGAAGCCGTGCTCGGCCAGCCAGCGAATGGCCATCAGGCTGCGCAGCGACCACCACGCGCGGATCACGTCGCGGTCGACATCGGTGCCGTACCCGGCGATGACGTCGTCGAGGTGCTCCTCGTGTCCGAGCGTCAGGATGGCGAGATCGAACAGGGCATCCCCCTGCCCCGCCTCGGACCAGTCGATGATGCCCGTGATCTCGTCGTCGCCGTCGACGAACACGTGCGTGATCTGCAGGTCGCCGTGCGTGAACACCCGGGGTCCACGGCCGGAAGACGGCCTCGGCGACCTGACGGTTCCGGGTGACCAGGTCAGCGGGCAGGACTCCGTTCGCCACGAGCCGCTCGCACTCGCCGTCCAACTCCGCCGCCAACTCGTCACGGCTCGCCCCGGCCCGCCCGCGCCGGGGTGGCAACGGCGCGCCATGCAGCTTCCGGATGGCCGCACCCGCCGCGGCCCACGCCGCCGGCGACGCGGCCGACGGCTCGCCCAGCCGCCCCAGTGCCTCGCCCGGAACCGCGGAAAGCGCGAGCACGGGCGGTTTGCGCCACAGGACCTCCGGGGTCGGCACCGGCGCCAAAGCCATCGCCTCGACCTCTACATCGATACGCGTCTGATCGGCATCCACCTTCAGGAACACGTCGCCGACGCGTAGAGTCGCGCGCTCGGAATGGGCTACGACGACCTTGACCTCATCCATGAGTGATCAGTATTCCGAGGATGCCTGTCGACGTCGCCGGATTTTTCGGGTGCGAAGGCGAAGGCAGTGCCCGCAAAATGCGGCTCCTGGATCAGCGGGCTCCGCGGAGACCCTGCGAGTGGTGACGGACGGACGGCTCGTCGTTTACATCGCTCGGGAGGTAGTCGCCGCCACCGGTTGGGCCAGGCCGCCCATCGCTCCCACGTGCGGGCCCAGCTGAAGCAACCTCAACTCGGCTGCTCTCTTCGCTGCCCAGCAACGAGGTGCCCTAAAGTCTGGCGCATGCGGCGAAGGACACGACTGGTGATAGCCGGAGCCATGGCGCTGGCCTGGGGCGAGTGGTTGAACTGGCGTTGGTCTCACACGCTCGTGGGGAACAGCAGGGGCGCGACCGACGCGGTGGTCGTGCTGGGCTACAGGAATCCCCAAGCCAGGGCGAACGCCATCAACCGCTGGCGAGTTCGCGCCGGCATTCGCTCCGCCGCTGCCGACGGTGCGCACGGCACACGCGTGATTTTCAGCGGTGGTACGACCGGAAACGGGGCTACGGAAGCCCAGTTGATGGCTGACTACGCGAAGTCGGTGCTTGAGTTCGACGGCACAGTGCTCCTCGAAGACCAGAGCACGACGACGTGGGAGAACATCACGAACGTCATCCCACTGCTTGAGGATGTCGACCGCATCAAGATCGCCTCCCAGCCGGCTCACGCACTCAAGGCCCGCGCCTATTTGCGCCGACAGCGCCCTGACCTTGCCGAAAAGCTTGTGCGCGCCGACGACTACCGCCCTGGCGAATGGACCCTCGTCAAACCCCTGTTGGCCCTCTACGGGCTGTGGACGCTACGGGGTCTCACGGCCGACGAACGGCAGAGTCAGCAGAGTCACCCGTAAGAGGTCGGACCGCGTCCGGCATCCGGTGCCCAACTCCCGTACCAGTTACAGCGGCAGGCGGCACACCCGGCCCGAAGCCGAAGGGTGTGCCGCTGCCTTGATCCGGTGAGCGCTTTGGGCAGCGCCGTTCCCCAGGTCAGCGCGGATTGCCGTCCCGGCGGCCCGGCCTCACTTCAGATGCCGAGTGAAGAACCCGGCCGCGTCCTCCCCCGCGTGCTGCGGGACACCCGTATGCCCGCCCATATTCGCGTGCAGGGACTTCTCCTTCGACCCGAAGGCGTCGAACAGATCCAAGGCCGCCTGCCGATCGTTTCCCTCGTCGTCCCACTGCAGCAGAACGTGCAGCGGAATGGTGACCCGGCGTGCCTCCTCGAACATGGCGCGCGGCACGAAGCTCCCGGCGAACAGACCGGCGGCCGTGATACGCGGCTCGACCACCGCCAGCCGGATGCCGATGGAGATCACTCCTCCCGAGTACCCGACCGGGCCACCGATCTCGGGCAGTTCAAGCAGAGCGTCCAGGGCGGCCTGCCATTCCGGGACTGCCCTGTCCACGAGGGGGAGGATAAGGGCGTCGATGAGCTCGTCGCTGATCGGCTCGCCGGCCTGCTTCGCTCGACGAAGGTCGGCACGGGCCTGCTCGGCTGCTTCCCATCGGGGTCGCTCGCCGCATCCCGGCAGCTCGATGGTGGCAGTGGCGAAGCCGTCCGCCGCGGCTTGCCGGGCCCGGCCCACGAGCCGGGGGTACATCTTGCGCAGCCCGAGTGTCGGGTGGCCGAGCAGGATCAACGGGACCGGCGCGGACGCCGATGCAGAAGCGGACGCCGATACGGATGCGGATGCTGATGCTGATGCGGGAGTCCACAGGATGCCGGGGATCTCACCGAGGGTGAATCCGCGCTCAAGGACACCGTCGTCGAGACGCTGCTCTGAAGTGAAGTGCATGGTCGTGCCTTTCGGGAGTGCACTGAACGGCGCTCCCGGACGACGACCTATCGCCCGACCGTGACTCCAGAGGAGAGCACCCATGTCGATACGTTCACGGGTACCACCTCCTCCATCACTCGCACGGCCACCGGAAACGTAGCAGGGGTCGGTGCGGCCCGCCAAACAGATTTCTCGCGCGGGCTCGACAACCTCATCTCGAGGGCGGCCTCTTCAAGTGCAGTTGCGCTCGTCCGCAGGCAACCGCTATGAGTGGTCTCCGGTTTCCTTCGTAACCCTTATTGCCGGTTTCATTCGCCGAGGGGCATGACATGAGTGTGCGGCACATCAATCCCGACGGGCTGCATCGCAGCCCGGCCTTCAGCCAGGCCGTCGTGGTCGAACAGCCCGCGAAGACGATCTACATCGGAGGGCAGAACGGCGTCGACGCCGAGGGCAAGGTCGTCGGCCCCACAGTCGGCGAGCAGGCCAGGCAGGCGTTTCGCAACCTCGCGACCATCCTGGAGAGCGAGGGGGCCAGCCTGGCGAACATCGTCCACTGGACCATCGCTGTGGTGGACGGCCACTCGTTCGACGAGGGTGTGGCTGCCTTCCAGGAGGTGTGGAACCGGGATGACCCGCCGCCGGCCATCACCGTCCATGTCGTAGCCGGCCTGGGCCCAGGTTTCCTCGTCGAGATCGACGCAGTAGCCGTCGTCTGACCCTCCCGCTTCGACGGGGACTCGTCGACTCAACAAGGCACGCAATATGCGCCGGCCAAAGACCCTGCCTCTACACACCCTTCAGGACTCGATCAAGCGCCGCCCAACCCACAGGCCCCCAGTGCGATTTGCCGCCGGGAAGACCCCGATCTCCGTTCTGTCCCATGAGCATCAGGAACAGGCTCTTCATGGCGGCCAGCCCGCGGGCACGCCGGACAGTTGCTTCGTCTGCATACGCGTACGTGTCGAAGAACCCGGAGGCCGTGCCCGCGGGCAATAGCACCCATGCGGCGGCGAGGTCCCACGCCGGATCGCCGGCGAACATGTCGCCGAAGTCGACGATGCCGGAGAGCGTTCCGTCAGAGACGACGACGTTCGCTGGATGGAGGTCGCCGTGCACCCAGACCGGCGGGCCCTCCCAGGCGTCGGCTGCAACGGCGTCGTCCCAGACGGCCCGGACGTCGACGGCGACATCGTCGAGGGCAACGGAGCGCAAGAAGTTCTCAAAGCCTTCCGTGCAGTGCCGGGGATGCGCGCCACGGTCCTGCGCGATCGGTGCCTCGGCGGGAGCCTCCACGTGGAGGGCCCGTACGAAGTGCGCCAGCGTGTCGGCCGCATGGGTGCCGCGGCTGATCGAGCCGTGGTCCAGCGGTTCGCCGGGGACCCATGTCATGACGGTCCAGTGCTTGGGGAAGCGTTCCGACGGCTCGCCGTACCGCACCGGAGTCGGCACCGGGAGCGGCAGGCGCGGGGCCAGCACAGGAAGCCACCGCCGCTCCTTCAACTGGAGCTCCGGCGTGGCGTCCATACGCTGCATCCGCACGGCCAACTCGTCCCCGAGACGCCACATTTGGTTGCCCCAACCACCCGCCACCTCACGAATGGCAAGCCCGGCAAGGTCTGGATGTTGCTCCTGCAGCAGGTCGCGAACCAGGTCCGCGGTGATCTCGATCTCGGCGTCGGTGCCCGTGTCGGTGTCGGTGTCGGTGTCGGTCATGCGAAGTCACACTACTGAGGCAGCAGACGGAGCACCTTTCGCCCTACCGCACATCGCAGTGTGATCCCGGGCATCAAGAGATCGTTCCTCTTGTGCGATGAGCGCCGGGCATCGTGGTTGTTCGCCGGTGGAGACGTGTACGTGAGCACGCCGGTCTGGACAACTGAAGCCGATGTTCCGCCGTGCCAACCTGACGTCGACTACTGGCAGAGCACCTACTGCCACCTCTTCGCCGCCCGCCGGCCCTGGCGATATGGCTGTCTCGACGAGCTGCTTCGTGACGTCGCTGACGACAAGGTGGGCGGAGTCCTCGTCACCGACACTCAGTTGCGTCGCATCTACCACCCGTACGACGGCGGCGCCGACGTCTTCCTGACCACGTCAGAGGAACGTGATCGGACCCGGGACAGGCATGCTGACTGGCTTTCCAGCCATCCATCGGGGCTTTGACGGCTCGGGGTCATCGCCCTGCCCATCGTTGCCCATCGAGGTCGCCCATGAGCTTCCAGCCGCGGCCGTGTGGCAGCGGTTCCGGGGCGTCGTAGACCTGACGCCCCGGAACCGCTTTCATCACCTGGCCCCACCGGCGAGGCGTGCGGCCCGGCCCGTCGCCGGGCGGACAAGCAGGTCGGGCCGCCGACACATGCACGCGTGTCACCCCTACAACGACCCGGCCCGTCCAGCGGCACGGCCGCGTCAACACCGCAAGACCAGACGCACCGGAAGGCCACACGTCCTTGCTGGCCCAGAACCTCCCCTCACTCTAGAAATGTCTCAGGGCAACTGAGTCCGGAAAGAGCAGGTGAGCACGGTGACCGGCATCGAGCGCAGGGTTGTCGACACTGATCGGGGCAAGGTCAGGGGAATCGCGGAGGGCGAGGCGTTCTCCTTCCGCGGCATCCCGTACGCCGCATCACCCGTACGTGAGCTGCGGTTCGCGCCGGCGCGGCCGCACCCCGGGTGGACGGACGTGCGGGATGCGGCGCAGGCCGGCCCGTCCGTGCCGCAGGCGGCATCGCGGCTGGAGAGGGTGCAGGGTCGGCGGGTACCGGACTGGAACGAGGACGGCAGCCTGACCGTCAATGTCTTCACTCCTCGCTCCGCATTGCAGGACGGCGTGGTCCGCCCGGTCCTCGTCTGGTGGCACGGTGGCGGTTTCACCAGCGGCTCCGGTGGCTGGGACTGGTACGACGGCGCCCGCCTCGCCGCTCTGGGCGACATCGTGGTCGTAACTGCCAACTACCGTGTGGGGCCGCTGGGTTACCTCTATCTGCCCGAGATCGGTGCCGCCAACCTCGGCTGCCAGGACCAGGCTGCCGTTCTGCGCTGGGTCAGGGACAACATCGCCTCTTTCGGCGGAGATCCGCGCGCTGTCACAGTCGGCGGGCAGTCCGCCGGCGCCTACTCCTCCCTGATGCTCGCCCTCGATCCCGCGACGAACGCCTCCATCACCCAGGTGTTGCTGGAGAGCGGCCCCTTCGGCCTGGCCCCGCAGGACCAACATCAGGCCACCGCGAACGCTGCCGCCTTTCTGCGCCTGCTCGACATCCCCGACAGCACCGACTACGGGAAGGCTCTGCGCGCCCTGCCCGCCGGGCAGTTGGTGGACGCCTACGGCCGACTCGCGGCGCAGCTCGCCGCTCCGGGCAACACAGCCCCACCGATGTACCCGGTCCTCGGCGCCCCAGGCATGCCGCGCACTCGGCAACAGGCGCTCACGGAGGGGTACTTGGAGGGCATGCCGCTGCTGATCGGCACCACACGCGACGAGACTACGGCCTTCTTCGCCTTCGACCCGCGCATCCAGAACCTCACGCCGGACACCGCCGTGCAGGTGCTTACCGCCCAACTCGGCCCACAGGCCGCCAAGGACGTCTACGAGCGGCACGCCGCCCGGCTCCCGCAGGCAACACCGGCGCAGATCTTCATCGCGGTACAGACCGAAGGGCTCTTCCGCGACGGCTCGTTGGAGATTGCCGACCATCATGCTGCCGAAGGCAACACCACTTACGTCTACCAGTTCGACTACGGCTCCGCCGACGACCCGTACGCGCTGGGCGCCACCCACTGCGCCGAACTGCCCTTCCTCTTCAACACCTTCGACGCCTACCCCGACAGCCCCATCCTCGCCGGAGCCGACGCCTGCGATGCCCAGCGCGCCCTGGGCCGCGAATTCGCCACCGCCGTAGCCGAGTTCGTCGCCACCGGATCGTGCAGCGGCTGGCCTCCCTACGCCTCCGCAGCCGCGACCCGGATCCGTCATTTCGGGTAGCCCAGGCGAACTGCTGCGAAGCGCAGCCTCGCAACCCCACCCTGTCCCGTCCCGCCACCCGTCGCGCGATCGCCGACGCCCCGCACCCGCACCCGCACCCGCAGGACACCGACCATTCAGCCCCGAGTCGTATGCGCCGCAATGTGAGCGAGCATCGCGTCCAACGCCACCTCCAACGGCCTGACCTCACGCTGTAGTTGAGTCAGCAGAAGACCGCCCTGGAGCGCGGCCAAGGTGGCGAGGGCGAGCTCTTCGGGGTCGCCGTCGAGTTCGCCTCGGTCATGCATGGCCTGCAGACCGGAGCGGATGGCCGCCTCCCAGCGGACGAATCCGCTGGCCGCAGCGAGCCGGGCCTCTGGGTTCGTCTCGGCCACCTCGCTGCCCAGGGAGCCGATCGGGCAGCCGCCGCGGCACTGCAGCCGCAGCTGGTACTCGACCAGGGCGTCCCGCCAGCGCCGTAGACCCTCCATCGTGTCCAGCTCGGCGAACAGCGGCTCCTGCATGTCCAGCACCGACTGCGTCTGGTACTCGATCACGGCCAGGAGCAGTTCCTGCTTGTCCGAGAAGTAGTGGTAGACCTGCGAGCTGCTGACCCCGGCCGCGGCCCGCACGTCCTCAAGGGTCGCCTCCGTCACGCCCCGCTCGTACATGAGCTGCGCGGCCGCCGCGACGATCCGCCGGCGTGTCTCCTGCCCCTTGCGGGTCAGCTTGCGCTCCGGCCGCCGCCCTGCCTCAGTCCGGGTTCCCATGGCCGCCAGGCTAGCAGATTTTGGATTGGACAACCCATTTTTCAGCGAGCATTGTGGGTCGCGCAACCCAGTCCACGGGTCAAAACTCTGGAAGGACCCAGCATGGAACTCAGCAACAAGCGCGCCCTCGTCACCGGCGGGACCGGCGGCATCGGCAGCGAGACGGCCCGTCTGCTGGCCGCGGAGGGCGCCGAGGTCATCGTGTCGGGCCGCGATGCAGGACGCGGCGCGGCGACCGTGCGCTCCATCACGGACGCCGGGGGCCGGGCCCGCTTCCTCGCCGCCGACCTCACGGACCTGGACTCGCTGCGCCGTCTCGCGGAGGCGGCGGGCGACGTGGACGTACTGGTCAACAACGCGGCGATCTTCCCCGGCGCACCGACCGTCGACCAGGACGTCGACACCTTCGACACCGCGCTCGCGGCCAACATCCGCGCGCCGTACTTCCTCACCGCGGCGCTGGCCCCCGCCATGATCGCCAAGGGTGCCGGCAGCATCGTCAACGTCAGCACCATGGCGGCCCGGATCGGCGTGCCGGGGCTCTCCCTCTACAGCGCGACGAAGGCGGCGCTGGAATCGCTGACCCGCACCTGGGCGGTCGAGTTCAGCCCGGCCGGGGTTCGCGTGAACACCGTCGCCCCCGGTCCCACCCGCACCGACATGGTGCTCGGCACGGTGGGCGAGGAAGGCGCCGAGCAGTTCGCCAAGACCACCATCCTCGGGCGGCTCGCCACCCCGCGCGAGATCGCGGAGGTGATCCTCTTCCTGGCCACGGAGCGCTCCGCCTACCTCACCGGCGCCACCATCGCCGCCGACGCCGGCCGCACCGCGGCATAGGTCTCCCCCACGGCATAGGTCTCCCCCACGCCGCCCCCGGGAACTGGCGGATCAACACCCCGTTCCCGGGGCGGCGGGCGTGGGAGCGCCCACGGCCGCGTACCCACGACCGAACACGTCGTCCTGCACCACACCCACCCGGCGTATGTCGCGTCCGCTCCCGGGACCGTGAGAAATTCGCCGCTCGGGCGCCGGAGGCGGCGGCTAGCCTCGGACCATGAGCCAGGACAGGATGCAGGCGCACATGACCCGGCCGCCCCGGCCGCCCCAGTCGCCCCGGTCGCCGCTCTTCTGTGATGTAGCCCTGGCGCACCGCATCGAACGCGTCGAGGCTCAGCTGATGGCCGCGGCGACAGAAGCCGCCTGTCGGCGGCGTGCGGACAACGGCGGATTCGTGGTGCCGGTGGCCGGTGGAACGGCCACGTTCGCCGAGGACGGCTCGCCCTTCAACAAGGTCGCCGGGCTCGGATTCGACGGCGTGCCCGACGCGTCCGTGCTCGACGACATCGAGCGGGCCTTCGCCGAGCGCGGTGCTCCAGCACAGGCGGAGGTCTCGGCACTGGCCGACCCCGGGATCGGCGCTCTGCTGACCGGACGCGGATACCGGCTGACCTCGTTCGAGACGTGCTCGGACGCGCACTCGACGGCGCGCACGCATCAGCGACTCCCTCAGGGATCGATGTGCGCGTGTGCCGCGACGACGAGCTCGACGCGTGGCTGGACGTGGTGGCCGACGGCTTCGCCCATCCCGACACCCAAGGCGTCCCCACGCACGAGGACTTCCCGCGGGATGTGCTGGCCCATGCCGAGCGGGACTTCGCCGCGGCCGGTGTGGTGCACTACATCGCCCTGCGCGACGGCAGCGCGGCCGGCGGCGGCAGTCTGCGCACAGCGGACGGTGTCGCCCAGCTCACCGGAGCGGCGACCGCCCCCGCGCACCGCCGCCACGGCGTACAGACGGCCCTGCTCTCGACCCGTCTCACCGACGCCGCGGCCGCCGGTTGCGACATCGCCGTAGTGACCACCCAACCGGGTTCCAAGTCACAACAGAACGTGCAGCGACACGGTTTCCACCTGCTGTACACCCGTGCCGTGCTGGTGAAGCAGCACCACCAACCGACACCATGACCCGCCCCACCTCTCGCCACCGAAGCTCCCGAGCACCCGAGCGCCAGACATGACGCCCCCGGAGCCCCGCCCAGCGGATACCTTCGCCGCCCGTTGACGGACCAACCGCGGCTGCCTACCGTCCAAGCGCAGCGATGTCGAACAAAGTTCGACATATCGATCGGAAGAAGGTCCCGATGGACGGGATGGAAAGGTCACGGCGGTCGCTGTCCGCGCTCGGGCTGCCGGAGCGGGACCTCGGGGAACTGCCCGACTCGGCAAAGCGATTCCCGGACGGCGGGCAGTACCGAGTGGAGATCCCGTCAGTCGAAGGTCCGGGCCCGTTCGAAGCGGTGATGGAGGAGGCCGGACGGCACGGTATCCGGATACATCGCATCAGCCAGGGCAGCGGCATGATGCTCCTCACCAACTCGGAGATCGAGCAGATGGTGGCGCTCGGCCGCGAACACGACGTGGAGGTCTGCCTCTTCGTGGGCCCCCGCGGCGGCTGGGACATCGGCGTCCAGGCCGCGTCCGCCGCGGGTGGCGGTGCGGCGGCGGTGCTGCGCGGAGCCGATCAGCTCGCGTACGGAGTCGAGGACGTCATCCGGGGCTGCGAACTCGGCGTGCGCAGCGTGCTCGTGGCCGACATCGGCCAGCTGTGGGTTCTCGGCCGCATGCGGCGGTCCGGTGATCTGCCGCCGGATCTGGAGATCAAGGCGTCGATATCGATGCCCACGGCCAATCCCGCGGCCGCACGGGTCCTTGAGGACCTCGGGGTCACCACGATCAATCTGCCGATCGATCTCACCCTCGCCCAGATGGCGGCGATCCGGCACGCGGTCGACGCGCCTCTCGACGTCTATGTGGAGGGCTCCGACGAATTCGGCGGCGTGGTCCGGTACTACGAGATCCCGGCCCTGGTACGTGTGGCGGCTCCTGTCCACCTCAAGTTCACGGTACGGAACGCGCCGTCGCTGTATCCCTCCGGAGCGCACCTTGCCGATGTGGCGGTGGCGACCGCGCGCGAGCGTGTGCGGCGGGCGGCGATCGGACTTTCCGTGCTCCGCCGGCACTACCCCGAGGCCAAGGCCGGCCCCTGACTGATCAAGGGCGGCCCCTGACCGACGACGACGCACGCGCCGACGCGGCACGGCGGTGCGATGCGATGCGGTGCGATGCGGTGCGATGCGCTGCAGTGCGCTGCGGGGCGGGCAGGACAGGGCAAGGCGGCCCAGGGCAGACAATCCCGGTACAAATGTTGATGAAACCGTAGCCGACTCGGGGCCTTGACGACCTTTCAGGCCAGTTCTACTTTCAGCCCCACCAAATGAGCCGAACGCCGTTCGAAATACCGGGCAGCGTGGGTCGAGCGGGCCGGAGTGATCATGAAGAAGATCGATCCGCAGGTGGAAGAGGCCGTCGACACGCTCAGCCTGAACGGGCTGGCCAGGCGGCGACTGCTGAGCGGCGCCGGAATGCTGAGCGCCTCGGCCGCGGCGGCGGCGTTGCTGTCCGCCTGTTCGGCCGACAACAAGAGCGACGACAACTCATCGGGCGGCGGTGTCGGCGACTTCCCGGAGACGCCGAAATGGAGGTTCGTGTTCGTCAACCACGTCACGACCAACCCGTTCTTCACGCCGACGCAGTACGGCGCGGCGGACGCCTGCGCGCTGCTGAACGCCTCGTACCAGTGGACCGGCTCGAAGGATTCCAGCGTGCCGGAGATGGTCAGCGCCATGAGCTCGGCGGTCTCCGCGAAGGCCGACGGCATCGCGGTGGCGGTCGTCGACAAGAACGCCTTCAAGTCACCCGTCGACAAAGCTCTGGACGCCGGGATTCCGACGCTGTCCTACAACGCGGACGGGGCGAGGGGCGATCCGGGGACGAGCCGGCTCTGTTACGTCGGGCAGGACCTGTACCAGTCGGGGGTCGAACTGGGCCGCCGTATCGCCTCCTTGATGCCTTCGGGCGGGGACGCGGTCGGCTTCATCGCCACCCCGGGCGCGCTCAACATCCAGCCGCGCATCGACGGGGCCACGGACGCGATCAAGGCATCCGGCAAGTCGATCAACTTCAAGTCGGTCGCCAGCGGCGCGGAGCTGCCCAAGGAGCTGTCGACCATCGACGCCTACGTCAGCGGACACAAGAACCTCAAGGGTCTGTTCGCGGTCGACGCGGGCTCGACGGAGAGTGTCGGCAAGGTCGTGAAGAAGTACGGCCTGAAGAAGCAGAACGTCGTCGCGGGCGGCTTCGACCTGAACCCGAACACCCTCACCGCGATCAATGCGGGCGACCTTGACTTCACCATCGACCAACAGCCCTATCTGCAGGGCTTCTTGAGCGTGCTCTACCTGTGGATGTACAAGCTGTCCGGTGGGCTGGTGATCCCGAGTGTGACCGACACCGGCCTGCTCTTCGTGACCAAGGACAACGTCGATCCCTATCTGCAGACCAAGACGCGGTACGAGGGCTCCAGCACCAAGCAGCAGCTGATCAAGCGCTCCGGCCCGATAGCTCACGCATGAGCGAGCGGGCCGTGCAGGACGCGATCGGCGGGAAGACCACCACGGCCGGCACCCCGTCGGTGAGACGGCACGGCCCGTTGCGCCTCGCCTTCGAGGCGTTCGTCATCCGCCGCGAGGCCACCATCTTCATCGTCGCGGTGGCCCTGTTGCTGTACTTCTGGTCCAACAACTCCGACTTCCTTGCCCGCGACAACCTGGTCAACCTCTCCCAGCAGACGGCGCCGTACGCGATCATCGCGGCCGGAATGGTGCTGCTGCTGGTCAGCGGGGAGATCGATCTGTCGGTGGGCGCCGTGTTCGCGCTGTCGCCGTTCCTGATGCACTACATGATCGACTACTACGGCACCTACCCGGTCGTGGCCATCATCGGCTCGGTACTGGCCGGCGCCGTCATCGGGCTCGTCAACGGCTTCGTGGTGGTCGTGCTCAAGGTGCCGTCGTTCGTCGCCACGCTCGGCATGCTCTTCCTCATCCTCGGCATCATGCTGACCACGTCGCACGCGTACCCGGCACAGATCCCCGAGGCGGCGCAGGGCGTGCGTGGCTGGTTCGGGCAGGCGGACTGGTCGGAACTGATCTGGTGCCTGATCATCGTCGCCTACTTCCACGTGGTGCTCACCCGCTCCCGCTGGGGCCTGTACACGATCGCCACGGGCGGCAACCCGCTCGGCGCGAGCGAGGCCGGCATCAGGACCGGCCGTATCAAGTGCGGCAACTTCATGGTCACCAGCGCCCTCGGGGCCTTCGCCGGCATCCTCGAGGCCTTCCGCGTCGACTCGATCGACCCGACCTCCGCGGGTGCGGACGGCGCCTCCCCGATGTTCACCGCCGTCTCCGCCGCCGTCATCGGTGGTACGGCGCTGGCGGGCGGCTCGGGGACGGTCGTCGGCGCGCTGCTCGGCGCGCTCGTCCTCGCGGAGTTGCGCAACGGGTTCAACCTCATCGGCATCAACGCCAACCCGTTCAACATCATCCTCGGTGCGGCGATCATCCTCTCCATGGTGCTCAACGTGTACCTCGCCAGACTGCGAAGGACAGGCCGCCGATGAACGGGACGACCGGACCGACTTCCACTCCGGCACAGGCAGGGACACCGGCACCGGCGCTCGCCGTGGAGCACATGGCCAAGGGCTACGGCGCGGTCACGGCGCTGCGGGATGTGAACCTGCATCTGAACAAGGGTGAGGTGCTCGCCCTGGTCGGTGACAACGGCGCCGGCAAGTCAACCCTGTTGAAGATCCTCTGTGGGTTTCATCAACCCGACGCCGGCCGAATCCTCCTGAACGGCGAGGAGGTGACGCTCAAGTCGGTCGACCATGCCCGCTCGCTCGGCATCGACGCGGTGTACCAGGACCTGGCCCTGGTGAACGAACTGACGGTCTATCACAACATGTTCCTGAACCGGGAGAAAATCCGCCCCACCCGGCTGCTGAACAACCGCGCGATGCGCAGGATCGCCCAGGAACACCTGGACGAGATGGGGGTGAGCATTCCGTCGGTCGACGTCGAGGTCTCCAAGCTGTCCGGTGGCCAGCGCCAGGCGATCGCCGTGGCCCGCTCGGTCTACTCCGAGGCCAGGGTCCTCCTGCTCGACGAGCCCCTGGCCGCGATGGGCGCCAAGGAAGCCGCACTCATCCTCGACCTCGTCAACGACCTCAAGACCCGCGGGGAGGTGTCCGTCATCATCATCGCCCACAACTACGCCCAGGTCTTCGAGGTCTGCGACCGGGTCAACCTGCTGCAGCACGGCGAGATCACCTTCGACAAGCGCACGTCGGAGACATCGGTCGCCGAGCTGACCGACCTGGTGGTCGAGGAGTACCGGAGGTCGCGGACCCAATAAGCCCCCGGGGCCTCGATTGCGCGCCCACCCTGGTGTCGTACGCCCGCTGGCAGCTCTGGATCTCTGCGCTGTGCTCGACGGTCCAGGCATAAAGATGCCCGAAGGGTTCGCGCAGGGACTCGCCGAGGGGTGTGAGCGAGTACTCGACGCCGACGGGAGAGGTCGCCAGCACCGTGCGCCGGATCATGCCGTTGCGTCAACTCATTGAACCACGTGTGCCGTTCCAGCAGCGTCATCACCATCATCGACCACTTGTCCGCAATCTGGTCGAGAGTCGGCCGACTGGGGCAGTCCGCCCGGAAAACTGGCCGTGCATGGAGAACTTTATGACCGACGATGCCTACGCGACCCTGCGCGTGAGCAGCGAACACGGCGTCGCCCGGATCGTCCTCGACCATCGAAATGCAAGACCACCGTATTGGCGAGCCCACGCGGGCTACCCGTCACGCAGTCGGCGTCCACTCCTGTGCGACCGTGCCGTTGCAGTCGTAGATCTGCAGTTGCGTCCCGTCGGTTGTGGATCTGCCCGGGTCATCGAGGCAGCGCCCCGACTGCGGGTTGATCAGGGACGAGTTGGGGCCCGTCACCCAGCGCTGCGCGCCGGAGCCGTTGCACTGCCAGAGTTGGACCTTGGCTCCGTTCGCCGTACCGCCGCCGCTGACGTCGAGGCAGCCGCCCAACGCCCGTACGGCGCCACCCGCGTCGGGCGCGTACGTCCACCGTTGTGCGTCTGTGCCGTTGCAGCCGTAGAGCTGCACATGTGTGCCGTTGGCCGTGTCCCCGTTCTGCACGTCGATGCACTTGCCCGTGATGCCCGATTGGAAGGCCGCGGTGCGGAGTTGGCCCGCGGCCTTGAGGGCGGATTCCACGAGTGACGCCGCCGCACGCATTCCCGCCTCGTTGGGGTGGTATGTGGAGCGGCCCGCAGCCGGGCGATAGGTCTCCACCCAAGGATCCGCCGCACAGGCATCGTGTCCGTGGCTGGCGGCGGCCAGGTCGACCAGGTCCGCTCCTGTGGCGGCGGCCGCGGTGGCGGTGGCGTCTGCCAGGCGCGAGGCGATGCTGCGCTCGAATGCGGCCTGGTCGCCGGTGAGCGGGACGTCGGTGCACACTCCTGAGTCCGGCAGGATGGTGAAGTAGTTGACCAGGTAGACGTGCGCCTGAGGTGCCGCGCTGTGTATGGCGTTCACGACGTTCTCGATACGCCCGGCCAGCGACGGGAAGGTGTCGTTGATCGCACCCTGGTCCACATTGCCGCAGTTGGCGCCGCCGCTGGTCTGGCAGGAGTAGGTGTTGATGCTGCCGAGGTAGTTCACGTCGTTGCCGCCGATGGTGACCGTGACCACGCGCGTCGACGCGTTCACGGCCTGCACCTGCGGCGGTTGACCGTTCTGACTGGCCGTCAGCAGGTTGGCGGTGGTCGCGCCGCTGCACGAGACGTCCGTCAGATTGGCGCCGGTGTCGCGGGCCACGATGCTGGGGTAGTTGTTGGCCGATCGGGCGCATGCTGCGGCGCCGCTGCCCGGTTGCGTCGGCGGAATGCCTGGACCGGCTGCGAAGGAGCTGCCCATCGCGACGTGTTCGAGCCCGGCGGCGGCAACGGCCGCGGGGCGTGGCTCCAGCGGGGTCTGTGCCCAGGCGGTGGACGCGGGCGCCGCAGCGGCGAATGCCACTGCGGCAGCGCACACTACGCGCGCTAATCCTCGGGCGGGGAAACCGTTCTTCGCGTACGGACCCGGCATGTGATCCCTCCACAGGAGTGGGGCACAGCACGAGCGCAAGTCCGTACCCCGGCCTGGCAACGTTGTCGGTCGGACCCTAACGGGTGCTGCCCTGCGAGCCAAGAGCGCGAATTGAGGTCAGGCTTGAGTCGCCGGGGTGGTGTTCGAGGTGAGTTCCGGGATGGTGCGGGCCTTGAGGATGCCTTCGACGCCGTGGAGGAAGGTGTCGCTGATCAGCTTCGGGTCGAAGAGGCAGCCGGCTGCCATGGCACCGTCGCGGAGCATGATGAAGTGGCGGCCGGCGGCGTCGGCGGGTTTGCCGCTGGTGTGGGCGGGATCGGAGTACTCGGCTGCATGGGAACGTCGGGGTCTGGACCGTGAGCGATGACTTGTGGGCAGGGGCTGGATGAGCGTGGTGTGGGCGGCGACGTCACCGGAGTCGGGGCTGTTCCATCCGGTTGAGCGGTGTTCAACGGTGGAGGGTCTGTCGGACCGCTTCAATGACCTGCGGTCTCTTGGTCAGGGCTACGTCGAGGTTCGGTCGCCGACCGGAGAGTTTCCTGTGCTGAGTCTGGGCTTTCGAGGTGATCATGCGGTCGTCCATCTGATGAGTGATTCCGAGCGGATGTCGCTGCACAGAGGAGACGGCACGGTGTCCTCGAGTGTCGACGTCGAAGTTCCGATCATGGATGAGCTCGCCGCGTTCACGGGTGACTTCGTGCTGGACGTCGATCGGGCGTGGGAGCTGCTGCACGACTTCACTCGGACGTGGGCGGTCGGCCCTCTGGGTGAGTGGTGTGAGTTGTAGCTTGTCGCCGGGCGGGGCCTCGGGACGACTTTGAGGATGGCCGGTGCCGAGGTGTGGCTAGCGCCAAGGGTCGAGTGCGTGCTTGCCGTGGGTCAGGCCTGCTTCGAGTTGGCGCAGCACCTCTGGGGCCTCCGACAGCGCGTGTACGTGAGGCGTTCCGGGCGGGTACACGCCTTGGGCGATGAGCGTCTCGATGTCGAGGAGCAACGACCGATACAGGTAGGGCGCTGCGGCTGCCAGCGCACCGATGTGCAGGCCCTTGACCTGGACCTGGTGGTTGAAGACCAGGTCGTGCGTGCTGAGGACGGCATCGCCGGAGGCGGCACCGAAGACGACGACGCGTCCGGTGAAGGGTTTGGCGACCGACAGGCTGGCCTCGAACGTGGTCTGTCCGACCGACTCCAGGACCACGTCGACGCCGCCGGTCAGGGCCATGATGGCCGTGGCCAGATCGGGCCGTCGGCTGTCCAGGACCGCCTCTGCTCCGAGCGCCCTGACGCTGTCGTGCTTGCCCGGTGACGCGGTTGCGATGACGCGCGCGCCGTAGTGACGGGCGAGGCGGACGGCGGCCTGGCCCACTCCCCCGGCCGCGGCATGAACGAGCACCACCTCGCCTTTCTTGATCTCACCCAGCGGCTTGAGTGCCGCGAGGGCGGTCGCCCAGTTCAGCACCATGCCGAGAGCCTCGGCGTCGCTCCAGCCGGAAGGGACGGGGAGGACGCCCGCCGCCGGCATCGTCATGTACTGCGCGAAAGCAGCGGGGCCGATGCCGACGACATGGCTTCCGACGGGCAACGGGTGCTCGACTTCCACGCCGACCTGCAGGATTTCTCCGGCGGCTTCGAAGCCGGCCGCATAGGGCGCTTGCGGCCCACCCCCGTACGTTCCGTGCGTCTGCATCACGTCCGCGAAGTTGACGCCGGCGGCGCCCACACGGATCAGATACTCGCCGGGCGCCGGAGTGGGACGCGGCCGATCGGTGGCCAGGGCCAGGTCCTTCGGACCCCGGTGCGAGTGCTGGATCAGTGCCCGCATTGTCTGTGCCGCAGTTTCCTGCTCGTCGATCTCCATGGACCGAACGTAGAAGCTTTCCACTTACGTCAAGGTCAAGCGGCCCTGGTCGCGCATGTGGACCGGGTTCACGCCTCCTCTCCGGGCCACTCTGCGCAGGGCACCACCTCGATGCCCCGGCTGGGGAAGACGTTGTCCATGAAGAAGTCGTGCGTGGCCGGATCGCCGTCGCCGCACCCGTCACGCAGGACCGTCAGTCGGTAGCCGCGATCCGCCGCGTCGTAACAGGTGGCGGCGACCATCGCGCTGGTCGCCACTCCGGCGATCGCGAGGCCGGTGACGCCGCGGGCCCGGAGTACGAGGTCCAGGTCCGTGCCCGCGAACGCGCTGGCGCGGCGCTTCAACACCACCACGTCCTCGTCGGCGACCGGGAGATCGATCTCGGTACCAGGTGTTCCCTCGTGGAAGCCGTCTCCGGCGTCGAAGAAGGACCGGTACAGGGGGATGCCGGCAGGCAGGTCGGCGCCGTTGCCCCGGAAGGCGAAGCGTACGAACACCACCAAGACACCGGCGGCACGAGCACGCGGAAGCAGGTCGGTGAGCGGCGGCACGACCTGCTTGGCGAACGGGTAGTTGCGCGTGATGCCTCGTTGAACGTCGCCGATGATCAGAGCGGTCGTCATGACAGATCCTTCTCCAGTCGCTCCATCCAGTCCCTCAGGCGTACTCGTTGTCCCACAGCATGCTGCGGATCCACCACCGGCCGTCAGGGTCGCGGGCGACCTGGATCGAGTTCACGCCGCGGAAGTTCGGTTCGGCGTCGTCCGGGGAGCTCTTGCCGTCGTACGTGCTCCATACGTGGCCGACGGCGCCGAAGAGCCGGACCTCGCTGCTGGTCTCGATCTCGTACAGGTCGGTGGAGTCGAGCAGGGGAGTGACCGCCTCGATGAAGCCGTCCAGGGTCAGCACTTCCACCTGTGGCGGGCCGGATTCGGTGCGCCTGACGCGCATGAGGCGGCAATCGGGGTGCAGCACTTCGCGGTCCCTCGCCCAGTCGCGGGGGCCCGCCGGGCCCGAGACGGTCGCGTACATCTCGGCGACCAAGTGGCGGACGAGACGTTCGTCCGTGGTCTCGCGATCCGCGTTCTGCTCTGTGTCTGGATACGTCATGCGACCACAGTACCTCAAGACATAACGCTTGTTATGTGAATGCGCTTCAGCAGCGGCCGGAGGGTCAGGCCGCCCGGGTGTCGTCGAGAGCGAGGAGGCTTTCGGCGGTCTCGGCGATGGTGTCCTCGATGGGGCGCGGTTTCCAGCCGAGGAGCCGCTGGGCCTTCTCGGAGGTGGCGTCGAGGTTCTTGCCGAGGATCGTGCGCAGGGTGCGCAGGTCGGGGTTGACCAGAGAGAGGCCGCGGGCCGCCCAGACGGGCATCTCCCTGCTCGGTACGCCGTCGGCGCGTTCTCCGAGACGTTCGTGGAGGATCGCGGCGACTTCGCGGACCCACAGACTCCGGCCGGATGCCGCGATGAACCGTTCCCCCGCGGCCGCCGGGTCGGTCATGGCCCGCAGGTGCAGGTCGGCCACGTCTCTCACGTCCACGTAGCCGGTGGCGAACTTCAGGGACGCCGGTACCGAACCGTCCAGCATGCGCTTGATGAGGCCGAGGGACGGGGAGTAGTCGGGCCCCAGTACCGGGCCGAGGACGCCGGTGGGGTTCACGGCGGCGAGCTCCAGCCCACCGCCCTGCGTCTCGATGAAGTCCCAGGCGGCGCGCTCCGCGAGCGTCTTGGACTTCTGGTACGGCTCGATGCCGGCGTCGACATTCGTCCAGTCGTCCTCGGTGAACGGTCTGTCCCGGTCGGGGTGGCCGTAGGCGATGGCGCCGATCGCCGAGGTGAGGACCACACGTCGTACGCCCGCGTCCCGGGCCGCGCGCAGGACCCGCAGCACGCCGTCACGGGCCGGGGTGACCATCTCGTCGTCCGATCGCGGGGCGCTCGTCAGGGTCGGTGACGCGACGTGCAGAACGGCGTCGCACCCCTGCACCGCATCCGCCCAGCCGGCGTCCCTGGTGAGATCGGCGGTCAGGACGCGCAGGGGCGCGTCATGTGCGGCTCCGCCGTGTTGGAGCATCGCCCGCAGTTCCGGCTCACGGGACGGATTGCGGACCGTTGTGCGTACCGAGTGGCCCGCGTTCAGCAGCGCCAGGATGCACCAGCTGCCGATGTACCCCGACCCGCCCGTCACCAGCACTTCAGACATGATCCTTGTTCTCCTTGACAGTTGTGGATGGTCGCGCTCGACGTCATGTCCGGGCTCAGACGTTCGCGTAGCCGGGGATGGTCGCCTTGATCCGCTCCAGTTCCGCCGCGTCGGAGACGCCCTGGAAGTCGTGGCGGGGGGTGTAGGGGGCCTCCATGTGGCGGGCCTCGTCGTCGGTGAGGTCGATGTCGAGGGAGGCCACGGCGTCGTCGATCTGCTGGATCGTGCGGGCGCCGACGACGGGGGCCGCGACGACGGGGTTGCGGCGCAGCCAGGCGAGGGCGACCTGGGCGCGGGTGACACCGCGGGCGTCGGCGACGGCGCCGACCGCGTCGATGATCTGCCGGTCGCTGTCGGTGCTGGTGTAGAGGGTGTCGGCGTAGGCGCCGTCGGTCGCGGAGCGGTCGCCGCTGCCTGTTTCGCCGTAGGGGCGGGCGAGGCGGCCGCGGGCCAGCGGGCTCCAGATCATGGTGGCCACGCCTTCGTCGGCGCAGAGCGGGAGCATTTCGCGTTCCTCTTCGCGGGCGAGCAGGTTGTAGTGGTCCTGCAGGGTGACGAAACGCGCCCAGCCGTGGCGTTCCTGGAGGTGCAGCACCTTCGCAAACTGCCAGGCGTGCATGGAGGAGGCGCCGAGGTAGCGGGCCTTTCCGGCCTTCACCACGTCGTGCAGGGCCTCCAGCGTCTCCTCCAGCGGCGTCTCGCTGTCGAGGCGGTGGATCATGAGAACGTCGACATGGTCGGTGCCCAGACGGCGCAGGCTGTGCTCGACCTCGCTCATGATCGCCTTGCGGGACAGGCCGCCGCCGTTGGGGCTGCCGGGGCGCATGGCATGGCGGATCTTGGTGGTGATGACGACGTCGTCGCGGTGCGCGAAGTCCTTCAGCGCCCGGCCGAGGATCTCCTCGCTGGAGCCGTAGGAGTACAGGTTGGCGGTGTCGAAGAAGTTGATGCCCGCTTCGAGGGCGTGCTTGATCAGGGGACGGCTGGACTCCTCGTCCAAGGACCAGACGGGGTGGCCGCGGTCGGGCTCGCCGTAGGTCATGGCGCCGATGGCGAGCGGGGAGATGTCGAGGCCGGTGCGGCCGAGCTTGATGTAACGCACGGAGAAACTGCTCCTAGAATGGGGAACGAGAGCAAACGGAGAACTCTCCGTCTGACCTGGTCGACAGTAACGGAGAGTTCTCCGGTTCGCAATCGGACGACCGCACGCCCATCAGGAGGGCCCATGACCGACGCCGCCCCGCAGCGCTCCGACGCGCTGAAGAACCGGGAGGCGATCCTCCAGGTCGCCCATGACGCGCTCGCCGAGTCCCCGAACGCCTCCCTCAACTCGATCGCCAAGCGCGCGGGCGTCGGCCCCGGCACGCTCTACCGGCACTTCCCCACCCGTGAGGCGCTGCTCCTGGAGGTCCATCAGCACGACGTGAAACGTCTCGTCGCCTCCGTACCGGACGTCCTCGCGGCCCACGCCCCGCTCGACGCGCTGCGGCAGTGGTTCACCACGCTCGCCTCTTACGTCCGCATCAAGCACGGCCTCGGCGACGCGCTCCACTCCGCCGCCGCGCAAGAGGCCGTCAGCGCCTCGTGGCCCCCCGTCACCGCCGCCGTCGGTCAGCTCCTCGACGCCTGCGAACGCGCCGGCGAGGTACGCCCCGGGATCGACCCGGTCGACGTGATCATGCTGTTGAGCTGTCTGTGGCGTACCCCCGACACCCCCGAAGGCGCCGCGCAGGCCCAACGCCTGCTGGAACTCGCCATCGACGGCTTCCGCCCCTGAGGACCCTTCCGGCGGATCGCCACGCCGCCACCCGCCGGCCGATCAGCCTCCGTCGCCCGCACTCCACAAGAAGCGGGTGCCCAACTCAACGACGTCCAGGGCCAGTTCGGCGTACATCGCGTTGGCCCAGGAGAACCAGGGGCGGGTGAAGCGGTATGGGTCGTCCTTGTGGAAGGACTCGTGCATCGCTCCGGTTCCGGCATCGGTGTCGATCAGCGTCGTCAGGGCCTTGAGCCTGTCCGCGGCGGTGTTGCTGGTCAGGCCCTGCACGGCGATGGCGATCGGCCAGATGTGGTTCTCGGGCGTGTGGGGGCTGCCGACTCCCTCGGCGGCGGTTCCGCGATACCAGGTCGGGTTGGCCCGGGAGAGGACGAACCTGCGCGTCGCGAGATACAGCGGGTCGGTCGCCGCGATGTCGGCGACGAGGGGCAGCGACAGCAGGCTGGGCATGTTGGCGTCGTCCATGAGGAGCGCGTTGCCGCGCCCGTCCACTTCGTACGCGTAGATCGAGCCGAAGTCGGGGTGCCGGACCGTTCCGTGGGCGAGGACGGCCTCGCGCAGTTCGGCCGCCAGTCGGACGGCGTCGTCGGCAAGTGCCGTGTCCGCGAGGTGGTGTGCGATGTCGGCCACGCCGTCCAGTGCGGCTGCGGCGCTCAGGTTGGCGGGCACGTTGTAGCCGTAGACGCAGGCGTCGTCGCTCGGCCTGAACCCGCTCCAGGTCATGCCGGTCCGGGCGACGGGTGTGCCCCTGCCCGCGTTCGGCAGCGTGTCGCTCTGCGGTCCGGTGGCGCGGACGAAGCGGTACGACGAGCGGGATTCGTGGTCCTGTTCCGTGCGCCAGACCCCGATGACGATGCGGGCGACGTGCGCGGCTCGGGCGAGGTGATCGGTCCGCCCGGTGGCCCGCCAGAAGCGGTGGGCCAGAAGGAGGGGGAAGGCGAGGGAGTCGACCTCGTACTTCTGCTCCCACACCCAGGGGTCGCCGCACAGGTCGTCCGGATCGTGCGCCCGGCCGGAGGGTTCGGCGTTGAAGGCGTTGGCGTACGGATTGTGCTCGATCTGCTGGAACTGGCGTGCCAGTACGGCCGCTACGAGGTCCTGCAGAGCGGTGGCGTCGCGCATGAGCGCCAGATACGGCGTCATCTGGGTCGTGGAGTCACGCAGCCACATGGCGGGGATGTCACCGGTCACCACGAACGCGGTGCCGTCGGGCATGGGGTTGATGGTGCGGGCCAGGGTGTCGTCCAGGCGGCGCACCAGCATCCGGCCGTAGCGGGGGTCGCCGAGGTCGTCGAGGCGCCGGACCGCCTGCTCGACGACGGGATGGTCCTTGACGCTGGTGGGGAACTGCATCGTCAGCCTTTCTGCGGACCGTGCAGGGCGGGAACCCGCCGGGCCCTCACCCGCAGGACCGGTGGTGCGTCAACGGCGCCTGTTCCAGAGGTCGTTACGCGGTGGGTGGCGGTGTGCTGCCGAAGGCGCGTCCGCCGGGGTGCCCGTGCGGGCCGTACCGGATCACGCGGGTGGGGACCGTGACGCGGCGTGAGGCGGGTGGTTCCGCATCCCGGTGGCCGAGGCGGTCGATCAGCAGGCGTGCGGCCTGTCTGCCGATCTCGTCGGCGTCGTACGAGACGAGCGTCAGCGGGAGGCCGAGGATGTCGGAGAGGTCGAAGTCGTCGAAGCCCGCCAGGGGAAGAGTGGTCCCCGCCTTGTACAGGGCCCGGATCGCTCCCTGGCTGATGCGGTTGTTGGTGCAGAACAGTGCGGTGGGGCCTTCGGGCAGGTCGAGGAGTTCGAGGGCCGCCCGCTCGGCGGTCGCGGCGTCGACGAGGCCTTGCCTGATCAGGGTGTTGTCGGGTTCGACACCGCTCTCCTCGTGTGCGGCCCAGAATCCGCGCAGGCGTTCCGCGCCGGTGTACAGCGCGGGCGGGTTGCCGAGGAAGGCGATGCGGGTGTGCCCTTCCGCCAGGAGGCAGGCGGTGGCCTCACGGGCTCCGTGGAAGTCCTCGACCAGGACGCAGTCGGTGTCGAGTCCGGCCGGTGGCCGTGCGGCGAGCACGACGGGGACATGACGCATGGCGTCGGCCAGGTGCTGCTGCCGGCTGCCGGCGGGGACGACGATCAGCCCCTCGACCCGGTGGTCGATCAGACCGTCGACGAGACCCGGCTCGCGCTCCGTCTGTTCGCCGGTGTTGCTGAGCATCATCCGGAAGCCGTGCTCGGTGAGAACCTCCTGGACGCCGAGCGCGAGACGCGAATAGAAGGGGTTGGCAAGGTTGGTGACGACGAGGCCGATCATCCCGCTGCCGCCCAGCCGCAGACTGCGGGCGGTCTCGTTGCGGCGGTAGCCGAGACGGTCGACCGCGGCGAAGACCCGCTCGCGGGTGGCTTCGGAGACCCCGGGGTCGTTCTTGAGCACCCGCGAGACCGTCATGGCACTGACCTGCGCGAGTCTCCCGACGTCGTGCATGGTCGGCCCGCCGCCTCGGCGAGCGGTCATGCCCCTTCTCCTTCCTGCGTCTGCCATGGCGTCCCGGACCTGATCAGCCCTCAAGGCGCCGCGCTCGTCGTGTCCTGTGCCCAGTGGGCGGCTCCGATCAGCGGTGCCTGCGCGGGCTGCCCGGCCGGCAGTACGCGCGCGGTGGTCCCGCCGGTCCGAACCAGCCCGGCGGTGAGCGCAGGGTGGATCAAGTCCCACGACTGGGCCATGGAACCACCGATCACCACCGCGGTGGCCTCGAAGCGGTCGATCCACGGGGCCAGGGCCTGGCCGAGGGTTTCGAAAGCGTAGCGGAAAGCCTCCTGAGCGGCCGGGTCGCCCTTCGTCGCCCATGCTGCGATCTGGTGGACGTCGGGCAGCGCCGCATCATCCGCTACGGCCGCGCTGCGGGCGTAGCGGGCACGGATGGCGCGGCGCGAGACGAGGTCCTCCAGCGGCCGGTCGTCCACGGTCAGCCGGTGCACATGACCGCCGGGCGGCACCTCGGGGCCCTCGTGCACGGGCCGGCCGTCGCGCAGGAACGACGAGCCCACGCCCGTGCCCAGCGTCAGGCACACCACGCGCTCGTGGCCCGCGGCGGCTCCGGCGTGATACTCGCCGATGGCGAAGGCGTCGGCGTCGTTGAGGAAGCACAGCCGCTCGGCCCGGTGCGCCAACCGGCGGCGCAGACCCGCCCCGACGTCGACGCCGGACAGGGACTCGAACTTGCCGATGCCCGCGAAGCGGCCCACCCCGGTGTCGTAGTCGAAGGGGCCCGGCATGGCCACGCCCCAGGAGAGCCGGTGCTCGGCGGGCAGTTCCAGGGCGGCCAGAGCGATGGCGTCGAGGATGTCGGCGGCCGCGGCGTCGGAGCCCAGGGGTCTGCGCAGCACCGACGACGGTACGGGGCGGCCGGTCGCGAAGTCGACGAGGGCGGCGGTGACATGGGTGCCGCCGATGTCGAGTACGGGGATCGGCGCACCGGTGAGCCGGGCGACGGTACTGGTCACGGCTCGACCACCAGGGCCTTGACGATGTACACGGCTTCGGTGCCCACGGCGCGGATGCGGTAGGGGCCCGCCGCGGCGGGCACGGTGATGGTCTCCGCGAAGGCCAGGAAGTGACTGCCCGCGTCGCGGGTCTCGATGACGGCGCCCTCGCCCGCTGCGACGTTGAGGATGTGGAAGCGGCCGGCGGTGTCGTCGGCGATGCCGGCGTCCGGGGCCACGACCAG
The DNA here is from genome assembly GCF_022698145.1 of Streptomyces spinosisporus. GTDB lineage: Bacteria > Actinomycetota > Actinomycetes > Streptomycetales > Streptomycetaceae > Streptomyces > Streptomyces spinosisporus. The sequence continues at coordinate 31,979 of NZ_JALDAX010000006.1, forward strand.
GCGGTGCACCGCGTAGAACATCTCCGGCAGGGCGCCGATGACCTCCTCGCGCCAGCCGTCACCCTCGCGCAGCGTCCGCGGCTGCTGGATCAGGTCCTTCGTGACGTCCTCCCCCCGTCGTGCGGTGTCCAGGTTGGCGAAGCCGTGTTCGTACGGCAAGGGCCGGGAGGCGCCGGTGGCGTCCTTGCGGAGCCAGTCGTAGAAGCGCAGGGAGTACAGATACGGCGTCGCGCTCACCTCCAGCACCAGGTTGCCCGCTCCGGAGGCGTGCGGGGTGCCCGCGGGGATCATGAACAGCTGGCCCACGGTGGCCGGGTGGGTCTGGACGTGGTCCTCGACGGGAAGCGGGGTGCCCTCGGTGATGGCTTCCTCCACCTGGCGGCGCATGACGTCGAGGTCGGCGTGCTCGGTGAGGCCGAGCAGGACCTGGGCGCCGGGCTCGCTGGCGGTGACGTAGTACGTCTCGTGCTGGGTGTAGGGCCAGCCGAACACCTCCCGCATGTACTGCTCCTGCGGGTGGCAGTGCAGGGACAGATTGCCGCCCCCGACCGTGTCGAGGTAGTCGAACCGGATCGGGAACGAGGTGCCGAAGGTGCGGTGGACCTCCTCGCCGAGCATGGCCACCGGGTGGAGCACGCAGAGCAGTTGGAAGGGGATCTCGACCTGCGGGCCGCTCTTGTCGCCGACGAGGACTCCCGCCTCGGGGGCGATCAGTTCGTAGCCGAGGGCGGTGTTGCCGGCCTGCGGGGTGAAGCCGAGTTCGCTCGCCGCCCACTGACCGCCCCACGGTGTGGAGTTGAAGTAGGGGCGAGTACGCACGGGTCCGCGGGCCAGGTGTTCCAGGGTGCTGCGCAGCGCGGCACCGTCCAGTGACGCGGGTGCGTCCGCGTCCTGCATGTCGATCCACCGCTCGACCCGCGTCACGTGCGCGTCCCGGTGCCGGTCCAGCACGGGCCAGTCGGTGTAGAACAGCCGCACCAGCGCGCCGGGTTGGCCGGGGCGGCCCAGGTTGACACCGACCGGCAGCTGCCCGTGCGCCACGGCGGCCTCGGCGTACCGCTTCGGCAGGTCCGCGTACCACAGCACATCCGGGTCGCACAGTGCCGCGCCCGGGCCGAACACCACCAACACGCCGTCATTCAGGGGCTGTTCGGGCCGGGGGACGGAGTCGAAGAGGTCCGCGACCTGCGCCTCGGACAAGGGGGTGAAGAAGGGGTCGTCGGCCGGGACGGGCCGAGCGGCGATCCGGTCGGCGGCTGCCGGTGCGTAGTGGCGGTGCACGTCCATCAGCTCGACCTCACGCCCCGCGGCACGCAGGGCCGACGACAGACCGTCGCTCAGCGCGCTCCAGTCCAGGGCGGCAGGACCGTCCACCGCCAGCACGAGCGGACCGGAGGGCAGCCCCGCGACCGCGGCCGGCCAGCCTGCGGCCACCTGCCCGTCCACGGGCTCGTAGCTGGGGTGGGGATCGTACGAACGAGACGCGGACGGCACATCTTCTCCTCGCTGGGTTTCACCAAGTGCGTTAACGATAACAACAGCTGGCTGAAGCAGTCCACCCCTCCACACGAGACGGATTTTGACGGCCATCAGACCTTTGAGCTGCACATATTCACAACAAGCGAAGCAGTACGCGCTTCAAATGGCGACGAACCCTTGATGTGACCGGAGTGTTGTCGTTAACCTCCGGGCAACACGCAGTCGGCGTTCAGGCGACTTCCCTGGCCTCGCGTCTGCTCACTGGCTCACATCCGGCCATGCAGGTGGCCCGTTCGGTGAAGGTGATCAATGACAGCATCGGGCACGCCCCGCCGCGCAGCCGCGCCGCTCGCCCGGCGTCGCTTTCTCGCCGGGATGACCGCAGGCGCGGCCACCCTCGCGGTAGAGGGCTGCGCTCGCGGGGACAGCACGTCCTCGCAGCCGGGGACCACGAGCATCTCCAACGACAACGCCACCTGGGACGAGGGCTACCGCTCGGCCGGACAGGCACTCAAGAAGATCACCGGCTATGCGCTGCGGCCGCTGTCGAACCCGTCGGTGACCTCGTACCAGCAGGTCGTCCAGATGACGCTGCAGACCTCGAAGGCCACCGACCTCGTCAAGTGGGCATCCGGCTACCAGCTCAAGCGCCTGGCGCGTGCGGGCGGTCTCACCGACCTGTCGCACGTCTGGCAGACGTACGCGGCCAAGGGGTGGGTGCGCGACGCGACGCGCGAGACGGTGTCGTACCACGGGAAGGTCTACGGCATTCCGCTGTACGAGTCGTACTACGTGCTGTTCTACAGCAAGCCGGTGTTCCGGAAACTGGGACTGACCGTCCCGACGACCTGGGCCGAACTGCTGCACTGCGCCGAGGTGCTCAAGCGGAACAAGATCACGCCGTTCCTCGCCAGCCAGGTCGGCGGCTGGCCCGCCATCGAATGGTTCCAGGAGCTCGTCACCAAGGTCGATCCGCGCTTCTACCAGAAGCTGGTGGCCGGCCAGGCGTCCTATCTCGACGCCCCGGCACGCAAGGCGATGGACATCTGGCACGACTTCATGCGCAAGGGCTGGATGACGTCACCCGACTACGACCAGAACCGTGGCCCGGGCGCGGTCAAGGCGGGCAGCGTGGGCATGTTCCTGCACGGCACCTGGCAGTCGCAGGGCATGAGCGCCGTCGGCATGAAGCCGGATGTGGACTACGGCGCGTTCATCCTGCCCACGGTGGACTCCTCCACCCCGAAGAGCGTGATCACCGAGTCCGGTGTCTTCGCCGTTCCCGCCGAGGCCTCCTCGCACTCGGCGGCCATGGCCAACGTCGGCTCCTGGCTCGCCCCGCCCGTGCAGCGCGTGTGGAGCGACTTCCTCCAGGACAGCTCGGCCAATCCCACGGTGCGCTCGGGCAACCCGGTCGTGGCGCGGCTGCAGCAGGACATCGCCCGCGAGCACCGGATCCCGCTGATCAGGTACTGGGAAGCCAGCCCACCCAGTCTCATCCAGGGCAACACCGACGACCTGGGCGGCTTCATGGCCGGACAGACGTCGCCGGCCACCACGCTCCGCCGGATGCAGGAGCGTGCACAGGACGAATGGGCGGCTTGGAGGCGTGACGAGGCATGAGCACTTTCTCGACCGAGCGGCAGACGCCCACCACCAGTGACGGACTCCCGGCGGCTCCTTCCGGCGGTGCACAGCGTCCGCCGGTGCCGCACACCTGGCGCAAGAGGCGTGAACGCCTGACGGCCGGAGCGTTCATGACCCCGGCGGTGCTCCTGGTCGCCGCCTTCCTGCTCGCCCCGTTCGTGTGGACGATCTACCGCAGCTTCTTCAGCGACAGCAGGACCACGCCGTTCAGCTGGTTCGACAACTACTCGCTGTTCGCCTCCGACCCGGCGCTGGCCCGCTCCATCCAGAACACCCTGATGTGGGTGGTGGGCACCGTCGTGCTCCCCTTCGTGCTCGGGCTGGCCATCGCCATCCTGTCCAACACCACCCGCTGGTCGCGCCTGGCGCGGCTGTGCGTGGTGCTTCCCTACGCGCTCTCGGGCTCGGCCGTGGCCGTGGTGTGGAACTTCATGCTCACCACCGACGGCGCCGTCAACCAGGTCCTGACCAACCTGCACCTGGACTCGCTCGCCCAGGGATGGCTGCTGACCTGGCCCGGCAACACGATCGTGATGATCCTCGCCAACGCCTGGCAGGCCACCGGTGTCGCCGTCATCCTCTTCCTCGTCGGCCTGCAGTCCATCCCGCCGGAGACCGTCGAGGCCGGCGCCCTGGACGGCGCGGGGAGCTGGCAGCAGTTCCGCCACATCGTGCTGCCCCAGCTCAGGCCGGTGTCGATCATCGTGATCGGCATGAGCCTCGTCAACGGCCTCAAGTCGTTCGACCTGATCTGGGTGCTCACCCAAGGAGGGCCGGGACGGGCCACGGAGACCCTCGCGGTGTCCATGTACAACGAGACCTTCCTGGAACTGCGGCCCGGCGCGGGAGCGGCGATCGCGGTCGTCCTCACCGTGATCGTGCTGGCGGCTTCCTGGCTCTACCTGCGCCGTCAGCTCGACGTGAAAGGCGAGTGACCCATGTCCGTAAGCCGAGTTCTGCGCAACGGCACCGTCGTCGTGCTCGCCCTGCTGTGGCTGGTCCCGACCTGGCTCCTGGTGGTCAACGCCCTGGTGCCGGCCGCGAGTTACAACGGCGCGCCGCACTGGCTGCCCAGCAGCTTCGGGCTGTTCGACAACATGTCCCAGGCCTGGGACAAGGCCCAGCTCGGGCCCGCGCTGGGCAACAGCCTCCTGTACGCCGTCGTCAGCGCGCTGGCCGCCGTCGTGCTGGCCTCCGGTGCCGCGTTCGCCACCATCGTCATGCCCGTCAAGCGCCAGGCGCTGTGGTTCTGGCTGATCTACTCGGGCACACTGCTGCCCCTGCAGGTCTTCATCCGGCCGCTGTTCCTGTCGTACGCGAAGACCTCCCTGTACGACACCCAGATCGGACTCGTACTGATCTACACGGCCATCGCGGTGCCGTTCGCGTTCTTCGTCATGCGCAACTACGCCCTCACGCTGCCGCGGGAGGTCGTGGAAGCGGCGCGGATGGACGGTGCCTCCTGGTGGCGGCTGTTCTGGCAGATCCATGTCCCGCTGTCCCGGTCCGCCATGATCGCCGTCTTCGTCTTCCAGTTCGTGGCCGTCTGGAACGACCTGATGTTCGGCATCACGCTCACCACGAGCCGCAACATCCGGCCCATCATGGCCGCGCTCGCCGATCTGCAGGGCAACTACACCAATGTCGGGCCACCGATCGTCCTCGCCGGAGCCCTCCTCGTCTCCCTGCCGACCCTGGTGCTGTTCTTCTCCGCCCAGCGCTTCTTCATCAGCAGCCTCAAGATCCACCGCTGATCCGTGCACGCCTCCTCCTCGCCACGAAGGGCAACCATGCTGAGATCGCTGCTTCGTCGTACGACCGTGACCGCCGCCTGTGCGGGCCTGCTCTGGAGTGCCGTCCCCGCACACGCCCAGCCCGCACGCCCCCACCCCGTCTCCCCCGCGGCGTGGGCCGGCCGCGCCACCGACGCCTACAACGCCCTGCAGGCCCACCTCTACCAGGGCAAGGACCAGCACGGCCTGTACCTGGAGCGCACACCCCGGCAGGCGAACGACCCCGAGCACTCCTACCTGTGGCCGATGCGCGAGGCCGCCGCGGCCACGGTGGACATGCAGGAACTCCCGGGCAGCGGCCCCACCTACCGCACGGACGCGACCGAGCGTTTCGACACCATCGAGCTGTACTTCACCCCCGGCACCCGGCCCGGCTACGAGTCCTACCTGCCCGCTCCCCTGGGCTCGGGCGGCGACATCTACTACGACGACAACGCCGTGGTCGGACTGAGCGAACTCGACCAGTACGACAGCACGGGCGACCGCACCTACCTGGCGCGGGCCGAGCAGATCATCCCCATCGTCACCCGCGCCTGGGACAGCGACACCACCAAGGCCTGCCCCGGCGGAATGGACTGGTTCGACTCGACCAACAACACCATCCGCGCCACCAACGTCACCGCGCTCTCCGCCCAGTTGGCCGCCCGGCTCTACGAACACACCCACAACCCGGCCTATCTCGCCAAGGCCGAGCAGTGGTACGGCTGGGTGTACTCGTGCATGCGCCAGGCACCGGGTCTGTACAGCAACGACCGCGGCGACGACGGCAGCACCAACCCGACGCTGTGGACCTACAACTCGGGCGCCATGATCGGCACGGCAACCGCCCTGTACCGCGGCACCGGCAACGCCGACTATCTGCACAAGGCCGTCGAGGACGCCCGCGCCTCCCTGGCGTACTGGACGCAGGGAACCCGTCTGCACGATCAGCCGGCCATCTTCAACGCCTTCTACTTCAAGGACCTGCTCGACCTGGACGCCGTGCGGCCCGACCCCGCCTACCGCAAGGCTGTGAGCGCCTACGCGGACAGCACGTACGCCGCCAACCGGGATGCCGCGACCGGACTGTTCCACTTCCAGCCGTCCGGCGGCGGCGACTACGACCCGAACGTACCGGCCGAGACCCTGGAACAGTCCGCGATGGTCCAGATCTTCGCCACCCTGGCCGCCGACAACTGACCCCGGCCGACGAGTTCACCGCCTCCGCTCGTGACACCGCGTCCCGGCCGCGCGACACCACCCTCAACCCGAAGGACACCCACGCACCATGTCCAAGGCACCACTGACCCGGCCCTCCTGGTGGGACTCCGACATCGCGCGCGACATCCTGCGCGACCGGGTCGTCACCACCAGCGCAGGCATCGGCGACATGCAAGTGCAGCTGTCGGGCGAGCCGCTGCTGCGCCGTGACGGCAAGGGCGGGCTGCTGCAGTCCATCCGGCTGCGGCTGCGCCGCCCCGGCCCGCGCCCGCACGACGCCCTGCCGCGCATCACCCGGGTCCGGGTCACCACGAGCGGGGGCACACCAGTCCCCCACGAACTGCTTCCCGGCCCCGGGGCGGACACCCGCATCCTGGTTCCGGAGGTGGACGCACCGACGCGTCTGCTCATCGAACTGCCGGACCTGGAACAAGGCACCCGGCTCGACTTCGAGGCACGCCCGCAGCGTCACTGGGCGCTCCACCTCGTCCAGCACTCCCACCTCGACATCGGCTACACCGACCCCCAGGGGCGGGTGATGGCCGAGCACCGCGCCTACCTCGACTCCCTGCTCGAACTGTGCCACGACACCGACGACTGGCCCGACCCCGCCCGCTTCCGCTGGGCCGTCGAGGGGTTCCACTCCTTCCAGGACTGGCGGGCCAACCGCCCGGACCGCCAGATCGAGCGCTTTCTGGACCGGGTGCGCGAAGGCCGCATCGAACTCACGGCGATGCCCTTCAACCTCCACACCGAGACATGCTCCACCGACGAACTCCACGAGCTGATCCGCCCGGTACTGGACCTGCGCCGACGACACGGCATCGACATCACCACGGCCATGCAGACCGACGTGCCCGGCCAGGTCGTGGGCCTGCCGGACGTCCTGGCCGACCACGGCATCCGCTATCTCTCCGTGGCGCACAACTGGGCCGGACGCGCCGTACCGCACCACGTCGGCGGAGCACATCTGCCACGGCTCTTCCGCTGGCAGGCTCCCAGCGGCAACAGCGTCCTGGTCTGGCGCACCGACACCCCGCACGGACTGGCGTACATGGAGGGCTCGATCCTCGGTTTCGACGAGTCCTTCGACCGCGTCGACGACCTTCTGCCCGCCTACCTCAGTGCGCTGGCCGCCTTCCCCTACCCGCACGAAGGCCGTGGCATCCCCGGCTTCCCCGCCCTCGACCTCCCCGGTACCGCCGACCCCTATCCGTGGGACGTACTGCACCTGCGGGTGCTGGGCAAGTTCGCCGACAACGGCCCGCCGCGCCGGATCATCTCCGACACCGTGCGCCGCTGGAACGAGGAGTGGGCCTTCCCCCAGCTGCGCGCCTCCCGCAACCAGGACTTCTTCGAGGACGCCGAGAAGCGCGTCGGCGACCGGCTGGAGACACACCGGGGCGACTGGAGCGACTGGTGGGTCGACGGAGTGGGCGCCGGAGCCGTCCCGCTCGCGGCCACACGGCGCGGCCAGGCGGCCCTCGCCGAGGCGCAGACCGTGGCCGGGTACGCCCACCTCATGGGCGTACCCGGCAGCGCGACCGTCACCGAGGCCGCCCCGGCCGTCTACCGTGCGGCCTCGCTGTTCAACGAACACACCTGGGGCGCCGGCGATCCCTGGACGCACGGCGACCACGGCCACGGGTCGGGCGAGAAGCAGTGGCACTGGAAGTACTCCCAGGCCCTGCGCGCCCACGACGAGGCGGAGACCCTCCTGGACTCCGCCGCCGCGCTGCTCGGCGAGGCCTTCGCGCCCGGCGCCGACGCACTGGCCAGCTTCCACGTCGTCAACACCTGCAGCTGGCCGCGCACGGAGACGGCCCGGCTCTTCCTGCCGGAGAGCACGGTCGCACTCGGCGATCCGGTCCAGGTGCTCGACGCTCGCTCGAACACGCCGCTGCCCTTCACGGAGGAGGCCCAGAGCAACGACCGCCACCGGGCGGCGGGCCGGTTCCTCCTCGTGCCGGTCACGGACGTGCCGGCCTGCGGGACCGTACGCCTGGACGTCGTCCCCGGCGCCGCCACACAGGACGACAACACCTCGCAGCTGTGGACCGATCCGACCGTCCTGGAGAACGACCACCTGCGGGTCACGGTCGACCTGCGCAACGCCTGCATCGGCTCCGTCGTCGACAAGCACACCGGGCGCGAACTCGTCCGGCAGGACGCCGTCATCGGCTTCAACGGCTATGTGTACGACGAGTACGCGACGGCCGGTGGCTTCAACCACCAGTCCAGCAAGACCGTCGCCGACGACTCGATGCATCTGCTCGCCTCACGCCGGACGGCACCGCCCGCGGCACTCGTCGACCGCGCCGCCGACGCCACCGGCAACACCCTGATCTACGAGTGCGCCCCGGCCGGCACACAGCGCCTTCGCGTACGCGTGCACCTGCCGCACGACGCAGCCCGCATCGACGTGGAGAACCGCATCGACAAGAGCGCCACCCTCACCAAGGAGAGCGCCTTCTTCGCCTTCCCCTTCGCCCTGGACGACCCGGCCGTACGCATGGAGGCCACAGGAGGCGTCACCGGCACCGGACGTGAGACGGTCCCCGGCTCCGCCCCCCACATGCGGGCGATTCGGCGCTGGATCAGCCTCAGCGACCGCCACCATCACGCAGCGCTCGCCACGGCCGACGTCCCCCTCGTCCAGCACGGCGGGATCGCGATCCCCTACGTCCCCTACCCCCAGTCACTCCCGCAGGAGGAGCCGGCCACCGTCTTCTCCTGGGTGCACAACAACATCTGGGACACGAACTTCCCCTCCCAGCAGGCCTTCGACCACACCTTCCGCTACAGCATCGGCTTCGCCGGCGCCGGGGAAGGACCGGCACCCGAGGAAGGACCGGCGACCGGGACGGGCGCGGGCGAGCAACTGGCCATGCGCACGGCGGCCGTCACCAGCCACCCGCTCATCGCGGTGCGCGCTCGCGCCGAGGCCGGTCAGGAACCGCCTGCGCAGACGCAGTTCCTGACCGTGGACGATCCGCGCGTCCGCCTCGTCGGTCTGACCGTGCCGGACGAAGGGACAGTGGTGATCCGCCTGCAGTCCACCGCCGAGACGCCGGTGAGCTGCCGTGTGAGCACCCCGTTCCGCTTCACTCGCGCCTACCGGACCACCTTCCTCGGCCTCGCACCGAGCGAGCTGACGGTGCTCCCGGAAGGTGCCGTATCAGTCGAGGTGCCCGCGCTGGGAACAGCAGCGATCGCCCTTCAACTAAGCCCGAACGCAGTGGACTTGAGCAACCGGGCTCCGAAGTAACAGGTCCCCGCTCACGCCAGGCGCCACAGGTGGTCGTCGGTCCCGTTGTCGTCGAACTGCACCACCTGTGCGCTGTTCTGGGTCGACATGCCGTCGACCCCCAGGACCTTCCCGCTGTGCCGGTTGCGGACCAGGAACCAGCCGTCGCCCTTGTCGACGAGGGTCCACAGGTGGTCGTCGGTGCCGTTGTCCTCGTACTGGACGACGTGGGCGCTGTTCTCGGTCGACATCCCGTCGACGCCCAGGACCTTGCCGCTCTGCCCGTTGCGCACCAGGAACCAGCCGTCGCCCTTGCCGATCAGCTGCCACGCATGGTCCCCCGTCCCGGTGTTGTCGAACTGCACGACCCTGGCGCTGTTCGCCGTGGACATCCCGTCGACGGCCAGCACCTTCCCGCTGTGCTTGTTGAGGATGCGCCGGTACGGCGGCTCCGGCACCCAGGTCCTGCCGTTCGGGGACGCCGTCGGGAACGAGGTGATCCGCAGCCGGGCCGCGCCCATCGGGACGAGCGTGACATGTTCCACGGCCCCTGTGGCCCGCGCCGGGCTCTGCTGGAGCGGGGCGACCACGTGTTCGTCGTCGGCGATCCACTCCGGGACGCGGCGCGCCTGCGCGGTGAGCGTGAGCGGGGTGGTGTCGTGGGTGAACGGATTGGCGGCGACGGGGCCGCCCGCCCGGTGGAGTTCGGGTGTCGTGTCGGGTACCAGGCCGTAGTTCCACGGCGTGGTGGCGTGGACCTCGTACTCGGGGAAGGTGTCGTCGCCCGCGTAGCGGACGTACTGCTCGCCGATGCGCAACGCGTATGTCAGCGGGCCGTGGGCCACGCTGACCGCGTCGTGGTTGCCGGACCAGGTGCGGACGGTGGTGCGTTGCGGAAGGGTGAGGGTGACGCGGTCGCCGTCCTTCCAGGTCCGCTCCACCCGTACGAACGCGGGTCCGTCCTGTGCCGCGACCGGCTGCCCGTTGACGCGGAGCCGCGGGCCCGTGCACCAGCCCGGCACTCGCAACAGCAAGGGAAATGCGACCGGTTGCGGCGTGGACAGGGTCAGGGTGACGGTCTCGTCGAACGGGTAGTCGGTGTCCTCGGTGACGGTGATGGTCGTGCCGCCGGCGACGGTGGCGCGGACACGATTCGGTGCGTACATCGCCGCGGCGAGCCCGCCGTCCGGGGTGGCCAGCCACAACTCCTCGCTGAAGTAGGGCCAGCCCATGCCGTAGTTGTGGGGGCAGCAGCGGTACTGGTCGACGCCCGGCTGGTACGACTGCATGGCGAAGCCGTTCTGGAACTGGCCCTGGGTCTTGCGGACGTTGTCGAGGTCCACGCTGTTGGCGCTGGTGATGTAGTGCACGCCCTTGCCGTCGGGATCGAGGGAGGCGGGCAGCATGTTGAACGCCAGGTCCTCGCAGCGGTCCGCCCATACGGGGTCGCCGGTGATCCGGGTCAGCAGTTCGTGGCTGGCCATGAACTCGACGATGCCGCAGGTCTCGAACCCCTGCCGCGGGTCGCCGAAGCCGGGTCTGATGTTCTCGTCACCGGCGATCCCGCCCCCAGGGAACTGGCCGTAGCCGCCCAGGACTTGGTCGTACGTCCGGTAGGTGGCGCGGGTCAGGTCGGCGGAGCCGGTGCGCAGGGCGTACTGCGCCGGTTCGCGGAAGCCCTGGGCGATGTTGACGTTGTGCGGAGTCGGCAGGGGCCCGGTCCAGTCGGCGCCCCACGCGTGCATCTTGTCGACGAGGTCGAGCAGGAACGCCTCGCCCGTGCGGCGGTACAACCACACGGCGATGTCCATGCCGTCACCCCAGCGCAGCGCCACCCAGCTCGTGTCGAACGCGCCGCGCCCCTGGGCGTTCATGAAGCGGAGGAACCGGACGAGGAAGGGCACGATGCGCTGATCCCCCGTGTATTCCTCGTATGTGCGCAGCGCCTGGACCAGTGGCAGGAAGGGCCAGAAGTCGGGGCCGCCGTTCAGTGAGGTACGCAGGGCCCGGGGGCCGAAGAAGCCGTCGTCCATCTGCGTGGCGAGGATCGCGTCGATCCAGCGGCGGGCCTGGTCGAGGGCGCCGGCGTCGTTGGTGGCGATGGCGAGGGGGACGTATCCCCGCAGCCAGTAAGGGAGTTCCTCCCAGCCGTCGCGGTCGGGGCTCACCCAGCCGCTGGTCGTGGCGTCGAGGAAGTGTGAGCGCTCGGCGTAGCGGCCGCACAGTCCGGCGAGTTGCAGGCGCAGTTGACCGGCCAGCCAGCCACGCGGGGTGATGCTGCCGGGAGGCAGCCGGGTGAGGGCGTCGGCAGCGAGGCCGTTTGTCGCGGCGGCAGCCGGGGCGGCCGGGAGTGCGGCGCCGATCGCGAGGGAGCCGACGGCGAGGCATCCGGTCTGCAAGAAGTGGCGTCGGGCGAGGGGCATACCGCTTCTCCTGTCGTGAGGTGGGGCACGATCCGGTTGCAGGCTTGGACAACGTTGTCCTCTAAGGCGTTCACCGAGGGCGGAGGCTTCTGCGTTCGCCTTGTACAACGTTGTAAGGAACGGCAGTTGGCATGACAGCACGAGTAGTCCGACCCTGTCCAGGGACATGACAAAACCAGGTAAACCGAAGGGCAGTGGTGCCGCCCTCTCGGCGGAGCACCACTGCCCGTCCTTCAGTGTCGAACCCGGCGTGGCTGCCGGCTGCGGCTCACTGCCGCCTGTTGCTGCGGGCGCGGGCCAGCGCCAGGCTGCCTCCTCCGGCGAGGACGAAGACGGCGGCAGCGCCCGCGAGGTACGGCGTGAGCGTGGTGCTGCCGGTCTCCGCGAGATCGGCCTCGCTGTCCTCGGCGGCCGACTGCGGGTGGGCGTCGTTGCCGACCGGTCCTGCCGCGGCGGACGGCTCCGCGGCAGGAGACGCGCCTGCTGCCGCAGTGGTGCAGTGCGCGTCGGCCAGCGTGACCGTTCCCTCGACGGCCGCGACGCCCAGCTTCAACGGGTCGACGGAAACGTGCAGTTCAAGCGCGGTCGCGGCGGCGCTGTGGCTGGTCGTCTCCGTGCGGGACAGGGCGAGCTGCACCGTGCCGACTCCGGGTGCCTCCACGGTCCGGGTGGCGTTGACCGCGAGCGGGATCCGCTTGCCCAGCACGGTGACCGGGCCGGGGATCGCCGACGTGGCGAAGGGCTTCTCGCCGGCCTTGCAGACCGCGGTGGAGGTCACCTCCTCGACCTCCACCAGGGCGAGCAGCGGCACGCCCGGGACGTGGACGCGGGCGTGGACGAGGTGCGTGTGCGCCTTGGCCGTGTGGTGCGCGACCTCGGCCCTGGCCGTGGCGACATCCGCCCGGAGCACGCTGACCGGCTTACCGCCCTCGACGGCGTCGAGCCTGACGTCGAGCGCCTTCTTCTCGGCCGTCGCGGGCGCGTGGACCTCGTTGAGCGTGGTGCGCAGCGGCAGCGGTCCGAGCCCGTCGAGGCGGGCGACATCCAGGCTGGTCCGCAGGACGGCCGCGTCGGCGCTGCCCTTGTCGAGGTCGCCGGTGCGGGCGGAAGCCGCAGTCCCCACTGCGGCCGGTGCGGCGGCGAGAACGCCGACCACAAGCAAGGCGGCCCATCCACGAGCGGAGACCGACGGGCGCGAGACAAAGCTGTTCAAGGTCACAAATCCCTTGCTTGAAAAAGTACAGAACGATGAGAGAGCACACCGCACGTCACGGTCCGACGCGGCGGCAGCAGCCCGGCCACATCCTGTCGACACCAACAGCGGCGAAACGCGCACGAAATGCCCTTTCGTCACAAAGAGTTGGATTGGCGCCTCAAGTTCGAGAAATCTGCGCGCGCACCCGAACAACTCGGTCGCAGGCCCGGTGACCGTGCGCTCGGCCCCGTACGAACGCACATGCCATGCTCATAGGCACATGATGCGGCTCATGCGATGTGACAGATGACTTTCACCTCGCATCTGCGGAAGTATCATCAGCACATGCGTCAGGACCTTGAGGGAGTGGATCTGTGATGACCCGTTCAGCGCGCCGGACCCGCCGGATGCTGCAGGTGACCGGTGTGGGTGCCGTCGCGTTGCTGACTCTGAGCGCCTGCTCCTCCTCCGATTCGGACTCCGGCTCCACGAAGTCCGGCTCCTCCGCCTCGTCGGCGTCGTCGCCGAAGCTGTCGGGCACGGTGACCGTGTTCGCGGCGGCCTCGCTCAAGGAGAGCTTCACGACCCTGGGCAAACAGTTCGAGAAGGCCCACCCGGGTACGCACGTCACCTTCAGCTTCGGCGGCAGCGACACCCTGGCCGCGCAGATCACCGGCGGCGCCCCGGCCGACGTCTTCGCCTCCGCCAGCCCGAAGACGATGAAGATCGTGACGGACAAGAAGGACAACGCCACCGCGCCGGCCACCTTCGTCCGCAACCAGCTGGAGATCGCCACCCTGCCCGGCAACCCGGACAAGGTCTCCTCTCTGAAGGCCCTCACGAACAAGGACCTCAAGGTCGTGTTGTGCGACAAGACGGTGCCCTGCGGCGCCGCCGCCCAGAAGGCCCTGGACGCCAGCAAGCTGAAGCTGACCCCGGTCTCCTACGAGGAGGACGTCAAGGCGGCTCTCAACAAGGTGGTGCTGAAGGAGGCCGACGCGGCCGTCGTCTACAAGACCGACGTGAAGGCCGCGGGTGACAAGGTCGAGGGCGTGGACTTCCCCGAGTCGGCCGACGCCATCAACGACTATCCGATCGCCCTTCTCAAGAACGCCCCCAACGCCGAGGCGGCCAAGGCGTTCATCGCATTCGTACAGTCCGACGCGGGCCAGAAGGTCCTCAACGAGGCCGGTTTCCTCAAGCCGTGAATGCTCCCCTCAAGGACCGGGCCGAGGCCGCGGACACCCTGACCGGTGGTCCGCGGCCCCGCCGCGCCCCCAGGGGCGTCCGCGGGGGCGCCCCGCTGCCCCTCCTGCTGCCCGCGCTGCTCGCCCTGGCGTTCCTGGTCCTGCCGCTCGTCGCCCTGCTGATCAGGGCCCCGTGGCGCAGCATGCCGGATCTGCTGACCAGCTCCGAGGTGTGGCAGGCGCTCCGGTTGTCCCTCGTGTGCGCGACGGCGGCGACCGCGGTGTGCCTGGTGCTGGGGGTGCCGCTGGCCTGGCTGCTGGCCCGGGTCGAGTTCCCGGGGCGTGGTCTCGTACGGGCCCTGGTCACCCTGCCGCTCGTGCTGCCGCCCGTGGTGGGCGGTGTGGCGCTGCTGATGGCGCTCGGCCGCAACGGGGTCGTCGGGAAGTCGTTGGACGCGTGGTTCGGGATCACCCTGCCGTTCACCACGGCGGGGGTCGTGGTCGCCGAGGCCTTCGTGGCGATGCCGTTCCTCGTGATCAGTGTGGAGGGCACCCTGCGGGCCGCCGACCCGCGCTACGAGGAGGCGGCCACGACGCTCGGTGCGTCCCGCTTCACCGCGTTCCGCCGGGTCACGCTGCCGCTGATCGCGCCAGGCATCGCTGCCGGGGCCGTCCTGGCGTGGGCGCGGGCGCTCGGCGAGTTCGGGGCGACCATCACCTTCGCCGGCAATTTCCCGGGCCGTACCCAGACCATGCCCCTCGCCGTGTACCTCGCCCTCCAGAACGACCCCGAATCGGCGATCGCCCTCAGCCTGGTCCTGCTCGCCGTGTCGATCGCCGTACTGGCAGGATTGCGCGACCGCTGGATGACCGCCTCATGACCGACACCGGATGACCGCCTCATGACCCACACCGAGAAGAACGCCGTCGACCTCGCCACGCCTACCGGTGACGGGCTCGACTCGCGGCTCGTGGTCGAGCGTGGCTCCTTCCGGCTCGATGTCGCGCTCACCGCGGCGCCCGGGGACGTGGTCGCCCTCCTCGGACCCAACGGCGCGGGCAAGACGACCGCACTGCGTGCCCTCGCCGGTCTCGTCCCGCTCTCCGGCGGCCATCTCCGCCTGGACGGCGCGCAGTTGGACCGTACGCCGCCCGAGTCCCGGCCTGTCGGTGTCGTCTTCCAGGACTACCTGCTCTTCCCTCACCTCACCGCGCTCGACAACGTGGCCTTCGGGCCGCGCTGCCACGGTGCCACGAAGGCACAGGCCCGCGCCCAGGCCGCCGTATGGCTGGAGCGCATGGGCCTCGCCGCCCACGCCGGGGCCAAGCCCCGCCGGCTGTCCGGCGGCCAGGCCCAGCGAGTCGCCCTCGCCCGCGCCCTGGCCACCAACCCCCGGCTGCTGCTCCTCGACGAACCCCTCGCGGCCCTCGACGCCCGCACCCGCCTCGACATCCGCGCCCAACTCCGCCGCCACCTGGCCGACTTCGAGGCGGTCGCGGTCCTTGTCACGCACGATCCACTCGACGCGATGGTCCTGGCCGACCACCTGGTCGTCATCGAGGACGGTCACATCGTCCAGGAGGGCACCCCGGCGCACATCGCGCGCCATCCGCGCACGGACTACATCGCGCACCTGGTCGGGCTGAACCTCTACCGGGGTGAGGCCGAAGGGCACACCGTCCGGCTCGACGGGGGCGCCGGGATCACGACCGAGGAGGACCTCACCGGTCCGGTCTTCGTCGCCTTCCCGCCGAGCGCGGTCACCGTCCATCGCGCCCGGCCCACCGGCGCCAGCGCCCGCAACCTCTGGCGCTGCGAGGTCGCCGGCATGGAGACCCACAGCGACCAGATCCGCGTCGCCCTCACCGGCGACCTCCCCCTGACCGCCGACCTCACCACAATCGCCGCGGCCGAACTCGACCTGCGCGCCGGGGCTACGGTGTGGGCGACGGTGAAGGCTACGCAGACGCATGCGTATCCGGCGTGACGGGGCCGAAAACACCCTCATCGATCCGACCAGAGGTCGCGCTCGTGAGCGTATGTCCCAGGTGGGGCTCTTGGACCGGTGTCCGTAGGCCTACCACTCGAGCCAGAGGTTTCTACGGTGCTGGTCCTCAGGGCCGCCGCAGGCCAGGGCCGGGGGCGTCAGTGGTGCATGGCGGCCGGGCGGGGCGGCCCTCTTCTCAGGCACCGTCCCCGTTCCCCCTGCAGATCCGTCAGTCTGCCAGCGCCACCAGTGGGAACGCGTCCACTTCGGGGCGGTGTCGGGCCAGCGCAGCGCGCACCTGCTCGGTCAACCTCCAGTCGTAGCCCAGGGATTCCACGACGCAGCGTACGGTCGCGTAGTGGGTGGTGTGGTTGGTGGCGCGTTGGGCGTGGAGCCAGGTGTCGAGTTCGTCGAGGAAGGTGGCGGCGTCGATGCGGGCGCGTGTGGTGGGGCGTCGTCGGGACTGGCGGTGTTCGCGCTCGACCTCGTCGAAGCCGTACAGCTTGAGGCTGATGTCCCGCGCGCCCGCCAGGGAGTCGGGGCAGGATTCCGCCAGGCCCTGGGCCAGGGGGTTGTGGTCCAGGGCCTTGGCGAGGGGCAGGTTCCAGACCCGGCTGCTGTGGTCGGTGAGTGGGAGTGGTCCGGATCTGGTGAGGCAGGGGCCGCGCAGCCCGGTGACGGCTGCGGCGAGCAGGGTGCTGGCTTCCGAGGGATGCCAGCGCAGGACGTCCGCCGTCCAGGGTGGGAGGGCCGGACCGAGAGCGGCGCCGTTGCCGGTGAGGCGGGGCAGCAGCGTGGTCTCGGGTATCTCCCCGTCCAGGCCCGGCCCGGCGACGTGGACGGTGGTGTCGACGTTCGCCAGATGGCAGGCCGCGAGGACGAGCGCGTCGAGCAGGGGGCTGGCGAGCGTGGGTTCGTCGCCGTGGGCCAGGATGTCGCCGCCCATGTCCACCACGCTGATGTGGTCGGTGCCGAGGGCGTGGGCGGTGCGCTCGATCTGACCGGCGAGGTCTTCGACGCCCTTGTGGGGGTCGAGCAGCGCGAGCTTCGCCGGCAGGTGACCGGCGAGCCGGGGCAGGGTGGAGCCACGGGGCGCGACCGGCTGCGTGTCGGTGGTGATGACCGGCACCGGCAGGGTGCCGTGTTCGAGGCCGGTGAAGTCGTGTCCGGCGAGGGGGCCGGGCAGGGGATCCACGCTCGGGCGCTCCCAGCCGTAGGTGAGTACGACGGCGTCGGCTGCGGCGCGACGGCCCGCGTGGACGAGGGCGGTACCGATCGGGTCACCGCCGCCACCCGCCGCGATGAGCAGGTCGGTCACGAGGACGCTCGCGCGGTGCGGATGCCGGAGATGCCGATCGGTGTGCCCATGTGCTTGCGGGCGCGCCGGTTCCCGGCATGCAGGGCCTCGTAGTACTCGCGGTCGAGACGCACGACGGTGTCGGAGAAGAACATCCAGGACAGGATGTCGCGGTACTTGAACCCGGTCGCGGTGAGCTGGACCCGGCGGCCGAGGCGGCGCAGGAGTCCGGTCTCCTCTGCGGCGTTCAGGATCGGCTCGAACAGATGGGCCTTGTCCTGGTAGCCGAAGCGGTCCAGCTCGGCGAGGTCCAGGTCGAAGGTGTCCAGGACGAGACGCTTGCGGATGATCTCCTCGGGGTCGAGGACGAAGCCGCTGACGGGCTGCAGTTGGTGGGCGTTCGCCTTGCTGATGTAGTCGGCGACCTCGGCCATCGACGGTTTGACGGAGCCCACCATGTAGTCGAGGACGCCGGTGTAGGAGCGGGCGCCGACGCCGAGTCCGAGCAGCGGCACACCGTGGAAGGTGAGCACCTTCTGCCTGTATCCGCCGCGGCCGAGCTTCTTGTAGCGGACGGAGCCCTCCTGGACGTAGCCGTGGTCGGTGAAGACCTGGCGGGCGTAGTCGTAGCGCTCGTACAGGTTCGGGGACTGGGCGTACTGGTAGGCGCCGGTCCGGGAGAACCAGGCGTCCGGGCGCACGGTCAGGAAGTAGGTGCTGATCGTGGACGGGCCGAGTGCGGCGAGTTCGTCGACGGACGTGCGCCAGGTCTCGTCGGTCTGGCCGGCGAAGCCCATGATGAGGTCGGTCGACAGATCCGGCAGGCCCATGTCCTGCACGATCTCGATGGCCTTGCGGATGACGTGTTCGCCCGCCTGGCCGCGCCCTGCCTCGCGGATCTCCTTCGGCACGAGCGACTGGATCCCGATGTTGGCCCGGGTCAGGCCGAAGCCCAACAGGCCCTCGAGGGTGGTGGGTTCGTTGACGATCGAGTCCGGTGTGGCCTCGATCGCCACTTCCTCCACGGTCGAGCGCCAGTTGGGATACACCTCGTCCAGCGTGCTGAACAGCTGCTCGAAGTGGCGCAGGGACAGCAGGCTCGGGGTGCCGCCGCCGATGTAGACGGTGCGCAGCCTCCGGGCCCGGATGATGTCGGCGTGATCGCGCAACTGGGTGCACAGCGCGTCCACGTAGGCCGTGTAGACGTCCCCGTCCTCGCTGATGACGGTGTACAGGTTGCAGAAGCCGCACTTGTAGCGGCAGAACGGCACGTGCAGATACAGGTTGAGCTCGGGCACCTGGTGGATGTCCAGGTCCTGGTTCCAGGCGTCCTCGATGGTCCAACGGCCGTCCAGCGGACGGTAGGTGGACCGTGACGGGTAGGAGTAGTTGTACGGCGGGATGACGCCCTGCCGGATGTACTCGATCAGCTGTGCGGCGTGGTGGCCGGTCACGCGATGGTTCCCCTCTCGAAACTCTTGTGCCGGTTGGGTCGTCCGAGAGTCAATCCGCGACCGGTGCCAGGACCCCAGGCCCGATACCCACGAAACCTCGCACTGTTCCGGGCACCACCTGCTGTGCGATGACCCGAACTTCACCGGAGCGGTCGCTTCCGCAAAGGCCATGCCCCTACGATCCCGGCCGCGGCCGGTGATTGGAGCTTCCTACAAGCCTGATCGCCGAATCGCCGCCCTGGTCTGGTGGTTACGTTCATGGCCCCGTCCCGGCGGGTGCGGTCTACTGCGCTGCGTGAAGAAGATCCTGCTGATCGAAGCACTCGCAAACTCGGGCCCCTACGTGCTGGATGCCGCCCGCCGGCTCGGGGCGCACGTCTTCGTCGCCACGCACGAGGACGTCTACGAGAGCTACCCGGCCGCCCTGCGCGAGCAGATCCACGGCACGGTGTTCACCGATCTCACCGATCCCGACCGGGCGTTGACGGACATGGCCGCCTTCGCCGAGGCCACCGGGATCGACGCGGTGGCCGGCTGCTGGGAGTTCTTCACCCCACTCGTCGCCCACCTCGCCCGCCGCCTGGGCCTGCCCGGCAACGACCCGCAACGCGCCCGGGCATGCCGCAACAAGGCGGAGATGGCCAAGGCCTTCTCCGCAGGCGGGGTCCCGGCGCCGCGCACGGTCGTCGTCCACGACCCGGAGCAGGCGGCGCGTGCCCTCGACCGCGCCGGCATCAAGTTCCCGGTGGTCGTCAAACCGGCCGAGCAGGGCGGCTCCTGGGGCGTCAGCGTGGTCGAAGGCCCGGCGGACCTCGACGCGGCCGTACGACATGCCCGGTCCTGGCCGATCGCCGCCCCGCACGGACTGCGCATGGACCCGCGTGTCGTCATCCAGGAGTACGTCTCCGGGCCGGAGTTCAGCCTCGACACGGTGGTCCGGCGCGGCGACTGCTTCCATCTGCCCTTGGTCGAGAAGCACACCACCGAGGGCGCTCACCGGGCCGAGATCGGTCACACCTGTCCCGCCGCTCTGCCGCCCGCCGACCTTCACGACCTGCGCGCGGCCACCGAACTGGCCCTGGGGGCACTCGGCATCCGCAACGGCGTCGCCCACACCGAACTCAAGGTGTCGCCCGAGGCGGGCCCCGTCGTCATCGAGGTGGGTGCCCGTCTGCCCGGAGACCATCTCGTGGAGGTCGTGCGCCGTGCCTCGGGCATCGACGAAGCCCGCGCCTATCTGCAGGCCGTCCTCGACGAGAAGCCGGACGTCCCCGCCCCGCGGGAGGGAGCGTGCGCGATCCGGTTCCTCACCCCGCCGCGTGCCGGCACCTTCCAAGGGGTGACCGTGCGTGGCGCACACGCCGGTCTCGTCGACCGGCACATCTCCAGCGCACCCGGCGACCTGGTGGGCAGTGCCCGCGACAACTCCGCCCGCGTCGGCCATCTGCTGCTGACCGCCCCCACACCCGCCCAGGTCAACGCCGACGCCGACCGCGTACTCGCCCACACCCGCATCGAGGTGAGCTGACATGCAGCGCATCGCCTTCCTCAGGTCCGCGGACATCAGGCGGGCCGACCCCTACATCCACGGCATCTCCCCCGCCCTGGCCGAACTCGGAGCGCAGGCCCGCCTGTTCCACACCCATCGTGACGACTGCGGACCCGATCTCTTCCCGGGGACGAGCGAGCGGCTCGACCCGGCCGCGACCCCCGACGAGTTCGTGGACCGCGTGCGCGCGTGGGGAGCCGACGCCGCCGTGTCCATCTCCCTGCCGGACGAGAACGCCCTGCGCGACGCCGTCGTCAAGACCAGGCTCGAAGCACTCGGCATCCGCACGATCATGACTCCCCTCGCCGCCACCCGCGTCCTGTGCGACAAGTGGGAGACCAAGCGCGCCCTGACCGCACACGGCCTGACCACCCCGCCCGCCGTCCTGGTCGACAGCGACCTCCTCAACGACCGTGCGCTGCCCGTCCCGGCCTACCCCGACGCCGTCCGTCTCGCCGCCCGGGACATCGGCTTCCCCCTCCTGGCCAAGCCGCTGTGGGACTCCACCAGCATGGGCATCCGCTTCATCCCGGACCCGGACGCCCTGAACGCCTACCTGGCCGACCCGCCCGCGGCACATGCCGTCCTGGAGAAGTGCGTCGCCGGACGGCTCTGCTCCGTCGACATCGTCGGTGCCGGCGGCCACTACACCGTCCAGCCGCTCATCTGGACGGGCACCGCCGGAGGCCCTCCCAGGTTCACCTTCGACGACCTGCGTCACGTCTCCCCGGCCCCGCGCGACGACTTCCGGGCCACCGCGCAGCGCCTGGTCCGGCTGTGCGCGGCGCTCGGCGTCGAGGGGTCCGTCAACGTCGACATGATCCACGCCGACGGCGTCTACCACGTCCTGGAGATCAACCCCCGTATCGGCGGCGCCACCACCCTGTCCATCGCCGCCGGCGGACTCAACACCTTCGCCGCGCTCCTCGACATCCTCGCCGGCACCTGGCCGACCCGGACCGAAGCCCCCGCCGAACGCTTCGCGATCGAGTGCCTCACCGCCAACCCCACCCCCGGCTTGCTCACCGAACTCCGCAGCCGCATCGACCTCGTCACCTGCCACGACCTGGTCATCGACGGCCACGACCACGGAGGGATCCTCACCTTCACCGTGGAACCGGGCGACGAGCGGCGCGCGGTGAAGGACCTGACCGAACTGAGCGCGCAGACCGGCTTCATGGCACCCTCCATGCTCGACAAGATCCGCCGCCTCCTGACCCCCACGGACCGGTGAGCCTCCCCGCCGGCCGACGGTCGACACGCCGTCGCATCGTCCGAGGTCTGCCGGGCAGCGACCGGCACGGTGCCCGGCAGGCCCCCGCCCCTCCCCGCGACCTGCGCACCAGGGCCGGTCTGCCCGACCTCACCGGAGCCGGCCGCTTCGTCGCCGCGCACGCGGTGGACAGCCTCGGCACCGGGCTCCTGTTCGCCTTCACCGTCGTCTACCTCGCCCACACCACCCGCCTCCCCCTCGCCGACATCGGTGCGGCGCTCACCCTCGGAAACCTCCTCGCGCTGCCCGCCCCCGCGCTCGGCGCGATCCTGCTGGACCGCCACGGACCGAAAGCGGTCGTGGCCACCGCGAACCTCGTCTGCGCCGCGGGGTTCACCCTGTTCCTCGTGATCCGCTCCGCGTGGCAGATCAGCCTCGCCTACCTCGTCGTACAGGCCGGGATCAATCTGTACTGGACGGCCGCCCGCATGCTGGTGCCGCTGGCCGCCGCGCCCGGTGAGGAACGCCTGTGGTTCGGGTTCATCTCCTCCCTGCGCAACGTCGGCATCGGCGCGGGAGCCGCTGTGTCCGCCGTGGCGCTGGCCCTGTTCGGCCCCGGAAGCCTGCACGTCTTCATCGCCGCGAACGCGGGCACGTTCCTGTGCGCGGCGGTGCTGTTCCTCACCTGGAAACCCGCCAGAAGTACCTGGAAACCCGCCAGAAGTCCCAGCCCACCGGATGTACCCGGCCCACCGAAGGACGCCGCCACGCCGGTCCGGCGGTCGAGCTGGGCGTCCGTTCTCCGCGACGGCCGCTACCTTCTACTGGTCGCGGCCAACCTCGCGTTCGTCCTCGCGCAGATGGTGCCTCCGGTCCTGCTCGCCGTATACGTCACCGACATCCTGCGCGCGGGCACCTGGCTCCCCGGCGCCCTCCTGGTCGTCAACACGGCCGCGGTCGCCACTCTCACTCCGGCCCTCACCCGCCGCTCGGCCCGTCATCGCCCGCAGCGAGCGATCGCGGCCGGCTTCCTCGTCGCGGCCTTCTCCTTCGCCCTGTTCGCCGCTCCCCTGGCCTGGCATCGCGCGCCGACCTGGATCGCGGCCACCCTCCTGGTGACGGCCATGCTGCTCTTCACCCTTTCGGAGATCCTCAACTCCCCCGCGCTGAACGAACTCTCCGTCACCCTGGCCCCCGCCCAGGCAGGCGGCCGTCACCAGGCCGCCTTCCAACTCTCCTGGTCCGTCGGCGGCGCGGCGGCACCCGTCGTCCTCACCTCACTCCTGGGCCGGGAACCCCTTCTCCCTTGGCTGCTCCTGGCGGTCCTCAGCCTGACGGCAGCCCTCCTGACCCGCGCCCTCGCAGCACCTGCCCGCCCCGACACCTACGGCCCGGAGGAGCCTGCGCCGTGATCCTCACCCTCGTCGACGACATCCTGGACATCCCCGCCGCCGAGTGGGACGCCCTCGCCTCCCCTGCCGGCCTGTACCTCTCCCACCAGTGGCTCGCCGCCCAGCAGCAGGACCCCACCGCTGAGGTGCACTACGCCGTGGTCCACGACGGCGGCCACCTCATCGCCGCCGTACCGCTGTACGTGGTGGACACCGAGCCCAACTCCCTCTACCGCGTGCACGAGATCGTCCCCGGCCGCACCCCGGCCAGGACCCTGCTCGCGGGAGCCCGCCGCGGCTACCTCAACGCCCCTCTCCTCCACCCCCGCCTCGCCCCCGCCCGCCGCCGCGAGGCACTGAGTCACCTCGTCACCGCGGCCGGATCCCTCGCCTCCGCCCGGGCCGCACAGCCGTGGTGGCTCTACGTCACCGACACGGAGGCCGCCGAACTCGCGGCGGCCTGCGGCACCCGGCCCGTACGGCTGTCGCAGGACGCCCGTATCCCGCTGCCCGGCAGCACCTTCGACGACTATCTCGCCGGTCTGCCGTCCAAGCGACGCGTCAGCATCCGCCGCGAACGCCGCGCCTTCGCCGAAGCCGGGTACGAACTGCGCACCCTCCGCCTCTCCGAGTGCGCCGGCACCGCCGGGGCGCTGCTCGCCCAACTCCAGGAACGCCACGGCCACTCGGCGGACCCGGCCGCCATGGCCGGCCTGCTGCGCGACCAGGCCGCCGGCATGGCCGACACCGGCACCGTCCTCGCCGCGTACGCGGACGACCGCATGGTCGCCTTCAGCCTCTACTACCACCACGCGGGGACCGTCTGGCTTCGCGCCACCGGCTACGACTACGCACGCCTGCGCGCCGCGCACGAGTACTTCAACCTCGTCTACTACCTCCCCATCGAGGCCGCCTACGCCCACTGCGCCACCGCCCTCCACCTCGGCATGGAATCCCTCCACGCCAAGACCCTCCGGGGAGCGGTCACCTCGTCGCTGTGGGCCGTGCAAGGGCGGTGAGGAGCCGGCCTCCGGTGCGGTGCACCGCTGGGCGCGTCACAGGTCCTGGTCCGGTACCGGCTGCCCGAGCAGGTAGGCCCCCGCGGCCTTGTACATGCTCGGCTTCAGCTGGATGTGTGCCGTCATGGTGTGTGCGTCTCGGAACCGGCGTTGGAGGGGGGAGGTCTCGTAGACGGCCGCGCCGCCGCCAAGTTCGTACATCGCGTCGGTCACCTCCGTGGCGACGCGTGCCGCGTGCGTCCCGGCCAGACGCAGTCCGACCCGCAGGTGCTGCGGCACCGGTTCGCGCGACTGCGCAGCCTGCCAGGCGTCCTCGACCGCTTGGTAGTACAGCAGGCGGGCGGCCCGCAGGGATGCTTCCGCCTGGGCCACGGCGATCTGTGCGGCGGACCGCTCGGCCAGGCCGCGGCTCGATCCACGGGCGTTCTTGTCCCCTGCCAGTGCAGTCAGGTCGTCGATGGCTCCGCGGGCGTTGCCGAGCGCGGCGGCAGCGACCGACAGGGCGAAGAAGGCGATGGCGGGGAACCGGTGGAGCGGTTCGGCGTCGGCCGGGGGCCCCTGGACGAGCGACAGGACGCGGTGGCCGGGCACGAACACCTCGTCTGCGACGGCGTCGTGACTGGCCGTGCCGCGCAGGCCGCCCGTGTGCCAGGTGTCGAGAATCTCCAGCTCTTCCTTGGGGAGCGCGACCACCCGCATGACGGGCGAACCCGGCTGCTCCTCGCCGGGGTCCAGCAGGCACCCCGCGAACAACCAGTCGGCGTGGGAGATGCCACTGCAGAACGCCCAGCGGCCCGACACGTTGACACCGCCCTGCACGGTCCGGGCCCGGGCGGTGGGCGCCCACACGCCCGAAGCGACGGACCGCGGGTCGCCGAACACCTCCTCGGTGCCCTTCGACGGCAGATAGGCGCCCAGGAGACTCGACGTCATCGCGATGGACACGCACCAGCCGGCGGAGGCGTCACCTCGTGCGATCGTCTCCGCGCAGCGCAGCATCACCGAGGGCGATGCCATCGCACCGCCCACCGAGCGCGGCACCCCGGTGCGCAGCAGTCCGTCGTCGACGAGCCTGCGGACCAGGTCACCGGCGAGAGCTCGCTGCTCCTCGGTGACCGGCGCCAGGGAGCGGGCCAGTCGGGCACTGTCGAGCGCCGACCGGTACAACTCCTCGTGGAGCAGTTCTTGATCGCCGGAGATGGCGAACTCATCTGCTTCCAAGGCCATGTGTCATCCTCGCTCGGGTGCCGGGCAGGTCCTGCGCCCGATCGTACGACCGGCCCGCCGGGGATCAAGGGCGGGCGGTGACGATGCGCCAACGGCCCCTACTCGCGCTGCCGTTCGTCGGCTGCCGCCTCGTTCATCAACTCGGCGATGTCGGTGGGAATGGGCGGCACGGGTTCGCGACGCACCCCGGTCGACGGGGACCACACCAGGTTCACCGTCAGGTCCGGGTCGACACCGGGGTGATCGGACCGGTTGTGGCAGCCGCGCGACTCCCGTCGCTCCAGCGCGCATGCCAGCGTCGCGCGGGCGGCGAGGACGCCGGCCCTGAGGTCGTAGGCGTACGCGAGTTCCTGGAAACCGCCGATGTCGACGTGCACGCTCGCGTCCGCCATGCGGGCCTCGATCTCGTCGAGTTCGCGCAGCCCGGCTGTGAGCCCGGCCTCGTCCCGGACGACACCGGCGTACTCCGTCATCAGATGACGCACCGACCGCTGCAGCCCATGGACGCTCTGGCCGCCGTCGGCGGACAGAAGCCCGTTCACCTCCCCCTCCGCGGCACGGACCGCCGCGGGCGACCGTCGCTGAGCGGTGAGCCCGGCCGAGTACTCCGCTGCGGCACGACCGGCGAGACGGCCGTGGACAAGCAGCTCCAGCAGCGAGTTCGCCTCCAGACGGCTCGCGCCGTGCAGACCGCTCGCCGCCTCCCCGATCACGAAGAGCCCGTTGACGTCGGTGCCGTGGTCCTCGGGCCGGACGCGGACACCGCCCAGGCTGTACTGGGCCGTTGGCACGACCTCGACGGGGTCTTGAGTGATGTCGAGCATCTGCACGTTCAGCAGGGTCTGGTGCACGCGCGGCAGCCGCGTCAGGATCGTCTCGGGCGGCAGGTGGGACAGGTCGAGCCATACGCCGCCTGCCTGACTGCCGCGGCCCTCCTTGATCTCGGTGTACGACGCGAGCGCCGCTCTGTCGCGACTGGGGAGGTCCGGCTGTTCGGCGTCGTAGCGCGTCATGAACCGCTCGCCGAGGTTGTTGAGCAGCACCCCGCCCTCACGGTGCGCCGCCTCGCTCACCAGCATGCCGGCCGCG
Organism: Streptomyces spinosisporus; assembly: GCF_022698145.1. Classification (GTDB taxonomy): domain Bacteria; phylum Actinomycetota; class Actinomycetes; order Streptomycetales; family Streptomycetaceae; genus Streptomyces; species Streptomyces spinosisporus. The sequence continues at coordinate 58,377 of NZ_JALDAX010000006.1, forward strand.
TTCTCCGGCTTGATCAGGCCGAAGGGGTGGAACTGCACCAGCTCGGGGTCGCACACCCGGGCACCGGCCTCGACGGCGAGGCGGAAGGAGTCGCCGGTGTTCTCGTGGCGACGAGAGGAGGTGTGCCGCCAGATGCGGGTGTGTCCGCCGGTCGCGAGGATCACGGAGTCGGCGTGCACGAGACAGCGCGAGCCGTCGACGAGATCGAATCCGTAGGCACCGAACACCGTGCCGTCGTCGACCAGCAGCCGGGTGACGTAAAGGTTCGGCAGGACGGGAATGGCGAGGTGCTTCGCGCGTGCGCGGAGCGCTCGCTGCACCTCCACACCGGTGGAGCCGGCCGACGCGGTGCCGCTCCGGCCGTCGACATGCCTGCCGTAGCGCACGACGTCGTGGAATCCCTGTGCGGCATGGCGGGCCACGATCTCCGCGGTGCGCGGGTCGGCCAGCAGGCGGCCCTCCAGCAGGGTGTCGGCCGCGTGCCGCTCCCATGTGCCGTGGGCGTGGGCGGCAGCGGGTGCCTCGTCGAAACCGCCGGCTGGCACGGCCGTGTGGACGCCGTCGGCCGTGTGTCTGGCCACCGCGATGACCGCGACACCGGCCTCGGCGACCTCGATGGCCGCTCGCAGGCCCGACCCACCCGTTCCCACCACGAGGACGGACGTGGCCACCTGGTGTCCGAGCGACGACATGGAACCTCCTGTGACAGCGGACCGACGAGATCATGGGCAGTGGTCGACCGGACAGCGGCTCTGTTTGTGACAGTCTTCGGGGATTTTTCGGCGTGGAGTGCGCCACCGTTCCCGGACAGCGCGGGCGGGGTGTGCTGGGTATCGTTGCAAGGCTCGTTCCGACACCGTCGAGGGACGCTTTTTCCTCCCCGGATCCCGCCAAGGAGCCGCGTCGCATGATCGCCAGCCCGCTTCCCGATCTGGTCGGCCGGCAACGCGAGTGCGCGGCGCTCGACGATCTGCTGGTCGGCCTGCGCGAGGGCGCATCGCGGGTCCTGGCGCTCCGCGGCGAGGCCGGCATCGGGAAGTCGGTGCTTCTGGAGTACGTGGCCGCGCAGGCATCCGGGCTGAACGTGACCCGGGCGCGCGGCATCGAGGCCGACATGGAGCTGCCCTACGCGAGCCTGCACCAGCTGTGTGCGCCGTTCCTGGACGAGCTGGAAGAGCTCCCGGGGCCCCAACGCGACGCCCTGCGCGTGGCGTTCGGCATGGCGGCCGGGGACCCGCCCGACCGTTTCCTGGTCGGCCTCGCCGTGCTCTCCCTGCTCACCCGGGCCTCCGAGCCCCGGCCGCTGCTCGTCCTCGTCGACGACGCGCAGTGGCTGGACCAGGTGTCCCTGCAGACCCTGGAGTTCGTGGCCCGGCGGCTGCTCGCGGAGGCGGTCGCGATGGTGTTCGCGGTACGCGACCCCGAGGGGCAGGCCGCGCTCGGCGGTCTGCCGGAGCTGCGGATCGGCGGTCTCGACAGCGCGGCAGCCGGTGAGCTCCTCGAGGCCACCGTCGGCGGCCGGCTGGAGCAGCGGGTCCGGGACCGGTTCGTGGCCGAGATGCACGGCAACCCGCTGGCGCTGCTCGAGTTCTCCCGCGGCCGCAGCGCCGCCGAACTGGCGTACGGCATGGACGCGTCGAGTTCGCCGGGCGTCCAGGGGCCGGTCGCGAGCCGGGTCGAACAGGACTTCGCCGGCCGGCTCGTGTCGCTGCCGGAGGTGACCCGGACCCTGCTGCTGATCGCCGCGGCGGAGCCGGTCGGCGACGCGCGTCTGCTGGTCCGCGCGGCGGCCTCGCTCAAGGTCACGCCCGATGCCGCACCGGCCAAGGCGGCCGGGCTGATCGAGTTCGGTGAGTCCGTACGGTTCCGGCACCCGCTGGTGCGGTCGGCGGTCTACCACGGAGCCGAGCCCGAGGAGCGCCGGGCGGTGCACCGGGCGCTGGCCGAGGCCACGGACCCGGTCCTCGACCCCGACCGGCGCGCCTGGCACGCCGCCCAGGCGGCCGACGGGCCGGACGAGGACGTGGCCGCGGGGCTGGAGCAGGCCGCCGACCGTGCGCGTCGGCGCGGCGGCATCGCGGCCGAAGCGGTACTGCTGGAGCGCGCGACCGAGGTGACGCCGGACCCCTGGCCGCGTGGCCGCCGGGCTCTTGCGGCGGCCGAGGCCCACTTCTCGGCCGCCGCACCCGACCGCGCCTCGGAGCTGGCGGCCGTGGCGGAGATGTATCCCCTCACCGCCCTGGACCGCGCCCGCCTGGCGCGCCTGCGGGCCAGGCTCCTCTTCGCCCGCAGCCGCAGCGACGAGGCGGCGCCCCTGCTCCTGGAAGCCGCCGCACAGTTCACTGCGGCCGGATCCCCACTGGCGCGGGAGACGTACCTGGAAGCGATCAGCGCGACCATCTTCGCGGGCCGGGTGCACGGCCCGACGGGCGCCCGCGCCGCCGCGATCGCGGCCCGGGGATCCGGTGCGCCCTCGTCCGGTTCCCTGGCCGCGGACCTGTTGCTGGACGGTGTGGCGGCGCTCCTCACCGACGGCAACGAGACCGGTGTCCCGGCCCTGCGCGACGCGTTGGAGCCGCTCGCGCGCGAGGAGCTCGGCACCCGCGAGGCGACAGTGCGGTGGCTCCTGCTGGCTCCGGTCGCGCTCGAAGCGTTCATTCACTACGCCTGGGACCTGCACGCATGGGACACGCTGTCGAGTCGCGCGGTGCGCCTGGCCCGCGACATCGGGGCGCTCGGCACGCTGCCGCCCGCGCTGATCTACGCCGGCGGGGTGCACATCCACTACGGCGACTTCGCCAAGGCGGACCGGATGATCGAGGAGGCCGACGCGATCGCCGCCGCGACCGGCCACGCCCCGCACAAGTACGCGGCGCTCGTCCTGGCCGCGTGGCGGGGCGAGGCGGATGTGGCGGCCGCCCTCATCGAAGAGGCCACGAAGAGGGCCGTGCAACGGGGCGAGGCGGGCCTGCTGGGCGCCATGGGCTACATCCAGGGTGTGCTGTTCAACGGCCTGGCCCGCTACGAGGAGGCCATGGTGGCCGCTCGCACCGGCGTCGAGCACGACGGGTTCAACTTCACGGGCCTGTCGCTCGTCGAGCACGTCGAGGCCGCGGCCCGGTGCGGCGAGCTCGACCAGGCCCGCGCCTCACTGGCCCGGCTCGTCGAACTGACCCGAGCCGCCGATTCCGGCTGGGCCCGCGGCGCGAGCGCCCGCAGCCAGGCTCTGCTCACCGACGGTGACGAGGCCGACCGGTTGTACCGGACCGCGATCGAGGAGTTCGGCCGCGGCGGTGTCGCCGTGGAGGTCGCCCGCAGCCATCTGCTGTACGGCGAGTGGCTGCGCCGCGGACGCCACCGCGCTCTGGCGCGCGAACACCTTCGTACGGCTCACGAGATGTTCGCCGCGATGCCGGCCCACGCGTTCGCCGAGCGGGCCCGCCGCGAACTGATCGCCACCGGCGAGCACGTCCGGACGCGCAGTGCCACGCCCGCGAGCACCCTCACCCCCCAGGAGACCCAGGTCGCGACGCTCGCCGCCGAGGGCATGACGAACGCGCAGATCGGTGCGGAACTGTTCATCAGCCCGCACACCGTGGAATGGCATTTGCGCAAGGTGTACGCGAAGCTCGGGATCACCTCACGTCGCTCGTTGCCGGACGCTCTCGCAGGCGCCGGAAGCGCCGGCACCGTGAACGCCGGCTGAAGACCGGCGCGGGCACCTCTTCTCCCGGGGCCGGCCCCCGCTGCGGGGGCCCTCCGGGGCGTCCCTCCCTCTGCACACCCCCGTGGACCCCCCGGGCGCCCCCGTGGCCCCCCGGGGTCCCCACGGACTCGACCACGGACACCAAGGGCGCGGTGAGCAGTGCCGCGATCCGAAGGTGGAGCCATCGCCCTCAAGGGGCGCCGCCCACCGACAAGGAGTGCCCGATGTCCGCGCCAACCCTGGAGGCCACGACACCGACCGAACACCCGGTCGCAAGCCCGTCCTCGACCGATGACGACCTGGACCACGCCCTCGACATCTATCTGGCCGAGCGGCGGCGGCTGTTCCGTATCGCCTACCAGATCCTCCAAGACGTCGCGGGAGCCGAGGACGTGCTCCAGGAGGTGTGGCTGCGCTGGCAGCTCACGTACCGCCCGAAGGTCGAGAGTCCGGCCGCCTACCTCACCACGACCACGACCCATCTCGCGCTCAACGTCGTCCAGTCCGCACGACACCGCCACGAGACACCGACCGAGCCGCATCTGGTCAACCGCGACGACCGGGCCGCCCAGGATCCCTCACTGCGTGCCGAGCAGACAGCGGCGATCGAGGACGCTCTGGCCCTGCTCATGTCGCGGCTGACACCGGACGGCCTTGCCGCCTATGTGCTGCGCAAGGCCTTCGGCTACGCCTACGCCGAGCTCGCGCGGCTGCTTCGGGTCAGCGGGCCGAACGCACGGGTCCTGGTCTCGCGCGCGCAGGGCCGTCTGACGAGCGGCCGCGTGCGGCCGGTTTCCCCCGAGTCGCACCGTCGCCTCGTCGTCGCGTTCCGGACCGCGGCCGGCACCGGAGACCTCGAGGACCTCACCCACCTGCTCGCCGCGCACACGCCCTACTGCGCGGCGTGACCCGGTTCGCGGCCCTCACGGAAGGCCGACGCGTCTCGGCCTGCCGGTCCCGCGGAAGTGCCCGCCGGCAGGGCGGCCGGTACCACCGCATCCCACGGTGCGACCACGGTCGTCGCAGGCAGGGAGGGCGGCTGCTCCCGGCCCGCGTTCGCGATCACCACGGCGACGTACGGGAGCAACAGGCCCAGCACCAGCGCCGCCGCGGCGACATACCGCTCCACGTCCCACAGCACGATCGCGAGAACCACCGCGAGGGTGCGGACGGCCATCGCCATCACATACCGCCGCTGCCGTCCGCGTACATCCTCCGCGAGCGCGGTCCGGGCGCCGGTGATCCGGAACACCTGAACCTTGCCGCTCCCGTGTCGGTGCATCACAGTCCACTCTCCGTCCATGGCACTCCTGGGCCCGTTGGCGGGTCCTCACGAGATAGACACGGCAGGAGAGTCAGTTGTGACATGGCGGGCCGTCCGGACCAGGCTCACTGCGGGGTTCGACACGCTCGTCAGGTCGTCGACCGCAGGGACGAGGTGTTCAGGTGGGACTGCGAGTCACGCTCGGCCGGCAGCGGTCCCGAGACAGTGAAATAGCGCTGCCCGGCGACCAGGAGGTCCTCCGCGGGAAACTTGGTGATCACCTCGCACCCGTCGGCGGTGACCACGAGTTCCTCCTCGATCCGGGCCGCTCCCCAGCCGTCCTTGGACGGCCAGTAGGTCTCCAGCGCGAACACCATGCCTTCCTCGATGACCTCCGGGTGTTCGAGGGAGACCAGTCGGGAGAACACCGGCTTCTCCCAGATCGACAGTCCGACACCGTGGCCGTACTGCAGCGCGAAGGCCGCTTCCTCGTCGGCGAAGCCGAACTCCTGCGCCGTCGGCCACACCGACACGATGTCGGCGGTCGTCGCTCCGGGTCGTACGAGACTGATCGCCTCGTCCATGTACTCCCGGCACCGCGTGTAGGCGTCGCGTTGGGCGGAGGAGGCGCTGCCGACGGCGAACGTGCGGTAGTAGCACGTGCGATAGCCGTTGTAGCTGTGCAGGATGTCGAAGAACGCCGGGTCCCCGGGGCGCACGATGCGGTCCGAGAACACATGGGGGTGCGGTGCGCACCGCTCTCCGGAGATCGCGTTGACGCCTTCGACGAACTCCGACCCGAGGTCGTAGAGCGTCTTGGCCACCACGCCCACGCACTCGTTCTCGCGCACGCCGGGCCGCAGGAACTCGTAGAGGTTCTCGTAGGCCGCGTCGACCATCGAGCACGCCTGGGTGAGCAGCAGGATCTCGTCGCGCGTCTTGATGCGCCGGGCCTCCAGGAACACCTGCTGGCCGTCGACCACCGTGATGCCCGCGTGCTGCAGGGCCGCCAGGACCGGCAGCTCGATGACATCGACGCCCAGCGGCTCGTCGAGCAGTCCGTACAGTTCGAGTTCCTGCCTGATCTTGTCGGCCACCAAGTCGCCCATTCCGACCAGGGGGTTGATGGCACCGCGCAGGGTCGAGATGCCGGCGCGGGCTCCGCTCGGGTTGCGCGCATCGGCTCCATGGTGGGCCGCGTGCGGATCACCGTCCGAGTGGGCCCGGGAGTAATCCAGCCACGGGTTGTACAACTGATGGTGCCGGGCGGCCGAACCGAAGTCCCAGACGATCGGCTCGCCTCCCCTGACCAGCAGCGAGAAGCGGATCATCTTGTCGACGGCCCAGGTGCCGATGTGGGTCGAGGTCATGTAGCGGATGTTGGCGAAGTCGAAGGCCAGGACGGCGCCGAGGTCCGACTGCTCCAGGGACGCGCGAAGACGGGCCAGCCGCTCTTCGCGCAGCCGGTCGAGGTCGATCCTGGTCTCCCAGTCGACCGCGTTCGGACCAAACGTCGGAATCGCCATCACAAGTCCCTCTGCCGATCGGGCAGCCGCGGATGATCAAACTGAGCAGGCGTCGCCCGGCTGCACACAACGACCCTGCTTTGTGCGCCACTTGACGGATGGCGTTCTCCGGAGCTCACAACAGGATGCGGAGCGGGTTTTCGAGCACGTCGACAAAAGCCTTCAACCACTGGGCGGCGACGGCCCCGTCCACGCTTCGGTGGTCGACGGCCAGGGTCAGGCGCAGCATGGTCGCGACCGTGACCGCGCCTTCCTCCACGACCGCTTCCTGCCGCGCTGCACCGACGGCGAGGATGGCCGCCTGGGGCGGGTTGATGATCGCCGCGAAGTCCTCGGTGCCGTACATGCCGAGGTTGGTGATCGTGATCGTGCCGCCCTCCAGCTCGTCCTGGCGGAGGCGGCGCTCCTTCGCGCGGTTGATCAGGTCCTTCGTCGCCATGGCGACACCTGTCATGGACAGGGAGTCGACGCCGCGGACCACGGGGGTGACCAGACCGGCATCGGTGGCGACGGCCACCGCGATGTCCACGCCCGAGAAGTGCCGGATCGAGGTGTCGTTCCACTGCACGTTCATCTCGGGCACGCTTGCGTGCGCGGACGCGATCGCCTTGACCAGCAGGTCGTTGATCGACACCTTCACGTCCTGGCCGGTGTTGATCCGCTGACGCAGCTGAAGCAGGGCGTCCACGCGCGCGCCGGCGCGCAGGTAGAAGTGCGGCGTGTTCCGCTTGCTCTCCGTCAGCCGTCGGGCGATGGCGTTGCGCATCCGTGTGTTGGGCACATCCACGAAACCCGCCCCCGACGCCGGAAGTTCGGCCTCCTGGTCCTTCGTCCTAACGTTCGTCGACACGACGTTCCCGGCGCTCGCCGACGCAGCAGCCGCCTCGATGTCACGTCGCCGAATGCGTCCGTGCGGACCGGTCCCCACCACCGCGGTCAGGTCGATGTCGAGCTCACGGGCGAGCCGCCGCGCCAGAGGACTGGCGAAGGTACGTTCCCCGCCGTCCCGTTCGGGCTCGGTGGTCGTGTCGGCGGCCGGGCCGGCCGGCGGTTGCGGCTCTGGCGGCGCCGACGGGGACGTGGTCGCTGGAGCAGCGGGCGGGGCCTGTCCATCGCCCAACGAAGCGATGAGGGCGTCCACTTGGGATGCGGGCTCGTCCGACGTCCCCCAGACGGCGATCGGCGTGCCGACCTCCACGGTCGTGCCCGCGTCCACGAGGATGCGCAGCAGTACGCCCTCGCTCTCGGCCTCCACATCGACCGCGGCCTTCTCCGTCTCCACCGTGACGAGGGAATCCCCGGCCGCGTAGGGGGTGTTCACGGGGACGTTCCAGGACTCCAGGATCGCCTCGGTGCTGTTGGCGGCGACCTCGGGCATGCGCAGAATCTCAGCCATTGCCCTGCTCCTGCATGTCACGGAGCTTGGATACGACGTCCTCCGTGGAGGCGAACGCGGCACGCTCCAGGACCTTGCTGATGCTCGGGGACGCCTCACGGCCGGTCACGCGCTCGATCGGGGCGTCGAGCCAGTCGAACAGCCGGCGCTGGATCTCGTCGGCGAGCCAGCCGCCGTAGGAGGTGCCGAGGGCGCCCTGCTCGGCGATCAGCACGTTGTTGGTCTTCCTCACCGACCGGGTGATCGTTTCCCAGTCGAGGCCGGCCCGGTCGAGCCAGCGCAGATCGATGACCTCGGCGTCCACACCCGTCTGCTCGACGGCGTCGAGGACCGCCGGTGTCATCGCCAGATAGGTGATGACCGTCAGGGCCGCTCCCTCGCGACGAACGGCTGCCTTGCCGACCGGCAGGTAGTGGTCGTGGTTCTCCGCCAGTCCAGGACCCGTGGAGTTGTACAGGTCCACGTGCTCCAGCACCAGGACCGGGTCGTCGCAGGCCAGTGCCGTGTTCATCAGGCCGACGTAGTCGAACGGCGTGGACGGGGCCACGATCCGCCAGCCGGGCGCCGTGGCGAAGATGCCGGCGGGGTCCATCGAGTGCTGCGATCCATAGCCGGTGCCGGTGGCGACCTTGCTGCGCAGGACGAACGGCACCTTGCCGTCGCCGCCGAACATGTGGCGCGCCTTGCCGATCTGGTTGAAGAGCTGGTCCGCCGCCACCCACATGAAGTCCGCGTACATGAACTCGACGATCGGACGGAACCGGCCGTCCATGGCCAGTCCCCCACCCAGGCCTGCGAACGCGTTCTCCGATATCGGCGTACCGAGCACACGGTCGGGGAACGCCTCGCTCAGACCGCGGGTGGCACCGTTGGTACCGCCGTTGAGCCGGTGCACGTCCTCGCCCATCACCAGGACGCGGGGATCGGTCTCCAGACGGCGCTTCATCACGCCGGCGACGGCGCCGATGAACTTGACCTCGGTCAGTTCGTCGGCGAAGTCCTCCGCGTCGGTGAACTCGATCGCGGCGAGTTCCGACAGGTCGCCCCGGATGCCGTCGTCGACGAAGGCCGGATCGGGCCACTCGGAGGGGACGATGCGCCGTTCTCCCTGCTTGCCGCCCGGCCGTGGCTCCAGGACAACGTCGCCGAGGTCGGCCATCAGGGCCTTGGCCCGCGCGAGTGTCTCCGAGACCGCCTTCTTGCTGAGGATCCGACGGCGCGTCAGATGGCCCACGATGGTGTCGATCGGGTCGCGAGAGCGCCACCGCGCTTCTTCTTCCTTGGTGCGATAGCGAAACGCCGAACCGGGGAAGGGGCCGTTCTGGTGGAAGTAGCGGTACACATCGGCCTCGATCATGGTCGGGCCCTTACCGCTTCGCATGTGGGCGAGTGCTTCCTGCGTCACCAGGTACACGGCCAGCGGATCCATGCCGTCGACCTTCCAGCTCCGGATGCCGAAGCCCGGGCCCCGGCCCGACAACCGTGGTTCGGCGGTCACTTCGGACACATGGGTGGAGACGGCGTACAGGTTGTTCTCGACGAAGAAGCACAGGGGCAGCGACCAGGCCGCCGCGAGATTGAGGGTCTCCAGCGTGGATCCGATGTTGATCGCACCGTCGCCGAAGAACGTGAAGGTCGCCGCCCGGGTGCCGGCCGCCTTGTGGGCGCAGGCGGATCCGGCCGCGAGGGGTACGCCACCGCCGACGACGGCGTTGGTGCCGATGGCGCCGGCCTCGTGCCACTGGAGGTGCATGCTGCCGCCCCGCCCGTGGCTGAAGCCCTGGTCCAGTCCGCAGATCTCGCGCAGGCTGCGCAGGAGTGCGGTGCGTACATCCTCGGGGAACGGCTTTCTCGGGTCGATGCCCTTCGGGTGGAGATGGGCGAGCACCTTGGCGAGGAACTGGTGATGGCCTCGATGTGAACCGTTGACGGTGTCCTCGGACGTCAGGGCATAGCAGGCACCGACCGCCCCACCCTCCTGACCGATGCTGGAGTGCACGGGACCGTGGATGAGTCCGTCCGCGGCCAGCTCCAGCAGGTATTCCTCGAAGGTCCGGATGAGTACGAGCTGGCTGAACATGCCCGTCAACAGGTCCGGGTCCGCGGCGTCCCAGTCGTCCTTGGTGACGACGAACTCCGACCACGCGGCGTTGGCTTCGAGTGTGTGTTCCGCAGGCATGGGACCCCTTCAGTTCGAGGCCGCGTCGGCCTGGATTCCCTTGATCAGACCGGTGGACTGACCCACCTCGATCAGATAGCCGTCCGGGTCGCGCAGATAGCAGCGCAGCTCGGAGGTGCGGTCGATGGGTTCGGTGAGAAAGCGGGCGCCTTGGGCGACGGCGTGCGCGTGGAACGCGGCCATGTCGGCAACGCGTACGTTGAGAAAGCTGGTCACCGGATCGCCCCTGCGGGGCACTTGCAGGGTGACGTCCGGCTTGTCGGGGGTGGGCCCGCCGCCGGGGTTCATGATGATCCAGCTGTTGGCGACCTTCACGATCGCCGGGTTCTCCTCCATCACGACCTCTCCGTCGAAGACGTCGGCGTAGAACCGGCGCGAGACGGCGACATCACTCACCGTCAGGAAATGGGTGAGGAGAAGGCCGTGTTCTGGTGCGGGGAGATCCTTGGGAGATGCCATCGGTCCTCGTCCCTTCGGTGCGTCGATGTTCTCCGGTGCACGCCATCGGTGTGCACCATCAGTGACCGAGTACGTCCCGGGTGTGTGACACACCGGTCACGGCGGCGTCCACCGCGGCAGGCGGCTCTCCGAGGTCGAGATCGAAGTCCATGACCCGGTGGAATCGGCTCAGGGCGTTCCACAGGCCCACGGACATGACGAGCTCGACGAGTTCCCGCGGGGTGAAGGCGTCCCGCACCTCTGCCAGCAGCTCCCCGTCGACCCCGGTCACGCTCTGCCCACGGGTGGTTTCCGGGAGGTCGAGGGTGAGGGCGCGGGTGAAGCGCAGGGCCAGCCGCTCCCTGTCGGTGAACGCCGCGAAGTCGCCGGTGGCGAGCCGTTCCAGGTCGGCCTCGCTGATGCCCTTGTTCAAGGCCGAGTAGCAGCGGTGGCTCACCGAGTACCGGCAGTGGTTCAGCAACGAGACGTGGACCGCGGTGAGTTCCTTGATACGGGTGTCCAGTTCGCCCGGTCCGGTGACGGAGCGGATGAACGGCAGGTAGGTCGAGAACATGCCCGGACAGTGGGCGATGGCCAGCCATGTGTTCAGCAGAGTGCCGAACGTCTCCTCGCCCGCTTCGAGCAGCGGACGGTCGGTCGCGTCGACGTCTTCTTTCGACACCAGGGGCACGAGCGCCATGGTGGAACCCTCCTCGGGTCGGATGGTGTTGGGCGGATCCGCAGGTCAGGCTTTCCGCACGACTTCTGCGATCGACGCCCAGTCGTGATCGGTCAGGGCCTGATCGATCGCGGATCGGAAGACTCCCTGCAGTGCGGACATCGAGGGCAGTTGCAGTCCCACCGCATCGGCGGCGGCAGCGGCCAGGGCCAGGTCCTTGCTGCCCAGTGCGGTGCGGAAGCCGGCCGGGAAGTAGTCGCGGTCCGCCATGGACCTGCCGTAACCCTGGTACACCGGGCCCGGGAACAGGGTGCCCGCGATCAGCTCTCGTAGATCGTCGGCGTCGATTCCGTACCGCTCGGCCAGCGTGAAGCCTTCCGCCATCGCCTCCAGCGCGTGAATGATCAGCAGGTTCATGGTGATCTTCACCGCGTTGGCCTGCCACGGCTGGTCGCCGACCCGCCAGGTCCGCCGGCCGATCGCCGAGAACACGGCTTCCAGGCTGTCGATCGACTCGCCGTCCCCGGCCGCGAGCAGATTGAGCTGCCCTGCCTCGGCCACCGCCGGACGCCCCAGCACGGGGACCGCCAGATAGCCGACTCCAGCAGCCGCATGCCGCTCGGCCAGAGCGCGCCCGGCCGCGACCGAGAGCGTCGACATACTCACGTGGACGGCATGGGACCCCACTTCGGTGAGCACCGTGTCGTCGAAGACGGCGGCGACGGCGGCGTCATCGGCGAGCGACGACAACACCGGTCCGGCGGCGAAGAGTTCGACAACGGAAGCGGCGGGTTCGGCACCCAGCGCCACGAGTTCGTCGACTGCCTCTGCAGACCGGTTCCACACCGTCACCCGGTGTCCTTCGGCGAGTAGGCGGCGGGCCATGCCACGTCCCATGTTGCCGAGACCGGCAACCGACACCTGTGCCATGCGAAAGTCCCCTCCCAGAGCCTCAGATGACCGACTTGCCGAGCCCGCCGTCGACCTGAAGGGTCTGGCCGGTCACATAGGTGGCGAGGTCCGAGGCCAGATAGAGCGCGGCCGCCGCGATCTCCTCGGGGCGCGCCCATCGGCCGAGCCGGATGCCGAGGTTCTCGACCATCCCGTCCCGCACCTGCTCGGGGGTGATGCCCTTCGCCTCGGCGGTGGCCGCGTGCCGGTCCTTCCAGACCTGCGTCAGGGTCATGCCGGGCGAGATGGCGTTCACCAGCACTCCCTGCGGTGCGGCTTCGGCGGCCAGGTAGCTGGTCAGGGCGACCACCGCCGCGTTCACCGCGGCCGCCACCCCGATGTTCGGGACCAGGACGTGCGCGGCCATGCCGGCGATGTTGATGATGCGGCCGGTGCCCTCCTTCTCGATCAGCGGAAGAGCGGCACGGGCGACGCGCAGATAGCCGACCGTCTTGGCGTCCAGGGCGTCGCTCACCACCGCCTCATCCGCCTCGGCCAGGGCGCTCACGGCCAGCAGCGGGGCGGCGGAGTTGACGACGATGTCCAGCCGCCCCTGCCACGCGTGCACCTGACGCACGGCGTCGGTCACCGCGTCGTCCTCGTTGACATCCGCGACCACGGTCAGCACCGGACTGTCGCCGCCCGCGGCGATCTGCTCCGCGGCCGACTCCAGCTTCGCCTTCGTACGGCCCAGGATCGCCACGGCGGCGCCTTGGGCGTGCAGGGCTTCGGCCACCGCGAGGCCGAGGCCACTGCCACCTCCGGTGATGAGTGCCGTCCGGCCGTCCAGTCGAATCCCAAGCGTCATTGCCGTATTTCTCCGTCCGTGTATTCCACCGCGTGACGCGAGCAGCGCCGTTTGTCGAGCGTGGCCCGCGGGCGGCTGGTCGGCAAGGCCGGCTAACGGGCGGATAACCGCGCAGAAAATTCAATAAACAGGCGGCTAACGACCGCCGACTTACGGTCTCGGTCGACCGCAACACGTGTGTCGGATTCGATGTGCTCCAGCTGAAGAAGGCGGAACAACACCATGGCGCGATCTGCCGACCCGGATAAATCCGTCGACTCTGTCGTACGTGAAGCCGGCATCGAAGTCATCCCCCTGAAGGGAGCGGAGGAGAAGGTGTCGCTCGTGCCGGCCGGCACGACCGTCAGCATCACCTGCTCACCGAGATTCGGGCTGTCGCGCACGCTCGATCACGTCGCGGCGGCCCGCCGGTCGGGACACCGAGTGGTGCCGCATCTGGCGGCCCGCATGGTCGAGGACCGGCGGCACCTGCGGGATTTCGTACGCACGGTGAACGACCTCGGAGTCGACGAGCTGTTCGTGATCGGCGGCGACGGCGAGGAACCCGTCGGTACATTCACCGAGGCCGCGGACATACTGCGGGAACTGGGCGAGTTCGACCACGAGTTGTCGCGGATCGGCGTCGGCTGCTATCCGGAGGGCCACCCGAGGATCTCGGACGAGGCACTGTTCGACGCATTGCAGCGCAAGCAGCAGTACGCCGACTACATGGTCAGCCAACTCTGCTTCGACGCGCACGCCCTGGCCGGATGGCTGCGTTCCGCGCGTGCCCGGGGGGTGACCCTGCCACTGCGCATCGGCGTCGCGGCCCCCCTGCAGATCAGGAAGTTGATCGAGCTCTCGATCAAGATCGGCGTGGGCCAGTCCGTGCGGTTCCTTTCCAAGCAGCACGGTCTCGTCGGGAATCTGCTGCTCGGTCGCTCCTACGAGCCCCTGGACCTTCTGCTCGCTCTGCAGCAGGAAATGCCCTTCTCGGAATTCACCGTCGAAGGCCTGCATCTGTTCTCCTTCAATCAGGTGCAGCCCACACTCGAATGGTTGTCCCGCGCCGGTGGCGCAGAAAAGGCCGGTTGATTCATGAACCTGGAAGAGAAGATCCAAAAAGCCGGGGATGTCGTGGCCATGCTGCGCGACGCGCCGCAGGGTCCGTACATCTACCCGATGCGCGCCGAGTACACCAACTGGCGGGACGAGCAACGGGCATGGCAGGAGACAGCGGTGCTCTTCGACCAGTCCCACCACATGACGGACATCTACTTCAAAGGGCCTGACGCGCTGCGTCTGATGTCGGACCTGGGCGTGAACGGGTTCAAGAACTTCGGCCGGAACAAGGCGAAGCAGTTCATCGCGTGCAATCACGACGGGTATTTCGTCGGTGACGCCATTCTGTTCGCCTTCGAGGACGACGAGTTCAGTCTGGTGGGCCGACCGGTCGCGCCCAACTGGGCTGCCTTTCACGCCGAGGCGGGCAACTACCGCGTCACGGTCACCCGCGACGAGCGGTCCGTCGCCAACGACGGCAGGCGGCTCACCTTCCGCTTCCAGCTCAACGGCCCCGCCACCCACCGCATCGTCGAGAAGGCGGCCGGAGCCCCGCTTCCGCGGATCCCGTTCTTCGCCATGGGCGAGATCGCGATCGCCGGCGTGCCCATCCGGGCCCTCAACCACACCATGGTCGGCATCCCCGGGCAGGAGTTCACCGGCCTCGAACTGGTCGGGCCCTCGGAACACGGCGAGACCGTCCTTGCGGCACTGCTCGCCGCGGGTAAGGAGTTCGGACTGCGCCAAGGCGGCGCACGAGCCTATCCGTCCACCGCCATCGAGTCGGGCTGGATCCCCGCGCCGGTGCCCGCCCTCTACACCCGGGAGTCCATGAGGCCGTTCCGGGAGTGGCTGTCGGGTGAGGGCTTCGAGGCGAACGCCTCCATCGGCGGCAGCTTCGTGTCGGACGACATCGAGGACTACTACGTCACTCCGTGGGACCTCGGCTACGGACACGTCATCAGGTTCGACCACGACTTCATCGGAAAGGCCGCCCTGCAGCGGATGGCGGACCAACCGCACCGCAAGAAGGTGTGGTTGCGCTGGCACGACCGGGACGTCGCGGAGCTGATCGCCGACAGCCTGTTCGGTGCCGGGCCGCACGCGAAGTACCTGGAGATGCCGGTGTCCAACTACGCCACCGGAACCTACGACAAGGTCCTCGCGGACGGGCGCCTGGTGGGCATCTCCGCCAACAACGGCTACACCGTCAACGTCGGAGGCTGGTCCTCCCTCGGCATGGTGGACGAGCGCGAGGCGATCGACGGCCGTGAGGTGACGATCGTCGTCGGCGAGGAGAACGGCGGTTCGGCCAAGCCCACCGTCGAACGCCATGTCCAGCGCCACATCAGGGCCACGCTCCGCGTCCGCCCGCTGGTGTGACCGGGGCGAGCCGCAAGGCGTCCGGACTCCTCCACCCACCGTCAAGGACGTGATCACCCATGAGCGGGACACACTATGTCCTCACCCTGACCTGTCCCGACCGGCCGGGCATCGTGCACGCCGTGTCGACCTTCCTGCTCGGGAACGGCTGCACCATCGTCGAGAGTCAGCAGTTCGTCGAGTGCGAAGCCGGCAGGTTCTTCATGCGGATCGAGTTCGAGTCGCTCGACCCGCGGACCACGATCGACACCCTGCGCGCCGGCTTCACCGGCGTGCCGGAGCGATTCTCCATGGAATGGCGGCTGTTGGACGACACCAGAAGACAGCGCATCCTCATCATGGTGAGCCGGTATGGGCACTGCCTCAACGACCTGCTGTTCCGTGCCCACAACGGCGGGTTGCACGCCGACATCGCGGCGGTGGTGTCCAACCACACCGACCTGCGCTACCTGGCCGAGACCTACGGCGTGCCCTACCACCACGTCCCGGTCTCCCCGGACACCAAACCGGCCGCCGAGAAGGAGCTCTTCGACCTGGTCGAGGACCTCGACGTGGACCTCGTGGTGCTCGCCCGCTACATGCAGATCCTCTCCCCGGACCTGTGCAAGAAGCTGGAGGGGCGGGCCATCAACATCCACCACTCGATGCTGCCCAGCTTCAAGGGTGCCCGGCCCTACGACCAGGCCCACGCCAGGGGCGTGAAGATCGTGGGCGCCACCGCCCACTATGTGACCCCGGACCTCGACGAGGGTCCGATCATCGAGCAGGAAGTGGCCCGCATCGACCACTCCATGACGGCGGCCGAGGCAACCACGCTCGGCCGGGACGTCGAGTGTCTGGCACTGTCCCGCGCCGTCCGCTGGCACACCGAGAACCGTGTGCTGCTCGACGGGAATCGGACCGTGGTCTTTCCCTGACCCCGCAAGGGCACGCACGTCGACACCGTCGACATGCACATCAGCAGGCACGACATGCGCGTCACCAGCATCAACCGGAGGACTTCCCCATGCCCCCTGTTCCCGGGCTCACCCGCGTCGACCACTTCGGGATCACGGTGCCCGATCTGGACCAGGCACGCGCCTTCTTCGAGGACGTGCTCGGCTTCGAGTACCTGTACCGGCTCGGCCCGCTCAGGGACGACACGGGACACTGGATGAGCGAGCACCTCAATGTGCACGACCGGGCCACGTCACCCCGCATCTACTTCTTCCGCATCGGCGGTCAGGCGATCCTCGAGGTCTTCGAATACGAGTCCCCCGACCAGCGGCTGGAGCCCCCGCGCAACAGCGACATCGGCGGACACCATCTCGCGCTGTACGTCGACGACATCGACGCGGCAGCCGCCGACCTGCGGGAACGCGGCTTGAGGGTGCTGGGTGACCCGACGGCCAGCAAGGGCCCGCACGAGGGCCAGCGCTGGGTCTACTTCCTGTCACCGTGGGGGTTGCAGTGCGAGTTGGTCTCCTACCCCCATGGCAAGGCGTACCTCCGCGATCCCGCCGCCTTCGACTGACCAGGAACACAACCGTGCCGCCGTGCCGATGACACCCCTGTTAACCACGGCGAAACCGCGCTTGACCGGTGACACGGTGACGTAGACCCTCGACGTCGTGGGATCGCACGGTCGCTGTAGGTCCGGCGACGCGCTGTGCGGACTTCGAGTTAGGCGGGCCACGGTGGACGATGCTCACGGTTCCGGTGCCGGCAACCGGCGGATGGTGATCCGGCGCAAGCTCGCGGCCCCCGACCCCGAGGCCGACACCGTGCGGCGGGACCGGCTGACGCAGCGCATCCGCTCTCTCGTCGAGCACCATCGGGTGGTCACGGTGTGCGCGAGCGCCGGCGGCGGCAAGACCACCGCTGTCGCCCAGGCCCTGCACGGCCTCGATCGCCCTGTGGCGTGGCTGTCGCTCGACGGCACGGAGCGGGCACCCGGCCGGTTGCTGGTCTACCTCGAGGCCGCCGTGGAACCCCACGTCCCCGCGGCAGGACAGGTCGCGTCCGACGCGCTGCGCGACGGCATCGAGTTCGGCGAGGCCGCAGGGCTGCTGGCCGAGAGCCTGCAGGGAAGCGAGCTGGTTCTCGTGTGCGACAACGTCGAGCGGATCACGGTCGACGAGGGTTCGGTCGACGTCCTGTCGGCACTCGCCCGGTACCTGCCCGCCGATGTCAACCTGGTGCTGATCTCCCGCACCGGGGTGCCGCTGGAGTTCGGCTCGATCGGCGGACGGTCCCGCGTGGGCGAGCTGGGCGAGGAGGATCTCGCGTTCGACCCCGACGAGGCCGCGGCGGCCCTGCGCCTGACCGGCCACGGCGACGTCGATGTCCAGCAGGTCGTCGACCTCACCGGCGGCTGGGTGGCAGGGGTCCTGTTCGAGGGCTGGCGCACGGCCGGGGTGGCCGATCACAGGGCCGACGCCCTGCGCGACTACCTGTCGGCCAACATCTTCCGCACCCTCTCCCCCACCGAGCGCACGTTTCTGCTGCACACCAGCCCGCTGGCGGAGATCTCGGTCGCCGACGCCCAGGCGCTGGGCCGGATGGACGCGGCCCGCACGATGGCCCGTCTGCGGTCGAAGCGACTGCCCGCCCGCTGGTCGAGGGACGGAACCCGCCTGACACCGCACCCGCAGTTCAGGGAGTTCCTGGTCGACGAACTGGCCCGCACCGAGGATCCGGATCGCATCCGTCGACTTCACCGGCTTCATGCGGAGCTTCTCGTGCGGCAGGGGGCGCTGGAGGAGGCCGTGGATGCGCTTCTGCGCCTGGGTGACACGGAGGGGGCGTGGCAGCAAGCGGCGGTCGCACTTCCGGACCTGGTGGCCCGGATGGACTTCGCCTCTGCGGCCCGGTGGCTGGACGCACTGGACGTCTCCGCCAGGAAGCCGACCCCGGAGGTCGGCACCGTGGTGTTGCGTGTGTCGTTCGCGCTCGAACAGTGCGGGCGCGGCAACGCACTGCTGGACCGGCACGGCTATGACTGGCTGCCCGGTCCCGACTCACCGTATTTCGAGGAGGCGTTGCTGCTCGCCGCGTGGTGCCAGTGGCATTCCGGCCGCCTCGGTGAAGCCCGCGCGCTCACCGAACGCCTGCCCGCCGGACGCGCCCGCGAGGTCGCCGAAAACATGCTGGCACTGGCCGACGGGGGCTCGCCGCCGTTCCCCGCCTATGCGCCGGCGCCGTCCGGCACGGGCGACGGGCTGCTGATGCGGATCGGGTATTTCCGTGGCCGGCTCCAGGGGATGGACCGGCCGGCCAGGTGCGAACCGTGGCGCAGTGTGCTCGGCGCGCCGTGGATCATCGCAGGACTTCGTGCGACAGGTCGTCTCAACGAGGCCATGGCGATGTACGAGGTACGCCGGGAGTCGTGGCAGCCTCCCTGGCTGCACGCGTTCGACGCGGTCGACCTGATGATCGACCTCGGCCGCCACGACGAGGCGTGGGCCGCGCTGGAGCGCGGCCGTCGGCTGATCGCCGACACGGGCTCACGGCTGTATCACGTGTTCGGGCTGCTCAATGAGGCGAAACTGTGTCTACGGCTGGATCACGACACCGAGGCCGCCGACCGCGCGCTCGCCGACGCCCTGGCGAGCGGCGCCGCGGACTACGCGTTCAGCCGGGAGCTGTACCAGCTGTGGCGGGGACTCTCCCTGCTGCTGCGCGACCGCAACGCCGAGGCACGTACGGAACTGGAGGCCTGTGTCGCGAGCATGCGGGTCGGCGACCGGCGGCTGGAACTGGCCACCGCCGCGGCCTATCTCGCGGAGGCGTACTGGCGGCTCGGCGAGGAGGAGGCGTCGGACGCGGCAGCCGAGCTGGCTCTTGCCGAGTCCGCCGCCCAGGGATCACAGCATCTGCTGCTCACCGCGCTGACCGACGTCCCCGCCGTGGCGGTGCGGGAGGCGGACGCCTCCCCCACGCGGATGTCGCGCTGGCACGAGATCACCGCCGCGCTGTCCGGTCAGGACGCGCTGCGGGTGGTCCCGAGGGCTCCGCGCCTGCTGCTGGAGGAGTTCGGCGAACCCGTCCTGACCCTCGACGGGAACCAGGTTCAGGTCCGGCTCAGCAAGAGCGTGGAGCTGCTCAGTTATCTCATCGGGGCCGGACGCGAGGTGTCGAGGCAGGAGCTTCTGGACGCGTTGTTCGACAGTCGTAACGACGCCGCCGGCCGCAGCTATCTGCGCCAGGCTCTGCACCGGCTGCGCGAGGTGCTTCCCGAGGCACTCGTCCCCCGGCAGGACGGTGACCGGTTCTCCCTCGCCTCCCCCGATCTGGTCCGCGGCACGACGCAGACGGTGCTGGACGCGCTGGTCGAGGCCGATCACCAGGACGGGGAGGTTCGGATGGGCACGCTGCGCGACGCGCTGGCCCGTGCCGACCGCGGTCCGTATCTGGCTCCCCTGCCGGGTCTGTGGGTGGAACAGCGCCGTGCCGAGATCGGTGAACGGGTCACGGGCGGCCGTATCGAAGCGGCGAAACTGGCGTTCCGGCTCAGCAGGTACCGCGAGGCGCGGCGGCTCGTGGACCAGGTGCTGACGACGAGTCCGTACCGTGAACAGGCGTGGCAGCTGGCGATCTCCCTGGCGCACGCCAGCGGCGACGACGACTCCGTGCTGACCCTGTACCAGCGCTACCGGGTGGCCATGCGTGAGTTCGGGGTCGCACCGTCCGCGGAGATGCGCCGGCTCGTCACCCAGCTGCGACGTTGAGCCGGGGCCCTCGATTTCGAGGTGATTAACAGCCTCCCCGCCACACTCGTTCCCGCCACAACGTGCCACATCTGGAGGGAACTTCATGGCCTACCACATTTCCCGTGCCGCCGAACGCGAGTGGGTCGACGTCAAGGACGTGCCGGGACTTCGCCAGGCGCTGATGGTCGGCGAGGTGCACGGATCGCACCATATGGAGGTCTCCCTGTACGAGCTCGCGCCCGGCGCCTCCCTCGGCTGGAACCGGTGTCCCTTCGAGGAGTCCTGGTTCATCACGGCGGGCAACGGCCGCGCCGCCCTCGCGGGCCTGGAGTACGACCTCGGTTCCGGGGACTACGGGGTCGCGCCCGTCGGGCTCGCGCACTCGCTGTCGGCAGGCGACCAGGGTCTGAGCTGGTTCTCGGTGCGGGCGCCGAAGCCGCCTGCCTTCGACGGCGCGCGCAGCAGCATCTCCGCGCAGCCGCTGTCCGGCGAGTACCTGGGCCGGCCCTCGGAGACCGACCCGCGGCACCGCTTCGTCGGCCACTACAGCGAGTCGGACGACGTGGTGCCCTTCGGTGATCTCTCGATGCCGGGGTACCACGGGCCCAACATCAAGAACATCGGCATCCGGATGATGGTCGACCAGCTGCTGGGCGCCCAGCATCACACCACGTTCATCGCAGGCATCGCCGCACGGTCGGGTCCCGGCAGGGCCGCGAAGGTGCACTACCACCCCTTCGAGGAGATCTACTACTTCATCGGCGGCGGTATGCGCGGCTGGATCGACGGAAACGAGGAGGTCACTGAGACGGGCGACCTCGTCTGGGTCAGCACCGACGGCACGCACGGGTTCGTCAACGAGCGGGAGGAACCGGCCCGTTGGATCGAGGTCCAGTCACCCGTCCCGCCGACCTCCGACGCCTTCTTCTTCCCGGACGACTGGCGTGCCCTCCCGCAGGAGGACGGGACCCGGTGACGTTTCCGCCGCCCGACCCGATCACTCACAAGCCCGAAAGGCACGTAGCGATGACGCAGAAAGTCCCGGGGATCGAGATCCCGACGGTCCCGCAGAACGCGATGGGCCCCAAGGTGCCGCCGTGCGGGTACCTGGTGGAGGAGATCGCAGACGGCGTTCACTGGGTGACCGACGGGGGTTATCAGTGCGCGTTCGTAGTGTGCGACGACGAGGTCGTCGCCATCGACGCGCCCCCTTCACTCGGCACGCTCGTCATGCGGGCCATACGTGACGTGACGAGCAAACCCGTCACGCACGTGGTGTACACCCATTCCCACGGGGATCACATCGGAACGGTGCATCAGTTCCCGGACGACGCCGTACGCGTGGCCCAGCGGGAGACGCACGCGATCCTGCGGGAGTGCAACGACCCGTTGCGGCGCGTTCCTGATGTGACCTTCAAGGACTTCCACCGGTTGGAGGTGGGCGGCCAGGTACTCGAACTGCACTACCGGGGCAGCAATCACGCGCCCGGCAACAGCTTCGTCCACCTGCCACGGCAGAAGGTCCTCATGCTGGTCGACGTGATCTATCCGGGGTGGGTGCCGTTCACCAATATCGCGCAGTCCAAGAACATTCCCGGATTCATGGCGCATCACGATCATGCGCTGTCCTTCGACTTCGACACCATGATCACCGGGCATCTCACCCGCCTCGGCACCCGCCAGGACGTCGAGATCCAGCGTGAATACATGCACGACATCCGCAGTGCGGCCCAGCACGCACTGGAAATCACCTCGCAGAAGCGTGACTTGGCCCGTTCCACGGTCGGAACGGACCATGTCTACGTCTACTTCAAGACCATGTACGAGGCGGCGGCGGCCGAGGCCGCCCGGCCGGTCATCGAGAAGTGGTCCGGGCGGCTGGGCGGAGTCGAGACGCTCGGCGTCAACCACACGCTCACGATGTACCACAGTCTTCGTCTGGACGAGAACGCCCAGCCACAAGTGGTGTTCTTCCCGCCCACCGACGGCGTGACCGTGCGGTGACTGCGCCGACCGTTCAGGCCGAGGCCTGTGCCGCCTCGTGGATCAGGCGTGCGACATCACCGGGACGCGAGACGCTCACGGCATGGGAGGCGGAGACACTGACGACCGTGGCCTGCGCACGCTCGGCCATGAAGGTCTGCGCCTGCGGGGGGATGTTGCGGTCCTCGGTGGCCACGAGAACCCATGACGGGAGGTTCTTCCACGCGGGGGCCGAGGCGCCTTCCGCCAACGCGGCATCCGTGACGGGCCGTTGTGTGGCCGCCATGACCGCCGCGGTCTCGGCCGGGACGTCGGCGGCGAACTGCCCGTGGAACTTGTCCTGTTCGATGTAGAGGTCCGTGACCTGCCTGCCGTCGGACAACGTGACGGGCACCGGACGGAGCGCCTCACCGAGGGTGCTGCCGGGGAACTTGCCCGAAAGGGTGATGGCGCTCTCGCCCTCGTCCGGAAGGAAAGCCGCGACGAAGACGAGCGCCCTGACGTTGTCCACTCCCCGCGCAGCCGCATCGCTGATGACGGAGCCGCCGTAGGAATGGCCGACGAGGACCACCGGGCCCTCGATGGAGGCCACGAGTTGCCTGACGTAATCGGCGTCGTCGGCCAGTCCGCGCAGCGGGTTGGCGGCGGCGACCACCGTATGGCCGTAGGACCGGAGCCTGTCGACGACTCCGTTCCAGCTGGAGGAGTCTGCGAACGCGCCGTGGACGAGGACGACGGTGGGTTTCTGAGCGTTCATGAGAGGCGCCTTTCGTGTCGCGGCAGGTGTCAGTCGGTGCCCAGGGCCTTGCGCAGGACGTGGACGGCCTGCTCGACGGCCGCGCTCGACGCCTGTGTTCCGCGGACCGGGTTCAGCATCATGAAGTCGTGCAGGGTGGCGTTGTAGCGGATGCTCGTGGTCGGCACGCCGGCCTGGACGAGCTTGCGGGCGTACGCCTCACCTTCGTCGCGCAGTACGTCGTTCTCGTCGACGACGACGAGCGCCGGCGGCAGGCCCCGGAGGTCCTCCAGGGTCGCGCGCAGGGGCGACGCGGTGATCTCGGCGCGCTCGGCCGGGTCGGTGGTGTAGGCGTCCCAGAACCACTCCATGGCCTTCGCCGTCAGATGCGGGCCGTGGGCGAACGTCCTGTAGCTCTCGGTGTCCTGGGCCGCGTCGGTGACAGGGTAGTACAGCGACTGGTGCAGGAAGGTCACGTCTCCCCGCTGCTTGGCCAGGTGCGTCAGGGCCGCCGCCATGTTGCCGCCGACCGAGTCTCCGGCCACGACGAGGCGAGAGCTGTCGAGGCCTTCCTCGCCGCCCTTGGCGGTGATCCACTGGGCGGTGGCGTAGGCCTGCTCGATGGCGACGGGGTACTTCGCCTCCGGGGAGCGGTCGTACTCGACGAAGGCCAGTGCCGCCTTCGCTCCCACGGCCAACTCGCGCACCAAGCGGTCGTGCGTCCCGCTGTTGCCCAGGATCCAGCCACCGCCGTGCACATAGAGGATCACGGGCAGGACGCCGCTCGTGCCGACCGGCTTGACGATGCGCATCCGCACGTCACCGACCCGGGCGGGGACGGTGATCCACTTCTCGTCCACGTCGAGCTTTTCGACGGGTTGTGCCTGCACGTCGTCGAGCAGCTTGCGTGCGCCCTCGACACCGAGTTCGTGGAGGAGCGGCGGTTTGGCGGTCGCTTCGGCGAACGCCTGCGCGGCGGGTTCGAGAACGATGTCATTCATGGTGGCTCCTTCGAAAGGGTGGAGTTTCACAGGACGTCCACACCATCAGACCGGGGCAGGGGGCGTTGTGTGACACTTCGCCGGAAAGTCGACTTCGGCGACTGCGGTGTCACAACGCCGGGCGTTCCTCGGTCTGGTCATGACGGGGGCCGGTGCTCAGCTGCCCCCGGTTGCCGCAGAAAGGGAATCCAGACATGTCGTACCCGTACCCGGAGCAGAAGTACTGGGGAGAAGAGGGCGAGGTCAGCGCCATCTTCCGCCCGGCCACCACACCGCCGAACATCGGGGAGAGCGGCACCGGGAAGGACGCCACTCACTATCTGGCGACCACGGACACCACACGCGGTGAGTTCGGGCTGTACCGGGTGGAGATGCGGCCGAGGGCCGGCGGGCCGAAGAAGCACTTCCACAAGCGGATTTCGGAGTCGTTCTACATCCTGGACGGCTCAGTGCGTGTGTTCGACGGCGTGCAGTGGGTCGACACGCGCAAGGGTGATTTCCTGCATGTGCCGCAGGGCGGTCTGCACGCCTTCCGCAACGACTCCGACGCCCCTGCCGACATGCTGCTGCCGTTCACCCCGGGCGCGCCGCGCGAGGAGTACTTCGAGCAGGTGTCGCAGCTGGCGCACGCCTCGGAGGAGGAGCGTGCCGCGTTCTTCGACAAGCACGACTCGTACTTCGTGGAGTAGCACTGCGCCGAGGGCCGCCTCCCGCTGTGGAAGGCGGCCCCAAGCAGTACTGTCCAGTGGTTACTTGGGAGCGGTGCCGCCGGCGGGGTCGCCCGGCCTCGGCAGCAGAACCCCGTCGATGTACAGGTCGACGTGCTCGTTGTAGAAGGCGACCAGTCCTGCGATGCGGTTGGCGTGGATGGTCGGGAAGTCGTAGGCCCAGGCGATGTCCTCGTGGGGGCCGGTCTCGCCGTCGAAGGACCAGTAGTCGCTCGTCGTCCCCTTGTACGGGCAGTGCGTCACCGTGTCCGAGTGCCGCAGCCGGGTCCAGTCGACGTACATGCGCTCGATGTAGTAGCGGGTCGGCAGGCCGGTCTCGAAGAGCTTGACGCAGTTGGGGGCGTCCGCCAGCAGGACGCCGTCCACCTCGACGCGCACGCTGCTCGACGAACGCAGCGTGTCCACCCGGGAGTAGGGGCTCCTGGGGTGCACGAAGACCGGTTCGTCCTCCTCGAACCACGCGTCCAGCGCGTCCCACTCGAACCGCACAGTGCCCTGAAGGGACTTGGGGGCGTCCTCGTCCCACACCCATGCCGCGCCCACGCGGACCTCGGAGCCGACCTGCAGGGTGTGCCGACGGGCCGGACCGGCGCCGTGATGCTCGATGTGTTCGTCGTCGACGAGCGTTCCGTCGACCAAGTCCGCCAGCGGGATGCTGAATTGGGGGTAGGCGCGCCATTCCCACACATAGAGCGCGCGCCTGCTGTCGAAGACGACCTGGCCTCCGATGAGGCCACGGATGCGGCGCGGCACGGGTTCGACGTGCCCGACCGGGACGATCAGGCTCGGGTGCAGGACGCTTTCGCTTGTCATGGTGGTTGCCTGTCAAGTCGTGGTCTGTCAGTGGGACATGAGCAGCATGATGGTGGTGCCGAGAGCCACGGATCCGTCCCAGAAACGTGTGTACGGCTCCTGCCGACGGGCCGGGCCGGTCGGCGGGTCGGTGATGGTGTGCAGGGGCGGCATGATGCGGAGCAGTGACCACAGGGCGCATGCCGCGAGGTAGAGCGCCAAGGCGGCGGTCGTCGCCCGGGCGAGGGTCGACGGGTGAGCGGCATGGGGGTGCGCCGCCCACGTCATCGATGTCATCCATGCCATCGCGGCCATCCCGGCCGTCGAGGGCAGTCTCCCGGCGACGGCGGTGACACGGCGCTCGCCGGGCCCGCGGACGGCGGTGAGGGGGAACCACAGGGCCGCGGCGGCGAAGAAGGTCACCAGAGCGGTGTGGTGCGCCACCGGCCCCCGGCTCCACGGCATCACCGCCATGGTCAACGCCATGGCGGTGTGCAGCAGTTGGTCCCCACGTACGCGCCATCCCACCCCGCGGGACGACACATTTCGGTACGCCCCGCACACGGCCGCGACCGCGAACAGCACGGCCAGCATCGAGTCCACGAGGTCGGAGGGGCTCATGTGGCCGACCGGCGAGGATCAGGCGGCAGGCCGCGGCGCACGCAGGTGCGCGCGCTGCTTGAGTTCCTCGTCGTCGACGAGTTCGAGCATGGGCTTGCCCGGCGCGCACATCATGGTGACCACGAACTCGGTCCTGGCGTCGTCCAGGGCGTTGCCGTCCTGGTAGTGGATCGCGTCCCCGCCCGGCTCCCAGAACGTGCCGCCCGCCTCGATCACGCGCTCGGGTTCACCTTCGAGTTCGAAACGCACCGCGCCCTTGATCACGTAGCCGAATGCCGGTCCGGAGTGACGATGCGGCGGAGTTCCCGGGTCGCCGGGCTCCCACTCGACGTGAATGGTCATCGCCGAGGCACCCTCGGGGATCGTGATCGGCGCCGCGTCCTGGAGCAGCTTCGCCGCCCTGGTCCAGCCCGGACCGTCCTCGTCGCCACCGCCGTGACCATGGCCTCCGTGGCCGTGACCATGCCCGTGCTGTGCAGTCTCCGACACCATGACGCACCTTCCGTAGTTCGACTGTGCCGAGGCGGCTCACCGTCCACCGGTCACATGGGTGTGGCCGGTCCTGTGGACCACCTGCACCCCCATTGACCGAGCACACGACGGATGTGTGACAGCCCTGCGGATCTTTGACAGCCAAGTGATCACTGCGGTCCGAGCAGGGCTACGCCGACGTGGCTGGGGACGTCCCTTCGGCGAGGGCGGTGCTCAACTGTCTGCGGGAGGTGACGCCGAGCTTCGCGAACACCTTCCGCAGGTGCCATTCGATGGTGTGGGGACTCAGGAAGAGCTGCGCGCCGATCTCCAGGTTGGTCAGCCCCTCGGCGGCCAGGCGGGCGATCTGCGCCTCCTGCGGCGTCAGCGTCTCGCGTGTGCCGGACGTACGTCTGCGGACGGTTTCCCCGGTGGCCTCCAGTTCACGGCGGGCGCGGTCCGCGAATGCCCCGGCCCCCATCCGGCTGAGCATCTCGTGGGCAGCGGTCAACTCACCGCGTGCGTCCACACGCCGGTTCTCGCGGCGCAGCCACTCCCCGTACAGGAGCCGGGCGCGTGCCAGCATCATCCGCACCCGGGTGCCCTTCAGCCGCTCGATGGCCGCCCGGTACTGCTTCTCGGCGGCCTCCCCCTCACTCACCAGGGCGCGAGCGCCCGCCGCGGTGCCCAGCGCCCATTCCGTGCCGCTGGCCTCGGCCATCTCGACGAGCCGGTCGGCCGCCTCGGCCGCCGCCTCCTGCTTGCCGGCACGCGCCGCGGCCTCCACCAGCTCGACCAGTGAGGAGATGGCCAGTCCCAGCTCCTGCGGGTGCGCGCAGCCCTGTTCGGCAGCGACGTAGGCGTCCTCATGGCGGCCGAGGCCGTTGTGGAGGACCGCCAGTGCCCACTGGGTGGAGGTCAGCACCTTGCCCTCGCCGCGCAGCGCCCGGTCACCGGTGATGGTGTCGATCGCCTGCCGGGTCGCGGCTTCCTGGCCCTTCCACGGCTCGATCACGAGGGCTCCGTAGTGCGCCAGGTAGCGGCTGCCGATCGCCTCACCGATCGTCTCCGCTTCCACGGCCAGCGAGTCCGCGCCGGACAGGTCACCGGCGAAGACCCGGTTCGACAGGCGCAGCAGCAGAGCCGAGGGCAGCACCGACAGCGTGCCCGACGTACGCGCCAGATCGACCAGGTTCGCGGACAGCTCGCTCCAGCTGTCGAAATCCCAGACGTCGTGTGCCATACGGCAGGCGAGGGGGAGCCAGTCGAGGCCCTCGTCGCGGCCGACGCCTTCGTCGCGCATGGCGGTCAGCGCCTGCCGAAGCATCGGCGCGCCCGCGGCGTAACCGTCCGTGGTGGCCACGGCCAGGCCGTCCAGCAGCAGATCGGTGGGCCCGCGCCGCGGCGGTCGCGGCGCCGAACGCACGGCCCGGGCGATGTCCTCGACGCCCGGCCCACTGGACAACCGGCCGGCGGTCAGTGCCGCGTAGAACGCGTCGCGGTACACCTCACGGGCGGCTCCCACGTCGAGCGGGCCGAGTTGCCCGGCCGCCGTGAGCAGGAGCGGCACAGTGGCCCCGGCGCTCCGCGAACCGAAGGTGATCTGCCCGCGCAGCAAGCTCGCCCGTGCACGTTCCAGGTCGTCGAGGTCGCTGAGCTCGGCCACGTGCAGCAGTTCGAGCGCGGCGTCGAACGCGCCGATCAGGTACTTCCCGCGCGCCGCAGCGAGGGCCCTGACACTACGGCGTGGCAGGTCGGGGGTCAGCTCGGCCGCTCGCTCCAGGAAGGCCGCTGCCGCGGCCATGCCGCCCCGCGCCTGTGCCCGCCCGGCGCAGCGCTCCAGTTCGGCGGCCACTGTTTCGTCGGGCCCCGGCACGGCGCGCGCGAGGTGCCACGCTCGCCGATCGGGATCGACCTGTACGTCCGTCGCCTCGGCCAGGGCCTGATGCACCTGCCGGCGTTCGGCCACGTCCGCGGCGTGATAGACGGCCGAGCGGACCAGGGGATGCCGGAAGCGCACCCGGGTGCCCAGTTCGAGCAGACCCGCCGCCAGGGCCGGGGCTGCCGCGTTCGGCGGGAGACCGAGTGCCTCGGCCGCGCGTCGCAGCAGAGAGACGTCACCCACCGGCTCGGCCGCCGCGAGCAGCAGCAGTCGCCGTGTTTTCGCCGGTAGCTCTTCGACGCGCCAGGCGAAGCTCTGCTGGAGCCGGCGGGTCACCGGTCTCGGCCCGGGTGAGGCGAAACCGCCCGCGAGCTCTGCGGCCGACGTGGCGCGGGGCAGTTCCAGCAGGGCGAGCGGGTTGCCGCGGGCCTCGGTGAGGATACGGCTGCGGATCGGCTCGTCGAACCTGCCGGGGATGACCGAATCCAGGAGCGCGCGTGCGTCGGATTCCTCCAGGCCTGCGAGCACAAGCTCGGGCAGCCCTTCCAGGGCATGCTCCCCTTCCGGCTCGCGTACGGCGAACACGAGCCCGACCTGCTCGGCCATGAGCCGCCGGGCGACGAACCCGAGAATCTGGGCCGAGACGAGGTCGAGCCACTGAGCGTCGTCGACCAGGCAGATCAGCGGCTCGGCCTGAGCCACGTCGGCCAGCAGACTGAGCACCGCGAGCCCGACGAGAAAGCGGTCCGGCGGCGTCCCGGTGCTCATGCCGAACGCCGTCTCGATCGCGGCTCGTTGGGGCTCCGGCAGCCTGTGGAGATGGTCCATGAACGGGGCACAGAGCTGGTGGAGGCCGCCGAAGGCCAGCTCCATCTCGGATTCGACGCCTGCGGCCCGGACGATCCGGCAGCCCTGAGCATGGCCCGTCACGTACTCCAGCAGGGCGGTCTTGCCGATGCCTGCCTCGCCCCGCAGAACCAGGACCGCGCTGTAGCCCGCCCGCACCGCCGCGACGTGCCGGTCCAGCGCCTCGCACTCGGCCTGCCGCCCTCGCAGATACGGTCCTGGCTCCCTGGCTGTCATAGACACCCCCGGCGGCGAGCGTATGACAGCGCTGTCAGGTCGCACAACGCGACTACGTGGCTGGTCACGCCGGTCGTCGAGTTCTGCCTGGCTAGGCTGTACCCGCAGGCCGGAGGAAGGTTGCGATCATGGGTGGTGGGAACGGGTCCGGGCCCGGGCGCTCCGAGCAGGAGGATGCGCTCGTTGCCGGATGGCAGGAGCACCGGCCCGCGGTCTTCGGTGTGGCCTACCGGCTGCTGGGGAGCGTGGCCGATGCCGAGGACGTGACCCAGGACGTGTGGCTGCGGGCGTCCGGAGCGGACCTGCGGGACGTCGACGATCTGCGGGCCTGGCTGGTCACGGTGGCCGCTCGGCGGTCGTACGACATTCTCAAGAGCGCCCGCTACCGCCGGGAGACCTATGTCGGGCCATGGCTGCCGGAGCCGCTGCTGACCGGCCCCGACGCGTCGCAGCCGGTCCTCGTCGACGAGTCCGTGGGTTCGGCGATGCTGCTGATCATGGAGGAGCTGTCGCCACCGGAACGGGTGTCCTTCGTCCTGCACGATGTCTTCGGCCTTCAGTTCGACGGCATCGCCGAGCTGCTGGACGTCTCCGTGCCGGCGGCCCGGCAGCTCGCCTCGCGGGCGCGACGACGGGTGGCCAAGGTGAAGGAGTCCACGCCGCAGGCGTCGAAGGCGGAACGTGAACGCGTCCTGACGGTGTTCCGCGCCGCGTACGAGGCCGGGGACCTGGCCGGGCTGGTCAAGCTCCTGCACCCGGACGCCGTCTATGTCACCGACGGCGGCGGCAAGGTCTTCGCGGCACGCAAGCCCGTCTTCGGCGGCGAGCGCGTCGCCGAGGTCATGGTGCGCGTGGGGCGCCAGTGGCGGCCGGACCGTATCGAATTCGCCGAGGTCGGGGGCGAGTTGGCCCTGGTCTTCCACCGCGAGGGCCGGGTGTACTCCGTGGACACGGTCCAGATCACCGGGGGTCTGATCACCGCGTACCGCAGGGTCATCAATCCCGACAAACTGGAACGCGTCTGAGCCCCGCGAAGAGACGGACGCGGGCGGGCCCGTAAGGTCCCGTCGCGTGGAGTTCATGGAGAGGAACACCGGCCTTTTCGGGCCCGCTGTCCGCGGAATCCGGCCCGCGCAGGCGGCAGCCCTCCGCCGCCTTCTGGAGCAGCTCGCGGCGGGCGAGTACGAAGAGGTCGGGGCCCGGGCGCAGGCTCTCGTGGACCGGCCCCGGCGCATCTGGGACCGAAGCCCCGAACCGGTGTGGCTGGCAAGGACGTTCGCCCTCGCGGCCGCGACACTGCACGGGCGGCGGACGCATCTGCTGCCCGAACTGGACGCGCTGGAAGCCGAGTTGCGCCAGAAGGGCGGCGACCGGACCGTCATGCTGGTGGTACGGGTCAACCGCGCGGTCGTGCTTCTCGGCGAGGAGCACTACGCCGAGGCGGAGTCCGAGGCCGCCGGTATTCTGCGTGCGGTGACGCGGCTGGCCCACCTCACCCACGTGGCGGAGATCGAGCTGTCGGCTCTGGCGTGCCTTGCGGAAGCCCTGTGCGGACAGGGCCGGTTCGGGGAGGCGGAAGCAGTGGCGCGCGGCAACCTGCCCCGCGCGGCGGGGAACCGGGCGGCCTCCTTCCGGTGCCTGCTCGTGCACAGCCTCAACGGGCAGGGCCGCTACGAGGAGGCGCTCACCGAGTCCCGACGGCCGACGCCGGCCGCGTCCCGCGCCGGGAGCGGACAGTGGGCGATGGCCGTCGCTGCCGCTCTGCACGGTCTGGGTCGTCGTGACGAGGCCGAGACGACCGCGCGTCGGGCGTTGGAGGAGTGCGAGCAGTTCCTTCACCCCGCCCATCCGCGCATCCGCGCAGCGCGGGCACTGCTGACCCGTATCACTGCGGAGGATCCTCCCCCGCCGGCCCCGGACGCGGACGCCGGGGCCTCGTAGGGCCTCGGCCGTCGCGCGTCGGCCGAGGCCCGCGGGGGCGGGCAAGGAGTCAGCAGCGCTTGGCGGTGGTGGCCTGGCCGGGCACCGGGTCGCCGGGAGCACGGAGCGTGCCGATCGCTGCGGTGCACTCCTTCACCGTGTCGGCGGGCAGCGACCAGAACTCCTGGCTGTTGGTGGCCTTCCACCAGTCCTGGCCCACGACCTCGTCACGGGCGTAGCTGTACACGCCGGTGCTGACGTCGTAGTCCTTGATCTTGTCGCGGAAGCTCTGCCACACCCAGACGTAGCCGTAGTTGGCCTTGCACTTGGGCGAGTAGAACTGCTTCACCGAGGCGACGTGCGCGCCGCTGCGGTTGATGTAGGCGGTCGCACCGATCTGATAGGCGTCCGAACAGACGCCGGCCGCCTGCGCCTTGACGCTCATGGGGTTGCCGGCCTCGGACGGGGCGGTCGAACGGGCGGTCAGGCTCTGCTTGCCGGGTGACGGGGCCGGGCCGGTGCCGGCGAACGCGGACGTCGCCGGCAGCATGACGCAGGCGGAGGCCGCCGCGACGACCAGGACGGATCGAGCACGCATGGAAGATCCCCCACTTCTTGGTGTGTGAACTGGCGGGTGGAGAAGGCGCGCGCGGGCAGGGCTCATCTCAGGGCAAAGGCCCTGAATGGATGGAGAGCACCATGAAGAACGCTGTCCGTGCGTTTCGGTCATCAAGTCAGACCACCGTGGCCGCCGGATGGTTGTGGTGCAACACACAATTACTGAGGACGAGTTGGATGCCCGGACGGCGAGAGCTGCCGTAGGTTGGCGTTCGACGTGCCGACGGCGGCAACGGACTCAGGGGGAGATCATGGCGACCTATTCAGTGTCGGTCCGACTGCGGCGCACGGTCGTCGAGGAGCGGTATGTGTCGGTTCCGATCACCGAAGCGCTGCTGCAGTCGGACCCGGACGAGGACGGTGCCCGCCGTCTCGACCCGGACAAGCTCGTCGCCGCCGCGATCCGGCTCGGGCAGGACGACGCCGATTGGCTGCCGGAGGGCCGGGAGGTCACGATGCATCCGATCCAGAAGGCACCGTGACGGCACGTCGGACGGCAGTGTGGGGACCATGACCCTACGCGACTCCTGCATCGGCGTGCCCATGACATGCGAGCGCGCCTTCGACATCGTTGTCGAAGGCGCGGCCCGCACGATCAGGCTCTACGGGGTGTAGACGGCGGCGCTGCCGTACAACTCGCGGGTGAACGCGGAGACATCGGCGCTGCGGTCGGCGCCGTCGAGGTTGTACGTGAGGTAGACGCCGTACCCCTCGCTCACGGTGCGGCGGGCGAGGTCGGCGACCGTGCTCTGCGCGGTCCCGCCGATCTCCACGGCCGCCGGCGACAGCTTCGACTTGGGCAGGGCGATGCCGGGGACCTGCCAGGTGCCGTAGTACGGGTTCCAGGCGTAGTCGAACTTGGA
Organism: Streptomyces spinosisporus; assembly: GCF_022698145.1. Taxonomy (GTDB): domain Bacteria; phylum Actinomycetota; class Actinomycetes; order Streptomycetales; family Streptomycetaceae; genus Streptomyces; species Streptomyces spinosisporus. Next base: position 91,137 of record NZ_JALDAX010000006.1, read on the forward strand.
CGAGATGTCGACGCCGCCGTAGGAGAGGCGCGAGGCGGCCGGGCCGATGTTGTAGAGGCTGATGATCTTGTCCGGCATGTTCGCGCGCAGCGCCGTCACGAGCTGCACGAACGAACTGGCGTTGGGCTGGCCGGTGCCGTTGTTGCCGTACTCGGCGTACTCGTCGTCGAAGTCGATGCCGTCGAGTCCGTACTTGGCCACGGCGTCCGACAGTTGCCCGGCGAACGCCGAAGCGGCCTGCTGGGACGGGAAGTTGGCGAAGCCGGCACCCTGGTGGTTGCCGAGCACGGACAGGACGACCTTGATGCCCTTCTGCTGCAGCGGCCGTATCTGCGTGGCGGCATTGTCGAGAACTCGCTGCACGTTCTCGTTGAAGTACAGATACGCCGACTTCGTCGCGGTGTCGTAGTTGATGTTCGCCGCGAAGATCACAGCGACGTCGAAAACGTTGTCACCGTCACTGGCAAGGGTGTACTTGCCCACGTTCAGCATGCTGTTGTTGTTCACCTCGACGTACGCCACCGAGGTCGGCCCCTGTTTCGCGGGAGCGGGGGCCGCTGCCGCGCCGGTCGCCGCGGTCGCGCCTGTGAGGAGCGCCGCGACGGCCGACAGCGCGAGCGCGGCCGTCCGCACTCTGCTCCGTACCAGAGTGAACATCGTTGATCGGTCTCCCATCGCACGGGTCGGCGCCCGACCTGTTCGAGGACGCCGAGCGGGTCCTTCGAGTTTTCCGCTTCCGTGACCGAATCTCTTGATCCGTGCGCGAACTCTTCACAACTCCCGCGCGCGGCGCGCCGCGATCCGGTCAACTTCCCTGAGCTGAGCCGGAGTTCGCCGGGTTCGCCGGAGTCGCTCGGGAAGGGGCGTGCGATGGTCGGGCAGCAGCCTGTGGGCGCGGAAGGCGGACTTCAGGAAGAGCCGGACGACGCGCTCGCGACGGGGGCTCAGCCAGCCGATCCGGTGGAGCCGGCACACGCGCTCGCCGGCGAGATAGCGGGTGATGTCTCTGCCGAACGCCCGTAAGGGCGCGGGAAACCAGCGCTCGGCGAAGAAGTCCATCATCGCGACGGCCACACGGTGTCCCGCCTGTGTCGGCTCGTACGGCCGGGCGTCGAACTTCGCGGCGAACTCGGTCATGGCGTTCCAGTCCTCGGGGAACGCCTCGTCGGAAAGGGAGCCGGACTCGCGGTCCAGGAGGCGGAAGAGGGTCTGCGCCCAGCGGTGCCAGGCGATCTTCATGGCCTCGCTCGTGCCGGGCAGCCCGAGGGAGGTCTGCAGGCGGTCGCCGAACGTGGCCAGCAGCACGAGGGGGTAGACGAAGTCGTCGACGTCGTCGAAGTTGCCCGGCAGGTGCGGGGTGTTGTGGTCGACGGCGCGGTGGATCCGGTTCAGCCGGGCGGCGGCCTTGCGGCCCGCCTCGCTGGACAGGCCGTCCACCATCCAGGCCGTCAGGAAGTCGTTGCCGTCCTGAAAGCGCCGGTGCGGCCTGGTTTCCAGTTTCGAGGTGTGGGCCAAGGTGGCGGCCGTCATGCTCGACTGCATCATGCGCATGGTGCCGGGATAGATCATCATCGCGAGGCCGAACTCCGGTATCCGGTGCCCGACATAGAGCGAGATCATCCGCTCCCAGTCCGACTCCGGTTCCATGGCGGCCAGTTCGCGGTCCACCCATTTGTATCCACGGCGCACGGTCGGTTCCTTCTGCCACGGTGTCTGTTCCCCGTGAGGAGAGGACGCGCGCGCTTCGCCCGCCGATGCAGACGTCCCGTGTGACGTGCCGCACAGCTGGACCAACCGCAGTCCGAGGCCGCGCAGTTGGCGCGCGGCTCCGGGCTGCCTGACCTACGGGCAGGACCCGTCCCGCGGATCAGATCGTCGAGCGGGCACCGGGCAGTGCGGCGCCGAAGTCGATGTCGGCGTACTTGCGCGTGAGGCCGGCGGCGGTTCCGCTGATCGTCGTGGATCCGCTCGGCACCGGGCCGGAGGCGGAGCCCCGGGCGGTCCACAGCAGGCCGTCGGAGTTCTCGCCGGGGGCGCCCACCACCGTCTCGGCCCGGCCCTCCTTCGTCACGTCGACGAGGTGGGTGGACGCGGAGAAGGTGTCCCCGCTCTCGGCAGTGCCGGGAATGCCGCTGGTGTTCTGCGTGTAGCCGACTGCTCCGGTCGTGCTGAGACCGGCGGCGGAGCCGCGCAGCAACGTCGCCCCGCCCGCGTACTTCGCGGTCCCCACGGCCTCCCCCGGTGCGCCGACCAGTACGTCGGCGTACTGGTCGCCGTTGGTGTCACCGACGTCGAGCGACATCCCGAACTCGTCGCCGTCCTCGCCCGAACCGGGCACACCCGCGGTGTCCTGGTGGATGATCTGCGGCTTCTGTTCAGGGCTGATGCCCTGTGCGCTGCCGTAGAGCACCTGGATCTCACCGCCGCGGTGAGCAGGCGTGTCCCCGGATGTCAGTGAGGCGTCGTAGGGCACTCCGGTGACCAGGTCGCCGTACCCGTCGCCGTTGATGTCGCCGATACGGCCCGACAGGCCGTCGGCGAGCGGGAGTTCGGTGTAGCCGCCGTCGTGGCCTTCGGCGTGGACGGGTCCGCTGACGTCTCCGCCGGTGGGGCCGGGCAGCCAGAAGCGTTCGGCCCGTCCGTCGCCGTCGACGTCGCCCATGACGACACCGCGGTTGGTCCCGAGGTCGTTCACGAAGTGTCGTACGGCTGCGCCGCCGGTACGGGTGAACGGCCCGTTGTATGTGGTGGCGCCGCAGTTCCCGGTGACTCCGATGTCGGCAGCCCCGTCACCGGTGACGTCACCCACGGCCAGGCCGGCCGCGAATCCGCACCACTCGTCCAGTCCGGTCGGGGGTGAGATGGAGGCCCCGCCCTTGAGTCCGGACGAGCCTCCCCACACCACGGTCAGCGAGCCGACGCCCTCCATGGTGCCCGCGGACTCGGACGGTGTGCCGATCAGCAGGTCCGCGTAGCCGTCGCGGTCGAGGTCCGCGGAGGTGACGGCCGTGCCGAACTGGTCCCACTCCTCCGGCGTGCCGGGTATGCCGGAGGTGGCCTGTGTGATGACCGTGCGGTGAGCGGTCGACACTCCGGTCGCGGAGCCGTACAGCACGACGACCGCGCCCGCCGCGTCCACCGAACCGTTGGCGGCGCCGGGCGCACCGACGGCCACGTCACGGTAGCCGTCGCCGTTGAAGTCGTCCTGCACGGCTGCGGTGTTGGCGCCGCGATAGGGCGCTGCCGCCGCCGCTGGGGGCGCAGGAACCGCGACGGCGGTCAGCGTGGCGGTCGCGCTGACCGCGATCGCGGCGGCCAGGAAGCGCGAGGGGAACGTGCGGGAAGTGCGGGGGTGCGGGTGGCTCGGCATGACGGCTCCGGGATCAGGGGTGTGCGGGACGGGGCGGGTGTGCGTCACGGACCGGTCACCACGCTTCCCAGGTGGGCGGCGCCCGCCGATCCGAGGCCCGCTCCGCCGGTGCTGATGCTGACCGAGCCGGTCGCGGTGACGGACGTGGCCGAGCCGCGCAGCGACCACACACCTCCGGCGCCACCGTTCTCGCCCGAGGCGGCGACCACGAGGTCCCCGTAACCGTCCTTGTTGCTGTCGACGATCCGCACGGCCGACCCGAAGCCGTCGCCGGTCTCCGAACTGCCCGGCACCCCAGCGGTGTTCTGTGTCCAGGTGCGGGCGTGAGAGACGTCCACCTGCCCGGTGGCGCCGCGTACGACGGTGACGGCGCCGCTCGCACCGTTCTCGCCCGGGGTGCCGATCACGAGGTCGGCGCGGCCGTCCTTGTCGGTGTCGCCGATCGCGACCGAGGCACCGAAGCGGTCCTTCGCCTCGCCCGAACCGGGCACTCCGGGAGTGTCCTGCGTGATGGTCTGGATCCGGCTCGGGGAGCCCGAGTATCCGGCGTTGTAGTAGATGGTGACCTGGCCGCCGAGTGCGGTGTCCGGGCTCTGCGAGGGGTCCTCGGGGTTGCCGATGACGAGGTCGGGAGAACCGTTGCCGTCGAGATCCCCCACCGCGGAGGTGGTGCCGGCCGGAAGGTCGGCGCCCTCGAATCCGGCGGGGTCGGCGAGGTGGGCGTGCGGGTCGTCGCCGGTGCCGTCGTAGCCCCAGCCGCCGTCCGAGACTCCCCGGCCGTGCACGATCAGCCGGTCGTCGTCGGTGTTGGGCAGGTCGATCGGCGTCAGCGCGACGATGCCGTACGCCGGGTTGAAGTCGTACCCGTTGCCCGAGGTCCCCCTCTGATCGGTCAAGTCGGCCGGTACGAAGGTGACTTCGGCGTCGTTGGCCCCGACGGCGATCGAGGGCTTGCCGTCGTTGACGGGGTTCAGGCCGTTGTACGTCCCCACGGCCAGCGTCCGTCCGTAGGCGTCGTGGGACGAGGGCCACGGGTCCTGGACGGACTTCGCCTTGGTCAGGCCGGAGGAGGTGCCATAGACGACGGTGACCGAACCGCCACCGTCGTCCCCGGCGACGTCCTCGCCGGGTGAGCCCACAACGAGGTCGCTGTAGCCGTCCCGGTTGAGGTCGGACACGACGACAGCCGCGCCGAAGAGGTCACCGGCTTCGGCCGTTCCCGGTACGCCGGCGGAGTTCTGCGTCAGTACGGTGCGTCTGGAGGGATCGATGCCGTGCGCCGTGCCGTAGAGCACGACGAGGGCACCGGCCTTCGCGTGACCCGCCACGGCGGCGTCGGGCGCGGAGACGACGACGTCGCGGTAGCCGTCCTTGTTGATGTCGCCTGGGGTCCCGGCGGCGGCCTCGGCACTCGCCAGGGCCAGCGGTGTGAGGCCGGAGGCGAGCAGGGTTGCGGACATCAGCAGAGTGCGTTTGCGCACGAGCTACTCCAGAGAGCATAAGACGGGCCCTGGCATGGCACCGTCATGAACAGTGCCCGCAAGACTCACGGAGGGCGCAAAGGGTTGTGCAGGTCGGCGAGGGTTTTTCGGCCGGTGAGAAGGACCCGCTCGGCGAGCGAGCAGGACCCCACCCGGCCACCGCTACAACCAACCAAGCCCCCGGAAGGTCTTGTCGGATGCCATGCGCAGACACCTGCCGTTCACCCGCCGACCGTGAGGGGTTCGCCTTGCACTGCCGAAGATCCCACCTGCCCGTGATCGCAGCGATGGCCCTCGCGGCCATCACAGGGCCGGCGTTCGCCGCTCCCCGGACCGATGGCACCGCGCCGGACGCGCCCGTGTCCGGCAACACCGCATCCGCACGCGCCGACTTCGACGGCGACGGATACGCCGACGTCGCCATCGGTGCCCCGGGAGGCACCGTCAACGGCAAGGCCGGCGCCGGTTACGTCGCCGTCGACTACGGAATGGCCGAGGGCCCCAACGGCGTCAAGCGTCAACTGGTCAGCCAGAACCGGTACGGAGTTCCGGGCACGGCCGAGACGGACGACCGCTTCGGCAGCACGCTCACGGCGGCCGACCTCGACGCGGACGGCTTCACCGACCTGGTCGTCTCCTCCCCCGGTGAGGACATCGGCGACGCGCAGAACGTCGGGCGCTACACCATCCTGTGGGGCAGCGTCGGCGGACTCGCCACGGCCACCACCACCGTCCAGGGAACGTCACCCACCCGCGCCGGCGACTTCGACGGTGACGGACACATCGACCTGGTCACCGGCGACCGCGTGCTGCACGGCCCCTTCGACCGCACCGCCGGGCCCGCCCGCAGCAGCGCCCTCGCGGACGCGGACGCCCGCATCTACGCGATGGCCGCAGGCGACCTGGACGGCGACGGCATCACCGATCTGGTTGTCAGCAGCAGCCCGTCGACCACGGCCGCGCCCCGCCTGCGCCTGTTCACAGGCACGCACTCGGGCCTCGTGGCCGGACCGGGCATCGCCTCCCCCGACACCGCGTCGGTGGACAGTGTCGGTCTCGGCGACATCGATGGCGACGGACGCCAGGACGTCGTCTTCGGGCGCAGCACGTCGGGCGCCGGAGGACTGGTGGGAGTGGTGCGGGGCACCCCTGACGGACCGGCGCCCAGGGCCACCCTGCTCGGCCAGGACTCCCCCGACGTCCCGGGCACGGGTGAGAGCGGCGACGGTTTCGGCAGCGACGTGTCGGTCGCCGACGTCGACCAGGACGGCTACGCAGACGTCGTCACCGGCGTGCCCGGAGAGGACGTCGGCACCACGAAGGACGCCGGCATGTTCGTCGTCCTGAAGGGCGGCCGGGCCGGCCTCACCGGCGCGGGGGCGCAAGCCTTCACGCAGAACACGGCCGGGGTGCCGGGAGCGGCCGAGGAGAACGACCGCTTCGGCGGGGCCACGGCCGTCGTCCCCGGATACGTCGTCGTCTCCGCGCCGGGCGAGAACAGCGGCTCCGGCTCCGTGTGGGTCCTGCCCACCGGCACGTCCGGAGTCACCGCCGACGGATCGGTCAGCTTCGGTCCGGGCACACTGGCCGCGCCCACGACGGGCGCGCAACTGGGCTCAGCCCTGCATCGCACGTCCGGGTGAGGGCATACCGCCGGTGCGAACGAGCGCGAGCACCTCGTCCCGCACCCGGTCCAGTGTGGGCACGTCCGTCGCTTCCACATTGAGCCGCAGCAGCGGCTCGGTGTTGGAGGGGCGCAGATTGAACCACCAGGTGGGTGTCGAGACGGTCAGGCCGTCCAGGTCGTCGGTGCTGGTTCCGTCGTACGCGGCGAAGTGGTCGCGTACGGCCGCGAGGGTCGAACTCGGGTCGGTGACAGCGGTGTTGATCTCGCCCGACGACGGGTAGCGCTGGTACGGCCGGATCAGTTCGGACAGCGGCCGCGGCTGTGATCCGAGCGCGGCCACGACGTGCAGGGCGGCGAGCATGCCGGTGTCCGCGTTGTAGAAGTCGCGGAAGTAGTAGTGCGCCGAGTGCTCACCGCCGAACACCGCGTGCGTGCGGGTCATTTCGGCTTTGATGAAGGAGTGGCCCACCCGGGTGCGGACGGGTGTGCCGCCAAGTTGGCGGACCACCTCCGGCACGGCCCGTGAGGTGATCAGGTTGTGCAGCACGGTACTGCCCGGGTGATCGGCCAGCAGTCGCGCGGCGATCAGCGCGGTCACGGCGGACGGGGTGACCGCGTCGCCGTTCTCGTCGACCACGAAACACCGGTCGGCGTCCCCGTCGAAGGCCAGCCCCAGGTCGGCCTGGTGCTCGCGCACCGCACGCTGCAGGTCGACGATGTTGGCGGGGTCCAGCGGGTTGGCCTCGTGGTGCGGGAAGGTCCCGTCGAGTTCGAAGTAGAGGGGGACGATCTCGACCGGGACCTTGCGGAAGACGGCCGGGACGGTCAGACCGCTCATGCCGTTGCCGGCGTCGACCACGATCCTGAGCGGACGTACGGCCAGGACGTCGACGAGCGACAACAGGTGGGCCGCGTACGCGTCGAGCATGTCGCGCCGGGTGATCGAGCCCTGCGGGCGCCGGGGTTCGGGGAGCCGTTCGCCGGCCGCCCAGCGTTCCACGAGCGTACGGATCTCGCGCAGACCGGTGTCCTGACCGACCGGTGCGGCTCCCGCCCGGCACATCTTGATGCCGTTGTAGCGGGCGGGGTTGTGGCTGGCGGTGAACATCGCGCCCGCCCGGTCGAGGGTGCCGCCGGCGAAGTACAGCTCGTCGGTGGAGCACAGGCCGATCTCGGTGACGTCGGCCCCCTGGGCGGCGGCGCCGTGCGCGAAGGCGCGGGCCAGCGCGGGTGAGCTGGGCCGCATGTCGTGGCCGGTCACGATGGCGTCGGCACCTGTCGTCACGACGAAGGCGGCACCGAACAGCCGGGCGAGCTCCTCGTCGAGCTGGTCGGGGACGGTCCCTCGGACGTCGTACGCCTTCACCAGTGCGGTCAGGTCGACGCCTGGTCTGTCGTTCACTGCGAAGACTCCTCGAAGGTGGTCCAGACCGCGGTGTCCTGGGGGACGTCGCGGCCGTCGAGAGGGGCGCTGGACAGCAGGACGCGGGCACCGTCGGCCAACCGAACGGGCTGTGGCCCGAAGTTGACGAGGCATCGCAGGCGGGGTGACCGGTCGAAGGCGAACCACTCGCCGTGCGCGGGGCCTTGGACGCGCACCGCGGTGTCCGTGGCCGGGTGTGCGCGGCGCAGGTGCAGCGCGGTCCGGTAGAGCGTGAGCATGGAGTGTTCGTCGTTCTCCTGTGCCGCGACGGTGAGTTGGGCCCAGTCGGCGGGCTGCGGGAACCAACAGGCCTCCGGGGCCGCGTCGCTGAAGCCGTACGGCGGAACGCCGCCCGTCCAGGGCAGGGGCACCCGGCAGCCGTCGCGTCCGCGGTCGCGGTGCTCGGACCGCTGCCACAGCGGGTCGCGGATGCGGTCGTCGGGGATGTGTGCCTGGGGCAGGCCCAGTTCCTCGCCCTGGTAGACGTACGCCGCTCCGGGCAGGGCCAGCATCAGCAGGGCCGCGGCACGGGCGCGTCGTTCGCCGGCCCGCCCGCCGCCGTAGCGGGTGACCGGCCGGATCGCGTCATGGCTGGAGAGGACCCAGGTGACGGGGGCACCCACCGCATGCATGGCGCGGGCGGACTGCTCGACCACCTCGCGCATCTCCCGCGCGTCCCAAGGGCACTCCAGGAAGGCGAAGTTGAAGATCTGCTGCATCTCACCGGGGGCGACGTAACGGGTCAGCCGCTCGCGGTCGAAGATGCCGGCCTCGGCCACCATCACGCGTTCGCGCGGGGCCACCGCACCGTCGGGGGCGGGGTGTTGGTCGAGGAGTGCCCGCCAGGTACGGAACAGCGGGTGCAGTTCGTCCTGGTCGTAGTAGGGCATCAGGTGGTTGCGGTGGATGTCCTGGTGCTGGCCTGGGCCGGCGTCGGGCAGTCCCTCGGTCTTGAAGAGGGTGTGCGCCACGTCGACGCGGAAGCCGTCGACGCCGCGGTCCAGCCAGTACCTGAGGATCCGCTCGAACTCGGCGGTCACCTCGGGGTTGCGCCAGTCGAGGTCGGGCTGCTCCGGGGCATGCAGGTGCAGATACCACTGGCCCGGCAGGCCGTCGGCCTCGTCGATCCGGGTCCAGGCGGGGCCGCCGAACGCGGACTGCCAGTCGTTGGGCGGCAGTTCGCCCTTCTCCCCGCGGCCCTCGCGGAAGAGGTAGCGCTCTCTGGCCGGGGACCCGGGCTCGGCGGCGACCGCCTCGCGGAACCAGGGGTGCTGGTGCGAGGTGTGGTTGGGGACCACGTCCACGAGGACCTTGATGCCGAGCCCGTGTGCCTTCGCCACCAGGGCGGCGAAGTCGGCCGGGGTGCCGAGGTCGGGCGCGACCGCGGTGTGGTCGGCGATGTCGTAGCCGCCGTCGGCCAGCGGTGAGGGGTAGAAGGGCGTGATCCACACCGCGTCCACGCCGAGTCGGGCCAGGTGGTCCAGGCGGGCGGTGGCTCCGGGCAGGTCGCCGACGCCGTCCGCGTTGCCGTCGGCGAAGGCCCGTGGGTGGATCTCGTAGCAGACGGCGTCCCTCCACCACGGGGTGGGTGAGACGGTTGCGGGCGTCGCCGTCATCGCGTGCCTGCGGCGACCGGAGCGGTGAGGGTGATGGTGCGGCCGCTCTGCGCCGACCGGGTCGCCGCCCGGGCCACGGCCACCGCGGTCAGCCCGGCCGTGGCGTCGGCCTGCGGGGTGCCGCCGTGTTCCGCGCAGTGCAGGAGGTCCGTCATGGCGGCCCGCACGCTCTCTGCGTACACATGCTGCTTGCGGTCCTCCCCGCCCAGGTCGATGACGCACTCGACCCGGTGGGGAACACTGCGTGCCACTCCCCTGCCGCGGGCCGGCTCGGACGGCCCGGCGTTGCGGGTCACGGACACCGTCACGCGCTCCTGGCCGTGCGGCCGCAGACCGTCGACGGCGAGCAGTTCGCCGGCGCGTGCGGGCAGGGCTTCCCAGCGGGCGGCGCCCGGCTCGTCGGTCCAGGCGGTGATCGTCGCGTACGTCGGGATCCAGCCGGTGACGCGGGCCTCGGCGAAGCCGTAATCGAGGCGCATCAACTGGCGCTCCGCGCGGTGGGCGTGGGTGAAGGAGTGGGTGTGGGTGGCGACGGCGCCGCCGGGGTGGACGGCGGTGGCCACCACGATGTCGACCGGGCCGTCGGCGCGCCGTACTTCGGTGCCCTGCACCTGGATCGGGTCGCTGCCCATCAGGGCGTTGGCGGCGTCGAAGAAGTGGACGCCGTGCTCGACGTGGATGCCGCCGCTGCGCAGCGGGTCCCAGAACCAGTGATCCGGGCCGAGGTCCTCGTCGGAGGCGTCGTTCTCGAAGGCGAACCGCCGCAACGGGTCGAGCAGTTGCTCCTGCACGAGCCGCTGCAGCAGCCGTAGGACCGGGTTGTAGCGCAGCACGTGGTCGACCAGGAACACCCCGCGCGAGGTGCGGCTCTCCGCCTCGACGCGTGCCGCGTCCTCGACGGTGAGCGCCATGGGTTTCTCGCAGAAGACGTGCTTGCCCGCCCGCAGCGCGGTGACCGCGGCGTCCGCGTGTGCGGCCGGCGGGGTCGCCAGGACGATCACGTCGACGTCCGCGGCCGCGGTGAGGTCCTCCACGCTCGTGTGGACGGCCGCGCCGTACCGGTCGGCGAGGACCTGGGCCCGCTGCCGGTCGGCGTCGGCGCAGGCGACGATGCGCAGGGCGGGGATGTCGCGGATCGCGTCCAGCACGAAGGTGCCGAAGGCGCCGCAGCCGACCAGGGCGACGCCGTACCGGGTGCCGCCGGGTGTCATGCGGACCGGTCCAGGCGGGCGACGCCGATGTGCGCGTCGGCCATGCCGTAGAACACGTAGCGCACTCCGTCGATCTCCTCGACGGCGGTGGGGAAGACCACGTTGGGCACGGTGCCGGAGCGCTCCTCCGCGGTCTCCGGGGCCATCAGCGGTTCGGCGGTGCGGGCGATGACACGGGCGGGGTCGGACGGGTCGAGGATCATCGCGCCGGCCGCGTAGTTGACCGTCTGCGCCTGCGCGAAGGGGTCCTCGATGGTGCCCGAGACGCCGTGGTGGATGAGCAGCCAGCCCTCGTCGACCCGGATCGGAGCCGGACCGGCGCCGATCTTGAGCTCCTCCCACGGGTACTCGGACAGCGCCACCAGGCGGTGGTGGCGCGGCCGCGTCAGGGCCCCGAGGTCCTGCTTGACCTCGTCGACCGGCACGTAGGAGATCCAGATGCCCGGCCGCTCGTCGCTGACGCCCGCGGGCAGGTGCACGCCCTCGCCGGGCCGGAACCAGCCGAGGTCCCACATCGGGCGGTGCAGCATGGCGTAGTACATCGCGCCGTCCGGCCCCGGCACGGGCTCGGGGAAGTGCACGACGTCCTTGTTGGGGAAGAGATTGAGGTCGGTGTCGAGGTCGGGCTGGTAGGCGAACTGGACGGGGCCCAGACGCTCCCAGTGGACCAGGTCCTCGGAGACGGCGAGGGCCGGCTTGGGGCCGAGTGGTCCGTAGGCCACGTACGACATCACGTGCCGGCCCAGGTCCTCGATCCAGGTGGTGCGGGGGTCCTCCACGCCGGCGTTGTTCTTGCCGCGCTCCCAGCCCGCGTCGGGTGCGAGGACCACACCGCGGCGCTCGACGCCGGTGGGCACGCCGTCCTGTACGACGACCTCGGCGAGGCCGACGCGGGAGACGTTGCCCTCGGAGACCAGGCGCGGCAGCAGGTGCAGCCGGCCGTCGGGGGTGCGCCCGGAGGCGGGGTTGAGTACTCCTTCGGTCTCGTTGGCCTCGCCGGGCAGCGGGGACATCACGACGCCGACTCGGGTCAGGGCGTAGGGAACGGGAGGGGTGGTGCTGTGGGACACGAAACGTCAGCCCTTCGTTGCTGAGTCGAGGTCGGTGGAGGTGAAGCGGCTCTGGAAGGCGAGGTAGAGGGCGACCGCCGGGGCGGCCAGGACGCAGGCCCCGGCGAGGATGGCGCCGAAGGGGTTGGCGGCCGCGGAGGCGACGGTGCTGATGTAGTTGGCCAGTGAGACCGCCAGCGGCTGCATGTCCTGCTGCTTGGTGACGAGGAACGGCCAGAGGAACTCGTTCCAGGGGCCGGTGAAGCTGAGCAGGACGACCGACATCAGGGCCGGCTTGCACAGCGGCACCGCGATGCGGAACAGGATCTGCAGTTCGCCCGCACCGTCGATGCGGGCCGCCTCGAACATGGCGGCCGGCAGCTGCAGGAAGAACTGGCGGAAGATGAAGACGGCGCTGGTGTTGATCGCGAAGGGCAGGATCATGCCGAGGTAGGAGTCGGCGAGGCCGTAGTCGCGCACGATCAGCACGTACAGCGGGATCAGCAGCAGTTGGAAGGGCACGACCTGGACCAGCAGCACCAGCGCGAAGGTCGAGCCGCGGCCGCGGAAGTGCAGTCGGGCCAGGGCGTAGCCGGCGAGCAGGCCGAACACGGTGGTGCAGAGGATGACACCGCCGGTGAAGATGCCGGAGTTCACCAGCGAACGGCCCAGTGAGATGGCCGAGTCGATGGCCGCGTAGTTGTGCAGGCTCAGGTTGGAGGGGTTCGGGAACGCCCCGGAGGGGCTGGGGTCGGGCTCCTTCTGGAGGGAGCCGACGATCATGTAGTAGAAGGGGAAGAGGAAGGCGAACGCGCCGACGAGCAGCGCGATCCGCGATCCGATCGCCCGGGTGCGGGGGCGTCGGGTGCGCTCGGTGGCCGGGCGCTCGCCGGTGGGGCGGGCTGCGACGTCGGTGGTCATCTCAGTCCCTTTCCACGAGGCGTCGGTAGCCGAGTGAGACGGCGGTGATCAGCACGACGAGGATCACGCCGATGGCCGCCGCCTCGTCGGGGTGGCCCTGCTGCAGGCCCCGCTGGTACATCAGCAGCACGGGCGAGGTCGTCGCGCCGTCGGGGCCGCCGCCGCTGGTGAGCAGATAGGGCTCGGTGAAGAGGTTCGCGCCGGTGATGGTGGCGAGGATCAGCACCAGCAGGGTGGCGGGCCGTACGGCGGGCACCGTGATGGAGCGGAAGATGCGCAGCCTCCCGGCGCCGTCGAGGGCCGCCGACTCGTAGAGCTCCTGGGGCACGTTCTGCAGTGCCGACAGATAGAGCACGACGAAGAAGCCCAGTTGCTTCCATGCCACGAAGACGGCCACGACCGGCATCGCGAGATGGGAGTTGACCAGCCAGGACGGGCTCGGGGCCAGCGGGCCGAGCGCCTGGTTGACCAGGCCGTCGCTGTTGAACAGGAACAGCCACACACCGACGACCGCGACACTGGCCGTGATGTAGGGGATGTAGTAGGCGGTGCGGAAGAAGGACCGGAAGGGCAGCTTCTTGTTCAGCGCGTTGGCCAGCACCAGCGAACCGACGGTGGTCAGCGGCACGTTGATGACCAGGAAGACGGCGATGTTGAGGAAGGAGCGCCAGACGTCGGGGTCGGTCAGCACCGTCGTGTAGTTGTCCAGGCCGACGAAGGGGCGGTCGACCTGTACGCCGGGGGCGGCGAAGAAGTAGTCGTGGAAGGACATCCACACGGCGAAGCCGAGGGGATACACGAAGATCGCCGCGAGGTAGAGCAGGTACGGGGAGACGAAGAGCATGCCGATGGGCTGGTGGCCGCCCAGGCGCACCCGCCATGACCGGCGGGGCGCGGGTGACTTCGTCGTCCCCCGGCCGGCGGGCCGCCGGGGGCGGACGTCAGAAGTGGTGGAGGACATGGCGTGCGCTCACTGGTCCTGTGCGAGCTTGTCCACCTTGGCCGCGGCGTCCTTGAGCGTCGCGGTGAGGTCGCCCTTGCCGAAGATCACGGCCTTGGTGTAGGCGTCCCGGAAGGTCTGCCACACCTCGACGGAGTTGGGCACGTTGGGCGCCTCGATGGTGTGTTCCGCCTGCTGCGCGAAGACCTTGTAGTCCTGGTGCGAGGCGAAGTACTGCGGGTAGGCGCTCGTCAGGTCGGTGCGCATCGGCATCTGGCTGGTGGCCTCCAGCAGCTTGCCGTCCTGCTCCTTGCTGGTGGCGAACTTCATGACGTCCCAGGCGGTGCCGCGGTTCTTGCAGGAGCTGTACATGCCGATGGACTTCTCGTCGCTGAAGGTGCCCTTGCCGGGGGCGCCGTCCGAGGTGGGTACCGGCACGGCGCCCCACTTGACCTTGTCGCCGTAGACGGAGACCGCCCAGGGGCCGACGGTGGCCATGGCGGCCTTGCCGTCGGCGAAGGCGTCGCCGTTGTACGTCTCGTTCGGCGCCAGGTGCTCGGCGTACATGGTCTTCCACAGCTGCGCGGCCTTGATGCCGTCGGGCGAGGCGAACTGGGCCTTGCCGTCCTCGACCAGCTGCTTGCCGGTCTGCGCCGTGAACATCGGGTAGTAGTCGAACCAGGACTGGTAGAACTCCGAGGAGGGGGCCGGCCAGATCGCCGCCTTGGCGGCCTTGGCGGCGACCAGCTTGCGCGAAGTGGCCAGGAAGTCCTGGTAGTTGGAGAGCTTGGGGTGCTCCGGGTCGAGTCCGGCCTTCTTGAACAGCTCCTTGTTGTAGAAGATCATCACCGGGTTGCTCTTCCACGGCATCTGGTAGTACTTGCCGTCCGGCGACGCGTACTGCGAGAGCCTGCTGCCGACGCGGTCCTGCAGATACTTCTTGCCGTCGGGGAAGTCGTCGAGCGGGACCAGGCCGCCCTGCTTCTGGAAGCCCGGTACGGCGGCCGGGGCGGTGTTGAGGATCAGGCAGGGGGCGTTGCCCGCGGTGATCGCCGCGCCGATGACCTCTTCGGAGCTCTTGCCCGCCGGAATCTCCTGGGCGGTGACCTTCTCCTTGGGGTGCGCCGCGTTCCAGGCCGCCACCATCTTCTTGCCCCACGCGACTTCCTGCGCGTTGTTGGAGTACCAGACGGTGATCGGACCGTGCGCGTCGTTGGAGGCGCCGGAGTCGGATCCGCCGCTGCCGCACGCGGAGAGCGTCAACGCGGCCACCGGCAGCATGACGAGGATCGCCTTCTTCATTGGAGGTTCCGTTTCTTGCTGGATGAATGGCTTGCGGTACGGCTCGGCCGGTGCCGGTCGCCCGCCACGTCCCGGGGACGGGCGCACCGGCGTGCCGCGGGTCGTCTGTCTCAGCGCACCGGCGCCGGGCCGGTGGAGCCGCGCACCACGAGGGTGGCCGGTTCGAGGTCCATGTCGGCGGTGGTGCCGGTCTCGATCAGCTGCACCAGCGCCTGGGCGGACGCCCGGCCCCAGGAGACCGGGTTGGCTCGGCAGGTGGTCAGCGGGGGGTTGGTGTAGGAGGCGAGCGGTACGTCGTCGAAGCCGACCACGGACAGGTCCTGCGGCAGCCGCAGCCCGGCGTCCTGGGCGACCGCCATCCCGGCCGTGGCCGACAGGTCGTTGCCGTAGACGATGGCCGTCGGAGGGGTCGGGCGCTCCAGCAGCATCCGGGTGGCCCGCGCTCCGCCCTCGGCGGTGAAGCCGCCCGGCAGTAACGTCCCTTCGGGCAGCCCCGCCTCGGCGAGCGCGTCGCTCCAGGCCTGGCGGCGGCGCCGGGCGTGGACGAACTCGTCGGGCCCGGCCACGTGGGCGATGTCGCGGTGTCCCAGGTCGACGAGGTGGCGTACGGCCTCGCGGACGGCGGGACGGTCGTCGAGGTTGACCGACGGCAGACCGGTGCCGGAGTCCGGCGCCCCCACGGCCACCGCCGGCAGGCCCAGTTCGGCGACCAGCGCCGGACGCGCGTCGTCGGCGCGCAGGTCGGTGAGGAAGACGCCGTCCACGCGCCGGTCGGCGGCGAGCCTGCGGTAGGTGTCCACCTCGTTCTCGGGGCGGCTCATCTGCAGCATCAGGCCGTCGCCGGTCTCCGATATGACCGTCTCGATGCCCGCCATGAACGCGGGGAAGAACGGGTCGGTGCCGATGAGCTCCGGCTCGCGGGCAAGCACCAGGCCCACGGCCCGGGCCCGGCCCGTGGACAGCGCGCGGGCGCTGGAACTCGGCGTCCACCCAAGCTCCTCGGCAGCCGAACGAACGCGCCGCTGGGTGTCCACGGCGACGCCGGGCCGGTTGTTGAGCACGAACGACACGGTGGCGCGGGAGACTCCGGCCAGCTTCGCCACGTCACCGATGGTGGGACGACGGGTCATGCGCGCACCGCTTTCGTTCGTTCGACGGCAGGGGTGAGGTGTCGAACCGGCGTTTAAACCGGTTTGAATGATTGCCCCGTAGCCTCAAGGCAGAGAGCGCGACAAGTCAAGGGTCGACCTGAAACTGACCGACATTGTCCGCTTATGCCCTGTTTTGGCGGTGCGGCATCGCCGAATGGCAGCGGAAAAGGAGAAGTACTGGGGGCCCGGAAATCGCCTTACGCCGGTTCCCAGACCGAGCAGTCATGCGCGAAGAGGACGCGACGCGGGTCGAATTCGGCGAGCCGCTCCAGCCAGTGCGGGTACGGGGGCAGCGGATGCGCCACGCCGTCCAGTGCCGCCCGGCGGGCCAGTTGATCGGACGCGAAATGGGAAGCGAAGTCGTGCGCCTGGCCGGCGAGGACGACGGTGCCGTCGGATTGGCGCAGGACCAGCGACTGGTGCCCTTGGGTGTGCCCGGGTGTCGGAATGATCCAGACGCCCGGCCAGACCTCCGTTTCGCCGGTGAGTTCCTCGTAGGCCGCGGCGGGGAAATCAATCAGTTCGTCGAAGGTGTAATCGCCGTTGCGGGCGGTGGTCAGTTCGACGTCCTGGACCAGGATGGGCTTGCCGCCCAGTAGTGGATTGCCACCGCAATGGTCGAAGTGAAGGTGGCAGTTCGCGACCAGGGAAATGTCCTCGGGCGCGACTCCGGCCGCCGACAGGGCGTCCCGCAGGTCTCGACGTCGGGGACGGTAGTGGGCTTCGGTCTCCGGGTCCGCGTTGCCGATACCGGTGTCGAAGAGGATCAGGCCGTTCTCGTGCTGCACCAGATAGGCAAGCACAGGTTCGACCCTCGGATGCGGGCCACCGGCCTCCGACGCGGGCCGCACGAAGTACCCCAGATCGAGCCGACGCACCCTCATGTCCTGTGCCATACGGCCATGTTGACACGACGTAGGCGCCGTCGGCCGCCCGGTTCACGGAACGGTCGTACGCCGGCTCAGGCCAGACGGAGGTCGATCCAGGGCACGGTGTCGCCCTCGCGCAGCAGATAGCGTTCGAGTTCGACGAAGCCGTGCCGTTCGGCGAAGCGCAGCCCGTCCGGATTCGAGGCCAGCACCACGGTCTCGATCACCTGCGCATCCCACGCGCGAGCCTGACCCATGGCGCGCTCGTAGAGTCGAGTACCCAGGCCACGGCGGCGATGCTCGGGCAGAACCCGCGCGATGACGGTCGCGGTGGCGCCGTTGTCCTCGGTCGGCGGGCGCACGGTGGTGCAGCCGATCAGGACGTCCCCGAGGTGGGCGACCTCCATACGATTGCGGCCGGTACGGGCGCGCACGTCGTCGAGCGACAGCACGTCGCCCGGAATGATCAGGTTGTGGACGTATTGCCAGTCGCGGATCGAGGCGTCGTCGTCCACCGCTCGGAAACGGAGATCGTTCATCGGCATGCTCAACCGTAGACCGGAACCTCCCTGTTGGAGAAGTACGGCTTCGCGAACGGGAAATCGGTGGCGACCCAATGGCGGAGAGCCCGGTAGAGGGTGAGGTAGTGGCCGCGTTCGTAGGCGTCGGGGGTCACCCACCAGCTCACGTCGACGTCGTACTCCAGCTTGTCCTCGGTGAGACGGGTCCGTCGGCCCATCGGATACAGATAGCAGCACCCGAGATAGTGGCCGCCGGAGTCGTACACGGCGTAGGCGAACGACTCCCCCTCGCGGAATTCGCATTCGTGCCAGACGAGGTCGACGAAATTGAAGTCGGCGGTGACCGGTTCGACCGGCCAGGATCCGCCGCGGGTTCGGCGGATGATGTCGAGGCTGGCGTTGATCCCGCGGACATCGTCGTCGAGGTGGTCACGGGTCAGCGCGTCGGCGCGGATGTCCTCGTAGACCAGCTCCCGCGGGGCACCCCACCCCTCGGGCAGGTGCAGGCGCTTGATGAGCCGCTCGATGTCCATCGGTCAAACTGCCCCTTCGGCAGGCCGGGTTCGATAGGTGAGCAGGACGATGCCGCTGTCGAGTGGGGCCGTGTCGACCAGGTCGAACATGGCGGTGGCTCCGGACCGGAAAAGGAGATCGCTGCTGCCCGTGCCGGTGCCGAGCATGAAGGGGTGCACCCACAGGCGCAGTTCGTCCAGGAGTCCGTTCGCCATGAGTTCGTGCGCGAGTTGACCGAATCCGTACTGCACGATGTGCCCGCCGGGTTTCTGCTTCAGTTCGGCGATGGCGTCGACAGGGTCGCGGTCGATGACGGTCGTGTTGTTCCACGCCGGGTCGGTGAGTGTGGTCGAGACGACGTACTTCGGCAGGGCGTTCATCCGGTCCCCCATGGGCATACCGGCCAGGCCGGGCCACACGGCGGCGAAACTGTCGTACGTATGTCGACCCATCAGTACCGCGTCGCTGTTCTCCAGCAGCCGCAGCTGGATGTCGTTCCCCTTCTCCCCGAAACCGCCCGTCGAGGGCCAGTTCTGGGGATTCTGGATAACGCCGTCCAGAGTGACGTAGGTGGAATTGACGATCTTACGCATGCCGAGCTCCCTCTCCGTTTGCGATCATTCTCGCGCCTGCCTGGACGTGGCTGCGGCATTGGCTGTGAAACGGCCGGCAGCGCGCCTCGATAATGGACGAATCCGACCCTGTCCGAACAGTCGACGGCGTGCCGCGTTTCGATAGGTTGTCGCCATGCATCGGGTCGCCGTGATAGCCGTCGATGGAGTCGCCGGATTTGATCTCATTGTGCCCGGTCAGGTATTCGGCACCGCGCATTCGGTGGGCAAGGCGCCCGGGGCACTTCTCGGCGCACCGTTGTACGAGGTCAAAGTCTGCGGCCGGCCATCCGAACTCATGGTCACGGGCGTGGGCGGTGCGGATTTGTTCCGCCTCTCGGCGTTGTACGACCTTGCCGAGGCGGTGGACGCCGACACCGTCGTCCTCCCGGGCATGCCCATGCCTGGGGTCGAACCCGCAGCCGGTCCCGCAGTCGCAACCACGGCCGAACTCGCCGAGGTGCTGCGCGTCGTGTCGGCCGCGTACGAGCGGGGCGCACGCGTGGTGGCCATCTGCAGCGGCGCGTTCGTCCTCGCCCGAACCGGACTCCTCGACGGCCGCCGCGCCACATGCCACTGGACCGACCTCGCAGCCTTCGCGACGAACTTCCCAGCGGTGCACGTCGTCCCGGACGTGCTCTACGTCCAGGACGGCCGACTGGTCACTGCTGCGGGAGCGGCCACGGGCACGGACGTCTGTCTGCACCTGATCCGCCAGGACTTCGGTTCCGCGGTCGCTGACGACGTCGCCCGGCACTTCGTGGCGACACCCCAGCGTGATGCCGCGCAGGCCCAGCTCGTCGTGCACAAGGCACCGCACCCCGGCGGCGACTCGCTCGAACCGACCATGCGGTGGATGCGTGAGCATCTCGGCGAACCCCTGACCCTCGCCGATGTCGCGACGCACGCCGGGGTCAGCCCCCGGACCCTGAACCGGCGCTTTCGCGAACAGGCCGGCACGACACCCATGCAATGGCGACTGCGGCTACGCATCCACCACGCACAGGAGCTGCTCGAGACGACCACCCTCTCGGTCGACCAGATCGCACGGCACTGCGGGTTCGGCACGGCCATCGCACTCCGTCAGCACTTCGCCCGACTGGTCCACCAATCCCCGCTCGCCTACAGGCGTTCGGTGCGGGCCAATAAGAACGGCAGCGGCAACGGCAGCCGAAGCGACGGCTGAACCGAGCATCGAATACGCGGCCGGGCGACGCCGAACCAGCCCGTCACCTTCCGCTCACCAACCGATCAGCTCCCGGCCACAGTCTGACGTCGGCTTTCCATTCCGGGAAACGCCTGATCTCCGTTTGTCATCTGACGTCCGCCCGGTCCGGGCCGCTCCTGAGTAGCGTCGTCGCTGTTCAACGACCCACTCGGAAGAGGCCTTTATGTGCATTCATGATGACACTCCGTCAGAGGGTATGGCCGGTCACAGCCGGCGGGGCTTTCTGCGCAACGCGGCACTGGCCGGAGCCGGAACGGCGGCCCTGGGTGTCGGTACGTCCGCGCTCGGTGCCACGCCCGCTGTCGCGGCGGACGCCGGCAAGGGTGGCAAGGTGGGCCCGTGGAGACCGGATCCGACCGCCCTGCAGTTCACCCTCGCGGTCATGCCGGACACCCAGTTCCTGTACTGGGGCAGCCAGGACAGCGTCAACCGGACGCCGCAGGAGGAGTCGTTCCGCTACATCATCGACAACAGCAGCGACTCCAACCAGAACATCGTCTTCATGGCGCACCTCGGTGACCTGACCCAGGACGCCGACGCATCATCGTTCCAGCAGGTCGACAAGGCCTTCGCCCTGCTGGACGCACACGGTGCCGCGTACAGCGTGGTGGCCGGCAACCACGACGTGTCCGGTGACGACAGCCGCGGCGACACGCCCTATCTGCAGACTCTGGGTCCGCAGCGGTTCAGGCGCGCGAAGACGTTCGCGGGGGCGGACCCGACCGGCTACAACACGGCGCACATCTTCCAGGCCGCCGGTCGCTCATGGCTGGTGCTGGCTCTGGACTGGCGGACGACCGACCAGGGCTTCGCATGGGCCAACGAGGTCATCAAGGCGCACCCCAAGCTGCCGGTCATCCTCACTGCCCACGACATCGTCTACTCGGACTACGATGACAACGTTTTCCCGTACGAGTCGGGCGACCCGGAGAACAACGCCGCGCTCTCCGACTACGGCAAGACGATCTGGGACAGGCTCATCAACGAGAACGACCAGATCTTCCTCACCCTCAACGGGCACTACTGGCCCTCGGGCCGTACGACCAAGAAGAACGCCGCCGGCAACGACGTGCACATGCACATCACCAACTACCAGAACCGCTACTTCGGCGGTGGTGGCATGATCCGGCTCTACCACTTCGACCTGGCCCGCAACACGATCGACGTCGAGACGATCAACCCCTGGATCCTGGCCCAGGACCCGGAGTCCCGCACGGAACTGGCCGCCGAACACGCCCGGATCAGCGGCCCGGTCGACGACTTCTCGATCGCCATCGACTTCGAGAAGCGGTTCTCCGGATTCATTCCGGTTCCGGTGCGACCCTCCAGGCCGGCCGCCAGGGAACTGGTGAGGGGCACGGTGGCGTACTGGCGTTTCGACGGACAGGGCAAGCCCGGCTCGCCGCTCACCGCGGGCCAGACGATCCGCGACCTGTCCGGCACGGGCAACGACCTGACGGTGGCCACCGTGCCGGGCACGGCCGCCGACGCGCTCACCTGGTCCGCCGACCACCACCCCGACCAACCCGGCCACGCGAGCCTGAAGTTCGCCGGCGGCAGGAACCCGCTCCACGGCACCTACCTCACCACGGGAGCCCACGCTCCCCTGAACGAGGAGACGTTCAGGTCCGGGTACACCGTCGAGACGTTCGTGATGATGCCGCTGGACTGGGACGCCGGTAAGAACGGCTGGGCGGCGATACTGAGCCGCCGGGGTTCGGCCGAGGCGGCCGGCAAGCACGGCAAGAACACCGACCCGGGCGAGCCCCTGGTCCAGCTGGCCATCTCGAACAACGGCCGCGAGCCGCAGTTCAACCACTATCCGCTCAACAACACCTACCCGACGACCAACTGGGGCCACGGCCTGGTGGAGCTCAAGTGGTGGCACCTCGCGGTGGTCAACGACGGCCGTCGTACTCGGCTGTACGTCGAGAGCGCCCCGGTGGTCGACAATCCGAACCGTGAGTCGAACGGCCTCACGTCGCTCGGGTTGCCCTGGCTGGTGGGCGGCCATGAGTACGCGGGCGAGATCGACATCGTCTTCCACGGCAACGTCGGTGACATCCGCATCGTGAACCGTCCGCTGGCCACGAAGGAGTTCCTCACGGCCAGGTAGTGCGGCTCGGCGCGCGGCGAGGGCGCGGGAGCTTCGGCGATCGCCCTACTCTCCGCCCGACCCGCCGCTGCCGAAGGAACCGCTCGAGCCCCGGGACCAGCGCCGTCGTCGCTGATCCGGGCTTCGCGTGCTGCCGGGGGCGCCGAGTTCGTGTGGGGTGAGCCGCTCGCTCTCGTCGGCTGCCCGGGGTACCTCGTGCGGCTCCCGCACCTGGTGGGTCTCGTGCACAGGTCCGCTCGACGGCAGGGTGGGGTGCTCTCCGCGCCGTGGGGCCCGCGGCTCACGACGGCGTGCCTTCATACCGAACCTGATGGCCCAGATGAGCCCACCCACCAGGACGAGTCCGACGACGAGGACGGCGATGACGCCGCCCGCGTTCGTCGCGGCCATGTCGTTCTGGAGCATCGTCATCTCCGCCGTATACCCCGTCATCGGCCGGATGCTCGTACGGCGGGACAGGTTTCGCGGCTGATGCGCATGACCGTTGCGATCAGTTCCTCTTGGCCGTCAGGCGTGTGACTCCTCAGCCGTCGGCCGCGTGGCTCCTCAGTCGTCAGCCGCGTGGCTCCTCAGCCGTCAGGCGTCTGACCCGCTCGGTGGCGGTCTTGGCGCGCCGGCGAGCCTCGCTTACCCCGCGGTCGGCGGATCTGGCCTCGTCGCGTGCCTTGCGTACGGCCGTTTCGGCCTGCTGCTGTTCCTTCTCCAGCCGCCTCAGTTCCTCGGTCAGTTCGCTGACGCGCTGCTGGAGCGTGTCCGCCTGCGACTGTGCGTCGTCCGCCTGCCGGGCGGCCTGCGCGGCCTCGTCCTGGCGTGCGTTCAGGTCGCGCTCGGCGGCCTCGGCCTCTTGCCGGGCCTTTTCGAGTCGGCGGCGGTGTTCTTGGTCGGCCTTGGCCCGGGCGGCGTCGCGTCTGGACTCCCGCCGGGGTGTGGCCTTCGCGGGGCGAGGTGTGGGTTTGGCGGGCCGCGGGCGGGCCCCTTCGGCGGTCGCCGGGAACCCCGCGACCCCGTCGAAGGCCTTGACGAGGCGCCCCGTGGCCCACTCCTCGGCGGCTCCGGTGTCGGCGAGCACGGCATGCAGGATGGTCTCCACCTCGTGCTGGGCGCTGTCGCTGATCGGGTGCCCGGCCTGGTCCGCCAGGCGGCGTGCCTGCCTGGACAGCTCGTTGATCACGACATGCTGCTGCCGACTGAGGTCACGCAGCTGCGACCCGTCCAGATCACGGTGTGCCTGCCGCAGACCCTCGCCCAGGCGTAGCAGCGATTCGGTCTCATCCGGCTGCTCACGGACCAGGAGGTTGCTCGCCCAGGCCGACAGGCTGGGCCGACGCAGTTTGCCGATCTTCCCGGCCAGCATACGATCGCCCGCCGCACGAGCCTCGGCCGCCCGCGCGTCCCGAGCGGAGGTGAAGTCGTCCGGTCGTAGCCCGTACAGCTCGTCCGCGACAGTCTCCAGGTCCATCGCGTCCCTCCATGCTCGGCTTCGCCCGGCTTGGTCACCTGTCCAAGGGACGGTTCAGCCGGGCGGTCAACGCGTCCCTGATCGGCGTCGGCAGCTCGCCGGAGCGCGCCCAGGCGACCAGCGACTCCGCCACCCGCCGGAGTTTGATGTTGGTGCACATGGACGTCTCACGGACGATGTCCCAGGCTTCGTCGGGCGTCACCCGGGCCACGGTCACGATCACACCCAGCGCCTGGTCGATGACCGCATGGGAGTCCACTGCCCGCCGAAGCTGCATGACCTCGGCCTCCAGTTGGTCGATCGTCGCGTCAGGCGTCTGCGGTGCCTGGACCGCGTGGGCGGGCCGGTCGGGACCCATAGTCACTTGAGGCTCCATTGTTGAAGGGTCATCGTAGGGCGCCTTCCCAGGCTCGGAGCGGGCAGTCGTCTTCCCAGGCCTCCGGCTGATTCCGTACGTCTGCATGGGGGCGCAGGGCTGGGGGACTCGGGGGTGAGGCCGGGTCGGCCGAGTTCCCCGCGGGGGCCCGCCCGGCCAGGTTCCCCGGGTTCTGACCGCGAGCCTGGGGAGCCGCGCTACGCCCCGTAGCAGTGGCGTGTCCGACGCCGCTCCCCGACATCGGAGCCGACGTGAAAGCACTCATTGTCAACTGCACGCTCAAGAAGTCACCCGAGCCCTCCAACACCGAGGCCCTGGCCACAGTGGTCGCCGAGCGACTGGCCGAACATGCCGTGAAGGTGACGCACGTGAGGGCCGTCGACCTCGACATCGCGCCCGGCGTCGTGACCGACTCGGGAGGCGGCGACGAATGGCCCGGCGTCCACGAACAGCTCCTGGAAGCGGAGATCCTGATCATCGCCTCCCCCACCTGGCTGGGCCGTCCCTCCTCCGTGGCGCAGCGCGTTCTGGAACGCATGGACGCGATGATGTCCGAGACGGACGACCAGGAACGTCCCGTGGCCTACAACCGCGTGGCCGGCGTCGTCGTCACCGGCAACGAGGACGGCGCCCACCATGTCATCAGCGAGATCTCCGGGGCGCTGGCGGACATCGGCTACACGATCCCCGGCCAGGCCTGGACGTACTGGCACCTCGGCCCCGGACCGGGCCCGGACTACCTTGAGGAGCAGCGAGGCCGCGACTGGTCCCACAGCACGGCACGCGCCATGGCGGACAACCTCTACGGCGTCGCCCAGGCCCTGGCGGCCACACCCCTGAAGGCCCCGGGCTGAACCGGACGCCACGCTCACGCCGGGCTCGTCACTGGTCGAATGAGGCGAGCCATGGTGAACGGGGAATCGGGTGGGTCATGGCGGGCTCTGCATCAGGCGGGTGATGGCTGGGGCGATGTCGGTGAGAGCCAGCACGAAGTCCACCTGGCCCGTACCGACGGCAGCTTTGGGCATGCCGTGGAATTCGGCCGTTCCCGGGTCCTGCACGATGACCGTGCCCCCGTGGGCCTTGACCGCTTCCACGCCCCGGGCGCCGTCGCTGTCCGAGCCGGTGAGTACGCAGCCGATGACACCCTTGCCGTACACCTGCGCCGCCGACTCGAAGAGTGGATCAGCGGCCGGGCGGGCGTAGTTGACCCGTTCCTCCCTGGTCAGGAACAGCGACCCGTCGGCGCGCATGCACAGGTGCCGATCGGGCGGAGCGATGTAGACGGTGCCGGGTGCGGGCTCCTCGCCGTCCTCGGCGAGTTTGACGGTGAGGGCGGTGGAACGCGACAGGATGTTCACGATGCGCGTCTCACGAGCGCGGTTGAGGTGCTGGGCCACCAGAATCGGCACGGGCAGCGCGGCCTCGAGCCCGCCCAGCAGCGTACCGAGCCCTTGGATGCCCCCGGCAGAGGAGGCGATCAGCACCGCCGACCACCGGTCCTGTACGTCCTCTTCCTGTCCGCTCTGCACGTGCGAAGGCTATCGCAGGGGCCCTGAACAGGCTCGTCTTCCGACGGGCCGGGCGTGAAGGTGGACCCGGCCGAATGTGAACGCGTCCGCGGGGCACGTGGCGTCCTGTGGCAGAGGACGGGTACTGGGAAGCCGCCCCTGCCTACGGGCTCGAGGAGCGCGGACGAGATGCCACGGGAGGTTGTCATGGGAGCGCGTGTTCTGCCACGGGGGATGTGGCGGCAGCGGCGCAGGGCCGGTCTGCCGGGCCGGTCCCGCTCGGCGGACGTGGAGGAGGCCAGCCGCCGGTTTCTGCTGCTCGGGCTTCTCCCGCTGTGGGTGGTACCGGGCCTCGCGGACTGGTGGATGCACCGGCGCACGCACATCGAGCGGACCAGCGGGGCCAAGGAGTCCATGGTCCACGCGCTGATGATGACCGAGGCCGGCGTCCCGGTGGTCGTCGGGCTCCTCGCGCGGGTCAATCCCCTGGTACTGACCACGATGGGCGCGGCCGCGGTTGCGCATGGCGCGACTGCCGTCTACGACGTGTGGCTGGCCAGCGGCGAGCGTGAGATCCGCCCGATCGAGCAGCACATCCACAGCTTCCTGGAGGTGCTTCCGCTCACCGCGCTGGCGTTCACCGCCTGTCTGCATCCCGAGGAGGTCCGCGCCACTCTGCGCGGCGGGCCGGGCCGGCAGGACTGGCGCCTGTCCCCGAAGGAGCGCCCGCTTCCGGCCGCGTATCTCGGGGGCCTCGCCGCAGTCATTGGCGCAGGGGTGATCATCCCGTATGCCGAGGAGCTGCGGCGCTGCCTGAGGAGCCGGCCCACCGGTTAGTCAGAACCGGGGTTTCGCCGCAGAGTGCTACATCGAGGGCGACGAGTCCCCCTCGATGTACGGCGCCAGGATGTCGGCCACCGTCCGGTTGCGCGGTACCGCGATGCCCAGTGGCTCGGCGAGGTCGACAACTCCCCCGCTGAGCCAGGGCAGTTCGAGTCGGTTGCCCTTCTCCAGGTCGTTGTGCATCGACGACGTCATGGTTGCGGGAAGGGTGTCGCAGAAGTCCATCTGGGTCTGCACGAACGTCTCGTCCAGCTTCACGCCGGAGGCACGCGCCACCTCGGTGGCCTCCTGCATCACCTCGCTCAACAGGACGCGTGTGCGGTCGTTGGACCGTACGACGCCTATGGGGCGGCGGACGGCGGCCGTGGTGGCCGACAGCCCCACGAGGAAGACGAACTTCTCCCAGATCACCTTCTCGATGTCGGTGCTCGGTTCCGTGTCGATCTCGGCGTCGCGGAACGCCGTGTGCACGGCCTCGCTCATGGTCGCCTGTGTGGCGAGGTAGGGCCCGACGATGATCTTCTGCAGGGTGTTGTTGTGGACGACGACACCGGGTTCCTCGATGAACGCCGAGATGAAGCAGGTGCCGCCCAGCACGCGCTCCTCCCCCAGGTGGCTGCGGAGGATGAGGTCCTTGTGCACTCCGTTCTGCAGGGACAGGACGTGTGGGTCGCCCAGATCGGCCGAGCTCAGCCGGAGCGCTATGTCTTCGGTGTCCCACAGTTTGACCGCGACGATCACGAGATCGGTGGGGCCCAGCTCACCGATGTCGGCGACGGCCGAGGACGGAGGCGTCCTGACGTCTCCCAGCGGGCTGCGGACCAGGAGCCCTGATCGACGTATGGCCTCCAGGTGACGGCCCCGGGCGACGAAGGTGACGTCATGGCCGGCCGCGGCCAGCCGCGCGCCGAAGTATCCGCCGACCCCGCCTGCTCCGATCACTGCGATACGCACGGTTCATGGTCCTTTCGGCGCGCTTCTTCATGGCTTGGCATGCTTCTTAATAACCTTTTGAATGGTTACTATGGTCCGCATGGGCGTCTCCACGCAAGACCAACCCCGACGGCGGGTCACGGAGCAACAGCGGGACCTTCGCTTCGACGCGGGCGCGCTCTGCCTCAATCTCGTGGCGACCGTGGGCCGCCGTCCGCACATCCCGGTCGAACGGATGGGAGACGCGGCACGGCTCGAGGCATGGTGCCGTGGCGTGGGGGTCTCCCTCGCGCAGGGATATGACGCGGCCGGTCTCCTCGCGTCCCTGCACGAGCTGCGTACGGCCGCGTTCGACATCGCCTCCTCGGCCGTGGACGGGCACGCGCCCGCCCCACAGGCCATCGCACTCGTCAACCGGCTCGCCCGTATCCATCCCCCGGCGCCGCAAATGGAGCTGACCGCCGGCGGCCCCCGAAGCAGTCCGGACAGCGAACTGCTGACGGCGCAGGAGCTGTTGTCCGTCATCGCGCGGGACCTGATCGACCTCATGTCCGACGACGCACGCCGCTCGCGGATGCGCGCCTGCGCAGGCGAGACATGCCGGATGATCTACGTGGACACACCCGGCGGCCGGCCGCGCAAGTGGTGCTCCATGCGGCGCTGCGGAAACCAGGCCAAGGCGGCGAGCCACCGCAGGAGGTCCTCTCCGTCCCAGGACGGCGGTCCCGGTGCCGGCCCGAAAGACTCACCATGGACGCCGTAAGTCATCTGCTCCGCATGGCGAGAGTCATGGCCGAACTGGACCGGCGGTGCCTCTTGGGCGGATCGACCCGGATGGACGTGGCCGGACGCCCTCCGTTGCAGGCGCAGTTTCACGTACTGCTCGAGGGCCGGTGCCAGTTGCAGGTGGGTCGGGTGCTGCTGGAGATGAGGCCGGGTGATCTCGTGCTGATCCCCAGTGGGTCGCCGCACCGGGTCATCACTCCGGGAGACGGTCCGTTGCGCACCACGGACGAGACGGCCGGGGACTCCTTCATCACCATGCACAGTGCGGACGGCGGTCCTGCGGTCATCGACCTGTTCTGCGGGCACTACAGCTTCGACCCGGGTGCCGGCGCGGTCCTGTTCCGCAGCCTGCCGGACCCCGTGCACGTCTCCTTCGGCGACTCACGTGAGACCGACGAAGTCCTGCGGATGCTCAGCGCGTTGATGCGGGGCGAAGCCCGACGGGAGGGCACGGGCACGGCCGCGATCCTGTCGGCGCTCTCGACCGTGCTCCTGGCGATGGTGCTGCGGACCGCCCCGAACCCGCCCACCGCTGAAGCACTGTGGACCGCTGCCTCGCACCCCCGCGTGGTCGCGGCGATCGAATGCGTACTCGACGACCCGGGAGCCGACTGGTCCATCGAGCGCCTCGCCCGCTCGGCGGGCATGTCCCGTGCCACCTTCCTGCGTCATTTCTCGCAGGAGACCGGGATGAACGTGGGCGCATTCGTCACCCGGGCTCGTGTGATGGCAGCTGCCGACCTGCTGGGAAACTCGGACGCGACCGTCGCCACGGTCGCCGCACGAGTCGGTTATCACTCGGAGTCCGCCTTCTCCCGGGCCTTCCGGTCCGAGGTCGGTATGACGCCGGCCCGGTACCGGCGCGATCACCGCCACCGGGCACAGCCCGCGAAGGGCGAGGCGACCTGAGCCGCTTTCATGTGAGTTTCATGGGAGATCCCCGGGCGCAGGCCACGTGATCACCGACTGGCGCAGGTCACGAGCGTGTGGCTCCCATACGGCACTCATGTTCGCCCAGAAGCCGTGAACGTCTCCACCCGAGAGTGAAGCCGGGCTCGTGGACACCGAGCCCTGTTCTCTCTCGGCTTGTGGAGACCCGATGATCGAGGTACGCGGACTGACCAAGCGCTACGGCGAGGTCCTCGCCGTGGACGATCTGACCTTTGCCGTACGCCCCGGAGAGGTGACCGGTTTTCTGGGGCCGAACGGGGCCGGGAAGTCGACCACCCTGCGCATGATCCTGGGACTCGACGCGCCGAGTTCGGGTACGGCGACCGTCGGCGGGATGTCCTTCACCGCGCAGCCCGCCCCGCTGAGGGCGGTCGGCGCTCTCCTGGACCCTGGTGCGGTGCTGCCCAGCCGCTCCGCCTTCCACCATCTGCTGGCCCTCGCGGCCGGCAACGGGATTCCCCGCAGCCGGGTCGACGAGACGCTGGCCGAGGTCGGTCTGGAGAAGGTGGCCCGGCGCCGGGCGGGGACCTACTCGCTCGGTATGCGTCAGCGCCTGGGGATCGCCGCGGCGCTGCTGGGCCGCCCGCCCGTCCTGGTCTTCGACGAACCGCTCAACGGGCTCGACCCCGAGGGCATCGTGTGGATCCGCTCGCTCATGCGGAACATGGCCGCCGAGGGGCGTGCCGTACTGATGTCCAGCCATCTGATGAGCGAGATGGAGCTGACCGCCGACCACCTCATCGTCATCGGCCGCGGCAAGCTGATCGCCGACACCACGATGAAGGACTTCATCGAGGCGCATTCCGAGCGCGAGGTCCTGGTGCGCAGCCCGCAGACCCAGGCCTTGCGCCGCCTGCTGTCCGAGGCCGGCGACGTACGGGCCGAGGACCACGACACCCTCGTGGTGACCGGTCTGGAGGCCGCCCGGATCGGAGCCCTGGCTGCGGCGGGCGGGGTGGAGCTGCACGAGCTGTCCCCGCGCCAGGTCTCCCTGGAGAGGGCGTTCATGGAGCTGACCCAGGATGCGGTGGAGTACCAGGCCGGAAAGGAGACGAACCGATGATCAGCGCACTCGAGCACCGGAAGAAGTCCGCGCAGGGCCCGGCGGACACCGGCAGGGCCACCCCCTGGCACAGCCTGCACGCGGAGTGGATCAAGATCCGCACCATGCGGTCGACGGTGTTCGTGGTCCTGGGCACGCTGGCCTTCTGCGCGGGGCTCGCCGCGCTGAACGGGTCGTCCGCCGGCAGCGAGTACGCGGACCTGTCCCCCGCCGACCAGGCCGCCTTCGACCCGCTGGCGACCAGTCTGCGCGGCTATCTGCTCGCGCAGATCGCGCTGGGCCTGCTGGGGGGTCTGGTCATCACGTCCGAGTACGGGGCCCGCACGATCGTGCCCACGTTGACGTCCGTTCCGCACCGGGTGCGCGTCCTGGCGTCGAAGGCGGTGGTCCTCGTAGGGGTGGCCCTGCCGGTCGGGGTCCTGGTCTCGCTGGTCGGGTTTCTCGTCGGGCAGTCGACGCTGTCCGGGGCGGGTGCTCCGCACCTGGCGCTCTCCGACGGTGTGGCACTGCGCGGCATCTTCGGTGGTGGCGTATATCTGGCGCTGGCGGGACTCTTCGGACTGGCTCTGGGTACGATCATCCGCTCCACGACTGCCACGGTGACGACGCTGTTCGGCGTGATGCTCATCGTCCAGGCCTTCGCCCCGGCCCTGCCGGGAGGACTCGGCGACTGGGTGTCGAAGTACTGGCCGCCCATCGCCGGGGGACAGATCATCACCGCGGTCCAGGACCCGGAGCTGCTGAGGCCCGGTGCCGGGCTGGGGGTGATGGCCGGGTGCGTGCTGGTGTTGCTGACGGCGGCCTTCGTCGTCTTCCGCAGGCGCGACGCCTAGGGTGCGTTGTCTGGATCATGCGGGCGTCGCAAGCCCCTGGCCCGCACTCCCCCGCTGGCCCAGGACTGCACGGACACTGGAGGCCGGACGATCACCGGTCGGGAACGGATGCCATGGCGACAACACAACGCCTGCTGCTCGTGGAGGACGAGCCGACACTGCGTGAACTGCTGTCAGTGAGCCTGCGGTTGGCGGGTTTTCACGTGGTGCCGGTCGAGACCGGTGCTCAGGCGCTGGACGCGGTGCGCGAGCGGCACCCCGACCTGATCGTCCTGGACGTGATGCTGCCCGACATCGACGGCTTCGAGGTCGCACGCCGCCTGCGCGAGCGGCCGACGACGCCGGGGCAGGCCCATCCGCCGATCCTGTTCCTCACCGCACGGGACGCGGCCGAGGACCGGATCAACGGGCTGCGGGCCGGCGGGGACGACTACGTCACCAAGCCGTTCAACCTGGAGGAACTCATCCTGCGCATCCAGGCGGTCCTACGGCGCACCAGCGGCCGCCGGCCCGACAACCGGCTCGCGGTCGGCGATCTGGAACTGGACGTCGACAGTCACCAGGTCTCCCGCGGCGGAATGCCCGTCCCCCTGTCCCCGACCGAGTTCGACCTGCTGCGCGTCCTCATGGAGAACGCAGGTCAGGTCCTGTCCCGGGAACAACTGCTGGAGCGCGTCTGGCACTACGACTTCGGCGGCGACGACTCCATCGTCGCCTCCTACATCAGCTATCTGCGCCGTAAGGTCGACACCGGCGAGCCCAAGCTCATCCACACGGTGCGCGGCACCGGATACGTTCTGCGCAGGCCCCGCCCATGAACATCGACGCCGTCCGTGCGCCGATCCGCCGGCTGTCGCTGCGCGGGCGTCTCGTGGCCGTCTGCCTGCTGCTGGTCGTCGCCGCCCTGCTCGCCAGCAACGCCCTGCTGGTCACGCTGCTCCAGAGGCAGCTGGTGGACCAGCTGGACGACCGGTTGCGCGCCACCGCCACGGCGACATCGGCACTGCCCGACCTGGTCGACGCCCCCGGCGCGACGGATCCACAGGTGCCCGACGTGGTGGAGCAGCAGCTGACCGGTGATGTGTACATCGCCTCTCTCGACGCCGACGGCCGTCTGCGGCGGACCCTGCGCCCGGCCACCGGCGCCGCCCCGCGACTGCCCACGCTCGACATCTCGGCCGTCAGGGCCCATGGCACCCGCGCCTTCAGGGCGTCGGCCGAGGACGGTCACGACTGGCGGGTGATCGCCGTGCCGGTGGCATCCGAACCGCGACAGCCGACGGGGGCAGCCACGGGTGGCAGTGTCGTCGTGGCGGGCTCCTTGCAGCCGGTCAACAACACGATCCGGCACCTGGGCCTGTGGATGCTCGTCATCGACTCGCTGGTCCTGGCCCTGCTCGGCGTCGCCGGCTGGTTCGCCGTGCGTGCCGGGCTACGGCCGCTGCGCCGGATCGAGACGACCGCGGCGGCCATCGCGGGCGGCGACCTGGCCAGCCGCGTTCCCCAAATGGCTTCCACCCGTACCGAGTTGGGCCGCCTGTCCCATGCGCTCAACGGCATGCTGGACCGCATCGAGGCCGGGGACAGCGCCCGCGCGGCCACCAACGAGCGCATGCGTACGTTCATCGCCGACGCCAGTCACGAGCTGCGCACCCCGCTGTTCGGCATCAAGGGCTTCACCGAGCTGTACCGGATGGGCGGCATGCCCGAGCGCTCCGACGTCGACACCGCGATGAACCGCATCGAACACGAAGCGGCCCGTCTGGTGCGCATCGTCGAGGACCTGCTGTTGCTCGCCCGACTGGACGAGGACCCCGCCGCGCAGGCCCAGTTGCCGCTACGTCCCACGCCCATGGACCTGCGCACCCTGGCCGCCGACGCCCTGCACGACCTCAAGGCCCTCGCTCCCGACCGTGCCGTCACCCTGACCGGCCCCGGCGGCGGGCCAACGGGCGAGGCTCCCGTTCTGGGCGACGAGGCACGCCTGCGGCAGGTCACCTCCAACCTCGTCGGAAACGCCATCGCCCACACTCCGCCCGGCACCCCGGTCCGTATCGGCGTGGGTACGCAGGACGGCCGGGCGGTTCTCGAACTGAGCGACCAGGGGCCCGGTATGACGGAGGATCAGGCCGCGCGCGTCTTCGACCGCTTCTATCGCGCGGACACCGGACGCGGCCGAACCGAGACCGCCCGCGGCCGAACCGAGACCGGCGGGGCGGGCTTGGGCCTGTCCATCGTCCGCTCCCTGGTCTCGGCCCATCACGGCCGGGTGGAGGTGGACACCGCCCCCGGCCGGGGCGCCACCTTCCGGGTACTGCTGCCGCTGCACCCCGACACCCTCGCCGAGAGCGCCGAACGGTAGAGCGGCACGCCCCGTCCGGATCGAACGGACGGGGCGCACACGGCAGTCCGGGTGACGACGGGTGGGTGCGGTCAGCACCAGCCTCCGCCGAGGTTGGCGAACGCCTTCCAGGCCGCCCTGGTCTTGGTTCCGGCGACACCGTCGATGCCGCCGGTGTCGTAGCCGATGGAGACGAGGAAGCGCTGCAGGCCGCGGATGGTGTTGGGGCCGACCACGCCGTCCACGGTGCCGGCGTTGTGTCCGCGGTCGTTGAGGAACAGCTGCCACGCCTTCCAGCTGTTGGTGCCGAGCCGGCCGTCGATGGGGCCGGGGTTGTACTTCCCGACGGGTGCGGCGTCGCGGACGTAGCACTGGGCGCTCTTGGCCTCGGCGGTGTTCAGGCCGAGGTTGTTGACCGCCTGGATGGTGACGGTCTGGGTGGATGCCTGCTGCGCGGGTGCGGCGGTGGCCGCGGTCGCTCCGGCGAGGGTGCCGATGCCGAGTGCGGCCGCGGTGAGGGTTCCGAGCAGTGTCTTCGTGAGCCTGGTCAGGGCCATGTGTGAGTTCCCCGATGGTGGGTGACGGTGAATGAGGCAGCGCAGTTCTGCGCATGACGCCGACGCGTCGTGCGCTTGAATCTGGTGGTGGAAGGGGCGCCTCAGAAGCCTTTTTCCGGCCAACCAGAACTCTCAACTGCCAACCGCCACAGACGACTTGAAACGCACCGGCCGCACCCCGGCGTGAGCTCGGCGAACGAGTCGGGCTAGCGCCGTACGCGGTAGCGGAGGTAGACGAACTTCGAGCTGAAGGTGCGGGTCTCGACGAGTTCGAGATCCACCCGGCGCTCGTGCCGGACGAAGTACGGAATGCCACCGCCGACCAGCACCGGGTGGACCACGACCCGGTACTCGTCGATCAGACCCAGCTTGTCCGCCTGGGCGGCGAGGTCCGCTCCCCCGATCGCGATGTCCCCCTCCCCCGGCTCGGCCCGCAACCGCTCGATCTCCTCGGCCAGGCCACCGGAGGCCAGACGGGCATGGCCCTGCACCTCCGACAGCTTGGTGGAGAACACCACCTTGGGCAGGGGATTCCAGAGTGAGATCCATTCGCGCGTGTCGGCGTCGAGCGTCGCGTCCTGTTCGGCGGTCTCCCAGTACAGCATCGTCTCGTACAGCCGTCGCCCCATGAGGTGCACGTCGACGTCGCGGATCTCGTCGATCCAGAACCGGAAGACGTTGTCGTCCGGCGCACTCCACTCGAAGCTGCCGTCCGGCCCGACGATGTAGCCGTCGAGTGAGGCGCTCATCGAATAGGTCACCTTGTGCGTCACAGATTCTCCTCGGTCAAGGGTTCGAAAGTACGACCGTCCCACGCCGCGGAACTCATCGCTGCTCGCGGTGTTCGCGGCGTTTCGCGGAATTGCGTAGAGAGACTCTCAGTGCCGCATGCGCGCCGGCTCGACCGACACCGCTTGACGGACCGGAAACCGAGGGTCAACTTCGCGCCCGCTCACGGCACTTCCGGTGGGCCGAACGGTCCGTTCGGGACCCTGTTCGGTCGTCGGAGGTCAGTCCCAGAGAGTTCCTCCCCTCGTCCCGCCTTCGTGCATACGGTCCGGAATCCGAGGCGGGTCGCCGGCATCGGCCCGCGCAGACGACGGCAGGCAATGGGAGGCGCAGTGGCGAGTGTGGAAGTGTCGTTGAAGGACATGATGGCCGGGATCGAGGGAGCTTTAGGGGCAGCGGTCGTCGACTACACCAGCGGAATGGCGCTGGGCACGCTCGGCGGAAGCAAGGACCTGGACCTGACGGTCGCCGCGGCCGGCAACACGGATGTCATCCGGGCCAAGGTCCGCACCATGGAGCAGCTGGGTCTCAAAGGCAAGATCGAGGACATCCTGATCACGCTGGAGCGTCAGTACCACCTGATC
This sequence comes from Streptomyces spinosisporus, assembly GCF_022698145.1. Taxonomy (GTDB): domain Bacteria; phylum Actinomycetota; class Actinomycetes; order Streptomycetales; family Streptomycetaceae; genus Streptomyces; species Streptomyces spinosisporus. Next base: position 126,112 of record NZ_JALDAX010000006.1, read on the forward strand.
CGACTGGTGAACGGACGCACGGGCAACGGTCTTTTCCTCTACCTCGTCCTCGACCGGGCCAATGCGAATCTGGCCATGGCCCGCCATCAGCTCAGGCGCGTGGAGGAGGCGATCGAGATCTAGCGTCCGAGGGCGACCGGGGTCACGTCCGCCCCTCATGTGAAGACTTCTTCAAGTCGGCACATCATCCCGAGGCGGAGCGCCGTGCGGCGGTGTCTGCCGACGCCGCCGCATTCGCTACGCCCTCGCCGGAGGCGACGTCGCCGAACTCCTGCGTGCCGCCCGCCGGATCCTCACCGAGCTCCTCGCCGGACAGCACCAACTCCTCGCCGAACTGCAGCAGGCCGACACCCCGGCCACGCTCCGCACCACCGGCTGAGAAACCCCGCGACGTACAAGAGGAGTTGTACGCGTTGGCAAGCTCATCGTGCGGGACAGGACAGAGGTCACCACGGTTGCGCCGCAGCACCCAAGTACCGCCAAGGTTTACCCCCATCGTCAATCGGTGGGTTGACGATCGGCCCGGGGCAGCTCCCGTAGCGTCGGCGTCGAACGCGGGGCACTCCACGGGGTGGCGACCGGGGGACGGCACATGAGGCGGCACGGGGACACCTTCATGACCGGGAGAGAGCATGGCCGTGGGGGAACCATGCTCGTCGCCCCCTGCGATGCCGTGGTCGTGGCCACGGCATCGCTGCCGGGGTGCACCGCATCCGCCGGCCGGCCGTCCACGCACGGCCGGCCGGCGGACGTCGGGAAGCCGCAGAAGCGGGTGGAACGAGCGCGCCTCTGAGACCGCACCGTCGCGTAGCGGGAACCCCGGTCGTCGAAGCCGACAACCGGGGCGCCGTCGTGCCCGTACCCTGCGGCCGTGGAAAGGACCGGACAGTTGATCGGACGACGTCAGCGGTGGTTCCTGGATGTCGCGTTGGCGGTGGCCTTCACGGTGGTGGCCGTACTGTTCGGCCGTGAACCCGAGCCGGGGTCGCAGTGGCAGCCTCAGGACGCCCTGGGCATCGCGATCACCTGCCTGGTCAACGCACCGCTCGCGGCACGCAGGCGCCTCCCGCTCGTGGTCTTCGCGCTCAGCAGCTCGGCCTGGGCCCTGTTCATCACGCTCGACTACTGGCCCGTGGTGAACTCGATGGGCCCCTTCCTCGCGCTGTACACCGTCGCCTCGCTTCGGCCGTTGCGCCCGGCGGTCGTGTGCGCGGTGGTGATGGGTGCCGTGTGGGTGTACGCCGGCTGGCGCGCGGGCCAGCCCACGCCCGCCGTCTTCGCCCAGGCCGTCGTCTTCCCTACCGTCGGCTGCCGGTTCGGCGTCGCCGCACGGGTCTCGGCCCACCGCGCCGACCGGCTCGCCGAGTTGGCGGAACAGCTGCGCCGCGAGCAGCAGGACCGGATGCGCCGAGCCGTCGCCGAGGAGCAGCGCCGTATCGCCCGCGAACTGCACGACGTGGTCGCCCACCACATGTCGGTGATCAACGTGCAGGGCGGACTGGCAAGTTACGTGTTCGACAGCGCGCCGGAGACCGCCCGCTCGGCCATCCGCACGATCAACGAAACCAGCCACGAGGTGCTGGGTGAACTGCGCCGCATGCTGACACTGCTGCGCACCGACGCCGACACCGGCGGCCCGCACGCCGATCCGCGCCACGCGGACGGCGACGCCCCGGAGTCCACGCCATACACCCCGATGCCCGGAGTCTCCCGGCTCGGCGAGATGGCCGAGCGCATCACGGCCGCAGGTGTCCCCGTCGACCTGCACATCCGGGGCGCGCCCCGGCCGTTGACACCCGGCATCGAGCTGTGCGCGTACCGCGTGGTGCAGGAGGCCCTGACCAACGTCCTCAAGCACGCCCGCCCCGCGAACGCCACCGTGGTCGTCTCCTACGACCCGCGCGAACTGACGATCACCGTCACCGACGGCGGTCGGCCACACCGCTCGCTTCCGGACAACGTCCCGCCGTCATCCGGCCACGGCTTGATCGGAATGCGGGAACGCGCCAGGCTCTACGGCGGAACACTGGACGTCGGCCGGCGTGCCGAAGGGGGATTCAGGGTGCGCCTGGTCCTTCCCGCCTGGCTGTACGCCGCGAGTTGAGGAGACTGGTTGCGGCAATGATCCGGGTGCTCGTGGTCGACGACCAGGACCTGATCCGCGCGGGTCTCGTCGCGCTGCTCCGGGCGGCACCCGGCGTGGAGGTCGTCGGTGAGGCGGCCGACGGCGAGCAGGCCGTGACACGTGCGGCCCTTCTGCGGCCCGATGTGATCCTGATGGACATCCGCATGCCGGGCATGGACGGCACCGCCGCGACCGAACGCATCCTCGCCGAGGCCGCCGCTGCCCGGCCCGGACCCGAACCCTCGGGAGAGATGGCCGCGTTGCCGCGCGTACTGATGCTCACCACCTTCGACCTCGACGAGTACGTGTACGCGGCGCTGCGCGCCGGGGCGTCCGGTTTCCTCCTCAAGGACACCGGGCCCGCACGGCTGTTGGGGGCGATCGACGCCGTGGCGCGCGGAGACATGCTCTTCGCGCCGAGCGTCACTCGCAGACTCATCGAGGCATATGTACAACGCTCCGAACCGGCCCCGGACTCCCCCGCGCTCCTGGAGACGCTCACCGCGCGCGAGCGCGAGGTTCTGCTGCTCACGGCACGGGGCATGTCCAACAGCGAGATCGCCGAACAGCTCTACATCAGCCAGGCCACCGTCAAGACCCATCTGAACCGCACGATGACCAAGCTCGACCTCGACAGCCGGGCCCAGGCCGTGATCATGGCCTACGAGTCGGGCCTCGTGACGCCGGGCGGCTCGGCGGGCTGACCCGCCCGGCGTCACGCGGGCTCAGGTGCGGGACACCACTCCGCACTCCTTCGAGGTGTCCGCGTCGATGTCCTTGCTCCGGTCGTACGGGTCCGTCGTCGGCCCGCTGGGAGCCGCGCCCGTGGGCTCGGACGACGGGAAGTTCGGGTGGAGATAGCCGTCGTAGACGTCGCAGGCCGAGTTGCCGATCTCCTGGTCGTAGCGCCGGATCATCAGCTTGCCGGGCGTGACCCGGTACTTGGCCGGGTCGGACACCTCGACGTCGAGCACACGCCGCACGATCGTGCGGGCCACTTCGTGCGCGCTGTCGTCGGGTCGCACCAGCGGATAGACGAAGGTGTAGTCGGCGTGCACGACGACGGACGCCTGGTCGCCCGCCTTGAACGTCATGCGTCCGCGCGTCTTGACCACATCACCGGCCAGGCGCAGTTCGTCCGGGTCGAAGCGGCTGAACATCGACAGCGGGTCGTGCTTCTGGTCCGGTGTCCGCAACGCCGTGTCGAGCCGGCCGAGGAGGCTGGTCTGACGGGGTTCGATCAGGCCGAGGGCGGTCTCGGGGCGCTCGCCGCGCAGGGTGGCCGGATCGAGGTTCGCGTCCACGAGCAGCTTCTTGGTCTGCTCCAGCGCCTGCTCCACCTGCGCCTTCGACAGCGACCCGACCGTCTTCGCCTTGGGCGGCACGATGCCCGCCGCGCCGTCGGCCCAGGCCAGGGCGGGCGATCCGGCGAACGGCCGGGCCGGCGTGGGGCGTTCGGGATCCGCCGCGGCCGGCGGGGCGGTCGGCGCCGCCGTCTCCGCGGGCAGCGGGGAAGCTTCGGCGCCGGGTCCACCCGCCGTACCGAAGGGATCGCCCGGAATCACCGAGGGCCGCACCGCCACCACTGCCACGGCGATCGCGGCGACCAGACCGACAACCCCCCACACCCGCCGACGAGTTCCCCGCCCGCCCCGCTCCCCCGAGACAGGCCCCGTGCGCCACCCCCCGGGCGACTCCCCCCGCGCCTCCTGCTCCCGCAGTCGTCCGGCGACCATACGGGCCCGCGCGGACGGCTCCTTCGGTGCGGAGGCACGTATGTCGCTCTCACTGTCCCGGACGAACTTCTCCCACACGTCGTCGGATATGGGCTCTTCGGGCGATCTGTCGGCCACAGAACTGAGCGCTTTCTCTTCGTCGATTGGGGTCCAGAGCGTACGTCATGCGTTCAGCCGGGCCGGGGCAAGGCGGGCGCATTGCCGCGCCCGACCATCACCGCGAGGCCGCCCAGGCCGGCTCCGACGATGCTGATGCTCATGGGTGTGTGCCCGCTCGATGCCGGTGCCGGTGGCTGCACTTCACCGGCGGAGCCGGGGTGCGAGAACCGTGCGTACGGCCTTGGCCACCCTGCCCGCGGCGGACCCGTCCTCTGCTTCGGGTCCGGGCTCCAACATGCCCTGGATCTGCAGCAGTAGCTGATTCGCCGACCGCCAGAGCGGGACGAACAGCCCGGCGACCGGTCCTGCGCCCTGGATCGGGCCGTTGGACAACTCGGCGACCCTCTTGGCGATCGTGACCGTTTCCGGGTCCCGCAGGATCAGGTGCACCTCGTCGTCGACCACCCGGATCTCCATCCTGCGGGCCGCGGTCTCTTCGGGGTTGGCGTCCGTGGTCGTCTCCGGGTCCAGTTCGTCGATCTTGGCGGCGACCGCGTCCGGGTCGACGCCGAGTTCGCGCAGCACCCGGGCCGCCATGCTGTTCTCCGCCTGGAGCATCGCCTCCAGCAGATGATGGCTGCCGACCGGTGCGCCACCCGCCAACGCGCTGGCGGTGGACACCGTGTCCTCGGTGGCCGGTGTCCCGGCGGGCCAGGGACCGGCCGGGACGTCCTGCGATCCCTCCACCGCTGCCAGCACCGCGGCACGGATCTTGCCGACGGGGTTGATCCGCTCGGCAAGCACCTGCGCGCCGATGCCCTCTCCCTCCCTGACCAGGGCGAGCAGGATGTGTTCCGTACCGACGTGGCTGTGCTGCAGCTGCTGCGCCTCGCGCAGGGCGAGTTCCAGTGTCTTCTTCGCGCGCGGTGCGAACGGGATGTGGCCGGTCAGCTCGTCCGAGCCGGGTTCGGCCACCGCGGTGATGTCGGCGCGCGCCGTCTCCTTGTCGTACCCGAGGCGGTGCAGAACCTTCGCCGCCGTGCCGTCCGGTACGTCGAGCAGTCCCAGCAGGACGTGCTCCGTGTCGATGTGGGTGTGCCTGAGCTGCCTCGCCTGCTCCTGAGCCGTGACAACCGCCTTGCGGGCATGGGCCGTAAACCGTTCGAATGTCATGCTTCCATGCTCTCAACCCTGTCAATACACTGGTTTTGACAGGGTCACCGTACTGAAAGGAGGGTGTCATGGAGACGCCGTCGGCCTGGGAGGACCGGCTCGCGCGCTGGCAGAACGAGCTGGAGTTGTTCGAGCAGTTGGAGGGGACGCCCTGGGTCACACTGGCCAAGGCGGAGGCCGAGACCGGCGTTTCCCGCTCGGCCCTGCGCTCCTGGTACCGCAACGGCGAGATCCAGTCCCGCCTGGTGGACGGGCCGAACGGCCCGCAGCGCCTGGTCCGCCTGGACGCGGTGATCGAACGCGCCGCAGCGTCACCGCGCATTCAGCGCAGGGCGGAACGAGAAGTCAGTCTGGAAGCCCAAGTCACCTTGCTACGACACCGGGTCGACCAACTGGAGCTGCGGCTGGCGGCGTTGGAGCGGAAGTGACGGGCACCGCTCCCCGGGCCCTGCTCCGAACTCCTTCACCCGCCGGCTCTATGCATCCCACGCCCGCTCCAGCAGCGACTCGAAGCCGGCCGGCTTTCGGCCGATCAGTTCGGCCAGCGTCGGATCCACAGCGCTGAACTCGCCGTTCCGCGCCGCCGCGAAGATGCTCAGCAGCAGGTCGGCGATCGGGGCGGGGGCGCCGTGCGCCACGGCCTGCTCGCGGAAGGCGTCGTCGGGGACGACGGTGCGGGTGAAGGCCCGTCCGGTCGCCCGGGTCGCGATCTCGGCGACGGTGTCGAAGTCGAGCGCCTCCGGGCCGGTGAGCGGCGGGGTCGGTCCCTCGAAGCGGCCCTCGTCGGTGAGGATCGCCGCGGTCGCCTCGGCGAGGTCGTCGTGGCCGGTCCAGGCGACGGGCCCGTCCGCGGGAAGGGTGATCTCTCCGGTGGGCCGGGCGGATTCCAGGAACTGCAGGGCACTGGCGGCGTAGAAGCCGTTGCGCAGGGCCGTCCAGGGCAGACCGGTGGCGCGCAACATGTCCTCGGTCTCCGCGTGGTCGCGGCACGGCTGGAAGCGGGAGTCGTGGGCGGCGCCCATCTGGCTGGTGTAGAGGATACGGCCGACGCCGGCCTTCACGGCAGCGTCGACGGCGGTGCGGTGGCCGGTGACGCACTCCCCACCGGTGCGGTCCAGGGAGACGAGGAGCAACTGCTCGGCGCCCTCGAAGGCGTGCACGAGCGAGTCGGGGTCGTCGAAGCTGCCCTGCCGGACGCGGACACCGCGGTCGGCGAGGTCCTGGGCCTTGCGGGGGTCGCGGACGCTGACGCCGACACGGTCGGCGGGGATGCGGTCGAGGAGGCGCTCGACGGTGCGGCGGCCGAGTTTTCCGGTGGCTCCGGTCACGATGATCACGGGGTTCTCCCAATGCCGTTTCCAGTGGAATCACCTCAACGATAACACCGATACTAACGTTGGAATCAAGGAGCCGATATCATCGATACATGCCTAGCCACGACACTGCCGACAGCCCTCGCCGCCGCATCGTCGAGGCGGCCGTCGAGCTGCTGGAGAAGGGCGGCCCGGACGCGGTGAGCACCCGCGCGGTCGCCGCCGCCGCCGGAATGCAGCCACCCGCGATCTACCGCCACTTCGGCGACAAGGAGGGGCTGCTGGAGGCCGTCGCCGAGCACGGCTACGAGCAGTTCCTGCAGAGCAAGCGCGCACAGCTCGACCCCTCGCCCGAGGACCCGGTCGAAGAGCTGCGGCGCGGCTGGGACCTGGTGGTGGAGTTCGGCGTCTCGCGCCCCGAGCTGTACGCGGTGATGAACCGGGCCACCGGCCGGGAGGCGGACGTGGCGCACCGCGCGGGCCTGGAGATCCTGCACGGCCGGGTGCGCCGGCTGGCGGCCGCGGGATGGCTGCGGGTCGACGAGGAGCTGGCCGCTCAGATCATCCAGGCGACCGGCCAGGGCGCGGTCATCACCTGGCACTCCACCCCTGCAGAGCGCCGCAGCCCGGCGCTGCTGACCGTCCTGCGCGAGTCGATGATCGCCGCCGTCACCCGCGCCGAACCGATGGTCTCCGCCGCGGAGTCCGGCCCGGCCGCGGCGGCCCGCGCGCTGCGCGCCGCACTCCCCGACGATGCCGGCGTCCTCAGCGACGCCGAGCGGCGCCTGCTGCGCGAATGGCTCAACCGCCTTGCGGGGGACGGCGGTTCACCCACATGACGGCGGGCCGGCTCCGGGATCGTGACCGGAACCAGCCCGCCGCTCTCAGTGCCTGCCCTGCCTCACTGGCCGAAGCCGTAGGCGAACAGGTGGCCGGTGCCGGAGGAGCCCGTCACCGGGAGGGTGATCGACGCGACCTGCTTGGAGGCGTCGAGAGGGACCTTCGTGGAGAACACATAGGTCTTCACGTTGTCATGGCCGCCGCTCGCGGTGTTGCGGTAGCTCGTCGTCACCGCCGTCGTGTCGCTCGGCAGCGGCTTGCTCCCACCTCCGCCGAGCGTCCAGTCCGAGAAGCCGACCGTCGCCTTGGACGTGGTGCCGTCGGTGTAGGTGACGGTGAGCGTGCCCGAGACCCCGCTGCCGTCGGTCGGCGCGTTGGACGCGGCGCCCAGCAGGCCCAGCGACGAACCCGATGTGCCGGCCGGCATGGGGATGGTCTGGCCGGCGATCTCCAGGTTGTCCAGCTGACCGGACTTCACGGTCGGCCAGGTGTAGGAGATGCCGTCGGCCGTGACGGTGGAGCCGCTCGTGACGCCCATCGCCGACAGCGCGTCCTGCGAGTACGCCCAGCCGCCGCCGTCGAACCCGGACGAGAAGGTGGCACCGTCGGGATAGATGCCCTCGTTGGTGTCGTACGGCCACAGCGCACCCGCCTTGGCCACGGCCACGCGGAGTGCCGCACTGCCCACGTCGGCGCCGCTCGTGTGGTCGGTCAGCGCGAAGGTGACCGGGAAGGTCCCCTCGTCCGAGCCCGCGGTCACATGGACCTTCGCCTCGGCACTGCCCGAGGCGGCCACGGACAGCGAACCCGACGCCGTGTCCAGCGTGACGCCGGAGGGCGCCGTCGCCTTCCAGTCGACCGTGACGGCCTTGCTGCCGAGGTTGGTCAGCTTCAGCGTGCCGTCACCGGACGAGCCCGGCTCGAGGACGAGACCGTTGCTGGTGGGACCGGTCGCGGCCAGCACCTTGTCGCCACCCGTGGTGTCGGACGGCGGCACCGCGGACGGGTCGGACGCCCAGTCCTTGTTCGGCTGGGTGCCGAGCGTGAAGTCGAGCGTGCCCGCTCCCGTGAACTGCTGGTACGTCAGCCAGGAGGTGTTCCACTCCTTGCCCTTGACGTCGAGCGACTGGACGTACGGCGCGTCGGGCGCGGCCTGCGGCGCCTTGATCTGAACTGCCTTGCCGTTCCCGAGAGTCACCTTGGCCACCGGGAACGCCGGGCTGCCGAGCACCAGGGTGTCCGCACCCGGGGTCTCCGGGTACATGCCGAGCGACGACCAGACGTACCAGGAGCTCATCGCGCCGAGGTCGTCGTTGCCGAAGGAGCCGACCGGGGCGTTGAAGTACAGCTTCTGCTGGGCGTCGCGCACGGCGGCCTGCGTCTTGTACGGCTCGCCCGTGTAGGCGTACTCCCACGGGATCTCGACGCTGGGCTCATTGCTCAGGTCGGCGTCGGTGCCTCCGGGGTGGGCGATGTTGTCCAGCAGGCTGTCCAGGTAGGAGGAGTACTCCTTGGCACCGCCCCGCGCCTGGATGAGCTGCTTCAGGTTGAACGGGACCATGGGGGTGTACTGGGCCGACGTGCCCTCGACGAAGCCGTTGCCGGTGCCGGGGGTGAACCCGCCCACGAACTGGCCGTCCTTGTTCTTGCCCTGCATATAGCCGGTCTGCGGGTTGAAGACGTTCATCCAGTCCTGGGCGCGGGTGGCGAACTTCTTGTAGACGGACTCCTTGCCCAGCGACTTCGCGAAGACCGCGAGGGCGTAGTCGGCGGAGTCGTACTCCAGTTGCGTGGAGACCGGGCCGTAGAAGTTGCAGCAGCCGTAGTCGTTCTCGTCCAGCGGCAGGTAGCCCTTCGCGTCCCGCACCGACTCGCCCGGGCGGTCGTTGTTGGGGACCGTCGCCTCGTGCTGCAGGGCGGCGAGCGCCTTGCCGGTGTCGAAGCCCCTGGCTCCGAAGGCGTACGCGTCGGCGATGATGCCGGCGGCCGGGTCACCGACCATCACATAGCTCTCGCCGTTGTTCGAGGCCCACTTGGGCAGCAGACCGGTCTGGTCGTAGCCGTTGAGCATCGAGGTGACGACGTCACTGGTGACCTTGGGCTCGACCATCGCCATCAGCTGGGTCTGCGAGCGGTAGGTGTCCCAGCCCGAGTAGTTGGCGTACTGGGCCTGCTGACCCCTGGCCAGCTTGTGGACCTGGTTGTCCATGCCCATGTACTGGCCGTCGGCGTCGGAGAAGACGTTCGGGTGCAGCAGCGCGTGGTACAGCGCGGTGTAGAACTGCGTCTGCTGGTCCTGGGAACCGCCGCCGACCTGGACCTTGTTCAGCACCGCGTTCCAGGCGTCGTGGTTGGCCTGTGCGACGGAGTCGAGGTTCCAGTTCCTGATCTCGCGGTTGAGGTTGTCCGCCGCGCCCGCGTCACTGGTGTAGGAGATGCCGACCTTGGCGCGCACGGTCCGGTTGGCGGAGGTGTCGAAGGTCAGGTACATCCCGTTCGCACCGGTGGTGGGCGGCTCGGCCGCGCTGCTCTTCGCGGACGTGCCGGCCGTGCTGGGTGCGGCGCTGGCGCTCGGCGCCGGGGAGGCGCTGCCGGAGTGCTTGCCGCTGCTGCCGTGCACGGTCGGCGAGGGCCGCGCGGGCACGGTGAAGTGCTTCTCCTTGAGCGTCTTCGACGGCTGCGCCTTCGGGCTCTGCTGGACCTTGCCCGCCTTCAGCGAGGTCGCGCTCGGGTTGATGGTGCTGCCGATCCAGGTGCCGCTCGCGGTGAACGGCTGGTCGAACTTGATGTCGAAGTGCAGCGTGTACCTGTTGCCCGCGCCGCAGAAGTGACCGCTGTCGATCGCTCCGCTGATCTCCTTCCTGCTCACCACCTGGACCCGGGTCCCGTCCACCTGGGTGGCGCCGCCGCTCAGCTTGAACAGCAGGTTCGCCTGCTGGCCCGCGGGGAAGGTGAAGGCGCCGAGACCGGCACGGGTGGTGTCGGTCAGCCGGGTCGCGACGCCGTTCGCGTCGGTCACCTCGTAGGAGCCGATGCTCGTCTTCTCGTCGTCGTGGCTGAACCCGACGGACCGGTCACCGAGACTGCCGGACAGCGCGCCGGTGACGGGCAGGATGGGCAGATCGCCGGCGACACCGCAGCCGGGACCCGAGACATGGGTGAGGCTGAAGCCCGACAGCTTGTTGTCGTTGTACTCGTAACCGCCGCCCGCGGGACGGTCCGGCGTCGTGTCGGGACCCCACTGCATCATGCCGGCCGGCATGTCGGGGCCGGGGAAGGTGTCCACCGCACCGGAGGTGCCGATGAGTGGATTGACCAGGGACGCGGGGTCCTTGACGTAGGCCGGCGCCTTGGTGCTCGCGGCCTGGGCGCTCCCGATCGCGGGGAGCGGGAGCACGGCGATGCCCATGACGGACACCACGGCCAGGCGTTGACGGAATCTCTTGCGGTTACGAGGCGCGGCTGAACGTCCGGGTCTGAGCATGGATTGCCTCCGCAGCGTTTCCCACTTCGCACATGAGGTGCCGGCGTGCCGATACGGGCGCACGCCGGCGACAGGCAACGACATCGGTCTCTCGACCGGCCTGACAACGTTGCCATGCACGAGAGTCGAGTGAACGCGCGTGCCTGTTGTGTGTCAACGAGGTCAACGGAACTTTCTGATCAGGAAGTTCACTGTGAGCAACCACGGGGGCGTCTATGGCGTTGGCAGGTCGGGCCGCGGGGCGCGCACGACGGTCTCGTACGTGCCCTCCACCTGCCCGACTCCGGCGGCATGGACGTTTCCGGCAGGTTCATCTGCCGTGCCGTGTCGGGCAGTTGGACTGACGCACAGTGACGGGACGAGGCTCAAAGGTTCTGCAAAGTGACCGATGAACCGGGCTTGACCTGAAGGCGCCTGGCGACGCCGGGAGCGGTGAACCACGTCTGGTGCCCTCCGACACTGTGAACCGTGGCGCGGGTGACCCGGCCCTCGTTCCAGGCGAAGTCGACCGTGAAGCCGCCCCGGGCCGAAAGGCCCCGCACGGAGCCCTTTTTCGCCCATGCGACGGGCAGGGCGGGAAGCAGCTCGATGTGACCGGGGCGGGAGTGGAGCAGCATCTCCGCGATGGCGGCGGGGGTGCCGAAGTTGGCGTCGATCTGGAAGATGCTGCGGTTCTCGTCGACCTGGTAGATGTCGAAGAGATTGGGCGCGGTGCCGTTGGAGTTGCTCGTCGAGGGGCGCAGGTTGGTGGTGACGAGCTGGTACGCCTTCTCCCCGTCCTTCAGCCGTGCCCAGCACAGGGCCCGCCAGGCGTTGGCCCATCCGTAGCTGTTCATGCCGCGCGCGGTGAGCAGGCTGCGGGCGGCGTCCAGCAGTTCGGGCGCGGACGCGTCGGGGCGGATGCGGTCGCCGGGGAACAGGCCGATGAGCGGGGAGAGATGACGGTGGGTGGTCTCGCCGAGGTTGTCCGGCGACATCCACTCCTCCAGCCAGCCCGTGGTGGGGCTGATCTGCGGGAGGTAGAGCCGCTCACGGAGCCCGGCGACCGTCTTGCGGTAGCCGGCGTCCCGGCCGAGGATCTCGCCGGCCGTGACGAAGTTGCCGAAGAGGGCGTGGACCAGTTCCTGCGCATACGTGTTGCCCCGGGCGTCCTGGGGTCCGTGTTCCGGCGACCAGTCCCTGTCGTCGACGAGCACTTCGCGTTGCTCGCCGGTTGCGGAGTCCGTGACCGTCATCGACAGGAGCCGGGCCTCCCAGAACTCGCAGGCGCCCTTGAGCAGGGGGTAGATACGGGCCAGCATGCGCCGGTCCTGGGTGTACTCGTAGTGCTCGAAGAGGGTGTTGCCGAGCCAGGCGTTGGCCGCGGGATGCCACCACCAGCCGGAGCCGCCGTGGATGTTGGTCGAGAAGGCGACCGCCCAGCCGCCGACCTTGCCGCTGGTGTTGCGGAACCTGTTGCGGGGGTCGTTGAAGAGTCTGCGGGTGGTCTCGGTCCAGGAGGGCAGCTGGGCCAGGCAGTAGTCGGTCAGCGGATCGAAGCAGCGGGACAGGCCGGTGCGGTCGGGCATCCAGTAGTTCATCTGGATGTTGATGTCGGTGTGGTAATCCCCCATCCAGTCCGGGTCGTTGCCGTCCAGCCAGGGGCCCTGCAGGCCCATCGGCACACTGTCCCGTGAACCGCTGATCATGAGATAGCGGCCGAACTGCAGGTAGAGGACGTCCAGTTCGGGATCCGGTGCCGCACCCTCCTGGGCGCGCGCCTCGAGACGGCTCCAGGTGTCCAGGCTCCGCTGGTGACTGCTCGACCGCCCCAGCGAGACGGTCATGGTGTCGAACAGGGAGCGATAGTCGTGCACATGGGTGTCGCGCAGCGTCTCGTACGCATGTCGAGCGGCGGCGAGGACCTTCTGCCGGGCGAGCCGCCGGGGGTCGAGGGCGGTGTTGCGGTACCCGCGGGCGGCGTTCGGCGCGTAGTTGGTGCCCCCGCCGAACACGATGGTGAGTTCTGCGCAGTCGTCGAAGGCCAGTCCCTGGTCGGTCACCGTCACGCGACCGCTGCTGCTCACGGCCGTCAGGGCTGCGCCGTAGCGAAGGTCGTTGGAGAGCGAGGCAGTGAACGACACGACGGCATCCGCCTTGGATGTGGTCACCGACTCGCCGTGAGTGCCTTCCAAAGTGAGGGTGCCGGTGTACGAGCCGCCACCGGCCTGGGAGAGCCGGACCACGACGACGTCGTCGGGGTGGCTGGCGAAGACCTCACGCCGGTAGGTGGCTCCCCGATGCGTGTAGGCGGTGCTGACGAGGCCGTTGCTCAGGTCGAGGGTTCTCCGGTACGCCGACACCGACGCGAGGTCGTGGTCGGGGATGTCGAGGCGCAGGTGTGCGAGTTGCGTCAGGGAGCCGAACTCGACGCGCTCGTACGGGAATTGACCATCCGCGTCGAGTACGTCGTTGAGTCCGCCGGTCCACAGGGTGCTGTCGGTGACGTAGAGCGCGTCGCGCCCCGGATCGCCGGCGACCAGCGCGCCGAGTCGTCCGTTGCCCACGGGAAGCGCCTGCTGAATCATCGCGGACTGGTCGGCCGGCGTGTCGTACCAGAGCCGTAGGGCCGTCTTCTCGGTCACCAGGGGCGAGGCGAGGGGGCGTTCGGGCTCGGCTGCGGCGGCGGTGAAGGCCGGAAGGCCACCCAGCGCGGCGAAGGAGCCGGCGCTCGCCGCGAGAAAGGTCCGACGACTGGCTGAGGGCGTGCGGGCTGACGGGCGTTTGGTCATGTGCGTGATCCTCCGGCCTTGAAGAGCTGCTATGAGCTGCTGTCTGTGGAGCGACGCGAGGCGGGAGCACACTAAAACTACTAATTAATGTTTTCAAGAGGCCGAGCGAACCTTGATACCTCCGATGAATACGAGGCAGTCAGCAGCGTCAGGCGAGGCCCGCCGCCAAGGCGCGGCGGACGGCGTCGGCGCGGTCGCGGATGTCGGCCTTGGCGAAGAGGTTGTTGATGTGGGTCTTGACCGTGGCCTCGCTGATGAAGAGCTGCTGGGCGATGGCGCGGTTCGGCAGTCCCTGGCCGATGAGGGTGAGCACCTCGCGCTCGCGCGGGGTCAGGTCCGCGGGCAGCGACTGTTCGGGGGTCTGTGGGCGGGTGCGGACGGTGGCCAGGAGGCGGTCCTGGACCTCGCGGTCGAGGACGGACTGGCCCGCGGCGGCGGCCCGGATCGCGCGGATGATGTCCTGGCGCCCCGCGTTCTTCGTCAGATAGCCGCGGGCGCCCGCGCTCAGGGCGGCCAGGATCGAGTCGTCGTCGGCGAACGTGGTGAGCACCACCACGGCGGTCTCCGGATGCTCCTCGCTCAGCCGGCGCGTCGCCTCGATACCGTCCATCACGGGCATGCGCAGATCCATCAGGACGACGTCCACCGCAGCGGCGGCCACAGCGGCCAGGACCTCGGCGCCGTCCGCCGCCGCGGCGACGACCTCGATGTCCTCGGACATGGCGAGCACCGCGGCCAGCGGCTCACGGACGGCGGCCTGGTCGTCGGCGACGACCACCGTCAACCGCTGCGGGTTCTCGGTCGGTTCGCTCATCCCGGGATCACTGCCTCCACCTGCCAGCCGCCGGCGTCCGGTCCCTCGGTGACCGGTCCGGCGGTGATGGTGCCGCCCAGCAGGGCGGCCCGTTCGCGCATTCCTATCAGTCCCATGCCGCTGCCGACGCCCGCGGTCACCTCGCGGGTCGCGGGGCCGTTGCGGACCCTCAGGGTCGTGGACCTGGGGTCGTACGTCAGCTCCACGCGGACGTCGCCCCCCGGAGCGTGCCGGGCCGCGTTGGTCAGCGCTTCCTGGCAGATCCGCAGCAGGTTCTGGGTGACCTGTGCGGGAAGGTCACGTGCGGTGCCCGTGACGGTGAGGACGTCGCGGTGACCGGAGGACTCGATCATCGCCGTCAGGCTCTCCAGCAGCGGCAGTGCGTCCTCGCGCAGCGCGTGCACGGTCCATTGGGCCTGCTTCAGGCTCTCCCTGACCATGCCGTGCGCCTTGTTGTTGGCCTCGCGGACCTTGTCCAGGTCTCCGGTGTCGATCAGGGCGTCGGCCAGTTCGAGCTGCATGTTGATCCCAGCCAGCGAGTGCGCCAGCACGTCGTGGACGTCCCGGGCGATACGGCTGCGCTCGGTGAGCACGGCGGCCTGCGCCTCCGCACGGGCGGCGCGCTCGGCGGACTCCGCGGACTCGATCATCGCCTCCACCGCCCGCTGTCGGCTGCGGCTGAGCATGCCCGCCACGACCGGGACGCCGGTGGTGAGGCCGACCACCCAGGTCACCTGTTCATGTCCGGGACCGAGGTGGAAGTACACGACGGCGCCGCACAGCAGGCTGGACAGGGCCGCGAGCGACAGGGCCTGCTTGAGGGGCAGGCGGTAGCCGACGTGACCGGTCAGGAAGTACGCGAAGATGTAGCTGGAGCCACTGCGGCTGACTCCGACGAGGGCGGCGGCGGCCACGATGCCGGCGGTCAGCCAGACCACGTCGACGCGGGGCGGGAGCCTGGAGTCGGACAGGTGCCGGGCCATCAGGGCGACGGAGTTGACCACGAGCAGCGCGAGCACGGCCAGGCCGCGGCCCTCCACGCCCAGCGGACGGACGGTCGCGAAGCCGATGGCGATCACCGCCAGGGTGATGGCCGCGTGGGTGCGCGGGTCCTGGCGGAGCGCGGCCCTCGGGCCGGACCCCTTGTCCGGGGCCGGCCCGTGGGCGGCGACACTCTCGGATGCGGACACGTCGCGACCATAGCCCATGGTCAGGCGGTGCGGTCGAGCACTGCCCCGGGCCGCGGTGCCGTCGGTATCCGCTGCTCGCGGACGACCATCCGGCTCCGGATGAAGATCGTCGCGAGGCGGGTGACCACCTCGGTGAGCGCCATGAGGACGAACGCGGCCACCCAGGCGTCGCCGGTGGTGATGTGGTGGGTGACGCTGAAGCGGGCCACGTCGTCGGCGCCGCCGTGATCGACCCACACCTGGAAGACCATGCGCGCGCCCATGCCCAGCACCCACAGGAGGGCGGAGGCGGCGCCCGCCTTGATCAGCAGGTGCTCCCCTGCCGCGCGGATCCTGGTGAAGATGCCGCCGGCGATGCCGAGCGCCGCCCCCGCGGCGACCAGGGTGCCGATCAGCACCAGGTCGTTGCCCGCGGTGGGCACGCTGTGCAGGTAGTGCGAGGCCACGAAGGCCACGATCCCCAGCGGGATGAGGTAGGACGTGAGGCTCAGCCGGTCTTCCCGCAGCTGCCGGAAGACGACGAGGACGAGGGCGATGTCGGTGATCCAGTCGGTCGTGGTCATGCCTCAATCGTGCTGACGCGGCGCCTCTCGCACCTGGACCCATGGGTGGAGGTCCAGGTGGAGATGGGTCAGCCCTTGGCGTCCGGCTTCCAGTCCTCGACGAGGAGCCCGAGCAGCACCTCGTCCAGGAACTCGCCCATCACCCAGGCCGAGGAGCGCAGGACGCCCTCCCGGACGAAGCCGTTGCGCTCGGCGGAGCGCAGCATCGCGGTGTTGTCCGCCAGCGTCTCGATCTGCAGCCGGTGCAGGCTGCGCACGACGAAGCCGTAGTGGCACAGCGTCGCGACGACGTCGGTGCCGTAGCCCTTGCCGCGGGCGGACGGCAGCAGTCCCAGTCCGATGTGCGCGCACCGGTTGTGGGTGTCGATGCCCCACAGCGTGGCGGTGCCGATGAGCGTGCCGCCGTCCAGCTCCACCACGGAGAACGGGACGGTCCCCTCCTTCGGCTCGTCCACGACGAGGCGCGGGTCCTTGGAGCCGGGCGTGATCGGCCGCCACGGCCCGCCTTCGGCCCGCGACGAGTTGACCACGTCGTCGTAGAGTTCGGCCCGCAGGATCGGGATGTCGTCCTCGTGCCGGGCCCTCAGCCCGACTCTGCTTCCCCTGAGCATGCAGGCTTCCTATCCGACCGCGGTGGCCCGCGGCAAACGAAATAGGTGGGGGCTCAGTGGAGGCCTCAGTGGAAGCAGAGGCAGAAGGGGTGTCCTGCCGGGTCCGCGTAGACCCGCCAGTTGGCCTCGGGGCGCAGCTGGTCGGTGCGCTCCAGCACTGTCGCGCCGAGGGCGAGCGCCCGCTTCTCCTCACCGTCGAGGTCGTCCACGTCGAAGTCCAGATGGAGCTGCTGCGGGCGCTCCTGGCCGGGCCACTCGGGCGGCCGGTAGCCGTCCACGCGCTGGCAGGCCAGTGGGATTCCCTCGAACCCGTGCACCTCGATCCAGTCGGTGTCGTCCGGGTCCGCGACCACCCGGCCGCCGAGCAGTTCCGCGTAGAACTCGGCGAGCCGGACCGGGTCGGCACAGTCCAGCGCGACCGCCTGCAGCTTACGGATCACTGGCGACACTCCTCGCTCTTCGGCCGCTTCCGCGACACCCCTGGTACGGGTGCAGTGGTACCCATCGCCGGGGCGGGCATGCGAGGCGACGCGCCGGACCGCGCGTCGAAGCGACCGAAGCCGCCGGTGCGCCGGCGGCCCCGCCGCGGTCGGCGGGGCCCGCCTCGCGCCTCAGATCCGGCCGCCGGTCATACGGGTGATCGGACCGAGCGTGCGGCGCCCCGCCCGTCGGCCCGCCAGGTAGGACGTGGCGCCCAGCGCCGACACGCCCGCGCCCACGCCGGCGACGAGGGCCTTGCGGTTGGCGATCAGCGTCCAGGTGGTCTTGGCGAGGGCCACCGCCTGTCCGGAGGCGGCGACGACGGCCTGGCGACCGGCCTGGACTCGCTCGGCCGCGCTCTGCGCGACCGCGGTGGTCTTCTCGGCCGTACGCCCCGCCGTGTCCACGGCTGCTGACGTGGCCTCACTGGTCTTCTCGGCGGCCTTGTCCGCCGACTTCGACGCGGGAGCGGTCGCCTTTTCCGTGGCCTTTCGGGCCTTGGCGGAAGCGCTCCGCGTGGCTTCGGATTCTTGATTCGTGCCGCTGTTCGACTGATTCATGGACTTCGCGTTGCCGCTTGCGTCGACGCCAAACACGTATCGACGGGACGCTGTACGTCGCCTGTCCCGTATCAGCGCGTGGCCGCTGCGGACCGACGCCTCACCAGCAGTGCCGCCGCTCCCCCGGTGACCAGGACAACCGCTCCGGCACCTGCCATGAGCACCGACGGGTCGGCGCCCGTGCCGGCCAGGCTCCCGTGCGCAGCCGTGGTGACGGTGTCGCCCGTGCTGCTGCCGCCGCTGCCGGAGGCCGACCCCTGTTCCCCGCCGCTGCTCGAACCTCCCGCCGACTGGCCGTGCGGGTCGTTGCCGTGGCCGCCCGTGCCGGAGTCACCGTGGCCGGAGCCGCCGGAAGTGCCCCCGGATGTCGATCCGTTGTCGTCGGGAACGTCGATGGTGAGCGACGCCTTGTCGTTCGCCGGGTTCTTGTCGAACGCGGGATGGATGTCGTACACGGAGGTGGCCTTCACCTCGCCTCGCGTCTCCCCCGACGCCGAGGTCACCTTCAGCACGAAGCGGTAGCTGAGCGACTGGCCGACCTCCAGCAGGTTGTCGTTGTGCCAGCACACGTACACCGGGTGGCCGGGCTCGGAGGGACCGGACGGTCCGTCGATCCCGAACGGCGCGCATTCCTGCGGTACTTGGACGGCCTTCGTGCCCTTGGGGATCCGTACCATCAGGCCCGGCTGGTCGTCGCTCTCCTGGTTGTGGATCCATCCCGGGCCGTCGTTGCGCAGCGTGGCCGTGACCTTCACCAGGTCGCCCCGCTCGGCCTTCGCCTTGTCGCCGACGGCGGCCAGGTCGGCGGTGTTGTCCACGGTCAGTGCCAGGCGGCGGTAGCTGTCGTCGAACCCCTCCGAGGCAGGAGGCTGTCCGGTGCGACCGGTTCCGTACTCCACGACCTCCAGCAGCCCCTTGGACGAGGCGGTGAAGCGTACGTGGGTGGTGACGGAGGCGCCCGGCTCGATCACCTGGTCCAGCTTGCACAGCGCCTGTCTCACCTGGTCGGCCACGACGGTGTACGCGCAGCCCTTTTCGGGTGCCGTGAAGTCGAGGCCGCGGGTGAGACGGACGCGGAAGGTGACGTCGCTCGCGGCCGCGGTTCCGTTGTTGGTGACCGTGACGGGCTGGTCGTAGGTCTCCCCGGGCTTCGGCGTGGCGGTGGGCAACGCCGAGACCACCAGGTCCGGTTCGGCGTCGTCGGCGTGTGCCGCCGGTGCCGCCAAGGCGGGCACGCCCACCCCGATCACCCCTGCCGCCACGAACCTCGTCAAGCCACGCAGCAGTGGACGCACAACGATCTCCTCAGCAGTACCAGTACGCAGGACATGTACTGGACACCCGAAGGACACCATTGGTTGTACGGCTGCTCACCCGTATCGGGGCGCCGGTGCCCGGGCCCGGCCCGACCCGGCCCTTTTTGGTACGTGTCACTTCAGCCCCGTGTGCGCGAGTCCCTCCACGAACTGCCGCTGGGCGAAGACGAACACCGCGACCACCGGCAGCGCGGTCAGGGAGGCGGCGGCCAGCTGGACGTTCCACATGGGTCCTCCGTAGGCGTCGACGTACTGGGTGAGAGCCTGCGGGAGGGTGAACATGTCCGGCGTGGAGAGATAGACAATGGGCTCCAGATAGAGGTTCCAGCTGTGCAGGAAGGTGAAGATGGCGACCGCGGAGAGCGCGGGACGCGCCAGCGGCAGGGCGATGCGCCAGTAGATGGCGAAGCGGCCCAGGCCGTCCATCCGGGCGGCCTCCTCCAGTTCGTGGGGCAGCGCGATGAAGAACTGCCGCATGATGAACGTCGCAAGCACGCTCGGTGCGCCGAGGACCGGCACCAGGATCAGCGGCCAGTGGGTGTCGATCATCCCCCAGTCGTGGAACATCTGGAACAGCGGGACGATGGTGACCTCGCTGGGGATCAGCAGCCCGGTGAGGACCACGAGGAACAGGATGTTCTGCCCGGGGAAGCGGATGCGGGCGAATCCGTATCCGGCCAGCGACGAGACCGCGAGCGTCCCCAGGGTCACCACGACGGCGATGTACATGCTGTTGAAGTACTGCTGGCCGAACGGCTGGAGCTCGAACACCTTGCGGTACGCGTCGAGTTGGGGGTTGTCCGGGAACAGTTTCGGCGGGAAGGCGAAGATGTCGCCGGCCGGCTTCAGCGACGATGTCGCCATCCACCAGGTGGGGAAGACGAAGGGCACGCACAGCACCAGCAGGACGCCGTAGAGCAGCAGTTTGGCGCGGGTGGACAGCCTACGACTCATGGAACACCCACTTCTTGCGCATCTGCCACTGGATGACGGTCAGGACGAGCACGATCAGGAAGAGCAGGACCGAGAGCGTCGCGCCGTAGCCGAAGTGGTGGAAGGTGAACGCCTGTTGGTAGAGGTAGTAGACGAGCACGGTGGTGGAGCCGGACGGGCCGCCCTGGGTGAGGACGGCGATCTGCGCGAAGACCTGGAGCGAGCCGACGACCGTGATGATCGAGGTGAGCAGGATCGTGGGGCTGATCAGCGGCACCGTGATCCGCCAGAACTGCCGCCACCGCCCGGCGCCGTCGACGGTCGCCGCCTCGTACAGCTCGCGCGGCACCCCCTGGAGGGCGGCCAGGAACAGCACCATGTTCAGGCCGACGTTCTTGAAGCACTGCACGACGATGGCCGACAGCATCGACGTGCCCTCGCTGCGCAGCCAGTTGGGGCCCTTGATGCCGATCAGGTCGAGGCCGGCGTTGATGCCGCCGTTCTTCTGCAGCAGGAAGCCCCACACGATGGTCCAGGCGACGAGCGAGACGACGACCGGTGAGAAGAACAGGGTGCGGAAGACGACGCTGCCGCGCAGCTTCTGGTTGAGGAGCACGGCCAGGGCCAGCGCGAGCGAGAGGTTGAGGACCACCAGGCCGACGGAGAAGTAGGCGGTGGCCCGCAGCACGCCCGGCAGCTTCGGATCGTCGAGCAGTTTGCGGTAGTTGTCCGTGCCCACCGAGTGGAAGGTGCCGGCCAGGACGTTCCACTCGTGGAAGCTGTACCAGACCACCAGGCCGAGCGGGATCAGCACGAAGACGACGGTGCCGAGCAGTTGCGGGGCGATGAACAGGTAGCCGGCCAGCTGGTCCCGGCGCCGGGAGGTCCAGAACGGCTTTCCTGCCCGGGTGCCTTCTCGCGGCGGACCGGTGGTGGCGGTGGAGCGGGGTCGGTCGAGGGTCTTCATCGCGCCGTCACTGCTCCAGCTGCGGCTTGATGGAGTTGCAGACTCCCGTCAGGACCTTCTGTACGTCGGCGTTCGGCTTCCACAGCGCGTCGAGACCGGAGCGTACGGAGGCGTAGATCTCGGCCTGGCCGATGTGGACGGGCTTGACCTTGCCGTTCTTGATGCCGTCGACGACGACGTCGTCGAGTTGCTTCTCGCTGAGCTTGGCATTGCTCTTGGCGAGCGTGGCGGCGTTCAGCTGGGAGGAGCGGGCCTGCGGGAAGTAGGCACCGAGCTTCGCGGAGTTCTCCTTGTTGGTCAGATACGCCTGGAAGCCGGCCGCGGCGTCGGCGTGTTTGCTCTTGGCGAGCACCGCGATCCCGGCCTGGCCGATCACGGCGTACTTGCCCTCGGGCCCTTCGGGCAGCGGGACGAAGTCCCACTTGAACTTGTCGGTGAGGAGGGAGGCCCGGCTCATCTGGGTGACGGTCATGGCGGACTCACCGGCGAAGAAGTCGGCGGTCGTGCCCGGCGCGAGCATCGCCTCGTCGTCGAAGATCGCCTTGTGCAGGCTGGTCATCGCGGCGACCATCTGCGGCTTGTCGAAGCCGCAGGTCTTTCCGTCGGCGGACCAGGCCTGGGCGCCCCAACCGTCCCAGTAGGTGGCGAGGTTGTCCCACGCCTTGTAGTCGAAGTCGCGGATCACCATGCCCGTCTTGCCGGTCTTGGCGTGGACGGCGGCACCGATCGTGTCGACCTCGTCCCAGTTCCACTTGCCCTGCTTGATCAGCTCGGCGGGGGCCGGCTGTCCGGCCTTCTTCAGCATGTCCAGGTTGACGAAGACGCCGAAGGGCGAGGTGGAGAAGGGGTAGGCGTAGAGCTTGCCGTCCTGCTGCCAGATCTTCTTGGCGGCGGGCAGCACGTCGGGATCGTCCTTGACCTCCTTCAAAGCGCCCGAGGAGACGAAGTCGGCGGCGGAGTTCTCGAAGATCCACGCCAGGTCGGGGGCCTTGCCGCCCGCCATCTGGGTGGTGAGGGTCTCGGTGTAGTTCTCCACCGGGAGGACGTCGAACTTGATCGACTTCACCTCGGGGTGCGTCTTGCGGTACGCGTCGGCGATGCCGTTGAGGAGCTTGAGGTGTTCCGGGGCGCCCGACCAGACCGTCATCCGCAGGTTGACGGGCCCGTCGTCGGAACCGCTGCCGTCACCGCCGCCGCAGGCGGTCAGGGCGAGAAGTCCGGTGGCTGCCAGGGCGGCGAACTTCCTTGTGCGCTGCTGTCGTTGGGTGTTCATGCGGGTGTCTCTCCTGGTCAGTAGCCACTGATGTCGGGCCAGCGCAGTTCGACGCCGTGGGCGCGGAGCAGATGCTGGAACGTCTCGAGCCGGTCAGGGGTGTTGCGTACGGCGCGGGGGGTGAGGTGGTGCTCGACGCAGTGGGCCGCGAGCAGTCCGGCGACCTCGCCGATGTTCCACTCGACGGGGTGCAGCCGGTAGCAGCCGTTGGTGATGTGGGTGGTGCCGAGGTTCTTGCCGGCGGGCAGCAGGTTCTCCATGCGGGTCGGTATCAGCGCGCCGAGCGGTATCTCGAACGGGCTGGAGGGGACGTCGATGTAGGTGTCGCCGCCGGTGGAGGGGTGCAGGTCGATGCGGTACATGCCGATGCCGACCGAGTCCGGGTAGTTCACGGCTCCCTTGCCGCCGCGCACATCGAGGGACAGGTCCTGCTCGACGACGGTGTACTCGGCGCGGATGCGGCGGGACTCGCGGATGTAGGGCGCCTGGGCGAGGCCGTCCGCTCCCCCGGTGATGTCACCGCGCAGCCGCAGCCCGGGGAAGCCGGTGCCGCCGTCGGCGCGCGGGGCCTCGGTCTGCATCCAGTACAGGAGGGAGTACGACAGCTCCTTCGCGGCGGCCAGATGTGCCCGGGCGTCGGGGACGTCGATGACCGGACCCTCCCAGTAGTCGATCATCGGCCAGTTGACGAGGGTGATGTCGCTCGCGTACGCGCCGGGGACGAAGTTGTCGCGGGCGGCGATGCGCCGGAAGGTCCACAGGTTCATGTCGCCGCCGCTGACCCGCTGGTCGGCGACGACCTCGGCGGGGTCGTCGCCGGGGTTCGGGGTGAAGCCGCGTTCGACGACTTCCAGGGTGCGCGGGTGCGGGGCGGACCAGGACAGCAGCGGGGCGCCCCAGAAGGAGGGCCGGTAGGAGCGCCAGAAGTCGTAGGAGGCGGGGCGGTCGATGGTGTGGTCGCCGTCGACGTGGTCGAGGGCGAAGCAGTAGGAGACGGCCTGCATGTTCAGCGGCTGGGCGGTCTCCGGGGCGGAGGGCTCGCCGGTGTCGCTCTGCGCCTCGAAGCCGGTGACGTACTCGGTCCCGGTCAGCGGCAGCAGCTCGCCGGTCTCGGTGGCGTCGAGCACATAGGCGGCGGTCGCGGTGATCCGCTCGCCGCTGTCACGGTGGGCGAGGGTCACGGCGGTCACCCGGTCGCCGTCCGTGTCCGCGGTCACGGGGCGGTAGGGCTGCAGGACGGTGAGCCGGCCGCTGCCGCGGTGGGGGGCGAGCATCGCGTCGATGACGGCGACGCCCACGCGCGGTTCGTGGCAGAGCCGGCTCACCCAGCCCGCACCGGGGTTGAGCTCACGGCGGGCGCGGGCCTGTGCGGTCAGCGGGTAGTGGCGCCGGTAGTAGTCGCGGATGCCGTCGCGCAGCGCCCGATAGGAGGCGGTGGCGCCGAACTGCTCGATCCAGGTGTGCTCGTCCGGCGGCACGGCCTGGCTGGTGAGCTGACCGCCCAGCCAGTCGTACTCCTCCGTGAGGATCACACTCCGGCCGGCGCGCAGCGCACCGAGCGCTGCCGCGACACCACCGGTGCCGCCACCGACGACGAGGACGTCCGCGTGCATGGGTCTCCTTGCTGAAAGGGGTGTCGCTGAAAGGGGTGTCGCTGAAAGGGGCGTTGCTCGAAGGGCCGTTGTTGAAAGGGGTGTTGCTGGAGAAGGCGTTGTGGTGACAGGCGCGTCAGTGGGCCGGCGGGCCGAGGGTCTCCCCCTGGGTGAGCTCGCAGTCGAGCAGCCGCTGGGTGACGGACGTCTGTCCGTGCAGGACGTCGACCAGCAGCTCCACCGCCTGCTGCCCCATCTGCGGCCGGGGGATGTGGAATCCGGTGAAGTCCAGGGAGGAATGGACCGGGATGGTCGGATCGCCCAGGGTGACCATCGACAGGTCGCCCGGGATGGACAGGCCGTGGGCCGCCGCGGCCTGCGCGAGGGCCACCGCTTCGGCCTCCACCTCCGCGAACACCGCGGTGACGCCCGCCTCCAGGACCCGGGCCAGCCGCTCGGCCGCGTCCGGTGTGTCGCCGGAGAGGAACGGC
This sequence comes from Streptomyces spinosisporus, assembly GCF_022698145.1. Taxonomy (GTDB): domain Bacteria; phylum Actinomycetota; class Actinomycetes; order Streptomycetales; family Streptomycetaceae; genus Streptomyces; species Streptomyces spinosisporus. Next base: position 150,443 of record NZ_JALDAX010000006.1, read on the forward strand.
GCCCTGGCCCCGGCCGCCCGGCGGAAGCCCGTCAGTCGGTCCGCGGAGGACTCCGCCCCCGTGCCCGGTCCCACGAAGGCGAAGCGCCGATGGCCCAACGCGCGGGCGCGATCGACGAGTTGGGCCGTGGCGTTCACATAGTCGGCGCCCACGTACGGCACCGGCCGGCCGTCGGCGTCGTCGCGGCGGCCCACGCAGACGAACGGGTAGTCCTCCGCGACCAGCCTGCTGAGTTCCGTCGACGGGATCTCGCGTCCCAGCAGGACACAGCCGTCCGCGACCCGCAGCCGGTTGTTCTCGTGGAAGATCCGCCGCTGCCCGTCGCGCACGGGCGCCGAGGTGAACAGCAGCAGATCGCAGCCGCTGCGCTCCGCACTCTCCTCGATGCCGCGCAGGAAGGGGTGGTAGAAGTCGGCGCTGGTGCTGGGGAAGACCGGTTCGTAGGTGAACACGCCGAGGATCTGGTTGAGCTGCTTGAGCATCCGGCGGGCCAGCGGATCCGCCGCGTACCCGGTCTCCCGGATCACCTGCAGGACCCGGTCCCGGGTCTCGGGGGCGATCCGCGCACCGGCGTCCCCCCGGTTGTTGAGCACCAGCGAGACCGTTGTCTGGCTGACGCCCGCAAGCCGGGCGATGTCACGCTGTGTGAGCCTTCCGGGAGCCTGGCTCATGAGTGATCGCCCTTCATCGACGGTGCTAATACGCATTGCTCATCAGGTGAACGGACCGTAGAGCGCGCGGCGCGGGCCCGTCAAGAGGTTCGACCGGCGCAACAAATCCCTGTAGTAATTCGCATTAGCAGCTTGACGACGGCTCCGGATGAGGCGAATGTGGCCGATCAGTCGACGACATGCTCCGTCCGGTCACGCACCGTCGACGGTCATCTCCGTTGCCTCGACTCACCGTTGACGCACACATCGCCCAGGAGCCGCCTCGTGAAGTACGGAACCTCCCTGTCGCGCCGCGCCCTGCTCACCGCCGCCGGAGCCACGGGCCTCGCCATGGCGCTGCCCGCACCCCGCGCCCTGGCCACCGGCAGCCTCCCGAACCTGACGCCCCTGCCCGCGGGCGCACCCCACCGGGGTGACTTCGTCCCCGAGGAACAGCGCTTCGCCTCCTACCTCGTGAGCCTCGCCCCGATGGTCAACGACATCGAGGGCAGCGACTCCTCGACCTTCGGCTTCATGGGCGGCGGATGGTGGCGTACGCCGTCGGCGCCGTACAACGCCCGGGTGCAGGAGCACGTCTACACGCTGGCCTGGTTCCTCACCAACGCCCGCTCCTGGAACCCGTATGCGGGAGACCCCGCCCTGCTGGCGGGCCTGGACGCGGCGCTCGGCCACTATCTGGGCCTCCAGCACTCCGACGGCTCGTGGTCGGAGTACAGCGCCGGCGAACACTCCCTGCCCGCCACCGGCTTCGCACTCGGCTACCTCAGCAAGACCCATGTCCTGCTCAAGCGGGCGAACCTGCTGCCGACCCGGCGCACCCAGATCGCCCAGGCCCTGCACGCCGCGATGACCTGGCTTCTCGACCCGTCCAACGACGGTGTGTGGCAGACCCCGATCCACTTCGCGAACCAGGTCACCGCGGGACTCGCCGGATCGGCGCTGGCGCTGCGGACCAACCCCGACGCGCACCTGAGCGCCCAACTGACCAGCGCCTTCGCGCGTCTTGCGGACACCGGGCAGAGTCCGGCCGGCTTCTTCTACGAGAAGGGCGGCATGGACATGAACTACAACTTCGAGGTGATGCTGCCCGAACTGGCCGACGCCTGGCGCCAGTCGGGCAACGACGGCCTGGTGACGATGGCGGAGAAGTACACGGACTGGCTCGGCTACAACCTGCTCCGCGAGCCCGACGGCTCCGGCTGGTTCAGCAACATCGCACCGTCCACCCGGACCAGCACCCTCGCCTACGCCGACACCCGCCCCGACCCGGAACGCACAGCGCTCGACGCCCAGTTCGTCCCCGCGGTACCGGCCCTGGGAGCGTTCCTGTCCGCACGCGAGGACATGGCCGCCGCCCGCGCCGCCTGGGCCGCGGACACCTCGCCCGTGCCGGGCCTGGTCAAGCAGGACACCTCCCCGCGCATCCTCAGCCACGCGATCTACGGCGAGCGCTACCCGACCAGGCGGGCGAAGAGCGCGGCCGTCGCCGCCGTGCCGTACATCGCCTCGAAGAACTTCACCGAGCACCGCACCGACCACGGCCAGGACTTCCTCTACGTCCGCCGCCCCAACGTCTATCTCGGCGCCTACCTCGGCGCCAGGCCGACCACCCTCGCCCGCACGGGACTTGCCTTCCTCTGGCACCCGGTAGCGGGCACGATCGTCCAGTCCCTGAACAACAACGACTACGGCGTGTGGTCCACCGTGCTGCCCGGTCAGCAGCCGGACTCCGACGGCCCGCAGACCGGCGAGTTCTTCGGCGGCAAGCCCTACGCCTTCCGCTTCTCCACCCCGACCGGGTCGGTCGTCACCGATGTGAGAGTCGGCAACGGCCTGGTGGAGCGGTCGGTGCGGGCCGGCTCGTCCGCGACGGAGACCATGCCGCTGATCCTCAAGGAGTCCGACCGGGTCGTCTTCTCCGACGGCACCACCGTGCCCTGGGGCGGCTCGGCCTCCGCCACCGCGACCGGCGTCGACCTGCACCGCGGCCCGGGCGTCGTACACATCCGCTGGGGCACACCCCACCCGGCCACCCTCGCGGCCGCCTCGGTCACCTATCTGGGCGGGACCCGACGCATGCACATTCTGAAGGTCCCGCACTCCGGCTCGATCGACGTGTCCATCAGGCTGGCCTACTGACGACCGCCCCGCTGCGGCACACCCACCGGATCACCGTCTACGGTGGGGCGATGCCTGAGCTGACGCAGCTGAATGCGGGCCACGCGCCTGCGGTCCTCGCCTTCGAGCTGGCCAATCGCGCCTACTTCGCCGCTTCGGTCACCGACCGCGGCGACGCGTACTTCGACCGGTTCGCCGACGGGTTCAGCGCTCTGCTGGCCGAGCAGGAGTCCGGCGCGTGCGTCTTCTACGTACTCGTCGACGAGGACGGCTCGATTCTGGGCCGCTTCAACCTGTACGACCTGAAAGACGGATCCGCCGATCTCGGCTACCGGGTCGCGCAGCACGTCGCCGGTCGCGGATTGGCGACCGAAACCGTCCGCGAGGTGTGCCGGCTGGCGGCCGAACGCCACGGCCTGCACACCCTCAGGGCGGGGAGCGCCCTCACCAACACCGCGTCCCGAAGGGTGCTCGTCAAGGCCGGATTCGTGCCGGTCGGCCCGGCCGAGCCGTCCGACCTGGGCGGCAAGCCGGGCACGTGGTATCAGCGCGACCTGGCGTCCCTGCGGTAGATCCGTCGCGAACCGCCGCCCGTACGGGGCCTGTTGTCGCGGTCGTAGCGGACGACCCGGAACGAGGCGAGCAGTGCCTCCACGCTCGTCGGCCCGGCGTCCTCGGTGCGCAGCGGCAGGTGCTCCGCGACGAGGACGTACGGGCAGGGTGCGGCCGGGTCGCCGCCGACGGTCGTGCGGACACCGTCGGCGGCACCGCCCACGAGCTCGATCTCCATGCGGATCGTCTGCCCCGTCGTGCGCCCTTCACGTCCACGGCACACCGTCGTTCCTCGACTCGCGCCGACAGGGGCCCAGGTGAGGAGGGTCAGGACAGGATCTCGACGTACCCGTCCGTTCCGTGGACGCGGATGCGTTGTCCGTCCCGGATGAGCCGGGTGGCCTGCTCCACGCCCACGACGGCCGGCAGGCCGTACTCGCGGGCGATCACCGCGCCGTGGGTCATCTGGCCGCCGACTTCGGTCACCAGACCGGCGATGCCGACGAACAACGGCGACCAGCTGGGGTCGGTGAACGGCGTGACCAGGATGTCGCCCGCTTCGAGATCGGCCTGTGCCATCTCCAGGATGACGCGGGCCCTTCCCTCGACGGTCCCGGCGGAGACGGGCAGGCCGACCAGGGCGCCTTCCGGCACGTCGTCGCGTCGGTACGAGCCGGTGACGGACTCGCCCTCCGAGGTGAGCACGCGGGGCGGTGTGAGCGCCTCATAGGACCGGAAGGCCTCTTTGCGCTGCTGGATGAGCCGGTCGTCCACCCGCTGCGCGCGCACGGCGTCGCCGAACTCCTGGAAGGTGAGGTAGAAGACGTCCTCCTTCACCGCGAGCAGCCCGGCCTCGACCAGGCGCTCGGCCTCCGCCAGCAGTGCCTGCTTGTAGAGGAAGTAGCGGCTGACGATGCCGTACTTCGGGTACTCACGGTAGCCGATGAAGGTGCGGACCCGGTCGATCATCCGCTTGGTCTCGTCGGCCTTCCGCTCGCCGTCCGGCAGGGCCCGCAGCCGTGTCAGCACGTCCTGTTCCTTCGCGAGCGCCGCCTGGCGCCCCTGCTCGAAGCGCCGCTCGGCCGCGCCCGGTTCGAAGTTCCTGACGTTGTCGAGGATCACGGGCACGAGCGAACTGGGACGCTCGCGCCAGCGTGGCCTGGTGATGTCGATCTCGCCGACGCAGCGCATGCCGTACCGGTCGAGGTAGGCCTCGATGGCGTCGCGCGCCTCCGTGCCGCCCGCGAGCTTCGCCATCTCGCCCAGGAAGTCGTCGTCCTCGACGCCCTGAAGGAACTCGACCACCTCCGGATGGGGGCGGACCGCGTCGGCGACGTCGAGCAGTGCGAGTCCCATCTCCGAGGTGATGTTGCCGGGGGCGGACAGGGTGAGCGTGTCAGCCGCGTTCTTCTCGCCGAGCCATTCCTGCAGATGGTCGTTGAGCCACCACGTGGCCTCCATCCCCGCCATGATCGCCTGCATGTTCAGCGGGTCGCCGAGCACTCGCTTGTGCTCCACGAAGGCTTCCAGCAGGAAGTCGAACAGCTCCGGTCCGCTCTTCGTGCGGATGTCGCGCTCCAGGGCGGCGATGGACGCCTGGCTCCGCTCGATCAGCTCGGTGACGACGGCCGGATCGGTCTCGACCGGCGCGAGCGCGCTTCGGGCCGGCGGCCCGACGGGCCCCGCGTCGGGAAGCGACGGGACGAAGTCGCCGCGGTCGAGGATGGTCTCCAGTGCGTCCCTGATCAGCGGATCGCCCCGGCCCATGACGTCCAGGAGGGCGGCACGGCTCGCGGGCGCCGCCAGGCGCGGGGTGACCTCGACGAACAGCCTGCCGGCGGCCTCGTGCATCCGCGCCATCGCCGTCAGCTGCCACATGGAGTACCCGAGGGGCTTCATGGGGTCGGTCATCATCTGCTGGTGGCCGACGGAGACGTAGACGTGATTGTCCTGGTCATCGGCTACGGGGATGGGGAACAGCGTCGTGATCGGGCGGCTCTGCACGATGTGGAAGGCGCCGTCGGCCAGACACCATTCGATGTCCTGGGGACGGCCGAAGTGCGCTTCGATCCGCCGCCCGAGGCCTACGAGGTCCACGACCTGCGCGTCCGACAGAGCCGGCTGCTCCTGCTGCTGCGCGTCGACGGCCGTTTCCTGGGTGCCGCCGGACGGCAGTGCCCGCACGGCTCGCTGTTTGGCGGCGATCGTCCTGGCGACGATTTCGCCGTGCCGCACCTTGAAGACGTCCGGGTTCACCAGGCCGGAGACCAGTGCCTCGCCCAGTCCGAAGCCGGCGTCCACGGTGGCGACCGTCCGGTTGCCGGTGACGGGGTCGGCCGTGAACAGGATGCCGGACGCCTGGGGGAAGACCATCCGCTGCACCACCACGGCCATGTGGACCGCACGGTGGTCGATGCCGTTGCGCCGCCGGTAGGTCACGGCCCGCTCGGTGAACAGCGAGGCCCAGCACCGGCTGACATGCTCCAGGACGGCAGCCGTCCCGATGACGTTCAGATACGTGTCCTGCTGGCCGGCGAAGGACGCCGTCGGCAGGTCCTCGGCCGTCGCGCTGGACCGGACGGCGTACGCGGCCTGCTCGCCGTGGCGCGAGAGTGCGCCGGTGATCTCCGCCGCGAGGTCGTCCGGGATGGTGATGTCCTCGATGGCCGAGCGGATCCGCGCACTGAGCGTGCGGGTCGTCTCCGCGTCGTCCGGGTGCAGGCGCGAGAGCTCGTCGAGCAGGTCTCCGATCGAGGCCTCCTTTGCCACGATGCGCCGGAAGGCATCGGTCGTCACACAGAAGCCGTCGGGCACGCGGACACCGTCGATCCGCGACAGCGCGCCCAGGTGTGCGCCCTTTCCGCCGGCGACCGCGGTCCGCGTCTCGTCGACCTCGTGCAGATCCAGCACGTACTGCTCGCTCATGCGACCCCGTTTCCGCAGGTTGTGGGCTCGGCGGACGATTCTGCGCCCTGACCCCGGCCTTGCCGCAAGCCCCCCTGTGCGCTATACGTTGAGAAGGGCAAGGGGAGATCTCCTTGCCTTTGTTTTTGCCGTCCGCCGGAACGTGTTATGCAGGAGGTGTGCGGTAAGGGATCTCGGGGCTCCATCGCACGGACTCGGGAATGGCTCTCCGGCGCGCGCCGGAGTCAGCGAGCTGGGTGAGCTGCATGGATCCCACGCCCTCCTCATCGGCGGCCTCGCCGTTCGACATGGTCAGCGGCGCTCTGACCGACTACATCCCCCGGGGCAAGACCACGCAGGCCACAGGTTCCGCGGGAGCGCAGAGCGACACCCCGGCCCGGCCGCCCGCGGACGACCGCCCGGAGGCGGTGGCCGCTGTCCCAGAGGCCGGAGGCGCTGACCGCCCGGAGGCCGGAGGCCAGGAACAGATCCTCGCGGTGGTCAGTCTCGACCGGAACCTCAAGATCACCAGCTGCAATCTGGACGCCGCTCCGTTCGCGGGGGTGACCGCCGAGCCGGGGACGGACTTCGCCACGCTGCTGCCTCCCGGGGACGTGGCGACGGTCACGCAGCGGTTGCGGAACGCCGTCGAGACGCGCGAGGCGCATGTCGCCCGGGTGCAGCGGCTGCGGCGGGACGACGGGACGGACCTGGTCGTCTCGATGAGCATCCTGCCGTCCGCGGCACGGCACGGCGGTCTGACCGTCTCGCTGATCGCCATGGCCAGGCGGCTGCACCTCTACGCCTCCGCCACCGCGATCGGCACGTCCCTGGACATCGGCGAGACCGCGCAGTCCCTCGCCCAGTCCCTGCTGGCCTGGGGAGACGTCGCCGCCGTGGACCTCGATTTCGCCGTGTGGACCGGGGAGGCCGTCACCGAGCAGACGCACGAGCGCATCCGACTGCGCCGGGCCGCCCTGGTGCCGGACCGGCCCTGGCCCAAGGGGTATCTGACGTGCGGGGACAACCTTCCCCGCGAGGCGAGCCGGCTGCTGGTGGGGGCGGTCACGCGCGACGACCTGCCGCAGGCGATCGTCATCCCCGACCGCGAGGCGATCGAGCGGGTGCTCGGTGATCCACGGCTGGTGCGCGCTCTGGTACCGGGCAACCTGCCGGCGACCGTGGCGTGCATACCGCTCGTGGTGGAGGGACCGGAGGGCGCACCGGGGCCCGTCGTGCTGGGTGTGACGGAGGTCTGGCGGCGGCCCGAGCGCCCTTTCCGCGACAGTGAGCTGTTCGACCTGCAGGAACTGGTGGCCAAGACCGCGCGCCACGTGGACCTGGCCCGCCAGCATCAGCGGGAGCACGCGCAGGTTCTGGCGCTGCAGCGCCGGCTGCTGCCGCGGGCCGGCAGCGACACCATCGAGGTCGCCAGCGTCTATCTGCCCACCACTCCGGACAGCGCGGGCGTCGGCGGCGACTGGGTGAACAGCTTTCCGCTGCCGGGTGACCGCACCGCACTCGTGGTCGGCGACGTCGTGGGGCATGGCCTGGGGGCCGCGGCGACCATGGGCCAGCTGAGTATGGAGGCCCGCGCGCTGCTGTCCGCGGGGCTGGGTCCCGGGGAGGTGCTGGAGCGTCTGGACGAGACGGTCACCCTTCTGGACGACACGGACGCGGGTCTGGCGGCCGGGTACAGCGCGCTGGGCTCGACCTGCTGCATCGCGGTCTACGATCCCGTGGACCACCGCGTGGTGCTGTCCAACGCGGGTCATCTGCCCCCGGTCCTCGTCCATCCCGACGGGTCCGCCAGGACCATCGCGGCGCAGCCGCACCCGGGCCTGGGGGCCGAGTTCGCCGTGCGGGAGCCGTTCGACGTGCAGGAGTTCAGCGCGCCGCCCGGCTCGCTCCTCGCCCTCTACACCGACGGTCTGGTGGAGGAGCAGGCGGCCTCCATCGACGACGGGATCGACCGGCTGACGGAACTGGTCCGTGGGGTGCATCCCTGGGACGATCTGCAGGCGACGGCGCGTCGGGTGGTCGGCGAGCTGGCCCCGCAGGGGCGCCTGCGCGACGACGTGACGCTGCTGCTCGCGCGGATGACCGGCCGCCGCAGCCGGGACACCGCGACCTGGCAGCTGCCCGCGCACGAGGGCACGGCCGCCCGCGCCCGAAGCCTCGCCTCGTCCCTCCTACGGCGATGGCGCACCAGCGACCAGGCCCGGGACCGTGCGCTGCTGGTGATCAGCGAACTGGTCACCAACGCCGTCCGGTTCGGCTCCGGTCCGGTCACCGTGCGGCTGGTGAAGGCCGGCGACCACTTGTCGTGCGAGGTCGGCGACACCGGCAACGGCCGTCCGCGGCTGCGGCGCGGTGACGTGCTCGACGACAGCGGGCGCGGCCTGCACGTCATCCACAAGCTCACCACCCGCTGGGGCGTGCGCTGGACCAACACCGGCAAGGCCGTCTGGGCGGAACTGGACCTGTAGCCCGCCGGTTGGCCGGGCAGCGGCGGTCAGAGCCACTCCCCCTCAACGGCCGTGGCGGTCAGCCCGGGCGCGGCCGCGTAGAGAACCGTATGGCTGCCGGTCTTCTGTCCGGCGTCGTGCGCGCGCCGCAGGATGTCGAGTACGGCCGCACCGCCGCGGTTGCCGGTGGTGTAGCTGTCGCGGCTGTACTCCAGGAGCCCGGTCGGCCAGTCGTCGGGCATCGTCTGCTCCATGTACTCCATCACCCGGGTCCCGCCGGGATGGGCGAGCAGCAGATCGGGATGCCAGGCCTGCTCGTCGTGCTCGTGGCGCGTGCGCAACCACTCCCACATCGCGGTGACCGTCTCCTGCACGGCGCGCGGACCGCGGCGGTCCATCACGAAGTGCGTACCGTCGGCCCGGGTGTCCAGCCAGTGCAGGTCGGAGGTGTCGGGCAGGGTGTGGTGCCAGGCGGCGTCCAGCCGCAGAATCGATTCTGTTCTGGGGCGGCCGGTCACCACCGCGGCCACGGCCGTGTCCGCGAACAGCAGCCGCACGATGAGGGATTCCAGGGTGTCGTCGGCGGGCTGGTAGGTGGTGCTCAGCGCCTCCGACACGACCACCAGCACCACCCGGTCGGGATCCGCGGCGACGAGATCGGCCGCTAGGGCCAGCGATCGGGTTCCGGCGATGCAGGCCCACTGGCTGGCCGGCAGCAGCAGTACGTCGCTGCGCAGGGGAAGGCGGTTGAACAGGGACAGGTCCAGGCCCGGCAGGGCCGGGGTCGTGGAGTGGCTGGTGATCAGGCAGTCGACGTCGGCGGTGTCCAGCCCGGCGATCTCCAGGGCCTCGCGGGCCGCGCGCTCCGCGTACGTCTGCACGGCCGCCCAGGCCGGTGCGGTGCGCTCCTGGATGGTCTGCGGCGCCGGTATCGCCTCCAGTGCGGCGATCGCGCGGTCCACCTCGCCCTCGCTGAAGCCGTCACGGGTGAGCGCTTCACGGGCCGCACCGGCGCCGGGAGTTCGCAGTCCGCTTCCGCCGCTGGGCGCCACGGCCGTCTCCAGCGGCAGCATCCATCCGCGGGCGGTGATCCCCGTACTCGCGGCGATGCCGTCGATCCGCGGAAGCCATGGGGCCTGCGGATGGCGACTGCGCACCTCCGCCAGGATCTGGTCGGTCTGTATGGAATGTTCGCCGTGCTTCACGGCGGGAGGACACAAATAGGCGCCCACGATTACGCCCCTCTCTCAGCGAATCCTGACGGCACGAAGTGGCCTGAACCTGCCTAAATCAGCAGACTGGGGTCAAGACGCCGTAGTGGCACTCTACTTCGCACCGTTCACGGATTGGCTGGAACCAGGGATCGAGGGCGCCCGGCTTGTGCCGTTTCCTTCCTCGTTCCTTCCTGGGCCCTTGCTAGCGGTTGACGGACCTCATCCCGACCTCGTCATAGCGCTCACCCGCCGCCTGCGGCAGCTCGGCGTCGATACGGGCCAAGTCGTCCTTGCTGAGCGTGATGTCGAGTGCGCCGGCGTTCTGCTCCAGGTAGGTACGGCGCTTGGTGCCCGGGATCGGGACCAGGTTCTCGCCCTGGGCCAGCACCCATGCGATGGCCAACTGCGCCGGGGTGACGCCCTTCTCGGCGGCGATCTCCTTGACCTTCGCCGCGAGCCTCTGGTTGGCATCCAGATTGGCGTCCTGGAAACGCGGGTTCTGGCGGCGCCAGTCGTTGGCGTCCAGGTCGTCCGGCGAGGTGAACCGGCCGGCGAGGAAGCCGCGGCCGAGCGGCGAGTACGGCACGAACCCGATGCCGAGCTCCCGGCAGGTGGGCAGCACCTCGGCCTCCACGTCCCTGGACCACAGCGAGTACTCGCTCTGTACGGCGGTGATCGGATGCACGGCGTGGGCGCGTCGGATGGTCTCCGCGCTCGCCTCGCTCAGCCCGATGTGGCGGACGGTGCCCGCCTCGACCAGTTCGCCCAGCGCGCCCACGGTCTCCTCGATGGGCACGTTCGGGTCGACCCGGTGCTGGTAGTACAGGTCGATGTGGTCGGTCCCCAGACGCTGCAGGGAGCCGTGGACCGAGCTGCGGACATGCTCGGCGGAACCGTCCTGGGGACCCACCGTGCTGCTGTCGCCGGGTACGGCGTCGTCCATCCGGTAGTTGAACTTCGTCGCGATCACATACTCGTCGCGATGCCCCCGGATCGCCTCGCCGACGAGCGACTCGTTGGTGAGCGGTCCGTACATCTGCGCGGTGTCGAGGAAGGTGATGCCGAGGTCGAGGGCCCGGCGGATGGTGGCGATGCCCTCGTCCTGGTCGGCGGTTCCGTAGAAGGCGGACATGCCCATGCATCCGAGGCCGATGGCCGATACCTGGAGATCCCGCAGACTGCGCTTCTGCATCTGGTGTCCCAGCCTTTCTGCACTTTCGCGCCGTCGGACGGCGGGGCCTCGTGCGCCCCGCCGTCCGCGACGCTACGACCTGGAGCGCACTCGAGCGCAAGCCGGGCCGAGGTGGCGTGTTGGGCTCTGGCACCGCTTCGTCACGGCGGGAGACCAGCCGCTCCAGGCGGCATCGTCGGCCCGGGCGTGTCATGGCCACACGCCCGGTCGACCCGCCTCCGCCGCAGGCGATTCCTGCCGAGCGTGAAACTTCGCCCGTTTATCACCCAAACGGGCAGGTAAGAGAGGCTGGTGGGGTGTGGAGCGCACGGCGGGTCCGTCGGGTCGGTGTGACCCGGCGGACCCGCCGGTCAGGGGTTCAGAGGTCGCTCGGCGTACGGGCTGCCGGATCGGCTACCAGCCGACGGCGACCAGGAGCCATTGCGGGTCGGCATGGGAGATGAAGGAGGACCGGCCCGCCACGTCGTCGTAGGGGAATCCGTAGGCGAGGTTGTTGATGGCGTTGTCGTGCCAGAACTTGGCGTAGTAGTTGGCGGGTGCCGCCTTGTAGAACTGCGCCGGGTCGGACTGCTGGGAGGACGGCAGTGTGGCGACGTGGCGGTTCAGGGCGGCGCACATGTTGGGGTTGCCCGCCAGGGAGGCCGCGCAGCCGAAGATGTCGGAGGTGGCCGCGTTCACGCCCACGGACTGGGCGTAGGCGGTGAAGTAGTTGGCGTTGGCGCCGCCCGCGCGGAAGCTCGGGTCGCTGCCGGGCGCGATGATCCGGTACGGGGCCTGGGTCTGGGCCAGCACGTCGAACTGGGAGGGCACCGCGTCGATGAACCGCTGGAAGGTGGTGGCGCGGTCCTCGGCGAAGGTCTGCCGGTTCTCGCCGACCTCGACGTCGTAGCCGTCCTTGCTGTGCAGGCGCATGGCCAGCTTCAGGCCGAAGGCGTCGACGCGGGTGGTGTTGCCGTTGAAGACGTTGTTGCCGACCGTGAACTCGATGAAGTCGTAGTAGGGGCCGTTGGGTGAGCCCAGGTAGAAGTACATGCGGCCCGCGGAGTTGGCGGGCATGTCGAGGTAGGGCTGCTCGGCGATGGAGTGCGTCTGGCCGTTGAAGCTCCAGTACACCTGGCTGTCGGGGTACTTGCCGTTGGTGCGGTTGAGGATCTTCACCTCGACGGCGTTGCTCGCCGGGGGTATGCCGCTGGTGTCGCCCCAGAAGTCGTCGGGCGCAGCGGAGGTGCCGCCGGGGCCGTAGACCTGGAACTCATACAGGGAGTAGCCGTACGGCGTGGCCCGTGCGGTGCCGTAGAGGCGGACGTAGCGGCCGCTGCCGGAGATGGTGATGTTCTGGGTGCCGCCGGTGGCGGTGGTGGTGGAGTGGACGGTGGTCCAGGTGTTTGCGTCGGTGGAGGTCTGGATCTGGAAGGCGGTCGCGTAGGCGGCCTCCCAGTTCAGGGTGACGCGACTGATCTGCTGGACGGATCCGAGGTCGATCCGGATCCACTGCGGGTCGGAGAAGGCCGAGGACCAGCGGGTGCCGGTGTTGCCGTCGACCGCCGCGCTCGCGGGGAAGGTGCCGCTCTCGGTCGACGAGGCGGTGGCGGGCCTGCCCTGGGACAGCAACTCGTCGGCCGCGTGCGCGGACGAGGGCGCGAGGGCGGCGAAGAAGGCGGCCATCAGGACGACGACCAGGCCGAGAGCCGCGTGTGACCGTGCGGCGCTGGCCGGTGGTCTGCGGGTGGGTGCGCTGACGGAACTCTGCATGGGGGGTCTCCTCAGGCCGGTTCGGCGTGCGTGGGGATGGAGCAACAGCAGAAGAAGAGAGCGCTCTCTGGGGTTCTAGTCCTGCATCCGCCTGACGTCAACAACTGAAGCCAAAATCAAGCGCGTTGCCCTCTGCCCCTACATCCCTTGACGCCTCCGGTACGGACCTGACCGCGCCGTCACGCCGACTCGCGGACCACGAGCTCGGGCTCGAAGACCACCGACGTCACCTCGGTGCGTACGCCCTGGAGGTGCTCGTCGAGCAGGCGGGCCATCCGGGCCGCCATCTCCTCGACCGGCTGGCGGACGGTGGTCAGCCGGGGGCGGCAGGTGACGGCGATGCTGGAATCGTCGAAGCCGACCACCGCGACGTCCTCGGGCACCCGGCGACCGCGTTCACGCAGCACCTGGCAGGCGCCCTGGGCCATGAGATCGTTGGCGGCGAACACCCCGTCCGTGCCCGGATGACGGTCCAGGAGGTCCGCCATGGCCGCGATGCCGCTGTCGAGGGTGAAGCCGCCCTCGGCGACCGGGACGTAGGGGTGGCCGTGGCGGGCGAGTGTGTCGCGGAATCCAGCCAGCCGCTCCTGGCTCGCCGCGACGTCCAACGGGCCGCTGATCGTGGCGAGTTGACGGCATCCGCGGGCAAGCAGATGCTCGGCGGCGAGGTGCGCTCCGTCCCGGTGTGCGAGGTCGACGTAGCTCAGCGGCACCGGACGGGACGGCCGGGCGAAGAGCACCGCGGGGAGCCGGGCGTCGGCGAGGAGGGCGGGCAGCGGGTCGTCGGAGTGGGTGGAGACCACCAGGGCGCCGTCGGCGCGCCCCTGCCGCAGATAGGTCAGCACCTCCTCCCGGGCCTCGGCGGACTCGGCGAACATCAGGACCGGGTGCAGGGAGCGGGGGCGCAGGAAGCCGACGATGCCGCCGACCACGCGCCCGAAGAAGGGGTCCGCGAACACCCGCGCGGCGAAGGCGTTCTGACCGGCGTCCGAGGTGTCGCCCGCGCCGGACACCACCAGGGCTACGGTCTCGGTCCGCCGGGTCACCAGGGAACGGGCGGCCCGGTTGGGCGCGTAACCCGTCCGCCCGATGGCACGGCGGACCAGTTCCTGTATCTCGGGATCCACATTGCGGATGCCGTTGACGACCCGGGACACCGTCGCCCGGGAGACACCGGCCTCCCGGGCGACGTCCTCAAGCGTCGGGGCCCGTCTGCTCATGCAGGCACCCTAACGGACCTGCGGATCACGCAATAGAGCGCTCTCCCGGGGCGGTGCGTGGGGCCGGGAGCCGTCAGGAGTAGACGCCGAACTCATAGAGCGAATAGCCGTAACCGGTCCCGCGCGCCGTGCCGTTGACCCGGACGTAGCGTCCGGTTCCGGAGACGTCGAAGTCGTCGATGCCGCCGTTGCCGTCCGTCACGCTGTGCACGGTCTGCCAGTTCTGGCCGTCGTCGGAGGTCTGGACGGTGTACGCCTTCGCGTACGACGCCTCCCAGAACAGCTGGACGTGCCGGAAGGTGGTGCGGGTGCCGAGGTCGACCTGGAGCCACTGGGGGTCGCTCCAGTCGCTGGCCCAGCGGGTGGCCGGGTTGCCGTCGACCGCGTTGGCGGCGGTGCAGGGGCAGTCGCCGTAACTCGGCTGGAACGACGAGGCCGTCGCCGGTTTGCCCCGGGCCACGTTGGTGCCCGACGGCACGGGCGGCACGACCCGGACCGAGCGGGTCTCGACGCCGACGTTGCCCCGGCCGTCGGTCGCCTTGACGTAGACCTTCCAGACGCCGGGGCGGTCGGGTGCGGTGACCTTCAGCCGGCCGCCGCCGAGGTCGGTGAAGGGCAGCGAGGCCAGGTTCTTGCTCTGGTCGATGTACATGCTGTTGTCGAGGACCTCGTAGGAGATCGCGTCGCCGTCGGGGTCGCCGGCCTTGACGTCCAGCACGAGATCACGTCCCGCCTGCACCTGGCCCGCGTCGCCCTCCACGCTCAACTCGGAGATGACGGGCGGGGTGTTGTCGTGCGAGGTGTCGCCGCCGTAGGCCTTCTTCACGGCGTAGTACGACAGGCGTTTCTGGCCCGCGGGCAGCAGGTTGAACCAGATGCCGCCGAAGTCGTACTCGGTGCCGTAGTGGAACATCGTGGCCCCGAGCGCGACGCCCTTGTGGCCGGTGATGCAGCCCCAGGCGCGGGTGTAGCCGTCGGCCTTGGCCCGGTCGGAGGGTTCCAGGGGTACGCCGTTGGCGTCGTCCGGGACCTCCCACTCGCCGGCCGGGCCGGTCTCGGTGACGATGTAGGGCTTGGTGTAACCCCCTTGCTCCCAGGCGGACTTGACGTCGCAGACGGCGTTGTAGGAGTTCACGGCGTACAGGTCGAGGTCGGGTGCGTTCTTCTTGTAGTAGGGCCACGCACCGACCCAGGCGTCCGTGGAGGTGACGGGATGGTTGGGGTCGATGGCGTGGATCTTCTTGGTGATGTCGTTGACGAGGGTGGTGTACGCGTCGCGCTGCCGCTCCAACTCGTCGCCGCTGAAGCAGTTCTGCAGCCCGAGCACCGACTCGTTGCCGACGTCCCACATCAGGACGCCGGGGTTGTCCTTGTACGTCTGGACCCACTTGGGGAACTCGTCGAGCATTTGGTTCTTGTACGCGGTGTCGGTCACGTAGTTGACGCAGCCGCCGCTGCCGGGTCCGCCGCCGGGCTGGAGCCAGAAGCCGGCGACGACCTTGATGCCGTGGGCGGCGGCCGAGTCGAACAGCGGCTTGCTGGTGGCGTCGGTCCCCCAGGTGCGGATGGTGTTGACGCCCATGGACTGCAGGTCCGGCATGTACTTCTCGGCGTCCGCGACGCTCGGGCCCCAGGTCAGGCCCTTCATCTGGTACGGCTGTCCGTCCACCGTCAGCTGCCAGTTGCCCTGGCTGCCGGTGACCTTGACGACGCTGCCGGCCGCGTGGGCCTGGGCGGCGGGCAGTGCGATGAGGGCGCCGGCGGCCAGGACACCGGCGGTGAGGGGTGCCGTTGCGCGGCGGCTGCGGGGGCGGGGTCTGCGGGTGCGGGATCGTGGGGTCATCGCCGTTTCTCCTCAGGGGAGTTCATAGTTCTCGTCGAGTGCGGCGCCCGCCTCGGGGTGGGTCTCGTCGTAGCCGCGCGCGTCGCACTGCAGCCCGCCGACGACGCAGTGGTCGACCAGCGCCTTGAGCGTGGCGTCGTCCCAGGCGTTGAAGAAGTCGTAGTGGAAGCTGTGGCCCGTGCCGCTGGCGAGCCGCACCTTCGACATGTCGCCGTTGACGGGGAAGGCCATCTTGAACTCGATCATCGGCAGGGCGACCGGGTGGTCGGCCGGGCAGACGTTGTCGTTCGTGCCGGGCTTGACCACGGGGTAGGCCATGTGGCTCTTGTGGTCGGGCGTGTCGAGGTACGTGCCGTCCCAGCAACTGGGCGCCTGGAAGCGGATGTTGAGCTGGACGTCGGCGCGGTCCGGACAGGTCGCGGGGAACTCGGTGTTGAAGTAGCTGTCCCCGCACTCCCAGCCCTCGACGAAGCCGGGGTGGTTGCGGAACTCGTCGGCGCTCTGCATCGGGCTGCCGACGACGAACCTGAGGCCCTTGGGGAAGGGCCGGACGCTGGTGTAGTCGGTGACGCCGGCCTTGTAGTAGATGACCTGCGGGCCCACGGGGAGGATCTGCTGGTCGCCGTCGTAGAGGGTGGGCATCCAGTAGCCGGACAGGTCGCCGGGTGCCTTGCAGGTGGTGCCGCCCGCTTCCAGCGAGGCGGTCGTGCTGTTGGCGTCGGTCGTCGTGTTGCCCATGAACGTGTGGTCGTGGGACTTGCCGGGCTGCTGCGGATAGACGATGGGGTCGTCCGGCTTGGTGTGCGTGACCGCGCAGTTGGCCTGGAACTCGTGGAAGTAGCGGTGGGGCGGGTCCTGCGTGGACGGCGTCACGCCGGTGACCGGCGGGTTGGCGGGGATGTAGCCGTCGCCGTCCGGGTCCTCCGGGGAGTTGGCGGTGGACGCCGCCATCGTGTGGCCGGAGTGGGTGGCCGCGAACGACTGGGCCGCGGAGCTGTGCGGTGCGGGCGGGCCGACGCTGGTGGCCACGCCGCCCACTCCGATCGAGGTCAGTAGGAGCGCGCTGGTGATCAGTGTGACTGACAGGCCTTTCGATCTCCGGGACATGGAGACCTCCTCCTGAACGGTGGGGGTTGGGGAGACCGCGCTCCGGAGTGGGAGAGCGCTCTCCCGCCGAGGAGTGTTGAGTGCATGTCATCAAGATGTCAAGCGATCCGGCAGAAGTGGACCGGGAAAGATTTCAACTTCCGAAGGCTTGCCGAGAGTTGGACCTCATCAGTTAAATCAAGACGTGAACTAACTGCCGTGGCAGTGACCTTGGTGTGTCACCCCCACCTGCCGTCGGCGTCCTGTCGTGCTCCGACCGTGTTCTTTCGCGTTCTTCCGTGCTCTTTCGTGTTCTTCCCATCGCACCCGCAGGGACCTCTATGAGACTCAGATCCTTGGGCGTCGCGTTCGCCGCCGTGGCGGCGCTGCTCGCCCTTCCCGTTCCCCGACCGGCCGCCGCGGCCGAACTCCCGCTCTCCCAGGGCAGAACCGCGACGTCCTCATCCGACGAGAACGCCGGCACACCCGCCGCCGACGCCGTCGACGGCGACACCGGCACCCGCTGGTCCTCGGCCGCGAGCGACACGCAGTGGCTCCAGGTCGACCTCGGTGCCACGGCCTCGATCTCGAAGGTCGTCCTCAACTGGGAGGCGGCCTACGGCAAGGACTACAAGATCCAGGCCTCCGCCGACGGCAGCACCTGGACCGACCTGACCTCCGTCACCGGCGGCGACGGCGGCACCGACACCCTCGACGTCTCGGGCCAGGGCCGCTACGTCAGGATGTACGGCATCCACCGCGGCACCCAATGGGGCTACTCCCTCTGGGAGTTCCAGGTCTTCGGCACCTCCGGCACCGGCGCCTCCTCCTGCGACTCCGCGAACGCCGCGAAGGGCAGGCCCGCCTCGGCCTCGTCCACGGAGAACGCGGGCACCCCCGCCTCCGCGGCCTTCGACGGCGACGCCGGCACCCGCTGGTCCAGCCAGGCCGCCGACCCGCAGTGGGTGCAGGTCGACCTGGGCTCGGTCAAGGACCTGTGCAAGGTCGACCTGACCTGGGAGGCCGCCTACGCCAAGGAGTTCCAGATCCAGGCCTCCTCCGACGGCCAGAGCTGGAGCACGCTCAAGAGCGTCACCGGCGCCACCGGCGGCACGGCCTCCTACGACGTCAGCGGCTCGGGCCGCTACGTCCGCATCAACGGCACGGTCCGCGCGACCGGTTACGGCTACTCCCTGTGGGAGGTGGCCGTCCACACCGGATCCGGCGGCAGCACTCCCCCGGTCGAGGGCGGCGGCGACCTCGGTCCCAATGTGATCGTGGTCGACCCCTCGACGCCCAACCTGCAGCAGAAGTTCGACCAGGTCTTCGCCCAGCAGGAGAAGGCGCAGTTCGGCAGCGGCCGCTACCAGTTCCTGCTGAAGCCGGGAACGTACAACGGCATCAACGCCCAACTCGGCTTCTACACCTCGATCTCCGGGCTCGGCCTCAACCCCGACGACGTGCGCATCAACGGCGACATCACCGTCGACGCGGGCTGGTTCAACGGCAACGCCACCCAGAACTTCTGGCGTTCGGCGGAGAACCTCTCCCTCAACCCGGTCAACGGCACCGACCGCTGGGCCGTCGCCCAGGCCGCGCCGTTCCGCCGCATCCACGTCACCGGCGGGCTCAACCTCGCCCCCAACGGCTACGGTTGGGCCTCCGGCGGCTACATCGCCGACTCGAGGATCGACGGCACCGTCGGCCCGTACTCCCAGCAGCAGTGGTACACCCGCGACAGCTCGGTCGGCGGCTGGACCAACGGCGTGTGGAACATGACGTTCACCGGGGTCCAGGGCGCGCCGGCGACCAACTTCGACTCGGGCCCGTACACCACGCTCGACACGACGCCCGTCTCCCGCGAGAAGCCTTTCCTCTACCTCGACGGCAGCACCTACAAGGTGTTCGTGCCCGCCAAGCGCACCAACGCGCGCGGCGTGTCCTGGCCGGCGAACGCGGGCACCTCGCTCCCGCTGGACCGGTTCTACGTGGTCAAGCCGGGCGCGACCGCCGCCACCATCAACCAGGCGCTGTCGCAGGGCCTCAACCTCCTGTTCACGCCCGGGGTCTACCACCTCGACCAGACGATCAACGTGACGCGCGCCGACACCGTGGTGCTCGGCCTGGGCCTCGCCACCATCGTGCCGGACCACGGCATCGACGCGATGCACGTGGCCGACGTCGACGGTGTGCGGCTCGCCGGGTTCCTGATCGACGCGGGCACCGCCAACTCCGACACGCTTCTGCGGATCGGGGAGCCCGGCGCGGGCGCCGACCACTCGGCCGACCCGACCACCATGCAGGACGTGTTCGTCCGTATCGGCGGGGCGGGCCCCGGCCTAGCCACCAACTCCGTGGTCGTCAACAGCGACGACGTCATCATCGACCACACCTGGCTCTGGCGCGCCGACCACGGCGACGGCGTCGGCTGGGACACCAACCGCGCCGACTACGGCCTGCGCGTCAATGGCGACGACGTGCTGGCGACGGGCCTGTTCGTCGAGCACTTCAACAAGTACGACGTGCTGTGGAGCGGCGAACGCGGGCGCACCATCTTCTTCCAGAACGAGAAGGCCTACGACGCCCCGAACGCGGCCGCCATCAGCCATGACGGCATCGTCGGATACGCGGCCTACAAGGTCGCCGACTCGGTGACCCAGCACGAGGCGTGGGGGCTGGGCAGTTACTGCAACTACACCTCCGATCCGTCAATCGTCCAGGCGCACGGCTTCCAGGTGCCGGTCACCGCCGGGGTGAAGCTGCACGACGTACTGGTGATCTCCCTGGGTGGCAAGGGCCAGTACGCCCATGTCGTCAACAACACCGGCGCACCGACCTCGGGAACGGACACCGTGCCGTCGAAGGTGACGTCGTTCCCGTGACCGGGGCGTTCCCCTTACCGAGGGGACCGGTGACACCTTGAACGGCTGAACCCCTGCCGGGGCCGCATCCCGCGGTTCCGGCAGGGGTTCGTTCGGGTTCTTGTCATCGGGGACCTTCAGTCGCCGAAGTAGGCCCTGGCGACGGCGTAGGTGTCCTCGTAGAGGTGATAGCGGGTGATCCGTCCGTCCCGGACCGTGGTGTGCAGGGCGAAGGCGGTGTCGATGTCGCGCCCGGTCCTCCTGACCTCGGAGACCATCCGACCGATGAGCACCACGTCGTCGCCCTCGGCGATGACCTGGCGCAATTCGAACTCCTTGGCCTGCACATGGGTCTGCAGCAGCTCGAAGAACGTCCGCATGCCCTCGGCCGAGTCGACCTCCGGTACCCAAGGGATGCCCGGCGGGTGCGGGATCGAGAAGGACACCGAGTCGGCGAACAGCGCCGCCGCCTCCGCGCTCCTCCCCTCCGCGAGCAGCGGGAACAACCGTTGGACGGTCTGGGTCGGTGACTCTGTCGTCATGGGCGCCGACCCTACCGTTCGCACATGGCGGGAATCTCCGTCCGCGGGACGGGGTTACCGGCTGGGACGACGATCAACACGCGAGCCCGGGATCGGCCGCAGGGAGGAGACGGGTGTCATGAGCCTTCGCCAGTTCGAGTACGCCCTGGCCGTGGCCGAGGCGGGCTCGGTCACGGCGGCGGCGGAGCTGCTGCATGTCGCTCAGCCGTCGATGTCCCAGCAGATCCGCGGTCTGGAGCGGGATCTCGGCGTGGAGCTGTTCGCCCGCACGCCGACCGGGCTGGTGCCCACCGTCGTCGGCCGTGCGTTTCTGCGGGAGGCGGAGGTCGCGGTGAGCGCGGCGCGGCGGGCGAGGGCGACCGCGCGCGCCGGTGCCGAGGAGCTGGAGGGCGAGCTCGTCGTCGCGGCACAAATGGGCTTCGGCACACGGCAGTTGCCGGGCGCGTTGAGTGGGCTGCGGCGCCGCTTCCCCCGGCTGGAGGTCACCGTCTTCGAGGAGCCGAGCTCCGCCGAACTGGACCGGCTGTGCCGCCGGGGCGTGCTGAACCTCGCCCTGATGGCGGCGTGCGAGCGGACCCCCGCCGACGCCCACCACCTCGGCGACGAGGAGTTCGTCGTGGTGCTGGGCGCCGGGCACCGGCAGCTCGCCGCGGACCGGGTCGACCTGCGCGAACTGGACGGGGAGCAGTGGGTGAGGTTCGACCGCGACAGCGCGCTGGACGGCGTACTGCTGAACGTGCTGCGGGACAACGAACTCGCCCCGACCACGGTCGCCCGTGTGTCCCAGACCGCGACGGCCGTGCGCTGGGCCGCCCATGGGCTGGGGGTGACGCTCGTGCCGGCCTCCGCTGTGCCCCACGGTTACGAGCACCTCGTACGTCCGGTGACGCCGATGGTGACCCAGCCCGTCATCGCCGTGGTCCGGGCCGGCGCGGGTCCCGGGGAGACGACTCTTCTCGAATTCCTGCGCAAGGAGACGTGGTCCGAGCCCGCATTCTTTTCGGGGGTCTCCTGACGGCCGGGCTGGGAATGAGCAAGCACCGTCCACTGAATTTACTGAGCCGGCCTTTTCACAGAATCCACTTTCCGGGATTCCGTCGGCGTCAGCCCCTGGGGAATTCACCGCCGTCCACGATGAGATTGCTCCCGGTCAGCCAGCCCGCCCGGTCGGACACGAGGAAGTGCACCGCGTGGGCGATGTCGTCGGGTTGGCCGTCGCGCCCCAGCGGGGTGGAGTCGTCGGCGTTGACCTGGGCCGGAGCGGCGGCCAGCTGGGCCCACTGCTCCCTTGTGGCCTCGCCGCCGGGGGTGGCGACCCTGCCGGGGCTCACGGTGTTGACCCGGATTCCGGACGGGGCCAGCTCCAGGGCCAGCCCCCTGCTGTAGTTCTCCAGTGCCGCCTTGGCCGCCGTGTAGTGCAGGAACGCTCCCAGCGGGGTGAGCACCGCGGCCGAGGAGACGTGCACGATCATCCCCGAACCCTGCTCCCGCATCCCCGGCACCAGCAGCGAGTCCAGCCGTACCGACGCCAGGAAGTTCAGGTCCAGCGCGTCCTGCCACTCTTCGTCGGGGATGGCGGAAGCACCCTTGTGCGGTCGCGCACCGCCTGCGTTGTGGACCAGGATGTCCACCCCGCCGAGCGTTTTGCGCGCTGCCTCGGCGACCGACTCCGCACCGGCCCGGGTCCGCACGTCCGCCTGCACGAAGGCGGCACCCTCCGGTGCCGGGCCCGTCGCCGACCTGGCGGTCGTGAGTACCTCGGCACCCGCATCCAGGAGTTGCCGTACGACGGCCGCTCCGATCCCGCGGGAGCCACCCGTGACCAGGGCCCGCTTTCCTGCGAGTTCCCGCATTTCCGAGCCATTGTCGACAGTGGTCATGCCACCGGTCCTTTCCATTATGTATCAGTGCGCTCGGGGCGAATATCCTCGTCGAGCTGTTTCACCGTACGTATGGAAAAGAAGGCGAGGCAAAGACGAAAGAACAGCACGGCCTATAGGAAGGCCCTATGGGCCCGAAGCCGTACGGCATCCCAGCGGGGCAGGCTCTGGACGGCGGCGACCTGTTCATCTACTGTCTAGACATGCCTGGACAGGTACAGAAGCAAGTACACAAGCACCATCGCATCGCCCGCGTCCTCGCCGACGAGATCCGCTCCGGAGTCCATGCCGACGGCAGCAGACTCCCTGGTGAGCACGCTCTTCGGGAGCGCTTCGGGGTCAGTCGCACCACCCTGCGGCAGGCCCTTCAGGTGCTCGGCGAGGAGGGACTCATCGCCACGCACGCGGGCATCGGCTCGTTCGTCACGTTCGACGGGACACCGCTCGACCACCGGCTCGGCTGGACCCGGGCCCTTGCCGAGCAGGGAACCGAGCTGACGACGGAGATCCTCCGCTTCGAGGAGGTGAGTGATCCAGAACTGGCCGGCCGGCTCCGGACCCCCTCGGACGCGTTCATCGCGCTGGACCGGGTCAGGCGACTGCCCGAGGGGCTGGGCGTCTCGCTGGAGCACAGCAGGGTGCCCGCCGTGGGAAGCCTGGCCGGGCTGCCCGGGCGTGGTCTCGACGGCGGCTCGCTCAGCCGGACGCTGATCGCGGCCGGCCGTATCACGGACTCGGGCGAGGGGACCGTGTCGGTGCGCGGGCTGGGCGACGCCGAGGCGGACGCGCTGCACCGGCAGCCCGGCGAGTCCTTCCTCCACCTGGACCAGGTGTACCGGGCCGCCGACGGCTCGGTGGTCGAGCAGGTCAGCAGTCTGCTCGATCCCGCCCGCTTCGAACTGCACGTGAGTTCGGGCCGCGGGGGTCGCTCGTGACCACCCGGCTGGAGCGCGCCCTGGGCGCCTTCTACGGACTTGCCCTCGGCGACGCCCTCGGGATGCCCACCCAGGTGATGTCCAGGCAGGACGTCGTCCGCGTCTACGGCACCCTCACCGGCTTCGAGCCCGCACGGCCCGACAACCCGGTCAGCGCCGGCATGCCGGCCGGTTCCGTCACCGACGACACCGATCAGGCCGTGATCGTCGCCCGGCTCATCGACGAGGGCCGCGGCCACATCGATCCACTGCGTCTGGCGCACGAACTGCTCGACTGGGAGAAGGAGATGAGGGCCAAGGGCTCCTTCGATCTCCTTGGCCCCTCCACGAAGGCCGCCCTGGACGCGGTGGCCCGTGGCGTGCCCCCGCGCGAGGCGGGCAGGAACGGCACCACGAACGGCGCCGCGATGCGCGCCACTCCCGTCGGCATCGCCTTCGCCGCCGACCCGCTCGACATGTTCGTCGACCGTGTCGTGGAGTCCTGCCAGGTCACGCACGACACGACCCTCGGCATCGCCGGTGCGGCAGCCGTCGCCGCCGCGGTCAGCGCCGGAATCGACGGCGCGTCCCTGACGGAGGCCGTCGGCACCGCCGTGGCCGCCGCCCACGCCGGTGCCCTCCGCGGGCACTGGATCGCCGGGGCCGACATCGCCTCCCGTATCGAGTGGGCGTACGACCTGGTGCGGGACCTGCCCGAGGCCGAGGCCCTGGATCGCATCGTCGCGCTCGTCGGCACCAGCGTGGCCAGCCAGGAGTCGGTGCCCGCCGCGTTCGCGGTGCTCGCCGTCGCGGACGGCGACCCGTGGCGCGCAGCGCTGCTCGCCGCCAACCTCGGTGGCGACAGCGACACCATCGGCGCGATCGCCGGTGCCGTCGCCGGGGCGGTGGCCGGCCTGTCCGCGCTGCCCGCCGAGGCCGTCCGGACCCTGCGCACCGTCAACTCACTCGATCTGGAACCCCTCACGGCCCGTCTGCTCACCTACCGCTGAACCCGGACGTCCACCCCTGCCGTTCCCCCACCCACCATGCAAGGAGGTTCCGTCATGACCGTTTCGAAGACGAACGATCGCGTCGGTGCCATCGAGACCCGAGGGATCGAGCCGGTCCCCGACAGCGAGCGTCGCGGGCACGCGGGCCAGATGTTCTGGACCTGGTTCGCCGCCAACATCAGCATCCTCGGGCTGCCGCTGGGCGCCACCCTGGTGGCCTTTCGCGGACTGTCCATCTGGCAGGCCGTGCTCGTCGCGGTGCTCGGCTCGTTCGGTTCGTTCGCCCTGGTGGGCGCCCTGAGCCTGGCGGGCAAGAAGGGCGGTGCCCCGGCGCTCACGCTCTCCCGCGCGGTGTTCGGTCAGCGGGGCAACGCGGGTCCGACGCTGATCTCCTGGCTGAGCCGGGTGGGCTGGGAGACCATCTCGACGACCACCGCGGCCTACGCGCTGCTGGCGCTGCTCGACACGGCGTTCGGCATCCGCCAGAACACGGTGCTCACCCTCGTCTGCCTGCTGATCTTCATCGCCTGCACGCTGCTGATCAGCGGTCTCGGCCACGCCACCATCATGTGGATCAACAAGTGGGCCACGGTCCTCTTCGGCGTGCTCAACCTGGTCGTCATGGGGTTCCTGATCAAGACCGTCGACTGGTCCAGGGTCCTCGACGCCCCGGCCGGACCGGCCGGCGCGGTGGTCGCCGGTGTGGGCTTCATCGCCTCCGGCACCGGCATCGGCTGGGCCAACGCCGGTGCCGACTACGCCCGTTACCTGCCCCGCTCGATCCCGGGCCGCCGGCTCGTGGTGGCCTCGGCGTTCGGCGCGGGCATCCCGCTCATGCTGCTGATCTCGCTCGGCTCGCTGCTCTCGGCGGGCGACCGAAGCCTGGTCACGGCCTCCGACCCGGTCGCGGCGATCAACGCGATGCTGCCCTCCTGGATGGCGATCCCCTATCTGATCGCCGCCTTCGGCGGACTGCTGATGTCGAACCACCTGTCCACCTACTCCGCCGGGCTCACGATGATCACGCTCGGCCTGCGGGTGCCGCGCGCCTACGCCGTCGCTCTCGACGTCGTCCTGATGTTCCTGGGCGGCATCTACTTCATGCTCATCGCCGATGACTTCTACGGCCCCTTCTCCACGTTCCTCACGCTGCTGGCGGTGCCCATCTCCGCGTGGATCGGCGTGATCGCCGTGGACTCGCTGCGCGGCCGCACCTACGATCCCGACGCCCTGATGGACACCACCCGCACGAGCGCCTACTGGTACACCCGCGGCCTGCATCTGCCCGCGGTCCTCGGCTGGGTCCTCGCCATCGTCGCCGGGCTGCTCTTCACCAAGGCGTCGACCAGTGCGAGCGACGTCTGGTTCGCCGGTCCGCTGTCCGACACCTGGTTCGGGGTCAACGGCCTCGGCTGGGCCGTCGCGATGGCCGTCGGCGCCGCCGTGTACGCCCTGTGCAGCCGCCGTACGTCACCCGGTCCCGATGCCGGCGGCGCACCCGCCCCCGCCGACCTTCAGGGAGCCGAACGGTGAGCGGCCGGGTCGTCCTCGCGGGCAACGTCATCGTGGACGTGGTGATCGAGGTTCCCCATCTGCCCGAACGGGGCGGCGACGTCATCGGCACGGGTACCGGGGCGACCCCGGGCGGCGGGTTCAACACGCTGGTCGCGGCCCGCCGCCTGGATGCCGAGGCCGTCTACGCCGGGCTGCACGGCACCGGACCGTACGGCGAACTCGTCCGCAAGGCGCTGGCCGAGGAACACATCGCGGCGCTTCTGCCCGCCCGCACGGACCGCGACTCCGGATTCACCGTGGCCCTGATCGACTCCGGCGGCGAACGCACCTTCGTCACCAGCTTCGGAGCCGAGGCCACCCTGGACGCGGCCGACACGTCCGCCATCACGGCAGACCTGCGCCCCGACGACCTCGTCCAACTCTCCGGCTACGGGCTGGTCCTGCCGGGCAACGGTCCCCTGCTGTCCCGCCTCGCCGCCACCTTGCCCTCCGGCGCCACCCTGTGCCTCGATCCGGGACCCCTCGTCGCCGA
Organism: Streptomyces spinosisporus; assembly: GCF_022698145.1. Taxonomy (GTDB): domain Bacteria; phylum Actinomycetota; class Actinomycetes; order Streptomycetales; family Streptomycetaceae; genus Streptomyces; species Streptomyces spinosisporus. The sequence goes on from NZ_JALDAX010000006.1 coordinate 176,717, forward strand.
CATTCCCGAGAGCCTCCTCTCCCCCGTCCTCGCCCGTACGGACTGGCTCAGCGTCAACGCCCGCGAGGCCCGCATCATGACCGGCCGTGACGACCTCCGCGACGCGGCGACCGCGCTCGGGCAGCGACTGGCCTCCGGGGCGGGTGTGCTCGTCAGGGCCGACAAGGACGGCTGCCTGCTGGCCACCGCCGGTCAACTCCCCACCCACGTACCGGGATTCCCCGTCACCAGCGTCGACAGCAATGGTGCGGGTGATGCCCACACCGGTGCCTTCCTGGCTCTGCTCGGTCAGGGTCATGACCCCTTCACGGCCGCACATGCCGCCAACGCGGCCGCCGCCTACGCCGTCACCCAGCGCGGTCCGGCCACCGCCCCCAGCCGTACGGAACTGGTCGAGTTCCTCGGCGACCATCCGCTGGCCGAAAAGATCGCCGGTCCCCGCACCCGCTGAACCGAGTGGGCGTCGGCGTCGGCCATACGTCACCGGCTGTCCGACATCAATTCAATGTCCGTTACATGGACCCGACGTTCGCAAGGCCCGGGGTCGGTGAGAAGATCACGCCATGTGGGGGTGGACGTACTCGTTCGGCGCCGGACGCGCCGATGCGGCAGGCCGTTGACCGGCGTGCCGGATCAGCGGGTCGACCTGCCGCCCCCGCGAAAGGGGAAGAAGAGTGTCCGTGTTCCAGCGCATCCTCGTCGCCGTCGATCCCAGCCCCGCCCGCCACACCGCCGTACGACTGGTCGGTGAGCTCGCACAGCTGCACGGCGCCGAGGTCCGCGTCATACACGTCGCCGCGCAGGCCGCCTCCGTCGCCGCGATCGTCCCGCTCGAGGACGACGCCGAGGCGAAGGCCGTCCTCGACGAAGCCGTCGCCGCCCTGCGCGAGCAGGGAGTCACGGTGGAGGGCACCCTCGCCAAGGGGCTCACCACCCAGATCGCGGAGGCCATCTCCGAGACGGCCGCGGAGTTCGGCGCCGACCTCATCGTGCTGAGCCCGCACCACCGAAACGCCCTCGAGGCACTGTTCCAGCCGCGTGTCAGCGACGCCGTCGCCCATCACACCGGTGCCGCCGTGCTGCTCGCTCCGGAAGGCCCCGACCAGACCTGACCACGCCGTACGCGTCCCGGCTGTAAGGGGCCGGGCGTGGCCGGATGGTGGTGGTGACGTTGCGTACGGGCAGGCCGACACGCGGGGGGACAGTGAGGCCGTGCCTTCGAGTGAAGGTAGTGTGTTCGAGTCTTGAACGGCCCTTCGTACGGCCCGTGTTGGGCTTCGCGTCGGGTTCCGGAAGGGGCACGTCAGCTGTCCGAGCCGCCCGCACGCGACGTTTGAAAGTGGAGTTGATGAACGTGTCGACCGGCGGCAGACCGCCGCGGAGTCGGGCCGTCTTAGCAGCGCTCGTCTGCGGGATCGCCCTGTTACCCGGCCCCAGTTACGCCGCACCGAACGAACCCGACCCGCAGGACGACAGGACCGTCGAGGAGATCCGCGCCGAGCTGGACGGCCTCTACCGGCAGGCGGAGGTGGCCACCGAGGCGTACAACGCCGCGAACGAGAAGGCCACCGAGCAGGAAAAGCGGTTGGCGTCCCTCCGCAAGGACCTGAAGCGCGCCGAGAACCGCGTCAGCGATCTGCACGACCTCGCGGGTGCCGCCGCCCGGACGCAGTACCGCGGGGGTGATCTCGCCTCCACCGGCATCCAGTTGCTGCTCGGCGACCACCCCGACGACGCCCTGGACGAGGCCTCGCAGGCCCGCCAGGCGCTGCGGAACCTGGTCAGCGTCTCGGACCTCCAGAAGAGTGCCCGCGCGGAGGTGAGCCGGCAGACCGACGCCGCCGCGAAGAAGCTGCGCGAGCTGAACAAGAGCCGCACGGACAAGGCCGCGGCGAAGCAGAAGATCGAGGCGAGGATCACCCGGGCCGAGCAGATCGAGGCCGGGCTGCAGAAGGAACAGGCCCGCAGACTGGCCCAGTTGGAGAAGGACGACACGGAGCGGGCCAAGTCCAGATGGACGGGCTCCGATGCGGGCGGCGGCAGGACCAAGGCCACCGGAGCGGCCGCGAAGGCCGTCGACTTCGCCATGGCGCAGAGAGGCAAGCCGTACGTGTGGGGCGCCGTGGGCCCCTCGTCGTACGACTGCTCGGGCCTGACCTCCACGGCGTGGGCAGCGGCCGGGCACCCCATTCCCCGTACCTCGCAGGCACAGTGGCACGGACTGCACCGGGTCGCTCTCGCCTCCGCGCGCCCCGGTGACCTGATCATCTACTTCAGCGACGCCACGCATGTGGGCATGTACATCGGGGGCGGGCAGATCGTCCACGCCCCGCGGCCGGGACGGACGGTCACCATCGCGCCGGCCGCCTCCATGCCGATCCTCGGCGTCGTACGACCCGGAGCCTGAGCGGATGAGCAGCGAACTGACCCCTCGCGACAAGGGGAATCTGCCGGCGCTCGGCGCACCTCCGCTGATCCGCCTCGACGCCTATGTGGCCGAGGACGGCTCCACCGTGGTCAACGGTCATCTGCTGGAGATGGGCGGCATGCGGCAGCCGAACGAGGCGATCCTGGATGCCATCGCCATGTTCGCCCGCACCCTGGGAGCCCCGGTCGCGGCCACCGTCATCGACCGCTCCGTCATGCAGGTGGCACGCCTGCGGGTGCACCCCGACGGGTCCAGCCGCACCATCGCCGACGACGAGGACCTGCCGCCCGGGCGCGAGCGCACCGCCGCGGAGGAGGCGGCCTTCCCACCGCTGGCCCGCGTGGAGCGCATCATCCAGCACGCCCAGCGCGAGGAGCTGCACGCCGCCTTCGTCCTCGCCAGCGCGCTGCGGGAGCACCTCACGCTGCGCAGGGGCGCGGAGGACGAACTCTCCCTGGAGGCACGGGCGATCGAGGCGTATCTGGCGTATCTGCGCGGCGACTACATGCTCTCCACCGTCCTCGCGCTGACCGTCGCCCGTATCCGCTGCCGTACCGACCTCAACCGTGCGGCACCGGAGGTGGCCCGCGCCACCGCGGCCTGGCAGCGGCTGCTCGACGAGCGCCAAGTGACCACCCGGGGCCAGGAGTTGCAGCACATGTGGGAGCGGCTGGCCGCGGAGGGCCTGCTGCTGGAACCGTCCCACCAGGCCATGGCCCAGGCCGTCCGCAGCCGCCTCGAACGGCACGGCCAGGCCGTTGCGGGCCTGGCCGCACCGCCTGCCGTGACCGCGGGCGAGGGCCCCGTCGCCCCCGAGGACAAGCCCCTCAAGCCCACCCGACGCGGCCTGCGGCGCTTCACCCGGCGGCCCGGACGGTCCGCCGGGTCGGCGCCCTGAGCGATGAGTTTCGTCGTGGTGGCCGGTCTCAACTGCGAAGCGTGACCATCGACAGCTGAGGAGATCACCATGACCGCCACTTATACGTTCGACGTCTTCTGCAGCCTCGACGGCTTCGGTGCCGCGGGCGGCGACTGGACCGGCTACTGGGGCAAGCAGGGCCCCGAGCTCCTCGACCACCGCCTCGCCCTCTACGGCGAGGAGCAGCGGATGGTCTTCGGGGCCACCACATACCGGGAGTTCGTGCAGATGCTGGCGTCGAGCACCGAGGAGTCCGAGGTGCGTGACCCCTGGGTCACGAAGATGAGGAACATGCCGGCGACGGTGGTGTCGAGCACCCTCAAAGAGGCCCTCGACTGGCCGGACGCGACCGTCGTGAGCGGGGACGCCGTCGAGGTCGTCGGCCGGCTCAAGGAGGAGTCCGAAGTACCGCTGCGCTCGCACGGGAGCCTGTCGCTGAACCGGGCGCTGATGGCCGCAGGGCTCGTCGACCGCGTGCAGGTGACGCTCTTCCCCGTGATCACCGGCCGGACCGGCTTCGCCCCGATCTTCCAGGGCGCGGCCGACTTCGACCTGGAACTGATCGAGCAGCGGACCCTCGACGGGCACATCCAGGAACTGGTGTACCGGCCGACGCTGCACGGCTGAGCCCCTCCCGGCCTCCCGCGATGAGGCGTACCGTCGAAGACATCGCTACTGCTCGACAAGGTGCGGCGGGGTCACCGCCGTCGGCGTAAGGAACGAGGCTCCCCTCTCCTCTTCCTTGCGCACGGTCCTCCCTACGTCGGCGATGCGGGAGTACCCGCCGGCGACGCGACCGGAGGCCCGGGGCTGGAGCCGTCGCGGTCCACGCAGCGGTTCCAGCCTTACCCCGGCCGGCCGTGCCGGCGTCAACTCGCCTGCGTGGCGCCCACGGTGGCGCGTCGGGCGCGCTCGTGCTGTGCGCGGGCCGCTTCCAGCAGTCGCTGCCAGGAGGTGACGGTCGGCCGTCGGCGCAGCAGGGCCCGGCGCTCGCGCTCGGTCATGCCGCCCCATACTCCGTACTCGATGCGCTGATCGAGGGCATAGGCGAGGCACTCGGTCCTGACGTCGCAGCCGCCGCACAGTGCTTTGGCCCGGTTCTGCGCGGTTCCCTTGACGAACAGTTCGTCGGGGTCGGCTGTACGGCACAGCCCTTGTTCGCCCCAGTTGGTGTCCATCATCCGGTGATGCCGTCCTCTCCCCTGGCCTGCGTGTGGCGTGTGTCTGATGAGTTGCCTTGTGCGAGGGCAACGGGCATATGTGACCACGCCGTTCGAGGAATCGTTCCTTCGTCGGCCATACGCGTCACACCTTCGAGTGATCGGTGATTGCCCTCCAAGCGCTGCGGCGCTAAGGGGAGTTCATCCCTCAGCGCCTGCGGGAGGGCCATCCGCTTCCGATCCCGGCCATGTGCAGGGCCAGCGCGGTGAGGCCGAGCAGCATCACATTGGTCGAGCTGAAGGTGTCGTTGGTGGAGATGTCCGCCGCGTTGATCAGGAACGCGATGAAGAACAGGACCGCCGAGAGAATCGCGAGCATGATGTCCGTCCGTCCGGTGAGTTGCCAGAGCTGTGTGCACTCCGGATGCCCGCGACCGGACGGAACACACTGAGTACGATGGCGGCCCTGCCGGGGCCAACTCCCGCTCCGGCAGGGCCGTGAGGGGATCAGGCGTAGTAGTGGATCGTGCCGCGCAGAGCGGGCCCGCCGCCCTCGCAGTGCTGCACGAAGGTGGCGGCGAACGCCTTGATGGCACCGTCGTCACCGCGGGCGAGCCTGGTCACCGTGAGCTCGCCGGTGACGGTGTTGCAGCCGCGTCCGTTGCCGAACACGTCCAGTCCTGCGACCGAGGCACCATGGCTGCGCTCCGCCTGGTAGGTGTGTCCGGCCTCGAACTGCTCGCCGTCGGGCGGGGTCAGCAGCGCGGTCCAGTACTCCCGCTTGCCGGAGACGTTGTACTGGACGCCGTCGCCGTAGGACGTGAGCGAGAAGGTGCTGGTGGCGCCCTGGTGCGTCTGGGTGGCGCCCTGGCCTATGTAGTCGCCGGAGTCGCTCGTGTACGCGTAGGAGAGCGGGTAGGCGTGGTACTTGATGACGCCCTTGAGGGCGGGAGCGTCGGCGCTCTCGCAGTGCTGGGTGTAGGTGGCGTCCAGGACGGTGATCGCCCCGGACGTGTCGGTCTCGATCTGGTTGACGGAGAACTGTCCGTAGACCTCGTTGCAGCCGCGGCCGTCTCCGGAGACGTCGAGTCCGGGTGACCGCCCGGTGCGGAACGCGGCGCGCTCCGCGTTGCGGTAGACGCCGGGCCGGAGTTGCTCACCGCTGGGCGCCGCGAGGTCGACGTCCCACCACTCGTCGGCGGTGCTCACCCTGAACCGTACGTACCCCGCGTCGCCTCCGACGGTCCACCGGTGGCCGCCGATGCCGCCCCGACCTCATCCGGCTGGCCACCTGGGCGCGACTGGAGCGGCGCCCGGCCGGGCATCTGGTCGACGACCCCCACCGCCTCGACGACGGCAAACTTCAGGCCATCGCCGAGGCACAGGCCGCGGGTCTGGTGCGCCAGGGAGACCCGTTCGACGTGATGGCTCTGGTGATCGCCATGTCCATGGCCTGGTCCCCGGTCAGCAATGTCTACGCCGCGACCGCACAGGAGCCGGCCGAGGTGCACGAGCAGCGTCGGGCCCTGCTGCGCGAGAGCGTCCGGCGTGCCGTGTCGGCGGAGCAGCCGTAGACGAAGCGACGGGCCGACATCGACTGCGGCCCGGGCTCACCACGTGGGGATCATGCCTCCGTCGATCACGAAATCGCTGCCGGTGATGTTGGCCGAGCGGTCCCCGGCCAGGAACAGGGCGAGGTCCGCCACCTCCCGGGGCGTGGTGAAGCGGCCGGTGACCATGGACGACCGCGCCTCGGCCACGATGTCCTCGGCAGTGGTGCCCACCGCGGCCGACACGGTGTCCGCCACTCCTCCCCCGCCGAGCCACAGATCCGTCTCCACCGGACCCGGGCTCACGGTGTTGACGCGGATGCCCTTGGGGCCGACCTCCTTGGACAGGGCCTTGGAGAAGGCGACGAGCGCGGCCTTGCCGGCGCTGTAGTCGATCACCAGGGGGTCGGGCAGGGTGGCGTTGACCGAGGCGATCGTGACGACCGAGCCCCGGCCCGCCGCGAGCATCAGTGGCAGCGCGGCTCGTGTGACGCGTACGGCGGCGAGGAGGTTCAGGTCGAGGGTGCGGCGCCACTCCTCGTCGGTCACCGTGAGGAAGCCGCCGGTGCGGGTCGGAGCCGTGCCGACGTTGTTGACGAGGACGTCCACCCGTCCCCGAGCGGCCTCGATGAGCCGCTCGGCCGCCCCCGGCTCGCCCAGGTCGACGGACACCCAGGTCACCGGGGCCTGCTCGGCCAGCACGTCCAGGTCCTTCGACGACGTACGGGACCCTGCGACCACGGTCGCTCCGGCCCCGGCCAGAGCCTGGGTCACCGCCAGCCCGATGCCCTTGCTCGCACCGGTGACGACGGCGGTCCTGCCCTGCAGTTCGTTGCCCATGACATCGGCTCCTCGAAGTGGGTGGGATCCCGGCACGCCCGGCAGGCGGCCCGGCCCGGCACCCACGGTGTCAGGCCCATCGCGGCGCTGCAGGGCGAATGCCTCGGCTCGTCCGCCGGGTGGCGCCCCCGGGCGAGCGGGCACACGCTGGTGAGGTGTGCGCCGGTGATCAGGAGACGACCCCGCGCACCGTGCACATCTGTCGCTGCGGCGACGTTTGCACGCGCCCGTCAGGGTCACCCCGCATACCGGGACGTGCCGGTCTCCCGATGACGTGGGACCGGCACACGACTGCCCCCGTACGACGAAAGGCAGATTGATGACGGAAATCCCGCCCGCCACCACGACCGACTCCGGTGCCCCGGTCGAGAGCGACGAGCATTCGCTCACTGTGGGACCCGGGGGGCCGATCCTGCTGCAGGACGCCTATCTGATCGAGCAGATGGCGCAGTTCAACCGGGAGCGGATCCCCGAGCGGCAGCCGCACGCCAAGGGCAGCGGCGCGTTCGGGCACTTCGAGGTGACCCACGACGTCAGCGCCTACACCAAGGCGGCCCTCTTCCAGCCGGGCACGCGCACGGACCTGGTCGTCCGCTTCTCGACCGTCGCGGGTGAGCGCGGCAGCCCGGACACCTGGCGCGACCCGCGCGGCTTCGCGGTGAAGTTCTACACCAGCGAGGGCAACTACGACATGGTCGGCAACAACACGCCGGTGTTCTTCGTGAAGGACCCGATGAAGTTCCAGCACTTCATCCGCTCCCAGAAGCGCCGCGCCGACAACAACCTGCGCGACCACGACATGCAGTGGGATTTCTGGACGCTCTCCCCCGAGTCCGCCCACCAGGTCACCTGGCTGATGGGTGACCGCGGCATTCCGCGGACCTGGCGCCACATGAACGGCTACACCTCGCACACCTATATGTGGATCAACGCGGCGGGCGAGCGGTTCTGGGTGAAGTACCACTTCAAGACCGACCAGGGCATCGAGTGCTTCACGCAGCACGAGGCCGACCAGATGGCGGCGGCCGACACGGATTACCACACGCGTGATCTGTTCGAGCACATCCGCGACGGCGACTTCCCCAGCTGGACCCTCAAGGTGCAGGTGATGCCGTACGAGGACGCCGCGCACTACCGCTTCAACCCCTTCGACCTCACCAAGGTGTGGCCGCACGGCGACTACCCGCTCATCCCGGTCGGCAGGATGACGCTCGACCGCAATCCGACCGACAACCACGCCCAGATCGAGCAGGCGGCCTTCCAGCCCAACAATCTCGTCCCCGGCATCGGCCCCAGCCCGGACCGCATGCTGCTGGCCCGGCTGTTCTCCTACGCGGACGCACACCGCCACCGCATCGGCGGCAACTACCAGCAGCTTCCGGTGAACGCCCCCGTCGTCGACGTCCATACGTACTCCAAGGACGGGGCGATGGCGTACCGGAACACCACCGACCCGGTCTACGCCCCCAACTCCAAGGGCGGACCCGCGGCCGATAGCGCCCGCTACACCCCGCCCAGCTGGGAGGCGGACGGTGCGATCACCCGTGCCGCCTACGTCAGTCATCCCGAGGACGACGACTGGGGCCAGCCCGGCACGCTGGTGCGCGAGGTCATGGACGACGCCGCGCGCGATCGTCTGGTCGACAACGTCGTGGGGCATCTCCTCAACGGCGTGACGGAGCCTGTCCTCAAGCGCGCCTTCGAGTACTGGTCGAACATCGACAAGACCATCGGGGACCGCATCGCCCAGGGGGTGCGCGCCAAGGCCGGCGAGAAGGACCCAAAGGCCGCCGAGCAGGCCAACCCCGCGCGGAGCAGCATGCAGGACAAGGCCTGACGGCCCGGCCGTCGGGCTGCCGCCATCCGGCACCGGCGTTGTCAGTGCCGGATGAGATTCTCTGGCCATGAGCGGAGAGTCTTTCAACTGGCGTGTGTTCTGGCACGAGTTCCTGGGTCGTTGGCAGGAGGAGTGGGTTCCGCGCGACGACCTGGACATGGAGGCGTACGAGGACGACGGAGAGACCGTCGTCCCTCCCGGCAGACCCGGTGCGGACGAGGCGGCGATCGCCGCGGCCGAGGAGCGGCTCGGACGGCGACTGCCGCCGTCGTACCGCGCGTTCCTGGCCGTGAGCGACGGCTGGCACGTGGATCAGACGGCCGGGATCTATCAGCTCGGCGGCGCTGCCGACATCCGCTGGTTCGGGGACCCGCACGACATGACCTCGCTGTACGAGGAGAACCTGGGCGCCGACCCGCGCGAGGAGGAGGTGCGGCTGGCCGGGATGTGGAAGCGGGCGCTGCAGCTGGAGACCGACTCCGACATGTCGTACGCCCTGCTCGACCCCGGTGACGTCGGCCCGGACGGCGAATGGGCGCTGTACGTCTACAAGGGCTGGGGTGGTGAACTGCCCGCCCGTTACCCGTCGTTCCGCGCGTACATGGAGGCCATGTACCGCCACTTCCACGCCGATCGGGCACAGGACAGCGACTTCGTGAACGCGACCACGCGCGCCTAGGACGCTCATGTGGACGAGGCCCGGCTGCTCGCCCTGCGCGGACGCTACGAGGAGGCCCTGCCTCTGCTCGAGGAGGCCCGCTCCTTCGGACGACCGCGCAGCGCCGCCCTCTACGACCAACTGCGGCATTTCATGCGTCTGGACCAGGCCTGCGGTTACGGCTTCCTGGTCGCCGACCCGCTCTACCTGCCCGAGGTTCTGCCCGTCGAGGCCATGGCGCAGACGACCCGTCAACGGCGGCCGGGCGAGGACGACCACTGGCTGAGGATGATGGCCGCCCGCGGAGTCCCCCAGGACAGTGCGGAGGCCGTGCTGAGCGCGATGCGGGACGGCAGTTATCGCTACGCACCGGACGGCCCGTGGGGTCGGGCCGTCAACGAGGCTCGGGAGATGGCCCGTTGGGGAGCCGGTGACGCCGCGTGGCGGGTGCTGCGGGCCGCGCTTCCACACTGGAGCGCTCCCGGGCCCCTGCTGATCGCCCCGGTCGGCCTGCTCTCCGATCCGGTCCTGGGCCCGCTGGTCACCCCCGAGCGTGGCCGGGAGATCCTCGCGACACCGCGGGACGGGCATGAGGGGCCGGCACCCGAGCCGGTGCCCGATCTCGACCCACCGGGTCTCGCCTGGCTCACCGAGACCGCGCCCAACCGGCAGGCGTTCGAAGGGTACCGATGCGTCTGGGTCGAGGGGGTCGACCCCACCCGGCTGCCCGCCCTGATCGGCGAGGACGGCGCCGAGCTGAGCGCGCCCGTCGACACTCGTATGGCGTTCTGGCGTGGGCCAAGGCCCCACCACCGGGAGGACCTGCAACCCTGGGAGGACCGGACGCTGGTCTCCGTCGGCCGCACCGCCGAAGGGTGGGCCTTCGCCTTTGACGGCCACTCGTCCCGCTACCTCAACACGATGTTCGTGTCCCCCGCTCAGGCCGCCTCCGCGTCCGGCCGCGCGGTGGTGGTCTGGCGGGAGTCGAGACCCTCGGCCCCGGGCGGCCGGTCGGCGGCGTTCCACCTGTCGGTGGCCGAACGGGGCGTGGAGCTCTACGCGTTCACCGTGCGCGGTGCGGAGATCCAGCGCTCCGGCGAGATACCCGAGACCCTGGACCCCGCACGGCTCTTCCGCGCGGAAGACACCGAACAGGACGGCGAACTACGGATGTTGGAGGCCCTGCACACCGAACTCGGCCTTTCACTCCCCCGCTTCGCACTGACCCGAGGCAGGCTCCCCACCTTCACCACCTGCTCCTGGACCCGGGCACCCCGTGAGGGCGAGGTCTACGCCACGCTCAGCTTCATACGCCACCGGCGCTGAAGGGGGGTACCGGCGACCACCTCAGGCGATGCCCGTGCGGTGGATCGGGGTGCCGGAGCCCGTCAGCGGAGCGCCCGTTCCGCCGCGGCGGCTCGCGACGATCTCCGCCGCGATCGACACGGCCGTCTCCTCGGGGGTACGGCCGCCGAGGTAGAGGCCGATGGGCGAGCGCAAGCGGGCCAGTTCGGCGTCCGTCAGACCGGCTTCGCGCAGGCGGCGGTTGCGGTCGGCGTGGGTGCGCGATGAACCCATGGCACCCACGAACGCGACCGGCAGCCGCAGCGCGACCTCGAGCAGGGGCACGTCGAACTTGGCGTCGTGGGTGAGTACGCACAGCACGGTGCGGGCGTCGGTCGTGGTGCGGCGCAGATAGCGGTGCGGCCAGTCCACGACGATCTCGTCGGCCTCGGGGAAGCGCGCCCGGGTGGCGAAGACGGGCCGCGCGTCGCACACGGTGACGTGGTGGCCGAGGAACTTGCCCACCCTGACCAGCGCTGCCGCGAAGTCGATCGCGCCGAAGACGATCATCCGGGGTGGCGGCACGCTCGACTCGACCAGCAGGGTGAGCCCGCCGGGGCAGTGCGAGCCGTCCTCCGAGACCTCGAAGGTGCCGGTGCGGCCCGCGTCCAGCGCGGCCCCGGCCTCGGCGGCAGCGGTGCGGTCCAGCGCCGCGTCACCGCCGAGCGTGCCGTCGAACGAGCCGTCCGCGTGGACGAGCAGACCGGCGCCGAGGTAGGGCTCCGGTCCGCGCACGACGCGGGCGAGCGCGACCGGCTCACCTTTGGCCGCGAGACTCAGCGCCGTGTGCACCAGGGCTCTGAGCGGCGCGTCCACGGGCAGCGGTGTGACGAGGACGTCGAGGACCCCGCCGCAGGTCAGCCCCACGGCGAAGGCGTCCTCGTCGCTGTAGCCGAAGCGCTCCAGCACGCTGTGGCCGCTGCGGCGCGCCTCGACGCACAGGTCGTAGACCGCACCCTCGACACAGCCGCCGGACACCGACCCGATGACGGTGCCCTCCTCGTCGACGGCGAGTGAGGCGCCGGGCCCGCGCGGGGCGCTGCCGCCGACGGCCACGACGGTGGCGACGGCGACAGCGCGGTCCTCGTCGAGCCAGCGCTTCAGCTCCGGTGCCAGATCAAGCACCGTTGCCCGCCGTGAGGATGCGGTCCGGGCGGATGGGCAGGCTGCGGTGGCGTACACCGGTCGCGTGCCAGACGGCGTTGGCCACGGCGGCCGCGACGCCGACGATGCCGACCTCGCCGATGCCCTTGATGCCGACGGGGTCCTCGGGATCGACGTCCTCCACCCAGTCCGCCTCGATGTGCGGGACGTCGGCGTGCGTGGCCACGTGATAGCCCGCGAGGTCGGCGCCGACCGGACCGCCGAAGTACGCGTCGCGGGCCGCCTCCTCGTGCAGGGCCATGGACAGGCCCCAGATCATGCCGCCGGTGAACTGCCCTTTCGCCGTCAGGGGGTTGACGATGCGCCCCGCGGCGAAGATCCCGAGCATGCGCCGCACCCGTACCTCACCCGTGGCCGGGTCGACGGCGACCTCGACGAACTGGGCGCCGTAGGAGTGGCGTTCCTTCCGGGCGAGCGCGGCGACGGCCTCGGTGGTGTCGGAGCGCACGGTGATGCCCTGCGCGGGGATCTCCATGCCCGGCACCAGCCGTTCCCGCAGCTCGCTCGACGCCGCGGTGACGGCCCAGGACCAGGAGCGGGTGCCCATGGAACCGCCGGCGATCCCCGCCGGTCCGAAGGCGCTGTCGCCGATCCGGACCCGGATCCGGTCGGTCGGTACGTCGAGGGCGTCCGCCGCGACGAGGGTGAGCGCGGTGCGGGCGCCGGTGCCGATGTCCGCGGCGGCGATGCGGACGGTGAAGGTGCCGTCGGCCTCGGCGGTGATCGTGGCGGTCGACGGGAGGGCGCCGGCCTGGAAGGACGCGCCCGCGGTGCCGCTGCCGAGCAGCCAGCGCCCGTCGCGGCGCACGCCGGGCCGCGGATCGCGCCGGTCCCAGCCGAAGCGGCGGGCGCCTTCCTCGAAGCAGGCGCGCAGGTTCCGGGCGGCGAACGGCAGGCCGGACACCGGGCCCTTGTCCGGTTCGTTGCGCAGGCGCAGCTCGATGGGGTCGAGGCCGCACTTCTCGGCGAGTTCGTCGAGTGCGGCCTCCAGGGCGAAGGACCCCGGCGCCTCACCCGGGCCGCGCATCCATGTCGGGCTCGGGACGTCGAGCCGTACGACACGGTTCTCGGTGTGATGGGCGTCCGCGTCGTACATCACCCGGGCGACGCCCGCGCTGGGTTCGACGAAGTCGTAGACCGTGGAGGTGCGGCTCAGGGAGCGGTGGTCCAGGGCGCGCAGCCGTCCGTCGGCCTCGGCGCCGAGGCGGACGCGCTGGATGGTGGGGCTGCGATGGCCGGCCAGCGTGAACATCTGACGGCGGGTCAGCACGACACGTACCGGGCGCTGCAGGACTCGCGCGGCCATGACGGCCGCCACCTGGTGGGCGCGTACCCCCTTGCTGCCGAAGCCACCGCCGACGTGTTCGGAACGTACGTGGACGGACGCCGGGTCGAGACCGAAGAGCTGCGCGATGTCGCCCACGACCCAGGTGGCGCTCTGGTTGGAGTCGATCAGTTCGAGCCGGCCCTCGTCCCAGCGAGCCATGGCCGCATGGGGTTCCATCGGGTTGTGGTGTTCCTCGGGCGTGGTGTACTCGACGTCCACCACGACCGCGGAGGCGGCGAGTTCGGCCTCCAGGTCGCCCTTGTCGGTGACGGCCGGCATATGGCCGTCCACGTGACGGGCGTCGGGGTCCTCGGCACTGAACTCGACGTCGTGGGGCTGCTCGTCGTAGTGCACGACGAGTGACTCCGCGGCTTCCCGCGCCTGTTCGGAGGTCTCGGCGACGACCAGCGCCACCGGCCAGCCCAGGTGCGGCACCCGGTCGTGCTGGAAGACGGCGCAGGTCGGATCGGGCCTGGTGCCCATCATGCCGACGAAGTCGGTCTCCACGTGCGGGGCGTTGCCGTGGTGGAGGACGGCGAGGACGCCGGGCATCTCCAGGACCGGGGCGGTGACGATCTCCTCGATGCGGCCGCGGGCGACCGAGGAGAGCACCAGCCAGCCGTGGGCGAGCCCGGCGAAGGGGACCTCGCCCGCGTACCGGGCCGCTCCGGTGACCTTGTCCCGGCCTTCGACCCGGACGTGTCCCCTGCCGACGGCGCGGACCGGCGCGGCGGTCACGGTGGTCGTGGTCATCGGCCGGCCTCCTCGGCGAGTTCGCTCAGAACGGCCACCGTCAGGTTCCGCATCAGGGTCACCTTGTACTCGTTGTGGGCCAGCGGCCTGGCGGCCGCCAGTTCGGCATCCGCGGCGGCCGCGAAGGTCTCCGCGTCGGCGCTCGCACCGGCGAGGACGCGTTCGGCCGCCTGTGCCCGCCAGGGGCGGGAGGCGACCGCGCCGTACGCCAGGCGGACGTCGTGCACCACGCCGTCGCGGACGTCGAGCGCTGCGGCGATCGAGCCGATGGCGAAGGCGTAGGAGGCGCGCTCACGCACCTTGCGGTAGCGGGAGCGGGCCGCGACCGGGGCCGGCGGCAGGCTGACGTGGGTGATCAACGCGCCGGGCGGCAGGGCCGTTTCGCGGTGCGGGGTCTCGTCGACGGGCAGGTAGAGCCAGCCGATCGGCAACGCGTCCGGCCCGTCGGCGGTCTCGAAGTGCACGACTGCGTCGAGGGCGGCCAGGGCCACGGCCATGTCGGAGGGGTGCACGGCCACGCAGTGCGAGGAGGCGCCGAGCACGGCGTGGTTGTGGTGCTCGCCCCGGATGGCGGGGCAACCGCTGCCGGGGGTGCGCTTGTTGCACGGCTTGGTCAGGTCGGTGAAGTATCCGCACCGCGTGCGCTGCAGGAGGTTGCCGCCGACGGTGGCCATGTTGCGCAGCTGGCCGGAGGCACCGGCGAGCAGCGCTTGCGCGAGCATCGGGTAGCGGCGCCGCACGTCGGGGTGGACGGCGAGGTCGCTGTTGGTGACGGTCGCACCGATGCGCAGACCGCCGTCCGGTGTGCTCTCGACACGGTCCAGGGGCAGCTGCCGTACGTCCACGAGTCGGGTGGGCCGCTCGACGCCGCTCTTCATCAGGTCGACCAGATTGGTGCCGCCCGCGAGGAAGCGGGCCTCGGGGTCGGCGTCGAGCAGCGCGACGGCGCCCGACACGTCGGCGGCCTTCTGATAGGCGAACTCCCTCATGCGGCCTGCTCCTTCGTGTCCTGCGGGGCGTCGATCAGCGGTGCGGCGGGGGTCTCGGCCGCGCGTGCGACGGCCTCGACGATCGAGGCGTAGGCGGCGCACCGGCACAGGTTGCCGCTCATGCGTTCGCGGATCTCGTCGACGGTCAGGGGTGGCGGTCCCACCTCCGGTCGTACGTCCTCGGTCGCGGCGCTCGGCCATCCGGCGGCGTGCTCGCCGAGCATGCCGATCGCCGAACAGATCTGTCCCGGCGTGCAGTAGCCGCACTGATAGCCGTCGAGATCGAGGAACGCCTGCTGGACGGGGTGCAGTTGGTCACCGTCCGCCACGCCTTCGATGGTCGTGATCTCACGCCCCTCGGCGGCGATCGCGAACTGCAGACAGGAGACGGT
This sequence comes from Streptomyces spinosisporus, assembly GCF_022698145.1. Taxonomy (GTDB): domain Bacteria; phylum Actinomycetota; class Actinomycetes; order Streptomycetales; family Streptomycetaceae; genus Streptomyces; species Streptomyces spinosisporus. Next base: position 192,078 of record NZ_JALDAX010000006.1, read on the forward strand.
CCGGCGTCCGTCCACCAGGACCGTGCAGGCGCCGCACTGGCCCTGGTCGCAGCCCTTCTTGGTACCGGTCAGATCGAGCCGCTCGCGCAGTGCGTCGAGGAGCGTGGTGCGGTGGTCGACGGGCAGCGTGAACTTCTCGCCGTTGATGTGCAGGGTGATGACGCTGGACGTCGATACGGCCATGAGCCACTTCTTTCGCAGTTCTTTCGCGGCGGAGCCGGCCAAGGGACTTGGCGGCAGGGCAGGGCAAGGACCGAGGAAGGCAGGGAGGAAGGGGGGGCAGGGGGTCGGCTGTGCGCCGCCGAGTGACGGTGGACGCGGACTGCCGTACGGTCGCGAGCAGGACTATGCTGGACACAACCGGACAACTGTCCGCTACACAGCAAACCTAACGGACAGCTGTCCGCTTAGCAAGGTCGGGTTTCGGTCCGGGCCCGCGAGGAGTGACGAGTGCAGCACAACGACGACGCGCCCCTGCGCTCCGACGCGCAGCGCAACCGTGAGCGCATTCTCGACGTCGCCCTCGTCGAGCTGACCCGATGCCCGGACGTACCCCTCAGCGCGATCGCCAAGAAGGCGGGCGTCGGGCAGGGCACGTTCTACCGCAACTTTCCCAACCGCGAGGCGCTCGTCCTGGAGATCTACCGCCACGAGATGCAGCAGGTCGCCGACAACGCGGCCCAGCTGCTCGAACAGCTGCCGCCGCAGCAGGCACTGCGGACCTGGATGGACCGGCTCGCCGAGTTCGCCATGACCAAGGCGGGCCTCGCCGATGCGTTCCGTCTCGCCACGAGCGCCCCGGGCGGCCCCGCCAAGCCCGCCCACACCCCCGTCACCGACGCGGCCGAACTCCTCCTGCGCGCCAACGAGGACGCGGGCACCGTCCGGCCGGGGCTGACCGGCGACGACTTCCTGCTGGCCATCGCCGGTGTGTGGCAGCTGACCCCCGCCGAGGACTGGCGGCCGCGCGCCGCCCGGCTCCTCGACCTCGTCATGGACGGCCTGCAGGCCGGAGCCCCGCGCCCCTGAACCGGGGCGGAACGGGGTCTCAGGGCAGGATGGCGTCGACGTATCCGCCGTCGACCCGCAGCGCACCGCCCGTGGTGGCCGACGCCTGGTCGGAGCTGAGGTAGACGACCATGTTGGCGATCTCCTCCGGCTCGATCAGCCGCTGCAGCAGGGACTGCGGACGGTGCTCGCGCATGAAGGCGCGCTGCGCCTCGTCCCAGGGCAGGTCACGGTCGACGAGCTCGTACACGAAGTCCTCGACCCCGCCGGTGTGGGTGGGACCCGCGATGACCGAGTTCACCGTCACACCGGTGCCCGCGGCCTGCTTGGCGAAGCCGCGGCCGACTGCGAGCAGGGCGGTCTTCGACATTCCGTAGTGGATCATCTCGGCGGGGATGACGACGGCCGAGTCGCTGGCGATGTACTGGACACGTCCCCAGCCCCGCTCGGTCATGCCGGGAAGGCAGAGGCGGGTCAGCCGGACGGCCGCGAGGACGTTCACCTCGAAGTAGCGGCGCCATTCGTCGTCGGTGATGTCCAGGGGGTCGGCGGATCCGAAGACCCCGAGGTTGTTGACGAGAATGTCCACCTGCGGCAGGGCGCCGAGCGCCTGCTCCGCTCCTTCCTGGGTGGTCACGTCCGCCGCCACGGGCACCAGCTCGGCTCCCGGCACCTGCCGGGCCAGCCGGTCCGCGGCCTCCTCGGTACGCTCCGCGCTGCGGCCGTTGACGGCGACCCGGGCACCGGCACGGGCGAGCCCGGCGGCGATCGCTTCGCCGATGCCCTGCGTGGAGCCGGTGACCAGTGCCGTGCGACCGGTCAGATCGATACGCATCTCGTACGCCCTTTCGTGTGCGCCGCTCAGGCGGGTGTCCCGCAGCCCTGTACCCATTCAGCTGGCCGGCCGCCCGAACCGCACGTCCACGCACCGCTTCCTATTGCCTTGTCCGGCCCGATGATCACCGGATACTGTCCGGCACGGCACGGACACGACGGGGGCGGAGTGCATGAAATCCGATGAGGTGCAGCGATGGGCGTCGACGCTCGACGCGGTCGTGGTGTACGCGCAGGGCGCGCTCTGCACCCGGGTGGCCGGCGGCACGGTGCCGGAGGGCGGCAGGGTGCGGGTGACGGGGCTGCCCCGCTCGATGGACCCGGGCTCGCTGCGCGCCAAGGTCGTCGGTGACAGTGGCGTACGGGTCACCGAGGTACGCGTGGAGGTGGACGCCGAACCGTCCGACACCGACACGGCCGACAGCTTGCGGCACGAGATGGAACGGCTGCGGGACGCGTACGCCGCCGTGGAGGGGCACCGTGACCGGCAGCTGAGCCGGATCGCCGAGGTCGCGGCGCTGCGCCCGGTTCCGCCGGGCCGCAAGCGCGAGGACCCGCCGCGCCGCACACCCGCCGACGCATGGCTGCGGCTCGCGGATTTCGTCGACGAGCGGCTGCGCGGCCTGCATCAGCGGCTCGCCGAGCTGGAGGAGGAGCTCCGGCGCGCCCAGCACGAGCTCTCCATTGCCACGGACCGCTGGTACAGCGCCTCCACCGCCGCACAGTCCGGGCCCGTGGACACCACGGTCGGCGCGCTGCTGACCCTCGACGGTTCCGGACCGGTGGAGCTGGAGATCGAGTACGGCGTGCCGGGGGCCGTCTGGGTCCCGGCCTACCGCCTGACGCACCGCCAGGACGACGACAGCGGCACGCTGGTGCTGCGTGCCTCGGTCGCCCAGCGCACCGGAGAGGACTGGACCGGGGTGCGCATCGCCCTGGCCACTGCGGATCTGCGGCGCCGCACCGACCTGCCGAGGCTGCGCTCGATCCGGGTCGGCCGCCGGCAGCCCGCCCCCGCGCCCTCCGGCTGGCGCGAGCCTCCCGCGGGTCTCTCCGACCTCTTCTCCGGCTACGACGCGGCCGGTCCCCGCCCGGCCTCGACCGCGATGCCCGTCGCCGTGGGCGCAGCCGGAGCCGGTTCCGCGCCACTGCCGCCGCCACCGCCACCGCCGCCCGGACAGGCGTACGGCATGGCGGCGCCCGCGGCACCCGACGAGCCCGGCTTCGGCGTCGCCATGGAGGAGGACTTCGACGAGGCCATGCCCGCCATGGCGCCGCCTCCGCAGTCCGGACGGCCGCGCCGCGCATCTCCGGCCGCCGACAAGCGCGTTGCCGCTCCCGCTTCCTTCGCCCCCGCGGCCCCGGGCATGAGCGCGCCGCCGCCCGCGCCACCGGTGGTGAACGGTCCGCCCCGGCCGAGCGGCGCGGAGCTGGACTACGCCGCGCTCGTGCTGTCCGGTGCCGACGAGCCCGAGGGCCGCAGGGGCAGGCTCTTCCCGCAGGTGGCGTACGACCCCGTGGCGGTCGAGTACCGCCGCCGTGCCGACGCGGTGTCCGCGCTGCCGTTGCCCGGACACGCCGTGCGGCCGCGCGAGTCGGCGGGTTCCTTCGACCACCGCTTCGACGCCGTCGCCCGCGCCGACATCCCCTCCGACGGCACCTGGCACACCGTCACGGTGACCGAGATCCCGGTCGGTCTGCGCACCGAGTACGTGTGCGTGCCGTCCGTGGAACAGACGGTCTACGCCACGCTCGTCCTTTCCAACGCCACCGAACAGGCCCTGCTGGCGGGCCCGGTGGAGGTCACCGTCGACGAGGACTTCCTGCTGACCGCCGCCCTGCCCACCCTCGCCCCCGGCGGGGTGCGCCGCATGGGCCTGGGACCGGCCGAGGGCGTCCGGGTCACCCGCCGGACGAATCTGCGCGAGTCGACGGCGGGTCTGCGGGGCAGCACCACCGTGCTCGACCACCAGGTCCATGTCGAACTGGCCAACCGGCTCGCCAAGGCCGTCACCGTCGAGGTACACGAACAGGTCCCGGTCACCTCCGAACCGGACGTCCGGATCGAGGAGCGGGCCGACTGGACGACCCCCGAGCAGGACTCCGGACCCGATCGCCACGCCCCGGGCACCCGCATCTGGCGGGTGGACCTGCCCGCCGGCAGCAGCGCCGCCCTCGACGGCGGCTACGAGATCCGCGTCCCGGCCGCCAAGGCCCTGGTCGGCGGCAACCGCAGGAGCTGACACCATGCCCACGGAAACCCAGCCGATCCCCCTGCCCGTCACCGCCGTCACCTGTCTGGAGGACCGCGCCCACGTCGAGCGGACCACCGGACTCGATCTGCGCGCGGGCATCCAGCAGCTGCGCCTCGGCCCGATCAGCGCGCTCGCGGTCGACCGCACCCTGCATGCGGAGCTGACGGGCGAGCACGGGGCGACGGTCCTCGACGCACGGATCGTCCGCACCTGGACACCGCGGAGCCCGCTGCCCTCCGCCGACGACTCCGCGCTGCGCCGGCGGATGCGTGCCCTGGAGGAGGAACAGCAGGCCCTCGGCCACCGCGTCGACCGGCTGCGCACCCGCCTCGACCTGCTCGGCAAACTCGCCGCCGATCTGCTGCGGGACATCGCCGAGGGGACCGGCTTCGGGGAGACGGACGAGGCCCGCTGGACCCGGGAGCTGGATCGCATCGACGCCGAACGTGCGTCGCACGGCGAGCAACTCCGCGCCGCCGAAGCCCGGTTGAAGGTGCTGGCCGACGAACTCACGGAGACCCGGCGGGCCCTCGACGTGGCCGAGGAGCAGCCCGCCGAGTTGGTCGGTGATGTCGAGCTGACCGTGCAGGCGGAGGTCGCCGGACCGGCCCGGTTGCGTCTGACCCACCTCACCTCGTGCGCCTTGTGGCGCCCCGCCTACCGTGCCGTACTGGACGCGGGCTCGCTGACGCTGGAGACCGACGCGATGGTCTGGCAGCGCACGGGCGAGGACTGGTCGGACGTACGCCTCACCCTGTCGACGGCCCGCTCGGCGCTGACCACCGACCCGCCGCGGCTGACCGAGGACCGTCTCACCCTCCGGGACCGCTCCGCCGCCGAGCGCCGCACCGTCGAGGTGGAGCTGCGGGAGGAGGAGATCGCCGACCTGGGTCCGGCCCCGGTGCTCGGTCTCCCCGGCGTGGACGACGGCGGACAGACGCGTGTCCTGCACTCCCCCGCGCCCGTCTCCGTCCCCACGGACGGCCGCGCCCACCGGGTGCCGCTCACCGCTGTCACCACTGCCGCGAGCAGCGAGTACTCCTGCTCCCCGGAACTGTCGCCGCTGGTCACCCAGGTCGTGCGGTTCGACAACACATCCGGCCATGCGCTGCTGGCCGGACCCGTGGACCTCGTACGGGGCAGCGGGTTCACCGGCCGCGGCACACTGGAGTTCACCGCTCCGGGCGCCCCGGTCGAGCTCGCCTTCGGCAGCCACGACGACTACCGCGTGATCCGGCACGCCGAGGAGTCCCGCGACACCGCGACGCTGACCCAGCGGACTCTGATCACCCGCACGGTACGCCTGCATGTGTCCCGCTTCTCCGCACCCGGAGAACAGGGTGAGCAGGTCGTCGCCGTACGCGAACGGATCCCGGTCTCCGAGGTGTCCGCCGTGGAGGTACGACTGCGCAAGGAGGCCTGCGCACCGGAGCCCGACACGATCGACGCCGACGGCATCGCGCGCTGGGACCTGCGCCTGGCACCCGGCGGCCGTCGCACGGTCACTCTGGTCTACGAGATCTCCGCGAGCGGCAAGGTCGCCGGGCTGTGAGCACGGGGCCACCCCGACCGGGGGTGGCCCCGCACCGCATGCATGCATGCACCGATCCGTATTGCTGCCGGACCTACTCGATGTTGATCTTGAATGTGCTGGTCGTGTTACGGACGTCCTGGGCGTTGCCGCTCATCCGCAGGTTGCGGAAGGTGGCTTCGCCGACCGCGGGGCCCTGGCCGGGTTCGGGCAGTTCGTTGGCCCAGATGCCGAAGCCCGACTTGGCGTCGAAGGCGTCACCGCTCTTCTTCGAGTCGGTGATGGAGATGTCGGTGAAGATGGTGTCCTTCACCGGGAACTGCGGTTGACCTCCTACGTAGTTGGTCTGGAACATCACGCCTCCGTAGGTGGAGTCGTCGATGTCGACGTCGTTGACCCGGATGCCCTGGAAGACCTTCGAGGCGGAGAACGCCCAGATGGCGGGGAAGACCTGCGAACCCCAGAAGTGGCCGCCCGTCCGCTCCAGGGAGACGTTCTCGATCGTCGTGGGTTCGGTACCGAAACCGTTCATCGGATAGCCGAAGTCCAGCGAGGAGATGGTGATTCCGGAGTAGACGAGGGTGTCGGCGACGCGGATGTTGCGGAAGGTGTTGTCGTAGCCGCCGTAGACGGCGATGCCGGCCGCCCGCCAGGTGAGGGTCGAGGTCAGGTTCTCGTAGATGTTGTTCTTCTCGTCGGCGCCTCCGGCGTCGATCGCGGAGAACAGGGCGAAGCTGTCGTCTCCCGTGGCGCGGGCGTCGTTGTTGACGACGTGGTTGTCCGTGGAGCCGTTGGTCATGTTGATGCCGTCGGCGAACATGTCCCGGATGCGGGAGTTCTTGATGGTCATGTTGTCGGTGTTGGCGCCCCAGTACAGGCACACCATGTGCTCGACCCAGATGTCGTCGATGGTGATGTCGGAGACGCCTGAGAAGTCGAACACCTTGCCCGGACCGTCGATCCGGGACGTGTAGTTGCCGAAGTAGGAGAAGCCGGCGAAGGTCGAGCCCTTGGCGGTGGCGTCGGCGCGGAAGCCGACGTCGGTGTTCTCCTGCGAGGAGGGGGCGTGGAAGCGGGTGAACCACGGCCCGGCTCCGACGACCTTGACGGCCTTGCCGTAGACCTGGAACTTGCTGGACGTCTCGTAGTCACCGGCGGGCAGATAGACGCCGACGAGCTTGCCGGTGGTGTCCATGCGGACCTGGTCGAGCGCGTTCTGCACGTCCTGGTGCGAGAAGCCGGCCGGGACCGCGTAGGCGGCCGGGTCGGGGTTGGGATCGGCCGTCGCCTGCTCGGTGTTGACGAAGTCGATGGCGTAGGTGGAGGTGTTGGCGGCGTCCTTCTGCAGCCGGATCTTGGAGCCCGCCGGCACGGTCTTGCCGAGGAGCAGGTTCGCCTCGTCGTAGATGTGGCGCGGGGCGCCGGAGCCGGGTGAGTTGCCGGGCGAGGTCTCGTTGCCGTACAGCCAGGCGTACTTGGAGGTGAGGTCGATCGCCTTGAGGAACTGGCCGTCCACGTAGACGTCGAGGGTCGTGTTCGTGCCGTCGGGGATCGAGAAGCGGGTGACCAGGGTGTTGGTCGCCGCGCGGGTGGTCCACTCGACGTACTGCCCGGTCGCGTCGAGGGTGACCGCCTTGCGGCCGCTGGCCTCGCCGGCGAGGTCGCCGATGGTGCGGTTGGGGCCGACGACCTTGGCGCCGCCGCCGACCGTGCCGTCCTCGGCCTCGTACATGTCGTACGGCATGTCCGCGCCGCGGCCGATGAACAGGGGCTGCGTGGTGGTGTTGTTGGCCCGCTTGACCGGCAGTTCGTTGGTGTCGTCGGCGATGACGGTCTTCACGGTGTACTTGCCGTTGGCGGCCGTCCACGAGCCGAGGTCGACCGGTGCGGTGGTGCGGCCCGCCGCGATGGCGCCGTTGTAGGAGCCGGTGAGCGTCTTGACGGTGGCGCCCTTGGCGTCCTGGATGGTCAGCGTGACGTCGTGGCCGCCGGAGGCCGAGTCCACGGTCCCCTGGTTCTTGATCGCCACGGTGAACTCGACCTCGTCACCGGCCGAGGCGCTGGACGGGGTCCAGGAGACCGGGGCGGCGAGCAGGTCGGAGCTGGAGATCGGCTTGACGACGAGGGCGTCGGAGCGGGTGAAGGCGTTGTTGGCCTCGTTCTGCTCGATGACCTTGTTCGACGGGTCCACCTCGGCCCCCACCGGGTAACTGCCCGCGTCCCGGGTCCCGATGCTCGCGGTGACGGGCTTGGACTCGCCGGCCGCGAGGGCCGGGACGTCCGCGGTGGCGGCCTTCGTGCCCCCGAGGGTGAAGTTCAGATCCGTGGCCTTCGAGGCCTTGCTACCGCTGTTGGTGACGGTCGCCGAGAGGCTGATGGCGTCCGACTCGACCGGCGCCGAGGGCGAGTTGGTGATCGCGGTGACCTTGAGGTCCGGGTTGGCGGACGGCGTGCCGATCACCTGGAACTCGGCGACCTGCGCGCCCGGGGCACCGGAGTTGGAGGTGAACCTGAGCTGGATGTCGGCGGCGGAGCCGGAGACCGGGATGGTCACGGTGTTCCCGCTCGCCGGGTTGAACGTGTAGTCCTTCGCGGCGGCGAGACTGCTGAAGGACGTCGCGTCCTGGTCGCGGCCGAGCACCTGGATGTTCTGGGTGCGCGTGGACCAGGCGGCGTCCGGGTTGAGCTTGACGACGACCTGGCTGAGGTCGGCGTTCGCCCCCAGCTTCGTGGTGAGGGTGGCCGGGTAGGCGCCGCCCGCACTCTCCCAATAGGTGCTGGTCTGGCCGTCGTTGGCGTTGGTGGCGACGTAGGTGAAGACGTACGACGAGGCCTCGATCGGCTTTCCCTCGGCGAGGTTAGAGCCGCCGTCGGTCGAGCCGGGCCGGGTGACACTGTTGCTGGCCACGGACACGTTTCCAGCGGCGTCCTTCGCCTTCACGTAGTACGTGACCGTCGCGGCGGCGGACGGGGTGTCGGTGTACGTCGTGATGTCGCCCGCCACGGACTTGACGAGCCGGTCATCGGCGTAGATGTCGTAGCCGGTGACCTTGACGTTGTCCGTGGACGCCTGCCAGGTGAGTTTCACGTCGCTGCCGGACTGTGTGTAGGCGAGGTTGGCAGGCGCCGTGGGGGCCTGGGTGTCGCCGCCCGCCCCCTTGCGGGTGACGGTGTTGCTGTTGGCGGAGACATTGCCGGCGGCGTCCTTGGCGCGGACGTAGTAGGTGATGTCGCTGCCGGCCGGCTGGGTGTCGGTGTAGGTCAGCACGTTCCCGGCGACGCTCGCCCGCAACTGGCCGTCGGCGTAGATGTCGTAGCCCGTCACGGCGGTGTCGTCGGTGGACGCGCTCCAGGCCAGTCTGATCTGCCCGGTGGCCGGTTCGGTGTAACTGAGGTTCGAGGGCGCGGTGGGTGCCTGGGTGTCGCCGGTCGCGGGTCCGTAGACCTCCAGCTCGGACAACTGCCCTGCGGGCCAGCCGGTGTTGGCGGTGATCAGCACACGGACGTAGCGCGTCGTGGTGGTGTCGAGACTGATGGTCGCCGACTGGTCGTTGCCGCTGTCGAAGGTGTACGCCTTCGAGGCCGTGAGGTCGGTGAAGTTCTGGTTGTCGGTGGAGCCCTGGATCTTGAGGGTCTGGCTGCGGCTCGGCCAGCCGCCGGGCAGGCGCAGCGTCACCTGGTTCACCTTGACCGAGGAGCCGAGGTCGACCTGGAGCCACTGCGGGAAGGCGTTGTTCCTGCTCTCCCAGTAGGTGTCGCGGTTGCCGTCACCGGCGTTGGCGGCGCCGTAGACGTCGGCGTGGCCGCTCTCCGTGAAGGGCTTGCCCTGGGCGAGGTTGGGGGTCGAGGCGGTGGTCGTGAGGACCTGCATCTCGGCGAGCTGGGCGGTTTCGGCGACCGAGTTGCGGGTGAAGTCGGCCCGTACGTACCGGGCGAGGGTCGCGGGGAAGGAGATCTTCACCGTGTTGTCGTTGCCGGGGCTGAAGACGTACTGCGCCGACGACTTGAGGGTGGCGAAGCTCTTCCCGTCCGCACTGCCCTGAAGTGCCAGCGTCTGCTTGCGGGTCTGCCACCGCTCGGGCAGCCGCAGCACGACCTGGCGCACGCGCTTGGTCTTCCCGAGGTCGGTCTGCACCCACTGGGCCGACTTCTTTCCCGCCTGCCAGTAGGTGCCGGTGTCGCCGTCGGTGATGTTGGCGGCCGAGTGTGCGCGCAGGGCGCTGCCGGCCTTGGTCGCCGCGTCGGCCGCGGCGTTGGGGCCGCCGGCTGCGTGCGCGCCGACGGTGGGCATGCCCAGAGCCAGGACGGCGGAGGCGAGTGCGGCCGTTGCCGCGCGCCGTCTGAAGGATCTCGGCTTGTGTCGAATCATGCGTGGTCACTCCCTGCGAAGGTGCGCGCGCCGGAAAGGGCGGCGAGAACGGCTCGTTCCTGGGCAGAGCGACGGCGCACACGTTCCCTGCAGGGAGTGCGTGCGCAGCTTCTTGCATTGTTTCATCGCAATATTGCAGAGCAATGTGAGCACGTCTACTGCCGCGGCGCCGCATTTTTCACCGCCAACACCTGCACCCCAGCCGTGGGGTTGAGGCGCCGAACACCTTGCGTCGCACATTGCAAGCGAACGCAAGGGACGCAATTTCTTGCGCAGCAGTGCGTCATTCGGCGACTAGGATTTGCGCTGTCCGTACTTCGCCCACCTGAGAGGACCCTTGTGAACGGCCAGCCTCAACGCGTTGCCCTCGTGACGCTTCCCTCGCCGGTCGAGCCCGCGCCGCGACTGGCCGAGGCCATCGGCCTGCGGCCGGAGGACCTCTGGATCAAGCGCGACGATCTGCTGGGCATCGGCGGGGGCGGCAACAAGGTACGCAAGCTCGAGTACACCGCCGGTCTCGCGCACCGCGACGGTGCCGACACGCTGGTCACGACCGGTGCCCCGCAGAGCAATCACGCGCGGCTCACCGCGGCCGTGGCGGCGAAGCTCGGCATAAAGGCCGTGCTCGTCTTCCCCGGCGGTCCCGGTGGGTCGTCGTCGGGCAACCTGGTCCTCGACGGTCTTCTCGGTGCCCGCATCGTCTGGAGCGGTGAGGTCGCCGCCCACGCTCTCGCCGAGGCCGCCGAGAACGTCGTCGCCGAACTGCAGGCCGCCGGCGCCCACCCTGCCCTCATCCCCTTCGGGGGATCCAGCTCGGTCGGCGCACAGGGATATGTCGACTGCGCGGAGGAACTGCTAGGGCAGGTGCCCGACCTGGCTCATGTCGTGGTCGCCCTCGGATCGGGCGGGACGATGGCGGGGCTCGTCGCCCGTCTGGGAGTGGAGCGCGTCCTCGGGGTCGACGTGGGGGCACGCCCCGATCCCGCCGAGGCGGTGACCACCTTCGCCCGGCCGCTCTCGCCAACCCCCATCGCGGCAAAGGCACTTCGCATCCGGGACCAGATCGGCGCGGGCTACGGAACCTACACGCCCGAGGCCACCGACGCACTGATGCTGACGGCACGCACCGAGGGCATCATCCTCGACCCCACCTACACGGGCCGCGCCATGGCCGGGCTGATCGCGGCCGTCAAGGACGGCGAGATCAGCCGAGGACAGACCACGGTCTTCGTCCACACCGGCGGACTACCGGGCCTGTTCGGACACCCAGCGGCCGTCGCCCACGCAGAACGGCTGCTCAGCTGACGAGCACCCCGGGGGCTGAAGAACGGCGCGCGGGCCTCAGCCCTGACACGCGTGCAGCAACAGTAGGATCGCGAGGGCCGGCCAACAACCGAGGGCACCATCCTCCACCCCACCCACACCGGCCGCGCCATCACCGGGCTCGTCGCGGCCGTCAAGGACGGCGAGATCAGCCGAGGACAGACCACGGTCTTCGTCCACACCGGCGGACTACCGGGCCTGTTCGGACACCCGGCGGCCGTCGCCCACGCAGAACGGCTGCTCGGCTGACGAGCACCCCGAGGGCTGAAGAACGGCACTCGGGCTCAGCCCTGGCCCGCATGCAAGTGGCTGTTCGAGACCTCCGGTGGGCACGGCTGCCCGTCGGCGCGGCGGTCGCGTTGCCAGTCGTGAATGGCGAGGGCGAGGGAGCAGACGATGGGGAGGGTGCCCAGGCCGACGGAAGTCGCGACGGCGGTGCGGTAGTTGTGGGTGCCGGAGCCCAGCACGACGTAGAAGAGGCCGGGCAGGGCGGCCGTGCCGATCGATCCGCCGAGGCGCTGCCCGGTCTGCAGTGCGCCTCCGGCCGCGCCCGCCATCCGCACCGGCACGTCGCGCAGGGTCATGGTGATGTTCGGGGAGATGACACAGCCGCTGCCCAGGCCGCCGACGAACAGGAGGGGCGCGATGAGCCAGATGGCCACGTGCGCGGGTTCGAGCAGCAGGATCAGCGCGGTACCGCCCAGGCCGAGCACCACGGCGGCCAGGCCGCACACGGTCAGCAGCCGGCCCAGTCGGTCCACGAGCCGGCCCGAGGCCGCCGCCCCGAGGGTCGACCCGATCGCGAACGGCGTCACCGCGAGCCCCGAGCGCAGGGGCGAGTAGTCCAGGCCGTTCTGGAAGAACAGGGCGAAGACCAGCCACACTCCGCTGAAGCCGACGAAGTACAGCGTGCCGATGGAGGCACCGACGGCATAGCCGCGCGTGGAGGTCACCAGCCGGGGGTCGAGCAGGGGTTGGCCGTCGCCTGCCGCGACACGCCGCTCCCACTGCACGAAGCCCGCCAGGCACACCGCGCCCAGCAGGAAGAGCCACCACAGCCGCTGTACGCCTCCGGACTCGGCCAGCACCAGCGGCAGCATCAGCGCCAGGACTCCGCACCCGAGCAGGGCCACGCCGACCAGGTCGAGCTGCCCCCGGCGGCCCGGCGTCGTCCTGGGCAGCAGCCGGAAGCCCAGCAGCAGGGCGACAGCGCCGACGGGGACGTTGACGTAGAAGATCCAGCGCCAGCCCTGCGGTCCGTCGGCGAGGGCGAGGATGAGCCCGCCGGCGATGGGGCCCACGGCGCTGGAGACGCCCACGACCGCGCCGAACAGGCCGAAGGCGCGGCCGCGTTCGGCTCCGCGGAACATCTGCTGGATGAGCGCGGAGTTCTGCGGGGCGAGACAGCCCGCCGCGACGCCCTGGGCGAGACGGGCGGCGACCAGGAAGGCGATGGTGGGCGCCGCGCCCGCCGCCGCGCTGCACAGGACGAAGGCCGCCAGGGCCATCAGGAAGATACGGCGCCTGCCGATCGCGTCACCGACCCGCCCCGCGGTCACCAGCACCAGGGCGAAGGCGAGGGCGTAGCCGGAGACCACCCATTGGATGGCGGGGGCCGACGCGTGGAGGTCGCGCTGCATGGACGGCAGCGCGACGGACACGATCGTGACGTCGAGCAGGCTCATGAACCCGGCCACCAGCGTGACCCACAGCGCCTTCCAGCGCCGTGGGTCCGTTCCGTCGTCCGCCTGCGTCGGCACGGCTCCTCCTTCGCCCGCCCATGGGCCGAATTCCATCAGGGCCCCCGCCCGTAGGCGGACATACCACGCGTACGCGTATCAGAATCCGCGTATCAGAATCTGGGCGTCGGCGCCTGGGCCTCCACCATGCGGTCGGCCTCCTCCGATGTGGCTACGGAGGGTGGCGAGCCGGCCAGCGGCCGGCGTGCCGTCTCCCGCATGCACGCCACGGCGATCACGCCGATGAGCGAGGCGCCCATGACGTAGAAGGCGGGCATGAGCTCGTTGTCGCTCACCGAGATCAGCGCGGTGATGACGAAGGGCGTGGTGCCGCCGAACAGGGAGACCGCGAAGTTGTAGCCGATGGACAGGGAGCCGTAGCGCACCTCGGTCGGGAACAGCGCCGGGAGGGTCGCGGACATGGTGCCGAGCAGGCACACCAGCGACAGCCCCAGCATCAGCATCGCGGCCGACACCGCCACCAGGCTGCCCTGCCTGACCAGCAGGAACGCCGGCAGCGACAGCACGAGGAAGCCGAGCATCCCGGTCATCAGCAGGGGCTTTCGGCCCAGCCGGTCGCACAGTCGCCCCACCTGGTTCACGATCAGCATCAGCACGATCATGGTGGCGATCAGGACGAGCAGCCCGTGGGTCTCGGAGTAGCCCATCTCGTCCGACAGATAGGTCGGCATGTACGACAGGAGCATGTAGTCGGCGATGTTGTAGGCGCCGACCAGGCAGATGCACAGGATCAGGGTCGGCCAGTAGTTGCGGAAGATCTTCGACAGGTCACCCGTGGTGGTCGTCTCCACCGTGGACGCGGCGTCGGACGCCCGGTGCATCGAGCCGTCCTCCAGCTTCTGGAAGGCGGGTGTCTCGTCGAGCCGTAGCCGCAGGTAGAGACCGATCAGTCCGATGGGACCGGCCACCAGGAACGGCACCCGCCAGCCCCATGCCTCCATGCCGCCGCTGTCCAGCACCGACGTCAGGATCGTCACGAGTCCGGCGGCGCCGACGTAACCGGCGAGGGTGCCCAGTTCCAGGAAGCTGCCGTAGAAGCCTCGGCGCAGATCGGGCGCGTACTCGGCGATGAAGGTGGACGCGCCGCCGTACTCGCCGCCGGTGGAAAAGCCCTGGATCAGCCGGAAGAAGATCAGCAGGACCGGGGCCCAGAAGCCGATGGCGGCGTACGAGGGGATCAGGCCGATCGCGAAGGTGCCGATCGCCATGAGGATCATGGTCAGGGCGAGGACCTTCTTGCGACCGATCCGGTCGCCCATCGGTCCGAAGAACATGCCGCCGAGGGGACGCACGAAGAAGGCGACCGCGAAGGTCGCGAACGACGACAGCAGTTGGACGGTGTCGTTCCCGGACGGGAAGAAGACATGTCCGATGGTGACCGCGAGATAGCTGTAGATCCCGAAGTCGAACCACTCCATGGCGTTTCCGAGCGACGCCGCCTTCACCGCCCGTTTGACGGCGGCCTCGTCGGTGACGGTGATGTCGGTGCGGCGCAGCGGCGGGTTCTTGCGCCGGCGCACGGCCCTGAACAGGGTGCGATGTCGTCTGACCGCTTCAGGGTCCGCGTCGCCGGCGAGGAGACCGGACTCGTTGTCGGTCATGAGCACGCTCCTTTCAGCCTGGCACGGGTGCCGCGAGATCGTCTGCTCACCGATGGCTGCCGCAAACCGGGGAGCGGCCGAAAAACGGTCGTCAGCCCCTTCGAGTACCCAGGTGGGCGGGACGGACCCGTCCGGGGCGCCGCTCACGGGGCGTCATATTACTGAAACGTAACCTTCAGAGCGCTACCGCAGGTAACACCCTCGCGGGTACCGTCCTGACACTTCGTCTAAGAGTGGCGAGAGGTGCGGACGCGGCGGGACGACCGCGGTCCCGTACCGCCGGCCGCTCCCCCACCGGCCTGGCCCCACCAGGCCGTCAGCCGACCGAGCCGCAGGTCGAGGCTCGGCCTCCCCTACACCGGAGACCGTCATGCCCGCATCCGCCCGCATACTGGCCGTCGCCGTCACGACCGCCGCATGCCTCGGCACCACCGCGCTCCCCGCAGTCGCGGGACCGCAGACCGACGCCGTGGTCTCCCGCGGTGTCACGATCCCGGAGTTCTACAACCCGCCCTCCGCCCTGCCGTCCGCCGACGGCGCCCTGGTACGCAGCGAACCCCTCCCCCTGGCACTGAGCCTGCCGGGCATCGACGGACCGCTGCCCGGCACCGCCACCCGCCTGATGTACAAGTCCACCGACTCCAACGGCGAACCCGTGGCGGTCACCGGCGCCTACATCGAACCCAGCGCCGCCTGGCGGGGAAGCGGCGACCGTCCGCTGGTCGCCGTGGCGCCCGGCACCATGGGCCAGGGCGACCAGTGCGCCGCCTCCCTCGGCCTTGAACACCCCCTGACCGTCAACGGCCGGACGGTGTCCATCGGCTACGAGGACCTGGCGATCTACCGCCTGCTGGCCAAGGGCATCGCCGTCGTCGTCACCGACTACGCCGGGCTGGGCGCGACGGACCGCCTGCACACCTACGTCAACAGGGTCGACGAGGGCCACGCCGTGCTCGACGCCGTCCGTGCCACGCGCTCCCTCGACGGGACGTCCCTCACGCCCGCCTCACGCGTGGGCCTGTTCGGCTACAGCCAGGGCGGCGGCGCCACCGCGTCCGCCGCCGAACTGCAGCCGACGTACGCTCCCGAGATCACCCTGTCCGGGACCTACGCGGGCGCTCCGCCGGCCGATCTGGTCGAGGTCACCAAGGCCATCGACGGCAGCGAGCTGGCAGGCGCCCTGGGCTGGTCGGTCAACGGGTTCCTGGAGTCCGACCCCGCGCTGCAGCCGATCGCCGACGCCCACCTCAACGCGGCGGGCCGGGCGGCCCTCAAGGACCTGTCGACCATGTGCGTGGGCGACGCCCTCTTCGGCTACGGCGGTGCGCACAGCACGAAGTGGACCACGGACGGCCGGACCATCAGCGACATCATCCGGTCCGAGCCGGCGCTGACCGCCTTCCTGGACGAGCAGCGACTCGGCACCATGAAGCCCGCGTCACCGGTACGGCTGGCCACCGGCACCAGCGACAACCTCGTACCGCACGCACAGGCCCGCCGGCTCGCCGTCGACTGGTGCGCCAAGGGCGCCGACATCACCTACAAGCCCGTCCCCGAGCTCAATCTCGGCAGCGCCCTGATCAACCACTTCACTCCCCTGCTCACCGACCAGGGCGCCGCCATCTCCTGGCTCACCGACCGCTTCGACGCCAAGCCGGCCACCTCCAACTGCGCCGCGCTGCCCGACCTCTCCTGACCGCGCCGGCTCTTTTCGACATCGGCCCGTGTGCCGATGTCGAAAAGAGCCGGCCGGCTCCGTCCCAGGGACATCAGAGGCCGTCACCGGCCCGATCACCCTGCGACCACAGGAGGAACCGTCATGCAGCCCGACGAGATCGCCGAGATCCTCGCCCGTCCGCTCAGCCAGGAGCTGCTGGCCCGCGACCTGACCCGCCTGGCGTACGTCGCCAAGGACGGCACTCCGCGCAATGTCCCGATCGGGTTCACCTGGAACGGCTCGGAGATCGTCATGTGTACGGCGCCGAACGCCCCGAAACTGCACGCCCTGCGCCACAACCCCATGGTCGCCCTGACGATCGACACCGAGGTGCACCCGCCGAAGATCCTGCTGCTGCGCGGCCGTGCCGAGCTGGACCTCGTCGAGGGGATCCCCGAGGAGTACCTCCAGGCGAACGGGACCTACGAGATGACGCCCGAGCAACGCGTCGAGTGGGAGGCCGAGATCCGCTCGCTGTACGACAGCATGGTCCGGATCGTCGTGACGCCGACTTGGGCGAAGCTGATCGACTTCGAGACCACCCTGCCCAGCGCGGTGGAGGAACTCGTCCGTCGGCGAGCGGAGCGCCGGCGGGCCTGACGATCGGGACCCGCGAAGACCCTAGGCGGCCAGGGTCTCGCCCTCGCGGGCGATCACCGCGCGGTCGGCGCGGTACTGCTCCATGAGCAGGTCCGCCGTGCGCAGCGCCTGCTCCACGTCACGGCAACCGGTCATCACGCACAGTGTGTACGTGACGTCCTCCAGGGCAGCGCTGCTACGGCCGCTGGGACGCACGTCGTGCTCGATCCGCGCCTCCGCGAACCGGGCCAGCACCGCACGCAGTTCCTTCTCCGCCGGCACCATCATGGTGATTCCTCTCCCACACAGCACAGCTCGCAGGCGGGCAAACGCCACCGCGAGGTTTCGGACTTCATCAGTGGCGTCGTTGTCACTGGGCGACGCCGAGGGGCGTCGGGTACACCCCCAACTGCCCCGTCGTGAGGGATACATACCTGCAAGGGTCAAACATCCATCGCATGGCGCAATGACGCCGCGCCCGCGCGACGTGGGGGTGGACGCCGCCGCCCGACGGGGCATTCCCGGACGGTTCAGTCCGGCAGACCGCGGACGTACTCCTCGACCAACGTCGCCACTGCCTCCGGAGCCTCCAGGTTCATGGGATGGGTGGCGTCGATGCGGGTGACGCTGATCGTCGGCCGACTACGGGAGAGCACGGCCAGGTCGTCGGAAACCCCTTGTGCGAAACGGGCGTTGAAGTCGTCGAACCACTCCATGCCCGGCGAGGGCGGCAGCCGCCGGCCGGCCTGCACCAGCAGCAGCGGGCGGTCGATCCCGTCCAGCCATGCGGTCACGCCGAGTGCGCCGAGTCTGTGCAGTTCGTCGACGATCTCCAGTGCCGCCGCCCGCTCCGGAAGCGTCTGCCAGCTGCCGTCGGGCAACGGGCGCACGGCCGCGCGGGCGGCTGCCTCCGCGCGGTCGCGAGGGATCCCGAATCTGGCGGAGTTGGCGATCTGCTGCTCGATGTACTCGGGCGGCGCGACGGTCCCGGCCGACGCCAGCAGCCCCTTGCTCACGCGTTCCGCGTCCGGCTCGTCGGGCCCCCACCAGAAGCCGTCGAGATTCACGGCGGCCCGGACCCGCTTCGGGTCGGCCCGGGCGTACTCGACCGCGACGAGCCCGCCGAGGGAATGGCCCACCACGACCGCCTCCCACACACCGAGCGCGTCGAGCGTGTCCGTGATGTGCCGCGTCACGGCAGGGATCTTCCAGGAAGAGACGGCGGGAGAGCGGCCGTGCCCGGGAAGGTCGACGGCGAGAACGCGGTGTCCGGCGGTGAGCAGGGCGGCCGAGGTGTCCCAGTCCGTGTGAGACCGTCCGTAGCCGTGCAGCAGAACCAGTTGTGGACCGTGGCCCCCATAGTCGTGCGTATGCAGAAGTGTCATTTGGCTTCACCCTACGAGACACCGGCATTCCGCACACCACCGCCCATCAGGGCCTACGGAACCACCTCAGGCATCGACTACGGCAGCGACCGCCTCGATCTCGACGAGCTGGTCCTCGTAACCGAGCACGGTGACGCCCATCAGGGTGCTGGGGACGTCATGCTCGGCGAACGAGTCCCGCACCACTGCCCAGGCCGTCACCAGATCCTCGCGCCGGGCCGACGCGACGAGAACCCTCGTGCTGATGACGTCCTCAAGTGAGGCGCCCGCGGCCTCGAGAGCAGTCCGCATGTTCTCCACGGCTTTCGAGGCCTGACCCGCGTAGTCGCCGATCGCAGCAGTGGTGCCGTCCTCGTTCAACGGACAGGATCCGGCAAGGAAGATGAGGCGGGAATCGGCTGGCGCGGTGGCGGCGTAGGCGTATTCGGCGATGTCGGACAGGGATGCCGAGCGGATCAGGGTGACGGCACGAGTCACGGTCGTGGGGTCCTTTCCCATGGGGCGTTGGGGGTGTTGAGCGCTATTGAATCTGAGGGCTAGTCAATGCCGCTCGCCATTAATGCTGTTGCCGAGTCCGCGTTCATCCCCGACGCGTCGGCCGCTGAGCAAGCGTCGCTTCGCAGGGCGCTCGAGCCCGTGCTGTGGAGTCACCCGATTGGCGGCGCCCGAAATGAAAGCGGCAGCAGGGGCAAGCAGAGTCGTCCGCATGAAGGCAACACCCCAAAACCGACTGGAGATATCCATGTCACGTGCATGCGCGATAAGCACCGTACTCGGCCTCGCTCTCGCAACCGGGATGATGACGGCCGGCTCCGCGCTGGCCGCACCGTCAGCCGTTCACTCCGCCACGAAGACCGCAACGGTCCAGTCCGGCCCGAGCAACGCCGCCTTCGACGGCTGGGGCGGTTGGGGCGACTGGGACGACGACGGCGACTGCAACGGAACCGCCAACATCTGTGCGTGACGCGCGTCCCGCGTAGTCGAGGGCAGGCAGAGGAGGGCTGTGTTCCGTGCAGTTCCTCCTCCGCCTCCCTACCGGCAGGCAGCGCGTCGTGGAGGACGAGTCGGGCGACTGCGCCGCCTCACATTCCGGGGGCCTGCGGTGTCGGACGGATGAGAGGAACCCGTCATCCGCCGACCAGGAAGCTCAGGGCCACCATGACCACCTCATTGCCTGCCGTCCCGTTCGCCGACCCCGCGCCCGCACCGCGCCTGGAGCGGGCTGCCGCCGCGCTGACCGCGCACGGCTTCGCCGTGGAGATCCTCGACGACGCCGCTGCCGCACGCACCCGCGTCGAGGAGCTGATACCGAAGGGCGCCACCGTGTTCACCGCGGCCAGCGAGACCCTCCGGCTGTCGGGCATCGACGAGGACATCAACGCCGGCGAACGGTATGAGGCCATCAAGCCACGTGTGCTGGCCATGGACCGTGTCACCGGCGCGGACGACATCCGTCGGCTGCTCGCCGCCCCCGATGTCGTCGTGGGCAGCGTCGCCGCGCTCACCGAGACCGGCTCGCTGGTGATCGCCTCGGGCAGCGGAAGCCAACTGCCCGCGTACGCCGGCGGCGCCGCTTGCGCGATCTGGGTCGTCGGGGCGCAGAAGCTGGTGCCCGACCTGGACACCGCGCTGCGCCGCGTCGAGGACCACTGTCTCCCGCTGGAGAGCGCCCGCACCCAGGAGGCCTACGGGTGGCCCAGCGCCATCAACCGTCTGCTCGTCCTCAACGCCGAACCCCGGCCCGGCCGTTGTACCGTCCTGCTGCTGCGCGAAGCCATCGGATTCTGATCCCCCGCCGGGAGCCTGGAGGTTCGGGACGAGCGCCCGGCTCAGGTCTCCCGCACCGGCGCGTACGCCTCGGGCTGCAGTCCGAACGTCCAGGCGACGCCCTGCTTGGCGGTCCGGGTCGACGGCGGTACGCGCAGCCAGTACGTGCGCCGGGTCCCGTCCGGTTCCGGTGTGGAGTTGAGGACTTCCACCATCACCACCGGCTCGTCGTCGACCAGGTCGATCCGCCACAGGGTGCCCGTCTCGTCCTGGTGCACGGGTCGGGCGCCCGAGTCGGCGAGATAGCGGTCGTAGCCGTAGTACTCCAGCATCACGCGCCGCAGTTCGGCGTTCTCCTCGCTGCGGATGCGCTCCGGTGTGAGCGTGCGCAGTTCGGCCAGGAAGTCCGCCGGTACGGGCATGCCGCGCCAGGCGTGCAGGGCGAAGCCGTCGGGATAGGCGAGGGCCGGGCCGTCCCCGTGGTCGAGCCGTCCGGCCTCGTCGCGGTGCAGGGCGACGGGCCGCTCCGACAGGACGGCCACGCGGGCGAAGGGCCACCACCAGCCGGCGCTGCGGCACACCTGGGCCAGTGCGCCGAGGGCGCCGTCCTCGCAGGGGAACGCGGCGAGCCACGGAGCGTCGTGCTGTCCCAGCACGGCGTCCAGCAGGAGCAGCCGGACCTGCGCGGCCTCCTTGCCCGCGTCCCTGCCGACCAGGTCCTCGATGACGCCGGCGTGAATCCGGTCCACCAGGGCCTGAGTCGAGTCCCACAGCCGTCTGCCCGTCGCCGCCCAGTGCGCGGACCAGCCCGTCGCCCCCAACTCGGCGTGCAGTCTGCGCCGCTCCCGCGCCCACGGAGCGCTGCGCACCGCGTCCCGTACGCTCGGCCCGCGGTCCGGCAGTTCACGGATCAGCGTGACGGCGGCCTTCGGCGAGCCCACCCACACCACGCGCTCCGGTTCCGCGAGTCCCGCCAGCCGGTAGGCCCGCCGCACGCCGTCCTCGGCGGCGGCACGATCGGCGGGACCGGTCGCGGCGGCCCATGCGCGCCACCGGCCCAACTCCTCCATGGAGACGCTCTCCTCCGAGGACACGCTCTCCTTCAAGGACCCGCTCTCCTTCAAGGAGACACTCCCCTCCAAAGAGGCGTTCTCTTTCACGGTCTCTTCGATGTCCGTCCCGGTCAGGTGCCCCTGTCCCTCCGTCATCCGCTGTTCAGTCCGCCACGATCCGGACGGATCCGGGCACGTACTCCCGCTGTCTGATCACGCGGTACCAGCCCTTGGGCAGGGCGATCGCCGCGTGTTCCTCGTGCACCACCCGGCCGCCCTGGGGCAGATGCAGCAGGAAGGGGCCGTACGGTCCCGGCTCGCGCACCAACTCCCCCGGCCCCACGACCGCGTGGGCATGGCCCGTGACCTCGCCGAGCGCCAGCACCAGCCGGCCCCGCCCGTCACGCTGCTCCCTGGGGGCGTGCGCCACATGCGCCGGCACCGCCTCCTCGGTCACCGGCACGATCAGCACGTCTCCCTGTCGGTACATAACTGTCCCCTCACCGCCGGGTGCACCGCGCACCGGCCTCATGACCACGACCGTAGGCGGCACCACTGACAACGCCCCGAATTCCCGCCCCGCCGAGCGCCGTTGTCAGTCGCTGTTGGTAGAACTGCGGTCATCACACATCGCACACACTTCCCTTTCTCCCCAGGAGCGGCAGCATGACCATCGGTGACCACCTCAGCTCGCTCTACCGGCTGCCCTCCCACACATTCCCGGGGCCGGACGCACCCACGGACAAGCTGCCCGAACCGGACGCGGTGGCCTGGCGGATCAGCAGCGAGGTGTACGACGCCAACGAGGACTGGCCGGACGCCTTCGCCCGTTTCTGTGCCGCCGTCGACACCACCCGGGTGCGGGCCCTGATCGTCGGGGCCTGGCAGGAGGCCTACGACTCCGACCCTCACGCCGTCATCGCGGCCCTGCTCGCCGCCCGGGACCGCTTCCCCGCGCTGCGCGCGCTGTTCCTGGGCGACATGGTCATGGAGGAGTGCGAGATCTCCTGGATCAACCAGACCGACGTCGGCCCGCTCCTCGCCGGGTTCCCCGCGCTGGAGGAGTTCGGTGTGCGCGGCGGGTCGGGCCTGGGATTCACCGCGCTCGAACACGGCGCGCTGCGCCGGCTCGTGGTCGAGACGGGCGGGCTGCCCGCCGAGGTGGTGCGCGGCATCGGCGCGAGCGACCTGCCCGCCCTGGAGCACCTCGACCTGTGGCTGGGAACGCCCGACTACGGCGGCGACAGCGAGGCGGCGGACCTGGAGCCGATCCTGTCCGGCGCCCGGCTACCGCGCCTGCGTCATCTGGCCCTGCGCAACAGCGAGATGCAGGACGCGGTGGCTGCCGCCGTGGCCGCGGCTCCGATCGTGGAGCGCCTTGAGGTGCTGGACCTGTCCATGGGCGTGCTCACCGACGAGGGTGCGGTCGCGCTCCTGGGCGGTCAGCCCCTCACCCACCTGAAGAAGCTCGATCTGCACCACCACTATCTGAGCAAGCCCGTCGAGGAGCGGGTGCGCGAGACCCTGGAGCCCGCAGGCGTCGAGGTCGACCTCGACCGCGACGACGCGGAGGAGGACACGGAGGAAGACGGCACGGTCTGGCGTTACGTCGCCGTCGGCGAGTGAGCACTTCCTCCAGTGAGTACTTCCCCGATGGCTCGTCCTGCCACCCTCGGCGGGCCGCGGTTCGCCGTGGTCGGCAATCCCGACAACCGCCGGGTGTCCCTCTTCGCGGACGCGGTGCGCGCGGCCGGCCTGCCCGGTCCGCGGGTCGTCGCCTGGGCGGACGTCCTGCGCGAGCGAGGAGCGGAGTTCGCCGACGACGAGATCGTACGGATCGACTCGCCCGGCGAGAATTCCGAGGTCGACCGGCTGCTGCGCGGCTCCCTCGATCCCACCCGGGTCGAGGGCTCCGCCCGCTGGTACGCCGGGTTCACCGCCGCACTGCGCACCATGCGCGGCGGCATCCGCCTCGACGACCCCGGCGATCTCGCCGTGCTGTTCGACAAGCGCGCCTGTCACTCCGTGCTGGAGGCGGCCGGAGTGCCCGTCCCCGCCTCGCCCACCTCGGGCCCGGGCGGCGCGCCGGTGCGCGGCTGGGACGATGTACGGAGGCTGATGCGCGAGCACCGTATGCACCGGCTGTTCGTCAAGCTCGCCCATGGGTCGTCGGCGTCGGGAGTCCTCGCCGTCGAGTCGGGCGGCGGGCGGATCAAGGCGACCACGTCCGTCGAACTCGCCCCGGACGGCGCGCTGCACAACTCGCTGAGAGTGCGCCGCTACGACAGTGAACGGGACATCGCCGCCATGGTCGACGCGCTCGCGCCGGACGGGCTGCATCTCGAACGCTGGGTGCCGAAGGCCTCCCAGCAGGGCCGCGCCGCCGACCTGCGGGTGGTGGTCGTGGCCGGCCGGGCCACCCACGCCGTGGTCCGCACCAGCCGCACTCCGCTGACCAATCTGCATCTCGGCGGCAGCCGGGGCGACCTGGGCGCCGCCCGTGAGGCCGTGGAGGCGGCGGGCGCGCGCTGGGCCGACGTGCTGGACGTGTGCGAGCGCGCCGCGTCGTGTTTCCCGCGCACCCTCTGCGTCGGCGTTGACCTGTTGCCGGCCGTGGGCTGGCGCAGGGTTTTCGTCGGCGAGGTCAACGCCTTCGGCGACCTGCTGCCCCGGCTGACCGGCCTGCCCGGCAGCGGTGCCGAGGGCCAGGACACCTACGCCGCGCAGGTGGCCGCCGCTGTGCGCAGGCGCACCGGGCCTGCTCTGCGCAGCTCCGTCAGGTCTGCCGTGCACAGCTCCACCGGGTCTGCTCTGCACAGCCCCTCCGGATCTGCTTTGCACAGCCCACCGCGCCCGGCCCGCTCCACCCGTACAGAACAGGAACACCCCATGCCTGAGCCCGACATGAACGAGGTCGTCGGCCATCACGACATCCTCCTCGTCACCCTCGACACCCTGCGCCACGACGTGGCCGTCGAGCTGGCGGCCGAGGGGCGCATCCCGAACCTCGCCCGCCATCTCCCCGGCGGCCGCTGGGAGAAGCGCCACGCACCGGGCAGCTTCACCTACGCCTCGCATCAGGCGATCTTCGCGGGATTCCTGCCGACTCCGGCCGAACCGGGCCCGCATCCGCGGCTGTTCGCGGCGAGCTTCGCCGGGAGCGAGACGACCGCCGACGGCACCTTCGTCTACGACACCCCGGATTTCGTCTCCGGACTGGCGCAGGTGGGCTACCACACGGTCTGCATCGGAGGCGTCGGCTTCTTCAATCAGCAGGGGCCGCTCGGCACGGTCCTGCCCGGTCTCTTCCACGAGGCGCACTGGGAGAGGGAGTTCGGCGTCACCTCGCCGCACTCCTTCGAGAACCAGGTCGCCCGTGCCGAGCAGGTCGTCGCGCAACTCCCCGTCGACCGGCGGCTGTTCCTCTTCGTGAACGTCTCCGCCCTGCACCAGCCCAACTGGTTCCACCTGCCCGGCGCGACCCGCGAGGCGGGCGACACCCGCGAGACACATGCCGCCGCCCTGGAGTACGTCGACCGGCACATCGGCCGTCTCTTCTCCGCCGCGAGCTTGCGGCGCCGCTGCTTCGCCATCGTCTGCTCCGACCACGGCACCGCCTACGGCGACGACGGCTACACCGGTCACCGCCTGGGCCACGAGTCCGTATGGACCGTGCCGTACGCCCACTTCTTCCTGGACCCCGCGGGGACCGACCTCTCAGAGACCGACCTCGCGGAGGCCGTCCGATGACCACCGCCCAGCTCACCAGCCCGTATCAGCACTACGTGTACGCGTACCCGCACAAGACCGCCTACCGAGAGCTCCCCGACCGGCCCACACTGCGGTCCCTGTGGGCGGCCGAGGACAAGAGTGCCCTCTCCCTCTATCTGCACATACCGTTCTGCGAGGTCCGCTGCGGCTTCTGCAACCTCTTCACGCGCATCGGCGCTCCCGACGACCTGACCGGCGCCTACCTCGACGCACTCGAACGTCAGGCGGGCGCCGTGCGCGAGGCTCTCGGGCACGGGGAGCAAGTGCGGTTCGTCACGGCCGCGTTCGGCGGCGGCACCCCCACCTTTCTGACCGCAGCCGAACTGGACCGCCTCTGCGACATCGCGGAACACCGCATGGGCGCCGACCTCCGCGCGATCCCGCTCTCCGTCGAGGCCTCGCCCGCCACGGCCACCGCCGACCGTCTCGCCGTCCTCGCCGAGCGCGGCACCACCCGGCTCAGCCTCGGCGTCCAGAGCTTCGTCGACTCCGAGGCGAGAGCCGCCGTACGCCCGCAGCGCCGCGCCGACGTCGAGGCCGCACTCGCCCGCATCCGGGACGCCGGCATCCCGGTCCTCAACATCGACCTCATCTACGGCATCGACGGCCAGACCGAACAGACCTGGCTGCGCTCGCTGGACGCCGCCCTCGACTGGCAGCCGGAGGAGCTGTACCTGTACCCGCTCTACGTCCGCCCCCTGACCGGCCTCGACCGTCACCGCACCGACACCGGCGACCCCGACCAGGCCTGGGACGCCCAGCGGCTGCGCCTGTACCGCGCGGGCCGCGACCACCTCCTCGCCCGGGGCTACACCCAGCAGTCGATGCGGATGTTCCGGAGGGCCGACGCCCCGCGGCAGGGCGCCGACGACTACGCCTGCCAGACCGACGGCATGATCGGCCTGGGCTGCGGCGCCCGCTCCTACACGACCGGTCTGCACTACTCCTTCGACTATGCGGTGGGGATGCACGAGATCCGCGGGATCATCGACGACTACGTCGCCACAGTCGACTTCGCCCGCGCGGAGGTCGGCTACCGCATGGACGCCCACGAGGCGCGCCGCCGCCATCTCCTCCAGTCCCTCCTCCAGGCCGAGGGTCTGGCGGTCGACGACTACCGCGCCCGCTTCGGATCGGGACCGCTCGACGACTTCGGCCCGGAGCTCCAACTACTCGCGGAGCGCGGCTGGTTGACTGACGCCGACGTCGACG
This sequence comes from Streptomyces spinosisporus, assembly GCF_022698145.1. Classification (GTDB taxonomy): domain Bacteria; phylum Actinomycetota; class Actinomycetes; order Streptomycetales; family Streptomycetaceae; genus Streptomyces; species Streptomyces spinosisporus. The sequence goes on from NZ_JALDAX010000006.1 coordinate 218,242, forward strand.
CGGACGCCGACGCCGAGTCCGACACGACCCGTTTGCGGCTCACCCCGGAGGGACTCGCCCACTCGGACGCCATCGGACCCGAGTTGTTCTCCCCCGCCGTCCGGGCCGCCATGGCCGCGTACGAGAGGAAGTGACCGGCCCGCCATGGATCTGACCGTCCTCTACCGCGGTCCGCTCGCCTCCTGCGACTACGACTGCCCGTACTGCCCGTTCGCCAAGCGGCGCGACACGACCGCCCAACTCCGCGCCGACCGCGCCGCCCTGGAGCGCTTCGCGCAGTGGGCCGCGGACAGCGACGACCGGTTGTCGCTGCTGTTCACACCCTGGGGCGAGGGCCTGGTCCGCTCCTGGTACCGGCGCACGCTCACCGAACTGTCGCGCCTGCCGCACATCCGCCGGGTCGCCATCCAGACCAACCTCAGCTGCCGCACCGACTGGCTCGCCGGGGCCGACCTCGACACCCTCGCGCTGTGGTGCACGTACCACCCGGGCCAGACCCCCTACGACCCCTTCCTGGCCAAGTGCCGCGACCTGGCCGAGCGTGGTGTGCGCTTCAGCGTGGGCGTCGTGGGCCTGCCCGAGCATCTGGAGGCGGCCCGCCGGCTGCGCGCCGACCTGCCCGCGCACGTCTACCTGTGGATCAACGCCGCCGAGGGACACACCTACCGGGACGCCGAGGCCGACGAGTGGACCGGGCTCGACCCCCTCTTCCCGTACAGCCGCCACCCTCACGCGAGCGCCGGTCTGCCCTGTCGCACGGGCGAGTCCGTGGTCTCGGTCGACGGCGACGGCACCGTCCGTCGCTGCCACTTCGTCCGTGCCGAGCTGGGCAACCTCTACGACGGCTCCTATCGCACCGCCCTGCGCCCGCGCCCCTGTCCGCTGACGACCTGCGACTGCCACATCGGCTACGTCCATCTGGAGACGCTGCCGCTGTACGACGTCTTCGCGGGCGGGGTGCTGGAACGCATCCCGGGCCGTCCCGTCGATGTCCTGGCAGGATGACGGCATGGAACGTGTGCTTGGAATCGGTGGCTACTTCCTGCGCGCCACGAACCCGGCGGCCCTGAGCGCGTGGTATCGCGACTGCCTGGGGCTGGACGCCGACGAGAACGGTCTGTGGAGTCAGGAGAGCGGGCCGACGGTCTTCGCGGCGTTCGAGTCCGGGACCGACTACTTCGGCTCCGCGGCCCAGCAGACGATGCTGAACTTCCGGGTGCGCGATCTGGACGCGATGCTCGCGCAGTTGCGTGCCAAGGGTGCGGATGTGGCCGAGGAGACGCAGGACATGGAAGGCGTCGGGCGCTTCGGCTGGGTCACGGATCCGGACGGGAACCGGATCGAGCTGTGGCAGCCGGCCTGACCGCGGTCGGGTCGGGCCGGCTGCTGTGTCACAGGGTGGCGGTCGTCGACGCGCCCGACGCGCTGCCTGCGAGCCACTGGTCCCAGCTCAGGTTGAAGGACGCGTAGCCGTTGTCGGCCGGGGCCTTGGCACGCGGCGAGCCGGTGATGGTGATGGGGTCGCCCTGCTTGACCTGGCCGTAGAACCACTTGGCGTCCGACATCGACAGGTGGACGCAGCCGTGCGAGCCGCGGGCGCTGCCGCTGCCCGGGTTGGGGTCGCCGGTCGAGTAGTGGACGTACGTGCCGGACTGGGTGAGGTGGACGTCCCAGGGCAGGGTCAGGTCGTAGTAGTTCGGGCTGCCCTTGTCGCAGCTGATGCCGACGCTGCAGGAGGTCATGTGGACCTTCTCCTGCTTGTCGATGACGGCCATCGTGCCGTTCCAGGTCGGGAACTGGGGGCTGCCGGCGTTGATCGAGAGGGTGCGCACCGGCTTGCCGTTGCGGGTCACCTTCATGGTGTGGCCGGCCACGGAGACGTCCGCGCGCACATCGTCACCGATCTTGAAGGTGTGCGTGTAGCCGTGCACGCCGTAGCGTCCGTTGCCGTTGCTGACGCCCGTCATGTCGGCGTCGATCTTCACCGTGGTGCCGGAGGGCCAGTACGTCTTCGGGCGCCAGTCGGCGCGCCGGTCGCCGAACCAGTGCCAGGCGCCCTCCACCGGCTGCGAGGCGCTCACCTTCATGTGCTTCTCGACCGTGGCCCGCGCCTTGGCGGCCACGGGGTTCGTGAAGACCACCGAGATGGGCATGGCCACACCGACGGTGGTTCCCGTCTGCGGGGTGATCGTGTCCAGCAGCATCGGCGGTCCCTTGGGCTTCGTCGGCGAGGGCGAGGCGCTCGCACTCGGCTTCCCCGACCCCTTCCCGATGTCATCGCTCGCCTTGTCACCGCTGCCCCCACCGCAGGCACTCGTGCCCACCAGCATCGCAACCGTGACGAACGCGACCCCTATGCCGCCCTTGCGCCCTCGCACGCCCTGCTCCACTCTCTTGCTCTTCAACAGCTCTCCGGCCCGGATGAACCTTGCCTACTGTCAGACTGCGCCAACCAGGGTGGGAGTTTCCTGCAGCGCGTAAAGCATGTCCCAAAACTTGCCTGCGGCTTCGCACGTCACCTCATACGATCTCACCGCCACCCGCACACCAGTGCCCATCGGTGCACGGTCTGCGGCATCCCAACAGGAGAGATCACTTGACGATGTCCTTCGGCACGCGTCCGCGTGCCGTTCTTGCTGTGCTGGGGCCCCTGGGCCTGGTACTGGCCACCGCCGCTTCCCCGGCGAACGCAGCCTCCGGGACGCCCACCACGCCCACGCAGCTGTTCAACGGATACCGGAACTGCTCGACGGACGCGGACCGGCCCACGTATCTCGGGGCCCGAGACGGCCTGGTGGTCGAGGGCATTCCGGGAGCGACCGACACCACCGACCCCAGGGTCGGGGTGCGGTACCAGGCCTGGCCGGTCACGGACCCGACGAACATCACGACCGTCACTCGCGACCATGAAACCGTCGGTGACGAGGCCCCCGGCACCCTGCCCGCCGACGCCCTCGCCGACGGAGAGACCTACGCGTGGCAGGCGCAGACCGTCTCCGGTGACACCGCCTCGGACTGGTCGGCCCCCTGCTACGTCACCATCGACAACACCGGCCCGGCCGACGTGCCCACCGTCTCCTCGCCGAACTACCCGCCGGACGCGTGGAACCAGGGCGGCGAGCCGGTCGAGTTCACGTTGGACGCCAATGGTGTCGACGATGTCGCCGGGTTCGAGTTCTCCTGGCAGTCCGACCTTCCGGTCATCGGCACCAGCATCGGCGACCACGGGATTCCGCAGCCCGTCGACCCCTACGCGGACACCCGGTACTTCAAGCGCGCCGACACCCTGGGTGGTTCGGCCACGCTCAGCCTGATCCCGCCGACCGGCTCCGGCGTGATGACCCTGTGGGTGCAGAGTCTGGACCGGGCCTACCACGCGTCGGCGAGGACCAGCTACACGTTCCGCGTCAGTTCCACGACACCCACCGTCACTCCGGACGTCCCGTCACCGCAGTACGGCAAACCGACGATGTTCACCTTCCGGCCCGACGCCGCTCTCCAGTCGACGAGCCCGGTCGTCAGCTACTCCGTGCGGTCCGACGGCGCCCTGGGCGGTGACAGGACCGTGGAGGTCCCGGCCGGAGCGGACGGCACGGCCCGAACGGAGCTCACGCTGGACGGCATCTACGGCGAGCGCCTCTGGGTGACCAGCAAGAGCGCGAACGGCTGGGTCAGTGACAAAACGTCGTGGGGAATCGACTACGACACCACACCGACCGTCACCTCGGACGTGTACCCCGAGAACGGTTCCGGCGGCGGTGCGGGCGTCCCGGGCGCCTTCACGTTCGCGCCGAAGGTCAAGGGGATCGTGTCGTACACGTACTCCTTCAACGGTGACCCGGAGGTCACGGTCCCCGCGGGCGCCCACCACGCCGCACGTGTCGACTGGACACCGCCCTCGAGCGGCTTCGCCTATCTCACGGTCCACGCGACGACGCGCTCCGGCGCCCAACTGGCACCGTACGACTACTTCTTCGACGTGAACTGATCCGAGAGCCGGAACAGCCGTAGCCCGGCAAGGCTCAGCACGGTCATCGCGGCGGCGGACGTCGTGGTGACCGTGAAGCCGCCGTGGGGGCCGAGTGTGTCGATCGCTCGGCCGGAGAGGGCTGCCGCGGCGGCCGAGCCTGCCGCACTTGCCGAGCCGAGCCAGGAGAAGGCCTGGGTGAGGACGGTCGGGTGGACGGTTGACTCGGTGAGCAGTGAGAAGAGAGCGAGCAGGGGCGGGACGGTGGCGCCGGTGAGGATCATGGCCGCTCCGAGTCCGAACGGTGAGCCGACCATCGGCAGAAGGAGCGTGCCGAGCAGCAGGGTGGCCGTCGCCACGAGCAACTGCACGGGCGGTTCGGCGCGCCACCGTCGCATGCCGTACAGCCAACCGGCCAGCAGCCCACTGCAGTTGGAGACGGCGAAGATCACGGCGGCGGCATTCGGTGGGCCGTGTTCCACCACGAAGGCGGTCACCGACACCTGTATGGCGCCGAAGTAGACCCCGATGGCCAGATTGAGGCCCATCAGTAGGCAGATGCCGCCGCGCAGCAATGACCGGTCCGTGGTCTTGCGGGCGCGGTGCTTGTCCTTGCTCGTCGGCGTTGGCGCGCTGCCGCGCTGTGCGGCGAGGACCAGGCCTCCGGTCACCGACAGGGAGGCGGCCGACACAGTGCCCGCCACGGGATGTCCGGCCGCAGCGAGTGCGCTGACCAGGGTCGGGCCGAGGAGGTAGCCCACCGCGTTGCTGACGGCCTCCAGCGCGAAGGCGGTGGGCAGTTCGGCCGCTCTGTCGGTGCGCAGGAGCGCCGCCCAGCGTGCGGCGGACAGCGCGCCGAGTTGCGGAAGGGTCGCTCCGACCAGCGCACCGCCCAGGACCAGAAGGGCGGCGCAGGCGTCCGCGGCGACCAGGGACACGAGGATCGCCACGGCCAGGGCATGGGCCAGCAGGGCGGGCGGCAGGATGCGCGTCTGGCCGAACCGGTCGACGAGCCTTGCCAGTTGGGGCGCTCCGAGCGCTTCGGCCACCGCGCACCCGGCGCCGACCAGGCCGGCCGCCGCGAAGGTGCCGGTGTGGCTGTGCACGAGCCAGACGATGCCGAGGCCGGTCATCGCGACGCCGACGCGTCCGAGCGAGGCGGGCAGGAAGAAGGCCGCTGCACCCGGGGTGCGCAGCAGGGAACGGTAGTTCGCCGATGGCACGGCGAGTCCTGTTCGCTGCCCGGCGGGACGGCCCACCTGGGTCGTCGGTGCCCGGATGTACCGACCCGTGGTCTCCGTCTGGAACCGTCCAGTGCTGGCGCGGAGAGGGGACACTCGCCCCGCACCGACTCCGTCACCGGGCAGAAGTCTCGGTGTGCTGTTGGTGGTTGTGCGTGTCTTCAGTGGTGGTGAACCGCGGTCATTGTCACCGCCGGGGCCGGGGATGTCCATCCCGACCGGTGCCGATGCCGTCCGGGTGCGCCGAAGCGTAAAAGGAGTTGCCCGGTGGCGCTGTCTCGAAGAGGATCGCCCGCATGGATCTGTAACGGCTGCCACGTACCCACAGTCACCTGTCGCGCGATCGACCTCGGAGCCTGACGACTCGGCCCGGGGGTCGCTGCCGCGCCCTCGTGTGCATCCGCCAGATCCCAGGAGCCGCGGCCCACCCCGCGAGCGCTCCTGCTGAGCCAGAGAATCCACCACATCCATGAATATCGAACGCAAGGCCCTGTGGGCCGTGCGCCAGTCCGCCCTGCCCATGGTCGTGCGGCCCTGCCCGGACTGCCCCGGCACACGGCACCGCCCCTCGGGCAGGTTCCGTGTCAACGCGAACGGCAAGCTCCTCGACGTATGGCTGCTGCTGCACTGCGCGGGCTGCGGCCGGACCTCGAAAGTGCCCGTCCACGAACGCGCCCATGTGTCGTCGCTGGACCCCGCCCGCCTGGTGGCGTACGAGTCCAACGACCTCGCCGCGGTGCGGGAACTGGCGATGAGCGCGTCGCTCGCCGCGAAGAACGAGTACCGCCTCGACCGGGCCGGTGCGTGGGAGCTGAAGAGCGACACGCCTCAGCCCGACCTCGACGACCCGAGGCCGCTCGCCGTGCAGGTCAGGTTCGAGCTGCCTGCGCCGGTCCGCGTCGAACGGCTGCTCATGGTCGGGCTCGGTCTCAGCCGGACCGCGATACGACGCCTGGTCGCGGACGCGCGCATCCAACTGCCGCTGGCCCCGCGTGCCAGGACGCGTCGGGACTTCGAACTCACCGTGACGGGAACGGTTCCGCCGGCTCCCCTGCCGCTGCACCGACCAAAGGTGGTGATCGTAGGGGTCCATCGGGTCGCCAGCCCCACGCGGTGAGTTGACGGGATGTCAGGGCCGCGGAGGGGAGAGCGGTGGGCCAAACATCTTGTCGAAGACGGGCAGGGCCGCCTCCAGGGCTTCGCGTTCATGAGGGGTCAGTTCGGCCATCCGCTGTGCCAGCAGACGGTTGCGGCTCGCGCGGACGTCCTCGGCGACCTGCTCCCCAAGTGCCGTGATCTGCACGGTGCTTCCCTTGCGCGCGGGGCCCGAGCGGGTCACCCACCCTGCCGCTTCCATGCGGTTGACGAGCTGCGTCATGGTCGGCGGCTGCACCCCCTCGGCCTGCGCGAGCTGTCCGACGGTCATCGCTCCGCCGCTGAGCAGACTCAGCGCGGAGCCCTGCGCGGTGGTGACGGGGAGGCTCGCGGCGTCGCGGCGGATCGCCTGGCCGATCCGCAACAGCCTCTTGCGCGTCTCGTCCGTCAGCTCATCCGTCAGCACGTGTGCCGGCTCGCCCGTCGGTTCGTCCGTCGGCTTGTCCATCCGTCGCCCCGTCCTCACGCATCGATCCTCACACATCGATGTTTTATAGTTAGGCTACCTATAAAACTGAGGAACGACATGGCGATACGTGAACGAAGCAGCCAGAAACTGGTCCTCCTGGCCGTGTGCCTGGGGCTCATGCTGAGCATGTTCAACTCGACGATGACCAACGTCGCCCTGCCGGACCTGGGCCGCTCGCTGCACGCCTCGGACACGTCACTGCAGTGGGTCGCCACCATCTACACCCTCACCTACGCCGCCGCCCTGCTGCTCGGCGGAGCCCTCGGCGACCGGTGGGGGCGGCGTACGGCGTTCCTGCTCGGCGTCCTCGTGTTCAGCGCCGGGTCCCTGCTGTGCACGCTCGCTCCGGTGACGGGGCTGCTGCTGGGCGCCAGGGCGGTACAGGCGCTCGGCGCGGCGATCATGCTCCCGCAGACCCTGTCGATCCTGGTGCACGAGTTCACCGACCCTCGCGAGCGCGCCCGCGCGGTGAGCGCCTGGGCGGGCGTGGCCAGCCTGGGGCTGGCGGCCGGTCCGGTGGTCGGCGGGGCCCTGCTCAGCGTCACGACCTGGCGAGCCGCCTTCGCCCTCACGGTGCTGCTCGGCGTGGTCACCTGTCTGCTCGGGCGCAGGTCGATCCCGGTCGAGCGGCACGGCCGCCCCGAGGGGCACCGGACGCTGGACGTGGCGGGCTCGCTCACCGCTGCCGTCACCCTCGCCTCACTTGTTTTCGCGCTCAGCGAGGGCGAGACCGCCGGCTGGTCCTCGCCGCGGGTGCTCGGAGCGCTCGCGCTGTCCCTCCTCGGCCTGGCCGTCTTCATCGCCACGCAGCTGAGCAAGGGCCGCAACGGGCGCAACCCGCTGATGCCGATGGGTGTCTGGCGCAGCCGGCCGTTCATCGCCGCCAATGTCGGCGGCTTCGCCTACTTCGCGGTCTTCTTCGGGGTCCTGTTCTTCTACAGCCTCGACCTGCAGGACCAGCGCGGCTACTCGGTCCTGGCCGCCGGCTTCGCCTTCCTGCCCATGACCCTCGTCATGGCGCTGGTCGCGCCCGTCACCGGCAGGCTGATGGCCCGCTACAGCGCCGCTCCCGTGATGATCTCCGGTCTCGCGGTCACCGCTGCCGGATCGCTGCTGCTGGCGGCGGCCTCCCGTGCGACGCTCGCGGGCATCGAGTGGCGGCTGGCCCTCGTCGGCATCGGCTGCGGGCTGCTCAGCTCCTCGATCAGCAATCTGGCGGTCTCCAGCGTGCCCGACCGGCTGAGCAACTCCGCCTCCGCCGTGCAGAACACCTTCCGGCAGATCGGCAGCACGCTCGGCGTGGCCGTACTCGGCATCATCGTCCGCGGCAGCGGCTCGGGCTTCACCGTCGGCCTGCAGGAGGGCATGGCCACCATCGGTACGTTCCTCGTGGTGTGCGCGCTGGTCTCGCTGCTGCTCGTTCTCGGTTCACCGAGGGGGTCGCGTCCTCGCGAGGCCTAATCGGAGTGTGCTCTGAGTGCCTCGGTGAAGGCCTGGGCTGCGGGCGCCGTCCAGCGTCTGCGGTGGCGGGCCAGCCGCACCGGGACATCGGCGAATCCCGGTCCGTTCACCCGGACCAGACGCTCCTGGCGCAGGTGCTCGTCCACGGTCGTCAGCGGCAGCAGGGCCAGTCCCAGCCCCGCGCAGACGCAGGAGCGCGCCGCGTCCACGCTGCCGAAGCGGGTCAGCCGCGGCCGGGCACCGGGCACGGCCAGCAGCCGCCGTTCGAGGTCGTCGCTGTAGGAACAGCCCTGTTCCAGCAGGAAGAAGTCCTCGGCGCCCAGGTGCTCCCAGGTCACCCGACGCGGGGCTGCGGCGAGCGGGTGGCCGGGAGCGCAGACGAGAGCGAGGGGCTCGCGGCCGATCGGCTCGGTCGTCACATCGGGGAAGTCGGCCGCCTCCTCCAGCAGCAGCGCCAGATCGAGGCGTCCGGATCGCAGCCCCTCGACGCATTCGGCCGTACCGGCCGCGTACAGGCTGATCTCCACCTCGGGGCGGCTCGTGCGCAGCGCTGCGACCACTTCCGGCAGCCGGCTGGAGCACAGCGACTCGGGAGCGCCCACGACCACTCGTCCGCCCGCGGCGCCGTCGCCGTCGGCCTTCAGCCGGGCGACGGCGTCCAGCACGTCCTCGGCCCTCTCCAGCAGTCGCCGCCCGGAATCGGTGAGCAGGGCGCCCGTGGGCAGACGGTCGAAGAGCCGCGTACCGAACTCCCTTTCCAGGGCCCGGATATGGACGGTGACCGTGGACTGGGCCATGTGCAGCTCGGCGGCGGCAGCGGTGAAGCTGCCTGTTCTGGCGAGCGTGGTGAAGGTGTCCAGCAGGCGGGTGTCCACAACGCCATGGTATGCGATACGTCGATGGACCGGATCGCCATCCATCGTTGGACGCGATCGGCCGACGGTGGCAGCGTGGAGTCATGACCACCGACGCGAGCGGGACGAGCCCCGTGCACCACGCGAAGCCGAACACACAGATCCTGCGCTACGCCGCCTTCACCCACGATCCCGCGGGAGGCAACCCCGCCGGGGTCGTGCTCGACGCCTCCGGGCTCGACGATGCCGAGATGCTCGCCGTCGCCGCAGAGGTCGGCTATTCCGAGACGGCCTTCGTCACCGGACGCGACGACGCGGCACGCCGGTTCCGGGTTCGCTACTTCAGCCCGCTCGCCGAGGTCGCCTTCTGCGGACACGCGACCGTAGCCCTGTCCGTCGCCCTCGCCGCACAGCTGGGCCCCGGCGAGATCGTCCTCGACACTCCCGCCGGAGACATCCCCGTGGACATCAGGGTGGACGACGACGGAACGGCGCTGGCGACCCTCACCAGCGTGCCGACCCGTTCACGCCCCGCCACGAGCGCCGAACTGGAGGCCACGTTGAAGGCGCTGCACTGGGCTCCCGAGGACCTGGACCCCGCACTCCCGCCTCATGTGGCGTTCGGCGGCAACGACCACTTGGTGCTCGCCACCGGCTCCCGGGCGCGTCTGGCGGACCTCGACTACGACTTCGAGGGGCTCACCGAGGTGATGCGGCGCCACGACTGGACCACGGTCCACCTGGTGTGGCGCGAGTCGGCGGAGCGCTTCCACGCCCGTGACCCGTTCCCTGTCGGGGGCGTCGTGGAGGATCCGGCCACCGGGGCCGCCGCCGCTGCGTTCGGCGGGTATCTCCGCACCCTCGGGCTGGTCACCTCCCCGGCCAGGATCACCATCCGCCAGGGCGAGGACATGGGCCGCCCCAGCGATCTGCTCATCGACGTCGACCCGGAGAACACCCGCACACGGGTCACGGGGCGCGCCGTGCCGATCGTCCAGGGTGCGGGTGACGTCGGGCGATACTGACCGACCGCGCCAACCGACTGTCAGCTGCCGATGGCACGCTGCTGGACCCGGAACAGCCGCAGTGCGTCGTGACGGGCGGTGGACCGGTTGAACGCCTCGCCGATCTGCGCCAGTTGCGTCATGACGCTTCACACGATCAGCTGCCGCCCATGCCGCCCTGTGCGGCAATCATGGTCATCGGCAGGTTGCGTACGGCCTTCTCGAGGCCGGGTGCGAGGGCGGCGAGAGTCGCCGTGCAGGCGTCGATCCGGCTCCGGTACGTCTTCTCGTCCCGCCGGGAGACGACCGAGCGGACACCCCCCGCCGCGGCGAGTGCCAGCAGTGCGGCGTCGGCGGCGGGGATCTCCGTCACCGGACCGTCCCCGTGCAGCGCCGCGGTGATACGGGCGTGCAGGGCGGCGGGCACGGCCCGGTCCGTCACGCTCACGCGCCGCGTGCCGAACGGGGTGCGGGGTTCTCGCACGGCGAGCAGTCCCGCTCTGGCGAGCCGGTCCTCGACCTCCGTCAGGGTGCGCTTGCGGTGGGTGCGCACGAGATGTCTCCAGCTGTGTCCGGCGGCGGCGTCGGCGAGCACGCCGTCCAGGACGGGGTCGCCGGTCGGCTGTGCGCCGGACACGGTGACCGTGCCGCCGTCCTCCCCCAGCCGGCCGCGCGAGGCGAGGTCGACCAGAGCGGCGGCACGGAGCAGAAGCTGTGTCCTGGAGCGGTCGTAGGGGCCTTCGGCCGCTTCGTCGTGGGCGAGCAGATACATGAGGCAGGGCAGGTCGTCGATCACATCTCGACGCTACGGTCGGCGCCCCTGCCCGCGGATCGGCCGCGCGAGCGGTCCCGCACTGGGAACACAGGAGGATCGCGGCCCGGCCTCCTCCCTGAGGAGGAGACGGCAGAGGAGGTGGGCCTCAGGGGCGGCGTGGCTCCACCAGCCCGTGGTCGTACGCGGCGACGACGGCCTGCACACGGTCCCGCAGCCCCAGTTTGCGCAGCACCGCGGTGACATGGTTCTTGACGGTGGCCTCGGACAGCCGCAGCCGCTCGGCGATCTCCCCGTTCGACAACGCCTGCCCGATCAGGGTCAGCACCTCCCGCTCGCGGCCGGAGAGATCCTTCAGGGCAGGTGGCGGCGTCGGGTCGGTCGTGGTGCGCAGGAACTGGTCGAGGACACGGCTGAGCACGGTCGGCGCCAGCAGCGCGTCGCCGCGCGCGGTGAGGCGGATCGCGTCGACGAGTTCGGTGGGGCGGATGTCCTTGAGCAGGAAACCGCCGGCCCCGGCCCGCAGGGCGGCGACCACGTGCGCGTCCATGTCCCAGGTGGTGAGCACGAGCACCCTGGCCCGGCTGCCGCCCTCCACGATCTGCCGGGTCGCCTCGATGCCGTCCACGACAGGCATGCGTACGTCCATCAGCACCACGTCGGGCGCCAGTTCGCGGGTCAGCCGTACCGCCTCGGCGCCGTCGGACGCCTCACCGACCACCTCCAGGTCGTCCCGGGCGTCGATGATCATGCGGAATCCGGTACGGACCAGGGCCTGGTCATCGGCCACCACCACGCGCAGTGTCATGAGGCGCGCTCCACGCGCTCCACCGGCAGTCGCGCCGACACCTCGAACCCGCCTCCGGGCAGCGGTCCGGCGCGCAGGCTGCCGCCCACGAGCCGTGCACGTTCCTTCATCCCCACGAGCCCCCGTCCCGATCCGGCCATCACCGAACTGCCTTGCCTCGTACGCCCGTTGTCGACCACCGTGACCTTCACACACTCCTCAGCCGTCGTTACGTGCACGCTCACCGCGTCGGCGCCGGTCGCATGGCGCAGGGTGTTGGTGAGGGCTTCCTGGACGATCCGGTACGCCGCCGCATCCACAGCGGACGGCAGTTCCTCGTCACCCTCTCGGTGCACCTGGACGTTCATCCCGGTGGCGCGCACGGTGTCCGCCAGCTCGTCGAGACGGGCGAGTGAGGGCTCCTGGTCCGGGCGTTCCCCGGCGCCGTCGCCTCCCGCGGCGGGCCCGAACGCCCTTAGGAGCAGGCGCAGTTCACCGAGTGCGGAGCGGGCGCCCGCCTCGATGGCCCGCAGTGCCGTACGGGCCTGGTCGGGCCGTTCGGTGAACACGTCGTCGGCGGCGCCCGCCTGAATGACCATCACCGACAAGGTGTGCGCCACGACATCGTGTACCTCGCGCGCGATCCGGGCGCGCTCCTCCACCACGGCGCGGCGGGCCTCCGCCCTGATCCGCGCCTGCTGCGCCCGGCGCCACTGCCCCACGGTCCAGGCCAGCACCACCGTCAGCAGATAGATCGCGAGCCCGGTGAAGCCGCCCGCACCGAAGGCCGCCACCGCCGGCAGGCACAGCGCCGCCAGCGCACGCACCGACACCCGCCGCGGCCGGGTGGCCGACAGCACGCACAGGGTGATCTGTGCCGCGAGCAGCGCGCCGGTGAGGGACACCTCGGGCAGCAGGCTCCACATCGCGAGCCCCGTCACCGCGTTCACCGCCAGGACGGGGACGGGAGCACTGGCCTGCCACTTCAGGACACACGCTTGCGCGAGAACCAGAACCACAGCCACGGGCAGCCTCCACCCGTGCTCCGCACCGGCGACGACCACCGAAGTGCCGACGACGCCGAGCACCAGACCGGCCGAGCCCCACCACAACGCCCGGACCGTCCGGGGCGACAGCTCACCCTGCGCTTCCCCGGCGTGTGCGTCCTCCGGTTGCTTGCTGCTGCGCTCCACGCCACGACCCTATCCAGCGACGAGAACCGAACAGCTCAACGAGGCCGGCCCCGCGACTCGGCACTGCACCCAGCGACCGACCACCTGCATAGGATTCCCGACATGGCGCTGCGACCCGTACAGGTGAACATCAAGGCCCTCGACCCCTCGGCCGTCGGCCGGTTCTGGGCGCAGGCACTCGGCTGGACCGCTCACAGCCCCGGCGTGACGACCTACGTCGCCCCCGGACCCGGCCCCCTGTCCGGATCCGCAGCCGACCCCCTGCCCGGATCCGCGGCCGACTCCGAACCCCGATCCGAGCCGGGCGACACCCTCGTCTGGCCGGACCCGGTCGCCGTCGGCATCGACGTCGTCCCCGTCCCGGAGCCCAAGTCGCCGACGAAGAACCGTGTGCACCTCGATCTCGCCACCACCTCCCCCACCCACCAGGCGGAGCTGACCGCCCGACTCGAAGCCCTCGGGGCGACCCCGGTGCACGTGGGCCAGGGCGCTGTGCCGTGGACGGTTCTCGCGGACCCCGAGGGCAATGAATTCTGTGTGCTGGAGCCGCGGGAGGTCTACCGGGACACCGGGCCGATCGCCGCGATCGTGGTCGACTGCGCGGATCCGCGGGCCATGGCCCGGTTCTGGGACGAGGCGCTGGAGTGGACCCTGCACGAGGTGAGTGACGACTACGCCCGGTTCCGGTCCGCTCAAGGGGTCGGCCCCTACGTCGAGTTCATCCGCACACCTGACGCGAAGACCATGCCCGACCGGGTCCATCTCGACCTGCTGCCCCACGCCGGTGACGACAAGGAGCCGGAGGTGAGCCGGCTGCGCGCCCTCGGCGCCACCGATCTCGACCTCGGCCAGGGCGCCGTCCCGTGGACGTGTCTGACCGACCCGGAGGGCCACGAGTTCTGCGTCCTCGCCCTGCACTGAGGCACCTACACGTCCCGCTCCCCCCTCCCTCAACTCTCGTACACCCCAACCCATTGACGCTCCGTCTCCCCGTCACTACCTTCTGAGAGCGCTCTCACATTTCATCCACAGCATGCTCTCCGGGCCGTCGCAGTCACCGTCACCGACGCATTCCGCGAAGCGGCGTCGGCAGGCCCACAGCGAGGCCAGGAGAGCATTGCGCCGATGGGGAGGCCCCATGACTCCCGTACGAAGACCTCGACGGCCCCGACGCACCCGAAGACCCCACCGATTCGGACCCCTCACTCTCGCATCGTCGGCCGCGGCATTCGCCCTCGCTCTCCTCGTGGGCCTCGCCCCGCAACCGGCATCCGCCGCCGGCACCGGCGGCTCCCTCGCCGCGACCATCTGCAACAAGTACTGCGACGCGCGTGACCCCGCCCTCTCCCCCGGCGACCGCTCCCCGGTCACCGCGACCATCTACGGCCGGTCCGTCGCCCTGCACTTCGACGACACCGACGCGATGGGCTGGGCGTCCATCGACAACGGCAACCCGGGCGACGAGGTCTGGCTCGACCGTTCCTTCGACGGCGGCCGCACCTGGGGTTCCGGGAGCAAGCTCGGCGACACCAACGTCCCGTCGGGTCAGCGGGGTTGGCGCACGCTCATGTACAACGTCGACGACTGGAACAACCACGGTGTGGGCGCCCTGCGCGCCTGCGGCAAGGCGGGCGACCGCGCCGAGATCGCCTGCACCCCGTGGGCCCGCACCACCTGGAACGCCGGCGACCGGCGGACCGCGGCGGCCACCGGGCTGATGACCCTCTACAACAACTCCACCGGCCTGTTCGACACCACCGGCTGGTGGAACTCCGCGAACGCCCTGACCGCCGTCATCGACAACATCCGCGTGTCGGGGATGGGCAGTTACTCGTACGCGATCTCCCGCACGTACGACCTCAACCTGAACGCGCAGGGCGGGCAGTTCCGCAACGACTACATCGACGACACCGGTTGGTGGGGGCTCGCCTGGGTCGCCGCCTACGACCTGACCGGCAACAGCCGCTACCTCAACACCGCGCGCGCCGACGCGGATCACATGGCGGCGTACTGGGACGGCACCTGCGGCGGCGGGGTGTGGTGGAGCACGGCGAAGACGTACAAGAACGCCATTGCCAACTCCCTCTACATCCAGCTCAATGCGGCCCTGCACAACCGCATCCCGGGTGAGACGGCTTATCTGGAGCGGGCACGCGCCGGCTGGAGCTGGTTCCAGGGCACCGGCATGATCAATGGCTCCAATCTGGTCAACGACGGTATCGATCTGGGCACGTGCCGCAACAACGGCCAGGCGGTCTGGTCCTACAACCAGGGCGTCCTCCTCGGCGCACTCACCGAGTTGAACCGGGCCACCGGGGACGGCTCGCTGCTCACCCGTGCGCGGCAGATCGCCGACGCCGCAACCACCACCTCCTCGCTCCACACGTCCGACGGCATCCTCCGGGATCCCTGCGAGGGCGGCGACTGCGGGGGCGACGGGCCGTCCTTCAAGGGCGCGGACGTGCGCGGTCTCGGCAAGCTCAACGCCGCGCTGGCGGACCATCCGTACACCACCTATCTGCGACGGCAGGCGGACCGCGCGTACACGAGCGACCGCAACGCCCTCGACCAGTACGGACTGCGCTGGTCAGGACCGGTCGACAAGGTGGACGCGGCACGGCAGCAGAGTGCGCTCGATCTGCTCAACGCGGCGCCCTGACAGGGGCGTTGACAGCACCTCCGTACGGTTCGACAACGTTGTCCGCACGTGGTCCCGACCCAGCGGTCCCGCCCCACGTGCGGACAACGCTCCTTCCCCCTGACCCTGGAGCGATCACGTGCTGAGACACAAACCCGGCCGGCGACGCCTCACCACGGCCGCAGCGGTTCTGATCCTCGCCGTCACCACGCTCTTCGCGTCCGGCGCCGCCCCCGCCAGTGCGGCCCCGGCGGCCTGGACGCCGAAACCCTCACCGATGACGACACCGTGGACCGATCAGGTCCCGGTCGACAACCCGCTGCCGGAGTACCCGAGGCCGCAGCTCACCCGGCCCGACTGGACCAATCTCAACGGCATCTGGGACTTCGCCGTCACCTCGCGCGACGCCGGGCAGCCGGCGACGTTCGGCGAGCAGATCCGGGTGCCGTTCGCGCCCGAGTCGGCGCTGTCCGGCATCAAACGGAAGATCACCGAGAACGACAAGCTCTGGTACAAGCGCACCTTCACCGTGCCGAGCGGCTGGGACGGCCGCCACGTCCAGCTCAACTTCGGGGCCTCCGACTGGGAGACCACGGTCTGGGTCAACGGACAGCAGGCGGGGGCTGTCCACCGCGGCGGCTACGACTCGTTCTCGTACGACATCACGCCGCTGCTCAACGGCGGCACCAACACGATCGTCGTCTCGGCGTACGACGCCACGCAGACCGGCGGTGGGGCCGTCGGCAAGCAGCGCATCCAGGACGTGGCGCCGCACTCCGGGAACAGCATCTTCTACACGGCCTCGTCAGGGATCTGGCAGACGGTGTGGCTGGAGCCCACCGCCGCGGCGCACATCACTCGGCTCGACATGGTGCCGAACCTCCAGGACAACACCCTGCGGGTGACCGTGCGCGCGGCCGGTGCCGACGGTGCGAACGCGAGGGTCACTGTCTCGACCGGCGGCACCCAGGTCGGGACGGCCACCGGCACGGTCGGGCAGCAGTTCTCCGTGCCGGTGCCGGACGCCCGTCTGTGGACGCCGGACGACCCGTTCCTCTATGACGTCACGGCCGAACTCCCCGGCAGCGCGGGCGCCGACAAGGTCGGCTCGTACGCGGGCATGCGGTCCATCGCGGTGAAGAACGTCGACGGCGTGCAACGGCCGGTGCTCAACGGCTCGTTCGTCTTCCAGACGGGCACCCTGGACCAGGGCTTCTGGCCGGACGGCATCTACACCGCGCCCACCGACGCCGCACTCAAGTACGACCTGCAAAAGCACAAGGACCTCGGCTTCAACATGGTCCGCAAGCACATCAAGGTCGAACCGCAGCGCTGGTTCTACTGGGCGGACCGGCTGGGTCTGCTGGTGTGGCAGGACATGCCCGCCATGGACACCGGCAAGAGCCCGTCGACCGCGGCCCGCACCCAGTGGGAGAACGAGTTCCGCGCCATCATCGACCAGCACCGCAGCTCGCCGTCGCTGATCATGTGGGTCGACCAGAACGAGGGCTGGGGACAGTACGACCAGGCCCGTATCGCCGACATGGTCAAGGCGTACGACCCCTCGCGCCTCGTCGACAACATGAGCGGCGTCAACTGCTGCAGCGCCCAGGACGGCGGCAACGGCGACGTCGTCGACAACCACAACTACGTCGGTCCCGGCAACACCCCGACGGAGACGGTGCGCGCGTCCGTGCTCGGCGAGTACGGCGGCCTCGGCTTCAAGGTCGCGGGCCATGAGTGGTACCCCGGGGGCGGGTTCAGCTACGAGGACCAGCCGAGCCTGTCCGCCCTCAACGACCGGCTCGCCGGCCTGCTCGACGGCATGCGGACCAACTCCATGCCCGCGGGCGGCCTTTCGGCCTCCGTCTACACGCAGATCACCGACGTGGAGAACGAGGCCAACGGCCTGATGACCTACGACCGCCAGGTGGTCAAGGTCGACGAGGCCCGCGTCCGCAGCGCCAACGAGGCACTCATCGCGGCGTCCCGCTCGGTCGGTCCGACGGTCAAGCTGCCGCTGGAGCAGTACGTCTCGATTAGGGTCACCACCCCGGGCTACACCGACCGCTACGTCCGGCACTACGACGGGCTCGGCTTCACCGAGGTCGTGAACTCCGGCAGCACCGACCTGCTGAAGGCGGACGCCACCTGGAAGGTGAAGCAGGGACTCGCCAACAAGCTCTGCTACTCCTTCGAGTCCCGCAACTACCCCGGCGAATACCTGCGCCACCGCGAATTCCGCGTCCGCCGCGAGGCGAACGACAACTCCGCGCTGTACAAGGCGGATGCGACCTGGTGCCCGGTGCAGGGCGACGGCGGCATCCGGCTGTCGGCCGCGGGCTTCCCTGGCCAGTACCTGCGGCACATCAACGCCGAACTCTGGCTGGCGCAGCAGGGCGGCACGCACACCTGGGACAACCCGTCCAGTTTCGTCCCGGACACCACCTGGGCGATCACGGCGCCCTGGGCTCCCTGAGCGCAGACGTCGAGGAACAACCGCACCACCAGGCGGCCGCCCACCTCCCCGGGCGGCCGCCGACCCCTCTTTCCGCGCACGGCCCTCACAGAGAGGCGGTACGTCATGTCAGCGCGGACCCACCCCGCCATCGGCGGCCTCCTGGCCCTGCTCCTCGCCCTGACCGGCCTGGTCGCCCTCCCCACTCCCTCCCATGCCGCCACGGCGGTCTGCGCCCTGGCCTGCGACACCCTGGACCCCTCCAAGGCACAGCAGGACACCTTCCCGGTGCCCAGCAGGAACATCAACGGCCGCACGCTGCGGCTGCACGTCTCCGACTTGGACGACATGGCCTGGGCGAGCATCGACGACGGCGTGAGCGGCGACTCGGTCTGGCTGGACCGGTCCTGGGACCGTGGCGCCACCTGGGAACCGCTGCTCGGCAAGGCGAGCATCCCAAGCACCTGGACCGGCACCCGCACGCTCATGTACAACATCACCGACCCGGTCGGGCATCGCCGCGGCTGGGTCCGCGCCTGCGGTGACGCCGCCGGCGTCGCCTGCACCGACTGGGTGTACCCGAAGGTGTGCGACGGCACGTCCTGCGACGGCGCCGACCCCGCGACCGCGGCGGGCGACGACACCCCCGTCCCCTCGACGACCCTCTACGGACGCACCATCAGCCTGCACGTCGACCAACAGGGCGGCACGGCCTGGGGCGTCATCGCCGGCGGCGGCGCGGGCGACGAGATCTGGCTCGACCGGTCCTGGGACAACGGCGCGAGCTGGCCCGAGGGTTCGTCCCTCGGCCGTACGAGCGTGCCGTCCGGAGCCTCCTCGACCAGGACCGTCATGTTCGCCACCCGGGACCCGCGCGGCCTGCTCTACGGCGGTGCGGTACGCGCCTGCGGGCGTGAGGCCTCCCACCAGGAGGGCAGTTGCACGGCCTGGGTCCGGCCCGCACCGACCCGGGCGCGCGCGGGCGCAGACGCGCTGATGGCGTCGTACCAGACCAACGAGGGCTGGTGGCGCAGCAGTTGGTGGAACTCGGCCGTCGCGCTCACCGCGCTGATCGACTTCGCCGAGCAGAGCGGACGGCACGACTACGACTGGGCGATCGCCCGTACCTTCGAGCAGAACCGTGGCGTCTTCCCGGCGGGCGGGCGCAGTTCGGACCCGATCGAGGGCCACTTCATCAGCCGTGCGATCGACGACGCGGCGTGGTGGGCGGTGGCGTGGCTGACGGCCTACGACTACACGGGCGAGCAGCGTTATCTGGACGAGGCGGTCACCATCACCGACTACGTCCACCACTACTGGGACACCGGCTCGTGCGGTGGCGGGGTGTGGTGGAACCGGGAGCGCACCTACAAGAACGCCGTGACCAACGGGCTGTATCTGTGGCTGACCACCTCGCTGCACCAGCGGATCGCCGGTGACACCGTGTGGGGCAGCCGGGCGACCACGGCAGCCGACTGGTATCTGGCCAGTGGGCTGATCAACTCCTCGGGTCTGGTCAACGACGGACTGACCGCGAGCTGCGCCAACAACGGGCAGACGGTGTGGAGTTACAACCAGGGCCTCGCCATCGGCGCGTTCACGCAGCTGTGGCGTTCGACCGGCAGCGGGCGATACCTGGACACGGCGAAGCGGCTGGCCGACGCGGCGATGTCGTCCTCCGCACTGACCCGCGACGGCGTGCTCACCGAGTCGTGCGACATCAGCACGGCCTCCTGCGACGACAACCAGAAGCAGTTCAAGGGCATCTTCATCCGCCACTTCGCCGACCTGGCCGACGCCACCGGGTCCGCGACCTACAAGGCGTACGTCAGGAAACAGGCCGACTCCGTCTGGGCCACCGACCGGGACTCCCTCAACCGCCTCGGCCAGCGCTGGTCGGGCACGAGCCCCAACACCTGGGACTGGCGCACCCAGGCAAGCGCACTGGAGGCGTTGACGGCAGCGGCGCGGTTCTAGGTGCGGTCCGGGGAGGCGGTCCGGCCGCCTCCCTCCTCGCCCGCCGACATGACGTGCCGCCACTCGTGACCACCGTCGCGAGAGATCCACAGTCCCTCGCCCTTCACCAGGTCGTACGTCGCGGTCGTCGCGTCGGCGACGCCGTAGAGCGTCGTGCCGTCGACGGTCAGGGAGGTGAACCTGGCGGGCGTATCGAGTTCATGGAAGGTGCGGTCGGTGGGGTCGTCGGCGAGCCAGTACCGGCCGCCTTCCTCGCCGACCAGCAGCCGGCCGTCCGCGAGGAGTTCCAGGACGAGCGACTCCGGACCACGCCTGAAGTCCCTCCAGGCGATGCCACCGCCGAGGACGGTCCGCCAGTGGCTGCCGCCGTCCGTCGTCACCATCACCCCGCGTACGGCCTCGCCCCGGGTGAGCGACAGCGCCGCGACACCATCTCGTGCGGTGAGCACTCCCCCGGCGTACGGCTTCGGAACGGCCTCGGAACCGAGAGTGCGGCCGTCGCGCTGCCGTACAACTCGGTCGGGATCGTCACTCAAGTGCTGTACCAGGCTCCAGACCGTGCCCCGCTCGTCGACGGCGAGGTGGATGGCGTTGTCGGGCACTCCGGCCGGGGTCGCCACGGTGCGGGTGGCGGGACGGTAGATGAGGTTGGGTTCCGGCTCGGCGACCAGGAGGTCGCCGGGGCGGGCCCGAAGAGCGGTGCGGGACTTGACGACCTCGCGCCGCTTCCCGTGCACGTCGAGGAGGTACGCTCCGGCAGCCCCCTCCCCTGACGGCACCCGCACAAAGCCCCCGGGCACGCCCTTGAACACGGGCGGTGTCGCCTCCGCGTCCGCGTGTTCCGCATGCTCGGCAACCAGCTGACCATCGGGCCCAATGATCCGCCAGGCGAAGGCAGCCGGCCCCTCGTCATCCTCGACATTGCCGGCGTAGTACGTCACCAGCAACGCCCCGTCCCCCGCACGCACCACACCAAGAGGCGCCCCAGCCGCCTCGACGACATCGGCCGGACGGGGATGAGGATCCTCAACGACGCGCCGATACTCACCCTCCCGACTCCCGACCCCCACATCGGAACCACCTGCACCACAGCCACCCAGCAACAGACCGGCGGTCGTCACTGCCACGACCCCGACCGGCCACGCCCGTCCGGCCAGGGCTGCACGCCTGCGGTCCCCCGTTGATCGCTTCACGGATGCCAGAATGCCAGCCGAGCTGCCCTTCCGTTACCACCCACGGCCCAACAGCCGCCGTGTCGCGTGCAGTCGACGCCGAGGAGGAGACTCCGGTCGAAGCGCGACCACGTCCGTCCACCGTCGGTCGTGACGTCGCTTCCGTCCGGACCGACCGCGATCGCGGTGTTCTTGCGACCGGGTATCCACGTGACGCCGTTCCTGAAGCCGGCCGGGGTACCACCGGGCTTCCATGAGGCACCGCCGTCGTGTGTGCGGGCCGCCGCGCCGACATCGACGTTGTCCGCTCGACTGAAGTTGCCCCCTACCGCCAGGCCGCGATGAGGGCTCCGAAAGGACAAAGAGGCGATGTTGGATGTCGTGCCCGGAATCGGTGTATCGGTCACCGTCCAGGTCCGTCCACGGTTCCGTGTGTGGAACACCTGCGGGTTGTTCCCGTTCCCGATGACGCCGATCGTTCCGAACCAGGCGTCGCGACGCCCCTTTGTGACCAGGCACGTACCGGTTGCCAGAACACCCGAACCCGGGGCGGTTTCGGGCAGCTCGGAGGTGGGCGCCGGGTGCCAACTGCGGCCGCCGTCGGCGGTTTTCAGCAGGGCGAACCTGGTGCCTGTCGGGTCACCCACGGCGAGACCGTGACGGCGGTCGAAGAAGGCCATGCAGGCAAAGAAGGTGTGGGGATCCGCGGCGCGGAACACCTGCCGCCAGCTTGCTCCACCGTCAGCGGTCCGGTAGATGCGCGCGGGTATGCCGGCTGCCTCATCGCTGAGGGCCAGCACGAGCGCGTGATCGCGGTCGAAGGCCTCGACGTCCCGGAACTCATCGCGCGCGCCTCCCGGAGGCGTCACGTCCTCCCATGTGCGACCACCGTCGACGGTCCGCACCACGGCACCCCCGACCTCCCCCTGGAACCCGCCTCCAACCGCCCAGACCGAAGAGCGGTCCACGGCGTCAACGGCGATCAGTGTGTTTGTCGTCGCGGTGTGCACGAAACGCCACGACGGCAACTTCGCCGGGTGCCCCGATCCCGACGCCGATGACGCCACAGCCGGGTCGGTCAATGCCAGGACGAGGCCGACGACAGCAGCTATGCGCAGAGTGGCCCGAAGTAACGCAATTCCCATCCTCGGCACGCTAATTGGCTTAGGAAGTGAGCAACATGCGTAAAAAGTACGAAAGCCGGTGCGCAGGGCGAATGCGCGTGCATCGGCGGACGGGGCGTAGTACGTCTGGAGCGTCAGGGATTTGTGGCTGTTCGCGTGGGGAGTTGTTGATGGCTGTTCGTCGTGTCATGCCTGTTATTCGGTCGGAGGCTGCGCAGGAGAGTCGGGAGTTCTATGGGCTGCTCGGGTTTCGGGAAGTCATGGATCTCGGGTGGATCATGACGCTTGCCTCGCCGTCCAGTCCGATGGCGCAGGTCAGTGTCATGAGCGAGGACAGGACCGCTCCGGTCGTGCCCGACGTGAGTGTGGAGGTCGATGACGTGGATGCGGCCTATGCGGCGATGCGGGAGAGCGGTGCGGAGATCGTTCATTCCCTGCAGGACGAGGAGTGGGGGGTGCGGCGCTTCTTCGTGCGTGACCCCAACGGCCGCGTGATCAACGTGCTGAACCATCGGTGACGTCGGGGCGGCGGGGTTGGCACAGTGCAATTTTTACCGGCCGCAAGAGTAAATGGACGCTCTGGCACGTATCTCCTGGTGTCCGCGCCCGCCCGCACCGGAGGTGCCCCGCCCATGTCCCGCATCACCCTTGGATCCGTCTTCGTCGGCGGCGCCCTGGCCGTGACCGCCGCAGCCCTGGCGTACCCGAGCCTGCTCGGCGTTCAGAAGACGTCCAGCGACGGCGCCCGCGTGATAGCCCACACCCGCTTCGGCCCGCTCACCGAGGCCGACCGCAACTTCGTGGTGGCGGTACGGGCCGCCGGGCTGTGGGAGTTCCCCTCCGGCGAGCTGGCGGTGAAGAAGGGCACGACCGAGGCCGTACGCGAGGCCGGACGGCACCTGATCATCGGGCACGCCGCACTCGACGCCAGCTGCCGGAAGATCGCTCCCGAGTTGAACATCACCATCCCCAACCAGCCCTCGCCGCAGCAGCAGGGCTTTCTGGTGACCCTGCAGTCGGACACCGGCAAGCAGTTCGACTCCGATCTCGCCAACATCCTGCGCGTCACCCACGGTTCGATCTTCAGCACCATCGCCAAGATCCGCTCCACCACCAGAAACACCCTCGTACGGCAACTCGCGGACCAGGCCAACGACGTGGTCCTGGACCACATCACACAGATGGAGGGCTCCGGGCTGGTCAACTTCGACCAGGTCAACGCCCAGCAGACGAACCCGCAGAAGCTTCCGTCCGACCAGGTCACCCCACCGGTGCCTCAGTCGGGCGTGCCCATGGTCGTCCTCACTCCGCCGCCCGGAGTCTCGGCCGACGGAATTCCCACGGGGCCCGCCGCTCCGGCCGCGCCGGCCGCTCCGTCCGGTTCCGCGACGGTCGGGTGACCTCGACGCCCCGTCACATCCTCGCCCTCGGGTCCCGGAGGGCCGGACAGCCGGAAGGAGCGCACGACGGCGATCAGGCTTGACGTGACGAGCGCGGCGGTCCACGGCGCCAGATCACGCAGCGGCTTCGGGGCGGCGGCTCCCGTCTCCACACCGCGCGGACGCACCCGGCCTTGGGGGTCGTAGCGAACCGAGAGCGCGTCCCCGGGCCGGGTCGCGCGTCCGCAGCCGCGCCAGATGCGGACCTTGAGCGGGATGCCGTCGGCGTCGGCGACCGTGCAGAGATACCGCTCACGGCCGCCGTCCGCCAGCCGGCCCTCCTCGACCGATGTCACCACGACGGACTGCACTCGACCCCGTTCAGCCAGCACGACACCCGCCGCGGCCTGCGGTGTCTGCAGGGCCAGGCACACGCCGAGCAGCGCGACGATGCCGACCAGGGCACGCCCGGCCCCCATCAGGGACACATAGAGGGCAACGGCTGCCGCGCAGACGAGGCCCGACTCGCCGTCGGCCAGGGCCGGGCGGCCCGTCCAGGCGCCGTACAGCGTCGTGCCGATGATCGCGCCGGCTCCCAGGAGTCCCACGAGCAGCCCCTCCGCCACGAGCCACCAGGGCGGCAGACCGACGAACTCCGCGGGACCCCAGACAGCGGCGCGCAGGTGCCCCATGAGATGGGGCTCGTGAGAGGACCAGGGCTGTCGTCTTCGGTGCATGCGTGCCACGCCCCGTGTCCTTTCCGGTCCTTCGGTCACCGCTCGTGCGGCGCCCGCCAGTGCCTTGCATTATGCAAAATCTGCCGGGCCTGGTTGAAGGGCCGTCAAAGGGGCTTTCCGTACTGGAGTCGGAAGGTCAGGCGTCGTGCGCCACCACGCCGTCCGCGGCCGGGTCGAGCGGGTGCGGCTCCGGGCCGTCCGCGGCCGAGGCCGGGGGTTCGCCTCCGGCCCGGTTGAAGGCGTTGAGGGCTTCGATGAGCGCGAGGCGCTGGGTGGGAGTGAGGCGTTCGACGATGGTGGCGATCTCCGTGCGGCGGCGGGCCGTGACATGCGCGACGGTACGCCGGCCCTCGTCGGTGAGCTGCAGCAGGGTCTCGCGGCGGTTCTCGGGGTTGGTCTGCCGGTCGGCGAGCCCGGCCGCGATCAGCCGGTCGACCATCCGCATCGCCGTCGACGGGGCCACCTGGAGCAGGTCGGCGAGGGTGACCAGTTTGGTGGCGCCCCGGGTCTCCAGTACGACCAGCATCCGGAGCTGCGGCAGTGTCACCCGGTCCTCGTACTCGGCGAGCGAGCGGGCGGAGACGGCCACCAGCAGGCGGGAGGCGGTCAGGACCGCCCGGGTGACCGCGTCGACGTCGTCCATGGCCCCCGCGGGGCTCTCGTGCTCCGGCATATGTCCTTTCTACCGTGCCGAAGTCGCTGCTCACTCGCATGATGGGAACAGGTTTTCCTTTTCATGACCATGGCATCGTGCAACACCCACCGGGTGGCGACCCCCAGTTGCACTGTGCAAAAATCACGCCGGTCCCCCAGCCGGCGGTCCGGTACGCAGCGCCCATGAGTGAGCGGCACTCGATCACGGGATCGGACGACGTACTGGACCGTCGGAGGGCCCGCAGGCGCCCTACGCCCGCAGCCTCGCCGACCACGGATGCCCGGGGTGCACACGCTCCAGCCACCCGCCCAGCCGGTCCCGGCGCGCCTCGCTCAGCCGCGGCAGCGTCCCCTCGAAGTCCGCCTCGTCCTTGGGACGCGCGTCCTTCGCCTTGAACAGCAGGACCAACTCCGGTACCAGGTAGGGGATTCCGTCCGGCGTCCACGCGATGACGGAGTCGTACGGCAGCCGCAGGCTCGCGTCCCGGCGGCAGATCCACGTGCTCCCCTCGTGCGGCTCGCGGAAGACGTCGAACAGGAAACGTTCCGTGGCCGGGTCCCGGAGCCAGGTCTGATGCGTGGCGGCCAGCGCCTCGGGCCCCGCCGCGGCCCAGACCCGGCCCGAACCGACCGCGTCCCACACGTACTCCGGGAAGCGGTCCCGCACTTCCGGGAAGGTCGTCGAGGGCACCGCGATCTCCAGATCACCGTGCGGCCGGGTCTGTTCCCCGCGGAAGAGGTCAAGCGCCCATCCCGCCGCGACGCACCACGGTGCCCGGACCCCGTCCAGTCGCTCCGTGACCTGCTCCGGACGCCACGCCCTCGCCCACCGGGCGTTGAGCTCGTCCGTCCCGAAAACGGCGCCGCCGGGCGGCAGGGAGTCCGTCATTCGTACAACGTAGCTCCGTGCAACGTGGCGAAGGGGCCCGTGCGTTCGTCGACGCGCGGGCCCCTTCAGCGCAGCTGCTACTGGTACCGGATGCTCACCGCACTGTGGATGCTGTGCGACGGCAAGGTGATGCGGAGGGTGTGCGTGGTGGTGTCGTAGTGCCAGGCGGAGGCCGTCAACTTGCGGTCGCCGGCGTGTACTTGCTTCGGAGCCTGATCCACGCCGAGGAAGGAGACCGTCCAGGTGCGGCGGTTGACCTGTCCCCGGAAGGATCCCTTGGTGGGTGCGATCTGCAGCAGGTGTGTGTCCTTGTGTTCGGTGTAGCGGATGCGGGTGGTGGCCGTACGGCCGGAGGTGTGGGAGCTGACGCCGTCGTCCTCGTAGAGGGAGAAGGTGCCGGAGGCTCCCGGGGCCACCGTGACGGTGACCTTGTCGAGGGGGCTCTTCGCGTCACTGGCCACATTGTCGGATCGCGTGGTGACGATGCCGCCCGCTCGGACGAAGACCGGCATGGTGTCCAGTGTGGTGGTGACGTCGTGCGTGGCGCCGCCGGCGGGGGCGGTGTAGGTGCGGCCGGTGAAGTAGTCCGTCCACTGGCCCGGCGGGAACCACACCGACGTGGTGGCGCTGGTACCGGGCTCGGTGACCGGGGCGACCAGCATGTCGGGGCCGTAGAGGTACTCGTCGTCCGCCTTGGTGTAGGCGGCCTCCTCCTCCGGATACTGCAGGTACAGCGGCCGGACGATGGGTGTACCGGTCGTGTTGGCCTGCTGCGCCAGCGTGTAGGTGTACGGCACGAGCGCCTCGCGCAGCCGGAGGAACTTCTCGGCGGACTTCTGCGCGTCGGCGCCGTACTGCCACGGCAGCCGGTCGCTGTGGTTGCTGTGCAGCCGGTCGATGGGCTGGAAGGTGCCGAGCTGCACCCAGCGGGCGTACAGGTCGTCGGGCAGCTTGGTGGTGCGGTGGGTCTGCCCGCCGGAGGTGTACGTCTCCGCGCCCGGGATGCCGTATCCGTCGTTGTGGCCGCCGATGTCATGGCTGACGTTGGACAGGCCGGTGGCGGCGGACTCCCCCGGCGTGTAGCCGATCTCGGCGTGCAGCGTGCCCCAGTTGGAGGTCGTGTCGCCGGAGAAGTGGAGGGTGCTGCGCTTGTCGGCCCACGGGCCGGTGGGCAGCCCCACGCCGCCGCTGTAGCCGCCGGCCTGCAGGGATCCGTAGGCGCGGGACAGGACGAAGGCGCGGTCGCTGGTCTCGGAGGTGAGCTCGGCGTACTTCTGGTTGATCCACGCGTCCGGGGTGACGCCCGCCTGCGAGGAGCGGGAGGCGTCGCAGCACCAGTCGAGCCACCAGAAGTCGTTGCCGGCCGCGTCCATCGGACGGTGCAGGTCGAGGTAGGCCTTGAGCTGGTCGGGGTCGCCGAAGTCGAAGGTGTAGCAGTCCGAGCCCGCGCCTCCCGCGCAACCGCCCTTGCGCAGCTTGCCCTTGGCCGTGCTCTGGGCCTTGGCGAACTGCGGGTCGGTGCCGAGGATGCTCGGATGCACGTTCAGGGTGTTGTGCAAGCCCTGGCTGGTGGACCAGTCGAAGAAGGCCTTGGGGTCGGGGAACTTGGCCGGGTCGAAGTTCCAGCCGCTCCAGGTGTTGGGCGACTTGAAGTCGGTGTCCGTGACGAGTACGTCCAGGGGTACGTCCGCGGCGCGGAACGCGGGCAGGATCGTGTTCTCGTAGTCGCTCGCGGTGCGGTCGATGTACTCGGAGTACCAGACGCCGTAGGCCCAGCGGGGCAGCAGCTGGGAGGGTCCGGTCAGGGTGGAGAGGTCGGACAGGCCCTGCTGGTAGTCGTGTCCGAAGCCGAAGAGGTAGCCGTCCTGGTAGGGCTTGCCGTCGTGTGAGGGGCGTGCCGTGGCCTTCTTGGCGGCGGAGTCGTAGATGGCGGAGGCGGTGTCGTCGAGCAGGTACCAGCCGTCGCGGTGCAGCAGACCGGGTGTGGTCCAGGGCGTGGGGTCGTTGTCGCCGTTGAGTCCGTCGAGGCTGCGGCGGTAGCCGCCCAGGGCGAGGTGGGGTGCGGGGGCGGGATCGCCCTCGCGGCCGAGCGCCAGGGTGTCGACGTTGACGTGACAGCTGCCGGCCTCCGGGCAGTTCAGGGTGACCTGGTCGGTGCCCGCCTTCAACTGGACGGGTATGGAGGCCGATTGCCAGGTGTCCCAGTTGTCCGTGGCCGGGAGCGTGAGGGTGCGGGAGGCCCCGCTGCCGGTGGCGACCTCGACCGTCCGCGGCTGGTGCAGGCCGTCGCTGCCGGTGCCGTTGGCGTAGCGCAGGTTCAGCAGGTAGGTGCCGTCGGCGGGTATGCCGGTGATCCGGTCCGAGACGCTGGAGCCCTGGTTGAGTTCGGCGGTGAAGCCGTAGCCGGCGTGGTTCTTGTGGTCGGTGGCGATGGTCGCGGAGCCGGACAGGAGGGCGTCCTCGGCCTCGCAACTGGTGCCGAAACGGCAGCCGTTGACCGTGCTCTTGGCCCGGGAGGGGTAGTCGGCGCCGGAGTTGAGCAGCGCGAGGCTGTCGATGTTGACCTGGCCGGAGTCGCCGGCGGCGCGGTCCAGCCTGACGGTGTGCGGACCGGCGCCGAGGGTCAGCGGCAGCCGGGCCACGCCCCAGGTGTCCCAGTCGGCCGTCGCGGGAAGCGTGAACGTCTTGTCGGCGCCGCCGTCGACGTCGAGGCTGAGGGTGCGCGCCTCGTGCTTGCCGTCGGCGCCGACGGCGTTGGCGTAGCGCACCGCGAGATCATAGGTGCCGGCGGACGTCGTCCGGACGTCGGCGGCAAGGGAGTTGTTGTCGACCTCGAAGCCGGCGAGGAAGCCCTTCCCGGTGAACCCGCCGTGGTCCGTGGCCAGACCGGGTCCGTCGTAACGCTGGTCCTCCGCCTCGCACAGGGCGCCGACGGCGCAGACGTCGTGCTGCCAGGGCGCGGCGAGCACCGGCGTCTGCCCCGCCTTGAGGGAGGTCGTCAGATTGTCGGCGTCGAAGGGCCCCGAGCCCACGCGGTAGCGCAGGGTCATGGCGCTGGTGGTGATGGTCAGGACGCCGTCGTCGACCGACGAGGTGTAGTGGGGCGGTGTGAAGGAGTCCCGGCCGACCGCGTTGAAGGTGGGCCGGTCCTCGAAGTGCCCGTCCCCGGCGTATTCGGTCCGGATCAACGTCGGTGACAGGACCTCGAACCGGGCGTCCTCGACGGTCACGGTGGCGGGGTGGGGCCGCTGGTGTGCGGTGCCCGCCGTCGCGACGCCCGGGTCCGCCAGGCTCAGCCCCATCACCGCACCGACCGCGACGACAGCCGCCGTTCGGCGGGATCTGGACGAGAAAGGTCTCACAGCACTCTCCGTCTCCGGCCCAGCCATGTCTGGGCAATGACCACCAAGGCCAAGAACGCCCCGCTGACGACCTGTTGATAGGCCGAGTCGAGCGAGCCGATCTGGTTGATCACATTCTGGATGACCTTCAGCAGCAGCACTCCGACGAGGGAGCCGCTGATGAAGCCGAAACCGCCGCTGAGCAGCGTGCCGCCGATGACGACGGCGGAGATCGCCTCCAGTTCCATACCGCTGCCGAGGATCGTCACGCCGGACACCAGCCAGGCCGCGTTGAGCGCGCCGGCGAGTCCGGCGCACAGGCCCGAGAGCGTGTAGACGGAGATCTTCGTACGGGCCACGGGGGCGCCCATCAGGGCTCCCGCGTCCTCGTTGCCGCCGACGGCGTAGACGTACTGTCCGAACCGGGTGCCGCGCAGCACGACGGCGCCGAGCACGAACAGCGCCATGGTGATCCACACCGGCACACCGATGCCGAGCAGTGAGCCCTGCCCGAGGGTGGCGAAGAAGGAGTCCTTGTCGACGAGGTAGGTCTTCGAGCCCTCGTCGGTGATGGCCAGCAGGATGCCGCGGGCGCCCAGCATCGCCGCGAGGGTGACGATGAACGGCGCCAGCCGGACGCGTGCGATGAGCAGCCCGTTGACCAGGCCGATCAGCCCGCACACGGCCAGCGGCAGCAACAGGGCCACCGCGGTGCCGTACTGCGAGCCCCAGGCCGCGAGGACACCGCCGAGGGCGAACAGCGAGCCGACCGACAGGTCGATGCCGCCGGTGACGATCACGAAAGTCATGCCGAGGGCGACCACGGCGAGGAACGCCGAGGACAGCGCCATGTTCTCGAGGTTGTCGCCGGTCAGGAAGGTGTCGAAGCTCAGCGACGCCACGGCCATGGCGATCACGAGGGTGACCAGGGCGCCGTGTTGCTGTGCGAGCGCGCTCAGCCGCTCGGAGCGGTTGGTGCGCCCGGCGTCGTCGTCCTTGGGGCTCGCGGTGTCCGCCGGCATGCCGGCCTCTTCGGTCTGCGTGGTCATCGCCTGCCTCGTTCCCGGGCCGCGTAGACGGCGAGGACGATCACCACGGCCTGGGCGATCTGGGTCCACGACGGCGGCAGATCGTGCTTGATGAGCGTGGTCGTGAGCAGCTGGATGAGCACGGCGCCCGCGACGGTGCCACCGATGCGCACCCGCCCGCCGCTGAGCGGGGTGCCGCCGACGACGACGGCGGTGATGGCGGAGAGCTCCATCAGGTTGCCCAGCGAGGTGGGGTCGCTGGCGGTGAGGCGGGCGGTGGCGAGTACGCCCGCGATCGCGGCGAGGGCGCCGGAGCAGACGTAGACCACGATCAGGACCCGGCGCACCGGGAGTCCGGCGAGCCGGGCCGCCGGGCGGCTGTCGCCGATGGCCAGGACCTGCCGGCCGAAGGTGGTGCGGCGCATCACGAAGGCCACGAGCACGGCGAGCACCGCCGCGATGAGGACCAGGTACGGCACACCGAGGACGTCGCCGGACCCGAGGGATGCCAGGCCGGGGTCGCGGACGTCCTTGAGCTGGGGCAGCAGGACGAGGGCCAGTCCGCGTCCGGCGACCATCAGGGCGAGAGTGGCGACGATGGGCTGGACGCCGACGAAGGCGATGAGGGCGCCGTTGGCGACGCCGACCACGATGCCTCCGATCACCGCGGTCAGGGCCGCGATCCAGGGGCCGTAGCCGAGGTAGAGCGAGAGCAGGGAGGTGGACAGGGCCATCACCGAGCCGACCGACAGGTCGACGCCCTCGGTGCCGATCGCCAGGGCCATGCCGAGCGCGACGATCAGGACGGGGGCGACCTGGACGGCCTGGGTGCGGAAGTTCTCCGCGGAGGCGAAGTGCGGGGTGAAGGCGAAGTTGAAGAGCAGCAGCACCAGGACGCCGGCGTAGACGCCGTAGTCCTGGAGCAGGCGCAGGAGCCGGTCGCGGTCCAACGAGCCGCGCGACAGGGCGAGTTCAGTCATCGCTCCCTCCAGCGGGTACGGCCGCGATGGCGCGCATCAGGGCGTCTTCGGTGACGGCGTCGCCGGTCAGTTCGCGCACGACGACACCGTCCTTGAGGACCACCACGCGGTCGCTGCCCTCGATCAGCTCCTCGGTGTCGGAGGAGATCAGCAGCACGGCCAGACCGTCGTCGGCGAGTTCGTCGATGAGGGCCTGCACCTCCGCCTTGGCGCCGACGTCGATGCCGCGGGTCGGCTCGTCGAGCAGCAGCACCTTGGGGTGCAGGGCGAGCCAGCGGGCCAGCAGGACCTTCTGCTGGTTGCCGCCGGAGAGTTCGCCGACCTTCTGGTGCGGTCCTGCGGCCTTGATGCGCAGCCGCTTCATGAAGGTCTCCACGATGCGGTCGACGCGGGTGTCGTCGACGAGGCCGAAGCGGGACAGCGCGGGCAGGGCGGCGAGCGCGATGTTCTCGCGCACGGACAGTCCGGGCACGATGCCCTCGGCCTTGCGGTCCTCGGGCAGCAGGCTGATGCCGGCGCGGATCGCCGCGGCGGTGGAGCCCGACCGCACCGGTACGCCGGCGACGACGACCCGTCCGGCGTCGGTGGGCAGCGCTCCCGCGATGGCCTTCGCGGTCTCGCTGCGCCCTGAGCCGAGCAGTCCACCGAGGCCGACGACCTCGCCGGGCCGCACCGCGAGGGACACGTCGCTCAGCCGGTGACTGACCGTCAGTCCCTCGGCGCGCAGGATCGGTTCGGCCTCGGTGTCGTGCGAACCGGTGAACTTGGTCATGCCCTCCTCGCGCACCTCGCCGATCTCACGGCCGAGCATCATGGCCACCAGCCGCAGCCGGTCGAGGTCGGCGAGCGGGCCGGTGTGCACCACGCGTCCGTCGCGCAGCACGGTGACGGTGTCGCAGATCTCGTACAGCTCGTCCATGCGATGGCTGACGTAGACGACCGCCACACCGCGCTCGCGCAGCATGCGGATCACCCCGAAGAGGGTCTTGACCTCGCGTGGTTCGAGGGACGAGGTGGGCTCGTCCATGATGACGACGCGGGCGTCGACGGCGACGGCGCGGGCGAGGGCGACCATCTGCTGTGCGCCGACGCCGAGTTCGCGCAGCGGCCTGCGCACGTCGACGCGGATACCGAGGCCGCGCAGGGCCTCGTCGGCCTCGCGGTGCATGCGCCGGAAGTCGATCAGGCCCAGCCGGCCGAGCGGTTCGCGGCCGAGGAAGAGATTGCGCGCCACGCTCATCAGCGGGACGAGGTTGACCTCCTGGTAGATGGTGGAGATGCCCGCCTGCTGGGCCTGCAACGGCGTGCTGAAGCGCACCGGTTCGCCGTCGTACGTCACCTCGCCGGCGTCGGGCCGGTACACGCCGGTGAGCACCTTGATGAGGGTCGACTTGCCCGCGCCGTTCTCGCCGACGAGTGCGTGCACCTCCCCGGCGCGCGCGGTGAAGTCCACGTCGGACAGGGCGCGCACGCCGGGGAAGGTCTTGGACAGGTGGCTGACCGAGAGCACGTCAGTAGGCCTTGTTCAGGTCCGACTGGGCGTTGCTCTTGGAGTAGGAGCTGTCCTTGATAACGATGTCCTGGCTGACCTTGTCGCCCTTGGTGAAGGTGTCGAGGGTCTGGAAGGCGAGCGGTCCGAAGCGCGGGTTGGACTCGATGACGCCGGAGATCCAGCCGTCCACGATCTGCTGCACGGCGTTGCGGGTGCCGTCGACGGTGACGATCTTGACGTCGCCGGGCTTCTTGCCCGCGCCCTTGAGGGCGTTGACGGCGCCGATGCCCATCTCGTCGTTCTCGGCGTAGATGCCGGTGATGCCGGGCTTGGACTGGATGAGGTTCTCGGTGACCGACTGGCCCTTCTCCCGGGCGAAGTCACCGGTCTGCTTGAAGACGATCTTCAGGCCGGGGGCCTTCTCCTTGATGCGGTCCTCGAAGCCCTTGGTGCGCTCGGTGGTCACGTTGTTGCCGGCCGCGCCGAGCAGGATGGCGATCTCGCCGTTGCCGCCGGTCGCCTCGATCATCTGGTCCGCGGCCCGCTTGCCCTGCTCGACGAAGTCGGAGCCGATGAAGCTGACGTAGTCCTTGCAGGCGGTCGCGTTGATCTTGCGGTCGATCGTGACGATCGGGATGTGCTTGGCGGCGGCGGTGCGCAGCACCGGCTCCCAGCCGTCGGAGTTGAGTGGGGCGATGACCAGCAGGTTCGCGCCCTTCGCGATCAGGTCCTGGACGTCGCTGATCTGCTTGGAGAACTGCGACTGGGCATTGGCGGTGAGCAGCTTGATGCCCCGCTTCTTGGCCTCGGCCTTGATGGAGGCGGTCTCCGCGATCCGGAAGGGGTTGGCTTCCTTCTCGGACTGGGAGAAGCCGACGGTGGCGCCCTTGAGGTCGAGCTTCTGGCCGCCGTAGGCGTCGATGGTGCAGGTCGGTCCGGAGCCGGCGGCGGGCGAGGCCACCACCTGGCCGGCGTCGTCCTGCTGCGAGGCGGAGGGCTTGTTGTCCGAGTCGTCCTCGGACTTGGTGCATCCGGTCGCGAGCGCGAGGCTCGTCACGAGGCCGGCGGCGAGGAGGTGTCTTGCGGAGGTGCGACGGACAACTGCGATGGGCTTCATGGGTGTCCCCAAACGGCGCGGCCCCGGAGCTGAGAGCGCTCTCGGGGAGGCTGGCTCTTGCGGTCAACTCGGTGTGGCACGTCGTTCAGAGGAGGTTTTTACATCGTTGAAAGACCCGTGTAAAGACCTCCGTCCGAAATCTCGTCAGCGGCGGCCCAGGGTGCTCTCGCGCTCCACGAGCTCGAACTTCGCGGTGAGTTCGCGTCCGCCGGGCTCCTCGCGGCCCGACAGGCTGCGCAGCAGCGAGGCGACGGCCATCTTGGCGATGGCGTGCTTGTCCGGGGAGACCGTGGTCAGGGTGACGGCGCCGAACCGCCCCTCGGCGATGTCGTCGAACCCCACCACCGCCACGTCCCAGGGCACCCGGAGCCCTCGCTCGTGCAGCACCCGCATCGCCCCGATCGCGATCAGGTCGTTGAACGCGAAGACGGCGTCCGGGCGCACGCCGGAGTCCAGCAGCTCGGCCATCGCACGCGCCCCGTCGTCCCGGTCCCACCCGCCGACCGGGACCACCAGGCTGTCCGGCGCGGGCACACCGGCCGCCGCCAACTCCTCGCGCCAGCCGTCCAGTCGCAGGTGGGCGGGCCGGTTCACGGAGTCGGTGCGCACACCGAGGTAGGCGATGCGGGTCCGGCCGCGCCCGAGCAGATGCCGCACCGCGCACCGGGCCGCGGCCACGTTGTCGATCGCGATGTGGTCGAAGGGCAGGTCGTACTCCCGCTCGCCGAGCAGCACCAGCGGTACGTCGTCGGACCGGCCCTGCAGATCCTCGGCCTCCAGGGCCAGCGGGCTCAGGATCAGCCCGTCGATGACCCGGCCCCGGAACCCCTGGCTGACCAGGATCTCCTGCTCGCGGTCGCCGCGGGTGTGGTCGAGCAGGACGGTGAACTCGTGCTCGGCGGCCGCGTCGATCACGGCGCCGGCCAGCTCGGCGAAATAGGGGTTGCCGAGTTCGGGCACGGCCAGCGCGATGATCCCCGTCCGGCCCTTGCGCAGATGCCGCGCGGTCAGATTGGGCCGGTAGCCGAGCTCGTCGATCGCCGCCTGCACCCGGGCCCGCATGGCCGGGGTGACGTGCGGATAGTTGTTCACAACGTTGGACACGGTCTTGATCGAAACGCCCGCGCGTTCCGCCACGTCCTTCAGGCTGGCCCGCAAGGGATCTCCTCAGCATCGATGGGTGCCTCATCCTCAGGGATTTGTCATGCCCCTGGACAGAGGCCGGGAGCCGTGCTCTTATGCCAACTGCCGTTCCTTCCAACGTTGTACAGACTGAAGCAGCGAGCCGCCACCCTTCCTCAGCCAAGGAGGATTCGTGCGCATCAGACCGATCCGCCAACGCCTCGCCCTGCTCGTGGCCGCGGCCCTCGGTGCCGCGGGCCTTGCCGTGACGCCTGCCGCGAGTGCGGCAGACGATCCCGTCGAGGTCCATGGCCTCAAGGGCGAGTACTACACGCAGTCGGCACCCGGCGCCTTCGATTTTCACGAGCTCAAGGCCACCGGGTTCGACCCCAACCTGGACTTCGACACCCTCGAACCACGACTGAACTTCGCCACCGGGCAGGCGGACGACGTGAGCGTCCGCTGGACCGGAAAGGTCGTCCCGGAGAAGACCGGGAACACCACCTTCTCGATCATCGGTGACAACGGCTTCCGGCTGTGGGTCGACGGGAAGCTGGTCATCGACCACTGGGTCGACGACTGGGACACCGAACAGACCGGCCAGCCCGTCGAGTTGACCGCGGGCAAGGCCTACGACATCAAGGTCGAGTACTTCGAGCACTACGGAGGCTCCAACCTCCATCTGCGCTGGACCCCGCCGGGCGGCAGTAAGACCGCCGTACCGCAGTCCGCGTTCCGTCTGCCGGACGGCTACGACTACGACGGCGCCATCTCCACGGACGTCCAGGCCGGCGGCCGTACGCTCGCGATGGAGTTCGCGCAGCCGCTCGCCGCACCGCCGGCCGGTCTCACCGACCACCTCGACGCGGTGATCGGGGGCGCCACCTGGCCCCTGGGCACGGCCCGGCTGGACTCCGCCGACCCGCACAGGCTGCTGGTCTCGCTGAAGGAGCCCGTCGTCGGCAACAAGTCCGGCACCGCGTCCGGCCTCGCCGACGTCCGCTACGACGGCAAGGGCGGTCTGACCGGCACGGACGGCAACGTTGTCAGCTCCTTCTGGAGCAGCGGCGCCAACAAGTCCACATACGAACTCAGCACCAAGTGGGCCGACGACGTCTCGCCCTCCAACGCCCACCCCGAGTACCCGCGGCCGCAGTTGACCCGTGACTCGTGGAAGAACCTCAACGGGTCCTGGCAGTTCGCCGCCGCCAAGGCGGGAGAGCAGCCGCCGGTGGGCAAGAACCTCGGCGAGAAGATCCTCGTCCCCTACCCCGTCGAGTCGCAGCTGTCGGGTCTGGAGCGGCACGAGGACCGCATGTGGTACCGGCGCACCTTCACCGTGCCGGCCGGCTGGAAGGTCGGCTCCGGCAAGCGGCTGCAGCTCAACTTCGGCGCGGTCGACTGGAAGGCCGAGGTGTACGTCAACGGCACCAAGGTGGCCGAACACCAGGGCGGCTACGACAAGTTCAGCGCCGACATCACGGACGCGCTGAAGCCGGGCCGCACCCAGGAACTGATCGTCGGCGTCTACGATCCCACCGACGCGGCGAACGGCGAGAACCCGCCGGTCGGCAAGCAGCGCCTGGACCCCAGCGGCATCTGGTACACGCCGACCTCGGGCATCTGGCAGACGGTGTGGATGGAGCCGGTAGCGGCCGACCACGTCGACCAGCTCAAGCTCACCCCGAACGTGGACGACGGCACACTCACCGTCGAACCGCAGGGCGTACGCGACGGAGTGCCGGTCACGGCGACGGCCTACGAGGGCAAGCGCAAGGTCGCCACGGTCACCGGCCGCAGCGGCAAGGCCCTGACCCTGCACCTCCGCAAGCCGCACCTGTGGTCGCCCGACGACCCCTACCTCTACAACCTCAAGGTGAGCGTCGGATCCGACCGTGTCGGCAGCTACTTCGGCATGCGGTCGATCAAGGTCGAGAAGATCGACGGCGTTCCGCGCACCGTCCTGAACGGCAAGCCGATCTTCATGATGGCCACGCTCGACCAGGGCTTCTGGCCGGACGGCCTGTACACGGCGCCGACCGACGAGGCGCTCGCGTACGACCTGAAGATGCACAAGAACATGGGCTTCAACTCGGTGCGCAAGCACATCAAGGTGGAACCCGACCGCTGGTTCTACTGGGCCGACCGACTGGGCCTGATGGTGTGGCAGGACATGCCGGCGATGACCGCCGGAGTGAACCCGTCCACCGCCGCGCGCGCCGAGTACGAGCGCGAGATGAAGCAGATGATCGACGAGCACATCAGCAGCCCGTCCGTCATCATGTGGGTCACCTTCAACGAGGGCTGGGGCCAGTACGACATGGCCCGCATCGCCGACCAGGCCAAGTCCTGGGACCCGACCCGGCTGGTCAACTCCATGTCCGGGCTCAACCTCGGGGCCGACGGCGGCACCGGCGACATCATGGACGAACACGGCTACCCCAGTCCCGCCCTGCCGCCGCAGCCGGACGGTCAACGCGCCCTGGTCAGCGGTGAGTACGGCGGTCTCGGGCTCGCGGTGCCGGGACATGCCTGGTCGGTCCAGCAGTCCTACGTCGACGTCGACCCGGCCACCTACACCGACGACTACCTCGCCAAGCTCGACGAGGTCCACGCGCTCGCCTGCAAGGGCGGCAACGGCGCGGTCTACACCCAGATCTCGGATGTCGAAGGTGAGCTCAACGGCCTGCTGACGTACGACCGCAAGGTCGTCAAGCCCGACGTCAAACGGCTCAAGGCGGCCCAGCAGGCGCTGATCTCCGACGCCTCGCGGGCCACTCCGGCCGGGTGCGCCTGACACCCGCCCGGACTCGGCGAACGCCTCCCCGCGCCGCGCCGAGTGTCCTTCGCTGATCCGTGAGGATCCGTCAAAGGGGTGCGGTTCGCCCGCCGTTGGAGCGGCGGGCGAACCGCACTGTCGCGCTGGTCAGGCCGCAAAGACCTGTGAGTCGTCGGCGAACGCCTTGAACTCCAGGGCGTTGCCGGCCGGGTCGTGGAGGAACATCGTCCACTGCTCGCCCTTCTGACCCTCGAAGCGGACGTAGGGCTCGATGACGAACTCGACGCGCGCCGCACGCAGACGGTCGGCGAGTCGGTGGAATGCGTCGACCGTCAGGATCAGCCCGAAATGCGGCACCGGGACGTCGTGGCCGTCGACCGGGTTGTGGATGCGCTGTCCACGCTCCGGGGCGAGGTGGGTGACGAACTGGTGGCCGTGCAGATTCCAGTCCACCCAGGTGTCCGCGCTGCGGCCCTGCTCCAGGCCCAGCACCTCGCCGTAGAACCGGCGGGCGGCGGCCAGGTCGTCGACCGGCATGGCGAGATGGAACCGCGGGATCGGGGAGTCGAGTTCGCTCACGGGACCGCCCTCCTGGTCGTAGGAGTCACTGTGTTGAGAGCGAGGTGAATGTTAACATTCCTACATTTGGAGGCGTCAGGGGGTGCAGACGATGAGCGAACGGGGCCGGGTGGCTCCCGCCCGGCGCCGGGGTCTGGCCGACGAGGTCGCCGACCGGATCCGGGAGGCCGTCTTCGACGGGACGTACGCTCCCGGCGCGCAGCTGCGCGAGGTGGAGCTGTCCGGTGACATGGACGTCAGCCGGGGCCCGGTGCGTGAGGCCCTTCGGCTGCTGGAACGGCAGGGGCTGGTCCACTGTGCCTGGCACCGCGGGACGACGGTGACGTCGCTGACCCCCGACGACGTGGCCGAGTTGGACAGTCTGCGCGGTGCGCTGGAGGACCTCGCCGTCCGCGAGGTGATCGCACGGGCCTCCGACGAGGACCTCGCGTCGATCGCGAAGACGGCCGACATGATGGAACGGGCCGCTGGCGCGCACGAGATGGTGCGCTGCGACATCGCCTTCCACGACGCGGTGTTCGCCGCCACGGGACACCGGCGCCTCGCCGAGGCATGGGACGGCATCCGCTGCCAGGTGCACCTGTTCCTGCTGACCCGGATCGGCCGCAGCACCCGGGGCTATCTCGACCGCATCCCGCGCGAACACCGGGAACTTCTCGCCGCGTTGCGCGCCCGCGACACCGACACCGCCCTCGAACTCTTCGCCCGGCACCGGCGCCACGCGGTGGACGTGATCACCGGTTCCGCTGAGCCGGGTTCGGGTTCGGATTCGGATTCGGGTTCGGGTTCGGGTTCGGGTTCGGGTTCGGGTTCGAACCAGCACATCGCACACGAGGAGACGCAGGCGTGACGCGAATGACGACGTGGGCCCCGGTGTCGGGCACGGGGGTGTGGTCACTCCTGGGAGCCGCAGCGGCGGAGGCCGTCAGCCACGGCAGCCCCGGGTGGATCGGTCTCGACGCCCAACACGGCTTCTACGACGACCGGTCGATCCGCGACACGCTGCACGCCGTCACCGCGGCCGACGTCCTGGTGCGCGTGCGCTCTCTCGACGCCGGCGAGATCGGCCGTGCGCTCGACGCCGGGGCGCGAGGCGTCGTCGTCCCCATGATCGAGAGCGCGGAGACGGCCGCTCGCGCGGCAGCCGCCGTACGGTATCCCCCGGTCGGCAGCCGCAGTTGGGGGCCGTTCGCCCCGTACTGGGGACGCGCGGAGGTCGGGGTCGAGGAGGCCAACCGCCAGGTGGTGTGCGGTGTCATGGTCGAGACCCGGGCCGGACTCGACCACGTCGACGAGATCGCCGCGACACCGGGCGTCGACATGATCTTCGTCGGACCCTACGACCTCGCCCTGTCGCTCGGCACACCTCTCGACGCCCTCATCGCGGGCGACAAGGGCGAGTTGCAGTCCGTCGTCTCCGCGTGCCGGGCCCGTGACGTCATCCCCGGTGTGTACGCGGGCAGTCCGGCACGGGCCCGGCAACTCGCGGCCCTGGGGTTCGAGGTGGTGGCGGCCCGCTCGGACCGGGATCTGCTGATCGACGGGGTGGGCACGCTCGGCTAGCTCGGCTAGGTTCAGCTCCGTGGCCGGTCGGGCGACCGTCTTCAGCGTTCTCCTCGCAAGGCCGCGAAGGTCTTCTCGACGCGGGCGCGGTCCGCGCCGTCGGCCAGCAGGGCGTGCAGGAGCAGCCGTGCCTTCGGGGCGTCCAAGGGGCCGGCGGAGATCAGTCCCGGGCCGAGGACGTCGGACTCCGATCCGGGCCCCAGGTAGGTGCTGCTCAGGATCGGTCCGGCGCCCGTGCGGGAGGCCAGGACCACCGGCATGCGGCCGGCGAGGCGCGCCAGCGGATCGACCAGCCAGGCCGGGACGTGCCCCGCGCCGAAGGCCGCCACGACCAGCCCGTCGAAGCGGTCGTCCACCGCGTCCAGGAGCTCTCCTCGGTCCCCGAGCGACAGCGTGACCAGCGCGACGCGCACCGCACGGTCGAGGCGCAGCGGAGCGGGCACGGTGTGCGCCGGGGGCCGGAGCAGAAGGCGGGGCCGCCCCTCCGTCACCGTGCCGAGGGGACCGGCACCGGGCGAGGCGAAGGTCGCGACCGAGGTCGTGTGCGCCTTGCGCACATGGCGTGCCGCGTGGATCTCGTCCGCCATCACCACTACGGCGCCCGTGTCGCGGAACCGCGGATCCCCGGCCACCGCGACGGCCGCCGACAGGTTCGCCGCACCGTCCGCCCCCGGCGCGTCGGGACGCCGCATGGCGCCGGTGACCACGATGGGCTCCCGGTGTGCGCACAGCAGGTCGAGGAGGAAGGCCGACTCCTCGATGGTGTCGGTCCCCTGGACGACGACCGCACCCGAACCATCGGCTCCGGCCTCGTCGATCAACCCGGCGAGTTCCGCCACGTCCTCGACGGTCAGCGCCGAACTGGGGACCCGCCTGAAGTCCCGCAGCCGGATCTCGACGTCGTCGGGGAGCGTCAGCTCGGACAGCACCTGCGCGCCGGACAGCCGCCCCGGGCCTCCCTGTGCGGCGGAGATCGTCCCACCGAGTGTGAACACGGTGACCGTGTGGGCCATTCACCCTCCATGCGCCTCGTGAGTAGCTGCGCCCGGCCCATGTATACAACGGCTGCCGTCGTGTCCCGGGAGAAGCAGTATGCCCCGGGAGAAGCAGTACGTCTCGGCAGGAGCGGTACGTCCTAGGAGAAGCGGTACGTCCTAGCAGAAGCGATACCCGGTGAAGTCGGCCAGCGGGACGTATCCGATGCGCCGGTAGAGGGCGTTGCTGGTGGCGTTGGCCGGGTTGGTGAACAGGACGACGTCCGTCGCGCCCGCCGCCAGCGCGGTCCGGGTCACCTCGACGGTCACGGCGCCCGCGTAGCCACGGGCCCGCAGGTGGGATGGGGTGTAGACGGGGTCCACCCGGATCATCCCGGCGCACATCGACGTCGAGCCGGCCATGGAGACCGGCGTGCCCTGCGGGGTCTGCCAGAAGGTGAAGTGCTTGTCGGCGAAGCGCGAGTGGGGCCAGGAGCCGACGTCCAGGGTGGCGGGCTCTCCGACCTCGGCGGCGAACTCGTTGCAGAATCGGATGAGTTGCTCATGGTCGCTCGCGGTAACGGCGCGGCCCCGACCGGCCGGGCGCGGCTCGGGCGGGGTGAGCGTGCCGAGCCGGTGCAGACGGCCCCACCAGTGCGCCTCCGGCGTCGCCCCGGTGTGCCGCTGCCATGCCTCGGCGAAGGCGGTGGCGGTGTCATGGTCCGCAGTAACCCCCGCGAGGGGACGGTGCAACGCGGCCAGGCGTACGGCGAGGGCGTCGGCCTGCTCGGGTGACAGGTGGGTCAGGGTCACGCGGCGGGTCGCGAGGAGAAGGCAGATGGCGCGCACCTCGCCCGCGGACTCCAGCAGAGCGAAGAGCGGAGGTTCGGGGCCGTAGGCGTCGGGGTGTTCGCGCAGTTTCTCGATCGTCGTCAGCGGTGTGGTGTGCAGGGCCGGTTGCGCGCGCAGGAAGTCTCCGGCCCGGGCGAGGAAGTCGTCGATGTTGTCGGTCAACTGCCAGTCGTACGGCGGCTGTTCGTCCACGTGCCAGTCATCCGGGCGCATGCCGCATGATCTCAGGAAGAGAGCCGTTCCCGCAGCCACCCGGGGTCGGGGTTGACGTGTGGGCGGCCCGCCACGAACACCGTGGGCACGGTCTCGTTGCCGTCGTTGACCTCCCGGACCGCCGCCGCTCCGGCCGGGTCGCGCCAGATGTCGACCCAGTACAGCTGACGGGCGCGACGGCCCAACCGCATGCGCAGCCGCATGCAGTAGGCGCAGCCCGGCCGCCAGTAGACGACGGGCTTCCCGTCGACGGCACTGAGGCGCTGTGCCTCCAGCGCGCCGAGGGACCTCGGGAAGACCAGCGGCGAGTGGGCGGCGCCGAGCAGCACGAACACCGCC
The DNA here is from genome assembly GCF_022698145.1 of Streptomyces spinosisporus. Taxonomy (GTDB): domain Bacteria; phylum Actinomycetota; class Actinomycetes; order Streptomycetales; family Streptomycetaceae; genus Streptomyces; species Streptomyces spinosisporus. Next base: position 260,552 of record NZ_JALDAX010000006.1, read on the forward strand.
AGCAGCACCGCGCCCGCGCCGGGGCTTCCCGTGAGGATCAGTCCCGCCGCGGCGACCGATCCGCAGAGCACGTAAAACGTCGGCAGGGTCCAGGCGCGCATCATGATGTCGCAGGCTACCGTCACCGCGTCGTAGAGGTGCGGCGGGCTGCCGTCACTCCGTCGTCCGGATCGGAGCGCTGCTGCGTCCCCCCGCCCGTCCGCCGGCTCGTCCCCCGAGTTCGGCGTCGAGGGTCTCCTGCGCCACTCGCATGACCTCGGCGTACGTGGGCTCCTGCAGCCGCTTCCACATCTCGTCCTCGGAGACCTCCTCGACCCGGCCGACCACCCACCAGATATTGCCGAAGGGGTCCTTGACGCGTCCTCCGCGGCATCCGAAGGCGTCGTTCGCCACCGGGGTCACGATCTGGCTGCCGGCTGCGACGGCCCGGGAGAACGCCAGGTCGGCGTCGGGGACGAAGACGCGCAGCAGGCTGGGCATGGCCAGCCATTCGGCGCGCCGGTCGAAGGCGAGCACGACGGTGTCGCCGATCCGGATCTCGCCGTGGCCGATCAGGCCGTCCTCGGTCCGGACCCGCGACAGTTCCTCACCCCCGAACACCTGGGTGACGAAGTCGAGGAACGCCCCCGTGTCGTCGGTGACGACCCAAGGGGCGACGGTGGTGTAGCCCTGCGGTGCGGCGCCGGTCTGGTCGGACATCGCGATCCCTTCGCCGAGGTCGGTTGTCGGTTGTCGATTGCCGAAACCTTAGGTCGGGTGTAGGTCGGGAGCTGTCCTACACCTGCCCCGAGCACCGGCACCGCGCCTACGTCGCAGGGCATCGGCGCGGCTACGCTGCGATGTCATGCAGGAGACGCGTCTGGACACCGCTCGGATCCGGGCGGCTCGCCGGGTCATCAACCCCGTGTTCCTCGACACCCCGCTGTACCGCTGCGAGGCGCTGGAGCCCGACCTCGGATGCGCCGTGAGCATCAAACTCGAAACGGCCAACCCCGTACGCAGCTTCAAGGCCCGCGGCACCGAACTGGTCACGAGCCTGCTCGCCGACGAAGGCTCGCGAGCCGCGGTGTGCGCCAGCGCCGGCAACCTCGGCCAGGCCCTCGCGTGGTCCGCTCGCGGCCGCGGGCTCGACGTCACCGTCGTGGCATCGCGCCACGCGACCGCGGCCGAGCTCGATCGCATCCGCGCCCTGGGCGCGAGGCTGGAACTGGTCGACGGCGACCATGAGTTGGCCCGTGAGCGGGCGGCGGCCATCGCGCTGCAGGACGGTATCCGGCTGGTCGAGGACAGCCTGGACATCGAGACCTGCGAGGGCGCGGCGACGATCGGCCTGGAACTGGCTCAGGCCCGGTCGTCGTTCGACGCCGTCCTGATCGCCCTCGGCGGTGGGGCGCTGGCCACGGGCGTGGGTCACGTGATGAAGGCCCTCGCGCCGGGCGTCGAGGTGATCTGCGTACAGCCGGTGGGCGCGCCGGCGATGACCCGGTCATGGCGCCAAGGGCGCGTCGTCACCACCGAGTTCACCGACACCATCGCCGACGGTGTCGCCGGCCGGCGTCCCATCCCGGCCGTCCTGGACGACCTCCTCCTGGTCGCCGACGACGCCGTACTGGTCCGGGAGGCATCGATCGTGGCCGGCATGCGGCTGCTCCTCGACCGCGCCGGACTCGTCGTCGAACCGTCGGCGGCACTCGGCATCGCGGCCCTCCTCGAAGACCGCGACCGCTTCGCCGGGCGGCATGTGGTGACCATCGTGTGCGGCAGCAATGTCGACAAGGAGGCGTATCGACGCTGGGTGGGGCATTAGGGCCGCTGCGCGCCCGGACACAGGACCTGATTGGCGCCAGGTCGAGCTCAACTGCCCCTGCATGGGGGGCGCTTACCTGGTCGGAACCACCTGCTGCCCCCGCACCGGAGCATGTCGCCCGAACGCACCCAATCACCCTATTCTCAAGGACGCCGACCGGGCCCACCTGGCCGAACGCCGGAGCGAGCCTCCCAGCCGCACCCAACCACAGCCACACTGACGGGAGTTGCCCGCCGGGCCTCATCACCGCGACGCTGGAGCGCGGCCCAGGTCGCACCCAATCACCCCAGCGCCGAAGGGAGTTGACCGGTCGGACCCACCTGGCCTACACCGGGGCGAGCCTTCCGGCCGCGCCCGATCACCCCCACACCGGAGGAAGTTCCCCGGCCAGACCCCCGCGCCCCGATGCCACAGCAAATCCCCCGGCCACGCCCAACCACCCCCACGCCGAGGGACGTTCGACGTGCGGCCCCACTCGCCCCAACGCCAAAGCAAGTCCCCCAGCCACACCCAACCACCCCCACCCCACCGCAACTTGCACAGCGCCCCCCGCCAAGGAACACCCTCACCCGATGCTCGGCGGCAATTGCGCCGGGCTGACCAGTTCGCCCAGTACCTCCGACATGAAGGCGACGAGCCAGCGTTGGGAGGGGCTGCGGGAGGATTCGTGGCGGGCGTAGAGGGCCACTTCGATGGGCTCGGTCTCGAAGGGGAGGCGGACCAGGCGGAGGCGATGGGAGGCGGTGAAGACCTCGCCGACGTATTCGGGGACGATGGCGATGAGGTCGGTGCGTTCCAGTAGGTAGGGCAGCATCGAGAAGCGGGTGGCCTCGACGCTCACCCGGTCCAGCAGGCCGTGGTTGGCGAGCAGGGCCCGGGGCACGACATGGCCGCTGGGGCCGTAGACCGTCGCGTGCCGCTCGGCCCTGAGCTCCGCGAGCGTGACGGACGCGCCGCGGACGCGGGGGTGGTCGGCGGCGACCATGCCGACGTAGCGCTCGTGGAAGAGCGGGATGCGCTCGGTGCGGTGCGAGGTGAGGACCGGTGTGGCGATGAAGGCGTCGAGTTCGCCGCGGCGCAGCCAACTCTCGGCGTTGTCCACGTCCAGCGGGCGGACGGTGAAGGACACTCCGGGCGCACGGTCGCGGGCCGCGGCCGCGATGCGGGGCAGCAGGGTCGCCTCGCCGAGGTCGGAGAGGGCGACCGTGAACCGGCCCGACATGGTCGCCGGGTCGAAGTCGTCGCCCTGGCCGGTCGCCGTGTCGATGACGGCGAGCGCCCTCTGCAGCGGCTCGTACAGACGCTGGGCACCCGCGGTCGGAGCGAGACCGCGACCGGTGCGGCGGAACAGCTCGTCGCCGAAGTGACGACGCAGCTTGGCCAGGCTGTAGCTCACGGTCGGCTGTGTGACGTGCAGTGTTTCGGCCGTGGCGGTCACGCTGCCGGTCTCGTAGAGCAGCACGAAGACCCGCGCGAGGTTGAGATCGAAGCTGCCCACATCGATGCAGTCTATATCGCGCTCCGACAACATCTATTGGTCGGCATGTCGTGCGGTGCCTAGCGTGTGCTGCGTCACTTCGAAAGGGACCGCCTGTGCCATCCGTGCGTCGCATCACCCATGAATTCCTCGAGCGCCGGGGACTGACCACCGTCTTCGGCAATCCCGGCTCCAACGAGCTGCCCTTCCTCGCCGACCTGCCGGACGGGTTCCGGTATGTCCTGGGGCTGCACGAGGGTGCCGTGGTGGGGATGGCCGACGGATATGCGCAGGCCACGGGCCGCCCGGTGCTCGTGAATCTGCACGCCGCCTCCGGCTCCGGCAACGCGATGGGCGCGCTCACCAACGCCGTCGCCGCGCGCACGCCCCTGGTGGTCGTGGCCGGTCAGCAGGTGCGGCCGGCCATCGGGCCGGAGGCCAACCTCTCCAACGTCGACGCCCCGTCCCTGATGAAGCCGCTCGTCGGCTGGGCCGCCGAACCGGCGTGCGCCCAGGACGTTCCCCGCGCACTCGCCCAGGCCGTCTTCGAAGCCGAGTTGCAGCGCCGGCCGACGTATCTCTCCGTGCCCTACGACGACTGGGCGGTGGACGCCGGCGACAACGCCTCGGCCGTGCTGGACCGGCAGGTGCAGCGTGCCGCAGTGCCCGGCGGGGAGCAGGCGCGGCTGCTGACCGAGGCGGTCGCAGCGGCACGGCGGCCCGTGCTCGTGCTCGGCGGTGACATCGACACGGCCGGGCTCTTCGACGACGCGGTACGGCTCGCCGAGCGGCTGGGCGGTCCGGTGTGGGCTGCGCCCTCGCTGTTCCGGCTGCCCTTCCCCAACCGGCATCCGCAGTTCCGGGGTGTGCTGCCCGCCGGGATCGAGCCCGTCTCGCGGGCCTTCGAGGGCCACGATCTCGTGCTGGTGCTCGGAGCTCCGGTCTTCCGCTACCACGAGTACCTGCCGGGCCGGTATCTGCCCGAGGGCACCCGCCTGATCCAGGTGACGGAGGACGCCTCGGCCGCCGCACGTGCGCCGATGGGCGAGGCGCTGGTCGCCGATCCCGGCGCGGTGATCGACCTGCTGCTCAAGGCACTCGGCGGGCCCGGGACGCCCACCGGGGAGTACCGGCCCGTGCCCGCGCCGCTCACCGCGGAGGGTCCGCGGCTGCATCCCGAGGAGGTCTTCGCGGCCCTGCGGGACGAACTGCCCGGTGACACGGCCTATGTGGTGGAGTCGACCTCGACGAACTCCTCGTGGTGGCGCCAGATGGATCTGCGCCGGCCCGGTTCCTACTACTTCCCGGCCGCAGGCGGTCTCGGGTTCGGCCTGCCGGGCGCGGTCGGCGTCGCCATGGCCCAGCCCGACCGGCCGGTCGTCGGCGTGATCGGGGACGGCTCGGCCAACTACGGCATCACCGCGCTGTGGACGGCCGCGCAGCAGCGCCTGCCCCTGACGGTGGTGCTGCTGCGCAACGGCACGTACGGCGCGCTGCGCTGGTTCGGCGACCTCCTCGGCGTGCCGGACGCGCCGGGCACGGACATCCCGGGCCTGGACTTCACCCGTATCGCCGAGGGCTACGGGGTGGCCGCCCAACACGTGGACGGCGTCGAGGAGTTGCGGGCCGTTCTGTCCCGGAGCCCGGACGGCCCCCGGCTGGTCCAGGTCGACACCGCGCTCACCACCCCGTCCTGACGGGCCCGCCACGATCGCACGCCCCCTCCTCAAAGAACGCACCACCCCTTGGGTGACGGAAGGGAATTCGATGACACTCCTGAACGGCTCCGTCTGGAGCAAGAAGTTCTTCAGCGACGGCTGGCGGGACGCCACCCGCGAGCACACGGTCACCGAGCCCGCGACCGGTTCCCGGCTCGGCACCGTGGGCCTGGCCACGACGCAGGACGTGCAGCGCGCGGCCGCCCGGGCCGCCGAGGCGCAGCGGGACTGGGCGGCGACCCCTCCCCAGCAGCGCGCGGCCGTCCTGCGCCGCGCGGGCCAGCTGTTCACCGAGCATGCCGCCGAGATCGAGGACTGGCTGATCCGCGAGGCGGGCTCGGTGCGCTCCAAGGCGTCGTTCGAGGTGCAGCTGGCGCTGGGCGAGTGCTTCGAGTGCGCGGCGCTGCCGACGCATCCGCAGGGTGAGGTGCTGACGTCGGAGGAGGCCCGCTGGTCGTTCGCGCGGCGCCGCCCGGCCGGTGTCGTCAGTGTGATCGCCCCGTTCAACTTCCCGCTCATCCTCGGTCTGCGCTCGGTGGCGCCCGCGCTGGCGCTCGGCAACGCGGTGCTGCTCAAGCCGGACCCGCGCACCGCGGTCAGCGGCGGCGTCGTCATCGCGCGCGTCTTCGAGGAGGCCGGGCTGCCCTCCGGTCTGCTGCACCTGCTCCCCGGCGACGGCTCGGTCGGCCGGGCGGTGGTCGAGGTGCCCGAGGTGCGGGTCGTCTCCTTCACCGGGTCCACCCCGGTCGGACGGGCCATCGGTGAGCAGGCCGGCCGGCTGCTGAAGCGGGCCCACCTCGAACTCGGCGGGAACAACGCGCTGGTGGTGCTGCCGGGCGCGGATGTGCACAAGGCGGCGTCCGCGGGCGCGTTCGGCTCGTATCTGCACCAGGGGCAGATCTGTATGACGACCGGCCGCCACATCGTGCACGAGTCGCTGCTGGAGGAGTACAGCGCCGTACTGGCCGAGAAGGCCCGTGCGCTGCCCGTGGGCGATCCCGCGCAGGAGGACGTGGCGCTCGGCCCGATCATCGACGGTCGGCAGCTGGAGCGGGTGCACGGCATCGTCAGCGACAGCGTGGCGGCGGGCGCAACCCTGGCCGCGGGCGGCGAGATCGCGGGCGCCTGCTACCCGGCCACCGTGCTGACCCAGGTCACCACCGACATGCCGGCCTGGCGCGAGGAGATCTTCGGACCCGTGGCGCCCGTGATCGGTTTCGGCACCCTCGAAGAGGCCGCGCGGATCGTCAACGACTGCGAGTACGGCCTGTCCGTCGGCATCCTCGGCGACGTCGGCACGGCGATGAAACTCGCGGACCGGATCGACTCCGGCAAGGTCCACATCAACGAACAGACCGTCAGCGACGAGCCCAACGCCCCCTTCGGCGGCGTCAAGGCCTCCGGCACCGGGTCCCGGTTCGGCGGAGCCGCCGCCAACGTCGAGGCCTTCACCGAGACCCAGTGGGTCACCGTCCGCCCCGAGATCGCCGACTACCCGTTCTGACACCCCCGTTCTCCCCCGTCCCCACCCCGTCCCCCGCAGCCGCTCCAGAGGGATCGTCATGGCACCCACCACATCGGCCGACGCGCCGGGCACCACCACGAGAACAGGCTCCGACGGCCGCAACGCCTGGACCGTCGTCCTGTGCTGGATCACCGTTCTGCTGGAGGGCTACGACCTCGTCGTCCTCGGCGCCATCATCCCCACCCTCCTGAAGACCCATCACCTCGGCATGACGGCCGGGGACGCCACCACCGTCGCCACGCTGTCCCTCGTCGGTGTCGCCATCGGCGCCGTCACGGTCGGTCCGCTCGCCGACCGGTTCGGGCGGCGGCTGCTGCTCATCGGCTCGGTGGTGGAGTTCTCCGTCTTCACCCTGCTGGTGCCGCTGGCCTCCTCCGTCACGATGTTCGCGGCCCTGCGGCTCGTCGCCGGCATCGGCCTCGGCGCCTGTATGCCGGCCTCGCTGACGATGATGGCCGAGCACATGCCCGCCGCACGACGGGCCCGCGCCAGCACCCTGACCATGACCGGCTACCACACCGGTGCCGTCATCACCTCGCTGCTGGCCCTGCAGGTCACCGGCAGCTGGCAGATCCTCTTCTACGTTCTCGGCATCACCGGCCTGGGCATCGCGGTCCTCCAGTGGTTCAAGCTGCCCGAGTCGGAGGCCTACGTCCGCGCCAAGGAGGCGCCCGCCTCCCAGCGCGTCCCGTTCACCGAACTGCTCAAGCCGGCCTACCTCCGCGCGGGCATCGGCGTCTGGGTCGCCTCGTTCATGGGTCTGCTGCTCGTCTACGGCCTCAACACCTGGCTGCCCAAGCTGATGAACGACGCCGGCTACCCCGTCCCCACCGCGGTCACCCAGCTGCTCGTCCTCAACGTCGGCGGGGTGGTCGGCCTGGTGCTGGGCGGCTTCGTCGCCGACCGCCGGGGCATCAAGCTCACCACGCTCGGCTGGTTCGCCCTCTCGGTGGTCATGCTGGCCTGCCTCAGCGTGAAGATGCACGGCGATCTGCTGCTCGACACCGTCGTCTTCCTCACCGGCGTGTTCGTCTTCTCGGCCCAGGTGCTGGTCTACGCCTACGTCACCCACTACTACCCGGCGGCCGTCCGCGGCACCGCCCTCGGCTCCGCCTCCGGCATCGGCCGTATCGGCTCCATCGTCGGCCCGACCGTCACCGGCGCACTCGTCAGCGCCGGAATCGGCCACCCGTGGGGGTTCTACTTCTTCGCCGCCGTCGCCGTCGCCGCTTTCCTGGCCGTCCTCACCCTGCCCGGCCGGGCGGCCGGAGCCGCGGCCGAGGCGGCGGAGCCTGAGCCTGCCGTCTGACACAGCGCGAGAACTTCGAGATGCTGCAAGGACGTTGGCCCTCGCGCAGGCCTTGCGCAAGGTCTGGCACAGGACCTCGCGCAAGGCCTCGCACAGGAGGAGAGGCTCCATGCAGGACAGGCACGACCGTACGCACGGACCGCGCATCGCCGTCGTCGGAGGCGGTATCGGCGGGCTCGCCGCCGCTGCCTTTCTGCGCCGCGCGGGCCTGACCGCCACCGTGTACGAGCAGGCGCCCGCCCTCAGGGAGGTGGGCGCCGGGCTCGTCATGGCACCCAATGCGGTGCGGCTGCTGCGCCGCCTCGGTGTGCTGGACCGCTTTCTGCGGCGGGCCGTACCACTGGAGTGGGGCTGGGAGTTCCGCCGCTGGGCGGACGGCGGTGTGCTGTCGGTCGAGCGGCTGACCGGAGTGTGCGAGCGGCTCTACGGGGAGCGGACGTACGTCGTCCACCGGGCCGACCTGCTGGACACCGTGAAGTCGGCCGTGCCCGCCGAATGGGTCCGTCTCGGCGCCCGGTGCACGGCCGTGGAGGCGGCCGCGGACGGCGCGCTGCTGCACTTCGCCGACGGCACGCGTGTCGAGGCCGACGTCGTCATCGGTGCGGACGGTCTCCATTCCGTGGTCCGGGGCGCGGTGACGGAGTCCGAACCTCCGGAGTACTCCGGGATCTGTGCCTTCCGCACCGTCGTGCCCGCCGACGCCGCGCCCGCGTTCGCCCTGCGCCCCGCCCAGACCATCTGGCTGGGACCCGGACGGCACTTCGTGCACTATCCCATCGCCGACCGGACCATGGTGAACGTGGTCGCCTTCGCCCCGGCCGGGGACTTCACCGACGAGTCCTGGAGCGCGACCGCCACCACCGAGGAGTTCCACGCCGAGTTCGCCGGGTGGGACGCCCGCGTGAGGGACCTCATCACCGCCGGCGGCGTCCCGGGCCGCTGGGCCCTGCTGGACCGCGCGCCGCTACGGCACTGGAGCCGCGGCCGGATCACCCTGCTCGGCGACGCCGCACACCCCATGTTCCCGTTCTTCGCCCAGGGCGCGGCCCAGTCCGTCGAGGACGCCGCCGTACTGGCCCGCTGCCTGGCCGAAGCCCCGGACGAGCCCGAGCGGGCACTGAAGCGGTACGAGGCGGCCCGCATCGGCCGTACCACCCGGCTCCAGCAGGTCTCGCACGCCCGCCGCGACAGCAACCACCTGCCCGACGGCCCCGCCCAGCGCTCCCGCGACGCCGCCCTGACGGCCTTTGACCCGCTGGTCACCAACGGCTGGATCTACGGCCATGACGCCGAGGCGGCGCTCGTCAACACCGGCTCGCCGACGGCAGGTTGAAGCACAGTCAGTTCCCGGCAACGGCGTCAACTGGCGTTTTCGACGAGGGTCGAATCATCTGGCCGGCGGCGTCGGTGACGGGCAGTCTGAGGACGCACGCGACCATGTTCTGCGCAGTACCGACCAACAGGGGGAACAACGGCATGCGTAAACGTGCTGCTTTCGCAGCGGTGGCGGCGGCCGCCTTCACCACCGTCCTGGCGACCGCGCCGGGTGCGTCCGCGGAACCCAACCCGCCCGGCTGCCCGAAGGAATACTTCTGCGCCTACAGCGGCCCCGACCAGACCGGTCAGCTCGTCCTGAAGACCGCCGGCAACTGGAGCGGGGACGTCGTCTTCCAGTCGGCGTTCAACAACGGCGTCCGTTTCCCGGGCGCCGACCACGTCGACATGACGTACGCCGTCGAGGGCGGAGGGGAGACCGTCTGCCTCCACTACAACCCGGGTCCCGGCGTCTACAAGGGGAACGCCGCTCCGGGCACCCACCTCGTCAAGGTCAAGTGGCGCGGCGAGTGCTGACCACAGGGGGGACGCGCACCATGCGCACCATGATCAACGGCAAGCGGCTCGGCGCACTGGGGGCGGGAGCCCTGGCGGTCGCCTTCACCGGTGTCCTCGCCACCGCCCCGACCGCGTCCGCGGAGGCCAGCCCACCCGGCTGCGCGAAGGGGTACTTCTGCGCCTACAGCGGTGCCAACCAGACCGGACGGCTCCTGCTGGCGGTGCCGGGCAACTGGTCCGGCAATCTGGCGGTCGGCTCCATCTTCAACAACGGGGTCCGGTACCCGGGCGCCGACCACGTCGACGTGACGTCGTACCTGGGCGGGCAGCCGTCGACGGACTGCTTCCACTACAACCCCGGCCCGGGCCGCTACAAGGCCAACGCGGAGGCGGGGCTCACCATCACCCGGGTCGTGTGGCGCGGCGAGTGCTGAGGTCCCGACCGAGGTGCTGAGCGAAGCGCGGTGCCCGTCCCGGGGAGTTCCGGGCCGGGCGCCGTGCCGCGCTGTCCCGTCGCCCCGTGTGCCGCAGCAGCGGGCGCTGCGTAAGCTGTGGGCTGATGATCGAGTTCGCCGCGCTCTTCGCCGTCGCGGGAGCCGCGAGCAACGCCGTGGGGACCGCGTTCCAGCGCAAGGCGGCCGCCACCACCAGCAGTAGCGGGCTGCGGCTGCTCGCGGAACTCGTGCGCCGGCCCGCCTGGGTGATCGGCATGGCCGGGGTGATCGGCGCCGCCGTCTTCCAGAGCCTGGCCCTGGTCAACGGCCCCCTCGCCCTCGTACAGCCGCTGTTCATCCTGGAACTGCCCTTCGCGCTGCTCGCCGCCTCGTCGCTGATGCATCGCCGGTTGCCCGGGCGGGGCTGGTGGGGCGTGGGCGGTGTGGTGGCGGGTCTGGCGCTGGCCCTCGCGTCCGCCGCTCCGCACGGCGCCACGGACGAGGCGCCCCTGACGCGCTGGGTCCCGGTACTTGTCCTCTGCGTGGGCGCCATGGCCGGGGCGGTGCTGACAGCCGGCCGAAGGCGTCCGCCGGCCCTGCGGGCCGCGCTCCTCGGGGCCGCGGCCGCGATCGGCAACGCCCTCACAGCCGCCCTGCTGAAGTCCGCGACAGGCACGTTCGCCGACCACGGCTTCACGGCCTTCCTCACCGCCTGGCAGACCTACGGCTTCGCCCTGGCCGGCGTGAGCGCGGTGGTCCTGCTGGAGAACGCCCTCCAGGTGGGCCCGCTCGCCGCGTCCCAGCCCGCGCTCACCATCGGCGACGCGACCGTGAGCCTGGCCCTGGGCATCGTCCTGTTCGACGAGAAGATCCGCACGGGCTGGTGGCTGCTGCCCGTGCTCCTGGGCGCCCTGCTGATCATCGCGGGTGTGCTGGCCCTGAGCCGGGCGGTGCAGAACATCGTCGACACCGGGCGCTGACCCCACGGGGCCGAGACATCACCCGTGCAGCGCCCGATACGCCCTCACCGCTCCCGCGTGCAGCGCCACACTCCCCGTACCGATCAGACTGCGTACGTCCAGGAACTGAGCCCCGACCGCGCTGCCCGGCACCAGCTCGCTGGCGCGCAGCACCAGCAGGCGGGTGATCGCCTCGGCGACGTTGATGTCCAGGTCGGGTCGGCACACGAGGAGGTTGGAGACGCCGACGGTGGCGACGCCGCCCGCCGTGCGGTAGGCGCTCTCGGGGAAGGTGACCTCTTCCAGGCCCGCGGCAGCCAGGCCCTCGCCGTCGCCGCGGCGGGGCAGCAGATCGGTGAGCGGCAGGAAGCGCAGGCCCGGGTCCTTGTCCAGGTCCGTGAGCGTGGGCAGCGGCACACCGCCCGCCACCAGCAGCCCCTCGACCGTCCCCGCCCGCACCGCGTCGGCCGCGGCCGCCAGCCGCAGATGACGTACGGGGACATCGGTGCCCGGCGTCAGGCCCGCCGCGCGCAGCAGCCGTTCCCCGAGCAGGGCCGCCCCCGAGCCGACGGCACCCAGCGAGACGGTGTGCCCGGCCAGGCCCGACACGCTGCGCACGGAGGAGTCCGCACGGACCGCGAACTGCAGATAGGTCTCGTACAGCCTGCCGATCGCACGCAACGGCACCGGGCGCGGAAAGAGCGTCGTGTCCTGAGCCGCCCGCGCGGTGTCGGTGAGAACGAGCGCGAGATCGACGTGCCCGTCGCGCAGCAGCTCCAGATTGGTGACACTCCCCGCGGTGGTGCGGATACGGCAGCTCAGCTCCGGGTATGCCCCCTCGATCTCGGCGGCGAGAAGCCGCCCGAAGGCCGCGTAGAACGCCGTGGGCTCACCGGTCGCCAGCCGCAGCACCCCACTCGGCCCGGTACTCTGCCGCGACGCATCGCCAACAAGCACACCCCCGAGCGCCGCCGCAGCCACCACCCCGACGCCGGCACGCAACGCGGCACGGCGATCCACGACGGGCCCGCTCATCGCACACCACCGCCGACTGCCGCACGCGGCACGAACGCCACCGGCTCACCGATCACAGGGCGCACCAGACCGCTCGGCCCGGTGCTCCGCCAGGTCGCGTCCCCGACGAGCACTCCTCCGAGCGCCACGACACCGACACCGGCACGACTGGCACGCAACGCGGCACGACGGTCAACGACAGGCCCGGTCATCGCACACCCCCTCGGCCGCGACCCGCGGTGCGAACGCCACCGGCTCACCCGCCGCGAGGCGCAGCCCCAGCCCAGTGACCTGCCGAGCACACCGACGTCGGCTGCCGCACCCGGCATGTTTGTCGGCGGCTCGCCGGTCGCAAGGTGCAGCGCGCCGCTCAGCCCGGTAACGGCGGTCTACGACGGGCCCGGTCATCGCGTACCCCCATCGGCTGCGGCGAGCGGCACGAATCCCGTGACCCGTAGGCCCCCCGCCCGCGCCTGCCCCAGTTCCAGTCGGCCTCCGCGGCCCGTGAGCAGTTGTTGGGCGATCGCCAGGCCCAGGCCCGTGCCTGTGGTGCCGGTCTGTCGGGTCGAGCGCCAGAATCGCTCCGTGGCCCGGGTCAGTTCGTCGGCCGTCAGGCCGGGGCCGGTGTCGGTCACCGTGATGCGTGCCCAGGGGCCTTCGGCGGTGCAGGTCAGGGTGATCTCGGCACCCCGACCTGCGTATTTGATGGCGTTGTCCAGGAGGATGTCCATGACCTGGGCCAGCTCACGGTCGGTGCAGAGGGCGGGCACGGGGGTGCCGGCGTCGGTGGTGAGGCGGATTCCGGCGCGGTCGGCGACCGGCTTCCACAGCCGGTGCCGGGACAGGGCGACGTCGGCGGCGTCGCAGCGGGCGTCCGCGTCGTCGGTCACCGTCAGTTCCCCGGCCCGGTGCTCGGCGGTGGCGAGGGCGAGCATGTCGTCGAGGAGCGTCTCCAGGCGGTCGAGCTCGGTGGTGACGCCGGTGTAGGTGCGCTCGGCCGACGGCGGCAGATGGGTGTGCAGGGCGTCCACCCGCAGCCGGAGCGCCGCCATGGGGTTGCGCATCTGGTGGGAGGTGTCGGCGACGAGCCGGCCCTGCTGCTCCAGGGCGGCGATCACCGTGCGCGCCATGCGGTTGAAGCCGGTGGCCAGCTGCCGCAGCTCGGGCGGGCCCGAGGCGCGGGTCTGTTCGGGCGGCAGCCCGGCGGCGAGCTGTCCGACGGCCCGGTCGAGGCGGCGCAGCGGACTGACCACCCAGCGGGTCGCGACACGCGCCAGCGCCGTGCAGGCCAGTGCGACGAGCGCCGTTCCGGCGAGAACGGCCGCCCACCGCCGGGTGATGTCCCCCGCGGCGGTCGCCACGGAAGCGCGCAGCACAACCGCACCGGTGACCTGGGTTCCCGTCCCGGCGGGCGCGGCGAACGTCCGGTGCCCCCGCGACCAGGGACGCAGCGCCGTCGCGGGGCGGGCACTCTGGTTGCGCAGCGCCGCGTCGATCAGCCGGGCCACGCCGGGCTGGTCGGCCCGCATGCCGCCGGTCTGTACGACGGGGCTGCGGCGGATGTCGGTCACGACGAGCGCTTCCCCGTACAGCTGTGTGTAGCGGCGGGCCTCGGCGGCCACCTGGGAGGTGTCGCCGGTGCGTGCCGCCTGGTCCATGAGGGAGGCGAAGCGGTCCAGGTCGGAACTGCGGGCGAGCACCAGTTGCTGGGTGCGGTCGGAGGCGGTGAACAGCAGCAGCGGGATGGCGAAGGCGGCCGCCGCGAGGATTCCGAACAGCAGCAGGACGGCCTGGACGCGGGTACGCACGCCTCAGTCCCCGAAGCGATAGCCGAAGCCGCGGATCGTGGTCAGCAGCTCGGGACGCCCCAGCTTGGCGCGCAGCTGGGTGAGGTGGACGTCGAGGGAGCGGGAGGTGGTGTGGCGGGCGTCGCCCCACACCTCGTCGAGGAGCTGCTCGCGGCTGACCGCCGTGCCCGCCCGGCGCGCCAGCACCGCGAGGACGTCGAACTCCTTGGCGGTCAGCTCGACCTCGGCCCCGGCCACCCGCACGCGCCGGGCGTCCAGGTCGACCTCGACGTCGTCGGTGCGCACGACCCGCACCCCGGGCTTCGCCCCCTGGGCCCTGATCCGCCGGGTGACGGCGTCGATACGGGCGAGCAGCTCGGTCAGCCGTACCGGCTTGACCAGGTAGTCGTCGGCGCCGAGCCGCAGCCCGCGCACCACCGAGCGCTCGTCGCCGCGGGCCGTGAGGATCACCACGGGCAGATCGCTCACCGCGCGCAGTCCGCGCAGCACCTCCAGGCCGTCGACGTCGGGCAGGCCCAGGTCGAGCAGGAGAAGGTCGGCGCTGCGGTGGTAGGTCATGACGTCGTTGCCGAATCTGACCCGGCGGGTGTCGTGGCCGTGGTCGTAGAGGACCTCCACGAGGGCCGCGGCCACCCCGTCGTCGTCCTCGGCCAGCAGCAGCTGCATACGCCACCTCCTTTCGCCTTCGGTCGTGGCCACGAATGTAGACCACGAGGTCAGGAGGGGGTCGCCAATGTTAAGGGCACGTTAGTTCCGTGCCGGGACGTCTCCCCGGCCTCCCGGGCGCGGAGTGAGTCTGCAGCGGTCGACGACGACGTACCGGACCGCGAATGGATGCAGCAATGATCATCGACTGCCACGGCCACTACACGACCGCGCCCCCGGCCCTGGCGGCCTGGCGGCAGCGGCAGATCGCCTCGCTCGCCGACCCGGCCGCCGCCCCCGCCCGCGCGGATCTGCGCATCGGTGACGACGAGCTGCGCGAGTCGATCGAGGCGAACCAGCTGCGGCTGATGGACGAGCGCGGCATCGACCTGACGGTCTTCTCGCCGCGCGCCTCCTTCATGGCGCACCACATCGGCGGCTTCGAGACGTCCGCCGAGTGGGCGGCCATCTGCAACGAACTGTGTCACCGCGTCAGCCGGCTGTACCCCGAGCGGTTCGTCCCGGCGGCGATGCTGCCGCAGTCGCCCGGCGTCGACATCGCCACCTGTCTGCCCGAACTCACCCGCTGCGTCGAGGAGTTCGGCGCGGTCGCGGTGAACCTCAACCCCGACCCCTCCGGCGGACGCTGGAGCGCCCCGCCGCTCACGGACCGCTACTGGTATCCCCTCTACGAGAAGATGGTCGAGTACGACGTCCCGGCCATGGTGCACGTCAGCACCAGCGTCAACCCGGCGTTCCACACGACGGGTGCGCACTACCTCAACGCCGACACCACGGCGTTCATGCAGCTCGTGCAGGGCGATCTGTTCGCCGACTTCCCGACCCTGCGGCTGATCATTCCGCACGGCGGTGGCGCGGTGCCGTACCACTGGGGCCGCTTCCGCGGGCTCGCGATGGCGCTCGGCAAGCCGGAGTTGGAGCAGCACGTCCTCGGCAACGTCTTCTTCGACACCTGCGTCTACCACCAGCCCGGCATCGACCTGCTGCTCGACGTCGTCCCCACGCGCAACGTCCTGTTCGCCTCGGAGATGATCGGCGCCGTCCGCGACATCGACCCGTGCAGCGGCCATCACTTCGACGACACCCGCCGCTACGTCGAGAAGGCCGGGCTGGGCGCGGAGGCCCTGGCCGCGGTCCAGGAACGCAACGCCCGCGCCGTGTACCCGCGCCTCGACGCCCTGCTCAGGCGCCAGGGCCGCTGACTGACCTTCCACCCCTGAAGGAGACCCACCCGTGCCCACCGCTGTCCCCAACTCCCCCGTGACCGAAGGCTGGTTGGACTGGCATCCCGACCCGTCCTCGCCGGTGTTCACGCTGCCGCCCGGCACCGTCGACACCCACTGCCACGTCTTCGGCCCGCAGGCCGTCTTCCCCTTCGCTCCGGAACGCAAGTACACGCCCTGTGACGCGAGCAAGGAGCAACTGTTCGCGCTCCGCGACCACTTGGGCATCGCCCGCAACGTCATCGTGCAGGCCACCTGTCACGGCGCGGACAACTCCGCCCTGGTCGATGCCCTCCAGGCGTCGGACGGCCGGGCACGCGGCATCGCCACCGTCCGCCCGGACGTCGGCGAGCGCGAGCTGCTGGATCTGCACGAGGCGGGTGTACGAGGCGTGCGCTTCAACTTCGTACGCCGGCTCGTCGACGCCTCGCCCGCGGACGCCCTGAGCACGATCGCCGAGAAGATCGCCCCGCTGGGCTGGCACATCGTCCTCTACTTCGAGAGCGTCGACCTGCCCGACCTGGAGGACTTCTTCGGTTCGCTGCCCACTCCGCTGGTGGTGGACCACATGGGCCGGCCCGATGTGACCCGGCCCGTGGACGGACCGGAGTTCTCCCGGTTCCTGCGCTTCGTCGCCGCCAACGACGTCTGGGTGAAGGTGACCTGCCCCGAGCGCCTGAGCGTGACGGGCCCCGCCGCCCTGAACGGCGAACGGCACCCCTACGCCGACGTCGTCCCCTTCGCCCGCCGCGTCGTCGAGGAGTTCCCCGACCGCGTGCTGTGGGGCACCGACTGGCCCCACCCCAATCTCACCGACCACATGCCCGACGACGGGCTCCTGGTCGACCAGGTGCCGCAGATCGCCGTCACCACCGAACAGCGGCGCAGGCTGCTCGTCGACAACCCGATGCGCCTGTACTGGCCCGGCGAAACCACCACGGAGGTGGCCTGAGATGCAGCACTCCAACGCCCTCAACAGACTGAACCGGCTGCCGATCGGCCGCTTCCACAAGGTCACGCTGCTCGCCGTGTCCTTCGCGTACTTCTTCGAGTTCGCCGACATCAACACCTTCGCCACCACCGCGCCCAAGCTGATCAAGCTGTGGGGCGTGACGATCGACCAGGTCGCCTACGTCACCTCGATGTCCTTCGTCGGCATGTTCCTCGGGTCGATCGTCGCGAGCACCATGGCCGACCGGTGGGGCCGCAAACGCGCCCTGCTGGTGACCACGTTGTGGTTCGGCGTCTTCTCCTTCGCGTCGGTGTTCTCCTGGGACATCGTCTCGCTCGGTGTGTTCCGCGTGCTGACCTCGGCGGGCCTGGCCGCGATGACCGTCGTCGCGGTCATCTACGTCAACGAGCTCTACCCCGCCGCCGTACGCGGCAAGTTCCAGGCGTACGCCATCGTCATCGGCATCTGCGGCACCCCGGCCACCAATCTCGTCGCCAGCGCGATCGTGCCGCTCAACGACTGGTCGTGGCGGCTGATCTACCTGTGGGGCGCCCTGGGCATCCTGCTCGTGCTGTTCACCCGGCGGCTGAAGGAGTCCCCGCGCTGGTACGAGAGCCGCGGCGACCACGCCAAGGCGGACGAGGTGCTGCGGGAGATCGAGGCGAGCGTGGCCGCGGAGAAGGGCCCGCTGCCCGAGCCGGCGCCTCCGGTGGACGAAGCGCCGCAGACCCGGGCGCCGTTGAAGCTGCTGCTGCAGAAGAAGTACCTCATCCCGACGCTGCTGCTCACCGTGCTGTGGGTCACCCAGACCATCGGCTTCTTCGGCTACTCCAGCTGGGCGCCCACCCTGCTGGCCAAGGAGGGCTTCAGCGTCCAGAAGTCCGTGTTCTACGTGGCGCTCACCACGGTCGGCGCACCGCTGGGCTCGTATCTGGCGGCGCTGGTCACCGACCGCTTCGAACGCAAGTGGTGCCTGGCCGCCTTCGGCACGGTCATCGCCCTGTGCGGCCTGCTGTACGGGCTGACCTTCAACCCGGTCCTGATCGTCGTCTTCGGCTTCCTGGTCAACATGTTCGAGCGCGGCTACACGGCCCTCGCCTACGCCTACTCCCCCGAACTCTTCGACACCCGCGGCCGATCGCTCGGCACCGGTGTGTCCTACGGCCTCGGCCGGCTGTCGAACGCCGCCGGTCCCCTGATCGTCGCGTCCCTCTACCAGGGGCACGGCTATCGCAGCGTCTTCTACTTCATCGCCGCGACCTGGCTCTTCGGCGCCGTGGCCCTTGCCGTCTTCGGCCCCTTGACCCGCCAGGCCCGCGGGGCGACGCAGAAGCCGCGCCAGGAGGTCGTGCAAGTGCCGTAGCGGCGTAGTGTGTTGAAGCTTTTGTGGGCCGTCCCGAGGCGCGATGCGAGCACCTCGGGACGGCCCGTCCCTCTTATCGCGTGACCACGTCCAGCCCTTCGGGCGCGCTCACGTCCACCCTCCCGTCGGCGGCGACCGTGACGTCCAACCGGTCCTGTCCGACCTGGAGTTGAGTGGCCGTCAGGGGCGCGTAGGCCGAGGCGAAGGCGGGCGCCACCGTGACCGTCCCGGCGGGGACGTCCGCGTCGAGACCGAGGGCGGACCGGAGCACGAGGACGGAGGAGGCGGCCGCCCAGGCCTGCGGGCGGCAGGACGCCGGGTAGGGGGCGGGCCGGGAGCCGGTCTCGCCGCCGTGCCCGGCGAACAGTTCGGGAAGACGGGAGTCGAACGCGGCCGACGCGGTCAGCAGTCCCTGCGCCAGGGAGGCGGCGGCGTCCGGGAATCCGGACCTGACCAGGCCGTGCACGGCGATCGCGGTGTCGTGCGGCCAGATGGAACCCGTGTGGTAGCCGAAGGGGTTGAAGCCGACCGCGTCGCCGCTCAGCGTGCGCAGGCCGTGGCCCGCGTCGAGGTCGGGGCGGGTCAGCCGGGCGGCCAGCAGGGCACTCTCGTCCGCGTCGAGCAGTCCGGTGCCGAGGAGATGACCGAACCCCGAGGTCACCGCGTCCGCCGGGCGGCCGTCCCCGTCCAGGGCGACGGCGGGGTAGGGGCCGTGCTCGTCCTCCACCCAGAAGTGCTTGCGGAACCGGTCGGCCAGCCGCTCGGCCCACTCCTCCCACGCATCGGCTCCAGGGCGGCCGAAGGCGCGCAGCAACGCGGCCCCGCCGCGGGCCGCTTCGTAGGCGTACGCCTGCACCTCGCACAGGGCGATCGGGGCGGCGGCGAGGCGGCCGTCGCGGTAGCGGATGGAGTCGTGTGAGTCCTTCCAGCCCTGGTTGGACAGGCCGTGGCCACTGTGGTCGACGTACTTGAGGAAGCCGTCGCCGCTCGCGTCGGCCTGGCTGCGCATCCAGTCGAGCGCCGCCTGGGCGTGCGGCAGCAGCGCTTCGACCTCCCCGGAATCGAGGCCCCAGCGCCAGGCGTCGTGCAGGAGGGTGATCCACAGAGGGGTCGCGTCGACGCTGCCGTAGTACACGGGCGGCAGGGCGAGCTGGTCGCCCACCTTCAGTGTTTCCCGGCGTACTTCGTGCAGGATCTTGCCCGGCTGTTCCTCCGTGGCCGGGTCGGTCACGGCGCCCTGGCGGCGGGCGAGCGTGCGCAGGGTCCCCGCGGCGAGATCCGTGCCGAGCGGCAGCAGCATGCGAGCGGCCCAGAGCGAGTCGCGGCCGAAGAGCGTCAGGAACCAGGGCGCTCCGGCGGCCAGGAAGGTGTCCGGTCGGTCCGCGTCGGGCGAGCGGGGATCGGTCAGACGCAACCGGTCCAGGTCGGCCAGCGACTGGGTGACCCATCGGTCGAGGCCCCGGTCCGCACTGCGCAAGGCGGGTGTGCGCCAAGGGAGTTGGCCCTCCGGCGGGGCGGGGAACTGATCGCCGTCCGCATAGTCGGCGCTGCAGTGAAGCGCCACGCTCCACGAACTGCCTGGCGGCAGTTCGATGTCGTACGACAGCCGTCCCGCCGGCAGATGAACCGCGTGAGGTGCGGGTTCGCTGGTCAGCTGGACGGTGAAGTCGTCGGCCGCCCAGGAGAGTCCGACCCGGTCGGCGTCGGCGGCCTGCGGCGTCAGCGTCTGCGGGGGCCGCCCGGACTTCACCTGCTCCATGGTGGCGAGGTCCGTTCCCGCGGTCACCGTCAGCCGCAGACCGACGTGCCGGACACCGGAGTTGGTGACCTCGAGGACCTCCTCCATGTGTCCGGCCCCCGTCACCCGGCGCCGGTGCAGGGCGACGGCCGGGTCCGGGCTCGTCTCGCCGAGACCGCGCAGGACCGCTCTGAAGTCCGCCCGGTCCGCACCGCTCAACGCGCCCTGCACGGGTGCGAGAGGGATGTCCTCGGCGGCGACGGTGAGTTCGGACAGCGCTCTGCGGTCTGCGTGGTAGAAGCCGTCCACGCCTCCTCTGAACTGCCCGTCCGCAGACGAGATCGCAAGGCTCGGCGCATGCAGCGTGACGACCGCGTCGTGCAGGAACGGCTGCAGACCTCCGGCCGCGGAGGGCGCCTCGGCCGTCGAGGCGTCGGTGTCCTGGGGCTTGACAGTGGAGTCCAAAGGAGTAGAACCTCTCAGCATTCGAACGTTCCAAAGACATTAAGTGACTCGTCAGAGCGCTTGCAATGCTTTTGGAACGCTAAAACCGCCGATGCAAGTGAACGCCGGAGACCGTATGCCCCGCTCCAGCAACCCGTCCGCCGCCAAGGGCGGCCCGGTGACGCTCACCCAGGTCGCCCGCCGGGCCGGGGTCTCCGCGCAGACCGTCTCCAACGCGATCAACTCCCCTGACATGCTGCGGCCCGAGACCCTGGAGCGGGTGCGCAGGGCGATCGACGAGATGGGCTACCGCCCCAGCCGCGCCGCCCAGACCCTGCGCACCCGCTCCAGCAGACTGATCGGCTACGGCATCCAGCCCGCGCTGTCGAGCAGCCCGGTGCTCGACCGCTTTCTGCACGCGCTCTCCCAGGCGGCGGACGAGGCCGGCTACCGGATCCTGCTGTTCGCCTCCCCGTCCGGCGGCCCCGCCCTGGACGGCTACGAGGAACTGCTGGGTCAGCACGAGGTCGACGGGTTCGTGCTCAGCGGCACCGAGCGGGGCGATCCGCGCCAGGCCTGGCTGACCAGGCGCGGTGTGCCCTTCGTCGGCTTCGGCCGGATGTGGTCGGGACGGCAGATCGGCGACTGGGTCGACGTCGACGGCGCCTCGGGCACGGACGCCGCCGTGGAGCACCTGGTCGCCCAGGGCCACCGCAAGATCGCCTTCCTCGGCTGGGAGCGCGGCGTCTCCGGCGCCGGTGACGACCGCGCCGAGGGCTGGCAGCGCGCGATGCGCCGGCACGGCCTGTCCACCCGTGGACGGCGCGGACAGAGCGTCAACGACACCGACGCGGCCCGGATGGCCGTCAAACCCCTGCTGGACGGCGGTGCGACCGCCGTCATCGCCGCGAGCGACATGCTGGCCCTCGGCTGCTATCAGATGCTGCGCGAGCGAGGCGCCCTGCCGGGCCGCGACGTCAGTGTCGTCGGCTTCGACGACTCGCCCGCCGCCGAACTCCTCTCCCCGACGCTGACCTCCCTCGCCCAGCCGCTGGAGGAGGTCGGCCGGGAGTGCGTACGGCTGCTGCTGGCCCGTATCGCCTCCCCCGACGCGCCGCCCGAGCGGCTCCTGCTCGAACCGTCCCTGGTCGTACGCGACAGCACCGCGGCCGCACCGCACGGCGCAGCACGCTGAGCGACCCCGAGCGGCGGTCCCCCGCCCGCCGCACCCCTGAACCGGCCTCCCGTCCCGCACTCCCCGAATCCTCGGAGGATTCCATGCCCCACCGCACGGCTGCCGCCGCCCTCGTCACCACCGCGGCACTCCTGACCGCCACCGGCTGCTCGTCGAGTTTCGGCAGTGATCAGAAGACGGCCCAGGACTCCGCCGGCAAACAGCACCTCAACGTACTGATCGCCTCTTCGGGAGACGCGGAGACGAAGGCCGTCAGGGAGGCGGCGACCGCCTGGGCCAAGCAGTCCGGCAACACCGTGACCGTGGACGTCGCCAAGGACATCAACCAGCAGCTCGCCCAGTCGTTCGCCGGGCACAAGCCGCCGGACGCGTTCTACGTCAACTCGGACCAGTTCGCCAACTACGCCAAGGCCGGCTCCCTCTACCCCTACGGCGACCAAATCAAGGACACGGACGACTTCGCCGCCCAGCTGCGCAACTCCTTCACCTACGACGGCAAGTTGATGTGTCTGCCCAAGGACACCTCCACCCTCGCCCTCGCCATCAACACGGAGCTGTGGAAGAAGGCCGGGCTGACCGCCGCGGACTACCCGACCACCTGGGCCCAACTGAAGTCCGTGGCAGCGAAGTTGACGAAGGGCGGCGTCACCGGGCTGGTCGTCAACGGTGAGTACGCGCGCCTCGGTGTCTTCATGAAGGAGGCCGGCGGCTGGATCACCGACAAGGACCAGACGAAGATGACCGCCGACAGCAAGCAGAACATCGAGGCCCTCACCTATGTGCGCTCGCTGCTGAAGTCCGGCTCCATGAAGTACGCCACCCAAGTCGACACCAACTGGGGCGGTGAGGCCCTCGGCAAGGGCAAGGCCGCCATGACCATCGAGGGCAACTGGCTGGCCGGGGGCATGCAGGCCGACTACCCCAAGGTGAAATACACGGTGGTTCCGCTGCCGGCGGGCCCCGCGGGCAAGGGCACGCTCGCCTTCAGCCAGTGCTGGGGCGTGGCCAAGGACAGCGCCCACCACAAGGCCGCCGTGGACCTGATCGAACACCTCACCACCCGTGCCCAACAGGTCAAGAACGCCGCCGCGTTCGGGGTGATGCCCTCCCGCACCAGCGCCCTCGCGGAGTACGCGGCGAAGAACCCCGCCGCCAAGGCCTGGGTCGACGCCGGCGCGTATGCGCAGGGCCCGGTGACCGTGGCCGGGTTCGACAAGGTCCTCGCCCAGTTCAACACCGACCTCGCGGCACTGGGCAGCACCGACCCCGCGAAGATCCTCGCCGACCTCCAGCGCAACGGCGAACAGGCCCTCACGAAGGGCGACTGAACCACCGATGCCACGCCAAGACACCACCCCCACGACGGCAGCAGGCGCCGCTCCGGCGGCCGCCCGGCCGGGCCCACCTGACACGCCCGGTGCCGCCGGCCCGGGCGCGACGCCCCGCACCACGTCAGCCCCGCGCGTGGGGCGTCGCGCCGAAGGCCGCTGGGGCTGGCTGTTCGTCAGCCCCATGGTGATCGTGCTCGGCCTGTTCCTGGTCCTGCCGATTCTGATGGCGCTGTGGGTGAGCCTGCTGCACTGGGACGGACAGTCCAACCCGTTCAACGGGCAGACCGAGTTCGTCGGGCTCGACAACTACCGGGCCCTGCTGACCCGGGACGGCCTGGACCGCACCCTGTTCGCGACCGCCCTGCGCAACAACCTGTACTACGTGCTGCTGACCGTGCCGCTGCAGACGATCCTCGCGCTGGCCCTGGCCCTGGTCGTCAACCAGCGGATGCTGCGCGGCCGCGGCGTCCTGCGCACCGCGTTCTTCTTCCCCTCGGTCACCAGCTCCATCGCCGTGTCCACGATCTTCCTGTTCCTGTTCCAGGGCAGCGGCGCCGTCAACACCGTGCTGTCCTGGGTCGGGGTGAAGGGCCCGAACTGGTTCAACGACCCGCGCGGCGTACTGTCGTTGCTCCTCGGCGGCGTGGGCCTGGTCGACACCGGCCACCCCTCGGGTGTGCTCGCCGACCACTCCTTCATGGGTCTGTCCTGGTTCGAGTGGCTGTCCGGACCGTCGGTCGCGATGTGCACCATCATCCTGCTCGCCGTCTGGACGACCTCCGGCACCTTCATGCTGATCTTCCTCGCCGCGCTGCAGGACATCCCCCGCGAGCTGGAGGAGGCGGCGGCCATCGAGGGCGTCAACCGGCGTCAACTGCTGCGCCACGTCACCCTGCCCGCCCTGCGGCCCGTCCTCTTCCTGGTCCTCACCCTCGGCCTGATCGCCACCTGGCAGGTCTTCGACCAGGTGTACGTCATGAGCCAGGGCGCCCCGGGCAACACGACCCTCACCCCGGCCTTCCTCTCCTACAGCAGCGCCTTCGGCGACGCCGACTACGGCCAGGGCGCGGCCATCGCCTTCATCCTGCTCGCCCTGATCCTCGTCATGACCGCCCTGCAGCGCCTGGCGCTGCGCGAGCGCGCGCCCCGCTTCCGGAGGAGCCGATGAGCACGCAGACCCCGGCCGTCCGCAGCCAGGGACGTCCCGTACTCGGCCGCTTCTCCCCGCCGTTGCGCATTCTCGGCTACACGGCCGTGATCGCCCTCGGGCTGCTCTACGTCGTGCCGTTCGTGCTCCAGCTGGTCACCGGCTTCAAGACCGACCCGGACGCGGCCGCCCATCCGCTGGGCCTGATCCCGACGACGCCCACGACCGCCGCGTACCAGCGCCTGTTCGGGCTCAGCCAGGCCGGTGAAGGGGTGCCCTTCCTTCGCTGGCTGGGCAACTCCGCCTTCGTCGCCGTCGTCGTCACCGCCGGGCGCGTGCTGTTCGACTCAATGGCCGGCTACGCCCTGGCCCGGCTCCGCTTCCCCGGCCGCGGCGTGCTCTTCGCCTTCGTGCTCTCGGTGATGGCGGTGCCCGGTGTGGCGCTGCTGATCCCCAAGTTCCTGGTCCTCAACACCTTCGGCCTCTTCGACACCTACACCGGCATGATCCTGCCGCTGCTGGTCGACGCGGCGGGCATCTTCATCATGAAGCAGTTCTTCGAGTCGATCCCGCGTGAGGTGGAGGAGGCCGCCCGGGTCGACGGCGCCGGAGTGTTCCGCATCTTCTGGTCGGTGGTCCTGCCCATGGCCCGGCCCGCGCTGCTCACCCTCACCGTGCTCTCCTTCCAGGGCTCCTGGAACGAGTTCACGCACTTCCTCGTGGCCACCCAGTCCAGCCGGTACGAGACCCTCACGACCGGTCTCGCCCGCCTTGTCTCCGGTGGCCTCGGCGGGGGCACGCAGTACCCGCTGAAACTGGCCGCGGCCCTCCTGGCCACACTCCCCGTCGCCGCGCTGTTCTTCTGCTTCCAGCGCTACTTCGTCCAGGGCGCCAATGCCGGGGCGGTCAAGGAGTAGCCGGCTCGGGGGCGAGCTTGAGCAGCAGGTCGGTCAGCTCCACCGGCATCGTGATCATGCAGTCGTGCCCGGTCGGCAGCTCCCACACCTGGGCCGGTGTGCCATTGGGCTGCATCGGCGGTACGGGCCGCCGGGTGATGCCCTCCGGCTGACCGCCGACGCAGTGGATGTGGGTGCGCGGGATCGCATCCGCGGCCGGGTTGTCCAGCCGCACCGGCTGCTGCAGGCAGCGCACCGGCTGGTCCGAGAGCATGGAGCGCAGCCATGCGACGTCCGCCGGGTCGGTGACCCCGAACAGGCCGAGGGGCGCGGGCTGTTCGGGCAGCGGCGGTATGCGCGATCCGCTCCCGGACCGCGCCGCGAGGTCGATCAGCTGCTGCGTGACGGGCTGGACGTCGACCGCCGTCTCGCCGTCCCGGGGGACCATGGCGTCGAGGTACACCAGTTCCGCGATCCGGTCGGGGACCTGGTTGGCCACGGACGAGACGACCAGCCCCGCGTAGCTGTGTCCGACGAGGACCACATCGGTCAGGTCCTGCTCGCGGATCAGTGTGACGACGTCCGCGACGTGTGTGTCCAGCCCGACCTCGGGGCCGAGCAGATGTGCCCGGTCGCCGTAGCCGGTCAGCGACGGCGCGCACACCCGGTGCCCGGCCGACTCCAGCAGCAGGACCACCCGTTCCCAGCAGCGACCGCTGTGCCAGGCTCCGTGCACCAGCAGAAATGTCGACATGGACGGTTACCTTTCCTTCCTCGGTACTCTTTGAGAACCGTGAACCGTCCTCATCGTGGTGCGCCGACCGCGTGGAGATCAATAAGGCACTTTTCGGTGCCCCGGTTCCCAGGAGGTAACCATGAGCGCAGCGGACAGCACGCCGGGATCCGGCGAGCAGCAGGACGGGTGCCGGACCCGTGAGGTGCTCGACATCGTCGGGGACAAGTGGTCACTGCTCGTCGTGCGCCATCTCAGCCAGGGGCCGCGCCGCTTCACCGAACTCAAGCGGGCCATCGACGGCATCAGCCAGCGCATGCTCACGGTCACCCTGCGCGGCCTGGAACGCGACGGGATCCTCACCCGGACCGTCCGCAACGTCATGCCGCCGCACGTCAGTTACGAGCTCACCCCGATGGGCAGGACGCTCCGCGAGGCCACCGCGCCCCTGCTGGAGTGGAGCATCGAGCACCTGGCCCACATCGACGCGGCCCGCGCCTCGTACGATGCCCGCGACCGCGCCCCACATTAAAATCTTCTGTCTATGCTCAACCTTGTTCATCTCAAGGTCCTGGCCGCGGTGGCCCGACACGAGTCGGTGACCGAGGCGGCCAGAGAGCTGCACTACTCGCAGCCGTCGGTGAGCCACCATCTGTCCCGTCTGGAGGCGGCCACCGGAGTCAAGCTCGTCCAGCGGGCCGGACGCGGGATCCGGCTGACACCGGAGGGGCGGCTGCTGGCCAACCGCGCCGCCGAGATCGTGGGACGGGTCGACGCGGCGACCAACGAACTCGCGGCACAGGTCGGCCTGCAGGCCGGGCGGGTCCGGCTGGCCGCCAACGCCTCGACGCTGAGCACCATCGTGCCCAGGGCGGCCACCGCACTCGGGCAGACGTATCCGGGCATCGAGTTGAGCCTGATCGACCGTCACCCGGTCGAGGCGTTGCAGACCCTACGGCACGGCGAGATCGACATCGCGCTCGTCTTCCGGTACGCCGACGCGCCCGCCGAGGACGAGGGATTCCGCCTCCTCCACATCGGCGACGACGCGATCCACCTCATCAGCCGGCAGCCCGACGACAGCCTCGCGAACCATCGCGACTCCGCCTGGATCGGCGGGTGCGCCGGATGCCAGGCGGAGTTGTCGTCCGTCTGCCGGCGCGAAGGCTTCACCCCTCGGATCGCCTCGCTCAGCGACGACATGGTCGTGGTGCAGTCCCTGGTCGCCGCCGGCATCGGTGTCGCCATCCTGCCCGGCCTCGCGCTCCGGGCCCATCGCCGGCCCGACGTCCACGCCACCGAACTCACCGGCTTCCACCGCCGGATCTACGCCGCCACGTACGGCGACCCGCCCGATCCGCCCGCCGTGGCCGCCGTACTCACGGCGCTCGCCGAAGCGGCCCTGCCGGCGGCACAACTGTGAGGTAATGGTCACCATGCCTGGTACCAGCAACGCGAGCGGCGGGAAGCGTCCGGTGGAACTAGGCGCCGTACAGGAGACGCTGTTCATCCCCCTGGCCGCGCGGGCCCGGGAGACGGCCAAGAGACGACCGCTGCTGCGGGATCCGAAGGCCGTGGAGATGATCGGCGAGATCGACTACCCCGTGGAGAAGTACGGGCCGGGCCCCGGTTCGTCGATCACGGTCCTGCGTACGGCAATCGTCGACAGCTGGGTGCGGGCGTTCCTCGCCGAGCATCCGGCGGGGACGGTCGTGGAGATCGGCACGGGGCTCAACACCCGGTTCGAGCGGGTGGACAACGGCACGGTGCACTGGGTCGACCTCGATCTCCCGGACACGATCGCGCTGCGCCGGAGGTTCTTCGCGGACAGCGAGCGCCGCCGTACGGTCGCCGCGTCCGTGCTGGACGAGGAATGGCTGCGCACGGTGGAGGAATGCCCCGGCCCCTATTTCTTCGTCGCCGAGGGCGTACTCGTCTATCTCCCTCAGAACGAGGCGGCCCAGGCGCTCACGCGCATCGCGCATCGGTTTCCCGGCGCGCTGGTGGCCCTCGACACCTATCCTCAGCGGCTGCTGGAGAAGCAGCACGAGCAGGCGGTCCACAAGCAGATGGAGGCCCGCTGGGCCTGGTCCTGCGACGATCCGCGGTCGCTGGAGAGGCTCGGGATGCGGGTGGTGGAGGCGGCCTCCGTCACCCGGCCGCCTCGCGCGTTCCGTGCCCGACTCCCGCTGCGGTTCCGGCTGTTGCTGCCCCTCGCCGACCGGCTGCTGCGCGGGATGTTCAACATCACGCTCTTCCGGACCGAACAGCGCTGATCACGCGCCGACCGCCGGATTGTGGTAGAGTTTCACGCGTTGCAGTTGTGGTACCCATGAACCTATGTGCGCCTGACGGGAATGTTTCTCCTTCAGGCGCATTATTTGTTTCCGGCATCTCCGGATGGGGCCTCTGCCTACAGAAGGAGAAATGTCATGGCACAGGGAACCGTGAAGTGGTTCAACTCCGAAAAGGGTTTCGGATTCATCGAGCAGGACGGCGGCGGCCCGGACGTCTTCGCCCACTACTCGAACATCGCCGCCCAGGGCTTCCGTGAGCTTCAGGACGGCCAGCGGGTGTCCTTCGACGTCACGCAGGGCCAGAAGGGCCCGCAGGCCGAGAACATCGTTCCCGCCTGATCGCGGACGCGTATCCGCTCACCGGGGTCCGCACCGTCGCGGTGCGGACCCCGGTTTGTGCTGTTCCCAGGTTTGCGCTGTTTCCAGGAAGGCAGACAACCGCATGTCCCGCAGGTCCCAGAAGCCGAACCGACGCGTCTCGTCGCCCCAGCCGTCCGCGTCGTCGCGTCGGGAATTCCGGCTGCCGGAGAGCACGACGCCCGCACTTCCCGCCGTCGAGGACTTCGCCGGTATGGACCTGCCCGCGGGGCTGCTGAAGACCCTGGTCGCGCAGGGCGTGACCACGCCCTTCCCGATCCAGGCGGCCACCCTGCCCAACTCGCTCGCCGGCCGTGATCTGCTCGGGCGGGGACGCACCGGCTCCGGCAAGACCCTCGCGTTCGGGCTGGCGCTGCTGGCCCGCACTGCGGGGCTGCGTGCGGAGCCCAGGGCGCCCCTCGCGCTGGTGCTGGTGCCCACCCGGGAACTGGCCCAGCAGGTGACGGACGCGCTGACTCCGTACGCGACGGCGGTGAACCTGCGGCTGGCCACCGTGGTCGGCGGGCTGTCGATCACCAAGCAGGCCGGTGCGCTGCGGCGCGGCGCCGAGGTGCTCGTGGCGACCCCCGGCCGGCTCAACGACCTCGTGGAACGCGGGGACTGCGTCCTCGGCGACGTACGCATCACGGTGCTGGACGAAGCCGACCAGATGACCGACATGGGCTTCCTGCCGCAGATCACCAAGCTGATCCAGCAGGTGCGGCCCGACGGGCAGCGGATGCTGTTCTCGGCCACCCTGGACCGCAACATCGACCGTCTGGTGCAGCGGTTCCTGACCGATCCGGTGGCGCATTCCGTGGATCCGTCCGCGGGCGCGGTGACCACCATGGAGCACCATGTGCTCCATGTGCAGGACGAGACCGACAAGAAGGCCGTCACCACGCGCATCGCGGCCCGTGACGGCCGGGTGATCCTCTTCCTCGACACCAAGAGATCCGCCGACCGGCTCGCCAAGCGGCTCCTGGCCGTCGGCGTGCGCGCGGCGGCCCTGCACGGCGGCCGCTCCCAGCCGCAGCGCAACCGCACCCTGGAACAGTTCAAGAACGGCCAGGTCACCGCGCTGGTGGCGACGAACGTGGCGGCCCGGGGCATACACATCGACGACCTCGACCTCGTCGTGAACGTCGATCCCCCCGCCGACCACAAGGACTACCTCCACCGGGGCGGCCGCACGGCCCGCGCCGGGGGCTCCGGCAGCGTGGTCACGCTCGTCCTGCCCGAGCAGAAGCGGGAGATGACCCGGCTCATGTCGGACGCGGGCATCCGCCCCAGGACGTCCCGGGTCACGTCGAGCGACGCGGAACTGTCCACCATCACCGGCGCCCGCGAGCCGTCCGGCGTCGCCGTCACCATCGAGGTCCCCCAGCAGGAGACCCCGAAGGCCTCCCGCCCGGCCCGCAAGCCGGGTACCGCCCCGAGCAGACGATCCGGGCGCCGCCGCAACGGCAGCGGAACCTCCGCAGCCCCCGCGACAGGAAGCCGCGGCTCGGGCCGTCGGACCACAGAGGGTGCGGCAGCCCAGGGCGGAACCTCCGGTGCCCCCGCCCGCCGAGCCAGGTCCGGCGGCACCAAGAGCGGTGCCGTCGGCGCGGGCGGCCGTGGCCCGGAGCGCCAGTCCACGCCCGGCAAAGCAACCAGCGGTACGTCCGGCAAACCCGCGCGCGGCTCGGGCCGACGCGCCACGTCCGCAGGAGGCAAGGGCGGCACCGGCACGACCGGGGGCCGAGGTGGCGGACGGCGCGCTTCCGCCACCTAGGGTGCAATCCGCCGCACGTCCGTGACGGGGTCCGGCTTGCCGCGCGGTGCTCGTTCCGGGCTCGGCGACAGGCCTTTCGCGGCGTCAGGTGTCGTAGTCGACCGTCAGCGTCTCGGAGACCGGGAACGACTGGCAGGTCAGCACATAGCCGGCGTCGACCTCGGCGGTCTCCAGCGCGTAGTTGCGCCGCATGTCCGCCTCGCCGTCGGTGATCCGGGCCCGGCAGGTGCCGCAGACGCCGCCCTTGCAGGCGAACGGGAGGTCGGGGCGTACGCGGGAGGCAGCGTCCAGGATGGTGGACTCCCGGGAGAGCGCGGAGGTGGTGGAGCGGCCGTCCAGGACGACGGTGACCTGGCTGACGGGACCGTCGGCCCTGCCCTCCTCGTGCAGCACCGGCGCGAACGGCTCCTCGCCCGCGAAGAACAGCTCCTGGTGCACCCGGTCCTCGGGCACCCCCAGCTCCGCCAGGACCTTCTGGGCGTCCAGGACCATGCCGTGGGGTCCGCACAGCCACCAGTGGTCGGCCGCGGAGACGTCGACCAGGCCGTCGATGAGCGCGCTCAGACGGTCGGCGTCGAGGCGGCCGCTGAGCAGCTCGGCCTCGCGCGGTTCCCGGGACAGCACGTGCGCGAGCTGGAACCGGGCGGGGTGGAGGTCCTTCAGGTCCGCGAGTTCGTCGGCGAACATCACCGAGTCGGTGCGGCGGTTGCCGTAGAAGAGCGTGACGCGCGAGTTCTCGTCGGCGGCGAGGACGGACTCGGCGATGGAGACCATGGGTGTGATGCCCGAGCCGGCCGCGATGAGCACATGGTGTCCGGGCGTGCTCAGGTCGGGAGTGAAGCCGCCGACCGGGCCCATGACCTCGACGGTGTCGCCGGGCCTGACCTCGTTGACCAGCCATGAGGAGAACAGTCCGCCGGGCACCACCCGGACCCCGATCCGCGGCCGGGCACCCGCCGGGGAGCAGATCGAGTACGAGCGCCGCTCGTCCCGGCCCTCGATCTCTCGGCGCAGGGTGAGCGACTGTCCGGCCTCGAAGGCGAACTCCTCCGCCAGTTCTCCGGGGACGTCGAAGCTCACGGCGACCGCGTCCTCGCACAGCCGCTGCACGTCCGCGACCCGCAGGGCGTGGAAGGCCGGTCGGCGACGAACTCGCCGCACCGGTGAGGGAGCGGCGGTGCCGGATGCCGGCAGGGCTTCCATCAGATCTCCTTGACGTACTCGAACGGTTCCCGGCAGGCGCGGCAGCGCCACAGTGCCTTGCAGGAGGTGGCGCCGAAGCGGGAGGTCTCCTCCGTGTCCGTCGCACCGCAGCGGGGGCAGGGGACCGCGCGCCGGGTGGTGGACAGGACCAGCGGTACCGGTCCGGCCGAGGGGCGCGGTGCCGGTCCGGGCGGTGCGATGCCGTGTTCGGCGAGCTTGCGGCGGCCCTCGGCGGTGATCCAGTCGGTGGACCACGGAGGATCCAGGACCGTACGGACCTCCACGTGCTCGTAGCCCGCCTGGGCCAGCCTGGCCGCGACACCGGCGCGCATCTCGGCCATGGCGGGGCAGCCGGAGTAGGTCGGGGTGAGTTCGGCGACGACCGTGCCGTCGGCGGCCAGCGTGACGTCCCGCAGCACGCCCAGGTCGGCGAGGGTCAGCATGGGCAGCTCGGGGTCGGGCACCTGCTCGGCGATGCGGCGGGCGCGCCGGGCGTCGGTGAGCGTGGTCACCATGTCGCCTCCGGATGGGCGCGGGCCACGCTCTGCAGTTCCGCGAGGAGCGGGGCGAGGTGTGCGGTGTGGTCGCCTTCGCGTCCGTGGCCGACCGGTGTCGGCGGGACGTCCGGCAGGGTCAGGCCGGCGGCCTCGGTGACCTGCCGCAGCACGGCGAGCACGGCCGTACGGGCGTCGTGGGCCGCGAACAACTCGCCGAGGTGGGCGGTCACTTGGTCGAGGCCTGCCTGCATCCGTCGGTGGGACTTGTCCGTTCCGTCGCCGAGCCGGACGACCCACTCGGCCGCGTACTGCCGGTGGTACGTCATCTCCTTCACGCCCTTGGCGGCGATGGCGGCCAGCACCGGGTCGGCGTGCGTGGCGAGCTGCTCGAAGTGGGCCAGACGCCAGGCGGCGAACACCAGCAGCCGGGCCATGGAGAACGCGAAGTCGCCGTTGGGCAGTTCGGCCAGGCGTACGCTGCGGAAGTCGTCCGCGTCGCGGAAGTACGCGTAGGCGTCCTCGCCGCGCTGGCTGCCGTCGACCTGGCCGCAGCGGGCGTACAGGAGACGGGCCTGGCCGAGGAAGTCGAGCCCGATGTTGGCGAGGGCGACCTCCTCCTCCAACTCCGGTGCGCGGGTGGTCCATTCGGCCAGTCGCTGGGCGGTGACCAGGGCGTCGTCGGCCAACTCCAGGCAGGTCGCGGCCAGTTCGCCCCGGTCGACGGCGTCGGGGACGGCCGTGCTGATGCCGTGCAGCGGGTCCTCGAAGCCGGTTCCGAAGGCCCAGCGGGCGTCGCCGTCGTCGTGTCCCTCGGCGAGGGACATGTAGACGTGGTCGTCGCTCATGCCCAGCTCCTAGATGTGGGGGACGTCGTCGGGGATGTCGTAGAAGGTGGGATGGCGGTACACCTTGTCGGCGCTGGGGGCGAAGAAGGGGTCCTTCTCGTCGCGGGTGGAGGCCGCGATGTGCTCGGAGCGCACCACCCAGATGCTCACGCCCTCGTTGCGGCGGGTGTACAGGTCGCGTGCGTGCGTGAGCGCCATCGTGTCGTCCGCCGCGTGCAGGGAGCCGACATGGACGTGGTTCAGGCCGCGCTTGCCCCGTACGAACACCTCGTACAGCGGCCAGCCGTGTGTGTCGGGGGTCATGCCGCCGTTCCCTTCTCGGCGCGGGCGGCCTGCTTGGCAGCGTGTGCGACGGCTGCCTCGCGCACCCAGGCGCCTTCTTCGTGAGCGGTCCGTCGCCGCTGGATCCGTTGGCTGTTGCAGGGGCCGTCGCCCTTGATGACGCGCATCAGCTCGTCCCAGTCCGGGGTGCCGAAGTCGTGATGGCCGCGCTCCTCGTTCCAGGTCAGGTCCGGGTCGGGCAGGGTGACGCCGAGCTTCTCGGCCTGCGGGACGGTCATGTCGACGAAGCGCTGGCGCAGTTCGTCGTTGCTGTGCCGCTTGATCTTCCAGGCCATGGACTGGCGGGAGTTGGGCGAGGCGTCGTCGGGCGGGCCGAACATCATCAGGGAC
The DNA here is from genome assembly GCF_022698145.1 of Streptomyces spinosisporus. Lineage (GTDB taxonomy): Bacteria > Actinomycetota > Actinomycetes > Streptomycetales > Streptomycetaceae > Streptomyces > Streptomyces spinosisporus. Next base: position 293,772 of record NZ_JALDAX010000006.1, read on the forward strand.
GGCCACCACCAGCGGTTCACCGCGTCCTGCACCATCTCGCGCTGGGCGTCGGTGCCGCGCATCATCGTCATCAGCAGTTCGTAGCCCTGCCGCTGGTGGAAGGACTCCTCCTTGCAGATCCGGACCATCGCGCGCGCGTACGGCCCGTAGGAGGAGCGGCACAGGGGCACCTGGTTGCAGATGGCGGCGCCGTCCACGAACCAGCCGATGACGCCCACGTCGGCGAAGCTCAGTGTCGGGTAGTTGAAGATCGAGGAGTACTTCTGGCGGCCCTCGATGAGCCGCTCGGTGAGGTCGGCGCGGTCGGCGCCGAGGGTCTCGGCCGCCGAGTACAGATACAGGCCGTGTCCCGCCTCGTCCTGCACCTTGGCGAACAGGATCGCCTTGCGGCGCAGCGACGGGGCACGCGTGATCCACTCGCCCTCCGGCTGCATGCCGATGATCTCCGAGTGCGCATGCTGGGCCACCTGACGGATCAGGGTCTTGCGGTAGCCCTCAGGCATCCAGTCACGCGGCTCGATCCGCTGGTCCCGCGCGATCGTCGCCTCGAAGTGCTCCTGCAGCGCCGGAGGTGCATCGTGCGCGGCCGACGAGTCGGCCTGCTGTGCCGTCATCCCTACCACCAATCCCAACCGACCGTTCGTTCGGTCCATGATATGCCGAGCATCCCGGGTTTCGGCAAGTGCCGGGGGCCGATCAATTGGCCGTGCGGTTCGACGGCCCCCACCTTGCCGTCTGCGGTGCCCGCCCCGGGGCGGGCACCGCCCTCAGACCCGTTCCACCAGCATCGCCACCCCCTGGCCCACTCCGACGCACAGGGTGGCGAGGCCCCGGGTGGTGTGCTCGCGTTCCAGGCGGCCGAGGAGGGTGAGGAGGATGCGGGCTCCGGAGCAGCCGAGCGGGTGGCCGAGCGCGATGGCGCCGCCGTCGGCATTGACCCTGTCCTCGTCCAGCTTCAGGCGGCGTATGACGGCCAGGGCCTGGGCGGCGAAGGCCTCGTTGAGCTCGATGGCGTCCAGGTCGCCGGTCTGCCACCCGGCGCGGGCGAGGGCCTTCTCGGTGGCGGGCACCGGTCCGAGCCCCATCAGGTTGGGCTGGACTCCGGCCGAGGCGGAGGTGACGATCCGGGCGCGCGGGGTGAGTCCGTGGCGCTGAACCGCCGAGGCGCTCGCCACGATCAGGGCCGCGGCGCCGTCGGAGAGGGGCGAGGAGGAGCCGGCGGTGACGATGCCGTCCTTGCGGAAGATGGTCCGCAGGGTGCCCAGCTTCTCCAGCGAGGTCGAAGGGCGCGGCCCCTCGTCGCGGCCGACCTCACCGTCGCGTACCGGCACGGACACGATCTCTCGGTCGAAGTGGCCCGCCTCCCGTGCGGCGACGGCCCGCGTGTGGCTGCGGAGCGCGAACGCGTCGGAGTCCGCGCGGGTGATGCCGTCCAGGGCGGCGACCTCCTCGGCCGTCTCCCCCATCGACAGCGTGACCTTCGGCGCCTTGGGCCCGGCCTCGGCGGGGACGGCACGGTCCGCGGCCGCGAAGCGGGGGTTGGTGAAGCGCCAGCCGAGCGAGGTGTCGTACGCCTCTCCGGGCTTGGCCCAGGGGGTTCCCGGCTTCTCCATGACCCAAGGGGCCCGGGTCATCGACTCCACGCCGCCCGCCACGACCAGGTCGGCCTCGCCGGAGCGGATCGCCTGGGCGGCCGAGGCCACGGCGGTCAGCCCGGAGGCGCAGAGCCGGTTGACCGTGTAGCCGGGCACGGTGTGCGGCAGCCCGGCGAGCAGGACGGCCATCCGCGCGACGTCCCGGTTGTCCTCACCGGCCTGGTTGGCGGCGCCCAGGATCACCTCGTCCACGGCCTCGGCCGGGATGCCGGAGCGGCGCACGGCCTCGCCGACGACGAGCGCCGCCAGGTCGTCGGGGCGTACGGAGGCGAGGGCACCACCGTAGCGGCCCTGCGGGGTGCGGGCTCCGTCGATCAGATAGACGTCTTCGGGCATCAGGCGGACTCCTCGGTCGTGGCGGCGACGGGCCGGGCGTGGGAGTCGGGCATCCCGGGACACCGTCCGCCCTGTGGCCCGCCCCTTGACAGCCCATGGGGCGGCTTGATTTCTTGGCCGTGCCGCACGCTAACCGAATGGTCGGTCGGTAGACAAGGTGGTGTGAACATGACGGAAGCCGCGCAGGCGTCTCCGGCACCCGCGGAGCGCATGTTCGCCGCGGACGAGGCCTCGCAACGCCTCGGCATCGAACTCGTCGACGTGGGCGAGGGGACCGCCGTACTCCGTATGACGGTGACGAAGGCGATGGTCAACGGCCACGGGATCGCCCACGGCGGCTATGTGTTCCTGCTGGCCGACTCCGCCTTCGCCTGTGCCTGCAACAGCCATGGCCCGGTCACCGTCGCGTCCGGGGCCGACGTCACGTTCGTCGCGCCCGCGTACGAGGGCGACGTCCTGACGGCCACCGCCGAGGAGGTCACCCGCTTCGGCCGCAGCGGCGTCTACGACGTGAGCGTGCGGCGCGGTGACGCCGTGGTCGCGGTCTTCCGCGGCCGCAGCCGCACCTTCCGCGACGCGCAACCCGAGGAGCCGCAGTGATCAGCGACATCGAGACGTCGGCGGCGGGCCCGGCCCGCCGCGGTGAGCCGCTTCCGGCACACCTGCTGGACGACGCCGAGCGGATGACACGCCAGGAGGTGCGGGACCTCCAGCTGAAGCGGCTGCGCCAGACCCTTCAACACGCCTACGACAACGTCGAGTTGTACCGCAAGAAGTTCGACCAGGCCGATGTGCGGCCCGAGGACTGCCGGACTCTGGAGGACCTGGCGCGCTTCCCGTTCACCACCAAGGCGGACCTGCGCGAGACCTACCCCTTCGGGATGTTCGCCGTCCCCATGTCCGAGGTGCGGCGCATCCATGCCTCCAGCGGTACGACCGGCCGTCCCACCGTCGTCGGCTACACCGAGAACGACCTGTCGACCTGGGCGGACCTGATCGCCCGCTCCATCCGCGCGGCCGGCGGACGTCCGGGGCACAAGGTCCACATCAGCTACGGCTACGGCCTGTTCACCGGCGGCCTGGGCGCCCACTACGGCGCCGAGCGGGCCGGCTGCACCGTGATCCCCGCCTCGGGCGGCATGACCGCACGCCAGGTGCAGATCATCCGGGACTTCGAGCCCGACATCATCATGGTGACGCCGTCCTACATGCTCACCCTGCTCGACGAGTTCGAGCGTCAGGGCGTCGACCCGCGCTCCACGAGCCTGAAGGTGGGCATCTTCGGCGCCGAACCGTGGTCGGAGGAGATGCGCCGGGAGATCGAGGAGCGCATGGACATCCACGCGGTCGACATCTACGGCCTGTCCGAGGTGATGGGCCCCGGCGTCGCGCAGGAGTGCGTGGAGACCAAGGACGGCCTGCACGTGTGGGAGGACCATTTCCTCCCGGAGATCGTCGACCCCGTCACGGACGACGTGCTCGCCGACGGCGCGAGCGGTGAGCTGGTCCTCACCTCGCTCACCAAGGAGGCGCTGCCCGTCATCCGCTACCGCACCCGGGACCTGACCCGTCTGCTGCCCGGCACGGCCCGTACCGGCTTCCGTCGTATCGAGAAGGTCACCGGTCGCTGCGACGACATGATCATCCTGCGGGGGGTCAATGTCTTCCCGACCCAGATCGAGGAGGTCGTGCTGCGCACGCCCGGTGTGGCGCCGCACTTCCAGATCCGGCTCGGCACGCGCGGCAGGATGGACCACATGACCGTCCGCGTCGAGGCGCAGCCCGACGCGGGGGCCGGGCAGCGGGAGTCGGCCGCCAGGGCGATCGCCCAGGGGGTCAAGGACGGTGTCGGCGTGAGCGTGGACGTCGAGATCGTGGATCCCGAGACCTTGGAGCGCTCGCTCGGCAAGCTCCGCAGGGTCAAGGACGAACGCGGGGTGTGACCCAGAATGTGGGTTCGAGATCCATCATGCGAGTAACAGGATCGAACCTTTGGTCAATTTGGATTCGAGAACAACCATTGACCTGGCCGAAATCCACCCTCATGATGAGTCCTCAACCCACAAGGTCTGATGCAGTGCCCCGTCCCCCGCAGTGACACCGGCGTCACATCCCCGAGCGACCGTCTGCCACCGCGCCCCCGTCCCCGCAAGGAGCGAGCGGTATGTCAGACGTTCCGGTCCTGGTCAATACCGCCGTGGCGATCGTCGCCACGGTCGTACTGATCGTCAGATTCCGCGTGAACCCGGTGATCTCCCTCGTGTTGGGCTCCCTCTACCTGGGGCTCACGACCAAACTCGGCCTCGACAAGACCGTCCAGACCATCACCAAGGGTTTCGGCGACATCATGGCCGAGGTGGGTCTGCTGATCGCCTTCGGCGTCCTGATGGGCGCGATACTCCAGGAAATGGGCACGATCGAGCAGTTGGTCCACCGGCTGATCGGGCTGTTCGGACCCAAGCGCCTGCCGTACTCGTTGTCCCTGACCATCGGCACTCTGCTGCAGTCCATCTACCTGGACGTCCTGCTGGTGATCTCCGCACCGCTCGCCCGCTCCGCCTCCCGCCGCATCGGTCCGCTCGGCACTCCCCGCATGGCCGTCGCCATGGCCATCGGCCTGGAGTGCGGCATCGTCCTGGTCGTCCCCGGCGTCGGAGCGCTGGCCCTGGCGGCCCTGCTGCACGTGCCGCTGGGCACGATGCTGCTGTGGGGCCTCGTACTGATCATCCCCACCATCCTGATCTCCGTGGCCCTGATGACCTTCCTGTTCCGCAAGGGCCTCTGGAACGTGGCCACCGACGAGGCCGCTCAGACGCACACCGCACACATCGAGGCCGGTGATGCCGGAACGAGCGTTGAGGCCGCCTCGTCCGAGCAGCGGCACTCGTCGGTGCCGCACACCTCCGAGCACGCCGCGGCCACGACCAGCACCACGAACGGGCCGGACGCCAACGGAGCGGACACGCCCGGCGCGACCGCCACCGCGACGCTCGACACCCCCGCCGACGGCGATCGGCAGAACACGGACCCGTCGCAGTCCGCCTCCGAGGCCCCGCATCTGCTGCTGAGCTTCGCCCCGCTCCTGCTCGCCCTGCTGATGATCGCGACCGGCGCCATCGCGGATGCCGCGGACCTCCACAACCGTGTGCTCGCCTTCCTCGCGGACCCGGTGGTCGCTCTCCTCGTCGGCCTGGTCGGCACCGTGGTCGTCGGCCGGATCCGCATGGGACGCAAGCGCGTCGAGGACGCGATCGCCCGCGGGTTCAAGGACAGCGGCCAGATCCTCATCCTCACCGCCGTCGGCGGATCGCTGGCCGCCGTGGTCGCGGCCGGGGGCCTCGGCGACATCCTGCGCGGCTACTTCGGCGCCGAGTCCTTCGCTCCCCTGCTGCTGGTCTGGGCGATCGCCGCGGTCCTGCACATCGCGGTCGGCTCGGTCACCATCTCCGCCATCACCGCCGCCGGAATCCTCGCGCCGCTCGCCCCGAGCCTGGGCATCGACCCCGTGCTCATCGCTCTCGCGGCCGGCACCGGCTCGCTGTTCGCCGTGCACGTCACCAGCAACACGTTCTGGCTGCTGCAGTCACTGATGGGGCAGACCACCCGCGGCACCCTCAAGACCTGCACGATGGGCGTGTCCCTGGCCTCGGTCGTGGCCATCATCCTGCTGCAGCCGATCAGCCTGCTGTTCTTCTGACCGCGGTCATCGAACCGGTCCGACGGCGGTCGTCGGACCGGTTCGTTCAGCGTTCACCTGCGCAGGGGCACGGTCTCCTGCTGAGGCGGACGTGGCCCGGATGACGTGGCGCGCTGGCCCGCGAGCCGCGTCGGTCGTCAGGCGATCGCCGCCGCCAGCAGTTCGATCTGTTCCAGCCCCGAACCGGTGGGGACGAAGATGAGTTCGTCGCAGCCGCTCTCCTTGAACGCGGAGACATACGACTTGACCATGTCGGGGCTCACCGCCGCGCCCGCGGCCACCTGTCCCGCGACGTCGCCGAGGAAGCCGTAGTAGTCGAGGAGGTAGCCGTCGGCCTGTGCGCGGGCGTCGGGGCCGAGTCCGAAGTAGGCCAGTGACAGCTTGCGGGGGCTGCCCGGGCGCCCGGCCTCCCGCCACGCGGCGTCCACGCCGACCGCCGCCTCGGCGAACATCTCCGGTGTGCCGCCGCCCATGATCCAGCCGTCGCCGAACTCCGCCACGCGCCGGAAACTGGCCGCGGTCCCACCGCCCAGGATCAGCTCGGGGCCGCCGTCGCGCACGGTCCTCGGCCCGATCCCGCCGGCGAATCCACGCTCCTCCCCCGACCAGACGCGCTTCATCTCCCGCAGCTGTTCCTCGAAGCGGCGCCCTCGGCCCTTGGTGGACAGCCCGCTCGCGGCGAAGTCGTCGTCGCGGCCACCGAGCCCCGCGCCCAGCACGAAGCGTCCGCCGGAGATGCGTTCGAGGGACGCCGCCTGCTTGGCCAGCAGGACGGCGTTCTCGTACAGCGGGGCGAGGAGCACGCTCGTCGTCAGCCGGATTCTGCTGGTGACGGCGGCGGCAGCGGTGAGAGCGATCAGCTCCTCGTAACCCTGGTACACGAGGCGGCCGATCGTGCCCAGGGTGCTGAACCCCGCCCCCTCGGCCTGGCGGGCCCAGTCCAGCAGCCTCTGCGGTTCGGTACCGGGAACTGTATTGGGAAGGCCGATTCCGATGTCCATCGTTCCTCCGGTCGTAGGCGACTCACGTCGTGACGCACTCCGTGCCCATCATGCGCACACCTACCGCACCCGCGGGTGGCGGTCGTCGGGTGCCGGCTTGCCGGGTAGGAACAGGGGCGCCTCGCCGTCGGCGGCCGTGGCGGGTGCGTCGGTCAGTCGCATGCGCTCGCGCAGGCGGCCGTAGAAGTTGGCGGGGTTCAGTCTGACCAGGCGCAGGGGCTGCGGTGCCGCGGTCACCCCGATCCAGTCCCCGGGGTCGAGGATGCCCCGTGGCTGCCCGTCGACGCTCACCGCGGCGCGCCCGGAGTGCGGCAGCACGCGAAGGACGACCGGCTCGTCCGCGTTCGCGATCACCGTGCGGTTGAAGGCCATGTGCGCGGCGACGGGGGTGAAGATCACCGCTCGCATACGGGGTGACAGCACCGGTCCGCCCGCGGCGAAGCTGTAGGCGGTCGAACCGGTCGGGGTGGCGACGATGACGCCGTCGGCCGAGTACGAGGCCAGCAGCCGGCCCGCGATGTAGACGCCCAGGGCGACCTGGTGGTCCCGCGCCAGCTTCTCCACGACGATGTCGTTCAGGGCGGTGACGTCCAGCGCGATGCCCCAGCCGTCGTCCTGGGTGGGATCGGGCTGCGGGGGTGGCGGCGGAAGGGCGGGCCCGCGGCCGTAGCAGAGGAACTGCTCCAGGTCGGTGGGGAGCTCCAGCAGTTTCGACGCCCGCATGGTGAGCGTCATGCGCTCCTCGCACTCGGACCGCCCCGCGTGCACGGCGTCCAGTGCCTGCTCGACCTCGGTCACGGCGGTCTCGGTCAGGAAGCCGACCTTGCCCAGGTCGACGCCGAGCACCTTGATGTTCTTCTTCGCGGCGATCCGGGCGCCGCGCAGGAAGGTGCCGTCTCCGCCGAGGGTCACGATGAGGTCGGGGCTGCCCGCGGCCCGCACCTCGTCGCGCCCGCTGCGGCGGCTCCCCTGGCCCTGCCAGACGTCGATGTCGAAGCAGCCGATGCCCTGCCGTGCGCACCACCGGCGCACGGTCTCCCCTCCGGACACCGCCTCGGGGCGGCCTCCGTGCACGACGAGTCCCAACCGGCTGATCGGCATGTCATCTCCCACGCTGCCGTCGGGTCTGCGGGCTGTACGCCATCGTCACAGCATTCCGGGAGCGGTGCCACGGGGCATCGCGGGCCGGTGTGCTGTGGGTGGGGCGGCCCGGACAGAGGCGGCCGGACGGCCGGGGTGGGTGGGGTCACCCGGCCTTGACGAGTGGCGCGTCCCGGGTGAACTGCCGGAATCCGACGCTGTAGTACAGCCCGCGGGCCGCGGGGTGCCCGGGCGAGCCCAGGCAGGCGACGGTCATGTGCCGGGCCCCGGCGTCCCGGGCCAGACGCATCCCGTGCAGCAGCATCGCCCGGCCCAACCCGAGGCGCCGGTAGTCCGGGTGGGTTCCGACGGGCTCGAATTCCGCGGTCCTGTTGTCCTCGTCCAGCCACATGATCGTCGACGCGGCCATGGTGCCGTTCGGCGCCTCCACCAGGACGTGGAGGTCGCCGCGGTAGGGCGGTGTGCGTCGTACGCCCTCGTAGGACTCGGCCGTGTACCCCGTGGGTGCCCAGGCGTCCACATGGGCCTGGACCGCGGCCCGGGGTCCGGCCTCCTTTGCGGTACGGAACCGGAATCCCTCCGGAAGCTTCGGTTGTTCCAGGTCGGTGAGGTCGCGGTGGTTGAGCTGGGTCCAGGAGCCGGTGGCGCCGAGCGAGGACGGATCGGTCTCGTAGCCGTGCGCCGCCCAGCGTTCGAGGGCGGACTCGTCGGCGGCCTGCGCCATCACCGTGCGGCGGACGCCGGCCGCCACGCCGTCGTACCACTCGATCACCTCGTCCAGCAGCCCGCTGTGGCCGGGATGGATCTGGTGGGCCAGATAGGCGCTGGTCACGTCCTTCACCGAACCGTCGTTGCGCCGTATCCGCCGCGGCAGAGTCGCCCAGCCCCAGGCCACCAACTCGCCGCCGGAGAACCACAGTCGGCGCCGCCAGCTCCCGCCGTCGCTCGCCTGCCCCTTGCCCCAGATCCAGGCCAGCTCGCCCACCGACGCGTCGCTGTTCACCAGGTCGGGCCGGACGGCCGTCACGTGCCGGGCAAGGCCCTGCATGAGCTGTACATCGGCAGCGGTCACGCGCCCGGAGTCATCCATGGTGGGCCACTGTGCCAGGACGGCGCGAAGCGCTCGAACCGTTTTCCGGCCCCTTCCGCGCAGCCCGGCAGGCCGCTGTCCGAACGACCGCGAAACAATCTCGAATTCCCGGAAACTCCCCCGAGAAACAGCCGGAATTCCGTGCGTGAGGCGCATTCGCCGGGGCACTAGATGCGGCGGAGGTGGAATAAACAATGTTGCCCTTGCTTCTCGTTCTACTGCTTGCCCTGGTCCTTTTTGGTGCTGGTTTCGCACTCAAGGCACTGTGGTGGATTGCGGTCATCGTTCTCGTGGTGTGGCTGCTGGGATTCGTGGTCAGGCCCGCCGGGCACGGTGGCCGGAAGAGCCGTTGGTATCGCTGGTAGAGCCGATACCGACAGCGGCGAGTGAGCGGGTCCCGCGGGCGCTGAGCCCGCGGGACCCGCTCGTGCGTGTCCGCGCGACACTGGAGACCGGCCCCGCGCCGTGCGGTGACGCGACCGACCAGGAGGACCGACCAGGAGGAAGGCCCCGCGTAGATGAGACTCATACGATCCGGCGGACCCGACCTGCGACAGCAGCTGGGCAAAGGCCTGTTCGCCCGTGTCGCCGGCCCCGACGGCCCCCGCAACCGCGCCCGTATCCATGGCGCCCCGGGCCCGCGCTGGTTCGGACCGGAACGCCCGATACGCCGGGTGCACGGCGACGCCTCGATGTTCATCGGCGGACTGTCCGCCCTGCTGCTGCAGTCCCTCCACCCGCTCGCCATGGCGGCGGTGGCGGGCCACTCCGGGTATCGCGGAGATCCCTGGGGCCGGTTGCAGCGCACCAGCACCTTCCTGGCCACGACCACCTTCGGCACTGAAGCACACGCACAGCAGGCCTGTGCGCAGGTCCGGGCCGTGCACGAGCGGATCCGCGGGGTCACCGTCGACGGCGACGCCTATCACGCCGCCGATCCCCATCTGCTCGCCTGGGTGCATGCCGCCGAGATCGACAGCTTTCTACGGGCGCATCAGCGCTACGGCACGCAGCCCCTCTCCGAGGAGGGCTGCGACGCATACGTCGCCGACACGGCCCGCGTCGCCACCGAGCTCGGCGTACTCGATCCGCCGCGCAACCGCGCGGAGCTGGCGCGGCTGCTCGCCGACTACCGTCCGGAGCTGCGGGCCTCGGCGCAGGCGCGGGACGCCGCACGCTTCCTGCTCCTGAATCCGCCCGTACCGGCGGCGGCCCGGCTCCCCTACGCCGTCCTGGCCGCCAACGCCGTCTCCCTGCTGCCGTCCTGGGCCGCCCGGGAGCTGAACCTGCCACGGCTGCCGATCCTGGACGAGTGGTGCGTACGACCTCTGGGAGTGGCCGTCACCTCCGCGGTGCGCTGGGCAATGGCACCTCTTCGTCCGGCGACGGTCTCAAGTGGGGGCTGAACGGCTTCGGTCGTCACGGGGGCAGTGAACGGCTTCGGTCGTCACGGCGGCAGAGTCCGAACCCCCGTTCAGCCGCCCAGCCCGTGCGGCGGTTCGTCGAAGAGCGCGAGGCGGGCCGTGATGCGTTTACCCACGGGCTCACGCCGCGCCTCGAAGTCGCGCACCACCGCCATGACGATCTCCAGGCCGTGCTGCCCGATCCGTCCGGCGTCGGCGGCGCGGGCCCAGGGAAGCGCCGGATCGGTGTCCCACACCTCTATCTCCACCGTGGCGCCGTCGATGTGCAGATGCAGCAGCGCCGGTCCGGGCGCGTACTTCAGCGCGTTGGTGATCAGCTCGCTGACCACCAGCTGGGCCAGGTCCACCGCGCGGGACGCCACCGGCAGCCCCCACTCGGCCCGGGCCCGCGTCAGGAACTTCACCGTCTCGTTGCGCGCGTCGGCGATACAGCCGTGCGCCCCGTCGAGGGCGATGGTCACATCCGCTGGCGCGGCATCCGGCATGTGGAGACACTCCTCGGGCGGCACAGGCTCCCTGCCGATCATCTGCAGTACCCCGTTCATGGGCGCGCGGCTACCCCGCAATATCCGCGGTACTCCTGAGCCACAGGAAAATGTATGCGCCGTCACACGCGGGCTGGGCCGCGCGGGTCGGGTGTGACCTCTGCGTACGTCCCCGGACCGACTGCAGACGGGCGTCTCGACGCACCACCATGACGTTTCAGCCGCCCGGAGGGGCACATATGAAAGGGCACGAGGATGTGTGCGGCGGGAACGGGCAGCGGCCGATCGGCAGGGAGGCGAGACGATGGCAGGGCGGAAGGACGCGCAGAGCACGCGGAAGCACCCTGCGGGCACAGTCTCCGGCGACCTCACGAGTGCTCTGGAGGCCATCAGGGCCGGTGCCTACGTCGTGGACGAGGAAGGCTGCATCATCGCGGCCAACAGCAGCGCCGAACGGCTCCTGGCCCGTTCCGTCGAGCAGCTCGTCGGCCAGGACGCACACGACCTGCTGCACCGCGGGCCGCACGGCCGCCCGCTGCCGAGGACCCAGTGCACGATGCGCCAGGCCTTCCACGCCGGGCACACGGCGCAGTCCGACGAGGACTACTTCGCCCGCGCAGACGGCTCGCTGCTGCGCATCTCCTGGCTGCTCACCCCGTACGCCTTCGGCGACATCAGCGCCACGCTGGTCGTCTTCCACGGCGCAGAGCCCGACAAGGACGACGGCCCGCGGCCGGAGCCGGTGACCGGGACCCTCAACGAACTGGAACGGCTGACGCTGCTCGCCGAGACCACCACCCAGCTGACCTCCACCCTCGACGTCGACGAGGCGCTGCGCCGGCTGGTGGCCCTGCTGGTGCCCAGGCTGGCGGACTGGGTGGTCATCGACCTGATCACCGACCTCGACGAGGTGTGGCGCGCCGTCGTGGTCCACGCCGAGGACGGCGTCCTGGTGCACCGCGACGATCTGCAGGGCCCCATGCCGCCGGTCCCGCAGACCTCGCAGATGCCCCTGTCCAGGGCCCTGCGCGGCGTCGCCGCGACCCTGGCCGGGCCGCAGACCTACGAAGGGGTGCCGGACTCCGGGATCGCGGTCGAGCAGCGCCAGCTGTTCGAGGCCACCAAGATGCACTCCGTCGCCATCGCCCCCATCCGCAGCACGCGTGAGGTACTGGGCGCGCTGACCGCGGGCCGCTCCGAGAACCCGGTGGCCTTCCACCCCGCGGACCTGCCCCTGATCGAGGACATCGCGCGCCGCGCCGGACTCGCCCTGGACAACGCCCGGCTCTACCAGCGCCAGCGCAAGGTCGCCGAGACCATGCAGAACCATCTGCTGCCCCAGATGCCGGGCGTCCCGGGCCTGCAGATGACCGCCCGCTATCTGCCCGCACCGCACGCCTCCCAGGTCGGCGGAGACTGGTACGACGCCTTCCCCCTGGCCGACGGGTCCACCGCGCTGGCCATCGGGGACGTGGTCGGCCATGACCTGGAGGCCGCGGCGGGGATGGCGCAGGTGCGCAACATGCTCCGCGCCTACGCCTGGGCCCAGGAGGAGCCGACCGGCAGGATCGTGGAGCGGCTCGACGAGGCGGTCCAGCACATCACCGACGTCGACATGGCCACCATGATCTTCGCCCGGATCGAGGCGATGGACGACGGCACCTGGCAGCTGACCTGGACCAACGCGGGTCATCCTCCGCCGCTGCTGATCAGCCGCGACGGTCTGGCGGACTATCTCACCGACGGTCACGGCATCCTGCTGGGCACCGGCGCCGGACGGCAGCGTACCGACGCCACGGCCTCCCTCGCGCCCGGATCCACCCTGGTGCTGTACACCGACGGTCTCATCGAGGACCCGGGCCTCACCCTGGACGTGGGCCTGGAGCGGCTGCGGCGGCATGCCGCCGCTCTCGTCCACCGTCCCCTGACCTCCTTCACCGACCAGCTCCTGAACCGCGTCCGCCCCGCACGCAACGACGACGACGTCGCGCTTCTCGCCCTGCGCACCCCTCACCGGGGCCGGAATCCGGGGGGCCCGCGCGCAGGCGGTGAGCGATGCCGCGCGTTACTGTTCCCGGCGTGACAGGCGAGGGCATATCCACGGGGCGTCCGGACGGCCGACCGGACGGGCGGGTCGAACGCGGCAACCGGACACGGCAGTCGGTGCTGGAGCGCACCGTCGCGATCGCGTCGGTGGAGGGACTCGAAGCGCTGTCCGTCGGCCGGTTGGCGACGGAGCTGGGGCTCAGCAAGAGCGGCGTCTTCGCGCTCTTCGGCTCCAAGGAGGAGCTGCAGCTCGCCACCGTCCGGGAAGCGGGACGCATCTTCGCCGAGCGGGTGATCCGGCCGGTGGAGGAGGAGCCGGCGGGCGTGCGGCGCGTGTGGCGGCTGTGCGAGGCATGGCTGGAGTACTCGCGGGGCCGGGTCTTTCCGGGCGGCTGCTTCTTCTACGAGATCATCGCCGAGTTCGACGCCAGAACGGGGCCGGTGCACGACGCGGTCGTCAAGGCCCAGCGGGACTGGTCGGCCTACGTGGAGCGCACCATCGCCGAGGCGCGTGACGCGGGCGAGCTGCACGCCGACCTCGACGTACCCCAACTCGCCTTCGAACTTGTCGCGTTGATGGAGATGGCCAACGGGGTCGCCGTCCTGCACGGCGAGGAGACGGCTTACCGCCGGGCGCGGACGGGGATCGCGGCACGTCTTCGGAGCGTGACGGTCGACGAAAACAACTAGCACGACCGTTCGTACAGTTCTACGCTCGGGCCCATGACTGTCACTGGAGCGGACATCACCGGAGCGGACATCGTCGAGTTGGACCGGATCGCCGTGCGGGAGGCGGTCCGGGTGGTGGATCTGGCGGCGAGCGACGACTGGGAGCGGGACACTCCGTGTGCGGGGTGGACGTTGCGCCGGCTCGTGGCGCACATGACGGCTCAACACCATGGCTTCGCGGCCGCCGCGCGGGGTGCGGGGCAGGATGCCGCCCGTTGGCGTGAACCGCAGGACATGAGCGAGCCCGCGCGGATTCATCGGTCGGCTGCCGCGGACGTACTCGACGCCTTCGGTGAACCGGGGGCGGACGAGCTGGAGTTCGCGCTGCCGGAACTGGGCGGGAGCTTTCCGGGACAAAGGGCGATCAGCTTCCATTTCGTCGACTACGTGGTGCACTCCTGGGACGTCGCCACCACCCTCGGCGTAGGGGTGGAGCTGCCGGACGACGTGCTCCGTGCCGCACTCGCCGTCGCCCGGCGCGTCCCGACCGACCCGGCTCGCAGGGGGCCCGGCTTCGCCTTCGCCCCCGCGGTGGAAGTGCCCGCGGGGGCCGGACCGCTGGAGGAGACGCTGCGGTTGTTGGGGAGGGTGCCCAAGCACTGAGCGGATCAGCGCTTCGCGGTCAGCACCGGTGCCGGAGTCTTGGTCGACGATGTGGTGCGGCTACGAGACGGGATGCCCAGGGCGGCGATCGCACCCGCCAGGGAGAGGGCGGCGCTGACCGCCATGGCCGCGGTGAATCCGTCGGTGAAGGCGGTCGGTGCCGAGTAGCCGCCGGACCTGCTGAACACCAGCGCCAGTACGGCGACGCCGAACACGCCGCCCAGTTGGCGGCCGGTGTTGTAGACGCCGGACGCCTTGCCGATCTGGTCGGGGGCGACGGCGTTGAGCACGGCGGTCTGCGTGGCAGGCATGGCCATGCTCACGCCGGCACCGGCGATGAGCATGGGGGCGACCAGCTCCCAGTACGGCACGGAGGGGGTGGCGGTGAGCGCGAGCCATCCCATGCCGGCCGCCTGCAGGGCCAGCCCGAGCGCGGCGAGCGGTCGGGCGCCGACACGGCCGGTCAGCCGTCCCGCGACGGGTGCCACGACCGTCACCGACGCGGTCCAGGCCAGCAGATGCAGCCCGGACGCCAGCGGCCGGTCGCCGCGCCCGGTCTGGAAGTACTGCGCGGCGAAGAACAGCGACCCGTAGAGGGAGGCGTAGAGGAACAGCGCGGCGGTGTTGCCCGCCGCGAAGCCGGGGAGCCGGAACAGGCCGAGCGGCATCATCGGCTGATCGGCGACCCGCTGCTGGCCGATGAACGCGGCCGTGCAGGCGGCACCCCCGAGCAGGGTGCCGATCACCTCCGCGCTGCCCCAGCCGGCGGCCTGTGAGCGGATCAGCCCCCACACCAGCCCGAGCGCGGCACCCGTGACCACTGCCAGGCCTGCCGCGTCCACGCGTCCCGCGGCGCCCCGGCTCTCCGGCACCCGGCGCAGGACCAACGGGATGACGGTCAGGCCGATCGGCAGGTTCAGCCAGAAGATCCACTGCCAGGCGAGCCGCTGGGTCACGGCGCCGCCCACCACCGGACCCGCGACCACCGCGAGTCCCGTCAGCCCGGCGAACAGGCCGAGCACGCGCGGCCGTTCGGCCGGCGGATAGGCGGCGCTGAGCAGGGCCATCGCCAGTGGCATCACCAGAGCGGCACCGGCGCCCTGCGCCGCCCGGGCCGCGATCAGCCAGCCCGCACCGGGCGCGAGCGCGCAGGCCGCCGAGGCGGCGGTGAACAGCACGAGCCCCATCGTGAAGATGCGCCTGCGGCCGAACCGGTCGCCCAGTACGGCACCGGTCATCAGGAGAACGGCGAAGGTCAGGCTGTAAGCGTTCACCGTCCATTCGAGCTGTTCGATCGACGTGTCGAGATCGAGCCGGATCCGGCTCAGTGCCGTCGTCACGACCGTGGCGTCGAGCGCCACCATCACCGAGGCCGCGGAAGCGAGCCCCAGAACCCATTTTCTGTCCATGCCAGTACCGACCGGCGGCCTCTTTCGATTGGCCGGGCCCGACCCGACGAATTCCGCGGGCCCGGCGGGTCTGTACAAGAAAGGGAGGAAAGCGCGTGACCGTGATCAAACAGCAGCATGACGAGTTCGTCCGCCTGACCGGGCCGCTGAGGCGTGAACTGCTGACCCACTGCTATCGGATGCTGGGGTCGCTGCAGGACGCCGAGGACCTGGTGCAGGAGACCTATCTGCGGGCCTGGCGCTCGTACGGCGAGTTCGAGGGCCGGGCCTCGCTGCGCACCTGGCTGTACCGGATCGCCACCAACGCCTGTCTCAACGCCCTGCGGCACGGCAGCCGCCGGGTGCTGCCCGCGGGTCTCGGCGCCCCCGCCACCGATCCGACCGCACTGGCGCAGCGGCAGCCGGAACTGCCCTGGCTGGAGCCGATCCCCGACGAGCGCGCCGATCCCGCGGCCATCGTGAACGGACGGGCCGGTCTGCGGCTGGCCCTCATCGCCGCCCTGCAGCATCTGCCTCCGCAGCAGCGGACGGTGCTGATCCTGCGTGACGTGCTGGCCTGGTCGGCGGAGGAGGCCGCCGAGGTGCTCGGGGTCAGCCCGGCCGCGGTGCACAGCACGCTGCAGCGTGCCCGGGCGCGGCTGGACCGGCTGGCCCCGGACGCCGACGAGATCGCCGAGCCCACCGAACAGGAGCAGCGCGAGCTGCTCGACCGCTACGCCGACGCCTTCGAACGGGCCGACATCCCCGCACTGACCCGCCTGCTGACGGAGGACGCGGTCTGGCAGATGCCGCCCAACCCGTCCTGGTTCTCCGGGCGTTCGCAGGTCGTCGGACTGCTCACAGCCCGACTGCATCGCAAGCAGGCACGGCTGATCCCCGTGCGCGCCAACGGCCAGCCCGGATTCGCCATGTATGCAGCAGGTGAGGCCTTCTCCGTTCAGGTCCTCACCCTGCGCGGTCCGGCGATCGCCGAGGTCACGGCCTTCCATGACGCCGATCTCGTACGCCGTTTCGGGCTGCCCGCGCGTATCGGGCACTGACCGCGTCCTGCCTTAGGCGGTCGCTAGCGGGCCTGCTCCCAGGCCCCCGGACACCGGCGCGGCACCGAGGTCGTCGTCCCCGTCCCTGTGGCGCAGGACCCAGTCGTCGAGGTCCAGGGCCGCTTCCAGGGGTTCTCTGATCAGGTGGGACCGCCACCATGCGAGGTCGCCGGGGACGTTTGCGGCGTCGGGCGTGCCCGCGGCGTCGGGGGCGTTCGTGGCGCCAGTGCTGCTCGCGGCGTCGGGGCTCGCGGTCGGGTGCAGCGCCTGCCGGAAGCGGGTCTCGGCCGGGGCGAACCGCTGGTGTGCTGCGTGGGCCGAGGTGCCGGTCGCGGCGCCGACGGTGTCCCAGGTCGCGCCTCCGGCGCGTTCGAACACGACGGCGGCGTCGAGCAACCGGTGGGCGGCCAGCAGGACTTGGGCTGCGCGGGCCAGCGCGGCACCCGGTGTGCCCGGGGTGCCGTCGCGGCTCAGCTCCCGCTCGTCGATCGGCACGGCGGCGCGTGCCAGGTCGGACAGCTCGCAGGCCTCGTAGGCCATCGCCAGCCGTGCCCGCGCCGCGTCCGAGAACGACGCCGCGGCTTCGATGTCACCTGCGCTCATGGTGTTTCAACACCCCACCTTCGCTCATGCCGTCACCGCTCCCCCGAGCGTCAGCCGCGTACGAAATACAGGACGGTCATGGTCACGGCGCTGGTCAGGATGACGCTCCGCAGCAGCCAGGGAGGAAGCCGGCGCGCGAGGTGCGCTCCGCCCGCACCGCCGGCCACCGCTCCGATCAGCAGGGCCGCGAGGAAGTGCGCACTGCTCAGCGCGTCGGAGGCGACGACGAAGAGCGCGGTCGCACTGAGATACACGGCCGCGAGCTGTGTGATCCGCATCGGGTTGGCGGCGGCCGTGTCGAGTCCGAGGCCGATGCTCCACAGGGCCATCATCATGATGCCTACGGCTCCGCCGAAGTATCCGCCGTACATGGCGAGGACCAGCTGACCGATCAGAACGGCCGTGGAACTCATGCCGAGCGGCCGGCCCAGCGCATCGCTCAGGGCGCGCGAGACATGGCGTCCGAATGCGAGGAGGACCGTCGCGAAGGCGAGCAGCCACGGCACCGCAGCCTCGAACGACGAGGCGGGCAGCAACAGCAGGACGCCCGCTCCGATGCCCCCGCCCACCACGCTCACACACGTCAACGCCCAGGTGGGCGCTGGCCCTACGGGTATGTGATCACGCCGGTACACCCAGGCACCGGCCACCGCGCCCGGCACGAGAGCGATGGTCGAGGACGCGTTCGCCGTCACCGGTGACAGACCGACGGAGACGAGCGCGGGCAGGGCCACGAAGGTGCCTCCCCCGCCCACGGCGTTGAGTGCACCGGCGACACAACCGGCAAGAAGGAGGAGCAGCAACGGCGACATCTGCCGAGCATCTCCCCGTGACGGCAGCGCTCACAATGCGTAATCCGCGCACGCAGCCTAAGGCTGTGCCTTAGGCTGAGGGAGTGCGTTACGACCTGGACGACCTTCGGCTCTTCCTCGGCATCGTGGACGAGGGGTCGATCACCGGTGGCGCCCGCCGGATGCATCTGAGCCTGCCCTCCGCCAGCGCCCGGGTGCGGGCCCTGGAACATCACGCAGGGGTGGACCTGCTCGTCCGCGGTCGACGCGGTGTGCGGCCCACGCCGGCCGGGACGACGCTGGCCCGGCACGCGCGCGAGGTGCTCGCCCAGACGGCGCGGCTCGACAGCGCCGTGGCGAGCTACACCCGTTCTCCGGCAGCCCCGTTGATCCTGCTGGGCGGCGGCTCGGCGATGCACCAGCTGGTGCCGCAGGCGCTGGTCTCGTTCCTGCGGGCGCATCCGGACGTGGATGTGGCGGTCTCCGAGAGCCGCACCCCGGACACCGTGCGCCTGCTCACCGACGGTGAGGCGGATCTGGGGGTGCTCGTCGGTGACGAGGCCCGTGACTGCGGTCTGCGGACGGAGTTCCTCGGCGACGACTCGCTGGTGGTGATCGGGCAGGCCGGCGGGATCCTCGCCGGGCGCAGCGCGGTCACGTACACCGAGGCCGCGGAGCATCCGATGGTCGGTCTCGCCGCCGGTTCGTCGTTGCGCCGCTGGATCGAGACGCATGTGGGTCCGCATGCTCCGGCCGTGCGCCATCGCACCACCGTCGCCGGGCTGAACCAGGTGGTCGCGCTCGCCGCCGCCGGTGTCGGACTGGCCGTCGTGCCGCGCCGTGCCATCGACCCTCAAGTGTCGCTCGACGTCTGCGAGTTGCAGGATCCGTGGGCCCACCGCGACCACCTGCTCGCCTGGGGCGTCAAGGAGGACGACCGCCGTGCAACCGCCACCCGGGCTCTGGCCCGCCATCTGCGTGAGGCGGCCCTTTCCGAACCGTCCGGCCGTACCGCCCGCCGAGAGCCGGCGGACCGGGACGTGGCTCCCGGCGCTCGGCAGGAGCCCGATACGCTGACGCGCCCCTGACCGACGCAACGGCCCGCAAGCCAAGGAGACATGTGAGCAGGTGGTCGACCGCCCTGGACCAGTGCGGCATCAGTGATCCCGCTCTGCGCAGGGACTACGGCCTGCAGCGCTCGGCGGTCCGGCGGTTCGCACCGGCCAAGTACCTCGCGGTCCGGCTGCTCCTCCCGCCGCGGCTGCACCCCTCCGTGGTCGCGGCCGTCGCGTTCATGCACGAGACCGACGAGCGCATCGACAGTGGGGAGACGAGCGCCCGGCAGGCGGCGCTGCGCTCCTGGGACGAGCAGGTCACGGCCGCGCTCGGGCAGCAGGTCCGCGCCGAGCAGCCCGCGCTGCCCGTGTTGAGGGCCCTTGGGGACACCGCTCGCCGGCATCCGTTCATGGCGGCGCGCGTGCGGGACTTCCTCGACGGTGCGCCGACGGAGGTCGCCTGGTCCGGCTTCGACACCGAGGACGCATTCCAGGCGTACGTGGACAGTTATTCCTTGCCCGCCCTCATGCTCACGGCCTCGCTGCTCGAACTGTCGCCATCCGCCGACAAGTTGACGTTCCGGGACGGCTGCAGGACCTTGATCGAGGCCATGCAGCGGATCGACTTCCTGGCGGATCTGTCCGAGGACGCCGCCGAGGGCCGGATCGGTGTTCCGTGTGACACGCTGGCCCGATTCGGCCTCGACACCACGGACCTGACGCGCGGGTCGGGCGATCATCTCCCCGCCGTCGAACGTCTGGTCACCGCCCAGGCGCGTCTGGCCGCCTCCGCGCTGGACTCCTGCCGGGACCTCCCGCACCTCGTCGAACCGGAGCAGCAGCCGTTTCTCGAAACGCTGATCGCGGTCCAGCACCTGCGTCTGCGGGACGTGGAGCGCAGGGGTGCCGCGCTGCTGACACACGGCGCGCGTCCGGACGTACTCGCGACCGTAGGGCTGCTGGTGCGCCAACACCGAGCTGCTCGACGACGGCGGCGTCGACCGGGACCGCGGCGTCAGTCCGGGTGAGGCCGGCGGACAGGGCCTGACCTGCCGCGCTGCACGACGACGACTGCCGCGAGCGTCACGGCCAGCCCCAACAGGGCCTGCAGGCCGAGCGGTTCGCCGAACATGAGGGCTCCCCAGACCGCGGTGACGGGGGCCATCAGGAACATGAGCGTGTTGACCTCGGTGACTCCCGACCGCCTCAGGATGAGCCAGTAGAGCCCGTACCCGCCGAAGGTCGACAAGGCGACCAGCCAGGCGACGGCGGTCCAGAACGCGATGTCGGAAGGCGGCGTCATGGTGCCGGTGCAGGCCGCCAGTGCCGTGAAGAGCACGGCGCTGGTGAGGCAGTGCACGGTCATCGACACCGACGGTGCGACCGGCGTACGCGACCTGTTCTCGATGAAGGTGGCCGCGACCAGGGAGAGCATGCCGAGCAGCGGGATGAGGTACGCCCACCACGCGTCGGCGGTCCCGGTGGCCGCGTCGGCGCTGGTGACCACCGCGACTCCCGTGAGCCCCAGACACAGGCCGACCCACTGCCGGGGAGCGACGTACTGACGCAGCAGCGGTCCCGCCAGGGCACCGGCGACCAGGGGCTGGACGCCGTCGATCAGGGCCGTGGTGCCGCTGGAGACGCCGAGTTGGATGGCGTAGTAGACGGTGAGCAGATAGCCGCTCTGCGAGAGCAGCCCGACGAGGCACTGGCGGCCGAGGTCCGGCAGCGTGGGACGGGCCGAGCGAGCGGCGCGGGCGGAGCGAGCGGCGCGGGCCGCGCTCGCGGCGAGCAGGATCACGACCAGCGGCAGGAACCGCCACATCAGCAGGGTGGCCGCCGGTGCGCTGCCCGAGCCGAGCTTCGCCCCGATGAACCCCGAACTCCAGCAGAGCACGAAGGCGACCGAGAGCAGGATGTTCACTTCGCCTCCGAACGTCGGACCAGACGACTAAACAGATCGGTATACTCGCCGCCCACTATACAGATCTGTATACTCGGGAGGCATGGATGGACCGGAAGCAGTGCGGTCGGAAGCGATGCAGGTGCAGGGGGTGCGTCGGATCGACATGACACCGGCGGCGCGCCGGGCGCTGGAAGCCGCGGCGCGGCTCTTCTACGAGCACGGGATCCACGCCGTCGGCGTGGACCTCATCGCGGCGGAGGCCGGGGTCACCAAGAAGACCCTCTACGACCGGTTCGGCTCGAAGGAACAGATCGTCGTGGAGTACCTCGCGGACCGCGACGAGCGGTGGAGGGCGTTCCTCGCACAACGGCTCGACGAGGCGGGACCCGAGCCGCGGGACCGCGTGGCGGCCGTCTTCGACGCCTCCCGGGACTGGGTGCGCCGGCACAGCGCCAAGGGCTGCAGCATGGTCAAGGCGCATGCGGAGATCAGTGATCCCTCGCATCCGGCGCACCCGATCATCGTCGGGCAGAAGCAGTGGATGCTCGGCCTGTTCACCGACCTCCTGACGGACGCCGTACCGGCGGGCTCCGACCGGTTGGCCCGGACGCTCATGCTGCTCCACGAGGGGGCGCTGGTCGCGCACGGCCTGGCCATCTTCCCGGACCCCATCGGTCACGCCCGCGAGCAGGCGGAGGCCGTCCTCGACGCGGCCATCAGCGACCGCCCGCTCGCAGCACGCCGACCGGGGAAGCAGACCGCTCCGGCCGGGACGTAGGCCGCGTCACCGTCATGCGCCGTGACCGGTGCGGGCGCCGGTGGACGCCGGCGCGCGGGGCGCCGGGTCGGGCACAGCCACCGTCTCCCGCGCGCGCTCGCCCACCGGTCGGCCGAGCACGACCCCGGTCAGGACCAGGGCAAGTCCGCCCGCCTGCTGCAGGGTCAGGGCCTCACCGGCGACGACCGTACCGAGCAGGACACCGGTGACGGGGTTGAGCAGCCCGACCAGTCCGACGGTCGCGGCGGGCAGTCGGCGCAGTCCGGCGAACCAGGCGGCGAAGGCGAGCGCCGTGGCCACCGTCGTGACGTACCCGAAGGCGAGAGCGGCGGACGCGTCGAGGGCGGGGGGCGCTCCCTCGACGGCGACGGCGACCGGCAGCAGGAGCAGGCCGCCCGCGATGAGCTGCCAGGAGGTGGCGGCGAGGACGTCGACCTGGTGGCTCCAGCGCTTGGCGAGGATGTATCCCAGCGACGACAGGATCAGCGCCGAGACCGAGGCGAGCACACCGAGCGCGTTCACTCGCGTCACACCGGTGAGCAGCATGAGACACACGCCCACGATCCCGGCGGCCGAGCCCACGAGGTGGCGTGGCGCCGGGCGCTCGGCCAGGAGCGGCCACGCCGTCAGCATCATCACCAGCGGTGACGTCGCCATGATCGTCGAGGCGAGGCTCGTGGGGAGCAGTTGGGCGGCGACGTAGACGAGGAAGAAGAAGACGCCCGTATTGAGCGCGCCGAGGACCAGCGACTTCCACCACCAGGAGCCGTGCGGGCGCCGGCGGGCGACCGCCAGCAGCAGGGCGCCGGCGGGCAGCGCCCGGATGACCGCTCCGTAGAGCGGATCTCCCTCGGGGAGGAACTCGTGGGTGACGTAATAGGTGGTGCCCCAGGCCACGGGAGCGATCGCCGTGACGGCCGTCCAGCGCAAGGTAGCTTCCATGGAAGGTAATATAGCTTCCTTGGAAGATATAGTGAAGCCATGGCTGACGACCTCGACCATGTGGCCCGGATCCAGGCGGAGTGGGCGCGCGAACGCCCGGACGTCGATGTGCGCCCGCAGGGCGTGATCGGCCGCCTCCATCGCCTCGGCGGGCTGCTCACCGAGCAACTGTGCGTCGTCTACCGGCGGTTCGGCCTCAGCGAGGGTGATTTCGACGTACTGGCCACGCTGCGGCGCGCCGGTGAGCCCTACGAGCGGGCCCCGAGCGAGCTGTCGGAGCACACCATGGTGACCACCGGCGCCATGACCAAGCGGATCGACCGGCTCGAGCGCGCGGGCCTGGTGAGCCGACGGCGCTCCGAGACCGACGGCAGGGGCCGCGTCGTCGCACTGACCGATGCCGGACGGGAGCTGATCGACGCGGCCTTCACCGAGCACATGCGCAACGAACGGCGCCTGCTGGACGCGTTGACCGCCGAGGAGGCGGCACACCTGGAGGCACTCCTCACGGCCTGGCTCGGCCGGGTGGAGCCGCCGCAGTCGTAGCGCCCCCGCCGCGTCCGGCGCGGTCCCGCGCTTGTGTCATGTCCCGGTTGTGGGAACTCGACCATCCATTTACCCCTGCTTTGCCCATGCCTGGTGGTGTGGCCGTCGTTGGTCACCGCACGCACTCATGCGGGACGCCGGACGTTTCAAGGAGCGCAGTTCATGCCCAGACTCACCCGCCGCCTCACGATCGCCACCGCCGTGGTCACCGCGACCTCCGCCGCCGTGGCCGTCACGACCGCCGCCGGCGCCTTCGACAGCTCGCAGCACGTGAGGAACGCGATCCAGGGCGGGAAGGCGAAGAACGTCATCCTGCTCATCGGCGACGGCATGGGCGACTCGGAGATCACCCTCGCCCGGGACTACACCGTCGGCGCCGACGGCCGCCTGAACATGGACAGGTTCCCGCTCACCGGCGCCTACACGACGTACGCGGTGCACCAGGACGGCACGCCGGACTACGTCACCGACTCCGCCGCCAGCGGCACCGGCTGGGCCACCGGCGTCAAGACGGTCAACGGCCGTATCTCCAAGACCCCGGGCAGCGACCGGCCCGTGCGCACCATCCTGGAGCTGGCGCAGAAGAACGGCTACGCCACCGGCAGCGTGACGACGTCCGAACTCACCGACGCCACCCCGGCCGTGCTCGCCTCGCACGTCACCGACCGGTCCTGCCAGGGCCCGGCCGACATGGCGAACTGCCCGGCCGACACCATCGCGGCCGGCGGACCCGGCTCGATCGCCGAGCAGTCCGTCAACCACAAGGTCGACGTGCTGATCGGCGGTGGCAAGCAGCGCTTCGACCAGAAGGTCACCGACGGCACGTACAAGGGCCTGACCGTCACCGAGCAGGCGCAGCGGCTCGGTTACCAGGTCGTCACCGACAGCGCGGGCCTGAAGTCCGTGAAGTCCGGCAAGCCGGTGCTGGGCCTGCTCGCCTCCGGCAACGTGCCCGTGGAGTGGACCGGCAAGGCCGCCGCGGTCGGCGGCACCGACCCGCAGCGGTGCGTCACCTCCAACCCGGGCCGCCCCTCGACGACCCCGAGTCTCGCGGACTCCGCCGCCAAGGCGATCCAGCTGCTGGAGGCCAAGCAGCGGTCCAAGCACTCCAAGCAGGGTTTCTTCCTGCAGATCGAGGGCGCCTCGATCGACAAGCAGGACCACGCCGCCGACCCCTGCGGCCAGATCGGCGAGACCGCCGCCTTCGACCGCGCGGTGAAGGTCGCCCGCGACTACGCCGCCAAGCACCCCGACACCCTGGTGGTCACCTCCGCCGACCACGGCCACACCAGCCAGATCGTGCCGCTGGAGGCCACCCCGCCCGGCCTGTCCTCCACCCTCGTCACCGACGAGGGCCAGCAGCTGAAGGTCAACTACTCGACCAACACCCCGGGTCAGTCCCAGGAGCACACGGGCACCGAGGTCCGTATCGCCGCGCAGGGCCCGCTGGCCTACCGTGTCCTCGCCGTCACCAACCAGACCGACCTGTTCACGACGATGCGCGAGGCCCTGCGTCTGCGCTGAGGCCGGTGGAGCTGACGAGGGGGCGACTTGCCGTTGGTCTCCCCCTCGTCCTGCCGCACCAGGCAGATGCCCGTCCTGTCACGTCGGACGGGTGCGATCCGCCGTCAGGCGACTTCGATGCTGTCCAGTTCCGCGTACAGCTCGCCCTTGCCGAGACGGATCGTGTTCCAGCCCTCGTGCAGATCGACGGAGACCGCCGTGTACTGCCAGTTGTCCCAGCCGGTGTACGGGTAGCGGACCTCGCCCGCGGCGGTGCCGTTCACGGTGAGGCGGTGCGAGGAGCTCGCGGGTGAACCGGCGGAGTTCAGGGAGCCGTTGCCGTAGCGGACCGTGAGGGTGTGCGATCCGGTGGCGGGGGTGAAGACCGAGAACTCCACATAGCTGTCGTCGTTGTCGATGTGCCCGACGGCCCGGCCGTCCAGCGCACCGGCGGCGTCCCGTACGGCGGCGTCGTGCACCGACGCGTTCTCCGCCTGGTAGATCACCTTGCTGCCGTCGACGACCGGATAGCCGTTCGCCCAGCCGAGGTCCGCGACGTACAGGGAGCGGTGGGTGCGGTCGGCGTTCCAGCCGTGGAAGACGATCCGGTCGCGGCCGTCGGGTCCGGTCACCACGTCCTGTCCGCCGGGTCCGTGGACGGTCCCGGAGAAGGAGTCGGTGGTCATCAGCGGGGCGGCGGCCTTGGTGTACGGGCCGGTGAGGCTGTCGGCCACGGCGTAACTCGTCTTGTAGCGGTCGTCGCCGTAGAAGTCCGCCGAGTAGAACAGCACATAGTGACCCGCCCGGTTGACCAGGGTCGACGCCTCGACGAGGCCGCCCTCCCAGGAGCGGTCCTGGCGGATCAGCGGGACGGCACTGCCGGTGGTGCGGGTGCCGTCCCAGGCGACCTCCTGCAGATACAGCCAGGTGTCCTGGCCGCAGCAGTTGCCGTCGTTCTTCCACAGCAGATAGCGGTGGCCGTTCTCGGTGTACGTCGACGGGTCGATCGCGCCGCCCTGTGCGGCCGGGCACACCAGCGGAGCGTCACCGACCGGGCTGAACTGGCCGTCCGGGGACGCCGATCGGGCCACCCCGATGCACTGCCGGTCGCTCGCCCGGTCCCGGGCGACGTAGTACATGGTGAAGCCGGCGCCGTTGTCGAAGACGTCGGGCGCCCACACCAGGGAGCGCTCCGGCTTCGCCCAACTACCCACTCCTGCAAGGGCGTCGGTGGAGGCCATCGTCCAGTGCAGCAGGTCGGTGGAGGTGGCGTGCTGGATGTACTTGCCGTCGGAGTTGGTGGAGTAGGCGTGATAGGTGCCGCCCACCTGCACCACGTCGGGGTCGGCGAAGTCCCGGTCCATGACGAGGCGGGCGCCGTCCGAGGCGGCCGCGGGTGACGCGGTCAGGCCGAGCGTCGCGGCGGCCAGGACCGTCACGGTCGCGGCGAGACGTCCGAAGTGCCGTATGAATGCGCTCACTTGGTGTACACCTCCGCTCTGTCGATGCTCACGAACGCCGCCTGGGAGGAGGCGTTGCGCTCGCCGGTCACCCGGACCCGCAGGGTGTGCCGGCCGGACGCCAGCTTGGGACTGAGGTACTGCAGGGTCTCTCCGGTGCGGATCGAGCCGTAGAAGTCGACGCGCTGCTCGGCGCCGCCATCGACGCTGATCGCGGCGATGCCGTTGCCGGTGTCGCGGACGGAGAGCAGGGCGATCCGGGTGCCGGTGAAGGTGAAGGTCGCGGTGTCGCCCGCCTGGTCGATCCAGTGGTCGTCGCCCCAGAAGCACTGGGTGGCACAGCCGGTGCCTGAGTTCCAGGTGCCGGTGTAGGCGAGAGTGCCGTCACCGCTGGAGCGGCCGTCGTCGTTGATCCAGTACGTGCCCGAGCCGGGGTCGCCCGACGGCAGGTCCTGGGTCGCGCCCATGGCGAGCGGCCGGCCGAGGTTGGGGCTGCCGTCGGCGTTCCAGGTGATCTTCTGGGCGCGGGTGGTGCGGTCGGTGTAGGTGTACGCCGAGGTCGACTTGGCGTGGTAGACGATCCAGTCCTCCGTGCCGTCCGGAGAGCGGAAGAAGGCGTGGTGGCCGGGGCCGTAGACGCCGTGGTCGTCGGCGCGCGAGAAGACCGGGCCCGAGTGCTGCTGCCAGTTGGCGGGCACGAGCGGGTCGGCGCCGTCGGCCAGCGACATCATCCAGACCTGGTAGTCGGGCTTGCCGGTGTCACAGGTCGAATACGTCATCCACGTACGGCCGTTGCGGTTCAGGAACTCCGGTCCCTCGCGGACCTCGGCGCAGCCGCCCGCGGCGTTGATCGCGACCGCGTCGCCGGAGACCGTGTAGGGGTTGGACATCGGGGCGATGTTGATGCCGTTGTGCTGGTACTGGTTGATGCCCGCGTAGGCGAGATACAGACGGCCGTTGTGCTGCAGGATGCCCGGGTCGATGGCGAAGTCGGAGGCGTGGTTGGGCGGGGCCAGCTTGGCCTTGAAGTGGTAGGAGCCGGCTGGGTCGTCGCCGTCGGACTCCAGGACGTAGATGCGGTGGTGGTCGTCGGTGCCGTCGTCGGCCGTGTAGTAGAGGTACCAGCGGTTGCCGAAGCGGTAGAACTCCGGTGCCCAGATGTGCTGGTTGCGGGAGGCGTCGCTGTCCGTCCACACGGTGACGGGGTCGGCGGTCAGCAGGGTGCCGAGCGAGGGCGAGCGCCACATGCGGATGCTGTCACCCTGGGTGGTGGTCAGGTAGTAGTTCCCGTTCCAGTTCGTCATGAACGGGTCCGGGCCGGTGTTGAGCGGGTTGCGGAAGGTGCCCGCCGCGGCCTCCGCCTTCGCCGGCGCGGAAGGGGGCGCGGCGGGCCGGGCGGAGGCCGGTGCGACGGCGACGAGTCCGAGCAGCACGGCCAGGAGCGAGAGGACGGCCGTGAGGGGGGTGATGCGCGGTCTGACGCGCATGGACGGCTCCTTTACATCGATGTAGGCGAGTGCACGGTTCGAAGTGTCCCAGCGACCTCACTGACCGCCCAGACCCGTTGTGGCCACGGACTTGACGATGTGTCGCTGGAAGAACACGAAGACCACGACCAGCGGCAGGGCCGCGAGAACGGCGGAGGCCATGGTCTGGGCGTACTGGATGCCGTAGGCGTCCTTCACCGAGGTGATGCCGACCGGCAGGGTCATCAGCGCGGGGTCGGACGTCGACACGAACGGCCACAGGAAGTTGTTCCACGCCCCGATGAACACGAAGATCCCGACGGCCGCCAGCATCGGCCGGGACAGCGGCAGCAGCACCGACCAGAAGATCCGCCAGTGACCGGCGCCGTCGATGCGGGCCGCCTCCTCCAGTTCGTCGGGCAGCGAGTCGAAGTGCTTCTTCAGGATGAACACCATCACGGGCGCCACGGTCTGCGGCAGGATCACCGCGGCGTAGGTGTCGAGCAGATGCAGGGTGAGCATCTGCTGGAACCACGGCACGATCAGGATCTGCGGCGGCACCAGCACGGCCGCGACCGTGAGCACGAACAGCGGGCGCCGGGCGGGGAATCGGGTGCGGGAGAAGGCGTATCCGGCCATCGCCGAGACCAGCACGGTGATCACCGTGACGGCGGCCGAGATGAGCAGGCTGTTGAGCATCCACAGCGGCAGGTCGCCGCGCTCCCACACGGTGCTGAAGCCGTGCAGCGTGAAGCCGTGCCGGGGCCAGAACCAGTGCGCGGGATCGCTGGCGTCGGCCTCCGACTTGAACGCGGTCAGCAGCGCCCAGGAGGCCGGCAGCAGCCACACCAGCGCCAGGACCGCGAGAGCGCCGAGGGCGAGCACGCGGCTGACGCGGTTCTCGCCGAGGGTGAGGTTGGTCCGGCCGCCGCGGGCGCGCCGGGTGATGGCCAACTCCCTGATGGGGCCCGCTGCTTGCGAGGCCGGGGCGGTGCGGACGGGCAGCTCGGTGGAGGTCATGTCACTTCTCCCGGCGGCGGAGGGCGGCGTACTGGGCGGCGGAGGCGATCAGGACGAGGGCGAAGAAGACATAGCTGATCGCCGAGGCGTAACCGAGCCGGTAGCCGGTGAAGCCGATGTCGTAGACGTACTCGACGATCGGGCGGGTGGAGCCGTTCGGGCCGCCCTTGGTGAGCAGATAGATCTGGTCGAAGACCTTCAGGGAGGCCAGGATCTGCAGGACGGTGATCACCACGGTGATGCGGGACAGCTGGGGCAGCGTGATCGACCACAGGCGTCGCCAGGCACCGGCGCCGTCGAGGGCGGCGGCCTCGTAGAGATGGTCCGGGACGGCCTGCAACGCGGCCAGATAGAGCAGGAAGTTGAAGCCGACCGTCCACCACAGTGTGGCCAGGGCGATGGCCCACATGGCGACCGACTCGTCGCTGAGCCAGGCCACTTGGCCGAGGCCCACCACGTCCAGCAGATGGTTGTAGAGGCCGAGGTCGGGCTGGTACAGCCACATCCACAGCAGGCTGACGACGCCGACGGGCAGCAGGTAGGGGGCGAAGAACGCCAGCCGCCACACCCATTGGCCGGGCAGGCCGGTGTGGACGAGCAGCGCCATCACGAGCGCGACCAGGACCAGCGGCACGGTCGAGATGACGGTGAAGAACACGGTGTGGCCGAGGGCGCGCCACATCTCGGCGTCCCCGAACGCCTCGGTGAAGTTGTCGAGGCCGATGAAGCTCGGGGCGTGGGCCGACAGGGAGGTGTCGGTCAGGCTCATCCACAGGCCCTGGACCAGCGGCCAGACCATGAAGACGGCGAACAGCACGAGGAAGGGCAGCGCGAACAGCAGGCCGGGCGGGACCGCTCGGCGCACGGGCGTGGCCCCGGGGCGGGGCGCGGCATGCGGAGAGGACATCGTTGTGCTCCTGGGCGAGGGGGTGCGCGATCGGGTCAGGCCGGGCTGGGCTTGGACAGGAAGGTGTTGAGGCGGCGCACCATCGCGCGCGCCGCACGGTCGGGGGCGAGGCCGTCGTGCAGGGCCTGCTGCAGGACCTGCGACATGGCGTTCTGGAAGTCGGAGCCGGCGCCCGCGAACCACGCGGTGGGGTCGAGGACGACATGGTCCTGGGCCTGCGCGTAGTGGGACTGGGGCTTGAGACGGTGGTAGGCGGCGGTGCGGGTGACGGGGCCGTAGGCGGGGATGTGGCCCGCGGTGGCCCAGATCTGGCCGGCCTTGAGCAGGGCCGCGACGGCGCGGTGGGTGCGGCGGCGGCGCTCGGGGTCGAGGTCGGGGTGGCGGGGCAGCACGAAGGAGTGCGAGTCCGCGTAGATGGCGGGGGTGTCGAAGACGGTGGGGAACGGTGCGGCGCTCACCTTCGGATCCGCGGCGCGGAACGTGCCGAGTTCCCATTCGCCGGAGAGGATCATCGCGGTCTGGCGGTTGGCGAAGGCCGCGATGGCTGCCGGGTAGTCGAGCCGTCCCGGGTTGACCTTGCCGTCGCACAGCTTCGCCATGAAGGCGATGACCTCGGTCATGCGGTCGATGTCGACCTTCGCGGGACCGCCCTCGGGCAGTTCGAAGATGCCGCCGGTCTGCTTGTAGAGGCCGTAGAACAGGCGCCAGCCCTGGGCGGTGTCGTTGACGTAGCCGAAGGCGACGCCCTGCTTGCCGGATGCCTTGGCGAGTTCCTTGCCGGCGGCGAGGAAGCGGTCGGGCGAGGAGAAGGCGTCCGCGTCCAGCGTGCCGTCCTTGGTGAGCAGGCCCGCCTTGGCGACCGGTTCGGGGTGGAAGAAGACGATGAAGGGATGGGTGTCGAGAGGGACGGCGTAGGTGTGTCCGCGGTACTGGGTGCGCGCCCACACGGCGTCGGTGAAGTCGTCGCGCCTGATGCCGTATTCGGCCAGCACGTCCAGGTCCCACGGGTCGAGCAGCCCGGAGGGCGCATAGCCGGCCAGCCGTGACATGTGCGCCACGGCGACGTCCGGGCCGCGCCCCCCGGCGGAGGCCATGGCGAGCTTGGTGTAGTAGGGCGTTCCCCACTCCAGGACGGTGCGCTCGATGTGCGTGCCCGGCATGTCGGGGCCCGCGGCGCGCACCATGTCGTTGAGCAGACCGCCGTCGGCGCCGCTGAACAGGTCCCACAGGCGGACGGTGGATGCGTCGGCGGCCTGCGCGGACCCGCAGCCGCTGAGCGCGCCGGCGCCCAGGACGGCCGTCCCGGTGGCGAGCGCGGCGGTGAGCGCACGGCGCCGGGTCAGGCCGGGGGGACCGACGGGTGCGGGTGTGCCGGTCATGGTGCTCCCTCTTTACATCGATGCAAGTTCTGGGCAGGGGTGTGTGCTTCGTACGAAGGGGTGCTACGGGGTGTTCCCGTACGCCGCCGGACGCGTCTGGGCCCGGTGCAGCCGTGCGGTGTCGAGCTTCTCGGAGCGGTCGAAGCGGTAGACGCCGTTGCGCTCCTGGAAGACGTCGGTGAGCTGGGTGTAGCAGTAGCCGAACATGTCCGCGTCGTCGAGCAGCACCGCGGTCAGCCCGGCGAAGCGCTCGATGAACTCCTCCTCCGTGTACGGCCGTTCGCCGTACCCCCAGGAGGCGTCGCGCTGGTCGCCGGCCGCGGCCGCCGCCTCGGGGTCCCACCAGATGCCGCCGAACTCGCTGCAGAAGTACGGCTGTCCGCGGTACGGCACCGACCAGGGCCGTCCGTCGGGCGCGGCGTTGACGTACGGCCGGTCCTCGGCGAGCCCGGACATCGCCTTGGCGAACGCGGCCGGGTCCTGCTCGTAGCAGTGGGAGTCGTAGACGTCGGTCTCGGCGACCCGGTGGGCGTAGCCGGAGGCGTCGATGACCGGGCGGGTGGCGTCGGCCTGCTTGGTGGCCAGGAACATGGCGCGGGTGACGTCGTCGAGCCGGGTGATGCGGTCGTGCAGCGGCTGATAGGTCTCGTTGAGCGGGCACCAGCCGACGATCGAGGGGTGCGAGTAGTCGCGTTCGAGTGCCTCCAGCCACTGGGTGACGTACGAGGCGTCGGGGCGCTGGTTGTCGTCGCGGACGCCGGTCTCGCAGCCCCAGTCGCCGAACTCGCCCCAGACCAGGTAGCCGAGCCGGTCGGCGTGGTACAGGTAGCGCTCCTCGAAGACCTTCTGGTGCAGCCGGGCGCCGTTGAATCCGGCGCGCAGGCCCAGTTCGATGTCGCGCGCCAGGTCGGCGTCGGTGGGCGCTGTCATCAGGCCGTCGGGGTAGTAGCCCTGGTCGAGGACGAGGCGCTGGAAGACGGGCTCGCCGTTGAGCAGCAGCCGCTTGCCGCGGACGGAGACCGAACGCAGACCGGCGTAGGAGGTGGCCGTGTCCACGATCTGCCCGTCGGCGTCGAGGAGTTGCAGGGTGAGGTCGTACAGGTGCGGGTCGGCCGGTGACCACGGGCGCAGCCGGTCGGCGGGCACGGTGAGCACCAGGCGGGGCGCGAGGTCGAGGTCCGCGCGGGTCTCGGTGGTGACGATCTCGCCCCGGTCGTCGGCGAGGGTGACGCGCACCCGGTGGCCGGGGAGGTTCGCGGTCAGCGGCAGTTCCAGGTGGAAGGAGCCGGAGGCCAGGTCGGGGGTGATGCGTGGGCGCCCGAGGGCGGCGGCCCGCGGGACGGGCTCCAGCCAGACGGTCTGCCAGATGCCGGTCGTACGGGTGTAGTGGCAGTGGGAGTTGGCGTACCAGGTGGCCTGCTTGCCGCGGGCCTGGACGCCGTGGCGGCTGTCGCGGGCCCGTACGACGAGCGTCAACTCCTGTCCTGCGACGGCCACTTCGCCGAGGTCGGCGGTGAACGGGGTGAAGCCGCCCCGGTGCCGGGCCACCTCGACGCCGTCGGCCCACACGGTGGTGTCGTGGTCCACGGCGCCGAAGTGCAGCAGGACCCGGGAGTCCGCCCAGTCCTCGGGGACGGTGACGGTGCGCCGGTACCACACGGCTTCGAGGAAGTCGGTCTCGCCGATCCCGGACAGCGTCGACTCCGGGCAGAACGGGACGACGATGCGGTCGTCGAGCTCGCGCTCGCGCAGTCCTCGTTCGAGCCCGGTGTCGGACCGGTCGATCTCGAACTGCCACTCGCCGTTGAGGTTCAGCCAGGCCTCGCGCACGAACTGCGGCCTGGGGTACTCCGGGCGGGGCGGATCCGAGGGACGGGGGGAGGGCATGGGTCTCCTTGCGCCTTGTGGTGGTGCTGGGCTTGCGCCGTGCGGTGCTGGGGTTGCGTTGCGGGTGGTGGGCTTGCGTTGCCTGGTGGTGCTGGGGGCTTGCGTAGTGGGGTGGTGCGGGTTGGTGCGGCGCTATGTCACCATGGCGATTACATCGTTGTAAATGGGTCGGCAGAAACCGGTTCGGCCCGCAAGCGATTTCTGGTGGTCGGTACGATCACGGGCAGGCGGAAGGAAGAACAGCGTGGCGGCCAGACCCAGGATCAAGGACGTGGCGGAGTACGCGGGTGTCTCGCCCAAGACCGTCTCCAACGTGATCAACAACTTCGAGCATGTCTCGGAGCGGACCCGCGCCGCCGTCCAGGAGGCCATCGACGCCCTCGGCTACCGCGTCAACATCGCGGGGCGGCAGCTGCGGCAGGGCCGTACCGGCATGATCACCCTTGCCGTGCCGGAGCTCGACGTGGCGTACTTCGCCGAGCTGGCCAAGCATGTGATGGCCGAGGCCGACGCCCGCGGACGGACCGTCCTGATCCACCAGACCGGCGCCGTGCGCGAGCGCGAACTGGCGGCGCTGCACGGCTTCGACGCCCAGTTCTCCGACGGGCTGATCCTCAGCCCGCTCGCCCTGCACCCGCGTGACCTCGCCACCAGGGACCGGCGCCTGCCGGTGGTGCTGCTCGGCGAGCGTCCGGCCGAGGGCGGCACCGACCATGTCGGCATCGACAACGTCACGGCGGCCCGCGAGGCGACCGAGCACCTGCTGTCCCGGGGGCGCCGCCGCATAGCCGTCATCGGCGGCGCCGTCCGCGGCCGCCAGGGCACCGACCGGCTGCGCACCGACGGGTACCGCGAGGCCATGGAGAAGGCCGGACTGCCGTTCGAGCCGGACCTCGTGCTCCCCGTGGACGCCTACCACTGGCGGGACGGGGCCCGTGCCGCGGCCGCCCTCATGGAGCGCAACCCCCGCCCCGACGCCCTGCTGTGCCTCAACGACCATTTGGCCCTGGGCGCCCTACGAGCCCTCCACGACCTGGGCCGCTCCGTACCGGGCGACCTCGACGTCATCGGCTTCGACGACATCGAGGCCTCCCAATTCAGCGTGCCCAGCCTCACCACCGTCGCCCCGGACAAACACCAGATCGCCCGGGCTGCGGTGGCGTTGCTTCTGGAACGTATTGAGGCGCCGGATGCGGTGGAGTTGCGGGATCAGGTGGTGGGGCATCGGGTGATCGTGCGGGAGAGCACCGGGGGGTGAGGCTTCCCTCCGGGGGTGCTTCCCTCCGGGGGTGGGCGATTGACGTGGATGGGCCCCTGGGGGGCGGCGGGCCGAGCACGGGCGACGGATGCCGAAGGCACCCTCACGACGTCGGCCCTCCCGCTGGCCTCACCGCCTCCGGTACGCCCGGCCGTCGCAGCCACGCGATCAGGCAGGAATGAAGTTTCGGGTCATCGCGCGGAAGACCACTGGCGATTGGCGCCAAATGGCGCCGTCACGACGCCGCCCCCGCTCCCCTTACTGCCCCACACGTCCGGGCCGCCGCCCCGCCACTCGCTCACGCAGGACTGCCAGGTCCTTACTCCTGGGACGCATCGACGCACCGGACGCGGTGGAGTCGACAGACCAGGTGGTGAGGTTCGGGCGATCGTGCGAGAACCATCGGGGGGTTGAAGCCCCCTCCGGTGCGGGCGATCGACGCGGATGGGCAGGTAAGTGCGGCGGGCCAGGCAGGGGCGACGGACGCCGAAGGGCGCCGTCACGGCGCCGCCCCTCCCGCTCCGCTCACCGCTTCCCTGGTGCGCCCGGGCCGCCGCGCTGCAGTGGTGAGGCGCCGGGTCATCATGCGGAAGGGCGCCGGCGGTTGAGGCCACCGGCGGGGACCGGTGCGTTGGCGTCACCGGGACCGCGCGATTGACCATGAAGGGCGCCGTCACTGCGCCTCCCGCCCCCATACTTCCGGCCCGCCGCCCCGCCACTCGATCAGGCCCGACTGGCGTACCCAGGTGTCGTCGACGTCGTCCAGGCCGGCCAGGCGTAGGAATTCGACGATGTCCAGGAGGCCGTACGCCATGCCGCGGAACTGTTCGCCCACGCGGACCCGCCGTCCGCCGTCCTCGGCGGGCGGGTAGATCACGACGGGCTGGGAGCTGGCCACGGGACCAGGGTGCGCCGTGTGGCGGGGGCGCGCATGCGGGCCTGTGGTGCCAAGGTCCTGCCAAGGGGCGTGCGCGGAGCGCGGGTGGCGTCGGGTCGTGGTGGTCGTCCGGGGTGTGGGGGCGGGTGCGGGGCTCGGCCGGTTGGGTGACGGCGCGGTTCCGCGGGAGCGGCCCGCGTGGTGCCGCTGCGTATCCGGGGGCCCGCCCGGAGGGGCTCCCCGTCAGCGCGGTTTCGGGGGTGGCCACTCGCGGGGGTAGGGCACCCGTAGCGACTCGGCCGTTACGGGGGTGTGGTCGGCGGCGGCGTGGAGGTGGCCGTCGCGGAGGACGACCGAGCCGCCCGCGAGCATCGTGCGCACCAGCTCGGCGGCGAGGGTCTCCGGGGTGCGGCTCAGGAGCCGGGCGGCGTCGGTCAGCCAAGTCCGTGCCTGCAGATACGGCTCGACCTCGGCGGACGGCATCCCCTCGCGGATCATCAGCGCGAACGCGAAGATCCGGCGGGCGCCGTACCAGACCGCTCCCTCCGGGTCGTCGACGAGGCGCTGGGCCCGGCGCAGCGCGGCGGTGAAGGCCGCGGCGGTGTCGGCGGGGACGGGGCCGTGGGAGGGGAGGATCACCGCGGGTTCGAGGGCGGCGATCCGCTGCAGGGACGTGAGTGCGGTGCGGGCCGCCTCGGGGCCGTCGAGGGCGAGGCTCACCCAGCCGACGTCGTAGTCCGACAGCGCGTCCCCGACGACGAGGAGCCGCTCCTCCGGCTGCCACAGGGCGAGATGGCCGGGGGTGTGCCCGGGGGTGCGGACGACTTCCCAGTCCGTGTCCCCGAGCCGGAGGATCTGTCCGTCGTCGAGGGACAGGTCGACCGTGTACGGGGCGACCGGCTGGTCGAGGTACTCGGCCGCGCAGCATCCCGCGTCCCTGCGGACGACGGCCTCGGCCTCCGGGGCGCCGGCCGCGATGCCGGCGCCCCGCGCCTGAAGGAGCCCGTTCGCGCCGACGTGGTCGGAGTGCCAGTGGGTGTTCACGACCAGGGCGACCTCTCCCCCATGGCGCGCCGACATTCCGCGGACCCAGGCAGCGGTCTCCTCGGCATGGCCGACGAACCCGCTGTCGACCAGGGCCGGTTGCCGCCCATGGAGCAGCAGCACGTTCGCGTCGGGGAACGGCCGCTGCCACCAAGTCGCCCCGGCTGGCAGCGCGTTCACCGCTCGGGCCTGTTGACGCGGATCAGGGTCTGCTGGCCGTTGGCGACGAGCTTGCGCCGACCGTCCTGGACCGCGTGCACCTCCAACTGGCAGACGGTAAGGGTGCGTCCGGACTTCAGGACGGTACCGACCGCCTCGATGTGGTCACCGATGGCGGGTGCGAGAAGGTTGATCTTGTACTCGACGGTGAGCACTTCGGAGTCCTCGGGAAACAGGGTGTAGGCCGCATACCCACCGGCACTGTCCGCGATGGCGCTGGTGGCCCCGGCGTGGAAGTAGCCGTGCTGCTGGGTGAGTTCGCGGCGGGCGGGCAGCACGATGTGCACGCGGCCCGGCGCGATGTGCGAGATCCGCGCACCGAGGTGGCGCATCAGCCCCTGCCGGTCGAAGCTGTCCTGGATGCGCTTGTGCACCTCCGGGCTCGCCTGCTCCTGCTGCCCCTGGTCTTCCACGTGCTCTCCTCCGCCGATGCCCTCGCATCACTTCGCCTCACCACGCATCACTACGATGCCTTCGCATCACCGCCGCCGTTGACCGCCAGCCTGCGCTCGGCGATCTGCCGGGCCGCCCGCAGCGGAGTGACACCCGTCGAGCGTGCCACGTCGAGGACACGGCTGACGGTGTCGCCGATGCCCTCCACCCGCTTCCCGGCGGCCTCGTGGCCGTAGTCCTCCGATTCGCGGCTGAGGACGTAGACGATGCCGCCGGCGCCCGCGACGTAGTCGGGCACCCAGACGATGCCGCGCTCGGCGAGGGCGTCGGCGACGGACTCGTCGGTGAGCTGGTTGTTCGCCGGGCCGACCACCAGGGGTGCGGCGAGGCGGGGCACCGTCTCGTCGTTCAGGACGCCTCCGACGGCGGCCGGGACGAGGATGTCGGCCGGGGCGGACAGGGCCTCGTCGGGCTCCACCCAGCCGTACCCGCGCGCCAGTGCGTCGTCCTTGCGCGAGCGCTCCACGTCCGAGACGACGACGTGTGCGCCTTCGGCGGCGAGGCCTGCCGCGACGCCGCCGCCGACCGAACCGTAACCGCTGATGACCACGGTACGGCCGGCGCAGGACGCGTCGCCGAACACGTGCCGGGCCCCCGCGCGCAGGGCGGCCAGGACACCGGCGGCGGTGGGGGCACCGGAGTTGCCGGTGCCGCCGTGTTCCTCGGGAGTGCAGTACGCGTACGGCGAGAACCGCTTCAGGACGACCATGTCCTGCGGGCCCGTGCCGATGTCGGGGCCGGTGCGGTAGGACCCGTCGAAGGAGGCGATCAGCTCGCCCAGGTCCTCGAGCGCCGACCGGCGCCGGTCCGCGGTGAGTTCGGTGTCCTTGTCCAGGGCGATCACGCTCTTGCCGCCGCCGAAGTCCAGACCGGCGACGGCGGCCTTGTAGGTCATGGCCTCGGACAGGCGCAGCGCGTCCGCCAGTCCGTCCTGCCAGCTGTCGTAGTGGCGCAGCCGGCAGCCGCCGACCGCCGGGCCCAGGGCCCGGGAGTGGATGGCGACGATCAGCGGCAGCCTGGATCGGCCGCCGCGCCGGATGACGACCTCTTCATGCGCAAATGCTTGGCTCATGCGTCAGAAGCTAGGCTGATGCGCGGGCCATTCAGTGATCCGCCGAATTTAATTCGGCGCGTTCGGAACGGGAGTAGTCATGGACGAAGTTGATTCGGCGATCGTGCACCATCTGCAGCTGGACGGTCGGCTGTCCAACCGCGCGCTCGCCGAGAAACTCGGCATCGCACCCTCAACATGCCTGGAACGTACGCGACTTCTGCACCGGCGCGGCATCATCCAGGGCTACCGGGCGCAGGTCTCCCTGCGCGCGCTCAACCGCCCGGTCCAGGCGATGGTGGCCACCCAGATCCGGCCGCTGCGCCGGGAGGTGGTCGCGGCCTTCGAGAAGTCCGTGACGCAGCTGCCGGAGGTCGTCTCCGTCTACACCATGGCCGGCAGCGACGACTTCCTCGTCCACGTCACCGCGCAGGACATCGACCACCTGCACGCGTTCCTGCTGGACCACTTCACCGAGAGGCGCGAGATCATCAGCTTCCGCACCTCGATCATCTACCAGCACCTGACCAATCCGGTGCTCGGACCTCTGCCTCCGACGGCCGATCAACGCACCTGACGACGCCTCCGACCAGTTGTCCAGGTTAGCTGCGCAGGTAAACTGGACAACTTGGACTGACGTTCCTACAGTGGGGTGCATGAGCGATCACGGTGCACCGTCGCCCTCGGCCGTCAGCGCCGCACATGACGTGCGGACCGTCGTCGGGCGCCTGCGGCGACGTATCCGCGCCGCCGCCGACACGGGGGACATCAGCCTCACGCAGGCATCGGTGCTGGCCCGCCTCATCGACAACGACGGGCTGTCGGTCAGTGATCTCGCCGGGATCGAGGGCATGCGGCACCAGTCGATGGCGAGCACGGTCGCCGCGCTGGAGGGCCTGAAGCTGGTCGAGCGGCGCCGCGACCCGGAGGACGGCCGCCGCATGCTGATCGCCCTCACCGCCGAGGGGCGGCGGCGCGCCGAGGAGGCGAGACAGGCCCGCGGTGAGTGGCTCGCGGACCAGCTGCAGAAGAAGTGCACCGAGGAAGAGAGGCAGACCGTGATCACGGCCATGGCGGTACTGGAGCGACTGCTCCATGACTGACCGGACCACCGTGACACGCGATGCCACCGGCACGGCAGGCATCGACCGTCGGCTCATACCCCCGATGATGCTGGGTTCGGTCCTGAACCCGATCAACTCCACCGTCATCGCCGTCGCGCTCGTGCCCATCGGCGCCGCGTTCGGGGCGCCGCCCGCACAGACCGCCTGGCTGGTCTCGGCGCTCTATCTGGCCACCGCGCTCGGGCAGCCGATCGTCGGCCGGCTCATCGACATCTTCGGCCCGCGCCGCCTCTTCCTCACCAGCACCAGCCTCGTCGGAGTCGCCGGCATCGTCGGCACCCTGGCACCCAATCTCGCGGTCCTGATCGGCGCGCGGGTCCTGCTCGGCTTCGGCACCTGCGCCGGCTACCCCGCCGCCATGGCCCTGCTGCGCAGCGAGGCCGAGCGGACCGGCAAGGACAGCCCGGCGGGTCTGCTGACCGCGCTGGCGGTCGCCAACCAGACCATCGCCGTGATCGGCCCCCTGCTCGGCGGTCTGCTGATCGGGCTCGGCGGATGGCGCTCCACGTTCGCGCTCAACATCCCGCTGGCCGTGGTCGCGGTCACCCTCGGCGCGCTACGGCTGCCGAAGCAGCCGCGCACCGACGCGACGGCCCGCGGCAGGGTGACCGCGCAGATCGATCTGCCGGGCATGGCCCTGTTCGCCGCCATGCTGTTCTCGCTGCTGCTGTTCCTGATGAACCTGCACGCGAGCACCTGGTACCTGCCGGTGATCGCCGTCGCCGCCGGGGCCGCCTTCGCCGTCCGCGAACTGCGCGCCGCCACACCCTTCATCGATCTACGGGTGCTCAGCGGCAACGCTCCGCTGCTGGCCACCTACGGCCGTGCACTGGTGGCCTACGTCGTCTCGTACGCCTTCCTCTACGGCTTCACCCAGTGGACGGAGGAGAGCTACGGGCTCGACCCCTTCCACGCCGGGCTCGTGCAGATCCCGATGTTCCTGGTGGGCATCGGCGTCTCCGTCGTGGCCGGGCGCCGCCGCGGGGTCCTCGGCAAGCTGCTGCTCGGTGGCACCGGCCAGATCGTGGCCTGCGCGCTGATGCTGACCCTCACCGCGGACAGCCCGCTGTGGACGCTGCTCCTCCTTGCCGTGATCTTCGGAGTGCCGCAGGGGTCCAACAACCTGGCCCTGCAGAACTCGGTCTACTTCCAGTCCGACCCGGAGCGCACGGCCTCCTCCGCGGGACTGCTGCGGACGTTCGCCTATCTGGGCTCGATGGTCGCCTCCTCCGCGACCGCCGCGTCCTTCGGGCAGCACGCCGGCACCTCCGGGATGCACCATCTGGCCTGGATCATGCTCGGCGCCGGGGTCCTGTACCTCCTGATCACCGTCCTCGACGGCAGCCTGCGCCGCCTGGCGGCCGACCCGGCCGAACCGGCGCGCACGGCATAGCCGTTCCGCGGCCCCGTACGAAAACCCAGCACCCGTACCACCCCCTCCCGTCGCGAAAGGCCGAACCATGCCCCGCACCGCCCTGCTCTCCATGGACCACCAGGTCGCCAACCTCGCCCACGTTCCCGACGACTACCTGCCCGCCGCAGGCCGGGCACTGGAAACGGCCCGAGCCGCCGAAATCCCCGTCATCCACGTCGTCCTACGGCTCCGCCCCGGCCACGTGGACGTCCATCCCCGCAACAAGATCTTCGGCGCCCTGCCCTCCGGACTGTTCACCGAGGACGACCCCAACGCCGCGATCCATCCGGACCTGGCCCCGCACGGCGACGAGATCGTCGTGGCCAAGAACCGCGTCAGCGCCTTCGCGGGCAACAACCTCCAGCAGATACTCGCCGCCCAGGACATCGACCACCTCGTCCTCACCGGCATCGCCACCAGCGGCATCGTCCTGTCCACCGCACTACAGGCGGCCGACCTCGACTACGGCGTCACCGTCCTCTCCGACGCCTGCGCCGACCCCGACCCCGCCCTCCACAACACCCTGCTGACCCAACTCCTCAACCGCCGCGGCGACGTCACCACGACGAAGGAGTGGGCGGAGACGCTGACGCCGGGCGCGTAATTGCCGTACGGCCGCACAAACATCAGGTCACCCCGGGCCGTAATACAGCCGAAAAAACTCCTCCATCGCCGCGTCCACGCCCTCGCGGTCGCCGGTGGCGAGGAGGTCGAGGAGGAGGCCGCGGACGGTGGCGAGGCCGAGTCTGGCGCGGTTGTGGGCCGTGGCCGGGTCCGTGCCGGCGGTGACTTCGGCGGCCACGAGGGGTTCCAGCCAGTCCGACACCAGGTTGTCGAGGACCGGCACCGCCTCGGGGCGGCCGCGCAGTGCCTGGCCGTAGATCTCGAAGAACAGCCGTTCCTGGTTGGCGAGTTGCGGATCCGTCAACTGCCGCCAGAGCAGTCGCGCGGCGTCGACCGGTGAGACGCCGGGCTCGGCTCGCAGCCGGGACAGCAGATCGCGCTGGCGCTGTTCGGAGGCGCGGACGATCTCCACGAGGAGTTGCTCCTTGGAGCCGAAGTAGTGGATGAGCATCCGGTGGCTGACGCCGATCGCCGCGCCCAGGCCGCGCAGGCTCAGGTCCCCGATGCCGTGCGCCGCGACGTGGTCGACCGCCGCGTCCACCAGCTGCGCGCGCCGGTCCCCGTCCTTGCCGCCCGCACCTTCGGAGCCTGAGTCGCCCGTACTCGTCACTTCGCGAGTGTACCAATTGGTACACGGTACATGTACCGTGTGGTACATGCAGCCCGTCACCGTGTCGATCGACGTTCCGCAGACGCCCGAGCAGGTCTACGACTTCCTCGATGTCATGGCTCACCACGAGCGCTTCACCGACCACTACCTGACCGACTGGCGCTACAACGGCCCCGACCGCGGCAAGGGTTCGTCCGCCACGGTCACCGCCGCGCTCGGCGGCACGAAGACCGAGGTCACCATCGAGGTCGTCGAGGTCGACGCACCCCGCCGCATCATGGAGCGCAACGTCAGCGCGGCCGGCCGGCGCCTCGCCCACGGCACCTACACCATCGAGCCCCTGCCGGACGGCGGAAGCCGGGTCGCCTTCACCTACTCCTGGGTGCGCGCCCCACTCCCCGACCGCCTGCTGGCTCCCGTCGTCCGGGCCACGATGCGACGCGCCAACCGTACGGTCATGCAACGCCTGGCCACCGAACTGGCGCGCTACGCCGCTTCCTGACGCGCGGTACCCGGCGGCCCCCAGTCAGCCCGCGCTGTCCGGAGTGCCGACGGTGTAGACGTCCTTGACCTTCACCTCGGCGACCCCGCGCCCCTCAGGGAACACCGCGCGCCAGTCGCCGATGACGTGGAGTTCGTCGGTGCCCATCGCACGCACCACCAACAACCCCTCGTCGTAGGCGCGTTGCGCCTTCCACCACAGGTTCGCGAAGGCCTGCGAGCGGATGATGTGCATCCAGTCGGTGCGGTACAGCTCGCGGTTGTAGTTCGACTCCCCCAGCGTGGAGACGAACTTCGAGTACATGGCCTTGACGTACTCCAGCGTCACCTCGTCACCGGTCGCGATCGCCCGGTCCCGGGCGTCCTTGAGCGCGACACGGAACTTCTCCAGCAGCCCTTCCGTCGCCCCGGACGTCCACGACTCATGGATCTCCGGCGGATCGCACAGACCGTACTTCGGGCCCGACAGCCGCAGCAGCATGCGTAGCGTCGGCTCGGTCACCCACAGCGGACCCGGCTCGTCGCGGCTGCCGATCGGGTTGGGCAGACACGCGTCGTGCTCCCATGCGGGCGGGGTGATCAGATGGATGCCGGAGCGGCGCCGGTCGTGGTGGTTGCCGGTGGAGTGCTCCAACTGCCCCAGCGGCAGGTGGGTCTTGAGGGCGGACAGATAGGCGCCGTTGATGTCGAGCGCGGTCACCTCGTGTTCCCCGGGCGGCAGTTCGGGCCTGCTCCACTTGGGGCGGGCCTCCCAGACCTGGTCCGCGCCGCGGGCGGTCTGCTTGCGCAGGATGTCCGGCAGCCAGGGGTGCGCGATCACGTCGTAGCGGCCACCCTTGCGGCTGTGGTCCAGCAGCGCCATCGCGTCCGGGATCGCCCGCTTCAGCAGCGCCTTGGTCGCCGCTTCCACATCGCCTGCGTGCTCGTCGAGGGCGCGTGTGACCGCCGCGCCGATCAGGTCGGGGCTGTCGGCCGTCTGCATACGACGGCCGACGGGAACGACCTTGACTCCTGCGCGTGCGGGCGAACGAGGCTCCCGCCGGGACCGAGGAGGCTCGGCCGTGCCGCACTCGGCGGGGTCCAAGTGCTGCGCGAATCCCGCGACTTGATGCCGCGCGGGCTGTCCGCACAGCACACAGGGCTGGGGCGCGTCGAGGACGGCGACCTCGCCGTCCGGTCCCGCACTCCCCTCCTCGTCCGCGCACACCGCGTCCTCGGGCGCTGCGGCCGGTCCGTCCCCGGCCTCTTCGACGGTGGCCTCCTCCGTCTCCTCGGCGGCCAGCTTGTTCCGCGCTCCCGAGAGGAAGTACGCGTACTTCTCCCGTACTTCACCGCTCGGGTCGCGGCCCGACTCCCAGCCGCCGACCGTGGAGGGTCCGACGCCCAGGGCCTGCGCGAGCTGGGCCCGCGAGACGTTCAGCTCCTCGCGCAGCGCCCGCCGCTCCTGCGCGGGCGGCAGCGGGACCTCCTTCCTGGCCCCGGCGAGCAGCGCGTCGATGGCGTCGAAGTCCGTCATCGCGCTCCCCCGTCCGGTACGGCCGCGGCCGGCGACGGGGACCCGGTCTGACGGCCGACGACGCGGCGCCGTCCGACGGGAAGCGCCTCCGTGGCGCGGGTGGGCCCCGCGAGGAGGTCGAGGGCGTCGATGCCGTAGTGCGCGGCCACGGCATCGCAGTCGGTCAGGCTCCACGTCGCGGAGCCGGACTGGCGACGGCTCACCTGTGCCTGGCTCACTCCCAGGGCGGCGGCGAGCTCGGTCTGCGACTCACCGGTCGCGTGCAGCAGGGCTGCCACCGCGGACCGCACACGTTCCTCAAGACTCATGCCCACGATGCGGAAGCTACCACGTAGAACTCATGCCTCATGCGCGTGACGCATCGGAGGAAAGCAGCCGGCCCACGAGCAGCACCGCTCCGGCCGCGCACGTCATCAGCCCGCCCGCGAGGAACGCGGCCCGTACGTCGGCCAGGGCGAGCACCAGCCCGCCGAGGGCCGCGCCCGCTGCGATTCCGGCGTTGTAGGCACCGGAGTTGGCCGCGAGCGCGAGGTCGGTGCGGCCCGGGGCGCAGTGCAGCATCTCGTTCTGGGTGGTCATGAAGACCGGTCCGAGCGCACCGCCCATCAGCACCAGGAACACCACTGCCGCGACGGGCCGGTCTCCGGTCGCGTAGAGGCCGGTCAGGCCCACCGCCTGGGTCGCCACGGCGGCGGACAGGGCGGAGCGCGGGAAGCGGTCCAGCAGTGCGCCGGTGATGCTCACACCGGCCAGACACGCGAGGCCGAACACCACGAACAGCAGGCCGACCGTACCCGGCGAGAACCCGCCCACGTCACCGAGGAACTTCGCGATGTAGGTGAATCCCGCGAACGCGCCGGTGGCGGACAGGGCCCCGGCGGTCAGCACCGTGGCGAACCGGCGGACGTCGGGGCCGGTCCCGTAGGCGGCGGGCTCCTCTTCCGGGCGCGAGGTCGGCAGCAGCGTCGCGACGGTCACGAGCGAGACCGCGGCGAGCGCGGCCAGGGCGGCGACCGGCACCTGCCAGGCGGTCCGCCGCCCCAGCCAGGTTCCGGCGGGCACGCCGAGCACGAGGGCGAGCGAGCCCGCGACGGACAGCGCCCCGACCACCCGTCCGCGCACCCGCGGCGGGAACAGGCCGACCGCGACCGGACCCATCACGGCCCAGAACAGGGCCTGCGCGAGCGCGGTCAGCAGCCGTGCGCCGAGGAGCAGCCAGTACGTCGGCGCCAGTGCCGCGACCAGGCTGGACACGGCGA
Organism: Streptomyces spinosisporus; assembly: GCF_022698145.1. Taxonomy (GTDB): domain Bacteria; phylum Actinomycetota; class Actinomycetes; order Streptomycetales; family Streptomycetaceae; genus Streptomyces; species Streptomyces spinosisporus. The sequence continues at coordinate 338,581 of NZ_JALDAX010000006.1, forward strand.
GTGCGGCCAGCAGCGCGGTGAGCACATGGCGGCGGGGAACGGTGCGTACGACGTGGGCGATGGGCACGGAGCTGACCGCGACCGTCACGCCGTAGCCGGTCACCAGGAGGCCGACGGCCGGCACGGACACCCGGAGGCCGTGCGAGATCAGCTCCAGGAGACCGACCGGGAGGTTCTCCGCCGTGTTGAAGGTGAAGGCGGCCAGCATCAGTGCCCCGAGCACCGCGAGCCGCTGCCACGGAGTCGGTCGCCGCTCCGGCACCCGGTCACTCGCTGTGCTCGACCGGAGCGCCTGTTCCGTGGCACCGCCCATGCCATCACCTCACCCGGATCACCGGCCCCACCGCAACCGATTTCCTCGGGCCGGCGAACGGGATCGTCCCAGGTGGTCGCCTGCTCTATGTGGCGTCCTTGACGAAGACGATGCCGTCCCGGTCCGCGAGATGGGCCGGGTCGAGCGGGGCGTAGCCGAACCACGGGGAGGTGCGGGGTGCGGGCGGTGTGTCGCCGAGGGCGGTGGCCAGACGGCGGGGGTCGATGACGCAGCGGTCCTCGGGGAGTGCGTACAGGAGCCCTTCCACGGTGTCCGGTGGCGGGGTGTCCACTCCCTGGTGCCGGATGGTGCCGAGGGCCGTGGCGACGTAGGCGTACGCGTCCCCGAGCCGGGCGCTCACCAGCGCACCGGCGCTCCACCACCGGACCGGCCCCTGCCACATCTGCATCGTGCTCAACTCCCGCTGGAAATGGGCACTCTGGCCGTTGACGAGTGCCGGGCCCCGTTCGGTGAGGGCGAGGAGGTTGCCGGCCATCATCAGGTCCCGCTGCGCGCACAGCCGTGTCATGCGCGCCGGTGAGGTGTCGGCCATCCAGTGGTGGTAGCGCAGCAGCCCTGTGGCGGTGCGGCCGTACAGGCGTGCCCGGTCGAACTCGTCCCGCGCACTCGCCGTCTCCCGCGCACTCGCCGTCTCCCGTGGGCTCGCCGTCGTCAGATACGGCGTCTGCGTGTCGAGCAGCGCGACCAGGTCGTCGGCGAGCAGCCGCAGCCGACCGGCCTCGGACGACTGCCCCACGGACCGGGCCGGATCCATCATCGCGTCGGGGTCGATCCACCGGTCGTCACTGCCGAGCAGGCCGTCGAGTGTCTCCGCGGTGCAGGGCAGCAGGTCCGCGTCCAGGCGGTCCGCGAGGTATGCGTGGAGTGCGGTGAGGGTCTGCCGGGGGCTCGCGGCGGCGGTGATCTCCAGGGGGCCGTCGAACCCGGCGAAGCGGACCTGTTCGGACTCGGGCCGGCCGTCGTTGTGGGCGCGCATCCAGCGCACGAGTTCGCGGTTGCCGGTGAAGGCGCCCCAGCCGTGGCTGAATCCGTGCTCCATGGCCTCGTCGAGGGTGCCCGTGCCCGAGGTGACGTAGTCGTCCACGAGCAGGCCCTTGAAGCAGTCGCTCTCGATCGCGATCGTCCGGTAGCCCTCCTCCTCGACGAGTTGCCGGAAGAGCTCGTTGCGCAGGCCGAGCAGAGTGTCCTCGCCATGTGCGGGCTCGCCCAGGGCGAGCAGCCGCGGACGCGCCGGGAGCAGCTCCATGACGGCGGCGGCCTCGACGGGACGGACGGTGTCCGTGATGTGAGTAGCCATGCCTTGAACGCTATCGTTGAACCCACGATTGAAACTTTCGCGCGATATCGGCAGGAGCATGGACCGGAACCTTCAAAGTGGCAGACGACTGCGGCCGGTGGATCTGGCGCGCGGGCACGGTCTGTCCACCCAGGCGGTCAGGAACTACGAGGAGGCCGGCATCCTCCCGCCGGCCGGCCGCACACCCCACGGCTACCGCACCTACACCCCCGTGCATGCGCTGGCGTTGCGCGCCTTCCTCGCCCTGGTGCCCGGTCACGGCCATGGGACGGCGGCGTCGATCATGCGGGCGGTGAACCAGGACGCCACGGAGGAGGCGTTCCGCCTCATCGACGAGAGCCATGCCCAGCTCCTCGACGACCGCGCGACCCTCCGGGCCGTGGAGAGCGCCCTGCGCGACCTGAAGCCCCTCGCGGCGTCCGAGGCCCCCGCCGCGGCCGACAGCTTCGTGCGCCTGGCCGCGTCCGACCGGTTCATCGGATCACTGGCCAGGCAGCTCGGCATCCGGCCCGCGACCTTGCGCAAATGGGAGCGGGCCGGGCTGGTGAGCCCGCGGCGCGATCCGCAGACCGGGTACCGCGTCTACGACGAGGCAGCCGTACGGGATGCCCGGCTGGCCCACCAACTCCGGCGTGGTGGCTATCCGTTGGAGCGGATCGCCCCGCTGATCGCCCATGTACGGGAGGCGGGCGGGCCGGAACCGCTGGAGGCCACGTTGCGCGACTGGCACGCCCGGCTGTCCGCCCGCGGCCGCGCGCTGCTGACCGGGGCCGCCGCGCTGGAAACGTATGTGCGGGACGGGCGGGAGCAGCAACTAGCCTGACCACAACCCAGTCGGAAGGGACCGGTTCGTTGCGTACGTTCGTCTTGTTCGATCTTGAATTCACCACCTGGCCCGGGGCACTCGAGGACGACTGGGCGGCGCCCGGACAGCTCCGTGAAATCGTGCAGATCGGCGCGCTGCGCCTGCGGGAGGACTTCTCCGTCGCGGAGGAGTACGAGGCGCTGGTCCGGCCCGTGACCAACCCCCGGCTGTCCGCCTACTTCACCGAACTCACCGGGATCGACCAGGAGACCGTCGACCGGGAAGGGCTGACCCCGGCCGAGGCGCTCGGTGACTTTCTCGGCTTCTGCAAAGGACAGGCCGTGCTCTCCTACGGCAACGACATGGTCGTCCTCGGGGAGAACGTGGGCTGGGCCAGGGCTCGCGGCGAAGAGGTCAAGAACGGCTTCCTCGGCGCCCATTTCTTGAACATCCGGCCGTGGCTGAACAGCGTCGCGCCGGTCACCGCGAACGCCAACGTGGGCCGCCTCTGGCAGATGCTCCAACTCCCCAAGCCCTCCGCAGGGAACGAGCATTCGGCCCTCTTCGACTGCCTTTCCTTCGCCGCCGCCGTCACGCATCTGTCCCGCACCGGCCACCGCCTGCCGGAGGGCACCCTCTCGCCCGTCCCCGGTCAGCCCGGCTGACGCGTACGGATCTGCGCGCCGCGCAGGTCCAGGGAAAACCCTCTGCGTCCTTCACCGTTCTGCGGCATACGCTTGCGCCCGCTGTCTGTCGAAGGAGGATGCATGGGGATCAGGAGCCTCACCCGGGGTGAAGCCGAGCGCCGGGCCGCGCTGGTCGCTGTCGAACGGTACGACGTGGACATCGACTTCACCGCGCTGCCCGAGGGACCCGAGGTCCGCTGCGTCTCGACGGTGACCTTCACCTGCCGTGAGCCCGGGGCGGAGACCTTCGTGGACTGTGCGGCCGAGGTGGTGAGCGCCACGCTCAACGGCACCGCGCTCCGGCCCGCCGCCGACGGCCGTATCCCCCTGCCCGACCTGGCCGCGCACAACGTGCTGCGGGTGGAGAGCGTCCAGGCCGACACCTCCGCGGGCGAGGGCGTGCACAAGGCGGTCGACCCCGCCGACGGCGAGGTGTATGTGTGGACGAGCTTCGAGCCGGACGAGGCCCGGTTCGTGTGGGCGTGTTTCGACCAGCCCGACCTCAAGGCCCCGCACGCCTTCACCGTCACGGCGCCGCCCACGTGGATCGTCACGAGCAACTCCGGTGACGCGCGCGTCGAGGAGCTGGACAAGGCCCGCCGCTGGGTCTTCCCCGACACTCCCCCGCTCGCCGTGTACAACACCGTCGTCAACGCGGGCCCGTTCCACGAACTGCGCCGCGAGATCGACGGCCACGACCTCGGCCTCTACGCCCGCCGCTCGCTCGCCGACGTCCTCGACCGCGACGCCGACGAGATCTTCACCCTGACCTGGCAGGGCCTGGCCTTCTACGCCGAGGCCTTCGCGATGCCGTTCCCGCAGCGCAAGTACGACCAGGTGTTCATGCCCGAGTTCGGCGGCGCGATGGAGAACTACGGCTGTGTCACCTGGTCGGACGGGTTCCTGCAGCGGGCCGATCCGACGCCCGCCGAGCGGGAGTTGCTGGCCGTCGTGCTGCTGCACGAGATGGCGCACATGTGGTTCGGCAACATCGTCACCATGCGCTGGTGGGACGACCTCTGGCTGAACGAGGCGTTCGCCGAGTTCGCCTGCCACTGGGCCGCCGAGGGCGCCACCCGCTACACCGACGCCTGGGCGGGCCATCTGGTGAGCGACAAGCTCAAGGCGTATCTGGCCGACCAGGGCCCGGTCTCGCACCCCATCCACCAGCCCATCCACGACGTCGCCCAGGCCGCGTCGATCTTCGACAACATCACGTACCCCAAGGGCGCCTCCGTCCTCCAGCAGCTCATGACGTACGTCGGCGAAGAGCACTTCCGCGCGGGCATGGCCGCCTACTTCGCCCGTCACGCCTGGCACAACACCACCCTCCAGGACCTCATCGACGCCCTGTCCGAGGCCAGTGGGCGCGACCTCGACGCCTGGCGCACGGCCTGGCTCGCCACGGCCGGCACCGACCGGTTCGTCCTCGAACGGGACGGTGAGCAGGTCACGTTGGTGGCCGCGGACACCGCGCGTCCGCAGGTGCTCGCCGTCGGTGCCTACCGCCGCGACGGACAGGCGCTGGAGCGTACGGCGCTGGCCCGTGTCGAGGTGACCGGGGCCCGTACCGCCGTCACCGGCCTCCCGGCCGACGCGGACCTGCTGCTGATCAACGACGACGATCTGACCTTCGCCACGGCCCGCCCCGACGACGCCACCCGGGACGTGCTCCTCTCCACGGCGGCCCAACTGCCCACCCCCATCTCCCGGGGCGTGGCCGCCGCGACGGTCTGGGACATGCTGACGACCGGTGAGGCCACGGCGGTGGAGGCCGGGCGCTGTCTCACCGGGATTCTCGCGGTCGAGAGCTCCGACGCGGTGATCGAGCCCCTGCTGACACTCGCCGCCGACATCGCCGAACTGTGGGCTCCGCCCGCCGAACGCCCCGCCCTCACCGCGGAGTTGGCCGCCGTGTGCCGGCGCCTCGCCGCCGATCCGGGCCGCCGCCAGGTCGCCCTGCGTGGCCTGGCCCGTACCGCGACCGCCGGCGACGACCTGGCCTGGCTGCGTGAACAGGCGGGCGACGACGTGGACCTGCATTGGCGCGCCCTGGTCCGCGAGGCGGAGCTCGGCGGGGACGTCACGTCCGAGACCGACCGTCTGCTCGCGCGCGACCCCGATCCCGACGCCTGGATCCGCGCCCTCACCGTGCGGGCCGCCCGGCCCGACGCCGCGGCCAAGGCGGAGGTGTGGCAGCGGGTCGTCGTGGACCGCGCCGTCCCCGTCCATGCGGTCGGTCAGGTGATGGCGGCCTTCTGGCGCCCCGATCAGGACGCCCTGCTGGCCCCGTACGCCCAGCGCTATCTGGAGGTGCTCCCCCGGCTGGACCAGGGCGGCATGATCCCGGCGATGGTCTTCGCCGGCCGTCTGTTCGCGCCGTTCTCCGTCGACGACGCGTACATCGAGACCGCCCGGCGGGCCGCCGAGGAGGTGGCCCCGGTCGTCCGCAAGACACTCCTCGAACGCTCGGACGCCGTCCGCCGGATGCTCCGTTCCCGGACGGCCGCCACGGCCTGACCGCCGACGCCCTGTTCGGTCTCAACCGGTCGCAACCAGTCTCAACCGGTCGCGAACTTACGGAGTTTGTCGGCGGTGTCGTGGAAGCGGTCGTGATCGCCCACGGTCGGGCCGGACGACGTGTACTGCCACATCGTGTACGTCTTCCAGCCCGCCGGGAGCGTCCCCGCCGAGGAGGCGTAGCGGGCGATCCAGAGAGGGTTGGTGGCGCCGAAGCCGCTGTAGTTGCCCGTGCAGGACGACCACCAGGACGTGGCCGTGTAGATGACGGCGTCACGGTGGGTGCGGGCCTTGTAGCGCTTCAGGAAGTCACGGATCCAGCTGACCATGGCCGTCTTGGACTTGCCGTAGCAGGCGTCTCCGTACGGGTTCCACTCGATGTCGAGGGCGCCGGGCAGCGTCTTGCCGTCCTTGGACCAGCCGCCGCCGTGGTCGACGAAGTAGTCGGCCTGCGCGGTGCCACTGGTGGTGTCCGGTGTGGCGAAGTGGTAGGCGCCGCGGATCATGCCGACGTTGTAGGAGCCGTTGTACTGCTGGGTGAAGTAGGGGTTCGTGTAGTACGTCCCCTCGGTGCCCTTGGTGTAGGCCCATCGGACGCCGCCGCTCCACAGGGTGGGCCAGGCGACATCGCCCTGGTAGCTGGCCACGTCGACGCCCTCGGCCTGGGTGACCCTCGCGGTCGGGGCGATGTCGTCGGGCGAGGCGGCGATCCCGTCGTGGGCCCGTACTCCCATGCCCATGTACGCGCTGCCGCGCACGGGGGCGGGGAGGGGCACGGGGGACGGGACGGGGTCGGGCTCGGCTGCCGCGGCGTCGGTCGTCGCGAACGCCGCCGGCAGTCCGGAGAGGGCGAGGAGGAAGCCGGTCAGGGCGGCGACGAGACGCCGGCGTGAGCGGCCGAGCTGGGGGGATATAGAGCTACGCACGTCATCCATCTGAACCCCGGCCCGGCCGCACCGCACGTCAGGTACCGCCCAACGGGCGTTCCGGTACGGCGGTGTTGTCGTTCGCGGCGGGTTCGTACACTGACCGCAGATTCGGGAAGACCGCCGGTCCGGGCAGAGAACCGCCGGTCCGGGCAGAGAGAGGTGTGCGCGGGTGGAGCCGATGGCGAGCGAGCGGCCTGTCGGGCTGTTCGTGGGCCTGTGCACCCTGGATGTCATCCAGCTGGTGGACCGTGTACCGGCGTCCGACGAGAAGCTGACGGCCCGTGAGCAGGTCGTGGCCGCGGGCGGTCCCGCGGCGAACGCGTCAGCGGCCTTCGGCCATCTGGGGGGCAGGGCCGGGCTGCTCACCGCGGTCGGATCCCATCCGCTCGGCCTCGCGGCCACCGCCGACCTCGAAGCACTGGGCGTGACCGTGACCGATCTGGCGGCCGACTCGGCCGAGCCGCCCGCCGTGTCCTCCATTCTGGTGACCGCGTCCAGCGGGGAGCGAGCGGTCGCCTCCACCAACGCGACGGGCCACCGGCTCGCCCCGCCCCGCGAGCTCGACGCGCTCGTGGCGGCGAGCGACGTCGTCGAGTTCGACGGCCACCACATGGAACTGGCGCTGGCCACCGCCCACGCCGCGCGCGCCGCGGGCCGGCTGACCCTCCTGGACGCGGGCAGCTGGAAGGACGGCACACCGGATCTGCTGCCGTACATCGACGTGGCCGTCTGCTCGGCCGACTTCCACCCACCGGGCGTGGCCGACTCGGTGACCGACACCCTGGAGTTCCTGCGCGAGCACGGGGTGACCTGGCGGGCGGTCAGCCGCGGAGGCCGGCCCCTCGTATGGGCGGGCCCCGACGGCGCCGGCGGCACGGTGGAGGTGCCCGCCGTCCGCGTGGCGGACACGCTGGGCGCGGGCGACTTCCTGCACGGTGCCCTGGCCCATCACCTCGCGTCCCGGACCCACCACCGCGCGGCCCGGGATTCCCTGACGCCGGAGGGTTTCGCCGAGGCCCTGCGTGGGGCGACGGCTGTGGCCTCGCGGGCGTGCGCGTCGTTCGGGACGCGGGCGTGGATGCGGGAGGGGTGAGGACAGTCCTCGTGGGCGTCGGGCAGCACGAGTGACATGGCCGAACGGTCCGGCGGCGGTCAACGGCTCGGAGACGGGGTCCTCGCAGTGGGACCGGCCGGGGCTCCATCGACAGGCAAGGTGGACTGTCGTATGCCCGTACCAGCCTCGACCCGTACGGTCTCGACGTGCTCCCACTGCTCGGTGCTCAGGAAGGCCAGGGCGGCGGGGAAGACGCCGTCCTGCTCCTTGAGGATGTGTTCGCGCAGCAGGTCGAGCGTCTCGATCAGCCGGTCGGGCCAGCCGGGATCGGTCAGGAACGGCCCGCTCGCCTCGGCGAGCACCGCCTCGATGCGACGGTGCTCGTCCTCCAACGCGGCGATCTTCTCGGGGAATTCGGACGTCAGGGCCGGGAACAGGCCGTGCTCCTCCACCCGGGTGTGCGGACCCAGAACGGACGCGATCTCGCGGGCCAGCTCGGCCATGTAGGTGACCTCACCGGAGCGGTAGGCGTCGCGGACCCGGCTGACGAGCGTCACCACCGTCTCGTGCTCCAGGGTCAGCTGATCGATCGATTCCAGTGCCTGGCAGCCGCAGTACTCACACATCGTGCCGTCCTCCACGTTCAGTGCGCCGACGCTGCAACTGTCCCCGTCCGTCCACGCTGACCGGATGGGCCGTCCGCCCCCACTGAGGGGGTCCAGGGGTCCCTGGGGCCGTTCGGCCCGTGCCGGGGCACTGGTCGGCACTCCCGTCCGTGGTCGCCGACCGCGAGGCTGAAGAGGACGGAAGCATGCGGGCACGAACGAGCACGAGAGGCGACCGGCGATGACCGTCACCGTGACACTGGACAACCGGACGGCGCGTGCCTGGCGGGGCTTCACCGGATCCGGCTGGCGCGAGCGCATCGACGTGCGTGACTTCATCCAGACCAACTGCACGCCTTACGAGGGCGACGCATCCTTCCTGACCGGGCCCACCGACCGCACCCGCACCGTCTGGGAGAAGGTCAGCGCACTGTTCCCGGAGGAACGGCGCAGAGGCGTCCTCGACGTCGACACCGCCACGCCCTCGACGATCACCTCGCACGCCCCCGGTTACATCGATCGCGAGCGCGAGCTGATCGTCGGCCTGCAGACGGACGCCCCGCTCAAGCGGGCAATCATGCCCCATGGCGGTCTGCGGATGGTGGAGAGCGGCCTGAGGGCGTACGGGTACGAGCCCGACCCGTTCGTGACGCGGGTCTTCGGCACCTACCGCAAGACGCACAACGACGGCGTCTTCGACGCCTACACCCCACAGATGCGTGCCGCCCGCAAGGCCGGCATCATCACCGGCCTCCCGGACGCCTACGGCCGCGGCCGGATCATCGGCGACTACCGCCGGGTCGCGCTGTACGGCACGGAACGTCTGATCGAGGCGAAGCGGACCGAGCGGGCCCGGCTGGACGCGTGCCCGTCCGACTCCGATGTCATACGAGACCGCGAGGAACTCGCCGAGCAGCTGCGGGCGTTGGACGAGCTGACCCGGATGGCGGCGACGTACGGCTGTGACGTGTCCCGCCCCGCCGTCACCGCCCAGGAGGCCGTGCAGTGGCTCTATCTCGGCTATCTCGCCGCCGTGAAGGAGCAGAACGGCGCCGCGATGTCCCTGGGCCGCACCTCGACGTTCCTCGACGTCTATCTGCACCGGGACCTGGCGGACGGGCTCATCGACGAGACCCGCGCCCAGGAGCTGATCGACGACTTCGTGATCAAGCTGCGGATCGTGCGGTTCCTGCGCACTCCCGAGTACGACGCCCTCTTCTCCGGTGACCCGACCTGGGTGACCGAATCCATCGGTGGCATGGGCGACGACGGACGGACGCTGGTCACCCGCACCTCCTTCCGCTTCCTGCAGACCCTCTACAACCTCGGCCCCGCCCCGGAGCCCAACCTCACCGTGCTGTGGTCGCCGCGGCTGCCCGCCGGCTTCAAGGAGTTCTGCGCCCAGGTCTCGATCGACACCAGCGCCGTGCAGTACGAGTCCGACGAGCTGATGCGCCCGTGCACCGGGGACGACACCGCGATCGCCTGCTGCGTGTCGGCGATGGCGGTGGGCAGGCAGATGCAGTTCTTCGGCGCGCGGGTCAACCTGGCCAAGGCGCTGCTGTACGCCGTCAACGGCGGCCGGGACGAGATGACCGGCGACCAGGTCGCACCTGCGGCGCCCGCACTGACCGGGGAGTACCTGGACTACGACGAGCTGTCGGCGGCGTACGACCGGGTCCTGGACTGGCTGGCCGAGACGTACGTCAACACGCTGAACGTCATCCACTACATGCACGACAAGTACGCCTACGAGCGCCTCGAGATGGCCTTGCACGACCATCCCGTACACCGCTTCATGGCCTGCGGGATCGCCGGTCTGTCGGTCGCCGCGGACAGCCTGTCCGCCGTCAAGTACGCGCGCGTGAAAGTGATCCGGGACGCCACCGGCCTCGCCGTCGACTTCAGCACGGAGGGCGATTTCCCGGCCTACGGCAACAACGACGACCGCGTCGACAGCATCGCCGTGGGCCTGGTCGAGTCCTTCATGGCGAAGGTGCGCAAGCACCCCACGTACCGGGACGCCGAGCACACCCAGTCCGTGCTGACGATCACCTCCAACGTCGTCTACGGCAAGCACACCGGAAACACTCCCGACGGCCGTCGCGCCGGACAGCCCTTCGCGCCCGGCGCCAACCCGATGAACGGCCGCGACCGGCACGGGGTCGCCGCCTCCGCGCTCTCGGTGGCCAAGCTGCCGTACGCGCAGGCCCGCGACGGCATCTCCCTGACCACGACCATCACGCCCGAGGGACTGGGCCACGACCCGGCGGAGCGTGCCGGGCACCTGGTCGGCATCCTCGACGGCTACATGGCCGCAGGGGGCTTCCACATGAACGTGAACGTGCTCGACCGGGCCACCCTGGAGGACGCCATGGAACACCCGGAGCGGTACCCGGAGCTGACGATCCGGGTCTCCGGATACGCGGTCAACTTCGTCCGGCTCACCCGTGAGCAGCAGCTGGACGTGATCAGCCGTACCTTCCACGGATCGTTGTGAGTACGACGACGAGGACCGGCCGGATCCATTCCTGGGACCTGTCCACCGGCGTGGACGGCCCCGGGACCCGGTTCGTCCTGTTCGTCTCCGGCTGCCCGCTCCGCTGCCTGTACTGCGCCAACCCCGACACCTGGCACATGCGGGACGGACGGGTGGCGACCGTAGAGGAGGTGATGGCGGAGATCGAGAAATACCGGGAGTTCATCACCACGGCCGGCGGCGGGGTGACCGTCACGGGCGGCGAGCCGCTGCTGCAGCCCGCCTTCACCGGCGAGATCCTGCGCCGCTGCAAGGAGGCCCATCTGCACACGGCGCTCGACACCTCCGGCTTCCTCGGCGCCCGCGCCTCCGACGAGCTGCTCGCTTGCACCGACCTGGTCCTGCTGGACATCAAGTCCTTCGACATCACGACCTACCGGCGGCTGACGGGCGGTGAGCTCTCGCCCACCCTGAACTTCGCCACTCGTCTCGACCGGCTCGGTGTCCCGATGTGGATCAGATACGTCCTGGTCCCCGGCTGGACCGACGAGCCGGAGTCCGTGGAGGGCCTTGCCCGCTTCGTCGCCGGGCTCGGTTCGGTCGACCGGGTGGAGGTGCTGCCGTTCCACAAGCTCGGCGCCGCCAAGTACGAGGCGCTCGGCCTGCCGTTCCGGCTGCGTGACACCCCGAGCCCCACACCGGCGTCGGTCGAGCGGGTGCGGGAGCAGTTTCGCGGACATGGCGTGCGGGTTCACTGACGAGCGGTGGGAAGCGTCCGGCGTTCCGGCCCCGGCCACACGCGTACCGGGCGCCATGGGGGGGCAGCGTGCTGCAGCAGGTGGGCACGCCCAAAGACGTCTTCGCACACCCGGCGAACACGTTCGTCGGCGGCTTCATCGGGTCGCCCGCGATGAACCTCTTCCGGCTGCCGCTCACCGCCGACTGGAGCTCGTGGTCGACGCGGTCGAGGACACCGGCGCTGTCGCCTGCCTGCACACGACCGCGAAGGTCGGCCAGGACCTCACCCCGGTGGTCGTGCGTCTTCCGGGTCGGCCGACCCGGGGCAAGGGCGCGGCACTGCGCGTCACCGTGCGTCCGGACGCCGTCCACTGCTTCTCGGCCGACACCGGCGCGCGGTTCGGCCACGAGCAGAACACGACCTCGCTCCGCGTGCAGCCTCCGCAGGACGCGACCAGGTGAGAGACCGTCTGAGCATCCGCCGTCGGCGTCTGCATGATCGGACGTCCGCCGCAGGAGGTCATGTGGCCGAAGGTCCTCGATGGCGGGTCGTGGGCCGGTCGCCGCCGGGAGCGACGGAGCCCATGATGGAGAGAGAGGCCCCATGGCTCTCCAGGAGCTCTTCTGTCGGGAGGAAGCCATGAAGATCGGAGTGCTGACCGGCGGTGGAGACTGCCCCGGCCTCAACGCCGTCATCCGCAGCGTCGTGCGCAAGGGCACCCAGGAGTACGGTTTCGAGTTCATCGGCCTGCGGGACGGCTGGCTCGGCGCGCTCCGGGACAAGGCGGTGCCGCTGGACATCGCCGCCGTGCGGGGCATCCTGCCGCGCGGCGGAACCATCCTCGGCTCCTCCCGCACCAACCCGTACCGGCACGAGGACGGAGTGCGGCGGATCAAGGACACCCTTGCCACGCACGGCGTCGACGCACTCGTCGTGATCGGCGGCGAGGACACCCTCGGTGCGGCCACCGAGCTGAGCCGTCAGGGCGTCCCGCTCGTCGGCGTGCCCAAGACCATCGACAACGACGTGGCCGGCACCGACTACACCTTCGGCTTCGACACGGCGGTCGGCATCGCCACGGAGGCCATCGACCGATTGCACACCACTGCCGAGTCGCACATGCGCACACTCGTGGTGGAGGTCATGGGCCGGCACTCCGGGTGGATCGCCCTGCACGCCGGCGTCGCGGGCGGCGCCAACGTGATCCTCGTACCGGAGCGGCCGTTCGACATCGACCAGGTCTGTACGTGGGTGAAGAACCGCTTCAGGACCAACTACGCACCGATCGTCGTCGCCGCCGAGGGAGCGGTCCCCAAGGAGGGACAGATGATCCTCCAGGACCGGACCCGCGACGAGTACGGCCATGTGCACCTGTCCGGGATCGGCGAGTGGCTGGCCCAGGAGATCTCTCAGCGCACCGGCACGGACGCCCGCACCACGGTCCTCGGCCACATCCAGCGCGGCGGCACACCGAGCGCCTTCGACCGGTGGCTGGCCACGCGCTTCGGGCTGCACGCCGTCGACGCGGTCAACGACGGCGCCTTCGGCACGATGGTGGCCCTGCGCGGCACCGAGATCGTCCGTGTCCCTCTCGACGAGACCAGGGGCCGGACCAAGGTGGTGCACCCGTCGTTGTACGACGAATTCGAGGTGTTCTTCGGCTGATCCGCTTCAGCGCCTCTCGGGGAGAAACGATGATCGACATCCTGGCCGGCACGGGATATATGTCGATCCTGCCGGTCGACCAGGGCATCGAGCACTCCGCGGCCTCCGCGTTCGCGCCCGACCCCCGCTACCTCGACCCGAAGAACATCGTCGTCCCGAATCACTACGACCAGGTCATGCTCGGCAGTGTCCAGCACCGGGCATGTTCACCGTGCTGTGGTGCCACCTGCGCAACTCCGCGTCTCGGTGTGACCATCGAGGCCGACATCGTCAAGCAGAAGCAGCCGGAGACCAACAGCGGCTTCCGGGCGCTGGACTTCGACAAGACCCACCCGCTCCTGTACGGCGAGCTGACCACCGAGCAGCGGTGGCGCCTTGGCCGGCCAGGACGATCTCGCCCAGGCCGTGCGGACGGCGGTCATCAACAAGAGGGCCGGCGGCACCGGCCTCATCACCGGCCGCAAGGCTTTCCAACGGCCCACCCGCGAAGGCGTCGAACTCCTCCACGCCGTCCAGGACGTGTACCTGGACGAGAGCGTCACCATCGCCTGACGGTGCGCGGGCACATGCCGCACGCGGCCCCGTCCCCGAAGGGACCGGGCCGCGTCTCGGCGTCCGTCGACGGCCGTGCGGCATGACCTGTGCCTCACACCGGCGTCACCTCGTCGAGGCTGAGGGTGTGCGGGTGGGAGGTGACACCGGCCTGCCGCAGACGCCGTTCGGCCTGCTCGCGGGAAGGCGGTTCACGGGTGAACACGTCCTGCCCGACGGCCGTGGCCTCCCAGGTGTTGGCCTCGGTCGCGGACGCCGTGAGCAGCCAGGTCACGCAGATCCGCTCCCCGCCATCCGCGTAGTACTGCCCGTTCCGGCTGGTCACGGAGCAGGCGTCGGTCTTCCCGTTGCGCCAGGCCACCGTCCGGCCGAGCGGGGTCCCGTGGTCCGGGAAGGCGGCCGTCTCATAGCGGCCCACCAGCGGGTACGAACCCACCGCGTGCCCGGCGCCCGACACGTAGGTTCCCCTGATGCAGCCGGTCGGGTCGGCCGTGATCCGCATGTGCGAGCCGTACTCGTTGTACCAGTCGCCGGTGATGGTCATCGCTGACTCCTTCGCTGACTCCTTCGCTTCCTGGGGGCGGACTCACCTCGTGTCGCTGCTCCCGGTGGTCCCGGTCAGCGCCGCGCGGCCCGCTTCCAGCCGCGCCGCCGGGATCCGGAACGGCGAGCAGGAGACATAGTCCAGGCCCGCCCGGTGGAAGAAGTGGATGGAGTCCGGGTCGCCGCCGTGCTCGCCGCACACGCCGGTCTCCAGACGTGGGTTGACGGCACGGCCCGCTTCGACGCCCAGCTCCACGAGTCGGCCCACGCCCTCCCGGTCGATGGTCTCGAAGGGCGACACCGAGAAGACGCCCTTGTCGATGTAGAGCGGGAAGAAGGAGGCTTCCGCGTCGTCGCGGGACAGGCCCCACGTGGTCTGGGTGAGGTCGTTGGTGCCGAAGGAGAAGAAGTCGGCTGCCTCGGCGATGCGGCCCGCGGTGAGCGCGGCCCGCGGCAGTTCGATCATCGTGCCGATCGGGCACTGCAGTGGTGTACCGGTCTCGTTCTCCACCTCACCGAGCACGAGTTCCGCCTCCGCGCGTGCCAGGCGCAGCTCCTCGACCGTTCCGACGAGCGGGATCATGATCTCGGCGCGTGGTGAGCCGCCGTCGCGCAGCCGCTGCGTCGCGGCCTCGGCGATCGCCCGTACCTGCATGGCCATCAGGCCCGGCACGGCCAGCCCCAGGCGGACGCCACGCAGCCCCAGCATCGGGTTCTGCTCGTGCATCCGCTCGACGGCGGCGAGCAGTTCGCGGTCGTGCGGGTCCGGGTGGCCCGTGCGGGCGAGGCGGACGGCGAGGTCGGTACGGTCGGGCAGGAACTCGTGCAGCGGCGGGTCGATCAGCCGGATCGTCACCGGCAGTCCGTCCATGGCCTCGAGGATGGCGGTGAAGTCGGCCCGCTGCAGCGGCAGCAGGGCGTCCAGCGCCCGACCGCGTGCCGCGTCGTCGCGGGCCAGGATCATCGCCTCGACCAGCTGCCTGCGCTCTCCGAGGAACATGTGCTCGGTACGGCACAGGCCGATGCCCTGCGCTCCGAGTGCACGGGCGCGCACGGCGTCCTCGGGGGTGTCGGCGTTGGCCCGCACTTCCAGGCGGCGTACGGAGTCGGCATGGGCGAGGGCGCCGAGGACGGCCTCGGTGAGCGTGTCCGTGGCGGCGCCGGTCTCCAGCGCGCGTCCGACGTCGGAGGCGGTGAGGGGGAGGGCTCCGAGATGCACGGTGCCCGCGGTGCCGTCGACGGAGACGACGTCGCCCTCACGGACCACGGCACCGGACGGAGTCGTGAACCGCCGGGCGGCGGTGTCGACGGCCAGCTCCTCCGCGCCACACACGCACACCTTGCCCATGCCGCGCGCGACCACGGCGGCATGACTGGTCTTGCCGCCCCGGCTGGTGAGGACCGCCTGTGCGGCGATCATGCCGGGCAGATCGTCGGGGGTGGTCTCCCGGCGGACCAGGACCACCTGTTCGCCGGCCGCGGCACGGCGTACGGCCTCGGCGGAGTCGAAGATGACGGCGCCGACCGCGGCACCCGGCGACGCGGGCACACCGTGGGCGAGGGGCCGGTCGGTGGTCCTCACGTCGAAGCGGGGGAACATCAGGCGGGTCAGCTCCGCACCGTCGACGCGCACCAGCGCCTCGTCCGCGGTGATCGTATGCTCCTCGCGCAGGTCGTGGGCGATACGGAAGGCGGCCTCGGCGGTGCGCTTGCCGACCCGGGTCTGCAGGACCCACAGCTTTCCGCGTTCCACGGTGAACTCGACGTCGCACAGGTCGCGGTAGTGGTTCTCCAACGTCCGCAGGTGGTCACCGAGTTCGACGTAGGCGCGGGGGTCGAGCGTCCTCAGCTCGCTCAGGGGCAGGGCGTCGCGGACGCCGGCGACGACGTCCTCGCCCTGTGCGTCGGGCAGGTAGTCCCCGTACACACCGCGCTCACCGGTGGCGGGGTCACGGGTGAAGGCGACACCGGTGCCGGAGTCCGGGCCCAGATTGCCGAAGACCATCGCCTGGACGTTGACGGCGGTACCGAGGTCGTCGGGAATGTGTTCGCGGTGACGGTAGACGCGGGCGCGTTCGGTGTTCCAGGAGTCGAACACGGCGCGGATGGCGCGGGAGAGCTGGTCGGCCGGCTCCTGCGGGAAGTCCTCGCCGGTCTCCCGGCGGATGATGTCCTTGAACTCCTCGGTGAGATGCGCCAGTTCGGCGATGCCGAGGTCGTGGTCGTGTGCTGTGTGGGTGGCGATGGCCTGCTCGAACAGGTCGCCGTCCACACCCATCACGGTGTGGCCGAACATCTGGATGAGCCGACGGTAGGAGTCCCAGGCGAACCGCTCCTGCCCGGACGCCTTGGCGAGCCCGGTGACGGACTCGTCGTTGAGTCCGATGTCGAGGATGGTGTCCATCATGCCGGGCATCGAGAAACGGGCGCCGGAGCGCACGGACACGAGCAGCGGATCGTCGGGGGCGCCCAGGGTGCGGCCCATGGCCCGCTCCAGGCCGGCCAGGGCCTGAGCCGCCTCGACGCCGAGTTCGGGTGGTTCCTGGCCGGTGGCCAGATAGACCTTGCAGGCGTCGGTGGTGACGATGAACCCGGGCGGGACGGGCAGTCCGATCCGAGTCATCTCGGCGAGTCCGGCGCCCTTGCCGCCGAGCAGCGCGGCCATGTCGCGGCCTCCCTCGGCGAAGGCGTACACGTATTTCGTCGGCTTGGTCATGGTGGCCTCTCAGACGTGGGGTACGACGGCCACGGGGCAGTCGACGTGGTGGATGGCGGCGTGGGTGACGGGGCCGGTGCGCGGGCCCGCGGGGCGTTCGGTGACACGGCGGCCGACCACGAGCAGACTCGCTCCTGAGGCGGCCCTCACCAGCACGGACTGCGGGCGGCCCTCGGTCACGGTCTCGGCGACCTCGACCCCGGGGTACTTGTCGCGCCACGTCTGCAGGACGGCGGTCAGGAAGCCGAGCCATTCCCCGGCCCGTCGCGCAGGGTCCACCAGGCCGAGATCACCCGCGCCGAGCCCGACCGGGCCGGGCTGCTGCCACCCGTACACGGCCTTGAGCCGTGCTCCGCGCAGCCGGGCCTCTTCGAAGGCGAACCCGATCACCTCGTCGCACGGGTCGCCGAGGTCGATGCCGAGGACGACGTCCCGGTAGCCCGTGAGGGTGGACGCACTTCCGTCGCTGTCCGGGAAGTGCTCGTCGGCGGCCTCCTCACCAGCCCGGACGAGGACGACGGGCCGGGCGGCGCGCGCCACGACACCCAGCGCGACCGAGCCGACCAGGAAGCCGGTGAAGCCGCTCAGTCCCCGCGAACCGAGCACGAGCAGGTCGGCCTCGTCGGCGGCCTTCAGCAGTGCGGCGGTGGCAGGCCCCTCGACCAGCTGGTCCGGGACGAGGCGGGCATCGGGGCAGGCACGGCGGACGCGGTTCTCCGCCTCGCGCAGGAACCGCCGGGCGAGGTGTCGCTGGGCGGCCGTGGCCAGTTCGCCGTCCCCTTGACGGGGGTGCCAGTTCCAGGCGTGGAAGAGCCGCAACGGCCGGTCGCGGCGTACCGCTTCACGGGCGGCCCACTCCGCGGCGGCGAAGCTCTCGGCGGATCCGTCGACTGCGGCGACTACAGGCGGAAGCATGATGCGCACCTCCAGCGCTCGGGCTGTTCCTCATCACCAGCGTCGTCCCGTGGGCCGGTGGCGAGTATGGGCCGCCAGGTCTGCAACCTGGACCGTTCGGCCCCTGCGCACCGGCGGGTTGAGGGAGAAAGGTGAGGTGCACCTACGGTCCGAAAGGCGGCGCACCATGCAACGAGAGATCATCGTCGGCGTCGACCGCTCGGCGCGCAGCCGTGCCGCTGCCGACTGGGCCGCCAGGGAGGCGCGGCTGCGGGGAATGGCTCTGCGGGTGGTGCACGTGGTGCCGCCGCCGTCCATGGATCCCGTGGAGCAGTGGCCGTACCGGCCCGAGGCCGTCGCCGATCATGTCGTGGCCGAACTGACCGAACGGCACCGGACGTTGCAGGCGGGCGCCGAGATCATCACCGGCGCGCCCGCCCCGACGCTGCTGGCCGTGGGCAAGGACGCGGAGGTGCTGGTGCTCGGCCGGCGCGGCGAGGGCGGTGGGGCCGGGCTCGCGGTGGGCTCGACAGCGGCCGCCGTGGCCGCGGAGTCGGCGGCGCCGGTGGTCCTCGTTCCCTGCGCGGAACCCTGCGAGCCACCCCCCGGGCGGTCCACCGGTGTGACCGTCGGCGTGGACGTCCGCGACCCGTCGGCCGCCGCGCTCGACTTCGCCTTCGAGGCCGCCGGACTGCGCGGCGCACGCGTGCACGCGGTGCACTCCTGGAAGCTGCCCGACCGGGCGGAGGCCTCGCCCTTGCCGCCCCTGGAGGAGGACCGCGCGTCCTGGGAGGACGACGAGGTGCAGTTGCTGTCCGATGCGCTGCGGCCGTGGCGCAGGAAGTATCCGGACGTCGCCGTGCTGGAGGACGTCCTGCTGTTCACTCCTTCCGACGCACTCCGGCACACTTCGGAGGGCGCCGAACTCGCCGTGATCGGGCGGCAGTCGGCTCCGGGCTCCACGCTACGGCGGCTGCTGGAACACCTTCGGTGCCCGGTCGCCGTCGTGCCCTCCTGACCCGGGAGGGTCGGCCCCGGTCCTGGGGTCGTTCGGCCCATGCGCGGTCCGACGGCGTCGGCGCACCGTGAGGACCATGAGGACGACCGCACGCATCGCCGTCATCGGCGTGGCCAACGCGTTCCGGCGCGACGACGGCGTGGGCTGGGCCGTGCTCGCCCGGCTGCGCGAGCGCGTCACGCGGCGACCGCTGCCACCGGGAACCGTGGCGGTCACCTGCGACGGCGGGCACGTGGCGCAGCCACCGGCCACCAGCTCGCACGGGCCTGGCCTCGGAAGGCGGTCGAACTCGCGTGCGTGCCCGGCCAATTGCGCGGGCATCTCGTCGTGTACGCCGTGGAGGGCGCCGACACCTCGCCGAGCACCTGCCTCTCCCCCCGCCGTCCAGGCGGCCGTGGAGCCGCTCGTGCGGGCCGTCGAGTCCGAGATCGCCCCGGCACCGGGGCACCGCGAGGAGGAGGCCGGCATGACCGTGCGGCGCCTCCGCGGGCAGGGCATCGTCCAGGGCGTCGGCTTCCGGCCGTTCGTGTACCGCACCGCGTCCGCTTCGCCGTGCGGTTGCGCACCGACGCGCCGGCACTTGCCCGGGTGCGCCCTGCTCGTGCCGCCCACGGCACAGAACCAGCACGCGACCGAGGACGTCCTGCGTCGGCTGGCCCCGCGTGCGATCGGCGAACACGACCCGGACGACGTTGAGTTGACGGCGCTGTGCGAGCGGGCGGTCCGGAACATCGACCCGTGCATCTCGTGCTCCACCCGCTTCCTCGACCTCACTGTCGTGCATGACTCGGAACACGCTTCGGGAGGCCGCGATGTCTGAACACCCTTACACCGTGAGCGACGTGATGACGCACACCGTCGTCGCCATCGGCAGCGAGGCGCCCTTCAAGGAGATCGTCGAGCTGCTCGACCAGTGGAAGGTCAGCGCCGTGCCCGTCCTGGCGGGCGAGGGTCGAGTCGTGGGAGTGGTCTCCGAAGCCGATCTCATGGCCAAGGAGGAGTTCAGGGACATCGAGGACGGAGACCCCGCCGAGCGGAGGAAGGCCCTCGCGGTGACCGCGGGCGAGCTGATGAGCGCCCCCGCCGTGACCGTGCACGCCGACGCCACGCTCGCCGAGGCCGCCCGCATCATGGCACGCCGGCACGTCAAGCGGCTGCCCGTCGTGGACGGGGTCGGCCTGCTCCAGGGCGTGGTCAGCCGCAGTGATCTGCTGAAGGTGTTCCTCCGGGACGACCAGGAGATCGCCGCGGAGGTCCGCCGCAGCGTGCTCGACCAACTCCCGGTCGTCACTCCCCTGACCGTCAGCGTGTCCGAGGGTGTGGTCACGCTGGGCGGCTCCCTGCCCGACCGGACCCTCGTGCCCGTCGTGGCCCGTGCAGTGCGGGCGGTGGAGGGGGTCGTGGACGTCCGGCTCGATCTCTCACACCGATGAAGTACCTCGACGAGCACCGGGATCCCGTCCTGAACCGACGGCTCCTGGACGAGTATGGGCTGGACCGGGTACGAGCCGATTCGCCGACAGCGGTCTTGAAGTGGCAGAAGAATACGGGCGATGCGCATCGCATGCCGTCGAGGGCGCGCTCGACGGTACGAACGGTCGGTACGCCACCTCACCCGCGTGGGGGGCCGGGCCTGCTCACGGCGTACGTCGTGTCGCCGGCGGACGGCCGCCCCGTGACCGTGGACTCCGTGCTGCGGCGGTCAGTTCTTCCCCCGCTCCTCGATCAGCTCGCCGGCGACCCCTGCCGCCCACGCCTCGATCGCGGGGAAGTCGCGGAAGTCGCCGCCCTTTCCGTTGCGTACGATCATCCGGGCGATGCGTCCCTTGGCGCCCTCCTGCAGGCAGCCGCCGAAGGTGACGTGCCCCCGGGCGTCGAGCCGGGTCATGGAGCGCCGCACACCGGGGACGGCCGGGATGTCCTTCTCGGACGCCGAGGCGTCCAGCGGGCCGCTGCTGAAGAACCACAGCGGGCGTCCGGTGAGTTCGCGCCGATTGCGGCGCACGAACCGGCGGGCGTCCTTGTGCCAGCGTCCTGCGTACAGCCCGCCGCCGACCGCGACGGCGTCGTAGCGCGTCACGTCGTCGACCGATGCCGCGGGTCGCGCCTCGGCGGTCAGTCCTTCCTTGGACATCACCTCGGCCACGGTCTCAGCGATCTGTGCGGTGGATCCGTTGGTCGTCCCGTAGGCGACCAGCACGGTGCGGGGCATGTCGGTCCGCCTCCTCTCACAGCCTGCGCAGCCAGTCGTCGGCCACGCCGTGCAGGGCCTGTTCCTGGGGCTGGATCCTGGCGTCGTCCAGCCGGAAGGTGAGCTTGTCGACCACGGCGACGACTCCGTCGATCTGCCGGGTCATGGACAGGGCGATCTCCTTCTCGCTCTTGCGTTCCACGTGACCGGTGAGTGTGACCACGCCTTCCATCACCGCGACATCGATGCTGCGCGGCGGCAGCCACAGGGCGCGCACCAGTATCTGCTCGACGATCTCGGTGCGGATCTCCTCGTCGGGCCGCAGGAAGACCGTGAGCAGGTCACGGCGGGTGACGATGCCCACCAGCCGGTCCGCCTCGTCGAGGACGGGCAGCCGCTCCACGCGGTGCTGGACCATGGTCCGGGCGGCCTCCACGATCGTGTCGTCGGCGTGCACCGTGACGGGCGGTTCGGTCATCAACTGCCCGGCCGTACGCGCCTTGGACTTCGCGGCCCGCCTCCTGGCACCCCGGGTCAGGGCGACCGGCCGGAAGTGCTTCTTCGGCTCGTAGGGATCGGGCGTGTCCGCCTGGCGGGCCATCAGGTCGGTCTCGGAGACGACCCCGATGACCTTGTCGTCCTCGTCGACCACCGGCAGTCCGCTGATGCGGTGCTCGCCGAGCCGGCGCGCCACCTCCTTGAACGGGGTGCCGTATTCGGCACGGACGACCTCCGTGCTCATCACGGAGCCGACCTTGTTGTGCTTCATGACGTTCCCTCCTCAGCGGAGTCGGCGCAGATACGGGTCGTGGGGGCGGCGCGGCACCAGACGCACCCGTGCGTCCAGCACGGTCACTCCGCCGGGTGTCGCGAGTACGGGGTTGAAGTCGGCCTCGGCGAGCTGCGGAAGTTCGCTCGCCATCCGGGACAGCCGCAGCAGCAGCCGTTCGAGTTCTTCGAGGTCGACGGGGCGCGCGCCGTCGGCTCCGAAGAGGAGCGGGGCACAGCGCGGGGCCGTGATGAGATCGTGCACGTCGTGATCGGTGAGCGGGGCGAGCCGGGCGGCGTGGTCGGCCAGCACCTCGGTCGCCGTGCCCCCGAGACCGAACAGCACGAGTGGGCCGAAGACCTGGTCCTGGACGACTCCCGCGAACAGTTCGGTGCCGCGGTCGGCGAGCGGTTGCAGCACCACGCCCGTCAGCAGGCCGGCGAACCGGGTCTCCAGGTCCCGGAAAGCGGCGCGCACCTGGGCGTCGCCCCGCAGGTCGAGGTGGACGGCGTGCTCGACGCTCTTGTGCAGCAGCCCGGGCCAGTGGCCCTTCATCACCACGCGTCCGTCCGCGCCCCGCAGCCGTTCGGCCGCGAGCACGGCGTCGTCCTCCGTCTCGGCCCAGGCCCACGGCGACTGCGGGATGCCGTAGCAGCCGAGGAGTTCGGCGCAGGTGCGCGGGTCGAGCCAGCCACCGTCGGGGTGTGCGTCGAGGTAGGTCTCGACGACGGCGTGGGCGCGCTGCGTCTCGACGCCGTCGAGGACGGGGACCGAACCGGCCGGCCGGGCCAGCCAGTTGGCACGCTCGACCGCGTGGGCCAGGGCCCGCGCCGCGGCGTGAGGTTCGGCGTACGAGGGGACGGTGCCGCACTCGGCCTGCAGCAGCTCGACGGGGAGGGCCTGCTCGAGCCGTATGACGGCGACGGGCTTCGTCCATCGGGCGGGGGCGCGGGTGAGCGCCCGGACGAGGTCGTCCCCCGTGGCCGCAGCCACCGCCGTGGGGACCAGGGCCACCAGCATGGCGTCGAAACCTCCGTGCCGCATGATCCGGTCCACGCAGTGCGCGAGCTCTTCCTCCGTGACGGCGGCGCTCGCGTCGACGGGGTTGCCGACGGCGGCACCCTCGGGCAGCTCCGCCAGCAGTTCGTCGACCAGTTGAGGGGCGGGAGCGGGCAGTGCCAGCCCCATCTCGGCGCAGGCGTCCGCCGCGAGCACGCCCGCTCCGCCCGCGTTGGTGACGATCGCGACGCGGGAGCCCGCGGGCAGCGGCTGGGAGTGCAACAGGGCTGCTGTTTCCAGGAGTTCGCCCACCGAGCGGGTGGCGGTGATGCCCGCCTGGGTGAACAGTGCCCCGCGCGTCATGGTGCGGGTGGCCGCCGCGGCGGTGTGCGAGGCGGCGGCACGCCGGCCTGCTTCGGTGCGTCCGGCGTCCACGGTCAGCACCGGTATGCGCCGTGCCACACGGCGTGCGGTCCGGGAGAAGGCGCGCGGGTTGCCGAACGACTCCAGGTGCAGCAGGGCGAGATCGGTGCGGTGGTCGCTCTCCCACCACTGGAGCATGTCGTTGCCGCTGACGTCGTACTTGTCGCCCAGCGAGGCGAACGTGGACACGCCGATACCGAGCCGCGACAGCCCGTCCAGCAGGGCGATGCCGACGCCGCCGGACTGTACCGCCACACCGGCGGTGCCGGGGCGCGGGTGGGTGGCGGCGAAGGTCGCGTCCAGACGCAGCTGCGGGTCGGTGTTGGACACGCCCAGGCAGTTCGGCCCGACGAGCCGCATCCCGTAGGTGCGGCAGGCGGTCAAGAGCGCCTGCGCCTGCTCGGCGTCGAGCCCGGCCGTGACCACGAGCAGGGCGCGTGTCCCAGCCTTCCCGCACTCCTCGGCCACCTGGGCCACGCCCTCGGCGGGTACGGCGACCACGACGAGGTCCGGCGCCACGGGCAGGGCGCTGACGGAGGGGTGGCTGGGCACTCCGAGGATGGAGGTCGCGGCGGGGTTCACGGCGAACAGGCGGCGCGTGTAGCCGCCTGCCTTCAGATGGTGCAGGATCGCGCGGCCCACCGACCCCGGTGTGCGCCCGGCGCCGACGACGGCGACCGACTTGGGCCGCAGCAGCGGCTGGAGACTGGCCACGTCGGCGGCCCGTCCGCGTTCCTCCACCGCCGAGAGGTAGGTGTCGTCCTGGGCGAGTTCGATGGTGCAGCGCACCTCGGGTCCCTCGAACCGCCGGGCCGTGTGCAGGCCGAGGTCGGCGAAGAGGCGGAGCACCTCGCGGTTCTCGCTCAGCGCGTCCGCGGCGAAGGCCGTGATGCCGTCCGCACGCGCGGCGGACACGAGGTGTTCGACGAGGAGCGTGCCCACCCCGCGGTGGTGCAGCCCCTCGGCGACCGCGATGGACATGTCGGCCTCGGTTACGGTGCCGCCGGTGTCGTACTCGGCGAGAGCGATGACCTGGCCCGAGCGTTCGGCGAGCAGCGCCCGGTATCCGGGGCGCGGGGCGGCGCAGGCGCGGTCGGCGGCCATCTCGGCCGAGCGGCGGCTCACGCCGAAGAACCTCAACCGCAGGTTCTCCGGTGACATCTCCTCGTAGAGCCCCTGCAGTTGTTCGTGGTCTCCGGCCGCCACGGGACGGATGCACACGGTGGTGCCGTCCGCCAGCAGGGCGTGGACCGGGGGGCCACTGCGCTTGTCGTCCGTCATCGCCCGTCTCCTCCAAGTGTTTGTTCACTTCGAGCGTCCAGCGGAAGGAGGCGGGGTCCCATGGGCTGACCGGCGGTGACGAGGGGGCCGGTCGGCCCTCGGTGTCCAGGGGTGGGAGGAGTGGCGGTCCTGCCGATCGTCCGGCCGCCACTTCCACCGATTGCAGACTCGGCGGGGACGCCCGCCGCTGCGACGTACCAAGGCCGAACATGGCGGAGACGTCAGAACGGTGCTGGGCCTGTCATCGTTGCTCGCCCGGTTCAGGTCTCTCGGGGGAGCCCACGGCGGAGTCGGTGTCGTCGGCCACGTCGAACACGCTCTGGCGCAGTGCCCAGATCGCTCCGTCGAGTTCGGCCACGCCGTGCATCAGCCGTTCCCGCGCGGGTCCCTCGCCGATCATCGCGGCGGTGCCGTGCAGATCCAGTCCGGCATCGAAGATCTTGCGCACCACGCTGTCGCGCAGGCCGGCGGCAATACGGTCCCGCTCCCGGGTCAGGGAGACTTCCGCCTGCAACGCGGCGTTGGCCATCAGCGAGCCCCTGATCCGGTCCCGCAGACCGTGGGCGGCCACCGCGATCAGCACGCTGAGCGCACTCCAGAGCACCACGCGCCGGGCAACGACCGCACCCGGCGTCGCCTGAGCGATCGACGTCACGGCCTGGACGGCCACCACCGCCACCACGACACACGCCGACTCCCACCGGCGATGGAAGAGCACCGACCAGATCAGCGGAACCAGCAGCACCAGGCCCACGCCGGAGGCCACGCCCGAGGCCAGGATCAGCTCCATGACGGAGAGGGTGTAGAGCAACGGCACCAGGACCGGGGTCCACGTAGGCAGCCGCTGCCAGGGCAGAAGGAAGGCCCCCGCGCACGCGACCAGAAGGGTCACGCTCGCCGCGTACTCCGGCCACGACCGCACGTCCCCGTGCGGCACCAGCACACTGACCGCGACGACCAGGGCGACGAGCCCGAACGGCACGGCCCTGGAGGCCAGGCCGGGCTGCCGGAACTGCCAGCCGGCGCCGTCGCCGTCCTCATCGACCAGTGCCGGCCAGGGTTCGGTCGGAGATTCCACAGCGCACCCCCGCAGGGCTGAAGGACACAAAGGCCTCACGGGAAGACATGTGTGACCGTGCGTATCGTATCCACGCGCACCACCGTGGGCAGCCGAGCTTGACCAGGGCGAGCGGGGACAGTACAGGCAGCACGGTGCGGGGTGCGCGGTGCCGGGTGCGCGAGCCAGAGCCGCTCTCCTCAGCCGCGCGCTCCGCTGCCGCAGGGCGCGTAGAGGTCCAGCAGCCGGGTGCGGGCCGCGTTGAGCCGGCGGGCCACGGCCTCCCCGACCCAGAGGGTGATCGAGCGGCCCATCTCGGGATCCGCCTCGCACATCCGCCGTACGGCCTCGGCGTCGAACTCGTGGGCCCGCACCGGGCCGACCGTCCGGGCGCCGAACCGCCACCGGTGCGGCTGGTACAGCCAGGACCAGCCGAGGAGTTCGCCGGGACCCACCGTGTCGATGACGGCGGCGCGCCGTCCGGGCACGTGCATGTCGAGGGAGACGGTGCCCGACTCGATGATCCAGAAGTGATCGGCCCGGCCTCCCTCGTCGAACAGCCGGGTGTCCGGCGGATAGCGCACGTCGTGCGCCATGCCCATGAGCCTGCCCCGGTACACGGCGGGAAGCTTCCTGGTGGTGCGGGGCGTAATCGCGGTGGTCATGGCTGCGCCTCCTTCTGTGCCGGACCGGCGCGGCGGTCGTCGCGAGGACGTCGCCTGTTTCAGCGTCGGTCACGGCCGGACACACCACATGGGCCGATCGGTCCCCGTCACGAGGGCCGACGGGGCCCTGCGGCAGCGGGACGACCACCGCGGGCCCCCGCAGGTCAGCCGTTCCAGGTCCAGTCAGCGACCTCCGGCAGATCCGTGCCGTGGGCCCGGATCCAGTCGTGGTGGCGCTGGCGGGCGTCCTCCATGCGCTGGCGTACGGCCGCAGCACGCACCGCCAGCCCGGGCACCCGGTCGATGACGTCCATGACCAGCCGGTAGCGGTCGAGGTCGTTGCGGACGACCATGTCGAACGGCGTGGTCGTGGTGCCGGACTCCTTGTAGCCGCGTACATGCAGGTTCTGGTGGCCGGTGCGGCGGTAGGCGAGGCGGTGGATCAGCCAGGGGTAGCCGTGGTACGCGAAGATCACCGGCTTGTTCGTCGTGAACAGGCCGTCGTACTCGAAGTCGCTCATCCCGTGCGGGTGTTCCTCGCGCGGCATCAGCCGGGCCATGTCGACGACGTTGACGACGCGGACCGCGAGGTCGGGCAGGTGGCGTCGAAGCAGCTGGGCCGCGGCCAGCACCTCCTGTGTGGGTACGTCGCCGGCGCAGGCGAGGACCACGTCGGGTTCGCCGCCGTTCTCGCTGCCCGCCCAGTCCCAGACGCCGGCCCCGCGGGCGCAGTGGGCGCGGGCCTGGTCCATCGACAGCCAGTCGAAGCAGGGCTGCTTGCCCGCCACGATCACGTTCACGTAGTCACGGCTGTGCAGCGCGTGGTCCGCGACCGAGAGCAGTGTGTTGGCGTCCGGCGGGAGGTAGACCCGTACGACCTCGGGGCTCTTGTTGAGGACGTGGTCGACGAAGCCGGGGTCCTGGTGGGAGAAGCCGTTGTGGTCCTGGCGCCACACGTGCGAGGTCAGCAGATAGTTGAGGGAGGCGATCGGGGCGCGCCAGGGCAGCCGCCGGGAGGTGCGCAGCCACTTGATGTGCTGGTTGACCATGGAGTCGACGATGTGCACGAAGGCCTCGTAGCAGGAGAACAGGCCGTGCCTGCCGGTGAGCAGATAGCCCTCCAGCCAGCCCTGGCAGGTGTGTTCGGAGAGGATCTCCATCACGCGCCCGTGCCGGTCGAGGTGCTCGTCCACCGGCAGGAGCTCGGCCTGCCAGGCCTTGCCGCTGGCGTCGAAGACGGCCTGCAGCCGGTTGGAGGCGGTCTCGTCGGGGCCGACGACGCGGAAGTCGCGGCGGGCCGAGGTGTCCTCCATGACCTTTTCGAGGAGGTCGCCTAGGATGCGGGTGGGCTCGTGCAGGGTTGTGCCGGGCTTGTCGACGGGTACGGCGAACCGGTCGAGATCGGGGCGGGGCAGGTCGCGCACGAGCAGGCCGCCGTTGGCGTGCGGGGTGCCGCCCAGGCGGCGCGCGCCCTCGGGGACGCAGGCGAGGACGTCGGCGACGGGACGGCCGTCGGCGTCGAAGAGCTCCTCGGGGCGGTACGAGCGCAGCCACCGCTCCAGCTGCCGAAGGTGCTCGGGGTTGTCGCGTACGCCGGCCAGCGGGACCTGGTGGGCGCGCCAGGTGCCCTCGACGGGCAGACCGTCGACCTCGGCGGGTCCGGTCCAGCCCTTGGGGGTGCGCAGCACGATCACGGGCCAGTGCGAGCGCTGCGCCACACCGTCCTCACGGGCCGACTTCTGCAGCAGCGCGATGTGCTCCAGAGCGGTGTCCATCGCCCGCGCCATCGCGCGGTGCACCGTGGCCGGGTCGTCGCCGCTGACGTGGATCGGCACGTGCCCGTAGCCGCGCAGCAGCTCGTCGAGTTCGTGCTCGGGCAGCCGGGACAGGACCGTAGGGTTGGCGATCTTGTAGCCGTTGAGGTGGAGGATCGGCAGGACGGCGCCGTCGTGGACCGGGTCGAGGAATTTGTTGGAGTGCCAGGAGGCGGCCAGCGGCCCGGTCTCCGCCTCGCCGTCGCCGATCACGCAGGCGACCAGCAGGTCCGGGTTGTCGAAGGCGGCGCCGTAGGCGTGCGAG
Source organism: Streptomyces spinosisporus (assembly GCF_022698145.1). Classification (GTDB taxonomy): domain Bacteria; phylum Actinomycetota; class Actinomycetes; order Streptomycetales; family Streptomycetaceae; genus Streptomyces; species Streptomyces spinosisporus. The sequence continues at coordinate 366,881 of NZ_JALDAX010000006.1, forward strand.
AGGGAGTAGCCCAGTTCACCGCCCTCGTGGATGGAGCCGGGGGTCTCCGGCGCCACATGGCTCGGCACCCCGCCGGGGAAGGAGAACTGGCGGAACAGCCGCTCCATGCCGGCCTCGTCCCGGCCGACGTCCGGGTACGTCTCGCTGTACGTGCCTTCCAGCCACGAGTTCGCCACCACCGAGGGGCCGCCGTGACCGGGCCCCCAGATGCACAGGGCGTCGAGGCCGCGCGCCCTGATGACGCGGTTGAGGTGGGTGTAGACGAGGTTCAGTCCGGGCGAGGTGCCCCAGTGGCCGAGCAGTCGCGGCTTGATGTGCTCGGGCTTGAGGGGTTCACGCAGCAGCGGGTTGGCCATGAGGTAGATCTGACCGGCGGCCAGATAGTTGGCGGCGCGCCAGTGCAGATCCAGGGTGTGCAGTTCTTCGTCGGTCGGTGCGGTGCTGGTGTCCTGCTGTGCGGACTCGGGCATCGGAGGCTCCGGAAGTCATCGACGTGGGTCAACGGGCAAGGGAAGCGGCACGGCCGGCAGGAGGAGACGGCGTTGCCGCGCATAACGTAGGAGAAAGAGCTGCCGCGCGAGTGCACCCGGTGGTCGTTCCAACGGTAGGGGGAACGACCACCGGGCGCAGGAGAGATCGCGCCTTTCGACCGGTTCCTGTCGGTAAGGGTTCACTGCATCGGCGCCCTTTGCGGCACCACGGCGACGGGACAGGCGGAGTGGTGCAGCACCGCGTGTGCGACGCGGCCGAGCTGGAGTCCGAAGGGCCCTTCGCGGCGCTTGGCCCCGACCACCAGGAGGTCGGCCTGGCGCGAGAGGTCCGCCAGCACCCGGCGGGCAGGGCCCTCGACGGTCCGACTGCGCACGTCGACGTCCCCCGGAACGTTCTTCAGGCCCTGCTCGAGCACCTCCACGGCCCGCTCCTCGTGCAGCCGGGCGGGTTCGCCGGCCATGAGCGGGTGGTCGGTGGTCTCGTGCGCGGGGCACCGCCAGGCCCGTACGGCCTCCAGGGGCACCCCGCGCAGGCGCGCCTCGTCGACCGCGAAACGCACGGCCGGCGAGTCCGCCGTTTCCTCGCCGACCCCCAGGAGGATCCGCCCCTGGGTTCCCGGCACGGCCTGCTTGTCGTGGTTGCCGCGCAGCACGATCACCGGGCAGTCGGCCTGCGCGGCCACGGTCAGACTGACGGAGCCCAGCAGGAACTCGGTGACACCGCTGCGGCCACGGCTGCCCACCACCAGCGCGGCGGCCATCCGCCCTTCGTGCACGAGGGCGTACTGGGGTTCCTCCGGCAGCACCGCACGGATCACGTTCAGCTCCGGATGGCGGGCGAGCGCGCGTCGGGCCGCGTGGTCGACGATGTCCTGGGCGTGCACTTCCTCGGACGGCTTGCCGAAGTCCGCCGAGAGCGAGCCGCCCTCGTAGCGCTCCCAGAGCGAGGCGTACACCACCCGCAGCGGCACCCCGCGCAGCGCTGCCTCGTCGGCCGCCCAGTCCACGGCCCGCAGGCTCGGCTCCGATACGTCCACACCCACGGCCAGGGGAAGTTCCTTCATCGGTCCGGCTCCTCACGAGGCGGTGTCAGTGGTGGGCGACGACGGCGACGGGCGCCGCTGCGTGGTGCAGGACGGCATGCGTGACGTGTCCGATGTGGACGCCGACAGGGCTGCGGCGCACCCGGCGGCCGACCACGACCAGCGAGGCTCCGGCCGAGGCGTTGACGACGTGCAGGGCGGGGCTGCCGAACCTGCACTCCTCGCCGACCTCGACATCGGGGTACTTCTCCCGCCAGGGGCGCAGCGCATCGGTCAGGGCAGTGGACTCGCGCAGCGCCATCGAGTTGTGCGCCGCCAGGTCGCCCGACATTCCGTAGGCGTAATAGGGGGGCGGGTTCCAGCCGTGGACGACCCGCAGGGTCGTCCCGCGGCGCACGGCGGCGTCGAAGGCGAAGCCGAGCAGCGTCTCGTCGGGGTGCTCGGTGTCGAGGCCCAGCACGACCGGACGGAAGGGGGCCGCGGCCGAGGGAACGCCCGCCGGATCGGGTTCGTGCTCGTCGGCGGCCTGTTCGCCGGCTCGGACCAGCACGACGGGGCGTGCCGCGTGCGCGACGACAAAGAGGCCGACGGAGCCGACCATGAACCCCCCGATCCCGCCCATCGCGCGCGAGCCGAGGACGAGCAGTTCGGCCTCCTGGGCCTCCTTGGCGAGCGCCTGGGCGGGCCGGCCGGTCAGCTGTCGCGTCGTCACCTCAAGGCCGGGGTGGCGCAGTCGTACGCCCTCGGCGCTCTCGCGCGGGATGCGTTCGGTCCAGTGCTGCACCGTCTCGCCGCCGACCAGCGGGGCCTGCGCCATGGGGTGCGGGACCGGCTCCCAGACATGAACGATCCTGAGCGGCAGGCCGCGCAGTGTCGCCTCGCGGGCCGCCCACTCCACCGCGGCGCGGCTCTCGGTCGAGCCGTCCAGACCTGCGACAACGGTGCGCACCATGGTTCGCCTCCTGATCGGTACCTGACTTCAGCGTGCGTTCTCGGGGAGCCGGTACGGCAGGGGCCGCAGGTCCCGGACCGGGGCCGACCGGCCCCCGGGGGCGCGGGCCGCCGGACGGCCCGTTCACGGGGCCGAGTGGCCCCTGGTTCCGCGAAGGCGACGGGACCACGCTGGCAGTGGGATGTCCGTACGCCTTACTGGAGGCCCGTCATGAACGCTCCCGCAACCATGAGCATGCCGCGGGCGCTGTCCGCCGAGCACCGGCAGCGGCTGATGCGGCTCGCCCACGAGGTGTCCTTCCCCCTGGGTGCCCGGCTGTTCGAGGAGGGCGGTCGCGCCGACCGGTTCTGGATCATCCGCACCGGCACGGTCGACCTCGACATGCGTGTACCCGGCCGCCGCGCGGCGGTCATCGAGTCCCTCGGACACAACGAACTCCTGGGCTGGTCCTGGCTGTTCCCCCCGCACTCCTGGCATCTCGGCGCCGAGGCGTCCTCCCCGCTGCGGGCGTACGAGTTCGACGCGAACACCGTGCGGACGATCTGCGCGGAGGACCCCGAGTTCGGCCGGAGGGTGGCGGAGTGGGTGGGCATGGTCGTGGCGCACCGGCTGCAGGCGGCCCGGATCCGGCTGCTGGACCTGTACGGGCCCTACGGCAGTGGGGGCGCGCGGTGAACGCGAGCGGCCGAGGAGACGTGATGCACGGCTCCCCGCACATCGTGAGTGATGTGATGACCCGGGACGTCGCCACCGTGGAGCGCAGAACGGCCTTCAAGGACGTCGTACGGCTGATGCAGGACCGCAAGGTCAGTGCGGTGCCCGTGGTGGACCGCGGCGACAAGGTCCTGGGGATCGTCTCCGAGGCCGACCTGCTGCCCAAGGAGGAGTTCCGCGACAGCGACCCCGACCGCTACACCCAGCTGCGACGACTGTCCGACCTGGCCAAGGCCGGCTCGCTCACCGCGGAGGAGCTGATGACCTCCCCCGCCCTCACCGCCCGGGCCGACGCCACGCTCGCGCAGGCCGCGCGGGAGATGGCGCGGGCTCGCGTCAAGCGGCTGCCCGTCGTCGACACCGACGGACGTCTGGAGGGCATCGTCAGCCGGGCGGACCTACTGAAGGTCTTCCTGCGCGATGACGAGGACATCGCCGAGCAGATCCGGCGGGAGGTCGTCTCCTACCTCTTCTTCCCACCGGAGTCCTCGGTGCTGGTCGAGGTCCGGGACGGAGTGGCCACGCTCGCCGGCCGAGTCCGTGACACCTCGCCCGTTCCGGTCGCCGCGCGTCTGGTGCGGGCGGTGGAGGGAGTCGTGGACGTGGAGTTCGCGCTCGACGGGCCGGACCGGTCCTCCGTCTGAACCCGGCCGCACGGGAGCACCTGGGAGCGGGTGGCGTGCTCCCGTCCCAGCCAGGGGCGCCGTCGGCCGGTGAGGACGCGGAGTGGGGGCCGGTCGGCCCTAGTGCGACCGGCCCCGGCGCGTGATGATCGTCGTGACGGACGGCCCGCAGTCCGTGCGTCACACCTCCCGGGATCAAGGGGTCGACATGACCGAAGCACGCACCTTCTCAGCGCAGGACCCGATCCGTGTCTTCCTGCTCGACGACCACGAGGTCGTCCGACGCGGTCTGGCGGACCTCCTGGACGCGGAGCCGGACATCTCCGTCGTCGGGGACGCCGCCAACGTGGAGCACGCACTGGTCCGGGCGCCCGCGGTGCGTCCGCACGTGGCCGTCCTGGACGTGCGCCTGCCCGACGGCGACGGCATCTCCGTCTGCCGCGACCTGCGCAGCCGCATGCCGGAGCTGGCCGTGCTGATGCTGACGTCGTTCGACGACGAGGACGCCCTGCTCGACGCGATCATGGCCGGGGCCTCGGGTTATGTGCTCAAGCAGATCCGGGGCTCGGACCTGGTCTCGGCGGTGCGCACGGTCGCCTCCGGCCAGTCGATGCTCGACCCGGCCACCACGGCGCGGCTGATGCGCTCCCTGCGCACCGAGCCGGCCGAGGAACCGGCCGTCGCGCCGGAACTCGCGGGCCTGTCCCCGCGCGAGCGGGAGATCCTCGCGCTGATCGGGGACGGTCTGACCAACCGCGAGATCGGCAAGCGGCTCTATCTCTCCGAGAAGACGGTCAAGAACCACATCTCCCGGCTGCTGGCGAAGCTGGGCGTCCAGCGCCGCGTCCAGGCGGCGGTGCTCGCCACACACCTGGACCAGCCCGAGCCGGAGGGCCGCCCCGCGCGCTGACGGCCGCGTGCCCGTGAATTCGCCGACCGTGATGATGCCTTGAACCTGCTCCACGCCCTCGGCGCGGATCAGCGGATCTCCAGCACCTCGTCCACGGGGCGCCGCGGGGTTTTGGTCCCGGCGGGGCCGTAGCCGAGGCGAAGCACCATGTGCACGAACCCCAGGGCCGAGCGCGGGTCGCGGGCCAGCTCCCGCAGGTCCTCGTGCTCCAGGGAGTGCGAAGTGAGCGACGTGGCAAGCCCGTTGAGGATGGCCAGCAGCAGGACACGTTCCAGGGCCTGTCCGGCGCGCAGCCAGTCGTCCGGCCGGTCCCGGACGGTACCCAGCACGGCCAGGTGCGGCGTCGTCTCGAAGACGGCCGCGGGACGGCCGGGCACGGCACGACGGCCGGCGAAGTCGCGGACCGGGGCGCGGCCGCCCTGCTTGCGGGGGCCGAACGCGGTCTCGGGGATTCCGTCCACTGCCGCCTCCTCCCCGCTACGGGTCCACCGCCGTACGTCCTCGAATCGTGCGGGGTCCAGGCTGTCGCGCCCTTCGACGTCGCGGACGTGCTCCAGCAGGGCCTCCACATGCCATTCGCCGGGGAAGACCAGATCTGCGCCCTCCCGCCGGGCGGCCTTTCTCAGCCGCTCCTGGACGGCCCCCGGCACCGGCCTGTCCTGGAAGGGGTGGCGGCTGGTGTGCCGGCGGGCGATCGCGGGGAACAGCCGTGCCAGGTCACCGTCGGGGCGGGCGGTGCCGGTGAGGCGTACGGCGGCGAGCAGTTCGCGGTCGGTGGGATCGGGCAGGAGAACCGTGTCGGTGTGCAGGCCGCCGTCGGCCGCTGCGACGCGGAGGTTGAACAGGGCCGCGCCGCAGCCGAGGTGCAGGGCGCGGTTGTCGGGGTCCGTGAGCGGCATGGCCCGCTCGAGGTCGGCACACAGTTCGAGGATGTCGCTCCCTCGGCGGTGACGGAACCGCCAGGGTTGCGCGTTGTGCAGCGAGGGCGCTGCCGTGGCGGCGGTCACCAGGGCCCTCACCTTCATCGTGTCGAATGGCTGCGCCGCCATGGGCGCACCTTTGTCGGCGGGCGGTACGTTCCGGCTCATCGAGGCCGCTCCCTTCTCCCACGCCGTCCCCGGGGGCGTCCGCACGGGCTCCCCCCTGTCGGCGCTACTCCCCCAGCACCAGCCGGACGGTGTCGCCGGGCTGCAGACACACGGCACGGTCCGGCAGCCGGACGTCGATCGGTGAGCCGTCCGACGACGGCACCGCGATCTCCAGCAGCCCGCGCTCCAGCTTCAGCCGCACTCCCCAGTGCTCCTGATAGCGCAGTGCGAAGCCGTACGAGGAGAGCTCCGGCAGGGGGACCGGGTCGAGCCACAGCGCCCCTGCCCTGGTCTCCAGACCCGTCAGTCCGCGCTGGACGAGGTCGAGGGTGCCGGCCATGGCGCCCAGGTGGATCCCTTCGCCGGTGGTGCCGCCCTGGACGTCGGCGACATCACCTCGCAACGCCTCCACACAGAACTCCCATGCCTCGGCCCGCCGGTCGCGGGCCAGGACCCAGCCGTGGACGAGGCCGCTGAGCGTGGAGCCGTGGCTCGTGCGCTGCAGGTAGTGGTCCACGGTGCGCCGCCAGGTCTCCTCGTCCAGCCTCAGCCCCAACCGCCGGAACAGCTGCTGCAGTTCGGCCGGCCCGAAGAGGTAGCCGAGCATGAGGACGTCGGCCTGCTTGGAGGCGCGGTAGCGGTTGACGGTGTCCCCTTCCGCCTCCAGGATCCGGTCGAGCCGTCGGATGTCGTCGTATCGCTTGCGGTAGTCCTCCCAGTCGAGCTCGGCCAGTTCGCCGTAGCCCTCGAACTGGCTGATGACGCCCTCGTGGAAGGGCACGTGGAGGGTGTGGGAGACGTCCTCCCACTGTTCGAGTTCGCCGCCGTCCAGGCCTGCGCGCTCCTCGAGTTCGCGCCGCCGCGGCTCGGGCAGGGATTCCAGCAGCTCCAGAGTGCGGGCGAGCACCCAGGCGGCCGTGACGTTGGTGTACGCGTTGTCGTCGAGGCCGGGCTCCGTCGCGCCGGGGTAGGCGTCGTGGTACTCGTCGGGGCCGACCACGCCCTTGAGGCGGTGGCGGCCGAGCGCGTCGTCGTAGACGGCCGAGTCGGCCCAGAAGCGGGCGATCTGCAGCAGCATCTCGGCGCCCTTGGTGTGCCGGAACTCGGCGTCGCCGCTCGCCTCGCAGTACTGCCACACGTTGTAGGCGATGGCCGAGCCGACATGGTGCTGGAGGTGGGAGTGGTCGGGCAGCCAGCGTCCCGAGTGCGGGTTGAGATGCAGCTGCTGGGTCTCTTCGCGGCCGTCGCTGCCGCTCTGCCAGGGGTACATCGCGCCCCGGCGGCCCACCTCGCGCGCGGCGGTGCAGGCCTGTTCGAGGCGGCGGTGACGGTAGCGGAGCAGGGCGCGGGAGACCTCCGGGAAGTGCAGGTTGAGATAGGGCAGTACGAACAGCTCGTCCCAGAAGATGTGGCCGCGGTAGGCCTCTCCGTGCAGTCCGCGGGCGGGCACCCCGACATCCAGGTCGGCGGTGTGCGGGGAGAGCGTCTGCAGGACGTGGAAGAGGTGCAGCCGCAGGATTCGGCCCGCCTCGCCGTCGACCTCCAGGTCCGCCCGGCGCCACAGCTGGTCCCAGGCCGTGAGGTGCGACTCCAGCAGCTCGTCGAAGCGTGGTGCCCGGGTCACCCGGTCGATCGCGGCGAACAGCGGGTCGCTGATCGCCGGGTCGCGCGAGGTGTGCAGGGCGACGGTCTTGTCGACGGTGGCGGTGCGTCCGGCCGCCAGGTCCAGGGTCAACCGCTGCACGGCGCGCGGGACTTCGGGGACGACCGTGGCCGCCGCTTCGGCGCCGATGCGGGCCGCCATGCCGATACGGATGTCCGACGTACGGGTGCGGCAGCGCAGCCACACGGTGTCCGGGGCGGACGCACCGGTGTGCACATGCGTGAGGTGGTGGCCGTCCAGGTCCCGGTAGCGGGGCACGCCGGCGTTGGTCACCGAGCCGTCGAGGGCCGACTCGACGTCGAGCCGGCCGGAGAAGCCCTCGGCGGTGAACTCGGTGCGCAGGGCGGCGAGATGAGGGTCGGCCATGTGCACCAGCCGCTGCTGACACACCGACAGCGCACACCCTTCGCCCAGACCGTACCGCGTCGTTCGCTCCAGCAGACCCGCGGACAGCCGCAGGGTCTCCCGGTGTTCGAGCACGGTCGCGGTGTCAGGGGTGAGCCAGTTCCCGTCGGTGAGGCGGAAGCGCAGCGGCAGCCAGTTCGGCACGTTGACCATGTCCTCGTTCTCGACCTGGCGGCCGGACACGTCGGAGGTGAGCCGGTTGTAGCAGCCCGCCACATAGGTGCCCGGGTAGTGCACCTCGTCGGCGGTGCACTCGGGCAGGGCCCCCCGAGTGGCGAAGTAGCCGTTGCCCAGGGTGCACAGCGCCTCCCGCAGGCGGACGTCGGCGGGTTCGTAACCCTCGTACTCCCAGGTCCAGCCCGTCACTTCGGCCCTCCTCGTACGACCGGGACACGGGGGCGGTGCGTCGTCACGCCTGTTGCGGCACGACGGCCACCGGGCAGTCGGCGTGGTGCAGCAGTGTGTGCGCCACCAGGCCGAGCTGGAGTCCGAAGTGACCTTTGCGGCGCCGCGCTCCGACGATCAGCAGGTCCGCGCCGCCCGACCGGTGCAGCAGCACCTTGCGGGCGGGCCCTTCCACGGTGTTCCGGCGGACCCGGACCTTCGGGTGATCGGCGACCGCGGCCTCGATCAGGTGGTCCAGCAGCGCGGACGCCTGCTCTTCGTGACGGTGCGCCGGGCTCTGAGCCGGCTTCGTCCGGTCGGCGCTCTCGTGCGGTGGGCACCGCCAGGCGCGCACCACGTCCAGGGTGCATCCGCGGGCCTCGGCCTCCCGGAAGGAGAACCGCACGGCCTCGGCCCCGGTCGCCGGGTCCCCGGCGCCCAGCACGATCCGCTCATGGGTGCCCGCCAGGCCGGCCTTGTCTCCGCGGACCACGATCACCGGTCTGTGAGCACGGGCCGCCACGGCGAGGCCGACCGAGCCGAGCAGCAGGCCCGCCACTTCCCCGCGGCCGCGTGAACCGGTCACCAGAACGGACGCGTTGTGGCCTTCACTCAGCAGTGCGGGGACGGCTTCGTGCGGGATCACCTCGGCGGAGACCTGCACCTCGGGGTTGCGCAGCTTCACACGCTCCATGGCGGAGGCGGTGATGTGCTCCGCCAGCACCCGCTCCGAGGGGCGGTCCAGGCTGTCGGACGGCACGGCCTCCTCATAGCGCTCCCACCACGAGGCGTACACCAGCCGCAACGGCAGGCCGTGCCGGGCCGCCTCGTCCACGGCCCAGTCGACCGCGGCGAGACTCCCGTCCGAACCGTCGACGCCCACGACCAGGGGCAGCTCCATCTTTCTCACCGCCTTCGTCGGTCCGAGCAACAACTCTGCGCGGAACTCACTCTCACCGTGGCACCGGCGGACCGGCGCGGGCAGGGGTGGTTCGGCCCCCGTGCGGGACCGCTCGGCCCAGGCGTGTCACGCCGTGGGCACCGGTACGACCTCGCGCTGCGGCCCGCCGAGCACGACCTTGAGAGCGCCGGTGTCGCCGGCACGCGAGAAGACCTCGTACGCCTCTTCCATGCGGTCGAGCGGGAAGCCGTGGGTGACCAGTTGGGAGGTCGGCAGGCGTCCGGCAGCCGCCATCCGCAGCAGCGTGGGCGTGGAGTGCGTGTCGACGAGACCGGTGGTGATGGTCACGTTCTTGATCCACAGATCTTCCAGGTGCAGGGTCGCGGGCTTGCCGTGCACGCCGACGTTGGCCACGTGACCGCCGGGGCGCACCATGCGTGTGCACAGCTCGAAGGTCTCCGGTACGCCGACCGCCTCGATGACGACGTCCGCGCCGAGACCGTCGGTGAGGTCGGCGATGAGCTGCTCGGGCGCCTCGCTCGCGTCGGCGACCGCCTCGGCACCCAGCTTCCGGGCCGCCTCCAGGCGGGGCGCCGCGACATCCACGGCGACGACGCGTTCGGGCGCGAACAGCTGGGCGGTGGCGATCGCGGCCAGGCCGATGGGGCCCGCACCGACCACCACGACGGTGTCTCCGGGACGCACGTGTCCGTTGAGCACGCCCACCTCGTACGCCGTCGGGAAGATGTCGGCCAGCAGCACGGCGTCCTCGTTTCCCACCGAGCCGGGCAGCGCGTGCACAGAGAGGTCGGCGAACGGGACGCGGACGTACTCGGCCTGGGTGCCGTTGACCAGGTGACCGAGGATCCAGCCACCGCCGCCCCGGCACTGGCCGTACATGGCCTCGCGGCAGTAGCGGCAGCGTCCGCAGGCGCTGATGCAGGAGACCAGGACCCGGTCGCCGGGCCGTACGCTGCGTACGTCGCTGCCGACCTCGACGATCTCACCGACCGCCTCGTGCCCCAGTACGGTGCCCGGGCGCACCTCGGAGACGTCGCCCTTGAGGATGTGCAGGTCCGTCCCGCAGATGGTGACGGCGTCGACCCGCACGATCGCGTCCGTGGCCTCCTGGAGGTCCGGGTCCGCGACCTCTTCCCAGGCGCCCTGTCCCGGGCCGTGGAAGACGTAGCCTTTCATGTCCGACCTCACCCTCTTGATCGGCGGGTTTCCGGAGTTGCCGGGAATGCCTCGCGGTTTCCAGCTTGGCCGCAACCCACGGGATCCGCATGGGCCGATCGGCCCCGGCGGGTCCGGCGCGTCCCGTCGGCGGACGGGTCGGCGTCGGCCGGCTCGAGGGCCTGGTGGCCCTTTCGCGTCCCATGGCCGCGTGCTCTGCTGGAGGTGACGGGAAGGGCCCGTAGGAGGCGCGGAGGAGCGGCCGGCAGCCGCGCACCGCGCGATCAGGATCCGCGAGAAGCGGGTGGCGCCCTTCCCGCCGTTCATGTCCGCATCCCGGCGGCCGTGTCCCGCCGTGTGACGACCGACCCCGCTCACACCCGGCCCGGACAGGGCACGTGCCCGGGTCCGGACAGACGGATGCGCGGCCGGCGTACCGGCCGCGCACGGCGGTTGCGTCCGAGTGTCCTGCCACACTCAGCCTTGCCGCACCGGAATGGTCTTCGTGCCGGTCTTCATCTCGGGCACCAGGATCGTGACGGTCAGGACACCGTCCTTGTACTCGGCGGTGGCCTCTTCGCCCTTGGCCCCGGCCGGCAGCCGGACGGCGCGGGCGAGGGTGCCGTAGCGGAATTCCGTGCGGTGCTTCCTCGTGGTCTCCTCACTGCGCTCCGCCCGCAGGGTCAGAACGCCTTCCGTCACGGTGATCTCGACATCCTTGGCGGGGTCGATGCCCGGGAGCTCCGCCCGCAGCACATACTTCTCGTCCGCCAGGAACTCCTCGATACGGATGCCGTGCAGTCCGGGGATCGTGTGCGCCCCGGGGAAGCCGGATTCCACCCAGCCGAACAGGTCGGGCAGGGTCGGCCAGCCCGGCAGCCGCTCGATCATGCCAGCCATTTCTCCCTCCTCTTCTTCGCTGATTCCAGCGTCCCGCTCTGCCGGAGGACAGGCATGAGCCGGTCGGTCCTCCCTCGGACCCGGCCGGCCCTGGCGCCCCAACTTCCCCTGCTCCGTCGGTGGTTGGGGCGCCGACTCATTGCCCCGAGGGGGCGCAGTCCATGTCGACGACGCCCTCGCGCACTCTTCGCCCCTGCGCTGCACACCGACGTCATCGCCCGGCCGCAGCGAACCGCCGACCGCGACATCACCCGATTCGGGCTGCCGGCACGCGAGGGGCCGGAGAGCGGCGGCCACGCGTCCGCCTGGCGGCAGCTTGCGCGACAACGCGCAACCGTCCACGGAGCAGCCGGAGTTGACCTGCGACGACGGGAGGCGTGAGAACCGCTACCGCGGGTCCACCGGCGCGTGCCAGGCCAGCACCGTGCCGCCCTGGGGCCCGCCTCCGAGCTCCAGTGCCCCGCCCAACTGCTCGGCCCGCTCGGCCATGTTGCGCAGGCCGCTGCGCCGGCCCTCGGGCGAGATGCCCACGCCGTTGTCCGACACCGTCAGCCGGATCTCGCCGCCGTGCGCCTGCAGGACGACGTCGGTCCGGTCGGCGTGGGCGTGCCGGGCGACATTGGTCAGGGCCTCGGACAGGACGGCCACGACGTGCTCGGCGACCTCCCGCGGCACATCGGTGTCGAGCAGTCCTTCCATCCGCAGGCTGGGCGCGAAGCCGAGCACCTGGGTCGCCTCGCCGATCACGCGCACCACGCGGCCCCGCAGGCCCGCACCGGCACCGTCCTCGCGTGCCCGCAGGCCGAAGATCGTCGAGCGGATGATCTTGATCGTCTCGTCCAGGTCGTCGACCGCGCGCGCCACGCGGCCGGCGGCCTCCTCGTGCTCTATGAAGCGGCCCGCGCTCTGCAGGGTCATTCCCGTGGCGAAGAGCCGCTGGATCGCAAGGTCGTGCAGGTCGCGGGCGATGCGGTCCCGGTCCTTGAGCACCGCGACCTCCTCGGCGTCCCGCCGGCGCTCCGCGAGTTCCATGGCCACGGCGGCCTGCGCGGCGAACGCCTGCAAGGGTTCGATCTCCCTCGCCTGGTACGGCGGCCTGCCTGCCGTGCGCACCAGCAGGACCACGCCTCGTGTGCCCGTCTCGGCCGAGCCGATGGGTACGGCGACGCCGGGGCCGAGTCCCTCGAAGCGCGCAGGCTCCGGAGAGATCCGCTCGTCCTGGATGACGTCCTCGCTGGTGACCGGGGCGCCCTCGGAGAAGGCCAGCCCCATCAGGCTGGCGTCGATGGGCAGCACGAGGCCCCGGTGCGCGTCGGCGTCCACGCCCACGGCGATCTCGACCGAGAGCCGGTCGCTGTCCTCCATGGGCAGCGCCACCGCCGCCAGGGCCGATGCGGTGATCTCACCGGCCCGCTCGGCGATCAGACGGAGCACCTCCGCACCCGGACCGCCGGACATCAGAGTGTGATTGATCTCCGCACTGGCCTGCAGCCAGCGCTCGCGCAGCCTGGACTTCTCGTACAGCCGGGCATTGTCGATCGCGACGCCGGCCGCCACGGCCAGTGTGGCGAGGACCGCCTCGTCCTCCTCGTCGAACTGCACCCCGCCGCGTTTCTCGGTCAGGTACAGATTGCCGAAGACCTGGTCACGGACCCGGATGGGCACACCGAGGAAGGTGTTCATCGGGGGGTGGTGGGGAGGGAAGCCGTACGACGCCGGATGCTGGGAGATCTTGGTCAGCCGCAGCGGCTCGGGGTGACGGATGAGTTCGCCGAGAATGCCGTGCCCCTCGGGAAACGGGCCGATCCGGGCGATCGTCTTCTCGCTGACACCGACCGTGTGGAAGGCCGACAGCCGCTTGCCGTCCGGGCCGATCACGCCGAGGGCGCCGTATTCGGCGTCCACCAGCGTCGCCGCGGCCTCCACGATGCTGTGCAGTGCCTGTTCGAGGTCGAGCTCGCGGCCGACCGAGAGCACGGCCTCCAGGAGGCTGTGCACCCGGTCGCGGGTGCCGCGGGCGGCGTCGAGCCGGGCCTGCAGCTCCTCCAGCAGCTCGTCCAGCCTCAGCTGGGGCAGGCGAACGCGCGCGTCCCGGGGCTCCTCATGGCTTCCCACCGGTGTTCCTCCAGCTCCGCGTACGCTGCCCATGGCCGGTCACGCCGGTCACGTGCCACGTTAATCGTCCCGGGCGAAGGACGGTACGGGGTTCGGGGAGGATCCGGTCGCTCCGGGTCCGGTCAGCCGCGCGGGAGGCGCGCCGCGACGTACTCGGTCAGGTCGAGGAGCCGGTTGGTGTAGCCCCACTCGTTGTCGTACCAGCCGAAGACCTTGACCAGTTCCCCGTTCGCCTGGGTCAGCGGGGCGTCCAGGACGCAGGACGCGGGATCGCCGACGACGTCGCGGGAGACGATCGGGGCGTCGGAGACCCGCAGCACCCCCTTCAGCGGTCCCTCGGCGGCCTCCCGGTAGGCGGCGTTCACCTCGTCCGCGGTGACGTGCCTGCCCAGGACGACACCGAGGTCGGTCAGGGAACCGTCCTCGACGGGCACCCGCACGGCGATACCGTCCAGGGTGCCGGCCAGTTCGGGCAGGACGAGGCCGACCGCGCGGGCGGCGCCCGTGCTGGTGGGAATGATGTTGACGGCGGCGCTGCGACCGCGGCGCAGGTCCTTGTGCGGGCCGTCCAGGACGACCTGGTCGTTGGTGTAGCCGTGGATGGTGGTCATCAAGCCCTTGACGATGCCGAAGCGCTCGTGGAGCACCTTCACCATGGGGGCCACGCAGTTGGTGGTGCAGGAGGCGTTGGAGACGACGTGGTCGGTGTCCGGGTCGTAGGTGCTTTCGTTGACGCCCATGACGAGGGTCGCGTCGACGTCCTTGCCCGGCACGGACAGCAGCACCTTGCGGGCGCCCGCCTTCAGATGTGCTCCGGCCTGCTCGCGGGTGCGGAAGCGGCCGGTGGACTCGATGACGACGTCCACGCCGTACTCGCCCCAGGCGAGCGAGGCCGGGTCGCGTTCGGCGGTCACGGCGACTCGGTGGCCGTCGACCGTGAGGGAGTTCCCGTCGTGCTCGACGGTGCGGTGCAGCCGTCCGTAGGTCGAGTCGAACTCCAGCAGATGGGCCAGCGTCGCCGGCGAGGTGATGTCGTTGACCGCCACGACCTCGATCGGTGTGCCGGTGCCGTTCTGCGCCCGCTCCAGCACGCAGCGCAGGTAGTTGCGTCCGATGCGGCCGAAACCGTTGATGCCCACGCGTACGGTCATGTCCTTCGCCCTCCCGGTCGTCGCCCGGCATGTGTCCGGGGTCTGCCGCCAGCCTGCGGACCGCGGGGCTTGCGGGGCTTGGGCCGGACGGGGGCGATCCGAGGCCGTTCGGTCCGTGTCAGCGGCCTTCGTGCCGCTGCCGGTCCTGGGCCTGGGTGGCGATCACCGCGGCCTGGATGCGCCGTTCCACGCCGAGTTTGGCCAGGAGGCGGGAGATGTGGTTCTTCACTGTTTTCTCGGCGAGGTAGAGCCGCCGGCCGATCTGCCGGTTGGTCAGGCCCTCGCCGATCAGAGCGAGGATCTCCCGCTCCCGGGGGGTCAGGCCCGGCAGTGCCTCCGGCTCCTCCTGCTGCTCCTTGCCTTCGCGCAGCCTGGCCATCAGCTTCGTGGTGGCGCTCGGGTCGAGCAGCGACTGGCCGGAGGCGACCGTACGCACCGCCGACACCAGGTCCGTGCCCTGGATCTGCTTCAGGACGTAGCCGGACGCGCCGGCCATGATCGAGTCCAGCAGGGCGTCCTCGTCGTCGAACGAGGTCAGCATGAGACAGGCCAGCTCGGGCAGGCGGGAGCGCAGGTCCCGGCAGAGCGTCACGCCGTCACCGTCGGGCAGCCGTACGTCGAGCACGGCCACCTGCGGGCGCAGCGCCGGGACGCGGACCGTGGCCTGCTCGACCGTGTCGGCCTCGCCGACCACGGTGATGTCCGGCTCGTCCTCCAGGAGTTCGCGCACTCCTCGCCGTACCACTTCGTGGTCGTCCAGCAGGAAGACCCGGATCGGGTTGTCCGGGCCCGGCCGCTCTCCGTCCGCCATCGGATGCTCCTTCTCCCGCGCTCCGCGCCGGATCCCTGCACCGGCACCGGTACCCGCGCGGGCCGGTCGGTACCGGTCCTCGTGCGTGTGTCCTTTCCGCTACCCGTCTCGTCCCCTGTCACGCCCCGTGCCGTCAACGCGTCGTCAGAGCCGACCGGACGTGGACAGGGGCCGAACGGCCCCTGACGGCGTGCACCGCGGTGCGTTCCAATGATCGTCAGACGCGAGCCGCCGACCCGTACGGAAAAACCGCCATGCGCCACGTCCACCCAGCCCCCGTGGGGCCGCGCCGGAGCATCGAGCTCGACAGGAGCGAAGCGATGCGTCTGCTCGGCAGCGTGTCCCTGGGCCGGGTCGTCTTCACCAGGCACGCCCTGCCGACCATCCGGCCTGTCAACCATGTGCTGGACAACGGCGACATCGTCATCCGCACCCACGAGGGCGCGGCCTTGACCTCCCGCGCCCGTGAGGCCGCCGACCCGGGCGTGGTCGTGGCCTACGAGGCCGACGCCATCGACCCGGCCACCCACCTCGGCTGGAGCGTCGTGGCCACCGGGTACGCACAGCTGGTGACGGACCCGAAGGAGCTGGCCCGCTTCCTGTTGCTGCTGCATCCCTGGGTGCAGCAGACCATGGACTACGCCGTCCGTATCCGGCCCGATCTGGTCACCGGCATCCGCCTCGTGGACGCGGAGGGGAACCGGTCGGAGGCCGGCTGAGACGAACCGCTCCCGCCGGGACCGTTGGCCTCGGGACCCACCCCCAACGACCCTCGCACGGCCCGGCGCACGGCGGCCACGCTGGACTCGGGCCCAGGTCGCCGCCGCGGCGCCACGGGCCGAAGGAGTTGATCGCCATGACGACCCTGGCGAGCGCGCCGGACCGACCCGTGCGCGTCAACGCGGTGCTCGACCCGCAGCTCTCCCGCTGGCTGTGGCTGGTGAAGTGGATTCTGGTGATCCCCCACTATGTGGTGCTGTTCTTCCTCTGGATCGCCTTCACCCTGGTCAGCGTGGTCGCGTTGTTCGGCATCCTGTTCACCGAGCGCTATCCACGAACCCTCTTCGACTTCAACCTCGGCGTCCTGCGCTGGAGTTGGCGGGTCGCCTACTACTCGTACGGCGCCCTGGGCACGGATCGGTATCCGCCGTTCAGCCTGGGCGAGGAGCCCGACTACCCCGCGCGACTGGACATCGCCTATCCCGAACGGCTCTCCCGGGGGCTGGTGCTGGTGAAGTGGTGGCTGCTGGCCATTCCCCACTACATCGTCATCGGGTTCTTCCTCGGCGGCTACCACTTCGGCTGGTGGGACGGCGGCCTGGTCGCCGTGCTGGCGGTGATCGCGGGGGTGACGCTGGCCTTCACCGAGAAGTACCCCCGGAGCCTGTTCGACCTGATCCTCGGGCTCAACCGATGGGTGCTGCGGGTGGCCGCCTATGCGGGCCTGATGACGGACGTCTATCCGCCGTTCCGTCTCGACATGGGCGGAAGCGAGCCCCACGAGCCGCAGGACCAGGCATGATCACCCTGCTGGTGGCGGCCTTCCTCGTCGTGCACGGGCTGCTGCATCCCGGAGTGTGGACGGCGCCGCAGCAGCGGGCCGACGGCGCCGCGGCACCGTTCACTCCCGGGCATTCGTGGCTGCTGACGTCCGCGGGTGTGTCCACGACGTCGGCCGCCACGGCGGCGCTCACGCTGGCCTGGTGGACGGCCGTGGTGTACGTGGTGGCCGGCTCCGGGGTGGCGGCAGGCGCCGGATGGTGGCCGACGGCCGCCCTCGTCGCCGCGTCGAGCGGCCTGGTACTCAAGGCGGTCTGGTTCGACCCGTGGCTCAGTGTGGGCGTGCTGCTGGACCTGGGCGTGATCGCCGCGGTGGCCTGTTCCTGGCCCGCTTCCCTTTACTGAGCGTCCACCGCAGCGTCTTGCGCGCGTTCACTTCGGCAGCGGTCCGGCCAGGGACGCCACGGGCCGTTCGGCCCTCGGAGTGCCTAAGCAGCCTCTGCTCCCCGCTTCCGCGGCGGCCGACGCTGACAGTGACCGCCCGCCGGGCGGACCTGGCCGGGTCGAGGACCGATGTCATGACTGCTGTCGTTGTTGTGCTCCAACTGCTCATTCTCGCGGGCGCGTTGTACGACACCGTCCGCCTTCTGGCACCGGCCGGGCGCCGACGCCGGCCGTGCTCCCGGCTCCGCCGGCGTCGCCTCGCGCCGGAGGCGGCCGAGCGGCAGCTGGTGGCGCAGCGGCTGCACGGTCTGATCGGTGCGGCGGCCTATCGCGAGAGCATGGCTGCGCTCGCGAACGGGCGGCGCCCGGATGTGAGATGACCCGGGTTCGGGCAAGGGCCGAACGGCCCGCAGACAGGTCTGGTCAACCCTCCTCTCGGCATGGCCGGAGAGTGATCCTTGAATCAGGCGCGGAGGCCGCCGACGGATCCGCGAGGAGTTCCCCCGTCCCCCACCGGAGACGGCGCCGCGCCAGGGGGACGGCCCCCGTGGAGGAGCCGTGGCCGCGCGTGGGTCGTCGGCCACGGGTCCGCGCGACCCACACCGCGCGGACCCGTCCCCCGCCGATCGCGTGCACAGGGGCCGCCACGGTCCGCATGTGCCGTCACGATCCTCATGTGCCGGCGGCCGCGGCGAACCCCATGCGTGCGTCCGACGCTCAGCCGGCCTGCTCGGCCGGGCGCCGCCGGACGACCGTCCTGCGCACGCCGGTGCCGGTGAAGGCCAGGGCGGCTGCCGCCACGACCGCGAGGAGGACCAGCCCCAGGGCGTACGAGCCCGTGGCCCCGTACACCGACCCCATCACCAGCGGCGGCACGAACCCGCCCAGGCCGCCCGCGGCGCCGACGACACCGGTGACGGAGCCGACCTTGCCCGCCGGGACCAGGAGCGCGACGAGCGCGAACACCGCGCCGCTGGCGGCGCCGAGCGCGGCGGCCATGACCAGGCAGGCGAGGGTGCCCAAGGGCACGAGCGACGGCGGAAAGGACTGGAGCACGGCACCACCGACCACGACCGTCAGGGCCACGCCCAGTACCCGCACGGGACCGACGCGGTCCGCCAGCCAGCCGCCCACGGGTCGCATCGCCACTGCGAGCAGCACGAACCCGGCCATGCGGTTCGCCGCGTCGGCCTGGGTGAGGCCGTAGCCGGTCTTGAGGTACGTCGGCAGGTAGACGGAGAAGGCGACGTAGCCGCCGAAGGCCACCGCGTACAGGGCGGTGGCCTGCCAGGTGATGCCGAGGCGCAGGGTGTCCGCCAGCCGGCGCGACAGCGCCTCGACGGGCACCGTGCGGCCCGGGGCGTCGCGCAGGAACAGGGCCGCGATCAGCGCGTACGCGAGGAGCACCGCGGCCGTGAGCAGGAAGGGGTCGGCCATGCCGTGGGCCTTTACCAGGTTCACGGTGGTCAGCGCGCTGATCGCGGTGCCGCCCATGCCCATGCCGAAGATGCCGATGGCCAGACCGCGCCGCTGTGGCGGGAACCACGCGTTCACGAAGGGGACGCCCACGGCGAACGCGGTGCCGCCGATGCCCAGGAAGAAGCCGCCCGCCAGCAGCGCGCCGAGTGAGGAGTGCCCGGCGAGTCCCAGGTAGAGCACCGGGATCACGGTGGCGGTGGAGACGAGCGGAAACATCACACGCCCGCCGTAGCGGTCGGTCAGCGCGCCGACCGGGATGCGGCCGAGGGAGCCGACCACGACCGGCACGGCCACCAGCAGCGACTGCTGGAAGGAGGTGAGCTGCAGGGTGTCCTTGAAGCGGGGGCCGAGCGGACTGAGCAGCGCCCACGCCCAGAAGTTGACGGCGAATCCGACGGTGGCCAGGGCCAGCATCAGCCACGCCCTGGCGGACACGGCGGGCCGGTCGCCCTCGGTGCCGCTGCTCCTCGTCGACGGCTCGTACATGCCGTCTCCTCCTCTGCTCGCGGTGGTGCGGCCCCGGCATCGGCACAGGTCCGCAGGCTCCGGAGCGCGCGGCGCACCGGTGATCCGCCGTCACTATCCGCTGCACGCACCCCTGGACACGCTGGGCCGACCTTCCTCCGCACCCGGTCCGGCAGTCCCGGTGCACCGGCCCGTTGGCACCTGGGCAGACGTCCGGCCGATCCGCAGGGGGTGCCGTTCAGGGACTTGCCATGGTGGGTCTGCCGCGAGGTACCGGGAGGCGACGATCGGCCGGCGCGTGCACCGGGACGCCATGTCACCCGCGTGTTCCCAGGCCCCGGCACACATGTCCGCCCTGCCGGAGGCGTGTCCGGCAGCCGCGGCGGACCGTCGCCGACCAGGCACGGGCCACACCGGTGAGGAGCCGGGCGCGGCGCCCCGCGGCCGCGCGCGCCCGGCGAGCCACCCGGTTGAGGCGCGGACGGACCAGGCAGGGGTGATGCCCCCCGCTCCGGGGGACGACCACGACCGGGCACAAAGCGCGGTGCAACACGCCGTGCACGACCGAACCCGGCAGCAGGCCGGTGAAGCCACCGCTGCCCCGGAGGCCGACCACGAGACCGAGGGCGTCCATGGACTCGCGGGCCAGGACCTGCGCGGGGCGTCCGCGGACCACTTCCTGGCGCACTTCCACATCCCGGTACGTCGCCCGACGGCTCTCCACCATCTCCGACAGGAGCCCGCGGCACTCCCGCAGGGCGGCGTGCTCGTCCAGGACACCCAGCAGGGGTGGCTGCCACACGTACAGCACCCGCAGCGCCGCGCGGTGCAGAGCCGCCTCGGCGAACGCCTGGTCGACGGCCGCCGCGGAGTGACGGCGGCCGTCCACACCGACGTCCACTCCGACGACGAAGTGCCGTGACGGTCCTGCGGCCCGGCATGGTGGGCGCACGATCACCACCGGGCAGGCGGCGCGCGCGACGACCGCCGGTGCGACCGACGCCGTAGTGAAGCGCCCCTTTCGCCTGCTCGGTCGGCCTGAGCCCAGCACCACGGCGGCAGCCGTACGCGCCTCCCGCCGCAGGAGCGGCACGGGATCGTCCGCGGCGAGCTGCGCGCGGACCTCCAGCCGAGGATGACGGTCGGTGACGAAGGCGACCGCGTCTCGCAGGACGTGCTCCGCGAGTCGGCGCCGTTCGCGGACCGCGCCGTCCCCGAGGTGCCGGGCCGGCTTCCCGTCGGCCGGACGTCCCTGTCCGAGGACCAGGTGGAGAGGCGCCTCACGCCTGTCCGCCTCGTCGGCTCCCCAGGCGAGGACCAGATGGTGGGCCGGGCCCGGATCGACCCCGACCACGATCGGTGCGTGCCCGGATGCCGCCATCGTCCGCCCCGTACTCGACTACCGCTCCGTACTCGACTACTGCTCCGAACTCGACCCCCGCTCCCTGCTCGTCTCCGCACACCACCCGTGCCGAGTTTGCTCGTGCAGGCGGGCGCCGGTAGGGCCGTTCGGCCCCCCCCTTCCGAGGTCGCCCGGCCTCGGGTACTCCCGTCTGCCGCCGCCTACTGTCCGGTGCCATGGAGAACGACGACGCAGCGCGGCCCCGCGGTCGGCGCACCGACGAGGGCTGGCCGCTGGCCGCCCGACGACTGCTGACCCGGCGCGAGGTGTCGGCCGACGGCCGTGCCGTGTTCGGCGAGGCCGACGGCGAGTGGGAGGGGTTCTATCGCGACCGCTGGGCGCACGACAAGGTCGTACGCTCCACGCACGGCGTCAACTGCACCGGTTCCTGCTCCTGGATGGTGTACGTCAAGGACGGCATCATCACCTGGGAGCACCAGGCCACCGACTACCCGTCGATCGGCGCCGACTGCCCCGAGTACGAGCCGCGCGGCTGCCCGCGCGGGGCCTCGTTCTCCTGGTACACGTACTCCCCCAGCCGGGTCCGCTACCCGTATGTCCGGGGCGAGTTGCTCACGTTGTGGCGCGAGGCGCGCCGCCGCCTGGGCGACCCCGTGGCGGCGTGGGCCGAGATCACCTCCGACCCCGCGAAGACGCGGGCGTACAAGCGGGCCCGCGGCAAGGGCGGCCTGGTCCGCACCGAGTGGGACGAGGTGAGCGAACTCGTCGCCGCCGCGCACGTCCACACCGTCAAGGCGTACGGCCCCGACCGCGTCGCCGGCTTCTCCCCGATCCCCGCGATGTCGATGGCGTCGTTCGCGGCCGGCGCCCGCTTCATGTCGCTGATCGGTGGCACCCTGCTCTCCTTCTACGACTGGTACGCCGACCTGCCGATCGCCTCACCGCAGGTCTTCGGTGACCAGACCGACGTGCCGGAGGCGGCGGACTGGTGGAACGCCGGCTATCTGGTGATGTGGGGCTCCAACATTCCCGTCACCCGCACGCCCGACGCGCACTTCCTCACCGAGACCCGCTACAACGGCACCAAGGTCGTCGCGGTCAGCCCCGACTACGCCGACAACGTCAAGCACGCCGACGAGTGGCTGGCCCCGCATCCCGGCACGGACGGGGCGCTCGCGATGGCCATGGGGCACGTGATTCTGCGCGAGTTCCTGGTCGATCGCGAAGTGCCCTATTTCCAGGACTACTTGCGGACCTACACCGACGCGCCGTTCCTGGTGACCCTGCGCGAGCACGCCAGGGGTCTCGTCCCGGACGGGTTTCTGACCGCCGCCGATCTCGGCCATGAAGAGGAGCACGCCGAGTTCAAGACGGTCCTTCTGGACCGGGCCACCGGCGAACCGGTGGTCCCGGGCGGCTCGCTCGGCTTCCGGTGGGGGGAGGCCGAGCGAGGCCGCTGGAATCTCGAACTGGGCGATGTGGTGCCCGAGTTGAGCCTTCTGGATCGGGCGGAGGAGACGGTCGGGATCGCCCTGCCCAGGTTCGACGAGGGCGGCACCGAGGGCGGATCGGTCATCATGCGCGGGGTGCCGGTCCGGCGGATCGGGGGACGGCTCGTCACCACCGTCTTCGACCTGATGCTCGCCCAGTACGGGGTGGGGCGCCCCGGTCTGCCGGGCAGCTGGCCGGCGTCGTACGAGGACGCCGGGCAGCCCTGCACCCCGGCCTGGCAGGAGACGATCACCTCGGTGCCGGCCGGGCAGGCGGCCCGGATCGCCCGGGAGTTCGCACGCAACGCGGAGCGCACCAGGGGCCGTTCGATGATCGCCATGGGCGCGGGCACCAACCACTGGTTCCACTCCGACACCATCTACCGCGCCTTCCTCGCGCTGACCACGATGACCGGCTGCCAGGGCGTCAACGGCGGCGGCTGGGCCCACTACGTCGGCCAGGAGAAGATCCGCCCGCTCACCGGCCTGCAGCACCTGGCCTTCGCCTTCGACTGGCAGCGCCCCACCCGGCACATGGCGGGCACCTCGTACTGGTACCTCCATACCGACCAATGGCGCTACGAGGCCTTCGGACCCGAGGAGTTGGCCTCCCCGCTGGGCGAGGGCCGGTTCGAGGGCCAGGCGTTCGCCGACTGCCTGGCCCAGGCCGTCCGCCTCGGCTGGACTCCCGGCCACCCCGGCTTCGACCGCAACCCCCTCGACCTCGCCGACGAGGCGGCGGCAGCCGGACGGCCGGTCACCGAGCACGTCGTCGACCAACTCGCCTCGGGCGAGCTGCGGTTCGCCGTCGAGGACCCCGACGACCCGGCCAACTTCCCGCGCGTGCTCACCGTCTGGCGGGCCAATCTGCTCGGCTCCTCCGGGAAGGGCAACGAGTACTTCCTGCGCCATCTGCTGGGCACGGACAGTGCGGTGCGCAGCCGGGAGGCCCCGCCCGAGGCCCGCCCGAAGAACGTGGTCTGGCACGACGAGGCACCCGAGGGCAAGCTCGACCTGCTGGTCGCCATGGACTTCCGGATGACCTCCACCGGCCTGCTCGCCGATGTCGTCCTGCCGGCCGCGACCTGGTACGAGAAGGACGACCTGTCCAGCACGGACATGCACCCCTTCGTGCACGCCTTCACCCCGGCCATCGCGCCGCCCTGGCAGGCTCGCACGGACTACGACACCTTCCTGACGATCGCCGACCGGTTCAGCGAGCTGGCCGCCGAGCACCTCGGCACCCGCACCGACGTCCTGGCGGTGCCCCTCCAGCACGACACACCGGACGAACTCGCCCAGCCCGGTGGGGTGGTCCGGGACTGGAGGGCCGGCGAGTGCGAGCCGGTCCCCGGCCGCACGATGCCCCGGCTGGTCACGATCGAGCGTGACTTCGCCGCCGTCGCCGAGAAGATGCGCGCCGTCGGCCCCCTGCTCGACACGCTGGGCACGACGACCAAGGGCGTGACCGTCAAGCCCGACGAGGAGCTCGCCGAACTTCGTCGCCGCTGCGGCACCGTCCGCGACGGAGTGGCCGCCGGTCGCCCGTCCCTGGCCACCGCGTCCGACATGTGCGAGGCGATCCTCGCACTGTCCGGCACCACCAACGGCCGCCTGGCCACCGAGGGATTCCGCGCGCTGGAGCGGCAGACCGGCAGCGAGGGCCTGGTGGAGCTGTCCGCCGAGCGCGAGGCCGAGCGGATCACCTTCGCCGACACCCGCACCCAGCCCCGGGCGGTCATCACCTCCTACGAGTGGTCGGGCAGCGAGACGGGTGGGCGCCGCTACTCGCCGTTCGTCATCAACACCGAGCACAAGAAGCCCTGGCACACGCTCACCGGCCGCCAGCACTTCTTCGTCGACCACGACTGGATGACCGAGCTCGGCGAGCAACTACCCGTCTACCGGCCGCCGTTGGACGCCCGTCGCCACTACGGCGACGAGGAACTGCGCGACGACGGGGCGGAGGTGACGGTGCGTTACCTGACTCCGCACTCCAAGTGGTCCATCCACTCCGAGTACCAGGACAACGCCTTCATGCTCGCGCTCTCCCGCGGCGGACCGGTGATCTGGATGTCCACGCAGGACGCCGAGAAGATCGGCGTCCAGGACAACGAGTGGATCGAGGCGTACAACCGCAACGGCGTCGTGGCCGCCCGGGCCGTGGTCACCCACCGGATGCCCGAGGGCACGGTGTACATGTACCACGCCAAGGACCGCACGGTGAACGTGCCGAGGACCGAGGTCAGCGGCAGGCGCGGCGGCATCCACAACTCGCTCACCCGCCTGCTGCTCAAGCCCACCCATCTCGCGGGCGGCTACGCGCAGTTCACCTACGCCTTCAACTACTACGGCCCGACCGGCAACCAGCGCGACGAGGTCACCGTCATCCGCCGTCGCAGCCAAGAGGTGGAGTACTGACATGCGCGTGATGGCCCAGATCGCGATGGTGATGAACCTCGACAAGTGCATCGGCTGCCACACCTGCTCGGTCACCTGCAAGCAGACGTGGACGAACCGCACCGGCGTCGAGTACGCCTGGTTCAACAACGTCGAGACCAAGCCCGGTGTCGGCTACCCGCGCCGCTACGAGGACCAGGAGCAGTGGAAGGGCGGCTGGATGCTCGACAGGCGGGGCCGGCTGGTCCTGCGCTCGGGCGGCCGCGTGAAGCGCCTGCTGTCCCTCTTCTCCAACCCGGACCTGCCCTCCATCGAGGACTACTACGAGCCGGTCACCTACGACTACGACAACCTCGTCAGCGCCCCGGCCGGCCAGGACATCCCCGTCGCCCGCCCCCGCTCCGTGCTCACCGGCAGACCCACCTCCGTCACCTGGGGCGCCAACTGGGAGGACGGCCTCGGCGGAGCACCGGAGCACGCCGGCGCCGACCCCAACCTCACCGGGGAATGGGCGGAGAAGGTCAGGTTCGAGTTCGAGCAGACCTTCCTCTTCCATCTGCCCCGGCTGTGCGAGCACTGTCTCAACCCGGCCTGTGTGTCGGCCTGTCCGTCGGGTGCGCTGTACAAGCGCGTCGAGGACGGCATCGTCCTGGTGGACCAGAACCGCTGCCGGGGCTGGCGGATGTGCGTCACGGCATGCCCGTACAAGAAGGTGTACGTCAACCACGCCACCGGCAAGGCCGAGAAGTGCACCTTCTGCTTCCCGCGCATCGAGGCCGGGCAGCCCACCGTCTGTTCGGAGACCTGTGTGGGCCGGCTGCGCTATCTCGGACTGCTCCTGTATGACGCCGACCGCGTCGGCGAGGCCGCGGCGGCCCCGGACGAGCACGACCTGCTGGACGCCCAGCGCGGAGTCTTCCTCGACCCCACCGATCCCGAAGTGCTCGCGGCGGCACGGGAGTCGGGCATCCCGGAGGACTGGCTGGCGGCCGCCCGGCGCTCGCCCGTGTACGACCTCGTCATGCGGTACGAGGTCGCTCTGCCGCTGCATCCGGAGTACCGCACCCTCCCGATGGTCTGGTACGTCCCGCCCCTCTCACCCGTCCTCGACGCCGTCATCGTGGCGGGCGGCGACCAGGACGACCCCGACCACGTCTTCGCCGCCGTCACCCGGCTGCGCATTCCGCTGGACTATCTGGCGAGCCTGTTCACGGCGGGCGACACGGACGTGGTCGCCGGGGTGCTGATGAAACTCACCGCGCTGCGCTCGTACATGCGCGCGCTGGAGTTCGCCGCGCTCGCCGGCCCCGGCCGGGGAGAGGCGCCGCTGCGGCAGCACCGGCGCGGTCTGGAACTGATCCAGCGCGCGCTGGTGGACGCCGACTCGCCCTACCGGCATCTGCTGACCGCCCTGTGCGGCCTGCTGCCGCCGCCCACCGAGGCCGACCTGGCTGCCGTGGCGCGGCTCGCCGCCGAGGGCCCGCCCGCCGAGGAGGTGGGCCTGGACCCGTACGGACACGGCGAGTTCGCCCCGCCCGGCACCTTCACGCCGCCCGAGCAGGCGGCACCGACCCTGGCCGCACCGACCTCGGTCACGCCCACCCGACAGGAAGACGACCGATGAACGTCTCGACCGCCGACCTGCTCCTGTGGGTGGCCTTCCCGTACGTCTGCCTCGCCGTGTTCGCCGTCGGCCATGTCTGGCGCTACCGGCACGACCAGTTCGGCTGGACCACCCACACCAGCCAGCTCCTGGAACGCCGGTGGCTGCGCTGGGGCAGCCCGCTGTTCCACCTCGGCGCCTTCGCGGTGATCGCCGGACATGTGGTCGGTCTCGCCGTACCGGCCTCCTTGACGCAGGCCGCCGGCATCTCCGAGCACGCGTACCACACCGTCGCGGTCTGGCTGGGCTCCGTCGCGGGCGTCGCCATGGTCACCGGGCTCGGCATGCTCTGTGCCCGGCGGCTGCTGACGCGGCGGATCAGGCTCACCACCGACCGCAGTGACAAGGTGCTCTTCCCGCTGCTGGCGGCGACCGTCCTGCTGGGCATCGCCGCGACCGCCGCGCACAATGTCTTCGGCGGCGGATACGACTACCGGGAGACCGTCTCCGTGTGGTTCCGGGGCGTCATCACTCTGCAGCCGCAGCCGGACGCCGTCAGCGGTGCCCCCCTGCTGTTCCAGCTGCACGCCCTGACCGCCTGTCTCCTCTTCGCCGCCTGGCCGTTCACCCGGCTCGTCCATGTCTGGAGCGTCCCGGTCGGCTATCTGGTCCGGCCGTACCTCGTCTACCGACGGCGCCCCGCGGCAGCCCCTCTCCCGGCACGTCGGACGAGCACCGGGGCCTCCCGACGCGCCGCCTAACGCCGCGCCGGGATCCACTTCGGCGGGCGCACCCCGTACAGGCTGCGCCCGCCCACGAGTGCGCGACCGGTGACCAGTTCGGGTTCGATGCGGACGAAGACCTCCTGGGGCCACGGCACCCACGAGCGCGGGCCGGTTCGCACAAGCCGCTCATGCTCACCGGGGTCGGTCACCACGCCGGCCGGGCCGGTCACCACGACGCTCCAGCCGGAGCGGGTGGCCGCGTCGACCTCGTCGGCCTCGAAGGCGACGACCACCCCGTCCACGGCGCGGACCAGCTCCGAGGCCGCCGCGGTACGCAGGACCACCGCGCCGTCTTCCTCCAGGGAGAAGTTGACGGGCAGTACGGCCGGCAGGGCCTGACGCGTGTGGACGATGCGGCCGACCGGCACCTTCGCCAGAAGCCGCAGGCACTCCTGCCGGTCGAGTTCGCGGAAACCGTCGTTCGGATACATGGGCCGGTCCGTCTCTCGCGTGGGTGCGGCGATGGAGCGTTACCTTCATCGTCCGCGGACCCGGGGCACGGGGGCGAGGGACCATCGGGCCCGGTCTGGCCGGAGAACGTCCCGCATCACACCGTGATACGGCGCCCCGTGATCACCGTCGGCTCGATGCGCACCCACTCGTCGCGGCGTCCACCGGCCCAAGGGCCGCCGCGGGCGCGCTCGGTGAGGGTGCGGGCCTCGGCCGGGTCCGTCACGGTCCGGGCGTGGCCGCGCACCAGCACGCTCCACCCGCGGCTGAAGGCGTCGTCGATGCGGTCGACCTCGAAGGCGACCTGGCAGCCGGCGGCCTGGGCCGGTGTGCTGCCGGGCTCGGTCCGGAAGACGATCGCGCCGCCCACGAGGCTGTAGTTGACGGGCACGACGACGGGTCCGGAGACCGTGGGCACCGCGAGCCGCCCCACTCCGTGGGTGCCGAGCAGGGCGCGGCACTCGGGCACGCTCAGCTCCACGAGGCCGGCCGCCGGCGCGGGCCGTCCCAGTCCGTGCGGCACATCGCTGTCGCCGCCCGTCAGTTCCCGCACGGTGGTCTCCAGAACGTCGGCCAGCCTCAGCAGGACGCCGGAGCCCGGTGCGGCCCCGGGGTGTTCCTCCAGGTACTGGAGATAGCCGGGCACCATACCGGCCCGGGCGGCCGTCTCCGCCCTGCTCAGTCCGAGCTCGGTGCGCCGTGCCGCGAGACGGCGGCCGAGGTCGCCCCGCGCCTGGTCCTCCGTCGCTCGGGACGGTGCCTGCTCCGCCATGGCCCGTCACTTCCTCTCGTCCGCCCGGGCATGGACCCGGTGCCGGGATTGCCCCGTAGGTTCAGCTTGTCCGGACCTGGCCGGGAGCGCTTGGGCCAGTCGGTCCCCCCTGCACGACCGGACGGAACACAGCCGTGGCCGACCGCGAGCCCCTTCGGGCATACGGGTGGGGCACCGCCGCAGCGCTGCGGCGGTGCCCCGGTGCGAGACGTTCGGGAACCGTGACGGCCGGTGGCCGTCAAGGTCAGAGCAGCCAGCGGTTGCGGCTGACGAACGGAAGCCGCGCCCAGGCCTTGCCCAGCCCCCAGGTGGCGCCGGCGCCCGCGGCCGCGAGGGCGATGAGGACGACGGCGTAGATGAGGTGGTAGTCGGCGAAGGGGTTGGTCGACATGCTCAGCGACCCGTCGGACAGGTGCTTGGCGGGCGGCCATTCGGCCATCCACATCAGCGCCATCATCGCGGTGCCGGCGACGGCCGCGAGCCGCAGGCCGACGCCCGCGATCAGGGCGACGCCGATGCCCAGCAGACCGAGCATGAACAGCCAGTCCGCCCAGCCGGCCCCGGCCCAGTCGTGGAAGGTGGACTCCATCGGGCCGACGGCGACCGAGCTGAGGAAGCCCTTGGTCGGCGAACCGCCGTCGATCCAGCCCTTGCCGGACGCGGTGGCGTAGCCGAAGCCGAAGGTCTTGTCCAGGAAGGCCCACAGGAAGACGAAGCCGGTCAGCACACGGAGCCCGGCGAGGACGTGTGCGGCGGCCGTCGTCAGGACGACGGCGTTCGTCTCGTCGGCGGGACGCGGAGCTGTCACGGGCCGGCGCATGGACGGGAGGTGGAACCGCACGTTCCGGTGCGGGTGTTCGTGGACTGCCATGGTGTTCATCCCTTTCCAGGGGTGATGCGCGGATTGTTGACGTCTCTCGTTGCGCCTTCAATGTCCCGCTCCGGCAGCCGGTGCCGGAGGGGCTGCGCGGCCCGTCGTCCGGGGCCGAACGTCCTTCCTGCACGGGCCCGTTCAGCCGGTCGGCACCATCACCACGGGACAGTGCGAACGGTGCAGCAGGGTGTGGGCGACGGAGCCCGGACGTGTGACGTGCAGGTCCGCGTGGCGGTGCACGCCGATGACGACGACGCCGGCTTCGCGGGTGGCCTCCAGCAGGGCGTGACCCGGGGCCGTCCGCGTCGTGTGCGACTCGACGCCGACGCCGGGATGCTGCTCCCGCAGCTCGGCCATGCTGAAACGCGGCACGGCCTCCTCGGCGGCGTCGCGCCGGGCGAGTTCGCGCTGCCCCGGGCTCGTCGCGGGGATCATCGACGGCAGCTCCGGACCGACGTGCCGGTGGGACCAGGAGTGCAGGACACGCAGCCGGACACCGCGCCGCTCCGCCTCGTCGAAGGCGTAGGCGACCGCGTCCGTGTCGGCGTCGCTCTCCAGGCCAAGGAGCACCTCGCGGCCCTCGTCACAGCGGTGGTCGCCGCGCACCACCAGCAGGGGTCCGTGCGCGTGCGCGGCCAGGCGCAGGCTGACAGAACCGAAGAGCGCCCCGGTGATTCCGCCCAGCCCGCGGTTGCCGACGACGGTGAGCACGGCGTCCCTGCTCTCGCGCAGCAGGACCTCCACCGCACCGCCCACCACCGGCTTTGCCGTCACCGGCAGCTGGGGATGGCGGGCGTCGAGCCGCGAGACGGCCGACGCCAGAACCGGTCCCGCCTCGTCCAGGTCGGCGACGGCGTGGACGACGCGCAGGCCGACGCCACGGTGCACCGCCTCCTGCGCCGCCAGGTCCAGGGCGCGTACGGCGGTCAGCGAGCCGTCCACTCCGACGGCCACGTGCGGGGATGTCATGGCAAGGCTCCCTCCTCTGCCTCCGTACGGCCGATCCGCACGGAGCGGCCCGGCACGGGCCCACATGCCACGTTCGGGCGGGCGGTACGGCGAGGAACGGGGCCATCGGTCCCTCCCTTCCGGAGAGCGACCCTCGGCGTCGCGTGCACGGTGGGCGCGGGGCCGAGCGGGCCCGGCGGCCTTCCCGCATGGGCCGACCGGCCCCTTCCGCCCCCTCTTCAACGGGGCTTAGCTCTGCATATGGACACAAACCACGCAAGGCTCGTGCCTTGCCACACGGAACGCGTCGTCGGCGGCACGACCGTGGTGGAAGTCCGCGGCGAGATCGACATCTTCACGGCAACCCCACTCATGGCGCGCCTCGACCACCTGACCGCGGGCGTCCACCCCGACCTCGTGCTGGATC
The DNA here is from genome assembly GCF_022698145.1 of Streptomyces spinosisporus. Lineage (GTDB taxonomy): Bacteria > Actinomycetota > Actinomycetes > Streptomycetales > Streptomycetaceae > Streptomyces > Streptomyces spinosisporus. Next base: position 397,208 of record NZ_JALDAX010000006.1, read on the forward strand.
TGCGTCCCGTGACATTCATCGACTGCAGCGGCCTGCGGGTGCTGTGCCGGACGCGGAACCGTGTCCTGGCCCGGCAGGGCAGGGTCAGGCTGGTCGGTGACAGCCACCGGTTCCTGCGCATCCTGAGCGCTGCGTGTCTGGCAGGTGTCTTCGAGATCCACCCCGACCTGCCGGCGGTCCTCTTCGGTGCCGTCCGACAGGACGAGGCCTCCGCCGCGGCGGGCTGAGCAGCCCGCCCGCGGGATCAGCCGTGTCGGACGGCATCCACTTCGAGTACGGCGCGCGGAGCACGCCGTGGGGTGCCGGCGCCTTCCGGGCCGTAGCCCAGCCGGATCAGCATCTGCGCATGGCCGGTGTGCTCGGGATCCGGGCTCAGCTCGCGGCGCAGGTCGGTCCACTCCATCGGCTGGTGCAGCAGGGAGGCGCGCAGGCCGAGGGCCGTGGCCACCAGCAGGACGTGTTCGAGTGCCTCCCCCGCCCGCAACCAGTCCGCGCGCCGGTCGTGGACCGTCTTGAGCAGGGCGATGACCGGGGTGGTCTCGAAGTCCTGGGCCGACAGCCGTTCAGGGTGGCGCGCGGCGGTGAAGTCCCGCATGGGGACGCCTTCCCGCGCGTCCTGCGGGCCGAGCGCGGTCTGCGGCAGACCGGTGTCATGCCGTTCGTCCCCGTCCGGGTGCACCCAGCGACGACTCTCCGTGCCGCGGGCGGCATCGAGGCGGTTGCGGTGCTCGGCCTCCGCGGTCACTCGCAGCAACCGCACCGTCTCGGGCGCCTCGGGGAAGTTCAGCGAGGCACCCTCCCGGTGGGCGGACTCGGCCAGCTCGGCGCGTGCCTGGGGCGAAACCGGCCGGTCGGAGAACGGCAAGCGGCTGCTGTGCCGGCGCCAGATCGCGTCGTAAAGGTCCTCACGGTGTTCGGCGCGGCGCCGTGCGGTGCCGCCCGTCAGCCGCACGGTGGCGAGCAGACCGGGCTCGTCGGGGCGGGGAAGCAGCCGTACTACGGGTGTCCAGCCGAAGTGGGACACGGCGACACGCAGGTTGAACACGCACGTGCCCACCGAAAGATGGAGGGCGCGGCCCACCGGATCCGCGTGACGCAGGCTCCGCTCCGGGTCCGCGCGCACCTCGAAGGCGACGGTGTCCGAGTCCAGCCGGAAACGCCACGGCTGGGTGTTGAAGAACGAGGGCGCGGCCACGGCGGCGGCGACGCAGGCTTCCAGGGTCTGGGCGTCGAGAGGCGCAGATCGCATGGGGCCCTCCTTCCGCACGGTCTCGTAGCGAATGCTGATGTCCCTCGAGCGTGGTCTCGCGTCATGCCCCGGGTCAGAGGCCGATGGTCCCTCCTGGCGGCCCAACAGGTCACTGTGGAGGCTTGCGGCGACGTTCCCGGCGGGCAGCCGGGGTCCAATGGCCCACCCCCGTCCCCGCCCTGGCCCGATCGGCCCCACGACTCCCCCTGTCCGGCCCATCCCGCGCCGGGCCTGCGGCTGTCACGTTGGGCGCATCGGGACGACGAGGAGGTGCAGACCGATGCGCGCGAGCAGGCGAACGAAGCGGTGGCTGTGGCGATGGCGGTCCAACCCGCTGCGCCGTCGCGAAGACGTGCTGGAGGCCTGGCTGGTGCTGGCGATGTGGGTGATCGTCGCGGTGGGTGGCACGCTCGCCGGGGTGGTCACCGCGCGTGCCGCCGACGCCGTCTTCGCACAGCAGCGGGCCGAGCGCATACCCGTGACGGCCGTCCTCGTCTCGGACACGACGCAAGCCGGGGCGAAGAGCTACTACCGGGCGCTGGCCAAGGTCCGCTGGACCCTCCCGGACGGCTCCACCCGCACCGAGAACACGCTCGTCGACACCGGGCTGCGGGCCGGATCGCACGTCGTCGTCCACACCGACGCCCGGGGTGAACTGACCGCCCAGCCGCCGAGCCCGTCGGCGGCCGACCTCGAATCGGCCGCACTGGGCGCCGCCGCCGCGTTCGCCGTCACGGGTCTGACGCTCGGCACCGGCGCCCTGGCCCGGCTGGGGCTCGACCGGCGACGCGCCCGCATGTGGAGCAGGGAGTGGGCCATGATCGGTCCGCGGTGGGGGCACAAGACCGGCTGACGCCCGCCTACGTCTACTCCGCGGCCCCCTGCCTGAGAGCCCCCCTCCGCTCTCGGCAGAGGCCACTCAGCCGTCCCGCGGGGTCAGGCGTCCTCGACGCGCGCGGTGACCGGTGTGCCGGTCTCGACCGTGCGGCTGACCGTGCAGAGCCGGTCGTGGGAGGTCTTGACCGCCCGGGGCAGGATCGCCCGCGCCCGGTCCGCGCCCTCACCGTCCGGGAAAGTGACGGTGAAGGTGACCGCCAGGTCGGTCAGCCGGTTGCCGAGGTCGTCGCTGACCTTGTTTCCGGTCACGGCGACGGAGAACCGGGAGGGCTCCGCGTGGCGGGTAGTGGCGATGTCCACGTCCACCGCCGTGCAGCCGCCGAGCGCGGCGAGCAGCAGCTCGACCGGGGTGAACGCGTTCTGTCCGTCCGGATCGGACCCGCTGCCGAAGCTGAGCGTGCCGCCGCGCGCGTTCGTCGCGACGAAGTGTCCGGTGCTGATGCGCTCGACGGTGACGGAGCGCAGGGAGTCGTCGGTCATGGTCACGACCCTAATGCCGCGTCACGGCTCGCCCGCTGATTCGCCGGCCGCATGACGGTGGTAGCGCAGCAGAAGCATGGCCGCGTCGTCGTGGGGCGGCCCGGCGGTGTGCCGGACCAGGTCCTCACGCAGGGCGTCCAGCGCGTCCTGTGCGTCGGCCTGCTTGAGGAGGTCGGCGCGCTCGCCGAGCGGATAGAAGTCGCCGTTGGCGTCGCGCGCCTCGCTCACTCCGTCGGTGTAGAGCAGCAGTTGCTCGCCCGGCGCGAAGCCCACGGAGAACGGCTTGGGGCCGCCGCTCGACTGCATCCCGAGGCCGAGGGGCGGCGCGTAGGCCGGCGGCTTGGGGAAGTGGGCGGTGCCGTCCTCCCGTACGACCATCGGGGGCGGGTGGCCGTAGTTGAGGAAGACGGCCTCGTGCCGCTCACCGACCTCGGCGAGGACCGCGGTGACGAACTTCTCCCCCTCCAGCACCCGGGACACGCTGCGCTCCAGGCGCTCACCGAGGCCCACCAGGTCGGGCTCGTCGTGGGCCGCCTCACGGAAGGCGCCGAGCACCACCGCGGCGGTCTCCACCGCGGCAAGTCCCTTGCCCTGTACGTCGCCCACGATCATCCGCACACCGTGCGGGGAGGAGACGACCTCGTAGAGATCGCCGCCGATCCTGGCCTCCGCCACGGCCGAGGTGTACGACACGGCCGCCTGCAGCGGGCCCGCGCTCAGCGGCACCGGCCGCAGCAGGACGCGTTGGGCGACCTCCGCGATCGAGCGCACGTTGGCGAGTTCGGCCTCCCGGCGCCCGCGCATCACGGCGGCCACGACGCTCGCGCCGGTCACGCCCACCACCGACACCATCGCCATGAAGCCCCGGCGCTCCTGGAACAGCCCGTCGTACAGGCCGAGTCCCACGCACAGCAGCAGGGCGGCCAGCCCGTACCAGGCGGTGCGCCGCCATCCGCCGGCCAGTCCCGCGAAGGCCGGGCCGAGCGAGGCGAGCGGCAGGAACCCCACCCCGGGGCCGGTGAGAAGGTCTCCGGCCGCGACGACGGCCATGACCACGGCGGGCAGCCGTACCAGCAGCGTCTGGCTGCGCTGCGGCTTCTTTGCGGCCATCCTGTGCTCCATCGGCGACGCGCCCACCCGGGAGCCACCTTCCGCAGGGGCCCCTCATTCACCCTCGGACTCCACAGCCTGCCAGTTGGCCCGAGGGCGGACCGGCCCTTTACCCAATTGAGCCCCAGGACCGATATTTCCCGACCCGTACGACACCGAATGGGAGCGTCAAGGGTTGCGGATCGCGGGCACAGGGCATCAGGAGTGGGCAGGACCGGCCGCGCGGACAGGGTGCGGCCCCCGGTCGGGCCGACAGGCCGCGGGGAGACCGGGTGTCCTAGGAGGGGATGTGATCCGCCGTGCGTGCGCAGAGGCGTACCCATGGGCGTTCCGTGCGAGTGGAGTACCTGCTGCTCGACGAGGCCGCATCGGCAGGCCGGGCCCGAGGGCTCACCTCGAAGTTCCTCGCCCGCTCCCGGGCCCGGACCGGGGCGGGGGCCGAGCAGCTCGACGACGTGAAGCTGGTCGTGTCCGAGCTGGTCGCCAACGCCACCCGGCACGGCCGCAGCGCCTGCCGACTCCGGCTGCACGTGTCCCAGGAGCGGGTGACCGTCGAGGTCTACGACGACAGCCCGCTCCCGCCGCGCGTACGGCCGTTCACCGCCGACGGTGAGCACGGGCGCGGGCTCGCCATGGTGCGTTGCCTGTCCCAGCGCCTCGACGTCGCCGCGGTCACCGGCGGCGGCAAGAGGGTGCGCGCGGTCCTCGCGCTGCCGGCCTGAGCGGGCGCCGGCCGTCACGGTCCTGCGTCAGGCGGCCGGTGTGTCCAGCGGCCGCAGTTCGTCGGCGTACGACACGGAGATCCGGCGCATCAGGCCGTCCTCGGCGATGTCGTACTGCCCCAGGCGCCACAGCGGCGGTGAATAGGCGTGGATCGATACGGCGTCGTCGCTCGCGCCGGTGAGCCGGTGGATGTGCTCGGGGCCGAAGCAGAAGGACTCCCCGGCTTCGAAGGTGACGCAGAGATGGGTGCCGCCGATGCGCGGTGTGCCCTCGTTGAGCCTGCCCTGGACGACGGTGACGGCGCCCGAGGAGGTGTCGTGGTCGTGCCAGCCGGTGTCGTTCTGGCGGGTCCAGCACAGCAGCCAGACGTCGACGTACTCGTCGCGGTACAGGGATGCGTAGTGCCGCTTGCTGTCCGAGAAGGCCACCTGTGCGCGCCACAGGTCGGGGCGGGTGGCCAACTTCCCCACGAGTTCCTGCAGTTCGCGCTTGTCGAGAGTCCTCTGCGGCAGGGACTCGTACGTCATGAGTGGCTCCTTTCTTCAACGCGTCCTGCTCGGTGCACGTCCGGGGTGCGGCCGTGCAGCAGGCGGGCGGGGTTTGCGGTGCGCAGGGCGTGGACGGCGGCGTCCGCGCCGAGGTCGGGGACGACGGGTGGTGCGTAGGGGCGGTCGCTGCCGCTGACGAGGACGTCGATGCCGACGGCCCGGACGAGTGCGTCGACGGCGCGAGTGCCGTAGGAGGAGGTCTCGTAGAACACGTCGAAGTCGATCTCGCCGCGGCCGCCGCCGCGCGCGGCGAACCGTTCGCCGTGCAGGGGGGCGAGGCCCGCGAGGGCGGCGAAGCAGACCCGAAGGCGTGGGTGGCGGGTGCGCTCGAAGGCGCGGAAGGCGAACCAGGCGGCGTGCAGCTGCTGTACGTACGGCACCAGGGCCGGCCACCACGGCGGGGTGCCGGCGGCGGGCGGGGCGGCGCCGGGGTGGACGAAGAGCGGCTTGTCGTGGCGGGTGAGGACGTCCAGGAGGGGTGCGCAGTGGGCCCAGCCCGCCGCGTCGAGGAGCGCGGAGGCCGGGAGTTGGAGGCCCACGCACCCCCGGCTCAGTTCGTGTGCCACGGCGTCGGGGTCCGGTGCCGTGAGGCAGCAGGAGGCCCAGACGCCGAAGGGGGCCGGGAGGTCGAGGGCGCCGTCGTGGAAGGCGGTCAGCAGCGGGGTGGCCTCGGCGGGCGGCAGATGCTCTATGCCGAGGGGGCTGGAGAGGGACACCAGGGCGAGGTCGAGTCCGTCGGACGCGGCGAGGCGGGTGCGGGCCGTGATGTCGTGGTCCGCGGGGTCGACGGCGTAGGGCGGTTCGCCGGTCAGGTGCAGCGTCCAGCCGTCGAAGTGCGGGGGTGTGGTGCGGGAGCGCAGCAGCTCGACGAAGGCGGGTGGCCAGATGTGCTGGTGAACGTCGGTGAGCACGCGGGACGGTCCTCTGGGCGAGCGGGGCGGGGAGGGTTGAGGGAGTCGTGTTAAGCGTTTCACTGATGCGGTTAACTTAATCGCTTAACAAGAGACCGTGTCAACCCTGCGACGGTAAAAAAGGGGTCAGCGGCAACCGGCCGCGGACGGGGTTCCGCGGCGCCTTCGGCGGGCCGCACGCCCCCGATGCGCACGCGCCCCGGTAGGCTTCCCCGCATGGCCAGGCCCAACAAGCGCACCACCCTTCGTGAGGTGGCCGAGGCGACTGGCCTCTCCACCGCAGCCGTCTCCTACGCCCTGCGCGGCAAGCACGTCTCCAAGGAGACCGAGGAACGGGTGCGCCGGGCCGCGGCCGAACTGGGCTACGAGGCCGATCCCATCGCCCGCGCCCTCGCCAGCGGCCGCACCAGCATGGTCGGTGTGCTGGCCGGCGACCTGCAGGACCTGTGGCTGCAGCAGTTGATGGCGGCCATCGGGCGCGAGCTGCTGGCCGGCGACCGGTACGCGCTGATCCTGGACGCGGGCGGTGACCCCGACCGTGAGCTGGCGCTCGCCAAGCAGCTGCGCGACCAGCGCGTCGACGCGCTCCTGGTCTCCCCCGTGAACCCGGCGGCGGAGGGGTGGGCCGCGATCGCCGACGCACTTCCGGTGGTGGCGGTGGGCGACTCACTGAGCCGGGCCCGCACCGCCGGGCAGGTCATCTTCGACAACCGCGCCGGCATCGACGCCGTACTGGAGTATCTGCACGGGCTCGGCCACCGCCGGGTGACCGTTCTGACGCCGACGCGTCCGAGCACTCCGGACCGGCCGGCCGACGTGTATGTGGGCGAGGCGGCCGGGCGGCTCGGGCTGCGGGCCGAACTGGTCCCCTGTCCACAGGAGTTGGGCGAGGCGACGGCGGTGGCACGGCGCGTGCTGCAGAGCGCGCACTCGCCGACCGCCGTGTTCTGCTTCTCCGACTCACTGGCGTACGGGGTGTACGCGGCCGCGGCGGAGGACTCGTTGGAGGTGGGCCGGGACGTCTCCGTGGTGGGTTACGACGACCATCCGGTCTCCCGGGTGCTCACACCGCCGCTGACCACGGTGGACTGGGGGTTGAGCGAGATCGCGGAGGAGGCGGCACGGCTGACCGTGGCCGCCATCGAGGGCAGGCGGGTGCGCAAGAAGCGGGTGCTGTGCGCTCCGCGGATGCGCGAGCGGGGGTCGACCGTGCGCGCGTGAACGTGCGATGAACCGCCGATAGACTCGCACAGCATGACCGTCTCGCATGCGTTCACCCGTTATGTCGCGATCGGTGACAGTCTCAGCGAGGGCATCGGCGATCCCGGCCCGGCGGGCGTGCACCGCGGCTGGGCCGACCGGTTCGCCGAGATCCTGGCGCAGACACAACCCGGCCTCACGTACGGCAACCTCGCGGTGCGCGGCAAGACCAGCACGCAGATCGCGGCAGACCAACTCGGCCCCGCACTCGCGTTGCGCCCCGACCTGGTCACGGTGACGACGGGCATGAACGACGTCGTACGGCCGCGGTACGACCCCGAGGCGGTCGCCGCGAACATCGAGGAGACATTCGCCCGGCTCACCGCGTCGGGTGCGCGGGTCGCCACCATGACCTTCCCGGACCTGGGCAAGATCTCCCCCGTCGCGCGCCGGGTGCGCCCCCGCATCCTCGACCTCAACGCGCGTCTACGTGACCTGGCGAGCCGCTACGAGGTCGCCCTCCTGGACCTCTTCCCCCTCCCCTTCACGGCCGACCCCCGCATGTGGAGCGACGACCGCCTCCACGCGAGCCCCACCGGCCACACCCGCATCGCCGCAGGCATGGCCCACACCTTCGCCCTCCCGGGCCACGCCACCTGGTCACACCCCCTCCCCCCGACCACACGCGCCCCCACCCTGAAAGCCCTCGGCGCCGACCTGCGCTGGACCGTCGACCACGTCGGCCCCTGGGCATGGCGACGACTACGCGGACACACACCGGGCGACGGCTTCACGGCGAAGAGACCGGTGCCGGGTCCGGTGAGGCCGCAGCACGTGGGGTGACCGGGCCCGCCGGCACCGAGCAACCGCCCCTCGATCCGCGTCGGATGACGCTGCGGTCGGGCGCGAGACAGGCGGTGCGACTGACCCCGGCGTACTCCCGGGCGTGCCGGATGTGCGAGGCGGTTCGCTCGGCCAAGAGGGCGAGGAGCCGCGCGTCGGCGCGTGGGAAGGGGCTGCCCTCCCGTGCGCACACGAGGACGCCGTAGCGGTGTTCGCCGGTGGCGAGGGGGACGCAGAGCACGGGCCGGGACCGGTCGGCCACCGGGTGGGCGCGGTACCACACTCCCCCGTCCCCGGCACCGTCCCGGTCCTCCGGGTGCTCGGCCGCCGGGAATGCCGCGTCCCGAGCCACGGCCGCCACCCACCGCGGGTCCGGCAGCGCGTCCGGGTCGCCCGCGATGGCCGCGTGGCCCGGCACGCTCGTCCCGTCGACCCGTACGGCCGCCGCCGAGCAGCGAAAATGGCGGCAGGCCCTCCAGGTCAGTTCGGCGCAGGTGGTGTCCTCGTCGAGCGTGGTGCCGATGCCCGTCAGCAGCCGCAGCAGCGTCCCGGCCGGGACCCGGGGGATCGTTCGCCGGGACGCGCGGGTCCGCGCGCCCGGCCGCGTCGCCCGCCGCGGGGCCGCGGAGCGGGCGGAGCAACCGCACGACACCGAAGACGTATGAGTCGTGACAAACCAGAGCGTCGTACGCACCATCCGCCGCTCATCGGCGGCATCGGCTCAATCGGCCGCGAGGCCGTGCTCGTCCGCACAGCACGCGCCGTCGGGCGCGGCGGCCGCCTTCGTCTCCAGCCGGCAGTAGCAGGACGCCTCGATCGGTACGTCGGCCGTCGCCGTGGCGATCTTCAGCTGCTGGGCCACGATCCGGGCCTCGCCGTCCTTGCCGAGGCGCGTGAGGCACTCGTGGAAGCCGTGCAGGGACCAGACGTTGCCCGGATGCTGCTGCGCGCGCGGCAGGGTGGCGTCGAGGCCAAGGTCGGCGCGGTAGACGGCCTCGGCCTCCGCGACCAGGCCCTGTTCGAGGAGCAGCGCCCCGTAGGCGTGCCGGGTGGGCTGCATCCAGCCCCACGGCTCGTCGTACGGCAGTCCGTCGTCCAGCTCGATCGATCGGCGCAGCGCCGCGAACGCCGCGTCGTGGCGCCCCTTGCGGTACTCCAGCTCGCCGTCCAGCATCGCCCCGGCGATCGCGAGGATGTCCGCGCAGGTGTTGTTGAACAGCATCCGGGTCTCCGGGACGCGGGCGGCTGCCTCGCGGAAGAGTCCGCGCTCGGTCTCGGCCTCGTCGACTCGGCCCGTGGCCGAGAGCGCGACCCCGCGGGCGTAGTGCAGCATGGCCGTGCTCACGCAGTACAGCCGCGGGTCCGCGGGCATCGCGAGGGCGAGGATGTCGTCCCAGCGGCCGAAGCGGATGAGCACGTGCACGCGCATGGCGAGGAAGCCCTCCAGCCAGTCGGCCATGGGCGGGCTCTCGACGCGCAGCAGTTCCTCGGGGACGGCCGCCTCCAGCCGGCGCACGGTCTCGATGGCGTCCTCGTAGCGGCCGAGGAACATCGCCCCGTAGATCCTGAAGTGGAGGTTGTGGCACCGGTAGAGGGTGTAGAAGTTCATCGCCCCGGCCCTGGCCAGGAACTTCTCGTCGGCCTCGATCGCCGTGGTGTTGTCGGAGACGACCCGGCGGTAGTCGCCGCAGAGCACCTCCAGATGGGAGGGCATGTGCTGCAGATGTCCCGCGTCCGGCATCAGGCCGCGCAGCCGGTCGCCGGCGAACAGGGCGGCCTCGGGGGTCGGGGACATCTCCATCAGGTGGATGTACATGTGGAGCAGCCCCGGGTGGCCTGCGCCCGCTTCCGTGGCGATCGCCCGTTCCAGCACACCCCGGGCCTCCGTGGTGCGCGCCCCGGGAGCCGGTGTGCCCGTGCGCAGGTCCCACAGCTGCCAGGGGGTGAGGTTCATCAGGGCGTCCGCGTACAGCGTCGCCACGTCGAGGTCGTCGGGGGCCAGTTGATGGACGTCCCGCATGCTGTCGGCGTAGGCGGTGTTCCACACGGAGCAGGTCTCGGCGTCGAGGGCCCGCTGCTGCGGATAGCGGGCGCGCAGGGCGCCGACGAGGGCCTGCTCGACGGGTGTGGCACCGGCGGCCTTCTCGTGCGCGCGCTCGACCGCGGCGTGGGTGCGCTCCACCGTCCGCGCCAGGTCCTGTTCGTCGAAGAACTCCCAGGGCTTGTTGTAGTTGGGGCCCAGTGCATAGGCGACGCCCCAGTCGGCCATGGCGCAGCCGGGGTCCGCCGCGGCGGCGGCCTCGAAGCAGCGCACGGCCTCTTCGTGGTTGAAGGCGTACGTCCAGTTCAGTCCGCGGTCGAACCACATCTGCGCCTCGGCGGACGTGGTCGTCACACGCCGGCCGTGGCTGCCGAGGTCGTAATAGGTCACCCCTCACGAAATACCGCACAACGGCCGTAAGGCACAAGTCGTCTTCGTGGGCAAAGAAATTGCATGGTCCAGACCAAAAGCGTGTTTGGTCTAGTCCAACCGATGGACGGGGTGATCCGGCAGCAGGAAGCTGGGGCCCTCTCCCCACCCCCACCGGAGGCACATCGTGAGACGTCTTCGCGCATGTCTGGGCGCAGCCGCGGCAGTTGGACTCACCGCCGCGGGCACCACCGCTCTGATCGCAGGAAACGCCTCGGGCGCGACCAGCGCGCTCGACAACCGCTGGTACGCGGCGGCTCCCTATCTGATGCCGCTGGACAACGACCCGCCGGACCCGGGCGCCATCATGGACGCCACCGGCCTCAAGGCCTTCCAGCTCGCCTTCGTCCTCGCCCCCAACGGCGGTGGCTGCACGCCGACTTGGGGCGGCACCGCACCCGTCTCCTCGGACACCGCCGTCCAGTCCGTCATCAACACCATCCGCGGCAAGGGCGGCGACGTCTCCGTCTCCATCGGCGGCTACGGCGGCACCAAGCTCGGTCAGGCGTGCTCCGACACGGCCTCGACCGCGGCGGCGTACCAGCAGGTCATCACCAAGTACGGCCTGCACGCGATCGACTTCGACCTGGAGGAGCCGGAGTACGAGAACACCGCGGCGATCAAGAACGAGATCGGCGCCGCGAAGATCCTCCAGCAGAACAACCCCGGTCTGTACGTCTCCGTCACCACCGCCGGTACCGCCGACGGCACCGGCTGGTTCGGCAAGCAGATGCTGCTGGAGGCGAAGTCGCAGGGCTTCACGCCCAACAACTTCTCCATCATGCCGTTCGACGGCGGCTTCAACGGAGCGGCCTCGCAGACGAGCGCGCTCACCAACTTCAACTCCATCCTGCAGTCGACCTTCGGCTGGGACCAGGCCACGGCCTACGCCCACGAGGGCTTCTCGGGGATGAACGGGCGCAGCGACACCGGCGAGATGTTCACGCAGTCCGACTTCCAGACCGTGCTGGACTACGCCACCAGTCACCACATGGACCGCTTCACCTTCTGGTCCCTGAACCGCGACCGCCAGTGCAACCCGCCGGACAACGGCGGCCGCACGTCCGGCACTTGCTCCAGCGTGACCCAGAACTCCTGGGACTTCGCGAAGTACTCGGTGAAGTTCGCGGGCGCCACACCTCCCGAGACGAACCCGACGCCCACCCCCACGCCGACGCCCACCTCCTGCAAGACCGCCTGGAGTTCGAGCGCGGTCTACAACGCGGGCGACGAGGTCTCCTACAACAAGCACAACTGGAAGGCCAAGTGGTGGACCCAGAACGAGGCGCCGGCCGCCTCCGACTGGGGCGTGTGGCAGGACGAGGGCGCCTGCTGAGGACGGTCCTACGGATCCACGGTGCCGTCCGCCGCTACAGGTGGACGGCACCGTCCGCCGCGCACGCCCGCGCCGTCAGCCCCTCGGTGTCCGGATCCGCGCCCAGCATCTCCGCCACGATCCCGGCCGTGGCGCGATGCCAGTCCCCCATGCGGCGGATCATCGCGTGATCGCCGCCCTGCACGGTCACCAGGCCCGCCGACGCCCCCGCCTGCCTCGCCCTGCGCACATGGTCCGCGGACTCGGCGGGAGGCGTGACGCGGTCGCGGTCCCCGTGCAGCACCACCAGGCGGACGCCCGTCAGATGGCGGGCCGAGTCCTCGGGCGGACACCACGGCGCCAGTGCCAGCACCCCGCGCACCAGCGGGTGCGACGCGGCCCGCAGCGCCGCTCTGCCGCCCATCGAGTGCCCGACGAGGACCGTGGGCACGTCCCCCGCGAGGCGGCGCAGTTCGTCCAGTGCCCGCAGCGCGTCGTCGGCGGGATCGCCGTCGTTCCAGCCCCGGTGCCGGTAACGGACCCGGCCGAGCAGGGTGTCGGGCGGCGCGGCAGCTGCGGCCACCCGCAGCAGCGGATGCATGCGGAGCACGGCGAGCTGCCAGGGGCGCGCCGGCCGGTGGTTCAGCTCGCTGCCGCCGTGCAGCGTCACGATCGCGCCGGACGCGGCATCGCGGGGCATGTGCCGCACGATCAGCGCGGACGCCCCCCGCTGCACTGCTCCTGCGCGTCCCACCGGTACGGCACCTCTCCGTTGCGGACCCCCATCCTCCCCCGGAGATCCTGTGAGGTGGTGCAGCAAGGGGCGCACGCCGGAGATCAGTGAGCCCTGTACGCGCCTCCACGCGGGCGGGGAAAATGCGCCACGTCCGCGCTCCCGTGACCGCGGCCCGGTGCACCTCAGCTCCAACTCGCCAAGAAAGCAGGTCGGCTGCCGTGCTGCTACGTCTGCCCGAGTCCGTGTCCGAAGCGCAGGAGTGCATGGCCGAAGGCGCCGTACCGATCGGCGGGGCGACCCTGGTGTGGGCCGGCTGGCAACGCGACGGATTCCCCGAACAGGCCATGTCGCTGCGCAACCTGCCGGAGGCCAATGTGCTCGCGCGCGGCGCGCTGGGCGCCGCCGTGGTGCTGGGCCGGATCGACGACCGTGTGCCCGAGGTGCTGCACCGGGCGGCGGCCACGGTGGGGACGGGCGCCGTGCGCCGCACGGCCACCGTCGGCGGGAACATCGTCGGCAGCACCCTGCGCTGTCTGCTGCCTGCCGCCCTGGTGCTGACCGCGCGGGCAAGGGTGCTCGACCGGGACCGGGTCTTCGAGACCGATCTCGCCGAAGTCGTGGCCAAGAACCATCTGCTGCTCAGCCTGCACTGGCCCGAACCGGTCGCCAGCAGCTACCGCAAGCTGCCCGCCGAGGCGGGCGGCCCGCCGCCGTTCGTCGTCGCCGCCGCGGTGCACACCCCCGACGACGCGCCCGCCCGGCTCCATGTCGCCGTCCGCGACGGCTACGACGTGCTCGCGGACGACGTCCCCTGCCACACCGGCAGCGACGAGGCGATCGCCGCCCTGGGCGCCACTCCCCTCGGCACCCTGCACTCCACGGCGTGGCAGGTCGTGCGCGACCACGTCACCGACCTGCTGAACCGTCCCGTGGGCCGGTCCCCGCAGTAGCTCGCGTTGCTCCGTCCGAGTGGTGCATCCCCACCTACGGTCGTAGCGTCGGTAGGGTCGGTTCGTGACGACAGGGGGCAGCGGATATGCGCAGCTACGCACTCAGGACTGCGGTGACGCTCTGTTTCGCGGCCTCGCTGGCGGCGGCAGCGGGCGCACCGTCGTCCGCCCGCCCCACGGCGGCCCCGGCCGCGGACACGGTGCGTCAGGAGCCCCGTTCCCCCGTGATCGTGGACTGCTTCTGGCACGCGAACGTACGCCCCGCCGACTTCATGCTCGCCTGCGGTGACGGCAACAGCCGGCTGACCTCGCTGCACTGGTCGAAGTGGAGCACGGGCTCGGCGAGTGCCGAGGGCGTCAACGTCGTCAACGACTGCAGGCCCTACTGCGCGGCCGGAAAGTTCCACTCCTACCGCGTCGTCGTCCGCCTGGACCGCGTCAAGCCCTGGAAAAAGCACCCCGAGGTGCAGCACTACAGCCGGATCACCCTGGAGTACCAGGGCGACAGGCCGGACGGCTTCGCGCGGACGGTGACGTATCCCCTGTGGGACTGAGCCCGTCGCCCGGCGGTGTCACAGGCGGTCGTCCGCGCTCGTCGGCGGCCGGTCCGGCGGGGTCTCCCCCGCGGTGAGGTGTTCCAGGACCTCGACCAGTTCCTGGCAGGCCTGTTCCACCGAGCGTCTGGTGTGGAGCTGCTCGGTGATCAGCGCGGACAGCAGCAGCGCGGTCAAAGCCATCCCTCCGTTGAAGGCCTGAAGCTGGATCATCACCTGGATGTGGGTCAGCCGCTCGAACGGCCCGACCGGGTCCGTCGCCGCGACCGTGGCCATCACGGAGGCGAACAGGGCGCACAGCATGCTGCCCGCCAGCTGGAACCGCAGCGCCGCCCAGATCAGCAGCGGGTAGACGAGGAACAGCATGCTCAAATCGCTGTGGGTGGCGAAGGGGACGACGACGCAGGCCACGACGGTCAGCGCCAGGGCCTCCTTCCACCGCGGCGCGCGCAGTTGGCGCCGGGCCCCGTGGAGCACCAGCAGAACCGGGGTGACGATCAGGACGCCCATCGCGTCACCGGCCCACCAGGCCGACCAGACGAGCCAGAAGGCGTCCAAGGCCAGCTTGCCGGTGAGCACGAGGAGTCCGGCTCCCGCGGTGGCACTGACCAGCGTGGCCGTCAGGGCCCCCAGGAACACCAGGGCCACACCGTCGCGCAGCCGGGCGAGGTCGGTGCGGAAGCCCACCTTGCGCAGCATGTAGTACGCGCAGACGGGGGCGGCCGTGTTGCCCACCAGGGTGCCGACCACGGCTAGCTGCACGGAGCTGATGGACAGGACGACGGAGAGGGCGCCGAGCGCGATGCCCGGCCAGGTGCGCAGCCCGAACAGGAGCAGACAGGCGACGGCCACGCCCGTGGGCGGCCAAATGGGTGTGACCACCGCGTCCTCGACGACGAGCCGGCGCAGCAGTCCGAGCCGCCCGGCGGCGTAGTAGCAGGCGGCGACGGCCAGCGTCTGGAGGGCGTAGACGGCCGGCCGCCGCAGGTCCTGGAGAGCCACCACAGCTGCCATCAGACACCGCCGCGGCCCGGTCAGCGAGGCGAGGCGTGGCGGCAACGGGCCTACGGCCGGACGTCGATCCGGTCGTGGCCGACCACCAGCACGGCCGCGTCGTCCTCGTGGCCGACGCGCTCCGCGATGCGCATCACGCCGGCCGCGAGCGCGTCCGCGTCCATGCCGGCGACCGCGGCGACGCCGGCGAGCCGCACGACCTGGTCGAGCCCTTCGTCGACGTGCAGCGAGGGCCCTTCCACGACGCCGTCGGTGAGCAGCACGAAGACGCCGCCCGTGGTGAGCCGGTAGCGGGTCACCGGGTACTGCATGCCCTCCTGGATGCCGAGGGGCGGCCCGCCCTCGTCCTCGGCGATGCCGGACTTTCCGTCGGCCGTGGCCCAGATGTGCGGGATGTGCCCGGCGCGTGCGCTCTCCAGCACCCCCGTGGACGGGTCGAGGCGCATGAAGGTGCAGGTGGCGAAGAGGTCGGTGCCGAGGGTCAGCAGCAGGTCGTTGGTCCGGGAGAGGAGTTCGCCGGGGTCGCCGGTGACGGAGGCGAGCGCCCGCAGGCCGACCCGGACCTGGCCCATGAAGGCGGCCGCCTCGATGTTGTGGCCCTGCACGTCGCCGATGGACAGTCCGACACGGCCGTCGGGCATCGCGAAGGCGTCGTACCAGTCGCCGCCCACGTTGAGGCCGTGGCAGGCCGGCACATAGCGGACGGCGACATGGAAGCGGCTCGCGTGCGGCAGGTCCCGGGGCAGCATGCCGCGCTGCAGTGCGAGGGCCAGCTCGACCCGGGAGCGCTGCATCTCCGCGAGCTCGCGTGCCTGGGCGGTCAGCGACCCGAGTCTGGCGAGCAGCTCGTCACCGTCCTCTGTCGGACGCTCGAGGGACATGGATCACTCCGGCGGGGCCGTGGGCCACGGCCCCCTCTGCGCAAAACCCCTGATTAGGGACTAAGGAGATGATAACGACATATCACGCAGAGCAGACCGTCGGTCAGCCGCCGGTCAGGCGCCGGTCTGCCGCCCATCAGCCGCCGAGGGCCGCGTTCACCACGTCCCTGGCCTCGTCCTGCACCTGCCGCAGATGGTCGGCGCCACGGAAGGACTCGGCGTAGATCTTGTACACGTCCTCGGTGCCCGAGGGGCGGGCCGCGAACCAGGCGTTCTCGGTGCTCACCTTGATGCCGCCGATGGGCGCGCCGTTGCCCGGTGCCTCGGTCAGCACCCCGGTGACCGCTTCTCCGGCCAGGGTGTCCGCGGTGACCTGCGCGGGCGAGAGCTTGGCGAGCAGCGCCTTCTCCTCGCGGGTCGCGGGGGCGTCGATGCGCGCGTAGGCGGGCTCACCGAAGCGGGCGGTCAGGGCGGCGTAGTGCTCCGACGGTGTCTTGCCGGTGACCGCGATGATCTCGGAGGCGAGCAGCGCGAGGATGATGCCGTCCTTGTCCGTGGTCCACACCGAGCCGTCCCGGCGCAGGAAGGACGCCCCGGCCGACTCCTCGCCGCCGAAGCCGATGGAGCCGTCGACCAGGCCGTCCACGAACCACTTGAACCCGACGGGCACCTCGACCAGCCGCCGCCCGAGGTCGGACGCGACGCGGTCGATCATGCCGGACGACACCAGGGTCTTGCCGATGCCGGCGTCGGCGGGCCACTCCGTGCGGTGCGCGTACAGGTAGGAGATGGCCGTGGCCAGATAGTGGTTGGGGTTCATCAGCCCGGCGTCCGGGGTGACGATGCCGTGCCGGTCGGCGTCCGCGTCGTTGCCGGTGGCGACCTGGAAGCGGTCGCGCTGCTCGATCAGGGAGGCCATCGCGTACGGCGACGAGCAGTCCATGCGGATCTTGCCGTCCCAGTCGAGCGTCATGAACCGCCAGGTGGGGTCGGCGAGCGGGTTGACCACGGTCAGGTCGAGCCGGTGCTGTTCGGCGATACGGCCCCAGTACGCCACCGAGGCCCCGCCCAGCGGGTCGGCGCCGATCCGGACGCCGGCCGAGCGGACCGCGTCCAGGTCCAGCACGTTCGGCAGATCGGCGACGTAGGCCCCGAGGTAGTCGTGGCGGCGGGTGGTCTCGGCGGCGAGCGCCCGGGCGAAGGGGACGCGGCGTACGTCCTTCAGGCCGCTCGCGATGATCTCGTTGGCGCGGTCCTGGATCCAGGAGGTGGCGTCGGAGGCGGCCGGGCCGCCGCTCGGCGGGTTGTACTTGAAGCCGCCGTCGGCGGGCGGGTTGTGCGAGGGGGTGACCACCACACCGTCCGCGAGCCCGGAGGTGCGGCCCCGGTTGTGGGTGAGGATCGCGTGCGAGACGGCGGGTGTGGGCGTGTAGCCGTCCGCGCTGTCGATGAGCACGGTCACCTCGTTGGCCGCGAACACCTCCAGAGCGGTCACCCGGGCGGGCTCGGACAGGGCATGGGTGTCGGCGCCGAGGAAGAGCGGGCCGTCGGTGCCCTGCCGGGCCCGGTACTCACAGATCGCCTGGCTGGTCGCGGCGATGTGGTCGTCGTTGAACGCGGTCGCCAGTGACGATCCGCGGTGTCCTGACGTGCCGAACGCCACCCGCTGCCCGGGGTCGGCCGGGTCCGGGTGCAGCGCGTAGTACGCGGTGACCAGCCGGGCGACGTCGACGAGATCCTCGGGGCCGGCCGGGCGGCCCGCTCGCTCGTGCTGCATGTGCCCGCTCCTCCACATCGGTTGACCTGAACGCTTGCCGCCCCATCTTCCCTCGTCACGGTGGAGGAACGGGAGAGCGGGTCAGTGCCCGGGGCGCCCGAGGAGCGCGCAGACGAAGTTCTCCTGAACGGCCCGCAGCCGGCTCAGCAGCTCCGGGTTCACGGACGCGTTGATCTGCGAGGTGACGGAGAAGGTCAGGGACCGGCGGCCGTCCGGGGTGGCGGCGATCAGCTGGGTGTAGCCGGGGAAGTTGCCGGTGTGCCCGAGCACGACGCCGCACCGGGTGGCGTAGCGGAAGAGGGCGAGGCCCGCCATGTTCTCGCCGGGGCCCGCGGGTTCGGACGCGCCGGCGATCCAGCGCCGCTGCTCGCGCACGACGTCTCCGCCGTAGAGCGCGCCGCCCGCGTAGCCGCGGATGAAGCGGGTCATGTCGGCGGGCGTGGAGATGATGCCGCCCGACGCCCAGGAGCCGGAGGCGCCGAGGACTTCGCTGACGTCCTGCGGGGGCGAGGTCGTCGTGTCGTAGCCGTGCAGGTAGGGCTCGGGGATGCGGTAGCCCTGGGGCAGGCTCGTGCTGCGCAGGCCCAGGGGTCGGTACACGAGGGTGCGCAGGAGTTGTTCGTACGGGGTTCCGGTCGCCGCCTCGGCCATCAGGGCCACGGCGATGTTGTCGGAGTTGGAGTAGTGGTACCGGCTGCCCGGGGGGAATTCGAGGGGCCGGTCGGCGACGAAGTCGAGGAGCCTGCGGGAGTCGAAGCGGTGGTGCGGGTCGGCCGCGAGGATGCTCCGGAACTCGGCGCTCTCCGTGTAGTCCGGCAGCCCGCTGGTGTGGTTGAGCAGCTGCCGCAGCGTCACCCGGTGCCAGGCCGCGGGCAGGCCCGGCAGTCGCCGGCCGAGCGTGTCGTCCAGGCGCAGCGCGTGCCGGTCGACCAGGCTGAGCGCCACCGCGCCGCTGAAGGCCTTCGCGGTGCTGGCGATGCGCATGTGGTCGCGGATGCCCGGTGGCCGCCCGGTGGTGAGGTCCGCGACGCCCGCCCGTACGACGCGTGCGCGTCCGTCCCTGCGCAGCACGGCGATGACGCCGGGCGGCCCGCCGGGGGACTGCACGAGCTGCTCGATCTGCTGCAGCAGGTCGGCGTCGCGCGGCTGGGGAGCGGCGGTGGCCGCGCGGGTGGGGGCCTGGCAGAGCGCCGTCATGCAGAGTGCGATCACGCAGGTCGCGCGCAGGCGGCTCCACCGCGCACCACGCGGGCGCGGGTGGGCCGGGGCGAATCGAAGGGGCATCATGTCTCCCGTGGCTGGCCGGAGTTGCTGGCCCAGCCTTTCCCCGCGCCCGGCGCCGGTCTCTCCGGGCTGCTGCATCCGGCCCAATGCCCGAACCCCCGGCAGGCGTCGCCGTACGGCCGCCGCGCGCTACTCCCGGCGCAGTAGCCGCCCGGTGCGGCGGAAGTAGCGACAACCCGCTTCCCCTGTACGACGACCGTCGGGGCCCGTCGGCCGAGCATGAAGGAAACAGCCCGAGGGCGTGCAGGAGGTGACGCGCTGTGCTCCATGCCCTTCTCGTCGCCGGTGGCCCGCTGGGCTGCGGCTGCCCGCACTGGCGCCGCCTCAGCCTCCTCGCACCCTCTCGGACGGCGGCGGACGACGCCCCGAGACGCGAGGCACCCCGCCTTCAGCTGGTGCCCGCCCCGGCCGGGGACAGGGAGCGGGCGGAGTGGACGGGCGCCGCTTTCGCGGTGATGCGCTCCGCGAGGTCCGGGGCGGCGCGGTGATCCGTTCCGGGACCCGTCGTCACTCGGCACCGACCAGCGCGCGGATCTCGAAGTCCTCGTAGACCCCGGGGACTTCGGGCCGGCTGAGGACCGTCCCGAGCCAACCGAGGAGGAATCCGGCCGGAATGGAGACGATGCCGGGGTTCTGGAGTGGGAACCAGGCGAAATCAGCTGACGGGTAGAGCGAGTTCGGGGTGGAGGAGACGACGGGTGAGAAGACGACCAGGAGTATCGAGCACAGCAGGCCGCCGCAGAGGCTGAGAAGGGCTCCCGTCGCGGTGAAGCGCCGCCAGAACAGGGTGTAGACGAGGGTCGGCAGCAGGGCGGAGGCCGCGATCGCGAAGGCGAGGAAGGCCAGGGTGGCGCTGTTGGCGCCCCAGGAGACGAGGGCGAGCAGCATGCCGAGGACGCCGATGACGGCGGCGGCGAGCCGGGCGACGAGGAGTTCCTCGCTCTGGTCGGCCCGTCCCTTGCGGATGACCTCGCCGTAGAGGTCGTGGGCGAGCGAGGAGGCCGCGGCGAGGGTGAGTCCGGCCGCGACGGCGAGCAGGGTGACGAAGGCCAGACAGGACAGCAGGGCCGTGAGGAGGCCGCCGCCGAGGGCGTGTGCGAGCAGCAGGACGGCCGCGTCTCCCGTGTGGTCCGTCCGCGCGATCGTCTCCCGTCCGACGACGGCGGTGGCGCCGAGGCCGAGGACGCCCGCCGCCAGGCAGACGAAGCCGACCAGGCCGATCGCCCACACCACCGAGGTCCGCAGGACGCTGCTCGAACGCGGGGCGAGCAGCCGCATCATGACGTGCGGGAGTGCGGCGAGGCCCAGCACGATCGCCAGTTGCAGGCTGAAGAAGTCCAGTGTGCTGGTGGTGCCGGCGCCGTAGCGGAGGCCGGGTTCGAGGAATCGGGTGCCCATGCCGCTGTGGTCGGCCGCCGCGGTGAGCAGGGCGCCGATGTTCCAGTGGTAGCGGTGCAGCACCATCACGGCGGTCACGCCGACCCCGGCGACGAGCATCACGGCCTTGACGATCTGGATGAAGGTGGCGCCGGGCATGCCGCCGAGCGCGGCGTACACGATGACGATCGTGCCGATGACGACGACGCACAACGTCTTGGTGGCCGCGCTGGGTTCGCCGGTGAACTGGGTCAGCAGGGCCACGCTGCCGACGAGTTGGGCCACGAGGTAGAGGGTGGCGACGGCGAGCGTGCACAGGGACACGGCGAGCCGGACCGACCGCTGCCGGGCCGGCATGCGCAGGGCCACGGTGTCGCCGAGGGTGAACCTGCCCGCGTTGCGCAGGGGTTCGGCGATCAGCAGCAGGACCATCATCCAGGCCACCGCGGTGCCGCAGAGGTAGAGCAGGCCGTCGTATCCGGTGAGGGCGACCAGGCCGGTGCTGCCCAGCAGGGTGGCGACGGAGACGTAGTCGCCGCACATCGCAAGGCCGTTGCGCAGGGGCGTCATGGTGCGGTTGCCGAGGTAGAACTCGTCGATCTCGTCGCGGTGGGGCGCGGTCAGCAGCACGCTGAACAGGGTGACGACGACCACGCCGAGGAAGAGCAGGAACGTCAGCTGCAGACTGACCCGGTCCGCGACGACGACGGCGGTCGTCACCATGTGCGGAACCCTCCGGACGCACGGGACCCTCCGGACGTGCGGGACCCTCCGGATGCGCGGAACCCTCCGGATGCGCGGAACCCTCCGGCGCGGTGGGAGACGGGGCGTCGGGCCGGTGCGGGTGGCCGGTCGGGGTGCCAGGCCGGTTCGTCCGGCCCGTAGGGGTGGCGGCGGACGAACCGGGTGCGAAAGCCGCGCGCCCGCGGATCGGCGTGCGTCCGCAGGTGCACGAGCCGCCGTCGTGCGATCACCGCCATGATCGCGAACTGCCCGAGGCCGAGGGCGAGTCCGAGTGTGAGATGACCGCCGAGTGGGGTGTTCATGAGACCGGGGGCAAAACCCGAGAGCAGGACGTACAGCAGGAACCCGCCGACGGCGAGTAACGTCATCCGGACTCCGGAGCGCCGGTGCGCGCGGCGCAGCAGCCTGAATTCATTGCTTTCGGATATCACGCGTCGTCTTGTCTGCTCGACATTCATGTCGGCACACCTTCTCCGCATTCCTGGTGCCGCACACATGCCCCGATGAATACCGAGGTCATTCCCGTGCGGACATTGTGGGGGGCTCGTGAATCCGGAAAGGCCGATTTCCCGATTCCTTCGGCCCGCCAGGGGGTGGGGCGGACCGGAAGACCGGAGTATTGCAGCGCCCCCATTGAACTATCAACCGCACGGATGAGTGAATTTCCGACGGCGGACGCGGTGTTCGGTAATAGTCCATACCAGGTCCGCGACTTAAGTGAACGGTTAACCAACCGTTGACACCCCTGGGCGGCGAGCGCGCAATGGGCCCTGACAGGGGGGTGTGACATGCAGGTTCCCGCACCGTTCGAGTACCAGCGGGTGCACAGTGTCGACGAGGCGATCGCACTCCTGGACCGGCTCGGCGACACGGCACGGCTGGTGGCCGGCGGCCACAGCCTGATCCCGATGATGAAGCTCAGGCTGGCCAACTTCGAGTACCTGATCGACATCAACGAGCTGCACGACCAGCTCGGCTACATCCGCGTCGAACCGGGCCTGATCCGCATCGGGGCCATGACCCGCCACCGTGAGCTGCTGGAATCCGACGAACTGGCCGCGGCCTTCCCGATCTTCCGCGACGCCGAGCGCGTCATCGCCGACCCCGTGGTCCGCAACCGCGGCACCCTCGGCGGCTCGCTGTGCCAGGCCGACCCCTCCGAGGACCTGTCCGCGGTGTGCACGACGCTCGGCGCGTCCTGTGTCGTCCAGGGGCTCGACGGTGAACGGGTCGTCCCCATGGAGGACTTCCACCAGGGACCGTACGAAACGGCGGTCGGCGACGCGGAGATGCTGACCGAGGTGCGCTTCCCGGTCCGTCCGGGCGGGTCGAGCGCCTACGAGAAGGTCGAGCGGCGCGCCGGTGACTGGGCCGTCGTCTCGGCGGGCGCGGCCGTATGGCTCGACGGCGGGTCGATCACCGACGCCCGGGTGGGGCTCGCCGCGGTCGGCCCCAACACCGCCGGCATCCCGGGCATCGCCGACGTCATGCGCGGCCGTCCACCGGGCGAGGAGCTGTACGCGCGGGCCGGGGACATCGCGGCCGAGGCCTGCTCGCCGGCGACCGACCGGCGCGGCAGCGCGGAGTACAAGCGCCATCTGGCGCGGGAGCTGACCGTGCGGGTACTGCGCCGGGCGGTCGCCCGGGCCGGCCGACAGGAGGCGTGAACGTGCAGGTCACCATGAACGTCAACGGCGAAGAGGTCAGCCGGGAGATCGAGGGCAGGCTGCTGCTCGTGCACTTCCTGCGCGACCACCTGCGGTTGACCGGAACGCACTGGGGCTGCGACACCAGCAACTGCGGTACGTGCGTGGTCTGGCTGGACGGCGAGCCCGTCAAGTCCTGCACCGTGCTGGCCGCGATGGCGGGCGGCCACGAGGTGCGCACCGTGGAGGGCATGGAGAAAGACGGCGAACTCGACGCCGTGCAGAAGGGGTTCGTCGAGTGCCACGGTCTGCAGTGCGGCTTCTGCACCCCGGGGATGATGATGACCGCGCGTGCCCTGCTGGACCGCAACCCCGACCCGTCCGAGCAGGAGATCCGCGAGGCGATCTCCGGGCAGATCTGCCGCTGCACCGGCTACGCCACCATCGTCCGCTCCATCCGCTGGGCGGCGGCCGAGGAGGCCGGCACCCGTACGACGGCCACGGAGGCGAGCGCATCATGACCACGACCGTCCCCGCCGACGGGCACCGCACCGCCTTCGTCGACAACGACCAGAAACCCTGCGGTCACGGGCGGATGCTGCGCAAGGAGGACCCGCGCTTCGTCCGCGGCAGGGGCCGCTACGTCGACGACCTGCAGCTCCCCGGCATGCTGCACCTGGCGATCCTGCGCTCGCCGCTCGCCCATGCGCGCCTGGTGTCCGTCGACACCAGCCTCGCCGAGGCGCACCCGAAGGTCCGCCTGGTGGTGACCGGCGCGATGCTCGCGGAGAAGGGCCTGGCCTGGATGCCGACGCTCTCGGGCGACGTGCAGGCCGTCCTCGCCACCGACAAGGTCCGCTTCCAGGGCCAGGAGGTCGCCTTCGTCGTCGCCGAGGACCGCTACGCGGCGCGCGACGCCCTGGAGTTGATCGACGTCGAGTACGAGCCGCTCGACCCGGTGATCGACGTGCGCACCGCGCTCGCCCCGGACGCGCCGGTCATCCGTGACGACCTGGAGGGCAAGCGGGACAACCACTGCTTCGACTGGGAGACCGGCGACGCCGTCGAGACCGACGCCGTCTTCGCCCGCGCGGACGTCGTGGTCAAGGAGGACATCGTCTATCCGCGGGTGCACCCGGCGCCGATGGAGACGTGCGGCGCGGTCGCAGACTACGACGCCGTCGACGGCAAGCTCACCCTGTGGTCGACCACGCAGGCCCCGCACGCCCACCGCACCCTGTACGCGATCGTCGCCGGGCTGCCCGAGCACAAGATCCGGGTCGTCTCCCCCGACATCGGCGGCGGCTTCGGCAACAAGGTCCCGATCTACCCCGGTTACGTGTGCGCGATCGTCGGCTCCCTGCTCACCGGCAAGCCGGTGAAGTGGATGGAGGACCGCTCGGAGAACCTCATCACCACCGGGTTCGCGCGCGACTACATCATGCGCGGCGAGATCGCCGCGACCCGCGAGGGGAAGATCCTCGCCGTGCGCACCCATGTCCTCGCCGACCACGGCGCGTTCAACGGCACGGCCGCGCCCGTGAAGTACCCGGCGGGCTTCTTCGGTGTCTTCACCGGCAGCTACGACATAGAGGCCGCGTACTGCAGGATGACGGCCGCCTACACCAACAAGGCGCCGGGCGGGGTGGCGTACGCCTGCTCGTTCCGGATCACCGAGGCGGTGTACCTGATCGAGCGGATCGTGGACTGTCTCGCGTACGAACTCGGCATGGACCCGGTCGAGTTGAGGATGCAGAACCTCATCCGGCCCGAGCAGTTTCCGTACCGCACCAAGACCGGCTGGGTCTACGACTCCGGCAACTACGCCCCCACCATGGAGCTGGCGACGCAGCTGGCCGGCTACGCCGAACTGCGTGCCGAGCAGGCCGAGAAGCGGGCCCGCGGTGAACTCATGGGCATCGGGGTGTCGTTCTTCACCGAGGCGGTCGGCGCGGGTCCGCGCAAGGACATGGACATCCTCGGCCTCGGCATGGCGGACGGCTGCGAGCTGCGGGTGCATCCCACCGGCAAGGCGGTCGTACGGCTGTCGGTGCAGTCCCAGGGACAGGGCCACGAGACGACGTTCGCGCAGATCGTCGCCGAGGAACTCGGCATCCCGCCGCAGGACATCGAGGTCGTTCACGGCGACACCGACCAGACACCCTTCGGGCTCGGCACCTACGGCAGCCGTTCCACGCCCGTCTCGGGTGCGGCGGCGGCGCTGGTCGCCCGCAAGGTCCGCGACAAGGCCCGGCTGATCGCCTCCTCGATGCTGGAGGTGTCCGTCGCCGACCTGGAGTGGGAGAAGGGCTCCTTCCAGGTGGCGGGCGATCCCAAGGCCTCGGTGACCATCCAGGACATCGCGATGCGCGCGCACGGCGCGGGCGATCTGCCCGACGGGGTGGAGGGCGGCCTGGAGGCGCAGATCTGCTACAACCCGGAGAACCTCACCTATCCGCACGGCGCCTACATCTGCGTCGTCGACATCGACCCGGGCACCGCGAAGGTCACCGTCCGCCGCTTCGTCGCGGTCGACGACTGCGGCACCCGGATCAACCCGATGATCATCGAGGGCCAGGTGCACGGCGGGCTCACCGACGGCGTCGGCATGGCGCTGATGGAGATGATCGCCTTCGACGAGGACGGCAACTGCCTGAGCGGGTCGCTGATGGACTACCTCATCCCGACCTCGCTCGAAGTCCCCGACTGGGAGACCGGGTTCACGGTCACGCCGTCCCCGCACCATCCCATCGGCGCCAAGGGCGTCGGCGAGTCCGCGACGGTCGGCTCACCGCCGGCGATCGTCAACGCCGTGGTCGACGCGCTGAAGCCGTTCGGTGTCCGGCACGCCGACATGCCGCTCACTCCGTCCCGGGTGTGGGAGGCCATGCAGGGCCGGCCCACACCGCCGATCTGAAGGTGGACGCGATGACCGGCACGGTGAGCGCCCGAGCGCTCGAACTCGCCCGGCGGCGGGTGCCGTTCGTGCACGCGCGCGTGGTGCGTGCGCAGGCGCCTGCCTCTGCGCATCCGGGCGACGAGGCCATCGTCCACGGCGACGGCACGATCGACGGATTCGTGGGCGGCCAGTGCGCGGAGGGTTCGGTGCGTACGGCCGCACTGGGCGCCCTGCACGGCGGCGGACCGCTGCTGCTGCGGGTGCTGCCCGCGGGCGAGGACGCGTTCCCGGACGCACCGGGGGCGCAGGTCGTGGTCAACCCCTGTCTGTCGGGCGGCGCGTTGGAGATCTTCCTGGAGCCCGTCCTGCCGCCGCCCCTCGTCGAGGTCGCCGGTGACACGCCGATCGCCGAGGCGTTCCTCACCCTGGCCCAGGTGCTGGGCTACGCCACCGCCCGGTCGCTGCCGGGCGGCCGTCCCGCCGAGCACACGGCGGCCGTCGTCGTGGCGGGACAGGGGCACGGCGACGCGGAGTCGGTGCGCGCCGCCCTCGACGCGGACGTGCCGTACATCGCGCTCGTCGCCAGCCGCAGGCGCGGCTCCGCCCTGTTCGACGAACTCGGCCTGGACGAAAGGGAGAAGGCCCGCGTCCACTCCCCCGCCGGCCTCGACATCGGCGCCCGCACCGCACCCGAGATCGCGCTGTCGATCCTGGCGGAGGTCGTGGAGGCCGTACGGGCGAGGCCGCCGATGCCCCCGCCCGCACCGCCCGTCGAGGCCGTGGACCCCGTGTGCGGGATGACCGTGACCGTGACGCCGGGCACGCCTCATCTCACCACGGACGACGGCGAGTTGTGGTTCTGCGGCACGGGCTGCCGGGACCGGTTCGCCGCGGGGCTGGTGGGCTAGGGCGTGAGCGAGCTCTTCGGTGACGCGGACGAGGTACGGCAGCGGCTGGACGCGGTCGGCCACTTGGTCGACGAGGGCACCGCGACCGCCCTCTATCTGGCCACCGTGCTGGACCGGCCGCTGCTGGTGGAGGGCGAGCCCGGCGTCGGCAAGACCAGCCTCGCCAAGGCGCTCGCCCAGGCACTGGACACCCCGCTGATCCGGCTGCAGTGCTACGAGGGACTCACCCCGGGCGAGGCCCTGTACGAGTGGAACCACCAGCGCCAGCTTCTCGCCATCCGGCTCACCGAGGCGCGCGGCGGCCGGCTCGCCGACGCCGATGTGTTCACCGAGGAGTTCCTGCACGACCGGCCGCTGCTGCGGGCGGTGCGGCACACGGGACCGCTGCCGCCCGTGCTGCTGATCGACGAGATAGACCGGGCGGACGACGAGTTCGAGGCGCTGCTCTTCGAGTTCCTCGGCGAATGGTCCATCACCGTACCGGAGTTGGGCACGTTCGCCGCCGTACGCCCGCCCGTCGTCCTGCTCACCTCCAACCGCAGCCGCGAGCTGCACGACGCGCTGCGCCGCCGCTGCCTCTACCACTGGATCGACTTCCCCTCCCCCGAGCGCACCGCGCAGATCCTGCACCGCTCGGTCCCGGCCGCGAACGAGCCGCTGATCGCCTCGGCGACGCAGTTCATCGGCAGTGTGCGCCGGCTGGACCTGGACAAGGCGCCCGGGATGGCGGAGGCGATCGACTGGGTGTCGGCGCTGGCCGCGCTGCGCGTGGCACGGCTGACGCGCTCCGATGTCGTCAGCACCCTCAGCGCGGTCGCCAAGAGCCCCGACGACCGCATGGCCATCACCGGAGCCCTCGATGAGCTCGGTTGTCCCGAACAGGCGAGGAGACCATGAAGATCGACCAGGAGTTCGGTGTCGAGGTACCCGTCGAGCGCGTGTGGCGGACCCTCACGGATCTGGAAGGCCTGGCCCCGTGTCTGCCCGGCGCCCAGCTCACCGGGGTGGAGGGCGACACCTACAAGGGACGCGTGAAGGTCAAAGTGGGCCCCGTCATCAGCCAGTTCGCGGGTAAGGCGCGCTTCGTGAAGCTGGACGAGGACGCCCGGATCGCCGTCATCAGCGCGGCCGGGAAGGACACGCGCGGCGCCGGGAACGCCTCCGCGACGATCCACGCCCGGCTGCGCCCCGAGGGCGCGGGCACGGTGGTGACGGTCAGCACGGACCTCAACATCAGCGGCAGGCTGGCCCAGTTCGGCAGCGGCATGATCAAGGAGATCTCTCAGAAGCTGTTCGCACAGTTCGTCGAGAACGTGGAGACCCGGCTGCTGGCTGAGCAACCGACCGCCGTGCCCGAGCCGGAGGGTGCGCCGCAGGCCGTCGCCGAACCGCAGCCGCCCGCAGCTCCGTCCGTGGTCCCGTCGGCAGCCCCGTCCCCGCGGCGGGAGGAGGCGTTCCAGCGGATGGAGGCGCCGTCGGACGAACCGCTCGACCTGGTGCGGCTGGCCGGCGGGTCCGTGTACCGGAGGCTGGTCCCCGCGCTGGTCGTGGTCGTCGTGGTCGTCGCCGCCGTGGTCCTCCTGCTGACCCTGTGACCCGGCCCAGGCCGCTGCTGCCGGCCGTCGACCGGGCCGCCTTCGCCGTCGCGTTCGCCACCCGGCTCAGGCAGCGAGGGGTGGCAGTGGGGCTGACGGCGGCCCAGGACTTCGTGCGTGCGCTCGTCGCCGTACCGCCCCTGTCCCGGACGGCGCTGTACTGGTCGGCGCGTGTCACCCTCGTCCGCCGCAGGCCCGACCTGGCGCGGTTCGACGAGGTCTTCGACGCGGTCTTCGGTGAGGCACTGCTGTCCGTCGACCCGAACGCCCGCCGCAACAGCGGGCGTTCGGACCCGCGCGGGGGCGGCACCCGGTCGCCGGCGCCGCTCGATCCGTACGACGTCTCGGGAGCGTCGGCCGACCGGGGCGGTCTGCCGTGGGTGACCCTGCCGCCCGTCGCGGACGCCGAGCACCGCGACGACGTCACGCTGTCGGTGCCGCAGCGTCTGCCCAGCGATCTCGCCGGGGCCCTGGACACGCCGTTCGAGCAACTCGACGCCGAACAGGCGCAGTTGCTCGGCCGGTGGCTGGAGCGGGGGCTGCGGGAGTGGCCCGTGCGGCGCTCGCGCCGGTACGCGGTGCGGCCGGGCGGCCCCCGGGTGGCGATCCGCGAGACGGCGGCCCGGGCGCGGCGTACCGGCTGGGACCCGGTCCATCTGGTGCGCACCGGACCCGTGCACCGGCCCCGCCGGGTGGTGGTGCTGTGCGACGTGAGCCGGTCCATGCAGGCGCAGGCGATGGCCTATCTGCATCTGATGCGGGCGCTGGCGCTGACCACGCACGCCGAGGTCTTCGCCTTCGCGACCTCGCTGACCCGGCTGACCACGACCCTCGGCCGGCGTTCGGCCGAGTCGGCGCTGAGCGAGGCGACGGAGCGGGTCGCGGACCGGTTCGGCGGTACGCGCATCGCGCACTGTCTGTCCACGCTGCTCGCCTCGCACCACGGCGGCACGGTGCGGGGCGCGGTCGTCCTGATCGGTTCGGACGGCTGGGACGGCGATCCGCCGGAGCGGCTGGCCGCCGTCATGGCCCGGCTGCGGCGCCGTGCGCACATGGTGATCTGGCTGAACCCGCGCGCCGCGAGCCCGGGGTTCGTCCCGCGTACGACGACGATGACGGCGGCTCTTCCGTACGTGGACGTGCTGTTGCCCGCGGACAGCTTCGCGGATCTGCTGCGGGTGCCGGGCGAGGTGGCCCGGTACGCCCGCCGCGGCTGAACGGCCCGGGGCGAGGAGGATGCCCCGGCCGTCGCTTGCCGTGGCGGGCGCGGGCGTCAGCCGAACATGCCGGGCTGGTAGTCACCGGCCGGCTGCTGGACGATGACGTTGAAGCGGTTGTACAGGTTGATCAGCGCGATGGTGGCCACGAGGGCGCCGAGCTGGTCCTCGTCGAAGTGCTTGGCCGCGTTCGCCCACGCCTCGTCCGTCACGCCACCGGCCGCGTCCGCGATCCGGGTGCCCTGCTCGGCCAGCTCCAGCGCGGCGCGCTCCGCGTCGGTGAACACCTTGGCCTCACGCCAGGCCGCCACCATGTGCAGGCGCTGCGGGTCCTCGCCCGCGGCGAGGGCGTCCTTGGTGTGCATGTCGGTGCAGAATCCACAGCCGTTGATCTGGCTGGCGCGCAGCCTCACCAGCTCTGCCGTGGCGGTCGGCAGCGTCGAGTCCGTCACGACCTTGCCCGCCGCGTTGATGTGCTTGAACAGCTTGCCCGTGGTGGCGTTCTCGAAGAGGTTCATCCGAGCTTCCATGGTGCACTCCCGTGTGCCGTGGTCCGGTGGGTACACCTCCTTGACGGCACGGTCCGGCGAGATGTGACGGGCACCGATGTGACCTGCGTCTCTTGCGGACCCGCAGCGAGAGCCTCGCAGCTCCAAGACCAAGAGCTCAGCTCCACAACGTCACGTGGATGGCGGGCCGGAACCGTCCCGCGGTCACTCCCGTGCCCCGCAGCATGGCCTGGGTGGCCCGGGGCGTGGTGACGAAGCGGCGCAGTTCCGCCGCGACCGGGGGCGCCTCCCGGTCGTGCAGGGAAAGCAGGTTCCAGGAACCGCGGACCGGCAGATGAGGGCCGTCGAGCCGGCGCAGATGCCCGTCGGACAGGTCCTTCGCCACGGCGAAGGCCACCGCGAGGGCGATCCCCTTGCCGCGCTTGGCCTCGTCCAGGGCGGCGGCATGGCTCTGGAAGATGCGCTGGTTGTGCTCGGGCACGCTCAGCCGGCGCAGCACCGAGGGGACGAGGCCGGTGCGGCCGACGGCGGAGGGACCGAGCAGCCAGGTCTGCCCGCGCAGCTCCGCGACCCCGACGCCGCCCGCGGCGAGCGGATGGTCGGGGCCGACGACCGCGATCACCTGGTAGTTGAGGAAGGGGGTGCAGCTCATCGTGTCGTCGAGGGTGGCGGGCCGCGGTCCCACCGCCACGTCCACCGCGCGGTTGACGAGCAGCACGGCGAACCGCTCCGGGTCGTGCACGCTCAGTTCGACGTCCAGGTCGGCGGCGCGCTGCGCGAACAGCTCGATGAGGCCGGGCGCCGCGTGCTCGGCGAACAGGCTGGAGGCGGCCACCCGCAGCAGCCGGCGGCCCGAGCCCGCCCGCCGTACCTCGAGGATGGTGCGGTCCTGCAGGCCCAGCATCTCGGTCGCGCGGCTGGCGAGCCGGAGCCCTCCGGGCGTGAACGCCAGGCCGTGTGCGGTGCGGGTGAACAGCCGGTCGCCGAGTTCCTTGCGCAGATGCGCGATGTGCATCGAGACGGCGGCCTCGGTCACGGCGAGGTCGGCCGCCGCTGCCTTCACCGACCCGAGGCGCACGGTCGCCGAATAGGCCCGCAGTTGTGACGGGGTCAACGAGAACCTCCCCGCTCTCCACGGGTGCACATCGCCTGTGACCTGCACCTCAAATTAGCGCACCAGTTCCCCGGAGGCCACTGTCGTGCGGGGCCCGCGGGGCTCAAGTGGTGGCTGGGGCAGGTCTGTTCGGGCTCAGTCCAGCAATCCGGCGGCGAGCGTCGCGCCGAGTTCCCAGCACGCCTCCAGATCGGACCTGGAGGGCTCGCCCGTCACCGTGACGGGCTTCGCGGCGGCGCGCCAGCCGAGGCCGGTCGTGATCGTCTCGATCCCCCGCACCGCGCCCGTCACATCGCTGCCGCCGTGGACGTAGAACCCGAAGGGCCTGCCCTGGGTGGCGTCCAGGCACGGGTAGTAGATCTGGTCGAAGAAGTGCTTCAGGGCCCCGGACATGTAGCCGATGTTGGCCGGGGTGCCCAGCAGGCAGGCGTCGGCGGCGAGCACGTCGGACGCCGTGGCCGCGAGCGCCGGACGCCGTACGACGTCGACGTTCTCGATCTCGGGTGCGGTCGCGCCGGAGACCACGGCCTCCAGCATGGCCTGGCAGTTCGGCGAGGGTGTGTGATGCACGATCAGCAAGGTGGGCACACTCGGCACCCTAGTGGAGGCGCCGGACGGGACTCGTGTCCGATTCGGGTTGGATTCAGAAGCGACACCTCTGAATCCGATGAAGAGTAGTTGTTGGACTTCAGAATCGTGCGCGAGCAGCATGAAACGCATGACCCACCTCGCACATCCCGAGCGCTACGACGGCACCATGCGCTACCGGCGGACCGGCCGCTCCGGTCTCGATCTGCCTCTTCTCTCCCTCGGCTACTGGCACAACTTCGGCGACGACCGGCCCTTCGAGACGCAGCGCGAGATCGCCCTGCGCGCGTTCGACCTCGGGATTACCCATCACGACCTGGCGAACAACTACGGCCCGCCCTACGGCTCCGCCGAGATCAACTTCGGCCGTCTGATGAAGCAGGACCTCGGGCCGTACCGCGACGAGCTGGTCATCTCCACGAAGGCCGGCTGGGACATGTGGCCCGGCCCGTACGGCCAGGGCGGCGGCTCCCGCAAGTACGTGCTCGCCTCGCTCGACCAGTCGCTCACGCGCATGGGCCTGGACTACGTCGACATCTTCTACTCGCACCGGCTCGACGCGACGACTCCGCTGGAGGAGACGATGGGCGCGCTCGACACGGCCGTGCGCCAGGGCAAGGCCCTCTACGTCGGCATCTCCTCCTACGACGCCGAGCGCAGCCGTGAGGCGGTCGCGATCCTGCGGGACCTGGGTACCCCGCTGCTGATCCACCAGCCGTCGTACAGCATGCTCAACCGCTGGATCGAGACGGAGGGCCTCCTGGACGTCGCCCAGGAGGAGGGCTTCGGGGTCATCGGCTTCACGGCGCTCGCCCAGGGCCTGCTGACCGGGCGCTATCTGGACGGTGTTCCGGAGGGTTCGCGGGCCGCGGCGGGCACGTCGTTCGACCGGTCGTGGCTCACCGACGACATGCTCGGCCGGCTGCGCGCGCTGAACGACGTCGCGGCCCGGCGCGGGCAGACGCTCGCCCAGATGGCGCTGGCCTGGGCCCTGCGCGACGAGCGGGTCACCTCGCTCGTCATCGGTGCCTCGCGCACCGAGCAGCTGGAGCAGAACGTCGCCGCGCTGGAGAACCTCGACTTCAGCGCCGAGGAACTGGCCGAGATCGACAAGTACGCCACCGACGGCGGCGTCGACCTGTGGCGGGACGCCCGGCTGGGCAACCTCGGCTGAAGCCGAGGCTCACGCCCGGGGCGGGCCGGGCGCTCAGCACAGCACGCGCAGCGCCCCGGGCAGGACCCTGACCGTGACGGGCAGGACGGCGTCGACCTCTCCGTCGGCGCCGTAGGGCACATCACGGTCGGCGGAGATGGCGATCTCCCGGCCGCGCAGGACGCGCACCTGCGGCCGCCGGACGTGGGTGCCGGTCTTGAGCTCGTTCATCATGGCGAAGAAGAGCCGCCGGGGCGCCTCGCTGATCATCACCACGTCCAGCAGTCCGTCGTCTACGCGGGCGTCCGGGGCGATGAGCCGGCCGGAGCCGTAGTAGCCGGAGTTGGCGGCCACCACGGTGTATCCGACGTGCAGGTGTTCCTCGCCGTCGACCGTGACGCGATAGCGGGCGGGGCGCCAGGTGGTGACGGCGCGCAGTCCGCCGGCGTAGTAGGAGGCCGAACCGCGCAGCAGTTTCGCGTGGTTGGCGTGGCGGTTGGCCAGGGCGTCGACACCGGCGTACACGCTGCCGAGGACGACGGTGCGCTCATGGGTGGCCGACTCGACCTCGATGGTGTCGACGGCGCGGGGATCGTTGTGGAGCAGGACCTTCGCCAGCTCCTCCGGTTCCGTGGGGAGTTCGAGGGCGCGGGCGAAGTCGTTGCCGCGGCCTGCGGGGACCAGGCCGAGGGTGGCACCGGTGCCGCTGAGGGCACCGCCGATGCCACCCGCGATGCCGTCCCCGCCGACGGCGAGCACGATCCGGCCCTGCTGCCCCGCCTGCCGGGCGAGTTCCTGGGCATGGGCCAGGCTGCGGCTGTACTCGGTCTGCAGCTCGGCACCCGCCTCGCGCAGCAGCCGGGCCACGGCGAGCAGCGCGGCGGCCGAACTCGACCCGCCCGCGGTGGGGTTGACGACGGCGGTGAACTGTCGCATCAATGTGCCTCCGGGGCGGACGTGCCGGTTGTGCGGGACGGGGGACGAGATGGCGGTCGGTGGCCGGGACGCGGTCCCGGTCAGTCGTCGAGGGGCAGCAGGATGCCGGGGTTGAGCAGTCCGTCGGGGTCCAGCCGTCGCTTGACTGCGCGCAGCGCCTCCACGGCCAGTGGACCGACCTCGCGGACGTACCAGTCGCGGTGGTCGGTGCCCACGGCGTGGTGGTGGGTGATGGTGCCGCCCGCGGCGAGGATCGCCTCGTTGGCGGCGTGCTTGGCCCGCGCCCAGTGCGCGACGGGGTTTTCGCCCTGGGCCGAGACCACGGTGAAGTACAGGGAGGCGCCGTTCTCGTAGACGTGCGAGACATGGCACATGACCAGGGGTGGGGTGCCGGCCTCGGTGAGGGTGGCGGTGAGCGCGTCGCGCACGGCCGCGTAGAGCTCCGGAACGCGGGACCAGAACGTG
Organism: Streptomyces spinosisporus; assembly: GCF_022698145.1. Classification (GTDB taxonomy): domain Bacteria; phylum Actinomycetota; class Actinomycetes; order Streptomycetales; family Streptomycetaceae; genus Streptomyces; species Streptomyces spinosisporus. The sequence continues at coordinate 431,301 of NZ_JALDAX010000006.1, forward strand.
GCCGTCTCCAGCGTCTCGGCGAAGGCGCCCGCGTCCAGCAGGGCGTCGCGCAGATACGGCGCCGAGTAGCGGCCGTGCGCCCAGCGTTCGCCCGGCTCCTCGCCCAGGGGTGCGCCACCGCACGCGCGCAGCACGGCCGCGGCGCGCTCCTGTCGGTGGGAGGTGTCCTCCTGCGTGCCTTCGTAACCGGCAATGGCCGTGCAGCCGACGGCCGTTGGAGCGTCGGAGGCGCCAATGGCGTCGGGCTGTGCGAGGCCGATCAGGGTCTCGGTCTCGTCGGACAGGCGCAGCACCGTCGGGCGCGGACCGTCCTGCGCGAGCCGGCGCAGCGCCGCGGCGCCCTCCTCGAACGAGGCGAACCGCCAGCCCTCGTAGCGGCGGACCTCGGGGACCGGGCGGATGCGGACCGTCACGGACGTGATGACGCCGAACGCACCCTCCGAGCCGAGGAACAGCTGACGCAGGTCGGGTCCGGCGGCCGAGCGCGGGGCGCGGCCGGTGTCGATGGTGCCCTCGGGGGTGGCGAGGGTGAGGCCGAGGACCATCTCGTCGAAGCGGCCGTAGCCGGCGGACGCCTGGCCGCTGGAGCGGGTGGCGGCGAACCCGCCGATGGTGGCCCACTCGTAGGACTGGGGGAAGTGGCCGAGGGTGAAGCCGTGTTCGGCGAGCAGCGCCTCGGCCTCGGGGGCGCGCAGGCCGGGTTGCAGGGTGGCGGTGCGCGAGACGGGGTCGAGGGCGAGCAGGCCGTCCATGCGCCGCAGGTCCAGGGCGACGAACGGGCCGCGTCGTCCGGGTGCCAGACCGCCGACGACGGAGGTGCCGCCGCCGAACGGGACCACGGCGAGCCGGTGTTGGGCGCAGACCCGCAGGACGGCAAGGACCTCGTCGTGACCGGCGGGGAGCAGGACGGCCGCCGGGGTGTCGAGGGTGTCGCCCTCCCGGATGCGCAGCAGGTCGGGGGTGGACTTGCCGCGGGTGTGCCGGATCCGGGACTCGGCGTCCGTGCGCACGAACTCCTCGCCGCCGACGGCGGCCACGAGGGCGCGGTGCGCGGCGGGCTCCAACTGCCCTTCGGGTACGGCGATGTCCGCGAGGCCGACCGGTTCGGCGCTGCGTGGCTTGACGCCGAGCAGATCGCGCAACAGCCCGATCACCGTGTCCGGCAGCGGTGCCGCCTTGGCCGGGTCGCCCCAGCCGCTCCACAGCATGTCCATGACTGTCGTCCTCACCGGTCGATTCGAGCGATTCTCTCTCCCGTCGACGCCCGGGGGCGCCGAGGCGTTACACTGTGACACATGGCGCCTATTCGTCACAACAGCTCGGGCAACGGCTCGGGGAACGGTTCGGGCGGCAGTTCCGCCAACGACGCGGTGCTCGACGCGGTCCGGGACTGCGTCCTGGCCGTCGGGGTCCGCCGTACGACACTCACCGACGTGGCCCGCCGCGCGGGCGTCTCCCGGATGACGCTGTACCGGCGCTGGCCCGACGTGCGCACCCTGGTCGGCGATCTGATGACCCGCGAGTGGATCGACGTGGCCACGCGGGCGATACCGGAGCGCCGTGAGGGGGCGCACGCACGCAGGCTGCTCGTGGACGGGCTCGTGGCCGGGGTCGACTCCTTCCGCGCCCATCCGCTCTTCCGCAAGATCGTGGACGTCGACCCCGAGCTGCTGCTCCCCTATGTGCTCGACCGGCGGGGCGCGAGCCAGAACGCGCTGCTGGAGCTGCTCGCCGAGAGCCTGAAGGAGGGCCACGCCGACGGCTCGGTCCGGGCCGGGCATCCCGAGCGCCAGGCCCGCTCCGTGCTGCTGATCGTGCAGTCCTTCACCCTGTCCCTGCGGACGATGACCGACGAGGAGGACGCGGAACTGAACTCCGCGGCCTTCCTCACCGAGCTGCGCTCCATCCTGGAGAGGACCCTCACCCCATGAGCCACCACCCTGCTCCCGGCTCGTCCCTGTCCACGGCCCGGCGCTCGCGCGAGCTGACCGAGTCCGTGGGCGGTCCCGCGGTGGACGTCCTCGTCGTCGGGCTCGGCGCCACCGGCGCCGGAGCCGCTCTCGACGCGGCGGCCCGGGGCCTGAGCGTGATCGCCATCGACGCGCACGACCTGGCGTTCGGCACCTCACGCTGGAGCAGCAAGCTGATCCACGGCGGGCTGCGCTATCTGGCCTCCGGTCAGTTCGACGTCGCGCACGAGAGCGCGGTCGAGCGGGGCACGCTGATGGAGCGCACGGCGCCGCACCTGGTCCGCGCGCAGCCGTTCGTCCTGCCCCTGACGCCGCTGGTGTCCCGCGGGCAGGGGGCACTCGCCTGGGCCGGTTTCCGGGCCGGTGACGCCCTGCGGGTGGCGGCCCGCACGGCCAGGGCCACGCTGCCCGCACCGCGGCGCCTGTCCGCGATGGAGACCCGGCATCTCGCTCCGGCCCTGCGCACCGGCGGACTGCGCGGCGGACTGCTGTCCTGGGACGGCCGGCTCGTCGACGACGCCCGTCTGGTGACCGCCGTCGCCCGCACCGCGGCGGCACACGGCGCGCGCGTCCTCACCCGGGTACGGGCGCTGGAGCTCACCGGCACGGGCGCCCGGGTCCGGGACGAACTCACCGGCGAGGAGGGCGAGATCCGGGCCCGCGCGGTCATCAACGCCTCCGGCGTCTGGGCGGGCGGCCTGGTGGACGGCATCCGCATCCGCCCCTCGCGCGGCACACATCTGATCCTGCGCTCCGACGACCTCGGCCCGCTGCCCGCCGGTCTGCACATCCCGGTCCCCGGGGAGACCAACCGCTTCGTCCTCGTCCTGCCGCAGGGCGACGGCCGGGTCTACGTCGGCCTCACCGACGAGCCCGTCGACGGCGACATCCCCGATGTGCCGGAGGTGCCCGAGACGGACATCGGGTTCCTGCTGGACGTCCTCGGCTCGGTGCTGAGCCTCCCGGTGCGGCGCGAGGACGTCGTCGGCGCCTTCGCGGGGCTGCGCCCGCTGCTCGACACCACGGACCGTCGCGGCGCCGGAGCCAGGACCGCCGACATCTCACGGCGGCACGCGGTGCTGACCTCGTCCGAGGGTGTGATCACCGTGGTCGGCGGCAAGCTCACCACGTACCGGCGCATGGCCGAGGACGCGGTGGACGCCGCCGTCGCGGCCCGCCGCCTCACCGCGGGCCCGTCCCCGACCGCAGCTCTCCCGCTCGTCGGGGCGGCATCCCCGCGGGCCCTCGACGCACTGGGCGCGCCGCGCCACCTCGTCTTGCGCTACGGCACCGAGGCCCCCGCCGTCCTCGCGCTCGCCGAGCACGACCCCCGCCTCGGCGAGAGGGTCCTGCCGGGGCATCCCGTCACCGTCGCCGAACTGCTGTGGTCGATGCGCCACGAGGGCGCTCTCGACGAGGCCGACGTACTCGACCGCAGGACCCGCATCGGCCTGGTCCCCGCGGACCGCGCCGCGGCCCTGGAGACGGTGCGCGAGCTGCTGGAGGGGGCCACCGCGCGGCAGGGCTGAGCGCCGGTCCCCCGCGGACCGTGGACGGCCGGCTCGCCTCGCAAACCACCACAAATCCCCCTATGCTCCATTTGCGTGACACATACCTTCGACGAGCTGGTGGAGAAGCAGCGCGCGGCCGAGCAGGCACACCACCGGGTCGATCAACTGCGCCACTCGTACGGCCCGCCCTCCCAGCCGGGCGGCTGGACCGGACGCCAGACCGACACGTACGAAACCGCCCTGCGCGCCTGGCGCGACCTCGCCCGCGAGGCCCGCACCTCGCTCAACGAGTACGCCAGGGAGTCGGGAAAGCCCCGCAACGAGGTGGAGGCCACTGTGCGGGAGGTGGTGAAGCATCCGGCGCGCTGAGCTTTGCGGCGCGGCACCGCGTGCCCTCCCCTACGACAGCTCGACGCTGAGTTGGCGGCCGAGCTCCACGAAGCCCAGGGCGTCCGCAACACGCCGGGACGCGGGCAGCCGTGCCCGCCACTGCGGCAGCAGACCGGCGTCGAGAGCGTGCGCGGCCGCCGCCGAGCCCGTGACGCGGGCCAGCCCCCGTCCACGTTCCTGCGGTGCCGTCAGCACGCCGACGTGGGCTGTTCCGCACGGCCAGGTCCGGTAGCCGGCGGCAGCGACGATCCGTCCCCGCGCACGTACCACGAAAGCGGGTGACGTGATCTCGTCCAGCGCGGCCTCGTCGGCATCCGCCTGACCGGCCGTCTTTTCCAGGGCCCGGAGCTCCGGGTGGGAGGCGGGCCGTTGCACCACCGTCCAGGGGCCGTCCTCCGCCGGGCGGAAGCCGTCCCGGGACACGTACGAAAGGGTGGCCGGTCCGAGGACACGGGCGACCGACAGCACCTGGCGGACCAGCACGTCGTCCGCGACGGCCTGCACCGGCAGGCTCGCCAGCGCCTGGCGCACGATCACGGCGGTTCTCTCACTGGGCACGGTCGCAATCGCCGATCCGCCGAGAGTCACGACCCCGACCCATCCGGCCGGGCAGAGCCCGGATTCCGGGGAGACCACCACGCTCACGCCCCCGGCCGGCGCGAAGGACACCGGCACCCGGGCCAGGGTCTGCCACATCCCGCGGGATCTGGCCAACAGGGAGGGGGTCAAACGGGCACCGCCTCGATCACCGAGAGCGGGGACGGGGGCGGCAGGTGGGTCACTCGGGGGACGGAGAAGCCGGCGCGGGCGCACAGGGAGCGGTACTCCGGCTCGGTGCGTTCGCGGCCGGTGACGTGAGTGAGCAGGTGGAGGTCGCCGGTGTACATGACGGACGGGACCGAGCCGTCGACGGTCTCCGGCATGACGACCTCGATGATCAACAGGCGTCCGTCGGGCGGCATCGCCGACCTGATCGTGGCGAGGGCGGTGGTCGCCCGGTCGTCGTCCCAGTCCTTCACGACGCCCTTGAGCAGATAGACGTCCGACCCGGAGGGCACCGAGATGAAGAAGTCGCCGGTGACGACCTCGCAGCGACCGGCGACGCCGGCGGCCGTCAGCAGTGGGCCCGCCTCGGCCGCTCCCTGGGACGTCTCGAACAGCACGCCGCGCAGGTACGGGTGCCCCGTCAGGAGCGCCGCGAGCAGCGTCCCGTCGCCGCCGCCGACGTCGGTGACCGAGGTGGCGCCCGCGAGATCGAGCGCGGTCGTCAGGACGTGGGCACTCGCCCCGGTGCCCTGGCGCATCGCGGCGTTGAACGCCCGTGACAGCGCGGGGTGGGTCGCGAGGTGATCGAAGAAGTCCGTCCCGTACAGCTCGTCGAAGGCGGCACGCCCGGTGCGGACGCTGTCGTCGAGATGGCTCCAGGCGCCCACCGTCGTCCGGTCCATGAACATCGCGACGAAGGCGGCCACCGAGTCCGGGCGGTCGGTGCGCAGCAGCGCTCCCCTGGGCGTGAGGGCGAACACGCCGGGGCGCACCTCGACCGCCAGGCCCGACCCCGCCAACGCACGCAGAAGGCGTCGGGTGGCATCCGGATCGGTGCCCAGATCGGCGGCCACGTCGGCGGCGTCCCGCTCCCGGTCACCCAGACTGTCGGCGATTCCGAGGCGTACCGTCGCGCCGAGGATCTGTGCCTCCATGTGCCCGAAGACCGTGGACATGATCGCGTCGCGGTCCTCGGGCGTCGGAGCGGACCTCGGCTCCCGATCCCGGTTTGGCTCCGGCTCCCGCTTCGGCTCCGGATCGGGCGTCGGATCCGGCGTCGCATCGGTCATCGTGTCCTCCGCGGTCGGCTGCGGGTCCCCGTCCCATGGTCCACGCTGCGGGCCCCGCCCGGCTCCGGAACGGCATGGTCCCCCACCCCGCTCCGGACAACACAGGGCGCCCGGACCGGAGGCCGGTCCGGGCGCCCTTGGGGCGTCGTCGCTAGTAGCGCCGGCGCGTACGGGTCAGCAGGAACAGACCGCCGATCAGCAGGACCGTGCCGGCCGCCGCGGGCCACAGGGTCGTGCCGGTCTCCGCGAGGTCGCCGCCCTGCGGTTCGGCCTGGTTGCCGACGACGGAGCCGTTGCCGCCCGTGCCCTGGGCCTGGACGGAACCGTCACCGTTGTCGTCGTCGTTGCCCGACCCGCCCTGCTCCGCGCCGGCCGCGGCACTCTTGGAGGCCTTGGCCTTGGCGGACGCGTAGACCTCGGGGTCCGTCGTGCTGGACATCGTGGGGTCGTCGTCCGACGGCTGCTGCGTCTGCGTGGCCGGGGGCTGTGCCGTCTGGTCGTCGGATCCGCCGTTGTCACCCTTGCCGGATCCGTTGTCGCCATTGCCCTTGCCCGAACCGTCGTTGCCCGCGTTGCCGTTGCCGTTGTCGTCACCGGCGGGCGGCGTGGTGGGGTCCTCGGTCGGCTGAGCGGTCGGCTCGTCGCTCGGCTGGTCCGAAGGCTGCTCGGACGGCTGCTCGGTCGCCCCGCCGCCAGAGCCCTGGTCGTCGCCGCCCGAACCCTGGTCGCCACCGCCGCCCGCACCGCAGTCACGGCCGCTGTTGATGCAGTCGGCGATCTTGTCGGCCAGACCACCGGTGGTGATGCTGATGAAGTCGTTGTGGTCGGTGGCCGGCTTGTGCAGCTGCTCCGGGAAGCTGTCGACCGCGTACGGGTTCTTGACCTGACCGTTCTCGATGGTCGGGGTCGGAATGTCGTACACGATGCGCTCCGTCAGCTGCGGAATCGCCTGGAACCCGTTCGGGCAGGCACCGGTCTTGGGATCCACGAACGCGTCGTGCGTGCGGTGGTTGGCGCTGTCGATGTTCCGACCGTCCCAGCAGCTCTGGAAGGCGAATGTACGCACCACCTTGCTGCCCTGCGGGCACAGCGGGTACTGCTCGGTCAGCTGGACCTTGTCCTCGAAGCCGGTGCAGCTCCAGTGCGCGTTGGCGTTCGCCAGGCCGTTGGTGGTGGTCTTGGCGTCACCGGTGATGATGCGCAGGAACTGCGGCATCGCGACGACCTTGCTGGTCGGGTTGCCGACGTACTTGATCTCGGCCTGCACGGGGGTCAGGATCTTGCCGACGTTGCCCTCCTTGCCGCCGCCGTCGTTGTTCTGGTCGAACTCCTGCGTGCCGTCCTGCAGCCGGACCACCGGCCAGTAGTAGGACGAGAGGTCGTCCTTGTTGTCACAACTGGTCCCGCCCTGCAGGAAGTTGTCGTTGGACGAGAACGCGTTGATCTTCTGGTTGCCGACGTAGTCGTGCGTGTGGTGCGCGCCGTTGGTCACACCGGGCGCCGCGATGACGTTGTCGCTGTTGAAGTTCTTGTTCGCGTTGACACCGCAGTTGGTGGTGAACGAACCGGTCGAGGCGTTGTTCGAGTTCTGCGGCTTGGCCTGGACGTTCGGAGCGACCTTGGTGATGTCCACGAAGTCGGCCGCGACGGGGCCGTTGCCTGCCTGGCCGCCGTTGCCGCCCTGCTGATCGCCGTTGCCGTCCTGGCCGTTCTGACCGTTCTGGTCGTCGCCGTTCTGGCCGTCGCCCTGACCGTCGCCGTTCTGGCCGTTGTCCTGGCCGCCGTTCTGCCAGGTGCGCATCGAGCAGTCGGCCATCGAGTCGAGCCCGTCGGGGCGCTGCCCGGCCTGGTCCATGGCGTTGCCAATGCGGTCGAGCGTCTCGCTCCGCTTCTCCTTCAGCGGCTTCATGACGTTCTCGTCGGTGTAGCCACTGTCCTGGCGCTGCTCGGGCGTCGCCGACTGCAGTTGCCGGTACGCCTCGGCCACCTGCTGGTCCAGCGTGGCGAGTTCCTTGTCGACGTCCCCGCGCGCCTTCTCCGGAACCTCCGTCAACTTGTTGCCGACGTCGGGGCAGTCGATCGTGGCGGCCGCGGCACTGCGCGTCTGCGCATCCGTACCCGAGCCGTCCTCCGTCGCCGAGGCGTAGACGTTGGCCGCGACCAGGCCGCCTCCACCCAGCATCAGCGCGAATGCCGCAAAGGTTGCACGGCGCGGGCCTGTCGGGCGTCTGCGCGTATTGCGTCCCACGAGAAATCTCCTACGGATCACGGCGGTCAAGCATGAAAATCCCTCGCTCCATACGGACGGCGGCCCGTGGGTGTTCAACCGCCTCACAGATTCATAGAAACCTCTCGGAGATTCATAGGAACCTCCCAGTAAGCGCGTGCGCGCACGCGTTCTCCTGTGGCGCGCCGTCGCACGGCACGGAAAAGTGAAAACGTGACCGAACGCGACTTTGACGTATGGACCGCCGGAAATGCCTACGAGCGGTACATGGGACGGTGGAGCCGGCTCGTCGCCGACGAGTTCCTCGGCCGGCTGGCGTGCGCACCGGACGCGCGCTGGCTCGACATCGGCTGCGGTTCGGGCGCGTTGACCGCGACGGTGGCGTCCCGCTGCCGGCCCCGGGCGCTGCTCGGCGTGGAACGATCCGCCGGGTTCGCGGCCGCGGCGCGGGCGAACACCCCTCCCCCGGCGCACTTCGTCCTGGCCGACGCCCAGGCGCTGCCGGTGGCCGACGCCACGGTGGACGCGGCCGTCAGCGGGCTGGTCCTGAACTTCCTGCCCGACCCCGGTGCAGCGGTGGCGGAGGCGGCTCGCACGGTGGCACCCGGTGGACTGGTCGCCGCGTATGTGTGGGACTACGCCGAAGGCATGGGGTTCCTACGGTACTTCTGGGACGCCGTGGCCGCGGTGGACCCGGAGTCGGCGGCAGCGCTGGACGAGGGCCGCCGCTTCCCGTTGTGCCGCCCGGCCCCCCTGCGTGCACTCTGGACCGCGGCCGGGCTGACCGACGTCCACGTCGCCCCCGTCGAAGTCCCCACCGCCTTCGGCGACTTCACCGACCTCTGGGACCCGTTCCTGGCCGGACAGGGCCCCGCGCCGGGCTACGTGACCGCGCTCGCACCGGCCGCCCGGGAGCGTCTGCGGGACGAACTGCGCGAGCGGGTACCGGAAGGAGCGGACGGCTCGATCGCGTTGCGGGCGCGCGCTTGGGCGGTGCGGGGACGCAAGGGCGCGAAGACGTGAAGGCCTACGGCCGAGGTCGTCCACCACCGAGCCCGGAGGCGCCGCGCGCTTACGCCTCCAGCCAGAACCCCGTCCGCCTCAACCACAGTTCCAGCAGGTCCTTGTCCCCCCGGGTCTCCACCGCGGGCGCGGGGCGGCGGTAGAGGAACAGAAGGAGGTCCGTCAGCGGGCCGCGGACGGTCGCGGCGGCGTCGGCGGTGCCCTGCTGCCAGGGCTGCCAAGTGGGCTGTTCGCCGGTGAGGTCGACGAGCCACTGGCCGGCACCGTCGGCCTCGAAGTGCAGGGTCCGGTCCGGGGCGAGCAATCCGGGCGCCTCCGGGGTGGGCTCGTACGCCTCGGGGACGGTCGAGAACTCCAGCCACTCCTCCACCGCGTCCAGCGCCAGAGCGCTGTCGAGGGTGAACTCCGCGCCGGTCGCAAGGAGCGCGTCGGCGCGGTGGAGCGCGGTCTCGTGGGTCATGCGCCGGGCCCAGAACAGCGCGGTGGAGCGTTCGTGCGCCGGTGTCCAGACCCGGGTGCCGGGTCCGGCGGCGCGGAGGGCGGCGGCAAGGGCCTCGGCGCCTTCACCGAGCCAGTCGACCAGTGCGTCGCCGTCCAGGTGGGCGTAGACGGCCGGGTCGTCGACGGGGTCGGCGGGGACGGGTTCGACGGATCGTGTCCGTACGACCTCCTCCGCCCACCGGTGGTCCCCGCCCACGTGCCGCAGCAGCCGGCCGAGGTCCCAGCCCGGGCAGGTGGGCACCGGGGTGGCCGTGTCCGCCCCTCGGATACGGCGGCTGAGCAGATCGGTCTGGGAGACGATCGCCTGACAGTAGTCGTCGAAGGTCAGTGAGGTCACCGGTTCATCCTGCCAGTCGGATCCTCGGCGGGCTCTCGGATATGGTGTCGCGCCTGGTCGGAAGGAGACGGCGCGATGCTGGTCGGGGCGGGGACGGCACGGCGGAGGATGGTCCAAGTGGCTCTGCTGGCCGGGGTGTTGGCGGGCTGCAGCCAGGCGTCGGACGGGGAGACCCGGGCGACCTCGTCGGCGCCGGGCGCGACGTCCGAGGCGTCGGACACGGCATCCGAGGCGTCGGCCGGGAGCGGTGCCGTGGCCGAGCGGGGCGGGACGATCGGGGCGTCCGGCTCGGCCTGCGAGCTTCCCGTCACGTTCGACATCGCGAAGGGCTGGAAGGCCGAGGCCGTCGACGCGGGGGCGGCCTCCGACGCCCTTCTGCGCCAGGGCCCGGTCACCGCCGCGTGCGAGGTCGACGCCAAACCGGCGGGCAACATCGGCTTCCTGCGCGTCTGGACCGGCAAGCCCGGCGACGACGACGCACGCACCGTGCTGAAGGCCTTCGTGGCGGCCGAGGACGGTGCGAGCCACGCCGAGTACCGCGAGGTGAAGGCGGGCGGCCTTAACGGCGTAGAGGTGTCGTACGAGTACACGAGCGAGCTCCTGGACGAGACCAAACCGGAGCGTGCCCTCGCCGTCACCACCGCGCGGGGGCCGGTCGTCGTGCACCTCGGGGGACTGGACGCCGAGGAACACCGGGCGATGCTGCCCGCCTTCGAACTGGCGAAGCGGACCCTGCGCACCGCGTAAGGGACACCGCTATTTCTTGAACACCGCGTCCGCCTCACCGAGCACCGCACTCGACACGCGTCAGGTGGGCGGCACGGCCGTCTTCATGCCGTGTACGCCCCAACTCTTCGCGACGAACGCCTGCTTCATCTCTTGACGTGTCTGGTTCAGACCTTTAGGTTCCGGGTCACGCAGCTTCACAAGCACGCCCAAGGTTCACCCACATGAACGCCTTGCACGTCTGGGAGTGCTCCCCCCACCGTCCGCTGCTGCCGAAAGGCTGTGACCCCACTCATGACCTTCAAGTCCCCCACCAAAGCGGCCGCGTTGCGCGGCGGCCTCGCCGTGGCTCTGGTCGCGCTCTCCGCCGCGACACTCAACGCCCGTCCCGCCGGAGCCGCCGAGCCCGCGCCCATGGCCGTGGCGCCCTACCTCTACAACGGCTGGGGCGACCCGCCGAACCCGAGCACCATCACCGACGCCACCGGCGTCAAGTGGTTCACCCTCGCCTTCGTCCTCAGCAACGGCACCTGCAACCCGCAATGGGACGGCAGCCGTCCGCTCAGCGGCGGCGTCGACCAGCAGACCATCGACACCGTGCGCGCGAACGGCGGCGACGTCATCCCGTCCTTCGGCGGCTACAGCGGCAACAAGCTGGAAAGCTCCTGCTCCAGCGCCGACGCACTCGCCGGCGCCTACCAGAAGGTCATCGACGCCTACGGCCTCAAGGCGATCGACATCGACATCGAGGCCGACGCCTACAGCGACCCCACCGTCCAGCAGCGCACCGTCGACGCCCTGAAGACCATCAAGGCGAACAACGACGGCCTGAAGGTCTACATCACCATCGGCACCGGCCAGAACGGACCCGACACCAGCCTCATCAACCGCGCCGCCGACTCCGGCCTGTCGGTCGACGCCTGGGCGATCATGCCGTTCGACTTCGGCGGCGCCGGCCAGAACATGGGCACCCTCACCACCCAGGCCGCCGAAGGCCTCAAGAACGCCCTCAAGAGCGCCTACGGCTACAGCGACGACCAGGCCTACCGCGACATGGGCATCTCGTCGATGAACGGCATCACCGACAACAACGAGACCGTCACCGTCGACGACTTCAGGACGATCCTCGGCTACTCCCAGCAGCACCACCTGGCCCGGCTCACCTTCTGGTCCGCCAACCGCGACCGCCCCTGCACCGGAGGCAGCGCCGACAGCTGCTCCGGCGTCGACCAGAAGGACTGGGAGTACACGAGCGTCTTCGCGCAGTACACCGGCTGAACTGCACCGCCCGCTCAACTCCGCTGCGGTCCCTCCCAGTTGCCACCCCCCACACCCCAAGAGAGACAGCCGTGTTCAGAAGCAAGAGACACGCCGGAAGCCGCCGTCTGCGGATTCTGCTGACCGCTCTGGTCCTCGCCGCCACCGGGTCCGGTGCCGCCGTCGTCCTGCCGCACCTCACCCAGGGCGCGCAGGCGGCGGCGACCGACCCCGACCTGGGCCCGAACGTCACCGTCTTCGACCCGTCGACCCCCGCCGACACGATCCAGAACAGCCTGGACAGCACGTTCAAGGAGCAGGAGAAGAACCAGTTCGGCACCGCCCGCAAGGCGTTCCTCTTCAAGCCGGGCACCTACGACGCCGACGCCAACGTGGGGTTCTACACCCAGGTCGCCGGTCTCGGCCTGTCCCCCGACGACGTGAACATCAAGGGCGCGGTGCACGCCGAGGCCGACTGGTTCCAGGGCAACGCCACCCAGAACTTCTGGCGTTCGGCGGAGAACCTCTCGGTCACCCCGGCCTCCGGCACGGACCGCTGGGCGGTCTCGCAGGCGGCGCCGTACCGCCGGATGCATCTGCGCGGCAACCTCGCGCTGGACGACGGGGGTTGGTCCAGCGGCGGGTACATGGCCGACACCAAGGTCGACGGCCAGGTCCGCTCGGGCTCACAGCAGCAGTGGCTGACCCGCAACTCCCAGCTGGGCAGCTGGACCGGCTCCAACTGGAACATGGTCTTCGTCGGCAGCCAGGGCGTGCCCGCCACCAGCTTCCCCCAGCCGCCGTACACGACGGTCGACAAGAGCCCGGTGACCCGTGAGAAGCCGTTCCTGTACGTCGACTCCGACAGCGCCTGGAAGGTGTTCGTGCCCGCGGCACGGACCAACTCCAGCGGTGTCAGCTGGGGTTCGGGCACGCCCGAGGGAACGTCGCTGCCCCTGTCGGACTTCTTCGTCGTCAAGCCCGGCGCCACCGCCGCCCAGATGAACGACGCGCTCGCGGCGGGCAAGCACCTGCTGGTCACCCCGGGCGTCTACCACCTCGACCAGACCCTGAAGGTCACCAAACCGGACACCGTGGTCCTGGGCCTCGGGCTGGCCACGCTCGTCCCGGACAACGGCATCACCGCCATGACCGTCGCCGACGTCAGCGGCGTCCAGCTCGCCGGGCTGCTCATCGACGCCGGCACCACCAACTCCGAGCAGCTGCTGGAGATGGGCCCGAGCGGTTCGTCCGCGGATCACAGCGGCGATCCGAGCTCCCTGCACGACGTGTTCTTCCGCGTCGGCGGCGCGGGCGTCGGCAAGGCGACCACCAGCCTGACGGTCAACAGCGACGACGTCATCGGCGACCATCTGTGGATCTGGCGCGCCGACCACGGCGACGGGGTCGGCTGGAACACCAACACCGCGGACACCGGGCTCGTCGTCGACGGCGACGACGTGACGATGTACGGCCTCTTCGTCGAGCACTACCAGAAGCACCAGACCATCTGGAACGGCAACGGCGGCCGCACGTACTTCTACCAGAACGAGATGCCCTACGACCCGCCGGACCAGGCCGCCTGGATGAACGGCTCCACCGAGGGCTACGCCGCCTACAAGGTCGCCGACTCCGTCACCAGCCACCAGGTCTACGGCTTCGGCAGCTACTGCTTCTTCAACGCCAACCCGAGCGTGACGGCCGAGCACGCCATCGAGGCACCGAACAAGCCGGACGTCCGCTTCACCGACATGGTGACCGTCTCGCTCGGCGGCACGGGCACCATCCGCCACGTCGTCAACGACCGCGGCGGGCCGTCCAACTCGTCCACCAACGTGGCCGATCTCGTCAGCTATCCCTGAACCGGGACCTGACCCGTATCCCCGAACCGGACCCTGACCCGCGGCCGGCCCGGACCTGAACCCGGGCCGGCCCCGGAGAGGAGGCATCACCCGATGCACGCCATAAGATCCGGCACCCTCCGCATCCTCGCCCTGCTGGCGATCCTGCTGACCGCGCTGAGTGTCCCCCGCGCCCACGCGGCCGCCCAGCCGTTCAAGGTGCTCGCCCTCTACAACGGCACCTACGACGCGGCGCACATCAGCTTCGTCCACGAGGCCAACGAGTGGTTCCCCGAGCAGGCCGCGCAGAACGGCTTCACCTACACGGCCAGCAACAACTGGGACCTGCTCGCGAACGGCGGCGTCAACCAGTACCAGGTCGTGCTGTTCCTCGACGACCTGCCGCAGACCGCCGCCCAACGCACCGGATTCGAGAGCTACATGCGCGGCGGCGGCGCCTGGATGGGCTTCCACGTCTCCGCCTTCACCACCGACGCGCAGAGCTGGGACTGGTACCACAACCAGTTCCTCGGCAGCGGCAACTTCGTCTCCAACACCTGGGGTCCGACCACCGCGGTCCTGAAGGTCGAGGACCACACCAACCCCGCGACCAAGAACCTGCCGGACACCTTCACCTCGTCCGTGAGCGAGTGGTACAGCTGGTCGAACGACCTGCGCAAGAACCCCGACATCAAGATCCTCGCCTCGGTCGACCCCAGCAGCTTCCCGCTCGGCACCGACCCCAACCAGACCTGGTACGACGGCTACTACCCGATCCTGTGGACCAACACGAAGTACCGCATGCTGTACGCCAACTTCGGCCACAACGCGATGGACTACGACACCAACACCACCCTGTCGTCGACCTTCGCCAGCGCGACCCAGAACCGCTTCCTGCTCGACGGTCTGAAATGGCTGGGCGGCGCGGACTCCACCCAGCCCCCGGCCGACTCGATCTCCGAGACCGCCTGGTACACGGTGCGCAACACCGCCAACGGCACCTGCGTGGACGCCAAGGCGGCGGCCACCGCCAACGGCACGGCCATCCAGCAGTACGCGTGCAACGGCACCACCGCGCAGCAGTACCAGTTCCGCACCACGGACAGCGGCTACGTCCGCGTCTCCGCACGCGGCAACCCGCAGCAGGTCCTCGACGTCACCGACCGCTCCACGGCGGACAACGCACCGGTGCAGCTGTGGTCGTACTCCGGCGGACAGAACCAGCAGTGGCAGCCCGTGCGGGAGGCCGCCGGGCGCTATCACTTCGTCGCCCGGCACAGCGGCAGATGTCTGAGCGCGGCCGCGACGGCGGCCGACGGTCTCCGGCTCACCCAGCGCACCTGCGACGGCTCGGCGGCACAGAGTTTTCAGCTGACGGCTCAGAGCTGAGTACCGGCACCGTTCACCCCGCCTTCACCACAACGACCCCACGGGCGCTCCCCTTTCATCCGACGGGCTCCTAGTCTGGCGCGCGGCCCGGAAGCCTTCCGGGCCCACGTCCCGTCATCGAAAGGCTCACGCATGCGCCTTCAACGGCTGCGCGCAGCACGGCGATCCGGTGCAAGATCCGCGGCGGTCCTCCTGGCCACGGCCGTGGCCCTGAGCGTTCCGTTCCCGTCCGTGGGGGCCGACGCCGCCGAGCGTCCGTCCTCGCTCGTCGACCCCCTGATCGGCTCCTCCGGCGGCGGCAACACCTATCCCGGCGCCACCCTGCCGTACGGGATGATCGGCTGGTCGCCGACCAGCACCACCGGGGACCAGACGAGCACCGGGGCGGCCAACGGCTACGAGTACAACGCCACCCGCATCCGCGGTCTGAGCCTCACCCATGTCAACGGCGCCGGCTGCAACCCCGGCGCGGCAGGGGACGTACCGATCATGCCGTTCGTCGGCGATGTCACGTCCTCGCCGTCGGCGGACACCAAGGACGCCGTCTACGCGTCCAACTTCTCGCACGCCGACGAGAAGGCGACGCCGGGCCGCTACACCCTCGGCCTCGCGTCCGGCGCCAAGGCCGACCTCGCGGTCAGCGAGCGCGCGGGCGTCGCCGACTTCAGCTTCCCGGACGACCGTCCGGCCAATCTGCTCTTCCGTGTCTCCAACTCCCTGAACGGCAGCGAGGATGCGCACGTCGACATCGACGCCGCGCACCGCAAGGTGACCGGCTGGGTGCTGACCGGCGCGTTCTGCGGGCGCCGCGCCAACGGCGGGGTCAACAACCGCAAGAGCTACTACAAGCTGTACTTCAGCGCCTCCTTCGACCGTGCCTTCTCCTCGACCGGCACCTGGAAGGACGCGACCGTCTCCCCCGGCTCGACCTCCGCCTCCGGCGGGGAGGGCTATGCGACGGGCGCGGACCGGGCCGGGCGCGGCTCCGGCGGCTGGGTCGGCTTCGACACCAGCGCTGACAACGATGTCCACATGCGGATCGGCATCTCCTACGTCAGTCAGAAGGGCGCCGAGGCCAATCTGCGCGAGGAGATCCCGGCGCACGCGAGCGTCGCGCAGGTCGCCGAGGCGGGAGCGCGGGCCTGGGACCGTGAACTGGACGTGGTCCGCGTGCGGGGCGGCAGCGCGGCCCGCCGCCAGACCTTCTACACGGCGCTCTATCACTCCCTGATGCAGCCCAACCTGATCAGCGACACCGACGGCCGCTACTGGGGCATGGACCAGGCCGTCCACCGGCTGGCCCGCGGACAGCGCGCGCAGTACAGCAACTTCTCGGGCTGGGACCAGTACCGGGCCCAGATCCAGCTGCTCGCCCTGCTCAAGCCCACCGTGGCGGGCGACTTCGCCCAGTCCCTCTACAACTTCGCCCAGCAGAACGGCGGAGTGTGGGACCGCTGGGTGCACATCAGCGGCGCCACCCACGTCATGACCGGCGACCCCTCGGCGGCGACCCTGGCCACCTTCTACGCCATGGGGGTGCGCAACTTCGACTACAAGGGCGCCTTCGACTCCCTGGTCCGGCAGGCCACGGTGCCCAACCCCGACGGACTCTCGGACGCCGGCTGCCCCGGCCAGTGCGTCGGTCAACGCCCCAATCTGGCCCAGTACTTGAGTTCCCACTACGCAGCCCAGGACGTGTGCCACTGCTGGGGCGGGGCCGCCGAGACCCTGGAGGACGCCGTCGCCGACTCCGCGCTCGCCCAGTGGGCGAAGCTGCTGGGGCGGGACACCGAGGCCAAGGTCTTCAGCGAGCGCGGCGGTTACTGGCGCAACGTCTTCAACCCGGACACCGGGTACATCCAGGCCCGCAAGCTCGACGGTTCGTGGGTGACGCCGTTCAGCCCGGGCAGCGACCTCGGCTTCGCACAGGGCACGAGCGCGACGTACACCTGGATGGTGCCGCAGGACGTCCAGGGCCTCGCCGACGCGATGGGCGGACGTGAGGCGGGGGCCGACCGGCTCGACGGCTTCTTCCACAAGGCCGACGGCTCCTGGTCGGTGCGGGGCGGCGACGCGCTGCGCTACGACCCCACCAACGAGCCCGGAATCCACGCGCCTTGGCTCTACAACGCCCTGGGACAGCCCTGGAAGACGCAGGCGACCGTGCGGCAGATCGTCGACACCGTGTACGGCACCGGGCCCTCGGGCCTGCCCGGCAACGACGACCTGGGCACCATGTCCGCCTGGTACGTCTTCTCCGCGCTCGGCATCTACCCGCAGACACCGGGCACCGCGCGCATGCTGCTGGGCGCACCGGTCTTCCCCTCGGCCGTGATCGACCGGCCGGGCCGCAAGGACATCGTGATCACGGCACCGGACGCCGACGACACCCACATCTACGTCGACGCCGTACGCCTCGGTGGCCGCACCCTCGACCGGTCGTGGACCGGCCCGGGCCTGCCCCTCTCCGGCGGACGGCTCGACTTCCGGCTCGCGGAACAGCCGAACACCCAATGGGCGACGAACCCGGCCACTTTGCCCGAGTGAGCTGAGCCCGGCCGGGTTGCGAACCCCCGACCTCCCGGCATGCTGAACGGCGGCCGTCGTATGCCACCACTGCGTGGACGACGGCCGCCCCGGGAGGTCGCCATGAGGGCCGACGAGCCGGTGCCGCCGGGCCGCACCGGGCTGCGCGTCAGCCGTCTCGGCCTGGGCCTCGCGTCACTGGGCGGGCTGTTCACGCCCGTCACCGACCGGGACGCCACCGCCGTCCTCGACCGTGCCTGGCGGTCGGGCATCCGGCTGTGCGACCCCGGTCCCGTCCGGGTTCTGGCCGGCCGCCGAGGCCGTCGGCCTGCTGCCCGCGCCCTCGCCCTCGCCCTCGCCCGGTTGATCCCCGACGGCCGTCCGGGAGCCGTACAGGCGTTCCCTACGATGAACCGGTGACGAGTGACACCCCCACACGGGCCGGCACCGACGAGGACGCCCGCCGCGCCGCGCAGCCCGCGGCCACCTCCTGGGCACAGCGCCTGCGCCGGTTCGGCTATACGCCGGCCTCACGCACCGACACCCGCGAGCACCTGGCTCCCGCTTTCCCCGAACCGGGCACCCGTGTCTGGCGAACGCTGGGCCTGGGGCCGGACCTGGCCCGGCGCGTCGCGGGATCCATGGGCTGGGTGGGCCCGGTCCTCGTCGCCGTGCTCGCCGGAGTGCTCCGGTTCTGGCGGCTCGGCAGCCCGCGCGCCGTGGTCTTCGACGAGACGTTCTACGCCAAGGACGCCTGGTCGATGCTCCGGCTCGGCTACGAGGGCAGCTGGCCCGACCGCAAGGTCGCCGATCCGCAGATCCTGGCGCACCCGCAGGTGATCCCGCTCTCCGACACCGGCAGCTTCGTCGCGCACCCGCCGATGGGCAAGTGGGTGATCGCCGTCGGGGAGCAGTTGTTCGGCCTCGACCCGGTCGGCTGGCGGTTCATGACGGCCCTGCTCGGCACGCTGTCGGTGCTCATGCTGTGCCGAATAGGACGCCGGCTGTTCCGCTCGACGCTGCTGGGCTGTCTGGCCGGAGCACTGCTCGCGGTGGACGGTCTGCACTTCGTGATGAGCCGCACCGCCCTGCTCGACCTGGTGGTCATGTTCTTCGCGCTCGCGGCCTTCGGCTGTCTGCTCATCGACCGGGACCGGGCGCGGGCCCGCCTCGCGGCAGCCCTGCCCGTCGGCGAGGACGGCTTCGCACGGCCCGACGAGCACACCGGTGAGCGGGTCGGTCTCGGCCCGCGTCCCTGGCGGCTCGCGGCCGGAGTCCTGCTGGGGCTGGCCGCCGCGAGCAAGTGGAACGGCCTGTACTTCCTCGTCTTCTTCACCGCCCTGACCCTTCTGTGGGACGTCGGCTCCCGCCGCGTGGCGGGCGCCCACCGCCCCTACCAGGCCGTACTGCGCAAGGACTTCGGCTGGTCGGTGCTCTCCCTGGTCCCGGTCGCCGTGCTGACGTACCTGGCGACCTGGACCGGCTGGTTCCTCTCCGACAAGGGCTACGGCCGCCACTGGGCGGACGGCCGCGGCGGCACCTGGTCGTGGATCCCCGCTCCGCTGCGCAGCCTGTGGCACTACGAGCATGCCGTCTACGAGTTCAACATCGGCCTGCACACCCCGCACCGCTACCAGTCCAACCCCTGGAGCTGGCTGGTCCAGGGGCGGCCCGTGGCCTTCTACTACGAGTCGCCCAAGTCCGGGGAGCAGGGCTGCCACGCGGCCTCCGGCTGCTCGCAGGAGATCCTCGGCCTGGGCACCCCGCTGCTGTGGTGGGCGGCCTGCGCCGCCGTGGTCTACCTCCTGTTCCGGTGGGCGCTGCGCCGGGACTGGCGTGCGGGCGCGATCCTGTGCGCGGTGGCCGCCGGGTATCTCCCCTGGTTCAACTACCAGGACCGCACGATCTTCTCGTTCTACGCCGTCGCCTTCGTGCCGTACCTCTGTCTGGCCGTGGCCATGATGGTGGGCGCCCTGCTCGGGCCGTCCGGCGCGAACGAGCGGCGCCGGCTGGTCGGAGCGGTGAGCGCGGGCGTGCTGGTGCTGCTGATCGTGTGGAACTTCATCTACTTCTATCCGATCTACACGGGCACGACGATCCCGTACTCCGACTGGCACGCCCGGATGTGGCTGGACACCTGGATCTGAGACGGGAGTGGGAGCTCGTGGTCGTCACAGCGTCTCCAACTCCCCTGTCGTACGGCCGAGATAGGTGACCGGGCCGGGGTCCGGCACATCGATCTCGTGGAAGCCGAGACGGTCGTAGAAGGCCCTGGCCGGGGTGTTGGCCGTGACCATGCACAGGTGCACGGCGGGCACACCCCGGTCGTGCAGGGCCGCGAGGAGGGTGCGCATCAGGGCACGGCCGTGACCGCGGCCCTGCCAGGCGGGGAGCAGATCGATGTGCAGATGGGCCGGGTGCGCGGCGACCTCGGGGACGATCATCCGCTCCGGTTCGTGGAGGAGCGGGATCATGGCCTCGTCCGGGGTGCGCGGCGGTCCGGCGGGCTCCGGGTAGCGGTCCGCGACCAGGGGCAGCCACTTCGAGCGGAAGGCCTCGACGAAGCGGGGTGTGTCGGCGGTGCCGAGGACGTAGCCGACCGCCTCACCCTCTCCGTCGTCGAGGACGAAGGCCAGCTCCGGTTCCAGGTGGACGTACGGAGCCGCGAAGATCGTCGGGAAGATGGTGGGGTCGGCGTAGACGGGCCTGCTGTCCTGGCCGTTGTGCGCGGTGCGGATGCAGATGTCGTCGAGGGCCGCGCGGTCGTCGGGGCGGTACGGGCGGATGGCGGGAGTCGGAGTCATCGCAGCATCGTCGCCCCTTTGGGAGCGCTCCCACAAGAGTGTGGGTGCGGGCGCGGGCCCTTGCCGTGCGGGTGAGGGCCCGGGCGTTGGGCCCGGGCCCTCGCGCCGGTGTCACACGTGCGGTCGGCGGCCCCGCTCCTGGTGCGGGAACTTCTGGTCGGCCCCGGGAAGCGTGGGCTTGGGGAGGGTCGCCACCTCCTCCTTCGCCTTCTCCAGCTGCTCCGCCGTGTCGTCGGGCAGGCGCGGCGAGCGCGGGCGGGCGTCTCGGAAGCGGAAGGCCGTCGTGAAGTCGCCGAAGGTCTCGCGCCGCCAGTCGCTGACGTTGGGCTCCTCGACCCCTGTGAAGCGCTCCAGGAACTGCAGCGCGGAGGTGTGGTCGAAGGCCTCCGAGGCGACCCAACCGCCCACGGTCCAGGGCGAGATGATGATCGCCGGGACCCGGAACCCGCCGCCGATCGGGAGCCCCTGGATGACCTCGTCGGGCGTCCCCGCGGGCGGCGTCGGCGGCGCCACGTGGTCGAACAGGCCGTCGTTCTCGTCGTAGTTGAGGATGAACGCCGTCTTGCGCCACACCTTGGGGTTGGCGGCGATCGCCTCGATCTTCGAGGCGACGAAGTCGGCGCCCGCGGCGGGCAGGTAGTCGGGGTGCTCGGACTGGTAGCTGGTCGGCATGATCCAGCTGACCGCCGGCAGCCGGTCGTTGCGGGCGTCGTCCTCGAAGGTGCCCTCGGGCTGCGGGCGTACGCCGCGCTCATACAGGTCGGAGCCGGGCTGCGCGTTCTTGAACGTCGCGAACTGCTCCAGCATGTTGCAGCCGTAGTCGTCGTCCTGCTGATACACCTTCCAGCTGACGCCCGCGGCCTGGAGACGCTCGGCGTACGTCGTCCAGCGGTACGGCGTCGGCGCGACGTTGCTGATGATCGGGCCGCCCTGGGTGCCGCCCGGGTCGATCGAACCGGTCATCCACATCAGGCGGTTGGGCCAGGTGGGGCCGAAGACGGAGCAGTAGTAGTTGTCGCAGATGGTGAAGGTCTCGGCGAGCGCGAACTGGAACGGTATGTCCTCGCGCGTGTAATAGCCCATGACGTAGGGGCCGTTGACGCCGTCGGCCTTGCGGTGGGCCGGCAGCCACTGGTCCATCCTGCCGCCGTTCCAGGCCTGGTGCTGCACGGACCAGGCGTGGCTGGTGGAGGGGATCGCCTGTGCGCTGGACTTGTGCGTGTCGAGGTGGAAGGGCAGGAGATAGCCCTTCGGGTTCACGGAGTCGGGCTGGTAGAAGACGGATCGCCCGTTGTCGAGCCTGAGCGCGTGCTGGTCGCCGAAGCCGCGGACACCCGAGAGGGTGCCGAAGTAGTGGTCGAAGGACCGGTTCTCCTGCATCAGCATGACGACGTGCTCGATGTCGCGCAGCGAGCCGTTCTTCGGCGGCTCGGCGGCGACGGCCTTCTGGACGCTCGGCGGCAGGAGGGAGAGGGCCGCGGCACCGCCCAGCGCACCGGCGGCCGAACCCAGGAGTCTACGGCGTGTCAACTCGGCCATGATTGCCCCTTCTTGAGCGAAACGAGCTCTGCGGAGTGAGGGCCGGCCCGCCGGGGGGGTCGCGGGCCGTCGATCACTCTCCGCCCGGGACGACGGGGCCCGTCAGGGGCTGCTGATGAACATGCGGCCAATGCACGGGGAGGAGTTGGCCAAGCCGTGACTTGGAACACCGGGGTGTTGCTTGGGTGTTGGTTGGTGTTGGGGGGTGGGGGTTGTTGTGGGTGCGGTCACGCTCCAGAGGGGGCGATCACATCCGGAACGGTTCGCCACGCCCGACGGACCCGGTCATGCCCCAGAAGGTTGGATCACGCTCCGCACTGATCAACCGCACCCCGGGTTCGCGACGCCCGCCCGGAAGCCCGGTCACGCCCCGGTGCTCCGTGCCGGAGGTGAGGTCTCGGTCCGCGGCCATGGCGGCGCACCCGTGCGATGCCGGGAGGCGTGATTCTCCTGCGGGCTGCGTCCGCCCAGGTGCGCCCGGGCCCCCTCGTGGCGCATTCTTGCTGTGTCACCCGTCGGGCGGCGGGCATGGACGAGGTAGGGCCGATGAGTGGGAGCGCGGAGGACGCACACCGGATGCCCGGTCAGCTGGCCTCGCTGCTGATCGACGTCTCCACGGAGGCGGTCGGAGCGACCCGAGGCCATGCGGGAGGGGTCTATCTGCGCTCCGGCACGCCCGGTCTGCTGCGCCTGGCGGTGCTCACGGGACTTCCGGGCCCGCTGTTCCGGCCGTGGTGGCGGATGCATGTGGACCGGCCGTTCCCGGTGGCAGACGCCTACCGGCTCGGCCTCCAGGTCGTCCTGCCGAACGCCACGGAAACGATGCGCCGCTATCCCCAGTTCGCGGCGGGTCTGCCGTTCCAGTTCGGCTCGCTGTACGTCCCGGTCGTGGCCGGTACGACGACCTTCGGCGTGCTGACCGTGCTGTGCCCCTCCGCTACGGACGCGACCGAACTGCTGCACCACCGCGACCGTATGGTGCGACTGGCCGAGGACCTGGGCGCGTCGCTGCGGCGCCTGGAGGACGGCGGCAGGTCGTCGGTCGCCTGGGACGGCGAGCCCGTGTGCGTACGGCCGCCGGGCGCCCGCCCGCCCGCGGGGCGCGCCGGGGGTTTCGCCTGGGACCCGGTGACGGACGTCGTGACGGCGGACGAGCGGCTGCCCGCGCTGCTCGGGGTGCCCGCGGACGAGTTCGCCACGTCCGTGCAGGCGCTCGCGGACGCCGTAGCCCCCGCCGAGGCGCAGCGAGTGTTGACCGCGCTGCGCGAGACGGCAGGCGGCAGACCACCCCCGCTGCCCCTGTACGTACGGTCCGAGGACGGCGCCCTGCGGCTCGTCGAACTGTGGAGCCCGTACGCCTCCCCGTCCCCGCCCGGCACCCCCTCCGGCGCACATCCCGTGCGCGGCTTCGTCGTCGATCCAGGTCCCGGCGCGGCCGCCGACGCCGCCGCCGACCTGCTGCCCGAGGGGGTGCTCTGCCTGGACCGGCTCGGGCTGATCCTCTACGCCAACCCGCGCGCCGGCCAGCTGCTGCGGCGTTCCCGCACCCAGCTGCTCAGCCACTCGCTCTGGGACGGCGTGCCCTGGCTGAACCAGCCCGCCGTGGAGGACCATCTGCGCAGCGCGCTGCTCTGCCCCGACCCGGTGCGCTTCCATGTGGAGCGGCCGGTTCCCACCGGCGGGGAGCGCGATCCGGGCACGTACGAAGGTGACCGGCTCGATGTGTGCGTCTATCCAGGGCCTGACGTTCTGACGTGCGTGTTCCGTCCGGCGAGCCGTGTGACGGAGGCCGGGGAACTCGCGTCACAGCCGGGGGTGGGGCTGTCGGAGTCGGACTCCGAGTCGGCCACAGCCGTGTCGCCGACCGGCCCACCCCCCTCCCCGCCACCCGCGAGCCCGTCCATGGCCCCGCTGTACCGGCCCATCGTGCTCGCCATCGCGCTCACCGAGGCGGTCACCGCGCGTCAGGTGGCGGCCGTGGTCACGCGGGAGGTGCTGCCGGCGTTCGGCGGACGCCGGCTCGCCATCTATCTGGTGCAGGACCGCCATCTGTATCTGGCCTGGGAGAACGGCTTCCCGAAGGGGTTCCTCGCGCCCTTCGAGGGAGTGGGCCTGGACGCCCGGCTGCCCGGGGTGGAGACCCTGACCACGGGCCGGCCGATCTTCTTCGACTCGATGAGGCAGCTGGAGGAGGCGTACCCGGGGATCGCGCTGGACGCGAACGAGGGGGCGCGCGCGTTCCTGCCGCTGATCGCCTCCGGGCGTCCGGTCGGCTCCTGCATCCTCGGCTTCGACCGCTCCCGCAGCTTCAGCACCGAGGAGCGCACGGTGCTCACCGCGCTCGCGGGCCTGATCGCGCACGCGATGGAGAAGGCCCAGCGCTACGAGACCGAGGCGGCGCTCGCGCGGGGGCTGCAGCAGGCGCTGCTGCCCCGCCGGCTGTCGGTGCACCCGCAGGTGGAGGCCACCGGGCGGTATCTGCCCGGCACCCAGGGCATGGAGGTGGGCGGTGACTGGTACGACGTCGTCGAGGCGGGCGACGGGCTGGCGCTGGTCATCGGCGACGTGCAGGGGCACGGTGTGCAGGCGGCGGCCACCATGGGTCAACTGCGCAGTGCGGTAAGGGCGTTCGCGCTCGGCGACCGGGCGCCGGACGAGGTGATGAGCGGTACCAACCATCTGCTCATCGACCTCGACCCCGGCCAGTTCGCGAGCTGCTGCTACATCCGGCTGGACCCGGCCTCCGGTCAGGCACGGGTGGCCCGGGCCGGACATCCGCCGCCGCTGCTGCGGCAGCCGGACGGGCACACCGAGGTGCTGGATCTGCCCGGCGGCGTCGTACTCGGAGTGGATCCGCACGCCCACTACCCCGTCGCCGAACTCCACATCGAGCCCGGCGCCGTCCTCGCCCTCTACACGGACGGGCTCGTGGAACGCCCCGGCGTCGACATCGACGACGGCATCACCGCCCTGCGCGTCGCCCTGTCAAAGGTCGGCGCCCCCGCCACCCGCCCGAGCCGCCGCACCCTCGCCGGCATGGCCGACCGCCTCACCGCCCTGGCCCGCCACACCACCCACCGCCCCGACGACATCTCCCTCCTCCTCGCCACCCGCCACCCACCCACCAACCCCCACCACTGACACCCGAGCACCCAACCCCCCCACCCCCCCCCCCACCCACCCCCTATCCCACACCGCCCCACCAGCCACGCCGCTCCCCGGCACCGCCACCGCCCCCCTCGCCCCCCC
>NZ_JALDAX010000060.1 GCF_022698145.1 Streptomyces spinosisporus
AAGTGGCTGACGACCACTGACCACAAGACGATCGGGACGCTGTATCTCGTCACGTCGTTCGCGTTCTTCCTGATCGGTGGCGTGATGGCGCTGCTGATGCGCGCCGAGCTGGCTCGGCCGGGTCTGCAGATCATGTCGAACGAGCAGTTCAACCAGGCGTTCACGATGCACGGCACGATCATGCTGCTGATGTTCGCCACCCCGCTGTTCGCCGGCTTCACGAACTGGATCATGCCGCTGCAGATCGGCGCCCCGGACGTGGCGTTCCCGCGGCTGAACATGTTCGCCTACTGGCTGTACCTGTTCGGCTCGCTGATCGCGGTCGGCGGCTTTTTGACCCCGTCCGGCGCGGCCGACTTCGGCTGGTTCGCCTACGCCCCGCTGTCCGACGCGGTCCACTCGCCCGGCGTCGGCGGCGACCTGTGGATCATGGGTCTGGCCTTCTCCGGCTTCGGCACCATCCTCGGCTCGGTCAACTTCATCACCACCATCATCTGCATGCGCGCGCCGGGCATGACCATGTTCCGCATGCCGATCTTCACCTGGAACGTGCTGCTGACCGCGGTGCTGGTGCTGCTGGCCTTCCCCGTGCTGGCCGCCGCGCTGTTCGCGCTGGAGGCGGATCGCAAGTTCGGCGCGCACGTCTTCGACTCGGCCAACGGCGGCGCATTGCTGTGGCAGCACCTGTTCTGGTTCTTCGGCCATCCCGAGGTGTACATCATCGCGCTGCCGTTCTTCGGCATCATCAGTGAGGTCATCCCGGTCTTCTCGCGCAAGCCGATGTTCGGCTACATGGGCCTGATCGGTGCCACCATCGCCATCGCCGGCCTGTCGGTGACGGTGTGGGCGCACCACATGTACGTCACCGGCGGGGTGCTGCTGCCGTTCTTCTCCTTCATGACGTTCCTGATCGCCGTGCCCACGGGCGTGAAGTTCTTCAACTGGATCGGCACCATGTGGAAGGGGTCGTTGAG
>NZ_JALDAX010000061.1 GCF_022698145.1 Streptomyces spinosisporus
GCCGTTTTCGCCGCGTGCCTGTTCCGCCACATCGGCCAGGTTACCGCTGCGGACCGTAGCATGAATGGGAATGGACCTCAAGGTCCTTTTCTACGGAGGCCACGGTCGAATGCGAGCGGTCCCTCCGTCAGGGGCAGGGGCTCGGGAGTGAGGTGGAGTAGTCCTTGGGCGAGGGCGGTGGTGAGGTGGGTGAGTTGTGGGGCGTCGGGGCGTACGTAGAGGTTGGTGCACCGTTGACCGGGAGTGCGGCCGGGGCGACGGGTTTCACTGTGGCGGGGACGGGGGCCGTGTGGGCGGCGGCGACGAGGACCCTCTCAGTCCAGAAGCCACCGCCGCCCGGAAGCGGCGCCTCGTGCGTCACCGCACGGTCTCCTACGGCGATGCCCTGGACGCCGGGGCCGACAGCGCGCAGTCGGCCGACGCCTTCGACGCCCAACGCGGCGGGGGCCACAGTCCGACATCCCAGCCGCCGGTGTTCAGCAGTCGGTCCCAGGGGCCCACGCCCGCGGCCTCGACGTCGATGAGGAGCTGACCGCACCTGGCGGCCGAGGTTCAGGCAGGTCGAGGACGACGACTTCCGTCTCCCTGGGCACGGATACTCCAATTGCCTTCATTGCTCCATCTCAACTCCTCAACTCGATGTAAGCCGGACGCAGTTCGGCCGCCCGCCGACGCCGCGGCAGTGCTCTTTCACGGGAGCAGCTTCTCCACACCGGCAGCGCCTTCTTCGTCGAGAAGGCGGCGTGCCTCTTCGAGCTTCTCCGGCGTGATGTCATGACCGGACGCCAGGACTATGTCCTCCGGGTCGGGCAGCTCGTCGGTTCCCGTGTGGAGGACCGCATCGGGGGTTCGCTCTCCCCATTCATTGTCGTCAGTGCCTTCAGACATCGTGTCTCCTCCTCAGGGCCACAGCGGCGCTAAAAGGGT
>NZ_JALDAX010000062.1 GCF_022698145.1 Streptomyces spinosisporus
CCCTAACAGAAGCTGTTGATCATGTGACTTTCGGCTTGAGTGGTCGTTGGTCCGCTCGTGGGAAAGCGTCAGTCGCGGCCCTGGATCGTCTCGGACGAACTGTGGTCTCTCATCGAACCGTTGCTGCCTGAGCCAGGTCCGAAGCTGGTCGAGGGCAGACCTCGAATCCCGGACCGGCAGGCGTTGTGCGGGATCCTGTTCGTGCTGCATACCGGCATCCAGTGGGAGTACCTGCCGCAGGAGCTGGGTTTCGGTTCGGGCATGACCTGTTGGCGACGCTTGGCCGCCTGGAACGAGGCCGGCGTGTGGGACGAACTGCATCTCGTGCTGCTGAGGAAGCTGCGGGCCGCAAAGAAGCTGGACTGGTCGCGGGCGGTGATCGACTCCTCCCACGTCCGGGCCGCCCGACGGGGCCCAAAAGCGGACCCAGCCCGGTCGACCGCGCTCGGCCGGGCAGCAAGCACCACGTCCTCACCGACGCCCAGGGCATCCCGCTTGCAGTGTCGATGACCGGCGGAAACCGCAACGACGTCACCCAACTACTGCCCCTGCTCGACAAGATCCCAGCAGTCGCCGGCATCGTCGGCCGTCCCAGACACCGGCCCGACGCCCTGCTTGCCGACCGCGGCTACGACCACGACAAGTACCGCAGACTGCTATGGCAGCGCGGCATCCGCCCGGTCATCGCCGAAAGGGGCGAAGAGCACGGCTCTGGCCTGGGCGTCTTCCGCTGGGTAGTCGAGCGCACCATCGCCTGGCTGCATGGTTTTCGCCGCCTCCGGATTCGATGGGAGCGACGTGACGACATCCACGAAGCCTTCCTCGGCCTCGCCACCTGCCTGATCACCCACCGCCACGTCCGACGCCCTTGTTAGGAGCTCTAAGA
>NZ_JALDAX010000063.1 GCF_022698145.1 Streptomyces spinosisporus
TGCTGGCGGAGGCGAACCAGTGGCCGGAGGACGTCGTCGACTACTTCGGCGACTACGAAAGCGGCGGCGACGAATGCCACATGGCCTTCCACTTCCCCGTCATGCCCCGCATCTTCATGGCCGTCCGCCGCGAATCCCGCTACCCCGTCTCCGAGATCCTCGCCAAGACCCCCGCCATCCCGTCCAACTGCCAGTGGGGCATCTTCCTGCGCAACCACGACGAACTCACCCTGGAGATGGTCACCGACGAAGAACGCGACTACATGTGGGCCGAATACGCCAAAGACCCCCGCATGCGCGCCAACATCGGCATCCGCCGCCGCCTCGCCCCCCTCCTGGACAACGACCGCAACCAGATCGAACTCTTCACCGCCCTGCTGCTGTCCCTGCCCGGCTCCCCGATCCTCTACTACGGCGACGAGATCGGCATGGGCGACAACATCTGGCTCGGCGACCGCGACGCGGTGCGCACCCCCATGCAGTGGACCCCCGACCGCAACGCCGGCTTCTCCTCCTGCGACCCCGGCCGCCTGTTCCTGCCCACCATCATGGACCCCGTCTACGGCTACCAGGTCACCAACGTCGAGGCCTCCATGTCCTCCCCCTCGTCACTGCTGCACTGGACCCGCCGCATGATCGAGATCCGCAAACAGAACCCCGCCTTCGGCCTGGGCACCTACACCGAACTCCCCTCCTCCAACCCGGC
>NZ_JALDAX010000064.1 GCF_022698145.1 Streptomyces spinosisporus
GCGCGGGAGCGGATCGAGCTGCTGCTGGACGCGGGTTCCTTCCAGGAGGTCGAGCAGCTGCGCCGGCACCGGGCGACCGGGTTCGGCCTGGAGGCCAAGAAGCCGTACACGGACGGTGTGATCACCGGCTGGGGCACGGTGGAGGGCCGCACGGTCTTCGTCTACGCCCATGACTTCCGCATCTTCGGCGGCGCCCTCGGTGAGGCCCACGCCACCAAGATCCACAAGATCATGGACATGGCCATCGCGGCCGGCGCCCCGCTGGTGTCGCTCAACGACGGCGCGGGCGCCCGTATCCAGGAGGGCGTCTCGGCGCTGGCCGGCTACGGCGGCATCTTCCAGCGCAACACCCGCGCGTCCGGCGTCATCCCGCAGATCTCGGTGATGCTGGGCCCGTGCGCGGGCGGCGCCGCCTATTCGCCGGCGCTGACCGACTTCGTGTTCATGGTCCGTGACACCTCGCAGATGTTCATCACCGGCCCGGACGTGGTCAAGGCGGTCACCGGCGAGGAGATCACCCAGAACGGCCTGGGCGGCGCCGACGTGCACGCCGAGACCTCCGGCGTGTGCCACTTCGCCTACGACGACGAAGAGACCTGCATCGCCGAGGTCCGCTACCTCCTCTCCCTCCTCCCCCAGAACAACCGGGAG
>NZ_JALDAX010000065.1 GCF_022698145.1 Streptomyces spinosisporus
TGCCACACCGATCTGCACTACCGCGAGGGCGGCATCAACGACGACTTCCCCTTCCTGCTCGGCCATGAGGCGGCGGGCGTGGTGGAGTCGGTGGGCGACGGCGTCACCGATGTCGCCCCGGGCGACTTCGTGATCCTCAACTGGCGTGCCGTGTGCGGCAGTTGCCGGGCCTGTCTGCGCGGCCGTCCCTGGTACTGCTTCAACACCCACAACGCCGAGCAGAAGATGACGTTGACCGACGGCACCGAGCTGTCACCCGCCCTGGGCATCGGCGCGTTCGCCGAGAAGACCCTCGTCGCGGCCGGGCAGTGCACCAAGGTCGACCGGAAGGCGTCCGCGGCCGCCGCGGGGCTGCTCGGCTGCGGTGTCATGGCGGGCATCGGCGCGGCGATCAACACCGGGGGCGTCGGCCGCGGCGACAGCGTGGCCGTCATCGGCTGCGGCGGCGTCGGGGCCGCGGCGATCGCCGGGGCCAACCTCGCGGGCGCCGCCAAGGTCATCGCGGTCGACATCGACGACCGCAAGTTGGCCAAGGCGCGCGAGATGGGCGCCACGCACACGGTCAACTCCCGCGAGGCCGACCCGGTCGAGGCGATCCGCGAGCTGACCGGCGGCTTCGGTGCCGACGTCGTCATCGAGGCGGTCGGC
>NZ_JALDAX010000066.1 GCF_022698145.1 Streptomyces spinosisporus
CCAGGTTCGACCAATTTTCAGGACTAAATAGTCCTCTACTTGTCGAAGCTGTGCGTCTTTCGCGCAGAGGGCCGACGCGTTTCGGTGACGGCTGATGCGCCTGTGAAAGATGAGACATGCGGACGAACGGGTTCGCCGATGCCGTCACGTCCCGGACCCCCGCCGGGAGGACGGCAAAGTCCAGCAGATGAAGGGACTGCACTCACCCTTCAGACGTATCCGCATCGTCGCCTTCAGCGGGCACGGCATAGGCCCTGACATGGGCGATCGCCATGTCGAGGGCGATCCTCATGGGTGTGACGTCCTGAGCGGTCTGCGCGAGGAGGTACCCGCCCTGAAGAGCTGCCATGAGACCGGTGGCGAGCTCTTTGGCGTCCGCATCAGCGCGCAGGACTCCCGAGTCCTTCATCCGCACCAGTCCGGCCTCAAGGAGCTCCTCCCAGGTGGCGAAGTGGCGGGCGATGGCCTTCCGGGCCACTTCGTCCTGATCGGCCAGTTCGCCGGCCAGGGAGCCAAGGGGGCAGCCGTACGCGCCGTTGCGGAGCGCGTTGCGCTCCACCACCGCATCCCGCCAGCGCTCCAGCCCGCGGAAGGAGTTGAGCCGTCGCAGGAGCTGCTGCTGGCGATCG
>NZ_JALDAX010000067.1 GCF_022698145.1 Streptomyces spinosisporus
TCAGGATCGTCCATTTTTTCGGACTAAATAGTCCTCTTCATGGAAGGGTGCGCACATCTGGGAGAGGGAACTGAGGAGCTCCGCCGACGGCAGGGGGCGAGGAATGAGGCGAGGGTCAGCGCCCTCGCGCTTCACCTTCGGGCACGTTGCCGGATGCGTTGGAGCCTTCGTCGGGCGTGGGCGCGGCATAGGCCCTGACATGGGCGATCGCCATGTCGAGAGCGATCCTCATGGGTTTGACGTCCTGGGCGGTCTGCGCGAGGAGGTAGCCGCCTTGGAGAGCGGCCATGAGACCGGTGGCGAGCTCTGCGGCGTCCGCGTCTGCGCGGAGGACTCCTGAGTCCTTCATCCGTAGCAGTCCGGCCTCGAGGAGCCCTTCCCAGGTGGCGAAGTGGCGGGCGATGTCCTTGCGCGCCACCTCGTCCTGATCGGCCAGTTCGCCGGCCAGGGAGCCGAGAGGGCAGCCGTACGCGCCGTTGCGGAGCGCGTTGCGCTCCACCACCGCATCCCGCCAGCGCTCCAGGCCACGGAAGGAGTTGAGCCGTCGCAGGAGCTGCTGCTGGCGTTCC
>NZ_JALDAX010000068.1 GCF_022698145.1 Streptomyces spinosisporus
CGCGCAGGACGGCGCGCGCGTGGAGCTGACCGTGCAGCGCATCGCCGATGGTGAGGTCTCGCCGTACCTGGTCGACGAGCTGGTGGTCGGCGACCGGCTGGAGCTGAGGGGCCCGGTCGGCGGCTGGTTCGTCTGGCGGCCGGAGCAGCCCGAGCCGGTGCTGCTGGTGGCCGGAGGGTCTGGTCTGGTGCCGCTGATGTGCATGATCCGCGCCAGGCAGGCCGTGGGCAGCCGGGTCCCGTTCCGGCTGATCTACTCGCTGCGCTCACCCCAGGAGCAGCTCTACGGCCCCGAGCTGCTGAAGGGTGCACCCGGCCTGGACGTGACCCGCATCTACACGCGCCAGGCGGCCGCGGGGGCCGCGCGCCCCGCGGGCCGTATCACCCCGGAGGACCTGGCGAATTACGGCTGGCCACCCGACTTCGAGCCGCACGTCTACGTGTGCGGGCCCACGGGCTTCGTCGAGAAGGTGGCCGCCTACCTGGTG
>NZ_JALDAX010000069.1 GCF_022698145.1 Streptomyces spinosisporus
GGCCCAGGACGGCACGCGCGTGGAGCTGACGATCCAGCGCATCGCCGACGGTGAGGTCTCGCCGTACCTGGTCGACGAGCTGGTGGTGGGCGACCGGCTGGAGCTGAGGGGCCCGGTGGGCGGCTGGTTCGTCTGGCGGCCGGAGCAGACCGAGCCGGTGCTGCTGGTGGCCGGAGGGTCCGGGCTGGTGCCGCTGATGTGCATGATCCGCGCCAGGCAGGCCGTGGGCAGCCGGGTCCCGTTCCGGCTGATCTACTCGCTGCGCTCACCCCAGGAGCAGCTCTACGGCCCCGAGCTGCTCACGGGCGCACCCGGCCTGGACGTGACCCGCATCTACACGCGCCAGGCGGCTGCGGGGGCCGCGCGCCCCGCGGGCCGTATCACCCCAGAAGACCTGGCGAACCACGGCTGGCCACCCGACTTCGAGCCGCACGTCTACGTGTGCGGGCCCACGGGCTTCGTCGAGAAGGCGGCCGCCTACCTGGTA
>NZ_JALDAX010000007.1 GCF_022698145.1 Streptomyces spinosisporus
TTCTGTGAGGGCGTCGTGGACGCGCGAGGGGGCGAGCGTGGAAATTGCTCGCCCCCGTGTCGTGCCGCGGTGTCTCAGGCGGCCGTGCCGCGTAGTTCCGTGAGGGCGTCGTGGGTCAGCGGGCGGGGGGCGTGGCCGGGGTCCACCAGGAGGACGGTGCAGTCGGCGCTGTGGGCCAGGGCCATGGTCAGGCTGCCGTCGGTGAACTGGACGAGCGCGCCGCGCGGGGAGCGGCCGACGGCGACGGCGCGGGCGCCGATGCGGGCCGCGTGGCGGGCCAGGAGGCGGCCGGCCGCCGCGTGGTCGCCGACGCTGACGAGGATCTGCCCGGTGGCGGTGACGCCCTGCCCGGCGAGCCGTTCGAGGTGGCGGGTGACCGCGCGCCGCGCCTCGTCGGCGGGTTCGGTGTCGGCCGCCTGTTCCTCGACGACGGCGGTCTGCTGCACGTGCACGACCTCCAGCGGGCTGCCGCTCTCGCGGGCCAGCAGGGCCGCCGCGTCCACGATGTCGGCCGCGCGGTCGTGTGCGCCGACGGCCACCACGACGGGAGCCGTGCCCGGCGCGGCGGGAGCGGTGACCGGTGTGAGGACCGGGCCGACCTGCTCGCCCTCCTCCGCGCGCGACTCGGCCTTCCGCAGCAGCTTGTGACCGGTGGCGAGGACGGGGATGGCGATGACGAAGGTGGCGGCACCGAGGTAGAACGGCACGCTCAGGTCGGTGGCGTCGGCCAGCTTCCCGGCGACGTAGGGCGCGAGACCGCCGCCGATGAAGCGCAGGAAGCCGTACGCGGAGGAGGCGATCGGCCGCTCCACCGGCGAGACCAGCATGACGGCCTGTGTGGTGAGGGTGTTGTTGATGCCGATGAAGGCGCCGCTGACGATGACGGCCACGATGACCACGGCGGGGGTGTCGACCCCGGCCGCGATGACGGCCATCACGATCCCGAGGCCGAGGAGGTTGGCGTAGAGCACGGGTGCGGTGCCGTAGCGGCCCTGCAGACGCGGGGCGAAGAACACGCTGAACGCGGCCACCAGCAGACCCCAGCCGGTGAAGACGAGGCCGAGCTGATGGGCGCTGAGCTCCATCGGGTAGGGCGCGTACCCGAGCATCGTGAAGAAGCCCCAGTTGTACAGCAGCGCCATGATGCCCATGGTCAGCAGCCCGCGGTGGCGCAACGCCTTGATCGGGGCCAGCGGCGAGGTGGGTTTGGCGGGCTTGGGCAGCGTCGGGACGAAGGCCAGCGTCGCCGCCAGGGCTATCGCCATCAGCACGGCCACACCGAAGAACGGGCCGCGCCAGCTGATGGCGCCCAACTCGCCGCCGAGCAGCGGCCCTACGGCGATGCCGAGGCCGAGGGCGGTCTCGTAGAGGATGATCGCGCCGCCGAAGCCGCCGCTGGCCGAGGCGACGATGACGGCCAGGGAGGTGGCGATGAACAGGGCGTTGCCGAGGCCCCAGCCGGCGCGGAACCCGACGATGCCGTTGATGGAGCCGGAGGTGCCGGCCAGCGCGGCGAAGACCACGATGACGGCGAGGCCCACGACGAGGGTGCGCTTGGCGCCCAGCCGGCTGGAGACCCAGCCGACGATCAGCATGGCGACGGCGGTCACGATCAGATAGCTGCTGAACAGCAGCGAGACCTGGCTGGGGGTGGCGTGCAGGCTGTCGGCCAGGGCGGGCAGGATCGGGTCGACCAGGCCGATGCCCATGAACGAGATCACGCAGGCGAACGCGACGGCCCAGACGGCCTTCGGCTGCTTGAAGGGGCTTGCGGCCCGCTCGTGCGAAGCACTCATGTGCGGTTCTCTTCCGGGGAGTTGAGGGTCACGGGGGTGGCGGACGTCAGTCGAGGTCGTGGATCGCGCGGGCGAGGGCGGGCAGAGCGGTCCGCACCGCCTCCTGCTCGGGCCCGGTCAGCCGGTCGACGACCTGCTGCAGCGCCTGGGTGCGCTCGGTGCGCCGCTGGCGGAAGACCTCCATGCCCGCGTCGGTGGCCTCGACCAGCACGCCCCGCCCGTCCCGGCTGTCGGCGGTGCGCCGGACCAGGCCCGCCCGCTCCAGCCGGGTGACCAGCTGGGTCATGTTGGGCTGGGACACGCGCTGGGTGCGGGCCAGGTCGGTCAGCCGGTACGCACCCTCGCGGCCGAGGAAGCCGAGCACGGAGGAGGCGGCAGTGCTCAGACCGCCGGTGGTGGCACTGCGGCGGACGTAGAGCACCAGCTGCTCCACGGCGATCATCAGCGCTTCCGGCGATGCCTGTGTGCCTGCGTCGGACGGCGCCTGGGCATCCGCCGGTTCCATGACCCGCTTATGCATAACTGCATTATGCATGTACGTGTACGGTGAAACAAGGTGCCTCGGGTGACGATCGGTCGCCGCGCTACCTCTCCAGCAGCATCCGCTGCAACTCCCGCGCCGCGCGCGGCGGTGCCACGTCGCTGCGGTGCGCCAGGGCGATGGTGCGGTGCAGTCCGGGCCGGGCCAGCGGTGTCACCCGCAGCCCGCGCCCCGACCGGGTGGCCACCATCCGCGGCACGACCGCGAGACCCAGCCCCGCCCGTACGAATCCCAGCACCGCGTCCATCTCGCCGCCCTCGACCGCGAAGTCCGGCTCGAAGCCCTCGGCGCGGCAGGCGGCCACCGTCAGTTCGCGCAGGTCGTAGCCGTGCCGGAACATCACCAGACGCTCACCCTCCAGGTCGGCGATGCGCACGGTGCGCCGCCCCGGACCGCCCGGCGCCGGCGACTCCGGGGACGACACCACGACCAGGTCCTCGCGCAGCAGCTCCACCGTGGTCAGCGCCGGGGACGGCGTCGGCAGCGGCAGGACGACCAGGGCGAGGTCGAGGGCGCCGCGGGCGAGTTCCCGTACGAGATCGTGGGAACCGCCCTCCTCGATCAGCAGCCGGATGCCCGGGTAGCGGTCGTGGAAGGCGCGCAGCACGTCCGGCAGCAGACCCGTGCACACGCTCGGCGTCGCGCCAAGCCTGACCCGCCCGCTGCGCAGCTGCACCAGCTCCTGCACCTCGTGCCGGGCCGTGTCCGCGTCGGCCAGGATGCGCCGGGCCAGCGGCAGCAGCGCCTCGCCCGCGTCGGTGAGGGTGATGTTGCCGCGAGCCCTCAGGAACAGATCGGCGCCGAGCTCCCGCTCCAGCGCCTTGATCTGCTGGGACAGGGACGGCTGGGCGACATGCACCAGATCCGCGGCCCGGGTGAAGTGCCGGGTCTCCGCGACGGCGACGAAATACTGAAGCTGCTGGAACTGCATGATGTCACGATAGCTCTCGCCTATCGAATCAAGCCGCACCATGTCTTGGACCGATCGCCCTGTTCCGTCCTAGCGTCTTGAGTCATGGCTCTGGCAACGCGGACGGACCGACGGCCGTCCATGGCACGCACCGTGTGGGACAGCTCCGTCGGCAAGAAGACGGTGATGGCGGTCAGCGGCGTGATCATGCTGCTGTACCTGGTCGCGCATGTGATCGGCAACCTGAAGATCTTCTTCGGCGCGGGGGAGTTCAACCACTACGCGCACTGGCTGCGCACCGTCGGCGAGCCCTTCATGCACTACGAGTGGACACTGTGGCTGATCCGCGTCGTCCTCGTCGTCGCGGTCGTCGCCCACGCCGTCTCCGCCTACCAGCTCAGCCGCCGCGACATCAAGGCCCGCCCGAGCAAGTACGTGCACAAGAAGCCCAAGGCGAGCTACGCCACGCGCACCATGCGCTGGGGCGGGATCATCCTCGCCCTGTTCATCGTGTGGCACATCCTCGACCTGACCACCGGCACCGTGCACTCCGGCGGCTTCCAGGAGGGCCACCCGTACCAGAACGTCGTGGACACCTTCTCCACCTGGTACGGCAACGTCATCTACATCGTGGCGATGCTCGCCCTCGGCCTGCACATCCAGCACGGCTTCTGGAGCGCCGCCCAGACCCTCGGCGTCGGCAGCCGCACCCGCGACCGCGCCCTGAAGACCACTGGCAACGTCCTCGCACTGCTGCTCACGGCCGGCTTCATCGCCGTACCCGTGGGCGTCATGACCGGAGTGGTGAGCTGAACATGTCTGCTGAGTACGTGGATTACGCGACCGGCGAGCCGATCGCCGACACCAAGGCCCCCTCCGGCCCGGTCAACGAGCGCTGGGACACGCGCCGTTTCGAGGCCAAGCTGGTCAACCCCGCCAACCGGCGCAAGCACACGGTGATCGTGGTGGGCACCGGACTCGCCGGCGGCTCCGCCGGCGCCACCCTCGCCGAACAGGGCTACCACGTCGTCCAGTTCTGCTACCAGGACTCACCCCGCCGCGCCCACTCCATCGCCGCGCAGGGCGGCATCAACGCCGCGAAGAACTACCGCAACGACGGCGACTCCGTCTACCGGCTGTTCTACGACACCGTCAAGGGCGGCGACTTCAGGGCGCGCGAGTCGAACGTGCACCGGCTCGCCCAGATCTCGGTGGAGATCATCGACC
This sequence comes from Streptomyces spinosisporus, assembly GCF_022698145.1. Classification (GTDB taxonomy): domain Bacteria; phylum Actinomycetota; class Actinomycetes; order Streptomycetales; family Streptomycetaceae; genus Streptomyces; species Streptomyces spinosisporus. The sequence goes on from NZ_JALDAX010000007.1 coordinate 4,475, forward strand.
AGTGCGTGGCCCAGGGCGTGCCGTTCGCGCGGGAGTACGGCGGACTGCTCGACACCCGCTCCTTCGGCGGCGTCCAGGTCTCGCGGACCTTCTACGCCCGCGGCCAGACGGGCCAGCAGCTGCTGCTCGGCGCGTACCAGGCGCTGTCCCGGCAGATCGCGGCGGGCAACGTCGAGATGCACCCGCGCACCGAGATGCTCGACCTGATCATCGTCGACGGCAAGGCCCGCGGCATCGTCGCCCGCGACCTGATCACCGGCAAGATCTCCACCTACTTCGCGGACGCCGTCGTCCTGGCGTCCGGCGGCTACGGCAACGTCTTCTACCTGTCGACGAACGCCATGAACTCCAACGCCACCGCGATCTGGCGGGCCCACCGGCGCGGCGCCTACTTCGCCAACCCCTGCTTCACCCAGATCCACCCCACCTGCATCCCGCGCACCGGCGACCACCAGTCCAAGCTGACGCTGATGAGCGAGTCGCTGCGCAACGACGGCCGGATCTGGGTGCCGAAGGCCAAGGGCGACACCCGGCCGGCGAACCAGATCCCCGAGGACGAGCGCGACTACTACCTGGAGCGCATCTACCCCTCCTTCGGCAACCTGGTGCCCCGCGACATCGCCTCGCGGGCCGCGAAGAACGTGTGCGACGAGGGCCGCGGTGTCGGGCCCGGCGGACAGGGCGTCTACCTCGACTTCGCCGACGCGATCAAGCGGATGGGCCGCAAGGCCGTCGAGGCCAAGTACGGCAACCTCTTCGACATGTACCAGCGGATCACCGACGAGGATCCGTACCAGGTGCCCATGCGGATCTACCCCGCCGTGCACTACACGATGGGCGGCCTGTGGGTCGACTACGACCTGCAGACCACGATCCCCGGCCTGTTCGCGATCGGCGAGGCCAACTTCTCCGACCACGGCGCCAACCGGCTGGGCGCGAGCGCCCTGATGCAGGGCCTGGCCGACGGCTACTTCGTCCTGCCGGCGACGATCAACGACTACCTGGCGCGCAACCCGCACAAGGACGAGATCGACGCCTCGCACCCGGCCGCCGTCGAGACCGTCCGCGAGACCGAGGACCGCCTCGCCCGGCTGCTCGCCGTGGACGGCGACCGCACCCCCGATTCCTTCCACCGCGAAGTCGGCGAACTCATGTGGGAGTTCTGCGGCATGGCCCGCACCGACACCGGACTGCGCAAGGCACTGGAGCGCATCCCGCAGATCCGCGAGGAGTTCTGGCGGCGCATCAAGGTGCCCGGCACCGGCGAGGAGTTCAACCAGTCGCTGGAGAAGGCCAACCGCATCGTCGACTACCTGGAGCTCGCCGAGCTGATGTGCCTCGACGCACTGCACCGCGCCGAGTCCTGCGGCGGCCACTTCCGCGAGGAGTCGCAGACGCCGGACGGCGAAGCGGCCCGCAGGGACGACGAGTTCGGCTACGCGGCCGCCTGGGAGTTCACCGGCACCGGCCAGGCTCCGACCCTGCACAAGGAAGACCTGGTCTTCGAGTACGTCCACCCCACCCAGCGGAGCTACGCATGAAGCTCACCCTGCGCGTCTGGCGGCAGAAGAACGCCGACGCCGAAGGCACCATGTCCACGTACGAGGTGGACGGCATCTCCTCCGACATGTCGTTCCTGGAGATGCTCGACACCCTCAACGAGGAGCTCATCCTCAAGGGCGAGGACCCGGTCGCCTTCGACCACGACTGCCGCGAGGGCATCTGCGGCGCCTGCTCGCTCGTCATCAACGGCGACGCGCACGGGCCCGAGCGCACCACCACCTGCCAGCTGCACATGCGGTCCTTCAAGGACGGCGACACCATCGACATCGAGCCGTGGCGGGCCTCCGCCTTCCCGGTGATCAAGGACCTCGTCGTCGACCGCTCGGCCTTCGACCGGATCATCCAGTCCGGCGGCTACATCACCGCGCCCACCGGCTCGGCACCCGAGGCCCATGCCACGCCCGTGCCGAAGCCGGACGCCGACCTCGCCTTCGAGCACGCCGAGTGCATCGGCTGCGGCGCGTGCGTGGCGGCCTGCCCGAACGGCGCGGCGATGCTCTTCACCTCCGCCAAGATCAACCACCTCAACACGCTGCCCCAGGGCGCACCCGAACGCGAGACCCGTGTCCTGGACATGGTGGCGCAGATGGACGAAGAGGGCTTCGGCGGCTGCACGTTGACCGGCGAGTGCGCCACCGCCTGCCCGAAGGGCATCCCGCTGATGTCCATCACCAGCATGAACAAGGAGTGGCTGCGCGCCACGCGCAAGGTGGCCAAGCGCTAGCCGTGTCGAGCCGCCGCGTAGTTCACGCGGCGCTCCAAGGACGTCCGCCCACAGGGGCGGACGGGCGGGGCCGGGAGTGGTGCTCCCCGGCCCCGCCCCGCACGTGTGGGGTCTGTAGGGTTCGTGCATGATTTTTGCGCCCAAGGGGAGGGAGCGGTTCCTCGACGCCGTCGCCGGCTTCGAGACCGCCGTGCGCGAGCGGGACGGACAGCGTTCCCAGCACGCCATGCAGGAGATACAGCAGCACTACGGGGACGCCGCGGACGGGGAGTTCCTCCAGGCGGGCCCCCGGCTCGCCGCACTGCTGGCGGACGTACCGCCCGGACCCCGCGCACTGGTCGCGGTACTGACCGGAGCCTGCGTGGAACGCGGCGCCGACGCGACCGCCTGCGCCCCGTACATCTTCGACGGACTCGCCGAAGCACTCACCGCGGCCGGGGAGTTCTGCGAGCGCTGGGCGGCGACCGGCGGGGGAGAGCTGCCCGAGCCCGACGGCGACGCCCTGGACGACGCGATGGTCGAGCGGGTCGGCCAGGACGCGGCCGTGGCCTGGTGCACGCTGCCGCAGTGGGAGATGGCGTCGGTCGCGATGCTCAACCACAGCGCGGTACGGGCCCGACTGGGCGAGCGGCGCACGCAGTTGCTGGCCGCGCTGCGATCCGTCCAGGAAGCCTCCGAGCACGAGTTCAAATGCCTGTACTACGCGCTGCTCGTCCTCGACGACGAACCGCTGATCGTGCTGCACCGCCCCACCGGCACCGGCTACGCGCTGCGCATGAGCGGCCTCGCCGACAACTTCCAGCTGCACACCCTGCTCGCCGACGCCCTGGTCGGCGGCGGCCACGTCGAAGGCCACGCCCCCTCCGCACAGGAGGTCGCCGTGTGCCGCGACGCACCGGGCCAGGTGCCGACGACCGGCTCCTTCAACCTCGTGACGCCGGGCGGGGAATGGGTGTGGAACGAGGGAACCCCCTCAGACATCCCCGTCGTCGACGGCGTACGCCTCCTCGTCCTGGACCCGCCGCCCTACGAGCGGGGCTGGCCCGCGGGCCGGTTCTTCCCCGGCATGACCGGAGCCCTCGTCCTGGAGCGCGTGCTCGACGAGCGGGAGACCCGCGGATGGCTGGAGCACTGCGCACCGGCGAAATGACAGGGGCGGCCCGAGCCGTTCAACAACCTCACACCCGTTCTCTCTGCGCCGGTCACGCGAAGGTCAGTCGGCATCGGAAGAACAGGGGCGGCGGATCGCACGACACCGCTCAGCCGCCCCCCTTCCGCCGACCCGGCCCGTGACCAGGAGAGAGCCATGACCGGCGTATCCACGCTCGACCGTCCCCCACAGCCCGCCGCACCCACCCGCTACAGCGTCTCGCTCGCCCGCGACGAGGCCGACGTGCGTGCCGCGCAGCGGCTGCGGCACGAGGTCTTCGCCGGAGAGATGGGTGCCCTGCTGGCCACCGCCGAGCCGGGCCACGACATCGACGCCTTCGACGCCTACTGCGACCACCTGCTGGTGCGCGAGGAGGTCACGGGACAGGTCGTCGGCACCTACCGGCTGCTCCCGCCGGAGCGCGCGGCCGTCGCCGGACGGCTGTACTCCGAGGGCGAGTTCGACCTGACCGCGCTCGACGCCATCCGGCCCGGACTCGTCGAGGTCGGCCGCTCCTGCGTCCACCCCGACCACCGCGACGGCGCCGTCATCGGCCTCATCTGGGCCGGGATCGCCCGCTACATGGTGGACCGCGGCCACGAATGGCTGGCCGGCTGCTGCTCCGTCCCGCTGGCCGACGGCGGCAGGCTCGCCTCCGCGACCTGGGAGAAGGTGCGCGCCAAGTACCTGGCGCCGCAGGAGTACCGGGTACGCCCGCTGCTGCCCTGGGTCCCGGGCGACGCCGGGACGGTCGCGAACACCGAACTGCCCGCCCTGCTACGCGGCTACCTCCGCCTCGGCGCCTGGGTGTGCGCGGAGCCCGCACACGACCCCGACTTCGGGGTCGCCGACCTGTACGTGCTGCTGTCGATGCGCCGGGTCAACCCGCGCTATCTGCGGCACTTCCTCTCGCTCGTGCCGGCCTGATGAGCGTCTGGCAGCCCAGCGCGCCCTGTACCCCGGGGACGTGCATCGAGGCGACGGCGTCCGCCACGGCCGTACCGCGTGCCGTGCTGCGGATGGCGGTGGTCGTGGTCCTGATGCTCGCCGGGATCGCGCTGCTGCCGCTCGGCGGGCGGATCCCCGCCGATCTGGTGAGGCGGTGGTGCCGGTGGATCGTACGGGCCGCAGGGGTCCGGGTCCGTATCACCGGCGCCGCCGCTCCCACCGGCGGACTGCTGCTGGTCGCCAACCACATCTCCTGGCTGGACATCCCGCTGCTCGCCGCCGTACGCCCGGCCCGGATGCTCGCCAAGTCCGACATCCGCGGCTGGCCCGTGGCCGGCCGGCTGACGGCCGGCAGCGGGGCGCTGTTCATCGACCGGGAACGGCTGCGCGCCCTCCCGGGGACGGTCGCTCTGATCGCGGACGCGCTGCGGGGCGGGCATGCCGTGGCCGTCTTCCCCGAGGGCAGCACCTGGTGCGGCCGCGCTCAGGGCAACTTCCGGCGGGCGGTCTTCCAGGCGGCGCTCGACGCGGGCGTTCCCGTCCAGCCGGTCCGGCTGCGCTACCGGATCACCGGCGGCACACCCAGCACGGTCCCGGCCTTCATCGGCGACGATTCACTGCTGGCCTCGGTGTGGCGCGTGCTGACGGCACGCGGGCTGGTCGCCGAGGTCGACGTGCGCGAGGCCATCGCGCCGGGCACCCACCGCGACCGACGCGCGCTCGCCCGCGCGGCGCAGCCGACGACGGCGGATCAACTGGGCTGGATCCACACGGCGTTGGTCGCGTAGAGCCGACATGTCAGGACGCCGTCGTCACGACGAGATCCGGGAGGGCGACGTCGATCGACCTCCCGAAGAACCGTGCGGCCGCCTCCCGGGCGGCCGTCGCATCCGTGCCCGGCCACAGATGGGTCAGCAACAGCCGTGCGGCGCCCGCTTGTTGCGCGTACCGACCGGCCAGCTCCGCGGTCAGCAGATACGGCGCGTCGTCGTCCGGCACCCGGTGGATGTACGTGGCCTCCGACAGGAACAGGTCGGCGCCCTCGGCGAGCCGCGGGATGTCGGTGCTGGGGCCGGTGTCGCCGGTGTAGGCGAGCACCCCGCCGGGTGTGCTCAGCCGGATGCCCGCGTTGGGCACGAAGTGCGGCAGCAGCCGGGTGGCGACGGTGAACGGGCCGATGCCGAACCGCTCGCCCGGGGCGAACCCGTGGAGCCGGTACGCGGCGGCGAGCATGCCCGGCCTGTCGAGCGCCAGCACCGCGTCGAGCGCACCGTGCGGCGCGTACACGGGCAGGGGCGGTGGCGGGTCCTCACTCAGTCCACGGGCCCGCAGCAAGGGGTTGAGGTCGGCGCAGTGGTCGGGATGCCCATGGCTGACCAGCACGGCGTCGACCGCGTCGACGGTGTGGTGCCGCAGCAGCCGCGGCAGGGTGGCGTACCCGGGATCGAGCAGCAGCCGGAAGCCGTCGTACTCGACGAGATAGCCGCTGCACGCCTGCACCGCCGTGGGCCACGCGCCGCTGCCGCCGAGAACCGTCAGTCGCATGACAGCAGACCCTAGTCCCCGCCGGCTCCTGGGCCCCGCCCGGAAAACGGGGCGACAGGCCTTCGGCCCGCTTGCTAGCGTTGCGTCCATGAAGGTCAGGAGCTGTAGCAGCCACACCGCGGCCGCGCGAGCGACGAACTCGCCGGCTGCCGACGCCTGACCTCTTCCTCTCTCCCCGGCGGCCGGAAACGGACCGCCGGGACGTGGTGCGCTCTTCTCACAGGCTCACGGACGCTGCTCCCGCGGTTCTCCCCGGTCCCCACGACCCGAAGGAACACCGCCATGAGCACCCTGCCCACCATGACCACCGACCGGACCCTGGAGACCTTCACCGGCTTCTACCGCGAGCGCGGCCACCGGCTCATCACCGGCGGCTCCCTGCTGCCGCCGCCCCCGGACCCGGTGCTGTTCACCACCTCCGGCATGCACCCCCTCACGCCGTACCTCCAGGGCCGCCCGCATCCCCAGGGACGGCGCCTGGTCAACGTTCAGCGCTGTCTGCGCACCACCGACCTCGACGAGGTCGGCGACCCCACCCATCTGACGGTCTTCGAGATGCTCGGCTCGTGGTCGCTGGGCGACTACGGCCATACGCAGAGCCTGCGTTGGGGTCACGAGCTGCTGCGCGACGGCTTCGGCATCCCGCCCGAGCGGCTGTATGTCACGGTCTTCGGCGGCGACGACCAGGTCGGCCCCGACGTCGAATCCCTGCGCACCTGGCAGGAGTTGGGGCTGCCCGTGGAGTCGACCGGCGAGGAGAACTGGTGGTCCAACGGGCCCGTCGGCCTGTGCGGCCCCGACTCGGAGATCTTCGTCTGGACCGGCGGTCCCGGCACTCCGCCGCAGGGCACCCCCACCACCGACCCGCGCTGGGTGGAGATCTGGAACCACGTCCACATGCGCTACCACCGCCACGAGGACGGCAGCCTCGAACCCCTTTCGCGGCCGAGCATCGACACGGGCATGGGGCTGGAGCGCCTGATGACGGTGCTGCAGGGCCGCCGTTCGGTCTACGAGACGGACCTGTTCGAGCCGTGGACGAGACTGCTGCCGCCGCTGTGGCAGCTGGACGAGCCCTCGATGCGCCTGGTCTGCGACCATCTGCGCTCGAGCGTCGTCGTCATCGGCGACGGCGTACGGGTCTCCAACACCGGCCGCGGCTATGTACTGCGCCGTCTGATCCGCCGACTGCTCACCACGCTCCGGCGCGACGACCCCTCCCGCACCCTGACGGATCTGCCCGTGGAGCTCGTCGGACACACACTGGACCACTTCCGGCAGACCTGCGGGACCGGCACCGTCCGCGACCTGCTGCTGGAGGAGGAACGGCGCTTCACCCGGCTCCTCGAACGAGGCCGGCGCGTGCTGTCCCGACCGCGGTTCAGGGGCCCGCTGAGCGACGAGGACTACCGCTACCTCCACGACACCCACGGCCTGCCCCGCGACCTGGTCTCCGGCCTGCGCGGCACCGGCTGACGATCACGCGGACCCCACCGCCGAGCGCCGCTGTAGGGTTCGGGGCGTGCAGCGGATCTTGGTGGTGGGTGTCACGGGCGCGGGCAAGTCCACGCTCGCGCGGGCCGTGGGCGAGCGCCTGGACGTGCCGTACCACGAGATGGACGGGCTGTACTTCTGCGGACCCGGCTGGGCCGTCAACGACAAGCTGGCCGAGACGGTGTCGCGCATCGTCGCCGAACCCCGCTGGATCATCGACTCCATCGGCTACCCGGAGGTCCGTGATCTGCTGTGGGAGCGGGCCGACACCGTGCTCTGGCTGGACTACGGCAGACGGGTCGTGCTGCCGCGCGTGCTGCGCCGCTCGCTGAGGCGCTCCCTCACCCGTGAGCGCATCTTCGGCGGCAACAGGGAGACCTGGGCCGGCTGGTTCAGCCGGGAGCACCCGGTGTGGTGGGCCTGGTCCCAGCACACCGGCCGCCGCGCCGAGATCGCGCGCCGCACGAGCGATGCGCGCTTCGCCCCCCTCGACACGGTGCGCTTCGCACGTCCGGACGAGGCAGCCGCCTGGCTCGCATCCCTGTGACGCCGCCGCCATCCCTTGCGGGCCGGACGCTCACGCCTCCCGCGACGGCAGCACCCGGCCCAGATACGGTGCCGTAGCGCTGCCCTTGGCCCGCGCCACCTCCACCGGTGTCCCCGCCGCCACGATGCGCCCGCCCGCGTCGCCGCCGCCCGGGCCCAGGTCGATCACCCAGTCCGCGTCCGCCACGACCGTCATGTCGTGCTCGACGACGATCACGGTGTGGCCCGCGTCGACGAGACCGTGCAGCTGGCGCATCAGCACCTCGACGTCGGCCGGGTGGAGGCCGGTGGTCGGCTCGTCGAGGAGATACAGGGTGTGTCCGCGGCGGCCGCGCTGCAGCTCACCCGCGAGCTTGATGCGCTGCGCCTCGCCGCCGGAGAGCTCGGTGGCGGGCTGGCCCAGCCGGAGATAGCCGAGGCCCACGTCGAGGAGGGTGGCCAGGGCGCGGGCGACCGCCGGGGTGTCCGCGAAGAAGTCCGCCGCGCTCTCCACCGTCAGGTCCAGCACCTGCGCGATGTTCCGTTCCCGGTAGGTCACTTCAAGGGTCTCGGGGTTGTAGCGGGCCCCGCCGCAGTCCGGGCACGGGGCGTAGGTGCTCGGCAGGAACAGCAGCTCCACGCTGACGAACCCCTCGCCCTGGCAGGTCTCGCAGCGCCCCCCGGCGACGTTGAAGGAGAAGCGGCCGACGCCGTAACCGCGCTCACGCGCCTCGTCGGTCGCCGCGAACACCTTGCGCACGACGTCGAACAGGCCTGTGTACGTGGCCAGGTTGGAGCGCGGAGTACGGCCGATGGGCTTCTGGTCGACCGAGACCAGCCGCTCCACACCGGCCAGGTCCTCGCCGATCTCCCCGATGAGGGTGGACTTGCCGGAGCCGGACACACCGGTGACCGCGGTGAACACGCCCAGCGGGAACTCGGCGACGACCCCGTGCAGGTTGTGCCGGGTGACCGGGCCGACCTTCAACTGGCCGCGGGCGGCGCGCACTTGGCGTACCTCCGCGGGTGCGCGGCCGAAGAGGTGGTGGGCCGTGGCGGATTCGGCCACCGAGGCCAGCTCCGCCACCGGGCCGCTGTGCAGCACCTCGCCGCCGTGCTCGCCGGCGCGCGGGCCGACGTCCACCACCCAGTCGGCGCCGCGGACGACATCGAGGTGGTGCTCGACCACGAACACCGAGTTGCCCGCCGCCTTGAGCCGCTCCAGGACCGTGAGCAAGGCCTCGGTGTCGGCCGGGTGCAGTCCCGCGGACGGCTCGTCGAGGACGTAGACGACACCGAAGAGTCCGGAGCGCAGCTGTGTCGCGAGGCGCAGGCGCTGCAGTTCGCCCGCCGAGAGGGTGGGGGTCGGGCGGTCCAGGCTGAGGTAGCCGAGGCCGAGTTCGAGGATCGGTGCGATACGGGAGTTCAGATCCTCGGTGAGGACGCGGGCGGCCTCGGATGTGGCGTCCAGTGCGGAGGCGAGGTCCTTGACCGGGAGCGCCGCCAGCTCGGCGATCGTGCGGCCCGCGAAGGTCACCGCCATCGCCTCCGGACGCAGCCTGCTGCCGTGGCACACCGGGCAGGGCGCGCTGCTCAGAAAGCGCTCTGCCTTGGCGCGCAGCGTGGGGCTCTTGGAGTCGGAGAACGTCTTCATGACATACCGGTGGGCGCTCATGTACGTGCCCTGGTACGGCCGTTGGATGCGGTCCGCGTCGCGCACCGGGTGCACCGTGACGACCGGCTGTTCGTCGGTGAACAGGATCCATTGCCGCTCCTCGGCGGGCAGTTCGCGCCAGGGGCGGTCGACGTCGTGGCCGAGGGCGTCGAGGATGTCGCGGAGGTTCTTACCCTGCCAGGCGCCCGGCCACGCGGCGATCGCCCCGTCCCGGATCGACAGGGACGGGTCGGGGACCAGCAACTCCTCGGTCGTACGGTGGACCTGACCCAGCCCGTGGCACTCGGGGCAGGCCCCGGCGGCCGTGTTGGGGGAGAAGGCGTCCGAGTCCAGACGCTCGGCGCCGGGCGGATAGTCGCCCGCGCGGGAGAAGAGCATCCGCAGGGAGTTGGAGAGATTGGTGACCGTGCCGACCGACGAGCGCGACGTCGGCGCCGAGCGCCGCTGCTGCAGGGAGACCGCGGGCGGCAGTCCGGTGATCTCCCCGACTTTCGGCGCCCCGACCTGATGGATCAGCCGGCGCGCGTACGGAGCGACCGACTCGAAGTACCGGCGCTGCGCCTCGGCATAGATCGTCCCGAAGGCGAGCGACGAATTCCCGGACCCGGACACCCCGGTGAACACGGCCAGCACATCCCGGGGGATGTCGACATCCACACCCTTGAGATTGTGCTCACGGGCGCCGCGGACACGGACGTACGGGTCGTGAGGGCCTGCCTTGTACGGTTCGCGGGGGCCGGCCATCACAGACACTCCGTACACATCTTCGACTGCAGCGGGACAAACGCCGCGATTCTATCCCCCGGTCCGTCACGCGGCCTTGCGCCAGATCGTCATGTCCGCCGTCATGAAGCTGATCCCGGGCTTGTCCCACAGGGCCGTCGACTTCGTCTGGATGACCAGCAGGGCGATGTCGCCGGAGCGGTTCTTGACGCAGATCTCGCTGCCGTTCGCCGCGGCGGCCAGGGGGAGGTTGTGGCTGTGGGCGGCCGTGAGCATGAAGCGGCAGTCGTCCAGCGTGGCCCCCGGCTTGCCGGGGAGCAGGATTATCACGCTGGTGTCGCTCTGCAGCTCACAGCCGACCTTCTTGCAGTCGAAGAGGATGTCGCCCTTGCGGTCCTTGCGCGAGATCGGCTCCTTGAAGCTCAGGGAGGTCTTCTCGTCGATCCACTGCTGGGGGTAGGGCTCGGCCTGCGGGGTCCTGGCCGCCGTCGGGGAGGGGTCGGACTCCTTCGCGGTACCACCACCTCCACCGCTGCCGCTGCCGTCGTCATCGGCGGGTGAGGCGGAGGCCGGCGGCCGTGCGGCTCCCGACGTCTGCCCGCCCGGCGTCGAGGACGCCGCCGCGTCCCGGTGGTCGGGCGTGGAGGGCAGGTTCCTGAGCCACAGCGTCAGACCCGTCAGCAGCGCCAGGCCCACCACGACGGCCGCGACGGTCAGCGCGGTGCGTCTTCGGCGGGCCGAGGGATCGCCCGCGGTCGGCCGTGTCTGCAGGTGCGGCTGCGCGAGCAGGGGTCTGGTGCGGTCGGGGCCCGTGTGGCCTGCCGGGACGGTGTGCGTGCGCGTGGGGTCGGGGACCGGGGCCGGGACCGTCACCTCCGTACCCGCCACCTCCCGCCACACGGCCGGTCCGCCGCCCGCGTCCGCGTCGCGTCCCAGCCGCTGCCGGCACCACTCGATGACCTCTGCCGGGGTCGCCCGCTGTTCCGGTGCGGCGGCCAGGCAGCGGGCGATCAGCGGACGCAACTGCTCGGGGAGGAGGGAGAGTTCGGGTTCCGAGTGCACGATGCGGTAGAGAATGGTGGCCGAGGGGCCGTCTCCGTACAGCGGCTCGCCCAGGGCCGCGAAGGCCGCCGTCTGGCCGAGCGCGAACATGTCGGTCGCGGGGGTGACCTCACCGGCCGTCGCCTGCTCGGGGGCCATGAACTGGGGTGTGCCGACCGCGGAGCCGGTGGCCGTGTGCCAGGTGGCGTCCGCGGCCAGCGAGATACCGAAGTCGATCACTCGCGGTCCGTCGGTGGCGAGCAGTACGTTCGACGGCTTCAGGTCGCGGTGCACGATGCCCGCGCCGTGGATGGCCTGCAGTGCCTCCGCCACCCCGGCCATCAGCCAGAGCACCGCCGGTACCGGCAGGGGCCCGCGCCGGGCGACCGCCTCGGCCAGGGACGGCCCGGGCACGTAGAGGGTGGCCAGCCAGGGCGGTACCCCGTCCGCGTCGGCGTCGATCAGCTCGGCGGTGTACGCGCCCCTGACCCGCTGCGCCGCCTTGATCTCCCGGCCGAACCGCCGCCTGAAGGCGGGGTCGTCGGCCAGCTCGGGGCGCACCACCTTGATCGCCACCGGCCGGCCGCCCTGGGTGTGCGACAGATAGACCCGCCCCATGCCACCCGCACCGAGTCGCGCGGCGAGCCGGTAGCCGGCCACCGTCCGCGGATCGTCCGCCTGCAGCGGCTGGAACACCTCAGTCGCATCGTTCATCTGCGCTTGTTCCCCCCTTGTCCCCATGTCCCCCGACGGGCTGCCCCGCAGCAGCAGAGTAAACGGTTTCCCGTGGCTGCTGACCAGGGGTGGGGTGCATGGGGCGGGGTGGCGCGCGCCTCCGGCTACACCGCGCCGTGCGCGATGAGGCTCTCGGCGCAGTCGAGCACCGTCCGGCGGGCGGGGCGCGGCTGCCAGTCGAGGAGGATTCGCGCCTTCTCGGTGCTGTGCCGGTTGCGGCGGCCCAGGGCCGGGGTGATCTCCCGCAGGGACGGGTCCCGGAAGCGGGCCAGCAGCCGGATGGCGACGTCCGGGACCTGACGGGTGGGCACCCTGCGCCCGTGCTCGCCCAGGCCCTCGCGCAGAGTGCGCGCCATGTCCGCCATCCACAGGAACTCACCCGTGGCGAGGAAGCGCTCGCCCGCAGCGGCGGGCGACGTCATGGCCCGGAGGTGGACGTCGACCAGATCGCGCACGTCGACGACCTCCAGGCCGATCCGCGGGACGCCGCTCATCCGGCCCGAGACCATCCGGCCGACGATGCCGACGGACCCGGTGGTGTCGGGCGTCAGGACGGGCCCGAAGACCGCTCCGGGAAGCACCGTGGTCAGTTCGGTCGGACCGTCGTGGGACTCGATGAACTCCCAGGCCGCGCGTTCGGCGAAGGTCTTGGAGCGGCGGTAGGGGATCAGGGTGGGGTCCTCGGGGTCGGTCCACAGAGTCTCGTCGGTGACGCCTTCGGTGGCGTACGAGGAGGGGCTCGCGGCGTTCGCCGCCGAGGTCATCACGACGCGCCGCACTCCGGCCGCGGTGGCCGCGCGCAGGACGCGCAGCGTGCCGCCGCGTGCGGCGGCGATCATCGCGTCGGGCCCGTCGGAGGACAGGCCGAGCGGGGAGGCCATGTGCAGCACGCGGTCGACACCCTTGAGGGCGTCGTCCCAGCCCTCGTCGGAGGTGAGGTCGCAGATCGCGAAGCTCAGCCGGCCGGCGGGGTCGACCTCGCTCGACACGGCCTCGGTGACGGTGTGCTCGCGGTCCGCCGAGCGCACGGTGGTGCGGACGTCGTAGCCGCGGCGCAGGAGTTCGACGACGGCCCAGCCGGCGATGTATCCGCTGCCTCCGGTGACCAGAACCAGTTCGGGCATGAGTGTGCTCCACGGAGAGGGGTGGGTGTGCCAGAATGAAGCGGAGGGCCCTCCGTTATGCCTTCAACGTACCGGAGGCCCCTCCGCCTGGCAAACCCCGCCGATCGACCGCACCCCACCGGCCGTATCGGTACCGACCGACCGATGGGACGACCGACCGCCGTGAACCCGCCGCCCCCCGCGAAGCCGACCCGGAAAGACGCGCTCAGCAACCGGGAGCGGATCCTGACCGTCGCCCGGACCGCCCTCGCCGAGTCCAGCTCCGCCTCCCTCACCGCGATCGCCAAGCAGGCGGGCGTCGGCATCGGCACGCTCTACCGTCACTTCCCCACCCGGGAAGCGCTCGTGATGGAGCTCTACCGCCACGACATCCAGCGCCTGATCGACCGCGCCCCCGAACTGCTGCGGGAGCATCCGCCGCTGGAGGCGTTGCGACTCTGGTTCGACGAGATCGCCCACTACGGCCGGCTCAAGTACGGCGTCGCCGAGGTCATCCACGCCGCCACCAACGGCGGCCGCGACGACGAGAACTACGCCCCCTTCGTCCGCGCCATCGCCCTCCTGCTCGACGCGGGAGCCGCCGACGGCACCCTCAAGCCCGGCCTCGACCCGGAGGACGTCCTGCTCCAGCTGAGCGTGCTGTGGCGGATCGACCCGGCCCGCGGGGGAGAGGAGCGGGCGCGGCGGATCCTCGCCCTCGTCGTGGACGGGCTCAGGGCCGCGCCGGACGCCTGAGCCCGCGCGTCGTCCGGGTCACGCCGGGTAGGGCGCGGCCTCGCGGGCCGACCGCAAAGCGCCCGCCCACCAGGCCAGTTGGTCGAGCAGCGTCTTGGCGTAACCGGCCGCCGCGGTGTCGAGGGGGCGGCCGTCCTGCCAGGCGGTGAAGTAGTTCGGGAAGGCGAGACCGTCGCGGATCGTCACCGCGTGCAGCTCGGTGAGCACGTTCTCCAGATGCAGCACCGCGTGCCGGCCGCCCGCCGCACCGCCGTAGCTGACGAACGCCACGGGCTTGGCCGTCCACTGGGTGAAGTGCCAGTCGATGGCCGCCTTCAGGGAGGCCGGGTAGCTGTGGTTGTACTCGGGGGTGACCACGACGAACGCGTCGGCGTCCTCCAGGGCCGACGTCAGCGCGGCCATCCCGGCCGGACGGGGGTAGTCGTCACCGGCGTACTTCGGCGACGCGGCGGGCAGCGCCAACGGGATGTCGATCTCGGCGAGATCGACGACCTCGACCTCGAACCCACCGTGTTCGGCGGCCTGTTCGGCCACCCACGAGCCCACGACCGGACCGAACCGGCCGTCCCGGACGCTTCCGACGATGATCGCCAACTTGTGCGTGTTCTTGTCCATGACCACCACGATCCGGCCGCGTCCGGGCGCCGACCAGACCGTGCTCAGGCTGGCCCCGACAGGGCCACGCTGAGCCGCCCACCCCCGGCGGAAGGCGGCCTATGCTCCGAGTATGGGTACGCCGTTGGGGGACTTCGTCCGGGCCAAGCGCGACAGCATCCAGCCCGAGTCGCTGGGGCTGCCGAGCCACGGCCGCCGCCGCTCACCGGGCCTGCGGCGCCAGGATCTCGCCACCCGGGCCGGCATCAGCGTCGAGTACCTGACCCGCCTGGAACAGGGCCGCGACCGCAACCCGTCCGTGGCCGTGGTGAACGCCCTCGCCGACGCCCTCAGCCTCGACGCCGCGGAACGCGGCCACCTGCGCTACCTCGCGAAGATCACCGGCGGTGAATGCGTCGCCCACGCCCAACCCGCACCACCGCGCCGCGAGGTCCGGCAGGCGGTCCTCCAGACACTGCGCCTGCTCGAACCGGGCATCGCCGTCGTCACCAACCGGCTGGGCGACATCCTCGCCCGCACCAGCGGCTACGAGGCCGTCATGCGGACCTCCGGCCTGCTCGACGCCGAGAGCCCGAACCTCACCCGCCATCTGTTCACCGACCCCCGCGCCAAGGCCTTCTTCGCCGACTGGGACGAGATCGCGGACCAGCAGGTCTTCGACCTCTGGCTGGCGCCCTCCGTCGAGAGTTCCGAGTGGTTCACCACGGAACTCGCGCCCGTCGCGGGACCCGAGTTCACCCACCGGCTGAACCGCCATGTGGTGCCGCAGCGGGGCGAACTCCGCATCGACCACCCGTCGGCGGGCGCACTCCGGCTGCTCCGCGAGACACTCGAACTCCCCGATGACGCACAGCAGTTGCTCGTCCTCCTGCCCGCGGACGAGCAGACCGCTCAGGCCGTCGACCGCCTCCGCGACCGGCCCCACGGCAGACTGCGCGCCATCTCCTAGCCGTAGTCGAAGCCGTGGTGGGTGATCACCACAGCTTGGCGAGACGCCGGTACGACTCCAGCAGCGCCGACCGGTCGTACGTACTGGTGGTCACCAGCACCTCCTGCGCGCCCGTCTCCTTCAGCACCGTCTCCAGCTCGTCCGCGACCTGCTCCTCGGTGCCCGCGATGTGGCCGGCGAGACCGGACTCGTAGAAGCCGCGCTCCTTCGCGGTCATGGTCAGCGCCTCGACGCGCTCGGCGGGCGGCAGCGGCGGGAAGGTGCCGTGCGTGCGGGAGTACGCCATCGACCAGGCCTCCGGGACGAGCAGCCGACGGGCCTCCTCGGGCGTGGCGGCCACCGCGACGGTGCCGGAGATGACGACGTACGGCTCGCTCGCCCACGCGGAGGGCCGGAAGTGGGCGCGGTAGTGGTCGATGCCGCGCTGCATCTTCGCGCGGTTGCGCAGGTCCCCGATGACCATCGGCAGGCCCGCGCGGGCGGCGATGGCGGCCCCCTCGCCCATGGCCAGCACGAACGCCGGCACGCTCAAGCCCTCGGCGGGGCGCGCGTGCACGCCCGTCGGCGAGGTGCCGCGGAACCAGCCGAGCAGCTCGCCGAGCTGCGCCTCGAAGTCCTCGGCGTCGTCCTTGCCCCGGCCCAGCGCCTTGCGCACCCCGCCGGTGAAGCCGACGGACCGGCCAAGACCCATGTCGATCCGCCCCGGGAAGAGCGACTCCAGCACCCCGAACTGCTCGGCCACGACCAGGGGTTGATGGTTGGGCAGCATCACGCCCCCGGTCCCGACCCGGATCGTGCGGGTCGCCCCCGCGACGGCGGCGGCCAGCACGGTCGGCGCGGACCCGGCGACCCCGGGCACCCCGTGGTGCTCCGAGACCCAGACGCGGTGATAGCCGAGCGCCTCCAGCTCCCGGGCCAGGCCCACGGTGTCCCGCAGCGCCTCGGCATCGGTGTGGCCCTCGCGGGTGCGGGAACGGTCGAGGACGGAGAAGCGGGTCGAGGCGATCGCGGAACTCATACAGGGTTCAACGCCTGGCGGCCCGCAGGATTCCTGCCGGGGTCCGCGGGACGGGTCACGGCGTGATGTTGTGGTTGAGGCGGAACAGGTTGCCGGGGTCGTAGCGGCGCTTCAGATCCGTGAGCCGGTCCAGGTTGCCGCGGTAGTTGGCGCCGACGCGGTCGTGGTCGTCGGCGTCCATGAAGTTCACGTAGCCGCCCTCCGCGCAGTGCGGCCGGAGCGCCTTGAGGTAGGCGCGGACCCAGTCCTTGCGGTCCTCGCACTCCCGGCGCGTGGTGAGCGTGGGGCTGAGCGCGATGGAGTAGTCGGCGTCCCGGTAGGAGAAGGCGGTGTCCTCGGGCCGCACCCGGTGACAGGCGCCGTCGACGGGGAAGACGACGGTGACGCTCTGGATGGACGGGGTGGTGGCGCCGTACTCGACGAGGGTGTCCACCACGCCGTCCGGCAGGCCGTAGCTGAAGGCGCCCTTCCAGTAGTGGTGCAGGCCGGGCGGCACCAGGTCGTCGAAGAGCGTGTTGATGACCGGATACGGCATGCGGGCCACATGCTGACCGAGCACCGGCCCGAGCCCCGCGAGCCGGGCCCGCACCCGGTCGTCCTCCTCCTCGGGACCGGTCCAGCAGACCACCACCCCGCACAGCGGTCGCCCGTGCCAGCGCTCGGGCAGGAACGGCAGCGGCGGCCCGAGCCCCACCACGAGCAGGGCGCCCAGCGTGCCGTCGGACTCGGCGATCAGCTCCCGGTAGCGGCGCATCACCTCGCCGTCGAGCGGATAGAACGTCGGCCCGCCGAGGACGTCGGCGACGGGATGCAGCCGGTAGAGGAAGGACGTGACGACGCCGAAGTTCCCGCCGCCTCCGCGCACCGCCCACAGCAGATCCGTGTTCCCGGCGGCGTCCTGGTCGTCGGTGCAGGTCACGAAGGACCCGTCGGCCGTCACCAGGTCGACCGAGAGCAGGTTGTCGCAGGCCAGACCGTAGCGGCGGTCCAGATAGCCCATGCCACCGCCCGTCGTCAGGCCGCCCACGCCGGTGGTGGACACGATCCCGCCGGTGGTGGCCAGACCGAAGGCGTGCGTGGCGTGGTTGACGTCCGCCCAGGTGCAGCCGCCCTCGACCCGGGCGGTGCGGGCCACGGGGTCGACGCGGACGCCGCGCATCGCCCCGAGGTCGAGCACGACACCGTCGTCACAGGTTCCGTGCCCGGCCACACCGTGACCGCCGCCGCGCACCGCGAGCGCCAGGCCCTGGTCGCGGGCGAAGTCCACGGTGGCCATGACGTCGCCCGCGTCCGCGGCCCGGACGACTAGCGCCGGCCGCCTGTCGATCATGGCGTTGTAGACCTTGCGGGCCTCGTCGTACTCCGGATCGTCCGGCTCGACGATCTCGCCGCGCACGGCCCCGCGCAGCCGCTCCAGCAGCCTGTCGTCGAGGGCCGGTGGGGAGGCGGTCATGGCCACCACCTGCTTTCCGCTCGGGTCGGGACGGCGTACCCCTCCTGTCTACGCGGACGGCGGGACGGTCCTCATCGCCCGAGCGGCCCATCCGGTCCGTCACGGGCATGGGCAGAACTGCCCATCACGCCGTCGTCAGACCAGCCCGTGCGTGTACGTGTACGCCGTCGCCGCGGCCCGTGAGGAGACGCCGAGCTTGGCGAAGATGTTGTTCAGATGCCGGGCCACCGTGTGCTCGCTGATCACCAGCTCCGCCGCGATCGCCCGGTTCGTGCGGCCCGCCGCGACCAGCCGGAGCACCTGGATCTCCCGCCCGGTGAGCCCTCCCGGCCGGCGCCCGCGCAGCGCGTCGAGCAGGGCGGCGGCCCGGCGCGCGTCCGGTACCGCGCCCAGGTCCCGGAAGGCCTGTGCCGCGGCCCGCAGCTCCATGCCGGCGCCCTCGTCGTCGCCGACGGCCCGGTGGGCGGCGGCCAGCGTCATCCGCACCTGCGCCGCCTCGTAGGGCACGTCCAGCTCCAGCCACAGTCCGCAGGCGCGGTGCAGCCCGGGCAGCGCCCGGTCGAGGTCGCCCTCCGCGAGGGCCAGCGCACCGTCCGCGGCCGCCGCGCCCGCATGCAGCACGGTCACCTCCGAGCCGCACCGCCGCCGCCAGTCCTCGGCCGTGCGCCCCAGCTCCCCGGCCGCGGCGCGCGCCTCGTCGAGCCGCCCCAGCGCGAGCGTGACCTCCACCTGGGCGGCGAGCAGCCGGGAGCGTTCGAGAGGGCCCGCCGACCGCTCCGCCAGCGCGGGCCTGAGGGCCGCCGCCGACGCCTCGGCCCTGCCCTGCGCCAGCCGCAGCAGGGCGAGTCCGGGCTGCGGGTCGCGGCCGAGCTCGTGGGCGCGTTCGTACGACTGCTCGGCGGCGGCCAGTTCCCCGCGCCGCCGCCGGATCTCGGCCATCACATAGAACGCCTCGGCGGCGGTGCGGCGTTCGTAGGGGAGCAGTTCCTCACAGGTGCGTACGGCCTCGGCGGTCGCTCGGGTCCAGTCGCCCCGCAGCTCCAGCACCTCCACCCGGTGCACCCGGCACAGGCCGCGGAAGTTGTTCTCGGCCGGCATCGAGGCGCACCACCGCATGGCCGCCTCGGTCCATTCGGCGGCGCGGGCGAGGTCGGCGCAGGCCATGGACTGCTGGAGCCCCAGGCAGTAGATCCAGCCGGTGAAGAAGGCGCTGAGCTCGCCCGCCGTGGCCGCGCACATCGCGTCGTCGAGCAGATCGAGCCCGTCGGCCACCCGGCCCTGCGCCAGCAGCACGGACGCCCGTGCCTGCACACTCATGGCGTACAGGTCACGGTCGTGGCAGTGGCGCGCGATCTCGCCCATGCGCCGGGCCAGGGTCATCGCCTCGTCGAACGCTCCGCGCCGCTGCGCCGCCTCGGCGTCCATCCAGGCGAGATAGCACTGCTCGACGCACTCGGGTGCGCCGCGCAGCTGCTCCCGGGACCGGCGCAGCCAGCCGGCGGCGACGGCCGACCGTCCGGCGAGCTGATGCTCGTAGAAGAGCATCCACGCGCAGTACGCGGCCCGGCGGGCGTCGTCTGCCGCGGCGAATCCGGAGTAGGCCCGCGCCCGCTGCACGATCGACTCGTCGACATGGCCCGTCCACCAGGCGGCGTCGGCGAAGGCGGCACAGTCGTCGGGGGTGAGCCGGTCGGGCTCCAGCCGGTGCAGCAGCCCGTACGCCTCGGCCCAGGCCTCCCGCGCCGCAGCGTCCCGCGCCCGCCGCAGCAGGTCGGCGCCCGCATCGTCGCGCCTTCGCTCCACGCCACTTCGCTCCACCACCCACGGCTCCCTCCGCGCGAACCGCGCCCAGGACCGCCCCTTTTGTCAGGATAGTCAAGTCAGGGATGCGGGCCGCGAGGTACCGGCCGTTCCGTCGGAGACAACTTGCGCTTGCTAGCGTGTGCACGTCACGGTCGACCGACGTCTGGAGCGCCTCCGTGAGCGACTGGCCGCTGACCCGGACCTTCCGCAGCAGCTCCGGAAGCGTCCGCTGGGACACGTTGGGAGACCCCGGCCGGGACCCGGTCGTCCTCTGTCACGGCACGCCGTTCTCGTCGTACGTGTGGCGCGCCGTCGCCCGCGCTCTCGCCGGCCGGTACCAGGTGTTCGTGTGGGACATGCCCGGCTATGGCGCCTCGCAGATGTCCGACGGACAGGACGTCTCGCTGGCGGCCCAGAGCCGGGTCTTCACCGAACTCTTGGCGCACTGGGAACTCACCGAACCGCTGGTCGTGGCGCACGACTTCGGCGGTGCCGTGTCCCTGCGGGCCCATCTGTTGCACGAGGTCCGCTACCGCGCCCTCGCCCTGGTCGACCCGGTCGCGCTGGCCCCGTGGGGCTCGCCGTTCTTCCGGCTCGTCGGCGAACACGCCCACGTCTTCGAGCAGTTGCCGCCCGCGCTGCACGGCGCCCTGGTGCGCGAGTACATCTCCTCGGCCAGCAGCCGGGGACTGCACCCCGCCGTACTGGAACGGCTCGTCGAGCCCTGGCTCGGCGACCTCGGACAGCCGGCCTTCTACCGGCAGATCGCCCAGGCCGACCAGCGCCACACCAACCAGATCCAGCACCGCTACGGCGAGATCCGCGTCCCGACCCTGGTCTGCTGGGGCCAGGAGGACACCTGGATCCCGCCGGTCAAGGGCCATGAGCTCGTCGCCCGCATCCCGACCGCCCGCCTCGAACCCGTCCCCGGCGCCGGTCACCTCGTCCAGGAGGACGCCCCCGCCGAACTCACCGCCGCCCTGGTCGCGTTCCTCCAGGACCCCCGCTGACCCCCGTCTAGGGTGACCGTGTGACCGACAGCAGCGAACGGCCGATCGCCGTGTTCGACCTCGACAACACGCTGGCCGACACGGCCCACCGGCAGCGGTTCCTGGAGCGCCGCCCGCGGGACTGGGACGCCTTCTTCGCGGCCGCCCCCGCCGACCCGCCGATCCCGGAGGGCGTCACGCTGGCGCTGGAGAGCGCGAAGGAGTGCGAGGTCGTCTATCTCACCGGGCGGCCCGAGCGCTGCCGTCGGGACACGGTCGCCTGGCTCGCCGCGCAGGGACTGCCCGAAGGGCGGCTGCACATGCGGCGCAACGACGACCGCAGGCCCGCCCGCCGCACCAAGCTGGAGATCCTGCGCCGCCTCGCCCGCACCCGGGAGATCCGCGTGTTCGTGGACGACGACGAGCTGGTGTGCGAGGACGCCGAACGGTCCGGCTTCAACGTCGTACGCGCCCACTGGACCGCTCCGTCCACCGCCCTGAGGACGGCGCAGGAGGGGGAAGGGCGGACCTGAGGCCCGAACGCATTCCAGCCCCGCCGCCCCGAATGCCGAAGCCTCCGGCGACGAACATGCTCCGTCGGCACGCCTGAGTGCCCGGTGGCGGGCGGCTCGGTCGGTCCTGTTGCTGGCATGGCCGAGGGCCTGGTGGGGGTGGTCTGCCTGGGGCTGCATGGCCGGGTGCCGTGGCGGGCGGTCTGCCTGGGGCTGCATGGTCGGGTGCCGGGTGCCGGGTGCCGGGTGCCGGGTACCGGGTGGCGGGTACCGGGTGGCGGGCGGCCGCGTCGGGTCTTGATGTCGGCATGCTCGAGGGCCTGGTGGGGGCGGCCTGTCCGCGGCCGTATGGCCGGATGCCGTGGCGGGCGGTCTGCTCGCGGCCGCATGGCTGGGTGCCCGGTGGCGGGCGGCCCCGTCGGTCCTGATGCCGGCGTGTCCGAGGGCCTGGTGGGGGTGGTCCGCCTGCGGCCGTATGGCCGGGTGCCGGGCGGCTCCGTCGGTCCTGATGCCGGCGTGTCCGAGGGCCTAGTGGCGGCGGTCTGCCTGCAGCCGTATGGCTGGGTGCCGGGTGCCGGGTGCCGGGTGGCTCCGGCGGTCCTGATGTCGGCATGGCCGAGGGCCTAGTGGGGGCGGTCTGTTCGGGGCGGCGTGGCCGGGTGCCTTGTGGCGCCCGGCCTTGTTGGGGCTCGTGCCCGCATGGGCGGGGGCCCGGGGGGTCAGTCCGACTCCTCCAGGCGGAAGCCCACCTTCAGGCCGACCTGCCAGTGCGCGATCTGCCCCTCCTCGATGGCCCCCCTGACCTGGGTCACCTCGAACCAGTCCAGGTTGCGCAGGGTCTGCGAGGCGCGGGTGACGCCGTTGCGGATGGCCTGGTCGACGCTGTCGGGCGAGGTACCGACGATCTCGGTGACCCGGTACGTGTGGTTCGACATGCCGCTGCTCCTCTCGGCGGTGACACCTGTGTCACGCGTCACTCCACCGTGCCCCACGGCACGGCGGAGCGCGACACATCGGACCGCCCCGGCGGCCGTCCGCGACGGATCAGCTCACGGCTTGCGGGCGAGACCGCCGTGCTCGGCTATGACCTCGCCGGCCGCAGAGCCGGGCTCCGGACGCCACAGGGGAACGGAGACGACACCGGGGTCGACCAGCTCCAGGCCCTCGAAGTACGCCGTGATCTCGTCGACCGTGCGCAGGTTGTACGGCACGGCGCCGCTCTCGTTGTAGGCGTCCTGGGCCTGCTCGAAGACCGGGTCGATGCCCCGCGAACCGTCGTTGACGGACAGGTAGCTGCCGGAGGGCAGCGCGTCCATCAGGCGGGTCACGATGGCCCGCGCCTCCTTGTGGTCGCCCACGTGCCCCAGGATGTTGCTGAGGATCAGGCCCGTGGGACGGCTGAGGTCCAGCGTCTCGGCGGCGACGGCCAGGATGCGCTCCGGGTCCGTCACATCGGCGTCGATGTAGGCGGTCGCGCCCTCGTGTGAGGAGTAGAGCAGGGCGCGGGCGTGGGAGAGCACCATCGGGTCGTTGTCGACGTAGACGATCCGTGACTCGGGGGCGATCCGCTGCGCCACCTGGTGGGTGTTCTCGGCGGTGGGCAGGCCCGTCCCGATGTCCAGGAACTGCCGGATCCCGGCCTCGGAGACCAGGTAGGTGATGTTGCGGCGCAGGAACGCGCGGCTGCTGCGGGCGATGGTGACGATGCCGGGGAAGACGGCGGTGTAGGCGTCGCCCGCCTCCTCGTCGACCGGGTAGTTGTCCTTCCCGCCCAGCCAGTAGTTCCAGATCCGGGCCGAGTGCGGCACCGACGTGTCGATCTTCGTGTGCGCCGCCGGTCCGGGGTTGGTCTCAGGGTCGGTCATGTGTCGCGTCCGTCTTTCAGCCGAGGCGGGGATGGGTCAGTGCACAACCTAGGCCCCAATCCCCCTGCCAGGTAGCCCGGTTCGCACTGCAAATCCCAGCTCGTGGCCTCGGAGGGGCTTCAGCGGCGCAGCCCCAGCGCCTCCCGCCCCGCATAGCGGGCCCGGTCGCCGAGTTCCTCCTCGATGCGCACGAGCTGGTTGTACTTGGCCGTGCGGTCGGAGCGGGAGAGCGAACCGGTCTTGATCTGGCCGCAGCCGGTGGCGACGGCGAGGTCGGCGATCGTGGTGTCCTCGGTCTCGCCGGAGCGGTGCGACATCACGACGGTGTAGCCGGCGCGGTGGGCGGCGGTGACCGTGGCCAGGGTCTCGGTGAGGGTGCCGATCTGATTGACCTTCACCAGGATCGAGTTGGCGATGCCGTCGCGGATGCCGGCCCGTAGCAGTGTCTCGTTGGTGCAGAAGACGTCGTCGCCGGTGAGCTGGCAGCGGTCACCGAGCCGCGCGGTCAGGTCGCGCCAGCCCTCGTGGTCGTCCTCGGCCATCGGGTCCTCGATCGAGGCGACGGGGTAGCGGTCGACCAACTCGGCCAGGTAGTCGGCGTGTTCGGCCGGGGTGCGGCGGACGCCCTCGCCCGTGTAGTCGTAGACGCCGTCGCGGAAGAACTCCGAGGTGGCCGGGTCCATGACGAGGGTGATGTCGGTGCCGGGCTTGTAGCCGGTCTCCTCGACGGCGCGGACGACGAACTCCAGGGCCTCCTCCGCGGTGCGCAGATCGGGTGCGAAGCCGCCCTCGTCACCGACGTTCACGCTGTGTCCGGCCGCGAGCAGGCTGCGGCGCAGGGTGTGGAACACCTCCGAGCCCATCCGGACGGCCTCGGCGAAGCTGCCGGCGCCGATCGGGGCGATCATGAACTCCTGGAAGTCCAGCGGATTGTCGGCGTGGGCACCGCCGTTGACGATGTTCATCATCGGTACCGGCAGCAGCCGCGCGTCGACCCCGCCGACGTAGCGGTACAGCGGCAGCCGGTGTGCGGTGGCGGCGGCCTTGGCGGTGGCGAGCGAGACGCCGAGGATCGCGTTCGCGCCGAGGTTCGACTTGGTGTCGGTGCCGTCCAGTTCGGTCATCGTGGCGTCCACGGCGGCCTGGTCCTCGGCGTCGAGCCCGGTCACGGCGTCCGCGATGCGCTCGTTCACGGCGTCGACGGCTCGCCTGACTCCCTTGCCGTGGAAGCGGGTCGGGTCGCCGTCGCGCAGCTCCACCGCCTCGCGCGCCCCGGTGGAGGCGCCGGACGGCACGGCGGCGCGGCCGAGCGAGCCGTCCCTGAGCTCCACATCGACCTCGACGGTGGGGTTGCCCCGGCTGTCGATGATCTCCCGTGCGACGACCCGGCTGATGACGGTCACGTTACGACTCCTCACGGCGGGCCCGCCGTTGTGGCGGCGGACAATAAGTTCCTGACAGAAACAAAGTGAGTTCCGAATGGGAACCTACTATGAGGGCATGAGAATGCACAACGCCGACGAGACATGCGGCATCGCCCAGGCCGCCATGGTCCTGGGCGACTGGTGGAACGTGCTGGTGCTGCGGGAGATCGCCCGCGGACACGTCCGCTTCGACGCGCTCGCCGCCGGGATCGGGCTGTCCCGCAAGGTCCTCACCGAACGGCTCGGCCGGCTCGTCGCCCACGGAGTGCTGCAGCGCAGCCTCTACCAGCGGCGTCCGGTGCGCTACGAATACCTGCTCACGGACGCCGGTTCGGCGCTGCTGCCGCTGTTGGTCGCCATGCAGGACTGGGGCGACCGCTGGATGCTGGGCGACGGCAGTCTCACCGCGACGGCCGGGGAGGACGGCGCCGAGCACGCCCGGGTGCACGCACTGGTCGGCACCCGCCTGCCCGACGGCCTCGAACTGCCCGGCACGCAGGGCGCCAACCTGCCCCTCACCTCCCCGGACGCCGCCGCCACGGTGCTCTTCACCTACCCCGGCACCGGGATCGACTGGGTCGAGTCCATTCCGGGCGCTCCCGGCTGCACCCTGGAGAACCGCCTTTTCAGGGACGCCTGGCCCGACTTCCGGCGGGCGGGCGTAGACGTGCGGGGCATCAGCACCCAACTCACCCCCGCACAGGCCGAGTTCGCCCGTACCGAGGAGATTCCGTACGCGCTCCTGTCCGATGCCCGTCATCAACTGGCCGCCGCCCTGCGGCTGCCGACCTTCCGGGGCGCCGGCCGGCTGCGGCTCAAGCGTCTGATCCTCGTCGCCGACGCCGAACGGACCGTACGGCACGCGCTCTTCCCGGTGACCGACATCCCGCACGGGGTCGAGGAGAGCCTGCGCCTGGCCGAGGAGTACGCGCGGGGTCGGCGCTCGTCGTAGCCGCCTTTTGTCAACGGAAGTGCGAAATGCACACCCCTTGACTGACGTATTGGTCCATACCAAACTCCCGGACGACCCGTACGAGCCCCGCGCTCGTCCCCCCCACGTCGGGCCCTTTTCCCTGTCCGTCAGACAGAACAGGACCCCTCGTGGAACGTCGTCGCCTTCTCGCCCTGTCCTCCCTCGGACTCGTCGGCGCCTGTGGGCTCGAACCCGGTGGCAGGAGCAGACGCACCGTCACGGCATGGCTGATGAAGGACAGCGCCTCGCAGGGCTTTCTGCGCCGGTTCACCAGGGCGTTCGAGCGCGACCACCCCGATCTCCGGCTGGACGTCCGCATCCAGCAGTGGACCGGCATCGGTCAGAAGGTGCAGGCGGCGCTGAACGCCGACTCCGGGGACGGGCCGGACGTCATCGAGGTCGGCAACACCCAGGTGCCGCAGTACGTGGAGGGCGACCGGCTGCTCGACCTGACCCTGGAGTCGTCACTGCGCTGGGGCGGCGAGGGCTGGCTGCCCGGGCTCAGGGAGCCGGGGCAGCTGCTCTCCCACCAGTACGGCATTCCCTGGTACGCGGCCAACCGCGTCGTCGTCTACCGCAAGGACCTCTTCGCGCAGGCCGGCGTCAAGGCCGTGCCACGCACCCGTGAGCAGTGGCTCGACACCTCCGAGAAGCTCAACTCCCGTGGGAACCAGGGCATCTACCTGGCCGGACAGGACTGGTACACCCTGGCCGGCTTCATCTGGGACGAGGGCGGCGAGCTGGCCGACGACGGGGACGGCGAGGGCTGGCGCGGCACCCTGGACACCCCGGCCGCCCTGCGCGGCATGGACTTCTACCGGCAACTGCAGGCCCTCGGCGACGGACCGGCCGACGCCGACGAGGAACACCCGCCGCAGGCAGGCGTGTTCGCCAAGGGCAAGGTGGCGCAGATGGTGGCGGTCCCGGGGCTCGCCCGCACCGTCGTGCAGCAGAACCCCTCCCTGAAAGGCCAGTTGGGCTTCTTCCCGGTGCCCGGCCCGACCGCCGCCCGCCCGGGCGCGGTGTTCACCGGCGGCTCCGACCTCGTCATACCGAACAACACCCGCGAGCGGGACGGCGCCGTCGCCGTCGTCGGCGCCCTCACCGGAGCCAGATGGGACACCGACCTGGCCCGCACCATGAACTACGTCCCCAACAAGAAGACCCTCGCGGGCGATGTCGCCGGCGAGGAGGGTCTCGCGGCCATGGCGGCCGGTGCCGCCCAGGGCCGGGCCACACCCAGCACGCCCCAGTGGGGCGCGGTCGAGGCGGACAACCCGATCAAGGCGTACATGACCAAGGTGCTCACGGGCGCCGACCCCGCGACCGAGGCCCGCCAAGCCTCGCGGCGCATCACCGACATCCTGAACAGGCTGGGCTGATCGCGACCGAACGGTCCTGGCTCCGACGCATTCACGAAGCCCGGCCCTCCCGAGTTCACGAAGCCCGGCCCTCCCGAGCGACCCCGTAATCTGGCGGCATGGTCACGCGTACGTCGCCCTCCGTGCCGATCGGCGCTCTCGCCCCGCTGACCCGGCCCGGCTGGGTGGAGGCGGGCCAACACCTGCTCGCAGGGCTCGAGTTGGCCGTGCACGAGGTCAACGACGCCGGCGGGATCGGCGGACGGCCGCTGGAGCTGGTGGTCCGGGACACCGCCGCCGATCCGGCGCGGGCCGAAGCGGCCGTCGAGGAACTGGCCGGGCTGGGCGTCGTCGCGCTGGCGGGGGAGTACCACAGCGTCGTCGCCCGCGCCGCTGCCGCCAGGGCCGACGCCCTCGGACTGCCGTTCCTCTGCTCGTCGGCGGTGCTCGACGCGCTCACCGACGAGCCGACGGACCGGGTCGCGCGCCTGGCCCCGGCGCAGTCCCACGGCTGGCGGATCTACGCGGACTTCCTGCTCGACGCCGGTCACCGTCGGATCGCCGTGGCGGCCCAGCCGAGCGTCTACTGGGCATCCGGCACCCGCCTGCTGCGCGAGCACCTCGCCACCCGCGGCGGCGGCGTCGTGGAACTCGACCTGCGCGTGCTCACCCCCGAGGCCGTGTGCGACGAGATCGCCGACCAGGGCGCGACGGCCCTGCTCCTGTTGACCGGTCACCCGGAGCCGGCGGTGTCGCTCGTCCAGGCCGTCCGCGCGGACCGGCGCCTCGCCGACGTCGTGATCGGAGCTCCGGCCGGGCAACCGGAGTTCGCCGAGTGGGCGGCCCTGCTGGGCGACGACGGTGCGGCGATCCCGTTCCTGCGCTACATGCCCGAGCGCCTCGGCGCTCTCGGTGCACGCGTCGAGAAGACCCTGCGCGAACGGCTGGCCCACGCCCCCTCCTTCGTCGCGTTCGAGGGCTACGACACCATCACTGTGCTCGCCGAGGTGCTGCGCTCGTACGGCACGGACCGGGCGAGCGTGGCCGCGTCCTGGCCGCACGTCCGAGTCGAGGGCACCCGGGGGCAGATCAGCTTCACCCGCGTGCCCGGCGTCGGTGTCTGGCAGTGGGCCTGGCCGCCGGTCCAGGTCGTTGACCGGGACCCGGCGGACCCTGACCGGCTCCGGATCGTGTGACGGGGGCGGGCGCCGCTGCCGGCACCCGCCCCCGTCCGTGTGCTGTGGTCACTCGGGCCTGTCGGCCGTCGTCACCGGGCCACGCTCGACGACAGGGCGAACCGTCCTTCCCGGTCCGTCCACCAATGCGTCAACTCCAGCCCCGCAGCCGCGAGTTCGGCGCGTACGCCGTCCTGGCGGAACTTCGCCGAGATCTCGGTGCGCAGGTCCTCGCCCTCGGCGAAGTCGACGGCGAGATCGAGGGCGGGGATCTTGACGGTCTGGGCGGTGCGGGAGCGCAGACGCATCTCGATCCACTCGTTGCGGGAGTCCCACAGGGCGACGTGGTCGAAGGCGTCGGGGTCGAAGTCGGCGTCCAGCTCGCGGTTGACCACGGTCAGGACGTTCTTGTTGAAGGCCGCCGTCACCTGGGCCGCGTCGTCGTAGGCGCGGACCAGGACCTGCTCGTCCTTGACCAGGTCCGTGCCGAGCAGCAGCGCGTCGCCGGGGGAGAGGAGGGAGCGGATCGCGCCGTAGAACGCGGCCCGTTCGGCGGGCAGCAGGTTGCCGATCGTGCCGCCGAGGAACGCGATCAGCCGGGGCCCCGGCGTGTCCGGCAGCGTCACGCTCGCGGTGAAGTCGGCGATCAGCGCGTGGACCCGCAGACCCGGCCGCTCGGCGACGAGGGCCTGCCCGGCCTGCGTGAGCGCGCTCTCGCTGACGTCGACCGGGACATAGGTGTCCAGGTCCGTGAGCGCGTCCAGCAGATACCTGGTCTTCTCGGAGGAGCCCGAACCGAGCTCGATCAGGGTGCGGGCACCGGTCGCCTCGGCGATCTCGGCGGCGCGGGCGATGAGGATCTCCCGCTCGGCGCGTGTGGGGTAGTACTCGGGCAGCTCGGTGATCTGCTCGAACAGCTCACTGCCCCGGGCGTCGTAGAACCATTTCGGCGGCAGCGTCTTGGGCGTACCGGTGAGGCCCCGCTGGACGTCGGCGCGCAGCGCGGCGTCCGTGGCGTCCTCGGGGAGGGTGCGGGTGAGAAGGAACGGGCTCACGTACGGGGCTCCTTCGGCTGTGCGGGCGCCAAGGCGTCGCTCGGCGATTGAACAGGCTCCTTGAGCGGCGTGAGCAGCACGTCGGTGCGGCTCGCCGCGAGGAGTGTGCGGTCGGGAACCTCCTGCCAGTGCGGGTCGTCGTCGTAGGGCTCGGAGGCCACGACGGTGCTGCGGCCGGGCCGGGACAGATACCACAGGGTGTCGCCCCAGGTGGTCGCGGTGATCGTCTCGCCGTTGGTGAGCAGCAGGTTGAGCCGGGAGCCGGGGGCCGCCTCGGCGACCTCCAGGACCGTGTCGGCCAGGGCCTGCCCCTCGTCGTCGCCACCGCGCAGCCGCGCCAGGATCAGCGCCCACACGAGCGCCGAGTCGTTACGGGCCTCCATCGAGAGCACGTCGACCGCGGGCAGGCCCGACACCAGCGGGGCGAGCGAACCCGGCCACCCCTTGACGGCGCCGTTGTGGCTGAACAGCCAGGGCCCCGCGGCGAACGGCGCGGCAGCGGCCTCCGCGTCCGCGCCCGACAGGGTCGCGTCCCGCACGGCGGCGAGCAGGGCCCGCGAGCGCACGACGCGCGCCAGGTCGGCGAAGGACAGGTCCGCCCAGATGGGCCCGGCCCGGCGGTAGCGGGCCGGCACCGGATCGCCCTCGGCATACCAACCGACCCCGAAACCATCGGCGTTGACGGTGCCGTGCCGCTGGTGCCGCGGAGCCCACGACTGCCGGTACAGGGAGTACGCGGGCTCCACGAGGAGCCGCCCGAGCGGCTCCTCGGGCCCCAGATACGCCAGATGACGGCACATCAGACGGCTCCCGAACGGGCCGTGCGGAACCCGGAGAAGATCTGCCGCCGGATCGGGTAGTCCCAGTTGCGGAACGTGCCCCGGCAGGCCACCTGGTCCACGGCGAACGAACCGCCGCGCAGCACCTTGTAGTCGGGACCGAAGAACACCTCCGAGTACTCCTTGTACGGGAAGGCCTCGAATCCCGGGTACGGCGTCAGGTCGCTCGACGTCCACTCCCACACGTCACCGATCAACTGGCGTACGCCGAGCGGGGACTCACCCTGGGGGTAGCTGCCCGCCGGCGCCGGGCGCAGATGCCGCTGGCCGAGGTTGGCGTGCTCGGGCGCCGGGTCGGCGTCACCCCACGGATAGCGCATCGAGCGGCCGGTCGCCGGGTCGTGCCGGGCGGCCTTCTCCCACTCGGCCTCGGTCGGCAGCCGCCGCCCGGCCCAGCGGGCGTACGCGTCCGCCTCGTACCAGCACACGTGCAGCACCGGCTCGTCGGGCGGCACCACCTCGGTGACCCCGAAGCGGCGGCGCAGCCACTGCTTGCCGTCGCGGCGCCAGAACAGCGGCGCGTGCAGGGAGTTCTGGCGGACGTGTGCCCAGCCCTCGGGCGTCCACCAGCGCTCGTTGTCGTAGCCGCCGTCCTCGATGAACGCCTGGTAGGCGCCGTTCGTCACGGGAGCCGTGTCGATGTAGTACGGCGCCACCTCGCGCCGGTGCGCCGGGCGTTCGTTGTCCAGTGCCCAGGGCTCGGTGGAGGTGCCCATCGTGAACGGGCCGCC
This sequence comes from Streptomyces spinosisporus, assembly GCF_022698145.1. Taxonomy (GTDB): domain Bacteria; phylum Actinomycetota; class Actinomycetes; order Streptomycetales; family Streptomycetaceae; genus Streptomyces; species Streptomyces spinosisporus. Next base: position 35,219 of record NZ_JALDAX010000007.1, read on the forward strand.
GGGGACCAGGACTTCGGACGGCCCGGTGTGCACAGGCGCCGGTTCCGGATCCGGGGCGGTCAGGGCCTGCGGGCCCTTGCGGAGCTGATGCGTGATCAGCATCGTCTCGTCGTGCTGCTGTTCGTGCTGCGCGATCATCCCGAAGGCGAAACCCGCCTCGGTCAGCCGCGTCCCGTGGAAGTCGGCGCTCTCCAGCAGGTCCATCACCCGGCCGCGCACCTCGGCCGCGTAGCTGCGCGCCTCGGCGGGCGGCAGCAGGGGCAGCGAGGGCCGTTCGGAGCGCGGATGCTCGAAGGCGTCGTAGAGGCCGTCGATCTCGGGTCGCATCGCCTCCCGGCCGGCGACCGCCCGCAGCAGCCACAGCTCTTCCTGGTTGCCGATGTGCGCCAGGTCCCACACCAGCGGCGACATCAGCGGCGAGTGCTGGGCCGTGAGGTCGGGCTCCTCGACACAGCTGGTCAGGAGCGTGGTGCGGTCACGGGCCGTGACGAGGGTGGTCAGCGCCCGCTCGCGGAGCGTCTCCGCGTCGATGAACGTCTCCTCCGTGGAGGTCTCGTCGATGGCGGGGTCGTTCATGTGCGGATGTCCTTCCCGTGCGGGCGCCGGTCGGTGCCACGCACCCGGTCCAGCAGATCGTCGGCCGGGCTGCGGCCCTGGATGACATAGCGGTCCAGGTACGCCGCCACGGCGTCCGTGACCTCGGTGGTGGCGCCGATCCTGGGCAGGGCCTCGACGGCCGCCGCGAAGCAGGTGATCGCCGCTTCGTGCAGTTCGGGGTCGGCCAGGCCGTGCCGGGCCGCGTCGATCCACAGCGGATTGTGCGGCGCGGGCAGGGCGAGAGCCCGCTCGGCGAGCGGCTTCACGGTGCGGTACGCGGTCTCGGCCGCCTCCGGGTCGTCGAAGAGTGCCGTCGCCACGGCGAGCGGAATGATCCACCCGTCCTCTCCCGGCTGCGCGTCGATCATGCGCAGTTCGAGGAACCCGCGCGGTCTGACCGGCGGGAACAGGGTCGTGATGTGGTAGTCGAGATCCTCCCGGGTGGGCGGTCTGGGTGCGCCCGAGACGGCCCACTCCCGGAAGGTCAGCCCCTCCGGGACGTCCCACGGCCCGTCGTCCCGCCGTACGCACATGACCGGTGAGTCGAGGACGTGCCGGGCCCACGCCTGGCGCGGGTCCCCGTCGAGCGGGGGTGCGCCCGCACGGCCGGCGCCTATCTCCAGCCACAGCAGCTGCCGGGTGGAGCGCCAGCCGGTCGGTTCGCGGCGGGCGAGCGGGGAGTTGGCGAAGGCGGCCACCAGGACCGCGCCCAGCTGGTGCGCCAGCCACCAGCGGCGGCCGTGGCCGAGAGGGCCGGGTTCCTCGTACCCGGCGTCCAGACAGACCTGGACGGACGCCGAGGTGCACATCATGCGGCGGCCGGCGGGTCCGGTCCGGTCGAGGCAGGCCTCCAGGGCGTCGTAGCGCGGCTCGTGCAGATACCGGCGGGGAGGGTGCCACGGGTCGTGGCCCATGCCGACCAGGCCGAGATCGTGCTCGGCGAGGACCGAGCGCACGGCGCGGAGATCGGCGGAGACGGTTCCGATGCACTCCATCAGGGAGGCGGCGGGCGCCGAGCTCAGTTCGAGCTGGCCGCCGGGCTCGACAGTGAGCGCCGACCTCAGGGGCACGGACCGCAGTGCGGCGTAGGCCGCTTCGAGTCGTTCGGTGGTGACGGGGAGCTGCGGTGTGCGCAGCTCGTGGACGAGCCATTCCACTTCGACCCCGACGTTGCGGGGCGGGCCGGTCTTGAAACAGATGCCCCGGACCAGTGCCTCCACCTCGGGTGGGGTGAGGGCGGTGCGGGGCTCCGTACAGTCGGGCGCCGGAGGGGTACTCGGCGTATCGGACATGACAGGAACCTCCTGAGATTCGAACGTGCCGCCGCCCCGGGCCGTCAGGTGCCCGGACGGCAGCACTCGTCCCACCCAAGACCCTCCTGCCGCTTCGCACAAGAGTGCGTATCGGCGCGTTCCGACTCGGTAATCTCTCCGTTCCGCGTGTTTGTGTGGGCTTTCCTGGGCGTTTGCGGACGCGGAAACTCTGTTGCACCGCATGTCCAGCATCGCCCAGGATTCCTCCATGAGCACGACGGGGGAGCGCGCACGGTGTGCGCGCATGGCGCTCACGGGGGTGGCGCCATGAGCGCGCGCCTGCGTGGCATCGCGACGCAGACGGAGCAGATCGTGGCAGCGGGGGCGTATCTCGCACCCGACGGGCGCGAGGTGTCGATCGCCGAGGCGGTCGAGGCCGCGCGGGCCGGGACCCGGATGTACGGCCCGGAGCCGGTGCCGATCCCGTCGCCCCCGTCCGACGCCCGTGCCGACACACACTTCGAGGTCACCGGCGAGAGCAGCCTGGAGGCCGCGCGCCGGCTCGGCGGCCGGGTCGCCGTCCTGAACTTCGCCTCGGCCCGCAACCCCGGCGGCGGATACCTGAACGGCGCCCAGGCCCAGGAGGAGGCCCTGTGCCGTGCCTCCGCGCTCTACACCTGTCTGGTGGGAGTCCGCCAGTTCTACGACCACCACCGCGCCCACCGCGATCCGTTCTACACCGACCGTGTCATCCACTCGCCCGCGGTGCCGGTCTTCCGCGACGACCGCGGCCGTCTGCTCGACGCGCCCTGCGCGGTGGGCTTCCTCACGGCCGCGGCACCGAACGCGGGCGTGATCAGGCGTACGGCGCCGGATCGGGCCGACGCACTGCCGCGAGCCCTCGCCGTCCGCGCCGAGCGCGTGCTGGAGACGGCTGCCGCCGAGGGCTATGACCGGCTGGTGCTGGGCGCCTGGGGCTGCGGGGTCTTCCAGAACGACCCGGCGCAGGTGGCGGGCGCCTTCCGGGCCCTGCTCGGACCGGGCGGACGGTTCGCCCGGACCTTTGAGCACGTGGTGTTCGGGATCCTCGACCGCACGACGGGCAACACGGTCCGTGGAGCGTTCCTACGGGCCTTTCCGGAGCATCGGCTTCCGGCGTAGCCCGATCGGTGGGCGAGCTCGGTGCGGTCCGCGAGGTGAGGCCCCCGCAGACGGGGGATGCTGCGGGGGCCTCGACCAGGTAGACGGGCGAACGACGGGACAAGTTCCTGTCGGACGCAATTACTTTTACTCTGCGCGGCCGATCTGCATGCCGGGGCGGCGGCGGTGGACCGTCAGGTAAGCCAGGCCCTCGTCGCCCGCGGTGATGCTGCGGGTGGAGCCGTGGGGGAGCCAGACGAGGGCGCCCGGAGCGAGGGGTTGCGCCTCGCTCTCGCGGTCGGTGCCGAGCGCGCCGTCGCCCGCGACGACCAGCAGCAGGACGTCCAGGTCGGGCTCCGCGTGCGGGGCGACACGGTGGCCGGGTGCCAACCGGACGACGTTGGCGTCGAGTTGGCGTCCGCTCTCGGTCAGTTTCCACAGCACACCGGCCGCCGTGGGTTCTTTGGAGGTCAGGGCGGCGGTGTCGCACAGAATGCGCGGGGTGGCCGCCTCCGGCTCCTCGCCGTCTCGCGTCCGTGCTGGCCCGGTCATCGGTCTCCTTCCCTCCGCTAGAATTATTACAGGTTACGCTTGGAGAAAATATCCGCAGCTGGGAGGGGTGGGTGAACGGTATGGCCGGTACGGGTCCCCGCTCGCGCCGCCGTGAGGTCCTCGACGTGCTGCGTGCGGCCTCCGGTCCGCTCGGTGTCGCGGAGACCGCCGAGCGCCTCGGGGTGCACCCCAACACGGTGCGGTTCCATCTGGAGGCGCTGGTCGACGAGGGGGCCGTGGAGCCGCGGGTGCAGGAGCGCTCCGGGCCGGGGCGTCCGCGTACGGTCTATACGCCGCGGCCGGGCATGGACCGAGGTGGCATCCGCAACTACCGGCTGCTCGCGCAGATGCTGCTGGGCAGGCTGGCGGCGACCGGTTCCGATGCGCGTTCCGCCGCCATGGAGGCGGGGCGGGCGTGGGGCCGTTCCCTGGGTGAGGCCCCGCCTTCTCAACGGCAACCCGCTGCCGGGGAGTCGGCGGCTCGGCTCGTCGGGCTGCTGGACGAACTGGGCTTCGCACCCGAACCGGAGAGCGGGAGCGAGGGTGAGGGTAGGGACGGGCCCGGAGCCGTACCGTCGCGGATCCGGCTGCGGCACTGTCCCTTCCTCGAACTCGCCGAGGAGCACGGGCAGTTGGTGTGCCCGCTCCATTTGGCTCTGATGCAGGGGGCGTTGACCGAGATGCGCGCCCCGCTCACGGTGACGGATCTCGAACCGTTCGTCGAACCGGACGTGTGTGTGGCGCACTTGGCGCCCGTACCGCAGTAGACGGCAGGTGGCAGGCAGTTGACGGCAGAAAGGCACCTTTGATGTACCCCACGTGGGCCGCGGCAGCGGTCGCGATGACCTTCGTCTGGCTCGGCATGGTGCTGGCGATCTCCTTCCTGGAGGCGCCGCTGAAGTTCCGCGCCCCCGGTATCACCATCCCCCTCGGCCTGGGCATCGGCCGGCTGGTCTTCCGGGCACTGAACCTCGTCGAGGCCGTACTCGCCGTCGCCGTCCTCGTCACCGTGTCCGCGGGTGACCCGTCGACCGCGGTCGTGGCGCCGGTGGTGGCCACGGTGGTGCTGCTCCTCGCCCAACTGCTCGTCGTACGCCCCCGGTTGAACCGCAGGTCGGACCGCATCCTGGCGGGCGAGAACCTGCCCCGCTCGCACGAGCACTTCTACTACGTCGGCCTGGAGGCGGCGAAGGCCGCGGCGCTGATCGCGCTGGGCGCGGGACTGCTGAGCATCGGCTGACGGCGCCGGGAGTCGGGAGCGGGGCGGTAGAGTTCCAACGTGCGTTGATCTTCCGGGCGGCAGCCGGGTGCTGCCGCGGACGGTGCGGGGGGCCTGCCGTGACCGGGGGCCGCCCCGGCAGGTATACCCGTCGTCGCCCGACCGGAGATCCTCCCCATGACCACTCAGCAGCCCCTCACCTACGACGCGTTCATCACACTCGCCACCGCACCGCCGAACTCGACCTCGTCATCGTCTCGACGGAGAGATCAACCGCGTCCTCGCCGACAAGGTGCGTCTGGGCGCCGATGAGGCGTTCGAGTTCGCTACTGAGCAGCTCGACTCCCTCTACCGAGCCGTCAAGCTGTTCGACCTGTTGCGACAGTATGAAGCCCTGGTGCCCGAGCCGTAGCGCACGCAGCTGTCCCGCGCACCCAGCTGTCGCCCGGGCGCAGCACTCAGGTCCAGCCGTACCGTTCCGCCAGGCGGTGGCGTACCAGGTTGAAGCGGCCGCGGTCGAGGGCGCAGGCCTCGCGGCGCATGCCGTTCTCGTGGAGGCGTAGGACGCGGTCGACGTCGACCCAGGAGTCGCGGCCGGTGCGGTCCCAGGGGCCGCTGCCGATGGCCACCCACTCCCGGTCGCCGTCGTGCCGCTTGCTGGAGAGCTGGACGGCGAGCAGGGTGCCGCCGGTCTCGCGGGCGACGACGAGGACCGGGCGGTCCTTGCCACGGCCGTCGTTCTCTTCGAAGGGCACCCAGGTCCACACGATCTCGCCGGGGTCGGGATCGCCGTCATGTGCGGGGGAGTACTCGGTGCGCACCCTGCCGACCTGGCGCGGGTCGGCCTCGGTGGTGGCGGAGGGGCCGAAGCGGCCCGGGACGTTCTCATCGGTAGACGCGGTCACGGGGGCACCTTAGACGGTGCGTGTGCGCGTACGACGACGTGCCCACCCCGTGCCTACGCCGCCGGCGAATCCGTGACCGCCCGCTGCGGCGGCCACACCTCGTGCCAGTGCAGCTCCGCCTCCAACTGCGCGGCCAGGCAGATCAGCAGCGGTTCACTGCCGGCCGGCCCGAGCAGCTGGGCGCCGACGGGAAGGCCCCCGGTCACGAAGCCGGCCGGGACGTTGACGCCGGGCCAGCCCAGTACGTTCCACGGCCAGGCGTAGGGGCAGGCGGCGATCATCGCGCGGTCGGTGGCGAAGCCGCTCAGCGGCAGCAGTGAGCCGATGCGCGGCGGGGGAGCGGCCGTGGTCGGCGCGAGGATTACGTCGTAGGACTCGAACACGGAGCCGATACGGCGGTGCAGTACCGCCTCGGCCCGCCGCGCCGCCCTGAGCGGTGCCCCGCCGAGCAGTCGGCCCAACCGGGCGGCCTCGCGGGTGCGGCGGTCGAGGAGTGCGGGGAAGGGCGCCTCGGCCACGCGCTCGGCGATGCCGACCGTGGCACGGGGGACGAAGGTGAGCCCGATCTGCCCGTAGGGCGGATCGGCCTCCTCCACGACGTGCCCCAACCCGGCGATCTTCTCGGCGAGTTGGACCACCCGGGCGCGCACCTCCGGCTGGAGGCGTGCGCGTAGGGCGGTGAACGGCGGTTTGAGGGCGAGCGCGACGCGCAGCCGCCCGGGCTCACGGCGGGCCGCCTCGGACGCGTCGATGCGTTCCGGCCGGTGCGGATCGCGCTCGTGATTGCCGCTCGCCGCATCCAGCAGCAGGGCGGCGTCCGCGACGGCGCGGGCCAGTGTGCCGTTGACGGTGATGCCCTGGAAGGACTCGCCGCGCGGCCAGGTGGAGATGCGGCCCCGCTGCGGCTTGATGCCGATGAGATGGGTCCAGGAGGCGGGGATGCGCACGGACCCGGCGCCGTCGGAACCGAGGGCCGCCGGCACCAGCCCGGCGGCGACGGCCGCTGCCGACCCGCCGGACGAACCACCCGGCGTGTGTTCCGGATTCCACGGATTGCGGGTCGCGCCGAACGCGGGCCCCTCGGTGAACGGCCACTGCCCGAACTCACAGGTGTTGGTCTTGCCGACGATCACGGCCCCGGCCGCCCGCAACCGCCGTACGGCCTCGCCGTCCTCGGCGACCGGCGGGAACCGTCCGTCGCAGCCGAACGCGGTCGGCTCGCCCGCCACGTCCATGTCGTCCTTGACGGCGACCGGCACGCCGAGCAGCGGTTTGCGCACCCCGGCGGCCAGTTCCCCGTCGGCGGCCTCGGCCTCGGCGAGCGCGGCCTCGGCCCGCACGATCCGGAAGGCGTTGACGGAGGTCTGCGACGCCTCGATCCGGGCCAGCGCCTGCTCGACGAGCGCCCGCGAGCTCACCTCCCCGTCGGCCAGTGCCCGAGCGGACTCCGCCAGACCTGCGGCACGGTCGAGCGTCATACGGGCACCTCCGGTAGCGCTGCGCGTTGTCTACCGAACAGTAACCTCCGCGGGGCAGCGAGGGGAACGGACGTACCGGCAGGGGAAGTTCACTGCAGGGTGCAGCTACCGCACGGAGTTGTACCGGCTGGACATTTCGTTCGCGCCGGCGACGACCCGGGGCTGAGCCGCGGCCTGCGCCGGCCGGCGGAGTCTGCTGCGCATCGCAGCACGGACGGCTGCCGCGACAGCGGCCACCACGACAACGTGATCGGGACGGACGGTCACATGGACGGGGGCTGAGCGCGGAAAACGATCGGCCCGGCACCTATCGGCGGCATATCCAAAACCGCATACACGGCGGCAACACCCCCCTGCCTTGACTGAGCGCATGTCATACAGCGAACGAGGAGCCGGGGCCGGGGGCGTGCGGCTGGCCGTCGGGTCGATCAGCGTCGCCGAGCATCTGGCGTTCGTCAGGGCGCAGCGGTCGGTCAGCTTTCTGCAGACACCGGCGTGGGGCCAGGTGAAGACCGAGTGGCGCAGCGAGTCCCTCGGCTGGTACGACGGGCGGCAGCTGGTCGGTGCCGGACTCGTCCTGCACCGTCCGGTGCCGCGGCTCGACCGCTACACGCTGGCCTATCTGCCCGAAGGCCCGGTCATCGACTGGACCGGCGACCTCGACGCGTGGCTCGACCCGCTGGCGGCCCACCTCAAGGCGCACGGTGCGTTCGCGATCCGGCTCGGCCCGCCGGTACGCACGCACACCTGGAGCGCCGCACAGGTCAAGGAGGGCATCGTCGCCCCGGACATCAAGCGGCTCACCGACATGTCCGGCGAGTGGGCCGACCCCGTCGGCGCCCGAGTGACCGAGCGGCTGAGGGGCGCAGGCTGGCTGCCGCAGAGCCCCGAGGACGGATTCGGCGTGGGGCACCCGCAGTTCAAGTACGAGATCCCGCTCGCAGGGCGGACCGAGGACGAACTGCTCAGGGCCATGAACCAGCTCTGGCGACGCAACATCAAAAGGGCCGCCAAGGAGGGAGTCGAGGTCACGGTCGGCGAGGACCTCAAGGCATTCCACGACCTCTACGTCCACACCGCCGAGCGCGACCGCTTCACGCCCCGCCCGCTGGGCTACTTCGAGACGATGTTCGCGGCCCTCCGCGCCGAGGACCCCGAGCGGATCAGGCTCTATCAGGCACACCATCAGGGCGACCTGGTCGCCGCCACCATCCTGGTCCGCGTCGGCGCCCACGCGTGGTACTCCTACGGCGCATCCTCCACACACAAGCGCGAGGTACGGGGCTCCAACGCCTGCCAGTGGGCGATGATCCGCGACGCGCTGGCCGCCGGCTGCGACACCTACGACCTGCGCGGCATCACCCCCACCCTCGACGCCGACGACCCGCACGTCGGCCTGATCCAGTTCAAGGTCGGCACCGGTGGACACGCGGTGCGCTACGTCGGCGAGTGGGACCTGCCGCTGCGGCCGATGGTCTACCGCGCCTTCGACCTCTATATGAAGCGGCGTGCGCGCAGGTCGTGAGCCGGCCCGGTGAGCCACCCCGGCGCGGTGAACTACCCCAGCGCGGCGGCGACTTTGTCGAGGTGCGCCCCGCGGGAGCCCTTGACGAGCACGACGTCCCCGGCGCTGACGCTGGCGCGCAACCAGTCCGCGGCAGCGTCGTTGCCGGCGAGTGTCACCGCACCCTCGCCCGCCCCGACGGCGATCGACCGGGCGGCCTCGCCGACCACGACCACCACGTCGGCCCGGCAGGCGGCGTACTCCCCGACCGCGCGGTGCTCGGCCTCGCTTCCCTCGCCCAGTTCGAGCATCGGGCCGAGGACCGCGATGCGGCGCTTGCCCTCGATCGCCGCGAGGGCGTCCAGGGCGGCCCGGGTGGAGTCGGGGTTGGCGTTGTAGGAGTCGTCGATCAGTGTGGCTCCGCCCGGGAGTTCGCGCAGCTCCAGACGCCAACTCGACAGCGAGGAGGTGGCCAGCGCCGCGGCGGCCGCGTCGAGGGGTACGCCGGCCGCCAGTCCCGCCGCGGCGGCGGCCGACGCGTTGAGCGCCTGGTGGGCGCCCACGTGCGGCAGGGTGACGGCGGCCGAGGCGTCGGCGGTCCGCAGGGTGAAGGACGGCCGGCCGTACCGGTCGAGCGTCAGATCGACGACCCGTACGTCGGCATGCTCCGCCCGGCCGAAGGTCAGCACCGGACCGTCCGTGAGCGAGCGCATCGCCACCACGCGCGGGTCGTCGGCGTTGAGGACGGCGGTGCCGCCGGGCGCCAGCCCCTGCACCAGTTCGCCCTTGGCCCTGGCGATGGCCGCACGCGATCCGAACGTACCGAGGTGGGCCTGACCCACATTGAGGACGACGGCGACGTCGGGCGCGACCAGTCCGGTGAGCAGCGCGATGTCGCCGACATGACGGGCGCCCATCTCCAGGACCAGGAACCGGGTGGCCGCGTCGGCACGCAACATCGTGAGCGGGACGCCGAGTTCGTTGTTGAGCGAGCCGGTGGTGGCGACCGTCGGCGCGGCGCTCGACAGCACGGCCGCCAACTGATCCTTGGTGCCGGTCTTGCCCTGGGACCCGGTCAGCCCGACCACGGTCAGCCGGTCGCGCAACCGGGCCACGACATGAGCGGCGAGCGCCTGCAGCGCGGCCCGGGCGTCCTCGACGACGACGGTGGGCAGCGGCGTCGGCCTCGAACCGAGCACGGCCGACGCGCCTGCCCGGCCCGCCTGTCGGGCGTAGTCGTGGCCGTCGGCACGCTCGCCGGCGAGGGCGACGAAGAGGCCACCGGGCTCGGCCCGCCGCCCGTCGAGCACCGCCGGAGCGCTCACCCTCACACGGCCGTCGCCCACGACCGTCCCGCCGACTACGGCGGCGATCTCACCGAGGCTCAGAAACGCTGGTTCGCGATAGGTCATGCCTTCAGCAGAAAGGGCGTGACGTTGCCCGCGTGTATGCGGAAATCGATATGCCGACCATATATTACCGAGACGTAGCATATCGGGGTCATATTGAAAAGCGCATACGCGTCGGCAACATCGAGTCGCATTGACTGTCGGCATGACCTCCAGCGAACCGACCGCTACCGCGGACCACCGCAACCGATCACCGGCAACGGGAATCACCATTTACGGATGCGAGCCGGACGAGGCCGCCCTGTTCCGGGAGATGGCACCCGGCTTCGGCGTCGTACCGACCATCACGGAAGCGGCCGTATCCGCGTCCAATGCCGAACTGGCCCGCGGAAACCGGTGCGTCAGCGTGGGTCACAAAACCCGGATCGGCCATCCGACGCTGCGTGCGCTCGGCCGGGTCGGCGTGAAGTATCTCTCCACGCGGAGCATCGGCTACAACCACATCGACGTGGCGTACGCGGAAAGCATCGGCATCCGCGTCGGGAATGTCTCCTATTCGCCCGACAGCGTGGCCGACTACACCCTGATGCTCATGTTGATGGCGGTGCGGAATGCCAAGGAAACCGTCCGCCGCGCCGATCTGCACGACTACAGGCTGCACGAGGTACGCGGGAAAGAGGTGCGCGATCTGACCGTCGGGGTGATCGGAACCGGACGTATCGGCACAGCGGTCGTGGACAGGCTCCTGGGTTTTGGCTGCCGGATCCTGACCCACGACGCTCGCCCCGAAACGTCCGTCGACCATGTGCCTCTCGACGCATTGCTGGAGTGGAGCGACATCGTCACGCTCCACGCACCGCTCACCGCGGAAACCCACCATCTCCTCGATCGCCATCGCATCGAGCGGATGAAGCGCGGCGCATTCCTCATCAATACCGGACGCGGTCCACTGATCGACACCGAGGCCCTGGTTCCGGCACTGGAGAACGGCAGATTGGGCGGTGCCGCGCTGGACGTTCTCGAAGGAGAGGAAGGAATCTTCTACGCCGACTGCCGGGACAAACCCATCGAAAGCAAAGCGCTGTTGCGGCTGCAGGAACTGCCGAACGTACTCATCAGCCCGCACACCGCCTACTACACGGACCACGCCCTGAGCGACACGGTCGAGAACTCCATCGTCAACTGTCTGACATTCGAGAACGGGAACCAAGCATGACCAGGCTGAAGGTCGGCATCATTTTCGGGGGCTCTTCCGAGGAGCACCCCGTCTCCGTCAAGTCCGCGCGGGAAGTGGCGCGCAACCTCGATGCCGCGAAGTACGAACCGTTCTACATCGGCATCACGAAGAGCGGCGACTGGAGGCTCTGCGACGGTCCCGATCCGGGCTGGGAGAACGGCAGCGGTCGTCCGGTCGTCCTGTCACCGGACCGCGGCGTCCACGGACTGCTCGTACTGGAGCAGGGGCGGTACGGAACGATCCGGCTGGACGTCGTGCTGCCCGTGCTGCACGGCAGGCTCGGCGAGGACGGCGCGATGCAGGGCCTGCTGGAGCTTTCCGGCATTCCCTATGTCGGCTGCGACGTGCCGAGTTCCGCGCTCTGTATGGACAAGTCCCTCGCCTACGTCGTCGCCCGGAGCGCGGGAATCGCCACACCGGAGTTCTGGACCGTCACGGCGGACGAGACCATCGATCCCGATAGCCTCACCTACCCCGTGTTCGTGAAGCCGGCTCGTTCGGGGTCGTCCTTCGGCGTCAGCAAGGTCTCCCGCAAAGAGGAGCTGCACAGTGCGGTGGAAACCGCTCGGCGGTACGACGCGAAGGTGCTGATCGAGAAAGCCGTCGTCGGCAGCGAGATCGGATGTGCCGTCCTGGGCAACGATCGGGATCTGGTCGTGGGCGAGGTGGATCGCATCGCGCTCTCGCACGGATTCTTCAGGATCCATCAGGAGGAGAAGCCCGAAAGCGGTTCGGAGAACTCGACGGCGATCGTGCCCGCCGACATCCCCGAAGCGTCGCGAGTACGCGTCCGGGAGACGGCGCAGGCCGTTTATCGCGCCCTGGGGTGCAAGGGGCTCTCGCGGGTGGACATGTTCCTCACCGAGGACGGAGAAGTGATCCTCAACGAGGTCAACACCCTGCCCGGCATGACCTCCTACAGCCGCTATCCGAGGATGATGGCGGCGGCGGAGCTGCCGCTGGCCGAAGTGCTCGACCGTCTGGTGTCGTTGGCGCTGACCGGGAAGCTGCGATGAACGAGGACTTCGTCTTCGTGGACGAGCTGGTGCCCGGAATGCGGTGGGACGCCAAGTACGCCACGTGGGACAACTTCACCGGCAAGCCGGTGGACGGCTACCTGGCGAATCGGATCGTCGGCACACGGGCCCTGTGCGCGGCTCTGGCGAAAGCACAGGAGAAGGCCGAATCCCTGGGCTTCGGCTTGCTGCTCTGGGACGGCTACCGCCCGCAACGCGCCGTGAACTGCTTTCTGCGCTGGGCGCAGCAACCGGAGGACGGCCTGACCAAGCCGCGGCACTATCCGAACATCAGCAGGGCGGAGATGTTCGACCGGGGATACGTGGCCGCCAGGTCGGGCCACAGCCGGGGCAGCACCGTCGACCTGACCCTGTATCACCTGACCACCGGCGAACTCGCCCCCATGGGCGGCGACCACGACCTGATGGATCCCGTCTCGCACCATGGCGCAAAGGGAATCACCCAGACCGAGACGGCGAACCGCCGACAACTGTGTTCCCTCATGGAGTCCTGCGGATTCAGCCCGTACGCCAGCGAGTGGTGGCACTACACACTGAAGGCAGAACCCTACCCGGACACCTATTTCGACTTTCCCGTCGCATGAGCACCGAACGGCCCCTCGACGCATCCATCAGGTCAAGCGTCCCGGACCCTTGACTCGAAAGGCGCCTGCGGCGATTCTCTCCACAATGTTGTGCGGGTCATGACAACCGGTCGTAGGCCGGTCAGCCCCGCCGCCCCGCCGACCGAGGGACGTGCCCCGTGACGTCGACCCGACACTGGTACCGCCGGCGCAAGAACGTCACCGTGTTGTCGCTGCTCCTTCTGGTGCTGGCCATGGCTCTTGGGCCTGCGCCGAGTTCGGCGGCGGCGGGGGACTGGTGGGTGCCTGCCGGGCGTCCCGAGCCGGACTCCGGGATCGGGGTGAGCGGTGAGCCGTTCACGGGGACCGACGCCTCGGGCGATGTGCGCGGGTTCGTGGACGCGCACAACCACCTGTTCTCCAACGAGGCCTTCGGCGGACGGCTGATCTGCGGCAAGGTGTTCTCCGAGCAGGGTGTCGCCGACGCGCTCAAGGACTGTCCCGAGCACTATCCCGACGGCACCCTCGCCGTCTTCGACTACATCACCCACGGCGGCGACGGCAGGCACGACCCGGTCGGCTGGCCCACCTTCAAGGACTGGCCGGCGTACGACTCGATGACCCATCAGGCCGACTACTACGCCTGGGTGGAGCGCGCCTGGCGCGGCGGGCAGCGGGTGCTCGTCAACGACCTCGTGACCAACGGCGTGATCTGCTCCGTCTACCCCTTCAAGGACCGCAGCTGCGACGAGATGACGTCGATCCGGTTGCAGGCGAGGATGACGTACGCCCTGCAGGACTACATCGACACGATGTACGGCGGCCCCGGCAAGGGCTGGTTCAGGATCGTCACCGACAGCGCACAGGCCCGTGAGGTCGTCGAGCAGGGCAAACTGGCGGTCGTCCTGGGCGTCGAGACCTCCGAGCCGTTCGGCTGCAAGCAGATCCTGGACGTCCCGCAGTGCAGCAGGGCCGACATCGACAAGGGCCTCGACGAGTTGTACGGCCTCGGCGTGCGCTCCATGTTCCTGTGCCACAAGTTCGACAACGCGCTGTGCGGAGTCCGCTTCGACTCGGGCGGCCTCGGAACGGCCGTGAACGTCGGGCAGTTCCTGTCGACCGGCACCTTCTGGCAGACCGAGAAGTGCACCGGCCCGCAGCACGACAACCCCATCGGCAACGCCTCCTCCGGCGCGGAGGGCGACCTGCCGCCCGGCGTGAAGGTCCCGTCGTACGACAGTGACGCCCAGTGCAACACCCGCGGGCTCACCGACCTCGGCGAGTACGCCGTGCACGGCATGATGAAGCGCAAGATGATGCTGGAGATCGACCACATGAGCGTCAAGGCGGTCGGCCGGGCGCTCGACATCTTCGAGGCCGACTCCTACCCCGGCGTCATCTCCTCGCACAGCTGGATGGACATCGACTGGACCGAGCGCGTCTACTCCCTCGGCGGCTTCGTCGCGCAGTACATGCACGGTTCGGAGGGATTCGTCGCGGAGGCGGACCGCACCAAGGCGCTGCGGGACAAGTACCAGGTGGGCTACGGCTTCGGCACCGACTTCAACGGCGTCGGCGACCACCCCGCCCCGCGCGGCGCGGACGCCCCGAACAAGGTGACGTACCCCTTCAGGACCGTCGACGGCGGCTCGGTCGTCGACCAACTCACCGCCGGACAGCGCATGTTCGACTTCAACACCGACGGCGGCGCCCACGTCGGCATGATCCCCGACTGGATCGAGGACATCAGGAAGGTCGGCGGCCAGGACGTGGTCGACGACCTCTTCCACGGCGCCGAGTCCTATCTCGGCACCTGGGGAGCGACCGAGCGACACCAGGGGGCGGTCGATCTCGCCAAGGGCCGGGCGGCGACGGCCAGTTCGGCAGAGTGGAACCCCTTCACCAGCTACCGGCCGGGGCGGGCCGTCGACGGCGACGGCGGCACCCGGTGGGCCAGTGACTGGAGCGACGACCAGTGGTGGCAGGTCGACCTCGGCGCCACCCACGGGGTCGGCCGGGTCACGCTCGACTGGGAGCGGGCGTACGGGAAGGCGTACCGGATCGAGGTCTCCACCGACGGCACCGACTGGACGACCGTCTGGTCCACCACCTCGGGTGACGGCGGCCTCGACACGGCCGGGTTCGCCGGGACGCCGGCACGCTACGTCCGCGTCCACGGCCTCGGCCGGGGCACCGACTGGGGATACTCGCTGCGTGAAGTCGGCGTCCACAGCGCCTGATCGAGGTCTGCACACCTAAGGACACGCAAGGACCCCTAAGGCCACCCAAGGACCCCTAAGGACACCCAAGGACCCCCGAGGACCCCCATGGCGCGCATGCCGTCGGCGGAACGGCGAAAGCAGCTGACGGAAGCGGCGATACGGGCGATGGCCCGGGACGGCGTCGCCAGGACGACGACCCGGTCCATCGCCGCCGAGGCGGGCGTGTCCCTGAGCGTCTTCCACTACTGCTTCGACTCCAAGCAGGCCCTCGTCGAGTCGGTCATCACCACGCTCACCGACCACTCCGTGACGGTGGTCAAGCAGGCCCTGCGGCCCCGGGCCACGCTCGTGGAGACCGTCCGCGCGGGCTTCCAGGCCTACTGGGACCACGTCCGCGCCCATCCCGACGAGCACATGCTGACGTACGAACTCACTCAGTACGCCCTGCGCGAGCCGGGGTTCGAGCATCTGGCCCGGCGCCAGTACGAGGTCTACGGCGACGCGTACGCCGAACTGATCGGCGGGCTGCGCGACCACATGGACCTGCAACTCCGGGTGCCGATACCGGCGTTGGCCCGCTATCTGGCCGCCATGACCGACGGGCTCACCCTCAACTACCTGGTGCTGGGCGACGAGTCCTCCTGGACGGACATCCTCGACACGGTGACCGCCCATGTCGCGGGGCTCGTCCAGGACGACGCGGAGAGCTGACCGGACCGCCCCCGGGCTGTCACAGATCGTGCGGCTGCCCTGTCCTACCTGGCGATCGAACAGCAACACGTACATCGCCGGAGGGCGTCCATGGGAGAAGTTGAACAAATGAGGCAGATGGGTCAGGCGGGCATCGCCGAGACGCCCGCGACAGCACGGATCACCACACTCGACAGCCTGCGCGAACACCTGCAATGGGCCATCGAACTGGAACATGCCACGCTGCCGCCCTATCTCTGCGCCCTGTACTCACTCGACCCGCACCGGAACCCGGACGCCGCCCAGGCGGTGAGCAGTGTCTTCGTCGAGGAGATGATCCATCTGGCGCTGGCGGCCAACCTCCTCAACGCCGTCGGCGGGCAGCCGCGCCTGGACCCGTCGACCCTGCTGGCCCCCCACCCCCGGACCCTGCCCCACGGCGACCGCTCGCTCCGGTTGTCGCTGGTCCCGTTCGGTGCGGAGGCGCTGGAAATGTTCCTCCGCCTGGAGAAGCCCGCGCCGCCCGCCGCTCCCGCCGAGGGCGACCAGTACGAGACGATCGGGCAGTTCTACGACGCCGTCGAACAGGGCCTGCACCACCTGTGTGCCGAACTCGGCGAGGAGAAGGTCTTCTGCGGCGACCCGGCCCGCCAGATCACGGCAGGCCCCTTCACCCACACCGGAGGACAGCTGCAGCCCGTCACCGACTTCGCCTCGGCCCTCGCCGCGCTGGAGGAGATCGTCGAGCAGGGCGAGGGCACCGCACGCGGCGAGGTCTGGGACGGCGACCGGGACATCTTCCACCCCGACCGCGACGAGGTCGCGCACTACTACCGGTTCAAGGAACTGCAGCTGGGCCGCCGCTACCGGCGCGGCGACACAGCGGCGTCCGGCCCCACGGGCGAGCCGGTCGCGATCGACCCCGACGGCATCCTCCCGATGCGCCCCAACCCCCGTCTGAGCGACCACCCTTCGGGCAACCCCATCCGCACCGCGCAGGAGAGGTTCAACCGCACGTACGCCACCCTGCTCGACCAGCTGGAGCAAACCTTCAACGGCAGCCCGCACCTGTTCGGAGCGGCCATGGGCACGATGTACGCCCTCAAGTCGCAGGCCCAGAACCTGCTGGAGACACCCGACGGGGACATGACGACAGCGGGACCGACCTTCGAGTACGTGGCACCCGAAACCGGTCGCTGAGCGGAAGCCCGCCGTCGGCGGCCGGCCCTTAGAGAGGAGCCGGCGAAGAGGCACCCGGGATCAGCAGCCGGGGCGTCCCCGTGCCGTCCGCAGGGACGCTCCACAGGTCGCTGGTGCCGACCTTCCCCTGGGTCGGCAGGGCGTAGGCGACGGTGTGGTTTTCGAGCCAGGTCGCCTGGTCGTCGACGCTGTGGCGTTCGGCCAGGGCCGTCTCCTTGAGGGTCTTGAGATCGAGGACGTACTCGTGCCACAGGTCCGTGCGGGACAGGATGCGCTTCTTGAAGGCGACGCGGGTCTCGTCGGGGGACAGCGACGGGCACTCCACGTTCTCGATCAGCGTCGTGACCTTGCGCTGCGCGAGCGAACCACGCACCAGATACGTCTTGTTGGCCGTGTTGAGGGTGGCGTAGAACGTGTCGTCGTCGCGGGCGAAGGTGACGCCCCAGAAGTTCACGTCCGCGGCCTTGTAGGGCTGGCCGTCCTTGACGATGGAGAAGGACTCCAGGCTGGGGACCAGCTTCATGGTGCGGGTGTCCAGGATCGAGGTCCGGGTGGAGAAGAAGGCCGAGGAGTAGGACTCGCCGGAGACGAACACGGTCCATGCGGCCAGCCGTCCGCTGGGGGATACCCGGGCCCGGCTGGGGGTGCCAGCGAGGGCGAAGGTGCGCCGGGTACGCAGGTTCGCATCCAGCAGGAGCGCGCGGTTGCTCTGCTTGAGCACGCCCGTGGTGGACTGGAGGCAGACACCCGTTCCGGCCGCCGCGTAGAAGCGCACGCACTTCAGGTCCGAGGCGACCCGCTTGGCCTTCGGGTCGTCGGACGGGACCGCGGCGACCGCCGTGCGGTGCGGGCCCGCGGCCCCGTTGACGAAGGCCAGGCGCTTGGTCTGATCAAGCGTCAACTTGCCCGCGCCGACGGCGGGTCCGCCTGCCTGGGGGCGGTTCGCACGGTCCGCGCGGGCGGCGGCGTGCAGCACGACGCCGGTTGCCACGCCCGCGAGCACGAGGACCGCCGCGACGAGGATGAGCAGGCGGCGGCGCATGGATGTCATCTGGGTCCCTGTGGGTCGTGTGGGTCGTGTGGTTCGTGTGGCTGAGGTAGTCATCGGGTCGCTGAGGTCGTCATCGGGTGCTGTCGGCCGGTCGTAGCACCACACCCGCGACGGCCGCGCAGCACAGCAGGCCGATCGCGGACCCGGCCAGCGCCGGGCCGTCGCCCCACATGGTCCAGGCGGCGCCGAAGGCCAGTGAGCAGCAGAACCGGGCCAGGGCCTGGCTGGTGCCGACGATGGCCAGGCCGCTGGCCCGCAGATGGCCGGGTACGACGGCGGCGAGCGCGGCCGGGAGCACGCCGTCGGTGGCCGCGTAGAACACGCCGTGCAGGGCGAGGACCAGACAGGGCAGGGCCGGTGTGTCCGGGGCCCACAGCAGGAGGGCGTAGGCGGTGAGCAGCACCGCGTGTCCGGCGAGGAACACGGTACGGCGCCCGATCCGGTCGGCCAGGGCGCCGACCGGCACGGCCAGCAGCAGGAAGACGACGGCGGTGCCGAGCGGCAGCAGCGGGAACCACTCCTCGGCGATGCCCGCCCGCCGTTGCAGCAGCAGATAGACGAAGGCGTCGCTGACGGTGGTCAGGCCCAGCAGCGCGGCACACCCGGCGAGTGCGCGCAGCCGCGGTATACGCAGCAGGGCGAGCGCTTCGCGGACGCGAACGGGTTGCTTGGCGCCTGGCGCGGCCTGCGTCTCGTCGCTCGCCGCCGCGTCGTCCTGCGCCGAGTCACTGTCGGTCGCTGTCGCCGCTGCCCTCGCGTCGCCCGATGCGGACGGCTCACCTGCCTGCCCGGCACCCCGCCGGCCCGCCCCCCGCTCTCTCCCCGGCACGAACAGCACCAGCACCAGTACGCCGAGCACGGCGACGCACGCGCTCACGCCGAACACCGCGTCGTAGCCGTCAACTGCCGTACGCAGGATGAGGAAAGCGGCGAGCGGTCCGAGCATCGCGCCGGTGGTGTCCATCGCGCGGTGCACGCCGAAGGCCCGGCCCTGCTTTCCGGTGGGCGTGGACAGGGAGATCATCGCGTCGCGCGGGGCGGTGCGCAGGCCCTTGCCGGTGCGGTCCAGGGCGAGGACCGCGCCGAGCGTGCCGATGCTGCTCGCGAGCAGGAGCAGCGGCTTGCACAGCGCGGAGAGGCCGTAGCCGAGTCCGGCCAGCAGTTTGTGGTTGCGAATGCGGTCGGCGAGGTGGCCGCCGGTCAGCTGGACCAGCGCGCTGACGCCGTTGTAGACGCCGTCGAGGGTGCCGAATCCCAGCGGGCTGAAGCCGAGCGTGGTGACGAGGTAGAGCGGCAGGACGGCGGTGACCATCTCCGAGGAGATGTCGGTGATCAGGCTGACCGTGCCCAGTACGAGGACGACGGGGGCGACCTTGCGGCCCGGTCCGCGTCTTCGCTCCTGATCGGTGCCCGCGTGGGCGGGCGCGGAACGGTCGGTGAGATACAAGCTGTGAACTCCAGGTGTGGTGCGGTCAGTTCTGCCGGCTGCTCTCGTCCCGCAGCCAGGTGCCGAAGTCCTGTGCCCGGATGGCCTTCTTGGCCCCGCGCCGGGCGACGACCGCCGCAGCGAGGAAGACCACGAGGTGCGGCAGGAGCCCCGGCTCCCTGCGGAGCATGGCCCTGAGATCCGCCGTACTCGTACGCGCCGATGCCTCCCCGGGCCCCTGACTCGTCTCGCCCTGACTCGTCTCGCCCCGACTCGGCTCGCCCCGACTTCGCTCTCCCTGACTCCGCTCGGCCTGATTCTGTTCGACCTGGGCCGTGGACACCGCCGCCCGGATGCGCCGTCTGATCAGATCCGGCCAAGTTCGCGGCGGCTGGATCACCACGGCGGCCGAGTCCACCACGCGCCGCTCCGCGGGTGTGAACGCCAGGGAAGCGGCCAGGTCGTCGGCCATCAGCGGGGGCAGTGCCGCGATCCGGGCGTGCCCGGACTTGGAGACCGCGACGACCCCCCGGCCGAACAGCCCCTCGCGCACGGCGGGCAGCCGCTGCCACACCTGGTAGTAGGCCCGCACCCGCCAGGCGCAGGCGGCCAGCGGGATCTCCCGTGCGGGGGCGGTGGCCAGGATGCCCGACGCCTCGTCCTCCAGGGGCTCGACCAGCGCCCTCACCCCGGCACCCGTGATCACCACGTCGGCGTCCACGTAGACGCGGGGGAAACTGCGCGCATGGTCGTCGCCGGCCCGCAGAGCGGCGTGCTTGGACGGGACGGGGATCTCCACCACCCGGACCCGCGGGCCGCGCGCGGCGGCGACCTGTGCGGTCTCGTCCGTGCAGCCGTTGCACACGACCAGGATGTCCGTGTCGTCCTCGGGGACGGAATCGGCCAACAGTGAATCGAGGAGTCTGCCGATGACGGGCGCCTCATTGTGGGCAGGGATCACGATGCTGGTCACGCGGGCAGTATGCCGCTGGTGTCTCTATTGCGACATGTGTTTCGTCCAACTGTTCCCGAGACTGAGTTACGTGGTCTAGATTGAGCTCCGCCGGACCGGTTTGGGTGGGGAATAAGGCTTGATTGCATGTCACGGTGCGGCTTTGTGAACGGATTTGATCAATCGGTAGCCGGCGTGCTGGGGGCATGAGGGCGGTTGGGGAACCGCTGCAGCTTCCATCGCTTTCCAGTGCCGCCTACGCGAGGGCACTTCGGTCAGGGGTTGTCGCGCATGTGGTGGGGGGCGCATGACCATTGAGGTCACGCATGAGCGAGTGGTTGTGGAACGCAGACGTCCACAGACTCGCCGAAGACGTTGGGAACAGAAGTACCGGATTGTTCTGATGGTCGCGGACGGCCTCGCAGCCGCTGCCGCGGCCTTCTTGATCCACGCGGCCTACGGCCGCTGGGCGGTGGCCCTGGTGCTGCCCCCGACCTGGATCGTGGCGATGTTCGCCCATCGCACCTACGACCGCAGCGCCCTTGGCCTGGGGACCGAGGAGTACCGCCGGGTGCTGCGCGGCGCCGTCGCCCTGCCGGCCATGTCGGCCTTCGCGTACTGGCTGTTCACCCATGATTCGGCCCTCCTCCATGACATGATCATGGCGGCGGTGCCGGTCGCCGTGATAGCGGTGGTCGTTCGCTACACACTCCGCCGCAGACTGCACCGGCGCTGGGCACGCGACCGGGACCGCAGCGCGACGCTCCTGTTCGGGCCGTCGCAGGGCATCGTGGAGCTGGCCGCCGTACTGCGACGCGGCGGCGCACAGGAACTCCAGGTCGCCGGCGTGTGTCTGAGCGATCCCGAAAACGCCGCTGCCATACGGAAGTTGGGCCTGCCGTTTCTTGGTGGCATCGGCGACATCGACGACGTCGTGCGCGCCCTGGGCATCAACACCCTGGTGGTGCTGCCGGTTCCGGGTGCCGACGTCTCCGTACTGCGCCGGATGTCCTGGGCCGCGGCCGCACAGGGCGTCGACTTCCTGCTGGCCCCCGTCCTGACCGACGTCGCCACCTCGCGGCTGGCGGTACGGCCCACCAACGGGGTCCCGCTGGTGCGCATCGCGGCACCCGACCTCTCCCGCTTCTCGCGGCTGCCCAAGGAGGTTCTGGACCGCTTCCTCGCGGGCGCGCTGCTTCTGTTCCTCGCGCTGCCCATGCTGCTGATCGCCCTGGTCGTGCGGCTCGACAGCCCCGGCCCGGCGCTGTTCCGGCAGCAACGGGTGGGCCGCTACGGCGACCAGTTCACCATGCTGAAGTTCCGCACGATGCGGCCGGACTCCGAGGCCCTCAGGGCGCAGCTGCAGCACCTCAACGAGAACAGCGACGGCCTGCTGTTCAAGGTGAAGCAGGACCCGCGCATCACCCGGGTCGGCTCCTTCCTGCGCCGCAGCTCGCTGGACGAACTGCCGCAGCTCATCAATGTCGTCAAGGGCCATATGTCGCTCGTCGGCCCTCGCCCGTCGCTGCCCGAGGAAGTCGAGGAGTACGCGCCGGACGTCAAGCGCCGGCTGCTGGTCAAGCCAGGACTGACCGGACTGTGGCAGGTCAGCGGGCGCTCCGACCTGCCCTGGGAAGAGGCGGTCCGGCTCGACCTCGGATACGTGGACAACTGGTCGACGGGTCTTGACCTGTCGATCCTGGCGCGCACCGGCTCCGCGGTGGTGCGCGGAACGGGGGCCTACTGATGGACCTGAAGGACCGGGAGAAGAGGAAGCACGTGACGCAGACCAGCAAGCCGTTGGGGGTCGCGGTCGTCGGGGCCGGCTACTGGGGCCCCAACCTCGTACGCAACTTCCAGGCCGGCGAGGGATTCAGGCTGCGCTGGCTGTGCGACCTCGACGTGGAGCGGGCCCAGCGGGTCCTCGGCTCCTACTCGACGGTGCAGGCGACCTCGGACTACGCGGCCGTCCTCGCCGACCCGGAGGTGGCGGCCGTCGCCGTGGCCACCCCCGCGGGCACCCACCTCGACATCGCCCTGGCCGCCCTGCGCGCCGGAAAACACGTCCTCGTGGAGAAGCCGCTCGCCGCCACCTACGCCGACGGACTGCGTCTGGTGACCGAGGCGGAGGAGCGCGGCCTCACCCTGATGTGCGACCACACCTACTGCTACACGCCCGCCGTCGGCCGCATCCGCGAACTGGTCCGCTCCGGCGAGCTCGGCGAGATCCACTTCGTCGACTCGGTCCGTATCAACCTCGGGCTCGTCCAGAAGGACATCGACGTGATGTGGGACCTGGCCCCGCACGACCTGTCGATCCTGGACTTCATCCTCCCGGCGGGCGTCGAGCCGGTCGCCGTCGCCGCCCACGGCGCCGACCCGATCGGCGCGGGCCAGGCCTGCGTCGCCTATCTGACGCTCCAGCTCAACACCGGCGCGATCGCCCACGTGCACGTCAACTGGCTCTCGCCCACCAAGGTGCGCACCACCATGGTGGGCGGCTCCAAGCGCACCCTCGTCTGGGACGACCTCAACCCCGCCCAGCGCGTGGCGATCTTCGACCGGGGCGTGGACCTGGCCTCGCCGCAGGAGATCGGCGCGGACGAGCGCCGCGACATGCTCATCTCCTACCGCTCCGGCGACATGGTCGCGCCCGCGATCGGCGAGAAGGAGGCGCTGCGCAGCATGGTCGAGGAGTTCGGCGACGCGATCACCGGGCGCAGGGTGCCGCTGACGGACGGCCGGGCCGGCCTGAGAGTGCTCGACATTCTCGAAGCGGCCTCCCGGAGCCTGGAGTTCAAGGGCGCGGTCGTCGGCCTGCGCGCCGGGCGCTGAGCGCATCCGGTCCGGTTTCGGTGCAGCCAACGCAATTCACTGAAAGGGCACAGCAGTTGAGCAGCGTACGAGGCAAGAAGATCCTGGTCACCGGGGGAGCGGGCACCATCGGCTCCAACCTCGTCGACCTCCTGGCCGAGGGCGGCGCCCGCGAGATCGTCGTGCTCGACAACCTCGTGCGCGGCCGGCTGGCCAACCTCGCCCAGGCCATGCCGAGCGGTGTCGTGCAGGTCGTCGAGGGCGACGTCCGCGACGCCGACACCGTACGGAAGGTCACCGAGGGCGCGGAGCTGGTGTTCCACCTCGCCGCGATCCGCATCACCCAGTGTGCGGAGGAGCCCCGGCTTGCCAACGAGGTCCTCGTCGACGGCACCTTCAATGTGCTGGAGGCGGCGGCCGAGGCGGGCGTCGCCAAGGTGATCGCCTCGTCCTCGGCGTCCGTGTACGGCATGGCCGAGGACTTCCCGACGACCGAACGCCACCACCCCTACAACAACGACACCTTCTACGGCGCGGCCAAGGCCTTCAACGAGAGCATGCTGCGCAGCTTCCACAGCATGTACGGCCTGGACTACGTGGCGCTGCGCTACTTCAACGTCTACGGCCCCCGGATGGACATCCACGGCCTGTACACCGAGGTCCTCATCCGCTGGATGGAGCGCATCGAGGCGGGCGAGCCGCCGCTGATCCTCGGCGACGGCACACAGACCATGGACTTCGTCGACGTACGCGACATCGCACGGGCCAATGTGCTGGCCGCCGAGTCGGATCTCACCGACGAGGTGTTCAACATCGCGAGCGGCACGGAGACTTCGCTGAAGGAGCTCGCCGAGGGCCTGCTGGAGGCGATGGGCGCGTCCGGCCTGGAGCCGGTGCACGGGCCGGCGCGCGCGGTCAACGGCGTGACCCGCAGGCTCGCGGACACCTCGCGGGCCGCCGAGCGGCTCGGCTTCACCGCGCGGATCGACCTGCGCACGGGGCTGCGCGACCTGGTCGAGTGGTGGCGCGCGGAGCGCTCCGCCGCCCAGGAGGCCGCCGAGTGAGCACCGACCGCATCCCGGTGATGATCCCCTGGCTCGGCGAGGAGGAGGCCGCGGCCGCCTCCGAGGCGGTGCTGTCCGGATGGGTCGCCCAAGGGCCGCGCGTGGCCGCCTTCGAGAAGGCCTTCGCCGAGCGGGTCGGTGCCGAGCACGCCGTCGCCGTCAGCTCCTGCACCACCGCTCTGCATCTGTCCCTCGTCGCGCTCGGCCTGGGCGCGGGCGACGAGGTCGTGGTGCCCTCGCTGTCGTTCATCGCCACCGCGAACGCCGTACGGTACGTCGGTGCCGAGCCGGTGTTCGCCGACGTCGACCCCGCCACCGGCAACCTGACCCCGGCCACGGTGGACGCGGTCCGCACCCCGCGCACCAAGGCCGTCCTCGCCGTCCACCAGGGCGGTGTACCGGCCGACGTGCACGCCCTGCGCGCCGCCTGCGCGGACCGGGAACTGGCCTTGGTCGAGGACGCGGCCTGCGCCATCGGTTCGACCGTCGGCGGGAAGCCGGTCGGCCACGGTGCGCTGCTCGCCGCCTGGTCCTTTCACCCCCGCAAGCTCGTCACCACGGGCGAGGGCGGCATGGTCACCACCGACGACGCCGACTGGGCGGCACGGCTGCGCCGGCTGCGCGAGCACGGCATGAACGCCTCGGCGGCCGAGCGCCACGCCAGCGACAGGCCCGTCCTGGAGAGCTACCTCGAGGTCGGCTTCAACTACCGGATGACGGACGTCCAGGCCGCGATCGGACTGGTCCAGCTCGGCAAGCTGGACACGATGATCGCCCGCCGCCGCGAACTGGCCGCGCGCTACGCCGAGTTGCTGCACGACGTGCCCGGCCTGACCCCCGTGTGCGATCCCGCGCACGGGCAGAGCAACTTCCAGTCCTACTGGGTGCTGCTGGCCGAGGACTTCCCCGTCGGCCGGGACGACCTGCTCGCCGTGCTCGCCGCGGCCGGCGTCTCCGCCCGGCGCGGGATCATGGCAGCGCACCTCGAACCCGCCTACGCGGACCACCCGCACGCACCGCTGCCGGTCACCGAGCGCCTCACGCGTGACTCGCTGATCCTGCCGCTGTTCCACACCATGACCGAGGCCCAGCAGGACCGTGTCGTGGCCGTACTGCGCGAACAGGCCGGTGGATGAACGGACTTGTCATCGTCGGAGCGGGCGGCTTCGCCCGGGAGACCGCGCAGGCCGTGGCCGACGCGGGCGAGTTCACGCTGCTCGGACACCTCGACGACAACCCCGCCCTGCACGGCACCGAGGTGGACGGCGTGCCCGTCCTCGGCGGCTGCGACCTGGTCCACGACCTGCCCGGCGCCCGGGTGGTGGTCTGCGTCGGCAATCCCCGGGACTACGCGGCCCGCGCCCGGCTGGTGCACCGGCTGGCCCTGCCCGTGGAGCGCTACGCCACCGTGGTCCATCCGACCGCGGCGGTGTCGGCCTCCTCGGAGATCGGCCCCGGCTCGGTCCTGCTCGCGCACTGCGTGCTGACCGCCGCCGTACGGGTGGGCGCACATGTCGCCGTGATGCCCCATGTCGTCCTCACCCATGACGACGTGGTGGAGGACTTCGCCACGCTCACCTCGGGCGTCCGCCTGGGCGGGAGCGCACGGCTGGAGCGGGGCGCCTATGCGGGCGCCGGCGCCCTCGTCAAAGAGGGCACGACGATCGGCGCCTGGTCGCTGATCGGGATGGGCAGTGCCGTGCTCGGCGACGTACCGCCGGGCGAGGTCTGGGTGGGGAGCCCGGCCCGGCGGCTGCGCGCGGCGGACGCGCCCGCGCTCGACCAACTCGCGGCGCACGCACATGACTTCGCGTCGCCGCACGTACTGGGGGGACCCGTCACATGAACCAGATTCCGCTGGTGGACCTGAAGGCGGCGCACGAGGAGGTCGCCGACGAGGTACGGGCCGGATTCGAACGCGTCCTGGCCAACACCGCGTTCGTCGGCGGCGAGGAGGTGCGCCGGTTCGAGCGCGAGTACGCGGACTTCGGCGGCGTCGCGCACTGCGTGGGCGTCGCCAACGGCACCGACGCCGTCGAACTCGCCCTGCGCGCAAGCGGCATCGGCCCCGGCGACGAGGTCGTCCTGCCCGCCAACACCTTCATCGCCACCGCGGGCGCGGTCGCCAGGATCGGCGCACGCCCGGTCCTCGCGGACTGCCTGCCCGACAGCCACCTGCTCGATCCGCAGGCCGCGCTGGACGCGGTCGGCCCGGCCACCCGCGCCGTCGTCCCCGTCCACCTCTACGGCCAGATGGCCGACGTGACGGCACTGACCGGCCAACTCCCGGACCGGGTACGGGTCGTCGAGGACGCCGCCCAGTGCCAGGGCGCGAGCCGCGACGGCCGCACCCCGGGCAGCGGCCACATCGCGGCGACCAGCTTCTACCCGGGCAAGAACCTCGGCGCGTACGGCGACGCGGGCGCGGTCCTCACCGACGACGAGGAACGCGCCGGCCTGGTGCGTGCGATCGCCAACCACGGCGGAGTCGCCAAGTACCGCCACGACGTCCCCGGCTTCAACAGCCGACTCGACGGACTGCAGGCCGTCGTCCTGCGGGCCAAGCTGGCCCGGCTCGCCGACGGCAACACCGCCCGCCGCGCCGCCGCGGCCCGCTACGACGCGCTCCTCGCCGACCTGGTGGAGGCCGGCCGCGTCGTCCTGCCGGTCACCGCGCCGGGCAACGTTCATGTCTGGCACCTGTATGTGATCCAGGTTGCCGGCGCCGACCGCGACGACGTCGTCGGCAAGCTCAACGCCGAGGGCATCGGCGCCGGGGTGCACTACCCGGCCCCGGTCCACCTCACCCCGGCGTACCGCCGACTCGGCCACAGCCGCGGCGACTTCCCGCACGCCGAAGCCGCGGCGGACCGGATCCTGTCGCTGCCGCTGTACCCGCAGATCACCCCCGACCAGCAGCAACGGGTCGTCGACACGCTCGCCGACGCGCTCGACGGCTGACCGGTCCCCACACGCTCCACGCCCCGGCCTGTCGGCCGGTCCTGCACAGCACCGCTGAGAGGTACACATGAAGAGATGGAGCAGACGGATCCGGGGCGGGCGCCTCGCCGTCGCAGCAGCACTGATACTGGCGGTGCTCCCGCTGGCCGGGTCCGCACAGGCTGCGTCCGATCCGTGCGGGTCGGGCTCGAACCCCATCGTCTGCGAGAACTCCAAGCCGGGCAGTCCGAAGGAGGACTGGTTCTCGCCCAACGCCTACGGTGACATCCAGGGCTTCTCCACCAAGGAGAGCGTCCAGGCCGGTGACACCGTCCAGTTCAAGATCCAGTCGAAGACCCCGTACAACGTCCAGATCTACCGTCTTGGCTGGTACGGCGGCGACGGCGCCCGCCTGATGTCGACAGCGGCCCAGGCGGCCCAGACGTACCCCGCCAACTACACGACGGATCCCGCCAGTTGCACCACCAAGGCGAGCACGGGCCTGGTCGACTGCGGGAACTGGCCCGTGACCGCGAGCTGGACGGTGCCCAGCGACGCCGTGTCCGGCCTGTACATCGCGAACCTGGCGCAGACCGACGGCGACGGCCTGATGCCGTACCCCTTCGTCGTGCGCAACGACTCCAGCACCTCCGACATCGTCGTGCAGACCAGCGACCAGACCTGGCAGGCCTACAACGACTACGGCGGCCAGGATCTCTACGGCGGCACCGGGCCCGCGCCGGACGGCCGCGCCTACGAGGTCAGCTACAACCGGCCGCTGGACATCGGCGGCGACAACGGCATCTACGGCTCCGAGTACATGATGCTGGCCTGGCTGGAACGCAACGGCTACGACGTCAGCTACACCTCCGGCGTGGACGTGTCGTCCGCGAACGGCGCCACCCTGCTGAAGAAGCACAAGGTGTACCTGTCGTCCGGCCACGACGAGTACTGGACACAGAGCCAGTACTCCAACGTCCTCGCGGCCCGCAAGGCAGGCGTCCGGCAAGGCTTCTTCAGCGGCAACGAGGTCTTCTGGAAGACGCGCCTGGCCCCCAGCATCGACGGCACCAGCACCGCCGACCGCACCCTGGTCTGCTACAAGATGACCAAGATGGCGCAGAACAACGGCATCGCCGACCCCAGCGGCAGCTGGACCGGCACCTGGATGGACCCGGCCAGCAAGGACTACGGCCAGGACTACCAGCCGCCGAACATCCTCACCGGCACCATGTTCACGGTGAACGGCTACCGTGCCGACGCCATCACCGTCCCCGGTTCGTACGGCAAGAACCGGATCTGGCGCAACACCTCGATCGCGGGCCTCGGTTCGAGCCAGACCGCCACGTTCCCGACGGGCACCCTCGGCTACGAGTGGGACAGCGACATCGACAACAGCACCCGGCCCGCCGGGGCGATCGACGTGTCGTCCACGACGGTCGACATCAACGACGGCAAGCTCCGCATGGACTGGGGCAACGTCTACGGCAACGGCACCGCGACGCACAACCTCGTCGAGTTCCGCGACCAGGACTCCGGGGCGCTGGTGTTCGGCACGGCGACCGTGCAGTGGTCGTGGGGCCTGACCAACGTCCCGACGTACAACCCCGACGACACGGTGGTCACCGAGGACTCCCGGATGCAGCAGGCGACGCTGAACATCCTCGCCGACATGGGGGTCCAGCCGCTGACCCGGCAGAGCAACCTCGTGGCCGCGACGGCCTCCACCGACACCACGGGGCCGACCGTCTCCGTGACGAGCCCGGCCTCCGGGGTCACCGTGCCCGCGCTGAAGCCGGTCACCATCAAGGGCACCGCCACCGACTCCGGCGGCGTGGTGGCCCGGGTGGAGGTGTCCACGGACGGCGGTGACACCTGGAAGGCCGCGAACGGCTTGTCGTCCTGGACCTTCAGCTGGACCCCGACCACGCCGGGCACGGCGTCCATCAAGGTCCGCGCGGTCGACGACAGCGTCAACATCGGCGCCGTCACCACCCTCCCGGTGACCGTCGGCCCCCAGGCCTGCCCCTGCAGCATCTGGCCGGCCTCGGCGGTGCCGGGCACTGTCAATGCGGGCGACGGCAGCTCCCTGGAGCTGGGCGTCAAGTTCCGTACCACCGTGGCCGGTTCGATCACCGGCGTGCGCTTCTACAAGTCGCCCGCCAACACCGGCACCCACACCGGCAGCCTGTGGACCGCCTCCGGCACCCGCCTGGCCACCGGCACCTTCACCGACGAGACGGCCTCCGGCTGGCAGCAGCTGAACTTTTCCACCCCGGTCACCGTCAAGGCCAACACCACCTACGTCGCCTCCTACTTCGCCCCCAACGGCGGATACTCCTACGACGGCGGCTACTTCGACGACAAGGACGCGGGCCTGGCCCCGCTCACCGCACTGAAGTCCGGCACGGACGGCGGCAACGGCGTCTTCCACTACGGCTCGACCAGCGCCTTCCCCAATACGCCGTCCGAGGGCAGCAACTACTGGGTCGATGTGGTGCTGGACACCTCCACCGCCAGCACGACCCCGCCCACGGTCGGTTCGACCTCCCCGACGTCCGGCGCGACCGGCACCTCGATCACGGCACCGGTGTCCGCCACCTTCAGCGCGGCCGTCGACACCGACAGCGTGACGTTCACCGTGAAGGACGCGGACGGCGACAACGTGCCGGGCACGGTCACCTTCCCCTCGTCGAACAAGGCGACCTTCACCCCGTCCACGGAACTGTCGCTGCACACCACGTACACCGCCTCCGTCCAGGGATCCGACGTGTGGGGCAATGCCATGGAGGAACCGGTGACCTGGTCCTTCACCACCAGTTCCACCCCGCCCGCGGTCACCTGCCCCTGCACCCTGTGGGGCGCCTCCGCGACGCCGGCCACCACCGACATGACCGGTGACACCAACTCCGTGGAGCTCGGCACCCGGTTCACGTCCTCGGCGGACGGCTGGGTCACCGGTGTCACCTTCTACAAGGGCACCGGCAACACGGGCACCCACACCGGCAGCCTGTGGACCGACGACGGCACCCTGCTGGGCGGCGGGACCTTCACCAACGAGACCGCGTCCGGCTGGCAGACCCTGACGTTCGCCACCCCGGTGCCCGTCACGGCCGACACCCCGTACGTCGTCTCCTACCACGCGCCGAACGGCCACTACGCGGTGGACGGCGGCTACTTCGCCGGCGCCCACCAGTCGTATCCGCTCACCGCCACGGCCGACACCACCGCGCACCACAACGGGCTCTACCGCTACGGCGCCGACCCGGCCTTCCCCAACGGCTCCTACGGTTCCGCGAACTACTGGGTGGGCCCCGTCTTCACCGCCGAGAACCCGAACGCGTCCCTGGCCTCGGAGACCGCCTCGGAGGTGACCGCGTCCTCGGCGGCGCACACCGCCGACGCCGCGAGCCCCCTGGTCATGGCCGTCGACAAGAAGGCCGCGGTGGCGTCGGTCAAGGCGAGCGTGAGCGTCGTCAAGGGCTCCGAGGCGGCCAGGAAGCTCCATGTCACGGCCGTCGTCTCCTACGACCGGGCGACCCACAAGGCGTCCGTCCATCTGTCCGCCCCTCTGCCGGACGGCACCCGCTTCAAGGTGACGGTCACGGCGAAGGACAAGCACCGGCACACGGTCGAGTCCCGCAGCTGGACGCTGACGAGCAGGACCGCCTTCCACCAGAAGAAGAACCGATGAGCAGCGTCAGCGTGGTGATCCCCTGCTACAAGTACGGCCACTTCCTGGCCGACTGCGTCAGCAGTGTCCTGGACGAGCAGGACGGCGTCGATGTCCGCGTCCTCATCATCGACGACGCCTCGCCCGACGACTCGGCGGAGGCGGCCCGGAAGCTGGCCGCCTCCGACCCGCGGATCGAGGTCCTCGTCCACGAGACCAACAAGGGCCACATCGCCACGTACAACGAGGGCCTGATGGAATGGGCCGACGGCGACTACGTGGCCCTGCTGTCCGCCGACGACCGGCTGGTGCCGGGCGCGCTGGTCCGGGCCGCCCGGCTGCTGGACGAACACCCCGAGGCGGGCTTCGCCTACGGGCGCCCGCTGCGCTTCCAGCACGGCGGGCCACTGCCCAAGGCCCGTACGCACAGCACCGGTTCGGTCGTCTATCCCGGGCACTGGTGGCTTCAGCGGCGCTTTCGCGAGGGCACCGGCTGCATCACCTCGCCGGAGGTCGTCGTCCGCACCAGCCTCCAGCGAAAGGTCGGCGGCTACGATCCGGCCCTGCCGCACGCCGGCGACATCGAGATGTGGATGCGGCTCGCCTCCCATGCCGACGTCGGCTACGTCCGCGGCGCCGACCAGGCCTTCTACCGCGTCCACGGCAAGAACATGTCCACCGTCGACTTCGGCGGCCAGCTCGACGACCTGCGCCAGCGGCTGGTCGCCTTCGACTCGTTGCTGGCCAAGTGCGGCGACCTGCTGCCCGAGGCCGACCGGCTGGCCGAGCAGGTCCACACCCGCCTGGCCCGGTTCGCCCTGCGCCGGGCCTACCGGGCCTACGACCGCGGCCGGACCGGCGTCGTACCGGTCGAGGAATGCGTGGCGTTCGCCGAGCAGTGCCTGCCGGGATACAAGGCCCTGCCCGAGTACCGCGCGCTGCGGCTGCGACAGCGCATCGGCCCGAAGGCGATGCCGTATCTGCAGCCCCTGGTGTGGTCGGCGGTGGCCGAGCGCGGGCGCGAGTGGCTGTGGTGGGAGTCCTGGAAGCGCCGCGGCATCTGATGGAACGTCAGTACAGCCCGGTGGCCCGGTCAGTTGGACACCGGAACCGGCGCGGAGCTTCGCCGGCGGCCCTGCGGGGCCGGCCGGCGGCTCGTCGCGTACCGGTCGAGCCACAGCGCGCCGACCACACCGGCCGCAAGTCCCAGCAGCGCCACGCCCGCAAGGCCGCGGGTCCGGTCGCCCTGCACCGCGGCGGCGCTCGGGGAGGTCAGCACGGAGGCGGTGATGCGCGCACCGGACGGGACGTGCTGGGCGGTCTGCAGCTGCTCGACGTGCCGGGTGTAGACGTCGATGATGCGGCGCACCGTCGTCACCGCCGCCTTGGGACCGGACGCCTGCGACTGCACCTGCAGCGACGGGATCAGATACTGCGGCGTCGCGCTGGTGCCGCTGTTGCGGGGGATCAGGCGGTACGTGCCCCGGACACCCGCCGCGTGCAGCTCCTCGACCCCTGCGGGGGACCGCAGTTGCTGCACGACGCCGTAGGAGACCACCGCGAGCGGCGGCTGCAGATTGGTGTACTGGTTGGGCTGGTTCTGCGTCACCGGCGGCTTGAGCACGACCACCGCGGAGCCCACGTACTGCGGCGCGGGGCGGAGCACGAAGTACGCCCCGGCCACCGTCACCAGCAGCGCGACCACCACGACGTACCAGCGGCGGAGCAGCGCGTCGGCGACGTTCCCAGGCGACATACGAGTTCCTTCCGTCACTCCCGATACTGGCAGGGCGCGCGGTGGGATGCCACCGAAAGGAGGGACGCATCATGAGTCTTGGTGAGATATGGGCAATTCTGCGCCGACGCTGGTACTTCATGGTGCCCTTCACCGTGCTCAGCCTGATCGGCGGCGGCTATCTGTGGGTGACCGTGCCCGTCTCCTACGAGTCGCACAGCTCCGTCGCGCTGCTGGACTCCTCGGCCGTCGCACGGCTCGCGCCCACCTTCGGCAACCCCATCTCGAACGCCGGCGGTTCGCTCATCGTCACGGCCGACGTGCTGATCAGGACGCTCGAATCGGCCGACGCGGCGAAGGAGTTGCACGGCCGCGGAGTCACCGACCCGTACACGGCCGGCTTCGCACCGGCCAGCGACAGCCCACTGGTGGTGCTCACCGTCACCGGCACCGACCGGGAGAAGGTGCTCAAGGAGACCAGCACCCTCACCGAGTTCGCCGGTGAGCAGCTCGACGCCCTGCAGGCCGCCGCGAAGGTCCCGCCCGCTTACGCCGTGCAGACCGCGCCCGTCGTGCTGCCGCAGACCCCCGTCGCCCAGTCCAAGAGCCGCTACCAGGGCGTCGCGGCGGTCGTCATCCTCGGTGTGGTCAGCGCGTTCCTGCTGTCCATCCTGATGGAGGGCGTCTCGGTGGTCCGGCGCCGCTACAAGGCGGCGTCCAGGCCGAAGAAGGCCCGCGCCCCCGGGCGGAACCGGGCGGGCATGCTCGGCCGACGGGTCGACGCCACCGCCATCCTCACCGTCTATCTGGTGCTGGCCTTCTTCATCCCCTCCAACCTCGCGCTGCCCGCGCTGGGCGGAGTGGGCACCCCCGCCAACGTCTTCGCCCTGCTCGGCCTGATGTGGTACCTGGCGACCTGGCTCGGCGGCCGTATCCTGCCCGCCCCCGGCACCAGACTCGTACGGGTCGCGCTGTGCGTGCTCGGTCTCGCCGTCCTCGCGGCGTACATCTCCAACGCGCTGCGCGAGAGCTCCCACGAGGAGGTCCTCGGGGCCGACCGCGGACTCATCGGATTCCTGGTGTGGGTGTCGCTGGTCGTCCTGACGTCGGCGGCCATGCAGGAGCGCAGCCGCCTGGACGTGCTGATGCGCCGCGTGGTCGTCATGGCGTCCGTCGTCGCCGCGATCGGCTTCTACGACTTCTTCGCGGCCACCAACATCGCCGACTCCATCCACATCCCCGGCCTGCAGACCAGCGTGGCCCAGGTCAGCGTCATGGACCGCGGCGCCTTCACCCGGCCCCGCGCCACCACGGCCCAACCGCTGGAATTCGCGGGCATGTTGGCCATCCTGCTGCCCTTCGCCGTCCAACAGGCCCTGGACCCGGTGCGCCGCCACCGGCATGCGCTGCGCCGCTGGGGCCCGGTGATCCTGATGGCCGGAGCGCTGCCCCTGTCGGTGTCGCGGACCTCGATCGTCGGCCTGCTGCTGGTGGCCCTGGTGATGGTGCCGCGCTGGAAGCCGACCCGCCGCTGGGCCGCGATCGGCGTGCTGACGGCCTCCGTGGCCGTGTTCAAGGTGCTGATCCCGGGCCTGATCGGCACCATCACCGGGCTGTTCGCGTCGTTCCTGTCCAACTCCGACAGCAGCACCCAGGCACGCACCGTCAAGTACAGCGCGATCGTGCCCTATCTGAAGGAACACCCGCTGTTCGGGCGGGGGTTCGGCACCTTCACCCCGGACCTGTACTTCTTCACCGACAACCAGTACATGCTGGGCCTGGCCGAGATGGGCCTGCTCGGGCTGATCGCTCTGCTGACCCTGTTCATCACCGGCATCCACCAGGGCGGTGCGATCCGGCGGTTGGCGCGCACCGAGGCCGACCGCGAACTGGGGCAGGCGTTCTTCGCCTCGGCGCTGGTCGCCCTGGTCATCAGTGCCACCTTCGACTCGCTGAGCTTCCCGATGTTCGCCGGCATGTTCTTCCTGACGCTGGGGGCGGGGGCCAGCTATCTGGGCTTCGTCCGGCGCGAGACGGCCGCCGCCACCGTGCCCGGCCCTCGCAGGGCCCCGAAAACCGAACTGGCACCACCAGTTGAGCGTCCCCGACCGGCCGAGCTGCCCCGACCCGTGGAGTCCCGATGAGCACGACCGTCGCCGTCATCGTCGTCACCTGGAACAGCGCCTCGGTGCTCCCCGGCTTCCTGGCCGCGCTGCCCGACGCCATGAAGGGCCTCGACCACCGGCTGGTCGTCGCCGACAACGACTCCGCCGACGACACCGTCGAGATCCTGAAAGCCCTGGCCCCCGACGCCACTGTCGTCCAGACCGGCCGCAACGCCGGGTACGCCGCCGGGGTCAACGCGGCGCTCGACGCCGCCGGGGACATCCGCGCCGCCCTGATCTGCAACCCCGACATCCGTATGCGTCAGGGCTGCGCAAAGCGGCTCGTCGACAGCCTCGGGCAGGGCGTCGGGATCGCCGTACCCCTTCTCTACGAGGAGGGCCGGGACACCCCTCACCATTCGCTACGACGTGAGTCGAGCGTGCTGCGGGCGCTGGGCGAGGCGGTGATCGGCAACCGGCGGGCCGGGCGGTTCCCGGCCCTGAGCGAACTGGTCACCGACCCCGACGCCTATCGCCGCCCCACCCGCGTCGACTGGGCGACCGGCGCCCTGATGGCGATCTCGGCCGACTGCCTGACCGCCTGCGGACCCTGGGACGAGTCCTTCTTCCTCTACTCCGAGGAGACCGAATACTGCCTGCGCGCACGGGACTTGGGCTACGCCACGCAACTGGAGCCGACCGCCGAGGCCGTACATCTGGGCGGCGACTCCCAGGTCTCACCCCGCCTGTGGAGCCTGCTCACCGTCAACCGCGTCCGCCTGTACGCGCGCCGCCACGGCACGCTCGCCACGACCTGCTTCCGATCCGCCGTCCTCCTGCGCGAGACGTCCCGGGCGGCCCTCGGCCGAAAGGCGAGCCGCGCGGCAGCGGGCGCCCTGCTCCGGCCGGGGGCGCTGCGGGTGACGCCCGGCCCGTGACCGGGCCGTCACCGCGCCGGCGTCTCAGTCCGCGGCGCAGCCCATCGTGGTGTCGCTGACTCCGTCGAACTTCGTCGCCCAGGCGACCCAGTTGGTGCTGTATTCCTCGGGCAGGATCGGGCGGTACAGGCACGGACCGGAGCTCGGCCGGCTGATCGCGTAGACGGTGGCGGTCGCCTTCGAGGCGAACGAGTAGGCGTGCCGCATCACCTGCGCGTCGGCCTCCTTGTACCCCGGAGGCGCGTAGTCGAAGGCAGTGCCGGTCTGGTTCGGATCGGGCCAGAAGTACACGTGCCCCGCCGGTACGTCGGCGGGAGTGGGAGCGGACGGCGCGGCGGACGGTGTCGCCGCGATGACCAGGGCGGACATGAGAACGAGGGTGCGCATGGGCCGGGGATGCCCGGACCGGCCGCCTCCTTCGCGGTTGTCGTGCCCGGTTCACCCCATCAGGCGATCATGAGGGGCTCATCCGGACCAAGTCGTGTAGTAGCTCGCGGGGTTGACCAGGTACCGCACCGTCGCCTGCGGTACGTGGCGCACCTCGTGGGCCCGGCTGTAGCGGTGGACCAGCTCCCAGTCCTCGCGCGGGAGGACCTTCGGTGTTCGGCGCAGGCGGCTGAAGTGCAGGGTGTCGGTGCGGCGGGCCACGAAGGCGTTGGTGTCGAGGAAGGACTCGCGGGCGGCGCGGTGGCGGTCGAACGGGACGGAGAGGGTGTCCCGTTCGGTTCCGTCCGGGAGGACGCGGCGCAGGGCGGTGTAGACGCCGTCGGGGCCGCCGGGGGAGTCCAGGACCGCCAACGCCCGTTCCAGGTGGTCGGGTTCCCAGAGGTTGTCGTCGTCGAGGAAGGCTACGTAACGGGAGCGGGTGAGGCGGATGCCGACGTTGCGCACGACACCGGCCACGGCGGTGTTGCGGGCCAGCGAGACCGCGAACAGCCGTGGGTCGTCCGGGAGGTCGGGCAGTCCTGCGCCGTCGTCGACGACGATGACGACCTGGTCGCGCACGGTCTGTGCGAGGGCCGAGCGGACGGCGGCCCGCAGGGCGTCGGGGCGGCGGTGGGTGGCGATGACCGTGGCGACGAGGGCCGTGGGCGGGGGCGCCGTCGTGGCCGCCAGGCGGCGGACCTCCGCGGATTCGAAGCGGCGCAGCCGCAGCGCGGAGGGCGCGAGCAGGACCTTGTTGCGCAGCTCGAAGAGGACCAGCCAGCCGAAGGCGCCCTTGAGGAGCTCCCAGGGAGCCCGTACGACACGTCGCATAGCCTTCCTCCTTAACCGGCCGGCTCGGGGGTGATCGGCGTCCCGTCGGCGAACCGGTTGTTGCGCCAGACGTTGCCGCTGCCTTCGGCGTTCCAGGCAGTGACGGCGCCGTAGACACCGGAGTTGCCGTGGTACCGGGTCGAGAAGACGTTGTCGGTGACCGTGATCCCGGTGGCCCCCTCGCCGCCCCCGTAGAGGGCGTACGCGCCGCCCGCCAGCAGGTTGCCGTCGATGACGGTGTTGGAGACATGGCCGGTGTCGGCGAACAGGCCGATGCTCGCGGACGCTCCTCGGTTCACGTCGACCGGGTTGAGCAGGGTGTTGTGCCGGATGACCAGTCTGCCGGTGTTGCCGCCGCCGCTGATCACCGCGTCCGTGTGCTGCCACTCGCCACCGGCGTTGCGGAAGGGGACGAGGCCGTGGACGTAGTTGTCGTGGATGTTGCCCTGGCCCATGGACAGCGCGTTGCCGAACACGGAGATGTCGCACCAGCCGACCTCGATGGAGCTGGTCCCCATGTTGGACACGGCGTAGTCCACACCGCCGTTGTCGGGGCCCTTGCCCGGGACGGCGGTGATGGTGGTGTGCAGGACCCGCAGTCCGTGGTAGCCGGGGCGGAGGTTGACGCCCCACCAGTTGGTGGAGGTGATCCTGGAGTCGACGATGGTCACGTTGTTCGCGTAGATGTCCAGCGAACCGGTGATGTCCCAGCCCTTGATGACCGTGCCGTCGGTCTTGATGCTCATGTTCCCCGTGGCGTGCGGCTTGAGGCGGGTCCGGGGGCCGGTGGTGCGGGCGTTCGGGAAGTCGGCCTCCACGGGTGCCACGGCGGTGGGGCGTGCGGAGGGCTTGGCGCCGGCCCCGGCGGTGGCGGAGGCCGGGGCGCTGGGGCTGGGCTTGGGGGAGGCTGTTGCCGAGGGGGCGGCGCTGGACGTCTCGGCGGCGGGGGGTCTGTCATGGGTGCTGGGCGTGTGCGTGGCCGCGGACGGACCGCCGGAGCCGGAGCAGCCGGCGGTCAGCAGCAGGGCCAGGCAGGCGAGCGGGCCGCGGAGCCTTCTCATACGGCCTCCGGTGTCCGGGCGCCGCGCAGGAAGCCGAGGCCGGGCAGGACGCAGAGCACATAACTGGCCAGCGCCACCGCGCCGATGGCGAACACCGCCGGGGTGCCGTCGCCGAGCAGGTGTCGCGCGGCGAGGATCACCAGGGTCATCACGATTCCCCCGAGGAAGGGCCAGGCGCAGGCCCTGGCGATGTGGGCGAGGCCGATCCCGGCCCGGCCGAGGGCGTGCAGGAACACCGGGACGACCAGGACGGCACCGACCAGGACATGGCCCTGGGCGACGCCGACGATGCCGCCCGAGCGGGCGCAGACGATCAGGACCGGGACGAGGGCGAGAACCCACAGACCCTGGACGAGGATGAGGGAGCGGCGCTGTCCGACCGCCACCAGGCAGTCGTAGGCGAGTTCGCAGCCGATGCGGATCAGGCCCAGGGCCATCAGCCAGGGCAGGGCCTCGGCGGCGGGGAGCCACTTGCTGCCGTAGACGAGGTGGACGACCGGGCCCGCGAGGCCGCCGAGCAGGACGCACAGGGGCACGGTGCCGGTGACCAATACCGCGAGCGCCCGACTGAAGCCCTGGGCGAGGGCCTGTGGGGTGTCGGCGAGGCGGGAGAAGCCGGCGAAGGAGACACGCCGGGCCGCCTCGGAGATGACGCGGACCGGCCAGCCGGACATGTTGAACGCCAGGACGTAGAAGCCGAGGGACACGCCGCCGAGCGTGGAGCCGACGACCATGGTGTCCACGTTGACGACCGCGAGGGCGAGAAGACTCGCACCGGCCAGTGGGAGCCCGAACTTCAGCAGGGCGCGGGCCTGTTGGGGGTCCCAGCCGAAGCGCAGGGTGCCCGGGGCGGCCACGGCGGAGGCCACGAGCGCGGCGACGTTGCCCACGACCGCGCCCCATGCGAAGCTCATCGCGCCCCAGCCCGCGAAGGCCAGAGCCAGGGTCACGGCGGTGCTGAGGACGAAGTTGAGCGCGTCGATCAGCATCCGCTTGCCCTGCGCGAACTCGCGGGTGAGGAAGCCGGCGGGCACCTGGGCCACCCCGTCGATCACCAGGCACAGACACATCACGCGCAGGACGCCCGAGGCATGCGGCGAGTCGAGCAGCCCGGCCACCGTCGGCGCCGAGACGAACAGGGCGGCGTAGAGGAGGACGCTGGAGGCGGTGGCCAGGGTCAGTACCGTCGGCGCGAAGCGGCGGGGGTCACCGTCCCAGCGGATGAGGGCCAGGCTGACGCCCAGTTCGTTCGCCGAGAGCAGGACCAGCAGGACGGTCTGGGCGATGCCGTAGACGCCCCACTCGGCCGGGCCCAGCGCGAAGCGCGCCAGCAGGATGCCCGTGGCGAAGTTGCCCAGGCGCATGACGACGGTGTTGATCAGGCTCCAGCGGGCCGCCGAACGGACCTTGCGGCCGAGGGAGTTGTCGGCGACCGCGTCGGACGTCCCGGGTCCCCCGCGCGCGTCGGATCCCCCGTTCTCGTCAGCTCTCCCGCTCGCCTCAGATCTCTCGCTGTCCGGTGTGCGAACGCTGTCCATGAGTCGACTCCTCGTCGAGCGGCTCGGTGGCGGACGCCACGGCCGTGGCGGAGCGTCCGGCCCCCGGCTGCGTGGCGCGCCGGTTCTCGGCGGACCGCGACCAGGCGGGCGGCCGCCGCAGGGCGATCGTCTGGTCCACGGCCTGCTCCCCGGCCTGCGGCTCGGGGGCGGTGACCGGTTCCGCGGGTTCTTCGGGCCGTGCGGGTTCGTCCGGCCCTGCCGGGGTGCGCGGCCGGCGGCGCGCCTCCACGTAGAAGACGGCGACCAGGCTCAGCACCAGGCCCAGGGCCCCGGCCATGACCGTGTACTCCAGCCGTGTCTTCGTCTGCGCCACCGGGTTCTGCGGGGGCACGATCGTCGTCATGCGGATCATGGCCTGCGGGGCGACCGACTGCTGCTTCTGGAACTGGTCGAGCCGGTCCTTGGCGTACGCGGTCAGGATCCTGTCCGAGGCCAGTACGGAGGCCTTGTCGGTGCCGGTGACGGTGAGCCACATCAGCGGGCCCTGCGCGTTGTCGGCGAGCTTGGCCTCGAACGTGCCCTTCGCGCCACGGGACGTGAGCTCCCGCAACGACACGTCGGAGTTGAGACTGCGGGCCAGGCTGTCGGCCATGCCGGTGAGCGAGGTCTGGGTGCTGAGGAAGGGGTTGCCGTCGTAGGCCTTGGTGGCCTTCTGGGAGTTGAGGAGGACCACGGTGCTCTGCGACTGGTAGGTGACCGGGACCAGCGCGAGGACGCCGACGATCAGACCGGCGGTCACCAGCAGCCCCGGCAGCAGGACGTACCAGCGCCTGCGCATGACCCGGAAGATCTCAGCGAGATCCATGACGGTCCCCCCTCGCGACCAGACGTTCGACGAGCATGAGTTGCAAGCGGATCATATGGGGAACGTTCGGTCCTCGGGTCGGGGCTGGTCGGTCGGTCGTGGCCGGGTGCTCGCGGTGCCTCCGGTCAGCAGCACGTCGGCGATACGGTCGCTCGCGCGGCCGTCCCACAGGTCGGGCCGGCGCGGTGCGGGCGGCGCGTCCAGCACCGCGTTCACGGTGGCCACGATCCGCGCCGGGTCCCGGCCGGCGAGCACATTGGTGCCCTGCTCGACGGTGATGGGGCGCTCGGTGTTGTCCCGCAGGGTCACACAGGGCACGCCCAGCGCGGTGGTCTCCTCCTGCACGCCGCCGGAGTCGGTCAGCACGACACGGGCGGCGTCCTGCAGCGCGATGAAGTCCAAGTACCCGGCGGGCGGCACGAGTTGGATGCCGCCCGGCACGCCGATCTCGGCCAGCTTCCCGGCCGCCCGCGGATGCACCGGCAGCACGAGCGGGCAGTTCCCGGCGATCTCGCCCAGCGCCTTGAGCAGCCCGGCGAGGACCTCGGGGTCGTCGACATTGGCGGGGCGGTGCAGCGTGACCAGACCGAACTCCCCCCGGGACAGGCCGTATCGGCCGAGCACGTCCGAGGCGCGGGCGCGTTCCAGATTGGCCAGCAACGTGTCGATCATGACGTTGCCGACCAGATGGATCTGGTCCTCGCGGTAGCCCTCGGCGCGCAGGTTGTCGACGGCGTCCGGGGAGGGGGCCAGCAGATAGTCGCTGACCCGGTCCGTGGCGACCCGGTTGACCTCCTCCGGCATGCCCCAGTCGCGGCTGCGCAGACCGGCCTCGACATGGGCAAGGAGCGGTCCGGCCTTGGCGGTGACCAGGGCGCAGGCCAGCGTGGAGTTGATGTCGCCGACCACGACGACGATGTCCGGCGACACCTCCTCCAGCAGCGGTTCGAACGCGGTCATCACCCGTCCGGTCTGCTCCGCGTGGCTGCCGGAGCCGACCCCGAGGAAGCGGTCGGGCGGGCGGATGCCGAGGTCGGCGAAGAACACGTCGTTCATGGCCGGGTCGTAGTGCTGGCCGGTGTGGACGAGCAGCACCTCGGCGCCCCGGCGTTCCAGGGCGTCCATCACCGGTTTGGTCTTCATGTAGTTGGGGCGCGCCCCGGCGACACAGACGATGCGCATGGCTTCAGAGCACCTCGATCGTGGGTCCGGACGGCAGCCGGCGGCGGCAGTCCAGGACGAAGGGGGCGTGTTCGGCGACGAGTTCGTAGTCGAAGCTGTCGTGGTCCGTGAGCAGCACCACCACGTCGGCGCCCGCCAGCTCCTCGGGCGTCGGTTCGACCCGCACCAGCCGCGTGTCCACCGGCAGACTCTCGACGACATGCGGATCCGCCGCCCTGACCTGCGCGCCCATGTCCAGCAGCAGTTGGGAGATGCGCAGGGCGGGCGACTCGCGGGCGTCACCGGTGTTCTTCTTGTACGCCAGCCCGAGCAGCAGCACCCGTGAGCCGTTGACGGAACGCCGCCGGTCGTTGAAGTGCTCGCTGATGCGGCGCGTCACGTACTCCGGCATATGGCTGTTGATGTCGTTGGCCAGCTCCACGAACCGGAAGTTCTGGCCCAGTTCGCGCTGAACCCGCCAGGACAGATAGGACGGGTCGATCGGCAGGCAGTGGCCGCCGACGCCCGGCCCGGGCGTGAACTTCATGAAGCCGAAGGGCTTGCTGGAGGCCGCGTCGATGGCCTGCCAGATGTCGATGTCCAGGTGGTGGGCGAACATCGCGACCTCGTTGACCAGCGCGATGTTCACATGCCGGAAGGTGTTCTCCAGCAGCTTGGCGAGCTCGGCCTCCTTGGGGGAGCGCACCGGCACGGTGGTGTCGACGAGTTGGGCGTAGAAGTCCTGAACCGCCTTGAGGGAGGCCTCGTTGACTCCGGAGACGACCTTCGGGGTCTCCTTGAAACCCCACACGGCGTTTCCGGGGTCGATCCGTTCGGGGCTGTAGCCGAGATGGAAGTCGGAGCCCGCGGTCAGGCCCGAGCCCTCCTCCAGGATCGGCGCGAACAGCTCCTGGGTGGTGCCGGGATAGGTCGTCGACTCCAGGACGACCGTCGCCCCGGGGCGCAGATAGCGGGCCAGGGTGACCGCCGACTCCTTGATGTACCGCAGGTCGGGGGTGCCCTCGTGCAGCGGTGTCGGCACGGTCACCACGGCGATGTCGAAACCGCCGCAGTCGCGCGCCGATTCGCTCGCCCGGTAGGTGCCGTTGTCCAGGGCCGCGCGGATCCGCTCGGAGGAGACGTCCTCGACGAAGGACTCACCGGCGGCGAGGCGCTTGATCCGCCGGGCGTCGACGTCGTAGCCGATCACCTCGTGTCCGACCTCGGCGGCCCGGATGGCCAGGGGCAGGCCGACGTAGCCCTGCCCCACCACGACGACGCGCATCAGTGACTCCTGTTCGCGGGAGCGGTCGACGGGGTGAGCCGGATCAGCTCGCGCGCCGTCATGAGGAGGAAGGAGACATTGGTGGTGAGATAGCGCCGGCCCAGGCGCCGGGGCTCCTGCTTCACGCGGTAGAGCCACTCAAGGCCCCAGCGCTGCCAGGAGGCGGGGGCCCGCTTGGTGACTCCGGCCAGGATGTCGAAGGAGCCGCCGACGCCGTGCACCACGCGGGCGCCGGTGCGGGCGCCGTAGGCGGCGGTGAATATCTCCTTCTTCGGCGAGGTCATGCCGAGGAAGAGCATCTGGGCACCGCTGCGGGCGATGGCGTCGGCGATCTCCTGCTGCTCGGAGTCGTCGAAGTAGCCGTTGCGGCTG
Organism: Streptomyces spinosisporus; assembly: GCF_022698145.1. Classification (GTDB taxonomy): domain Bacteria; phylum Actinomycetota; class Actinomycetes; order Streptomycetales; family Streptomycetaceae; genus Streptomyces; species Streptomyces spinosisporus. The sequence goes on from NZ_JALDAX010000007.1 coordinate 78,363, forward strand.
CCGGCCACCTTCAGGCCGGGGAAACGGTCGGCGACCCGGAGCAGCATCTGCTCCATCACCTCCTGCTTGGCGCCGAGGAAGTACACGGAGATGCCCGCCGTTTCCGCCTCGGCCAGCAGCCGCAGGAACAGGTCGATGCCGGCCACCCGCTCCGGCAGCGGGGCGCGCAGCACCCGCCCGGCCCACACCACGGCCTGTCCGTCGGCGAGGACGAGGTCGCAGCCGGACACCGCCTTGGCGAGCCGTTCGTCGCGCCGCATGTTGACCAGCTTCGCGGCGTTGACCACGCCGATCTCCAACTGCCGTCCGTCGCGCACCGCTTCGAGGCAGCGCGCGACCGTCTCGTCCATCGTCAGCGGGTCCAGTGCGACCCCGAACAGCTGCTGACGCTCCGTCATATCCGGCCCCCCTGCCAGGCGTGGAGCATCCAGCCGAACTCGTACGGCCGGCATTCGCGGTCCACGGACAGGGGGCGGTACACCCGGTCCAGGGACTGCAGGCGGACGCTCGGTGCGAGGCGCGTGGACAGGCCGCGGGCGGCGCGTACGGCCTTCTTCGGGTCGCCCCGGTAGACCTTGCGCCAGGTGGCGCCGAGCTCGTCGAGGATCATCGGCTCGCGGTGCTGCGCACCGGCCAGTTCGGGTACGTCCGTCATCCAGCGCAGGCCCTTGCGGATCGCCGCGCCGAAGTCGGTGCCGCCGGCGTCGGCGAGGTCGAACAGGGCGGTCGGAGCCATCGCGTGCTGATGGACGCTGTAGACGGGGTAGCCCTCCACGACACCGCCGGTGCGCGCGTCGTAGTGCCACCACCACTGCCCGCCCTCGCCCTGCAGTTCGCAGATCCGTGCGGCACACGCCTCGGCCGCGGCCAGCGCCTCCGGGTCGCCGCCCCCGTCCCCGCTGGCATGGGCGCGGGCCAGGGCCTGCAGCGGGTAGGTCTGGTCGGCGAAGCAGCTGACGTGCGCCCGGTACCAGGGCACCAGGCCCGGGCCGGTGGCGTGCGGGAAGAGCGGGCTGCCCTCGATCCGGGCGCGCAGCAGACGGTTCCGGGCCGCGGTGAAACGTGCCTCCACGTCGACCGTGTCGCGCGCCGCCGCGAGGGCGGACAGCACCCAGGCCGCCTCGACCGTGTACTGCGGCCGGTCCTCGTCGTCCAGGGCGTCGACCCGGGCGACGGCGTCGGAGAGCTTGGGGTGCTCGGTCTCGGCGGCGGCCCAGGCGATCAGTGCCGCGTCGCCTAGGTTGGTCACCGCGGGCAGCGACTCGATCAGCAGACCGGTGAACTCCTGCGCCGTACGCCCGCCGAGCACCGCGCGCTGGCGGTCCTCGGGCAGGAAGCGGACACCCAGTGCGGTGATGGCCGCGTAACGGGTGCTGGTGCCCCGGCGTTCCAACGTCCAGGAACCGTCGGGGGCTTGCTGTCCGGCCATGGTGAAGACGAAGGCCTCACTGCCGGGGAGCAGCATCGACGGGAGGCCCGACTCGGCGACGGCGAGCAGCCGTTGGGCGAGCGCGAGAAGCGGCGGTTCCTCCTGGGAGAGAGCCGCGAGACGTGTGGTGGTCATCTTTTGGGCACACCGACCCCCCTGTGGTCCTGTTGTGCACGGACTGGTGACCGCCGGTGCGCACACCGGCGATCGCCGCGGCGTGGATGGCCACGCGGCGGAAGTCAGACGTCAGAGGTCGAGACCGACGTCGCTCGTGGTTTCAAGCACAGGTGTCCCCCACCCCGTTACCCCCCTGGGCACTACCGGTTCGTGTGCCCATTGTGCTTGTTCTGCACAGATCACACACATGTTATGCCGGTAGATGTTCGAAGATTTGCGGTTTGGGGGAAACCGAAGTCACGCACGTTCGAGGAGTTCACTGTCCTTCTCGTCGTAGACCGCGCCCGTGCGAGGGCACTCCCACACGCCCGGCTCGTCCTCGCGCTCGACAAGCCGTACGCCCGCCCGGCCGACCCAGCCGATCCGGCGCGCCGGAACACCGGCCACGAGAGCGAAGTCCGGCACGTCCCGGGTCACCACGGCGCCCGCCGCGACCAGCGCCCAGCGACCGACGTGCACCGGCGCCACACACACCGAACGGGCGCCCAGCGACGCGCCTTCGGCCACCGTCACGGCGACGGGCTCCCAGTCGCCACCGCGCTTGAGCCGGCCCTCCTCGTCCACCGACCTCGGAAAGTAGTCGTTGGTCAGCACGGCCGCCGGGCCGACGAAGACCCCGTCGGCGAGCACGGCGGGCTCGTAGACCAGGGCGTGGTTCTGCAGCTTCACATTGTCGCCGATCCGCACGCCGGGCCCGACATACGCTCCGCGGCCCACGATGCATCCGCTGCCCAGCTGCGCGCCCTCCCGGATCTGGGCCAGATCCCAGACCGTCGTCCCCTCGCCGACCGTGGCCGTCTCGTCGACCTGAGCGGTCGGCTGGATTCTGAAGCTCACCGGGCAGAACCTTTCTTCTCGTCGCTCTCGTGGCTCTCGCCGCTTATGTGGCGCTCGTGGCGCTCGTGGCTCGCGTGGCGCTCGTGGCTCGCGTGGCTCGCGTGGCTTTCGTGGCTCGCGTGGTTCTCATCGCTTGTGTGGCCGGTGCGGCGCGTGTGGTCCTCGCCGAGCAGGGCAGGGAACGCCGCGGCGAGCGCCTCGCGCCAGTCACGGACGGGTTCGATGCCCGCCAGGGCCCAGCGGTCGTGCCCGAGCACGCTGTACGCGGGACGGGGAGCGGGCCGTACGAAGGCGGCGCTGGTGGTCGGCCGGACCCGTTCGGGGTCCGCGCCCAGCAGCCGGAAGACCTCGCGGGCCAGGCCGAACCAGGTCGTGCGCCCACCGCTGGTGCCGTGGTAGACACCGGCCGGCGCGGTGCCGGCGAGCGCGGCTCGGCCGAGGCGGACCAGACGGTCCGCGAGGTCCACCGTCCAAGTGGGCTGCCCCTGCTGGTCGTTCACCACGTCGACGGTGTCCCTGGCGGACTCCAGCCTGATCATCGTGTCGACGAAGTTCCCGCCGCCCGCCCCGTACAGCCAGGCCGTCCGCACGACGTACGCCGCGTCGGGGAGCGTGGCCAGCACCGCCCGTTCCCCCTCCAGCTTGGTGCGCCCGTACGCGCTGCGCGGTCGCGTCGGGGCGTCCTCGGGGTAGGGGGCGGTGGCGTCGCCGGAGAAGACGTAGTCGGTCGAGACCTGGAGCAGCCGGGCGCCGTTCTTCGCGCAGGCCTCGGCGAGATGCCGGGGGCCGTCGCCGTTGACCCGCAGGGCGTCCGCCTCACGGGCCTCGGCGTCGTCGACGGCCGTCCAGGCGGCGCAGTTGAGCACGATCCGGGGCCGGTGCACTTCGATCGCCTCGTGCACCATGTCGGGATCGGTGATGTCGAGGGCGGCCCGGTCCAGGCCCACGGCCGTCTCTCCGTCCCGGCGCAGCCGGGCCAGGACGTCCTGCCCGAGCATGCCGCCGGCGCCGGTCACCAGCCACCTCATGCCGACCGCTCCTTCAACGGTTGCCACCAGGCTCGGTTCTCGCGGTACCAATCGACCGTCTCGGCAAGGCCGGTGGTGAAGTCGTGACGGGGGCAATAGCCCAACTCGTCGCGGGCCTTGCTCCAGTCGACCGAGTAGCGCAGGTCGTGGCCCTTGCGGTCGGCGACATACTCCACCCGGTCCCAGCCCGCCCCGCACGCCTGAAGCAGCAGCCCGGTGAGTTCCTTGTTGGACAGCTCGGTGCCGCCGCCGATGTTGTACACCTCGCCCGGCCGGCCCTTGGCGCGCACCAGGTCGATGCCGTGGCAGTGGTCCTCCACGTGCAGCCAGTCCCGCACGTTCAGGCCCTGCCCGTACAGGGGCACCGTCTTGCCGTCGAGGAGGTTGGTGACGAACAGCGGGATGACCTTCTCCGGGTACTGGTGCGGGCCGTAGTTGTTGGAGCAGCGGGTGACGCGCACGTCCAGGCCGTGGGTGCGGTGGTAGGCGAGGGCGAGCAGGTCGGAGGAGGCCTTGGAGGCGGAGTAGGGGGAGTTGGGGGCCAGCGGGTGCTCCTCGGGCCAGGACCCGGAGGCGATGGAGCCGTAGACCTCGTCGGTGGAGATGTGCACGAAGGGGCCCACCCGGTGGCGCAGGGCGGCGTCCAGCAGGATCTGGGTGCCCACCACGTTGGTCAGGACGAAGTCGGTGGCGCCGGCGATCGAGCGGTCCACGTGGGACTCGGCCGCGAAGTGCACCACCTGGTCGGCGTCGGCCATCAGCTTGTCGACCAGGTCGGCGTCGCGGATGTCTCCTTGCACGAACTGCAGGCGGGGGTCGTCGAGATCGAGGTTGGTGAGGTTGCCGGCGTAGGTGAGCTTGTCCAGCACCGTGATGCGGAGCGCGTCGGACGCGCCGGGGGCCAGCAGGGTGCGGACGTAGCAGGAGCCGATGAAGCCGGCCGCGCCGGTGACGAGAAGGTTCATGTGTGGATCTGCACCTTGCTGTGGTCGCCGAGGACGAAACGGTGGGCGGCGGGTCTGCGAGGTGCGGGAGTCACCTCGACCTTGCGGCCGATGAGGGAGGCCTCCACGCGCCGGACGCCGCTCATGGAGGAGTCGCGCAGCACGATCGAGTACTCGATCTCGCTGTCCTCGATACGGCAGTCGCCCGCGATCGAGGTGAAGGGGCCGACGTAGGAGTCGGTGATCACCGTGCGGGCGCCGACGATCACGGGGCCCACGATGCGGCTGCCCGTCACCTTCGCCCCGGCCTCGATGCGCACCCGCCCGATGATCTCGCTGTCGTCGTCGACCGTGCCGTCGATGCTGCGCTCCAGGGTCTCCAGCACGGAGCGGTTGACCTCCAGCATGTCGGTGACGTTCCCGGTGTCCTTCCAGTAGCCGGAGATCGTCGTGGAGCGCACATCGCGTCCGGCGTCCAGCATCCACTGGATGGCGTGGGTGATCTCCAACTCGCCGCGCCAGGACGGCTTGATGGCCCGCACGGCCTCATGGACGGCGGGCGTGAACAGATACACGCCGACCAGCGCCAGGTCGCTCTTGGGGTGTTCGGGCTTCTCCTCCAGGTCGATCACCCGGCCCGCCGCGTCCAGTTGGGCCACGCCGAACGCGGTCGGGTTCGCCACCTTCGTCAACAGGATCTGCGCGTCGGGCCGTTCGGCGCGGAAGGCGTCCACCAGGTCCGTGATGCCGCCGACGACGAAGTTGTCGCCGAGGTACATCACGAAGTCGTCCTCGCCCAGGAACTCCCGGGCGATCAGCACCGCGTGGGCCAGCCCCAGCGGCTCGGCCTGCGGGATGTAGGTGACCTCCAGGCCGAACGCGGAACCGTCGCCGACCGCCTCCCGGATCTCCTCGGCCGTCTCCCCGACGATGATGCCGACCTGGGTGATGCCCGCCTCCGCGATCGCCTCCAGACCGTAGAAGAGCACCGGCTTGTTCGCGACCGGTACGAGTTGCTTCGCCGACGTATGGGTGATGGGACGCAAACGGGTACCTGAGCCACCGGACAACACGAGTGCCTTCACGCGATCACCATACTTTCGGCACACTCGCCGAAGAAAGGATTCCGTATATGTCCGGCCGGAAGATCGGTACCAACGACGATGGGGGCGCCCCGGACCGGATCCAGGACGCCCCCGAACGCGGCGGACGAAGGTGCGTGCTGTTCAGTTCTGCGGTGCTTCAGTTCGCCAGGTAGCTGGTCGCGGCCGGGGACAGCCGCAGGACGACCTCGCGGCCCGGACGCAGATCCTGGCCGGCCCGCGTGGACACCGTGATGGGCAGGTTCGCCGACCGCACGACGAGTTCGAGCCGGTCGCCGAGGAACTCAGCCGACTCCACCACGCCGGTGAACTCGTTGTCCGCGGGCGCCGCGTCCGCGTCGGCCGGGCGCACCCCGACGTCCTCGGGCCGCACACAGACGAACCCGCCGTTGTGATGCCGCACTTCCTCACCGGGCGCGGTACGGGAGCAGAGCACCGGACCGAGGTCGGTCCTGGCGAGCACCCCTCCCCGCGTACCGGCCGACGCGTCCCGCACCGGGAAGAGGTTCGCGCTGCCGATGAAGTCGGCGACGAAGGAGGAGCGGGGGTGGTCGTAGAGCCGCTCGGGCCGGTCGATCTGCTCGATGCGGCCCTTGTTCATCACGATCACCGTGTCCGACATGGCCAGGGCCTCGGCCTGGTCATGGGTGACGTACAGGGCGGTGACGCCGAACTGCTCCTGGAACGACCGGAGTTCCTGCCGCAGCTTGGCCCTCAGCTTGGCGTCGAGGTTGGACAGCGGCTCGTCCAGCAGCAGCACCTCGGGGTCGCCGAGCAGGGCCCGCGCCAGCGCGAGGCGCTGCTGCTGCCCGCCGCTGAGCTGCGTCGCCCAGCGGTCGGCCATCCCCGCCAGACCCACCTGTTCGAGCATCTCCAGTGCGCGCTGCCGGACCTCAGGCCCCCTGCGCCGGTTGCGGCCGTGCCGCATGGGGAAGGCCGCGTTGTCGATGACCTTCATGTGCGGCCAGATGCCGTACGACTGCGGCACCATCGCGATGGGCCGCTCCTCCGGCCGGACATGGCGCTTGCGGGCGGCGTCGAACACCACCTCGCCGCCCATCTCGATCCGGCCCTCGGTGGCGTGTTCGAGGCCGGCGACGCAGCGCAGGGTCGTCGTCTTGCCGCAGCCGCTCGGCCCGAGAAGGGTGACGAACTGGCCCTTGGGGACGTCGAAGGAGATGTTGTCGACCGCGTAGGCCGCGTCGGCGTCCGCCGACTTCTCGTAGGACTTGCGCAGTTGGGTGATGACGATCGAGTTCGTCGTCGTGTCCCTGTTCATCGCTTCCACCATGGTTTCCGTCATGCCTGCTTCTCCGTACTGCGCCGGTTGACGAGCCACACCGCGAGCGTGGAGATCGCCAGGATGATCACTGCGAGGGCACTGGCCTCGGGGTAGTCGACGCTGGAGGTGAAGGTGTCCCACAGCAGCACCACCAGGGTCCGGTTGTCGGCACCCGTCAGCAGCAGGGCGATCGGAAGCTCCCCCAGGGCGTGCGCGAACACCCAGAGCCAGCACTTCCACAGCGCCGGGCGCAGCAGGGGCAGCAGGATCGTCCGCGTCACCGTGAGCGGGTTCGCGCCGGTCACGCGCGCGGCCTCGATCAGTCCGTCGTCGAGCTGGATCAGCGCCGCGTGCACCATCCGTGAGCCGCGCGGGAGGAACCGCGTCACCAGGGCGACGACGATGATCCAGACCGTGCCGTAGATCGGCACCGGGACATAGAGATAGAGGAACAGCACGGCCGAGCCGAGGACCACGCTCGGGATGCCGAAGACCAGGAACGTCGTCTCGAAGAGCAGCGTGCTGCCCCGGAACCGCTTGCGCACGGAGGCCACCGCGATCCACACCGACAGCGCCAGGGTCACCGTGGCGGTGACCAGGACGACCTCGGCCGTGTTCACCAGGACGTTGCCGATGCCCGGCGACGACAGGACGTGGCCGTAGGCGCTCAGGGTCATCGACCCCAGGCCCGACCAGCTGAAGGGCCGGGCATAGGGCGACAGGCTCGTCCACACCAGGGCCGCGATGGGAAGCACGATGGCCAGGAACAGATACACCGAGACGACCGCGCAGACGGGAGCACGCCAGCGGCCGAGCGGGACACGGCTCTGCCGGTAGCCCTTGCCGGTCACCACCCGGAAGCGGTGCGTGTCGCGGACGCGTCGGCGGTAGACCAGCAGCATGACCAGCGACAGGGCCAGGATGAGGATGCCGTAGGTGCTCGCCTGGCCGTAGTTGGCCACCCCGCTCGGCGGTTGCAGCGAGTACTGGATGAGGCTGCTGTACACGAAGATCTGCTTGGGCAGCCCGAGGAGCGCCGGGATGGCGAAACCCTCCAGGGCCACGACGACGAGCAGCATCGCCGCGGCCGACACGGCGGGCATGATCAGGGGGAACACGACCAGACGCAGCCGGCGCCACACCGGCGTGCCGACCGTCGCCGCGGCCTCCTCCAGCTCGGGGTTGAGCCGGGCGAACGCCGGCGCGATCATCAGATACATGCTGGGCACCCCGAAGATGCCCATGACGAGGATCATCCCCGGCAGCGAGTAGACGTCCACGCGGATGCCCAGCGCCTCCCGCACGAGGATCGCCAGGGGACCGTTCGCCGGATTGGCCACCAGGGCCCAGGCGATCGCCATGACGGTCACCGGGACCGCCATGGGAGCGAGCGCGAGCGGCGCGAGGAACGAGCGTCCCGGGATGTCCGTCTTCTCGAAGAGATAGGCGAGGCACACGCTGAGCACAAGGGCCACGGCCAGCGCGCCCACGACATAGACCACCGTGTTCAGGGTGACCGTGCCGAGCCGGCTGGAGGAGAAGACCGCGCTGTAGTTGTCCAGCGAGAACCCGGGTACGTCGAAGGGCAGTTCGGTGGTCGACGCCTTGAAGCTGCTGTACAGCAGGATCACCAGCGGCACCAGGACGAGGTATCCCACCAGGAGCACCATGGCGAGATTGACGAGGGTCCCCGCCGCCCGGCGCCCGTGCTCGGCACGTGAACGGCCCGCGGGCGGTGGGTCGTTGTGTTCGACGGCGTCGGGCGCCGGCGCCTCAACCTCCTTGGTTGTCGTCGGATCCATCACGACCTCCCGCGTCGTTGCACGTCTTCATCCGGATTCCTTGACCTGTCAGCCGACATCGGTGCCGAGCGCCTTCTCGACCTTGGGGAAGAAGGCGGTCAGCCTGTCGTAGTCCTTGAGGGACTTCGCGCCGTACCACTTCACATGGGCCGCGCAGAGTGCCTGTACGACGGCGTTGCCGCCCGGGTCCGAGCAGTCGGTGTCGGCCGGGATACGGGAGTTGTAGGTCTTCGCCAGCACACTCTGCGCCGCGTCGGAGGACAGGAACGAGGTGAGCAGTGCCGCGGCGGCGGGATGCGGGGCGCCCTTGGGCACGTAGAGATACGACTCGTTGGCGCTGGTGGGCGACACCGGTGCGATCTCGACGGGTGCGCCCTTGGCCTTCGCCGCCAGGACCAGGTTGATCAGGCTGGTGCCGATGCTCACCTGCCCCGACTCGATGGGCGCCTCGGCCTGGGTGAGATTGGGGGAGTAGTGCGGCTTCAGCGGGGCGAACCTCTTCGCCCAGGCGAGGCCCTTCGCCTCTCCCATCGCGTCGTTGAGGTCCCAGACGGTCATGAACGAGGCACGGGACTCGGCCGAGACCTTCCCGCCGGACCACTTCGCATCCAGTACGTCGTCCCAACTCCGCGGCACGTCGGCGGCCTTGACCCTGTCGGTGTTGTACGCCCACACCTTGGGCGTGGCCCAGACGTAGACGAAGTTCTTCGCGAAGACGTCCTTCGCGCCGACGCCGTACTTCGACCAGTCGACGTCCGAGGCCAGCTTGACCGCGGGAGTCACCGTGAGCCCGCCCGCGTTGGCGACGTCGATCGACACCTTGCGGGCCGCCTGCTCCATCTTGAGCTGGCTGACCTGGTCGGGGGCCTTGATGTTGCTGTACTTGACCTTGATGCCCGGGTACTTCTTCTCGAACAGGTCGATGGCGGGCTGCATCTGCGCCTCCGGGTTCCAGGACGCCCAGTTGACCACCCCCTCGCTCTTGGCCTGTTTCGCCAGGGCGTTCGTCGTGTCCGGCAGGTCGGCCGTGCCGGCGCCGCTTCCGCACGCCGACAGGGACGCGGCGGTGACCAGGAGGACACCTGCCGCCGCGGTGAGCCGATGCCACGTCATCGTCGTTCCTTTCGCCTGAGGGTTGTCGCTCCTGCCGCGCCGCGGCCTTCGCGCGTGTCAGCCGACATCGGTGCCGAGCGCCTTCTCGGCCTTGGGGAAGTAGCTGGAGAAGCTCTTGTAGTCGTCCAGCGTCTTGGTCCCGAACCACTTGAGGTGCGCGTCGCAGATCGACTTCAGGACCGCGTTGTCGCCGGGGTCGGAGCAGTCGGTGTCCACCGGGATACGGGAGTTGTAGGTCTTCGCCAGCACACTCTGGGCCGCGTCCGAGGAGAGGAACCGGGTGAGCAGCACGGCGGCCGCCGGGTGCGGCGCGCCCTTGGGCACGTACAGATACGACTCGTTGGCGTTCGTCGGCGACAGCGGGGCCACCGCGACCGGGGCGCCCTTCTTCTGCGCCTGCAGCACGAGATTGATGAGGCTGGTGCCGATGCTCACCTGCCCCGACTCGATCGGGGCCTCCGACTGGGTGGTGTTGGGCGTGAAGTGGGGATTCTGCGCGGCGAACTTCTCGGCCCAGGCGAGGGACTTGGCCTCACCGAGTGAGGGGTCGAGGTCCCAGACGGTCATGAACGAGGCACGGGACTCGGCCGAGACCTTCCCGCCCGACCACTTCGGATCCAGCAGGTCGTCCCAGGTCTTCGGCAGATCGGCCGGCTTGACCTTGTCGGTGTTGTACGCCCACACCTTCGGCACCGACCAGATGTAGACGAGGTTCTTCTCGAAGACGTTCTCCTTGGCGATGCCGTACTTCGCCCAGTCGACGTCGTCGGCCAGCTGCAGGGACGGAAGCACGGTGAGGCCGCCCGCGTTGGCGACGTCGACCGACACCTTCCGCGCGGCCTCCTCCATCTTCAACTGGCTGACCTGGTCGGGGGCCTTGGTATTGGTGTACTTGATCTTGATGCCCGGGTACTTCTTCTCGAACAGATCGATCGCCGGCTGCATCTGGCTCTGCGGCTTGGGCGCCGACCAGGCGACCGTGCCCTCCTTCTTCGCCTGCTTGACGAGGTCGCTCGTCGTCGACGGCAGGCCCGCGGCGCTCGCTCCGGTGCCGCACGCCGACAGGGACGCGCCGGTGACCAGCGCCATGCCGATCGCCACGGGCAGCCGCAGCCGCAGCCGCCGCGAACGCACCGACGGTTGCGAGGCGTTCGCGGCCGTGCGGGCCCGCGTCGGCCGGTTCGCCGGGATGTGCCTCATCGTCGTACGACCTTCCTCACACGGGTTGTCTCTCGTGCCGTCCGTCGGCGGCGCGGGGCGTCGTCGGAATGTCATCGCGCACCCACCGCCACCTCGTAGACCCGCGCGGCGTTCCCGCCCAGCACCGCCGCCCGGTCCGCGCCCTTCAGCCACGACAGACGGGCCTCGATCCCGTCGCGCAGCTCGGCCGGCGACCCTTCCGAGGCGGGGAAGTTCGAGCCCCACATCAGGCGCTCGGCACCGAACATCCCGACCAGCCGGCGCAGGACCTCGGTGGCGTCCGCGCCCGGTTCGTCGTCGAGGCGGCGCAGCGCGGGCGGGGTCACCTTCAGGTGCACGCCCTCGAAGCGGGCCAGCCGGCCGATCTCGGCCAGGTGCGGATACGGCGCGCCGCCCGAGGCGTCGGGGCGGCCCGCGTGGTCGAGCAGCACCGTCATGCCGGGCCGTGTCTCCAGCACCTCGGCGAGCTTCGGCGCGTCCTTGGAGTGCATCTGGATGCACACCGGGATCCGCTGCTCGCTCACGTAGTCCCACACGGCCCGCATGCGTTCGTCCGAGACGCCCGACCCGGGTGTGGGCACCTTGGTCGTGCCGTCGGACACCCGGATCCGTACGCCGCGAAAGCCGCGTTCCTCGATCCAGTACCGCAGGTTCTCCACCGCCGTGTCGGCGAGGAAGTCCACCGAGCAGACGCCCACGAGACGGTCGGGGAAGCGCCTGAGCGCATCGGCGGCATAGCTGTTGTCGAATCCGTAGAACGTGGAGGCCTGCACGAGGGCGGCGCGCTCCACCCCGGCCGCATCCAGGCTGCGGACCAACTGGTCGGCGTCGGCCGGGCGTTGGCGGGACCACTGCGAGTGGGTGCCGCCGAGCGGCTTCGACGGATAGGTGCCGGTGTCGGAGGAGATGGCGTGGGTGTGGGTGTCGAAGTAGTGCATCAGTTCTCCTGAGGGGTGGCGGAGCGGGACGTCCGGGCGGTGGACCGGCGTGTGCCGCTCATGACTCGGCCACGTACTTCGTGAAGTCGGCGAAGAGGGACTCGGCCGTCATCGCCGAGCGGATGACCTGCTGCTCGCGGGCATGGCGGATCGCGGTGTCGAGGGTGGCGAGGAGGGTGTCGGTGACGCCGTACCGGACCACCTCGTCGCGGATCGTGCGGGGTGTCTGCGGGCGGGCTTCGTCGATACCGCGCGCCAGGGCGCGGTAGAGCGCGCGGACCGCGTCGGGCCGGGTTTCCAGCAGGTCGCGGCGGACGACGGCGAGGTGGTTGACCGGGATCCAGCCGTGCCGGCGGACATGCTCCTCCTGCCGTGCCTTCCAGTCGGGGAGCAGCGGTACGAGCTCGTCGACGTGGTCCGCCGAGCGTGCGCCCATCACCATGGCCGCGAGATCGCCGGCGCGCAGCAGGTCGACCAGCCCCGCGTCGGTGCGTTCGACGTTCGCGGGCTCCGCGGCGGCGGCGATGTGCGGTCCCTCGGTCGTCACCCAGGTGATGTCCTGCGCGGCGACGCCGTAGGTGTCGCTCAGCATGCCGCGCACCCACAGGCCGGTGGTCTGGCTGTAGGCGCGGACACCGACGCGGCGCCCGCGCAGACCGTCCGGTGCGAGGCCGTTGCCCCAGGTCCAGATCGAGCGGTGGTGGTGGTTGCCGTGCAGCACGACGGGCAGGGCCACCAGGGGCCGGCCTGCCTCGACCGCCTGCAGGAGGGTCGCGACGGCGAGCTCGCTCACGTCGTAGCGCAGCTCGCGCACCATGGGGGCGAAGGCCCGGTGGATGGGCTCCACCTCCACGAAGTCGAGCTCGCAGCCCTCCGGTGCGATCGTCCCGTCCTTGAGGGCCCGGGTGTGGGCGTAGTCGCGGATCGCGACCTTGAGCGGACTCACGCGAGCACCGTCCCGTCCCGCCTGTCCCGCACACCGGCGTCGGTCGAGAGGGAACCGTTCATCGTCTTCCTCCGAGATCTTCGAACTGCACTGGCTGGTCGGCGCATCCGTCTGGTCGACGCATCCGTCCGTGCGGGCCTCCTCCGCCGGGAAGGGAAGGGGAGAGGCCGCGCTGCGCGCCCGCGGCGGCGGTCGTATGTGGCGGTAAGTGACTGCTGAGCTACGGCAGTTCTGGATCGGATGCACCCGACGGAGCATCGGCGTCGGCTGAATTCATCTGCTGATGCGGCCTCGGCGACCCTGCGTGGATCCGAGATTGTCGGACAAGCAGTGACGGGAACGTAACACCGCCGTCTTGGGGCTGCAAGAAGTCTGCAGGAATAACATTCAATTCCTGGGCGGTCTTCGCTCGGAGGTCTGCCGGATTGTTGGACAACACGAGCTGATCGCTGGTGCGGCGTCCTTCGTCGCGGGCGGCGTGAACCCGTCGTCGCGGCCCTGCCGGCCCGGCCGGCGCTCCCGGACCTACGGGGTGCGGTCGGTCAGTGACCGGGCGAGCACCGCCAGGCCGATCCCCGCCGCGGCCAGACCGCCCACCAGCAGCGCGCTGCGCGCTCCCCATGCCGCGCCGATCGCCCCCACCGCCGGGGCGCCGAACACCGTGCCGCCCAGCCAGCCGATCGACCAGATCGACATCACCCGCCCCCGCATCTGCGGCACGGCCTCCATCTGCATCAACGTCTTCGCCGACGAGTTGAACGTGATCGAGCCCGACCCCACGAACACCAGGATCACCAGCGCCGTCGGCAGCGTCGGGGCCAGGGCGGCGGCGCAGATCAGGGCGCCCCAGATCACCGCCGACCAGGACAGCGAGCGGGTCCCCAGATGGCGTCTTCGGCGCATCGCCGCGAACCCGCCGATCACCCCGCCCACGCTCATGCACGCCATCGCCGCCCCGTACGCCGCGGGGCCCGCACCGAATCCTGACGTGGTGAGCAGGGGCAGACTCACAGGGAACTCCCAGGTCAGCATGCCCGTCACATAGACCATCGCCATCGGGCGCAGCAGCTGCGGGGTGCGGCAGATGTAGGCCAGGCCGGCGCGTATCTGCCCGGCGGCCCGCTCCTCCCGCTCGGCGGGATACATCTCCCCCGAGCGCAGCATCAGCAGGCTCGCGATCACCGCGACGAAGGACACCGTGTCCAGCGCGAAGCAGGGCGTCACCCCCAGGGCCGCGATGACGACACCCGCCAGCCCCGGACCGACCAGCTTCGCCGTGTTGACGAAGGTCGAGTTGACGGCGATGGCGTTGGGCAGGTGCTCGCGGTCCACCAGCTCGCTGATCAGGCTCTGCCGGGCCGGATTGTCGAAGACATTGGTCAGGCCCGTCGCCAGCATCAGGACCAGCAGTAACGGCAGCGTCATGACGCCCGCCCACGACAGCGCCGTCAGCAGCGCCGCCAGGGCCGCGGAGCACGACTGGGTGAGCGTGAGCAGACGCCGGGTGTCGTGCCGGTCCACCACCAGACCGCCCCAGACGCCCAGCACCAGGACGGGCAGATAGCGGGTGCCGGTCACCACGCCCAGCAGCGTCCCGCTGTGGGTGAGCTGCAGGGTCAGCCAGCCCACCGCGATGTTCTGCATCCAGTTCCCGACCACCGATGTGGTCTGCCCCAGTGCGTACAGCCGGTAGTTCCTGATCCGCAGCGAGGCGAACGTGCCCGGGCGCCCGCCACTGTCGTCGGCCGCACCGCGCCGAAGGCTTCGTAGCTGCACCTGGTCCTCCGTTCCCGGCCCGGACTCGGAGCCACCTGCGGTCCCGTAACCGGCACTCATGGTCCGTAGTAGTGGATGGTCCAGCGTTTGTCCAACAATCTGCAGCCTGGTGGTGCCGGGTCATCGCGAGGGTGCAGGTTTTTCCTGCGCAGTCCTTGTCGGTGCGCGAACGTGGTGTTACGTTCCCGTCATCAGTTGTCGGACAATGTCTGGGACGCCTGGCGTTGCGAGCCAGTGAACCGGCAGACCGACAGCGGCGGTTCAGGCGCCCGAGCGCCCAGCTGCGAGCCGCCGTCCACACACCAGCCGAGCACCCGCCACTGCCGCCACGAGCGCCGCCACCGGCGCCGGCGCACGACCTTCCGCCCCGTCGCCGGCGGAAGGGCCGAGGAGAGGGATATGTCGACCAGCCAGCGCCAACCACCCGGCGAAGCCCTGCGCTTCGAGCACGTCACCCTGGAGTTCCCCGGGAGCCACCGGCCGGCGATCGAGGACGTGTCGCTCCAGGTCGACCGCGGCAAGGTGGTCGCCGTGATCGGACCGAGCGGCTGCGGGAAGAGCACCATCCTCAACCTGGCCGCGGGCCTGCTGACCCCCACCCGGGGCGAGGTCCACTACGCAGGCCGGCCGGTCACGGGCGTCAACTCCGATGCCGCGTACGTCACCCAGCAGTCCCATCTGCTGCCCTGGCTGAGCGTGAAGGCGAACATCGCGCTGGCGCTGAAGTTCCGCAGCGTGCCGAAGGACGAGCGCGAGGAGCGCGTCGCGCACTGGGTCGAACTCGTCGGTCTGACCGGGTTCGAGAACCACTACCCGCGTGAGCTGTCCGGCGGCATGCAGAAGCGCTGCGCCATCGCGCGGGCCCTGATCTACGACCCCTCGATCGTGCTGATGGACGAGCCCTTCGGCCCACTGGACGCCATCACCCGGCTGGAGTTGCAGCAGGAACTGCTCAACATCTGGCGGGAGCAGAACGGCACCCTGATCTTCGTCACTCACGACCTGAACGAGGCGATCTACCTCGCCGACGAGGTGGTGGTGATGTCGAAGGGCCCCGGCACCGTCCGCCGCACCATCCCCGTCCCCTTCGAACGGCCCCGGCGGATCGGCTCGCTCGTCGAGTCGCGCGCGTTCTCCGAACTCCACAACGACCTGTGGAGCCTGTTCGCCGCCGAACGCAAGGGAGCCGCCGCCTGACCTCCCAGGATTTCCACGACTTCCACGACGCCATGAGCACCGCCGAATGAGGTCCCTGTCTTGATATCGATCACGGAAGAGATCGCCGTACCCAGTCCGCCCGAGCGTGTCTGGGAGGTCATCTCCAACCCCTCGGACGTCGTGTCGTGCATCGGCGGCGCCGAACTCGGGCCGTCGCACGACGACGGGTCCTTCGACGGCACGCTGGCCATCAGATTCGGCGGTATCCGGGTCAAGTTCGCCGCCCGCGTCTCACTGGACCTCGACGAGCCCGCACGGGAGGGACGTCTCTCGGCCCGCGGCAAGGACGGACAGGGCGCCACCCGCTTCAGCGCCCACGCCACCTTCCGGGTCGTCCCGGGCGAGACACCCGGCACCTCACTCGTCTCGTGCGACGGCGAGATCCAACTCAACGGCAAACTCGCCAAGTTGATCGAGTCGGGAGCCGGAGTGGTGGTCTCCCGGATGACCAAGGAGTTCACCGACGAACTCGTCAAGCTCTGCGCCGGCCCGACCGAGCCGCAGAAGGCGCCCTCGGCCGAGGCCTCCGCCGGGTCCGCCGCCGCACCCGCCGTACCCGCCGTACCCGCAGCGCCCGCCGGGTCACGGCCCGCCCCGCCCCGGCCGGCCGGTCTGCTCGCCCGCCTGCGTGCGTGGTGGTCCCGGCGCCGGGCGCGCCGCCAGGGCAGTGCGCCGCAGCCGGCGGCCCGCACGCTCCACCCGTCCGACGAAGCACTCCGCCAGGGAGGCCGACGATGACAACGCCCAGGCTCAACAAGGTGATCGGCACGCTGGCCGAGGGCAGGCACGTCTTCGCGACGTTCTCGGCCGCGGACCCGGCCGCCGCGACCGAGCTCAGCACCTCGGACTACGACGCCGTGGTGTTCGAGATGGAGCACAAGCCCTGGGACATCAACGCCCTGCGCGACAGCTTCCAGTACCTGCTCAACCGGCGCCGGATCTTCGGCGCGGACAGCCTCGCACCCGACGTCACCCCGCTGGTGCGCATCCCCGCCAACGGCGCGGAGAAGGCGCAGTGGCACGCCAAACAGGCCCTCGATCTCGGCGCGTTCGGCATCATCTGGCCGCACATCTCCACGGTGGAGGAGGCCCGCAACGCCGTCGCCGCCTGCCGCTACCCGCGGCTGCCCGACGCCCCGCTGTACGAGCCGCCCGGGCTGCGCGGCGACGGCCCGCACGCGGCGACCCGCTACTGGGGCGTCCCGAACACCGAGTACTACGCCCGGGCCGACGTATGGCCGCTCGCCGAGGACGGCGAGATCCTCGTCGGCCTGATGATCGAGGACCAGCTCGGCATCGAGAACCTGCCGGACATCCTCGACCGGGTGCCGGGCATCGGCCTGATCCTCATCGGCGAGGGCGACATGAGCCAGGAGCTGGGCGTGCCCCGCCAGTACGAGCACCCGCGCGTCCTTGAGTGCAAGCGGCGCATCCTCGACATCTGCGGCGAACGCGGGGTCGCCGTCGGGCACCCCCATGTGACCGCGGACAACGTCAAGCGCGTGCTCGACGACGGCTACCGGTTCCTGATGTCGGCCCCGGTGCGCAGCTACCCCGGCCTGGAGAAGGGCCGGGAACTGACCGGCCGCGACGCGCGAGTTTCGGAGTAATCCATGATCATCGACTGCCACGGCCACTTCACCACGGCGCCGCCCGCGCTGGGGGAGTGGCGTACCCGGCAGATCCGCGCCTTCGAGGAGTCCGGCGCGCGCATCTCACCCGACGAACTGCACATCGGCGACGACGAGATCCGCAGCGCCATCGAGAACGGCCAGCTCAAGCTGCAGACGGAGCGCGGCACCGACCTGACGCTGTTCTCGCCGGGCGCGGGCAAGATGGCCCACCACTACGGCGACGAGCGGACCAGCCTGGACTGGTCCCGCGTCAGCAACGACCTGATCTCCCGGGTGTGCGGCCTCTTCCCCGAGCGGTTCGTCGGCGTGTGCCAGCTCCCGCAGTCGCCGGGCGACGCGCTCGCTGTCTCCGTACGCAACTCCGTCGCCGAACTGGAGCGCTGCGTAGAGGAGTTGGGCTTCGTCGGCTGCCTGCTCAACCCCGACCCCTCCGACGGCTACTACCAGGCACCACCGCTGACCGACCGGGTCTACTACCCCCTGTACGAGAAGATGGTCGAGCTCGACGTCCCCGCGATGATCCACGTCGCGATGTCGAGGAACCCGGCGATGCAGGGCACCTGCGCCCACTATCTGGCCGGCGACACCGCGGCGTTCATGCAGCTGTGCATGTCGGACCTGTTCAAGGACTTCCCGACGCTGAAGCTGATCCTGCCGCACGGCGGCGGCGCCGTCCCCTACCACTGGGGCCGCTACCGAGGCGTCATGCAGGACCAGGGCCGGCCGCCGCTGGAGGAGTCGATCCTGCCCAACGTCCACTTCGACACCTGCGTCTACCACCGGCGCGGCATGCAGCTGCTGCTCGACGTCCTTCCCGCACGGAACGTCCTGTTCGCCTCGGAGATGATCGGCGCCGTCCGCAGCGTGGACCCGGAGACCGGGCGGCGGTTCGACGACACCAAGTACACGATCGACTCCCTCGACGGCCTGAGCGAAGCCGACCGGCAGGCGGTCTTCGGGGGCAACGCGCTGCGTGTCTTCGCACGGCTCGAAGGAGTCCTCAAGTCCCGTGCGGCCGCGGCACAGGTGAAGGAGCACCAGAAGTGAAGGTCTACGAAGCACTCGCCGAAGCGTTCGTCCGGGAAGGCACCAGCGATGTCTTCGGCATGATGGGCGACGCCAACATGCACTGGATGGCCGCGCTCGCCGACCGGGGGGTGCGCCTGTACGAGGTGCGGCACGAGGGCTCCGGCCTCGGCATGGCGGACGGCTGGGCCCGCGGCGCCGGCCGGCCGGGCGTCGTCACCACCACCAGCGGCCCCGGCGTCTCGCAGCTCGCCACGTCCATGATCGTCGCCGCCCGGGCCCGTACCCCCCTCGTCGCGTTCTGCGGCGAGGTGCCGCTGGGTGACGACGGCGCGGTGCAGTACCTCGACCAGCGCCGCTTCGCCGCCGCGATCGAGTGCGAGTTCATCCATGTGTCCCGGCCCGAGGCCGCCCAGGAGGCCGTACGGCGCGCCTTCTACCTGGCGCGGACCGAGTCGAAGCCGGTCATGATCAGCGCGCCCGTCGACGTCCAGCTCGCCGAACTGGACGACTACGACGAGGACTTCGCGCCGTCCACGGACCTGATCTCGCCGCCGCGGATGCTCCCCGACCCGGACCGGGTCGAGGCCGCCTGCGAACTGATCCGGAACGCCAAGCGCGTGGTGATCATCGCGGGCCGCGGTGCCCGCAGGGCGGACGCCGGCGAGCAGATCCTCGCGCTGCAGGAACGTACGGGCGCCCTGCTGGCCACCACCCTGCAGGCGAAGAACTGGCTGTGCGACCGCACCGACTTCCACGTCGGACTGTCGGGCCTGTTCGGCGACAAGCCCTCCATGGAACTGCTGCAGGAGGCCGACTGTGTGATCGCGGTGGGCGCCAGCCTGAACCACTACACGATCGAGAGCGGCTACCTCTATCCCGAGGCCGCGTACGTCCAGATCGACACCGCCCCGCACCTGGTGATGGGCAACGGCAGGGCCGCCGACTGCTATCTGCAGTCCGATGCGGTCACGGCCCTCACGGAGCTGACCCGGGCCCTCGACGAACGGTCCGTCCGCCTGGAGGGCTTCCACACCGACGCCGTCCTGCACCATCTGACGGCCCGGCGCGAGCCGCCCGCGGAGTACGTGCGCGAGCCCGGACTGATCGACCCGCGCGAGGCCATCTGGATCCTCGACCGGGAACTCCCCGGCGAGATGAGCCTGGTCCTCGGCAGCGGACACCAGACCGACTTCGGCACCATGCTCTTCCAGCGCTCCCGCGAAGTCCTCTCCAACTACGGCATGTTCGGCGCCATCGGCCAAGCCCCGCTGATCGCCCTGGGCCAGATGATCGCCCGAGGCAACCGGCCCGGCTTCGTCGTCGAGGGCGACGCCAGCTTCCTCATGCACCTGTCCGAGTTCGAGACGGCGGTCCGCTACGACGTCCCGCTGCTGGTCGTGGTGATGAACGACCAGGGCCTGGGCGCCGAATACCACAAGGCGAAGGCGAAGGGCCTGGACCCCGACCTCGCGACCATCACCACCCCCGAACTGGGCCGAGTCGCCCAGGCGTTGGGCGGCGGCGGAGCCACCGTCCGCACCCCGCAGGAGTTGCGCGACGCGCTCGCGGAGTACGTGCGCTCCCCGCGGCCGACCGTCATCGACGTCCGCATCACCCGCGAGGTGCTCAGCACCCCCTACCGCCGCATCCAGTACGGGGAGGACGTGTGAGCGCCACGGGAGACACGACGACACCGCTGACGGTGATGCTGGGCAACCACCCCCACACCCGGGCCCTGAAGGACGGAACCGTCCCCGTGGAGGGGGTGGAGTGCCGCTACCCCGAATCGACCCCGCTGCCCCCGGCCTTCGCCCGGATGGTCCGCGAACTCGCCTACGACATCTGCGAGATGCCGCTGGCCACCTACCTCCAGGCCCGCGAGGCGGGCGTGCCCGTCACCCTGCTGCCGGTGGTCCTGGTGGGCAGCACCCACCACCGGGCGCTGACCCGGCTGCCCGAGTCGCCGCGGATCGCCCCCGGCGACCTCGTCGGCCGGCGTGTGGGAGTGCGCGCGTACGGCCAGACCACCGGCCTGTGGGTGCGCGGCTGGCTGCAGGAGGAGTACGGCGTCAAGGCGTCCGACGTCACCTGGGTGACCACCGAGGACGTCCATGTCGCCCAGTACGTCAACCCCTCGTACGTGGAGCGGTCGCAGGCCGGACGGGTCGTGGACCTGCTGCGCTCGCACGACGTCAGCGCGGCCGTGCTCGGCCCGAAGGCGGTCGGCGGACAGGGCGCCGGCCTGGTCCCGCTCGTACCGGACGCCGAGGCCGCGGGCCTCGCCTGGACCGAGCGGCACGGCACCGTCCCGGCCAACCATCTGCTGGTCGTACGCGACGACGTCCTGCACAGGGCACCGGATGCCGTGCGCGCCGTCCACCGGGCTCTCGCACAGGCCATCGAGGCCACCGCCGGCGAACGCGACGACTCGCCCGCCGGACGTGCCGTCGCGGCCGGCTGGAGCGACTCCCTGACCGCCTGCCTGGAGATCGGCGCACGGTACGCCCTCGAACAGGGCCTGATCCGCGAGCCGGTGGACGTCACGGCGATCGAGGAGAAGACGGCCTTCCTCGACACATGAGGAGGCAGGCGTGCGGCGCGGTCGGCCCGCCCGCCGCCGCACCCATGAGCCGCATCCGTGAAGGAACGTGGAAAGGAGAAGCGTCGATGGTGGCGCTGCGAAAGCGGGGCAACGCGCCCACGCGCAGGCCGGAGGTCTGGACACCCGATCTGCTCGAGAAGGTCGCCTGGCGGGTGAAGGCGGCCGACGAGCCCTTCCGGGGAGTGCACACCTCGACCGGCCTCAAGCAGGGCCTGTTCCCGCTGCGCAGCACCGGCGCGGACGTCCGCCCGGTGTACCGCGCGGCGGAGGACTACCTCGCGGGCCTCACCCCGCAGCAGCTCGCCGAGGGCCGGTTCGCCGTCGACGACGTCAGCTGGCGCCACTGGAACAACGGCGCCCGCTACTTCCTGCGCCACGGCATCTGCCTGGAGGAGCTCGACGAGGACCGGCGCGCCCGGGCCATGGCCGTCATCCGCGCAAGCCTCAGCACCCAGGGCTACGACCAGATCGTCGACCTGATGCACCTCAACCTCACCGTCGGCGAACTCAGCGGCGACACCGACGGGCTCAACGAGTGGCTGTACTGGTTCTCCCTGTACGGCGAGCCCGAGAACGGCGGCCCGTGGGGATGGCAGCTCGACGGCCACCACGTCAACGTCAACTGCGTCTTCGTCGGCGACCAGATGGTCCTCACCCCGTCCTTCCTCGGCGCCGAACCGGTGGCCGCCGGGGCGGGCAAGTACGCCGGGACCGTGGCCTTCCGCCGCGAAGAGGCCCTGGGGCAGGAGCTGTTCACCGATCTCGACCCCCGCCGACGGGAGCAGGCGGTGATCGCCGACACCATGCCGCCGGAGCTGTTCGTCGGCGCCTTCCGCGACAACGGTGAGCTCGACCACCAAGGGCTCCCGCTGAGCCGGATGTCGCCGACGCAGCGCGAGAACGCGCTCAACCTCCTCGCCCTGTACGTGAACCGGGCCGGCGACCACCACGCCCGCGTCCGCATGGACGAGGTGCTGGCCCACGAGGGCGACACCCACTTCGCCTGGATCGGGGACCCCGACGGCACCTTCTACTACCGCCTGCACAGCCCGGTGATCCTCGTCGAGTTCGAGCACATGCCCGGCGTGATCTTCGACAACGACCACCCCTCGCGCCGCCACATCCACACCGTCGTCCGCACCCCCAACGCCGGGGACTACGGCGTCGACCTGCTGCGGCAGCACCACGAGCGGCACCACAGGGGCCGTCCCCATGAAGCCGTGCACTCCCGGTGACCCCGTGAACTCCCGGTGACCTCCCGCTGAACCATGAACAAGGAGACAGAGATATGAAGTTGGTGCTCGGCCGTGACGATCTCGCGGCAGCCGCGGCGACGGCCGTCCGCGAGACGGGCACGGAACCGGAGCGGCTCGCCATCAAGCCGGTGCACAAGGCCTCCCGCGGTTTCGTGAACGACTCCGCCGCGGACCTGTGCGAGGTGGCGATCGTGACCGTCCTCCAGGCCGTCGCCCACGGCAAGCCGGTCCTGCTGCTCCCCGTCACCACCCTCGGACGCCACCAGCACCAGACCCTGGTGACCCTCACCGGCCTGTCGGTCGCCGACGTACCAGGACACAGCGTCGGAGTCCGCTCCTGGAGCCAGACCACCGGCGTGTGGATGCGCGGCTTCCTCACCGAGCAGTACGGCGTCGACCTGCGCAAGGCCGACTGGACGACGTACGAGGGCAGCCACGTCGACGGCGCCGCCGACCCGGACTGGGTGCGACGCGCCCCCGAGGGCGCCAAGTTGCAGACCGACTTCCTCGAAGGCCGCCTGGACTTCGCGATCATGGGCAACGAACTGCCCGCCGACGACCGCATCCGCACCGCCGTCGACGACGCCCGGCAGACCGCCGAACTCTGGTCGCAGGCGCAGGGGTTCATCCCCGTCAACCACGTGGTCGGCATCTCCGAGCGCGCCGCCGCGGAACACCCCGCAGCCGTCCTCGCCGCCTACGACGCCCTGCGCTCGGTGCTCGCCGCACAGGCCGAACCGGGCCCGGTGCCCCTGCACCCCGTCGGCTTCGAGGCCCTGCGCGGCGCGTTCACCAAGGCCGCCGCCTACGCCCTGGAACAGGGCGTCATCCCGCGGGCCGTGGACTACGACGAGCTGGTCGAGCGGTCCTGCACGGCGCTCGGCGTGCCACCGGCCCGGCTCGGCGGCTGACGCTGCGGCCCACCGACCGCCCGACCCCCAGCACGAACGAGGAGAGACAACGCATGAACAAGCTCACGGTGGTTCTCGGCGACTATCCGCACGCCCAGCCCCTTTTGGACGCGGACGTCGAGATCGCGGACCACGTCGTCGAGCCGGTGGAGGTCAGGCCCGTCATCGGCGCCTACCGCCGGATGATCCGCGACTTGGAATTCGACGTGTGCGAACTGGCCCCGGTCTCCTACCTGATGGCCCGCCAGGAAGGCATCGAACTGACCGCGGTGCCGGTCTTCCTCAACCGCCGCTTCCACCACGGCGACGTCCAGTGCGCCGCCCACTCCGGCATCCGCGTGCCGCGGGACCTGGAGGGACGCCGGATCGGCGTGCGGGCGTACTCGGTGAGCACCGGCGTATGGGTGCGGGGCGTCCTGCGCGACGAGTACGGCGTCGACATCGACACGATCACCTGGGTGGTCGACGACGACGACCACATCGAGGGCCGCGTCCCCTCCAACGTCGAGCGCGTCACCGACGGCCGCTCCTTGGGCGAACTGCTGCGTGCCGGGGAGATCGACGCCGCCCTGACCGGCAACGCCGGCACCGGACGCGCGGGCGCCCCCCGGGCCGGCTGGTCGGCCACCGCCGAGACCGAGCCCGCCGGCGACGACGGCCCCTACCCGCTCTTCCCGGACGGCGACACCCTCGCCGTGGACCACTATCTGCGCACCGGCATCTACCCGCTGCACTCCCTGGTCTCGGTGCGCTCCGAACTCGTGGCACGCGACCCCGACCTGCCGACCAGGCTCTACGAGGCCTTCGCCGAGAGCAAGCGCCGCCACCTCGCCGCCCGGCCCGACTGGTCCGCGACCCCGCGCCTCGCCCGCCAGGCACAGCAGCTCGGCACCGACCCCGTGCCGTACGGCATCAAGTCCAACGAGGCGAGCCTGGACGCGATGGTGCGCTTCGCCAAGGACCAGGGCCTGCTGGACGCCGCCTTCCCCACCGACCTGCCGTCCCTGTTCGCCGCCGGCGACTACCCGGACGCCTGAGCCGGCCCGCACCCAAGTCACCGAAAAGAAAGGGCGCTTCACCGTGGACGTCGTCGACGCACACTGCCACATCATCTCCGACGACCCGACCGCATACCCCCCGGCCCCGATCGGGGGCAAGCAGTCCGAGTGGGCCGCGAAGCGGCCGGTCACCGCCGAGGGCATGGTCGCCCGCATGGACGAGACGGGCATCGCCCAGGCCGTCCTGGTCCAGGCCACCACCAACTACGGCTACGACAACTCCTACGTCCTCGACAGCTGCCGGCGCCGACCGGACCGGTTCGTCGCCGTCGGCACCGTCGACCCGCTGCGCCCGGACGCCGCCGCCTCGCTGAAGGCCGCGGTCGGCGAGGGCGGACTGTCCGGGGTGCGGCTGTTCACCAGCGGCAGCACGGTCCCCGTCCAGGGCGAGTGGTTCGTCGCGCCGGAGACATTCCCCTTCTGGGAGCAGGCCGCCGAACTGGACCTGCCCGTCTGTCTGCAGATGCGGCTCGGCTCCGCCACCGGGCAACTGGTGGAACTGCTGGAACGCTTCCCGGGCGTCAAGGTGCTCCTGGACCACATCGGCTATCCCGACATCGCGGCATCGCCCGCCCGGGCCGGAGCCGAGGTGGCCGCGCTCGGCGTACACCCCGGCCTGCACCTCAAGCTCACCCACCGCAACCTCGAACGGCTGCGGGACGCGGGCGAGCAGGCGGGTGAATTCCTCCGGCCGGTCGTCGAGGCGTTCGGCGCCGGACGGATCGCCTGGGGCTCGAACCTTCCGGCGGCCGAGCAGTCCCTGCCGGAGCTGCTCGCGCTGGCCCGGGACGTCCTCGCCGTACTGCCGGAACGGGACCGGGAGGAGATCTTCGCGGGTACGGCCCGACGCCTGTACCCCGGACTGGCCGGCGGCCGTGACTGACGCTGCGGCCACGGCGGTCCCGCCGATGCGGGGATCCGCCGCGCGTCGGCGATACTCCCGCCAGCAGTTGTCCCCTCCCAGCAGACCCACGGAGTGATCACGGTGGATTCCAATGGCTTCGACGAGACGGACGCGGGCCGCACGGCGGCCACCCGTCAGAGCCAGGCGTACGACGGGCTGCGCTCCCTGCTGCTGTCCGGGAGCATCGCACCGGGCACACGGCTGACCGAGGCCGACCTGACCAGAATGTTCAACGTCTCGCGCAGCACCATGCGGGCGGTCCTGGTCCGGCTGGCCCAGGAGGGCTACGTCACCAGCGAGGTCAACCGCGGCGTGCGGACCCGCAGCTTCACCGCGGAGGAGGCCGCCGACATCCTGGAGGCGCGCGAGACATTGGAGTCCGCCCTGGCGGGCAAGGCCGCCGAGCGCGCCACCGACGAGGAGATCGCCGAACTGCGCCGCACGCTGGAGGCGATGGAGGACTGCAAGACGCGCGGGGACCAGGCGGGCTACTCCCAGGGCAACCGCCGCTTCCACCAGCAGATCAAGGAGGCCGCGCACCAGCACACCCTGGCGCGGGCCTACGACACCCTGCTGTACCCCCTCGTGATGCGCCAGTACCGCAACCTCTCCGCACCGCACCCGCGCGCCGGCTCGCTGGAGGAGCACCAGGCGATCCTCCTGGCGATCATCACGCGCAACCCCCAGGCGGCCACCGCCGCCATGCACCACCACGTCGCCTCGGCGAGGCAGGCACTGCTGCTGCGGACGCAGCAGGAGCCCACCGACCCCGCCGGCGAGGCCTCGTCCCACTGACGAACCGCCCGCCGCCCAGCAGAAAGAGACAGCATGCTCCAGCCAGTGAAGACCGAGTCGGGCTCGGTGGAGGGCATACCGGGACGGGACCGGTCGGTCACCGTCTTCCGCGGCATCCCCTACGCCGCACCCCCGGTCGGGGAGCTGCGCTGGCGGCCACCACAGCCCCCGGAGCCCTGGCCCGGGGTGCGCAGGGCGGACACCTTCGGACCGGTGGCACCCCAGGCGCCGGGACCCGAGCTGGCCGGGCTCGACCTGCCCATGAGCGAGGACTGCCTGTACCTCAACGTGTGGACGGGGGCGGGCGCCGACGACGAGCGGCCGCGTCCGGTGCTGGTGTGGATCCACGGCGGCGGCTTCCGCGTCGGAACGGGCGCGCACCTGCGCTACGACGGCGAGGCGCTGGCCCGCAAGGGCGTCGTCGTGGTCACCTTCAACTACCGCCTGGGCGCCCTGGGTTTCCTGGCCACCCCGGAGCTGAGCGCCGAGTCCGCGCACCACGCCTCCGGCAACTACGGGCTGCTCGACCAGATCGCGGCACTGGAATGGGTGCGGCGCAACATCGCCGGCTTCGGCGGCGACCCCGACCGGATCACCATCGCCGGTCAGTCGGCCGGCGCCGGATCGGTCAACTTCCTGGCCATGTCACCGCTGGCCAAGGACCTCTTCCACCGCGCGGTCGCGCAGAGCCACGCCCGGCACTGCCGCGACCCGGAACTGCGGTTCCTGGCCTCCTCCTACCGCACGCCGGCCGACGCCGAGAGCGCCGGTGCCCGGTACGCGGCCGAACGCGGGGCCCGGACGCTCCGGCGGCTTCGGTCGCTGCCGTGGCCGAGGCTCGTCGAGGGCAACGCCTCGGCCGTCGACAGCGAGGCCGACACCGGAGGCCCGGCGAAACCGCCGCTGTTCCGGCCGGTCGTCGACGGCTGGGTCATCCCCGACGGCTACGAGCAGACCTACGCCCAGGGCCTGCAGAACGACGTGTTCTACCTCGCGGGCAACAACCTCGACGAGAGCGGTGCGGTGCCCGAGAGCACCTTCGCGATCTACCGGACGGCGGGCCGCAGGACCTGGCGGCCGGGCGCCCCGCCCGTCCATGTCACGCGGGAGGCCTTCGTCAACGCCGCGCACGAGAAGTTCGGGGCGATGGCGGAGGAGTTCCTGCGGCTCTACCCGGCACACACCGACGACGAGGCCGGACGCGCCCACTGCGCCGCGGTGCGCGACAACGCCAGGATCTCCACCTGGCTGTGGGCCAGGGACTGGACCGCCCATGCCGGCCGGTCCGTGCACACGTACTTCTGGACCCACCCCTCCCCGGTGATGGGACAGGACCCGCCGCGCGCCTCGCACGGCTCGGAGATCGACTTCGTCTTCGGCAACCTCCATCCCGAACACGGCAGTTGGAGCGAGGAGGACCGCGCCGTGGCGGAGACCATGAGCGGCTACTGGGCCAACTTCGTGGCCACCGGCGACCCCAACGGCCCCGATCTGCCGCACTGGCCGGCCTGGTCCGCCGACACACCCTCGGTCATGGAACTCGGCGGCGGCTTCGCTCCCGTCCCGCTCGCGGACCCGGCCCGGCTCGACTTCTGGCAGCGCTTCTTCCTTACGCAGCAGGCATGGTGACGGGAGCACTCGGATGACACACGCCCACCGCAAGCTCCTCGCCCTGACCTCGGCGGCGATCCTCACCTCCGCACTGCTGACCGCCTGCAGCAGCGACGCCCTGACCACCACCGCGGACGGACTGACCGTCGTCACGGTCGGCGGCGGAGGCAGCGTCTTCGACACCCCGCTGATGGTGGCCGACCAGAACGGCTACTTCCGCAAGCAGGGCCTGAAGCTGAAGTTCGTGACGCTGACCGCGTCGATCGGTCCGGCCGCCCTCCAGTCGAACTCGGTGGAGTTCTTCGACTCGAGCCCCACCGGATTCGTCACCTCGCACGCCAAGGGACTCCCGCAGATCGCGGTCGGCACCGACGGCCTGGGCAACCCGCTCGGTCTCGTCGTCGGCGAGGAGTTCGCCCGCGCCCACCACCTGACGGAGAAGACCCCGGCCGCCCAGGTGGCCAAGGCACTGGCCGGCTCGACCGGCGGCGCCAGCTCGGCCAACACCAGGGCCGAGGCGGCGGTCTTCCTCAACGCCCAGGGCGTCGACGCCGACAAGAAGATCACGTGGGTGACACTGCCGAGCCCTGCCGCGGACAAGGCCGCCCTGAAGAGCAACAAGATCGACTGGTTCGTGACCTCCGAACCGATCCCGCTGCAGATCCAGAGCGACGGGGACGGCGTGCTGGTCGCCGACCCCTTCAAGGTCCCCGCGTGGTCCGCCGCCGAAGCCGGCTACGGCCAGATCGTGGTGACCCGGAAGAACTACGCCTCCGAACACCCCGACATCGTCCGGAAGTTCGCCACCGCGGTCCAGCAGGCGACCGCGTACATGCACGAACACCTCAAGGACAGCAACGACAGGACGGTGCTGAAGGCGGCCAGGAAACTGCTCAAGGGCATGCCGGACGACGTCGTACAGCGCAGCCTGCGGCAGGCCGACTGGCCCGAGGACGACTCGATGGACGCCGCGGGCTGGAAGAAGACCCTCACCTTCCTGCACAGCCTGGGAACGCTGCCCGCCGGCGCGAAGGTGACCCCCGAGGACTGGACCAACAAGTACCTGCCGTGAGCCGGCCGGCGATGTCGTATTCAGCGGACTTGAAGGAGCACTCAATGACGACTGCCACCACAAGCGGCGCGCGGAACAGGACGAAGACTCCGCCGCCCGCGTCACGCGGCAGGAACAGCGCCTGGCGGGAGACCGCGCTCGTCGTGCTGCTGCGCATCGGGGTGATCGCGCTGGCGCTGGTCCTGTGGCAGGTGCTGAGCGGACCGGTGCTGCCCGAGTACGCCGTCAGCAGGCCGACCGACGTCTCGCACGCCCTGTGGCAGCTGCTCGGGTCGGCCAAGGGGTGGACGGACATCGAGACGACGGCGACCGAGGTCGTCGCCGGGTTCGCGATCGGCGTCGGGATCGGCACCGTCATGGGCCTGGTGCTGGGCTCCCTGCCACTGCTCGGCCGGGTGGTCGAGCCGCTGATCGCCGCCGTGAACGGCATCCCGAAGATCGCGCTGGCACCCCTGTTCCTGCTGTTCTTCGGCATCGGCGTCTGGTCGAAGATCACCATCGCGGCGGCCGGTGTGGCGTTCGTCGTCTTCTACAACGTCTACCTCGGACTACGGCTGCGGGAGCGGGAGTTGGTGGAGATCGTCCAGGTGATGGGCGGCCGCCGCCACCACGTCCTGAGCTACGTCACCATCCCGACCCTGGCCGCTCCCTTCTTCGCGGCGCTCAAGACGGGCGGTCCGCTGGCCATCCTGGGTGTGATCGGCGGGGAGTTCATCGCCTCCACCGGGGGAGTGGGCCACGAACTGTTCACCGCCGCCACCAATCTGGACGCCCCCACGGAGTTCGCCGGCCTCATCGTCCTGGTCGCGATGACCCTCGCCCTGAACGGCATCCTCACCGGCCTGGACAAGTACGCCCTCAAACGCCTCGGCCTGACGGGTCACCGGCGCGGCAGCCGGGGCACCGCATGAGCAGGCGCGGCCGCACCCTCCTGCGCACGCTCGGCACGACCACCGCCGCGGTAGCCCGGACCACGCTGGAAACCCTCACCACCACCGGCCTCGACGACTACGGCACCGGCTACGGCCCGGGCACCTGCCTGGTGAGCCCCCGGGATCTCACCCCCCGTCCCCCTACTGCCCGTCCGCGGGCGTCGCTGCGGGCTTCGTATGAAGGACCTCGCGGGCCTGTTCGGCGGCGCGGGTGATGCTCTCGCTGATGAAGTCGAGGAAGCGGGCGATGTTCTCCAGGCGGTGGGCGGCCGGGGTGTGGGGGCCGAGGACGGCGACGCCCCGGCGTGCGGTTTCCACGAGCTGGTCGTTGGCGCGGGCGCTGGCGATCGTCGCCTGGTAGAAGAGTTCGTCGTCGACGATGTAGCGGTCGCGGCGGCGTTCGTCGCGCTCCCGGCGTACCAGACTCTGGCTCTCCAGAAAGGCGATCGCCTTGGAGACGGACGCCGGGCTGACCTGGAGGTGCTGGGCGAGTTGCGACGCGGTGAGGCAGCCGGTGTCGGTGATGAACAGACAGGTCAGCACCCCGGCGGCCATCTTGGGCAGTCCCGAGGCCATCAGCACGGTGGTCAGGGCCTCTTCGTAGTCGGCCACGGCCTCGACGTCGCGCCCGTGCGACTGGGGGAGGTGCTTCGCAGCCCGGGAGGAGGCGGGTCTGCGCCGTTGGGCGCGGCGCTCGGTGGCCCGGTGGGCCAGGTCGGCTCGGTAGGCGGTGGGGCCGCCGTTGCGCATCACCTCCCGCGTGACCGTCGAGGTCGGACGGCCCAGGCGCCGGGCGATCTCGGCGTAGGGAAGGCTGTCGGCCAACCCCAGCGCGATCTGCCGACGTTCGGACTGGGTGAGCCTGCCTCCCGGCATCGCGGTCTCCTCGGTGCTCCTGCGTGATGACTGGTCCTGGGCCGCCACCATAGCGTTCACTCTCACCTCATTGCAATGGACGCACTTGCCCTCGTTGCATTACGGTCAGGACCGTTGCAACACTTTCGCTTATCTGAGCTGCAGTGATTTTCGTGCGGTGCAACAACATTGTTGCCAGTCCATGGAAAGCAACGTAGCGTTTCCTGTGTCAGAAACAGCGAGCGAGCACAGGAGACCACGATGCAGAGGTTCGACACTCCCAAGCCGATCACCGCCGTACTGGACATCCCCGCCGGGCGTGTCCAGTTCATCGCCGCCGACCGTGCCGACACCACGGTCGAGGTGCTGCCCGCCCAGAAAGCCACGGTCGGCTACGCCGACGGAGTCCTGCGGGTGGTCGTCGCCGAGCCCGAGAACCGGCTCCTCGGCCCCTCCGGGTCGGTGGAGGTCACCGTTCAACTGCCCGCAGGGTCCCGCGTGGAGGGCAGGTCCGCCGGGTCCGAGCTGCGCGGTGTCGGCCGTCTCGGTGATGTCGTCTTCGACGGTGCCTACCGCAGGATCAAGATCGACGAGGCCGCGAGCGTCCGCCTCGGCGCGGTCGACGGCGCGGTCGAGGTCGGACGGCTGGGCGGCCCCGCGGAGATCACCACCGCACGGGGCGACATCCGGATCACCGAGGCCGTGCGCGGCACGGTCGTGCTGTCCACCCGGCACGGCGACATCAGCGTCGGCGCCGCGGCCGGAGTCTCCGCCGCCCTGGACGCCGACACCGGCCACGGCCGCGTCAGCAACGCGCTCAAGAACGACGGCACCGCCGTACTCGACATCCGCGCCACCACCACCCGCGGTGACATCACCGCCCGCAGCCTCTGAAGGAGTTGGACATGACGCAGCACAGCACTCCCCACAGCAGCCCGTCCCAGGGCTCGGCCGGCGCGACCTGGACCGGCATGGTGACGGTCGACGACACGGCCCTGGCCGTCACCGACACCGGCGGTCCCGGCATCCCCGTCGTCTACCTCAACGGCCAGTTCGCCACGCAGGGTTACTGGCGGCGGGTCATCGCCGAACTGGGCCCCGGCTGGCGGCACATCACCTACGACGAGCGGGCGCGCGGCAGGAAGTCGAAGCGTTCGGCGGACTACTCCTTCGAGGCCGCCGTCCGGGACGTCGACGCCGTCCTCGCGGCCCGGGGCGTGGACCGGGCGCTGCTGGTCGGCTGGTCCTACGGAGCGGTCGTCGGGGCGCACTGGGCCCGCCGGAACCCGGAGCGTGCCCTGGGCGCGGTCCTGGTCGACGGTGCGTTCCCGTACGACTGGCTCGACGAGGCGATGGAGCAGCGGATCCGCAAGCAGTTCCGGCAGTGGGGCCCGTTCCTGCCGCTGCTGCGCCCGACGGGCCTGACCCCGCGCATGAACGCCGACCAGATGGCGGACAGCAACATCGAGCTCGGCAGGCTCTCCAGCGAGCGTGAACTGGGGCCCGTGCTCGACGGGATCACCGTCCCGGTGCGCTACGTGGTCGCTTCGGGGACGTCCCTGGGAAGCCGCGGCGACGAGCAGGAACGGATCCGCACCGGCCTCGACGCGGTCACCGCCCGCAATCCGCACATCAAGGTGAGTGCGAAGGTCGCCAGCAACCACGGGGCGATCCTGAAGAAGGACTTCCGGGCGGTCGCCGAGGCCGTACGCGAGGTCGCGGCCCTCGACCGCGGCCGCACACAGTAGGCGCGATTCAGCCGCCCGTGCGGGTGAACGTCAGATGCGTGACCCCGCTGGGCGAGGAGACGGCCTCGATGTCGTAGTCCTTCTCCAGGTCCTCCAGTTCGTCCCAGAGGCGTACGCCGCGGCCGAGCAGGAGCGGGACCACCACGACGTGCATGTGGTCGATGAGCCGGGCGGCGAGGAACTCACGGATCACCGTGGCCCCTCCGCCGATGCGCACGTCCTGTCCGTCCGCGGCCTTGCGGGCCGCTTCGAGCGCCTCGGCCGGCGAGGCGTCGAGGAAGTGGAACGTCGTGCCGCCCTCCATCTCGATCGCCGGGCGCGGATGGTGCGTGAGGATGAACGTCGGTGTGTGGAACGGTGGGTTGGGGCCCCACCAGCCCTTCCACTCCGGGTCCTCGTGCCACCCGGGGAAGCCGTACTTCCCGGCGCCCATGATCTCGGCGCCGACCCCGGCATCGAACTGCCGCGCGAAGGCGTCGTCGACGCCGGCGTTCCCACCGGACTTGCCGATCATGTCGTACCAGAACCGGGTCTTGAACATCCACTCGTGCAGCCTTTCGCCGGCGTGGCCGAACGGCGCTTCCCGGCTCTGGCCCTCACCGGTGCCGAAACCGTCGAGCGAGATGGCGAAGTTGTGGACGCGGGCGAGTGACATGGCTGGCGACTCCCTCTTTTCGGATCTGGCCTGGTCGGATCAGCGCAGTCGTGCAGGGATGCCGGCCGCCCTTGCCGCGTCGACGGCCGCCATGCAGCGATGATGGCCGCCCGATGTCATGACGTCCAATGCCAATCCGGCCCACATTCCATAGATGAACTCAATACGTTCGATCCATGCCGGAACGGGGCCGCCGTCACGTCAGCCGATGGGTGCCGGCATGGGCCGGACGGCGTAGTCGAGGCGGATGGTGTCCCCGGTGGCGGGGTCGCCCAGCTCCACCGTCCAGCCGTCGGCGAACTGGTCGACGCCGGGGGCCATCGGGATCGTCCCGGAGATCAGGACGGTACCCGGGACGAGCCCGTCGCGGGAGCGCAGGACGTCGACCCAGTAGGCGGGCGTGAGGAGTTCGGCGAGGGTGCCGTGCTGGATCTCGGTGCGCGTGTCGCCGTGGGTGACCCAGGCGCGCAGGGTGAGCTCGTCGACCCGGGACTCCACGTCGGCCAGGCGCCAGGCGCGACGGGCGAGCACGTCCGGGCCGGCGTTCTTGCTCCAGGCCACGCCGTGCACCTCCAGATCGCGGTCGGTGTGGTCGCAGGCGGCCGTCAGCAGCAGCTCCCCGCCGTCCGCGACGATCAGGGCCCACTCGGCCTCCCCTGACGTGCGCCCGTGCTGCGCCTGGACCCGGTCGGTCTGCTGCGCGAGGTAGGGGGAGACGGGGTAGAGGGCCGGCGTCACCGAAGGGCCCGGCACGCCCAGCTCGGCGAGCTCCGCGACATGCGCGGCGACGTCCTCCTGGCTGCGGCCGGCGTACCCGGCGTTGAGGACCTGGACGACGTCGACCTCACGCGTCGATCCGTCGGGCAGTTCGAAGGTCAGCACGGCCATGAGGGCACTCCCAGAGATCGGGTCCACGGTGAAAGTCCTGGCGCAGGGGTTGCGCATACGACCTGTATACAAGAAGTATGCCGGAAGGTCGATGTCTCTGAGCAAGGATGGGAACCATGCCCCGCACCCCGAAGGACGACCTCACAGCGTCCGCCCGGCACTCCGGCGTCCGCCGGGCGTTCGTCGCGAGCCTGACCGGAACCGCGCTGGAGTGGTACGACTTCGCCGTCTACTCCGCCGCGGCCGCCCTGGTCTTCGGCGACCTGTTCTTCCCCTCCGAGGACCCGCTCACCGGCACGCTGCTGGCGTTCTCCACCTACGCGGTCGGCTATGTCTCCCGCCCGCTGGGCGGCTTCGTCTTCGGCCGCCTCGGCGACGTCATCGGCCGCAAGAGGGTGCTGATGGCCACGCTCGTCCTCATCGGCGCGGCCACCTTCCTGATCGGCGTCCTGCCCGCGTACTCGACGGTGGGCGTCGCCGCCCCGATCGCCCTGGTCGTGCTGCGCTTCGCCCAGGGCGTGGGCGTCGGCGGCGAGTGGGGCGGCGCCGTCCTGCTCTCCAGCGAGTTCGGGGACCCGCGCCGCCGCGGCTTCTACGCCTCCGCCGCCCAGGTCGGCCCGCCCGCCGGAAACCTGCTGGCCAACGGCGTCCTGGCCGCCCTCGGCGCCCTGCTCACCGAGGCGCAGTTCGAGTCCTGGGGCTGGCGCGTGGCCTTCCTGCTCTCCGGCGCCCTGGTCGCGTTCGGGCTGTGGGTGCGGGCGAAGCTGGAGGAGACCCCGGTGTTCAAGGCGATGGAGGCCGAGCACTCCCGCCCCGAGGCGCCGATCCGCGAGGTCCTCACCACCCAGCCCCGCGCCCTGCTCGCCGCGATCCTCTGCCGCGTCGGCCCCGACGTGCTGTACGCCATGTTCACCGTCTTCGTCCTGACGTACGCCACCAAGGAGCTCGGCATGTCGCGCGGCTCCGCCCTCGCGGCCGTCCTCATCGGCTCCACCCTCCAGGTCTTCCTGATGCCGCTCGCCGGTGCCCTCTCCGACCGCGTCAACCGCCGTGTGCTGTACGGCGGCGCGGCCGTGGCCTCCGCCGTGTGGCCCTTCGTGTTCTTCCCGATGATCGGCGGCGGCAGCTGGCTGCCGCTCGCCGCCGGTGTGGTCGTCGGCCTCGTGATCCACTGCTGTCTGTACGGACCGCAGGCCGCCTTCATCGCGGAGCAGTTCTCGCCCCGGCTGCGCTACACCGGCTCCTCCCTCGCGTACACCCTGGCCGGGATCATCGGCGGAGCCGTCGCCCCGCTGCTGTTCACCACCCTGCTGAGCGTCTACGGCACCTGGGTGCCGCTGGCTGCGTACATCGCCGTCGCCTCGGCCGTCTCCCTCGCCGGGGTGTGCCTCGGCCGCGACCCCGAAGCGGCCGTGGACGAGGACGTCGCACTCGCCGCGCCGAAGGCGCGCACCGCGGTGGACGCCACCCGCACGCACTGACCCTTAGCTCCCGACCCCCCGAACCTCCGAGGAGGAACCGCGCCATGCGGATCGCCCTGAGCCAGCTCACCACCGGCCCCGACCCCGGCAAGAACCTCCGGCTCCTGGAGGAATGGACCCACCGCGCGGCAGCCGACGGAGCCCGCGTCGTCGTCTTCCCGGAGGCGTCGATGGCCTGCTTCGGCACGCCCCTGGCCCCGCTCGCCGAGCCGCTGGACGGCCCCTGGACCGAGGGGGTGCGGCGGATCGCACGGGACACCGGCACGGTGGTCGTGGCCGGCATGTTCACCCCGGCTCCCGGCGGCAGGGTGGCCAACACCCTGCTGGCCACCGGGCCCGGCGTCGAGGCGTCGTACGACAAGATCCATCTCTACGACGCCTTCGGCTACCGCGAGTCCGACAGCGTCGCGGCGGGCTCGGCGCCGACGCTGATCGACGTGGACGGCGTACGGCTGGGCCTGGCCACCTGCTACGACGTCCGCTTCCCGGAGCTGTTCCGGGCGCACGCCGACGCCGGAGCCGTCGGCACCCTGCTCGCCGCGTCCTGGGGCGCCGGGCCCGGGAAGGTGGAGCAGTGGGAGCTGCTGGTGCGGGCCCGGGCGCTGGACGCGACCGTGTGGCTCGCCGCCGTCGGCCAGGCCGAGCCCGGGGGCGAGCCGGGTGCCGCGCCGACCGGAATCGGGCACAGCCGTGTCGTCGGACCCGACGGCACGGTCCGGCACGCGCTGGGTGCCGAGCCCGATCTGCTGGTGGCCGACCTGGACGTCGACGAGGTCGCCGCCGTACGGCAGAAGACGTCCGTACTGGCCAACCGGCGCCCGGAGTTGTGGCGATGAGCAAGCCCGAGCTGGAGTTCCACCTCCCCGACGCACCGTGGACCGCCCCACCGGCCGCCGGACCCGGCGTCGAGGAGCGCGTCCTCGCCGAGGACCCCGAGCGCGGCTGCCGCACCGCGCTCGTCCGCTGGGCACCCGGCACCGACACCTCGGACCAGGGCGTGGCCCGCCACGACTTCTGGGAGGAGGTCTACCTCGTCGAGGGCACCCTCCACGACCTGACCCTGAACCAAACCTTCACCACAGGCATGTACGCCTGCCGCCCACCGAACATGCCACACGGCCCCTGGACCACCGAAACCGGCGTGACCATGCTCGTGATCACCTATCCCTGACCGGCCGCCGGCTCCCCAGGGCCGCCGGTCCCGTCAGCGATGCGGACCATCGCGCGGTCGGGCGCGCTCGCGGGTGCGGAGCTGGATCACGACGTGCGTGACGGCTGCGCCCGGGACGAGGCGACGGGCGGCCACGGAGAAGCGCAGACCGATGTCGTCCCAGGACGCCGCCGTGTGCCGACCGTGCGGCAGGCCCATGAGCAGCAGCGACATCGGCACGGTGAGAACGACCGACGCCGCCCCGACAACAGGCCGCCTGCGCCGGGACGGGCTACCCCGCCAGCAGCACCTTCAGGGTCGACTCCAGGTGGTGGTCGATGGCGGCGCAGGCTGCCCGGGCGTCGCCGGCGGCCAGGGCGTCGAGGATGGCCTCGTGCTCCTGGAGCACGGCTTCCTGCCGGCCCTGCTGGTTGAACAGGGCGACCACGCCGGCGCGGACCTGGCGGCTGCGCAGTCCGTCGTAGTGGCGGTCCAGGAGGGTGTTGCCGACGGCGGAGACCAGGGCCGAGTGGAAGCCGTGGTCCACGGCGATGAACTCCCGCGCCTGGTCGGCACCGGTGAGCCCGCGCTGCCGCTCCAGCAGCGAGCGCAGCTCCGCCACCGGCGCGCGTCCGGCGGCGACCAGCTGCTCGGCGGCGTACCGCTCGACGATGCCGCGCAGCTCCATCAGCTCGCGGATCTCGCGCCCCGTCAGCGGTGCCACCCGGGCCCCCCGCTTGGGCACCAGCTCGACCAGGTCCTCGGCCGCGAGCTGCAGCAGCGCCTCCCGGATGGGCGTGCGGGAGACGCCGATCCGGTCGGCGAGGTCCTGCTCCGACAGGAACGCCCCCTGCATCCCGGGGTCCGACAGCACCGTGTCCTTGAGATACGCGTACGCCTTCTCGCGACCCGACGCCACGGCAACCCCCAGACATCGCATACAGCTTGTATACGGACGCTACGACGCTACCATGTGCCCCCCTTCGGCTCGCCTGCCGCGGCGTCCACCGGGACCCCGGCGCCCGGGGCGGTCGCGAGCCCCGGAGCGGTGAGCTCCTCCAGCGACCGGCCGGTCGTCCGCGGGCCGAGGAGGCCGATGGTGACGATGACCGCCGCCATGGCGCAGGCGATGAAGACGAAGACCGCGTCGGGGCCGTGGTTCAGCAGCAGCGGCAGCAGGACGTACGGCATGACCGCCGAGGCGAGGCGGCTGAGCGAGTAGGCGCCGCCCGCGCCCGTGGCGCGCAGCCGGGTGGGGAAGAGCTCGCCCTGGTACACGTGGTACGCGTTGGAGAAGAGGTTGCTCACCAGGGTGTAGCAGAAGCCGAAGACGACGATCATCGCGGTGTTGTGGGCGTAGCCGAAGCCGAGGCCGAAGGCGAGCATGCCGAAGGCGGACAGCATGATCAGCGTCTTGCGCTCGATCCGCTCGATGACGAACACCGACAGCAGGGAACCGATGGGGTAGCCCACGAAGGACAGGGCGCTGAAGGTCAGGCTGTGCACGATGTCGTAGCCCTTGCCGGCCAGCACCAGCGGGGCCAGGGTGCCGAAGCCGTAGTAGCCGAAGACCTGGAGGATCTGGAAGATCACCAGCATCACCGAGCGGGACCGCCAGGGCGGCTGGACCAGCTGCCGCAGCGGGGCCTTCTCCGGTGCCGTCGCCGTCGCCTCGGCGGCCGGGACGACCGGGCTCGTGGCGCCGGCGGTGTTGCGGTGGGCCGACTCCTCGAAGATGCGCACGACGCGGTCGGCCTCCTCGTGCCGCCCCACCGCCTCCAGCCAGCGCGGCGACTCCGGCAGCCCGCGACGCAGGACCCAGCACAGCGCCGCACCGAGTCCGCCGATGAGGAACATCCAGCGCCATCCGTCCACACCCAGATACGTGTGCGGCACGATGCCCAGCGCGAGGAAGCCCGCGAGCGGCACTCCGCAGAAGCCGACCGTGTACGCCCAGCCGATGAGCCGCCCGCGGTGGCGTGCGGGCAGCAGGTCCGAGAGGTAGGCGTCGCACAGGGGCAGCTCGCCGCCGATGCCGAGACCGGCCAGGAAGCGGCAGACGATCAGCATCTCGACATTCGGACTGAACGCTGCGAGGACTGAGAAGACGGAGTAGACGGCCAGCGTGAGATAGAAGGCCCTGCGCCGGCCGAGGCGGTCGGCGATACGGGACATGACGACCGCGCCGATGAAGGCGCCGACGAAGGCGGAGGCCAGCAGCGGTTTGAGCTGGTCCGCACCGACCTGGAAGTCGTCCTTGAGCGCGGTGCTGACC
Source organism: Streptomyces spinosisporus (assembly GCF_022698145.1). Lineage (GTDB taxonomy): Bacteria > Actinomycetota > Actinomycetes > Streptomycetales > Streptomycetaceae > Streptomyces > Streptomyces spinosisporus. Next base: position 117,012 of record NZ_JALDAX010000007.1, read on the forward strand.
GTTCCTGCGAGGAACACCTCGTAAAGATCGAAGAAAATGCCCAGGCCGACCACGAGGACGGCCATGAGATGCATGCGGGTGATGGGCAGGCGATCGAGCCTGGTGGCAACCGAGACGTCCTTCACGGGCCCTCCAGTGTGTGGTGGTGAGTTATAGACTCACCATGTGGTTATGCGCACCCATGCTGAAGGTGCAATGGTCTGACGTCAATGGGTTGGCGGCCACGGCTTGCAGAAATGTCCAGCGGTGAGGCTCGGTCATCGGCTCAGTAATCTTGGCCCGGGCAGCACGGACCGTGTGGGCCGAGCGCCCGGGGGAGAGGAGACCAGTGGTGAGTGCGGGCGAGAAGAGCGGCATTCCGCCGATCCTGGTGCTGCAGAAGTTCCGCCAGGTCCTGGAGTGCTTCACGATCGCGGAGCCCTGTCTGACCCTGCAGCAGATCACCAAGAAGACCGGACTGCCGGCCAGCACGTCCCAGCGGCTGGTCCACAACCTGGTCCGGGAGGGGTTCCTGGACCGGGACGAGGACGGCTACCGCATCGGACTCGGGCTGGTGCGCTGGGCTGCCCCCGGCACCTTCGGCCTGGACATGGTGCGTCTGACCCGGCCGTCGCTGCAGGACCTGCGGGACGCCACCGGCGAGACGGCGTGTCTGTACGTGCGCGACGGCGCCTACCGCACGGTGGTCTCCATCGCGGACACCCACCACGTCGTCATGCGGCTGTTCATGGTGGGCATGGTCATGGCCCTGCACGCCGGCTCCGCGGGCAAGGTCTTCATGGCGTACGACCCGCTGGCCCGCTCCGCCGCCGTCAGCCACGGCCTCAGCCGGCACACGGCCCGCACCGTCGTCGACATCGACCTGCTCGACCAGCAGCTGGAGGAGATCCGCAAGCTCGGATACGCGGCCTCCTTCGAGGAACGCGACCTGGGCGCGGCCTCGGTCAGCGCCCCGGTCTTCGGGCTCACCGGCGAACTCGTCGCGGTGCTCGGCATCGGCGCGCCGACGCAGCGGCTGACCCCCTCCGACGTCGGTGCGCTGGCGCCGAAGGTGGTGGCCGCCGCGGAGGACGCCTCACGCCGGCTCGGCTACCGCCCCGGAACCCGCTAGCCGAGCAGACCGCCGGCGCGGGCTCAGACGCGCAGAGCCACGGGTGCCGCCGGGACGGAGGAGAGCGCGGACTCCAGCTTTCTGCCGAGCAGGACATGCAGCTGGTCGCGTACGGCCACCAGCTTCGCGGCGTCGACTCCGGTGGCGATGCCGACGTGGTGGAAGAGGTTGACCAGGTCGTCGGTGGCGATGTTGCCCGCCGCCCCCGGCGCGAACGGGCAGCCGCCGATCCCGCCGAGCGCCGCGTCGAAGCGGCGAATGCCCAGCTGCACGCCCTCCCACGCGTTGGCCGAGGCCATGCCGTAGGTGTTGTGCAGATGCAGCCCGAGCGGCTGGGCGGGGAGCGCCGCGCGCACCTCGCAGACCGTACGCCGGATGTGCGCCGGACTCGCCGCGCCGATCGTGTCGGCGAGGTGGATCACCTTCGCGCCCAGCTCCACCAGCCGACGGGCCACGTCCACGACCCGCCGCGGCGGGGTCTCGCCGTCGTAGGGGCAGACGAAGGCCGTCGCGATCGAGGCCTCGATGCGGACGCCGTGCTCGGTCAGCAGCCGGGCGCAGGGCTCCAGCCGCTCCAGGGCGCCCCGGGTGTCCGTGCCGGCGTTCGCCCTGCTGTGGCCGTCGCTCGCGGAGACCACGAAGCGCACGTGCCGGGCCCCCGCGGCGACGGCGCGCCGGGCGCCGCGCTCGTTGAAGACCAGCGTGTGCAGGGCGGCGTCGGTACCCGGCTGCAGGGCGGCCACGAGCGGATCGGTGTCCGCCATCTGCGGCACCTTCTCCGGGTGGACGAACGCCCCGACCTCCAGCGACGTCAGACCCGCCTCCAGAAGGCCGCTCGCCAGCCGGATCTTGTCGGACGTCGGCACGGTGACGGGCTCGATCTGGAGTCCGTCGCGCAGCAGCACATCGGTGATGAGCACCTGCTCGACCCGCTCCTGCTCCGCCGGTCCGGTCGTCTCGTATCCGGTTGTCCTTGATGCGGCCATCACAGCACCCCCTGCGCACGCAGCTGCTCGCGTCGGGCCGCGCCGACGCCGAGCGAGTCCAGGACGTCGTCGGTGTGTTCGCCGAGGTCGGGGCCGAGCCACCGGGTGCTGCCCGGACGGTCCTCGAACCGGGGCACGACGCCGGGGAAGACCACCTCCGCCTTCTCGTCGGCGCTCACGGCGACCGGATGCCGCTCGTGCATGCCCCGGGCCCGGAAGTGCGGGTCGTCGAGGATGTCGGCGGCGGTGTAGATGGGGCCGCCCGGAACCGCGGCCTCCTCCAGTGCCTTCAGTACGTCGGCGCAGGGCAGCGAGGCGGTCCAGGCGCCGATCGCCTCGTCCAGCTCCTCGGCCCGGGCCACCCGTCCGGCGTTGTCCGCGAGCGCGGGGTCCTCGGCCAGGTCGGGGCGGCCCACCAGCCGCATCAGCCGCCCGTAGATGGCGTCGCCGTTGCCGCTGATCACGGCGTACTTGCCGTCGGCGCACCGGTAGGTGTTGGAGGGCACCACGCCGGGCAGCGCGCTGCCGGTGCGCTCGCGCTCGACGCCGTACGCGTCGAAGTCCGGGACCAGGGACTCCATCAGCGAGTAGATGCCCTCGTAGAGCGCCACGTCCACGGTGTCTCCGTGGCCGTCGCGTCCGCGCCGGTGCAGCGCCATCAGGGCGCCGATCACCGCGTACAGTCCGGCGATCTGGTCGGCGATGCTGATGCCGACGCGGGTCGGCGCGCGGTCCGGGTACCCGGTCAGGTTCCGCAGCCCGCCCACCGCCTCGGCGACCCCGCCGAAGCCCGGGCGGTCGCGGTACGGCCCGCTCTGGCCGTACCCGGAGATCCGCACCAGGACGGCCCGCGGGTTGGCGCGCCGTATCTCCTCCGGGCCCAGGCCCCAGCGCTCCAGGGTGCCGGGGCGGAAGTTCTCCAGGACGACGTCGCACTCGCGGATCAGGTCCAGACAGAGCGCGCAGCCCTCGTCCGTGCGCAGGTCCAGGGTCACCGACCGCTTGTTCCGGTTCATCACGCGAAACAGCAGTGAGGTGTCGCCGCCGTGCAGCCGCCAGCGCCTCAACTCGTCGCCGGTGCCGGGTCGTTCGACCTTCACCACGTCCGCTCCGAAGTCCGCGAACAGTCGTCCGGCGGACGGGGCCGCGATAAAGCTGCCGAGCTCCAGGACGCGGAGTCCGGCCAGGACGTCGTCGGAACCGACGGATGGTTGCCTGCTCATCCCTCACACCCTTCTGTACGACTCACAATACGAGTGGTGCACTCATAATGTGAGCGCACGTGGAAGGGGGTCAACCGGTGTCCACACAGCGGACAGGTGGTGAGACGGCAGTGGGCCGGGGGTGCGGGGCAACAAAAAGGGCCGGGCAGTCGCGCGGTTGCGTCACCGGAGTGACGGAACCGCGGCCGACTGCCCGGCCGAGTCCGAAAAAAGAAAACTAGGCGACGACGCCCGAGTCCTCGATGACGATCTTCTTGGAGGTCGCGCCCGAGCGGGAGCCGAGGGCCTCGACGGCCTTGACGACGTCCTCGCCCTCGACGACCTCGCCGAAGACGACGTGCTTGCCGTCCAGCCAAGGCGTCACGATCGTGGTGATGAAGAACTGCGAGCCGTTGGTGCCGGGGCCCGCGTTGGCCATGCTGAGCAGGAACGGCCTGTCGTGCTTGAGCTGGAAGTTCTCGTCCGCGAACTTCTCGCCATAGATGCTCTTGCCGCCCGTGCCGTTGCCGTGGGTGAAGTCGCCGCCCTGCAGCATGAACTCGGGGATGACCCGGTGGAAGGGCGCGCCCTTGTAGCCGTAGCCGTTCTGGCCGGTCGCCAGCTCACGGAAGTTGCGCGCCGTCTTCGGCACGACGTCGTCGAACAGCCGGAAGACGACGCGACCGAGCTTCTCGCCGTTGGCCGAAATTTCGAAATACACGTTCTCGCTCATGGCTCTGATTCTCCACATCAGGCGCGCCCAGGTCGAACGGGCCCGGCGCACGGGGGTGCGCCCCGCGCGGTCAGCCCGTGATGCGCAGGGCCTGCAGTTGCTCCTGGAGCGGGCCGAGACCGACATCGCTGCGGCGCTCGTCGACGCTCTGCGGATGGCGGATCGGATACGGGCGCAGGGTTCTGGGGCTGATCCGCGTGCCGTAGTACTGGGGCTGGCCCAGGTCGACCGCGCACTGGTCCGCGACATAGGCGAAGTGGATGGCGGGCGTGTGCCCGTCGGCGGTGGCCCGGGCGATCAGATCGCGGCACCGGAGGCGGAAGCCGAGGTCGGGGGAGTGCAGCAGGATCATCACGGCCGCGGTCGACGCGGGCGATCCGACCAGGTCGGCGTGCGGCCACCCGTGTCGCGCGACGATCGCCGCGAGGGCCTCGGCGTTGTCCCGGTGGCACTGCGCGAGCCGGTGCCGCCGCAGCGGCGCGGGGTCCGCCTGCGCCAGCCGCATCAACTCCCGGTCCTGCTCCGCCCTGCCCAACAACTCAACAGCAAGCGCCTCCACATCCCCGTACGCCGACCCGCTTCCGCCATCGACACACTGTCCGGCCGACAGACGGGTCGGGCCATCGGCCGACTGTCGAGCGGTGTCCTTGACGCCGGCACTTCCCGCGGCGGTCGAAGGCTGCGTCCTCGTGGCGGGCGTCGCGCTCTCCGGCGGTGTGACGCCGCGGAGTTCGCTGTTCGTGGTGCCCGGGGCGGGGGCTCGATCCTTCATGGCGTCGCCTCCCGGCGTCCCCGTGCCATCGTGAACCACACTCGTTTGCCCGGGGAGCCCGGTTCGGGGGGTGCGGTGCCCCAGCCGTCGGTGAGGGCGGAGACGATGGCCAGGCCGCGGCCCGACTCGGCGCAGTCGTCCGTCGGCTGCGGTCGGGGTGGTAAGGGGGAGCGGTCGGCGACGATCACGCGGAGTACGTGCTCGGTGCATTCGACGGCGACGGTGATGGTGTCGCCGGGGCCGTGACCGGCATGTCTGACGGCGTTCGCGAAGAGTTCGCCGGTGGCGAGGGCCGCGTTGTCGATCTGCTCGGGGTGCGGCAGCACGGTGGCGAGGCGGTCGGTGACCGTGTGCCGTACCGCGGCGGCCCAGGAGGGGTCGGCCGGGAAGGTCCAACGAAGGAGTTCGTTCGCGGCGGGCCTCGCGGTCCGGGCCCGAACTGCCGCCCTGGGGGCGAACGTTCCGTCACCGTCGTGGACCCGTAAGGACGACGGCGCGCGGCGCTGTGCCCTGAATGCCGTCATCGAACCTCCCTCGTGCGCAGCCCTGTTGCGGGGTGGCTGCTCCGGTGGCCGTGATGAGAACGGCAGACCCGTCCGGACATCAGTTCCCTTGGCGCCAACGGCCGTTGGGCACCACATGAGCGCTCGGTACGACAGGTCACAGGTTCACTATGGCCTCGTGCAAACTCAGCCCGCAACCTTCATTCCGATAATTTCAGATCTATCGCTTCGTTCTGTCGGACTCGTCTCAGCCGTGGCACACTGCAGAGCGTGACGGCCTTTCAGGAGGTTGGACGTGAGCGACAACCGCTCGGGCGGCAGCGCACCGACCGTCCTGAGAATCGTTCTCGGCAGACGCCTGCGAACCCTGCGCGAGCAGGCGGGGGTGTCGTTCGAGGACGCGGCGCGGGCCATCGAGGTGACCCCTCTGACGGTCCGCCGGATCGAGAAGGCCGAGGTGGGCCTGCGGATCCCCTACGTCAGGGAACTGCTGCACACCTACGGGGTCCCCGAACCGGAGATCGACGACTTCCTCGGCCTGGCCAGGGAGGCCAACCAGCCCGGGTGGTGGTACTCGTACCGCGACGTGCTGCCCGAGTGGTTCAAGGCCTATGTGAGCCTGGAGAGCGAAGCCAGCGTCATCCGGCTCTACGAACCCCACTACGTCCCGGGCCTGTTGCAGACGCACGACTACGCCGCCGCGCTGCTGCACGTCGGCTTCCCCAACGAGCCCAAGGAGGAGATCGACCGCCGCGTGTCCCTGCGCCTGAGGCGCCAGGACCTCCTCACCAAGCCGGACGCCCCGACCGTCTGGGCCATCCTGGACGAGACGGTACTGCGCCGGCCCGTCGGCGGGGCCGAGGTGATGCGGGCTCAGATAGACCGTTTGATCGAGGCCTTGGCCAGGCCCAAGGTCCGCATCCAGATCATGCCCGTGTCCGTGGGCGCCCACCCCGGTGCCTTCGGCCCCTTCCACCACTTCCGCTTCGGATTCTCCGAACTGCCCGACGTCGTCTACACCGAGAACCTGACCGGCGCCGTCTACGTCGACCGGCCCGAGGACGTCGTCTCCTATCTCGAAGTGCTGGACCGGATGTCCGTTCAGGCGGAGCCGGTTGCACGAACCAGGGACATCCTGGGTGAACTGCGTAAGGAGCTGTGATCCATGGGATCCAAGGACCGCATCTACAGTGGAATGCCCGCCACCGATCTGGGAGCCGAGGGCTGGCACAAGCCCTGGAGCGGGACCAACGGCGGCAGTTGCGTCGAAGCCAAGCGACTGCCCGACGGCAGCGTCGCCTTCCGTCAGTCCACCAACCCCGACGGGCCCGCGCTCGTCTACACCCGCAACGAGATGATCTCCTTCCTGGAAGGTGCCAAGGCCGGCCAGGCGGACTTCCTCGTCGCCTGAGACGCCCGCGCCCGACCCCGCGAACGGACAACCGGACACGCCCGCACGGCGACCTCCGCCGTGCGGGCCCGCGGCCCCTCGCCTTGTCAACTCGGGTCCCCCACGCAGGCGTTGTCGTTAGGTTGAACACACACCCCGTGACGCACGGCAGGAGAAGCTCCATGGCAGACAGCAAGCCGACCGACCAGGACGCGCTGTCCAAGATCGACACCTCGGTGCCGCACTCGGCGCGCATCTGGAACTACTGGATGGGCGGGAAGGACAACTACGAGGTCGACCGGGTCGCGGGCGACGCCTACCGCGAGACCGCCCCCAACATCGAGACCATGGCCCGCGCCTCCCGGCACTATCTGATCCGCGCCGTCACCCTCGTGGCCGGCGAGCTCGGCGTCCGCCAGTTCCTCGACATCGGCACCGGACTGCCGACGTACGACAACACCCACCAGGTCGCCCAGCGCATCGCCCCCGAGTCCCGCATCGTCTACGTCGACAACGACCCCCTGGTGCTGCGGCACGCCCAGGCGCTGCTCACCAGCTCCCCCGAGGGCGTGACCGAGTACATCGACGCCGACCTGCACGAGCCCGAGAGGATCATCGAACGGGCCGCCAAGATCCTGGACTTCGACCGGCCGGTCGCGCTCATGCTCATGGGCATCCTCGGCCACATCCAGGACTACGAGGAGGCCAAGTCCATCGTCCGCCGCCTCCAGGCCGCGCTGCCGTCCGGCAGTTACTTCGTCCACTACGACAGCACCGACACCGACGCCTCCCTCAAGGACGCCCAGCAGGGCTACGACGACACCGGCGCCATTCCGTACGTGCTGCGCAGCCCGGACCAGGTCGCCGCCTACTACGAGGGACTCGAGCTGCTGGAGCCCGGGATCGTCTCCTGCCCGCTGTGGCGACCCGAGCCGGGCAGCACACCCGAGCCCACGGACATCTACGGCGGAGTCGCCCGCAAGCCCTGACCGCCCGTCACCCGGCAGGGGTGCCCGGCTCTTCGCCACGGCGGCCGGGCGCCGGCGCCGTGCCACCGCACACCGCGGCGGCGGTACCGCACGGCGCGGCCCGGGAGACGATCGGCACGCCGTTGGAGCGCAGCACTTCACGCACGTCCAGGATCAGCGGGAACACCTCGTGGTTGCGGTCCTCGCCCTGCTCGTCCCACGCCCGCTGCTCGGCCTCGACGGCCATCCGGTCCTCGGCGAACACCCGCTCGGTGAAGCGCCGGATGAACGGCCAGGCCAGCTGCAGCGCGCCCGGCACCCGGGGCTTCTCGATCATGAGCAGGCCGTAGACATGGCAGCGGCGCTGCTCGGCGTCCTCCGGCACGTACACGGCCCAGAGCCGGAAGACGGGCCGCTCGGCGCCCTGCGGGACCAGGTCGAGCGTCTGGTACGGGTACTCCGTACGGATGGTCATCACATCGCTGGAGTCGCGGCCGTTGACGCCCTCGGCCGCCAGCAGACCGGCGGCGCGGTTGCGCTTGCCGCCCGCGTGGGTGAACAGATACCGCGCCTCCACCGAGCGTGCGTCGGTCCGGTGGCCCAGCAGTTCCGGGCGGAGCCTGCCGACCACGCCCCGGTGCAGGAACTGGTGGTTCATGTCGAGGAGGTTCTCGTGCATGAACGAGTAGTGGCAGCGCACCGTGCGGGAGAACGTCATGGCCCGATACCGCCCCGAGCCGTAGGCAGGCAGTTCGGGAAGCGGGACGGCCGCCGCCCGTTCCACGGCGCCCGGGAAGACGAAGACCAGACCGTAGGCCTCACGGACGGGGTAGCCGCGCACACCGCGCGGCGGACGGCCGTCGCCCTTGGACAAGTACGGGATCTGCGAGATGCGTCCGTCACCGCGGTAGGTCCACGCGTGATAGCAGCAGCGCAGCGCCTCACCCTCCACCACGCCCATGCTCAGCGGCACCTGACGGTGCGCGCACCGGTCCTCCAGGGCGTACACGGCACCGCTCTGTCCGCGGTAGAGGGCGATGCGCTCACCGGCGAACGCGGTCGCCAGCGCCCTTCCGCCGCGCACACTCCGGGACAGCGCGACGGGATACCAGTGATCGGGATGCGCCCCGATGCGCCGAAGATCGGCGATGCCGGACTGTGGATCGCGATGCGCCGATGGACGATCGCTCCCCGTTTCTACTGATTCGGTATCGGTCATCCCTTTCCTTAGCACATGCGAGACGAACACGGACAGTCCCACGACGGGCTCGCGGCTGTCACGTTTCGCCGCCCTGCACGGTCTACCTGGTGACGACCGACGAGCAGAGGGAACCATGCGTGAGATCGTGATCATCGGTGGCGGCTATGCGGGCTTCTACACCGCCTGGGGCCTGGAGAAGAAGCTGCGGTCCGGCGAGGCGCGGGTGACGGTGATCGACCCTCGCCCCTATATGACGTACCAGCCCTTCCTGCCGGAGGTGACGGCCGGCTCCGTCGAGGCGCGCCATGCCGCCGTCTCGCTGCGCCGGCATCTGCGCACCACCCGGCTGATCGCGGGGACCGTCGTCGAGGTCCGCCACGCGGACCGGCGCCTCACCGTCCGGCCGGTGAACGGAGCCGACCACGAGCTGCGCTACGACCTCCTCGTGGTCACCGCCGGGGCCGTGACCCGCACCTTCCCCATCCCCGGACTGTCCGGGCAGGCCATCGGGCTCAAGCACGTCGAGGAGGCGGTGGCCATCCGCGACCGGCTGATGACCGCGTTCGACCAGGCGGCCTCGCTGCCGCCGGGCCCCGAGCGGCGGAAGCTGCTCACCGTGACGTTCGTCGGCGGCGGGTTCTCCGGCGTCGAGGGCTTCGGTGAACTGCTGTCCCTCGCGACAGCCATGCTCAAGTCCTATCCGGAGCTGAGCGCCGACGATCTGTCCTTCCACCTGGTCGAGGCCAGGGGCCGGATCCTGCCCGAGGTCGGGGACGCACCCGGCGCATGGGTGGTGCGCTCCCTGGAACGCCGAGGCGCGCACGTCCATCTGAACACGCAGCTGCTCTCCGCCGTGGACGGTCATGTCGTGCTCTCCAGCGGCGAGGAGTTCGACTCGGAGCTGATCGTGTGGACGGCCGGCAACGCCTCGAACCCCGTGGTGCACAACCACACGGACCTCCCCGTCGACGAGCGCGGTCTGCTCGTGGTCAGGCCCGATCTGCGCGTGGGCACCGAAAGCGAACCGGTGCCGGACGCGTGGGCGGCCGGGGACGACGCCGCCGTTCCCGACCTGGCCGTGCACACGCCGGGTGCCCGCACCGTGCCCAACGCCCAACACGCCGTACGCCAGGGCAGGTTGCTGGCGAAGAACATCGCCGCCTCCCTGCACGGAGGGAAGGTCCGCGACTACCGCCACGGCAGCCTCGGCGTGGTCGCGACGCTGGGCCTCGGGCGGGGCATCTTCCAGTACAAGAGGCTCGTCGTCAAGGGCTTCCCGGCCTGGCTGATGCACCGGGGCTACCACGTCCTGGCGGTGCCCTCGTGGGAGCGCAAGGTCCGTGTGCTCACGGTCTGGCTGACCGCCGCCCTCTTCGGCCGTGACCTCGTCTCCCTCGCCTCGGTGCAGCACCCGCGGGACGCGTTCGTCACGGGCGGCAACCCGCGGCCGTCCGTGCTCGACGACGCCTCGGCCGGGGCGTAACGCCGGGTCAGGTGCGGGGACCGGGAGACCGGTTCCAGGAGCGCAGCTTGTCCGGGTTGAGGACCACCCAGAGCTGCACGACACGGTGGTCGGCCACATCGAGGCCGATCACCGCGGCGACGCGGCATTCCCAGCGGACGACCAGGCCGGTACGGCCGTTGACGGACTGCGCGCTCCAGGTGGTGCGCGGGCCGCGGGCCGGCAGCGTCAGCAGGGCGCGGGCCACCTGCCGGCTCCCGTGGACCGGCCGGTCCGGCGCCCCGACCCTGCCGCCCCCGTCGAAGAACGCCGTGGCATCCGCGCACAGCAGAGCAGCCAGCACCTCGCCGTCCCCGGACACACACGCGCGTTGCACCGAGCGCACCACGGCCTCCTGCTCCCGCGGCGACGCGGGCCGCACGCACCGCACCCGGAAGTCGTCCATGGGGCGCCCTCCCTCCCGGCTCTCTCCGTATGACCGGGCAGACACCGATCGTGTGACACGCGCCTCCCCGCCCCGGTGTCACACCGGCGCCGGCTGTCCGGTCTCACCTATGAGCGTCCGACACCACTCACGGCGATGCTGGAGGTGCGCTTTCCGATGGCTGTTGAACGAGCAGACCCCACCCTGTCCTGGCATGAACGGGCCGGCTGTCTGGGCCAGGACCCCGATCTCTTCTTCCCCGTGGGCACCAGCGGCCCGGCGCTCATCCAGATCGACGAGGCCAAGGCCGTCTGCGGCCGCTGCCCCGTCGTACGGCAGTGCCTGGACTGGGCCCTGCGGGCCGGACAGGTGGACGGCATCTGGGGCGGCACCACGGAGAGCGAACGCCGAGCGGTGAGCCGGCGCCGGGCCCGCCCCACGCAGGACACGGTCACCACGGCGGCCTGACCACAACTCTTTCGGACAACTCAGGGAACGGTGGTGTGGAGCCGTGGACGACGCCGGCCAGAACAAGGACGTACAAGAGCGGGGCAGGGGCGAACGGGTCGCCGAGTGGGCCGACGGGCGTCTGGGGCTCTACGGCCTGCTGCGGGGAAAGGCGCGGAAAGCCTTTCCGGACCACTGGTCGTTCCTGCTGGGCGAGATCAGCCTCTACAGCTTCGTCGTCATCATCGTCACCGGGATCTATCTCACGCTGTTCTTCCACCCGTCGATGAACCAGGTGGAATACCACGGCAGTTACGCACCGCTGCGCGGACAGACGGTGTCGGAGGCGTTCGACTCGACGATGCACATCTCCTTCGACGTCCGCGGCGGCCTGCTCATCCGGCAGGCCCATCACTGGGCCGCGCTGGTCTTCGTCGCCGCCATGCTGCTGCACATGATGCGCGTGTTCTTCACGGGCGCCTTCCGCAAGCCGCGCGAACTCAACTGGGTGCTCGGATTCCTGCTGTTGGTGCTCGGCATGTTCGCGGGACTGACGGGATACGACCTCCCCGACGACCTGCTCTCCGGAACCGGCCTCGCCGTCGTGAACGGCACGATCCTGTCGATCCCGATCGTCGGCACGTATCTCTCGATGTTCCTCTTCGGAGGCGAGTTCCCCGGAAACGACCTGGTGGCGCGCTTCAACACGATCCACGTGCTGATCATCCCCGCGCTGATGGTGGGACTGCTGGTCGCCCATGTGTTCCTGGCCTTCCGCCACCGGCACACGCAGTACCCGGGCCGGGGACGGACCGAGAGGAACGTCGTGGGCCTGCCGTTCAAGGTGCGCGCCGTGAAGTCGGCAGGGGTCTTCTTCCTGGTCGCCGGCGTCATCCTCGTCATGGCCGCGATCGCCCAGATCAACCCCGTCTGGAAGTACGGCCCCTACCGCGCCGACCAGGTCTCGGCCGGGTCCCAGCCCGACTGGTACATGGGTGTCGCCGACGGCCTGCTGCGGGTCATGCCCGGCTGGGAGATCGTCCTATGGGGCCACACCCTGGCGCTCGACAACCTGATTCCCCTGCTCGCGGGCGTCGGAGTCTTCGTCGCCATGGGCGTCTACCCGTTCCTCGAAGCCCGGGTGACCGGCGACGACCGCGAACACCACTTGCTCGACCGGCCGCGCAACCGCCCGGCACGAACGGGTCTCGGCGTCTCGTGGATCAGCTTCTATCTGATCGCCCTGATCGGCGCCGCGAACGACATCATCGCCACACGCTTCCACGTCTCCGTCGAATCGGTGACCTGGGCGGTCCGCATCGGTCTCGTCGTCGTACCGCCGCTTTCCTACGTCCTCGCCAAGCGATGGGCGCTCGGCCTGCAGCGAAAGGACCGCGACGAGCTGCTGCACGGCCGCGAGACCGGCATCATCAAGCGCCTGCCGAACGGCGAGTACGTCGAGGTCCACGCGCCGCTCAGTCCGGAACGGCTCAGCCTGCTCACGCAGCAGGAGCAGTACGAGGCGATCGGCCCCGGCACCCCGGCCGACGGCGTGATTGCCGATGAAGGGCACGACCGGGCCGGCTGAGCGCCGCAGAGAAAAGAAGAGGGCCCCCGCCAGTCGGCGGGGGCCCTCTCGTGCCGCTACTTCTGCTGCGCCAGCCAGTCGGCGAACCGGGTCTTGGCGAGATGCGCGTCAGGCCCCGGCAGCAGGGTGTCCTCCTGGAGCTCGGCACCCCAGTAGCGCGCCTCGGGGTCCGTGACGACCTTGCGCGGGTCGTCGATGGCGTCGAGCCCCATCCGGATGAAGTCCTCCAGCTCGAACGCCTCCGGGCCGCCGACCTCCACCACGCCGCCCACCGGGTCGCCCACCGCGGCCCGGCCGACCGCCGCCGCCACGTCGTCGGAGACCATGGGCTGGATCTTGGCGGCGGGCAGGCGCACGGTGTCGCCCTCGGTGACCCCGTCGGCCAGTCCCTTCGCGAACTCGAAGAACTGGGTGGCGTGGACGATGGTGTACGGAACCCCGGACGCCTTGATCAGGTCCTCCTGGACCTGCTTGGCGCGGAAGTAGCCGCTGCCCTGCAGGCGGTCGGTGCCGACCACGGACAGCGCCACATGGTGCCGCACGCCCGCCTCGGCCTCCGCCTCGAGGACGTTGGTCGTGGAGGTGCGGAAGAACTCCATGACCGCGTCGTCCGCGAACGAGGGGGAGTTGGAGACGTCCACCACGACCGAGGCACCCTTCAGCACCTCGGCCAGCCCCTCGCCCGTCAGGGTGTTGACGCCGGTGTTGGGCGCGGCCGGAACCGCCTCGTGCCCGTGTTCCTTCAACCCGGCGACCAGCTTGGAGCCGATGAGCCCCGTACCACCGATCACTACGATCTTCATGACCATTCCTTTCGCAGAAATGCGTGCGTCAGGAAAGACCGGACAGCCCCCTCGGCTGTGACAGGGGCGTCCGGCGAATCATTCGGCGAGTTTGCCCTCGGTCGAGACCTCCTCCATCAGCGCGGAGATCTCCTCCGGCACGTCCGGGATGCTTTCGCGGGTGACACCGTCCGACGGCGACCACACGAGGTTCACCCGCAGAGCGGGATCCTGCTCGGGGAAGTCGCTGCGGTTGTGGCAGCCGCGCGTCTCACGGCGCTCCAGGGCCGATTCGAGGGTGGCCCGGGCGGCGAGGGCCGCGGACTTGAGGTCGAAGGCGTGCGCGAGGTCCTGGTAGCCGGCGATGTCCGGGTGCACGCCCACGTCCTCCATCCGCTTCTCGATCGCAGCGAGCTCCGCCAGCCCGGCGCGCAGGCCTTCCTCGTCGCGTACGACACCCGCGTGCTCGGTCATGGTGTTGCGCAGGGCGCGCTGCAGGGCACGTACGTTCTCCGGCCCGTCGGCGGCGAGCAGGTCGTCGACCTCCGCGCGGGCCTCGGCGACGGCCGACGCCGAACGCGGCTGCGCGGTCAGGGACTCGGAGTAGGCGGCGGCCGCCCGGCCGGTGAGCCGGCCGAACACCAGCAGCTCGATGAGGCTGTTCCCGCCGAGGCGGTTGGCCCCGTGCAGACCGCTGGACGCCTCGCCGATGGCGTACAGGCCCCGTACGTCGGTGCTGTGGTCCTCGGGCCGCACCCACACCCCGCCCATCGAGTAGTGGGCGGTGGGGGCGATCTCGATCGGCTCGCGGGTGATGTCGAGCATCTGCAGGTCCAGCAGCGTCTGGTAGACGCGGGGCAGCCGCGTCATGATCGTCTGCCGGGGCAGATGCGAGACGTCGAGCCACACACCGCCGTTCGGGGTGCCGCGCCCTTCCTTGATCTCCGTGTAGGAGGCCAGCGCCACGCGGTCACGGGTGGACAGCTCCATGCGTTCGGGGTCGTAGCGCGACATGAACCGCTCCCCGAGCGCGTTGCGCAGGATGCCGCCCTCGCCCCGGGCGGCCTCGCTGACCAGCGTGCCGGCCGCGTTCTCCGGCTCGATGATGCCGGAGGGGTGGAACTGCACCAGCTCGGCGTCGCGCAGCCGGGCGCCCGCCTCCACGGCGAGGCGGAAGGAGTCGCCCGTGTTCTCGTCGCGCCGCGAGGAGGTGCGCCGCCAGATGCGGGTGTGGCCGCCCGCCGCGAGGATGACGGCGTCCGCGTGGATCAGATACCGCCTGCCACTCGTCAGGTCGAAGCCGTACGCGCCGAAGACCGCGCCGTCGTGCACCAGCAGCCGGGTGATGTAGACACCGTCAAGGACCGGGATGTCGAGCTGCTGCGCCCGCCTGACGAGGGTGCGCTGGATCTCCAGACCGGTGTAGTCGCCGGCGAAGGCGGTCCGGCGGAACTTGTGCGCGCCGAAGAAGCGCTGCGAGATCCGGCCGTCCTCCTCCCTGGCGAAGGCCATGCCGTACCGCTCCAGATCGTCGATGCCGCGGGCGGCGCCCCGGGTGACGATCTCGACGGTGCGGGGATCGGCCAGCAGATAGCTCTCCTTGAGCGTGTCCGCGGCGTGCTGCTGCCAGCTGTCCTCGGGATCCATGGTGGCCAGGGCGGCGTTGATGCCTCCGGCGGCGAGGGCCGTGTGGGCGTCCTCCTTGGGACGCTTGCCGACCGCGAGAACGTCGAGGCCGGCCTCGGCCAGCTCGATCGCCGCGCGCAGGCCCGCTCCTCCGGTGCCGATCACCAGCACCATGGTGGAAAGACGTTGTTCGGTGATAGCCACGGTGTTCTCCGAGTTCTCCGCTGACCAGGGTGGACACTCAGTAGGACCGGGCAGGGGAGGCATCTGTGACACCGCCTCGTGCACGGACACCGCCTCGTGTACGGACACCGCCTCGTGTACGGCGGCGGCTCGCTCAGCCGTCGAGCGAGGCCACGTACGGTGCCAGCTTCGCCGGGTTCATGACCCACAGCAGACGCTCGATGCCCCGCTCGGACGCCTCGATGTTCAGCAGGGCCACGGCCTTGCCGCCGGACGAGACGAGCATGGCCGGCCGGCCGTTGGCCTCGACCTCGCGGACCTGTGCCCCCGGCCAGAAACGCGGCGCGAACGCCGCCAGGTACTTGGCCACGTGCAGCCGTCCGACGACCGGGATCCTGGACGCCCCGCGGATGCCTCCGCCGTCGGTGTAGCTGACCACGTCCGCGGTGAGCACGTCCTCCAGCGTCGCCAGGTCGCCGTTCTGCGCCGCGGCGAGGAACACCTCGAGCAGCCGCCGGTGGGCCTCGGGACTCGCGGGCTCCCGGCGCTCCGCCGACAGATGCCTGCGGGCGCGGCTCACCAGCTGACGCGTGTTGGCCTCGCTCGTCTCCAGCATCTCCGCGATCTGCCGGTACGGATAGTCGAAGGCCTCCCGCAGCACGTAGGCGGCGCGTTCGACCGGGTTCAGCTTCTCCAGCAGGAACAGAACCGCCATGTCGAGCGCCTCGGCCCGCTCCGCGCCCAGCTGCGGATCCCTGGTCGTGTCGACGGGCTCCGGCAGCCAGGGCCCGGTGTACGTCTCGTGCCGCTTCCGCGCGGACTGGGCGACGTTGATCGCCAGCCGGGAGGTGACCGTGACCAGGAAGGCGACCGGGTCCACGATCTCCGTGCGATCGGTGCGCTGCCAGCGCAGCCAGGCCTCCTGGACGACGTCCTCGGCCTCGGTGGCACTTCCCAGCACGCGATAGGCGATGCCGAAGAGCCGGGGCCGCGCGGCCATGAACTCCCGCGTCGCCCGGTCGAGAGAGCCTGTGTCATCCCCGGCGCGCATGCGTCCTCCAGAAGTGGATCACCATGCTACAAGCGGCACGACGGCGGCGCCGTGCCGAGAGAGAGCTCAGGCGAGTTCGAGTCCTCCGTCGGTCGTCAGCACCTGACCGGTGATGTGGGCGCTCCGCGGATCGGCGATGCGCAGGATCCAGTCGGCGACGTCCCCGGGGCGTCCGAGACGGCCCGTCGGGATGCGCTCCCGCTCCTGGCTGCGCACCGCGGCGACGTCGCCCGGCGACAGCCCGGCCGAGGCCAGCACCTCGGTCTCCGTGGGACCGGGGGCGATCGCGTTCACCCGTACACCCTCCGGGGCCAGTTCGAGCGCCCAGCTCCGCGTCAGCTGTTCCACGGCGCTCTTGGTCGCGGCGTAGTGGGCGCCGCCCGCCAGGGGCCGGTGGCCGTAGGTGCTGGAGACATTGACGATGGAGCCCGACGACGCGCGCAGATGGGGCAGGGCCGCGGCGGCGAGCAGGCTCGGTGCGGTGACGTTGAGTTCGAAGAGTGTGGTGACGACTCCCCGGTCCGTCTCCGCCAGGGGCATCAGGGCGGTGGCACCGGCGTTGTTCACCAGCAGGTCGAGCCGGCCCCACATGGCGACGGCGGTGTCGACGGCGACGTGCGCGGCGCCCTCCGCGCAGATGTCGAGCGGCAGGACCGCGATGTCGGAGTGCGCGCGAGCCGTCTCCTCCAGTGCCTCCTTGCGGCGCCCCACGCCGAGGACACGGGCCCCCGACTCGGCGAGGGCGATCGCGGTGGCCCGGCCGATGCCCGACCCCGCCCCCGTGACGATGGCAACTCGGCTTGCGAAGGGCAGGGTTGAAGCGCTGGACATGGTGCCTCTCGGTGCGATGTGCAGGGTGTGCTGTGTGCAGGACCGGCGGCCCGTCCGCACACCGTTGTGTCGGGGCGGTGTACGGACGGACCGTGGATGCCAGGAAGGGTCGCCCGGAAGACTGGGCAGGGGGTGGCTAGCCGAACATGCCGGGCTGGTAGTCCCCGGCGGGCTGCTGGGTGATGACGTTCACGCGGTTGTAGGCGTTGATGATGGCGATGAGGCCCACCAGCGCGGCGAGCTGGTCCTCGTCGAAGTGCTTGGTGGCGTTCGCCCAGGCCTCGTCCGTCACGCCACCGGCCGCGTCCGCGGTACGGGTGCCCTGCTCGGCCAGCTCCAGCGCGGCGCGCTCGGCCTCGGTGAACACCTTTGCCTCGCGCCAGGCGGCGACCAGGTTCAGACGCTGCTGGGTCTCGCCCGCGGCCGTGGCGTCCTTGGTGTGCATGTCGGTGCAGAAACCGCAGCCGTTGATCTGGCTCGCGCGGATCTTCACCAGTTCCTGCGTCGCATGCGGCAGCGTCGAGTCCGCAACCACCTTGTTGGCGGAGTTGATGTGCTTCAGCACCTTGCCCGCGAGGGGGTGGGCGAAGAAGTTGAGGCGAGCTTCCACGGTGATCTCCTAGCGTGTCGCGGATACACACTGTTGACCAGGTGGGTCGCCGCCCTGTGACAGCCCCGGAAGTGACCTGCGTCACCGCCGAGGCCGCCTCGCCGAACGGGGGCGTCAGCCGCGGGGCGTGATCTCGGCCATCTTCGACCAGCCCTGCCCCTGCGCCTCGACGTTGATGATGTCGGGTGTCGCGGCGACGACGTCCGGCATCCAGGACATGGCGGTCTTGAAGTGGGCGGAGTTGACGTGTTCGACGCCCGCCTCGGGCGATGCGAAAGCCTCCAGGAGGACGAAGCGGTTCGGGTCGGCGGCGTCGACGGACCACTCGAAGAAGAGATTGCCGGGCTCGGCACGGGTCGCGGCCGTGAAGTCCGCGACGCGGTCCAGCCACTGGTCGCGGTACTCGGGACGGACGGGAAACCGTACGGCGATGAAGATCATTCGCTGCTCCAGGGCATGACGGACGGGATCGGGCGAGGGGCGTTCAGCCGGTGAACACGCTGGCGAGCAGAGCGACGTTCAACGCCACCACGGTCGCACTGATGACCCATGCCGCGCACGTGGTGACGCGCCGATTGACCCAGCGGCCCATGACGGCGGGATCACGGGTGACCAGGACCAGCGGGATCAGGGCGAAGGGAATGCCGAAGGACAGGATGACTTGGCTGAGCACCAGGCTCCCGGTGGGCCCGGCCCCGGCCGCCAGCACCACGATCGCGGGCGTCATCGTCAGCAGCCTGCGCAGCAGCACGGGGATGCGGCGGCCGATGAACCCGCCCATCACGACCTCGCCCGCGTACATGCCCACGCTGGTTCCGGCGAGCCCCGACACCAGCAGCGCCAGCGCGAAGGCCAGCGCGGCGAGCGGACCGACGATCCGCCCGTAGGCGTCGTGCGCCGCACCGAGCGAGTCGGCGGCCTCGGGCGCGCTCGGATGGAACAGGGTCGCCGCCGACACCAGCAGCGCCACGTTCACGGCCCCCGCGAGCCCCATCGCGATCAGCACGTCGACCCGCACATGGCGCAGGAGCCGGCGACGCAGCGGGCGGTCGGGGTCGTCGGCCGGTCCGCCGGCCGCGGTGTCGAGGGAGAGGCTGTAGCGGTCGCTGGTGAGCGCCGAGTGGAGATAGATGACGTGCGGCATGACCGTCGCCCCGACGATCCCGCCCGCCAGCACCACGCTCTCGGTCCCCGACAGCCCCGGCACCAGCCCGTCGGCGGCCGTGGCGAGGGGAGCGCCGGCGCCCAGCACCTGCCCGAGGAACAGCCCCAGCAGACAGGCGAGCCCCGCCGCCATCAGCACCTCGAAGCGGCGCCGCCCCCGCCCCCGCATCGGCATCAGCAGCAGCGACACCGCGCCGACGACCACGCCGCCCACCCACAGCGGCAGCCCGAACAGCAGATGCAGGGCGATGGCCCCGCCGACCACCTCCGCGAGGTCGGTCATCACCACGACCGCCTCCGCCTGGACCCACAGCCCCCACACCACGGGCCTGCGATACCGGGCCCGGCACACCTCCGGCAGGCTCATCCCGGTGGCGACGCCGAGCTTGGCGGACAGGTACTGCAACACCATCGCCACGAGGTTCGCGGTCAGCAGCACCCACAGCAGCAGCGGCCCGAAGGCCGCCCCCGCCTGCACATTGGTGGCGAAGTTGCCGGGATCGACATACGCGATCGCGGCGACGAAGGCGGGCCCGAGCAGGGTGTACGACAACCCGGACCGCAACCGGGGCCGCCGCTCCCCAGGCGTACGCCCGGCAGAAACCACAGCGGCAGGGCCACCAAGTCGCGCGGACCGGGCGGGAGTTCGTTCAACAACCATGACGTAGCTGCACTCCTGGTCGCGGGGACGGCAGCGCCCCGGAAGGGGCGCGGGGAACTGCGCGACCAGCCACCCACCACCCGCAGCCGACCACACACCACACACGGCAGACGCAACAAACCACCCCCTAGGGAATGTTGGACGGCCGAGGCAACCCCTCCGCCAAGTCCCCGATCTCCCCGGAATGAATGGCCCCGGGGTTCCCGAGCACCTCCTCCACGACCAGCGTCTCGGTCGTCAGCAGCAGCGCCGCGATCGACGCCGCACTCAGCAGCGCGCTCCGCGTCACCTTGACCGGATCGACGATGCCCCGCAGATGCAGATCCCCGTACTCCCCGCGCAGCGCGTCCAGCCCGCTCCCGACCGGCATGGCCCCGACCTTCGCCTCCGCCTCCTCGGGGTCGAGCCCCGCGTTGATGGCGATCCACCGCAGCGGCTCGGCGAGGGCCTTCGCGACGATCGCACGGCCCAACGCGACCTCGTCACGCGGGAGTTCGACCGCACCGACAGCGACGCGCGCGTGCAGCAGTGCCGCACCGCCGCCCGCCACGACGCCCTCCTCGGCCGCCGCCCGCGTCGCCGCCAGCGAGTCCTCCAGCCGCATCTGCTTCTCCTTGAGCTCGACCCCGCTGGCCGCGCCCACCCGGATCACCGCGACGCCCCCGGACAGCTTCGCGATGCGCTCACCGAGCTTGTCGCGGTCGTGATCGTTGGTGGCCCGCTCCAGCTCGGTCTTGAGGTTCTCGATCCGCTCGGCGACCCTGGCGTCGCCGCCCGCACCGCCGAGCACCGTGGTGGAACGCTCCGTGGCGACGACCCGCTCCGCTCGTCCCAGGTCCTCCAGCGACGCGCCCTCCAGCGTGCGTCCGGCGGTACCGGTGATGACCCGCCCACCGGTGAGCGCCGCCATGTCCTCCAGCTCGGCGATCCGCCGGAAGCCGAAGCCGGGAGCGCGTACCGCGAGTGAACGGAACGTGCCGTGCGCCGCGTTGGTGACGAGCATCCCGAGCGCCGGCCCGTCGACGTTCTCGGCGATGACGACGAGCGGGGAGCCGGTCCGCGTCACCAGCTCCAGGACCGGCATCAGCTCCTGCACCTTGCTGATCTTCGTGTCGCAGTACAGCAGGTACGGGTTCTCCAGCACGGCCTCCATGCGGCCCTGGTCGGTCACCATGTACGGGGAGATCCAGCCGTTGTCGAACTCGAGCCCCTCCGCGTAGTCGACACTGATCCCGTACGCCGAGGACTCCTCCACGGTGACGACACCCGTGCGGCCGACCCGGGCGACGGCCTCGGCGATCGCCTCACCGATGGCCGGGTCGTTGTTGGCGGACAGGGCGGCCACCCGCACCAGTTCGCCGTCGGTGCGCACCGGACGCGCCTGCGCGGTCAGGGAGTCGGCGGCCGCGGCGACGGCCGCCTCGATGCCGTTCTTCAGCAGCACCGGATTGGCGCCCTCGCCGACCGCCTTCAGCCCCTCACGGACGATGGCCTGCGCGAGCACCGTCGCCGTGGTGGTGCCGTCGCCGACATCGCCGTTGGTGCGGGTGGCCACCTCCTTCACCAGCTGTGCGCCCATGTTGGCGAAGGGATCCTTGAGCTGGATCTCGCGGGCGATGGTCACGCCGTCGTTGGTGATGGTGGGCGGCCCGGTGAGCTTCTCCAGGACCGCGTTGCGGCCCTTCGGGCCCAGGGTGACGCGCACCGCGTCGGCCAGCGCGTTCACCCCGCTCTCCAGCAGTGCGCGCGCTTCGGCGTTGAAGCGCAGTTCCTTCGCCATGGCGATGTCATCCCTTCAGAACGGTGCTGTTCAGGAGGCGTTCGGGGCGGTGGACGGTCCGGCGGGAGGAAGGAGACGGTGGCGACGGCCGTCGGTACGCGATCCGTGGTGCGCCGACCCTGATGTACGGGTCCACGGAACGACCGCCGCCACCTGCACGGGAGGAGGCACTGCTGCGGACGCACGGCCGCGCAGCAGATGCCGTTCCATGCCCACGGCCGGCACCGCGTGGCCCTCGTCGTCGAGGATCACGGGTGCCGAGGCGTCCCCGGGCAGGTCCAGCAGGGCGCGCAGGCGCCGCAGTGGCGCCGTGAGGCGGTCCGGCAGGTCGCCCAGGACCGCGTCCGCCAGCTGCCGGCAGGTCCAGCCGCGGTCGAGGAGCCGTAGGCCGAGAGCGGCCTGGGCGGCCCGATGCCCCGTGACGGGGCGGACGGGTTCCTGGTCGAGGAACATGGCTCTCCTCGGCGCGGCGTCAGTCGACCGGGGTGAGGTCGAAGTCGATGTACTCGGCGGCGTCCTCGGGGTTGGCGAAGAGCATCGTGCGGTCGTCGAGGTGGACCATGCGCCCGTAGTGGGTGGACATGATCTCCTCGAAGTCGGCCTGGTCGAAGTCGAAGCCGAGGGCCTTGGAGATCTCGTCGAAGTCGAAGGTGAGCACCCGCTCTCCGTCGACCCGGATCATCGACGGGTAGTCGGTGACGGTGACATGGTCCTTGCCGCGCATCACGTCGGCGACGACATGGCCGTTCTGGTTGTTCATCAGCGTCACCCCGCACCGGTTAGAGGAGGTGTGGTTCGCGCTGAAGCCCTGGGGTGCGGTGCTGGTCACTTGGCGGTCCTCTCGCTCGTGCGCCCGGCGGGCGACTGAAGTCCCAGGTCCTCGGCGAGGCGGGCGAAGCGCTCCTTGGCGCGGTCGAGGCTGTCCTCGAAGCGGACGGGCTTCTCGGCGGGCTGCGACCACAGCGGCTGCAGCCGCCGCGCGGCGTCGAGAGCGACCGGCACCCAGCGCCCCAGCCACTCCTGGACGACCGCCCTGTTCCCGGCGCCATGGGCGTCGTCGCCGAGCAGGAGCGTGAACAGGGCGCGGGTGTAGCGGAGATCGCGGTCGTAGTCGTTCTCGCCGGCGCCCATCACCGTGGGAGTGGTGTAGTCGCCGTTGCGGGCGGCGATCTGCAGCACGAGGTGGCTGCGGAACAACTCGCCGACCAGGGGCTCGAAGACCAGGTTCGCCGCGCACAGCGCCTCGGCCCAGTCCGCTACGGCCGTGAGCCGTTCGACGTTCTCCCGCACCCCCTGCCAGGCCGGGTCCGACTGCCACACCGCCTTGTGGGCGGAGCCGTCGAAGCCGTCCAGCTGCTCCTCGACGTCCAGGTTGTACAGGGCCAGGTCCTGGGCGAAGCGGAGCTTGTGGGCGCCGTTCACCGCAAGCGCGTTGTTGATCATGTTGGTGGGCGCGGAGCGCTGGATCGCCACGAACACATGCATCCCCAGCCCCTGTTCGGCGTGCATCCATGCACCGACGTGCCGCTCCACGAAGGAGGCCCAGGAGCGCGTCCACTGCCGGTACGCCTCCGCCTTGCGGGCGTTGGCGAGGTTCTGCTGCACCTGCCGTACGACATTGGCGTTGTTGCGGTAGATCGTCTGCTCCCACTCCTCGTTGGGGTCGAGGAAGCGGTGCCAGTCGGACGACTTCAGGGCCGTCCAGTCCTGCGGATAGCCGCTGGAGCCGTCCGCGAAGCCGTAGATCCAGCCCTGCAGCAGATGACGTTCGGGGTCGGGCTGGACGTCGAAGGTGACGTCCTCGTACATGGTGGCGCGCAGCTTCTGCGGCGTGTAGTAGGAGAAGGCGCGGCTCGTGGAGCTCGGAAAGTCCAGTGCTCCCGCCTCCGCGTCGGTGAACTGGGGCTTGGGAAAGCTGCGTTCGGCCTTGACCGGCTTGTCGGCTTGCGTGGTCATGCGTACGGCTCCTCGCGAGGGGTTTTCAGGTGTCGGTGGACGTGGTGAACCTGTCCAGGAAGATCCGCTCCTCGGGCATGCCCTTGGCGGTGAGCAGTTCCAGGGCGGCGTCGCACATCGGCGGCGGTCCGCACAGATAGGCGTCGGCGTTCGACAGATCGCCCTCGTGGCGGTCGACGACCTCGGTGATCAGGCCCTGTTCGTACGGCCCCGCCTCTTCCGACAGGGCGGGCACGAACGCGAAGTCCGCGAGGCGGGTGCCCAGTTCGGCGATCTCGTCGAGCAGGAACAGGTCCCGCGCGGTGCGCGCCCCGTAGTAGAAGCGGGTGCGCCTGCCGGTGCCGGTGGCGGCCAGCCCCCGGAGCTGGGCCAGGATCGGCGCCATGCCGGCGCCGCCCGCCAGCAGGATCAGCTCCCGGTCGGGGGCGTCGCGCAGCACACAGGTGCCGTACGGGCCCTTGACCGTGAGCGCGTCGCCGGGATGCAGGGAGCCGTCGAGCAGGCCGGAGAAGAGACCGCCGGGGTAGCGCTTGATGAGGAACTCCAGTGGCCCGCCCGGCGCTTGGGCCATGGAGAAGGAGCGCCAGTGCCCGCTGCCGGGCACCTGGATGTCGACGTACTGCCCGGTGCGGTAGGGGAGTTCATCCCCGGGAGTGAGGGTGAGGCGGACGATGTCGTGCGTCATCGGCTCGACGGCCGCCACGGTCGTAGCGACCTCACGAGGCGGGATGCCGGAGAGCAGCATCTCCTCGTCGTAGTTGATGAGTTCGACGGTCAGGTCGCCGTAGGCGTGCGCCCGGCACAGCAGGACGTACCCCTCCTCGCTCTCGTAGTCGGCGAGCGCGAAGGTGGAGTAGCGCTCCATCTGCTGGTCGCCGTCGAGGAGGAAGGACTTGCAGGACGAGCACTGGCCCTCCTTGCAGCCGTGCATGAGCTGGACGCCCTGGCGGAACGCGGCGTCCAGGACGGTCTCGTCCTCGTCGGCCTCGATCTCGATGCCGACCGGTTCGAATCGGATGCGGTGCTTGTCGCCCACGGCGATCTGCCCTTTCCGGGACGGCGACCCCGCGACGGAGTTGTCGCCGTCCCACGCACGGAACCGTCAGACCGTCACGGCGCCGACGGCGTGATGTTGCTGCGGCCGCGGTAGTCGGCGACGTGCGCCTCACGCTCCTCGTCGGACATCTCGTTGAGGGTGACGTTGGGGCTGAGGAAGGTGTTGCCGCGGACGTCGTCGAGCGTCCACAGCTTCTTCGGGTCGTCGAGGTCCAGGTGCGGCTGCGGGACGAGGGTCCTGCCGTCGTCGCGGACGTAGCCGAGGTCCTGGACGATGTCGGCGAGGTCCTGCCCGTGGTAGACGGTCTCCCACTCGCGCTTGCCGGTCAGCCGGCCCATCGACGGGGTGGCCCGGCCCTCGTACTCGGGCCGGAAGGCGGTGGTGTCGGTCCACGCGCACGTCTCGGAGCAGTAGGTGCGCCACTGCCCGTCGACCTTGTCGACGACCATGTCCTGCCGGATCAGACACGGCACCATGCAGGTCCAGCAGCGGTGCGGGTACTGGTAGCCGACGTCCTCGAAGGCGATCGGCTTGTTGCCGCCCGGGTGCCGCATCCGGTTGTACGCCTCCCACCAGGCGCCGTACTCCTCGTACCAGCCCGGGTACTTGGACTCGAACCACTCGAAGTCCTCGTCCGTCATCCCGTCGATCCGCCAGAAGTTGACGGGCCAGCCGGTGGCGAAGAACTGGGCGACCTTGTGCACGTAGCCCTGGTCCCAGATCCGCTTCCAGGCCTCCTCGACCAGGTCGTGCGGGATCTTCAGGCCGTACTTCTCCAGCGGGATCAGATACGACCGGTAGTAGTCGTCGTAGATCCAGCGGCGCCACATCTCGGCGTACGACTCCCGGTCCTTGCGGCGGTCCTTGGAGCCGTACTCGATGAAGGTGCCGATGGCGGCGTCGACCACGCAGTGGTTGTTCCACCAGGCGTAGCGCAGGTCGCGCTCCAGGAGTTGGCGGTTGTCCTCGTCCGCGAGGGCCATCAGCAGGATCGAGTAGCCGTTGGAGATGTGCCGCGACTCGTCCGACTGCACGGAGTGGAAGACGGTCGGCAGCAGGTAGTCGCCGTTGGCGGCGGCCTCCGCGGGCATCGCCACGAACAGGGTGTTGGTGAACGCGGTCTCGGCGACCAGCGTCAGATAGACGTTGGCGGCGGTGATCGCGTCACCGGTGATGAACCCCTCGCCGAACTGCCGGCCGATGGTGCCCGCGTAGCAGTTGGCGAACGCCTTCTCGGAGATGTCGAACCCTGCCGGGTCGATGTAGTGGTTCATGTAGAGGCGCTTGAGGTTCATCTGGATCGTCGAGTGACGGACCTCGTCGATCATCTGGACCGCGAGCCCATTGTGCAGCTGCGGGTTGGGCACCGCGCCGATCGCCATCGGCATCGCGCGGGCCGCGCTGATCTCGGGGAACGGGATGATCGACAGGAACAGCTTCTGCCACTCCATCCAGCGCTGCTGGACCTGGCGGAACATATTGCCGCGGATGGCGCCGTCCATCGCGCCGTAGACCCGGTTGTCCTTCTCCTCCTCCATCGGGAAGTAGGAGCGCAGGACCTGCTTGAGCGGGTCCTTCTTGGGGGCCTTGTCGAAGCGGTAGTCGGTCGCGAAGCGGTTGGCCGGCGTCGCGAACGTCGGCTCCCACGACAACTCGGTGATCTTCTTGTGCGCCTTGCTCAGGCTCTGTCGGCTCACGGGTGATGCTCCTCCGGCTGACTCGGCGGTGATCCCGGCGAAACCGGCGGCGCACTGCCGTCTGTGACCGGGCGTCGCCCATCGTGGGGGCGGGTCGGGCGGCCCGTCGTCTCAAGTTGAGACGCGGGTCCGCGCCGGGGCTCTGGCCGACCCGCGAGGCCGGACCTACCGTGCAGGGCATACCGGAACCCGGAGCGTCGCCGCAGGGACAGCGGCGTCATCGCACGGCGGAAGGCACAGTGCCGATGGAACACCTGGAACCCGCGCACCTGACGGACGCGACCGGCCACGCCCCCGACGGGACGGGGCCCTCAGCGCTGCCCGGCCCGCACCCCCCGCGTCTCGACCCCGTCCACGCCCGGACCCTGTTCCTGGAGGGCGAGAGCGTCCCGCCCACCGAGGTGCGCGCACCCATCCTCACCTCCTGGCAGCGCTCCCGCTTCTGGGGCGTGGACGCCGACCGCATCCAGGCCCCCTACAACGCCGACTTCGACCCGCACTCCCGGCTGGCGACGGCCGCGCGGCCGGTCCTCGACCGGCTGGCCGATGCGCTCCAGGACACCCCGATGGCGCTGATCCTGACCGACTCCAAGGGCAGGGTCCGCGAGCGCCGCACCGGCGACCGGGCACTGCACCGCCACCTCGACGACATCTGCCTGGCGCCGGGCTTCAGTTACGCCGAGGAGTACGTCGGTACGAACGGCATCGGCACCGCCGCCGAGGACGGCCGCACCGCCCATGTCTTCGGCTCGGAGCACTTCTCCGAACGGCTGCAGCGGGTCTCGTGCGCGGCCGCCCCCATCCGCAACCCGGTCAGCGGCCGGGTGGTCGGCCTGATCGATCTGACCTCCTGGCAGCGCACCGCCTCACCGCTGATGACGGCGCTGGTCAGCGAGGCCGCCGCGGACATCGAGGAGCGCCTGCTCGACATCGGCTCGGAGCGGGAACGGGCCGCGTTCCGGGCCTTCCTGACGTCACGTCAGCACTCCCGGCGGGCGCTGGTCACCCTCACCGACGGCCTGCTCCTCGCGGACGCGGCCGCGACCGAACTGCTCGGACCCGACGACCACCGCAGGCTCCGCGAGCTGGCCGCAGACCCCTCGGGCCCACGCGAACAACGGCTGCTGCTCAGCGACGGACGGACCGTGCAGGTGCGCGGCCGGCAGGTGGCGGACACCGCGAACGGCAAGGACCCGGCCGCCTACCTGATCGAGCTGCGGCTGGTCACGGAGCCGGACGAGACCGCGCCGCGCATCCCGGCACGGCCTCCGCGGCTGCCGGGGATCGCCGGTACGAGTCCCGCGCTGCGGGGCGTCGTGCAGCAGCTGGTCCGGCACTGTGAGCAGGGTCGCTGGACCCTGGTGGACGGCGAGGTGGGCACCGGCAAGCACGAACTCGTACGGGCCGTGCACCGGCACGTCGCGCCGGGCGAACCGTACGCCGTGCACGACGCGGCCGAGGTGCGCGGCGGCGCCGCGGACTGGCTGCGGGCCGTCTTCCGGAGCCTGGCCGAGGACCGCGGAACCGTCGTCCTGCGCCATCTCGACATGCTGTCCGCCACGGTGGCCGGTCAGCTCGACGCGCTCCTGCGCAGCACGGCGGGACGCGCCGGCTGGGTGGCCGCGCTGCTCACCCGGGAGGGGCCGGCGCTGCCCGGCACGGGCGCGCCGCGCAGGGCCGACGATCCGGTGCATGCCCTACGGGCGCGCTTCGGGGCGCAGGTGACGGTGCCGCCGCTGCGCCACCGCACGGCCGACATCCCCGCCCTCGTGGCCGCGGTGATCGCACGCCAGGGCACGGACGTCACCTGTACGGAGGGCGCGCTGCGCGCCCTGTCGCGGGCGCCGTGGCCGGGCAACGTCCGCCAGCTCGTCGGCTCGCTCCGCTACGCCGAGGCCCATCGCACCGGCCCGCTGATCGAGGAGAGCGATCTGCCCCCTTCCCTGCTCTCCCAGTCCCAACACCCCCTGTCCGCCTGGGAGTCCACGGAACGCGACCTCATCGTGCAGGCCCTCCTCGACCACGGCGGCGACAAGGCGAGGGCGGCGAAGGCGCTGGGGATCTCACGGGCGACGATCTACCGGAAGATCGCGGCGTACGGGATACGGCTGGGGCCGGAGACGGGGTGAGGGGGCGATGGGGCGGGTGTCCTGGGCGGGGCGGGTGTCCTAGGCCTTGTCCTTGCGGAACTGCCGCCCGTAGACCGCGTACAACCACAGCCCGAGGGCTTCCCAGCAGCCGAGTGCCGCCCCTGCGAGGGTCAGCCCGGGGCCTGACGGTGCGCCCGTGGCCGTCGCGACTGCTCCGCACATCGCGAGCAGCACGCCGAACGCGCCGAGCGCCAGCAGCCGTTCGCGGTGTCCCCATGAACGCCCCGTCATGCGTGCCCCCCTTTGTCTCGGCCTCACTGAGAGGGTGCCGCCGGGGGGCGCGCGGGGAGTCTCACTCTGAGACGCATTCGGTATCGATCGATACCGTTTCGGGTGATTAGGTGGCTGTAATCTGGCGTCATGAGCGCCGACGTTCCCCCGAAGACCACCGCCGCCCCGCGTGCCACCGACCGCCCCGGGGACGCGTCGCCCTTCGCGCTCGGCCTGCTGCTGCGCCGGGCGCACTGGCGCGCGGCCACGGTGATCTCGCAAGCCCTCAAGCCGCTCGGCATCGAGCTGCGGCACTTCGCCGTGCTGATCGTGCTGGTCAACGAGGGGCCCACGGTGCAGCGGGACCTGGCGACGGCGACGGGAACCGACAAGGCCGGGATCATGCGGGTCGTGGACGACCTGGAGCGAAAGGGCCTGGCCGTACGCAAGTCCGTTCCGGGGGACCGTCGGGTGCGTGCCGTCGAGATCACCCCCAAGGGACTCGAACTCTTCGACGCGGCCCACGTAACCGCAGAACCCCTGGCCGCACGCCTACGCGCCGAACTGGGCCCCGGCGACCCCGAGAAACTGACGGAACTGCTGACCCGGCTGGCCCATCCGACGGACGAATCGGGCGCGGAGGAGTAGGGGGCGCGGAGTGGTGGTGGATGTGGATACCGAGGAGCAGGCGTGCCTGCGCCTCGGTCGGCCGTCGTGCGCGCGGTTCGCGTTGGTTGCGGCCCATGTCGCTGCGGGGAGGTGTTGGCCGCGCGTTTGCGGGCTGAATTGGGTCGGGTAGGCCCAAGAGGCTGGCGGAACTGCTGGCGCAGCTGGCGTATCCGCGGGGCTCGGAGGAGTGGCGGCCTCGGAGGGCTGAGCGGCGGACGTCGAGGCGCCGGCGTGCCTGCGGCTCGGTCGGCCGTCATGGGTCCGCTCGTCGTTGGACGCGGCCCACGTCGCGGCGGGAAGCTGTTGGCCGCGCGTCTGCGGGCTGAATTGGGTCGGGTAGGCCCGAGAGGCTGGCGGAACTGCTGGCGTATCTGGGGGCGCGGAGGTGTAGCGGCCTCGGAGGGCTGAGCAGCGGCCGGCGCCGAGGCGCCGGCGTGCTTGCGCCTGGGTCGGCCGTCATGGGTCCGCTCGTCGTTGGACGCGGCCCACGTCGCGGCGGGAAGCTGCTGGTCGCGCGTCTGCGGGCCGAACTGGGGCCGGGCAAGCCCGAGAAGCTTACGGAACTGCGGGGCGCGGAGGAGTAGCGGGCACGCTCGGCTCCCTCGGTCGATCGCCGCATGCCCGCGCCGCGATCCCGCATGCCCGGGCCGCGACCTCGCATGCCCGCGGCGCGATCCCGCACGGCCGCGGCGCGATCTCACATGCCCGCGCCCCGACCCGCATGCCCGCGCCGCGCCCTCGCACGCCCGCGGCACCCCGACCGCATGCCCTGCCCCGCGCCCCCCATGCCCGCGCCGCACTCCCCCGATCAAGCGGCGAAAAGTTCCGCCAGTTCCTTCGCCCTCGTGACCGCGTCCGTGAAGGCGCGCTCGCGTGAGGCCTCGTAGATGGGGATCAGGGGTGTCATCGCCGGGTTGCGGGGGGCCATGGTGAGTTCCGGGACTATGAACTCCAGGTTCAGGCCCAGGGTGTTGGCGAGGACGGCCGTCAGGTAGTTCTGTACGAAGTCGTAGCCCTCGCGCGGGGTGCCCGGTGCATAGGAGCCGCCGCGGCTTGCGACGACGACGGCCGGGGTGCCCTGGGTGGAAGGGGACTCGCCCGCGGTGCGGCCGAGCAGCAGGACGCTGTCGAGCCACGCCTTGAGCGTCGACGGGATCCCGAAGTTGTACATGGGTGCCCCGATGAGCACGGCGTCCGCCCGCTCCAGTTCCTCGATGAGCCTCTCCCGCGCGGCGAACGCGGCCGACTGCTCCGGGGTGCGCTCGGACGGGTCGGTCCAGCCGGCCGACCAGGCGTCGGCGGTGATGTGCGGGACGGGGTCGGCGACCAGGTCCCGGTAGATCACCGTGCCGCGCCTGTGCTGCTCCTGCCAGGTCCTGCGAAAGGCGGCCGTGACCGACCGGGACGAGGACGCCTCGCCGGGAAGCACGGCCGAGTCGATGTGCAGCAGTGTCGCCATGGGTGTCTCCAGAGTGCGGTGCCCCGGGCCGGGGCAGGGGTGGCGGCTCGCGCCCGACGGTAGTCAGACACGAGAAGGTATCGAGTGATACTATCTCGACTGTAACCGACGGTGGGCACGGCGAACCCAGGAGGAGGCAGGCGATCATGGACGTCTACGAGGCGGTCACGAGCCGACGGGCGGTGCGCGGATTCACCGACCGGCCCGTGCCCAGGCAGACGCTGGAACGCGTGCTGTCCGCCGCGGCCTGGTCGCCGTCCGGATCCAACATCCAGCCCTGGCGCGCCTACGTACTGACCGGCACCCCGCTGGCCGAGGTCAAGAAGCGGGCCGGTGAGCGCCTGGCCGCGGGCGACGCCTGGGACGAGCCGGAGTACGAGCAGTACCCGACCGCACTGAAGTCGCCGTACCGCGAACGCCGCTCCGCCTTCGGGCAGCAGCGCTACGGCGCACTCGGCATCGCACGCGAGGACCTGGAGGCGCGCCAGCGGGCCGCCTCCGCCAACTGGGACTGCTTCGGCGCGCCCGCCGCTCTGTTCTGCTACATCGACCGCGACATGGGCTCGCCCCAATGGGCCGACACCGGCATGTTCCTGCAGTCCGTGATGGTGCTGCTGCGCGCCGAGGGGCTGCACAGCTGCCCCCAGATGGCCTGGGCGAAGTTCCACCGCAGCGTCGCGGAGGTCGTCTCGCCCCCGAAGGAGCTGATGCTCTTCTGCGGCATGTCCATCGGCTTCGAGGACGTCACCGCGGAGCAGCCACGTACGGATCGCGCGCCGCTGGAGGAGACGGTCACCTTCGTCGACGGCCCCTGACCACCCCGCGCGGCCGGTCGGCGTGACCGTTTCTCACCGCGCCCACATCGTCCCCCCTGTGCCATATTGCGCACATGGTCCCGAAGAGACGTACGGCATGAAGAGACGTACGACAAGAAGAAGGGCTTGACATGAAGTTCGCAGTCATCGGCGGTACCGGCCTGATCGGTTCGCAGGTCGTCAAGGACCTCAGGGCCGCAGGACACGAGGCGGTGCCGTACGCGAAGTCCACGGGCGTCGACATCATCACCGGCCAGGGCGTGGACGAGGCGGTGGCGGGAGCCGACGTCGTCGTCAACCTGACGAACTCCCCGACCTTCGACGAGGCCTCCCCGGCCTTCTTCCGGACCTCGATGGAGAACCTGCTCGCCGCGGCCCGCAAGGGCGGCGTCGGCCACTTCGTCATCCTCTCGATCGTCGGAGTGGACCAGGTCCCGGAGCTGGACTACTACCGGGCCAAGGTGCTCCAGGAGGAGCTGCTCCAGGCCGGGCAGATCCCGTACTCGATCGTCCGGGCCACGCAGTTCATGGAGTTCATGGACGCCGCCATGTCCTGGACCGCCGACGCCGACACCGTCCGGCTGCCCGCCACGCCGATCCAGCCGATCGCCGCCAAGGACGTGGCCGCCGCGGTGGCCGAGGTCGCCGCGGGCACTCCGCTCAACGGCATCCGCAACATCGGCGGCCCCGACGTGTTCGGCCTGGACGAGCTGGGCCGGATCACCCTCTCCCACAAGGGCGACAAGCGGACGGTCGTCACCGATCCCACGGCCGGCATGTTCGCCGCCGTCAAGGGCGACGTCCTCACCGACAAGAACGCGCACCTCGCGCCCACCCACTACACCGACTGGCTGTCCTGAGACCGGCCGCCCCGACCGGGCACCGCATGACCGGGCACGGTGTGATCGATCCTGCCCCGCAGCCCTCGTAACCTGTTGCCGTGCCCACCTCCCGTCTGCAGCGCGTCGCCGTTCTCGTGCTCGAGGGCGCCAAGCCGCTCGACGTCGGGATTCCTGCGCAGGTGTTCGCGACGCGCAGGAGCATGCCGTACGAGGTGCGGGTGTGCGGGGCGGCGCCCGGGCTGGTGACCGGCGGCGACGGACTGGCCTATCACGTCGCCGACGGCCTCGACGCGCTCGCGTGGGCGGACATCGTGTTCGTGCCCGGCTACCGGTTCCCGGACCGCGAGGACCCGCCGCGGGCCGTCGTCGAAGCCCTGATCGCCGCCCACGACCGGGGCGCACGGCTCGCCGCCATCTCCACGGGCGCGTTCGCGCTCGCCGCCACCGGCCTGCTCGACGGCAGGCGGGCCACGACGCACTGGCACTACACGCGCGAACTCGCCCGCAAGCACCCCCTCGTCCAGGTCGACGAGAACGTCCTGTTCGTCGACGCCGGCAGTGTGCTGACGTCGGCCGGCGCCGCCTCGGGCATCGACCTGTGCCTGCACATCCTGCGCTCCGACCTCGGGGTGGCCGCCTCCAACCACGCGGCCCGGCGCTTGGTCGCGGCCCCCTACCGCAGCGGCGGCCAGGCGCAGTACGTGCCGCGCAGCGTGCCCGAACCGCTCGGCGAGCGGTTCGCCGCCACCCGGGAGTGGGCCCTGCACCGGCTCGGCGACCCCCTCAGCCTCGAAGTCCTCGCCGAGCACGCGGCCGTCTCGCCGCGCACCTTCTCCCGGCGCTTCGTCGAGGACACCGGCTACACACCGATGCAGTGGGTCATGCGCGCCCGCATCGACAGGGCCCGCGAACTGCTGGAACGCTCCGAGCGCAGCGTCGAGCAGATCGCGGGCGACGTCGGGCTCGGCACCGGCGCCAATCTGCGCATGCACTTCCAGCGCATCCTGGGAACGACGCCGAGCGAGTACCGGCGCACCTTCACCCGCGGCGAATAGAGCGCACACAGGGCCCGTCGGCCCGGTCCGGCCCCGGCCTTTGGCGCGATCCTTGCGAACCATGGCGCTCACGCCACGGCCATCGACGGGCTCCACCCGCGAGCCTGGAGACGTACCGAACGGACAGGGACACCCAAGGGGCACCTCATGACTCGCATCGCCATCAACGGATTCGGCCGCATCGGACGCAATGTGCTGCGCGCCCTGCTGGAGCGCGACAGCGACCTCGAGATCGTCGCCGTCAACGACCTCACCGAGCCCACCGCCCTCGCCCGGCTCCTCGCCTACGACTCCACGGCCGGCCGCCTCGGCCGCCCGGTGACCGTCGACGGGGACACGCTCGTCGTCGACGGCCGGCGCATCAAGGTGCTCGCCGAGCGCGACCCGGCGCAGCTGCCCTGGGCCGAACTCGGCGTCGACGTCGCGCTGGAGTCCACCGGCCGCTTCACCTCGGCCAAGGCCGCCCGCGCCCACCTCGACGCGGGTGCGAAGAAGGTCCTCGTCAGCGCGCCCTCGGACGGCGCCGACGTCACGCTGGCGTACGGGGTCAACAGCGACATCTACGACCCCGCACTGCACACGATCGTCTCCAACGCCTCCTGCACGACCAACGCGCTCGCCCCGCTCGCCGCCGTCCTCGACGAACTCGCGGGCATCGAGCACGGGTTCATGACCACCGTGCACGCCTACACGCAGGAGCAGAACCTCCAGGACGGCCCGCACCGCGACCCCCGCCGCGCCCGCGCCGCAGGCGTCAACATCGTGCCGACCACCACGGGCGCCGCCAAGGCGATCGGCCTGGTCCTGCCCGGCCTCGACGGCAAGCTCTCGGGCGACTCGATCCGCGTGCCGGTCCCGGTGGGCTCGATCGTCGAGCTGAACACCACCGTCGCCCGCGACGTGACCCGCGACGAGGTGCTCGCGGCCTACCGCACCGCCGCGGAAGGCCCGCTGGCCGGCGTCCTGGAGTACTCCGAGGACCCGCTGGTGTCCTCCGACATCACCGGCAACCCGGCCTCGTCCATCTTCGACTCGGCCCTCACCCGCGTCGACGGCCGCCACATCAAGGTGGTCGCCTGGTACGACAACGAGTGGGGCTTCTCCAACCGCGTGATCGACACGCTCGAACTGCTCGCCGGCACGCGGTCCTGACAGCGGACCACGACGGCGAGGGTCAGGGCTTGCGGCCCACTCCGCAGAACTGCGTCACGTCCACGATCTCGCCGATGTCCGGCCGGTCGGCGCGCCAGCGGGAGCACGACACCACGCCCGGGTCGAGCAGGTCCAAGCCCCGGAAGAAGCGCAGCAGTTGCTCGCGGCTGCGCAGCTTCATCGGGCTCGAGCCCTGCTCGTTCCAGCTGGCCACGGCCGCCGTCATGGCCTCGGTGTGGACCTCGGCAGTGGGGTGGGCGAGGGCGAGGTAGCTGCCGGAGGGCAGGGCGGCGACGAGCCGGTCGACGATCTCGTACGCCTCCTCGTCGTCGTTCACGAACTGCATGATGCCGAGCAGCATGAGCGCCACGGGCTTGTCGAAGTCCAGTGTCCGGCCCGCTCCTTCGAGGATCGGGCCGGGCTCGTGGACGTCTCCGTCGATGTAGTCCGTGACACCCTCGGGGCTGCTGGTGAGCAGGGCCTGCGCGTGGACGAGGACCAGGGGGTCGTTGTCCACGTAGACGATCCGCGCCTCGGGGGCCATCCGCTGGGCGACCTCGTGCGTGTTGTCCGCGGTGGGCAGGCCGGTGCCCAGGTCGAGGAACTGACGGATGCCCGCCTCGCCGACCAGATGGTGCACCGCCCGCCCCAGGAACGCGCGGTCGGCGCGGGCGGCGTCGACGATCTCCGGG
Source organism: Streptomyces spinosisporus (assembly GCF_022698145.1). Lineage (GTDB taxonomy): Bacteria > Actinomycetota > Actinomycetes > Streptomycetales > Streptomycetaceae > Streptomyces > Streptomyces spinosisporus. The sequence goes on from NZ_JALDAX010000007.1 coordinate 152,241, forward strand.
AAGTGCTGCAGGATCTGTTCGCCCAGGTCGCGGTCGGGCGCGTAGTTGTCCTTGCCGCCCAGGAAGTAGTTCCACACCCGTGCCGAGTGCGGCGTGGTCAGATCCAGCCGCGCCAGCACGGCCTCACGATCGTCGGCCGGTTCTTCGGGCATGACACGCTCCTCGTTCTCGACCGGCTGCCCCCTCGACCGCCGGCCTCCCGCGCGCTCGGTCCCTCGCGCTTGTAACAGGCCACAACGTAGCGGTCGGTACCGGCTCGGGCCACCAATTCGCCGATCTTGACGGGCGCTTGAGAGGCCCGCGGCCGGTGCATCCGCCCGCCGTTCAGAAGAACCGTTCAGAAGGACCGCTCAGAAGAAGCGAGCCTCCGGGTGGCGGTCCGAGGGTCCGTCCAGCAGGCCGTGGTCGTCGCGGTCGCGCAGCCAGCGGTCGAAGAAGGCGGCGACGTAGGCCCGTTCGGCGTCGATCGCGTGCCGCGGCACGATCGTGCCGATGTTCTCGACGACGGTCTCGCGGGGCAGACCGAGGCGGCGGGCGATCTGCGGGACGAGCGCCACGGCGTCGGTGTACGTCGCATGCCGCGCGCCGCGCAGGTTCAGGCCCCGGTGCCAGCCGCGGCTGTGCCGCCACACGGCGTCCCAGGACGGCACCGTGCTCAGGTCGTTGCCGTCCATGCCCATCAGCAGGAAGGGCCGGTCGACGCCGTCGGCGGCGACGGTCGAGAGGTTGCCGGGGGTGCTGTCCTCCTGCACGTCCGCGAGGACACCGTCCAGGTCGGCCGCGGCCGCGATGCGCGGGTCGTCGTGCATGGCCTGCATGGCGGTGTAGCCGCCCGCGGACTGGCCGAAGACGCCGATGCGGCCGAAGTCGGTCGCGCCGCGCAGGGCCCGGGGGAGCGCACCGGGCAGCTCGTCGAGGACGAAGCGGATGTCGGCCACCCGCACGGCGATCGTCTTCTGCAGCAGTGCCTTGATGCGCTCGGGGTCCGGGGACGCCTTGTCGTACTCCGCGGGCAGCACTGTCTTCTCTACGCGGCCGCCGGGGAACTCGACGGCCGAGGCGTCATAGGTGTGGTCGACGGTCACCACGACATGGCCCCGCGAGGCGAGGTCGTCGCAGAGCGTGGTGCCCAGCGAACGGGGGTCGCCGGCCCCCGGCGAGTAGCAGACGACCGGAAGCGGCCCGCACCTCCGCTCGACCGGTGCGCCCTCATGGGCGTGGGTGAGGGTGGCCGCCCAGTCGACCTTGTCGGCCGGCACACCGGTGAGGTTGTTCAGCGCGGCGAACCCGGCCGCCTCACCGGGAAGCATCTGCGGGGCCCGCCGGTGTCCGCCCACGGCCCGGGCCGGGTACCGGATGCCGAGCATGAGTTCGCGGTACGGCCGCGACGCGATCCAAGGGTCGGGACGTGAGGAGTCGACGAGGTGCAGCGAGACCGTCCCCACCGGGTACGGGCCGCTGGGGCCGGGCAACGTCAGCCGCAGCGGCTCGCCCTGGCCTGATGTGGCGGACGCGGACGCAGGTGCTGCTGACGCGGCGCGTGCCGGGAAGGTGGACAGGGCGAGAGCTGCGGTGGCCGACATCATGACGGCGCGGCGGGTCAACATGTTGTGGGTCCCCCCAGGGTCTGCGGAAGTGGGCTTCAGTGATCACCTACAGAGTCCCGACCCGCCGAGATCATCACCATCCGGCGGCCCCGCCGATGCGGCTGGGGGTTTTCCTCCATCCACGGGTGGAGGCTCTCCATCGGCCCGTGGGTGGTGGTGATCCACTTCTCTTCGGAGCACGCTTGAGGCATGAGTTCTCTGCACTCGGCACTCGTCGCTCTCACCGGCGTCTGCTTCGCGGTCTTCGTCGCGGCCTGGGTCGCGGGCGCCGTCTACTTCGGCGTGAAGAGCGAGGCGGGCCCGCTCGGTTGGCTGCGCGGACTGCGTCGCACACTGCCGCGCCGGGCTCTGCTGATCGCGGGCGCCCTCGTCTTCTCCACGCTGATCGGACACTCCCGGGGCTTCTGGCACGATCTGCAGTTCTGGCAGCCGGAGATAGCGATCGTCGGCGGTCTGCTCGTCGTCGCCTCCACCGCGCTGCTGCTGTGGGCCCGCTGGGTCCTGGGCACGATGTGGGCCGACGTCCCTATGGTCCAGGAGCACCACGAACTGCGCACGGACGGTCCGTATGGCCTGGTCCGCCACCCCATATACACGGGCCTGCTCGGGCTGGTCGCCGGCGCCATGCTCGCCTGCGGGTTCGGCGTATGGACAGCGGTTCTGCTGGTCGCCGTCCCGTGGCTGCTGCGCCGCGTCCAGGTCGAGGACCGGCTGATGGCGGGCCGCTTCGGTGCCTCCTACGACACCTACCGCGCCCGCGTCCCGGCACTGCTCCCGAGGCTGCGGTCACACGGAGCAGCCCCGGGAGTCTGACGGCGCGGCCCCCAGGGATCAGAAGGGACAACCCTGGGACCAGAAGGGGCGGCCCCAGGGATCAGAAGGGACGGCCCGAGGAGTCAGAAGGGACGGAACTGCGGGCCGTAGGTGCCCGGTGCGTCGGGGATCGGGCGCTCCATCAGCTCCACGGCATGGTGCTCCAGCCCGCGCATCGCGTGGATGGCCGAGTTCAGAGTGCGACGGCCGCCACCGGACCAGGCCGTCTCCAGGTTCTGCAGGACGGAGTGGTAGGTGGCGTCGAAACCGTCCAGCAGCCGACGTACGTCGCCGCGCGCGTCCGACCACCCACCGACCGGAACGGGCGCCATGGGCCGCACGTCGGGGAAGCGCACGGGCGCACCGGAGAACTCCCAGCCGCTGTCGGTCTCACGCAGCCGCCGGCCGTGGTAGATCTCGCCGAAGGCGTAGTAGTGCGCGGGGTAGTCGTCGTCGAAGGCCGTGGCCGGGGAGGTGTCGGTGCCCTCGCCCTGCTCCTTGATGATCTCGATCGCGCGCATGACGTCGTCGGGACTGCGCACCGGCTCCAGCACGTCGGAACCGATCCGCGCGGACAGCTGCCCCCGCACCTGCAGCTCCGGTGCCACGCTGCGGAAGGTCCGCAGGATGTCACCGTAGAAGGTGCCGACGCTGGGCGAGGGTTCCACGCTGCGTGCGAGCGGCTCGTCGGGCTCCTCGATGGCCATCATGACCTCGAGCACGAAGGACCTGGTCAGGCCCGACAGATACACGGTCAGGCCGGGGCGCACACCGCCGGGCAGCGGGCCGGGGTAGGCGGACGCCGCGCTCTTGATCTGCGGCCGCCCGCCCACGGCCACCAGCAGATTGCAGACCGTGCCCAGGTGGTACATCTCGTCGCCGACGATCCGCCGGATCAGCCGCGCGGCCTCGCTGCCGCGGTCCTTGATGGACCACCAGCCGCACAAGTAGGGCGGGATGGTGGCGAGTTCGAGTGCCACGGCGACCTGAAGGGACTGTCTGAGCCAGCTGAGCCCGCGGTCGTCGTGGGGAACGGCCAGCAGGCGTGCCACGGAATGGCCGCGGGGCGCGGCGGGTGCCTGGCCCACCGGTCGCGCGGCGGCCTGTGCAGCACCGGCGGCCACGACCGGCGTGCCGGCCGCCACGGCGGCCGACGCCAGGAAGGTCCTGCGCTTGAACGGGGCAACTGCCGGGCTGTCCGAATCTTCCGTCGTACCAGTCAATTTCGCCTCAGCTCATAGCAATGGCCCCGCCTCTGCTTGAGCGGAACGGGGCCTTCCGACGGGTCTGGAAGCTAGCAGCCGGCACCGCGGTTCCCTGGGCGTACGGGCCCGGGAGGCGCGTCCACCACCCTGTCAGTCCAAGGCGTTACACCGGAACGGGCATCAGGGCGCAGCGCACCGGCTCGGCGTGCGCGGGGTCGAGGGCGTTGAGGACCAGCCGGTTGACGTTCGGGTCGTACACGCCACCCGCATGACCGGTGAGGTCCAGCGGACACCGGTCCTGCAGCAGGATGTTGTGCACTTTGGCGCCGGGCCCGGCCTTGAGGAACTGGTTGGTGTACGGCGTCACCACCAGGTCGGTACGGCTCACGATGGTGGTGTAGTCGACGCCGGGCTCGGTGTCGCCGCCGGCGTAGAGCCGTTGGAGCACCGAGGAGCCGATCGTCTGGTCCCTGGCCGCGGGACTGTCCAGGCCGAGCGGTTTGCCGGCCCGCCCCGCCACGTCCAGCACCGTGTCGAGGAGGGGCGCCAGACCGGAGGCGTCGGTGCCGTGATTGCTGGGGTTGATGCCCACCAGGTGGTGCACCTTCGCCGCGCCGCCGTCGAAGCGCAGATACCACTCGGGGGTCAGCCCGCCGCCCTGGGAGTGACCCACCAGGTCGACCTTCGAGGCACCCGTGGCGGCCAGCACCCGGTCGACGTAGGAGGCCAGTTGCCGGGCCGAGTCGGGAACATGGGCGGTTGCCTTCATCAGGGCGTGGGGCTTGCTCTCGCCGTAGTTGAGGGCGAAGACGCAGTAACCGGCGTTCTTCAGCACGGGTGCGAGCCCGCTCCAACTGTCGAAGGCGTTGGCGAAAGTGCCGTGCACCAGGACGACCGGATAGGGGTGAGCGGACGACGGCTTGCACCCGAAGTCGTTGGCCCCGGCCGGGGAACGGTCCGGATCCGCCACCGAGCCGAGCACGGCCAGACCGAGACTGACCGCCCCCAGATAGCCGAAGTGGTTGGCGGACGCGGTGGGTGGGGTTCCGGCAGCGATCTGTCGCGGTTCGGGGACTGTGGTGGAAGCAGCGGAGACGGCTGGAGCGACGGGGGCGGAGGAAGCAGCGGGGATGGCGGAGGCGGCACGAGCGGCGGAGGCAGCGGCAGCGGCAAGGGCGGCGGGCGCAGCGAAGGTGACGGGGGCGGCGGAAGCGGCGGAGGCGGCACGAGCGGCGGGGGCGGTGGAGGCGATCGGGGCAGCGGGAGCGGCGGGGGCGGCGAAGGCGAATGGAGCGATGAAGGCGGCGGGAGCGGCGGAAGCGATCGGGGCAGCGGGGGCGACGGAAGTGATCGCGGCGGCGGTAGTGGTCGGGGCGGTTGCGGTCAGGCAGACCGCCGCTGCCAGGGCGGTTCCTGTGGTCTTGAGGATGTTGCGCATTGGGTGCGCACCTCCTGGTGACGGGGCGTCAGTTGGGGCTTGGGGCGGCCCCAGCCTCGACACCTCGCGTGCCGCACCCGCGCACGGCGCGCGACGTGCGCCCGTTCGGCGCACGCGTGATCAGCCGCGCGGGCGGATCCCCGCGCGGCTGAACCTGCCTTGTCCGTAAGGACGTTGACGTTACGTCAGGGACATACGTCGATCGGATCGTCAGGGCCGCCCGGCCGCCGCCCTGATCAGCGCCCGGATGTCCTCCAGATCCGCCTCGAACTCGGCCGTCAGGTCGACGGGAAGGTCGAGATAGGGAGCGAGCCGGCGGTGGCCGGGGAGTTCTTCGTCCGGGAGTTGGCCGCGGCGGCTGCGCGGGTCGAGGGTGCCGGGGGAGAAGCGGCCGGAGGCCTCGGAGGCGGCGAAGCCGATGACGAAGGTGCTGACGAGCCGTTCCAGCCGGGGCACTTGGGACTCCGGGACGCCGGCGTCGATGAGGGCGGTGTAGACGATGTCCACGGCGCGCACGGCGTCCGGCGTGACCGCGGGGCGTGAGAAGAGCAGGTGTGCGGCCCAAGGGTGACGCCTGGTCACCTCGCGGCAGGCGTGCCCGAGGGCGCCGAGCCGCTCCTCCCAGGTCTGGTCCTCGGGCGTCCGCGCCGGCAGCAGCGCGGTCAGCAGGCGGCCGATCATGCCGTCCAGCAGGGCCGACTTGTCCTTCACGTGGCGGTACAGCGCCATCGGCGTGACACCGACCCGGTCGGCCAGCGCGCGCATCGACACCGCTTCGAGGCCGTGCTCGTCGGCGATGTCCAGCGCCGCGTCCAGAATCTCTTCCCGCCTGCCGCTCATGGGTCTACAGTGTAGACGTATACGATGTAGACGTATACGGCGTAGACAGACAGGGGGGCGGGATGCTCATCGCTCAGGGACTGGTGAAGTGCTACGGCCGGCGGCGCGCCCTCGACGGCTTCGACCTCACGGTCGCGCCCGGCGAGATCGTCGGCCTGATCGGGCACAACGGCGCGGGCAAGACCACGTTCGTCGAGATCGTCACCGGTCTCGTACGACCGGACGAGGGCCGGATCCGTATCGGCCCGTACGACGCCCTGCGCACCGGACGGGCCGCGCGACGGCTGCTGGGCGTGGCTCCCCAGGAGCTCGCCCTGTACGGCAGCGTCACCGCGCGCGAGAACCTGCGGCTGCTCGCGGGACTGGCCGGGCTGCGCGGGCGGCGACGGGACGCGGAGATCGACCGCGTCCTGGACGAACTGCGGCTCACCGACGTCGCGGACCGCCCCGTGGGCGTCCTGTCCGGGGGACAGCGGCGGCGCGTCCAGGCGGCCACCGCGATGGTCGGGTCACCGCCTCTTCTCCTGCTGGACGAGCCGACCGCCGGAGCCGACCCGGAGACCCGCGCCGCCCTGCTGGCCACCGTCAGGGCCCGCGCCGAAGCCGGTGCCGCCGTCGTCTACACGACGCACTATCTGCCCGAACTCGTCGACCTCGACGCCACGTTGGCGATCGCCCGCGCCGGGCGCGTCATCGCGCGAGGGACGCAGGAAGAGCTCACCCGCGATCTGCCGGGCGAACTGCACGTCACCTACGACGACGCGTCCGACCCCGAACTGCGCATGCCGACCACGGATCCCGGCGCGGACCTGGCCGCCCTGCTCGGCTCCGGCCGTACGCCCCTCTCCGTCGACGTCCGCCGCCCCGGCCTCGACGACCTCTACCGCTCCCTGGAGTCCACCGAGACGGAGTCCGGTCATGCCGCTGCGTGAGCCCACCACCCGGCTGAGCGCCCTCGTGCTCCACAACGCGCTGCTGATGCTGCGCGAGCCCGGCCCGCTGCTGAGCCGGATGCTGCTGCCGCTCGCCTTCATGACCCTGCTGCGCCCGCTCTATCTGGCCGCCCAGGGCCGGGCGGCCGGTACCCAGCAGGTGGTCGTGGGCACGCTGGTCACCTTCTCCCTGCTGGCCCTGAGCATCGCCGGCAGCGCGATCCTCGCCGAGCGGCTCGGCCGTACCTGGGACCGGCTGCGCGGTACGCCGCTGCATCCGGTCGAACTGCTCCTCGGCAAGGCCGCCCCCGTCCTGGTGGCCCTGCTGGCACAGCAGTTGCTGATCATCGGCTTCGGCGCGGGCGTCTTCGGGCTGGGCCTTCCGCACCCCTTCCTGCTGCTGGGCGTGCTGCTCAGCTGGAGCGGCACCCTGCTCGGCCTCGGCGCGCTGATCGGGGTGCTGGTCCGCAGCATGGGCGAGCTCTCGGCGGCGTACGACATCGGCGGGATGCTGCTCAGCAGCGTCGGCGGTGCGCTCGTACCGCTGAGCGAGCTGCCCGCGTGGGTGGCGGACGTGGCACCGGTGTCTCCCGGCTACTGGGCGACCCGTGGGCTGCACGCCGCCCTCGACGGCGACACGCACACCGTCGTGACGGCCTGCGGCACGCTCCTCGGCACGGCACTCGTCTGCGGCGCGCTCGCCTCGATACGGCTGAGGGGACGTAGCAGCAGACTGGTGGCGCTGTGAGGCGACGCGTGCCCGGTGAGGTGAGGCGAAGCGCTCGCCCGGGGCCCGGCCCGAGGGCGGGAGACGCAGGTCACATCCGGGCATGTCACTGGGGACCGGACCATCCCGTCCCAGGTGTGTATCCAGCGACGACCAGGCGGGAGCACATCATGGAAGCGCGACTGAACTACTTCACCAGCCCCTCCGCCGGCAAGGCGATCAAGCACCTCATGCCGGCGGGCCGGGCGCTCAAGGAGGCGCCGCTGCCCGCCGCGACCCAGGAGCTGGTGGCGCTGCGGGTCAGCCAGATCAACGGGTGCGCCGTCTGCATCGACATGCACACCAAGGAGGCCGTCGCGGCCGGCGAGACGACGGTGCGGCTGAACCTGGTGGCCGCCTGGCGCGAGGCCACGGTCTTCACCGAGGCGGAGCGCGCCGCACTGGCGCTGGCGGAGGAGGGCACCCGGGTGGCGGACGGCTCCGGCGGGGTCGGCGACGAGGCGTGGGCGTACGCGTCGAAGCACTACGACGAGGAGCAGCTCACCGCCCTGGTGGTTCTGGTCTCCTTCATGAACATGGTGAACCGGCTCAACATCATCAGCCGGCAGCCGGCCGGTGACTACGAGGCCGGGCAGTTCCACTGATCCCGGGCGAAGCGGAGTGCACGTGAGCAAGGTCGAGGAGTTCGAGGAGCTGCGACCGCTGCTGTTCTCGATCGCCTACCGGATCCTGGGCAGCGTCTCGGAGGCCGAGGACGCGGTGCAGGAGACATGGCTGCGCTATGACGGCACGACGACCCGGCCCACGTCCCCCAAGGCCTATCTCTCGACCACGGTGACGCGGATCGCGCTCGACGTGCTGCGTTCGGCGCGGGTACGGCGGGAGCAGTACGTCGGCCCGTGGTTCCCCGAGCCGCTGCTGAGCGATCCCTACGAGGACCCGGCGCGGGCGATGGAGCTGGCCGACTCGGTGTCCATGGCGGCACTGGTGCTACTGGAGCGGCTCAGCCCGCTGGAGCGGGCCGTGTTCGTGCTGAGGGAGGTGTTCGGCTTCGAGTTCGACGAGGTCGCCGCGGCGGTGGGCCGGTCGGAGGCGGCGTGCCGGCAGCTGGTGGTGCGGGCGCGACGGCACATGCGGGACGGCCGGCCCCGCTTCGAGGCGCCCCGTGAAGAGCGGGAGGAACTGGCCTCGCGGTTCTTCGACGCCCTGCGCGAAGGTGATGTCGCCTCGCTGCAGGACCTGCTCGCGGCCGATGTGTCGATGGCCGGCGACGGCGGCGGCAAGGCCCCGCAGCTGGCCAGGACCGTCGTCGGGGCCGAGAACGTGGCGCGGCTGCTCGCCTCCGTCTTCCCCTGGATGGCCCGGATCGACGTGACGTTCGAACTCCACGAGATCAACGGCGAGCCCGGCGCGATCTTCCGCGAACGGGAGGGCGGGGTTCTCACCGTCATGGTGCTCGATGTGCTCGGCGGGCGGATCCGGGCGATCCGCTCGGTGATCAATCCCGACAAGCTCGCTCACGTCGGTCCGGTGGCCGATGCCTGGGCTGTGGACCGCGAGCTGAGGCGGCTCCGCCGGCAGCCGCACTGAGCGCCGCCTCAGCCTCGACGGGTCAGGAGCCCTGGAAGTAGTGGCCCTTGGCGAGGTCTTCGAGAAGACCGGGGCCGGTCGGCTGCCAGCCGAGCAGTTCGCGGGTCTGGGTGTTCGACGCCGGGGCGTCGAGCCCGATGAATGCGCTCATCCAGGTGAAGTGCCCGGCCGCGTCCTCGGGGGTCACAGGTGCCACCGGCACGTCGAGCCCGCGGCCGATCACCTCGGCCACGTCGCGGATGGCGACGCCCTCCTCCGCCACGCCGTGCAGCACGGCGCCCGCGGGTGCCTTCTCGACGGCCAGCCGGAACAGCCGTGCGGCGTCGAGCCGGTGGACGGCCGGCCAGCGGTTGGCGCCGTCGCCGAGGTAGCCGGAGACGCCCTTGGCCCGGGCGGTGGCGACCAGGGTCGCCATGAACCCCTTGTCCCCGTCGCCGTGGCAGGTGGGGGAGAGCCGCACCACCGACGAGCGCACACCGCGCGAGGCGTAGTCGAGCACCGCCAGGGACGTGGCCGCGCGGATCGAGAAGGCCGAGCCGTCCTCGACCGTGGGCATGTCCTGCTCGGTCGCCACCCGACCCGGCTTGAGGCCGGCCAGGCCGGAGGCGAGGACGAAGGGCCGGTCGGTGCCGACCAGCGGCTCGGCGAGAGCGTCGACGGCGCGGCGGTCGGCCTCGGCGGCCTCCTGGAAGCTGCCGCTGAAGGCGATGTCGTGCTTGAAGGCGAGGTGGATCACCCCGTCCGACGCGGCGGCGGCACCGGCCAGGACGTCCAGGTCGTCGACGGTGCCGCGGACCGCTTCCGCCCCGGCGGCGGTGAGCGCGGCGGCGGAGGCCTCGGAGCGGGCGAGGCCCACGACCTGGTGGCCCGCTTCGATGAGGTCGGGGACGAGGGCGCGGCCGATCCAGCCGGACGCGCCGGTCACGAAGATACGCATGAGGGAGCCCCAAACTGTTGATGTCAGTGACTGTCGTCAACGCTAACACCTGATGTCAGTCACTGCCATCGCGTAGGATCTGCCCCATGAGCAGATGGGAGCCGAACGCGCGCGAACGCCTGGCGAAAGCGGCGTTGGAGCTCTACAGCGAGCGGGGCTACGAGCGGACGACGGTGGCGGAGATCGCCAAGCGGGCCGGACTGACCGAGCGGACCTTCTTCCGGCACTACGCCGACAAGCGCGAGGTGCTGTTCGACGGCTCGAATCATCTGCAGGACCTGTTCGTGAAGGCCGTCAACGACGCGCCCGAGTCCGCGGCGCCGATCGACATCGTGGCGGCCGCGCTGGAGGCGGTCTCCGAGGTGTTCGTCGACCGCCGTGCCTTCGCCCGCAAGCGCCAGGCCGTGATCACGGCCAACGCGGAACTTCAGGAACGCGAACTGATCAAGCTCGCCGCGCTGTCGGCCGCGCTCACCGACGCGCTGCGTCGACGCGGCATCGCGGAACCCGCCGCGAGCCTGACCGCCGAGGCGGGGCTCGCCGTCTTCAGGATCGGCTTCGAACGGTGGGTCGCGCCGGGGGAGGAACGCCCGATGTGGCCGCTGATGCGGGAGGCGCTGGCCGCTCTGAGGACGGTGGCCGCGGGAGCCTGAGGCTCCGCGGCCGGTGCCGCCATGGGTGGTTGGTCGTCTGCCGCGCCGTCGTGGCTGGGCGCGCAGTTCCCCGCGCGCCTTCGGGGCACGGGTCAGTGGGTGGTGAGGATGGCCAGTTGGTGGGTTGCTCGGGTCATGGCGACGTAGCGGTCGACCGCTCCCTCGGTGCCCTCGCCGAACGTGTCCGGGTCGATGAGGACGACGAGGTCGAACTCCAGGCCCTTCGACAGCTCCGGGGGCAGCGAGCGCACGCGGGAGGTCGCGCGGAACGACGGGTCGCCGATGACGCAGGCGATCCCTTCGTCGTGGGCGGCGAGCCAGGTGCCGAGGACGGCGTCCAGGTCCGCGACGGATCCGTGGACGACGGGGACACCGCCGGAGCGGATGGAGGTGGGCACGTTGGCGTCCGGCAGCACGGCCCGGATGACCGGCTCGGCCTCCGCCATCACCTCTTCCGGGGTGCGGTAGTTGATGCTCAGGGACGCGATCTCGATGCGGTCGAGCCCGATCCGGCCGAGCCGCTCCTGCCATGACTCCGTGAAGCCGTGCCGGGCCTGGGCGCGGTCCCCGACGATCGTGAAGCTGCGGGACGGGCACCGCTGCAGCAGCATCTGCCACTCCGCGTCGGTCAGTTCCTGGGCCTCGTCCACGACGATGTGCGCGAACGGCCCGGCCAGCAGGTCCGGTTCGGCCGCGGACAGCGCGCTCTCGTCGACCAGGCTGACCTCGGCGTCCTGGCCGCGCAGCATCATCACCAGGCCCTCACCGTCGTCGGTGTCGGCGCCGGAGTCGGCGGCGGCCGCGATCAGGTTGTCGACGACCTGCGCCATCTGCTCGCGCTGGGCGGCGAGTACGGCCGCGTCACGGCGCTTGCGCCGGGCCTCCTGCGGATCGCCGAGCCGCTGCCGTGCCGCGTCCAGCAGAGGCAGGTCGGACACCGTCCAGGCCTGCGGCTCGGCCCGCTGCAGCCGGCGGACCTCGTCACGGCTCAGCCAGGGAGCGCACATCCGCAAGTAGGCGGGCACCGACCACAGGTCCCCGACCAGATCGGCCGCTTCGAGCATCGGCCACGCCCCGTTCAGCGTCCCGACCAGCTCCTTGTCCTGCTGCAGTGCCCTGCGGAACTGCGCGGGCGAGAGGTCGTCGCCGTCGTACCTCTCCATCAGGACGGAGACCAGCTTCTCCCAGATCTGGTCGCGTGCCTCGTTGTGCGGAGTGCCCGGCTCGGGGGCCGTGAAGGCCTCGGCCCAGTCGTCGGCGGTCAGCCGGATGTCGTGCCAGTCGACGGTGACCGTCATGACCTCGGTGGGCGGTTCCTCGTAGAACCGCACGGCCGGCTCGATCGCCTTCACCATGTCCGCGGACGACTTCAGCCGGGCCACCTCCGGGTCGGTCTCGACCACCGCCGTGGCCCCCTCGGCGACGAGATCGCGCAGGATGCAGGTCTGCACCCCCTCCTCGCCCAGGCTGGGCAGGACGTCGGAGACGTAGGCGAGGTAGGGCCGGTGCGGGCCGACGAACAGGACGCCGCCCCTGCGGTGACCCAGGCGCGGGTCGGCGTAGAGGAGATGGGCGGTGCGGTGCAGGGCGACGACCGTCTTGCCGGTGCCGGGACCACCGTCGACGACGAGGGCGCCGCGCGATCCCGCCCGGATGATGGCGTCCTGGTCGGCCTGGATGGTGGCGAGCACGTCCCGCATCCGGTCCGAGCGGCCCGCGCCCAGACTGGCGATGAAGGCGGACTGGTCGTCGAGCGCGGCCCGCCCGTCCAGCCCCTCGGTGCTGAAGACCTCGTCCCAGTAGTCGCTGATCCGGCCGTCGGTCCAGCGATACCTGCGGCGGCTCGCCAGCCCCATCGGGTCGGCGTGGGTCGCCGCGAAGAAGGGCTCGGCCGCGGGCGAGCGCCAGTCGACCAGCAACCGGCGGCCCTCGCTGTCGGTGAGACCCAGACGTCCGATGTACACGGGCTCGGAACCGTCGGCGCCCACGATGTGTCCGAGGCACAGGTCCAGGCCGAAACGGCGCAGGGTGCGCAGCCGCCCGGTCAGCCGGTGGACCTCGATGTCCCGGTCCATCGCGTGCCGGCCGAGGCCACCGGGCGCCTTGAGCGCGGCGTCGAGACGGTCGGACAGTTCGGCGATGGTCTGCTCCAGGCACCGCGCGATCGCCGCGAAGTGCCGCTCGTCGCGGCCGATCAGCATCGGGTCGGCCTTGGCGGAGAGACGGTCGGGCAGATCGAATGCTGACAAAGACGTGCGCACTTCGGGAATCCCCCATTTTTGCAGGTACCGGCTTCGGCCTGCGATTGTGCGGCACGCCCCCGGCCTTGCCGCAAGCCCCCCAGTGCGCTATAAGTTGAGAGTGGCAAGGAGTGCATGACCTCCTTGCCTTTCTTGTTTCTCTCCTCCGCTTCGGCCGCTACGGCCGCTATCGCCGGTGCGGCCTAGGCGACCTGGGCGACGTGGGCGACGTGGGCACCGTCAGGCTCTCCGCCCGGTGGACGATGACGTTGAAGGAGCCGTGTTCGCGTTCGACATGCCCGTCGAGCAGGACCGCGGGTGCTTCGAGCAGGACACGGCGGCAGCGCTCCCACACGGGCGGGGAGAAGACCAGGTTCACCATCCCGGTCTCGTCCTCCAGGGCGCCGAAGGCCACTCCGTTGGCGGTGGGCGGGCGTTGGAGGTACTTGGCGAGTCCGCCGAGGCGTACGCGGGTCTGGTCGGCGGTGGCGCGTACGGCCGCGGCGGACAGGGCGCCGCGGCGCCGGAGCAGGGGCCGGACGTGGTGGACCGGGTGCGTGGTGGCGCTGGCGCCGGTGGCCGCGAGGTCGGCGACGGTCTCCTCGGCGGGGCTCATGACCGGCAGTTCGGGGGCGGGGGCGAGGGAACCGAGGCCGGGGAGGTGGTCCTGCTGGGCGCGGGGGAAGGCACCGGCCGTCCACAGGGCGCTGCGGCGGTGGTCGTCGAAGGCCGCGAACGCGCCCGCGGTGGCGAGTTGTTCCATCAGACGGGCCGGTAGCCGCGTACGGCGGGCGAAGTCCTCAAGGCCCGTGAACGGCTGCTCGGCACGGGCCCCGACGATGCCGCGAGCGGCGTCCTCACCGAGTCCGTTGACGCTGGTGAGGCCGCGGCGGATGGCGAACTGCCCCTCCCGGCCCTCGGGTTCGAGGGTGGCGTGCACATGGGAGGTCCGAACGTCCGCGTTGCGCACGGTGATTCCGTGCCGCCGGGCGTCCTGGATGAGGGTCTGCACGTCGTAGAAGCCCATCGGCAGGTTGGCCATGATGCCCGCGGTGAGGGCGGCCGGGTAGTGGTACTTGATCCAGGCGGAGGCGTAGATGATGTGGGCCATCGACTGGGCGTGGCTCTCCGGGAAGCCGTAGTCGCTGAACGCCTCGATCATGGACAGGATCCGGGCCGCGGCGGCGGGCGGGATGCCGTTCGCGGCCATGCCCGAAAGGAGCCGGTCGCGTAGCCCCGCGACCTTCTCGGGGGCGTGCTTGGCGGCCATCGCCTTGCGCAGCCGGTCCGCGTCGCCGGGGGTGAAACCGGCGCAGTCGATGGCCAGTTGCATGGCCTGTTCCTGGTAGAGGGCCACGCCTAGGGTCTTCTCCAGGGCGCGGCGGGCGAGCGGGTGCGGGTAGTCGACCGGTTCCTCGCCGCGACGGCGGCGCAGGAAGGGGTGTTTGGAGCCCGCCTGGATCGGCCCGGGGCGGATGATCGAGGCGGCGATGGCGAGGTCGTTGAAGGTCCTCGGGCGCAGCTGGGGCAGCGTGCTGATCTGGGCGCGGGACTCCACCTGGAAGACGCCGATGGTGTCGGCGCGGGCGATCATGTCGTAGACGTCGGGGTCGTCGGGCGGGATCGAGGTCAGGTCGAGGCGTACGCCGTGATGTTCGTCGATCAGGTCGCAGGCGGTGTGCAGGGCGCCGAGGGTGCCGAGGCCCAGCAGGTCGATCTTGATCAGGCCGGCGGCGGCCACGTCGTCCTTGTCGCCCTGCAGCACCGAACGGCCCTCGGCGGTGGCCCACTCCAACGGCATCACCTCACCGAGCGGCTGCCGGGTGAGCACCATGCCGCCGACATGGATGCCCATGTGCCGCGGCAGGGTGTGGAGTTGGGCGGCGAGTTCGCGTACGTCCGCGGGCAGGTCGACGTCGGGGCCGGGTGGGCCGTGGTCGATGTGCCGGGTCATCTCACGGATCTGCGCGGCCGGGTGGCCCAGCACTCGGGCCGCGTCGTGGACCGACAGCCTCGGTTGGTAGGTGATGACGTTCGCGACCTGGGCGGCGTGGTCGCGGCCGTAGCGCTCGTAGACGTACTGGATGACCTCCTCGCGGCGGCCGGCCTCGAAGTCGATGTCGATGTCCGGTGGTCCGGCCTTCTCGACGGACAGGAAGCGCTCGAAGAGCAGGCCGTTCTTGAGGGCGTCGACGGCGGTGATGTTCAGGACGTAGCAGACCACGCTGCTGGCCGCGGAGCCGCGGCCCTGGCACCAGATGCCGCGGCCGATCGCGAACTGGACGATGTCGTGGACGATGAGGAAGTAGCCGGCCATGTCCAGCTCGGCGATCACGTCGAGTTCGTGGTCCAGCTGCCGCCAGGCCGCGCGGGCCTCGGCCGCGCCGTCGTCGCGGTCGCCGTACCGGGCGGCGCAGGCCCGCTCGGCGAGATAGCGCAGCCAGGTGTCCTCGGTGAACCCGGCCGGGGTGGGAAAGCCGGGCAGCCGGGGCTGCAGTCCGCCGAGGTCGATCACACAGGAGCGGCCGAGTTCGAGGGTGGTCTCCAGGACGCCGGGGTGGCGGGCGAGTGCGTGTCGCATCTCGGCGTACGACCGCAGGTGCGCCGTCGGGGCCGGCATCAGATGGCCGGCGGCGCGGTCCAGGGTCTCGCGGCGGCGCAGCGCGGTGAGCGCCTGGGCGAGCCGGGCCTGGCGCGGGGCGGCGTAGTGGACGGCCCCGGTCGCCACCACCGGGAGGCCGAGGCGGCGGGCGGCGACGGCCATGACGTCGGTGGCGACGGAGTCCTGCGGCAGATGGTGGTCGACGAGTTCCGCGTACACGCTGCCGCTGCCGAAGACGTCGGTCAGGCGCCGCAGCCGGTCGGCGACCGCGCTCACGTCGCACCGTTCCGTGCCGGGCGCGGGGCAGCCGGGCAGCACCGCCCAGTGCCCGCTGCTCGCGGCCCTCGACAGCGCCTGCAGATCGTGGACGGGGGCGGTCTTGGCACCGGCCAGCTGACCGGCACTGATCGCCGCCGACAGGAGCCGGAAGCCCTCCAGGGTGCGGGCCAGGACCACAGGTGTGCCCAACTCGGCTTCGCTGAGGGTGAGTTCGGCGCCGTAGACGGTACCGATCCCGGCCGACGCCGCGGCCTCGGCCAGCCGCCGCGCACCGTAGAGGCCGTCGCGGTCGGTGAGGGCCAGCACCGACACGCCCAACCGGGCTGCCTCGGCGACGAGTTCGTCGGGCTGGGCGGCGCCCTGGAGGAAGGAGAATGCGCTGTGGACGTGGAGTTCGGCCCAGCCAGGGTCGTTCGACGGGGGTGGGGGTGGTGTGCGGGAGGCGGCGGGCAGGCGCAGGACGTCGGCGTGGTGGTCAGCCATGGTGGCCCCGCCGGGTGGTGGCGCTGTTCGTCAACGACCAGCGGGGGGCGATGAGTTCGGTGCGGCGGGGCCCGCGACTGTCGGCAACCGTGGCCCCCTGGTCAGCCATAGTGCGCCTCCGCGTCAGCCATAGTGCGCCTCCGCCCACCAGCGGCCGTGTTCGACCAGCAGGAGCCAGGCGCTGCCGTCGGTGGTGGCGATCTGCATGCGGGCGACACGGCGGGAACGGTCGTGGTCCCACCACCACTCCAGTACCGGCCAGGGCCCGGCCCAGCCCTCGACCGCCGCGTCACCGTGACCGTCCACGGCGAGCCGCGCCGGAGCGGCGGACAGGGCCATGCGGCCGGAGACCGTCACCCGCCCTCCGCCCGCGTCGGTGAGTTCGGCCGGCAGCCAGCTCGGGAAGACCGTGGCCGGGTGCGGGGCGGGCAGCCGCCCCGGCCACGGGCCGTCGGGAGGACGCGGTCCGCTGTCGAGGTCGCCGAACGGGACGAGGCGGACCTGATCCGCAGGACCCCGCCCACCGCCCAACTCGACGCGCACCACCGCCTGGTGGCCGAGCATCGCCTGCACCCGTGCGGCCGCCCGCTCCACCTCCTCCGGGGTGTGGCGCTCGCCGAACAGCGCGCTCTGGCGGCCGGTGGCCGTCGTCAGCTGCTCGGGGCGCAGCGACAGGCGGACGATGCCCTGCTCGCCCCCGGTGTCGAGCAGCCCCGCGTCCGCCCAGGCCTGCAGTACGTCGCGCACCCGCTCGGCGACCGCGAGCGCGGACAGCCGGCCCTCGTGGCGGAAGATCCTCGACAGGGTGCGGCCGTCGGCGAGGTCCACGACGGCCTCCAGCCGGGCGCACACCACTCCGGCCGCGGTCAGCCGCTCATGGAGCTGTTCGGCGCTCGCCTTCGCCGCGAACACGACCGGTTCGAGGAGGTGCGCGACCGGCTCGAAGGTGTACGCCACCGTGTGCGCATCGGTGTCGGCCCGCACGTTCAACGGGCGGTCGTGGTGGCCCCGCGCGGTGCGGTGCGCGGCGATGCCCTCGGCGCCGAAGCGGGCCAGGACACTGGCCTCGGGCAGCGCCGCGTACGCGCCGACCGTGCGGATCCCCAGACGCTCCAGCAGCTCCGTCAGCCTGGGTACGCCCAGTACCCCCAGCGGGTGGGGAGCGAGCCAGGACGCCTCGCCGCCGACAGGGACGATCTGCCCGGTGCGGGCCGCGAGCGCCGCCGTGAAGACCGAGTCGGCGATGCCCGCGCGCGCCGGAAGGTCCTTCTCGCCGAGCGCCGCGACCAGGCGGTCCGCGAGCTGTGCTTCACCGCCCCAGTAGCGGGAGGGGCCACGGGCGGGTGCGGCGATCAGACCGGGCCGGATCACTTCGAGGCGTGGCATGACCGTGCCCTCGATGTGGCGTACGGCGGGCTCGAAGGCCCGTATCTCCGCGGCGAGATCCCGTTCCACCACCCGCAGCCCGGCACAACGGGACTGGGCGACCCGCACCCGCATCCGCCACCGTACTCCTGCCGCCCGCGCGGCAGCCGAGCAGGCCACGACCTCACCACGATGAACAACCGCGACGGGCCCGGCGCGCCCAGCGGGCCCGTCACCGGCCGCGAGAACCGGAAAGTCGGGGATCCAGCCGACGATCACCCTGCCACCCACCACCACTCACCCCACCACACGCAGAGCCGACGACATCCGACGGGACTGCGCCCCACGACGCGCGGAACTACCCGCCGCTACGACATCGGCCGCCGCCGACTCCGCCGCCTCGGTTGGGGGTGTTGGGGGTCCGTCGGTTGCGGGCGGGGCGGCGACGGGGTCTTGGGTTGGGGGCAGGGTGGTCGGGGGGTGGTGGGGCGCGGGTAGTGCAGTTACGTGGCCCTTGGCTGCAGGCAGTGCGGGCACGTGCACCTTGGGCGTAGGCAGCGCGGCCGTCACCTGTCCGTCGGCTCCCGGGAGCCACATCTCCGCGTATCGCGCGACGGCGGCCGTGCCGCGACCGGCGGCCGCCACCCGTACACGCCGGCCGCGCAGCAGGCCGTGTCCGCCGCCGAGGCCCTCCCAGGTGGCGGAGACGACCTTCATCCGGACCTCGGCGCCCTGCCAGGAGCCGGCGGCGAGCAGGACCGATCCGCTGCGTCGGAGCACGGCGGCGAGTCGGCGGGCGATCCGGTCGGGCACCGGACCGAGGCGGCCCACCAGCACCACCGGTACGGCCTCCGCCACAGTGGCGAGAACCTGTGCCCACTGGCGGCCGGGATCGTCGATCCGTATCCCGCTCGACAGCTCCAGCCCCGCGGACTGTGCCGCCAACGCGCCCATCTGCGGCAGGCCCACCGCCGCCCAGCCGACCGTGCCGCCGGACGCCTTGGCGGCGAGTGCCAGCAGCAGAGGCATGTCCCCACCTGCACTGACCGCCGTTCCGGGACGGATGCGCCCCTGCGGCAGCAGGGCTTCGAGCGGCGACACGTACGCCGGCTCGGCAGGACCGCCACTTGCTTCCACGCTCGCCACCGGTCTTGCAGACATGCCTAGACATTCGAGCATTAGTTCGAGTGAATCAAGTCGGCGAGGAGCGGGACGGCTCCTGCGCCGGGTGCCTCGGTGACCGGTCCCATGAGCAAGCCCACGGTCACACTCGCGACGGTGACGATCCTCGGACGGAAGTGCGCGGCAGGCACAGCTCCCCTGAGCACCGCTCGCAGTCCGTTGCGCGCCGACCGTATGTCGGACTCGTACCGCTCCCAGATCAGCGGCGGGACCTCACCTCAAGTGGCCCGGCCCACCTCCTCGTTGCCCCAGCTCCTCACCCCGATCACTCGACTACCGTGTCGGGCCATGAACACGGACGGCTGGCTGGCGGATACCCGGAGCTCGTACGACACCGTCGCGGGCGACTACGCCGACCGGATACGCGGGGCTCTGGCCGAGAAACCGTATCTTCGGGCAGCGCTGACGTTGTTCGCGGATCTGGTCCAGGCGGCCGGTGGTGGACCGGTGGCGGACGTGGGCTGCGGACCTGGACAGGTCACCGCTCACCTCCACGACCTGGGAGTGGACGCCTTCGGCATCGACCTTTCCCCCGTGATGATCGAGGTCGCCCGGCGCGACCACCCCCACCTGCGGTTCGAAGTCGGCTCGATGACGGACCTCGCCCTCACCGACGCCTCAGTCGCCGGCCTGCTCGCCTTCTGGTCGCTGATCCACATCCCCGACGACGCCGTCCCCACGGTCTTCAGGCACTTCCGGCGGGTGTTGCGTCCCGGCGGACCACTCCTGCTCGGCTTTCACGTCGGTGACGAGTCAAAGCTCAAGACGCAGGGCTACGGCGGTCACCCGATGAACGTGTACGTCCACCGCCGACGGCCCGACACAGTGGCAGCCTGGTTGCGCGATGCCGGGTTCACCGTCGAGGCCCAGATGCTGCTCGACCCCGACGACAGCGTCCCAGGTGCGGTCCTTTTCGCGCGCCGTCCGTACTGAGCCCTGTTGCCGAATCGGCAAACGATCTCGTGCTCCCGGCGGACGCGTCCGCATGATCGGAAGCGGGCCCGGCGAGTCGGAATGGCCGGCTGGGAGGGCCTGGAGGAGGACGTATGGTGCAGCACGCTGAGCAGAACACCCACCGGACGGTTGCCACATCGGCAGGCCGGATTCACCTGGTGGAGCAGGGTAGCGGCCCACTGGTGCTGCTCGTGCACGGCTTTCCGGAGTCCTGGTACTCGTGGCGCCGTCAGCTGCCGGCGCTCGCGGAGGCGGGATACCGTGCGGTCGCCCTCGACGTCCGCGGCTACGGCCGCTCCTCCGGTCCGGCCGCGACAGAGGCGTACCGGATGCTGGAGCTGGTCGAGGACAACGTCGCCGTGGTGCACGCCCTCGGCGAGGAGTCCGCGGTGATCGTCGGCCACGACTGGGGCGCCACCATCGCCGCGAACTCCGCCCTGCTCAAGCCGGAGGTCTTCCGGGCCGTGGGCCTGCTGAGCGTTCCCTACACCCCGCGCGGCGGGCCCCGCCCCAGCGAGATCTTCGCGCAGATGGGCGGGGACGAGGAGTTCTACGTCTCCTACTTCCAGGAGCCCGGCCGCGCCGAGGCCGAGATCGAGCCCGACGTACGCGGCTGGCTCGCCGGCTTCTACGCCGCCCTGTCCGCCGACACCATGCCGGCGCCCGGAGCGCCCGACCCGCACTTCGTCGCCAAGGGCGGGACGCTGTGCGAGCGGTTCCCCGCCGGGCGGTTGCCCGCATGGCTCGGCGAGAGTGAACTCGACTTCTACGCGGGCGAGTTCGAACGCACCGGCCTCACCGGAGCGCTCAACCGCTACCGGAACATGGACCGCGACTGGGAGGACCTCGCCGCCTACGACGGCTCCCCGATCACCCAGCCCTCCCTGTTCGTCGGCGGGAGCCTGGACGCGTCCACGACCTGGCTGGCGGACGCGATCGAGGCGTACCCGATCACGCTGCCGGGTCTGGTCTCCTCCCGTCTCCTCGACGGCTGCGGCCACTGGATCCAGCAGGAGCGCCCCGACGAGATCAACGATCTCCTGACCGAGTGGCTCGCCGCCCTGCCCTCCTGAACTTCCGCCCCACAGAGGCAGGGTGACGCAGTATCAGCTCCGCTCACTGTGCCCCGGTACGCCTCTCCAAGCGGGTGCCGTGGCGCAGCGTGATCGACATCAGATCGCTGGGGGCGTCCAGCTCCAGGCGGTGCCGGCGGCCGCGGGGGACGATCACGGCGGTGCCTGCCCGCAACCGCACCATGTCCTCCGCGCCGCCGGGTTCGTGGGGGCGGAAATAGACCCGGAAGCCGCCGGACAGGCAGCACACCACCTCGTCGGCCTCCGGGTGCATCTCCCAGTGGTCGGCATGTACGTCCGCGTCGGTCTCCACACGGAACGTACCGACGTGCCACACACCGGTGTCGTCATTGGTCGTCCGCGGTCCGGCCACGCGGACATCGCCACCGGGGTGGATGTGCAGCGCCGAGGCGAACAGGTCGACGGGTGAGATGGGTGACGTGGACGGGGCGGGTGTCGTCCGCGGTGCCTGTGGCGTCGTCATGACGCAGCTCCTTCCAATTCGTTCTCCGCCGGAGCCGTGGATCCCCGCCCCGGCGTCCCGGTCCCGCGTCGGGGGAGTACGGCGATCGCCACGACCGCCGCGACCGCGAAGAGGGCGGCGGCGATGGCGAGGCCGAGGGCGTAGCCGTCGTTGAGTGCCGCGGGGGTGGTGGCCGTGCCGGTGTGGTGTGCGGCGACGGTGGCCAGGGCGGCCAGGCCGATGCAGCCGCCGAGTTGACGGGAGCTGTTCATCAGGCCGGAGGCCATGCCGGCCTCGCGCGGGGCCACACCCGTGGTCGCGGCGGCGACGATCGGGGCGATGACGAGTCCGACGCCGACGCCGGTGACCAGGCAGGGGCCGAGTACGTCGGTGAGGAAGCCGCCGTCAGGACTGATGAAGGCGAACCAGGCCAGCCCCGCGGCGGCCAGCAGGGCGCCGGGCACCAGCGACGCACGCGGGGTGCGGGCCGCGGTGACACGGGTCGCGACGACGCTGCCCGCGATCAGGCTCACCGAGAAGGGCAGGAACGCCGCGCCGGTCGCGGCGGCGCCCATGCCCAGCACCTGCTGCATGTACAGGGACACGAAGTAGAACGCCGCGAACTGCCCGGCGGTGGAGAAGAACACCAGAACGTTCGCGCCCGCGACCCAGCGGCTGCGCAGCAGACCGAGCCGCAACAGCGGTGCGGAGACCCGGGATTCGACGTAGACGAAGGCGCCGAGGAGGAGGGCCGCCGCGATGAGCATCGCCGCGGTGGCGGGTGACCCCCACCCCACGGCGTCGGTGCGTACGACACCGAGCACCAGCAGCCCGACCCCGCCGGTCGCCAGGACGGCGCCGAGCACGTCCAGCCGTTCGCGCCGGGCGGGGTGCGTCTCGACGGGCACGCCCGCCAGGGCGAGTGCGAGGGCCACCGCCACGATGGGCAGATTGATCAGCATCACCCAGCGCCAGCCCGCGTACTGGGTCAGCAGGCCGCCCGCGAGCACGCCGAGCGCTCCGCCCGCGGCGTTCACCCCGCTCCACACTCCGAGCGCTCGTACGCGCTGCGGGCCCTCGGTGAAGGTGGTGGTGAGCAGCGCGAGCGTGGCCGGGGTGGCCGCGGCGGCGCCCACGCCCTGACCGGCGCGGGCGGCGATCAGCTGCCAGGGCGCCTGGGCAAGGCCGCCGGCCAGCGAGCACAGCCCGAACGCGATCAGGCCGAGCACGAACAGTCGGCGTCGGCCGTACAGATCGCATGCGCGGCCGCCCAGGAGCAGGAATCCGCCCAGCGTGAGCGCGTAGACATGCACCACCCATGACAGCCCGAGCGCATCGAAGCCCAGGGCCGTGCGCATCGCGGGCAGTGCGACGTTGACCACCGACAGGTCCAGGGCGACGGCGAACTGGGCGACGGCCACGGCCGCCAGCACCACTCCGGGACGCCCTCGTGAGTTTCTATACATGTAAGAAAAGTAGCCCGGGGGTGTCGTCCCTGTCGACTTCTTTTGGGAGGATGAGGGCATGCCGCAACCCCCCGCACCGCGCAGAACCCTGGGCCGACCTCCCCGTATCTCCCGTGAGGAGATGGTCGCGGCGGCCCGCAGGATCGTCGACGCGGAAGGGGTGGACCGGCTGACCATGCGGCGGCTGGCCACCGAGATCGGCAGTACGCCGATGGCGCTCTACCACCACGTGCGCAATAAGGACCAGCTGCTCGTCCTGCTGCTGGACGACTACGCCGTGCGGACGCTGCGCCGGCCCGAAGTGCCCGACGAGCCGCGTGAGCGGGTCGTCGCCGCCGCTGCTGCGATCCACGAGGCGCTCGCCGACTGCCCATGGATCGTGGAGGTGCTGACCGCCGACGATCTGATGTCCGCGTCCGCCCTGTGGTTCGTCGAGCAGATCGTCGACGGACTGGTCGCGGGCGGCCTGTCGCCCGAGCGGGCCGTGCACGGCTATCGTGCGATCTGGTACTACACCGCCGGAGAGATCATGATCCGGGCGACGGCGGCTCGGCGTCGTAGGACCGACGACGGTCCCACCTACCGGGACCAGGTCTTCGCCGCCCTCGACCCGGACGAACTGCCCCGCCTGTCCGAGGTGGCGCAGCGGTGGGCGCCGCTGACCGCCGAGGACACCTACCTGGACGGTCTACGGGCCCTGGTGGACGGCCTCCTCGCGGCCCGCTGAGCGGCGCGTCGGCCGGCAGCAGGTGGGCCGAGAAGTCGGTTGAGCCACCGCCCCGCGTGAGGAAGGGTCCGGTCATGGAGTACTTCTGCTACCACCGTGACCGGGTCGGATCAGTGGCGCTGCGCGACGAACTGCTGGAGGAGCACTGGGCCTACATGGACCGGTACGGAGCGGAGATGATCGCGCGCGGGCCGACCTTCCACGACGGCGGCGAGGCACCCACCGGCAGTGTGCACATCGTCGACCTGCCCGGCCCCGACGCGGCCCGCGCGTTCGCCTTCGACGAGCCCAACTACCAGGCCGGTGTGTACCGTGACGTGCTGCTGCGCCGCTGGCGCAACCTGCTCGGACGCACCATGTGGGACTTCCCCGGCGGCCGAGAGGGCGGCAACCGCTACCTCGTACTCGGCCTCGGCTCGGGTACGGGCGCCGACCTCGCCGTACCACCCGCCAAGGACGAACTCATCGCGTACGGACCCCTGTTGTCCGACGACGGCGCCACCTGGCTCGGCACGGCAGTCCTGTTGCGAGCCCGGGACGCGGACGCGGCACGCGCCGTCCTGACGGCCGACCGCTACGCCGACATCGAGGTCCATGACTGGCAGTTCGGCGGGCGGGCTTCCTGACATCACCCGAATCCGGGCCGCCCCCTCGCGCCCGAACGGGCGAATGCCGGGCCGATGAGTAATGGCGCCGGCACCGGTCTTCAGCACAGTGGGATGACAGCGAACGACAGCGACATCACCAGGAGGCAGAAGTGTCCACATCAGTACTCGACATGTCGGTGTCCCTCGACGGGTACGTCGCCGACTCCGACGACTTCCTCGGCGGCGAGGACGGCGAGCGGCTGCACAAGTGGTCCGAGGCCGAAAAGGACTCCGGCCGGCTGTACGAGGTGGCGGCCGGCTTCCGGGACGAATGGACGGCGGCCGGTGCGGTGCTCGCGGGGCGGCGGACCGCCGAACTCATGGACCACTGGGGCGGCGATCACGGAGGCCTGCCCATCTTCGTGCCCAGCCACCGTCCGCCGGGCCCGGCCGCCCGCTGGGGCTACCCGCTGGTGACGTACGTGCTCGACGGGATCGAGAGCGCGATGGCACAGGCCAAGGCCGCCGCCGGGGGCAAGGACGTACAGGTGCGCGGCGCGTACACGGCGCAACGCGCGCTGGAGGCCGGTGTGCTGGACGAGGTGCAGATCCACCAGATTCCCGTGCTGCTCGGTCGCGGGCGACGGCTGTTCGACGTCCTGACGAAGGAGATCGAGCTGGAGATCGTCCGGGTGATCGACACCCCGGAGGCCACTCACATCCGTTACCGCGTCCGCCGCTGAGCCGCTGAGCCGCTGAGCCGCTGAGCCGCTCGGCCCCGGCTCGCTCAGGTGGCCGTGGCCGTGCTCGTGGCAGTGGCAGTGACCTGAGCCGTCGCCGCGACTTCGCACGCCGTGCGGACGAACGCGGCGACGGCCGGGGAGCGGGACTCCTGGGGCCAGGCCAGTGCGAGTTCGAGAGGGGGGAGGTCGACGACGGGCCGGTGCACGATACCCGGGCGCGGGTGGCGCCGGACGACCGACACCGGTGGGAACCAGACGCTGTCGCCCAGCTCGACGAGGTTGAAGATCTGCGCCAGGTCCAGCTGACGGGGCTGCCGCGCCGGCCGTCCGTCGGCGCCGGGCCCGGTCGTGCGGACCGGCGGGAGGTCCTCCCGGTCCGCGGCGCGTCCGTCCGGCAGGAACCGGCCCTTGAGATCGGCCAGGTGCAGTCGCTCATGTGCGGTGAGCGGATCGGCTGCGGCGACGGCGAGCAGGCGGGGCTCGGTCAGCAGCGGTTCCACGTCGAGGCCGCGGTCGTCGAACGGCCGCGGCAGCAGCGCGATGTCCGCGCGCCCGTCGCGCAGCGCCGGTTCCTGCTGATCGCGTCCGCCGAGGACGAACTCCAGGGGAAGAGCGGCCGGTTCGGTGCGGTACGCGGCCAGGATCTGCGGCAGCAGACCTCCGTCGTAGTCGGCCTTCATCGCCAGCCGCAGCGTGGGCTCGGGCCGTCCCGCATGCATGGCCCGGCGGCCCGCTGCGGTGACCGCGTCGAGTGCGGTGCGGGCGTCGCGCAGCAGGACCTCGCCGGCGGAGGTGAGGGTGACCCGGCGCGTCGTACGCTCCAGAAGCGTCACGCCCAGTTGCCGCTCGATCTCGCGGATCGCGCGGGACAACGGGGGCTGTGCCATGCCCAGCCGGTCCGCCGCGCGTCCGAAGTGCAGTTCCTCGGCGACGGCGACGAAATACCGGAGCTGCCTGACCTCCAGATCACTCATACCTCCACGGTATCAGTGGTGATCCGATCGGTCCTTCAGGTCCGTGGGCGCCGGGAGTTGACTGAGGAACGTCATCAGCGAGCACTCCTCCAAGGGGCCACTTTCATGATCGTTCTCACCACTCCGACCGGCCAGATCGGCCGCCGTACCCTCGACCGTCTGCTGGCCGCCGATGCGCCGGTACGGGTGATCGTGCGCGACGCGTCGCGGCTGCCCGCCGCCGTGCGGGACCGGGTCCAGATCGTCGAGGGCTCGCACGGCGACCCCGATGTGATCGCCAAGGCGTTCGCCGGGGCGGACACGCTGTTCTGGCTGGTACCCCCGATCCCGCAGGCCCCGAGCGTCGACGACGCGTACGCCGGCTTCAGCCGCCCGGCGCTCGACGCCCTGAGGACCCACGGCGTCGAGCGGGTCGTGTCCGTCTCGGCCCTCGGCCGCGGAACGCCGCAGGCCGAGCACGCCGGACCCGTCACCGCGTCGCTCGCCCTGGACGACCTGCTGGCCGCAACGGGCGTGCACCACCGGGCGCTGGTGATGCCCTCCTTCATGGAGAACCTGCTGCGCCAGACCGAGTTGATCAGGAGCCGGGGCATGTTCACCTCGCCCGTCTCCGGCGACCGGAAGATGCCCACCTGTGCCATCGACGACATCGCCGCCGTGGCCGCTGACCTGCTGCTCGACGACGGCTGGACCGGTGTCGAGGAGGTACCCGTGCTGGGGCCGGAGGACCTGTCCTTCGCGGAGATGGCGGAGATCATGTCCGAGGTCCTGGAGCGGCCGGTCCGCTTCCAGCAGGTGCCGGGCGCGGACTTCAGGGACCGGCTGCTGCAGTTCGGCTCGTCCGAGGCCATGGCGCAGGGAATGCTGGACATGATGCTGGCCAAGGATGCAGGGCTCGACAACGCCGTGACCCGCACCGACCGGTCGAGCACGCCGACCAGCTTCCGCCGCTGGTGCGAGGACGTACTGAAGCCGGCTGTCCTCGGCTGAGCGTACGACTGCGAGGGGCAGGCGCGCCGGTGCCGTACGTGGTGTGCTGGACGGGTGTCAGAAGTGACCGCCCGGACCAAGTGACCGCCCGGACCGAGGGAGACCGACCATGACCACCATCGCCGTCATCGGAGCCGGACCGGGCCTCGGCGCCGCCGTCGCCCGCCGCTTCGGCCGCGAGGGATTCGACGTGGCCCTCGTCTCCCGCAACCACGAACGCACCCGCGCGCTCGCCGAGGAGCTGACCGCCGCCGGCGTCACGGCACGCGGCTTCGCCGCCGACGTACGCGACCCCAAGGCCCTCGCGGCCGCCCTCGACACGGCCCATACGGAGCTCGGCCCGATCGAGGTGCTGCAGTACAGCCCGGTCCCGCAGCGCGACTTCATGCTGCCGGTGCTGGAGACCACGCACACCGACCTCGTCGGACCGATCGAGTTCTCCGTCTACGGGCCGGTCGCCGCCGTCCAGCAGGTACTGCCCGGCATGCGGGCACTGGGCCGCGGCACCGTGCTGTTCGTCAACGGCGGCAGTGCCGTCGTCCCGCACCCCGACCGGGCCGGCACCTCCGTCGCCTTCGCCGCGGAGAGCGCGTACGGCCATCTGCTGCACGACACCCTCGCCGCCGAGGGCATCCATGTCGCGCAGCTGATCATCCCCGGCGCGATCGTCCCCGGGCACCCCAGGAAGGACCCGGCCGTCCTCGCGGACACACTGTGGGAGCTGCACCGCAGCCGGCACGGCTACCGGCACTACGCGGAAAACCTGGACGCCTGACGCCCGGCTGCGGGGCGCTCGCGACCACGCATTCAGGGGGGGCGCGGGAGCTGTGATCCGCCTGTGACCCGGAACTGTGGCCTCCGCCACAGTGGTTGATCCCGGCCCCTGATGGGCTGGGCCGATGCGCAGAGCCGTCCCTCTCCTGGCGGTCCCCTTCCTGGTGACCCTGACCTCGGCACTCGTCCTCGTGGGATGCGGGCGGCAGTCCGGTCCGCCCGCGTCCCACGGACGGCCCGCCTCGTCGAACGACCCGGCCTTCCAGCCACTGGCCGCGTACGACCTGCCGGACGAGGACGGCCGTACGATCGAGCGGGCCCGGTGGACGCTCGGCCGGGAGTGCATGGTCCGCCTCGGGTTCGGCGGCCTGAGGAACCTCGACCTCGACCCGGTGCCCGCATGGCCTCAACGCCCGTCCGGCACAGGGGTGTTGACCATGGCCGTGTACACCTCGGACGACTTCCGCTACGGCATCCAGGACCCGAAGGAGGCCGAGCGGCACGGCTATCACGGGGCGCAGGCGGACTACGAGCGCCGCCATCCGAAGCGGAAGTGGACCCTGCCCCAATATCTCGCGCTCACCGGCGAGTTCGTCGGCGACGACCCCAAGTCCGTGCACGGGCACCGCATTCCGGAGCACGGCTGTCTCGGCGAGGCGGACCGCGCGATCTACGGGACGAGCCCCCGGGATCGCAGGAACCCGGTGCTGGAACTGGAGACCAGGAGCCTCCAGCAGGGCATGCGGGACCCGGCGTGGAAGAAGGCGGACCAGGCGTGGTCCGGCTGTATGCGGACGGCGGGCTACCACTACGCCACCCCCCAGGACGCCGTGACCGGCAGCGACCGCACCGACCAGGAGCTGAAGGCCCGGCTGACCGGGCAGCACCGCGACACGACCGAGCCGTCCGCCGCGGAGCGCAGGGCCGCCGTCGCGGACGCCCGCTGCAAGCAGCGGACCGGCTATGTCCCTGCCGTGCACGCCATCGACGTGCGCATCCAGAACCGGCTCGTCACCGAGCACCGGACCGAGTTGGACAAGCAGCTGCGCTGGGAGCGCGACGCCGTCCGCAGGGCGCACGACCTGCTGGAGGACCGGTCGTCGTGACGTACGACTCCCGCCGGGCCGGTGTTCGCACCGTTCAGGCCGGTGTCCGCTCCGTCGCCCGCTCCAGGCGGACGATCACGCTCTTCGACGTAGGGGTGTTGCTGATGTCCGCGACGCTGTCGAGCGGCACCAGGACGTTGGTCTCCGGGTAGTACGCGGCGGCCGAGCCCGGGGGAGTGGGGTAGCCGACCGCGCGGAAGCCGTCCGCCCGGCGCTCCGAGCCGTCGGACCAGACGCTGACCAGGTCGACGAGGCTGCCGTCGGCGAGGCCGAGGTCGGTGAGGTCGGCCGGGTTGACCAGGACGACACGGCGGCCGCCCTTGATGCCGCGGTAGCGGTCGTCCATCGCGTAGGGGATCGTGTTCCACTGATCGTGCGAACGCAGCGTCTGCAGCACGAGATGGCCCTTCGGCGCCCGGAGCATCGTGAAGTCGTTGACGCTGAAGACGGCCTTGCCGCTGGGCGTGCGGAACACCCGCTCGTTCACCGGATTCGGCAGACGGAAGCCGCCGGGCCGGCGTACCCGCTCGTTGAAGTCGTGGAACCCGTCGACGACTTGGGCGATGCGGTCGCGCACGAGGTCGTAGTCGGCTTCGAACTCTGCCCAGGGGATGTCCGGTTGGGAGCCGAGGACCCGGCGGGCGAGGCGGGTGATGATGGAGACCTCGCTCAGCAGGTGCGGTGAGGCGGGCGCGAGCCGGCCGCGCGTGGCGTGCACCTCGCTCATGGAGTCCTCGACCGTCATGAACTGCTCGCCGCCCGCCTGCACGTCCCGGTCGCTGCGGCCGAGTGTCGGCAGGATCAGCGCCGTGCGTCCGCACACCGCGTGCGACCGGTTGAGCTTCGTCGAGATGTGCGCCGTCAGACGGCAGTTGCGCAGGGCGCGTTCGGTGGTCTCGCTGTCGGGCGTGGCCCGTACGAAGTTGCCCGCGAAGCCGACGAAGAGCTTGGCCCGCCCGTCGCGCATGGCGCGGATGGAGTCGACCGAGTCCAGGCCGTGCCTGGCCGGCGGGGTGAAGTGGAACGCGGCCCCGAGCCGGTCCATGAACGCCTGCGGCATGCGCTCCCAGATGCCCATGGTGCGGTCGCCCTGCACATTGCTGTGTCCGCGCACCGGGCAGACGCCCGCGCCCGGACGGCCGATGTTGCCGCGCAGCAGAAGGAAGTTGACGATCTCGCGGATGGTCGGCACGCCGTGCTTGTGCTGGGTCAGGCCCATCGCCCAGCAGACGATGACGCCGCGGCTGGCCAGTACCCGCTCGTGCACCTGCTCGATCTCGTCCCGGCTCAGTCCGGTGGCGTCCAGCACGGCGTCCCAGGACGTCTGCCGGATGTGCTCGACGAAGGCGTCGTAGCCCGTGGTGTGCGCCTCGATGAACTCCCGGTCCAGGACGGTGCCGGGCTCCTTGTCCTCGGCCTCGACCAGCAGCAGGTTCAGCGCCTGGAACAGGGCGAGGTCGCCGCCGGGCCGTATCTGCAGGAACTGGTCGGCGATGTCGGTGCCGCGGCCGAGGACGCCGCGCACCTTCTGCGGGTGCTTGAAGCGCAGCAACCCGGCCTCGGGCAGCGGGTTGACGGCGACGACACGGCCGCCGCGCCGCTTGGTCTCCTCCAGCGCGGACAGCATGCGCGGGTGGTTGGTTCCGGGGTTCTGCCCGACGACGAAGACCAGATCGCAGTCGTAGAGGTCGTCCAGGCTCACGCTGCCCTTGCCGATGCCCAGAGTCTCGCCGAGGGCCGAACCGCTCGACTCGTGGCACATGTTGGAGCAGTCGGGGAGGTTGTTGGTGCCGAAGGCGCGCGCGAACAGCTGGAGCAGGAAGGCGGGTTCGTTGGCGAGCCGGCCGGAGGTGTAGAACAGCGCCTCGTCGGGGTGGTCGAGGGCGCGCAGTTCGCGGGCGAGCAGATCCAGGGCCTCGTCCCAGCCGATCGGCTCGTAGTGGGTCGCGCCCTCGCGCAGCACCATCGGCTCGGTCAGCCGGCCCTGCTGGTTGAGCCAGTGATCCGACTTCCGGCTCAGCTCGTCGACCGAGTACTGCCGGAAGAACTCCGCCGTCACCCGCCGGGAGGTGGCCTCGTCGCTGATGTGCTTCGCGCCGTTCTCGCAGTACTCGTTGAGGTGGCGATGGCCCGGGCCGGGGTCGGGCCAGGCGCAGCCGGGGCAGTCGAAGCCCTTCGCCTGGTTGACGTTGAGCAGGGTCAGCGCGGTGCGCCGCGGCGAGGTCTGACCCAGCGCGTACTGCAGCGCGTGGGCGACCGCGGGCGCGCCGGTGGCCCAGGTCTTGGGGGCCGAGACCGACAGCTCGCCCTCGTCCGCTCCGTCTTCCTCGAAGTCCCGCATCGAACACCACGCCCTCTCCGTCCCCGCCACTCTTCGGCAGCCCGTCGGGCCAGGTCAAAACGGAAGTTCTTATCGCCTGACAGGCAGCGCCGATCACCGCAGCGTGATCGACGCCACCGGCGCCGGACGCCAGGGCACGAGGGATCATGACAGGGTGCTGCTGCGCCAACTCGAATACCTCGTCGCCCTCGCCCGAGCCCGCCACTTCGCGAGGGCGGCACAGGCCTGCTACGTCTCCCAGCCGGCCCTGTCCGAGGGCATCCGGAAACTGGAGGAGGAGCTCGGCATCCCCCTCGTCCGGCGGGGCCGCAGATTCGACGGCTTCACGCCCGAGGGCGAGCGCGTGGTCGTGTGGGCGCAGCGCATCCTCGCCGACCGCGACGCCATGCAGGACGAGATCCAGGCCCTGCAGGCCGGGCTCAGCGGGCGGCTGCGCATCGGGACCGTGCCGACCGCGGCCACGGCGGTCGCCCTGCTGACCCAGCCGTTCTGCGCCGCCAACCCGCTCGCGACGGTGCAGGTGTTCGCGGACCTGCAGTCCGTGGACATCGTGAACCGGCTCCGGACGTACGAACTCGACGCCGCCGTCACCTACCACAGCACCGTCGTGGAACAGGACTTCAAGTTCGTCCCGTTGTACCGCGAGCGCTACGTCCTGCTGATCCAGCGCTCCGACCGCGACGCCGGCCCCACCGAGATCTCCTGGGAGGAGGCGGCCCAGTACCCCCTGTGTCTGCTGCATCCCGGGATGCAGGGGCGTCAGGTCCTGGAGGCGGCGTTCGAGGCGGTGGGCGCCTCGGTGACCCCGCGGGTGGAGACCGACTCGATCGCCTCGCTGTTCGCCCAGGTCAGGTCCGGCCAGTGGGCGAGCATCGTGCCGCACGCCTGGCTCCATGTCTTCGGCGTCCCCCCGGGCATGCGCGCCGTGCCGCTGGTGCGCCCGGTCCGCACGGAGCGCATCGGCCTGGTGCTTCCGGCCCGCGAACCGGGCTCGGTCATCGGCCAGGCACTCCTCGACACCGTCGACCAGGCGGGCATCGCGGCCACGCTGGAGCGACTGCCGGACTGAACTGCTGCCCGACTGAACTCCGCCGCCTCTGTACACACTTCACGGAATGCGCACACACCTCACGGTTAACTTTAGGTTTCAAGCGCTAATCTCGTCGGCAGATTCGAGCGGCGGAGGAAGCAGGAAAAGAAACACGCATCGCGTCGCTCTCCCCCCACAGGCACAGGAGACGCGTGGTGCACGACGGCGACGTGGTGGTGATCGGCGGCGGCTACGCGGGTGTCCGGCTGGCGCGACGGCTGGACTCGGTGGCGCGCGTGACGCTGGTGGACCGCAAGGACGTCTTCTTCCACAGGATCTCCTCCCTGCGCGCGGGAGTTCGCCCGGAATGGTCGGTGACCCCCTTCATCCCCTACGACCGGCTGCTGCACAACGGCCGTGTGGTCGTCGGCAAAGCGGTCCGCATCGACACCGAAGCACGGCAGGTCGCGCTGGCGACGGGGGAGAGGCTGCCGTACGACGTGGTGGTGATCGCCAGCGGCGCCGACTACCCGGAGCCGGCCCGCTTCACCGGCACCACCGCGGACGAGGCGGTGAAGGCCCTCGCAGGGCACCAGCGCAAGATCGCCGAAGCCGACCACGTCCTCGTCGTGGGCGGCGGCCCCTCCGGCGTCGAACTCAGCGCCGAGATACGCCTGGCCCGGCCCGACGCCCGCGTCACCCTCGCCCACTCCGGATCGGTGCTGCTGCACAACACGGGTGTCGAACGGGCCGGACGCAAGGCGCGGGCCTGGCTGGAGGCGCACGACGTGGACGTACGGCTCGACTCGTTCATGTCGCCCGGCCATGACTTCGGCACCTATCGCGACGCGCGCGGCAACATCATCGAGGCGGACCTGTCCTTCTGGGCGACGGGCACCACGCCCAACACGCTCTGGTTGCGCCTCGGCGGACACGGTGCCTGGCTGAACGCGTCCGGGCACGTCAGGGTCGACCGGGCGCTGCGGGTCGACGGGCACCTCGACGTGTTCGCGGTCGGCGATGTGAACGACGCCACCGAGCTCAAGATCACCCCGGCCGCGCTGGCCCAGGCCGATCTCGCCGCCTGGAACATCCGGGCGCATCTGACCAGTGCGGGCAAGCACCGCAAGCAGCCCCGCCTGTACCGGCCGATGCACCGCACCCCGCTCATCGTCCCCTTCGGCGCGGCCGACGGGCTGACCCTGCTGCCCGTGCCGGGCGGCGAGAGCGCGGTCCTCGGCGGCCGCACGTCCGTGCTCGCCAAGGCGAAGACGCTGATGACGCCGTACATGAGGCGCCAGCTCGGGTACACCGCCACCTGATCTTCGGGCACACCGCCACCTGACCTAGGGTGCGGGCATGACCTCGCAGACGTATCTCTCCGCCCTGTTCTCGCTGGACGGCCGGGTGGCCGTGGTGACCGGCGGCAGCTCCGGGATCGGCCGCGCCATCGCCGGAGCCCTCGCCCGGGCCGGCGCGAGCGTCGTGGTGGTGGCCCGCCGGGAGGAGGAACTGGCCGCCACGGTCGAGGAGTTGACGGCCGACGGCTGCCGGGCGGCCTGGGTGAGCGCCGACCTCGGCTCCCGTGACGGCGTGCGCACGGCGGCGGAGAAGGCGGTGGAGGTCTTCGGGGAGCCCGACATCCTCGTCAACAGCGCGGGGATCAACCTGCGTCCGCCGCTGGGGGAGTTGGGCGAGGACGTGTGGGACACCACGATGGCGGTCAACCTCGAGGCGCCCTTCCTGCTGGGGCAGCGGTTCGGTCCCGGCATGGCCGAGCGGCGCTTCGGACGGATCATCCACGTCACCTCCCAGCAGGCGCACCGGGCGTTCGTGCAGAGCGGGGCCTACGGCGTGTCCAAGGGGGCACTGGAGTCCCTGGCCCGCTCCCAGGCGGAGGCGTGGTCGCCGCACGGCGTCACCTGCAACACGCTGGTGCCGGGTTTCGTGATGACACCCCTCAACGCCCGCCTGTCGTCCGACGCCCAGAAGGTCGCGGAGCTGGCCGCCCGCACCATGGTCGGACGCAACGGCCTGGCCGAGGACTTCGCCGGCGCGGCCGTCTTCCTGGCGAGCCACGCCTCCGCCTACATCACGGGGCAGTCGCTCTTCGTGGACGGCGGGCTGTCCGTGCACTGAGCCGGAGTCGGCCCTCCGCGGTCAAGTGACCGTGTTCTGCGGGGTGTTCAGCCCCGCAGTTCGGTGAGGAAGTCGAGGAGGGCTGTGTTGACCTCGTCGGGGCGTTCCTGCTGGGTCCAGTGGCCGCAGCCCGCGAGCTCGATCGGCTTGCGGCGCAGGCTCGGCATCAGGCGAGGCAGTGCGGCGATGAGGTCGGGCGTGCCGGGGAAGGCGGGCACCGGGTCGCGGTCGCCGTAGACGTAGAGCGCGGGCCTGGTCACGACGGCGCCGTGCCAGGGGGCGGTCAGCTCCCAGTTGCGGTCGAGGTTGCGATACCAGTTGAGGGCACCGGTGAAGCCCCGGGAGAAGCTCTCGGTGAGCGCGTCGAGGTCGTCCTCGGTGCACCACGGGGGCAGGATTTCGGGGTCCGGCACGCTCTCCAGCCAGCCCCGGCCGTCCTCGACCAGCATCCGTTCGACCCCGACCGCGCCGGGAGCGTCGCCCGAGGCCATGAAGAAGAACTTCCGCAGGGTGGTGCGGGTGTCCCGGGCGAACTCGGCGTCGGCGACACCGGGCCGGTTGAAGTAGTTCCAGTAGAAGCGGCCGTCGAACCTCCGGTCCATGACGGCCAGCGGCGGCTGCGCGCCGCGGAAGGGCGGCGGCACGCTCAGACCGGCCACACCGAGCACGACGTCCGGACGGAGCAGCGCGGAGTGCCAGGCCACCGGAGCGCCCCAGTCGTGGCCGACCACGTACGCCTGTTCCTCGCCCAGCGCATGGATCAACCCGACGACGTCACCGACGAGATGGAGGATGCTGTAGGCGCTCACATCGGCCGGTCGGTCGCTGCGCCCGTACCCCCGTTGGTCGGGGGCGACCACGCGGAATCCGGCGTCCGCCAGCGGACCGAACTGGTGCCGCCAGGAGTGCCACGACTCCGGAAAGCCGTGCAGCAGCACGACCAGCGGTCCCTCGCCGTGCTCGGCGATGTGCAGCCGGATCCCGTTCACGTCGATCATGCGATGCGCAGGCATGGTCCGGAGCCTACGTTATAGTCAACAATGTGAATAGGTAACAAGTGGGCCAGGTGGATGCGCGACGGGGCGGAAGGCGGTCGATCCGTGGCAGGTGGTGGGTATCTGCGCTACGTCGCCCTGGGCGACAGTCAGACCGAAGGACTCGGTGACGGTGACGAGGTGCGCGGGCTGCGGGGATGGGCGGACCGGCTCGCCGAGCTGATCGCCCGGGACAACCCGGACCTGCGGTACGCCAATCTCGCCGTGCGCGGCCTGCTGGCCGGGCAGGTGCGTGCCCGGCAGCTGGCGCCCGCACTGGCGTTGCGGCCCGATCTCGCGACGGTCGTCGCCGGGGTGAACGACGTGCTGCGGCGCCGGTTCGACGCGGACGAGGTGGCCGGTCATCTGGAGGCGATGTTCGCCGCGCTCACCGCACAAGGGGCCCGCGTCGCGACGCTGACCTTCCCCGACATCGGCCGGATCGCCCCGCTGGCCCGGCCGCTCGCCCCGCGCGTCGTCGCCCTCAACGCCCGTATCCGGGAGGCGGCCGCGCGGCACGGCGTCGCAGTGGTCGACTCGGCGCCGTACCCGGTGGTCACCGATCCGCGGATCTGGAGCGCCGACCGGCTGCATGCCGCCCCGCGCGGCCACGCCCTCATCGCCGCCGCGGTCGCCCACGCCCTCGAACTGCCCGGCAGTGACGACAGCTGGACCCACCCCCTGCCGCCCGACCCGACGGCCCGCACGGGCCTGCGGGCCGTGGGCGCCGAACTGCGGTGGGCCGGCACCTTCCTGGGGCCCTGGCTCGTGCGGCGCCTGCGCGGCCGCTCGTCCGGCGACGGACGGCAGGCGAAACGTCCCGAGCTGCTGCCGATCAGTGACCCCACTAGTCACCCCATTGATTAATCAACACGCTGATAAATTGGGCCAATGGCTCTGCGCAACGCGGTGATGGCCGCGCTCCTGGAGGGCGAGGCGTCGGGGTACGACCTCGCGAAGGGCTTCGAGGCATCGGTCGCCAACTTCTGGATGGCCACCCCCCAGCAGCTCTACCGGGAGCTGGAGCGGATGGAGAAGGAGGGGCTGGTCTCCGCCCGGGTCGTCCAGCAGGAGCGGCGGCCCAACAAGCGCCTCTTCTCCCTCACCGACGCCGGACTTCGGGTGCTGCGCGACTACGTCGGCAGGGCGCCGGCCAAGCCGCCTGCGATCCGGGACGAGCTGATGGTCAAGGTGCAGTGCGTCGACATCGGGGACACCGAGGAGTTCGAGGTCGTACGGGCCGCGGTCGCCGAGCGGCAGGAGCGGTCCACCGCCAAGCTGGCCCGCTACCACCGTATGCAGGAGCGCATGCTCGACGGCCGCAGCGAGGAGGAGTACCTGGCCACCGCCGAGCGCATCGGCCCCTACCTCACCCTCCAGGGCGGGATCGCCTTCGAGCGCGGCAACCTCCAGTGGTGCGAGGCGGTCCTCACGTGGCTCGAACAGCGCGCCGCGGTGCGCGATGGAAAGGCGGACGGCTGACCTGACTGTGTGACGGCTGACCCGACTGTGTCAGGAGTCACCGGCGCGGGGTTGAGCGCCGGAAACCGATCGGTTTACGATGGTGGAAACCGATCGGTTTTCCGACGTGGAAGGAACAGCCATGACCGCGATCAAGGACGCAGTGGTACTCGTCACCGGCGGCAGCCGGGGCATCGGCAAGGCTCTGGTGGAGGAGCTCTACGCCCGCGGGGCGGGCAAGGTGTACGCCACCGCACGTGATCCGCGGACGGTGACGCACCCCGACGCCGTTCCGCTGGCCCTGGAGGTCACCGATCCGGAGTCGGTGGCGGCCGCCGCCGCAGCCGCTCAGGACGTCACCGTGCTCATCAACAACGCCGGGGCCTCGGTCGGCGGAACCTTCCTGGACACCCCGGTGGACGACGTGCGCCGCGAGTTCGAGATCAACTTCTACGGCCCGCTGCTGATGGCCCGTGCCTTCGCAGCCGTCATCGAGCGCAACGGCGGCGGCCACATCCTCAACGTCCACTCGGTGCTGTCCTGGCTCGGCATCGCCGGCTCCTACAGCGCCTCCAAGGCGGCCCTGTGGCAGCAGACCAACTCCCTGCGCCTGGAGCTGCAGCCGCGCGGTATCGCGGTCACCGGACTGCACGTCGGCTACGTGGACACCGATCTGACCACCCACATCGACGCGCCCAAGTCCGAACCCGGCGTCGTCGCCGCGCTCGCGCTCGACGGCATCGAGTCGGGAGCGCACGAAGTGCTCGCCGACGATGTCTCGCGGCAGGTCAAGTCCGGACTGGCCGCTGATCTGGCGGCGCTGTACCCGCAGTTGACGCAGTGAGGCAGTGAGGCGGCGGCGAGGTCCGGGTGGGCGTCCGCGGTCGGCGCGCGGCAGGGTGCGGCATGTGCGCTAGGCCGACGGCACGCCCGCCGCCGTGCGCGGACGGGGATGACGGACCACCGCCCACACCGTCTTGCCGTTCCGCCCCCGGCTGCGCACCCCCCAGGTCTGCGCCAGCTGGTCGACGAGGTGCAGGCCCCTGCCCTCCTCGTCCTCCGGTGTGGGCTCCTCGCGCAGCACGGGCTCCGTGGGGCTCTCCTCGGACACCGCGATGAAACAGGAGCCGTCGGCCCGCGCCGTCACCGCCAGCTCGAACTCGCGCTCAAGGATGGGTCCGTGCCGTATGACGTTGGCCGCCAGCTCCGAGGCCAGCAGGACGACCCTCTCCGTGACCTCGTCCCCCCTGCAGTGTCCCCAGGCTGTCAGATGCTGCCGTACCCGGTACCGCGCGAAACCGACCGAGGCCGGATGCCGGGGAAGCCGGAGCGTCTCACGTCTCAGCACACGCATCCCTCCCGAATGTCATCGAAAAGACTCGACACTGCTAGAAGCGCCCAGTGACTGAACAATGTCACTCCGCACACTATGCGCGGCGGAAACTGGCCATATCTGGCCCGTGCTGCCCCATGCGACCTCCCTTTGCGACGGAGGGTGATCCTGCCCGCACCTGACGGAACGAACCGCGCCGATTTACCGATTGCACGCCGGGTTACGCGGGCACCACGCGCGATCTCGCCGCTCGTGGCGGGCGGGTGACGACGTGGAAAGGAGTGGGGACCGCGATGCAGTTCCATGACCGTGAGCAAGCCGGACGGGAACTGGCCGGGCGGCTGCGGTTCGAGCAGGAGAAGGGCATGCTGACCGATCCCGTGGTCCTCGCCCTGCCGCGCGGCGGTGTCACCGTGGCCCAAGAAGTGGCCGCGGCGCTCGGCGCCCCGCTCGACGTGCTGGTCGTACGGAAGATCGGAGTCCCGTACGAGGAGGAACTGGGCGTCGGCGCGATCGTCGGCGACGACGAGCCCCTCTTCGACGAGAGCGCCCTGGCCCAGCTGGGCCTCGGCGAACCGGAGCTCGCCCCCGTGGTCGAGCGCGAACGCGAGGAGCTCCACCGCCGTGAACGCCTCTACCGGCAGGGCCACCCCGCACCCGACCTGACCGGCCGGACCGTGATCGTCGTGGACGACGGGCTCGCGACCGGGTCGACGGCCCGCGCCGCCCTGCGCTTCGTACGGCGCAGGCAGCCCGCCCGCGTCGTTCTGGCCGTGCCGGTCGGCTCACCGGACGCGACGCACCGGCTGCGGGCCGAGGCCGACGAGGTGCTGTGCCTGCAACAGCCGCCCTCCTTCATGGCCGTGGGCAACTGCTACGAGGAGTTCGAGCAGCTCACGGACGACGACGTGCTGCGGGCCCTGCACACGACGGCCGAGTACTGACGGCACGGCCACCCGCGCCCGGGCAGCGGGAAGGCCGGGCGTCCGGGCAGCGCAGAAGGCCGGTGCGACGGCATGCGTACCGTCGCACCGGCCTCCCGCGGAAGTGGAAGTCCAGCCCCCTCTCGGGAGCGTCAGTCCGTCCCCGGAGCGTCAGTCCGTCCCCGACTCCATGGCCGCGCGGTCCAGGAGCACGTCCTCCTCGGAGACCTCGCCGCGGGAGGCGATGGCCTCGGCGCCGCCCTCCGGCAGCTCCGGCATCGTGCCGATCAGCCCGGTCGCGGCCGCCTGCGAGGCGCCGATGGTGGGGCTGCCGGTGCCGATCAGACCGATCCCGGCGTACTGCTCCAGCTTGGCGCGGGAGTCGGCGATGTCGAGGTTGCGCATGGTGAGCTGGCCGATGCGGTCCACCGGGCCGAACGCGGAGTCCTCGGTGCGCTCCATCGACAGCTTGTCCGGGTGGTACGAGAACGCCGGCCCCGTTGTGTCGAGGATCGAGTAGTCCTCGCCGCGCCGCAGCCGCAGCGTCACCTCGCCGGTGACGGCCGCGCCGACCCAGCGCTGCAGCGACTCACGGATCATCAGCGCCTGCGGGTCCAGCCAGCGGCCCTCGTACATCAGGCGGCCGAGGCACCGGCCCTCGCTGTGGTACTGGGCGAGCGTGTCCTCGTTGTGGATCGCGTTGACGAGACGCTCGTACGCGGCGTGCAGCAGCGCCATGCCCGGGGCCTCATAGATGCCGCGGCTCTTGGCCTCGATGATGCGGTTCTCGATCTGGTCGGACATGCCGAGGCCGTGGCGGCCGCCGATGGCGTTGGCCTCCATCACCAGGTCGACGGCGGAGGCGAACTCCTTGCCGTTGATCGTCACCGGGCGGCCCTGGTCGAAGCCGATCGTCACGTCCTCGGCGGCGATCTCGACCTCGGGGTCCCAGAACCGCACGCCCATGATCGGCTCGACGGTCTCGACGCCGGTGTCCAGGTGCTCCAGGGTCTTGGCCTCGTGCGTGGCGCCCCAGATGTTGGCGTCGGTGGAGTACGCCTTCTCCGCGCTGTCGCGATACGGCAGGCCGTGCGCGACCAGCCACTCCGACATCTCCTTGCGGCCGCCCAGCTCGGTCACGAAGTTCGCGTCCAGCCACGGCTTGTAGATCCGCAGGTGGGGGTTGGCGAGCAGGCCGTAGCGGTAGAACCGCTCGATGTCGTTGCCCTTGAAGGTCGAGCCGTCGCCCCAGATCTGGACGTCGTCCTCCAGCATCGCCCGCACCAGGAGCGTGCCCGTGACGGCGCGGCCCA
Source organism: Streptomyces spinosisporus (assembly GCF_022698145.1). Taxonomy (GTDB): domain Bacteria; phylum Actinomycetota; class Actinomycetes; order Streptomycetales; family Streptomycetaceae; genus Streptomyces; species Streptomyces spinosisporus. Next base: position 192,565 of record NZ_JALDAX010000007.1, read on the forward strand.
GCGGGGTGGTGTTGAAGTAGGAACGACCGCCGGAGCGGATGTGGAACGCGCCGCAGGTGAGCGCGGCCAGGCCCTCCTCGACCAGTGCCGCACGGCAGTCGACCAGACGCGCGATCTCGGCCCCGTAGGTCTTCGCACGGCCGGGCACCGAGGCGATGTCGGGCTCGTCGTACTGACCGATGTCGGCGGTGTAGGTGCACGGGACGGCGCCCTTGTCGCGCATCCACGCGACCGCGACGGACGTGTCGAGGCCGCCCGAGAAGGCGATGCCGACGCGCTCGCCGGCGGGAAGGGAGGTGAGGACCTTGGACATAGGAAGAGTATGCATCATCTCGCATGATCATGCAAAGCCCATGCCGGGAGAGCGCCCCCGGGACGGGTTCCCGCAGGTTCCCGCCCGCAGGACGCCCCCGCTCAGGCACCATGATCGTGTGACATACGCGGTGACTGTGGACGTGGAGCGCCCCGCGGGCGCCACGGAACTCGACGTTCTTCAGCGGGAGGGCGTGGTCTTCCTGCTGCGCAAAGGCCTCGATTCGATCGCGGCGATCGAGGGTCCCGACGGGATGGAGGTCGACCTGGTCGACGACATCATCGCCGTCCATCCCAAGGGAGCCCTGCTCAAGCTCTACGTCGACGCCCCCGCGCTGGAGTTCGCCGAGGACGCCGCGCGCGAGGTCGTCGCTGAGGTGCTGGAACGGACCGAGCCGCTCGCCGACTGGGAGATCACCCGCTGCGGAGTGGATCTCGCCCCCGAACTGCTGCAGGAGAGCCTCGACGCGGCCGACGGCCCCGACGCCCCGCCGTCGGACCCCGCGGAACGAGCCCGTCGGCATGCCGAGGCCCGGCCGACGGGCGAGACCGTCCGCCGCCGCGACGACGCAGAGGTCGACGGCATGCGGCGCAGGCTCCGCGCACTCGCGCCCACCCTGCAGGCCTTTCCGCCGGCGGCCTTCGGCTACGCGGACGACGAGGAGAAGCGGATCGTCAGCCGTGAGGCCGCGGAGCTCGCGGCGGGCGCCGTCGTCCACGCCGTCGATCTCCTCATCGACGAGCTGTTCACGGATCTCGCCGGGCTGGAGGAGGAAGGGCCCACCGTCGCGGACACCGACGCGCCGTTCATGATCCTCGACGAGCTGCCCCCGCAGTTCGCCCGGCAGTACACGGTCCTGTTCGCGCGCCGGCTGACCGTCACCGCCGTCAGCATGACGGACCGCCTCATGCGGCCGCACTTCGGCCGCCTCAGCTGTGTCGCCGAGGAACTGCTGCTGAAGTTCCTCGTCGGCCAGGCCGAGGCGACGGCCGATCTCTACGACCTGCTCAGCGACGAGGTTGAGACGGCCCTGCAGGTCTTCGCCGACCGGCTGGGGGAGGACATGGACCACGACTGGCTGTACGTCCCGGTCGCGGACGGCGAGGCCAAGGGGACCGTGCAGGACTGGTTCATCCCCTTCGGCGACGAGCGGTCCGTCCATCCGTACGCCGCCCATGACGACAGCGACGGGGGCGACGAGGAGGTCTGACCGTTGGACGAGGACCCGAACACGGACGGGCCGGGCGCGGTCGCCGCCCGGATCACCGGCCGTACGGTGCGCGGCGAACGCCCGCTCTCCGGTGCGGTCGCCGAGGTCCGCCTGGACGACGGCCGGTCGGTGATGGTCAAGCGCGCCGACGATCCCGGGTCGGCGCGGGCCGAGGCGGCGGGGCTGCGCTGGCTGGCCGAGGCGGGCACGGTCCCCGCCCCGCACGTCCATGGACACGAGACGCGCTGGCTGGTGACCGACCTGGTGGCACAGGGCCGGCCGACGGCAGGGGCGGCCCGGCGGTTCGGGCAGCGGCTCGCCGCCCTGCACGCCGCAGGGGCGCCCGCGTTCGGCGCGCCGCCGCCGGGCGGTCCGGTCGACGCGTACATCGGACTCGCCCCGATGCGCAACGTCCCCGGCACGGACTGGCCCCACTGGTACGCCGAGCACCGCGTGCTGCCGTATCTGCGTGCGGCGGTCGACCGGGGCACGATCCGCCCCGCCGAGACGGCCGCCGTCGAGCGGGTCTGCGAGCGGCTGCCGGAACTCGCCGGTCCCGCCGAACCGCCCGCCCGGCTGCACGGTGACCTGTGGAGCGGCAACGTGCTGTGGGGAGCCGACGGCGAGGTGTGGCTGATCGACCCGGCCGCGCACGGCGGGCACCGGGAGACCGACCTCGCGATGCTCCATCTCTTCGGCTGCCCGCACCTGGAGAACATTCTCGACGGCTACCGGCACACGGCCCCGCTCGCGGACGGATGGGCGGACCGCATCGGGCTCCATCAGCTCTTCCCGCTGCTGGTGCACGCCGTCCTCTTCGGCCGCGGCTACGCCGAACAGGCCCTCGCGGCGGCGCGAAGGGCACTCGCATGACCAAGGGCCCCGGCGCGTCGAGACGCGGGGGCCCTGGTGCGAAGTGAGCGTCGAAGCAAGCGGTGAGGAGAGCGAACGGACTAGATTCAGGAGGTTGGAGAAGGAAGCCCGTCCATGGCCTCGCCTGCGGCAACCCTAACAGTCACTCCGGGATCAAGTCGCGCAGATTTTCCGGGGTGATGACCCGGGAGTCCGGGTGCAGCCCCTCGGGGCGCTCCATCCCGATGAAGGTGACGGGACCCGAGGGGACCGTCCCGCCGTCCCACACCACCACGCTCGTCCCGCCGTCGCCGCGGCCCTCGCCCTCGGCCATCAGTCCGGTGACGTAGCCGACCGTCAGGTACTCGCGCTCGACCATGCCGCGCAGCAGCGTCGCGACCGAGACGCGGTTGCCCTCGACGCGGTTGGCCGCCGGGGTGCCCCTGAGGTACAGGTGCAGCCACTTGGCGGTCCAACTCCCGTCCTCCGCACGCCGGAAGGCGAGCGGCAGCGCGACCCGGCCGGGCCCGCGCAGCTCCGACTTCATACGCACCGTGGCGGGTTCGAAGGGACGCCCCTGCTGCTCGCCCTCGCGCAGCATGAAGCCGAAGAAGGACTCCTCGACCTCCTCGAAGCCCTCACCCGCGAAGATGTTGACCTGCGGCACGATGTAGGTGCCGCGTGCGGCGCCGAGGCGCAGGTTGATGAACTCCGAGGCGCCGTCGGGTGCTTCGGTGATGTCGCCCGAGTGCTCGCCCTCCAGCTCGGTGAGCGCGGTGTAGGACAGCCAGGCCACCGTCCGGTACCGCTCGTCCAGCATCAGCGCCGACAGGTCGAAGTCCGTGCGCTGCTGCGCCTCCTTCCAGTACACGAAGAACCGCAGCAGCTCGCCGTCGACGGGGGAGACCGAGCCGCGCGGCAGCACTCCGAGGCCCGCCGTGGTCGCCTTGCCGCTGAGCGGAAGCGCGACGTCGAGCACGGCCGGGTCGACCAACACCCGCTGCGCGGCCGGGAGTCGGCGGCGGATCTCGGCGTCGAGCGCGGCGATCAGACGTCCCCGCTCCGGCGGCAGCACGGGCGGCCGCTCGTCCTCGGTGACCCAGGCGCGCCCGAGGCGGTTGATGAAGACACGGCGCTCGCCGGTGGCTCCGGCACGGTTGTGGAAGTGCTCGCGCACCGACAGTACGACCCGGCCGGACACCCCGGGCGCGACCTGCTCGGCGGCGGCGACCACCGCGTCCCGCTCGTCCTGCGTCAGCGCCATGCGCAGCAGCCGGTCCAGGGAGCGGAACAGCTTGCCCGGCGCGGACCTGAGCAGCTGCGTCGCGCCCGTGACGTCGTGCATGGCGAGCAGTTCCTCGACCCGGCTGTCGAGGGAACGGGCCTGCTTCTCGCCGCGCGCGACGGCGAACACCTCGGCGGCGTGCGGCCACTGGGGGTACTCGTGCGGGTGCAGGCGCTCACCCAGCCGCTTCCAGTCCTCGCGCCACGCCGAGACGTCCGCGAGCTTGGCGGGGGAGGCCTCGACGACGGAGTCCAGCCCCGCGAGCAGGGCGCGGCGCACCGGACGCGACAGCCCCTTGAACCGGGTGGCGGTCTGCAGCGTCACATCGCCGTCCGAGAGCGCGCAGGCGAGCCTCAGCACATCGGTGACGGTGTCCAGGAGGAGGCCGGCGCCGGCCCTGAGGCGGGCCTCGTTGACGACGGCGCGGTTCTCCCGGACCGGTATCGCCTCGGGCTGCGCGCCGTTCACACAGTGCCGGGCCAGTGCCGCGAGGTCGGTCAGGCCGTCCTCGCCCAGCGGGGTGCTGCTGCCCGCCAGCGCCAGATAGAGCGCACCGACCTCTTCGTCCGCCGTGCCGCCCAGGTGCAGGACGGTCATACGGTCGCCCGCCGCCGCGATCAACTCGTCGTGGCGGGCGAGCATTTCGGCGTGGGTGTGGCGGTAGGTGCCGTAGGAGGGGAGCGTGAGCAGGTCGACGACGCCGCTCTCCAGCTGGGCGATCGTCCCGGGGCGCGCCGTGTCGTCGGCGAGCGCCTCCGTGATGCAGCGCGTCCAGAACTCGAAGGTGTCCGGCACATGGGCCGGGAAGTCGATGAAGTACGCGTTGTGCGCGACATGGTCGCCGACCATCTCGCGGACCGTGCCGAGTGTGCGGACGGCGAGGTCGACGACCGTCCCCTCGGACAGCCCCGACAGCCGTTCCAGCAGTTCGGCCGAGAGCTTGAAGCCCACCGACATCAGCGCGGCGTCGAACTGCCGTGCCGCGACGTCCCCTTGACCCGCCGGGCCGGTCGGCAGGGGGATGCGGTGGGTGTGCCGGACGACCAGCGGTTCCAGAAGGTGGGACATTCCGGAATGATCGCAGGGCCCGGCCCGCTCACGCACGCGAGTTTTCACCGGCCCGCGGCCCGCGGCGCTTCACACGTCGGGCGACTTATGGGTTTTCCGTGTGGAAGCGCCACGGAGATCTATCGCGGCCCGCGGCCGACGTGCACAGTCAGGAGCCGCCATCAAGGCGAGTGCCGTATGTCGGGAGGTCAGCCGATGGGAGCCCGTGAGAACCCGCAGCCGCAGGACGCCGTCGCCGCGCCCGGCGGCCCCGGGCGGCGCAGATTCCTGGGATACGTCGTGGCCGCCTCGACGCTGACCGTCGCCGCCGAACTCGGCGAGGCCGTCCTCGCACCCACCCCCGCGGCGGCGGTCGTCCCCTCCGTGCCCGGACCGGCGGAGATCTACGACCTCAACGACATGCTCACCCATGCCGCGCTGCCCACGGCGAACCTGATCACCATCCGGCTCGACCCCGACGGCACCGCGCACTTCGCGCTGCCCCGCGCCGAGGTCGGGCAGGGCATCACCACCTCCAGCGCCATGCTCGTCGCCGAGGAGCTGGACATTCCGCTCGACAAGGTCCGTGTCACCCTCGCCGACGCCCGCCCCGAGCTGCTGTTCAACCAGCTCACCGGCGGCTCCAACACCACGATCTCCACCTTCATCCCGATCCGGGTGGCGGCGGCCGTCGCCCGCGGTCGGCTGCTGCACGCCGCGGCACTCGAACTGGGCGAAGCGCTCGGCACGTTGTCCGCCAAGGCCGGCGTCATCACCTCCGCCGTCACCGGCAGGAGCCTGTCCTACAGCGAACTGGCCGAGAAGGCAGCGTCCGTGACGACCGGTCAGGTGTCGGTCGCGCTCAAGGACGCCTCCGAGTTCAAGGTCGTCGGGACCGCGCAGCGGCGCATCGACGCGCTGGACGCCGTCACCGGGCGCAAGCAGTACGCGATGGACCTGAAGGTGCCGGGCGCGCTGCCCGCGATGGTGTGCCGTCCGCCGACGATCAACGGCACGGTCCGCTCCGTCGACAACCTCGACGAGGTGCGGGCCATGCCCGGCATCACCGACGTCGTACGGATCTCCACCGGCGTCGCCGTCCGCGGCCGCACCTTCGGGCAGTGCATCGACGCCGTACGCGCCCTGAAGGTCACCTGGGGCCCCGGCACCGCGGAAGGCGAGTCCGACGACACCATCCGCGAGGAACTCCGCAAGGCCGAACTCCCGCTACCCGCCGTCGACTTGCTCACCAGGTCCGTCGACGCCCGCTTCACCTTCCACTTCGCCAGCAACAGCGCCCTGGAGCCCAACTGCGCCGTCGCCGACGTACGCGAGGACTCCGCCGAGATCTGGGCGAGCCTGAAGTCCCCGATCACCGCCCAGGAGGACATCGCGCTCACGCTCGGGCTGCCGGTGGCCGCCGTCAAGGTCCATGTCACCGAGGGCGGCGGCTCGTTCGGACGCAGGCTCTTCCACGACGGCGCCGCCGAGGCCGCCGAGATCTCCAAGGCCACGGGCAAGCCGGTCCGGCTGATGTGGCACCGCACCGACGACTTCCGGCACGGACGCGCCCACCCCATGTCCACCTCCCGCGTGCGCGCCTCCTACGCCCTCGGTCAGGTGCTCACCTACGCCCAGCACCACACCTCCGTGGCCACCGACTTCGGCCACGGCGTCGGCGAGATCATCACCGCCGAGGCCGCCCGGCTGCCCGTCGGCGACCTCACGTTCTCCGAGACGATCTTCACCCTCACCCAGCAGACGCCGTACGACTTCGGAGTCGTCACCCAGCTGCTCAGCGAGACCGACAAGAGTTTTCACACCGGCTCCATGCGCAACATCTACTCGCCGAACGTGCGGTGCGCGCAGGAGCTGGTGGTGGACGAGCTGGCCAAGAGGATGGGCAAGGACCCCTACCGCTTCCGCCGGACGTTCCTGAAGGACGACCGCGCCCGGGCGGTCCTCGACAAGGTGGCCGAGGTGGGCAGTTGGGGGCGCGACATGCCCGCCGGAACGGCCCAGGGCATCGCCCTGCACCCCGAGTACCACGGCTACGTCGCCGTCCTCGCGGAGATCGACTGCCGCCCGGAGACCACCGGCCGCCACATCCCCGACGCCTGCACCGGGCCACGGGTCACCAAGGTCGTCTGCGCCGTCGACGTGGGGCTCGCCGTCAACCCGCGCGGCCTTCAGGCCCAGATGATGGGCGGCATCATGGACGGCATCGCGATCACGCTCAGTTCGGGGCTGCACCTGGACAACGGGCACTTCCTGGAAGGCAGTTGGGACAACTACTTTTACACCCGGCAGTGGAACACCCCGCCGGAGCTGGAGATCGTCGTCATGCCGCCGACCACCGGAAAGCCCGGCGGCGCCGGTGAACTCGCCGTCGCCGGCGCGATGGCGGCCGTGGCCTGCGCCTACGGACGCGCCACCGGCACCATGCCGACGACCTTCCCCGTCAACCACGACGGCCCGCTCGGCTTCGAACCGCTGCCCACCACCCCGCCGGTCCCGGCGTCCCCCACCGACGGCCTGAGCCGCGCCTACTAGGAGCCGAGGAGGCCTCCGTGCCCGAACACACCTTCATCCTCAACGGCAGTCCGGTCACCGTGGACATCGAGGACGACGTACGGCTGCTGTGGGTGCTGCGGGACGTCCTCGGCGTCACCGGGCCCAAGTACGGCTGCGGCCTCGGCGTCTGCCAGGCCTGCACGAGCCACATCAACGGCAAGGCGTTCAACCCCTGCAGCGTGCCGGTCGGCGACCTCGCCCCCACCGACGAGGTGACGACCATCGAGGGCCTGCCCGCCACGGTCGGCAAGGACCTCCACCCCATGCAGGAGGCCTGGCTCGAGTACGACGTCGCGCAGTGCGGCTACTGCCAGCCCGGCCAGATCATGGCCGCGGTCGCCAAGGTCCGCCAGGCACGCGAACAGGGCCGCGACCTCACCGAAACCGACCTCGACGAAATCCGCAACGTCTGCCGCTGCGGCACCTACCACCGCATCCGCGAGGCGATCACGGCGGGCGCGAAGAAGTACTGAGCCGCGGTGCCGGGCACCGCGCGCTGTCTCCAGCAGATGGTCGCGGGCGACCGTCATCGGCGAACTGGCAACGGCAGGTAGGGCGCGGTACCGCAGCTGACGGACGAGACGCCGCCCTAAGGCTGCCGCCAGCGGTCGCGGATGTTGGGCAGGTCCTCGGCGTAGGCCGACAGGGGGAGGCCGTGCACGGCGCCGGGCCCGGCGGTGACATGGGCGAGACCGCCCATGCCCTCACCCCGGCCGGGGGCCGAGGCCGGCACGAACTGTTCAGCCGAGCTTGTGAGCAGCTCCGCGGCGAGCGCAGCCGAGAAGACCGGGTCCTGCCCGGTGACGAGGCGCAAGTACCACTTCTCGCGCGAGAACGCCCGCCCCTTCACCGAGCGCGACCTGCTCACGATGCAGCTGCTGCGGCCCCATCTGATCGCTCTCTACCGCGAGGCCGCGCGCCGCCGCCATGAGCCGGTGCGGCTGACGCCGCGCGAACTCGACGTGCTGCGGGCGGTGGCGAACGGGTTGAGTACCGAGGACATCGCCGGTCAGCTCGTCGTCTCGACGAGCACGGTCCGCAAGCACCTGGAGAACACCTACCGCAAACTCGGCGTCTCCAGCCGTACGGCGGCGCTCGCACGGGTCTTCCCCGACCCCGACCTGCCGTAGGCACTCCCCGGGCGTGGCCTTCGGGGCCCCGGGATGTGAAGATCCTCGACGGGGAACCCCCTGAAACCCACCACCCGTCGAGGAGGCCCGTCGATGCCCGGCGATCAGGCCCTGTGCCCCGCCCGCCTGAACGCCTACGCGACAGTGAGCTCCGCGCTCGACCGGCTCGACGACCGCCGTCTCGAAGCCGCCGTGGCCGCGGCCCCCGCCCTCGGCGCCGGCATCGGCGGCCGGGCGGCGGAGCTGGAGGTCGAGGGCGTCCGTGTCTTCGTGAAGCGCGTCCCGCTGACGGACCTCGAACGGCGCCCTGAGAACGTACGGTCGACGGCCAACCTGTTCGGGCTGCCGCTCTTCTACCAGTACGGCATCGGCTCGGCCGGTTTCGGAGCGTGGCGGGAGCTGGCCGCGCACCTCATGGCGAACGCCTGGGTGCTGCGCGGCGAGGAGGCGGGATTCCCGCTGCTGTACCACTGGAGGATCCTGCCGGACAGCCCGCCGGAGGGCTTCGCCGATGTGTTCGGGGGAGTGGACGGAGCCGTCGCGCACTGGGAGGGATCGGAGGCGGTGCGCCGTCGGCTGGAGGCCATCGGCGGCTCGTCCGCAAGCCTGGTGCTCTTCCTGGAGCATGTGCCGCACATGCTCGCCGCCTGGCTGGACGAACACCCCGACGCCCTCTCATGGGTGGAGCGCGACCTGCTCCGCATCACGAGGTTCATGAGCTCCCGGGGCCTGGTCCACTTCGACGCGCACTTCGGAAATCTGCTGACCGACGGCAGCCGCGTCCACCTCGCCGACTTCGGCCTCGCACTGAGCTCCCGCTTCGAACTCACCCCGGACGAGACCGCGTTCCTCACGGACCATCTCGTCTACGACCGCTGCTACGTACCCACGCACCTGCTGCGCCACCACCTGCTGGACCCGGTGCGCGGCGACGTCGACCGCGAGACGTTCCTGCGCGACTGGAGCACGGGCAGCCGACCCGGCGGCGTCCCGCCCGAGACCGCCGCGTTCCTCGACCGGCACGCCCGCACCGCGACCGTCCTGGACGACTTTCACCACCGTCTGCTCCACTGCGGCAAACGCACGCCGTTCCCCGCCGCGGACCTGCGCGCGACGCTCGACGACACGTCTACAGAACCGGCGTGACCGGCTCCGAGCCGCCCAGGTCGAGCCGGAACGGCGGGTACTCGTCGGTCAGCAGGGCCGTGTACGCGGCAACCCGCATCGCCCAGCGGTTCAGCCCCATCACCAGGTCGAAGATCCCGCGCGGATAGCGTCCGGTGAACAGCAGCGCGACACCCGCGAAGAAGGCCAGCAGACCGAGCAGTCCGCCCGTCGACCAGATCACGTGGATGCCCCCGCCGATGAGGTACAGGACCAGGAAGTGCGGGATGGCGAGGAGCCACCACTTCACCAGGACCAGGCCCCGGGAGAGGCGCTCGGGGTAGGCCACGTCCAGATGGGCCGGGTAGTCGGGGGAGTCCGAGAGGGAGAAGGGCGGGTAGCGGTCCGTGCCGAGGGCGCCGTACGCGTAGTAGGCGACCCGCCAGTTCCAGCGCAGCACCCCGACCACGAAGTCGAAGAGCGGGCGCGGATAGCGGCCGGTGAACAGGATCGCGAAGAACGCCACCACGCTCACCACCACGAACGCCAGCCACAGGAAGAGCAGCACGAGGTAGTGCGGGAGGGCGAGCAGCCACTTCACCAGCCAGAGCCAGCGCGAGAGCCGTGAGTCCAGGCGGGCCGTCAGCTGCGTCGGATGGGCGCTGTGCGTGCTCAGGGCTTCCGTCGTCGTCATGCCTTCGGTCCCCTCGAATCGAAGCCGAATGCCGAGCGCGTCTCGCCCTCCAACTCACCAGGAACCGGGACGAGGTGGAAGGCTCCCCGCAGGGCCAGGAGTGGGCGACCACCTGGCGGAGTCGCGGGTCCGCCGTAGGACGTACGAACACCGGGCTACCGGGACGTCAGCTTCCGCAACCGGTCAGGACTGGTCCTTGACGGCGCCGGCCGTGACCCCGGCCGCCACGTACCGTTGCGCGAGCACCAGCAGCACGGCCGCCGGGACGGACGCCACCACGGCGGTCGCCATGATCGCGTTCCACTCCTGGTTGTTGTTGCCGATGTACTTGTAGATGCCGAGGGTGATCGGCCTGAGATCGCCCCCGCCGTCGAGGGTGTTGGCGAAGACGAAGTCGGACCAGGCCCACAGGAAACTGAACAGCGAGACGGTGACCAGGGCGTTGCGGCTCACCGGCAGCACGACGGACCAGAAGGTGCGGAAGGTCCCCGCCCCGTCGATGCGCGAGGCGGCGATCAGCTCGCCGGGGATCCCCGACATGAACGCGGCGAAGATCATGACGCCGAAGGGCACGGCGATGGTGGAGTCCGCGATGACAAGGCCCCACCAGGAGTTGAGCAGTCCGAGGTCCAGGAAGATGCCGTAGAAGCCCATCGCCATGACGATGCCGGGGATCATCTGCGCGATGAGGAGGGCGAGTCCGATGGCGCCGGCGCCCCTGGGGCGGAGCTTCGCCAGCGAGTAGCCGGCCGGGGCGGCGAGCACCAGCGTGAGCGCGACCGTGCCCAGGCCGATCAGCAGGCTGGTGCCGAGGTAGGGCAACTGGTCGTCCAGGACGGCCCGGTAGCCCTCGAAGGTGGGGTGCAGCGGGAGCAGGTCCGGCGGGTTCCTGCGCATGTCCTGCTGCGGGGTGAGGGACACGTTGAGCATCCAGTACACCGGGAACAGCATCAGCGCCGTGAGGACGATCCCGACGACCGTGTAACTGCGGGCGCGGGCACGGGACTTCATGTCTCCTGCCTCCTCTGGACGCGGATGTACGCCAGCCCGAAGACGAGCGCGATGAGGATGAGGATGTTGCCGACCGCGGCTCCGGGGCCGAACTTGGGCAGCAGCGTGCCGAAGCCGAGCTGGTAGGACCAGGTCGCCAGCGTCGACGAGGCGTCGCCCGGACCGCCCTTGGTCATGATCCAGATCAGGTCGAACACCTTGAGGGTGTAGACGAGGCCGAGCAGCAGGGTGATCGCCGACACCGGGCGCAGCAGCGGGAAGGTGATACGGCGGAACTGCTGCCAGGCGCCCGCCCCGTCCAGCGCCGCCGCCTCGTACAGCTCGGCTGGGATGTTCTGCAGCCCGCTGTAGAGGATGACCAGGTTGAACGGAATGCCGATCCAGATGTTGGCGACGATCACCGACGTCAGCGCCCAGTCCGGCGAGGTGAGCCAGCCGACCGGGTCGGCGCCGAAGAAGTGCAGGAAGTAGTTGACCACCCCGGACTCGCTGTTGAACATCCACGACCAGGTGGACGCCGACACGATCAGAGGCAGCAGCCACGGGATCAGGAACAGCGCCCGCAGCACGGTCGAGAGCCTGAAGTGCCGGTTGAAGAAGACCGCGAGGGCGAGCCCGATGGCGTACTGGAAGGCGATCGACACGAAGGTGAAGACCATCGTGTGCCGCATCGCCGGGCCGAACGTCGGGTCGTCCAGGACCTTTTGGACGTTGTCCCAGCCGGTGAAGGGCGCGTCGCCGGCCACGAACGAGCGGACGGTGTAGTCGCGCAGGCTCAGATCGAGGTTGCGGTAGAGCGGATAGAGGTAGAAGGCGGCGAGATAGGCGAGCAGCGGGGTCACGAAGGCGAGCGCGGTCAGCCGGGACCTGCGCCGGTACCGGCGGGGCAGGGACGGGGCGTCGGCTCCGCCCCTCCCCGCAGCGGTCGGCGCGCGCCGCGGACGGTCGACCCGGGCGATGGTCATGCCGTTCCTAGCCCTTCTGCGCGCTCGACTGGGCGGCGGCCAGGGCGTCCTGGGGGCTCTTGCTGCCCGACAGCGCGGCCTGGACGGCGGTCCACATCGGCTGGGAGATGGTCGGGTACTTGGTGCCCAGACCGCCGCTGGTGCGGCCGCGGGCCGCCGCCACCGCGTCCACCCAGGGCTTCAGCTTCGGGTTCTGCTTCACCTGCTCGGCCTGTACGGCGGAGGTGGGAGCGACGTACATCAGCGTCGTGTCGGTGGGCAGCAGATTCTCGTCGCTGGTCAGACAGGTGACGATCTTCTTGCTGACGTCGTAGCGTGCGGTGTCCTCCTGCACGGGCACGGTCACGAACTCGCCGCCCGTCGGTACCGGCGCCGAACCGCCCTTCTGCCCGGGGATGTTGATGATGCCGTAGTCGAACCCGGCCTTGTCCGCGTTGCCCAGCTGCCAGGTGCCGTTCTCGCCGAACGCGTAGTCGCCGGTCGCGAACTCCTGCCAGGCGGTGGTCTGGGTGTTCTGCAGGACGTCCTTGGGTGCGTAGCCCTTGTCCACCCACTGCTGCCAGAGCGTGAGGGCGGCAACTCCCTTGGCGCTGTCGAGCTGTGTCAGATCGCCGCCCGCACCCCAGAACCAGGGCAGGAACTGGAAGCTGCCCTCCTCCGTGTTGATCGCGGAGAAGGTGATGCCCTTCTTGCCGGCCGCCTTGACCTTCTGCAGCGCGGCCGTCAGCGAGTCCCAGTCCTTGACGGAGGCCGGGTCGACGTGGGCGGCGGACAGGACCTTCTTGTTGTAGTAGAGGGCCAGGGTGTTGGCGCCGATCGGCACGCCGTACGCGTCGCCGTCGATGGTGCCCGCGCCGATGATGTTCTTCTGGATCGACTTCGTGTCCAGCCCGAGGTCGCCGGTCTTGTTGAGGATCCCCGCCTCCACCAGCGTGGAGACGACCGGGTTGTCCACCAGCATCACATCGGGGGCGTTGCCCTGCTGGGCGGCCAGCAGCGCCTTGTTGCCCAGGTCGGTGGTGTCGTACGGGGTGCGCTTGAGCTTCACCCCGGCCTTGGTGCCGCAGGAGGTCACGAGCTTGCCCCAGGCCGAGGAGGCGTCGAGCTGCGGATAGGGGTCCCAGAAGGTGTACGTGCCCGACGGGGCCCCGTCGGAGGAGTCCGAGGAGCCGGAGCCGCCTCCGCACGCGGTGAGGGGGACGAGCGTGCCGACGGCGGCCAGTGCGGCGAGAAGAGTGCGGCGGGTGGATATCACGGGGTGACCTCGTTGTCGTAGGCGGAGTTGACGGAGCGTCAGGAAGTGGGCAGCCAGACGCGCATGGCGCCGTCCTGCCGGTTGGCCCACGCGTAGTAGGGGATCGCGGTGAGCTCGACGGGTTCGCCCGCCGTCGCGGACGCGTCGCCCGCGGCCGGCCGGTACGGCCACCAGCCCGCGTCGGGGATGTCGCGCCGCCGCCCGGCCGCCACCACGGTCGTGACCCCGCCGAGCAGGTCCGGGCGATGCTTGACGGCGAGCGGGCGGGTCGGGTCGAGGACCAGGTCGTCGAGGCCGCCGCCCGGGTGGTCGGCCTCCTCCAGGCAGTACACGAGCGGCCCGCGCTCGATCGCCGCGCAGCCGCGCACGGCGTCCACGCGCGGGTCGCCCGCCGTGAGCCGGGGCTCCAGACCGAGCTCCAGCACCACCGTCTCGCCCGGCGCCCAGGTGCGCGCGATGCGCAGCCAGCCCTCGTCGACCGGGGCGTCGGTCTGGTCGTACGTCGACTCGCCGCAGCGCACCCGGAATTCGCGGCACCACTGCGGGATGCGCAGGGAGAGCGTCCAGGGGCGGTCGTCAGGGGTGTCCTCGACGGTGAGGGCGATCGTGCCGTGCCAGGGGTAGTCCGTCTCGGCGCGCACGCCGATCGGGCCGCAGGTGTAACGGCCGGTGACGTACTGGTGGATCTGCAGGCCCTCGTCGTCGCCGCTGGCGAGGTAGTGCTCCAGCGAGGCCAGCAGCCGCATCGCGTTGGGCGGGCAGCAGGCGCAGCGGAACCAGCGGGTGCGGCGGGCCGACTGGTCGCCACCGTGGTCGGTGTGCCCGTCGCGGACCTGGAGCGGATTGACGTACAGCCAGCGCTCGCCGTCCAGGGAGACACCGGCCAGGAAGCCGTTGAAGAGGGTGCGCTCGATCAGGTCGGAGTAGCGGGCGCCGCCGGTGAGCAAGGCCATGCGCCAGCTCCACTGCACGGAGGCGATGGCGGCGCATGTCTCGCAGTACGCGCGCTCGTTGGGCAGTTCGTACGGGTCGCCGAAGTCCTCCCACTCGTGGTGCGCGCCCAGACCGCCGGTGAGATGGGTCTTGGTGGTGGACATCGCGTGCCACAACCTTTCGGCGGCGCTGCGCAGTTCGGGCTCACCGGTCTCCGTCGCCAGATCGGTGACGGCGGCCAGCAGATACAACTGCCGTACGGCATGGCCCTCGACGTTCGTCGCCTCGCGCACCGGGACGCGGTCCTGGCAGTAGGCCTCGCCGCCGAGCAGACCGTGGCCGTGCCGGTCCACGAAGTAGCCGGCGAGGTCGAGATAGCGGCGCTCGCCCGTCTCCCGGTACAGCTCGACCAGGGCGGTCTCCACCTCGGGGTGCCCGTCGATGCCGTCGATCGGCCTGCCGCTGCCGGGCGGTCCGAAGACGGAGTCGATGTGGTCGGCGAACTTCCGTGCCACATCGAGGAGTTCGGAGCGGCCGGTGGCCCGGTGATGGGCGACGGCCGCCTGGATCAGATGGCCCGCGCAGTACAGCTCGTGGCCCCAGCGCAGGTCCTGGTAGCGCTCGCCGCCCTTGACCAGCTGGTACCAGGTGTTGAGATAGCCGTCCGGCTGCTGGGCGGCGGCGACCAGGGAGACGATCCGCTCCACATCGGCCGCGAACTCGGCGGAGGGGTCCCGGGCCAGCTGCCAGGCCGCGGCCTCCAGCCACTTGTAGACGTCCGTGTCCATGAACGGATAGGCGCCCTGGAACGCGCCCTCGGCGGTACCTGCCGCCAGCCGCAGATTGTGCAGATTGCCCGCGGACTCCAGCAGGCCAGGTCCTTGCGGGATGGAGGTGCGTGCGTTGACCTCGCGACGGGTGTGCCAGAAGCCGCCGTCCACCGCGGCGGTGGCGGGCCGCAGGGCGCAACGGGCGTCGGCGCCGGGGCGGACGGGGCCGATGGGGCCGGCGGGGCCGGCGGGGGAGGGCTGGGCGGAGCGGGTGCGGGGCATGGCTCTCCGGGAGGTGGCGGCGGGGTGCGGACAGCGGCTGAGCAACGCTGTGCGCAACTTTCTGAGCAATCGTTTTCCTCGCCGAAGAGTAGAGTGGAGCCGCGGAATGCAGGTCAAGGGTTCTGCGCGAGTTTTCTCCAGTTGCGCAGCGACTGGTGCGCCACCCGGCCGCCTGCCACCATGGGCCGCGCCGCACCCGGCAGGAACGACCAGCGAGAAAAGGATTGCCCGTGACCGAAGCCGCTCAGCGTTCAGCCTCCACCGGTCGGGCGAAGCTCGCCGACGTCGCCGCCCTCGCCGGTGTCAGTGTCGGCACGGCGTCCAAGGCCCTCAGCGGCAGCGGCCGGATGCGCCCGGAGACCCGGCAGCGCGTCCTGGACGCCGTGGAGAGGCTCGGCTTCCGGCCCAACCAGCACGCCCAGAGCCTGCACGCGGGCCGCAGCTGGACGGTCGGCCTGATGACCACGGACGGCATAGGCCGCTTCAGCACACCCGTGCTGCTGGGCGCCGAGGACGCGCTCGGCGCGGGCAAGATCTCCGTCCTGCTCTGCGACACCCGCGGCGACACCATCCGCGAGCAGCACCACCTGCGCAACCTCATGGACCGCAGGGTGGACGGCATCATCGTCACCGGCCGCCGCACGGACCCCCGCCCGCCGCTGAACGGCGTCGAGGACACACCCATCGTCTACGCGCTCTCCCCCTCCACCGACCCGTCCGACACCTCGGTGGCCTCGGACGACCGGGGCGGCGCACACCTCGCCATCGAGCACCTGCTGGCCACGGGACGCGGCCGGATCGCCCATGTGACCGGCCCCGAGCACCACGCCGCCGCCCGCGACCGGGCCCGCCACGCGGTCGGGCTGCTGGAGCAGTCCGACGCTCAACTCGCGGGCGGACGCGTCCACTTCGGCGAGTGGAGCGAGGCGTGGGGCCGCCGCGCCGCCGACCTGGTGCTGCGCACGGCACCCGACACCGACGCCTTCTTCTGCGGCAACGACCAGATCGCCCGCGGCGTGGCCGACACCCTGCGCGAGCGGGGCCGGGACGTGCCCGGCGAGATCGCCGTCGTCGGCTACGACAACTGGGACACCATGGCCCTGGCCAGCCGCCCGCCGCTCACCACCATCGACATGAACCTCGCCGAGATCGGCCGGATCGCCGCCCTGAGGCTCCTGGAGGCCATCGACTCCGAGCCGGTACCGGGAGTGCACACGGTGCCGTGCCGTCTGGTGGTCCGCGAATCGACCTGACGCTCCGGGGGCGTGTGCGGGGTGGTGGTAGGTGCACCGTCGGCCGGGTGCACAGGCCCATGGTGGGGCGCCGACCGCCTTCGTAGCGTCATGGGCATGGCTGACAACGAGTACGTCGACACCACGAACACCGCTGACCGGACGCGCACTTCGGGCGCGTCACCCCGTACGGCCTCCCGGCGGCACGCGCTGCGGCTCGCGGCAGGCGCCGCGGGAGCGGCACTCGCCTCCGGCATCGGGGCCACGACCGTCGAAGCCGCCGGCCGGACGAAACCCCGCCACGACAACCGCGTCCGCACCTACGTCCTGGTCCACGGCACCCACAGCGCCGCGGCGTTCTGGACGGCGATCGGGCGCGAACTGGCGCTGCGCGGTCACCGCGTCATCGCGGTGGACCAACCCCTGCACGGCACCGAGCGGTTCGTGCCGCGGGCGTACCAGACGCAGGACCTGCGCGCGCTCGCCACGGAAGCCTCGCCTGTCGCCGCCCTCACCCTGGACGACTTCGAGCGGCGCGTCACCGGCGCGGTCCGCCGCGCCGCACGGCTCGGCGATCCCGTGGTGCTGGTCGGGCACAGCATGGGTGGACTGTCGCTCAGCAGGGTCGGCAACGCTGTGCCCGAACTCCTCGCGCACATCTGCTACATGGCCGCCTTCTGCCCGAGCCGCACCATGCCGACCCTGAACGCCTGCGCCGCCTCCCCCGAGGGGCAGCACGCCATCACGCCGCTGGATCAACTCGTCGGAGACCCGGCGAAGTTGGGCGTGCTCCGGCTCAACTGGCGTACCTCGGACCGCCGGGACCTCGCCGTCTTCAGGGAGATGATCTGCGCCAACTACTCGGACGTGGGGTTCCTCCGCGTGCTGGAGGGCCTGCAGACCGACGAGTCGATGACGGCGTACGACGGCCGGGCGGTGGGGCACGCCGACACCTGGGGCCGGATCCCGCGCACCTATCTGCGGTTCGGCAAGGACCGCACCGTCGCCCCCGAACTCCAGGACCGCATGATCGCGGAGGCCGACGCCCTCACCCCCGGCAACCGCTTCATTGTCCACGACGTACCCGACGCGGGGCACCTGGGACCCGAGGACCCCGCTCAGGTGACCGATTTCCTGCTTGGCCTGCGGGTGTAACCCCGCGGGGGCCGGGGCGGGCCGAGCTGTTCACGGGACGTTCAATCGAGCGACAGTTTGGGCGGTCCCCAGTGAGCACACTCGTTTCATGGCGACTGCACAAGCAACCGACAGGAACCCCGGCGAGCTCAAGGACGTCCCCGGCTGGTTCCCGCCGCTGGACCAGCTGCTGTTCACCTGGTTCCTGGAGCGGCAGGAGACGCGGGGCTTCGGGGGCGACCTGGTGGAGCTCGGCGCGTACATGGGCAAGAGCGCGATCCTCCTCGGGCATCACCTCCAGGACGGCGAGAAGTTCACCGTCTGTGACCTCTTCGGCGGCGAGGCGCCGGACGGGGCGAACGCGGCCGAGACGGCGAAGTCGTACTCCTCGCTCACCCGGCAGACCTTCGAACGCAACTACCTGGCCTTCCACGACGCCCTGCCCCGGGTGATCGAAGCCCCCACCTCCGTGATCTCCAAGGAGGTCGAGGCGGACACCTGCCGTTTCGTCCACATCGACGCCTCGCACCTGTACGAGCACGTCCACGACGACATCGGCGCGGCCCGCGACCTGCTGCTCCCCGACGGCATCGTCGTCCTCGACGACTTCCGCTCCGAGCACACCCCCGGCGTCTCCGTCGCCACCTGGGAGGCCGTGCTCAACCGCGGACTGCGCCCGATATGCCTCAGCACCCAGAAGCTCTACGGCACCTGGGGCGATCCCGAGCCCGTCCAGGAAGAGCTGCTGGAGACGCTCAGGGGGCGCGACGACTGCGGTCTGAGCGTCCAGCACGCCGCCGGGCACCGACTGGTCCGCACCCGCGCGCACAAGGGAATGCAGCCGCCGTCCTTCCCGCACTCCCGCTACTACACCGCGCCCGAGCCGCCGCAGCCCGCACCCCAGGGGACGGCGCCCACGAGTGCGCCCGCCCGTCCGCGGCCCCGCCCTAGCTCCCGGGTCCGCCGGATCGGCGCTGACCTGCTGCCCCCGATCGTCACCCGGGCGCTGCGCCGGAGTCTCGCCCGCGGCGCCCAGAAGTCCTAGATCCTGTCCACCAGGCTCTGGGTGCCGAGCACCGAGATCAGCTCCAGCTTCTCGGCGGCCTCGGTACCCGGTTCGGCCGAGTAGACGAGGATGTGCAGATCGTTCTCCTCCACCCGCAGCAGGTCGCAGTCCAGCGTGACCAGCCCCACCTGCGGGTGCTCGATCGTCTTGTGCGAGGCGTCGAGGCGGCCCACGACCCCCGCGTCCCACAGTTCGGCGAACTCCGCACTCTGGACTCGCAACTCCCCGATCATGCGCCGCAGTTGGCGGTCCGCCGGGTAGCGTGCGGAGGTCGCCCGCAGCTCGGCGACCAGGCCCGCATGGAAGGCACGCTGTTCCTCGGGGGTGTGCCGCACCCGGGTCGGCCGGCCCAGGAAGTTGCGCCACACGCCGTTGCGCTCGAAGCCGCGCAGGCCGGAGAAGTCGCCCATCAGCGCCGAGTACATCGGGTTGGCCAGCAGCAGCGTCATGGCCGCGTCGGAGACCGCGACCGGGGTGTCCACCAGCCGGTCCAGCAGCCGCTGGACACTGGGCGTGATGAACTGCGGCACCACGTCGGGGCCCGGTGGCACCAGCTCGGCCAGCCCGTACAGATACGTCCGCTCGTCCCCGGACAGCCGCAGCGCCCGTGAGAGCGCCTCCACCACCTGCCCGGAGGGGTTGGCCGCCCGGCCCTGTTCGAGGCGCGTGACGTAGTCGACCGAGATCCCCGCCAGCAGGGCCAGCTCCTCGCGCCGCAGTCCGCTCGCGCGCCGGTGGCCGCCGACGGGCAGCCCCGCCGCCTGCGGGGAGACCCGGTCGCGCCAGCGCCGCAGCGCCTTGCCGAGTTCCGTCGCCGCCATGCCCCTAGTGAACACCGTGCGCCGTGCCGGTGCCTGGTACCGCCAGTCCCAGGAAGAGGGGACTCCTGGCTGCCCGCAGAGCCGCGACGCAGGCTGGACGCATGACGACAACACTGATCACCGGAGCGAACAAGGGCATCGGCCGCGAGACCGCCCGCCGGCTCGTCGCCGCAGGCCACACCGTCTACGTGGGCGCCCGAGACGCGGAGCGCGGCCGCCGTGCCGCCGAGGAGCTGGGCGCACGCTTCGTCCAGCTCGATGTCACCGACGACGCCACGGTCGACGCGGCGGTCAAGGCCGTCGAGGCCGACGGCGGACTCGACGTACTGATCAACAACGCCGGGATCGAGACCAGGGTCGAGAACAACGCCGTACCCACGGCCGAGACCGTGACCGCCGACCAGATGCGCCACACCTTCGAGACGAACGTCTTCGGCGTCGTCCGTGTCACGCACGCCTTCCTGCCGCTGCTGCAGCGCTCGGCGGCGCCGGTCGTGGTCAACGTCAGCAGCGGTCTGGCCTCGCTGACCAACCTCTCCGACCCCGACCACCCCGCGCACTTCTACCCGGGCATCGCCTACCCGACGTCCAAGACGGCGGTCAACATGCTCACCGTGCAGTACGCGAAGGCGTTCCCGGCCATGCGGATCAATGCCGTCGAGCCCGGCTTCACCAAGACGGACCTGAACGGCAACACGGGCACCCAGACCGTGGAGCAGGCCGCCGAGATCATCGTGCGCATGGCGCAGATCGGGCCCGACGGGCCGACCGGTGGGTACTTCGACATCAACGGGCGGTTGCCCTGGTGAGCCATGGCGGCCGAGTTGCCGTAAGGGCTGCCCAGTCACCCCCTCCGCATTCTCCTTCGCTCAACCCTCAAGACCGCCCCTGGCCACCAACTGCGCGGCGATCACGTTCCGTTGGATCTCGTTCGTGCCCTCGCCGACGATCATCAGTGGGGCGTCGCGGAAGTAGCGCTCGACGTCGAACTCGGTCGAGTAGCCGTAACCGCCGTGGATCCGCACGGCGTTGAGGGCGATCTCCATCGCCGTCTCCGATGCGAACAGCTTCGCCATGCCCGCCTCCATGTCGACCCGGCGGCCGGCGTCGGCCTCGCGGGCGGCGTACAGCGTCAGCTGGCGGGCGGCGGTGAGCTTGGTCGCCATGTCGGCGAGGAGGTTGCCGACGGACTGGTGGCGCCAGATGGGCTTGCCGAAGGACTCACGTTCCTGGGCGTAGCGCAGGGAGTCCTCCAGCGCCGCCCGGCCCACACCGAGGGCCCGGGCGGCGACCTGGAGGCGTCCGGTCTCCAGGCCCTTCATCATCTGGGCGAAGCCGTGGCCCTCCTCGCCGCCGAGCAGGGCGTCGGCAGGGGCGCGGTAGTCCTCGAACGTCAACTCGCAGCTCTCCACGCCCTTGTAGCCGAGCTTGGGCAGATCGCGCGAGACGACCAGGCCGGGGCCGTGCTCCGCGAGCAGGACGGAGATGCCGCGGTGGCCCGGGCTCGCGGTCGGGTCGGTCTTGCACAGCAGCGCGATCAGGCCCGCGCGGCGGGAGTTGGTGATCCAGGTCTTCGCCCCGTTGACGACGTACTCCTCGCCCTCGCGGCGCGCGACGGTCGTCATCGCCTGCAGATCGGAGCCGCCGCCCGGCTCGGTGAGCGCCATCGTCGCCCGCACCGCCCCGGTCGCCAGCCTCGGCAGATACCGCCGCTTCTGCTCCTCGGTGCCGTACAGCACCAGGAGCCTGCACACGACGGTATGACCCCCCATCGCCCCGGCCAGACTCATCCACCCCCGCGCCAACTCCTCGGTCACCAGCACGAAGCACGGCATGGAAACCGGATTACCGCCGTACTCCTCCGGAACGGCCAAACCGTAGACGCCAAGCCCCTTCATCCGCTCGATGAGCCGCTCCGGGTAGGTGTCACTGTGCTCCAACTCCCGGACAACAGGTTTGACGTCGCGGTCGACGAACTCACGCACGGTACCGCCGACGAGACGCTCGTCGGCGGTGAGGATGTCCAGGGTGCTCATGGGGTGGGGCTCCATATCGGGCGGGGGCGGGGGCGGGGGCCGGTGACGATGGTGGGGGTAAGTGGTCGTCCGGGCTGGGCAGTTGACGGGGTTGGATGGCCGGGTTTAGCGATCGGGGCACGGCGTAGCCGTCGGGGTCGCGTAGCTGCACTGATCGAACGCCGCGCGGATCTCCTCACCGTCGGCACAGGTCGACCGCCAGGACGGGTCGGCCCGCGGAAGGCGGACGCCCGGGGCCGGACGTCCCGCCGGGACGAGTCGACGGCCGCGGTCCGACGGTTCTCGGGGATGGCGTGGCCGCCGGGACTGGATGATCTGCTGGGAGGAGTCGACCGCTGGGAGGCGGCGGCTCCCGGGAAACGTCGGCCCGTCGGGAGGGAACAGTTCGCTTGGGTCGGACGGCCGCCGGGGCCGGGTGACCCGCCAAGACGAGTCGACGGCTGCGGTCGGACGGATGTCGGGGATGGCATGGCCCGCCGGGCTTGGATGATCGGCCGGGACGACTGGACAGCGGGAAGGGGGTGACTGTCGGTAAGCGTCGGCCTGTTGGGAGGGAGCGATTCGCTTGGGGCGGGCGGCCGCCGGGACTGGACGACACGCCGGAGGAGTCGACCGCGGCGGTCGGATGGTTTTCGGGGATGACATGCCTCGCCGGGACTGGATGATCCGCCGGGACCAGGCGACCGCAGGGACGGGACGGCCGCCGGCGGCGGAGCTGACCGCCGTCGATGACAGACTGCCGCCACGGTCAGACGACACCGTCGGCGCGCAGTGCATTGATCTCGGTGGGGGACAGGCCGAGGTCGGTGAGGATGGGGTTGGTGTGTTCGCCGATGGCTGGGACGGGGTCCATGCGGGTGGGTAGGCCGGCGAGGTCGGTCGGGGGAGGAGTGCCTGAACTGTTGCGCCCGGGACGGTCACCTCGTGCCAGCGGTTGCGGGCGGAGAGTACGGGGTGGTTGAGGAAGGCTTCGAGGTCGTTGACTCCGGCGCAGGCGATGCCGATGTCCTCCAGGTCCTTGAGGATGTCCTCGGCGTCGGAGCGGGCGAAGCGTTCGGCGATGATGGCGTTGAGCTCGTCGCGGTGTGCGACGCGGTCGGAGCCCGTGGCGAAGCGGGGATCGTCCGTCAGGGCAGGTCGCAGCAGGAAGCCCGTGCACAGGGCGGCCCACTCGCGCTCGTTCTGGATGGAGAACAGGACCTGTTTCCCGTCGGCCGTGGTGAAGGCCCCGTAGGGTGCGATGGTCGCGTGCTGGGTGCCGATCCGGGCGGGCTGACTGCCGCCGTAGCGCGTGTAGTTGGCGGGCTGGCCCATCCACTCCGCCAGCGCCTCGAAGAGGGACACCTCGACGGGATGGACCCGGCCGGTGGTGGCCCGCGTGTACAGCGCGGTCAGGACACCCGTGTACGCATACATCCCGGCGGCGATGTCCGCGACCGAGATCCCGACCCGCGCGGTCTCCTCGGCGGTCCCGGTCAACGACACCAGACCCGTCTGGCACTGCACCAGCAGGTCGTAGGCCTTGCGGTCGGCCCAGGGACCGGTCGTGCCGTAGCCGGAGATGGTGCAGGGGATCAGCCGCGGGTACCGCTCGGTGAGCGCGTCCACACCGAGGCCCAGCCGGTCGGCGGCTCCGGGCGCAAGATTCTGTACGAACACGTCGGCGCCGTCGAGGAGTTGGTGCAGGATCTCCCTGCCACGCGGGTCCTTGACGTCCAGGGTGAGCGACTCCTTGGACCGGTTGAGCCAGACGAAGTAACTGGAGTGCCCGTGCACCGTCGTGTCGTAGCGCCGCGCGAAGTCGCCCTCGCCCGACCGCTCCAGCTTGATGACGCGGGCGCCGAGATCGGCGAGCTGTCGCGTGGCGTACGGAGCGGCCACGGCCTGCTCCAGGCTGACCACCGTGATGTCGGACAGGGGAAGCTCGTGCAAGGTCATGCCTCCTGGCCCTGATAGGCGTGGGTGGGGGTACGGGGAGGGCTGGTGCGGGCGGAACGTGTGCTCTCGTACGCGACAATGGTGCCCCTGGTCCGGCACGTCCCCGGGAGTTCGGTTGCCCCCTTCCGATTCCGCATCCGACGGCTTCGCGGTTCTCGAAGAGACCGCCCGCACCTGGCGCCCGGACGACGTCCGTACGACCGACCCCCTGGACCCCGCCCCGGCGGCGGCCCTCTCCGCCGTACTGGACCTGCCCGCCCCGGCCGCGGCCGACGGTGAGCCGCTGCCCCCGCTGTGGCACTGGCTGTACTTCCTGTCCTGGCCCCGGCGCAGTGCGCTCGGAGCCGACGGGCACCCTCGGGACAGCGGCTTCCTGCCCCCGCTGCCACAGCGGCGCAGAATGTTCGCGGGCGGGCGGCTGGAGGTGGCCGCGCCCCTGACGGCGGGCCGGCCGGCGCAACAGCACAGCCGGGTGAGCCGGGTGGTGCCGAAACGCGGGCGCAGCGGCAACCTGCTCTTCGTCACCGTGCGCAGCGAGTACCGCCAGAGCGGCCGGTTGTGCCTGACGGAGGAACAGGACCTCGTGTACCGCAGCGGGGGCGCGCCGCCCGTACCGCCCGCGGCGGCCCTGGACACCGAGAGCCGTCCGTCCGCGGGCACCTCCCCCTGGCAGCAAGAATGGCGGACCGACCCCGCCCTGCTGTTCCGCTTCAGCGCCCTCACCGCGAACGCGCACCGCATCCACTACGACACCCCGTACACGACCGGCGTCGAGGGCTACCCGGGCCTGGTGGTGCACGGCCCGCTGCTGGTGCTCGCGATGCTGGAACTGGTGCGCCGCGAGCAGCCGGACCGACCGGTGCGCACCCTTTCCTACCGGCTGAACAAACCGGCCTTCTGCGAGGAGCGACTCCTCGCCTGCGGCGGACCGGAGCCCGGAGGGGGGCCAGACGACACCGTGCGGCTGCGGATCGCGAGCCACCGCGAGGATGCTCACGCGGGGGCGGACGTGGGCTTCGCCTGAGCGAAGATGTCCACGGCGTTTGCTGCGTCCACCGCGAGAAGCACAGGACCGCAGGTCACGACCTCCTCCCTGGATCGCACAGCACCATGACGGCGCGCGCGACCAGCTCGCCCGCGCCGCCGAGTTCCTTGCGATAGCGGCCCGTTATGCCGCGTACGGTCTCGGCGAAATCGGGATCCGCGGCACGCCCGCGGGCCGGGGCGGGGAGGTCACGCGCCATGGCGCGGCGGCGTGCGAGGAGCGCGATGATCTCGTCGTCAAGGCGCTCGAGCTGATCGAGCCGCAGCTCCCCCGTCAGTCCGGCCGCCGCGTGGTTCGTCGTCACGAAGGATCTCCGTTCGCCGGCGGGAGCCGGATCACGGCTCCCGTCCTCACTTGTCGCGGTTGGTCCCTCATCACCTTGCCCAGGGCGTCGAGCGGCAACTCCTCGTCCCGCCAAGGCCGGTGATCTTTGTGGCCCGCATCACTGCGGACGCCGTCAGCCCGCCGAGGTGGGCGCGGGTTCGGCGACGGGCTGCCCCGCCCGGTCCCGGCGGGGCAGGAGGAACGGGGTGAGCAGGACGAGCAGTCCGGCGAGCGCGATCGCGGTGCGGGTGCCGGTGATCCCGGCGAGCACGCCCCACAGCGCGGTGAGTCCCGCGGTCGTCCACCTGGTGGCGACCGTCCACGCCGAGAGGGTACGGGCGACCCGGTCCGACTGCGTGTGCGTCAGCCGATAGGTCGCGTACACCGGCCCGAACACACCGCAACAGGTGATGATCCCGAACTCGACGACCATGACGAGCACCAGCCCGGCCGTGCCGGACTGCACGAAAGCAAGCCCGAACGGCCACAGCGCCCGCAGCATCCCGCTGGTGACCAGGACCCGGTGCTCCCCGAACCGCGCGGCGAGCCGGCGTGCCAGCCGTGAGCCGACCAGGCCGCCGAGAGCGGGCGCGGCGAAGGCGAGGCCGTACTGCCAGGGCGCGAACCCGAGGCCGCCGAGCATCAGCACGGCGAGCAGCGGCGAGACCGCCATGATGAGGGCGTTGAACAGGACCGTGTTGAAGAACAGCAGACGCAGCCCGGGATGGCCCAGGATGAACCGCCAGCCGTCGAGGAGACTGCCGGTGCGGGCCGCCTCCTTCCGTACGGGAGGTGTCTCCTTGCCGCCGATCGCGCGCAGCCCCAGCGCCGACAGCAGGAAGCTCACCGCGTTGGCCACCACGGTCATCACCGGGCCGAACAGGCCGATGGCGGCCCCGCCGAGCGGCGGTCCGAGCACGGTGGCGGTCCAACTCGTGCTCTCGAAGCGCGCGTTGGCGACGAGCAGGTCCTGCGCGGGCAGCAGCGACTTGAGGAAGGCGCCGCCGGCCGCGGTGAAGCCGATGTCGGCCGCCGCGACCACGACCGACACAACCAGAAGTTGTACGAAGGTGAGCGCGCCCAGGGCGTACGCCACCGGCACGGTCATCAGCGCCGCGAATCGCACGAGGTCCGCCGCGACCATCACCGGACGCTTGCTGCGGAACTCCACCCACGGTCCGAGCGGCATCGCCACGGCCGCTCCCACCGCGAGCCCCGCGGCCGCCAGCACCGACACCTCGGTCGTCCCGGCGTGCAGAACGAGCACGGCGATCAAGGGAAACGCGTCGAAGGCGAGCCAGGTGCCGGCCGTGCTCACCGCGAACGCCGCCCACAGCCAGCCGAACTGCCGCCCCAGCGACCGTGTGCCCCGCATGCCCACCTCTCCACCGCCCCGCGAACCCGACCGCGACATCAAAGCGGGTCCGGAGGGGGAGGAGCAAACAACCGACTCGCCCGGCAGCCGACAACCACGGGTTGTGGGGCCGTCGACGGGGCGCCGGGACGGCCGTAGGACTGCCGAGGTACGAAGGTGTCCGTGGATCTCGGCAGAATGGGCCCGTGGATCTCGACGCCGTACGCACCTTCGTCACCGTCGCCGACGCCGGCCAGTTCCGGGAAGCCGCCCTCACCCTGTCGGTCACCCAGCAGGCCGTCTCCAAGCGGGTCGCCGCGCTGGAGAAGCATCTGGGGGTGCGCCTGTTCACGCGTACGGCGCGCGGCGCCCTGCTCACCGTCGACGGACAGGTCTTCCTGCCGCACGCCCGCGAGCTGCTGCGGGCCGAGGAGCGGGCCGCCGCCTCCGTGCAGCCCGGCCGTCGTGCGCTGCGCGTCGACGTGATCGGCCGGCGACTCGCACCGGCCGATCTGGTACGGGGCTTCCACCACGCACACCCCGAGGTTGGGCTCGACGTGGTGACGCTCTTCGACGCGGAGGCGGCCGTAGCCGCCGTGCGCTCCGGCACGATCGACGCGTCCTTCCGCGCCCTGACCCGGCCCGCCCGGCAGCTGCCCGACGGGATCGAGGCCGCCCGCGTCCATGACGAGCCCGTCCAGCTGCTCACCGGACCGGGTCATGCGCTGGCGTCCGCCCGCACGGTCACCCCGGCGCAGCTGGCAGGCCACCGGATCTGGATGCCCGGCAATGTCGCGGGCACCGAATGGTCCGCGTTCTACGACGACCTCGCGGCCGAGTTCGGCATCGTCATCGAGGTGACCGGCCCCGACTTCGGCACCGAGCCGCTCCTCGACACGATCGCGGACTCCCCGCAGCTGGCGACCTTCGTCGGCGAGCAGACGCGGGTGCTGTGGCCCGCCGACCACGATCTGCGGCGCATCCCGGTGCACGGTCCGACGCCGGTGTATCCGCACTCGCTGATCTGGCGGGGCGACAACCCCCACCCGGCGCTGAGCGCCCTGCGCGCCCACCTCGGTTCCCCGGACACGGACCGGGACACATGGACACCGAAGTGGGCGCGGTGAGGGCGAACGAGATCCCTGCTGCGGTCGGTCAGTTGAGGGTGTCGGGGTCCGGGCCGGTGCGCAGGCCGCGGTCGAGGGCGGCGATCTGGGACATCTCCTCGTCGTCGAGGGCGAAGTCGAAGACGTCGATGTTCTCGCGGATCCGGGCGGGTGTGACGGACTTCGGGATCACGACGTTGCCGAGCTGAAGATGCCAGCGCAGCACCACCTGGGCGGGCGACTTGCCGTACCGCTCGGCGATCTTCGTCAGAGCGGGCTCGCCCAGCACCGCGCCCTGCGCGAGCGGGCTCCAGGCCTCGGTGGCGATGCCCAGCTCGGAGTGCAGGGCACGCAGTTCACGCTGCTGCAGTCCGGGGTGCAGTTCGATTTGGTTGACGGCCGGAACGAGCGCGGAGCCCTCCAGCAGCCGGCGCAGATGGGCGGGCTGGAAGTTGGAGACACCGGCGGCCCGGATCCGTCCGTCGGCGGCCAGCTTCTCGATGGCCTGCCAGGTCTCCCGGTACAGGTCGCGGGCCGGGGCGGGCCAGTGGATGAGGTACAGGTCGACGTGGTCCAGGCCGAGCTTGGCCAGGCTCGCGTCGAAGGCGCGTAGCGTGGCGTCGTACCCCTGGTCCGCGTTCCACAGCTTGGTGGTGACGAACAGGTCCTCGCGGGCGATGCCGGAGGAGGCGAGGGCGGCGCCGACGCCGGCCTCGTTGCCGTAGATCGCTGCGGTGTCGATGCTGCGGTAGCCGGCCTCCAGGGCGGCGCTGACCGCGGCGGTGGTCTCGGCGTCGGGGACCTGGAAGACACCGAAGCCGAGCTGGGGGATCTCGACGCCGTTGTTGAGGGTGACGGTGGGGACGGTGGGGGTCATGTGGGGTGCTTCCTTACGTCGATCAGTCGATCAGTCGGTCAATGGGTTACGTGGTGGCCGGGTGCATCGGTGCCGAGTGGATCGGTGCCGGGTGGATCGGTGACGGGTGGATCACCGGGTGCATCACCGGGTGGATCAGTGGCAGGCGGTCGCCGGAACCTGCTCCGCCGGTGCGGCCTGTGCCACGACCCGTCCGGTCGGCCGGGTGCGCCGGTCGAGTGCGGCGGCCAGGAAGGAGAGAAGCAGCGCCGTACCGGAGAGCAGGGCGCCGACCCAGTTCGGTGACGTGTAGCCGAGCCCGGCCGCGATGACGACGCCACCCAGCCAGGCGGCCAGTGCGTTGCCGAGGTTGAACGCCCCGATGTTCGCGGCGGACGCCAGGGTCGGCGCGGCCGAGGCCTGGTCGAGTACCCACTTCTGCAGCGGTGGCACCGTGGCGAAGCCCAGCGCTCCGATGAGCGTCAGCGTGATCGCGGCGAGCACCTTGTCGTGGGCGGTCGCCGTGAACAGCAGCAGCGCCAGGGACAGGGCGCCGAGCGCCGTGAACAGCATGGGCATCAGCGCACGGTCGGCGAACCGGCCGCCGACCAGGTTGCCCAGGAACATGCCGGCCCCGAACAGCACCAGCAGCCAGGTGACGGCGCCGGACGAGTAGCCGGCGATGTCGGTCATCATCGGCGTGATGTAGGTGATCGCCGCGAAGACACCACCGTAGCCGAGGACGGTCATCGCCATCGCGAGCCAGACCTGGACGTTGCGGAAGGCGGCGAACTCGACGCGTATGTCGGCGGACTCGGGCCTGCCCATCTCGGGCACCAGCTTGGCCACACCGAGCAGGCCGACGATGCCGAGCGAGGCGACACCGGCGAAGGTGACGCGCCAGCCGGCGGCCTGGCCGATGTAGGTGCCGAGCGGGACGCCCACGATGTTGGCGACGGTCAGGCCCGTGAACATCAGGGAGATCGCGGAGGCCTTCTTCTCGGGCGCGACCAGATTGGCCGCGACCACGGAACCGATGCCGAAGAACGCGCCGTGCGCGAGCGAGGCGACGATCCGGCCGGCGAGCATCAGGCCGAAGGTGGGGGCGAGCGCGGACAGGGTGTTGCCGAGGACGAAGAGGCCCATGAGGAACATGAGCATCTTCTTGCGGGAGACCTTGGTGCCCAGGACCGTCAGCAGGGGAGCGCCGAAGACCACGCCCAGGGCGTAGCCGGAGACGAGCCAGCCCGCGGTGGGGATGGAGACGCCGAAGTCGCCCGCGACCTCGGGCAGCACGCCCATGATCACGAATTCCGTGGTGCCGATCCCGAAGGCCCCGATGGCCAGGGCCAGGAGGGCGAGAGGCATGGGGAGTACCTTCCAGGCGATTGCGTGTAACGCTTACGAGCGTCGACAATAGTTGCAGGCGCGGGATAAATGCAAGCGCAGTGAACGTCTGAGGCGGGTATCACGTGTCTGCAATCATCTGGACATACGGAAGCCCCCGCCGCGAGATGCGAGATGCGAGCGGGGGCTTCGTCGTCAGGCGGGCACGCGGAGCGTCTCCACCGCCTTGACCAGCGGGGCGAGCTCCGGGTTCTGTGCGGCCGCGTCCAGGGCCTCGCGCAGGGCGGACTCGTTCGTCGGGCGGGCCTCCTCCAGGAGTTTCAGGCCGGCCTCGGAGACGTTGGTGTAGATGCCGCGCCGATCAGTGGGGCACAGGTACCGGCTCAGCAGCCCGCGGTCCTCCAGGCGTGTGACCAGGCGCGTGGTGGCGCTCTGGCTCAGTACGACGGCGTCGGCGACCTGCTTCATCTGCAGATGTCCGCCCTCCCCGTCGTGCTGCCGGCTCAGGACGTCCAGCAGGGAGTACTCGCGCACGCTGAGGTCGTGCTTCGTCTGCAGGGCGCGCTCGATGTGTGCCTCGATCCTGCCGTGCAGCAGCGAGAGGGCGCACCAGCCCTGGGCGAGGGCGGTGAGCGCCGGATCGGTCGCGGTCATGGGCCTGGGTCCTCCGTCCCGGGTGGGTGCCCTCCAGGATAGGCCACTGGCGAAATTGTCGGCGCTGGCATGTATTGCGCGTACGCAAGCTGTGTCCGGTCGCGGCCATCGGCCTGCGGCTGATACACCCAAGGCATGGCAGACGACGAATCCGCGCGCTTCGCGGCAGGGCAGTCGGCGCTGGTGGTGCCCGTGCCGGAGGCCGAACCCCGGGTACGGGACCTGCGCAACCGCTTCGACCCCGCGGCCCGGGCCGGCGTACCGGCGCACATCACCGTGGTCTTTCCCTTTCTGCACGGCTCCCTCGTCGATGCCGCGACCTGCGCCGCCCTGGACGAGATCTTCGGGCGGCACCAGTACTTCGACGTGCGGTTCGACAAGTGCGGCCGCTTTCCCGGGGTGCTCTACCTGGCCCCCGTGCCGGACGATCCTCTCCGCCGGCTCACCGACGCGGTCGTCGCACGGTGGCCCGAAGTCCGGCCCTACGGCGGCAAGTACGAGCC
Source organism: Streptomyces spinosisporus (assembly GCF_022698145.1). Taxonomy (GTDB): domain Bacteria; phylum Actinomycetota; class Actinomycetes; order Streptomycetales; family Streptomycetaceae; genus Streptomyces; species Streptomyces spinosisporus. The sequence continues at coordinate 223,406 of NZ_JALDAX010000007.1, forward strand.
CCATCCGCATCTGACGGTGGCCCAGGGGCAGGACGACACCGTCCTCGACGAGATCGAGTCCGAGCTGCAGCCCGCTCTCCCGTTCACGGCCCGCGTGCCCACGGTCGACCTCGTGGTCCACAACGGCACCGCCTGGCAGCACCGGGCGTCTTTCGCGCTCCGGTAGCCGGTCAGCCGCATAGCCGGTCAGTCGGTCCCCGAAAGGGCGCTGCATACGACGCTTGACTTCGAGAGCGGGTGCTTGACTTCGAGAGCGCTCGAAGACCTAGCGTCGGCCACGACCGAAAGGGTCCGCGCGAACGGAGAACGGCATGCGGGTGGGCGTACACATCAACCGGTTCGACCACAGCGGCGGCGGACCCGCCCTCGGCGCCGAGCTCGCCGCTGCGGGCGCGGCGGCCGAAGCGGCGGGGGTCAGCTGGCTGTCGGTCATGGACCACTACTTCCAGATGGAGTCCAACGGCGGCGCCGAGGCGCCGATGCTGGAGGCCTACACGACCCTCGGCTATCTCGCGGGCCACACCTCCACCGTCCGGCTGGGCGCACTCGTCACCGGCGTGACCTACCGGCACCCGGGACTCCTCGCCAAGATCGCCACCTCGCTCGACGTCCTGTCCGGCGGCCGCGCCACCCTCGGCATCGGCGCCGCCTGGTACGACCGCGAGCACGAGGGGCTCGGCGTGCCCTACCCGCCGCTCGCCGAGCGCTTCGAGCGACTGGAGGAGACGCTGCGGATCTGTCTGCAGATGTGGGACCCGCAGGCGAACGGCCCGTTCGAGGGCAAGCACTACCGGCTCGCCGAGACGCTGTGCGTCCCGGCGCCGGTCAGCGACCCCCACCCCGAGATCATGATCGGCGGGGGAGGGGAGAAGAAGACGCTCCGCCTGGTCGCCCAGTACGCGGACGCCTGCAATCTGATTCCCTCCTCCGCCGACGAGGCCGGGCACAAGCTGGATGTGCTGCGCCGGCACTGCGACGACCTGGGGCGTGACTACGACCGCATCCGCAAGACGATCGCCTACACGGGCCGGGCCGCCACCGATGGCGACCTCGACGCCTTCATGCGGGACATCGCCGGCTACGCCGGGCTGGGCATCGACACGGTGATCCTCTCCCCGCGCTTGAGTGAGCCCGCGGCGTGGATCGAGAGTTTCGCGGCCCCGGTCGTTCAGCGCCTGGCCCAGTCGGACTGAGGCTCGGCGGGGCGGCTGCGGGAGATGATGCGCATTCCGCAGCCGTCCTCCACGCGGACCTGCAGCGAGCCGCATCCGCACCGGGTCCACACGGTGCTCCCGGAAGCGGTGCCGTGCCGCGACACGACCCGGAACGGCTCGGCGCTGTCCGGCCAGCCGCAGTGCGGGCAGCGGGCGCCGGTCGTGCTGATCATGGCAACTCCTCGTACGTGCTGACTGGTTGGCCGTCGCGACACATCAAGGGTGCAGCCGTACGTTCGTTCACGTCCAGGTTGACTTTATGGACTCCACCTTGAAGCCTGGACTTCATGATTGACCTGCGCCGACTGCATGTCCTCAGGGCGGTGGCCCACTACGGCACGGTCACCGCGGCCGCCAACGCGCTGCATTTCACCACGTCGGCGGCCTCCCAGCAGATCCGCCAGCTCGCCCGCGACCTCGACGTCGACCTCCTCGAACCGCAGGGCCGCGGGGTACGGCTCACCCCGGCCGCCGAGAGTCTGCTCGCGCACGCGGACGCCATCCAGGCCCGCTGGGAGCAGGCCGAGCTGGACCTGCGCTCCGAACACGCGCCCGCCGGCCCGCTCAGGGTGAGCGGGCCCGCCACGGCCGTGTCGGTCCTGCTGGCCCCGGTGGCGGCACGGCTGCAGCAGCGGTACGCCCGGCTGTCCGTCCGTATCCAGGAGGTCACCGGGACCGAGAGCTTCGACCTGCTCTTCGAGGGGGAGACCGACCTGTCCGTCGTCGAGGCCAGCCCGCACAACCCGCCGCTCGGTGACGCCCGCTTCGACCAGCAGCCGCTCCTGGATGACCCGTTCGACCTCGTCGTCCACGAGGACCACGCGCTGGCCGGACGCGAGCTGATCGGTCTGTCCGACGCGGCGCACGAGAACTGGATCGCGCCGATCGCCGACCCCTGCCGTACGCATGTGATGTCGGCGTGCGGCGAGGCCGGCTTCAGCCCCGGCATCGTCCATCACGCCCTGGACTGGAACGTCACCGCCCACCTGGTGGCCAACCGTCTCGGCATCGCGCTGATCCCACGGCTGGCCCAGCTGACCCCGCACCTGCCGATCACCCGGGTCCGCTGCACCGGCAACCCGCACCGCAAACTCCTCACCTGCACCCGCCGGGGCGGCCGGGAGCGGCCGGCGGTCGCCGCTGCGCTGGACGAACTCCGGGAGTTGGTGCCTACGGCGGTGGCGTGAGTCGTGGGGCGTGAGTCGTGGGCCGTGGGCCGTGAGTCGGGAGCCGTAAGCCGTGGGTGCCGTGGGCCATGAGCTGTGGGCCGTGAGCCGTCGTTCAGGGCCGGGAGCTTGGCGGCGCGAAGGGGGCCGGAGCCCAGTGGCTCCGGCCCCCTTCGGACTTCGGACCTGCGCGGTCCGGATCAGGCGGCGACCGCCTCATCCGCATGGCCGTGCAGACGGGCGACGACCTCGGTCAGCTGCGCGGCGACCTCGGCGTCGTCGGCCGGGTGGGTCTCGGCGAAGCGGGTCACCGAGCCGGGGATGGAGAGCTTGACGTCCTCGAGCACCTTGCCGCCGGCGATGCCCACGGCCTTGCGGGTCTCGTCCTGCGCCCACACGCCGCCGTACTGGCCGAACGCGGTGCCGACCACGGCGACCGGCTTGCCGCCGAAGGCGCCGGAGCCGTAGGGGCGGGACAGCCAGTCGATGGCGTTCTTGAGGACGGCCGGGATGGTGCCGTTGTACTCGGGGGAGAAGAGCAGGAAGGCGTCGGCGGACTGCGCGGCCTCGCGGAGCTTGGCGGCGGGGGCCGGGACGTTGCCCTCGACGTCGATGTCCTCGTTGTAGAACGGGATCTCGGCCAGACCCTCGAAGATCTCGACGTCCGCGCCCTCGGGCGCGAACCTGGCGGCCGCCTCGGCGAGCTGGCGGTTGTGGGAACCGGCGCGAAGGCTGCCGACGAGCGCGAGGATGCGGACAGACATGGGGACTCCAAATGAGGGGGGTGAAACACTGCCGTTACGATCCGGACCGAGGTCCGGTTATTTGTTGTAGCACCATAACCGGACCACGGTCCAGTTTTGTTCCCCATGCTTTACGCTGTCTTCATGTCCGCCACCCTTCCGCCCTTTCCGAGGCCTCAAGAGCCCGTCGGCGAGCCCGAGTTGTTGCAGCTCAGCGGTGCCGACGACGAGCCCTGCCTGCGGGCGGACGCCGCGCGCAACCGGGCCAGGCTGCTGGAGGCCGCCGCCCGGTTGATCGCCGAGCACGGTGTGGCGGCGGTCACCATGGACGGGGTGGCGGCTGCCGCCAATGTGGGCAAGGGCACGGTCTTCCGGCGCTTCGGCGACCGCACCGGGCTGCTGATGGCGCTCCTCGACCACTCGGCGCGCAAGCTGCAGGCGGACTTCATCGGCGGGCCGCCGCCACTGGGCCCGGGTGCGCCGCCGCTGGAGCGGCTGCGGGCGTTCGGCGTGGCGATGCTCTACCGCACGGCCGAACAGCTGGACCTGCAGCTTGCCGCCCAGCCCGAGCCGTCGCGCCGCTACATCCACCCGTCGGCCGGCGCCCTCACCATGCACGTCACGATGCTGCTACGCCAACTCACCCCGACCGCCGACTGCGACCTGCTGGCCCAGTCCCTCATGGGCTACCTCGACCCCGCCCTGATCCACCACCTGACCAGACAGCGCGAGATGCCCATGGAACGACTGGAGGAGGGCTGGATCGACCTGGTCGCGCGGGTGACGGGTACGGCTGCGCCGGGCTGAGGTGCGGGGCCGGCTCAGGCGTGCCCCGCGAACATGTCCAGCAACCCCTGTGGGGCATCAGCTCGGAACAGCATGGCGCCGCTGGCTGCCGACTCGCGGGCGGAGAGTTCGCTGCGTCGGAACATCTCCTCCTCGTAGGCCGTGAGGGCCGCCTCCGTGTCTCCCGGGTGTGCGGCCAGGGCGAGGCCCAGTTCGGCGCCGTCGAGCAACGCGAGATTGGCGCCCTCGCCTGCGAAGGGTGACATCAGGTGGGCGGCGTCGCCGAGCAGGGTCACGCCCGGTACCCGCGGCCAGCGGTGCCCCGCGGGCAGGGCGTGGATGCGTCGCGGCACCAGGGGGCCGTCGGCGTCCGCGATCAGGGCTCGTAGGCTCTTGTCCCAGTCGGCGAAGTGCTCGAGGACCTGCGCCCGGGCCGCCTCGTCGTCGCCGAAGTCGATGCCGTCGAGCCAGTCCTCGGAAGCCTCCACGGCGGCGTAGACATGCAGGCTCCCGTCGGTCTCGCGGTGTGCGAGGAAGCCGCGGCCCGCGCCGAGCGCGAACAGCATGCCGCCGCCGACCACCTCGGCGCTCACCGGGTGCCGCAGGTCCGCGTCCTTGAGGTCCGCCTCGACGAACGAGACGCCGGTGTAGGCGGGTTGGGCGTCGGAGAGCAGCGGGCGGATCCGGGACCAGGCGCCGTCGGCGCCCACCAGGAGGTCGGTGGTGAAAGCAGTGCCGTCGGCCGGCGTCACCTCGTGGCGGCCGTCGCCGAGGGGGCGGACGCCGGTGACCTTGGCGCCCCAGCGCACGGCGCCCTCGGGCAGTGAGTCCAGCAGCAGATCGCGCAGGTCGCCGCGGTCTGTCTCGGGGCGTTCGCCCCGGTCTCCGTCGGACTGTTCCAGGCGGACCACGGCGTCCTTGTCCAGCACCCGGGTGGCCTCACCGCCGGGATGCACAAGGGCGCGGAATTCCTCCAACAGACCTGCGGCGCGCAGCGCCACCTGCCCGGAGTCGTGATGGATGTCGAGCATGCCGCCCTGCGTGCGGGCGGCGGGGGAGGCGTCCAGGTCGTAGAGGGCGGCCTCGATGCCGTGCACATGCAGCACACGGGCGAGAGCGAGGCCGCCGAGACCGGCGCCGACGATGGTGATGGGGTGATGCGTCGTCATGTCGTACTCCTTGCCATGTCGTTCCGAGGGTCAGTCGGGCGCGGGGGCGTGCTCGATGCCGGCGATGAGCGTCCGCAGCCCCCAGGACAGGCGCTCGTGCGGCGCTCCCGACAGCAGTGCGCTGCCGAGCGCGGCGATGTGCGGATGGGTGCGCTCGGAGGCGTCGCGCACCACACGGCGCAGGGCGTCCCAGTCCTCCTCGGACGCCTCGTCCGCGCTGTGCTCGGCGGCCGTCGCGGTGGCGTGCTGCAGCAGCAGGTCCACGCCCCACGCGGCCTGCGCGGGCGGCACACCGCCCTCGTCGAGCAGACCCAGCAACGTCTCGATCAGAGCGAGGTAGTTGGGTCCGCTCGGCCGCGCCGTCAGCGCGGAGCGTGCCAGGCTCGGGTGCTCGAAGAGCATCGTGGTGTACGCGGTCAGCACCTGCTCCAGACGCTCCCGCCACGACCCCTCGGCCGGCGCGGGACCGACGGTGCCCAGCAGTTCGTCCAACACCGCGGCATGCAGCTCCGCGGTGTTGCGGACGTACACGTACAGCGAGGCCGGGCCGGTGTCGAGCTCCTGCGCCAGCCGCCGCATGGTCACCTTCCGCAGGCCTTCGGCGCGCAGCACCGCGACCGCGGCGGCGACGATGCCCTCCCTGGTCAGGGCGGGCTTGGCGGGCCGCTCACGGCGGCTGCGCGGGGTATCGGGTCGGTCCGTCATGCCTCCACGGTAACGAACATGTTCGTTGCGAACAAGTTCGGCACGAACATGTTCGTCGACACTCGGCCGTGGCCCGGCCGTGACCCGGCTGTGGCCCGGAACACAGGTTCTGCAAAGATGCCGTACGTCATGGTGCAGATACCGAAAACGCCCGCGCACGCGTCTCCCGCATCGCGCTCCGTGCCCACGAGCGCCGACGTGGCCCGCCTGGCCGGCGTCTCGCGCGCGACCGTCTCCTACGTCCTGAACAACACCAGCGCCGTACGGATCAGCGAGCCCACGCGCCGCCGGGTCCGCGAGGCCGCCAAGGAACTCGGGTACGTGCCGCACGCCGCCGCCCGCAGCCTGCGCGCCGGACACAGCCGTATGGTCCTGATGCCCGCCCCCAGCTTCCCGGTCGGCCCGCTCTACAGCCGGTTCATCAGCGAACTGCAGTGGGCGCTCGGCCGCCTCGACTACACGGTCGTGCAGTACGGCTCCGTCGGCGAGTACGGCGACGAGGCCGCCCGCGCCTGGGCCGAACTGCGCCCCGTCGCGGTCCTGGTGCCCGGCGCGGGCCCCCTCGGCCCGCAGGGCGTGACCGTGCTCAAGCGCTCCGGCGCGCGCGCCGTCGTCACCCTCGGCGCCGAGTCCGTCGACGGCGCCCACGCCCTGCTCATGGACCACGAGGCCGTCGGCCACTGCGCGGCAAGCCATCTCTTCGACCGCGGCCGACGCCGTATCGGCGTGGTCGTGCCCGAGGAGGACGGCCTGGAGTCCTTCTCCCTGCCACGGCTCGAAGGGGTCCGCCAGGCCCTGCAGGGCACCGACGCCACCGTCACCGAACTGCCCCTCGCCTACGAGGAGGAGTGCGCCACCCGCCTCGCGGCCCGCTGGCGCGACCTCGACCTCGACGCCGTGTTCGCGTACAACGACGAGTACGCGATGCTGCTGATGCGGGCCCTGCAGGACGCGGGCCTGACCGTCCCCGAGGACGTGGCCGTCATCGGTGCCGACGACCTGATGCTCGGCCGGCTGCTGCGGCCCCGGCTGAGCACGGTCCACATCGAGCTGCCGTCCGGCCGTGACCTCGCCGACTGGTCGACCGCGCGGTCCGCAACCCCGGCGCCGCACCCGAGACGCACAAGGTACTGGGAGCCACGGTGATCCACCGCGACTCCAGCTGAACCGAGGAGGGCCCATGCGCACGACAGTCGGCATCATCGGCGGCGGCCCCGCCGGGCTGCTCCTGGCCCGGCTGCTGCACCGCACGGGCATCGACTGCGTCCTCCTGGAGGCCCGCGACCGGGAGTACGTCGAGCACCGCCAGCGCGCCGGCATGCTGGAACAGGGCACGGTCGACGCACTCCACGAGGCCGACGCCGCCGAGCGGCTGCACGCCGAGGGTCTGGTCCACCAGGGCATCGAGCTGCGCTTCGACCGGGAGCGCCACCACATCGACTTCCCCACCCTCACCGGCGGCCGCACCGTCACGATCTACGCCCAGACCGAGATCGTGAAGGACCTCGTCGCCCTCCAACTGGCCGAGGGGCCACCGCTGTTGTTCGAGGCGGAGGCGCTCGTGATCGAGAAGCCGGAGAGCGCCTCGCCCCTCGTGCGCTTCGTGCACGAGGGCCGCGAGCAGACCCTGACCTGCGACTGGGTGGTCGGCTGCGACGGCTTCCACGGCATCTCCCGCGACACCTTCCCGGACGCCGTCAGCCGCTCGTACGCACACGACTACCCGTACTCCTGGCTGGGGATCCTCGCCGACGTGGCGCCCTCCTGCGAGGAGCTGATCTACGCGCGCGGAGAGGCCGGGTTCGCCCTGCACAGCATGCGCTCCCCGCATGTCTCCCGGCTGTATCTGCAGGTCCCCAACGGCACCGACGCGGACGACTGGCCCGACGACCGCATCTGGGACGAGCTCGCCGCCCGCTTCGCCATCGACGCCGACTGGACCCTGCGCCGCGGCCCGATCACCGCCAAGTCCGTGACACCGATGCGCAGTTACGTCCACGAACCGATGCGCCACGGACGGCTGCTGCTGGCCGGCGACGCCGCCCACATCGTGCCCCCGACCGGCGCCAAGGGCCTCAACCTCGCCGTCTCCGACGTCCGCGTCCTCGGCCGCGCCTTCGCCGCACTGCACCGCACCGGATCGGAGGAACTCCTCGACGCCTACTCGCAGATGTGCCTCGCGCGCGTGTGGCAGGCCACGCGGTTCTCGTACGACATGACTAAGATGTTGCATGCTCAACCAGACGGGGATGCGTTCGAGAGCCGTCTGCAGTTGGCACGTCTGCGCCGGATCGCCGCATCCCGCCACGCGGCCGCCGAACTGGCCGCGAACTACACGGGACTTCCGCTCATGCCGTGAGTCCCACCGGCGACGAAACGGAGAGCCGTCATGCCGCTGCTCGACCCGAAGACCTGGCAACCCCACTCCCTGTCGGGGCCCGAGTACGCCGTCACGGAGCCCGCCACCGGCGACACGCTCGCCACCGTCACCCTCGCCTCGGCCGACGACGTCAGCACGGCCTCCGAGGCCGCCCGCGCCGCCCAGACCGCATGGGCGCGCGCCCCGCACTTCGTCCGCGCGGGCGTCCTGCGCAAGGCCGGCGACCTGTTCACGGCACACGCCGACGAACTGCGCGAGTGGATCGTGCGCGAGTCCGGTTCCATCCCCGGCAAGGCCGACTTCGAGCTGCACGTCGCCGCCCAGGAGTGCTACGAGGCCGCCGCCCTCGCCTCCCGCCCGGCCGGTCAGGTCCTGCCCACCGAGGCGCCCCGGCTGTCGTACACGCGACGCGTCCCGGTCGGCGCGGTGGGCGTGATCGCGCCGTTCAACGCCCCGCTGATCCTCTCGATCCGCTCCGTCGCCCCGGCCCTCGCCCTCGGCAACGCGGTCGTCCTGAAGCCGGACCCGCGCACGGCGGTCTGCGGCGGACTCTCCCTCGCCGCGGTGTTCGCCGAGGCAGGCCTTCCGGACGACCTGTTGCACGTGCTGCCGGGCGGCCCGGACGTCGGCCAGGCGCTGGTCGCCGACCCGCGCGTGCCCGTCATCTCCTTCACCGGGTCCACCGCGGCGGGCCGCGCGGTCGGCGAGGCGGGCGGCCGCCACCTCAAGCGCGTGCACCTGGAACTCGGCGGCAACTCCGCCATGGTCGTCCTGGAGGACGCGGACCTCGACGCCGTGATCTCGACGGCCGCCTGGGGGTCCTTCTTCCACCAGGGCCAGATCTGCATGACGACCGGACGGCACCTCGTCCACCGGTCGATCTACGAGGAGTACGTCGACCGTCTGGCGGCCAAGGCCGACTCGCTCGCCGTCGGCGACCCGCACCGCGCACAGGTCCACCTGGGCCCCATCATCGACGACGCCCAGCTCACCAAGGTGCACCGGCTCGTGCAGGACAGCACCGCCGGCGGCGCCAGGCTGGCCGCGGGCGGCACCCACGAGAAGCTCTTCTACCGGCCCACGGTCATCGCCGGCGTCGACGACCGCAGCCCCGCCTACGCCGAGGAGGTCTTCGGACCGGTCGCGCCCGTACGCCCCTTCACCACCGCCGACGAGGCGGCGGCCCTGGCGGCGAACGGGGAGTACGGCCTCTCGCTCGGCATCGTCACCCGTGACGCGGCCCGCGGCCTTGATCTGGCCGAGCGGATCCCGACCGGGATCGTGCACATCAACGACCAGACGGTCAACGACGAGGCCGTTGCCCCCTTCGGCGGCGTCGCCGCGTCCGGCACCGGCGCCCGCTTCGGCGGCGAGGCCAACCTGGAGGCCTTCACCGACGTGCGCTGGACGACGGTGCGCGGTGACGTCGCGCCGTATCCCTTCTAGGGCCTACCGGCCGTTCTGTTCCAGGGCCTACCGGCCGTTGTGCCCCAGGCCCTACTGGCCGTTCTGCTCGGCCTGGGCCTGCTGCTGCTCGACCGCCTTGCGGACCTCGTCCATGTCCAGGTTCCGGGCCTGCCCGATGACGTCCGTGAGGGCGGCCTCGGGCAGGGCGCCCGGCTGCGCGTACACGGCGACCTGGTCGCGGACGATCATCAGCGTCGGGATCGACTGGATGCCGAAGGCCGCGGCCAGCTCCGGCTGCGCCTCGGTGTCGATCTTGCCGAACACCAGGTCGGGGTTCTCCTCGGCCGCCTTCTCGTAGACCGGCGCGAACTGACGGCACGGGCCGCACCAGGACGCCCAGAAGTCGATCAGGACGAACTCGTTGTCCGTGACCGTCTGGTCGAAGTTCTCCTTGGTGAGCTCCACGGTGCTGCTCATGACGCGAATCCCTCTTCCTGCTGTCGATGGCGAAGCCGTCGGCACAACGCGGCCGACCGGTCACGTATTCCGCGCCCCTACCCGTGTGGCCTGAGCGCACACCACCCACCAGACTGAGCCCATGACGGAATCGGAAACCATCGCGTACGACGTCGTGGTGCTCGGGGCCGGGCCCGTGGGGGAGAACGTCGCCGACCGCACCCGCGCGGCCGGCCTGTCCACCGCGGTCGTGGAGCGCGAGCTGGTCGGCGGCGAATGCTCGTACTGGGCGTGCGTCCCCAGCAAGGCCCTGCTGCGCCCCGCCCTCGCCCGCGCGGACGCCCGCCGGGTCCCCGGCCTGCGCCAGATGGTGCAGGGCCCCCTCGACGCGGCCGCGGTCCTCGCACACCGCAACTACTACACATCCGACTGGCACGACGACGGCGCGGCCCAGTGGCTGGACGGCATCGGCGCCGATCTGTACCGCGGCCAGGGCCGCCTGGACGGCCCCCGCACGGTGACCGTCACCGGTTCCGACGGCAGCCGCAAGGTGCTCACGGCCCGGCACGCCGTCGCCGTCTGCACCGGCACCGACGCCGTGCTGCCGGATCTGCCGGGCCTGGCCGAGGTCAAGCCGTGGACCAGCCGTGACGCCACCAGCGCACAGGAGGTGCCGGGCCGTCTCGTGGTGGTCGGCGGGGGAGTGGTCGCCACCGAGATGGCCACCGCCTGGCAGGCGCTCGGCTCGCAGGTCACCCTCCTCGTCCGCGGCAAGGGCCTGCTCAACCGCATGGAGCCCTTCGCCGGCGAGTTCGTCGTCGAGGCGCTCACCGAGGCCGGCGCCGACGTCCGCACCGGCACCTCGGTCGCGTCGGTCACCCGCGAGAACGGCACGGTCGTGGTCGTCACCGACAAGGGCGACCGTATCGAGGCCGACGAGATCCTCTTCGCCACCGGCCGCAGGCCGCGCACCGAGGACATCGGCCTGGACACGGTCGGCCAGGAGCCGGGCGGCTGGCTGTCGGTCGACGACAGCATGCTGGTGACCGGCAGCGACTGGCTCTACGCGGTCGGCGACGTCAACCACCGCGCGCTCCTCACCCACCAGGGCAAGTACCAGGCCCGTATCGCGGGCGCCGCGATCGCCGCCCGCGCCTCGGGCGTACCGATCCTGGAGTCGGACCCCTGGGGCGCTCACGCGGCCACCGCCGACCACCACGCCGTCCCGCAGGTCGTCTTCACCGACCCGGAGGCGGCGGCCGTCGGCCTCTCCCTCGCGGAGGCCGAACAGGCCGGATACCGGGTGCGGGCCGTCGACGTCGACATGGCCTCCGCGGCCGGAGCGGGCCTGTACGCCGACGGCTACCGCGGCCGCGCCCGCATGATCGTGGACCTGAACGAGGAGATCCTGCGCGGCGTCACCTTCGTCGGGCCCGGCGTCAGCGAACTCATCCACTCGGCGACCATCGCGGTCGCCGGTCAGGTCCCGATCAGCCGGCTCTGGCACGCGGTCCCGTCGTTCCCGACGATCAGCGAGGTCTGGCTGCGGTTGCTGGAGACGTACCGCGACAACTGACGTACCCGTACGGAGAGTTCGGCGCCCCCGCCACGGTCAGCCGTGGCGGGGGCGCCGTTTTGGTCACGGCAGCGGGAACCCGAGCGCCCGTGCCGCCTCCTCCGGGCCCGGCTGGGTCCACCGCTGCGCCATCGCCTCGTTGGACGACAGCGAGCGAAGCTCCGCGCGGTCGAGGTACAGCGTCCCGTCGAGGTGGTCCGTCTCGTGCTGGACGATCCGTGCGGGCCAGTCGCGGACGACCTCGTCCAGCGCGCGGCCGTGCTCGTCCTCGCCGGTCAGCCGCACCTCGCGATGCCGCGCCACCACCGCCGCCCAGCCCGGCACGCTCAGACAGCCCTCGAAGAAGGCCGCACGCCGCGAACCGACGGGCTCGTACGACGGGTTGACCAGAACGCGGAACGGCTGCGGCTCCCGGCCGCGCGCCAGCCGTACGTCGTCCGGCACCTCCGCCGGGTCCTCGATCACCGCGATCCGCAGCGGCACACCGACCTGGGGCGCGGCGAGGCCCACGCCCGGCGCGGCACGCATGGTGACGCGAAGAGCCTCGACGAAGCGGGCCAGCAGGGCGGAGTCGAGCTGACCGTCGAAGCGCTCGGCGCCGCGCCGCAGCACCGGGTCCCCGGCGGCGACGATGGTCAGCGGGCCGTCGGCGGCGAGCAGCGCCTCGACCTGTTCGGCAAGAGGCGGATGGTTGGGGGGAGTTGCCATCGGGCCAGGATGCCACGGCCTCCCGCCACCCCTGTCGCGCCTTGTGACACAGACCACTTGACCCTCCGGGGAACTCGGCGCGCGCTCCCTCCGACTACTGGACCGCTACGACTCTCACGTCCCCGTCCCCGTCCCCGTCCCCCGGAGCAGCCCTCAGATGTCCACCGCCCCCTCGACGACCACAGACGAGGCCCCGCCGCCGGCCACCACCCCGGCGCCGTCCCCCAGCCGCTGGGCGCCACTACGCCCCCTGGTGCTGCGTCTGCACTTCTACGCCGGAGCCCTCGTCGCACCCTTCCTGCTCGTCGCGGCGGTCACCGGGTTTCTGTACGCCGGCTCGTTCCAGGCCGAAAAGCTGGTCTACGCCGACGAGTTGACCGTCGCCCGGGTCGGCGACACCGAACTGCCGATCTCCGACCAGGTGGCCGCCGCCCGCAAGGCCCACCCGGAGGGCATGGTGTCGGCGATACGGCCCGCCACGGAGGCCGACGCCACCACCAGGGTGCTGCTGTCCGGCGTCAAGGGCGTCGACCCCGACCACTCCCTCGCCGTCTTCGTCGACCCGTACACCGGCGAGGTGCGCGGCGCCCTGGAGCAGTACGGCTCCTCCGGCGCGCTGCCGCTGCGCACCTGGATCGACGAGTTCCACCGCGATCTGCACCTCGGTGAGACCGGGCGCCTCTACAGCGAGCTCGCCGCGAGTTGGCTGTGGGTGATCGCGGGCGGTGGCCTGGTGCTGTGGTTCTCCCGCCGCCGCGCGCTGCGCAAGGTCCGCGGCACCAGCGGCCGGCGCCGCACCCTCGGCCTGCACGGCACGATCGGCGTCTGGGCCGCCGCCGGGTTCCTCTTCCTCTCGGCGACCGGTCTGACCTGGTCGACGTATGCCGGAGCGAACATCGACGAACTGCGCACCTCGCTCGGCCAGGCCACCCCGTCCGTCTCCGCGACGGCGGGCGGCGAGCACGCGGGCCACGGCGCCGCCGCGTCCACGGGGGCCGGTGAGCACGGCGTGGGCCTGGACAAGGTGCTCGCGGCGGCCCGCGCCGAGGGGCTGGGCAACCCCGTGGAGATCGTGCCGCCCGCCGACGCGGACTCGGCGTACGTGGTCAGTCAGATACAGCGCAGCTGGCCCGAGAAGCAGGACTCGGTCGCCGTCGACCCGGCCAGTGGCGAGGTCACCGACGTGCTCCGGTTCGACGACTATCCATTGCTCGCGAAGCTGACCCGCTGGGGCATCGACCTGCACACCGGCAACCTGTTCGGACTGGTCAACCAGATCGCCCTGATGCTGCTCGCGCTCGCCCTGATCCTGCTGATCGTCTGGGGTTACCGCATGTGGTGGCAGCGCGGCCGCGGCTCCGCCTTCGGCCGGCCGATCCCGCGTGGCGCCTGGCAGCAGGTGCCTCCGCTGTTCCTCGTCCCGGCGGTCGCGGTCGTCGCGGTCGTCGGCTACTTCGTGCCCCTGCTCGGGATCACGCTGACCGCCTTCGTCGTCGTGGACGTCGTGCTGGGCGAGATCGCGCACCGGCGGGCCCGGTCGTCCACGGCGGCCGGATGACGATGGCCGGGCCCGGCTCCTGTGGGGAACCGGGCCCGGCCGTGGGGCGGCGCGACCTCGCTCAGACCTCGGTCACACCTAGGTCAGACCTCGTTCAGGCCTGCTCAGACCTGCTCGAAGTCGCCCGCCAGCGCCGAGGCGATGCGCAGATGCGTGTCGGCCTCGTCCTGCCGTCCCTGCCGCTCCAGCGTGCGGCCGAGCATCAGCCGGGCGTAGTGCTCCACCGGGTCGCGCTCGACGATGACCCGCAACTCGGTCTCCGCGCGGCGCAGTTGGGCCGAGTGGTAGTAGGAGCGTGCCAGCAGCAGTCGCGGGCCGGTCTGCTCCGGTACCTCCTCGACGAGACCGCCCAGCACGCGCGCCGCGGCGGCGTAGTCCTTGGCGTCGAAGAACATCTGCGCGCGCTCCCAGCGCTCTGCCGGTGTTCCGTGGTCGTAGTACGTCGTGTCCACTCGTGACCTCCTTCGAGGGCCACAACGGATCCGAGGTAGTTCAATATTCCACTACTTGGCGTGGATCACCTTGGGGTGGGTCACTTGGTGAGGGCCGCGAACTCCGCGTTCGCCCGTTCCGTGATGAGGGTCAGCACGCGTCCGGCGACGGCGAGGTCCTCCTTGGGGATGCCCGCGTAGATACGCGCCGAGATGGGCGCGGTCTCCGCCGAGGTCGTCTCGTACAACTCCCGTCCGGCGTCCGTGATCCGCACCTGGGACGTCCCCTCGGGGGCCAGGAGCCCTGCCGCGATCAGCTCGTCCACCACGGAGTCCGCCTCCGCCGTGTCGATCTTCAGTGAGCCGACGATGCCGTCGGTGATGGCGGCCCGGCCGACCGGTCCCTCGGCGACGGCCGCGAGTCGTAGAGTGACGGACTGCTGGAATGTCACGCCGTGACGGGCCAGCACGTTTTCCAGGAGGGCGCGGCCCGCGTAGTGGGCCAGGGCGATGACCCGGGGGTCGAGCAGGGGAGTGGTGCTGGGGGTGGTGGTCATGACTGCTCCTTGTCGGATTCGCTGTCCATGGCTGCATGGTCGAGCGGTGCGTCGAGCAGGGTCGCGAGGTCGCGGCTGAACTCCCGCGCGCGCGGGCTGTCGAGGCCGCCGAGCGGTCCGAGCAGCTGCTGCAGCAGTCCGTGGACGACCTTGATGGCGCGTGCGGTGACCTCCTGGCCCTGTTCGGTGAGGGCCAGTTGCACGGCGCGGGGGTCCCGGGGGTCCCGGGTGCGTTCGAGCAGGCCGGCCGTCTCCAGGGCGCGGGCCAGCTTGGACACGTAGAGCGGTTCGAGCCCGGTGTGGTCGGCGAGCCGGCGCTGGCTGGGGCGCTCTCCGCCGCCCTGCATGCCGTACAGCGAGGCCACCAGCGAGTACTGCGCGTGCGTGAGACCGAGCGGGGCCACCGCACGGTCGACCGCCACACGCCACTTCATCGACAGACGCCACACCAGAAAGCCGGGCGTCGCCTTCTCCAGACCTTGGCTCATGGCAAATACAGTACATGGCTACTATAGCCATGGCTACTATTGAGAACGCGGACCGTACCGCCCGGGTGACGGACTGACGTACCGCCCCCGACAGGACTACCTTGGCGCCATGAGCAATCTTGATCGCGAGGCCGTTCCCGCTCTGTGCGGCGGCCGCGGCTTCGTGGTGGCGGAGCCCGTGCGTGAACTCCTCAGCCCCCGCCGCGTGAAGCTCGGCGAGTCGACCGAAGTCCGCCGACTGCTGCCGAACCTGGGCCGCCGCATGGTCGGCGCCTGGTGCTTCGTCGACCACTACGGCCCCGACGACATCGCCGACGAGCCCGGCATGCAGGTGCCGCCGCACCCCCACATGGGACTGCAGACGGTGAGCTGGCTGCACGAGGGCGAGGTCCTGCACCGCGACTCCACCGGCAGCCTGCAGACCATCCGCCCCCGCGAACTGGGCCTGATGACCTCGGGCCGGGCGATCAGCCACTCCGAGGAGAGCCCCCGGCCGCACGCCCGTCTGCTGCACGGCGCGCAGCTGTGGGTGGCTTTGCCGGACGGCCACCGCCACACCGACCCGCACTTCGAGCACCACGCCGAACTGCCCCTCGTCACCGCGCCCGGCCTCAAGGCCACGCTGATCCTGGGCGACCTCGACGGCGCCACCTCGCCCGGTACGACGTACACCCCGATCGTCGGCGCCGACCTGGCCCTCGCGCAGGGCGCGGACGTACGGCTTCCGCTCCAGCCGGACTTCGAGTACGCCGTGCTGTCCATGTCCGGCGAGGCCCACGTCGACGGCGTGCCGCTGCTGCCGGGCTCGATGCTCTACCTCGGCTGCGGCCGCACCGAACTCCCGCTGCGCGCCGAGTCCGACGCCGGGCTGATGCTCCTGGGCGGCGAGCCGTTCGAGGAGGAGCTGATCATGTTCTGGAACTGGATCGGCCGCACCCAGCAGGAGATCGAACAGGCCCGCACGGACTGGATGACCGGCACGCGCTTCGGCGAGGTGAAGGGCTACGACGGTGACCCGCTCCCGGCGCCCGAACTGCCCCCGGTCCCGCTGAAGCCGCGGGGAAGGGTGCGCTGACCGTGTGGCGACGCACGCTGTGCAGGGGGAGAAGGAGCCGGTGAGCCGGCGCAGGGGCGTACTGGTGACCGGCGGTTCGCGCGGCATCGGGCGGGCGGTCGCGCTGGCCTTCGCCGAAGGCGGCGACCGTGTCGCGATCCAGTACGCCGGCCGCCGCACGGACGCCGAGGAGACCCTGCGGAAGCTGCCGGGCCAAGGACACGCACTGCTCCAGGCGGACCTGGGCGAGCCCGACGCGGCGGAGCGGCTGGTGGCCGAGGCGGTGACCGCGCTGGGCGAGGTGGACGTGCTGGTGAACAACGCGGGCCTCGCGCCCACGGCGGACACCCGACACACCATTTCCGACGTCCCGTTGGCCGACTGGCAGCGGATCTGGCGCCGTATGGTCCAGGTCAACCTGCTCGGCGCGGCCGACCTGAGCTGGGCGGTCGCCCGCCATCTGATCGACCGCGGTGCGCACGGAGCGATCGTGAACATCGGCTCTCGCGGTGCGTTCCGCGGGGAACCGGACTTCCCGGCCTACGGGGCGACCAAGGCCGCACTGCACGCTCTCGGCCAGTCGTTGTCCGTGGCGCTAGCCCCGCACGGGATCTCCGTCACCTCCGTCGCGCCCGGCTTCGTGGCCACCGAACGGCAGGCCGCGAAGCTCTCCGGGCCGGAAGGCGAACGGCTGCGGAACGAAAGCCCGTTCGGCAGGGTCGGCACCCCGGCCGAGATCGCCGCCACGGTCCACTTTTTGGCGTCCGACGCGGCGGTCTGGGCCTCGGGAACCGTCGTCGACGTGAACGGCGCGTCGTACCTCCGCACTTGATCCCTTACGGCCGCGCAGGTATGCGCGAAATGGGGCTGACGATCAAGGAAAAGGCCGATTGTCAGTGGTGCGTCCTACTCTCGCCATATGACCTACAGCGTCTGGCACAGGGGCCTCGGCATCACGCTCGATCTGACCGAGGCGGATCTCGGGCACCCCGAATACCCGGGGCTGCTCGACGAGATATACGGCAATTACCAGCCCGATCTTCTCTACTGCCTGGAAGCCCACGAGGACGAAGGGTTCGTCTGCCCCGGCTTCATGGCTATCCGCAAGGTCAGCGGCCGCCCGCACGCCATGCATGTGGCAAAAGGGGAACGCCGCGAGACAAAGGCGGAGAGTGATCTCCACAAAGCCCTGAGGGATTACACCGCCGAGGTCGCCTCGGACGAGGGTTTCCGGGTCACGCGGACGGAAGACGCCGGCAGCGGAAAAGGGCGCACGGACGTGACGGTGGAAGGCGCCGGCACACACCGGCTCGCGTACGAAATACAACTCGCGGCGATAGCGGGCGGCTCCGTGGACGACCGCACCCGCCGCGCCCGCGTGCAGGGCCTCACCCCGCTGTGGCTCGTCAACAACGAGAACGCGATCCCCATCGACCGCGCCCCCTGGGCCCGGCTGAACGTGCAGAGCTGGCGCGACGTCACCGACCGCGCGGCCCTTCCGGTGCGCGGCGGGATCAAGCATCTGCACATGTCCCGCTGCGACTGGAGCAACCCGGTGCCGTGCCGCAGCCGGGGCGCCGGCCGCTGCGGCGGCAGGCACGCGCTGTGGGAACCGGTGCGGGGTCTGTACTACGACGACGTCATCCGCCGTACCGCCACCGGCGAACTCGTCTCGCTCTACCTGCCCCACCCGGCGGGTCGCCGCGGCTGGCACATGTGGGTCACCCCGGGCGACAAGGAGGAGTTCCTCGAAGGACGCCCCGAGCCCGTGCCGGGCGCCCCGCCGGAGAGCGGGCCGGACGGCGCGCAGCCGCTGCCCGTTCCCCGGGCGGAGGCGGGGGCCGACGGACCGGGGGACGGCGTGCGCTGCGAGCTCACCCGGGCGCGCGACGACGAGCGGCCCATCGACGCCTCGCTCTGGCACACCGAACCGGGACCGGCCGCGTTCTCCCGGCCCTTCACGGTGGGCGAGTTCGTCATACCCGGCGACCTCGTGGCGGCACGGCGCACCTTCACCCGGGCCCTGGAGCACAGTGCCGACATCGCGGCGCACCTACCCAGCGGTGCGGACATCGTGGCGGGACGCGCCGAGATCACCGCGGAGCAGCGGGAGCGGCTCGGGGACGCCCGGGAGCGCTGCCGGCGTCTGGCCGAGGAGATGCACACCCATCCCTGGTGGGAGACGGTCGGCGATCGCCATGCCGCGCGCGAGGCGCTGGCGTATGCGGCCACTCATGACTCCGCGTTCTAGAGGTATCGACCTGGACCGTGGTCTCTGCCGGCGAAAGGAAGGCTGGACTATCCGTCCAGGAGCTAGACTGCTAGTCTAAGGAATATGGCCGCACAACAGACTCCGCCCCCGACCCCGAACACCGAGCGCGATGCGATCCTCGCCGCGCTGCGCTCCGTCGTCGACGGGCTCGTGGCCACCTTCGGGCCGATGTGCGAGGTCGTCCTGCACGACTACCGGCGGCCGGAGCAGTCGGTCGTCGCCGTGGCCGGTTCGGTGACCGGGCGGGCCGTGGGCGGGGCGATGAGCGAGATCGGCATGCGGATCCTCGCGCGCGGCGACGAGGCGGCCGACGACCTGAACTACGTCACCCGCACCGGAGCCGGCAAGCTGGTCAAGTCCTCCACGATGGTGCTGCGCGACTCCACGGGAGCGGTGTTCGGCGCCCTGTGCGTCAACGTCGACGTCACCGTGGTGAGCGAAGCCCAGGCGCTGCTCGGCGGACTGGCCGGCCCCTCGGCCGCATCCGCCGAACCACCGGTGACCGCCTTCGGCAACGACATCGACTCCGTCGTGGACGCCATCCTCGACGCTCACCGGCTCGGGCGGCACCAGAGCTGGTCCGCGCTCGACCGCACCGAACGCCTCGACCTGTTCCACAGCCTCGACGAGCACGGAGTGTTCGCCGTGCGGCGGGCGGTCGAACAGGTCGCCGCCCGGCTCGGCATCTCCCGCGCCTCGGCCTACAGCTATCTCTCCCAGGCGCGCGCCGCCGCCGACCCGACCACCACCTAAGGACACGCGTGACGACCACCACCGCACCCGTCACCCTCGACTCCATCCGTGACGCCGCCGCCCGGATCAAGGGCGTCGCCCACCGCACCCCGGTGCTGCGCTCGCGGACCCTCGACGCGCTCGTCGGCGCCGAGGTCCACCTCAAGTGCGAGAACTTCCAGCGCGTGGGCGCCTTCAAGTTCCGCGGCGCCTACAACGCGGCCTCCCGGCTCACCCCGGAGCAGCTGTCGCGCGGCATCGCGGCCTACTCCTCCGGCAACCACGCCCAGGCCGTCGCCCTCGCCGCCCGTGAACTCGGCACCTCCGCCGTGATCGTCATGCCTGAGGACACCCCGCGCTCCAAGCGCGAGGCCACCCTCGGCTACGGCGCCGAGGTCGTCACCTACGACCGCTACACCGAGGACCGTGTCGCGGTCGGCGAGGCGCTGGCCGCCGAGCGCTCCCTCGCCCTCATCCCGCCCTACGAGCATCCGCACGTCCTGGCAGGACAGGGCACCGCGGCACTCGAACTCCTGGAGGAGACCGGCGAGTTGGACGCGCTGATCGTGCCCGTCGGCGGCGGCGGGCTGATCGCCGGCTCCGCCACCGCGGCCAAGGGGCTGCACCCCGGGATCCGGGTGGTCGGCATCGAGCCGGAGGCAGGCGACGACACCAAACGGTCCCTGGAGGCGGGACGGCGCGTCACCATTCCGGTGCCGCGCACGATCGCCGACGGACAGGCGGCCGAGACGCCCGGCGAGCTGACGTTCTCCGTCAACCGCAGGCTCGTCGACGGGATCGCCCTCGTGTCCGACGACGAGATCCGGGACGCCATGCGCTTCGCCTTCGAGCGCCTGAAGATCGTCATCGAGCCGAGTGGCGCCACCCCGCTGGCCGCGCTGCTCGCCGGGCGGGTGGAATCCCTGCCGCCGCGGGTCGGCGTCATCGTCTCCGGCGGCAATGTGGACGCGGACCGGTTCGCCCGGCTGTGCGGCCGGGTGGGGGAGTCATGACCAGAACTCGTTGCTCCTGTCGATGTCTTCGACGCATTCGTCGAGGTCGGTGATCTTGTCCCCGACGATCCGGAAGATGATCCCTCCCGTCTCGTCGATCTTCTTGCCGTTCCGCTCTGCGGTGAAGCGATGGAGGGAGACGGCGTGGCCACGGCCGTCCACGAGGATGCTGCGCACCTCGACCCGGACAGTTCCGCCCGTCTCCTCGAAGAGGCGTCGGTACATGTCGAGCGTCGCGTCCACTCCCTTGAAGTCCCCGGACAGTGGATGGCTTCCGGGTACGTGGTGGGTGGCATCCCCCGTCATGAGCGAGCGAAGGGTGTCCATGTCACCGCGTGAGAAGGCGTCGTATCCCCTGCGGACGAGCAGTGCGTGAGGGTGTTCAGCCACGATGATCGCCACCTTTCCGATGGTTCGGCGATAGCGGCCTCGGGCCCCATTCTGCGCTCGTATGACCATTTTGTCCGCGCGGCGGCACCCGAATGGCGTCGCCGACTGGACAGGCGGACGATGGTGTGGTCGGCGGGGCTCGCAACGAAGGGAGCCGTCATGATCGAGGTCAAGGCTGTCGACAAGCCGGACGAGCGGCGCGACTTCCCGCGCGGCCATCTCGAAGCCGTCCATATGAGCGGGCTCGACTTCGCGGTGGGCACCTTCGAGCCGGGCTGGCGCTGGTCGGAGTCCGTGGCGCCGATCGCCGGGACGGAGAGCTGCCAGGTCCATCACAACGGCTACTGCGTCTCCGGGCGCATGCAGATCCGCATGGACGACGGCGGCGAACGCGAAGTGGGACCGGGCGACGTCTTCGTCGTCAGCCCCGGGCACGACGCCTGGGTCGTCGGCGACGAGCCGTGCGTGGTGTACGACTTCGCGGGCGGTATGGCGACGGACTACGCCAAGGCCAAGGGATAGGTGCGACGGAAGGGCACCGGACGGAGCACGCTCACACGGTGATGACGATCTTCGTGCGGGCGTGCTCCACCTCCAGGTGACGGATCGCCGCCGGCGCCTCGTCGAGCGGATAGGTGCGCTCGATGTGCGGGGTGAGTTTCCCGGACTCGACGAGCTCCCGGAGCGTGGCCAGGTTCTTCTTGCTCGCCTTCGCGGGGAGTTGAAGGACACGCTGCCTGACGAAGGGAGCCAGGGCGCGACCCTTGATGAACAGGCCCAGCGGGCCGAACAGGCTGCCGCCCTCGAACACACCGCCGCCGGACAGCACCAGCGTCCCGGACGGGGTCAGGGCGCGCCGGAACTCGCTCAGGGAGTGGTTGCCGACCAGGTCCAGGACGACGTCGTAGCGGTCCTTGCCGCGGGTGAAGTCCTCACGCGTGTAGTCGATGACGTGGTCCGCGCCCAGGGAACGCACCAGGTCGACGTTCCTGGAGCTGCACACACCCGTCACCCGGGCGCCGTACGCCTTGGCGATCTGCACGGCGAACGGGCCCACACCGCCCGAGGCGCCGTTGATCAGCAGGCTCTGGTCCGCCCGCAGCCCCGCCAC
Source organism: Streptomyces spinosisporus (assembly GCF_022698145.1). GTDB lineage: Bacteria > Actinomycetota > Actinomycetes > Streptomycetales > Streptomycetaceae > Streptomyces > Streptomyces spinosisporus. Next base: position 245,322 of record NZ_JALDAX010000007.1, read on the forward strand.
GTCCCGCAGGCCGATCAGCGCGGTGTTCGCCGCCAGCGGCAGGGCCGCCGCCTCCTCGAAGCTCAGGCCGTCCGGCTTGCGGTCGACGCAGTCGTCCGCCGCGCACACGTACTCCGCGAACGCCCCGTCGGCCTCGCCGAACACCTCGTCGCCCGGAGCAAGCCCCTTCACCGCGCTGCCGACCGCCTCCACACGGCCCGCGAAGTCCCGGCCCCGGATCCGCTCCTTCGGGCCGCGCAACCCCATCGAGAGCCGGGCGATCCTCGGGTCGCCGTGCAGGAAGTGCCAGTCGTAGGCGTTGACCGCCGCCGCGTGCACCCGCACCAGCACCTCGCCCTCGGCGGGCACCGGCCTCGGCACCTCCGTCACCTTCAGCACGTCCGCGGAGCCGTACCGGTCCTGCGTCACTGCCTTCATGAGAGCCCCCCTCTGCTTGTCTGGAGCGTAGAGAAGGGACGACCGTACGGAAATCGGGGACAAGCCCTAATCCCCGGGGAGGAGTTGGTGCTCAGACCGGAAGCAGCCGGGTGATCAGGGCGCCGAGCTGGCGGGCGTTGCGGCACTCGTGCATCTCCACCAGTTCCGCGTACTCGGGTGCGGCGGAGTCGCCCGTGCCCCACTGGGCGCGTGGCTCGGGGTTCAACCAGTAGACGCGGCGGGAGCGTTCGGCGATCTGCCGCACCGCCGCGAGGTTCGGGTCGCTCATGTTCGTCCGGGCGTCGCCGAGCACGAACACCGTGGTGCGCGGGCCGACCGCGTCGCCGTACCGCTCGGCGAACTCGCCCAGGGCGACGCCGTAGTCGCTGCTGCCGTGCCAGCCCGTGAGGGTCGCCTCCGCCTGGATGCGCGCGCCCAGACCCTGGGGGTCGGCTGCGCCGTGTTCGAGGAGCGGCGTCACCTCGTCGAGCCGGTTGACGAAGGCGAACACCCGCACCTTGCTGAACTGGTCGTGCAGCGCCTGCACCAGCAGCATCGTGAAGTCCGAGAACCCGGACACCGACCCCGACACATCGCACAGCAGCACCAGTTCGGGCCGTACCGGACGACGCCGACGCAGCACCGGATTGACCGGCACACCGCCCGTCGACAGCGATCCGCGCAGGGTGCGGCGCAGGTCGATGCTGCCGCGTGCGGCACGCCGTCTGCGGGCCGCGAGCCGGGTGGCGAGTTTGCGGGCCAGCGGCTGCACCATGCGGCGCAGCTCGGCCAGTTGGAGCTTGCCCGCGTACAGGAAGTCGAGCCGGTCGGGCGTCGTGGCGACCGCGCGCCGGGCCAGCTGGTCGCGGTCGCGCCGTTCGGCGACGCGGCGCCGGGCCTCGGTGGCCACCTGCCGCCGGAAGGTCTCGACACGCCGTCTGATCTCGTCCTCGAGCAGCCGGTCGGTGAACCCCGAAGTGCCGTTCCGCGCACGGAGGTTGTCGCGGACGCGGGCGAACAGCGTCTGCGGGCGCAGCCGGTCGAGCGTCTGCTGCGAGGACCAGCCGCCCGAACCGGGGGAGCCGTAACCCCCGAAGCCGTCCACGGCCTCGGCCGCCAGCCGCGCCATCAGGGCCTCGTCGCCCGCCGCCAGCGCCTCGGCGAGCCGCTCGCGCAGCTCCTCCCGGTCCGTGGGGCCGCCGTCGGGCGCGCCGATGCCGCTCGGGAAGTACAGGTCGAAGACCGGGTCGAACACCTGGCGTTGGACCGTGCCGTGCAGCAGTGTCGCGGCCAGGCCCTCCCGCAGCGCCTCCCGGTCCGTCAGACCCAGCGCCGCCACCGCCTGCGCCGCGTCCACGGTCTCGCCGGTGCCGATCCGCATGCCGTGCGCCCGCAGCGCCCCGACGAGGGACGTGAGGCGCTCCGCCACTCCGGGCGCGGCCGCTTCGGGGGCCGTAGCCTCTGGCGCGGTCACACGGCGTCCAGGTCGAGCTTGGCCGCCGCCTTGAGGACGTCGTCCTGATGCTTGAGCAGGACGCCCAGGCTGTCGTGCACAACGGTCTCGTCCAGCGTGTCGGCGCCGAGCGCGAGCAGGGTGCGGGCCCAGTCGATCGTCTCGGCGACCGACGGCACCTTGCGCAGATCCATGGCGCGCAGCGCACCCACCACCCGCACCACCGAGGAGGCCAGCGCCTCGTCCAGGCCGGGCACCTTCAGCCGTACGATCCGCTGCTCCAGCTCCTCGTCCGGGAAGCCGATGTGCAGGAACAGACAGCGGCGGCGCAGCGCCTCGGACAGCTCACGGCTCGCGTTCGAGGTGAGGACCACGAAGGGGCGGCGGGTCGCGGTGATCGTGCCCAGCTCGGGGACGGTGACCTGGAAGTCGCTCAGCACCTCCAGGAGCAAACCTTCCACCTCGACATCGGCCTTGTCGGTCTCGTCGATCAGCAGGACCTTGGGGTCGTCGCCGCGGATCGCCGTGAGCAGCGGGCGGGTCAGCAGGAACTCCTCGCTGAAGATGTCCGTGCGTGTCTCGTCCCACGACTCGTCGCGGCCCGCGCTGATCCGCAGCAGCTGCTTGGCGTGGTTCCACTCGTACAGCGCCCGGGACTCGTCGACGCCCTCGTAGCACTGCAGCCGGACCAGCCGCGCCCCGGCCACCTCGGCCACGGCCTTGGCGAGCTCGGTCTTGCCGACGCCGGCGGGGCCCTCCACCAGCAGCGGCTTGCCCAGGCGGTCGGCGAGGAAGACGGTCGTGGCGACCGCGGGCGAGGCGAGGTATCCGGTGGCGGCCAGCCGCTCGGCGACGTCGTCGACAGACTTGAACAGCAACGGGGCCTCCAGCTCGACACAGCTCTACAGGGGCGGAAGTACTATCTAAGCGCTTGTTCATCGAGTCTGTCACGGGGCCATGGCAGGGGTCACAGGGTAGACCGATCGGTTTCCATGCCGCGGTCGACGGAGGTAACCTCGCCGTATGACCACGACAGACAAGGCGTCCACGAAGGACCGGCTGCTCGACGCGGCCGCCGAGCTCTTCTACCGCGACGGCGTCTCCATCGGCGTCGAGGCCCTGTGCCGGACCGCCGGAGTCTCCAAGAGGTCGATGTACCAGCTCTTCGCGAGCAAGGACGAGGTGCTCGCGGCGAGTCTGGAGCGCCGTGCCCCGGGATACGCGGCCCAGCTCCAGCCCGGCCCGGACGACGCCCACACGCCGCGCGAACGCATCCTGTACGTCTTCGAGAAGGCCGAGAAGATGTCGGTCGAGCCCGACTACCAGGGCTGCCCCTTCCTTGCGGCGCTGGTCGAGCTGAAGGACCCCGAGCACCCGGCGAGCCTGGTGGCCCGCGAGGCCAAGGAGCAGCTGCAGGAGGCGTTCCGCACACAGGCGGAGCTCGGCGGCGCCCGGGACCCGGAGCTCCTGGCCCGTCAGCTGATGCTGGTCTTCGACGGCGCCAGCGCCCGCGCCGGAGCCCGCATCGAGAAGCTGGACGGACTCACCACGGCGACGGCGACGACTCTGCTGGATGCGGCGGGCGTGGCATAGCGAAACGGGCGCGGCACAAACAGGTACAGCACGGCGAAAGGGGCGACCGCCGCAGCAGCCGCCCCTCGCCTCCCCCTGACGCGCCCCCGCGCCCTCCCCTCACGCCGCGAGCCCCACCGCCTCCACCGCCGGAGCCCGCAGCGCCCGCCGCGCCGTCACCAGGCTCGTCCCCAGCGTCACGGCCACGGCGAGCGCGACGACCGCGACGTAGATGCCGAATCCCTGGTGCGGCAGCACCGAGTCGCTGCGGACGAGCGTGAACGGGACGATCCCCGCGAGCGCCGCGACCGTGCCGAAGGACACGCCGACGACCGTCACGATCAGCCCCTCGGCGCCCACCGTGCCCAGCACCTGCCCTGGCGTCGCACCGGCCAGCCGCTGCTGTCCGAACTCCCGGCGGCGGTAAGTCGTGGCCGCGTAGAGCGAGTTGACGAGCATGATGCAGACGAAGACCACGATGATGCCGACGACGGTGAGGTTCAGCGACTCCAGGTTCTTGGCGTCGACTGACTTCGTCAGCCCCGAGGCCTCGATGGCGTCGCTCTCCACCGCCTGCATGTAGAGCGTCGCCGTGGCCATCGCCGTGAAGAGGATCAGCGACATCAGGATCCCCGCGAGATGGTCCGCCCGTTCGCGCAGATTGCGCACCGCCAGCCAGCCGCTCGCGCCGGTCAGCTCCAGCCGGTCCAGCACGCCCTTCAGCAGCCGCGGCGCGAGCAGCGCGAAGCCCACTGACAGCAGGATCGCACCGTACGCGGGCGGCGCCATCAGCGCGGCGTCCTTCGCCGAGAACGCGAACGTCGACAGCACCGACACACCGCCGACGCCGAGAGCGGCGTACGCGAGCAACGTCCGTGCCCTGCCTCGCTGTTCACGCCGGCGCGTGGCCCGCCGTACGGCGAGGAAGGCGGCGCCTGCCGCCGCGAGCAGCGTGACCGCGATGCCGGAGTCCAGCGCGAACACCCCGAAGGAGTAGTCGACCGACCGCGCGACCTGCCCGCTGTCCTGGAACGCGTCCAGCAGGAGCCGTCCGCCGAGCATCGCCGGGCCGATCGCGAGCACCGCCCCGATCAGCGCCACGGCCACCGCCTCACCCACGACCATCCGCTTGATCTGCGCCGGGGTCGCCCCCGAGCAGCGCAGCAGCTCCAACTCGGCAGTGCGCTGACGGACGTTGACCGTGAGCGTGGAGGCGACGGCGAAGAACACCAGCAGGGTGCCGTAGCCGCCGACGACGCTCGCGGAGGTGCTGAGGGTGTCGTGGCTGACCGCGTCCACACCGGCCTGTCCGGCCGTGTCCTGCAGCGAGTTGAACATCATGACGATCACCGCGCCGAGGAAGGCGGACAGCAGCGTCGCGAGAAAGCGCCCGGGCCGCTGCCGGACCGACCGCATCGCCAGTACGAACATCGCTCACACCCCCGCCGTCACGTCGTCGCCCAGGTGCGCGAGGCGTTCGGCCACCGCGTCCGCGTTCGGCGCGTCCATCCGGCCCGCAAGGCGGCCGTCCGCCAGGAACAGCACCGCGTCGGCGTAGGAGGCGGCCACCGGGTCGTGCGTCACCATCACCACGGTCCGGCCGTGCACCCGCACCGCCTCCTGCAGCAGCCGCAGCACGTCACGGGCGCTGCGGGTGTCCAGCGCGCCCGTCGGCTCGTCCGCGAAGATCACCCGGGGCTCCGCGACGAGCGCGCGGGCGATCGCCACACGCTGCCGCTGACCGCCCGACAGCTGGCCGGGACGGTGACCGAGCCGGTCACCGAGACCGACCTGGGTGAGCACCTCCCGGGCCCGCCGACGGTCCACCCGCTGCCCGGCGAGCTTCAGTGGCAGCACCGTGTTCTGCGCGACCGTCAGGGTGTCGAGGAGGTTGTACTGCTGGAAGACGAAGCCGATCCGGCCGCGCCGGAACCTGGTCAGCTCGGCCTCGCTCCCGCCCGTCAGCTCGGTGCCGTCCACCCGCACGATGCCGCTGTCGGGCCGGTCAAGACCCGCCGCGCACTGCAGCAAAGTCGACTTGCCCGATCCGGACGGCCCCATCACCGCGGTGAACGTGCCACGGCCCAGCCCCAACGTCACCCCGTCCAGGGCCTTCACGGCGCCGCCGTCCGTGCCGTACGTCTTGCTGACCTTGACCAGCCGCAGCGCCTCGGCGGCGGGTCCCGTGTCCTGCGTGCGTCGCGAGCCTGCGCGAAACATCCTCATCACTCTCCGTCCGGCACGCCCTGTGCCCTGTCCACGAAGCTATGGAGAGCGAGGCCGCACCACATGGGGCGCAGAACCCGTATCGCGGGGTGTACCCAGCACCACCCGTGCGCCCGGGACACCCCCGTACGGGCCACCACAACGCGCCGTGCCCGCCGCCCGCCGGTGCAATGGAGCCGTGACCGGGCCACCGGACGACTGCCTCGCGCGCAACGAGTGGATCTGCGGTGAGTATCTGAGCACCCGCCGCCAGATCCTCCTCGACGCGGTCCTGCAGCATCTGCAACTGACCGGGATCTCGGTGCTGATCGGCCTGGTCCTGGCCGTGCCGCTGGCGGTACTGGCACGTCGCTGGCGCTGGTCGGCGGGTCCGGTCCTGGCCGTCACGACGATCCTGTACACGATCCCGTCGCTGGCGATGTTCTCGCTGCTCCTGCCCGTCTACGGCCTCTCCGCGAGCCTGGTCGTCGCAGGACTCGTGCTGTACTCGCTGACCCTGCTCGTACGCAACATCCTGGCCGGGCTGCGGGCGGTCCCCGAGGAGACCCGGCAGGCCGCACGCGGCATGGGCTACGGCCCCATCCGCCTCCTGCTCACCGTCGAACTGCCGCTCGCCGTGCCCGCCGCGATGGCCGGACTGCGCGTCGCCACGGTCTCGGCGGTCTCCCTGGTCACGGTGGGCGCGATCGTCGGCTTCGGTGGACTCGGCAACCTCATCTACTCCGGCATGAACACCTACTTCAAGGCGCAGGTGCTGACCGCGTCCGTGCTGTGCGTGGTGATCGCGGTCGCCGCCGACGTACTGCTCCTCGGCATCCAGCGCCTGCTCACCCCGTGGACCAGGGCGGCCCGCTCATGACGACCCTGACCGACGCCTGGCACTCGCTCACCGACCCCGCCCACTGGCCCGGCGACGACGGCATCGGGCACCGGCTCGTGCAGCACCTGGTGCTGACCGTCGTCTGCCTGGCCGTCAGCTGTCTGATCGCCCTGCCGGTCGCGCTCGTCCTCGGCCACCTCGGCAAGGGCGGGGCACTGGCGGTCAACATTTCCAACGCCGGCCGCGCTATCCCCACCTTCGCCGTGCTCGTCCTGCTCCTGCTGACACCGGTCGGCAACTGGGGCGAGGGCCCGACGGTGGTCGCCCTGGTGCTGTTCGCGGTGCCGCCGCTGCTCACCAACGCCTACGTCGGCATGCGCGAGGTGGACCGCGATGTCGTACGGGCCGCACGGGGCATGGGGATGACGGGCCGGCAGATGCTGTTCCGGGTGGAACTGCCCCTCGCCCTCCCGATAATCATGAACGGGGTGCGGATCGCCGCCGTCCAGCTCGTGGCGACCGCGACCATCGCCGCCCTGGCGGGCGGGGGCGGACTCGGCCGGATCATCACCGCGGGCTTCAACCTCGCCAGTACGCCGCAGGTGGTCGCCGGGGCGATCCTCGTCGCCGTGTTCGCGCTGATCGTGGAGGGGATCTTCGAGACGGCGGAACGGCTCGCGCCGCACTGGGCGAGGAGTGCGCGATGAGGCGGCCGCTCGCGATGAGACGGCCGTTCGCGCTGACCACCGTGCTGCTGCTCGCGGGCTGCACCACCGGACCGTCCCTGGAGACCCGTTCGGAGGTCACCGCCGCACCCGGCGACAGCCACCATCTGACCATCGGCTCGGCCGGTTTCACCGAGAGCGACCTGCTCGCGCAGATGTACGCCCTGCTGCTCGGCAAGGCCGGCTACAAGACGTCCCTGCTCACCGTCGCCAACCGCGAACTCTACGAACCCGCCCTGGAGTCGGGCCAGATCGACGTCGTGCCCGAATACGCGGCCACCTTCGCGGACTGGCTCAACGCCAAGACCAACGGCGCCGACGCGGCGCCCGTCGGCTCACCCGACCTCGGCGCCACGATGACGGCCCTGCGCAAACTGGCCGCGCCCCGCGGCCTCACGGTCCTCGACGCCGGACGCGCCGTCGACCAGAACGCCTTCGCGGTGAGCGCGTCCTACGCCCGCGAGCACGGCCTGAAGACCCTCAGCGACCTCGGCGCCTCGGGCCTGCGGGTGCGGCTCGCGGCGGGCGACGAGTGCGTGCAACGGCCTTACTGCGCACCGGGGTTGAAGAAGACCTACGGCATCGACGTCACCGGTGTCGACCCCAAGGGCGTCGGCACCACGCAGGCCAAGCGGGCCGTGCAGAGCGGCCAGGACCAGCTGGTGCTGACCACCACGACCGACGCCACCCTCCCCGGCTTCGGCCTGGTCCTCCTCGCCGACGACAAGCACCTCCAGAACGCCGACTACGTCGTCCCGGTCGTCAACCGTTCCCGCGCGGGCGGCAAGGGCGCCACCGCCGCGCTCGACCGGCTCAACGACGTGCTCACCACCGCCGATCTCGCCTCCATGAACGAACAGGTCGACAGCTGGCGGCGGTTGGCGAAGGACGTGGCGCGCAGCTATCTGCGCGACAAAGGTCTTCTCAAGTAGGCGGTCTCCTCCAAGAGGCGCGGGCGTTGTCAGTGGCGGCTTGTACTTTGCGGGCATGGGTGTCTATCTCGTCAACGTGAGTGCGCAGGAATGGTCCGACGCCGAGGAGGAGGGCGGCAAGGGGGAGATCGCCGCGGGGCTCGACGCCGAGCTGCGGCGGCGGGGGCTTCCGCCGTACGAGGTCGCGGCGAGGGAGGAGCCGGCCTGGTTCGAGGAGAAGCTGAGCCCTTCCATGGAGGGGTTCGTCGCGCTGTGCCGGGCGCATCTGACGCCCGCGGAGCAGCAGACCCTCAGCGACTGGTCGGTGCTGGTGCCGGTCTCGCTCGACGAGGAGATACGACTGCCCATCGCCTCGGGCTACACGGACACGACGGTGATCGCGGGAGCGCCGCAAGTGCTCGCCCTCGCCCAGCGGCTGGCCACGATCCTCGGCCTGCCCGCCGAGACACCGGAGGATGCGGGGAACCTCGGACTGACATTCTGGTTCCTCGAAGGGGAGGCGGAGGCACTGGCGGCCACCCGTCCCGGGCCGTGGTCCGAGGACCTGGACACCACCTTCTACGTGGCGCTCTACCTGCGGGCGGCACAGCACTCGTTGCGTCACGGATGTCCCGTGGCCTACAGCTGAAGCTGAACCGCCCCTTACCGTGCAACCCGCGTGCGGGCCGTCACGCGTCCGCCACCGAGTCGAAGTCCACCTGCCCCCGCGCCACCCCGAGCGCGTCCGCGTCCACCGAGCGACGTAGCGCCTCGTGCAGCTTGGCCGGCGTCAGCACGCCCAGGAAACGGGAACCGTCCAGCACCGCGACCCACCCCGCGTCGTGCTGCAGCATCACGCCGAACGCCTGCTTGAGGGGCGCGCCCACCGGCACCCAGGCCTTCATCCGGTGCACCCGGTCACCGACCGCACCGGACGAGCCGAGGTCGTCGATGCCGACCCAGCCGTGCAGATCGCCCTGCGCGTCGAGGACGACGGCCCAGCGCGCGCCGTCCGTCCGCAGCCGCCCGGCCGCGCCCGCGGCCGACTCGTCCAGCCGGGCCACCGGCGGCTGCTCCAGGTCGTCGGCCTCGATCTCGGTGACCGACAGCCGCTTCAGGCCCCGGTCGGCGCCGACGAACCCGGCGACATACGGCGTCGCAGGAGTGCCGAGCACCGCCCCGGGCGTGTCGAACTGCTCGATCCGCCCCTGCCCGTACACGGCGATCCGGTCGCTCAGCCGTACCGCCTCCTCGATGTCGTGCGTGACCAGCAGCACCGTCTTGCGCACCGCCGCCTGCATCCGCAGGAACTCGTCCTGCAACTGCTCCCGCACGACCGGGTCGACGGCGCCGAACGGCTCGTCCATCAGCAGCACCGGCGGATCGGCGGCCAACGCCCGCGCCACGCCGACCCGTTGCCGCTGACCACCGGAGAGCTGGTCGGGATAGCGCGGCCCGTACCGCTTGGGATCCAGGCCGACCAGATCGAGCAGTTCGGCCGCCCGCGCGCGGGCCCTCGCCCGCTTCCAGCCGATCAGCGCGGGCACCGTCGCCGTGTTGTCGAGGACCGTGCGGTGCGGGAAGAGGCCCACCTGCTGGATGACGTAACCGATCCGCCGCCGCAGCTGCACGGGGTCGACGCCGGCGATGTCCTCGCCGTTCACGAGGATCCGCCCGGAGGTCGGCTCGATGAGCCGGTTGACCATCATCATCGTGGTCGTCTTGCCGCAGCCGGAGGGACCGACGAGCGTGACGAGCTCGCCCTCGGACACCTCGAAACTCAGTTCGTCCACGGCCGTCGTACCGTCCGGATACCGCTTGGTGACCTGCTCGAACCGGATCATGATCACACGCTAACGGTGCGGCCCCCGCTCGGCCCGTCAGCGGCGTCCCACCGGGGGTGAGGCCTCTATTCCGTTTTTGAACGGTTTCAATCATCCGACTCGGCGCATTCAGCCATTGTTGGAACCTGTGCACAATTTCCGCTGCCCGAACGGTAGACGACTGCCACAACTGCCACTAGCTTCACCGTCGACCGCCCTGAAACGTTACAACTCCGAGCAGCCGAAGGGACACGGCATGACCGACGGAGTCGACAGCAGGAACGGCAGGAACGGCAGGACAGTGCGCCGGAGAACGGTGCTCACCACCGCGCTGGGCGTGGTGCCCGTCGCCCTGGCGGGTGGCATGGGAGGCGCGGGACCGGCCTCGGCCGCGCCGCTCGGGGAGCGCGGCACCGTCGAGGGCCTCACCGTCGAGCACCGCACCAACCCCCTGGGCGTGGACGCCGCCCACCCGCGCTTCGGCTGGCGCATCGCGTCCTCGGCCCGGGGTCGGCGCCAGTCGGCGTACCGCATCCTCGTCGCGTCCTCGGCCGAGCGCCTCGCCCGGGGCCACGCCGACGTCTGGGACAGCGGCCGGATCACCGCCGCCGACTCGGTGGCCATCCGCTACGCCGGAGACGCCCTGCGCCCCTCGACCCGCCACCACTGGACGGTCCAGGTGTGGGACGAGCGCGGCCGCCCCCTCCCGGCCGCCCCGCCCGCGTACTTCGAGACCGGACTGCTCAGCACCGACGGCGTGACCGGCTGGGACGGCGCGAAGTGGATCAGCATGGCGGGCAAGGCACCGGGCAGCGCCGGTTCGCCGCTGCTGAGACGGGAGACGGCCCTCAAGGGCCGCCGGGTGAGCGAGGCCCGGCTCTACGTCTCCGCCCTCGGCGTGTACGAGGCCTACGTCAACGGCCGTCGCGTCGAGGCCCCGCAGGACGGCGGCACGACCCCCGAACTGCTCACCCCGGGCTGGACCAACTACGACACCACCGTCAGCTATCTGACCTACGACGTCACCGACCTGATCGGCCAGGACCGCCAGGTCACCCTCGCGGCCGTGCTCGGCAACGGCTGGTACAACAGCCGCATCTCCGAGAACAGCGTCTACTGGTCCGGGGACGGCAACCCCCTCGCCCTCAAGGCCAAACTGCTGATCCGCTACGCCGACGGCTCCACGCAGACCGTCGTGACCACACCCGGCGACGACTGGCGGGCCACGGACACCGGCCCCTACCGCGCCGACGACATCTACGACGGGCAGACCTACGACGCCCGCAAGGAGATACCCGGCTGGACCGCGAGCGGCTTCGACGCCTCAGCGTGGGCCCCGACTGAAGAACACCCGTACGCCGCCAAGTTCCCCGACGCCAAACTGGTCGCCTACCCGGGCGAGAGCGCCCGACTGATGTCCCGCTGGGACCGGCGCGCGCAGTCGGTCACCGTGTACACCGGAGTCACCGGCGAGGCCGGCAGCCCCAACGGCAAGGGCCGTGTCGTCGTCGACCCGAGCCGCACGGTCACCGACCCGTCGAAGGCGGCCACCGCCCAGGTCACCCTGCACCCCGGCGACACCGCCGTGATCGACCTCGGCCAGAACATGGTCGGCGTCCCCCGCTACAGCCTGCGCGGCCCGGCTGGCGCCCAAGTCACCCTCAAACTGGGCGAGATGCTCAACGACACGAGCGCGGGCGCCGACGGCCCCGAGGGCTCGGTCTACCGCGCCAACCTGCGCTCCGCCAAGGCCACCAGCACCTACACCCTCAAGGGCGACCCGGCGGGGGAGACCCACCAGGACTCCCTCACCTTCTACGGCTTCCGCTACGCCTCCGTCACCGCGACGGACACCGTCACCCTCACCGGCCTGACCGGCAAGGTCGCCACCTCCGCCATCCGCGAGACCGGCACGATCAGCACCGACGACGCCACCGTCAACCAGCTGATCAGCAACGTCCATTGGGGCCAGCGCGGCAACTACCTCTGGGTGCCCACCGACTGCCCGCAGCGCGACGAACGCCTCGGCTGGACCGGCGACACCCAACTCTTCTCCAACACCGGCCTCTACAACGCCGACGCCGTCAACTTCCTCAGCCACTTCGAGGACTCCCTGATCGAGTCGCAGAAGACCTACGGTGCGGACGGCGCCCAGTTCACCCATGTCGCCCCCGGCAACCGCTACAACGGGCCCGAACCGGCGAGCGGTTGGGCCGACGTCGGCGTGGTCGTGCCGTGGACGGTCTGGCAGATGTCGGGCGACACCACGATCATCGACCGCAGTTGGACGGCGATGACGGCGTACCTGGACTGGATCCACGCCCGCACCGGCGACGCCTACGCGGGCCAGGGCGCGATCTTCGGGGACTGGCTCGCCTTCCAGGACACCAGCACCCAGCTCATCAGCGACGTCTACTACGGCCACAGCGCCCGCCTCATGGCCGACATGGCCCGCGCCACCGGCCGCACCGCCGAAACCGCCGCCTACGAGGACCTGTTCAACCACATCAAGCGGGCGTTCATCACCAAGTACGTCGTCACCGACCCGGCCACCGGAAAGATCACCGTCCGCTCCAGCCTCGGCAACGCCCCCTCCACGGGCGGCAAGGCCGAGGACAACACCCAGACGTCGCTGCTGTGGATCCTCAAACTCGGCTTCTACGACACCGAGGCCCAGCGCCGCGAGCTGGTCAGGATGCTCGGCGACAACATCGGCAACGACGCGGCCTACAAGGCCGCCCACCCCGACAGCACGCGCGTGAAGTACACCGAGAACACCCTCTCCGTCGGCTTCCTCGGCGTGAACGTGCTCGCCCCGGTCCTCACCGACGAGGGCCGCGTCGACCTGGCGTACAAGCTGCTGCACCAGGACGCGATGCCGTCCTGGCTGTTCTCGGTGAAGAACGGCGCCACCACCGTCTGGGAGCGCTGGAACTCGTACTCCAAGCAGGACGGGTTCGGGCCGGTCGACATGAACTCCTTCAACCACTACTCCTACGGCGCGATCATGGAGTGGATGTACGAGAGCATGGCCGGCATCGCCAAGGACCCGGCCCAGCCCGGCTTCCAGCATTTCTTCCTGCAGCCGCACGTCGACCCGACCGGAAACATCACGCGGGTCTCGGGCTCGCATCTCTCCCCGTACGGCGAGATCACCAGCGCCTGGACGGCCACGGACCGGCGGCTCACCTACCGGGCCACCGTGCCCGCCAATAGCACGGCCACCCTGCACATCCCCACCACCGACCCGGACACCGTCCGCGAGGGCCGCACCCCACTCGCCCGCGTGCGGGGGGTGAAGTACCTGGGCTTCGCGGACGGCACGGCCTCCTACCGACTCCCGTCAGGGAGCTACGAGTTGACGTCCGCGCTCGGCTGATCGCTCACCAGCACCACCTCCAGGGTGCGCGGACCGTGCACCCCCTCGACCCGGTCGAGCTCGATGTCACTGGTCGCCGAAGGACCGGAGATCCAGGTCAACGGGCGGGCCGGGTCGAGGCGTTCGAGCGCCTGGGGCACGGAGGAGACGACCTGTTCCGGGACCCGTACGACACAGATGTGGTGGTCGGGGACGAGGGTGATGCGGCGGCGACCCTGGTCCGGGGAGCCGTCGAGGACGATGGTGCCGGTCTCGGCGACGGCGACGGCGCAGCCGGTGACGACGCTGTCGACCTGGTCGAGTTCGTGCGGGGTGCTCTCGGCGCGGTCGGGGACCCGCTCGGCGTCCGTGCCTGCGAGCCACTGCGCGTCCGCACCCGGCGGTACCAGAACCGTCTTCGAGCCCCGTGCGGTCAGCAACCGGCCGATCTGCGCCGCCAGTTCACCCGAAGTACAGCGGTGCACGACTGCCCGGTAGTCCGCCAGATTCTCCGCCAGCAGATCCACCGTCTCCTCGACACTCCGCTCGCCGTGCTCGCGCAGATACTCCCGCGGAACCGCCTCCTCGTACGGAGTCTCGTCGTGCGGTACGTCGGCGAGTGCGCGCCGCACCCGGCCCAACACCCGTTCCCTGCTGCTCACTTGGCGCCGCCCTTTCCACCGTTGGTCCGCTGCCACCAGTCCCGGAACGGCTCGGCCGGAACCGCCGGCAGATCCCGGCTGCCGCTCCATGCCTTGCCCGGCCCGGGCAGGGTGCGTGGATGCAGGCGCCGGGTGCGGGAGGCGAGGCGCTGGCCGGTGCGCAGGGCGCCGGGGTGGGTGAACGCCCAGCGTGCCGCGCGCATCGCCGCCCGCTCGGCCGCGTGCCCCTTCGCGGGCTGCAGCACCACCTTGTTGCCCTCGCGGACCACCTGCCCGCCCTCCACGACCCGCTCCCGCAGATGCACCAATACCTCGGGGATGTCGATCGCGACCGGGCACACCTCGTAGCAGGCACCGCACAGCGACGAGGCGTACGGCAGTGAGGCGTCGATCTCGCTTGCCGTGCCCCGCAGTTGGGGGCTGAGGATCGCGCCGATCGGGCCCGGGTACACCGAGCCGTAGGCGTGGCCACCCGCCCGCTCGTACACCGGGCAGACGTTGAGGCAGGCCGAGCAGCGGATGCAGCGCAGGGCCTGGCGGCCGACCTCGTCGGCGAGGGTGTCGGTGCGGCCGTTGTCGAGCAGGACCAGGTGGAAGTTCTGCGGGCCGTCCCCGTCCGTCGTGCCGGTCCACATCGAGGTGTACGGGTTCATGCGCTCGGCCGTCGAGGAGCGGGGGAGGGTCTGCAGGAACACCTCCAGGTCCCGCCAGGTCGGCACGATCTTCTCGATGCCGACGACCGAGATCAGCGTCTCGGGCAGGGTCAGGCACATCCGTCCGTTGCCCTCGGACTCGACGACCACCAGCGTGCCGGTCTCGGCGACCATGAAGTTGGCACCGGAGATGCCGACCTTGGCGCGCAGGAACTTCTCGCGCAGATGCAGGCGCGCCGCCTCGGCGAGTTCGGCGGGGGTGTCGGTCAGGCCTTCGGGGGCGGGGCGGCCCCACTCGCTCATCTCGCGCTCGAAGATGTCCCGGATCTCGCCGCGGTTGCGGTGGATGGCCGGGACGAGGATGTGCGAGGGCCGGTCCTTGCCCAACTGCACGATCAGCTCGGCGAGATCGGTCTCGTAGGCGCGGATGCCCTCCGCCTCCAGGGCCTCGTTGAGCCCGATCTCCTGCGTGGCCATCGACTTGACCTTGACGACCTCCGACTCGCCGGTCTCCTTGACCAGTCGGGCGACGATCCGGTTGGCCTCGTCGGCGTCGGCCGCCCAGTGCACCGTGCCGCCCGCGGCCGTGACCGACTCCTCCAACTGCTCCAGATATTGGTCGAGATGACGCAGCGTATGGTCCTTGATCCGCTTGCCGGCCTCCCGCAGCACCGCCCAGTCGGACACCTCCGCGACGGCCTTGGCCCGCTTGGCGCGGATGGTGTGCGTGGCATGGCGCAGATTCCCGCGCAGGGTCTGGTTGCCCACCGCCTCGTGCGCGGCCTTCGGAAAGGCCGGCATCCCCTCGAACGTCCCGCTCATGCCGCCGGTTCCTCCTCCGTGCTCGCCAGGATCTCCGCGATGTGCACCGGCCGCATGCCGCTGTCGAGCCGCGTCATCGTGCCGCCGATGTGCATCAGACAGGAGTTGTCGGCCGCGCACAGCACCTCCGCGCCCGTCGACTCGGCGTTGCGCACCTTGTCCGCGCCCATCGCCGCCGAGACATCGGAGTTCTTCAGGGCGAAGGTGCCGCCGAAGCCGCAGCACTCCTCCGCGCCCGGCAGCTCGACCAGCTCCAGGCCCTTCACTGCCTGAAGCAGACGCCGCGGGCGGTCCCCGAGCCCCAGGCTGCGCAGCCCGTGGCAGGTCGGGTGATAGGTGACCCGGTGCGGATAGCAGGCGCCGACATCGGTCACCCCCAGGACGTCCACCAGGAACTCCGTCAGCTCGTACGTCTTCGGCACCACCCGCTCCAGCGTCGCCGCGAGCGCGTCCCCGCGCCCCTCGGCCCGGGCCCGCTCACCCATCCGCGGATACAGTTCCCGCACCATCGCCCCGCAGGAACCGGACGGCGTCACGATCGCCTCGTAGTCCGCGAAGACATCGGAGAAATGCCGGGCCAGCGGCTCGGTCTCATGCCGGTATCCGGTGTTGTAGTGCGCCTGCCCACAGCAGGTCTGGGCCATCGGGAAGTCGACCTCGACGCCCAGCCTGGTCAGCAGTTTCACCACGGCGCGCCCGGTGTCCGGATAGAGCGTGTCATTGACACAGGTCAGGAACAGGGCGACACGCATCGCGGCTCCTAGTTGTCGATCATCGGATGGGTGAAGCGTAGTCCGGGCGTCGGGGTCCGGGGGAGACCCCGCTCACCCTCCGGCGAGCCGGGTCTGCGCCTCGGTCCAGCGTGCGGTGTCGCCGCGCGGCTCGTACCGGGTGAGCTGCTGGGTGCGGGTGAGCAGGCGTCGCATGCCCGGAAGGTCGCCGACGAGCCCGTGGGCCCGGGCCTGCACCAGGACGTTCCCGAGTGCGGCCGCCTCCGTCGGACCGGCCACCACCGGCAGCCCGCAGGCGTCGGCGGTCAGCTGGCACAGCAGGGCGTTGCGGGTGCCGCCGCCCACGATGTGCACGACGTCCACCGGATGGTCGGCCAGCCGCTGGGCCTCCTCGATGGCCTTGCGGTGCGCGAGGGCGAGGGAGTCGAGGATGCAGCGGGTGGTCTCGGCGGGCGTGGCGGGCACCGGCTGCCCCGAGGCACGGCATGCCTCGGCGATCCGCTCCGGCATCCGGCCCGGCGCGAGGAACGCCGCGTCGCCCGCGTCCACCACCGACCGCAGGGCCGGCACCTCGGCCGCCGCCGACAGCAGGCCGCCCAACTCCGGCTCGCCCCAGGCCCGTACGCACTCCTGGAGCAGCCACAGCCCCATGATGTTGCGCAGATACCGGACCGTGCCGTCCAGCCCCAGCTCATTGGTGAAGTTCGCAGCCCGGCTCGCCTCGCTCAGCACGGGCGCACCCAGCTCCAGACCGGCCAGCGACCAGGTCCCCGTGCAGATGTACGCGAACCGCTCACCGTCGGCCGGTACGGCGGCCACCGCGGACGCCGTGTCGTGCGAGCCGACGGTCGTCACCGGCACCGGGCCGCGCAGCCCGGTCTCCTCCAGCACCTCGGGCCGCAGCAGGCCCGCCGGATCGCCCGGCTGCCGCAGGGGCGCGAACAGGCCGAGGTCGACCCCCAGCCGTGAGGCGACGTCGTACGACCAGTCCCGGGTGCGGGGGTCGATCAGCTGGGTGGTGGAGGCGTTGGTCAGCTCGGTGCCCTGCTCGCCGGTCAGCCAGTACGCCAGCAGATCCGGGATCAGCAACAACCGTTCCGCTGCGACCAGTTGTGCCGACCCGCGCGCCGCCACCAGCTGGTAGAGCGTGTTGAAGGGCGCGTACTGCAGCCCGGTCGCCGCATACAGCTCCTCGGCGGGCAGCGTCGCCCACACCTTCTCCGGGACGCCTTCGGTGCGCGGGTCGCGGTAGTGGACGGGGTTGCCGAGCAACGCCCCGTCCGCGTCCAGCAGTCCGTAGTCCACGGCCCAGCTGTCGATGCCGACGGAGTCCACCCGGCCCGCGGCCCGCAGCCCGTCCAGGACACCGCCGTACAGCGCGAGGATGTCCCAGCGCAGCCCCTCCGGCACCCGCACCGGCCGGTTCACGAACCGGTGCGCCTCGGTGAGTTCCAGGCTGTCGGGGCCGACGCGGCCGACCATGACGCGCCCGCTGGACGCGCCGAGGTCGACCGCGGCGTACGACTGGACGTCCGCGCTCATCGTAGGAAGGCGGCCGCGACGCCGGCGTCGACCGGGACGTGCAGGCCGGTTGTGTGCGTCAACTCCCCGCCGGTCAGCGCGAACACGGCGTTGGCGACATGCTCCGGCAGCACCTCGCGCTTGAGGATGGTGCGCTGGGCGTAGAACTCGCCGAGCTTCTCCTCCGGCACCCCGTACACGGCCGCACGCTGCGCCCCCCAGCCGCCGGCGAAGATCCCGGAACCGCGCACCACGCCGTCCGGGTTGACGCCGTTGACCCGGATGCCGTGCTCGCCCAACTCGGCGGCCAGCAGCCGCACTTGGTGGGCCTGGTCGGCCTTGGTGGCGGAGTAGGCGATGTTGTTGGGGCCGGCGAAGACGGCGTTCTTGGAGGCGATGTAGACGATGTCGCCGCCGAGGTTCTGCGCGGTCATCACCCGGGCCGCCTCGCGCGAGACCAGGAAGGAGCCGCGCGCCATGATGCCGTGCTGCAGGTCCCAGTCGCGCGCCGACGTCTCCAGCAGCGGCTTGGAGATGGAGATGCCGGCGTTGTTCACGACCAGATCGACCCCGCCGAAGGCGAGCACGGCGGCCTTGAAGGCCGCGGCGATCTGCTCCTCCGAGGTGACGTCGACGGTCACGGCGACGGCCTTGTCCGGGCCGCCCAACTCCTCGGCGACAGCTGCCGCGTTGTCGGCGTTGAGGTCGGCGACGACGACACAGGCGCCCTCACCGACCAGCCGCTGCGCGATCGCCTTCCCGATCCCGCTGCCCGCGCCGGTGACGAGGGCGATACGGGTGGCCAGTGCCTTGGGCTTGGGCATCCGCTGGAGCTTGGCCTCCTCCAACGCCCAGTACTCGATGCGGAACTTCTCCGACTCCTCGATGGGCGCGTAGGTCGAGACGGCCTCGGCCCCACGCATCACGTTGATGGCGTTGACGTAGAACTCGCCCGCCACCCGCGCCGTCTGCTTGTCCTTGCCGAAGGAGAACATGCCGACGCCCGGGACGAGCACGATCGCCGGGTCGGCGCCGCGCATCGCGGGGGAGTCGGGGGCCGCGTGCCGCTCGTAGTAAGCGGCGTACTCCTCGCGGTAGGCGGCGTGCAGCTCCTTCAGCCGCGCGATCGCCTCCTCCAGCGGGGCGGTGGGCGGCAGGTCGAGGACCAGCGGGCGGACCTTGGTGCGCAGGAAGTGGTCCGGGCACGAGGTGCCAAGGGCGGCGAGCCGCGGGTGCTCGGCGCGGGCCAGGAAGTCCAGCACCACGTCCGCGTCGGTGAAGTGCCCCACCTGAGGCCTGTCCTGGGAGGCGACCGCACGGACGTACGGCGCCAACGCCGCGGCCCGCTCCCGCCGTTCGGCCTCGGGCAGGCCCTCGTAGCCCTCGATCACCGGCCCGAAGGGCTCGGCCTTCCCCCGCTCGGCGAGGAAGGCCTCGGCGGTGCGGATGATGTGCAGGGAGTTGCGCTCGCACTCCTCGGAGGTGTCGCCCCACGCCGTGATCCCGTGCCCGCCCAGAATGCAGCCGACGGCCTGCGGGTTGGCCTCCTTGACCGCCGCGATGTCGAGGCCGAGCTGGAACCCGGGCCGCCGCCACGGCACCCACACCACCGAGTCGCCGAAGCACTCGGCGGTCAGCTTCTCCCCGTCGGCGGCACAGGCCAGCGCGATCCCCGAGTCGGGGTGCAGATGATCGACGTGCGGGGCCTCGACGAGCCCGTGCATGGCCGTGTCGATGGACGGCGCCGCGCCGCCCTTGCCGTGCAGGCAGTAGTCGAAGGCGGCGACCATCTCGTCCTCGCGCTCGACGCCCGGATAGACGCCCTGGAGCGCCCGCAGCCGGTCCAGCCGCAGCACGGCGAGGCCGCCCTCGGTGAGCGTGCCGAGGTCGCCACCGGACCCCTTGACCCACATCAGCTCCACGTCACCCCCGGTCACGGGGTCGGTCGCGGTGCCCTTCGCCGAGGCGTTCCCCCCGGCGTAGTTGGTGTTGCGCGGATCAGCGCCCAACCGATGCGACCGTGCAAGCAGAGCGTCGGCTTCGGGATGCGATGCCATGTCCATTCAGTCCTTCAAAAAGATACGGATGTGAAGCGCCCCGAAAGGGGCGCGGGGAACTGCGCGACCAGCCACGAACTACCCGCAGCCTGCAAACAACCGAACCCGGCACATGCGACGCAGTCTGCACACAACGGAACCCGGCACAACCGGCGCAGCCTCACGCCCCCCAGCCGGCCTGAGTCCCACCAACCCGCTCGGCGACGATCCGCTCCTGCCAGCCGGACCGGCGATACGCCCCCATCGGGTCCGCGTCCAGCCCCAGCTCCTGGCGCACCTCGGCGAGCAGCGGCCGTACATCCGTGTTGTACGCGTCCATGAGCACCGCGTTCGCCTCCAGCACGTCACCGTCCCGCTGGGCGGCACCCAGCGCGTCCCGGTCGACGAGCAGCGCCTTCGCCGTGGCCTCCTGCACGTTCATCACTGACCGGATGATCGCGGGGATCTTGGCCTCGATGTTGTGGCACTGGTCGAGCATGAAGGCGATGTCGGAGGTGAACCCGCCGCCGCGGATGACCTCGTACATGATCCGGAACAGCTGGAAGGGGTCCGCTGCGCCCACCATCAGGTCGTCGTCGGCGTAGAAGCGCGAGTTGAAGTCGAAGCCGCCGAGCTTGCCCTCCCGCAGGAGGGTGGTGACGATGAACTCGATGTTGGTGCCGGGTGCGTGGTGCCCGGTGTCGACGACGACCTGCGCCTTGTCGCCGAGCTTGAGGCAGTGGGCGTAGGCGGTGCCCCAGTCGGGCACGTCCGTCGAGTAGAAGGCGGGCTCGAAGAACTTGTACTCCAGCAGCATCCGCTGCCCGTCGCCGAGGCGCTCGTAGACCTCGGCCAGTCCCTCGGCGAGCCGGTCCTGGCGGCCGCGGAGGTCGTCCTGCCCGGGATAGTTGGTGCCGTCGGCGAACCACAGCTTCAGGTCGCGCGATCCGGTGGCGTCCATGATGTCGACGCACTCCATCAGATGGTCCAGCGCCTTGCGCCTGACCGCCGCGTCCGGGTGGCAGATGCTGCCGAGCTTGTAGTCGTCGTCCTGGAAGGTGTTGGAGTTGATCGCGCCCAGCTTCACGCCGTGGTCCTCGGCGTACTTCGCCAGAGCGCCGTAGTCGTCGACCTTGTCCCACGGGATGTGCAGGGCGACCGTCGGGGCCACGCCGGTGAACGCGTGCACCTGGGCCGCGTCCGCCAGCTTCTCCTGGGGGGTGCGGGGCACGCCCGCTTGCGTGAACACCTTGAACCGGGTCCCCGAGTTCCCGTACGCCCATGACGGCGTCTCGACTGCCTGGGTCTTGAGTGCGGCCTTCACCGCGGCGAGCTCGGTCACTTCAGGGCTCCTGTGACGTCGGGCCGGAACGGCATCCGTGTGAATCGATTCAGAAAGCGAAGCTTAGGCGCGTCAGCAGGGGTGTCAAGCGCTCTCGCACACCTTGTTGCTCGTGGCCTGACCGTGACCTTTGGCTCTCGAAGCAGTCTCGAAACTTTTTCGAGGCGCACCCATTGACGGAACACGGGCCGCGCGCCTAACGTCCCGGCAACCAAGTTGAAACCTTTCACGACGTCGCGAGCAACCGGTCGACGTCGTCGAGGAGCCCCTCATGACCCACCCGTCCGACACGGGTCCGGCCCCGGTGCTGGCGCTCGAGGACATCTCGAAGTCCTTCGGCGCGGTGCGCGCCCTGCGGGACGTTTCCCTTGAGCTGTTCCCCGGCGAGGTGCACGCGCTCGCCGGTGAGAACGGCGCGGGCAAGTCGACCCTGATCAAGACGCTCGCCGGTGTGCACCGGCCGGACGCCGGCCGGGTGCTGCTCGACGGTGAGCCCGTCGTCTTCCACGGGCCCGGCGACGCACGCGACGCCGGTATCGCCGTCATCTACCAGGAACCCACGCTCTTCCCCGACCTTTCGATCGCCGAGAACATCTTCATGGGCCGCCAGCCGCGCCGCGCGCTCGGCCGTATCGACCACAAGGCCACCCACGCCGCCACCCTGTCCCTGATGGAACGGCTCGGCGTCGAACTCGACCCCGACCGCCCGGCCCGCGGTCTGTCCATCGCCGACCAGCAGATCGTCGAGATCGCCAAGGCGCTCTCCTTCGAGGCCCGCGTCCTGATCATGGACGAGCCGACCGCCGCGCTCACCGGCAGCGAGGTGGCCCGGCTCTTCGGCGTCGTGCGCACCCTGCGCGAACAGGGCGCCGCGGTGCTGTTCATCTCGCATCGGCTGGAGGAGATCTTCGAGATCTGCCAGCGGGTGACCACCCTGCGCGACGGCGCCTGGATCTCCAGCGAGCCGATCGCGGACATGACCGAGGACGACCTCGTACGACGCATGGTCGGCCGCGAACTCGACGAGCTCTACCCGAAGCAGGACGTCAAGCCGGGCGACGTCGCCCTGAGCGTACGGCGGCTGACCCGGGAGGGCGTCTTCACCGACGTCTCCTTCGACGTGCGCCACGGAGAGATCGTCGGACTCGCCGGGCTCGTCGGCGCCGGACGCACCGAGGTCGCACGCGCCGTCTTCGGCATCGACCGCTGGGACGCCGGCGAGGTCGAGGTGCACGGGAGGAAGCTCACCAACGGAGCCCCCTCCACCGCCATGGCCGCGGGAGTCGCCCTCGTCCCCGAGGACCGGCGCGCCCAGGGCCTGGTGATGAACATGTCCATCGAGCGCAACATCGGCCTGACCGGACTGCGCACCACGGTTCGGGCCGGACTGATGGACCGCGGCGCCGAACGCAGCCGCTCCCTCGACTGGGCCGTCAAGCTCCAGGTCAAGTACGCCCGGATCGCCGACACCGTCTCCACCCTCTCCGGCGGCAACCAGCAGAAGGTCGTGCTCGCCAAGTGGCTCGCCACCGGCCCCAGGGTGCTGATCGTCGACGAGCCGACCCGCGGCATCGACGTCGGCACCAAGGCCGAAGTGCACCGGCTGCTCAGCGAGTTGGCGGCCGACGGCGTGGCCGTCCTGATGATCTCCTCCGACCTGCCCGAGATCCTCGGCATGGCCGACCGCGTGCTCGTGATGCACGAGGGCCGGCTGACCGCAGAGATCCCACGCGCCGAAGCCACCGAGGAAACCGTGATGGCCGCAGCAACCGGGAGGGCCGCCGCATGACGGTGACCACCCCCAACGAGACCCCCGTCGCCGAGGTGCCCAAGTCCAGCGGCACCCGCCTCGTCGACCGCGTCTTCAAGATGCGCGAACTCGCCATCCTGCTCGTCTTCCTGGTGATGATCGCCATCACCCAGGCGGGCAACAGCGAGTTCCTGTCGGAGCAGGGCATCAAGGACCTGCTCCTCAACGCGACGATCCTGGTCCTGGTCGCCACCGGCCAGTCCCTGGTGGTGATCACGAGGAACGTCGACCTGTCCGTCGGCTCCACCCTCGGCATCTGCGCCTTCGCCGCCGGCGACTATCTGCACGGCGGCGGCAACTCGTTCGTCGCCATCGTCCTCGCGGTGCTCATGGGCATCGGCTTCGGCCTGCTCAACGGCCTGCTCGTCAGCCTCGGCCAGGTGCCCGCACTCGTCGTCACCCTCGGCACGCTCTACATCATCCGCGGCATCGACTCCATCTGGGTCGGCTCCCGCCAGATCACCGCCGCCGACCTGCCCGGCGGCTTCGTGGACTTCGGCTCGGGCGGCATCTCGGCGGTGCCCTGGCTGGCGCTGATCGCGCTCGCGGTGCTGGTGGCGACGGCGTACTACCTCAAACACTTCGGCAGCGGACGCGAGTTGTACGCGCTCGGCTCCAACCCGGAGGCGGCACGCCTGGCCGGCATCCCCGTGCGCAAGCGGATCCTGGCCGCCTACACCTTCTGCGGCGCGCTCGCCGGACTCGCGGGCGCGCTGTACCTGGCCCGCTTCGGCAACGTCGACTCCGGTACCGGCAACGGCTACGAACTCACCGTCGTCAGCGCGGTCGTGGTCGGCGGCGTCGTCTTCACCGGCGGCTCCGGCAGCGTGTACGGGGCCGCGCTCGGCGCCCTGCTGCTGACCTCCGTCAACAGCGTGCTGCCCGCCCTCGGCGTCAGCTCCGTCTGGGTGCTCGCCATCAACGGCATCCTGCTCATCCTCGCCATCGCGGTCGACCGGATCGTCGCGCTGCGCGTGGCCTCCGCCCTGAAGAAGAGGAACGCCCGCCATGCCTGACTCCCTGACGCGCGCGGTCCGTTGGGACACGGTTGTCGGCGCGCTCCTGGTCCTGTTGCTGCTGCTGTCGTTCGGCACGGTCGACGGCTTCGGCAACGCCCTCAACCTGTCCTTCCTGATCGGCAACACCCTGCCGATCGCGCTGATCGCCCTGCCGATGACCCTGCTCGTCGTCTCCGGCGAGATCGACCTGTCCGTCGCCTCGACGGCCGGTCTGTCGGGCGCCGTCATGGGCAAGCTGTGGAACGAGGGCATGGCGATCGAGACGATCATCCCGCTGTGCCTGCTGCTCGGTGTGGTGTGCGGCCTCGTCAACGGCCTGCTCGTCACCCGGCTCGGACTGCCCTCCCTCGCCGTCACCATCGGCACCCTCGCCGCCTACCGGGGCATCGCACAGATCGTGCTCGGCTCCGACGCGGTGACCGACTTCCCCACCCAGTACCTGGACTTCGCGGCCGGACGCATCGGGGACACCTTCGTCCCGCAGGCCTTCCTGCCCTTCCTGGTGCTGCTCGCGATCGCCGTCGTCGTCCTGCACGCCACCCCGTTCGGACGCTCGCTGTTCGCCATCGGCGCCAACGAGGAGGCCGCGCGCTTCGCCGGCATCCGCGTCAAGCGCCACAAGCTGATCCTGTTCACGGTGACCGGTCTGATGGCCTCCCTCACCGGCATCTTCTGGGCGCTGCACTACGCCAGCGCCCGCTACGACAACGCCACCGGACTCGAACTCTCCGTCGTCGCGGCCGTGTTGCTCGGCGGCATCGACTTCGACGGCGGCAAGGGCACGCTCGGCGGCGCGATCGCCGGCGTGTTCCTGCTCGGCGCCCTGCAGAACGTGATGAGCCTGCTCAACGTCTCGGCACAGTCGCAGATCGTCGTCACCGGCGTACTGCTGGTCATCTCCGTGCTCGGCCCCCGGGTCGCGCGTCAGATCTCCATCGCCAGAGCGGGGCGCAGAGCCGCCTCGACTCCGACCTCCTGACCCCCGCTCGAAAAGGACCTCCGTCATGCGCAAGTCATCCATCCGCCGTACCTGCGCGGCCCTGGCCGCCGTCACCTCCCTCGCGCTCGCCGTGACCGCCTGCGGCGGCACCACCAAGAAGAACTCCGGCAGCGACGACGCGGCGGCCACCTCGACCGCCAAGGCCGACCCGAACGCCGAACTGAAGAAGGGCCTGACCGTCGGCTTCCTGCCCAAGCAGGTCAACAACCCCTACTTCACCTCCGCGGACAAGGGCGGTGAGAAGGCGCTCGGTGAACTGGGCAGCAAATACAAGGAAGTCGGCCCCTCCAGCGCCACCGACACCGCGGGCCAGGTGAGCTACGTCAACACGCTCACCCAGCAGCAGGTGAACGCGATGGCCGTCTCCGCGCAGGACCCGGGCGCCCTGTGCACCGCGCTCAAGCAGGCGATGAAGAACGACATCAAGGTCGTCACCTACGACTCCGACACCAAGCCGGAGTGCCGCAACGCCTTCGTCTCGCAGGCCTCCGCCGAGGACCTCGGCCGCACCGAGGTGCAGCTGCTCGCCAAGCAGATCGACTACAAGGGCGAGATCGCGATCCTGTCCGCCGCCCAGACGGCCACGAACCAGAACACCTGGATCGGGTTCATGAAGGACGAGCTCAAGGACCCGAAGTACAAGAACATCAAGCTGGTCAAGATCGCCTACGGCAACGACGACGCCCAGGCCTCCTTCCAGCAGACCCAGGGCCTGCTGCAGGAGTACCCGAACCTGAAGGGGATCATCTCCCCGACCACCGTCGGCATCAAGGCGGCCGCCCAGTACCTGTCCGGCTCCAAGTACAAGGGCAAGGTCGAGCTGACCGGACTCGGCACCCCCAACGACATGCGCAAGTACGTCAAGAACGGCACCGTCGAGGCCTTCGAGCTGTGGGACCCGGCCAAGCTCGGCGACCTCGCCGCCCGCACGGCCGTCGCCCTCGCCTCCGGGCAGATCACCGGCAAGGAGGGCGAGACCTTCAAGGCCGGCTCCACCGAGTACACCATCGGCAAGGACGGCGTGATCAACCTCGGCAAGCCGACGGTGTTCGACGCGAAGAACATCGACCAGTTCAACTTCTAGGCCCCTTCGTACCGTTCGGGAGCTGGTACTTCATGCAGCGTGTCTGTTTCCTCCTCAAGGTCCGCGAGGACAAGCTCGCCGAGTACCGCGAACGGCACGCAGCCGTGTGGCCGGAGATGTGCGCGGCACTCTCCGCCACCGGCTGGCACAACTACTCGCTCTTCCTGCGCGACGACGGCCTGCTGGTGGGCTATCTGGAGACGGAGGACTTCGCGGCCGCACAGGCCGGCATGGAGACCACCGAGGTCAACGCCCGCTGGCAGGCGGAGATGGCGCCGTTCTTCGAGTCGCTGGACGGCGCCCGCCCCGACGAGGCCATGAAGCCTCTCACGGAGGTGTTCCACCTCGCATGACTGCCGCCGACACCGGGCTCGTCGCCCCCGCGGTCACCCTCCTCGGCCGCACCCGACTCGACGCCACCGCCCTCCACTTCGTCTCCTACGACGGTCTGGTCAACACCAACTCCTTCCAGAAGAACGGGCTGTTCACCCACGGCGGCCATCAGTACGCCGCCTGGTACACCGCCACCCGCGAGGCCGTCGTCGCCCGCCGCAAGACGGGCACGTCCCACTGGTCGACGCTCACGCTGCCGCACCGGCTCAAGAGCGACGACTCGCACAACGTCATCTGTCTGGGCGCCTCCAGGACCGACGGCCGGCTCCACCTCGTCATGGACGCCCACAGCGACGGCTTCTGCTACGTGAAGTCGGCCGCCGGGCTCCTGGACGACCCGGCGCGCACGCCCTGGACCCCGTCCGCCTTCGGTCCGGTGCAGACCACGCTCGACGGCCTGCCGCTCACGACCCAGTTCACCTACCCCCAGTTCATCTCCACCCCGGAGGGCCGGCTGCAGCTGAGCTACCGCACCGGGATCTCCGGCGACGGCCGCAACGCCCTTGCCGAGTACGACGGTTCGGGCTGGACGGACCTGGGGGAGTGGACCAGCTCCACGGGGACGTACAGCAGCGCACACGGCAGCTCGACCGCCCGCAACATGTATCTGCACGGCATCGACTACGACACGAACGGCACCCTGCACGCCCTGTTCACCTGGCGCGAGCAGAACCCCGCCGTGCTGGGCGCTGGCGGAGGCCTCACCAACCACGACACGGGCTACGTCCGTTCGGACGACCGCGGCCGCACCTGGCGCAACGACGCGGGCACCGTCGTGGGGCGGACCGGCACGTCGGACACGGTGGCCGTCACCGACGCCGGACTGGTCGTCGACGCCCTGGGCCCCGACCACGCGCTGATGAACCAGGAGAGCCAGTGGACGGACTCCACGGGCCTGCCGCACGCGATCATCAGCCATGTCCCCGAGCGCCACGGCCGGTGCACCGCCGGCTACGTGGCCGACCGCACCGCCCACGGCCGCGCCTTCCACCTGCGCAAGGAGGCCTCGGGCGGCTGGCGCAAGACCGAGATCCCCGTCCCGCTCGGCTCCAGCCGGCGCACCAAGCTGGTCCTGGACGCCCACGACAACGCCTACGCCGTCCTCCCCCACGGCCGTATCGCGGGCGCCTCGAAGGCCGGCGCGTACACGGACTGGGCACTGCTGTTCGACGGCCATGGGCTGAACGCCTTCGGCGAGGTCGTGATCGACGAGCCACGGGTGGCGGCGGAGGGCGTCCTGTCCTTCATGTACCAGGAGACGTCGAGCGGTACGACACCCTCGGCACTCCACGTCGTCGACTTCGGACTGCCCGCGTGACCGGGCGTGACGTGCCCGATGTTGACGGTAATGTGATGGCCTTTAGGCCGTCCTGCTCTCCTCTGGAGGTCCCTGCCTGATGTCCCAGTCGGTGGGTATCAAGGACGTCGCCCGCGCCGCCGGAGTCTCTGTCGGCACGGTGTCGAACGTGATCAACCGTCCCGACACGGTCGCGACGGAGACCCGGGCCCGGGTGCAGTCCGCGATAGACCGGCTCGGCTATGTCCGCAGCGAGTCCGCGCGACAGCTGCGAGCGGGCCGCAGCCGGATCATGGGGCTGCTCGTGCTGGACATGGGCAACCCGTTCTTCGTGGACGTCGCGCGGGGTGCCGAGCGCGCAGCGCGCGACGCCGGGCTCGGCGTGATGGTCTGCAACAGCGCCCAGAGCGCGGGCGAGGAGGCCGAGTACCTCGCGCTCTTCGCCGAGCAGCGGGTGCGGGGCGTGCTGCTCACGCCGTCGGACGCCTCCGGGCGCAACATCGAGACGTTCCGGCGGCACAACATCCCCTTCGTCCTCGTCGACCGGGTCGCCGAGGGCACCACCGAGTGCTCCGTGTCGGTCGACGACGTGGCGGGCGGCGCGCTGGCGGTGCGGCACCTCGCCGACGCCGGACACCGCAGCATCGCGTACGTCAGCGGCCCGCCGGGACTCAACCAGGTGCGTGACCGGCGCACCGGCGCCCTGAACGCGCTCGCCGAGGCGGGCCTCGGCCCCGAGTGCCTGCGCGAACTGCCCACCGAGCGCCTCGACGTGGCCGCGGGCCGCGACGCCGGGGCGCGGCTGCTCGGCCTCGCCGAGCGGCCCACCGCCGTGTTCTGCGCCAACGACCTGCTGGCCCTCGGGGTCCTGCAGGCCATGTACGCGGCCGGCGTCGGTGTCCCCGACGACCTCGCGATCGTCGGCTACGACGACATCGAGTTCGCGGCCGCCGCGGCCGTACCGCTCACCTCGGTCCGCCAGCCGGCCGTCACCATGGGCGCGCTGGCCGCCGAACTCCTGCTGGAGGAGAGCGAGGCCGAGGCCGGGACCAAGCGGCACGAGCACCGCAGGGTGGTGCTCCAGCCGGAACTGGTCGTACGGCGTTCGAGCCTCTCCGTCCGCTGATCACCCGTTCAGTAGGATTTCATGATCCCGGGGCTCGGTTACCGGACGAACATGTGATGAAGTGGGACGCGGCCCGAAACCCGTCCGTCCCTGGAGACCAGTTGACCGCCACCTACCGCCAGCCCGGAGTCGTCCTCACCGACCGGCACTTCACCGTGCCCCTCGACCACGACGACCCCGCCGGAGAGACCATCGAGCTCTACGCCCGCGAGGTCGTCGCGAGCGACAAGGCGCAGCAGGACCTGCCGTGGCTGGTCTATCTCCAGGGCGGTCCCGGCTTCGGGGCGAATCGTTTTGTCGGGAAGCAGGCATGGCTCGGCCGCGCCCTGGAGGACCACCGGGTCCTCCTTCTCGACCAGCGCGGCACCGGCCACTCCACGCCCGCCAACCGGCAGACGCTCCCGCTGCGCGGCGGCCCCGCCGAACAGGCCGAGTACCTCACCCACTTCCGCGCCGACGCGATCGTCCGCGACTGCGAGGCGATCCGCGCACAGGTCACCGGCGGCGCCCCCTGGACCGCCCTCGGCCAGAGCTTCGGCGGCTTCTGCACCGTCAACTACCTCTCCAGCGCCCCCGAGGGACTCGCCGCCGCCGTGATCACCGGCGGTCTGCCCTCCCTCGACGCCCACGCCGACGACGTCTACCGCGCCGCATATCCCCGCATCGAACGCAAAGTCGTCGCGCACTACGCGCGTTACCCGCAGGACGTCGAGCGCGCCCGCCGCATCGCCGACCACCTCCTCACCCACGACGTGACCCTGCCGAACGGCTACCGCTTCACCGTCGAGGCCTTCCAGTCCCTCGGCATCCTCCTCGGCGGCAGCGAGGGCAGCCACCGGCTGCACTACCTCCTGGAGCACGCCTTCGTCCGCACCCCGCAGGGCCCGGCGCTCTCCGACGCGTTCCAGGAGGACGTCCAGGGCCTGCTGTCGTACGCGAGCCACCCGCTCTACGCCCTCGTCCACGAGGCGTGCTACGCACAGGACGAGCGCCCCACCGCCTGGTCGGCCGAACGCGTCCGCGCGGAGTACCCGCAGTTCGACGCCGCGAAGGCGCTCGCCGGCGACGGCCCCCTCCTCTTCACGGGCGAGTCCGTCCACCCCTGGATGTTCGAGTGCGACCCGGCGCTGCGCCCCCTGCGCGAGACGGCCGAACTCCTCGCCGCCCGCACCGACTGGCCACCGTTGTACGACCCGGCCCGCCTCGCCGCCAACGAGGTGCCGGTCGCGGCGGCCGTCTACCACGACGACATGTACGTCGACACCGCCCATGCCCTGCAGACGGCGCGCGGCATCCGCGGTCTGCGCACCTGGGTGACCGACGAGTTCGAGCACGACGGGGTGCGGGCGGGTGGCCCCCGGGTCCTCGACCGGCTGCTGGCCCTCACCCGCGACGAGGCCTGACCCTCCGGTCACGGACCGGTTCGCGACCGCTCCCCTACGACATGCCCTGCGCCACATTCGGACATAAGGTTCATCTCGCCGTGTTCCATGATCGTGCGAGAGGACATCGACGATGACGTCAGGGGCATCCCACCGGGCGCGACGAGCGGGCCGGTTCCGGCCGGTCGCCGTCGTGCTGGCCGCGGTCGCGGCGAGCACGATCACCTTGGTCTCCTGCGGCTCGGACGACGACAACGGCGGTTCGAGCACGCCGTCCACCGAACGGCCCACACCGCCCGACACGGCGTCCTTCTCCGGGACGGCGCCCTCCGCCCTGTCGTCGGCCGAGGCATCGGCACGCGCGCGTGCCTCTGCGGCGGCATCGTCCGCCTCCGCCGCAGCGTCCTCGTTCGAGGCGTCCGTCTCGGCGGACACCGAGCGGGCCAACAAGGCCGCCGAGAGCGAACTGAAGAACGTGGGAGGCCAGGGCAACGCGATGTCCGACGTCGCCATGACCGGCAAACCACGCTCCCAGACCGGCGGCCTGCTCGCCGTCGTCGTCACCATCACCAACAAGACCGACAAGAAGGCGTCCTACGCCGTCCAGATCGACTTCCGCGACCCCTCAGGCAAAACCGTCGAGACCCGCTACGTCGGCGCGGAAGACCTCGCCCCGGGCAAGAAGGCCCAACCCCTGGCCATCAGCCGCAAGCCGCCCGAGCCGGTACTGACGCCGAAGCTGGTGAGGGCGCAGCGGTACTGACGGCGTTGGTGCTCAGCGGTTGGCGTTGAGTTCGTCGACTGCGCCCTGGACGTCACCGATCGTCGTGTAGTCGACGGCGATGAAGTTCACCGGTCTGCCGCGGTCGTGTTCGCACGCGTGGGCTCGGTCGAGTGCGTACCGGCGGGCGTTGACCTTGCCTGCGTCGAGGCGGCTGCCGCCGTTGTTGGTGATGAAGTGGTTGAGCAGGAACAGGCGTTTGCCGGTGCCGCCGCGGTTCGGTACGCAGGTCATCTCCTGGGGGGACCGGAACGCGAACGGTGTTTCCATGCCGTAGCGGTAGAAGTTGCGGTACCAGGACGCCGGGCCGTCGGCCTGCTCGGCGAAGACGACCAGTCGGCGGCCGCTGTCGATCATTTCGCCGAGGGTCGGCCAGGGCTTGGCGGGGTCCGGATCCGGGGTGTGGAGCAGGTTGGTCAACCCAGCCTGCTGGAAGGCCTTTTCGGTGTCCTTGCCGCTGATCGCGTCCTGCACGATCAGGGTCACGACCTCCGTCGGATGCGCGCGCATCCAGGACCCGAGCTGCTTGAGCGTCGGCACGAGCGGGATCGCCCCGGCCCGGCACACCGCATGGCACAGCCACAGCCCCTCGCGCGGCGGATTGACCCGCTCGACGGCCGAGGCGATGAACTCCCGCTGCTCCGGCGTGAAGTCGGACTCGGCCAGCCGCCCGGTGATCTCGTCGGGCCGCTCCCAGCGGTACGTGTCGAGCTGCAGCGCGCGCACGCCGTCGTCCAACTGCGCCGGTATGGCCGGGTCCTGGAGCGGTCCGATGAACCGGTCGACGGTGGTGGAGTTGGCGTTGTGGGAGGTGAGGTAGGCGACCTCGTCGTAGCGCCGGTCGCACAGCCACGCATGGCCCTCGCACACCCGCGGCGTGGACGGGCCGACCGCGAGCGGCACCGCGAGCATCCCGGCGACGGCCGCCCCGCTCGCGGCGAGCGCGACCCAGCGGGCCCGCAGCGGGGAGAAGGACGGCCGGGGACGCACCTGAAGGAACCAGCCCACCCCCGCCAGAAGCGCCCCGGCCGCGACGGGCACGAGTGCCGTGACCACGGCGGTGATCGTGACCTTGTCGAAGGCCGCGAGCTGCAGGTCGTCCACGAGCCGCGCCAGGCTGGGCGGCCACGACGCCCGGGCGTCGACCACCCGTCCGTCGGCGACCAGACGCACCAGCGCGGCACCGAGCGCGGTGAGCGCTCCGCCCCCAGCGAGAGCCCAGCCCACCGGCATCAGCCGGCGCCCCGGCGCGGACGGCCCGGTGAACCACAGCACCAGGAGCGAGACGACGACCAGCGACGCCGACAGAGCCTCCGTGAGACCCAGTCCGAAGGAGGTGTACGGACGCGCCCGGTGCAAAGCCGTGAGGTCGTTGCCCGACGCTTCGAGGGTTCGCGTCAGGTCCCAGGTGGCGCCGCCCGCGGTGGCCCGCAGCCGGGCCGCCGCGTCCCGGGTGCGGTCCGTCACCGCGGCGGGCGCGACGGCGGCGAGGGCGGTGGCGACGTCCCCGTCGGCCAGGGCGCCCTCGACCTCGGGCCGCAGACCCTCGCGCCCCGGCCCGGTCACGGTGCGCAGCAGCGCGTCGGCCGCCCGGCCGGCCTGCTCGTCCGTCAGCGGAAGGCTGGGCAGTCCGGCGGGGACGCGTCCCGCGGTCACCTCGCGCAGGGCCGCGGACAGGTCCGCCGAGAACGCGGCGAAGTCGGGCTCGGGCTGCTCCTGGACGGAGGAGACGAGGTCGCCGAAGTAGATCTGCGTCAGGTCGTTGAGGTTGCTCAGGACCGGGGCGAGATCCACGGTCAGTACGAGGGTGTCCCGGTCGCCGTCGAGATAGCCGACGACGCTGTCGATCTGCCGGCCGGTGAGGTCGCGCACGGAGTCCGGCGGCAGGATCACCTTGATGTTGGAGGACAGCTGCGCCTCGGGGATCGGCAGCCGGGCCAGCAGGGGGCGGGTGACGGAGACCGCGTGCGGATCGACGAGGACCTCGTCGTAGAGGCGGTCGTAGGCCCGCTGGTCGTCGAGGACCGAGCGGTAGAAACCGGGGGAGACGACCGTGCTGCGGGCGGTGGCCGCCGCGGCGCACACGAGCGTGCTCAGCAGGGCCAGCACGAAGGCCGCGACGCGCATCAGTCTGCGGGGCGAGACCGGGCCCATGGCTCCACCTCGGGTGGGTGACGTCCTCATCGTCGCCCTGTGCCAGGGGTCCCGCAATCGGGGATTACGGCCTTTTCGGCTCAGGCGGCCACGGCGAGCGGGCCGAGGGTGCGGTACGGGTCCACGATCCGGCCGTCCGGCAGCAGTTCACCGGTGTCGTCGAACACGATCGTCCCGTTGCACAGCAGGCTCCAGCCCTGTTCGGGGTGGGCCGCGACGATCACCGCGGTGTGGTGGTCCGGGCTGTCGGCGGTGGGGCACGAGGGCCGGTGCGTGCACATGATCTCTCCTCGATGTGTATGGGGGCTCCCGCCTGAAGTGGGGCTCTCAACTGTGGTGTCCGAGCTTGTTTTCCGTTGTATGAAGAGACCCCCACGAGGCCGGGAACTCATCGGTGCGGCCGGGTTCTTCCGACGTCGATGTCAGACCCCTGTGCGACCTTGAGAGGAGGAGGAAAGGAGCGCACGCGAAGGGGGGCGGTGACATGGGCGACGTCGACGCGCAGTTCCTGCGGGGCCTGTTCGACGAGGAGGGCACGCTGTACACCGGGGGCCGGACGGCGCTGTACCGCCTGCACGGCCCGGAGGGCCTGCTCTACGTCGGCATCTCGGTCTCCCCGCTCACGCGTGTCCGCACGCATCTGCGGGAGCAGCCGTGGGGTCCGAGCGTGATCGGCATACAGATCGACTACCCCGAGGACGCCGAGGCGGCCGAGCGGGAGGCCGTCTTCACCGAGCGCCCCAAGTACAACGTGGTCTTCAACGGCCGCCAACCGCCCCCGCCTCCGGACCCCGCGTCCCGGCTGAGGACCGAACTCGCCGTGGAGCGGCGCCGGTTGGCGGATTTCGAGGCGGCCGTACCGCAGTCGCCGACCCATCTGCGGCTCATCGAGCGCGGGATCGGGTCGAAGAGGGCGAGGATCGCGAAGCTGCGGGAGGAGATCCGGCGGATCGAGGAGAGCGAGCAAGAGAGCGGCCGGGACGGCGGCCGGGGTCCTGCCGCGCCCGGATACGCTGGGCGTCATGCCAGATCAGACAGCCGACCGGACCGGCCTGCGCGGTGACTGCGAGCACTGCTTCGGGTTGTGCTGCGTCGCCCTACCCTTCTCCGCCTCCACCGATTTCGCGATCGACAAGGCGGCCGGCCGCCCCTGCCCCAACCTGCGGACCGACCACCGCTGCGGCATCCACGCCCGGCTGCGCGACAAGGGCTTCACCGGCTGCACGGTCTACGACTGCTTCGGCGCCGGGCAGAAGGTCTCGCAGGTCACCTTCGGCGGCCAGGACTGGCGGACCGGGCCGCCGGAGCAGGCTAGGCGCATGTTCGACGTGTTCCCTGTCGTACGGCAGCTGCATGAACTGCTCTGGTATCTCACCGAGGCGCTGACCCTGCCGGCCGCCCGTCCCCTCGCGACCGACCTGCGCCGTTCCCTCGAAGCGACCGAAAAGCTCACCCTCCTCGCGCCCGAGGAACTGGCCGCGCTGGACGTGGCCGCACACCGGCAGGAGGTCAACGTACTACTGCTGAGGACCAGTGAGCTGGCGCGTGCGGGCGTCCGCGGCCGCAAGAAGGAACGACGGGGCGCCGATCTGATGGGCGCCCGCCTCAGGGGCGCCGATCTCCGGGGCGCCAACCTGCGCGGCGCCTACCTCATCGCCGCCGACCTCACCGGCGCCGACCTCCGCAACGCCGACCTGATCGGCGCCGACCTGCGCGACACCGATCTCACCGACGCCGACCTGACCGGCGCCTTCTTCCTCACCCAGCCCCAGCTCAACGCCGCCCGCGGCAGCGCGGGCACCCGGCTGCCGGAGTCAGTCACTCGCCCCGTGCACTGGACAGCGCAGCGCTGACGGCGCCTCGGCGGGGGGCGTTTCGGTATCGGCGGGCGTGGCGGTGTCGACGGCCGTTCCGGCACCTGCCCCGGTGCTCGTCGTGCGGCGTTCCAGATGCAGCCGTAGCCCCTGTGGCATCAGCGTGAGCCGTTCGGTGACCCGAAGCCGGTAGGCCGGGTCGGGTCGCAGGTCGTAGCGGCGGAGCAGGAGGCCGAGCACCAGGGTCGCCTCGTGCAGCGCGAACTGCCGCCCGATGCATGCCCTCGCGCCCGTCCCGAACGGCTTGAAGGTGTGCGCGGGACGCGACCGTACGGCCTTCGGGTCGAAGCGGTCCGGGTCGAACCGCTCCGCGTCGGTGCCCCACACCGCGGGGTCGCGGTGCAGCATCATCGTCAGGACCAGCGCCCAGGCGCCGCGCCTCATCGGATGGTCCCCGGCCAGCAGCGTGTCCTCGCGGGCCTCCCGGGCGAAGGCCGGAGCCGTCGGCCACAGCCGCAGCGCCTCGTCCAGCACCCGGCGCACATAGCGCAGCTTGGCCACCTGGTCGTAGCCGGGCGCCGCGGTGTCCCCCCACACGGCGTCCACCTCGGCCCTGGCGCGGGCGGCGACCTCGGGATGCCGGGAGAGATGGTGCAGGGCGAACGAGAGCGCACCCGACGTCGTCTCGTGACCGGCCACCAGGAACGTGATGACCTGCCGGCGGACGTTCTCGGCGGACAGCCGCTCCCCGGTCTTCGGGTGCGCCGTCTCCAACATCCGGTCCAGCAGGTCCCCGCCCCCTCGGCCGCCGGAGGCGCGCCGGGCCCGGACCAGCTCGTCGACCGTGCGGTTGAGGTACGCCATGTCGGCCTCGTTGCGCCGCGAGGCCCCCCGCAGCAGATACGGCGCGAGCGGCGCCGGCACGGTGTTCAGCCGCTGCGCGTACGACAGCGTGCCCACCATCGCGGACACGAAGGGATGCGGCCGCGACCGCTCGAAGGACCCGAAGTCGTGCCCGAAGCCGGTGCGCGCGATCGTCTCCAGCGTCAGCTTGGTCATGTCCCCCGGCACGTCCACCGCCCGGCCCGCCGTCTGCTCGCGGTCCCAGTGGTCGGTGAGCCGGTCGGCCACCGCCAGCATCATCGGGTGGTAGCCCTCCATCGCCTCACGGCTGAAGCCCGGCGCCAGGACGTCGTGCGCCAGCTGCCAGTTGGGCTCGTGGTTGTACGCCGTGAACAGCGCGTCCCCGACGACGGGCCGTAGATTGGCGACGCCGAGGCCCACGTGCTTGGCGAACCTCGACTCGTCCGCCATGTCGGCCGCCAGTTCGCCACCCCACACGAACACGAACTCGTTGCCGAACGTCTTGCGCCGGAAGATCGGCCCCAGCTGCCGTGCGTAGCGCATGGAGTCCTGGACGGGGGTGCGCCGGTCGGCGCCGAGGATGTCGCCGAGCAGGGGGATCCGATGCGGGGGATGCGGGATGCGGTGCAGTTCGGGCCAGCCCTGTTCGGCGCTGCGGAACCCCTTGGGAAGCGGGGCCGCCGTCGCCGGTGCGGCCCCCGTCGTCGTCTCCGCCATGACGCGATCTCCCTTGAATCAGCGGCAGGTTGAGCCGTCGTACAGCTGTTGTACGTGAGTTCAATAACGTGGTTCAGTCTGGTCCTGTCGTTGAACCGGCGTCAAGTAAAGTGCGGACATGGCCGCGAACCAGGGCGAACGCGCACGGCGTCGGCTCAGCACCGAGGAGCGCAGGGAGCAGCTGCTGTCGGTGGGGGCGCGGTTGTTCTCGGAGAGCCCGTACGACGACGTGTGGATCGAGCAGGTCGCCGAGATCGCCGGTGTGTCGCGCGGGCTGCTGTACCACTACTTCCCGACGAAGCGGGACTTCTTCGCGGCCGTCGTGGAGGGCGAGAGCGAGCGGATGCTGCGGATGACGGCGGCCGTGCCCGGGGTCCCCGCGCGCGAGCAGCTGGCGGCCGGTCTCGACACGTTCCTGGAGTACGCGCACGCCCATGCCCACGGTTTTCGCGCCTTCCATCGCGCGGACGCGGCGGGGGACACGACCATCCGCCGGATCTACCAGCGGGCGCTGGCCGCCCAGGAGAAGCAGATCCTCGCGACGATCGCCGCCGACCCCGAACTGGGCGAGGCGGCCCGGCTGCGCCCGGACCTCGAACTGGCCGTCCGCGGCTGGCTGGCCTTCACCACGGCCGTCTGCCTGGAGTGGCTGCGGGGCTCGGATCTGACCCGGGAACAGGTGCGTGATCTGTGCGCGCGGGCGCTGCTGGGCGTCATCGCGCCCTGAGGTGTTCGTGTCGTCTACGCCGAGTTCCTGACCGTGCGCGGTTTGCACCGCCCCATGGTTGGCCTCCGCCCCGATCTTCGATAGGTTAGGTGAGCCTTACCTAAGGAGGTTCGGGATGGGTGACAGCCCCAGCTGGACGGCCGCGCCTTCCGCGGCCCAACGGGCCCGGTCGGTGCTCGCCACCGCCTGGTCCTGCGCGGTGACCGCGGACGGCGGACGCGAGGAGTTCGTCGGTGCGCACACCGTGGACGAGGACGGTCGGGTGCTGCTGGAGGTGCCCGAGGACAGCGCCCTGCTCGCCGCCGCGATCTGCGCGCCGCGCGGAGAGCCGCACGCGGTGCTGGAGTTCGCCGACGTCGCACCCGTCCCGGTCAGAAGCCGTATCAGGGCACGGCTCTGGCTCGCGGGGTACTTCGTCCCCGAGGACGGCGGCCGGCTGGCGGTGAGGGCCACCAGGCTCGTGCTGCGCCAGTCGTCCGGCGCGGTGGTCGTCGACACCGACGACTTCGCCGCGGCCGAGCCCGACCCGCTCGCGCTCGCGGAGGCGCACCTGCTGACCCATCTCGCGGACTGCCACTCCGACGCCGTCGAACGGCTCACCCGGCTCGTGGACCACGCCAGTCTGCACGGCGCGGTCCGCGTCCAGCCCCTCGCCGTCGACCGGCACGGACTGACCCTGCGCATCGAGCGCAACCGTGCCCACGGCGACGTACGACTGCCGTTCCACACCCCCGCCGACGACCTCGCACAGCTCACGGAGCGCATGCACGCCCTGCTCGCGCAGGCCAGTGCCGCGTCCTGTCCGCGGGCCCTACAGCGGCAGCGCACAGACCGCGACCGGTGAGGCGAACGGCTCGCCCGCGAGCCGCAGTTCACCGCTTGCGGTGTCCACCCGGAAGACGCTGACGGTGCCGGATTTCTGGTTTGCTGCGAACAGCAGGGTGTCGTCCGGGGAGAAGGCGATCTGGCGTGGGAAGTCGCCGGACACCGGCACCGTGTCGAGGAGTCTGAGGCGTGCTCCGTCCGCCTCGATCGCGTAGCGCGCGAGGCTGTTGTGGCCGCGGTTGGCGAGATAGGCGTACGAGCCGTTTGCGGTCACCAGGATCTGCGCCGGGTAGTTGGTGCCCGCACCGGAGCCCGTGGGCTGCGGGTCGCCGATCGTCAGGCCGCCGGTGGCGGAGTCGTACGTGCAGACCGTGACGGTGTCGTCGACCTCGTTGGCCAGATAGGCGTACCGGCCGCCGGGGTGGAAGGTGAGATGGCGCGGGCCCGCGCCCGGCCGGGTGTGCGCCTGCGCGACCTCGGTGAGGGTGCCGCGGCGCTCGTCGAGCCGGTAGGTGTAGACGGTGTCCGTGCCCAGGTCCACGGCGAGCACATGGCCGCCGTCCGGGGCGGTGATGAACTGGTGGGCGTGCGGGCCCTGTTGACCGGGCCCGGGCGCCGGCGTGGAGTGCTCCACCACGTCGGTGCGCTCGCCGAGCGCGCCCGAGGCGTCGATCGGGTGCACGGCCACGCTGCCCGACGCGTAGTTGGCACTGAGCAGCCAGTTGCCGCTCGGGTGCACGGACAGATGGCAGGGGCCCGCCCCGCCGGTGCTGCGTGCCCCCAGGATCGTGCGGTCGGCGAGACGGACGGCGGTGACGGCGCCGTCGTCCCGCTCGTCCACCGCGTACAGCGTCCGGCCGTCCGGGGAGAGCGCCAGATACGACGGGTCGGCGACGCCGGTGAGGGTTCCCGTGCCGGTGATGCTCCCGCTCGTGGGGTCGTACGTGGCGAGACCGATGCCCTTGCCGCCGCCCTCGACCGAGGTGTACGTGCCGATGTACAGCGGGCGGGGACCCGTGGCGCGCGGCGACGGCCGGTGCGCGGAAGGCTCGGGGGCGGCGGGCGTCGCCCGGTCGGGGTTCGTGGCGCCGTGGCCGGACTCGGACCGGGGCGGTGCGGGCGCCGGCAGCCCCGTCGCCGCGGCCGCGCCCCCGAGCGCGCCGACGAAGCGGCGCCTGCTCCAGCCGCCGCCCGCCGCTCCTGCCCCGCTGCCCATGTGTGCACCTCGAGTGATCGCTCGTCCCGTTCGTGACAAGCCACCATGGCGTGGGCCGCCGGGTGCACGCAAGAGCGGCAACACGCGTTGCGCACCATGCAATGGAACCGTGGGAGGAAGGCGTACGTCCGTCGGCGTCCTCAGTCGGAACGCCCGTCGCTCCCCGCACGCCTGCGGCGCAGCACCTCCGGCATGCGCAGCCGGTCGGAGTCGCGCAGCCCCTCCCGCACCCTGGTCAGCCGCCGCAGGCGCTCGCGCTGCTCACGGGAGGTGCGGTCCAGCTCCTCGAAGAGCCGGCGCGAGCGGTGCTCGGTGTCCATCTCGTCGATGATGCGGTTCACCTCGG
The DNA here is from genome assembly GCF_022698145.1 of Streptomyces spinosisporus. Lineage (GTDB taxonomy): Bacteria > Actinomycetota > Actinomycetes > Streptomycetales > Streptomycetaceae > Streptomyces > Streptomyces spinosisporus. Next base: position 284,949 of record NZ_JALDAX010000007.1, read on the forward strand.
TCAGTACCGCGCCGTACAGCTGCCAGGTTCTGGCGTCACGCTGGACCTCCTCCAGAAGCAGCTGGGCCAGCTTGTCGCGGGTCGCCGCGGCCTGCCGCAGCTCGGCGGCCAGCCGGGACTCCGCCGACTCGGCACTGGCGGTGACATGGCTGGTCACCAGCACCGCGAAGCTCACCACGGCATCGGCGATTTCGGACAGCAACTGCTCCACGGCGGCGCCCGTCGCGGGCGCGAACAGCCGCTCGGGATCGCGTTCCTTGGCGAGGTCGGTGAAGGTCCGCGCCAGCACCCGCAGCACGACCGTGCAGATCTCCAGCGTGTCCAGGCCCGTGCGCAGCACCACCCGGTGCAGCAGACCCTCGCTCACGCGCGGATTGAGCCGCAGACTGTCCTCGGCCTGCCGCAGGGCCGCGTCCACCTCGACGATGTCGTGGTCGAGCCGGCGCGCCTCGTGCAGCCGCTCCGTGGCCCGTTCGACGGGCGTGCGGCCCGAGGCCTCCTCGCCCATGCGCAGCATCAGCTGCCGCACCCGCCGGGCCAGCCCCTCGATCGACTCGCCCGCCTCGTCCACCCACACGGGCGGCGCGAACAGCAGGTTGCAGCCGAAGCCGACCACCGCGCCGATCAGTGTCTCCACGATCCGTGCCCAGGCCGTGTCCCCGACGGCCGTGACGCCGAGCACCAGCATCGCGCTGATCGCCACCTCGGGGACGTACTCGTCGACCCGCACCAGGCGCCCGACCGCCAGCGACGCCACGATCAGCAGGGCCAGGCTCCACCAGGTCAGACCGACCAGCAGGGAGAAGGCGATGGCGACCAGGACGCCCGCCACCACCGCGTTCACCCGGCGGATGCCGTTGGTGAGGGTGGCGTACAGGGTGACCTGGACGACCAGCAGCGCGGTCAGCGGTGCGGTGAGCGGGGCCGCCTCGGGGCTGAGGCGCAGCGCGACGACGTAGGCGATGGTCGCCGCGGCCGCGGACCGCAGTGTCTGTACGACCACCGGGTCCCGGCGCAGCTTCACGAAGCGCACCACGGACGCCGTCCACTCACGTACATCTCGCATCCTCGGGCGGTACTCCTTCCTCGGGCGCATCGGGCACAACCGCCGACTGTCTCTGAGGACCGTAACCGAGCGGGCGCCCGGACCATGACCCGCGCCACCCGGCCGACGCCCTCGACGGTGAACCGGTAATCGGGTGGCGCCCGTTCTCCTGGTCCGTACGATCGACACTGATCACCCGGACGGGAGAGGGCCGAGGGACGGGAAAGGACCGAGGCAGGCAGTGGACTTCGGTGCTGTCGGGACACCGCGGGCACGGGCCGCGCTGCGGTACGTCGCCGCCCTGTCCGCGGGCCCGCCGGTCGACCCCGGTGTGCGGATCACGCTGAACTTCCACCCCGACCGGCTCATCGGCGGGCTGCCCGTCCTCCAGGCGCTCGCCCAGGACGGCGCCTACCACTCGCAGTTCGTCACCGGCACCAGCAACGGCGGCCTCACCGCACACCCCGGCGGCGACCGCCACCGCTGGGAGAGCAGGATCTTCGGCGGCGTCTACGACGATGCCGACCCGCACGAACGACCCGTGTACGGCGCGCTGAACTTCCGGCACCAAGTGGTCGGCGCGGCACCGCGGTTCGGCTCGTCGCACTTCCGGCTCGGCGCGGACGCCCTCGCCCGTGCCACCTTCTGCTATCCCGACAGCGCGGCCGAGCCGGCCGACTTCGGCGTCGCCGCCGGCATGTCCCTCGTCGCCCTCGCCGAGGCCGACGAGCGGGACGCCCTCGACGACTACGTCGAGGCCCAGGTCCACGGCGGCGTCCTGCTCGCCGCGCACGTGGAGGCGCTCGTCCTGGACGCGAGCTACCGCGGCACGCCCGTCGAGGCGGCGGCCCGACTGCTGCCCTGCCCCGTCCAGTGGCACCCCGGCTACCGGCTGACCGTGCCGGAACTGCTGGACCACGCCGACTTCCGCGGACAGCAGTACGTGGAGCTGGGCGCCCGGATCGCCGAGGACGGGGTCGTCGATCCGCGGGTCATCGGCGACGCCGCCCGCACGGGCCGGTACGAGCTGCAGGATCTGAAGAAGGTGTGGCACACCCTCGCCCGGTTCGGTGCCCCCGAGGGGGCCGGCAGCGCCTGTCAGCCGGGCGGCCACACCCCGGGCGTGAGCACGCCGAGCGCATAGGCCCGGGCGACCAGTTCGGTGCGGTTCGAGGCCTCCCAGCGCGCCGACAGCCGCCGCAGGTGATAGGTGACGCCGTCCGTGGTCAGGCCGGTCTCCTTGGCGGCCCTGGCCGTGGTGGCGCCCCCGGCGAGCAGCGCGAGGATGCGGGCCTCCACCGGCGTGACCCGCTCGGGCTCCTCGACGAGCGGCTCGCGTTCGCCCTGCACGCGCAGCATCACCAGCAGGGCGGGCGTGTCCTGCACGCTGTCGCTGACCGGATCGGCCGTCAGTTCCCCGAACCGCTCGGCCCCGCCCGGCGCCTCCCAGCGCACCGAAACCTCGTACCGCGAGCGGTGCCGCAGCCGCAGCGCCTCGGCGATCCGCTCCACCTGACCGGCCTGCTGCGGCCGGAACAGCTCCAGCACGTCACGGCCGCGCAGCCGCCCCGGCGTCGTACCGCACTCGGCCGCCATCGCGGGATTGGCCAGCAGGACGGCGCCGTACACATCGCACACGGCGACGGGCACGGCAACCCGGTCGAAGAGCGTGAGGGCACGGTTGCGCCAGACCACGGCCTCCGGGCTGCCGTCCTCCACTCGCACCTCCGGCCTCCTCCGCACGTCCCGCACGTGACCTGACGGGAGGGACGCACTCCATGTACACCCCACCCATCATGCAGGCCGGCGCTCGCTACACGCTCAGCCAGGCCGCGTGATCGGGCGCCAGCGTGCCGTCGCGCACGGCCCGGCTGGCGAGCAGGACCGAGGCGTGCTCCGGCAGCCGGTACGGCTCGGTCGAGAGGTTGACCACGCACCGGAAGCCCGGGTCACGGCCGAAGACCAGGACCCCGGCCGGCGCGTCGAGCCAGGTCATGTCGCCGTCACCGAGAGCGGGGTGCTCGCGGCGCAGACGCAGGGCGCTGCGGTACAGCTCCAGCATCGAGTCCTCGTCCCCGGTCTGCGCGGCGACGCTGAGGTCCCCCCACAGCTCGGGCTGCGGCAGCCAGGGCTCGGCCGTCGCACCCTCCGGGCTGAAGCCGTACGGCGCGCTCCGGCCCGACCACGGGATCGGCACACGACAGCCGTCGCGACCCCGGTCGGTGTGCCCGGACCGTTCCCACACCGGGTCCTGCAGCACGCTCTCCGGCAGGTCCTCGACCTCCGGCAGCCCGAGCTCCTCGCCCTGGTAGACATACGCGCCGCCGGGCAGCGCGAGCATCAGCAGGGCCGCCGCACGCGCCCGCCGCGTGCCCAGCTCCAAATCGAGGGGGCCCTCGGGCCGGTACGTCTCGTTGGCCACCCAGCGCTTGACCACCGTGCGGCCGTAGCGGCTGGGGTGGCGCACGACGTCATGGTTGGAGAGCACCCAGGTGGCCGGCGCGCCCACCGCGCCGAGCATCGCGAGCGAGTCGTCGATGACGGCCCGCAGGTCCTTGGCGTCCCAACCGGACATCAAGAAGTCGAAGTTGAACGCCGTGTGCAGGCCGTCCCGGCGGACGTAGGCGGCGAGCCGCTCCGGGGTGTCGGCCCAGGCCTCGGCGACGAACGAGCGGTCGCCGGGGAACTCGTCGGCCACCCGGCGCCACGCGCGGTAGATGTCGTGGACCTCGTCCCGGTCCCAGTGCGGATGGTCGACGTGCTGCCGCCGATCCCCGGCCGGCGCGTCCGGGCGGGGCGGCAGGTCGGGCAGTTCGGGATGCTTGATCAGGCCGTGCGCCACATCGATGCGGAAGCCGTCCACGCCCCGGCCGAACCAGAACCGCAGCACGGACTCGAACTCCGCCCGCACGTCCGGGTGTTCCCAGTTCAGGTCCGGCTGCTCGGGGGCGAACAGATGGAGATACCACTCGCCGTCGGGCAGCCGCGTCCAGGCCGGGCCGCCGAAGCAGGACACCCAGTCGTTGGGCGGCTCGGCCCCGCCGGGTCCGCGGCCGGCCCGGAAGACATAGCGCTCCCGCTCCGGGCTGCCCGGCCCGGCGGCCAACGCGGCCCGGAACCAGGCATGCTGATCGGAGGTGTGGTTCGGCACGATGTCGGGGATGACGCGGATCCCGTGCGCGTGCGCCTCCTCGATGAGCTGCTCGGCCTCGGCGACCGTGCCGAACAGCGGGTCGATCTCGCGGAAGTCGGCGACGTCGTAACCGTGGTCGGCCATCGGCGACTTGTACCAGGGGTTGATCCAGATCGCGTCGACGCCCAGCCACTTGAGATACGGCAGCCGGGAGCGGATGCCCGCGATGTCGCCGACGCCGTCGCCGTTCGCGTCGGCGAAACTGCGGATGTAGACCTGGTAGATGACGGCGTCGCGCCACCACGGTGCGGTGCTGGTGGACATGTCGGTGCGTACTCCTAGGTGTCGTTGGGGGAGCGGGGTTACTTCGCCGCGCCGGCCGTGAGACCGGCGACGATCCGGCGCTGGAAGAGCAGGACCACGACGACGAGCGGAACGGTGACCAGGACACCGGCCGCCATCTGGCTGCCGAACGGCGTCTCGAACTGGGTCGCCCCGGCGAACTTGGAGATCGCGACGGGCGCCGTCTGGATGTCGGGTTTGTTCGTCATCGACAGTGCGATGAGGAACTCGTTCCAGGCCGCGATGAACGTGATGATCGCCGTGGTGAAGATGCCGGGCGCGGCCAGCGGGACGATGACGCGCCGGAACGCCTGGCCGCGGGTGCAGCCGTCGATCATGGCCGCGTGCTCCAGCTCCTCGGGCATCTGCCGGAAGAACGCCGTGAGGTTCCACACCGCGAGCGGCAGCGTGAAGGACATGCTGGGCACGATCATCGCCTGGTAGGTGTTGATCCAGTCGAACCCCACGAACATCTTCAGCAGCGGCACCACGATCGACACCACCGGGAACATCGAGGTGGCGATGATCAGCGTGAGCACGAACCGCTTGAAGCGGAACTCGAGACGCGCCATCGCGTACGCCGTGAAGGTCGCGAGGAGCAGCGCGCAGACGGTGGTGATCCCAGCCACCACAAGGGAGTTGAGCAGGGCACGGGTGAACGCCTGGGAGGGGTCCAGGACCGCGCGGTAATTCTCCAGCGAGATCCTGCTCGGGAACAGGGAGTTGTCGAAGATGTCCGAGGTGCGGCGCAGGCTGGAGACCAGCATCCAGTAGAAGGGCGCCAGACAGTAGCCGACGACCGCGGCGACGCCGAGCCACAACAGTGCCCTGCGCAGGGCCGGATGCAGGGTGGCGGTCATGCGGTGGCTCCTTTGCGGCGGTGCGGGACGAGGTCGGCGCCGAGCAGCCGGACGAAGGCCAGCGCGATGAGGAAGACGTAGACGAAGAGGATCACCGCGTAGGCGGCGGCCGGTCCGAACCGCACGTTGGCGGCCTGGTCCTGGGCCAGCATGGAGAGCGTCTCGACGGAGGTCTTCTGCGCGCCGACGAGGATGTAGGGCAGGTCGAACATGCGCAGCGCGTCCAGCGTCCGGAACAGCACGGCCACCAGTAGTGCCGGTTTGACCAGCGGAAGCGTGATGCTCCAGAACTGGCGCGGCACGCTCGCCCCGTCCATCCGGGCCGCCTCGTACACCTCCTTGGAGATCACCTGCAGTCCGGCCAGCACGAGCAGTCCGATGAAGGGCGCCGTCTTCCACACATCGGCGATGATGACCGCAGCCTTCGCGTGGAAACCCTCGGTGGTCCACAGGATCTGACGGCCGATCAGCGCGTTGGCGACTCCGTCGCTGTTGAAGATCCAGCGCCACAGCAGACCCGTGACGGCGGTGGGGATGGCCCACGGCACGAGGATCGAGGCGCGCACGACGGCCCGGCCGCGCAGCGCGCGATGCATGATCAGCGCCATCGCGATGCCGAGCACCGTCTCCAGGGCGACCGTGGTGACGGTCAGGAACGTCGTGTTCCAGAAGGCGTTCCAGAAGCGCTCGCCCGCCTCCCCGAAGATGCCGGTGTAGTTGTCGACGCCGACGAACGGGTCGTGGTCGCGCACGAAGCCGGTCCTCGGATCGAGGCCGGGTGTGCCGTAGAAGGAGTCCTTGAGCGCCACGATCGTCGGGTAGAGCACGACGATCGCGAGGACCAGCAGGGTCGGCGAGACGAGGAGGGCCGCGAGTCCGGCCGAACCGGAGGTGGCCCTGCGGCGGCTGCCGCGCGCGTCCGGACCCGCGGCCCTCTTCTGTGCCGTCGCGGTCGGACGGTCGACGCTTCCGGGCAGGTTCTGCGTGGTCACCATGAGCGTCTCCTCACTTCCCCGCCGCTTGCCGGCGCAGATCCCGCTGGAGGTCCCGCAGCGCGCTCGCGCTGCTCTTCTCGCCGGTCAGCGCGGCGAAGGCCTCCCGCTGGATCGCGGCGGTGACATCGCCGTAGCCGAAGACCCGCGGGCGGGGCACCGCGTGCAGGATCGACCGCTTGAGGACCGGGAGGTACGGATACTTCCGGACCAGCCGCGGGTCCTGGTACAGCGCCTCGTACGTGGGCGCGGCCGGCGCGTAGGCGAGCGTGAAGCGCTGGGTGGCCTGGCTGGTGTAGAAGCGGATGAAGTCGAGCGCCGTGGCCTTGTTCTTCGCCGATGCCGAGAGCGCGAGATTGTGGCCGCCCAGGCTGGAGGCGCCGGGCCCGTGCAGACCGGGCAGCGGCGCCACGGCGAACCGTCCGGCGACCTTGCTGGAGCCGTCCTTCCTGGCCGCCAGCGGATACATGTACGGCCACTGCCGCTCGAACACGAGCTTGCCGGACTGGAAGGCGCGGCGCGCGTCCTCCTCCTGATAGGTGACGGCCTCCTGGGGGACGGTGCCGTCCTTGAGGGAGCCGACCAGGAAGTCCAGACCGGCCTTGGCCTCGGGGGAGTTCACCTGCGGGCGGCCCTGGGCGTCCGTGACGGCACCGCCCGCGGAGTCGACGGCCTCGGCGAAGTTCACCGTCAGGCCCTCGTACTTGTGGAACTGGCCCGCGTAACACGCCATGCCCCTGGCCGCCGGCAGCTTGCGGACCCTGGCGCAGTCCGCCTTCAACTCGGCCCAGGTGACGGGTGGTCGGGCGATGCCGGCCCGTTTGAGGAGATCGGTGCGGTAGTAGAGCAGGCCGCCGTCCGAGCTGGCCGGGACCGAGTAGAGACCCCCGCGGTACATGCCGGTCGTCACGATCGGCTTCAGCATGTCGCCCAGCGGGAAGCGGTCCTCGGGCAGCCGGTCCACCCAGCGGTGCGCGGCGAACTCCGAGTTCCACACGACGTCCAGGGAGAGCACGGTGAAGGCGTCGGACCGCGTGGCCGCGTTCTGGATCATCTGCTGCCGCTGTGCGTCGGGGTCGGTGGGCAGCTCGACGAACGTGACCTTCTCTTTGGGGTGCAGCCTGTTCCAGCGGTCGAGCACCGCCCGCACCGTGCCGGTGTTGTCCGCACCGGCGACATAGGTGATGGGCCCCCTCCCTTCGAAGGAGGTGCCCCCGGCCGATCCGCTCGACACCGAGCCATCGCCCGAACCACACGCCGTCACGGCGGCCAGCGCTGCACACAAGGCACCGGAGCGTCGCAGCGTTCCGGTCGTTCTGATCTTCAATGGCGCTCCCGGGTGGTGCGAACCGAGTCATGACCACGCTGTCACAGCCATCACAACAGCATCTGTGCAGTTCAGAGCATCTGGAGATGTCTTCTGACGGCCTTCTTGAGCTCGTGGTACGACTCGGTGGGACAACGCTTGCAAGCTAGGAGGGCGATGTGCGGCCCGTCAATGCTTTACGCATCGGTAGTTCCTTGACAGCGCTGTCATACGTGCCTGGGGATTTCTGGACGCCTGTGCTAGCGTCCGCCCATGCCAGCAGCTCAACGGCACCCCACGATGGCCGACGTCGCCGAACGGGCCGGGGTCTCCGCCTCCACCGTCTCGCGCACCCTGCGGGGACTGTCGAACGTGTCGCCGGACGTGCGGGCCCGCGTCGAACAGGCCGCGCGCGAGCTGAACTTCGCGGTGTCACGGCACGCCTCCAGCCTCGTGACCGGCAGGACCGGCGTCGTCGCGGTGCTCGTGCCCACGCTCAACTCGTGGTTCATGGGCTCGGCGCTGTCCGCCCTCGGCCCGCTGCTGCGCGCGGCCGACATGGAGCTCACGGTCTATGTGATACCCGACCTGGCCGAGCGCGCCTCCTTCTTCGAGCAGCTGCCGGCCCGGCGCAACGCCGACGCCCTGCTGGTGTTCTCCTTCGACCTCACCGAGGAGGAGGGCGCCCGGCTGGACGACCTGGGGATGCCCGTCGTCTACGTCAGCCAGCACGCCGACGGCAGGGCGAGCGTCTACGTCGACGACGTGGCCGGGGCCCGCAACGGCACCCGCCACCTGCTGCACCTGGGGCACCGCCGCATCGCCTTCGTGCAGAGCCGGGGCGCGACCGGCTTCTCCTTCAGCTCCTACGGGCGGCTGCTCGGCTATCAGCAGGCGCTGGCCGAGGCGGACGTACCCCGCGACGACGCGCTTGTCGTGGCCGCTCCGCCCGAGGACAAGCGGGCCGTCGTGGAGGCCCTCGGCGCGCTGCTGAGCCTGCGCGAGCCGCCCACCGCCGTCTTCGCCGAGCAGGACGAGCTCGCCGCCTCCCTCATCCGGGCCCTGCGCCGGTCCGGGATCGAGGTGCCCGAGCGGATGTCGGTCCTCGGCTTCGACGACCAGCCGGTGGCCGACTGGTTCGATCTGTCCACGGTGTCCCAGTCGCCCTCCGACATGGGACGGGTGGCCGGTGAACTCGTCCTGGAACTCATCAACGACCCCGAGGCCGACCCCGGGCGCCATGTGGTGCTGCCGACCCATCTGATCCCCCGGGCCACCACCGCGCCCGCGCCGCTCGCCGACCCGGCCTAGGCGCGCTCCGGCGCCCGGCGCAAGCCCTCACGTGGGTTCCCCACTACACGATCGTGTAGTCCCGTGGCGCGGACGGCCCGTCCCGCTCGACCAGGCTTGAGCGCAGTACCGCCGTACCGCGAAAGGCAGTTGTCGCGCCATGCCCCCCACCGCGCTGCACCCCCGCACCGCAGACACCCTCCCCGGCGTCCCCGTCGTCGACATCACCGCGACCGGACCGGGCCGCACCCCCATCCAGCAGGTCATGGGCCTGATGCGCGAGTACGGGCCGGTGCTCGTACGACGGCTGCACGGGCGCGAGACGCTGTTCGTCGCCGACCTGGACCTGGTGACCGACCTCGCCGACGAGCGGCGGTTCGCCAAGCATGTCGGACCCGCCCTGGAGAACGTCCGGGAGTTCGCGGCCGACGGACTGTTCACCGCGTACAACGACGAACCCAACTGGGCCCGGGCGCACGACATCCTGATGCCCGCCTTCGCGCTCGGCTCGATGCGCACCTACCACCCCGTGATGCTGAAGGTGGCGCGCAGGCTCATCGACTCCTGGGACCGCGCCGCCGGCGCCGGGCAGCCGGTCGACGTGCCCGAGGACATGACCCGGATGACCCTCGACACCATCGGACTCGCCGGATTCGGCTACGACTTCGGGTCCTTCTCACGCCACGAGCCGCACCCCTTCGTCGAGTCCATGGTCCGCTGCCTGGAGTGGAGCATGAACCGCCTCGCCCGCACCCCGGGCCAGGACCACTCCGCCGCCGACGCGGCCTTCCGGGACGACGCCGCCTACCTGGCCCAGGTCGTCGACGACGTCATCGCCTCCCGCACCGGCACGCAACAGGGTGACGCCGAGGACCTGTTGGGCCTGATGCTCACCGCACGGCACCCCGCCGACGGCAGCACCCTGGACGCCGCCAACATCCGCAACCAGGTCATCACCTTCCTGATCGCCGGTCACGAGACGACCTCCGGCGCGATGTCCTTCGCCCTCCACCACCTCGCCAAGCACCCGACCGCGCTGCGGCTCGTGCAGCGCGAGGTCGACGCCCTCTGGGGCGACGAGCCCGACCCCGAACCGACCTACGACGAGGTCGGCAGGCTGACGTACACCCGCCAAGTCCTCAACGAAGCCCTGCGGTTGTGGCCCACGGCCGCCGCGTTCAGCCGCTACGCCGTCGAGGACACCGTGCTCGGCGCGCGCATCCCGCTGCGTGCCGGGCAGGCCGTCACCGTGCTCGCCCCGATGCTGCACCGGCAGCCCGTCTGGGGCGACAACCCCGAACTGTTCGACCCGTCGCGGTTCACCGCCGAGGCGGAGGCGGCGCGGCCGGTGCACGCCTTCAAGCCGTTCGGCACCGGTGAACGCGCCTGTATCGGACGGCAGTTCGCGCTGCACGAGGCGACCATGCTGCTCGCCCTGCTGGTCCACCGCTACCGGCTGCACGACCACGCCGACTACACGCTCAGCGTCAAGGAGACCCTCACCCTCAAGCCCGAGGGCTTCACGCTGAAGCTCACTGCTCGTACGGCCGCGGACCGCCTGCACCCGCCGCTTCCGGGCGCGGCCGTCGACGGTCCCGCAGACGCGCACCCCACCGCACACGCCCTCTCGGCCCGTGTCCGCCCCGGCACCGGTGTCCTCTTCCTGCACGGCAGCAACTACGGCACCTGCCGCGAGTTCGCCGCGGCGCTCGCCGACGACGCCGCCGCGATCGGCTGCGCCACCGAGGTCGCGCCCCTGGACGACTACGCGGGCGCGCTGCCCACCGACCGGCCCGTCGTCATCACCGCCGCCTCCTACAACGGCCGCCCCACCGACGACGCGGGTGCCTTCGCCGCCCGGCTGGAGGACACCCGCGACCTGACGGACGTCAGCTACGCCGTCCTCGGCGTAGGCGACCGCAACTGGGCCGCCACCTACCAGCAGGTCCCCACCCGCTTCGACGACCGTCTCGCCGCACTGGGCGCCACCCGCCTGGTCGACCGTGTCGCCGCCGACGCCTCGGGCGATCTGACCGGCGCCGTAAGGGAGTTCACGACCCGGCTGCGCGCCGCGCTGCTGGAGAGGTACGGCGACCCGGACGCCACCGCCCAGGCTCCCGGTGAACCTGCGGCGGCGTACGAGGTCCGCACACTGACGGGCGGGCCCCTGGACGCGCTCGCCGAGCGGCACGGGCTCGTCCCGATGACGGTCACCGAGGCGTACGACCTCACGGCGCCCGGCCACCCCCGCCGCAAGCGTCACATCCGCGTCGCCCTGCCCGACGGCATCGCCTACCGCACGGCCGACCACCTCACCGTCCTGCCCGCCAACGCCCCGGATCTCGTCGACCGGGCCGCCGCCGCACTCGGTGTCGACCCCGGCACCGTCCTGGACATCAGGGCCACCCGCCCCCGCCGCGACGGACTCGCGGTGGACCGGCCGCTGACGGCCCGTCAACTCCTCACCCATCACGTCGAGTTGCAGGAGCGGCCGACCGCCGCCCAGCTGGCCGCCCTCGCCACCGCCAACCCCTGCCCGCCCGAGCGCACCGCGCTCGCGGCGCTCACCGACGACGACCCGCGCACCCTCGTCGAGGTCATCGAGGACCACCCGGCGCTGCGCGGAGCCCTCGGCTGGCAGCAGTTGCTGGAGATCCTCACCCCGCTGCGCCCCCGCCACTACTCCATCTCCTCCTCGCCCGCCGTCGACCCCCGCCACGCCGACCTGATGGTCTCCCTGCTGGAGGCCCCCGCACGCTCGGGCAGGGGCATCTACCGCGGCACCGGGTCCGGCCACCTGGCCGGTCTCGTGCCGGGCGACACGGTGTACGCCCGCATCCAGCCGTGCCGCGAGGCCTTCCGGATCGACCCGCACGACGCCTCGACCCCCGTGATCATGATCGCGGCGGGCACCGGCCTCGCCCCCTTCCGGGGAGCCGTCGCCGACCGCACGGCCGCCCTCGCCTCGGGCGCCCAACTCGCCCCCGCTCTCTGCTACTTCGGCTGCGACGCGGCCGACGCCGACTTCCTGCACGCCGAGGAGCTCGGCGCCGCCGAGACCGCGGGAGCCGTCTCGCTCCGCCCGGCGTTCAGCACCGAGGGGACCTTTGTGCAGCACCGCGTCGCCGCCGAGGCCGACGAGGTGTGGCAGCTGCTCGGCGCCGGGGCGCGGGTGTTCGTCTGCGGCGACGGTTCGCGAATGGCGCCCGGAGTCCGCGACGCCTTCCGTACGCTGTACCGGGATCGAACGCCCGGCTCGGACGCGGCGGCGGCCGTCGCGTGGCTCGACGCCCTGATCGCGGACGGACGATACGTCGAGGACGTGTACGCGGCCGGCTGACGAAGGGGGAGGGGCGGACGGTGGTGGATTCCTGGGAGCGGGCCCGGCGCATCCTGGAGGGCTCGAAGATCCCTCCCGACCGGCTCGCCGGGCTGCGTCTCCTGGACGGCGGGACGTACAACACGGTCGAGGAGCTCCGGCTCACCGACGGCAGCCGCTATGTGCTCAAGCTCGCACCGGACACGCCGGGTCTCAGCTACGAGCGCCAACTGCTCGTGTCCGAGGCCGAGTTCTACCGCCGGGCCGCCGAGGCGGACGTACCCGCGCCGCACCTCGTGTGTGTCGGGGGAGACGCCGAGGGGCGCCATCTGCTGATGACGGCCTGCCCCGGCGAGGCCTGGGGGTCCTGGCTCACCGGAGCCCAACGCGTACTTCTGCGGACCGAGTTGGGGCGGCAGGTGGCGCGGCTGCACCGGGTGACCGGACCGGCCTTCGGGTATCCGTCCGGTGCGCTCGGTCCCCTCGCACGCGACTGGCGGAGCGCCTTCTCCGGGATGCTCGACGCCGTCCTCGACGACGCCCGCCGCTACCGGGCACCGTTGCCCCGCCCCGCCGACGAGGTGGCCGGCGCCCTTCGCACCGCGTACCCGGCGCTCGACGAGGTCACGACGCCGAGCCTCGTCCACTTCGACCTGTGGCAGGGCAACATCCTCGTCGACCGCACGGCGGGGGAGCCCCGCATCGGCGGGCTCATCGACGGGGAGCGGATGTTCTGGGGCGATCCGCTGGCCGACTTCGTCTCACTGGCGCTGCTCGGGGACATCAAGCAGGACGAGGCGTTCCTCGCGGGCTACCGGGCGGAGGGCGGACGGGCCGAGTTCGACACCCCGGCCCTGCTCCGGCTCGCCCTCTACCGCGCCTATCTCTACCTGATCATGCTCACCGAGACGGTCCCGCGTCAGGCGGACGAGGAACACGCCCGCTGGGTGCAGGACGTGGTGGCGCCCGAACTCGTCGCCGCCCTCGACGAGATCGAGGAACTGGCCGTGTCCGAACGGGGCATGGCGTGAGCCCCTCTTAGCTCACAACATGAACTAAGGGTAGGAGGAAGTCGCGCCGGGCCCGCTGTCGGAGGTATGTTGCAGGTCGAACAGGGTGCGAAGGGAGCCACATGGCTGCGGGGCGGAACGGACGCACGGTACGCGACCTCAGGCGGGCCAACCGCACGGTCGTGCTGCAGCGGCTCTACTTCGACGGACCCCTCAGCCGCTTCGAACTCGGCCCGGCGACCGGACTCAGCTCCGGCTCGGTCAGCAACGTCGTCGCGGACCTGGTCGCCGACGGCCTGGTGGAGGAGGCGGGCAGCGTCGACTCCGACGGCGGCCGCCCGCGCACACTGCTGCGGGTGGCGCCCGCCAGCGGCTACATGATCGGAGTCGATGTCGGCGAGACCCGGGTACGGATCGAGCTGTTCGACCTGACCCTCACCGAACTCGCCCGCGCCGAGCGGCCCCTGGAACAGCAGCGCTACGAGGTGGAGGTCATCGTCGGCCACATCCGCGACGGCATCACCGAGGTGCTCGCCGAGGCCGGCATCGCCCCCGAACAGCTCCTCGGCGTCGGCATCGGCGTCCCGGGCATCGTGGAGCGCACCCCGGACCGCGGCGCCGTCGTCCACGGCCAGACCATCGGCTGGGACGACGTACCGCTGGAGCACCTGCTCCGCTCCACCTTGCGGCTCCCCGACACGGTCCCGTACTTCATCGACAACGGCGCCAAGACCCTCGGCCAGGCCGAGATGTGGTTCGGCGGCGGACGGGGCGCGCGCAACGCGATCGTCGTCCTGTTCGGCTCCGGCGTCGGCGCCTGTCTCGTCACGCCCGAGGTCGAGCACGGCCGGGCGGTCGAGTGGGGGCATCTGACGGTACGGGTCAGGGGGCGCCGCTGCCGGTGCGGTGCCCTCGGCTGCCTGGAGGCGTACGCCGGTGCCGAGTCCCTGCTGGAACGCTGGCGCGGGGAGGGCGGACGTCCGCCCGAGGGCGTCGACGAGGAGACGGCGCTGACCGCGATGCTCGCCGCGGCGTACCCCGTGGACGGGGAGGAGGCCGACCCGGTCGCGCTCGCGGTGCTGGAGGAGACCGCGGAGTACCTCGGCGCCGGGCTGTCCGATCTGATCAACCTGTTCCAGCCCGAGCGGATCCTCATCGGCGGATGGGCCGGACTTCAGCTGGGTGCGCGGTTCCTGCCCGCCGTACGCCGGTACGCGGCGTCGTACGCGCTGCGGCATCCGGCCGAGCGGGTCACCGTCGACCTGGGACGGCTCGGGCCGGACGCGGTGACCGTGGGAGCGGCGATCCTGCCCCTGGCCGACTTCTTCGCCCGCGGCGGGCGCCGCCCGGAACCGGCTCCCGAGGGGCCGGCGCCGGCCTGGCGGACGGCACTGCAGGAGCGGGCTCCGCACTGAGCGCGGGGTTTCGCGCCGGACCCCGAGAGGTACTCGCGTGGCGCCCGACTACGCGAAGGAGTGCGCCGTGGCCGATCAGCACCACACAGGCCAGGACGGGGAGCCCGTACCCCGCGACCTGCCGGACCAGCAGGTGCGTGAGGACGAGGACCCACTGGACATCCCGCTTCCCCCGACGGAAGAGGACGAGGCGGACGACGTACCCGAGACCGACGAGGCCGGCACCGGCCGCAAGGACGGCCCTCGTCCGGCGACCGTCCACCCCGAACACCCCGAGCCGGACGAGTCCTCTGCCTGAGCAGGCTGAACGCGACTGCGTCAGCCCACCTTGCGGCCCCGCATCGGTGCGGTGTCCGCGCCCTCGCCCTGTTGCAGGCCCTGGAGGAACTCCTCCAGTACCTCGTTCGCCGTGTGTTCCGGGTGCCAGCCCAGTTCGACGCGGGCGCGTGTGCAGTCCATCAGGGGCAGGCGTAGTACCGCGTCGAAGAGGTGGGGCGAGGCCGGCAGGAGGTGGAGGCCCCATGCGGCGGCGATCGCCGAGCGGGCGGCGGCGCGGGGGAGACGTACCGGACGCGTGCCCAGCATCTCGCCGAGCAGTTCCGCGTCGACCGGGGGCTCGGCCGCCAGGTTGAAGGCGCCGCGCACTTCGGACTCCAGCGCGAGGAGGTATGCCTTGGCCGCGTCGTCGGTGTGCAGCGCCTGGACCCTCAGTCCGGGGATGTCGGGCAGGAACGGCAGCAGCTCGGGACGGGCCAGCGGGCCCGGCAGGAACCGGCCGCCGAAGATCCGCCGCTGCTCGCTCGCGGACTCGCGCTTGAAGAGGAATGCCGGCCGCATCCGGACCACCCGCACCTCGGGATGCTCGCGCTCGAACAGGTCGAGCACGCGCTCCAGGTACGCCTTCTCCCGGGTGTAGGCGGCGTCCGGCCAGCCATGCGTCGGCCAGGACTCGTCCACCGTGCGGTTCTTCGGCCCCGGCGAGTACGCACCCACCGACGAGGCGTGCACCAGCGTCGGCACCCGCGCCGCCGCCACCGCGTCGAACACCCGGATGCTCCCGAGCACATTGGTCCGCCAGGTGGTGGCCGGATCGTGCGTCGGCTGGAACGCCCACGCCAGATGGATCACCGCGTCCGCGCCCGCGAATGTGTCGGCCAGATCCGACCGCTCGGACGCGATGTCCACCGGGGACCACTCCGTCCGCGCGGGTGACCAGTCGGGAATCCGCCGCGCCAGCCCGAGCACCGAGCCGACCTGCGAGTTCTCCGCGAGCTGACGCACCACGCTGGTACCCACATTGCCGGTGGCGCCCGTGACCACGATCCTGCTGCCCGTCGCGCTGCTCACCTTCGTCTCCTTCCGGCCGCACGGTCGAGAACCCCGCCGCCCCGACTGCAGGGGGCTGACCGAGTACCCGAACCGGCCCACCGACACGCGGCGACCACGAGACGAGCCGTGTACGGGCGCCGAGGGAACTGAACGCCGCCCAGCCGGCCGATTCCCAGCCGGCCTACTCTCATCCGACTGACTCCCAGCCGGCCCACTCCTATCCGACCGACTCCCAGCCCACCGACTCCTATCCGACCGACTCCTACTCAGCCGACTTCTGCGCGGAGAAGGCGTTCACGCCGGTCAGCCGTGCCGACAGCTCCCACAGGCGGGCCGCCTGCTCGGGGTCGGTCGCCCAGGACTTGACGCCGGAGGTCTGGTCGCCGTCCACGGCGGGTTCGGCGATGTCGCAGTCCTCCAGATAGACACCGCCGAGTCCGTCGAGCTGCGGCGAGGTGGCCGCCCACACCTGGGTCGCCGCCCCCTGCTGCGGGGTCTTGAAGCCCGCCGGGTTGAGCGGGTTGCCGGCCTCGTCGATCCAGCCGCGCTCGATCATCTCCTCCTTGGCGAGGTGCCGTTGCAGCGGAGTGAGGATGCCGCCGGGGTGGAGCGAGAAGGCGCGCACCCCGGCGTCGCGGCCGAGCCGGTCGAGGTGGACGGCGAACAGGACGTTCGCGGTCTTGGCCTGGCCGTACGCCTGCCACTTGTCGTAGCCGGTCGTCCACATGACGTCGTCCCAGCGCATGCCCAAGTTGTGGTGGCCGCGGGAGGAGACGGAGACGATCCGGGCGCCGCCGGGTTCGATCGCCGGCCACAGCCGGTTGACCAGCGCGAAGTGGCCGAGGTGGTTGGTGGCGAACTGCGCCTCCCAGCCAGGCCCCACCCGGGTCTCCGGGCACGCCATGATCCCGGCGCTGTCGATCATGATGTCGATGGTCCGCCCGGACGCGAGGAACCGCTCCGCGAAGGCGCGCACGCTCTCCAGGTCGCCGAGGTCCAGCTCGTCCACCTCGACGCCGTCGAGCCCGGCCAGCGCCTCCTCGGCGGTCGAGCGGCGGCGGGCGGGGACGACGACATGGGCGCCCGCCTTGGTGAGGGCGCGGGTTGTCTCCAGGCCGATGCCCGAGTAGCCGCCGGTGACGACGGCGAGCTTTCCCTGGAGGTCGATGCCCGCGAGGACGTCGTCGGCGGTGCTGGTGGCGCCGAAACCCGATCCGATCTTGTGCTGTGCAGTGCTCATGTCCGCAACGCTACGAATTCGAGCGCTCTCGAAGTCAAGCGGAAGCCGACGCCGCGCCTCAGCTCTGCTTCAGGGGGCTGTCCGCCAGGCGCGCGAGCAGATGGGCCGGATCGTCGTACACGGCCTGCGCGCCCGCCTCCTCCAGGTCCGCGCGCGGAATCCCGCCGCACAGCAGACCGACGCAGCGCACCCCGGCCCTGCTGCCCGCCCGCATGTCCCACACCGTGTCACCCACGAAGACCGCCCGGTCCGCGGGCACCCCGGCCAGCTCCAGGGCGTGTTCGACGGGTTCGGGCGCCGGCTTGCCCTCCTCGACGTCGTCGGCGCTCGCCGTGGCGGTGATCGCGTCGTCCGCGTCGATGGCGCGGCGCAGCGCGGACAGTTCGGGGCCGCTCGCGGAGGTGGCGAGGACCACCGTCCAGCCGTCCCCGTGCAGGCGCCGCAGCAGCTTGCCGGCGTCCTGCAGCGCGGGCAGCCGGTCGAAGTACTGGCCGTACAACGCCGTGTGCGCGGCGCTCAGTTCGGCGTCCTGATCCTTGTCGCGCCCGTCGCCGAGCAGCCGCGCCACGAGATCCTCGGAGCCGAGCCCGACGGCCCGGTGGATGGCGTGCATCGGCACCGCGTGGCCGGCCTGACGAAAGGCCTCCCACCAGGTCGCCACATGCAGATGATTGGTGTCGACAAGGGTCCCGTCGACGTCGAACACGGCCGCCCGTTCCATGCACTCTCCCTGGTTCGCTCGCCGTACGGGTACCACGTCAGGGCCCCGCCACTCCCTCCGGCGTACGCCGCTCACGCGTCCAGGACAGCAGGTCCTCCAGGGACCAGGTGGTCACCACGCGCTCGGCGGGCACCTCGCACTCCTCGGCCCGGGCGCAGCCGTTGATCTGCCAGTCGAGCTGCCCGGGCGCGTGCGCGTCCGTGTCGATCGAGAACAGGACGCCCGCGTCCACCGCGCGGCGCAGCAGCCGCCGCGGCGGGTCGAGCCGCTCCGGGCGGCTGTTGATCTCCAGGGCCGTGCCGGTCTCCGCGCACGCGGCGAACACCGCGTCCGCGTCGAACTCCGACTCGGGCCGCCCGCGCCCGGTCACCAGTCGTCCCGTGCAGTGCCCCAGGACGTCCGAGTGCGGACTGCGTACGGCCGCCACCATGCGCCGGGTCATCGAGCGGGCGTCCATGCGCAGCTTGGAGTGCACGGACACCACCACGACGTCGAGCCGCTCCAGCAGCTCCAGCTCCTGGTCGAGCGAGCCGTCGTCGAGGATGTCGCACTCGATGCCGGTCAGCAGCCGGAACGGCGCCCACGCCGCATTCAGCTCCGCCACCACGTCCAGCTGCTCGCGCAGCCGCTCGGGCGACAGGCCGCGCGCGACCGTCAGCCGTGGCGAGTGGTCGGTAAGCACCGCCCACTCGTGCCCGAGCGCCGCCGCGGCCCGCCCCATCTCCTCGATCGGGCTGCCCCCGTCCGACCAGTCGGAGTGCAGATGGCAGTCGCCGCGCAGCAACGCCCGCAGCCGCGCGCCCGCCCCGGTGGGCGGCGCCCCGGCCTCGTCCTCCAGTTTGCGCAGATAGTCCGGCATCTGACCGGCCAGTGCCTCCCGCACCACCTGGGCGGTTTTCGGGCCGACGCCCTTGAGCGACTCCAGCGACCCGTCGTCGGCCCGCTCGCGGATCTCGCCCGCGGGCAGCGCCGCGAGGACGCGGGACGCCGTACGGAAGGCGCGTACGCGATAGGTCGGCGCCAAGGACCGCTCCAGCAGGAACGCGATCCGGTCCAATGCCTCTACGGGATCCATGGTGACCTCCACGACCAGGGTTCCCCAGCGGCGGTCGGGCCGCACCGCGTGGACGGTCGACCGGGTGGCAGCGGGCCCGGGCGCACGGCATGGAAAAGCCGAGCGGCACGGAGGACGTGCCGCTCGGCAGGGGACGCTCGGCGTCAGCTCGTCGTGACCGAGACGGAGTCGACGATGAGCTGCTGAGGGAAGGAGGTGGAGCCGTCGGGGTCGCCGGGCCAGTAGCCGCCGACGGCGAGGTTGAGGATGAGGAAGAAGGGCTTGTTGAAGACCCAGGTCTTGCCGCCGAGGTCGGCGGGGGTGCGGGTCTGGTAGACGTTGCCGTCCACGGACCAGGTGATGCGGTCCGGTGCCCAGTCGACGGCGAAGGTGTGGAAGGCGTCGGCGAAGGCCTGCCCGTTCGGCAGGGTGTAGCCGGCGCCGATGCCGCCGGAGCCGGAGTAGCCGGGGCCGTGAATGGTGCCGTGGACGGTGGAGGGCTCGAAGCCGACGTTCTCCATGATGTCGATCTCGCCGGAGTCGGGCCAGTTGACCGGGGTGCCGAGCATCCAGAAGGCCGGCCACATGCCCTGGCCGCGCGGGATCTTCATGCGCGCCTCGACGTGGCCGTACTGCGCCTCGAACTTGCCGGACGTGTTGAGGCGGGCGCTGGTGTACTCGCAAGTGCCGTACCAGCACTGGTAGTTGGCGGGGTTTTCCTTGCGGGCGGTGATGACCAGGTGGCCCTGGCCGTCGAGGGCGGCGTTGTTGGTGCCGGAGGTGTAGTACTGCCGCTCGTGGTTGTTGACGTTGTCGCCGGTCTCGGTCTGCCATTTCGAGCCGTCGACGGCGGCACCGGCGGGGCCGTCGAAGTTGTCGGTGAACGCGGCCGCCGCGGCGGAGGTGGGGGGCTCCGCCTGTGCCGTGCCGGTCGCCGCGGCGGCGACCAGGGCGAGGGGCAGGGCGGCGTACAGACATCTGCGGAGCAGACGTGGAGAGGCCACGGGCTCTCCCTTCCGTCGGCGGCCCGTGTGACGGGTGTGCCGACTGTGGTGGGGGGTGAAGGGTCGCCCCTTGATTTAAGAAGTGATGTAAGAACGCCGTCAAGACCTAGGTACGGACCAAGTGTTGAAGGAATGGCGGTGACGCCGGACCCTTCAGGCCCGGCGCTCCCGCGCGTGCACCGCCCGGCCCATGCGTCGGCCCAGGAGGACGTAGCCGAGGAGCGCACCGGCGGTGTTGAGGATGACGTCGTCGATGTCGAAGGCGCGCCCGGTGATCAGCGCACCCTGGGCGAACTCCACCAGGAGCATGACCACGGCGGTCAGCAGCAGCACCCGCAGCAGGCCGCGCGAGCGCGGGGCGACGACCGGGACGAGAATCCCGAACGGCACGCCCAGCAGCACGTTTCCGCCGATCTGCTTGACGGCGTCGCGCAGCGCGGGCTGATCCAGATACGCCCGCAGCGAGCTGCCCGGATGCATATTGGTGTGGGTCAGGGCCGCCGACGCGGGCGAGGGCTCCAGCGTCAGCCGGGCCAGTACGACGGCGAACGCCACCATGAACGCGAAGGCGCACACCATCGCGAGCAGCCGTACCGGAAAGGCCAGAACATGCCGCTCCCGAGGGACCGGCTTCTTCCGGGACCTGACGGCCTTCTTGCCTGGCTTGGCGGTCTTCTTGCCTGGCTTGGCGGTCTTGCGGGACTTGGTCATACGTAGGCGAAACGCCGAGCGCGGTCCCAGGGCTGCGCGAGCCATCTGTCCTCCAGTCGTCAACTTCCCCGCGTTGCAGCGCGGTTACCCGCTCGACGCCCGAGAATGCGGTCGGTCTGCGGCACGCCCCCTCACGCCCCGCGGTTTCCCTTCCTGCTGTCGGGGCACTCCGGGCTCTGAACCGCGCGCGCCGCCGCCCACGGCGCCCGCCGCGATGTTTGGATGCCGCGGAAGGACGTAATGGACATCTCGCCGCGACGGTGTGGCGGCCGAGCCCGAGGAGGTGGCGCATGACCCGGCGGACGGCCCTGCTCGCCGCGGCCGAACTGCTCGCCTGGTGGGCCGCGCTCGCAGTCCTGTGGCTGTTTCTCATCAGCACCGTGTACACACTGGAGTTCGTGGTCGGCATCGCCGCCGCGGGCCTGGGCGCACTCGCCGCGTGCGCCGCCAGACGGGCGGTGACCGGGTGGTGAACGGCTGGACGCTCGCCGCGACCGTCGGCCTCGCGGGCGGTCTGGGCGCCGCGCTGTGGGGCGTGGCCACCGGACCGCTGCGCCGCCGGGTCGTCGCGCAGAACCTCGCGACCGCGCTCGCCTGCCCGGGCATGCTGCTCCTCGCGCAGGGCTACGGCCGCCCCGCGTACCTTGACGTCGGCGTAGTCCTCGCGCTGCTCGGGCCCGTCGGCACCCTCGTGTTCGCCCGGCTGCTCGCCGAGGAACTGGCCGAGGACCCGCCGCGCGCCTGGGTGGCGACCTGGACGGTGGCCGCTCTGGGCGCGATCACCGTGATCGCGCTGTGCGTGGCCACGGGGCCGGGCCGCGCGATGGCCAAACTCCTGGTGATCGGCGCCCTGTTGATCGGCGGGAACGTCGTCGCCTCGCGCGCCCTGTCCGGCGGATTCGGGAGGGTCGGACGTGGCTGACGCGGTGATCGTCGTGGCCCTGCTGCTGGTGGCGGCCTCCGCGACCGTGGCGGTGGCCACCCGCGACCCCGCCCGCCAGGCGCTCGTCCTGTCGGTCCTCGGCGTCGTCCTCGCCGTGCTGTTCACCGTGCTCCAGGCACCCGACGTGGGTCTGTCGCAGCTGGCCGTGGGCTCCGCGCTGACACCGCTGCTGCTGATGCTCACCGTCCGCAAGGTCAGACGGTGCGGCCGGGACGAGGAGCAGAAACGGTGAGCCGGCGCGTCCGGCTGTGGCTCGTGCTGACGGGCGGCGCGGGCCTCGCCGTCCTGCTGGTCGCCGCCTGCCTGAACCTGCCGTCCTTCGGCGGTGACCGGCACCCGTACGGCGACCGGGCGGTGCGCGCGTCGATCGCCCGCCACACCGCCAACGTCGTCTCGTCCGTCAACTTCGACCAGCGCGCCTTCGACACCCTCGGCGAGATGACCATCCTCTTCGGCGCCGTCCTCGGCTGTGTGATGCTGCTGCGGCAGACCCGCGACGAACACCGCGCGCGGCCCGAACCCGCCGAAGTCGCCCCGCCCGTACGCCGCTACGCCCTCCTCGTGCTGCCCGTCGCCCTCGTCACCGGCATCTACGTGATCGCGCACGGACAGTTGAGCCCCGGCGGCGGATTCCAGGGCGGCGTCGTCGCCGCCACCGCCCTGCACCTGCTCTACCTCGGCGCCGACTACCGCGCCCTGGAACGCATCCGGCCGCTCGGCGTCTACGAGGTCGGCGACGCGCTCGCCGCCTCGTCCTACGTCGTCCTCGGCCTCGCGGGCCTCCTCGGCTCCACCACCTTCCTCGCCAACTCCCTGCTGCCGTACGGCACGTTCAACACGCTGTCCTCCGGCGGAACCGTTCCCCTGCTGAACGCGGCCGTCGGCATGGAGGTCGCCTGCGCGGTCGTCCTGCTGCTCGCCCGCTTCCTTGACCAGGCCGTCGAGATCGAGAAGGAGAACGGGGAGTGAGACCGCTGTGACCGCCGTGATGCACGTCCTGCCGTACCTGGTGGCGGCGTGGGTGTTCCTGGCCGGCTGCTACGGGTTGGCCACCAGCCGGAATCTGATCCACGCCGTCGGCTGCCTGTCCGTGTGCCAGGCCGCCACCTATGTCCTGCTGCTGGGCGTCGGCTACCGCAAGGACGCCACCGCACCCGTGTTCTCCGACATCAGGCCCGGCTCGCGGCCCGTCGTCGACCCGGTCGTGCAGGCGCTGACCCTCACCGACGTCGTCGTCGGCGCCACCGTCACCGCCCTGCTGCTCGCCCTCGTCGTGCAGATCGCCAAACGCCACGGCACCGTCGACCCCGACGAACTCTCCGAGCTGCGCGGCTGATGAACGACCTGCTGCCGCTGCTCGTCGCCGTCCCGATCCTGGGCGCCGCTCTGCTGGTCGTCGGCAGCCGCCGGATGTCCCGGCCGGTCGCCGAACTGGCGGCCTGCACGGTCTCGGGCGGCACCGCCGGGCTCGCGATCGTGCTGCTGCTGAACTCCTCGCCGCCCATGACCGAGTGGGTCGGCGGCTGGACGCCGGTCAACGGCGAGAGCGTCGGCATCGTGCTGACCGGCGACGGACCCGGCCTCGGCATGGCCGCGCTCGCCTCGCTGCTGACCCTCGCGGCGATGGTGTACTCCTGGCATTACTTCGACGAGCCGCCCCGCCGCCACGCGGGCTCCTTCCCGGCCCTGATGCTGCTCTTCCAGGCCGGCATGTGCGGCTTCGCGCTCGCCGGCGACCTGTTCAACCTGTTCGTCTGGTTCGAGCTGATGAGCGTCGTCGCCTACGCCCTGACCGGGACCCGCGTCGAGGACCCCAAGGTCGTCCAGGGCGCGCTGACCTTCGCGGTCGTCACCTCGCTCGGCGCCTACGCCGTACTGATGGGCATCGGCATGCTCTACGCCCGCACCGGCGAACTGGCGCTGACCCAGATCGGCCGCGGCCTGGACGCCCATGGCGGACCCGACGCGCTCACCCTGGCCGCCTTCGTCCTCATCCTGACCGGCCTGCTGGTCAAGTCCGCCGCCGTGCCCTTCCACTTCTGGCTCCCGGACGCGCACGCCGTGGCACCCACCCCGGTGTGCATGCTGCTGTCCGGAGTGATGGTGGAGCTCGGCACCTACGGCGTCTGGCGGGTGTACGGCACGGTCTTCTCCGGGCCCGGCGGCGTACCCGACGACGACTTCCGGCGCGTCCTCCTCGTCCTCGGCGTCCTGACGGCCGTCGTCGGCGCCGTCATGTGCTGGTACCAACGCCACATCAAACGGCTGCTCGCCTGCTCGACCGTCGCCCACACCGGCCTGTTCCTCATCGGCATCGGCGTCCTGACGCCGGAGGGGGACGACGGGGTCGCGCTCTACGTTCTCGGACACGCCGGAGTGAAGGCCGCCCTGTTCGCCTGCACGGGCGTCCTCCTCGACCGGTACGGCAGCGTCGACGAACGCGCCCTGCACGGCAGGGCGCGCGAACTGCGGCCCGTGGCCGTCATGTACGTGATCGGCGCGCTCGCCCTCGCCGGGCTGCCGCCCTTCGGCACCGCGCTGGGCAAGGCCGTCACGGAGGAGGCGGTGGGCGGCCCGCTGACCGTGCTGATGGTCGCGGCGACCGTCCTGACCGCGGGAGCGGTGCTGCGGGTCGCCGCGGGGGTGTTCTTCGGCCTCGGCCCGGAGCCGCCGGGCAGCGACACGTACGAGACGACCGGCACCGGCGAAGAGCCCGAGACCGGGAGCCGGATCAGCCGGGTCCCCGACACCATGACCGCGGTCCCGGCCGTACTGCTGGCCGCCGCGCTCGCCGTCGGAGTGGCGCCCGGCTTCGCCGGCCTCGTGTCGCACGGCGTCAGCGAGTCGGGTTCCGGCGGACTGGTGGTCTCCGCGCCGCACTGGACCCCGCACGGCGTACTGCTGGGGCTCGCCTCGACCCTGCTCGCCACCGGGCTCGCGGCCCTCGCCGTCACCCGTCCCGCACTGCTCACGGCCCCGGACTGGACTCAGTCCCTGCGCCGCCTGCAGTCCGGGCACGTGGGCGACTATGTGGCATGGCTGCTGGTGGGCGCGGTGCTGCTGGGCGCCCTGGCGCTGCCCGGAGTCACCGGCAGCTGATCAGTGCGCTCCCGGAGCAAGCGCGTGGTCAGCCGTCGTAACTCACCCGCACCTCCTTGAAGCCCAGGGACCGCAGCAGCCCGTCGAGCATGTCGGTGGTGTTGGTCTCGGCGCGCTTGGTCAGCCCGCTGTCCTCGGCCGCCTCGCCGATGTGCTTCACCGCCACCTTCTGCACGGCCTGTTCGCTGTTGGGGTTGTCCGAGAACAGGTCGCCCAGCCGGTCCAGGAGACCGCGCTGCTTGGAGACGGCGTAGGAGCGGTCGGGGTCGAGGGCCGGCTTGCCCAGCGCCGCGTGCGGCAGGTGGAGCGTGGCGGACGTGCGGTCGTCGTTGACGGTCACGTCGTCCTCGCCGACCTTGCCGAGATCGACATAGGCGTCGACGGTGCCCGCGCCGATGTACAGCGTGCGCGAGCCGCGGATCGCGTCGGGCAGGTACTTGGTGTCCTTCTCCAGGTCCACGACGACCTGGAAGTTGCCGGAGGCCGCGTCGTAGCGGCTCATGTCCTGGATGGACTGCAGCAGTGCCGGTCCCGAGCGGTCGTGCGTCTCTGTGCCGAACAGGTCCTTGAGGCCGGGGAGCACGCTCAGCCGGATCCCGGCAAAGAACACCACGAGCACCAGTACGACGGCGGTCACCGCCTTCGACCAGCCGGGCATGCGCCGGGACATACGCCTGATGGGAGTCGTCATGGAGACGGCCCTCCTTCCTACTGTTGCGGATGCCCCTCAAAGCCCCTGCCAGACCGATCCGTTGGGCGAACGGTGCCGCCGATGGAAGCGCAGGGGGCGCACGGGCGCGGAGGGCCCACCCCAGGCACCGCATCGTCATCACGCGTCAGTGCGGCCGCAGTTCACGGTCTCCGGAGGGCCGGGACCACCACACTCCCTCGCCGTGCGTGAGCCCCGGCAGCCGCAGCTCGATCTCACGCACCCGCCGGGCCGGAAGTTCACCGGTGATCACCCAGGCCGTCGACCCGCCCGTCGTCCCCGTGAACTCCGCGCCGAGCGAGGCGAGGTGGGCCGTCACCGGGGCCAGCGCGTCCAGCGGGACCTCCGTCTCGAAGGCGTGGTACGGCTCGTACAGCCGGGTCCCGGCGCGCTCCAGTGCGGCGCGCAGCACGAGCGGGGTGAGGCCCCGGAAGTCGGCGGCCGTGCTGATCGGCGCGCAGTAGCCGGAACGGATCAGCGTGATGCGGTAGTCCGTCACGGACGCGCCGCGCAGCCCGGTGGCCAGGGTGGCGTGCACCGTGTCCTCGATGGCCTGGTGGAAGGCGCGGGGGAGAGCGCCGAGTTCCGTCTCGTAGTCGAAGAGCCCGCCCGAGCCGAGGGGCCCCGGCTCGACCCGCAGCCCGATCGTCGCCCAGTAGCGGGTGCCGAGGTGCCACGGCATCTCCTCCACGGCCTCGCCGATCCCCCGCGGCCGCTCCAGGAACCGCACCCGGCCCGGCTCGAAGTCCGCCTCGATGCCGAAGTCCTGGGCGAGCGTGGCCGCGAGCACCTCCATCTGCACCTCGCCGTACAGCAGCAGCGCGGTGGCGCCGGACGCCGCGGGCCGGGCGTGGATCAGCGGGTCCTGGTCGGCCAGGGTGAGCAGCGCGGTGCGCAGCGCGGCGGCCTGACCGGGACGGCGGGCCCTCACCAGCGTCTCCAGCGTCGGCCGCGCGAAGTGCGGTGCGCGCTCGGCGAGCGGGCCGAGGCGGTCGCCCACCCGTACCCCGTTCAGACCGGTGAGCGCCGCGATGTTCCCGGCGGTGAGCGAGGGCCCGCCCCCGCCGATCACGTCGAGGCCGGTCACCCGTCCGGTGACCTCCGAGGTCCGCCCGTCGGCCTCGCGCCGCAGCAGCGTCAACCGTTGACGCAGCGTCACCTTCCCCTCGTACAGACGCAGATACGCGACCCGCTCGCCGCCCGCGGAAGGCCGTACGGCGAACACGGTGCCGCGCGGTGGTCCGTCGGCGGTCGCGGGTGGCGGCGGGATCAACCCGGTGACGGCCTCGACGAGTTCGGCGACGCCCTGCCCGCCGAGAGCCGAGCCGAACAGGACCGGATGGAACGAGCCGTCGGCGGTGCGTGCCGCCAGGGCCTTGCGCAGTTCGTCCGGCGTGGGCTCGGGGCCGTCCACGACCGCCTCCAGCACGGCCGGATCGACCTCGGCGAGCGCCTCGGCCAGCTGCGGATCCCCGGGCGGACGGGGTGTCACGCGCGCCCCGGCCGTCCCGATGTCCCGCACATCGGTGAGCGGTGCGACGCACGGCGTCAGCCTGCGCCGGATGTCGGCCAGCAGATCCGCCGACCGGGCGCCCGCGCGGTCGATCTTGTTGACGAAGACGACGGTCGGCAGCCGCAGCCGCCGCAGCGTCCGCATCAGCACCCTCGTCTGCGCCTGCACCCCCTCCACGGCGGACAGCAGCAGCACCGCGCTGTCCAGGACCTCCAGGGCCCGCTCCACCTCGGCGATGAAGTCCGAGTGGCCGGGGGTGTCGATGAGATTGATCCGGGTGTCACCGGCGGTGAACGCGGCGACCGCGGAGCGGATGGTGATGCCGCGGCGACGCTCGATGTCGCCGTCGTCCGTACGGGTGTCACCGGCGTCGACACCGCCGAGCCGGTCGATCGCTCCGTGGTCGAACAGCAGCCGCTCGGTGAGGCTGGTCTTACCCGCGTCGACGTGGGCGAGAATTCCGATGTTCAGGGTGGGCATGCGTGGTCGAGTCCTCGTGAACCGTGGGCCGGTGGGGGCACTGGTGGATTCCGAGGAGTCGGCGCATGGGGTCTCCCGAGGTGAGGAACTCGTACGGCGCCATGATGGCGCGCGCACAGAGGCGCGGCGCAACCGGATTTCGTGTCAGTAGCATGTGACTCCCCGACATGATCATGCGAGGAGCGGATCGTGCGAGACATCTCCGTCTTCAGCGGCAGCGCCCACCCCGACCTCGCCGAGGAGGTCTGCGCCCATCTCGGAGTGCCGCTGAGCCCCACCCGCCTGAGCCGGTTCGCCAACGACTGCCTGGAGGTGCAGCTCCAGGCCAACTGCCGCGAGCGCGACGTCTTCCTGATCCAGCCGCTGGTGCGGCCGGTCCAGGAACACCTCGTGGAACTGCTGCTGATGTGCGACGCCGCGCGCGGGGCCTCGGCCGCCCGGATCGCCGTTGTGATGCCGCACTACTCCTACGCCCGCTCCGACAAGAAGGACGCGCCCCGCATCTCGCTCGGCGGCCGGCTGGTCGCGGACCTGCTGGTGGCGGCGGGCGCGAGCCGCGTGTTGACCATGACGCTGCACGCGCCGCAGGTGCACGGCTTCTTCTCGGTGCCGGTCGACCATCTGCACGCCCTGCGCGAACTGGCCGCTCATTTCCGGCAGTACGACCTCTCCCGCACCACCGTCGTCTCGCCGGACCTCGGCAACGCCAAGGAGGCGGCCGCCTTCGCCCGGCTGATCGGTGCGCGGGTGGCCGCCGGCGCCAAGCAGCGGTTCGCCGACGACCGGGTCTCCATCAGCTCGGTGATCGGCGACGTCGCCGGCCGGGACGTCATCGTCCTGGACGACGAGATCGCCAAGGGCAGCACGGTCCTCGAACTGCTCGACCGGCTCAGGGAGCTGGGGCCGCGCTCCATCCGGGTCGCCTGCACGCACGGCCTGTTCGCGGACGGCGCGCTCAAGCGGATCGGCGAGCAGCCCGACGTACTGGAGATCGTGTGCACCAACACCGTGCCAGTCCCGGACGAGGAACGCACCGACAAGCTGCGGATCCTGTCCATCGCGCCGGCCCTCGCCGAGGCCGTCCGTCGCATTCACAACGGCGAGTCCGTCAGTGCCCTGTTCGACGAGCCGCGAAGCGAATAGACATGAGTCAAGGAGCAAGGCTCGGCGTCCAGTGACGCCTCACCCAGGTGACCAGGAGGGCTTGCAGTGGCGAAGGCGAAGTTCGAGCGGACCAAGCCGCACGTGAACATCGGCACGATCGGTCACATCGACCACGGCAAGACGACGCTCACGGCGGCCATCACGAAGGTGCTGCACGACAGGTTTCCCGACCTCAACCCGTACACCCCGTTCGACCAGATCGACAAGGCGCCCGAGGAACGGCAGCGGGGCATCACGATCTCGATCGCCCATGTCGAGTACCAGACCGAGCGCAGGCACTACGCGCACGTCGACTGCCCGGGGCACGCGGACTACATCAAGAACATGATCACGGGCGCGGCGCAGATGGACGGCGCGATCCTGGTCGTGGCGGCCACCGACGGGCCGATGCCGCAGACCAAGGAACATGTGCTGCTGGCCCGGCAGGTGGGCGTGCCGTACATCGTCGTCGCCCTCAACAAGACCGACATGGTGGACGACGAGGAGATCCTGGAACTCGTCGAGCTCGAGGTGCGCGAGTTGCTGACCGAGTACGAGTTCCCCGGCGACGACGTCCCGGTCGTCAAGGTCTCCGCGCTCAAGGCCCTGGAGGGCGACGAGCGGTGGGCCCAGTCCGTGCTCGACCTGCTGGACGCCGTGGACTCGGCGGTCCCCGAGCCGCAGCGCGACGTGGACAAGCCGTTCCTGATGCCGATCGAGGACGTCTTCACCATCACCGGCCGCGGCACCGTCGTCACCGGCCGGATCGAGCGCGGGGTGCTGCACGTCAACCACGAGGTCGAGATCATCGGCATCCACGAGCAGAAGACGAAGACGACCGTCACCGGTATCGAGATGTTCCGCAAACTGCTCGACGAGGGCCGGGCGGGCGAGAACGTCGGACTGCTGCTGCGGGGCATCAAGCGCGAGGACGTGGAGCGCGGACAGGTCGTCATCAAGCCCGGAACGGTCACCCCGCACACGGAGTTCGAGGGGCAGGCCTACATCCTGTCGAAGGACGAGGGCGGCCGGCACACGCCGTTCTTCGAGAACTACCGCCCCCAGTTCTACTTCCGCACGACCGACGTGACCGGTGTGGTGACGCTGCCCAAGGGCACCGAGATGGTCATGCCGGGCGACAACACCAGCATGCACGTGCAGTTGATCCAGCCCATCGCGATGGAGGAGGGCCTGAAGTTCGCCATCCGCGAGGGCGGCCGGACCGTGGGCGCCGGACAGGTGACGAAGATCCTCAAGTAGCCGCCGTCAGGGCGTGACCGCTGTCGTGACGGCCCGCGCAGCGGCCGTCACAACGACCCGGACGTGGCCTCGGGCTGGCCCAGGGCCGCGTCCAGGGTCGGATGCGCCGTCAGCAGCCGGGAAAGGCCGGTGACCCGCATGATGCGCAGGGTGAGCGGATGCGTGCAGACGAGCTGCAGCTCTCCGTCCTGCGTGAGCGCCCGGCTGCGGGCCCGGTAGAGCAGCCGCAGCCCGGAGCAGTCGAAGAAGTCGACCTGGCGCAGGTCGATCACCAGACGGACACCCTGGTGCGCCGTCACTCGGTCCAGATAGGGGGCGATCTCCAGGGCCGCGGCGATGTCGATCTCGCCGTGGAACTCGAGCACCGTGTGCCCTCGGTCCTGGTGGACCCGCAGATGCCGAGTGAGCGGCGCAGGCTCCTGGTGCACGACGACATCGCCTCCAACCTGCTCCGTCCGCTGCGGTGTTGCAGGTCACCGGGGGCCGGGGTGACATCGTGCAGCGAGCGTACGAGCGCAGATGCGTCCCCGGGTCCCCTGTGAGCGCAAATCTGTTTCTTCGCCCTGCAAGTTACCCTCGTTGGAGTGAATTTGAGCATGTTCGATTGACATATGTCTTCGAATTGCGACGAAGGCTTCCTGCAGGGCGATGATCCGCAGGGTGACGAAGAGGCACGGGCGGGATCGGTACCGGTCCGATCAGTCGACCAGCAGGACCAGCTTTCCGGCCGTGCGGTTGGTCTCGCCCTGCCGGTGGGCCTCGGCGGCCTCGGCCAGCGGGAAGGTACCGGCGATCTCGGGGCGCAGCTTCCCCGCCTCCACCAGCTCCGTGATCGCCTCCAGCCCGCTGCGGGAGGCGTCCACGAGCATCCTCAGCGCCCGCACCCCGAGCCGCTCGGCCTCCTCGGGGAAGTCGCTGGAGCCCATCGGGATGATGGAGACGACGATGCCGCCCGGGCGCAGCACCCGCAGCGACCGCATGCCGGTGTCGCCGCCGATGGTGTCCAGCACTACGTCGACGTCCTTCACGGCCTCGGCGAAGTCCGTCTCCCGGTAGTCGATCGTCTCGTCCGCGCCGAGCCCGCGCAGGAACTCGTGCTTGCCCGCGCTCGCGGTGCCGATCACATGCGCGCCGCGCGCCTTGGCGATCTGTACGGCCACATGGCCCACCCCGCCCGCCGCGGCGTGGATCAGCACCCGCTGACCCGGCTGCAGGCCGGCGTTCTCCACGAGGGCCTGCCAGGCGGTCAGGGAGACCAGCGGCAGCGCGCCGGCCTGCGTGTGGTCGACGGAGGCCGGCTTGTGCGCGAACCAGCGCGCCGGGGCGGCGACGTACTCGGCGTGGGAACCGTGCCCGAAGGGGTACGACAGCATGCCGTAGACCTCGTCGCCGGGCTTGAAGTGGGCGACGCCGATGCCGACCGCCTCGACCACCCCGGAGACGTCCCAGCCCAGCACGTAGGGCGGCCGGCCCAGGAAGCCGCCGGTCGCGCGGTGCTTCCAGTCGGTCGGGTTGACGCCGGCGGCGCGGACCCTGACCAGGACCTCGTTGGTGCGCGGCTCGGGGCGCGGCAGTTCCACTTGCTTCAGGACCTCGGGGCCGCCGAGGTCGTCCTGGCTGATGGCTCGCATGGTGTTCACAGTGCTCATGGTGAACCAGCCTGCCCCGGGCCGCCCGGCAAGAAAATGGCACGATTGCCAAGCTTCGATAAGATCGTGCCATGAGCGGTGAACGGCAAGTGGAACGGGTCGTCGTGCTGGCCCTGGACGGCGTCTACCCCTTCGAGCTCGGCATCCCGAGCCGGATCTTCGGCGCGGCCGACGGGCGGTACGAGGTGGTGACCTGCTCCGTCGACGGCCAACCGGTGCGCAGCTGCGCCGACTTCACGATCGGTGTCGAGCACGGGCCGGAGGTGCTGGCCACGGCCGACACGGTGGTGGTCGCCTCCATGACGCCCTCGCACATCCCCACCGAACTGCCCGTGGAGGTCGCCGCCGCGCTCGCCCGGATCCGGCCGGACGCCCGGATCGTGTCCATCTGCACGGCCGCCTTCGTGCTGGCCGCGGCGGGCCTCCTCGAAGGCCGCAGGGCCACTACGCACTGGCAGGTCACCGACCTGTTCCGGCGGCGCTACCCGCAGATCGACGTCGACCCCGACGTCCTGTTCGTGCACGACGGCAGGATCCTCACTTCCGCCGGAGCAGCCTCCGGTGTCGACGTCTGCCTGCACATCGTCCGCACCGACCACGGCAGCGAGCTGGCCAACACCGTGGCCCGCCGCTGCGTCGTACCGCCGTTCCGGGACGGTGGCCAGGCGCAGTACATCGAGCAGCCGGTGCCGCAGAGCGGCGCGGCGAGCACGGCGGCGACCCGGGCCTGGGTCCTGGAACGCCTCGACCAGCCGCTCACCCTCACCGAGTTGGCGGGTCACGCACGCATGAGCCTGCGCACCTTCGCCCGCCGCTTCAACGAGGAGGTCGGTCTCAGCCCCGGCCGCTGGATCGTCCAGCAGCGCGTCGCCCGGGCCCGGCACCTGCTGGAGTCCAGCGACCTCTCCGTCGACCAGATCGCCGGCCAGGTCGGCTTCGCCACGGGCGCCTCCCTCCGTCAACACCTGCACGCGGCCATCGGGGTCTCACCGCAGGCCTACCGCCGCACGTTCCAGACGGCCGCCCGCTAGGGCGGCCCGGCGGCGGTTGCATGGTCAGCGCGACCAGTGGGGCGTCGGCGGCGCCCGCGCGTTCGCGCTCGCACAGCCTGGCGGCCCGCTGTCACCTGGGTCGTCCGGCGGGCGGACGTCAGCGGCTGGTGTGCAGGGCGATCAGCAACTGCCAGACCTCGTCGGCGATGTGACCGGTGTCGGCGTCCAGGAGGCCGTGCAGCCAGTCGGCCAGTACTCCGGCGAAGGTGGCGGCCACGGCTGACGCGATCAGTGGGGCGTCGGCGGCGCCCGCGCATACCCGCCGGCGCAGCCTGTGGGCCCGCGGCCGCATGGGTTCGTCCGGCGGGCGGTGGTCAGCGGCTGGTGTGTAGAGCGATCAGCAACTGCCAGACTTGGTCGGCGATGTGACCGGTGTCGGTGTCCAGGAGGCCGTACAGCCAGTCGGCCAGTACTCCGGCGAAGGTGGCGGCCACGGCGGACGCGATCAGTGGGGCGTCGGCGGCGCCCGCGCGTTCGCGCTCGCGCAGGCTGTAGGCCCGCAGGTCGCGGTGGAGGACCCGGCCGAGGGGGCCGCCGCCGCCCGGGGTCAGCAGGGCGCGGTACAGGTCGGCGTGCGGGGTGAGCGAGTCGAAGAAGGCGGTGAGCGCGGGCGGCGCGTGGACCGGGTCCGGCCGCCCGGTCCAGGAGTGCAGCGCCTCCACGGCCTCCCGTACGACATCCGCGCAGGCGTCGATCGCCAGGTCCTCGATGCCGGCGTAGTGGACGTAGAACGTGGCCCGTCCGACGCCGGCCCTGCGCACCAGCGCGGCCACGCCGACCTCTGCGAGGGGCCTTTTGGCGCACTCCGCGAGCAGGGCCTCCCGCAGCCGCGCCCGGGTGCGTGCGGCCCGCGGATCCTGCGGCGCGGCGCGGGTCACCGCGCGACCAGGACGGCGGCCAGGGCGAGCGCGCCCGGCAGCGCCTGGGCGAACAGGATGCGACGGTTGGCCGTGACGGCGCCGAAGACGCCCGCGACCACGACGCAGCACAGGAAGAAGACCTGGGCGCGGAACCCGGTCGGATCCGCCGCGACGAGGCCCCAGATCAGTCCGGCCGCGAGAAACCCGTTGTAGAGGCCCTGGTTGGCGGCCATCGGGGCGGTCGCCCGTGCCATCTCGCGATCGAACCCGTGCAGCCCCCGCCCGGGCTTCTTCTGCCACAGGAACATCTCCATCACCAGGATGTAGACGTGCAGCGCGGCCACCAGTGCGACCAGCACGTCGGCGAGCGTCTCCATTGCGGACTCCGTGATTTTCTTCCAACTTCCTGGACAGCTGTCCACTATACCTGGACAGCTGTCCAGGAAGTCCCGCTGTCAGTGCCCGTGGGTAGCCTGCGCGCATGACTGACCACCAGGTGATCGTGCGACGGGCTCGTGCCGAGGACATCCCGGGTCTCGTCGCTTCAAGCGCCGGGCTGTTCGCCGAGGACGGCGGCATGCGGGACCGCAGCGTCAACGTCGACTGGCCGCCTCAGTACGGCGCGCGGACGTTCGCCGCCGCACTGGAGGACCCGGCACACCTCGTCCTCGCGGTGGAGCGCGACGGACAGGTCGTCGGGCACCTGCTGGGCACCGTCACCGGGCCCACGGCGAAGCGGACCGTCACCGCAGCGACCCTGGTCAGCATCTACGTCCGCCCCGAGCACCGGCGGGCGCGCGCCGGAGACCGGCTGGTGGAGGAGTTCCTCGACTGGGCCCGGCGGCAGGGGGCCGAGCACGCGGAGGTGACCGCGTACGCGACGAACACGGAGGCCATACGTTTCTACGAGCGCGGCGGCTTCACAGCCATGACGCTCACCCTGCGGCAGGCCCTGTAGGTCCCAGCGGGCGGCTCTCTGGTGCACGCCTATGGGCGAGCCGCGTACACCATCTCCCCTCCCACATAAGTGAGTTCCACCCGCGCGTCGGCGATCGATTCCACGGGCTCCGCGAACACATCACGGTCGAGGACCACGAGATCCGCCAGTGCGCCCACCCGTATCCGGCCGGTCTCGTCGAGGTGGTTCACATGGGCCGAGCCCGCCGTGTACGCCGTCAACGCCTCGGTGAGAGTGAGCCGTTGGCGCGGCAGGAAGACGCGGGAGCCGTCGCCGCCGGGGGCCACGCGGTTGACCGCGACATGGATGCCCTGGAGCGGATCGGGGCTGCTGACCGGCCAGTCGCTGCCGGCCGCGAGCCTCGCGCCCGAGCGCAGCAGCGCGCCGAAGGGGTACTGCCATGCGGCCCGTTCGGACCCCAGGAAGGGAATGGTCAGCTCGTCCATCTGCGGTTCGTGCGCGGCCCACAGGGGCTGGATGTTCGCCGTGGCGCCCAGCCGGGCGAAGCGCGGCACGTCGTCGGGGTGCACGACCTGCAGATGCGCCAGATGCGGCCGGGTGTCGCCCGGCCCGTTCGCCGTCCGCGCCGCCTCGACCGCGTCCAGCGCGTCGCGTACGGCACGGTCGCCCAGCGCGTGGAAGTGGCACTGGAAGCCGAGCGCGTCCAACTCGGTGACGTACTTGGGCAGGTGCCGCGCGTCGATGAAGCTCTTGCCGCGGTTGGCGGTGGCGCAGCCGCACCGGTCCAGGTACGGGTGCAGCAGCGCGGCCGTGCCGTTCTCGGCGACCCCGTCCAGCATCAGCTTGACGCTGCCCGCCCTGAACCGTCCATGGCTCAACGCGGTCCGCTTCTCGACGAGTTCGGGGATCTGCTCGGCCCCGCGCTCACGGTCCCACCACAGCGCGCCGCGGACCCGCGCGGTCAGCGACCCCTCGCGCGCCGCCGCCACATAGGCCCCGGCCGGGTCGTCCATACCGAGGAAGTCCCCGACGAGCGCGTCCTGCCAGGCCGTGATGCCGAGCGCGTGCAGATGCCGCTGCGCGTGCAGCAGTGCCGCCAGCCGGTCCGCCGCCGTGGCCGGTGGTGTCAGCCGCCCGACCAACTGCATCGCGCCCTCCTGCAGCGTGCCGCTCGGCTCGCCCGCCGCGTCCCGCTCGATCCGCCCGTCGTCCGGGTCGGGAGTGGCGGCGTCGATGCCCGTGAGCTCCAGGGCGCGGCTGTTGACCCAGGCGCCGTGGTGGTCGCGGTTGGGCAGATAGACCGGCCGGTCGGGCACCGCCGTATCCAGCAGGGCCTTCGTCGGCGTACCGCCCTCGAAGGCCTCCATGGACCAGCCGCCGCCGAGGATCCACTCCCGCTCGGGATGCGCCTCGGCATACGCCCGAACGACGGCGACCGTCTCCTCGGCCGTCCTGGTCCCGGTCAGATCACACTGCCCGAGCTCCAGCCCCGCCGGGATCGGATGCACATGCGCATCCTGAAACCCGGGCAGCAGCAACCGCCCGTCCAGCTCGACCACTTCGGTCCGCGGCCCGGCGAGCTCGCGCACCTCGTCGTGCCCGATGGCGACGATGCGCCCGCCGGCGACGGCCACAGCGGTGGCGGTACGGCCTTCGGGGGTGAGGACGGGGCCGCCGGTGAAGAGGAGATCTGCTGGCATGGTCCGTTCCTTGTAGAGGAGTTGGGGAGGCAGTCGGCTGGTGCGGTCAGCTGGGGTGCCGGGCTGTCGGGCGTTCACGGCGTTGCCGGCGCGCCAGCCGCGAGCGCGCGCCGGGGCGTGGTCCGGGGTGGCGGATATCTAGGCGGGTCCTTCTCCGCTTCGCGCGCCGCCGGTGAGGAGGAGGTCTGCCGCATGTTCCGTTCCGGTTGGGGGAGTTGAGGTCGGCCGGTCGTTGCCGATCAGCTGGGGTGTTGTTGCGTTCAGGGCGTTGGCAGTGCTGGCCTGTCGGCATGGTCCGTTCCTGGTCAGGGGGTCGGAGTTGGTCGGTGTGGCGATCGGTTGCGGTGTGTCGGCGCCGTGGTGCTGGACGGTGGGCCGCCATCTCGCGGGCCGCCGGTGAGGGACAGGTTTGCTCGCATGTTCCCTCTCCGCTCGCCGAGTTGGGGTCAGTCGGTCGTTGCGATCAGTTGGGGTGCGTCGGCGTTCGTGCCGGTGCCGGTGCGGAAGTACGGTGATCTGCGGACCCACTTGGCCCAGGCGGCGGCCAGGAAGCCCGACGTGATCATCGCCAGGGGAGTGAGGAGCAGGAACCAGCCGTTGTCGGCGCGGAGTTCGAGGTGGTCGGCCGAGGTGTAGAAGGACCGGCCGAGATATCCGCCGAGCCCGAGCAGGATCAGCGCGCTGAGCGTGGGCAGCACCACGGCCCGTACGCCCTCGCGCGGGTTCTCCCGCAGCAGCGAGCGGAAGCGCGCGGCCGCCGCGAGTGCCGTGAGGGCGTAGGACAGGGCGACCACGATGCCCACGGCGCTCACCGTCGCCATGATCATGTCCGCGAGCCGGGGAATGACCAGGGCGAGTGCGGCGATCACCGTCGCCAGCCCGCCGATCAGCAGCGTCCCGGCCGCGGGAGTGCCGTAGCGGCTGCTGACCCTGGACCATACGGGCCCGAGCGTACGGTCGCGGCTCATCGCGAACATCGCGCGGGCCGTCGGGATCACACCGGCCTGCAGTGAGGCGACCGCCGAGAACATCAGCGCCACCAGGGGGAGTGCCGCCAGTGGCTGCGAGGCCAGCCGGTCCCCGAAGAACGCCAGCCCCTCGGCGCCGTGTCCGGCCAACTCCTGCTCGGACAGCACCCGTTGGAAGGCGACCGAGCCGATCAGGAACAGCGTCAGCATGGTGACCAGGGTGATCAGACCGGCCCGGGAGGCGTCCCGTGGATCACGCACCTCCTCGTTGACGCTGAACGCCGCCTCGAAGCCCCAGTAGCAGAACACCGACAGCAGCATCCCCTGGGCGAGCGCGGTCGCCGACGGGATGGCGAACGGGTCGAACCAGCTCAGGCTGAAGGAGTGCGGGCCGTGGACGATGCCGTATCCGCAGAAGCCGAGCAGGACGACGTACTCGAAGATCAGCAGTCCCGTCTGCAGGCGGGCCGCGGTGCGGATGCCGGTGACGGCGGTCAGCGTGACCGCGACGAGGACGACGATGCCGACCGCCGTGGTCTGGGCCGTCGACCCCGGGTCGAGGGCGAGGCCGCCCACCCGGTGCAGCCCGGCCTCCCCGGCGAGCTGGATCAGCGCCGACCCGGTGACCGCGGTCGTATAGGCGAGGAACGCCAGCGTCGCCACGATGTTCACCCAGCCGACCATGAAGCCGAGCCACGGACTGAGTGAACGGCCCACCCAGACATAGCCGTTGCCCGCGTTCGGCTCCACCCGGTTCAGCCGGGAGAAGGCGCCCGCGATACCGAGGACGGGCAGGAACGCCAGCAGCATGATGGCCGGGAGATGCAGTCCGACGACGCCCGCCGTGACGCCCAGGCCGATGCCGATGCTGGTGGTCGCGGCCGTGCTGGAGGCGGCGATGGCGATGCCGTCGAGCACGCCGAGGGACTTGCGCAGCGCGGGTGGCGCGGGTGGGTCTGTGCCGAAGGGCTCGTCGGGCATGGCCGGTCTCCGCTCACACCTGGGGGCCCGGTGGGCCCCGGTGAACGCACATGAAACTGCCCGGAGACTTAACAGGTCAACGGTGTTGTCATAAGGTGCGGTCCGGTGGCGAGGCCGCCACGGCACTCCAAGGAGGCAGCCCATGAGCGAACGCGTCGTCCCGCCCGCCGCCCGGCGGCGCAGGCGCCCCACCAAGCAGGGAGTCGTGCTCTCCGAGGAGCTGATCGTCGAAACCGCCCTGCGGCTGATCGAGGAACACGGCGCGGACGCGCTGTCCGTACGCCGCCTCGGCCGCGCCCTCGGCGCCGACCCGAGCTCCCTGTACCGCTACTTCCGGCACACCGACGACCTGATGCTCGCCATCACCGACGAGCTCATCGGCCGTACGCTGAGCACCTGGCGGCCCACCGGCGACTGGCGCGCCGACCTGCGCGACCTCGGCCTGCGCATGCACGCGGGCGCGCTCGCGCACCCCCGCGCGGCGGTCCTCAGCTCCTACCGCGTGACCGGCCGCGTGCACGAGATCCAGGCTGTCGAGACCATCCTCGGCGTCCTGCGCGACGCCGGCTTCCCCGACCCCGACGCGGTGCGGATCTACCACGCCTTCGTCGACCAGGCCCTCGCCTTCGGCGCCTTCGACTCGGCGAGCGTCGCCCTGCCACAGGCCGCCCGAGAAGCCGAGACGGCCGTCTGGCGAGCGACCTACGCCCGCCTCCCCGCCGACACCCACCCACACATCGCCGCCACGGCCCACCACCTGGTCACCGACATGAGCCACAGCTCCTACCCAGCCGCCCTGGACCTCCTGCTCAGCGCAGCAACGACCCGCCTGTCACAGACCAAGGACAAGTCCTGACGACAGCCCCGGGGCCGACCCCGCCGAGCCTGCCCTCGGGTCTGACGCCCCTGGACCTGCTCCCCGGGGCCTGGCGTCTCTCGGGCCTGACGACCTCCCAGTCTGACGACCTCCCGGGTGTGATGGGTTTCCGGGTCTGATGGGCATGGGGTTTTATGGGCGTCCGGGTCTGATGGCTGCCCGGGGTCTCATGGCTCCCGGGTCTGATGACTGCCCGGGGTCCCATGGCTTCCGGGGTCTGATGACTGCCCGGGATCTCATGGCTTCCCGGGTCTGACACCGCCCGACGTCTGACACCCGCCGGGGGACATCAACAGTCAACGCCCGGAGACCGGCAGCCCTGGAGGCCTGACCACCAGCGCCCGGCGACCGACAGCCCCCGAGGCGACGGGCAACGCCCGATCTGACGCCCCCGGTGGCCGGACGGCCGGCCCCCGGCAACTGACAGCCCCCGAGGCCTCACAGCCACCCCCGGCCACCGGCAACTGAGACACCCCCGCCGGACGGCCACTCCTGCGACTGAAACCGCCGGACCGGGATATCTAACAGAGAGAGCGCGGCGGTGGGGCGCGATGCCCCGTGCCCCTGACCGTACGGAGGAGACATGCCACTGGTGGAAGCTGGCTGGGTGGTGCTCGATTGCGCTGAGCCGGAGAAACTCGCCGTGTTCTACAAGGAGTTGCTGGAGGGGGAGGAGACGGGGGCGAACGCCAACCGGGTGGAGATCAGGGGCGCCGACGGCTTGCGGATGGCCTTCCGGCGTGATGCGAACGCGACTCCGCCGAGCTGGCCGCGCCCGGAGAACTCCCTGCAGGCCCATCTGGACTTCGACGTCGCCGACCTGGACGCGGCGGAGCGCAAGATAGTGGAGCTCGGCGGGCGCCCGCTGGAGACGAGGGACGCGTCCGGACCGTTCGAGCAGCGCAGTTACGCCGACCCGGCCGGACACTCCTTCTCCCTGCGCAGCGCCACACCGACGGCTCCCAAGCAGGGCTGACCCACAGCGAACCGAACAGTCCGGCGAGGCCGGCCGGCTCACCGGCCGGCCCCTCCGGGAGGTCAGTCCCGGCCGCCCTTGTCGCCGGCCGGCCAGACCCCCGTCGAGCGCTCGATCGCCTTCGCGCCCGTACGGTCCACCGCGCTGCGCACCACGGCGAACAGGGCGCCCTGAACGGCGGCGGCGAGCAGGATCTCACCCCAGCCGCGTTCCTTGTCCAGCGCGTCGGGCGCGTCCTCCTCGTGCCGGATCGCCATCCACGTCTTGCGGAAGGCGAGACCGGCGAGCGAGCCGCTGACCCAGCCCATGACGAACCCCATGGGCTTGTAGGCGAGCGGCAGCTTCATTTTCTTCTTCTTCGTCTTCGCCACGTCTGTCTCCTTCGTGTCGCATTGTCGAGTCATCGAGTCATCGAGTCATCGCGCCGCCGAGTCATCGAGTCGTCGACTCGTCGTCATCAGGGCCGCCCCGCGGCGGCGATCTCCTCGGCAGCGGGCACCGGCCCCGGAGGCGTCCCGTCGCCGAACGGCCGCCCACCCAACTCCTCGCGGAAATGGGGCGCGAGCCAGCCCGACAGCTCCGGGCCGACGGGAACGATCCCGGTCGGGTTGATGCCGCTGTGGACCTGGTAGTAGTGCCGTTTGATGTGGTCGAAGTCGACCGTGTCACCGAATCCCGGCGTCTGGTAGAGATCACGGACGTACGCCCACAGGATCGGATTCTCCGTCACCTTCCAGCGGTTGCACTTGAAGTGGCCGTGGTACACGGCGTCGAAGCGGACCAGCGTGGTGAACAGCCGGATGTCCGCCTCGGTGATCGTGTCGCCCACCAGATAGCGCTGCTGCTCCAGCCGCTGCGTCAGCAGCTCCAACCGCCTGAAGACACCGGCGTACGCACCCTCGTACTCCGCCTGGTCGTTGGCGAACCCGGCGCGGTACACCCCGTTGTTGACGTCCTCGTAGACCTCCGCCATCACCGTGTCGATCTCGTCGCGCCGGGCTTGAGGGTAGAGGTCGGGTGCACCGTCGCGGTGCAGGGCCGTCCACTCGGTGGCGAAGTCGAGGGTGATCTGCTGGTAGTCGTTGGTGACGAGCTGTCCGCTCGGGACGTCCACGATCGCGGGCACGCTCACCCCGCCGGGATAGCCGGTCTCCCGGCGGTCGTAGGCCTCGCTGAGGAAACGGATGCCGAGCACCGGGTCCTGGCCGTCCGGGTCCAGGGTGAAACGCCAGCTGCGGTCGTCCTGGATCGGGTCGGCGACCGCCAGGGACAGGGCGTTCTCCAGGCCGAGGAGACGGCGGGAGACCAGCGCCCGGCTCGCCCACGGACAGGCGCGGCTGACCACCAGCCGGTAACGGCCGGCCTCCACCGGCCAGCCGTCCCGGCCGTCCGCCGTGATCCGGTCCGCGAAGTGGCTCTTGGACCGCTTGAACGGCTTCTTCCCGTACGTGCTGTTGCCCCCGCCGCCCATGGTGCCTCCCTGAAGTGCGTGTCCCCGGTCTACGCGTTCCCCGAATTCAGCCTGCCGCACGGTGTGATCCGCCGGGAGAGGGGCATTCGGCGTAGGTGACCGGGACATCCACTGATACCAAGGCCGATCGCAGGACTCGT
Organism: Streptomyces spinosisporus; assembly: GCF_022698145.1. GTDB lineage: Bacteria > Actinomycetota > Actinomycetes > Streptomycetales > Streptomycetaceae > Streptomyces > Streptomyces spinosisporus. Next base: position 326,460 of record NZ_JALDAX010000007.1, read on the forward strand.
GTCACCGTGCTGGTGGCACTGGCAGCCAATCTTCTGATCGCGGTGGCGAAGGCCGTCGGCGGTCTGTTCGCGGGATCGCCCGCGCTGCTGTCGGAGGCGGCACACTCCGTCGCCGACAGCCTCAACGAGGTCTTCCTGCTGGCCGCGCTGCGCCGCAGCAAGCGCCCTGCCGACGAGCGGCATCCCTTCGGCTACGGCAAGGAGCGGTTCTTCTGGTCGCTCCTCGCGGCCGTCGGGATCTTCGTCATGGGCGGCTGCTTCTCCTTCTTCCAGGGATTCGAGGCCCTCAAGAGTGGCGCCGACGAGAAGACCAGCGGCTATGTGGCGGGCCTGATCGTGCTCGGCGTCGCCTTCCTCGCCGAGGGCGTCTCCCTGCTGCGGGCCCTGCAGCAGGTGCGCCGTCAGGGCGGCAAGGAGGGCCTGCGCGACCCCGCGCTGCGCACGGTGGTCGCCGAGGACGGCACCGCGGTGCTCGGTGTGACCCTGGCCGCCGCGGGCATGGCGCTCCACATGGTCACGGGGCAGGTCGTGTGGGAGGCCTCGGCGTCCTTCGCGATCGGCGCGCTGCTCGTCTTCATCGCCTACCACCTGGGCCGCGAGGCCCGTGACCAGCTGATCGGGGAGGCCGCGGACCCGGAGACGGCGGCCCGGATCCAGGAAGTGCTGAGCGCGCAGCCCGAGATCGACAGCGTGGAGGCGGTCTTCACCATGAAGACCGGTCTCGACTCGGCGCTGGTGGCGGCCCGCGTCGACCTGGTGCCCGGAATGGACAGCGAGCGGGTCGAGGACGTCGCCGTACGGATCAAGCGGTCCCTGGCCCGCCTGGTCTCCGAGGCCGACCAGATCTTCCTCGACATCACCGACCGCCGGGCCGAGGAGGCACGGGAAAGCCCCGCCGCGACGGGGGAACGCGGCGGGGCCTGACACTCGGGTGCCCGGGGCCGTCCGCTTCATGCACCGCGGACGAAGATTTTTTCCCGGGCCCCTACGAGCGCTACGGCGTCGCCGGTTCCAGCACGAAGACCGGGATCTGCCGGTCCGTGCGCTTCTGGTAATCGGCGTACGGCGGGTACGCCGCGACGGCGCGCTCCCACCACTCGGCCTTCTCCGCGCCGGTCACCTCACGGGCCGTCATGTCCCATTTCTGCGGGCCGTCCTGGAGCTCCACATGGGGGTCGCCCTTGAGGTTGTGGTACCAGACGGGGTGCTTGGGAGCGCCGCCCTGGGAGGCGACCAAGGCGTACCGCCCCTCGTGTTCGACGCGCATCAGCGGCGTCTTGCGGATCTTGCCGCTCTTGACGCCGCGGCTCGTGAGCACGATCACGGGCAGGCCGGTCTCGCGCAGGGTCGTCCCCTTCGTGCCGCCGGAGCTCTCGTACAGCTCCACCTGATCGCGCACCCACTGCTCCGGGCTGGGTTCGTACTCACCCTCTAGAGGCATGTCATCCGTCCCATCGTCGACTGATCACCGACGTCACTGTCGATCGGCACCGTGGTCCAACGCCGGTCCGTCCGTGATTCATCCACCACGGTCACCACGGTGGTCCCTATCGGGCCACCACCATCCGTAGTGCCAGCGACAAGATCACGCCACTCGACAGCAGCGCGGTCACCAGCCGGCCCCGGTGACCCGTGAGCATCCGGCCCAGCAGGGCCCCGCCCACGGCGAGCAGCAGCTGCCAGCTCGCGGACGCGGCGAAGGCCGCCAGGACGAAGACGCCCTCCTCCAGGGGCGCCACCGCCTCGGAGGTCCGGGTGCCGAGCACCAGCGCGGCGAAGTAGATCACCGTGGTGGGGTTGAGCAGCGTGATCCCCAGCAGGCTCAGATACGCCCGCGCCGCACTCGGGGGAGGCGGAGCCGAACGGGCCGCGAGCCGGTGGCCGCGGTACTGCCGTACGGCCACCACCGCGCCCCGGACCGCGAGCACCGCCAGCACCAGGGCGGAGGCCCAGCGCAGCGGCACCAGCACCGGCCGCAGGGCCGCGGCAAGGGCGGAGCCGCCGAGGGTGGCGAGCAGGGCGTAGAGGCCGTCGGCGGTGGCGACGCCGAGCGCGGCGCAGGCGCCGGTCCGCAGGGACGTACGAGCTGACAGGGAGACCAGATAGGTCGCGACGGCGCCGACGGGCACGGCGATGCCGTAGCCCGCGACCAGCCCCGCGACGAGCGCGGCGGTCACGCCGTGGGAAGCGTCGGCCTCCACGGCGGGCCGGGCTGCTGCTGGGACCGGACCGGGGAGGTCGCGGTGGTCAGCGGCAGGAAGGCTTCGGTCGTAGGCATGACGGGATTGTGGGGGCCGGTGCCCGCGGTCCACAACCGAATTTGGATGCCTGAGCGAGCATCCCCGGCCAGAATGCCCGCACCACCGATCTGGCCGAACTTCACGTCGTTCGCTGGATGCCTCGGGCATCTAATGAAGATCTGCACGACGCACTCTTCGTCTGCGAGGTCTTCCATGCCGGAAACGGAACCTGTGGCATTCCCCCAGGACCGGACCTGTCCCTACCACCCCCCAACCGGCTACGAGCCCCTGCGCACCACCCGCCCACTGAGCCGGATCACGCTCTACGACGGCCGTCCGGCCTGGCTGGTCACGGGCCACGCCCTGGCCCGCGATCTGCTCGCCGACCAGCGGCTGTCGACCGACCGCGACCATCCCGACTTCCCCGCAACCACCAAGCGGTTCGCCGCGGTACGGAACCGGAAGGTCGCGCTGCTCGGTGTCGACGACCCGGAGCACCGCACCCAGCGGCGGATGATGGTGCCCAGCTTCACCCTGCGGCGTGCCGCGGAACTGCGCCCGAGCATCCAGCGGATCGTGGACGGGCGGCTCGACGCGATGATCGAGCAGGGGCCGCCGGCCGAGCTGGTGAGCGCGTTCGCGCTGCCCGTGCCGTCCATGGTGATCTGCGCCCTCCTCGGCGTCCCCTACGCCGACCACGAGTTCTTCGAGGGGCAGTCGCGGCGGCTGCTGCGCGGGCCCCGGGTCGAGGACGTGCAGGATGCGCGCAGTCAACTGGACGCGTATTTCGAGGAGTTGATCGACCGCAAGGAGAAGGAGTCCGAACCGGGCGACGGGGTGCTGGACGAGCTGGTCCACCGGCAGCTGCGCGAAGGGGAGTTGGACCGCGAGGAGGTCATCGCCTTTGCGACCATCCTGCTGGTCGCGGGGCATGAGACGACCGCCAACATGATCTCCCTCGGGACCTTCACGCTCCTTCAGCACCCGGAGCGGCTGGCCGAGTTGCGCGACACTCCCGAGCTGCTGCCGGCCGCGGTCGAGGAGCTGATGCGCATGCTGTCGATCGCGGACGGGCTGCTGCGTAGGGCCACCGAGGACATCGAGGCGGGCGGTACGACGATCCGGGCGGGCGACGGCGTCATCTTCGCGACCTCCGTCATCAACCGCGACGAGGAGGTCTACGCCGCGCCCGACACCCTCGACTGGCACCGGTCCGCCCGCCACCATGTGGCGTTCGGCTTCGGCATCCACCAGTGCCTGGGCCAGAACCTGGCCCGCGCCGAGCTGGAGATCGCCCTGCACTCCCTGTTCGACCGGCTGCCGAAGCTGCGTCTCGCCGTCCCGGCGGACGAGATCCCCTTCAAGCCCGGAGACACGATCCAGGGGATGCTGGAACTCCCCGTGACCTGGTAAGAGGCTGCAGGCCATGCACATCGACATCGACAAGGACGTCTGTATCGGCGCGGGCCAGTGCGCCCTGGCCGCCCCGAACGTCTTCACCCAGGACGATGACGGCTTCAGCATGCTGCTGCCCAGCAGCGAGAACGGCACCGAAGACCCGATGACCCGCGAGGCCTCCCGAGCCTGCCCGGTGGGCGCCATCACGCTCTCCGAGAAGTAGGCCTACGCCGGCCCGCACGGCACTGCTGCGCGGCCCGGCGCCGTCGGCATGTTTGCTGCTTTCGGCGGCGGGTCGGCGGCTCGGCGGGTGGGGGGTATATGGACCTGTGCGGTGGCGCAGTACGGCTCGCTGCCCTTCACCTGGCGCCCGTGCCCCCGCGTCGGGCTCGGCGCGCCCGTGCCCGAGCAGCGCGTCTTGGTCGGGCCACGCGGTGATGCGCCGCGGCTGGCCGCCTCGCCCGCTGGTCTCGGCCGGTTCGTCGCTTTCAGCGGGTCGGCGGGGCCGCCTCGCCCTGCTCGGCTGCTTGTGTCCGGCGGCTTTTCCTTCGCCGGTCGGCTCGGCGCGCCCGAGCCGTGTGGCTCCGGTTGGCCGCGCGGTGGTGCTGTGCGGCTCGGTGTCTTGCCTGGTGGTTTCGGCCTGTTCGTTGGGTTCGGCGGCGGGTGGCCTCGTGCGGCTCGGCGGCTTTCGCTCAGCGCTCTTGCGTTCCTCGGCGGGTTTGGCGCGCCCGAGTCGTGCCTCCGGCTGGCCGTGCGGTGGGGCCGTGCGACTCGGGCGGCTTTCGCCCGGTGCTCTTCCTTGCCGTGTCCGAACGGTGAGGTTTCGGCTTCCGAGGTCATGCCCCGTGGGCTCGTGTGTGCCCGTGTCGGGGTCGGGTGGGGGGTCAGGTTGAGTGGAGCAGCGCGGCTGCCGCTTGGCGGGCTTCCCGGGCCGGTTCTGGGGTTGCGGTGATGCCGGCGGTGACCATGGCGCCTTCTGCGAGGAGGAAGAGCCGGCCGGTCAGGGGGGCGGGGAGGCCCGCGTCGGCTACCAGGTCGGCTAGGTAGGCGCGGAACGCGCGTTTGTGGCTGCGGACTTGGGCCACCACGCGGGACGAGGTGGCGCCCAGCTCGCCGTAGGAATTTATCCAGGCGCAGCCGCGGAAGCCGGGTTCGCCGAACCAGCGCTCCAGCCAGTCGAAGACCGCCAGGATCCGCTCCTCGGGGTCCTCGTGGCCCTGCACGAACTCGGCGAGGCGCCCGCGCCAGCGCACGTCGCGCCGCTCCAGATACGCCTCCACCAGTTGCTCCTTGGCGGGGAACAGCTGGTAGAGCCGCTTCAGCGAGACCCCCGACGCGGCCCGGATGTCGTCCATGCCGACGGCCTGGATGCCCCGCCCGTAGAACAACTCCTCGGCGGCGTCCAGCGCCTGCTCGCGGGCGACCGCGCGGTCCATGACGGCCATGCTGCGAACGACCTCCTTGACGTGAGAACGAGCGTTCTCCTACGGTAGCAGCCCAGCGGAGAACGGACGTTCTCCAATAAGTGTGCGCCCGCCGAGGAGGAACCCCCATGGCCGACCGCCCGCCCCTGCCCCCCTTCACCCGCGAGACCGCCGCGCAGAAGGTCCAGGCCGCCGAGGACGCCTGGAACACCCGCGACCCGCACAAGGTGTCGCTCGCCTACTCCGAGGACTCGGTCTGGCGCAACCGCGACACCTTCGTGAAGGGTCGCGCCGAGATCGTCGAACTCCTCACCGCCAAGTGGCAACGCGAACTGGACTACGCCCTGCGCAAGGACCTGTGGGCCTTCGACGGCAACCGCATCGCCGTCCGCTTCCAGTACGAGTGCCACGACGCCGACGGCCAGTGGTACCGCTCCTACGGCAACGAACTGTGGGAGTTCGACGAGCACGGTCTGATGACCCGCCGCGAGGCCAGCATCAACGACGTGCCGATCGAGGAGAAGGAGCGCCGCATCCACGGCCCGCGCCCCGAAGCCGAACGGGGTCGCTCCTTCCCCCTTCAGTAGGGTTCCCGAGTGACCCAACACCCCCCGAAACCCTTCCTCTACGTCGTCGTCTGCGCCGCCGGCGTCGCCGCGGACGTCGGCAGACTGATCACCGCCGCGCAGGAACGGGGCTGGGACGTCGGCGTCTTCGCGACACCGGTCGCCATGAACGGCTTCTTCGACACCGCCGCCGTGGAGGCGCAGACCGGCCGCCCCATCCGCTCCGCATGGCGAACTCCCGGTGAGCCGCGGCCCTTTCCGCCGCCCGACGCCGTCGTGGTCGCGCCCGCCACCTTCAACACCATCAACAAGTGGGCGGCGGGCCTGGCCGACACCCTGGCGGTGGCGACCCTGTGCGAGACCTGCGGCATGGGCGTCCCCGTCGCCGTACTCCCGTGCGTGGCCGACACGTTGGCCACCCACCCCGCCTACCAGGACAGTCTGGTACGGCTGCGCGGGATGGGCGTCCGGTTCGGCGAGCCCTACTCGGGCGAGGAACAGGGCGGCGTACGGCCCGAGTTCCCGTGGGAGAGGGCGCTGGACCTGCTGGACTGACGCCGACCGGTCAGTGCCCCAGCACCTCCCGCAACTCCGGCTGCAGCAGCTCCCCGTGCGCCCGCACGAGGTCGTCGCACAGGTCCCAGATCCGCTCGACCGGCAACGCCGCGGCCGTCGCCGGGTCGGCCATCGCCGCGTGCCGGACATGGCGCGGGTCGCCGTCCGTGGCCGCCCGCACCACCAGGTCGGTGACGGAGACGTAGGCGCGGTTGAGGGCGGCGCACTGCGGGGGCAGGGAGCCGACACGGGTGGGCTGGACGCCCAACGCGTCCACCAGACACGGCACTTCGACCACCGAGTCGGCCGGCAGGTTGTCGATCAGGCCGCGGTTGGGGACATTGCCGTAGACCACGCGGGGCGTGCCCGAGACCGTGCTGTGGATGATCTGCGGGGCGTACTCCAGCGTGCCCTCCACCGGGAGGGGGCGGCCCGCCGCGAGCGCCTCGCGGGTGCGTTCGTAGCTCGCCGCGTTCTCCTTGATGATCTCCAGGTACGCGCCCACCGGCAGCCGCAGCCGCTCGATCTCGCTGTCGTGGTGCAGATACCAGGGCACGTACTCGGAGGAGTGCTCGCTCGTCTCGGTGGGGTAGTGGCCCAGCCTGCGGTACATGTCCACGCGGACACGGCGCAGCAGGCCGGGGTCGCGGTCGATCGCCTCGTCCAGCAGGGGGTACAGGTTCTGCCCCGCCCGCTCGAAACGCAGCACCCACGCCTGGTGGTTGACCCCGGCCGCGAGATACGAGACCTCCTCGAAGGGCACGCCGACCAGGGCGGACAGGTCGTGCATCGTCCAGTGCACCGAGTGGCACAGCCCGGTGACCTTCAGCCGGGGGGCGATACGGCTCAGGTAGAGGACGTTCATCGCCATGGGGTTGGTGTAGTTCAACAGATGGGCGTCGGGGCAGAGTTCGGCCATGTCCTCGGCGATGCCCTTGAGGACGGGGAAGGTGCGCAGCGCCCGGAAGATGCCACCTACGCCGAGCGTGTCACCGATCGTCTGGCGCAGGCCGTGGCGTGCCGGGATGGCGAAGTCGGTGCGGGTGGCCGCGTCCATGCCGACCTGGACGATGTTGATGACGAAGTCCGCGTCCGCCAGCGCCGGCCGCCGCTGCAGATGCGCGGTGATCTCCGGTTTCGCCCCACGCACCTCCGCTATGTGGCGGGCGGCGCCCTCCGCCGTCGCCAGCCGTTCGGGGTCGATGTCGTGCAACGCGATGTGGGCGTGCGCGAGTTCGGGGAAGGCGAACAGGTCCGCCAGCAGACCCTGCGTGAACACCACGCTGCCCGCCCCCACGAAAGCGATCTTCATCCGTTCCCTTTCAGATCGGCGGCGGCACATGCCTCGTCCCAGGTCGGCTGTGCCGCCGTACCGCCGTGCGCGCGGGTGGACAGCGAGCCGCACGCGGCCGCGACCGTCAGCGCGTCACGCAGATCCAGTCCGCGCAGCCGTGCCGCGACGAAACCGGCGTCGAAACTGTCGCCCGCGCCCACCGCGTCCACGGGCTCGACGGGCACGGCACCCACGCGCAGCAGGTCCGCGCCCGTGCAGGCGAGCGCACCGTCCGCACCGTCCTTGACGACGACGGTCGGCCCGTAGCGCGCCAACGACCGTGCGGCATCGTCCAGTTGATCCGCCCCCGACAGCGCGCGGGCCTCGGCGGCGTTCGGCAGCAGCACGTCCGTGACCTTCAGGACCGGGTCCAGGAAGGTGCGGTCCCACATGGCCGCGGGGTCGTCGTTGGTGTCCAGCGAGGTGGTCGCCCCGTGCGCGCGCGCCTGGTCGAACACCTCGGCCAGGGAACGCGCGAGGAGCGGCATCAGGAAGAAGGACCCGGAGTGCACATGGCGCGCCGACGCCAGGAGGCCGGGCGGCACGTCCTCGGGGCCCGTCGCGGCCAGACAGCCCGACGAGGTGAGGATGGCCCGGTCGCCGTCGCCGGTGGTCACGATCGCCGTGAGCGGCGTGGGGAGTTGGGGGTCCACTGTCAGATGGGTGACGTCGACGCCCCGGCTCTCCAGGGCCTGCCGTACGAACGCTCCCGCCGCGTCGTCGCCCACCCGCCCCGCGAACGCGACCGTGAGCCCCAGCCGGGCCGCCCCGCACGCCATGATCGCCGCGGAGCCGCCCAGCACCAACCGGCCGTGCTCCACGAGCTGTTCGCGCTGGCCGAACGCGAGCCCGTCGACGGGACCCACCACCACATCGGGGTTGACGTCCCCGATCACCACCAGGTCGTACGACACCTCGGTCACCCCTTGATCCCGCTCGATGTGAGCGACTGGATGAAAGTCTTCTGCGCGAGCAGGAACGCGACCAGCACGGGCAGCACGGTGATCACATTGCCGGCCATCACCGCGGACCATTTTGTGTGGTGCTGTCCCTGGAACGTCGTCAGACCCAGCTGGAGCGTGTACTGCGTGTCGTGGTTGATCGCGATCAGCGGCCACGACAGGTCGTTCCAGGCGGTGAGGAAGGTCAGCACCGCCACCGTGGCGAGCGCGGGCCGGGCCAGCGGCAGCACGATCGAGAACAGCACCCGCAGCCGTGAGCACCCGTCGATCCAGGCGGCCTCCTCCATCTCGCGCGGCAGCGAGAGGAAGAACTGCCGGAACAGGAACACCGCGAAGGGCGTCACCAGCGACGGCACGATCAGCGCGCCCAGCGTGTCGATCAGCCCCAGCCACTTCATCACCAGGAACGTCGGGATCATCGTCAGCTGGAACGGCACCACCATCGTCGCCAGCATCAGCCCGAGCACCACCCGCGACCCGCCGAACCGCATCCGCGCGAACGCATAGCCGCCAAGGGCCCCGAACAACAGGTTCGAGGCGACCGCGACCGTCGACACGATCAGGGAGTTGAGGAACCAGCGGGGGAACATCGCGTTGCCGAACACATACCGGTAGCCGCCCAGGTGGATGCCGTGCGGCCACAGCGCCGGCGGGAAGCGGTTGATCTCCGCGTCCGACATCACCGAACTCAGCACCAGCCACACCAGGGGCAGCGCGAAGGCCAGCGCGAGCGGGGCGAGCAGCAGATGCCAGCCGAGCGTGGAGCGGTGCGCGGTCGTCGGACGGCGCGCGGTCATCGGGCGGCTCCTTCCGTACGGCCCAGGCGGCGCCGCACCAGATGCAGCGCGCCGCCCGCCACGAGCAGGGCCACCGCGAGGACGTACGCGGACGCCGCCCCGTACCCGGCGGTGAACAACTGGAAGGCCTGCTGCCAGACGAAGTAGACGACGACGGTGGTGGAGTCGAGCGGACCGCCCTTGGTCGTCACATAGATCAGGTCGAAGACCTGCAGCGCCGTGATGAGCTGCCACAGCACCAGGAACACCGTGACCGGGGTGAGCGCGGGCCAGGTGACGTGCCGGAGGATCTGCCGGCGGTTCGCGCCGTCCAGGCGCGCCGATTCCACCAGTTCGGGCGGCACGTCCTGCAGCGCCGCCAGATAGACCACGACACAGAAGCCGACGCTGTTCCACAGGGAGATCAGGACCAGCAGGTACAGCGCCTGGTTCGGGTCGGACAGGAAGCCCTGCTTGGCGACGCCCAGATGGTGCAGCAGCGCGTTGGCGACACCGAAGTCCGGGTCGAGGATGAACGAGAACAGCACGCCCTGGGCCGTCGCCGACACCACGAACGGGATGAACACCAGCGTGCGGTAGATCCCGATGAAGCGGATGCGCCGGTTGAGTGCCAGCGCGAGGGCCAGCCCGCCGACCAGGCTGAGCGGGACGTACAGGGCCGTGTACAGCAGCGTGTTGCCCACCGCCGTACGGAAGTTGGGGTCCTGGGCGAGGGCGCGGTAGTTGTCCAGGCCCACCCAGCGGCCGGGCGTGACGAGGTCGTCGGCGCGGAACGACAGCAGCAGCGACCAGACGACGGGCACGATGCTCAGGCCGAGGATCACCAGGACCGACGGGCCGATGAACGCCCAGGCGGTGGCCCGCTCCCGGCGGGCGCGGCGGCGCGCGGCCCGCCGGGTGGAGGCCTGGACGCCGGGCGCCTGCGGAGCGAGTGTGAGGGCGCGGGGAATGGTGGACATGACGGTCTCCCGTACGGAGGAGGTCACCTGGGGATCAGCAGGGCCGCGTCGGCCTTGTCGGCGCATCGGTCGACGGCGTTCTTCGGGGAGTCCCGGCCGAGCAGGACGGAGACGGCCGCCTCGCCGAGCGCCTGCGAGATCTGCGGGTACGCGGCATGGATCGGGCGGACGCGGGCGGTGCGCAGGGCGTCGGTGAAGACGTGCAGACCCGTGGTCTCGGCACTGTGCCGCCGCCACTGCGACCGGTCGGCCGTCGCCGTGCTCAGCGGCAGGCTCCCCGCCGAGATGTCCCAGCGCACGTCCTGCGCGGGCTGCATCATCCAGCGCACGAACTCCTGGGCGGCCCGCGAGCGGGCACTGCCGTTGTCGAACACCGTCCAGGTGTCGGGCCCCGAGATGGTCACCGGCCGCCCGCTGTAGGACGGCAGCGGCACCACGTCGTAGTCGATCTTGGCGGTCATGATGTCCGGCAGCTCCCAGGGGCCGGTCGGCACCATCGCCATCCGGCCGCTGAGGAACACCTGGTACATCTGCTCGCTGCCGGACTTCATGTCGACGTACACGCTCTTGTCGCGGGCGAGCTGCGCGACCGTCTCCAGGGCCCGTACGCCCTGCTTCGCGAAGCCGATGTGCTTGCCGTCCGCGGCGACGACGTCACCGCCGAGGTCCCAGATCATCGGCCACAGCCGCCAGACGGTGTCCTCGTCGCCGACCCCCGGCCAGCCCGTGCCGAAGACACCCCGGCCGGAGTCGGTCAACTGCCGTGCCGCGGCGGTGAATTCGTCCCAGGTCCAGCCCGCCTTCGGGAAGGGCACACCGGCGCGCCGGAACAGCTTGCGGTTGTAGACCACCGCCAGCGAGTCCAGCACCGCGGGCGCGGCCCGCACCTGGCCGTTGACGGTCACCGCGTCCCGCACCGGCTTCCAGTACGACGTCCACGGCGTCGGCCCGTCGCGCATCGCGTCGGTGAGGTCGACCACGCGCGGGGAGCGCGCGACGCTCGCGAGGTCCGAGCCGAAGATGTAGGCGATGTCCGGGTAGGAACCGGCCGCGAGCGCGGCGGTCACCTTCTGCAGCATCGCGTCGGAGAGCACCCCGCCGCCGCCCGCGTCGACATGGATCGAGGGATGTGTGCGGTTGAACTCCGCGACCAGCTTCTCCAGCGCCTTGCGGGCCGTGTCCGCCTGCCCGTGCCACAGCTCCACGGTCACCTTGCCGTCGGCGCCCACTCCGTCCGAACCGCCGCCGGCACAGCCGCTCACGGCGGCGACCGAGGCCGCGCCCAGCAGCAGACCGCGACGTGACATACCGTCAGTCATCGTTGCCTCACCGCACCTTGCGCACATAGTCGGAGCTGCCGGGCGTCGAGACCTGCACGTCCCGGCGGACGATGCTCAGCCGCCCTGCGAAGCCGGCGCGGGCCTTGCGCAGCCCGCTGTCCGTGTACTCGATCACGATCACCCGGTCGTCGAAGGCCTTCGCGTACCGTCCGCACTCGTCGTACTCCGCGCACTCCTCCGCCACCGCGAAGTCGAGCCCCAACCGCTTCCTGGACCCGGCCAGTTCCACCGTGTTCTTCTGGCCGATCGCGAGCTGCCGGGCGTGTGCGTGCCGCGACAGCAGCGTGATGAAGGCCATCGCGTCGTCGGCGGTCAGCAGGTGACGGGAGCGGGTGTAGCTGTCGTAGTTGTCGGGTTCGACGGCGTCGTAGCCCTTGTCCGCGCAGCCGTCGATCCACCGGCCGATCCGCGCCGCCACCCGCTCGCGCTTGGCCGGTGTGCGGATGTCGAGCAGGGCCTCGCCCCAGTCCTCGTCGACGACCACCTTGCCGTGTCCGTCCCGCAGCAGCAGATCGGCGGGCCACGAGGCACGCTCGTCCGGCTGGGCCTGGAAGGCGTTGACGTAGCAGATGTTGTACAGCCCGGGCGCGGGTGCCGCCGTGCGGTCGCGGCTGACGATGCGGACGCCCGCCGGCGGGGGATAGGCGCCCCCGATCTGGTAGTCGAAGCCGGCGTGGAGCGGCGGCAGGCGCAGCCCGCCGGTCGCGGTCGGTGACGGGCCCGAGGCCTTCGAAGAGGCACCGGACGGGCCCGCCGCGGCGGAGGTCTCCGCGTGATCGCCCGTCGAGCCGGCGGACTTCCCTGAGGAGCCGCACGCCGACAGTCCGGCGACGAGAAGTAGGCAGGCGCCGACGGCCGTCCCGAGACCTCCGACGCGGGAGACACCCTTGGCGGGCATGTCCGCTCCATCAATCGCGGGTACGACCCCGCCTCGGACCGGGTGTCCGGTCGGTCCTGGCGACTTTGGCCGGACTTGGAGCTCGTCCGCTACCGGCTGGGCGCACCTCTGAGTGCCCTGCTGCACGCGGGGGCACGTGTCCAGGATGAAAGCGCCTGGTGATGCCCGCCGTCAAGAGGGGGCAGGCAGAGCGGAGGCGTGCGGGACCGACGACGTACGCTCGCCACTGGTACCACCATCCCGAAGTCAGGAGCAGCAACGATGCAGTACGTGAAGCTCGGTGCGACGGGCCTCGACGTGTCACGGGTCTGTCTGGGCTGTATGACCTACGGACTGCCCGACCGGGGCACGCACGAGTGGACGCTCGACGAGGAGGCCTCGCGTCCGCTGATCCGGCAGGCGCTGGAGGCCGGGATCAACTTCTTCGACACGGCGAACGTGTACTCCGACGGCACCAGCGAGGAGATCGTCGGCAAGGCGCTGCGGGACTTCGCGAACCGTGACGAGGTCGTCCTCGCGACCAAGGTGAACGGCCGGATGCGGCCGGGACCCAACGGCGCGGGGCTGTCCCGCAAGGCCATCCTGTCCGAGATCGACCACAGCCTGAGCCGGCTCGGCGTGGACTACGTCGACCTCTACCAGATCCACCGGTTCGACCCGCACACCCCGGTCGAGGAGACCATGGAGGCACTGCACGACGTCGTGAAGGCGGGCAAGGCCCGCTACATCGGGGCCAGTTCGATGTTCGCCTGGCAGTTCTCCAAGATGCAGTACACCGCCGAGCTGGGCGGCTGGACCAAGTTCGTGTCCATGCAGAACCACTACAACCTCCTCTACCGCGAGGAGGAGCGGGAGATGCTGCCGCTCTGCGCCGACCAGGGCGTCGGTGCCCTGCCCTGGAGCCCGCTCGCCCGTGGCCGTCTCACCCGCGACTGGGGCACGGTGACGGAGCGCAGCGCGAACGACAACTTCGGCAGCCGCCTCTACCCGGACAGCGACCGCACGACCGTCGAGGCGGTCACCCGTATCGCGGGCGAGCGGGGCGTCCCTCGCGCCCAGGTCGCGCTCGCCTGGCTGCTGCACCAGGACACGGTGGCGGCTCCGATCGTCGGCGCGGCCAAGCCGCACCACATCGAGGACGCGGTGGCCGCGGTCGAACTGGAGCTGAGCGACAAGGAACTCGAGGAGCTGGAGCAGCCGTACACGCCCCACGCGATCGTCGGGCACAGCTGAGGTCTTGCTAGTGGGGCCCTTGCGGTGCGAACTCCGTGCCGCAGGGGCCCGCGCCCTCGCTCTCCGGCAGCGGCACCCGCTCGCCGTCCATCGTGAGCGTGCGGTAGTGGGTGCCGATGCGCTGGGCGGAGCGGCCGACGTAGTGGCCGATGAACGACCGGCGGAAGCGATCGGTCGTGCCGTTGGGCTGCGAGCCGTGCACCAGGCTGCCGTTGAAGAACAGCACGTCACCCGGCGCCATGTCGACCGGCACGGCTTCGAGCCCCGGCGGCGGGGGAACGTACTCACGCGCGAACGACACCTCGGAGTCCGCCAGTTCGGGACAGAACAGGTCCATCAGATGTGTGCCGGGGACCACTTCCAGACCGCCGTTGTCCCGGTCGATCACGTCGCAGGCCACCCATGCCGCCACACAGGTGCCCGGCTCCACGCGCAGATAGAAGTTGTCCTGGTGCAGCGCCTGCCCCCGGGCGCCCGGCGGCTTGAAGTAGAACATGCTCTGCGCGGCCAGCACCTCCTCGCCGAGCAGGACCTCCAGCACCGAGCGCAGCCGGGCGTCGAGCAGGACCCGCCTCGACGGCTCGCTGATCTCGTGCGGGTGCATCACCCTCGGGTACGCCGCCAGCGGGTCCTTCGAGGCGCGCGGCTGGAAGTGCCCGGGCACCGGACCGGCCGCGTGCAGCTGAGCGAAGTGCGCGCACAGCCGGTCGATCTCGTCGCGCCCGAACAGTCCGCGCACGATGGTGAAGCCGTCCTCCTCGAACCGCCTCAGCCCGTCCCGGGTCAGGATGGGGGCACCGGCGGCGTCCATATCCATGGCTGTCATACGTCGCTCCTGGGTCGGCTTGTCCTACGCTCGTCACGCTAGGCCGCAGCGTGCTTCGAAGGGATGCCCGTGAGCGCTGACCGATTGCCCGAGACTGCTGCGCCGCCCCCGGGCCTGGTCGTCGTCGGCCGCTACGACCAGCCCGAGGGGTACGGCGTCACCAGGCCGCGCGGCGCGGGCAGCTGGCTGTTCACCTGGACCACGGGCGGGCGCGGCCGGCTGCGCCAGGGGGCCGCCGAGGCACGGGCCGGCCGGGGCGATCTGGTGGTGCTCGCCCCGGGCGTCCGGCACGAGTACGCCGTCCAACCGGGCGCGGGCGGCTGGCAGTTCTGGTGGGTGCACTGCCAGGCACGCCCCTCCTGGGCACCATGGCTGCGCCCGTACGGCACCGGCGACGGGCTCTTCGCCGTCACCCCGACGCCGGCCGCCCTGCACGAGCGGATCGCGGCGGCCTTCGGGCGGATGCTCGCCGACGCCCGCTGGACGGGCAGCGGGTCGCCGCCCGCCACGGCGCCGGAGGACCGGGTCGCCGTGGCGCACGGCACCGTGGCACGTGAACTCGCCCTGTCCGCGCTGGAGGAGATCGTCCTGCTCACGGCGGCCGCCGCGCGCCCCGCGGCACCGCCGCCGGGCATCGACGCCCGGGTGCTGCGGGCCGCGGAGCTGATCGCCGCAGACCCGGGCGCCCCGCACACCGTGCGTTCGCTCGCCGACAGCGTCGCCCTGTCGCCCTCGCGGTTCGCCCATCTCTTCACCCGGCAGCACGGCCGGTCCCCGATGCGGGCGCTGCGTGAGGCACGGCTCGGGCATGCCGCCCGGTTGCTGGAGAGCACGGACCTGTCCGTGGACCGGGTGGCGGCGGCCTCCGGGTTCGCCAGCCCGTTCCACTTCAACCGGGTCTTCCGCGAGCGTTTCGGCGTGCCGCCCGGCGCCTACCGCGCGGGCGGCCCAATGGTTGAACCGTGAACCCGAGCGGCTTCCCGGACCCGCCGGATGCGAGGTGAAGCCGTTGCCCAATGGTTGGGGAGCAGGTCCGCGCCGAGTCGGCCGAATACCGTTACCGATTATCGAACCGTTCGATTGACGATTCGTCAATTACACCCGGCGGGCCGGTAATGCGGAAACCGCGAGATCCCTTGTTAGGCCTTGCTTGCCTGTGCAAAAGTGTGCGCTGTCAGCACACAGACCATGCGCATATTCATTGCGCCGGAGCTGCTGAATCCTGTACTCATACCGCTTGGTATGGACTTTATGTGCATGCCCCCGAGAGGAATGCAGCCGTGAAAGACGCCGGCCTGTCGAATTCCCCCAAGTACGACCGCCGGTTCGACGTGACGGACGAACAACTGAGCGCGGAACTGAAGAAGTGGACCGGATCGACGCCCGCGCTGCAGCCCGTCGGTGAACTCCTCGACCGGCACTGGGAAGCGGGTTTCACCTATGCCCGGCTGTGCACCGACAGTGCCGCTTCCGCCGGAATGCTCACAACTGCCGCATTCACTCGGCTTTTCGGCGAGACCCTGCGACAGAACGGTCCGACCTCCGCATGGCGCCCCCAACTGCTCGTGACCGTGCGCCGTATCGCGGCGGAATGGGACAACGACCACAGACGGGAACATCTGCATCCCGAACTGTGCGCGCCCGGCGAGCGCGCCGCGGCCCGGCTGCTCCCGTCCTCCGCCCGGCGTCTGCTGTCCGGGGCCTTCCAGCGGCTGCCCCAGTCGGCCCGCTGTCTGCTGTGGCACGTGGAGGTCGAGGCCGAACCGCTGGACGTGCCCGCGGGCCTGCTGGGCCTTCAGGTGGAGGACGCGCGCGTCGAGCTGGAGCGGGCCCGCGAGCGGCTGCGCGAGGAGTGCCTCCAGGTTCACCGCGAACTCGCCCCCGAGCAGGAGTGCCGGCGCTTCCTGCGGATGCTCGACGTGACCTACCGGCGCGGCGGCGCCGACATCGACCCCGACCTCGCCGCCCACATCAACCGCTGCCGACACTGCCTGCACACCGCCGACCAACTGGCGCAGTTCAACCACGGGCTCGGCCTCGCGCTGGCGGAGGCGGTCCTCGGCTGGGGCGCGGGCGCGTACCTGGACTCCCGCGTCGCCTGGTTCGAGGATCCCGGCCCGCTGCCGCCGGAAGTGCCGGTGCCGCCGATAGCCGGCGAGCCCTTCGCCCCCGTGGACCCCGCCTCCCGCACGGCCACCCGTCCCGGCGGCCGTGCCGCCGCGCGCCGCTCGGCCCACAGGGCCGCCCGGCGGGCCGCCGCCCGCCGCCGCAATCTCGCCGCGGCCGTCGTGACGGTGAGCGGGCTGATCGTCCTCCCGCTGGTCCTGTGGTCCGTCCTCGGCTCCGGCGACGGATCCACCCAGGCCGACACCGGCCACCCCTCCGAGACACCCGGCAGCGGCGCCGGCACACCGACCTCCGATCCGTCCTGGGTCGGCACCAGCACCGGCTCCCACGGCACCCTGCGCGGCAGGCTGCACAACCTCGGCTCCGGCCTCTGTGTCTCCGTCGTCGGCAAGAAGGTGGCCAAGGGGGCCGAGACCGAACTCGCCGACTGCTCCTCGGCGGCCGTACAGCAGTGGTCGTACGAGACCGACGGCCGTCTGCGCAGTGTCACGGACCCCGAACTGTGCCTGGACTCCCACCTCGGCTTCGCGGTGCAGCTCGCCGCGTGCACGGGCAACTCGGAACCGGACGCCAAGAACGTCCGCTACGACTTCACGCTGCAGGGCACCCTCGTGCCGCGCTGGAACCAGGACCTGGCGCTGACCCCGGCCGCCACCGACGGATCGGGCGCCCTGGTCGTCAAGAACCGTGACGACAGCAGCGTCCAGCGCTGGGTGTTCGACACCTCGAAGGCGGACCTTCAGATGCAGGTCGTGAACTGGGACGCCGAGAGCAGCCCCACACCCTCGGCCAGGCCCACCCCGAAGGCGTCCGAGCCGGCCGGGGCCTCACCGACGCCGTCCGCGACGCCGACGACCGCACAGCCGACGCCGAGCCAGTCGTCCGGCCAGTACCCCACGAACCCGTACTGCTCCTACAACCCGTACTACTGCGGATGGGACGGCTCCGGGTGGGGCGGCCGAGGCGGACACGGCGGTGGCGGACATCACTGACGAACGCCCCTGACCGACACCGCTGACCGACACCCCTGACCGACATGCTCAGCCGACCACCTGCAGCGACAGCCACAGCGCCGCCACGGCCGGGACCAGCGCGGCCGGGGTGGCCAGCAGACCGAGCCGGCTGAACTCCCCGAGCTCCACGTCGTGGCCGTGGTGGTGCACGATGCGCCGCCACAGCAGCGTCGCCAGCGATCCCGCGTAGGTCAGGTTCGGGCCGATGTTCACCCCGAGCAGCACCGCCAGCACCGCGCCCGGTCCGGACGGGGCGGCGAGCGGCAGCAGGACCAGCACCGCGGGCAGATTGTTGATCAGGTTCGCCAGCACGGCCGCCAGCGCGGCGATCGCCAGCAGCGCGGGGAAACCCTCGCCGCCGGGCAGTGCATGGCCGAGCGCGTCGGCGAGCCCGTTGTCGACCACCGCCCGCACCACGATGCCGAGCGCGAGGACGAACGCCAGGAACGCGGGGGAGGCGGCGCGCACCACCGACACAGGGGTGGCCTTGCGCCGTACGAGCGCACGGGCGGCCAGCACCAGCGCGCCCGCCGCCGCCACCCAGGCCGGGTCGACCCCGACCGTCGAGGCCACCACGAATCCGGCGAGCGTGCAGGCCACGGTGATCAGTGCGAACAGGGGCAGCCGCGGCGCCCCGCCGGGTTCGGGGGAGGGGACGGAGAGGGTCAGGTCGTCGCTGAAGAAGCGCCGCAGGACCAGGTACTCCGCCGCGATCGCGACCAGCCACGGCAGCGCCATCAGCGCCGCGAACCGGGTGAAGCTCAGCCCGCTCGCCCCGAACGCCAGCAGGTTGGTCAGATTCGACACGGGCAGCAGCAGCGAGGCCGTGTTCGACAGATGGGCGCAGGCGTACAGGTGCGGCCGGGCCCGTACGCCCGCGCGCGCGGCGGTGGCGAGCACCACCGGCGTCAGCAGCACCACGGTGGCGTCCAGGCTGAGTACGGCCGTGATCACCGAGGCCAGCACGAAGACCGCCACGAGCAACCGGCCCGGAGAGCCCGCCGCCCGCCGGGCCATCCAGGCCCCGCACGCCGTGAAGAGCCCCTCCACGTCACAGAAGTGGGCCAGCACCAGCACCGCGGCCAGAAAGCCCACCACGGGGCCGAGACTGGCGGCCTCGGCCCGCGCGTGGTCCAGGGAGATCGCCCCCGTCGCGATCACCACCGCGGCGGCCGGCACCGCCAACGCCGCCTCGGGCAGCCCCTTGGGGCGCACCACGGCCCAGGCGAGCACGGCGACGAGCAGGACGACGGACAGGGCTTCGGCGAGCGGGGTGTTCAGGGCAGGTCCTCAGGGAGGTTCAGAGCGACGCGACGCGGGACCTCCAATGAAAACAGGTCCCGGCACCGAGGCCGCCCGTCACCTCCCGCTCGGGCTCCTCCCGCTCAGACGCCGCTGCCGGCGCTGAACACCGTCAGGCGTACCGACGACGCGTTGCCGGACACGGGGACCTGACCGCCCTTCCAGGTCACCGTCAGACTGTCCCGCTCGTCCGGCGGTGTCACCAGCAGCGACGCCGGGGTCGCCGCGTGCGCGCCGCTGATCTCGGGGTTGGAGAAGGTCAGACCGGCCCAGGCGCTCTTGCCCGGCTTGAGCGTCACCGTCGCGGGCGTGCCCGGGGACCGCTTCGGGTCCGGTCCCAGCTGCTTGCCCGAACCGTCGACGAACGCGGCGCCCGGATAGCCGCGCACCGTGCAGGTGCGGGAGGAGGTGTTGGTCAGGACGACCGGGAAGTTCTCCTGCCCGGCACCGGGGTCGTTCCGCCCGACGGTCGCCCGCAGCTCCGAGGTGTGGCACCGGCCGCCACCGGTGCCGCCGCCCGGTGTGGCACCCCCCTTGGTGGTGGACGAGGGGGCGGTCGCGGTCGCCGTGGTGTCGTCGCCCGCCGTGCCCCCGGCGGAGGCCGACGCGGACGCGCTCGCCGAGTCCGTTCCGTGGTCACCGGTGGCGGGCGCGGCCGTGCCCGACAGCGTCTGCGGCGAGCCCGCCACGGAGCCGTCGTCACTTCCGCAGGCCGTCAGCAGGCCCAGTACCGCGACCGTGCTCGCGGCCAGGGCCGCCCGTCGGACGGAGGGGGACTTCTTCGCCATGTTCCTCAACACTCCTGGAGATTCCACGCACACGTTCCCCCGTGTGCGTACGGCGCTCTGTGCCCCGTCATACAGCTGCGATGCGCGCCGGGCCGGAAAAGTTCGCCGCCGGTTCCGGTCGCCTGCATCCGGCCGCCCGCATCACCCGGTGACACGGAGCGAGTCGAGCACCCGGTCGGTCGCCGAGGCCCGGCCGCTCTGGCGGATCTGCACGTACACCCGAGTCTGCGCGCCGCCGTGCGCCGGGGCGAGCGCGGCCTCCGTGACCGACCCGCCGCCCGGGCAGTCGGACCAGCTGCGCAGCCTGCCGCGCCAGCGGCCGTCGCCGTATGCGTCGCTCCCGTCGTAGTGGCAGCGGGGGTGGGTGAGGGCGCCGACCGCGGCCGTCAGGTCGCCGTGTTCGCTCAGGCCCACGAACACGCCGTTCACGTCCGCCGCCAGGTCCTGCCACTCGGCCAGCCGGTCCGCGACCGCGAGCCCCGGCTCATGACCGGCGGGCAGCCCGAGCGACCGCGGATCCCAGCCGGAGTCGCGCAGCTGCCCGCCCCAGCCGCCGGGCACCTCGGCGACGACACGGCCGGTCGTGTCCGTGACCCGCACCTCCGCGGCAGGCGACTGCCGGTGCAGCAGCGGGACCGTCGCACCGACGGCGGCGACCACGGCCACGGCACCCGTCAGCGCGAGGGCCGTACGGCGTCTGCGCGGCCGCAGACCGGAGCCGACGAGCCGCTCCAGCTCCTGCGCGAAGGACTCGGCGTCCGGCCAGCGCCGCCGGCGGTCCGGGGCCAGCGCCCGCATCAGGGCCCGCCGCACCGCGCCCGGCAGACCGGGACGCAGCCGGTCGGGCCGCACCACCCTGCCGGGCTCGCCCGGAACCGTGCCGGTGACCAGGTGGTAGCCCACCGCGCCCAGGCTGTACACGTCGGCCCGCTCGTCGATGCCCGCGCCGGGCTCCGCCTGCTCGGGCGGCCGGTATCCCTGCGAGCCCGCGGCCTGGGTGAGACCGGAGGCCTGAGCCAGGCTCTTGGCGAGCCCCAGATCGGCGAGGAGCACCCGCGACACACCGTCGACGGCGTCGGGAGCGCCGGAACCGCGGGCGTCGTCGGCAGCCGCGCAGAGCAGGATGTTGCTCGGCTTGATGTCCCGGTGCACGATCCCCGCCGCGTGCAGCGCGGCCGCGCCGCGGGCGGCCAGCGCCGTCAGACGCAGCGCCTCGGACACGGGCAGTGCCGCACCGGACGGCACCTCGGCGAGGGTGCCGCCGTCGGCGTACTCCATCACGAAGTACGGTCTGCCGTCCGGCAGTTCACCGATGTCGTAGACCTGCACCACCCGGTCCGAACCGGCCCGGCGCAGCATCCGCGCCTCCGACAGGAATCGCTCGCGGACGTCCAGCCGGTGCGACCAGTTGTCGGCGAGCACCTTGACCGCCACCGGTGCCTCGAGCGTGTCGTCGCGGGCGAGCCAGACCGTGCCGAACGCGCCCGAGCCGAGGCGCCGTTCCAGGCGGTAGCGCCCGATCCGCTCGACAGACTGCATACGACTATCATGCCTGGCCGTGGATCGATCCCGTGGAGAACCCCTGGTCGCGCCGACCGAGGACCTGGCCCGCGACGCCGCCGCGGGCGACGCCGCGGCACTGGAGGAGCTGCTCCAGGCGCTCGGACCGGAGGTGCTCAGGCGCTGCGGCCGCTTCCTGCCGTGCCGCGAGGACGCCGAGGAGGCGGCGCAGGACGCCCTGTTCCAGGTCGCCCGCAAGATCTCCACCTTCCAGGGCCGCAGCCGCTTCAGCACCTGGCTGTACACCGTCGTCGCCAACTGCTGCCGCCAGAAGTACCGCGAACTCAAGCGGCGCTCGGCCGAGCAGCCGGTGGCGATCGACGCCGAACGGCACGTCGACCCGCGGACGACGAGCGTCATCGCGGGCTCCCGGCTGGACCTGCTGGAGGCCCTGGACCGGCTGGAGCGCGAGCACCCCCACCTGGTCGAGCCGCTGGTCTACCGCGACATCTGCCAGCTGGACTACGCGGAGGCCGCCGAGCGCGCCGGCATCCCGCTCGGCACCTTCAAGTCACGCCTGCACGAGGCGCGCAAGCAGGTCAGGCCCTGGCTGACGGAGGCGTCGTAGGGACCGGTCCGGTCCGCGCCCTTCGGCCGCGCCGCAGAACCCGGTTCAGCGCGCGTCGAGCGGCTTCAGCCCTCGTCCAGCAGCGCGATCTCCGCCCAGATCGTCTTGCCCTCAGTGGTGTGCCGGCTGCCCCAGCGCTGGGTGAGCTGGGCGACCAGGAGCAGACCGCGGCCGCCCTCGTCCCAGGTCTTCGCGCGGCGCAGGTGCGGAGCCGTGTGGCTGGTGTCGGACACCTCGCAGATCAGCGTGGCCGTGTCATGGATCAGCCGCAGCCGGATGGGGTGCGCGCCGTACCGGATCGCGTTGGTGACGAGTTCGCTGACCACCAGCTCGGCCGTGAAGGCGGCATCCTGCAGCCCCCACGCGTCCAGCTGCTCGACGACCTGCTTGCGGATGGGCGCGACCAGCGCCGGGTCGGCGGGGATGTGCCAGGTGGCGACCTGGGAGGCGGGCAGCCCCCGGGTGCGCGCGAGGAGCAGGGCCACGTCGTCGGGGGCGCCGCCGGTCGGCAGCAGCGCGTGCAGGACCCGGTCGCAGGTTTCGTCCAGCGAGTCCGCGTACGTCGCCAGGGCCTCGCGCAGCAGCTCGTGACCGGCGTCCACGTCCCGCTCGCGGGACTCGATCAGGCCGTCGGTGTAGAACGCCAGGACGCTGCCCTCGCGCAGTTCGAACTCCGCCGACTCGAAGGGCAGTCCGCCCAGTCCGAGCGGCGGCCCGGCCGGCAGGTCGACCTGGTGCGGCGCGCCGCCGGGCGGGACCACCACGGGCGGGGGATGCCCGGCCCGGGCCAGGGTGCAGCGCCGGGAGACCGGGTCGTAGACGGCGTAGAGGCAGGTGGCGCCGACCTCGCCCGGGCTGCCCTCGTGGCCGGCCTCCGCGGACAGCCGTACGACCAGGTCGTCGAGGTGGGTGAGGAGCTCGTCGGGGGCGAGGTCGATGTCGGCGAGGGTGCGCACGGCGGTGCGCAGCCGGCCCATGGTGGCCGAGGCCTGGATGCCGTGGCCGACGACGTCCCCGACGACCATGGCGACCCGCATCCCGGACAGCGGGATCACGTCGAACCAGTCGCCGCCGACCCCGGCCCGTGCCGCCGGGAGATAGCGGGAGGCGGCGTCCACGGCGGCCGTGGAGGGCAGCGAGCGGGGCAGCAGACTGCGCTGCAGGGCGATGGCGGTCTCGCGCTCCCGGGAGTAGCGGCGGGCGTTGTCGATGCAGACGGCGGCGCGGGCCGTGACCTCCTCGGCCAGCAGCACGTCGTCGGGCGTGAAGCCGTCCGGGCTGCGGAACCGGCACAGCACGGCGACCCCGAGGGTGAGGCCGCGCGCCCGGATCGGCACCGACATCGCTGAGTGGATGCCGAACTCCTTGATGCGACGCAGGCGTTCGGGGTCCCAGGTGAGCCACTGCTCCAGGTCGTCGGCGTCCAGCGTGGCCACGATGGAGTGACCGGCCAGCAGGGGGTCGGCCTGCGGGGAGGCGGCGGGGTAGCGGTCCATGTGCCCGATCTCCACGACGGCCTCGGGCGTGCCGGGGGTGATGGACAGATGCGCGGTCCGGCGCAGGGCGATCGGGGCGGTGGGCGGTCCGGCGAAGGGCTTGACGCCGGGGTCGTGCGGGTCCAGCAGGTCGACGCTGATGAAGTCGGCGAGAGCGGGGACGCACACCTCGGCCAGTTCCTGGGCGGTCCGGGTGACGTCGAGGGTGGAGCCGATGCGGACGCTCGCCTCGTTGACGAGCTGCAGTCGCTCGCGGGCCCGGTACTGCTCGGTGAAGTCGTGAGCGGCGACGCAGACGCCGCGGACCTTGCCCGAGGCGTCGGTGATCGGGGACATCCGGGCGAGCCAGGTGTTGACGCGGCCGTCGATGCCGATCGGCACGTACGTCTGCACGTCGTGGCCCTGGCCGGTGGTGAGCACCCGGCGGAGATGGCGCTCGATGTCGGTGCTGTGGGGTCTGCCGCCCACCTCGGACAGCCGCAGCCCGCGCACATGCTCCTCCGGCAGCCCCAGCAGCTCGGCCATGACGTCGTTGAGCCGTCTCAGCCGCAATCGGTCGTCACAGATCGCGATCGCGCAGGGCGACTGCAGGAGTCCCGCCTCGTCCAGCGGATCGTCGGCCAGTCGCGGTCCGTCACCGTCCAGCGGAGTGACCACGAGCCATTCCGAGGTGCCGTCGTCCGCGGCCTCGGTGCGATGGGCGAGCACCCAGACGGAGACGTCCGAGCCGTTCCGGTGGCGCAGGGTGACAAGACCGTGCCAGCGGGATCCCTCGGGGTCGAAGACGGCGCCCGTGGCCTCGCCGATCAGCAGATCGGCGGCGGGCCGGCCCACGACATCGGCGGCCGTCCAGCCGAGCAGGCGCCTGGCGCCGCCGTTCCAGCCCGCGAGCGTGCCCCTCGCGTCGATCACCGCACGCGCCGTCCCGGCATCGTCGAACGGATAGACCGGACTCATCCTCGCCACTCCATTGCGCACACTCACAGTGAACAGGCGCGTCACTTGGGTTCCAGCCTAGTGCGTCCGCGGGTTCATCGGATGCCAACCCTTGCTCGGACCCTTGACGACCGTGCATGCCCAGCAGAAAGAATCTGTTTGTTCGCGATCAATTGTGAGTACTTCTGGGCCCTGATGAGGGGGAGCTCCATGACAGTGACGCGAAGATCGGTCCTCGTCGCCTCCACCGCCGCACCGGCGGCGGGGGCGTTGTTCACCACCCCGGTGGCACGGGCCGCCGAGGCCGTCGCGGCGGGATCCGGCCGCCGCACCGTCGCCCTGCGGGACGGCTGGCGGTTCGCGCTGGTCAACCCGGACGGGATCACCGACCCGAGCGGCGCCTACGCGCAGGCGGCCGACCCCGGCTACGACGACTCGGCCTGGCGCGAGGTCGCGGTGCCGCACGACTGGAGCATCGAGCAGACCCCCACCACCGAGCACGGCACGACCAGCGGCACCGGCTTCCTGCCCGGCGGACTCGGCTGGTACCGCCTCGCCTTCACCCTGCCGTCGTCCTTCTCCGGCAAGCGGATCTCCGTGGAGTTCGACGGCGTCTACATGGACTCCTACGTCTACTGCAACGGCACCGAGGCGGGCCGCCACCCCTACGGCTACACCGGCTTCGCCCTCGACCTCACCGACCTGCTGCACACCGACGGCCGCACCGAGAACGTCATCGCCGTCAAGGTGCAGAACCAACTGCCCAGCAGCCGCTGGTACTCGGGCAGCGGCATCTACCGCGAGGCCCGTCTCGTCGTCACCGAGCCGGTGCACGTCGAGCGCTGGGGCACCTACGTCACCACGCCGGACATCACCGCGCAGCGGGCCGTGGTCCACGTACGGACCTCGGTGGTCAACGAGTCGGGCGCCGCGAGCCAGGTCGAGATCCGCTCGTCGATCAAGGACCCTGACGGCCGGACGGTGGCCCACGCGGCGAGCAGGGCCGACGTCACCGACAAGACGGCCGAGACCCATGAACTCACCGTCACCAAGCCCCGCTTGTGGGACATCGACGCCCCGCACCGCTACACCGTGGAGACCGAACTGCGGGTCGGCGGCCGGAGCGTCGACACCTATGTCACCCCCTTCGGCATCCGCACCTTCCGCTTCGACCCCGACGAGGGCTTCCACCTCAACGGCGCCCACACCAAGATCAAGGGCGTCGACCTGCACCACGACCAGGGCGCGCTCGGCGCGGCGATCAGCATCGACGCCGTGCGCCGGCAGATGACCATCATGAAGTCGATGGGCGTCAACGCCTTCCGCACCTCGCACAACCCGCCCTCGCCGGAGATGATCCAGGTCTGCGAGGAGTTGGGCATCGTGATGATGGTGGAGGCCTTCGACTGCTGGCGGACCGGCAAGACGAAGTACGACTACGGCCGCTTCTTCGACGAGTGGTGCGAGAAGGACGCCACCGAGATGGTGCTCGCGGCCCGCAACTCGCCCGCCGTGGTGCTGTGGTCCATCGGCAACGAGGTCCCCGACTCCACCTCCACCGCGGGCCTCGCCATGGCCGACCGCATCATCGGCGCGATCAAAGCCGCCGACGACACCCGGCCGCTGGTCATCGGCTCCGACAAGTACCGGTCGCTGCCCGCCAAGGGCTCCGCGGCCGACCTGATGCTCGCCAAGCTCGACGGGCTCGGGCTGAACTACAACACCGCCAAGTCGGTGGACGCCCTGCACGCGGCCTACCCGCACCTGTTCCTGTTCGAGTCGGAGTCGTCCTCCGAGACCTCGACCCGCTCGACCTACCAGGAGCCGGAGCACCTCAACAGCGGGGAGAACTACACCCCGGGACGCCGCGCGACCTCCAGCTACGACAACAACCTCGCCTCGTGGACCATGAGCGGGGAGTACGGGCACAAGAAGGACCGGGACCGGAAGTGGTTCGCGGGCCAGTTCCTCTGGTCGGGCATCGACTACATCGGGGAGCCGACGCCGTACAACGTCTTCCCGGTCAAGGCGTCCTTCTTCGGCGCCGTCGACACGGCCGGCTTCCCCAAGGACATGTACCACCTCTTCCGCAGCCAGTGGGTCGGCGAGCCCGTGGTCCATCTGCTGCCGATGAGCTGGAACCACGAGCGGGGCGAGACGGTCGAGGTGTGGGCGTACTCCAACGTCGACACCGTCGAGCTGTTCCTCAACGGCAAGTCCCTCGGCACCCGCAGGTTCGACACCAAGCGGACGACGGACGGCCGTACGTATCTGGAGACCACCGAGGCGACCGGCGACGACAAGACCTTCACCACCGGCCCCTACCCGGGCAGTTACACCAGCCCGAACGGCAGCGCGGGCAAGCTCCATCTGATCTGGAAAGTGCCCTTCGAGCCGGGCGAGTTGAAGGCGGTGGCGCGGCGCGGCGGCAAGGCCGTCGCCACGGACGTGCTGCGCACGGCGGGCGAGGCGCATGCCGTACGGCTCACCGCCGACCGCAAGTCCCTGGACGCGGACGGCCGTTCACTGGTCTTCGTGACCGCGGACGTCGTCGACGCCCGGGGCGTGGTGGTGCCCGACGCCGAGCATCTGATCACCTTCGACGTGAAGGGCGGCTCGCTCGCCGGGCTCGACAACGGGCGCCAGGAGAGCGCCGAGCGCTACCAGGCGACCACGCGCACCGCCTTCCACGGCAAGGCGCTGGCGATCGTGCGCTCCGGCACCAGGCCCGGGACCCTGAAGGTGACCGCACGCGCGGACGGGCTGCGGACCGGCACGGTGTCCGTCCGCACCACGCACGCCCGCTCGGCCGCGACGACCCTGGCGCCGGCGTTCAGGCCCGAGCACCCCGCCGCCCCGAACTACCCGTTCGCGGACGCCAGTTACTCCGGCCGTCCGGACACGCTGCCCGCCGCGATGCTGGACGGCGACGCGGCCACCGGCTGGTCCAACGCCTTCGCCAAGTCGGCGACGGCGCTGCTGCCCGCGTTCAACGGCGCCCGCACGCAGGACTGGGTCTCGGTGGACTACGGCCGCTCCCGCACCTTCGACCGGGTGGAGGTCTCCTTCACCGTGGACGCGACGCACAGTCTGCCGGCGTCCATCGAGGCGGCCGTGTGGAACGGGCGGCGGTATGTGCCGGTCACCGGAGCGGCGGTCGACTGGGCCACCGCCTCGGACGCGCCGACGGTCGTCACCTTCGACGCGGCACGCGGCTCCCGCCTCCGTCTCACGCTGACCAGCGCTCATTCCGGCGAAGTCGCCGGGGCGGTGCGGATCAGCAAGCTGGAGGCGCCCGGCGGCTGAGCCCCGCGTCGCGGTCCGGACGGGAAAACCCGTCCCGTCCGGACCGTTGACGGGTGTCATGGCGCGAACAAGCATGTGCTGCGTCCGCATCTGGGAGCGCTCCCATCGCATCGGCGAGCGTCACCCGTACCTCCGCCCGAGGAGCCCAGACGTGAAACGACGCAGAACCGTGCTGCTGACCGTCACCGCCCTGCTGGGAGCGGCGCTGAGCGCGCTGCCGGCCGGCCCGGCCGCCGCAGACGAGGTCGAGCAGCTCAAGAACGGCACCTTCGACACGACCACCGAACCCTGGTGGACGACCGCCAACGTCACCGCAGGTCTCTCCGACGGACAGCTCTGCGCGGACATCCCGGGCGGCACCGCCAACCGCTGGGACGCCACCGTCGGCCAGAACGACGTCACCCTGGTCAAGGGGAAGTCGTACAAGTTCAGCTTCAAGGCCTCCGGTTCGCCCGGGGGACATGTGGTGCGGGCGGTCGTGGGGCTCCAAGTGGCGCCGTACGACACCTACTTCGAGGTCAGCCCGCAGCTCAGCGTCTCCGGTGACACCTACGCGTACACCTTCACCTCGCCCGTCGACACCACCCAGGGCCAGGTCGCCCTCCAGGCCGGCGGCAGCGCGGACGCCTGGCGGATGTGCGTGGACGACGCGTCGCTGCTGGGCGGGGTGCCGCCCGAGGTGTACGAGCCGGACACCGGACCACGGGTGCGCGTCAACCAGGTCGCCTATCTGCCCTCGGGGCCGAAGAACGCGACCCTGGTCACCGACGCCGGCGCGAAGCTGCCCTGGCGGCTGAAGAACGCCGGCGGCCGGACCGTCGCGCACGGCTGGACCGTGCCGCGCGGCACCGACGTGTCCTCCGGGCAGAACGTCCACTCGATCGACTTCGGCGGCTACCGCAAGGCCGGCAAGGGCTTCACGCTGGTCGTCGACGGCGAGACGAGCCGGCCCTTCGACATCGGGACGAGTGCGTATGAGCGCCTGCGGCTGGACTCGCTGAAGTACTACTACACCCAGCGCAGCGGCATCGCGATCCGGGACGACCTGCGGCCGGGGTACGGACGCGCCGCCGGGCACGTCGACGTGGCGCCCAACCAGGGCGACGCGAACGTCCCGTGTCAGCCCGGCGTGTGCGACTACACGCTCGACGTCACCGGCGGCTGGTACGACGCGGGCGACCACGGCAAGTACGTCGTCAACGGCGGCATCGCCACCTGGGAGCTGCTGAGCACCTACGAGCGTGAACTGCTCGCCCGCACCGGCGAGTCGGGCACGCTGCGCGACGGCACCCTCGCCATCCCGGAGAGCGGCAACAAGGTGCCCGACATCCTCGACGAGGCCCGCTGGGGGCTGGAGTTCCTGCTGAAGATGCAGGTGCCCGACGGGCAGCCGCTGGCCGGCATGGCCCATCACAAGATCCACGACGAGCAGTGGACCGGTCTGCCCCTGCTGCCGAGCGAGGACCCGCAGAAGCGCGAACTGCACCCGCCGTCCACGCAGGCGACCCTCAACCTGGCGGCGACCGCGGCCCAGGCGGCCCGGCTCTACCGGCCCTACGACCGCGCCTTCGCGGCCAGGGCCCTGACCGCCGCCCGCAAGGCGTGGTCGGCGGCGCTCGCGCACTCCACGATGTACGCCTCCGCCGCCGACGGCATCGGAGGCGGCACCTACGACGACACCAACGCCACGGACGAGTTCTACTGGGCGGCGGCGGAGCTGTACCTCACCACCGGCGACAAGCAGTTCGCCGACTTCGTCCTCAACTCCCCGGTGCACACGGCCGACATCTTCGGCCCGCTCGGCTTCGACTGGGGCAGGACCGCCGCGGCCGGACGCCTCGACCTCGCGACCGTGCCGAGCAGACTGCCCGGCCGCGACACGGTGCGCCGGTCGGTCGTCGAGGGCGCGGACCGCTACCTGGCGACGCTGAAGTCACAGCCCTACGGCATGCCGTACGCACCCCCCGACAACATCTATGACTGGGGCTCCAGCCATCAGATCCTCAACAACGGGGTCGTGCTCGCCACGGCGTACGACATCACCGGCTCCGCCAAGTACCGTGACGGCGCGGTCCAGGGCATGGACTACATCCTCGGCCGCAATGCCCTGAACATGTCCTACGTCACCGGCTACGGCGAGGCCAACTCCCACAACCAGCACAGCCGTTGGTACGCCCACGAGCTCGACCCGAACCTTCCGAACCCACCGCACGGGACCCTTGCCGGCGGGCCGAACTCGTCCATCCAGGACCCCTACGCACAGAGCAAACTCCAGGGCTGTGTCGGCCAGTTCTGCTACATCGACGACATCCAGTCCTGGTCCACCAACGAGACCGCGATCAACTGGAACGCGGCCCTGGCCCGCATGGCGTCCTTCGTGGCGGACCAGCGCTGACGCGCCTCAGGACTGACGCGCCTCAGGGCTGGCGCTCCTCAGCGCTGGGGCTCGCGCTCCACGAGTTCACCCTGATCCTGCCGGTGCGCGGTCAGGGTGTACAACTCGGCCTGATCGAGCGGCTGGTGCACTTCCACGTACTCACCGTGCGGCAGCCGCTTGATCACGCCGGTCTCCCGGCCGTGCAGCACCAGCTCCCGGTCCCTGAGCTGGAGGCCCAGACAGATACGGCGGGTGGCGACGAAGACGATCACCGGCAGGACGAACACCGCGACACGCACCGTCCATGTGACCGCGTTGATGGACAGATGCAGCCGGGTCGCCACGATGTCGTTGCCGCCGCCCGCCAGCAGAATCAGATACAGGCTGATCCAGGACGCACCGATCGCCGTGCGGACGGGACGGTTGCGCGGCCGGTCCAGGATGTGGTGCTCGCGCTGGTCACCGCTCACCCGTGCTTCCACGAAGGGGTAGATCCCGATGAAGACCAGGAGCAGCGGGAAGACCACGACGGGGATCAGCACACCCAGCACCAGGGTGTGGCCCCACAGGGTGATCTCCCAGCCGGGCATGACCCGCACCAGCCCCTCCGCGAAGCCCAGGTACCAGTCGGGCTGCGCGCCGGTGGAGACCTGGTCGGGGCGGAAGGGGCCGTAGACCCAGACCGGGTTGATCGAGGCCACCGCGGCGATGATCGACAGGGCGCCGAAGACCAGGAAGAAGAAGCCGCCCGCCTTGGCCATGTAGACGGGCATGAACGGGGCGCCGATCACATTGCGTTCGGTCCGTCCGGGGCCCGCGAACTGCGTGTGCTTGTGGTAGACGACCAGCAGGACGTGGATGACGACGAGTGCGGCCATCACGCCGGGGATCAGCAGGATGTGCAGCGAGTAGAAGCGG
Organism: Streptomyces spinosisporus; assembly: GCF_022698145.1. GTDB lineage: Bacteria > Actinomycetota > Actinomycetes > Streptomycetales > Streptomycetaceae > Streptomyces > Streptomyces spinosisporus. The sequence continues at coordinate 357,382 of NZ_JALDAX010000007.1, forward strand.
GCCACGATGTCATGGCCCGGGAACTCCCCTCCGAAGAGGAACATCGACAGGTACGTGCCGACGACGGGCACCGACAGCAGCGCCCCGTTGACGAACCTGAGCCCCGTCCCCGACAGCAGGTCGTCCGGCAGCGAGTAGCCGAACAGGCCCTCGAAGAGGCCCAGGAACAACAGGGTCCAGCCGAACAGCCAGTTGACCTCCCGGGGCTTGCGGAAGGACCCCGTGAAGAAGTGCCGCATCATGTGCGTGACCATCGCGGCGACGAAGACCAGCGCCGCCCAGTGGTGCAGCTGCCGCACCAGCAGTCCGCCGCGCACGTCGAAGCTGATGTCGAGCGTGGAGGCGTACGCCTCGGACATCCGGACGCCGTTGAGCGGGACGTAACTGCCGTGGTACGTCACCTCGTTCATCGACGGATGGAAGAAGAGCGTGAGGTAGACGCCGGTGAGGATCAGCACCACGAAGCTGTAGAGGCATATCTCGCCGAGCAGGAACGACCAGTGGTCGGGGAACACCTTGCGCAGGTACTTCCGCCCGAGGGAATGGATGCCGAGCCGGCCGTCGAGCCAATCGGCGACCCGCTCGCCCCGGCCGGGGGTCTCGGTGGCGGTCACGCCGCCTCCTTGTGCACGTGCGTGAGCTTGTCGGGGTTGGTGACGACGTAGATCCCCGAGATCCGGTCGCCGTCGGGGCTGAGGTCCATGACCATGACGGCGTACGGGGAGTCGCCGTCGAACAGGACGGCGGCGTCGTCGCCGTTGACGCGGCGGTAGCGCAGGTCGAGGTCGCGATGGCGCGCGCCGTCCCGCTGCGCGTACGAATGAAGGAGCCGGACCGCCTTGTCCCGGCCGCGCACGGGACGCAGACCGGCCGGCTTGCGGTTGCCGCCGCTGTCCGTCCACACCGTGACGTCCGGCGCCAGGATCTCCATCAGCTCGGCGATGTCCCCGCCGAGCGCCGCCTGCACGAACCGCTCGGTCGCCTCCCGCCGGACCCGTGGATGCGCGCGGTAGCGCGGCCGCCGGGCGTGCACATGCCGGCGCGCACGGTGCGCGAGCTGCCGTACGGCCGCCGGGCTGCGCTCGATGATGTCCGCGATCTCCGTGTGGGCGTACCCGAAGACCTCGTGGAGCACGAACACCGCGCGTTCCAGCGGGGTCAGCGACTCCAGGACCACCAGCATCGCCAGGGACACGGACTCGGTGCGCACGGCCGGGTCGTCGGTGCCCGGGTCGTCGGCGACCAGCGGCTCGGGCAGCCACGGCCCGACGTAGGTCTCGCGGCGGCGGGTGATCGAGGCGCGGCGCTGCAGGGCGTGGTTGACGGCGATGCGGACCAGATACGCGCGGGGGTTGTCGACCCCGTCCGTGCCCCGGCCCGACCACGAGAGCCAGGTCTCCTGCAGCACGTCCTCGGTGTCGGTGACGCTGCCCAGCATGTTGTAGACGAGCCCGAACAGCAGCTCGCGATGGTGCATGAAGACGTCGGTCGCCTCGTCGACGGCGCTCTCGGACATAGGTGGCCTCCCCAGTGACGCGCTCACTCCTTCGAGGCCCGTCAGGGGCCGGTTTGTGACATGGCACGGGAATTGTGTGACCTACCTCTCAGCGAATTCCGCCCGCGTCACACTCACCCGGCGCCCCGCCCTCTTGAACGGGAGTGATTCCACGCACCGAAAGAAGCCGACCGATGACGGACAGCAACCACAAACCCCTCGACTTCACCGCGATGTACGCCTCGCACGACGCCTTCCGGCGCGACCTGGAACGCCTCGCGGCGGCCGTCGCCGAGGACCGGGCCGCCTCGCCCGCGGTCAGGGCCGGCTGGGAGAACTTCCAGCGGCAGCTGCACATCCACCACACCGCGGAGGACAGCGACCTGTGGCCGCAGGTGCGCGAGCGCGTGGCGGGACGCCCGCGCGACCTCGTCCTGCTCGACGAGATGGAGGCGGAGCACTCCCGCATCGACCCGCTGCTCCGGGCCGTCGACGTCGCGCTCGCCGACCGTGCGCCCGAACTGCCGGATCTGGTACGGGCGTTGGCGGCAACCCTCGACGACCACCTCAAGCACGAGGAGGACAGCGCCCTGCCGCTGATGCAGGACGTCCTGACGGCCGCCGACTGGGCCCGCTTCACCGGCCGTATGCGCGAGGTGCAGGGCGTGCGCGGTGCCGCGCTGTTCGTGCCGTGGGTCGTCGACGGCGCCCCGCCCGCCGACCGCGCCGCCTTCCTGGGCGCCCTGCCCCCGCCGGTCCGGGCGCTCAACCGCCTGTTCTGGGAGCCGGGTTACCGGCGCAGGGGGCTGTGGGCGCAGGGCTAGTCGTCACGACGCGTCGTGGAAGACGATGCCCAGGGCGCGCCGGTGGCCCGAGCGGACCGTGCTCACCCCGTGCCGCATCGCGCCGGCCGACCAGCCCCGCTTGGTGTGTACCGGACGGTCCCGGGTGGTGAAGACCAGGCCGTGGCCCTGGCGCAGTGCGGTCGCGGTGCCCCGGGACTGGGCCCTGGGCCGCTGCTCGACCATCAGGAACTCGCCGCCGGTGTAGTCGACGCCGTACGCGTCGAGCCCGACGACCACCTGCAGCGGAAAGACCTTCTCGCCGAACACGTCACGGTGCAGGGCGTTCCAGTCGCCCTCCGCGTAGCTCAGCAGGATCTGTGCCGACCGGTCCTGCCCGGCCGCATGGCACGCCTCCAGCCACTCCTCCAGGGAGTCCGGCCAGGGCGCCGGGCGGCCGAGCCGGGCCGCCCAGTCCCGCGCGATCGGCAGCAGACGCGGGTACAGGGCGGCGCGCAGGGCGGACACCGCAGCCGGCAGATCGTGGGTGAAGTAGCGGTACTCGCCGGAGCCGAAGCGGTGCCGTGCCATGTCGACCGTGGTCCGGAACAGCTCCGGCTTCTCGTACAGCGCGGCCAGATCACGGCACTCCGCCACTGTCAGCAGCGGTCCGGTCGGCGCGCTGCCGTGGAGGTCCAACTCGCTTGCGAGCGCCGCCCATTCGGTGCCCGCGACGCGCTGTTCAGCCTGTGCCTCGGTGAGGGTCATCCCGTCTCCCGCCGTCATACGAGCATCTGCTGCAGCGCACCCTCGTGGGTGAGCAGCCGCACCTTGCGCTCGACTCCGCCCGCGTACCCGCGCATCGACCCGTCTGCGGCGATCACGCGGTGGCAGGGGCGGACGATCAGCAGCGGATTGGCGCCGATCGCGGCGCCCACGGCCCGGACCTCGTCCCGCGGCACCTCCAGCCGCGCGGCCAGTGCGCCGTACGTGGTGGTGCTGCCGTACGGGATCTCGTCGAGGGCCTGCCAGACCCGCTGCTGGAACCGGGTCCCCTCGGGGGCGATGTCCAGCTCGAAGCGGGCGAGCCGGCCCTCGAAGTAGGCGGTGAGCTGCCGGGCCGCCTCCGTGAACGCCGCGTCGTCGCGCCGCCACCCGGAGCGGACGACCGGTGCGTTGCGCTGCCCCGTCATGGAGAGCGACACCAGCGCGGTGCCCTCGCCGACCAGGAGCAGTTCACCTACGGGACTGTCGATCGTCGTGTACGTCTTCATGGCTCCAGTCTGCGGCTCCGGCCGGCCCGGAACCGGCGGGAATCGGACGTGGTCCTCGGCCGCCGCGGTCGTCCCCAGGTACCGTCCTCATGTCGCTGTGACCAGGCATTATTTACGCGTAAGTACCTCGGCGGTACCGTGAAGGCATGCCAGCCCTGAATGTCGAGTTCAGCGACCGCGAGCTTGAGGACCTGAGGCAGATCGCCAAGGAACGCGGTACGTCGATGAAGGCCCTCGTGCGCGAGGCCGCCGCAGCGGACATAGCCCGGCACCGCGCGCTGCAGGAGGGCGCGGAGGCGTTCCGCCGGTTCTTCTCCGCCCACGCCGACGAGTTCGCGGCCGCCTTCCCCGACGACGAACCGGCGCACGCCGGCGAAGGGCGGGTCGCCTGACCGATGGCACCCGTCATCCATATCGATGTGCCGTGGCTGCTCCAGCGCCACGAAGAGGTCCTGCCCGACCAGCCGACCGTCAACGACTTCTCCGCGCTGGTCGCCGCCGTCGCCCGCCATCGCGTCGATCCGCCCCGCCTCGGGGTGAACTCCGACCCGGCCTGGCGGGCCGCCGCCCTGCTGCACACCCTCGCCCTGCTCCGGCCGCTGCCGTCGGCCAACGCCCGTTTCGCGTGCGCGACAGCCGTGGCGTACATGTTCGTCAGCGACGTCGGCATCGATCCGCCCTACGGCGCCCTCGTCGACCTCGCGCGCGATCTGATGTCCGGCAAGACCGATGTCTACGGCGCCGCCGACCGGCTGCGTTCCTGGCAGATCTGAGGGCCGCCGACCGAGTCGGTGCAGACCCGCCCTCCGGGGCCGCCGGCCGAGGGCGGGAGGAACAAGGCCGGCGGCCCGTGTGACGCAGGAGAGCCGCCGTCCTGCGCCGGGCCTCCGAGAAGGGCCGGTACCCAGTGCACTACGGGGTGGTGCGCGCCGGGAGCGTGCGCGGGGCTCCGGCGCGTGCGCCCCTTTCACACGGGGCGCATGGAATGGTGAATGCTCAACCGGGCGCGCTGAGTTGCCGCTGTTTCTGACCATCTTTCAAAGAGGCTGATGTTGCCCAAGTGCCTTGTTGGTCATGAGTGTCCTGTGCAAGGGTGAACCACCCGTGCGGGGGGTGTAATGGCCGGGTGCCGATCGCCCTATCGGTAACCGGGTCTCGAATGGACCTACCCGAATTCACGCCCTCCTGTGTGTCCCATGCGCGTGGGAAGGAATCCGCTCAGTGCCCACCCCCCACCCACCTCGCCCCCCTTACCCGCCGTCCGGCGGGGGCCCCGGAGAATCCGACGAGGTCCTCGCCGCTCGGCTGAGGGGCCGGCCCGACGGTGAGGTCGCCCAGACCGTCGCGCTGCTGATGGCGCGGCACTGGCAGCCCGCCCGCGAGTACGCGGCCATCTGTCTCGCCTCCTCGTCCGAGACCGCCTCCATGGCCACCTCGGCCGCCTTCCACCAGGTCCTCGACCGGCTGGCGCTGGGCGAACCCGCGCTCGCGGTGCGGCCCCGGCTGCTGGTGGCCGTGCGCGACACGGTCCGTGTGTGGTCCGCGGAGGAACGGATATCCGGAGTTCTGCCGGAGCTGCAGAAACCGGCCGGAGGGCGCGGTATGCGGTCGGCGAAGTCCATGACGCCCGAAAACCGCAAGCTCGCCGAGCGTTCATTCCTCGGACTGCCCGGACTCTTCCGCTGTTTGCTCTGGCACCGCGAGGTCGAGGCGGAGTCCATTGCCGTTCCCGCCGCCCTGCTCGGCATGGATACCGAGACCGCGTCGGCCGCGCTCGAACAAGCGCGTGAAAAATTCCGGGAAGGTTGTGTACAAGCGCATCGGGAACTCGCGCCGAGCAAGGAATGCCGGTTCTACAACCGTCTTCTCGACGTTCCGATGCGCCGCGGCGGAGCCCTGCTGCCCGATGTCCAGCAGCATCTGGCGGAGTGCCGCTACTGCCGTTTCGCCGCGGAACAACTGAGCCATTTCGAGGGCGGGTTGGGGCTGCTTCTCGCCGAGGCGGTACTCGGCTGGGGCGCCCGCCGCTATCTGGAGACCCGTCCCGGACGCACCCGGCAGGGGACCCGGCCGCACGGCCACTCGCGGCACGGCGGCGCACGCTCGCGCATCCTGCCCCGGATCCCCCTGCCCGGCCGAAGACCGCCGGGCGTACTCAGGAACTCGCGGGCCCTGCTGACCGGCGTTGGCGTCGTCTCCGCCGGGCTGCTCGTGACGGTCTTCACGGCCGGTCTGTTCTCGCACGACGACGGCGTCGACCCGGCCGCCTCCAAGACCGCGGGCGGTGTCACGGCGCCCGGCGCGGGCTCCCGCTCCGCGCCGGGTACGGCCCGACTGCCCGCCGTTCCGGGGCAGTTCAGGCTGCGCAACGCCGGGGCCGACCTGTGCCTGGACATCAGGGGCACGGCGAAGGCGGGCGCCGGGGCGGTCCTCGCGACCTGCTCGGACGCCCTCACCCAGCAGTGGTCGTACGAGAGCGACGGACTGCTGCGCAGCCTCGCGGACGTCGCACTGTGCCTGGACTCGCACGTGGACGCGGGAGTGGTCGTCCTCGGCCGGTGCGCCGCCGCGAAGGACGAACGGAGCGACGACGTGCGCTACGACCTCACCCCGCAGGGCGAGTTGCTGCCCCGCTGGGACGACCGCCTCGCCCTCGCCCCCACCGCCGCCGAGCCCGGCGCGGACATCGTGGTCAAGGTCCGCGACGGCTCCACGTCCCAACGCTGGCCCGCCGACCCGACGACCTCCGCCAGCCCGAGCTCCCTGTCCATCACCGGAACCCGAACAGCCCCACAGGTGCGGCCTGCCGGGCTGTCGGGGTCGGTTCGCTGAACGCGGTGAGTTCAGCGTCGGATACCTGAGCGCGGTCAGCTCACGACATCCTTGGGGGGCTCGCCCGTCAGGAAGGCGGTGACGTTCTGTACGGCCGCCAGGGCGATGCGGACGAGGGTCTCGCGGGTGACGCCGCCGACGTGCGGGGAGAGCACCACGTTCGGGGACCGCAGCAACCGCAGGGCCGGGGTGGGTGGTTCGGGGTCGAAGACGTCGATGCCCGCGCCGGCCAGGGCGCCCTTCTCCAGTGCGTCCGCGAGGGCGTCCTGGTCGATGAGGGCGCCCCGCGCGGTGTTGATGACGAAGGCGGAGGGCTTGAGGAGCGCGAGGCGCTCGGCGTCGAGGAGGTGCCGGGTCTCGTCGGTGAGGGGCGCGTGCAGGGACACGTAGTCGGCGGTGCGCAGCAGCTCGTCGAGCGGGACGTGGCGGGCCCCGCCCAGCCGGGCCTCCGTGTCCTCGGGCAGTCTGCGGCGGCCGGCGTAGACGACGTTCATGTCGAACGCGACCGCGCGGCGGGCCACTTGCTGCCCGATGTTGCCGAGCCCGACGATGCCCAGCGTCTTGCCGGACAGCTCGGTCAGGGAGCGCTGCAGGCGGGGGAGTGCCCAGTCGGCCTCGACGAGCGCGGTGTGCGCCGGGACCAGCTGCTTGGCGAGCGCGAGCATCAGGGCGAAGGTCTGCTCGGCGACGTTCTGCGCCTCGGCGCCGCTGGAGCCGATGTTGGCCACCCGTACCCCGCGGGCGCGCGCGGTCTCCAGGTCGACGTAGTCGAAGCCGTGGCTCGCACACTGCACGAGCTCCAAGTCCGGTGCGGCGGCGAGGTGTTCGGCGCTCACCGGAGCGAGGCCGGTGATGATCACATGCGCGCCGCGCAGGGCCGCCGGGTCCTCGTCGGTCGCCTCGACCACGGTGACGTTCGCCTCGCCGGGGAAGAGCGTGGCGAGCCCGGCGCCCGCGGTACGGCCGCCGACGTGTGCGCTGATGACGGCGAGGACGTTCTTCGGGTCGGTGCTCATACGGATTCCTCGATGAGGTCGGCGGGGCCGATCGTGGCGGGCGTGGCGTGCCCCGACAGGGCGAGGGTGAGGTCGAGTTCGGCCAGCAGACAGCGGATCACATGCTCGACGCCCGCCTGTCCGTCGAGTCCGAGCCCGTACACGTACGGCCGCCCCAGCAGCACCGCCCGCGCGCCGAGCGCGAGCGCCTTGAAGACGTCGTCGCCGGTGCGCACCCCGCTGTCGAACAGAACCGTCAGCCGGTCGCCGACCGCTTCGGCCACCCTGGGCAGCGCGTCCGCGGCGGCCACGGAACCGGCCACCTGACGGCCCCCGTGGTTGGAGACGACGACCCCGTCCATCCCGGCGTCGGCGGCGAGCCGGGCGTCGTCCGGGTGCAGGGTGCCCTTGAGGACGATCGGTCCGTCCCAGTTCTCCCGCAGGAAGGCCAGGTCCGGCCAGCTCTTGCCGGGATCGGCGAACATGCCGACGAAGTGCATCACGGCCGCGTTCGGGTCCTCGGTCACCGGCTTGGCCAGCCCCGCCCGGAAGGCCGGGTCAGAGAAGTAGTTGGCGGTTCCCACGCCGTGCAGGAACGGCAGATAGGCCTGGTCGAGGTCGCGCGGCCGCCAGGCCAGCAAGGGTGTGTCGAGCGTGACGATCAGCGCGGTGAACCCGGCCGCCTTCGCCCGGTTCAGGAAACTGCGGGCCACCTCGACGTCCTTGGGCCAGTACAGCTGGAACCAGCGCTCGCCGTCCCCCATGGCCTCGGCGACCTGCTCCATGGGCGTGCTCGACGCGGAGGACAGGACGAACGGCACGCCCTGCGCGGCAGCGGCCCGGGCGGCGGCCGGCTCGGCGTCCGGATGCATGATCGACAGCACGCCGACGGGCGCCAGCGCGAGTGGCGCGGGCAGGGCGCGGCCCAGCACCTCCACCGACAGGTCCCGCTCGTGCACGTCCCGCAGCATGCGCGGCACGATCCGGCGCCGCTGGAGCGCCGCCCGGTTCGCGCGTGCCGTGCTGCCGTCGCCCGCACTGCCGGAGACGTAGCCGACGGGCCCGGGACCGAGCCGCTGCTCGGTCAGCTCCTCAAGTCGGGTCAGATCCGTGGGCAGCCGAGGTACGGCTCCCGTCATCCCGTTGAGATAGATCTCGTACTGGAAGTCCGCCCAGTGCTTGGCCATGAGGAGGGTCCGCCTCTCGTCGCTGAGAACGCCGCTGCCGACCCTACCGGTGGGTACGAGACAGGGAAGCAGCCGGTCACGGCCGCCTTCCGGAGGATTCCGGCCGGTTCACCACCTTGCGGTCAGCTCCGCGAGCCGGCCGACCGGTCCTGCGGTGCCTCGTCGCCGGCTCCCGTTCCCGGACCGGTGATCGGCGGCACCGGCACCTCGACGGTACGGGCCAGCCGCGCCCCCTCGGGACCGTAGGCCGCCCGGGGTTCGGGGAACAGACGGAGCAGCGCCAGATACAGCACCGCGGCCACGACCAGGGAGAGCGGCAGGCTGATGTCGACGCCGTTCGCCAGGTCGCCCAGCGGTCCGACGAACTGGCCGGGGATGTTCGTGAACAGCACGCCGACGAGGGCGGAGACCCACCACGCGGTCATGCCCCGCCAGTTCCAGCCGTGCGCGAACCAGTAACGGCCGCCGCGCTGACGGCGGTTGAAGACCTGCAGGGCGTCCGGGTCGTACCAGCCGCGCCGGGTGAGGAAGCCCAGCATCATCACGACCATCCACGGCGTGGTGCAGGTGATGATCATCGTGGCGAACGTCGAGATGGACTGCACGAGATTCAGCCCGAACCGGCCGATGAAGATGAACGCGATCGAGACCACACCGACCAGCACGGTGGCCTGCACCCGTGACAGCCGCGGGAACACCGAGGAGAAGTCGAGGCCGGTGCCGTAGAGCGCGGTCGTGCCCGTCGACATGCCGCCGATCAGGGCGAGCAGACACACCGGCAGGAAGTACCAGGCCGGGGAGATCGCCAGCAGCCCGCCCACGAAGTCGGGGGCCGCCGGATCGACGTACTTGGGGGCCTTGGCCGCGATGATGCTCGCGGTCGCCAGTCCGAAGACGAACGGCACCAGCGTCGCGATCTGCGACAGGAACGCCGCGCCGACCACCCGGCGGCGCGGGGTGCTCGCCGGGATGTAGCGCGACCAGTCGCCCAGGAACGCCCCGAACGACACCGGGTTCGACAGCACGATGAGCGCCGCGCCGATGAAGGACGGCCAGAACAGCGACTGCGTCGCCGCGTCCGCGGAGTCCGTGAAGACACCGGCGTACGACGGGTCGAAGTCACCGGCGAACGCGATCGCGCCGAGCAGGAACAGCACCGTCGCCGAGGCCACCGCGACCTTGTTGACGAAGAGCATGAACCGGAAGCCGTAGACACACACCACGAGGACCAGAACGGCGAACAGCGTGTACGCGACGACGTACGACGGCGTGCTGCGCTCCAGGCCGAAGAGCCGGTGCGCGCCGCCGACCAGGGCGTCGCCTGAGCTCCACACCGAGATGGAGAAGAACGCGATCGCGGTCAGCAGCGACAGGAACGAGCCGACCACCCGTCCGTGCACGCCGAGGTGCGCGGAGGACGAGACCGCGTTGTTGGTGCCGTTGACCGGACCGAACACCGCCATCGGGCACAGGATCAGCGCGCCCGCGACCACCCCGAGGAGCGTGGCCGTGAGGCCCTGCCAGAAGGAGAGGCCGAAGAGGATCGGGAACGCGCCGAGGACACAGGTGGAGAAGGTGTTGGCGCCGCCGAAGGCGAGGCGGAAGAGATCGAGCGGGGTCGCGGTGCGGTCGGCGTCGGGGATGCGCTCGACGCCGTGGGCCTCGACCTCGGTGAGGGACGGGGGCTGGCCGGCGGGGGAGTCGGACGACTGGGAGGACAAGTGCGGCTCCAGCGGGGACGGGCCGGTCGGGGTGTGCCGACGCTACGACCGTGCGCAAGACCCGCACCAGAGGATGATTCATCCACCTTTCGAGATCGACATGTACGAACACTCCATCAGTCGTCAGACGAGTCGTCCGCCGGGCCGTCCGGTGTGGCGTCCTGCGGTGCGGTGTCCGGGCCCTGGGCCCGCACGCGCTGGACGTGTTCGAGGGAGTCGCGCAGCTCGGTGAGCCAGTCGTCGGTGTGGCGCTGGACCAGGCGTACGCACCAGGCCAGGGCGTCGCTGCGGCTGCGCGCGACGCCGCCCGCGATCAGGGTGTCGAGGACCTGTCGCTCGGGCTGGCGCAGCCGGGTCATCACGGGTGCGGCGACATGGGTGAACAGGGCGCGCTCCCCGCCGCACTCCACGCCCCAGGAGACCTTGCGGCGGAAGCGGTGCTCGGCCTCGCGCGCCACCTCGACGCGCGCCTGCCGGGTGCGCTCCCGGAACTCCTCGATCCGGCCCTGTGTCGCGGCCTCGCGCTCGGCGTCCGACGCGCCCTCGGCGAGCCGGGGTTCGGGGATGCGGCCGATCACGGTGATCTCCTCGCGGTCGACCGTGACCTCGGTCAACTCCTCGAAGAGGTCCTCGGGGACGCGGCCGGCGAACCAGCCGCGCAGCTTGTCCCGCTGCTCTGAAGTAATCATGTAATGACGATTACTCGCCCGGACCATGAACACAAGGGGGTCCGCGGGAGTCCGCCGACGGCTCAACCGGAATGTTTCAGGCCTATTAACGAAGCGCAGGAAATCGGCCAGTTGGCTGCATCGAGCGATCAAGTTCCGCTCAGTTCCGGGGTTTGCACATTCAAATTATGTGACTTCACGCCACTGATTGAACACGCAAGGTTACCGAAACGCGTGGGGTGAAGGTGTGTTTCGGCGGCGGACTCGGCAGACTCCAGCTCGCCGGTCCGGCACCGACCCGAGAGCGGTCCGGCACACCCTCGAACCAGCGGAAGGATGCACACAATGCGGAACACCGCGCGCTGGGCAGCGACCCTCGCCCTCACGGCCACCGCCGTCTGCGGGCCCCTCACCGGAGCCGCACTCGCCGCCCCGGCCACTGCCCCCGCCTCCCTCTACGCCCCCTCGGCCCTGGTGCTCACCGTCGGCCACGGGGACAGCGCCGCCGCGGCGACACCGCTGCGGGCCGTCACCCTGAACTGCGCGCCCACGGCCTCCGGCACCCACCCGGCCGCCGTCTCGGCCTGTGCCGAACTGCGGGGCGTCGCCGGCGACTTCGCGGCCCTGACCGCGAGAGACGACGTGCTGTGCACCAAGCAGTACGACCCGGTGGTGGTCACGGTCGACGGCGTTTGGGAGGGCAAACGCGTCTCCTACGAGCGCACCTTCGCCAACCAGTGCGTGAAGAGCTCGTATCTGACGAGCGTCTTCTCGTTCTGAGAGACCGGGATCGCTCAATCCCCGTGAGCATCTGAAGCGGCCCGCAGGTGGGGAGTGCGAGTCCTTGGCGCGGGGCCCGGCGATCTCGTACCAGGACCGGGCGGGCGGAGTGGGGCCGCCCGCCCGGTTACTGGGTCATGTCCGCCCCTTCCCGGGGAGAACGGGGAGGGGCGGAAGCCGTTCCGGATCAGTCGGTGTCCGTGGTGCGGCGGCTCTGTGTGCGGTCGCGGTGGCTGGTGTCGCACCACGGGAAGCGGCGGCTGCGGCGGCAGGTGCACAGCGCGACCCGGAAGCGGTCGGAGCGGACCGTGCTGCCGTCCTCCAGTTCCACCTCGACCGGCCCCTCCACGAGCAGGGGGCCACGGCGCTGGACCTTGATGCGGCGCGCGGGTTCAGCAGGGGAGTTCGGCACGGACGACCACCAGCTCTTCCTTCTCGTCGGCGGCCACCAGACCGCGCTGCCGCAGCCAGTCCGCGCGTGCGCGCAGCACCGGCCCGAACGGGATCCGGCGGCGGTGGGTGACGGCCGCCCTGAACCCGGCGTCGTGCAGCCGGCCCAGCGTCCGGTCGGGGTTGCTGAGCACCGAGTGCACCATCAGCAGGACACCGCCGGGGCGCAGCACCACCGGGGCCTCCCGGCAGATCCGGTCCAGCACGAGCCGTCCGTCCTCGCCCGCGTCCCAGGCCCGGGCCGCACCGCGCGGCCGGGTGCGGGCCGCGGGCGTGGGCACGTAGGGCGGGTTGGAGAGGATCAGGTCGAACGACTGGCCGCGCACCGGCGCGAACAGGTTGCCGCGCCGGGTCCGCACCGGGACCCCCGCGAGCCGTGCGTTCAGGCGTGCCGTCCACACCGCACGCCACGAGACGTCCACGGCGGTCACGCGGGTGCCGCGCCGGGCGGCCGCCAGCGCCAGCGCGCCGGCTCCGGTGCCGACGTCGAGGACGTCGGCGTCCGGCGCGAGAGGTTCTTCGGACAGGGCTCCGACCAGGAGGTCCGTGTCGTCCTGCGGGGCGTACACACCCGGGGGCGCCAGTGGTCTCACCGGGCTCAAGTACCCCGACATTCAGGAGATAAAAGAGATTTCCGAAAAGACGGGCCTGCGCAGGGACGACCTGCCCTCGCGCCACTCCCCGAGCAGCTCGGCGCCGAAGCGGTCCTCCAGATACCCGGTGGCGTCGATGCCGAACACCACGTCGGACGCCAGATGCGGCTCGTCGGCCAGCAGCCCGCCGATGACCTCATGGCGGACGACCTGCTCGTGGACGGCGTCGGCCTCGACGTGCTCGTCGTAGAAGTGCTCGGCGGCCGGTCCCGCCCCGGTGCGGCGCATCGCCTCGGCCAGCCGCCGGGACCCGGGCGAGGAGGTGATCTCGACCGATGCGAAGTGGCCCACCAAGGCACCCCGCAGGGAACGGTGCAGACCGAAGAGCGACATGAGGTTGACCGTCGCGAGCATCCGGGCGCTCGCCGCGTCCAGATAGCGGCCGTACGTCGTGTCCAGGCCCAGATCCGTCATCAGCTCGGCGAACAGGTGCGCGTGCACCCGGTCGGGGCGGCTGCCGCCGAACTCGTCGAACTCCACCGCCGCCATGCCCGCCTTGGCGCGGCCCGTGAGCCGGGGCAGCACCCAGGCGTGCGGGTCGGCCTCCTTGAGGTGGTAGAGGGAGCGCTGGGCCGCGTACTCGCGCAGCTGCCACAACTCGCCCTCGTCGCGCAGGAAATGGCTGACGCCATTGCCGTCTGAGGGCTCGACGAGCAGGTCGGCGAGTGCGTCGTCGAGGGTGTCGTGGACCGGGGTGTCCGCGCGCAGGGCGGTCAGGAAGCGGTGCTCCAGGGCCGCCCGGGTGCGCAGCAGGTCGGGGTCCCACTCGCGGTCGGGAGCCACGCCCGCGAAACCGCGGTAGTGGAGTTCGTAGCAGAGGTAGAGGGCGAGCTGGAGGTCGTCGCCGTAGGCGGGAGCCGCCGCGACCGCCTCGGGGCGCGGCAGCGGGCCCGCGTCGAGCAGATGGTCCTTCACTGCTGCCGAGACGGGTCCCCGGGGCTCGGGGAGCCGCGGACCTTCGTGGTGGTGCGTCATACGCGCCGGGTACCCGGACGGCGGTGGGTCATCCGCGGCGCGGGAGCCGCAGGGTGCCCGCCCCGGTCAGCGGGTCAGGGCCGCGATGCGCAAGGGCACCGGGCCCGGGGGAGCGGGCTGGGGCGCCTCGTCGAGGCGGCTGATCTCCGTCCACCAGGACGAGCCCTCCTCGATGTGGCGCAGCAGGATGCCCTCGCGGATCGCCCACGGGCAGATGCTGACCGTCTTCAGGCCGGTCAGCTTCATCGCGGTGTGTCCGACCACCGCACCGGCCAGGCTCTGCCGGGCGCGCGGCGCCGAGATGCCGGGCAGCCGGGCGCGTTCGGCGGCGGGCAGGGCCGCGAGCCGGTCGATCGCCACTCGCAGGTCTCCGCGCCGCATCTGCCGCGGCACGAACGGCCCCTGCCGCCCCGGTGCCGCCCCGCACAACCGCCCCAGCTGCTGGAACGTACGGGAGGTGACCACCGCGGTGCGCGGGCCCTCCCAGCGGATCCGTGCCGCCACGTCGCGCAGCTGGTGACGGACCTTGCGGCGCAGCGCCCGCACCTGGTCCGGCGAGGGCGGGCCGTCCTCCGCGAAGAACTCATGGGTCAGGCGTCCCGCGCCGAGCGGCAGCGAGGCCACGAAGTCCGGCACCCGGCCGCGTCCGAAGGCCACTTCGAGGGAGCCGCCGCCGATGTCCAGCAGGGCCAGCGGCCCCGACTGCCAGCCCATCCAGCGCCGTGCCCCGAGGAAGGTGAGCTCGGCCTCCAGCTCGCCCGGCAGGGTGCACAGCGCCACGCCGGTCCGCGCGCGTACGGTCCGCAGCACGTCGTGGCGGTTGGGGGCGGCCCGTACGACGGCGGTGGCGAAGGCCGACGGGGCGGCGGCGCCCCAGCGGGTCGCGGTACGGCTCGCCTCGCTCACCGCGTCGACGAGCCGCTCGACGCACTCGTCCGGAACACGGCTGCCGGGCCTGACCTGTTCGGACAGCCGCAGCCGCCATTTCGCGGTGTGCACCGGCAGCGGAACCCCACCGTCCGCGTCCGCCACCACGAGCCGGACCGTGTTCGAGCCCACATCCACCAGGCTGAGTCTCATGGGCCTGTGGGTACCCATGTGTATACGAACCAATCACACACCGTGCCCGCGTCCGACGCCGGGCGCACGGAAGGGGCCGCCGTCTCCCTGCTGACGGCGGCCCCTGGGACCTGTGCGGCTCGGTCCGGTCGGATCACATGTGGACGACGGGTGCGGCGTCCGCGTCCTGCTCCGGAACCCCGCGGCGGTAGAGCAGGAAGGCGATCACCGCGCCGGCGGCGAACAGCCCCGCCGACCACCAGAAGGCGGTGGTGTAGCTCTCGATAGTCGACTGGGCCTGCACCAGCTTGTTCGTCGGGTCCTTGCCGGCCAGATAGTCGGTCGCGGCGCTCGCGGCCAGGGTGTTCAGCAGTGCCGTACCGATCGAACCACCCACCTGCTGCATGGCGTTGACCGTGGCGGAGGCGACCCCCGCGTCCTCGGCCGCCACCCCGCCGGTGGCCAGCTGCATCGCGGCCGGCATCACCAGACCGAGGCCGACGCCGGTCACGATCAGCTGCGGCAGCACCGCGCCGGCATAGCTGGAGCCGATGCCGATCCCGGTCAGCCAGGCCATGCCGACCGCGGCGATCGCGAAGCCCAGCGGGACGATCGCCTTCGGCCCGATCCGCGGCACCAGGGTGGTGGTGCCGAGCTGCGCCGCCACCATCAGCGCACCGACCATCGGCAGGAAGGCGACACCGGTCTTGGTGGGGCTGAAGCCGAGGTTCAGCTGCAGGTAGTAGGTGAGGAAGAGGAACACGCCGAACATGCCGCCGGCGGAGATCAGCACGGCGAGGAAGGAGGCCGAGCGGTTGCGGTCGAGCAGGATGCGCAGCGGCAGCAGCGGGTGCGCGGCCCGGGTCTGCCACCAGGCGAAGGCCGCCAGCAGTATGCCGCCCGCGATCAGGAAGCCCCAGGTCAGGGGCGAACTCCAGTCGTGCGTCTCGGCGTTGGAGAATCCGTAGACGAGGGAGAACAGACCGGCGGCGACGAGCACCGTGCCCGGCACGTCCAGCTTGGCGCTCTGCGCGTCGCGGTGGTTGGTCAAGAGCAGCCAGCCGCCCACGAAGGCCACGACGGCGATCAGCACGTTCACGTACAGCGTCCAGCGCCAGTCGAAGGCGTCGGTCAGGACGCCGCCGAGCAGCAGGCCCACCGCGCCGCCGGCACCGGCGATGGCGCCGTAGACGCTGAACGCGCGCGCCCGTTCGCGGGCGTCGGTGAACGTGGTGTTGAGCAGGGAGAGCGCGGCGGGAGCGAGCAGTGCGCCGAAGGCGCCCTGGAGGGCGCGTGCGGTGACGAGCATCCCGAAACCGCTCGCGGCACCGCCGAGCGCGGACACCGCGGCGAAGCCGACGACGCCGACGAGGAAGGCGGTCTTGCGGCCGAACAGGTCGGCGATACGGCCGCCGAGCAGCAGCAGGGAGGCGAAGGCCAGGGCGTAGGCGGTGACGATCCACTGCCGGTTGCCGTCGGAGAAGCCGAGATCGGCCTGGGCCGACGGCAGGGCGATGTTCACGATGGTGGCGTCGAGCACCACCATCAGCTGGGCGACGGCGACGACCGCGAGGATCCACCACCGCTTCTGCGACGCCGCGGACGGCGCCTCGACCGCACCCTGCTGGGTGTCGTCGGTCAGGGTCTTGTGGGACATGGGAGAACCACTCCAGGGAAGTCGTTCGAGTGCTGCCTAAACGAAACTGTTTCGTACACGTCGAGGCTAAATCACTCCGAGCGAAACGGCAACGTTTCGCTGGACGTGACGATCGTCATTTATTCCTTGACGGGAATATAACTGTGGAGGCATATTAAGGCCATGTCCGACGGCGCTCTCTGGTCCGCTCTCGCCGACCCTCACCGCAGGGCCATCGTCGCGCTGCTCCTGGAGCGGCCGCGGCCCGTGGGCGAGATCGTGGAGGCATGCGGTCTGAGCCAGCCCAGCACCTCCAAACATCTGAAGGTGCTGCGGGAAGCGGGGCTGGTCCGGGTGCGGCAGGACGCGCAGCGCCGCGTCTACGCCCTCGACCCGGCCCCGATCGCCGAACTCGACGCCTGGCTCGCGCCCTACCGCAAGCTCTGGAACCGCAGCCTGGACGCGCTGGGCCGGCGACTGGACGAGACGGCGCCGGACGATCCCGAGGAGGACTGATCTGTCATGGCCGCTGATCTCACCGGCACCTATCTGACCCTGGACGACGGCCGCCCGGCCGTCCGCTTCAGCCGCACCTACGACCATCCCATCGAGCGCGTCTGGCAGTTCGTGACGGACGCCGAGGAGCTCGCCCGCTGGTTCCCCTCACGCGCCGAGATCGATCCGCGCCCGGGCGGCACCATCACCTTCAGCGGCGACCCGAACATGCCGGAGTCCACGGGCCGCGTGCTGGCGCTCGACGAGCCGCGCCGTCTCTCCTTCGAGTGGGGCGGCGACGAACTGCACTTCGACCTTCAGGCGCTGGACGACAAGCGCACCCGGTTCACCCTCACCCATGTCCTCCGGGCCGCCGACACCGCGGCCCGCAACGGCGCGGGCTGGGAGGTGTGCCTGGCCGCCCTGGACGCACTCGCCCGGAACGAGCGGTTCGAGGGGCCGCACGCCGGGGCGGGCGCACCGTGGAAGGAGTTCTACGCCGCCTACCTCGACGCCGGTGTGCCGTCCGGGGCCCCCGTTCCCGGACTGGACTGACCCGTCCCGGGACCTGACCGACCCGTCTCCCGGGACCGGAGCGGTCCCTCACGCCATCTGACGCCGCACCAGCTCGTGCAGCCGCCCGCCCGTGTCCGCGAGCAGCTGCGCGGGCGGGCCCTGCTGGGCGATCCTGCCGTCCTCCATCACGATCACGCGGTCGGCGTCCAGCACGGTCGACAGCCGGTGCGCGATGACCACGCGGGTGGCGTTCAGCGCCTTGGTGGACTCGATCACCGTGCGCTGCGTCTCGTTGTCGAGCGCGCTCGTCGCTTCGTCGAAGAAGAGAATGCGAGGCCGCCGGATCAGCGCCTGCGCGATCATCAGGCGCTGCCGCTGGCCGCCGGAGACCGCACCGCTGCCCGAGACGATCGTGTGCAGACCCATCGGCATCCGCTTGATGTCCTCGGCGAGCCCCGCCATCTCGGCCGCCGCCATCGCCTCCTCCGGCGTGTACGGCTCGGTCCCGCAGATGACGTCCAGGATGGAACCGGTGAACGGCTGCGCGTGCTGCAGCACCACACCGCACTGCCGGCGCACCGCCGACTGGTCGAGCGCGGACAGGTCCTGGCCGTCGTACAGAACACTCCCCGAGACCGGCTTGTCGAAGCCGATCAGCAGTCTGAGCAGGGTCGACTTGCCGCAGCCACTGGGCCCGACGATGGCCACGAACTCGCCCGGACGCACCTCGAAGGACAGGTCGTCCAGGACGAGCGGACCGTCGTCGGAGTACCGGAACGACAGCCGCCGGGCCTCGATCGCACCGGTCAGCGGACCCGGCCGGGTACTGCCCGTGCGCACCTCGGGCGTCGCCTCGAACACCGGCTTGATCTGCTCGAAGAGCGGCGTCGCGGCCACCACGGAGACGAACGCACCGGTCAGCTGGGTGACCGAGGTCAGCACCATCGTCACCGAGGTGTTGAAGGTGAGGAACGCGGCCGCCGACATCACCCCGCGCGCCGGACCCGCCAGCAGCATGAACATCAGCAGGGTGCACAGCGGCAGATACACCGCGCCCATCACCGTGGTGAGGTTCTTGATCCGCCCCACCTTCTGCTGCAGTTCACGGCTGTGCGCGAACTGCGAGGCCCACGCCGCGTAGGCGTAGTTCTCGGCCGCCGCCACCCGGAGCTTCGGCAGCCCCCGCAGGGTCTGGAACGCCTGGTTGTTCAGCTTGTTGCCGAGCACGACCAGCTTGCGCTGCCAGCGCACCTGCCACAGGCCGAGCCCGAGGAAGACGGCCGCGATGACGACGAGCATCCCGATCGCCGCGAAGGCCATCGAGGGGCTGTACCAGAACAGCAGCCCCAGGTTCATCGCACCGATCGTCACCGACTGCGCGACAACGGGTCCCACTCCCGCCATCAACCGGCGCATCGCGCTGATGCCCATGGCCGCGCTGGCCAGTTCGCCGGTCGAGCGTTCCGTGAAGAACTTGG
The DNA here is from genome assembly GCF_022698145.1 of Streptomyces spinosisporus. Classification (GTDB taxonomy): domain Bacteria; phylum Actinomycetota; class Actinomycetes; order Streptomycetales; family Streptomycetaceae; genus Streptomyces; species Streptomyces spinosisporus. The sequence continues at coordinate 376,378 of NZ_JALDAX010000007.1, forward strand.
TCGGCAGTCTCAGCAGCCGGTCCCAGACGGCCGGCTGGAGCGTGGCCTCGATCCGGCCCTCAAGACGCAGAATGGTGAGGTTCTCCAGCAGCATGAACGCCGCCGCCACCACGCTGGTCAGCATCACGGCCAGACAGACCTGGGCGATCAGGTTCGTCTGCGCCTTCGGCACGAACTCACCGAGCACCTTGCCGGTCGCGATCGGCACCAGCGCACCGATCGCCACCGTCACCAGACCACTCATCAGCAGATTGGTGAGGTCGCCGCCGGTGCCCCGCATCGTGAACCGCAGCAGCCGCAGCGGACTGAGGGCGCGGTCCGGCAGCGGGCGGTAGAACATCACCGCGCGCGGCTCGAACTCCTCCGCGTTGGCCTTCTCGATCGGTGTCTCACGACCGGTCGCGGGATGGACGGCGACATAGCCGCCACGCCGCCACAGCAGCGCGACCGGCGCACCCGACAGCGCCCGGTGGCCCACCAGCGGACCGACGTTGTCCCGCCACCAGCGGCCCTCCAGACGCACCGCCCGGGTGCGGACGCGGGAGGCGATCGCCACCAGCTCCACCGGGTCGAGGCGGTCGTTCCCGGTGCCGCTCTGCGCGGGTTCCGCCAGCTCGATCCCGGCCGCGTCGGCCACCAGCTTGCACGCCGCGTACGAGGCGTCGGCGTCGGCGGCCGTGGTGCGCTTGGACGAGGACTTGCCGATGGAGGCGAGCAGGGTGCGGTCCGCCTGCGCCCGAACCGCCTCACCGGCCTTGATGCCGGCCGCCGTCCGCGTCTCGTGCGTGCGCTCCAGCTGCTCGATCCAGCGGTCCAGCGTGGTCAGCAGCCGGTACTCCTGGTCGACCATGCTCTGCCAGACCGCCGGGTCCATCAGCAGGTCGGCCGCCGCCTCGGCGCCGTACAGGGAGCCGTACTGGACACTGCCCGGCGGCACCTGCATCCAGAACACGTCGTCGTCGGTCAGCTCGGCGGCGCGGTCGTTCGCCATCGGCGCCTGGAAGAGGATGGACAGACTGCGGCCGACGCCGAGGGCGAGCGCGTACTCCAGCGGGCTCGTCTGCGGCGGGACGTACTGAGGATTGCCGTACTCGTCGTACGACCACGTCTGGGTGTTGGCCGGCTGGTACAGCTCGCGCAGTCCGATGCGGTGCACCACGCAGTCGCGCAACGGGCGGGCCACCAGGGTGTGCTGGGGGCCCGGGACCGGGCCGAGCAGCAGCGAGCCGGGCTCCAGGCGGCCGAGGTGGTGCCAGTGGCCCTGCTGGACCGCGTCCACCGCGAACAGGTCCAGGCTGCCGGACACGACCAGCCACAGCACCTGCGGGCCTTCCAGGTCGAGCCGGTTCAGGCCCGTGCAGTCGATGCGGGAGCCCATGGACCCGAGCGCACCGAGGACCAGGTCGCCTTCCTGAGAGGTCGTCATCTCACCGTTCCCTGACCAGCGCGGCGTACGCGCCGCCGCGCGCCACCAGGTCCTCGTGCCGTCCGCGTTCCACGATCGTGCCGTGCTGCAGCACCACGATCTCGTCGCTGTCGCGCACCGTGCTCAGCCGGTGCGCGATCACCACACAGGCGCAGCCGCGCCGGCGCAGGTTGTCCATCACCGCCAGCTCGGTCTCGGCGTCCAGGGCACTGGTCACCTCGTCGAGCACCAGAATGCTGGGCCTGCGCACCAACGCCCGTGCGATCTCCAGGCGTTGGCGCTGCCCGCCGGAGAAGTTGCGGCCGTCCTGCTCCACCGTGCTGTGGATGCCGCCGGGACGGCGCATCACCACGTCGTACAGCGCCGCGTCCCGCAGCGCCTCGACCACGGCCTCGTCGGGGATCGACGGGTCCCACAGCGCGACGTTGTCGCGGACCGAGCCCTCGAAGAGGAAGACCTCCTGGTCGACGAAGGACACCGAGGAGGCGAGCGCGCCGCGCGGGATGTCCTCCAGGCGCCGCCCGTCGATGCGGATCACGCCCTCCCAGGGGGTGTACAGACCCGAGATCAGCCGGGACACGGTGGACTTGCCGCTGCCCGAACCGCCGACCAGGGCGACCTGCTGACCGGGCCCCACCGTCAGGTCGAAGCCGGTGAGCAGCGGCTTGTCGAGCGGGTTGTAGCCGAAGGAGATGTTCTGCAGCTCGACGTGCCCGTGCAGACGGCGCGTGGAGTCGCCGGAGCCCGGGCGGCCGTAGAGCGGGTCGGCCTGGAAGTTCTCGACGTCCTTGAGGCGGGCCACGTCGGCGGCGAAGTCCTGGATGCGGCCCGCGACGCCGTTCAGGCGGGTGATCGGCGCGGTGAAGCGGGTGACCAGCGACTGGAAGGCGACCAGCAGGCCCACCGAGATGCCGCCCTCGACCGCGCGCATGCCGCCGATCCACAGGATCACCGCACTGTTCAGCGAGGCCAGCGTCGGCGCGACCACGCCGAGCCAGGCGCTCGGCACACCGAGGCGCTGCTGCTCCTCCAGCGTGGTGGCGTGCTGCCCGGCCCACTTGCGGAAGTAGCCGTCCTCGCCGCCGGTCGCCTTCATCGTCTCGATCAGCTGCAAACCGGTGTAGGCGGTGTTGGTGAGCCGTGCGTTGTCGGCGCGCAGCTTGGCCGTCCGGGTCGCACGCAGCCGGATGACGACCCGCATCGCGACGATGTTGAGCAGGGCGACACCGATGCCGACGAAGGTGAGTTCGGGATCATAGGTGTAGAGCAGGACCGCGTAGAGCACCACGACCACGCAGTCCACGCCGGCCGCCGCGAGGTCACGGGCCAGCGTCTCGGCCACCTGGTCGTTGGACTGCAGCCGCTGCACCAGGTCGGCCGGGCTGCGCTGGGAGAAGAACGTCACCGGCAGCCTGAGCAGATGGCGCAGGAAGCGGGCGCTGGAGAGAGTGGAGGAGATGATGCGGCCGTGCAGCAGGTTCGACTGCTGCAGCCAGGTCAGCAGCACCGTCAGCAGTACGCATGCGCCCATCGACGCGAACAGCACGCCCAGCAGCGAGGTCTGGCCGCCGATCAGGAACTCGTCGATGTAGGTACGGCTGAGCGCCGGCACCGCCGCGCCGACCAGCACCAGCAGCAGGCTCGCCAGCACGGCGGCGGGCATCGTGCCCGCGGTGCCGCGCAGCCGGGCCGGCATCGCGCCCAGGATGCCGGGCTTGCGGCCGCCCTTGGTGAAGCCGTCGCCGGGCTCCATCACCAGCACGACGCCGGTGAAGCTGCCGTCGAAGTCCTCCATGGGCACGAAGCGGCGGCCCTTGCCGGGGTCGTTGATGTAGACGCCGCGGCGGCCGAAGCGGCGCCCCATGCCGTCGTAGACGACGTAGTGGTTGAACTCCCAGAACAGGACGGCCGGCGTCTTCACCTCGGCGAGGGCGGCCGTGTCCATCTGCATGCCCTTGGCGGTCAGGCCGTAACTGCGCGCCGCCTTCAGCAGGTTGCTGGCGCGCGAGCCGTCCCGCGAGACGCCGCACGCGATGCGCAGCTCCTCCAGCGGGACGTGCTTGCCATAGTGGCCGAGGACCATGGCGAGGGAGGCGGCGCCGCACTCGACGGCCTCCATCTGCAGGACCGTCGGCGTGCGCACGGTCTTCGACTTTCCCGTGGGCACGGGGCGCTTGGGAGGAGCGGCGCGTCGCCTGCTCCGCGTCTCCTGTGCGGTGCTCACGGCAGCAGCCAATCGACGGGACGCTGATCGGTCAGCCGGATCGAACCCGAGGCCATGGTCATGGACGAGAGCCGGAACGGCGGCCCGTCCTTGGACGACCACTTGTAACCGCTCTTCGTGCTCGACGACTTGTCCAGTTCGACCAGTACGGCCACCGGGCGGCCCTTCTTGGTGAACTGCTCGCCCAGCTGGCTGTCGCCGAGGAAGGCGGCGATCTGCTGGGAGGACTGTGCGGAACGGTCCACCGACTTCACATGGCCGCGCAGCACGCCGTACGTCTGCGTGGGCACCGACGAGACGGTCAGGTCCACGGCGGCGTCGGCCGGGATGGAGGCCGCGTTCTCGGCGGGGACGTAGACGGTTGCGTAAAGGGGGTCGTCGGCCTTGGCGACCTTCTCCACGGCGGCGACGTTCGCGCCGGTCTGGATGATCTGGCCGATGGTGGCGGCAAGGCCGGTGATCCGGCCCGCGGCGACCGTGCGCACGACGGTCGAACCCTGGGCCGTCTTGACCTTCAGGACCGGGGCGTCGGCCGGCAGCCGCTCGCCCTGCTTCGCGAGGACCGCGGTGACCTGGCCCGCGACCGGGCTCTGCAGGATGTAACTGCCTTCGCCGTGCGTGAGGATGGCGGGCGCGCCGACCGTCGAGGCGACCGAACCCGTCACCGCCCACACGGACGCGGCGGCCATCGCGACCACCGTCACGGACAGCACGAGCCAGCCCTGCGGGCGGGCGAAGCGCACCGGAAGATCGAGCTCCTCCGGCGACTGGAGCTTGGCGAGGGCCTGTTGGCGGAACTGCACGGAAACTTTCCCTCACCTGAAAACGAGAGAGGACCGGCTCGCGGGAGCCGGCTGTGTCGAGACAACCGAAGGCCCCGGAGCCGCGACACGACTCCGGGACTCGACGATCACAAAAGGTGCGATCAGAGACCGGCGACCAGGTTGGTGACCGGAGCGGTGCTCAGGCCGGTCACACCCTCGACGGTGCCGACAGCGGTGTCGACGATGCCGGAAACCGGGGCAATGCCGTCCAGGGCGCCCGTGACGGTGTTGACCGCGTTCACGGAGAGGCCGCCGGAGACGTTGTCGAGCTCGGCGTCGGAGATCTCGACGGTCTCGACACGGGGGGTGGAGTTCATGATGGAACTTCCCTTCGTATGGATATTCACAAGGGGGGAGCGGCCCCCCTCTGGGGGACAGAGCGACGGCCGCGACCGCGAGCGCCGGGCGCCCGTTGCCGGGAACCCTTCGCGGCCCCCGCGGTGCGATGGATCAAAGCACGCTGCGGGGCCGCGCTTCCAATCAACCATGCGTCTCACCAGGCAACTTGGACCACAGGGGCACCGATCGGTGCAGGGGTGCGCACGAATCTGTGGCGACTTCTTCACATGCGTCACGGCATTGCTTCGTCCGCGGCCTTGCCGGTGCGTCGGCGAATCAGACACTCCCGTCACAACGGCGTGGCGCAAGGCGTGTGCGTGTGCAGATCCCTCGTGCTCGGTGACCCCGGTGCGTAGTGGCTGTGCAGATTGGTTGAAGCTTGGATTCAGAACCGTGTTCTGGACGGGGTGTGGTCGTTCGACTGCGGACCGTGAAGGTGGATCACCTCAGCCGAGCAGCGCGTAGACCGTGCTCGCGCGCGCGGCCAGTGCCCCCGATGCCGCGTCCGTCATCGTGATGTCCGCGAACGCCATCCGGCGGCCCAGCTTGGTGAGCACCGCCTCGATCAGGACATCCGAACCGGTTACCGCGCGCTGGAACGACGTGGACTGCTGAACCGTCGTCATGGGCACGAACGCCCCGCGCGCCGCCGACACCGCGATCACGGTGGCCGTGTCGGCGGCGGCCATCAGCGCCTGCCCCGACAGCCCGCCGCCCTCCCGGGAGAGCCGGTCCGACCAGGGCAGTCGCAGCGTCGCCCGGTCGTCGCCCAATGCCTCGGTCGTCAGGCCCAGTTCGAGGACCCAAGGGGCGAAGTTGGCGGAGAGGACCTTGTCGGCCTCGGCGGTGGTCATCGTCATATGGGCGATTGTTCCCCGGGCCGGCCCGCCGGACGCGGCACATGGCCGATTCGGCATCGGGCAGAGCGAGTTGGCAAACGGAATTGAACGCACCGCGCGGCCCGTGCGTACCAACAGCCATCCAGGCGCCCGAACAGAACCGCTGCCGAACGGCGGCACACAGACTCCGGTCCCCCCAGGAGGTCGAGAAGCTTGAGTCACAAGCGAATTCCGAAGCGCAAGGCCGCGATCGCGGCAGGCAGCGTCGTGGCGCTCGGCGCGGCCGCCATCCTGTTGCCGAACGCGAACGCGTCGCAGGACGGCTCGTCGACCGACGCCGCCCCCAGGACCATGAAGGCGACCGACGCCTCGGATCTCGCCGCGCAGCTTCAGGACATGCTCGGTCAGGCCTTCGCCGGTTCGTACTACGACGCGGACAGCCGGCAGCTTGTCGTCAACGTCATATCGGGCGACGACAACAACGTGGTCGTCCAGGCGAAGAAGGCGGGCGCGAAGGTCCGCGAGGTCGGCAACAGCCTGGCCGCGCTGAAGGCGGGCGCGCAGACCCTGAAGGCCAAGGCGACCATCCCCGGCACCGCCTGGGCGGTCGACCCGAAGACCAACAAGCTCGCGGTCACCGCCGACAGCACGGTCACCGGCGCCAACTGGGACAGACTGACATCGACGGTCAAGAGCCTCGGTGACGGCATGGCCACCGTGAAGAAGAGCTCCGGCACCTTCAAGACGCTCGTCTCCGGCGGCGACGCCATCTTCGCCCAGGCGGAGGGCGGCACCGTCCGCTGCTCCCTCGGCTTCAACGTGACCGCGAGCGACGGCAGTCCGGCCTTCCTGACGGCCGGTCACTGCGGCGTGGCCGCCCAGCAGTGGTCCGACTCCGAGACCGGCCAGCCCATCGCCACGGTCGACCAGGCCACCTTCCCCGGCGAGGGCGACTTCTCCTTGGTGAAGTACGACGACCCGGCCACCCAGGCGGCGAGCGAGGTCAACACCGGCGAGGGCCAGGCCGTCCAGATCACCCAGGCCGCCGAGGCCACCGTAGGCGAGCAGGTCTTCCGGATGGGCAGCACCACCGGGCTGCACGACGGCACGGTCACCGGCCTCGACGCCACGGTCAACTTCCAGAGCGAGACCGACCCGAACGGCGTCGACACCGTCACCGGCCTCATCCAGACCGACGTCTGCGCCGAGGCCGGCGACAGCGGCGGCTCCCTGTTCACCCAGGACGGCAGCGCGGTCGGCCTGACCTCCGGCGGCAGCGGCGACTGCACCAACGGCGGCGAGACCTTCTTCCAGCCGGTCACCACCGCGCTGCAGGCCACCGGCGCGACGCTCGGCGACGGCGGCGCGGGCGCCGGTGACCAGGGCGGCGCGGCCGACCCGTCCGCCTCGGCGGGCGACCAGGCCGGCGGCGGCGACGCGGTGGGCGGCGGCGACGCGGGCGCGACCGCCGACCCGTCGGCCACCGCGAGCGACGGAGCCGGCGACCAGTCCGGTGCCGGTGCGGGCGACGAGGCCGGTGCGGGCGACCAGTCCGGTGCAGGCGACGGCTCGTCCTCCCTCACCGAGACCCACTGATCGGCCGGTTCGACGTTGGCAGTGGACGGTCCGGCTCTCCGGCGGGAGGGCCGGACCGTTGCCATGTCACCTCGGTCTCCTCAGGTCTCGGTGCGGGCCCGCAGGAGCAGCAGCGCCACGTCGTCGAGCCGTTCGCGTGCCGCCGGGCTGTGCGCCACGAGATGGTCGGCCAGATCGTCCAGGGGCAGTTCCCCGGCCTCCGCGAGCCGTCGGCCGAGTTCGGCGAGCGCGTCCTCGATGTCGGTGCCGGGGGACTCGATCAGCCCGTCCGTGTAGAGCGCCAGGACCGAACCGGGCGCGAGGTCGACCTCCGTCGTGGGATAGCCGGCCGAGCCGTCGATGCCGAGCAGCGGGCCGCCCGCGAGATCCAGCACCCGCACCCGCCCGTCGGGGCGTCTGAGCAGCGGCGGCGGATGACCCGCACGGGCCATCACGGCCCGCCCGCGCGCGGGATCGAGCCGCAGATACAGACAGCTCGCGAACAGATCGGCGCCGAGGTCGATCAGCAGCTGGTTGGTGCTGCGCATGACCTCCTCCGGCGCCTGCCCGACCGTCGTGTACGCGCGCACCGCGGTGCGGATCTGTCCCATCAGCCCGGCCGCGGTCACGTTGTGCCCCTGCACGTCGCCGATCACCGCCGCGGCCACGCCCCGCGAGGACACCATGTCGTAGAAGTCCCCGCCGATCTCCATGCCGTGCGTGGCGGGCAGATAGCGGGCGGCCGCCTCCAGGCCGGGCAGCGTCGGCAGCGAGTGCGGCAGCAGGGCGGCCTGCAGCCCGTGCGCCAGCTGGTGCTTGGCGTCGTAGAGCATGGCACGCTCCAGGGCCTGGGCGATGAGTCCGCCCAGGCTCGTCAGCACCGCCCGCTCGTCTGCGGGGAACGGATGCGGCTCGGCGTAGGCGAGCACACAGGTGCCCACCGGGCGGCCCGAGGCGATCAGCGGCAGATACGCCCAGGCCGCGAAGCCGTCGGGGGTTTCGTGCCGCCGGGGATACAGCCGCTCCAACTGCTCCTGCGATTCGAAGAAGGCGGGCACCCCGGTGTTCAGGGCGTGGGTGCCCGGTGTCGGCTCCGCCAGCGGCAGCCCGTCGAACCGCTCCACGAGATGCGGATCCTCATATCCACGATGCCCCAGCACATGCAGCCGTCCCGCCCGGGAGCCGAGGACCACCAGCGCCTGGCTGCCGACGGCCGGGACGATCTCGTCCGCGACCAGCTGCACCACGTCCTGCACCCCCGCGGCCTCGGTCAGCGCGCCCGCCAGGGTCAGCACCTGGGAGATGGTGACCAGCCGGGAGGGGGTCTCGTCCGGCTGCGGGGCGGCCCGGTGCATCTCCGCCACCGCCCTGGCCCGGGTGACCCGTACGGTGAGCCCGGTCGTGGTCGGGTACAGCCGGAACGACAGCCAGGCCCCGGGCGGGCGCAGCGCCACGAACGACGTGGACTGCTGGCTGAACAGCGCGCCACGGTAGCGGTCCTCGTAGACGGGGTCGTTCAGCCAGGGCACCGACGCCCACAGCTGGGTGCCCAGCAGGCGGCTGACGGGAAGGCCGATCAGCTCGGCCGCCGCCGCGTTGGCGAAACTGACCCGCCCGTGCAGATCGAGCGAGCACAGCCCGTACGGCAGCCGCGACACCATCCGCGCCGCCTCCACCGAACCCAGCGAACCCGCCACGTTGCCCATCGCCGGCACGCCGAGCAGATCGGGCTCGTGCAGCAGCGGACGGCTCTCGTCCAGGGCACGCTCCAGGCGTAGCGCGAGCCGGTCGCAGGCCGCGGTCAGATGCTCGCGCTCCCGGTCGGACAGCACCGGCGGATGGCCTCCGGGCCAGGTCACATAGATCGCGCCGTACGTCGTCGTCTCCGTCGCCACCGGCAGCGCGGCCAGCGAGAAGTGGTACGGCAGCACGACGGCTATCCGCGGATAGCGGCGCGCCATCTCCTCCTCGCCACCCACCCACACCAGCCGGCGCTCCCGCACGGCGTCGGCCACCGGGATGGGTGCGCTCAGGCCCACCCGCTCCCAGGGAGCGGCGAAGGCGCGCGGCAGTCCCGCCACCACGGCCATCTCCAGGACGGGCTCGCCGGGCGCCAGCAGATACACCGCGCCGGAGTGCGCGTGGACCTCGTCCATCATCGAGGCCAGCGCCAGGGACAGCAGCGGCCGGCCCACCCGCGTCCTCGAGGTCGCCGGCACCTGCGCGGACCTGTGTCCGTCGGACACGCCGACCACCTCCTCGCACAGCCGAAGGGGCGCGTCCCAGGGCCAAATCTGCCCTGTGACGGCCGGTCGCGCACGGCGAGCGGCCGCCACGGCGCCGCACGGTCCGGCGCGGAGGCACCCCGGCACGGTGAAGCAGGAGCACCCCGGCACGGTGAAGAACGGGTGGGTACCCCCTCTGCCCGCGACGATTCCCCCCCCGGCCGCCGCGCGCCGGGATGCGGCCTACGGGGGTGCGAACCCCGGCGCCCGTAATGGCCGGAACTTCGCGCCCCTCGGGTGGTCATGGACGCGAAGAATGGGCACGCGTTCACCATTGATATGACCGGCGGACGGAAAACTGAGGGGCGGGCAGTGATCCGGGTATTACTGGTGCACGATGCGTGTCTGGTGCGATCGGTTCTGGCGGAGTGGCTGAGGCGGGAGCCGGATCTCCGCGTGGAGGACACCCCCTGGCGGGGCGCGCCCGGCCGGGCGCGGCTGCTGCGGCCCGATGTCTGCGCCGCGGACCTCGAAGTCGACTCGTACGGCGTTCCACCCCTGGGCGAACTGACCTCGCGGGGCCCGGACGGGTCACGCCCCAGGCTCCTCGTGCTGGCCAGCGCGCACCGGCCCGGGCTGCTGAAACGGGCCATCGAGGCGGGGGCGCTGGGCTACGTCGACAAGGAGGGCGCGCCCGATCACCTCGTGCGGGGGATACGGCGGGTCGCCGCGGGCGAACGCTTCGTCGACGACTCCCTCGGCTACGGCTTCCTCAAGGCCGCCGAGATGCCATTGACCAGGCGCGAGCTGAGCGTGTTATCCCTCGCCGCCGAGGGCGCGTCGGTCGCGGAGATCGCCGGCAGTCTCCACCTTTCCCACGGAACCGTGCGCAACTACGTGGCGGCCATCACCCGCAAGACCGGGGCCCGCAACCGCATCGACGCGATCCGCATCTCGCAGGGGGAAGGCTGGCTGTGAGGGTGTCGGCGGCCCCCAGTTGCCGACGAGCTCCCGGTACAGCGGTGAGGTCTCCAGCAGCTCGTCGTGGGTGCCGTACGCCGTGCCGCGTCCGTCCATGACCAGCACACGATCCGCGCGCCTGGCCGAGCTGATGCGATGGGCGACGACCACGAGAGTGCCGCCCGGCCGCCGCGCGAAGGCACGCTCCGCACGCTCCTCGGCCTGCGGGTCCAGATGACAGGTCGCCTCGTCGAGCAGGGCGAGCGGGGCGTACGACAGATACGCCCGGGTCAGCGCGATCAGCTGGCGCTCACCGGCGGAGAGCACCGCGGGGTCGACCTCGGCGCCGAGACCACCGAGCCTCGCCAGCAGCGGACCGAGCCCGACCGCGTCGGCCGCCGCGACCAACTCCCCCTCGGGCGCCGGCTCCTGCCTCAAATGGGCAAGGTTGTCGGCAACGGTCCCGGTGAAGACGTACGCCTCCTGCGGAATGAGCACACGATGCCGCGCGGCCTCGACGGACGGAACGGGAGCCCCACCGACCCGAATCCTCCCGCACCGGGGCACCAGCACCCCCGCGATCAGCGCAGTGAGCGTCGACTTCCCAATACCACTGGGCCCGACGACGGCCAGATGGGAGCCGGGGGCGAGGGTGAGGTCGAGGTCCTTCATAACGGGGGTCGCGTCCGGGCCGTAGGCGAAGGTTACGGAGGTGAGGGAGAGGGTGGGGGTGGGGGTGATGGGGTGTTCGGTGGTGGGCGGAGGGGGTTCGGGGGTGGGTGGTGGGGTTTTGGGTGGGGGTGCCGGGGAGTCGGGCGCAGCCTCGGACTCGGGTGCCGGGATCTCGGGCGGACCCTCGGACATGGACGTCGGCGCTAGTCGGCGCAGCACCACCGTCAGGCGTGAGCCGCTTGTGCCCAGGCCGTGGATGAGGTTGGTGAGGGCCGGGAGCAGGGACTGGGTGACGTAGGCGAGTGCGCCGACCAGGGCGCCCGCGGTGACCCCGTGGGCCAGCAGCCAGGGCGCGGTGGCGAGCAGCAGCACGATCGGGAGGTGGCCGCCGAGCGCGAGTGCCGCCACGCGGATGACGCCCCAGCGGGCGAGAGCGCGGGCGGCGCGCAACTCGGCGTCGACGCGTACGCCCACGTCGGCGGCGATCACCTCCTCCGCACCGGTGGCCGTGATGTCCCGCAGCCCCGGGCACACCTCGCCCAGGCGTTCGGCCAGCGCCTCGTCGGCGACGAGAAAGGCCTCCTGCCGACGGGCCAGTGGCCGCAGCGACGCCACGAAGAGGACGACTCCGGCCACGAGCGGCGGCCCTACCGCCGCCAGCAGCATCGGGGCGAGCGAGAACAGCCCGACCAGCGCCCCCACGGCCGTGAACACGAACGACCGCGACACCATCACCAGCCCGGCGAAGGTCTCCCGTGCGATCTCCACCTGCTGGGTGAGCCCCGACAGCGCCCCGCCGTCGGCCCGACGCACCCCGCGCTCGACCACACCCTCGACGAGCCGGTCCCGCAGGGGTTCGACGAGCGAGGCCACGGCCGCGTAGACCCGCCCGGTCCCGTACGCCCCCACCACGACCCCGAGCCCGGCCACCCCGAGCCAGGCAAGCCCGACATCCGCCCGCCCGGCCAGGAACCCCGCATCGAGGGCGCGCGCGGGGGCGTACCCGGTGAGGAAGGTCTGCACCGTCTCCAGCACGGACCAACAAACAAGCCGAAGGAGCACCCCTCGCCTCAACCACAGAAACCGCAGCCCACGCACGCAAAGCCCGTCGTGACCCGCCCGCCGCCACACCCTGCGGGTCTCAGCGGCCTCCCGCTGCCGCGTCCCGCGAGTCGTGCCGGGCTCCCGTCGCCGTGCCCCACGGGTCTCGGCGTCTTCCCGCTGCTGCGTATCGCGGGGCGTGCCTGCGCCTTGTTGCTGTGTCCCGCGGGTCGTATCGGGCTTCCGCCGCCACATCCCGCGGGCCGTGATGGCCTCCCACTGCGGCCCGCGCCTCACGTTGGCCTCCCGTCCTTGCGTCCCGCGGGTCTCGGCGGCCTGCCGCTGCTGCGTATCGCGGGGCGTGCCTGCGCCTTGTTGCTGTGTCCCGCGGGTCGTGCCGGGCTTCCGCCGCCACATCCCGCGGGTCTTGGACGCCTCCAGCTGCGTCCTGCGCCTCACGTTGGCCTCCCGTTCTTGCGCCCCGCGGGTCCTGGCGGCCTCCCGCTGCGTTCCGCGCCTCACGCTGGCCCCCGCTGCTGCGTGTCGCGAGTCGTGCCGGGCTTTCCGTCGCCGCGTCCGGCCGGTCTTGGCGGCCCCTCGCTGTGTCCCGCGAGTCGTGCCGGGCTTCCGCCGCCACATCCCGCGGGGTTTCGGCGGCCCCCCGCTGCATCCTGGGCCTCACGCTGGCCTCCCGGCCCTGCATCCCGCGGGTAACGCCGACCCCTCGTCGCCGCATCCCGCACCTCAAGCCGCCCCCTCATCGCCACACCCCCGTGTCATACCGGTACCCCCAAGCCGCCCCACCCCGCGGCCTCACCCCGACCCCCCCCATCCCCAAACACCGCCCGATACCCCTCCACCCGCCACAGCTCCGCATGTGTCCCCACCGCCCGCACCCTCCCGTCCTCCAGCCAGGCCACCGCGTCCGCCCGGGCCGCCGTGGCGGCTCGGTGGGCGATGAGTAGGCGGGTGGTGTGGGTGGCGTGGGTCAGGAGGGTGGCCGTGATCTGGGCCTCCGTCACTGTGTCGAGGCTGGAGAGGGCGTCGTCGAGGATGAGGAGGCGGCCGTCGTGGGCGAAGGCGCGGGCCAGGCCCAGGCGTTGGGACTCGCCGCCGGAGCGGGGGGCTTCGGCGCACGGTGTGGCCCAGCCGTTCGGAAGGCGCCGTACGAAGTCGTCCGCGCACGCGAGGCGGGTCGCCTCGCGGACGGTCGCGGGGGAGAGGGGACCAGGCCCGAGGGCGATCGCGTCCTCGATGGTGGTGCCGAGGAGCGCGGGGCGTTCGAAGGCGTATCCGACGGATCGGCGCAGGTCGTGACGGCTCAGCTCACGCAGTGGCACCCCGTCGAGCAGCACCTCGCCCGCGTCCGGGTCGGCCAGCCGCCCGGCGATCGCGGCGAGGAGCGACTTGCCGGTGCCGGAACGGCCGACCACCGCGAGGGTCGTGCCCCCGGGGACGACCAGGTCGACGCCGTCGAGGACGGTACGGTCGCCGCGCCGGACCGTCACACCCCGCAGCTCCAACTGCCCCGGCCCCGGCGGCAGTCGGCGGTCTCCGTGGACCGTGGCCGGTTCCGTCAGGACCTCGCCGAGGCGCCCGGCGGCCGCCCGGGCCCGGGCCAGACTCGCGAACTGGCCGACCATCAGGCCGACTCCGGTCGCCAGGACCGCGTACCGCGAGGCCGCCAGCACCTCACCGACCGACAGCCGGTGCCGGGCGAGGAACAGCCCGGCCACGGCGACGACCGCGAGCTGCAGCAGCGGCGCCACGGTCATCGCCTGCGCCGCGGCCCGCCCCTGCACCCGCCACATGCGGTGCCCCGCGCGCGACAGGTCCGGCAGCGGCCGCAGGATCCGCGCGGCATCCTTGTGTGCCGTGCCCGCCGCCTCGATGGTGCGGTGACCGGCGATCGCCTCCGCCAGCGCGCCGGCGATCCGCCCCTGCACCCGCTGGTAGTCGGCCACACAGCGGGTCGTGTCACGGGTGAAGGCACGCAGCAGGAGAGCCAGCACCGGTGCCCCGGTCAGGAACACGGCCGCCAGCCACGGGTCGATCAGCCCGAGGGCCACCACGCCCCCCACGGGACCGGCGAACGCGGCGAGCAGCGCGGCGCGCGCGGCCGGGGCCGTACCGGCCTGGGAGGCGTTGCCGACGAGCCGCGCGACGAGGTCACCGGGACCGAAGCGATCCACGGCGCGCGGGCCCGTGGCCAGCACATGACCGGTCAGCCGCCGCCGCAGCCACGCCGTGGTCCGGGCGTCGACGGTGCCGGTGAGCACGGTCTCGCACGCGTCGAGCAGGGCGGCCAGCAGCACCAGTGCCGCGCAGTACAACACCCAGCGGCCCGCAGGGGCGTGGGCCAGCAGCAGGTCGAGGGTGCGGCCGAGCGCGGCCGGCAGCAGCAGGGCGGCACCGGCGGACGCCGCGCCGACCAGGCACAGGGCCGCGCACCGGATGCCACTGTGCCGGGCGGAGCGGTTCAGCACGGCAGTAGTGGGATCTGCGGCGCGCGTCGTCAAGGTCGTCATCCGTCCGCCGCCTCGCATCCGGAATCGCGAAAATGTGCAGGACCGCAAGGGCACAGGTCCCGGGCGGCCCCTCCCCGCAGGGAGCGGACCGCCCGGAGCCGTGGGCCAGCGGTCGCGGTCAGAGGCAGAGCGTGACGCTCGCCGCGCTGACACAGGAGAGCAGGCTGAGCGAGCTTTCGCCGCCACCGCCGCCCATCTGCTCGTCGGAGTCCATCGTCTGCAGGTCGAGAAGTGCCATGAAATCGTCCTTCCTTGTGTGTCCATCCGTGGGGACGGGGTTGGTTCACGACTCCGTCAGATCGCGGAGCCGAGTCGTGGGGACCGCCCGAGCGGCGGCAGGAACGGCAGGTGGGCGTCGCCCGAGCGGGCCGCGTCGAGCGCGAGCAGACAGCCCGCGGTTCCGGTGGCGAGGTCCATGGACAGCCGCATCATCTGGTGGCCGGGAAAGGCCAGTTGGCCCTCGTACGCCATCGCGTACCAGCCGAGGCCGTCGATCTGCTCGGCCAACCGCCGGTCCGTCGCGGCCGGTTGAGTGGTGCGGCCGAGGTGCAGGATCATCCCGGCGCGGCCCTGGAAGAGGCCGGGCTGTGCGTAGAAGCGGGAGGTGGCGGCGGTGAGGATGCCGGCCCGCGCCGTGTCGAACTCCGCGTCGTCCGCGTGCGCGGCGAAGTCGTCGAGGACCATGCCCACGCCCACACTGCCGTCGCCGAGGTACGGCATGGTCCGCCAGCCTTCGTCGACCTCCAGGCCGCCGCTCTTCTGGACGACGCAGCACTCCAGATCCCGGCTCAACGCCTCGCGCGCCGCCGCCAACAGCCGTTCCCCACCGGTCCGTTCGTACTGCCGCAGCAGGAACAGCGCGGGCCCGGTCGCGCCCCGCAGCAGCCCGGCCCGCCGACGGCGCGGCTCGGGGCGCGGCTCGGCAAGGCGCCGTACGAGAAGGTCCGCCGCCTCCTCGGCCCGCTCGCGCAGCTCCGACTCGCCTGTGCTGTCCGCGAGTTCACCGAGGACCAGGCCGAGTCCGGCCAGTCCGCCCCGCAGGTCCCAGGAGAGGTTCTGCCACCTCTCGGCGAGGATGGTCCCGACCAGGTCGAGGGCCCGCTGCCGGTGGCCGAGCCGGTCCAGGACATGGGCCACGCCCGCGAGTCCGTCGTACAGCCCGAGCGGGGTGCCGGCCGGCGGCGGGTCCGTGCGGTCCAGGAGCCAGCGCTCGCCCTCCTCGTACCGCTCGGCTCCGGTCCCGGCCAGCGCGTACAGCACCCCGGCCGCGCCATGGGCGAGCCCGAGCCCGCCGCCGTCCTCGAACTGGGCGATGTCGCCCGGGAAGAGCCGGTCCTCGCGCTCGGGGGTGGCGGAGGCGAGGATCGCCCTGACCATCGAGTCGCGGCTGCGGGGCCAGTCGGAGGGCCGCACGAACGCGGGGGCACCCACCCCTGCGTCCCGGGTGATCTCCGCGACCGCCTCGTCCAGGAACTCCCGTGGTACGTCCGGGAATTGCTCCGCGATCACCTCGGCCAGATGCGCCGCCTTGCCCCGGTCGACCACGAACAGGGTGGTGACGGGCAGGAACAGCGCGAGCCGTAAGCAGGCCAGGGCATAGCGGTCGACGTCGGTGCCGGTCCGGTCGGGCGGTGCGAAGAAGCCCGGGTGGGCGACGACTTGGCGGCCGTTCTCCGCGGCGGGCGCCGCCGCCTCGAAGTCGATCAGGAACACGGACTCGTCGTCCGGCGCGACCATGATGTTGAAGACGTGCAGGTCGTTGAAGACGAGCCCGCGCTCGTGCAGCGCCTGCACCGCGCGCTCCACCGCCCCGTGGATGCGCACCGCCCACGCCGTGTAGCGCGCGATGGCGTCCGGGTCCGGGTCCGGCGTGAGCAGCGGATGACGCTCGGCGAACATCGAGTTGAGCGGGCGCCCCTCGACGAAGTCCATCACCAGGAACCGGTGGTCGCCGAGGGTGAACCAGTCCCGCACCTCCGGCACCACACCCGTGCCCGCCACCCGCTCCAGAGCCTCCTTCTCGCGCCGCAGCCGGGTGATCGCGTCCGCCCCGTCGGCGGCCAGCCCCGCATGCGGCCGCCCCTCCTTCAGCACGACCCGGCTGCCGTCCCGGGTGTCGGTGCCGGCGTACACACCGCCGCCGTTGGAGAAGTGCAGTGCCTTCTCGATGCGGTACGGCAGCTCGCCCACCGTCGTGGTGTTGCGGGCCGCGAGATGCGGTGCGAGGAACGCGGGCAGTGTCACCCACTCCGGCACCTGGAAGGACGGCGCCCGCCGGTCCGGCACCAGCCGGCCCTCGCCGTCGCGCACCGCCGGCACGAGCGAGCCCCGCTCGTCGACGGTGAAGGTCCGCGCGAAGGCGCCGTAGCGGACATAGAGGGGACCGTCGTACCAGCGCAGATCGGTGAGGATGTACGGCCCCTCGCAGCCCTCCAGCAGCCGGCCCAGTTCGCGCATCACCCGGTGCAGCTGCTCCTCGTCGGCCGGGTAGACGGTGACGAACTTGCCGCTGGTGTCGCGGCCGGCGTACTTGGTGTTGCGCAGATGCAGCAGGTGCGGGGCGGGCACGAACTTGAACGGGATCCGGCGCGGCACGCAGTAGTCCCACACGGTCGCGGCGACCCGCTCCGCGTCGGCCCGCGTGGCCGAGGCGTGGATCTTCCACCCCTGGGCGGGGCCCGGCAGCGGTGTGCCGTCGGCGCCGAGCGGCGTCAGCGCCAGCCAGTCGCCGATCCGCCCCGACGCCCAGCCCTCCGGCACCCGGCGGCGGGCGGTCTCGAACGAGCGCTCCTCCTGCCGCCCGCCCGCGACGAGCCGGTCCGGTGTCTCGTAGAAGTGTCTGTCAGCGAGCGCGTACACCTCGTAGCGCTTGTCCATGCGTCCCCCTCCGTGGCCCGGCTCCGACCTTTCCAGCCGGGCCACGGCGACGGACAGTCACGGCTGTCACGAGAACACCGTGCGATACGCATGCGTCAAGACATGTTCGGCGCGTTTCGAGTGGACGGTTTGCGGCGCCCGCCACGGAATGCGCACAGGGGCTGCGCAGGCGGCCCATACGCGCTGTAATTGCGGACGTGGTCAGTGAGGGTGCTGAGGGTCGCAGAAGCGGAGCGCTGCGTGCCGAAGGTGCCCTGAAAGCGCTCACGTCCGGTCCCTCCTCACCCGATCGGGTGCGCCGCGTCCTGGAACAGGCCCTCGTCTTCGCCGGAGCGGCCTTCGTCGCGGTGTACGCGCTGGGGGAGGACCGTGACCTGCTGTGCCTGGCCGAGTCGGCGGGCGTCCCGAGGACGATGTTCGGCCTGCGCGAGGCCTACGCCCGCTCCGGCTGCTCCCCGGTGGCCGAGAGTCATCGGTCCGGAAGCCAGGTCTGGCTCGGCCCGGAGGATCCGGCCGAGGACGGCGAGGAGCGCCGCGAGCAGGTGCGGGACTTCTTTCTCGCGGTGCTGCCGTTGCCCGCCGACGACAAGAGCGGCGGCTGTCTGCTGGCCGTCAGCGAACGGCCCGACGGCTTCGACACCGAGGACCGCAAGTGCCTGGAGCTGATCGCCGACGCGGTCGGCGGCCCCGTCCGGGTCGGATCGCCGGAGCGCGGTGAGCTGCCCGCCGACGCGTTCAGCCTCGCCATGGACAGCGGCCGCATCGCGGTCGGCGACGACATCCTGGAGCTGTTCGCCCTCGACCGCGCCGAGTTCGACGGCAAGGTGGAGACCCTGCTCGGCCTGACCGTGCCGGAGGACCTGCCCGCGCTGATGTCCGTCGTCGAGGCCGACCACATGTCCCTCGGCGACCGCGAGCTGGAGTTCCGGGTGCTGCAGCCCTCCGGCCCGCCGAAGTGGCTGCGGCTGCGCGGACGCCTGCAGTCCGGCGGCGAGGGCCGGTCCGCCCGGCTGGAGGGCACGGTCGCCGACGCCTCCACGCTGCGCTCCGACGTCACCGACGTGGCCCGCGTCCAGCGCCTCGCCGCGAAGCTCGCCACCGCCGGTACCGTCCGCGACGTCAGCCAGGCCGTGGTCTCCGCCCTGCGCCGCCCGCTGCAGGCCGACCGGATCGCGCTCGCCGAGCTGGAGGGCGACCGGCTCGTCGTCACGGTCCTCGACCCGCCCGAACCGGAGGCCTGGCCCGAGCTGTGGCGCCTGGAGTGGCGCTCCGAGTGGCCCGACGCCCCCGTGCGCGCCATGCCCACCCTCGCCGCCGCCCTGAGCGAGGGCCGCGCCCACATCTGGCCCGCCGGCACCGCCCTGGAACCCGCCCTGGCCGATGTCGGCCCCGGCGGCCTCGCCGTCCTGCCGCTGCCCGCCGGCAACCGCATGGCCGGCGCCTGTCTGATCGGCTGGGACACCCCGCACGACTTCGGCCCCGACGAACGCGCCCTGCTCACCGCCTCGGCGGGCCTCGCGGGCCAGGCCCTGATGCGCGCCCAGGCCTTCGACGCCGAGCACGAACTAGTCGGCATGCTCCAGCGCCAGCTGCTGCCGCGCCGCCTGCCCGAACTGCCCGGCGCGGTCGCCGTCGCCCGCTATCTGCCCACCACCGCCGGTCTGGAGGTCGGCGGCGACTGGTACGACGTGATCCCGCTGCCCGACAACCACGTCGCCCTCGTCATCGGCGACGTCCAGGGCCACAGCGCGGCCGCCGCCACCCTCATGGGCCAGATGCGCACCGCTCTGCGCGCCTACGCCGTGGAGGGACACCCGCCGGACGTGGTCGTCTCGCACGCCAACCGGCTGCTGATGGACATGGAGACCGACCTCTTCGCCACCTGCTGCTATGTCGACGTCGACATGGAGGAGGGCTCCGCCTGGTACGTCCGTGCCGGACATCTGCCGCCGGTGCTGCGCCACCCGGACGGCGGCACGACCGTCCCCGAGGCGGAGGGCGGACCGCCGCTCGGTGTGGTGGCGCAGGCCGACTTCCCGATGAGCGTGCTGCGGCTGCAGCCCGGCACGGTGGTCGCGCTGACCACGGACGGACTGGTGGAGTCCGCCGAGGCGGACATCGACGACGGGATCGACCGCCTGGCCCACGAACTGTCGCTGTCCGACCCCGCCCACCTCGGCCTGGTCGCCGACGCGCTCCTCGGCAACGCCCAGCGCAGCGACGACGTCGCCCTCCTCCTGCTGCGCTACGACGGCATGACGCTGCGACCGCAGCGCGAGAGCTGGACGGTGTGGCGCGTCCCCGAGGCCGTCGGGCACACCCGCCGCTTCACCCGTCGCACCCTGCGGGCCTGGGGTGTGGGCCGGGACGACACGGACGCCGTGCTGCTGATCGTCTCCGAGCTCGCCACCAACGCCCTCGTGCACACCGACGGCCAGGTCCGCCTCGATCTCACGCTCCTCGACGACCGGGTGCGTGTCTCGGTCACGGACTCCTCGCCCCGCACGCCCGTGAAGCCGACCAGCATCGGCTGGGAGGCCACCGGAGGGCGGGGCATCCTGCTCGTCGAGGCGATGTCGGAGACCTGGGGGACCGTACCGGTCAGCGGCGGCAAACAGGTGTGGGCGGAGTACCCGATCGACCGGTCGTGACGGCTGCCGTCATGAGCGGCAGGAGATGTCCGGGCAGGCGGTGCTGACCGGACGTCAGACCCACCTGAGGCCGGCCCGACCCGAACGGTCCAGGACCGCCGCTCGGCGGCCGACCCGGCGCAGTACGGTCGTAACCAGGAAGCCACCATACAAACAGTCGCTTTATGGTGATCGACGCTAGGGTGAAGCAGATGAAGGCTCTCGTGCTGTCCGGCGGCGCCGGTACCCGATTGAGGCCGATCACGCACACATCGGCCAAACAGCTCGTGCCCGTGGCCAACAAGGCCGTGCTCTTCTACGGCCTCGAATCCATCGCCGAGGCGGGCATCACCGACGTCGGCGTCATCGTCGGGGACACCGCCGCCGAGATCCAGGAAGCCGTCGGCGACGGATCCAAGTTCGGTCTGGAGATCACCTACATCCCCCAGGAGCGGCCCCTCGGGCTGGCCCACGCGGTACTGATCGCGCGGGACTGGCTCGGCGACGACGACTTCGTGATGTACCTGGGCGACAACTTCATCGTCGGCGGCATCTCGGCCCTCGTGGACGAGTTCCGCCGCAACCGCCCCGACGCCCAGATCCTGCTCACCAAGGTGGCCGACCCGCGGGCGTTCGGAGTCGCCGAACTCGACGCCACGGGCCAGGTCGTCGGCCTGGAGGAGAAGCCGAAGGAACCCAAGAGCGACCTCGCCCTGGTCGGCGTCTACATGTTCACGCCCCTCATCCACGACGCCGTGCGCGAGATCCGGCCGTCCTGGCGCGGCGAGCTGGAGATCACCCACGCCATCCAGCACCTGATCGACAAGCGGGCCGACGTGCGCTGCACCGTGATCGAGGGGTACTGGAAGGACACCGGCAACGTCGTCGACATGCTGGAGGTCAACCGCACGGTCCTGGAAGGCCTCGACCAGCGCATCGACGGCGAGGTGGACGAGGACTCCGAGACGATCGGGCGCGTGGTCGTCGAGGAGGGCGCACGGATCGTGCGCTCACGCATCGTCGGCCCGGCCGTGATCGGCGCGGACACCGTCGTCGAGGACTCCTACGTCGGCCCCTTCACCTCCGTCGCGGAGAACTGCCGTATCACCGACAGCGAGGTGGAGTTCTCCATCGTGCTGCGCGACTCCTCGATCCACGGCGTGGGACGGATCGAGAACTCCCTGATCGGCCGGCACGCCGAAGTGACGCCGGCCCCCAATGTCCCCAGTGCCCACCGACTGGTCCTCGGCGATCACAGCAAGGTGCAGATCCACACATGAACCTTCTCGTCACCGGCGCGGCCGGCTTCATCGGCTCCTGCTACGTCCGCACCCTGCTGGCCCCCGGCGCGTCCGACGGGCTGCGCATCACGGTGCTGGACAAGCTCACCTACGCCGGCAACCTCACCAACCTCGATCTCGACGACCCCCGCCTGCAGTTCGTGCAGGGCGACATCCGCGACGCGGACCTGGTCGACAAGCTGATGGCCGACGCCGACCAGGTGGTGCACTTCGCGGCCGAGTCCCATGTGGACCGCTCGATCGCCGGCGCCACCGACTTCGTCCTGACCAACGTGGTGGGCACCCAGGTGCTGCTGGACGCCGCCCTGCGCCACCGGGTGGGCCCCTTCGTGCACATCTCCACCGACGAGGTCTACGGCTCCATCCCGTCCGGGTCCTGGCCCGAGGAGCACCCGCTGGCCCCCAACTCCCCCTACTCCGCCTCCAAGGCCTCCTCCGACCTGCTCGCCCTGGCCTACCACCGCACCCACGGCCTGGACGTGCGCGTCACCCGCTGCTCCAACAACTACGGCCCCCACCAATACCCGGAGAAGGTCATCCCGCTGTTCGTCACCAACCTCCTCGACGGCAAGACGGTGCCGCTGTACGGCGAGGGCCTGAACGTGCGGGACTGGCTGCACGTGGAGGACCACTGCCACGGCATCGACCTGGTACGCAGCAAGGGCCGGCCGGGCGAGGTGTACAACATCGGCGGCGGCACCGAGCTGTCCAACAAGGAGCTGACCGGGCTGCTGCTCGAGGCGTGCGGGGCGGGCTGGGATCGGGTGGAGTACGTCGCCGACCGCAAGGGCCACGATCTGCGCTACTCGGTCGACTGGAGCAAGGCCCGCGACGAGCTGGGCTACCGCCCCCGCCACGACTTCACCACCGGCCTTGCCGAGACGGTCGATTGGTACCGCGAGAACCGAGCCTGGTGGCAACCGTTGAAGGAGCGGTCGGCATGAGGTGGCTGGTGACCGGCGCCGGCGGCATGCTCGGCCGGGACACGGTCGAGGAGCTGACCCGGCGCGGCGAGGATGTGACGGGCCTGGACCACGCGGCCCTCGACATCACCCAACAGGACGCCGTCGAGGGCGCGTTGGCCGAGCACCGGCCCGACCTGGTGGTCAACTGCGCGGCGTACACCGCTGTCGACGACGCCGAGAGCGACGAGGAGCGGGCCCTGCGCATCAACGGTGACGGGCCCGGCCACCTCGCCCGCGCCTGTGCGACGCACGGCGCCCGCATGATCCACATCTCCACCGACTACGTCTTCGCGGGCGACGCCCGCACCCCGTATCCGGAGGACCATCCCACCGCCCCACGCACCGCCTACGGCCGCACCAAACTCGCCGGGGAACAGGCCGTCGCGAAGGAACTCCCCACATCGAGCGCAATCGTGCGAACCGCTTGGCTCTACGGGGTCCACGGGCGTAGTTTCGTCCGCACGATGATCGACCTGGAGTCCCGCCGCGACACCCTCGACGTCGTCCACGACCAGCGCGGGCAGCCCACCTGGAGCGCGGACGTCGCCGCACGGCTGGCCGACCTGGGCCCGCACCTGGGCCGCGGTGCGAGCGGTGTCTTCCACGCCACCGGCTCCGGCGAGGCCAGCTGGTACGAACTGGCCCGCGAGGTCTTCAGCGGCCTGGGCGCCGATCCCGCCCGGGTACGGCCCGTCGGCAGCGAGGCCTTTCCCCGGCCCGCTCCCCGTCCCGCGTACAGCGCCCTGGCCCACGGCCGCTGGCAGGAACTCGGCCTGCCGCCCCTGCGCGACTGGCAGTCCGCCCTGCGCGATGCCCTTCCCCTGATCCGCAAGGAGTCCCTTC
This sequence comes from Streptomyces spinosisporus, assembly GCF_022698145.1. Taxonomy (GTDB): domain Bacteria; phylum Actinomycetota; class Actinomycetes; order Streptomycetales; family Streptomycetaceae; genus Streptomyces; species Streptomyces spinosisporus. The sequence continues at coordinate 399,647 of NZ_JALDAX010000007.1, forward strand.
GTGAAACGCCATGAGTTCCTGCGGGAACTGCACAAGGCCACCGCCAACCGCAACTACCTGGAGATCGGCGTCAACGACGGCCGCTCCCTGAAGCTGTCGCGGGTTCCCAGCATCGCGGTCGACCCCGCGTTCAAGGTGGTCACGGAGATCAAGTGCGACGTCCACCTGGTGAAGGCCACCAGTGACGACTTCTTCGCCCGCGACAACCCCCTGCAGCATCTGCGCGGCGGCCGGCACCCCGTGCGCAATCTGCGGCGGGGCCGCGCCCCCTTCGGATACTGGCGGCGTACCACGCTGGACCTGGCGTTCATCGACGGCATGCACCTCTTCGAGTACGCACTGCGGGACTTCATCAACATCGAGAAGCACGCCGACTGGTCCAGCGTGATCGTCTTCGACGACATGCTGCCGCGCAGCATCGACGAGGCGGCCCGCGACCGGCACACCACGGCCTGGACCGGCGACGTCTACAAGGTCATCGAGATCCTGGGCCGCTACCGCCCCGACCTGGTGACCGTCCTCGTCGACACCCAGCCCACCGGCCAGCTGGTCGTCTTCGGCGCGGACCACAAGAACACCGTGCTCAAGGACAAGTACGACGAGATCATGGCCGAGTTCGACGTGCCCGACCCGCAGAAGGTGCCCGAGGCGGTCCTGGAGCGGGTCAAGGCGGTCAAGCCGGAGACGCTGATGGGAGCCGACTTCTGGCGGCCCCTGGTGCGCGCCCGCAACCGCGGCCTGAGCCGAGCCCGCGGCTGGAAGGCGCTGAGCTCGGCCCTGGAGCCGTTCGCGGTCAGTCGCTGACCTCGCCGCGCAACTTCTCGTAGTAGGCGGTGCAGTCCGCGTACGACGGCAGCAGTCCGTCCCGCTGCGCCTCGGCCAGGGTCGGGGCCTCGGCGTCCTTCGGGGACAGCAGCGGGCGGATGCCCTCGGGCCAGGTGATGCCGAGCTCCGGGTCCAGGGCGTGCACACAGTGCTCACGCTCCGGCGCGTAGCCCTCCGACGTCAGATACACCACGGTGGCGTCGTCGGTCAGGGCCATGAAGGCGTGCCCGAGCCCCTCGGCGATGAACAGCGCGTGCCGGGTGTCGTCGTCGAGGCGCACCGCCTCCCACTGCGCGAAGGTGGGCGAGTCGACGCGCAGATCCACCACCACGTCGAGGATCGCGCCCCGGATGCAGGTGACGTACTTGGCCTGTCCGGGCGGCACGTCGGCGAAGTGCACGCCGCGCACCACGCCCCACCGGGAGACCGAGCAGTTGGCCTGCTTCAGGGACAGGTCGTACCCGGTGGCCTCGCGGAACTCAGCCCCGCGGTACCACTCGTGGAAGCTGCCCCGCTCGTCCGGGAAGACCTTCGGTTCGAGGGCCCAGGCGCCCTCTATCCCCAGTGATCGCAATCTGTCACGCCTTTCCAGCTCTGGTCTTCGGAACATTGCGCCGGCCCAGCACTCCGGCGAGGGTCCGCCGCGCCTTGCGGGCCGCTCGCCGTAGCAGCGAGGGCCGCGGAGGCCGTGCCACCTTGACCGTGTGCGCGTCCGCACGAAGGGCCAGTGGCAGGGAGAGGAAGCGCCGCTCGGCGGCGTCGGGGGCCGCGCACAGGGCGGCCCGCCAGGTCGCGCCGCTCAGGTCGGCGACCGACAGGGCCGCTTCCAGTACGGCCCCGTCCCCGGCAGGGGAGAGCGTGCCCGGCACCTCGACCGATCTCTCGGACGAGGTGAGCCGCAGCAGCGCCGCCGTACCGGCCGGGACATGCAGCGGCAGCGGCGCGCGCAGCCGGTTGCCCGACACGTCCACAGACGAGGCGTCGAGGCGGCCGAGCCCCAGCCGTTTGCTCGCGCGGTCGACGTCCAGCGAGAGATTGCCGTGCTGGTCGGTCCAGTACGGCAGGACCACACGGCCGCCCACGACGGCGGCGGACAGGGCGGCCCTGGCCTTGCGCGGGCCCGGGCCGACGCGGGTCTCCTTGCTCCAACCGCCCACTCTGACGCGGGCGTAGGTGTCCCACAGACCGACGCGGAGGGGCGCGCCGTCCACCGCGGCGGCCGGGTCGACGGTGGCCGTGCCGCGCAGCACCAGCCGGACGCGGCCGCTGTCCTCGACCGGCACGATCTCCCGGGTGAGCTCGACCGGCTGGAAGTACTGGGCGGCGCTGGAGCGTTCGCGCACCACCAGGTCCAGGGTGGCCTGGCCGAACCGGGCGACGGTGTCGGCGCCCACCCAGGCGATCGCCTCGTCGACGTCCTTCGGCGGACCGTCCAGCGGGGTGGGGGAGGCACCGCCCGGGAACGTCAACGGCGCGCCGCCCGCGCTCAGTTCGACCGTGAAGTCGAAGCACAGCCTGCCGTCCCGCCACCGCAGCTCCCCGGGTGTGGCCGTGGCCTTGAGCCCGACCTCCCACTCGGCGAAGGCCACGACGTCGTCGTAGCGGTCCGCCCTGATCAGCGCCGCAACGACCTGCTGCGTGGGCTGCAGGCCGGGGGCGACACCGGGGCCGAAGCGCTCGGTGACGACCTGGTGGATCTCCTCGAACTGCTTGCGCCGGTAGTCGTCGGGTTTGGCGAGCAGACGCCGGCCGCGCATGCGCTCCACCATCTCCACCCGCAGCCAGCGCCGGTAGAGGCTGTCGCGCACCGGGCCCGGCTCGGTGTACCGCTCGACGACGTCCAGCGCCTCCCGCAGGTTCTTGAAGTACCCGATCGGGTCGAAGGGCTGGAAGCCCGCGTTGGAGGCGTCGTCCCGGCGGACGTGGTAGTAGCAGACGTAGTCCCCGATGACGGAGACGTTCGCCGCGCGCAGGAAGGCCTCCGTCACGAAGACATGGTCCTCGAGCCGCCTCCTGCCCTCGGGGAAGCGCAGGCCGATCTCGTCGAGGAAGGCCCGGCGGAACATCTTGTGCGGGGTGAGGCTGTCGATGAGCGGGGCGTCCGCGACGGAGGCGCGCGGCCGGTTGTGGCGGAACAGCTCCACCGGGACGTTGCGGCCCTGCCCGGCCATCTTGCCGATCACGACGTCGGCGCCGTTCGCCACGCCGTAGCCGTACATCCGCTCCAGGGCCTCGTCGCCGAGGTGGTCGTCGTTGTCGACGAACATGACGTACTCGCCGCTGGAGGCGGCGATGCCGACGTTGCGCGGCTTGCCCGACCAGCCGGAGTTCTCCTGGTGGATCACCCGGACCCGCGGCTCCTTCGCGGCGAGCGCGTCGAGGCGGGCCGGGGTCTGATCGGTGGAACCGTCGTCGACGAAGACGACCTCGTACTCGTCGGGTGGCAGGGACTGCCTGAGCAACGAGGAGATGCACTCCTCGATGTAGGGCCCCGGGTTGTAGACGGGGACGATGACGCTGACCTTGACCGGCATCGGGCTCCGGGCCCCCTCGGGTCGCTCGCCGTGGTGTGGGTGCGGGTTGGCCCGAGCCTATCTCCGACGGGCGCTTCGCCCCACTCCGGACCCTCCGTCAGACCCTGTGAAGGGGCCCGTCAGCCATGCGTCTTGGCCAGCAGCTCGAGAATCTCGGCCGTGGTGCCGCGCTCACCCAGGCGCGGGAAGATGCGCTCGATGCTGTTGTGGTGGGCGTCGGCGTTCATGTCGCTCATGGCGTCGGTGGCGAGCGTGACGTGGTAGCCGTGCTCGTGGGCGGCGCGGGCGGTGGACTCCACGCCGATGCTGGTGGCGATGCCCGTCAGCACGATCTGGGTGACACCGCGGCGGCGCAGCTGGACGTCCAGACCGGTGCCGTGGAAGGCACCCCAGTTGCGCTTGGTGATGGTGATGTCGCCGGGGTGGCCGGACAGTTCGTCGACGACGACGTCCCAGCCCTCGGGGCGGGTTCCGGCCGGGCCGGAGGCCTCGTTGCGGCCCGGGACGGCGTCCGCGCCGTCCTCGGCGAAGGAGACCCGGACCAGGACCACGGGCAGGTCACGGGCCCGGAATGCGTCGGCGAGCTGGGCCGTACGGCTGACCACCTCGGGTCCGGAGTACGGCTGGGTGGGTGCTCCGACGATGCCGTTCTGGAGGTCGATCACCACGAGGGCGGTGCGGGGGTCGAGGGCGGTGACGGTCATGGACCAGGCCTTTCAGGGGGGTGTTCAGGGGGTGCGCGTGTGCTCGGTGAACGGTCGGGCGCGGCGGCGGCCGGCAAGAGGGGGCGTCACTGCTGTGTGAGGCGCTCCAGCAGGGCCAGCCCCTGAAGGACCGTCTGCCGCTCGTCCTCGGTGAAGCGGTCCTGCAGGGCCCGGGCCAGCCACTCCTCGCGCGCCTGGCGGTCGCCCTCGACACGGCTCACGCCCGCGTCGGTCAGCGTCACGAGCTGACGGCGGCCGTCGTCGGGGTCGGGACTGCGCCGGATCAGACCGTGCCGGTCCAGGGCGGCGAGCGTGGTGGCCATCGACTGCGGCCGTACGCCCTCGGCCACCGCCAGCGCACTGGCCGTGGCGGCCCCGTGCTTGGCGACCAGGGTGAGGGCTGAGACCTGCGGAGGCGTGAGCTCGTCGCCCTGGGCGACCTCCCTGATGCGGCGGCGCAGCCTGCTGAGCACGACCCGCAGGTCGCGTGCCGCGCGGGCGGCGGAGTCGGAGACGCCCTCGGCCGGGTCGGTTGCCTTCCCGTTCATGCGTCCACCGTAGAACCGCACAGGGAAACTGTCCAGCTCAGGCTGAACAGTTTTACCTGTAGATCACCTTGAAGTCCCGCCAACTTGGCCTGTCACCAAGCATGTTGGATTACGGTGTCCACCGACAGGAACACGGCGGTCAGGGGAGCGGATCCTTATGCACGAGCATCCGACGGGCGGCATAGCGGCGGTGGACTCCACCGTGGCGCACCCGGCGCGCGTCTACAACGCCTGGCTGGGCGGCCGGGACAACTACCTCGCCGACCAGGAGGCGGCCGAACTGGCCGCCGCGGCCAATCCGCAGATCGTTCCGGCCGTCCGGGCCAACCGGGCCTTCCTCGGCCGTGCCGTGCGCGAGCTCGTCGAAAAGGCCGGCATCCGGCAGTTCCTCGACATCGGCACCGGCGTACCCGCCGCCGACAACACCCACGAGGTGGCCCAGCGGCTCGACCCCGGCGCCCGGGTGGTCTACGTCGACAACGACCCGGTCGTCCTGGCCCACGCCCGGGCGCTGCTCGTGGGTACCTCGGAAGGGGCGACGGACTATCTGCAGGCCGACGTCCGCGACATCGACCGGATCCTCACGGCGGCACAGGAGACGCTGGATCTGACACAGCCGGTGGGGCTCATGCTGGTCGCGATCATGCAGTACGTGCCCGACGCGGACGACCCCCACTCCCTCACCCGGCGCCTCGTCGACGCCCTCGCCCCCGGCAGCCACCTGGTGCTCTCCCACCCCGCCGCGGACATCGGGGCCGAGGCGGTCGCCGCGTCGATGCGGGTGTACAACGAACGGGCCGCCGACCACGCGGGCGCGACCCCGCGCACCCGCGACGAGGTCCAGCGCTTCTTCGACGGGACGGAACTCCTCGCCCCGGGCGTCGTCGAACTCCCCGACTGGCGCCCCGGCCCCGACGACACGCCCGCGCCCGGACTGCCCATGTGGTGCGGGGTCGGCCGCAAGCCCTGACCGCCGCGGAAGGTGTGTGCTGCCTACGCTGCTGTCGTGCGCCTTCTGCTGACGACCGACACCCATCTGCCCAAGCGTGCCAAGGAGCTGCCCGCCCGGCTGCTGGACGAACTCCCGCGCGCCGACGTGGTGTTCCACGCCGGGGACTGGGTCGACACCGACACCCTCGACCTGCTGGAGGCGCGCTCCAGCAGGCTCGTCGCCGTCTACGGCAACAACGACGGGCCGGCGCTGCGGGCCCGGCTGCCCGAGGTCGCATACGCCGAACTCGACGGGCTGCGCTTCGCCGTCGTGCACGAGACGGGCGCGGCCAAGGGGCGTGAGGAGCGCTGCGCCGCCCGCTTCCCCGACGCCGACGTGCTGGTCTTCGGGCACAGCCACATCCCGTGGGACACCACCGCGGCGAACGGTCTGCGGCTGCTCAACCCCGGCTCCCCGACCGACCGCCGCCGGCAGCCGCACTGCACGTACATGACCGCCACCGTGGCGAACGGCCTGCTCACGGACGTGCGGCTGCACCGGCTGCCCCCGCGGCGGCCGCCCGTTTCGGGGCAGCAGGGCAGGGCACCCGGCGACCGCGAGCGCACCTGATCGTCCCGGTGTGCGGCGGCGTTGTCAGACCCGCCTGTTACCAAGGACCCATGACTGGATCACCGGCAACGCTTCTGCGGCGCGCGGTGGGCCCGGCACGGCACGAGGGCTCACCGCGCACCGTCCTGCTCGTCATGTGCACGGGCTACTTCCTGGTGCTGCTCGACGTCACCGTCGTCAATGTCGCGCTGCCCGGCATCGGGGCGGACCTGGGCACCGACGTCGGGGGCCTGCAGTGGGTGGTGGACGGCTATGCGCTGGCGCTCGCCGCGCTGATGCTGACCAGCGGGACGGCCGGGGATCTGTACGGGCATCGCCGAGTGGTCCTGTGGGGCCTCGCCGTCTTCGGCGCGGGCTCCCTCGTCTGCGGACTCGCGCCCGGCGTCGGAGTGCTCGTCGCCGCCCGCGTGGTCCAGGGCGTGGGCGCGGCCCTGCTGCTGCCGGGCACGCTCGCCATCATCAGCCGCGCGTTCCCCGACGACGCCGGGCGGGCGCGGGCGATCGGCGTCTGGGCCGGGATCGGCAGCCTGGCCCTGCCCGCGGGCCCGCTGCTCGGCGGCGCACTGGTCGACGGCCTCGGCTGGCGGGCGATCTTCCTGGTGAACGTCCCGATCGTGCTGGTCGCCCTGGTGTGGGCCGCGGCGATCGTGCGGGAGAGCGGACGGGAGCGGGCCCGGCGTCTCGATGTACCCGGTGTGCTGCTCGCCGGCCTGCTGCTGTCGGCGACGACATACGCCTTCATCGAGGGCGGACGCGCCGGTGCCGGCGCACCCCAGGTGCTCGCCGCCGTGGCCCTGGCGGTGCTCGCGGTGCCCGCGCTGGCCGTCGTCGAACGGCGCCGCGGGGACGCCGCGATGCTCCCCGTCGCCCTGCTGCGCCGACCCGTCTTCGACGCGGCGAACGTGGTGGCCGGGATCATGAACCTGGGCACGCTCGGCACGCTGTTCGTGCTGATGCTGTTCCTGCAGTCGGTCCAGCACCGCTCCGCGCTGCTCGCGGGCGCCGTGGTGATCCCGCTGTTCGCCCCGCTCGCGGTCATCGCGCCCTTCGGAGGACGCATCACCAGCCGGATCGGGTCGCGCCTGCCGGCCGCCGCGGGCCTCCTGATGGCCGTGGTGGGACTGGCGCTCCTGGCCCTGGCCGCGCCGCACTCCTCGTATCTCGTCCTGCTGCCCGCGTTCCTGCTGTGGGGCACGGGCATGGGCTTCCTGACCCCGGCGGTGGTCGCCGCGGCCATCTCGTCCGTTCCCGCCGAGCGCGCGGGCCTCGCCTCCGCGATGAACAACACCGCACGTCAGACCGGCGGGGCGATAGGCATCGCGGTGGCGGGAGCGGTCGCCGGGCAGCCCTCGGGCGGAGCGCAGTTCATACGGGGATTCCACGCCGTCGCGCTGGGAGCCGCGGGCCTGTACGCGCTGGGCGCGGTGCTCGCGCTGGTCATGCTGCCGGGAGAGCTGTTCCCGGGCGGCGAGAGGTGATCCGAGCGGCGTGCCTCAGCATGGACCGGGCCGCTCCATGCGAACGGAAGCGGCCCGGGCGCTGCGAGTGTGCGCTGTCACGGACCTCCTTCCCGCAGAAGGTGCTGTGTGAGCGGAGGTGCTTGCGCCTCCGTTGTGCGGCGGCTACCCATCCCGCGCCGGCTCACACATGAGAAATTCGGTGGACCGTCGCCCGTCTCCCCGGTGAACTGGACGGCGTGCTGATCGACGAAACGCTCGTACGCCGTCTGCTCGCCGCCCAGTTCCCGCAATGGGCCCATCTTCCCGTCGCCCCGGTGCCGCAGTCCGGCATGGACAACGCCACCTTCCGGCTGGGCGACGAACTGTCCGTGCGGCTGCCGCGCTATGCGCACTGGGTCGGCCAGGTGGAGCGTGAGCACCGCTGGCTGCCGCGGCTCGCGCCGCAGCTGCCGTTGCCCGTGTCGCAACCGCTGGCCAAGGGTGAGCCCGGCGAGGGGTACCCGTACCCGTGGTCCGTCTATCGCTGGCTGGACGGTACGACGGCGACCTCCGACGCCCTGGTGGACCCGGTCCGCACCGCCCTCGATCTCGCCGGGTTCATCACCGCACTCCAGGCCGCCGATGCCACCGGCGGGCCGGGCCCCGAGCAGAGCAACGCGTTCCGGGGCGTGCCCCTCGGCGATCCCCGGGACTCGATCGCCGCGGAGGCCCGGGTGCGGCCCAAGATCGAGGCGTTGAGGGGGACGGGGCTCGTCGACGCCGACGCGGTCGCCGAGGTGTGGGACGCGGCGCTCGCCGCGCCCGCCTGGACGAAGCCACCGGTGTGGATCCACGGCGACCTCGCCGCGGCCAACCTCCTGACCAGCAACGGCAGACTCAGCGCGGTCATCGACTTCGGCACGCTGGCTGTGGCCGACCCGGCAGTGGACCTGTACCCGGCCTGGACCTTCCTGCCCACGCCGGCACGCGACATCTTCCGGGAGGCGGTCGGCGCAGACGACGCCACCTGGGCCCGAGGCCGGGGCTGGGCCCTCGCGGGGTCCCTACCGGTGCCGGAGGACCCGTATTTCCGCGACCACCCACAACGCATTACGGCGGCACTGCACCACCTGGAGCAGATCATCGAGGACTACCGGGGGACGGGTTCCTGACCCAGAGATCCCGTTCCTGATCAATGGCGCCGCTTCCGCCTCAGCCCCAGGGCCACCACCGCCACCACGAGTGCCGCCGCGGTTCCCACCGCCGCTCGTTTCGCCACGGGTACCCCTGCCGCTCGTAGGAGGTCGAGGGGCTCGGTCTCGGGCGGTGTCTCCTTCGCGCCTGCCGTACCCGCACCTGCCGCTGCAGCACCCGCCTCCGACTCCGTCGTACCCTCGCTCCCGGCCGCAGGCCGGTCCGTCGCCGTTGGTTCGCCGATTCGTTGGGCCAGGCAGTCTGAGAACTGGGCGATGAGGCGGTCGCCGACCTCTGCCATTACGCCGCGGCCGAATTGGGCCGGGCGGCCGGTCACCGTCAGGTCCGTTCGTACGGACACGGACGTGGCGCCGTCGCGTTCGGTCAGGGTGCCGGTCACCGTGGCGCGTGCGGTGCCCTGGCCGCGGGTCTCCCTGCCGCTGGCGATCAGCACCATGCGGTGCGCCGTCTCGTCCTGCTCCTCGAAGACGGCGGTGCCCTTGTAGGTGACGGTGATCGGACCCACCTTGACCTTCACCGAACCGGTGACGGTCTTGCCGTCGTAGTCCTCGACGCTCGCCCCGGGCATGCACGGCGCGACCCGTTCGATGTCGAGGAGGGTGCGCCAGGCGTCGTCGACCGGGACCGGCACGGTGAACTCGTGGTTCAGTTCCATGACTTCCTCCACTCCATGAATTCCTCCGACGGGCGTCAGGTCGACGGATGGATGGCCCCGCCGGTGGCCGCCAGCGGGGCTCCGGTACCGCCCCAGCGCAGCGCGACGATCTCCGCGGCGACGGAGACCGCGACCTCCTCAGGGGTGCGGGCGCCTAGGTCGAGTCCGACCGGCGAGCGCAGCCGGGCCAGCTCGGCCTCGGTGAGCCCCGCCTCGACCAGGCGCTTCAGACGGTCGTCGTGCGTACGGCGGCTGCCCATCGCCCCGATGTACGAGGCCGGCCGGCGCAGCGCCTCCTCCAACAGCGGCACATCGAACTTGGGATCGTGGGTCAGGACGCAGATCACCGTGCGCTCGTCGGTCTCGGTGCTGCGCAGATAGCGGTGCGGCCAGTCGACGACCACCTCCACGGCGTCGGGGAACCGCTTGGCCGTGGCGAAGACCGGCCGGGCGTCGCACACCGTGACGCGGTAGCCGAGGAAGCTGCCGATACGGGCGACCGCGGCCGCGTAGTCGATCGCGCCGAACACCAGCATGCGCGGCGGCGGGGCGAAGGAGTGCAGGAAGACGGTGACCGCGTCCTCGCGGCGCTCACCGCGGGGGCCGTAGTGGCGCAACCCCGTGGCCCCGAGGGCGAGTTCACCGCGCGCGTCGGCGGTGACGGCCACGTCCAGACCGGTCGAGCCCAGGGTGCCGGCCACCCTGTCCGGCCAGACGGCGAGGGTGGCGCCGACGGCCGCCGGCCCGTCCGTCACCGTCGCCACGGTCACCGGGCGCCCGGCGGCGACGGAGTCCACGACGTCCGCGAAGGCCGGATCGGTCTCCGGTGTCACGGGCCGGATCAGCAGGGTGATCTCACCGCCGCAGGTGAGACCGACCGCGAAGGCGTCCTCGTCGCTGTAGCCGAAGGTCTCCAGCTGCGGTTCCCCGCTCGCGACGACCTCCTTGGCGAGTTCGAACACCGCGCCCTCGACACAGCCGCCCGACACGCTGCCCACGACCTCGTCGCCGGGCCCCACCGCCATGGCCGCGCCGGGGTCGCGCGGCGCGCTGCGGCTGACGGCGACGACGGTCGCGAGCCCGAAGGGGGACCGCGCCGCATACCACTCACTCAGTGCCGGGAGAATCTCACGCACGATCCGCTCCTTCCACGGGGGCCGGCCGGGCCCCGCGCACCACCGCCGCCAACCGCTCCAGCGCCGCCAGGCTGTGCCCCTCGACAAAGGCGTCAACGCTCGGCAGCGCGGCCGCCATCCCCGCGGCCAGCGGCGCATAACCCGGGCGTGCCTTGCGCGGATTGGCCCAGATCACCCGGTGCGCAAGGCGCCGCAGACGGCGCATCTGCGCCCCGAGCAGTTCCGGGTCGCCGCGCTCCCACCCGTCGGACAGCAGCACCACGACCGCCCCGCGTGCCATGCCGCGCTGCCCCCAGCGATCGAGGAACTCCCGCAGCAGCTCCCCGAGCCGAGTACCCCCGCGCCAGTCGGGCACCGCCTCCGCAAGCGCGGTCATCGCCAGATCCGGGTCGCGGTGCGAGAGCTCGCGGGTCACCCGGGTCAGCCGGGTGCCGATCGTGAACACCTCCGTACGGCTGCCCCGGGTGGCCGCGTGCGCGAACCGCAGCAGCGCGTCCGCGTACGGCGCCATCGAACCGCTGATGTCCACGAGCAGCACGATCCGCCGCGGCCGTTCGGCGCGGCGGTGCCGCCGCAGCCGGGCGGGCTCACCGCCGCGCCGCAGCAGCTCCCGCACCGTGCGGTGCGGATCGACCTCCCCGCGCCGGGCGGGCCGGCGGCGCGCACTGCGCCGCACCTCGCCGCGCAGCGCGAACGCGGCCAGCAGACGGCGCAGTTGGGCCCGTTCGACGGGGTCCAGGTCGGCGACATCGCGGTGGCGGAGCACCTCGGACGCGCTGGCGAGTGCGGCCGCCGGCGGCACCTGTCCCTCCTCGCCCCGCGCGGCCGTGCCGGGCGCGGAACCCTCCCGTACGACGAGCCGCAGCCGGGGCGGGGGAGCGGCCGTGGCGCGGCGTCCGGCGGGCGCACGCTCCCCGAAGTACGCGGCGAACACCCGCTCGTACCGCTCCAGGTCGTCCCGCCCGCCGCACAGCGTCAGCCGCCCCGCCCAGTACACGTCCGCCCGCATCCCGGGCCGCAGCTCGTCCACCGCCCCCAGAAAGGCATGCACCCGCTCGGCACTCGCATGGACATCGGCGGCCCGCAGGGCACGCGCAAACCCAAGAAGCACAGCGTCAGCCCGCCCGCCGTCCGGCCCACGCCCGCCGTCCGGCCCACGCCCGCCGTCCGGCTCACGCCCGCTGTCTGACGTGCGCCCGTTGTCCGGGGCGTGCCCCCGGCTGCCGTCGCCCGGCCCGTGCCTGTCGCCCGCCCCGTGCCCGTCGTCCAACCTGTGCCCGTTGTCTGGCGTGTGCCCCCGGCCCCCGTCTTCCGCCCGGCGCCCGTCGTCCGGCCTGCGCCCGTCGTCCGGCCTGCGCCCGTCGTCCGGCGCGCGCCCGTTGTCCGGCGCGTGCCCCTGGCCCCCGTCTTCCGCCCGGCGCCCGTCGTCCGTCCCGCGCCCGTCGTCCGGCGCGCGTCCCCGGCCCCCACCGTCCATCCCCCGCCCGTCCCCACGCCCCCGCCCCCCGTCGTCGGCCCACCGTGCGCCCTCGGCCATGTCGCTCACGCCCCCCGCGCCGCGAGGACCGACGCCAGATCGAGGCCTCGTGCCCGTTCGGCGTCCTCGCGGTACTTCAGGACCGAACCGAGCGTCGCCACCGCGAGCTCCGCGTCCACCTCGGTCGCACCGAGTGCGTCCAGGGCCTCGGCCCAGTCGATCGTCTCGGCGACCCCCGGCGGTTTGAGCAGCTCCTGCGACCGCAGGGCCTGCACCAGCGCGGTCACCTGCTCCGCAAGCCGCGCCGACACACCGGGCAACCTCCGCCGTACGATGGCCAGTTCGCGGGCGAAGCCGGGGTGGTCGAACCAGTGGTACAGACAGCGCCGCTTGAGCGCGTCGTGCACCTCGCGGGTGCGGTTGGAGGTCAGCACCACCACGGGAGGCACCTCGGCGCGCAGGGTGCCCAGCTCCGGGATCGTGACCGAGAACTCCGACAGCAGCTCCAGCAGGAACGCCTCGAACTCGTCGTCGGCGCGGTCGATCTCGTCGACGAGGAGCACCGACGGCTGGGTCTCCAGCGCCTTCAGCAGCGGCCGGGCGACCAGGAAGCGCCGGTCGTACAGCTCGCCCTCCAGACGCTCGGCGTCCCTCACCCCGGCCGCCTCCGCGGCCCGCAGATGCAGCAGCTGACGGGGGAAGTCCCAGTCATAGAGCGCCTGCGAGGCGTCGATGCCCTCATGGCACTGCAGCCGGATCAGCGGCGCGCCGAGCGCCTGGGCGAGGGCGGACGCCAGCGCGGTCTTGCCCACGCCCGCGTCGCCCTCGCAGAAGATCGGCCGGTGCAGCCGCAGGGCCAGGAAGCAGGCCGTCGCCAGCCCGTCGTCGACGAGGTAGCCCGTCGCCTCCAGGCGGGTCCGGATCCCCTCCGGACCGTCGACGTCCGCGACCGGGTCCTGCTTGTCGCTGATCGCCGCTCACCCCATTCCGGCGGCGGCCAGGACCGCCCGCCTGGTGAGCACCCGCGCCAGGTGCTCGCGGTACTCGACGGACGCCGACATGTCCTGCGCCGGGCGCGCCCCCTCGGCCGCCGCCTCCGTGGCCCGCGCCACGGACTCGGCGTCCCCGGCACCGACCAGGGCCGCCTCGGCCGCCGCGGCCCGCAGCGGGGTCGAGCCCATGTTGGTCAGGCCGACCCGTGCCTCGGCGATGTGCCCGTCGTCGCGCCGCACGAGCGCGGCCACGCCGACGATCGCGTAGGCCTGGGCCACCCGGTGGAACTTCTCGTAGTGGAAGCCCCAGTCGTCCGCCTTGGGCAACCGCACCTCGACCAGGAGCTCGTCGGGCGCGAGGGCGGTCTGCAGGTAGTCGACGAAGAAGTCACGGGCCGGGATGGTGCGCCGCCCGCCCGGTCCCTGCGCCACCAGCTCACCGTCGAGTGCCAGCACCACCCCGGGCAGGTCCGCGGCCGGGTCGGCGTGCGCGAGCGAGCCGCCGAGGGTGCCCCGGTGGCGTACCGCGGGATCCGCCACGGTCGCCGTCGCGGACGCCAGCAGGGCCGCGTGCCGGCGCACCAGCGGATCGTGGATGACGTCGTGGTGCGTGGTCATCGCGCCGATGACGAGGGTGTCCCCGTCCTCGCGCACCCCGCGCAGCTCGGGGATGCGGCCGACGTCCACGACCAGCTCGGGGAAGGCCAGCCGCAGCCTCAAGAGCGGCAGCAGGCTCTGCCCGCCGGCCAGCACCTTGGCCTCCTCGCCGGCGCCCGCCAGCAGGCCCACCGCCTCGTCGACGCTGTCCGGCCGGGCGTAGTCGAATGCCGGAGGAATCATGCCTGGGCCTCCCTCACCGCTCGCCACACCCGCTCGGGTGTGCAGGGCATACGGATGTCCTGGACCCCCAGGGGGCGCAGCGCGTCCACGATCGCGTTGACCACCGCGGGCGTCGACGCGATGGTCCCGGCCTCGCCGACTCCCTTGACCCCGAGGGGATTGGAGGTGGCGGGCGTCTCGGTCCGCTCGGTCGTGAACTCGGGCAGGTCCGCCGCCGACGGCACGAAGTAGTCGGTCATCGTGCCGGAGACCAGGTTGCCCTCGTCGTCGTAGACGGCCTCCTCGTACAGCGCCTGCGCGATGCCCTGCGCGAGACCGCCGTGCACCTGCCCCTCGACGATCATCGGGTTGATGACCTTGCCGACGTCGTCGACGCAGACGTAGGAGCGGATGTGTGTCTGTCCCGTCTCGGTGTCCACCTCGACGGCGCACAGATGGGTGCCGTGGGGGTAGGAGAAGTTGTCCGGGTCGATCAGATGCTCGGCGTTGATGGTGGGCTCGAAGCCGTCCGGCAGGTCGTGCGAGGTGAACGTCTCGAAGGCGACCTCCTGGATCGTCTTGCGGGCGTCCGGGGAGCCCTTGACGGAGAACACACCGTCCGAGAAGTCCAGGTCCTGCTCGCTGGCTTCGAGGAGGTGGGCGGCCACCTTCCGCGCCTTGGCGACGACCTTCTCGGCGGCGCTGTGGACGGCGGTCCCGCCCACCACGAGCGACCGCGAGCCGTAGGTGTCCATGCCCTGCGGGGACGCCTTGGTGTCGCCGTGCACCACCTCGACGTCCTCGAACGGCACGCCCAGCACATCGGCGGCGATCTGGCTCCAGCAGGTCACATGGCCCTGTCCGTGCGGGCTGGTGCCGGTGACCACCTCGACCTTGCCGGTGGGCAGCATGCGGATGCTCGCCGCCTCCCAGCCGCCGGCCGCGTACCGCAGGTCCCGCAGCACCCGGCTCGGCGCGAGCCCGCACATCTCGGTGTACGTCGACACACCGATGCCGAGGCGGACGGAGTCCCCGCGGCGGTTGCGGTCCGCCTGCTCCGCCCGCAGCTTGTCGTAGTCGAACAGCGAGAGGGCCTTGTCCGTGGCGGCCTCGTAGTTGCCGCTGTCGTAGGTCAGACCCGCGATCGAGGTGTACGGGAACTCCTCGTGCCCGATCCAGTTGCGGCGCCGCAACTCCACCGGATCCAGGCCGAGTTCGACGGCCAGGTCGTCCATGATCCGTTCGATGGCGTACGTCGCCTCGGGGCGCCCCGCGCCGCGGTAGGCGTCCGTCGGCGTCCTGGTCGTGAAGACGCCGGTGCAGGTGAAGTCGTAGGAGTCCATCTTGTAGATCGCCGGGTACATGAAGGCGCCCAGGATCGGGATGCCCGGGGTGACGAGCATCAGGTAGGCGCCCATGTCGACCAGCAGGTCGACCTTGAGGCCGAGCAGCTTGCCGTCGCGGTTCGCGGCGATCTCGATGTCCTGGATCATGCCGCGGCCGTGGTGGGTGGCCAGATAGCCCTCGGAACGGGACTCGGTCCACTTCACCGGGCGGCCGATCCTCCGCGCGACCGCGAGCGCGAGGGCCTCCTCGCCGTACACCTGCAACTTGGAGCCGAAACCGCCGCCGACGTCGGGGGCGACGACCCGGATCTTGTGCTCGGGGATGCCGGTGACGACCGCCATCATGACGCGCACGATGTGCGGGACCTGGGTGGAGGAGTACAGCGTGTACTCCCCGGACGCGGCGAGCGGCGTGACGACCACCGCGCGCGGCTCCATCGCGTTGGGGATGAGCCGCTGGTGGTGGTAGCGGCGGGTGAGGGTGACCTCGGCACGCTCCCGTACGGAGTCGAACGCTTCGCCGGTCTTCAGGGGCCACACGTAGCAGCTGTTGGTGCCCTTGTCGGAGTGGACCAGCGGGGAGTCCTGAGCGAGCGCGGCCTCCAGGTCCAGGACCGGGGGCAGCGGCTCGTAGTCGACCTCGATCGCCTCCAGGGCGTCGGCGGCCGCATAGCGGTCGCGGGCCACCACGAGCGCGACCGGGTCGCCCGCGTGGCGCACCTCGTCCACGGCGATCGGCGGGTGGTCCGGCAGCACGATGTCCTCGGTCACCGGCCAGGCGCAGGGCAGCGAACCCAGCCCCTCGGCCAGGTCGGCGCCGCTGAACGCCGCGATGACACCGGGGCGTTCGAGGGCCGGGGAGACATCGACGCGGGTGATGCGGGCGTGCGCCATCGGGCTGCGCAGGATCGCCATGTGGAGCAGTCCGTTGACGCTGATGTTGTCGGTCCAGTTGGTCTGCCCGGTGATCAGCCGGGCGTCCTCCTTGCGGGGCCGGGCCCGGCCGACCTCGCGCTCGGTGGCCTGGTCGGTCATGCCGACACCTCCTGCTCGGAGGCCGCCTGGACGGCTTGGACGATGTTCTGGTAGCCGGTGCAGCGGCACAGGTTGCCCTCGAGGGCGTGACGGATCTCGTCCGCGGTGGGATGCGGGTGCTCGCGCAGCAGATCACGGGCGGCCATCAGCATGCCCGGCGTGCAGTAGCCGCACTGCAGGGCGTGCTTCTCGTGGAAGGCCCGCTGCAGGCCGGACAGCTCCCCGTCCCGGGCCAGCCCCTCGACCGTGGTCACCTCACCGCCGTCCGCCTGGACCGCGAGGACCGAGCAGCTCTTGACGCTGACACCGTCCAACTCGACCGTGCACGCCCCGCAGTTCGAGGTGTCACAGCCGATCGGAGTGCCGGTCAGGCCGAGTCGGTCGCGCAGGTAGTGGATCAGCAGGAGACGAGGTTCCACCTCGTCCTGGTACGTCGTGCCGTCCACCTTCACCGAGATACGGGTCATGAGCCCTCCCAGGACCACGGGACGTGATGTAGGTCACTGTAGGGCCGCCGGAGGGAGGCGGCGAGTGCTGTGACCGAGGTTCGTTGAGCGTTAATCCATTGCCGTCGCGGGTGCGGCTCTGCTGCACTGCTCGGGACGCAGACACAGAGGAAGCAGGGAGCAGCAATGCGCACATCGCTCATGTCCACCCAGGAAGGAACGCCCCCCTCTTCGAAGGACATGACGCTTCGTGCATCTGCTCAACCTAGGCATCCTCGCGCACGTCGACGCAGGTAAGACCAGTCTCACCGAGCGGCTGCTGCACACCGTCGGGATCACCGACGAGATCGGCAGCGTCGACGCCGGCAGCACCCGCACCGACACCCTCGCGCTGGAACGCCGGCGCGGCATCACCATCAAGTCCGCGGTCGTCTCGTTCGCGATCGACGACGTCACGGTCAACCTCATCGACACCCCCGGCCACCCCGACTTCATCGCCGAGGTGGAGCGGGTGCTCGGCGTGCTCGACGGCGCCGTCCTGGTGGTCTCGGCCGTCGAGGGGGTCCAGGCACAGACCCGGATCCTGATGCGGACCCTGCAGCGGCTGCACATCCCGACCCTGCTGTTCGTCAACAAGATCGACCGCCGCGGCGCCGACATCGACGGCGTACTGCGCGCGATCTCCCAGCGGCTCACACCGGCGGTCGTGCCGATGGGGACGACGGGCGCGGCGGGGACGCGTGACGCCTGGTTCCGGCCGGGGCTCGACGCGGGGGTGCTCGATGTGCTGGCGGAGCATGACGACGAGCTGCTCACCGCTTGGGTGGAGGGCAGTGCCATGTCACATACCACTCTGCGCGCGGCCCTGACCGCCCAGACCCGCCAGGCCCTCGTCCACCCCGTCTACTTCGGCTCCGCCATCACCGGCGCCGGAGTGGACGCCCTGGTCACCGGCCTGAAGGAACTTCTGCCCCCGGCCGACGGCGACCCCGACGGGCCGGTCTCCGGCACCGTCTTCAAGGTCGAACGCGGCCCGGCGGGGGAGAAGGTGGCGTACGCGCGGATGTTCTCCGGGACCCTGCGCACCCGCGACCGTATCCCCGTCTCGGACGGCGGTCAGGAGGGCAGGATCACCGCGATCAGCGTCTTCGACCAGGGCACCGACGCCCGCGCCGACGCCGTCCCGGCCGGCCGGATCGCCCGGCTGTGGGGCCTCGCCGACGTCAGGATCGGCGACGCGCTCGGGGAGCCCCGCAAGGCGTACGAGCACTTCTTCGCGCCGCCGACGCTGGAGACGGTCGTCGTTCCGGGGCCCGGCACGGACGGCAGGAGGCTCCATCTCGCGCTCACCCGGCTCGCCGAGCAGGACCCGCTGATCGACCTGCGCCACGACGAGGTGCGCCAGGAGACCGCCGTGTCGCTCTACGGCGAGGTGCAGAAGGAGGTCGTGCAGGCCACGCTCGCCGAGGAGTTCGGTCTCGAGGTCACCTTCCGCGAGACCACGACGATCTGTATCGAGCGGCCGGCCGGCTCGGGGGCGGCGGTCGAGTTCAACAAGAAGGACGACAACCCCTTCCTGGCCACGGTCGGTCTGCGTGTGGACCCCGCGCCGATCGGCTCCGGCATCGGCTTCCGGCTGGAGGTGGAGCTCGGCTCGATGCCGTACGCCTTCTTCAAGGCCGTCGAGGACACCGTCCGGGAGACCCTCGGCCAGGGCCTGCACGGCTGGCAGGTCGCCGACTGCGTGGTCACGATGACCCACTCCGGCTACTCGCCCCGCCAGAGCCATGCCCACCAGGGCTTCGACAAGAGCATGTCGAGCACCGGCGCGGACTTCCGCGGGGTGACCCCGCTGGTCCTGGTCGAGGCGCTGCGCCGGGCGGGCACGCGGGTGTACGAGCCCATGCACCGCTTCCGGCTGGAGGCCCCGGCCGACACGCTCGGCGCACTGCTGCCGGTGCTGGCCGCGCTGCGGGCCGTGGCGCGGACGACCGAGACACGGGGCGCAGGCTGCGTACTGGAGGGCGACGTGCCCGCGGGCCGGGTGCACGAACTGGAGCAGCGGCTGCCCGGGCTCACGCGTGGCGAGGGCGAGCTGGAGAGCGCCTTCGACCACTACGCACCGGTCACGCACGGAAGGCTGCCCGAACGCCCGCGCACCGACCACAACCCGCTCAACCGCAAGGAGTACCTGCTGAACGTCACGCGTCGCGTGGGGAGTTGAGCCGGGCGGTACGCCCGCATCTCGGACGGGGCGCGCCCGTGCAGCGCGAACGGCGCCGGCCTGCATGGTCCGGCGCCGTCCGTGCGGGCGGCCCGGTTCAGTTCGTGGACGGGCCCGTCCAGTCGCTCTGTACGTGGCCGAGCCGTACCCGTTGCGGATGATCGCCCACGGGGACGGACGTGACCTTCTCGCCGGTGGCGAAGTCGATGGCGGTGACCTGGTCGGCGCCGCTCTCCGAGACGATGCAGTCCTTGCCGTCGCCGCTGACCGTGGCCCAGTAGGGCTTGGAGGCGGTGACCAGCGGACCCTCCTGGAGCGTGGCGCGGTCGACGACGGTCGCGTAGTCGTCCATCGTGCCCGCGACACACAGCCTGGTGCCGGACGGGTTCATCGAAATGCCGTGGTGGCGCGAGTCGTTGACCCAGGTGGTGCGATCCGTACTGGTCGCCGGGTTCTTCGGCAGCGTCTTCATCCGGGTGATCTTGTCGGAGGCGACGTCGTACTCGAAGAAGCCGTTGAAGAAGGACACCTGGAAGTAGAGCTTCGACTCGTCGGGTGCGAAGACGGCCGGGCGGACGGCGTCGGAGAAGTCCTTCAGGCCGAACGCGTCGAGCCGCTCGCGCATGTCGATGACCTTGACCTGCTTGTACGTCGTCGCGTCCACGACGGTGATGTGCCGGTCGCCCTTGGTCCAGTCCCAACCCGGGTCGTCGAGGGCGGTGTTGACGTCCCCGATGGACATGTTCCAGATGTACTTGCCGTCCTTGGTGAAGATGTTCTCGTGCGGCTTGTCGCCGGTCTTGAACGAGCCCAGCTGCTTGCCGGTGACGATGTCCAGCACATGCACGGTGTTCGAGAGCGAGGCGGACACCGCCACCCGCGTCCCGTCGGGGGAGACGGCCATGTGGTCGGAGCGGTAACCCGACACGGGGAAGCGCCAGTTGACGCTGCCGGTGGCGAGGTCGACGGAGACGACGTCGGCGAAGCTCGGCCGCGAGACCACGACCGACCTGCCGTCCGGGGTGGAGTACATGTCGTCCACGAACTGGTCGTGGCCCTCGCCGACGCCGTTGCGGATCGCCATGAAGTAGATCCACTTGATCGGGTCGGCGTTGATCTCGGCCATCCGCTGGTCCTTGTCGGGGATGACGTCGAGATGGCCGACCTTCGCGAAGTCGCCGGTGGACTTGATGACATCGGCGGTGCCGTCCCAGTTGTTGCCGACGAACATCACCTCGCGCAGGGCGGCGGGGGAGGTGTCGTCGGCGGTGGCGGCGGTCGCGGGCGCGGTGACGGTCAGGGCGAGGGCGGCGGCTACGGAGCAAAGGTGCCTGGGTCTGAGTGCAGGCATGAGTGCTCTCTCCTCTGGGTGGTGTGATGAGGACATGCCAATCCAGGGGCAATGCACAGGCGCAGGAATCTGAAAACAATCGCCTTCAGAATCCTACTTACTGGAAAGTAAGGAACGGGCGCCCTTCTCCACAAGACTGCGTACACGACAAACTTGGCGGATCGGGTGACGAGGGAGGTTCAGTGGCGGGCAGGCTCAAGGCGCCCACCGGGCGCTACGGCGGCAAGACCGCGGCGGAACGACAGGCCGACCGGCGCAGGAGATTCCTGGACGCCGCGCTCGAACTCTTCGGCGCCGACCCCGGCTACCGGGCCACCACGGTCGCGGCCCTGAGCGAGGCTGCGGGCCTGTCGACGCGACAGTTCTACGAGGAGTTCCGCACCCTCGAGGATGTGCTGGCCGCGCTGCACCTCCAGGTCAACGACTGGGCCCAGGAGGCGGTCCTGGCCGCGTTCGCCGAGGTGCAGGGGCTGCCGCTCGCCGAACGCGTCGCCGGGATCTTCCGTGCCTACGCCGCGAACGTCACCGGCGATCCACGCCGGATCAGGATCACCTTCGTGGAGATCATCGGCGTGAGCCCACGCCTCGAACAACAGCGCCTCGCCCGACGCTCCGGCTGGGTCGACCTCATCTGCAGCGAGGCCGACGCCGCCGCATCCCGGGGCGAAGCGGCCCCCCGCGACTACCGCATCGCCGCAACCGCCTTCATCGGCAGCGTCAACGGCCTGCTCCACGACTGGAGCGCGGGGTGGGTGGACGCGACGTTGGACGAGGTGGTGGAGGAACTGGTGCGGCAACTGCTGGCGATATTGCGGCCGGTGGGGTGGGAGGAGAGGGGCGACGGGCTCAACGTCTAGCCGCGCGCTTCCTTCCCCTTGACCGTGCCGTCCACTGCCGCCAGGACCGGGGAGACCCCGTCCTCGTCGCGGATGAGGGTGCTCAGCTTTGTCGCGCGGTGGGCGAAGGCCGGGTCGCGGGTGGCTCGCACGAGGGTCGTGGCCAAGGCGTCGGGGGTGAGGTGGCGCAGGGGGAGGGAGCGGGGGGCGACGCCCAGGGTGACCAGGCGGGTGGACCAGAAGGCCTCGTCGAACTGGATCGGGACCGGTACGGCGGGCACCCCGGCGCGCAGGCCCGCGGCCGTGGTGCCCGCGCCCGCGTGATGGACCACGGCGGCCATGCGGGGGAACAGTGCGGAGTGCGGGACCTCGTCGATGGTCAGCATGTCGTCGCCGGAGGCCTCGAGTCCGGCCCAGCCCCGCTGGATCACACCGCGCAGCCCGGCCCGCCGCAGTGCACGCACGATGTGGGAGCCGAGCCGCTCGGGCCGGGGCACGGTCGCACTGCCCAGGCCGACGTAGACCGGTGGTGGCCCTGCGGCCAGGAAGTCCCTCAGCAGCGGGGGGAGTTGGGCGTCGCCGTCGTAGGGCCACCAGTAGCCGGTCACCGACAGATTCGACCGCCAGTCGCGCGGCCGTGGCACCACGTGTGGGCTGAAGCCGTGCAGCACCGGCCGCCGCTGCCGTTCGCGGGCCCGCCATGCCGCGACCGCATGAGTGCGGGGCAGCCCCAGCCGCTCCCGCAGCGCGGGCACCGCCCCGGCGAAGACGAGCTCCACGGCCAGGCTCACCCCGTGCCCCGCGAGGCGGTTACCGGCCGCCCCCAGTGAGCGAGCCCCCAGCATGGGCGGCCCGAACTCCCGTGTTGGGGCCAGTGGTTGAAGCGGCAGATCGAGATACGGCAGCGACAGTCCCTCGGCGATGGTGTGCCCGAGCGGACCCACGGAGCCGGACAGCAGCAGCATGTCGCTCGACCGGGCGGCCGCCACCAGATCGTCGGTCATCCGCCCGACCAGCGCCCGCGCCAGCGCGACCACCCGCACCAGCTTTCCCGCGCCGGTCGCGCTGCGGTGCAGCCCGCGCCCGCGGGCGGACTCCAACTCGGCCCGGGGATCCACCGGAAGAGGATGGAAGCGCACCCCCGACCCCGCCACCAGCGGCTCGAATCGGGCATGGGTGACCAGGGTGACCTCGTGACCGGCCCGGGCGAGCCCGTACCCGAGTCCGGTGTACGGGGCGACGTCCCCCCGGGATCCCGCCGTCATGATCGCTACGCGCACGACGGCCAGTATGGCGCCGAGGAGCCGCACCCGGCGAGAACGACCCGTACGGAACGGCGACTTCACGCCGGTCGCACCCGTTGACTCCGGTTTCCCCGCGGCTCTACTTTCGGCGCGCAACACGTTCGGAACACCGATCGATATTCGATATACCGAACACTACGAGTCCTTCAAGGAGCCGCATGTTCCCCCCTCCGCGCTCGACCCGCAGAGGTCTCGTACGCCGCTGCAGAGCCGCCGCCGTACGACTCCTCACCCTCGCTCTCACCGTGTCCGCCGCACTCCTCTTCGCCGCGCCCGCACCCGCGCAAGCGGCGACGAGCCGTCAGATCGCGGTCCCCACCGCCCCCATGGGCTGGGCCTCCTGGAACAGCTTCGCCGCCAAGATCGACTACGGCGTCATCAAGCAGCAGGTGGACGCCTTCGTCGCGGCGGGGCTGCCGGCGGCCGGATACAAGTACATCAACATCGACGAGGGCTGGTGGCAGGGCACCCGCGACAGCGCGGGCAACATCACCGTCGACGAGTCGGAGTGGCCCGGTGGCATGAGCGCCATCGCCGACTACATCCACAGCAAGGGCCTCAAGGCCGGCATCTACACCGACGCCGGCAAGGACGGCTGCGGCTACTACTACCCGACCGGCCGACCCGCCGCCCCGGGCAGCGGCAGCGAAGGCCACTACAACCAGGACATGCTGCAGTTCTCCACATGGGGCTTCGACTTCGTCAAGGTCGACTGGTGCGGCGGCGACGCCGAAGGACTCGACGCCGCGACGACGTACCGATCGATCAGCGGCGCGGTCGCGAGGGCGTCGGCCACCACCGGCCGCCCGCTCACCCTGTCGATCTGCAACTGGGGCAAGCAGAACCCCTGGAACTGGGCGCCGGGCCAGGCCCCGATGTGGCGGACCAGCACTGACATCATCTACTACGGCGACTCGCCTTCGATGACCAACCTGCTGTCCAACTTCGACCAGACCCTGCACCCGCTCGCCCAGCACACCGGCTACTACAACGACCCCGACATGCTGATGGTCGGCATGAACGGCTTCACCGCCGTCCAGAACCGCACCCATATGAACCTGTGGGCGATCTCCGGCGCCCCGCTCCTCGCCGGCAACGACCTCACCACGATGACGAGCGAGACCGCGGGCATCCTCAAGAACCCCGAGGTCGTCGCCGTCGACCAGGACCCGCGCGGCCTCCAGGGCGTGAAGGTCGCCGAGGACACGAGCGGACTGCAGGTGTACGGCAAGGTGCTCGCCGGTACCGGCAATCGCGCCGTCGTCCTGCTCAACCGCACCTCCTCCGCCCACGACATCACCGTCCGCTGGTCCGACCTCGGCCTGACCGACGCGCCGGCGGCCGTGCGTGACCTGTGGGCGCGCGCCAACGCCGGTTCCCACGTCACCGGTTACACGACGAGCGTCCCGGCGGGCGGCTCGGTGCTGCTCACCGTCACCGGCGGCACGGAGGCACCGAGCAGCAGCTACACGGGCACGTCGAGCTTCTCCGGTGTGGTCGCCGGGAGCACCGGCGTCAAGGTCGTGGATGTCGCCTACACCAACGACACGAGCAGTACCCGCACCGCGACCCTCAAGGTCGACGGCCAGGGCGCGACGACGGTGGCCTTCCCGCCCACCGGCTCCTCGCAGGGCACGGTCTCGGTCATGGTCGGCCTGGCCAAGGGATCCTCCAACACGCTGTCGTTCTCCGGCGCGCCCACCCTGGCCGGCATCACGGTCCGCCCGCTGCCGGGAGCGAACGGCAGCCAGGTCGTCGGCGCCCAGTCCGGACGCTGCCTCGACATCGACGACAACACCGTCACCAACGGCACCCAGGCCCAGCTGTGGGACTGCAACGGCGGCCAGAACCAGGCATGGACGTACACCTCCCGCAAGGAGTTCGTGCTCTACGGCAACAAGTGCCTCGACGCGTACAACCTCGGCACGACCAACGGTACGAAGGTCGTGATCTGGGACTGCAACGGCCAGGACAACCAGAAGTGGACCGTCAACGGCGACGGCACGATCACCAATGTCCACGCCGGGCTCTGCCTGGACGCGTATGACAACGGCACGGCCAACGGCAGCAAGCTGGTGCTGTGGAGCTGCAACGGCCAGAGCAACCAGAAGTGGACGTTGTCGTAGTGGCTGCCTAGGCGGGCGGAAACACCAGGAGTCCGACGGCCACGACCGCCGCGCACGCCAGCAGCCAGCCGGCCAGTAGGCGGCGCCGCAGGGCGCGGTAGGTCTTCTCGTACTCGCCCCGGACCTCGGCGGCACGCTCCGCGGTGTGCTGCCACGAGGCGCGGGCGAGTGCGAGGTACTCCCTCTCGAACCGGCGCTCCACCTCCTCGCGCCGGTCCTGGGGCAGCCAGTCGAAGGGGGCGCTGAACCGCGCCGCGGCCGTACGGCCCTCCTCACGTGTGGCGGCGATCAGCAGATGCCCCTCGATCTCGTTGAGGAGCACCTGGGCGTCCTCACTGCTCATGGCGCGGTCAACTCCCTCTCCGGAGCCGGTCCTTGGAGGTGGTGCAGGTCGAACGCCGGGGATTCGCTGCGGATCCGCGGCAGGGTGAGGAAGTTGTGGCGCGGCGGCGGGCAGGACGTGGCCCACTCCAGCGAGCGGCCGTAACCCCACGGGTCGTCGGCCTCTACCTTCTCGCCGTACTTCGCGGTCTTCCAGACGTTGTAGAGGAAGGGCAGCAGCGACGATCCGAGCAGGAACGAGAAGATCGTCGACACCGTGTTGAGCGTCGTCAGCCCTTCCACCGCCAGATAGTCGGGAATACGCCGCTGCATGCCGTTCGCGCCCAGCCAGTGCTGGACCAGGAACGTGCCGTGGAAGCCGATGAACAGCGTCCAGAAGGTGAGCTTGCCGAGGCGCTCGTCGAGCATCCTGCCGGTGAACTTGGGCCACCAGAAGTGGAAGCCGGAGAACATCGCGAAGACGACCGTGCCGAAGACGACGTAGTGGAAGTGCGCCACCACGAAGTACGAGTCCGAGAGATGGAAGTCGATCGGGGGAGAGGCGAGCATCACGCCCGTCAGACCGCCGAACAGGAACGTCACGAGAAAGCCGGTGGCCCAGAGCATCGGGGTCTCGAAA
>NZ_JALDAX010000070.1 GCF_022698145.1 Streptomyces spinosisporus
AGACCGAACAGCTCCACCAGGGTCTTGCCGGCCGACGCCATGGCGTCACGCGGGCGCATCGCCTGCTTGGTCTCGACGTCGACGATCAGCTTGTCGAAGTCGGTGCGCTGCTCGACACGCGTGGCCTCGACCTTGTACGTGACCTTCAGCACCGGGCTGTAGATGGAGTCGACCGGAATCCGGCCGATCTCCTGGCCCACCTGCTTGTTCTGCACCGCGGAGACATAGCCGCGGCCGCGCTCGACGGTCAGCTCCATCTCCAGCTTGCCCTTGCCGTTGAGCGTGGCCAGGACCAGATCGGGGTTGTGCACCTCGACACCGGCCGGGGGCGCGATGTCGGCGGCGGTGACCAGACCCGGACCCTGCTTGCGCAGGTACATCACGACCGGCTCGTCGTGCTCCGAGGAGACGACCAGCTGCTTGATGTTCAGGATCAGGTCGGTGACGTCCTCCTTGACGCCCGGCACGGTGGTGAACTCGTGCAG
>NZ_JALDAX010000071.1 GCF_022698145.1 Streptomyces spinosisporus
TCCTGGACGGTGACGTCCTGCGTGGCGCCGAAGGTGCCGTCGGGGAGGTCGTCGCCCGTGCCGTCGGAGCCGGTCCAGTGGATCTTCCAGGTGATGGTGGCCCTGAGGGGGTAGGTGCCGTTGCCCGAGGAGCGCAGGTACTTCACGCCGCACGGCGGGGTCTGGTCGGCCTTGCCCTTGGCGTACGGCTCACCGATCTTGCCGTCGTGGATCTCGCAGACGCCGGAAGCGGGGTACGTCTGCGCGTCGGAGGTGCCCGGTTCGATCTTCAGGGAGACCGGTTCGGCGGTGGTCGTGGCGGAGATGCCGAGCGCGTCGATGGAGGCGGTGACGGACACCGGTTTGAACGCGGCACCGTCCAGCCACGCCCAGGTCGGCAGATTGACCTTGGTCGCGTTGGCCGGGGCGAGGGTCACTTTGGTGCCGGGGACGCGGATTTCGTTGTAGGCGAG
>NZ_JALDAX010000072.1 GCF_022698145.1 Streptomyces spinosisporus
CCTGAAGCACCTCGTCCCGGTCGAGGACGAGAACTCCTCCAAGCTGCTGGAGCGCGCCTTCCGCAAGCGGGGCATCAAGTTCAACCTGGGCACCTTCTTCCAGAAGGCCGAGTACACCCAGGACGGCGTCAAGGTCACCCTCGCCGACGGCAAGGAGTTCGAGGCCGAGATCCTGCTCGTCGCCATCGGCCGCGGCCCGGTCTCGCAGGGCCTGGGCTACGAGGAGCAGGGCGTCGCCATGGACCGCGGTTATGTCCTGGTCGACGAGTACATGCGCACCAACGTGCCGACCATCTCCGCCGTCGGTGACCTCGTGCCGACCCTGCAGCTCGCGCACGTCGGCTTCGCCGAGGGCATCCTGGTGGCGGAGCGTCTGGCCGGCCTGAAGACCGTTCCGATCGACTACGACGGTGTGCCGCGGGTGACC
>NZ_JALDAX010000073.1 GCF_022698145.1 Streptomyces spinosisporus
TCTGAAGCGCCTCGTCCCGGTCGAGGACGAGAACTCCTCCAAGCTGCTGGAGCGCGCGTTCCGCAAGCGGGGCATCAAGTTCAACCTGGGCACCTTCTTCTCCAAGGCCGAGTACACCCAGGACGGTGTCAAGGTCACCCTGGCCGACGGCAAGGAGTTCGAGGCCGAGATCCTGCTGGTGGCCATCGGCCGCGGCCCGGTCTCGCAGGGCCTGGGCTACGAGGAGCAGGGCGTCGCCATGGACCGCGGCTACGTCCTGGTCGACGAGTACATGCGCACCAACGTGCCGACCATCTCCGCCGTCGGTGACCTCGTGCCGACGCTGCAGCTCGCGCACGTCGGCTTCGCCGAGGGCATCCTGGTGGCGGAGCGTCTGGCCGGCCTGAAGACCGTTCCGATCGACTACGACGGTGTGCCGC
Source organism: Streptomyces spinosisporus (assembly GCF_022698145.1). GTDB lineage: Bacteria > Actinomycetota > Actinomycetes > Streptomycetales > Streptomycetaceae > Streptomyces > Streptomyces spinosisporus. The sequence continues at coordinate 420 of NZ_JALDAX010000073.1, forward strand.
GGGTGACG
>NZ_JALDAX010000074.1 GCF_022698145.1 Streptomyces spinosisporus
GCACCGTGTCCGGATACATGGAGTCGATCTCGCGCCGGACCCGCTTCAGGAACGCGTGACTGGCGGGCAGGTTCTCGCAGTTGGTGCCCTCGGCGGCATAGAGATAGGGCACGGCGTCGAGCCGGAAGCCGTCGATGCCCAGGTCCAGCCAGAAGCGCAGCGCGGCCAGGATCTCCTCCTGCACGGCCGGGTTCTCGTAGTTGAGGTCCGGCTGGTGGGAGAAGAAGCGGTGCCAGTAGTACTGTCCCCGCACGGGGTCGAAGGTCCAGTTGGAGGCCTCGGTGTCGACGAAGATGATCCGCGCGTCGGGATATTGCTTGTCGTCGTCGGCCCACACGTAGTAGTCGCCGTAGGGCCCGTCGGGGTCTTTGCGG
>NZ_JALDAX010000075.1 GCF_022698145.1 Streptomyces spinosisporus
CCACCGTGTCCGGGTAGCTCGCGTCGATCTCCTTGCGCACCCGCTTGAGGAATTCATGGGTGGCGGGCAGGTTCTCGCAGTTGGTGCCTTCCTCCTGGTAGAGGTACGGCACGGCGTCCAGGCGGAAGCCGTCGATGCCGAGGTCCAGCCAGAAGCGCAGGGCGGAGATCATCTCCTCCTGGACGGCCGGGTTCTCGTAGTTGAGGTCCGGCTGGTGGGAGAAGAAGCGGTGCCAGTAGTACTGCTTGCGGACGGGGTCGAAGGTCCAGTTGGAGGCCTCGGTGTCGACGAAGATGATCCGCGCGTCGGCGAACTGCTTGTCGTCGTCGGCCCAGACGTAGTAGTCGCCGTAGGGCCCGTCGGGGTCCTTCCTC
>NZ_JALDAX010000076.1 GCF_022698145.1 Streptomyces spinosisporus
TGCGCGTCCGCGTACGAACGGGCCACCCCTTCCCCACCCCGTGGGGGTCACTCCGTGGCGCGGATACGTTCACTGAGCTCCTTGACGCCCCCCCACCCACTCCGTGGGGGTCCATCCGCTTCCTAGTGATCACACAGAACCGCCAGACACACCTCCCCACCCGTGGGGGTCCATCCAGCGCCGTGTCGGTGACCTCGATGCCGGCCCAGCTCTCCCCACACCGTGGGGGTCAGCCAGGGTCCGTGACGTTGACGTCTGCGCCAAGATCGCCTTCCCCACCCCGTGGGGGTCTGCCCTAGCGCCGCAGGCTTGCCGGGCTGGCGGGCTTGCCCTCCCCGCCCCCGTGGGGGTCGTTCCTGCCCC
>NZ_JALDAX010000077.1 GCF_022698145.1 Streptomyces spinosisporus
TACTGCCACCCGGAGGTCGCCTCCGTGGGGATCACCGAGGCCAAGGCCAAGGAGATCTACGGTGCGGACAAGGTCGTCGCTCTGAAGTACAACCTGGCGGGCAACGGCAGGAGCAAGATCCTGAACACCGCGGGTGAGATCAGGCTGGTCCAGGTCAAGGACGGTGCCGTGGTCGGCGTCCACATGGTCGGCGACCGGATGGGCGAGCAGGTCGGCGAGGCCCAGCTGATCTACAACTGGGAGGCGCTGCCCACCGAGGTCGCCCAGCTCATCCACGCCCACCCGACGCAGAACGAGGCGCTCGGCGAGGCCCACCTGGCGCTGGCCGGCAA
>NZ_JALDAX010000078.1 GCF_022698145.1 Streptomyces spinosisporus
GACTCCTGGAACCACGGGTGCTGGTCGCTGGTGTGGTTCATGACGAAGTCGATGATGACGCGCATGCCGCGCTGGTGGGCGGCGTCGACGAACTCGACGAAGTCGGCGAGGTCACCGAACTCGGGCAGTACGGCGGTGTAGTCGGAGACGTCGTAACCGCCGTCCCGCAGCGGGGATTTGAAGAAGGGGGGCAGCCACAGGCAGTCGACGCCGAGCCATTGCAGGTAGTCGAGTTTGGCGGTGATCCCCTTGAGGTCGCCGACGCCGTCGCCGTTGCTGTCCTGGAAGGAGCGGACGAGGACCTCGTAGAAGACCGCACGCTTGAACCA
>NZ_JALDAX010000079.1 GCF_022698145.1 Streptomyces spinosisporus
CTCCGGGTCCCGGTCCTTTGCCGGAGTGTCCTCGAAGGTGTCCGGAACGGGCTGGTTGACGGTCATGGCGCTCTGACTCTCCTGTCGGTGGCTACGCGGACGACTGCTGGATGTGGAGCACATGTGCCGGGGTCCGCCCGGGATCCAGGCGCACATAGTTGGTCCTGCCCCAGTGATAGGTCTCACCCGTCAGTTCGTCGTGTGCGGACATGAATGCGTGCCACTCCAGGCCGAGTTGCGGCATGTCCAACGAGACCGTGGCCTCCTGGGTGTGGTGGGCGTCCAGA
>NZ_JALDAX010000008.1 GCF_022698145.1 Streptomyces spinosisporus
GGTCCTGGCCTATCTCCGTGAGTACGAGGACGACCTGGTGCTGTGCGTGAACAACTTCTCCCGCTTCGCCCAGCCCACCGAACTCGATCTGCGTGCCTACGACGGACGTCATCCCGTGGAGCTCATCGGCGGGGTGCGCTTCCCCGCCATCGGCGAGCTGCCGTATCTGCTGACCCTCGCCGGCCATGGCTTCTACTGGTTCCGGCTCACCCGAGTCGCATCCCGCATCGGCCGACGAGCTTGAGCGTGCGCCGAGGAAAGGACGCGTCACCATGCAGAAGACCGCATCGCTGAGCCCCAGACGGGGCGTCGTCACCGGGCCCATGGCCTCGCTCGCCGGGCTGCTGCGCGAGTGGCTGCCGCGCCAGCGCTGGTTCGCGGGCAAGGACCGGCCGGTCACGGACCTCAGTCTGCTGTCCGTCACCGAGCTGTTTCCGGGCTGTCTGCATCTCCTGGTACACGCGGGGCACTCCGCGGTGCCCGCGCCCAGCGGCGCCGCGCCCGCCGGTGACTGCTACCAACTCCTCCTCGGCGTACGCAAGAACCTCTCGCCGAGGCTCGGCCGGGCCCTGATCGGCCGGGCCGAGGAGGGCCCGCTCGCCGGGCTGCTGGTCTACGACGCGCTGCAGGACCCCCGCTCGGCACAGCTGCTCCTGGACCGGCTGCGCCACCCCGGCGCGGCGGGCCCCCTGCGCTTCGAGGCCGACCCGGCCGTGCAGGTGCCCGCCGGTCTGGCGCCGCGCGTCCTGGAGGCCGAGCAGTCCAACTCCTCGCTGGTGTACGGCGACGCGTTCATCCTGAAGGTCTTCCGGCGCATCCAGCCCGGCGTCAACCCCGACCTCGAGGTGTCGGGGGCGCTGGCCGCGCAGGGCTGCCGCCGGGTACCGGCACCCGTGGCATGGTTCAGGACCACGCACCCCCAGGAGGCGACCCTCGGCGTGCTGCAGCCGTTCCTGCCGGACGCCTCCGACGGCTGGACGCTGGCGCTGCAGGCGCTGGCCTCCGGTGAGGACTTCACCGCGCAGGCCCGTGCGCTCGGCCGGGCCACCGCGGACGTACATCTGGCGCTGGCCGCCGCGTTCCCCGCCGGGCCGCACGACGAGAACGGGCGGACCGTGGCGGACATGACCGAGCGGCTGGTCTCCGCGGCGCACTGCGTGCCGGCGCTGCACCCCTATGTGCCCGGTCTGCGCAGCGCGTTCGGCGCGCTGGTCACCTGCGATTCCGGGCCGCCCGCCCAGCGCATCCACGGCGACCTGCACCTGGGTCAGGTGCTGCGGGCGGGCCGCGACTGGTTCGTCATCGACTTCGAGGGCGAGCCGTCCCGTCCGCTCGCCGAACGGCGCAGCCCCCAGTCGCCGTTGCGGGACATCGCGGGCATGCTGCGCTCCTTCGACTACGCGGCACGGCAACGCCGCCCCTGGCGCCCGGAATGGGCCCGCCGCTGCCGCGAGGCGTACTGCGCGGGCTACGCCGACCGGGCCGCCTGGGACCCCCGCAAGAAGCACGCGCTGCTGCGTGCCTATGAGACCGACCGAGCCGTGTACGAGGTCCTGTACGAAGCCCGGCACCGACCGGACTGGCTCCCCGTACCGATGGCGGCGATCGAGCGTCTCGCCGTGAGAGGAGGCTGAACCCGTGGCCCTGCGTGACACCTCGCTTCCCGAGTCCTCCGGCCCGCTGGTCGCCCCGAGCGGCGCCGCGCCCGCCCTGGATCCGGCCGAGCGCGAGCGCCTGCTGTCCGGCAGGCATCACGATCCGCACGCGCTGCTGGGCGCCCACCCGGTGGACGGCGCGGTCGTCATCCGGGCCCTGCGCCCGTACGCCCGCTCGGTGCATGTCGTCGTCGGCGGGCAGAGACATGCCCTGACGTCGGAGGGCGACGGTCTGTTCTCCGCCGTACTGCCGCTCGACGCGGTCCCCGAGTACACGCTGGCGGTGGCGTACGCCGACGGCGAGCACGAGACGGCGGACCCGTACCGCTTCCTGCCCGCCCTCGGCGAACTCGATCTGCACCTCATCCGCGAGGGCCGGCACGAGCAGCTGTGGAAGGCGCTCGGCGCCGAGCCGATGACCCACCAGGGCGTGACCGGGACCCGGTTCACGGTGTGGGCGCCCAATGCCCAAGGGGTCCGCGTCGCCGGGGAGTTCACCTGCTGGGACGGGACGGCGCTGCCCATGCGCTCGATGGGCTCGTCCGGGGTGTGGGAGCTGTTCGTGCCCGGTATCGGCGAGGGCGCACGCTACAAGTTCGAGATCACCTCCCGCCACGGCGGCCGCTTCCTCAAGGCGGACCCGATGGCGCGGCGCACCGAGGCGCCGCCCGCGACGGCCTCCGTGGTGACGGCCTCGCACTACGAGTGGGGCGACGCGGACTGGATGGCGCACCGCGGGGACGTCCCCGTGCACGAGGCGCCGTTCTCCGTCTACGAGGTCCATCTCGGCTCCTGGCGACCTGGGCTGACGTACCGTCAACTCGCTGAGCAGCTGCCGGAGTACGTGCGGCATCTGGGCTTCACCCACGTCGAGTTCATGCCGCTCGCCGAGCACCCCTTCGGTCCCTCCTGGGGCTATCAGGTCACCGGCTTCTACGCGCCGACCGCACGGCTCGGCACGCCCGACGACCTCAGGTATCTGATCGACTCGCTGCACCGGGCCGGCATCGGTGTGATCATGGACTGGGTGCCCGCCCACTTCCCCAAGGACGACTGGGCGTTGGCGCGGTTCGACGGCGATCCGCTGTACGAGCCGGGAGACTCACGGCGTGCCGAGCATCCCGACTGGGGTACCTACGAGTTCGACTTCGGGCGCGTCGAGGTGCGCAACTTCCTTGTGGCGAACGCCGTTTACTGGTGCGAGGAGTTCCACATCGACGGCCTGCGCGTGGACGCCGTGGCCTCCATGCTCTACCTGGACTACTCGCGCGACTCGGGCCAGTGGACACCGAATGTGCACGGCGGGCGCGAGGACCTGGACGCGATGGCGTTCCTGCAGGAGATGAACGCGACCGTGTACCGCCGGGCGCCCGGTGTGGTGACGATCGCCGAGGAGTCGACGGCCTGGGGCGGCGTGACCCGCCCCACCGACAGCGGCGGTCTTGGCTTCGGGCTGAAGTGGAACATGGGCTGGATGCACGACTCGCTCGGCTATATGAGCCACGAGCCGGTGCACCGCAAGTACCACCACAACGAGATGACGTTCTCGATGGTGTACGCCTACAGCGAGAACTACGTCCTGCCCATCTCGCACGACGAAGTCGTCCACGGCAAGCAGGCGCTGGTGTCGAAGATGCCCGGCGACTGGTGGCAGCGCCGGGCCGACCACCGTGCCTATCTGGGCTTCATGTGGGCCCATCCCGGCAAGCAACTCCTGTTCATGGGGCAGGAGTTCGCACAGGGTTCCGAGTGGTCGCAGGAGCACGGCCCGGACTGGTGGCTGCTCGACCCCGGCTACGGCGCCGAGGCCGACCACCGGGGGGTGCGCGACCTGGTCCGCGATCTCAACGGCATCTACCGCTCAACCCCCACACTGTGGCAGCGGGACACCGAACCGGGCGGTTTCCAGTGGGTGTTGGGGGACGCGGCCGACGACAACGTCTTCGCGTTCCTGCGCTACGCCACCGACGGCACCCCGCTGCTGTCGGTCTCCAACTTCTCCCCCGTCGTCCGCCACGACTACCGCCTCTGGGCGCCCGACCGCATCCCCGCCTGGCGGGAGATCCTCAACACGGACGCCGCGCGCTACGGCGGCAGTGACGTCATCAACCCCGACGACGTCAAGGTCGAGGAGGAACGGATCACGCTCACCCTGCCGCCGCTCGCGACGGTCTGGCTCACCCCCTTGCAGTGACGAAAGCGGGGTACTCGGTGATGTCGTAGACCCGGCGATGTCACAGAGAGGCGGCCTCAGTGCGGACCGTCGGAGTGGAAGAGGAACTCCTCCTGGTGGACCCGGAGACCGGCGAGCCCAAGGTGCTGTCCACCGCGGTGCTCGCCCGGGCGGAGCAGGACGACCCGGGCCAGGAGGTGTTCGAGAAGGAGCTCTACGGCCAGATGCTGGAGTTCGCCACGCACCCGCAGGCCGACATGGCGGACCTGAGCACGGAGATCGTCCGCTGCCGTAAGGAGGCCGCCCGGCACGCCGGGGAGATCGGGTGCACGGTGGCCGCCCTGGCCAGCTCACCGCTGCCGGTGAGCCCGTCCCTCGGCAGGGGCCGCCGCTACGAGTGGATGGCCGAGCAGTTCGGCATCGCCGCCCAGGAGCAGCTGGTGTGCGGCTGCCATGTCCATGTGGCCGTCGAGTCCGACGAGGAGGGCGTCGCGGTCCTCGACCGCATCCGGCCCTGGCTGTCGGTCCTCAGCGCGCTGAGCGTCAACTCCCCCTTCTGGCAGGGCAAGGACACCTGCTACGACAGCTACCGCAGCCAGGTCTGGCAGCGCTGGCCGTCGGCCGGGCCGACCGAGCCGTTCGGATCGGCCGAGCGCTATCACCGGCGGGTGGCCGACATGGTCGCGAGCGGAGTGATCCTCGACGAGGGGATGGTGTACTTCGACGCCCGGCTCTCCCAGCGGTATCCCACGGTGGAGATCCGCGTGGCCGACGTCTGTCTGCACGCCTCCACGGCGGTGCTCGTCGCTCTGCTGGCCCGGGGGCTCGTGGAGACCGCGGCCCGCGAGTGGCGGGCCGGGCGTGAACCGGCGGACCACAGCGTGAACCTGCTGCGGATGGCCGCCTGGCGGGCCGCGCGTTCCGGCCTCGACGGGGAACTGCTGCACCCGGCGACCATGCGCCGGATGCCCGCCGACTCGGTGGTGGCCGCCCTGCTGGAGCACACCGGGCAGGCGCTCACCGACAGCGACGACCTGGAGCGCGCCCGGGTGGGCTGTGCCCAACTCCTCGACGACGGCACCGGCGCACGGATCCAGCGCAGGCTCCTGGAGCAGACCGGAAGCCTGCGCGAGGTCGTCACGGCGTGCGCCCGGCACACCCGGACCTGACCCCGAGAGCCGCTGCGCGCACGGGAGTTCACATCCCCGGTACATGCCGAGATCATCACGGGTGTGCAACTTCACAAGTTCTGGTCACCATCCGCACTGAGCTGGGCTAGATTCGAGCACCGTCGACAACGGAACTCGTCGACGTGGTCACCCTCCGTACAGCCCAGGAGCAGCGCATGCGCGACTTCGCCCTCGCTCCCCCCAGTGTCTCGCCCCTGACCGGCGGGCTGGCCGACAGCATCTTCGAGACGGCGGCCCTCGACCCCACCCTTCCGCTGCTCGCCCGCCGGCCCGACCCCTCCTCCACCACCTGGGAGGAGGTCACCGCCGTGGAGGTGCGCGACCAGGTCGTCGATCTGGCGAAAGGCCTGATCGCGTCCGGTATCTCACCGGGCCACCGCGTGGCGATCATGGCGCGGACCCGGTACGAGTGGACGGTGCTCTCCTACGCCCTGTGGGCCGTGGGGGCCGAGATCGTCCCCATCTACCCGACCTCCTCGCGCGACCAGGTGGAGTGGATCCTCAGGGACGCCGGCTGTGTGGCCGTGCTGGTGGAGGACGAGCAGGCGGTGATGACGGTCGGCTCGGTGTGCGGGGCGCTGCCGCAGCTGCGCCACGTCTGGCAGCTGGACGCGGGCGCGCTGGAGGACCTGGTCCAGCGCGGCACGTACATCCCGCTCGCCACGGTCGAGTCCATGCGCCGCATCGTGCTGCCGGACTCCACCGCCGCCGTCACCTACACCTCCGGCACCACGGGCCATCCCCTGGGCTGCGCGCTGAGCCACCGCAATCTGGCGAGCCCCTGCGACACCCTCCTCGCGGGCTGGGGCCACACGGTGATCCCGCCGGGCGAGAAGCAGGGCACCGTCCTCGCCTTCCTGCCGTTCTCACACGTCTACGGCCTGATGGTGCAGGGGCTGTGCATCCGCGGCGGCATGCTGATGGGGCACGAACCCGATCTCAGCGAGGAAGCGCTGTCCGCCTCGCTGAAGTCCTTCCGTCCCACGTACATCTGTGCCGTCCCCTCCCTCTTCGAGCGGATCTACAAGAACTTCCTGCGCGCCGCCCAGGAGTCGGGCCGCGGCGCCCTGTTCGAGCGGGCCGCCGACACCGCGCGGGACTTCGCCGCCGCCAACGAACGCCACCGGCTGGGCGGCGGTTCGGGCCCCGGCTTCGATCTGCGGCTGCAGCACGCCCTGTTCGAGCGGACGGTGTACCGCAAGCTGCGCGCCGCACTCGGCGGCCGGGTGTGCCGGGCCTCGTCCGGGGGCTCGACCCTCAGCCGTGAACTGTCCCTGTTCTTCGAGGGGATCGGCATCTACGTCAACGACGGGTACGGCCTGACCGAGTCCGCCGGCGGTGTCACGGCACAGCCGCTGGGCCGCGAGATGTCGGGCACGGTGGGACAGGCCCTGCCGGGCACGGAGATCATGGTGGCCGACGACGGCGAGATCCTGGTGCGCGGCCCGTCGGTGTTCCAGGGCTACGTCAACAACGAGCCGGCGACGCGGGCCGCGCTGCGCGGCGCCTGGCTGGCCACGGGTGACCTGGGGCGGCTGGACTCGGAGGGCTATCTGACGATCACCGGCCGCAAGAAGGACATCATCGTCACCAGCGGCGGCAAGAGCGTCGCCCCGGCCGCCCTGGAGCAGCGGCTGCGCATGCATCCGATGATCCATCAGGCGGTCGTCGTGGGCGACAACCGCCCCTGCGTGGGGGCCCTGATCACCCTGGACCCGCAGTTCCTGGCGTACTGGCGCGGCACCCTGGCGCTGCAGGCGGGCAGCCCGAGCCGGGAGGCCCGCGAGGAGAACGCGCTGCGGGAGGAGATCGGACGGGCCGTGGCCGCCGCCAACAGCGCGGTCTCGCGCACGGAGTCGATCCGGGTCTTCCGGGTGCTCGCGGAGCCGTTCGACATGAGCAACGGTCTGCTGACGCCGTCCATGAAGCTGCGCCGGGACGCGATCGTCAAGCACTACGCCTTCGAGATCGACGCGATGTACCAGGCCCGTACCCGCGCGCCGCGACAGACGGTGCCGGACGAGCTCTCCAGCTGGGACGAGGCGGACAACGTGTTCCGCTGAGGACGCGTGACCCTCCGTGATCGAGCCGGATGTGACGGTTCAGAAATGCTTGACCTCCGCCTGCTTGGGAACGTGGACACTCCAGAGATACGAGTGCCGGAAAGGCGGCGCCGAAGAGACGGGGCGGGAAAGGTGAGATGGCGACCGAACCGCGTTGGAACAAGACGCCGACTCCCGGGGAGATACCCGAACGGATCACTCGGTTCCCCGGCGAGCTGCACAACGTTACGGACGCCCGCCTCGACGCGGAGCGTTTCCTGGAGGACCTTGCGGAGGTGACACCCCCTGCGACACAGGAGCACTGGGACGACGTGCTGCTGGTCGTCACGGAGCTCGCCGCCAACGCGATCCAGTACGCGCCGGGGCCGTTCGAGCTGAGGATGCGCAGGACCTTCGACGGCGTCCATGTGGTCATGCACGACACGAGCACCGTTCCTCCGGCGCCCCGCCCCTTCCATCCCGACGGCGGGGGCGGTGGGGTCGGCTGGCATCTCCTGCATGCCCTGTGCGACCAGATCAGCGTCGCCACGGACGACAGCGGGAAGGACATCCACCTCTTCCTGCCCTGGTGAAGTCCTCCCGCACCGGTGAAGTCCTGCGGCCCCGGTGAAGCTGATCGCGGGGTTCTACGCCGGCTGCTCGGCGCCCGGCACGTGCCGGTCCGCGGCACGCAGCGGGACCAGCAGGCTGATCGTCTTGCCGCCCCTGGGGCGTCGCTCGATGGTGATGTCCCGTGCCAGCCGGATGATCAGCGGCCAGCCGTACCCGCTGCCCTGATGCACCGCGGGCAGGGCGCCGGAGCCGTAGGCCGGGTCCGGCACGACGTCGCTGTTGTCCTGGACGGTGATCCGGACCCCGCCGAGCGCCGGGGTGACGTCGAATCCCGCCAGACCGTCACCGTGCCGGATCGCGTTGGTGACGAGTTCGGACACGACGAGGAGCAGATCGATGACGTCTGCCTCACGTGCCGTGCGGACGGCCGACTCCCACTGCTCCCGTACCACTGCCCGCGTGTATGCGCGGGCGGCGGCAGCAGTGGTCACCTGCATCGTGGCTCGTGTCCCGCCGGGCCGGTTCACTGCTCCTCCACCATCCACAGCCCTCCATGCTCAAGGTTCGGTCGATCGGTTCCGCCGCTGCCGGCGTGGCCGATATCTGTCCCACAACAGCAGCTACCCGGCCCGCTCGTTTGCAATCGGCACGACGTGCCCCGCAGACCCGGCACACGGTTCGCGCATGCCCGTGCATGAGGCTCGTGATCAGGGGTAACCGCGCAGGACCGCTGTAGTACCCGTAGCTGTTGGAGGTAACCGTGTCCATGGCCCACACCCCTCTGTCCGTCGAGGTCAGTCTGCCCGCGCAGGACGTGGCGCTCATCACGGTGAAGGGCTATCTGGACGTCGACACCGCGACGGAGTTCGAACACCATCTGGCCAACCAGCTGCATCACGGGCGGCGGCATTTCCTGCTCGATCTCTCGGAAGTGCCGTTCATGGACTCCTCGGGCCTGAGGATCATCCTGCACGTCTACCAGGAGGCCCGTGAACTGCCCGGAAGCGTCCACATCATCTCGCCCACGCCGGCCGTGCAACGGGTCCTCGATCTCACGGGTGTGAGCATCACGGTGCCGGTGTCCCAGAGCGCCGAGGAGGCGCTCGTCCGCATCCTCCAGGCGCAGGAGTGATCCCGGTCGTGGTGGGACCGGTGGACCGGACGAGGTCCTGGGCAACCTTTGGCCATGGTTAAGGTTGTCGCCCGACGACAGTCGACAACAGCCGACAGAGTTGCTCCCCCCGCACCCGACTTGCGGAGGGTCGCCCCGTGCGACGCGGACGACTCGGATGAGGAGTGAGCACGTGCCGGAGCAGGAAGCCGCCGGAACACAGGGATCGCCCGCGGAGGAGGTCGGTGGGTTCCTCCGCCGCCGCCGGGAGCAGATCGCCCAGCGCTGGGCCGACGAGTCCATGTTCCGCAGCGTGTTCACCGTGTCCAGGGACGAGGCCGCCGAGGCGGCACGGCATGTCGTCGACGCGCTGGCCGACGTCGCGGACACCGGGCGGATGCACGACACGGACGCCGCCGGATTCACCGTGGTGCGCGAGCAGTTGGCGCGGATGGGCGCCGCCCGCTCCCGCGCCGGATTCACCACGGCGCAGGTGTCGGCCGAGGTCGACGCGCTGCGCCCGCCCGTGCTGAACCTGCTGATCGCCGATCTCCCGGACGCACCGGCCGATTAGATACGCGACTGCACGACGGCGCTGACCGTGCTGATGGGCACGCTGCGGCTGGTCGTTCTGGACACCGCACTGTCGGAGGGCCAGGCCCTCATCGAGCGGCAGCAGCTCCAGCTGCTCGAAGTGGCCACGCCCGTCATCAAGTTGTGGGACGGCATCGTGGCCGTGCCGCTGATCGGAACGCTCGACAGTGCGCGCAGCCAGGTCGTGATGGAGACGCTGCTGGAAGCCATCGTGGAGCAGCACGCCCGCTTCGCGATCCTCGACATCACCGGGGTGCCGACGGTCGACTCGCTCGTGGCGCAGCACCTGATGAAGACGGTCGCGGCCGCCCGGCTGATGGGCGCCGAGTGCGTCGTCTCCGGCATCCGGCCCGCGATCGCGCAGACCATCGTCCATCTCGGTCTGGATCTCGGCACGGTGGTCACCCGGGCCAGCCTGGCCGACGCGCTGGCCTACGCCCTGCACGAGCTGGGTTCCGGCATCATCAGTCCGGCGACGGGCGGTGCGGGACCCCGGTGAGCGAGCACTTCGACCGCCCTGCCTCCGCCCATGTCCCGGTGCTCCGGCTGGGCGACGTCCTGCTGGTCACCCTGCAGGGCGATCTGTACGACAGCGCGGCCCAGCAGCTCCAGGAGGACATCGGCGCGACGATCGCGACCAGCGGCGTGACCGGTGTGGTCATCGACATCTCCGGCATGGAGATCGTCGACTCCTTCCTGGGCCGTGTCCTGGCGGAGATCGCGGCGCAGTCCTCGCTGCTCGCCGCCCGCACGGTGGTGGCCGGGATGCGGCCCGCCGTCGCGATCACGCTGGTGGAGCTCGGGCTGACGTTGCCGGGACTGCGTACCGCCCTGAACACCGAGGCGGCCATGGACCTGCTCGCCCGCACCGGACCGGGCTCCGGTGACGGCCCCTTCGCCGCGGGGCATCCGTGATGCCGACGTCCGCAGGCGTGGAAGCCTGCCTGCCGATCCGCTCGGACATGGATCTGGTGTGGGTGCGGCAGCACGTGCGGCAGGCCGCGAGCCTCCTCGGCTTCGGTCTGGTGGAGCAGACGAAGCTGGTCACCGCGGCGAGCGAACTCGCCCGCAACACCCTCGTGCACGGCGGCGGCGGCCGGATGGACTCGGCCCGGGTGACCCGCAACAGGGCGGTGGGGCTGCAACTGGCCTTCTGCGACGAGGGCCCCGGCATCGCGGACCTGGAACAGGCACTGAGCGACGGGTACACCTCGGGCGGCGGCCTGGGCATGGGGCTCGGCGGCGCCCGGCGGCTGGTGCACGAGTTCTCCCTGGAGAGCACCGTGGGCGTGGGCACCACGGTGACGGTCGTCTCCTGGGTGTCCGCTCCGCCGAGGCCGCGCGAGGAGTTCTGATGCCCCTCGTATGGGACGTTCCCGTGCATGACTCGACCCGGGTGCGCGACGCCCGGGTCGCCGCGGAGCGCGCCGCCGCCGCGACCGGTCTCGACGCGGACCGTACGGCGGCGGTCTCGCTGGTGGCGACCGAGCTGGCCACGAACCTGGTCAAGCACGCCCGGGGCGGGCAGCTCCTGGTCGAGCTCGTGCCCGCGCCCTTTCCTGCCGACACCCCCACACCGGTGCTGCTGGTGCAGATAGCCGCGATCGACCACGGTCCCGGCATCGGCGACGTCCCCGCCGCCCTCAGCGACGGTTTCTCCACGGCCCGCTCGCTGGGCGCGGGCCTGGGCACCTGCCGGCGCGTCGCCGACGACTTCACTCTGCACAGCGCACCGGGACGCGGCACGGTGGCGCTGGCCCGGATCGGTACCGCCGCCGCGCGGGGCGCCGGACCGGCCGTGACACACGAGCTGCGGGCCGGTGGCGTCAATGTGCCGTTCGGCGGGGCGGAGACCTCGGGCGACGCCTGGGCGTGGGTCCGGTCGGGAGAGCGCGCCACCTTGATGCTGGCCGACGGACTGGGGCACGGTCCGCAGGCGGCGCGCGCCTCGACCGCCGCGGTGGAGGCACTGCACGGCTGCGCCCACCTGACCCCCGCCGAGTGCCTGCGGCAGCTCGACACCGCCCTGAGGGGCACCCGCGGAGCCGCCGTCGCCGTCGCCCAGGTCGACAGCGGCGCCGGACTGCTCCGCTTCGCCGGCATCGGCAACATCGGCGCCCGGCTGCGCGAGGGCGACACCTGGCGCCATCTGCTCTCCCGCCCCGGCATCGTCGGCGTCCACCGTCCCGGGACGCTGCGCGAGGAGCGGCTGCCGTGGGCGGCCGACCGGACGCTGGTCCTGCACAGCGACGGCCTGCCCAGCCGGTGGACGCCGCCGGCCGGCACGGAACTGCTGTCCGCCGACCCGGCCGTCGTCGCGGCGGTGACCCTGCGCGACGCGGGCAGCGCCGCCCGGCCGGTCCGGGACGACACCGCAGTGGCCGTACTGGCCCCGACCCCACGGGACCGTGGATGAAACGCACCTGGCAGATCGACGACGTCACCGAGGCGGCCCGGGCCCGTATCGCCACCGCCCGGCTGGCAGCCGCGTACGGCGTTCCCGCCCTGGACCGCACCCGGCTGACCACCGCGCTCAGCGCCCAGCTGCGCCAGTGCCTGACCAAGGGCGGCGCCTGGCTGCTCACGCTCGACGTCACCGCGGGCGGGGCGGAACCGGGGGCGCTGCACGTGTCGCTGGTCCCCTGCGACCCGGCGCAGTCCGCCGCGCAGCCCCCGTGGCGCGCCACCGTCGACTGCCCCGGGGCCGCGGCCCCGGTGGACGGCTGCGAGCCGCCGGACGAGGCGCCGGAGCCGGCCGAGTCGCTGCTCTGGGCCGACGAGGACACGGCGGTGGTGCTGGAGAAGCTCGCCGACCAGGAGGAGCTGGTCGCCTTCCACCGGGAGGAGCTGCACCAGACCAATCAGGGTGTGGTGGCGCTGCACGCGGAGCTGGACGCGGCCGGGCGCGCGCAGCGGGAGGCCTTCGCCGCCGAGCGCAAGGCCCGCAGGGAGGCGGAGAAGGCCTCACGGCGGCTGACCTTCCTGGCGAACACCAGCGCCGTACTGACCTCGTCGCTCAACCACGAGGAGATCGTGCGCCGGCTGCCCGAGCTGCTCGTGCCCGAGTACGCCCGCAGCGTCGACGTCTGGCTGTTCGACGGCGACGGCGACCGGCAGCCCCCGACGCCCCACCCGGCCGCCGCGGTCGTCGCGGCCCGCAGCGGGCGCCCGCAGTACGCCGGGCCGGGCCCCGGCGGGCTGCCCGGGGTCGACGACCAGCCGCCGTCGGCGCTCGACCCCGAACTGCCCCTGCTGTGCATCCCGTTGCCGACGCGCCGGGCACCGCTCGGGGTGCTGACCCTGGCGCCGCCCGGTGACGGCTGGGACCCCGACGACGCCGTCATGCTGATCGAACTCGCCCGGCGGGCGAGCATCGCGATCGACAACGCCCGGCGCTTCGAGCACCACCGCGACATCGCCGAGACGCTCCAGCGGGCCCTGCTCACGGACCTGCCGACGACACCGGGGCTGCGGCTGGCCGCCCGCTATCTGCCGGCCACCCACGGACTGAACATCGGCGGCGACTGGTACGACGCGTTCCGTCAGCCCGACGGCAGCCTGATCACGGTCATCGGTGACGTCACCGGCCACGGCCTGCACGCGGCCGTGATGATGAGTCAACTGCGCACGGCACTGCGCGCGTACGCCGTGGACGGCGGCAGCCCCGGCACCCTGCTGACCCGGCTGCACACCTTCCTGCACCATCTGCAGCCCGACCTGTACGCCACCGCGGTCATCGCCCGCTTCCACCCCGCCGAGCCCACGCTCACCTGGGCCGCCGCGGGCCACCCGCCGCCGGTGCTGCGCACCCCCGACGGGCGGGTGCACACGCTGGACCAGAAGCCGGGTGCCATGCTCGGCATCCCGCTGCACCAGGAGATCGACGACCACACGGTGAGCCTGCCGCCCGGTTCGACACTGGCCCTGTACACGGACGGACTGGTCGAACGGCGCGCGCGGGGCATCGACCCGGGCATCGCCCGCCTCGCCCACGCGCTCGAAGACCTCCCGCCCCACGCGCTGGAGGGCGACCTGGACGGCTCGGCGGACCGCATCCTCGACCCGCTGCTCAGCGACTCCGAACGCGACGACGACATCTGCCTGCTCCTGTGCCACATCGCCACGGACCTGGCCTAGAACGACCGGCAGATCGATCATTTTGTTTCCCTTTCCCGATGCGTGTCGCAACCCGGGAGGGCATGGTGGTGCTCGACGCGTTCGTCTGCCTGCCGCACCCAGCTGGCGGAACGGCTGAAGGCACGGTGGGATCGATGTGGTGCAAGCAGCGATCCAGGGCATGCGAAGGGCGTCGGTTGCAGACCGCCTGGAGCCGCAGAGAGGGATGAACACCGTGACACGACCCAGGATCCTGGTGGTTGGCGCAGGTTTCGCCGGCGTGGGGTGCGTGCGCCGCCTGGAGCGGAAACTCGCGCCGGACGAGGCGGACGTCACCCTGGTGACGCCGTTCTCCTATCAGCTCTACCTGCCGCTGCTGCCCCAGGTCGCCTCCGGCGTCCTGACACCCCAGTCGGTCGCCGTCTCGCTGCGCCGCAGCAAGCGGTACCGCACCCGGATCATCCCGGGCGGGGCCATCGGCGTCGACCTGAAGTCCAAGGTGTGTGTGATCCGCACCATCACGGACCAGATCATCAACGAGCGCTACGACTACATCGTGCTGGCCCCCGGCAGCATCACCCGCACCTTCGACATCCCGGGGCTCACCGAGCACGCCTTCGGGATGAAGACCCTTGCCGAGGCCGCCTACATCCGCGATCACGTCATCTCCCAGCTCGATCTGGCGGACGCCAGCGACGACCCCGCGGAGCGCGCCTCGCGGCTGCAGTTCGTGGTGGTCGGCGGCGGATACGCCGGCACCGAGACGGCGGCCTGTCTGCAGAAGCTGACGCACGCGGCCGTCAAGCGCTATCCCCGTATCGACCCGGGGCTGATCAAGTGGCACCTCATCGACATCGCCCCGAAGCTGATGCCGGAGCTGGGCGACAAGCTCGGGCGCTCCGCGCAGGAGATCCTGGCGCGCCGCGGCATCGACGTCTCCCTGGGCGTCTCCATCGAGAAGGCGGGGCCCGAGGAGGTCACCTTCACCGACGGCCGCGTGGTGCCCACCCGCACCCTGATCTGGACCGCCGGTGTCGTCGCGAGCCCGCTCATCTCCACACTCGGCGCGGAGACCGTGCGGGGCCGGCTCGCGGTGAACGCCGAGATGACCCTGCCCGGTCAGGACGGTGTCTTCGCCCTCGGGGACGCCGCGGCCGTGCCGGACGAGGCCAAGGGGGAAGAGGGCGCGATCTGCCCGCCCACCGCCCAGCACGCGATGCGGCAGGGCACGCACGTCGCCGACAACGTCGTGGCGACCCTGCGCAACCAGCCGCTGACGCCGTACGTCCACAAGGACCTCGGACTGGTCGTCGACCTCGGCGGCAAGGATGCGGTCTCCAAGCCGCTCGGCGTCGAACTGCACGGGCTGCCCGCCCAGTTCGCCGCCCGCGGCTACCACTGGTGGGCCCTGCGCACCAATGTCGCCAAGGTACGGGTGGCGACGAACTGGACGCTCAACGCCGTCGCGGGCGACGACTTCGTGCGCACCGGATTCCAGGCCCGCAAGGCCGCGCGGCTGAAGGACTTCGAGTTCACGGACGCCTATATGACGCCGGAACAGGTACGGACCCATGTCGAGGGGGCGGAGCACAAGGAGGCATGAGCCGGTGCGCACGCCCCGCGCACGTCATGCGATGCTGAGAGCCGGATCATGAGGTGACGCGGGAGAGAGTACGGCGGCGTGAGGACAGCGGGTGGGTCGGTCCGGGCGCGGCTGCGCGGTCTCGTCGCCGCGTCCGATCCCGGGCTGCTGCGGCTGGCCGCGGGCCTGCGGACCGTGGGATCCATCGCCCTCACGCTCGCCGTGCTCTCCGCGTTCGGGGCCGGTGTCCAGCTGCTGGTGGCCGGTGCCATCGCGGCCATGGTCTCCACCTTCGCCATCCGGGAGAAGCAGCGCTCCCAGCAGGCGGTGACGCTGGCCCTGGGTCTGCCGGTGGCGCTGGCCTCGGTCTCGCTCGCGGCGGTCCTGCACTCGCGGGTCGTCGGCGGTGACCTCTTCTTCGTCGTCCTCATCTTCTGCGCCGTCTACGCCCGGCGGTTCGGGGACCGGGGCACCGCGCTGGGGCTGATCGGCTTCCAGGTCTACTTCATGTCCCTGTTCGTCGGCGCCACCGTCTCGACGCTGCCGACGCTGTGGGGAGTCGTCGCCGTCGCCGCCGCGTGCAGTGCGGTGGTGCGCTTCGCGCTCGTGCCCGAGACCCCGGCGGGGATCCTGGAGCGGCTGCGCGAGGCCTTCCGGGCCCGGCTGGCGCAGCTCGTGACCGCACAGCTCGCGCTGCTCGACGCCGGTCCGGACGAGAGCGACAAGGCGCTCGATGACGTACGCGACGGGACCTCGCGTCTGCACGAGACCGCCATGATGATCCAGGGCCGGCTGGAGGAGGGAACCGCCGACGCGGCCATGGCCCGGCTCGTGCAGCGCCGTGTCGCGGACGCGGAGATCGCCGCCGAGCGGCTCGGGCTGCTGCTGCTGAACGCCCGCAGCGCCGAGCGAGCGGACACGCTGACCCTGCATCTGCCGGGCGCGCCCGTGCCGCCCGCGGGGAACCGACTGCCCGCGGGCGACGAGGCGACCGCCACCCTGAGCCGCGATCTGGAGGCGCTACGGCTGCTGGTGCTGCGGCCCGTCTCCCAGGGCACCGGCGCGGGCCTCGCGCAGCTGCGCAACCGGCTGCTGGGCTATCGCGACGAGGAGAATCTGCCGAAGGCCTCGTCCGCCGTCCAGGACGTCTTCCGCGGCATCGGCGAGGCCGCCCGCGCGGTGCTCGGGCTGCGGATCGCGCTCGGCGCGGCGCCCGACGACGCCGACGACACCCCCTCGACGGCCCGCTCGCGTGAGGAGCTGGACGCCGAGGACGCGGCGATCGACGCGAGCGAGGAGAGCGCGGAGGAGCCGAAGGAGGGCCTGGAGCGGCCCACCACGCGGGCGGCCGTGCAGGTGGCCGTGGGGTCGTCACTGGCGATCGTCGGCGGCGAGTTCCTGTCCAGCCAGCGCTGGTACTGGGCGGTGCTGACCTGCTGGATCGTGTTCATCAACACGGCCTCGACCGGTGAGATCCTCGTCAAGGGCTACCGGCGGCTGCTGGGCACGGTGCTCGGGGTCGTGGCGGGACTGCTGCTCGCGGGCCTGGTCGGGCACCACACCTGGACGGCGTTCGTACTGGTCCTGCTGTGTGTGTTCGCGATGTTCTACACGGCACCGCTGTCGTACACGCTGATGTCGTTCTTCGTCACCGCCGCGCTCGGCGTGCTCTACACCCTGCTGCACACCTACAGCCTGTCGGTGCTGGTGCTGCGCGTGGAGGAGACGGCGCTCGGCGCGGCCTGCGGGATCATCGCGGCGGCGTTCGTGCTGCCGGTGCACACGGACCGCCGTACCAACGACCTCCTGGTCACCGTGCTGGACCGGCTCGCCGATGTCACCGAGGCCGCCGTGGACCAGCTCAGTGGTGGGGACCCGGCCGAACTGCTCGACAAGGCGCGCGACCTGGACCAGGCGCTCGCGGACCTGCGTGCGGCCACCCAGCCACTGACCCACCCGGTCACGCCGATGCGGGCACGGCGCGACACCGCGCGCTATCTGGTCGCGCTCCTGGAGACGTGCGCGTATCACGCGCGTTCGCTGGCCGCGATGGCCGAGCTGCTGCCGACGCATCCGTCGATCGCCGCGGATCCCCGGCTGCGGCGGGCCGGCCGGCGCATCCTGCGCAACATCGGCTCCATCGCGGCCCGGGTCGCGGACGACAGCGCCGCCGTGGAGGTCGAGACGGGGGCGAGCATCGCCGCCCTCCTGGAGAACGAACTGCCCGGCGCTTCGCGCTACGGCCGCATCACCGACCGGGTGCTCAGACATCTCCAGCGTCTCGACGAGGCGGTGGTGGGCCTGGCCCGGCCGCTCAAGGTACCGGTGGCGGCACCCAAGCGCTGACCGTCCGCCGCAGGTGAGCCCCTGCCGCCCTCAGAAGTCGGTCGGCAGACCGCTGGCCTCGGCGATGCCACGCAGTTCCTCGTCCTGGTGGTGCCGGGCCGGGATCGAAAGCGGCATTCTCGTCGGCGACCCGCGCGGTGCGGGGTCTGGCCCGGCCGCTCAAAGTGCCGGTGGCAGCACCCAAGCGGTGACCGTCCGCCGCGAGTGAGCCCCTGCCGCCCTCAGAAGTCCGTCGGCAGACCGCTGGCCTCGGCGATGCCACGCAGTTCCTCGTCCTGGTGGTGCCGTGCTCGGATGTAGTCGGCGATCTCGCCCAGTCGGTCGGGGTCGGAGGCGGTGTCCGCGTCGGTGATCACCCGGACCGGGCCGTTGTCGCCGAGGTCGATCTCGACGACCTCGTTGTCCAGTCGGCCGGTGACCGCGGCGGCGATGACCAGGGCGGCCTCGTCGCGGACCTCCTGCGACAGGCCGTCCCCCTGGTCGCCCTCCAGTGCGAAGTCCACGGCGGGCAGCCGCTGTTCCTCCAGCGCGCGCAGGACCGGCTCGACCACGCCGAGCAGCTGGCGGTAGTCCTCCGTGTCCATCCGGGCGCGCAGGAGACCGAGATAGAGGTCGACGGGCCGGTGCTCCGGTGGAAACTCGGATTCGTTCATCCGGACCGTGTGCCCAATCCTGCGCGTATCAGACACGGTCCCCATGCGTGTCGGACGCGATCGCCCCGCACATCAGACCCGGCGCCAGCGGGCCATGGCGAACGAGAACAGCCCGAACAGGACGAGACCGGCCGCGACACAGACCAGCAACGCCGGGCCGAGCGGGGTGTGCGCGAACGAGCGCAGGGTGTCGTCCATGCCCTTGGCCCGGTCCGGTGCGTAGTCGACGGCGGCGCGCACGGCGAAGGCCCCCGCGGCGGTGAACACCAGCCCGCGTGCCACCCCGCCGCCCACACCGGTGATGTCCACCAGCCGCCGGGACCACCGGGACATCTCGCCGCGCTTGAGTTCGTCGTGGTAGGAGCGGCGTATCGCCCCTACGGCGATCCAAACACCGGCCACGGCGACGCCGGCGCCGACCGCGCCCACGAGCCACTGCCCGGCGGGCAGGTCCAGGGCGCGTGCCGTGATGTCACGGGACCGCTGGTCGCTGGATCCGGTGCCGCCGCCGTGCGGGCCGGCCGCGAACATCAGCACGGAGTAGGCGACGACCACGTAGAAGACGAAGCGGCCGGCCGCGAGCAGCCGCTTGCGTGCCGTACGGCCGTCGGGCCCGACCGAGCCGAAGACGGCCTCGGAGAGCCGCCACACCGCCATGCCGGCCAGCCCGAGGCCCAGGGCCCACAGCAGGACGGCGCCGAGCGGCTGGCGGGCGAGTGTGTCGACGGCGCCGCCCTGGTCGGCCTGCTTGCCGGTGTCACCGAAGGCGATCTGCAGAGCGAGGACGCCGACCACCAGATAGATCGCGCCGCGTGCGCTGAGCCCCGCCCGGGCGGCGCCCTCCGTCACCGAGCCGCGTGCCGCCCTCTTCGCTTCGAGCCCGCTGGTCCGCGCCATGGCACTCGCGTTCATGTGCACCTCCCCGAATCCGGAGGGACCCGCCGTCGGCCGGTCCCTCCGGAGTGCCGTCATGTCCTGCGCATACGCGTGCCCCGCAATCCGCGGTCCACCGCACGACTTGTGCGCCCCCGTGCTTCTCTCCGAACAGAGCGCGGCGCGGAGTGCCGAACACTCCGCGCCGCGCACCGTGAAGGTCACTACACCTTGATCTGCTTCGCTTCCACCGGGGCCTCGGACGTGGCCGCCAGCATCGCGTGTGCGGCGTCCAGGGCCTGCCGGATGTCGCGTGTGCCGGTCGACACGCACAGCGTGTAGGCGAGGTCCTGCGCCCGCGGGCCGACCCGGCCCGTACCCGTCTCGGCGTCCTCGGCCCGTGCCGACTCGTACTCCTCGACGAGTCTGCGCAGGACGGCGGGATGAGGCATCAGCATCGTGCGGTACTCCTGGTTCGCTCGGGGTGGGTCATGCCTCGGTGGTCCGTCCGCGCCGGTTCCGCTGTCCCAGCGCCTCGGCGCGCACCCGGGCGCAGCTGCGGCTGATGAGCCGGGAGACGTGCATCTGGGAGATGCCGAGCTGGTCGGCTATGCGGCTCTGCGTCATGTCCTCGAAGTAGCGCATGTAGAGAATGGCGCGCTCGCGCTCGGGCAGGTGGCGCAGGCCTTCCTTGGCGGACTCGCGGTCGATCACGATGTCGTACGAGGAGTCCGACGTGCCGAGCGTGTCCGCGAGGCTGTAGCCGTCGTCGTCGCGGGAGAGTTCGGCGTCCAGCGAGAGGGTGCTGTAGCTTTCGAGCGCCTCCAGGCCGGTGTTCACCTCGTCCTCGGTGAGCCCGGTGTGGGCGGCGAGGTCGGCGGGGGTGGGTTCGGGGGCGCCCGGGGTCTGGATGAGGTCGCGGCGGGCGACGCGTACTTTGTTGCGCAGTTCCTGCACCCGGCGGGGCACCCGCAGGGCCCACATCCGGTCGCGGAAGTGCCGCTTGATCTCGCCGGTGACGGTGGGCACGGCGTAGCTCTCGAAGGCGCCGCGTTCGGGGTCGAACCGGTCTATCGCCTTGACCAGGCCGAGCGCGGCGACCTGGCGAAGGTCTTCGAGGGACTCGCCGCGGTCGCGGAAGCGGCCGGCGATCCGGTGGGCCATGGGCAGCCACGCCTTGGTGAGTTCGTCCCGCACCGCGTCCCGCTCGGGGCCGTTGTCCAGGGTGGCGAGGCGGGCGAAGAGCTGGGCCGTGTCCGGTGCGTCGTCGTGCCGTCGCCCCTTCTGGGCGACCGATCGGGCCTGCGTGGCGGGCGTGCTTGCCGACGTGTCGATGAGCATGCGGAATCGCTCCTGAACGAGGGGGTCAGGGACTTACCGCGGGAACGTGGACGCCCGGACCGACAGAAGGGGGCCCGGGGCAGCCATGCCGCTCCCGCTGGCGCGCCTCCGGTCCGAAGCACGAACCTCCGTATGCCCTCACCCCGCAGGACCAAACACATATGCCGAAATGGAACGAAAGTCAGCGCAGCGGGACGACGGCGGTGATGCACTTGCCGCCCGCGGGCAGCTCGGCCACGCGGACGTCGCGGGCCAGCCGGCACACGATGGGCCAGCCGTGTCCGCCGACCCGCTGCCGCCGCAGCAGGTCCGCGTTGTCCCTGGCGACGGGCAGCCGGTCGCTGCGGTCGCACACCGAGACGCGCACGCCGCTGCCGAGGACGTCGACGCGGAAGTCGGTGACGCCGCCGCCGTGCAGGATCGCGTTGGTCGTCAGTTCGGAGACGACGAGCAGGGCGTCGTCGAGGGCGGCCGGGTCGCAGCGGGTGCAGGTGGTCCGGAAGCGTTCGGCGACCGCTCGCTCCACCGCCCTTCGCGCGTCGGCAGGTTTGCACGACCGCGGTGGCATGGTCCGCTGTGCGCCCGGTCGACGGAGGGTGGATTCGGTCGTGTGCTCCTCGCACATCGCCTGGCTCCCTGTGATCGCTGGTGAGCCGGCTTGCTCATGCGGGGGGAAGCGAAGCCGGATCCGGTCCCGCCCGCGGTCGTCGCCGTGTCCGGACGTCGTCCTCACGGACACGTGATTCCCCCGCCCGTTCGCGGCGGTTGTGCCCACCGCCGCGCGAGCACCGCGGGCTCTGTTGTTCGGCTCACCTGCCGCGGCCCCCTCAAACCTTCCGCCGGACACGGAAACTCCCGGCCATCACGGTGCTCTTGGCGGGTACGCGAATGTCATGACGGATGTCGTGGACTCGGACGAGCTGCTTCGGCGCATCCAGCGCGCACGCGACTGTGCCCGGCAGGAGGAGGAGACGTGGCGGGCACGGGGCGAGGGCCTGCGCGCGACCGATCCGGAGGCCGCACGCGAGGCCTCGGTGCGGACCGTCGCCTATGAGGCGGTGCTCAGGGTGCTGGACGAGATCGTGACCCCGGGCGAACACACCGCACAGGACTGACGTCCGGGCGGCCCGGTCCCCGATTGGCTCTGTCCCGGCCGGGAACCCGGGTGCGCATGGTGACAGATCACAGCCGTGCACCCGTACTGGAGGCCCTCGTCGACTACCACCGCCGCAAGCGGCTGGCGTTCACGCCGCCGGGCCACAAACAGGCACGCGGCGCGGACCCCGCCGTACGCGAGGTGCTCGGTGACGCGGTCTTCCTCGGTGACGTTTTGGCGTCGGGCGGACTGGACGACCGGCTCACCCGGGGCCGGGTCCTGGAACGGGCCGAGGAGCTGATGGCCGACGCGGTGCACGCCGAGGACACGTTCTTCACCACGTGCGGCAGCTCCCTGTCCGTCAAGGCGGCCATGCTGTCCGTCGCGGGCCCGCACGAGAAGTTGCTGATCGGGCGGGACGCGCACAAGTCGGTCGTGTCGGGGCTGATCCTGGCGGGTATCGAGCCGGTCTGGGTCGAGCCGCGCTGGGACGCGCGGCTCCATATCGCCCATCCTCCCTCCGCCGAGGACTTCGAGTCGGCCTTCGACGCCCATCCCGACGCGAAGGGTGCGCTGGTCACCAGCCCGACGCCGTACGGTGCCTGCGCCGCGCTGGCGGAGATCGCCGAGGTCTGCCACCGGCGCTCGCGCCCTCTGGTGGTGGACGAGGCCTGGGGCGCCCATCTGCCGTTCCACCCCGACCTGCCGACCTGGGCGATGGACGCCGGCGCCGACATCTGCGTGACGAGCATCCACAAGATGGGCAGTGGGCTGGAGCAGGGCTCCGTCTTCCACCGGCGCGGCGAACTCGTTCCGGTGGACGTGCTGAAGACACGGGCGGACCTGCTCGGCACCACCAGCCCGTCGGTGCTGATCTACGCCGGGATGGACGGCTGGCGCCGTCAGATGGCGCTGCACGGGCGGGACCTCATGGGCGCCGCACTGGACCTGGCGGCCGAGGTCCGGGCGGCGATCGAGGAGATCGACGGGATGCACGTCCACGACCGCGCCGACTTCTGCGGCGAGGGGCTGGCCGACGACTTCGATCCGCTGCCCGTGATCATCGACATCGCCGGGCTCGGCATCACCGGGTTCCGGGCCGCGGACTGGTTGCGGGACAACCGGTCCCTGGACGCGCATCTCGTCGACCACCGCCGCATCGGCGCGCAGATCACGCACGCCGACGACCGCGGGACGGCCGACGAACTGCTCGCCGCGCTCAAGGATCTGGCGCGTGCCGCGCCGGGGCTCGCGGCCGGCCCGCGGGTCGACGTGCCGTCGCCGGCCGAGCTGCGCATGGCACAGGCCCTGCCGCCCCGGGACGCCTTCTTCGGTCCCACCGAGGACGTGCCCGCCGAGGACGCCGAGGGCCGGGTCGCAGCGGAGATGATCACACCGTATCCGCCCGGGATCCCGGCCGTCCTGCCGGGCGAGCGGCTGACCGCTCCGGTGCTGCGGTATCTGCGCACCGGCCTGGACGCGGGTATGCACCTGCCCGACCCGACCGATCCGACGCTCGCCACGATCAGGGTGGTGGCGTCCGATCAAGAGGCCGCGGAGTGAAACGGGTCACGTAACCGGCTCCCGGTTACCCAAAAGTCAGGTTGATGGTTTAGCGTTCATCCATACGTGGTGACGGAGTCGACCGTACCGTCCTCCGCCGCCACCGCTTACGGCCCTGGCTGGTCTCCCCCGTCCAGCCAGGGCTTTTTCATGCCCGCCGGGAGTTGGGCGGCGTCCTGTGAAGTTTCGCGGACGATTTCGGCGGGAACTGCCGTACGCCGAGGTGCCCGGGGCCTCCACAGCAGCTGAAATGGGCGTAGGGAAAGCACCGCAACCGATCGTCGGCGAGGAGCCCCGCGTCATGACCAAAGCGATCAAACTGCTGACCGCCCTCCCCCCGCCCCAGCGCCAGAGCCTGATGACGCTCGCGCGCGAGGTCTCCTTCCCCGAGGACACCCGGATCTTCGAGGCGGGAGGCAGGGCCGACCGCTTCTGGGTCATCCGCTCGGGCGCCGTCTCCCTCAGCCAGCAGGTCAACTCGCTGCAGCGGGTGACCGTCGCGAGCCTCGGCGCGGGCGATCTGCTGGGCTGGTCCTGGCTGTTCCCGCCGCACGAGTGGGACTTCGGCGCGGAGGCCTTCAGCCCCGTACGCGCCTACGAGTTCGACGCCGCGGCCGTGCTGCGGCTGTGCGAGGAGGACACCCAGCTCGGTCTGTCGCTGGTCCGCAGTGTCGCCGAGATCCTCGCGCACCGTCTGGAGACCACCCGCGGCAAGCTCATGGAACACGCGAGCCGGGGGCGCAGCATCCTCTAGGCCCGCACGCGGGGACTCAGATGCGGTAGCGGCGCAGCGCCGGGACCGCCGCGGCCAGGGCCAGCATCACGGCGACGACTAGGACGCCGCCGCCCGCCACCGCCGCGCGCGGTCCGAACGCCGAGCCGGCGGTGCCGTGCAGCACGTCGGCCAGGCGCGGCCCGCCCGCGACGACGACCGTGAAGACGCCCTGCATACGGCCGCGCATCTCGTCGGTGGCCGCGGACAGCAGAATGGCCCCGCGGAAGACCATCGAGACCATGTCGGCGAGACCGGCCAGGGCCAGGAAGGCGGCCGCGATCCACAGATTGCCGCTGAGCCCGAAGCCGGTGATCGCGACGCCCCAGGCGACGACCGCGCCGATCACCATCCAGCCGTGCCGGCGGGCCCGGGAGAAGGTGCCGGAGAACAGCCCGCCCAGCACGGCGCCGATGGGGATCGCCGCGAACAGCAGGCCGAGCGCGAGCCCTTCGCCGAAGGGGCGGTAGGTCTCGGCGGCGAGCTGCGGGAACAGGGCGCGGGGCATGCCGAAGACCATCGCGACGATGTCGGCGAGGAAGGACAGCAGCAGCACCTTGTGCATGGAGATGTAGCGGAAGCCCTCGACGATCGCGCGGACCCCGGCCCGCGCCGCCTTGCCGGCCAGCGGTGGCAGGGAGGGCAGCTTGTAGACGGCCCACACCGTCACGCACAGCGCGAGGGCGTCGATGAGATACAGCTCGGGCAGGCCGATGACCGGTATCAGCACACCGGCCAGCAGCGGTCCCACGACCTGGCCGGTCTGCATGACGGTCGAGCCCAGGGCGTTGGCGGCGGGCAGCTGGGCCTCGGGCACCAGGCGGGCGATCGAGGCGGTGCGGGCCGGGGCGTTGAGACCCCAGAACGCCTGCTGCATCGCGAGCAGGACCATCAGCGCGGCCACCGACTCCAGTCCGGTGATCGCCTGCACCCAGAACAGCAGCGAGGTGAGGGCGATCCCGGAGTTGGTGAGCAGCAGCAGCTTGCGGCGGTCCATGCTGTCGGCGATCGCGCCGCCCCACAGCGCGAACACGATCAGCGGCACCAGACCGGCCAGGCTCGCGGCGCCGACCCACGCCGAGGAGCCGGTGATGTCGTAGATCTGCTTGGGCACGGCGACCGCGGTGAGCTGGCTGCCGACGGCGGTGACGATGGTCGAGGACCACAGCCGGCGGTAGGCCGGGATGCTCAGCGGGCGGGTGTCCATGGCCCAGCGGCGCCAGCCGCGCCGGGGCGGGTCGACCGCGACGGGGTCCGTGGTCTTCGGGTCCGTACTGCTCTCGCTGGTGTCCACGACCGTCCTGGTTGCTTGCTACATCTATCGGTTCGGGCTCCACTATCGCAGCACCGGCGGGCAGTTCGGGACACGCGTGCCCGGATGCTGGACGCCGGGCCCGGTCGTTACGCCCCGGCCGTCACGCCCTGACGATCAGCAGGGTGCCGAGCGTGAGCATGGTCGCGGCCACCAGTCCGTCCAGCACGCGCCAGGCGGCCGGCCGGGCCAGGAAGCGGCCGAGCGCCCTGCCGCCGAAGCCGAGCGCCACGAACCAGCACAGGCTGGCGAGGGCCGCGCCGAGGCCGAACGTCCAGCGCAGCGCGCCGCGGTCGGCGGCGATCGAGCCGAGCAGGAACACGGTGTCGAGATAGACGTGGGGGTTGAGCCAGGTCAGCGCCAGACACGTGAGCACGGCCCGCTTGCGCGAGCCCGCCGGGTCGCCCTCGGTGCGCAGGGCGTCGCCGCCGGGCCGCAGCACGCGCCGGGCAGCGAGGACGCCGTAGCAGAGCAGGAAGGCGCCGCCCACCCAGCCGACCACGGTCAGCGCCTCGGGCCAGGCGACCACCACGGCGCCGACCCCGCCGACGCCGAGCGCTATCAGCAGCGCGTCGGACAGGGCGCAGATGCCGACCACCGCGAGGACGGCGTCGCGGCGGATGCCCTGGCACAGCACGAAGGCGTTCTGGGCTCCGATGGCGACGATGAGCGAGAGGCCGGTGCCGAAGCCGGCGACGGTGGTGGTCAAGGCGTTTGTCATGCCGTTGACGCTATGGAAGCGGAGTTCTGACGTACAGCTAAAGATTCTTACGTATCCTTAGCTGTCGTGAAGACGGAGCTGACGGAGCTACCCCTCGACCAGGTGCGCACCCTGCTCGCGGTGGTGGACGAGGGGACGTTCGACGCGGCGGCCGCGGCGCTGCATGTGACGCCGTCGGCGGTCAGTCAGCGGGTGAAGGCGCTGGAGCAGCGCACCGGGCGGGTGCTGCTGCTGCGCACCAAACCGGTCAGGCCGACGGAGTCGGGCGAGATCGTCGTGCGCTTCGCCCGGCAGCTCGCGCGGCTGGAACGCGACGCGCGCACCGAACTCGGCATGAGCGCCGCCGGGGAGGCGACCCGGGTCTCGATCGCGGTGAACGCCGACTCGCTGGCCACCTGGTTCCTGCCGGCGCTCACACAGGTACGCCATGAGCCGCGGCTCTGTTTCGAGCTGCGCCGCGAGGACGAGACCCGCACGGCGTCCCTGCTGCGCGAGGGTGTGGTGATGGCCGCCGTCACATCGTCGCCCGAGCCCGTGACGGGCTGTTCCGTACGCGCCCTCGGAAAGATGCGCTACGTCCCCGTCGCCCACCCCGACTTCGCCCGCGAGCACCTCGACGGCCCCCTCCGCGACGTCCTCGCCACCGCGCCCACCGTGGGCTTCGACCGCAGCGACGACCTCCAGGACAGCTTCGTCCGCCGCCTGCGCCACGACCGCACCGGCGCAAGCCCCGAACGCCACTACGTCCCGACCTCCGAGGGCTTCGCGGCATCCGTCGCCGCCGGCCTTGGCTGGGGCCTGGTCCCCGAGGTCCAGGCCGAACCCCTCCTCCGCACGGGCCACCTCATCAACTTCGCCCCCGACCACGCCCTGGACGTCCCCCTGTACTGGCAACAGTGGAAACTCGACTCCCCGGCACTGGCCGTGGTGGCGAAGGCGGTACTCGCCGCGGCGGAGGGGGCGTTGCGGGGCGGGTGAACTCGTCTGCTGCTGGGACTTCGCAGCGGTGCGATGAGGTCCGGTGCGTCTGGGGTGGGCCGCCGGAAGTACCCCGCGGCGTACGGCGCCGTGCGGCCGGATCAGACCACCGCATCGCCACCTCCACGTACCGCACCCAACGGAGGCAGCGGTCCGGCACGCGTGAACCCATGGCGGACGGAACGAAGCGCGAGCGTTCGGTGCGGCACGGGTACGGCCCGAGCGGACCGCCGCATCGCCACCCGCGCGTGCGGCGCCGGACGGAAGCGGCGCCCGGCGCAGGTGAAACCACCAGCGCACGGCACGTCGGGGCCACTCGGGGCGGCGCGGTGCATCCGGAGCCGCCACCTCGGTGGTGCAGCGCCACGCGCCCGGGTGAACCCACCCGAGCCCGCGCGCAGCGCGAGCATCGGTGCCACGCGGTGCACACCGGCCCTATCGGCACACCGCACCCCGCCGCCCGACCGAAGCGGTGCCCGGTGGCTCAGTGCAGGGAGTTCAGTTGTGCGGAGGCGCTGTCCAGGAGCATGTCCAGGGCCGTTGGGTAGGCGCTGTGGGTCATGCGGGCTGCCAGGAGGGGGGCTGTTTCGGCGATACGGGGGTGGGTGGTGCGGGGGAGGCGGGCGTAGGTGGATCGCCAGACGGCCTCGTCGGCGCGTAGTGCCGCGCTGGGCAGGGTCAGGGAGGCGGCGTCCAGGGCGGCGAAGGCCAGGGTCTGGTCGATGAAGGCGTGGTAGATGCGGACCGTGTCCGCCGGTGGGAAACCGGCCGAGCGCAGTATCTCCAGGACGGCCTCGTCCGCCGCCAGTTCGTTGGCGCGGCCACTGACCCGGCTGGTGGTGAGCACGGCCGCCTGCGGGCGGGCGAGGTAGGCGGCGTGGATGCGCAGGCCGACGGCGCGCAGGTCCGTGCGCCACTCCCCCGTCGGGGCCCAGCCGTCGAGGGCCTGTCCGATGAGTGCGTCGCCGATGGCGAGGGTGAGGTCGTCCATGCCGCGGAAGTAGCGGTAGAGGGTGCTCGGATCGGCGTCCAGGGCGAGGCCGAGACGGCGTGCGGTCAGGCCCGCGCTGCCGTGTTCGCGCAGCATGCGCAGCGCGGTCTCGACGATGAGCGCCTCGGACAGCACCGTGCCGCTCTTGGTCGGCCGGCGCCTGCGCCGCTTCTCCTCGGGCACCACCGGTTTGGGCACCGCACGACCTCCCGCCTTATGCCAACGCCATTGACCTTAGCCGACCTGCGGCGTTGTATCAGCGGCGGGGCCCCTCAGCACTTCGACCCTCAGGACAGGGAGATCTGTCATGCGTGTACTGCTCGTGGGCGCCGGAGGCGTCGGCACCGCCATCACCCGGATCGCCGCCCGGCGGCCGTTCTTCGAGGCGATGGTGGTCGCCGACTACGACCCGGCGCGCGCAGAGGCGGCCGTCGCCGCCCTCGACGACGCCCGCTTCGCAGCCGAGCGAGTCGATGCGAGTGACGAGGCCGCGGTGGCGGAGCTGCTGCGCCGGCACGAGTGCGATGTCCTCCTCAACGCCACCGACCCACGCTTCGTTATGCCCCTGTTCCGCGCGGCGCGCACCGCCGGCGCGACCTATCTCGACATGGCGATGTCCCTGTCGCACCCGCACGGCGAGCAGCCGTACGAGAAGTGTGGGGTCAAGCTGGGCGACGAGCAGTTCGCGCAGGCCGAGGAGTGGGAGAAGGCGGGCGCGCTGGCCCTCGTGGGCATGGGTGTGGAGCCCGGCCTGTCGGACGTCTTCGCCCGGTACGCCGCCGACGAACTCTTCGACGAGATCGAGGAGATCGGCGTCCGTGACGGCGCGAACCTCACCGTCGACGGGTACGACTTCGCCCCGTCCTTCAGCATCTGGACCACGATCGAGGAGTGCCTGAACCCTCCGGTCGTCTACGAGTCCGACCGCGGCTGGTTCACCACCGAGCCGTTCAGCGAGCCGGAGGTGTTCGACTTCCCCGAGGGCATCGGCCCCGTGGAGTGCGTGAACGTCGAGCACGAGGAGGTGCTGCTCGTGCCGCGCTGGGTGAAGGCGCGCCGGGTCACCTTCAAGTACGGCCTGGGACGGGAGTTCATCGAGACGCTTCGGACCCTGCATCTGCTGGGACTCGACCGCACCGACCCGGTGACCGTGCCGAGCGCCGCGGGCGCCGTGGCGGTCTCGCCCCGGGACGTCGTCGCCGCGTGTCTGCCCGATCCGGCGACGCTGGGCGAGCGCATGCACGGCAAGACCTGCGCGGGCACCTGGGTGCGGGGCACCAAGGACGGTGCGCCGCGCGAGGTGTACCTCTACCACGTCGTGGACAACCAGTGGTCCATGGCGGAGTACGGCAGCCAGGCGGTGGTGTGGCAGACGGCCGTCAACCCGGTCGTCGCCCTCGAACTGGTCGCCACCGGCGCCTGGTCCGGCTCCGGCGTGCTCGGTCCCGAGGCGTTCCCGGCACGTCCCTTCCTCGAACTGCTCACCGCGTACGGCTCCCCGTGGGGCATGCGCGAGCAGTGACCGGAGGGGTTCGCGGCCTTCTCCAGGACTCCGTTGTTTCACACACGCATCGACAGGTGACCCGCAATCGAGTAAGCCATCGGCGAGGGCACGTACGACTTCGATCGCAGGTGACATTGATGGACGACTGGCGAGACCAGGCCGCGTGCCGCAGCGAGGACCCCGACCTCTTCTTTCCCATCGGCACGTCCGGCCCGGCACTGATGCAGACCGAGCAGGCCAAGGCGGTGTGCCGGCGCTGCCCCGTCCGGGAGCGGTGTCTGCGCTGGGCGCTGGACACCACGGAGTGCATGGGTGTCTGGGGCGGCACGAGCGAGACCGAACGGCGTGCGCTACGGCGACGGGAGCGCGCCGACGCACGCAACTGACACCACCGAGGCAGTCGATTGCTTCACCGGCAGATCGCCGCACTCAGCCCTCGGGTGCCGGCCCGCCCGGCATGCGCAGGGTGAACACGGCGCCCGAGCCGGGTTCGCAGGCCGCGACGACCGTTCCACCGTGCGCGGCGGTCAGATGACGGACGATCGGCAGGCCGAGTCCGCTGCCGCCGGTGCGGCGGCTGCGGGACTTCTCGGCCCGCCAGAACCGTTCGAAGACATGCGGCAGATCCTCCGGCGCGATACCGCTGCCGGTGTCCGCCACGGTGAAGACGACCTCGTCGCCGTTGCGGCGGACCGCGAGGGTGACGGTGCCGTCGGCGGGTGTGTGCCGCAGCGCGTTGGAGACCAGGTTGCCGAGCGCCTGCCGCATGCGCACCGGGTCGGCGTCGAGCCAGGCGGCGCCGTCGTCCTCCGTGCGGATGGTGACGCCGGCCGCGTCGGCGGCGACACGGTGGGCGGCGGCCACCTGGTCGAGCAGCTCGTCGGCGCGCACCGGTTCGCGGTGCAGCCGCAGGGTGCCGGCGTCGGCGGCGGCGAGATCCTGGAGGTCGTCGATGACGCGCTGGAGCACCAGGGCCTCCTCGTGCAGGGAGGCGAGCAGCGCGGGATCCGGGTCGACCACACCGTCCCGGGTGACCTCCAGCCAGCCGCGGATGTTGGTGAGCGGGCTGCGCAGTTCGTGGGCGATGTCGCTGACCATGGCCTTGCGCTGGGACTCCAGGCGTTCGCGGCGCTCGGTGAGGTCGTTGAACGCCTCGGCCAGGATGCCGGTCTCGTCCCGCGTGGTCACCGGTACCCGCACATGCATGTCCGGCGGCTGCTGGGCCGCTTCGGTCAGCGCGCGCAGGGGCCGTACGAGGCGGGTGGCGACGACGGCCGTGACGACGACGGTGACGGCGAGCACCAGCCCGGCGGCGCCGACGATCTTGGCCTTGTTGGCCGGGGACATGTCGAAGCGGGGCGGGGCGGTCTCGTCGTCCCCGAGGTAGAGCTCGGCCACGGGCGCGACGTACGGGTCGAGTTGGGCACGCAGCGCGTCGTCCGTGCAGCTGCGTACGGTCTTCATCGCCGAGGAGTCGCCCATCTTGGCGTACTTGGCGACGAGGTATCTGCTCGACGGGGCCGCCGCGTTGGGGTTGAGCATGAGGTAGAGCGGCTGGTCGGAGCCGAGGCCGTGGTCCTTGAGGCAGCCGCGGGCGCCCTCGCTCAACGCCTCGAGGGCCTTGGTCTCGGTGCGGGTGGGGACGCCGAGCTGTCCGTATCCGCACTCCTGGGGCAGGTAGTCGGACGCGGCGGTCCCGTCCGGGTCGAGGAGGGCGGGGCGGCCGCTCGGTGTCTGCTCGATCCTGGTGTCGATGCTGAAGCGGGCGTAGCAGGACCGCTGTTTCTCGGCGATGGCCTGCAGCGTGCTGCGTTCGCGTGCGGTGAGCTTGTACGGGCCGACCGCGCGGGGGTCGATCCCGCTGAGCTGTGCGCCGGTCTCGCTGTAGGTGTCGCTGTGCAGGGGGTCGACGGTCGCTGCGGCTCCGAGCGGCAGGGCGGTGCCCTTGGCGGCGGAGTCGGCGATCAGGGTGCGGTCGGCGGTCGTCAGCGCGATGCGCCGGCCGGTCTGCGCGGCCAGGTGCCGTACGACGGACTGGACGCCGTTCCAGCGGGGGTGGGTGGCGGCGTAGCCGCTGAGCTCGGCCAGGATCTTCATGTCGTCGGCGAGGTCCTGTCCCTGTTCCTCGCGCAGGGCCCGGGTGGTGGTCTCCACCGCCAGCCAGGCCGTCGCCGCCACCGAGCAGACCGCGATGAGGGCCGACGCGATCAGCAGCCGCACCAGCAGCCGCTTGCGCAGCGGGATACGGCGCTTCACGGACGGCCGCCGCTGAGCTTGTAGCCGACCCCGAACACGGTCAGCAGCCGCACCGGGCGGCGCGGGTCGGTCTCGATCTTGCGGCGCAGGTTCATGATGTGGACGTCGATGGCGCGCTCGGTGGACGCCCGGTCGAAGCCGTGGGTGCACTGCAGCAACTGCCGCCGGGTGAAGACGCGTTCGGGCTCGGCGACCATGGCCAGCAGGATCTGGAACTCCGCCGGGGTGCACTCCACCGGCTCGCCCTCGCAGCGCACCTCGTGCCGCTCCGGGTCCACGCTGAGCCCCGCCGCCCGTACGACGGGATCCTCCCGCAGGCCGACGGCCCGGCCGCTGCGCCGCAGCACGGTGCGGATGCGGGCCATCAGCTCGCGCGGGCTGTACGGCTTCGTCATGTAGTCGTCGGCGCCCAGTTCCAGCCCGAGCAGGACGTCGTCCTCCTCGGAGCGGGCGGTGAGCATCACCACGGGGATGTCGTCCCCGGACCGGTCACCGCCGCGCAGCACCCGGCACACCCCGAAGCCGTCTACGACGGGCAGCATGAGGTCGAGGACGACCAGGTCGGGCCGGAGTCTGCGGGCGGCGTCCAGCGCGGCCGCGCCGTCGTGGACCACCGTGGCCGTATGGCCCTCGGCCAGCAGGGAACGGCGTATGAGTTCGGCCTGCATCTCGTCGTCCTCGGCGACCAGCACATGTGCGCACACGCGGCGGATCCTAGATGGTCAGCGCGCGAGGGACTTGGCGTCCCCCATGACGGCGATGGGATGGAGGGCGGGGTCGAGCGCGCGCAGCAGGTCCTTCATGTGCCGCTCGGAGATGCTGACGCAGCCGTGGGTGGGGCCGCCGTGGTCGACGTGGAACCATATGCCGCCGCCCCGGGCGGCCCCGAGGGGACGGGTCCAGTCGAGCGGGGTGGTGCCCGGCTTGCGGTTGTAGTTGATGGCCACCACGTAGTCGAAGGAGCCGGCGAGCGGCTCGCCCTCGAATCCCGTGCCGGGCGAGACGAACCCGCGGGAGTGGTGGTACGGCAGCCGCGTGCCGGGGTCGGCCAGCAGCCCGCCGGCGTCGGTGAGGCCGTACACGCCGATGGGCGAGCGCAGGTCGTTGCCCATGTGGTGGTCGGACCAGCCCTTGAGCGCGTTGTGCGCGGGCCAGGTGGCGTCGGCGTGCCAGCCCTCGGCCGTGCGCCGGTACAGGACGGCCGTGGAGCGCGGGGAGTCCTTGCCGCGACCGGTCACGACGACCGCCTGGCGGGCGTCGGTGGGGATGCGGGCGCGGGTCTTCGGGCCCAGGCCCGGCAGGTTCAGCGGGGCGCCCTGGGGGGACATCGCGGGCGAGGACGAGACGGTCGGACTGGTTGTGGGGGTACCCGGGTCGGCCGTGGCGCCGGGCGCAGGGCCCGTCGAGGCCACGGCCCCGCTGCCGCAACCCGTCAGGAGCAGACAGGCAGCGAGCAGGGCGAAACGGGGTTTCATCATGATCACGGATCGACTGTGACCGACTCATGTGAGGAACTCGTCAGGTTTTGAGCGCTGTTCGACTTCGACAGTGCCCGTTCGGATCACATCACCCAGCGTCACAGGGCGCCGTCGCACTACGCTCGACATCACCCGTCACCGCAAGGACGTATCCCGTCATCCAGGAAGGACCGGGCATGAGTGTTCGCGTGCGTCGTGTCTACGAGTCGCCCGAGCCGGACGACGGAGTCCGCGTCCTGGTCGACCGGCTGTGGCCGCGCGGGATCTCCAAGGAGTCCGCGCAGGTGGACGAGTGGCCGAAGGCCATGACCCCGTCCACCGAGCTGCGCCGCTGGTACCACGCGGGCGAGGGGTCCTACGAGGAGTTCGCCGGCCGGTACGAGTCGGAGCTGGACGCCCCCGAGGCGGCCGAACTCCTGGATCACGTACGGGAGTTGGCTGCCAAGGGGACCGTGACGCTGCTGACCGCCGCCAAGGAGCCGGACACGAGTCACGCCGCCGTGCTGCTCCGGCTGCTGGAGGAGCGCTCGGCGTAGCTCTCGGTGACGGCCAACGCGGCTGCCATGATGCTGAGTTGGGGGTTCACCTCCGGGCAGCCCGGCAGCACCGAGGCGTCGGCGACGAGCACGCCGTCGACGCCGCGCAGCCGGCCCTCGGCATCGGCGGGCGCCCGGTGCGGATCACCGCCCGCGGCGACGGTGCCGGTCGGGTGGAAGGCCGACAGATGCAGATCGCGCGCGGTGATGCCGGCGAGCAGGGCGTCGAGTTCACCGAGGGTTCGGGCGCGCGGCGCCCGGGGGATGCCGGTGAGGACCTCCTTCGCCCCCGCGGCGAACAGGACACGTCCCATGGCCTGTACAGCCGTCATCAGCCGCTCGCCGTCGCGGGGGTCCAGGCTGTAGCGGACCAGGGTGCGGTCGCGGCCCAGGACGCGGCCCGAGGGACGGTCGGCGATCATGGCGCCGAGGACGGCCAGCCGGTCGGCGCCCTCCAGTTCGCGGCGCAGGGAGCGGCCGACGCCGGGCAGGACGAAGCTGCTCATGCCGGGCGGGCTCGCCGTCGCCTCGATCAGGATGCCGCGCTCGTGCAGTTCCTCGATGCCGGCGCTCTGCAGGACGCCCTTCCAGGAGGTGACCGGTTCGGGGAAACGGCCTGCGACGCTGGTGGCCGGGTGGACGCTGAGGTTGCGGCCCAGGCGGGGATGGCCGCCGAGGCCGGAGCGGCGCAGCAGTTGCGGCGTCTGCAGCGCTCCCGCGGCCGTGACGACGAGAGGGCTGAGGATCTCCAGCTCGCTGCCGTCGGCCCGGCGCACCAGGACGCCGGATGCCCTGGGCAGGCCCGGACGATCGTGGTCGAGCAGGATGCGCAGGACCCGTGCGCCGGTGACGATGCGCGCTCCGGCGGCGCACGCTTCGGGCAGCACGGACAGCTGCACGCTCTGCTTGGCACCGGTGGGGCAGCCCACGACGCACTGGCAGGAGCCCTTGCAGCCCGGCGCGTTGCGGCGCAGCGGACCCGCCCGCCAGCCGAGCCGTTCGGCGCCTGCGAGGGCGAGCAGGCCGTTGGCGCCGAGGACGCCGAGCGGCTGGGTGGCGACGCGCAGGGTGCGTTCGACCTCGTCGAGATGTGCGGGCAGGCCGTCGGCGAGGTGGAAGCCGTGGCAGCGGCTCCAGCGGTCGAGGACATGGTCCGGAGTGCGGTAGCAGGTACCGGAGTTGACGACGGTGGTGCCGCCGACGGCCCGTCCGACCGGCAGCAGCAGGGGCGGGTTGCCGAGCGCGGCCGTCGCGCCGCCGTCCCGGTACAGATCGGTGAAGCGGTCCAGCGGCGGTCGGCGGCCGAAGGATGCCGTTGTGTGGTGCTCGCCCTCCTCCAGCACGACGACGGACAGCCCGGCGCGCGCGAGGGTCCGCGCGGCCATGGCCCCTCCGGCGCCGGAGCCCACCACGACGGCGTCGGCGGTGGCGCGGTCGGGCCACTCCTCGGCGGGGGTGCAGTCCAGCGGCGGGTCCTCCGGCGCAACCTCTGCGCGTGGAAGCGGCGTCCGCTCGGTGGCCGCGGCGAGCAGCACGGGGACCTTGAGGAGGTCGAGCGCCGGTACGAGCCCGGGGCGTGCGGCGAGCGACCCGAGCACGCGCTCGCGCTCGTCCGGGGTGAGTCCGGCGAGGCGGCGCCCGCTGTGCAGCAGGGCGTAGGCGTCGACGGCGGCGGCAGCCGTGCGTACTCCCGCACGTACCGGCGCCGGAAGTGCGGACAGGAACGTGTCGAGCCGGGCGGGCACGCGCGCTGCCCATTCCTCGTCGTCGGTGTCGGCGAGCAGGGCGGCGACCAGTCCGTGTGCGCTCATCGGTCCCCCACCTCGGCATGTGCGGTGGCCCGCAGGGTCCATGAGGCCTCGCTGCGCCAGCGGCCCCACCAGCGTTCCAGCAGGACGGTCGCGTCGGCGCTCTCGCTGTTGCGGCACACGGCGGCGGCGCCGTCCGGGTCACGGTAGTCCAGGGCGAGCGTGCGTTCCTCGGGCTGGGTGACCTCGACGCGGATGCGGCGCAGCAGCGTACGGCCGGTCACGGTCCACGTCGGCAGCCCGATGCGGGCGCGGAACCGTCCGGCGCCGAGCAGGCCGACCGCGGAGCGCTCGGGCCGGCGCGGCCAGGTACGTCCGTTGCGGTGCAGACGCAGGAAGACGAGCGGAGGCAGTCGCCGCAGCACGGGACGCGTCGACACCGCCGCGACCACTTCGAGGACGTCCGAGCCGCCCAGGTCCGCGTGCAGCCAGGCCCAACGGCGGGCGTTGCCACGGCCGTTGATGCGGGCGGAGGCTCCGGGGGCGGCGCGCAGTGTCAGTGTGTTCTCGCCGTCGCCGAACGTTCCGTCGTAGGTGGCCCGTGCCGCCGGAAGCATGTGTGTCGCGGGGAGCAGGGGGCGCCGCCAGGACCAGCGGGGAAAGGTGAACAGCGGCTCGCCCAGGGGCTGTTCGGTGAGGTTCCAGTGGAAGTCGCCCGCGCTGCCGGTCAGTCGGCCCGGGCCCGCGTCGACGCCTTCGGCGGTGAAGCCGTGCGTGGGGCTGTGCCAGGGGGCGGGCCCGAAGCGGACGTGGCGCACCTTTCCCTCGGGCGGGAAGGCGGCCGCCCAGCCGTGGGCGATCGGTGCGGATCCGTCGGCGGGCGCGACCAGTTCGTGGTGCAGCCAGATGCCGGTGCCGGTCGCGGGGTCGGTCAGGGTGGTGTACCAGACCTCGGTGCGACCGGGGCTGCCGTCCCAGCGCGGCACGGCGTATTGGGCGGCGTCCTCGCGCCGGGGAAAGCGGAAGCTCAGCAGGAAGGGCGCGAGTCCGGTCGTGACGGGGAAGCGGAGGGTGCCCTGTCCGGCCCGCGCGCCGTCCTCGTAGAGCGTGAACGGCAGGACGGTCATCGACCTCACCGGGTGGCGCGGGCTCACCGACTTCCAGCCGTCCAGGGTGAAGTCGCGGCCGTCGGCGGTGAACGTCAGCCGGTAGCGGATGCGGCGGCGGGCGAGCGGGGATATCTCCAACTCCCCTGTGGCGTTTGGGTCGTCGGCCAGTCCGGCGATGCGGAGGCGGCCGTGGACCTGGGCGGAGGTGGTGCGGTGCGGGCGCAGGATCTCCTCGCACTCGGCCCGCAGGTCCAGGCGGATGCGGCGGACCGGGTCGCCGGTGTCGAGCCGGACCGTGCCGAGCATCGTCTCCGTGAACGTCGTGCCCCTCACGCCAGTCCCTCCAGCATGATCTTCTCGGTGACCCGCAGATAGGCGTCGGCTGCCGCGTGCGCCTTCCGGCCGTCGCCGGACGCCACCGCCTCGACCACCGGGGCGAGCCGCCGGTGGGCCGTCTCCGGGTCGGTGAACGGCCCGCTCAGGGCGGCGCGTACGGGTAGATAGGCGTTGAAGAGCGTGTTGGTCAGCAGGACGTAGACCCGGTTGCCGGTCGCCCGGGCCAGCGCGCGGTGCACCTCGACGTCGGCCAGCTGCACCGCGTCCGCGCCGACGGCCTCCCGTACGGCATCGAGGAGCCGGCGCAGTTCGGCGTGCTGTTTGGAGGTGGCTCGTGCCGCGGCCCGCTCGGCGATCAACGCGCCCACGGAGCGCCGTACTTCGAAGATCTCCCGGACCCACTTGGCGTCGTGGCGCACGAGCATCGGCAGGAGGTCGGCGCCGCCGAGCCGGGCGTAGTCACGCACCTTGGTGCCGACTCCGTGCCGGGTCTCCAGCAGGCCGGCCTGGACGAGGCGGCCGAAGGCGTGCTTGAGGGTGGTGCGGGTGACGCCGTACCCGTCGGCCAGTTGGCGTTCCGGAGGCAGATAGCTGCCCGCGGGATGGCGTCCGGCCAGGATGTCCTCGCGCAGCCTGGATTCCAGGACGTCCACGATGGTCTCGCGGGGCAGGGCCTCCACGGGTGCCTCCTCGGGCGAATGGTGTGGATGAGTGGCTGATCCACTCAACCAGCAGCATTGACCGACGGTCAACCCCCTGTCGCACGCCCGCCGTTCACATGGCGACGCCGAAGGGGCGGCCGGTCGCGTCGACCGGCCGCCCCTTGTGCCCTTCAGCCCTGGTCAGGCGGTCTGCCGCGCCGCCGCCCGGCCGGCCGCGCGGCCCGAGAAGAGGCAGCCGCCGAGGAAGGTGCCCTCCAGGGCGTTGTAGCCGTGGACGCCGCCGCCGCCGAAGCCGGCGACCTCGCCGGCCGCGTAGAGGCCCTCGATCGGGTCGCCGTCGGTGCCCAGGGCGCGGGAGTCCAGGTCGGTCTGGATGCCGCCGAGGGTCTTGCGGGTGAGGATGTTGAGCTTGACGCCGATCAGCGGTCCCGCCGCCGGGTCGAGGATGCGGTGCGGGCCGGCGACGCGGCCCAGGCGGTCGCCGATGTAGCGGCGGGCGTTGCGGATGCCCTGGATCTGGGAGTCCTTGCTGTACGGGTTGGCCAACTGCAGGTCGCGGGCCTCGATCTGGCGGCGCACCTCGGCGGCGTCCAGCAGCGGCTTGTCCGTCAACTCGTTCATCTTAGTGACCAGTTGCTCCAGCGTCGGCGCGGTCACGAAGTCGGCGCCCTTGCGCAGGAAGGCGTCCACCGGTCCCGGGGCGCCCTTGCCGAGGCGGTTCTTCAGCACCGCCGCCTTGTCCTTGGCGGTGATGTCGGGGTTCTGCTCGGAGCCCGACAGCGCGAACTCCTTCTCGATGATCTTCCGGGTGAGGATGAACCAGGAGTGGTTGTGCTCGGCGATGTCCTCGGTGGTGCGCAGGTACTTGAGGGTGTTGAGGGTGTCGTAGCCCGGCAGGCACGGGTCGGGAAGCCTGCGGCCGAGGGCGTCGAGCCACATCGACGACGGGCCGGGCAGGATGCGGATGCCGTGCCCCGGCCAGATCGGGTCCCAGTTGCGCAGACCCTCGGTGTAGTGCCACATGCGGTCGCGGTTGACCAGCCGTACGCCCGCCTCGGCGCTGATGTCGAGCATGCGGCCGTCGACGTAGGCGGGCACGCCGGTGACCATCTCGGTGGGCGGGGTGCCGAGGCGCTCGGGCCAGTAGCGGCGGACGATGTCGTGGTCGGCGCCGATGCCGCCGGAGGTGACGACGACGGCCTTCGCGGTGAGTTCGAAGTCACCGATGCGGTCGCGGTTGGAGGCGACGCCGCGCGCGGAGTCGTCCGGGGCGAGGACCGTGCCGCGCACGCCGCGCGCGGCGCCCTCCTCGATGACGAGCTCGTCGACCCGGTGCCGGTGGTGGAAGGTCAGCAGTCCGTCGCGCGCGGCCTGCTTGGCGTAGTTCACGAAGGGTTCGACGACTCCGGTGCCGGTGCCCCAGCTGATGTGGAAGCGGGGCACGGAGTTGCCGTGTCCGTGCGCCCTGAGGTCGCCGCGCTCCGCCCAGCCGACCGTGGGCAGCACCTTGATGCCGTGCCCCTCCAGCCAGGACCGCTTCTCCCCCGCCGCCCATTCGACGTAGGCGCGCGCCCAGCGCACCGCCCAGGAGTCCTCGTCGTCCTCGCGGTCGAACTGGGCGCTGCCCTGCCAGTCGCTCCAGGCGAGTTCGAAGGAGTCCTTGATGCCGAGCCGTCGCTGCTCCGGGGTGTCGACGAGGAAGAGTCCGCCGAAGGACCAGAACGCCTGGCCGCCGAGGTTGGCGGCGTTCTCCTGGTCGACCAGCGCGACCCGCCGGCCCCGGCTGGTGAGCTCGTGCGCGGCGACCAGGCCCGCGAGGCCCGCTCCGACGACGATGACGTCCGCATCCATGGCGACCGATCCTTCTCTCAATGGGGGTCAGACTGAGGGCTGCTGCCGTCCGTCAGCAGCGCGGTGAGCAGTTGTTTGAGCCAGGTGCGCGCGGCCTCGACGTCCCTGTCCAGCAGCAGTTGGGTGGTGACGCCGTCGTAGGCGGCCACCACGGCGTGGGCCGCGCCGTCGACGTCGCCCAGTACGGCGGGCAGTGCGCCGAAGCCGCGTGCGCGGGCGAGCCGTTCGGCGATCGCGCGGCGCAGCCGTGCCCGGTGTTCCAGCAGCGTCCCGGCGACGTGCGGGGCGCGGGCGGCGTACACCAGGAAGTCCGTCTTGACCAGCAGCCAGTCCAGGTCGAGGAGCAGCACCTCGGTGACCCGGTCGACGGCGGCGGGCACGTCGAGGTCCGGCCCGTCCTGGGCGAGGGCCCCGGACACCTGCTCCGCGATGAGGTCGGCGCGCTCGCGGTAGAGGGCGAAGAACAGCTCGTCCAGGCTGTCGAAGTTGGAGTAGAACGCGCCCCTGCTGTACCCGGCGGCCTCGCAGACCTCCTCGATCGAGACCCGTCCGAAGCCCTTGGCGGCGAACACGGCGAAGGCGGCGTCGAGAAGGTTGGCCCGCGTGCGGACCCTGCGCCGCGTGACGCGCCGCTCCGCCTTCTCCTCGGTCACCATGCCCGTACCTCCGTTCGATACGGGAATGTATCCGATACAGCAATGCATCGAAAGGGGTTCACCAGCGAGAGGCGGCAGGGGAACCGGGAAAGCCGAGGGGAACAAAAGTTCGAATGGAGGAGTACGCTGGTTCCATGACCACGCACCTCCAGGGCTCGCTCTTCGACCAGACCGACCAGCTGCGGCTCGGCCCCCTCGGCGGGATCCGGCGCACCTGGCTCGGCCTCGGCGCGTGGATCGACGTGCTGCCCGGATGGCTCGGCGGCTCGGACGCCCTGTTCGAACACCTCGCCGCCGAGGTGCCGTGGCGCGCGGAGCGCCGGAAGATGTACGACCAGGTCGTCGACGTACCCCGGCTGCTCTCCTTCTACGGCGCGGACGACCCGCTTCCGCACCCCGTCCTGGACGAGGCTCGCGAGGCCCTGTCCGCGCACTACGCCGGCGAACTGGGCGAGCCGTTCACCACGGCCGGGCTCTGCTACTACCGCGACGGGCGCGACAGCGTCGCCTGGCACGGCGACCGGATCGGGCGGGGCGCCCGCGAGGACACGATGGTGGCCATCGTCTCCGTGGGCGCGCCCCGCGATCTGCTGCTGCGCCCGGTGCGGGGCGGCGAGAGCGTGCGGCGCCCGCTGGGGCACGGCGACCTCATCGTGATGGGCGGCTCCTGCCAGCGGACCTGGGAGCACTGCGTACCGAAGACCACACGCGCCGCGGGACCGCGCATCAGCATCCAGTTCCGCCCGCACGGCGTGCAGTGAGGCGGAGAGGCGGCCGCTTCGGCTGCGCGCAGGGGGCTGCCTCCGGCGGACGGTGCCGGAGGCAGCCCTTCCCCTTGTACACCTGCCCAGAGGCGTGAGCGCCGGGAACATACCAACGCGCCTGCTGTTCACCGTGCGCCCCGAACTCGCCGATATGCGCCCTGAACTCGCCGATTGGCGCGGACCCGACGGTTCCGGTGGTGTGCGGGTCTGCTTTGCTGGTGCCCGTCGGGGGCAGGACCTCATCACGCGGGGCGATCATGCGCGCAGACGTACGGCAAGTCGCCGACGGCATCCACCTGGTGCACGGCAGCAACACCAACTGGGTCATCATCACCGAGGGAAACGAGATCACCCTCGTCGACACGGGCTACCCCGGAGACCGTGAGCAGCTGCTCGCCTCCCTGGAAGCGGTGGGCGGCGCGCCGGAGGCGGTCTCGGCGGTGCTGATCACGCACGCCCACAACGACCACCTGGGCTCCGCCGAGTTCCTCCGCTGCACCTACGGCACGCCCATCTACCTCCACCCGGCCGAAGTGCCGCACGCACGGCGGGAGTTCCTGCACCAGGTGACCATCGGGCAGGTCCTGAAGAACAGCTGGCGGCCCGGCGTGCTGCCCTGGTCGGTGCACGCCCTGCGGTCCGGCGGCACGGCCCATGTGCCGGTCGCCGTGCCGGAGCCCTTCCCGGCGGAGGGCGCGCTGGACCTGCCCGGCCGGCCCGTTCCGGTGCACACCCCCGGCCACACCGACGGCCACGCGGCCTTCCACCTCCCGGACACCGGGGTGCTGATCTCGGGCGACGCCCTGGTCAGCGGCCACCCCACGTCACGCGTCAAGGGGCCGCAGCTGCTGCCGGACATGTTCCACCACGACCGCTCCCGCGCCGTCGCCTCGCTGGACGTTCTCGCCGCACTGGACGGCGACCTGATGCTGCCCGGACACGGTCCCGCGCACCGCGGTCCGGTGGGTGAGGCAGCACTTCAGGCCAAGGAGCGTGCCCTTTAAGGTGAGGTGACGATCACCGCGAGGGCGAGGACACGCGAGCCATGGCACTGCAGATCAGCGCGACGAACCCGGAGCACCCCGC
Source organism: Streptomyces spinosisporus (assembly GCF_022698145.1). Taxonomy (GTDB): domain Bacteria; phylum Actinomycetota; class Actinomycetes; order Streptomycetales; family Streptomycetaceae; genus Streptomyces; species Streptomyces spinosisporus. The sequence continues at coordinate 41,669 of NZ_JALDAX010000008.1, forward strand.
GCTCCTGCTGGCGCTGCCGTGGCAGCTGCCCCTGGAGGAGTGGCCGGAGGAGTACCTGGTCCCGCTCCCCCGCGGCATATCCCGTCACGTCGTGCGTTACGCCCGCGCCGGCGACGAGGTCATCGCCGTCAAGGAGCTCGCCGAACGTCCCGCCCAGCGCGAGTACGAGCTGCTGCGCGACCTCGACCGGCTCGGCATCCCGGCGGTCGACCCGCTCGCCGTGGTCACCGGCCGCTCCGACGCCGACGGGGAGCCGTTGGAGCCGGTGCTGATCACCCGGCATCTGCGCGGCTCGCAGCCGTACCGCTCGATGTTCGAGACGACCCTGCGGCCGGCCACCATGCACCGCCTCATGGATGCCCTGGCCGTGCTGCTGGTGCGGCTGCATCTGGCGGGGTTCGCGTGGGGCGACTGCTCCCTGTCCAACACGCTCTTCCGGCGCGACGCGGGCGCCTACGCCGCCTACCTGGTGGACGCCGAGACCGGCGATCTGCATCCCGCGCTCAGCTCCGGCCAGCGGGAGTACGACCTCGACCTGGCCCGGGTGAACATCAGCGGCGAGCTGCTGGACCTGGAGGCCTCGGGCGCGCTGCACCCGTCCGTGGACCCGATCGAGTTCGGCACGGAGATCTGCGCACGCTACGGCGACCTGTGGGAGGAGCTGACCCGGACCTCCGTCTATCCGGCGGGCAAGTACCACTACATAGAGCGCCGGATACGCCGGCTGAACGACCTCGGCTTCGACGTGGCCGAGATGCAGATCGCGCACTCCTCGAACGGCGACACCGTCACCTTCGTGCCCAAGGTCGTCGACGCCGGTCACCACCAGCGCCAACTGCTGCGCCTGACCGGCCTGGACGCGGAGGAGAACCAGGCCCGGCGGCTGCTCAACGACCTGGAGAGCTGGATGGCGACCCAGGACGACTACGCGCCCGGCGACCCCCTCGCGGCCCGGCCCGAAGTGCTGGCGCACCGGTGGGTGCGCGACGTCTTCCGCCCCACCGTGCGCGCCGTACCGGTCGAACTGCGCGGCACGATGGACGCCGCGGAGATCTACCACGAACTGCTGGAGCACCGCTGGTACCTGTCCGAGCGTGCCCAGCACGACATCGGCCTGGACACCGCGGTCGAGGACTACATCAAGAACATCCTGCCGAAGGCCCGCGAGACGCTGCAGCCCATGTCGGGCGAGTGACTCACTCGGTGTGCGGGATCACCGCGACCGGGCAGGGCGCGTGGTGCAGCACCCCGTGCGCGACCGATCCGATGCGTGCACCCACGCCCGTACGGCGGGCACGCCGCCCGACGACCATCAGCTGGGCCCGCCCGGCGACCGACAGCAGCACCTGACCCGCGCTGCCGATCTCCAGGTGCTCGATCACGGGAACGTCCGGGAACAGCTCCCGCATCGGCTGCAGCGCGGCGCCGAGCGCCTTCTTCTCGAACGGCTCCAGGCCGCCCGCCTCGTCGAGCAACTGCATCGAACCCGGGCTGTAGGCGAACACCGGCGGCAGGGACCAGGCCCGCACCGCACGCACGGTGGCGCCGCGCCGGGCCGCGATCTCGAACGCGAACCGCAACGTCTCGGCGCTGTCCTCCGGTTCGCCCTGCTGGCCGACGACGATCTCGCGGCCCGCGGCCTCGGCCGACGGCTGGTCCCCGGCGCGTACGAGCACCACCGGCCGATTCGCCCCGACGATCACCTGCTGGCCGACGGAGCCGAGCAGGAAGCCCACGACGGGGCCGTGGCCGCGTGAGCCGAGCACCAGCAGCTCCGCCTCCGCGGCGGCGTCGAGCAGCGTCTCGACCGTGTCCCCCGAGACGACGTCGGTGACGACGTCCAGACCGGCGTGCCGTGCGGTGACACCGCGGACGGCCTCATCCAGCGCGTCGCGCACCCATCGGGCCTGGGTGCCGGGGTCCGCGGCGTCGATCGCCTCGTACGGCTGGAAGGTCCAGGCCTGCACCACGCGCAGCGTCAGGCCCCGGCGCACCGCCTCCCTCGCCGCCCAGTCCAGAGCGGCGAGGCTCTCCTCGGTTCCGTCGACCCCCGCGGTGATCGGGCGCGTCATGTGCTGCCTCCAAAGTCGTGGTCGCCTCGCTGGGAGTCAGTCTTCACTAAGCTTGTCCCATGGCCTTGGAATGGGAGCAAGTCAACGTCGACGCCGCCGACACGGTCGCACTGGGACGCTGGTGGAGCGAGGCGCTCGGCTGGGTCGTGGTCAACGACGACCCCGACGAGTTCGAGATCCGGCCCGACAAGGACACGCTGCCCGGGCTCATCTTCGCCCAGGTCCCGGAGAGCAAGACGGTCAAGAACCGGCTGCACATGGACTTCCGCCCGGACGACCAGGAAGCGGAGGTCGCCCGGCTCCTCGCGCTGGGCGCACGGCACGTGGACATCGGCCAGGGCGACGACGTTCCCTGGGTGACGCTGGCGGACCCCGAGGGCAACGAGTTCTGCGTGCTCTCCTCGCGACGCCGCTGACCGCCCGTCCCACTGGCACCTGCCGCCCCGGATCGAGGCGGCCGCCCGCCTCATGGCGGGGCGAAGCGGGACGATCGAACATACGATGGGCGGGAGCCGGCGCGGCGACCGCCTCAGCGACAGCGCTCGTCGAGCCGTCGGTCCGACCACTCGGGGTGGGAGACGTATGGCACAGGCGTCCGACGCAGCGCGGACTGTCATCATGACCGTGGACGACGATCCGGGAGTGTCCCGGGCCGTCGCCCGCGACCTGCGGCGCCGCTACGGCGAGTCGTACCGCATCGTCCGCGCGGAGTCCGGCGAGTCGGCGCTGGACGCGCTGCGGGAGCTGAAGCTGCGCGGTGATCTCGTGGCCGTGATCCTCGCGGACTACCGCATGCCGCAGATGAACGGCATCGAGTTCCTGGAGCAGGCCCTCGACGTCTATCCGGGCGCACGGCGGGTCCTGCTGACCGCGTACGCCGACACCAACGCGGCGATCGACGCGATCAACGTCGTCGACCTCGACCACTATCTGCTCAAGCCCTGGGACCCGCCGGAGGAGAAGCTCTACCCCGTCCTGGACGACCTCCTGGAGGCCTGGCGCTGCAGCGACTTCCGCCCGGTGCCCAGCACCAAGGTGGTCGGGCACCGCTGGTCGGCGCGCTCGTCGGACGTACGGGAGTTCCTGGCGCGCAACCAGGTGCCCTACCGCTGGTACTCCGCCGAGGAACCCGAGGGGCAGCGGCTGCTGGCGGCCGCCGGGCAGGACGGACAGCGGCTGCCGCTGGTGATCACCCCGGACGGGGCGCCGCTGGTGGAGCCGGAGGCTCCGGAGCTGGCCGCGCGGGTGGGCCTGGCGACGACGCCCGCGGCCGACTTCTACGACCTCGTCGTCATCGGCGGCGGGCCCGCGGGGCTCGGTGCCGCGGTCTACGGCGCCTCCGAGGGGCTGCGGACCGTGCTCGTGGAGCGGTCGGCGACCGGAGGGCAGGCGGGGCAGAGCTCACGGATCGAGAACTACCTCGGCTTCCCGGACGGCGTGTCCGGGGCGCAGCTCACCGATCGGGCCCGGCGGCAGGCCGGCAAGTTCGGCGCCGAGATCCTCACCACGCGCGAGGTGACCGGTCTGGAGGTCAACGGGGCCGCGCGGACGGTGCGCTTCTCCGACGGCTCGGCGGTCGCCGCGCACAGCGTGATCCTCGCGACGGGCGTCTCCTACCGGCAGTTGGAGGCCCCCGGCTGCACCGACCTGACCGGCTGCGGGGTCTTCTACGGCTCGGCGCTCACCGAGGCGGCCTCCTGCCAGGGGCAGGACGTGTACATCGTCGGCGGCGCCAACTCCGCCGGACAGGCGGCCATGTACCTCGCCCGGGGCGCCAAGTCGGTCACCCTGCTGGTGCGCGGCGCCGACCTGTCCGCGTCGATGTCGTACTACCTCATCCAGCAGATCAACGAGTCGCCGAACATCTCGGTACGCGCGCGTACCGTCGTCGAGGCCGCACACGGCTCGGGCCGTCTGGAGCAGCTCCTGCTGCGCGACGTGGACACCGGCGAGACCGAACTCGTCGACGCGCAGTGGATGTTCGTGTTCATCGGCGCCGCCCCGCTGACCGACTGGCTGGACGGCACGGTGCTGCGGGACGACCACGGGTTCATCCTGGCCGGGCCCGACCTGACCGCGGACGGAAGGCCGCCCGCGGACTGGGAACTGGACCGGTCGCCGTACCACCTGGAGACCAATATTCCCGGCGTGTTCGTGGCGGGCGACGCACGCGCCGACTCCGCCAAGCGCGTCGCGTCCGCCGTCGGAGAGGGAGCCATGGCCGTGATGCTCGTCCACCGGTATCTGGAGCAGTCGTGAGCGGGCAGTTGATGCCCTGCAGCCCGCAGGAGATCAGTTCGCTGTTCCTGTTCGAGAAGCTCACCCCGGAGCAGCTCGGGCGGCTGTGCAGCGAGGGGCGGGTGGAGCAGTTCGAGCCGGGGCCGGTGTACACCGAGGGCGAGCCCGCCACCTGCTTCTACGTGATGGTCGAAGGCACCGTCGTGCTGTACCGGCGGGTCGGCGGCGACGACGTGGAGGTCACCCGCACCTCACAGCCCGGGGTGTACTCGGGCGCCATGCAGGCCTACATCGGGGACCGGGTCCGCCAGGTCTACAACAACTCCATGCGCGTCACGGAGCCGACCAGGTTCTTCGTGCTGCCCGCGGACACCTTCGCGGCCATCATGCAGGAGTGGTTCCCGATGGCGGTGCATCTGCTGGAGGGGCTGTTCTTCGGTTCGAAGAGCACCCAGCGCGCCATCGGACAGCGCGAACGGCTGCTGGCGCTGGGCTCGTTGTCCGCCGGGCTCACGCATGAGCTGAACAACCCGGCCGCCGCGGCCGTGCGGGCCACCGCCACGCTGCGGGAGCGGGTCGGCAAGATGCGCCACAAGCTGGCGGTCATCGCGCAGGGCTCGTACAGCCCCGAGGTCATGGCCAACCTCATCGACATCCAGGAACGCACGGCCGAACGCGTCGCCAAGGCACCGACGTTGAGCCCCCTGGAGGCGTCGGACCGGGAGGACACGGTCACCGACTGGCTGGACGACCACGACATCCAGGACGGCTGGCGGATCGCGCCCACCTTCGTGCAGGCCGGTCTCGACGTCGACTGGCTGGACCAGATCGCGGCCGCCGTGGACGAGGAGATCCTGCCGAACGCGATCGGCTGGCTCAACTACACCGTCGAGACCGAGCTGTTGATGGACGAGATCAACGACTCCACCACCCGCATCTCGCATCTCGTCGACGCCGCCAAGCAGTACTCGCAGCTCGACCGCGCCCCGTTCCAGAACGCCGACGTGCATGAACTCCTCGACAGCACCCTGCTGATGCTCGGCGGCAAGATCGGCCCGCGGATCGAGGTCGTCAAGGACTACGACCGTACGCTGCCGAGGATCCCCGCCTACCCGGCGGAGCTCAACCAGGTGTGGACCAACCTGATCGACAACGCGGTCTCCGCGATCAACAGCGTCGGCGGGGAAGGCACGTTGACCGTGCGGACGGCGATGGAGCACGACATGCTGCTCGTCGAGTTCCGGGACACCGGGCCCGGCGTGCCGAAGGAGATCCGCGGCCGCATCTTCGACCCGTTCTTCACCACCAAGCCGGTCGGCGAGGGCACGGGGCTCGGCCTGGACATCTCCTGGCGGATCGTCGTCAACAAGCACCACGGCACCCTCCAGGTCGAGTCCGAACCCGGCGACACCCGCTTCCAGGTCCTGCTGCCGCTGACCGCCCCGGCCGACGAAACCTCCGAGGAGCCCGTATGACCAGCGCCGACGGAATCGACCCGAGCGTCCCGCCGAGCGGCACCGGATGCACCGAGTGCGACGAGGCGGGCGGCTGGTGGTTCCATCTGCGGCGGTGCGCCCAGTGCGGTCACGTGGGCTGCTGCGACGACTCCCCCGCCAAGCACGCCACCGCCCACTGGAAGGCCACCGGCCACCCCGTGATCCAGAGCTTCGAGCCGGGCGAGAGCTGGTTCTGGGACTTCGACAGTGCGCAGCTGTACGAGTCCGGTCCCGATCTCGCACCGCCGCAGAGCCACCCGGCGGACCAGCCGGCGCCGGGTCCCGCGGGGCGGGTGCCGGAGGACTGGATGAAGACGCTGCGGTCCTGAACACGGCGGGAAGGTCCTGAACACGGCAGGTACCGGTCGGGCGCATATATCCCCGGAGCTCTGTCGGTGCCGCGTGCCAGGATGGACGCGTGCCGCAGACCGTATTCACCACGCCGCTCATCGGCCGGGACGAGGAAGTCGCCCGGCTCTCCGGGGTACTGGAGCGCGCCCGCGCCGGCGAGGCGCGGGCCGTGCTGCTCGCCGGGGACGCCGGCGTGGGCAAGACTCGGGTGCTGGACGAGCTCTCCGGGCGGGCCGTCCGGGACGGGATGACCGTCCTCACCGGTCACTGCGTCGACCTCGGTGACGTCGGTCTGCCGTATCTGCCGTTCACCGAGGTGCTGGGCGTGCTCGGCGGCGACGAACGGTTCGCGGACGTCCTCGCGTCACATCCGGTGGTGGACCGGCTGCGCGGCGCGGCCACGGACGCCGGACACGACGTGGGCGGCAGGCTCCAGCTCTTCGAGGGCATGGCGGCGCTGCTCGCCGACCTGGCGGAGATCGCTCCGCTGCTGCTGGTCCTGGAGGACCTGCACTGGGCCGACCAGTCCTCCCGTGACCTGCTGCGGTTCCTGCTCAGCCGCGGGATCCTGCAGCGGTCCGCGGGCGGCGCACCCACGCACCGGCTCGCGGTCTTCGCCTCCTACCGCGCGGACGACCTGCACCGCAGGCATCCGCTGCGCCCCCTGCTCGCCGAGCTGGTGCGTCTGCCCGCCGTCGAGCGGGTGGAGCTGCGGCCCATGGCCGACGCCGAGGTGACCCGCCTGGTGCGCGCGCTGCAGGACCGTCCGCTGCCGGACGCCACGGTCCGCGGCATCGTCGATCGCGCCGAGGGCAACGCCTTCTACGCGGAGGAGCTGCTCGCGGCCACCGACACGGAGGCGGGCGGTGTGCCCAGCGGGCTGGCCGACGTCCTGCTGATCCGGATCGAGCAGCTGTCCGACACCGCCCAGCAGGTGCTGCGCACGGCCGCCGTCGCCGGGCGGCGCGTGGAGCACGACCTGCTGCGGGACGCCGTGGGACTGCCCGAGGACGATCTGGAGGCGGCGCTGCGCGAGGCGATCGGCCGCCAGCTGCTGGTCCCCGGCGGCAACGACACCTACGCCTTCCGGCACGCCCTGGCCCGTGAGGCGGTGTACGCCGACCTCCTCCCGGGGGAACGGGCCCGGCTGCACGGCACGTTCGCCCGGCTGCTCGCGGGCCGCGGCCATCCGGCCGAGAGCGCGGCCGAGCGCGCCCATCACTACCGCGAGAGCCACGACCTGCCCGACGCGCTCGCCGCCTCCTTGGAAGCGGCCGGACACGCCGCGCGGGTGGGCGCGCCCGCCGAGGAGCTGCGCCACCTGGAGACCGCCCTCGACCTGTGGGAGTCCGTGGATCTAGCGGCGCGCCCCTCGGGCGACGGCGTCGACCGGGTGACGCTCACGCTGCGCGCCTCGGCCGCGGCCGCGCACGCCGGTGAGTCGCACCGGGCGGTGTCGCTCACCCGCGCAGCCCTCGCGAGCACCGGCCAGGACACCGACTCCGAGCTCGCGGCCCGGGTGCGCTACACACTGGCGGGCAATCTGATGAGCGTCGACAGCCTGACGGCCGCGTTCGCCTACAGCAGCGAGGCGCTCGCGATGATCCCCGCCGAGCCGCCGAGCCGGACCTGGGTGTGGGCGGCGGCCACGCATGTCATCGCGGCCCGCCACATAGGGGAGAACGAGACGGCCCTGCGGGTCGCCCGCCAGGCCCTGCGGGTCGCCGAGCAGCTGCGGGTCGCCGACGCGCAGGCCGACCTCCTGATCTCCCTGGCCATCCTCGAGGGCGGCGGCCGCCGCATCCCGGAGAACCAGGAGCGGCTGGCCGAGGCCCGCGAGCTGGCCCGGCAGGCGGGCAACGCCCCGGTGGAGATGCGCGCCCTGTTCAATCTGGCGGTCGGCTGCTTCGAGGCGGGCAATCTGGAGGGCTGCCTGCCATGGGTGACGGAGGGCTTGGACCGGGCCCGCCGCGCCGGGCTGCTGTCGTCACCGTATCCACTGGAGATGCGCTATCTGCACCTGCTGGTGCTGTACACACTGGGCCGCTGGGACGAGTGCGTCCGGGCCGCGGAAGCTGACGCGGCCGTCCTGCCCGCGGCGGGCGGCTACACCATGGGGCCCGCGCTGTATGTGGCGCTGGCCCGCGGCGACCTGCGTGCGGTCGAGCGGGCCCGGGCCCTGCTGGAGGGGCCTTTCGACTGGATGGCCACGCTGATCGCGAGCCTCGCGCTGACCGAGGCCGCCGTGCTGCGGGGCGAGCCGGAAGCGGCGGTGGAGCGCACCCGTGCCACGGTCGCCGCGCTGACCGACGACTCGGGCCGCCTCCCCGACGTCACGGTCCGGTTCGCGGCGCTGGCGCTGACGGCGGTCGCCGACGCGGCGGTGGAACTGCGCGCGGCCGGCGGCGAGTCCGACCGCTGGAAGGACACCGCGGACGAACTGGTCGAGCTGGCCCGGCGGACGGCCCGGCACGGCGAGCACGGCACCCCGCAGGGCCCCGAGGGAATGGCCTGGCTGGCCCGTGCCGAGGCGGAGTGGCTGCGGGCGGTCTCCGGTCCGGACGCGGCGGCCTGGGAGAGGTCGATGGACGCGTTCGGTTACGGCGACGTGTACGAACACCTGCGCAGCCAGGTGCGGTTCGCCGAGGCCCTGTTGACCGCCGAGCGGCGCGCGGAGGCGGCCGTGCAGGCGCGCGAGGCGAGAGCGGTGGCTCAGCGGCTCGGTGCGACTCCCCTCCTGGAGCGGATCGACGATCTCGTACGACGTGGCCGGCTCGCCGACACCCCCTCCGAGGGGGAGCGCCCCTCGCCGCTGACCGCCCGTGAGCAGGACGTGCTGCGGCTGCTCGCGCGCGGCCGCAGCAACCGGCAGATCGGCGAGGAGCTGTTCATCAGCGGCAAGACGGCCAGCGTCCATGTCTCCAACATCCTGGCCAAGCTGGGCGCCGCCAGTCGTACGGAGGCGGTGGCGATCGCCTACCGCCAGGGGCTGATCGCACCGGAGCCGACGGCGTCGGGCTGATCTCAGCCCGTGCGGCTCCGGCTGTCGCAGTCGAGACTGTTCAGGTCGACGGCGTCGGCCATGGCCTGCATGCCCTTGTCGTTGGGGTGCAGATGGTCGCCGCTGTCGAGCGCGGGGAGCATGCGCTCGGGGTCGTAGGGGCTGCGCAGGATGTGGTCGAGGTCGGTGACGGCGTCGAACTCACCGCTGTCGCGGATGAAGGCGTTGACCTCCTGGCGTACCTGCTCACCGGCCGCGTCCCATTCCGACCAGCCCTTGTACGGGCCGACGGTGGCGCCGACGACGCACTTGCCGGCTGCGTGGACGCGCTCGACGACCTGGCGGTAGCCGGCGATCAGGTCCTGGGCGGTGACTCCGGTGTGGGCCTTGATGTCGTTGACGCCCTCGAAGAAGAAGACGGTGCGCACGCCCGACTGGGAGAGCACGTCGCGCTGCAGTCGCTTCAGGGCGCTCTGGCCGCCGCCGTCGGCGAGGATCTTGTTGCCGGAGATGCCTTCGTTCGCCACGCCCTGGACGTCGGCGTCGGCGGCGTGCAGCCGACGCGCCAGGTAGTCGGGCCAGCGGCGGTTGAGGTCGCTGGAGGACTGCCAGCCGTCGGTGATGGAGTCCCCGAGGGCCACGACGGCTCCGGTGCCGGCGAGGGGGCGCACGGTGACGGCGTCCAGGTAGAACCAGGAGCCGAGCACCTCCGTCCACTGGTCGGCGCCCTCCTCGGCGGTGTGGTCGCCCTGGGTCGCGTAGGAGGTCTGCATGGCCATCCAGTGGCCGGTGGCGGGGCCCGCCGCGTCCGGTGAGTGGATGCTGACGACGAGGTCGGTCGCGGCGGGGATCCTGCCGGGGAGGGGGTCGGTGAGGACGGCGCCGCCCGCGGGGACGGTGACGGAGCGGGCGCCGTCGAAGGTCAGCGGGCGGTTGCTGCCGTGGACCAGTTCGGCGCCCGCCTTCTGGATGCCGGCGTAGACGCTGTCGAAGGTCACCGGGCGGTCGCCGAAGGCGTTGGAGAGCCGGACCCGCAGGTCGCGTCCTGCGACGCTGGTGTGCACGACGAGCCGGTAGCCCCGGTCGGCGACCGCGTTGCTCATACGGTCGGCGCTCGCGCCCCAGGTGATGACGTCGCGGCGGTCGGCGGGCGCGCCCGTCACGGTGAACTCGGGCTGGTCGGCGGACGCGTGGACCGGTGTGGCCTGGACGGTGCCCGCCAGCAGCAGGAGTGCCCCGAGGCGGCGGGCCCGGGCGAGGCGGGCGCTCACCGGGCGAAGTCCCTCAGCGTGACCGAGGCGCCTGGTCGGAGGGTCACGGACCGGGAGGTGTCGCCGTGGGCGACGGTGGTGGTGCGGCCGCCGACGCTGCGGATGCGCACGTCGGTGGGCTTGCCGTCCCGCCAGCTCAGGTCGACGACGAAGCCGCCGCGTGCGCCGACGCCCCGCACCGAGCCCGACGCCGCCCAGGCGTCGGGGAGGGCCGGCAGGAGCTCCAGGTGGCCCGGGCGCGAGTACAGCAGCATCTCGACGACGGCGGCCGGTGTGCCGAAGTTGGCGTCGATCTGGAAGACGCCGTCGCCCGGTCCCAGTTCGTAGATGTCGAAGAGGTTGGGGGCGGTGCCGTTGCTGCCGTCGGCGGAGGGGCGGAGGTTGTTCACGAACAGCTGGTAGGCCTTGTCGGCGTCCTTGAGGCGGGCCCAGCACAGACCGCGCCAGGCGTTGGCCCATCCGAAGCTGTTCATGCCGCGCGCGGTGAGGAGGGCCGTGGCGCCGGCCACGATGTCGTCCGGGGTGGAGCCGTCCGGGCGGATGCGGTCTCCGGGGAACAGTCCAACGAGCGGCGACAGGTGACGGTGGGTGGTCTCACCGAGGTTGTCGGGGCTCATCCACTCCTCCAGCCAGCCGGTCTTCGGGCTCACCTGCGGAAGGTACAGCTGCTTGCGGAGGCCAGAAATCCTCGCCGCGGCACCATTGTCACACCTCAGCTCGGCCGCCGCAGTGCAGAAGTTGCCGAACAGCGTCCATACGAGTTCCTGGGCGTAGGTGATGCCCTTGGCGTCGAGCGGGCCCTGTTCGGGCGACCAGTCGCTGTCGGCGATCAGAACCTCGCGCGAGCTGCCCGGCAGGGTGGTGGTCAGCAGCCGCGCCTCCCAGAACTCGCAGGCGCCCTTGAGGAGGGGGTAGATCTTCTTCAGATGGGCCCGCGACCGCGTGTACTCGTAGTGCTCCCACAGGCTGTTGCACAGCCAGGCGTTGCCCGCGGGGTGCCACCACCAGCCGCCTCCGCCGTACGGGTTGGTGGAGATGGCGATGGTCCAGCCGGCGTTCTTGCCGCTGGAGTTGCGGTAGCGGTTGCGGGAGTCGTTGAACAGACGGCGGGTGAGGTCGGTCCAGGACGGGAGCTGGGCGACGCAGTAGTCGGTGAGTGCGTCGAAGCAGGAGGACAGTCCCGCGCGGTCGGCCATCCAGTAGTTCATCTGGAGGTTGATGTCGGTGTGGTAGTCGCCCATCCAGGCCGGGTCGTTGCCGTCGAGCCAGAGTCCCTGCAGGCCGAGGGGCAGGCTGCCGCGCGATCCCGAGATCATCAGGTAGCGGCCGAACTGCACGTAGGCGGCTTCCAGTTCGGGGTCCGGGTCGCCGGCCTCCGTGCGTGCCTTGATCCGCTCCCAGGTGTCCAGGGAACGCTGGTCGGCGGAGGACTCACCGAGCGCGATGTCGAACTGCCCGAACAGGGCGCGGTGGTCGGCGACATGGGTTCTCAGCAGGGTGTCGGCCGAGTGGGCGGCGGCGTCGCGGACCTTCGTGCGGGCCAGCCGCTCGGGGTCGAGCGAGGGGTCGCGGAAGCCCTTGGCGGCGTCCGGCGCGTAGTCGGTGCCGCCGCTCAGCACCACGGTGAGGTCCCTGCAGCCGGCGAAGTCGATCCGCGAGCCGCTGACGGTGACCCGGCCGCCGGTGCCGTGGGCGGTGACGGCGGCGCCGTACTTCAGGCCGTTGGGGAACGCGGCCCCGAAGGCGAGTGCGGCGCCCTCGCCGTGCATGCCCTCCAGGGTGACGCTGCCGGTGTAGTGGCCGCCACCGCTCTGGGTGAAGTGCAGGACGATGACGTCGTCGGGGCGGCTGGCGAAGATCTGCCGGTGATAGGTCACCCGCGAGCGGACGTACGACGTGGTCACCACGCCGCGGGCGAGATCGAGGGTGCGGCGGTAGCCGGAGACGGCGCCGAGGTCGTGGTCGGGGAGGTCGACGGTCAGTTTCCCGAGCAGGGTGAAGGAGCCGAAGTTGTCGCGGTCGTAGGGGAATTGGCCGTCCGCGTCGAGGGTGTCGTTGAGGTTGCCGGTCCACATCGTGGCGTCGGTGACGAGGAGCAGTTCGCGGCCGGAGTCATTGCTCGCGAGGGCGCCGAGGCGGCCGTTGCCGACGGGCAGGCCCTGTTCGATCATGGAGTTCCCGTCGGCGGGCGCCTGCCACCAGAGCGTGTCGCGTGAACTGCCGTGATACGAACCGGTGTTGTCGGGTCGCTCCGGTGCCGCGTGCGCGGTGAAGGCGGGCAGTCCTGCCAGGGCAACGCCCGTGGTGGCGGCAAGTGCGAGCAGGTCGCGTCTGGGCAGGTGGGACGGATCGGTGTGCATGGCGGCTCCTACGAAGGGGGTCAGGAGGACTTCGGTACGTCGATCCGGTCGATGTCCGGCGCGTAGCCGTTGCCGCTGTCGAAGGTGATCGTGTTGGAGCCGGCCTTGAGGGTCAGCGGTACGGAGACCGCTCCGGTCGTCCCCCAGTCGCCGGTCGACGGGAACTTGTGGCTCGCCCCGGCTCCGCCGTTCGCGGAGACGGCCACCGAGCGGGCGTCGCCGCTGACGTAGGCGATCCTCACCTGGTAGGTGCCGGCCTTGGGGACGACGATGTCGTTGAAGGTGAGCTTGCCGCCGAGGTAGAGGTTGCCGACCTTCTTCGCGCCGGAGCAGGCGGAGCAGTCGGCGACGGAGGCGCTGCCGGCCAGGGTGTTGGAGGTCGCCTCCGCCTCGTATCCGGTGAAGGCGAGGGCGCTGCCGCGCGGGGTGACGGTGAACAGGCGTGAGCCGTGGGCGGGCAGGGCTTCGGTGATCCTGTCCTTGAAGCTGCCGAGGTTCTCGTGGTTCCACAGGTCACGGACGGCGGCCCGGCCGGTGAAGCCGAGCGTGGCCCAGGCGGCGGAGACGGACGCGGGGCGGTCGGCGAGGTTGAACAGGGCGACGGTGTAGCTGCCGTCGGGGTTCTTCGCCGCCCACACCTGCTGCGGGTCGGACGGGGTGAGGGGCTGTGCGGGCGGGGTGTCGCCCTGGTTGACGGCGATGACCTCCTTGTTGGTCAGGAGGGAGACGCCGTAGGAGTCGAGGCGGGTGAGGTCGTCGCCGGTGTAGAGCGGGGACTTGGCGATGGCCCACAGGGTGGCGTAGCTCTGCCGCTCGGCCTTGGTCAGGCCGTCCATCTCGCCGTTGCCGACGTCGAGGGAGTCCAGGTCGTTCCAGCCGCCGGGGCCTGCGTGACGGGTCCAGGCGGGGGCGTCGTCCCAGCGGTCGTCGACGGAGTTCTCCCAGCTGACGAGGGTGTTGCAGTAGCACTCGACGTCGGTGTCGATGCGCCAGCCCTGGGAGTACTTCTTCCAGTCGGCGGCGTGCCCGATGTCCAGGGACCAGGACAGTTCCAGGTGGATCGGGCGGCCGGTGGCGGCGATGGCCTTGTTCCAGGCGGCCACGTCGGCGACGTTGTCGTACTGGTCGCCGCTCTTTCCGGAACCGGGGCCGACGCCGTCGAGCTTGAGGAAGTCGTAGCCCCAGCCGGCTATCAACTGCGCCTGTGAATCTATGTACTTCTGGGTGCAGGGGCGGGAGAAGTCGAGCTTGTAGGAGCTGTCCCAGCCGTTGGTGGTGCGCAGGTCGCCGTAGACGATGTCGGCGGTCGTGCAGCCGTCGGCGTTCCAGATGGGGGACTTGCCGTCGTCGTAGGCCTCCTTCTCCAGACCGGCGGGCAGGTAGATGCCGGCCTTGAGGCCCTTGGCGTGGATGCGGTCGGCGACGGGCTTCATGCCGTGCGGGAAGCGCTTCGGGTCGGCCTTCTGGCGGCCGTACTCGTCGTACTCGGGCTTCCAGGCGTTGTCGCGCCACCAGCCGGCGTCGATGTTGACGTACTCGTAGCCGTACTTCTTCAGCTTGGCGGCCAGGGCGTCGGTCTGCTTGGTGACGTTCGCCTCGGTGAGGTAGCTGTAGTCGCCGTCCGGGTTGAGGCCGGGGTACTTGGAGGACTGCATGCTCCAACTCGACCAGCCCATATAGGGCTTGGCGGCGGACGCGTCGGAGGTCACGGACACGGCGGGCGCCGCGGGCGCGGCCGTGGCCACGGGGGCGACGGTGACGGCACCCGCGGCGAGCGCCAGGACCACGGCGGCTCTCAGGGTGCGTACGGGCATGACGGAGTACGAGGATGACCGCATGGGTCGTACCTCCAGGGGGAGTCGGTTCAGCGGCTCGGGGGCGGGTCGTCGGGGGTGATGAAGGACTGGATCGCGGTGGCCGCGGCCCCGCGTGCCCACTCCTCGAAGGGGAGCGGGCGGGTCTGTACGTCGCAGTGGGCGGCGGAGCCGAAGGCGGCCTGGGTGAAGGTGTCACGGATCTGCTCGGCGAACAGGTCGTAGCCGGCGAGTCCTTCGCCGGAGATGATCACGCGTTCGGGGCCGAACAGGTTGGCCACGGTGGCGATGCCGCGGCCGATCGCCTCGCCCGCCCCGGCATACGCCTCGCGGGCCCCGGCGACGCCCCGGTGGGCCAGCGCCAGGGCCTCAGAGGTGTCGGCCACCTCGACGCCGGTGGACTCGCGGATCCGGCGGAGGATCGCGGCGTCCCCGGCGATCGCCTCCACGCAGCCGCGGTTGCCGCAGTGGCAGGGCGGTCCGGCCGGGTCGACGGTCACATGGCCGATCTCGCCGGCGACGCCGTGGGCGCCGGCGACGACGCGCCCGTGCACCACGAGGCCGCAGCCGATGCCGGCTCCGACGGTCACCACGGCGAAGTCGGCCAGGCCTACGCCGGCCCCGAACCACTGCTCGGCCACGGTCAGGGCGCGGACGTCGTTGTCGACGGTGACCGGCAACCCCGTGGTCTTGGCGGCGAGTTCGGCGAGGGGGACGTCCCGCCAGTCGAGGAAGGGCGAGTAGCGCACGACGCCTTCGGCGCGGTCGACATCGCCGGAGACGGCCACGCCGAGACCGAGCACCGGTGCGCCGAAGTCGACGGCCCCGGTGCGCAGTTCGTGCACCAGCTCCCCCATCACCGCCAGTACGGCGGTGTCCTGGCGGTCCGTCAGGGAGATGCGCCGGGCGATGCGGATGCGGCAGCACAGGTCGGTCAGGACGCCGATGAGTTCGCCGCCGGTCGCCTTGAGGCCGATGAACAGGGCGCGTCCGCCGTCCACGCGCACCAGGCTCGCGGGCCGTCCGAGAGCGGGGCGCGCCTCCTCGTCGGCGCTCTCCACGAGATAGCCGGCTGCCAGCAGCGGGCGGACGGCCTTGGTGACGGCGGCGGCGGACAACCCGGCCCGACGGGCGGCCTCGAGCCTGGTGAGGGGGCCCTGGGACAGCACCGTGGTGAAGATCTGCGAGGCGGCCGGCGTATGGGCCGGGAACGTCTCGGCGGGCGGGGTCGAGCGCATGGCCGGGAACCTAGAGCCATTAATTTACGCTGTCAATAAAAGAGACAGGAATCGCCTGAAGGTTCTCTGTGCGGTGCCTGTGGTGTCTCCCCGCCCTCCCGCGACACGGTGTCCGCCGTGTCGCGGGAGGTGGCGCCGGCGTGATCAGCGGTGCGCGGCAGGGGTGTTGGCGGCGGTGACGTTGACCGCGGCCCAGGCCTTGTCCACCGTTCTGTACTCGGTGCTGCTCTGCCCGTAGAGGTCCTTGGCCGCCTTCAGCGTCGCGACGCGCGCGCCGTGGAAGTCGGTCGTGGAGACCATGTAGCGGGTGAGGGCGCGGTAGAAGACGGCGGTCGCCTTCGTGCGGCCGATGCCCTTCACCGTGGAGCCGTCGTAGGTCGGCGAGTCGTACGTGACGCCGCCGATCGTCTTGCGGCCGCTGCCCTCGGCGAGCAGGTAGTACGCGTGCGAGGAGACACCGGAGCCGGAGTGCACCTCGGCGTCGTAGGTCTGCGGCGACCAGTAGTCGATCGTGCCCTCCAGCTTGTCGAGGGACGGGTGGTCGAGCCGGCGCAGGAACTTCTGGTCCAGGCCGAGCTTCTCGCCGATGAGGTAGTCCGGCTTGTCCTTGGCATTGTTGGTGAAGTACTCGACGTTGACGCCGAAGACATCCGCGAGGGACTCGTTGAGGGCGCCCGGCTCTCCGTACTGGTTGCCCTGCGCGTCGATGCGGGTGGGCTCCAGCTTCGCGGTGGCGTCCACGACGCCGTGGGTGAGCTCGTGGTCCGTTACGTCCAGCACCACGAGCGGCCGCTTGAACATGTCCCCGTCGCCGTCGCCGTAGAGCATGCAGTCGCAGTCGGAGTCCCAGAACGCGTTGGCGACCTTCTTGCCGAAGTGGACCAGGGCGTGGGCGCCCTTGCCGTTGTTCTCGATGCCCTTGCGCCCGAAGGTCTTCTTGTAGAAGTCCAGGGTCTTGGTGATGCCGTACTGGGCGTCGGCGGCGGCGCTGTTCCGGCTGGAGGTGGCGCCGTTGCCGAAGACGTCGTTGCGGGTGGTGATCTTCTTGCCGCGGCCGAAGGTCTCCAGCTCCTGCCCCTTGGCGTCCCGGGTCTCGGTGCCCCAGCGCGTGGGGTCCTTGAGGAGGTAGCTGGTGCGCGCCGTCCGGGTGGTGGTCAGCGGTATCTGCCCGACGAAGAGGGACTTGCCCGTGCCGTGGGCGGTCGACGGGTAGCGCGCTGCGGTCGCCGACCGGGGGGATGCCGGGGTTCCGGTGGATCGGGAGCCGAGGTCTGCGGCGGGTTCGAGCTTCTCGCCGCGCTCGCGCAGGGTGTCTACCAGCTCCGGCGAGAGGAACGCGTCGCTGTCGGGGGTGTTGCTGCGTACCGTGCCGGTGACGGCGTCGATGACGACGGTGCTGGAGCCGCTGCCCTCGGTCACGCTGCTGCCATTGACCCGTATCCGGTAGGCGAGCGCGGACCCGCCGTCCCGGGCGTCCACGACGAGTTCGGCGGCGCCGGCCTCACCCTTGGCGGCCGTCGCCGCCTTCTGCTCGGCCTGATCCGCGGAGAGCTTCGCGGAGGTGGCGGCGGCCGGCCTGACGGTGTGGCCGGCGGCCCGGGTGACACCCGCGTACGCCAGCTTCCCGGTCAGATGGACGACGAGGTCACCGCCGAGGACCGGCAGACCCTGGTGGGTCCGGGTGAAGCGGACGTGCCGGGCACCCTCCGGGTCGATCATGACGTCCTCGGCCCGCAGTTCGTCGCCCTGGGAGACACCGGTCGCCGAGGAGTGGGCGAGCGCGGCGGCACGCGCGGCGGACACCACGGACGTGGCGGATGCTGCGGTGGCGGTGGCGTGTTCCGTCCCCGTGGCGGGAGTCGCGAAGGCGGTGCCCGCGAGGCTCGTGGCGGCCGTCGTCACGGCGACGGCGACCGCCACGCTGCGTATGTGCGGTCTGCGCACTGGTGGGGGTTCCTTCCTCGCAGGGCGGCCGGACGCGCCAACCGCCCTGACGCATGGCGCCGTTGAGCGCCATGGGGGCTGGTCGGGCCCGGGACGAAACCCTTTCGGACGAGTCATGTCCATGTAAAGACTAAAAAAGAAGTTTCCCGGCGATACATGGCGATACTCCGCAATTCCCATCGCTCGGTGATCACCGGGTCACCAACGGTTCGTTGTCCGTGGAGATGTGACGGGACGGAAGAAAGTTGCCTCGTGTGAATGTGACCCATCTCGCATCCAAGAGCGCTCTCCTGGGAACGGTCGTGCTCTCCCTCCTCGCGGTCCCCGCGCACGCCGCCCCGGCCGACGTGCTGCCGAAACCCGACCTCACGGGAGTGCAGAACGTTCTGCGCACCGCGCTCAAGCAGGGCGCACCCGGCGCCATGGCGCGGATCGACGACCACGGCTCGGTCACCCGGGCCGCCGCGGGCGTTGCCGACCGCAAGAGCAAACGGCCCATCAGCAACGCCGACCGGTTCCGCATCGGCAGTGTCACCAAGACCTTCTCGGCCGTCGTGCTGATGCAACTGGCCGACGAGGGCAGGCTGAAGCTCGACGCCTCGGTCGACCACTATCTGCCGGGGCTGCTCCCCGACCGCAAGATCACTGTGCGGCAGGTGCTGGGCCACCGCAGCGGGCTGTACGACTACACGAACGACATGTTCGCCAAGGCGGTTCCCGGCTTCGAGGAGGTCCGCACCAAGGTCTTCGGCTACCGCCAGCTGGTGGACCGTTCGCTGCGGCACGCACGCACCAACGCGCCGGGCGCGGCCTACTCGTACTCCAACACCAACTTCGTCGTCGCCGGCCTGCTCATCGAGAAACTGACCGGCCACTCGGTGCGGACGGAGTACCAGAACCGCATCATCAAGCCGCTGAAACTGCGCGACACGTTCTACGTGCACCCGGACCGGAAGATCCCCGGCCGCCACGCCCGCGGCTATCTCACCCCGGACCGGGCGGGCGCGCCCCTGGTCGACGCCACCGAGCAGACGGTGTCCTGGGCGCAGAGCGCGGGCGCGGTCATCTCCAGCACCCGCGACCTCAACACGTTCCTCTCGGCCCTGCTCGGCGGCCGGTTGATGTCGTCGGCACAGCTCAAGCAGATGGAGCACATGGTGCGGGTCGACAGCACCCAGGCCTACGGCCTCGGGCTGCGCCGCCGGACCCTGTCGTGCGGCGTCTCGGTCTACGGGCACACGGGCGCCGTCCAGGGCTATTACACCTACGCGTTCGCCACGAAGGACGGCAGGCGCAGCCTCGCGGCGCTCGCCAACGCCTCCAACAACGGCCGTGTGCTCACCACGATGCTGGGCACGCTGGAGTCCGCCTTCTGCGGCAAGAAGACCAAGAACGTACGCCGTCCCGCGCCGGCCGCCCACGTGCGTGAGGACATCGCCCCCGGGGCCGCGCGGGACTGATCCGGCGGGAACCCGGCCGCCCTGGCGGACGTTGTCCGGACGAGCTCACCGAGGCGGGACCTCGGCCGGGTTCACCGAGGCAGGACTTCGGTCGTGCCCACCCCGACGGGACGACGACACCAGGGCGGCGCGATGAACGAGTTGGTCCCCGGAGGCAACATGCCCCTTCCGGGCGGCGCCGTGACCGTCCGGGTGCCCGGCCCCTTCGACGTGTCCGCGCTGATCACGGACGACGGCGGCAAGGTCCTGGGCGACGCCGACTTCGTGTTCTTCAACCAGCCCTCCGCACCGGGCGCCCGGCTGGAGGGCGACACCCTCACCGTCGACCCGCCGCGACTGCGCGCCGGTGCCACCAAGGTCACGGTGGTCGTCAGCCCGGCCGATCCCGCCACTCCCCTGGGCAGCCTTCCCACTCCCGCTCTCCAGGTCTCGGCTCCGGGCGGCCGACCGCTCGCCCGGTTCGCGCCGCCGCGACCGCGGCAGGAGACGGTGCTGCTGCTCGCGGAGATATACCGGCGCGGCGACGGCTGGAAGCTGCGGGCCGTCGGGCAGGGGTACGCCGACGGACTCGCCGGTCTCGCACGGGACTTCGGCGTGGACGTCATCGACGACGACGCGGCCGGTGCCACGCCGGCCCCGCCCGCTCACGCGCCCGCCCCGCCCGCGCACATTCCTGTTCCACCACCGACCTACGCACCCGGCCCGCAAGCTCCTCCGGCGCCCACGAGCCGACCGGTCGTCCCCACGCCGACGCTCGTCGACCTGCACGCCTCCGGCCCCCCACAGGCCGACCCCGACGGCTTCCTCGCTCTCGTCAACTCGGCCCGCGCCAGGGCCGGTTCACCACCCGTCTTCCTGGACGGGCGGCTCGCGTCCGCGGCCCGTGCGCATGCCTCCGCCATGGCGGCCGCCGGGCAGCTCGGCGTCGAGGGCCCGGACGGTGTCTCCGTCTACCAGCGCCTGACGGCCACCGGATACGCGTATCTCACCGTCGGCGAGCACCTGGTCTCCGGCCCCCGTACGGCTGCCGACTTCGTCGACTACTGCCTGGGCGACGAGAAGGCGCGCCGCACCCTGTGCGAACCGGCCTTCACGCACGCGGGTTTGGGGTCCGTGAGCGACGGCCGCTTCGGCGGCATGTACTGGACCGCGCTGTGGGCCAGGCCGTTCACACCGGGTGACCTGGCGCGGACGGCGGCCGAGGTCGTCGACCTCACCAATCGTGAGCGCGCCAGGGCCGGTCTGCCCCCGCTGACCACCGACGCCCTGCTCACCACCGCCGCACAGGCGCACAGCGCGGACATGGTGGCGCGCACGTTCTACTCGCACACCTCGCCGGACGGCAGCCAGCCCTGGGACCGGGCAGCGGCTGCGGGTTCGCGCCGGCGCACCATCGGCGAGAACATCGCCTGCGGCCAGCGCTCCCCCGCCGAGGTCGTCGACGGCTGGATGAACAGCCCGGGCCACCGCGCCAACATCCTCAAGCCCGAGTTCACGCACATAGGGATCGGCCTCGCGGGCGGCGGCTCGGCAGGCACGTACTGGACGCAGTTGTTCGGCGCCTGAGGCGTTCACGGATCCAGGCAACCCGGCCCATCGACCGACCCGACCTCGATCTTGGCGGAACGGGAACTTCCGGGACAGGATGCCCGCATGAAGGGTTCCCTCTTTTCCAGCGATCACATGGTCCAGCCGGCCACCGAAGCGGGCATGACCGTCGAGAACGCCAAATGCATCAAGTACGCGGTGAACGGCGAGATGCTCGCCCGCCAGGGTGCGATGATCGCCTACCGCGGCAACCTCCAGTTCGAGCGCAAGGGCCAGGGCGTGGGCGGCATGCTCAAGCGCGCGGTCACCGGGGAGGGGCTGCCCCTCATGGCGGTGCGCGGGACGGGCGAGGCCTGGTTCGCGCACGAGGCGCAGAACTGCTTCATCGTCGAGGTGGACCCCGGGGACGAGTTCACCGTCAACGGCCGCAACGTCCTGTGCTTCGACGCCACCCTGTCGTACCGCATCTCGACGGTGAAGGGCGCGGGCATCGCCGGCGGCGGTCTGTTCAACAGCGTCTTCACCGGGCAGGGCCGGCTGGGCCTGGCGTGCGAGGGCAATCCGCTGGTCATCCCGGTCTCGGCGCAGTACCCGGTGTACGTCGACACGGACGCCGTGGTCGGCTGGACGGCCGGACTGCAGACCTCGCTGCACCGTTCGCAGTCCATCGGGTCGATGCTGCGCGGCGGTTCCGGCGAGGCCGTGCAGCTGATGCTGCAGGGTGAGGGGTATGTGGTCGTGCGCCCGAGCGAGGCGACGCCGCAGAAGGCTCAGCAGCACTGAGCCCCGCGAAGTGATCTGCGCCTCAGGAGCAACCTCTCCGGCTGCCACGACGTCTTGATCCACAACAGCTGATGCCCTGGCCCTTCGGGCCCGGGCTCATTTCCGGCGCGCTATACACGACATGTATACACAGGATGTATACGCGGCACGTATACACGCAGCGTATACACGAGGTGCCTACACGAGGTGCCTACACGAGGTGCGTACAGCGCGCTCATACGGACTGAAAGGGATCCATGTACGGCAAGGCATTCGCCCCGGAGTACCAGGGCGCGCTCACGACACTCTCCGTGAACTCCTCGCTGAGCGACGTACTGGCCGCCGGTACACGGGAGTTGAGAGCGGCCGAGCGGTCCGGGCGGCACGGGGAGGCGGCCCGCTCCGGGCTCGCGGTCGCTGAGGCGCACCGCCGGCTGGGGCAGGTCGCGGACGCCGACCGGGCATGGAAGGCGAGCTACCGCGCGGCCCGCGCGGCCGGGGACACGGCAGCGATGGCATGGGCGCTGTGGAGCGGCGGCACGCTGGCCCGGCAGCGGGGAGCCTTCCCGCTGGCCCGGCGGCTGCTGGGGCTCGCGGCCGAGTTCGGCGAACGGGGTGGTGACGTCGTCGTGCGTGGCTACTCGCTCGCCGGACTCGCCGAGACCGGCCGCATCCAGGGCGACTACGAAGCCGTCCGCAGACTGCACGAGCAATTGCTCGCCGAGGCACGGCGGCGCGGCGAGGCGCGGCACACGGTGTGGGCACTGGAGGGCATCGCGCAGATCCACCGCAACACCGGTGCCTACGACACCGCGTTCGCGCTGTTCGAGGAGGCGGCCGAGATAGCCGCCGGCGCCGACGACCGGCGGGGCCACGCCTGGGCACTGCGCGGCCTCGCCGACATCGTGTCCGTGCGGGACGGGGACGTCGAGCGGGCGCTCGGGCTGCTGTCCGAGGCGGAGACGACGTGCCGGGCGATGCATCTGTCCAGCGCGCTGGCCTACAACCACAAGATGCGCGGCAACGTCCTCTACCGCGCGTGCCGTTGGGCCGAGGCCCGCGATCTGTACGAGGAGGCGCTCGCGGAGTTCCGGGCCATGAGCGAGCCGCGCGGAGCGGCGCTGGCCAGGCTGGGCCTGGTCAAGTCACTGGCCCGACTGGGACGCGACCACACCGAAACGACCGCCGAACTCACCGCCCTTGCCACCGAGTTGGAGCGGATCGGCCTGAAGCACGCACGTGAAATGGTGACCCGCGCACAGGAAGAGTTCGCGCCGACTGCGGAGGCGACACGATGACGGCACTTCCCTCTACGGTGCGAGCGCCCGCGGACGCCCACCAAGTCCTGGCCCGCTGCCGTGGGTCGGTGCGAGCCGCGCTCACGGAGGCCTTCGGGCGGATGCATCCGTGGGTGGACGCGATGGTGACCCGCACGCAGGAGGAGGTCGCCCCGGCCGCGGAGGTGGCACGATGACGGCACTTCCCACGACGGTGCAAGCGCCCGCCGACGTCCACCGAGTCCTGGCCCGCTGCCGTGAGGCGGTGCGGCCTGCGCTCGAGGAGGCCGTTGGGCGGATGCATCCGTGGGTGGGCGAGATGGCTGCCTACTCGCTCGGCTGGTGCGAGGTGGGCGGGGCGCCGGTCGCCGCGTCCGGCGGTAAGGGTGTACGGCAGGCCCTGGCGGTGCTCGGGGCCGAGGCGGCGGGTGCGCCCGCGGAGGCCGGCGTGCCCGCGGCGGTGGCGGTGGAACTGGTGCACACCTTCTCCCTTCTGCACGACGACATCATGGACGGCGACCCGGCCCGGCGCCGCCGTCCCACCGTCTGGAAGGCCTACGGCACCGGGCCCGCGGTTCTCGCCGGAGACGCGCTGTTCGCACTGGCCGTCGAGACCCTCGCCGCCGCGCCGGGCGGGCCGCAGGCCGTGCGGGTGCTGTCGGTGGCGCTCAGCGACCTGGTGCACGGCCAGGCCGACGACCTGCTGTTCGCCACCCGCCCGTGGACCGGGCCGCAGCGGGTGCGGACGGACGAGTACCGGGCGATGGCCGAGCGCAAGACGGGGGCGCTGCTCGGCTGCGCCGCCTCGCTCGGCGCCCTGCTCGGCGGCGCGGCGCCCGCAGCGGTCGACGCTCTCGACCGCGCCGGACGCCACCTCGGGATCGCCTTCCAGATCGTCGACGACGTCCTGGGCATCTGGGGCGATCCCTCGGTCACCGGAAAGCCCGTCCACGGCGATCTGCGGGAACGCAAGAAGACGTTCCCGGTGCTGGCCGCACTCGACTCCGACCACCCCCGGTCCGGGCGGCTCGCCGCACTGCTGGACGCCGGCGAGGACGTCGAGGAGGCCGCCGCGCTGATCGAAGCAGCAGGCGGCCGGACCGCGGCCATGGCCGAGGCACGCCGCCACATCACCGCAGTGGAGGGTGCTCTCACGGACGCGCCCCTTCAGCAACGGGCAGTGGACGAACTACGGGCGCTGCTGGAGTACTTGGCCCGGCGGGAGGTGTGACGGGACGCGGGGGGCGTTTCCCTGGGGGGAGGCGCTTCCACCTCCTCGGGAGGCAGAGGCTCCCCTCGGGGGCAGAGGCTCCCCTCGGAAGACGGAGCCCCTCCCGCAAGGCCGAAGCCCCCTCTCGGTAACAGGCGCCTCCCCCTCGGGAGCAGGAGCTCCCCCTCGGGAGGCGGATGCTGTCCCCTGGGAGGGCGGGCGCTCCCTCCTGAAAGGCGGACGCTGCCCCCCTCAGGGGCGGGCGCACCCCCTCCGCAAAGCAGAACCTCTTCCTCAGAAGACGGACGCTCCCCCCTCGCAAGGCAGCAACTCCCCCTCAGAGGACGCACACTCCCCCCTCCACAAACAGCACCCTCCTCCGCAAGCAAAGCCCTCCCCTCCCCCGCAAACAATTTGACCCAACCCCCCACGCACGCAAAAGTGCGAGGCGGCGCGGATCCCTGTCCGCACCAGGAGGGTGAGTGTCGTGATCGGGATTGGGGATGTCGAGGCCGCGGCGGAGGTCATCGCCGGGTATGTCGTGCGGACGCCGACGTTGCCGAGCCCGGGGCTGACCGGGCTGCTCGGTGTCCCGGTCACGGTCAAGCTCGAACTGCTGCAGCGCACCGGGTCGTTCAAGGCGCGCGGGGCGACGGCCAAGCTGCTGTCGCTGACCGACGGTGAGCGGGCCGCCGGTGTCGTGGCGGTCAGCGGCGGGAATCACGGCATCGCCTTCGCGGTGATGGCCGCGGCCCTCGATGTGAAGGCCACGGTGGTCATGCCGCGCACGGCATCCGCGCGGTCGATCGAGATCGCGCAGGCCACCGGCGCGTCGGTGCGGCTGACCGACGACATGGCCGGGGCGTTCGCGCTCGTGGAGCGGTTGCAGGACGAGGGACTGACCCTCGTCCACCCCTTCGACGACCCGCTCATCATCGCCGGACAGGGCACCGTCGGCCTGGAGTTCGCCGCCGACGCGGGCGAACTCACCGACGTCCTCGTCAGCATCGGCGGTGGCGGACTGATCTCCGGTGTCGCGACGGCGATGCGGGGGCTGCGGCCCGACGTACGG
This sequence comes from Streptomyces spinosisporus, assembly GCF_022698145.1. Taxonomy (GTDB): domain Bacteria; phylum Actinomycetota; class Actinomycetes; order Streptomycetales; family Streptomycetaceae; genus Streptomyces; species Streptomyces spinosisporus. The sequence continues at coordinate 66,783 of NZ_JALDAX010000008.1, forward strand.
ATCTGGGGCGTGGAAACCGAGGGCGCCCAGGCCGTGTCGCAGGCGCTGGCAGCGGGCGGCCCGGTCACCGTCGACCTGTCCTCCGTCGTGACCACCCTCAGCGCCCCCTCCGCGTCACCGCTGACGTACGAGCATGTGTCCGCGCTGGTCCACGAGGTGCTCGTGGTGCCGGACCGGGACGCGGTGCAAGGCACGCTCGACCTCGCCGACCATGCCAAGGTGTGGGCCGAACCCGCGGCCGGCTGTCTGCTGCCCGCCGCCCGCCAGGTCCTGGAGCGGGTCGGCGAGGGCGTCCGGCTGGGACTGGTCGTGTGCGGCGGCAACGCCACGACCAGGGACGTCATGCGCTGGGCGGATCGCTTCGGGCTGCACTGACTCCCGCAGGACTCCCGCAGGACTCCTGCGAGACTCCTGCGGGGCGCCTGCGCGACTCCTGCACGGGTTCCCGCCGGCTTCTGCACCGCCTCCGCGAAACGTCCACGGAAATCGTTTCCTTGAATTCCGGTCAGGAAAAGGGGAGTTCCTCGAATTCCGCCCGGTGACACATGAGCAAATGGCCCCGCTCACCGTGAATGTGCGGATCCTTTGAACGCTCGCCGCCGCACTCCTCGTACTTCTGTGAAAGGCGAGACCCACGGGTTCTACGAGGGATGACCATGGTCAAGGCGCATGTCTTCACGCACGAGTCGGTCGCCGGAAGGTACCAACTCGTCGATGTCGTCCATCGCGAGGCGAACCGGGTCTGCTGGTACGGCAAGGACCTCAACGGTCAACGTCCCTATCTGCTCACCCAGATCGACCTTCCCTACGACCCGGACGGCGAGGCCGCACCCCGGGCGACGGCACGCGTCATCCGCATGTCCGAGACCCTGGGGCTGATGTGCCCCGGCGCGGTCGCCACGGTCGTGGACGCCGTGGAGCAGGACGGCACCCTCTGGATCGTCACCGAGTGGATCGACGGCACGCCCCTGGGCGAACTCATCGCCCAGCAGGGCACGTTCAACTATGTGCGGGCGGCCCGTATCGGCCTCCAACTGCTCGATGTGCTGGAGACGGCGCACGGTGAGGGCATCACCCACGGCGAGCTCAGTCCGGGGCAGATCTTCGTGCGGGACCGCGGCTCGATCGTGGTCACCGGATTCGGGCTGGCCGGCGCGACCCTGGCCCCCCGGCTCACCGCGCCGTCGTACGCCTCCCCCGAGCAGGCCCGTGACGAGCGCATCGGGCCGGCGGCCGACCTGTGGGCGCTCGGCGCGATCCTCTACACGATGGTCGAGGGCCGCCCGCCGTTCAGGGACCGCGACCGGCCCGAGGCGACCCTCAAGGGCGTGGACCGGCTGCCGTTGCGCTCGCCGGTGCGGGCGGGTCCGCTCACCCAGACCGTGCAGGGTCTGCTGCGGAAGAACTCCAGGGAGCGGCTGACCCGGCAGGTGGTGCGGGAGGCCCTCACCCGGGCCGTCACGGAGGACCCCGCCTCGGCGTCGCCGACCATGCCCGGGCCCCGGCTGCGTGGCGTCCACACCGCCGCCTGGTATTCCGCCCCCACCTGGGGCCGGCGCGCGATGGCCGCCGGGACGGCCCTGGCCGTCGTCACCGTGGTGGTCGCGGCGCTCGCCGCCACCGGCAGCCTGCCCGGCACCGGAACGTCGTCGAACGATGCCGGACCCCGGCCGACCGCGGCCGCCACGCCGCCGGACAGCCGCACCGACGGCAGCGACGCCACGCCGTCACCGTCGGCCTCGCCCACCACGTCGCCGCCGTCCTCTCCGTCGCCCTCCCCCTCGGGCAACGCGCTCCCGCAGGGCTTCGCCCGCTACACGGCGCCCGAGGGCTTCTCGGTCGCCCTGCCCGAGGGCTGGAAGCGGGTGGACACCTCGCGCACCGGTGATGTCTCGTACCGCGTGACCTTCGGCGCGGACGACGATCCCCGTGCCCTCGCGATCACCTACAGCACCGTCGTCGGCCCGGACCCGGTCGCCGTGTGGCGCGACGACGTGGAGCCCAGGCTGCGCAAGGAGGACGGCTTCAGGCGGATCGGCGAGATCGAGGCGACGACGTACCAGGGTCGCAAGGCCGCCGACATGCAGTGGCTCACCGATGTCGACGGCACCCGGGTGCGCACCTTCGGGCGCGGCTTCCTGCTGGGCGGCAGCCGTGGCTTCTCGCTGCGCTGGACGACCCCGGCCGACGACTGGAACGACTCCGCGAACCGGCAGGCCCTGCAGACGTTCCTGCGGACGTTCCGGACGTCGTCGAACTGAGGCCGCGGACGTTTTGGGCGTCGTCAGACTGAGGGCCGGGGCGCACGCATCGCCCTCAGCGGAGGGCTTTGCAGCGGGCGTGTGTGCCACCTCGCCGTGAACGTCCGGTCGGGCAGGGAGCAGGTCACGGTCAGCCGGTGCGGTGTCTCCAGGAACACGATGTCCACGGAGAGGGTGTCCGCGTCGGCCCAGCCGCCGCTCACCGCCGCGGGCAGCGGCTCCTCGGTCACGGTCCAACCGCTCTCCCCCACGGGCAGCTCCAGGTCGTGCCCGTCCTCGGTGAGCCGCAGTCTCCAGCCGTCCGCACCTTCGTTCACCGCGACCCCGGTCAGCTTGGGCTGGTCCGCGCAGACATCTCCGTACGGCGTGAACACGGCGCCCGACCAGTCCTCGGCACCCTCAGGGGGTGCGGCCTTGCCGGGTGCCGGGGACAGGGCGAGTGCGGCCATCCGCTCGCTCAGGGCCTTGTCCTCGTCCTTTCGGTCCGGCAGCGGCCGCGGCCCGAAGGCGGGCAGCAGATGCTCCCAGACCAGGTTCAGCATCTCCTGCATCTGCTCGGTCGCCGCGGTCGTGGCGATCACGGCGTCGTGCTCGGGCAGCACCAGACAGAACTGGCCGAACGCGCCGTCGCCGCGGTAGCCGTGCCTCGCCATCCAGAACTGGAAGCCGTAGCCCTGCTGCCAGTCCGAGAGCGCGCCCTCGGGCGTGCCGTCGGCGTTGTCGATGTGCGGGCGCGTGGCCTCGGCCACCCAGCCCTCGGGCAGCAGCCGCTCGCCCTCCCAGACGCCGTCCTGCAGATAGAGCTGCCCGAGCCGGGCGATGGCGTCGGTGGCGGCGTGCAGCCCGCTGAAGCCCAGCTCCCGGCCGGTCCGGTCGCGCAGCCAGGCCGCCTTCCCGATGCCGAGCGGGTCCAGCAGGCGCGAGCGGAGGTATGCGGTCAGCGGCTGTCCCGTGACGCGCTGGACGATCGCGGCGAGGCTGTAGGTCGCGGGCTGGTTGTAGGCGAAGACGGTCCCCGGGTCTCGCTCCGGCGGCACCAGCAGGAAGCCGCGCACCAGGTCCGCGCGGTCGGTGGTGAGCGCGCGGTCGAGCGTCTCGGCCTCGTGTCCGCTGGCCATCGACGCCACATGCCGCACCAGCATCGCGCGGCTGCGCGGGTCGGTGATGTCGGCCTCGAACTCCGGGAAGTACGAGATCACCGGGTCGTCGAAGCGCAGCAGTCCCTCCGCCGCGGCCAGCGCGGCGGCCGTCGCCGTGAAGCTCTTGCTGAGGGAGTACAGCAGATGGGGGCGTTCGGGGGTGTACGGCTCCCACCAGCCCGATGCCACCAGACGGCCGTGCCGCAGGATCATCAGGCTGTGCGGCTCGATGTCCGGGGCGGCTTCGAGGGCGTCGAGGAAGGCGTGGACGCCGGTGGCGTCGACACCCTGGGCCGCGAGGTCGCTGGAGGGCAGCGGGCGAGCATCCATGCAGGCATCCTCCCCCGGTGATCGACGGTCGATCCACTCCGTTTTCCGCCGCCGGTACCGGGGACCCGGCCCCTATGGTGCAAATCGGATACACGATGATGACCGAGCAGGCCGGCCCGCGTGAGCTGGTCGACCATGTGGTGCGCGCCGAGGAGGCCGGTTACGACTTCTCGGTGACCTCGGACCACTACTTCCCGTGGCTGCGCTCGCAGGGGCACTCGCCGTACGCGTGGAGCGTGCTCGGTGCCGCGGCCCAGGCGACCTCGCGCATTCCGCTGATGACGTATGTGACCTGCCCGACCGTCCGCTACCACCCGGCGGTCGTCGCGCAGAAGGCCGCGACGATGCAGTTGCTCTCCGAGGGCCGCTTCCGGCTCGGCCTCGGCTCCGGGGAGAACCTCAACGAGCATGTGGTGGGCGGCGGTTGGCCCTCGGTCGACGTACGTCACGAGATGCTCCAGGAGGCCGTGGAGATCATCCGGGAGCTGTTCGAGGGCGGCCATGTGGCCCGTCACGGCACGCACTTCGACGTGGAGTCGGCCCGGCTGTGGGACCTCCCGGACGAGCCGCCGCCCATCGGCATCGCCGTCTCCGGCGGGCAGTCCTGCGCCCTCGCGGGCCGGCTCGCGGACCTCGTCATCGCCACGGAACCCAAGCCGGACCTGCTGGACGCCTTCGACCGGCACGGCGGCGCGGGCAAGCCCCGCGTGGGCCAGCTGCCCGTCTGCCACGACCCCGACCGGGACGCGGCCGTGCGGCGCGCACACGAGCAGTTCCGCTGGTTCGGCAACGGCTGGAAGGTCAACTCCGAGCTGCCGCACCCCGATTCGTTCGAGCAGGCGACCCAGTACGTGACCCCCGAGGACGTCGCCGCGTCGATCCCCTGCGGCGACGACCCCGAGGACTTCGTCGAGGCCGTACGCCCTTACGCCGAGGCGGGGTTCGGCGAGATCGCGCTCGTGCAGATCGGCGGTGCGTCGCAGATGGCGTATCTGGACTGGGCGGAGAAGACACTGCTGCCCGCGCTGCGCGAGGCCTTCGGCTGACACCGGCAGGGAGCGGCGTCCTCGGCCCCACGGGGTCCGGTTAGGCTGCCTGTCTGCACTTTTGCAGACCGACCAGCCCTGCACAGGAGAGCCGTCCGTGACCGTAGCGATCGTCCCGTCCGAGCCGTCCCCCATCCCGCTGTCCGACCACATCGCGCGGGACGCACGCGAGTTCGGGGTCTACGCGCGGACCGGAGGCTGGGCCTTCGGCCTGATGGTGGCGCGCAGCGTACGGCCCGGCGGCCAGGGCGCCGAGGAGACGCCGAAGGTGTCCGCGAAGGAGTTCGCGGAGCTGGCCGGCTGCTCCCCGGACCGCGTCATGCGCTACTACAAGGCCTGGGACCGGGCGGCCGACGACGGCATGGTCCCGCACTTCGAGGCCCTCACCCCCGGCCAGGAGGTGGAGCTGCCGGACGCCGACGTGTGGCTGAGCTACTACGTCTCGCGCAACAGCGCCACCTCCGAGCGCGGCACGGCCATCTCCGAGGCCGCCGAGGCCGAGGGGATCCGCCCGACGAAGGCGCTGGAGGTCGCCGAGAACCCCACGGCCCTGCGCGCCGCGATCCTCGCCGACCCCTCCACCGCCCGCGCGGCTCGCCGGGCACTCCTCGACCGCGTCCGTGAAGACCCGGAGCTGCAGGCGGAGTTGGCGCGCGATGTCGTGCGCACCGACGACCTGAAGAAGGCGGTCGCCACCGAGAGCCGATCGGCGGACCGCATCGGCTACGTACGCCAGATCGCCGAGTCCGGCCAGGTCAAAACGCCTGCGGGGCAGACCGTCGACGCGCCGGTCGACCTGCGCCAGGAGGCCGAACGGCATCTGTCCCTGCTCGACGAGCTCGACGAGGACGAGAACGCCGGCGAGTGGGCCGCCGAGGCCTACGACACCATGAAGTCCCTCGTCGCCGAGGCCGTGGAGGCCGACCCCGAGCTGCGCGTCCAGGAGCGGCGGACGAAGTTCTACAGCAGCATCCAGCGGGCGACCAAGGCGTTCGAGGAGCTGACCTTCGACGACGTGGAGGACTTCGTCGAGGACGACATGGTGCAGCGCCTGGAGGAACTCCAGCAGGCGATCGCGGGCTGCCTGAACGCGCTGCGCGGCTCCAGGGGCTGAGTCCACCGACCCGGCCGGGCTGAGTAGGCGTACTCATGCCGCCGCTCTCCGGGGCCAAGAGCATGGGGGCTCCACGAGAAGGAGCCCCCATGACTGCTGCAGTCCACCCCGCCGTCGCGCGACGGCAGCTGCCCGCCGTACTCGCCACCGTCGTGGTGGCGGGGCTCGCCGTGTCGGCCTGGGCGCCGCGCGAGCGCGCCACCTGGTTCCTGGAGACGGTGTGGGTGCTGGTCGGACTGCCGCTGGTGGTGTTCACCTGGCGACGCTTCCCGCTCACGAACCTGCTGTGCTGCCTGCTGGCCGTGCACGCGCTCGTCCTGGCGGTGGGCGGTCACTACACCTACGCGCAGGTGCCCCTGGGCGACTGGGTGCGCGACATCTTCGGTCTCGACCGCAACCCCTACGACCGCTTCGGCCATCTGATGCAGGGCTTCGTCCCGGCCGTGCTGGTACGGGAGTTGCTCAGTCGTACCTCGCCGCTGCGCGGCAGTCGCTGGCTCGCCCCGCTGACCGTGTGCGCGTGCCTCGCCTTCAGTGCCGTCTTCGAGATGCTGGAGTGGCTGGCCGCGGTGGTCGGCGGGCACTCGGCGGACGCGTTCCTGGCCACGCAGGGCGATGTCTGGGACACGCAGTGGGACATGTTCTGCGCGCTGATCGGAGCGACGGTCTCGGTGCTGGTGCTCTCGCGCCCGCACGACCGGCAGCTCGACGCGCTCGGCGTCACTTCTCGCTGCCGCGGCGCCGGGTCCACAGCGGGATGACGTACCAGCACAGCGCGTACCACACGACGATCCCCGTGACGATCCAGGGCACGGCCTCGTTGTGGGTCGCGACCCGCAGGACCAGCAGAAGCGCGGAGGCCATGGTGGCGAACAGCAGCGCCAGGCCGACGAAGGTCATGCGGGAGGCCCACTCGACAGCCTCCGCCTTGACCCGCCGCCCGGACACCAGGCGGTGCAGGGAGACGGGCCCGATGAGCGCTCCGGTCGCGGCGGCGCCCAGGACGACCGTCACGATGTAGATGGTCTTGTCGGTGTCCTCCAGCGAGTCGAACTTCTGCTGGAACACCACGGTGAGCAGGAAGCCGAACAGGATCTGCACCCCGGTCTGGGCGACCCTGACCTCCTGGATCAGCTCGCCCCACTTGCGGTCGGCGCGCTCTTCCTCGGTCTCGTGCCGTCCCCACTCGCTCAGTTCTGCACCCTTGTTCGCGGCCGGCACGGTGTCCTCCCGGGCTTGCGTCGTCCCTGATGTCCTTGCGCACCGTGTTCCCCGTTCCCGCCCGATCGACCGGGCCGTACGCGAATCAGTTGCTGTTTGGACGATGCACGAGCGGTTACACGGGGCGCATGGCGCATGACGACCACCCGAGGAACCAGCAGCCCGACTCCGCCACCGAGCTCACGGTCACCGTCAGCGGTGGCACGGCCGCCGACGCGCGTGCGGTGGTGCAGGTCCTGGAGCCCGTTTTCGGCAGTCCGCAGGACGACCTTCCCGCCGCCGAGGACGTCACCGTCCACACGGCGCGGTTCGCGCACGATCCGGAGCACCGGTCGTCCGGGCCCGGCCCCGCCGCGGGCCGGCTGTCCGGTGCGGTGACGCTGACCGTGCAGGGTTCGCCGGATGCGGTGGCGACGGCCCGCGACAGGCTCACCCAGGCCTTCACGGCGCAGGACCAGGGCTCGGTCTCCGGCGACCAGGAGCAGGAGTGGCAGCTGCTCCTGGAGCCGTGAGCGGACCCGGTACGGGCTACCAGCGACCCTCGACCTGTTCCTTGATCCGGCGGTCGTATAGGTCGCGGATCGCGGCGTGCGTGCCGGCGTCCAGCTGCGGGAGCCGGGCGGCGGCCGCGTTGGCGCGGGCCTGCTCGGGCGAGCGGGCCCCGGGGATCACGCTGGTCACCCCGGGCTGTTCGACGATCCAGCGCAGGGCGAGCTGGGCCGGGGTGTACCCCTCGGGCGCGAGGGCGGCGAACTCGGCGGCGGCCTCGACGCCCGTCGTGTAGTCCACGCCCGAGAAGGTCTCCCCCACGTCGAAGGACTCGCCGTGCCGGTTGTAGGTGCGGTGATCGTTGGCGGGGAAGACGGTGTCCTTGGTGTACTTGCCCGACAGCAGACCCGAGGCGAGGGGGACGCGGGCGATGATGCCGACCCCGGCCTCCCGCGCGGCGGGCAGGACCTCGCGCAGCGGCTTCATCCGGAACGGGTTGAAGATGATCTGCACGCTCGCCACGTTCGGCCGGGCGATCGCGGTCAGCGCCTCCGCGCAGGTCTCCACGCTGACCCCGTACGCCGCGATGCGCTCCTCCTCGACCAGGGTGTCGAGGGCGTCGAACACCTCGTCCGTGGAGTAGACGGGCGTGGGCGGGCAGTGCAGCTGTACGAGGTCGATGCGGTCGACGCCGAGGTTGCGTCGCGAACGGTCGTTCCAGGCGCGGAAGTTGTCGAGGACGTAGTTCTCGGGGATCTGCTCGACCCGGCGGCCCATCTTGGTGGCGACCAGCACATGCAGATCGGGCCGTCCCGCGAGGAACGTGGCGATGGTCTGCTCGCTGCGCCCGTCGCCGTACACGTCCGCGGTGTCGAAGAAGGTGACCCCCGCCTCGGCCGCCGCCTCCAGTACCGCCAGGGCCTCCTTGTCGTCGACGTCTCCCCAGTCCGCGCCCAGCTGCCATGTGCCGAGTCCGACCACGGATGCGTGCTGATCCGACCTACCGAAAGTGCGCTCGTCCATGGCGTCAGTGTGTCATCCGGCGTCGCCCGGGGTGAGGTGCGCCTGCACCGCGGGCGCGTACCGGTCCACGATGTCCTCCAGCGCGGCAGCGCGCACATGGGTACTGCGCGCGATGCCGAACATCACCCCGAGGCCGAGCAGGCCCGCGACGGCCAGTTCCGCGCGCAGGCCGGCGTCGGGGCCGTCGAGGCGTGCGGTGAGGCGTGCGGTCACCTGGGTGCGGAAGTTGGCGCGCAGGATGTCGCCCTGCTCGCCGTGCAGGGGCGCGAACACGATGCGCAGCAGCGGGTCGGCGCCCTGCCGCGTCTGGCTGACCAGCACATGCCGCACCATGTGCCGGCCCAGTCCGTCCAGCGGGGCATCCAGCAGGGCGTCGGCGTCGGCCTCGAAGGACATGACGCGGGCGAAGAGGGTGTCCTTGTTGCCGAAGTACTTCAGGATCAACGGCGCGCTGACACCGGCGCGTTCGGCCACCGCCTTGAGCGTGATGTCGGCGTGGGCGTGCCGGGCCAGCAGATGGCGGGCGGCCTTGAGGATCGCGGCCTTCGTCGCCTCGGCGTCGCGGCGGACGGGCGTGGACCCGGAGGACGCGGACGACGCGGAGGGTGTCGGTCCGGTGGAGCCCGGGGCGGTCGGAGGAGTGCTCACGGCACTCATGCTCCCTCCAGTGCCTCGTCCCGGCTGTCCCGGGTGGTGCCGCGGGCCCGGCGTGTCCCGCCGGTCGTGGGGTCGCCGGGGATGGTCAGGGCCGCGGCGCAGGCCACCAGGGCGACCGCGCCGGCCATCCCGAAGGCGAGCAGATAGCCGTGCAGGGTGGCCACGGGGGCACCGCCGACCAGGCTGGTGTGGTGGACGAGGACCGCGGCCACGGCGGCGCTGGAGGTGGCCTGGCCGATGGTGCGCATCAGTACGTTGACGCCGTTGGCGGAGGCGGTCTGCTCGGCCGGGACGGCGCGCAGGATCAGGGTCGGCAGGGCCGAGTAGGCGAGTGTGGTGCCGGTCGACACCACCGTCGCGCCGACGATGATCATCCACAGGTCGCGGCTGTCGGCGATGCGCACGGCGTAGCCGCAGGCGATGACCGCGGCCCCGAGGGCGAGCGTGATGCGCGGGCCGCGGGACGCGGAGATCCGGGCCGACAGGGGCGAGAACAGCAGCATCGTGACACCGCCGGGCAGCAGGCACAGGCCGGTCTCCACGATCGACAGGCCGAGGCCGTGGCCGGTGGCCTTCGGCGCCTGCACCAGCTGGGCCGTCACCAGCGAGTTGGCGTAGAACGCGAAACCGGTGAGCAGGGCCGCCACATGGGACAGACCCACCCGGGGCCGCGACACCAGCCGCAGGTCGACGAGCGGCTTGGTGGCGTGCAGCTGCTGCCACCACCACAGGGCCAGGATCACGACGGTGGCGGCGAACAGGCCGAGGATCCGCGTGCTGCCCCAGCCCCACTGCCCGCCCTGGGACACGCCGAGCAGCAGGCACACAAGTCCGGCGGCCAGCCCCAGCGCGCCGGGCACGTCGAAGCGTCCGGGCTCGCGCACGGGCGACTCCTTGACCGCCCACCACACCGCCGAGACGCCCAGGACGCCGAGGGCGCTGGTCAGCCAGAACATGGTGTGCCAGTCGTAGTACTGCACGACCAGCGCGGCCAGCGGCAGGCCGAGTGCGGCGCCGATGCCGACGGTGGAGCTCATCAGGGCCACCGCGGAACCCCGGCGCTCGGGCGGCAGTTCGTCGCGCAGGATGCTGATCGACAGGGGCACCACGGAGGCGGCGGCGCCCTGCAGCGCGCGGGCCGTGATGAGCACGGTGATGTCGGACGACAGGGCGCACATCACCGAGCCGATGGTCATCAGGACGAGCGCCGCGGTCAGCACCCTGCGCTTGCCGTACATGTCGCCGGCCCGGCCGAGGACCGGGGTGAGCACGGCGCCCGACAGCAGGGTCGCCGTGACCGTCCAGGAGACCGCGCCCGGTGAGGCGCCCGTCAGTCGCGGCAGATCCGGCAGCAGCGGCACGACCACGGTCTGCATGACGGCCATGAGGATGCCGCCGAACGCCAGCACCGGAATCGTGAGCCGGTCGCGCAGGGGCGCCGCTTCGGCGGTGCGGGGTATCGGGCCCGGCTGGTCCATCGACGCTCCAGCGTGCATGTGAAGACTGGGTGAATTCCTATTCACCTTACTCAGTGAATTGCCATTCACCCAATTCCGGTGCACGCGGTGGAGTGCGTCAGGTTCCGGCCGCGTAGCAACGGACGGCCACCCTCTGCTGCGGGCTCCACTGCTGTTCGACCGTGCCCAGCAACTGCCAGCCCAGCCGCTCGTACAGTGCTGCCGCCGCGGTGTCGGACGCCACCACGTCGAGCACCGGATGCAGACCGCGCCCCCGTGCCTCCGCGACGACCTGCGCCATCAGCGACGCACCGATGCGGTGGCCGCGGGCCGAGGGGGCGACGAACAGCCGGTTGACCACGGCGATCGCGTCCGTGCTCACGCCTGTGCGTTCGCTCCAGAGCCCGGGCGCGACATCTCCCGCCGCACTGCGGGACAGGCCGACATGGCCGACGACGCGGCCCTCCAGTTCCACCACCCACGAGGCGATGAGCGAGTCGGGCGTGAGCCATGCGCCGGGGAGGTCGGGCCAGTTCACCGGGTACCCGTCGTGCGCATGGACTTCTGCCAGCACCCGCACACAGTCGCCGAGGTCGTGATCGGCCCGACGCCGGACACTCCGGGTGGTGCTGTCGCCGGACACGTTCTTGCTCGTCACCCCGCCTGGCCCGCCGCCTCCGCCGTACGGCATTCCGGGTGGCCCCAGCCCTGGGGGTTCTTCGCGATGGGCTCGCCCGCGCCGTAGGAGCGTCCGCACAGGCAGCGGCCCGGGAACTTCGCCTTGATGGTGCGGGAGGACGAGGCACCGCCCTGGCGTGTCCCCGCGGACTTGCGGCGTGCGCCACCCGACTTCGCGGAGCCCGGCTTCGTGCCCGGCTTCGGGGTGTCCGGGGAGGGCGGCGGCTCGGCCGAGCCGAGGGCGCTGCCCGCCTGCTCCTGGATCTTCGCCGCCTGGCTGGCCGCGCGGTCGGCGAAGTCGTTGAGCGGGTCGCCGTCGACCTGGTGGGCGGGAACGTAGCGGAAGTCGACCGAGCGGCCGTCGAGCAGCGCGTCGATGCGCACGACCAGTTCCTGGTTGGCGACCGGCTTGCCGGCGGACGTCTTCCAGCCGTTGCGCTTCCAGCCGGGCAGCCAGGTGGTGACCGCCTTCATGGCGTACTGGGAGTCCATCCGGACCTCGAGCGGGACGCTCGGGTCGGTCGCCGCCAACAGCCGCTCCAGGGCGGTGAGTTCGGCGACGTTGTTGGTCGCTCTGCCGAGCGGTCCCGCCTCCCAGCGGGCCGGGTTCTCCGAGCCGTCCGCGACGACCCAGGCCCAGCCCGCCGGCCCGGGGTTTCCCTTCGAAGCCCCGTCGCACGCGGCCACAACACGTTCACGCATGCGCCCGATCATGCCATGGACCGACAGGCCCGCCCGGCCCCGGTTCAGGAGGCGTCGGTGGTCTGCGGCATCTCTCCGGCGGTCGTCGTGATGTCGATCACCGAGAAGTTCGCGCCCTGCGGGTCGCTGAGCGCGGCGAACCGGCCGAACGGGCTGTCCATCGGCCCGAACCGCAGCACACCGCCAAGCTTGGTGGCGCGGGCGACGGCGTCGTCGCAGTTGCCTACGGTGAAGTAGACGTTGATGTACGGCGGCACCTCGGGCGGGAAGTCGTCGGTCATCCTCATCCGGCCGAGCACGGTGTTGCCGCCGAGTTCGAACATGCGGAAGTCGATCGCGTCGTCCTGCAGTTGCTTCGCCGTGTACCCGAAGACCGCGGTGAAGAAGGCGTCGGACTTCTCGGGTGCGCGGGTGAAGACCTCGGCCCAGCAGTACGCGCCGGTCTGCTGCGGCGACGCCTCGAACCCCTCGTGGGTGCCTCCCTGCCACACGCCGAACACCACGCCGCTGGGGTCGCGGGCCAGGCACATGGTGCCGAAGTCGCCGACCCGCATCGGCTCCATCAGTACCTCGCCGCCCTTGTCGCGGATCTTGGCGGCGGTCGCCGCCGCGTCCGGCGACGCGAAGTACAGGCACCACTGCGACTGCCCCTCCTGGCCGGGCATCGGCGGTACGACGGCGGCGACGGCCTTGCCGTCCGCGTAGGCCTGGGTGTAGTTGCCGTACTCCGACGACGACTCGCCGAAGGTCCAGCCGAGGACGTCGCCGTAGAAACTCTTCGCTCCCTCGACGTCGCCGAACATCGCGTCGGCCCAGCAGGGGGTTCCCTCAGGTTGCACGGCCATGACTCGGCCCTCTCCCGGATAGGTGGATGGTCCGTTTCCTCACGCTAGTCATCCCTCCGTCGAAGCGCGCGCCGAACACAGGGGTCCGTTTCACACTGGGGAGAGGGGCTTCGGCGCGGGGGAACGGGCCCCGGCACGGCGGGAGACGGACGGCGACGGGACGGGGTGCGCGATGGCGGAAGGGACCATGCGGGCATGGTCGGTGGTGCGGCCGGAGCCGGTGGAGAAGGGGGGCCTGCGTCTCGTCGAGAAGCCGGTTCCGGTGCCGGCCGACGACGAGCTGCTGGTGCATGTGCGCGCGTGCGGGGTGTGCCGGACCGATCTGCACGTCGCCGAGGGGGATCTGCCGGTGCACCGGGCCGGGGTGACACCGGGGCACGAGGTGGTGGGCGTCGTGGCCGGGCTCGGCGCGAGGGCGGAGGGCTTCGCCGTCGGTGACCGGGTGGGCGTGGCGTGGCTGCGGCACACGGACGGCACCTGCGGATACTGCTCGCGCGGGGCCGAGAACCTCTGTCCGGCCTCGCGGTACACCGGCTGGGACGCGGACGGCGGTTACGCGCAGTACACGACGGTGCCCGCGGACTTCGCCCACCGGCTGCCGTTCTCGCTGGACGACGAGGCGCTCGCACCGCTGCTGTGCGCCGGGATCATCGGCTACCGCGCACTGCGGCGGGCGGCGCTGCCGCCGGGCGGACGGCTCGGTCTGTACGGGTTCGGTGGCAGCGCCCATCTGTGTGCGCAGCTGGCGCTGGCCGAGGGCGCCACGGTGCATGTCCTCACGCGCGGGGCGGCGGCCCGGCGACTGGCGCTCGCGCTGGGCGCGGCCTCCGCGCAGGACGCGTACGCGATGCCGCCGGAGCCGCTGGACAGCGCGATCCTGTTCGCGCCGGCCGGCGACCTGGTGCCGGTCGCGCTGCGGGCCCTGGACCGGGGCGGGACGCTGTCGATCGCCGGCATCCACCTCAGCGACACGCCTCCACTGCACTACGAGAGCGAGCTCTTCTACGAGAAGCAGGTGCGCAGCGTCACCTCCAACACCCGTGCGGACGCGCGGGAGTTCCTGGCCCTGGCGGCCCGGCACGAGGTGCGGGCCACCACGCACACCTATCCCCTCTCGCGGGCCGACGCGGCACTGCGGGACCTCAAGGCCGGGCGCTTCGACGGCGCGGCGGTGCTGGTGAACGACCTGTCCTGAGCGCCCGGGCGCGGGGTGCACTCGGGTGCTGCGCCCGGCGTGCGATCACTTCGCCGACCGCGTCCTGCGCCGACCGCGGAGTTTGCGCCTCCGCGTGGTGAAGCCGCCCCCTTCACGCCGTACCGGCGCATCACCGCGGCTGTTTGCCTTGTACATGCGGTGCGTATCTGTCATCCACCCCCCAGGGAGGGAATGTGTCCGCGCCCGACAGCGCCTCCGGACCCGCCACCGACGAGCCCCTGCCCGCATCCGACGGCCAGGCGCAGCCGACCAGTCTGAGCACGCGGGCGGCGCGCCAGCTCACCACCACGACCAAGTCCGAACCGCAGATGCAGGCCATCAGCTCGCGCTGGCTGCTGCGGGTGCTGCCCTGGGTGGACGTCAAGGGCGGCACCTACCGGGTCAACCGGCGTCTCCAGCTGCGTATCGGCCGGGGGCGTGTGCAGTTCGAGCAGAACGGCGCCGACGACATCAAGGTCATCCCCGAGACGCTCACCGAACTGCCGGTGCTGCGCGGCTACTCCGACACCGACGTGCTCAAGGAGGTCGCCACGAGGTTCCGGGTCCGCGAGGTGCGGGCCGGGCAGGTGCTGTACGAGGCCGGGCAACCGGTCACGGAGGCCTATCTCGTGGTGCACGGCAGGTTCACCCGCTACGCCGCCGGCAAGTACGGCGAGGAGGAGATCGTCGGGGTCGTCACCGACGGCGACCAGATGGGCGACGAGGCCATCGGGCAGTCCGATCCGCTGTGGCTGACCTCGGTGCGGGCGGAGACGGCAGGCGTGCTGCTGGTGCTCCCCTGGGATGTCGTCAGGGAGTTCACCGATCGGGTGCCGTCGCTCGCCGCGCACCTGGCGGCGTTCGCGGAGCGGCAGAAGCTGCCGATGAACCGCAAGGGCGAGGCCGACGTCCCGGTGCAGGCCGGCCATGTCGGCGAGCCGACCATCGGCGGCGGTTTCGTGAACTACGAACTCGCCCCGCGTGAGTACGAGTTGTCGCTCACGCAGACCGTGCTGCGGGTCCACACCCGGGTCGCCGACCTCTACAACGACCCGATGAACCAGACCGAGCAGCAACTGCGCCTGACCGTCGAGGAGATCCGCGAGCGCCAGGAGTGGGAGCTGGTCAACAACCGGGAGTTCGGTCTGCTGCACAACGTGGATTACGGCCAGCGCGTCAGCACCTTCACCGGTCCACCCACTCCGGACGACCTGGACGAACTGCTCGCCATGCGGCGCAAGACCAAGGTGTTCCTCGCCCATCCCAAGGCGATCGCCGCGTTCTTCCGGCAGTGCAACCGGCGCGGCCTGGTGCCGGGTACGGCGACCGTGGAGGGGCACGAGATCCCCGCCTGGCGCGGGGTCCCGATCTTTCCCTGCAACAAGATCCCCATCAGCCCTCAGCACACCAGCAGCATCATCGCGCTGCGCGTCGGCGAGTCCGACCAGGGGGTGATCGGCCTGCACCAGACGGGCATCCCCGAGGAGTACCAGCCGAGCCTGAACGTGCGGTTCATGGGCATCGACACGGCCGCGATCATCCGGTACCTCGTGACCGCCTACTACTCGCTGGCCATCCTCGTGCCGGACGCGGCCGGGATCCTGGAGAACGTCCAGCTCGGCCGGACGGCCGACTGAGGGTGGAGTCAGCGATGAGTGCGCCCGCATCCCCGGCCCCGCTGCCGGGGCCGCCGAACCTCGCCCGCACGGTGCGCGCCCGCCGCACCGGGGCGGTCCCCGGCCTCAGACACCGGGCCGTCGCCCCCGCCGACCCGGCCACGGTCGAGGAGGTCGACCGCAGACTGGAGGCCTGGGCCCACGGTCTCGATCTGTTCCCGAAGGCCTGGTCGGGGGACTTCTCCGGCTTCCAGTTCGGCCGGGCCGTGGTCCTGCAGCACCCGGCGGCGGCCGACCTGGAGCGGCTCACCGCCGCGGGCAAGCTGCTGCTGGCCGAGAACCTCGTCGACAGCTGCTACTGCGAGGAGGACGAGGGCAGGGGCGGCGCCCGCCGCGGCCTCGGCGGCCGGCTGATCCTGGCCCAGTCGGCGATCGACCCGTTCCACGGCACCCCCGCCCTGCAGGAGCAGTGGGCGCACGGTGTGCAGGCCGACGGTCCGCTGCGCTCGTACCACTGGGCGCTCAAGGACTACGCCGCCTTCGCGACCCCCAGCCAGACGGACCGGTTCGTGCACGACATCGCCCGGCTGCACCTCGGCTATCTCGCCGAGGCGGCGTGGGCGGAGACCCGCCATGTGCCGCAGGTGTGGGAGTACCTGGTGATGCGGCAGTTCAACAACTTCCGCCCGTGTCTGTCGATCGTCGACGCCGTGGACGGCTACGAGCTGCCCGAGGCGGTCTACGCCCGTCCGGAGATCCAGCGCATCACGGCGCTCGCCTGCAACGCCACCACCATCGTCAACGACCTGTACTCCTTCACCAAGGAGCTGGCGAGCGACCCCACCCATCTCAATCTGCCGCAGGTCGTCGCCGCCAACGAGCGGTGCGGTCTGAAGGCCGCCTACCTCAAAGCGGTCGAGATCCACAACGAGATCATGACCGCCTTCGAGGAGGAGTCCGCCGTCCTGTCCGCCACCTCGCCCCTCGTGGAGCGCTACGCCCGGAGCCTGTCCGACTGGGTCGCCGGCAACCACGAGTGGCACGCCACCAACACCCACCGCTACTCCCTGCCCAACTACTGGTAGATCCAGCACTACTGACACCACGTCAGGCACAGCACAAGGAGTCATAGTTGACGATCGCCCCCGACGCCGACACCACCTCGGCACCGGTGCCGACCCAGTCCACGTACCAGAACCGCGTCGCGGAGTACTGGAACGCCGAGGAGAACCCGGTCAACCTCGAACTCGGCAAGATCGACGATCTCTACCACCATCACTACGGCATCGGTGACGCCGACCGGACCGTGCTCGACGAACCCGACCCCGCGCGGCGGCGGAAGCGGATCACCACCGAACTGCACCGTCTGGAACACGCCCAGGCCGAATTGCTGGCCGACCGCCTCGGCCCGCTCTCCCCCGCCGACCGGGTCTTCGACGCGGGCTGCGGACGCGGCGGCGGCAGCGTGGTGGCTCATCTGCGCCACGGCTGCCACGCCGACGGCGTGACGATCTCCGCCAAGCAGGCCGCGTTCGCCAACGAGCGGGCCCGTGAGCGGGGCATCGACGACCATGTGCGCTACCACCACCGCAACATGCTCGACACCGGCTTCGAGACCGGCGCGTACGCGGCGTCGTGGAACAACGAGTCGACCATGTACGTCGAGCTGGACCTGCTGTTCGCCGAGCACGCCCGGCTGCTGCGCCGCGGCGGACGCTATGTGGTGATCACCGGCTGCTACAACGACACCTACGGTCGGGCGTCCCGCGAGGTGTCCCTCATCAACGCCCACTACATCTGCGACATCCACCCGCGCTCGGAGTACTTCCGCGCGATGGCCCGCAACCGCCTCGTCCCGGTCCATGTGCAGGACCTGACCGCCGAGGCCATCCCCTACTGGGAGTTGCGCAGGCAGGCCGACCACCTGGTCACGGGCATCGAGGACACGTTCCTGACGGCGTACAAGAACGGCAGCTTCCAGTACCTGCTGATCGCCGCCGACCGCATCTGATCGCCCACGGTCACACGCGAGGCGGTTTCGCCCGCCGATGAGGCACGTTCCGGCACGAGCCTGTGCGATGGTTGCGCCGTCCGCGCATCGCACGACCCGTGCCGGAACTCCCCCCGGGCGGCTCCCCCTTGAACCGTGGGCATTCACTGTTCTACCTTCGCCACATGGTCGGGGCATCAACGCCCGCTCACCAGCGACACAACGAGCGGACGCCGGATGGGCCGGGTGATGCGGAATGCGTCCGCACCTCGCCCTGATCGAGGACGACCCCGACTTCGCACTGATGTGCCGTTCCTATCTGGAGCTGGTCGGCTTCACGGTCACCTGGGCCATGGACACCCGCGCCGGAAAGGCCGCCCTGTACGAGAGCGGCGTCGATCTCGCCGTACTCGACCTGGGTCTTCCCGACGGCAGCGGTCTGGAGCTGCTGCGGGCGCTACGGTCCACGAGCCGGCTGCCCGTCATCGTCGTCTCGGGCCGCGGAGCGGAGGCCGACCGGGTGGCGGGCCTGGAGATCGGCGCGGACGACTATCTGGTCAAGCCGTTCTCGCAGCGCGAGCTGGTGGCCCGGATCCACGCCGTGCTGCGCCGGTCGCAACCGCCACAGACCCCGGACGTGCTCCAGGTGGGAGCGCTGCGCATCGACTCCGGGGCCCGGCAGGCGTCCGTCGCGGGCGTTCCGCTGGAACTGCGCCCCAAGGAGTACGCGCTGCTGGAGATGCTGGCCGCCGCGCCCGCCCGGGTGTTCTCGGCGGATCAGCTGCTGGAGCGGATCTGGGGCTCGTCCTGGTGGCAGCCCGCGACCGTGGTCGAGCATGTGTACCGGCTGCGCGGCAAGCTCGCGCGGACGACCGGGCCGGCCCCGCGGATCACCACCGTCCGCGGCTACGGCTACCGCCTCGACCCCTGAGGGTCGCCGCCCCGGACGCGGAGGTCCGCCCATGCCCGACGCCCCGGACTTCCGGAGCCTGTTCGACGCGACGCTCTCCCCGCTGCTCATCCTCAGCCCCGACTTCACGATCGTCGAGGTCAACCGCGCCTATCTGACGGCCACCCGCACCCGCCGGGACATCGTCGGACGCCCCATCTTCGACGTGTTCCCGGACAATCCGGAGGACCCCTCGGCCGACGGTGTCACCAAGCTGCGCCGCTCGCTGGAGACGGTGGTGTCGAGCGGGCGCACGGACACCATGGCCCTGCAGCGCTACGACATCCCGACGGGCGAGGGGGGATTCACCGAGCGCTACTGGAGTCCGGTCAACACACCGGTGCTCGGCGAGGACGGCAAGGTGGAGTACGTCATCCACCGGGTCGAGGACGTCACCGAGTACGTGCAGGTGCGCCGGGCCGGACGGGAGCAGCAGCGGGCCGCCGAGGAGGCGGAAGTGCGGGCCGAGGGCATGGAGATCGACCTGTTCGTACGCGCGCGGGAGATCCGTGAGGTGAACGAACAGCTGAGCCGGGTCAATGCCGAGCTGGACTCGGCGGGCCGCAGGCTGCGGGAGGAGCAGCGGGCCAAGGACCGCTTCATCGCCACGCTCTCGCACGAGCTGCGCAACCCGCTCGCCGCCGCCACCGCGGCCACCGAGCTGCTGGCCCTCGACATGCCAAAGGGGCATCCGGCGCTGTCCGTCCTGGAGCGGCAGCTGGGCACGCTGACCCGGATGAGCAACGACCTGCTGGACGGCACCAGGGCGCTGACCGGGCGGCTGGAACTGGTGCGGGACCCGGTCGATCTGCGCTCCGTCGTCCATGGCGCCTGCGCCGACATCCGGGGCCTGTTCGGGCACGAGGGCCGCACGCTCGGCGTCGTCCTGCCGGCCGAGCCCGTGCCGGTGGACGGCGACCGGCTGCGGCTGGCCCAGGTGCTGACCAACCTGCTGTCGAACGCGCTCAAGTACACCCGGCCCGGCGGTCACACGGAGGTGGGTCTGACCGCCGGGGACGGCCGGGCGCGGCTGACCGTGCGGGACGACGGCATCGGCTTCGCACCCGGCCTCGCCGAGGAGCTGTTCGGGGTGTTCATGCGCGCCGCGCCGGCCGGCCCGGACACCCCTGAGGGCCTCGGGCTCGGGCTCGCGGTGGCGCGGACAGTGGTGGAGCTGCATGGCGGCCGGATCGACGCCCACAGCGAGGGGCCGGGCAAGGGCGCGTCGTTCACGGTGCTGCTGCCGACGACCGACTCCACGGGCGGGCGGCGGTCGAGGCCGCCGTCCGCCCCGGGCTCGCCGCGCCGGCTGTCGCTGCTGATCGTCGAGGACAACGCCGATCTGGCGGAGACCTACCGGTCGCTGCTGGAGCGCCAGGGTCATCGGGTCACCGCGGTGCACTCGGGCCGGGACGCGCTCGCGGCCGACGCGGGCCGCCCCTTCGACGTCGTCCTGTGCGACCTGGGGCTGCCGGACATCGACGGCTACACGGTCGCGCGTGCGCTGCGTGCCCGCCCGGACGGCGCCACGATGCGCCTGATCGCGGTGTCCGGGTTCAGCCAGGGCACCGACCGCGCCCTGTCCCGGGCGGCCGGCTTCGACGCCCATCTGGCCAAACCGCTGCCCCTGACGGATCTGCTGGATCTCCTGGACCGCCTGGACGCGTCCTGAACTCACGTGTGTGTCTTCCGCGTCGGGCCCTCCTGTGCTTGCCTGGTGGGCCGTTTCCGGTCGCCGGGGCAGGAGTTGCCGTATGCGGAAGCCGTGGATCGCGGGGGTACTGACCGCAGTGCTGCTGCTCGGCGCGTGCGGCGACCCGTCGTCCGGGCCGGAGGCGGCGCCCTCACCCGCCGTGCCGGGGACTCGGGCGAGCACGACCCACCAGCCGGCACCGGCCTCCCCGAGCGCACTCGCCGTCGAGCCGCGCGTGCTGTACCTCGGCGACTCGCTCGCCATGGAGGCGCGGAACGTCGTCGGGCAGCAGCTGCGCATGGACCTCGGGGCGAGGTACACGAGCGCCCCGTACTCGGGAACCACGCCGTGCGACTATCTCGAGGACACCGGGAGGCGTTCGCTGGTGCCGGACGCGGACAAGGCGGCCGCGCTGGTCCGTGCGGAGCATCCGGACTATGTGGTGCTGCAGTTCTGGGGCAACGCGTGGGGCTACACCTGGTGCATGGACGGCATCACCTACGACGCCTCCCAGCAGCGGTACTTCACGCGCTACCGCTCCGATCTGCGCAGGCTCACCGAGCAGATCGCCGCGGCCGGCGGGGACGACCGCCCGCGGATCGTCTGGGTCCTCCAGGGCCCGGACCCGATCACGCCCGACCGGGTGCGGCGGGTGAACCGGATGTACGAGCAGCAGGCCGCCGCCTCGGGCGACCTGGTCTCCGACGCGGGCGCCTCGGTGAGCCCGGCGGGGGACCGCTACGCGTGGGCGCAGTACCTGCCGTGCTCGGCCTACGAACACCGGCATCCCGACTACTGCACCCAGCCGGACCGCGACCGCACCGCGCTCCACCTGGACAAGGACTATCTGCACTTCTGTCTGGCGCCCACGACGTCCACGCCGAAGCCGTGCCCGGTGCGCTCCCCCGGCATCCTGCGGATCGCGCGCGCGATCACGCGGACGGTCGCGGAAGACGTTCGCGGTCGACGATCCGGTTGAGGCAGCGTCCGCCGGCGCGAAAATCCATCACTTCCGTCTCTCCAGGCGCTGTTGACATCACCCGAGGGACGCATAGCGTGTCCTGCGCACAGCATGTCGCACAACATTCGGTATCTCGAACATGAGTGGGGCGGTGGAGGGACACCACCGTCCCGGCTCCTCGACATGCGAAGGACATCGGTCATGACCCCACCCCTCGGCAGACGTCAGTTCATCGCCGCCACCGGGACCGCCTCGGCGGCCCTGGCCCTCGCGGGCGGCGGGCAGGCACACGCCGCACCTGCCGGTGCCGGCCCGGCCGCGACACCGCGGGTGCGGCCCTTCCCGCTCACCGCGGTGACCCTGCTGGACAGCCCCTTCCGCGACAACCAGCGACGCAACTCCGCCTATCTGCGCTTCGTCGACCTCGACCGGCTGCTGCACACCTTTCGCACCAACGTCGGCCTGCCCAGCAGCGCCGAGCCCTGCGGCGGCTGGGAGGGGCCGGCCGTCGAACTGCGCGGCCACTCCACCGGCCATCTCCTCTCCGGTCTCGCCCTCGCGTACGCCAACACCGGCGAGAGGGCCCTGCGCGACAGGGGCCGCACCCTGGTGGCCGAACTCGCCGCCTGCCAGGCCGCGTCACCGGCCGCAGGCTTCAACAAGGGGTATCTGTCCGCCTTCCCGGAGAGCTTCTTCGACCGGCTGGAGGCGGGGACCGGCGTGTGGGCGCCGTACTACACGATCCACAAGATCATGGCCGGACTGGTCGAGCAGTACCGTCTGGCCGGGAACGACCAGGCCCTGGACGTGGTGCTCCAGCAGGCACAGTGGGTCGACGCGCGCACCTCGAAGCTGTCGTACGAGCAGATGCAGCGGGTGCTGGAGACCGAGTTCGGCGGGATGAACGACGTGCTCGCCGACCTGCACGCGCTCACCGGTGACGGCAGATGGCTCGACGTCGCCGAACGCTTCACCCACGCCCGGGTCTTCGACCCGCTGGCCCGGGGCGAGGACCGGCTCGCCGGTCTGCACGCCAACACGCAGATCCCCAAGATGGTGGGCGCCCTCCGGCTGTGGGAGGAGGGCCTGCCCGAGCGCTACCGCACCATCGCCGCGAACTTCTGGCAGATCGTCACCGACCACCACTCGTACGTCATCGGCGGCAACAGCAACGGCGAGGCGTTCCACGAACCGGACGTCGTCGCAGGCCAGTTGTCGGACAGCACCTGCGAGAACTGCAACAGCTACAACATGCTGAAGCTGACCCGGCTGCTGCACTTCCACGCGCCGGAGCGCACCGACCTGCTCGACCACTACGAGCGCACCCTGTTCAACCAGATGCTGGGCGAGCAGGACCCGGACTCCGCGCACGGCTTCAACATCTACTACACCGGACTTGCGCCCGGCTCGTTCAAACGCCAGCCGTCCTTCATGGGCACCGACCCGAACGCCTACTCCACCGACTACGACAACTTCTCCTGCGACCACGGCACGGGCATGGAGACGCAGGCCAAGTTCGCCGACACGATCTACACGCACGACGACCGCGACCTGCTGGTCAACCTGTTCGTGCCCTCCCAGGTCGACTGGCGCGAGCAGGGCATCACCTGGCGGCAGACCACCGGGTTCCCCGACCGCCCGAGGACCACGCTGACGGTGACCTCCGGGCGGGCCACCCACCGGCTGCGCATCCGCATCCCGTCGTGGACCTCCGGCGCCCGAGCCACCCTCAGCGGCCGTGCGCTGCCCGACCGTCCGGCGCCCGGCAGCCTGCTCACCCTGCAGCGCACCTGGCGCACCGGCGACCGCGTCGAGGTGACCCTGCCGATGCGCACGGTCGTCGAGCCGACCCCCGACGACCCGGAGGTGCAGGCGGTGCTGCACGGCCCGGTGGTGCTCGCCGGAGCGTACGGCGACCGGGCGAACCCCTGGCTGCCCCGGCTCGACACGACCACGGTGCGCAAGGAGCACGGCAGCACCCTGCGCTTCACCGCCCGCGCCGACGACGAGGATGTGACCCTGCTGCCGATCGCCCGGGTCCACCACCAGCACTACTCGGTGTACTGGCTCACCGGCGAACCCCCGCCCCCTCCCCCGGAGTTCGCGGCCTGGCACCGCTTCGACGAGACGTCGGGCACCGTCGCGGCGGACGCGACCGGCAACGGCAAGGTGGCTCAACTGGCCGGCGGTGCCTCGTGGTCGGCGTCGGGGCGGATCGGCGGGGCGGTCGTCCTGGACGGGACGGACGGCCATGTCGCCCTCGCAGAGGACCTGTTGGCCGGGGCGTCTGCGTACGCCCTCGCCGCGTGGGTGCGCCTCGACGGTGAACCGGGAGCCTGGAGCCGGATCTTCGACCTCGGCACCGGTGTCACCGCCAACCTGTTCCTGACCCCGCTCAGCGGCGACGGCACACTGCGCTACGCGATCACCGCCGGCGGCGCGGGCGGTGAACAGCGCATCGAAGCCGACCCGTTGCCCACCGACCGCTGGGTGCATGTGGCCGTGACGTACGGCGACGGAATCGCCGTCCTGTACGTCGACGGCGCCGAGGCGGGCCGGAACGCGAACGTCACCGTGGAGCCGCGGCACTTCGGCAACCACATCCGTGCCGGGTACATCGGCAGGTCGCAGTACGCCGACCCGTATCTCAAGGGAGCGGTGGACGACTTCCGGGTGTACGGCAGGGCGTTGAGCGCCGCCGAGGTGGCGGCGCTGGCGGAGGCCTCCTCCTCGTAGCGGACGCGTCGCCGCGGCCGGTCCGTCCTCTCCCCTGCGGAAGGCGGACCGGCCGCGACCCCGGACAGGGACCGCAGGCGGTCACTCGCCCGCGTAGGCCCGCTCCAGGGCGGCGATGTCGAACTTGCCCATCGCCATGAACGCCTTGGTGGTGCGCGCGGCCTTCTCCTGGTCCGCGTCGCTGATCATGTCGATCAGTTTGTCCGGTACGACCTGCCAGGACAGGCCGTACTTGTCCTTGAGCCAGCCGCAGGGGCCGGGCTCGCCGCCGCCCTCGGTGAGCTTGGTCCAGTAGTAGTCGATCTCCTCCTGGTCCTTGCAGAAGATCTGGAAGGAGACCGACTCGTTGAACGTGAACTGCGGTCCGCCGTTCAGCGCGACGAACTTCTGGCCGTTGGCCGTGAACTCCACGGCCAGCACGGAGCCGGCCGGGCCCGCTCCCCCCTCGACGTTGCGGCCGACGCGGTCGACGCTGGAGTTCTTGAAGATCGAGACGTAGTAGTGCGCGGCCTCCTCGGCCTGGCCGTCGAACCAGAGACATGTGGTGAAACCGCCGGTGGTCATGGGGGCACCTCCTGGTGGGGAAACGCGTTCACCTCTGTCGACCGGTCCCCGGCTCGGAACTCATCGGTGAGCGGCCGATTAATCCATGGGGCCCCGCCCCGGCCCCGATCTAGGCTCCGCACATGACGTCATCCCCCACGAACACGGGCCCGGACACGATCCGGCCGTTCCGCCTCGACATCCCGCAGAGCGCCCTCCACGACCTGCACGAACGCCTCGACCGCACCCGCTGGCCGGACGAGCTGCCCGGCACCGGCTGGGCCTACGGCGTACCGGCCGACTATCTGCGGGAGCTGGCGCACCACTGGCGCCACGCCTACGACTGGCGCGCCGCCGAGGCACAGCTCAACGCGTGGCCGCAGTTCACCACCACCATCGACGGCTCCACCGTGCACTTCGCCCACGTCCGCTCCCCCGAACCGGACGCCACCCCGCTGATCATCACCCACGGCTGGCCCGGCTCGATCGTCGAGTTCCTGGACGTGGTCGGTCCGCTCACCGATCCCGTCGCGCACGGCGGCGAGGCGGCCGACGCCTTCCATGTCGTCGTACCGAGCATCCCCGGGTTCGGACTGTCCGGACCCCCGGCGGACACCGGCTGGGAGGCGGGCCGGGTCGCAGACGCCTGGGCCGAGCTGATGCGGCGGCTCGGATACGAGCGGTTCGGGGCGCAGGGCGGCGACTGGGGCGCCGCGATCTCCCGCGAGCTGGGGCGCGCGCATCCCGACCGGGTGATCGGCGTCCACCTCAACCTGCTGCCGGGCGCTCAGCAGGCGAGTGAGCCGACGCAGGACGAACTGGACGAGCTGGGCACGGAGGAGCAGGAGCGGGCGCTGCTGTCCTGGCAGCGCTGGCGCGAGTGGTCGCGCGAGAGCACCGGATACGCCGTCCAGCAGGCGACCCGGCCGCAGACCCTGGCGTACGCGCTGACGGACTCGCCCGTCGGTCAACTCGCCTGGATCGTCGAGAAGTTCCGGGAGTGGACGGACTCGCAGCTGCTGCCCGAGGAGGCCGTCGACCGGGACCGGATGCTCACCAACGTGATGCTGTACTGGCTGACCGGCACCGCGGGTTCCGCGGGCCGCATCTACTACGAGCGTGCCCATGCCACCGGCCGCGTCGCCCTGCAGACCGAGCCGTCGGCCGCGCCCACCGCGCTCGCGCTGTTCCCGGCCGAACCCCAGGTCGCGCTGCGGCACAAGGCGGAGCGGACCGAGAACCTGGTGCGGTGGACGGAGTTCGAACGCGGCGGGCACTTCCCCGCGATGGAGGCGCCCGACCTGCTGGTGGGGGACGTCCGGGCGTTCTTCCGGCAGCTGCGCGAGAAGGGGTGAACGCGGGCTCTGCCCTCGGCGAATCTGCCCCGGGCAGATAACGCGGCTTTTCGCGTCGCCCGAGGTCAAGAGTGGAGTCGAGGGCAACACCGCCCGACGCTCGACAGGAGAGACCATGACTCCACTCACCGCCTTCTCGCCCCGCGCGGAGGAGGGCGACACCCCGCCCAGCCGGTTCGACGACCATCTCGCGGCCCAGCTGCTCGGTCAGCGCATCGTGCTCCTCGGCACCCAGGTCGACGAGGTCTCCGCGAACCGGGTCTGCGCGCAGCTGCTGCTGCTCTCCGCGGAGGACCCGCGCACCGACATCAGCCTGTACATCAACAGCCCCGGCGGTTCGGTGCACGCGGGACTCGCGATCTACGACACCATGCGGCTGATCCCCAACGACGTCTCCACCCTCGCCATGGGCTTCGCGGCCAGCATGGGCCAGTTCCTGCTCAGCGTGGGCACGGCGGGCAAGCGGTACGCGCTGCCGAACGCGCGGATCATGATGCACCAGCCGTCCGCGGGGATCGGCGGCACCACCGCGGACATCGAGATCCAGGCCGACAACCTGGAGCACACCAAGCGGACCATCGAGCAGCTCACCGCCGAGCACACGGGCCAGAGCCCGGAGACCATCTCGCGCGACGGCGACCGCGACCGCTGGTTCACGGCCGAGGAGGCCAGGGAGTACGGCATGGTGGACCGGGTCGTGGAGTCCCTCGCGGACGTCCGCCCGACCGCCTCGAAGCGACGGATGGGGCTGTGACATGGGGAACTACACGATTCCGTACGTCGTCGAGCGGACCGCACACGGCGAGCGCTCCTCGGACGTCTTCAGCCGGCTGCTGTCCGAGCGGATCATCTTCCTCGGCACCGAGATCGACGACGGCGTGGCCAACGTCGTCATCGCGCAGCTCCTCCACCTGGAGTCCGCGGCGCCCGACCAGGAGGTCTCGATCTACATCAACTCCCCGGGCGGCTCGTTCACTTCCCTGATGGCGATCTACGACACGATGACGTTCGTGCAGGCGCCGATCTCCACGTTCTGCGTGGGCCAGGCGGCCTCCACCGCGGCCGTGCTGCTGGCCGGCGGCGATCCGGGGCGGCGGTTCGTGCTGGAGCACGCGCGTGTGCTGCTCGGACAGCCGGCCAGCGGCGGCCGTCAGGGCACCGTCTCCGATCTCACCCTGCAGGCCAAGGAGATGGTGCGGATCCGCTCCCAGGTCGAGGAGGTGCTGGCGCGGCACACCCACCACGACACCGGGACGCTGCGCGCGGACATGGACCGCGACAAGGTGTTCACCGCCGAGGAGGCCGTGGCGTACGGCCTGGCCGACGAGGTGCTGAGCCGGCGTCTCGTGGCGGTCTGAGACGCCGGCCGGGGCCGGGACGCGGTGCGCGCAGCGCCGTCAGGCGGCCAGGCAGAGGCCGTTGTACGGGGCGGCGGGCGCGGTCCGGCTGTGCTGGGCCGACCGGCTGGTGACCCGGGTGAGTTCGCCCTGTGCCAGCGACAGCAGGTCGCCGAGGCCGAGACCGAGAGCGTGGGCGGCGGCCGCGAGGACCTCCGACGAGGCCTCCTTGCGGCCCCGCTCCACCTCGGAGAGGTAGGGCATCGAGATGCGGGCCTCGTCGGCCACGTCCTTCAGGGTACGCTCCTGGGCGAGGCGCTCGCGCCGCAGCACATCACCGACCAGGTCCCGCCACAGGGGTTCCCTGGGCGGCGGCGCGGGGGCGGGGCGCGCACCCTGCGAGGGGCGCAGCTCGATGACTCGGGCTTCGTTCGGCGCTTGGCTGCTCACCCTCCCAGCCTAGATTTTGTCGCCGCGATGGGAAGAGATCGGCATTCCGCCCTGAGTGGAATCACGTGAGGTGTGCCGGGCATGCCCCGGCGGAGTCGGGGTACTCGCCCCCGCAGCAGGACTCGACAACAAGGACACTCGATAACAAAGACAGATGTCGATCCGTGACTTCGTGGGAGAGGGAATGGACACCGCCGTGGAACGGTCGGAGACCAAGGTCGTCGAGGAGACCGGCAGGACCAGCGCGGGTGAGGGAGCACTGCCGGGGATCGAGGAGCCACGAGCGGTGGCGCCGCGTGACGCGCGCGAGCTGTCCCGTCAGTTCTTCCAGCGCCTTTCCGAACTCGAGGAAGGCACGCACGAGTACCAGTACGCACGCAACACGCTGATCGAGATGAACATCTCGCTGGTGCGGTTCGCCGCCGGACGGTTCCGGGGGCGCGGCGACGACATGGAGGACATCGTCCAGACCGGCACGATCGGCCTGATCAAGGCCATCGACCGGTTCGACCTGTCCCGTGAGGTCGAGTTTACCTCGTTCGCGCTGCCCTACATCGTGGGCGAGATCAAGCGCTTCTTCCGTGACACCACCTGGGCGGTGCACGTGCCGCGCCGGCTGCAGGAGCTGCGGGTCGAGCTGGCCAAGGCGCGCGAGGAGCTGTCCAGCCGGCTGGACCGGGAGCCCACCGTCGCCGAGCTCGCCACTTTGATGAACCTCTCCGAGAACGAGGTGATCGAGGGGCAGATCGCCTCCAACGGCTACAACTCCTCGTCCCTGGACGCCGCGCTCACCGGTGACGGTGCGGAGAGCGGCGAGTCGGTGCTCGCCGACTTCATCGGCGTGGAGGAGGACGGGCTGCGGCTCGTCGAGGACTTCCATTCACTCGCTCCGCTGATGGCGGAGCTGGACGAGCGTGACCGGCAGATCATCCACATGCGGTTCGTGGAGGAGGCCACGCAGGCGGAGATCGGTGAGCGACTCGGCTGCTCCCAGATGCATGTGTCCCGGCTGATCAAGCGGATCATCACGCGGCTGCGCGAGGGGATGCTGGGCGAGCTGGGCTGCGCCTGAGGGGCGGGCACACACGGGTGACCGCCGGGGCCGTGGGCGCAGGCGCCCCGGGCGGTCACTCGTCGGCCAGCTCCAGCACGGCACAGACCCGCTTGCCGACGGGCACCCGCTCCACGGTGACTCTTTTCGCCAGCGCGTGGACGATCTCCAGGCCGTGCCGGCCGACGCGCTCGGGGTCCTTCGGGAAGCGGCGCGGCAGGGCGGCGCTGCTGTCGTAGACGCAGACGGACACCGTGGTGTCGGTGCCTTCGAGTTCCAGGATGTACGGGCCGTTGCTGTGCCGGTCCGCGTTGGTGACCAGCTCGCTGACCACCAGCATCACCTCCTCGAGGGCCCGGTCCTCGATCTCGGCGCACCACTCGGTCCTGAGCTGATCCACGAAAGCCGAGGCCAGGGCGCGTGCCTCCGCGATGCATCCCGGTTCCCCGGTGTAGTGTGCCGCCCGCCTCAGCGGTTCGACGGGCACGTCGAAACCAGTCGGTATCACTGCCCCGCCCGCGTTGTCGATCATGCATGTCTCTCTCGGAAGCCGGCTGCGCCGGACGCTGCTGCATCATGCTCGTACCCCGAGCCGCGTCCGGCAGTCCCCCATCCGGGTCGATGTGTCCCCTTCCGCTCAGGGCGCCGGTGATGCGGCGGACGTCTCGGGCGACGCGGGCGGGCTCGTGACGGGTTCATCGGAGGGCGGCTCGGAGGGCGGCTCGGAGCTCGGAGCCGAGGAGGACGGGGCGGTCGACGTCGTCTGCGGGCAGGGGGTCGCGCCCTGGTCGGCGCCGG
The DNA here is from genome assembly GCF_022698145.1 of Streptomyces spinosisporus. Taxonomy (GTDB): domain Bacteria; phylum Actinomycetota; class Actinomycetes; order Streptomycetales; family Streptomycetaceae; genus Streptomyces; species Streptomyces spinosisporus. The sequence continues at coordinate 96,419 of NZ_JALDAX010000008.1, forward strand.
GCGAGGAGGCGCAGGCGGACGGGGAGGACGAGGAGGACGGTGCCGTGGGCGTGGACACGCTCACCGACGGAGAGGGCTTCGCAGGCGGATGCGTCCTGCTGTCGTGGCGCCCTGAGTCACCCCGGTGCCGGGCGATCCAGGTGCCGTGGTCGGCGTCGTAGAGGACGAACACGTCGATCGTCTCCGGTGCGGGGGTGACCGTGATCATGTTCGAGGAGCGGTACGACGGCCAGCTGTCCCCCCTGAGCCTCGGCGTGCTCGTCAGCGCCACGGGCGGGGTCAGCGGGTTGCCGCAGGTGCAGCGCACCCGCGGGATGCCGCGGCCGTCGACGAGGACGGCGGTGCCCGTCTGCAGAACCGCCTGATAGGTGGTGGCGGCGCCGTTGCGGTAGCCGTGATTGGTGATCCGGGTGTCCATGCGCAGCTGCACCGGTGTGAGGGAGCGCAGATAGGCGGGGACGCGGGAGGGGGCGACGCCTTCGACCGAGGCGAACGCGCGGTTCTTCGCCGGGTCCGCTCCCAGGGCCTTGATCTGCTTCTCCACGTTGCAGCTGGAGACGTTGCGGCTGCCGCCGTACAGACCGGGCGCCCCGCCGTCGACGCGCCGCACCACGTTCGCGGACGCCGAGCCGGTGGCCGGGGAGGCGGACAGGGTGGCGGGAGGGACGGAGCTGTCCTCGGCCGTCGACTCCGTGAACGGGTCGGGGCCGGTCTTGTCCGCGGCCTGTGCGAAGAGCTCGCCTCCGCGGCCCGAGCCGCCGTCGGAGCGGGACAGGACGACGGCCAGGACCACGGCGGCGACCACCGCGGCGGTGAGCGCGGCGAGGCGCGGCGCGGACTTCCACCAGGGCCTGCGGGGTGGGGGCGACGGTGTGCCTCCGCTGCTGCCCGGTGGTTGCGAGGGCGGGCCCGAGGGTGGTTCGGAGGGGCCCGAGAGCGGACCGGAGGGCGGTCCTGTGGGGCGGCCGGAGGACGGCGGTTCGACGCTCAAGAGCACTGCTCCCGGGAGGAGTGTTCCGCGGTCTGCCCCGATTCAGGCCGTTCTGATGAAGTCCACTTCATCACCTGATGACCCTATTGTGTGTTCCGATCCGGTGCCGCCCGCAAGCCGACGCGGACGGCTCTCCCGGCGGGCGGAGTGCGCGGGCGCTGCTTAGCGTGACGAGGGTGAGCCCGCGAACCGCCTCCACCCCGGTCGTCGCCCGCCATGGCTGGGTGCAGGCCCTCCTGGCGGTACTGGCGGCCCTGGTCGCCATGTCGGTGGTGGCCGCTCTGGGACTGCTGGCGGCCGGGGCGGGGGATCTTCCCGACGGCGCGTTTCTACGGGTCGTGGTGGCGACGGTGGTCACGGCCGTCGGCGGGACGGTCGAGCTCTCCGGGAACGCCGGCGCGCTGGCCGAGTCCGCGGCCGGGCTGACCGTGATGCCGCTGTCGGTCACGCTGGTCGGGGCGCTCGTCCTCGGCTCCGGCTTCCTGCGTCCGCTACGGCATCGAGCGGTGGCCGGGGGGCCGGAACTGGCCGGATGGGCCGCCAGGATCGCGGTGCTGTGGCTGCTCGCACTCCTCGGGCTGGCCTTCGGCGCCCGCCAGACCTTCGCCGTGTCCCTCGGCGACGGGACCCTCGGCGACCTCGGTGACGTGTTCGGCCTGTCGCCGAAGGTGGGGTTCACGACCGACGTACCGCTGACGCTGGTCTTCGGTGTGCTGTGGCCGGCCGGTGTGCTGGTGCTGGCGCTGCTGGTGTCGCGCGGGGCGCCGTTGCCGGGGCGGCTGCTGCGCTTCCAGGAGTCGGTACGGCCCGCCGCGTACGCCATGGTCGTCCTGCTGCTGGCGTTCGTCGTCCTCGGTGTCGTGATCGCCCTGATCACGGCGGCGACGCGTGGTCATGCCGCAGAGACCCTCGCGGTGATCCTGCTGGGCATGCCGAACCTGGTCTGGCTCGCGCTCACGCTCGGCCTCGGTGCCACCTGGCACGGCAGGGTGCACGGGCCCTTCGGCCTGCCGATGCCCCACGTCCTGGACGAGGTGCTGCGCACCGAGGACGTCGCCACCCTCAACCTGCACACGCTCGCCGAGCACGACGGACGGGTGTGGTGGCTCGTGGCGGCCGACGCGGTGCTGCTGCTGGGCGCGGCCTTCCTCATGGCGGCCCGCTCCCCGGCCCGCACACCGCCCTGGCGACACGCCCTGCACATGGCCGCCGCCCTCGCCCTGACGATCCTCATGATCTGCCTGGTGGGCCGGATCTCCGCCCACTACGGACTCTCGCTGCTCGGCATTGGAGACCTGGGGGGCGACCTGTCCGGCGAACTGTTCCTGAAGCCGGACCTGTGGTCAGCCCTGGGGATCGCTGTTCTGTGGGGGCTGGTGACGGGCCTTCTCGGCGCACTGCCGGCGCGGGCGCTACGGCGGCGGGAGTCGGCACCCTCGACACGGGCAGGCGGACCGCACTAGCTCCGGTCACGGAACACCGGCGCCGCCCAGCGGGGTGGTGGTTTTAGTGGGTTGTCGCCGGTCGGGGGGCGTAGGTCGACCTCTGTGGGTGGGTGCTCCAGGGGTGGGGGGACAGTGGTGGTGCGGAGGGCTGTGATGAAGGTGCGGCAGGAGGGGTGGCGATCTTCGGGGGTCTTGGCCAGGGCCTTGGCGAAGACCGCGTCCGTCTCGGGGGCCAGGTCGGGGCGGAGTTCCGTCGGTGGGGGTGGCTGGTCGTACTGGTGGGCCCACAGCAGGGCCATGTCGTCGTCGCGCCGGAAGGGCGGGCGGCCGGTCAGGCACTCGTAGACGACGCACGCGAATCCGTAGACGTCGCAGCGCCCGTCGACGGGCCGGCCGGCGATCTGTTCCGGGGCCACGTAGTCGAGGGTGCCGACGAACTGGCCGACGGAGGTGAAGCCGGTCAGGGAGAGCGACTTCTTGGTCAGGCCGAAGTCGGTGAGGTAGGCGTGCTCGGGGTGGTCGCTGTCGGTGCCGCGGGCGACCAGGATGTTGCCCGGCTTCACGTCACGGTGCACCAGCCCGTGTTCATGGGCCGCGTCGAGCGCGGAGGCGATCTGCGCGGCGATCCGCAGCGTGACGGCGAAGGCGAGCGGGCCGCGCCGGTCGAGCAGATGGCGCAGATCGCGGCCCTCGACGTAGCGCATGGCGATGTAGAGGATGCCGTCCGTCTCGCCCGCCTCGAAGACCGGCACGATGTGCGGGTGGTCGATCGCGGCGGCCGCCCGGGACTCATGGGTGAAGCGCAGCCGGAAGGTGTCGTTGCGGGCGAGTTCCGGGGCGAGCAGCTTGAGGGCGACCGTGCGCTCCAGGCGCAGGTCCCGGGCGCGGTAGACGACGGCCATGCCGCCGCGGCCGATCTCGCGCTCGATGCGGTAGCCCGCGATCTGTCTGCCGATCAGTTCGGAGGGCCGGCCCGAGAAGAGGCCGGTGTCATGGGCCATCGGGGGTCACGACCTGGGTGGGCGCGTGGCCGGGCTGCGCGGTCGCCGCGCGCGGCTCGTCGTCGGTGGCGCAGGTGCTCAGGCGTGTGCCGTCGCCGTACACCCATCGGCCCTGCTCGCCGTCGTACAGCCACATGTTCTCGCCGTCGACGACGACCCCGATGCGCAGTCCTCGCGTACGGCCGTGGAAGGACTCTCCGTCGAGCCCGCCGCGGGCGCGCTCCTCGACCGCGGCCCGGTAGCGCGCCAGGGTCTGTTCGGCGCGGGCGAGCAGGGGGCGCGGGTCGGCGGTGCGGTCCTGGGGTCCGCCGGTGGCGGGCGGGTCCTGCGGTACGGCGACCAGATGGCGGCCGTCGACCCACGCCGACCAGCCGTTGGAGCACAGGACCTGCGCCCATTCACCGCGTCGTTCGACCAGCCGGACGGGCAGCAGCGGGTCCAGCGGGACGGTGGCGCGGGCGGGATCGGGCTCCTCCCAGGCCGGCATGCCGTGCTGGGGCACCACGTGCGTGGGCCTGAAGCCTTCGGTCGTCATCGCCCGCTCCTAGTTCCGACGCCTGTTTCCGCATCACGGCTATTTCCGCATCACGACGGGCTCGCGCCGGCGCAGCAGCCGTGAGACCAGGAATCCGAAGAGCGCCGAGAGGACCAGCAGCATGGCGATGTCGAGCAGCCATATGCCGGCGGAGTGCTCGAACAGCGGATCTCCGGTCAGGTCGCCCGGCACGATCCGCGCCAGCCCGACCGTGCCCGCCATCGCGCCGAGCGCCCACCGCGAGGGCACGAGCCACGACAGCTGTTCCAGTCCCGGCACGCCGTGCAGCTTCAACAGGGCGCCGCAGAAGACGACTTGGACGATGGCCAGCAGCACCAGCAGCGGCATCGTCACCTCTTCCTTGCGCACCAGCGCGGAGACCAGCAGACCGAGCATCATCGCGGTGAACGCCAACAGGGCCACGGCGACGGTGATTTCGACAAGGGGCGGCATCAACACGCCTTCGTCGTCGGGCGCGTTGAGATCGACGCCCAGGAGGGCCACCAGGGTGAGCACCACGGCCTGCAGGACGGTGATCGTGCCCAGGACGACGACCTTCGACATCAGGTACGCCGATCTGGACAGACCCACGGCGCGCTCGCGCCGGTAGATGGTGCGTTCCTTGACGAGTTCGCGCACGGCGTTGGCCGCGCCGGTCAGGACTCCGCCGACGCACAGGATGAGCAGCGCGTTCATCGCGGTCGCCTGAGTCAGCTTGCTGCCGGCCAGGGCCCGGGCCATCGCGCCCATCACGAACGGCAGGGCGATCATGATGGCGAGGAAGGTGCGGTCGGCGCTGAGCGCGGCGGTGTACCGGCGTATCAGCGTGCCGAGTTGGGCGCCGCGGCTGCGCGGCCGGGGCGGCGGGGTGACGACGAGTGGACCGGAGTCGGGCACGCGGGGCTGCGCCGACGCCTCGGTGACGTAGTGGCGGTGGAAGGGCGAGTATCGGAAGTCGCCCGCCCAGTCGCGGTCGCGATCCCGTTCGAAGGACTCGAAGGCCTCAGGCCAGTGCTCGAAGCCGAAGAAGGCGAGGGCGTCGTCGGGCGGGCCGTAGTAGGCGATCGTGCCGCCGGGTGCGAGCACCAGGAGCCGGTCGCACACGTCGAGGCTCAGGACGCTGTGGGTGACCACGACGACCGTGCGGCCGTCGTCGGCGAGGCCGCGCAGCATGTGCATCACCGAGCGGTCCATGCCGGGGTCCAAACCCGAGGTCGGCTCGTCGAGGAAGAGCAGCGAGGGCTTGGTCAGCAGTTCCAGGGCCACGCTGACCCGCTTGCGCTGGCCGCCGGAGAGGCTGTGCACCGGCTGGCCGGCGCGCTGTTCGAGGCCGAGTTCACGGATGACCTCGTCGACCCGGGCCCGCCGCTCGGCCTTCGCGGTGTCCTGCGGGAAGCGCAGCTCGGCGGCGTAGGACAGGGCGCTGCGGACGGTCAGCTGGGCGTGCAGGATGTCGTCCTGCGGGACCAGTCCGATGCGCTGGCGCAGCTCGGCGTAGTCGCGGTAGAGGTCCCGGCCGTCGTAGAGCACCGTGCCGTGGTCGGCGGGCCGCTGGCCGGTGAGTGCGTTCAGCAGGGTGGACTTTCCGGCGCCGCTCGGTCCGACGACCGCGAGCAGGCACTTCTCCCCCACAGGGAACGACACATGGTCGAGCAGGGTCTTGCGGCCGCGGTCGACGACCACGGTGAGGTCCTGTACGTCGAGGGAGACCTCGCCGGTGTCGACGTACTCCTGCAGCTGGTCGCCGACGAGGCAGAACGCCGAGTGGCCGATGCCGACGATGTCGCCGGGACCCACGGGCGCGACGGTGACGGGCGAGCCGTTGAGGAACGTGCCGTTGTGACTGCCCAGGTCGGCGATCTCGTACGTCCCGTCGGGCAGGGCGCGCAGCTCGGCGTGCCGGCGGGAGGCGAGCAGGTCGTCCACGACGAGGTCGTTGTCGGCGGCCCGCCCGATGCGGATCGTGCGGGCGGGCAGCGGCCGTACGCTCGTGGGGCGGCGGAACGTGGCGGTCAGGCCGGGCATGGACACCGCCGCGACCGCCGAGGGGCGCTCGGGGGCGGGCGCCGGGCGGCTGGTCAGGACGGCGCACGGGCCGTCGGAGGGGCTGCCGAAGTGGATGACGCTGCCGGGGCCGACGCCCCAGGCGGTGATGCGGCGGCCGTCCGCGAAGGTGCCGTTGGTGCTGTTCTCGTCCTCGAGGGTCCAGTGGTCGGAGTCGGTCCGCAGGACGGCGTGGTGCCAGGAGACCCGCTTGTCGTCGAGGACGATGTCGCTCAACGGGTCGCGTCCCACGTGGTAGTCGCGACCCGGGCTCATCACCGTGGAGCCCGCCTCGGTCTCCACGACGAGTTCGGGCGCAGTCGGCGCGACAGGCCGGTCTGCCATGTCCAGGATTCTACCGATTCGTCGACATCTGCGCCCGGCCGCGACAGGTGGCGCCGGGGCTCAGCCCACCGGCAGGACGAGGGCCGGGACGGTGCGCTGCATACGGAGGGCGTCGACAGACTCCGCCAGCAGTTCGTACTCGGTCGTCTCGTCGCACGTCGCGATCCGCACCAGGCGCCCGGCGGCCAACTGCTCGCCGACCAGCTCCTGTTGGGCGACATCGCCGCACCATGATCGAAGGACGGCGGGCACATCGGGGACGTCGTCGGCGACGGGGACGAGCGAGCCGGGCGGGAAGTGCTCCGCCTCCGGCTGCGGGTCGAGTCGGTCGGCGATCCAGATCGCACGGTCGCGCAGCCACCACAGGGCGAGGGCGAGGGTCGGGGCGCGGTAGGTGCCCAGTGGCACTCCGATGCGCTCGCCTCCGCAGGTGCCGTAGGCCGTTACGTGGCATAAGAACTCGTCGTGCACGTTTCTCTCCCCCGCTGATCGTTCGACTGTCGGCTGTCCTCGCTTTCGATGCGGCCCGGGTGCAACTCCTGCACACTCATGCGCTGTGAGTGATCGCGCCTTCGCTCCGCGTGAAGTCCCTTGACTGTTGAGTATGTTCACTACTGAAACACTGTCACCACGACTTTCCGGCCACTCTCCTGGCATATTCACAGGGGGTGTTGGCCGAAATCCTGCAGCCACCGCCATTACCCGAGGGGTAATCGACGGCGCCGGGCGCGGCCGGGCATGGTTGCCGTACCGGGTCGCCGAAGCGCGCATCCGGGTCCTGACCAGCACCGACCACCTCGATGGAGGCTGATCCGCCATGTCTGCGAACACCGACCGTTACGAGAACGCCGTCGCCCGTTACTTCGAGGCCTGGAACGCCGGCGGGTCCGAGGAACTGACGAAGGCGGTCGCGGCCGCCTGGACCGCGGACGGCACCTATACCGACCCGCTCGCCGACGTCACCGGGCACGAGCAGATCGCGGCCGTGATCACCGCGGCCCACGAGCAGTTCCCGGGTTTCGTCTTCCGCCCGAGCGGCGCCGTGGACGGCCACCACGACACGGCACGCTTCTCCTGGGAACTGGTCGCCGAGGACGGCTCGGCCCCCGTGGCGGGCTTCGACGTGATCACCCTGGACGCCGACGGCCGCATCAGGAACGTACTCGGCTTTCTGGACCGGGTGCCGGCCGGGGCCTGAGGGCCGCGAGTCCTCACGGGAGTCGCCCGCGGTGGTCGCATCAGGATCCGGTCACCGCGGGCGGCTTCCGTGAAGTCGACATGTCACCAAAGGCACTCGCCACGACGTCGCTCGGCAGGGCCCCTTCGGCAGGGCCCCTGTCGTCGATGGCTCTCCTCAGCGCGAGTCGGCCGGGGTCGCCGCCGGGGCAACCGCGGCACCCTTTCGCGGTATCGCTCGCTCGCCGGCGCTGCGGGTCAGGCGTATGCCGATCAGGGTGCACGCCAGACCGAGAGCGGCGGCGGCCAGCCAGGCCGCGCGGAAGTCCTGGCGCTGGGCCGGGCCGACATGCGAGCCGAGGATGGCGACCAGGACGGCGATGCCCACGGTGGCGGACATCTGACGCACGGAGTTGACCAGGGCCGATCCGGTGGCGGAGCGGTGCGCCGGCAGGGAGCTGACGCCCGCGGCCATCAGCGTGCCGATGGTCAGTCCGACGCCCACACCGCTGAGCAGCTGGCTGGGCAGCAGATCGAGCATGTAGTCGGGGGTCAGGGAGGCGAAGCAGGCCCGCCAGACCATCGCCGCGGCGAACAGCAGGCCGCCCGCGGTGATCAACGGCCCGTGACCGAGACGCTGCGCGGCGCGCGCCGTGAGCAGCGTGACGACCGGGACCAGGGCCGGCCCCGGCACCATGGCGACGCCGGTGCGCAGGGCGCTCCAGTGCCAGACCTCCTGGCACCACAGGACGTTGGACAGCAGCATGATGGCGAAGGCCACACCGAAGACGAACGTGCCCAGGCTCGCGGTACCGAACCCCGGCAGCCGCAGCAGACGCAGCTCGAACAAGGGGTGGCTGTGGTGCAGCGAGCGGAACGTGAAAGCGGTCGCGGTGACCAGCGTGACGGCGAACAGGGTGAGGGTTCCGGCACTCAACCACCCCCAGTCGGGCGCCTGCACAAGGGCTCCGGAGAGGGCAGCGACGGCGACGGTGACGAGCAGTGCGCCGAGCAGGTCCGGCAGACGCCCCTGCTCCCGCCGTACCGCGTGCGGCAGGACGCGGAGGCCGACCACGGCGGTGGCGATGCCGATGGGTACGTTGATCACGAACACCCAGCGCCAGTCGACCTGAACCAGCAGCCCCCCGGCCACGGGACCCGCAGCTGCCGCGAGCCCGCCGACGGCAGCCCAGTTGCGGGTGGCACGCGTGCGCCCCTCGACGGGCACGGTCGCCAGCAGGAGAGCCAGCGAGCTGGGCAGTTGGGCCGCGGCCCCTGCCGCCTGCACGGCCCGCGCCGCGACGAGCGTCCACAGGTCGGGGGCCAGGGCGCACGCGAGCGAGGCGAGGGTGAAGAGGGTCACCCCGGCCAGGAACACGGGCCGCGGTCCTATGCGGTCACCGGTACGGCCCGCGACCACCAGAAGCGCGGCCAGGGCGATGGCGTAGGCATTGAGCACCCAGGACAGGGAGTTGAGGGTCGCGCCGTGCCCGTGGGGCGGCGCGAACGCCTCGCCCATGGCGGGCAGGGCCACGTTGACGATCCACAGATCCAGATTCGTCATGAAGACCGCGAGCAGGATCACCACCGAGGCGGTGCGCTGCTTTGAAAACCATACCGACCGTGTCATGCGGACAGGGAAGCATGGCGTGCTTTGATATTCAAACCGTGATGACGTCTTCAGCTTTGGGATTCAAAGCACAGGGCGGATACTGGTCGGCGTGACGACACAACGCATCGATCCCGGTGAGGTGCCCGGGCGGCCCTGTTCGATCGCTGCCTCCCTTCAGGTGGTCGGCGACCGATGGGCGCTGCTCGCCATCCGCGAGGTCACGTTCGGCAACCACCGCTTCCGGCAGATCGCCAAGAACACCGGCGCCCCCACCGACCGCCTGTCCGCCCGTTTGAAGGGCCTGGTCTCGGCCGGGGTGATGGAACGCCGTCCGCTGCCCGACGAACCTCGCCACGAGGGCTACTACCTCACGGACGCGGGCCGTGACCTGGTCGGCGTCCTGCGCGAACTGCTGCGCTGGGGAGACCGCTGGATCACGACGTCCCCCTCGATGCGACTGCGCCACCACGATCACGAGTTCACCCCGCGTGCCGTGTGCGCACACTGCGGCGAGGCAGCCGATCGGGACGACGTCGAGCTCGAGGTGACCGCCGACGGCTGGACGCTGGAGGGTCCCAGCACACCGTAAGGAAAAGTGTGCGGTCTGCAAAAAACTACTAAATGGATCTTTTGCCTCACGGCTGTCACGTTGGAGAGGTGAAGAAGCGATCCGCATCCCCCCGGTTCCTCGCCCTCGCGGGCACCGTCCTGCTGTGGGCCTGCGCCTTCCCCGCCATCCGTGTGGGCGTGGCGGGGCTCGGCCTGGTCGCGCTGTCCTTCCTGCGGCTCGCCGTCGCGGCCGTCGCCCTGCTGGCCATGGCTCCGTTCGCCGGCGTACGCCTGCCGCGCAAGCGGGACCTGCCGCTGATCGGACTGTGCGGACTGACCGGCATGACCGCATACCAGGTGCTGCTGAACTGGGGGGAGGTGCATGTCGAGGCAGGCACGGCGAGCCTGTTGATCGCGATCGCTCCGGTGTTCAGCGTCCTCTTGGGCAGTGTGTTCCTGTCCGAGCGTCCGACCCGCAATGTCGTCCTCGGCAGCCTGATCGCCATCGCGGGCACCGCGGTCGTGACCCTGGCCGAGGGGTACTCCGGTTTCAGCCCGGCCTCGCTGGTGGTGCTGGCCGCCGCCGTCGTCCAGGGCGTGTACCACTTCGCCAGCAAGCCGCTGCTGAAGCACTACAGCGGACTGGAGGTGGCGACCTACGCGATGGTCGCTGGCACCCTCTTCGCCCTGCCCCTCGCACCCCGCGCGGTGAGCGCGACGGTCGGCGCCCCGGCAGACGCGCTGTGGTCCGCCGTGTTCCTGGGGCTGCTGCCTTCCGCGCTCGGCTTCGTCATCTGGGGGTACGCGGTCGCCCGTCTGCCTCTGGCGGCTTCCACGGCGGCTCTGTACCTGGTCCCGCCCGTGGCCCTCGTGGTTTCGTTCGTATGGCTGGGTGAGCGACCTCTTCCGCTCGAACTGGCCGGGGGCGCGATCACCGTGGCCGGGGTCGTCCTGATCAATCGCCGCAGGGCCGAAGAACCCGGGACAGACGTTGAGGCGGTCCCCCTGTCGGCGTCCGGCTCCGCGCGCGACGACACATGCACGGACGCGACGGGGAGCACGAGCGGTCGTGAGGATCGCAGGCCCACCGGCTCCCTCGCGCGGACGTCTCCGCGACACCACTGATGAGGTGCTCTTCATGCTCGATGTGCGACGGCTGCGGATGCTGCAGCACCTGGCGGCCTACGGGACGATCGCGGCGACAGCCGATGCGCTGCACCTGACCGGCCCGGCTGTGTCACAGCAACTGGCCGTGCTGGAACGCGAGGCCGGCGTGCCGGTGGTCGAGAAGCGGGGACGCACGCTGTGTCTGACCCCCGCCGGAGAACTCCTCGTGGCGCACGCCGAGGTGATCCTCGGCGACCTCGCCGCCGCGGAGTCCGATCTCGCCGCGCTCAAGGGCGGGCACCACGGGGTGCTGCGCGTGGCTGCTTTCGCCTCGGTCGCACGCACCTTGCTGCCCCACGTGTACCGGGCGCTCTCCCGGCACGAGGACGGGACGGCACCCACGCTGACCCTCCGGCTGGACGAGCAGGAACCGGACCAGGCGCTGGAGGCCCTGCGGAAACACCGGACCGACGTGGTCGTGGCCCACAGCTACACGGTGCTGCCCCGGAACTTCCCGCACCACAGTCAGCAGGAGTTCCTCATGGAGGATCCGGTGGTGCTGTGCGTGCACCCGGAACGGGCCCGCAGCCTCGGCCTCTCACCCGGTCAGCCCGCCGACCTCGCCCGGCTCGCCGACGACCCATGGCTCACGCCGGGCCCCGACACCTCCTGCTACGAGATGATCCAACGGGCCTGCGGAGCAGCCGGGTTCGTACCTGACATCCGGGTCCGCAGCAGCGACTTCTCAGTACTGCTGACCCTCGTCGCCGCACATGCCGGCGTCGCCCTGGCCCCTCGCCTCGCCGTCCCCGAACCTCATGACGGCGTCAGCCTGCACCCCCTGCTCGCACCGGTCGCCCGCACCATCTGCACCGTCGTTCGCCCCGGCACGGCGCGCAACCCGGACGTACACCAATTCCGCTCTCTCCTCGAACAGGCAGCAGCCCGGCACGGGTCGCCGCCGACAGCGGACTCATGACCGCAGCCGAGCGTCACGTTCCTCGGTCCTGGCCGCCTCCCTGTAACGCCGCGGCGCAACACCCATCGCCCGCTTGAAGGCGTTGCTGAAGGCGCTCTCCGAGGTGTAGCCAACGGAGCGGGCGAGGGAGGCGACGGGGGTCGTGTCCTGGCGCAGGGCTCGGGCGGCCAGGCTCATCCGCCAGTTCATCAGGTAGGACAGGGGCGGCACTCCGGCCGCCTCCTTGAACCGTACGGCGAAGGTGGTGCGGGACATCGCGGCGGCCCCGGCCAGCTCCTCCAGCTGCCAGGGGTGCGCCGGGTCGCCGTGCATCAGACGCAGGGCGGGGGCGAGCCGGGCGTCGGCGAGGGCGCGCAGCCAGCCCGCGGGCAGCCCGTCGGCCTCGGTGAGACAGACCCGCAGCACCTGGACGAACACGAGCTGGGCGAGCTGGTCCGAGGCGAACTCCCCACCGGCGCGGTGCGGTTGCATCTCCTCGGTCAGCTGCCCGATCAGCCAGCGCAGCGCGGGTGCCTCGGCCGCGTCGGCGCGCACATGGATCATCTCGGGCAGCGCCCGGCGCAGCAGCTCGCCGCTGTCCCGGCTCAGGTCGATGTGCCCGGAGACGCACATGACGTCCTCGACCTCTCCCCCGCCGAGCCGTGCCATGCCGGTCTCGGGGTCCACGGCGACGTCGGCCGAGTCGACCGGCTCGGGGCCGGGTTCGCTGCACATCACGTACGCCTGCCGGCCGTCGGAGACGACGACGTCGCCCTCGGACAGCTTCAGCGGCTCCCCGCCGTCCTCGCGGACGAGCAGACAGCCGCCCCGCACCACCGCGTTGACCTTGAGCCTGTCGCGTCCGCGCAACCGGATCGCCCAGGACCCGCCGGCCGTGAAGCCGCCGGAGAACACGCTGCGGGCATCGGCGACGGCCAGGGCGTCGGAGAGGGGATCCGCGGACATGCTCGAACTATCACGCAAGTAATGCGGATTCTCAAGTATTCATCGTACGGAATCGCGGACCTACGGTGGCGTGGACGGCTCATTCAGAGGAGTTACCCACCATGACCACCGCACAGCATCCCCTGCCCTCCGGCTTCGGCGCCGCGAGCACCGCCGAGGAGGTGATCAAGGGCATCAACCTGACCGGCAAGGTCGCCGTCGTCACCGGCGGCTACTCCGGCATCGGCCTGGAGACGGCCCGCGTCCTGCGCTCGGCGGGCGCCGAGGTCGTCGTACCGGCGCGCGACCTCGAACGCGCACAGGACGCGCTGAAGGATGTGCCCGGTGCCGAGGTCGAGTACATGGACCTGCTGGACCCGGCGTCGATCGACGCCTTCGCGGAGAAGTTCCTGGCCTCCGGGCGCCCGCTGCACATCCTGGTCAACAGCGCCGGCATCATGGCGACCCCGCTGACCCGCGACGCCCGCGGCTACGAGACGCAGTTCGCCACCAACCACCTGGGCCACTTCCAGCTGGTGAAGCGCCTGTGGCCGGCGCTCGTCGCGGCCGACGGCGCGCGCGTCGTGTCGGTGTCCTCGCGGGGCATCCGGTTCGGCGACGTCGACTTCGACGACCTGCACTTCGAGCACCGGACCTACGAACCGTTCCTCGCCTACGGCCAGTCGAAGACCGCCAACGCGCTGTTCGCCGTGGAGCTGGACCGGCGCGGGCGGACCGAGGGCATCCGGGCCTTCTCCGTGCACCCGGGCACCATCATCGACACCAATCTCGCCAAGCATCTGCCCGCCGAGGCCTTCCGCGCGGCCGGGGCCGTGGACGCCGAGGGACGGACCGTCCGCGACCCCTCCCGGCAGCTGAAGACGATCCCGCAGGGAGCGGCCACCAGCGTCTGGTGCGCCACCAGCGCGCGGCTCGCCGGTATGGGCGGGGTCTACTGCGAGAACTGCGACGTCAGCCCCCTCGTGTCGGCCGAGGAGGAGGCCGCCTGGCGTGCCGGGGCCGAGACCCCCGGTGTGCTGCCCTACGCCGTCGACCCAGAGGCGGCGGCCCGCCTCTGGGAGGTCAGCGAACGACTGCTCACACGGTGACGATCTCGTCGATGCGGGCCAGCTCGTCGGCGTCGAAGTCCAGGTTGCGGGTGGCCGCGACGCTGTCCTCGATCTGCTGCGCGCTGCTCGCACCGACCAGCGCCGAGGTCACCCGGCCGCCGCGCAGCGCCCAGGCCAGGGCCAGCTGGGCCAGGGTCTGACCGCGGCCCTTGGCCAGGTCGTCGAGGGCCCGCAGCCTGCCCACCAGTTCCTCGGTGACCGCGTCCGAGTTCAGGAAGGGACTGTCGCTCGCCGCCCGCGAACCCTCCGGGATGCCGTCGAGGTAGCGGGAGGAGAGCAGGCCCTGCTCCAGCGGGGAGTACACGATCGAGCCGACCTGCAGCTCGTCGAGGGCGTCCAGGAGGCCCTCGGTCTCCGGGCGGCGGTCGAGCATCGAGTAGCGCGGCTGGTGGATCAGCAGCGGGGTGCCCAGCTCGTCGAGGATGCGGGCGGCCTCGCGGGTCTGCTCCGCCGAGTAGTTGGAGACGCCGACGTAGAGCGCCTTGCCCTGCTGCACCGCCGAGTGCAGGGCGCCCATCGTCTCCTCCAGGGGAGTGTCCGGGTCGTGGCGGTGGGAGTAGAAGATGTCCACGTAGTCCAGGCCCATCCGCTTAAGGCTCTGGTCCAGCGAGGACAGCAGGTACTTGCGGGAGCCGAACTCGCCGTACGGCCCGGGCCACATCCGGTAGCCGGCCTTGGTGGAGATGACCAGCTCGTCGCGGTGGCCGGTGAAGTCCGCCTTCAGGGCCTCGCCGAGGGCGGACTCGGCGGCGCCGGGCGGCGGGCCGTAGTTGTTGGCCAGGTCGAAGTGGGTGACGCCGAGGTCGAAGGCGCGGCGCAAGATGGCCCGCTGGGTCTCGACCGGACGGTCGGGACCGAAGTTGTGCCAGAGGCCGAGCGAGATCGCGGGGAGCCTCAGGCCGCTGCGTCCGGTGCGCCGGTAGGGCATGTCCGCGTAACGGTCGGGGTGTGCGGTGTACAACGCGACTCCAGAGGGGTTGGCACACGAGATTCCGGTTCCGGGAACTGCCGGGAAACCGGTACCCACTCTCGCGCGACCTGCGGCCAGTGGTCCAACAGGAGAATGCGATGGAACTCAGCGGCTAGGCTTCTCAATCGTGGAACTTCGTCATCTTCAGCACTTCGTCGCGGTCGCCGAGGACCAGCACTTCACCCGGGCAGCGGAACGGCTGATGGTGTCCCAGTCGGGGCTGTCGGCCTCGATCCGCGCGCTGGAGCGGGAGTTGCAGACCCCGCTCTTCGTGCGCACCACCCGCCGGGTCACGCTCACGGAGGCCGGGCGGGCGCTGCTGGGCGAGGCGGAACGGATCCTGGCGCAGGTGCGCTCGGCGCACGAGGCGGTCGCCGCCGTGCAGGGCGTCCTGCGCGGGACGCTGTCTCTCGGCACCGAGCAGTGCATCGCGGGAGTCCATGTGGCGGGGCTGCTCGCCGCCTTCCGTCGGATGCACCCGGACGTGGAGATCCGGCTGCGGCAGGAGGGCTCGGGCGCGCTCGCGGAGGAGGTCGCGGCCGGGCGCCTGGACCTCGCCTTCGCCTACCGCACGCAGGCCGACACCGACCAGCTGCGCTCGGTCTCGCTGACCGGCGAGCCGATGACCGTGCTGTGCCACCCCTCCCACCGGCTGGCGACCGGCGGTGCGGCGGTCACGCCGGACGACCTCGGCGGTGAGGTGTTCGTGGACTTCCATCCGGACTGGGGACCGCGCCGCACCACGGACGCGGCCTTCGCCGAGGCCGGCGTGCGGCGCACCGTCGCGCTGGAGGTCAACGACGTGCACAGTCTGCTGGACCTGGTCGACGAGAACCTCGGCATCGCCGTCGTGCCCCGGCACTTCCGGCACAAGCGCGAGTCGCTCAGCGCGCTGCCCGTGAAGGGCACCGGCGAGACCGTCTACGAGACTGTGGCCCTGCTGCCGCCGCCGCAGGCGACCAGTCCGGCGGCCCGGGCGCTGATGTCGCTTCTCCAACAGGGGACGCACGAGGCGCCGTAATGCGCGATGGTGGATGGATGCATGCCAAGGACATCCTCATCGACGCGTTCAACCGCATCCAGGAAGAAGTCCACTCCGCCGTCGAGGGACTCGAACCGGACGTGCTCAACGCCCGCCCCTCGCACGACGCCAACTCCATCAGCTGGCTCATCTGGCACCTCACCCGCGTCCAGGACGACCACATCGCCGATGCCTTCGGGCTTGACCAGGTCTGGCTCACGCAGGACTGGCACAAGCGCTTCGGCCTGGATATGCCGCCCCGGGACACCGGCTACGGCCACAGCTCCACCAAGGTCGGCAAGGTGCGGGTCGACTCCGGCACCCTGCTGACCGGCTATTACGACGCCGTCCACGAGCAGACGCTCGGCGCGCTGCGCGATCTCGCCGCCAAGGATCTGGAGCGCGTGGTCGACGAGCGCTGGGACCCGCCGGTCACCCTGGGCGTACGGCTGGTCAGTGTCCTGTCCGACGATCACCAGCACGTCGGACAGGCCGCCTATGTACGGGGACTGCTGCAGAGCGCGGCTTCGTAGCCCGGCAGGACGACGTCCTCGATGAGGGCCCTGCGCTCGCCGAACGGGATGAACGCGCTCTTCACGGCGTTCACTGTGACCGTGCGCAGGTCCTCGGTCGTCCAGCCCGCCTGCTCCACCAGCAGGGACATCTCACGCGTCATCGTCGTGCCCGACACCAGCCGGTTGTCGGTGTTGAGGGTGACCCGGAAGCCGAGGTCCTTCAGCTCGGTGATCGGGTGCTCGGCGATCGAAGTGGCCGCGCCCGTCTGGAGGTTGGAGGTCGGGCACATCTCCAGCGCGACACGGCGGTCGCGGACCCAGCCCGCGAGCCGTCCGAGCTTGCCGTCCACGATGTCGTCCGTGATGCGCACGCCGTGCCCGATGCGCTGGGCGCCGCACACCTGCAGTGCCTGGTGGACGCTGGGCAGGCCGTGGGCCTCGCCGGCGTGGATGGTGAACGGCACGCTCTCGCGGCGCAGGTGCTCGAAGGCGTCGAGGTGGTCGGCGGGCGGGAAGCCGTCCTCGGCGCCCGCGATGTCGAAGCCGACGACGCCGGCGTCGCGGAAGGCGACGGCGAGGTCGGCGGTCTCGCGCGTGCTGTCGAACATCCGCATGCCGCACAGCAGGGTGCCGACGCGGACCGGCGTGCCCGCGGCCGCCGCCTTCGCCATACCCGCCCCGAGCCCTTCCTGGACGGTCTCGACGACCTCCGCCAGGGTGAGCCCGCCGTTCAGCATCAGCTCGGGGGCGTAGCGCACCTCGCCGTACACCACGCCGTCCGCGGCCAGGTCGAGGACGTACTCCTCGGCGGTGCGCAGCAGGCCCTCGCGGGTCTGCATCACCGCGAGGGTGTGCTCGAAGGTGGCGATGTAGCGGACCAGGTCACCGGAGTTGGCCGCCTCGAAGTACCACGCGGCCAGCTCGTCCGGATCGGTGGTGGGCAGGGCGTGGCCGACCGCTGCGGCGAGCTCCACCACGGTGGCGGGGCGCAGGCCGCCGTCGAGGTGGTCGTGCAGGACGGCCTTGGGGAGGCGGCGGATCACATCGGCGTCTACGCGCGTAGCGGTCATGGCGGGGTCTTTCGTCGAGCGGGGTGGTTGGGGGACGGGGTTGGTCTTCGCCGGCCCGGGGAACCGGGTCCGGGCGGCGGGAGGAGCGGTCAGCCGGCGGGCTGGAGCAGGTCCCAGCGATTGCCGTAGAGGTCTTGGAAGACGGCGACCGAGCCGTACGGCTCGTGGCGCGGCTCCTCCAGGAAGGTCACGCCGGCGGCGAGCATCCGGGCGTGATCGCGAGCGAAGTCGTCGGTGTGCAGGAAGAACCCGACGCGCCCGCCGGTCTGGTCGCCGACCCGGGCGCGCTGCTCGTCACCCTTGGCCCGGGCGAGCAGCAGCGCGGTGCCCTGATCGCCCGGCGCGACGACGACCCAGCGGGAGCCGTCGGGGCGCGGGCTGTCCTCGACGAGGTGGAAGCCGAGGGCTTCGGTGTAGAAGCCGATCGCCTCGTCGTAGTCGTCGACGACGAGGGTGACCAGGGCGACGTGTCTCATCGGGGCCTTCCGGGAGGGGCGATTGACGGGAGAGGTTATACGTAAAACCCTTCGGGCGCCAGCCGGATGCGCCCCGGGGCACGGCTCGGCCGGAATCGCTCGTCCTAGGTCCCGGGTACGAGCCGGAGCCGGGCCCCGGACCGACGCGCGGGACCGTTGCGGGCGGCTAGCGTTCACGGGCATGAAGATCGACACGTCGCCGCGCGATCCCCGGCAGCGCAGACAGGACGTCCTGCGCCGGCTGGACGAGGAGATCGACATCTGGGTGGCCTCAGCGGACGTCGACGGTCTGCCGTGTCTGGTTCCGCTCTGGTTCGTGTGGCACGACGCGTCCGTGTGGCTGGCGACGCGGACGACCAATCCGACCGGCCGCAATCTGAGCGCCGGGCGCCGGGCCCGGCTGGCGCTCGGGGACACCCGTGACGTGGTGCTCATCGACGGCGACGTGGAGGCCTGGGGCCTTGAGGAGGTGCCGGATGCGGCGGCCGAGGCGTTCCTCGCCAAAACGGGCTGGGATCCGCGGCGGGACAGCGCGTCGTACGCCTTCTTCCAGGTCCGTCCGCGCGCGGTGCAGGCCTGGCACGAGCAGCGCGAACTGCCCAAGCGGCATCTCATGAAGGACGGCGCCTGGCTGGTGTGAGGCGGCCACCCGGGGGGCGCGGCTCGGCCGCCCGGGTGGGTGTCCGTCAGCGGTTGGTGAGGACCATCCGGAAGCGGGCGCGGCCGGAGAGCATCTTCTGGTACGCCTCGTCGACCTGCTCCAGCGGCACGACCTCCGTCATCGGACGGATGCCGTGCAGGGCGCTGAAGGCCATGGTGTCCTGCACGTCCTGGGCGGTGCCGGACGGGTGGCCGCGGATGACCCTGGCGCTCATCAGCAACTGGTTGGGGTTGATGCCGAGCGGTTGGGCGTCGGCCCCGATGACGACCAGCTCGCCGCGGGGCGCCAGTCCGTCGAAGGCGGCGGTGATGGCGTCGGAGTTGCTGGCGGTGGCGACGACGACCTTGGCGCCGCCGAGAGACTGCAGCGCCTCCGCGACGGGGGTGTCCGCGGTGCTGTCGATGTAGTGGTGGGCGCCGAGCTGCTTGGCGAAGTCGGCCTTGTCGGCTCCGCGGGCGATGCCGACGGTCTCGAAGCCCATCGCGACGGCGTACTGCACGCCCAGGTGGCCCAGTCCGCCGAGGCCGAGCACGGCGACCAGGTCGCCCGGCTGTGCGGAGCTGCGCCGCATCCCGTTGAACACGGTGACGCCCGCGCAGGCCATGGGGCCCGCGTCGGTCGCAGAGAGGGCTTCGGGAATGCGGGCCAGCGCGTCGACGGGCGCGATCATCGACTCGGCGAAGCCGCCGTCGTAGGCCCAGCCGGGCACCTTCAGGGTGTCGCAGACGATGAAGTCGCCCTGCCGGCACCGGGTGCAGTGGCCGCAGCTGCCGCCGAACCAGCCGACGGCCACCCGGTCGCCGACCTGCCAGCCCATGTCCGCCGCGCCGTCGCCGAGCTCCTCGATCCGCCCGGCGTTCTCGTGTCCGGGCACGACAGGGAAGCGGACTCCCGGCAGCAGGGCGTTCACGAAGGCGGCGTCGCTGTGGCAGATCCCGCAGGCCTCCACGGCGATCCGCACATGGCGCGGGCCCGGCCGCGGCACTTCACGCTCGACGATCCGCAGGGGTCCGCCGGCGGTGTCGACCTGGGCGACTCGGTAGGTACTCATCTGCGTCTCCCGAAGGGTGCGGAATGCTCCTGAACCAGCACACCAGCTGCAGCCGGGTCGCGCGCGCCGAGACGCCGCGACGTCGACACGACCGACCCACGTACGCCTTCTACTCCTCCTTCAGCCCCGGGGGAAGCTCTCGCACCGGGCGCTCGCAGACCGGTGTCAGTCCGCCGCGCGGCGCAGCGCGTCCAGTCGTGTCGCCTCCCCGGCGGTCAGCCGCAGCGCGCTGCCGCGACGTTCTCCGCAGGTGTGCCAAGTGGCCGGCATCGCGGCTGGCGCATGCACCAGAAGCTCTCGCACCGGGCGCTCGCAGACCGGTGTCAGTCCGCCGCGCGGCGCAGCGCGTCCAGTCGTGTCGCCTCCTCCTCCGTCAGCCGCAGGGCGCCGGCTGCGATGTTCTCGGTGAGGTGGGCGGGGTTGCCGGTGCCGGGGATGGCGAGGACGTGGGGGCCCTGGTGGAGGGTCCAGGCGATGCGGATCTGGGCGGGGGTGGCGTCGTGGGCGCGGGCCACCGCGAGGAGTTCTTCGTCGTGTGTGTCGGCGGCGGGCTGCGCCGCGCGCTTGCCGGCGATGGCGTAGAAGGGCACGAAGGCGATGCCCTGTTCCCCGCAGATGCGCAGGACCTCGTCGGTGGCCGGGTTGCGGGAGTCCAGGCCGTAGCGGTTCTCCACGGACACCACCGGCGCGATCGCCTGCGCCTCGGCGAGGTGGCGAGGCTCGACGTCGGACAGGCCCAGATGCCGGATCAGGCCCGCCTCACGCAGTTCGGCCAGCGCGCCGAAGTGCTCGGCGACGCACTCCTGGCGCATCCGGCGCAGATAGACAAGGTCGAGATGGTCCCGGCCGAGCTGGCGCAGGTTCTCCTCCACGTGTCCGCGCAGTTGGTCGGGGCGGGCGGAGGTGCCCCACTCGCCGTGGTAGTCGCGGTAGGGACCGACCTTGGTGGCGATGAGCAGGTCGTCCGGGTACGGGGCCAGCGCGCTGTTGATGATCTCGTTGGCGGAGCGCAGCTGCGAGAAGTAGAAGGCGGCCGTGTCGATGTGGTTGACGCCGAGCTCGATCGCCTTGTGCAGCACGGCGATCGAGCGTTCCCGGTTGCTCGGCGTGCCGAGGTGGAAGGCGGCGGAGCCCGTCAGCCGCATCGCTCCGAAGCCGATGCGGTTGACGGTCAGGTCGGCGAGCTTGAAGGTGCCCGCGGCGTCCGCGGTGATCGTTTCGGTGGTCATCGGCGGAGTTTCGCACACCCCGCGCCGTGCGCCGTGCGGACTTTACGGATACGTGTAGGTGTTCAGTTCCGTGACGGCGGAGGCCGGGTCACCGAGGTCGTAGTGGTCCACGGCCAGGAAGTTGGGCTTCTTGCGGGCGGCCGGCAGGCAGAACCGCCGGGCGCGGTCGGCCAGTTTGGTGTTGTCCGTCGAGGCCGTGCCGGCGATGGCCGCGTCCCGGAAGTGGTTCATGACGAAGAGCGGGCGGAATCCGGGTTCCGTGCGGGTCAGCGGGATGTTGGTGTTCGCGTCGTACCACCGGCTGTAGCAGGACCAGTCGGAGGAGCCGACGCCCGCGCCCATGGACCAGTAGTTCTCCACGGTCCACTCCCGCTGGTACATGACGCCGAAGCTGTCCCGGGTCAGTCCCGCCGACTCGTCCGCCGAGCGGCTGTGGTCGGTGAAGATCAGCAGCCGCTGACCGGCCGCGATCAGGTCGACCATCTTCGGCCAGCCGTTCTGCCGTCACCGGTCCGGTCGGGCCGGTAGAGGACGTCGGACAGACCGTTCACGCGGGCGAGTTCGGACCGCAGCACTTCGGGGTCGACGTAGTCCTCCAGGAACACGGTGACGAACTGGTCGGGGTGCGTCTCGAGGAAGTCGACCATGCGCTGGAGGTCGACCCACAGGGCGACCGGCCTGCTGACCAGGGTGCAGCTGTTGTGGCAGAGGATCGCGCCGTCCGGGGTCTGGTGGATGTCCAGCATGAATCCGCGGACCCCGTCGGCGAGGTGCCGGTCGATGCCGCGTGTCTGGTTCGGGACGAGGTTGACGAAGGGCGGGGCGAAGCCGCCGTCGACGCCGTTGGCGTAGGCGTTGTGGGCGGTGAGGAACGTGACCTGGTCGAGGGTGCGTCGGTCCTGCGGGGGCATGGGGTTCGTCGCCGGGGCGACGGGGGTGAGGTACCAGGTGGCGAGGGTGCCCGAAGCGCCGATCGCCAGCTGGGCCGGGTAGGTGGCGCCGGAAGGCTTGTCCGCCACGGTCAGGTAGCGCTCGGCCCCGGGCACTTTGAGGGTGTGACGGTCGGCTCCGACGGGGGTCAACTCCCAGGCCGCGTCGGGGTCGGTGCAGGCGACGGTGCGGGCCTGGTCGCCCGAGCGGCCGAGGCAGCTGCCGGTCGCGTCCGTGCTTTCGAGGACGTACGACGATCCGCTCGCGGCGAGGCGCCACTGCTGGTGGTCCTCGTCGCCCTTGGGTCTGTGCTGCTCGACGGCGCCCGCGTTGTCGGCCGCGTCGAGTCCGGTCGTGGCGCTCTGCAGGTAGTAGGTGCCCGGTGCCGGGACCGTCGTGGTCGCACCGGCCGGAAGCGGGACGACCGCGGCGGCGAGCGCCGCGGTCGTCGCGAGCAGGACGTGGGGGGTGCGCATGGTGATGCCCTTCCGAGGGAGGTCGGAATGAACAGGTGCATGACACCATGGCGCAGAAAGCGGGATCAGCAGTAGAGGTTGTCGCCCGGGGAGACGCCGAGGATCTGGGTGAACTTCTGGTAGGCGTCGACCCGGCTCTGCACCTGCGCGGGGTTCTTGCCGTCGCACTCCAGCGAGCCGTTGATGGAGCGGATGGTCTGGCCGAAACCGGCGCTGTTGACCATGGCGTTGTGCGGGGTCATGGTGCCGGGTCCGGACTGGGTGTTCCAGTACCACAGGCCCGTCTTCCAGGCCACGGACGCGTTCTGCTCCACCTGGTACGGGTTGTTGAGCAGGTCGATGCCCAACGCGTCGCCCGCCGCCTTGTAGTTGAAGTTCCACGACAGCTGGATCGGCCCGCGGCCGTAGTAGGCGGCCTGTCCGGCCGGGCAGCCGTAGGGCTGGCTCGCGTCGCAGTAGTGCGGGTAGTTGGAGGTGTTCTGCTCCACGACGTAGACCAGCCCGCCGGTCTCGTGGTTCACATTGGCCAGGAAGGCGGCCGCCTCCTGCTTCTTCACCGTGTCGCTGCCGGTGTTGGCGAAGCCCGGGTACGCACTGAGCGCATCCGTCAGACCGCTGTAGGTGTAGAAGGAATTCCTGTTCGGGAACATCTGGTTGAACTGCGACTCGCTCACCACGAAGCCGGCGGCCGAGGCCGAGGGGGCCGGCTGGAGCGCCACGACGGCGCCACCGAGGGCGAGCGAGGACAGGATTGCGGCGATGCGGCGCCTCACAACACATCAACTCCTCTACGGAGCACGGCCGCACCCGGCGAGGGGTACGGCCGTGGTGGGGGGTGTGAAGGCACACTCAACCGCGTTGGTCTGTACCAGTCAAGGGTGTAGACCAGTCAATCACTGTTCCCGATCCGAAATGTGCACACAGGCGCCCGTCGTGCCGTGCACGACGGGCGCCCGAAAGAGACAAGTTCCGCTCGAATCGGCCCTGTTGGGTCAGCCGGCGTCCTCGGAGGCCGTGTAGGCGGCCGTGGTGCGGTCCGCCGCCTCGCGCGCCGTCTTCTCCTCCTCGCCGCCCGCGACATTGGCCGCGTACCAGGCCTCGCTGCTGTCCGTCATGAACCGGCGCCCCTCGTCCGAGCCCATCCAGGCCATGAACTTCTTCGGGTCGACGGGTGCCCCGCCGCTCGCCAGGTGCAGCGACAGCCCCCGCACCATCAGGTCCCACCCGACCCCGACCGCACCCGGACCGAACTCCGCCCACTTGGTGTCGTCGACATGGGCGATGTGGTCCAGCTCGAAGCGGGTGCCGCCCTCCTCGGGTGTCAGCCGGAGCTCGATCCAGCTGGTCTCCCCGCCGTACTCCCAGGTCGCGGAGAAGCTCTTGGGCGGATCGCAGTGCTCGATCACCCCACCGGCGTTGCCCTCCAGCTGGTAGCGGCCGCCCAGTCGCAGCTCCCCCGACACCGGCAGCAGCCAGCGCGGGATGCGCTCGGCGTTCGTGCAGGCGTCCCACACGTCGTCGAGGGGCGCGTCGTAGGACCTGCTCACGGTCACCACGCGCGCCTCCCCGCCTTGAAGGTGCGCCTGCCGACCTGTCGGCGTACGTCGTTGATGTCGTGGGTCACGTCGGTCATGGGGTACTCCTCGGGGTTTCGTCGGCGCCGCCGAGCCGGCGCGCGCGCCTGCCGCGGGCCAGTTCGGTGGCCAGTGCGTCCAGATGCGGGGTCCAGAAGCGGCGGAAGCGGTCGAGCCAGGCGTCTATGTCCTGCAGCGGCTCCGCGTTGACCGCGTACAGCCGCCGGGCCCCCTGCGGGCGCACGGTCGCGAATCCGTTCTCGCGCAGCACTTTCAGATGCTGCGACACCGCGGGCTGGGAGATCCCGAACTCCTCCCCTATGACCTCGCAGACCGAGCCTGAGGTCATCTCCCCGTCGGCCAGAAGCTCCAGAATCCGCCGGCGCACGGGATCGCCGAGCACATCGAAGGCGTGCATGCGGCCCAACATATCAGCTGTCACTTATATAAGCGACAGCTGATGAAACCACGTGAGGACCGGCCGCTCAGCGCAGCGGCTTCTCCAGCACCGCCTTGCGGTGGCTGAACGTCTCGATCGAGTAGCGGCCGTGGTAGTTGCCCATGCCGCTCTCCCCCACGCCGCCGAACGGCAGGTCGGAGACGGTGAGATGGGCGAGCGGCAGGCCGTGGCCGATGCCGCCCGAGGAGGTCTCGGCGGCGATCCGGCCCCGGGTCTCGTCCGACTCGGAGAACACGTACAGGGCCAGCGGCTTGTCGCGGTCGTTGATGAAGCCGATCGTCGCGTCCAGGTCGGGCACGGTCACGACCGGCAGGACAGGGCCGAAGATCTCCTCCCGCATGACGGGCGCCTCTGGGTCGACGTCGGCCAGCACGGTCGGCGCGATGTACTTCGTCGTACGGTCGCTGTCGCCGCCGACGACGACGCGGCCCGAGTCGAGCAGGCCCACGAGCCGGTCGAAGTGGCGTTCGTTGACGATCCGGCCGTACTCGCCGCAGGCCTCCGGGTCGGTGCCGTAGACGGATTCGACGGCACGGGCGAGCCTCGGTTCGAGGGCGGCGGCCGTCTCCGGGTCGGTCAGGACGTAGTCGGGGGCGACACAGGTCTGGCCCGCGTTGAGGAACTTGCCGCGCACCAGCCGGTCGGCGACGACGTCGAGGTCGGTGCCGCGGTCGACGAACGCCGGTGACTTGCCGCCGAGTTCGAGGGTGACCGGGGTGAGGTGCTCGGCGGCGGCACGCAGGACGACACGGCCGACCGTGCCGTTGCCGGTGTAGAAGATGTGGTCGAACCGCTCGGCCAGCAGGGCCGTGGTCTCCGGGATGCCGCCCTCGACGACGGCGACCGCGTCGGTGTCGAGGTGGGCGCGCAGCAGGCGGGCGAGCACCGCAGAGGTGGCGGGCGCCATTTCGCTGGGCTTGACGACCACCGCGTTGCCCGCGGCGAGCGCCCCGACCAGCGGGGTGAGCAGCAGCTGGGCGGGGTAGTTCCAGGGCGCGATGACGAGGACGACGCCGAGCGGGTCGTACTGCGTCCAGGCGCGCGCGTCCGTGCCGAGGTGGGCCGGGACCGGGGCGGACTCGGGGCGCAGCCAGTCGGCGAGGTGGTCCAGGGTGTGGTCGATCTCGCGGATCGTGAAGCCGATCTCGGTGCGCCGGGACTCGGCGGAACTCTTGCCCAGGTCGGCATGGAGGGCGGCGGCGAGGTCCGGGCCGTTGTCCGTGAGCATCTCGCGCAGCCGGTGCAGCTGCGCGGTGCGCCGCTCGACGGGCTTGGTGCGGCCGGTGCGGAAGGTGGCGCGCAGCCGGGCCACGACATCGGCGGGCTGCTCGGGGGCGGGGTGGTTCACGGTGCCTCACGGGTGGGGTGGTCCATCGGGTGTATATGCCAACCTTTCACCCACCCACATAAATTCCCCGCCTCATTCGCCGACCAGTTCCCGCTTCCGGCGGTCCAGATAGCCGCGTTCGGCGGCGCTGTCGCTGCGCGCTATGGCCTCCTCGTACGCCTGCACCGCCTCGGTGTCGCGGCCCAGGCGGCGCAGCAGGTCGGCGCGGACCGCGTGGAAGACGTGGTACGCGTCGAGGTCCAGGGGGTCGACGAGAGCCAGGGCCTGTCCCGGGCCCTCGGTCTCCGCCACCGCGACGGCCCGGTTCAGGGCCACGACCGGACTCGGCGCGACGGTCAGGAGCTGGTCGTACAGCCGCAGGATCTGGCTCCAGTCGGTGGCGTCCGCGGTGGCCGCGACGCTGTGCACCGCCTGGATGGCGGCCTGGATCTGGTACGGCCCGGGCCGGCCCCGGCGCAGACAGCGGTGCACCAGCGACTGCCCCTCGGCGATCAGCTCGCCGTCCCAGCGGGCCCGGTCCTGCTCGGGCAGCGGTACGAGTCCGCCGTCGCCGCCCCGGCGCGCGTCGCTGCGCGAGTCGACGAGCAGCATCAGCGCGAGCAGGCCCACGGCCTCGGGCTCGTCCGGCATCAGATCGGCCAGCAGCCTGCCGAGGCGTACGGCCTCCGCGGTCAGCTCGGGTGTGCCGTCGTAGCCCTGGTTGAAGATCAGGTAGACGACGGCCAGGACGCCCTTGAGCCGGTCCGGGAGGTCGGCGTCGCGGGGCACGCGGTACGGGATCCGGGCGTTGCGGATCTTGGCCTTGGCGCGCACGATGCGCTGGGCCATGGTCGGCTCGGGCACCAGGAACGCGCGGGCGATCTGCGGGGTGGTGAGCCCGCCCAGCAGCCGCAGCGTCAGCGCGACCTGGGCCTGGGGGGCGAGGGCGGGATGGCAGCAGGTGAAGATCAGCCGGAGCCGTTCGTCGCGCACGGGACCCTCCTCGGGCGGTGCGTCGGCGGAGTGCAGCAGGAGAGCCTCGGCGTGCCGCTCGTCGCGTTTCGCCTCCCGGCGCAGCCGGTCGATCGCACGGTTGCGTGCGGTGGTGATGATCCAGCCGGCCGGGCTCGGCGGGACGCCCGTGTGCGGCCACTTCTGCAGGGCCGTGATGAAGGCGTCCTGCACCGCCTCCTCGGCGAGGTCGATGTCGCCGAGGAGGCGGACGAGGACCGAGACCGCGCGTCCGTACTCGGCACGGAACGCGGCCTCGACCTCCGGGGCGTCGGGCATCAGTGCTGGTCCACGAAGGGCCGCACCTCGATGGGCAGGGTGGTGGCCCGCACGGCCTTCCTGCCCCATTCCAGGGCCGCGTCCAGATCGGGGGCCTCGATCAGGCAGAGCCCGCCGAGATACTCCTTGCCCTCGGCGTACGGCCCGTCGGTGATCAGCACGTCGCTCCCCGAGGGGCGCAGCATGGTGGCGGTGTCCGGGCCGTGCAGACCGCCGGCGAAGACCCAGGCCCCGGCGTCGCGCAGTTCCTGGTTGAACGCCTCCACGTTGCGCATGATCTCGCCGAGCTCCGCCTCGGACGGGGGCTGTCCGTCGGCCGGCGTGACCACGCTGAGCAGGTAGTGCGTCATGACGTCCTCCTTGGTGTCCCTGTTCTCTCACCTCCTACACGAACGGCGCACCCCCGGATCGACACCGCGCACGAGGAGACCGGGAGAATCTTCCGCATGGCCGTCGCACCGCACCCTCTCGTCTCCGCCGCCCGGTCCCTCGCCGAGGACGTCCTCGCCCCGAACGCGGCGCGGGTCGACCAGGAGGGCGTGCCCGTCAGTCATGTCGAGGCCCTCCGGCGTGCGGGGCTGCTGGGGGTGTCCGCGCCCGAGGAGTACGGCGGAGCGGGTGCGCCCGATGCGGTGGCGCGGGAGATCGCCGAGATCCTGGCCGGGGCCTGCTGCTCGACATGGTTCGTGCAGACCCAGCACCACACGCCGGTGAGACTGCTCGCGCGGGCCGAACTCCCGGTGCGCGAGCGGCTGTTGCGTCCGCTGGCGACCGGCGAGCTGATGGCCGGGATCGCGTTCGCGCATGTGCGGGCCTTTCCCCGGGTGCCGGTGCGGGCGCGGGCCGAGCGGGGCGGCTGGCGCTTCGACGGCACGGTGCCCTGGTACACGGGCTGGGGGCTCAACGACGTGATGCTGCTGGCCGGTGTGACCGAGGCGGACGAGGTGGTGTTCGCCTTCACCGACGCGCGCGAGCAGCCGGGGCTGCGTCCCTCGCCCCCGATGCGGCTGGCGGCGCTGACGGCGGCCCGCACGGTGACGCTGGAGCTGGACGGCCTGTGGCTGCCCGACGAGTCGGTGGTGTTGCGCACGCCGCAGAAGGAGTTCGCCCTCGTCGACCGGCCCCGCAACACCAACGCCTCCCCCGCCGTCTTCGGGGTCGCCGAGGCCGCGCTCCGCGTGCTGGACGAGGCCGGGGAGACCCGGACCGCACACGGCCTTCGCGGCCGTCTCGACGAGGTGCGGCGGCAGGCGTACGAGTTGGCCGAGCACCCCGTGCCGCACGAGCGCATCGAGGAGCGGCTGACGCTCAAGACCCGGGCCTACGACCTCATGCGCGCGGCCACGACCGCGGCGATCGTGGCCGGGAGCGGCCGTGCCCTGCGACTCGACGGCACCGCCCAGCGCCTGGCCCGCGAGGGGATGTTCCTGCTGGTGCAGGGGCAGACGTCCGACGTGCGCCGGGCCCATCTCGCCGCCCTGGCACAGATCTGATGCGCACGCCGCACGGTCCGGCCCACGGTGACGGAACGACGGTATCGACAGTCCCCACCGCCTACCGGCGCAAGGAGCAGTGGCTGCTGCATGCCGTCCCCGGCCGACGAGAAGCCAGGTCTTCTTCGGCGGCAAGGTGTGACGCGACGCTACGACGTCTGTGCCGTCCGCTCGGCGGTCGGGTGCCGCCACAGTCCCTGTGCGGCCAGGCGCGGCAGGACGCCCTCGCCGAACCAGTACGCCTCCTCCAGGTGCGGGTAGCCGGAGAGCACGAACTCGTCGATGCCCAGGGCGTGGTACTCCTTGATCCGTTCGGCGACCTCGTCGTGGCTGCCGACCAGGGCGGTGCCCGCCCCGCCGCGCACCAGGCCGATGCCGGCCCACAGATTGGGGTGGATCTCCAGTCGGTCGCGACTGCCGCCGCCGTGCAGGGCGAGCATGCGCCGCTGTCCTTCGGACTCGCTGCGGGCGAGGCCCTCCTGGACCGACTGCACGGTCCGTTCGTCGAAGCCGTCGAGGAGCCGGTTCGCCTCCGCCCAGGCCTGCTCGGAGGTGTCGCGGGTGATGACGTGCAGACGGATGCCGAAGCGCAGGGTGCGCCCTTCCGCGGCTGCCAGGCCCCGTATCCAGGCGATCTTCTCGGCGACCTGGGCGGGCGGCTCGCCCCAGGTGAGGTAGGCGTCGACGTGCTTGGCGGCGATCTCTCCGGCGACGGGCGAGGAGCCGCCGAAGTACACGTCGGGGACCGGGTCGGGCAACCGGGCCAGCCTCGCGTCCTCGACCCGCAGGTGCTCGCCGTGCAGATCGACGGACTTGCCCTCCCACAACTCCCGTACGATCTGCAGGAATTCACCGGTACGCCGGTACCGCGCGTCCTTGTCGAGGAAGTCGCCGTAGGCCCGCTGCTCACGGCTCTCGCCGCCGGTGACGACGTTCAGGAGCAGCCGTCCGCCGCTCTGGCGCTGGAAGGTGGCGGCCATCTGGGCGGCCAGCGTGGGTGAGACGAAGCCGGGCCGGAAGGCGACCAGGAACTTCAGGCGTTCCGTGTGCCGGCTGACCATGGCGGTGGTCAGCCAGGCGTCCTCGCACCAGGCGCCGGTCGGGGTGAGCGCACCCACGAATCCCAGATCCTCGGCGGCACGGGCGATCTGGCTCAGATAGGCGACCGTCGGCGGCCGGTCCCGTCCGGAGGCGGTGGCGGGGGTGCCGTGGCCGCCGCCGACGACATGGCGGCTGTCGCCGTTGGTGGGCAGGAACCAGTGGAAGGTGAGGGACACGTGGGGTCTCCGATCAGGGCGTCGCTACGGGAGGCCGTGGAGGGGGCGTCCGGTTGCCGTTCGGGACGTACCGGCACCCGGTGTTCAGCTCGCCGCCGCCAGCAAAGGGGTGCGGCTCAAGGCCGCCGAGAACTGGTCCACGACCTGGGCAAGGGCCTCACCGGCGGCCGGCGCGACGGTGAGGGAGCCGTCCTCGTGCACGGTGATGTCCTTGTCGAGGGTGAACCAGCCCTGCACGATGTGGCCCGCCCCCATGGAGCTGAGCACCGGGCGCAGCGCGTAGTCGATGGCCAGGACATGGGCTGTGGACCCGCCGGTGGCGAGCGGCAGCACGGTCTTGCCGATCAGGGCGTACTGCGGGAGCAGATCGAGCAGCGCCTTCAGGACTCCCGAGTACGAGGCCTTGTAGACGGGCGTGCCGACGACCACGCCGTCGGCTTGCGCGAAGAGCTCGGTGGCCTCGGTGATCGCGGGGTGCCGGAGGTCCGCGCCGAGCAGGGCCTCGGCGGGGACGGTGCGGACGTCGAGCGGGATCACCTCGTGGCCCTGGGCGAGCAGCCGCTGATCGAGGTGGCGCAGCAGCCGGTTGGTGCGGGAGGAGGCGGAGGGGCTGCCGGAGACGGACAGGACGGTGGCCATGGGTCCTCTTTCGGGGGGCAGTCGCGCTCGCGCCCCTCACGCGTATTGCACGGAGGCGCGGGACATGCGGAACTCCTGTTGCGGAAGTTTTCGGGCACGCCGAATTCACCGAGGGAATGCACAGGGAGCGCGCCGCGGAGAAAAGCGGGGCGCGTCGAATTCAGGCGGGAAATCGAAGAAGGCGCGGCGGACGCCGGGAGTCGGTCAGGCCGCGGGGCGACAGGAGGCGCTGGAGACGCGTGCGAGGTCGACATGGCGTCGCCGCGTGAGGTCCAGTCGCATGGTCATGCCGTCGATCGTGGCAGCCGCGGTGGAAAACCGTCAAGGCAGCCTGGAATTGATCTCGTATTGCGGACCGGCGGAATGCAGGACGGCGTTCAGTCGTCGTCGCCCGCCGGGACCACCACGAGGAACGCGTCGGACTTCAGGTCCATGACGACCGTCGCGGACTCACCCTCGGCCCGGCGCTGAGCCGCGTACTCCTCCGCCGGCCACGATCCGCGAGGAGAACCCGCGGGAAACCGCTCCAACACCTTCGCGCCCATACCGGCCGACACCTCCATGGTGAATCTCTGTCCTTGCACGACCTCTGTCGTGGAATCCGGATGCCCGTGATCCGGCCCGGCATGTCCTGGCGGCGCCCGGGATCGCCCTGGCTCCTCGCAGCGTGAGGGAGTGGTGATCGACCGGCGCAGGGGTACTCGGCAGATCTCACACCGCCCCCTTCCGATACAGCGGCGGCTGCCGTGGAAGTGATCACAGGGGGGACCGACGCAAAGGACCCGGAGCTGATGAACGCTGACGACAACGGATCGGGCCTGCACTGCCTGGTCACCGGCGCGACGGGATACATCGGCGGCAGGCTGGTGCCGGAGCTGCTCGACGAGGGCCACCGCGTGCGCTGCCTGGCCCGCTCCCCCGGCAAGCTGCGCGATCATCCGTGGGCCGGGAAGGCGGAGGTGGTGCAGGGCGACGTCACGGACGCCGACTCCGTCGCGG
This sequence comes from Streptomyces spinosisporus, assembly GCF_022698145.1. GTDB lineage: Bacteria > Actinomycetota > Actinomycetes > Streptomycetales > Streptomycetaceae > Streptomyces > Streptomyces spinosisporus. The sequence goes on from NZ_JALDAX010000008.1 coordinate 127,714, forward strand.
ACGCCATGCGCGGCATCGACGTGGCCTACTACCTGGTCCATGCGCTGGGCTCGGGCGACAGCTTCGAGAAGACCGACCGCGAGGCGGCACGGGTCTTCGGGGAGGCGGCCCGGGCGGCGGGCGTACGGCGGATCGTCTATCTCGCTGGTCTGACGCCGGCGGGCGTGCCGGAGAACAAGCTGTCACCGCACCTGCGGTCCCGGTCCGAGGTGGGCCGGATCCTGCTGGACTCCGGCGTCCCCACGACCGTGCTGCGCGCCGCCGTCGTCATCGGCTCCGGCTCCGCCTCCTTCGAGATGCTGCGCTACCTCACCGAACGTCTTCCGGTGATGGTCACCCCCAGCTGGGTGCACACCTGTATCCAGCCCGTGGCGGTGCGGGACGTGCTGCGCTATCTCGTGGGAAGCGCCCGGATGCCGGCCGACGTCAGCCGCGGCTTCGACATCGGCGGGCCGGACGTGCTGACGTACCGGGACATGATGCTGCGCTACGCGGCCGTGGCGGGCCTGCCGCGTCGCCTCATCCTCCCCGTCCCGGTGCTCACGCCGGGCCTGTCCAGTCACTGGGTCGGACTGATCACACCGGTCCCCGCGTCGATCGCCCGGCCGCTGGCGGAGTCGCTGCGCCACGAGGTGGTCTGCGGCGAGCACGACATCGCGCAGTACGTGCCCGACGGCGACGGGCGTCCGATCCCCTTCGACGAGTCGGTACGGCTGGCGCTGCAGCGCATCCGCGAGGCGAAGGTCACCACCCGCTGGTCGTCGGCCTCGGTGCCCGGCGCGCCCAGCGATCCGCTGCCCACCGACCCCGACTGGGCGGGCGGCAGCCTGTACACCGACGTGCGGGAGCTCCCGGTCGACGCCTCGTGCGAGGCTCTGTGGCAGGTGATCGAGGGGATCGGCGGGGAGAACGGCTGGTACTCCTTCCCGCTCGCCTGGGCGGTCCGGGGCCGGCTGGACCGGCTGGTGGGCGGCGTGGGGCTGCGCCGGGGACGGCGCGACGCCGCGCATCTGCGGGCCGGTGACTCGCTGGACTTCTGGCGGGTGGAGGAGATCGAGCCCGGCCGTCTGCTGCGGCTGCGGGCCGAGATGCGGCTGCCGGGCCTCGCCTGGCTGGAGATGTACGCGCAGACCGACGGAGACGGCCGCACCCGCTACCACCAGCGGGCCCTGTTCCACCCGCGCGGCCTCGCGGGCCACGCCTACTGGTGGGGCATCTCCCCCTTCCACGGCGTGGTGTTCGGCGGCATGGCCCGCAACATCGCGCTCGCCGCGGCCCGGACCCCCTCGGCACCGGCCGAGAAACAGGCGGCCGGCGGCTGACGGCCGCGCCCACCGGACCGCACGCACCCCGGTCCGCCCCTCTCCCTCTCCCGGAGAAGCACCATGAACGTCTCGGTCGTCCTCTTCACCGCCGATCTGCGTCTGCACGACCATCCCCCGCTGCGGGCCGCGAGTGAGGCCGACGAGGTGGTGCCCCTGTTCGTCCGCGACCGGGGCGTCACGGACGCCGGTTTCGCCGCGCCCAACCGGCTGGCGTTCCTCGCCGACTGCCTGCACGACCTCGACGCCGGCCTGCGGGACCGGGGCGGACGGCTGATCATGCGCTCCGGGGACGTCGTCGACGAGGTGTGCAAGGTGGCGGCCGAGACGGACGCCGGCGAGGTGCACATGGCGGGCGACGTCAGTGCCTACGCACACCTGCGCGAGCAGCGGCTGCGGCGGGCCCTGGAGTCACAGGGGCGGCGGCTGCACGTCCACGACACGGTGACCACGGCCGTCACGCCCGGCGAGGTCACCCCGGCCTCCACGGACCACTTCGCCGTCTTCACCCCCTACCTCCGGCAGTGGTCCCGGGTCCCGCTGCGCGACGCGTTCGCGGCCCCGCGTACCGTGCGCGTCCCCGACGGGGTCGGCTCCGAGAAGCTCCTCTCGCGCTCCGGACTGACGGGACTGTCGGAAGGCCTGGCGTCCGGCGGCGAGACCGAGGGCCGCAGACGGATGTCCGCCTGGCTGCGCAGCGGGATCGCCGCGTACGAGGACCGCCACGACGACCTGGCGGGCGACGCCACCTCCCGTCTCTCACCGCACCTGCACTTCGGCACGCTCTCCCCCGTCGAACTCGTCCACCGGGCGCGCAGGGCGGGCGGGCCCGGCGCCGAGGCGTTCGTACGGCAGATCGCCTGGCGCGACTTCCACCGCCAGGTCCTGGCGGCCCGGCCGGCCGCGTCCACCTCCGACTACCGCACCAAGCACGACCGTTGGCGCTCGGGGCGTGAGGCGCGCGAGGACACCGAGGCCTGGAAGGAGGGCCGCACCGGCTACCCGGTCGTCGACGCGGCGATGCGCCAGCTGCGCCACGAGGGCTGGATGCACAACCGGGGCCGCCTGCTGACGGCGAGCTTCCTGACCAAGACGCTCTACGTCGACTGGCGCGAGGGCGCCCGCCACTTCCTGGAGTTCCTGGTCGACGGCGACATCGCGAACAACCAGATGAACTGGCAGTGGATGGCGGGCACCGGGACCGACAGCCGCCCCAACCGGGTGCTGAACCCCGTCACGCAAGGCAAGCGCTACGACCCCGACGGCGCGTACGTCCGCCGCTGGGTGCCCGAACTCGCCGAGATCGAGGGCCCGTTGGTGCACGAGCCGTGGAAGCTGCAGGGCCTGGACCGGGCCGCAGTCGGCGACTACCCGGATCCGATCATCGAACTCCCCGACGGCCTGGCCCGCTTCAAGCAGGCCCGCGGCCTGGACTGAGGAGACCGTCCCATGGCCACCCCCCACTGGCTGTTCGGCGACCAGCTCGGCCCGCACTTCCTGGCCGCGGGCGAGAACGGACCCGATCGGGGCGCGCCGGTCGTGATGATCGAGGCCCGCTCGGTCTTCCGCCGCCGGCGCTTGCACCGCGCCAAGGCCCATCTGTGGTCGCCGCACACGTAACGGCCGCGCGCCACGCGGGTGGTCCGGCTGAGCGGCTGCGGGGGCGGCATGGCGGGCAGGGCGTCCGGGACGGTGCGGGTGGTCAGCAGGTCCCAGCCAGCGGTGTCCGTGCCGTAGACCTCCGCCGTCGCCTCGCGCACGGCCGTCTCGCGCTTGTCGTCGTCGGTGCCGAGCACCGAGGTCGCGACGAGTGCCGAACCGGGCGGGGCGAGTTGGGGGACCACATCGCTGAGGACGCAGGTGTTGGCGAAGCGGCGGCGCTCGTCGACCAGGAGGGTCGGCTCGCGCAGCGGGGAGCGCGGGGCGACGTGGTAGTACGTGGTCACCGTACGGTAGGCGGGCAGTTCGAGTCCGGGCAGCAGACCGGGGGCCGGGCCGGTGGCCACCACCACGGTGGGCGCGGGCAGTTCGGTGCCGTCGGCCGTGACGGCGCCCTCGTCGGTCAGAGCGCTCACGGGGGTCTCGAACCGCACGGTCCCGGCGGGCAGCGGGGCCGCGAGCGCGGCGGGCACCGCACCGATGCCCGCGGTCGGCAGGCACAGGGTGCCGCGCAGCATGCTGCGCCAGACGAGGTGGAAGAAGCGGCTGGAGGTCTCCAGACCGTCCTCCAGGAAGACGCCCGACAGGAACGGCCGGAAGAAACGTTCGACGAAGTCCTCGGAGAACCCGGCGTCCGCGAGCGCGGTGCGCGTGGTGCGGTCCTGCGACCGTTTCACCAGGCGCACGGGGGCGAGCATGTCCCGGGCCGAGAGCAGGCCCAGGGCCGCGAGGTCACGCGGTCCCGCGAGCCGCCCCGGCAGCAGGTCGGGCAGGTTGCGCGGGCGTCGCGTGGGATCGCTGAAGCGGAGCCTGCCCTTCTCGGTGTGGACGAGGAAACCCGGCGTGAAGGGCCGCAGGCCCAGCCGGCGCAGCGCGAGACGGCGCCGGACCTGGGGATACGACGTGTTGAAGACCTGGAAGCCGCGGTCGACGACGAATTCCCCGACCCGGTCGGAGCGCATGCGTCCACCGACCGCGTCGGAGGCCTCGACGACCTGGACGTCGAGGCCCGCCGCGAGAAGGTCGTGCGCGCAGGCGAGACCGGCGACACCGGCTCCGATCACCAGAACGTCGGGGGTGTGGGCGGGCGCGGACATGGGAGCCCCTCGGATCTCGGGCCGCCCGGTGGCGTCCCGGGCGGCGGTGTGTGGGGATGACTTCCCGTGCGGCGCGCCGTTCGGATGCGCCGCACGGCGCCGCGTCCACCCACCGGGCGAACCGTCAGGGCCGTTCGCCGGACGCCCCCTGCCCGTACGGGACGGAGAGGACGTCGACGGCGTCCTTGAGGGTCGGCGGCCGGTGCATCCCGCGGGCGTGCGGGCCGGACCAGCCGGGCCCGCCGAGCACGACCAGGGGGCGGCCGCGCGCGCCCTTCACCCCCCACTGGGTGCCCGCGACGTGCCGGGCCAGCGGCAGGCTCGCCGTGGAGCGCGCCTGCGCCCACAGCACCACGGCGGACGGCCCGAGCCGCTGCACCGCCGTGCCGAGCGCCTCCGCGGGTACGGCGGCTCCGAACATGCGCGTGGGCAGGCGCAGTTCACCCAGGACGGCGTTGAGCGCCTCGATCGGCAGGGTGTGCTGCTCGCCCGGAACGCAGGCCAGGACGACGGGCCCGGTCACCGACGCGTCGGCCGCCGCCGAGGGGCGCGGGGTGCTGCGCCGCAGGGTGGTGGACACGTGCCAGGACAGCAGATGCTCCACCTCGACATAGCGGTCGCCGGACGAGGCCCACTTGCGTCCCACCGCGTGCAGGGTCGGCACCATCACCTCCTGCCAGGCTACGGCGACGCCGTACTGCTCGACGGCGGCGGCCAGTTGGTCCTCCAGGGCCGGTGCGTCCATCCGCACGGCGGCGCGGGCCAGCCCCCGGCACTCCTGGCGGACGTCGCCGAGCGGCAGCGTGCCGGACGCCTTCGAACGGTCCCGCGCCGGCGACGCCACGGGCGGGTTTTCCCGAGGGAGCACACCGGCCGACTCCTTGGCGGCGCGGGCCGCCTCCGCGGGCGGCACCCCCGACGAGGTCAGCCGGCACATCGCCTCCAGCATCGCCACGTCCTGCGGGGTCCAGCGGCGGTGCCGTCCGTCGGCGCGGACGGCGGGCCCGATGCCGTAGCGGCGGTCCCAGGAGCGCAGCGTGGTGGGCGACACCCCCAGCCGACGGGCGACGGCTCCGGTGGTGAGGGACACGTCCGGCGTGGAGTCCCCGGTATCGGACGAGCGGCTCATGAAGTGACTATACGACGCACAAACAATGCGAGTTGATGACCTTTCATCCCGGCTCCGACCATGTGCGCACCCGTCACCGGGCAGGGGACGCCCGGCGCCGACGCGTCGACGTGAGGAGCCGTCGTCATGAGCCCGCAGCGCAGTGCCATCGCCCGGACCCCCGCGGTGTCACGACGGGAACCGGCATCCCGGTTACCCGAGTCGGCTCCGGTGGAGGCGTCGCTCGCCGACGAGGACCTCGCCCGTGGCCTCGCCGCGGGTGACGAGGGTTGTCTGGAGGCGGCGTACCACCGCTGGTCGGCCCTGGTGTACACGCTGGCCCGGCGCTCCCTGGGCGACGCCAAGGAGGCGGAGGACGTCACCCAGCAGGTGTTCCTCGGAGTGTGGCGCGGGCACGGGGGCTTTTGTCCCGACCGCGGCACGCTGGGCGGCTGGATCGTCGGCATCACCAAGCGCAAGATCGCCGACGCGCTCTCCGCCCGTACCCGCCGGCTGGCCGTGGTGGCCTCCGCCGGCTCCTCGCTGGTTCTGGCCGACCCCGCCGTCCGGCAGCCCGACACGGCGCTCGACCGCGTCCTCGTCCTGCACGAACTGGCCAAGCTGCCCTCCGCCCAGCAGCGGGTGCTGCGGCTGGCCTTCTACGAGGACCTCACGCAGACGCAGATCGCGGAACTCACCGGATGGCCGCTCGGCACGGTGAAGAGTTACGCCCGCCGCGGCCTTCACCAGTTGCGGCGTTGCCTCCAGCAGGAGTGCATCTGAGACCCCGCACACCTCATTCGCACCTCTTTTCGATGCAGAAACAGTGCGCTCTCAGGGCACACGAGCTACGGCAGGGGAAGGTGGCGGATGTCAGGCCCGTACGAGAACGGTCATGTCCCGCCGGACGTCCTCGCGGCGATCGCGCTCGACGGCAACCGGCTGCACCGGTCCACGGAGATCGTCGCGGCCGAGGAGCACGTGACCGTGTGCGTGCAGTGCAGTACCGCGCTGGCCGGACTGCTGCGGGCCGTGGCGGCCGGCCGCGGTGCGGAACCGGACGACGCCTCGACCGAGCCTCCTTCCCGGGTGTGGGCGGCAGTCACCGAACGGCTGCGCGCACAAGGCGGTTCGGCTCAGAAGCACGGCGGAGGACGCACCTCCGCCGTCCCTTTCGTCGTACGGCTCCTCGCGGCGGCGGCCGGGGTCCTGGTGCTCGCCCGTCTGTGCCGAAGACTTCCGCTGTACCGAAGATTTCCGCGCCGTGGCGCATCCGCCGTCCCGTCCACGCGGGAAGTGCCAGTGAGTCGGGGAGCCGGCTGAAGGACCCCACCGGCCGGGACCCCTCTCTCCCCGACGGCCCCCGGGGAGCGTCGGCGCTCCCCGGGGGCGCGGCCCTGACCTCTACACATAAGGGAAAAATAAGCGCACAATGCGGTTGAGCGGCGCTTTACCGCACACCGCACCAGACGCGGTCGGGCCTGCGAGGAAAAGGAGACGAGCCATGGCCGATGTCTCGCACACCAGAGGGGACATCACCAGTCACCCTGATGTTTCCGAAATGCGGGCGCGCTACGCCCGTATGCTCGGCGGTCGGGATGTGGCGCTCGTGGACGGGCCGGTGTTCCTGCTCGGCCTGTACTGCGCAGCATCCCCCTGGATACTCCACTACACGACGAGCCAGCCCCCGCTCGTGACCCACAACCTGATCGTGGGCATCGCGATCGGTCTGCTGGCCCTCGGATTCACCCGGGCCCCGGAGCGCATGTACGGCCTCAGCTGGGCGTTCTGCGCGGTGGGCATCTGGATGATCATCGCGCCTTGGGTGGTCGGCACCAGCCCCGACACCGGCGTCGTCCTGAACAACATCATCATCGGCGCCCTGGCCGTGGTCCTCGGGCTGATGTGCGCCGTCACGGCGGCGAGGAGCACGCCCAAGCCCTAGGGAGCAGGCCGGGAACGAATGACGGAAGGGCCGGTCCGGGCACAGGGCGGACCGGCCCTTTGGCCGTCCCCGCCTCGGCTTCCGAGCATCCCGGCCTCAGTGGCCGGGGACGGCCCACGGCTCCTGGGGCAGCGGACTGCCGGTCTCCAGAAGGGACTTGAGGTTCGACAGCACGGCCGGCCAGCCGCCGGAGACATCGGCGAACTCGCCCTCGTCCCTGAGGTCCTCATGGGTCACCGTGAGGCGGACGATGTCCTCGTGCGGCCGGATGTCGAAGGTGACACGGGAGTGCACGTCCTCCCGTTCCTCGTCCTCCGGCGCGGCCCAGGTGGTGACCAGACGGGTCGGTCGCTCGCTCTCCACGACCTTGCCGACGACGTCGGCGATGCCCGAACCGTCCGTCCGGACGTGCTCCCAGCGCGAGCCGCGCTGCCAGTCCGAGACATTGCTGTGGCCCCAGTAGGCGGCGGTCAGCTCGGCGTCGGTGAGGGCGTCCCAGACCTTCTCGGGGGTGCTGCGGATATAGGTGACGTAGACGAATGTGGGCTTGTCGCTCATGGTGGTGGCTTCCTCGGCTTGTCGCTTCACCGCGCTCAGCGCGCTCAGGCGCGGGCGCTCGAACTTGTCGATCCACCGCTCCTGGATCTCGTGGAGCGGGACCGGGTTGAGGTAGTGCAGCTTCTCCCTCCCCCGCCGCACGGTGCTGACCAGGTTCGCCTCCTCCAGGACGCCCAGGTGCTGGGTCACCGACTGGCGCGTCATGGCGATGCGCGCACACAGCTCGCCCAGCGTCTGCCCGTTCTCCTCGTGCAGCCGGTCGAGCAACCGCCTGCGCGTCTCGTCGGCCAGCGCCTTGAAGACCTTGTCCATCCCGGAGTCACTGCCTGATCGCACACTCCAAGTTATGCAGGCATTTGCCTGCATGTCAATGCCGGGAGGTCCCGGGGACCGCACACCTCCCGTGCTTCCCCGAGAACTCCCGCGAAGGTCTTCAGGACCGGCAGGCCGCGACCTGCGCGGCCGCGGTTCTACGCGCTCGCCGGTGACGCGTCCGGTTCCGTGGGGGTGAGGAACTCCTCCGCGATCTCCTTCTCGCCGAACGGCCACACCTTCTCGAAGCGCGCCCAGAGCACGAACGCCACGCAGCCGAGGGCGAGCCAGGCCAGTGACCACTCGATGGGATGGCGGCCCGGCGAGTTCTTGTCCGCGTAGCCGTAGATCACGCACCAGCCGACGAAGGCGATGATGCTCGGCACCGGGTAGAGCCACATGCGGTACGGCCGGCGCAGCGTCGGCTGGCGTTTGCGCAGCACCGTCAGGGCGACGATCTGGGCGAGCGCCTGGACGATCACCATCACCGTCGTCAGCAGCTGGATCAGCGTCGCCAGATCCGTGTGCCGGCCGATCAGGAAGCCCACGGCCGTGATCACGCCCATCGTCGCGAGACCCAGCATCGGGAAGCGGTGCCTGGGGTGCAGCTTGGCGTAGGGCCGGAAGAAGACGCGCTCGCGTGCCGCGTCGTAGGGCACGCGCGAGCCGCCCAGCAGGCCGGTGAAGACCGAGGCGAAGGCCGTGATCAGGATGAGGACGGTGACCGTGTCGGCGGCGCCCTTGCCCCAGGTCTCCTCCAGCACCGCCGACGCCACCGAGGTGGACGCGATGTCCTTGGCGTCGGTCATGCGGTGCCAGTCGATGACCCCGAGCGTGCCGATCTGCAGCAGCAGATAGATCGCCATGATGCCGAGGATGGAGAAGACGATCGAGCGCGGCAGCACCCGTCCCGGGTTCTTGATCTCGGCGCCCATGTAGGCCGTCGTGTTGTAGCCGAGGTAGTCGTAGATGCCGATGGTCAGGCCGCCCGCGAAGCCGAGCCAGAAGTGGTCGCTCGTCAGGTCGAAGGCGTGTGCCGGGTAGGTGAAGGCGAGGTGCGCGCTGAAGTCCGTCGCCGCGGCGACGATGACCAGCAGCACGGAGGTGATCATGATCGCCCACAGCACGGCGGTGAGCCGGGCGATGTGCTCGATGCCCCGCCACAGCAGCAGGATGACCAGCGCGATGACGCCGAGGCCGATCAGGTCGCCGGACGTCTGGCCGAGATCGGGCGCGAGATACCCGAGGTACTGGACGAAGCCGACCACGCCGGTCGACATGATCAGCGGGATGAACAGCATCGCCGTCCAGACGAACAGGAACGGCATGAGCCGCCCCGTGCGGTACTGGAAGGCCTGGCGCAGATAGACGTAGCTGCCGCCGGAGCCGGGCATCGCCGCGCCCATCTCGGCCCACACCAGTCCGTCGCAGAGCGCGAGCAGCGCGCCCGCGACGAAGCCGATGACCGCCTGCGGGCCGCCGAACGCCGCGACCATCAGCGGGATGGTGACGAACGGCCCGATGCCGCACATCTGGCTCATGTTGATGGTGGTGGCCTGGAACAGGCCGACGCGACGGACGAAGCCACCGGTGGGTGGCGGACTAGCGGACATGAGGTCTCCTGAAGCACCGGGCGCTGGGCTGCCCGTGGCCGGCCCGGCAAGGCTGTTGGCCGATAAAGTTAAGGAGCCTTACTAGATGCGTCAAGAGGTCCCCACCGATACGTGAGAATGGTGCGATGCCAGCCAGTGACGCCGTAGACCAGCAGGCACAGCCCTGGAACCGCAGACGGCTGCGCAGCACCAACGAGCGTCTGCTGCTCGACCGGCTGCGCAGCGGCGGCGCCGCGTCACGCGCCCAACTGGCCCGCGACACCGGCCTGTCCAAGCCCACGGTCTCCAGCGCGCTGGCCGCACTGGAGAAGGCGGGACTGGTCCGCGAGGTCGGCACGCTCGCCCCCGAGCGCGGTCGCACCGCCGTCCTGTACGCGCCGGACCCCGCGGCCGGCCATGTCCTCGGCATCGACGTCGGCCGCAGCTGGCTGCGGATCGCCGTGGCCGACCTGGACGGCTCCGTGGTCGCCCGCTCCGACGTGCGCAATCGCGCGCGCAGTTCGGGCGCGATGGCGGAGCTGGTGGTGTCCACCGCCCGCCAGGTGGTCTCCGGCTCGGGCGTGGCCCCCGACGAGGTGGTGCACGCGGTGGTGGGCACACCCGGCGTCTACGACGAGAAGCAGCGCCGGGTCCGGTACGCGATGCATCTGCCGGGCTGGGGCCGGGCCGGGCTCTTCGACCGGATGCGCAAGGAGCTGGGCGTGCCCCTGGAGGTGCACAACGACGCGAATCTGGCGGCCCTCGGCGAGTACACCTACGGCGTCGGCGCCGGCAACAGGCTGTTCGCGTACATCCTGATCGGCACCGGTCTCGGCATGGGCGTGGTCAGCGAGGGGCGGCTGTTCACGGGGGCGCACGGGCTGGCCGGTGAGATCGGGTTCCTGCCGTGGCCGGGGCTGCAGAAGCCCGACCGGCTGGAGGACGCCGTGTCCGGGGTGGCCGTCGTGGAGGCGGCGCGCAGGTTCGGGATGAGCGGGCAGCTCACCGCGAAGGACGTGTTCGACGCGGCCCGGCAGGGCAACGACGCCGCGGTCCGGGCGGTCCGGCTGGAGGGCGAGCGCATCGCCCACACCGTGGCGGCCGCCGCGGCGGTGCTCGACCCGGATCTGGTGGTCCTCGGCGGCGGCGTGGCCCACAGCGTGGATCTGCTGCTCACCCCGGTGCGCGACAACCTGAAGGCGCTCACCCCTCTGCGCCCCAAGGTCGCGCCGAGTCGGCTCGGCGAGGACGCGGTACTGCTGGGCGCCGTGGCCACCGCGCTCGGGACGGCACGGGACGTGGTGTTCGAGCGCCGCTCGGCCGTGTCCTGACCAATTGCCGCCCCGGCCGCGGTGATTGACACCTTCCCCTCGGCGCCCTAGCGTGACCTGCATTAGTAAAGTTTCCTAACTTTACGAAGGGGCTGGAGCCTCCGTGATCAGACACCGTCTCACCACGGCCGCCGTGGTCCTGGGCCTGCTGGGTGCACTGACGACCGGCGCATGGGCCGAGCCCGACGGCCACCGGTCCGCCACCCCACCGATCAGACCCACCAAGGTCGCCTCCGCGCCCGGCAGTTCGACCGCGCTCGCCGGTTTCTCCGTGCAGTCGACGGCCAAGGTCCCCGACCCGGCGGCGGACATCTCCTCCCCCGGCTACCCGGCCACCGGCTGGTACCCGACGGGCCCCCGCTCCACCGTCCTCGCCGCCCTGCTGGCGAACGGCGTGTACGCCGATCCGTTCCGCTCGACGAACCAGCAGAAGATCCCGAAGGCCGACTTCCAGGTGCCGTGGTGGTACCGCTCGGACTTCACCGTCGCCGACACCTCCGAGCGCACCTACCTCGACTTCAGCGGTGTGATCTCGGCGGCCGACGTCTACGTCAACGGCAAGCGGATCGCCGCCACCAAGGACGTCACCGGCGCCTACACCCACCACGAGCTGGACGTGACCTCGCTCGTCCGCCCCGGCACCAACACCGTCGCCTTCCGCATCCAGCCAAACGATCCGAACAAGAACCTCACCATGGGCTGGATCGACTGGATCCAGCCGCCGCCCGACGAGAACATGGGCATCGTCCGCGACGTCCTCGTCCGCCGCGGCGGCCCGGTCGCCCTGCGGGACGCGCATGTCGTGACGAAGCTCGACGTGCCCTCGCTCGCCTCGGCCGACCTGACGGTGAAGGCGCAGGCCCGCAACGAGACCGGCGCACCGGTGACGACCACGGTCTCCGGCAGCATCGGCCCGACGACGTTCGCGAAGACCGTCACGCTCGCCGCGCACGAGACCAGGCCCGTCTCCTTCACCCCGTCCGACGTGTCCGGTCTCCATCTCGCCTCGCCGAAGGTGTGGTGGCCGGCCGGCATGGGCGGACAGCCCCTGTACGACCTGAGGCTCACCGCGTCCGTCACCGGCACCGTCTCGGACACCGCCCACGAGACCTTCGGCATCCGCGACGTCCGGGCGCCGCTCGACTCCGACGGGGCACGCCAGTACCGCATCAACGGCCGCAAGCTGCTGATCAAGGGCGGCGGCTGGTCGCCGGACGAATTCCTGCGCTGGGACCGGACCTACGTCGAAGACCGGCTCAAGTACGCGCTCGACCTCGGCCTGAACACCATCCGCCTCGAAGGCCACCTGGAACCCGACGAGTTCTTCGACCTCGCCGACCGCTACGGCATCCTCGCGCTGCCGGGCTGGGAGTGCTGCGACAAATGGGAGGGCCAGGTCAACGGCGACGAGTCCGGCGAGAAGTGGACCTCCGCCGACTACCCGGTCGCCAAGGCGTCGATGGCCGCCGAGGCGGCCCGGCAGCGCGACCACCCGAGCGTGATCTCGTTCCTCATCGGCAGCGACTTCGCGCCCGACGCCACCATCGAGAAGAACTACCTCGACGCGCTGAAGGCCGCCGACTGGCCCACCCCGGTCATCGCCGCCGCCTCCGACAACTCCTCGCCGCAGTCGGGCAGTTCGGGCATGAAGATGACGGGCCCCTACGACTGGGTCCCGCCCGGCTACTGGTACGCCAAGCGTGAGGGCGGCGCCACGGGCTTCAACTCCGAGACCAGCGCGGGCCCCGACATCCCCACCCTCGACACCCTGCGGCGCATGATGACCCCGGCCGAACTCGACACCCTCTGGAAGAACCCCGACGCCAAGCAGTACCACCGCTCGCCGTCGTCGACCTTCGGCACGCTCAAGATCTACGACAACGCCCTCACCGGCCGCTACGGCGCCCCGACGAGCCTGACCGACTACGTCCGCAAGGCGCAGCTCGCGCAGTACGAGAACGTCCGCGCCCAGTTCGAGGCGTACGGACGCAACGCCACCGATGCCTCGAAGCCCTCGACCGGCGTCGTCCACTGGATGTTCAACAGCGGCTGGACCTCCCTGCACTGGCAGCTGATGGACCGTTATCTCGACCAGGGCGGCGCCTACTTCGGCGCGAAGAAGGCGAACGAGCCGCTGCATGTGCAGTACTCGTACGACGACCGCTCGGTGGTCGTGATTGACAACCGGCACGAGGCCGTCTCCGGACTCACCGCCCGGGCCACGGTGTTCACCCCCGACGGCGCCCGCAGATACGACAAGGCCGTCGGCGGGGTGAGCGTCGGCGGCGACGGCGCGCACACCACCGCCCTGACACTGCCCGCCTCGATCAGCGGTGTGTCGAAGACCTATCTGGTGCGGCTGACGCTGACGGACGCCGCGGGCAAGGAGATCGACCGGAACGTCTACTGGCTGTCCACCGAGCCGGACACGCTCGACTGGGCGAACACCGACTGGTACTACACGCCGACGACGAGCTACGCCGATCTGACGGGGCTGAGTTCGATGGCGCGGGTGCCGGTCTCGGCGACGGCGTCGACCTCGGCATCGGGCGGCACCGCGACCACCACCGTGACCCTCCGCAACACCGGGAGCGGAAAGACACCCTCGCTGCTCACGGACGTACACCTCGTGGACGCCAAGGACAGGCCCGTGCTGCCGGTGCGGTGGTCGGACAACGAGGTGAGCCTGTGGCCGGGTGAGTCGGTCACCCTGACCGCCACCTACCGGACGGCGGATCTGCACGGCTCGGCGCCGCGGGTACGGGTGTCCGGCTGGAACACGCCCGAGCGGACGGTGCCGGGGAAGTGACGCCGTGGGGCCCGGCGCGGGCCGGGCCCCACCGGTGTCAGGCGACGTCGAGTGCCGTGTCGTCGACGACGAACGACGTCTGCAGCATGGAGCCTTCGGTGCCGGTGAACTTCAGCGTGACCGTCTGTCCGGCGTAGCCCGCCAGGCTGAAGCTGCGCTTGGTGTAGCCGCTCGCGGCATTCAGGTTCGAGTAGGTGGCGAGGGTGCCCAAGACGGTCCCGGAGCCGTTGACGACCTGGACCTTGAGGGTGTCGTAGGCCGTGCTGGTGGTGGTCTCCGCCGTGTCGATGTGCAGATAGAAGCTGAGGGCGGCGGTGGTGCAGCCGGAGGGGATGGTCACCGACTGGGAGAGCGTGTCGGTGGTGGCCTTCCCGTAGCCGTCCAGCCAGGCGTAGTACGAGCCCGAACGGGCCGTCTCGTCGCCGGAGTTGGTGATCACACCGCTGGAGGCGCTCCAGGTGGCGCCGCCCGACTCGAAGCCGTTGTTGCCGAGCAGCTGGCCGGCCGTGCAGGTGTCCGAGCCGCCGCCCCCGTCCCCGCTGCCGCCGTCCCCGGCGAGCCAGGCGGTGGCGTTGAGGGCGAGCGCGGCGTTGGTGGCGCCGGTGTCGTTCCAGCCGTCGTAGAGCGTGTTGCCGGACTGGCCCGTGCCGTCGTCGATCGGCGAGCTGTCGCCCCAGAAGGCGACGCGGCCGCTGCCGAAGGTGCTGGTGAGGAAGAAGGCTCCGGTGTTCCCGGAGTAACCGCTGCGGTACACCAGGCCCTTGACGGAGGAGTTGTCGGAGGGCTTGAGGGTGGCCGTCGTGCCGTCGGCGATCAGGCTCTTGGTGACGGTCCCGAAGGAGCCGTGCAGCACCGGGTCGGCGCTGTCGCTGATCGCGGCCGGATAGCCGGAGCCCACGTCCAGGGTGTCGATGGAGAAGCCGAACGGGTCGGTGGAGTCGACGCTGTTGTTGGTCATCAGGTCGTTGAGGATCTCGACCGCGTCCTCGCCGTCGTTGTTGCGGTCGGCGCCGGTGTGGTCGGAGATCATGAACAGGCCGCCGCCGTTCTTGACGAAGTTCATGATCGCCGTCTTCTCGGCGGTGGTGAAGAGGGTGTTGGGCTCGGGCAGTACGAGGGTGTCGAAGTTCGACAGGTCGGTCGACGACGAACCGCCGTACGTGAGGGCGCCGGTGGAGGTCTTGAGGCTGTAGTCGCCCGTCTTCTGCAGGGCGACGCCCCATGAGGAGAGCGCACCGGTCCAGTCCGTCTCCGAGGACGGCGAGGAGTCCTGGCCCAGCGGGTCGGGCTTGCTGGTCGAGATGATCCAGTCCGCGTTGCCGGCCTCCTCGGCGTGACCGTCGTCGAACAGGATGCGGTGCGTGGTGGCCGCGTGGGCGGGGGTCGCGGTGACGCCGGCCTGAGCGGCGCCGGCCGCGGCGAGCAGGCCGAACGCGGCGAGAGCGGTGGTGAGTCTGTGGCGGGACCGGGTGAGTCCGGGCATCCGGCGTACCTCCGTGTGGGGTGGGGGACGTGCGGGGGCAGTGCGGTGCGGGGCCGGCCCTACGCGCGTAGATGCAGGGCGTCCGCGCGCGTGGACATTCCGCCGCACGGCTGCCGTCCGGCGGAACGGTTGAACCGTACATGGCAGGGATGGGGGTGAACAGGCGTCATGGGACGCACAGGGCCGGAGATTGACCCGTCGTTGACCCGGACGGAGACACGAGGAGGAAACGGAGCGGACTGTCCCCGTCTCCAGCGGGCATCCGGATAGTGCGGGGGCCTTGACAAAAAGGGGCGGAGATGGAGATCTCAGGCATCATCAGTGCCATCGTGATCGGCATCGTCATCGGTGTGCTCGGTCGGCTCGTCGTCCCGGGACGACAGCGCATCGGCATTCTGTGGACGATCCTCGTGGGCATCGTCGCCGCGCTGATCGGTTCGGCGATCGCCAACGCTTTCGACGTGTCCGACACCAACGGCATCGACTGGATCGAATGGCTCATCCAGATCGGCCTCGCCGCACTCGGCGTCGCCGCACTGGACCGGTCGAAGGCCCGTCGCTGACACCACTGTTCGGGGACCGGGACGGGGTGCGGCAGCACCCCGTCCGGCCGCGGTCACGGTGCCGGGACAAGCCGGCCGGGCGTCAACGCCGGGCCGCCAGCGCCGCGAGACCCTCCCGGGCGGAGGCGTAGCGAGGCGTCCAGCCCAGTTCCTGCTCGGCCCGTGCCGCCGACACCCGCATGCTCGACGACATCATCGTGTGCGCGTACGGCATCGGGCGGGTCATCCAGTGGGGCACCGTCATGGGCTTCGGTACGCCGAACTCCTCGGCGACGCACACGACATGGGCCCGGAACCCGAGCGGGGTGCGGTCCACGACGTTGTACGCACGCCCGGGGCGGCCGCGTTCGACCGCGGCCGCCGTCGCGCGGGCGGCGTCGGTGAGCTCCACCCACGGCAGCACCCTGCCCTGGTCGTCGGGCAGCGGCATCTGCCGCTTGCGCAGCATGGGCAGGAGCGCATCGGTGCCGCCGGGGCCGTAGAAGAGGCCGAAGCGCAGGGCGATGCCCTCCAAATCGGTCGCCTCGAAGGTCAGTTGTTCCTTGACGCGCATTCCCTCGAGGTGCCGCTCCAGCTGCGGCGTGGTGCCGCGCGGGCCGAAGGTGTCGTCCTCGGTGACCACATGGTCGCCGAAGTCCCCGTAGCCGTAGCCGAAGACCATCGACTCCACCACGAAGCGACGGGCGCCGGTGGCGCGGGCGGCCTCGATGAGATGGGTGGTGCCGGCGATGCGCAGCGCGTCGGTGGCGTACATGTCGCGGTGACGCATGGGTGGCTTGCGCAGGGCGGTCGCGGCGTGGATGACGGTGTCGAAGTGCCGGCCGTCCACGGCCCTCAGCAACGCGTCGCGGTCCATGAGGTCGGCCCGGACACCGTTCGCCGCGCCCCTGCCGAGGCCGGTGACCTTGTGGCCGGCCTCGGTCAGGGCACGGGTGAGGTGACCGCCGAGGACGCCGCTCGCGCCCGCGAGGAGGATGCTCTGGTTCTGCTGGTTCGTCGTCATGGTGCTGCGACGGATCGGGCGGCCCCGGATGTGACATCCGGGCACACAGCCCCGCTCATTGCTGCTGCGCGAGCCACTCCCCGTACCAGGCCAGGGTGGCGTCGAGGGTTGCGCCCAGCGGGGTCGGTGCCACGCCGAAGGCCTGCTCGAACGCGGACGAGTCCATGATCTGGGGCTCGGTGTGCTGGTAGAACATCTCCGCGTACTCGGCCATGAACTGCGCGTCGAAGGGTCCCACCGGCCGCGGCTCCGTCAGGACGCCGACCTTCAGCGGCCCGCCGATCCGCTCCTCGATCATCTCGTGGATGGCGCGGGTGCTGACGGCCGGCGCCGTCGGCAGGTGCCAGACCCGGCCGTCGCCCTCGGGGTGCTCGCCGAGCGTGGCCAGTCCGGTGGCCACGTCCTCGATGCCGGTGTAGCTGTGCGGCAGGCCGATGTCGCCGAAGCCGAGGACCTCCCCGCCGGTGAGCGCGGCGGGGAACACGGTCGCGCCGAGGGTGGAGTTGAGCACGCCGGGGCCGACGAAGTCCGCCGAGCGGCCGAGGACGACGCGGGCGCGGCCCTCACGGTGCGCCGCGAGGTACTTCTCGTCGAGTTCGGCGCGCATACGGCCCTTGCGGCTGGTCGCCTTCCACGGGGTCTCCTCGGTCATGACCGCTCCCCCGGTCTCGCCGTACGGATAGAGGGTGTCGAGCACCACGAGGCGGGCGCCCTCGGCCTCGACCGCGCCGAGCACCGCCTCCTGGACGCGGGGCATCACCTCGACCTGGAGGTGATAGGCGACGTTCACGCAGTGGTACACCACGTCGGCGCCCGCGACCGCGGCGCGCGCCCCCTCGGCGGTGCTCACGTCGGCGGCGAGGCGCTGGACGCCGTCCAAGCCGGGCCCGTCGGCCCTGCGGTCGACCAGGCGCACGGAGTGGCCCCTGCGCACCAGTTCCTTGGCGAGGGCGGTGCCGGCGGGGCCGGAGCCGAGGACGGTGTGCTGTGCGGGCGGGTCGGTAGGAGGGGCAGTCATGATCGAACTCCCATTGTTAGTTAGCGATCGTAGCTTCTGTTAGAGACTGTAACTCTTTCGATAGGGGATAGCAAGAGTGGGAGGCCCGGCCCCTCGTTAAGGTGTGTCACCAGCACCGAGAGGAGTCCGTCCGTGGCCGGAACCGCACAGAGCCCCAGAGCGCGCTATCGCGAGCAGACGCGTGCGGAGATCAAGGAGATCGCGCTCCGCCAGCTCGCCGAGGGCGGTACGGCGGCGGTGGCGCTGGTCCGGATCGCCAAGGAGGTCGGGCTGTCCGGGCCCGCGCTCTACCGCTACTTCGACAGCCGCGACGCGCTGCTGACCGATCTCATCCGCGACGCCTACGCGGACCTGGCTGCGGCCGTCACGGCAGCCGCGGACGCCCTGCCCCCGGACACGTCACCGCGGGCCAGGGCGCGGGCACTCGCGGGGGCCTGCCGCACATGGGCGGTCGCGCAGCCGCACCGCTATCTGCTGATCGAGGGCACACCGGTGCCGGGCTACACCGCTCCCGCCGACACGCTGGACAGCGCGCGGGCGGTACTCGAGCCGTTCCTCGCGGTCTTCGAAGCGGCCGAACCGTCGGCGGCCGTCCGGCCCGTGGTCGAACAGATGACGGCCTGGGCCGAACGGGACACGACCGTCGCACACTGGGCACGCCCCCGCACGCCCGGCGGATCGGCCGGCGTCGCACTGGCCGGTGCCGTGCTCGCCTGGTCCCACATGCACGGCGCCATCGGCCTGGAGGTCTCCGGCCAGTTCGAGGGCATGGGCCACGACGGCAGCACGTTGCTCACGGCCCAGATCGATGCACTGGCGGATGCGTTCGGGCTGGACTGAGCCCCACACCCTGCGGCCCCTACGGCACCCACACCCACGGGGTGGTCGTGGTCAGCGCCTCGAAACCCAGCCGTTCAAGGATGGGGCGGCTCTGGGTCGAAGCGTCGACCTGGAGGTAGCGGTAGCCGAGGGTGGCTGCTGTGTGGGCGCGGTGGGCGACGAGGGCGCGGTAGATGCCGCGGCCGCGCCAGCAGGGCACGGTGCCGCCGCCCCACAGGCCCGCGAAACGGGTGCCGGGGACGAACTCCATGCGGGCGGCGCTCACCGGCACGTCGCCGGCGAGGGCGACAGTGGCGACGACCGTGTCGGGCTCCCGGGCCAGCCGGGCCAGCAACTGGTCGCGCATCCGGGAGCCGTCGGTGCCGAAGGCCTGCCGGTGCACGTCCGCCACCAGATCCACGCCCGCCGCGTCGGTGACGGGAAGCAGACGGATCCCCTCGGGCGGCTCGGCGTCGAGGGCGAGTTCCGCGACCTCGGCGACCATCAGCGTCTCCTTGGGCTCGGCGGTGAAACCGGCGGCGCCGAGCCGCTGCGCCAGGTCCACGGGCCGGTCGTGCCCGTACACCTTCCACTCGAACTCGCGGCCCAGCCCGGAGAAGTACGCGACCTGCGCGGCGATCGCCGCGTCGACGTCCGTCTCGTCCAGGTCGGACCACACGACGCCGTTCCAGCCGCGCGCCGACGACACCTGGCGGACCACGCCGCCCGTCCGTTCGACGCGTGCGTCGGGGCCGTCCGGCTGTGCGCCTTCGCGCATGTCACGGTCGTAGAGCGAGAGCACAGCCGCATGGTCCATGGCCTCACTCCAGCATCCGGGGCCCACGTGAGCAACGGCTTTACCGTCCGCCATGGTTCAGCCCCTCAGCCGAGCTCCAGCGTCGTCACGCCGTAGACGCGCTCCCTGGCGTACGGCCGGACCGGGCCCGTGTACATGCGGGCCGTCTCGAAGGAGGGGCGCAGGCCGGACCGTTCGGCCAGGGCGATGCCCGCCGCGTTCGTCGCGGGCACGTCCAGGGCGACCTCCCGCCCGGCCGCCTCGGCGGCGAGCGCCGCGAACACGGCCTGCGCGTCCTCGGGGGTGTCGGCGAAGAGCGGGCCGATACGGAGGCTGTCGTGGGCGGGACGGAGCACTCCGTAGCCGGTGACGCGGTCGCCGGTGCGGCGGACCACGGCGTGGTGCCCGGGGCCGGTGAGCCAGTGGGCCAGGAAGCGGGGCCGGTCGGCCGGACCGCAGACGCCGTCGTAGGCGGTGACGTCCGCGTGGTCGGCGGGGCGCAGGGCGCGGACGTCGGCCGGTACGTCCGTGACGGGCGCGGTTCCGGTGAACCGGACGGTGCGGTGGGCGAGTTCGAAGCCGGAGCGGCGGTAGTTGTCCTGCTGCGCCACCACCCCGTCGAGTCCTATGGTGCGGGTGCCCGCGTGGGCCAGCGCGGTCTTCCACGTCGTCAGGCCGTGTCCGCGCCCGCGCAGGTCCGGCCGTACGAGATAGCAGCCCAGGAAGGCGTAGTCGGCGCCGTAGTTGACGACGGAGATCGCCGACACCGGCTCACCGTCGATCCGGCCGAGGAAGAAGCCCTCCGGGTCCTGTGCGAAGAAGGCCGGTCCGTCGGCCGTGCCCGGGTTCCAGCCCTCGTCCGCGGCCCATCCGCCGATGACCGGCCAGTCGTCGGGACCGGCCTGCGTGACGACGAGGTCTTCGAGGGCGGCGGAGGTCATGCGTGCGCTCCATTCCTTGGTGGGACGGCGGATGCGGCGCGCGGTGATCGACCGCGCCCGCAGCATCCTTGCGGATCTTGAGGGAGGCGTCACGGTGGGATTGAGCCGATGCCTGGCCGGGTCCTGACGACGGAGGGTCCTGCCGGGCGTCATGACCGGCAGGACCCTCCGTGATCAGTGGCGCGGGCGGCGCGGTCAGCGCATCGCCCGGCGCCGGACACCGCGGTGCAGGGCGGCTCCGCCGAGGACCAGCGCGGCGCCCGCCACGGCGGTGGGCAGCGTCCGGTCGGTGCCGGTGTGGGCGAGTGTGGCCTCCGGCCGCGGTGGGGCTTCGTGGCGGTCGGTCACCGGCCGGGGGTGCGCCTTGGGCGGGGCGGCCTGCTCCGGGGCGGGCTCGGTGTGGTGGCCCGAGCTGTTGGTGGACTCGTTACCGGTGGCCGCGTTGCCGACGCCGACCACGTTCGCGGTGTTGCCGCTGATGTTGACCGGCACGTGGACCGGCAGCTGGACGGTGTTGCCGGAGCCCACTCCCGGCGAATCCTTTCCGCTTCCCTCGGCCGAGCTGCCACCGGCGGCGGTGCCCTCCGTCCCGTGCGCACCGCTCGCGCTGTCGTTGGTGCAGCTGTTGCCCGCGGCCGGGTTGAGCAGCCCCACCACGTTCACGGTGTTCCCGCACACGTTCACCGGGATGTCCACCGGGACCTGGACGGTGTTGCCGGAGATCACGCCGGGCGAGTCGGCCGAGGCACCATTCGCGGAGGCGCCGTCGGCCGCAAAGGCGGCCGTCACCGGCGCCGTCAGCGCCATCGCGCCCGACGCAGCGGCGACGGCGATCAGACCGTTTCGGGTAACCCTTCTCATAGGTTCCCTGCCTTCCAGACATGGTCGCGGGCACGTACCCCGCGCCGGAGAAGCGGGCACCTGCCCGCACGGGATAAAACGCGGGCGAACCATCCGGGTTATGGCTTATCGGTCTTTCACCCCATCGAGCGGCACGGTTATCGAACTAGCAGCAAAACTGCCGTACGACCGCGCAGGGGCGCACAGGGTAGGGCACCCGGCGCGGTCCCGCCGGTCCGGAGGCGGGCCCGGCGAGGCCCGCTTATCGTGATCGAGGGCGTCGCGCTTCCGGTCCCCGGCAGGCGTCCCTGGAGGCATCCATGCTGGCCAAGTTGTCGACGCGGCCCGCGGTCGTCCGACGCTGCGCCGCCACCGGAGCAACCGCTCTAGCCCTGGTGGGCGCGGGTCTGCCCGCCGTGGCCTCGGACGGTACCGGCCCCGGCCTGACGCGGTTCTACGGGCAGCAGGTCAAGTGGTCCCCGTGCAAGGGCGAGGACATGCCCAGGGACCTGCAGTGCGGCAAGGTCACCGTTCCCCTCGACTACGGCAGGCCCAGGGCCCGCACGCTCGACCTGGCGCTGGCCCGTTACCGCGCGACGGGCAAGAAGCGCGGCTCGGTCGTGCTGAACTTCGGCGGCCCCGGCGCGGCGGGCGTCAGTGAACTCGCCGCCGGCGGGGACGACTTCATGGGCCTGACCGACAACTACGACGTGGTGTCCTTCGACCCCCGCGGCGTCGGCCGGTCCTCGCCGGTCAGCTGCGGGGACGGGGCCGCCGAGGCCTCGATCACTGCCGCCTCGGGCGCCGAGGCGGACCATCCGCGGGCCGTCCTCGAACAGTTGAAGAAGGCGGCTGCCGAATGCGCCAAGCACTCGGGTCCGGTGCTCCCCCACATCGGCACGGTGAACACGGCACGCGACCTGGACGTGATCCGCCAGGCACTGGGCGACAAGAAGCTCAACTACCTCGGGTTCTCCTACGGAACCCGGCTCGGTGCGGTGTACGCGGCCCGGTTCCCCAAGAAGGTCGGCCGGCTGGTGCTCGACGGGGTGGACACGCTCACCGAGCCGATGTCCGAGCAGGGGGTCGCGGGCGCCGAGGGGCAGCAGACGGCACTCGACGACTTCATCGACTGGTGCGCTGAGGACATCGCCTGCCCGTTCGGCCAGGACGCGCGCGACGCCCGGGAGCAGGTCGTACGGCTCGTCCACTCCCTCGACGAGGATCCGGTGCCCACGGACTTCGGCCAGGAGTTCACGGGACAGGATCTCGTGGGCGCGATCAGCCAGGCGCTCTACAGCAAGCAGTTGTGGCCCTCGCTGGAGCGCGCGATCGCCGAACTCGTGGAGGACGGCGACACCCGCGGCGTCATGGCCTTCGCGAGCGGCGGCGCGGGTCTGCCCGTGCGGCAGCAGCGGCACGACGGACTGGTCGACGAGAACGACGTACCGCTCGACAACCTTCCGGCGGCCCTGATGGCGATCAACTGCGCGGACGACCCCGACCGTCCGGCCGCGGCCACCATCGTCAGGGAACTCGGCAGGCTGCGCACCGAGTACGAGCAGGCATCACCGGTCTTCGGCCGCTACCGCCTGACCGAACTGCTGATGTGCTACGGCCGCCCCAAGGGCACCGACTACATCCGCGAGGACGTACGGGACCTCCACACGCCCAGAATGCTGCTCGTCGGCACCCGCGGTGACCCGGCGACGCCGTACCGCTGGACCGTGGAGACGGCGAAACGGCTCGGCGACTCGGCCGTGGTGCTCGACAACAAGGGCGAGGGGCACACCGGTTACGCTTCCTCCAAGTGCGTGCACGGCAAGGTCGACGCCTTCCTGCTGTACGGCAGCCTGCCGCCGACCGGCAGCTCCTGCGGGCCGGAGGAGGACGAACACTGACGTCCGGGGCGGCCCGGCTCTCCCGGCTGCGCCTCAGATCTCCCAGTACGCGAGACGGTGCAGGGCCTCGGCCGTCCGTACGAACCCGTCGTCGCCGAGCAGCGCCCGCAACTCCGCGTTGAAGCGGTCGACCTCCGGCTCCGCGGCGTTCAGGGCAGCGGTCCCCGCGTCGGTCAACTCCAGGACCACGGCCCGGTGTTCACGGGGGTGCGCCTGCTTGTGCAGCAGGTTGGCCGCGGTGAGCCGGCCGACGAGCGCGGTGACCGCGGACTCCCGCAGGCCGAGGACGCGGGCCAGCTCCTGCTGGGTGATCCCCGGCCGGTCCCGCACCGCGTACAGCGCGCCGAGCTGTGCGGTGGTCACGTGGGCGACGGCCAGGCAGCGCCGGTCGACCGCGGTGCGCAGCCGGTGCGCCGCCCGCTGCAACAGGAAGAAAAGCCGCTGATCAGGCTCGGACATGGGCCGATGTTGACAGACGGCACGCGTTCGCGCCACCCTCACTTCACAGGTGAAGTGAGGTGGGGACGTGGGTGGGACGACGGATCTGGAGCTGGCCCGAAAGGCCCTCGCGGAACAGCCGTTCAGCAGGCTGCTCGGCGCGCGCGTGACGGCCTTCGGCGACGGCGAGGCCACGGTGGAGCTGGACATCCGCGAGGACCTGCTCCAGCAGTACGGCTTCGTCCACGGCGGTGTGCTCTCCTACGCGGCCGACAACACGCTGACGCTCGCCGCGGCGACCGTCGTCGGGACGGATGTGATCACGTCCGGCTTCACCGTCGACTATCTGCGCCCGGCCACCGGCCGGCTGCTGCGCGCCCACGCCCAGGTGGTGCGGGCCGGCCGCACCCGGGTCGTCTCCCGCTGCGACGTGGTCACGATCGACGACGCCGGTACACAGACCCTGTGCGCCGTGGCGCAGGGGAACATCGCGGTGATCGAACCGGTCGGCGACCGACGGTAGTCCGCGCCGTGTGAAACGCCCGTGTGTCTGCCGTTCCTGCCCCTAATGCCCGATCGGCGAAACGGTCCTATGGTGCTGTTATGGAGCACGACCTGAGTCCGTCAACGCTGTCCGAGCTCCGGCGCCCGCGCGTCTATCCGGCCGTGTCCGTGCTGACGCCGACGCATCGCCGCGAGCCCGAGAACACCCAGGATCCGGTCCGGCTGCGCAATGTGGTGGCCGAGGCCAAGAAGCAACTGGAGGCCGATCCCGCGGTGACGCGGGAGCGCCGCCTGGACGTGGTCCGTCAGCTCGACCAGGCACTCACGGAGGTGGATCTCACGCATGCCGAGGACGGTCTGGTGATCTTCGCCGCTCCGGGCGAGCACCAGGTGTGGTCGCTCGGCCGTACCGTCCCGGAGCGGGTGGTGCTCTCCGACACCTTCCTCACCCGCAACCTCGTCTCCGCACAGGCCGCCGAGCGGCCGTTCTGGGTGCTGTCGGTCTCCGCCGACCGGGCCACGCTCTGGAGCGGAGGCGCGGACCGGGTCACGGAGGACGGCGCCGGCGGATTCCCGCTGACCAGGCGCCCGCAGAACTTCGACGCCGAGCGGCAGGAGCGGATCGGCGACATGCCGAGCACCTTCCGCGACGAGGACACCCGCCACTTCCTGCGCGACGCCGACACCGCGATGGGCATGGTCCTGCGCGAGTCCCCCCGGCCGCTCTACGTCACCGGCGATCCGGCCGCCCTGTCGGTGCTGGACGAGGTGGGCGGCGCGACCAAGGAGGCGGTGCACGTGCCGCACGGCGGTCTCGCGCACGGCACCCCGGACGCCGTGTGGCAGGCGATCCGGCCCGTGATCGAATCCGTGGCCCGCAAGAGCAGCGACGCGGTGGCCCGGGAGCTCGAAACGGCCCGTGGCCGCAAGGCGTTCGCGGCCGGTGTCGACGAGGTCTGGCAGAGCGCCCGCGAGGGTCGCGTCCGGCTGCTCGCCGTCGAGGAGAACTACCGCGTGACGATGCGCGACGCGCACGGCGACCATCTGGTGCCCGCCGAGAGCGGCGACCTCGACGCGCGCGAGGACATCGTGGACGAGATCGTCGAGCAGTGCCTGGAGACGGGCGCGGACGTGCGCTTCGTCCCCGACGGGATGCTCGGCGACGCCACCGGCATCGCGGGCATCCTGCGCTACTGAACGATCCGGTGGCCCCGGCTCGGACGTACCGGCCCGGGGGCACCGGTTCACACGTTGCCGAACAGCGAGCCCAGGCTCTCCTCGACGGCCGCGCCGATGTCCTCCTGGCCGGCCGGCACCGCGGCGTAGGTGCGCAGCAGGAACCGCTGCAGCACTGCCTTTTCGAACCGGATGAGGGCCAGGCCGTGGGGCGAGTGGAGTTCCATGACGACGCGGGCGGGACCGCACGGCCAGATGTGCACGTCACCGGCGCCGGCCGGGCCGCGCAGCCCCTCGTCCAGCAGAGTGCGGCCGAACGTCCAGGTGACCGGCGTGCCGTCGAGGGAGACCTCGGGCGGGAAGTCGAGGTGCACGGCCAGCGGGTCCGTGGAGACATAGCGCAAGGTGACCGGAGCGGGCAGCTCCTGCTCGTCGGCGGTGATGAGGCGGCCGCGGGCAGGCTGCTCGAGCGTGATGTCCATGCTTGTACGACCCCGCTGATGCCGATCGCATTACAGGGAAGCGCTTACAAGTTTATGTGACCTGCATCACACCTTGATCGGCTTGGCGTGCAGCCCGCACGGTGCGCCCCGAAGGCCCCGGGTCGCCCTGGAACAGACAGCCGTCGAACGTGTGATGGAACATGCGACCGACGCTCCGGGCAGCACCCCAAATCGCGTACGCTGCCTACGACTTGCTCGACCGTCGCACGTACACCATGCGCACCGCACGACCCCTCCGTGGGGACGGTGGCATATGTCAGAAGCACCACCGGATCGTGTCTTGCCAAACCCCTTACAGGCGGTCGCGGGCTGTGCAAGAGTCGTAACGGTCCCCAGAGCAGTCAGCCCGGTCGTACCGTCCCGCCTCGGAGTGCGCCATGCCGTCCCATCTCTCCGCGGATCGCCCAGCCGCCGAGCCGCCAGGACGCGGCTCGGTCGACGCGCTGATATCGCAGACGCGGCGGCTCAAGGGCGACGTGGACGCGGTACGGCGCGACGCACACGGCGACGGCTCGGACCCCCAGGAACGCTGGCAGCGCGCGCTGTACGACCTCGCACTGCACCAACTCACCGACCTCGACGCCCACTTGGGGCAGCTGCGGGACGGGCCGTCCCCCGTGCCCCAGGCACCACAGACCCGGGCCGCGGCGCCCGCGTCCCGGCGCGGCTCGCTGCTCAGCCGGGTCGGCAGCGCCGAGTGGAACCTGCTGACGGACGAGGCGAGTTGGTCCGGCGAGCTGTATCACATCCTGGGCCGTGACCCCGCCGCTCCCCCGCTCACCCTCGACGAACTGCCCGCCGTGGTCATGGACGAGGACCGCACCAAGCTGACGACGATGGTCACGGACTGCCTCATCGACGCCAAGCCCATCGACGGCGAGTTCCGCATCGTGCGGCCGGACGGCGAGGTGCGCACGGTGCACATGATGGGCGAACCGGTGCTCGACACCGACGGCAGCACCGCCTCGATGTGGGCCGTGCTGCGCGACGTCAGTGAACTGCGCCGCAGCCAACGGGTGGTGAGCGAGACCCGTGACTCGCTCCAGCACCACCAGCACCGCGCGCAGACGGAGCACCGGGTCGCCGTCGAGCTGCAGGAGGCCGTGCTGCCGCCGTGGCGCGGCAGCCTGCGGCTCCCGCACAAGGGGCCCGAGACGCTGGATCTGGCGGCCCGCCATCTGCCGTCGACGACGAGCGACCTGATCGGCGGCGACTGGTACGACGCACTCGAACTGCCCGACGGCCAGACTTTGCTGAGCGTCGGCGACCTCACCGGACACGGCGTCGCCGTCACCTCGGGCATGGCGACACTGCTGGGCGCCGTGCGCGGCATGGCGATGGCCGGCACCGCGCCCGGGCAACTGATGACCTGGCTCAACCAGTTGCTCGACGCCACCGTGCAGCCCGCCCTCGGCAGCGCCGTCTGCTGCCGCTACCGCCCCGAGACCCGCACGCTGACCTGGGCGCAGGCCGGGCACCCCGCCCCGCTGCTGTTCCGCGGCGGGACGGGGCGCATGCTGCACGCACCGGGCGGTGTGCTGCTCGGTGCGACCTCGGTCGCCTCCTACGAGCAGGCCGAAGAGACCCTCGAGCCGGGCGACCTGCTGCTGCTGCACACCGACGGGCTGGTGCCCCGGCACACGGTCACGCAGACCGTGAACCGGCTCCTCGACCTGGCCCCCCGCTTCGGCGGGGCCCGGACCGCGCAGGACTGCGCACGGACGGTCGTGGAGGAGTTCGGCGCGGCCGAACGGAACGACGACGCGTGCGTACTCGTCGCGAGGGTGCTGTGAACCGCCGCCGAGCGGTATCGACCCGGACGGCGTGACGAAGCGGCCTCAGCTGCACGGACCCCCTATACCCGTGCGCTGCTGCCCTTCGCCGCCCTCGGCAGCGACAGTTTGATCTCCTCCCGCAACTCATGGATCTTCGGATAGCTGGAGTACTCCGCGGTGAGCCGGTACATCTGGCGCAGCCGGTCCCAGGTGCGGTGGGAGGAGTTGGTTCCCATCGACATCAGGGCCAGGCGTGCGTACCGGTCCGCCTGTTCCGGGTCGTCGGCGATGAAGCAGGCCGAGGCCATGGACAGGAAGTCGAAGATCTTCGACCGCTGCCGTCCGTCGACCCGCAGGGCCAGGGCCTTCTCCGCGTAGTGCTGGGCGTGCGCGGCCGCTCCCGGCTCGTGCTCGGCCAGCGTGCGGTAGGCCAGGGCCTGCATGCCGTAGAGGTCCTCCTCCTTGAACATCTGCATCCAGCTCGGCGGCGGCACGTCGCCGTTGTCGGAGACGAAGAGGTCCTCCGCCAGGCCGAGCGTGCGGCGCATCGCCTGGCCCTTGCCCATGGAGGCCTGTGCCCAGGCCTCGATGGTGTAGAGCATCGCCCTGGTGCGCGGCAGCACCTCTTCGCCGGAGCCCGACTGGGCGAGCTTCATCAGGTCGAGTGCGTCGTCGGGCCGGCCGAGGTGCACCATCTGGCGAGCCGCTCGGGAGAGCGCCTCCCCGGCGCGTGGCCGGTCGCCGCCCTCACGGGCCGCATGGGCGGCGATGACGAAGTACTTCTGGGCCGTGGGCTCCAGGCCGACGTCGTGCGACATCCAGCCCGCGAGGACGGCGAGGTTGGCGGCGACGCCCCACAGGCGCCGCTGGAGATGGTCGGGGTGACGGTAGGCGAGCATGCCGCCCACCTCGTTGAGCTGGCCGACGACTGCCTTGCGCTGCAGCCCGCCGCCGCGGGCGGCGTCCCAGGCCCTGAAGACCTCGACCGAGCGCTCCAGTTCCTCGATCTCCTGCGACCCGATGGGGGCGGCCTCGAAGCGGTCGAACCCAGCGGGGTCGGCGTGCAGGGGATTGTCGTAGTCGGGAGCGTCGGCGGAGAGGGTCGGATCGGTGTGCAGCCAGTCGTACATGGCGCTGCTGAGTGCGGATCCCGCGGTGAGCGCGACACCCGCACCCACCAAGCCGCGTCGGTTGAGCATGAGGTCCATTCCCGTGAATTCGGTGAGGACCGCCGCAGTCCGCTCGGGCGCCCACGGCACACCGTCGGGATGTTCCGCACTCCCGGCGTCCTGCCGTTTCCCCACACGCCCGTGCCGGACCAGACCGAGGTCCTCGATGGTCACGACACGGCCGAGACGCTCGGTGAACAGGGCCGCCAGCACCCGCGGCACCGGATCGCGCGGGATCTCTCCCATGTCGATCCAACGCCGCACCCGGGAGGTGTCGGTCGACAGCTGGGGGTGGCCCATGGCCGCCGCCTGCCGGTTGACCAGCCTCGCGAGTTCCCCCTTGGACCAGCCGGCCAGGCCGAACAGGTCCGCAAGGCGGGTGTTGGGTTGTCCGCTCACGTCAAGCCCCCAGGTTCTCGGCTGAGTTGACAGTAGCCCGGTGCAAGTTGCCGGGCGACTATTCGCCAGGGTTCGCCAGGGTCCGCCAGATGGTGTGCCACTGGCCGACGGGTGTCAGGTAGGAACGCGCCACCCCGACCCGGTCGCCTGTCGCAAGACGGGGTGCATTCCCCAGGGTGCACCCAAGGGGCCGGGCCGGGTAGCGCATTGTCGTCGCAGGCACACGAAGGGATCTGTTTCGCCCATGTACGCAGCATCGTCCTCCGTGTCCGCACCGCCCCGGTCGCTGCGCCCCCGCCCGGCGGACAGCGGCCCGTATCTCGACCCCGGGGCCCGTCCGGCGGCCCCCGCGCTCGGCGCGGGCCGGCCGCGGCGTATGCCGGGGATCGGCACCCAACCGCTCAGCGGGAGACTCGACTTGTCCGGCCCCCAGGGCGCCCAGCTGCGTACCGCCATCGCGTCGGTGCACCGGATCTGTCCGGAGTTCGCTCCGGTGCAGGTGCTGCGCCGCAGTGGCCGGTCCGTGCTCCTGGTCGGCACGACCGGGCGCAGCACGGCCGTCGCCAAATGCTTACTCGACCACTCCCCTGCCTGGGCCGAGCGGATCCGCCACGAAATAGCGGCGTACCGCTCGTTCGTCCGGCACCGCCCGCCCGTGCGGGTGCCGAGGCTGATCGCGGCGGACCCGGACAACTGCACCCTGGTCATCGAGCGGATGCCGGGGCGGGTCGCGGCACTGCAGCGGCACCCGGCCGAGGCCCCGCCGCGCGCGGACATCAGGATGGCGCTCGGCGCGGTCTGCCGGCTCAACGCCTGGCGGCCACCGGCCGGCACCTTCGACGCCCCGCTCGACTACGCGGCCCGCATCTCCCGCTACCACGAACTGGGCCTGCTGACCGACCGCGACATGGGCGACCTGCAGAAACTGGTGCACGGCATCGCGCACACCTCGGGTCGGCAGGGCATGGGCCAGTTCTGCCACGGCGACGCACTGCTCTCGAACATCCTGCTCTCACCGGCCGGTCCAGTGCTGGTGGACTGGGAGCACGCGGGCTGGTACCTGCCGGGCTACGACCTGGCGACGCTGTGGTCGGTGCTGGGTGACGCCCCGGTGGCCCGTCGTCAGATCAGCCAGATCGCGCAGTCGGCGGGCCCGGCCTCGCGCGATGCCTTCCTGGTGAACCTGATGCTGGTGCTGACCCGGGAGATCCGCACCTACGAGACGGCCGTGCAGCGTTCGATGCACGACACGGCCCCGGCGGCACCGGGCACGGCCCACCCGGGTGCTGCGCCGTCCGGCGAGGAACAGCGGCTGCTGCTGAGGCGGCTGCACGACGACTGCCAGCTGGCCCGCAGGGCCGTACGCGCGGCGGTCGGCACTCGCTGAGGGGGACGAAGGTCCGCGATGCGCACGGGGGGTGCGCACCGCGGGCCTTTTGTCTTTGCAAAAACCTTTGTGCGGGGCCATTGGTGTACGCCACTGACGCCCCGCAGGCCCGCACGGCGCCGCCGCGAAACTCCCCCATCCTCGTGTTGACGTGGGAAATCTGCTGCCTCTGGGCATGATTGACGGATCATCTGCCAGCGGGTAACACAGACGCACCCGTTCGGCCCTGCACGCCCCGTCACGCTCGTCCGTCCCTGGAGGCTGCATTGCGAGAATCCGCCCCCGACCCCACGTCCGCATCCGGTCACAGACGCGCCCGCAGAACCGCGGGCGCTCTCGCCACCGCGGCGCTGCTGCTGCCGCTGCTCGGCGCGGCCCCGTCCGAGGCCCAGTCCTCCACAAGCGCGAACCGACTGCAGTCGGCGTTCGCGTCCGCCTCCGCCGAGTACCACGTACCGCAGAGCGTGCTGCTCGGCGTCTCCTATCTGCAGTCGCGCTGGGACGCCCACGAGGGGGCGCCGAGTGTCTCCGGCGGGTACGGCCCGATGCATCTCACCGACGCCCACACCGCACTCGCCGCCGCCTCGCACCACAGCGAGGGCACCGAGGACCCCCGCGGGGACTCGGCCCGGCCCGCCCTGCACCCGGACACCGAGGTGCCGGCGAACTCCCAGCTCCCGGCCCGCCTCCGGACCCTGCCGAAGGCGGCCGGCCTCACCGGGCTGAGTGCCGAGAAGCTGCGTACGGACCCGGCCGCGAACGTGGCGGGCGGTGCCGCGCTGCTGGCCGCCGCCCAGAAGGACCTGGGTGAGCCGCTCAGCGCGGACCCGGCGGACTGGTACGGCGCGGTGGCACGCTTCTCCGGCGCGGACGACACCGCGACGGCGGCGGCGTACGCGAACGACGTGTACGACGTCATCCGCACCGGCGAGCGGCGCACCACGGACGCGGGGCAGCAGGTCGCCCTGGCGGCCCGGCCGGGGCTCGCCCCCGACACCGCGCAGATCAGCAGGACGGGTCTGCGCACGGTCTCGAACGAGGGCACCGAGTGCCCGAAGTCGGTGTCCTGCGAGTGGATTCCGGCGCCGTACGAGGAGTTCGGGGACGGCGACTACGGCAACCACGACCTGGGCGACCGCCCGGCCGCGCAGAGCATCAAGTACATCGTCATCCATGACACCGAGGGCGCCTGGGACGGCGTACTGAATCTGATCAAGGACCCCACCTATGTGTCGTGGAACTACACCCTGCGCTCCACGGACGGGTTCATCGCCCAGCATGTGAAGGCCAAGGACGTGGCCTGGCACGCGGGCAACTGGTACGTCAACGCCAGGTCGATCGGTCTGGAGCACGAGGGCTTCCTCGTCTCGCCCGACGCCTGGTACACGGAGGCGATGTACCGCTCGTCCGCGCGGCTGGTGAAGTACCTCGCCGCGAAGTACCGCATCCCGCTGGACCGGCAGCACATCCTCGGCCATGAGAACGTGCCGGGGCCGACGACCTCGACCATCCCCGGGATGCACACCGACCCCGGCCCGTACTGGGACTGGCGGCACTACTTCGACCTGCTGGGCCACCCCTTCAAGCGGACCGCGGGCAAGAGCGGCGGGCTGGTGACGATCCTGCCCGACTACGCGTCCAACCAGCCGGAGTACACCGGTTGTGTCACCAAGGACGAGCCCTGTGCGGCGCACGGCTCCAGTGAGGTGCGGCTCTACTCCGACCACGACGAGAACTCGGCCCTGATCAAGGACGTCGGCGCGCACGGCACCGGCCCGTCCACGATCGACGTCAACGACGTGTCCTCACGGGTCTCCACGGGCCAGCAGTACGCGGTCGCCGGTCACTGGGGCGACTGGACGGCGATCTGGTACCTCGGTCAGAAGGCGTGGTTCAAGAACCCGAAGAAGCACCCGACCGCGGTGAACGCGTCCGGCTTCGTGGTGACCCCCAAGCCGGGTGTGGACAGCGTCCCGGTGTACGGCCGTGCCTATCCGGAGGCGTCGGCGTATCCGGCGGGTGTGCCGGTCCAGTCCGTCTCTCCGCTGCCGTACACGCTGCCGAAGGGCCAGAAGTACGTGGTCGGTGATGTGATGCCGGGCGAGTACTACTACGCGGTCACCTTCACCACCGACTCGCACAAGGTGGTGCGGGGCAAGGACCTCTACTACGAGATCCAGTACGGCCACCGTGTCGAGTGGGTGCGGGCGGCGGACGTGACCGTGGTGCGGTCCGGGCGGTAGGCCCAAGGGGCGGGTGCGGGCCGGGGACGTTGGCGTTCCCGGCCCGCCCTTCTTTTTACCCTCCACCTTGGTATAATGGTATGACATTAACCGGGGGTCGAGAGGGGTCACGCAATGACGGGCGGAACGCTCATCGTCGGTGCCAGCCAGGCAGGTCTCCAACTGGCGGTCTCCCTGCGGCAGTTGGGAGACATGGAACCGATCGCGCTGGTGGGCGAGGAGCGCCATCCGCCGTATCAGCGGCCGCCGCTGTCCAAGGAGTTCCTGGCCGGCCACGCCGACGCCGAGTCCCTGGCCTTCCGTTCGCCCGCCTACTACGCCGACGCGGGCATCGATCTCGTCAGCGGGGAACGCGTCACCGGGATCACGCTCGCCGGCTCCGGCCGCCCGGGCTCCGGAGCGGCCCGGACCTCCGGCGGACGCACCCTGTCCTTCGACCGGCTGGCCCTCACCGTCGGAGCCGGACCCCGGCGGCTCGACGTCCCCGGCGCCGGGCTGGACGGCATCTGTTCGCTGCGGGACCGTGACGACGCCGCCGAGTTGCGCACCCGGCTCGGCTCCGCCTCCCGCGTCGTGGTCGTCGGCGGCGGGTTCATCGGCCTGGAGGCCGCCGCCGTGGCCCGCGGGCTCGGCAAGGACGTCACCGTCGTCGAGGCGGCCGACCGTCTGATCGCCCGCGCGGTCGCGCCCGTGGTCTCCGAGTTCTATCTGCAGGCGCACCGGCGGCGCGGCACCCGGGTGCTGCTGTCGACCGGTGTCACCGGCTTCGAGGGAACGGACGGCCGCGTGGGCGCGGTACGGCTGAGCGACGGCTCGACGCTGCCCGCCGACCTCGTGCTGGTCGGGGTCGGTGTCGTGCCCCGCACCGAACTCGCCGAGCAGCTGGGGCTGGAGTGCGACGGCGGCATCGTCGTCGACGCCTGTGCCCGTACGAGCAATCCGCACATCACCGCCGCCGGGGACTGCACGGTCCAGCCGCACCCCCTGACGGGGCTGGGCCGGATCCGGCTGGAGTCGGTGCAGAACGCCGTGGCGCAGGCGACGGCCGCTGCCGCCACGCTGCTCGGCAGGCCTGAACCGGCGCGGACGGTGCCCTGGTTCTGGTCGTACCAGGGCGATCTGAAGCTGCAGATCGCGGGGCTTGCGGCCGGATACGACGAGTACGTCGTACGGGGTGAGCCGGACGACGAGCGGTTCTCCGTCCTCTACTACCGCCGGGGCGAGCTCCTGGCGGTGGACGCGGTCAACAGCCCGGCCGACTACATGGCGGTCCGCAAGGCCCTCACGGACGGCAGGACCGTCCCGGCCGCCCTGGCGGCCGATCCCGCGACGCCGCTCAAGACCCTGCTGACGGCCCGCACCGACGCCGTGACGTCGGCCTGACGAAGCAGCCGGCCGGAGTCAGGGCTTACCGCCCTCGCTCCGGCCGAAGTGCCTTGCCCGTCAGATGACCGCCGCCTCCAGCGACTCAGGGGCGAACAGTTCCTCCGGCTCCCACCTCCGGGCGGACAGCCCCTGCTCGTGGTGGTAGCGCAGGAAGGTCGCGAGGGTCTCCCGGTTGCCCTCGACGCCGTAGGACCAGTAGTCCCGGCCCATCAGCTCCCGGGCCTCCTCCAGCTGGGGTGTCAGCCAGGGCAGCATGAAGCGCAGGGCCGAGGTGTCGTAGAGGGTGTCGTAGGCGGCGTCCTTGGCGGACAGCAGCGCCTTGTACAGGGACTGCGCGACCCAGCGGTGCCGGTCGTAGACGTCCCGGCGGATCACCACGACATGCATGACCGGGAAGATGCCGGTCGCAGCGTAGTACTCCTTCTCCGCGGCGACGACGTCCGGGAACACCCGTCGCACGCGCGGATCCCCCGCCGTGAAGGGGCTCGGCACGCGGGGAGTGCACAGGGCGTCGATCTCGCCCTCGGCGAGCATCTGCGCGAGCGTGCGGTCCTCGGGGATACGGCTGATGCGCAGCGAGTCCGGCAGGTCGACGCCCGCCTTCTCGATGCGTCCCGGCGTCTCCTGTCCGCCGGTGAAGTAGCTGACGGAGTCGACGGGCACGTCGTGGCGGTCGGCGAGGATGCCGCGCATCCAGACACAGGCGGTCAGCTGGTACTCGGGGGTGCCGATCCGCTTGCCCCTGAGGTCCTCGGGCGTGGTGATGCCGGAGTCGGCATGGCAGTACAGCGCTCCGTGGCGGAACATCCGCGAGGTGTAGACGGGCAGGGCCACGAAGGGCGAGGGGTCGTTTCGCAGGGACAGGACGTACGAGGACAGGGACATCTCCGCCACCTCGAACTCCTGGTGGCGCATCATCCGGAAGAACGTCTCCTCGACGGGCAGGCGCAGATACGTCAGCTCGATGCCGTCGGGTCGGACCGTGCCCTCTTCCAGGGCGCGGGTGCGGTCGTAGTCGCCGCAGGCGAAGGTGAGTCGGAGTCGGGACATGGGTGTGGGCTACCTGCCTTCCGCCGTCAGTCGTGCGTCCAGCCGCGGGTACACGCGCCGGGCGTTGGTCTCGAAGACCTTCCTGCGCTGCTCGTCGGTGAGTGAAGCCCGGTCGACGTACTGCTTGGTGTCGTCCCAGGCGATCCCGGTCGCCGGGTCGACCCCGCGCACCGCACCCAGCATCTCCGAAGCGAACAGGATGTTGTCGGTGCCGACCACACGATGCAGCAGATCGATGCCCGGCTGGTGGTACACGCAGGTGTCGAAGTAGACGTTGTTCCTGAGGTGTTGGGCCGGGTCGGGGCGGCCCATCCGGACGGCCAGTCCGCGGTAGCGGCCCCAGTGGTACGGCACCGCCCCGCCGCCGTGCGGGATGACGAACCTGAGCGTCGGGAAGCGGTCGAACAGGTCGCCCTCGACGAACTGCATGAAGGCGGAGGTGTCCGCGTTGAGGTAATGGGCGCCCAGGGTGTGGAAGTTGGGGTTGCAGGACGTCGAGACGTGGATCATCGCGGGGACGTCCAGCTCGGTCATCATCTCGTAGAGCGGGTACCAGTACGGGTCCGTCAGCGGCGGTGCGTTCCAGTGGCCGCCGGACGGGTCCGGGTTGAGGTTGCAGCCGACGAAGCCCAACTGCTCCACGCAGCGGCGCAGTTCGGCGATCGCGTCGTCGAGCGGGCCGTTCGCGGTCTGGGGCAGCTGGCAGACGGCCGCGAAGTGCTGGGGGAACAGGCCGACGACGCGCCGGACGAGGTCGTTGTTCGCGCGGGCCCAGTCGCGGGCGGTGGCCGGGTCCGGCGCATGGTGTGCCATGCCGGAGGCCTTCGGCGAGAAGAGCATGAGGTCGGCGCCGCGCTCCCGCAGAACCTTGAGCTGGTTGTGCTCGACACTCTCCCGGATGGCGTCGTCACTGATCGCCGCGGGCTGCGGGGCGGGGAGCGACGGGTCGGCGAGCCGGGCCAACTGTGCATCGCGGAAGGCCTGGTGCTGCGGCGGGGCCGTCGTGTAGTGGCCGTGGATGTCAATGATCATCGGTCGGCTCCCGGTCGACGTAGGTCAGGCCCTTGCGGGCCAGTCGCTCGCGCATGTCGTTGATGTCGAGGCCGAGTTCACCGCTCGCGTAGCGTTTGCGCAGTGCGGCTTCCCGTTCCTCGCGGACGCGGGACGCCGCGAGCACGGCGGTCGCTTCGAGCCGGGGCACGACCACCACGCCGTCGTCGTCGGCGACGATCACGTCGCCGGGCGCGATCCGCTGTCCGGCGCAGACGATCGGGGTGTTCACGTCACCGAGGGTCTCCTTGACCGTGCCGAAGGCGCTGATGTGCCGCGCCCACACGGGAAAGCCCATCCTCTTGAGGTCGGCGACGTCGCGGCAGCCCGCGTCGATGACCAGGCCGCGCACTCCGCGTGCGGCGACTGCGGTGGCGATCAGGTCGCCGAAGTAGCCCGCCTCGGAAGGAGAGGTGGGGGCCACGACGAGGACGTCGCCGTCGCGGCACTGCTCGACCGCGACATGGATCATCCAGTTGTCGGCGGGCGGCACGCTGACGGTCACGGCGGTGCCGGCGATGTGCGCGCCCGACCAGACGGGCCGCAGCGCAGGGTCGAGCAGGCCGGTGCGCGCCTGGGCCTCGTGGACGGTGGCGACGCCGAACTCGGCGAAGGCGTCGACGGTCGCGCGGTCGGCGCGGCGGGGATCGCGGACGACGATGCTCATGCCGCCGCCCAGGGCAGCAGGGAGACGTGCACGGCGTCCTCGCCGCTCTCGCCGCCGACGGTACGGATGGCACGGTCGGCCTCGGCGAGCGGGAAGCTGTGGGTGCTCAGCTTCTCCAGCGGGAAGCGGCCCGACGCGAGCTGCTCCAGGGCGAGTTCGCAGGCGCGGTAGCTGTGGCCGCGGGCGCTCTTGAGGGCGATCGACTTCTCCGTCAGCTTCTTCATGGGGAAGTCGGGGAAGGCGGCCAGCTCGCCCTGGGCGACCATGACGCCCTCGCGCCGCTTGAGGGCGTCGATGCCGAGCAGGACGGGGGCGGTACCGGCGCCCGCCGTGCAGTCCAGGACGACGTCGACGCCCCGGCCGCCGGTGATCTCCAGGACGGCGGTGAGCGCGTCCTGCTGGGTCACGTCGATGACGTGGTCGGCGCCCAGCTCCCTGGCCAGGGACAGCCGCGCGGCGTCCCTGGTGGTGCCGGTGACGATGATGAGGGAGGCGCCCGCCTGCTTGCAGGCGACGACCTGGGACAGGCCCTGCTGGCCGGGGCCCTGGATCAGGACGGTGGAGGCGTAGCCGACACCCGCGGTGACCAGGGCCCACTCGATGCCGTTCGACAACGGGGTGACCAGGCCCGCGAGTTCGGCCGAGACGCCGTCCGGCACGCGGTGCGTCACCGCGTTCCACGGCAGGTAGAGGTACTGCGAGAAGCCGCCCCACAGGCGGCCCGGGTTGTCTGCCGAGGTGTAGCCGTAGCGGCGGGCGTCGGGGTTGGTGCGCCAGTCTGTGGCCTCGCAGTGGCGGTACTCGCCCCGGTGGCACCACTCGCAGCGGAAGCAGCCGACGTAGTGCTCGACGAAGATACGGTCGCCCTCCGCGAGGCCCTTGCGTTCGGTGAAGGTGCGTCCCGCCTTCGCGATGACGCCCACGTTCTCGTGCCCCATGATCACCGGGTCGGGGAAGGGCGGCTTGCCGTACATCTTCACGTCCGTGCCGCAGATCCCGGCGACCTCCACCTTCAGCAGGGCCCCGTCGTCGGGTATGTCCGGCATCGGGAACTCCCTCAGCTCGGTCCGGCCGGGCGCCGTCCGTACGGCCGCCAGCACCTGTTCCGCCATGACGTCGTCTCCTCACGTTCGGGGGTGACGACAGTCTATGGACGAATGGACTAACCATGCTACCTTTCGGCGCATGGTGATACCTCAGCTCAGGACAGTGACCCGTACCCAGGGCAACAACGAGGCGCTCAAGACCGGGGCGGTGACGCCCCACGGCTTCGCGTTCGAGTTCGAGGAAGTGCCGGTGCTGGTGCAGGCGTTCCGGCGGATGGTGCGCGAGAACGAGTTCGACATCAGCGAGATGGCGCTGACCACGTATCTGGTGGCGAAGGCGCACGGCGCGCGCTTCACGGCCGTGCCCGCCTTCCTGGTGCGCGGCTTCCATCACGGCGCGATCTTTTACGACCCGTCGTCCGGAGTGCGCGAGCCCAAGGACCTGGAGGGCCGCAGGGTCGGCGTCAGCCGGGGCTACACGGTGACAACCGGGGTCTGGGCGCGTGCGGTCCTCGCCGAGGAGTACGGCGTCGACCTCGACAAGGTGACCTGGGTGCTGTCCGGGGACGAGCACGTGGCCGAGTTCCGGCCGCCGGCGAACGTCGTACCGCTGGAGGCGGGGCGCTCGCTGGAGGAGTCCGTGATCGACGGTGACCTGGCCGCGGTGATCGGCCCCAGGCCCGAGTCGTCCGCGCTGGTCCCGCTGATCCCCGACGCCGAACGGGCCGGACTGGCGGCGCTGCGCGAACGCGGGCTGTACCCGATCAACCACCTGGTGGTGATCCGGGACGAACTGCTCGCCGAGCGGCCGGAGTTGGGGGCGGACGTCTTGGACGCGTTCGCCCGCGCCAAGGGGCTGTACGTGGACCGGCTGCGGGCCGGCGCCGGCGACTCCCCCACCGACCGCATGTACCGGCGGGTCATGGACGCGACCGGCACGGATCCACTGCCGTACGGGATCGAGCCCAACCGCGCCGTGCTGGAGCGGCTGATGCGGCATGCGATCGACCAACGGATCCTCGAACGGCCTCTGCCGCTGGAGGAGTTGTTCGCAGAGACGACCCGCACACTGACCGCGTGACCGCAGCGTGCCTGCCTGACTGCCTCATCGCGTGACCGCGTGACGGCCCGACCGCCTGCCGCGTGACCGTCCGACCGTTCGACCGCCTCGCCGCCAGACCCCCGACCGCCTGCCGCCTGCCGCCTGCCGCCTGACCACCCGATCGCCTCACCACCCGACCGCCAGACCGCCTCAACGCCCGACCGCCAGACCCCCGACCGCCGCACCGCCAGACCACCCGACCGCCTCACCACCAGACCACCGGACCGTCAGACCGCCTGCCGCCTCACCGCAGACCGCCCGACCGTTTGCCGCGTGACCACCCGACCGCTTCACCGCCTGCCGCCTGCCGCCTCACCGCCTGTCGCCAGACCGCCCGACCGTCAGACCGCCTGCCGCCAGACCGCCAGACCCCCCGACCGCCTCACCACCCGACCGCCTGCCGCCCGACCCGCCGAAGGGACACCGATGCGCATCGCCATCGCCGCCGACCACAACGGTTTCGCCCTGAAGACCCGGCTCACCGACTGGCTCACGGCCGCCGGGCACATCGTCGATGATCGGGGCAGTCACTCCGACGGGACGGTGGACTATCCGCCGCTGTGCGCGGATGTCTGCCGCGAGGTGACCGACGGCCGCGTCGACCGCGGCATCGTTCTCGGCGGCAGCGGGCTCGGGGAGACCATCGCCTGCAACAAGCTCCGCGGGATACGGGCCGGGCTCTGCCACGACCTGTGGAGCACGCGCATCTCCCGGGGCAACAACGACTCCAATGTCCTCGTCCTCGCGGCGAAGGTCCTCGCGCCGGAGGTGGCGGAGGAGATCGTGGAGGTGTGGCTGAGCACGCCGTTCAACGGGGGTGTGCATGCGCGCAGGCTGGCGCAGATCGCCGAGTTGGAGCGGGTCGCCTCGCAGGGCTGAACAGAACGGCGCGGCCACGGCTTCGAAGCCGTGGCCGCGCCGTTCTTCACGCCGGCTTCCGGGACAGGAACTCCAACACCCGTGCGGGCGCGGTCTCTTCCGTCTGTTCGGCCACCGGGACGTCCCAGTACTCGTTGTCCGCAAGGCACTCCTGCAAGTACCGCGCGGCCGACGGCGCGTGCGAGGTGTCCTGGCCCGGCACGATCAGCGCCGGTACGTCGAGAGCGAGCAGGTCCTCGGGCTCGGGGCCCGGCACCGTGTCGCGGTCGAACAGCAGGCGGGCCATGCCGGACACCGTGGAGCGGTAGCGGGCGGGGTCCGTGCGGGCGTAGCTGTCGGCGAACTCCGTGTCGGTGCGGATCACTTGGGCCCACGGGCCGACCCGGGGGTCCTTGGTGAAGCCCTCGTCGGTGCCGCGGGCCAGGGTCACGACCGCCTGCGGGCCGTGTTCGTCGACGTAGGCGAGATGACGCTGGAAGCGCTCGTGCTGCTTCATGCGGTACTTGACGCCTCCGGCCGGTGAGTACAGCACCATGCTCAGGACGCGTTCGGGGTGGGCCACCGCGACCGACGCCACGGTGGAGCAGCCGACGCAGCCGCCCATCAAGTGGGCCTGCCCGATGCCGAGATGGTCGAGGAGGCCGACGCCCTGACGGACGTAGTCCGCCCACGAGATCCGCTCCAGCCGGCCGCCGGAGCGGCCCGACTCGCGCCGGTCGAAGGTGATGCAGGTGAACTTCTCGCCGAGGTGGTCGAGCAGGCGCAGCCGACGATAGACGCCGACCGTGCGCCAGCTCTCCAGGCTCGAGTCGAAGCCACCGGGCGAGAACATCAGCAGGGGTGGCCCCGAGCCGGTGACCTCGTAGCGCGTGCCGATCCCGTCGATGACGGCCGTGGACATGTCGTACTCCCTTTCTGGGCGAGGTTCAGGTCGCCGGCGGGACGGGAACACCGCCGGCGACCTGGCGCGCGGCCCGAACGTCCGTCGCGTAGGCGGTGATCGCGTGCGCCATGCGCACACGGCCACCGGGCGAGAACAACAACAGGCACGACCCCGGACCGGTGACCTCGTTAGGCGTGCCGATCCCGTCGATGACGGCCGTGGACATGTCGTACTCCCTTTCTGAGCGAGGTTCAGGTCGCCGGCGGGACGGGAACACCGCCGGCGACCTGGCGCGCGGCCCGGACGTCCGCCGCGTAGGCGGTGATCGCCTCCAGCGTGGTGCGGGCTACGTTGGCGTAGGTCTTCGTGGGATCGTCGAGGTTCGAGGCGGCGTAGCCGATGGCCGCGTGGGCCATGCGCATCCGGCCGTCGAGCCAGGGGCCGCCGCCGAAGCCGCCGACCACGGGGACGGAGACGGCCTCGGCGACCGCGGCGCCCACCACCGGGCCGGAGTTGGTGAAGTTCAGCAGGACCGCGCCCGCGTCCTCCAGCCGCTTCGCCTCGGCGATCATGGCGTCCTTCATCTCCTCCGGCACCTGGTCGGCGGAGGAGGGGATCGCGTGGTACTCGACGCCGTAGCGCAGCGCGGTCTGCGGGGTGATGCCGAACTGCGCGAAGACCGGGATGCCGGCGCGGGTGATCGCCTCGACGGCCTCGGGGAAGTCGGCGGCGCCGTCCAGCTTGACCAGGTCGACCCCGGCCTCCTTGACGAACCGCACCGCCGCGCGGACGGCACTGTCCGTGCCCTCCTGCAGCGGGCCGAACGGGAAGTCGACGCTGACCAGGGCCCGTTCGACACCGCGCCGCACCGCCCGGGCGACGACGACCATCTCGTCCATCGTCACCTCGAAGGGGTTGGAGTGGCCCCACAGGTTCACGCCGACGGTGTCGCCGACGGAGACCAGCTCCACTCCCGCCCGGTCGACGATGCGCGCGATCTGGTAGTCCCAGGCGACGACGCCGACGATCTTGCGGCCCTCGTCCTTCATCCGCTGCAG
This sequence comes from Streptomyces spinosisporus, assembly GCF_022698145.1. Classification (GTDB taxonomy): domain Bacteria; phylum Actinomycetota; class Actinomycetes; order Streptomycetales; family Streptomycetaceae; genus Streptomyces; species Streptomyces spinosisporus. Next base: position 169,526 of record NZ_JALDAX010000008.1, read on the forward strand.
ACCGCGCGGTGTGACCTTCTCGGACATGTGCCGGGCCTCCTAGACCCTGAGTGCGGTGAGCAGTTCGAAGGCGTCGGCCTCGTCGGCGGACAGCAGCAGGACGCGGGCGTACGGCCGCAGTGCGGCGACCGCGTCGTCCGCCTCGAAGCCGTCGCCCAGGACCACACCGGCGGTGGTGATGCCCCGCCGCCCGCAGATCCTGCCGATCGCGGCGGCGGCCGCACGGCCGCCGTCCTCGGTGGCGAGGACGACGACCACGTCGGTGCCGGTCAGCACCTCGTCCAACGGGGCGGCGGCGCCGTCGAGTTCACGCAGCCGTGCATCGCCGTCGCTGGTGTAGAAGCGGGCATGGGCCCAGGGGCGTGCCGCCAGGTTGCGGGCGACGGTGGCCGCCCGCTCGTCCAGGGCGACGACCCGGGCGGAGCGGGCGGGCCGGATCGGTACGTCGATCCGGTACCGGGACTCGCTCGCCGAGGCCGCGCGGGCGCTCTCGCTCAACTGCAAGGTGGGCGTCGTCATGTCACACCGAGGCCTGCGGGACGCCGGGTGTCACCTTGACCGCGTCGCGGCAGGAGTCCAGGAAGGACTCGGCCTGCGGCAGCACCACCGCCGCCGAACGCACCTTGTGGTGCTCGGGGTTGACGCCGGGCGGGGTCACGCCCTCGTCGCGCAGGGCGATGGCGGCCTTGCGCAGCTTCTGCCGGGCCTTGATGATCCCGCTGTCGGCGGGCACCAGGCGCTCCTTGGAGCGGTCGACGATCGGGCCCATGCTCTCCTGCAGCGAGGCGTCCTGCATGGCGATGCCGGCCACACCGGAGTAGGTCTCGCCGCGCTTCTGCGCCTCCCGGTCGATCAGATAGTCGTTGTCCATGTTGGCCATCGGCCGGTAGGTGCCCGGGATGTTCTTGCTGTGCACGCCGTGGCCGTCGATCATCGCCTGCCGTTCGGTCTCGGTGAGCGGGCGCACGGGGTGGTAGTCGAAGGAGTACGTCCAGCAGTTCTCGTCGTCGATCGGCACCCAGAAGTGGCCGTGCACGGGGTGGTCGCCGCGCGGCGGGACCATGGTGAAGGCCGGCATCACATAGGGCGTGATCCGCCAGTAGTACTTGCCCTCCTCGGCGTTGCGCCGGGCGCCGACGAAGAGTCCGCCCTCGCTGTCGGCGACCTCGAAGAAGGGCTTGGTGTCGTTCATGTTGTACTCGTTGCCCTTGGCGCCCCGGAACAGCGGGTCGGTCTTCAGGCCGCCGGAGTGCAGGAAGGTGACATGGCTGGAGTCGATGCCGCCCTCGAAGGCCTGCAGCCAGTTGCACTGCTGCCAGCGCTTGGAGGTGTAGGTCTGCTCCGGCGGGACGTGCACCCACTCGAACTCGGGCAGCGGGGGCTGGGTGGCCCGGTCGCCCATGTAGGTCCACAGCACGTCGCCGATCCGCACCAGCGGGTAGGAGGTGAGCTGGACGTTCTGGCAGAAGCTGCTGTTGTCGGCCTCGGAGGGCACCTCGATGCACTGGCCGGTGACGTCGTACTTCCAGCCGTGGTAGGGGCAGCGCAGGCCCGAGCCCTCGTTGCGGCCGAACCAGAGGGAGGCGCCGCGGTGGGCGCAGAACTCGTCGACCAGGCCGTAGCGTCCCTCGCTGTCGCGGAAGGCGACCATGCGCTCCGACAGGAGCTTGACGCGCACGGGCGGGCAGTCGTTTTCGGGGAGTTCCTCGGCCAGCAGGGCGGGGATCCAGTACTGGCGGAACAGCTCGCCCATCGGCGTTCCCGGACCGGTCTGGGTGAGCAGTTCGTTGATGTCTTTCCTGAGCACAGCCGTTTCCCTTTCAGGTACTGACCCGTGGCCGGGTCGTGGACGTCGGTGCCGGGCGGGGCGCCGCGGTCAGGGCTGTTCCGGCGGGATCTCCACGGTCAGTCCGCCCAGCTCCTGGGTGACGCGGATCTGGCAGGACAGCCGGCTGGTGTCGCGCCGTTCGGCCACCGCGAGGTCGAGGAGGTCGTCCTCCATCTCGCCCGGCGGGCCGACCAGCGGCGCGAACTCCTCGCGCACCCAGACATGGCAGGTGGCGCAGGACTGATTGCCGCCGCATTCGGCGACGATCCCCGGCACACCGTTCTTCACCGCGGCCGTCATGACCGAGTCCCCGACCGTCGCATCGACGGTGTACTCGGGACCGTCACTGCCGACGAAGATCACCTTGGGCAAGGTCCCTGTTTCCTCTCGCGATCGGCGGATTCCACTGCGGACGAGCAGGCCGACAGGGCCACATTCCCGGTCCGGTGGTCTGTCCATTAGACCAGATGCTGAGAACGGGAAACAAGAGACGGGACACGGGGTCACAATCGGCGGCATGCGAACGCTGATCCTTCTGCGCCACGGCGAGAGCGCGTGGAACTCCAAGAACCTGTTCACCGGCTGGATCGATGTGGACCTGACCCCGCGGGGCGAGGAGCAGGCCCGCGACAGCGGGACCTTGCTGCGCTCGGCGGGCCTGCTGCCGCGGTCCGTGCACACCTCCGTGCTGACCCGCGCGGTGCGCACCGCGCGCCTGGCGATGACGGCGGCCGGCCTCGCCCACACCCCCGTCGCCCGGCACTGGCGGCTCAACGAGCGGCACTACGGCGCCCTCCAGGGCCGCGAGAAGAGCGAGATCCTGCGGGAGTTCGGCGAGGAGCGCTTCCGGCAGTGGCGCCGTTCCTACGACGCGGCGCCGCCGCCCGCGCCGGAGGGCGGCACCGCGGACGTGGCGCACGATCCGCGCTACGCGGACCTGCCGCGCGAGCTGCTGCCGCGCACCGAGTCGCTCGCGGACGTCACGGCCCGGCTGCTGCCGTACTGGCACGAGGCCGTCGTGCCCGATCTGCGCGCGGGCCGGACCGTGCTGGTCGTCGCGCACAGCAACTCGCTGCGGGCGCTGGTCGCCCATCTCGACCGGCTGAGCCGCGACGAACTGCTGGAGCTGAACATCCCCACGGGCATGCCCCTGCGCTACGACCTGGACGAAGAGCTGGCTCCGCTGGTGCGCGGCGGACGCTATCTGGATCCGCGCGCCGCCGCCGAGGGCGCGGCCGAGGTGGCCGATCAAGGTCGCAGACGACTCGGCACGACTCGTTGACGGCTCTCAGGGGTGGCCTTATGGTTCTACCAATCCACCCCCTGTGAATGTCAGCACATGTCGTGCTGAACGAGCCGACCGGGAAGGGCCCACATGGCCAAGGACGCGATCGTCAACGACACCCTGGCGGCGAAGTTCGCCACCGAGAAGGACTCCCCCTACACCCGCTGGGTGGCCGCCGAAGGCCTGGACATCATCGCCGCCCACTACATACCCGACCTGCGCACGGTCGAGCTGAAGCCATGGGAGCGACGCGGCGGCCGGGGCGTGTTCATCAACCACGAAGCCACCCGCACCTCCAACGACTGCTACGTCTGCGAGATCCCGGCGGGCGGCAAACTCGCCCCGCAGCGGCAGCTGTTCGAGGAGATGATCCTCGTCCTGGAGGGCCAGGGATCGACCAAGGTCTGGAACGACGCCGGCGCCGAGGTCAGCTTCGAATGGCAGGCCGGATCGATCTTCGCCATCCCCCTCAACGCCCACCACCAGCACTTCAACGGCTCCGGCCGCAAGGCGGCCCGCTTCGTCTCCTCGACGAACATGCCGCCCGTCATCAACCTCTACGGCGACCCCGACTTCGTCTTCGGCACCCCGCGGGACTTCCCGGACCGCTTCAACGGCGAGCCCGACTACTTCTCCCCCAAGGGCGAGCAGAAGGGCCTGCTGCTCGACACCAACTTCGTGGCCGACTCGGTCAACCTGCCGCTGGTCGAGGCGAAGGAGCGCGGCGCCGGCGGCGGACACATCCGGTTCGCGATGGCCAAGGGCTCGATGAACAGCCACATCTCGCAGTTCCCGACCGCCACCTACAAGAAGGGCCACCGGCACGGACCGGGCGCCCACGTCATCATCCTGTCCGGCGAGGGCTACAGCCTGATGTGGCCGGAGGGCGAGGAGCCGCGCCGCTACGAGTGGGGCCCGGGCTCGCTGATCGTGCCGCCGAACATGTGGTTCCACCAGCACTTCAACACCGGTACCGAGCCGAGCCGTTACCTCGCCTTCAAGCACGAGGTGGTCTCCGTGCGCAACGCCCAGGGCGTGCCCAAGGCGTGGATCAGCAAGCGCATCGGCGGCGACCAGATCGACTACGCCGACGAGTCGCCGTATGTGCGCGAGACCTTCCGCGAGGCGCTCGCCAAGCACGGCATGGAGCCGCGGATGGACGCCGTGTACGAGGCGGAGCTGGCCACGCTCCCGCCACTGCCGGAGCAGCCCGCCACCGTCTGACCCGTGCACCGTCCATGAAGGAGCGCGATCGTGCCGCACACCGAAGGACACGACCACGACGACGGGGTGCGCACGGTTCACTCGGCGTACCTCCCCGATCACGACCATCTGCACGACGACGAGGACTACGGGGCGCTGGAGGACAACCCGATCTGGCAGCAGGACAATGTCACACTGCACAGCGTCGGCATGGACATCGGCTCCTCCGGCACCCAGGTCGTCTTCTCGCGGCTGCATCTGCGGCGCATCAGCGAGGACCTGACCAGCCGCTACCTGGTGGTGCGGCGGGAGACCCTGCACCGGTCCCCGGTGGAGCTCACCCCGTACGCCGACGACGAGTACATCGACGCTCCCGTGCTCGGCTCGATCATCGACCGGGCCTACCGTGCCGCATCCGTCGAGCCGGCCGACGTCGACACCGGCGTCGTGATCCTCACCGGCGAGGCGCTGCGCCGCCGCAACGCCGAGGCCATCGCGGGCATCCTCGCCGAGCGCGGCGGCGAGCTGGTGAACGCGAGCGCCGGCCACCACATGGAGGCGATGCTGGCCGCCTACGGCTCGGGGGCCGCAAAGGCCTCGTACGAGAGCGGACGGCGCATCCTCAACGTCGACATCGGCGGCGGGACCACCAAGCTCGCCGTCCTCGACCGCGGACAGGTCGTCGCCACCGCGGCGGTCCACGTCGGCGGCCGGCTCCAGGTGGTCGACGGGACGGGCCGGATCGTCCGGCTCGACCCGGCCGGGGGCGAGCACGCCGCCCGCGCCGGGTTCGCCTGGAAGACCGGTGACACCGTCACCGGTGAGGAGCTGACGCTGGTGGCGGAGTCGATGGCGCGGGCGCTCGTCGAGGCCGTCACCGGCGATCCGCCCTCCCCCGCGGTCCGCGCGCTGTATCTCACCGATCCGCTGCCCGAGCCCGGCCCGATCGACGGGGTGATGTTCTCGGGCGGGGTCGGGGAGTACGTCTACGGGCGCGAGGAGGAGGACTTCGGCGACCTCGGCCGCCGTCTCGGCCACGCGCTGCGCCGGCACGTGGACGCGGGGGCACTGCCGTATCCCCTGCTGCCCGCGGGCGAGTGCATCCGGGCCACGGCGCTCGGGGCCTCGGAGTACAGCGTGCAGCTCAGCGGCAACACGGGCTGCATCTCGGACCCGGACGCGCTGCTGCCGCGCCGCAATCTGCAGGTCGTGCGGCCCGTGTACGAGCTCGGGGAGGTGGTGGACGCCGACACGGTCGAAGCGGCGGTCCGCCGCCGTCTGGTCGCCCTCGACGTCGCACAGACCGGCACGGACATCGCCCTCGCCCTGTCGTGGAGCGGACTGCCCAGCCATGAGCGGCTGCTGCCCTTCGCCCGCGGCATCCGGGACGCCGTCGCCGAGCGCACGGCCGCGGGACGCCCGCTGTACGTCGTGCTCGACGGGGACGTCGCCATGACGCTGGGCAGGCTGCTGCGCGAGGAGCTGGACGTCACCGGGGACGTGCTCGTCATCGACGGGCTGAGCCTGCGCGACTTCGACTACGTCGACATCGGACGGCTGCGTTTACCGTCCAACACGGTCCCGGTCACCATCAAGTCGCTCGTCTTCGGCCAGGACCCCCGCTGAGCCGCCGGGTGCCTGTCCCGGGGCACCCGGCCCGGTCCTGGAAACCCTCCGGACTCCGGCGCGTAACAATAAAGCAAAGCTCTGGTCCGGTGGTTAGACCATAAGACCTCTCCTGCTGTTTTATGCAGGGACCCGACACACGGTCGGACGTGATCCGCAAAGCGTTCCCCGGTCGCCCGACGACTTCCCCGTCCCACCGTCGGCGCGGCCGTGTCCCCCACACTCTGTGCTCTTCCGTCCGCACCACGAGCCGTTCGCCTCGTCCAAGGAGTGTGCGATGCGTCAAGGTGCTCTCCCCGCCGGCCTGCTGGCCGCGGGTCTCGTTCTCACCGGCTGTGGCGCCTCTCCCACCGCCGGCACCGCCGGTTCCGCTCCCGAGAAGAACCCCTACGCCCCCTACGAGTCGCTCACCGGAAGCAAGCGCACCGACAAGCTGCTCGCCGACGCCAGGAGCGAGGGCGGCACGCTCGATCTCTACACCTCCAACACCGACATCCAGGACCTGGTCGACGCCTTCCAGAAGGCGTACCCGGGCATCAAGGTCCACGCCTTCCGGGCCAACTCCGAGACCGTGCTGCAGCGGGCGATCCAGGAGAACGACGCGAACAAGCCGCAGAACGACGTCATGGACACCAACGACCTCGAACTGCGCGCCCTGGACTCCCAGCATCTGCTGCACGCCTACAAGGGACCCGCCGAGGCGGGCCTGAAGGACGCCGCGAAGAACCTCGGCGGCTGGACGGCCGAGCGCTTCAACGCCTTCGTCGTCGGCTGGAACACCAACCAGGTCAAGAAGGGCGAGGAGCCCACCGACTTCGCGGACTTCGCCGACCCCAAGTGGAAGGGCAAGCTCTCCGTCGAGGTCGGCGACTGGGACTGGTACGCGTCCATGCACACGTATCTGACCGAGGAGAAGGGGATGTCCGGCGCCCAGGCGGACGCCCTGTTCAAGAAGATCGCCTCCAACGTGAAGGTGGTCAAGGGCCACACGGTGCAGGGCGAACTGCTCAGCGCCGGACAGTTCGCGGTGGCGCTCTCGGTCTACAGCCACACCGTCGACAAGGCCGCGAAGAAGGGCGCGCCCGTCGCCTGGCGGCCGGCCGTCGAGCCAGTGATCCTGCGCCCCAACGGCGTCGCCCTGATGGCCCGCGCCCGGCACCCCGCGGCCGCCCTGCTGTGGACCGACTGGGTCCTCGGCCCCGGCCAGAAGGTGATCGCCGAGTCGCTGCGCATCCCCGCGGCCAAGTCGGTGCCCGGCTACACGGACCCGATCCCGCCCGGCACCAAGACCTACAGCCTCTCGAAGACAGCCGAGACCGACACCAAGAAATGGAACACCGCCTACGACGCGCTGCTGCGCGGCGTCCCGGCGGCGGGCTGAGTCGCACATCCCCGTATCGCATCTCTTCCAGGAGAGCACCGCATGAGCACCCGTAACACCACCCTCGCCGTGGCCGTGCTGCTGGTCGCGGCCGTCACCACCGGATGCGGCGGTGCCGTCACCACCGCATCCAATGCCAAGGCCAGCGGCGTGTACACGCAGATCGCCGGCCTCCCCAAGGACCAACAGCGCGCCAAGGCCCAGGAGCTGGCCAAGAAGGAGGGCAGCACGCTCTCCCTCTACACGTCGATGACCGCGGACATCGCGACTCCGGTCGCCGACGCCTTCGAGAAGAAGTACGGCATCCATGTCAACGTCTTCCGCGGCAACTCCGAGACCGTGCTCCAGCGGGCCATGCAGGAGGCCCAGGCCGGCAAGGCCGGTGCCGATGCGGTGGAGACCAACTTCCTGGAGATGACCGCCCTCTCCGACAACAAGATCCTGGCCGACTTCAACGGCTCGGCCCTCGACAAGGTGGAGCCCACGGGCAAGTTCAAGAACTGGACGGCCAGCCGGTTCAACGTCTTCCAGCCCGCCTGGAACACCGACCTGATCAAGCCCGGCCAGGAGCCGCACAGCTGGGAGGACCTGGCACTGCCCAAGTACAAGGGCAAGGTGACCCTCGAGGTCAGCGACAGCGACTGGTTCGAGAACGTCACCAAGTACTGGCTGGACCACGGCAAGTCCCAGGCCGAGGTCGACACGCTGTGGAAGAAGATCGCCGCCAACGCCAAGGTGGCCAAGGGCCACACGACGATGATGCAGTTCCTCACCGCGGGCCAGACGCCCATGGAGGCGATGAACTACACGTACATCACGGACCGCGCCGCCGAGAAGGGCGCCCCCGTGACCCATCTGCCCAAGAGCGGCAAGTCGTCGATCCCCGCCTTCGGCCGGCCCAACGGCGTCGGCATGATCAAGGACGCCCAGCACCCGGCCGCCGCCTGGCTGTTCTACGACTGGCTGCTCACCGACGGCCAGAAGGAGCTGGTCAAGCTCGGTCTGACCCCGTCGACGAAGGTCTCGGGCGACAAGAGCCTGACCGGCATCACGCTGGTGCCCTTCGACGTCAAGGGACTGAGCAAGGACGACGGCAGCTGGGACAAGAAGTACGACGCACTGCTGCGCGGCGTCGCGTCCGTGGGGAAGTGACCGCCGATGACCCTCGCGACCACCACCTCGCGTGACGACGGCCCGGGACCCGCGCCGGTACCGGAGTCACCCGGCGTCACCCGTCCCGGCCGGCTCGTCCGGCTGCTGAAGCGCCCGCTGTCCCTGCAGGGGCTGCTGGTCGGCGGCGCCGTGATCATCGTCGGCTATCTCGCGGTCGTGCCGCTGGGCTATCTGATCCACGACACGTTCCTGAGCGCCGACGGCAACGGCGTCTCCTTCGGGGCCTTCTCACGGGCCTACGGCGGCAACTCGCAGTCCGGCGAGATGATGCTCAACTCGCTGTGGTTCGCGGTCGGCGCCGCCGCGCTGGCCCTGATCCTCGGCACCGCGCTCGCCTACATCCAGGTGCGCACGGACACCCCGTTCAAGGCGCTGTTCTTCGCCGCGTCGCTGGTGCCGCTGATCGTGCCCGGCATTCTGTACGCCACCTCGTGGATCTTCCTCGGCGACCCGTCGAGCGGACTGCTCAACGCCCTCGTCTTCAAGCCCCTGTTCGGCTCCAACCCGATCAACATCTACAGCGTGTGGGGCATGATCTGGGTGCAGGGGCTGCATCTCGCGCCGGTCGCGTTCCTGCTCATGGTCGCCGCCTTCCGCGCGATGGACCCCTCGCTGGAGGAGTCCGCCGCCATGTCGGGGGCAAGCAGGATGACCGTGCTGCGCCGGGTCACGGTGCCGCTGCTGCGGCCCGCAATGATCTCGGCGGCGCTGCTGATGTTCGTGCAGTCCCTGGAGAGCTTCGAGGTGCCCGGCCTGCTCGGACTGCAGAACGGCATCTACGTCTTCACCAGCCGCATCTACTTCGTGCTGCGGGCCTACCCCGTCGACTACGGAGCCGCCGGGGCGTACGCCATCGGCCTGCTCGTCATCGCCGCCATCGGCGTGCTGCTGTCGGCCTGGCTGCAGCGCTCCTCGCGCAACTTCCAGACGGTCACCGGCAAGGCCTTCCGTCCCCGCCCGGTCGAACTGGGCCGCGCGCGGCCGTTCGTGGGCGCGGGAGTGATCCTCTACTTCCTGCTCACCGTCGTCCTGCCGGTCGCGGTCCTCGTCTACGCCTCGCTGCTGAAGTACTACGCGGCACCGTCGCACAAGACGCTCAGCCAGATGACGCTGGCCAACTACCGCACCGTCCTCAACATGCCGCTCGCCTTCACGGCGCTGAAGAACTCGCTGATCGTCGGACTGGGCGCGGCCACCGCGGTGATGCTCCTGACGTCGATCGTGTCCTGGGTCGTCCTGCGCACCAAGGCGCCCGGCCGGCGGGCCCTCGACCTGCTGGCCTTCACCCCCATCGTCATCCCCGGGCTCGTCCTGGGCCTCGCGCTGTCGTTCGTCTACCTGCGGATGCCGCTGCCGATCTACGGCACGCTGCTGATCCTGCTGGTGTCGTACTGCACGCGCTATCTGCCCTACGGCATGCGCTACTCGTCGTCGGCCATGGCGCAGATGTCCCCCGAACTGGAGGAGTCGGCCGCGGTGTCGGGCGCCTCCTGGTTCCAGACCTTCCGGCGCGTGGTGCTGCCGCTGATGAGCGGCGGCATCCTGGCCGGCTGGGTCTACATCCTCGTCGTGTCCTTCCGCGAGCTGTCCAGCACGATCCTGCTCTACAGCCCCGGCAAGGAAGTGCTGTCGGTGCTGATCTGGGAGCAGTTCGAGAACGGCCAGTTCACCACCCTGGCCGCGCTGGGCGTCCTGATGGTCGTCCTGCTCGTCGTGCTGGTCTCCGTCGCCTACCGGCTGGGCGCCCGCTTCGGGCTGCAGAACGACTCCGCGAACTAACCGAAGGAACCATCAGCGATGTTGACGGTCGAATCCCTCAAGAAGAGCTACGACGACACGTCGGGACGCAAGGCGAAACGCGGTTCCGGGGCGGGCACTCGGGTGTACGCCGTGGGCGGGGTCGACTTCGAGGTCCACGACGGCGAACTGTTCACGCTGCTCGGCCCCTCCGGCTGCGGCAAGACCACGACCCTGCGCTCGGTCGCGGGCCTCGAACGCCCGACGGAGGGGCGGGTGACGCTCGGCGGCAAGGTCCTCTACGACCACGAGCAGGGCATCAACATGCGGGCCAACCGGCGCGGACTCGGCATGGTCTTCCAGTCGTACGCGATCTGGCCGCACATGTCGGTCTTCAAGAACGTCTCCTTCCCGCTGGACGTGCTGCCGCGCGGCAAACGCCCGGACCGCAAGGAGATAGAGGACCGCGTCGGACAGGTCCTCGATGTGATCGAGCTCGGCGCCTACGCCTCCCGGCCCGCCACCAAGCTCTCCGGCGGCCAGCAGCAGCGCCTCGCCCTGGCCCGCGCCCTGGTGACCCGGCCCGAACTGATGCTGCTCGACGAGCCGCTGTCCAACCTGGACGCCAAGCTCCGCGAGACCATGCGCTTCGAACTCAAGCGGCTGCAGCGGGAGTTGAACCTGACCGCGATCTACGTGACACACGACCAGTCCGAGGCGCTGGTGATGTCCAACCGGATCGCGGTGATGAACCAGGGCCGTATCGAGCAGATCGGCAAGCCCCGCGAGATCTACACCAAGCCGGCCACCCGCTTCGTCGCCGAGTTCATCGGCACCTCCAACTTCATGGAGGCCAAGGTGGTCTCGGTCAAGGGCGACGAGGTGCAGGCCGACACCGCGCACGGCCGGATGGTCGCGCGCGGGGTGGAGCGGACGCCGGGCATCGGCGACACGGTGCTGATCTCGATCCGGCCGGAGTGCGTCGACCTGTCCCGCGAGCGGCGCGGCGACGTGCCCAACGAGTGGTCCGGCACGATCCGCAACCGTGCCTTCATGGGCGACGTCGTCGACCACATCGTGGGCGTGGGCGACCTGGAGATCCGCAACCGCTCCAACCCCAACCTGTCGATCCCGCCCGGGACCGAGGTCCACTTCACGGTGGCCCCGGACAAGGTGACCCTGGTCCCGGTCGACTGAGCGATGCCGATACCCCAGGTACTGCGCAACCGCGACTTCACGCTCTACTGGAGCGGCGTCGTCCTCTCCCAGATCGGGACCCGGGGCGCCGTCGCCGCCAATCTCTACCAGGTGTACCAACTCACCGGCTCCACCGCCCAGGTGGGGCTGGTGGGCCTCGCCCAGGCCGTCGCGCTGCTGGTCCTCTCCCCGATCGGCGGGATCTACGCCGACCGGCTGGACCGGCGCCGGCTGCTGCAGGCCACGCAGGGCATCGCGCTGGTGGTGTCCGCGGGCCTGGCCGCGATCACCCTGGCCGGTTCCGCCACGGTGTGGACGGTCGTCGTCTCCTCGCTGCTCGCGACGGCGGCGGCGACCTTCGACCAGCCGGCCCGGCAGGCCCTGATCCCGGCGATGGTGCCCCGCGAACGGCTCGTCGAGGCGTTCGCGCTCCTCAACCCCTCGCGCGAGCTTGCCGTCCTCGTCGGGCCGGCGTTCGCGGGCGTACTGATCGCCGTCGGCGGGCCGGGCGCGGTCTACGTCTTCGACGCCGTCACCTACGCCGTGCTCGTCGTCGTCCTGGCGGTGCTGCGCGTGCCGCCGCTGGTCGCCGACACCGAACGGCGCTCGCTGCTGGAGAGCCTGCGCGAGGGCGTGCGGTATGTCGCGCACCGGCCGGTGGTCTGGCAGTTGATGGGCCTGGACATGACGGCCACGGTGTTCGGCGCCTACCGGGTGCTGCTGCCGGCGTTCGCCGCGGACGTCCTGCATGTCGGCGCCACCGGCTACGGTCTGCTGTCCGCCGCACCCTCGGCTGGCGCCCTGATCGGCTCGGTGTGGGTCTTCCGGCTGGTGCGCACGGCGCGTGCCGGACGGATCGTGCTGTGGGGAACGGCCGCGTACGGTCTGGCCGTTGTGGGCCTGGCGCAGGCGCGGGTGTTCGCCGTGGCCATCGTCATGGCGCTCCTGCTGGGCGCGGCCGACGCGGTCGCGACCACCGTCCGCCATGCCGCCGTGCAGGTGGAGACCCCCGACGAACTGCGCGGCCGGGTCTCGGCCATCTACCAGATGTGCTCGCGGGGCGGTCCCGCGATCGGCGACTCGGTGATGGGTCTGGCCGCGGGCGCCCTCGGTCCGATCGCGGCGCTGACCGTCGGAGGCCTGGTGCCCACCGCCGTCTCCGTGGCGAGCGCGGTGCGCAGCCGCACGGTCCGCGAGTACAGCGTGCCCCGCCCCGAACCCGCCACCTCCTGAAACCGCACCTCGAACTCCCCGCTCCATTCCGCCTGTTGGGAGACACCTTGAGTACGCACACCACGACCGAAGTCACCCATTACCACGTGCAGAAGCGCCGACGAGCCGCGTTCATCGAGGAGTGGCGCAAGACCCACCGCACGATCGTCGCGCTGGAAGACGTCGAGATGCACCCCACCGAACGGGGCAGCCGGGTGGGCGTCTACGTCGGCGCCGACGGCGACCGGCCGACGCGCACCATGGACGCGCTCGCCCACGAGATCGACCCGGGGACGACGACCACGCTGCACCGGCACTCCTGGGACGCCATGGTGTTCGTCGTGGCCGGCTGGGGCTGGACCGAGATCGACGGCAAGCGCGTCGACTGGGGCCCCGGCGACTCGCTGCACCTGCCGGCCTGGGCCTGGCACCGCAGCGGCAACGACGGTGACACGACGACGCGTTACCTGACCTTCTCCAGCGCGCCGCTGCTGGAGACGATGGGCATGGCCGTGATCGAGGACGCCGGGCACACCCCGGTCTCCGAACTGCCGCCGCGGCCCGCCTTCTCCCCCGGCCGCGACGGCGCCGACCCGTACGCCAACCGGCTGCGCCGGCTCGCCCGCGACCAGGAGGCCCGCCGCTCGGGCCGCCTGCACACCAGCTGGGACGAGCTGGAGCTGCGCAACACTCCGCGCGGCACCCGGACGACCTTCCTGCTCGACCGCGCCATCGGCTACCAGGCCTCCGGCATCACCATGGCGATGTTCGAGATCGGCCCGGGCCGCGCCCAGTCGATGCACCGGCACCCGGGCGAGGCCTGGCTGTACGTCGTCGAGGGCTCCGGCGAGAGCTACCTCGGCACCGAGCCGGAGGGCGGCGAGAAGCACCCGTGGAAGAAGGGCGACATCATCGTCGTCGACCACTTCCTGTGGCACCAGCACATCAACTCCCACCCGGAGCAGACCGCCAAGGTGGTCCGCATCCATATGTTCGACAGCCTGCTGGAGACCATGCGCGCGCTGTGCGATCCGCTGGTGCTGTTCGAGGAGCCGCCGGACCACATCCGCGACGCGCAGGCCGGCGACCCGTCGACGATCAAGTGGCCGGCGCTGACGCGCCCCACGTGGCCGTGAACGGGGGCGGCACGCGGTGAGCGAGACACTGCCGCACGGCGTCGCGGGCATCCATGCGCTGCCCGCCGACCACCACGACGGGCCGTGGGACTCCGTGATCGTGGAGGACCGGCTGAAGGAACGGCTGCTGGCGACCGCCGTCCTCGTGCTGCGGCACGGGCGGCGGCTGGCCGGCTCGGCGGTGGCACCGCACGGGCTCGTGGTGCTGGCGGGACCGCCGGGCACCGGGAAGACCACGCTGGCCCAGGGGCTCGCGCAGGCCGCGGCCCGCACGCTGGCGCAGCAGGGGGCGACCACCCTTGTCGAGGTCGATCCGCACGCCTTCCCCAGCGAAATGCTCGGCGAGAGCCAGCGCTCGGTCTCCCGGCTGTTCCGGGAGACCCTGCCCGAGCTCGCCGCCCGCCGTCCGCACACGATCGTGCTGGTCGACGAGGTCGAGGCGCTCGCGGTGCGGCGGCACTCGGCCTCCTTCGACACCAATCCCGTGGACGTGCACCGGGCGACGGACGCCGTGCTCAGCGGACTCGACGCGCTACGGGCACAACGCCCCGGGACGCTGCTGGTGGTGACGACGAACTTCGCCGAGGCCGTGGACGAGGCGTTCCTGTCCCGGGCCGATCTCGTCGTCCGCACCGAGCTGCCCGACGAGTCGGTGGTCCCGCTGATCGTCGCCGACTCGCTGCGCGGTCTGGCGGCGCAGTGGCCCGAACTGGCCGTCCTGGCCGAGGACTCGGCGGTCCACCGCAAGGTGGGCAAGCTGCTGCACGGTCTGGACGGGCGCCGTATCCGCAAGACGGTGCACGGTGCGCTCGCGCTGCGTCTGGAGACGGCGCGTGATCCGGCGCTGCTGAATCTCGACGACCTCGTCGCGGCCGCCGAGGAGGCGGCGGCGGAACGAACCTGACACCGCCGACGCCACTTCGGCCCCACACCCCCTCGCACGGGTGTGGGGCCGAACTCGTGAGCCCGTCAGGCGTTCTGCGCCGGCTCGTACTCGGGCGCGTCCTCCATGAAGTGCACCGTGTCGTAGCCGAGGTGCTTGAAGACGCGGTTCTGCGCCGACAACACCCTCAGGGGCGTGCCGTCGTGGGCGAAGAGCTGGCAGACGTGGTTCTGCGGCACGTACAGCGTGTCGCCCTTGGTGATCTCGTGGCGGGTGGGCTCCTTGGCGATGCGCGCATAGTACTTCTCCGCGATCTCCGCCTCGACCTCCCACTGCAGGGCGTAGCCGCCGCCGTCGAGGACGTAGAAGACCTCGTCGGCCATCTTCCAGTACTTGCCGGAGCGGCTGCCGGTCGGGATGTCGAGCTCGAAGGCGTCGATGGAGAAGATGCGGGCGTCGGTGCGCTCGGGCGAGGACATCACGCGTACGCGGCCGAGCGGGGTGTTCTCCCACGTGGTGTCGCCGACGCTGATGACCTTCTTGCGGTCCAGCACGCCGGGCGTCCAGATCCGCGACCAGTCCTCGCGGGGCCCGAACTCGGCCTCCCGCTCGACCGGTCCGCTGCGCCCCTGCTGCAGCAGGCCCATGAACATCCAGGTGCTCTTGGCCTTCACCACCAGGGCGGTCGCGGTCTCGCCGTAGGGGTTGAAGTGACGGTGCACGGAGTCGGTGTGGACGAAGACGAGGTCGTCCTTGGTCCAGTCGTAGCGCCGGTCGTCGTGGATCTCGTAGCCGCGGCCCTCGAGGATGTAGAAGGCCGCCTCGTTCTGGTGGCCGTGTCCGTGGTTGCTGGACTCGGGCGGCAGTTCGACGAAGTGGACCTGGATCGTCTGGGTGAGGAACTCCTCGTCGCCCGGGCCGACCCGCCACCACGTCCGGGACTTCTCGCTGTCGCCGGAGTGGGCCACCTTCGCGTCGTCGACGACCACCGAGTCGTCGCGCACCCGCTTGACGGCCAGCTGCCGTCGGCGGAACTCCCCGAGCCCGTACGTCTCCGAGGTCAGGCCGCGGACGAAGACGCGTCCCTTCTTGCCCATGGTGCCTCCTGTGAGGGTTCGAGCCCTCTTCTGGATAACGGTCATTGGATGACTGGCCGCTGGATGACTGATGGTCTAACCATAATGCCTTCAGGCGGGACACAAAAGAGTCCCGGGCCCAACCGGACCCGGGACTCGATCAGTTGTGGATCACTCGGATCCGGTCACTTGGCGGAGCCGCCCTTCACCCGCGACGCGGTCCGCCTGATGTGGGTGCGCATGATCTCCGTGGCCGTCTCGACGTCGCGCGCGGCCACGGCGTCCACGAACTTGCGGTGCTCCTTGGAGCCCTGGTGGCCCATCTGCGGCTCGACGCTCTGCGCCTCGCGCAGGCTCATGAGCAGGGGGCCGTGGAAGGACTGGACGAGCATCTCGATCGCCGTGTTGTGCGTACAGGCCGCGACACGGGTGTGGAAGTCGGCCGACATCTCCATGTCGTACACACCCTGCTTGACCGCTTCGGCGTGCTCCTCGCACAGGGCGCGCAGACTCTCGATGTCCTCGTCGGTGGCGCGCTCCACGACGAGCGGCACGATGCCGAGTTCGAAGACGATCCGCGCCTCGGTGACCTCGGCCGCGGTCAGCGGCGACAGGGACAACAGGTCGGCCAGGCCCTCCCCCACCCGCTGCGACGACGGCGCCGTCACGAACGCGCCACCACGGGCACCGACCCGGATCTCGACCAGGCCGCTGGCCTCCAGGCTGCGCAGCGCTTCGCGCACGGTCACCCGGCTGACGCCGAACTGCACGCACAGCTCGCGTTCGCTGGGGAGCCGGTCGCCCGGTTGCAGACGCTGCTCCTTCAGCAGCAGCTTGATCTGCTCCACGATCAGCTGGGAGACACGGCTGGAGGAGACCGCCTTGAACAGACCGTCCGCGGGGGCGGTCTTCTTGGCAGGCGTCGTCCCGTCGTTCTCAGCGCGTTGAGGCTGGCTCGGTCGCGATGGCATGCGCGCATTGTCCCATGGTCAGAGGGTCCGTTGACGTCATCCTACGCAATGGCTTAAAGTCATACCAACAGTCCAATAGCTTGCGGGTGAATCGTACGCGAGGAGACCGACACGGACATGAGATTCCCCGAGAGCTCCCAAGAAGCACTGCGTGAACGGATCGTGCTGGCCTGCCGGGTGCTCGCCGTCACCGGCCTGGTCGAGCACATCCTGGGTCACGTCAGCGCCCGCACCGGCCCCGAGTCGCTGCTGATCCGCGGGCGCGGTCCCGAGGAGCGCGGCCTCGCCTTCACCGTCGTCGACGACGTCCAGCAGGTCGACCTCGACGGCAAGGGCGAGGTCCCTGCGGACTGGCGGGTGCCGAGCGAACTCCCCATCCACAGCGAGGTGCTGCGCGCCCGCCCCGAGGTCACGGCCGTCGTGCACGCGCATCCGCCGGCGGTGGTCGCCGCGTCCGTCGCGGAACTGCCGTGGCTGCCGATCGTCGGCTCCTACGACATCCCGGCCGCCCGCCTGGCCCACGACGGCATCCCCGTCTGGCCCCGCTCGGCGCTGATCCGCCGCCGCGACCTGGCCGAGCAGATGACGGCCTCGCTCGGGGACCGCCCCGTCGTCGTCCTGCGCGGCCACGGCCTCGTCGCCGTCGGCACGGGCGACCCGGCCCATGCCGTCGCGGAGGCCGTCACGCGCGCGCTGGCGGTGGACTCACTGGCCCGCACCGCTCTCGCCGTCGCGGCGACCGGCGCACCGCTGCAGCCGATACCCGACGAGGACATCGCCGAACTGCCCGACCTGGGACCGGCGTTCAACGTCGCCGCGATGTGGCGCCATCTGACCGCCCGGGTGGAGCACGAGGGCCCCGCCACTCCCCTGCGCGGCTGACCCGCGCCACCCCGGCGCCCAGGCTTTTGACCGAGCGGAGGATCATGCTCGTCCTCGACAACAAGGTCACCGCCGAGGTCCTCACCATGCCCGACGTGGTGCGGGCACTGGAGGAGTCCTACCGGGACCTGGCCGACGGCGAGGGCGTGTGCCGGCCCCGCATCGACCTCAACCTCCCCGTGGACGGCACGCGCGTGTACCGGTGGGGAACCATGGAGGGTGGCTCGGCACGCAGCGGCTACGTCGCCCTCCGCATGAAGTCCGACGTGCTCACGGAGACCGGGCCGCCCGGGCTGCGGACCCAGGAGAAGTACTGCGTACGGCCCGGCCGGTTCTGCGGCCTCGTGCTCCTGCTCGACGCGCGCACCGGGGAACCCCTCGCGCTCCTCAACGACGGCCTGCTGCAGCATCTGCGGGTCGGCGCGGACTCGGCGATCGGTGTGCGCTTCGGGGCCCGGGCGGACGCCCGGGTGCTGGGCCTGCTCGGTTCGGGCGGCATGGCCCGCAGCCATGTCGAGGCCTTCCGCACGGTACGGCCCCTGGAACGCGTCCAGGTCTACAGCCCCACCCGCAGCCACCGTGAGCGCTTCGCCGCCGAGATGCGGGAGCTGCACGGCCTGGACGTGGTGGCGGTCGACGAGCCCGAACACGCCCAGCGCGACGCCGACATCGTGGCGGGCTGCACCGATGCCGTCGGGGATGTCGTCCTCGGCCGCCATCTGTCCCCGGGCACCCATGTCACCTGCATCGGCGGCCACCCGGACGCGGCGGCGCGGGAACGCTTCGACGTCTGGCTGCGGCTGGGCAGCGCGAGCACGCCGGTGTCGACACCCGCCTGGGCGACCGCCGACGAGTACGTGTCCTACCGCGCCCGGCCCGACGACCCCGTCTGGCGGCACCACCACGAACGGGGGCCGCGCCGACCGCCTCGTGGCGCCCGAACGGTCGGTCTCGAAACCGTCCTCGCGGGGCGTGAACGCGCCCGCGACGACGAGCGCCAGGTGACGTTCTCGGAACGCGGCAACATCCAGGGCGCACAGTTCCACGCCGTCGCGGCCGTCGTCTACGAGCGGGCCCGCGAGCGCGGGCTGGGGCACGAGATCCCGCGCGAGTGGTTGTTGCAGGACATTCGCGACTAGGGGCGCCGTGACCGCTGGTCCCGGCTCAGCCCTGTTGGAAGAGCTCCGCGGGCAGCGGCTTGAGCAGGGCGTACAGGTCGTCCGTGATCGGGCGGTCCCAGGCGGCGATGGTCACCAGGACGTTGTCGCTGCGGTCGAACTGCACACAGGAGATACGGCTCTCGGAGAGCTTGAGGCGGCGCACGATCAGGAGGTTGTCGCCCTGCATGACCGGCATGTCGTCCGCGCCGACGACGGTCACCTCCTCGTCGTTCTCCAGCGCGAGCAGCAGCTGGGCCACCTCGAAGGGGACCTCGCCCTCGGCGACCTCGCGGGCCGGGGAGCCCTCCGGGAGATTGCCGATGATCATCGCGGGGCCGCGGCCGCCGAACAGGTCGTAGCGCAGGAAGACGCCCTGGCAGCTGCCGTCGGGGGCGGGGAGCAGGCCGGCGCCGAGGTTGCCGGGCCAGTCGCCCGGGTCCATGGCCAGTACGTCGAAGTCTGGGCCGGCGGGGGTCGCGCTGCGACGGCGGAGGAACGACATGGGGCAATGGTACGTGCCGTCCGGCGGTGGGGGTGGGGGCGTCAGGGGTTCGGGGGCGGGTGGGCTTGTTGGGCGGGTGCGGGTTCGTTGGGGTTGGTCGCGCAGTTCCCCGCGCCCCTGGGGGGTTGCACCCGGCGTGGGGTGGTCAGGGGTCGGGGCTGCACGGTTGAGCGCGCAGTTCCTCGCGCCCCTAGGGGGGTGTACCTGGCGTTGGGTCTTGGGTGCTCAGGGCTGCTTTTAGGCCTGTGTGGTCCGTGCCCAGTTTTCTCAAGGCTGCTGAGAGGAGGTGGGTGATGGTGGGCTCGTCCAGGTGGAGGTGGTGTGCGATCTCGGGTTCGGTGTGGCCGGCGGCTGCCAGGGTTGCGGCGGTGCGTTCGGTGGAGGTCAGGGTGTCTGTCGCGGTGCTGTGCAGGCGGCGGGGGCGGAGGCCTGCCGCGGCCAGTTCGTCGCGGGCCGTCTCGGCCAGGGCGTCGGCGGCGCACTGCACGGCCGCCTCCAGTCCGCGGTAGAGATGTTCGGCGGCGTCCCCGGGGTGGCCGGTGCGGCGTAGTTCGGTGCCGAGGGAGACGAGCGCGCAGGCGAGTTCGTAGCCGGCGGGTGAGCGCTCCAGGTGGGCGACGGACTCCTCCAGGTACTTCAGGCGGTCCGCGCCCGAGGAGACCTCGGCGGCGGTGCGCAGGGCCTGGCCGATGGCGGACGGAGTGCCGAACTGGCGGGCGCGGGCGACCGCTTCGACGGCGGTGGCCTGTGCGCGGTCGGGCGTCTCATGGGCCTCGACGCGGGCCAGATGCAGCTGCCAGGGGCACCACGCGGGGTTGCGGATGCCGCGCGGTTCCAGTCGGCGCCCCGCGGCGGACAGCTCCTCCGCCGCCTCCTTGGTGCGGCCGCGGGCGAGCAGCAGTTCCCCGTGCACGGTCTGCGCGTCGGGGAAGACGACGGCCGCCGGGAAGGGAGCGCGGAAGGAGTACTGCTCGCCGGTCCGCGCGGCCTCGGTGATTCGGCCGCGGGCGAGCAGGACCTCGATCAGGATGCCCACCGCATACCAGTGGGCGGGGGTGCCGGGGCCGACGCGTTCGGCGAGGCGGAGTCCCGCGCGGACGAAGTCCTCGGCCTCGGAGAGCCGGCCGCGGCGGTAGCGGACGTAGCCGAGCAGCGTGTAGGCGAAGGAGAGGTGGGCGCCCCGCCAGCCCTGGCGTTCGAAGTCGGCGATGCCGGCCGTGAAGAGTTCCTCGGTACGGCCGGGACGGTCGGCGTACATGAAGGAGAGCGCGACCAGGACGGGCACCTCGAAGCCGCGGTCGGGCTCGGCCCATCCGAGGCCGCCGGCCAGGGCACGTTCGGCGTGGTGGAGGACGACGTGGGCGGGTTCGCCGCGCAGGACGGCGTCCCAGGCGCGCAGGCCGATGACGTAGCGCTCGGTGAGGTCGCGGCCCCCCAGCCGGTCGGCGAGTGCGGTGAGCCGCCGTGAGCGCGAGGGGTGGTCGGGTTCGTCGGCGCGGAAGGCGTCCCACATGAACTGTTCGGCGAGCATGCGCAGCCTGACGCGGGCGTCGTCGGTGACCCGGATCTCGCGGGCGAGGGTGTCGGAGGCCTCGGCGAGCCGGTCGCTGTGGGCGAGGACCTGGGAGAGCCGGTAGACGATGTGCTGGCGCAGCGCCGCGTCGGCGATGGGCTCCTCCAGTGCCGCGCGCAGATGGTTGACGGTGGTGGCCGGTTCGGTGAGCAGCGAGGCGGAGCCCAGCTCGTACAGGACGGCGGCGCGGTCCTCGAAGGGCGGGGGTTCGCGCAGGGCGCGGGCGAGATAGCTGCGGGCGGCGTCGGGGGCGCCGGCCCGGAGGGTCTCCTCGGCGGCGGCGCGCAGTTGCTGGACGACCCAGGAGTCGCCGTCGGGGTGGGTCTCCAGGAGATGGCGGGCGGCGGCGGAGGGTCCCTGCCCGTCATTGACCACGCACCAGGCGGCCTGACCGTGCAGGGCGACGCGGACACCGGGCTGGATGGCGCGGTACACGGCCGTCGCGATCAGCGGATGGACGAACTCCAGGGTTTCGGCGCCGGTGAGGATGCGCGCGCCGCGCAGGGCGTCCGCCGCGTCGGCGGCCTCCTCCTGGCCGAGTCCCGCCACGGCCGCGGCGAGCAGCGGATGGATCTCTGTGCCGAGGACGGCGCAGGCCCAGGCGAAGCGCACGGTGGAGGTGCCGAGGCGTTCCAGCCGGGCGACGAGACCGCTGCCCTTGACTGCGGCGGCGAGGTCGCGCAGCAGATGGGCGCCGGGCTCGGTCGGGGTGACCCCGCGGTCGCGCACCTTGGCGATCAGCTCGACCGACTCGAACGGGTTGCCGCCGGTGACGGCCCAGCACTCGCGGCAGAACGCGTCGTCGGCGTGGGCGCCGACCGCTTCCCGTACGAGTCGGGCGACGGCGGCGGCGCTCAGCGGTTCCAGGTCGATGGGGCGGCCGCCCGCACGCCCCGGCAGGCCCTTGAACGACTCGGCGTGGTCCGGGAGTTCGTCGGGCCGATAGGCCACCACGACCAGCAGCGGAAGCTGTTCGGCGCGGGGCGCGAACGCGGCGAGCCAGCCCAGCGATTCGGGGTCGGCCCAGTGGGCGTCGTCGAGGACGAGGACCATCGGGGCGCGCAGCACGGCGAGATGGGTGAGCACCCAGTCGAGTCCGTCGCGCAGACCCTGCTGGTCGGGTGGCGCACCGCCGGTCGGGGCGCACAGGCCGAGGGCGGGGCCGACGATGTCGTACCAACTGCCGAGCGAGGCCCGCAGATCGGTCTCCCCGGATCCGGCCAGCTGGGGCTGCAGCAGTTGCCGGGCCACGTGGAAGGCGACGCGCTGCTCCTGCTCGCCGCCGCGGGCGGACAGGACGGTGCAGCCCAAGGCGGTTGCGCGGCGGCGGACTTCGGCGAGGAGGGTGGTCTTGCCGATGCCGGCGCGCCCGGCGAACGCGAGCAGGGCACCGCGGGAACGGTCGAAGCGTTCGGCCCCACCTCTGCGCAGGCCCGTGAGCTCCCCCAACGCCTCGTCCACAGCGGCGAGTTCACTTTCGCGCTCGAATATGGTCCGGTTGGCCCGCACACTGCGCTGCCCCATGACGTACCCCCTGTCACGGTGGTACACCTGCGCGGGGAGCGGGCGCACACCGTGACCTCCAGGCACCTCAGCGTACGCCTCCGGCGGGTCGCGCGACCCGGTTCGCGCGTTACCGACCGGATCGCCCGACCGGATCAGGTCAGATCGAACTCTCCCTCCCGCGCCCCCGACACGAACGCGCCCCATTCCGCGGGCGTGAAGATCAGGGAAGGGCTTTCGGGGCGGCCGCTGTTGCGCATCGCGATGAATCCCTCGACAAAGGCGATCTGGACATCCCCCAGGCCACGGCTGCTCGAATGCCAGTCGGCGTTGCTGAGGTCCAGATCCGGCTTCTCCCAGCCTGCCAGCGGGTACTGCTGGATGGTGCTCTCGGCCACGTCCGTGCTCCTCCCGGTTCGTCGTCCGCGGCCAGCCTAGCGATCGGTCTGTGATGCCGACAGGCCACGTGAGGGGGACCTTTTCGCAAGAGTTCTACGCGTTCGGGCGTTCGCTCCCGACGAGCCACATGGAGAAGAACTGCGATCCGCCCCCGTAGGCGTGCCCGAGGACCCGCCTGGCTCCGTCCACCTGGTGTTCTCCGGCCTGCCCCCGCACCTGGAGCGCCGCCTCTGCGAACCGGATCATGCCCGAGGCGCCGATGGGATTGGTCGACAGGACGCCGCCCGACATGTTGACGGGCAGGTCCCCGTCGAGCTCGGTCACCCCGGATTCGGTGAGCTTCCAGCCCTCGCCCTCGTCGGCGAAGCCGAGGTTCTCCAGCCACATGGGCTCGTACCAGGAGAACGGCACATACATCTCCACGGCGTCGATGTCGCGCCGCGGGTCGGCGATCTGGGCCTGCCGGTAGACGTCGGCCGCGCAGTCCTTGCCGGCCCGCGGCGAGACGAAGTCCTTGCCGGCGAAGAGGGTCGGCTCGCTGCGCATGGCCCCGCCGAGCATCCAGGCCGGTGGCCGCGGCGCGCGTGCCGCGCCCGCCCGGTCCGTCAGCACCATCGCGCAGGCGCCGTCGGAGGACGGGCAGGTCTCCGAGTAGCGGATGGGGTCCCACAGCATGGGTGAGGACCGGACCTTCTCCAGCGTGATGTCGTGCTCGTGGAGATGGGCGTAAGGGTTCTTCAGGGCGTTGCGCCGGTCCTTGTAGGCGACGAGCGAGCCGATGTGGTCGGGGGCGCCGGTGCGGCGCATGTACGCCCGCACGTGCGGGGCGAAGAACCCGCCCGCGCCCGCCAGCAGCGGCTGCTGGAAGGGGATCGGCAAGGACAGGCCCCACATGGCGTTGGACTCGGACTGCTTCTCGAAGGCCAGCGTCAGGACGGTGCCGTGGACGCGGGCCGCGATCAGGTTCGCCGCGACGAGCGCGGTGGAGCCGCCGACGGAGCCCGCGGTGTGCACGCGCAGCATGGGCTTGCCGACCGCGCCGAGGGCGTCGGCGAGGTAGAGCTCGGGCATCATCACGCCCTCGAAGAAGTCGGGCGCCTTGCCGATGACGACGGCGTCGACGGCGGCCCAGGTCAGCTCGGCGTCGTCGAGAGCGGCCCGGGCCGCCTCCCGGACGAGCCCGGCGATCGACACGTCCCGCCGCGCCGCCATGTGCTTGGTCTGGCCGATCCCTACGACGGCCACGGGCTCCTTGCTCATCGCGGATCCCCTTCGAGTACGGCGACCAGGTTCTGTTGCAGACAGGGACCGGAGGTGGCGTGGGCGAGGGCCCGGTCCGAGTCTCCGCGGTGGATCGCGGCGGCGGCCTCGCCGATGCGGATGAGTCCCGCGGCCATGAGCGGGTTGGCGGCGAGCGCTCCGCCGGACGGATTGACCCGTACGTCCTCGCCGAGCCGCAGCGCCTTGCGCAGCACGACCTCCTGCGAGGTGAAGGGAGCGTGCAACTCGGCGGTGTCGACGGGCCGTTCGAAGGCGCCGGCCTTCTCGGCGGCGAGCCGCGCGGAGGGCGAGTCGGTCAGGTCGCGGACGCCGAGGCCGTGGGCCTCGATGCGGTGGTCGATGCCGCGGATCCAGGCGGGCCGCTCGCACAGCTCACGGGCCCGCTCCCCCGCCGCGAGGACGACCGCGGCGGCGCCGTCGCCGATGGGCGGGCAGTCGCCGGCGCGCAGGGGGCGTACGAGGTAGTCGCCCTGCGGCACCGAACCGCTGAGCTGGGCATGGGGGTTGGCGGTGGCGTCCGTGCGGCTGCGGGCGGCGACGGCGGCCAGCGCGGGCTCGTCGGTCTCGCCGGCGTCGATCAGGGACTGCGCCTGCAGTGCGGCGAGGGCCACGGAGTCGGGCCACAGCGGGGCGACGTAGTACGGGTCGAGCTGCCGGGTCAGGACGTCGCGCACGGAGCCGGGTGAGGACTTGCCGTAGGAGTAGACGAGGGCGGTGTCGGCGTCGCCGGTGAGCAGCTTCGTCCACGCCTCGTACAGGGCCCACGCGCCGTCCATCTCGACGTGCGACTCGGAGATCGGCGGCCAGGCGCCGACGCCGTCGAGGGCGAGGGTGAAGGAGAAGGCGCGGCCCGCCAGGTAGTCGCTGGAGCCGGAGCAGGTGAAGCCGATGTCGGCGGTCTTCAGGCCGGTCCGTGCCAGCACGTCGTGCAGCACCGGCATGAGCATCTCGACCTCGGAGAGCTCGTCGCTGCTGCGGCGGTGGTCGGTCTGGGCGAAGGCGACCAGTGCTATGTCACGCATCACAGCAGCTCCTTGTAGGTGTCGTACTCCGCGTCCGGCTCCCCGTTCGGCCGGTAGTGGTCGGGATGGCGGGCCCCTTCGGTCCACACCGGTTCGACGCGCAGTCCCATGCGGACCTGGTCGTAGGGGATGCCGCCGATCCGGCCGTGCAGCGCGAGTCCGGCGCCGTCGAGGGCGATGTGGGCGTAGACGTAGGGGACTTCGATGTCGAGGTTCCTGGCCTTGATGTTGACGATGCAGAAGGTGGTGACGGTGCCGGCCGGGCCCACCTCGACCTGTTCCGTCGTGGCGACGCCGCAGGTGGGGCAGGCGCCGCGCGGCGGGACGTACACCTTGCGGCAGGAGGGGCAGCGTTCGCCCATCGTGCGCCGGTCGGCGAGCGCGCGCAGGTAGGCGGTCTGCGCGCGGCCCGGAGAGTAGGTGTAGTCGAGGCGGGCGGGAGTGACGATGCCGGTGATCGCGTCCGCGAACTCGCCGCTGTGGCCGCCCGGTTGCTGCTGTTCGCCGTCGTACGGCTCGAAGCAGGCGATGTCCGTGATGGCGCCCTCGCGCGATGCGGCCCAGCGCACGCGGACGCGCATGCCGGTGTGCACGGCGTCGGGGCCGGGCGCGTCGAGGGCGTGCAGCAGGGCGGTGTCGGCGCCGTCGAGCCGGACGAGGACCCAGGCGAAGGGTGTGTCCAGGGGCTGGCCGCGGCGCGGCGCGTGGTTCCAGGCCCAGGTGGTGACGGTTCCGGTGGGGGCGACCTCGACGAGGTCGCGTATCTCGTCGGCGGTGACGGGGTCGTACTCGACGGGCGGGACCAGTACGCGGCCGTCGCCGGTCCGCACCCCGAGGACGACGCGCTCGCGCAGACCGGTGAGGAAGGCGCTCTGGACGGGGCCGAGGGAGCGGGTGAAGGGGAACTCGACGGTGAGAGGGGCGGTGAGGACTTCGGGCATGCCGATCTCCTTGACAGGGCCTGCTGGGGCTCAGGCTCGCTTGTAGACGGGCGGTCGCTTCTCCGCGAAGGCGCGGGCGCCCTCCTTGGCGTCGGCGGTGTCGAAGATGGGCCATCCGCGCGCGAGTTCGGCGGCGAGCCCGTCCGTCTCGGTCATCTCCGCGCTCTCGTAGACGGACGCCTTGACGGCCTCCACGGCCAACGGACCGCAGGCGTTGATCAGTTCGGCGATCTCCAGGGCCTTGGCGAGGGCGGTGCCGTCGGGCACGACATGGCCGATCAGGCCGATGTCGGCGGCCTCGCGGGCGCTGTAGGGGCGGCCGGTGAGGAGCATCTCCAGGGCGTGGGTGCGCGGGATCTGGCGCTGCAGCCGGACCGTGGAGCCGCCGATGGGGAAGAGTCCGCGTCTGACCTCGAAGAGCCCGAAGGTCGCGGACTCGCCCGCGATGCGGATGTCGGTGCCCTGGAGGATCTCCGTGCCGCCGGCCACGCAGTGTCCCTCGACCGCGGCGATCACCGGTTTGCGCGGGCGATGGTGGCGCAGCATCGCCTTCCAGTGCAGGTCGGGATCGGCCTTGAGGCGGTCCCGGTAGTGATCGCCCTCCATCCCCCGGCCCGCCAGGGCCTTGAGATCCATGCCCGCGCAGAAGGCACCGCCGCCACCGGTCAGCACGATCGAGCGGACGGCGTCGTCCTCGTCCGCCTCGATCCAGCCGTCGTACAGCCCGACCAGCATCGGCAGCGACAGCGCGTTCTTGGCTTCGGGCCTGTTGAGCGTGAGCACCAGCGTGGCGCCTTCTCGCTGCACGGTGAGGTGTTCGGTCCCACCCATTGCCGTCTCCCCTCTCCGGGAACGAGAACAGGTTGCAGTACCCCGGAAGGCACTTCAAGAGTTTTCTGACAGGCAGTCAGATTTCTTCGCGCGAACCCTTCACAGTTGCCGCGCCCTTTGCTCTGATGACCGGCGAACCGACGGATGCGCCTTGCTTCGTCATGGCTGCCGGGGTCAGGAGGAGCGGTGGAGTACAACCTTGCGGACCTGTTCGAGTCGGTCGTCGACGTGGTGCCCGACCGCGAGGCCCTGGTGTACATCGACCACCCGGGCACGGGCGCTGAGCGCCGTCTGACCTACGCGCAGCTGGATGCGGCGGCCAACCGCATCGGTCACCATCTGCTCGACGCCGGGATCCGCCCGGGCGAACACCTCGGGCTGCACCTCTACAACGGCATCGAGTATCTGCAGACGGTGTTCGGCTGCCTCAAGGCACGGATCGTCCCCGTCAACGTCAACTACCGTTACGTGGAAGACGAGTTGGTCTACCTCTACCGCGACGCCGATCTCGTGGCCCTGGTCTTCGACGCCGAGTTCGACGGCCGGGTGGCGGCGTCGCTGCCGCACTGCCCGAAGCTGCGTCATCTCGTACGGGTCGGGGGCGACGGGGGTCAGATGGCCGCCGTGCCCTTCACCGAAGCGGAGGCGGGCGGTTCACCGGAGCGTGGCTTCCCGGTGCGCTCGGGCGACGACCAGTTCATCATCTACACCGGCGGCACCACCGGGATGCCCAAGGGTGTGATGTGGCGTCAGGAGGACCTGTTCTTCTCGGGTCTGGGCGGGGGCGCGCCGACCGGTGAGCCGGTGACCAAGCCGCAGGAGCTGGCCGAGCGGGTCGCGGCGGGCGGCGACGGCATCACCTTCTTCCCCACTCCCCCGCTGATGCACGGCACCTCCACCCTCACCTCCCTCATCGGCTTCAACTTCGGCCAACGCGTGGTGGTCCACCGCAAGTTCGTGCCCGAGGAGGTGCTGCGCACGATCGAGAAGGAGAAGGTCACCAGCATCTCGCTGGTCGGTGACGCGATGCTGCGGCCGCTGATCGATGCCCTCAACGGGCCCCTGAAGGGCACCGACTGCTCATCGGTGTTCAGTGTGTCGTCCTCCGGCGCGGTCATGTCGGAGACGGTGCGCCGCCAGTTCCAGGAACTGCTGCCGAACATCATGCTGCTGAACAACTACGGCTCGTCCGAGTCCGGGTTCAACGGCACGGCGACGAACGACTCCGGCGCGGGCCAGAGCTTCCGCATCCGCGTCAACTCCCGTACGAGGGTGGTCGATCCGGCCACCCATGCGCCGGTGGCGCCGGGCGAGGTGGGGCGCGTGGCGCAGTGCGGACACGTTCCGCTCGGCTACTACAACGACCCGGCCAAGACCGCCGAGACGTTCTTCGAGCAGGACGGCGAGCGCTGGGTGCTCCTCGGCGACATGGCGACCGTGGACGAGGAGGGCGTCGTCACGGTTCTGGGCCGGGGCTCGCAGTGCATCAACACCGGGGGCGAGAAGGTGTACCCGGAGGAGGTCGAGCAGGCGCTGAAGTCCCATCCGGACGTGTACGACGCGCTGGTGGCCGGGGTGCCCGACGCGAAGTGGGGCAGTCATGTGGCGGCGGTCGTGCAGCTGCGTGAGGGAGCGGCGCGACCCTCGCTGGAGGATGTCCAGTCCTTCTGCCGTACCCGTCTCGCCGGGTACAAGATCCCGCGCCAGCTGGTGATCACGGCGGCCGTACGGCGCTCACCCAGCGGGAAGGCGGACTACCGGTGGGCCCGGGAGGTGGCGGCGGCGTCGGACGTGGCGTCCGCGTGAGCTCCGTGATCTCGGTCCGCGGCATGGACCGGCGTAGTCTTTGCGCGCGGTTGACCCGGGCTTTTTGAACGGAGAGTGAAGCCGGGCCGTACGGAGGTTGGCGGCCCGGCCCTGCGGGCCCGGTCCGCCGTGCCATCACCGGGCTTCGCACGGAAGGACCTACGGGTGTCGCACCTCACGCCCCCTCGCCAGCTGCCGGACGTCACAGCGGGGGCCGACCCCGATACGGCTGTGACTCCTGATGTTGCCGCGCCCTCGGACGATACGGCAACGGAGGGTGTGACCGAGGCGAAACAGGCGGAGTCCCCCGAGCCGGGGGCGGACAACGACACCGCGCCCGCAGCCGACAGCGCACCGGCGACTGACTCCGCACCCGCAGCCGACACCGCACCCGCCGCGGATTCCACCCCGCCGACCCGCCCCGGCTGGTTCGGCTGGCGTCGTCGCTACCCTCTCGCCGCGCGTGTCGTGCGGGTGGGCGTTCATGTCCTGGCCGCCGCGCTGGTGCTCGTCGTGCTGCTGGTGCCCAACCGGCTCGACTGGATCACCGTCCGGTCGTTCTTCCGCCTGCCCGTCGAGGGACTCTTCCTCGCGGCGCTGCTGCTCCTGCTGCCGTCGAGGGCACGGAAGATCACGGCCGGGGCGCTCGGGGTGTTCCTCGGCCTCACGGCCATCCTGAAGTGCCTCGACATGGGCTTTCGCCAGACCCTGGCCCGGCCGTTCGACCTGGTCTTCGACTGGGTGCTGCTGAACGACGCCGCCGACTGGCTGAAGGACTCGTTCGGCCACACCGGCGAGGTGCTCGCCGTGATCGGGGTGATCGTCCTGGCCGTCGTGGTGCTCGTGGTGAGCGCTCTGGCGATGGTCCGGCTGGCGAACCTGATGGGCCGCCACCGATCCGTGACCGCGCGCTCCACCCTGGTCCTCGGCGTCGCATGGATCATCTGCTTCACCATGGGGGTGCAGTTCGGCGGGGTCACGGTCGCCACCAAGGGCTACGCCCAGTACCTGTCCAACCGTGTGCAGTACGTCCGCGAAGGACTCGGTGACGCCGACGTCTTCAAGAAGCAGATGGCCGTCGACGCCTTCGCCAAGACCCCGCCCGACCAGCTGCTGACCGGACTGCGGGGCAAGGACGTGATGTTCACCTTCATCGAGAGCTACGGCCGTGTGGCGATCGACGACCCGTCGATGGGGCCGGAGCTCGACAAGACGCTCCAGGAGGGCGACGCCAGGCTCAGGTCGGCCGGGTTCGCCGCACGCAGCGGCTGGCTCAGGTCGCCCGTGACCGGCGCCGGCAGCTGGCTCGCCCACTCGACGTTCCTGTCCGGCCTGTGGGTCAAGAACCAGCAGCGGTACCGGACGCTGACCACCAGCGACCGCTCCACCCTCACCAGCTACTTCCAGAAGACCGGCGCCTGGCGCACGGTCGGCATCGTCCCGGGTGTGCGCAAGTCCTGGCCCGAGGGCAAGTACTTCGGCCTCGACCACATCTACGACTCCACGCACCTCGGCTACGAGGGCCCTTACTTCAGCTGGACGCCGGTGCCGGACCAGTTCAGCCTGGAGGCCTTCCAGAAGCTGGAGCACGGCAAGAAGAACCGCGACCCGATCATGGCGGAGATCATCCTCGCCTCCAGCCACAACCCCTGGTCCCCCATCGCCCACATGATCGACTGGAAGGACCTGGGCAACGGCAAGGTCTTCTACAAGATCAAGAAGGAGGGCACCAACCCCACCCAGGTCTGGAAGAGCGCGAAGCGCGTGCGCACCGAGTACCGCAAGGCCATCCAGTACTCCCTGGACAGCCTGACGCAGTGGATGCAGCGCTACGGCGACAAGAACACCGTCCTGGTCTTCCTCGGCGACCACCAGCCCGTGCCGACGGTCACCGGAGGCAGCGCCAACAGGGACGTGCCGGTCACCATCGTCGCCCACGACCCGAAGGTGCTCGACCGGGTCGCGGACTGGGGCTGGACGGACGGGATCAAGCCCGCGGACGACGCCCCGGAATGGACGATGAACAAGTTCCGCGACCGCTTCATGACGGCGTACGGGCCGCAGTCGAAGTGAGGAACGCGGTCACCCGGCCCGCGAACCACTCCGGGTCGTCCACCCACGGGTAGTGCCCGGCGCCGGGCTGGACGGTGAGCTCGACGTCCGGGAAGACGTCGGCGGCGGCCCGGGCCAGCTCGGGGCGGGGGCCGCCGTCGAGTTCGCCGGCGAGGACGAGGACGGGGGCGAAGACCGCGCCGAGCGCGGTGCGGGTCGCCTCGGGGTCGTACGCGCCCTCGGAGCCGTAGACGTCGGCGGCGTCGTCGTTGAACTCGACCTCGGCGCGGGCGTCGTGCTCCGCCGCCGTGGTGTTCCAGCGGCCGTAGAAGAAGGGCGCGAAGGCCGGGTCGAAGTCGGCCTGTCCCGCGAGCCACTCCTCGAACGCGGGGAACAGCGCGTCGAACCACGGCTCGCTGCTCCTCAGCCGGGCCGCCGCCAGCCGGTGCTCCGGCGTCGGCGGCATCCCCAGCGCCCACGGGATGGCGGTCACCAGCACCAGCCGGGACACCCGCTCGGGGTGCCGGGCGGCATAGAGCATGGCGAGACTGCCGCCCGCCGAGTGCGCCAGCAGATCCATGCGCTCAAGTCCCAGGTGGACGCGCAGCGCCTCCACGTCGTCCACGAGCCGGTCGCAGCGGTACGTCGCCGGATCGGCCGGTGCGGCGGAGTCGCCGGTGCCGCGCAGGTCGAGCAGGGCCAGCCGGCGGTGTGCGGTGAGGCCGCCCAGGTCGCCGAGGTAGGCGGAGGCCCGCATCGGCCCGCCGGGCAGGACGACCAGCAAAGGGCCCTCGCCGCGCAAGTGGTAGGCGAGTTCGGTTCCGTCGGGCGCGCTGAAGGTCGGCATGGCGCCGATCCTCGTGGCCTGCGGGCGCGGGCCGCAACGCTTTTCCCCCGCCGGGCGTTTCGCGGACCGGAGCTGCGGACGCGTGAAACAACGGCCGGACCACTTGCCTGCGCCGACCCGGCCTGGATTACTGATCCCGAACAGAGCTACCGAATGATCGGTCGCCCGGGCGGACCCGGACGGCCAGGGAGAGGTCCCCATGGCGGGTGCGCAGGATCTGCTGGATGCCGGGGAACGGCTCGACGCCGAGGCGCTGCGAGAGCTGCAGCTGGAGCGGCTGCGGGCCTCGCTGCGGCACACCTACGAGCGGGTGCCCTTCTACCGCGAGGCCTTCGACAAGGCGGGGGTGCGCCCCGAGGACTGCACGACCCTCGCCGACCTGGCCCGTTTCCCGTTCACCACCAAGGGCGACCTGCGGGCGAACTACCCGTACGGCATGTTCGCGGTCCCCCAGGACCGGATCCGCCGTATCCACGCCTCCAGCGGCACCACCGGGCGCCCCACGGTGGTCGGGTACACGGACGGCGATCTCTCCCTGTGGGCCGACATGGTGGCCCGCTCGATCCGCGCGGCGGGCGGCAGGCCCGGCGACACGGTCCATGTGGCGTACGGCTACGGGTTGTTCACCGGTGGCCTCGGCGCGCACTACGGCGCCGAGCGGCTCGGCTGCACGGTCGTTCCGGCCTCCGGCGGGATGACGGCCCGTCAGGTCCAGCTGATCCAGGACCTGAAGCCCGGGATCATCATGGTGACGCCGTCGTACATGCTCACGCTCCTCGACGAGTTCGAGCGGCAGGGCGTCGATCCGCGCTCGACCTCGCTGCGGGTCGGGATCTTCGGTGCCGAGCCGTGGACGGAGCAGATGCGGCAGGAGATCGAGGGGCGGTTCGCGATCGACGCGGTCGACATATACGGCCTGTCGGAGGTGATCGGACCGGGGGTGGCGCAGGAGTGCGTGGAGACCAAGGACGGACTGCACATCTGGGAGGACCACTTCTATCCGGAGATCGTCGACCCGATCACCGGTGAGGTGCTGCCCGACGGTGAGGAGGGCGAGCTGGTCTTCACCTCGCTCACCAAGGAGGCGATGCCGGTGATCCGTTACCGGACCCGTGATCTGACCCGCCTGCTTCCGGGCACGGCGCGTGTCTTCCGCCGGATGGAGAAGATCACCGGACGCAGCGACGACATGGTCATCCTGCGCGGGGTGAACCTCTTCCCCACACAGATCGAGGAGATCGTCCTCCGCACCCCCGGCGTCGCCCCCCACTTCCAACTCCACCTGACCCGCGAGGGCCGCCTCGACGCCCTCACCGTACGCGCCGAGGCCCGCACGGACGCGACACGCGAAACACGCGACGCCGCGGCCCGGTCGATCGCAACAGCCGTGAAGGACAGCATCGGCGTGACGGTGGCGGTGGAGATCGTCGACCCTGAGACGCTGGAACGGTCGGTGGGGAAGATCCGGCGGATCGTGGATCTGCGGGGGTAGGCGGGGGGCTGCTGCCACAGCGGGTCAGACGTGCAGTTCGGGAACGGCCGCCGACAGGGATGGCAGTGTCGGGCGGGTGATGCCGGACAGGTCGCGGAAGACGACGCTGTTGCGGTCGGTGACCGAGCGGCCCAGGGCGTGGTGCGGCCACAGGCCGGCGGCCATGCGGCGGCTGCGTTCGCCCCATTCGAGGGCCTCGGTGGTGCGGGCCTTGTAGAAGTTGAGGGCGTAGCCGCCGGTGTGGATGCGCAGCAGGGCGAACCCGCCGGGGTACTCCTTGGCCGCGCCGACCTCCTGCAGGGCCACGTGCGGGGCGTGGGGCAGCAGGGTGCGCTTGTTGCGGTGGGTGTGGCCCGCGTGGTGCAGGAAGACGCCGGGCGTGGCGGCGTAGGCCTCGACGATGGAGCGTGCCTGGCGGCGGCCCATGCGCTGGCCCGCGGCGACCGGGAAGAGGGAGTCCCGCACGAACAGCGGATGATGGCCGAAGACCAGGGTCGGCTGGTCCTTGTTCTCGCGCAACCGGCTGCGGAACCAGGACAGTTGCTCGGCACCGAGCCCGCCAGAGTCGGCGCCGTTGCCCGGCTTCTCGTAGGTGTCGAGGCCGATGAGCCGCAATCCGCCCAGATCGCGCGCGAAGTACCCGGGCTCTTCCTCGCCTCCGAATCCGCGGCGGAAGGTGTCGCCGTCGTCGCCCGGTCCGTCGCCGGACCCGGGCCGGTCGTGGTTGCCCCGTACGACGAAGTACTCCTCGCCGTGGGTGCCGAACCCGTCCAGGATCGCTCTGGCCTCGGCCAGGTCCCGTGCCCCGCCGCCGGCCGAGATGTCGCCCGCGGCCAGCAGCAGATCGGCCCCTCGTCTGCGGGCCTCCTCGACCAGGGCCCGGCTCATGATCTCCGGATACGGCGCGAGCCCCGGCTGCTGCGAGATCCCGCGCAGCAGCGGAAATCCGGTCACCAGCCCGGCGATGGTCTCCCCGAGGTGCAGGTCGTTGCAGAGCGCCAGGGTCATCAGGTGGCGGCCGGGCGGGGGCTGCGGCGTGGTGAAGGAGTACGGCCCGCCGAGCGAGCCGAGACCGTGCCGTGAGGTGCCCGCCGCGTTGCCCCGGACCAGGTGCAGCGTGGTGGGACGGGCGGCCACGCCTCGGGATCGCGCCTGGTAGTAGTACGTCTGCCCGGGCTCGAGCCCGGTGAGTTCCACATGGTGGTGCGCGGTGAGCCGGTCCTCGCCGGCGACGCGGTCGAGACGGCCGGGATGTGTGCCGTAGACGACCTCGCCCTCCGTGACGGCCGGCAGCATGTGGCCGAAGCCGTCGTCGGTGCCCGGCACGCCGGTGTACCACGTGATGATGGCCCGGTCCTCGGTCAGCGTGACCAGTTCCAGGTGGACGGCCGCGACGGTCTGGTGGTGCGGGAGACGGGCGCGGGCGGCGGAGGCGGCCTTGAGCAGGGCCGGGGCGAGCAGTGCTCCCGAACGCAGCACCTCACAGGGGCCGGGGACGCCGGCGAGGGCGGCGAGAGGAGCGGGGAAACAGCATCGCATGCCTGGTTTGTGCCCTCCTGCCGTAAACACGAGACATGGTAACGGCGGCCGTACCAGGTATGAAATGAGACTTCTTGTGTATCGCGTCACCCGGCGAAGCGGTTCCGCAGCTCCCGTTTGAGGATCTTCCCGCTCGCGTTGCGCGGCAGTTCGTCCACGAACTCCACCCGCTTCGGCGCCTTGAAGTGGGCGAGCTTCTCGCGGACGTGGGCGATGAGGTCCTGTTCGGAGACTGCGCCGCGCGGCACGACGACGGCCGTGACGGCCTCGATCCACCGCTCGTCGGGCAGCCCGATCACGGCGACCTCGGCGACGCCGTCGTGCGTGTACAGGGCGTCCTCGACCTGGCGCGAAGCGACCAGTACGCCACCGGAGTTGATGACGTCCTTCACCCGGTCGACGATCGTGTAATAGCCGTGCGCGTCCCGCACCGCGAGGTCGCCGGAGTGGAACCAGCCGTCACGGAAGGCGGCGGCCGTCTCCTCGGGCTTGTCCCAGTAGCCCTCGCACAACTGCGGGGAACGGTAGACGATCTCGCCCGGTGTGCCGTCGGGGACGTCCTTGCCGTCCTCGTCGACCACGCGCGCGTCGACGAAGAGGACGGGGCGGCCGCAGGAGTCCATGCGGCCCTTGTGCTCGTCGGGTGCGAGGACGGTTGCCAGGGGGCCGATCTCGCTCTGTCCGAAGCAGTTGTAGAAGCCGAGCTCCGGCAGCCGTTCGCGCAGCCGCTCCAGGACGGGCACCGGCATGATCGACGCCCCGTAGTAGGCCTTGCGCAGTCCGGACAGGTCCCGGGTCGCGAAGTCCGGGCGGTTGGACAGGCCGATCCAGACCGTGGGCGGCGCGAACAGACTGTCCACCCGGCCCGCTTCGATCAGTTCGAAGATCCGGTCGCCGTCGGGCGCGTCGAGAACGATGTTCGTGGCACCGACCGCGAGATACGGCAGCAGGAACACATGCATCTGCGCCGAGTGGTAGAGCGGCAGGGAGTGCACGGGCCGGTCGCCGGCGCTGAGGTCGAGAGCGGTGATCGCGCTCAAGTACTCGTGGACCAGGGCGCGGTGCGTCATCATCGCGCCCTTGGGCAGGGCGGTGGTGCCGGAGGTGTACAGCAGCTGCACCAGGTCCTCGGCGCGCGGTTCGGGACCGTCGTACGCGGGCGCCGTCGCCTGCCGCGCCAGCAGGGAGTCCTCGGCGTCGCGCAGGGTCAACGTCCGTACGCCGTCCGGGAGTTGCCCGGCCAGACCGGGGTCGGCCAGGACGATCGAGCTGCCGGACTGGCCGACGATGTAGGCGAGGTCGTCGCCGGTCAGGTTCTGGTTGACCGGCACATGGACCAGGCCCGCGCGGGCGCAGGCGAGGAAGCCGATCAGATAGGCGTCCGAGTTGTGGCCGTAGGCGCCGACCCGGTCGCCGGGGGCGAGGCCCAGGCCGAGCAGGACGCTCGCCGCCCGGGAGACGGCCTCGTCGAGTTCCCCGTACGTCCACGAGCGGTCGCGGTACTCGACCGCGTCGCGTGCGGGGGTGCGCCGGGCACTGCGCCGCAGCACCCCGTCGACCGTGCTGCCCTGTCCCTGCGTCATGACTGATGATCCTCGGTCCGACGCCGGGTCAGGTCAAGCATGTGGCGGGGTCGGGGGCCGGGCGGGTCACCGTGTGCATGGCATGGCGATGCCCGTCACACGGGTCGGGTACGGCCCTCCCAGTACGGATCGCGCAGCCGCCGTTTGTAGAGCTTGCCGTTGGGGTCGCGGGGCATCTCGGCGATGAAGTCGACGCTCTTGGGCCGTTTGTAGCCCGCGAGTTGCTCGGCGCAGTGGTCGAGGATCGCGGCGGCGAGGGCCGGTCCGGGGTCGTGGCCGGGCGCCGCCTCGACGACCGCCTTGACCTCTTCGCCCCAGTCGTCGTGCGGGATGCCGAAGACGGCGGCGTCGGCGACGGCGGGGTGGGCGAGCAGGACGGACTCGATCTCGGCCGGGTAGATGTTGACGCCGCCCGAGATGATCATGTCGATCTTGCGGTCGCGCAGGAAGAGATAGCCGTCCTCGTCGAGGTAACCGAGGTCGCCGACGGTGAAGAAGTCGCCGATGCGGTTCTTCCTCGTCTTGGCCTCGTCCTTGTGGTAGGCGAAGCCGCCGGTGTTCATCTTCATGTAGACGGTGCCGAGTTCACCGGCGGGCAACCGGTTGCCGTCGTCGTCGAAGACCGCGAGTTCGCTGATGGGCCAGGCCTTGCCGACGGTACCGGGCTTCTTCAGCCAGTCCTCGGCGGTGGCGAAGGCGCCGCCGCCCTCGCTGGCCGCGTAGTACTCCTCCACCGACTCGCCCCACCAGTCGATCATCGCCCGCTTCACATGGTCCGGGCACGGGGCGGCGCCGTGGATGGCGTGCCGCATGGACGAGACGTCGTAGGACCGCCTGACCTCCTCCGGGAGGGCGAGCAGCCGGTGGAACTGGGTGGGGACCATGTGGGTGTGCGTGCACTTCTCGCGGTCGATGAGCCGGAGCATCTCCTCGGGCGTCCACTTGTCCATCAGGACCAGCCGGTGGCCGATGTGCAGGGACGCGCCCGCGAACTGCAGCACCGCGGTGTGGTAGAGCGGCGAGCAGACGAGATGGGCGTTGTCGTCGAACGGCTTGATGCCGAAGATGCCGAGGAAGCCGCCGAGATAGGCCTCCTCGGGGGTCTTGCCGGACAGCGGGCGGCGGATGCCGCGCGGACGGCCCGTGGTTCCCGAGGTGTAGTTCATGACCCAGCCGAGCTCGCGGTGCTCGGGCACCGACTCCGGTTGTCCGTCGAGCAGTTCGGCGTACGGCCTGAATCCCTCGACCGTGCCGACGGCGTACCGGTGGGTGGCCGGAAGCCCTGCCTCGTCGGCGGCGTGCCGCACCGCCTGCGCGAACCGTTCGTGCGAGATCAGCACCTTGGCGCCGGAGTCGGCGACGATCCAGCCGATCTCCGGGCCGACGAAGTGGTGGTTGACCGGCACGAGATAGAAGCCGGCCTGGCTGGCGGCCAGGTAGGCGGTGAAGAACTCGACGCCGTTGGGCAGGACCACCGCGAAGGCGTCGCCGCGCTGCAGTCCGGCGGCGCGCAGGCCGTGGACCATCCGGTTGGTCGCGGCGTGCAGCCGGCCCGCGGTCCACTGCTCGCCGTCCGGCGCGACAAGGACCTGACGGTCGGGATCGGCCGCGGCCTGGGCCCAGAATCCGACGGGGGGCGTACTCGTCACGTGCCGCTCCTTCCGGCGATACGGATCATGCGGTCGACGGCCTCCTCGAAGCCGCGCGTGAGGTCGTCGAAGACGGCCTGGACACTGCGTTCGCTGTTCATCCGGCCGACGATCTGGCCGACGGGCGTGCCGAGCAGCGGCTCGATCTCGTACTTCTGGATGCGGGTGAGGGCGTCGGCGACGAGCAGGCCCTGCAGGGGCATGGGCAGGGCGCCGGGCCCGGCCGGGTCGTCCCAGGCGTCGGTCCATTCGGTACGGAGCTGGCGTGCCGGTTTGCCGCTCAGGGCGCGGGAGCGGACGGTGTCGCCGGAGCCGGCGGCGAGGAGTTTGCGGGTCACCGCGGGCGAGCTGAGGTCGGCCTCCGTGACGGTCAGCCAGATCGAGCCGAGCCAGACGCCCTGGGCGCCGAGGGCGAGCGCGGCGGCCGCCTGCTGTCCGCTGCCGATGCCGCCGGCGGCCAGCACGGGCAGCGGGTCGACGGCGTCGACGACCTCCGGGGTGAGCACCATGGAGGCGATCTCGCCGGTGTGGCCGCCGGCTTCGTAGCCCTGGGCGACGACGATGTCGATGCCGGCTTCCTTGTGCTTGAGCGCGTGCCGGGCGCTGCCCGCGAGCGCGGCGACGAGCACGTCGTGCTCATGGGCGCGGGCGATGACGTCGGCGGGCGGGGAGCCGAGGGCGTTGGCGAGCAGCCGGATCGGGTAGTCGAAGGCGACGTCGAGCTGGCTCCGGGCGACCTGTTCCATCCAGCCGGTGATGCGCCAGCCGGATGCCTCGCCCTCGTCCAGTTCGGGCACGCCGTACTTGGCGAGGGTGTCCTTGACGAACTGCCGGTGCGCCTCGGGGATCATGGCTTCGACGTCGGCCTCGGTCAGCGGCCGATGGTTCGGGGCCTCGGCCTTCTTGGCGGGCATCACCACGTCCAGCCCGTAGGGGCGCCCCTCGACATGGGCCTCGATCCAGTCCAGGTCGCGTTTGAGGTCGTCGGAGGCGGTGTAGCGGACCGCGCCGAGCACTCCGAAGCCGCCGGCCCGGCTGATGGCGGCGGCGACGGCGGGGAACGGCGTGAAGCCGAATATGGCGTGCTCGACTCCCAGTTTCTTGCTCAGCTCCGTCTGCATGGGCGCAGGATGCCGCAGTCCTCCGGCCGACGGAAGACCTTTTCTGATGCTCCGTCAGATTTCTGGACAGCGGGCGCCTTCTGCACGCCTCGTTGACACACCGCACCCCTGACACGAAAGTTTCATCCCGGAAGGTGATCGAGGAAAAATACTTTCACTCCGTGGAGGATCGCCCATGACGGACGAAGCGGCGGGACGGCCCGGCCTGTCCCGACGTCAACTGGCCCGAAGAGCCCTCGCCTTGGGCGGCGCCCTGGCCGTCGCGCCGTTCCCGGCGGGCCCGGCGGCCGAGGCGGCAACGGGCTCCGGGCACCCCACCCTGCGGCACGGCTCGGCGGAGCGCGCCGGTCTGCTCGCACCCCATCTGCGTCAACTGGTCACCGACGCGCAGACGTTCCTCGGCCCCTCCCCCAAGCATCCGTGGTACGCGGGCGCCGTCCTGCTCGCCGGCCGCGGCGGCACCGTGGCCCTGCACGAGCCCATCGGGATGGCGGTGCGCTACCAGGCGTACGACGAGAAGACCGACACCGGTGTCGAGTTCCCGGCCGATCAGCAGATCCCCATGGCCAGGGACACGGTCTTCGACCTGGCCTCGGTGTCGAAGCTGTTCACCTCACTGCTCGCCGTGCAGCAGATGGAGCGGGGCACGCTGCAGCTGGAGGGGACGGTCGCCTCCTACGTCCCCGAGTTCGGCGCGGCGGGGAAGCAGGACATCACGATCCGTCAGCTGCTCACCCACACCTCGGGGTTCCGCGACTGGATCCCGCTGTACAAGGCGCCGACGCGTGAGGGGAAACTCCAACTCATCTACGACGAGGCGCCGCTCAACCCGCCCGGCACCAAGTACCTCTACTCCGACCTGAATCTGATCTCGCTCCAGCTCGTCCTGGAGAAGATCACCGGCCGCACCCTGGACGCCCTGCTCCACGAGAACATCACCGGCCCGCTCGGCCTGCACCGCACCCGCTACAACCCGCCGGCCTCCTGGAAGCCGAAGATCGCGGCCACGGAGGACGAGCGGGCGCCCTGGTCCGGCCTGGAACGGGGCCTGGTGTGGGGCGAGGTGCACGACGAGAACGCCTACAGCCTCGGCGGGGTCGCCGGGCACGCCGGGGTGTTCTCCAGCGCCTGGGACCTCGCCGTCCTCGGCCGCACCCTGCTCAACGGCGGCGTCTACGGCCGCAGCCGGATCCTTCGGCCGGAGTCGGTGGAGCTGCTGTTCACGGACTTCAACACCGCCTTCCCCGGGGACGAGCACGGACTCGGCTTCGAGCTCTACCAGCACTGGTACATGGGCGCGATGGCCACACCGCGCACCGCGGGGCACACCGGCTTCACCGGCACCTCCCTGGTCCTCGACCCGACGACCGACTCCTTCCTGATTGTCCTCGGCAACTCGGTGCATCCGGTGCGCAGTTGGCGCTCCGGCTCCGCTCCCCGGGTCGCCACCGCCAACAACCTGGCACGCGCCGTGCCGGTGCGCCCGGAGCGGGGCCGTACGGCATGGTTCGCGGGAATGGCGAGCGCCACGACCGCCACGCTCGCGCTGCCCCCGCTCGACACGACACACGGGGCGCGGCTCACCAACTCCCTGTGGTGGGACACCGAGCCCGCGTCGGACACCGTCGTACTGGAGGCCACCACGGACGGCGGCACGACCTGGCACCCGATCCCCTTCACCACAACCCGCCACGGCGAGCGCCCGCAGAACCACCCCTCCGGCTCGGCAACCGGCTGGTCGGGCCGCGTCTGGCACCGGGTGAGGGCCGACCTGCCAGCGCACGCCGGTCTCACCCTGCGCTGGCGGTACACGACCGACACGCTGTACGTCGGACGTGGGGTGTACGTCGATGGGCTTCGGGTTGAGGCGGGGGGACGAGTTCTCTTCGACGAGACACGGAGGGAGGATGCTGCGCGGATCGCGGCGACGGGGTGGGAGGAGTCGGCCGACTAGGAGCTGTATGTGAGATGAGGCTGGACGCGGGGGCCGCGCCCCGATCACC
The DNA here is from genome assembly GCF_022698145.1 of Streptomyces spinosisporus. Taxonomy (GTDB): domain Bacteria; phylum Actinomycetota; class Actinomycetes; order Streptomycetales; family Streptomycetaceae; genus Streptomyces; species Streptomyces spinosisporus. The sequence continues at coordinate 210,420 of NZ_JALDAX010000008.1, forward strand.
CCAGCAGGGTCTCGGGGGGCGGCTGTGGGGCGGAGGGGCGGGTGGCGCGATGAGGTTCATGGTCGGGCCCGTCCGGGAGTCGCGGAGTCGCCGTTCTGCGCACATCGGGCCCCGTGGCGCCGAGTTGATCCGAACGGCCGGCAGTCGGCGTCAGTCGGCCGACTCGCCTTCGCATCGCGGCTTCGCTGCGTTGCGCCGAGTCTGCGTCAGGTGGATGTCGATGTACCGGATGAGGATCATCGGATCCTTCGGCTCGTCGGCCTGGAAGGTGACGCGGCGCAGGAGGGAGACGCCGTCGAGGCCGACGCCCTCGCGGGCGAGGACGTAGAGGGCGGTGAGCAGGGCCGCGCGGGCGTTGCCGTCGTCGAAGGGGTGGAAGAAGCAGACGTCGAGGTAGGCGCGGGCGGCACGGGCGGTCAGGGGAAGGGGCGGCGAGGCGGCTCGGGTGCTTTCGGACAGGCAGGCGTCCAGGCGGGCGCGGGTATCCGGGGCTATGCCGTAGCGCTCACGGCCGCTTTTGGCGAATGCCGGCTGGGTGCGGAAGGGCGGTGGCTGCGGTGTGCCCAGGACGTGCTGCTGCCAGCCGCGGAGCAGTGCGAAGTCGAGCGGGGCGCCGCGCGCGGCGTCCGCCCGCATCAGCTCCAGCGCGGCGAGCAGTCCGGCCGCGCGGGTGGGGTTCAGGGCGCCGTCGAAGGCGCGGATGTCGGCGGCGACGCCGTCACGGGACGGGGTCACCGGCCCTCCCCCGTCGTCCGGGCACTCCTGCCACGGCACGGTCCCACGCACCGCGAGCCAGTGCTCCAGGTGGTCCAGCAGGGGCTCGGCGGCGGGTGGCGCGGCGTCGTCCGGGCGCAGTGACCGCGCCAGCCGCTCCGCGACGTCGTCGACCAGCACGATGTCCGGGCCGGTCCAGCTCTCGAAACGCCCACCGATCGCCTCGTCGAGCAGTTCCTCCGCGAGCCCTTCCTCGACCCCCCAGTGGTCGAGGAACCACGTGAGCACCAGACGGCAGTGTCCGTACCAACCGCTGCCGCAGCCCGTGCGGTCCGTGACCTGCAGGATCAGGTTGCGGGCGGCGCGCTCCCACAGGATGCGCTGATCCGCCACGGACGTCAGGTCCAGCGGGTACGCCTCGAACCACCCTGCGAGAGTCTCCAGCCATCCGCGCCACTCGCGCAGCGCGGCGACCACGCGCGGGAGTGTCTCCTCCGGGGTGGTGACGGAGTCCCTGGGGCAGCACCAGCTCCCCACCGGCCCGCCGTCGAAGTCCCCCTCGTCGTGCGCCCAGCGCCAACCCACCGCCCAGCTGCCGTAGTGCTCGGCGAGCGCCTGCGACATCGCGTCGGCCCAGGGGCGGGCCTCGTCCCAGCTCCAGGCACCCATCACCGGGTCGGCGAAGGGTACTTGGGGGCGGCACGGCACTCGCCGGGCCGCGTCCAGGGAGCGCACCAGCTCCGCGGCGGACTCGCTGTCGAAGGGGTGACGGGCGGGATCCACCTCGTCCCAGCTCAGCCAACGCGGAGACAACTCGAAGATCACCTCGCCAGCCTGCCATGCCGAACGGGTGTTCGTGCAAGTGAATTAGCGCGGGAAGCCGCCCTCACGATGCCCCGGCACGATGCCCGGCCCGGCCGCCGCCCGCGCCGTCAGCACCGGCTGGTAGAAACCGCTGGTTTCCGGCGTGTGCCAGGTGAGGGCGGTGAAGCCGGACGCGGTCGCGGCGGCAGCCACTTGGTCCCGGGTCAGCGCCCATGAGGTGGCGCGGCGCACGCGCACCTTCCATCCGTCCCCGGCAGGCACGAGCTGGAAGTACTCCTGGTCGTAGTGTTCCCCGTCGTCGTGCCAGTGCCACAGCTGGAAGGTGATCGAGCGGCCGTCGGCATCGTGCGACACCTGGGGCGGCACGGACGTGGGGTGGGTCCGCCGGGCCTCGTCGTAGTCCCTGATGGTGAGCAGCAGCAGCCCGTCGTCGACGAGAACCCGGCGCATGTCGGTGAGCGCCGCCTCCAGGTCGCCCGTCGTCAGCAGGTGCGCAAGGGAGTTGTCGGCGCACACGACGGCGTCGAAAGCGCCTGGGCGGAACGGCAGTTGGCGCATGTCGGCGGCCACTGTGCGCAGTCGGACGCCACGGGCCGCGGCTTCCGCGGCTGCCCGCACGACCGCTACGGGACTCAGATCGCTGCCCACCACCCCGTGCCCGGCGCGCGCCAGCCCTATCGCCTGTGTGCCGATGCCGCAGGCGCAGTCCAGCAACTGGTGCGGTCCCGGGCCCAGTTCGCGGTGCAGGAGGGCGTCCAGGGTGGCTGCCTGGCGGGTGATGCTCGTGTCCCAGTCGGGGAAGATGCGGTGGTAGTCGGCGGCGAGCGAGTCGTAGAAGTCCCGGGCCGAGTGTGTCACCCCGCCGTCGCCTCCAGCACCGCCATCGCCGCGTTGTGCCCCGGCACCCCGCTCACGCCTCCGCCCCGCACGGCGCCCGCCCCGCACAGCAGCACGTTCGCGTGCCGGGTCTCCACGCCCCAACGCCCGGTGCCCTCCTGGGCGTAGGGCCAGGACAGTTCGCGGTGGAAGATGTTGCCGCCGGGCAGCCGTAGGTCGCGCTCCAGGTCGAGCGGGGTCTTCGCCTCGATGCACGGGCGGCCGTCCGCGTCGGTGGCCAGGCAGTCGGCGAGCGGTTCGGCGAGGTGGGCGTCGAGCTGGGCGAGGGTCGACTTGAGGAGCTCCTCGCGTACGGCGTCGTTGTCGCGGTCGAAGAGCCGGGCCGGTGTGTGCAGGCCGAAGAGCGTGAGGGTCTGGTAGCCCTGCTCGACGAGATCGGGGCCGAGGATCGTCGGGTCGGTGAGGGAGTGGCAGTAGATCTCGGAGGGGGGCGCGGCGGGCAGCTCACCGGCGGCCGCCTGGGCGTGCGCGGTGGCGAGCTGCCGGTAGCCCTCGGCGATGTGGAAGGTGCCGGAGAAGGCCTCGCGCGGGTCCACCGCCTCGTCGCGCAGCCTGGGCAGCCGCTTGAGCAGCATGTTCACCTTGAGCTGGGCGCCCTCGGCGGGGGCTGGAGGAGTGTCGCCGGTCAGCTCGGCGAGCGCCTGCGGGGAGGCGTTGACCAGGACGTGCCGTGCGGCGGCGACCCCCTCGCCGTCCGGTGTCCGGTAGGTGATCTGGGCCGTACGGCCGTCCGTGTCGATGCGTACCGCCTCGTGGCCGGTGGCGATGTCGGCGCCCGCGTCCCGCGCCGCGGCGGCCAGGGCGTCGGTCAGGGCGCCCATGCCGCCGACGGGGACGTCCCAGGCGCCGGTGCCGCCGCCGATCACGTGGTAGAGGAAGCAGCGGTTCTGGGGCAGTGCGGGGTCGTGGGCGTCGGCGAAGGTGCCGATGAGGGCGTCGGTGAGGACGACGCCGCGCACCAGGTCGTCGGCGAAGCGGTCCTCGATGGCGACGCCGATGGGTTCCTCGAACAGGGTGCGCCAGGCCTCGTCGTCGTCGACGCGCCGCCGCAGCTCGTCCCGCGTGGGCAGCGGCTCGGTGAGCGTCGGGAAGACACGCTCGGCGACGCGGCCGCTCATGCCGTAGAAGCGCTGCCAGGACTCGTACTCGCGGTCGGAGCCGGTGAGCCGGGCGAAGGCCTCGCGGGTGCGTGCCTCGCCGCCTCCGACGAGCAGTCCGGTCGGCCGCCCGGCCCGTTCCGCGGGCGTGTACGAGGAGATGGTGCGCGGGCCGATCCGGAAGCTCAGACCGAGGTCGCGCACGATCTTCGACGGCAGCAGGCTGACCAGGTACGAGTAGCGCGACAGGCGCGCGTCGACCCCGACGAACGGGCGGGTGGAGACGGCCGCGCCCCCGGTGTGGTCCAGCCGCTCCAGGACCAGTACGGACCGTCCGGCCCGGGCCAGGTAGGCGGCGGCGACCAGGCCGTTGTGTCCTCCGCCGACGATCACGGCGTCGTATGTCCGGTGTCCCTCGTGAGCAGCCATGCTTCTTCGTAACACGCGATGATCGTCGGCGGCCAGGGGTGTACGGCGCCGGGGGCGGCCCCGCCGGGTCAGCGCCCGCCCGCCGCCCGTTGCTGCCGCAGTACCGCCACCCTGCGGTACAGCTCGACGGCCTCGGCGCCGCGGCCGAGCTGTTCCAGGCAGTGGGCCTCGTCGTTGCGGCTGGCGAGGGTGTCGGGGTGGTCGGCGCCGAGCACGCGCTCACGGGCGGCGGCGACCCGGCGGTACTCGGTCAGGGCGTCCGGCCAGCGGCCCAGCCAGCCGAGGCCGACGGCGACCTCGCGGCGGCTGACCAGGGTGTCGGGGTGGTCGGGTCCGAGGACGCGCTCGCGGATCGCGCAGACGTCGCGGGACTCGGCGAGGGCCTCCTCCCAGCGGCCGAGGCGGCCGAGGTTGACGCCCAGGCCGTGGCGGGCGCGGAGGGTCTCGGGATGGGTGGGGCCCTGGACGCGGGTGCGGTCCTCGATCAGATCGCGGTACAGCGTGAGCGCCTCCGCGCTGCGGCCGAGCCGGCCGAGGCTGATGCCGACCTCGTAGCGGGCGGCCAGGGTGTCGGCATGGTCCGGGCCGAGGGCCTGGGCGCGCGCCTCGGCGACCTCGTGGTAGGTCTGCAGGGCCTCCGGCCAGCGGCCCAACTGGCCGAGTGCGTACGCCACTTCGTAGCGGGTGACCAGGGTGTCCGGGTGGTCGGGGCCGAGGACGCGGGCCCGTGCGGCGGCCACCTCGCAGGCCATGCGGTACGAGTCCTCCAGCCGGCCGAGCCTGCTGAGGTTGAAGGCGAGGTTGTGGCGGCAGCGCAGGGTGTCCGGGTGGTCGGGGCCGCTGCCGCGTTCACGGGCGGCGAGCACCGAGACGTACACCTGGTGGGCGTCGAAGTGGCGGCCCAACTGCCCCAGTACATAGGCCATTTCCTGGCGGGCGGCGAGCGTGTCGACGTGGTCGGCGCCCAGCGCCTGCGTCCTCGCCGCCGCCACGTGCTTGTACTCCTGCAGCGCGTCGGCGGCGCGGCCGGTGCGGCTGAGGGTGAAGGCGACCTCGTAGCGGCTGGCGAGGGTGTCGGGGTGGTCGGGGCCGAGCAGGTGGGCGCGTTCGGCGGCCACCGCGCGATGCACCTCTCCGGCCTCGGCCCAGCGGCCCAGCCGCCCGAGGCTCAGCCCGGCGTTGTGCCGGCCGGCCAGTGCGGCGATCTTCTCCGGGGCGGGCGTCGACGGCTCCTCAGGGGCGGGCTCCTGGGCGCGGTCGCCCGCGGGGCGCGGAATCCACTCGCCGCTCAGCCCGGCGCCGGCGTCCGGGGGCGTGGTGCGCAGTCCGGTGCCGGTGGCCTTGTGGCCGGTGGTCATGCCGCGGGTCCAGGAGGGCATCCGGGCCTCGCGGGAGGCAAGGGGTGCGGGCCGATCGAGCACGGGCTGCGGGGTGACGACGGTCGGCACATAGGCGGGAGTCGTCCGGCCCAGGGTGATACGGCGCCCCAACTCGCGTGCGTCGTGCGGGCGTTGCTCGGGGTGTTTGGCGAGCAGGTCCAGGATGATCCGGTCGAGGTACTCGGGCAGTTCGGACCGCCTGCTGCGGGGCGGTTCGGGCGGGGTGTCGCGGTGGCCGACGAGGATCGCCCAGGCGTCGTCGAGGTCGAACGGCGGTACCCCGGTGGCGATCTCGTACAGCACGCATCCCAGGGAGTACAGGTCGCTGCGCTGGTCGACCTCCGAGCCGCCGATCTGCTCGGGCGACATGTAGTGCGGGGTGCCCATGGCGATGCCGGTGCCGGTCAGCCGGGAGGTGAAGCCGATGTCGTGGCCGAGGCGGGCGATGCCGAAGTCGCAGATCTTCACCGTGCCGTCGTCGAGCCGCATGATGTTGGCGGGCTTCAGGTCGCGGTGCACGATGCCCTGCTGGTGGGTGTAGGCGAGGGCGGCGGCGACCTGGTCGGCGATGTCCACGACGTCGCCGACGGCCAGCGGGTGCTGTTTGTTGTCCTCCAGCAGCTGGGAGAGGTTGCGGCCCTCCAGCAGTTCCATGACCAGGTAGAGGATGCCGTCGGACTCGCCGAAGTCATGGACGACGGTCACGCCGCGGTGCTGGAGGGCGGCGGCCACACGGGCCTCGCGGCGGAAGCGTTCTCTGAGCACCCGGGTGAAGGACTGGTCGTGGTGCGGGCCGAGGGGCTTGAGGCACTTCACGGCGACATGCCGGCCGAGCGACTCGTCGCGCGCACGCCACACCTCGCCCATGCCGCCCCGCCCGATCAGATCGAGCAGCCGGTACCGGCCCTGGATCAGCCTGCTGTCCCCCATCTGCCGCGATCGCCCCCGTTACTGTCCTTTCGACCCTCCCCTGGCTCGTCCAGTATGGCGACCTCTCGTCCGAGTTTGTACGGTGCCGGACGGGAGCCGGGGCCCAGGCGTGCCATGGCGCGCAGGATGTGTTTGGGCGGGAGTTGCCAGCGCACACGTGCGGGAACGCAGCGCAGCAGGGTGCCGGTGGCACGCAGTTGCCGGGTGACGGTGGCGGGTTTCGGGGCCGGTCTGCCGTACAGCTCGTGGGCGTACGGCGGCAGGGCGGCGTACGCCAGCTGCGCCACACGCCGCCACAGCACCTCACGCGCCGGGACGAGAAGCGGGTGCGTCGGCGGGCGGAGCAGGAAGTCGTCCACTGTGCGTGCCTCGGGGCCGGCGGCGAGCTCGGGCCGCACCTTCTCGAAGAAGGCCGCCATCTCGGCCTGGTTCGCGGGTACGGCGTCGGGGTCGAGGCCCACCAGGCGGGCGCTCGTGCGGTGTTCGCCGATGTAGCGGTCGGCCTGCGCGTCGGTGAGCCGGAAGCCGGAGCGCCGCACCACGCTCAGATACGAGTCGATCTCCGCGCAGTGCACCCACAGCAGCAGCTCCGGCTCGTCGACGCCGTACCGCTCCCCCGTGTCCGGGTCGCTCGCCGACAGCATGCTGTGGATCTTCCGGACCCGGGCGCCCGCCCGCTCGGCGGCCTCGGTCGTGCCGTAGGTCGTGGTCCCGACGAAGTTCGCGGTCCGCATCAGCCGGCCCCAGGCGTCCTTGCGGAAGTCGGAGTTCTGCAGGACGCCGCGCACGGCGCGCGGATGCAGTGCCTGGAGGTAGAGCGCGCGGATGCCGGCGACCCACATCATGGGGTCACCGTGCATCTGCCATGTCACGGACTCTGGGCGGAACAGCCCGGGGTCACCTGCCTGGAGACCTGCCATCTGAGCAGGCTAACTCCGCGGGCTAACGCCGCACCCTCGGCATCCCCAGTCCGATCCACGAGATGATCTCCCGCTGGATCTCGTTGTTGCCGCCGCCGAAGGTGAAGATGACGGCGGAGCGGTAGCCGCGTTCGAGTTCGCCGTGCAGGACCGCGCCCGCGGAGCCCTCCTTGAGTTCGCCGGCGGCGCCGACGATCTCCATGAGCCAGGCGTAGGCGTCGCGGCGGGCCTCGGAGCCGTAGACCTTGACCGCGGAGGCGTCCTGGGGGGTGAGCGTGCCGTCCTGGACGGCGTGCACCATGCGCCAGTTGAGGAGCTTCATCGCGTCGAGCCGGGTGTGGGTCTGCGCGAGGCGGCGGCGCACCCAGGGCAGGTCGACGACGCGGCGGCCGTCGGCGAGTTTCGTCTCCATCGCCCAGCGCTGTACGTCGTGCAGGGCGCGGATGGCCATGGTGCCGTGGGCGGCGAGGGTCACCCGCTCGTGGTTGAGCTGGTTGGTGATCAGCCGCCAGCCCTGGTTCTCGGCGCCGACGCGGCGGGTGACGGGGACGCGGACGTTCTCGTAGTAGCTCGCCGTGGTGTCGTGCGAGGCGAGGGTGTTGATGAGGGTGCAGGAGTAGCCGGGGTCGGTGGTCGGCACGAGCAGCATGGTGATGCCCTTGTGGGGCGGGGCGTCCGGGTCGGTGCGGGTCGCGAGCCACACCCAGTCCGCGGTGTCGCCGTTGGTGGTCCAGATCTTCTGGCCGTTGACGACGTACTCTTCGCCCTCGCGCACCGCGCGCGTCTTCAGCGACGCGAGGTCGGTGCCGGCGTCGGGTTCGCTGTAGCCGATCGCGAAGTCGATCTCGCCGGAGAGGACCCGGGGCAGGAAGTAGGCCTTCTGCTCGTCCGTGCCGTACTGCATGATCGTGGGCCCGACGGTGTTGAGCGCCATGAGCGGCAGCGGTACGCCGGCCTGGGCGGCCTCGTCGAAGAAGATGAACTGCTCCATCGCGGTCAGCCCGCGCCCGCCGTACTCCTTCGGCCAGCCCACGCCGAGCCAGCCGTCCGTTCCCAGGCGGCGGATCGTCTCGCGGTAGAAGCGTTTCTGGACGGCCGGGTCGGCATGCCGGGCATAGGCGTTGTCGGGCACCAACTCGGCGAAGTACGACCGCAGTTCGGTGCGCAGCCGCTGCTGCTCGGGCGTGTATTCGAGGTGCACGGCGCCTCCAGGCTTCCCAGGCAGGTCCTGTCGGCGCACACCGTAGAACGTGTTTCAGAAATTGGGAATGCCGTCGTCAGTTCAGTGTGCTGAGGAAGTCCGTGCACGCCTGCGCGCACTCGCGGGTGGCCTGCGCGCCGTCCTCGGCGCCCGGATACCGGTCGAAGGCGTGGGCGCTCTCGAGGCACACCGTGCGGCACCACTCCACCTGGATGCGGATGGCGGACTCGTCGAGGCTGTTCTGCTCCGACAGCACCCGGCACGTCGCGTCGCACACCTCCGCGCACATGATGCCCTTGCGTCGTACGAATTCCTGCTCCTGGGTACCGTCCGCGTCCACCATGCTCGCGCGCAGGGCGCACGCGCGGGCACACTCGGTGCACGCCTGCGCACACGCGAAGCGATCCTCCAGGAATCGGAAGAGCTCCTGCTGGGTCGTCGTAGTCACACCGGGCGGGTTGCCTCGGCCGGTCCGGTCAAACGTCGGTTCACGGCGGGGGCGCGGGGTACCCGCGTGCCATGAACAGCGCATGGATGAACATCGCCGCAAGCAGCGCCTCCGCCATGGGGCTCATCGCGGCCGGACTGGTGATCGTGGTCCTGCTGATCGGCGCCTTCTGGATGGGCGCCCGCATCCGCCGCCGCGAGCCCGCCCCGCCGCGCCCGGAGGAACAGCCGCAGATGCCGGAGGGGGGTCCGGTCCGCGAGGTGCTGGAGAACCGCGAACCCGACGAGATTCCCCGCAGTGACCACCGTCTGACCCCGCACGAGCTGCCCAACCACGGCAACTCGCCGACCCGCACCGGCTCGGCCAAGGAGCGGCGCCGCTGGAGCGAGGGCAGCAGCGGATCCTTCGGCAGCGGCGGACCGGGCCTGCGCTGAGTCCCGAAAGGGCCGTGTCCGTGGCTGTGTCCGTGAAGGGCTGAGTCCATAGAGGAAAGGTCGACCGGGACTGACCGGTTCCGGCCCGGGTGCACGGGCACCCGGGCCGGAATCCTGTGCACGGGGCACCCGTGTCACCCCGTCGTATGCCCCCTGGGCCGGTCGATCCGGTCCCATTCCGCGCCCCACTCCAAGGTGGCCCGGCGCTCCACCCGCATCCGCAGCAGACGCCCGCCGACGAGGACGAGCGCACCGGTGGCCAGAGCGATGCCGGTGCCCGCCATCACCACTCGCGTGGTCGCCTCGGCCGGGGCGACCGGCCGGGACACCAGACGCCCGTGACCGTCGGTCCACGCCGGTACCGTGCTGCCGGGCCCGGCCGTCGGCGTCACCTTCGTCGTGCCGGTGCGCACGGTTCCGTCCGCGTCGGTCCACCGCACCTTCGCGAGCACCATGTCGTACCGCACACCGGTGACGACGTCCCGTCCGCTGCCGGGAACGGTCCTGACCAGCACCGCGGTCACGGGCCTGCGTTCCGCGCGGTCGCGCTGCACCGCGCGCTGGACGGCCTGTGCGCCGACGACGCCGGCGACGACCGCTCCCAGCGTCGCCACCGTCCAGGCGGCCAGCACGATCCACGCCTCCAGCACATCACTGCGCCGTCGCAGCGGATTGCTCCGCCAGCGCCACCCCAGGACCTGCACGCGTCTGGCTCTGCGCATCGGTCGCACCTCCCCACGGGCGCCATGAGGACGGACACTTCTCAAAGGTCTCACCTCGCGCATCGCAATGGGAGGGTCAACCGCAGGCGATCACCCGACAAGTGCCCCCACACCCACGTGACCGCCGCCGCCTCAAGGTCGATACTGCCCACAGGTGCCACGCCCAGCAGGAGGAACCCATGAAGATGTTGATCAACGTCCCGGAGTCCGTGGTCACGGACGCGCTGCGCGGCATGGCGGCCGCCCACCCCGAGCTGGCCGTGGACCTGGAGAACCGGGTGATCGTACGGCGGGACGCTCCCGTGGCCGGCAAGGTCGCCCTGGTCTCCGGTGGCGGTTCGGGGCACGAGCCGCTGCACGGCGGCTTCGTGGGCCCCGGCATGCTGTCGGGGGCCTGTCCCGGTGAGGTCTTCACCTCTCCGGTGCCGGACCAGATGCTGCGCGCCGCGGCCGCCGTCGACAGCGGGGCGGGCGTGTTGTTCATCGTGAAGAACTACACCGGTGACGTGCTGAACTTCGACATGGCGGCCGAGCTCGCCGAGGACGAGGGCATCCAGGTCGCCAAGGTGCTGGTCAACGACGACGTGGCGGTGACCGACAGCCTCTACACCGCGGGGCGCCGGGGCACCGGGGCGACGCTGTTCGTGGAGAAGATCGCGGGCGCCGCGGCCGACGAGGGGCAGCCGCTGGAGCGGGTCGAGGCGATCGGCCGGCAAGTGAACGAGAACTCGCGCAGCTTCGGTGTCGCGCTGAGCGCCTGTACGACGCCTGCCAAGGGCAGCCCCACCTTCGACCTGCCCGCCGGCGAGCTGGAGCTGGGCATCGGCATCCACGGCGAGCCCGGCCGGGAGCGGCGGGCCATGATGACCTCGGGGGAGATCGCCGAGTTCGCGGTGAACGCGATCCTGGAGGACATGTCCCCGCGCAATCCCGTCCTGGTCCTGGTCAACGGCATGGGCGCGACGCCGCTGCTGGAGCTGTACGGGTTCAATGCCGAGGTGCAGCGGGTGCTCACCGAGCGCGGAGTCTCCGTCGCGCGCACGCTGGTGGGCAACTACGTCACCTCGCTCGACATGGCCGGCGCCTCGGTCACCCTGTGCCAGATCGACGAGGAACTGCTCAGGCTGTGGGACGCGCCGGTGAAGACGCCGGGGCTGCGCTGGGGAATGTAGACCGGCAGGCCGGGTGTCAACGTACCTACCACGCAAGGAGATCCAGTGCTCGACGCCGATTTCTTCCGCCGTTGGATGACGGCGACCGCCGCGTCCGTGGACCGCGAGGCGGAACGGCTCACCGCCCTCGACTCGCCCATCGGGGACGCCGACCACGGCAGCAATCTGCAGCGCGGGTTCCGGGCCGTGACCGCGACGCTGGAGAAGGAGGCGCCGCAGACGCCCGGTGCGGTGCTGACACTGGCCGGGCGACAGCTGATCTCGACCGTCGGCGGCGCGTCGGGGCCCCTCTACGGCACGCTGCTGCGCCGTACCGGCAAGGCGCTCGGGGACGCCGCCGAGGTCAGTGAGGAGCAGTTCGCCGAGGCGCTGCGGGCCGGGGTGGACGCGGTCATGACGCTCGGCGGCGCGGCGCCGGGCGACAAGACCATGATCGACGCGCTGGTGCCCGCGGTGGACGCGCTCCGCGACGGTGGTTTCGCCGCGGCCGGGACCGCCGCCGAGCAGGGCGCGCTCGCGACGACGCCGCTGCAGGCGCGCAAGGGCCGCGCCAGCTACCTCGGGGAGCGCAGCATCGGTCACCAGGACCCCGGCGCGACCTCGTCCTCGCTCCTCGTCGCCGCTCTCGCGGAGGCCGACGGTGAGTGACGAGAAGCAGGTCGGGATCGTGCTGGTGTCGCACAGCGCGGAGGTGGCCGCGTCCGTGGCCGAGCTGGCCAAGGGGCTCGCAGGTGGCGGGACGTCGGTGCCCGTCGCCCCGGCGGGCGGCACCGAGGGCGGCGGTCTCGGCACGAGTGCGGAACTGATCGCCGCCGCCGCCGCATCCGTCGACCGCGGCGCCGGCGTCGCCGTCCTCACCGACCTCGGCAGCGCCGTCCTCACGGTGAAGGCCCTGCTCGCCGAGGGCGACGAACTCCCCGACCACACCCGCCTCGTGGACGCCCCCTTCGTGGAGGGCGCGGTGGCCGCGGTGGTCACGGCCTCCACGGGCGCCGACCTCGCGGCCGTGGAGGCGGCGGCCGCGGAGGCGTACAGCTACCGCAAGGTGTGACGCACGGGGCAGCCGGATGGGCGGCGGTCCAGCAGCAGCCGGAGGGTCATGTCCAGCGAGCCGCACGGCCACCTCGGGCTCGTCGGCCGGCCTACTCCCCCTGCACGAACCGCCGCGCCAACCGCCGGCCCGCCGCGACGGCGGCTGCATGGCTCTCGATGGGTCTGGCCTGGGAGTTCTTGAAGACGATGTAGGTGACGCCGGAGGGGGCGCCGCCGTGGCGGGGGTTCGGGTCGATGCCGAGAGCCTTGGCGGTGGCGTAGGACGCCTCGCCGATGAGGCCGCGCGGACCGATGTCCCCCACCACCGCGTACTGCACGCGGCCGCGGTACACGACGGCGGCGACGGACCCTCCACGGACACCGTCGTCGGCCGGGTTCCAGACGGGGCCGCCGGCGGGCACGACGACGTACGGAAGGCGCTCGGCGCTCAACGCGCGCCCGTCGGACTGCCGGTAGGCGGTGGCGGCCGAGAACAGCGGATCGGTACGGCGGTTGCAGCGCGGGCCCGGCTGCCCGTCGCAGTCGATGTCCAGGTCCGCCTTCCAGAAGACGGCGTGCCGGGTGCCGCACACCGCGACGGACGCCCGCTTCCCGTGGTCGCTGCGGAAGCGGCCGTGGGAGATGCGGGTGCAGTCGCGCACCCTGGTCAGCAGGTCGGTGGCGCGGACGTCTCCCTCGCGCAGGGCGGTCGGTGCCGCCGGAACACGCGGTTCGGCGGCGGCCGCCATCGACGGGGCGAGCAGGGCGGCGCCGGCCACGGCCAGGGTCAGCGACTGGACACGCACGATGAAGGGCCTCTCCTGAAGGGACGCAGACGGGCGTTATGTCCGTTATGCGTCGAATGAATGACGCGGCCCACCGTAGGCGGCGGACCGGCGTACGGGCTTCAGGTGACCTGCGGCGTGGCGCGCCGGAGGCGAGCGGTGGGGGGCCGGGCACCTGGGTCCGTATCGACCCCGGCCGCCCGGCCACCCCCGTCGGGCGCGGGAACAGCGACGACAGCGGTCCGCGCCACCGGCATAACTCACCAGCCCTCATGGAGAGTTCAGCCGTGAGGAGCTTCAGCATACGTAACCTCCGGGGGCGGTACCCACCACCCCCAGCCGACCGCCCTCTTGATGCGATCACGTCAGCAGCGCGATATTGGTCCGGACCATTGCCGCGGTCCGGGGAGGCAGTGCCGTGCGTCGTGCCACCGTGCTCGTGTACCGGTCCCTCGCGCTCGGCGCGGTCCTCACCCTCGTCGGGTCCTGCGGCTACACCGACGCGGGCGACGAGAGCGGCGGGATGCCCGCGGCACCCACGGGCGTGACCGCCACGGCGGGCAGCGCGACCAGCGTGCACGTGATGTGGAACGCGGTGTCCGCCGACCCCCGGGTCCGCGTCTACGAGGTATATCGCGGCACCACAAAGGTCGGGGAAGTCCCCGGCTCCGAGCACATGGTCGACATCACCAGGCTCAGACCGTCCACCGAGTACGCCTTCACGGTGCGCGCCCGGGACACCGAGGGCCGGCTCGGACCGCCGGGCCGCGCGGTGCGGGCGACGACTCCGGCGGAGGTGGCGGCGGACGACACCGCGCCGAGCCGGCCGGGCCGGACGCGGGGCCGGGTGATCGGCAGCCGGGAGGTCGAGCTCTCCTGGTCCGCCTCCATCGACGACCGGGCCGTGGCGTCGTACGACATCCTCCAGGGCTCCTCGAAGATCCACAGTGTGGGCGGAGCCCAGACGGCGACCGTGGTCACGGGGCTGCGTCCCGGCACCCGCTACGCCTTCACCGTCCGCGCCCGCGACGCGGCCGACAACGTCTCGCCGCCCGGCACCACCGTCCGCCTCACCACCCCGGGCTCCGACGACGGCCGCGACACGGCGCCCACCGCCTTCCACGCGACGAGCCACCGCGCCGACGGCGCCTACTACCTCGACCTCGACTGGATCCCGCCGCGCGCGGACGGTGTGATCACGGAGTACCGCATCCGCCTCGACGGCCGGGCGGCCACCTCCCTGGTGTACGGCGGGGACGCGCCGCGCACCAGGGCCTCGTACTCCTTCTACGTCGGCAAGGACGCCGGCGTGACCCATCGCGTGCGGATCGCGGCCAGGCTGCCCGACGGTACCTGGGGCGGCTGGTCGGCGGAGCGGACGGTGACCACCGGGGACTGACGCGACCTCGGCCGAGGGCGCGCCCGCATGGGCCGGACGAAGGAATCCGTCACCTGCCCGGGGGCGGTCCGCATGCGGCACGGACGGCGGGGACGTTGGCTGCCTCTGAGGCAGCACGGGCGTTTCCCGACCCTCGGCGGCGCAAGGGATGTGCCGCGGACCGTGCCGTCGGAGGGCAGACCAATGCGCAACTCCCAGCCACTTCCCCGTGCCGCCCTGACCGCCGCGGCCGCCGCCGTGCTGCCCCTCGCCCTGGCGGCCACTCCTGCCACGGCGCAGGGGTCGGGCATCTCGGTGAGCACCAGCGGGTCCACCGTCTCGGTCACGACCACCCAGTGCGCCCGGACCAGCAGCAGCGGGAGCTGGGGCACGGCCTCGCTGCTCAGCAGCGGCCAGTCGAACTTCGCCCAGGGACGTCAGGTGTCGCTGTCGGGCACCACGGCCCTGCAGTCGGCGGCCTGGTCGAGCGTGAACGCCGGCACCTACACGGTGACCGTCATCTGCTCCTCCAACAACCGCACCGCGGGCACCCAGTCCGTCGTGGTCTCCCCCGCCTCCCGGCCCACCATCTCGGCCACGTCCAAGCCCTCGGCCTCGCCCTCGCGCGGAGTGGCGGGCGGTCTCGGCGGCGCCGTCAAGGACTACGGCCCGGTCACGCTGGGAGTGGGCGCGGCCCTGGTGGGCACGGGTGTGATCGCGACGGGCTGGTATCTGCGCAAGCGCACCAAGCCCAACCGCCTCTGACGGCGGCCGCCCTCACGCCGTCCCGGACTCGGGCAGCTCGGCGAACTCCTCCAGGGCGTGTGTGAGCCACTGCGTCCAGAAGGTCTCCAGGTCGATCCCGGCGCGCAGCACCAGGTGCTGGATCCGGTCGTGCGGAGCGTCCTTTCCGGGCGGGAAGTCACGCTGCTCGATCTTCTCGTAGTCGGCCAACTGCCGCTTGTGCAGCTCCAGATGGCGGCGCAGGTCGGCCTCGAGTCCATCGGTGCCCACCACGGCCGCCGCGCGCAGCCGCAGCAGCAGCGGGTCGCGGTGCGGTTTCGGGTCCTGGGACGCGGCGGTCCAGCGGGCCAGTTCGGCGCGGCCCGCGGGCAGGACCTCGTAGCTCTTCTTCTGCCCACGGGCCGGCTGCTCGGAGGGCAGCGCCCTGATATGGCCCTCGGCCTCCAGTTTTCCCAGCTCGCGATAGATCTGCTGGTGTGTCGCCGACCAGAAGTAGCCGATCGACCGGTCGAACCGGCGGGTCAGCTCCAGCCCCGAGGAGGGCTTTTCCAACAGGGCGGTCAGGATCGCGTGCGGGAGTGACATGCAGTCATCCTAGGGACCGAGGTACGGCCCTAGAGCGCCGCCGCCAGCTCCGTGCCCTGCTTGATGGCCCGCTTGGCGTCCAGCTCGGCGGCCACGTCGGCACCGCCGATCACATGCACCTCGCGTCCGGCCGCGACCAGCTCCTCGTACAGGTCACGGCGCGGGTCCTGCCCGGTGCACAGCACGATCGTGTCGACGGCGAGGACCGTGCTCTCCTCGCCGACGGTGATGTGCAGGCCGGCGTCGTCGATACGGTCGTAGCGGACGCCCGGGACCATGGTGACGCCGCGGTGCTTGAGCTCCGTGCGGTGGATCCAGCCGGTGGTCTTGCCGAGGCCGGCGCCGACCTTGCTCTGCTTGCGCTGCAGCAGGTGGACGCTGCGCGGCGGCGTCTGGCGCTCGGGGGCGGCGAGACCGCCGGCGCCGCGGTAGTCCATGTCGACGCCCCACTGGCGGAAGTACGTCGCCGGGTCCTCGCTCGCCTTGTCCCCGCCGTCGGTGAGGAACTCCGCCACGTCGAAGCCGATGCCGCCAGCGCCGAGGATCGCGACCCGGTCGCCGACGGGAACGTCGTCGCGCAGGACGTCGAGGTAGCCGACGACGCTCGGGTGGTCGAGGCCGGGGATGTCGGGGGTGCGCGGGGTGACGCCGGTGGCGACGACGACCTCGTCGTATCCCTCCAGATCAGGTGCCGCCACAGGGGTGTTGAGGCGTACGTCCACGCCGTGGGCGTCGAGCTGGTGCCGGAAGTAGCGCAGGGTCTCGTCGAACTCCTGCTTGCCGGGGACCTTGCGGGCGATGTTGAGCTGGCCGCCGATCTCGCTCGCGGCGTCGTACAGGGTGACGTCGTGGCCACGCTCGGCCGCCGAGACGGCGCAGGCGAGTCCGGCCGGTCCGGCGCCCACGACGGCGACGCGCTTCTTCAACCGGGTGGGGGCCAGCACGAGTTCGGTCTCGTGGCAGGCGCGCGGGTTGACCAGGCAGGAGGTGATCCTGCGGCTGAAGGTGTGGTCGAGGCAGGCCTGGTTGCAGCCGATGCAGGTGTTGATGGCCTCGGGCCTGCCCTCGGCGGCCTTGGCGACGAAGTCGGGGTCGGCGAGCATCGGGCGGGCCATGGACACCATGTCCGCACAGCCTTCGGCGAGCAACTCCTCCGCGAGTTCGGGGGTGTTGATGCGGTTGGTCATCACGAGCGGGACGGACACCGCGCCCATGAGCTTCTTGGTGACCCAGGTGTAGGCGCCGCGCGGCACGGAGGTCGCGATCGTGGGGATGCGGGCCTCGTGCCAGCCGATGCCGGTGTTGATGATCGTCGCCCCGGCGGCCTCGACGGCCTTGGCGAGGGTGATCACCTCGTCGAACGTGGAGCCGCCGGGGACCAGGTCCAGCATGGACAGGCGGTAGATGACGATGAAGTCCTCGCCGACGGCCTCGCGGACGCGCCGCACGATCTCGACCGGGAAGCGCATGCGGTTCTCGTACGAGCCGCCCCAGCGGTCGGTGCGGTGATTGGTCTGCGCGGCGATGAACTCGTTGATGAGGTAGCCCTCGGAGCCCATGATCTCGACGCCGTCGTAGCCGGCCTGCCGGGCCAGTCGGGCGGCGCTTGCGTAGTCGTCGATGGTGCGCTCGACGTCGGCGTCGGTGAGCTCGCGGGGCACGAAGAAGTTGATCGGGGCCTGGAGGGGGCTCGGGGCCACCAGGTCCTCGTGGTAGGCGTAGCGGCCCAGGTGCAGGATCTGCATGGCGATCCGGCCGCCCTCGCGGTGCACGGCGTCGGTGACCAGCCGGTGCTGCTCGGCCTCCGCCTCGGTGGTGAGCTTGGCGCCGCCCTCGTACGGGCGCCCTTCCTCGTTGGGCGCGATGCCGCCGCTGACGATCAGGCCCACTCCTCCGCGCGCGCGGGCGGCGTAGAACTCCGCCATGCGCTCGAAGCCGCCCTCGGCCTCCTCCAGGCCCACGTGCATGGAGCCCATGAGGACGCGGTTGGGCAGCGTGGTGAATCCCAGGTCGAGCGGGTTCAGCAGATGCGGGTAACGGCTCATCGGGCCCTCCGTGTGCGGTGTCGTGCTCACTGTTGTAGAGGACACCGGGGCCTTTATGCAACTAGTTGCAAAACAACGGAGGGGTGACGACGACCACGTCGGGGTGCTCGGGGCGCGCGGAACCGCCTCACGGACGCGGCAGCGGGGCAAGCGCGTCCGTCAGGCGAAGCCGGAGCGCCGTGCCCGGCGCGAGCACAGGGCCCGTGCAGAACACGCCGGGCCCGCGGACGCGACTACCGGCTTTCGAGGCGTACGTGCAGTTCGCGTTCCTGGTCGCCCGAGGCCGAGGTGAGGTCGCGGACGGTGAAGAGGGGGTCGAGCGTGGAGCGCAGGCGCTCGATCGCCCAGTAGCCGCCCTGTGCGTCGACCTCGACGGACGACGACAGCCGGGCGGGCGCCGGGCACTCGTGGGCGTCGGTCACCTCGAAGGTGCCGAGCCACACCATCGGACGGGTCTCGTGGAGCTGCTGCGGCACCTCGTCCGCGGCCCGGTCGGACTCGAAGCACGTGCACAGCGTGTCGAAGACGATCCGGGCGTCCTCCTTGCTGCATCCACTGATCTCGAGGGAGACGGGCTCCTCGTGCGGTCGCACACGGTCCATCGTGATCGCTCCTCTCGCGGGGGTGGCGCGGCGGTGCGAGTTCCCCGCGTACCGCGCCACACCCCCAGAAAAGCACCACTGCCCGGGCCGGACCAGCGAGAGGTTCAGCCCCGTGTGAAGCGGTACGTCTTACTGTCGGTCAGCACGCAGAACCCCGGCGACACGACGATCACCCGCAGCGTGCCGTCCCGGCGGTCGTAGTCGATGCCCTCCGCCTCGAACGTGCCGGAGCAGGCACTGCGCAGCGGAAGCTGCCGCAGCGCGGTGACGTGCCCGGACACGTCCGACGTGCCGTTCGGCGCGGCGGACAGGTCCACCTGGAGCAGCGGCTTGGTCATCCCGAACAGCGAGCCTTCGGGATCGTCGGAGGAGCACAGCAGCGTCGTGGGACTCGAGAAGTCACAGCCCTGCACGTCCCGTACGGCATGGTCGAGCCGGACGGTCGAGACCTGCGGCAGGTTCGCCGAGGGCGAGGTGGCGGCGTTGACGCCCGGCGTCGGGAAGACCAGGAAGCGGCTCATCGTGCCGTACTCCCCGGACAGCATCCACTGGCCGTCCGGCGAGATCGCGACCCACGAGTTGTTGAGCGCCTCACCCGAGCCGAGCGTGTGCACGTACTCGGACCAGCTCCCGTCCGGCGCCTGCACGCGGTACATCTTCGCGTTCCCAGAGTCGGCCTGGTACGGCTCGACGTAGTGGCCGTCGTAGGAGGCGTCGGGGTCGCCCACATGGTTCCAGCCCCGGCCGGACACGTCGGCGGGGATCGTGCCGATGCCCGTGTAGTGGTTGGGGCTGCCCGCCGGCACCTCGACGGACGTCAGCCCCTGGCTCTCGGTGAGCGGGTCCGCCCGGTCGGAGCCCACCTCGTTCCAGGTGTCGGCGGCCGAGGCGGGCGGGGCGGCGGACAGGACGGCGGCGGTCGCGAGGGCGAGCACCGCGGTCAGGGCCGCGTGACAACGTTGCCGCGAGCGCAGGGGCATGACAGGGCTCCTCCGTGGGGGGTGTGGCGGGTTTCGGCGCTCAGTCTGGCCACGTCAGGTGGTCATGTACAGACCACATCGGTAACGGAGGCTTTCGGCTCGGCGACGCTGCGTCCCAGGTAGTGTCGACACGGCTCCACGCAAGGGCCCCGGAGGTGTTGAGGGATGGTGGAGGTGGGCGACGGAGGCGTCACAGAGACGATTGAGCGCGGTAGAACATGGGGAGTCGGCACGGGGGAACGACGTGCCGCGTGAACCGGCAAAGGCGGTGCGTGACATGAGTGCACCTGGGTTTCCGGCGGCCGGGGGCGAGGAGTCCGTACGGCCCAGCGGGCTGCTCGACGTGCTCAGCATGGCCTCGGTGGTCCTGGACGCCAAGGGACGCATCGTGCTGTGGAGCCCGCAGGCGGAGCAGCTCTTCGGCTACCCGGCCCACGAGGCCCTCGGCGAGTACGCCGCCCGGATCATGGTGCACGAACAGCACCTCGACCTCGTCATCAAGCTCTTCGCCGACGTCATGCTCACCGGCCAGAGCTGGGCCGGCGCCTTCCCCATCCGGCGCAAGGACGGCACCACGCGCCTCGTCGAGTTCCGCAACATGCGCCTGCTCGACGACCACGGCGAGGTCTATGCGCTCGGACTGTGCGCCGACCGGTCGACCGTACGGCGGCTCGAACGGGACGTGGCCCTGTCCACCCGCATGATCGCCCAGTCCCCCATCGGCCTGGCCGTCCTCAACACCGATCTGCGGTTCGTCTCCGTGAATCCGGCGCTGGAGCAGATCAACGGACTGCCGGCCAAGGACCACGTCGGCCGGTCCATCCGTGAGGTGCTGCCGCATCTCGACGTCGACATGATCGAGGCGGAGGCGCGTCAGGTGCTGGAGACCGGGCGGCCCCTGGTCGACCGGCAGACCGTCGGGCGGACCCCCGCCGACCCGCTGAACGAGCGGGTCTGGTCGATGTCGCTGTACCGGCTGGACGACACGGTCGGCACCGTGCTGGGCCTGGCCGGTTCGGTCGTGGAGATCACCGAGCAGCACCGGGCGAGCGTGGAGGCGGACGCCGCGCGCAGGCGGCTGCAGGTCATCGCTGACGCGTCCGCCCGGATCGGCACCACCCTGGAGCTGGACCGCACCGCCCGCGAACTGGCCGACGTGGCCGTGCCGGAGCTCGCCGACATCGCCGCCGTGGATCTGCTCGACGCGGTGGTGGCGGGCAGACGCAGCAGTCTGGGGCCCGCGGAGTCCGCGGTGATCCGTGCTCTGGCCGTACAGGCGGACAGCGCACCGGAGGCGCTGCGGGCGGCCGACCCGCCCGGGCAGGTGGCCCGCTACGGCCCCGACCGTCTGGTCACCGAGTGCGTGCGCACCGGCCGCCCCGTCATGGTCCAGCAGGTCCAGCCCGGGCATCTGCCGCAGATCGCCCGCTCGCCCGAGGCGGCGGAGCAGCTGGCCCGCGCGGGCGTCCACTCCTATCTGGCGGTGCCGCTGATCGCGCGCGGTGAGGTGCTCGGCGCCCTCGACCTCAAGCGCACGAACAACCCGCTGCCGTTCAGCGAGGACGACCTGCTGCTCGCCCGCGAACTCGCGGCCCGGGCCGCCGTGCAGATCGACAACGCACGCTGGTACCAGAACGCCCGCAACACCGCCCTCACCCTGCAGCGCAGCCTGCTGCCCAGCCATCCCTCCGTCACCGGCGGCCTCGAGGTCGCCTCCCGCTACCAGCCGGCCGGCGGCACCACCGAGGTCGGGGGCGACTGGTTCGACGTGATCCCGCTGGGCGGCGGCAAGACGGCGCTGGTGGTGGGCGACGTGATGGGCAGCGGCATCAACGCCGCCGCGACCATGGGGCGACTGCGCACCGCGACCAACACCCTGGCCTCGCTCGACCTCGATCCGGCACGCCTGCTGGAGCATCTCGACCGGATCACCGAGGACCTGGACCACTCCATCGCCACCTGCGTCTACGCCGTCCACGACCCCGAGCTGCGGCAGTGCCGGATCGCCAACGCGGGCCATCTGCCGCCGGCCCGGCTGCGCCCGGGGCAGCCTCCGGAACTGCTCGAACTGCCCACCGGGGTGCCGCTGGGCGTGGGCGGGGTGGCCTTCTCCACCACCACGGTCGATCTGGAGCCGGGCGACCGTCTCGTCTTCTACACCGACGGTCTGGTGGAGACCCGGCAGCATCCGCTCGATGAGCGCCTGGACGCGCTGCTGTCCCTCCTCGAAGGGCCCGACCGTCCCCTGGAGGAGGTTGCGGACCTGCTGCTGCGGACCCTGCACCAGCCAGACAACTCCGACGACGTGGCGCTGCTCATCGCGCGGGTGCAGAAGTCGTGCCACTGAGCCGGATGCACAGGCGGCGGATTCACAGGTCTCGGATTCACAGGTACTGATTACCTGCTCTTTATCGTCCCCATTCGACAATCACAGGTAGGCATGGCATACGGATGCCGGGGCCGTGGCCGATGGGAGCGAGCCATGATGCACGAGCCGGACCGGGAACCCACTGCCGGTAACGAGACCTCGCCGGACATGGAAGTACTGACGGGTCCCGGAGGGGCGGACCGCGAACCGGGGCTGTGGCGTCGGCGCTCGCGCCGCTCGCGCGCCGTGATCGCGGCGGCCACGGTCGTCGTCCTGGCCCTCGGCGGCACCGTCGCCTACGCCGCCACCTCGGGCGACTCCGGCCAGGGGGTCACGCCTTCCGCGTCCGGGTCCGCGTCGCCGTCCCCGGACGGGCCGGGCGAGCGGCACGGCGGCCGCTGGTTCGGCGCGGGCGGCATGGGCGTCCACGGCGAGGCGACCGTCAAGGACCCGGACACCGGCAAGTGGATCGTACGGACCTGGCAGCGCGGCACCGTCGAGAAGATCGACGGCGACCAGGTCACTGTCAAGAGCGACGACGGCGCCCAGTGGACCTGGACCGTCAACTCCGACACCACCGTGCTGCGCAACGGCACGAAGGGTTCCGGCGCCGACGACCTCAAGAAGGACGAGACCGCCTTCCTCATCGGCACGCTCTCCGACAACGACACCAGGACCGCAACCCACGCCCTGACCGGCACCTGGAACAAGCACCCCGGCGACATGAACGGCCGCGGCGACGGCCACAACAGGTTCCCCGGCCACCGCAACTGGCATCTGCCGGCACCGTCCACGAGCCCGTCGGAGAACGGCGCGACGACCTGACGCCGTTGCTGGTCAGGGCGGTCGACACCGCTTCCGACACCCCACCTCCCCCTGCCGAGAAACTCACCCCCGCCCCCGAACCCCTATCACGACATTGGCATACAACTCCTCTGAGACCGCGAGGCGGGGCGTCAACCCCCCGGCGGTGAAGGCGGCGAGGGCTGATGGGGTCTGGTGTTCGCTTGTTTCGATCAGGACGCAGCCGTTGGGGGCCAGCCAGGGGTGGGCCTGTGTGGCGATGCGGCGGAGGATGTCGAGGCCGTCGGGGCCGCCGTCGAGGGCGGTCAGGGGTTCGTGGTCGCGGGCCTCGGACGGGAGCAGGCCGACGTGGTCCGTGGGGACGTAGGGGACGTTGGCGGCGAGGATGTCGATACGGCCGCGCAGGTGGTCGGGGAGCGCTTCGAACAGGTCGCCCTGGTGGACGTGGCCGTCGATGTTGCGGCGGGCGCAGGCCACGGCGGCCGGGTCGAGGTCGGCGGCGTGCAGTTCGACGGGACCGAGTGCTGCGGCCAGCGCCGCGCCGACGGCGCCCGATCCGCAGCACAGGTCCACCACGACGGAGGCGTCCGGGACGTGGGCGAGGGCCTGTTCGACGAGGAACTCGGTACGGCGGCGGGGCACGAAGACGCCGGGTTCCACGATGATGCGCAGTCCGCGGAACTCCGCCCAGCCGACGACGAGTTCGAGGGGCAGCCCGGCGACCCGGCGGTCGACCAGGGCGGCCAGTTCCTCAGGCGTGCGGGCGGCTTCGAGGATCAACTCCGCCTCGTCCTCGGCGAAGACACAGCCCGCGGCACGCAGCGCGGCTACGACGGAGGAAGAGGAAGGGAAGGAAGGAGAGGATGGAGACGGTGGAGGCATGAGGGCCGAGAGCCTTTCGGTGATTCGAAGGGCGCTCTCGCGGTCACCTACGGGCGGTGACACGCCTGACCGGTGGGGAGAGCACCCGACCTGCGCACAGCGGAAATCGGTCTCACCTCCTCGGTCTCCGGGGCCGGGGCGTTCCACGGCCGGACGGCCACAGTACCCGACGTCAGACGCCGACCGTCTCCTCGGCCTCTTCCTCCTCCGTCACGGTCTCTTCGGGTTCGCGCACGGGTACGGCAGCCCCGCCCGCGACCGGCGCCTTGGACCGCTCGTACACGGCAGCGACCCCTGTGACCACGAACCCGAGCAACAGCCATGCCACCAGCGTCCCCACGTCGCGGGAGAGCCCGTCGCCGCCGAAGTAGAGCAGGCTGCGGGCGCCCTCGACGAAGCCGGCGCCGTTCCAGAAGGCGTGCAGGGTGCCGAAAAAGCCGTTCTGCAGGTCGGGCCGGAACAAACCGCCGGAGCTGGTGAAGTTGAGCATCACGAACAGCACCATCATGGCGAGCGTGGTCCAGCGCTTGAGGAAGGTGTGCAGACCCACGCCGATGAAGAGGATGCCGGCGGAGTACAGCCAGGCCATACCCCACAGGTTCGCCAGATCGTGGTGGGCGAGGTGGAAGACGGGCCCGGCGAGCAGCGCGCCGATGCCGCTGACGACGGCGGAGACCCCGAGCGCCAGCAGGGCGCGGATCCGCATGGGCAGGGTGCCGCCGGCGGCGCCGAGCGCGGCGACGGAGGCGTAGGAGCCGATGCTCAGCGCGATCAGCAGGAAGAACAGGCCCTGCCCGGTGGGGTCGTCGTCGACCGGTGCGGCCACGTCGGTGACCTTCAGGGCGGTGCCCTGCTCGGCGGCGACGGGGGTGAAGACCTTTTCGACCGCCGTGGCGTCCATGTCGGAGGCGGCGGAGGCGACGACGAGCTCCGGTGCCTTCGCGGCGGGCACGTAGGCACCGGTGATGGCACGGGAGTCGAGCAGGTGGACGGCCTCGGAGCGGGTGGCGACCGTACGGACGTCGAGCTTGTCCCCCGCCTCGTCCTTGACGGTCTGCGCGAACACCTTCACCTGGGGGCCGGAGCCGACGACGGCGACGGGCAGGTGGTGGGGCGCCGGTGTCACGAACGCCCCCATGTACGCGAGTCCCATGCCGATGCACATCAGCAGCGGGGTGATCAGGTGCGTGAGCACATGACGCAGGGCCGGCGACCTCATCGTTCGCAACCTCCAGACGGTTGACCAGGTAGTTGGCCTATACAACTCAGATTCAAGTTGTACTATACAACCAAGCCGGTCGGCTGGTATTCCGTGGTTCGTGAGGGAGGTCCGGTGGAAGCAGACGAAGCCGTGGAGACGATTCAGCGCGAGATGACGGCCTTCGCCCGCCGCGCGCGTGCCTCGGCGGGCCGTATGCACCCCGAGCTGTCGCTGGTCTCGTACACCCTGCTCGGGCATCTGGAGGAGAGCGGCGGCTGCCGGGCGACGGACCTCGCGGCGCACTACGCCCTGGACAAGTCCACCGTCAGCCGCCAGGTGGCGGCCCTCGAGCGGGCCCGTCTGATCGAGCGGCGCGTGGACCCGGACGACCACCGCGTGCAGGTGCTGCATCTGACCGCCGCAGGCCGCCGGATCCTCGCGCAGGTCACCGAGAGCCGCCGGACCGCCTTCCGGGAGCGGCTGGCGGGCTGGCCGCGGGAGGATCTGGAGCGGTTCGCCGCCTATCTCGTGCGCTACAACGCATGGTCTCCCGAGAGCGCCGGCGACGAAGCGGAAGGCCGCTAGGAAACGGCCACCACCCGTTCGTCCGTGAGGTGTTCGGGTGCGCGGGCCGACATGAACGCCGTGGTGCGGCGCAGCCGGAAGCCGAGGGACTCGTAGAGCCGGATGGCGCTCGTGTTGCCGGCGCCGGTGTGCAGGAACGGGGTCTCGCCGCGTTCGCGGATGCCGTGGGCCACGGCGAGGATCAGCCGGGTGCCCAGGCCTTCGCCGCGGTGGGCGGGGTCGGTGCAGACGGCGCTGATCTCGGTCCAGCCCGGCGGGTGCAGCCGCTCCCCCGCCATGGCGACCAGGGCACCGCCCCGGCGGATGCCCAGGTAGGTGCCGAGTTCGATGGTGCGGGGCAGGAAGGGTCCGGGCCGGGTGCGCTCGACCAGGTCGAGCATCTCGGGGACGTCCTCGGGGCCGAGACGGACCGCCTCCGGGTCGGGGGCGGCTGCGAGGCCGTCGTCGACGTACTGCACGCCCTCGATCCGGAAGGTGATCTCCCAGTCGGGCGGGACCTCGCCGCGGAAGCCTAGGAGCGGGACGTCCGCGCCGGGTCCCGCGAGCGCGGCGAGGTCGGCCCAGTCGTCGGCGTCGGGCTCCTCGGGCAGCGCCTGCCACGGCGTCACGTCGACGGGGTAGCGCAGCACCCGGCCGCGGCGCTCGGCGAAGTGCGCGTGCGGGCCGGTCAGGGAGGCGAGGGCGGGGTGGTCGAGGACGTGGCTCATGCGGCGTTCTCCGTGGGGACGATCACGATCTTGCCGCGGGCGTGGCCCTCCTCGACGGCGCGCAGCGCCTCGCCGGCCCGGTCCAGCGGGTACGTCCGCGTCACCTGCGGGTCCAGGGCGCCGGTCGCCACGAGATCGGCCACTTCCGCCAGCCGTTCCGGGGTGCGGACCCGGGCCACGCGGGCGCCGCCGAGCGCCTGCACCTCGTCGGGCGACGCCCCTGCCGTGACGAGCTTCGTCCGGTCGGCGAGCAGGGTCGCCGCCTCGGTGAGGACGGTGCCGCCGACGAGGTCGTACACGCCGTCGACACCCTCCGGCACGCGCGCGGCCCAGCCTTCCCCGGACGGCACGTGTACCGCGCCGAGGGACTCGATCAGATCCTTCTTGGCCTCGCTCGCGACGCCCACGACACGCAGGCCGAGCGTGCGGGCGATCTGCACCGCCGCGACGCCGACCCCGCCGCCCGCGCCGGTGACCAGCACGGTCGCGCCGGCCGGGAGGCCGAGTTGGTGGATCCCGTCGTACGCGGTGGCCCCCGCGACGGGCAGGGTCGCCGCGTCGGTGAAGGACACGGCCGCGGGCTTGGGGGCGCTGAAGCCGACCGTCAGCAGCGCGTACTCGGAGTACCCGCCGACCACCGGCTGCCCGAAGACCTCGTCCCCGGGGGCGAATCCCCCGACCCCGTCGCCGACCGCCTCGACGACGCCCGCGACCTCGCTGCCCAGGTAGGCGGGGAACGCGCGCTCGCCGCTGTCGCCCGGGCGCCGGAAGCCGTTGCGCAGCTTCCAGTCCACGGGGTTCACGCCCGCGGCACGCACCGCGACCAGTACCTGGCCGGCACCCGGGACGGGCCGCTCCACCTCGATCAGGGCCTCCGCCTCGGGCCCGCCGTTCCGCGTGAAGACGTACGCCTTGGGCATGTCTCGTCACACTCCTTCGCTGTCGACACGGCAACAGTCAGCAAGGGTGATCGGCAGGCGGCTATTCCCGCGGCTGCGGATCTTCATACGGCGTTCATGAGAAGGGCCCGGCTGCGGGCGGCCCCGGACGTGGGCACGGTCGCCGAGCACGTACGGTTGAAGACGTAACCAATCGCATCCCCTCCCTCCCGCTGGAACTCCATGAACGTCACCCGAGGCTTCACCGGACGCCCCCGCGTCCACCATCCGGGCCTGCCGCCCGGCCAGTACGACGCGGGCGACGACTGGCCCGTCCTGTCCGCGGAGGTCACGCCCGAACTGGCGCCCGCCGACTGGACCTTCCGCGTCGACGGACTCGTGGAGCGGCCGCGGACGTGGGACTGGGAGCAGGCGCACGCCCTGCCCGGGGCGGCGTACGAGGGCGACATCCACTGTGTGACGGGCTGGTCGAAGTTCGGGGTGCGCTTCTCGGGGGTGTCCCTGGACGCCTTCCTCGACGGGGCGCGGCCCGATGCGTCCGCTACCCATGCCGTCGCCCACTCCCACACCGGGTACACGGCGAGCCTGCCGCTCGCGGATCTGACCGGGGGACGCGCCTGGATCGCCTGGGAGTACGACGGGCGTCCGCTGCCCGCCGAGCACGGCGGGCCCGCCAGGCTCCTGGTGCCGCATCTGTACTTCTGGAAGAGCGTCAAGTGGATCGCGGGACTCACGCTCCTCGACCACGACGAGCCCGGCTTCTGGGAGCAGAACGGCTACCACGCCCGCGGCAACCCCTGGCAGGAGCAGCGGTACCACGGTGACTGAGACGTTCACGCCCCCGAGGCGCTTCGCCGTGCCCGGCCGTGTCCCCGTGAGCGACCAGGCCGCCGCGCAGTGGCACACGGCCACGCTCACCGAGATCCGCCGGGAGACCCCGCACGCGGCCACCTTCCGGTTCGCGGTGCCCGGCTGGGCGGGGCATCTGCCGGGCCAGCACCTGCTGCTGCGGCTGACGGCCGCGGACGGGTACACGGCCCAGCGCCACTACTCGATCGCGTCCGCCCCCGACGACCGGGGGCATCTCGAAGTGACCCTGGACCAGGTGCCGGACGGGGAGGTCTCGGGCTGGTTCCACACCGTGGCCCGGCCCGGCGACCGGGTCGAGGTGCGCGGACCGCTGAGCGGCTTCTTCGCCTGGCCGGGTGACCGGCCCGCGCTGCTGGTCGGGGCCGGCTCCGGGGTCGTACCGCTGATGTCGATGGTGCGGCACCACCGGGCGCGCGGCCTGGACGTTCCGCTGCGGCTGCTGGTGTCCGCGCGCAGCCCCGAGGAGCTCATCTACGCGCGGGAGTTCGGCGCGGAGACGACGCCCGTGTTCACACGGAGCGCCCCCGAGGGTGTGTCCGTGGGACGTATGGCGGCCGCACATGTGGCGCCGCTCCTGGCCGAGCAGCCTCCCGGTGGGTGGGAGGCCTATGTGTGCGGTTCGAACGCCTTCGCCGAGCACGCCTCGCGGCTGCTCGTCGCGGCGGGGCAGCCCGTGGACCGGATCCGCATCGAGCGCTTCGGCTGAGCGGTGAGCGATCTCCGGCCCGCCGGGTACCCGGGACGTGAGGGCACTCGCGCGCATGCACGGAACGGAGGGACAATACGAACGCGAACAGGTTACGGCCCCTCCGGCTTCGGTGACGGCGAGGAGGTCGACATGCGAACCCGGGTGCGCGGCTGGCGCTGGCGGCGCAATCCGCTGCGGCGCCGGTCGGACGTGATCGCGGCGTGGACGGCGCTGGCCGTCGCGGTCCTGCTGTTCGTGGGTGCGCCGCTGGCGGCAGTGCTGGCTGCCTGGTGGGCCCATGACGAGGCGCAGGGCGTCGCCGCCGCGCAGCGCGCCGAACGTCATCGCGTGCAGGCGGAGGTCGTCGGCCGGACCCCCGACCAGTTGCCCACCCTGCAGGGCGGCCGGCAGCACTCCTACCGAGTGGACGTGCGCTGGAAGGACCCCGCCACCGGCACCCACATTACGAACGCCCGCGTCCCGGCCGGCACCCGGCGCGGCGACACCGTCCCCCTCTGGTTCGACTCCCGGGGCAAGGTCGTCCCGCCGCCGCCCAGCAGCACCGCGATCTGGCAGCACACCCTGACCATCGGCGTGACCGCCACCGGCGGCGCCGTCGCCGTCGTCCTCCTCGCGAACGCCGCCGTCAACCGCGTCGCCACCAACCACCGACTGCTCGAATGGGAGCGGGAATGGGCCCGGACCGAACCGGAGTGGACCCGGCGCCGGGCGTGAGGCCCGCCGGGTGACACGAGCATTCGCCACGGCCTGGCGGGTAGTCGGACCACGCACGTACGGTGTGATCATCCGCACCGTCTCCGCACTGACCTCTCACAAAGGCGGTCCTACATGGCCCTGTTCGACCTTCCGCTGGAAGAGCTCCGCGAGTACCGCAGCGCGTCCGCCGAGCCCGAGGACTTCGACGCGTTCTGGTCCAAGACCCTCAAGGAGGCCCGCGAGCACGGCCTGGACGCCCGTTTCGAACCGGTCGACACCGGCCTGACGACGGTGGACGTGTACGACGTGACGTTCGCGGGGTTCGGCGGGCACCCGGTGAAGGGCTGGCTGACGCTGCCCGCCGGGGCTCAGGAGCCGCTGCCGCTGGTCGTGGAGTTCATCGGCTACGGCGGCGGGCGCGGTCTGCCGCACGAGCATCTGCTGTGGGCGTCCACCGGCCGCGCCCACTTCGTGATGGACACGCGCGGACAGGGCAGCGCCTGGGGCGGGGGCGGCGGCACCCCGGACCCGGTGGGCGGTGCGCCCGCCTACCCCGGTTTCATGACCCGCGGCATCGACGCGCCCGAGAACTACTACTACCGCCGGGTGTTCACGGACGCGGTGCGTGCCGTGGAGGCGGCCCGTTCGCATCCGCTGACGGACGCGTCCCGCACGGTCGCTCTCGGCGCCAGCCAGGGCGGCGGCATCACGATCGCCGTGGGCGGTCTGGTCCCGGACCTGACCGCGGTCGCGCCGGACGTGCCGTTCCTGTGCGACTACCCGCGCGCGGCGACCCTGACGGACCGCCACCCCTACCGCGAGATCGGTCTCTTCCTCAAGACGCATCGCGGCCGCACCGAGGATGCCCTGCGCACGCTGTCCTATTTCGACGGCGTCCACTTCGCCGCGCGCGGCCGCGCCGCCGCCCTGTTCTCGGCGGCCCTGGAGGACCAGACCTGCCCGCCCTCCACGGTCTTCGCCGCCTTCAACGCCTGGGCGCACGACGACAAGACGATCGAGGTGTACGACTTCAACGACCACGAGGGCGGCGGCCCCTACCAGGACGCGGCCAAGCTGGCCTGGCTGCGGTCGTACGCCTGATACCCCTGAGGAGCAGCGCATGGAGACCTCCGAGGCCGCCGAGCGCTTCGTCCGGGTCTGGGAACGGGCCTGGGCGGCGCACGACGTGGACGGGCTGCTGGAGCTGTACGCCGAGGACTGCATCCATCGCTCCATGCCGTTCCGTGAACCGCACCGGGGGCGGGCGGAGCTCGCCGCCTACCTGCGCTGGTCGTTCGAGCGGGAGCGGGTGAGGGACGTCCGGTTCTCGCCACCGCTCGTCGGCCGTGACGGTCTGGCCGCGGCCGAGTTCCGGGTGCGGGCCGAGGACACCGGGGACGGTGCCGCCTCGGCCCTCGCGGGCTGCGTCTTCGTGCGGTTCGACGACACCGGCCTGGCGGTCGAGAGCCGGGACTACTGGCACACGGCCGACGGCCACGGGGACGTGGCCGGAAGGCTCTTCCTGCTCTGATCTTCCCTCCAGTCCGACCAGTCGGTACGTTCATCATCGCCCGGGTCGCAGTGCCGCGGCCCGGGCTTCGTGCGGACGACGGAGGGTCCTATGGCGCAGCGCGAGCCGGCCGTGCACGGTCACTGCGACGAGCGGTTCACGGCGGTACGGACGGCACTGGAGGAGAACTTCCGGGACCGCGGGGAGCTCGGCGCGGCGGTCACCGTCACCGTGGGCGGCGAGGTCGTGGTGGACCTGTGGGGCGGCTGGGCCGACGCGGCCCGGACCCGGCCCTGGCAGCGCGACACGCTGGTCAATGTGTGGTCGACGACCAAGGGGCCCACCGCCCTGTGCGCCCACATCCTCGCCGACCGCGGGCTGCTCGACCTGGACGCGCCGGTGGCGCGGTACTGGCCGGAGTTCGCCGCGGCCGGCAAGGACAAGATCCTCGTACGGCATCTGCTGTCGCACCGCGCGGGGCTGTCCGGACTGCGCGAGCCGCACTCGTTCCAGCAGCTCTGCGACTGGGAGTTGACGACCCGGCGGCTCGCCGCGACGGAGCCGTGGTGGGAGCCCGGGACGCAGTCCGGGTATCACGCGTTCACCTACGGCTTTCTGGTCGGGGAGGTCGTCCGGCGGGTCTCCGGGCTGCTGCCGGGGGCCTTCCTGGAGCGGGAGGTGACCGGGCCGCTCGGGATCGACTTCCGTATCGGGCTGCCCGAGCAGGAGGCCGCCCGTGCGGCGGAGCTGGTGCATCCTCCTGCCGCGTCGAGCAGCGAACAGGCCGCGCGCTTCAGCCAGTTGCCGCCCGCGGCGCTCGCGGCGCTGGCCAATCCGGTGGTGGGCGCGAGTGAGGCCAACACGGCCGAGTGGCGCGCCGCCGAGATCCCGGCCGCCAACGGCCACGGGACGGCACGGGCGGTCGCCGCGCTCTACGGGATCTTCGCGGGCCCCGGTGCGTACGGCGGGCACCGCATCCTGTCCCCCGAGGCGGCCGAGCGGGTGCGCGAGGGGCAGGGCAGCTGCCGCGACCTGGTGCTCGGCGCCGGGCTCGGGGGCGACACGGAGGTGGCACTCGGGCTCTGGCTGAGCGGCCCCCACGGCTCCTACGGCCCCAACCCGCGCGCTTTCGGACACGACGGCTTCGGCGGCTCCTGCGGTCTCGCCGACCCGGAGGCGGGGGTGTCCCTGGGCTATGTGATGAACCGTATGGGGCCTCATATCGCGGACGACCCACGGAAGATGACCCTCATCGACGCCCTCTACAGTGCACTGTGAGGGGCGTGCGGTGCGGACCGGTTTCGGCCGAACCCGCAGGCCGGTCTTCCCTCGTGGTTTAGACCAATGCTAGATCTGGTGGCGCATCGAGTCCGCACGGCTACGGCACGTCACCAACAGGAGGCGCGGCATGGACCGCACCACCCCGCTCGACCGTCCCCTCCCCGACGAACAGCCGCTGTACTGGCGCGTCGCGACGCAGCTGCTCGGCGAGCTGCGCGACGGGACCGTCCCGCCCGGCGAACGGCTGCCCGCCGAACGGCAGTTGGCCGGGCACTTCGGCGTCAGCCGGGAGACCGTCCGGCAGGCGCTGGAGGTGCTGCGCCGGGACGGTCTGGTCGCCACCGACCGGCGGGGCAGCCACGCCACCCTGCCGGGGCTTCCGGTGCAGAGCCCGGCCTCGCTGAGCTTCCCGGTCGGCGTCCGGGCCGCCGACCCCGGCGCCCTCGACCGGGCAAGGGTCAGCTGGGAGACTCCCCCGCCCGAGCATGCCGAGGTCCTCGGGCTCGCCCCGCACCGGCCGACCCTGGTGCACCGCTACGAGTCGGCCGGCGCCGACGGCCGGGGCCGCCGCACGGCCGTGACGTCGTTCTCCGCCGTGGCCCTGTCGGAGGTCGAGGAGCTGGCCCGCTACCGCGACCGCGCCGACGGCGCCGCCTCGGCCCAACTGGGCCGCACCTACGACTGGATGCGCAGAGCGGGCCTGACCCTGCACCACCGGGACACCATCACCCCGCTCGCGGACACACCCTCGGTGCGCGTCACCCGGCGCGTGCACGACCAGTACGCACGGCCGCTGGAGATCACCGACCTGGTCGTGGACGCCCAACCCGACGCACTGGTCTACGAGTTCACTCTGCCCTCGGCGGGCTGAGCACGCCCCGGGCGCCGGAAGTAGAGCCGCACCACGGAGCCCGCGGCGTCCAGGTCGTCGTCGACCAGATCGCTCAACTGCCGCACCAGCCACATCCCGTGACCGGTGGCGGCACCCGGCCTGGGCGGCAGATGACCGGGGAAGGGCGGCCGGGCCACCGGGTTGTACGAGCCGACGTCGGAGATCTCGCAGATCACATGGTCACGGTCGCAGTGCAGCCGTACCACACCGTGCCCACCGCCGTAGCGCACGGCGTTGAGCACCGTCTCGTGCACCGCCGCGACCAAGTCGTACGCCCGCTGCTCGGGAAGACCCAGGCGGCGGGCGTACACGGCGAGTGCGCGGCGTACGGCGGCCGTACGGCCGCGGGTGAAGCGGATGCCGTCGGCGCCGCCGGGCAGCCGGGCGAGGCCGTGCTCGTCGCACTCCGCGGAGAAGACCGCAGGGTCGGTGTACTCGACCGCTTCGCGGGGCTCCTGGACGAGTTCGGGGTGCGTGCGCGCGGCGCTGCGCACCACGTTCTCGGGCAGCGCCCGGACGTCGTACGGGCACAGGATCCAGTGCCGGGAGTCGGCGAAGGCGACGTTCACGAGGGACTCGTACCGCATCCATTCCCGGGTCTCCAACGCGGAGCGGCCCTGCCAGACCGGTTCGCCCACGACGCGCACGCGGCGGTCGGCCCCGCGCCGCTCGCAGTAGGCGTGGTAGCGGCCCAGCGTGCGCGAGGGGTAGTCGTACCAGTCCTGGGAGGCGTGGCACTCGACGCCCTCGAAGCGGCTCCCGAGTGCCCGGCCCAGACGGGGAATGCTGCGGTGGTCGACCACCACCAGGACCGGGTCGCCCGCGTCGAGTCCGTCGCGCACGAACGCGGCGACGGCGTCGCGGAACTGGTCGTCCGAGCGGTAGCGCAGTGCCTGGTGGACGAAACCGGTCACAGCCCCGCTCCTTCCGCGCCGCGCGCCCGCGTCGGCTCCATGTACAGGCCGGGCACCCGGTCCCAGCCCGTCACGCGCATCACCCGCTGCACGTGCGGGGCCACTCCCGCCAGTTCGAGGGTGCCGCCCGCCGTGTACAGGCCCAGCGCCGTGAACGCCAGCAGCCGCAGCGCCCCGACGTCGATGAAGTGCAGCTCGCGCAGGTCGAGATGGGTGCGGGGTGCGGCGCGGGACCTGGCGCGGTCGGTCTCGGCGTGCAGGGCGCGGGCGACGGCCGTGACGTTGGTGTCGTCGACCTCCCCGGCCAGGGCCAGGCCCGGGGGCGAGAACGTACGGCTGATGGTGAGGATCTCGTCGCGCCAGACGTCGTCGGCGCCGACCCGGCCGTGGTGCAGCCCGGCGATCGGGGCGAGTTCGGTGTCGGCGAAGATCCTGCGGTCGTACTGGCAGATGCCGAGGACCGGCAGGGAGGAGAACACGGGGTCGAGGAACAACTCGCTGTCGTGGAGCGTCTTGAGCTCCTTGCCGGCCAGGGAGCGCAGGCTCTCCGTGCACACCCGCAGGCCCAGGAAGCCGTCGCCGACCGCGCGGCGCGCCTCACGCCGGATCACCTCGTCCAGATCCCACAGCCCCTCCGGGTTCGCCAGGTGCGGATCGACGCACAGCCGGCCCTCCGCGAGTTCCTCGTCGACCCGGCAGCCGTGCGCCTCCAGGAACGACAGGGCGACCTGGCCCGGCACGTCGGCCGGAGGCAGCACCAGCCCCCGCTGCCCGCTGGCGAGACCGTCGAGCAGGAACGACGCAAGGACGGTGTCGCGCTCCTCGTCCGTGTCGTAGCCAAGGAGGAAGTGGTCTCCCTGACGCATCTGTCCCACGGTTTTCCGGGTGGGTACGGCGGCCATCCCCCTACCTCCCTCGGTGGACGGACCGCTTCCAAGCTACGCCCGAAACAGGCTCGCCGTGAGGGGTTATCGTGTCCGCCATCGGTTCCGGTGAGGGGGAACGATGGCGGCCTCTGTGCAGGGCGGCAGGATCGGCAACCTTCCCGCCGAGGCGAACGTCTTCGTCGGCCGTCGGCGTGAACTCGGCCGGATCACGGAGCTGTTGAGGACCGAGCGACTGGTGACACTGACGGGGCCGGGAGGAGTCGGCAAGTCCCGGCTCGCCCTGCGGGCCGCGCACGCCGCCAAGGCCGACTTCCCCGGCGGGGTCTGGCTGGTGGAGCTGTCGGAGCTGCGTGATCCGGACCTGCTGACCAACACGGTGGCCCAGGCGACCCGGTTGACCGAGCAGACACTGCGGCCACTTCTGCAGGCGGTCAGCGAACATCTCGCCGGGGCACCGGTGCTGCTGGTTCTGGACACCTGTGAGCACGTTCTGGACGAATGCGCGCGTGTCGTGCAGGAACTTCTCGCCCATGTTCCTGAGTTACGGGTCCTGGCCACCAGCCGGCAGCAGCTCGGGGTGCCGGGCGAGCATCTGCTGACCGTGGCGCCGCTGCCGCTGGGCGAACGCGACGACGCGGTGGCGCTGTTCGCGGCACGGGCCGTGGCGGCGGTGCCGGCGTTCACCCTCACCGATGACAACCGGGCCGACGTGACCGCCATCTGCGCCCGCCTGGACGGGATCCCGCTGGCCCTGGAGCTGGCCGCCGTGCGGCTGCGCGGCTTTCCCCTCCACCGGCTCCTGGAGGGCCTGGACTCACGCTTCGACCTGCTCGTGTCGCACGCCCGGCCACGGCTGGCCCGCCACCAGACGCTGCGCACCGCGATCGGCTGGAGCCATGAGCTGTGCACGCCGCTGGAGCGGCTGCTGTGGGCCCGTCTGTCGGTGTTCGCGGGCGGCTGGGACGTGGAGGCGGCCGAATTCGTGTGCCACGGCGGCCCGTTGGACCCGGAGGAGATCCTCCCCCTGCTCGCCTCCCTCACCGAGAAGTCCATCATCACCATGGACGGTGACGGCGCGGCGGTGCGGTACCGGATGCTCGACACGGTCCGCTCGTTCGGCGCCGAATGGCTGACCGGGCTGGGTGAGGCGGAGGCGGTCCGGCTGCGCCACCGCGACTACTTCCGCTGGATCGCCCGGCAGGGCGAGGCGGAGTGGCTCGGGCCCGGCCAGCGGATGTGGGCCGAACGGCTGACCGCGGAGCACGCCAATCTGCGGCTGGCGATCGAGCAGTGCCTGACCGCCGCGGAGCCCGAGGTGGCGCTGGAACTGACCGGCTCGCTCTGGTTCTTCTGGTTCGCCTGCGGGTTCGCCGAGGAGGGTCGCACCTATCTGGAGCGGGCGCTGCGGCGCGCCCCCGAGGACGGCGGGCCCGAACACACCCTGGCCGTGTGGGCCCACCGGCTGGTCACCGTCGTCCCGGACGACCTGGAGGCCGCCGAGTCGGTGAGCGCCGCCTACGTGTGGCTCGCCGAGGAGCGCCGACTGCCGGTGCCCGCGCTGCCGCTGACCGGTGCCAGCCTGGCCGTACGGGGCGAGTCTGCGCGCTCGGCGGTGCTGTACGGCAGTGCGCGCCAGGCACCGTCCGGCGACGGCGGGGCCGAGTTCTTCCAGCTGCTCACCCTCGCCGTCCAGGCGTATCTGCTGGCGAGCCAGGCCGCGTTCGAGCGGTGCGCCGCGGTCGCCGAGCGGCTGCGCGCGGAGTGCGCCAAGCGCGGCGAGCTGTGGATGCGGGCCTGGGGCGACTTCTTCGTGTCGCTCGCCGGGATCGGTCTGGGCCACCCGCACGAGGCGGTGCGCTCGGCGCGCGAGGCACTGGCCGCCAAGTGGCGGGTGCACGACCGGATCGGCGCCGCCGCGGTCGCCGACCTTCTGGTGGTCGCGCAGGCCGCACAGGGCGAGGACGAACTCGCCGCCCATCTCCTCGGCGTCAGCAGACGCCTGTGGTTCGCAGCGGGCCTACCCCAGCTCGGCCGCCCGGACCGAACGGTCTTCCACCGCGAATACGAACGCCGCCTACGCACCTCCCTCGGCGACACCCGCTTCACCGAAGCGGTGACCGCCGGCCGCGAACTGGGCTCGGAGGCGGCGGTGACTTGGGCGTTGGGCGGGGCGCTGGACGGGGCTGGTGGGGGCGACGGGGCGGACGGGTCTGGGGGGTCGGGAGGGCCTGGGGGGCCGGGAGGGCCCGAAGACTCAAGTGAGCCCGGGGATTCGCACGGACCCGAAGGCCCCGGGGACCCCGGCACCTCCGGCGCGCCCGGCGCCTGATCGAGCAGGCGTCGGAAAGTCAGACCGCCGGCTCCCTCACGGCCACGATCATTCGCGCGCGCGGGCTCCCGTCTGCGCGGCGCCCGAAGTCCTCCAGCGCATGCAGGTTCACGCGGAAGCCGGCCCGCTGCAGTTCCCGGCGTACGTCGCCGAGGCGGAAGGCTCGGTAGTACATGACGAAGGGGGGCCGCCACACGGTGTTGCGGACGCGCATGAGTGCGTCGAAGCCGAGCAGCGTCCAGTACGCCGGGGAGGTGGGCCGGGGCGGGGCGAGCACCGGGAAGGCGAAGGAGCCGCCCGGGCGGAGCACGGAGTGGACCTGCGCGAAGAGGTCCGGCAGCTCCCGGGGCAGGAAGTGCCCGAACGCCCCGAAGCTCACGACCAGATCGAAGGCGCCGGGTGTGAACGGCAGTGCGCGGACGTCCCCGCGGACCCAGGACACCGCCGGCTTCGGCGGCCGTACGGGCCGCCCGGCTTCGGCGAGCATGCCCGCGCTGAAGTCGATCCCCGTGACGCTGCGCCGGCAGACCCGCGCGAGGACGTCGACGCCCGCGCCGGTGCCGCAGCACAGGTCGAGCCCGGCGTCGAAGGGCCCGGTCCGGGCGAGTGCGGAGGCGACCGCGTCGAGCACGGAGTCGGGGGTGCGGAAGGGGGTGTGGTCGAACTTCGGGGCGAGCAGGTCGTAGCCGTGCTCGACGGACGACAGTGCCTGGACGGCGAGCTCGCGCAGGCTGGGGCCCTCGGGGCTGAACATCCACGTCAGCGTAGTGGACACCTCGGCGGCCACTGATTAGTCTCCTTCTCACTTACTCAACAAATTGATTATGAGGTGGCGCGATGCGAGCGTTCCGCGAGGCGGTCGAGGCCGGGGACATGGAGGCCGTCGAGGCGCTGCTGGCCGAGGACGTCGTCTTCACCAGTCCGGTGGTCTTCAAGCCGTATCCGGGCAAGGCGATCACCGCGGCGATCCTGCGCGCGGTCTCGAAGGTGTTCCAGGACTTCCGGTACGACCGCGAGCTCGCCGGTGCCGACGGCCGCGACCACGCCCTGGTGTTCACCGCCCGGGTGGGCGACCGCGAGCTGACGGGCTGCGACTTCATCCGGCTGAACGAGGACGGCCTGATCGGCGAACTCATGGTCATGGTGCGGCCGTTGTCGGGTGCCCAGGCCCTGGCGGCGGAGATGGGGGCGCGCTTCGAGGACATCGTCAAGGAGGCGGAGGCACGGTCCGCTTCCCCGTCCTGACACGGGCCGCACCGGGCGACCGGTCCTCCCGCCTGCTCTGTTCCTCGCCCCGGCGCAGCAGGAGCAGGGCACAGATCAGCCCCGCGGTCGCGAGGGCGGCGCACGCGAGGAACGCGGCACGGTAGCCGGTGGTCAGGGCGGCGAGCCGGTCCGGCCCGTCGGTCCAGGTGAGGGCGACGGACGTGACGACGGCGACACCGAAGGCCCCGCCGATCTGGAAGGCCGCGGTGTTGATGCCGGAGGCGACGCCCGAGTCCTGTTCCCGCACGCCGGTCAGGGCGGCGATGGCCCCGGCGACCGCGCACGCGCCCAGGCCCGGGCCGAAGAGCAGCAGGCCGGGCAGGAGGTCGCGGGCGAAGCTCCCGTCGACCGGGACGCCGGCCAGCAGTGCGCTGCCCGCGCCGACCAGTGCGAGACCGCCCGCGGCGATCCGGCGGGCGCCGGCCCGGGTGACCAGGGCCTGTCCGGCGTAGGAGCCGACGACCGCCCCGACGGGCATCACCACGTTGCACAGCCCGAAGCGCAGGGGCGAGTAGCCGAGGACGCCCTGGCCGTACTGGGACAGCGTGTACGACATCCCGAAGGCGCTCGCGCCGAGCAGGAACACGACCAGGTTGCCGCCGCTCACCGTCCGGGCGCGCAGCAGGCGCAGCGGCACGAGCGGCGCCGAGGTGCGGGACTCGATGCGGACGAACACCACAACGAGCAGCACGGACGCGGCGAGCAGCCCCGTCGTGCGCGCCGACAGCCATCCGGCTCCGGGTGCCTCGACGACGGCGTAGACGCAGGCGACGAGCGCGGCGGTGGCGGCGAGCGCACCGGCCGGGTCGAAGGAGCGGGCCCGCGCGTCGGTGCGGCTCTCGCGCAGCAGGAGCGGGGTCAGCGCCAACAGGAGTGCGGCGACGGGGACGTTGAGGAAGAAGACCCACTCCCAGCCGAGGGTGTCGGTGAGGGGGCCGCCGATCAGCAGGGCCGCGGTGGCACCGAAGCCGCCGCTGCCGGACCAGACGGCTAGGGCCTTGTTGCGCTCACGGCCCTCGTCGAAGGTGCTCACCAGCAGCGACAGCGCGCTCGGCGCCATGATCGCGGCCGATACGCCCTGGACGGCGCGGGCCGCGACCAGTACCCCGGCTGTCCAGGCCAGTCCGCACAGCAGTGAGGACACCCCGAACAGCAGCGTTCCGGCCATGAACACGCGGCGGCGGCCCAGCAGGTCGGCGGTGCGGCCGCCGAGGAGCAGCAGCCCGCCGAAGCTCAGCAGGTAGGCGCTCATCACCCACTGGGCGCCGTCCGCGGACAGACCGAGCCCGTCCGCGATCGACGGGAGGGCGAGCAGCACGATCTGCGCGTCGAGGATCACCATGAACCCGGCGACGCAGAGCAGGGCGAGGGCGTACCAGCGGCGTGCGTCGGTGGCGGGCACGGTCAGCCTCCCAGGCGGAGGGCGGCCAGCCATACGTCCGGTGTGCCGCCGGGGCTGCCGGGGCTGCGGGGTTCGCGCAGGAGCGCGGCGAGGGCCTTGCGGAGCCGGGTGGTGCGGCGCGTGAGGTGGTGGGCGGTCATCGGAGACTCCGGTGTCGTGGGGTGTTGTCACCCCACCGACGAACGGCTCCTAGGCGGATCGACACTCCGCGAGCCGCTTCTGCAGAAATCTCCGTTCGGCGTCGTTCTCCACCAACTCCAGCGCCCGTTCGTAGGCCTCGGCCGCCTCTTTCATACGTCCGCTGCGGCGCAGCAGGTCGGCGCGGGTGGCGGGCAACAGGTGGTATCCGGCCAGGTCGCCCTCCTGCTCCAGTTGCGCGACCAGGGCCAGCCCCGCGTCGAAGCCCTCGGACATGCCCACGGCGACAGCGCGGTTGAGGCGGACGACGGCCGAGGGCACGAAGCGGCTCAACTCGCCGTAGAGCGCGGCGATGTCGGCCCAGTCGGTGTCCTCGGCCGTCGCAGCGGTGGTGTGGCAGGCGGCGATGGCGGCCTGGATCTGGTAGGCGCCGGGGCGCCCGCGGCGCAGCGCGGTCTCCAGCAGTCCGGTGCCCTCGTCGATCTCGGCGCGGTCCCAGGCTTCGCGGTCCTGGTCCTCCAGGGTCACCAGTTCGCCGGCCGCGTCCACGCGCGTGTGCCGGCGCGCGTCGTGCAGCAGCAGAAGGGCGAGCAGGCCGAGCGTCTCGGGCTCGTCCGGCATCAGCCGGGCCAGCAGGCGTGCGAGACGGATCGCCTCGGCGCACAGGTCGGTGCGCACGAGGTCGGCGCCGGAGGAGGCGGCGTACCCCTCGTTGAAGAGCAGGTAGAGCACGCCGAGCACGCCCGTGGTGCGTTCGGGCAGCAGGTGCGCGGGCGGCACCCGGTAGGGGATGCCGGCGTTGCGGATCTTCTTCTTGGCACGCACCAGGCGCTGCGCCATCGTCGCCTCGGGGACGAGGAAGGCGCGGGCGATCTCCGGTGTGGTCAGGCCGGCGAGGGTGCGCAGGGTGAGGGCGACGCGGGCCTCGATGGGCAGGGCGGGATGGCAGCAGGTGAAGATCAGCCGCAGCCGGTCGTCCTGGACGCCGCTGTCGTCGCCGTCGTACTCCGGGTCGTACGGTCCCTCGTCGCGCGCCAGCACGGCCGCCTCCCGCAGTTTGGCCGCCCCCACCGCCTCCCGGCGCAGCACGTCGAGAGCACGGTGGCGTGCGGTCGTGGTCAGCCAGGCGCCGGGGCGGCGCGGGATGCCGTCGCGCCGCCACCGGTCCAGGGCCTGGGCGAAGGCGTCCTGCGTGCTCTCCTCGGCGAGGTCCCAGTCGCCGGTCACCCGGATCAGGGTGGCGACGACCTGGCCCCACTCCTCGCGGAAGGCGGCGGCGACGGCCTTCTCGACGTCGTCCGTGGCACTCACTCCCAGACCGGCCGCACCTCGACCGCGCCGCCGTCGAGGGCGGCCGGATGCTTGGCGGCCAGGGCGATCGCCTCGTCCAGATCGGCGACATCGATGAAGGAGACTCCGGCGAGATACTCCTTCGTCTCCGCGAACGGCCCGTCGCTGAGCAGGACTTCGTCGCCCCGCACCCGCACGGTGGTGGCGTCGCTCACCGGCCGCAGCCGTGCTCCGCCGGTGACCCGGCCCGCCCGTGCCTCGTCGAAGTACGCGGCGAAGCGCGGGTCGTGGGCGTGCTCCGCCGGACTCTGCTCCTCGGCCCCGACCGGGGTGCAGAACAGCAGGGCGTACTTCATCACGCCTCCTTCAGGGTCACGGCGTGCTCGTGGGTGATCACCCGGCGCAGTCCGATGTCGCGGTAGCCGGTGGTCACCCGCATCGTGTGGTCGATGCGGGTGCCGTCGGGGCGCTCGGCGGTCACCCGGACGCGGCAGCGGGTGAACCCGACGCTCTCGTCGACCTCGACGCGCAGGTCCAGCACTTCGCGTGTCACCGGTCCGGTGACGGACGCGAACAGGTCCTGCAGTGCCTCGCGGTGGGCGTCCAGGCCCTGGCGCTCGTGGCCGTCCGTGCAGTAAAAGATGTCCGCGTCCGGGGCGTAGCAGGCCAGCGCGCGGTCGATGTCCCGCTCCCGGAAGGCCTCGGTGAGTTCGGTGTCGAGGGCGCGGACGGCGGTCTCGGCGTCCTCGCCCTCCCCCATGGGCCAGAAGGGGCGGACCTCCATGGCGCCGATGGTGGCGACGGGGTGCCGGGCGGCGGCCTCGACGGCCTCCTCCAGGCTGTCGCACTCCAGGACGTCGAAGCCGGCGACGTACTCCTTGGTCTCGGCGAACGGCCCGTCGGTGCGCAGGACTTCACCGCCGCGCACGCGCACCGTGACCGCCTCGGACGGCAGGGCGAGCCGGTGGCCGTGCAGCCGTGCGCCCCGCTCGCCGAGCTCCTCCACCCAGGGTTCGACGGGTGCCATGCCCGAGGCGTCGGCGGTGTCGTCGCCGCAGACGAGCAGCATGTACTTCATGGGGTCCTCCCGGTCGTCATGAGCTTCCTACACCCCACCGACGAACGGGGGCCGACCGAATCGACACTCTGCCGCACGGATCATCCGGACGGTTTCAGGACGCGCTGCCGATCTCCCGTACGAGTTCGACGGCCCGGCCCAGCGTGACGAGCCGGTCCTCCAGGCTCTCCCCCGCCGGATACAGCCGTACGGTGTCCACGCCGGCGTCGCGCCACACGCGCAGCCGCTCCCGCACCATGGGCTCGGTGCCGATCAGGGTCGTGCCGAGGACCATCTCGTCGGTCACGAGAGCGGCCGCGCCGTCCCGGTCGCCCGCCTGCCAGCGCTCGCGGACCTCGGCGGCCACCTCGGCCCAACCCTGGCGACTGTAGGCGTTGTTGTAGAAGTTGGTCGAGGCTGAGCCCATGCCCCCGAGGCTGAAGGCCAGCTCCTTCTTGCGGCCGGCGACCATCGCGGCGAGTGCGTCCTCGTCGGCGGCGAAGGCGACCTCGGCGCCCTGGCAGACGTCCAGATCCGTGCGGCTGCGCCCGGCCCTGGCGAGTCCTTCGTCGAGGTTGGTGAAGTAGGCGCCCGCCGCGCCCTCGGGCACGAAGCTGGTCCCGAGCCAGCCGTCGGCGACCTCACCGGTCAGCCGCAGCATGGCCGGTGACAGGGCGGCGAGATAGACGGGAACGGGGTGCTCGGCCCGCGTCGACAGCCGCATCGGGACCGCGTCGCCGGGCAGCGGGATGGTGAACTGCGTTCCCTCGTACGAGAGTTTGCCGCCGTCGAGGACCCGGTGCACGATCTCCACGGTTTCCCGCATGCGGGCGAGCGGGCGGGCGAACGGCACGCCGTGCAGCCCCTCCATCACCTGCGGTCCGGATGCGCCGAGCCCCAGCAGGAAGCGGCCGCCGGAGAGGTTGGAGAGGGTGATCGCGGTCTGGGCGACGGCCACCGGGGTGCGGGTGCCGACCTGGATGACGCCGGATCCCAGCAGCATCCGGTCGGTGAGCGCCGCGTAGTAGCCGAGGGCGGAGGGCGCGTCGGAGCCCCAGGCCTCGGCCACCCAGCAGACGTCGAGGCCCAGCTTCTCGGCCTCCACGACGAAGTCGGCGGTCTGCGACCAGTGTTCACCGGTGGAGGCCTCGACCGTGGTCGCGGTGCGCATCAGCCGGCCTCCGCCCGCTGCTTGATCTCCTTGAGCGTGGTCGTCATGTTCTGCTCCAGCTCCCGCAACCGTACGAACA
This sequence comes from Streptomyces spinosisporus, assembly GCF_022698145.1. Lineage (GTDB taxonomy): Bacteria > Actinomycetota > Actinomycetes > Streptomycetales > Streptomycetaceae > Streptomyces > Streptomyces spinosisporus. The sequence continues at coordinate 253,676 of NZ_JALDAX010000008.1, forward strand.
CGATCTTCTGTTCCTTGTCCGGCATGCGGTCGATGGCCTCGCACAGCCCGGAGCGGCCGGGGCCCATCTGCACCCACTGCGACAGATCGGTACCGCCGTCGCCCGCGTGCAGCCTGAAGCGCCAGACGGCGGACGGCTCGGCGGGGTCCTGCACCGCCCAGGCGAAGCGACGGCCCGGTTCGTACTCGACGACGTAGGAGGTGGTGGACCACTCGCCGAGCGCCTCGTGCTTGCTGTGGCCGAGGAAGCGGGCGCCGAGGGCGGGCCCGGTGGCGCCGTCGAGCCAGGCGACCGACTGGAGTTCCCGGCTCATGGCCGGCATCAGGGAGATGTCCGAGACCAGGGCCCACACACGCTCGGGCGGGGCGTCGATCCAGGTCCGCACCTCGACGGTGGGTGTGTCCGTGTACCGTGCGCCGGTCCATTTCACGTCGGTCTACCTCCTCGCCGTCAAGGGTCTGACCTCCAGAGTTGCGTCATGAGACTGACCCTGTCAAGGATCCGCACCGAGGTTGAACCGGCGCCGTACGTCCGGTCGTTGCTTCAGCCGCTCCGGATAGCCCGGCCCCATCCGCATGGAGGTGTCCTCGGCGCGCAGCGGCTCCCGGCAGCGGGCGCAGACGACCTCGGCATGGGTGTCGTGGCCGCAGGTGTCGTGGTGGAAGACGACGGGGGCGCCCTCCTCCCCCGCCAGCCAGCGGTCGCCCCAGCGGGAGAGCGCGGCGAGCACGCCGAAGAAGTCCCGCCCCTTCTCGGTCAACACGTAGTCGTAGCGCCGGGGTTCGTCCTGGTAGGGGCGCTTCTCCAGCAGCCCTTCGTCGACGAGACGGCGCAGCCGGTCGGTCAGCGTGTTGCGCGCGATGCCCAGCTCCTGCTGGAACGCGTCGAAGCGACGGATCCCGTAGAAGGCCTCCCGCAGCACCAGGGGCGTCCATGCGTCGCCCAGGAGGTCCATGGTCGTCGCGATGGAGCACGGCCAGTTCGAGAAGGACGTCCGTTTCATGCCTTCACCCTAGCCAGTCTCGTCATGAGACCCAGGGTTTCAGCCATTAACTTCAGCCCTTTCCTTAAGCATTGACGCCCTCCTGGACTCCTGCCATGGTCTGGACCAGTGCACAGCACCCTCACTTTCGGCAGCTCCGACGAGAAGCGAGGTCCACCATGACCACCCCCCGATTCACCGCCTTCCGCCTCAGACGCACCGCCCTCGACCGGTTCGCGTTCGTGGCCGTGCTCGCCGCCCTGCTCACCGCGCTGGTGAGCGTCACGCCCGCCTCCGCGGCCTCCGGCCAGATCACGGGGCTGGCCGGAAAGTGCGTCGACGTGGCGGGCGCGAACAGCGCCAACGGGACCGCAGTCCAGCTCTACGACTGCAACGGGACGGGCGCCCAGAACTGGTCCAACCCGGGCGACGGCACCCTGCGCGCGCTCGGCAAGTGCCTCGACGTGGTCGACCGCAGCACCGCCGACGGCGCGGCTGTCCAGCTGTGGGACTGCAACGGCGGCGCCAACCAGCAGTGGGTGGTCTCCGGCGCCCACGACATCGTGAACCCGGCCGCGAACAAGTGCCTGGACGTACGCGACAACAACAGCGCCAACGGCACCCGGCTGCAGATCTGGACCTGCACGGGCGGCGCCAACCAGAAGTGGAACGCGCCCGCGAGCGGCGGCGGAGGCACCCCTTCGGGCTTCGTGGTGAGCGAGTCGCAGTTCAACCAGATGTTCCCGAACCGGAATTCCTTCTACACCTACAGCGGTCTGACCGCAGCGCTCAGCGCCTACCCCGGCTTCGCCAACACCGGCAGCGACACCGTGAAGAAGCAGGAGGCCGCGGCCTTCCTCGCCAACGTCAGCCATGAGACCGGCGGACTGGTCTACGTGGTCGAGCAGAACACCGCCAACTACCCCACGTACTGCGACTGGAGCCAGTCGTACGGCTGCCCGGCCGGACAGGCCGCCTACTACGGCCGCGGCCCGATCCAGCTGTCGTGGAACTTCAACTACAAGGCGGCGGGCGACGCGTTGGGCATCGACCTGCTCAACAACCCCTGGCTGGTGCAGAACGACTCGGCGGTCGCCTGGAAGACCGGCCTGTGGTACTGGAACACCCAGTCGGGGCCCGGCACCATGACCCCGCACAACGCCATGGTCAACGGCGCGGGCTTCGGGCAGACGATCCGGAGCATCAACGGGTCGCTGGAGTGCGACGGCAGGAACCCGGCGCAGGTGCAGAGCCGGGTCGACGCCTACCAGCGCTTCACCTCGATCCTGGGCGTCAGCCCCGGCGGCAACCTGTACTGCTGACCGGGCACTTCACCGTCACGCGCACCTGAAGAGGCCGGGGTCCGCGACCCCGGCCTCTGTCTCTTCCCGGCATCCGGCGCTGATTCGCGGTTGGATGGGGTCATGAACGACGAGCACGCGCGGTTCATGCGGGCCAACCAGGCGAACTGGGACGCCCGCACGCCGGTCCATCTCGCCAGCCGGTTCTACGGCCTCGACCAGGACCTGGACCCGGCCCGCTGGTTCGCCTCCTTCGAGTGGGACGACCTCGGCGAACTGACCGGCCGCGACGTGCTCCATCTGCAGTGCCATCTCGGCACCGAGACCCTCGCCCTCGCCCGGCGCGGCGCCCGGGCCACGGGACTCGACTTCTCGCAGGCGTCGGTGACCGCCGCGCGGGACATCGCGGCCGAGGCGGGCCTGGACGTCGAGTACGTACGGGCCAATGTCTACGACGCCGAACAGGCCCTTCAGGGGCGGCAGTTCGACATCGTGTACACCGGCAAGGGCGCGCTGTGCTACCTGCCCGACCTGGACCGCTGGGCGTCCGTGGTGGCCCGGCTCCTGCGCCCCGGCGGCCGGTTGTACATCGTGGAGTTCCATCCGCTGCTCAACTCGCTGGGCCCCAAGCCGGGCCCGGGCGAGGGACCCGAGCTGCTGCTGCGGCACGACTACCTGGCCGGCGAGGGTGCCGTGCACCGCGACGCGACGCACACCTACACCGACGGCCCGGCCGTCGAGGGCGCCACCGACAGCTACGAGTGGATGCACGGAATAAGCGATGTCGTCAACGCGTTGATCGGTGCAGGGCTGACCATCCGGAGCCTGCGGGAGAGCGACGAGCTGCCCTGGCCGCGCTGGCCGCAGATGGTCCGGACCCCGTCCGGTTGGTGGCGGCTGCCGCAGCCGCGGATCCCGCTGCTCTACGGCCTCCTCGCCGCCCGCTGAACCCGCGCATCGGTTCGACGCCGTACCCACTGTGGTACGGTCCTGACAGCACTTGTGTACGCCCCCTCTGAGGGCGCCGGTGCGGATCTTCTCTCAGTTCGCCGTATCGCCCGCCGTTTCCCGGTCGGCTCACCGGCTTCTCCGCATCACCTCGTGACCCGCGGTTCCGCCGCATCCGAGGTGTTGTTCCTGCCGCAGAAGGCGTGCTCCGTCCGCCTTCCCTCCGCGGCGTTCCCCTCCCTTCGCATGTTCCATGCCATCCGTCCCCGAAAGGACCGACCACCATGACCACCACTCTCGAACACCCCCCTGTCAAGCAAGAGCCCCGGCCCCAGGCCGTCACCGGTGTCCTCGACATCGACGCGAACGGGAAGGGGCACCTGCGCGCCGAGGGCCTGCTGCCCTCGCCGTCCGACCCGACCGTCTCCCCCGCGCTGATCCGCCGTCATGGCCTGCGCAAGGGAGATCTGATCGACGGCGTACGCGACGCCCGGCGCGCCCTGACCGAGGTCGCACGGGTCGACGGGCGCACACCCGACGAACTGCGCGGCCGCCCGCACTTCCGCGATCTCACCCCGCTGCACCCGCGCGAGCGGCTCCGCCTGGAGCACCCGGCGGCCGGGCTGACCGGTCGCGTCGTCGATCTGATCGCACCCGTCGGCAAGGGCCAGCGCGGTCTGCTCGTGGCCCCGCCCAAGACCGGCAAGACGGTGCTGCTGCAGCAGATCGCGGCCGCCGTCGCCGGCAACCACCCCGAGGCCCGGCTGATGGTGCTGCTGCTCGACGAACGCCCCGAGGAGGTCACCGAGATGCGGCGCTCGGTGCGCGGCGAGGTGTACGCCTCGACCTTCGACCGGGCCGCCAAGCAGCACATCGCCCTGGCCGAGCTGGTTGTCGAGCGGGCCAAGCGGCACGTCGAGGCCGGCGAGGACGTCGTGATCCTGCTCGACTCACTGACCCGGCTGTGCCGGGCCCACAACAACGCGGCCGCGTCCGGTGGCCGCACCCTGAGCGGCGGCGTCGACGCGACGGCGCTGCTCGGGCCGAAGCGGTTCTTCGGCGCCGCCCGGCTGGCCGAGGAGGGCGGCTCGCTCACCATCCTCGCGACCGCGCTGGTCGAGACCGGCTCACGCGCCGACGACTACTACTTCGAGGAGCTGAAGAGCACCGGCAACATGGAGCTGCGCCTCGACCGTGAACTCGCCGCGCGCCGTGTCTTCCCGGCCGTCGACATCAACCCCTCCGGCACCCGCCGCGAGGAACTGCTCCTGCCCTCCGCCGAGTTGACGGCCGTTCGCGGCCTGCGCCGGGCCCTGCAGTCTCGGGACGGCCAGTCAGGAACCGAAACCCTGCTGGAGCGGCTGCGCAACACGCCCGACAACGCGACGTTCGTACGCCGCATCCAGCCGACACTGCCCGCCGAGTGACCCGGCACGCGTGCGCCGCACCGCTTCGCCGTGGCGCCGACCGGGGCGAGATCGCGCAGTTGCCCCCGAGTACCGTACGCCTGCTGCCACACTGCCGGTGACACCACGCACGATCATCCCCCCGTGCGCGTCAGCGCGTTCCCGCCCCGCGAAAGGCAGCACACCATGCCACCTTCAGAGACGACGTCCCCCGGCCCCGCCGCCCTCCTCGCGGCCATGCCCTTCGCGGCACGGCTGGGCATCGAGCTCCACGAGGCACGCCCCGACCGGGTCGTGGGCAGCCTGGAGTGGTCCCCCGAGGCCTGCACCGCGGGCGGAGTCCTGCACGGCGGGGCCCTGATGGCGCTGGCCGACTCCGTGGGCGCCGTCTGCGCCTACCTCAACCTCCCGCCGGGCGCCGGGACATCCACGATCGAGTCCAAGACCAACTTCCTGCGCGGAGTGACCTCCGGACGCGTCCACGCCACGGCCCGCACGCTGCACGTCGGCTTCACCCTGGTCGTCGTACAGACCGATCTGCGCGACGACAGAGACCGCCTCGTGGGACAGACCACGCAGACCCAGATTGTGCTGGCCGCGAACGACGGCACCGCAAGCTGAGCTTCATGCGCCGACGCGCCGGTCAACGGCGTCGTACGGCGATGCTGAGCGTGTTGGCGCCCACGATGGCGCCGATGCTCGCCCATTGGGCCCAACCCAGGTGCTGACCGAGGCCGATCCGGCCGACCAGCGCGGCGAGCAGCGGGTTCACGCTCATGAAGAGCCCGAAGGCCTGGGCGGGCACCCGGCGCAGCGTGAACAGGTCGGCGAGATACGGCACGGCCGAGGAGAGCACACCGGCGGCGATGGCGCAGCCGACCGCACCGGCGGTCGGCGGCTGCCTCAGCACCACGACCACGCCGACCGGCAGGAACATCAGCGCGGAGAGCGCGGCGGCGGTGGCGGAGCCCTGCGCGCCCGGGACACGGCGGCCGACGCTGCGGTTGAGCAGGATGTACGAGGCCCAGCAGCACGCGGCGAGCAGACCGAGGGCCATGCCCGGGTAGTCGGTCGAGGGCTGAGGGCGCATCAGGGTGACGACGCCCGCCGCGGCGATCAGCGCGCAGCAGGCGTCGATACGGCGGCGGGCGGCGGTGAGGGCGATCGCGAGCGGGCCGAGGAACTCCAGGGTGACGGCGAGGCCCAGGCCGATCCGGTCGATCGCGCTGTAGAGGGACAGGTTCATGGTCCCGAAGACCACGGCCAGCCCCAGCACGGGCCACCATTGCGCCCAGGTGAAGTCGCGCACGCGGGGGCGGCCGACGGCGAACAGGACGACGGCGGCGACGTATTGGCGGACCGCGACGACGCCGGCCGGTCCGAGGACGGGGAAGGCGAGCGAACCGATCGCGGCGCCGACCTGGTTCGACAGGCCGCTCGCGGCCATCGTCACCACTCCGGCCGACCGTCCGTGCGACGGCGCCGGAGCCGATGGCCCCATGGACGGTGCAGAACCCTCGGAAACGATGTCTGCTTCGCTGAGCATGCCCCGATCGTGCGCCGCCGCCGGGCATGCACAAAATGCACAGCCCGCGCGATCTATACGCTTGGCTCATGGATGTGGAGCTCCGGCAGTTGCGCTGTCTTGTCGCCATCGTCGACGAGGGCACCTTCACCGACGCCGCCATCGCGCTCGGCGTCTCCCAGGCGGCGGTGTCCCGCACGCTGGCGTCGCTGGAGCGCACGCTGGGGGTACGGCTGCTGAGGCGCACCTCGCGCGCGGTGGCGCCGACCACGACCGGGCTGCGGGTGGTGGCGCAGGCCAGGCGGGTGCTCGGCGAGGTCGACGACCTGGTCCGGGAGGCGACCTCGGGCCACTCCACCCTGCGGGTCGGCTACGCCTGGTCGGCGCTCGGCCGTCACACCCCCGCCTTCCAGCGCCGCTGGGCCGGGGCCCACCCCGACACCGACCTCCATCTGGTCCGCGTCAACTCCGCCACCGCCGGACTGGCCGAGGGCAGCTGCGATCTCACCGTGGTCCGCATTCCCCTGGACGACCGCCGGTTCGACGCGGCCATCATCGGTCTGGAGCGACGTCTGTGCGTTCTGTCCGCCGACGATCCCCTGGCCGGACGACGCTCGCTGCGGCTCGCCGACCTGGCCGAGCGCACGCTGCTGATCGACCGGCGGACCGGAACGTCCACGCCCGAACTGTGGCCGCCCGACGCGCGCCCGGCCACCGAGGAGACCCATGACGTGGACGACTGGCTGAACGTGATCTCCAGCGGGCGCTGCGTCGGCATGACCGCGGAGTCCACCGCGCACCAGTACCGCAGGGCGGGCATCGTCTACCGTCCAGTGCGCGACGCCGAGCCCATCGCCGTCCGCCTCGCCTGGTGGCGGGACGATCCGCATCCCGCCACTCAGATGGCGATCGAACTGCTCACGGCGCTGTACCGGGGCGACTGACCGACCCCAGTGAGGTCGTCGGGCCGGCAGTAGTCACCGGGGTCGAAGCCCTGCTCCGGGCCCGGGGTCAGGTCGGCGAGGTCATGGGTGACGAAGAGCAGGGTGCCGCCGGGGGCTACGGCGTCCAACAGGCCACGCGGCACCGCGAGTTGCGGGGTTCACCGGAGCGGGAAGTACTGCACCGACACAGGTCGAAGGCGCCGGGCGCGGGCGGCGCGGCCGCCAGGTCGGCGTGCGTCCACGTCACGCGGTCCGTGAGAGCGGCCATGTCGGCGGCGGCGCGCCGCAGGGCGGTACATCTCGTCCCAGAACCGTCCGTCCGGCGGTGCGGGGTGCACGCTCACCTTGCGCCGTCCTCCGCGAGCGCTCCGTGCAGGAAGACGGCGACCAGGTCGGAGGTGTCGAGCGCCACCGCGCCGAGCTGCTGCGGGCGGTGGAACAGCAGGCCGAGGAAGAGCGCGGCGGCCTGTTCGCCGGAGATCCGCAGCTGCTTGGTGCGAACAGCTCCGCGAGGGCCTCGCGGATCGCCGCCATCGAGACCTCCCGGGCTCCGGCGGGCGGCCTCCTCCCCTCCTCGCCCCGCTGTCGCCGGTGCCCGGACTCGTGCAGGGCCCCTGCAATCGTGCCCATCCGACCCAGATACGCGCCGAGCGCATCGGCGGCCTCGGCCAGGCGGTCGGCCGGCGGCTGGTCGAGGGAGATGGAGGAGATCTCCCGTACGGCGTGGTCGTGACGCATCGCCTCGGCCATCACGGCGTCGAGCAGTTCGCCGGCGAAGACGCGGAAGATCGTCCCCTCCGCGATGCCCGCGGCGCGCGCGACCTGACCGATGATGACTCTAACCCTTTTCATTCGCTTGACAGGTTACATCCATGCGCTCATTCTAACCATACACATGACTTACAGGGGTTAGGAGAAAAGGTCGTGCTCGCCTACCAGGACACGGACGTCGCAGAGGCACCGCCGCCGCGTGATCGGCTGCGTCTGGTGCCGATCGTCGAGCGGCCCGTCGAACAGCCCGACGCACCGGCTGCCGGCACGGGCCGCGTCAGGGCCATGCCGACCGGGGAGGCCGCTGGGGCGCTCGCACTGGTCGGCGCACTGGTGGCCGCTCTGATCTGGTCGAACGTGTTCCCCGCCGATTACGAGGCGTTGTGGCGGACGGAGTTGAGCCTGGGAGTGGGCGGCGGTCGGGCGGGGCTGGATCTGCGCACCTGGATCAACAGCGGGCTGATGACCTTCTTCTTCCTGCTCGTGGGGTTGGAGGCGCGCAGGGAGCTCGATCTGGGCGAGTTGCGTGACCGGCGCCGTCTGCTGCTGCCCGTCGGAGCCGGGGTGGCGGCCATGGCCGTGCCCGTCGGGATCTACCTCGCCGTCAACCACTCCGGCCCGGCGGCGCACGGCTGGGGAGTCGCCATGTCCACGGACAGCGCCCTCGCGCTGGGCGTCTTCAGCGTCCTGGGTCGGAACCTTCCGGCACGTATCCGCGCCTTCCTGCTCACCCTGTTCGTTGTCGACGACCTGGTGGCACTCCTGGTGATCGCCGCCTTCTACAGCCATCACGTCCGGCCGGTCCCGCTTCTCGTGGCCGCGGTCTCCTTCGCCGCCCTCCTCGTCTGCGGCCGGATGCGTCTGCGCAACTGCGGCGCCCTTGCCGTCGCGCTGGGCGCCGTGATGTGGGCCGGACTGATGACGGGCGGGGTCGACCCGGTGGTCGCGGGCCTGGCGATCGGCCTGGTCACCTCGGCCTACCGGCCCGCCCGCGGCGACCTGGAGCACGCCACCGGTCTGGTGCGGTTGTTCCGCGAACAGCCGAGCGCGCATCGCGCCCGCTCCGCCGCCGCGGGACTGACCTCCGCGCTCTCGGAGAACGCGCGGCTGCAGCACCGCTTCCACCCCTGGACGACATTCGTCATCGTGCCGCTGTTCGCCCTGGCCAACGCGGGTTTCACCCTCGACGCGGGGCTGTTGCGGAGCGCCCTCACCGCCCCCGTGACCGTTGGCGTCTTCCTCGCTTACGTCGTCGGAAAGCCCCTCTCGGTCATCGTCACCTCCTGGGCGGTGGGACGGCTCAGCGGCGGGAGGCTGCGTCCGCCCGTCGGCTGGGCCGCCGTCGCGGGGAGCGGTGCGCTGGCCGGGATCGGCTTCACCGTCTCCCTGCTGATCGCGAACCTCGCCTTCACCGGACGGCCGCTCCTGGAGGCGAAGGTCGGCATCCTGGCGGCGGTCGTGGCATCCGGCGCCCTCGGCTGGACGGTCTACCGCCTCACTTCGCTCCTCCCCCGCGCGGCCCGTCACCGCGCCCTCCTCGGGGCGGCACCGCCCTTGGCCGACCTGGACGGTGGCGTCGACCCCGCTCTCGACCACGTCCGCGGGCCGCAGGACGCGCCGGTCACCGTCGTCGAGTACGGCGACTACGAGTGCCCGTACTGCCGCGAGGCCGACCCCGTCACTCGCGACCTGCTCCTCTCACGATCCGACGTGCGCTACGTGTGGCGCCATCTGCCGCTCACCGACATCCATCCGCATGCAGGCCTGGCAGCGGAAGCCGCGGAGGCAGCCGGGGCCCAGGGAGCCTTCTGGGCGATGCACACGCTGCTGCTGCAGCGCCAGGACCGGCTGGAGGTGAGCGACCTGCTCGGCCATGCCGCCGAACTCGGCCTGGACGTAAGCCGGTTCCGGCATGACCTGCAGCGCCGGGTGCACGCCGACCGTGTCGCACGCGATGTCGCGTCGGCCGACCGTATCGGGGTCTCCGGAACGCCCACCTTCTTCTTCAACGGACAGCGCCACCACGGCGCCCACGACCTGGCGACCCTCACACGGGCCCTCGACGCGGCACGAGCAAGCCGAGACCTAACCTCTAAAATTGTCTTGACAGGTTAGGGCGACCGTGCTGCACTGAACACATAACCAGTGAATTCAACTTGAAGGGTTAGGCGACATGGTCCCCTCCGTCCACCACCGCACCGCCACCGTCAACGGCCTCGACGTCTTCTACCGGGAGGCCGGCGACCCCCAGGCCCCCGTGCTCGTCCTGCTGCACGGCTTTCCGACCAGTTCGCACATGTTCCGTCATCTGATCCCGGCCCTCGCCGACCGCTATCGCGTGATCGCCCCCGACCACATCGGGTTCGGCCAGTCGGCGATGCCGGGGCTGCGGGAGTTCCCGTACACCTTCGACGCGCTCACCGAGGTCACCGCCGGACTGCTGGAACGGCTGGGCGTCGGGCGCTTCGCGATGTACGTACAGGACTACGGCGCCCCCATCGGCTGGCGCCTCGCCCTCCAGGACCCGCAGCGCATCACAGCGATCATCACGCAGAACGGCAACGGCTACGAGGAGGGCTTCGTCAAGCCCTTCTGGGACGGCGTCTTCGCCTACACGTCGAACCCCGGACCGGAGACCGAGGCCGCCATGCGCGGCGCCCTGACCCTGGAGAGCACCCGCTGGCAGTACGTCAACGGCGTCGCCGACCCCAGCCTGGTCAGCCCGGACAACTGGCTGCACGACCAGGCGCTGCTGGACCGCCCCGGCAACGACGAGATCCAGCTGAAGCTGTTCCGGGACTACCCCACCAACGTGGACCTCTACCCGAAGCTCCACCAGTACTTCCGCGACTCCCGCGTCCCGCTGCTTGCGGTCTGGGGAGCGGGCGACGAGATCTTCGGCCCCGCCGGCGCGGAGGCCTTCCGCCAGGACCTGCCCGACGCCGAGATCCATCTGATCGAGTCCGGCCACTTCGCCCTGGAGAGCCACCTCGGGACCATCGCCGGACACATCCGCGACTTCCTCGGCCGCGTCCTCGACTGACGACCGGGAGGAACCCGACGGCCATGACCCGTCAGGCGCGTCGCTTCGCGTTGAGGCGAGCGGCCTGGCGGGTCAGGTGGTCGCGTTCGGGGAGGTTGGTGGCCTTGTGGGCCGCCTCGGCGTAGAGCGCGGCTGCCTTCGTGAGGTCGCCTTCGCGTTCGTGGAGGTAGGCCGCCACGGCGGTGTGGCGGGGCAGTGAGTCGTCCAGTTCCGCGAGTGCCGCGAGGCCGGCGCGCGGTCCGTGGGCCTCGCCGATCGCGACCGCGCGGTTGAGGAGCACGACCGGGCTGTCGACCAGGCCCGCGAGCTCGTCGTACCACTCGACGATCTGCGCCCAGTCCGTCTCACCGGCGGTGGGCGCGTCGGCGTGCAGGGCGGCGATGGCGGCCTGGGCCTGGAACTCGCCGAGCCGGTCGCGGGCCAGCGCCTTCTGCAGGATGCCGATGCCCTCGGCGATCGCCTTGGTGTCCCAGCGGCTGCGGTCCTGCTCGGCGAGCGGTACCAGGCTGCCGTCCGGCGCGGTCCGGGCGGCCCGCCGGGCATGGTGGAGCAGCATGAGCGCGAGCAGTCCCGCGACCTCGGGGTGGTCGATCGCGGCCGCGAGCTGTCGGGTGAGCCGGATGGCCTCGGCGGCGAGGTCGACGTCGCCGGAGTAGCCCTCGTTGAAGACCAGGTACAGCACGCGCAGCACGGTGGCGACGTCGCCGGGCCGGTCGAGGCGTACGCCGGAGACGGTGCGCTTGGCCCGGCTGATCCGCTGCGCCATGGTCGCCTCGGGCACCAGATAGGCCTCGGCGATCTGCCGGGTGGTGAGCCCGCCGACGGCACGCAGGGTGAGCGCGACCGCGGACGACGGCGTGAGCGAGGGGTGGGCGCAGAGGAAGTAGAGCTGGAGCGTGTCGTCGACCGAGGACGCGGGTCCGGGCGGCGGTTCCTCCTCGACGCGGTCCTCACGACGTCGTCGTGCGGCGTCCGCGCGGGTCGTGTCGATGAACTTGCGCCAGGCCACGGTGACCAGCCAGCCCTTGGCGTCCCGGGGCGGATCGTCCGGCCAGTGGCGGACCGCCTCGACGAGGGCTTCCTGTACGGCGTCCTCGGCCGCCGCGAAGTCCGCTCCGCGGCGGACGAGGACGGCGAGCACACTGGGCGTGAGGCTCCTGAGCAGGGCCTCGTCCATCGGTGGGGTCACTCCGTGGCGGTGCAGTGCTCGGCCATGAGCGGGCGCACCTCGAGCCACTCGTGGATCGGCCTGCCGCCCGCGCCGGGGGCGGCGGACAGCTCCGCGGCCAGTTCCAGGGCGCGTTCGTAGCTGTCGACGTCGATCACCGTCCAGCCGGCGATGAGGTCCTTGGTCTCGGCGAACGGGCCGTCGGTGACGGGCGGGCGCCCCTCGCCGTCGTAGCGGACGAAGGTCCCCTCGGGGGACAGTGCCCGGCCGTCTACGTACTCCCCCGACTTCTCCAGCCGTGCCGCGAAGTCGTTCATGTACTGCGCGTGCGCCGAGATCTCCTGTGGTGTCCACTGGTCCATCGGCACGTCGTTGACCGGGGGTGGGGCGCCTCGATAGTGCTTCAGCAGCAGGTACTTGGCCATCGTGTCGTCACTCCTCGGGCTGGTGCGACCCATTGTGACCGCATTCGCCTCCCAGGAGGATCCGGCTTTCAGGAAGATCCGGCTTTCACCGCTGGGCCCGGCCGATCTCCTGGAGGGTCCAGGTGTTGCCGTCGGGGTCGGTGAAGTCGGCGAAGCTGGCGTAGTCGAGGCGGTCGGGGTGCGGGCCGGGTGCCCAGCCGCCCGTCCATTCCTCCACCGGTGACTTGTGCCGGATGCCGCCGACGGTGACACCGCGTGCGGTCAGTTCGCGGTGCGCGGTCTCGATGTCGGGCACGGCCAGGTGCAGCGCGCGGGCCGAACCGGGTGGCGCGTCGGTGAGTCCGACGCCGATCTGGACCGAGCAGGCCGAACCGGGCGGGGTCAGCTGCACGACGCGGAAGGAGGCGGTCGGGTGGTAGTCGACGTCGAGGGTGAAACCGGCCTGCCGGGTGTAGAACTCCTTGGCCTTGTCGACGTCGCCGACGGGGAGCGTGACGACTTCGAGCCTGTAGTGCATCAGGCACCTCCTGGGGTGGGGCGGACGCCGGCGTTCAGGCCGGTCGGGAAGTCAGTCATGGTTCCTCTGATCGGTCCGGCGGAGCGCCGTGCGGGCCGCTCGGACAGTGGCCCGCCAGGTCCCGCGGACGGTGTACGTCCGGGTCGACGACGGCTTGGGGATGTGGATGGCCGGGATGGGACCGAAGGCCGGAGTCACGGTCACGGGCTCCGGCGGGTTCGGTGGCGGGTTTGTCCGCCGGTCGGCGGTGGCGGTGGTGTCCGTGGGCTGTACGGGAGTCGGGGGCATCGTGTTCGCCTGTCTCACATGTCCAGAACGATGTCGCTGCCGGGCCGGGCGCAGCAGATGAGCACGTCGCCGTCGGCCGGGGGCTCCAGCGGCGCCGGCTCATAGGTGACACGGCCCGACAGCAGGGGGGTGACGCAGGTGTGGCAGACGCCGGTACGGCAGCTCCAGCGGGCGGGGACGTCGCAGGCGTCGGCGAGTTCGAGCACGCTGCCGCCGCCGTCGGGGAAGGGCGTGGAGATGCCGCTGCGGGCGAAGGTCACCGTCGGGCCGGTGCCGGGCGGTCCGGGTGGCTGGTGCGGAGGCCGGGCCGTCCGCCCGGTGAGACCGGGGTTGATGGCGGGCAGCGCCCCGAAGAGCTCGGTGTGGACGCGGGCCGGGTCGATGCCGGCCGCGACGAGGGCGTCCGTCATGTCGGTCATGAACGCCGTCGGGCCGCAGATGTAGGCGGTGGCGTCGGCGGGGACCTTCAGCGCGGTCAGCTCGTCCTTGGTGAGGCGGCCGGCGCTCGCGCCGTGGCGGTCGCGTTCCTCGGCGGTGGCCGCGCTGTAGAAGACGTGCTCGCGGGAGTGCGGCAGTGACGCGAGGAGGGTGCGTGCCTCGGCGGCGAGCGGGTGCTCCCGCGGGCCGCGGGCGCCGTGGATCCACCAGATCTCGCGGTCGCTGCGGGCGGCCGCGAGCGCGTGCAGCATGGACAGCGTCGGTGTCACGCCGATACCGGCGGAGATCAGCAGGACCGGGCCGGTGCCCTCGGTGAGCACGAAGTCGCCGCGGGGCGCCGCGACTTCGAGCACCCCGCCCGCGCGCAGGCCGGTGGTGAGATAGCCGCTCGCGGCGCCGTGCGGTTCGTGCTTGACGCTGATGCGGTAGCTGCCCGTGTCGGGCGCGGAGGACAGCGAGTAGCTGCGCACCGGTGCGGGCTGCCCGGCGCCGGGGATCCGCAGCGTCAGGTACTGGCCCGCGCGGGCGGCCGGGAGCCGGGTCCCGTCGGTGGCGGTCAGGTGGATCGAGGTGACCGTCGTGCTCTCGGCGACGACGTCGGCCACCCGCAGCTCGCGGAAGCCGTCCCAGGCCGGGCGGGCGGCACCTCCGGCTGCCCCGGCTCCCCCGGTTCCGTCGGCTCCCCCGGCTCCGTCGGCGAGCAGGTCGCGGAACGAGCCCTGCCAACCCGGGCTCAGCGCGGGGATGTCGACGGCGAGGCGCAGCTTGGCCGGGTCGCGGTCGGGGAGGTAGAGCAGCGCGTCGGTGTCGGCGACGGTGAGCGCGCCGGGGCCGGTGCGGGTCCTGACGATCCGGTCGCCGGCCTCGATGTGTCCCTCGCGCAGGACGCGCATGTAGAAGCCGGGGCGGTGGTGGCTGACCAGCAGGGCGGGCAGCTCCGGTTCGCCCATGCGCATTCCGACGCGGTAGCAGGTGACGCGGGGCTGGGTGACCTCGAACTCGGCCTCGCCGATGCGGTACCGGTCGCCGATGCAGACCTCGTCGTCGGCCAGGCCGTCGACGGTGAGGTTCTCGCCGAACTGCCCGAACGTGAAGTCGTCGCGTCCGAAGTGCCGTTGCCAGTACCGATAGGACTCGATCTGGTAGACGAGCACCGCCCGTTGCTCACCGCCATGGCCGTTGGTGTCGCCCTGGCCGTCGCCGTCGATGTTGAGCCGGCGCACCATCGCCGGTCCGGACACCGGGTGCTTCCACACACCGGTGTGGACCGTACGGCCCTGCCACGCCACGTCCTTGGGCTTTCCGACGTTCACCGACAGCAGGGAGGGCATGGCCCGCTCCTTCCTCGTGTCCTTGCTCACGGCTGTGGGACAGGGGCCGTCTCGTCGAGGTCGAGGTTGCGGTCGACGCCGTGCGAGACGACTTTCTGGCCGGGTTCGAGGCGCAGCCGGACACCGTCCAGGTGTACTTCGACCTCGTCGGGCTCGAAGGACACCAGGTCCTCGATGCGGTCGACCTCACGGTAGGCGTTGCGGTACGACCAGGCGGCGCGCCGCGTCTGTGCGATGTCGTAGTAGTCGCACAGTCCCTTGTAGGGGCAGAACGTGCGGGTGTCGGCCGGCGTCAGTGCCGTCTCGTCCACGTCGGCGCGCGGCACGTACCAGCGGGGCGCGAACCCGGACTCGTAGAGGACCAGCGGCCGCCGGGAGTCGGCGACGACGCGGTCGCCGCTGCGGACGACGAGATGGCGGCTGGTGCGGCGGATGTCGATGCGGTGGTAGTTGTCGGCGGCGTGGCCGACGATCCGCTCGTCCTCCTCGTAGAAGGCGTCCATCGCCCGCCAGGCGAAGGCGACGCGGCCCTTCAACTCACTGGCGTGGTCGGGCAGTTCGGTGTACTGCCAGGCGGCGCGCGGCTTGCTCTGCGTGCCCGCGTGCACGGTGTACCAGGCGGTCGGCCCGAGGTCGCCGTGGCGGGTGGTGTGCCCGGCCGACTCCAGTACGCCGACGTCGATGTCGCCGACGGGGAAGTACGCCACCGGGTATCGGCCGGGCTCGTGCAGCAGCACGACGTCCTCGCTGTCGGCGATCCAGGTGTCGGCGAACCGGACCCGCATGCGCCGGCGCAGCGGCTCCGCGAAGAGCATCCGCTCGGGCAGGGGTTCGGGGACGAGGAAGCGGCCGACCGCTCCGGGGGCGAGCGGTCCTTGTTGCCAGGACAGTCCCATCGTTTCGTTCCTTTCGGCTCGGCCCGGGGCCGGGGCGGCCCGGGTGGGTCAGGTGAGCGGCTCGCCGCCGTCGATGCGCAGGGTCACGCCGGTCAGGAAGGTGCTGGTCATGGCGAACAGGGCGGCGTTGGCGATGTCGTCGGTGGTGCCGATGCGCCGGGCGGGGTTGCGGGCGCCGATGTCGGCGAAGTAGTCGGCCTTGCCCTGCTCACCGAGGGCGTCCCAGGCGCCGGTGTCGATCACTCCCGGGGAGATGGCGTTGACTCGGACCGGCGCCATCTCCAGGGCCAGCGAGCGGGCCAGGACGTCGGCGGCGCCGTTGGTGATGGCCACGGCCAGGGTCCCGGCCGCGATCTTCACCGCGGCGACCCCGGAGAACAGGGTGAACGAGCCGCCCTCGGCGATCCGGGGGCCCAAGTGCTTGGCCAGCATGAGCGGGCCGATGACCTTGGTGTCGAACGAGCGCCGGACCGCGTCCCGCTCCAGATCGCCCAGCCGGCCGCGGGCGCGGGCCGACGCGGTGGACACCACGTGATCGACGGAGCCGAGCCGTTCGCCGAGGGCGGCGATGGATGCGTCGTCGGTGAGGTCGACGGTCTCGGTGCCGATGCCGGGCTCGCCGGCGTAGGCGTCGGCGAGGGCCTGCCGGTCGCGTCCGGCGGCGACGACCCGCGCTCCCGCGTCCCGCGCGGCGACGACGACGGCTCGGGCGATTCCGCCGCCCCGTCCGATGACCAGCACGGTTTCGTCCTTGAGGGGTCCGGTCATGTCCGCTCCGTTCGATGCCGGGCCGGCAGGCGCCGGCCCCTCTAACCCTCGTAAGCGTTTTAAGTGGTTGCCATGGGAGTCAATCACCGCACACCTAACCTGTCAAGACAGATACAGCGGTTAGGCGTCCAGGAAGTCAGTTGCAGACTGCGGCGCACCCGACCGTCGGCGCATCCGCCAGTGGCTGGCCGTCGGTGCCGGTGGGCGGGATAGCGTGGTGGTGTGCGTGATGCTGCGGGTCCGCCGCGGTGGGACAGCGCGACCGGGCTGACCGGCCGCCGCGCGGAATGCGACGTGCTCGACCGGTTGATCGCGGCGGTTCGCGCCGGTGAGAGCCGGGCCCTGCTGCTCCACGGAGATCCGGGCGTGGGCAAGACGGCCCTGCTGGACCACCTGGCCGCACAGGCACGCAACTGCCGTGTCGTACGTGCCGCGGGAGTCGAGTCAGAGCGGGAGCTCGCCTTCGCCGGGCTGCACCAGCTGTGCGCCCCGATGCTGGACCGGCTGGAGCACCTTCCCGTACCGCAGCGCGACGCGCTGGGCACCGCCTTCGGGCTGAGCACCGGCCCGGCCCCCGACCGGTTCCTGGTCGGCCTGGCCGTGCTCGGCCTGCTGTCCGAGGTCGCCGAGCAGCAGCCGCTGATCTGCCTGGTCGACGACCGGCAATGGCTCGACCGGGCCACGGCGCAGATCCTCGCGTTCGTCGCGCGCCGCCTGGGGGCGGAGTCGATCGGTCTGATCCTCGCCTCCCGCGGCGACCGTGGCGACCTCACGGGAGTCCCGGAGCTGCTGGTCCAGGGGCTGCCGGAGCCCGACGCACGAGCGCTGCTCGACACCGTGCCGACCGGGCCCATCGACACGCGAGTACGGGACCAGATCGTCCTGGAGGCGCGGGGCAATCCGCTGGCCCTGCTGGAGCTGACACGGGGCTGGGCACCGGCCGAACTGGCCGGGGGTTTCGGTCTTCCGGGCGCCGCAGCGCCGTCGGGAGACATGGCGGCGCTCTCGGGAGACATGGAGGAGAACTTCCTGCGGCGGGTCGCCGCGCTGCCGCGAAACGCCCGGCAGCTGCTGCTGGTCGCGGCGGCCGACCCGTCCGGCGATCCGGCGCTGGTGTGGCGTGCGGCCGGCCGGCTCGGGATCGGTGGCGAGGCCGCGGTCCCCGTGACGGAGGCGGGGCTCGCCGAGTTCGGTGGGCGGGTGCGGTTCCGTCATCCGCTGGCCCGCTCGGCCGCCTACCGGTCGGCGTCGGTTCAGGACAGACAGGAGGCGCACCGGGCCCTGGCCGCCGCCACCGACCGAACGCTCGATCCCGACCGTCGTGCCTGGCACCGTGCGCAGGCCGCCCCGGGGCCGGACGAGGACGTCGCCGCCGAACTCGAACGCTCCGCGGGCCGGGCCCAGGCCCGTGGCGGCACGGCCGCGTCGGCCGCCTTCCTGCACCAGGCCGCCGTGCTCACCCTCGACCCGGCGCGGCGGGCCGGACGGGCGCTGGACGCCGCCCGGGCAGCGCTCCGCACCGGCGCCCTCGACGTGACACGGGAGCTGCTGGCCATGGCCGGGGCCGGACCGCTCACCGCCGTACAACGGGCGGGCCTCGACACGATGCGGGCCCAACTGGCGTTCAGCACCGCCCGCGGCGGCGAGGCCCCGACCCTGCTGCTGAAGGCGGCGGGACAGCTCGAAGCCGTCGATGCGGACCTGTCCCGCGCGGCCTACCTGGACGCGGTCTCGGCCGCGATCTTCGCCGGACGGCTGGCAGGCCCCGGAGGCGACGTCCTGGACGCGGCCCGCGCCGCCGTCTCGGCGCCCCCGCCCCCGCACGCCCCGCGCGCCTGCGACCTCCTGCTCGACGGCACGGCCACCGGTCTGCACACCGGGTACGCGGCCGGGGTCCCGGTCCTGCGCGAGGCCCTGGCCGCCTTCCGGTCCGGGCTGTCGGCCGAGGAGCAACTGCGCTGGATGTGGCCGGCGAACATCACCGCCATCCGGATCTGGGACGACGACCAGTGGGCCGCCCTCTCGGCCCGCTACGTCCGCCTCGCCCGGGACGCCGGGGCCTTCGGCGAACTCCCGCTGGCCCTCACCTCGCGCGCCCATGTCCTGCTGTTCGCGGGCGAGTTGGCCTCGGCGGCGGCACTGACCGAGGAGCTGCAGGCGGTCAAGGAGGCGACCGGGAGCGGGCTGGCACCCTACGGCGCCATGGCCCTGGCCGCGCTGCGCGGCGAGGAGAGCGCCGCGACCGCCGTCATCGAGGCCACCCTGGAGGACGCGACCCGGCGCGGCGAGGGCATCGGTATCACCTTCGCCGAGGGCGCGAACGCCGTCCTGAACAACGCTCTCGGCCGCTACGACGAGGCCATGTCCGCCGGACTGCGCGCCAACGCCTACGACCATGATCCGGCCGGGCTGTGCTGGACCCTGGCCGAGCTGGCGGAGGCCGCCGCGCGCTGCGGGGCGGCCGGTCCGGCGGCCGACGCGTGCGACCGGCTCGGCGTGATGGCCGACGCCGCGGGCACCGACTGGGTGCGCGGCGTCGAGGCACGGGCACGAGCGCTGCTGAGCGAGGGCGAGGCGGCCGAACGGCTCTACCGCGAGGCGATCGCCCGCCTCGGCAGGACCCGGATGCGCGTCGAACTGGCCCGGGCGCATCTGCTGTACGGGGAATGGCTGCGCCGGGAACGGCACCCCGGCCTCGCACGCGAGCAACTGCGCACCGCGCACGGCATGTTGGAGACGATGGGCGCGACCGCGTTCGCCGACCGCGCGGCCCGCGAACTGCGCGCGGCCGGAGGCACGGCCCACCGGCGCACCACCCCGGCCAGGGACGAGGAACTGACCGCTCAGGAGGCGCAGATCGCCCGTATGGCGCGGGACGGTCTGTCGAACCCCGAGATCGGCACCCGTCTGTTCATCAGCGCCCGCACCGTCCAGTACCACCTGCGGAAGGTCTTCACCAAGCTGGGGATCACCTCGCGCAGCCAGCTCGACCGCGTCCTGCCCCGCGGCCCCGCCGGCTGACCCACGGCCCCGGACATCCGGCCCGACGCCCGGCGACCGAGCCATGAACCGGCCGCGCGCGCCACCCCACTGAGGCATCCGAGTGCTAGCGGATCGTTCCCGGCCCGGTCACCGTCCCGTACGCCGGACCCATTCCTACGTTGATCATATGATCACCGATTTTCGATCCCGGGCGGCCTCCGCCACCTGTGTGCTCTGTGTCGCGGGCGTCATCGCGTTCGCGCCCGTGGCGGCCGCGGCCGGTGCGGAGCCCACGCCGCCCGCCCCGGCGCGGGCGGGGCTGCCGCAGCCGTCGTATCTGTATCGCGAGGGCACCGTGGTCCGGCCCCATCGGAACGCACCCGGGCTGCCGGACGTCTCCGCGCTGTCCTGGCTGGTGTCCGACGCCCGCACCGGCGAGGTGCTCGCCGCGCACGACGCCCATCGCGCACTGCCGCCCGCCAGCACGCTGAAGACCCTGTTCGCCCTGACCGTGCTGCCGGTCCTGCCGGCGGACCTGCAGCACACGGTCGACGAGGAGGAGATGGCGGACATCGGTCCCGGCAGCAGCAGGGTCGGGGTCGCCGAGGGGCACACGTACCGGGTCTCCGACCTGTGGCGCGGGGTCTTCCTCAACTCCGGCAACGACGCCGTGGACGTCCTCGCCTCGATGAACGGCGGCTGGCACCGCACCGCCGAGCAGATGCAGGCCAAGGCCCGCTCCCTCGGCGCCCTGGACACACAGGTGCGCTCGCCCGACGGCTACGACATGCCGGGCCAGGTGTCATCCGCGTACGACCTGGCGGTGTTCGGCCGGGAGGGACTGCGCGACCCCGCCTTCGCGAGCTACTGCGACACGGCCGAGGCGAGCTTCCCGGGCGGGGGCGGATGGTCGTACGGCATCCGGAACACCAACCGGCTGCTGACCGGTGCCGACGGAGTGGAGCCGTATCCGGGCCTGATCGGCGTGAAGAACGGCTACACCAGCAACGCCGGCAACACGCTCGTCGCCGCGGCCCGCCGGGACGGGCGCACGCTCGTGGTCACGGTGATGAACCCTCAGGAGGGCGGCGGATTCGCCGTCTACGAGGAGGCTCGTCGGCTGCTGGACTGGGGGTTCGCGGCGGCCGGGTTGGTCGAACCGGTGGGCTCGCTGGACGGGCTGCGGGTCAGGTCGCGGCCGGGACCGGGACTGCACGCCACGCCCGTCGCGGGACCGCACGCCACGCCGGTGGCCGTCGCCCCGGACGGCGGCCCCGGGTGGCCGACGGCCGGTGTGGTCTCGGGTGCAGTCGTGCTCGGTGCGGTGGCCGTGGCGCTGGTGCTGCGGGCCAAGGGCAGGCTGTCGGCGCGGAGTTGACCCACCGGCAGCCACAGCAGGAGCCCCAGGGTGATCCAGGTGTAGAGGTTGCTGCCGAGGAAGCCGTCGATGCCGGACGCGTCGTGGAACCACAGCCACACCACGCTGGTGCACATCACCGTGTACAGCGTGCCCGCCACGCGCGCGTGCCCGGTGCGCACCAGCACGGCGAACGCCGGCAGCAGCCACACCAGGTGGTGCACCCAGGTGATGGGGCTGACCAGGCACGCGGTCGCACCGGTGAGGGCGACCGCGGCCGGCCAGTCGGCCGCCGCGACGGCACGCCGGGTGCGCCATGCCCAGATGCCGAGGACCACGAGGACCGCCCCGGCCCACACCGCGCGGTCCATGACGCCGAGCCGGGCCAGGATGCCCTGGAGCGACTGGTTGGAGACATAGGCGAGGCGGCCCACCCGGTCGGTGTCCCACAGGGCCTCGGTCCAGTAGAAGCGGGAGGCCGCCGGATCCACCCATGCGGCGAGCCCGGTCGCCGCCGCCGTGACCGCGCTCGCGACGGCCGCCGCACGCCATCGGCGGGCGAGCAGCAGCAGACCGATGAAGACCGCGGGCGTGAGCTTGATCGCGGCGGCGAGGCCGATGCCGACGCCCGCCAGGCGCTCCCGGCCGGTGGCGAGCAGCCGGGCGTCGGTGAGCACCAGGGCCAGCAGCAGGAGGTTGACCTGGCCGAAGCTGAAGGTGTCGCGCAGCGGTTCGTACAGCGCGAGCAGGCACAGGCCCAGGGCGCAGCCGAACCAGCCGTGGCGGCGCCACGCCCCCTCGGTGAGGAGGTGCAGGACCAGGACCAGGGCCGCCAGGTTGAGCACCAGGGCACCGGCGATCGCCGTGTGCAGGCCGACGAGGGACATGGGCAGCATGCTGACGGCCGCGAACGGCGGGTAGGTGAAGCCGTACGTCGTGCCCGGCACCCGGTAGTCGTAGAGGCGTCCGCCGTGGTGGATCCAGCCGTTGACCGCCCCGTAGTAGACCCGCAGGTCGAACCAGTCGCGCAGCAGCGGCACCGTCGCGGTGAAGACGGTGACGACCGCGGCCACGGCGAGGACCAGCAGCAGCCGGCCGCGGTCGGTGCGGGGAGCCTTCACGCGGTCCGTCCCACGGCCGGTGCCTGCGCGGCCTGGTGGGCCTGCCACAGCACGACCACGGCCAGCGCGCCGCCGGAGACGGCGAGCATCAACTGCCCGCTGTCGACCGGGCCGCCGCTCGGCAGGGTGGCGAGCGCGAGCACTCCGGTCACGGCCGCCACCCGTTGCCGTACCGAGGTGGTCGGTGCCGCGGCGGCGATCAGGAACAGCCCCCACAGGGCGTACCAGGGGCGGATCGCCGGGCCGAACGCGGCCACCGCGGCGAGGCTGAGGCCGAGCGCGTAGACGGGACGTGGGCGCAGTCGCCACCATATGGCCGCCACCGCGACGGCGGTGATCAGGAGGCCGAGCAGATGCCAGGCCGGCAGGGCCAGGGGCGCAAGGTCGCTGCCGAAGCGGCCCAGCAGGGCGCCGGTGGCGCGGCCGAGGAGGCTGGAGAGCGCCCAGTTGTGCGGGGAGACCGGGGTGTCGAGGGCGCCGATCCAGCCGTATCCCGTGCCGGCGAGGGCGGTCGCGGCGACCGTGGTGACCGCGGCGGCGAGCACGGTCGTCAGCGCTGCCTTCGCCGGGGGTCTGCCCGCCCGCACCTGGAGGAGGACGACCGCGGCGAGCCCCAGTACGGCGGGTGCCTTGACCAGCGCGGCGAGGGTGACCAGGGCAGCGCCCAGGACCGGCCACCTGCCGAGGGCGGCGACCAGGCCGACGCCGAGCAGGCCGAGCATGATGGCGTCGTTGTGGGCGCCCGCGACCAGATGGAGCAGGACCAGCGGGTTGAGGGCGCCGAGCCAGAGCGCGGCGGCCGGGTCGGCTCCGCTGTGCCGGGCGAGCCGGGGCAGCGCGGCGGCCATCAGCACCACGCCGAGCAGGGCGACCAGCCGCATCCCGAAGAGGCCTGCGGGGATCTCGCCACGGGTCAGGCCGGACAGCGCGGAGGCGAGGGCGAGGAACACCGGGCCGTAGGGGGCGCCGGTGTGCTGCCACAGCGGTGCGACCTCGTCGGCGAGCGGGCCGCCGAGCTGGGCGGGTCCCTGGGCGTAGACGTCCATGTGGGCGTCGACCATGGCGCCCTGGGCGAGATAGCTGTAGACGTCACGGCTGAACAGCGGCGGGGCGAGGAGCAGCGGGGCCGCCCACACGGCGAGCACGAGCATCAGGTCGCGCGGGGTGGGCGGTTCGGCGCCGCGCACGAGCCGGCCGAGCAGCACCCAGGCGGCTATCAGCAGGACGACGCCGAAGTAGACGCCGACCAGGCCCAGGGCGGCGTGCACGTCGGCCGGTGCCAGCAGGTCCCGCACGGGCAGCGCACCGGCCGACTCACCGCCCAGGGCGAGGAAGGCGGTGCCGGCCAGGCCCAGCACCTGGCAGCGGCGGAGATCGACGGGAAGGGCCATGGCCAACACCCGGTCAGCGTGTCAACGCCGGGTGGCCGGAGATTGACGCGCCCCCTTCCGGGCGGGGGCCTGCATGTGACCGGCGTGTGATCCCGCTTCAGAAGCGATGATTTCGCCGTGCCCGGCCGGTCTCCCCTGTGTCGCACCCAGCGTTCCGCCCCCTTCCCGACACCTACCGAACGGACGTGATGACCATGCCCTCCGACTCCGCGTACGCGAAGGTCAACGGCCTGGAGATGTACTACGAGCGCCACGGCTCCGGCGACGACGGCAGCCGTCCGCTGGTGCTGCTGCACGGAGGCGTGCACACCGTCGGCCTGTCCTTCGGGGCGGTGCTGCCCGCGCTCGGCGAGGGCCGCCGCATCGTGGCGCCCGAGCTGCAGGGGCACGGCCACACGGCCGACACCGAGCGCGAGATGTCGGTGCCGAACTTCGCCTCGGACGTCCTGGCCCTGCTGGACCGACTCGGCATCGAGCAGGCCGACTTCATCGGCTTCAGCCTCGGCGGCCTGACCGCGCTGGAGATCGCGGTGCGGCATCCCGAGCGCGTCGGGCGCCTGGTGCTCGCCGCCACGCACTACCACCAGGACGGCTACCACGAGGAGGTCCGCACCCCCGACTACACCTCCCCGCGGCTGCCGAGCCAGGAGGACTTCCAGGAGTGGGCCGACGCCTACGCGGCCGTCGCGCCGCATCCCGAGCACTTCGAGGAGTTCCTCGGCAGGGTCACGGGCGCGGCCCACGCCCCGCTGCCCTGGACCGCCGACGACCTGCGCGGGCTCACCGCGCCCACGCTCCTGGTCATCGGCGACACCGACTTCGTGCGCATCGAGCACGCGGCCGAGATGCACCGGCTCATCCCCGGAGCCCGGCTGGCCGTGCTGCCGGGCACCACGCATGCCGAGCTGATGCGGCGCACACCCGTGCTGGTGCCGCTGCTGACGGAGTTCCTGGACTGAAGCGGCCGTTCAGAACACCGAAAGACCGGTCAGGGTCGTGAAGCGGTCCAGTGCCGCGACTCCCGCCACCGAGTTGCCGCGCTCGTCGAGCCCCGGGCTCCACACGCACAGCGTGCAGCGTCCGGGCACGACCGCGATGATGCCGCCACCGACACCGCTCTTGCCGGGCAGGCCGACGCGGTAGGCGAAGTCGCCCGCGGCGTCGTAGGTCCCGCAGGTCAGCATCACTGCGTTGACCTGCTTGGCCTGGCTCTGGCTGAGCAGCCTGTCGCCGTCGGCGCGGATGCCGTGGCGGGCCAGGAAGCCGATGGCCAGGGCGAGATCGGCGCAGGACGCCATGACGGAACACTGGCGGAAGTACTGGTCAAGGAGCACCGGGACCGGGTTGTCGATGTTGCCGTACGACGCCATGAAGTGCGCGAGAGCGGCATTGCGGTCCCCGTGCGCGGACTCGGAAGCGGCCACGTCCTGGTCGAAGTCCAGCGCGGGGTTGCCGCTCTCCGCCCGCAGAAAGGCCAGCAGTTCGCCCGAGGCGTCCGAGCTACGGGTCTGCAGCCGGTCGGTGACGACGAGGGCGCCCGCGTTGATGAACGGGTTGCGCGGGATGCCGTTCTCGTACTCCAGCTGGACCAGGGAGTTGAAGGGGTTGCCGGAGGGCTCGCGGCCCACGTGCTCCCACAGGGCGTCGCCCTCGCGGGCCAGGTCGAGGGCGAGGGTGAAGACCTTGGTGATGGACTGCGTGGAGAACGGCTCGCGCCAGTCCCCCACGCCGTACACCGTGCCGTCCAGCTCCGCCACCGCCATACCGAACCGGCGCGGGTCGCACGCCGCCAGCGCCGGGATGTAGTCGGCGGGCCGGCCCCTGCCGGGGGTCCGCTCGATCTCCTCGGCGATACGCGCGAGGACCGGTTCGAAGGAGTGGGACGACGCCGTAGTCATGATCACCATCATGCCGCCCCAGGGGCGCGGGGAACTGCGCGACCAGCCACACACGACCGGCAGCCCGAAAACGACCGCAGCCCCCGCCCCAACCCGGACCCCCTACGCGCAGGCACCCAACGGCACCGGATCCAGAGCACGCACCGCACGCACACACCCCACGGGCTCACCCCCACCGAGCAACGGCTCCCCCGTGAACTCGGTGAGCAGTTCCGGCTCAACGCCCGCGCGAGCAAGCCCCGCCGCGGTCACGGGTATCCGTGCCCGGCTCGCTCCGTCGGCGATCTTCACGGCGACGGCCCGGCCGTCCGGCAGTGCGGCGACCTGGACCCCCTCGAAGCCGTCCTTGGCGAGCAGCCCGGGCACCGCGTGCATCAGCGCGGCCACGTCCCGGCCCGCGCCGGACGCCGTCTCGGCGTACATACGCATCGCGTCGGCGACCCGCGCCTCCGGGGTGCCGTCCACCGCCGTCGTGATCCGGGCACCCGCACGCGCGAGCCCGTGCAGCGACACCGAGAACAGCGGGGCCCCGCACCCGTCGACCGTCACCTGCGCGATGCGCTGCCCCGTGAGGTCCTCCACGATCTCGGCGATCGCCTGCTGCAGGGGGTGCGCGGGGTCGAGGTAGTCGTCCAGGGACCAGCCGTTGAGCTTGCAGGTGTAGAGCATGGCCGCGTGCTTGCCGGAGCAGTTCTGGGCGAGCCGGGAGGGTTCACGGCCCTCCCGTACCCAGGTGTCGCGGACGACCGGGTCGAACGGCATGTCCGGCACATTGCGCAGATGGTCCTCGGTGAGCCCGGCGAGTCCGAGGATGCGCCGGACGCCGGCGATATGGCGCTCCTCGCCGGAGTGGCTGGCCGCGGCCAGCGAGAGCAGCTCGCCGTCCAGCGGCAGCCCGGCCCGGACCATGGCGACCGCCTGGACGGGCTTGAGGGCGGAGCGGGGGTAGAAGGCGGCCTCGATGTCTCCGATCTGGAGCTGGACCTTGCCGTCGGTGTCGAGGACGACGACGGAACCGTAGTGGATGCCCTCGACGACTCCGCCGCGTATCAGGTGGGCGACGGGGGCGTGGAGGGGCTCGCGGATCTGGGGTGCGTCCGCGACGGAACTGCTGAACATCACTGCCTCTTGTAGGGGGACGGCGCGAGGGTCACGCGCCTGCTCCGGTGCTGGGTCGGTGGTCGGTGGAGTCGGCGGACGGGCGTGCGGCGCCGTCCGTGCGCCCGCGGTGCACGATGTCCGTCAGAGTCGTCTCGACGCGGTCCAGGTGGTGCGCCATGGCATCCACGGCGTCGAGCTCGGAACCGTCCGTCAGCGCCTCGATGATCGCCCGGTGCTCGCGGTTGGACTGCTCGCGGCGTCCGCCCAGTTCGTTGAGGAAGGCCGACTGACGCGCCAGCGCGTCACGGATCTCCTCGATGACCCGGCGGAAGACGGGGTTCTGGGAGGCCTCGGCGACCGTCAGGTGGAAGAGCGTGTCGAGGGCGACCCACGAGGTGGTGTCGGTCTCCTGCTCCATGCGCTCCAGCAGATGCGCCAGGTGATCGAGGTCCTCGGGGGTGCGGCGCAGAGCCGCGTAGCCCGCGACCGGGATCTCGACGTGCCGGCGCACCTCCATCAGATCGCTGGCCGCGTAGTCGCCGAAGGTGGGGTCCTCCACCGCGCCGGCGACGACGAACGTGCCCTTGCCCGTCCTGGAGACGGTCAGACCCATCGTCTGCAGGGCCCGCAGCGCCTCGCGCAGTACGGGCCGGCTGACCTCGAGGGTGCGGCAGAGCTCCGCCTCGGAGGGCAGCTTGTCGCCCACCTCGTACTCGCCGCGCTCGATGGCGCCGCGCAGATGCGCGAGGACCGCTTCCATCGCGCTGACGCGTCGCGGGCCCCCACCGGCTGTCTGGCTGTCTGACAGGTTCACGTGAGCGATGGTGCGGGTGACGGGTGGCAGCTGTCAAGGCGGGCGGATGACGAAACGCATGAGGTGTGAGGCCCGGACTCGGGCCTCACACCTCGATACGACCGTCAGCGGCCCTCAGCTGTTGAGGGTGCCCGTGCCGAGCAGGCCCAGCAGCAGCACGCCGACGACGATGCGGTAGATCACGAACGCGTTGAACGAGTGCTTGGCGACGAACTTCAGCAGCCAGGCGATGGAGGCGTACGCCACCACGAAGGAGACGATCGTGCCGACGGCCAGCGGCGCGGCGCCCACCCCCGTCCCCAGCGCGTCCTTGAGCTCGTACAGTCCGGCGCCGGTCAGGGCCGGGATGCCGAGGAAGAACGACAGACGGGTGGCCGCGACCCGGTCCAGGTCCAGGATCAGCGCCGTGGACATGGTGGCGCCGGAGCGCGAGAAGCCCGGGAAGAGCAGCGCCAGGATCTGCGAGCAGCCGACCAGCATCGCGTCCTTGAAGGTGGTGTCGTCCTCACCGCGCTTGTGCCGGCCCATCTGGTCCGCCGCCCACATCACACCACTGCCGACGATCAGCGAACCGGCCACCACCCACAGCGACGCGAGCGGACCCTCGATCAGCGGCTTGGCCGCGAGCCCCACGATCACGATGGGAATGGTGGAGGCGATCACCCACCAGGCGAACTTGTAGTCGTGGTGGTACCGCTCCTCCTTGTTCACCAGGCCACGGCCCCACGCGGTGACGATCCGCACGATGTCCTTGAAGAAGTAGACGAGCACGGCCGCGATCGCACCCACCTGGATGACGGCCGAGAAACCCACCACGGCGTCGTCGTCCACGGGGATGTCCATCAGCCCCTCGGTGATCTTCAGATGGCCGGTCGAGGAGACCGGGAGGAACTCGGTCACCCCCTCGACGACACCGAGGACGACGGCCTGACCGACGTTAATGACGCTCATGGGATCCAGTTCTGCTGAGTGGGTCGACAGTGCTGCGGAAAGTCTTACTACGCCGGGACAAGGGCCGGTCACCTACCCCCACAGGGCCTGGGCGACCGACACCCCGACGAAGGCGGCGCCGAGGCCCGCCAGCACGCTCCCGACGACGTTGGCGGCAGCGTAGAGCCCCGCACCGGTCTCGGTCAGGCGCAGGGTCTCGTACGAGAAGGTCGAGTACGTCGTCAGCGCCCCGCACAGGCCCGTGCCGATCAGCAGCTGGAGGTGGGAACCTGCCGCTCCGGCGGACATGGCACCGGTCAGCAGGCCGAGGATCAGCGAGCCGCAGACGTTCACCGCGAACGTACCCCAGGGGAAGACCGTGTCGTGCCGGGACTGCACCGCGCGGTCGGTGAGATAGCGCACCGGGGCACCGACCGCGGCACCCGCGACGACCAACAGCCAGTTCACAACGACTTCTTACCCTTCTTGCCCGTTTCGCCGGGATCGCCCTCGCGGCCCACGTACCGGATGACCTCGCAGTCGTCGAGGATCACCAGGCCCTCCGCGACGAGTTCGTCGAGCTGCGGGAGGAAGGCACGGACGCGTTCCTCCGTGTCGACGATGACGACCGCGACCGGCAGGTCCTCGCTCAGGGACAGCAGCCGTGAGGTGTGGATCAGGGAGGAGGCGCCGAAGCCCTCGATGCCGCGGAAGACGCTGGCGCCGGCGAGTCCGGCGGCGTGTGCGCGGTGCACGATCTCCGAGTAGAGCGGCTTGTGGTGCCAGGTGTCGTTCTCGCCGATGAAGACGGTCACGCGCAGGGCGGTGCCGGTCAGCCTCGTCATGGCTGCCTCCACTTCAGGACGCGGCGGGCGGCGGTCATCGCCAGCCACACCGCCGCGAGGGCCGCGAGCAGGGTCGCGGCGAGGTAGGCCAGGCCGGTGCGGGGGTGGCCCAGGTCGACGAGCCGCTGGATGTCGACGGCGTAGGTCGAGAAGGTGGTGAAGCCGCCGAGCACACCGGTGCCGAAGAAGGGCCGCACCAGGCGGTGGGCGGCCCACACGTCGGTGATGACGACCATGAACACGCCCATCACGGCACAGCCGACGACATTGGTCCAGAAGGTCGCCCAGGGGAATCCGCCCGGCGGGGCGGGCCACCACAGCGTCAGTGCGTAGCGGGCGGTCGCGCCGACGGCGCCGCCGAGCGCGACCACCGCGACGACGGGGATCTGGCCGCGCCAGGCGGGCGGGCGCGGGCTGCGGCGCTGCGTGCGCAGGGTCTCGGTTTCGGGGGCTGTCATGGTCGTACGTCTCCTACTCGCCCGGGCCCGGCATGCGGGCGCCGTCCGTTCGCAAGTAGGGACCGTTGGCGGCGGCACGGCCGCGGTTGGGGTACGGCGGGCCCCACCGCCGCGCCGCGAGGGGGGAATCGCGGCCGGGCAACAGGGTAGCGCCCGGGCCGTACCCGGGTCACTTCGGGGCGGGCCGCTCGCACACCGCGATGCCCCGTTCCCACAGGCTGCCGAGCACCAGATGTCCGGCGGCCTCGCACACGCTGGTCACCATGCGGTAGCCGGAGCGGCGGTGGGCGAGGTGGTGGACGATCCCGCCGGAGTCGTCGACCGCGAGGACGCCGATGGTGCCGGTGGGGCGGTAGGGGGCGCGGACGGCGATGCGGGCCGCGGCGGCCCGGACGGCGGTGGCGGCGCGGTGCAGCAGGTCGAGTGGGGGCACCCGCGGCCCGGCCAGCGAGACCCAGATCGGGCCGTCGGGTGCGCCGCGCCAGATGTTGTCGGGCATGCCCGGCAGGTGCTCGGCGAAGGGCTCGCTCCGCCCGGCGTGCGGGCCGCCGAGCCAGTAGCGGGTGAGCCGGCAGGCGCCCGTCTCGGCGACGACCAGGAAGGACTCGTCGGCGCTCAGCGCGAGCCCGTTGGCGAACTGGAGCCCCTCCAGCAGGATTTCGGGGGTCTCGCTGCCGGGGGCGAGGCGCAGCAGGCGGCCCGTTCCGGTGTGTTCGACGATGTCGCCGATCCACTGCTCCAGGGGGTAGCGACGGCTGGAGACGGTGAAGTACACGCTGTTGTCGGACAGGGCGACCGCGTTGCTGCAGAAGCTCAGTCTCTGACCCGCCACCGCGTCGGCGAGGATGCGGACGATGCCCTCGCGCAGATCGACGCGCAGCAGTCCGAGTTCGGCGTCGCACACCAACAGGGCGTCGTCGGTGAGGAGTTCGAGGCCGAGCGGCCGGCCGCCGGTTTCGGCGAGCACCTCGACGCGCGCGGACGCGGGATCGGTGAGTCCGTCGATGCGCAGGATGCGGCCGTCCTCCACACCGGTCAGGACCCGGCCGCGGGAGTCCGCGACGACGTCCTCGGGGCCGCGGCCACCGATGTCGACGTACTGGAGCGGGATCAGTTCACCGGGACGGTCCATGAAAACCTCCTCGTCGAGGTCGGGACGGTTCATGCTGGCATGGGTGGGGCCGCCCATCGGGTACCGCGTCACCCGATCAGGTTTGTCCGGGGGCGTTCCTGGCCACTCTGCACATCACCACGGGTGGCCCCGGGCCGGAGGAAGGGGTGGTCCTCATGTCGCGGTCAGCCGCACGGCACCGGCCGGGGCTGGCCGAGTTGCACCGGCGCGGCTCGGAACTGGAGCTGCTGCACCGGGCCATGGGGTTCGCGACCCTCGCCCTGGTCACCCTGGCCCCGCTGCTGATCGTGGTCGCGGCGGCGGACCCCTTCGGGCACGGCGGCTTCGCCCTGTGGCTGGTGGACGGAATGGCGCTGTCCGGCCGGTCCGCCGACGCGCTCGCGCATGTCTTCGGCCCGACCCGCAAGGTGATCAGCACCACCAGCGTGCTGAGTGTGGCGCTGCTGGCGTTCTTCGGCATGTCCTTCGCATCGAGCGTGCAGAACGGCTACGAGCGGATCTGGAAGACGCCCTCCATCGCCTGGCACCGGATCTGGCGGCAGGCGGTGTGGCTGGTGATGCTGATGGTGTACCTGTATGCCCAGGTGCAGACGCGGAATGTCCTGGAAGGCACGCCCCGCATCCTGCTCAGCATGGGCGTCGGCGTGCTGTTCTTCTGGTGGGGTCCGCACTTCCTGCTCGGCCGCCAGGTGCCCTGGCGGCATCTGCTGCCCGGTGCGCTCGCGACGATGGCGGGCCTGGTCGGCCTGCGCGGCTTCTCGTATCTGGTGTTCACCCCGCTCCTGGTCACCAACGCGATCAGCTACGGACCGGTCGGCACCGTCCTGGTGGTGGAGTCCTGGCTCGTCGGCGTGGGGTTCGTCGTCTACGGCGGTGCGCTGCTCGGCCGGCTCGTGTGCGAGTGGTTCGGGCATGTGGACAGCCCCGGCGAACCCCCGGACGTCGCGCCGCCCGGGCCGACGGACCGCGGCGGACCGGAGCCTCCGGCGGCCCTGCGGTCGTGGCAGAAGCGGTCCCGGCGGACCCTGTCGTGACGAGGTGATGGCGGGCACCGAGCGGACCCTGTCGTGACGGGGTGACGGCGGGCACCGAGCGGACCCTCCGGCAGCGGTCGTGTCGCGGGCATCCGCAGCGTCCTGGGCATCCGGTCAGGATCGAAGAAGCCCAGCCCCGCTCCCCCGGCCTAGCGTGGAACCACCGACGAAATCCGTCGGAATCCCCTTGGCCAAGGAGCACGCCATGACCGCCGGCATCCAGACCGTCATCTACCCCGTCAAGGACCTCGCGCGGGCGAAGGCCCTGTTCAGCGCTCTGCTGGAGGTGGAGCCGTATGCCGACGAGCCGTACTACGTCGGCTTCAAGGACGCCGGGCAGGACGTCGGGCTCGACCCCAACGGGCACTCCAGGGGCATGACCGGCCCGGTGCCGTACTGGCACGTCTCCGACATCCGCGGGCGTCTGGCCGCTCTGGTGGACGCCGGTGCCGAGGTGCAGCAGGACGTGCAGGACGTCGGCAACGGCCGGCTCATCGCCTTCGTCAAGGACGCGGACGGCAACTTCGTGGGGCTGCTCCAGGACCCGCCCGCCTGACCGCACAGACAGATTTGCATGCACCCGCATTGGTTGCACTGTCAACAAATAGCTGATTCGGTGTTACCGTGCGGTCATGGCAGTGAAATCGGCCGCCACCCGACTCGAGGAGAAGTGGCGGGACATTCTCTCCGTGCACGCCCGCACGATGTGCGAGATCGACCGGGTCCTGCACCCGCACGGCCTGGGCGCGAGCGACTTCGAAGTGCTCGACATCCTGGCGTCCGAGGCGCCCGGCGAGGGTGATCAGTGCCGGGTGCAGAACCTCGTGGGACGCGTCCACCTCAGCCAGAGCGCGCTGTCCCGGCTCATCGGTCGACTGGAGAAGGACGGCCTGGTGGAGCGTTCGGTCTGTGTGGAGGACCGGCGCGGGGTGTGGGTCGCCCTGACGGACAAGGGCCGCGCCCTGCATGCCGAAGTGCTGCCGCTGCAGCGCGACGTACTGGCCCGACTGCTGGGCAGCCGGGCCGTACCCATGCCGTAGCGGCCGTCACGTCAACCCGGTGCCGGACACGTCACACCGGTGCCGTCACGTCATGCCGGCTCCGCCACCGTCCCGCCGAGGTGCCGGACGAAGAACCGGACCGCGCTGTCCGCCTCGAAGCGGGGCAGCTCCTTGTGCCTGCCCGCGTTGACGTGCAACGACTTCTCCCGTGAGGCGAAGGCGTCGAAGAGAGCGAGGCCCGCCTCGCGCGGGATGTGCTCGTCGTCCCACTGCATGTCGAACTCGACCGGGACGGTGATCCTCCTCGCCGCCTCGGCCAGGGCGTCGGGCCAGTGCAGTCCGAAGACCGCGGCGGTGATCCTGGCGTCGGACGCGGTCAGCGGGACGCCGATCGCGGTGGCCATGTTGAGGCCGTAGTAGCCGACCGGTCCGTCGGCGCCGATCTCCGGCAGTTCCTGGAGGGCGTCGAGGGTCGCCCGCCACTCGGGGACGGCGCGCTCGGCCAGGTGGGCGTTGTAGCGGACGACGACCGGGCCTTCCGGCTCGCCCGCCTCCCGCGCCCGCAGCAGTGCGGCGATCTCCTGCTCGTCGTGGGCCGTGCGGGGCCGGTCGCCGTGGCCGGGGGCGTCGATGACGGCGACATGGAAGCCGCCGCCGTTCACCAGTCGTTCCGCGCGGCCGGTCATCGCCGGCCATCTCTTGTGGGTGCCGCCGCCGTGACCCATCAGGATCAGCGGTGCGCGCTCGGGGCCGGAGACGGGAGACCAGAGCACGCCGGGGATGTCGCCCAGGGTGAAGTCGCGCTCGCGGACGCCGGCCGCCGATGTCTCGGCGGTGAACTGCAAAGCTTGCACGGGTGGTTGCCTTTCGGGAGGCCTGTCGGTCGAGGCGCTCCCGGCGACCCCTGCGTCAGTCGCCGGCCATGATCCCCACAGGGAGCACCCACACGGTCACAGCGTTCATGGGTCTCACCTCCTCGGTCGGCGTCATGGCGTCGCGCACGTTACCCGCCGGCCTCCGTCCGCCCAACTCATTTTCCCGGCGCCCGGCTTCGGGCGCGGCGGTCACGGCCGTATGCCCCGCAGGATGAACGCGATCACGACGTCCAGACCGTGCTCGTCCATCTCGGGCGGCAGCATGCCGCTGACCGCGAGGTCGGCGTAGCCGTGCAGGGTCGCGAACACCGGGAGGGCGGTGTGCTCCAGCGGCCCCTCCCGCACCTCTCCCCTGGCCTGTGCGTCGGCGACGAGCCGCAGGACCAGGTCCGACCAGCGCTGGGTCGCCTCCAGCAGCGCGTCGGACGCCTCCGGATCGTGCTTGACCGAGTACATCAGGTCGAGCAGCGCCGCATTGTCCCGGGCGAAGCCCACATAGGCGCGGACCACCGCCTCGACCTGCTCCGAGATCTTCTCCGGGACACCGTCCTGCGAGGCCCCGAGGACAGCGGCCATGCGCTCGAATCCGCTCTGCGCCAGCGCGTCCAGCAGCGCCTGCTTGTCCTTGAAGTGGCGGCTCGGCGCGGCGTGGCTGACGCCGAGATCGCGGGCGAGCTCGCGCAGGGACAGTGCGGCCGGACCCTTCTCCCGGAGCGTCTCCTCGGCGCGGGTCAGCAGGGCGGCGCGCAGGTCGCCGTGGTGGTAGCTGCGAGTGCGGGGGTGCATGGACATCAGTGTATCCGTCACGTTTGCGACGCCTACATTGTTGGCAGCGTCATCATTGTTGTCATTGACAGCATTGTTGGCGGCGCCTACATTGGCTGGCATGACAACGCGAACCAGCAAGTGGAACATCTCCGACATCCCCGACCAGAGCGGCCGCACGGCCGTCGTGACCGGCGCCAACAGCGGACTCGGCATCGCCACCGTCGAGGCGCTGGCCGGCGCGGGCGCCCATGTCGTCCTCGCCGTACGGGACCCCAAGCGCGGCGAGGCGGCTGCGGCGGGCGTGAACGGCAGCGTGGAGGTACGCCGGCTCGACCTCGCCGACCTCGCCTCCGTGCGCGAGTTCGCCGCCGCCTGGAGCGGCGACCTGGATCTGCTCATCAACAACGCCGGCGTCATGAACATCCCGGAGTCCGCCACCAAGGACGGATTCGAGATGCAGTTCGGCACCAACCACCTGGGGCACTTCGCCCTGACGAACCTGCTGCTGCCCCACATCACCGACCGGGTGGTGACCGTCTCCTCCGGCGCGCACAGGATGCCGGGCAGCCCTCGCATCCACTTCGACAACCTCAACCTCACCGGTGAGTACACGCCGATGAAGGCCTACAGCCAGTCCAAGCTCGCCAATCTGCTCTTCACCCTCGAACTGCAGCGCAGGCTCACCGAGACGGGCTCCGCCGTCCGCGCCACGTCCGCACACCCGGGCTGGGCGGCCACCAACCTCCAGAGCCACGACGGCAGCGTGCTGCGCCGGGCCTTCCTGCGGGTCGGCAACCGCTTCGTGGCACAGGACAACAGGGCCGGCGCCCTGCCGACGCTGTACGCCGCCGTGCAGGACCTGCCCGGTGCGAGCTATGTCGGCCCGGACAGCCTCGGCGAGATGCGCGGCGCCCCGACCCTGGTGGGCCGCTCCTCCGCGGCCAGCGACCCGGTCGCCGCCCGTCGCCTGTGGACCGCCTCCGAGGAGCTGACCGGTGTCACCTTCCCGCGGCCGGCCCCACTGACGGCGGCATGAGCGTTCCGGCACAACTCGTCGGCGGACACTGGGCAGTTGACTCGCCGCCCGGGGAACGACCCGGACACCCGGCCCCGCCGGGACACCTCGGTCAGCCGCGGCTGCGCAGTCGGAAGACCGGGTGGTCGGCGGGGTCGGGAAGTGCGGTCAGGACCGAGGAGACCGTGGGCATGCTGCCGAACTTCTCGCGGTAGGCCGCCATGATCGGCGGACGCTCCGCCTCGGGGACCTCCTCCGTGGTGAGTTCCTCCGTGCGGCCGCGCACCGTCAGCCGGCACTCGGGCGTGGCGCGCAGGTTCAGCGCCCAGTCGCTCAGGCCGCGGTAGGAGACGAGATAGCGCTCGCCCTCGTGGTCCAGGACGGCGACGGGCACCGTCCGCCAGCGCCCGCTGGTGCGGCCCCGCACCGAGAGCCGGGACACCATGGACCGTCCGAACAGCGGCGCCAGACGGTTCCCGACATGCTGCTGCATCCAGGGCGGTTTGAGGTAGGTACGGTCTGCCATCGAGGTCCACTCCCCTGTCGGCGGGACGGTCCGGTCGAGCCGACCGGAGCCGCCGCGGCGCCGTGGTCGCCTACAGGGGGATCCTGCACCGTGAATGCGCGCTTCACCACCCCCGTGCGGCCGTACGGGCGCACCGGCCGCACGAGTTCATGAGTAAACTGCCTTGCCCGACAAGGGAGTTGGGCAAGCAGGAGGAATCCCATGGACGAGGACCGCGGCACGGACTTCGACGACCTCGCCGAGGCCTACGAACGCATGGCCACCGCCCTGCCGCTGCGCGAGCACGTCGAGGCCCACACCCTCTTCGCGCTCCTCGGCGACGTCTCGGGCCGGGCCGTCCTCGACCTGGGCTGCGGCAGCGGCCTGTACACCCGCACCCTGCGCGAGCTCGGCGCCGCGTCGGTCGCCGGCGTCGACAGCTCCGAGGGCATGCTCGGCTTCGCCCGGCGACGTGCGGCGGCGGAGGGGATGGACATCTCCTACTTCGCGCGCGAGGCCGACGCCCCTCCCGCCGAGGGCGATCCCGAACTCGACGGCCGCTTCGACCTGGTCTACTCGGTGTACGTGCTGTGCTACGCGCCGACCCGGCAGGCGCTGTCCGGCTTCTGCCGCACCGCCCGCCGCGCGCTGCGTCCGGAGGGGGGCCGGTTCGTCTTCGCCACGCTCAACCCCGACATCTCCGTCGAGCCCGGCTACTACACGCGCTACGGCGTCGACTTCACCACCGGTCCGGCCACCCGGGACGGTGAGGAGGCCCCGGCGGTGATGAAGGTCCCCGGCTTCGCCGAGTTCCCGCTCCTGCCCTACCGCTGGACGCTGCGGACGTACGAGGACGTCCTGCATGAGGCGGGCTTCTCCGCCGTGGACTGGGTGCATCCGACGGTGTCGGCCGAGGGCGTCGCGGCGTTCGGCGAGGACCACTGGGCCGACTACCTCAAGATCCCGCACGCCGTCTACGCGGAGTGCACCGTGTGACGCCCGTCGGCGTCACCGAGCCCTCATGCGCCGCCGAAGTCGGGGATGGTCACCGTGCCGTCGTCCGCGAGCGGGAAACCGGGGTTGTACGCGACCTCCCAGGCGTGGCCGTCCGGGTCGGTGAAGGCGCTGGAGTAGAAGCCGACGGTGTTGACGGCGGCGGGCTTGGTGATGGTTCCGCCCGCCCGCTCCACGGCCGCGAGCAGTGCGTCGACCTCGGCCTCGGAGCGGACGTTGTGGGCGAGCGCGATCCCGCCGAAGCCGCTCGTCGGTGCCGGTCCGGGCTCCAGGCCGACGTCCCGGGCCAGCTTCTCGCGGCTCCACAGGACCAGTCCCAGACCGCCCGCCTGGAAGAAGACGGTCTCCTCGATCTCCTGGCCGCGCCAGCCCAGCGCCTCGTAGAAGGCCTTGGCGCGCGCGAGATCGGAGACACCCAGCGTGATCAAGGTGATGCGCTGTTCCATGTGCTCACGCTACTGCCTGGTTCCCGCTGCGTGCCGTGCGGGAGCCGGGACAGCGAGAGCCGGGGCGGCGGGAGGCCGAGGCGTCCCGCCCCTTCCCGGACTCGCGGCGGCCGGGCTCCTGACCTCGCGCGTCAGGGCCGGGCCAGGAGGGTGCGTACGCCCTCGGAGGTGAGCGTCAGCGGATGCTCCGACCCCGCGTCTATGGACAGCGAGAGATCGTCGGCCGGCCACTGCGAGGCGAGCGCGCCCAGCGGCACCAGCCGATAGCGGGAGACGAACGGCAGCAGGCCGGCCATCTCCACCTCCGAGGTGAACACGGGCACGACCGGGTCGCCGCCCGGCTGCTCCAGGACCGGCAGCGCCACCGCTCCCGGGTCCACCGCGTCCTCCTGGTTCGCGTCGTCCGGCACGGGCACGAGCACCTCGCTGCCGGCGAGCGTGTCCAGCGCCCCGGCGTCCTCGTTGTTCACGGCCAGCGCGTCCAGCGCCTGCCGGGCCGGTGTGGTCTTGTCGTCGTTGGCAGGTGTGTCCATGGCAGATCCCCTGGTAGCGGCGGTGGTACGGCCCGCGCGGGGCAAGATCCACCCCGGGCACGGTCCTGCTCGCGTACCCGATCCGGACCGACCCATTCCCCTCTCCCCCGGACATTCACCGCCGGGACATTCCGGCGGTGGGCCACCACCCGGAACCACGGATTTCCTTCACCGGAACACCCTGACCCGCGTCAGGGGATGAGCGGAATGTCCTGCGACGGCAGGCCCAGGCGGTCGCAGCCGACCCGGCGGGTCAGCGGCTCGGCCATGCTCGCGCCCACATGCGTCCAGTACGTCGCCGCATCCCGGAAGTAGCGCTGCATCCGTTCGCCGTCGCGGGCGTGCCGTGAGCCGGCCGTACGGAAGAGGATGCCCTGCAGCACGTCCCAGGCGGCACGCCCGGCATTCAGGAACATCAGAGCGAGCCGGTTGTCCTCGACGACGGTGAAGGGGGCCTCGCCGGTGACGTTGCGGCGGCAGGTGTCCATCCAGTCCTGCGCGGTCTGCCGCAGGGCCGCCTCGGCCATGTCGATCGTGCCGAGCGCCTGACCGAGGTGGCGCTGGTAGTCGTGCAGGTCGGCGCGGGTGCGGCCGGGGTCCAGGGTGAGCGGGCGGGCGGCGATGATCCGGGCGTACTCGTCGGCCGCGGCGTACGCGGTGCCGATCATGACGGCGGCCAGTTCACCGTGGAAGAAGCTCGGCGCCCGGCCCGCGTACATCGGGTTGCCGTGCAGTTCCGAGCCGGTGCTGCCGCCCTCGACGGGCAGGTCCAGCAGGAACGCCTCGCGCGTGAAGTGCTCCGGGATTCGCGCCCGTTCCATGTGGACGCTGTTGGAGCCGCTGCCGCGCAGGCCCAGGACGCCGTGCCAGTCGTCGAGCACCGTCCACACCGAGCGCGGGGCGACGAACAGGACCGGTGGTCCGGGCGGACCGTCCGGTGTGGCCGGGGCGCGCAAGGTCTGCCCGAGGTAGTGCGTGGAGTAGGGGGCGCCCGAGGAGTACGGCCAGGTGCCGTCCAAGACGACCCGGCCGTCTCCGTCGCGCTCCGCGACTCCTACGGGCACGACGGTGGACGCCGCCCGGAAGTCGCCGTCGGGACCGAAGATCTCGTCCTGGGCCTTCTCGTCGAAGACCGTGGCCACCTGCAGCACATGGGCCGCGGTGAGCGAGAGGGCCCAGCCGGTGGAGGGGCAGCCCCGGGCGGTCTCGGTGACCACGCGGTAGAAGACCGGCAGGCCGAACTCGTAGCCGCCGTAGCGCCGCGGCTGCAGGATCCGGTAGAAGCCGGCCCTCAGGAAGTCCTCGTGGGTGTCCTTGGGGTAGTGCGTCAACTGCTCGGTCTCCGGCTGGCGTTCGAGCAGTGCGGGCCTGAGCGCGACGGCGCGCTCGATGATCTCGCTTTCGGTGAGGGTGGGTTCGGGTGCGGCGAGCACGGTGCCTCCTGACGGGTGGGGCCGTCCGTTGCATGACGCGATACACGTGATTGAACACGTCAAACAGCCCGCGGTACCGACCGGAAAGCGCCAAGGTCTCAGCGGAGCGGGCGGCTCGGCAGCGCGCGCTCCTCGGCACCGCCTCGCCCGTCGGCCTCCACGCGGTACGCGTGTGCGTCCGGCGCCCGCGTCACGACCTGCGTCAACTGCCCGTCCGTGAACAGGACTCCGACGCCGTCCTCCAGCGCCCACCCACCCGGCAGCGTGCCGACGGCCACGGCCGACGTGTACGAGGCGCGCCGCCCGGGTTCGCTGTCGTAGTGCGGACAGACCGAGCCGGCGAGCAGGCCCAGACCGTCGTGGAGGTGGGTCAGCGGCCCGAAGGAGTCGGTGTGGGAGGCCTCGGCCCAGCAGTTCGCGCCCGCGCTGATGCCGCACAGCAGGACGCCGCGGTCGTAGGCCTCGCGCAGCAGCCGGTCGACGCCGTGCACGCGCCAGACGGCCAGCATGTTCGCCGTGTTGCCGCCGCCCACGTACACGACGTCCTGCCCGAGCAGCCGGGCACGCAGTGCCCCGTCGTCCAACTCCCGTCGGAACAGCGGGAGTACGGACGGCTCGCAGTCATGGCGTGTCCGGAACGCGTCGTCGAAGCGGTCGATGTACGCGGCCGCGTCGCCGCTGGCGGTGGGCAGGAAGCAGACGCGCGTCGGGGCGGCCCCCGCCCGGCTGCGCACCCGGCTCAGGACCCAGTCGTCCAGCAGACCGTCGTCGTCGGTGCTGAAGCCGCCGCCGAGAAGGGCCAGTTGCCGCTGCACGGACGGGCTCACCGCGCCTCCGCCAGCAGTTCGGTCACGCTCGTCACGCGGATCAGCGGCCGGTACAGGTCCAGCACGTGGAGCGCCTTCGCGTGGGAGTCGTCGTCCGCGCCGGCGCAGGCGTCGGCGACCACCAGGACCTCAACTCCGGCGTCGGCGGCCGCGAGGGCGGTGGACAGGACGCAGCAGTCGGTGCTGACGCCGGTGAGGATCAGACGGCTGTCGGGACCCAGGTGCGGGGCGAGGCAGGGCCATTTGCCGAAGGTGGTGGCGTCGACGGTGCGGGGGGCCGTCTTGGCGAACTCGTCTGCCAGCTCCCAGAGTTGGGCTTCCGGTGGCCGGAGGGCGAAGGGCCACTGTTCGTAGTACGCCGCCCAGGCGCCGACGGGTTGCGCGGGCGCCAGGAAGCGGGTGAAGGCGACGCGGTCGGCGTAGGCCGGCAGCAGGCGTCGTACTCCTGCCGCCGCCTCGGCGAACCGCGGGGCGGCCCAGGGGCTTTCGGGCTCGGCGAACACACGCTGCATGTCGATGACGGCGAGCAGCCCGGTCGTCATACGGCCGCTCCCGCGTCCCGGGGGCCGGGCGCCTGCGCCTCCTGGGCACGGACACGGGTGCGCGACAGCGCGAGGGTGCCGAGGAAGCCGAGCACGAGGGCGGCGAGGACACCGAGGTTGGCGTAGGCCCAGGAGCCGGACCTGCCGCCGAGGCCGAACGGGTCGAGGAGGTAGCCCTGCCAGTCGAGCCAGCCGGCGGCCGAGTTGGTGACCAGGCCCCAGCCGAGGGCGGTGGCGGCGACGGTGAGGAGCAGCGGGACGGGCGGTACGTCGCCGTAGCGGCCCGTGGGGCGGTAGAGGTCGCCCTCGTCGTAGTCGCGGCGGCGCAGCGCCAGGTCGGCGAGCATGATGCCGCACCAGGCGGCGATGGGGACGCCGAGGGTGGTCAGGAAGCCCATGAACTGGCCGAGGAAGTCGTCGGCGAAGAAGACGATGTAGATCGAGCCGGCGATCATCAGGACGCCGTCGACGAACGCCGCGACGTAGCGCGGGATCCTGATGCCCGCCGACAGCAGGGCGAGGCCGGAGGAGTAGATGTCGAGGACCGCGCCGCCGACCAGCCCGAGCACCGCCACGACGGCGAACGGGACCAGGAACCAGGTCGGCAGGATGGTGGTGAGGGCGCCGATCGGGTCGGCGGCGACGGCCGCGCTGAGCTTGGCGGAGGAGCCGGCCAGCAGCAGGCCGAAGACCAGTAGGAGCAGCGGGGCCAGGGACGCGCCGAAGGTGGTCCAGCCGATCACCCCGCGGCCGGACGAACTGCGCGGCAGATAGCGGGAGTAGTCGGCGGCGGCGTTGACCCAGCCGAGGCCGAAGCCGGTCATCATGAACACCAGCGCGCCGATGAAGTCCTGGGTGGAGCCGGCCGGGACGGCGCTGACCGTGCTCCAGTGGATGTGGTCGGCGACCAGCGCGATGTAGACGACGGTGAGTACGCCGGTGACGACCGTG
Organism: Streptomyces spinosisporus; assembly: GCF_022698145.1. Lineage (GTDB taxonomy): Bacteria > Actinomycetota > Actinomycetes > Streptomycetales > Streptomycetaceae > Streptomyces > Streptomyces spinosisporus. The sequence goes on from NZ_JALDAX010000008.1 coordinate 295,400, forward strand.
ATCACGGTCTGCAGCCGCATGATCAGGTCGAAGCCCATCACCCCGCCGACGACGGTCAGCGCACCGACCAGGACGAGGGCCACCACCTTGGTACCGGTGCCGCCGCCCCAGCCGAGCCGGTCGAAGACGGTGGCGGTGGCCATGGTGGCGAGCGCGCACAGCACGGTCTCCCAGCCGACGGTGAGCACCCAGGAGATCACCGAGGGCAGGCGGTTGCCGCGCACGCCGTACGCGGCGCGGCCGAGGACCATCGTCGGCGCCGAGCCGCGCTTGCCGGCCACCGCGACGAAGCCGCACAGCAGGAACGAGAAGACGATGCCGATGACGCCTGCGGCCAGGGACTGCCAGAAGGAGGTCCCGAAGCCGAGCGCGAAGGCGCCATAACTGAGTCCGAGGACCGAGACGTTGGCACCGAACCAGGGCCAGAACAGCGTGCGCGGAGTGCCCTTGCGCTCGGCGTCGGAGATGACGTCGAGCCCGTGCGTCTCCACCTGGAGCTGCCGTCCCGTGGCTCTCTTGTCGGGGGTGTCCGGAGCCTGTGCCATCGTCGCCCTGCCTGTCCAGTTGCCGTCCGCCTGCGGTGCACCGAGGGGTGAAGCCTGGTCTGCGCTGGTCGGAGCGTCAAGGGCCACAGGGACGCCGAGGGTGGCGGCGCCCCTGTCGGCCTTCGCTTCAGCGCGCGGAAACCCCCGAGATGCGCGCGCAGGGCGAGCCGTCAGGCGGAGGTTTCCGCGCGGTCCGCGGCTCCCCAGTGGGTGTGGAAGGTGCCCTCGCGGTCGGTGCGGCGGTAGGTGTGGGCGCCGAAGTAGTCGCGTTGGCCCTGCAGCAGGGCGGCGGGGAGGCGGTCGGCGCGCAGGGTGTCGTAGTGGGCGAGGGCGGCGGAGAAGGCGGGGACGGGGATGCCGCGGCGGGCGGCGGAGGCGACCGTCTCGCGCCACGGCACCTGCGCGTCGGTGATCTCCATGGCGAACTCCATCTCGCCGAGCAGGCTCACCAGTTCGTGGTCGGCGGCGTAGGCGGCGCGGATGCGGTCGAGGAAGGAGGCGCGGATGATGCAGCCGCCGCGCCAGATCCGGGCGACCGTGCCGAGGTCGATCTTCCAGCCGTACTCGGCGGCCGCGTCCTGGATCATCTTCCAGCCCTGGTCGTAGGCGATGACCTTGGAGGCGTAGAGGGCGTGCTCGACCTGTGAGGTGAAGCGCTCGGCCTCGGTGCGGCTGAGCTGGGGGCGGGTGCCGCCGGGCAGGCCCGCGTAGGCGGCGCGCAGGTCGCGCTGGCCGGACGCGGCGCGGGCGAACGTGGCCTGGGCGATGGCGGTGACCGGGGAGGCCAGGTCCAGCGCCGTCTGCACGGTCCAGCGCCCCGTTCCCTTCTGGCCCGCGGCGTCCTGGACGACGTCGACGAACGGGGCGCCGGTGTCCGCGTCGGTGTGGGCGAGCACCTCGGCGGTGATCTCGACGAGGTAGGAGCCGAGCCGGCCCTGGTTCCAGCGGCGGAAGACGTCGGCGATCTCGTGCGGGGTGTAGCCGCCGACCTGCCGCAACAGGTCGTACGCCTCCGCGATGAGCTGCATGTCGGCGTACTCGATGCCGTTGTGCACCATCTTCACGAAGTGCCCCGCGCCGTCGCTCCCGATGTGGGCGGCACACGGCTCGCCGTCGACCTTGGCGCTGATCCGCTCGAACATCGACCCGAGGACGGCGTACGACTCCGCCGAGCCGCCGACCATGATCGACGGTCCTTCGAGGGCGCCCTCCTCGCCGCCGGAGACCCCGGTGCCGACGAAGTGGATCCCCAGCTCGCGCAGGGCGGCCTCGCGGCGGCGGGTGTCGGCGAAGTGGGCGTTGCCGCCGTCGATGATCATGTCGCCGGGCTCCAGGAGGGCGGCGAACTCCTCGATGACGGAGTCGGTCGCGGCCCCCGCCTGGACCATGATCATCAGGCGGCGGGGGCGCTCCAGCGCCGCCACGAACTCCTCGGCCGTCTCGGCGGGGACGAACGCGCCCTCGTCGCCGTACACCTCCATGAGCGCGCGCGTGCGGCCGACCGTGCGGTTGTGGACGGCGACGGTGTACCCGTTGCGGGCGAAGTTGCGGGCCAGGTTGCGGCCCATCACGCCCAGGCCGGTCACGCCGATGGCTGCGGTTGCGTTCATGGTGTTCGTCCTCGATCCGTGCGAAGGCGGTGACGGGCGAGGCCCACGGGGCCCCATGTCCGGAAGGTACGGACGGGGCGCCGGATCGTCTCGATCGCGGACGGAGACCGGGGCGGGGACGGGGACGGGTCCGGCGGATTCGGGGGACGCGAGCGCGTCGCGGGCCGACGTGAGTGTGACGAACCCCGCCCGAACGATCGATCAAACAGGGTTTAACATATGAGCGCCGCCTAGCTCGAACGATGGATCAGCGAAAGATGGATCAGTGACTGCTGTCAACGACGACTCGTTCACCAACTGGAAGACCCGCGAGGAGATCGCGGAGTCGATGATCCCGATCATCGGGAAGCTGCACCGCGAGCGGGACGTCACCGTCCTGCTGCACAGCCGCTCCCTGGTGAACAAGTCGGTGGTCAGCATCCTCAAGACGCACCGCTTCGCCCGGCAGATAGCCGGCGAGGAGCTCTCGGTGGTCGAGACCCTGCCGTTCCTGCAGGCGCTCACCGCGCTCGACCTCGGTCCCTCGCAGATCGACATCGGCATGCTCGCGGCGACGTACAAGGGCGACGACCGCGGCCTGTCCGTGGCCGAGTTCACCGCCGAGGCGGTCGCGGGTGCCACGGGCGCCAACAAGATCGAGCGCGGCGAGGGCCGGGACGTCGTCCTCTACGGCTTCGGCCGCATCGGCCGCCTGGTGGCCCGGCTGCTGATCGAGAAGGCCGGCTCCGGCAACGGACTGCGGCTGCGCGCGATCGTCGTCCGGGGCGGCGGCGAGCAGTCCGCCGAAGACATCGTCAAGCGCGCCTCGCTGCTGCGCCGCGACTCCATCCACGGCCAGTTCCAGGGCACCATCACCGTGGACGAGGCGAGCAGCACCATCTTCGCCAACGGCAACGCCATCAAGGTGATCTACGCGAACGACCCGTCCGAGGTCGACTACACGGCGTACGGCATCAAGAACGCCATCCTGATCGACAACACCGGCAAGTGGCGTGACCGCGAGGGGCTTTCGCAGCATCTGCGCCCCGGCATCGACAAGGTCGTGCTGACCGCGCCGGGCAAGGGCGACGTCCCGAACATCGTGCACGGCGTCAACCACGACACCGTCAAGCCGGACGAGCAGATCCTGTCGTGCGCGTCCTGCACCACCAACGCGATCGTGCCGCCGCTGAAGGCGATGGACGACGAGTTCGGTGTCGAGCGCGGTCACGTGGAGACCGTGCACTCCTTCACCAACGACCAGAACCTGCTGGACAATTACCACAAGGCCGAGCGCCGCGGCCGTTCCGCGCCGCTCAACATGGTCATCACCGAGACCGGTGCCGCCTCCGCCGTCGCCAAGGCGCTGCCCGACCTCAAGGCGCGCATCACCGGCAGCTCGATCCGCGTCCCCGTGCCGGACGTCTCGATCGCGATCCTCAACCTGCAGCTCTCGCGCGAGACTTCCCGCGAGGAGGTCCTCGACCATCTGCGCGAGGTCTCGCTGACCTCCCCGCTGCGCCGCCAGATCGACTTCACCACGGCCCCCGACGCGGTCTCCAGCGACTTCATCGGCTCCCGCCACGCCTCGATCGTCGACGCCGGCGCCACCAAGGTGGAGGGCGACAACGCCATCCTCTACCTCTGGTACGACAACGAGTTCGGCTACTCCTGCCAGGTCATCCGGGTCGTGCAGCATGTCTCCGGGGTGGAGTACCCCACGTTCCCGAGCCCGGCGGTCTGACGCCGGCAGGGCAGCGCCCGTCGGGATTGCGCGGAACGACGGACCGCCGCGCGTCACCGCACAGTCGAGTGCGGTGACACGCGGGTGGGACGCGGGGGGTCTAGTACCTCTTGTGCGAGGCGTTGTTGTTCTTCAGCTCGGGCACGAGATTCACGGCCAGGCCGCCGTATCCGCCGCAGGTGCCGTAGAACGCCTGGGAGATGCTCTGGTAGCCGGAGCCCCAGTAGACGCGGTCGTAGACGCCGCATTCGGCGTTCGCGACGGAGGCGGCGTTGTTCTTCAGGGGCTGTCCGTCGCCCGGGTCGGTCCTGCAGGTGCCGCCCGGAAGCAGTCCGTAGTGGAAGACCAGGCGGACCAGTGTCGCGCCGTTCGGGGAGTAGCCGTAGTGGTCGGGGACGCTCCTGTTGGAGACGTAACAGGAGCCCACACCCGAGTTGGTGGTCGAGCCGACGCTGTTGTAGTAGAGCGCGAAGCAGTACGTGTTGCCGCTGGAGGTGCAGCCGTCCGACTCGTAGGAGGTGGCGGCCTGCGCGGGCTGGGCGCAGAAGACGCCTGCGGCGATCAGCGCGGCGACGGGGATCGCCCGGATCAGGTTGCGTATGGCCTGGGTCACTTGTCGCTGCCCTCCGAGTTCACTCGTTGCGCGGCCGCCTTCACGGCGTTCCTCCTGCTGAGTTCGGCGTCGAGAGCGGTCTTTCTGGCGGCGATCTCCTTGTTCTGGATCGCGGTCTCCTCCCCGTACCAGACCTTGATGAGGCCGGTCTCGCTCTTGCAGGCGACGTCGGCCTCGGCCACCTCGATCTCCTCCGACGACGCGGTGGGCGTCGTCAGGTCGAAGCCGGCGGCGGGCTTGTACGGATCGTCGAACGGGTGGCCCTTGTCCTTCATGCAGGCCGCCCAGTCGGCGATGGCATCCTGGACAGCGGGCTGCTGCAACGACTGGGTCATGCTCGATGCGTTGACCTTCGACGCCTCGTCGCCCGGCACGAGCGCACCGAGTCGGCGCTCGGTCTCACCGCGGCATCCGCCCTCGGGCACCGTCACTCCGTTGTACGTGCCGCCCTCGACCTCTGGTCCGTCGCCGAGGAACACGGCGCCTTCCGCCCCGGAGGCCGGCTCCCACACCGGCGGCTCGTTCTGCTGGGCCGGCGGCAGGTGGTACCCGTATCGGGACGCTTCCGTCGCGTCCGAAGCCCCGTACCGCCTGGGCATGTTGGCGTCGTTGAACTCGATCGGCGGTTCGGTTCCGGGCACCGGCGGGTTGAACGAGTCGAAGCCGAAGCGGGCCATGCAGCCGACCCACAGGTCGCGTTGGGCGCGCTGCCACTCGACGACGTCCGTGTAGCCGACGAGATACTTCTCCACGGGCAGGGACAGCCCCTTCACCAGTCCGCTTTCCGGCGTACGGCTGGGCCACTTGCTCTCGTCGACCGCGTTTGCGGCCACTGTCTGCGGTGACGCCCCATCCGGCGCCCCGGCCCCGCCGATCGCACTCACGGCCACGCCGGCGACGAGTGCCGTCGCCGCGAACAAGCCTGTGAGCACTTGCCCCTTGCGCATGCACTACCCCCTCATCGTCTCTCACTCCATGTGCATGACAGGTGGAATGTAGGGCACGCGCTTTCACGGTGACCACATGGTGAAGATCACGGAGTGGCGGCGAATGGTCTGGACCCTTGAGGGGTACAGAAGGCGCGGGCGGGGGCGCCGGACGCTCAGGCCGAGGTTCCCAGGACCCGGGCCGTACAGGCCGTCCCCTCCTTGCCGTTGCTGTATTCGAGGAGGTAGGACACCACCCGGCCCGACCGGTACAGCGGACTGGCCATCTGTTTCCTGGTCTTCTCGAACGCCTTGTCGAGGCTGGGGAGCGCGCCCTTGAACCAAGCGGCGGCCGAAGCCGGCTTCGCGCTCGGGTGGTCCAGTTCGAGGCACGCTCGAAGGAAGTCGGTGTGGCCGGGCGCCGCGCGGTCGGCGATGCAGGTGAGGGACTCGAGATCGCCGGACAGGTTCCAGACGACGGCGATGCTCATCTTGCTTCCGGCCGACGGGTGTCCGGACCCCGAGGCATACCAGACCGGGGGTACGTCGTCCTTCTTGTTGAAGTCGTTCTTCTTTCTGGGGCTCATCCTGATGTGCCACTGCTTCGTCAGCATGTCCAGATACGAGGAGCCGGTGTAGCCCTTCGCCACGGCGGTGCTGCGGATGCTGCGCGGCAGCTCGTCCGCCGTCGCGGGTCGGGGCGGCCAGTCGTCCAGACCGTGGGCCGCCGTGGCGGACGGGGCCGCCGCCCCCGCCGTGGTGGAGGGTGTGATCTCACCTTCGCCCGGTCCCGGTGATGCCGAGGAGCCGGTGCCCGGGGAGGAGCTGTGCTGGGAGGAACACCCTGCGAGGAGGGCGGTCAACGCCAGCGCCGTCGCGAGGACATGGGGGAACTTCATGAACGTGTGCTCCGTTGCGAAGGCCGGTCTGTCGTGCGCGGTGCGCCGCCCGGCCGGTATCGGGCCGGGAGGCGCACCGCTCTGCCATGGTGCGGGCGTGGTCAGGGCATTGCGTCGTGGAAGCAGATGCCGGAGCTGGACGCCGTGGTCGTGGCGGAGAAGACCACGGCGTCGTAGGCGACGTCCAGATCACCCGTGTAGTCCGAGCGACTGGTGTTGTCGGCCTGGAGGTTGCCGCCCTGCCACATGCGTACGGTACCGAGTTCGACCCATACGTCCTTGCCGTTGCTGCGGGTGGCCTGGTTGACGCTGCAAGTGCGGGTGGCGGCCACGCCCGCGGTGTTCATGCCGACGTGAACGGTGTACGGGACGATCGCCTGAGCGCCGTGATTGGGCAGGTGGACATAGATGTCGTACAGCAGACCGGTCGTGCCGGGCTCCGACATCAGGGACGGGTTCGGCGTCCAGGTGGCGGTGACCCTGTGCCAGAGGTCGGCGTCGCTGCCGGCTCCGCCCTTGTAGCCGTGGGTGAACCAGGCGTGTCCGTCGTATCCGGCGCCGAGCTGGTGCAGGTCGATCGGAGCGATGTCGCCGGTGGCCCGCCAGGTGCCGTCACCGCGGTCGTAGGTGAAGTTGTCCCCCAGCTGCAGGTTGAACTTCCCCTCGCTCGGCTGTGATTCCGTGCAGCCCTGGGTGTTGTCGTCCGGGTCGGGCAGGTCGTCGACGAGCAGACCTGCGGGAGCGTTGTTGCACGGACCGGCGTCGTACTGCCGGTTGAGGGCCGGCTCGCCGCTGCCCAGGGAGTAGACCAGGTTCTCGGTGGAACCGTCGGTGGAGTCGCTGCCGGCGCCCCAGTCGACCGAGCCGTGGAACCAGCAGGTCTCGTTCTCGGCGGGGCACGGGTCGCTGCCGGACGAGGCGCCCGGGTCGCAGTTGTTGGAACTGTCGCAGTAGGCGCGGTAGTTCAGGTTGAGGTTGAGCTTGCCCGCCGGGCTGGTACCACCCGTGGGGAACAGGGGCAGGGCGTACGACGGCTTGGCGTTGTACGTCAGCTGCGGGGTCTCCACCCAGCCCATGATCTTCTCTTCGTAGGGCCAGTTCGCCGGGTGTGCCGCATCGTCGTAGGAGTCCCGCAGGAACGGGGCCCGGTCGGAGGGGTAGTTGGGGTTGGCCGGGTTGTTGAACCAGCCCAGTCCGGTGTGCCCGCCGTTCTGCGAGGAGTCGGTGTAGACGCCGCTGTTGTAGCCCCACAGCGCCATGGACCAGTTCTCGACATACGCCGGGTTGCCGGTGTTGACGTTCATGCCGAGGCTCTTGAGCTGGTTCCACGTCTGGCTCAGGATGCGCACGCCGGCGGCGATGTTGGCCGCGTAGTCGGTGGCGATCGCGTACGCCTCGGTCGGCTCGTAGGGGTCGGGCTTGGCCTCGTTCATGCCCGTGGTGACCTGGGCGATGCCGTAACCGCAGTCGGCGGCGCCGTTGTTGGGGTAGTTGTGGATGCTGTCGGCGTTGCCGTAGTAGTCGCCGAGCAGCGGGTTGCCGCCGTCCCCGGGGACGGAGTGCCAGCTCGCCTGCTTGAAGTTGGACTCCTGCGCGAGGATGCCGAGCATCACCTGCGCGGGAACGTAACCGCCGCCGGTCAGCGGCAGGCGCGGGAAGAGCGTCTGCGGGTTGTAGGCGGCACTGCCGGCGCCCAGGTAGTTGGCCGGACGGGTGATGTTCAGGTCGCCGTGCACGGCCTGGTCGACGGCCCACTCGACCATGTTGGTGCTGGGCTGCAGGGCCTGCGCGTGCACGTTGTTGCGCTTGACGAGGCAGTTGGAGTAGTGGGACTGGGGGTTGGGGTCACTCGCCGTCACCCCTGACTGTGCGAGGGCGATCTTCTCCGGCTGGCCGTTGACGTCGGGTTCCACGTCGTCTGTGCCCGCGGTCACGGCCTCGGCCGTGGTGACCTGCGTGGCCGCCGGGGTGCCGCTGGTGGTGGCGAGGGCCTTCACGTCGATGAGGCCTGCGCCCTGACGGCTGGACGAGCCGATCTTCGAGGTGATGCCCTTGAGCTCCTCGGAGGCGGCCGAGGTGGTCAGCAGATGCCCCTCGCGCGAGGCGGCCAGCGGCTTGCCGGGCGCCGTGGACTTGCTGAGACCCGGTGCCTTGGCGGTGTCGATGCCGGACACGTCGCCGGCGACCAGGTCGCCTCCCCGGCGGGGATAGAGACCGAGTCTGCCGAGCGGGGCGGTTCCCAGGCTGGTGAGCTTCTTGCCGTCCCAGCGGTGCAGGACGTCCTTGCCGTGCGCCACGACGGCCAGATCGACGGCTCCGCCTGCGGACGGGGTGAGGGCGAACAGCCGCCCGGGCAGGTCGGTGAGGACGTCGGCCCGTCCGCCGGCCGAGACCTTGACCAGCCGCCCGCCGAGCACGCCGAGGTCGCCGTCCGGTGTCGGCAAGGGGTTCGTGAACTGGCCGGTGACGGTCCGGGTGCCGACGGTCTTGCCGGTGGTGGCGTCCACGTCGAAGAGTTTGGTGGTGCCCTTCCCCGAGTCCCCGACCGCGCTGCGCGTGAAGGTGACGGTGTCGCCCTGACCGCAGCCCGGGGAGAAGTAGGCGAGTTGGACCCCCGCGACCGAGCGGGTGACCTTGCCGGTGGTCAGGTCCACCACCGCGGCGAAGGCGCCGTGCTGCATCAGAGCGGGCTTGTTGGTGGCCGTGGACGGGGCGTAGACGGCCGCCGCGTAACGGCCGGTTCCGGTGGTGCAGACGTAACCGGTCCACGGCCCGATGCCGTCGAGTCCGGTCTCCGTCAGATTGGCCACCTCGCGGTAACGGAAGGACTGCGACTCGTCGGCCGCCAGGATGTGGAAGCCCGTCGAGTCGCCGGTGCCGATGACCGAGCGGTCGGTGGACGTCTGCCAGTCCTCGCCCAGCGCCTTCTTCGGGGAGGTGAACAGGTTCCCGTTGGTGTGCGGGACGGAATCCTGCGGCGCCGCCTGCGCGGACGTGGCCACCCCCGAAGCGGGCAACAGCCCCGCGGCCAGGACGGCGCAGGACAGCATGCCGATTCTGGCGGTCCGTCGAGCGGTGCGTCTGCGGGCGCCCGCACTCTTGTTGCTCCTGGTCAGTGCCATTGGGTGCACACTCCGGTGGTCCCCTCCTGCTTCCAGGTTTCCGGCGCCGGATCGAAACCCGGCCCGATGTCGGTGGCGCAGCCCTTCGCCATCGCGTTGCCACCGACCATCGGAGTCGCCTTGGCAACGTCGTCCTGGTTCACGTAACCGGCCGAGTACGAGGCCTCGCTGCCCCCGAGCTGCGGAACGTAGAAGATGTTCGCCGCCTGCGGATAGATGCTCGACTGCGGATCGACGGTGACGTACGCCCATGAGGCGTCGCAGGTGCCCGAGTAGTAGAACTTCAGGGACATCGACGTGTCGTCGATCTCCTCCAGGAGCCGGGCGTCGTCGTCGCACCCCATCGTGGCGGGGCTCTGCCCGGTGCACGCCGCACCTTTGCAGCCGGCGGCCGATGCCGCTGTCGATCCGGTGAACACGCAGGCGGCGGCCAGGGCCACAGTCAGGGCCGCGGAGCTGAGCGTGCGAAGGAGCCGGAGCCGGGACCCCGAGCCGGGCGCACGTCTTCGCATGGACACATGAATCCTTTGCGATAGGGAAGTTGGCTAATCGCTGACGCGTGGGCCGGAGCCGTCACCGCGTCAACCGACGGTGAGTTTGACGACTCAACCACCAATAGATGATCGTCGAAATCCCACAGGAACAACCAAGACCAACTAAAGAACACCCCAAGGCGGCGACCTTCGAATCGGTGACCGCCACTGGCAACGTCGACCCCAACTTGCCGCCATCTACGCCGATTTGATGCACGTGGCCTCCAGCCCTCCATCCCGACGCCTGCGCGGAATTCAACGGCTTCCGAAATCGTCGACTTGCCGACACCCACCCTCCGGTCGACCGGTTCGGCCGATTCGGGCGTGTCGGATTGGTATGGACCCTTTTACAAACGTGCAGTACCCATGTAGGTTTCGAGCACTTCACTCAAGGAAAACCTGTGTCAGGCACATGACGAGACTGATGCGTGCCACACGATGACGTGCGTGCAACACGTCGAGGGGGCGGGAGTTCATTGCGGCGTGGTAGACGCCCGGCTGTGGCCGGGGTGCTTGCCCTGTTGGTGAGTCTCGCACTGGGAGGCCCGGTCGGGACGGCAGCCGGTGCCGACCAGTCGCCACCCGCGGTCGGGCGGAAGACCGCGGACCCGGGCGGCGACAAGCCTCAACAGGACCAGTCCGACAGGGTGTTGAGTCCCGACCAGGTCCTGCCCAAGGGGTGGCAGAAGTCCGCGGACCGCGCCGTCACGGTGACGGGCGACGGCTCCGGCCTGCACGTCCTGGCAGCCGACAGCGACCAGGCCTACCAGTGGCGCACCGTCGCGACTGTGTCGGAGCCCGCCTTCGCGACCGATCTGTGGATCGGCAACGCATGCGTGACCGGGTCCGGCAAGCGAGCGGTGGTGGTCTACGCGCCCCGGAGCTTCACCAATCGGCCCGAACTGCTGGAGCACGGAGCCTTCGCCGCCGTCGTCGATCTGACGACCGGAAAGGTGACCAAGCTCGCCCACACCGTCACGCTGGCCTATTTCAACCCTGGTTGCGGCACGGGCGAGACCGCCGTGCTCACCCAGGTCGGTGACGACCGGACCGACCGGACGCGGCTGCTGACGGTGGACACCGTCACCGCGACCGTCACCCGCAAGCAGACCGAGAGCGTCCAGGTCACCTCCGCGGTTCCCGCCGGGGACGGTGTCGTGGGCGCGGCGGCAGGACGGCTGATCCGCTTCGACCGCAACAACCACGCCACCCAGCTGACCACCACCAGCGGCCCCGCCTTCGATCTGCGCGTGGACGGTGCAGGCGGCGTCAACTTCCTGGACCGCAAGGGCGACAGGGCCCGCGCCCGCCGCGTTGCGGACGGCAGGACCAGCACCCTCGCTCAAGGCCCCGTCGGTTCACTGGGACTGGCAGCCGGAACCTCCGGACGGGTCTTCCTCACCGGGACTCCCACCTCCACGGCGTCCCTGCCCGCCACCGTGCACCGGCTCAAGGCCTCGGCCCGGGCCACGGTGTCCTCCACCGGCGCGCTCGCCATCGACCAGGCCGTGTCGAAGAGCCTGCGCAGCCATGTCAGCAACCCGCTGGCGGCAACGGCCTGGAACACGGCGGCTCCCCTGCAGCTCAAGACTCATGTGACCGCGACCGGCAAGAAGCTCGCCTTCACGGTCGGCGCCTCCGGTGCCGGATCGAGGAAGGCGGGCGGGGCCGTGTCCCCGGCGCTCACGGCGTCTGCGTCCACCGCATCCGCGCGTGCGGCAACGGCCGGCGATCCGAACTCCACGGTCGACAACGACCGGACGTGCTCGCAGCCGCGCAACGACCCCAACCAGCAGGCGTACCAGCCGACCCCCAACCAGGTCGAGTGGGCCGTCGACATGGCCGTCCGCGGCAACCTCACCAGTGCCTATGTACGCCAGGGCGGCTGGCGCAGCGCCGCCGGCCTCGGCACCGTCGATCCGCAGGGCATGTTCCCGCTGCCCGGCCTGGTGGGCACCGACGGCGGCCGCATCCCGGCGCAGGTGCTCCTCGGTGTGCTGGCCCAGGAGTCCAATCTGTGGCAGGCCGAGGGCGGAGCCCTGCCCGGCCAGACCAGCTCCACGCTCGCCAGCACCAACGGCTTCTACGGCCATCCGAGCGACCCGGCGACCCCCGAGGACCACTGGTTGATCGACTGGTCCAAGACCGACTGCGGTTACGGCATCGGCCAGCAGACCGACGGGATGAAGACGGGCGAGGTGGACGAGCTGCCGGCCGCCCAGCAGAAGGCGATCGCGCTCGACTACACCTCGAACATCGCCGTGGCCGCGCGCACGCTCTCCACGAAGTGGAACGAGCTGCACGACACCGCGATCACCCCCGGCGGCATCCGGCTGAACACCGACGACCCGGCGGCCCCGGAGAACTGGTTCGCCGCACTGTGGGACTACAACTCCGGCCTCAACTACTACGTTCCGGCCAACCCGAGCGCCAACTGGGGCCTGGGCTGGCTGAACAACCCCTCCAACCCGCTCTACCCGCCGGACCGCCATGCCTTCCTGGACGGCAACACCTATGCCGACGCCGGGCATCCGCAGGACTGGCCGTACGAGGAGAAGGTTCTCGGCTGGGGCGCCTGGCCGATCGACACGGGGCGGGCCTACGCCGATGACGGCACCGCCAACAACAGCAACACCGCGGGCTATTCGCCGGCCTGGTGGGACTCCGACACCGACCGCTCCACGGTCAAGCCGGACCTCGACACGTTCTGCGACCCGCTGGTCAACGACTGTGATCCGGCCGACCCGCCCCGCTGCGAGATCGACCATCTCGGCGAGACGTGCGACCCGCCGCACTGGTACCACGCGACTCAGACCACCTGGAAGGTCTACTGCCCCACCAGTTGCGGCCATGAGTACCTGACCTACAAGACCCTCAGGACCGAACTCGGCAACGGCAACAACGGTGCCGGCACGATGTGCGACAACTCCGACCTCGGCTTCACCGTCGTCGACGACGTGGCCGGCAGTGTTCCGGCCTTCACCGACGGGTGCGGCAAGTCGGGCTGGACCAACTCCGGCACCCTCAGCTTCCACTTCAACGCCGATTCCGCGAACCACTACGAGGCCAAGGGCGATCTGCACCAGATCGGCGGCGGCTTCGGCGACCACTTCTGGTACGCCCACGCCCGCGACGACTCCCACGGTGCCTTCGCCGGCCTCACCGATCCCGACACCGACCCGGGCAACGCCTCCGGCGCCATGGCCGTCACCGGCACATGGAAGCTCACCACCCAGCGCACCTCGTGGACACGCGTGCTGGTGCACCTGCCGAACACCGGCTCCGGCAGTCAACAGGCCGTCTACACCATCCATCTCGGCGACGGCACCACGCACAATCGGATCATCAACGCCGTCTCCCACAAGAACCAGTGGGTGAGCCTCGGCATCTACCACTTCACCTCGGGCTCCGACTTCCAAGGCGTCACGCTGTCCAACTACACGCCCGAGGGACAGGCGGACAACGACGTCGCCTGGGACGCGGTGGGCTTCCAGTGGCTGCCGGCCAAGCCGCGGCACATCGTGGCCGCGCTCGGCGACTCCTATTCCTCCGGCGAGGGCGCGGGCTCGTACGACGAATCCTCGAACCAGGAACACGGCACCGTCGACTGGAACGCCTGCCGCCGCAGCAGCAATGCCTGGCCGCGCAAGCTCGTCCTGCCGGGGACGTCCGCGAGCCTGGCGCTGCTGTCCGACAACTACAGCCCGAGCGCGGAACTCGGCTTCGTCGCGTGTTCCGGCGCCCATACGTGGCAGGTGGACGGAACCGTCGACACCAGCTACTGGCAGAACGGCGGCATCGCCCAGGGAGACGGTGAGTTCCGCGAGATCCCCCAGGTGGACTCCGGCGTGCTGACCAAGGACACCACTCTGGTGACGCTCACCATCGGCGGCAACAACTACGGCGCATTCGTGAACGCGGTCACCGACTGCGCCAATCTCACCGACTGTTCCGGCAGTGCTTTCCTCGACAAGTACGAGGCACTCATCGACCAGACGAAGGAGGACATCGGCGCCACCCTCCAGGTCATCGCGCAACGGGCCCCCAAGGCCAAGATTGTGCTGGTCGGTTACCCGGAGATCCTCAGCCGCACCGTCAAGTGCACCGGCTCCTGGTACATCGACGGTGACGAGGCCGCCGATCTCGCCACCCTCGCCAACTACATGGACGACGCCCAGAAGGCCAAGGTCGACGATCTGCATGCCTCCGGACTCGACGTCGGGTACGTCAATCCGGTGTCGGCGTTCGTGGGCCACGGAGGCTGCGACAGCGACGAATGGATCAACAAGATCGTGCTCGGTCCCAACGGGGACGGCGACTTCCATGCCGGGGACCCGAACGGTGTGTGCATCTCGGCCTCCGGCGTCGGCCAGACGTGTCTGAGCCGCGAGGCCTTCCACCCCAACAATGCGGGCACCACCGGCTACGAGCACGTCGTGGAGAACGCGCTGCCCGGCCTGGGATATACGGGAGGATGACCCCGTGACCTCCGACGGGCAGCAACCGGTCGGCCGGTCGTTCGGGCCCGTTGCCCGTACGGCCGGCTGTCTCCTCATGGCGGTGACGGTCTTCGTCCTGCTCGCCGGGGTGCTGGTGACCTGGTTCTTCTTCTCCTGGCACCACACCGCACAGAGCCGCGACCACGACTCCCAAGCCGCGCTCGCCGCCTCGGCCGACCGGCTCAGGTCCAGGCTCGCGGACGCCGACGCCGACGGCACCCTCACCGACCGGGAGATCACCGAGGCACTGGAGCACCGCAGCCCCCGCTCCCTCGCCCGCGACGAGGGCCGCACCGTCGTCGTGGTGCAGGTCGCCGGATACGACCAGGCCCGGTGCTACTCGTACACCGCACTGCCCACCGGCACGGTGACCAGCGAGCCGCTCACGACCTGCCCCTCCCAAAGCCCCCGCGCTCCCGGCTCGGTGAACCCTCCGGTCAAGGGTCGGCAATGACCGCTTGACCGGGTGGCCGTGGGGCATGAATGTGGCCACAGGGGTGGATCAACACTCTGGAGGCCTCGTGAGCACATCGTCGGAACCGCGCGTGTCGGGTCTGGAGATCCGCTCCATCGACTATGTGCCGCTGGACGAACGCCACGGGAAGCTGTGGCACCTCGGCCCCCTGTGGTTCATGTCGAACGCCCAGATCGCCACGCTGGCCGTGGGTCTGATCAGCATCACCGAGGGCGGCAATCTGATCTGGTCGCTGATCGCGATCGTGGCGGGCACCGTCATCGGCACCTTCTTCATGGCGTTCCACTCGGCGCAGGGCCCGCAGCTCGGGCTGCCCCAGATGATCCAGTCGCGCCCCCAGTTCGGCTATGTCGGCGCCCTGCTGGTGTGGCTGTTCGCCTATGTGCAGTACGCGGGCTTCAACGTCTTCAACACCATCCTCGCCGGGGAGGCGATGCACACCACGGTGCACGGAGGGGTCAAGCTCTGGGTGGTCGTGGTCACCCTGGTCGCCCTCGTCATCGCGCTGGTGGGCTACGACGTCATCCACAAGGCCGAGCAGTTCCTGACGTACTCCTTCCTGGTCGTCTTCGGGATCTTCACCGTGGGCGCCCTGGTCACGCTGCACTACCCGGCCGGTTCCTTCGACCTCGGCGCCTTCAAGTGGACGCCGTTCCTCGCCCAGTTCGGTGTGGTCGCCGGCTACCAGATC
Source organism: Streptomyces spinosisporus (assembly GCF_022698145.1). Lineage (GTDB taxonomy): Bacteria > Actinomycetota > Actinomycetes > Streptomycetales > Streptomycetaceae > Streptomyces > Streptomyces spinosisporus. The sequence goes on from NZ_JALDAX010000008.1 coordinate 311,036, forward strand.
AGCTGGGCGATCTACGTCTCCGACTACTCGCGCTATCTCCCGCCGGGCGTCACCGTCCGCAAGACCTTCTACTGGACGTACTTCGGCTCGGCCCTCGGCGGCATCTGGCTGATGGTCCTCGGCTCGCTGCTCGCCGCCTGGGCGGGCAAGGACTTCGACACCATCGAGTCGATCAACGCGGCGGGCGACAAGGTGTTCAGCGGGTTCGGCGCGATCGTGCTGCTCTTCGCGGTCCTGGGTCTGGTTTCGGTCACCGCGCTCAACATGTACGGCGGATCGCTCACGTTGATCAGCGCGATCGACTCGATCAAGCGGGTGCGGCCGACCCTCGGCGTGCGTCTGGTGACCATCGGGCTCACGGCCGCGCTCTCCCTGGTCGGCGCGCTCGCCGCGACCTCCAACTTCCTCGAGAACTTCAACAACTTCCTGCTGCTGGTCCTCTATCTCTTCATCCCGTGGACCGCGGTGAACCTCATGGACTACTACGTCGTGCGCCGCGGCCACTACGCCATCGCCGAGATCTTCAACCCCCGTGGCATCTACGGCCGTTGGGGCTGGCACGGCATCATCGCCTACGCGGTCGGCTTTGTCGTCATGATCCCCTTCTTCTCCGTCGGGACGCTCTACACCGGGCCCATCGCCGACGCGCTCGACGGCGCCGACATCTCCCTGTTCATCGGGCTGCCCGTCTCCGCGGGGCTCTACTGGCTGCTGACCCGCTCCATCGACGTAGCGGCCGAGCAGCGGCTGGCCGAGGCGGAGGCGGCGGACCTGGAGCGGGCGGCGCACGAGCACCGGGAGCCCTGACCGCGGCGAGATGTGACTCAAACCATAAGGTGAACGATGTCGTTTCGATAGCTGTGCGGGGTACTGTACCCATCAGGTGAACGAAACAGTTTCGTTTAGAGTGTGGGGAAGGACAGACATGGTCTCCGTACTCGTCGTCAACGACCAGTCTCTTCAGCGCCTCGGCCTGCGCTTGCTGCTGAGCGCCGAGTCCGATCTGACCGTCGTCGGCGAAGCGGCCGACGGGGCCGAGGCGGTCGCCATGAGCGCCGCGCTCCGCCCGGACGTCGTACTGATGGACATCCGCCTCGCCGACACGGACGACATCGACCTGGTCCGCCGCATCGCCCGACCGCAGCGTCTCCTCCCGACCGCCCAACCCGCCCTCGCCGAAGCGACGCAGGGGACGCAAGGGACCCCACCCCGCGTCCTCGTCCTGGCCTCGGCCACCGACGAGAGCCACGCGAACGCCGCCCTGCGCGCCGGCGCCGACGGGTTCCTCCTCACGAACGCCTCCCCGGCGGAACTGACCGCCGCCATCAGGGTCGTCGCCGCGGGCGACGCCGTGATCACACCCACCCTGACCCGCGCACTCATCGACGCGGTCCGCGCCGAGCCGGCCCCCCGCCCGCTGCGGCGCGACGCCGGGCTGGACAACCTCACCCAGCGCGAGCGCGACGTCCTCACCGCCGTCGCCTCCGGCTGGTCCAACAGCGAGATCGCCCTGCGCCTCTCCATCGCCCCGACCACCGTCAAGTCCCACGTCAGCCACATCCTCGCCAAGATCGGCGCCCGCGCCCGCGTCCAGGCGGTCGCCTTCGCCTACGAGTCGGGGCTGATCCACCCGGCGGCTTGATGGCGGCCTCCGGCGGTTCGCGGGGGGGGAGGCGTCCCGCCGTCTCGGCGGCGAGGCGCTGTGCACGGCTCATCGAACGCGGCGACGGCGGCGGGGAGTTCACCGGGTGCAACGAGGTGGCGCAGCCCATTCCCCGGCGCCGCCCCGCGGTGTTGTCGACGCCGTCCCCCGTCAGCACCCGAATGCGGATCCCCCGACCGCGCCTGCGCATACCCGCGCCGGACGTAGCTCCGGTCGCGGCCACGACCCCCTCCCCGCTGTCGCGGCAGACGCCACCGCGCCCCAACTCCCTATCGACCTGACGCCCGTTCATTCATAGGGTGTCAGCCGCCACTCGTCGATCGGCCCATCGCCTTCCCGCCGCGGACTCCGGAGGACCGGATGCAGACCGACAGATTTGTCAAGTTCCTGACAGCCTTGACCCTGTCCTTCGCGCTGCTCAACACGGCACCGTCCGCCGTAGCCACAGAACGGCCTCCCGCCGACTCCCCCGTCGACCTGACCGCGCACACCGCTCCCCCACTCACCGACACCTGGCAACCACCCCTCTCCACCCGCGGCCGCTACATCGTCGACGCCCAGGGCCACCGCTTCCGCCTCAAGTCGGCCAACTGGGACGGCGCTCAGGGCTCCTGGACCGGAAGCGGCAGCACCGCCGATCCCGCCAACCACCACGCCGGCCAGAACTCGTACGGCATCCCTCTCGGCCTGGACCGCGCCCCGCTGTCCGACCTCCTCGCCGACTTCCACGAACTCGGCATCAACAGCATCCGGCTGCCGTTCTCCAACGAGATGATCCACGCGACAACTCCCGTACCGGACACGGCAGTCGCCGCCAATCCGCAGCTGCGCGGCAAGACGCCCCTGGAGGTCTACGACGCGGTCGTGGCCGCCCTCACCGGCGACGGGTTCGCCGTCGTCCTGAACAACCACACCAACACGACGCGTTGGTGCTGCGGCATCGACGGCAACGAACGCTGGAACAGCAGCCAGTCCACCGCGCAGTGGGCGGACGACTGGGTCTTCATGGCCCGTAGGTACAGGGCCGATCCGCGGGTCGTGGGCGCCGATCTCTACAACGAGGTACGCCGCGACATCCTCGACGACCCCAACTGGGGCCTCGGCGACGAGCACGACTGGTACGCCGCCGCCCAACTCGCCGCGGACCGCATCCTCACCGAGGCGAACCCGGACCTGCTCATCGTCGTGGAAGGCATCAACTGGACCGGCCTGCCCGTCGACGGACTGCCGCACGACCGCCCCACCCTCGCGCCCGCACGCACGCTGTCGCACACCCTCGTCGACGCCCACAAGCTGGTCTACTCCGCGCACTTCTACGGCTACACGGGCCCCCGGCACAGCGGCGCCACCGGAGTCGGTGAGACCCACGACCCGCGCTACCAGGACCTGACCCGCGACCAGCTGTACCAAGTCCTCGGCGACCAGGCCTTCTTCGTCACCACGGAGGGGCAGCACTACACCGCGCCCGTGTGGATCAGCGAGTTCGGCGTCGGCGCGAACGAGACGGGAGCGGCGGCCCGAACCTGGTTCGGCAACATCACCGACTACTTCGCCGACCACGACGCGGACTTCGCGTACTGGCCGCTGGTCGGCTGGGAGGGCCACGACGACTGGGCGCTGCTGCGCTACGACACGGCCGGGCACCGGTACGGCATCCTCGACCAGGACGACTGGCGGGCCCCTGCCTGGAACCATCTCATGACCGCCGCGAGCCGCACCGGCGACGTCCCGCAGGCGCCCGTGTGGCGCATGCTCGCCACCGACCACGGCGACGCCGTGGAGTCGCTGCGGGTGCGCGGCGGCGGCGACTGGGACTCCGGCGCCTACAAGGCGGTGTGCCCCGACGGCCTGCGGCTGACAGGCCTCAGTCACACCGGCGGGCGCGGCCTGTGCACCGACACGACGGCCGGCGACCTGCGCGCTGCCGGCGACACTCAGACCGTCGTCACCGACGAACGCCATGTCCCCGCGGGCGGCGACTGGGCCGGCGGCTACACCAAACTCCAGTGCCCCGCAGGGCAGTTCCTCATCGGCTACAGCCGCCGCGGTGAGCGCGTGTCGGCGGCTCTGTGCGTACCCGCCCGCGTCCCGCTGGGCCTCTCCGGCCGGACCGTGTGGTTCGACCGCTCCGACAACCGGCCCTCCGACGGGGCGGGCGGTGACTTCGCGCAGGGGCACTACAAGGGGCAGTGCGCCGCCGACGAGTACGCCGCCGGCATCGCGTTCACCACGCGTCTGGGCAGTTCACCGGGCCCCGCGGCCCTGTTGTGCAGCCCGCTGCGCCCGTGACAGGCACCCGTCGGTGATCGTGCCGCGTCTCGGAACTCCCGCGAATTTGTCCGTGATCAGTAACAGCCGGATCCCGCGCCACTCGATCTTCGTCCTGACAGGTGCACGAACACCACCGGGACGGCAGGGAGCGGAGCGGACATGGCACGGCATGGCGGGCGGGGATGGTACGGCCGGGTGATCGCGGCGGCGGTCGGGGTGACCGCGGTGGCGGCTGCCACCTCGGTGTGGACCGCGCAGGCCGGTCCCGTCGACGAGCAGGCGGGAGCCTCGGCGCACCCCTCCGCTCCGCGCACGGTCCCGGTGTCCATCGCCCATGCCTCGGACAAGGGGCCGCACGGCGTCAACATCACCATCGACGACGGCCCCGACCCGGTCTGGACGCCGCAGGTCCTCCAAGTGCTTGAGGAGAACGGCGTGAAGGCCACGTTCTGCATGGTCGGCACCCAGGCGCAGGCCCACCCGGATCTGGTCAAGGCCGTGGTGGCGGCCGGGCACCGGCTGTGCGACCACACCGTGTCGCACGACACCACCATGGACAAGAAGGCCGAGTCGTACCAGTCCCAGCAGATCCTGGACGCCGCGGACATGATCACCAAGGCCTCCGGGGGCGTACGGCCGCAGTACTACCGCGCGCCGGGCGGCGCGTTCACGCCGTACAGCCGGAGCCTCGCGGCCAAGCAGGGGATGCGCCCGCTGGGCTGGAACGTGGACACCAAGGACTTCGAGCGCCCCGGCACCGAGGCCATCGTCGCCACCGTCAGGAGCGAGGTGGCCAACGGCCCGACGATCCTCTTCCACGACGCCGGCGGCGACCGTTCACAGACCGTCGCCGCCCTGCGCGAATGCCTGCCCTGGCTGAAGCAGCAGGGCTACTCCTTCGGCTTCCCGGTGCGCTGAGGGACGGCGCCTCGGTCCGCCCGGGTACCTGCCGCCCAGGTGCCCGCCGGCCTCTCCCCTTCTGCCGCTGCGTGACACGATGGCCGGACACACAGATCGGGGAGGCCGCCAGCATGATCATCTTCGGTACCAAGGGGTACCTCTACCAGCTCGCGATCCTGACGCTGGTGTGCGGCAACTGCGGCAATCCCTCCGCCCACACGCTCAAGAAGCACGTCACCAAGTTCACGCTGTTCTTCGTGCCCCTGTTCCCGATCTCGACGAAGTACTCGACGCAGTGCACCTTCTGCGGCACGGAGCACAAGCTGACCAGGGAACAGGCCGACCAGATGCAGGCGCAGGCCGCCGGCGGTCGGAGCGGCCAGTCCTACGGGCAGCCGCAGCAGCCGCATCAGCACTGAGCCCGGCGCCCGGCGCAGCGCGGATTCGATCAACCGTGTTCGAGACCTTGACGTTCCGCGGAGGCTTCCATTAGTTCTTAAATTAATTCGTGACCTCACAGGACGGCGAGCCCCGACCCCCCTCAAGGAGACGCCCATGTCCACGTCTGCCTCCCTGCCGCCGGCGCAGCCGTTCCCGCAGGAGCCGGACCGTGCCCCGCTCAGCCGCCGTACGTTCATGGCCGCCGCTGCCGTGACCGCGGCGGGCTCCGCGCTCGCTCTGCCGGGACAGGCGAGCGCCGACGCGGGCGGCCACCACGGCGCCGACAAGGTCGAGGTGACCTGGAGTTCGGAGTCCACGGCGCCCGGCTACGCCCCCAAGAGCGCCACCTGGTACACGGATCCGGCGACCGGCCTCGCCTCGGTCGCGCACAGACTCAGCCGGCAGGACGACCTCGCGCTGACCCCGGCGGGCAGGGACTTCGGCACGGTGATCAACGTCGACCCGGGAAAGACGTACCAGCGCATGCTCGGCGTCGGCGTCTCCATGGAGGACTCGACCATCCACAACCTGTCGTTGATGAGCAAGGGCGCCCGCACCAAGGCCCTTCGCGCGCTCTTCGACCCCCGCGAGGGCGCCGGTTTCGACCTCACCCGTATCTGCTTCGGCACGTCCGACTTCACGCACGGCGAGTTCTACACGTACGACGACGGCCCGGCCGATCCGACGCTGTCGCGGTTCTCCATTCAGAGGGACATCGACAACCACATCATCTCGACCCTCAAGGAGGCCCTCCGGATCAATCCGGAGCTCACCATCTGCGGCACCGCCTGGACCGCCCCGGCCTGGATGAAGGACAACAACAGCCTCATCGACGGCCACCTGCTCGACGAGCACGTCCCCACCCTCGCCCGCTACTACCGCAAGGTCGTCCAGGCGTATGCCGGCCAGGGCATCCACATCCACGCCGTGACGCCCCAGAACGAACCGGGCTGGCCCGCGGGCCACTACCCGAGCATGCTCGTCTCGGCGCAGCAGGCGAAGCGGTTCGTCGAGGCACTGCGCGAGGAGTTCGACGCGCACGGCATCACCACGCGGATCTGGGCGTGGGACTGGAACTTCGGCGACACCGGGTCCTATCTCGGTGACATGTTCGGCAGCAGGGACGCCGGCTACACCGACACCTACCGCGACACCGACGGCATCGCCTGGCACGACTACTCCGGGGACCCGAGCACGATGTCGCTGATGAAGACCAGCTACCCCGACCTGGACATGGTGCTGACCGAGCGGATGCTGTGGGGCACGGAGGGCGCCGACCGCATCGCCCGCTATCTGCGCAGCTGGTCGACGGGTTACATCTCGTGGGTCACGCTGCTCGACCAGAACCGGGCCACCCAGCAGTTCGGCACGCCCGACCCGACCCCGTTCGTGCAGAGCCTCGACGACCGCGACCTCTACTGGGCCCTGCCCGAGTACTACTTCTTCGCCCAGTTCTCGAAGTTCATCCACCGCGGCGCCCACCGGATCTTCAGCGACTACGGCAACACCGGCACCGTCAGCACGGTCGCCTACCGCAACCCGGACGGCACGGTCGCGACCGTCGTCGTCAACGGCACTGCCACGGCACAGGACTTCACCCTGCGCAGCGGCCGGCAGCAGCTCACGCACACCCTGCCGGCGAAGACCGTCGGTACGTACGTCTGGACGCCGCCGGGTTCGCGCGGCACGACGACCGACGCGTACCAGCCCGTGCAGGCCGAGGCGTACGACGCCGCCTCCGGTGTCGCCGTCGAGGTCACCGGGGACACCGGCGGCGGCGAGGACGTCGGCTCGGTGGGCGACGGCGACTGGGTCGCGTACGGCAGGGTCGCGTTCGGCGCGAAGGGAGCGACGCGGGTCCGCGTGCGGCTCGCGTCCGGTGCCGCCGACGGTGTCGGCGGCCGCATCGACATCCGGCTCAACTCCCGTACCGCCGAACCCGTCGGCAGCATCGAGGTGACCGGCACGGGCGGCTGGCAGACCTGGACCACGAAGAGCACGGCCGTCTCCGGGGTCACCGGCACCCACACCGTGTATCTGACCTTCGCGAGCGACCAGTCCGGCGACTTCGTCAACGTCAACTGGTTCGCGTTCGACCACTGAGCCCGCTGAGCCGCCCGCTCAACTCCCTTGGCCCGCCGGGCCCGTAGGCCTCAGAGCTTCGCGCCGAAGTCCTGTGTCCACCACGGGCCGCCCGAGCCCTTGTGGATGCCCACGCCGATGTCCTTGAAGGAGCAGTTGAGGATGTTGGCGCGGTGACCGGGGCTGTTCATCCAGGACTCCATCACCGCCTCCGCGGTCTGCTGCCCCTGGGCGATGTTCTCGCCGTACGTGGACCACTTGTAGCCCGCGGCGGTGATGCGCTGCCCGGGGTCGGCGCCGTCCGGGTTGGTGTGGTCGAAGAAGGCGCGGGCGGCCATGTCGTCGGAGTGGTCCTGCGCCGCCTTCTCCAGCAGCGGATCCTCGGTGAGGGCACCGCAACCGGCCTTCGCCCGCTCCTGGTTGACCAGCGCGACCACCTGCGCGACGGTGTCCGACGGTGTCGGCGAGGACTGCGGTGCGGCGGCAGCGGTCCGGGAGGGGATGCCGGCCGGCCGGGGCGTCGGCGCGGCCTTCTTGGCCGGGCGCCTGGTCTTGGAGGCGCTCGCCTTCTTCGTACGGGACGCGGAGGGCGACGCGGATATGGAGGCGGGCGGGGAGGTCTCCAGGGCGCTCGACTTCGAGAGGTCCGCGACCGGTGCGTCCGCGGAGTGCTCGGCGGTCGCCTCGTCGGTGGTGGCGGGCCCGGAGTCCGTGCCGAAGTACCAGAGGCCGCCGCCCGCGACACAGGCCACGACGACGGTGCCCGCGACGGCCCGGCGCCGGTTGCGCCGACGGCGGCGCGCCTCGGCGCGGGACACCGCGCGTCCTCGCGCGGCACGATGTCCGCCGCCGCGGCCGGATCCGGCACGGCCGCCGGAGGAGGACGAGGCCGGGCCAGGTGCCGCCATCGCGGCTTCACTCATCGCGGCCTCGGTCGTCGCACCCACGGCAGCGCGGATCTTCGCCGACAACGCGGGCGACGCCGCGACCAGCGCGAGGCCGGCCAGCAGTCCCTCGACGGGCATCAGCCCGCTCCACAGCCCGTTGCACTGGACGCAGCCGCGGGCGTGCCGGGCTATTCGCTTGCGCCACAGTGCCGAGGGGCGACCGTCCCAGGTGGCCAGTGCCCCGCGCAGTTCCCCGCACGGGGGCTTGGCGGCGAGCGCCCGCACCACGACACGGGCCGCCTCCAGCTGCGCCTTCATGCGCTGCACCCGTACGGCCGTGTGCTGGGGCGACAGCTGCAGGGCAGCGGCGACCTCGGCGCGGGTCAGCTCACCCGCGCACTCCAGCCACCACAGGGACCGCAGGCCCCGGTCGTCCGGCTCCAGCCAGCGCGTGGCGCGGGCCGTCTCCTGGCGCTGGCCCGACAGCTGCAGCTGCACCATGGTCAGGTCCACGAAGTCGGCCCCCGGGGTCCGCGAGTTCCTCGGCCTCCTCCACGGTGCCCGGGGCGAGCGAGCGGTCCTGCCAGTGCCTGCGGATCTCGTTCATCGCGATGGCGACGAGCCAGGAGCGGAAGCTCTCGGGGGTGCGCAGCCGCTCAAGACCGTCCAGGGTCCGGAGCATGGTCTCCTGCACCACGTCGTCGACGTCGACCGAGCCGTTCAGCGCCCGGCCCACGATGTTGTAGACGAGCGGGAGACACGCGCTGACCAGGGCGTCCTGAGCCTCCGGATCGCCCCCTCGGGCGGCGGCCACCAGGGCCACCGGCCCCGTCGTGCGCTGTGTACTCATGAAAGCTTCCCGTCGTCGACGTCGAACGATCCTGCCCGATACCTGGGAGACCGTTCGGACGGTCCCGGATAACAGTTCTTCGGACGGGTGTGCCAAGAGCCGGGGCTGAGACGTGTGTTGTCGCAGATCAGGGTGGGAACCGGCGACGCGGGGCTGTGGTGAGTGTCACATGGGGCCGACTCAGCGCAAGACGGCCCTCAGTACGTCGGTGCCCAGTGCCGTCAGATCCGGGAGGTTGAGGGTGTAGCGGACATAACGACCCTCTCGTCGGGGTGTGATCAGGCCCGCTCGGCGAAGGACGGTGAGGTGACGGGAGACCTCCGGGGGCGTCAGTTCCCAGAAGTGGGCCAGCTCGCTGGTGGTGTGCGGGCCGCGGGCCAGCGTGCGCAGCAGCCGCAGCCGTACGGGATGGGCGAGCGCCTCCAGCCGTAGGGTGACCGTTTCCAGGGACACGGGCTCCGACGGTGCCGGCTCGGCCACGGGGTACTGCACCACGGGATGCCACCCGGGGGCGTGCACCGCCACCAGGTGCGGGCTGCCGAAGACGCTGGGGATGAAGGTGACCCCGGCGCCACGGGCGGCGGTCGCCTTGTCCTGCACCTTGTCCACGATGATGCAGTCGCCGTCCTCGGCCAGGGTGACCGCGCCGGAGACGGACGCGAGGGCCGCACGGATTCCGTCGCGCTGCAGCAGGTCGTTCTTCACGCGCAGGTCGCTGGCGAGCCGTACGGCGACACCCGCCCAGGCGTCCTCGAAGAAGGCGCCCGCGCATGCTTCGAGGGTGTGCCGCACCCGCGCCCGCACCGTGGCCGGATCCGCGAGGAGCCGTTCCGAGAAGGCCTCCTGCAGGGCGCCGCGGGCCTGGGCCACCTCCAGGGCCCGTTCGCGCGCGGTCGTGTCGGTGAGCGGCGACGCCCCGCGGAAGTGGACCCGGTTGCTGCCGCACGTGGTGACGAGCGCGGCGGTCACATAGGTCTCGTCGTCGATCCGGTCGACGTCGTCCAGCTCTTCGGCGAGGGTCGCCCGGGGCCGCGCGGGGATCAGGAAGTCGGCCTGGGAGGAACGCCAGAGGAACTCCGCCTCCCGGAGCCGCTCGGCCAGCTCCGGCCGCATCCCGGCCCAGACGTCCGCGGCCCAGTCGGCGAGCTGCGGATGGTGCCCGGGCTCGGCCAGCACGTGCAGCATCGCGGTCAGTTCGGCCAGCGGGGAGGCGGCGAACCGCACCCGCTCGGACGGCGCGCCGCTGACGTCGATCCTCAAGGTCACCCTTCATCATCGCCGACCGGACGGCGAGCGGCGGCGTCGATTGACGGTGTCCGTCAACCCACGTGCCCGACCGGGCGACCGAACGCAGCGTTTGACGCCATGGCACTCACCGGCATCCGCCCTCATGCCCTCGTACAGGCTTCCGGAGGTCCCCGCTACGCCGTCGCGCTGGCCGTGGACGCGCTCGGCACCGGCCTGCTGCGCCCCTTTCTGCTGCTCTACGGGGTGACGGTGCTGAGGCTCTCCCCGCCCGCCACCGGCGTCGCCATGACGGCCGGCATCGTCGCGGGCCTGGCGTGCATGCCCGGGGTGGGCCGGTGGCTGGACCGGGGCGCCCGTAGCACGGTCGTGGCGACGGCGATGCTGGTGAGGGTGGTGGGCGTGGCGCTCCTGCTGGCCGCCCCGCCGGGGCACGTTGGACCGTTCGCGGCGGCGGCCCTCTTCCTCGGCATCGGCAACCAGGCGTGGCCGGCCGCCCACGCCGCCGTCGTGGCCACGGTCGCGCACGGCCGTGAGCGGGACGCCGCCCTCGCCGCCGGCCGCGCCCTGCGCAACGCCGCGCTCGGCGTGGGAGCACTGGTCGCCACCGCATGCCTGGCGGGCGGTGCCGTCGCACTGCAGTGGCTGGCCGCAGTCACCGGGCTCGCCTATCTCGCCGCGGCGGCCCTGGCGTGGTCGGTCCATCTGCGCGCGCAGCCATCGGCTCCCCCTGCGGAGGGCGGCCCGCAGGGCCCCGCACCCCGGATGCCCGCCCTGCTGGCCGCCAACGTGATCTACGTCTTCTGCCTCAACGTCCCCGAGATCGCGCTCCCCCTGGTCCTGGAGACGCAGTTGCACGCATCCCAGGTGTGGGCGGGGGCCGTATTCGTGGCCAACACGGTGCTCGTGGTCACCCTTCAGGTGCCGCTCACGGTGATGATGTCCCGCTTCTCCCGCCGCACGGTGCTGGCCCTGGCGGGCGTGGTGCTCACCGCGTCCTACCTCGGCTTCCTCGCGGCCACCTCGCTGGGCCACGGCTGGGGCGCCCCGGCCGTGGCCGCGGTGTCCGTGCTCTGCACCATCGGTGAGATCGTCTACGCGGGCAGCGCCACCGCGCTCGTCACCGCCCTCGCCCCGCCCCACGCCCTGGGGCGTAGCCTGGCCCGCTTCCAGTTGTCCACGGGCTTCGGACTGGCCGTCTCCCCGGCGGTCATCACCGCCCTCGCGCCCTACGGCGCGACCGCCCTGTGGGGCACCCTCGCCGCCGCAACGCTCGCCTCCGCCACGGCAGTTCACCGCACATAGCCGCTGCGGCCGGACCTCGCAGTGGACCTACGTACACCCCTCATCGGGAGGGCAGGCCCATCCCCACCCGCTTCCGGATCCGGTTCGCTGGTGATCGTCACCGACCGATTTCTGTAGCCCGAGGCTCACGACACGGGGGATACGACCATGCAGATGCCGACATCGAAGAAGGTACGGGCCGCCGTACTGGCCGCAGCGCTGCTCGCCCTGGCCTCACCCATGGCCGCGACGGCCGCCACCGCCGGGCACCCGTCCGGACACCCGGACGAGAGGCGTGCGTACGGCCGAGCCGCCCTCCAACAGGATCTGGCCGCCGTACGGCAGGCCGGAGGGGGCGATGTGAACGTGCTGGCCAGGGTCGACGGGACGAAGCACGGGCCGCTCATGGCACGCATCGGCACCCGTACGGCCGGCTCCTCGGACCCGATCCCGTGGAACGCGCACTTCCGTGCCGCGAGCACCACCAAGACGTTCATGGCGACCGTCGTGCTCCAACTCGCGGCGGAGAAGCGGCTGTCGCTCGACGACTCCGTCGAGCACTGGCTGCCCGGCGTCGTCGCGGGCAACGGCAACGACGGCAGTCGTATCACCGTCCGCGACCTGCTCCGCCAGACCAGCGGTCTGTACGACTACATCGACGACCCTGCGATCCTGGACCGGCTGATCAACCACTTCGACGAGGACCGCCACGACGCCACCCCGGCCGCCGATCTGGTCGCGGTGGCGATGAGGCACCGGCCGGTGTTCGTGCCGCGGCCGGGCGGCGCCACCCGGTGGGCGTACTCGAACACCAACTACCTGCTGGCCGCGATGATCGCGGAGAAGGCCGGAGGTGCGAGCTGGCGGGAGCTGATCGAGCACCGGGTGATCGCGAAGCTGGGACTGCGGGACACCTCGATCCCGGGGCTCAACCCCTACCTGCCCGAGCCGCACGTGAACGCGTATCTCACGGGTCCCGACGGCAAGCGCCTCGACATCACCGAGCACAGCTTCCAGCACACCGCTGACTCCGGTGTGGTGAGCACGACCGCCGACCTCGACACCTTCTTCCGCGCCCTGGCCGGCGGCCGGCTGCTGCCCGCCGCGCAGTGGCGTGAGATGCGGCAGACCGTGCAGCGGACCGACGACCCGGAGGACGTGGCCGAGATGCCGGAGGGCACCTACGGCCTCGGGCTGCGCAGGATCCCGCTGACCTGCGGCGGCTTCTACTACACCCACGAGGGCGACGGGGCGGGCGTCCACACCCGTCCCGCCGTGAGCGCGGACGGCAGGCGCGCCGTGACCGTCTCCGTCACGACCACCACGGCGCCGCCCGACCTGGCCGCCCTCAACCGCGCCACCAAGGCCCTCGTCGACCACGCCCTGTGCGACAGTCCCGGCTGACGTCGCCCCGCCGCGCGGCCGTTACTCGGGCCAGTTGGAGCCCTTGATGACCTCGACGAAGTCGCCCCGTACGAAGCCCGGCACGAAGTGGGCCAGTACGTCCGCCTTGACGTTGCCGAACGTCGTTGCGGGGCGGTCCTTGATGCCGTCGGTGAAGGCGGCGAGGATCCGGTTCTTGAAGTCGGGGCGGGGGTGGGCCGCGGTGACGGCCGCGCGCTCCTCGTCGGAGACGGTGTCGTAGCCGATGCCGAGGACGTCCAGTTCCACGCCCCGGGTGACCAGGGCGACCTCGGGCGCCATGTGCAGGGGGATCTCCGGCGTGGTGTGCAGCGCGATCGCCGTCCAGACCCGGTCGGCCGGCTCGCCGGTGATGCCGTGCCGGTGCAGGAAGCTGCGGGCCTCGTCGGCGCCGTCGATCTCGAAGCGCTGATCGGTGCGGCGGAACCGCTCGGTCAGCCCGAGGTCGTGGAACATCGCGCCCACGTAGAGCAGTTCGGGGTCGAAGGACAGCCCCTGTTGCCTGCCGCGCAGCGCCCCGAAGAGGAACACGCGCCGGGAGTGGTCGAACAGCAGCGGTGCGGCGGAATCCCGTACGAGCTCGGTCGCCTCCCGTGCCAGTGCGCTGTCCGGGATCCGTACGCCCGCGATCTCTTCACTCATGATGTCCGCCTTCCTCGGCCTGCTCGATCAGTGACCTCCTTCAGATTCGTGGTGTGGCCTATGCTGGCGCCATGTCCTTTGTGCCGGGCAACCCACAGATTCAGACATGACGCACCGCGTCGCCTTCCTGACGTTCGACGGGGTGACCCTCCTCGATGTCAGCGGCCCCCTGGAGGTGCTGAGCCAGGCGCGGCGCCTCGGCTGCTCCTACGAGCCGGTGCTGGTCTCGCCCTCCGGTGGCGTGGTCACGACCTCCTCGGGCCCGGCGCTGGCACGGACCGTCGCCGCGGACCAGGTGGGCCGGGTCGACACGCTCGTCGTCGCGGGCGCCGACGTGCTCGCGGAGCGGCCCCCGGACCGGGCACTGCTGGCAGCGGCCGCCCAACTCGCCGAGCGGGCAGGGCGGGTGGCGTCGGTGTGCAGCGGCGCGTTCGTCCTGGCCGAGCTGGGGCTGCTCGACGGCCGCAGGGCGACGACGCACTGGCGCCACGCCGGGACGCTCGCCCGCCGCTACCCCCGCGTCCGGGTCGAGCCGGACGCCCTGCACATCCACGACGGGCGGTACGTCACCTCCGCGGGCATCAGCGCGGGCATCGACCTCGCCCTCGCGCTGGTCGAGGACGACCACGGGGCGGACGTGGCCCGTGAGGCCGCCCGCGAACTGGTCGTCTTCATGCAACGCCCGGGCGGCCAGTCGCAGTTCTCCACGGCCCTAAAGACCCCGCCCGCCCGCAGCGACGTGCTCGGCCCGATCGTCGCGGCCGTGCTCGCCGACCCCGCCGCCGACCACAGCCTGCCCGCCATGGCCGCATCCGCGGCCGTCAGCACCCGGCATCTGGCCCGGCTGTTCCAGGCCGAGCTGAACACCACACCCGCGCGCTGGGTCGAGCGGGTCCGCCTCGACCGGGCGCAGCAACTGCTGCTCGACGGGCACAGCGTCACCGCGGCCGCGCGGCGCAGCGGGCTGGGCAGCGACGAGACCCTGCGCCGCGCCTTCGCCCGCCATCTGGGGACGACCCCGACCGAATACCGCAGACGCTTCGCCACGACCACCGGCTGAGGGCGGCAGGGAGCGGCACGGCCCGGCGCTTTGTCAGCGATTCCTCATGCTCGCCTAACAATTTCCATACGAACTCCCGCCAGGGTCAGGGGTGTTACCCCGACTGCCAGGAGAGCGACCATGAGCAACCAGGGCCCGACGAGCCACTCTCCCGCCGAACCCACCCACACCAGTCCCTCACGGCGTGTACGAAGGCCGCGGTCAGGGATGCTGTGGCGCGCGGCCAGGGCCGTCCGGAGGCGGCGCTGAGGCGCAGGCAGTCCAGGGTGGAGCCCTACAGGGCGTGGCCCTTCCACCGGTAGGTGGCGAAGGACCCGGCCGGCACGGTCACCACGAACGTCTGGCGGCCGACGACGACGCGGACCCTGCGGTCGCTGTCGGAGCCGTTGCCGAGGACGGCGACGTAACCGTTCCTCCCGGAGCGGTAGACCACATTGCTGACGCCGTTCTGCGCGGCACTCGACTCCAGACGCACGTCGCCCGGCGACAGGTACCTGGCGAACTGCCCCAGCGGGTACAGCTCGTCGCGGACGGAGAAGTCCCTGGTGAGCGTGTTCACCTTCACCAGCCGGTCGGGCCATTTGGTGGTGGCGGCGACCTGGTCCCAGTCGATGTCGTTGTCCCGGGCGGGCGTCCAGTGCAGTGTGCCGCCGTCCTGGTCGGTGGTCTGCGCCCACAGGATGTAGGAACCGGCGTCCAGGCGGAAGTAGTCGAGGACGGTCGACGGCGACAGGTCGCTCGTCTCGGTCATCTCGACCGGCTTCCCGGTCTCCTCGTAGGCGTCGCGCATCACGCTCGGGTCGCCCCAGTAGGGGTGGAAGGCGATGGCGTCGGCCGCGTCGCGGACCTGCTTGCCGGTGACCGAGCCGTCGGGCGCGTCCTCGAAGATGCGGTAGTAGTTCTTGGTCGCCGTGCTGTTGGGGTCGTGCCAGTCCCAGAAGTTGAAGTCATGCACGTACAGGTGGGTGTTGAGCCGCGCGGCCCTGAACTCCCGCTTCATCGCCAGCGCCAGCTTCTGCTGCTGCGCGACGCTGATGTCCATCGCCGGATAGACGACGTCCATGCCCGGCTCGTTCAGCAGGGTCAACGCGTCGACCCGGATGCCGTGCTTGGCGTACGCCTGCACGTACTTGACGTAGTACCGCGCGAAGACGTCGATGCAGTCGTCGCGCAACTTGCCGACCTGGTAGTAGTCCGTGGTGCTTCCGGGCTTGAGCGCGACCTCGCCCGTGAACCGGTTGTTCGTCTTCATCCACGCCGGTGCGCTCCATGCCGACGCGAAGAACGTGGCGCGGGGGTTGTAGCGCTGGATGAGCTTGATGGTGTCGATGATGTGCAGGTCGATGTCGCGCTGGATGGAGAAGTGCTTCAGCCCGAAGTCGTCCTTGACGCCCGCGGGCAGGTCGTCCTCCGACCAGAACGGCAGATGCTCGATGAGGTCGGGGCTGCCGATCGTCAGCCGGAACCGGTCGAGTCCTGCGCCGTGCCTGGGATCGACGAGCAGCCGGACGGCCTCCTCGCGCTTGGCCGGGGTGAGCTTCCACAGGTTGGACACGCTGGTCTCGTCGAGACTGAAGCCGATGCCCTCGTACTTCTGCCGCAGCGCACCGGGGTCGGCGACGACCGTGGCGTCGACGGGGCCTCCGCGGTCCGTGCCCGTCCGGATCTCCGGCAGCGGCTGCCATCTCTGGGTGCCGCCCGCGGAGTAGGTGCCGGTCACGACCTGGCCGTGCCGGGCGGCTCCGCTCGTGGACCGGTCGGCGTGCGCGGCCGGTCCAGTGCCCACCAGCACGGACAGCGTCGTGGCCGCGACGGCCGCGAAGGTCGTGAAGCTACGTCTCACCACAGCCCCTGCCCCTCTCAGTCGATGCCCGGCGATCCAAGCAATACCCATCGTGTTAAGTCAAGGCTTGAAGTAAGAACTGAAAATGATGCACCGAGCCGACTTGGCCGTCGCGGATGTCCCCGTACGGGCCGTGGGCATAGTGGCCGCACGCATAGCCGCACCCAGAACTATGTAGCCCCGCCACATGTGCCCCTGACCTGCCCCTTCCTACGGTATGCCGACACACACCCGTCCCCACCGCACACGAGGAAGTGGCGCACATGGCCTCCGCAGCACCATCCGCTCCCCCGACGCCCTCCAGCCTCAAGCGCATCGTCGCAGCGAGCCTGATCGGCACCACGATCGAGTGGTACGACTTCTTCCTCTACGGTTCCGCCGCCGCTCTCGTCTTCAACAAGCTCTTCTTCCCCGACTCCGACCCGCTCGTCGGCACCCTGCTGTCCTTCCTGACCTACGCCGTCGGATTCGCCGCCCGTCCGCTCGGCGCTTTGGTCTTCGGGCACTACGGCGACCGGATCGGGCGCAAGAAGCTGCTGGTGCTGAGCCTGCTGATGATGGGCGGCGCGACCTTCGCGATCGGCCTGCTGCCGACCCACGCCTCGGTCGGCACCGCCGCTCCGGTGCTGCTCACCACCCTGCGCCTGATCCAGGGCTTCGCACTCGGCGGCGAGTGGGGCGGAGCCGTGCTGCTGGTGTCCGAGCACGGGGACGCGCGGCGCCGCGGCTTCTGGGCCTCGTGGCCGCAGACCGGTGCGCCCGCCGGGCAGTTGCTCGCGACCGGCGTGCTGTCCGCGCTGACGGCCCTGCTGTCGGACGACGCGTTCACGTCCTGGGGCTGGCGGATCCCCTTCCTGCTCTCCGGCGTTCTCGTGATCGTCGGTTTGTGGATACGTCTCTCTGTCGATGAATCACCCGTGTTCAAGGAGGCGTTGGCGCGGGCCGAGGCCCGCAAGGCCGACCGGACCGCGGTGGCCGAGAAGATGCCGCTCGTCTCGGTGCTGCGCCACCACTGGAAGGACGTACTGATCGCCATGGGCGCGCGCATGGCGGAGAACATCAGCTACTACGTGATCACCGCGTTCATCCTCGTCTACGCCACCACCTCGGCCGGCGTCTCCAAGCAGACCGCGCTCAACGCCGTACTGATCGCCTCGGCCGTGCACTTCGCGGTCATCCCGGCCTGGGGCTCCCTGTCGGACCGGATCGGGCGGCGGCCGGTGTACCTGCTCGGCGCGGTCGGCGTCGGGCTGTGGATGTTCCCCTTCTTCTCCCTCATCGACACCGGCGGCTTCGGCAACCTGATCCTCGCGGTCACCGTGGGCCTGGTGCTGCACGGGGCGATGTACGCGCCCCAGGCCGCCTTCTTCTCCGAGATGTTCGCGACCCGGATGCGCTACTCCGGTGCCTCCATCGGCGCGCAGTTCGCCTCGGTCGCGGCGGGCGCACCGGCCCCGCTGATCGCCACGGCGCTGCTGTCGGAGTACGACAGCTCCACCCCGATCGCCCTGTACGTCATCGCCGCGGCCGCCCTGACGGTCCTCGCCGTCGGCGTGGCCAAGGAGACGCGTCACCGGGACCTGAGCGACGTCGAGCCGTCGGTGCACGAACAGCCCGCCACGGCTCCGGCGGACGCCCGCACGGTGTGACCCGCGGCAGCCGACCCCCGTACGCCTGGCGTGCGGGGGTCAGTGCTGTGCCGACAACCGGTGCAGCCGCAGGGCGAGTTGTATCTCCAGGGCGCGGGCGGGGCTCTGCCAGTCGTCGCCCAGCAGACGGGCGACCCGCTCCAGGCGCTGCGCCACGGTGTTGACGTGGACGTGCAGTTCGTCCTTGGTGCGGGCCGGGCTCATGCCGCAGGTGAAGTACGCGTCGAGGGTGCGCACGAGGTCGGTGCCGCGCCGTTCGTCGTACGCGACGACCTCGCCGATGGTGCGGTCCACGAATCCGGCGATGTCCCTGTCCCCCGCGAGCAGCAGGCCCACGAAGCCGAAGTCCTCGGCCGCGGCCCCGTCACCGGAGCGGCCGAGCAGGCGCAGGGCGTCGAGACAGCGCCGGCCCTCCGCATAGGCGGCGGCCACGGTGTCCGGGGCGACGGCGAGGTCCCGCACCGGGCCGGAGGCGCCGACCGTGACCGTCTCGTGGACCGCCGTGCCCAGTTGGCGGGCCGTGCGGCGGGCCAGTTCGGTGGCGGTGTCCCCGGGCTTCAGCGGCAGCAGCAGAACGGTGCCGCCGTCACGGGCGGCTGCCAGGCCGTGCCGGGTCGCGGCCAGATGCGAGGCGGCGGACCACAGACGGCGGCGGGCGTCGGCCTCCTGGTCGGCGTCGGGTGCGGTGCCGTCGAGCCGGGCGGCGAGCACGACATGGGTGGCATCGAGGTCGGCGTGCAGCCGGAACGCGCGTTCACGCAGCAGCCGCGGATCGCGGTCGCGGGCGTCCAGGAGGTCGTCCAACAGCTCGCCGCGGACCCGCTGTTCGGCCTCGGCGGCGGAGCGTCTGGCGAGCAGCAGCAGCGAGGTGACCATCGCGGCGCGCTCCAGGGTGAGCTGGTCGACCGGGTCCAGACCGGGGTGCCCGCGCAGGACGAGCGCGCCGAGCAGCTCGCCGCCCGCCGTGACGGCGGCGATCCAGTCCTCCCCCTGACACACCGCGTGGCCCTCCGCTCGGGAGGCCTCCAGCGGCTCAGCAGGGGCATCGGCGGCCTCGGTGAACTCGACCGTGCCGTCGAGGACCTGGGACACCGCGGCCGCCACGTCGTGCACGCCGCCGCCGCGCAGGACGAGCTCCGTGAGCCGGTCGTGGACGTCGGAGGCACGCTCGATGACGGCGCTGCGATCGCGGATGATCTCATTGGCCCGCTCCAGGCCGGCGAGGGCCGTGCGGGTCTCGGCGAGCATGTTCGCCGAGTCGATGGCGGCCGCGGCGAGCGCGGCGAACGAGCCCAGCAGCGCGATCTGCTCCCGCTCGAAGACCCGGGCGCGCCGGTCGGCGGCGAAGAGGACGCCGATGACATGGGGACCCAGCATCAGGGGCACGCCGAGGATGGCGACCAGACCCTCGTCCCGTACACCGCTGTCGATGGCGTTGGTGTGCTGGAAGCGGCCGTCCTTGAAGTAGTCGTCGGTGACATACGGACGGGCGGTCTGGGCCACGAGACCGCCCAGCCCCTCCCCCATGCCGAGCCGCAGCTGCTGGAAGCGGGCGGCGACCGAACCCTCGGTCACCCGCATATAGGTGTCGCCGCGCTCCGGGTCGTTCAGGCTGAGGTAGGCGACGTCGGTGCCCAGCAGCGACCGGGCGCGCTGCACGATCGCCTGCAGCACGGAGTCCAGGTCCCTGAGACCCGCGAGGTCGTGGGCCGTCTCGAAGAGCGCGGACAGCTCGGCCTCCCGGCGGCGCCGGCCCTCCAGCTCCGCCCGCACGCGCAGCGCGAGCTGCTTGGCCCGCTCCAGCGCGGCGATCGCCTCGGTCGGCCGGCCCTCGGCGCGCGCCAGCAGCACCGGCTGCTCATAGGCATCGGCGGACGCGCCCCTGGCCAGCAGCTCCAGGAACGGCGCCTCCGCGCCGCCGGGCGCGATGACGGCCGCTTCGGCGGCGAGCGCCGCTCCGGCCGCGTCGGCGCCGTTGCGCCCGGCGGACTGCACGTGATCGCGAGACATGCTCACAGGATTCCTCATGGCCCGGCCGCCCGGTCGGCCCTGTGGAAAACTCGGTCCCCGACGGGCGCGGGCCCGGTCAGTGCGCGGTCCAGCCGCCGTCCAGCACGAGCGAGGTGCCGGTCACGAAGGAGGCGTGCGGGCTGCACAGATAGGCGACGGCCTCGGCGACCTCCTCCGGTTCGATGAGCCGCTTGACCGCGCTGTCCTGCAGCAGCACATCGCTCAGGACGCGCTCCGGGGGGACGCCGTGCGCCTGCGCCTGGTCGGCGAGCTGCTTCTCGACGAGGGGGGTGCGGACATAGGCCGGGTTCACGCAGTTCGACGTGACGCCGTGCGGAGCGCCTTCGAGGGCGGCGGTCTTGGACAGGCCCTCCAGACCGTGCTTGGCGGCCACATAGGCCGACTTGTAGGCGGAGGCCCGCAGGCCGTGGACCGAGGAGATGTTGACGATGCGGCCCCATTCCTGGCCGTACATGTGGGGCAGCGCTCCACGGATCAGACGGAAGGGCGCCTCCAGCATGACCGTGAGCACGGTGTGAAAGACGTCGGGCGGGAACTCTTCGATGGGCCGCACCAGCTGCAGTCCGGCGTTGTTGACGAGGATGTCGGTGCCCGCCGCCGCCAGTTCTGCCGCGTCGAGGTCGGTGAGGTCGAGGACGTGCGGTTCGACGGTGCCCGCGAGGCCCCGGGCCTGATCGGCGAGCGACTCCAGGCCCGTGGCGTCCCGGTCGACCGCTCTCACTTTGGCCCCGGCGGCGGCGAGCCGCAGCGCACAGGCGCGGCCGATGCCACCGGCGGCGCCGGTGACGAGGGCGGTGCGGCCGCCGAGGTCGAGCGAGGGGGCATGGGGGGCCGGAAGGGCGCTGGGCGGGGTCATGAGTCGACCCTAGGCAGCGCCCCCGCCCGACTGCATGTGCTGGCGCCCCATACTTCAGCCAATACTCATAGGCTCGAACCATGTGGGTTCGTCGGTGAGCGCCTGCTTGATCCTGAAGTGGTGATAGTCGGTCAGGGTGGGCAGCGCGTCCAGCGCGAACCAGCCCACGTCCAGCGACTCGTCGTCGTTCACCCGGGCCTCGCCGCCCACGGCACGGGCCCGGAAGCAGACGTCCATGAACTGGCAGACGTCGCCGTTGGGGAAGGTCACCTCTTTCCCGGACCGCACCGAGACCAGCCGCTCGACGACGCACTCGACGCCCGTCTCCTCCTGCACCTCCCGCACCACGGCGGCGGCAGGCTGTTCACCCGGGTCCGGGATGCCGGAGATCAGTGCCCACCGTTGGTTGTCCGCGCGCTGCCCGAGAAGAACCCGGCCCTCGTCGTCGAACACGACGGCGCTGACGCCGGGAAGCCAGAGCAGCTGGTGGCCGGCGGTGGCCCGGATGTCACGGATGAAGTCAGGTATCGGCATGGTTCCGACCCTAAACGGCCGGCGCCCCGGCCTCTGTGCACTCCAGGAGGCGTACGCCCGGCGTACGGCTACATGCCCCGGGCGCGCCGCCCGCGCACTCCGGCGACGATCGCCCAGCCCAGGCCGCCCGCGGCGATGAGCACCAGGGCGATCTCCGGCAGGACACCCATCCGCGTCGCCGGTGTCTCGGACGACCGCAGCGGCACCTTCTGCACCAGGTGGTCGGCGACGAACATGCCGGTCTTCTGGGTGATCCTCCCGTCCGGCATGATGATCGCGCTGACGCCGCTGGTGACCGGCACCGTGACGGTCCGGCTGTGCTCGACGGCACGCACGCGCGACATGGCGAGCTGCTGGTAGGTCATCTCGCTGCGGTCGAAGGTCGCGTTGTTGCTGGGCACCGAGATCAGCTGCGCACCGTCGGTGACCTCGGAGCGCACGGCCCAGTCGAAGGCCGCCTCGTAGCAGGTGACCAGGCCGACCTTCGCGTGGTCCATGGTGAACACGCCCGGCTTGGTGCCCCGGCTGAAGTCCTGGCGGACCATCGACGTCCAGTCGCTGTTGATCGCCCCGATGAGCGAGCGCAGCGGCAGGTACTCGCCGAACGGCTGGATCTGCCGCTTGTCGTAGGTGTCGGTGGGGCCCTTCTTCGGGTCCCACAGGATCTGCTCGTTGTAGAGCTTGCCGTGCCGCTCGACGACGCCGCCCACCGAGATGGGCACCCCGACGGCCTTGGCCGCCCGGTCGATGACCGCGTAGGCGTCGGCGTTGGCGAAGGGGTCGACGTCGGAGGAGTTCTCCGGCCACAGGACGAAGTCCGGCTTGGGGACCTTGCCGGCCTTGACGTCGGCGGCCAGGCGCAGCGTCTCGCGCGCGTGGTAGTCGAGGACGGCACGCCGCTGGGCGTTGAACTCGAGGCCGGAGCGGGGCACATTGCCCTGGATGACCGCGACGGTGGCATAGCCGTTCTCGGCCTTGTCGCTCACCAGCGGCGGGGCGGCCGCCGCGCCCGCCAAGGGCACGGCCACGCTGAGCAGCGCGGTGACTGCGGCCGACCGCCGGACGGCGCGGGTGCGCCGGGCCTCGACGGCGACACGCACGACCTCGTAGAGGCCGAAGCCGCACAGGACGACCGCGAAGCCGAGCACCGGGGTACCGCCCACCGCGGCCAGCGGCAGGAAGACGCCGTCGGCTTGGCCGAAGGCGACCTTGCCCCAGGGGAAGCCGTTGAACGGCACGCGCGCGCGTGCCGCCTCGCCCGCGATCCACACCGCGGCCGCCCAGAGCGGCCACGCGGGAAGCCTCGACACCGCGGCGACGCCCGCGCCGACCAGCGCGACGAAGATCGCCTCGATGGCGACCAGCGCGAGCCAGGGTCCGGGGCCGACCTCCACACCGGTCCACACCAGGAGCGGCAGCAGGAATCCGAGGCCGAAGAGGTAACCGAGACCGAGACCCGCCTTCCAGCTCCGCCCGCGCAGCACCCAGCCGAACCCGGCGAAGGCCGGCAGGGCCAGCCACCACAGGGTGCGTGGCGGGAAGCTGACGTAGAGCAGCACTCCGCAGAGCGCCGCGGCGAGAGCCGGGACGAAGCGTACGAGGCGGGCCGCGAGCGAGGCGGGCGCGTTCGGGGGCTCCAACTGGTCCGATTCGTCCACGGAAGTAGCGGTGACGGTCACTCCGGGAGTGTACGGCGGGTGACTTCGGCCCGGACAGCGCGGTCCAGGGGGCAGCACGCGACGCCGGGCGGCCCAGGCGCCGCATCGTTCCTGCATAACTCGGTCCAACTCATCCACAAAACGTCCATCAGCCGTTACGGTGTGCCCAGCCACAGTCGCGGGGCGGTCAGGCGCCCGGCGACCTGGGTCGTACGGGGTCGGGGGGCCTCGGTCGGGTTCTGGGGGCGGGGTGGGTTCCACGGGGATGACGTCTGACGCCGGGCCTGGGGAGGTCGGCGAGAGACGAAACGTTTCTGACGCGGCGGGCGTGGTGGTGCTGGGAGCGTGCGCCACCTGGTCGCTGATCACGGCCACCGTGCGCGAGGGACGCCCGGAGGGCGTCCTGCTCGCGGTGCTCGCCGTGGCGGCGGGCTTTGCCGCCGGGCGGATCTGCGGGGCGCTGCTGCCGGTGGCAGCGCCCTGCGCCGGGGCGCTGGCCGGGCTCGGTCTGGCCGTCGCCGTTCCCCATCTGGCCCCGGGACCCCAGATCGTCGCGCCGCTGGGGCACGCCGGTGCCAGTGCCGCGCTGCTGACGCTGTGTGCCGGTGCGGCGTGCTGCGCGGCCTGGTCGACACCGTTCCCGGCCGTGCGCCTCGCCCTCGGCGCGCTGGCGGTCGGCATCACGGTCTCCGCGGCCCTCCTCGGCTCGACCAGCGGATTCGTGACGTGCGCCGCCGTACTGCTGTGCTCCTTGGCCGCCGGCCGGATGAGCAACCGCGGCCTGGGCATCGCGGGCTTCGCCCTGGCCGCGGTCACGGTGACCGGGCTGACCTGGGCCGTCGCCGGCGATGCCCTGCCCGCCGGACTGACCTCGTCCCTGGAGGGCCAGCTCACCCCGCACCGGATCGACCTGTGGCGCGACGCCCTGCATCTGGCGCATCACAACGCCGCCCTGGGCGTCGGCCCGGAGCGGTTCGGAGAACTGAGCACGACGGCGACCCGGACCCTGCTCTCGGACGGCAAACCGCATTCGGCGCTGCTGCAGCAGGCGTCCGAACAGGGTGTCGTCGGCGTGGCCTTGCTCGGGGCGTCCTTCTGCTGGGTGCTGCACGCACTGTGGCGCTCCCCGCGCCCCACACCGGTCGTGCTCACCGCCGGAGCGGCCCTGACGGCGCTCGCGACGATCGCCACGGTCGGCAACGCGCTGAGCTTCACCGCCGTCTCGGTGGGCGCGGGCGTTCTCGCGGGCCTGGCCACGGCCCATCCGCTCGCGGACGAGTCACCACAGGAGGAGCTGAAGGTACGGCCGCGCAACGGCCGGCTGACGCCGTGATGGGCCGGTGGCCTACGGGGTCGATCGTGCGGTGCTGATCAGTGCGGTGCTGGTCCGTGCGGTGGTGATCAGTGCGGTGCTGATCAGTGCAGCGCGCCGGTCGAGCCCGGGCGCAGGCGGTCCCGGATGACGCTGACGGCGGACTCGGCGTTGTCCACGGTGATAGTGAATGTGTGGCCGTCCCACAGCCGCAGCACGATGCCCTCGCCGCGCCGTACGACGACGGCGGTTCCCTTCTCGGGCCGCCAGCGGTAGCCCCAGCCGCCCCACTGGCGCGGAGTGACGTGCTCGGCGAACTCCGCTCCCGCGACATGCGAGAGGGGAATGCGGCGGCGCGGCACGCCGATGTGACCGCAGCGCACCTCGACGCACTCCCTGTCCAGCTTCAGATCGACGTGCACGAAGGCGAGCGTGCCGAAGAGGACCAGCAGCCCGGCCGCGATGCAGCCGACCACGGACATGACGAGAGGGGCGATGCCGGACCCCCAGGCGGAGTCGACCGCCAGCTCGACGCCGAGCGCCATGAAGGCCGCACCGCCGAGCGCCAGCAGCCACTGGATCCGGTTGGTCGCGCGTCCGGTCCAGACATCGGGATGCTTGGCGTTCTCGCCGTGGGGGTGGTCCCTCATGGCTACGAGGTTACTCAGGTTTCGCTGCGCGGGCACCGAGTCGCGGTCAGTGACTGCGCCGTCCGGCCCATCCCGGACCCACGGCGTCCGTTTCGCGGCTTTCGTTCAGCGGGCGGGGCTGGCCGTCCGAAGGAGGCGGCCCTCCTCGTAGGCCAGGGCGGGCGCCACGAGTGCGCCCTCGCGGCCACTCAGCAGCACCGTGAGGGTTCCGGTGGCGGGGGCCTCCGGGGCGGGCTGCTCACCGATCCGGCGCAGTGCCTGGGCGGCCACGGCACCGGCGGAACCGTGCAGCACGAGCGGCGGGCGGCCCGGCTGCTGCACGGCGGCACGGATGCGCTCGGCGACGAGCTCGTAATGGGTGCAGCCCAGGACGACGGTCGTTACATCGTCCGGGGTCAGCGCCGCGGCCGCGGCGACGGCCGTGTCGATGGCCGCCTCGTCCGCGTGCTCCACGGCTTCGGCGAGGCCGTGGCACGGGACCTCGGTGACCGGCACGCCGTCGGCGAACTCCGCGATGAGGTTGCGCTGGTAGGGGCTGCCGGTGGTGGCGGGCGTCGCCCAGATCGCCAGCGGGCCGCCGCCCGCTGCGGCCGGCTTGATCGCCGGGACCGTGCCGATGACCGGCACACCCGGCTCGAGGCGGGCCCGCAGGGCGGGCAGGGCGTGCACACTGGCCGTGTTGCAGCCGACGATCAGGGCGTCGGGCTGGTGCGCGGCGGCCGCCTCGGCGACCAGAAGGGCACGCTCGGTCAGGTCTTCGGGAGTCCTGGGGCCCCAGGGCATGCCGTCGGGGTCCAGGGAGAGCACCAGATCTGCGTCGGGCCGCAGACGCCGTACCGCGGCGGTGGCCGCCAGCAGACCGATTCCGGAGTCCATGAGCGCGATCTTCACTCGGCCACGATAGACGATGGGCCCCTACGGGCCCGCCGGGTGGGGCACACTGCGCGGGTGAGCGCCATTGTGTGGACCGCCGTCGTCTCCCTCGTCGCCTGGCTGTGGCTGCTGCTCTGTCAGGGCTTCTTCTGGCGTACCGACGTCAGACTTCCGCGCCGCGAGGACCCGGCCGACTGGCCGCCGGTCTGTGTCGTCGTACCCGCACGCGACGAGGCCGAGGTACTTCCGGCGAGTCTGCCGTCCCTGCTCGCCCAGAGGTATCCGGGCCGGGCGGAGATCTTCCTCGTCGACGACGGCAGCTCGGACGGCACCGGGACCCTGGCCCGTGAACTGGCGGACAGACACGGCGGACTGCCCCTGACCGTCGGCTCGCCCGGCGAACCGCCGGCCGGCTGGACGGGCAAGCTGTGGGCCGTACGGCACGGCATCACACTGGCACGCGCGCGTGAGCCCGAATATCTGCTGCTGACGGACGCGGACATCGCGCACGCGCCGGACAGCCTGCGGGAGTTGGTCGCCGCCGCGCGCAGCGGCGGCTTCGACGTGGTCTCGCAGATGGCCCGGCTGAGGGTGAAGAGCCCGTGGGAGCGGCTGGTGGTGCCGGCCTTCGTCTACTTCTTCGCGCAGCTGTATCCGTTCCGCCGGATCGGCGGGAAGGGCACGCGGACGGCGGCCGCCGCGGGCGGCTGCGTGCTGCTGCGCACCGAGGCCGCCGAGCGTGCGCGGATCCCGGACGCGATCCGGCATGCCGTCATCGACGACGTGGCGCTCGCGCGCGCGGTCAAGGGCAGCGGCGGCCGCATCTGGCTGGGCCTTGCCGAACAGGTGGACAGCGTGCGGCCCTATCCGCGGCTGCACGACCTGTGGCGGATGGTCTCGCGCAGCGCGTACGCGCAGTTGAGGCACAACCCGCTGGTGCTGCTCGGGACGGTGCTCGGGCTGGCCCTGGTGTATCTGGTACCGCCGGTGACCCTGATCGCCGGTCTGGCCACCGGGGGGACGGCCGCCGCGCTCCTCGGCGGCCTCGCCTGGCTGGTGATGACAGGGACGTACATCCCGATGCTCCGCTACTACGGCCAGCCGCTGTGGCTCGCTCCCCTGCTGCCGTTCACCGCCTTCCTGTACCTCCTCATGACCGTCGATTCCGCGGTGCAGCACTACCGGGGGCGCGGTGCCGCCTGGAAGGGCCGCACCTACGCGCGCCCGGACCCCATGGCGGACGAGCACTCCCTCTGAGGCGGCGAAGGTGACACCCCCTGTGCACTCCTGGTACCGGCGGCGGCCGCTCACCCGGGTCGTGCCCGCGGTGGTCGCGGCCGTTCTGACCGCTGCCGGCTGCTCCGGGGCGGACGACTCACGGCATGTGTCCGCCCCGCTGTCGGCACTGGTCTACCGCGGCCCGGCGGCCTGCGACGGATGCCCGGAGTCGGTGGCGTCGCTCCTGGAGAAGGCCCCGCGTCCCTTCACCGTCGAGTACGTCGGACCCGACGAGGAGATCCCCCTGACCGCGACCGCTCTGGCGGACGCCGACGTCTATGTCCAGCCCGGTGGCGGCGACGACCTCGACGCGGCATGGGAGGAGGTGAAGGGAGCGGCCGGCGCGATCCGTGACTGGGTCCGGGACGGCGGCCGCTATCTCGGCTTCTGCATGGGGGGTTATCTGGCCGGGCAGAACCCGGGGTTCGATCTGCTGCCCGGCGACACCGACGCGTACATCGCCTCCCGCGACGCCTCTGTCCGCGATCAGCGGGACACGGTCGTGCCGGTGCACTGGCGGGACGAGCCGCGTCATATGTACTTCCAGGACGGGCCGGTCTTCCTCCTGGACGACGGCGCCGACGCCACCGTGCTCGCCCGATACGACAACGGCACCGTGGCGGCCGTCGTCGCGCCGTACGGCAGGGGCCGGGTCGGGGTCGTCGGCCCCCATCCGGAGGCCGACGCCTCCTGGTACGAGGACGAGGGTCTGCGCAATCCCGACGGCGTGCGCCTCGATCTCGGTCACGACCTGATCGAGGAGACCGTCAGCGGGCTGTGACGCCCGTAGAGACGCCGGGGCCGGGCCCGTCGCGGGACGGGCCCGGGGGCCGTCACTTCCTGCCGGGGGTCCAGTTCATGCCCCACCCGTAGGCGTAGTCGATGGTCCGCTGGGGGCTCACCCCGCGCTCCGGCACCAGATAGCGCGCCTCGCGCTGGACGACCAGGTCCCCGCCGTTGTTGGTGATCAGGGCGAGGGCGCACACCGTGGAGGGCACCGTGCACTCGTCGAGCGAGAAGTCGATCGGGGCGCCGTACTGCGGCTGGAGAGTGACGGTGGCGTGCAGGTCCGCGAAGGACCGCGCCCCTTCGTAGATCGTCACGAAGATGAGGATCCGCCGGAAGTCGTTCTTGTGGTCGAGGTTGACGGTGAGGTTCTCGCCGCTCTCGACGGCACCGGTGCGGTCGTCGCCGTCGAGGTGGATGTACGGCGGCTGGTGCAGCGCCCCGAAGGCGTTGCCGAGGGCTTGAATGACGCCCTTGCGGCCGTCGGCGAGTTCGTACAGGGCGCACAGGTCCAGGTCGAGGTCGCGGTGCATCGCGACCGCCCGGCCGCGCTTGCTGCCCCATCCGGAGAACTGCTTGCGCACCTGCCAGTTGAGGTTCACGCGCATGGAGCCCGAGGTGCCGCCCTGCTTGGCCAGTGAGACCGCGGGGGCCGCCTTCGTGAGCGTCACCTTGCTCAGGCTGACCGGCTGGGCGGACGGTGCGGGCGGTGCCGACGGCCAGGGCTGCTGGGCAGCGGCCGGGGGCGCGGCGGGCGGAGGCGTGGTCACGGGCGGGGCGACGGGCGGCGGCATCGTCACCGGAGGTGCGACCGGAGGCGCCGCGGGCGGGGGCGCGGGAGCGGCCGCAGGGGCTGCCTGCTGCGGCTCGTCCACCGTGATGCCGAAGTCGGTGGCCAGGCCCTCGAGCCCGCTGCTGTAGCCCTGGCCCACGGCGCGGAACTTCCAGGCGCCCTGCCGGCGGTAGAACTCACCGAGCACGAATGCGGTTTCGACGCTCGCGCCCGTGCTGTCGAAGCGGGCCACCACACCGCCCTGGGCGGCATCGCGGACCTCGATGTAGAGATCCGGGATCTGCCCGAAACTGCCTCCGTCGGCCGAGGCGGCGAGGACGATGGTCTCGATCGCGGGCTCCACGCGCGCGAGGTCCACAAAAAGACTGTCGACGATCTGTCCGCCGCCGTCCCTCTTGCCCTCGTGGCGCACCGCGCCGGAGGAGTGCCCCGGCTGGTTGTAGAAGACGAAGTCACCGTCGGAACGGACCTTGCCGCCCACGAGCAGGAGCGCCGAGGCGTCCGCGTCCGGGACGCCGGGGCCGGAACGCCAGCCCAATTCCACCCGCAGTGCCGCCGTCGGCACCGGTGTATTCGAACCTTTCGACATTGACATGTCCGCCCCCATCGCGTGTGACCGCGCCAGCCCGTGTCCGGCAGCCCTTCGGGTTGTCTCGACACACAACCTATTCCCAAGGACAGCGAACTCCCACGAGCGGCACAGGAAGACCCGAGACCGACCCGTCGGTAACCCGCTCGGAACTCGGCCTTTACAGGATTCTGACTCCGTTCGACGCCCTATTTTGCCAAGTTCGCTCGCATTGGGGATCCCGCGTCACTGCGGACACTGAAAACAACCCTCTTATCGGTCTCCCCAACTAGCACATCGAGGGCTTAACTTATGAGCCATGACCTCCCCCCGCTCCACCTTCGGCGGCGGCTACTACTCCGCCTTCCCGGACACCCCGATCTACGACCGGCTCGTTGCCGAGCGGGGCACCCCGCAGATCGCCCCGATCCGGGTACCCGCCGCGTACGACGCGCCGGGCAGCTATCTGCCGGCCCTGCCGTCGGCCCTGCCCGCCCTTCCGGCGGGCCCCTCCGCACCGTCCTCCTACGGTTATCCGCAGGCGCAGCAGCCCGCTCCGCTGCAGCAGGCACCCGCGGCGTACATCCCGCAACAGGCCACGGCCCCGCGCGGCTACCCCGGCCCGCAGCAGCAGCCGCAGCCGCAACGGCCGATGGCGTCCGGCATGGGCTACGAGGCGATGCGCCCCGCGGCTCCCCGGCCGACCCCGGCCCAGTACCAGGAGCCGTACAACGGCCAGCAGCAGTACCGCGGCGGCTACTGAGTCGTCCGGCGTCTTCCCTCGGTTGTCACCGCCACCTGGCACGATG
Organism: Streptomyces spinosisporus; assembly: GCF_022698145.1. Taxonomy (GTDB): domain Bacteria; phylum Actinomycetota; class Actinomycetes; order Streptomycetales; family Streptomycetaceae; genus Streptomyces; species Streptomyces spinosisporus. The sequence goes on from NZ_JALDAX010000008.1 coordinate 341,423, forward strand.
GCCTCATGGGGAACGCTCTGCTGCAGTCGGTCCGTGTCCACCCGGTCAAGGCGTTCCGGGGCTTCGCGCCCCGGGAGGCCGTCGTGGAGCCCTGGGGGCTGGCCGGGGACCGGCGCTGGGCACTGATCGACGACGGGGGAAAGGTCGTCACCCAGCGTCAGCAGCCGCGCCTCGCGCTCGCCGCCGCCGAGTCCGTCCCGGGCGGCGGCGTCCGGCTGTCCGCTCCGGGCATGGACCCGTTGACCGTGCCGGTGCCCCGGCCGCTCGGGACGGTGCCGGTGGACGTCTTCGGCGACAAGGTCGAAGGGGTCCTCGCCGAGGGCGAGTTGGCCCATTCCTGGTGCAGTGACCATCTCGGCGCGCACGTGCGCCTCGTGCACATGGACGATCCGGCCACGCGCCGTCCCCTCGACCCGGAGTACGCACGACCGGGCGAGACGGTCGCCTTCGCGGACGGCTTTCCGCTGCTGCTCACCACCACCGCCTCCCTGGACGCCCTCAACTCCCTGATCGCACAGGGGACCCGTCCCGCCGAGGGGCCGCTGCCGATGAACCGGTTCCGGCCGAACGTCGTCGTGCAGGGCACCACGGCCTGGGCCGAGGACGAGTGGTCGCGCATCGCCATCGGCGAGGTCATCTTCCGAGTCGCCAAGGCATGCGGGAGATGCGTGGTGACCACCACCGACCAGGGCACCGCCGTGCGGGGCAGGGAGCCCCTTCTCACGCTGGGGCGCCACCGCCGCATCGACGGCAGGCTCGCCTTCGGCCAGAACCTGGTGCCGCTGTCCACCGGCACGATCCGCGTCGGCGATCCGGTCACGGTCCTCTCCCGGGCGGACCGGCCGGACGACGCGGCCGGTGCGGAAAGATCCGCACCGGACACGATGCGCGGGAACCAGGCCCGGGGGTCCGCGCGTTGAGCCTTCGTGAGAAGTTCATGAGAGACCTCGGGAACGGGTGATTTCGCTCTCTCTTCGAGGGGGCCGGCATGGGAACGGGCCGGCCGGGGGTTATGACGGAGCGGGAAGGGGGTGGAGGACAGTGCGCACCATCAGCGGGCTCTGGCGCTGGCGGCACAATCCGCTGCGCCGCACCAGCGATCTGGCCGAGGCCTGGCTGGCCCTGGCCGCGCTGCTGCTGATCCTCGTCGCCGCGCCGGTCATCGGCTCCCTCGTCGGCGGCATCGCCCAGGACGCCCTGCAGCAGTCCGCGCGGGACCAGCGCGCCGCCCGGCACCTGGTGACGGCCACCGTCGTCCGCAAGCTGGACCCCTCGCCGCTGGACACCGACCCGGAGACCTCCTCGGCGCGGGATCTGCGCAGCCGCGTCGTCGCCGACTGGATCGCACCGGACGGCTCCGGACACCACGGCACGGCGATGGCGGACCTCAAGTCCCCGCACCGCGGCGACCACTTCAGGATATGGACGGACCGGCACGGCCGGATCGTGGCCAGGCCGCTCGACGCCGCGACGGCGACCACCCATGCAGTGCTCGCCGGGTTCGGTGCCGCCATGCTCACCGCGGGCGTCGTCGAGGGGGTCCGACGCCTCGTGGTGTGGCGCATGGTCCTTCGCCGGTACGCCCGTTGGGACCAGGCCTGGGACCGGGCGGGCCCGGACTGGGGCAGGACCGGCGCCGGCAGCTGACGGCCTTCCCGCTCTGGTCAACCCACCACCCGCGCGCACGCTACGGTGGAGCGGCCGATCCCTTCGGCATCAACCCGCGTATCACGAGGTGGGGGCACAGCAACGCCATGGCACAGGGCACGGTCCAGGTGACGCACACCGGTACATCGAGGTGGCGACGCCGCACGGGTGAGTACGCATCGCTCGCCGCCGCCCTGGAGGCCGCAGGCGACGGAGACGTCCTCACGATCGCGCCCGGCACCTACCGCGAGAACCTCGTCGTGCAGCGGTCGGTCACCCTGCGCGGGCCCGAGGGCTCGCCCGGCTCGGTGCGGATCGCGCCCGCGGACGGGGTGCCGTTGACCGTGTGTGCCTCGGCAGTCGTCCAGGATCTGCACGTGGAGGGCCAGGACGCGGCGGCACCCGCCCTGCTGGTCGAGGAGGGCACGCCGGAGCTGCTGGACATCCGGGTCGTCACGCGGTCCGCTGCGGGGATCGAGGTGCGCGGGGGTGCGCGGCCGACCGTGCGGCGCTGCACCGTCGACAACCCCGCGGGCAACGGCATCGCCGTACTCGACGGCGGGGGCGGGGTGTTCGAGGAGTGCGAGGTCGTGGCCGCCGGACAGTCGGGCGTCGCCGTCCGCGGCGGGGCGCATCCGCGTCTGGAGCGCTGCCGGATCCATCACGCCTCGGGCGCGGGACTGTCGGCGACCGGTGAGAACACCGCCGTGGAAGCGGTGGGTTGTGAGATCTACGAGGTCCGGGGCAGCGGCGTCCAGATCACCGGCCGGGCCACCGCCCACCTCACGGACAGCGATGTGCACCGCACCACCGCGGACGGCGTCACCCTCGACACGGACGCGGTGCTGACCCTGGCCGACTGCCGCATCCACGACATCCCGGAGAACGCGGTCGACCTGCGGTCGCGCTCGGTGCTCACCCTGACCCGCACGACGGTGCGTCAGTTCGGCCGCAACGGCCTGTCGGTGTGGGACCCGGGCACGCGCGTGGACGCCAACCAGTGCGAGATCTTCGACAGCACCGGCGACTACCCCGCGGTGTGGGTCAGTGACGGCGCCACCGCGGTGCTCGACTCGTGCCGGGTGCACGACGTGCCGGACGCCCTGTTCGTCCTCGACCGCGGCTCGCGCGCGGACGTCGTCGACAGCGATCTGTCCCAGGTGCGCAACACGGCCGTGTCGGTGAGCGACGGCGCCACCGCGCAGCTCGACGACTGCCGCATCCGGGACGCCGCGACGGGCGCCTGGTTCCGCGACCACGGCAGCGGCGGCACCCTCAACGGCTGCACCATCGACGGCACGCAGACGGGCGTGATCGTCACCAAGGGCGCCGACCCGACCATCGAGCGCTGCTCGGTCGACTCCCCCGCGGAGGCGGGCTTCTACGTCTCGGCCGGCGGCCGGGGCAGCTTCCTCGGCTGCCGTGTGACGGGCAGCGGCGGCTACGGCTTCCATGTGATCGACGGCTGCCGTACGACGTTGAAGAAGTGCCGTACGGAGCGGTGTGCGCGCGGCGGTTACGAGTTCGCGGAGGGCGGCGACGCGGCGCCCGGAGCCGGCCCCGTCGTCGAGGAGTGCACCAGCGACGAGAGCGCGGGCCTCAAGCCGCCCGCGGCCCACGAGACCGCCGTGGTGCAGCAGGCCGCGCAGTCGCCCGGGCTGCTGGGCGCGATCCCCGGCCAGCGCACCACCGAGCAGGAGCCGCTGCTCGCCGCCGCACCGCCCGAGCAGCCGGCGCGGACGTCGAAGGCCGTGCTCGGTGAACTCGACGCGCTGGTGGGCCTGGAGAGCGTCAAGCGCGAGGTGCGGGCGCTCACCGACATGATCGAGGTGGGCAGGCGCCGGCAGCAGGCGGGCCTCAAGGCGGCCTCGGTCAAGCGGCATCTGGTCTTCACGGGCTCCCCCGGCACCGGCAAGACGACCGTGGCCCGGCTCTACGGCGAGATCCTCGCCTCCCTCGGCGTGCTGGAGAAGGGGCATCTCGTCGAGGTGTCCCGCGTCGACCTGGTCGGCGAGCACATCGGCTCGACGGCGATCCGTACGCAGGAGGCCTTCGACCGGGCGCGCGGCGGTGTGCTGTTCATCGACGAGGCCTACGCGCTGTCGCCGGAGGACTCGGGCCGGGACTTCGGCCGGGAGGCCATCGACACGCTGGTGAAGCTGATGGAGGACCACCGCGACGCGGTCGTGGTGATCGTCGCGGGCTACACGGCCGAGATGGAACGCTTCCTTTCGGTCAACCCCGGTGTGGCGTCCCGCTTCTCACGCACCATCACCTTCAGCGACTACGACCCCGAGGAGCTGCTGCGGATCGTCGAGCAGCAGGCCGAGGAGCACGAGTACCGGCTGGCGCCGGGCACCGCCGAGGCCCTGCTGAAGTACTTCACGGCGATCCCGAAGGGCCCGGCGTTCGGCAACGGCCGCACCGCCCGGCAGACCTTCGAGGCGATGGTGGAGCGGCACGCGAGCCGGGTCGCCCAGTTCGAGGAGCCGACGACCGACGATCTGACGCTGCTCTACGTCGAGGACCTGCCCGCGTCCTCCTGAGCCCCCGCCTCGGGGCGCGGGGTCGGTACGCCCGGCCGCAGCCGCGCCAGCAGCCGTTCGCGTTCCTCGGCGAAGGCCGGGTCGGCCTGGTAGTCGCTGTGGCCCAGGATCGGGGCGGGCAGCGGGTGTTGTGCCGTGCGGCCGTAGGCGAGGGGGTCCTTCAGCGGCTTGCGGTCGACCTCGGGTTCCTGGTCGCCGGGCAGGCGGACCGGGCCGCCGATGGGGTCGGTCAGCCGGTAGAGGTTGCGCCAGCAGTCGACGTCGTGGTGCAGCGAGGTGAGCGCGGCGGGGCCGAAGTGGGCCGGGAACCAGCGGCCGTAGAGGCGCTCGATCGGGGAGCCGTAGGTCAGCAGGGCGACCCGGCTGCGGTCGGACGGGCTGAGCTGCCAGGCCGCGGCCGCCGCGAGCACACTGCCCTGGGAGTGTCCGGAGATGACGAGGCGGCCGCCGGTGGCACGCGTCCAGGTCGCCATCCGCCAGGTGAGGTCGGGCACCGCGCGCTCGGCGTAGCAGGGCGGGGCGAAGGGGTGGGCGGCGCGCGGCCAGAAGGTGCCGACGTCCCACAGGATGCCGATGGTGCGGCGGGCGGAGGCGTCCTTGTAGGCGCGCCTGCCCCAGGTGACGAAGAGGACGAAGCCGAGGCCGATCAGCCAGGAGCCCAGGGCCTGGGCGGTCTGTGCGGCGCCGTGCACGAAGGCGTACGCGTCCTGCGCGGCCCGGGCCGGAACCTTGTCGGTCGTCATCGCGCCGACGAGCGCGCCGGCGCCGAGCAGCAGGGTCGTGCCGGCGACGACGGCGATCAGCAGGGGCGCACGGTCGGTGAGGGTGGCCAGCGCGCGCGTGGTGGCGATCCGGCTGGTGCGGGCGGCGTCCGTGGGTTCCGAGGGGTAGTCCGGCTGCACCTCGCCCAGCTGGGTGCGGCGCAGCAGCCAGGCGCGGCGGCCCAGCCAGCCGCAGAACGCGATCAGGACGACGAGCAGGACGGGGATCACGGACGCCTGCCAGGTCAGCAGCACCGGTGGGCCGGCGAGCGAGGTGCCGGTGCCGTCGAGCCAGTCGGACACGCGCTGGGCGACGCCGCCGGACATCACGCCGCCCAGCGCACAGCCCAGCGTGGCGACGGCGGGGCCGGACAGGCCGCGCATGGCGGCGCGCGTGTCGGGGTGGGTGCGGTGCAGCAGATGGGCGACCACCGCGAGGGCGATCACCAGTGCGCCCTGGAGCAGGGCGATGCCACCGAAGGTGGCGCCGCCGCCGAGCAGCCGGCCCGTCGAGCCCCATCCGGGCCGTTCCCAGCCGGCGTACACGGCGGCGAGCAGCAGCAGGGCCAGCGCGGCGAGCGGCAGCCCTCGTACGAGATGCTTGTCGCGTTCCTGGTCGACGCGGTTCTCGCTGCGGCCACGGCTGCAGACCACCCCCAGCACGACGGCCGCGGTGGCGGCGATCGCGGCGAGCAGCAGCCAGCCCAGGACGTCGAGTGTGCCGGGGCCGCCGGGTCGGCGGTCGTGGCGGGCCGCGGCCGATCCCACCGCCGCGGCGACCGTCAGCAGTCCGGCCGCGGTGTGGGCGGCGCGCAGCCGGGCGACCAGCCGACGGCCGTACCAGAAGCCGGGGCTGCCCAGGCCGCTGTGCCCGGTCTCCTCGTCGGGTTCGGCCCGGTGGGACATCGGCTGCACCGACTCGTAGGCGCTCCAGGTGCGCCGTGAGAGGTACCAGAGCAGGCCGGTGAGTGCGGCGGGCACCACGGCCGCGAGGGCGAGGCGGCGGCCCGGCCTGCTCCACCAGCCGTCGTGCGAGACGTCGGGCGACAGGAAGCCCAGCCAGGAGTGCTGTTCGGCGCACGCGCGCGTGCCCGCGCACTGCCAGGCGGCCAGGTCCAGGGCGACCTCGCAGGCGGCCGCGACGAGCAGCACCGTCAGGGTCAGCCCGGCGAGCCGCACCAGCAGCCCGTACAGCCGGACGGTGCGCCGGCGGCCGCGGGTGTCGGGGCGCATCCAGTGGGCGAGGTTGACGACCATGAAGGGCAGTAACAGCAGCCACAGGGCGCGCGCGCTGTTGCCGGAGGTGAGGTTGCACCAGACGTACGCTTCCTGCACCGGCCGGTCACGGTAGTCCTGGGGCCTGCTCTCCGCGTCGGCGTCCTCGGCCCGGCGGAAGACGGCGGCCGTGTCGTCCCCGGTGATCCGCACCGTGCTCGGGTCGTTGAGCATCTCCTGCGGTGTGGTGCCGCCCACGCCGTGGACCAGGAGCTCCAGGGCGGTTCCGGATCCCTCGGACCCGTTGGCGCTGCTGGTCGAGACACGTTCCTGCGCACGTTCCACTGTTCGCACTTCCCCCGTGACGCGCCGTCGGCTCGTGGCCGTTTGTGTCCGTGCGGACACCAGGATCCCGCCCGTGCCGGGTCCGTACACCCGTGACCACGGAATCTCCCCGATCCGAGTGATATGCGGGGAACAGATGTGGCGTTGGTGACATGTGCGCGTCGGATCGGTGGCGTCGAGGGTACCCACCCGTGCGAGGATGGGACGTCCGTGCACCCGGCCGGGAAGAATGTCCTTGTCGGAGCGGGTGCGTGGGGCGTGTCGGACGGCTTGAGGCGAAAGGACCGGAGCGTACGTGAGCGAGAATCAGAACCTCCTCGCGGAGCAGCGGCGATCCCTGATCCTGGACGAGGTCCGGCGCCGGGGCGGGGTCCGCGTCAACGAGCTGACCCGCAAGCTCGGCGTGTCGGACATGACCGTACGGCGCGACCTCGACGCGCTGGCTCGCCAGGGCGTTCTGGAGAAGGTCCACGGCGGCGCCGTGCCGGTCGTCGAGGCGAGCACGCACGAACCGGGCTTCGAAGCCAAGTCGGGGCTGGAGCTGACGGCCAAGGAGGACATCGCGCGGTCCGCGGCCGAACTGGTCACGCCGGGCACCGCGATCGCCCTGTCGGGCGGTACGACGACGTATGCGCTGGCGCACCATCTGCTGGACGTTCCGGATCTGACGGTCGTGACCAACTCGGTGCGGGTGGCCGACGTGTTCCACGCGGCGCAGCGCACCTCCGGCCCCCGGCAGGGCGCGGCCACCGTCGTACTGACCGGCGGAGTGCGCACCCCGTCCGACTCGCTGGTGGGGCCGGTGGCCGACCAGGCGATCGCGGCGCTCCACTTCGACGTGCTGTTCCTCGGCGTGCACGGCATATCGGTCGAGGCCGGTCTGTCGACGCCGAACCTCGCGGAGGCCGAGACGAACCGGCGTCTGGTGCAGTCGGCGCGCCGGGTCGTGGTGGTCGCCGACCACACCAAGTGGGGTGTGGTGGGCCTGAGTTCGTTCTCAGCGCTGGAGCAGGTCGACACGCTCGTGACGGACTCGGGACTGCCGGCCGACGCACGCGAGGAGATCTCCGAGCATCTGCGCCAACTGGTGGTGGCGGGCGAGCCGGAGGCCTGATCCGCGCCGGCGGTGCAGACATCTGACGGGTCGCCAGTTATCGTACGTCGCGCCCGTCGACGTCCCTGCCCCGCCAGGAGGTTCGCGCCCATGGCTCACCGACTGCGCACCGTAGGGCTCGACTTCGTCGAGACCGCGCCCGTACGCCTGGTGTTCGCACGGGAGATGTCGGCCGCGCCCGAGGCGGTGTTCCGTGCCCTGGCCGAGGATGTGCCGGGCTGGGCCGACTGGTACTCGGCGATCTCACGCGCGAGGCCGCTCGACGACGGTGCCCGCCGCGACGTCCGGCTGAAGGGCGGCACACGCTTCGAGGAGACGGTGATCGCGGCGAAGGAGCCGGAGGTGTACGCCTACCGCGTCGACGTGACCAACGCGCCCGGCATGCGGGCCCTGGTCGAGGAGTGGCGCCTGCTGCCTGCCGGTACCGGCACGCGCGTGCAGTGGACCTTCGCCGCCGACGGGACGGCGGCGTTCCGACTGGTCCTCAGAGCGGCGCGTACGGGTCTCGGCCGGGCCTTCCGGGACGCGGTGCTCTCACTGGACCGGCGTATCGCGGCCTGACCGCTCGTCCGGGTCCTTCAGTCGGGCCAGACTCCCGACTGCAGCAGGGAGTCGATCGCCGCCGTGTACGGCCCGATGTCCAGGCCCTGCTCGGCGAGCCAGGCGTCCGAGTAGTACTTGTCCAGGTACCGGTCGCCCGGGTCGCACAACAGCGTCACCACACTCCCCCGTCGTCCCCCGGCGACCATCTCGGCGACGATCTTCAGCGCGCTCCACAGGCCGGTGCCGGTCGAGCCGCCCGCCCTGCGCCCGATGGCCCGTTCCAGCGCCCGCACGGCGGCGACGCTCGCCGCGTCCGGCACCTTCATCATCCGGTCGATGGCGCCGGGCACGAAGGACGGCTCCATACGGGGGCGGCCGATGCCCTCGATACGCGAGCCGCAGTCACAGGTGACGTCCGGATCGCCGGTGGTCCAGCCCTCGAAGAAACAGGAGTTCTCGGGATCGGCCACACAGATGCGGGTGTCGCGCTGGGTGTAGTGGACGTAGCGCGCGAGGGTCGCCGAGGTGCCGCCGGTGCCCGCCGTCGCCACGATCCACGCGGGTTCCGGGAACCGCTCCAGCTCCAGCTGGCGGAAGATGGACTCGGCGATGTTGTTGTTGCCGCGCCAGTCCGTGGCCCGTTCCGCGTAGGTGAACTGGTCCATGTAGTGGCCGCCGGTCTCCACCGCCAGACGGGCCGACTCCTCGTACATCCTGCGCGAGTCGTCCACGAAGTGGCACCGGCCGCCGTGGAACTCGATGAGGCGGATCTTCTCGGCGCTCGTCGTGCGTGGCATGACGGCGATGAAGGGCACCCCGATCAGCCCGGCGAAGTACGCCTCGGAGACGGCCGTCGAGCCGCTGGACGCCTCGATCACCGGGCGGCCCGGCCGGATCCAGCCATTGCACAGACCGTAGAGGAAGAGCGAGCGGGCGAGGCGGTGCTTGAGGCTGCCGGTGGGATGCGTCGACTCGTCCTTCAGGTACAGGTCGATGCCCCACCTCTCGGGCAGCGGGAAGCGGAGCAGATGGGTGTCGGCCGAGCGGTTGGCATCGGCCTGGACCTTGCGCACGGCCTCTTTCAGCCAGTCGCGGTAGGACGCGTCACTGTGGTCGACGTCGAGGGTCCGGCCGGGCCGTGCCTGTTGAGTGGTGCTCACGACGGGTGCTCCTTACGCAGTGCGCCGACCCGGCGCGTCGGGTGGCCGACACACCGATCATATGCACCTTGCGCACGCTTCTCACCTGCATAAACGTACCTTTGGGCGGCCCAAAGAACGGCCTGGGGGCGGGCGTCGGCGCCGATGGGGGCGCATTCGGACGAGTGCTCCGGGCACTTGGGCACGTGCGGTCGTACGCACTGGTGCTCGACGCCGGGTGCGGGCACACTGCACCGGACGGGGGCGCACACTGGATCACGACAGCAGCTGGACACGGCCCGCGCAGGTCACGGTCCAGCGCACCGGACGCGCACAAGGGGGCGGTATGGCGGAGCCGGAGTTCAAGGCCACAGGCGTGCGGATCGGCAAACGGCTGCGTTCGCTCACCCGGGCCGGGCAGGTCCGGATCAGTGACGGCAGGCTGGCCTTGCTCACCAGTTACGGCACCGAGATCGACAGCGCGCCGGTGCAGGCGGTACGCGCCTCCAAGCCCTGGTTCGCCGCGCACGGCCGGGCACTCGCGGACCTCAACGGCAAGCGATATCTGCTCACCCTGGGCGACCACGACCCGGCGCCCGGCGAGCCCGGTCCGCCCGCGGCGGGCCGGTTCATCGAGGCGGTGCGCAGGGCCGCGGGGCGCGGCGGATGACGGACACCGGCAACCGAGGCGCCGGGCCGCGTCCTGCGATCGGCTGAACCGACCGCAAGTTGCGCCACCGCGCCCCCTGCGTCACGCTGGTCTCACGTCACTCTGGGTTTACCGGCGATAACGCTGCGAACCAGCCGCCGGGCACGACAGCAGGAGACCGTTTTCGCCAGGCCGCCTGCTGGATCCGTCTTCCGTGTTCTTCCGGACCTCTTCAGTCGGGGAGTCGCAGCCGTGATCAGTCACCCAAGCAGGCACTGCACGGTAGAGCTCCAAGCCCTGCCGTCGCGGATCGGCCAGGTCCGCAGAATCGTCTCTGCGCAGTTGCGCTACTGGCATATGGACTCGCTCATCGACCGGGCCGCGCTCGGTGTGACGGAGCTGCTGACCAACGTTCACCTGCACGCCCAGCCCGACAAGCTCTGCACCGTGGAGATCGAGGTGCTGCTGGACCGGCTCATGGTCTCGGTGCGCGACCACGATCCCCGGCTGCCCGAGGTACGGGACGTGGAGACGTCCGCCACCACCGGCCGCGGGCTCGCCATGGTGGCCGCGGTGAGCGAAAGCTGGGGTGTGCGCCCGGACGGCGACGCCGGCAAGGTCGTCTGGTTCACGCTGCCCACCGCCCCGGCGCCGGTCGCAGCGCCGGCCCGCCCGCCGCGCCGCACGGCCGAGAAGCCGGCCCGCCGGTTCACGGAGGTCGAGCACGCGGTCGACGACCACAGGTCCACACACGCTCCCGCCCGGTCGGCCGTTGCCGGCTGACCGGGCGGTGACTCGTTCTATTTGGTCGTTCGCCTCCGGGGGCGCCAAAGCCGGTGTCGAGACGCCGATCGTGCGCGCCTTCCAATTGGTCGTTCGCCTCCGGGGGCGCCTCAGCCGGTGTCGAGACGCCGATCGTGCTCGGCGCTTCGCGCCTCCGCGCGTTCGGCGTCTCGACACCGGCGCGCCCCCTGCGGCTCTCTCCCGGCCGGCGCGTGGGCTGTCGTTGAGGTTGGAGGGCCCTTGCTGTTGGTTCGGGCCCACCTCGATCTCAAGCCGCCGTTGGTGACCGGTAGTTACTCCGTGGCGATGGCGCGCAGTACGTCCAGGCGGGCAGCGCGTCGGGCCGGGCGTAGGCCTGCCAGGGCGCCTGCCGCCAGGCCCACCAGGGCCACGATCACGAGTTGCACGGGCGGGATCGCGAAGGCGAAGGCGCTGTCGCTGGCACCGTCCGAGGCCTTGACCAGTACCCACCCCAGGAAGGCGCCGAGGCCGAGGCCGCCGACCGTGCCGAACGCCGCGACGAGCACCGACTCCCAGCGGACCATGGCCCGCAACTGGGAACGGGTCTGGCCGACCGCCCTGAGCAGGCCCAGTTCACGGGTGCGTTCGTGGACGGCCAGCGTCAGGGTGTTGGCGATGCCCAGCAGGGCGATGAGGACCGCGAGGGCGAGCAGGGCGTAGACCAGGGTCAGCATCATGTCGATGCCGCCGGCCGAGGACTGCGCGTAGTCGTCCCGGGTCTGCACCTCGGGGTTGCCGTAGCGGTCGGCCACCTTCTGGACGGCCGCCTTGCCCGCGTCCGTGCTCACGCCGTCCTTGAAGGAGACGGCGATGAGACTGTCGGCGTCCTGGGTGCGGTGCGGGGCCCAGGCGGCGCGGGTGATGACGTAGTCGCCGGCGAGTTCGGAGCGGCCGTAGACCGCGCGGACGGTGAAGGTCTGTGTCCTGCCGTCGGTGAAGGTCAGGCGGGCCCGCTCGCCGGTGGTCAAGTGCTGTTTGTCGGCCTCGGAGCGGGTGATCGCGATGCCGTCGGTGCCGAGGCCGCGCAGGGAGCCGTCGACCTTGCCGAGGTCGAAGGTGCGCTCCAGGGCGATCGGGTCGGTGACGGTCAACGCCCGTCCCTCGCCGTCGACTTTCGCAACCCCGCGGCCCAGGCCGACGGCCGTGTCGACCTCGGGGATCTGCTGGATCGCCCCGGCCAGCCGGGGGCTGAGGCCGCTGCCGCCCGCGCCGAAGGACGGGGTGCTGACGGCGACGTCGCCGGCGAAGGACCGGGACACCGTCTGGTCCATGGTCGCCTTCAGCGAGGCGCCGAAGACGGTGAACAGCGAGACGACGGCGACGCCGATCATGAGGGCGCTCGCGGTGGCGGCGGTCCGCTTGGGGCTGCGCAGGGCGTTGCGCCGGGCGAGCCCGCCGGTGACGCCGCGGAGCCTGTCGAGGGGGCCGCCGAGGATCCGTACGGCCGAGGTGGAGGCGACCGGGCCGAGGACCACGAACGCGGCCAGGGCGAGTACGGCGCCGAACGCGGCCAGCCAGATGGACGGTGACACCAGGACCCCGGTGAGCGTGGTGGCCACGGCCAGGGCGGCGAGACCCATGCCGGTGACGGCACGTGTGCGGGAGGCTCCGGAGGTGTCCACGGCCGTCTCGCGCAGTGCGGCCAGCGGGGCGGTGCGGCCTGCGCGTGCGGCGGGCAGCAGCGCGGAGCCGAGGCAGACCACGATGCCGACCGCGAGCGGCAGCACCATGGACAGGACGCTGATCACCAAGTTCCCGTCGGGGAAGGGGAATCCGATCGCCGGGAACAGGGTCTGCAGTCCCGCGGCGATGCCGATGCCGCCCGCGAGGCCCGCCGCGGAGGCGGCCACGGCGACGACGGTGGCCTCGACGAGCGTTGTCGCGGTGACCTGCCGGCGGGAGGCGCCGAGGGCCCGCAACAGTGCGTTCTCGCGGGTGCGTTGGGCGACGACGATCGCGAAGGTGTTGTGGATGGAGAAGGTCGCGACCAGCAGGGCGATGCCGGAGAAGACCAGCAGGAAGGTGGTGAAGATGGACAGGAACTGGCTGGAGATCATGTCCGTGTTCTCCTCGGCCGACTCCTGACCGGTGATGGCCTCGACCCCCTTGGGCAGTACGGGAGTCAGCCGGTCGACGAGCTCCTTCTCGCCGACACCGGGACCGGCCCGCACCTTGATGCTCGCCGCCTCGCCGGGCCTGGCGGTGAGGTACTTCTCTGCGTCGGCGCGGGTCATGCCGGTGAAGGTCACCTGTGCCATGCCGTCCTCGCCGCCGAAGGTCGCGAGGCCGACGACGGTCACCTTGACCGGGTCGGGGGTGCGCAGCGTGGTGGTGTCACCGATCTTCAGGTCGCCCTTCTTCGCTGCGCCGCGGTTGACGACGACCTCGCCGGACTTCTGCGGGGCGCGACCCTCGGCCAGCTGGTACGGGTTGAGCTCGGAATCGGTGATCCAGTTGCCGGCGAGGGTGGGCGGGCCCTGGCCGCCGACGGGCTTGCCGTTCTTGCCGACGAGCTGGCCCGCGCCCTCGATGTCGGGCGCGGCGGCCGCGACGCCCGGCACGTCCTGCAGGGTGCTCACCAGGTCCGTACGGACGGGCTGGCGCACGCCCTGGCTGTCGCCCGGCGTGGTGATGGCGTCGGCGCTGCGCACCACGGCGTCCGTGCCGCTGGTCGCGCTGCCGAACATGGAGTCGAAGCTGGCGCGCAGCGTGTCGCCCATGACGAGGGTGCCCGCCAGGAAGGCGACGCCGAGGAACACGGCGAAGAAGGTTCCGGCGAAGCGCCGCTTGTGGGCGCGCAGGGAGGACACGCTCAGGCGTACGGCGGCGTTCATGAGGGCACCTCGAAGGCTTTCATGCGGTCCAGGACCTTGTCCGCGGTCGGGGATTCCATCCGGTCCACCAGCCGTCCGTCGGCGAGGAAGACGACCTCGTCGGCGTGAGCGGCGGCCACCGGGTCGTGGGTGACCATGACGACGGTGCGGGCCGTCTGGCGCACGGTCCGGCCGAGCAGGCCGAGGACCTCGTCGCCGGAGCGCGAGTCGAGGTTTCCGGTCGGCTCGTCGGCGAAGACGACGTCGGGCCGGCCGGCGAACGCCCGTGCCACGGCCACGCGTTGCTGCTGGCCGCCGGAGAGTTGGGTGGGCCGGTGGTGGAGCCGGTCGCGCAGGCCGACGACGTCGATCAGCGCGTCGATCCACTCCGGGTCACCCCTGCCGCCCGCCAGGTCCAGGGGCAGTGTGATGTTCTCGGCGACGGTCAGCGTCGGCACCAGGTTGAACGCCTGGAAGACGAAGCCGACGCGGTCGCGGCGCAGGAGGGTGAGGCGGCGGTCGTCGAGGCTGCCCAGCTCGGTGTCGCCGATGACGGCGGCGCCCGAGGTGAGCGTGTCGAGACCGGCCGCGCAGTGCATCAGCGTGGACTTGCCGGAGCCCGAGGGCCCCATGATCGCGGTGAAGCGACCGACCGGGAAGTCGACGCTCACCCCGTCCAGGGCCCTCACCTCGGTGTCGCCTCGGCCGTACACCTTCACGGCGTCGACGACCCGGGCGGCCGTCCGCACAGTGGTCGCGGTCGTCACGCCGCACCGCCCTTCGTACGGCCGAACTGCTCGTCCAGCACGGACAGCCGGCGCCAGTACTCGTCCTCGTCGATCTCGCCGGAGGCGAAGCGGCGGCCGAGCACGGCGATGGGCGAGTCGCCGGTGGGGCGGGCGTCGTCCATGAAGCGCCACGGGCCACCGCGGCGGCCACGCCACACGGTGCGGCGCAGCAGCGTCACGACGCCGACCACCACGGCCGCCCAGATCAGCGGGAAGAAGAGGATCCAGGGGCCGGGGCCGTCGCCGTTCCAGTTCGCGAGTGTCTGCATGTCGAGTCATCTCCCAGGTGGGTCTTCCGGTGTTCCGGTGATGTTTCGAGGCTCCCGCCGGGGAGGGGTCCGGGTCGTCGTACGGCCAGCGGCACTGCGTGTACCTCCCTGGGAGTACGCGGGGCTGTTCCGGCTGCTCCGTGACGGCTCGACTTCTGTAACTACTAGTATGTACAGTGGCGCCATGAGCACCTCGGAGAGCACGGCGGAGCGGCTGATCGAGTCCACTCGTGAGCTGCTGTGGGAGCGCGGTTACGTGGGCACCAGCCCCAAGGCGATCCTGGAGCGCTCGGGTGCCGGGCAGGGCAGCATGTACCACCATTTCAAGGGCAAGCCCGATCTCGCGCTCGCGGCGATCCGGCGGACGGCCGAGCAGTTGCGGGCTACCGCCGAGGGAGTACTGCGCGGACCGGGAACGCCGTACGAGCGCATCGAGGCCTATCTGCTGCGCGAGCGCGACGTGTTGCGCGGATGTCCGGTCGGGCGGCTGACGATGGACCCGGACGTCGTCGCCAGCGACGAGTTGCGCGCACCGGTCGACGAGACGCTCGACGCGATCCGTGAGCTGATCGCCGGGATCGTCGAAGAGGGCAAGGAGCAGGGCCAGTTCGCGTCCCGGCTCGACGGTGAGGAGATCGCCGCGGCCATACTCGCCACCGTTCAGGGCGGCTATGTGCTCGCCCGTGCCTCCGGCTCCCCCACGGCCTTCGACGCCGGTGTCCGGGGCCTGTTGTCCCTTCTGGCCCCGCGATAGGAGCGCATGCACGTGCACGTCACGAGGAATCACCCCGGCACACAGCCGGGTCCGGCCGAGTGCTTCACGGGTTCGGTGTGGCTGGACGAGATCGCCGCACCCCCGGCCCCGTCCCGGCTGCGCATGTTCAGCGTCCGCTTCGCACCCGGCGCGCACACCGCGTGGCACCGCCATCCGCACGGCCAGGTCCTGCACGTCCTCGAGGGTGAGGGACGGGTGCAGCGCAAGGGCGGTGCCGTGGAGACGATCCGCGCGGGCGACACCGTGTGGATCGAGCCGGACGAGTGGCACTGGCACGGCGCCGGTCCGCGCACCTTCATGACGCATATCGCGGTCGTGGAGGCCGCGGCGGACGGCACCACCACGCAGTGGGACGCGCATGTCGGACCGGAGGAGTACGCCGCCGGCGCATCGCCGGACACCCGCACCTGAGGAGGCATCGATGCACGCCCTGCAGTACGAACTGACCCTGCCCGCCGACTACGACATGGGCATCATCCGCGGACGCGTGGCCCGCGTCGGGCATCTGCTGGACGACTGGGAGGGGCTCGGCATCAAGACGTACCTCGTGCGCGAACGCGGGGTGAACGGCTCGCCGGTCAACCAGTACGCCCCGTTCTACCTGTGGAACTCCATGGAGGGCATGAACACCTTTCTCTGGGGCGGCGCGTTCCAGGGCCTCAGCAATGACTTCGGGCGGCCGTCGGCGCGGCTGTGGAGCGGTCTCGCCTACGAGGACGGGGGCGCCGCGGGCTCTTCGCCGCGGTTCGCGGTGCGGCGGCGTCACGTCGTGGCGGACGGTGTGGAGTTGGCGGCGGTGATGGGTGAGGCGGTCGACGAGGTCGCGCGCCTGGCCGGCGAGCACGGAGCGGTGCTCGCGGCGGCCGCCGTGGACACCAGCCGCTGGGAGCTGGTCCACTTCTCGCTCTGGGAGCACGACATGCCCAAGGCGGAGGGCGATGTGTTCGAGGTGCTGCACATGTCGTCGCCGGGGCGTGACCGGCTGCCGCGTGGACGGCAGTGGTGAGCGGCGTCGTCCGTACGGTGCTGGGGGATCTGCGGCCCGAGGAGCTGGGTGTGTGCGACGCGCACGACCACCTCTTCATCAGCAGCCCGCAGCTGCCCGGCCAGGAGCTCAACGACGCCCGCGCGGCACGGGCCGAGCTGGAGGCGTTCCGTACGGCGGGCGGGACGGGCGTCGTCCAGTGGACGCCGTACGGGATGGGGCGGCGGGCCGCCGACCTGCCCGCGCTGTCGCAGGCCACCGGGGTGCACGTGGTGTGCGCGACCGGACTGCACCAAGCGGCCCACTACGCACCGGAGTTGCTCAAGGAGGTGCGCGGCGGGCTCGCCGAGCTGTTCGTCCGTGAACTCACGGAGGGCATCGGCACGTCGGGCGTCCGGGCCGGGCTGATCAAGGTGGCGGGCGGCTTCCACGCCCTCGACGCCCACGCCCGCTGGACCATGACGTCGGCGGCCGAGGCGCACCGTGCGACGGGTGCGCCCGTCGCCATCCATCTCGAGATGGGCACGGGCGCGCTCGACGTACTGGACCTGCTGTGCGGCGAGTTGGGCGTGCCACCGCACCGAGTCATCCTCGGGCATCTCAACCGCTCCCCCGATCTCGTGGTGCAGCGCCAGGCTGCCGAGGCGGGCTGCTGGCTGGCGTTCGACGGCCCGTCCCGCACCCATCACGCCACCGACTGGCGCATGCCGGATGCCGTACGCGCCCTGGCGGACGCCGGATTCGGGCACCGGGTGCTGCTCGGCGGGGACACCGTCGTCGCCGCGGCGCGCTCGGTGAGCGGCGGGCCCGGGATGCCGTATCTGTTGCGGCGCGTGCGACCGCGGCTGGAGGCGGAGTTGGGCAAGGAGGCGGTGGATCGCATCCTTGCGGAGAACCCGGGTCGGGCGTTCGCCGTGGAGTGGAGTTGAGACGAGTGCTGCACAGCAGGAAGCCCGAGAAGGAGTGACATCGCATGCCGTTCGTCCGCATCGACGCGTTGCACGCGGACGCCCGTCGTCTCGACGCCCTCGGGCGCGCCGTACACCAGGCCCTGGTGGAGTCCCTCGGCATCCCGCCCGACGACCACTTCCAGGTGCTGGTCGGCCACGACGGCGTCAACAGCACGCTTCGGTACGGCGGTTACCTCGGCGTGGACCGGAACGGCGGCATCGTCTATGTGGCCATCACCATGCGCCGCGGACGCACGCCGGCGCAGAAGCAGGCGCTGTACCGCCGGATCGCCGAACTGGCCGAGGCCTACGCCGGGACCGAGCCGCGGAACGTGTTCGTCACCGTGACCGAGAACGAGTCGGCCGACTGGTCGCTCGGTCACGGCGCGGCGCAGTATCTCGACGCTCCGTCCGCCTGAGCAGGCTCGGTGGCAGCTGCCGGGGCTGCGGGCTCAGCGGCAGAGTGCGTCGATGTCGTCGGAGAAGGCCGGGAACTCGGCCCGGGCCTCGGTGACGATCTCGCGGGCGGTGCGGCGGGGTGTGGTCGCGTGCCGTTCGGCGAGTTCGGTCAGTGCGGCGTCCTGACGCCCCTCGAACTGCTCGAACTCCACCACCTCCAGCGGGCCCACGCCGTCGGCCAGCACCCACAGGAAGTCGGAGAGATTCCCGGCGATCACACCGCGCTCCCCCTCCGAGCCCAGGAACACCACGGGCTGCTCGGCGAGGGGGCGGTCCGGCCGCACGCACCAGAGGGCGGCACGACCACCGGTGCCGTCCTGTCCGAAGGTCCGGTAGGCGTCGCCGTCGAGGTCGTGGTTGCCCGTCCAGTGCCGCAGCCAGTCGGTGGTCTCCTCGGCGGACTCGAAGGCGCCGTACGGCTCGAAGTCGACACCCTCGCCCTCGTCGTAGTCGAACTCGGCCTTGGCCACGTCGGTCAGGGCGGGCGGGAAACGGCGGTCGTCGCCGGTCGTCTCGATCATGCCCGCAGGCTAGGGCCTGTCTTTCGGATCATCTCGGCGTCGCGGGCCCTGGCACGCACTCCCCCAGAGGGGGTGCCCCCAGCCGCGTTGTCGTCAGTCGCCGACTCCCCCAGTCTCGGCTTCGCTCGACCGGGGGGACCCCCATCGCGTCGACTCACTCCTCCGCCTTGCAGCTGCACGCACCAGACCCCGCTCGGGTCGGCCAGGACGCGCCGTTTCCTTCAGCCGACCTGATCCGAAAGACAGGCCCTGGCCCCAGCCACTGACAACGCCCCTAGGAGACGGCGATGTCCACCGAGGGGCGCAGTTTCGTCGCCGCGGACAGGGCGTCGTGCACCGGGTGGGTGGTGAAGGCCGTCAGCAGGGTCTGGTCCGCGGGGAGTTCGGCGGCCGGGTAGGCGATCTGCTCGTACGCCGACTGGAAGCGCGGGCCCCAGCGGCGGGCGCCGAGGCGGGCCGTGCGGGAGCAGTTGTCGACCATGTGGGCGACGTTGCGGGCGTGCATATAGGGCAGCAGGGAGTCGACCGCCTCGATGACGGATTCGTTGACGATCTCCGACCAGGCGTGGCCGCGCTCGGCGAACTCGTCGACCTGGGCGGTCATGGTGGCGACGAAGACGCCGGCCGTGAACGGGTCGACGGGCAGGTCGCGTGCGCCGCGCCGGGCGTGCACCTCGTCACTGACCGACCACATGGGTGAGCCCCCGATGGCGCTCATCGGGCGGCTGCCGAGCCGCTGTTCGGCGAGGATCACGCTGCGCAGCTCGGTACCGTCGGCGACCTCGTCGTAGATCTCGGCGACGATCTCGCGGGCGGGGCCGTACGTCGCGGTGTACGCGCGGTCGAAGACGTCCTGACCGTCCGGGTTCAACTCCTCGCGCACGGCGCGGAGTCCGGTGTGGGAGATGGTGCGGGCGATCGGCCCGGTGATGTTCTCGCAGGCCTTCTCATACGCGGTGACGGGGGCGTCGCCGGCGAGGCGGGCGCGGGTGTACAGGCTCTCGACGATGCCGTGCACGGCACCGAGCAGGATGGCGCGTTCGCCGACGATGTCGGAGAGGTACTCGCCGGCGAGCGTGGTGCGGAAGGTGTACGGCGATCCGAGCGCGACCGACCAGCCGAGGGCGAGGTCGACGGCGCGGCCGTCGGGGTCGGCGTGGACGGCGTAACTGCTGTTGATCCCGGCGCCGTTGATCTCCTCGCCCTGCCGGTACAGGCGTCGCACGGAGTCGCCCATGCCCTTGGGGCACACGGCGATCACTCCGTGTCCGGGCGGGAACTCCCCGCCCGTTTCCCGGAGGTGGCCGAGCAGGAAGCCGTGCGAGAGGCCGATCACGGCGCCGGGCTTCAGGGCGGCGAAGATCTCCTGGTGGTGGGCGGCGAGCGCGGCGTCGGCGATCAGCAGGATCAGCAGGTCGCTGTCGGCGGCCACGGCGAGCCATTCGCCGAGCGTGCCGTCCTCTTCGGTGAATCCGTTTGCACGGGCGTCGGCGGCCGAGGCGGAGCCCGGGCGCAGGCCGACCGTCACCGTGATGTCCGTGCCGGTCAGCGAGTCCCGCAGGTTGAGGGCCTGGGCGCGGCCCTGGGGGCCCCAGCCGAGGACGCCGATGCGGCGGACACCGGCGAAGGCCTGCGGCAGCAGCGGGAACAGGTGCCGGCCGCCGCGCAGGATGGTCTCCGTGCCGCCGGGCACGTCCATCGTTTCGAGGGGGAAGACGCGGGAGGTGTACGCGGTCGAGGTCATGGTCGAGTTGTAGGCTCCCGGTCGGCGTTGCAGCAAGCGCAACCTTCGCATCGGGGCGTTGCAGCGAGCGAAAGACGGAGGTCACGGCGTGCGGGACGACCATCGGGAGCTGCGTCTTTTTCTCCATCTGGCGCAGACGCTGAACTTCGGCCGGACGAGTCTCGACTGCCATGTCAGCCCGGCGACGCTGACGCGGACGGTGCAGCGGCTGGAGACCGACCTCGGGCACCGGCTGTTCGAGCGCGGGCCGCGCGGGGTGGCGCTGACGGCGGAGGGGCACCGCTTCCGTGAATACGCCGTCCAGGCACTGGAGTTGTGGCGGTCGTACCGCGAGGAACACCCGGACCCGGCCCAACTCACCGGCCGACTAGGTCTGTTCGCCACGGTCACCGCCTGCCAGGCGCTGCTGCCCGGCCTGTTGGCCCCCTTCCGCGCCGCCCACCCCCAGGTCCAGCTCGACCTGCGCACCGGCGACGCCGCCGCCGCGCTGGCCCGGCTCGACGAGGGCGAGGTCGACGTGGCCGTGGCGGGAATCCCGGCGCGGCTGCCGGAGGGCCTGGTGAGCCGGACGGTGGCGGTCACCGAGCTGGTCCTCGTGACCGCACGGGACCGTCCCGACCCCACGCTCGCCGGGCCGTTCGTGCTCCCCCACCGCGGGCTGGTCCGGGAGACCGCCGACCGGTGGTTCCGCGCTCGCGGCACCCGGCCGGACGTGGCGGGTGAACCGGACGGCCACGAGGCGCTGTTGACCCTCGTGGCCCTGGGCTGCGGCACCGGCGTGGTCCCCCGTCTCGTACTGGACCACAGCGCGGTACGCGACCGGCTCACGATGATTCCCGCGGATCCCGCACCGGAGCCGTTCACGATCGGGCTGTGTGTGCGGCGGGCGGATCTGCGGCGGCCGTTGGTGGCGGCTCTCTGGAGCCGGTGAGCCGCAGCCGTTGCGCGTGCGCGGTCAGCCGAGCTTGGCGTATTCGACCGCGATCCGCGCGCCGAGCCGGGCGTTGTTCTTGACCAGTGCGATATTGGTCCGCAGGCTCTCGCCGCCGGTGAGTTCGACGATCCGGCCGAGGAGGTACGGCGTGGTGTCCTTGCCGGTGATGCCGGCCTCGTCCATCTCGGTCAGGGCCTGCGCGATGACGCCGTCCATGCGTTCGGCCGGGACCTCCTCGTCCTCGGGCACGGGGTTGGCGATGCTGACGCCGCCCGGGATGCCGAGGTCCCAACGGGCGTGCATCACGGCCGCGATCTCGGCGGCGGAATCCACGCGCATCGGCGAGGTGAAGCCGCTGCGGCGCGAGTAGAACGCCGGGAACTCCTCGGTGCCGTAGGTGAGGACCGGGACCCCGAGGGTTTCCAGGGTCTCCAGGGTCAGGCCGATGTCGAGGATGCTCTTCACCCCCGCGCTGATCACCGCGACGCCGGTCGTGGCCAGTTCGGTCAGGTCGGCGCTGATGTCGAACGTGGTCGGCGCGCCGCGGTGCACACCGCCGATGCCGCCGGTGACGAAGGTGCGGATGCCGGCGAGGGCGGCCAGCCGCATCGTGGCCGCCACGGTCGTCGCGCCGTGTGCGCCGCGCGCCATCACGTACCCGAGGTCGCGGACGCTGGCCTTGGTGACGTCCGGCGCGGTCGCGAGGAGCTCCAGGTCCTCGGGGGTCAGTCCGATGCGGGGACGGCCGTGCAGGACGGCGATGGTGGCGGGGACGGCGCCGCCGTCGCGGATGATCCGCTCGACCTCGACCGCCATCTCGACGTTCTGCGGGTACGGCATGCCGTGGCTGATGATCGTCGACTCCAGCGCCACGACGGGACGCCCCTCGCGCAGCGCCTCGCGGACCTCGTCGGTGAGGACGAGGCGCGGGTGCGGGACGGCGGTCGCGGGGGTCGGGGCGGGGGCGGGCGTGATCATCTCGGGCTCCGGATCGGGTTGTTCACGGGGATTGAGTTGCTAAGCGAATCGGGTCACTCAGGGAATCGGGTTGCTCGGGGAATCGGGTTGCTCAGGGAATCGGGTCACTCAGGGAATCGGGTTGCTCGGGGAATCGGGTTGTTCAGGCCTCGGGGCGGGCAGACACCGGGGCGTTCAACGGGCTCAACGGGCTCGACGCGGTCGGTTCGTTCAGCGCGTCCTCGATCAGGCGTGGGGTCAGGTCGGGACGTACGGTCGCCGGGCTCGCGACCGTGAGGGCCGCGGCGGCATGGCCGTAGCGGGCGGCGTCCACCGCGTCGCCGCCCGCCAGCAGGGCGTGGACGAAGGCGGCGAGCATCGCGTCACCCGCGCCGGTCACGTCGGCGACCTCTGCGGACGGCGCGGTCAGGAACCGCGGTTCCTCGCCCGCCGAGCTCAGCACGCTGCCGCGCGCCCCGAGCCGTGTCCACACATGGCGGACCCCGCGGTCGTGCAGCGTGGCGGCGGCGGCCGTCACCTCGGTCGCGTCGTCGCCGACGGGGCGGCCGAGGAGGGCACGCAGTTCGTCGAGGTTGGGTGTGAGCGCGAAGACCGGGCGGTGCGCGGTGAACAGCGGCGCGAGCAGGGCCGCCTTGGGCGCGCTGACCGGGTCGATCACCACCGGTACGTCGGCGGGGTGGGCGACGTCCATCGCGTGGGCCAGCACGGCCGACGGCAGGTTTCCGTCCAGGACCAGCATGTCGGCGTGGGCGATGAGTTCGCGGGCCGGGTGCAGGTCCTCCGGGGCCAGCGCTTCGGTGGCCGCCATGTCCGCGACCGCGACGACCAGGTCACCGTCGGCGTCGAGGACCGCCGTGTAGGTCCCCGTCGGATGGGCGCTGCGGTGCACATGGTCCAGGCGCACCCCGGCCGCCGCGGTGTCCGCGAGCAGCCGCTCGCCCGCCGCGTCCCGGCCGACGGCGGCGATCAGATGTGTCGGGGTGCCGAGCCGCGCCAGGTTCTCCGCGATGTTGCGGCCCACGCCGCCCGCCGTGGTGCCGGCCCGGCCCGGGTTGCTCGTCCGCTGTCGTACGGGCGCCAGGCTGCGCACCTTCACATCGGTGTTGGCCCCGCCGACGACCACGACCGCGTTCTCCTCGCGGAGGATGTAGCCCCGGCCGAGGATGGCGCCCTTCTTGCCCAGGTTGGACAGGTGCACGTTCACGGCGGCACGGGTGCTGCCGAGGGCGTCGGCGATCGCCTGCGGCCCGGCGAGCGGGTCGCGGCGCAGCAGCGCGATGATCTCGCGCTCCCGCTGGGTCAACATCATACTGACCAAAATAAAGGGGCTTTATCGAAGTAAGCAAGGGGTGATCACCCGGTGCTTCTCCCGAGGTCGAGCCGTGCCACGCGCTCCACGTTCTGCCGGTCCTCGGCGTCCTCGCTCGCCTCCGCTGCGAACCAGGCGTCGAGGATCTCCTTGAGCAGCGGCTCGGACGTCAGCCGCAGGCTGAGCGCGAGCGCGTTGGCGTCGTTCCAGCGGCGGGCGCCGTCCGCGGTGTACGCGTCCGTGCACAGCGCGGCCCGCACGCCGGGCACCTTGTTCGCGGCGATGGAGGCTCCCGTGCCGGTCCAGCAGCACACGACCGCCTGGTCCGCGGCACCCTCGGCGACCTCGCGCGCGGCGGCCTCCGAGCAGGCGGCCCACTGGGGATCGTCGCCGGGGCTCAGCGCACCGTGGGGCACGACCTGGTGACCGCGCCGTCGCAACTCCGCGACCAGCAGGTGCGCCACGGGTTCGTCCATGTCGGAGGAGACGGAGATCCGCATGCCCGGAGACTAACGCCGTCACGGCCGATCCCCCAGTGCGCGAGGGCGGGCCGGTCCGCCCCCGCGCGCCCCCTCCTCAGCCCAGCACCCCCAACGGGTCGTCCAGTACCGGCTGCCACGCCAGTTCCGCCGCGCCGACCAGGCTGTTGTGGTCGAGGGTGCAGGGGAGGATGGGGACGCCGCCACTCTGGCCCCAGAGGCTGCGGTCGGCCACGACGGCGCGCAGGCGGTCGGGGTCGGCGTTCAGCAGGGTGCGGTGGAGGCCGCCGAGGATGATGCGGTCGGGGTTCAGGATGTTGACCAGGCCCGCGAGGCCGAGTCCGAGGCGGTCGATGAGCACCTCGGTGGCCGTACGGACGGACGGGTCGTCGTAGTGATGGCGGATCAGGTCGATGGCCTGCTGCAGGAGGGAGACCTCCGGGCCGGGGTCGCGTCCTGCCGCCGTGAGCAGGGCCAGCGGGTCGGCCTCCACGTCGAGACAGCCGCGGCCGCCGCAGTGGCAGGGGCGGCCCTCGGGGTTGACGGTGAGATGGCCGACCTCCAGGGCCAGTCCCGAACTGCCCGTGTGCAGACGGCCGTCCAGCACCAGCGCGCCGCCCACACCGCGGTGGCCGGTGGCCACGCACAGCAGGTCACGGGCTCCGCGTCCGGCGCCGTGCCGGTGCTCGGCGAGGGCGGCGAGGTTGACGTCGTTGCCCGCGAAGGCGGGTCCGTCGATCCCGGCCTCGCGTACGCGCTCGGCGAAGATCCGGCGGACCGGCGCGCCCACCGGCCACGCCAGATGCAGCGGGTTCAGCGCCAGGCCGTCGGGCTCGGCGACCGCGGACGGCACGGCCAGCCCGGCGCCGACGCAGCGCCGTCCCGTGGTGCGCAGCAGTTCGGCGCCCGCCTCCACGACCGAGCCGAGGACCTTCGCCGGGTCGGCGTCGACGGTCTCGCAGCCCGGCGCGGTCTCGACGATCCGGCCGCCGAGGCCGACCAGTGCCGCCCGGAAACCGTCGGCGTGCACCTGGGCGGCCAGGACGACCGGCCCGTCCTCGGCGACCGAGAGCCGGTGCGAGGGCCTGCCCTGGGAACCGGCCGCCGCGGCGGGCCGGGCGTCCACCCGGATCAGCCCGAGCGCCTCCAGTTCGGCGGCGACCGCACCGGCCGTGGCGCGGGTCACGCCGAGTTCGGCGGTGAGCACCGCGCGGGTGGGGGCGCGGCCGGTGTGCACGAGCTCCAACGCGGGCCCGAGCGCACCGCGCCCCCGGTCCAGGCGCGTCCTGGAGGTGGTCCGTTCCCCCGTCGGCCGGGGGTCCGCCTTGCCGCTCATGTGGGCGAGTCTCCCATGATCCGCAGATACGTCGGCTACAGGCCGCTGACTCTGAGTGTGATGTTCAGACGTCCCGTCAGCCCCAACTCGGGCGGTGCCGTGCCCGGCTGCACCTTCGGCACACCGTGGTAGGCGAGCCGCGACGGTCCGCCGAACACGAACAGGTCGCCACTGCGCAGCTCCACGTCGGTGTACGGCCGCCCCCGGGACTCGGTGTTGCCGAAGCGGAAGACGCAGGTGTCGCCGAGGCTCAGGGACACCACCGGCGCGTCCGACTTCTCGTCGCTGTCGCGGTGCATGCCCATGCGGGCGTCGGCGTCGTAGAAGTTGATCAGCGCGATGTCGTACGCCGGGGCCGGTTCGGCGATGTTCGTGTCGTACGGCGACACCGGTGCGCCCGGACGCTCCTGCCCCGCGCCCTCCCCCAACGCGTCCCGCACCGCGCGGCGGCCCAGTTCGCGCAGGCGGTCGGGGAACGGCTTCACCGGGGAGCCGTCGCCGTCGACGACCGTGCGGGCGTAGGCGTACGGGTACCAGTGCCAGCCCAGACAGACCTGCCGGGCGGTCATGGTGCCACCGCCAGGTGTGCGGACCGTGCGCAGGCCGGCCGGCGGGCGGGCCCACTCACGGCAGGCGCGGAGCAGCTCGCGCTGGTGTGCCGCGTCCAGCCAGTCGGGCACATGCACCGCGCCGGGCGCGATCTGCTTGCGCTCGCGTGGAAACAGCTCAATCGGCTCGGGCTCCATGCCCGCCATCCTCCCCCACCGGCCGTGAGCTGCGGCTCGGCTAGCCTTGGCCCCACGATGAACGACCGTATGACAACGCCCTGGGGCGAGCTCGCGCTGACCCGTTTCCCGGAGGACCCGCGCGAGAGGCTGCGCGCCTGGGACGCCGCCGACGAGTACCTCCTGCAGCACCTGGCGGAGCAGGAGATCCCGCTCTCCGGCACGGTCGTGGTCCTCGGCGACCGCTGGGGCGCGCTGGCCACCGCGCTGGCGGCGCAGCGGCCCGTGCAGATCACCGACTCCTACCTCGCGCAGGAGGCGACCCGGGCGAACCTGCACCGCGCCGGGGCCGAGCCCGGCGCCGTCCGTCTGCTCACCACCCAGGACCCGCCGCCCGACCGCGTCGACGTCCTCCTGGTGAGGGTGCCCAAGAGCCTCGCGCTGCTGGAGGACCAGCTGCTGCGGCTGGCGCCCGCCCTGCACGAGGGGACGGTGGTCGTCGGCACGGGGATGGTGAAGGAGATCCACACCTCGACGCTGCGGCTCTTCGAGCGGGTCCTCGGGCCGACCCGCACCTCGCTCGCCGAGAAGAAGGCCCGGCTGATCTTCTGCACGCCGGATCCGTCGCTGGAGCGGCCCGCCAACCCGTGGCCGTACACCTACGCCCTCCCCGACGGCATCGGCCCGGTCTCGGGGCGCACCGTGGTCAACCACGCCGGCGTGTTCTGTGCCGACCGGCTGGACATCGGCACGCGCTTCTTCCTGGCGCATCTGCCGCCTGCGCGCGGCGGCCGGGTGATGGACCTGGGCTGCGGCAACGGCGTGGTCGGTACGGCGGTGGCGGTGGCCGATCCGGCTGCCGACGTGCTGTTCGTGGACGAGTCGTTCCAGGCCGTGGCGTCGGCGGAGGCGACGTACAAGGCCAACGGCGTGCCGGGGCCTGCGGAGTTCCGGGTCGGGGACGGGGCGGCGGGGGTGCCGGCCGGGAGCGTCGACCTCGTGCTCAACAATCCGCCGTTCCACTCGCATCAGGCGACGACCGACGCGACGGCGTGGCGGATGTTCACCGGGGCGCGCCGTGTGCTGCGCCCCGGCGGTGAGCTGTGGGTGATCGGCAACCGGCACCTGGGGTATCACGTGAAGCTGCGCAAGGTGTTCGGGAACAGTCAACTGATCGCCGGGGACTCGAAGTTCGTGGTGCTGAAGGCCGTGAAGCAGTAGGCGGTCAAGCAGTCGGCCGTCAAGCATGAGTCCCTGAGGCAGTGGGTCGCAGCGTCCGGTCAGGCGGGCGGCCGGTCAGGCGGGCCGCCGCCGGGCGAGTGTCGTGATGATGCCGGTGACGGCCCGCGCCATCGCCTCCCTTCCCGCCTTCAGATACGTACGGGAGTCCACCGCGTCGGGGTGGTCGGCCAGGAACGCGCGGATCGCGTCCGTCATGGCGATGTTGAGGGCGGTGCCGACGTTCACCTTGGCGATGCCGCCCGCGACGGCGGCGGCGAGTTCGTCGTCCGGGACTCCGGAGGAGCCGTGCAGGACGAGCGGTACGTCCAGAGTGCTGGAGAGCCGTTCGAGGAGGCCGTGGTCGAGGGTGGCGGTGCGGGTGGTCATGGCGTGGGTGCTGCCGATGGCCACGGCGAGGGCGTCCACGCCGGAGTCGGCGATGTAGGCGCGGGCCTCGGCGGGGTCGGTGCGGGCGCCGGGCGCGTGAGCATCCAGTGCGGGCTGGCCCGCCTTGCCGCCGACCTGCCCCAACTCGGCCTCGATCCACAGGCCTTGCCCGTGCGCCCAGTCGGCTGCGGCCCGGGTCGCGGCGAGGTTGCGGTCGTAGGGCAG
The DNA here is from genome assembly GCF_022698145.1 of Streptomyces spinosisporus. Taxonomy (GTDB): domain Bacteria; phylum Actinomycetota; class Actinomycetes; order Streptomycetales; family Streptomycetaceae; genus Streptomyces; species Streptomyces spinosisporus. Next base: position 369,084 of record NZ_JALDAX010000008.1, read on the forward strand.
CCGGGCCGCGTCGTACATCACAGAGCTGAATCCGGCGTCCGCGGCCTGGTGCAGCAGATCGTCGCTCTGGACGTGGTCGAGGTGCAACGCGACGGGCACGGCGGCGTGTTCGGCGGCGGCGACGGCGGCGCGGGCCAGCGGCAGCAGCCGTCCCTGGCGGAACTTGACGGCGTTCTCGCTCACTTGGAGGACGACGGAGGCTCCCGCCGACTCGGCGCCGGCGACGACCGCCTCGATGTGCTCCAGGGTGATGACGTTGAAGGCGGCGACGGCCGCGCGCTCGGCGGCGGCCCGCTCGACGAGTTCGCCGGTGGGGACGAGGGGCACGGCTTCTCCTTTTGAGAGGCGCGGCGGGGACGGTGGTGGCGCGTATTCCGAGAGGCGAATTCCGAGAGGTGCGTCTTCCGGTGGCGCGTCAGGGCGACGCGTCCTCCGGTGACGCGTCCTCCGGTGACGCGTCCTCCGGTGACGCGTCCTCCGGTGACGCGTCTTCCGGGAGGTACGTCTTCCGGTGGCGCGTCAGGGCGACGCGTCCTCCGGTGGCGCGTCCTCCGGTGGCGCGTCCTCCGGTGGCGCGTCTTTCGGTGGCACGTGTTCCGGTGGCGCGTCAGGGTGCGAGGATCACCGAGCGGGTGAGGTGACGGGGCCGGTCCGGGTCGAGACCGCGGGCCGCGGCGACGGCGACCGCGAGACGGTGGACGCGGACCAGTTCGGCAAGCGGGTCGAGGCCGCCCGGGATCCACAGTCCGCCGGTGGCGCGCACCTGGTCGGCCAAGCCCTCGGGGGCGTCGCCGAGCATCCAGGTCGCCGTGCCGCGGGTGGTGATGCTGATCGGGCCGTGCCGGTACTCCATCGCCGGGTAGGACTCCGTCCAGGCGAGTGAGGCCTCACGCATCTTCAGGCCGGCCTCGTTGGCCAGGCCCACCGTCCAGCCCCGGCCGAGGAAGGTGAACTGCGTGCAGCCGACGAGCCCTTCGGGCAGCGGGGTCGCGAGCGCGGTGCGGCCGTCGTCGACGACGGCGTCGTTGTGCAGACCGAGATGGGCGCGGAGCAGAGTGAGCGCCGTCGTGGCGAACCGCGTCTGCACGACGGACTGTTCGTCCGCGAAGTCGAGCACGACGATGTCGTCGGCAGCCTGCATGACGGGCGTGTCCGGGTCGGCGGTGATCGCGACCGTGCGGGTGCGTCCCTTCAACTGCCCGAGGAGGTCGAGGACTTCGGTGGTGGTGCCGGAGCGGGTGAGCGCCACGACGCGGTCGTACGAGCGGCCGAGGGGGAACTCGGAGGCGGCGAAGGCGTCCATCTCGCCCTGTCCCGCGCCCTCGCGCAGCATGGCGGCCGCCTGGGCCATGAAGTACGAGGTGCCGCATCCCACGATCGCGACCCGCTCGCCGGGTGCCGGGAGCGCCTCGCGGTGCCCGGGTGCGGCCGCCGCGGCCCGTGTCCAGCACTCGGGCTGGCTGGTCAGCTCGTCCTCGACGTGGGTCATGCCGGGTCCTCCCCAGGTGGATTCCCGTTCGAAAGGCTTCTTGCTTGTTTCTGCAAGATACAGCGTACTTTCGAGCATAATCAAGCAATCGACTGCATACGGTGTGCGCTAGGGTCGCCGGGAGATCGAGGAACGGAGGGCGGGGATGTCGCGGGACGCCCGCTGGAAGGTGCTGCTGGAACTGCTCGTCGAGCGCGGTCGGCTGGACGTGGAGGAGGCGGCCGTCGAGCTGGAGGTCTCGGCCGCGACGATCCGGCGCGACTTCGACCAGCTCGCCGAGCAGCAGATGCTGGTGCGAACCCGGGGCGGCGCCGTCGTCCACGGGGTGTCGTACGAGCTGCCGCTGCGCTACAAGACGGCCCGCCATGCCTCCGAGAAGCAGCGGATCGCGAAGGCGGTGGCGGACCTCGTCGCGCCCGGCGAGGCGGTGGGGCTGACCGGCGGTACGACCACCACCGAGGTGGCGCGCGCACTCGCCGTGCGCAGCGATCTCGCCTCCGGCTCGCCGGCGCTCACCGTCGTGACGAACGCCCTCAACATCGCCAACGAGCTCGCCGTGCGCCCCCAGTTCAAGATCGTGGTGACCGGCGGGGTGGCGCGCCCGCAGTCGTACGAACTCATCGGACCGCTCGCGGACGGCGTGCTCGGCCAGATCACCCTCGACGTGGCTGTCCTCGGCGTCGTCGCCTTCGACGCCGCCCACGGCGCGGCCGCACACGACGAGGCGGAGGCCGCCATCAACCGGCTGCTGTGCGAGCGCGCCGAACGCGTGATCGTCGCCGCAGACTCCAGCAAGCTGGGGCAACGCGCCTTCGCACGCATCTGCGACGCCGACACGATCGACACCCTCGTAACGGACACGGCGATCGCCACGGACGAGGTACGCAGGTTCGAGGAGGCGGGACTGAGGGTGCTGCCGGTCTGACCCGGACCCGGGCGCCCGGCGCCCTTCGCCGACTCACCGCCCGATCCCCTCATCCCCTGCCCGCGCCGCCCGCCTCACTGCGCAACCACCTCACCGCGCGACCGCGCACCACCGCACCGCCTGGCGCCGCGCCACACACCGCGGCTGCCCGTCCGCCACACCACCGCACCGCCCCATCGCCTGGCCGCCCACCGCGACACCAACTCCCCGCCTGAACGCCCGGCAGCCCCACCGCCCTGCCACCGCACCGCCCCACCGCCTGTCCATCGCACCGCCGCCTGGCTGCCTCACCGCCCGTCCGCCGCACCGCCGCACCGCATGGCCGCCTCACCGCGCGGCCGCCCATCCGCCGCACTGCCAACCCGCCACGCCACACCGCCAGCCCGCCTGACTCCCAGCCCGCCCCACCGCCAGCCCGCCTCACCGCCCGTCCACCGCAACGCATGGCCGCCCCACCGCGCGGCCGCCCATCCGCCGCACTGCCAACCCGCCACATCACCTCGCCAGCCCGCCCGACCCCCGCACCACCAGCCCGCCACACCGCCGCACCACCCGACCCCCGCCCCACCCACCCCCCCCCCCCCCCCCCCCCCCCCCCCCCC
>NZ_JALDAX010000080.1 GCF_022698145.1 Streptomyces spinosisporus
GTCCGGGTCCCGGTCCTTCGCGGGAGTGTCCTCGAAGGTGTCCGGGACGGGTTCGTTGACGATCATGAGGTGGGTGACCCTCCGATCTGCGGGGTGGACGGTCGCAGGACGGTGAACACGTGCGCTGGACGGGTGCCCGGTTCCAGGCGTACGTAATTCGCCCTGCCCCAGTGGTAGGTCTCGCCGGTGAGCTCGTCACGCACCGGCACCGACTCGTGCCATTCCAGGCCGAGTTGCGGCATGTCCAACGAGACCGTGGCCTCCTGGGTGTGGTGGGGATCGAGG
>NZ_JALDAX010000081.1 GCF_022698145.1 Streptomyces spinosisporus
GATGCGATGGAGTAGCTGCGCTGCGTGCTGTACCCGTCCTCCGCGGTCAGGCGGACGTCCACGTGCTGACCTGCGAGATGACCGGGCCAACCCGGCACGTCCAAGGTCAGGGTGACGGCCGTCGGCGACTCGACGTGCCGTCCCGTCACCTCGGCGACCCGCCAGCGCAGCCGGTCGCCTAGTCTCCCCAATACCGCTGCTCTCGCCATGGGTCTCCGTAGTTGTGATAGCCGGCGCTCTCCCAGAACCCAGGAGTGTC
>NZ_JALDAX010000082.1 GCF_022698145.1 Streptomyces spinosisporus
CCCGCGATCTTGTCGTTGTCGCTGGACTTGTCGTCCCCGCCCCCGCAAGCCGTCAGCAGCAGGGCTGCGGTCGCGGCGAGCGCGGTGGCAGCGGGCAGAGTGCGGCGCTTCACTGTGGTGGACTCCCCGTGAGACTGAAGTTCGGCAAGAGCACAGACGGTATCGGTGGGGTTCCCGGTTTCGCCAGAGCGAACTTCCCTGCGAACTGGTGCAATTGCGGCCGGAACGACCT
>NZ_JALDAX010000083.1 GCF_022698145.1 Streptomyces spinosisporus
CTCAAACAACAACCGATCGCCCGCCAACAACTCGGACTCCGGCAACCGAAGGAAAATCATTCCCTCAGACACCCAACAGCGCGCCCGACACGATCAGCCGACCAGATCAGCGTTCCACGCCCCGAAGAGCAGTACTAGCAGCCTGATCCATCCTGGACCGTGCCGATTAATCAACGTTCCACCCATGAGCAACCACCCCGGGACGTTCGCCCGGAGCTGGCTA
>NZ_JALDAX010000084.1 GCF_022698145.1 Streptomyces spinosisporus
AGCACGTCAGCGGCCTGCAACGCGACGACGTCCCGCACCAGCGCATCCTTGTCCGGGTAGTGACGGTAGAGCTGGGACTTGCTCGTTCCGCTGGCCGCCCTGACGTCATCCAGGGTCGTCAGGGAGACGCCCTTGACGTACATCATGTCGACGGCGGCCCTCAAAATGCGCTCCCGAGTCGCCCGCCCGCGCTCGGTCAGCCGGGA
>NZ_JALDAX010000009.1 GCF_022698145.1 Streptomyces spinosisporus
CGCCCGGAGACGTACCAGCAGGCCTTCTACGCCCGCGACCTCGCCGGCACCGTCGTGCTCGTCGGCGTGCCCACCCCCGAGATGAAGCTCGAACTGCCGCTGCTGGACGTCTTCGGCCGCGGCGGCTCCCTGAAGTCCTCCTGGTACGGCGACTGCCTGCCCAGCCGCGACTTCCCGATGTTGATCGACCTCTACCTCCAGGGCCGCCTGGACCTGGACGCGTTCGTCACCGAGACGATCCAGCTCGACGAGGTGGAGAAGGCCTTCGAGCGGATGCATCAGGGCGACGTCCTGCGCTCGGTGGTGCTGCTCTGATGGCCCGCGTGCGCGTCGAACGTCTCGTCACCTCGGGCACGTTCTCGCTGGACGACGGCACCTGGGACGTCGACAACAACGTCTGGATCGTCGGCGACGACCACGAGGCGATCGTCGTCGACGCGGCCCACGACGCCGACGCGATCGCCGAGGCCGTCGGCGACCGGGCCCTGTGTGCCATCGTCTGCACCCACGCCCACGACGACCACATCAACGCAGCGCCCGAACTGGCCGCCCGCACCGGTGCCCCGGTCCTACTGCACCCGGACGACCTGCCGCTGTGGAAGCAGACGCATCCTGACCGGATGCCCGACGCCGACCTGGCCGACGGGCAGCCCCTGTCGGTGGCCGGCGTCGAACTGACCGTGCTGCACACGCCCGGCCACGCCCCCGGCGCCGTATGCCTGTACGCGCCCGCTCTCGGAGCGCTCTTCAGCGGCGACACCCTCTTCGCGGGCGGGCCGGGGGCCACGGGAAGGTCGTACAGCCACTTCCCGACCATCGTCGAATCCATCCGCGACAGGCTGCTCACGCTGCCCGCGGACACCACCGTGCACACCGGTCACGGGGAGACGACCACCGTCGGCGCCGAGGCGCCGCATCTGCAGGAGTGGATCGACCGCGGTTTCTGAGGGCTGAGCAGGGCCGTAGTCGCAGGCGAGCCCGCTTTTCCGTCCGGCGCGGTCCGGACGGGAAAGCGGGCTCGCCTGCGCTCGAATCGTTTCTCATGCTGCCGCAAGTTGCATATTGAGCAACTGGATTCGGGCCATAAACCTGCTCCCGGAACGCCTTGACAGCGGTTCTGGGCGACCCCAGACTGATGTTGCGCTTACCGCAATCCGTTTCGTTATACGCACCCGAGGTGTCATGATGATTCCCGCGTGCCGTCTCGCGGATCTCCCGCGAGGCGAGGCCTTCAGGCTCGACATCGATCCACCGGTCTCGGTGTTCCACACCGACGACGGCGAGGTCTTCGCCATCGACGACACCTGCACCCACCAGGACGCCTCGCTCGCCGACGGCTGGCTGGAGGGCCGCGAGGTGGAATGCCCGCTGCACGCCTCGAAGTTCGCCCTCGAAACCGGCGCGGTCGACGCCCCGCCGGCCCGACTCCCGGTGCGGACGCACGAGGTCGTGATCGAGGACGGCATGGTCTACGTGCGCCTGTCCACGGACGCCCCGAACCTGCCGCCCTGCATCGCCGCCCGCCTCGCCGGGGGTATCGCGTGAGGACGGTCGCCGTGGTCGGCGCCTCGCTGGCCGGTCTGTCGGCGGCCCGCTGCCTGCGCAAGCAGGGCTACGACGGACGGCTCGTCCTCATCGGCGACGAACCCCACCGCCCGTACGACAGGCCGCCGTTGTCCAAGGAGTTCTTGGCCGGAACGATCGGCGAGGCCGATCTCGTCCTGGAGACGGACGGCGAGGACCTGCGGGCCGAGTGGCTGCTCGGCGCCCGCGCCACCGGACTCGACCCGGCACGGCGCGCGGTCCGGCTCGCCGACGGGAGGGAGGTCCGCGCCGACGGCGTCGTCATCGCCACCGGCGCCGCCGCGCGCAGCCTGCCGGGCTCGGAGGGCCTGGCCGGAGTGCACACCCTGCGCACGCTGGACGACGCCCGCGCCCTGCGGGACGAACTGGCCCGCGGGGGACGGCTGGTGGTGATCGGCGGCGGCTTCATCGGCGCCGAGGTCGCTTCCACCGCCTGCGCCCTGGGACGGGACGTGACAGTGATCGAGGCGGCCCCGACCCCGCTCGCCGGACCGCTCGGCGAGACCATGGGCGCCGTCGTCTCCGGGCTCCACGCGGACCACGGGGTACGGCTGTTGTGCGGCGTCGGTGTCAAGGGCCTCAGCGGTGAGCGCCAGGTCGAGGCCGTGCTGCTGGAGGACGGCCGCACCGTCCCGGCGGAGATCGTGGTCGTCGGGGTCGGCGCCCGCCCGTGCGTCGAATGGCTGGAGGGCTCCGGCGTCCAGCTCGACAACGGCGTCAAGTGCGGCGCCGACGGGCGGACCAGCCTGGCCGGGGTGGTCGCGGTCGGCGACTGCGCCAACTGGTACGACCCCCGGGCGGGCACCCACCGCCGCGTCGAGCACTGGACCGGCGCCCGTGAGCGCCCCGACGCCGCCGTCGCCACCCTGCTGGCGGGCGGCGCGCTGGAGCCAGGTGTGCCCCGGCCACCGTACTTCTGGTCCGACCAGTACGGCGTGAAGATCCAGTTCGCCGGGCATGCGGCCGGCGCCGACAGTGTGACGGTCGAGGAGGGGGTCGTGGACGATCGCAACGTCCTGGCCGTCTACCGGCGGGCCGGTGTGCCGGTCGCGGTGCTCGGAATGAACCAGCCGCGTCTGTTCATGCGCTGGCGCAAGAAGCTTGCCGCTTCGCTGTGAGCGCCGACATGGGTTGTTGTCCGTGCGCGGCTCCGTCGTGGTTGCTCGCGCCCCGCGGCGGAGCCGCATGTCGACACAGTCCCGCGCCCCTTCGGGGCGCTCCCCTCAAGCCCCTCCAAGTCCTCCGAGGAGTGCACCGTGACCTCGACCAGCCTGCCGGACAGCCTGATCGCCACCCTGCCCGGTTCCTCCTACACGGACCCGGCGCTCTTCGCCCAGGAGCAGGAGCGCATCTTCGAGACCATGTGGTTCTGCGTCGTGCGCTCGTCCGATCTCGCCCGGCCCGGCGCGTTCCGGACCGTCGACGTGGGCCGCGAGTCCCTCCTCGTCACCCGGTCGCGCGACGGGTCGATCCGCGCGTTCTTCAACGTGTGCCGCCACCGCGGCGCGCGGCTGTGCACCGAGGAGTCCGGCGAGGTCAAGCGGGCCTTCCAGTGCCCGTACCACGCCTGGACCTACGGCCTGGACGGCAAGCTCGTCGCGGCGCCCAACCTCACCAAGATGCCGGACGTCGGCCGCACCGAGTACGGCCTGGTGAACGTGGCCGTGCGCGAATGGCTCGGCTATGTCTGGGTCTGCCTCGCCGAGGACCCGCCCTCCTTCGAGGAGGAGGTCATCGGGGACGTCGTCGCCCGCCTGGGGGACGTCGAGTCGATCGACCACTACGACATCGCCGGCCTCTCCGTCGGCAAGCGGATCGTCTACGACGTGAAGGCCAACTGGAAGCTCATCATCGAGAACTTCATGGAGTGCTACCACTGCGCCACCATCCACCCCGAACTCACGGAAGTACTCCCGGAGTTCGCGGACGGTTACGCCGCCCAGTACTACGTCGGACACGGCGCGGAGTTCGGTGAGGACGTCAAGGGGTTCACCGTCGACGGCTCGGAGGGACTGGACCGTATCCCGGGTGTCGCGGACGACCAGGACCGCCGGTACTACGCCATCACCGTACGGCCGCAGGTTTTCATCAACCTCGTCCCCGACCACGTCATCTTCCACCGGATGTACCCGGTGGCCGTCGACCGCACGATCGTCGAGTGCGACTGGCTCTACCTGCCGCACGTCGTGGACGGCGGCAAGGACGTCAGCCGGTCCGTGGAGCTCTTCGACCGGGTCAACCGCCAGGACTTCGACGCCTGCGAGCGCACCCAGCCCGCCATGAGCTCCCGGCTGTACGCCAAGGGCGGCGTCCTGGTGCCGAGCGAGCACCACATCGGGGCGTTCCACGACTGGGTGCACGAGCGCCTGGGCACCCGGCAGCCTCGGTAGCCGGACGGCTCAGCCCAGGTATCCCATCCGGTGGCTGATCTCCTCCGCGCCCTTGAGCAAAACCGGCGCCAGCTCGTGCATGCGGCCCTCGGTGAAGCGGTAGGCCGGGCCTGAGGCGCTCAGCGCGGCGATGACCTGGCCGTCACGGTTGCGGACCGGCGCCGCCATGGCGTGCAGGCCGATCTCGAACTCCTCCAGGGTCCAGGCGTACCCGCGCTCGCGCACCTCGGCCAGGCTCTTCTCGAGCTTCGTCTTCGCCGTGATGGTGCGCGCGGTGACCTTCTTCAGACCGGCCTCGGCCAGCAGGGCGGACCGTTCCTTGGACGGCAGGTGCGACAGCAGCACCTTGCCGCTGGAGGTGGCGTGCAGCGGGGTCAGCTGGCCGACCCAGTTGTGGGCCGTGATCGCGCCGGGGCCGCGCACCTGGTAGAGGTTGATCGCGTAGTGCTCCTGCATGACCGCGATGTTGACGGTCTCGCCGAGCTCCTCGGCGAGCCGCTCGCACACCGGCCGGCCCTGCTGCGTGATGTCGATACGGCCCGTGACCGCTCCGGCGAGACGCACGATGCCGAAGCCGAGCCGGTACTTCCCCCGCTCACCCGCCTGCTCCACCAGCCCGCGCGCCTCCAGCGCACCCAGCAGACGGAAGGCGGTGGACTTGTGCACGTCGATCTCACCGGCGACCTCACTCACACCTGCCTCACCGCGCTGCGCGAGGATCTCCAGCACGCTGATGGCACGGTCGACCGACTGCACCCCGCCGGCCGGTGAATGGGATGTTTCCTTCTCTTCACTGTGGTTGCTCACAGCGAAACTATACGCGCACTACGGCACAAGTTGTTACCTGCCGGTATAGAAATGGGCGCCGTCGCGTCGTATGCAACGTCGCCGGAAGACGGCATCAAAGGCGCGTAAAGATTGCCGGGATCCGGCAATGAATCACCGTGTCCCACCGTGTCAGGATTCCGTCAAGCCGGAGATCGGCGACGGGTGAGAGGGGGCGGCACGGATGGCCTGGTTTCTTGGACTCGGCATCGCGGGGGTCGTGCTGCTCGCCCTGTCGCTGGTCTTCGACGGGCTGCTGGACGGTGCGTTCGACGGCGCGCTGGGCGGTGGTCTCGACGGGTGGCTGTCGCTGCCGGTCGTCGCCGGTTTCGTGGCGATGACCGGCTTCGGCGGGGTGATCGCCCAGGCGGCCACGGGGGTCGGCCTTGTGGGAGCCACCACCGTCGGCGCGCTGTCGGGGGTGGGCACGGCGTGGCTGACGTATGGCTTCAGCCGTGCCCTGATGCGTGATCGGACGGCGGTGGCGCCCACCGGGAACGACCTGGTCGGCACGTCCGGGAGCGTGGTGACGGCCATTCCCGCCGACGGGTTCGGCGAGGTGTTGCTGCAACTCGCCGGGCAGCGGCTCAAGTTCGCGGCGCGAAGCGCCACCCCGGTGGCCCGGGGCGCCGAGGTGTGGGTGGAAGCGGCGCCTTCCGCGACCTCGGTCCTGGTGCGCCCCGTGGACCGCTGACCGTCGGCTCCCTACGCCACCTTCCCTCTGTTCTCGCACCTCTTCTGTTCCTGCATGTCCTTTTCCTCTACGTGAATCGGGGGCACTGTCATGAGTCCTGTCGTGGTCGCCGTGGTCGGAGTCGTCGTACTCCTCGTCCTGCTGGCACTGGTCGTCGTCACGCGCTACAAGGTCGCAGGGCCCAGCGAGGCGTTCATCGTCACCGGGCGCCGCGGCAAGAAGGCCACCGACCCCGAGACCGGACGGATCTTCACCGACAACAGCGGGCAGAAGGTCGTGGTCGGCGGCGGGGTCTTCGTCGTGCCGTTCGTGCAGCAGAAGTTCAGCCTCGACCTGTCCTCCCGGCACATCCCGGTCGCCGTGCGCGGCGCGGTCACCCTGCGCGGAGTGAAGGCCAACCTGGACGGCGTCGCCATCGTGAAGGTCGGCGGCACCGAGGACTCCATCCGTGCCGCGGCCCAGCGCTTCCTGATGCAGCAGGACGGCATCGTCGGCTTCACCCAGGAAGTGCTGTCCGGCGCGCTGCGTGCCATCGTGGGCCGGATGTCGGTGGAGGACGTCATCCGCGACCGTGCCGCGTTCGCCGGCCAGGTCGCGGAGGAGGCGGAGGCGAGCCTGTCCGGGCAGGGCCTGGTGCTGGACGCCTTCCAGATCCAGGACATCACCACCGAGGGCTCCTACCTGGAGGACCTCGGACGGCCCGAGGCGGCACGGGCGAAGCAGGAGGCCGACATAGCCGAGGCGGTGGCCCGGCGGGCGGCCGAACAGGCCCGGCTGAAGGCCGAGGAGGAGATCGCGGTCGCGCAGCGCACGTTCGCCCTGAAGCAGGCGGAGATCAAGGCCGAGACCGACGAGGCCGGGGCCCGTGCGGCGGCCGCGGGCCCGCTGGCGGAGGCGGCCAGGCAACAGGAGATCCTCACCGAACAGGAGAAGGTCGCCGAACGGCAGGCCGCACTGACCGACCGCCAGCTCGACACCCAGGTCCGCAAGCCCGCCGACGCCCAGCGCTACGCCGCCGAGCAGGAGGCCGAGGCCAGGCGGGTCGCCAGGGTCAAGCAGGCCGAGGCGGAGAAGGCGGCGGGCATCGCGGCCGCACAGGCGGAGTCCGAGCGGGCTCGGCTGACCGGTGAGGGCGAGAAGCAGCGACGCTCCGCCCTGGCCGAGGCGGAGGCTGTGGAGGGCCAGAAGAAGGGCGAGGCCGAGCGGGCCCGGCGTGCGGCGGTCGCGGAGGCGGTCCGGCTGGAGGGCGAGGCCGAGGCGGCGGCGATCGGCGCCAGGGGGACGGCCGAGGCCGATGCGATGCGGAAGAAGGCCGACGCGTTCGGGCAGTACGGTGACGCGGCGGTCCTTCAGATGCTCGTCGAGGTCCTGCCGCAGGTGGTCGCCAAGGCGTCCGAACCGCTCGGCGCCGTGGACAAGATGACCGTCATCTCCACCGACGGAGCGAGTCGGCTGTCGCGCACCGTCGCCGACAACGTGGCCCAGGGGGTGGAACTCATCAGCTCCACCACCGGACTCGACCTCGCCGAGTTGCTGAAGGGCATCACGCGGCAGGCCGACGGCACGCGGCCCGAGCCCGCCGCCAACGGAAAGATCGAGATCGCCGGTTGAGCCTTGAGCCGCACGGCTGTCCGCGGACCGCACGCCTCCCCTGAGCCCGGGACCTCAGGACCGCGCATTGCCGCGATCCGGCAGTATTGATGCCCTGGCGACGCGCGATCCCGGTGCCAGGACGTCGCCGGGAACGCATCGAGGACGGGGAGAGGCGCGTGACGGTGTCGGAGACGGACGAGGACCACCTGACGGCATACGCCCGCATCCTGTCCGATGTCTGCGCCACCGGCCGCCGCCTCACCCGCGACGAACTGGATTCCCTGCGCGCCCAGGGGGAGCGCGCCGCGGAGGCGGGGCACGGACTGCGGACACTGGTCCGCCGCCATCTCGCGGCGACCCGCACGATATGGCCCACACTGCCGGCCGCCGGAGGGGAGCGCACGCTGGCCGCCGTGGAGCAGGCCATCGACGCCTTCGCCGAGGGACACGAGCGGGCGCAGAGGCTCGCCGTGCGTCAACAGGAGGCCGCCCGCCGGGAGTTCGTCGACGACCTCCTCCACGGCCGCAGCCACCTGGGCCGGCTCGCCGAACGCGCCGAGCGCTTCGGCCTGCTGCTCTCCCACGCCCATGCGGTCGCCGTGTCGCAGGGCCACACCGCGGTCGACGACACGCACCCGGCCACCCGGCAGGTGGAGAGCGCGCTGTCCGCGCGGTTCGGTGAGCGGCGGATCCTGCTCGCCACCAAGGACGGGCGGCTGATCTGCATCGCTCCCGGTGACCAGGACGAAGTCCTGACGTTCTTCGCCAAGCAGGCGTACGCGGTCACCGAGGGCGGCCGGGTCGCCGTCGGACGGGCCCATCCCGGCGCCGGCGGTGTCGTCCACTCCTACGAGGAGGCGCTCAACGCTCTCGACCTGGCCGAACGCCTGGACCTGGACGAGCCGGTCCTGCGCGCCGCCGATCTCCTGGTCTACCCGGTCCTCACCCGGGACCGGCAGGCCATGGCCGATCTCGTCCGCAGCACACTGGGCCCCCTGCAGGCCGCCCGTGGCGGGGCACAGCCCCTGGTCGACACCCTGACCGCGTACTTCGACGCGGGCTGCGTCGCGGCCGAGGCGGCACGCCGGCTGAGTCTGAGCGTGCGCGCCCTGACCTACCGGTTGGCGCGCATCCACCAGCTCACCGGCACCGACCCGGCCGACCCCGTGCACCGCTACACCCTGCAGACCGCCGTGATCGGAGCCAGGCTGCTCGGCTGGCCGGACGCCGAGGTGTGACCCTCACCCGGCTCGTGGTCGTGCCGGTTCAGGCGAGGGCGAAGTAGCGCACCCACACATAGGCGACGGAGACCGCCACGGTTGCCGCCGTGACGACCAGGCCGTACTTGGTGAACTGCCAGAAGGAGATGGGCTGCCGGTTGCGCTCGGCGATACCGAGGACGACCACGTTCGCGGAGGCACCGATGGCCGTGGCGTTGCCGCCCAGGTCGGCCCCCAGCAGCAGGGCCCACCACATGACGTGGTCGCTCGAACCTCCCATGTCGTGCACGAGATCGGCCGTGATGGGCGCCATGGTGGCGACGTAGGGGATGTTGTCGACGATGCCCGACAGCACCGCGGAGCCGCCCAGCAGGGTCATGGAGCCCCCCAGTTCGCTGCCGCCGATCAGATCGGCGAGCTCGTGGGAGACCTCGCTGACGACGCCCGTGTCGATGAGGCCACCGATCATGACGAAGAGGCCGGCGAAGAAGGCCAGCGTGGGCCACTCCACCTCGGCCAGGACCTCGGACGTGTCCACCGTGGAGACGGCGACGAGCAGTCCCGCGCCGAGCAGGGCGACGATGCTCGGCTCGTAGTGCAGCACCGGATGCAGCACGAACCCGGCCACCACCAGGGCCAGCACCACCAGCCCCTGGACGAGCAGGCGCGGATTCCTGATGGCCTCGCCCTCCTCCAGGGCCATGATCTCGGCGGCGCGCTCCTCGTCGTAGACGAAGGATCCGCGGAACATCACCCGGCACAGGGCGATCAGGACGGCCACCAGGACAGCCGCGAGCGGGGCGAGGTGGACGACGAAGTCGTTGAAGGTCAGGCCGGCCCGGCTGGCGACGATGATGTTGGGCGGGTCGCCGACGAGGGTCGCCGTGCCGCCGATGTTCGAGGCCATCACCTCGGCGATCAGGAACGGCGCGGCGGGCAGCGCGAGACGCTCGCAGACCAGCAGGGTCACCGGGGCGATCAGCAGGACCGTCGTGACGTTGTCGAGCAGTGCGGAGGCGACCGCCGTGATCACGACGAGCATGGCCATGACCCGGAAGGGTCGCGCGTGCGCGCGCTTGACCGCCCAGATCGCCAGGTACTCGAACATGCCGGTCTTCTTCAGCACACCGACGATCATCATCATGCCCATCAGCAGGAAGATGACGTTCCAGTCGATGCCGGAGTCCTCGGAGTAGAACGCCGAGACGTCGTCGGTCGCGCCGATCGCCAGCATCAGGCCGGCGCCGCCGAGGGCCACGGCGACACGGTGGATCTTCTCGCTGATGATCAGGGCGTATGCGCCGACGAATACGACGAGCGCCGCCCAGCTGTGCCAGTCGTTCATGGTGCTCCGCCTGCGGCGCGTTGGACGACTGCGGAGGCGAACACTGGGGCGGTCGGGGAAAGCCGTCGCCGACGAGTGCGCACCATGGCCTGCACCATCGCGGACGCTCCGATCGGAAGAGACAGTGATCCCCTGCTCGCCGACCAGACTTCCCGGCACACCGAGGCAGACCCTACCTTCTCTTGACGCCTCTTTGACAGATCACTGACGGCGCAAGGAGGCCCGCACGGAAGGGATACCGACCGCCGACGGTGTCAGGAGGCCGCGTTCAGCAGCCGCTCCAGAAGGTGGGAGGCGGTGATCACGCCGAGCAGACGCACACCGGTCCCGTCCTTGTCCACGACCGCCACGAGAGGGCTGTGCACCTGTGCCATCAGGGCCGCCACTTCCAGTGCCGTCGAGTCCGGCTCGGCCACTGGTGGCGCGGGAACGCTCTTTGTGAGGCAGTCGCGGACGGTACGGCCCTTGAGCGCCTGGCAGAGACGGTCCGCATGGCGCTCGTCGACCACCGCGGCCAGGGTCGGGTCGTCGATGACGTAGCCCGGGACGACGGCCTTGACCATCTGGGAGGCGGGCAGGATCGCCTTCGGCGCACCCCTCTCGTCGAGGACCAGCAGGGCGGGCAGCCTGTGTTCGGCCATCAGCCGCGCCGCCGACATCGCGTCGGTGTCGACGCCGACGGTCTCGTACTCCACTACCAGGTCACGTGCCCGCACGGTCGGCTCCAGCTTTCGCTCTGTGTTCCTCTACGTTCTCCACGTTCCTCTGCAAGGAAGCGTCACGCGGTCTGCCGTGTCCAGACCAGCCTTCATGAGCGAGCGCGGCGAGCGCGGGAACTTCGCTGGAGGACGCATGACCGTGGAGAGGCCGACGCCCGGGTCCGCACTGCTGTCCTGGACGCCGGCGGCGGTGATGGCGGTCGTGGCCGGGGCGGACATCGTGGCCGGTCCCGGGGTGGGGTTCCTGCCGCTGGTCTCGCTCGGCCCGGCGTTCTCCGGACTGGTCGGCGGGTGGCGGCGTACGGCGCTGACCGGTGCGGTGGCGCTGGTCCTGTGCGTGGCGCTGGGGGTGTACGACGGGCTCTTCGAGGAGCGGCGGGGCTTCACGGCGATGGCGTCGGTCGCGGGAGTCACCGGCGTGGGCGTCGCGGCCGCGGTGACGCGCAGGCGCCGGGAGGCGGAGCTGGCCAGTGTTCGGTCGATCGCGGAGGTGGCGCAGGGGGTGCTGCTGCGGCCGGTGCCGCGTACTGCGGGTCCGCTCCAGGCGGCGGTGTCGTACACGTCGGCGGTCGCCGAGGCGCGCATCGGCGGCGACCTGTACGAGATGGTCGCCTCACCGCACGGGATCAGGGTGATCGTGGGTGATGTGCAGGGCAAAGGGCTGGCAGCGGTGGAGGCCGCCGCGGTGGTGCTCGGTGCCTTCCGGGCAGCGGCCCACGACGAACCCGACCTGGTGAGCCTCGGCGAGCGTCTGGAGCGCAGCGTGGCTTCCCGCAACCGCTCGCATTCGCCCTGCCTCTCGGGTTGGGGGCGCACGGCGCCGACGGCCCGAAGCCCTACCGGGTGGACTTCGCTCCCGGGGAACAGCTGCTGCCGTACACCCGACGGGGTCACCGAAACGCGGGACGCGGGGGGATCGTTCTACCCACTTGGTGACCGGGCGGACTTGCTCAAGGACCCCGACGCCGAGCGTGCCCTGGAGGCCCTGTAAGGGAAATCCGCACGAGACCTGACGCTCCTTGCGGTGGGCAGTGCCCGGTCATGCGTCGCTGTCAGCGGCGGTGCGCGGCCCTGCACGCCCGCGACGCCTCGACGACGCTGCCGTACAGAAGGGCCGGTCGGTCGAGGTCCGCGGTCTTGAGGGCGTTGCGCGCGTCCGGGCCGGCGACCAGGGTGAGCATGCCGCCCCCGGCGTGGATGGTGCGCCGGGCCGCCGCCAGGAGCTGGATGCCGGCGTTGTCGAAGCGTGTCACCCGCTGGAAGTCGATCACGAACTGGCGGTGCCCCACCCGCAGCAGCCGGACGAGCGGCCCGCACAGCAGGGGCGCCGACTCCGCGTCGAAGACCCCCTCCGCCTCGATGACCAGGAGGTAGGCATCCATCCAGCGAGGCGTGAGCCGCAACGGCTGCACCTCCATGTCCGCCTCCCGCTTCGCGGTCCCGGCCACCCGCAGGCAGGGCCCTTCGGGTTCTCGCCTGCCCAGACCGCCGCATGTCATGCGAATCTGTCGCCCCGTCGCGCATCCGGCGGCCCTGCTACGGCTCTTCGAGGTTGCGTTGTTCGCAACCTGGTGCGCATCGCGGTACGGCGCTAGCATGCGTCGGACACCGACGGCGCGAGCGAGACGAGGCACCATGGCTCCCCTGCACTACGACTTCGTCATCGTCGGCGGCGGTTCGGCCGGCAGTGCGCTGGCGAATCGACTCTCCGCCGATCCGGCCCACCGCGTGCTGGTCCTGGAGGCCGGCCGGTCCGACTATCCGTGGGACGTCTTCATCCACATGCCGGCGGCGCTGACCCACCCGATCGGCAACCGCTTCTACGACTGGAAGTACGAGTCGGAGCCCGAGCCCCACATGGGCGGCCGCCGCGTCTACCACGCCCGCGGCAAGGTGCTGGGCGGCTCCAGCAGCATCAACGGCATGATCTTCCAGCGCGGCAACCCCATGGACTACGAGCGCTGGGCGGCCGACCCCGGCATGGAGAGCTGGGACTACGCGCACTGCCTGCCGTACTTCCGGCGCATGGAGAACTGCCTCGCCGCCGACCCGGACGACGAGTTCCGCGGCCACGACGGCCCCCTCGTCCTGGAGCGCGGCCCGGCCACCAACCCGCTCTTCACCGCCTTCCTCAAGGCCACCGAGGAGGCGGGCTACGCCCCCACCGATGACGTCAACGGCTACCGTCAGGAGGGCTTCGCGAAGTTCGACCGCAACGTCCACCGCGGACGCCGCCTTTCGGCGTCGAAGGCCTACCTCAAGCCCGCCATGAAGCGGCCCAACCTCACCGTGAGGACCCGCACCCTGGTCACCCGCGTCCTGTTCGAGGGCAAGAAGGCGGTCGGGGTGGAGTTCAGGCGCGGCAAGGGCGCCGTACAGCAGGTCCGCGCCAAGGAGGTCATCCTCTGCGGCGGCGCGATCAACTCCCCGCAGCTGCTGCAGCTGTCCGGCGTCGGCAACGCCGAGGAACTGCGCGCCCTCGGCATCGACGTCGTGCACGACCTGCCGGGCGTCGGCGAGAACATGCAGGACCACCTGGAGGTCTACATCCAGTACGCCTGCAGGCAACCCGTCTCCATGCAGCCGTATCTGGCGAAGTGGCGGGCGCCCTACATCGGTCTGCAGTGGCTGTTCAGGAAGGGCCCGGCGGCGACCAACCACTTCGAGGCCGGCGGCTTCGCCCGCAGCAACGAGGACGTCGACTACCCCAACCTGATGTTCCACTTCCTGCCGATCGCGGTCCGCTACGACGGCTCGGTGCCCGCCGGCGGCCACGGCTACCAGGTCCACGTCGGGCCCATGTACTCCAACTCCCTCGGCTCCGTGAAGATCAGGAGCAAGGACCCGAACGTGAAGCCGGCCCTGCGCTTCAACTACCTCTCCACCGAGCAGGACCGCCGCGAGTGGGTCGAGGCCGTCCGCGTCGCGCGCAAGCTCCTCAACCAGCCCGCGCTCGCCCCCTACAACGGCGGCGAGATCTCACCCGGACCGTCCGTGGAGAGCGACGAGGAGATCCTCGCCTGGGTCGCCAAGGACGGCGAGACCGCCCTGCACCCCTCCTGCACCTGCAAGATGGGCACCGACGAGATGTCCGTCGTCGACCCCACCAGCATGCGGGTGCACGGCCTGGAGGGCCTGCGCGTGGTGGACGCGTCGGTGATGCCGTACGTCACCAACGGCAATATCTACGCCCCGGTCATGATGGTCGCCGAGAAGGCCGCCGACCTGATCCTGGGCAAGGAGCCGCTGCCCGCCTCCAAGGCCGCGTACTACCGCCACCCCGACGCGAAGAAGCAGCGCGACGCCCAGAAGCAGACGGGGTGACACCTTGGGTGCCGCAGGACTGGGGGCGCTGCTGGAGAGCGTCCGCTACGAGGTGCTGCCCGCGCGGGCGACCGAGGAGACGGTCCTCGCCCATGTCCCGCGCGACGTCGTGCTCACCGTCACGGCGTCGCCGGTCAAGGGCCTGGAGCCGACGCTCGACCTCACCGGCCGGCTCACCGCGCACGGCTACCGCGTCGTGCCGCACGTTCCCGCGCGGCTGCTGCGCGACGACGTCCACCTCAAGGAGGTCGTGGAGCGGCTGCGCGGGGCGGGCGTGGACGACGTCTTCGTGCCCGCGGGCGACGCGGACCCGCCGGCCGGGCCCTACGACGGGGCGCTGCCGGTGCTGCGCCGGCTGACCGAACTGGGCGGCCCGTTCGCCCGCGTGGGCATCACCGGCTATCCCGAGAGCCATCCGCTCATCCACGACGACCTCACCGTGCAGGCGATGTGGGACAAGCAGGCCCACGCCGACCACATCGTCAGCAACCTCTGCTTCGATCCACGGGTGTTGGGGGAGTGGATCGCCCGGATACGGCGGCGGGGCATCACCCTGCCCCTGTATGTGGGCGTCGCCGGGCCGGTGCAGCGGGCGAAGCTGCTGGCCGTGGCGACGAGGATCGGGGTGGGGGAGTCGACGCGCTTTCTGACCAGGCACGCGTCGTGGTTCTGGCGTTTCGCGGCACCGGGCGGCTACTCGCCCGACGGGCTCCTGGCGCGCAGCGAGCGGGCGCTGACCGCTCCTTCGGCGGGCGTGGCGGGGCTGCACCTGTTCACGTTCAACCAGATCGCCGAGACGGAGCGCTGGCGCCGGACGCTGCTGGAGCGGTTCGGGACGGCGGCCTCGTAGCACCGATTCCGTGTACGGCAGCGGGCGGGCCGGATACCCCGGCCCGCCCTGACGCGCGTGACGCTCAGCGGAAGACCACCGTGCGGTTGCCGTCCGTCATCACACGGTTCTCGCTGTGCCACTTCACCGCGTGCGCCAGCACCTGGGCCTCCACGTCACGGCCCACCGTGACCAGCTCGGACGGGTCGAGCGAGTGGTCCACGCGGACCACGTCCTGCTCGATGATCTGGCCCTCGTCGAGGTCGGGCGTCACATAGTGCGCGGTCGCGCCGACGAGCTTCACGCCGCGGGCGTAGGCCTGTTCGTAGGGTCGGGCGCCCTTGAAGCTGGGCAGGAAGGAGTGGTGGATGTTGATGGCGCGGCCCTCGAGCTGCTTGCAGAGGTCGTCGGAGAGGATCTGCATGTAGCGGGCCAGCACCACCAGGTCGATGTCCAGCTCCCGTACCAGCTCCAGCAGCCGTGCCTCGGCCTCGGGCTTGGTGTCCTTGGTGACCGGGATGTGGTGGAAGGGGATGCCGTAGGTCCGCGCCAGGCCCTCGAAGTCGCGGTGGTTGGAGACGATCGCCGGGATCTCGATGTTGAGGGCGCCGGTGCGGCTGCGGAAGAGCAGGTCGTTCAGGCAGTGGCCGAACCTGGACACCATGATCAGCGTCCGGGTCGGGGTCGAGGCGTCGTGCAGGGTCCAGGAGATGCGGTGGGCCTCGGCGACCGGGCCGAAGCGGTAACGCAGGGTTTGCAGATCCGCGTCGGGATCGGACACATCGAAGTGGACCCTCATGAAGAAGCGGTCCTGGAGCCGGTCGTCGAACTGCTGGCTCTGCAGGATGTTGCCGGAGTTCCTGACCAGGAAGCCGCTGACGGCATGGACCAGTCCCGCGCTGTCGGGACACGACAGGGTGAGGACGTAACTGCGGCCGGGCTGGGGACGAGGGGACATGAGCGGCCTCCGTCGGTGCATATGGCACAACATGGTGAGCGATGCGCAACATGGTCGGCTCGTCGTGCGGCTGCGGTCAAGGGGTGGCCCGCTCATGGCCCCCCTGGCCGAATCGTCATCCGCCAACCACTTGACGGGCGTCGGCGCTTTCGCCACTGTGTTCCACCACAAGCAATCGAATGCACGATGCGCAACGCATTTCGGCTGAAGGGCTTGGCGCGTGGCACACCTGTATGTGGACGGCGAATGGCGGGAGCCGGTGGCCGAAGGGCGGCGCGACATCCGCTGCCCCGCCGACGGCACGCTCGTCGCGACCGTGGCCGAAGGAACGCGCCCCGACGCGGAGGCAGCGATCGCCGCGGCCCGCCGCGCCTTCGACGAGGGACCCTGGCCCCGCACCCCAGAACGGGAGCGCGGCGCACTGCTGCTGCGCACCGCCGACCTCATGGAACGCGACGCCAAGGAGTTCGCCCGTGCCGAGTCGCTGGACACCGGCAAGCGGCTGGTGGAGAGCGAGTACGACATCGCCGACGTCGTCTCCTGCTTCCGCCACTACGGCGGCATCGCCGGCACCGACGCCGGACGCGTCGTCGACACCGGCCGCGACGACGCCGTGAGCCGTGTCGTCTACGAGCCGGTCGGTGTCTGCGGGCTGATCACTCCCTGGAACTACCCGCTGCTGCAGGCGAGTTGGAAGGTCGCCCCGGCGCTCGTGGCCGGAAACACCATCATCCTCAAGCCCAGCGAGCTCACCCCCTCCACCTCGATCCTGCTGATGAAGGCCCTTGAGGAGGCGGGCCTGCCGGCCGGCGCCGCCAACCTCGTCCTGGGCGCCGGCCCCGAGGTGGGCGCCCCGCTGTCCGAGCACCCCGACGTCGACCTGGTCTCCTTCACCGGCGGTCTGGAGACCGGCAAGCGGATCATGGCCTCCGCCGCCGCGACCGTGAAGAAGGTGGCCCTCGAACTCGGCGGCAAGAACCCCAACGTGGTGTTCGCCGACGCAGACTTCGAGGCCGCGGTGGACTTCGCGCTGACGGCCGTCTTCCTGCACTCCGGGCAGGTCTGCTCGGCCGGCGCCCGGCTGATCGTCGAGGACACGCTGCACGACCGCTTCGTCGACGAGGTCGTGCGCCGCGCCCGCCTCGTCCGCCTCGGCGGCCCCTTCGACCCCGAGGCCGAGACCGGGCCGCTGATCTCCGCGCAGCACCTGGCGAAGGTCGAGGCCTACGTCGCGGCAGGCATCGCCGAGGGCGCCGTGCTGCGCTGCGGCGGCGCCCGCCCGGACGACCCGGCGCTGGGCAACGGCCACTACTACCCGCCGACCGTCCTCGACGCCTGCACGCAGGACATGCGCGCGGTGCACGAGGAGTCTTTCGGGCCCGTGCTGACCGTGGAACGCTTCACCGATGAGGACGATGCCGTACGCATCGCCAACGACACCGACTACGGACTCGCCGGCGCCGTCTGGACCCAGGACGCGGGCAGGGCCCAGCGGGTCGCCCGGCGGCTGCGCCACGGCACCGTGTGGATCAACGACTACCACCCCTATGTGCCCCAGGCGGAATGGGGTGGCTTCGGGCACTCGGGCGTGGGCCGGGAGCTGGGACGCAGCGGCCTGGACGAGTACCGAGAGCCCAAGCACATCTGGCAGAACATCCAACCCCGGCCGCAGCGCTGGTTTCGCGGCTGAACGCCGAAAAGAGGTCGATCGTGACCCCAACTCAGACCGAGGTGGCGCAGCGGCGCGGCACTCCCGAGGAGTCGGACGGGACTCCGGTCATATCCGTGCGCGGGCTGTGGAAGGTGTTCGGACCGAAGGCCGACCGGGTGCCGGACTCCGAGGAACTGTGCGGCCTGACCCGCCGCGAACTCATGGACCGCACGGGCTGCACCGCCGCCGTGCGCGACATCGACTTCGACGTGGCGCCCGGCGAGGTCTTCGTCGTCATGGGCCTGTCCGGCTCGGGCAAGTCCACGCTGGTGCGCTGTCTGACCCGGCTGATCGAACCCACCGCCGGCGAGATCGTCTTCGAGGGCCAGGACATCCGCCAGGCCGACGACAGGCGGCTGCGCGACCTGCGCCGCAGCAAGTTCTCCATGGTCTTCCAGCACTTCGGGCTGCTGCCCCACCGCCGGGTCGTCGACAACGTCGGCTTCGGCCTGGAGATCCGCGGCATGGGCCGCGCCGAACGCACCCGACGAGCCCTGGAAGTCGTGGAGTTGGTCGGGCTGTCCGGCTACGAGAACTCCTACCCCGACCAGCTCTCCGGCGGTATGCAGCAGCGCGTGGGCCTCGCCCGCGCCCTGGCCGGCGACCCGGACGTGCTCTTCTTCGACGAGCCGTTCTCCGCCCTGGACCCGCTGATCCGCCGCGACATGCAGAACGAGGTCATCCGGCTGCACCACGAGGTCGGCAAGACCATGGTGTTCATCACCCACGACCTCTCCGAGGCGCTCAAGCTGGGCGACCGCATCCTGATCATGCGCGACGGCAGGATGGTCCAGTGCGGCACCGGCGACGAACTGGTGGGCGCCCCGGCCGACGACTACGTCCGCGAGTTCGTCAAGGACGTGCCGCGCGGCGAAGTCCTCACCCTGCGCTGGATCATGCGCGCGCCGGAGGACGAAGACGCCCTGGACGGACCGGAGTTGGGCCCCGACGTGGTCGTACGGGAGGCCACCCGGACCGTGCTCGCGGCCCACAGGCCGGTCAAGGTCGTCGAGAACGGCAAGCTGCTCGGCATCGTCGGCGACGAGGAGATCCTCTCCGTGGTGGCCGGGCAGGAAGGCGGCGCGTGATGACCGTCGCCATCGAGAAACCCGACACGGCGGGACCGGTCGAACCCGAGGCGCCCGCCAGGAAGGCGCTCAAGGCCAACCGGACCACGGTGGTCGCGGGCATCCTGGTCGCCTGGCTGGTGCTGTTCTTCGTGCTGCGCGGCAGGCAGACCCTCACGCTCGCCACCGCCGATCTCACCGATCTGCACCGGTGGTTCAACGACGTCAACGACTCCGTCGGCGCCAACCGCAACTCCAACCCGCTCTTCCTGTACTTCTTCAACGAGATCCGGCTGGTCATCGACAACCTGGTCACCTTCGACCAGCATCTGATCTCCCAGCCCCCGGCCGGCCGGCCCGTCCCGGTGATCGGCTGGCTCGGCGTGGTCGGCATCGCGGGCTATGTCTCCTGGGCCGTGGGCAACTGGCGCGTGGCGCTGCTCGCCGTGGCCGGCTTCACCTTCTTCGGGCTGCAGGGACTGTGGCAGGAGTCCATGGACACCCTGGCCCTGACGGTCTCCGCGGTGTTCGTGGCGCTGCTGTTCGCCATCCCGCTGGGCATCTGGGCGGGACTGTCCGACCGGTTCAACCGGATCGTGACGCCGTTGCTGGACTTCATGCAGACGATGCCGACCTTCGTCTATCTCGCCCCGCTGACCCTGGTCTTCCTGATCGGACCGGCCTCCGCGACGATCGCCACCGTCATCTACGCGGCCCCGCCGGCGATCCGCATCACCGCGCACGCCATCCGCTCCGTACCCGAGACCACGGCGGAGGCGGCCCACTCGCTGGGCGCGACCCGGCGGCAGTCGCTGCAGAAGGTGCTGCTGCCGATGTCCAAGCGGACCGTGGTGATGGGCGTCAACCAGTCCATCATGGCCGCCCTGGCCATGGTCACCATCGCCGCCCTGATCGACGCGCCCGGCCTCGGCAAGACCGTCGTGCAGGCACTGCAGTCCCTCGACGTCGGCACCGCCTTCAACGCGGGCCTCGCCATCGTCGTCATGGCGATCGTGCTGGACCGGGTGACCACGGCCGCCAGCACCCGCGAGGAGAACGCCCGCCGCTCCAAGAACCGCTTCCTGAAGTGGCGCACCCCGCTGCTCGGCGCCGGCGCCGTCGTCACCGCCGTACTGATCTATCTGTCGCACACCTATGTGTGGGCGGCCGACTTCCCCGGCGACGGTACCGTCGGCAGCCACATCGCCAGTGCCGCAGACAGCGTCACCGACTGGGCGCAGGACAACCTCTCGGGCCTGACCAACGCGATCCGCGACGTGATCACCAACGTGCTGCTCAACCCGTTCCAGTCCCTGCTGACCGACTCGCCCTGGTGGCTGGTCGGCATGGTGCTGGTCGCGCTCGCCGTGGTGCTCGGCGGCTGGAAGGCCGGCATCACCACCGCGGTGTGCGTGGGGCTGCTGGTCGGCACCGGCGTGTGGTCGGACGCCATGACCACCACCGCCTCCACGCTGGTGGCGACGGTCCTGGTGATGGTCCTCGGCATCGTCTTCGGGGTGTGGATGGGACGCAGCATGCTGGTGGACCGGCTGGTGCGGCCCACCCTCGACGCGGCACAGGTCATGCCGCCGTTCGTCTATCTGGTGCCGTTCCTGGCACTGTTCGGCGCGACCCGCTTCACGGCCATCGTCGCCGCCGTCGTCTACGCGGCACCCGTCGCCATAAAGATCATCGCGGACGGTGTGCGCGCGGTGCCGGAGACCACCGTGGAGGCGGCCACCTCCGCCGGGTGCAGCACCCGGCAGATCATCACCAAGGTCCAGCTGCCGATGGCACGCAGCGCCCTGACCCTCGCGACCAACCAGGGCCTGATCTACGTGCTGTCGATGGTTGTTGTGGGCGGCCTGGTGGGCGCGGGCGCCCTCGGCTACGACGTCGTGGCCGGCTTCTCGCAGGGAGAGCTGTACGGCAAGGGGCTGGCGGCGGGGCTCGCGATCGTACTGCTCGGAGTCATGTTCGACCGGATCACTCAGGCTGCGGCGCGACGCACCGGTGCTTAAGGAGCAGGACACCATGGCAAGAAAGTGGCGAGCCGGCGCGGCCGGCCTGGCCGTCCTCGGCCTCACCCTCACCGCGTGCGGAGGCGCGAAGGTCGGCGACGATTCCGCGGACTCGGGCGGCAGCTCGGGCAAGTGCGGCACCTTCAACCTGGCCGTCAACCCGTGGGTGGGCTACGAGGCGGACGCGGCGGTCGTCGCGTACGTCGCCGAGCACGACCTGGGCTGCACGGTCAACAAGAAGGACCTCAAGGAGGAGATCGCCTGGCAGGGCTTCGGGACCGGCGAGATCGACGCCGTCCTGGAGAACTGGGGCCACGACGACCTGAAGAAGAAGTACATCACCGACCAGAAGACCGCCGTCGAGGCCGGCTCCACCGGCAACAAGGGCGTCATCGGCTGGTATGTGCCGCCGTGGCTGGCCAAGGCGCACCCCGACATCCTCGACTACAAGAACCTCAACAAGTACGCGGACAGGTTCAAGACCTCGGAGTCCGGCGGCAAGGGCCAGCTCCTGGACGGCGACCCCTCCTACGTCACCAACGACGCCGCCCTGGTCAAGAATCTGAAGCTGAACTTCAAGGTGGTGTACGCGGGCAGCGAGACCGCGCTCATCCAGGCCTACCGCAAGGCCGAGAAGAACAAGGAATGGGTGCTCGGCTACTTCTACGAGCCGCAGTGGTTCATGTCCGAAGTGCCGCTGAAGAAGGTCGCCCTGCCCCCCTACAAGAAGGGCTGCGACGCGGACGCGGCCAAGATCGCCTGTGACTATCCCGTCTACGACCTCGACAAGATCGTCAGCGCCAAGTTCGCCAAGTCGGGCAGCCCCGCCTACGACCTGGTGAAGAAGTTCCACTGGACCAACGACGACCAGAACACGGTGGCCAAGTACATCGCGGTGGAGAAAATGACGCCGGAGGCGGCGGCCAAGAAGTGGGTCGAGGCCAACAAGGACAAGGTGGACGCCTGGACCAAGTGAGCCCTGTCTGACAGCAGTTGCCCCATGCCCGGCGGGCGGTGTGCACACCTGTGCACCGCCCGCCGGGCATTGCCTCGTCCAGGGCCGTTCCGGGCCGTTTCCCGACGTCACGGACCTCTTGACACCCCTCCCCACGGCAGGCACATTGAGTTGCGCAACCCGAACTGCGTTGCGCACACAGCAACTGGCTGGTTTTGATTTCGGAGGTGCGGCGATGGCGGGACCCCGAGTGGTGATCATCGGAGCGGGCGTCGTGGGAGCGGCCCTCGCGGACGAGGTCTCCGCGCGCGGCTGGACCGATGTGACCGTGGTCGACCAGGGCCCGCTGCCCGCCACGGGAGGCTCCAGCTCGCACGCACCGGGCCTGGTCTTCCAGACCAACTCCTCCAAGACCATGACCGAGCTGGCCCGCTACACCGTCGAGAAGTTCTGCTCCCTCGACGTCGACGGCAAGCCCTGCTTCCTCCAGGTCGGCGGCCTGGAGGTGGCGACCAGCCCCGAGCGCCTCGCCGAACTGCGGCGGCGCCACGGCTGGATCACCGCTTGGGGCATCGAGGCCAGGCTGCTGACCCCTGACGAGTGCGTCGAGCAGCACCCGCTGGTCGACCGCGACCGCGTCCTCGGCGGCCTCCACGTCCCCACCGACGGCCTCGCCAAGGCGGTCCTCGCGGTCGAGGCGCAGATCCGCCGGGCCACCGAGCGCGGCGTACGCTTCCTCGCCCGCCACGAGGTCCTCGACATCCGCCAGGACGACGGCCGCGTCACCGGCGTCGTCACCGACCGGGGCGAGCTGGACGCCGACATCGTCGTGTGC
Organism: Streptomyces spinosisporus; assembly: GCF_022698145.1. Classification (GTDB taxonomy): domain Bacteria; phylum Actinomycetota; class Actinomycetes; order Streptomycetales; family Streptomycetaceae; genus Streptomyces; species Streptomyces spinosisporus. Next base: position 22,071 of record NZ_JALDAX010000009.1, read on the forward strand.
TGCGCCGGCATCTGGGGCCCGAGGATCGCCCGCATGGCCGGGATGAACCTGCCGCTCACCCCGCTCGGCCACCAGCTCGCCTGGACCGGCCCCGTCCCGGCGCTCGCCGGCCAGAAGGAGGAGGCGGTCCGCCCGATCCTGCGCCACCAGGACGCCGACCTCTACTACCGCGACCGCTTCGACGGCCTCGGCATCGGCTACTACGGCCACCGCCCCATGCCCACCACCGCCGACGAGATCCTCTCCTTCGACGAGGCCGCCGAGATGCCCTCGGTCCTGAAGTTCACCGAGGAGGACTTCGAGCCCGCCTGGGCCGAGACCCGGTCCCTGCTGCCCGCCACGCGGGAGGCGAAGATCGAGGAAGGCATCAACGGCCTGTTCTCCTTCACCACCGACAACTTCCCGCTGCTCGGCGAGTCCCCGGACGTCAAGGGCTTCTGGGTCGCCGAGGCCGTCTGGGTCACCCACTCCGCAGGCGTCGGACGCGCCATGGCCGAATGGCTCGTCGACGGCCACTGCTCCTCGTTCGACCTGCACGAGTGCGACGTCAACCGCTTCGAGCCGCACCAACTCTCCCCGGAGTACGTCCTGGCCCGCGACTGCCAGAACTTCGTCGAGGTCTACGACATCCTGCACCCGCTGCAGCCCTCCGGAGACCCGCGCCCGATCCGCACCAGCCCCTTCCACCCCCGCCAGCAGGAGCACGGCGCCTTCTTCCTGGAAGCGAACGGCTGGGAGCGCCCGCAGTGGTACGAGGCCAACGCGCATCTGGTGGAAGGCCGTTCGATCCCCAAGCCCAACGACTGGGCGGCGCGGTACTGGTCGCCCATCGTCGGCGCCGAGGCACAGGTCACCCGCGAGACCGTCGCCATGTACGACATGACCGCCCTCAAACGCCTGGAGGTCACCGGCCCCGGAGCCGCCGCCTTCCTGGAGGGCTTGGTCACCGGCAAGGTCGCCAAGTCCGTCGGCTCGGTGACGTACACCCTGCTGCTCGACCGCGACGGCGGCATCCGCAGCGACATCACGGTCGCCCGCCTGGCCCGCGACCGCTTCCAGGTCGGCGCCAACGGCAACCTCGACCTGGACTGGTTCACCCGCCACCTCCCGGCCGACGGCACCGTCCAGGTCCGCGACATCACCCCCGGCACCTGCTGCATCGGCCTGTGGGGGCCGCTGGCCCGCAAGGTTCTGCAGCCGCTGACGGACGACGACTTCAGCAACGACGGCCTGAAGTACTTCCGCGGCAAGCAGGCCTACATCGGCAGCGTCCCGGTCACCGCGCTGCGCCTGTCCTACGTCGGCGAACTCGGCTGGGAGCTCTACACCACCGCCGACCAGGGGCTGAAGCTCTGGGACACGCTGTGGGAGGCGGCGCGCCCGCTGGGCGGGATCATCGCCGGGCGGGGCGCTTTCAACAGCCTCCGCCTGGAGAAGGGGTACCGCTCCTTCGGCGCCGACATGACGTACGAGCACGATCCCTACGAGGCGGGGGTCGGCTTCGCCGTGAAGCTCGACAAGGGGGAGTTCGTCGGCAGGGCCGCCCTGGAGCGCCGCAAGGGCGAGGTGCGGCGGAAGCTGACCTGTCTCACCATCGATGACCCGCGGTCCGTCGTGATGGGAAAGGAGCCGGTGTACGACGGGGAGCGCGCCGTCGGTTACGTCACGAGCGCGGCGTACGGCTACACGATCGGCAAGGGGATCGCCTACGCGTGGCTGCCGGTGGGGCTTTCGGTGCCCGGGACCGCGCTGCACATCGGCTACTTCGATCAGCGGGTCGAGGCTGTCGTGGCCGAGGAGCCGCTGTTCGATCCGAGCATGTCGCGTCTTCGTGGGTGAGTGGGGCGGAGAGGGTGCCTTGTTCTGTTGTCGGGCGGCTGCTGGTGCGTCGTGGTTTCTCGCGCAGTTCCCCGCGCCCCTGAAAGATCTGCAGTTGCCGTAGAGAGGAATGTGGACGTCGTATGGACGCGCTGAACACCCCGCTGGCCCAGCTGGACCCCGAGGTCCATGACGCCCTGCGCGCCGAACTGCACCGCCAGCAGTCCACCCTGGAGATGATCGCCTCCGAGAACTTCGCGCCCACCGCAGTGATGGAGGCGCAGGGCTCGGTCGCGACCAACAAGTACGCCGAGGGCTATCCCGGCCGCCGCTACTACGGCGGCTGCGAACACGTCGACGTCACCGAGCGGTTGGCGATCGAGCGGGTCAAGTCGCTGTTCGGGGCCGGGTTCGCCAACGTCCAGCCGCACTCCGGCGCCCAGGCCAACACGGCCGTCTTCTTCGCCCTGCTGCAGCCCGGCGACACCGTCCTCGGCCTCGACCTCGCGCACGGCGGCCACCTGACCCACGGCATGCGCATCAACTACAGCGGCAAGATGCTCAACGTCGTGCCGTACCACGTCTCCGAGGCCGACAACCTGGTCGACATGGACGAGGTGCAGCGCCTCTCCAAGGAGCACCGCCCCAAGATGATCATCGCGGGCTGGTCGGCGTACCCGAGGCAGCTGGACTTCGCCGCCTTCCGCCGTATCGCCGACGAGGTCGGCGCGCTGCTCATGGTCGACATGGCACACTTCGCGGGCCTGGTCGCGGCCGGACTGCACCCCAACCCGGTGCCGCACGCCCATGTCACCACCACGACCACGCACAAGACCCTGGGCGGCCCCCGCGGCGGCGTCATCCTCACCAACGAGGCCGACCTCGCCAAGAAGATCAACTCGGCGGTGTTCCCCGGCATGCAGGGCGGCCCGCTGGAGCACGTCATCGCCGCGAAGGCGGTCTCCTTCAAGGTCGCCGCGTCACCGGAGTTCGCCGAACGCCAGGCCCGCACCCTGGCCGGCGCCCGCATCCTCGCCGACCGCCTCACCCGGGCCGACGCGGCGGCCGCGGGAGTGAAGGTCCTCACCGGCGGCACGGACGTCCACCTGGTCCTCGTCGACCTGCGCGACTCGCAACTCGACGGCCGCCAGGCGGAGGACCTCCTCCACGACATCGGCATCACCGTCAACCGCAACGCCGTGCCCTTCGACCCGCGCCCGCCCATGGTCACCTCGGGCCTGCGCATCGGCACCCCGGCGCTGGCCACCCGCGGCTTCACCGAGGAGGACTTCGCCGAGGTCGCCGACGTGATCGCGCTCGCCCTCCGACCCGCCCCCGACACCGGGGCGTTGCGCGCCCGCACCCGGGCCCTGGCCGCCCGGCACCCGCTCTACCCGCACCTGTCAGAGGCAGCAGACCTGTCACAGACCGCAAACCCGTCACAGACACCACACCTGGCACAGGCAGCAACAGAAGCCGGAGACACCCCATGAGCCCCCGCACCCCCGGCGCCGAGCTCCCCGAACACCCCGACTTCCTGTGGCGCACACCCGAGCCGAAGCGCTCGTACGACGTCGTCATCGTCGGGGGCGGCGGACACGGCCTCGCCACCGCCCACTACCTCGCCAGGAACCACGGCATCACCAACGTCGCCGTACTGGAGAAGGGCTGGCTCGCGGGCGGCAACATGGCCCGCAACACCACGATCATCCGCTCCAACTACCTCTGGGACGAGAGCGCCGGCATCTACGAACACGCCCTCAAACTCTGGGAGGGCCTGGCCGACGAGCTCGACTACCCGATCCTCTTCTCCCAGCGCGGCGTGCTGAACCTCGCCCACAGCCTCCAGGACGTCCGCGACAGCGTGCGCCGCGTCGAGGCCAACCGGCTCAACGGCGTCGACGCGGAGTACCTGGACGCCGAGCAGGTCAAGGAAGTCTGCCCGATCGTCAACACCAGCCAGGACGTGCGCTATCCGGTCCTCGGCGCCACCTACCAGCCGCGCGCGGGCATCGCCAAGCACGACCACGTCGCCTGGGGCCTCGCCCGCTCCGCCGACGCCGCCGGCATCGACATCATCCAGAACTGCGAGGTCACCGGCCTGGACGTGGTCGGCAACCGCGTGGTCGGCGTCCGCACCACCCTGGGCCCCATCGCGGCGGGCAAGGTGGCCCTGTGCTCGGCGGGCCACACCTCGGTCCTCGCCGCCATGGCGGGCATCGAACTCCCCCTGCAGAGCCACCCGTTGCAGGCCCTGGTCTCCGAACTCCTGGAGCCGGTCCACCCGACGGTCGTCATGTCCAACGCCGTGCACGTCTACGTCAGCCAGGCCCACAAGGGCGAGCTGGTGATGGGCGCGGGCATCGACGCCTACAACTCCTACACCCAGCGCGGCGCCTTCCACATCATCGAGGACCAGATGTCCGCGGCCCTCGAACTCTTCCCGGTCTTCGCCCGCGCCCACGTCCTGCGCACCTGGGGCGGCATCGTCGACGTCAGCCCCGACGCCTCACCCATCGTCGGCCTCAGCCCCGTCGACAACCTCTACCTCAACTGCGGCTGGGGCACGGGCGGCTTCAAGGTCACCCCCGGCGTCGGCTGGGTCTACGCCCACACCATCGCCCACGACGCCCCCCACCCCCTCAACGCCCCCTTCTCGCTCGACCGTTTCACCACCGGCGCGCTCGTCGACGAACACGGCGCCGCCGCGGTGGCCCACTAGGGAGCCCAACCCATGCTGCTCATCCCCTGCCCGTGGTGCGGGCCCCGCGACGAGGCCGAGTACCACTACGGCGGCCAGGCCCACATCCCCTACCCGGACGACCCGTCGGCCCTCACCGACGAGGAATGGGCCCGCTACCTCTTCTTCCGCGACAACCCCAAGGGCCCCTTCGCCGAACGCTGGAACCACACGGCGGGCTGCCGCCGCTGGTTCAACGCCGTCCGGGACACGGCGACGAACGAGGTGTTGGCGGTGTACCGGACGGGGGAAGAACGTCCGGAGTCCGTGGACCGGCGGGCGGTCACTTCTCAGCCGAGTCCAACATCTCCAGTGCGTCCGGCGCTTGAGGACGAGGCCCCTTCAGGGCCGATCGGGGGTCTGGGGGCGAAGCCCCCGGCACGCCGCCACGGACGCACCTTGACGTTCACGTTCGACGGCGCCGAGTACCAGGGCCAAGAAGGCGACACCCTGGCCTCCGCCCTCCTGGCCAACGGCGTCATCCAAGCCGCCACGAGTATCAAACTCGGCCGCCCCCGCGGCATCTTCACCGCAGGCCCCGAAGAACCCAACGCCGTCGTCCAGATAGAGGAACCCTTCCCGGAGCCCATGCTCCCGGCCACCACCATCGAGCTCTACGACGGCCTCGTGGCAACCAGCCTCCCCGGCCAGGGCCGCCTCCCCACCGAACCGGACCCCGCCCGCTACGACGCCGTACACGATCACTGCGACGTACTGATCGTCGGCGCAGGCCCGGCGGGCCTCGCCGCAGCCGCCGCGGCAGCGCGTTCCGGCGCCCGGGTCATCCTCGCCGACGACCAGCCACAACTCGGTGGCAGTCTCCTCGGCTCGGGCGAACTCCCCAGCTGGGTAAGCGAAACGACCCGACTGCTCACCGAGTCCCCGGACATCCGCATCCTCCACCGCACCACCGTCTTCGGCTACTACGACGACAACCACCTCCTCGCCGTGGAGCGCCGCACCAACCACCTCGGTGCCGCCGCCCCACCCCACATCTCCCGCGAACGCGTCCACCGCATCCGCGCCCGCCGCGTCGTCCTCGCCACCGGCGCCCACGAGCGCTCCCTCGCCTTCGCCGACAACGACCGCCCCGGCGTGATGCTGGCCCACTCGGCCCGCACGTACGCCAACCGGTACGGCGTCCTGCCCGGCCGCCGCGCCGTCGTGTTCACCACCAACGACAGCGCCTACGCCGCCGCACTGGACCTGGCCGCTGCGGGCGTGGAGATCGCGGCGATCGTCGACACGCGTGGCGATGCGGGGGAGTGGGCCGAGCGTGCCCGCACGGCGGGCATCGAGGTGCTGCCCGGCCACGCGGTCACCGGCACGGACGGCGACACCCGCCTGACCTCGGTCACCGTCTCCCCGTACGGACAGACCGAAGAGCAAAGGGAGTTCACCGCCGATCTCCTCCTGGTCTCCGGCGGCTGGAACCCGGTCGCCCACCTGTTCAGCCAGGCCGGCGGCAGGCTCCGCCACGACGAGACGCTCGGCACCTTCGTCCCCGACACCTGCCGGCAGGCCGTCGAGGTCGCGGGCAGCGCGAGCGGTGTGTTCGACCTGGCCGGGGTCCTGGCCCAGGGCGCGGCGGCCGGTGTCCGTGCGCTGGAGGCCGAGGGATACACGGCCCAGGCCCCCGCCCTCCCGGCCGTACCGGCACAGCCCCGGCCCACCCCGCCCATGCAGGTCTTCACCGTCCCCGGCCGCGAGGGCGCCCCGCGCTTCGTGGACCTCCAACGGGACGTCACCGTCGACGACTTGGTGCGCGCCACGGCCGCCGGCATGCGTTCGGTGGAGCACACCAAGCGCTACACCACCGCCGGCACCGCCAACGACCAGGGCAAGACGTCCGGCGTGCTGGCCAGTGGGGTGGTCGCGGAACTGCTCGGCGTGGACATCTCCGCGCTCGGCACGACCACCTTCCGCCCGCCCTACACCCCGGTCTCCTTCGCCGCGCTCGCCGGCCGCGACCGGGGCCGGCTGAGCGACCCGGTGCGTACGACGGCCCTGCACGAGTGGCATGTCGCGCACGGCGCCCTGTTCGAGAACGTCGGCCAGTGGAAGCGTCCTTGGTACTACCCGCAGGACGGCGAGGACAGGGAGTCGGCCGTGCTGCGCGAGTGCGCGGCCGCCCGCGAGGGCGTCGCCTTCATGGACGCCTCCACGCTCGGCAAGATCGATGTGCAGGGCCCGGACGCGGCGCTCTTCCTCGACCGGCTCTACACCAACATGATCAGCACCCTGAAGGTCGGCATGATCCGCTACGGCGTCATGTGCCGCCCGGACGGCATGGTCTTCGACGACGGCACGGTCATGCGCCTCGCCCAGGACCGCTTCCTGGTCACCACGACCACGGGCAACGCCGCCGCCGTACTGGACTGGATGGAGGAGTGGCTGCAGACCGAATGGCCCGAACTGCGCGTCCACTGCACGTCGGTCACCGAACAGTGGGCCACCGTCGCCCTGGTCGGCCCGAAGTCCCGAGCGGTCCTGGGCGCCCTCGCACCCCAACTGGCCGTGGCCAACGAGGACTTCCCGTTCATGGCGTGGCGGGAGACGACGGTCGCCGGGATCGACGCGCGGGTGTGCCGGATCAGCTTCTCCGGTGAACTCGCCTACGAGATCAACGTGTCGCCGTGGCAGTCCCTCACCCTGTGGGAGGCGCTGTACGAGGCCGGTGCCCCGTACGGCATCACCCCGTACGGCACCGAGACCATGCACGTCCTGCGGGCCGAGAAGGGTTACCCGATCGTCGGGCAGGACACCGACGGCACGGTCACCCCGCAGGACCTCGGCATGAGCTGGGCGGTCTCCAGGAAGAAGCCCGACTTCATTGGCAAGCGCTCCTTCGCCCGCGCCGACACCGCCCGCCCCGACCGCAAGCACCTGGTCGGCCTGTTGACCGAGGAGCCCGGCACCTTCCTGCCCGAGGGCACCCAGCTGGTGGCCGACAGCGAGCTGCCCGCGCCGCCGGTCCCGATGCTCGGCCATGTCACCTCCAGCTACCGCAGCGCCGCCCTCGGCCGGACCTTCGCGCTGGCCCTGGTCAAGGGCGGCCGCGACCGCATCGGCGAGCGGCTGTACGCCCCCGTGGCCGGCCGGTTGGTCCCGGTGACCGTCGCAAGCCCCGTCCTCTACGACCCCGAGGGAGCCCGCCGCGATGGCTGACACCGCGCTTTCCGCCCCGCTCCGCAGCCCCCTGGCACACGACGCCCACCGTCTGGCCGCCGCGACCCGCACCTCCCGGGGCGCGATCCGGCTGGCCGAGGTGCCCTTCCTCGCCCAGGTGAACGTCCGCCTGGACGCCAAGGGAGCGGCGGCGGACGCGGTCGGGCTCGCGCTGGGCCTGCAACTGCCCCTGGAACCCGACACGGTCGTACGGGCCGGGGAGCTGACCGCGGTGTGGCTCGGCCCGGACGAATGGCTGGTGGTGGGCCCGCCGGGCAGCCGGGCGGCCGTGGAGACCCGCATCCGGGAGGCGGCCGGGGACGAGACCGTCTCCGTCACGGACGTCTCCGCCCAGCGCACCACGCTGCTGGTCGCCGGCCCCCGCGCCCGCGACCTGCTCGCCCACGGCTGCTCGCTCGACCTGCACCCGCGGGTTTTCGGCCCCGGCCGCTGCGCCCAGACCACGCTGGCCCGCACCCAGGTCGTCCTGGTCGCCCGGGACGAACCACGCGCCGGGTTCTGGGTGCTGGTCCGCTCCTCCTTCGCGGGCTATCTGACGGACTGGCTGCTGGACGCGGCGACCGAATACCTGGCCCAACCTGGTTGTTGAAGGAGTGACCAACGAGAATTCTGTGACAGTTTGCATGCTTTGTGCGCATATGGTGACCTGGGTTACGAAGGCTGTTCGTACACCCAGAGGAGATGGTCGTATGCCTTCCACGGACAAGACGGTCGCGGAACTCACGGGGATCCGATGCGTCGACATCGAGGCGGCACTCGACCCGGCCGAGCCCGACGGCGTCTACCGTGACAGCCGCGAGTGCGCCGCACTGGCGCTGACCTCCGGAACGACCTCGCTGCTGCTCTCCCCGCCGACCCCCCGCCCGAAGAAGGGCTGAGCGAGCCGACGGGAGCAGCTGAATGGAGCAGTCAGGCACGGCCGCCCTTCTGCAGGGTGCGGTGCAGGACCTCTCGTCGGACGTGGCCTCCGCCCTTCGGGGCGGGGGCCACGCCCCGGTCACCGGCGGCCCTGAGGACGGCATCACCGTCGCGGCCGTACGCGTCCTGGGCGCGGACCTGTTGCTGCCGCACCTGCTGGCCCGCACCTCGCCGCCCCCGGACACGCTCGAAGCGTTCCGGCTGACGGTCAAGACCTTCCCGCCCCGCGCCGACGCGGCCCCCACCGTCGTCTGGAGCCATTGGGCGATGCGGCGCACGCTGCGCCGCTTCGAGCAGAACGACGGCCTCACGCCCGCGGCCGGCGAGGGCGCGGAGCCTGACGCCGCCTGGCTCGACGGCGCCACCTGGCAGTACCTCACCCATCAACTCGCCGTCCTGGCACCGCTCGCGGTGCCCGGCGCGGACAGCGCGGTGGCGCGCGCCGCACGCGGCCGCCCGGTCGACGTCGCCCGCGGCTTCGTCAGGGCCGTGCGCCGCAGGGACTGGCAGCAGGCCGCGGGCGCGGGCCGCTGGCTGACCCTGCTGGACGGAGTGCCGGACACCCTCGGCCTGGACAGCGGCCTCGACTTCGTGGAGCTGATGGGCGGCAGCGACCCCCGGGTCGCCCTCCAGGTGGCGGCGGCACGGGCGATGCGCCGGTCCGGAGCGCTCGTATGACGACCGCCGTGGACACCCGGCAGGTCCGGGACCTGGCGGTCGCCGCGCTCGCCTGGGTGTCCGCCCACCGCGGCGACTTCGCACTCGGCGCGGACGCCCTCACCGCCGACGGACCGGTCGACCTCACCTGGAAACCCCTCGGCGAACTGGCCCAGACCTGCGTGAGCGTGCGCCGCTGCACCCCGCCCTCGGACCCGCTGCACGCCTGCGCGTCCGACCTGCTGGACTTCGCCTGGCAGCAGACGGGCCGCGGCGAGCTGTTCCTGCGTCTGCAGCGCACCGAACCGTTCGCGACGTACCCGCTGGAGGTGTACTCCGTCTTCGCGGGCGCCGGGCTGCGGCACACCGGGTACGAGGTGGCCGCCGGCGCGGTGGCGCGCAGTCGCGGCTGGCGCCTCACCGAGCACGAACCGACGCGCCGGCTCGGCCTGTTGAACGCCGAGCGGCGCAGCGGCATCCACCGTCCGGAGCGGTTCGCGCAGGCGCTGGGCCGCACCTGGCTCGGCGGGCTGCCGGAGCCGTGGACCTTCGAGCGGACCTCCGGCTACGCCCTCACCCACGTCGTCTTCCACCTCACTGACTGGGGCCGCACCGCCCAGGACGTCCCCGCGGAACTGGCCGCCTATCTGACCGACTGGCTGCCGCCCTGGCTCGACACCTGCCTGGACGCCGGGATGTGGGACCTCGCCTGCGAACTGCTGATCGTGGCGGCGAGCCTGCCCCAGCCGATCGACGCGGCGACGCTGCAGGACCCCTGGAGGCGGATCGCACGGGTCCAACACGCCTCCGGCGCACTGCCGTTGATGGCCTCCGACCCGGCACGCACCCACGAGGCCGACCCGGAGCCCAGCTTCGTCCACGGCTACCACTCCACCCTCATGCTGGCCTTCGCCGCGGCCCTGACACAGGGAGTGCCGGTATGACCGACACCCGTCTGCTGCACACCGTCGGCGTCCGCGCCCTCGAATGGCTGTGGGACCGACGCGACGGCTTCCGCCTGGAACCCGACGTCGACCCGGAAGTGGGCTTCCTGGAGCGGTTCAAGCCGGTCGGTGAACTGGCCCTGATCTGCGGGGTGTTGTTCCGCGAAGGCGTGGCCGGGTCCCAACAGGCGGAACTGGCACGCCGGTTGGTGGACCACACCTGGCGCGACACCCTGGACGGCGGCCGCATGCTGGTGCGCGGCCAGCGCATCGAACCGCTCTCGCCCATACCCTTCGAGGTGTACCGGCCCTACAAGGAACTCGGCTACAGCGAGCCCGAGGTGGAGCGCGCCACCGCTCTCTACCACCGGCTGACCAGCTGGTCGGCGCTGGAACTGCACCCCACCCGCCGCCTCGGCCTGTCCGCGTTCGAGCGCCGCTACGGCCTCACCCCCCGCCCGCCGGAGGCCGAGGTGGTCGGCTCCACCTGGCTGGGCCGCACCCCCGAACCCTGGACGGTCGGCGGGCACATCGCCTACGACATCACCCACGCGGTGTTCCACCTCACCGACTGGGGAGAGCGCCCCGAGGGCCTGCCCCCGCGCATCGCCGACTACCTCGCCACCTGGCTGCCGGTGTGGATCGACGACTGGCTGGACCTGCAGCGCTGGGACCTGCTCGGCGAACTCCTCGTCGTCGACGCCTGTCTGCCCCGCCCCACCCTCGACGAACGGGCCTGGCAGGCCTTCGCCGCGGCCCAGCAGCCCGACGGCGCCATGCCCGCCGTACGCACCATGCCCGAGGGCACCCCGGAGGAGGTCTTCGACCTCGTCTACCACCCCACCCTGGTCGCCGCCTTCGCCTCCGTGCTGGCCACCTCCCGCGCCCTGTCCGAGCTGGCGCACGTCCCGTCATGAGCAGCTTCCTCCTGAGCACCGCGGCCGGGCCCTGGCCGGGCGACCCGCACGACGCGGACGACTTCCGGGCCGGCCGCTCCGAGGAGACGGGGCACGACGAGGCCGCGCACGACGAGGAGCTGCACCGGCGGCTGAAGGCGGCCGTGGACGCCGTCGACGCACCCGACGTCGTCCTCGCCGTCTCCCGCCACGGCCGCCGCACCCTGTACTGCGGCGGCACCGGCCCGCCGCCGCCCACGCCCCGTCAGGACCTGCGCTACGAACTCGGATCCGCCTCCAAGACCCTCACCGGACTCCTGCTGGCCCAGCTGATCCGGCGCGGCATGCTGTCCGGAGGCGAGCCGGCCGCCCTCTGCCTGGACCCGTCCCGGCGGCGCATCGGCCCCGCCCCAGTGACCCTCGCCCACCTCCTCACCCACACCTCCGGACTGCCCGCCCTGCCCCCCGACTTCTTCCTGCGCGCCCTGCCCGTATGGCACACCGCGCCCTACGCCCGCTACCCGGCCGAGCGCGTCATCGACGCCTTCCTGCGCCGCCGCCCCGCACCCCGCCCCGGGACGCGCTGGCGCTACTCCAACTTCGGGGTCGCCGTGCTCGGCCACGCGGTCGCGGCGGCGACCGGCACCCCTTGGGAGGATTTGCTCACCGAGCAGATCCTGCGCCCGCTGGCCCTCGACGACACCGCCCTGCACGCCCACGGGCCGGACACCGACGCCCAGGGACACGGCAAGGACGGCCGCACCCCGGTGCCCGCCTTCGACGCCGGAGGCTTCCAGGCGGCGGGCGCCGTCCGCGCCACCCCGCACGACCTGCTCACCTTCCTCGAAGCCCACCTCGAACCGCCCGACACCCGCCTGGCCGGCGCACTGCGCGCGGTCCGCACACCGGTGCTACGACGGGGCCTCGGGCACCGCCACGTCCACACCACGGCCTGGTTCCGGCACCCCACCGACGGCGGGCCCCTGTACTTCCACGGCGGCGCCACCCTCGGCCAACAGGCCTTCCTGGGCTTCCGCCCCGACACCGGCACCGCGCTGGCCGCCCTGTGCACACGCCGCTTCCGCGCCAACGACCCTTTCGTGTCCACGGCGTACGGGCTGCTGGCCGAGGCGTAGACGGCGCGACGTCCGGACGGTCCGACGACCGGACGGCCCGGGGCCCGGACACACGAACGGTGCGGGGACCGTGTCCCCGCACCGCACGTGCCGTACCCCTACTGCACCCGTTACCGCACCCGCTGCCACAGGGACGGCATGCCGTCCGGCGGCCAGGCTCCCTGCGCCTGGTGGGTCTGCAGGCACTGGTAGCGGACGCCCGCGTGGCTGACCGTGTCGCCGGCCTCGTAGACGCGACCGGACCGCCAGGCGTCGGCCGCGTTGTCCTGCGGGCCCTGGGCGCCGGACTGGGAGGACGCGGTCTTCAGGGTGAGGCCGAAGTCGCTCAGGATGGGGTTGACCGGCTGGAAGAAGGTGGTTCCGCCGCTGGTGCAGTCGCCCGAGCCGCCGGAGGTGGTGCCCTGGGCCTGTGCGCCCGAGACGAACGGGCCACCGGAGTCGCCCGGTTCGGAGCACACGTTGGTGCGGGTCAGGCCGGTGACGGTGCCCTCCTCGTAGTCGACCGTGGCACCGAGCTGCTGGATGGTGCCGCAGTGCCAGCCGGAGGTGGAGCCGGAGCGGCACACGGACGCGCCGACGAGCGCCTGGACCGAGCCGGCGATCTGCGCCCTGTTGCCGCCCTGCCCCTTGTAGTCGGGCGTGGCGGTCCAGTCGCTGTTGACGGCCACCCAGGACATGTCCTTGCCGGGGAAGGTGGACGCCTGGAAGGTGCCCTGGTCGGCCCTGTTGTACCCGGTGGTCTTCGAGCCGGGCCTGCCGCAGTGGCCCGCGCTGACGAAGCCCTGCTGGTCGCCCTTGGTGACCGAGAAGCCGACGGAGCAGCGGGCGTTGTCGTCGATGTAGTAGGCGTCGCCGCCGACGACGTCCGCGCGCAGCTTCGGCCGCTCCGCCGACACCCGGACGACCACACCCCGCGCTTCGAGACCGGCGGCCTTGAGGAAGGCGGTGGCCGCCGACTTCTTGGTGGCCTGGAGTACGACCCGGTTCGCGGGCACGTCGACGTACCAGACCGGGGTGTTGTGGGAACGGCGGTGCCCGGCGGTCGCGTCCAGCCTCTCCTTGAGGGCCTGCAAGGTGCTGAGCGGTGTGGTGACGACCGCGGCCTTGGCGCCCTGCGCCTCGATGGCGGCGACGTCCGCCGCGTGCGTGGTGGCGACGGTCAGTTCGGCGGAGGTCGCTCCGCGCACCCAGGCGCCGGCGAAGTGCCCGCCCAGTGCGTTGCGCAGGCGGCCCGCGCGGGTGCCGGCCTCGGTCTCGTTGGTCAGCCTGGCCTTCGCCTGCTGCCGTGTCAGACCCAGGTCGCGTTGCATCGCCTGCAGCATCCGGGCGGACGGCCGGACGGTGTCCAGGGTGCGGGCGGCGATGCTGGCGGGGCCCGGCGCGGGTGGTGGCGGGGCCGCGGCTGCGGACGGGGCCGTGGTGAGTACGAGTGCGCCGAGCGCGGTCAGGGCGGCGCGGCGCGCGCCCACAGCATGTCTGGCGACCATGCGGTGTGCCTCCTTCTGAAGAGGGGTGGGACAGTGGCGAATCCGTAGGCGGCCTTGCCGCAAAGGCCCGGAACGATGTCAAAGGCGGCGGTCTTTCGCGCTTTGGGGGACGCCGGGGGTGGCATGTGCAGTACTGGCCCGTCGCCGCGCGCATGCCCTGCGCGCGGCGGGGGTGTCATGGTGGGGTCATGTGCTGGAGTGCGACGGCCGATCTTGTCGCGGGAACGGGGATCGCCTGCATCGGTGTGGCCTGTGTGACGCGGGCGCGGCGCGTCGGGGAGCTCCCGCTGGCCGCGCTGCCACTGCTGCTCGGGGTCCATCAGCTGATCGAGGCCCGGGTGTGGCAGGACGGCGGCGGCAGCGGACCGGCCACCGTCGCCTGGGCCGTGATCGCGTTTCCCCTACTGGCGTTGTGGGTGCCCCTGGCCGTGGTGTGCGCCGAGCCGCGCCCGGTCCGGGCCCGGCTCGCGATCCCCGCGCTGGCCGGTCTGGCGACCGGCGCCGTGCTGACGTACGTCATCGCCACCCGCACGGTCCGGGCCGAGATCCGCGGGCACACCGTCGGCTATGTCATCGGACTGCCGCACGGACAGCTGCTCGTCGCGGGTTATCTGCTCGCCACCGTCGGCGCGTTGCTGCTCTCCGGCGACCTCCGGGTGCGCGTGCTGGGGCTGCTGGCCGGCGCGGGTGCGCTGGTCTGCTGGGCCTTGTGGCGGCTGGAGTTCGTCTCGACCTGGTGCGCGTTCGCGGCGGTGTGCTCGGTGGTGGTGTTCTGGTGGGCGGGGAGCCGGCGGGGTGGCGTCGACGTCGTGAAGTACTGACGCCCCGAGCAGGGGCTCCGCCTCACACCGCCCGCGCCACGAGCAGCGCCACGTCGTCGTGGTCCTCGGGGTGGCGCAGGCCGTGGAGGAGGAGGTCGCAGGTCTCCTCCAGGGGGCGCAGTGGTTCGTCGAGGAAGCCGAGCATGGCGCTCAGGCGGTCGTCGATGGAGTGGTGCCGGGTCTCGACGAGACCGTCGGTGTACAGGATGAGCAGTTCACCGGGGTCGAGCCGGGTCGTGGTGGCCTCGAAGGGGACGCCGCCGACACCGAGCGGGGCGCCGGTGGGCAGGTCGAGCAGTGCGGGGGAGTGGCCCGGTCCGGCGAGCGCGGGCGGCATATGGCCGGCGTTGGCGATCTGGCACCGGTGGGTGCGGGGGTCGTAGACCGCGTAGAGGCAGGTGACGATGTAGTGCTCCAGATCGCAGGTGATCTTGTCGAGGTGCTGGAGCACCGCGCTCGGGGGGAGGTCGAGGTCGGCGTAGGCGCAGGTGGCGGTGCGCAGGCGGCCCATGGTGGCGGCGGCGTCGATGCCGTTGCCCATGACGTCGCCGACGACCAGGGCCGTCTTGTCGTCGCTGAGCGGGATGACGTCGTACCAGTCGCCGCCGACCTCGCTGGTGGCCTGGGCGGGCTGGTAGCGGGAGGCGAGTTCGAGCCCCGCGTGTGCGGGCGGGTGGTCGGGCAGCAGACTGCGCTGCAGGGTGAGGGCGGTGTTGCGCACGCTCTGGAACCAGCGGGCGTTGTCGATGGCCACGGCCGCGCGCCCGGCCAGTTCGCAGGCGAGCACGACGTCGTCCTCGTCGAAGGGGAGCGGATTGCGGGTGCGCTTGAGGTCGAGGGCACCGAGCACCTCGCCATGGGCGATCAGCGGCACCGCGAGATACGAGTGCACGCCGGCCCGCGCCAGCAGCGACCCCGCCTCGGCGTCCCGGGCGATCCGCGGCAGGTCCTGGTCGCCGACATGGCGCACCAGAACCGGCCGTCCGGAGTGCACGCACAGCGTGACCAGGCGGTCCCCGTCGTAGGCCGCGAGCCCGCCCGGCGGATCGGCGGCCCGCAGCGCCACCGTCGGATGGGCCGCCTTGAGCGCCAGCGAACGGAACAGCTCCGGGCCGTCGTCCGGTCTGCGCGAGCGCCGGCAGGCCAGCGCCGAGTCGAGGACGTCCACGGCGACCACGTCGGCGAGCTGCGGGACGGTGATCTCGGCCAGTTCCCGGGCGGTCTCCTCCACCTCCAGCGTGGTGCCGACCCGTACCGAGGCGTCCGCGATGAGGGCGAGCCGGCGCCGGGCCCGGTCGGCCTCGGCGGCCGCGCGGTGCCGCTCGGTGACGTCGACGACCGAGGTGGCCGCGCCCAGGACGCGGCCGCCGGGGTCCTCCAGCCGGTAGAAGGACAGCGACCAGGCGTGCTCGTGCTCGGGGTCGGCCGGGGGGCGGCCCACGTGGTACTGGTCGAGCAGCGGGGTGCCGGTGGTCAGCACCTGACGCAGCGCGGACTCGATGGTGTGGATGTCGGGCAACGGCAGGGCCTCGCGCAGCGTGCGGCCCACGTGGTCCTCGGCGGGGATGCCGTCGATCCGGGCCAGCGCCGGGTTGACCAGGAGATACCGCAGGTCGGGGTCGAGCAGGGCCAGACCGATCGGGGACTGGTTGATCAGCCGCTCGCACAGGGCCAGGTCGGTCTCCACGCGCTGGAGCAGATTGTGGTCGGCGGCGAGCCCGAGGGCGTAGACGTCCCCGAGATCGTCCTGGAGCCGCATGTTGCGGAACTCCATCAGCCGGGAGCTGCCGTCCTTGTGCCGGATGGGGAAGGCGCCCGCCCAGCTGCGGCCGGTCTGCAGCACCTCCGTGAACAGGTTGACCACGGCCTTCACATGCTCGGGATGGATGAACAGCCTCGCCGCGTACGTCCCCAACGCCTCATGCGCGGTGTACCCGAACAACTCCTCGGCCTGCGGCGTCCAGAAGACGATGCGCCCGTCGGCATCCAGCACCACCGCAGACACACTCAACACATCCAACAGCCCGGTGGGCCGCGCGTCCGGCTCCGACCGGACGGAAGGGGATGCCTGAACTCCCTCGGGGTCGTATCCGACCCGCCCCGGATCGGACCTGCTCGATTCCGGCGGGACTCGATCGGGTCGGACCGAATCGGGTTCGGAGGGATGAGGCTCGGGGGAATCGGGCTGGAAGGAATGTGCCGCCATCGCGCGACCACCTCCACCTGTGGCCCTTCCATGCTGCCCCCGCCTCGCGCCGGGCGGAAGCGGAAGCAGAAGGGGAGGCGGTCGGGGACCGGTTTCGCCGGAGCCGTGCGCATTGGGCGGACAA
The DNA here is from genome assembly GCF_022698145.1 of Streptomyces spinosisporus. GTDB lineage: Bacteria > Actinomycetota > Actinomycetes > Streptomycetales > Streptomycetaceae > Streptomyces > Streptomyces spinosisporus. The sequence continues at coordinate 39,007 of NZ_JALDAX010000009.1, forward strand.
GCAGGACCATGGTGCTGTAAAGGACGGAATGCTATGGCACCCAAGGATCCCGCGCGTGACACCTCCGCCGGTCCTGCGCCCGCGGCAGCGCCCCCGCGCGACTTTCTCGACGCGTCCTCGGACGCCGCGGCGATCGTGTCCGGCGAGGGCGTGGTGCTCGGCTGGACCCGTGGAGCCGAGGTCCTCCTCGGCCGCCCGGCGTCCGAGATGGTCGGCGCCCCGGCCGCGCGGGTGGTGGCGATGTCCCGGGACCCGGCGCGCGTGGCCGGGGTGGTCGAGCGGTGCCGCGCCGGTATGGGATGGAACGGCGTGATCACGCTGCGGCGCAGCGACGGCCGGGCCGTGGATGTCGACCTGCGGGTCTCCGCGTCGTTCCGGGTCGGCGACGACGAGTGCTTCCTGCTGTCCGGGCGGGAGCGGCGACCGCAGTGGACGGTGGGCCAGACCGTACTCGACGGCTTCCTCACCCGCTCCCCGATCGGCATGGCAGTGCTCGACCTGGAGCTGCGCTACCTGTGGCTCAACGACACCCTGGAACGCTTCGGCGGCATACCCCGTGAACAGCGGCTGGGACGCCGGCTGAGCGAGCTGCTGCCCGGTCTGCAGGCGACCACCATAGAGAGCCTGATGCGCAAGGTCCTGGAGACCGGGGTCCCGGTCACCGACTACGAGTACCTGGGCTGGAGCTGGGCCGATCCGCACCGCCAGCGCGCCTACTCCACGTCCTTCTTCCCCCTGCTGGACGCCGCCGACACCACCACCGGGGTCTGCTACATGGTCCAGGACGTCACCGAACGGTGGACCGCCCGCCGGCTGCTGATGCTGGTCAACGAGGCCGGGACCTGCATCGGCACGAGCCTGGACGTGCTGGGCACGGCCCAGGAACTCGCCGACTTCGCGGTACCCCGCTTCGCGGACTTCGTCGTCGTGGATCTCCTGGAGCCCGTCCTGAGCACCGAAGGGCACGGCGCCTGGCTGACGGACGCAGGCCCCGCCCCCGTACGGCCGCTGCTGCGCCGCGCCGGGATGAGCTCGGTGCGCGAGGGCTGCCCGGAGGCCGTGGCGCAGGTCGGGGAAACGGCCGGCTTCCTCCCTCCCCCGCACGGCCTGAACCTGCTCGTCGAGGGCGAGCCGATCCTGCTGCCCGTCCTCGACCCGTCCGACGACCTGTGGGCGGCGGCGGAGCCGGAGCGGGCGGAACGGATCCGCCGGTTCGGACTGCACTCCCTCATCTCCGTGCCGATGCGGGCCCGCAACACCGCCCTCGGCGTCACCACCTTCATCCGTTCCCTCAACCCCATCTCCTTCCAGCCCGACGACGTCCTGCTGGCCCGGGAACTGGTGGCGCGGGCGGCACTGTGCGTCGACAACGCCCGCCGCTACACCCGTGAGCACACGGCGGCGATCACCCTGCAGCGCAGCCTGCTGCCGCAGGCCCTCACCGGTGGTACGGCGCTGGAGGTGGCCTCCGCCTATCTGCCCGCGGATCCGTCGGGCGGCGTGGGCGGCGACTGGTTCGACGTGATCCCCTTGTCCGGGGCGCGCGTCGGGCTCGTCGTGGGCGATGTGGTCGGGCACGGCATCACCGCCGCGGCGACGATGGGACGGCTGCGCACCGCGGTGCAGACCCTCGCCGACATGGAGCTGCCTCCCGACGAGCTGCTGGCCCATCTCGACGACCTCGTGCTGCGGCTGAGCGGGGAGAAGACCGACGACGAGGCGGCACAGCGCAGCTCGGCCTCCTTCCTCGGGGCGACCTGCCTCTACGCCGTCTACGACCCCGTCACCGCACGGTGCACGATGGCCCGGGCTGGGCACCCACCCCCGATCGTCGTCGCACCGGATGGACACGTGTCTTTCCCAGAACCCCCGGCCGGGCCCCCGCTGGGGCTGGGTGGAATGGCCTTCGAGGCCACCGAGATCGAGCTCGCGGAGAACAGCGTGCTCGGCCTCTACACCGACGGCATCGTCGAGGGAGCCGACGGCGACATGGAGCGGGGCATGTCCCGGCTCGGCGACCTGCTGTCCCGGTCCGACGCCGACCTCGCCGCCCTGTGCACCTCCGCGGTGGAGCAGCTGGTGCCCGTGCCGCAGCCCGACGACATCGCCCTGCTGCTGGCGCGCACGCACCGCCTGGGTGCCGACCAGGTCGCCTCCTGGGACGTGCCCCTGGACCCGTCCGCCGTGGCCGAGATCCGGTCCCGGGCCACCCGGCAGGTGGCGGCGTGGGGACTGGGCGACGACCTGGCCATGACGACGGAACTCGTGGTGAGCGAACTGGTCACCAACGCGATCCGCTACGCCGAGCCGCCCATCCGGCTACGGCTGATCCGTGATGCCCATTTGACCTGCGAGGTCGCCGATGCCAGCAGTACGGCACCGCGTCTGCGGCACGCACGCAGCACGGACGAGGGCGGTCGCGGCCTCTTCCTCGTGGCCCAGCTGACCGAACGCTGGGGCGCCCGCTACACGGCCGACGGAAAGATCATCTGGGCCGAGCAGGAGATCCCGGCCCCGGCTTCGTAGCCCCCGACCTGGGCGCCTCTCGGCCGTCTCGTCGGCTCCCCGACAGCGTCTCGCCGACTCCTTGACAGGGGGTGGGTGCGCCCCCAGACTGGCGTTGCGTTAAGCGCACGTCGTTGCATATTACGCATCCGTGTCGAGGTGATCATGAGGATTCCCGCGTGCTCTCTGGCCGATCTGCCGCAAGGCGAATCGATCCGGCTCGAGTGCGAACCCCCCGTCGCCGTGTTCCACACCGATGACGGTGAGCTCTACGCGATCGACGACACCTGCACCCACCAGGACGCCTCGCTCTCGGACGGCTGGCTGGAGGGCTGCGAGGTCGAATGCCCCCTGCACGCCTCGAAGTTCGACCTGCGCACCGGCGCGGTGGACGCCCCGCCGGCCCGGCTGCCGGTCCGCACCCACCAGGTCCTCGTCGAGAACGGCATGCTCTACGTCGAACTGTCCGACGCCCTGCCGAATCTCCCGCCGACCTGCGTCGCGGCCCGGCTCGGAGCGGTGGCGACCTGACTCCCCGCCGAGGCGGTCGTCCCCGGCGCCGCCACGGCGGCCTCAGCCCAGGTGGCCCATCCTGCTGCTGATCTCCTGCGCGCCACTGACCAGGGTGGGCGCCAGCTCGTGCATCCGCGCCTCCGTGAAGCGGTAGGCCGGCCCGGAGGCGCTGAGGGCCGCGATGACCTCGCCGTCGCGGGAGCGGATCGGGGCCGCCATGGCGTGCAGGCCGATCTCGAGCTCCTCCAGGGTGATCGCGTAGCCGCGTTCCCGTGTCCGGGCGAGGTCCCTGTCCAGCTTCGTCCTGGCCGTCAGGGTGTTGGGCGTCAGCTTCTGCAGTCCGGAGCCCGCGAGCACCGCGGAGCGCGCCTCCTCCGAGAGGTGCGCCAGCAGGATCTTGCCGCTGGACGTGGCGTACGGCGGGGTCAGCTGACCGACCCAGTTGTGCGTGCCGACCGCGCCCGGACCGCGTACCTGGCAGAGGTTGACCGCGTAATGCTCCTGCAGCACCGCGATGTTGACGGTCTCGCCGAACTCCTCCGCGAGCCGCTCGCACACCGGCCTGCCCTGCTGGGTGATGTCGAGCCGCCCCGTCACCGCCCCCGCCAGACGCACGATCCCGAAGCCGAGCCGGTACTTGCCCCGCTCCGTCGCCTGCTCCACCAGGCCGCGCGCCTCCAGCGCCCCGAGCAGACGGAACGCCGTCGACTTGTGCACGTCGATCTCCGCGGCCACCTCGCTCACCCCGGCCTCCCCGCGCTGGGCGAGGATCTCCAGGACACTGACGGCACGGTCGACGGACTGCACCCCGCTCCCCGCGGGCCCCGTTGTTTCGCCGGCTGCAGTGTGGTTGCTCATAGCGCAACTATACGACCCGGCCGACCGGCCGGGAGGTGCGGGGGAGACCCGTGGTGAGGCCGCGGGGACGCTATCGCGCCACAGTGAGGTCCCTCAACCCTTGGAGGGGTGTCCCGGGCGGGACCGTGTCCGGCAAACTCGGGACATTTCGCGCCGCACCGTGATGTCCTCGGAGTCGGGGGCGAGCGGGAGGCGGGCCGAGGTGGGACGTGCGGAGTGGCCGATGGGGGGCCTGGCCCGGTTCGCCGTGCGCCGCCACCCTCCGCGGCGACGTCGTCCCGCCGTACGGCCGAGGCTGGACCTGCTGGAGCCGTGGGAGCAGGAGGCCGGCGAGGAGGCGGTGCGCGCCCATGTCCTGCCCAGGGTGGGCGGGTTGCCGTACCGGCCACGGCGATTCGAGGAGGCGCCCGCAGGGGCGTCGGCGGCGCTGCGGGAGGCCGTCGGTGCCGCCGGTCCCAGGGACCTCTTCGTCGCTCCCGCCCAGAGCCGGCCGGGGCGTCTCGGGCGCCAGGGACTGCAGATCCTGACTCCGGTGCGCGTGCTCGGGTTCGGGCCCGGCGGGGTGGCGCTGTGGGTCGGCGCGCCCGCCGAACCCGGGGTACGGGCGGTCCTGCGCCCGCAGCGGGTGGCCGTGATCGAGACCGCGCAGATCCTGCTCCAGGCCCGTCTGACGATCCACGCGGCCGACGTGCGCCTGAACCTCCACTACAGCGCCGTCGGCGAGCAGGCCCTGCGTCCCCTGGTGGCGTCCCTGCGGCGCCGCGCCGCCGACCTCGGCATGAGCCTGCCCGCCGCCTCCCTCTCCGGTGCGGGGCTGCCGTACAAGTGGCGGCGACTGCTCGCAGCGGACCTGGCGCTCCTGAGCGACGGCGATCCGGTCGCCGCCGTCGCGGGGGCGCTGCCCGTGCCCCGGCGCACGGAGGCGGCGTACGCGGTCGTCGTGCTGACACCCCGTGAACTCGTCGTCCGCACCGACCCGGTCTCCGGCCACGCGGCCGGTGGCCGTCACGGCGTGCACACGTACTTCGTCCCACGAGCGCGGATCGAGCGGGTGCGCGCCGACGGCCCGGTCGGCCTTCGCATCCGCGTCGGCGGTGCCGACCTCCGACTGCCCCTGGGCGAGGACCTGTCCGCCCGTGTCGTCGACGCCTTCGCACAGCATCTGCCCGTGGTGCCCTGACGGGATTCCGTGCGGCGCGTTCGCCGGCGGCCGGTGTCACGCCAGCGACAGGAACAGCTTCTCCAGACGGGCCCGCATCTGCTCGGCGTCCTCGCCGTTCTTGCGGCCGGACTCGACATCGGTGACGCACTGCTGCAGACCGGTGGCGATGATGGCGAACCCCGCCCGGTCCAGTGCTCGTGAGGCCGCGGCGAGCTGGGTGATGACGTCCTCGCAGTCGCGTCCCTCCTCGATCATCCGGATCACCCCGGAGATCTGACCCTGAGCGCGACGCAGCCGGTTCAGGACCGACTTCAGCTCCGCACCCGCGAGCTCCATGTCCACGACCACACCTCCATCGATCCATACCCCTGGGGGTACTGTACTGCTCGTGCGCCCGACCGCGTTTGGCGCGGCCATTCACTGCACAGGACACACCCATGACCGATCAGCGCGGGCCAGTGGCCACTTCCCAAGGTCAAGTGGACCTACAGACACGGGAGTTGGAGGACGCGGAGAAGCCCGGGCACGGACCCGAGTCCACGACCGTCGTGGTGATCGGCGCGGGCCCGGCCGGGCTGACGGTGGCCAATCTGCTGCAGCGCAGCGGGATCCCGTGCGTGGTGCTGGAGCGCCGCACCCGGGAGTACGTGGCACAGCGCCAGCGCGCCGGCATCGTCGAGACCCGTGCGGTGCGGATGTTCGACGACTGGGGTCTCGCCGACCGCGTCCTCGGCGGAGTCCCCTACGACGGCCTCCTGGAGATAAGGGTGGACGGCGAGAGCCACTTGGTCTCCGACGACGACGGCACGGACGGCCCGCCGGCCCGGCTCTGCCCCCAGCAGGTGCTGGTGCAGAAGCTCACCGCCGCCTACCTCGCCGACGGCGGCGACCTGCGCTTCGAGGCCGCCGACATCTCGCTGCACGAGCTGACCGGCGACACCCCGACCGTCCGTTACCGCACTCCCGAGGGCACCGTGCGCACGATCACCTGCAGCTACGTCGCGGGCTGCGACGGCGACCACGGCATCAGCCGCACGGCCGTCCCGGACGGAGTCCTCACCGCCCACACGCTCGACCACGGCATCGGCTGGCTCGCGGTCCTCGCCGACGCCCCGGCCCCGGCCCGGCCCCTCCTGGCCGTCAGCCCGCACGGCTTCGCCGCCCACTTCCCGCGCGGCCCGCACACCAGCCGCTACTACCTCCAGTGCCTGCCCGACGACCACCCCGACGCCTGGCCGGACACCCGCGTCTGGGAAGCGCTGCGGACACGGCTCGACGACCCGGACCTCGTTTCCGGACCCATCACCGACCGTGAGACCTTCCGGCTCCGCAGCCTCGTCCACGACCCCATGCAGTACGGCCGTCTCTTCCTGGTCGGCGACTCCGCGCACATCGTCTCCCCGATGGGCGGCAAGGGCATGAACCTCGCCCTCTACGACGCCGACGTCTTCGTCCGGGCGGTCAGGGACCACGTCCGCGACAAGGACGAGTCGGGCCTGCGCGGTTACTCGCACAGATGCCTGCGCCGCGTCTGGAACGACCAGGAGTTCTCGCACTGGATGACCCGGACACTGCACGACGCCGGCGACGCCACCGACGCCGGACCCTTCCACCGCAACCTGGCCCGCGCCCGCCTCGACCGGCTCTTCACCTCCTCGAACGCGGCCCGCGCCTTCGCGGAACTGATGACGGGAATGGACCCGGCGTAGACCGTCACACTTTCCCGCCGCGCTCCGTCAGCGAAGTGACCTGCCCCCGATCGGATCGGACGGCGCGATGCTGACCAACGTCATGTATGTGACCCTCTACGTCACCGACCAGGACCGCGCGCTGCGGTTCTACACGGAACAACTCGGCCTGGAGACCCGTATCGACCACACGGGCCCCGACGGACGCTTCCTGACCGTGGCCGTGCCCGGCAGCCCCCTCGAATTCGTCCTCTGGTCGCACGCCGGCGCCGCGGGACAGCCGGCCGGCGAACGGTCCGGCCCCGTCCCCGGCGTGGTCTTCCTCGAATCGGACGACCTGCGCAAGGACTTCACCCTCCTCCGCGACCGCGGCGTCCCCTTCGACAAGCCCGAACCGGAGGACTACGCCTTCGGCGTCCGCATCGAGGCCACGGACCCGGACGGCAACCGGATCTCACTGCGCCAGCGCAACCGGGCGGCCGGCACGGGGAGTTGACGGACGAGACGGGGTGATGGCGGCTTTTGGGGGTGACTGGGCCTGACCGGACAGGCTGTGTCCGGTCAGCCGGTCAGCCCTTTGGTGGGGCGGAACGGGCGGAACGGGCGGCCCGGTGGCGGCGTACCGCGTCGCGGTTGGCGCAGCGTTGGGAGCAGTAGCGCTGCCGCCCGGTGCGTGAGGTGTCGGCGAAGATCGTGGTGCACTCGGTCACGTCGCAGCGCCGCAGACGGTGCATGCCGCGGCCCGTCAGATGCAGGGCCGTGCCCACCGAGATCAGCGACAGCAGCAGCCTGCCGAGCGGCTGATGGTCGTCGCGGTAGTGCACATGCCAGCCGGTTGCGGCGTGGTTGGTCAACCGCGGGTATGCGGTGGCCGACGCCAGCATGGCGTTGAGCAGCGCCGCCCGCTCGTGCTCGTCGGTCGCGTCCACCACCTTCTCCCATGCGTCCAGTGCCTCCACCGCCTGCGCCAGGTCCTGCGCGGTGGCCGGGCGGTCCAGCACCAGACCGGCGGCACGGCAGCGATCGGCGAGCTCTGCGGCGTCCGCAGGGCGCCGGTTGGCCAGGTCGGCGGCCAGGTTCACGGCATCCTCGCCGTAAGGGTTGAGATGCATAAGACCATTACAGCAGTCTGATGGACATGTCACAACGCATCGCAACCGCCACTGCCGTACGACGGGCCGCGGAGTACGACCTCGTAGAACTCCTGCGCCTGCGGGCCCTGCTCTTCGACGACCTCGCGGGTGACTTCTTCAACCCCGCGACAGATGACGGCAGTTGGCTGGACGCCCTCGCGGTGGTGCTGAAGGACCAGCTGACGGCGGACGATGTACGCATCCTCGTCGTGGACGCGGACGGCGGCCGAGCCGGCGACCAGGGTGGGGGACTCGCGGCCTGCGGCATCGGCACGATCGAGCAGCGGCTGCCCGGACCGCATCTGCCCAACGGCCGGATCGGACAGGTGATCGGCGTGGTCACCGACCCGGCCCACCGGCGGCGCGGACACAGCCGTGCCGTCATGCGGGGCCTGCTCGACTGGTTCCAGGAGCGCGAGGTCGCCCGCGTCGACCTCCATGCCTCCCCCGAGGGCGAACCCCTCTACCGTGCCCTCGGCTTCACCGCCCACCCCGACCCCTCGCTCTACTGGCGCCCGTGCTGAGCCGGCTCCTTACTCCGAGGGTGTAATTCTCGGCGAATCAGGCGCGTTGAGCTTGACCATGCTCGTTTAATGGCGCGCCTATGACTTCCCGTCGAACGGCCGGGCCAACTGGCGGCCGTAGCTACCCCATCCGGTGACTTATGGAGGTCGCGGCGTTATTCGGGCGTCCGATTTCCAGATTATTCCACTATCCGGCTCTTGGTACTGACCAGCGGTCAGAAGCCCTGAACCAAGTCGAGGAGAGTGGAAGTAATGACGACATCGCCGAGATGGCGATCAGTTCTGGCGTCGGCCACCATGGTGGCCGCGTTCGCCACAACCCCGCTGGTGACCCCGGCAATCGCCCACACTCAGGACGACGCGACCCCGCATCCGTATCCAGGACAGGCGAACCCTTCAAAGGCGCTGTTCCAGGCACGCAACGCAGGCCCGGAGGACCAGCCCAAGCCAGAGGGTTCGACACACCATGCCAAGCCCGAGGGTTCGACACACCACGCCAAGCCAGAGGGTTCGACACACCACGCCAAGCCTGAGGATTCGGGACAGCACGCCAAGCCCGGGCACGGGGGACAGCACGCCAAGCCTGAGCATTCGGGACAGCACGCCAAGCCCGGGAACGGGGGACAGCACGCCAAGCCCGAACATTCGGGACAGTACGCAAAGCCGGGGCACTCGGGACAGCACGGTAAACCCGACCACTCGGACCACCCCGGAAAGCCGGCGCATTCGGACCACCCGGCGAAGCCGGAACACCCGGTCAAGCCGGGCCACCCGGTCAAGCCCGAGCACCCGGTCAAGCCCGAGCACCCTTCGTACCCGGCGAAGCCGGAGCACCCGAAGCATCCCGTAAAGCCCGAATACCCCGCTCATCCGGTCAAGCCCGAGTACCCGGCCCATCCGGTCAAGCCTGAATACCCGGCGCACCCCGTGAAGCCGGAGTATCCGTCGAAGCCCGTTTATCCGGCGAAGCCTGTGCTGCCCGCCCACCCGGAGAAGCCGGTGCACCCGGTGAAGCCGAAGATGCCTGCCATGCCGGTGAAGCCGGCGTATCCCGTCAGGCCGGAAATGCCTGTCTACCCGGTGAAGCTCACCTATCCGGTGAAGCCGGCATATCCCGTCAAGCCGGAGATGCCTGCCTACCCCGTCAAGCCTGTATTGCCTGCGTACCCGGTAAAGCCTGCGATGCCCGCTTACCCGGTCAAGCCGGAGAAGCCCGCACTCCCGTCGAAGCCGGCCATGCCCGCGTATCCGGTGAAGCCTGCGATGCCGGCTTATCCCGTGAAGCCGGTCAAGCCTGCGCTGCCTGCCTATCCGGTGAAGCCTGCTTACCCCACGCGGCCAGAAACGCCGACCAAGCCTGCGATGCCGGTGAAGCCCGCGTACCCGGTGAAGCCTGCCATGCCGGTAAAGCCCGCGTATCCCGAGAAGCCCGCGATGCCGGTGAAACCCGCGTACCCCGAGAAGCCCGCGATGCCGGTCAAGCCGACGTATCCGCAGAAGCCCGCGATGCCCGAGAAGCCCGCGTACCCGGCCAAGCCCGTGAAGCCGGCCATGCCCGTCAAGCCTGCGTACCCGGAGAAGCCGGTCATGCCCGCGAAGCCGGTGAAGCCTGCGTATCCGGAGAAGCCGGTCATGCCCGCGAAGCCGGTGAAGCCTGCGTATCCGGAGAAGCCGGCCATGCCCGCGAAGCCGGTGAAGCCTGCGTATCCGGAGAAGCCGGCCATGCCTGCCAAGCCGGAGAAGCCCGCTTACCCGGCCAAGCCCGAGAAGCCCGCCTACCCCGAAAAGCCGGCGGCGCCCGCCTACCCTGCGCACCCGGTCAAGCCCGCGTACCCCGAGAAGCCCGCGCACCCGGACAAGCCCGCTCTGCCGATGAAGCCGGACTACCCGGAGCACCCGGCCAAGCCTGACTACCCGGCGCACCCGGCCAAGCCGGACATGCCCGCGCACCCGATGAAGCCGGACATGCCCTCCCACCCCATGAAGCCGGACATGCCCTCCCACCCCATGAAGCCGGACATGCCCTCCCACCCCATGAAGCCGGACACCCCCTCCCACCCGTCCAAGCCGTCGATGCACTCGAAGTAGCGACGTCTGCGACGCAGAAAGCCGCCGCCCCGTGAGCGCCTCGCCGTGCTCGTCGGCGCGGTGGTGACAGCCGAGTCAACAAGGTGAAGCAGGATGACCGTGCACAGGGCGCCTGACAGGGCGGACAGCCAATACCCCGTCAGGCGCCCTGCGGTGTTGTCCCGTGGTCCGCGTGGCCGGTTGACGCCGGTGGTCCAGTCGTTCCCCGTGGGGAGTCGGACCCGGACAACCGGGGTAGTCGTGTCCCCGATGGACATGTACTCGCCCGCCTCCTCCCGGGAGCCGACGAAGGACGACGCTCCCGTCGGCCGCTCCCGCCGGGCCCCGTCCCATGAGCCGCCCCATGGCTGCTGAGCCGACGGGCGGCGCCCGCGCCGTGTACCGCTGCCGCGTGGAGTGGTGGGACACCGACGCCTCGGGCCACTACCACAACGCGGCGATCGGACGGTTCGTGGAGGCGGCCGAGGCGGCGCTGGTCCGCGAGCGCGGAGTGATCGGCTATTTCGGTGCGGCACCGCGAGTGCGCTACGAGGTCGGCTTCGCCTCCCCGCTGTGGTTCGGGCAGGAGGTGACGACCACGCTCACCGTGGAGCGCATCGGCACGTCCTCGATGACGTTCGGGTTCGAGGTGTGGGGCGAGGAGCACGAGGGCCGTCCGCGCGGGCTCGCGGCGTCGGGACGCTATACGGTCGTACATGTGCCGCTGGGGGACGAGCGCGTCAGCACTCCCTGGCCCGAGGAGTGGATCAAGGCGCTGACCACGGAATCCGGATGACGTTCCGGTGCGAGAGCGGCCGAGACCAGCGGCATGGAGTGAACCATCATGAACCGGCGGACCGAGCACGCATCACGGCACAACACCCGTGAGATCGAGGAGAGCATCCACACCGACCTGCACCGACAGACCACGTACAGCGGCTACCTCCGGCTCGACCGGCTGCTGTCCGCGCAGCAGCCGTTGAGCGATCCGCCGCACCACGACGAGCTGCTGTTCATCATCCAGCACCAGACCTCCGAACTGTGGTTCAAGCTCGTCATCCACGAACTGCGCGAGGCGATGCGCCGGCTGGCCGCGGACGACCTTCAGCCGGCCCTCAAGTCCCTCGCCCGCGTCAAGCACATCCAGCACCAAATCGTCGACCAGTGGGCGGTGTTGGCCACCCTGACCCCGAGCGAGTACGCCCAGTTCCGGGGCGCACTCGGACAGGCCTCGGGCTTCCAGTCGGCGCAGTACCGCGTCGTGGAGTTCCTGCTCGGCAACAAGAACGCCCGTATGACCGAGGTCTTCGCCCATGACCCGCAGGCACGCGCGGCCCTGGAGGAGGCCCTCGAACTGCCCACGCTCTACGACGAGTTCCTCCGCTACCTTGCCCGCGCGGGCCATCCGGTCCCCGACGACCTGCTGAAGCGGGACGTCACCCAGGCCCACGCCTTCCACGACGGCCTGCTGCCCGTGCTGAAGGAGATCTACGAGCACCCCGAGGACCACTGGGGCGCGTACGAGACCTGCGAGGAGCTGGTCGACATCGAGGAGAGCTTCCAGCTCTGGCGCTTCCGCCACCTCAAGGTCGTCACCCGCGTCATCGGCTTCAAACGCGGCACCGGCGGCTCCAGCGGGGTCTCCTTCCTCCAGGCCGCCCTGGACCTGTCCTTCTTCCCCGAGCTCCTCGCGATCCGCACCGAACTCGGCTGACCGGACCGGTCCGCGGTACCCCGAGGAGGGCACGGCGGGCCCGGTCCGGCTGTTCGGCCCCGTGCTAACGTGATTCGTTTCCAGCGTCGTCGTGCCGGTGCCCAGTTCGGGTGGGTTCCTGGCCGGTGGCCGCGTCCCCGCCGCGCCTTCCTCGGTACGGTCCCTTCGGAGGAAGGCCTTCTGTGAGCGAACCAGCACGTGCCCATGCCCGGCAGCAAGACACGTCCGACTCGTCGGGGTCTTCGGGCACGACCGCGGCGCCGCCCGCGGTCGCGTCCTTCGCGGAGCTGGGGCTGCCGCCCGCGATCCTGCGCGTCCTCGACGAGCACGGTGTGACGGTGCCCTTCCCCGTCCAGGCGGCGGCGCTGCCCAACGCGCTCGCGGGACGAGACGTCCTGGGCCGGGGCCGTACGGGATCGGGCAAGACGCTCGCCTTCGGCCTGGGGATGCTCGCCCGTACGGCCGGTCGGCGCGCACAGCCCAAGGAGCCGCTGGCGCTCGTTCTGGTGCCCACCCGGGAGCTCGCGCAACAGGTCGGTGAGGCGCTCACGCCGTACGCCGAGGCGCTGCGGCTGCGGCTCGCGACCGTGGTGGGCGGGGTGTCCATCGGACGGCAGGCGGCCGCGCTGCGGGACGGCGCCGAGATCGTCGTCGCCACGCCCGGACGGCTGCACGACCTCGTCGACCGCAAGGGCTGCAGGCTGGGGAGGGTGCGCATCACGGTTCTGGACGAGGCCGACCAGATGTGTGACATGGGCTTTCTGCCGCAGGTCACCGAGATCCTGGACCAGGTGCGTCCCGAGGGGCAGCGGATGCTGTTCTCCGCCACCCTCGACCGCGACGTCGACCAGCTGGTGCGGCGCTATCTGCGCGACCCCGCCGTGCACTCCGTGGACCCCTCGTCCAGTGCCGTTCCGGCGATCGAGCACCACGTCCTCGTCGTGCACGGCCCGGACCGGTACGCCGTGACCACCGAGATCGCCGCCCGCGACGGCCGCGTCCTGCTGTTCCTGGACACCAAGCACGCCGTCGACCAGCTCACCCGGCATCTGCGGGCCAATGGCGTGGCCGCCGCCGCCCTGCACAGCGGCAAGGCCCAGCCGCAGCGCACACGGACCCTGGCCCAGTTCAGGAACGGGCAGGTCACCGCGCTGGTGGCCACGAACGTCGCCGCACGCGGCCTGCACATCGACGACCTCGACCTCGTGGTCAACGTCGATCCGGCCACCGACCCGAAGGACTACCTGCACCGCGCCGGCCGCACGGCCCGGGCCGGCCGCTCCGGCACCGTCGTGACCCTCGTCCTCTCAGGACAGCGCCGGGAGACGAGCCAGGTCATGGCGGACGCCGGTGTCGCCCCCAAGGTCACCAAAGTGCGTTCCGGCGAGGCGGAGTTGAGCCGGATCCCCGGCGCCAGAGCCCCCTCCGGGCAGCCGCTCGACGGCGGTCCTGCCGCACCGCGCACCAAGAACCACAACGCCCCGTTCCGCGGTCTGGGCAGCAGCAAGGACGGTACGAAGGGCGCATCCGGCGGCAGGTCGTCCCGTAAGAGCAGCGAGGCCCGCAAGCTCGCGGAGGCCCGCAGGGCGGCCCGGGTACGACGCGGCGGCTGACCGGACTGCCCCGCGCGGCCTTCGTCCATGCCGCCGTGCGTCTATGCCGCCGTGGGCGGCTGCGGGGAGCGGAGTACGAGCAGGGTGATCTCGCTGGGGGCGAAGACGCGGAACGGCGGGCCCCAGAAGCCGGTGCCGCGGCTGGTGTAGAGCAGGGTGCGGGTGCCGTGGTGGCTGAGGCCCGCGAGGGCGGGCTGGTCGATGCGGACCAGGAAATGGAAGGGCCAGATCTGGCCGCCGTGGGTGTGGCCGGAGAGCTGGAGGTCGACGCCGTGGGCCGCCGCCCGGTCGACGAACTTGGGCTGATGCGCCAGGAGCAGGACGGGCAGATCGGGGTCGGCGCCGTCCAGCGCTCCTGCCAGATGGGCGCGGTGGCCCTCCAGGCCGGAGGACTCGGCGGTGACGTCGTCCACCCCGGCCACCACGAGGGTGTCGCCGCCGCGTTCGAGCAGCAGGTGGCTGTTGCGCAGCGGCTGCCAGCCCAGCTCGTCCATCAGGTCGACCCAGCCCTGCGCCTCGCTGTAGTACTCGTGGTTGCCGGTGACGTACACCCGGGCCCGGGTGGCCCGTACCGTACCGAGCGGGGCGGCCTGGGCGCGGCGGCGTTCGGCCGTGCCGTCCGCGATGTCGCCGGTGTGGCAGACGAGGTCCGCTTCGAGGGTGTCGACCGTCTCGCACACCCGCGCCGACCAGCGGGCGCGATCGAGCGGGCCGTAGTGGGTGTCGGTGATCAGGGCGACGCGGGTGCCGTCCAACCCGGCACCGAGCCGCGGGAGTTGCACGTCGAGCCGACGCACGCGCGGCACGCGACGGGCCTCGGCGTACCCCCAGGCGAGCAGCGCCGCACTCACGCCGAGGACGGCCCAGGCGACGATCCGGGCCCGGTCCTGGCCGTGGCCGACGCCCGCCACGGTCAGGGCGAGCCGCAGGACGACGCCGAGCAGAACGGACCACGTGAACAGGACCCAACTGCTGCCCAGCAGGGTGTCACCGATGATCGCCGCCCAGTCCTGCTGCCGACGGCCGTGGCCGCGGGCCATGGCGAGCGGCATTCCGACGAGGCCGAGGACGAACAGGGCGGTGCCGACCAGCGTGACGGGCAGCGGCCAGTGCTGGCCGCCGTAGAGGAGCACCCAGCAGGGCACGGCCCACAGCAGGACGGGGGCGATCATGGGGATGTAGCGCAGCAGGCGATGCAGTCGGCTTCGCCGCGGCGCCGGCGCCTCACCCTCCGCGGTCCGTGTGTCGCTGGTGTCGGTCACGCTTCCCCTCCCTGACCGGGCTGCCGTCTCGCGCACTGTATCCGGTGGGCGACGGGGCGGCGGGACCGGCGTTCCCGGTCAGGGGCCTGCCTTTCGAGGCACCCGAAGTGCAACGGAGCCTCCGGGCGCCCCACTTGAGGCTCTAGAAGAAGCCCAGCTTCTTCGGGGAGTACGACACCAGAAGGTTCTTCGTCTGCTGGTAGTGCTCCAGCATCATCTTGTGGGTCTCGCGTCCGATCCCGGACTGCTTGTAGCCCCCGAACGCGGCGTGTGCCGGATAGGCGTGGTAGCAGTTCGTCCAGACACGGCCCGCCTGGATGGCTCGGCCCGCGCGGTACGCCGTGTTCATGTCCCGTGTCCACACGCCGGCTCCGAGGCCGTACAGCGTGTCGTTGGCGATCTTGATGGCGTCGTCGAAGTCGTCGAAGGAGGTCACCGAGACGACCGGGCCGAAGATCTCCTCCTGGAAGATCCGCATGCGGTTGTCGCCATCGAAGATGGTCGGCTGGACGTAGTAGCCGCCCTTCAACTCGCCGTCGTACTCGATGCGTTCACCACCGGTGAGGACCTTCGCGCCCTCCTGGCGGCCGATGTCGAGGTAGGAGAGGATCTTCTCCAGCTGGTCGTTGGAGGCCTGGGCGCCGATCATCGTGTCGGTGTCCAGGGGGTGGCCGGGCTTGATCAGCTCGGTACGGGCGACCGCCGCCTCGATGAACTCGGAGTAGTTGCCGCGCTGCACGAGCGCCCGCGACGGACAGGTGCACACCTCGCCCTGGTTGAGCGCGAACATGGTGAAGCCCTCGAGCGCCTTGTCCCTGAAGTCGTCGTTCTGCGCCCACACGTCGTCGAAGAAGATGTTGGGCGACTTGCCGCCGAGCTCCAGGGTGACCGGCTTGATGTTCTCGGAGGCGTACTGCATGATCAGCCGCCCCGTCGTGGTCTCGCCGGTGAACGCCACCTTCGCCACCCGCGGGCTGGACGCGAGCGGCTTGCCCGCCTCCACACCGAAGCCGTTGACGATGCTCACCACGCCCGGCGGCAGCAGGTCCGCGATCAGGCTCATCCAGTAGTGGATGGAGGCCGGCGTCTGCTCGGCCGGCTTGATGACGACCGCGTTGCCCGCGGCGAGGGCGGGCGCCAGCTTCCAAGTCGCCATCAGGATCGGGAAGTTCCACGGGATGATCTGCGCGACCACGCCCAGCGGCTCGTGGAAGTGGTACGCCACCGTGTCGTCGTCGACCTCGCCCAGCGACCCCTCTTGCGCGCGGATCGCGCCCGCGAAGTAGCGGAAGTGGTCGATGGCCAGCGGGATGTCGGCCGCCAGCGTCTCGCGGACCGGTTTGCCGTTCTCCCAACTCTCGGCGACCGCCAGCTTCTCGAGGTTCGCCTCCATCCGGTCGGCGATCTTCAACAGGATGTCGGACCGCTCGGTCACCGACGTACGACCCCAGCCCGGTGCGGCCGCGTGCGCCGCGTCGAGCGCGCGCTCCACGTCCTCCGCCGTGCCGCGCGCGATCTCCGTGAACGGCTGCCCGTTCACCGGCGAGGGATTCTCGAAGTACTGCCCGCGCACCGGCGGGACGTACTCCCCACCGATGAAGTGGTCGTAGCGCGACTGATAGGAGACGATCGCGCCGTCGGTGCCGGGCGCCGCGTAACGGGTCATGTGGTCAGCCTCCTCATCGATGCCACCCGCCGTTGGGCAGCTTCCGTCCGGAGGGTAGGGAGGGGGAGGTTGCAACTACGTTGCCGTGGGGGAAGGGCGGAAGGGCGGAAGGGCAACTGGGGCGGGGACGCCGACGCCCGGAGGGTGCGCCAGGTCTGCAGGTCCCGCTACGCCGGTGTGGCTCCCCGGCGTCCCGTGACGCCCGGCCAGTCGGGCGGTGCCGTCAACTCGCCCTCCAGGGCGGCCAGCCGGGACCGGACCGACGCGGTCGGCCGGACCGTGGCGAGCGCCCGCCATACGTCGAGGTCGTCCTCGCCCCACGGCGCGTGCGCCCAGTCGGCCAGCAGATCGGGGTCGCGACGACTGATCAGCGCCGTACGAAGGCCGTCGGCCAGGAGATGCCTGAGCCGTACGACCGCCGGGGCCTGCGAACCCGGCAGCAGTGGTCCCGCGTACGCCGACGCCGCCGCCGTGACCGCCCCGGTCTCCAGCCGTCGTTCCACGACAGCGACATCGCTCTCGACGGGTGCCGTCAGCCGATAGGGGCGCGACGCCAGCAGTCCCGGGCCCAAAGCCCTGCGCAGCCGCGCCAGTTCGGCCCGCAGGGTCACCGGCGTCACCGACTCGTCCTCGTAGAGCGCGCACAGCAACTCGTCGCCGGTCAGCCCCTCCGGGTGCCGGGCCAGCAGCACCAGGATCTCGCTGTGCCGCCGGCTGAGCCTGATCCTGCGCCCGCCGATCAGCAGTTGCGCCTCGTCCCGGCCCAGCGCCGTCAGCTCGGGGGTGTCGGCGGCGGGCTGCTCCGGTGCGAGCAACGCCAGCTGGGACTCGGCGGCCCGGGCGACCGCCTGCACGAAGCCCAGGCTGTGCGGATGCGCGAGCCCGTTCCCGCCGGTGATGTCCACCGCCCCGAGCACCCGCCCGGTGCGCGGATCGTGCACCGGAGCCGCCGCGCACGTCCACGGCTGCACGCGCCGTATGAAGTGCTCGGCCGCGAACACCTGCACGGGCCTGTCGACGGCGACCGCCGTCCCCGGCGCATTGGTCCCCATCGCCGACTCCGCCCACCGCGCACCCGGCACGAAGTTCATCCGCCCCGCGTTCCGCCGGGTCGTGGGATGGCCCTCGACCCACAGCAGCCTGCCGTGCGCGTCGCACACCGCGAGCAGATGCTCCCCGTCGGCCGCGAACGTCCCCATGAGCTCACGGAACAGCGGCATCACCCGCGCCAACGGGTGCTCGGCCCGGTAACTGCCCAGGTCACCGTCGACGAGCTCCACACTCGCCGTGCCGTCCGGCCCCACGCCGGCCCGCGCCGAGCGCCGCCACGACTCGGCCACCACCGAGCGCACCGGACGCGTCACCGTGCCCGCCTCGGTGAACGTCTCGTGCGCGCGGCGCAGCATCCGCGCGTGTTCGGTGGGGTCGGCCCCCGGCTCCAGGGCCACCCACGGATCGGTCAAGTCGGCCTCCCGGCAAGGCAGTGCGGCTGGTGACATGGTCACTCCGGGTACGCGCTCGGACAACCGTTTCGACCCGGGTCACCCGAAGGACGGAGCTGCCGCCGGGGCCGGTGGCAGCCGTCCGGCCGGGTCGGGCGAGGTTCCCGCCTGCGTCAGGCGAGGTTGACGAGTCTGATGTAGCGCGTCCAGTCCCAGAGGGGCCCGGGATCGGTGTGGTCGGCGCCCGGCACCTCGGAGTGCCCGATGATGTGCGCCCGGTCCTTCGGCAGGCCGTACTTGGTGCAGAGCGCCGCGGTGAGTCTGGCCGACTGTTCGTAGAGGGCGTCGGTGAAATAGGCGGGCTGGTCCACCCAGCCCTCGTGCTCGATGCCGATGCTGCGCGTGTTGTAGTCCCAGTTGCCCGCGTGCCAGGCGATGTCGCGTTCCCGCACGCACTGGGCGACATGCCCGTCGACTGAACGCACCAGGTAGTGGATCGACACCTGCTTGGCGGGGTTCTGGAAAATGGACAGGGCGTCGGCGTACGTCTCCTGCGTGACGTGGATGACCACGTAGTCGATGGGATAGGTCGTGGGGCGGTTCGACGAGGTGTAGTTGGACGTACTGGCCGGCTGCCATTCGGCACCGGGGTAGTCGACGGCCTGGGCCTGGGCTCCGGCCCGCGTGTCGGGAAGTAAGGCGTACGGCACGGTGGCGAGGGCGGCGCCCTTCAGAAACCGCCGCCTGCTGGTAGTCGATCTTGCCCGCTCCATGAGGCTGTGCCTTTCGGTGGGGGAGGTGACTCCGTCGGTGGGGGAGGTGAATCGTTCGGTGGGGGAGGTGAATCGATCGGTGGGGGGAGGTGAATCGTGCGGTGGGGGAGGTGAATCGTTCGGTGGGCTGCGGCTCTGCCGCCGCAGGTGCTGCACTGTCGCCGCAGGTGTGGCTCTGCTCCGTGGGTGTGACGCCGTGTCGCAGATGCGACGCCGTGCCGCAGGTGTGGCACAGCTGTGCAGGTGCGGCTCAGCCCCGCAAAGTTGCCGCCATCTCGCGCAGCTGCGCGTGCATCCCGCGGTGAGTCTCGCGCGCGGGCAGCCACTGTTTGCGGATCTTGGCCACGCAGGTGTAGTTGGTGTCGCAGACGTTGGCCAACGGCGACTCGACCGCCTGGGTCGCGAACTGGTACGCGTCCAGTTCGCTGAACCCGTAGTCGCGCACCAACCACTGCACCAGGTCCAGCTGGGAGATCCGGAACGCGTCCTCCAGCGGTCGTGCCGATCCCGTCGAGACGATGTGCGTGTCCGACTCGATGCGCGGCCACGGTGTCGCGACGCCCTTGAGCAGCTCGACGATCACCACGGTGTTCATCGCGCACTCGACGGCGACCCCACAGGTCTCGCCTTCGCCCTGCCGCGCGTGCCCGTCGCCGAGACTGAGCAGGGCGCCCTCCACGTTCACCCCGAGGTAGCAGGTGACGCCGGCCCGCATCTCGGGCGTGTCCATGTTCCCGCCGTGCGCGTCGGGCACCAGCGCCGAGCGGACCTCCAGATTGGCCGGGGCCACACCCACAGTGCCGTGCATCGGGTCCATGGGCAGCTCGGCCTCGATGTCGCTGTCGTGCGCCCGGAACATGGCGGTGCGCCGCGCCCGGTCCAGCTGCCAGATCCACACGGTCTCCGGCAGCGGCGGCTGAAGGGTGGCCGTGGTGTGCGTGGAGGTGAGCGCCCCGAACAGAGGGACCGTCGTCGACGCGGCCCAGTCGCGGGCCGGTTCGATCGAGACGAAGTGCACGGCCACCGTGTCGCCCGGCTCGGCGCCCTCGACGTGGAACGGGCCGGTCTGCGGATTGAGGAAGGGGAACTCGCACACCTCGGACACCAGGTCCTTCTCGGACCGCACCCGCCCGGCGAAGCAGTCCTCCGTGTACAGGTCGAGGACCGTGCCGGGCGCGATCCGCGCCACGGGCGGTGCGCCGCCGAACGTCCAGGCGTACTCGCCCGGTTCGGGCCGGACGGTCAGGATGCGGGGGTCGCTCATGCTTGCGCTGCTCCGTTCTGCGATGGACTGGCGGGGGAGGGGTCGTCCAGATGGACACGGGCGGTCTCGGCTATGCGCTCCGGGTGGCGCCGCATGAGCACGAGCAGCACCACGACTCCGGCGGCCAACCACACGCCGACGATGGGACCGGCGTAGGAGACGGGAGCGGTCAGCTCGGTGACGAAGTCGAAGACGGGCAGTCCTGCGGCGGTCAGCAGCGCGGGCACGAACGCGACGATGCCGAGCAGGGGCAGCAGCAGATGACGTAGGGGACGGAACAACTCCCGTCTGCGGCGCAGGAAATACCCGGCGCAGGCGACGTTCACCACGATGTAGACGCCGATCACCACCGTGACGATCACCGTGGCCAGGAGCAGGAAGGCGGTCACCGGGTCGTAGCCAAGGCCCAGACCCAGCACGGCACCGACCGCCACGACGGTCTGCACGACGATCCCCGTGACTGGGGAGCGGTACTTCGGATGGAGCACGGCGAAGTAGCGCGGCAGGACCCGGATGCGGGCCAGGGCGAAGGCAGTGCGCGTGGAGACATTGGCGCACGCGTTGGCGTTGGCGATCGTCGAGTTGACCACGGCCAGGAACACCAGCACCCAGAACAGTCCGAACGACGCCCTGGCCACGCCCTCCCAGGAGGCTGCTCCGGAGGCCCCGAACTTTGCGAACCGGTCCGGCCCGAAGTACACCGTCATGGCGTAGGTCGTCACCACATAGAAGAGGCCGATGCCAAGGGCGGCACCGAGGACCGCGCGGTGCATCGTCCGGCGCGGGTTGCGCGTCTCCTCGGCGAGCGGGGCCGCGGCCTCGAATCCCGCGAAGGCGAGCACCGTGTACACCGATCCGGCGAAGACGCCGCTGATCCCCTCGTATCCATCGGCCGTGTGCGAAGTGCCGAACACCGTCAGGGTGTTGTCGCCGCCCGCCTTGGCGATGAGCCAGACGGCGAAGACGAGGAGGACGAGGACCTCGAAGATGCCGAGGACGGTGCCGAAGCGGGCCGAGGCGCGCACTCCGAAGTACCCCGCGGTCGCGATGATCGCGGCACCTGCCAGCGCCCAGGGCCACCACAGGTCCGCCGGATACGAGGACCATTCCTGATGCAGGGTGCCTGCCGTGGTGAAGCCGAGCTGCAGAAGCAGGAGCGGCGGCACCAGCGCCTCCACGAACACATAGCCCCAGCCGACCAGGAAGCCGACGGTCGGATGCAGGCCCTGTGCCGCATACGTGGAGACCGAGCCCGCGGCCGGCAGTTCACGGGCCATTTCGGCCACGCACGACGCCGTGAACAGACAGGCCACCAGCGCGATCAGCACGGCGAGCGGCAGGCTTCCGCCGGCGAAGGCGGCGCCGGACGGAATGGACGCGGCGACCGCGGCGGCCGGTGCCATGGCCGTGATGCTCTGGAACAGGACCTCGCGCAGCCCGATCGCGTCGCGCCTGAGACCTGCGACCTCGTCCCCCGACATGTGAACCCCCCTCAATTCACGCCGACTTGCCTGCCTCACCCGGCTCGACGGGTGCGTCTCGCGTGATTCACGGTACGGCGCTTGCGAGTTGGGCAGAAGGGCGCGGCGTGCTTCGGTGGACGACGGCGCACATGTGGAAAACTCGGCCACCCGTACGGGTGAGGACCACAGGTGACCACGGGCGTCAGCTGAGCCCTGGACCGTGCTGCGTCGTGTCGGTGCGGACTACCGGACGCGTCGCAGGCTCGCCGAGAGATGGTGCTGCAGCGGCTGTCCGACGGCGCCGAGGTCGAAGACGAACGAGAGAGTGTCGTCGTCGGTCAGTGTGTAGCGGCGACGGGTGGCGTCCACCTGCTTGGCGGTGGGCGTGAGCGCCACTTCGTGGGTGGACAGGTCGATCGTGTCCCCGCTCGCACGGCCGACCGCGATCTCGGCGATACCGGTGGGCTGGGTGATCAGGGCTTCCACCCGGCCGTCGGGCTGGATCCGCCACCAGCCGCTCTCGCGGGCCGCCGGGCGCAGCGGCGCGTCGTCGGCACCCGCGTCGACCAGCCAGGCCCGGGCCTCGTAGCGAAGGAAGGGCCGTCCGTCATGGCTGAAGGTGACCTCCTGCCCGTACACGAAGTCCGCGTCGAGCGTCGGATACCCGCCCTGACCCCGCCCTCGCCAGGTGCCCAGCAGACCGAGCACAGGAGTGAGCAGTGCGTGCGGTGTGGGTGTCGCGTCGGGACGGCGGCTGTCGGGGTACGGGTGTTCCGGGGCGGGGTCGATCACGGTCGAGCTCCTCTGGTGTACGGGAGTTGACCCGGACGCGGATGCTCGGGTCCTGCCAGTGCCAATGCCAGTGCCGGCGTCGGCGCTGATGCCGGGCGTAAGCCTAGGGCGCCCCATGGCACTGGCGCGGAAGGCGTCGCGCGGCGCCGGCTCCTGCAGCAACCCGACCGGTTGCCCGCCCCCTAGCCCGCCCGTCCGGCACGGGACGCCACGATCAGCCCCGCTCGGCCACCGCCGCAGGGTCGTCCAGTACCGCCCGCACCACCGAGTGAGCCGCCCCCAGCAGAGGCCCCTCGGGACCCAGCCGGGACACCGACACCGGACAGGCCGGACCCGCGGTGCGCCGGTCCAACTCGGCCTCCAGCGACGGCAGCAACCAGGGCGCGAGCCCGGCCAGGGCGCCGCCGAGGACGACACTCTCGGGGTCCAGCAGATTCACCGCTCCGGTCAGCGCGATGCCGAGCGCCGTGCCCGCGTCGCGCAGCGCGCCCCGTACGTTCTCGTCGCCCTCGGCGGCCCGGTTCGCGAGCAGCCCGACGCGGTCCTCACCCAGCTCCAGACCAGCGGCGCGCAGCACCGCCTCCTCACCGGCGTACTGCTCCAGACAGCCGCGCCCGCCGCACGGGCACGCGGGCCCCTCCGGTTGCACCGGCACATGCCCCAACTCGCCCGCGAAACCGCGCGTACCGCGCAGCAGCCCGCCGGCCACCACGACCGCCGCACCGATGCCGATCTCCGCGGAGACGTGCAGGAAGTCCTCAGGGGTGCGCTCGCCGAGCCAGAGTTCGGCGAGCGCACCGAAGTTGGCCTCGTTGTCGACCGTCAGCGGAATGTCGGCGGGCAGCAGGGCGCCGAGGTCGGTGTCGTGCCAGTCGAGGTTCGGGGCGCGTACGACGGTGCGGGCGTCGCGGGCCACCAGGCCCGGCACCGCCACCGCGAGCCCCGCGGGCCACAGCCCCTCGCCCTCCGCCTCGGCGACGACCCGGTGTACGAGCGCGGTGAGTTCCTCGAGCACCGGCTCGGGGGCGCGACCGCGGTTCGTGGCGTGCCGCACGGCACGCGCGCGTACCTGTCCGCGCAGATCGACCGCGCAGACCGCGAGATGATCCACGCCGATCTCGGCGCCGATCCCGGCCGGACCGTGTCCGCTGACGGCGAGCGCCGAGCCGGGACGGCCCACACGGCCGGGCCGCTCGGGGCCCAGCTCGTCCAGCAGTCCCGTGCGGATCAGTTCGTCGACCAGGGTCGACACCGCGGCCCGCGTCAGCCCGATGCGCGAGGCGACGGCCGCACGGGAGAGCGGCCCCTCGGCGCTGACGGTGTGCATCACTCGGGCGAGATTGCGGCGGCGCATGCCCTGCTGGGTGTCGGGCAGCACCCGTCGGGGACCGGCCGGGTGGGCCTCGTGCAGCGGTGCGGTCATGCCCCCGTCCTCAATGGCTGTCCGTGCTCCGCTCCAGCAGCGGGGCCGCGTCGGAGAGTACCCCGGCGATCCTCGCCAGCGTCTCCTCGTCCCGCTCCACCGCGTCCAGCACCGGGCCCGCGGCGGTGTTCCAGCGCCGGGCGACCGCGGCCGGGTCCTCGCCGGTCAGGAGGCCCGCCGCCTGCGCCGCGGCGCCGAGCGCGACCAGTTCCTTGGCCTCCGGTACCTGGACCGGGCGCCCCGACAGGCGGCGTACCGTCTCCTGCCAGGCCGTGCCGCGAGCGCCGCCGCCGATCAGCAGCAGCGGGACCGAACGGTCCGCGTCCTCGTCGAGGACCAGGTCGAGCGCCCCGAGCAGCGAGTGCACAGCGCCGTCGTAGGCGGCCTGCAGGAGCTGGCCGCCGGTGGTGTCGTGGCGCAAGCCATGCAGCAGTCCGGAGGCGTCCGGGAGGTTGGGGGTGCGTTCCCCGTCCAGATACGGCAGCAGGGTCACGCCGCTGGTGGGCTCGACGGCCTCACGGTCCAGGTTCAGCAGCGCGGCGACGCGGTCGACGGCGAGCGTGCAGTTCAGTGTGCACGCCAGGGGCAGCCAGTCCCCGTGGGCGTCGGCGAAGCCCGCCACGGTGCCGGTCGGGTCGGCGGGGCGCCGTTTGGTGACGGCGTACACCGTGCCCGACGTGCCCAGGCTGAGCACCGGGGTGCCCGGGCGCAGCCCGAGGCCCATCGCCGCTGCGGCGTTGTCGCCCGTCCCCGGTGCGACCAGGGTGCCCTTGGAGAACGGCAGGCCGTGGATGTCGCGCACGGTGCCCGCCACCTCGCCCGGCCGGACCACCCGCGGCAGCAGCGCGGGATCGAGGCCCACGTGCGCGAGGGTCTCCTCGTCGTACGCCTCCGTCCCGGAAGCCCACCAGCCGGTGCCCGAGGCGTCGCCGCGGTCGGTGGTGCCCTGCCCCGTGAGGCGCTCGGTGAGGTAGTCGTGGGGCAGGCGTACCGCCTTGGTCGCACGGATCGCCTCGGGTTCGTTCTCCGCGAGCCACGCCCACTTGGTGACCGTGAACGAGGGGCCGGGCACGCTTCCGGCGCGCTCGGCCCAGGCCTTCGGGCCGCCCAGTTCCTCGACCAGACGGCGGGCCTGCGGCGCCGAGCGCACGTCGTTCCACAGCAGGGCGGGGCGGACCGGCTCACCGCGCTCGTCGAGCGTCACGAGGCCGTGCTGCTGCCCCCCGATCGAGACCGCGGACGCCTCGTGCGCGGCGTCGCCGCACTGGCGCAGGGCCTCGCACAGGGCGTCCCACCACTGGCGCGGGTCGCTCTCGCGGCCCGCCCCTGAGGAGACGGTGTGCGGCGCCTGGCCGCTCGCGACGACCTGCCCGGTGGCCGCGTCGACGACGAGCGCCTTGGTGGACTGGGTGGACGTGTCCACGCCGACGACGAGCGGACCCTCGGCTGCTGACATCGGGCTCTCCCTTTTACGCGGCTCTTTACGCGGCTCTCTTGCGCGGTTCTGCGAGACGAAGACTGGGCTCTGTGGTGACAAAGACATCTTGTCTCTTCCCAGAGCTGCGTCCGCATACTAATTTGTAAACCGCCATGACGAAATAGTCGGAGCACGTCATCCGAAGCAAGTACGTCGAAGCAGCAAGGAGTCGCGGCATGAACTACCAGCCCACCCCCGAGGACAGGTTCACCTTCGGCCTGTGGACCGTCGGCTGGCAGGGAAGGGACCCGTTCGGCGACGCCACGCGGCGTGCCCTCGACCCGGTCGAGTCGGTGCAGCGCCTGAGCGAGCTCGGCGCCTACGGCGTCACCTTCCACGACGACGACCTGATCCCCTTCGGGTCCTCGGACACCGAGCGCGAGTCGCACATCAAGCGCTTCCGCCAGGCTCTCGACACGACCGGCATGACCGTGCCGATGGCCACCACCAACCTCTTCACGCACCCCGTCTTCAAGGACGGCGCGTTCACCGCGAACGACCGCGACGTGCGCCGCTACGCGCTGCGCAAGACCATCCGCAACATCGACCTCGCCGCCGAGCTGGGCGCCAAGACCTACGTCGCCTGGGGCGGCCGCGAGGGCGCCGAGTCCGGCGCCGCCAAGGACGTGCGCGTCGCCCTCGAACGCATGAAGGAGGCCTTCGACCTCCTCGGCGAGTACGTGATCTCCCAGGGTTACGACCTGAAGTTCGCGATCGAGCCCAAGCCCAACGAGCCGCGCGGCGACATCCTGCTGCCCACCGTCGGTCACGCCCTCGCCTTCATCGAGCGCCTGGAGCGCCCGGAGATGTACGGCGTCAACCCCGAGGTCGGCCACGAGCAGATGGCCGGCCTGAACTTCCCGCACGGCATCGCGCAGGCCCTGTGGGCGGGCAAGCTCTTCCACATCGACCTCAACGGCCAGTCCGGCATCAAGTACGACCAGGACCTGCGCTTCGGCGCCGGCGACCTGCGCGCCGCGTTCTGGCTGGTCGACCTTCTGGAGACCGCCGGCTACGAGGGCCCGCGCCACTTCGACTTCAAGCCGCCGCGGACCGAGGACCTCGACGGCGTGTGGGCGTCGGCCGCGGGCTGCATGCGCAACTACCTGATCCTCAAGGACCGTGCGGCCGCCTTCCGTGCCGACCCCGAGGTGCAGGAGGCCCTGCGCGCCTCGCGCCTGGACCAGCTCGCCCAGGCGACCGCGGAGGACGGTCTGCAGTCCCTCCTCGCCGACCGCAGCGCCTTCGAGGAGTTCGACCCGGAGGCGGCCGCCGCGCGCGGGATGGCCTTCGAGCGCCTCGACCAGCTGGCCATGGACCACCTGCTGAGGGCCCGCGGCTGAAGGCACGCACGCGCGTGAGCGATCTCCGTACGGAATGCTCCGGAATCATGCGGTCCACGCCATGGATCCGTATCAAGTTCCGTACGGGGGTCGCCTGCTGCCCGGAGTGCGGCGACTCTGGACGGTATGGCCATGCCGCCCGTACCGCCTCAGCCGCCCGGGCCGCCGGGTGACGCGCCGCCTCCCGGCGGCGGTTTCGGACCGCCTCCCGACGACTACGGCTCCGGATACGGAGCGCAAGGGGGCTATGGGACGGGAGGTGGGTACGGCCCTCCGCCGGGAGGCAACGAGCCGCCCACCTACTACGGCGGCGGGCAGCCGCCCGAGCCCGAGCCGCCCAGGAGGCGACGCAACCCGCTCGTCTTCGTCCTGGTCGGTCTCGTGGCGGTCGCGGCCGTGGTCGTCGTCTTCATGATGGGCTCCGGGAACGACGACTCGCCCGACAAGAAGTCGCCCGGCGGCGCGAGCACCGGCACCTCGTCCAAGCCGTCGCTGAGCATCCCGACGGAGCTGCCGAGCAAACTGCCCAGCGAGCTGCCGTCGAAGCTGCCCAGCGAACTGCCCAGTGAGATCCCGAGCGGCCTGGAATCGCTCATACCGTCCCTGGGGGACATCGAACTGCCCTGACCGCCGGGCCGGTCACGGTGGTCAGATGCCGTGCGGCAGCCGCACATACGTCACCGTCGTCTCGATGCCGCTGTCGACCAGCCGGCCCTGCGCGTCGAACGCGTCCGCGCCGTCCGTCATGCCGAAGTCGTTGTCGTTGACGAGGGCGAGCGTGTCGTGGTCCACGCGCGCGATGCCCTCGATCTTCCCGGGCACCCCAGAGACCTTGCCCAGGTCGACCACCAGCCGCTTGCGCAGCACTGGCACGCCCGAGGCCGCCGGGTCCTCCAGCTGCTCCAGCGACGGGGACGTCGTGTCGTCGTCGTAGGCGCCACCGAGGATGTTCGCGCGCCGGTCCAGCGTCACCAGCTGCAGTCGGGCGGCCTTGTCGGTGCGCTCCTCCACGAGCAGCCGGTCGCCGCCCACGGCGACCACCGAGGAGATCTTCAGCTCGGAGGTGTCGTCCTCGCTCGGGTCCACCACGTTCACCGGGTCGAAGCGGTACGCGTACTCGCCGGTGACCGCCCTCCTCTTCGGCGAGAAACGCAGCAGACGCGTGGTGCGCGACGCGTCGCCCGCGTCTTCGTCCGGCAGCGACAGCGGGCTCTGCAGGGCCATCACCAGGTCACCGCCCGGCAGTTGCGCGAGGCCCTCGAATCCGCGGTTGATCTTCCGATGCAGCAGGATCGCGGGCAGCGCCTCCACCACGGGGTAGTCGGCGCCGGTGAGGTTCAGCCCCTTGGGCACATAACGCGTGAGCACCCTCCCGCGCGCGGAGACGTGCACCAAGGAGGGTCCGTACTCGTCGACGAGCCAGAAACTCCCGTCCTTCGCCCGCACGATGCCCTCGGTGTCCAGCCCGTTCGGGTCGTACGACAGCGGCTTGGAGGCGTCGTAGGAGTACGGCGCCTCGTCGCGGCCCGCCTGGTTCGACAGGCCGGTGACGGCCTTACCGGAGGAGGTGGTGATCGGGATGGCGTCCAGCACCTTCACGGTGTCGCCGGACACCCGGATCCGCACGATCGCCGGGTCGAAGCCCGGCACCGGGAAGGTGCGGCGCTTGGTGCCGTCCACCTTGATCTGGCCGTTGGGGCCGCGGTCGGTCACCGTCCAGAACTCGCCCTTGCGGCCCGTCGGATAGACGTCACTGCCGATGCCGCCGAGGTCGACGCCACGGTCGTTGTCCACCGTCCCGGGCAGCAGCGCATTGCTGAAGGCGCCGAGCGGAATGTTCCCGAGCGTCGCGGTGCGCACGACGTGCGCACCCTGCGACGCCGCACTGGCGGGCGGACAGGCCGCAACAAGGGCCGCGATCACAGCAAGCGGAACGCCGGCTGCGACGGAGCGCCGTACCTGGGGCCGACCGGTGGCGTGCGGGGACATCGAGCCTCCTGAGGAGCAACTGTGTTGACAGCGGCCACATTTGGTCCCTGCGGCGAACGTGTCCCCACCGGAAGATGAACGCGGGGCGTCCAGTTTCGGAGCAGACGGGCGACCGGAGCGGCCGAGCGGCAGAGAAATGGTTCGCGAGGACCGTCCAGTGCTGGCTACGTTCACGCAGCGTGGACACCGAGGACCCCAAGGACATCGTTCGGCGCGGGTACGACGCCGTCTCCCGGCTCTACGACGACGCCTACGGAGCCGACACCAAGTACCGGGCACTGCTCGGCGACCTGTGCCGGGCGATCCCGACCGGCAGTGCCGTACTGGACGTCGGCTGCGGAAGCGGGGTGCCGGTCGCGCGGGATCTTGTGGCCGCCGGGCACCGGGTCACCGGCATGGACATCAGCGAGGTGCAGATCAGCAGGGCCCGGGAGCGGGTTCCGCAGGCGGAGTTCATTCACGGCGACGTCACCGCTGCCTCGTTCGAGCCCGCCTCCTTCGACGCCGTCGTCTCCCTGTACGCCCTCATCCACATTCCGCTGGCCGAGCAGCCGCCACTGCTGCGGAGCATCGCCCGATGGCTGCGTCCGGGCGGCTGGTTCGTGGCCACCACCGGTCACCGCGCCTGGACCGGAACCGAGCCGAACTGGCTCGGCGGCGGGGCGCCCATGTGGTGGAGTCACACGGACGCCGCGACCAGCCGTACCTGGATCCGCGAGGCCGGACTGACCGTGGAGCGCGAGGAGTTCGTGCCCGAGGGCGACTCGGGACACGCCCTGTTCTGGGCCCGGCGCCCCACCGGACAGGATTGAACCTGCCCGGTGGGTGCCGGTTCGCCCGTGAACATCCCGCAGCGCTTTGCGTACGTACGCCTCAGCGTCCCTCGTGCGCCTCCGTACGGCCCTGAGCGTCCTTCGCACGCCTCGGTACGCTCCGACGGTTCCCGCACTGCTCAGCGGCCTTCCGGCCGGCTCAGGCGGGCTCCGCCCCGCCCGCCGCCTCCATCGACGCCAGAGCGGTCGCCGGGTCCTGGCAGGCGGCTCCTGCGGGCATCCAGCGACCCCGCTCCTTGCGATAGGGCCACCAGCGCCCGTCCTGCCCCAGGCGCAGCTGGGCCGGTGTGCCGACGACCGTCCAGCGATTGCCCTTCGCCCTCAGTGACGGCCGTTCGTCCTCGTCCCAGGCGGACTCCAGCGCGGCACGCGCGCGTGCGAGCGTTTCACCCGTAACAGCCCACTCCTCCTCCAGCACGGACAGCGCGGCCACACCTCCGAGGCACCACGCGCGCGTGGCCCGCGCCAACCCCTCCCGGTCCCGCGCCGACCCGTCGGCCAGCCGGTCCGCCACCGCCTTCCCGGGTCCCCTCACCGACAGTCGTACGGCATCCTGCTCGACCGTCAACTCCCCTTCGGTGAGCAGCTCTTCCGCATCGAAGCGAAGAGCCCTGGCCAGCAGTCGATGGGCCTCCACGGCGGTCCGCGCGGCCAGGTGCCGCAGAGGGGCCGGGTCCACGCCCGCTGGGGGCGGGGTGTCGGTGTCCAGAGACGGCGGCGTACCGGCTTCCGGAGGCAGCTCCGGAGGAGGGGGCAGGGGCGGCAGAATGTCGCCGCTCCTGTACGCCTCGACCGCGTCCACACCATCCGGCTCCGAGGGAGCCTCGATGCGCCGGGTGCTGCGGGTCTGCAGGTCGTCGAGCAGGGCGCGTTCGCCCCGCCCGCGCATCAGCAGCAGCACGAACGGATCCTGGTCCAGCAGCCTCGCCACCTGGTAGCACAGGGCCGCCGTGTGCCCGCAGTGGTCCCAGGCGTCGCAGTCGCACTCCGGTTCCAGATCACCCAGGCCGGGCAGGAGTTCGATGCCCGCGGCCGCCGCGTCCTCCACCAGATGCGGCGGCATTTCGCGGTCCAGGAGCGCCGCGACGTGCCTGGCCCGCTCGACGGCCATGTCCAGGAACCGGTCCCACTGTTCGCCGTCGAGCTCCTCCAGCAGGACGTCGGCCCGGTGCGTCGTGCGATCGCTGTCCTGGACCACTGCGGTGATCCGTCCCGGGCGTACGGACACCGCGCCCACGGCTCCCGCGCGCGCGAGCCTGCGCCCCGCCTTCAGCTGCTGGGTGTCGAGCGCCGTGTCCTCCAGGGCCTTCAGCCAGGCCTGACCCCACCAGGTGCCCGCGAACCCCCGTCCGTGTGCGGGCGGCAGCGCGGCGAAGGTGCGCTCCACGTCCCGGTGATCGTGTTCCATGTCCTCGTGGCTCATCGCCCGCCCCCTCGCAGTTCCACCAGATCGGCCAGTTCGGCGTCCGTCAGCTCCGTGAGCGCCGCCTCGCCGGAGCCCAGGACCGCGTCGGCCAGCTCCCGCTTGCGGCCGAGCATGTCGGCGATGCGGTCCTCGACC
The DNA here is from genome assembly GCF_022698145.1 of Streptomyces spinosisporus. Taxonomy (GTDB): domain Bacteria; phylum Actinomycetota; class Actinomycetes; order Streptomycetales; family Streptomycetaceae; genus Streptomyces; species Streptomyces spinosisporus. Next base: position 70,072 of record NZ_JALDAX010000009.1, read on the forward strand.
GTCCCCTCCGCGATCAGCCGGTGCACCTGCACGGGCCGGGTCTGGCCGATGCGGTAGGCGCGGTCGGTGGCCTGCGCCTCGACCGCGGGGTTCCACCAGCGGTCGTAGTGCACGACGTGCTCGGCCCGGGTCAGGTTCAGCCCCGTGCCCGCGGCCTTCAACGACAGCAGGAACACCGGGACTTCACCGTCCTGGAAGCGCCGTACCATCGCCTCGCGTTCGGCGACGGGCGTGCCCCCGTGCAGGAACTGCGAGCCGACGCCGCGGGCCGTCAGATGACGCTCGATGATCCGCGCCATGCGCACGTACTGCGTGAACACCAGAGCGCTCGCCCCCTCGGAGAGGACGGTGTCGAGCAGTTCGTCCAGCAGCTCCAGCTTCCCCGAGCGGCCGGGAATCCGCGGGCGCTCCTCCTTGAGGTAGTGCGCCGGGTGGTTGCAGATCTGCTTCAGCCCCGTCAGGAGTTTCATGACCAGCCCGCGCCGCGCCATGGAGTCGGCGCCGGAGATCTCCGCGAGCGTCTCGCGCACCACTGCTTCGTACAGCCCGGCCTGTTCCTTCGTCAGGGACACCGCGCGGTCCGTTTCGGTCTTCGGCGGCAGCTCCGGCGCGATCCCCGGGTCCGACTTGCGGCGCCGCAGCAGGAAGGGGCTCACCAGCCGGGAGAGCCGCTCGGCGGCGGCCGGGTCCTGACCGCCTTCGACGGCCTGCGCGTACCGCGCGCGGAAGGTGCCGAGCCGGCCCAGCAGCCCCGGGGTCGTCCAGTCGAGGATCGCCCACAGCTCCGACAGGTTGTTCTCCACCGGGGTGCCGGTGAGCGCCACGCGCGCGCGTGCGACGATCGAACGCAGCTCTCGCGCGGTCGCCGAGTACGGATTCTTGACGTGCTGTGCCTCGTCGGCCACGATCATGCCCCACTGCGCCTCACCGAGCCTGCGCGCGTCGAGGCGCATCGTCCCGTACGTGGTGAGCACGAACTCCCCGTCGGCCAGGCTCTCCAGGCTGCGCCGAGACCCGTGGAAGCGGCGCACGGGTGTGCCGGGTGCGAACCTCTCGATCTCGCGCTGCCAGTTGCCCATCAGGGACGTCGGGCACACCACGAGCGTCGGACCTGCCGTCGAGGAAGCGCTCTGCCGGTGCAGATGCAGCGCGATCAGCGTGATGGTCTTGCCGAGCCCCATGTCGTCGGCCAGACAGCAGCCGAGTCCCAGGGACGTCATCCGGGCCAGCCAGTTCAGACCCCGCCGCTGGTAGTCGCGCAGCGTGGCCGCGAGCGCGGCGGGCTGGGGGACCGGCTCCTGCGCCTCCGGGGCCGCGAGCCGCTCCCTGAGGCTCGCCAGCCATCCCGTGGCGTCCACGTCGACCCGGCGGCCGTCGACCTCCGTCGAGCCCGTCAGCGCGGCACCGAGCGCCTCGATGGTGCTGACCTTGCGGTCCTGCTGGGTACGGGCGCGCTGCATCTCCTGCGGGTCGACCAGAACCCATTGCCCGCGCAGCCGCACGACGGGACGGTTCGCCTCGGCGAGCCGGTCCAGCTCCTCGCGCGTGAGCCGCTGGTCCCCCAGCGCGAACTGCCAGTTGAAGGCGAGCATCGCGTCCGCGGAGAGGAACGACGGCGCCTGCGAGACCGTCCGGCCGTCCGACGACTCCTCGTCCGGCGGGCCGATCACCGCGCGGCCGGTCAGCCCGCGGGCCAACTCCTTCGGCCAGTGCACATCGACGCCGGCCCCGGCCAGAACCCGGGCGCCCTGTCCGAGGAGTTCGGTGATCTCCTCGTCGGCGAGTTCGACGGCATCCGGCACGCTCGCCGAGAGCAGGGGCGCCAGCGGCGGCCAGGACCGGGCCGCCCTGCGCAGCGCCAGCAGCGCGTCCATACGCGCGCGTGGACCGAAAGCAGCGGCCGCGTCCCCTGAACCGCCGCTGTCCGCGGTCCCGCCCCAGATGTCGGCAGCGTCCGCCACCAACGTCGGATCGCTGACGCTGTGCACCTGCAGCACCGCCCGGAACTGCACTGCGGCGTCCTCCCGCGACAGTTCGTCGAGGCCGGGCACCTCGATCCGAAGCGAGAGCCGTACGCCCGCGTCATGGCCCGCGGCGACATCGGCGGCCCACGCGCGCTGCTCGGGCATGTGCTGCGGCCGCGGCGCCGCATAGGCGGGCCCGCCCGTCACCAGCGGGGCGGCGGGGGAGCGCGGGAGGGTGTCGGCCACCGCGTCCAGGAAGGCGCGCAGCAGCTGTTCCGGGTCGGGCAGCCGCGGGGGTCCGGCATCGCCCAGGGGCACGGCGTGCGCCTCCGGCGGCATCGCGGCGGCCAGTCGGCGCACGCGTTCGATGTCCTCCAGGGACAGGGGACCGACCCGCCACGCGTCGTGGTCGCCGGGGGAGAGGCCGGGCAGAAGCAGACCGCGCGCCACGTATTGCAGGGCCAGGACCGTGGCCGCGCCCCAGAAGACGGCCCCTCGGTGTCCGCGCGCAGCGGTACGCGCACGCGTGAGGACCGGCAGCGCGGCCCGCACCGGAAGCAGGACGGCACCGACCGGTGCCGTCTCGACACCCTCGCCGCGCGGTAGGACGACGTTCAGTTCGTCGGTGGACCCGGAGGCGACGGCCGGAGGGACATGGCCGTCGAGCCGCCAGAAGGCGACCCGGCCGGTGCGGGCCGGGTCTCCGGGCAGGAAGACGGCACTGCAGCGGGCCAGTTCGGAGATCTCGGACGGTGTTGCCGCGGGGAACATCTGCACAGCGAAGCCGCGCTCCTCAAATTTGACTACCCAAGTCGGGGCCGCCGAGGGTACATCAATTCTTCCGCTCATGGGCAACGCGTTCTCTGGCCCACAAGCAACGCCTCGGGGCCGGGGTGTTGCCAGCCCCCCTGTCCGCCACGGGCTGGCCCCCGTCCCGACCCGGGGGATGGCGCCATGGTCGCCGAAGGTCGTCGGTTCGTACGTTTCCTCAGGTCAGCACGTTGCCCGAGAGAGCCGGAGACCGGACATGCCCGAGCCCACCACAGCCGTCGCCGAACCGTTGCGGGAACCAGGGGATCTCCCGTCCGGAGGAAGCGACTTCGCGCCCCTTCTGCGCACGGTCAGGGGCCAGGGCCTCCTGGAGCACCGCCCCCTCTGGTACGCGCTGCGCATCGCCGTCAACGCGATCGCGCTGGCCGGCATCGTCACGGGCATCGTCCTCATCGGCAACTCGTGGTGGTCCCTCCTCCTGGCCCCGCTCCTGGCCGTGTTCTGCGCCCGCACGGCCTTCATAGGGCACGACGCGGGCCACTCCCAGATCACCGCAGACAAGTCGGCCGCCCGCGCGATCGGCCTGGTCCACGGCAACCTGCTCCTGGGCATGAGCTACGCCTGGTGGAACGACAAGCACAACCGCCACCACGCCAACCCCAACCACATCGACAAGGATCCGGATGTGGTCGCCGACGTCCTCGTCTTCACCGGCGAGCAGGCCGAGGTGCGGTCCGGTTTCCGGCGCTGGCTGACCCGCAACCAGGCATGGCTGTTCTTCCCGCTGACCCTCCTCGAAGGCGTCGCCCTGAAGGTCCACGGCTTCCGGGACCTGCGCAGGCAGCCTCCCCGGGAGCGGATCGTCGAGGGACTGCTGCTGCTGGCCCACGTCTGCATGTACGCGACGCTGCTGCTCACGTCGATGTCCCCGGCCAAGGCGCTCGCTTTCGCCGCCCTTCACCACATGCTGTTCGGCCTGCACCTGGGGATGGCCTTCGCGCCCAACCACAAGGGCATGGAGATGCCCGACCCGAACGGCGAGCGGTGGGGCCATCTGCGCCGACAGGTGCTGACCTCGCGCAACATCCGCGGCGGCCTGCTGACCGACTGGTTCCTCGGCGGGCTCAACTACCAGATCGAGCACCACCTCTTCCCCAGCATGCCCCGCCCCCATCTGCGGCTCGCCCAACCACTGGTGCGCGCGCACTGCCTGGGGTTGGGTATCCCCTATGCGGAGACCGGGCTCGTCGACTCCTATCGGCAGGCCCTGCGTCATCTGCGCGAAGTGGGCGAGCCGCTCAGGGCGCAATGACCGAGCGGGCTCTCAGGGGCGCGTCGGGGTTGCGCATCAGGGACGTCTCAGGGTCGTGGTCCGGAACCGTCGGCGGCCCGGGCCCGTTTTCAGGACAGAGAGCGGCAGTGGCCGCGAAGGAGGCGACGCACATGTCGAAGAACGCGAAGATCGCCGCAGGGGGTGTGGCGGTCGGGCTCATCCTGCTGATCTGGCTGCCCTGGTGGGCGGCGCTTCTGATAGTCCTGGGAGTGCCGACCGCGGCGTACCTCATGCTGGACCCCTCGCAGCGGCGCAGGCTGCGCCGCGTCACCCGCAAGGAGCTGGGACGCTGACGCACACCTCGCGGATCTTCTACTGCGCGGGATCGGCCCGCTCGGACAGCCGGCAGGAGTCGACCACATCGCCGTCCGCGGGCCGGGTGACGGTGTGGTCCGCGGGCGGCCGGACGCCCTGCTGCACCCAGGACACCAGCGCGTCGAACGCCGACCGGTAGCAGGGCAGGATCGGCCGCAGCCGGTCCGGATAGGTGTCGTACAGCCCGTCGACGTGCGTCCCGCCCTGGATCGTGTAGTAGCGGTGCAGCGGTCCGCGTCCGCTCGCGTCGATCATGCGCGCGTAGACGTCCGAATCGGCGGCCTTGGGCAGCAGGGAGTCCAGGTCGCCGTGGAGCGTGATCAGCGGTCGGCCGATGCGCCCGGTCAGCGACACCCGGGCCACGGCCCGGTGGACGGCTGCCGGCCGGGACGCGTAGTCGTACACCGCGTCGCGGGCACAGGGCGAGAGGATCTGCTCCGGGGTGCTGCCCGCGGAGGGGCCCGGGCAGCCGGGGTCGTAGGCCGGGTCGAACTCGGCGCGGTAGATCTTCTGCGTGACCCCCCAGTACGCCTTCTCGTGGTAGGGCCACAGGAATTCGGAGCCGCGCGCGAAGCCCGCCGCGTACATGTCCTCGTCGTCCGCCCAGCCCAGCGTCCGGCCCACCGCGGTGGGCAGCGAGGTGAGCAGGCTGGGGCCGTCGGCGGTCCACAGAGCGCCTTCCCAGTCGACGCCGCCGTCGTAGAGCTCCGGATGGTTCTCCAGCTGCCAGCGGGTGAGGTAGCCGCCGTTGGAGATGCCGGTCATATAGGTGCGGCGGGGCGCGTGCCCGTAGCGCTGGGCGACCACACGCCTTGCCGCGCGGGTGAGTTGGGTGGTCCTGGTGTTCCACTCGGCGATCGCGTCGCCGGGCCGGGCTCCGTCGCGGTAGAAGTCGGCACCGCTGTTGCCCTTGTCCGTCGCCGCGTACGCGTAGCCCTCGGCGAGCACCTGGTCGGAGATCGCCGTGTCCGTCGCGTACTGCTTGCGCGTGCCGGGAGCGCCGGTGACCACCAGGCCGCCGTTCCAGTGGTCCGGCATCCGGATCACGAACTGCGCGTCGTGCTGCCAGCCGTGGGTGATGTTGAAGTGCGAGGAGTCCGGGAAGTAGCCGTCGATCTGCACTCCTGCGACTCCGGACGGAGTGCGGGTGGCCTTCGCCGTCAGCCCCGCTTGGTCGGCCAGGTCGGTGTACGGCGTACCCACGAGCCCCGTCGTGGTCAGATCGGGCAGACAGGCGGCCTGTTGGAAGGCGGCGCCCGGCACATGCACCCGGTCGAGGCGGGCGCAGTGACTCCCGTCTGCTGCGCCGGCCTGGGCGGAAGCCGGCCAGACGACGGCGGCAGCCACCAGGGTGGCGGCAGCGAGCGGAACACTGCGGGACGGACGCATGACGGCCTCCGGGGCAGGGGAGCGGAAGGACGACCGCAGGAGTGCGGGCGCCATGGGCTGCCCCATGGTGCGGTCCGGCCCTCAGAGCATCCATGGGCCGGGACCACATTGAAGGCCGTCATGACATGGCGGCTCAGTACAGGGTCGCGGGTGACGTCCCGTGCACGGACAACTCCCGCGCACAGGAAGGAGATCGGCGACGCACGGCTCCTTCACGGTGAGTGGGCAAGGGTTGAGCCGCCCTTACGCGCCCACCGGGTGGGAATTCAACTGGGCCGGACAGCCATCTTCTCGAGCGCCTCCAGGAGGCCGGGCAGTTCCGGTCCGCGGCCGACCGGGAGCACCTCGCCGGGCTCCGCGTCGAGCAGGACGAACGCGATGTCGTCGGTCCTGGCCACGAGCGACCAGCCCGGACCGTCGGCGCGCAGCGTCCGCGCGTCGCCGGGCGCGAACGAGGACCGGACACGGCCGAGCGGCGGCGGCTTCTCCACATAGCCGCGTGCCTCCGCCAGCACGCGCTGTATCCCGCCGTGCTTCCCGGGACCGGCCTCCTGCCCGTTCTGCTCGGCGTGCTCGTCCTTCGCTTCCTCCTGCGCGGCCTCGGCGGGACCGTCGGACGCCTGGGCCTCGTCCGCGTTCGCGAAGGAGGCATCGTCGATCTGCTCCCGCCACATGGCCCACTGCAGCGCGATCTCGTCGGCGCCCAGGCGCCGTTGGGCGGGCCCCCACCTGCTCGTGTCCGGCGGCGCCAGCGGCGGGCCGTCCGCGGTCTCGGGGTCGGGATCGTGCGGCGCGGGCACGCCGGGGGCCGCGACGGCAACCGCGAGCGGCCAGCCCGGCAGCGCGGCCACGACCGAACGCTCGTCGGGAGACAGGTCGTACTCCATCCCGCAGTCCCAGGACGCGATGGCGACCGCGACCAGGGAGACGTCGTCGACCACGACGGTCCACCGGGCACCGTCGCCGTCCTGGCCGAGTACCAGGCCGTATCCGTCGGCGAGCGGCGCGAGACCGAGCGCCGAGCAGGCCTCCGGATAGTCGTCGCCGAGCACGCTCGGGAACTTCGCCGGCGTCAGAAGTACCGCCGTGAGCACATAAAGCGCTTCGTCCGCGGCGGCGACGGCGTCCTCGTCCGTCCCGGCCATGGCTGCCTCCCCATCGATTCATCCGATCGCGCGCACCCTAATGCGCGCGGAAGCAGCTTGTCACGACTCGCAAGCGCACGTGGACCTGCAGTTTTCCGGCTGGACGGGGCGAATCGGCCACTCCCGACGCGACGTCGTCAGGCCGCCGGAAGCCCGAGCAGCGCGCGGGCCACCGTTCCCGGCGACTCGTCTCGCTCGCGCGCCAGTGCGATGACTGCCCTGCATGCCAGCTCATTCACCCCGAAGGACAGGGCCTCCGGCGACACCCAGCCCGCCGCCTCGTCGATCCGGTCCTGGTCGTCCTCCGCGCAGGCCGAGACATACGCGGCAGCGGCTTCGAAAAGATTGTGTGTACGTTTGTCCCGGCCGTTGTCGAGGTCCGCGCGTACGGCATTGAGGAATCTTGTACAGGACTTCCGCACCCTGCCCAACATGCTGACCACCTTCCCCCTGCGTGGTTGCCCGTGGCTGATCGTTCATCTCCTGCTATTCAACCTAGAGTTGGAACTCCGGCGGCAGAAGAGCGACGGGTGCGTGAACCGCATGTGGATCAGCCGTCCAGCGCCCCGATGGTCTCGCGCAGCCAGGTGAGTTCGGCCCGTGATGTGGCACGTGCGATGGTCAGCAGCCCGCGCCGGAAGGGATCGTCCAGTTCCTCGGCGCGCAGCGGCCGATCGCCGTCGTAGAAGAAGCTCGCCGGCTCCTCCAGGAAGGCCAGCCTGCGCCTGAGCACGGCCGCCTGTGCCGGGGCGTCGTCGAGGTGCCGGAGGAAGGCGAGCACCGTGAACCAGCGGTTCTCGTCGGTGATGTCGCGCCGAGGGGGCTCGGCGAGCCGGCGGCGCAGTTCCTGTCTGCCCTCCTCGGTGAGCGTCAGGACGTGCCGCGGGGCGGCCACGGCGCCGGGCTCGGTGGCGCGCGCCAGCAGACCGGCTTTCTCCAGACGCTTGATCGCCGGGTACAGCGTGCTCTCGGCCACGGGTTTCACATGGCCGGTCAGCGCAGTGATGCGCTTGCGCAGCTCGTAGCCGTGCAGGGGGGCCTCGTACAGGAAGCCGAGGATGGCCAGTTCCAGCATGCCCGCATTCTCTCCCACGGGCGTAGTACATCGCCTCCCCCATACATCGGTTTCTGGATACATCCGTTGCGAGGTATTGTCGCGGAGTGTCGTCGGCGGCCATGGGGGCCGCTGGGTCATGGGAAGGGGCGCGATGAGGCAGGCCGATTTCGACGGCAGGGGGAGCTGCATCCGGTGGACGGAAACGCCCGGCGAGGAACCCGCGCGCGTGTACGTGCACGGACTGGGCGCACTGTCGGCCGTCTACCACGCGCACATCGCGGCCCGGCCCGAACTGGCGGGGCGGCGCAGCCTGTTCGTGGACCTGCCGGGACACGGCATCAGCGACCGCCCCCGGCACTTCGGCTACACCCTCGAGGAGCACGCCGACGCACTGGCCGCAGCGCTGGACGCGGCGGGCCTGACCGGCGCCGAGCTGGTGGCGCACAGCATGGGCGGCACGGTCGCCGTCGTGCTCGCCCACAGGCGGCCGGACCTGGTCTCCCGGCTGGTCCTCACAGAGGCCAATCTCGACCCCGAGCCACCGCCCACTGCGGGCAGCAGCAGCATCGCCTCCTACGGGGAGGACGCGTTCGTGAACGGCGGCCACGCGCGCGTGCTGGAAACGGTGGGCCCGGTGTGGGCGGCGACCATGCGGCTGGCCGACCCGCGCGCCCTGCACCGTTCGGCCACCGGTCTGTGGCGCGGTTCGAACCCGCCCGCGCGCGAGATCCTCGAGGGGCTGCCGGTCGACCGCGTGTATCTGCAGGGCGAGCTGAGCGGCGAACTCGCGGGCAGGCAAGCCCTGGAGGCGTCCGGCGTACGCGTGGTGACGGTGCCGGGCGCGGGCCACAACGTCATGTTCGACAACCCCGACGCCTTCGCGGCGGCGGTCGCGGGCCCGCGCTGAGACTCAGTCCTCCCGGACGGCGAGGGCCAGGAAGCGGGCGTCCTCGTCGACGTACGAGGTCATGCGCCACCCCGAACCGGCCAGCAGGGGTCGCAGGTTGGGCTCCGCGCGCAGGTCGTCCGGGGTGATCCGGCGGCCCTGGCGTGCGGCCAGTGCCGCCCGGCCGATGGGGTGGAACAGGGCCAGCGTGCCGCCCGGGCGGACCACGCGGGCCAACTCCCGCAGATTCTCCCCAGGGTTGGGCAGGTGGGCGATGAGGCCGGCGGCGAACACCGCGTCGAGCGATCGCGACCGCAACGGCAGCATCGCCACGTCGGCGAGCAGCAACTGCCCGTCGCGGTCCCTCCCGGCCCGTTCGGCGGCCTCCAGCATGGCCGGGGTCAGATCGGCCCCTACGACGACGCCCGAGGGCCCCACGGCGGCACGCAGCGGCGTCAGGGCCCGGCCGGTGCCGCAGCCCGCGTCGAGCACCCGGTCTCCCTCACGCAGCTCCAGATCGGCGACCGCTGCGGCGTAGGCCGGGCCGTCGTCGGGGAACCTGCTGTCCCAGTCGGCGGCACGGGCGCCGAAGAACTCCTGAACGTGCGTGTGGTCGTCGCTCATGTTCCGCATGATCCCTCACCGACACGGATGACCCCGCTGTGCACACGTTCGAACCTGACGTGGTCGTACAGGTGCACCACTGCGCCATATTCCAACAGCTTTCGATCTGCGCCCCCTGTGTGCGCCCCGGCCGGGTCTAGCGTCCCGGGGCCATGGGACACCTGGACCATGCCACGTTCGGCTGGCTGACGCCCGCACTGTCGTACGCGATGGCCTGCACGGGCGCCGCACTGGGACTGCGCTGTACCGTCCGAGCGCTCGGCGCCACGGGACGCTCGCGCCGCAACTGGCTCGTCACCGCGGCCTCGGCGATCGGCACCGGCATCTGGACCATGCACTTCGTGGCCATGCTCGGCTTCGGCGTCAACGGCACCGACATCCGCTACGACGTCCCCCTGACCCTCCTCAGTCTCGTCGTCGCGATGCTCGTGGTGTGCGCGGGCGTCTTCGCCGTCGGCCACAGCCGCGACCGCACGCGTGCGCTCCTCCTGGGCGGCCTCACCACCGGGCTCGGCGTCGCCAGCATGCACTACCTGGGCATGGCGGCGGTGCGACTGCACGGCCAGGTCGGCTACGACCCGCCACTCGTCGCCCTCTCCGTCCTGATCGCCGTGGTCGCGGCGACGGCGGCCCTGTGGGCGGCGCTCAACATCAAGTCGCCCCTCGCCGTCACCGGCGCCTCACTGATCATGGGGGCCGCGGTGAGCAGCATGCACTACACGGGGATGTTCGCGGTGAGCGTCCACGTCACCCCTTCCGGCGGGTCCCTCCCCGGCGCCACGGCGATGCAGTTCATCTTCCCCCTCGCCGTCGGCCTCGGCTCCTATCTCTTCCTGACCTCGGCCTTCGTCGCGCTGTCGCCAACGACCGGGGAGCGCGAGGCATCCGCCTCGGCCCAGCGTCCGGTCGAGAGTTCCGCCCACTGACGGCGGGCCCGGCCCGAACCAGCCCCGAGCGAGGAGGCCATGCGTACACCCCGCAGGACATCCGTCCCCGAACCACCGCCCGCACCGCTCGTGCGCGGCCGGCGTGCCCATGCAGGGCCGCCCGCCGACGAGGATCCGGACGAGCCCGCGGACCGGGTGCCGGACCGCGCGGCGGAGCCGGGCGGGCGCCGGCGGATACGGCCTCGCACAGTGCGGGCGAAGATCGTCTGCCTGCTGATGGTCCCGGTGGTCTCGCTGCTGGCCCTGTGGGCGTACGCCACCGTCAGCACCGCCCAGGACATCGCCCGGCTGCGGCAGGCACAGCGCGTCGACTCCGGGATCCGCGCACCCCTCACCACGGCTGTCGCCGCACTGCAGGCCGAACGCACCGCCGCCGTGGGACAAGCGACCGACCCGTCGGCCCGGCACAGCGGCGACTACAAGAAGCTCGCACAGCGCACCGACAAAGCGATGGCCCGGCTGCGGCTCGGGGAGGACCACACCGTCGCCGACAGCGAGGAACTGCCTCCCGCGGTGGCCCAGCGGCTCAAGACCTTCGTCGCCGGTGCCGAACAACTGCCCGCCCTGCGCAGGTCGGTGCTCGACGGCCGGACGGACTGGGCGGCGACGTACGGGCAGTACACGAAGACCATCGGCGGCGCGTTCACGGTCGGCGGCGCGCTCACCGGCATCCAGGGCGCCGGCTCCGACACGCGCGTGCTGCTCGAACTCTCCCGCGCGGGTGAGGCATTGGCGCAGGAGGACGCGGTACTCGCGGGTGTTCCGGCGGCGGACGGCCTCAGCGGTGAGCGGCTGCGCCTGTTCACCGAAGCCGTCGGCATCAGGCGCGCCCTCACCACCGCCACCGTCGCCGACCTGAGCGGCCCCGCGCGCGACGGCTGGCAGCGCCTCGCGGGCAGCGGCGCGTACACCGCGCTGGGCACCACGGAGAACGCGATCGCAGGTGGCACACCTGGCCCGCTCACCGGCACACCCGAGAGCACCTGGCGCACGGCACACGCGCGCGTGCAGGGCGCGATGCGTGCCATCGAGGAGAACGGGACACGCACCCCCACGGAACGCGCCGCCCCGCTGATGCACGCGCTGCTCACTCCCGCCGGAGCCGCGGTGCTGCTCGGCCTCGCCGCGGTCATCGCCTCGCTCGTCATCTCCGTACGGATCGGACGCGGCCTCGTCGTCGAGCTGGTGAACCTGCGCAACAGCGCCCTGAGGATCGCCCGGCACAGCCTGCCCGAAGCGATGCGGAAGCTGCGCACGGGCGAGGAGATCGACATCAACGCCGAGGCACCGCCCGGACCGCCCGCCGAGGACGAGGCCGGACAGGTCGCAGAAGCCCTGGGCACCGTGCACCGCGCCGCCCTGCGCGCAGCCGTCGAGCGCGCCGAACTCGCCGGCGGCATCTCCAGGATCTTCGTCAACCTGGCCCGTCGCAGCCAAGTGCTCGTCCACCGCCAACTGAGCCTGCTCGACAGCATGGAACGCCGGTCCGACGACCCGGGCGAACTCGGCGACCTCTTCCGGCTCGACCACCTCACCACGCGGATGCGACGCCACGCCGAGAGCCTGATCATCCTCTCCGGAGCGGCACCCGGCCGGGCATGGCGCATGCCCGTCTCGCTGACGAACGTGGTGCGCGCGGCCGTGTCCGAGGTCGAGGACTACGCGCGCGTGGAGGTACGTCACCTCCCCGAGGCGTCCGTCGTTGGCGTGGCCGTCGCCGACCTCACGCACCTGCTGGCCGAGATCATCGAGAACGCGGCACAGTTCTCGCCGCCCCACACGCGCGTGCGCATCACCGGAGAACCCGTCGGCAACGGCTACGTCGTCGAGGTGGAGGACCGCGGCCTGGGCATGGGTGACCAGGCTCTGGCCGAGGCGAACCGCCGCATCGAGCAGTCCGAGGCCCTCGACCTCTTCGACAGCGACCGGCTCGGCCTCTTCGTCGTCAGCAGGCTCGCCGCCCGCCACGGCATCAAGGTGCATCTGCGCACCTCGCCCTACGGCGGGACCACCGCGGTCGTTCTGCTGCCCACGGCCCTGCTGCACGGCGGCGCCGCCGACCGTTCCCCGGCGAGGACCGAGCGCCCACAACCACAGGTGGAGCGCGAGTACGTGCGCACGTCCGATGACGACGGCCACCAGGAGCCCGTCTCGCCGAAGGCCGAGCGGCCCGCGCTGCCCGCCCACGCACCGGCCCCGGCACGGACGGCGGCCGACACCCCACCCCCCGGAGTCACCACCTTGCGACCGCACCGTCCCCCGGAGGAAGCCGAGGAGTCCGACGACCTGCCACGCCGCGTGCGCCAGGCACACCTCGTCCCCCAACTGCGCACACAGCCCTCCGAGGAACCGGTCAGGGCGCCGGTCTCCCCGGCCGACGACGAGCGCACTCCCGAGATCGTGCGCCGGCGCATGGCGGCCTACCGCGACGGCTGGCGGCGCGGCGGCGGCAGACAACCCGGCCGCGCGGCGGGACCGGATTCCGCACCGCGCGACGACAGCACCGAAGGAGACCGCGCATGATCCAGGACCCGAGCACCAGAGCCGTCCGACGAACCGGTGAACTCGACTGGCTGCTGGACGACCTGGTGCTGCGCGTGAGCGAAGTGCGGCATGCCGTGGTGCTCTCCAACGACGGGCTCGCCGTGGGCGCGTCGACCGAGCTGCGACGCGAGGACGCGGAGCATCTCGCCGCCGTGGCGTCCGGCTTCCACAGCCTCGCCAAGGGCGCGGGACGCCACTTCGACACCGGCGCGGTGCGCCAGACCCTGGTGGAGATGGACGACGGCTTCCTGTTCGTGGCCGCCGCGGGCGACGGCTCCTGCCTCGCCGTGCTCACCGCCGTGAACGCCGACATCGGCCTGGTGGCGTACGAGATGGCACGGCTGGTCAAACGCGTCGGTGAGCATCTGTGCACACCCACGCGCGTCGCCGCCCGGCCGCCCGCGGGCCGGTGAGGCGAGAGGTGACGCGCCGCCATGAACCGGGACAGGACCGGAGCCCCGCGCGAGCCGGGCAGCCAGTGGTACGACAGCGAGGCGGGACCTCTCGTCCGCCCGTACGCCATGACCGGCGGGCGCACCAGTTCCGGTCCCACCGGGGTGCACCTCGACCTGATCGCCCTGGTCACCCTGGGCCTGGGAGCACCCGGCGACGACCCCGGGCTCGGACCGGAGCACCGGGCCCTGCTGGAGCTGTGCCGCACGGAGACCTTGTCCCTCGCGGAACTCGCTGCGGGCGCCGATCTGCCCGTGGGAGTCGTCCGGGTGCTCCTGGGCGACCTGCTGGAACTCGGCTGCGTCACCGTCAGCCGCCCGGTGCAGCCCGCGCAGCTGCCCGACGGGGACCTTCTGCGCGAGGTGATCGAAGGGCTGCGGGCGCTCTAGGCGAGCGTGCACAAACAGCAGGTCCCGTACGGCCCGCACGCGCGCACTCAACCGGACACCGAGAGAAGTGAACGATGGTCTACGAGCACTCCGACGCACAGGGCGGCGACACGACCGCACTGGCGCTGAAGATCCTGGTCGCCGGCGGATTCGGCGTGGGCAAGACCACCCTGGTGGGCGCGGTCAGCGAGATCAGGCCGCTGCGCACGGAGGAGCTGCTCAGCGAGGCGGGGGAGTCGGTGGACGACACCAAGGGCGTGGACCAGAAGGTCACCACCACCGTCGCCATGGACTTCGGCCGCATCACCATCCGCTCCGGCCTCTCCCTCTACCTGTTCGGTACACCGGGCCAGGACCGCTTCTGGTTCCTGTGGGACGAACTGGCGCACGGCGCACTCGGCGCCGTGGTCCTCGCCGACACCCGGCGGCTCGAGGACTGCTTCCCGGCGGTGGACTACTTCGAGCACCGGCGCATCCCGTTCGTGGTCGCCGTCAACTGCTTCGCAGGCGCCCGCACTTATGAAGCCCAGCATGTGGCGCGTGCTCTCGACCTCGATGCCGCGACGCCGGTCGTCCTGTGCGACGCCCGTGACCGCGACTCGGGAAAGGAGGTGCTGATCCGGCTGGTCGAGTACGCCGGGCGGATGCACACCGCCCGGCTCCTCGACTCGGTCGGCTGACGGACCCGCGTGGGAGTCACCGGCCGCCAGTGGAGAGGGTGACGCTCAGCTCGCGATGACCTTGTGTGCCAGGACCTTGTCGATCGCCACGCGCACGAGGAGTTCACCAGGAACGCCGTTGCGCTCACCGAACTCCTCGGCGCGCTCCTCACCCATGTATCGCGCTCCGATCCGTGCGGCCCAGCGGCGCACCTCGCCGAGATCCTCCGAGATCCGGGCACGGCCCTGCAGCACCACGAAGTCGAACGGTGGCCGGTCGTCGTCCACACACAGGGCGACCCGACCGTCACGAGCCAGATTCCGTCCCTTCACCGTGGTCCTGCCGGTGTTGAACACCAGGTCGTCGCCGTCGAGCACGAACCAGATCGGTGCCACATGCGGGCTTCCGTCCGCCCGGACGGTCGACAGCTTGCCGGTGCGCGTGCCGTGCGACACGAACGCCCGCCATTCCTCGTCGGTCATCTTCTGAGCCATGCTCATATCCTCCTTGCTCGTGGGCCGGTGGTGGTGAAGGGTGGCGTGGGAGATCCTCCGGCCAGGGGGAGTCGTCACACGGGGAGACCGGAACATGGCGCAGAACCAGGGACTTGACTGGCTGCTGGACGATCTGACCGAGCGTGTCGAACACGTCCGGCACGCTCTGGTCCTGTCCAACGACGGGCTGGTGACGGGGGCCAGCACGGGACTGCGGCGCGAGGACGCCGAACACCTCGCCGCCGTCTCGTCCGGGCTGCACAGCCTGGCGAAGGGCTCGGGACGCCACTTCGGCGCGGGCAGAGTACGTCAGACGATGGTCGAGTTCGACGACGCGGTGCTGTTCGTCACCGCCGCCGGAAACAGCAGCTGCCTGTGCGTGCTCAGTGGCGCGGAAGCAGACATCGGCCAGATCGCCTACGAGATGACCTTGCTCGTCAACCGGGTCGGAGAGCACCTTGACGTCGAGGCCCGCCAGCCCGAGCGAGCCCCGACGACAGACTCCTGACCTGCGGTTTCGCCCTCTCCCATGGAGTTATCCACAGGCCCGCCGCAAGATCGGCCGGAGCGGCTACGGTTTTTTTCACCGAGGTCGCGCAGACGGCGCGGACCACTTGCTCCACGGGGGAGACCGATCATGTCAGGCAACATCGCCACGCAACCGCACACCACCTCCTGCACGCCGAGCCGGGCCTGCCGGGAACTGGGTCTGAAGCGAGGGGAGTTCGACCTCGCGGTGAATCTCGGACACATCCGCACGATGCCCGACGAAGGGGGCGGGGGTCTGCGGGTCGCCCGAAGCGAGATCGACCGGCTGCGTGCCGAGGAGGATTTTCCCGAGTCGCTGAGGAAGCGGGTCGAGACCGTGGGCGCCCGGGAAGGCGCGGAGTTGCTGGAGGTGTCCCACGGCAGGTTCACCAGGCTGGCCCGGCTCGGCGTCGTCGTCCCGGTGCGCTTCTACCTCAACCGCTACCGGGCCGTCGTCTGGCTCTATCTGGCCGAAGAACTCGCCCAGTTCGAGGCCGACGAGACCAACGCGCCGCTGCTGAGCGGCCGCACACCCGTAGATGTACGGGAACAGCTCGCGGACGGGCTGGATCTGCGGCCCCGGACCTGGCGGGGCCGACACCTGGGCTTCCTGCGACGGCAGGCCGGCGACCATCCGTGGGCACAGGCTGCCGCCGTGGCCTCGCTGCTGGATGCCGTTCAGGTCGCGGAGATCGTGCACGACCCGTATGAGCGGGCCCACTTGAACCGGTTCCGGCCCAGGCCCCCGGCCCACGGCGCACCCGACTCGCCCGCCGCGCAGCTGGCCGAGCGCATCACCATGGCGCAGGACCTGGACGAGATCGGCTGGTTGCGAGCCGAGCTCGCTCAGGCGGTGAGCGATGCGCGCAGGCTCCAGCCCGCGCCGTGCCCGAATCCCGCGCCCAGGCCCTTGCAGGAGCCGGAGCCGACACATCTCACACCGCCGGCAACCACGGAACAGAGCCCGCCGACCCCGCAGGAAGCGGCACGTCCACGCACCCTGCTCGGCTGGCTGCGCCGCAGGACGGTGTGAGCCCGTCACAGGACGGCGTGACTCACAGCGCCCGGAACAGTCCTTCCTGGACCACGGACACGAGCAGCCGCCCCTCGGCGTCGTAGATCCGACCACGTGCCAGACCCCGTCCGCCCGTCGCGATCGGTGACTCCTGGTCGTAGAGGAACCACTCGTCCGCGCGGAAGGGACGGTGGAACCACATGGCGTGGTCCAGTGACGCGATGTCGAAGGTGCGGGGGCCCCACAGGGGTTGGACCGGGATGCGGACGGCGTCCAGAAGAGTCATGTCGCTGGCGTAGGTCAGCGCGCAGGTGTGCACGACCGGGTCGTCCCCCAGCGGTCCGACCGCGCGCATCCACACGGCACTGCGCGGCTCGGCGTCCTTGACCTCCTCGGGCGTCCAGCGCAGCCGGTCCACATAGCGGATGTCGAAGGGCTGGCGGCGTGCCATCCGCTCCAGCTGCTCGGGCAGATCGCCGTGATGCTCACGGATCACCTGGGTGACCGTCGGCAAAGACTCCGGGTCGGGGACCTTGCGGGCCGGCGGCAGCTGGTGCTCGAAGGGTCCTTCCTCAGGCTTGTGAAAGGAGGCGGTGAGATTGAAGATCGTGCGGCCCTGCTGCACTGCGGTGACCCTCCGGGTCGTGAACGACCTGCCGTCCCGCACCCGTTCCACCTGGTACACGATCGGCACGCCCGGCCGCCCCGGGCGCAGGAAGTACGCGTGCAGCGAATGCACCGGACGTTCGCCGTCCGTGGTGCGGGCGGCGGCGACCAGAGCCTGGCCCGCCACCTGCCCGCCGAAGACGCGTTGGAGGGACTCGTTCGGGCTCAGCCCACGGAAGATGTTGACCTCGATCCGCTCCAGGTCGAGCAGGTCGACGAGGCTCTCGGCCGGGTTCGTCATGCGTGGGGTTCTCCTTGGCTCACAGCTGGCCGACGTCGGTGACACGTACGATCGCACGGCCCTCGGCGTCGGAGGCAGTGAGGTCGATCTCCGCGCTGATGCCCCAGTCGTGGTCGCCGTTCGGGTCGGCGAAGGTCTGGCGGACCCGCCACAGACCGTGCTCCGCGTCCTCCTCGATCTGCAGCAGCTTGGGGCCGCGGGCATCCGGGCCGGTGCCCAGGTCGTCGTACTCGTCCCAGTACTTGTCCATGGCCTCGCCCCACGCGTCGGCGTCCCAGCCGGAGTCGGCGTCCATCTCGCCCAGCTCCTCGACCTGGTCGAGGGCCGCGAGTTCGACGCGGCGGAACATGGCGTTGCGGACCAGGACCCTGAAGGCACGGGCGTTGCTGGTGACCGGCTTGACCTCGTCGGCCTTCTCCTGGGCCTCCTCGGCGGTCAGCTCCTCCGGGTTGGCGAGCTGCTCCCACTCGTCGAGCAGGCTGGAGTCGACCTGGCGGACCATCTCGCCGAGCCACTCGATGAGGTCCTGCAGGTCCTCCGACTTGAGGTCGTCCGGGATGTTGTGGTCGAGGGCCTTGAAGGCGCTGGCGAGGTAGCGCAGCACGATGCCCTCGGTGCGGGCCAGTTCGTAGAAGGACACCAACTCCGTGAAGGACATGGCCCGTTCGTACATGTCGCGGATCACGGACTTGGGCGACAGCGGATGGTCGCCCACCCACGGGTGGCTCTTGCGGTACGTGTTGTACGCGTGGAAGAGGAGCTCCTCCAGGGGCTTGGGGTAGCTGATGTCCTGCAGCCGCTCCATGCGCTCCTCGTACTCGACGCCGTCCGCCTTCATCGCGGCCACCGCCTCGCCCTTGGCCTTGTTCAGCTGGGCGACGAGGATCTGGCGCGGATCGTCCAGCGTCGACTCGACGACGGAGACCATGTCCAGCGCGTAGGACGGCGAATCCGGATCGAGCAGTTCGAACGCGGCGAGGGCGAACGTGGACAGCGGCTGGTTGAGGGCGAAGTCCTGCTGCAGGTCCACGGTGAGGCGGACGATGCGGCCGGTGGCGTCCGGTTCGTCGAGCCGCTCGACGATGCCGCCGTCCAGCAGCGAGCGGTAGATGGCGATCGCGCGCCGGATGTGCCGAAGCTGCTGCTTGCGCGGCTCGTGGTTGTCCTCCAGGAGATGCCGCATCGCCTCGAAGGCGTTGCCCGGGCGGGCGATCACCGACAGCAGCATCGTGTGGGTCACCCGGAAGCGGGAGGTCAGCGGCTCCGGGTCGGAGGCGATCAGCTTCTCGAAGGTGTTCTCCGTCCAGGCGACGAAGCCCTCGGGCGCCTTCTTGCGGACGACCTTGCGGCGCTTCTTGGGATCGTCGCCCGCCTTGGCGAGTGCCTTCTCGTTCTCGATGACGTGCTCGGGCGCCTGCGCGACGACGAAGCCCGCCGTGTCGAAGCCGGCCCGCCCGGCCCGCCCGGCGATCTGGTGGAACTCGCGGGCGCGCAGCGTGCGCACGCGGCTGCCGTCGTACTTGGTCAACGCCGTGAACAGCACCGTGCGGATGGGGACGTTGACGCCGACACCGAGCGTGTCCGTGCCGCAGATGACCTTCAGCAGCCCGGCCTGGGCGAGCTTCTCCACCAGACGCCGGTACTTGGGCAGCATGCCGGCGTGATGGACGCCGATGCCGTGGCGGACGTAGCGGGAGAGGTTGCGGCCGAACTTGGTGGTGAAGCGGAAGTTGCCGATCAGCTCGGCGATCTGGTCCTTCTCCTCGCGCGTGCACATGTTGATGCTCATCAGCGCCTGCGCCCGCTCCACGGCCTGCGCCTGGGTGAAGTGCACGATGTAGACCGGCGCCTGCCTGGTCTCCAGCAGTTCCGTCAGCGTCTCGGTGAGCGGGGTGAGCCGGTATTCGTAGGACAGCGGCACGGGCCGCGTCGCCGAGCGGACCACGGCCGTCGGGCGGCCGGTGCGCCGGGTGAGGTCCTTCTCGAACATCGAGACGTCGCCGAGCGTCGCGGACATCAGGACGAACTGCGCCTGCGGCAGCTCCAGGATCGGGATCTGCCAGGCCCAGCCGCGATCCGCCTCCGCGTAGAAGTGGAACTCGTCCATCACTACCTGGCCGATGTCCGCGTCCTTGCCGTCGCGCAGCGCGATCGAGGCGAGGACCTCGGCGGTGCAGCAGATGACGGGCGCATCGGCGTTCACGGACGCGTCACCGGTCAGCATGCCGACGTTCTCGGTGCCGAAGAGCTTGCACAGCTCGAAGAACTTCTCCGACACCAGGGCCTTGATCGGTGCCGTGTAGAAGGTGACCTCGTCCCGGGCGAGGGCGGCGAAGTGCGCGCCCGCCGCGATCATGCTCTTGCCGGACCCGGTGGGCGTCGACACGATCACGTTCGCGCCGGAGACCACCTCGATCAGCGCCTCCTCCTGGTGGGGGTAGAGCGTGAGACCGCGTTCCTCGGCCCACGACTCGAAGGCTTCGTAGAGGGCGTCGGGGTCGGCGGTCTGCGGCAGCTGATCGATGAGGGTCACGCACCCATCTTGCCTGGCGACCCGGCCCATGGGGGAATCGGTTGCTTGCACGAAGATCACGAGCAGTACGCTGTGACGCCGACGGAGCGTCAGAGCACCCGGTCAACTGGACAGCGGCACAAGAGGAATGGGGCGGGCAACGGCCATGATGGGACCAGCACACTCATTGTCGGGCGCGGCCGCCTGGCTCGGCGTCGGTGCGGCGGCCGCCGCGGCCGGACATGCCATGCCCTGGCCGGTCCTTCTGGTCGGCGCGCTGATCTGCGCCGGAGCCGCACTCGCCCCGGATCTGGACCACAAGGCCGCCACCATCTCCAGGGCCTTCGGTCCGCTCTCCCGCGGGCTGTGCGAGATCGTCGACAAGCTCTCCTACGCCGTCTACAAGGCGACGAAGAAGCAGGGCGACCCGCGCCGCTCCGGCGGCCACCGCACACTCACCCACACCTGGCTGTGGGCGGTCCTGATCGGTGGGGGTACGTCGGTCATCGCCATCACCGGTGGCCGCTGGGCGGTCCTCGCCATCCTCTTCGTCCACATGGTCCTGGCCATCGAGGGCCTGCTGTGGCGGGCGGCCCGCGGCTCCAGCAGCGACGTCCTGGTCTGGCTGCTGGCCGCCACCAGCGCCTGGATCCTCGCAGGGGTCCTGGACAAGCCGGGCAACGGCTCGGACTGGCTGTTCACGGAGCCCGGCCAGCAGTACCTGTGGCTGGGGCTGCCGATCGTGCTGGGCGCGATAGTGCACGACATCGGGGACGCGCTGACGGTGTCCGGCTGCCCGGTGCTGTGGCCGATCCCGGTGGGCCGCAAGCGCTGGTACCCGATCGGCCCGCCGAAGTTCATGCGGTTCCGCGCGGGCAGCTGGGTCGAGCTCAAGGTGCTGATGCCGGTGTTCATGCTGCTCGGCGGGGTGGGCTGCGCGGCCGCGCTGAACGTCATCTGAGGGACGGGGCGCCGGCCGGCCGGCGGTTCAGCTCGTGCCGCCCGAGCCCTGGCCCGCGCCGCCTCCGTAGCGCCGCTCGAACTGGGCGATCCGGCCCTCCGTGTCCACCGTGCGTGCCTTGCCGGTGTAGAAGGGATGGCTCTCCGAGGAGATCTCCACATCCACCACCGGGTAGGTCTCGCCGTCGTCCCACTCGATGGTCTGCTCGCTGGTCGCGGTGGACCGGGTCAGAAAGGCGTAGCCCGCGGCACGGTCGCGGAAGACCACCGGGTGGTAGTCGGGCTGCTTGTCCTGCTGCATGCGTCCTCCTCGGGCTGGTGGGCGTCCGGTCAGCCGGACAGGGCGTCTCCGTCGACGATGTGCATCGCCGCCTCCTCGGCGGACGCGGCGGCGCCGTCGATGCCCACGTCCGTGGCGACCAGCGCGCTCTCCTCGTCCTCGTGCGCCCCCTCGTCCGGGGCCACAAGACGGCCGGAGCGGGTGGCGCCGACCTCGTCGTCCAGGAGTTCCCCGTCGGAGCCGTCGCAGTCGCCGATGCCGTCGCCGTCGGACATCACCAGCTCGGGCAGTTCCTCGGCGAGCCGCTGGTCCAGGGTCTCCCCGTGGCGGCGCTCCGCCGCCGTCACGTCGTCGCGCTCCACCGCCCACGGCCTCTCCGGAGGCGACCAGCCGCGGTCGAGAGGGTCGTCGACACCGTCGTCGACGAGCGTGTCCTCCACGTCGAGCAGTCCGGAGTCCTCCTGGAGCTCGGATCCGTCGGGCTGGTAGACGTCGTCTCCCCATCCGTCGACGCTGTTCACGGATACCTCCAGATGATGGGGACGGGCCCGCTTCTCACCGCGTCGGGCTCCGGCCGCCCTCGCGCGGAGCACTGGCTGCACCGGGAGGGACCTCGGGTCCCAGGGCGCTCCCCGAGCCCGTGCCGATATCCAGCCTTCCACCCCCTTTCGGGACTGCGCAACGGCACGGCGGGAGGAGGCGGGCGGCGGCGCGCGTCAGCCGCGCAGTACGGCCGAGGACCAGACGTGGCCGTCGTCCGTCACCAGTTCGACGCGGTCGACGGAGCCGGCCGACCCGTAGGCGATCCAGGTGGCCCGGCCGGACTGCGGCATCCACCACTGGCCGGCGTCGCGGGTGGAGCCGTCCTCGAGCAGCAGGCGGCAGGTGTAGTGGGTGCCGGGCCGGCCGGCCGTGATCTGCATGACGAGGACGCGTTGGGTGCCGGCGCGGCTCGGCTCCACGGTGCCCACCGGTGCGCCCGAGCCGGTGACCAGCCGGGCCCCGTGGTCGCTCGCGGCCACCTGCACCGGGGCCGACTCGTGATGAAGCAGTGCCGTGCCGGCCGCGCCCAGACAGAGCCCGGCCGCGGCGGCCGCGGCGACCAGCAGCGGGGTGCGGTACGAACGGCGGGCGGGGGAGGGGCGGCGCAGCTCCAGGCGGTCGAGGACGCGGGTGTCGAAGCCGGGCGGTGCCGCGACCGCGGGGGCCGCGGGCAGGACGGCGTCGACCGCCGCCGACAGATCGTCGTAGGCGGCGCGGCAGGTCACACAGGCGGTGAGATGGCGCAGCAGCTCGCCCGGCTCGCCGGGGAGGGTGCCGAGGGCAAGGGCGGTCAGTTCGTCCTCGTCAGGATGACGTTGCTCATCAGGGCGGCGTTGCCCGTCGGGGTGGCGTTCCGTCACGGCTCTCCTCCTTCAGCGTGTCGCGCAGCCTGCGCAGCCCGGTGCGGATGCGGGTCTTGGCGGTGCCGAGAGGAATGTTCTCGTGCCGGCCCACCTCGGCGGCGGTGCAGCCGCCCAGTACGGCCAGCGCGACCGCGCGGGCCTGCTCCTCGGGCAGGGCCTGCAGCCGTGCGAGGGCGCGCTCGCTCTCCAGGGTGAGCAGGGCCAGCCGCTCGGTGTCGTCGGTGTCGGCGGCCGACCGCAGGGTCACGTCCAGCAGCCGTTCCAGGGTCTCGGCCAGCACGGGAGTGGGACGCCGGGCCCGGACGGCGTCGATCGCGGCGTTGCGGGTGATGGTCAGCAGCCAGGTCAGGGCCGAGGCCCGCCGGGGGTCGTAGTTGCCCGCCGCGCGCCAGGCTCGTACGAACACCTCCTGGCTGACGTCCTCGGCTAGGGCGCGGTCGCGGGTCACCGAGAGGGCGAGGCCGAAGACCGCGTCCTGGAAGCGGCGGACGAAGGCGAGCGCCGCCTGCTCGTCGCCCAGCGCGAGGCCGGCGACGAGCGAGGCGTCGTCGAGCCGGTCGGTGCGCGGGAACAGTTCCACGCCCATAGGTACGTACGAAGCAGGCAAAAGGATTGAACGGAGCCAGGTGCAATCTCTCGCAGCTTTTCGCCCGTACAACCTCCGTCGAAACGGACGGAGAGATCATGAGCATCAGCAGGTTGACCGTGGCCGGGTTCGCACTCGCGTCGGCGCTGGCGCTGGCCGGATGCGGCAGTGGTGGTGGCAGTGCCAGCGGCAGCTCAGGCGGTGGAAGCCAGGCCGACAGTCCGGCGCCGGCCGCCATGGACTCCTCGACGATCAAGGTCAGCAGCTCGCCGCTCGGCAACATCCTCACCGACGGCAGCGGACGCACGCTGTACCTGTTCACCGAGGACGGCAAGAACACCAACTCGATGAACTGCGACGCGGCGTGCATCAAGCTCTGGCCGCACATGGAGGGCACGCCGCACGCCGGCGAGGGGGCGCGGGCGAGCCTCATCGGCGCCACGAAGGGCGGAGGAAAGGCGCAGGTGACCTACGCCGGACACCCGCTGTACTACTACGCCAACGACCAGGCGTCCGGCGATGTGAAGGGACAGGGCATCGACAAGATCTGGTACGTCATGAACGACAAGGGCACGGCGATCAAGACGGCCGCCCCGGCGGCCAGCAGTACGGACAGCGGCAACAGCAGCGGTGGCGGCGGCTACGGCTACTGACCCGGCCGGGAACTCGCCGTACGGCAGACCCCGGCCGGACCGGTCACTCGCCCCCGAGCCCCGCCCGAGCTCCCGCACGCACCGTCCCGGACCCGGCCGGGCGCCCGCACCGCCGTGGCCCTGCCCCGGTACGGCCCGGATCACCCGTGCCAGGACCGCCACAGTGCCGCATACGCGCCGCCCTCCACCGCCACCAGTTCCTCGTGGCTGCCGAGTTCGACGATGCGGCCGTTCTCGACGACGGCGATGACGTCCGCGTCGTGGGCGGTGTGCAGCCGGTGGGCGATGGCGACCACGGTGCGACCGTCGAGGACGCGGGCGAGGGAGCGTTCGAGGTGGCGTGCCGCACGCGGGTCGAGCAGCGAGGTCGCCTCGTCCAGGACAAGCGTGTGCGGGTCCGCCAGGACCAGACGGGCCAGCGCGATCTGCTGGGCCTGGGCCGGAGTGAGGGCGAGGCCGCCCGAACCGACCTCGGTGTCCAGACCGTCGTCCAGGGCCCGCGCCCAGCCGTCCGCGTCGACCGCGCCCAGCGCCGCCCAGAGCTCCGCGTCGGTCGCGGAGGTCCGGGCGAGCAGGAGGTTGTCGCGCAGGGAGCCCACGAAGACGTGGTGCTCCTGGTTGACGAGTGCCACATGGGAGCGGACGCGTTCGGCGGGCATCCGGGACAGTTCGGCACCGCCGAGGGTGACGTGGCCGTCCCGGGGCGCGTAGATGCCGGCGAGCAGGCGGCCCAGCGTGGACTTGCCCGCGCCGGACGGCCCGACCAGTGCCAGCCGGGTGCCGGGCGCGACGTGCAGGGACACCGTGCGCAGCACGTCCACGCCCTCGCGGTAGCCGAAGTGCACCCGGTCCGCGTGCACGTCACGGCCGTCGGGGGCCACCGCACGGTCCCCGGTGTCCGGCTCGATGTCGCGCACGCCGACCAGCCGGGCCAGCGACACCTGGGCCACCTGCAGCTCGTCGTACCAGCGCAGGATGAGGTTGACCGGGTCGACGAGCATCTGCGCGATGAGCGCGCCCGTGGTCAGCTGGCCCACCCCGATCCAGCCCTGCAGGACGAACACACCGCCGATGATCAGCACCGAGCCGAGCACGGTCGCATGGGTGAGGTTGATGACCGGGAAGAGCACGGACCGCAGCCACAGGGTGTAGCGCTCCCAGGCCGTCCACTCCTTCACCCGGCGATCCGACAGGCCGATACGGCGCTCGCCCAGGCGGTGGGCCTCGACGGTGCGTCCGGCGTCGACGGTCTCGGCGAGGGCGGCGGCCACGGCGGCATATCCGGCGGCCTCCGAACGGTAGGCGGACGGCGCCCGTTTGAAGTACCACCGGCAGCCGACCACCAGCAGCGGCACCGCCACCAGGACGGCGGGCGCCAGCGGCGGCACCGTGACGACGAGTCCGCCGAGCAGCAGCAGCGCCCACACCACGCCGATCGTCAGCTGCGGCACGGCCTCGCGCATCGCGTTGGCGAGGCGGTCGATGTCCGTGGTGATGCGGGACAGCAGATCGCCGGTGCCGG
Source organism: Streptomyces spinosisporus (assembly GCF_022698145.1). Taxonomy (GTDB): domain Bacteria; phylum Actinomycetota; class Actinomycetes; order Streptomycetales; family Streptomycetaceae; genus Streptomyces; species Streptomyces spinosisporus. Next base: position 95,412 of record NZ_JALDAX010000009.1, read on the forward strand.
CCCGTTCCAGAATGCCCGGCGGCAGCCCGACCGACCGTACGAGGAAGTCCTCGCGCAGGTCGGCCAGCATCCGCTCGCCGAGCATCGCCCCGCGCAGCCGAACCTGCTGCACGAACACGGCCTGGACGACCAGTGCGAGCGTGAACAGCGAGACGGTGAGCGGGAGATGAAGCTCGCGTGCGTGGTCCGAGACCCGCTCGACGAGGTCGCCGAGCAGCCACGGACCGGCCATCGAGGCGACGACGGACACCGTGTTGACGGCCATCAGGACCAGGAAGGCACGGCGATGCCGCCGGAACAGCTCGATCACATAGGCACGTACGGTCGCCGGCGCGCCGACGGGCAGGGTGTGCGCCGTCGTCGGGGCCGCCGGGTCGTACGCCGGTGGCGCCACGCCGATCATGCCGACTCCTCGATCTCTTGAAGTTCGTCCCGGTGGAGTTCGTTGCGGTGAAGTGCGTCCCTGTGGGCTTCGTCGAGTACGCCGCTCAGAGCGGCCTCCTCGTCCGTCTCCCGGGTCACCACGGCCCGGTAACGGGGCTCGCTGTGCAGCAGTTCGCGGTGCACGCCGACTGCGGCGACCGTGCCCTCGTGCACCAGCACGACCCGGTCCGCGTGGTCCAGGAGGAGCGGTGAGGAGGTGAACACCACCGTCGTGCGCCCCTCCCGCAGATCGCGCATGCCCCGGGCGATCCGTGCCTCGGTGTGCGAGTCGACGGCCGAGGTCGGCTCGTCCAGGACGAGCACCTCGGGGTCGGTGATCAACGACCGGGCCAGGGCGAGCCGTTGGCGCTGACCGCCGGACAGCGACCGACCCCGCTCGGTGATCCGGGTGTCCATCGGGTCCTCGGCGTCCAACGACCCCTGCGCGAGCGCGTCCAGGACATCGGCGCACTGGGCGGCCGCCAGCGCGTCGCGCGCACTGACGCAACCCGAGGCGGGCACGTCGAGCAGCTCACGCAGCGAACCGGACAGCAGCACCGGGTCCTTGTCCTGGACGAGCACCGCCTCGCGGGCCGTGTCCAGCGGCAGTTCGTCGAGAGGCACCCCGCCCAGCAGCACGGAGGGACTCCGCTCGGCGGGGTGTCCGCCCAGCCGTTCGGCGAGTAGGCCCGCCGCGTCCGGGTCACCGCACACCACGGCGGTGAGCCGCCCGGCGGGGGCCAGCAGACCGGTGGCGGGGTCGTACAGATCACCGCCGGGCACATGGGCCGACCTCATACCGTCCGCCTCGGCCGACCTCACACCGTCCGTGTAGGCGGTCGTCACACCATCCGCTCCGGCTGACCGCGCACCGTCAAACTCAGCGTCCCGCACCCCACCAGCGTCAGTGGCCCGCTCCAGCGACAGCACCCGTGCCGCCCGCCTCGCGGAGGGCCGTGAGAAGGAGTACGCCATGGCGATCTCCTCGAAGTGCCGCAGCGGATAGGTCAGGATCATCACCGAGCTGTAGACGGTGACCAGTTCGCCGACGGTGATACGGCCCTCGCGGGCCAGATATACGCCGTACCAGACGACCACGACCATCAGCAGGCCAGGCAGCAGCACCTGGATCGCCGAAATCAGGGCCCACATGCGGGCGCTGCGCACGGCCGCGCGGCGGACCTCCTGGGAGGCGCTGCGGTAGCGGTCGAGGAACAGCTCCTCCCCGCCGATGCCGCGCAGCACCCGCAGACCGGCGACGGTGTCCGAGGCCAGTTCGGTGGCCCGCCCCGCCTTCTCGCGTTGGAAGTCGGCCCGCCGCGTCGCCCGCGGCAGCAGCGGCAGCACGGCCAGCGCCACCACGGGCACCCCCGCCGCGACGACCACGCCGAGCGCCGGCTGGTAGACGACCAGGGCCACGCAGACGAGCACGACGGTCAGGGCGGCCGCGGTGAACCGGGAGACGGCCTCGACGAACCACCCGATCTTCTCCACGTCACCGGTGGAGACGGCGACGACCTCGCCTGCCGCGACGCGCCGGGTCAGCGCCGAGCCCAGCAGGGCGGCCTTGCGGGCGAGCAACTGCTGGACGCGGGCGGCGGCCGTGATCCAGTTGGTGACGGCGGCGCGGTGCAGATACGTGTCGCCGAGGGCGATGCCGACCGCGGCCACCGCCAACAGGCCGCCCGCGAGGGCGAGCCGCCCGCCCGAGTGGTCGACCGCCGCCTGCACGGCCGCGCCGACGCAGAACGGCAGCGCGGAGACGGAGGCGAAGTGCAGCAGGCCCCAGGCCAGCGCCTTGAACTGACCGCCCGGCTGATGACGGCCCAGCCACCACAGGAACCGGGGACCCGAGCGCGCGTCCGGGGTGCCCGGGTCGGCGTACGGAAGGTCTTGTATCTGCATGACGGCGGACGTCCCAGAGGCTCGTGTCAGGGGTGGGGAGGACAGCCGCGCACGGCGGCAGCAAACCGTGAAAGGTTCGCCGCGCGGCGTGGTGGAAAGCAAGCGGTTTTCCGCGCGCGGTACAGAATGGGGCGATGCGAAAGAACGGTGCATCTCGTACAGCGGTCGCTGCGGTGGCCCTTGGGACCCTGCTGGCGTTGCTGTCCGCCTGCGGCGGCACACATCAGAGCGACGGAGGCGACAAGGACGCGTCGGCCAAGGTGTCCGCCGCGCACGGGCCCGCCGTCGACCGCACCCGGATCCCCGGCATCGGCGACCGCCTGCACCGGCGCATCCCCGCCGACTCCGGCCAGGTCCTGGCGGTCTACGGCGACGGCAGGGAGTCCGCGCGGTCCACCGCCGTGCTCTACACCAAGCACGGCGGGATCTGGAGCCGGGAGCGCGGTTGGCCCGCGCACAACGGCAGGAAGGGCTGGACCACCGACCACCACGAGGACGATCTCCGCAGCCCGGTCGGCGTCTTCACCCTCTCCGACGCGGGCGGCGTCCTCGCCGACCCGGGCTCCCGGCTGCCGTACACCCACGACGCGTCGTTCGCGGCCCCGCACTGGTGGGCGAAGTCGCACTGGCACGACTTCGACTACGTCATCGCCATCGACTACAACCGCCTCAAGGGCACCCCTCCCGACGACCCGACCCGTCCTCAGGGCGACGAGAAGGGCGGCGGCATCTGGCTGCACCTGGACCACGGCAGCGGTACGTCGGCCTGCATCAGCCTCTCCAAGGCGGCCATGCAGTATCTGCTGCGGACGCTCGATCCGCACCTGCATCCGGTGGTGGTGATGGGGGACAGGGCGAACCTGAAGGCCCAGGCCGCCCCGACCGTTGAACCAAGCCGGTGAGCCAAGCCACTGAACCAAGCCAGAAAACCAAGCCAGAAAACCAAGCCAGGAATCAGGCGCCGCTCGGCGCGGGAGCGGTGGAGCGCCGCAGGCGCAGTTCGGGTTCGACCAGAATCTCCTCGTTGCTGACCGCCCGGCTCGAGATGAGCGACGTGACGATACGCGCCACGTTCGAAGGACGGATCTCGACCTGGGGCCCGTCGAGGAGTAGGCCGTGTCCTTCGGAGCATACGCCGCGATCCGGCCCGGCAGGGCACGGCACGGCAGGGCACGGCAGGGCAGGCCCGGCCCGGCGCGGCTATGCGAAGAAGGCCGCCATCCGTTCGGCCGCGTCGGGTGCGAGACCCATCCGCTCGATGCGCGCCGAGCCCGCCGCGATCGCTGCCGTGCGCTCGAACATCTCGGTCTCGTAGACGGCGATCGCCGCGGCGGGGTCGTCGGCGTGCTCGGCGATCGCCCGGGCGAGCATCACACCGTCCAGCATCGCCTGGTTGGCGCCCTCGCCCACCGGGGGCATCAGATGGGCCGCGTCGCCGAGCAGGGTGACATCCGGGCGCGAGGACCAGCGGGTGCCCACGGGAAGAGCCTCTATGTTCCGTGCGACCAGCGACCCCGGGTCACAGGCATCGATCATGGCGGTCAGTTCCGGGTCCCAGCCGGCGAACATGTCATGGAGCAGGGTCACGATGCCCGCCCAGTCCTCGTCGTGGAACCGCTGCCGGCCGATCCAGTCGGCGTCGGTCCGTACGGTCACCGAGACGCGGATCGTGCCGTCCCCGGACCGCTGCGCACCCAGGTTGATGTCGTTGCCCAGGGCCATCAGGCTGCCGGGTCCGACGAACTGCGATATCCGGGGCCTGCGTCGGTCGGCATCGGTGATCGTCAGCTGGAGGTAGGCGGAGAGATGGACCGGCCGCGCATCGGTCAGGAGCGGGCGGATGCGGGATCGCCCGCCGTCCGCGCCGATCAGGATGTCGCAGTGCGTCTGCGTGCCGTCGACGAAGGTCAGCCGGTGACCGCCGGTGGGAATCCGCTGGACGCCGGTCACATGGCGCCCCCAGCCGATGGCGGTGTCCGGCACCTTCGACAGCAGTAGCCTGCGCAGGCTTCCCCGGTCGATCTCCGGCCGAGTGCCCTCGCCCGGCTCGGGGGCATGGCGGCCGAGCACCTTGCCGGCCGGGTCGAGGATGCGCAGGTCCTCGCCCTCGGGCCGGGCGTCGGCCCGGAAGCCCTCGCTCAGACCGAGCTCGTCCAGGGCGCGCTGCCCCGACTCAGGGTGCAGGTCGAGGCTGCCTCCGTGGCCGCGGGCATCCAGTCCGGTGTCTCGTTCGTGCAGCATGGCCGCGATCCCGTACCGGTGGAGCAGTCCCGCCAGCACCAGGCCACCGATTCCGCCGCCGACGATCGCGATCCGCGGCTCACTCGTCCTGCTCATCGCACTCATTCCGATCTCCAGTCGCCGAGTTTCCGTACAGCGTACGTTAGCGTACGACGTACGGAAGTGATACGGCGTACGGAAACAGAACGGCGTACGGTGACGCTGTGGATCTGATCTGGGAGCGCCCCGAACCGCGTGGCCGGACCGTCGTGCCGATCGACCGCGGCCGGATCGTGGCGGCCGCGGTCGCGCTGGCCGACGCCGAGGGGCTGTCCGGCCTGTCGATGCGCAAGGTCGCCGCCGAACTGCAGGTGAGCCCGATGCGCCTGTACGGCTACGTCGCCACCAAGGAAGAACTGCTCGACCTGATGGCCGACCAGGTGTACGGAGAGATCGCGGGCGCGCTCGGGGGTGCATCAGGAGGGGAGTCGGTGTCCGGATGGGAGGCGGTGCTACGCACGATCGCCGTCACCACCCGGGACTGCGCCCTGCGACACGAATGGTTCGTCGAACTGATCGGCGGACGGCCACATCTGGGCCCCAACGCCCTGGACGTCATGGAGGCGACCGCCTCGGCCCTGGCCAGCGCCCTGGGTCCGGACGGCGGCGGCCGTCTCATGGCGGCCCTCGGCGTCTTCAACGCCTATCTGGTCGGCGCCGTCCGCAACGAGGTCACCGAGCTGCGCCAGAGCCGGGAGACCGGCACCGACGAGACGCAGTGGCGGGCGTCGGTCGGGGGCTACCTCGGCCGGCGGATCGCGACCGGGCGCTACCCCACCATGCAACGGGTCCTCGAAGGGGCGGAGAACGACGCCATCGAGACCTTCGACGCCGAGGTCGAGATCATCATCCGCGGTGTGACCCGCACGGAGTGACCATGGGGTGCGCCTCGTGACCACGGACGGCGAGAACGCCGACGCACTCGACGCCGGCTCCATCCCGAACTCGACGCCACCTGCATCTCGAACTCGCCGCCGGCTACATCTCGAACGCGCCCCGAAGCCGCCTCAGCAGCGCCCCGCCGGCTCGGGCACCCCGTCCACGAGCGCGTCCAGCAGCCCGCCGAGGACCGTGCGCTGCTCGTCCGTGAGCGGTGCGAGCACCTCCTCGGCGGCGGCCCTGCGGGCCGCGAACACCGCACGTACGGCCTTGTGCCCGTCCTCGGTGAGTTCGATCCGGATCACCCGGCGGTTGGTCGGATCGGGCACCCGGCGGACCTTGCCGCTCGCCTCCAGGCCGTCCACCAGCGTGGTCACGGCGCGCGGGACGACCTCCAGGCGCTCGGCGAGGTCCGCCATGCGCGGCGGCGCGTCGTAGTGCGCCAGCGTGCGCAGCAGCCGGGACTGGGCCGGGGTGACCCCCAGGCCCGCCCGTTCGATCTGGCGTTTCTGGATGCGGTGCATGCGCCGAGTGAACCGCAGCAGTTGCTCGGCGAGCAGGCTGTCGGGATCCGGGGTCGTCATGCGGGAACAATATCAGGACCTATTTCATTGTGAGCATAGGTAACAATGAGCTAAGCTCCGCCAGTCGGCGCCGTAGCGGATGCGCGCCGGCTCTCGTCCTCCCCTCCCGTAGGAGCCCATGAACCCCGATCGAGAACCCCGCTGGACACCACCTGCCGACGCCAAGGAACAGCCACGGCAGGTGCGTCGCATCCTCAGACTCTTCCGTCCCTACCGCGCCCGTCTCGCCGTCGTCGGCCTGCTGGTCGGCGCCGCGTCGCTCGTCTCCGTGGCCACGCCCTTCCTGTTGAAGGCCGTCCTCGACGTCGCGATCCCCGAGGGCCGCACCGGCCTGCTCAGCCTGCTCGCGCTCGGCATGATCCTCAGCGCCGTCCTCACCAGCGTCTTCGGCGTCCTGCAGACCCTGATCTCCACGACGGTCGGCCAGCGCGTCATGCACGACCTGCGCACCGCCGTCTACGGCCGCCTGCAGCGCATGTCGCTCGCGTTCTTCACCCGCACCCGCACCGGCGAGGTCCAGTCCCGCATCGCCAACGACATCGGCGGCATGCAGGCCACGGTCACCTCCACCGCCACCTCCCTGGTCTCCAACCTGACCAGCGTGGTCGCCACCGTCGTCGCGATGATCGCCCTCGACTGGCGGCTGACCATCGTCTCGCTGCTGCTGCTCCCGGTCTTCGTGTGGGTCAGCCGCCGGGTCGGCAACGAGCGCAAGAAGATCACCACCCAGCGCCAGAAGCAGATGGCCGCCATGGCCGCCACCGTCACCGAGTCGCTCTCCGTCAGCGGCATCCTGCTCGGCCGCACCATGGGCCGCTCCGACTCGCTCACGCGGTCCTTCGCCGAGGAGTCCGAGGGCCTGGTCGACCTCGAGGTCAGGTCGAACATGGCCGGCCGCTGGCGGATGGCCGTCATCACGATCGTCATGGCCGCCATGCCGGCCGTCATCTACTGGACCGCGGGCATCGCCCTGCAGATGGGCGGCCCACAGGTCTCCATCGGCACGATCGTCGCCTTCGTCTCGCTCCAGCAGGGCCTGTTCCGCCCGGCGGTCAGCCTGCTGTCGACCGGCGTCCAGATCCAGACCTCGCTCGCCCTCTTCCAGCGCATCTTCGAATACCTCGACCTGCCGATCGACATCACCGAGCGGGACAACCCCGTCCACCTGGACCAGATCAAGGGCGAAGTGCGCTTCGAGGACGTGGAGTTCCGGTACGACGACAAGGGCGGGCCGATCCTCCACGGCATCGACGTCACCGTCCCGGCCGGCAGCAGCCTCGCGATCGTCGGCCCCACCGGCGCCGGAAAGTCCACGCTCGGCTACCTCGTCCCGCGGCTCTACGACGTCAGCGGCGGCCGCGTCACCCTCGACGGCATCGACGTACGCGACCTGGACTTCGACACCCTGGCGCGCGCCGTGGGCGTCGTCTCGCAGGAGACGTACCTCTTCCACGCCTCGGTCGCCGAGAACCTGCGCTTCGCCAAGCCGGACGCCACCGACGAGGAGCTGCGCACGGCCGCGAAGGCGGCCCAGATCCACGACCACATCGCGTCCCTGCCCGACGGCTACGACACGATCGTCGGCGAGCGCGGCCACCGCTTCTCCGGTGGTGAGAAGCAGCGCCTGGCCATCGCCCGCACCATCCTGCGCGATCCGCCGGTCCTGATCCTCGACGAGGCGACCAGCGCCCTGGACAACCGCACCGAAGCCGCCGTCCAGGCCGCGATCGACGCCCTGTCGGCCGACCGCACCACGCTCACCATCGCGCACCGCCTGTCGACCATCCGTGGCGCCGACCAGATCGCGGTCCTCGACTCCGGGAGCGTCGCCGAACGCGGCACGCACGAGGAACTGCTGGAACTGGACGGGCGGTATGCGGCTCTCGTACGCCGGGATGCCCAACTGAAGCCGACGAGCTGAAGATATGCCGGGTTTGTAGCGTTATGCGGGTTACCGTGCCCGCATGCAGAAGAACACTCCGCCACGGAGCCAGATTCGACTCACGCGGCGCGGCAAGCTCGTCCTCGTCGTGACCGGGGCCGTCGTGGCCGGCACCGCCGTGGCGGTACCGCTGTGGATGATCCGGAGCAGCGAGGTCGCGCGGCCCGCGTCCCTGGTGATCCCGGAGGGCTGGCGCGCGAGCCAGATCTACGCCGCCGTGGACAAGGCCCTCACCCTGCCCGCGGGCACCACCAGGAAGTCGGTGGCGAAAGCCCATCTGAAGCTGCCGAAGGACGCCGAGGGCAACCCCGAGGGCTACCTCTTCCCGGCGACCTATCCCGTCCCCGAGAAGGCGACCCCCGAGTCCCTGCTGACGGCCATGGCCCGGACGGCCGACAGGAAGTTCAACGGCGCCCCGATCGCGGCCGGTGCGCAGCGCAACGCCATGAACGTCTACCAGGCGGTCACCGTCGCGAGCATCGTGCAGGCCGAGGCCGCATCGAAGGCCGACATGGGCAAGGTGGCCCGGGTCGTCTTCAACCGGCTCGAGCGCGGGATGCCTCTGCAGATGGACTCCACCCTCAACTACGCCCTCAACCGCACGACCCTGAAGACGACCGCCACCGACACCAAGGTCGACAGCCCCTACAACTCCTACCAACGCATGGGGCTGCCGCCGACGCCGATCGACAACCCGGGCGAGGACGCCATGCGCGCCGCGATCAGCCCGACCCCGGGCGACTGGCTGTACTTCGTCACCGTCAAACCGGGCGACACGCGCTTCACCGCCGACTTCGCCCAGCACCAGCGCAACGTGGCCGAGTTCAACGCCAACCAGAAGAAGGCGTCGCCGTCCACGTGAGTCTGACGGGTCGTCACGTGATGTGAGCGCGGTGGGCCGTCACGCGACGGCGGGCTCCTCCTCGGTGTGCGCGGCCTCCTCGGTGTGCGCGGCCTTCTCGGCGAGCAGCCGCCGGATGTCCCGTACCGCCGCCCGGCCCGCCCGGTTGGCGCCGATGGTGCTGGCCGAGGGGCCGTAGCCGACGAGGTGGACGCGTGGGTCGGCGACGGAACGAGTGCCCTCGACGCGGATGCCACCGCCCGGTTCGCGGAGCCGTAGCGGGGCCAGGTGGTCGATCGCGGCGCGGAAGCCGGTGGCCCACAGGATGACGTCGGCGTCGACGTGCCGCCCGTCGTTCCAGGCCACCCCGTCCGGCGTGATCCGGTCGAACATCGGCTGCCGGTCGAGGACGCCGTCGGCGATGCCCTGCCGGATCGCGTCGTTCAGCGGCAGTCCGGTCACCGAGACGACGCTCTTGGGCGGCAGCCCCTGCCGCACCCGCTCCTTCACCAGCGCGACCGCGGCCCGGCCGTACTCCTCGGTGAACGGACCCTCGCGGTAGACGGGCGGCCGCCGGGTCACCCAGGTGGTGGCGGCCGCGAACGGCGCGATCTCCAGCAGATGCTGGGTGCCGGAGGCGCCGCCGCCCACCACGATCACCCGCTGCCCGGCGAAGGCCTCGGGCCCCGGGTACTGCGCGGTGTGCAACTGCCGTCCGCGGAAGGTCTCCTGACCGGGGTATCGCGGCCAGAACGGCCGGTCCCAGGTGCCGGTCGCATTGATCAGCGCCCGCGTCGACCAGTCGCCGTCCGAGGTCTCGACGAGCAGACGCCCGTCGGAGCCCTCGCGCACCGCACGCACCTCCACGGGCCGCCGCACCCGCAGATCGAAGGTGCGCTCGTACGTGGCGAAGTACTCGGCGATGACCTCGGAGGACGGCCGCGCCGGATCGGCGTCCGTCAGCTCCATGCCGGGCAGCGAGTGCATCCCGTGGACCTTGCCGTACGTCAGCGACGGCCACCGGAACTGCCAGGCGCCGCCCGGACCGGGGGAGTGGTCAAGGACCACGAAGTCGCGCTCCGGCTCGTAACCGGTGCGCCGCAGGTGATAGGCGCTGGACAGACCGGCCTGCCCGGCGCCTACGACGACTGCCTCGACCTCACGCGTGTTGTTCACGCTTCTACAAACTCGGACGAGGCCGCGGATCTTCCCGTGCGGGGCGGCTCGGCCCTGCGGTGTGGACCGGCGCGGATGGGTCACGATGGAGGCATGTCAGATGCCTTCACCACCCGAATCCTGAACGTCTCCACCGGCTCCAGGGAGAGGGTCGTCGACCTGACCCACGACTGCGAGACCTTCCTGCGCGAGGCGGCCGTCGGCCGTGACGGTCTCCTCAACGTCTTCGTCCCGCACGCCACCGCCGGAATCGCCGTCCTGGAAACGGGCGCCGGCAGCGACGACGACCTCCTCGCCACCCTGCACACCCTCCTCCCCGCCGACGACCGCTGGCAGCACCGCCACGGCAGCCCCGGCCACGGCCGCGACCACGTCCTCCCGGCCATCGTCCCGCCCCACGCCACCCTGCCGGTCATCGCCGGCCACCTGGAACTGGGCACCTGGCAGTCCGTCTGCCTCGTCGACACGAACAAGGACAACCCGAACCGCACGGTACGGCTGTCGTTCCTGGCGTGAGCAGGGCCGTCCGGCGGAAGCCTCAGCGCCCCGCCAACGAAGTCTGCCGCCCCGTCGATGACTCCCCGTGGTGGCCGTCGGAGCCGAGTGTGTGCAGGATTGCCTCCACGCTCTGTTTGGCGTCGCCGAAGAGCATGGCGCTGTTCTCGCGGAAGAAGAGCGGGTTCTGTACGCCCGCGTAGCCGGAGGCCATCGAGCGCTTGAAGACGATGACCTGCTCCGACTCCCAGACGCGCAGGACCGGCATACCGGCGATCGGGCTGCTCGGGTCGTCCATGGCGGCCGGGTTGACGGTGTCGTTGGCGCCGATGACCAGGACGACGGAGGTGTCGGCGAAGTCGTCGTTGATCTCGTCCATCTCCAGGACGATGTCGTAGGGCACCTTCGCCTCGGCCAGGAGCACGTTCATGTGGCCGGGCAGCCGGCCGGCGACGGGGTGGACGCCGAAGCGGACCTCCACGCCCCGCTCGCGCAACCGCCGCGTGAGCTCGGCGACCGGGTGCTGGGCCTGGGCGACAGCCATGCCGTAACCGGGCGTGATGATCACCGAGCGGGCCTGGGCGAGCATCTCGGCCGCCTCCGCGGCACGCACCTCGCGGTGCTCGCCCTGCTCCTCCTGGCCCCCGGACGGTGCCTCGATGCCGAAGCCGCCCGCGATGACGGAGAGGAAGGAGCGGTTCATGGCCTTGCACATGATGTACGACAGGTAGGCGCCGGAGGAGCCGACCAGTGCACCGGTGACGATCAGCAGGTTGTTGTTGAGCAGGAAGCCGGCCGCGGCGGCCGCCCAGCCGGAGTAGCTGTTCAGCATGGAGACGACCACGGGCATGTCGCCGCCGCCGATCGAGGCCACCAGGTGCCAGCCCAGTGCCAGGGCCAGCGCGGTCACGGCGATCATCAGCGGCAGGCTGGGGCTGATCGTGAACCAGACGGTCAGCGCGACGAACGCGACGAGCGCGCCGATGTTGAGCGCGTTCTTGCCGGGCAGCATCAGCGGACGGGACTTGATCCGGGCCGACAGCTTCAGGAACGCGACGACGGAGCCGGTGAAGGTGACCGCGCCGATGAAGATGCCGATGAACACCTCGGCGTGGTGGATGCCCAGCAGGTCGGCGCCGATCCGGGTCTGCGCGTCGCCGTGCGACTCCACCTCCAGGTAGCTGTTCCAGCCCACCAGCACCGCGGCGAGGCCGACGAAACTGTGCAGCACCGCGATCAGTTCGGGCATCTGCGTCATCTCGACCCTGCGGGCGCGCCACAGCCCGATCGCCGCACCGACCGCGGTGGCGACAAGGATCAGCGCCACCGCACCGGCGCTGATGCTCTGCGCGGCCACCACGATCGTGGCGATGAGTGCGAGGGCCATGCCGGCGATGCCGTAGACGACGCCGGCACGGGAGGTGCGGTGCTGGGACAGGCCGGCCAGGCTGAGGATGAACAGCAGGGCGGCGACCAGGTCGGCCGCGTGGGAGGCCGTCGTGGAGGTCATCTCGGCTCAGCCTTTCGAGAACATGGACAGCATGCGACGGGTGACGGCGAAACCTCCGAAGACGTTGACGCTCGTCAGCAGGATCGCCACGCACGACAGTGCGGTGACGAGGGTGTTCTCGTGCCCGATCTGCAGCAGGGCACCGATCACGACGATCCCGGAGATCGCGTTGGTCACCGACATCAGCGGTGTGTGCAGCGCGTGGTGCACCTTGCCGATGACGTAGTAGCCGATCACCACCGCCAGCGCGAACACCGTGAAGTTCTCGGCGAGTTGGGCCGGAGCGAAGGCGACCAGCAGGAACATCGCGAGCATCCCGAGCCCGATCAGACCGAAGCGGAGCGCGGGTGTGAGCCTCGGGCGCTCGGGCTCGGGCTCGACGGGTGCAGCCTCGGCCGTCTGTGCGGCGGGTGCGGCCGAGACCGCGACGGGCGGCGGCGGCCAGGTGATCTCGCCGCCGCGCACCACGGTCACGGCCCGCTGCACGACGTCGTCGAAATCGACGGTCAGCCGGCCGTCCTTGCCGGGGGTGAGCAGCTTGACCAGGTTGGCCAGGTTGGTGCCGAAGAGCTGCGAGGCCTGGGCGGGCAGCCGGGAGGCCAGGTCGGTGTAGCCGATGATGGTCACGCCGTTGTCGGTGACCACCGTGCGGCCCGCCACGGTTCCCTCCACATTGCCGCCCATCGCGGCGGCCATGTCGACGATGACGCTGCCCGGTTTCATCGCCGCCACGTCGGCGGCCGTCAGCAGGCGCGGGGCGGGCCGGCCCGGGATCAGCGCCGTGGTGATGACGATGTCCACGTCCTGGGCCTGCTCGTGGTAGAGCTCGGCGGCGGCGCGGTCGTAGTCCGCGGAGGTCGCCTTGGCGTAGCCGTCGGTGCTCGCCTCCTGGACCACGTCCACCGGCAGGTACTCGCCGCCCAGCGACCTCACCTGGTCCGCGACCTCGGGGCGCGGGTCGGTGGCGCGCACGACGGCGCCGAGGGAAGACGCGGCGCCGATCGCCGCGAGCCCGGCGACGCCCGCACCGGCGACGAGGACCTTCGCCGGGGGGACCTTGCCGGCCGCGGTGACCTGGCCGGTGAAGAACCTGCCGAAGACATGCGCGGCCTCGATGACCGCGCGGTACCCGGCGATGTTCGCCATCGAGGACAGCACGTCCATCGACTGGGCCCGCGAGATGCGCGGCACCGCGTCCAGGGCCAGCGCGGTCACCCCGGCCTGCGACAGCTCCTGCAGCAGTTCGGGGTTCTGCGCGGGCGCGAGGAGGCCGACGACGGTCGCGCCCTCGCGCAGCCGGGTGATCTCCGAGGCGGTGGGGGCGTTCACCTTCAGAACGACATCCGCGTTCCAGGCTTCGCCGATCTGCGCGCCGGCCTCGACGTACGCCTGGTCGTCGAAGCCCGAGGCCTCGCCGGCCCCGGTCTCGACGACGGCCTCGTAGCCGCACTTCAGTAGCAGCCGCACCGTCGTGGGGGTCGCGGCGACGCGCGTCTCCCCGGAGGCGGACTCGGCGACTACGCCGATGAGCTGCGGAGGGTGGTGCGAGGGTGCATCAGCCGACATGTCCTGTATCTCTCGTCAGAGGAAGGTCCCAGGAAGGACTGGCGCTCGCGAAAGTCGTACGACGTCCTTCTGCCTTGATCGCTGGAACCTACCCGCGAGGGCAGTGCGGGCCAACGTGATGTGCTTCACCTTGCGCAACCGGACGACAGCGCTCCGATACACCCGGGACGAGAGGGACCCCGGCCAACTGAGCGACGGTTTTTGACAATTGTGGTTTGCACTTTGCTGATCTTTGCATTGTCGACCGCTCCGCCCGCGCCTAGCGTGATCTTCGAATCCGTGGGAGGACGTGCATGCTGAACACCGTCCGTGAGCAGGCAACAGGTCTCACCAAGGACCAGCGCAACGCCTTTTTCGCCGCCTATCTGGGCTGGGCGATGGACGCCTTCGACTACTTCCTGGTCGTCCTCGTCTACAGCGAGATCGCCGACGACTTCGACGTCTCCCTGACCGACATGGCGTTCCTGACCACCGCGACGCTCGTCATGCGGCCGGTCGGAGCCCTGCTCTTCGGCATGTGGGCGGACCGGAAGGGCCGCCGCGTCCCGCTCATGGTCGACGTGATCTTCTACTCCGTCGTCGGCTTCGCCTGCGCCTTCGCCCCCAACTACGCGGTGCTTCTGGTACTCCGCCTGCTCTACGGCATCGGCATGGGCGGCGAATGGGGCCTGGGCGCGGCGCTCGCCATGGAGAAGATCCCCGCCGAGCGGCGCGGCTTCTGGTCCGGTCTGCTGCAGAGCGGCTACTCGCTGGGCTATCTGCTCGCCGCCGTGGCCTACTTCGGCATCGAGCCCGCCTTCGGCTGGCGCGGACTGTTCGCCTTCAGCCTGATCCCCGCCCTGGTCGCTTTGTGGGTGCGGACCCGGGTCGAGGAGAGCGAGGTGTGGGAGAAGACCGTCAAGGCCAACCGCACCCCCGCCTACCAGGTTTTCAAGAACCCGGCGGTGCTCAGGCGCTTCGTCTACCTCGTGGCCCTGATGACCGCCTTCAACTGGATGTCGCACGGCACCCAGGACGTCTACCCGACGTTCGTCAAGAAGGGCCTGGGACTGTCCCCGGACACGTCCATCGCCATCGCCATCGTCTACAACATCGGCGCCATCATCGGCGGCGCCCTGCTGGGCGCGCTGTCCGAACAGCTGGGACGCCGCCGTACGATCATGATCGCCGCCGTCGGCGGCCTCGTGATCGTGCCCTTCTTCACGCTGTCCACGACGGTGGGCTGGCTGATGCTGTCCTCCTTCCTGATGCAGGTGTGCGTCCAGGGAGCCTGGGGCGTGATCCCCGCGCATCTGACGGAGATGAGCCCGGACGCGATCCGCGGCTTCTACCCCGGCGTCACCTACCAGCTCGGCAACCTCATCGCCGCCCTCAACCTGCCCATCCAGGAGGCCATCGCCGACAGCCACGGCTATCCGGCCGCCATGACCTGGACCGTGGTGCCCGCCTTCGCGGTGGTCATCGTGCTCAGCGCGGCGGGCAAGGAGGCCAGGGGAATCCGCTTCGGCAGCACGGGCACGCAGGCACCCAGCACGGCGAAGGCCGACACGGCGTGATCGCTACGGCGCGAACAACGGCCCCTCGATCACGGGCCGTCCACGCGGCGGGCTGAGCTCGGCCGTGACGTCGCCGGTGATCCGCTCCATCTCGGCCTCGACCTCGTCCGCCGGCGCGCCCTTGCCGCCGACCCACACATCGAGATGGCCCTCGACCCCGGCGGGCGTCCTGCTCGCCCCGCTGTCCTCGACGATGACGTACCGCCGGATGCCCGGCAGATAGAACCGGGTCCCGGGCGGCCACTCCATCGTGGCGCCGCTGCCCGGGACCGCCGCCGTGATCGGGTCGTCGTAAGTGCCGTTCCCCCCGGCGGACTTGTGCAGGACGGGGCAGCAGATCGTGGACGACCGGGCGGGGGAGTTGTCGTGATAGGCGTAACCGGTCAGATAGACCCGAAGCGTCCGATGTGCGAGCGACGGCGAGCCGGACGGCCCGGCGGCGTCCGGCATCTTCGCGGCCGGAGGCGCGCACGACATCAGCAGCGCCGCGGCCAGGGCGGGCAGAGCGAATCTCATGACTGCGTACGGTCGGTGCAACGGCTAACCCCTCTGCCCGTGCTGCGATCGAGAACTGCCAAAGAACTTCGGTGCGTTGCGTCGCCCCGCGCCACCGCCCCGCATCACCCGCCGTGCCGCATCGAGGAGGAGGCGACCGCCGGAGCCGGAACCGCTCGACCAGTCGTACGCACGGCGCAGCAGACGCGAGGAGATCAGTTCGACGGCCTGCGGATAGCGGAACGGCTCACCGCCGAAGGACAGTTTGTACCGGGCGGGTCCGGTGAGACGTTCCGCGAGGTCGTCCGCGCCCCGGCGGATCGGATCGACCAGGTCGACGGCGAGCCCGCCGAAGTCGAAGGCCCGGTACCCATGGGCCTTGGCCCAGGCGATGGCATGCCAGTCGGCCTGCCGTACGACATCGGCCCTGCGTACCTCGGCGTCCCTGCGCATCCCGACGAGGCGGCCGGTGAGAGTGCCCGCGCAGCCGGTGCACAGGACCATGGCGGCGGGAACGCCCCGCAACTCCGCCACGAACATCCGCACATGCCCGCCGCAGGCCAACTCCCGGTACAGCACACGGAGATAGTCCAGCGACAACGGCTCGAAGCGGTGGTGGGCCGCCGAGTCGGACAGCAGTCCGGCGGCGAGCGGGAGGTCGTCCTCGCACCCCTCGCGGACGGTGATGCCGCGCCGCTCCGCACCGCGGATGCTGCGGCGGTTGCTCGGCCGGATCCCGGCGAGGACCTCCGCCAGGTCGCCCGTCAGATCGACCCGGATCGAGGCGGCGGGTCCCACCCCGGCCGTGGACGGCCTGAATCCCCGCCCCAGCATGTGCGCGGCGACGTCGTCCGCGCCGTACGGCGGCTGAACGAACAGGCCGGCCAGCCCACGGCCGAGCCCGGTGAGCGCGTCGCCGACCGCCCGCACGGCGGCGACCCGCGCCGGACCGGGTGCGATCAGCGGGCCGTGGGAGACATAGCCCACCGTTCCGAGCAGCGGCAGGGCGCGCTGCAGGACGAGCGCACCGCCGACCGGCCGCCCGGCCTGCCGGGCCAGCACATACCGGGGCGAGTATCCGGCCTCCCGACGCACCGCGGCCCACGCCGACAGCTGGGCGACGTCGCCGCCCCGTGTCCCGTCGACCAGCCGGTCCCAGTCCGTGAGGACCTCGGGGGACGGCCGCGACGACACGGTCACCGACACCTCACCTCGCCCGTCGGTCATGGCTCACAACCCGTCGGCGGAGGCGGCCCGCAGCCGGTTGCGGGTGTCGAGAACGCGCCCGGCGTGCCGCTCGACCACCCTCCAGTCGATGGCGTCGTGGTCCGTCAGCACGACCACCAGGTCGGCCGAGGCCAGTTGAGCGTCGTCGCACGGCACCATCGTGATGCCCTCGGGCACGTCCGCAGGGGCGATCAGCGGATCGACGGCCCTCAACTCGGCTCCCAGCGCCGCCAGTTGCCGGGCGACGGCGAGCGCCGGGGACTTGCGGGCGTCACGGGAGTTGGGTTTGTACGTCAGCCCGAGGAGAAGCACCGAGCTGCCGTTGACCGCCTTGCGCCGGCGGTTCAGGGACTGGATCGCCCGCGTGACGACGTAGTCGGGCATACGGTCGTTGACGTCATTGGCGAGTTCGACGAACCGGAAACCGGAGCCCAGCGACCGCCGCGCCTGCCACGACAGATAGGACGGGTCGATGGGCAGACAGTGGCCGCCGACCCCGGGGCCCGGGGTGAAGCGCATGAACCCGAAGGGCTTGGTGCCGGCCGCGTCGAGCACCGACCAGACGTCGACCCCGGCGGCCCGGCAGTACATCGCGAGCTCGTTGACCAGAGCGACGTTGACGTGCCGGAAGGTGTTCTCGAGCAGTTTCGCGAGCTCGGCCTCGCGCGGCCCCGGCACCGGAACCACCACGTCCACGAGTCGGCCGTAGAACTCACCGACCGCACGCAGCGAGTCCTCGTCCACCCCCGACACGATCTTCGGCGTGTTGGCCAGGTGCCAGGACGGGTTGCCGGGGTCGATGCGTTCCGGGCTGTATCCCAGCCGGAAGTCGCGGCCGGCCCGCAGCGCGCCGCCGCCCTCCAGCAGGGGCCGGAACACCTCCTCGGTGGTTCCGGGATACGTCGTGGACTCCAGGACCACGAGACAGCCGGGGCGCAGATGTCCGGACAGCAGACGTGCCGCCTGCTCGACATGGGTGAGGTCGGGTGCTCCGTCCCGCAGCGGCGTCGGTACGCAGACCACGGCGACGTCGAAGCCCTGAAGGTGGCCGGGGTCGCAGGTGGGGCGGTAGCGGCCCGTGGCCACCGCCTCGGCGACGGCGGCGGGGCCGATGTCCTCGATGAACGACTCACCGCGCGCCAGCAGGTCGACCCGGGCCTTGTCGACGTCGAACCCCACGACGTCGAAACCGGCTTCGACCGCCCGCATGGTCAGCGGCAGTCCCACGTAGCCCTGTCCCAGGACCGCGACCCGGCGGCCGTGTGCGCTGTGCATGGAAGCTCCCCTGACGCCGGCTCAGCAGAAGTAGCGGTAGAGCAGCGCGCCCGCCCTGGCCGTGACGTCGTCGGGCACGGCGTCGTCGGTCAGCAGGTCCGTGAGGTTGCGCAGCAGCCGGCCCGTTTCGGCGTCCGTGCCGTGTGCCGGGCGCGCCGTCCAGGTCCCGATGCGCTTCTCCACGCAGCCCCAGCGGCGCTTGTAGGCGAGCAGCCCGGGCTGGTCCAGGTCGGACAGGCCCCAGTCCAGAAGGGTCAGGTCCCGCTGCACCGCCCACTGGATCGCGGACCAGGCGATGGCCTCGTTCGGCCGGGCGGTCAGCCTGTCCAGGTCCGACGCGGAGTACTTGTAGTAGAGGACGTCGTTCCAGACCAGGTAGACGGCTCCGGCCACGATCTCGTCGTCGATGTACGCCAGGAACGTCACCACGCCGTCGCGCGGGGCGAACTCCTCCCAGACGCGGTCCAGGAAGCCGAGCGGCTGGGCCAGCAGCCGGTACTTCCGTTTGCGCAGGCCCACATGGAGCCGGTGGAACGCGTGCACGGCCCACTGTTCGGTGCTCGCCAGCACCCGTACACCCCGGCGCCGGCCCAGCCGGATGTTGCGCCGGACGCCCCGCGAGAACCGCTCCGACACGGCGTCCAGGGGCCCCGACAGCGGAGTCCCGTGCCAGGCCGCCTCCCCGACTCGGACCAGGCCCGGGTCGCGCGACACCGGCGAGCCGTCGAAGCACCGCACGCTGAACGGCACACCTGAGCCGAGGCAGTCGCGCGCGAGCTCTCGCCACAGGTCGCCGGAGTCGCAGAGCGGCTCGGCACGGTCGCTGAACGGCAGGCTGACCGTTCGCCTGCCGCAGAGGTCGTCCACGACGGCCCAGGTGAAGCCCGCCACCGGCGCTCCCGTGCGGTCCACGGCGATCCGCGCCTCGGGACTGAAGCCGTAGGTCCCGCACACCGCGCTGATCCACGGCGGCGAGGTGAACACGCTGCCGGCCTGCGATCCGGCCAGCCGCAGCCAGCGGGCGTCCGTGCGCGGGTCGACCGGCACGATGTCGTGGGCGGTCGTGCGGTCGTGGGTGGATGCGCTGCTCATCTGTCCGGTCCCCCATTGCTGTCGTCCGGTGATGCGAGGTCAGGCGAGTGCGAAGGCGGGCGCGTCGTCGTCCCGCAGCACCCCCTTCGCGGCCGAGGCGAGCAGCTGCTCGACGGTCAGGTCGTCGGCGTCGGCACGCAGCGCGAGGCCCCGGCGGACCAACTCCTCGGCGAGCTGCGCCTGATGGTCGTCGACGGCCTCCTTGTGGCGCTGCGTGCGCGGGACGAGCACCGGGAAGCGCCCCGCCCCGAGTACGGCGAGCGCCGAACCGGCACCGGCGTGACTGACCACGATGTCGGCGCGCGCGACGGCGCTGCTCAGCTCCCGCGCGGGCAGGAACGGAGTGGCCCGCAGCGGCAGTCCGGCCACCGGGGTGCCGCCGGTCTGCCACAACACCTCGACCGTCCGGCCGGTTCGCCGCTCCAACGGGCCGCCCGGCGCGAGCAGTTGCCACAGCCGCGTGAACAACCGACGGAAGGGATATTCCGTGGCGGTGCCCACGGTCACCACCACCCGCAGCGGGTCTCCCGTACCGCCCGCGGCCGGCACGGCACGGTAGCGGTCGAGGACGCTTCCCTCGTAGCGCCAACCGCCGTCGCTCCACTGCGGATACTGGGTGTAGGTGAGCACTCCGGGCACCCGGCGCAGAACGCGCCCGGTCAGCGAGGGGCCCACGACCCGCGCCACGCTCTCGATGTAGTGGCAGCGCACACCCCGCGCTGCCAGATACGGCAGATACGCCAGGGCCAGTCCCGACCCGGTCGAACAGGCACAGGTGATACGGCGACCGGCGTGCAGCCCGACGGCACGCGGCAGGGTGCGCAGGACGCCCGACACGCTCCGAGGCCCCATGTACGGCACATACATGACGTCGCGGCCGGCCAGCAGCGACCTGCTCTGCTCGTTGTCGTGCGTGACCCAGACCGACGCCCCGTCCACCGGCAGCCGGTCCGCGAGTTCGACGAGCTGGGCCAGATGGCCGCCCGTCGTCGCCACGAAGAGAGTCGTCATCGGGCGCCGTCCCCCCTCAGCAGCGCCGGAGCGGTGCGCAGCAGAATGCGCAGATCGGTTCCCAGGGACCGGCTGCGCACATAGGCGACATCGAGCCGGAGCATGTCCAGGGTGCTCAGCCTGCTGCGGCCGCTGACCTGCCAGAGACCGGTGATCCCGGGCGGAACGCTGAACCGCGGCCGGAACTCCGGCGGGAACATCTCCGCCTCCCAGGGCAGACAGGGACGCGGGCCCACCAGGGCCATGTCCCCTCGCAGCACATTGAGCAGCTGCGGCAGCTCGTCGAGGCTGGTCCTGCGCAGCACGGCCCCCAGGCGCGTCACGCGCACATCGCGGTCCGGCTTGAAGCTGCCGCGCTCGGGCAGCCGCTCGCCGCGCAACTCGCCCGCGATCTGCTCGCGTTCACCCTGTTCGCCCGCGCCCACGCGCATGGAACGGAACTTGTACATGACGAACGGCTCGCCGAACCGGCCGACCCGCGGCTGACGGAACAACGCGGGCCCGGGGCTGCCGATCCGTACCGCCGTCGCGATCACCAGCATGGGAAGGGCCAGCAGCACCAGGAGGACCGTGGTCACCACGAGGTCCAGCGCCCGGTGCGCCGCACGCACCGGGCGGCGCACCCGTCGAACGGTGCCGTCCTCAAGCGGGTTGTCGGTCACGTGACTGTCCCCTCGCGAGAGCGAGCAGCGGGAAGAGAAGGTCTCCGGTGCCGCGCACCGTGAGATGCGGATCGAGGACCGTGAGGACGAGCAGCACCCACCAGAGGATCTCCAGCGCGGACGCGCACCCGGCGGCGGCACCCGGTCCGAGCCGGTCACGGCGCACCGCCCGCAGCACCTCGACGGAGAGCCGGACGAAGGCGACGAGCAGCGGAATGCCGCCGATCCACAGGAAGTACAGATAGCCGGACTCCAGATAGATCACCTCGCGCCAGGTCTCCGGAGCATCCAGCACCGGGTTCGGGGCCACTCCCAGGACGATGTGCGTGATGTCGAAGCGCGGCAGGAAGAAGTTCGACAGGTTGTCCCAGCGCCCGAGCCAGCTCTCGGGCACCCCCGATCCTGAGAACTCGCCCACCCGGCGCAGAAACGCCGGAGCCCCGACGACCGCGGCGACCGCCACGAGGGGCGTGGCCCGCAGCGCCGGGCGGCGCAGCTCCGGCATCCGCCACAGCAGCAGCCCGAGCGCCACGACCGCGGCGATCCAGGTGGAGAACTCCCCGGCGGCGGGCACCCCGGCGCACAGCACGATGCCCAGCACCAGGCTCTCCCTGCGGCCCAGCATCGCCCGCCGGTGACAGCAGAGCAGCAGCACCAGCGCGATCACCACGACATCACCGGTCGACAGCGGTGAGCCCAGCGTGGCGCCACCCCGGTCGCCCACCTCGCCCGCGGACTCGTCGGGCGCGTAGAACCGGTGCAGCACAGCGATCACCGGGCCGGCATGCAGGGTCTGCAGCAGGGCGATCAGCGCGACGACGGCCCCCGACCGGACCATCAGCCGCACCAGCAAGGCACTTTGACGCTCCGTCAACACGGTGGCCCGCACCAGGAGATACAGCGCGACCAGTTTGCAGACCGGCAGCAGCGAGGCCACGTCGAGGGGCGTCGGCCACGCCCCGCGCACCAGCACGGACGTCACCGGCCACACGGTGGAGAACAGCAGGAACCAGGCGAGCGCCAGATCGACCCGGGTGAAGGACACCGGGGAACGCGCCCCGCCGAGGAACCGGTACCACCCGCCGACCGCGGCGCCGATCAGCACGACCGCGAGCAGCGCCTCGTTGGGACGCAGCAGCGGGATGAGGGTGTCGCGGTCGATGCCGGCGACGAGACAGACCGTCGACACATACAGATACGTGCCGACGACCGGACGCCAGGCCACCACCGCGATCAGGGCGCACAGCGTGAGAGCGCCCAGCACGGTCCAGCCGAGCACCGGGTTGCCCGCGGACGCGACCAGGCTCACCCCGAACGCCACCGACGCGGCACCCGGCACGAGCACTGCCCACCGCAGACGCGCGGGCCCGGCACTGCGGTGCGCCTCGACGCCGCTCATCCCGCCCCCACCCCCAGCCGGGGGATCACGCGCCGCAGCACGACGGCATACGCGACAAGAGCGACCGGCCCGATCACCAGCAGCATCCCGAGCGTTGCCGCCGGGGCGGGAGCGGCGACCGCGAGCACCCACCGGCCGGCGAGAGCGACCGGGACCAGCGTGACCGCGCCGACCGCAAGAGCCCACAGCAGTGGTGCGCCGAGCAGCGGTTCGGGTTTCAGCGTCGTACGCAGCCGCGCCAGCACGACCGCGGCCGCCGCGCCCTCCGACAGCAGTACGGCGCCGGTGAGCACGAGCGGACGGTGGGCGCCGTCGAACGCCGGTGACACCGCGCACGTGAGCAGTACGGCCGCCAGGGCGCAGGCGCTCGCCCGCGCCGGAACCCGGTGCTCCAGCCGTGCGAACAGCGCCTGGCGGCCCACGTCGTGCAGCCCGCCGACGAGCTGGGCGACCGCCACGACGAGCAGGCAGTCCGCGAACCGGCCGAGCAGCACGGCCTGTTCGCCCTCGAACCAGAACAGCAGGTCGGCGGTCGGCCGCGCGAAGACCGCCAGCAGCACCAGCGCGGGCAGGGCCGCCGCCACTGTGTAGAACAGGGCTGAGTGCCAGGCGGCCGCGTACGCCCGCCCGCTCGACCGGCCGGCGACGGCGGACAGCAGCGGCAGTACGACCATCGAGACGGCGCGTGGGCCCAGATAGGACAGCGCGGCGAACAGTTGGTAGGCCACCTGCATGAGCAGGACCCCGCCCGGCACGGTGGTGGCCGCAAGGAGCATCGCGCCCAGCCCCGCGGACGGAAACGCGGCCACACCGACCGAGCCGCGCAGCCGCCGGGCGGCCGCCAGCGCGTCCGCGTCCCCCTTCAGGCCCGGCCTCGGCCGTACTCGCAGCCCGGCCCGGGCGGCCCCGGTCACCTGGATCGCGGCATGGGCGGCGACGGCGGCCGTCGAGGCGATCCCGACCGCCACGACGAAGCCGACCGGCGCGCTCCCGAGCTGCCGCACCGGTCCGAACCACACGTCCGCCAGCAGCACACCGGCGACGACCACCGCGTTCTCCACGGCGGGCGCGGCCGCCGCCAGCGCGAACCGGCCGCGCGCCTGCTGCGCGGCGACGCCCAGGGCTGCCACGACGTAGAGCACGATCTGCGGGGAGACCAGGATCACCAGCAGCGTCAGCGACCGATGGACCTGCGCGGCCTGCGGGCCGTGGACACCGAGGCTGAGCAGGCGCGCGACCAGGTGCGAGGCGCAGGCCAGGGCGAGTGTGCAGCAGGCGGCGGCGAGCAGCAGGCGGGCGCTGATGCGTCCCAGCACCTCGACGGCACGGTCCTGTCCCGCGTCGTCCCCGACCCGTACCAGGGCGGGGATGACCGTCATCATCACCAGCGAGCCCGCGACGACCGTGAACACCAGGTTCGGCACGACCAGTGCGGTCTGGACCCCGTTGGCGAACAGGGTGGGGCCGAGGGTGGCGCCCAGGACGAGCACGCGCGCCAGCCCGCCGACCCGGCTGGTCAGTGTCCATCCGGACACGATGAGCGAACGGCGGGCCGTGGGGTCCTCGGCGGGTGCCGCGGTGGACCTCAGGGCCTGGCCGCCGTCCGCCGTGCCCCCGCCGGTACCCCTCATGTCGGCCCTCGCGCGACGACCCGGCGGACGGCATGGCGCAGCCGCCAGGCCCGCCCGGCCGCGCGGGACAGCAGCCGGTAGAACAGGGAGAGTTTGAACCGGAAGACGATCAGCGAGTCCCCGGCCGAGACGCCGATCCGGTCCACCGCGAAGCGTCCGCCCCGGCGGGCCACCGCGAAGGCCGCCAGATAGCCCGCCTCGGCCACCGCCCGCCGGGACGCCTCGTCCCAGGTGCCGTAGGGATAGGCGAACGTTCTCGGTACACCGCCGGTGACCATGGCCAGCACGTCCCGGGCGCCCGTGACATGCGGGGCCAGGTCCGCCGGGCCCAGCCCGCGCAGTCTGGTGTGGTCGTGCCCGTGCACACCGATCTCGACGCCCGCGCGGGCCAGTTCGCGCACCTGCTGGGCATCGAGCAGCCGCTCGGAGCCGTACACGGTGTGGGACGACCAGGACACCCGGCCGCCGAGGAGTCCCGCCGGGACGTACAGGACCGCGGGGACACCGGCCGCGGCCAGCAGGGGCGCGGCGGTCTTCAGAACCGACTCATGCGCGTCGTCGATCGTGAGCAGATACGAGCGCCGAGGCGTCGGAGCTCCGTCGAGGGCGGCGAGATACTCGTCCAGGGTCAGCGCCCGCCAGCCGTGCCGCCGCAGCCATCCCAGCTGCTCGGCCAGCGCCTTCGGACGGACGAACAGGCCGGCCGGATCCGCCTCGGCGGGCACGTCGCCGAAGAAGTGGTACATCAGGACGCGCGGCCCGCGCCGGCCGACCGCGCGCGGACGGGACGCCCTGGACCGGCTCATGCCGTCCTCACTCCCGTGCCCATCGGCGCGCCTGCCACAGCGTCAGACAGCCCACGGCCAGCACCCCGACGAGTGCCCCGGTGACCAGCCCGAACAGCGGCCTGGGACTGACCGCGTCGGGATCCGAGTACGGCGGCACGACCACCTTCACCTGCGCACCGGCCAGGTTGACGCTGTCCAGCCGGTCGAGCAGCGTCATCTGCCGTTCCAGCAGCGTCTGGCGCTCGGAGCCGGACAGCCCGGGCTTCTGCATCTGGTCGCGCACGTCCGCGAGCTGCTTGTTCAGATACGTCCGCAGGGTCGACGGGGCGACATGGTCGGCCACGGTCATGTACTGGTCGAGGACCTCCTGCAGCACCGTCCGCCCGGCTCTGCGCGAGGGGTCGTCGAGCCGCAGGTTCATCACCTCGGTGCCCGAGACCAGATCGATGTGCAGCTTGCGGCCGAGGTCCTTGTCCGTCAGGCCGTGCTTGCGGGCGACCGGTTCGAGGACGGCCCGGCTCCGCAGGAGCTGCACCTGCGTCGAGAGGTTGCGGTCCTCGCGCAGGAACCCGGTGGGCTGCTCGTCCCCGAGCAGATAGACCAGCTGGGCCCGGGCCGCGTACTGCGTCGGGAAGGCGAACGCCACGCCCAGCCCGATCCCGGCCGTGACCACCACGGTCAGCACGGCCACCAGGACTGCCCGCGCCCTGCGTCCCGCGGGCAGCAGACGGGCCGCGCGGCGTCCGGACGGGCGGACGCCCGTCTCCTCGGGCGGGGCCGTGTCGGCCGGTTCGGCGGACCCGGACATCACACGCACCCCCTTCGAACCGCTCGGTCCGCACGACACGAGAGGAGGGGTGTGGGCGCCCCGGTCACGAGGCCACCTCGACGGACCGCCGGCCCCACTCCGTACCCGCCGCCGTGCGGCGCCGCGGCACGGCCGCCGGCGTTCCCGTGCTCGCCGCCCGGTCCGCGGCGGCCAGGACCCGGACGACGGCGAGGCCCTGTTCGCCGGGGGTCGCGGGCGATGTGCCCGCGCGCACGCAGTCGACGAAATGGGCGTCCTGCACCATCAGCGGTTCGGCCCCGGGAACAGGCCGGGAGACGATGTCACCGGAGCGGTGCACCACCCGGCAGCCGGCGTCCGTGCCGCCGTCACCGTCGGGCAGCTCCACACCGACGTCGTGGATCGTCAGACGCTCGTCCCCGGCCAGGTCGTCGTAGACGGCGGTCTTCTTCTCGCCGACGACCGTGATGCGCCGGACCTTCTCCGGGGCGAGCCAGCTGACGTGTACGAAGGCGGGAACGCCCGCTTCCGCGAAGTCCAGCCGGAGGTGAGCCACATCGGCGTGCGCCGCCCGCACCGCCCGATGGGTCCACGCCGACACCGTGGCGGGCAGCTCGCCGAGCAGATGGGCGACGATCGAGATGTCATGGGGCGCCAGATCCCAGACGACGTCGCAGTCCTGCCGGTAGCGCCCGAGGCTCAGCCGCGCGCAGTCGATGTGGAGCACCCGGCCGAGCTCGCCGGAGGCGATGACGTCCCGCAGCTTGCGGACGGCCGCGTCGTACGCGAAGACATGACCGACCATCAGCTGCACGCCGGCCGCCCGCGCGGCCTCCACCACAGCGACGCCGTCCTCCTCCAGCAGCACCAGCGGCTTCTCGACCAGGGTGGGCACTTTGGCGGCGAGCGCCTTCAGGGCGAGCCGGGCATGTGTCGCGGGCGGGGTGACCACCACGACGCCGTCGAGTCCGTCGAGCATGTCGTCCAGGTCCCGTACGACGCCCACTCCGGGATGGTCGGCCCGGGCCCGGCGTCTGCGCTCCTCGTCCGGCTCGATGACCGTGACCTCGACACCGGACAGGCTTGTCAGTACTCGGACATGTTTGCTCCCCCAGTAGCCGTATCCGGCGACTCCGATGCGCGTGCTCGGGCAATCGGCCATCAGTCCCCCGTGGTCCGTCCCGTTTACCTGCGTGCCGAGCGTTGGTCATTCGTAATCTCACACCGTTGCGCGCTGAACTCAAGGGCACCTTGCGTGCGTTGGGTGAAGAAACGCGGACGCGCGCGACCCGCACGCCGCGCGGCACGGCGCCCGTACGGTTCGCCGGCCCGGAGTGTCGATGCTTGCCTTCTCGCCCCTCGCCGTACTCACACACCGTCAGCTGCCCGCCCCGTGCCGCTCACCGGGTGCCAGGCGGGTGAAGTCTGAGGTGTCGTCAGCTTCCCGGGGCATGCATGAGAACCCGGACCGATCCGGACGGGCGAACGGGCGACGAGCGGAAGGCGAGCGTCATGAACCAACGAGCCGATCAGGCCGACCATCGCACCCTCAGGGTTCCGGTGCTCATCGTCGGCGGCTCCCTGGTCGGCCTGTCGACGTCGCTCTTCCTGGGCCGTCTGGGAGTGCGCCATCTGCTGGTGGAGCGGCACGCCGGCACCTCCATCCATCCGCGCGGCCGCGGCAACAACGTCCGCACGATGGAGCTGTTCCGGGTGGCAGGCGCCGAGGAGGGCATCCACCGGGCCGCCGCCACCCTGGCCGACAACCACGGCATCCTGCAGACGCCCACCCTGGTCGGCGACGCCGGCGAATGGCTGTTCAAGGAGATCGACCCCGGCGGCGGACTGGCCCGCTTCAGCCCGAGCAGCTGGTGCCTGTGCAGCCAGAACGACCTGGAGCCGGTCCTGCTCGACCAGGCCGCACGACTCTGCGGCGAACTGCGCTTCAACACCGAGATGCTGTCGTTCGACAGCGACCCCGACGGCGTCGGCGCCGTCCTCAAGAGCCGGGAGACGGGCGAGCACACCGCCGTCCGCGCCGACTACCTCGTCGCCGCCGACGGCCCCAGAAGCCCCGTCCGCGAACAGCTCGGCATCGGCCAGAGCGGCCCCGGCGACCTGTTCCACAACGTCAGCGTCACCTTCCGCTCCCGAGCCCTCGCCGACGTCGTGGGCGAGCGCCGCTTCATCGTCTGCTATCTGACGAACCCGGACGCCGACGGAGCACTGCTGCCGGTGGACAACCGCGAGCACTGGGTCTTCCACGCCCCCTGGCACCCCGAACACGGCGAAACCCTCGAGGAGTTCACCGACGAGCGGTGCATCGAGCACATCCGCCGCGCCGTCGGCGTGGCGGACCTCGACGTGGAGATCACCGGGCGCGCTCCCTGGCACGCCGCGCAGCGCGTCGCCGAGAGGTACCGCTCGGGGCGGGTCTTCCTGGCCGGCGACTCGGCCCACGAGATGTCGCCCACCGGGGCCTTCGGCTCCAACACCGGCATCCAGGACGCGCACAACCTCGCCTGGAAACTGGCCGCCGTCCTCGGCGGCTGGGCGGGGGAGAAGCTCCTCGACAGCTACGACACCGAGCGCCGCCCGGTCGCGGAGGCGACCAGCGCCCGCGCCGCCGTCCGCTCGGCCGAGCACAGCCACCCCGGATTCACCCCACCGCCCGGCGCCGGCGGCGGCCGTCAGCGTGGCATCCTCAACGTCGCCCTCGGCTACCGCTACCCCCAGGGCGCGGTCGTCGGCGCCGACCCGGCGGCGGCCGTCGTACCGGAGAACCTCGACCTGTCCGGCGAGCCCGGCAGCCGGGCCCCGCACTTGTGGGTGCGGCGCGCACAGGAGAGGGTCTCCACCCTCGACCTGTACGAGCGCACGCCGGTCCTGCTGTCCGACGCCGGTGACCCCAGCGGCTGGCACCGCGCCGCCGTCCGGCTGGCCCAGCGGATCCCGGTCCCGCTCACCTCCTACCGCGTGGGCACCGGAACCGGAGCGGACCTGGTCACGGACGGTGACGCGGACTGGGCGCAGGCCCACGGCGTCACCCGCGGGGGCGCCGTCCTCGTTCGGCCGGACGGGTTCGTCGCCTGGCGGTCGGCCGGCCCCGTCGCGGACGCCGAAACCGTGCTCCACGAGGTCCTCGCGGAGGCGCTGGCACTGGATTGATCACCCGATGAGCGCAGTCACGGGTGAAGCCGGGCCGCTTCACCCGCCTGATCGTCCCGACTGGTGACCCGGACCCGGGTGACTGACGGTGGATCACGTCGGGGCCCGGTCAAGTCAGCTGACCAAGTCCCAGCTGCCGGGCCGTGACGGAAGGACCATCAGATGCGCTCTGCCCGCTTGATCCTGGCCACAGCGGCGGCCTCCGCCGCCCTGGCCCTCGGCGCTCCCGGCGCGTACGCCGCCGGAGGCGACTGGGATCACGACGACTCTTCGTACAGCGACGGATCCTCGCACGGCAAGGAGCACGGCAAGCACGAATCACCGCACGGCGGCATGCACACCGGTGGCGGTGCGCTGACCGCGGTGAACGACCACGACGACTGGGGCAGCTCGCGGGACCCGAAGACGGACCCCGACACCTACAAGGACAACGGCGGCAAGAGCGACTGGGGCGACCGCGACGGCGGCGGACGCGGAGGCGACTCCTGGGGCGGCGGGCACGAGAAGCCCAGCGGCGGTATGCACACCGGTGGCGGAGCGCTCGCCACCCCCACGGCGACCGCCGGCGGCCTCGCCGTGCTGGCTGTCGCCGCCACCGGCCTGTACGCGGCGCGCCGCAAGAAGCCGGTCGGAAACCCGGCCTGACCCGTGCCGGATGCGATAGCGCAGCCGTGGCCGCCACTTGTGCCCCGAGTGGCGGCCCGGCTCGCTGTCACCGCACCCGCTCCGCCCCGCTGCCGTGTCCGATTGAGGTGGTTCCCCGATGGCAGCTCCCCCCTCCTCACCCACCGACGACGAGCCGGCCCCCGGCAGGCAGGGATCGTCCCGCTCGGGGGCGATGATGATGTGCGCCGCCGCCGGGCTGCTCCTGGTCGCGAGCCTGATCAGCGGCCACAACTCAGCGGACGACGCCTCCGGCCGTTCGGGTGCCCCCCGCCCCGCCGCCGCGGCCCCCCGACCGGCCGCGTCGTCGTCCTCGTCCTCCTCCCACGACACCGCCTCCGACCCGTCCGAGGACCGGCCGGTGGGCAGACACCTGCCCCGCTCCGAGCCGGTGCGCCTGCGCATCCCCAAGATCTGGGTCGACGCGCCCTTCACCGACCTCTACATCGGCCCCACCGGGCAGCTGGAAGCGCCCCCCGCCGCCGACACCAACCTCGTCGGCTGGCACGCCAAGGGCGCCTCGCCCGGTGAGACGGGGACCGCGGTCATCGCCGGACACGTCGACACCAAGACGTCCGCGGCCGTCTTCGCCAACCTCGGCGAGCTGGAGAAGGGCGACGTCTTCTACGTCGACCGGGCCGACGGGAGCACCGCGACCTTCCAGGTCGACGACGCGCAGACGTACGAGAAGTCCGACTTCCCCAGCGACCGCGTCTACGACGACACCCCGCGCGCCGAGGCACGGCTCATCACCTGTGCGGGTGACTACGACCGCTCGGCCCGCGACTACACCGACAACCTCGTCGTCTTCGCCCATCTCGTCCGATAGATCACCCGCGTAGTTCATACGAGTCGCGGGCTTCCGGGCCCGGGCACACGATCGAGGAACGCTGACGCCGCATCACCGCGGCCGAGGAACCACTTCCGCCCCGAAGGAGATGTGCGCAGGATGACCACCACGTCGGAACGTCCCACCGGTTCGCCCTCGCGACAGGTGTCGCCCCGAGTCTCCCAGTCCGTGTTCGACGGTTCCCGGCTCCGGGTCGTCCTCCTGGTGGACGTCTACGACGGCGCCCAGCAGCAGTTCCTGGAGGCGTACGAACTGCTGTGCAACCAGGTCGCCTCCGTCCCCGGACACGTCAGCGACCAGCTGTGCCAGTCCATCGAGAACCCCTCCCAGTGGCTGATCACCAGCGAGTGGGAGAGCGCCCCGCCCTTCCTCGCCTGGGTCAACAGCGAGGAACACGTGCGGATGGTGGAGCCGCTGCACAGCTGTGTCCGCGACACCCGGTCGCTGCGCTTCCACGTCGTGCGCGAGACCGGCGGCCCCGCGGCCGGCACGGAGTCCGCCGAGCGCCGGCTGCAGTCGGCGCCCAGGATCGGCGACGGTCTGATCCGGCACGCCCTCACCTTCACCGTCAAGCCGGGCAGCGAGGAGAAGGTCGCAGGGATCCTCGCCGACTACGCCTCGCCCGAGCCGAAGGTCGACGAGACCACGCGGCTGTGCCGCACGTCCCTGTTCATGCACGGCAACCGGGTGGTGCGGGCCATCGAGGTACGCGGCGACCTGCTCGCCGCGCTGCGCCACGTCTCCCGCCAGCCCGAGGTGCGCGCCGTCGAGGAGGCCATCAACCCCTATCTGGAGCAGGACCGGGACCTCAACGACCCCGAGTCCGCCCGGGTCTTCTTCACCCGGGCCGCGCTGCCCGCCGTGCACCATGTGACGGCCGAGCGGCAGGAGGGCCAGGCGGAGCGGTACGCCCTGTCCTACCCGGCCCGGCCCGGCCGCGGCATGCGCCTGGCCGAGCTGCTGGCCCGTCAGGACGAGGCGGCCGCCGACGACCCGCGCAGCCCGGTCGTGCGCAGCACCATCTTCCAGCGCGACGACGTCGTCGTACGGCTGGTCGAGGTGAGCGGCGGCCTCGACGCCGCCGACCCCGCGCTGATCCTCGGCCTCGCGGACCCCGCCCAGGCGGCCGAGCTGACCGAGTTCCCCGCCGAGGCGTCCGCGCCCAGGGACGCGGAGCTCGCGCGCTTCGTGAAACTCGCCCGCATGGATCTCGTCACCGACCGCCGCTCGCCCGAGGCCTGAAGTCCCACCGGGCCGTGGCGGCCAGACCCCACGTCGATGCAGGACCTGAACGGAGGAACGTCGTGATCACATCCCGTCCCAGAATCGTGGATCTCAGCGAGGTCGAGCCCAACCGCCGGCGCGGCGGCGATCTGCGCGCCATGCTCACCCCCGCCACCGTCGGCTCCACCAGCGGATTCATGGGTGTCGCCATCGTGGAGCCGGGCGAGCGCATCGGTGAGCACTACCACCCGTACTCCGAGGAGTTCGTGTACGTCGTGTGCGGGGAGCTGGAGGTCGACCTGGACGGCGTCCCCCATCCGCTGCGGCCCGAGCAGGGGCTGATGATCCCCGCCCACATGCGGCACCGCTTCCGCAACATCGGCAACGTTCAGGCCCGCATCGTCTTCCACCTCGGCCCGCTCGCGCCGCGCCCGCAGCTCGGCCATGTCGACACCGAGGAGACCGAGCCCGCCGCCGAGGTCGGTTCATGAGCCGACGAGTGGCCGTCACCGGCATAGGCGTCGTCGCACCGGGCGGCATCGGCGTACCGGCGTTCTGGGACCTCCTGGCCGCCGGGCGCACCGCGACGCGCGGCATCACGTTCTTCGATCCGGCGGGGCTGCGATCCCGGATCGCCGCCGAGTGCGACTTCGACCCGGTGGCGGGGGGCCTGGACGCAGAGCAGATCGCGCGGTGCGACCGGTACATACAGTTCGCCCTGGTCGCCGGCGCGGAGGCGGTGCGCGACGCCGGGCTCGACCTGGAGCGGGAGAACCCGTGGCGCGTGGGGGTGTCCCTGGGCACCGCGGTCGGCGGCACCACACGGCTGGAGCACGACTACGTCCTGGTCAGCCACGGCGGTGAGCGCTGGGACGTGGACCCCGGCCGGGCCGAGCCGCATCTGCACCGGGCGTTCGCGCCCAGCACCCTCGCCTCGACGGTCGCGGAGCGGTTCGGGGCGCGCGGTCCGGTGCAGACCGTCTCGACGGGCTGCACCTCGGGCCTCGACGCGGTCGGATACGCCTTCCACACCGTGCAGGAGGGCCGGGCCGACGTCTGCATCGCGGGGGCGTCGGACTCGCCGATCTCCCCGATCACCATGGCCTGCTTCGACGCGATCAAGGCCACGTCCCCCAACAACGACGACCCGGCCCACGCCTCGCGTCCCTTCGACGCCGACCGGGACGGGTTCGTGATGGGCGAGGGCGGCGCGGTGCTCGTTTTGGAGGAACTCGAACACGCCCGGGCGCGCGGCGCGCAGGTGTACTGCGAGCTCGGCGGCTACGCCACCTTCGGCAACGCCTATCACATGACCGGGCTGACCCGTGAGGGCCTGGAGATGGCGAAGGCCATCGAGGTCGCCCTCGACCACGCCCGGCTCGACGGCACGGCCATCGACTACGTCAACGCACACGGCTCGGGCACCCAGCAGAACGACCGTCACGAGACCGCCGCGGTGAAACGGGCCCTGGGCCCGCACGCCTACGACACGCCGATGAGCTCCATCAAGTCCATGGTCGGGCACTCGCTCGGCGCGATCGGCGCGATCGAACTCGTCGCCTGCGTACTGGCGCTGGCCCACCAGACCGTTCCGCCGACCGCCAACTACGAGACCCCCGACCCCGAGTGCGACCTGGACTACGTCCCGCGCACCGCACGCGCCCGGAAACTCGACAGCGTGCTCTCCGTGGGCAGCGGGTTCGGCGGCTTCCAGTCCGCGGTGGTCCTGACCCGGCCGAGGGAGAAGACACGATGAGCGAACCCCGTTCACGGCGCGCGGCCATCACCGGCATGGGCGTGATCGCGCCCAACGGAGCCGGTACGGACACCTTCTGGAAGGCCACCAGGGAGGGCATCGGCGTCCTGGACCGGGTCACCCGCGAGGGCTGCGAGCACCTGCCGCTGCGGGTGGCGGGCGAGGTGCGCGACTTCGACCCGTCGGCCGCGGTGGAGGCGCGCTTCCTCGTCCAGACCGACCGGTTCACGCACTTCGCCATGGCCGCCGCCGACCTGGCCCTGGAGGACGCCCGCCTGGGCCGGACCGTCACCGACGCCGCACCGTTCTCGGTCGGCGTGGTCACCGCGGCCGGCTCCGGCGGCGGCGAGTTCGGGCAGCGGGAACTGCAGCAGCTGTGGGGCAAGGGCAGCCGGTACGTCGGCCCGTACCAGTCCATCGCCTGGTTCTACGCCGCGAGCACCGGCCAGATATCCATCCGGCGCGGCTTCAAGGGCCCCTGCTCCGTCGTCGCGAGCGACGAGGCCGGCGGACTGGACGCCCTCGCCCACGCGGCGCGGGCCGTGCGACGCGGCACCGATGTCATCGTGGCCGGCTCGACCGAGGCGCCCCTTGCCCCCTATTCCATGGTCTGCCAGCTCGGCTACGACGAGCTCAGCACCGAGAGCGACCCGACCCGCGCCTACCGTCCCTTCACCTCCGCGGCCTGCGGATTCGTGCCCGCCGAGGGCGGCGCCATGCTGGTCGTGGAGGACGAGGGCACGGCCCGGGAGCGCTGCGCGCAGGTGCGGGCGGTGCTCGCCGGACACGCGGCGACGTTCACCGGCGCCTCCCGCTGGGAGGAGTCCCGGCACGGCCTTGCCCATGCCGTGCGGGGCGCGCTGGACGAGGCGGGCTGCGCCCCCGAGGAGATCGACGTGGTCTTCGCCGACGCCCTCGGCGTGCCGGAGGCGGACACCGCCGAGGCCCTCGCCATCGCCGACGTACTCGGCACCCGCGTGCCGGTCACGGCACCCAAGACCGGGATCGGCCGCGGCTACGGAGCAGCCCCCGTGCTCGACGCCGTGGCCGCGGTGCTCGCCATGGAGCACGGCGTGATCCCACCCACCCCCAACGTCTTCGACATCTGCCATGACCTCGACCTCGTCACTGGCAGGGCCCGCACCGCCGAACTGCGCACGGCGCTGGTCCTGAGCCGCGGACTGATGGGGTCGAACTCGGCGCTCGTGCTGCAACGCCGCGCCACCGGAGCCTCGTGACGAGGCACCGCGCAGCAGACAAGGAGAACAAGCCATGACCGATCGCATCACCGTCGAAGAGCTGGCCGAGCTCATGAAGAAGTCCGCCGGTGTCACCGTCGCCCCGGCGGAACTGAGAGCGAACGACCCGGGCTTCGACAGCCTCGGCGTCGACTCACTGGGACTGCTCGGCATCGTCGGCGAGCTGGAGAACCGGTACGGGACACCGATGCCCCCCGACGCCGAACGCTCCAAGACGCCCCGGCAGTTCCTCGAACTCGTCAACAGTGCCCTCATGACAGGAGCGTGAAATGACCGGACACACACGCAACGACATCACCATCGCCGCCCCCCTGGACCTGGTCTGGGACATGACCAACGACCTGGAGAACTGGCCGCAGCTGTTCAGCGAGTACGCCTCCGTCGAGATCATCAAGCGGGAGGGCAACCGGACCACCTTCCGGCTGACCATGCACCCGGACGAGAACGGCACCGTGTGGAGCTGGGTCTCGCAGCGCGAGCCGGACCGCGAGTCGCTCAGCGTCAAGGCCCGCAGGGTCGAGACGGGTCCCTTCGACCACATGGACATCCACTGGAGCTACGAGGAAGTGTCCGGCGGCACGCGGATGGTCTGGACGCAGGACTTCGCGATGAAGCCGGACGCGCCGGTCGACGACGCCTGGATGACCGACAACATCAACCGGAACTCCAAGGTCCAGATGGCCCTGATCCGGGACCGCATCGAGAAGGCCGCCGCCGAGCGCGGAGCCACCCCGGGCCTGACGGACTGAGCCGGACGGAGAACTCTCCCTCATGCACCAAGCCCTCATCGTCGCCCGTATGGCCCCCGGATCGGCCCCCGACATCGCCAAGGTGTTCGCCGAGTCCGACCGGGGAGAGCTGCCGCACCTCGTCGGAGTGGTCCGGCGCAGCCTCTTCCAGTTCGGCGACGTCTACATGCATCTGATCGAGTCCGAGCGCGAGCCCGGCCCCGCCATCGCCAAGGTCACGGACCACCCCGACTTCCGTGACGTCAGCGAACGGCTGTCCTCCTACGTCAGCGCCTACGACCCCGCCACCTGGCGCTCCCCGAAGGACGCCATGGCGCAGCGCTTCTACCTCTGGGAGCGCGACCCGGCCCGCTGAACCGGCCGGACACACCGGTGGCCGGACCCGCAGCGTCGCGGGCCCGGCCACCGGTGTGTCCGTGCGAACGGCCCTGTCAGCCGGGCACGTGACAGTCGAAGGCGTGCAGATAGGGATTGACCGGCCGGATGTCGTCGATGACCAGGCCCGCCTCGGTCAGCCGGTCGACCATGCTCCGGGTGGTGTGCTTGGCACCGCCGACGTTCAGGAGCAGCAGCAGGTCCATCGCGGTGCTGAAGCGCATCGAGGGCGTGTCGTCGACGAGGTTCTCGATGACCACGACCCGGGTGCCCGGGCCGCCCGCCGCACGGACGTTGCGCAGCGTTCGCGCGGTGCTCTCGTCGTCCCACTCCAGGATGTTCTTGATGACATAGACATCGGCCTCAACGGGCACGGCCTCCCGGACGTCGCCGGGCACGATGCGCACCCGATCCGCGAGGTCGCCCCCGGCACGCAGCCGCGGCACCGCGTTCTCCACCACGCGCGGCAGATCCATCAACGTGCCCCGCATCGAGGGGTACTTGTCCAGCAGGCTGGCCACCACATGACCCTGACCGCCGCCGAGGTCGGCGACCGACGAACTCCCCGACAGATCGAGGAACTCGGCGACATCGCGCGCCGACTGCACGCTGGAGGTCGTCATCGCGCGGTTGAAGACGTCGGCCGATTCGGGGGCGTCCTCGTTGAGGTAGGGAAAGAACTCCTTGCCGTACAGGTCCTCGATGACGTTGCGCCCGGTGCGCACCGCCTCGTCGAGCCGCGGCCAGGCGTCCCACGTCCAGGGCTCGGTGCACCACAGCGAGATGGCTCGCAGGCTGTTCGGATCGTCCTCGCGCAGCAGCCTGGAGACATCGGTGTGCGCGAAGGTGCCGTCCGGCAGTTCGGCGAAGATGTCGTAGCAGGACAGGGTGCGCAGCAGGCGTCGTAGCGGACGGGCCTCGGCCTTCACGGCGGCCGCGAGGTCCTCCACGGTCATCGGGCTGTCGCCGAGCGCGTCGGGGACGCCCAGCCGGGCGGCCGCCCGGACGGCGGCGGCACATGCCGCCGCGAACGCGAGCTCCCTCAGCCGCATGGACGGCGGCGGGGCGGTCTGTGCGGTCGTCATGTGCCGCTTCCCTTCTTCTCTCGTGTTCTTTCGGATGCGCGGGTGGCTCGGGTTCACCCGCGGTGACAAGCCCGGTTCAGCACAGACCCGCGGGCTTGGACGCGCGGCAGGAGTTGCCCTGGAACGTGTTGTCCTTGCCCGGGTCCGTGTTGACGAGGTCGGCCGGCGCATTGCCCTTGAGCACGTTGCCGGTGATGCGGTTGCGGTCGCTGGTGACGCCCACGAAGCTCTTGAACAGCACGATGCCGCCCGACAGCGGGGACTTGCCGGCGTTGTCCTTGACCACGTTGCCCGTCACGGCGGTGTCCTCGGCGCCGGTCACGACGATGCCGGAGCCCTGCAGCGCGTCCAGCCGGTCCGTCTTCGGGCACGACTTGTTGTTCTGCGCCACGAAGTTGTCGCGCACCGCGAGGGCGCCGGTCTTGGGCTTGTTCTCGTCACCGACGACGAACACGCCCGCGCAGTTGCCGGTGAGGTGATTGCGCATCACGGTGAGGTTGCGCAGCCGCCGGACGGTGACGCCGATGCGGTTGCCCTCCAGGCGGTTGCTGTCGACGACCGTACCGTGGGTGTCGGAGGCGCCCGCCTCCTCCTTGATGGTGTTGGCGAGGAACACGCCCGCGTCGCCGTTGTCCTTGGCGGTGTTGTCCCGGATCACGCCCCGCACCGAGCGCTCCTGGGCGATGCCCCACACGCCGTTCTTCACCGCGGTCACGTCGCGCACGGTCAGTCCGTCGGTCGCCATGGCGAACACGCCGGTCCTGGCGAAGCCGGTGACGGTCAGGGAGGCGATGGTGACGCCCTGGAGGTCGCGGTCCTTCGTCCCCACGACACAGATGCCGTTGCCGCCCTCGGAGCAGCTCTCGGAGGCCTTCTCGGCGGACTTCTTCGTGCCGGGTTCGAGCACCGTGCTGCGCCCCATGCCCCGCAGGGTCAGCCCGGGCGTGGTCACCTTGACGCTCTCGTGGAAGGTGCCGGGGGCCAGCAGCACGGTGTCGCCGCTCTCGGCAGCGTCGACCGCCTTCTGGATCGACTGGCCCGGCCAGACCACAT
Organism: Streptomyces spinosisporus; assembly: GCF_022698145.1. Taxonomy (GTDB): domain Bacteria; phylum Actinomycetota; class Actinomycetes; order Streptomycetales; family Streptomycetaceae; genus Streptomyces; species Streptomyces spinosisporus. The sequence goes on from NZ_JALDAX010000009.1 coordinate 133,118, forward strand.
GAACGTCGTGGTGACCGGCCGGGGGAGCGGCACCAAGTCCCGTTCCGACGACCACTGCGGTACACATCAGGTAGGCGATGCGGTAATTGGTCATATTCCGAACGCTATGACCGGATCTGCTCGTTGCTGGGAGGATGGGCCATCCGGCGGCGTGTCATGACCCGGCTGTAGGCTTCCGTGTGATGAGTTTCCCCGCGCCCGGCCAGGGCCCACGATGAGCGTCGCCGCGGCCTTCCCGGTCGGTGCCGCGACCACCCTTGCCGAACTCACCGTGAACCCGCACCCGCGGCTCGCCCTGCTGCGTGAGCACGAGCCCGTGTCCTGGCTGCCCGAACTGGGCGGCTGGCTGGTGACCCGCCGCGACCTGGCGCTCGACGTGATGCGGGACGCCCGCACCTTCACCGTCGACGACCCCCGCTTCTCCACCGCGCAGGTCGTCGGGCCGAGCATGCTGTCCCTGGACGGCGAGCAGCACACCCGCCACCGCGAGCCCTTCAACGCCCCCTTCCGCCCACGCCAGGTGCACGACGGCTTCGCCGCGTTCATCGAGGGGGAAACCGGCCGGCTCGTCGACACGCTGGAACCGGCGGGCGCCGCCGAACTGCGTCGCGCCTTCGCCGGACCGCTCGCCGTCGCCGTGGTCACCGAGGCGCTCGGACTGGTCGGCACCACCGCGCAGACCGTCCTCGCCTGGTACGACACCATCGTCCGGTCGGTCTCGGAGATCACCGCCGGACGGGACGCGGGCACCGAGGGCCCCGCGGCGTACGCGCAGTTGCGGACCGCCGTCGAGGGCACCATCGCCGACCGGCACAGCTCCTCGCTGCTCGTCTCGGCCGCGGACCGGCTCCAGCCGCCCGAAGTGGCCTCCAACGCCGCGGTCATGATGTTCGGGGGCATCGAGACCACCGAGGCGATGATCACCAACGCGCTGCTGCAGCTGCTCCGCCACCCGGACCAACTCGCCCTCGTCCAGGCCGACTTCGACCTCCTGGACGGCGCGATCGAGGAGTCGCTGCGACTCGAACCCGGCGCCCTGGTCGTCGACCGCTACGCCACCCGCGACATCGAACTGGGCCCGGCCGCGATCCGCGAGGGCGACCCGGTCACCGTCTCCCTCGCGGGCGCCAACCGTGACCCGGCCGTCTTCGCCGACCCCGACCGGTTCGACGTACGCCGCCCGAACGCACGCCTCCAACTGGCGTTCGCCCACGGCCCGCACCACTGCATCGCCGCGCACCTGGCCCGTCTGGAGACCCGCATCGCCCTCCGCCAGCTCCTGCAGCGGCTCCCGGGACTGCGCCTCGACCCGGAGCGCCCCGCGACCCCGGAGGGACTGGTCTTCCGCAAGCCGCCCACGCTGCATGTGCGGTGGGACCGGCCCGCCTGACGCCTTACTCCTTCGGCGGCTTTCCGGTTCCTCGGTCCCTCGGTGTCAGGCATGATGCGCGCGGGCGCGGGATGCCAGGCGCTCGGCGAGCGCGACGACCAGATCAAGCAGCTCGTTCGGACGCTCGATGACGAACGGCCGGTCGAGGGAGGCGAGTACGGCAGGCAGCCAGTCGAGCCGCTCCACCCGTAGCTCGACGCGCAGCCAGCGCTCGCCCGTCCGGTCCTGGTCCGCTGCGGGCTCGTGCTCCTCCAAGTGCGCGACGCCGGCGGGGAGATGGGCGCGGATCTGGTCAACCGTCCCCTGGATCCGCAGAGTCACCTCGTGCCGATACTCGGCCGTGGCGAAGCCCGACAGCATGCGTTGCGCCGGATCGGGGCCGGCCGGCGCCTCGAAGGAGCCGGGCAGTGCCCTCGCGTCGGTGATGCGATCCAGCCGGAACGTACGGTCCTCGCCGATCCGGGCGTCCTGGCCGGTGACGTACCACCGGCCGGAGTGGGCGACGATCCCGTACGCGTGCAGCGTCCGTTCGCTGCCCTGTCCGGCACGGTCGGTGTAGCGGATCGACACCGGTCGGCGGTGGCGGACCGCGTCGGCGAGGGTGAGCAGGACGGCGGCGTCCGGGGTGTCGAGGTCGCCGGGACGGTCCGTGAAGGCGAGAGACTCCAGGAGCGCGTCGAGCCGCCCGGCCGTGTGCCTGGGCAGCACGCGCCGGATCTTGGCCGACGCCGTCTCGCTCGCCGTGAGCTCCGTCGTCAGCCCTGTGCGGCGGCCGGCGATCAGGCCCAGCAGCACGGCCAGGGCCTCGTCGTCGCTGAGCATGAGCGGGGGGAGCCGGTATCCGGGCGCGAGCCGGTAGCCGCCGTAGCGGCCGCGCACCGATTCCACTGGTACGTCGAGGTCGAGGAGATGGCCCACGTAGCGGCGGACGGTGCGTCCTTCGACGCCGAGCCGCTCGGCGAGTTCGGCCACGGTCCGGGTGCCGCCCGACTGCAGCAGTTCCAGGAGGGTCAGTACGCGGCCGGTGGGTCGGGACATGCGCGCAGCCTAACGCCGATACAGGACCGAATCTGTCCGCTATCTCGCCTAGCGTGCGGAGCACAGCGATTCCAGCAACCGAGGAGACCTCCATGGACTTCGTCTCGATCCGCATCATCACCAGCGATGTCGCCCGCCTCGTCGACTTCTACGAGCGGGCCACGGGCGTCTCGGCGACATGGGCGACCGAGGACTTCGCCGAACTCAGGACCGCGCACGCCACCCTCGCGATCGCCGGCGTCCGCACCGTCCCGCTGTTCGCCTCGGGCTCCGCCCGCCCGGCGGACAACCACAGCGTGATCGTCGAGTTCCTCGTCGACGACGTGGACCAGGTGCACCGGAACCTGACCGGTCACGTCACCGAGTTCGTCCAGAAGCCCACCACTATGCCCTGGGGCAACCGCTCCCTGCTGTTCCGCGACCCCGACGGCAACCTCGTCAACTTCTTCACCCCGGTCACGGCGGCGGCCGTCGCCAAGTTCGCCGGCTGAGAGGACGGTTCTGCCGAGCCGGGCCCGGCTCACACCGGTCTGCGTGTCCAGAGCGACAGGTCGCTGCTCGTCGCCACGGCGAGGGTCTGTCCGGAGGGGGAGAAGCCGGCGGCCCGGAACTCGGAGTAGGAGGCGTGAAAGATGTGCCACCACCCTTCTCCGTGCGAACCGGCGTAAGGCGACCCGCCCTCCCGGGACAGCAGGACCCGATGATTGGGCCACGCCGGGGCGACGACTTCAAGGACCCAACCATCGTCGGTGACGGCAGGAAGCGAGCCGCCGAAGAGCCCGGCGACGCGCACCCTGCTACCGGCGATCGGACCCAGTCCAGGGCAGGACAGGCCGTCGGACGCGTCAGGTGTGTCGTCATCGGGGCCCGGATCCGGATCGCGGTCGCGGGCGATCTTCTCTCCCGTGACGGCGTCGAAGAGGCCGTGTCCGCTGGTCGAGTCGACCAGCACCAGGTCGTGGCCGCTGTCGGGATGCGCGGCGAAGCCGATCCCGAGCAGGCCGCCGACGGGCACGCCGTACTGGTACGCGAACACCGGCCGCCAGGGCTCGGGCGCGGGCACCACGGGAGCGGCCAGAAGGCGGTCCCGCAGGGCCGGTTGGTACGTGGAGAGCGCCGGCCCCCGCCCTGGTTGCTCCACCGGAGCCGCCTCCTTGATCCGTTTGATCCGTCAATTGGCGTCGAGCCAGGTCAGTCCGTCCTCCGAGGCGATCAGTCCACCGGGCCGCAGGGGCGTCTCGGCCTCCAACGGGCCGCCCAGCAGGCCGCGTTCCTGGAGGATCGTGCCCTCCTGGAAGGTGTGGCGGAAACCGGCGGACTCGTAGAGGGGGTTGCGCAGGCCGTCGGAGTCCGGGAGCCGGCCGACGGCCTCGTCGAGCTCCGTGGCGGCCTTCGCCAGGTGGGTGCCCGCCTCCTCCAGGCCGTCGAAGGCCGTGTCGCCGGAGGCGAGGCCGCCGACGAGTTCCACGAACGCCTCCAGTTCGGTCGCGCCCACGTTGGTGACCTTGCGCGCCTTCCAGAAGTAGGACCGCTCGTCCTGGTGCATGTCGTAGAAGGAGGCGAGGAACTCGTAGAACAGGCCGTACTCGTGGCGGTAGCGGACCTCGAACTCGTCGAAGAGGCGCGCCTCGTCCAGCGTCCCGGACAGCCCGCCGTTGATCGACCGGGCCGCGAGCAGGGCGCCGTAGGTGGCGAGGTGCACACCGGAGGAGAGCACCGGGTCGACGAAGCACGCGGCGTCACCGACCAGGACCATGCCGGGCCGCCACAGCGTCGACTTCCAGTACGACCAGTCCCTGCGCACCCGGACCTGGTCGTACGGCGCCTCGGTGGACTGCGCGACGCCGCGCAGGAGTTCGCGGACCTCGGGGCACGCGTCGACGAGCCGGCGCCAGGCGGCCACCGGGTCGCGCTGGATGCCGGCGGGGGCCTCCCGGCTCACCACCGCTCCCACGCTGGTCAGGTCGTCCCGCAGCGGGATGTACCAGATCCAGCCCTCCTCGAAGGCAGCGCAGAAGATGTTGCCGTCGTTCGGCTCCGGGAGCCGTTCACCGCCGGCGAAGTAGCCGAACACCGCGATGTTGCGGAAGAAGTCGGAGTACGTCCGGCTGCCGCCGACCTCGCCATGGATCCTGCTGCCGTTGCCGGAGGCGTCCACGACATACCGGGCCCGGGCCTCGCGGTCCTCGCCGCCGGGGCCGGTCCAGCGCACGCCGCGCACCCGCTCCTCGTCCGCGAGCACGCCCATGACCCGGCAGTTCTCGCGCACGTCCACGCCGACCCGGCGGGCGTTGTCCAGGAGGATCGCGTCGAATGTGGACCGTTCGACCTGGTAGGCGAAGGAGCTGGGGTCGGCCAGCCGAGGCGACAGTGCGAAGGAGAACTGCCAGGGGTCCCGGTTGCGGCCCCAGCGGAAGGTGCCGCCCCGCTTCACCTTGAAGCCCGCGCGGGCGACCTCGTCCTCGACGCCGAGGATGCGGCACACGCCGTGCACGGTGGAGGGCAGCAGCGATTCACCGATCTGGTAGCGCGGAAAGGTCTGCTGCTCCAGGAGGAGAACGCGGTGGCCGCGCAGGGCCACGGCGGTGGCGGCGGTGGCACCGGCCGGCCCACCACCGACGACGATCACGTCGAAGTCCTCGGCTGTCACTGTTTTCCAGCGGTCGGCTGTCACCGTTCTCCTTCGAGGGCGGGGGCGTTCGGCCGGATGGTGAGGGAGTCGATCCAGGTGCGGACCGCCGCCACCGTGGTGCCGGCGTGTTCCCGAAGGAACGAGAAGTGGTCGCCGGGGGCGTCGACACATGTGTGCGGCAGCGGCCAGGAGGTCCGCCACTCGTCCGGTTCGGCGTGCTCCGCCATCTCGGGGGTCGGCCGGGTGGCCCGCACCAGCAGGGTGGGGGCGGCGACCTGCTCCGGCTGCCAGCCGCGGAACATACGGGTGTACGCCCCCATCGCCGCGACCCCGGCGTCCTCGTCACCGGTGAACTCGTTGCCGCCCAGATGCGGTGCCACCACGGCAGGAAGGGACAGCAGCCACTGTGTGGCGCCGTTGCCCTCGCCGATGAGATACGTGTCCAGCAGCACCTGCCCGGCGGGAGCGGCGCCCATCGCTTCGAGCCGCCGGGTCACGATGTGCGCCACGGCGCCCCCGGTGCTGGCCCCGACGACCACGAACGGCCTTGCGCCCACCTGCCGCAGCACCGACTCGGCGTGCGTGACGGCCAGGGCCTCCAGGTCGGCCGGCACGGCCTCGCCCGCGCCGATCCCGGGGTGCGGGAACTCCAACACGTCCGACTCGCCCTCGAAACAGGCGTGGAAGCGGGCGAACTCCCCGCCCGGCGCCCCGAACGGTGGGTTGGTCCCCGGGAAGAAGACGAGGACCGGGCCACGTCCGGAACCGTTCGCGCGGCGCACCGGTGGCAGCGCGTGCCGCCGGTTGTCGGCCGCCTCGAAGGTCGGCACCGCCCACGACGCCGTGACCAGCATGTGCATCGCCTCGACCACGTGGCCCGTCGCGCAGACGCGCTGGTAGAGCGAGGCCAGGGTCTGCGGGGGCCGTGACGGCTGGGGCGGCTGCCCCGGGTTCGGCGCCTGCCCGGTGTCCGGCACCTGGACGATATCCGGCACTGGCCCGGTGTCCGGCTTCTGCCCGGCGTCCGACTCCTGCTCGGGCAGGTCGTCCCGGAGCTGGTCCAGGACGAAGGCGGCCAGGTCCTCGGCCGTCGGATGCTCGAACACCATGGCGGCGGGGAGCCGGAGCCGGAGCGCCATGCTGAGCCGGTTGCGGACCTGCACCGCCATCAGGGAGTCGAAACCCAGCTCGGTGAAGGACCTGCCGTGCGGGAGCGCGTCGGCGTCCGGATAGCCGAGTACGGCCGCCACGTCGGCGTTCATCAACTCCACCAGTTTTTCCCGGCGTTGGGCGGACGGTACCGCGGCCAGCACCTTGCGCCAGGCTCCCGGCTGCCACGCCTGCTCCGGACCAGGTGACGCGTTCTCGGCCGCCTCGTCGCGGTCGCGAGGTGCGGTGGGGCGTACCAGCCCGCGCAGCAAGGGCGGCAGCTGCTCACCGCCGGACCGGAGCACGGCCCGGTCCAGCAGAACCGGCGCCAGCACCGGTTCGTCCGCACGGAGTGCCGCGTCGAACAGGGCCAGACCCTGCGCCGCGCTCAGCGGTCGCAGCGCGTCCCCCTTGGGCCGCAGCGTGCCCGCCATACCGTCCTCGGTGTCCCACGGCCCCCACGCCAACGACAGGGCCGGCAGCCCCAGTCGGGCGCGATGGCGGGCCAGAGCGTCCAGGAACGAGTTGGCCGCCGCGTAGTTGCCCTGTCCGGCGCGGCCCAGCAGGCCCGACACGGAGGAGAACAGGACGAACGCCGTCAGGTCCAACTCCCGTGTCAGCTCGTGCAGATGCCAGGCCGCATCGGCCTTCGGACGCAGTACCGCGGCCATCCGCTCGGGCGTCAGGGACGCCAGTACGCCGTCGTCCAGTACCCCGGCCGCGTGCACCACGGCGGTCAGGGCGGGCGCGCACTCGTCGATCACCTGGGCCAGCGCGTCGCGGTCGGCCGCGTCGCAGGCCACGATCCGCACCTCGGCGCCCAACTCCGCCAGTTCCGCACGCAGTTCCTCGGCACCCGGCGCATCGGGTCCGCGGCGCCCGATCAGCAGCAGATGGCGTACGCCGTACGACGTCACCAGGTGGCGGGCGAGCAGGGCACCCAGGGCGCCGGTCCCACCGGTGATCAGGACGGTGCCGCCCACACGGAAGGCGGGAGTCGGACCTTCGCCGCTTGCCGGATCTTCGGCGGTCACCGCAGCCAACCCGGGCACCGTCAACTCCCCGCCCCGGATGGCGATCTGGGGCTCCCCGGCGCCTACGGCCGCAGGCAGCCGCCGTAGCGAGCCGGGCTGTCCGTCGGTGTCGACGAGCACGATCCGCCCGGGCAGTTCCGCCTGCGCCGCGCGTACCAGGCCCCACACCGCGGCCCCGGCCGGATCCGGATCCGGTGCGGTCGCTCCCCGTGTGACGACCACCAGGCGTGAGCCCGCCGTCCGCGGATCGTCCTGCCAGTCCTGCAACGTGCGGAGCACCTTGTCGGTCAGCAGATGTGTGTCGGTGAGCGGGTCGGGGTCCGGCGAGGAGGCAACGGCCGTGACGACGACCGTGTCCGGCTCCGGCACGTCGGCCTCGGGCAGGCCGGGGAGCGACGCGCGCAGGTCCGGTGCGTCGTCCAGGACGACCCAGCGCGTGGTGTCCTCAGGGTCCTCGCCCGCTGCTTCGGTCCACTCGGGGCGGAACAGGGCGCGGCTCGGCAAGTCCTGATCACCGGCGGGGAGTTCGCGGGTGATCAGGGAGTCCACCTCGGCCAACGGGCACCCGGCCGGGTCCTCCAAGGTCACCGCGATCCTGTCCGTTCCGCCCACGGTGATGCGCACCCGCGCCTGCGCGACTCCCGTTCCGTGGAGCCGGAATCCGTTCCAGGTGAACGGCACCCGTACCGCGCCGGGCGCGTCCGTGGAGCCCGCAGAGCCTGCGGATCCCGCGAGGACGGCTGCGTGCAGGGCCGCGTCCAGCAGGGCCGGATGAATACCGAAGCGGTCGCCGGAGGTCAACTCGCCCTCGGGCAGCCGGACTTCCGCGAACACGTCGTCGCCACGCCGCCACATCGCACGTACGCATCGGAACGCCGGGCCGTACGCGAGCCCGGTGTCCGCGAGGTCGTCGTAGGCGCCGGTGAGGTCGATCGGGGACGCGTCCGGTGGCGGCCACGCCGAGTCCCGGGGTGGGGGAGGGGCGGGGGCCGGGCCGAGCAGGCCCGTGACGTGCCGGGTCCAGGTGGCGTCCGGGGTGTCCGGGCGGGCGTGGATGTCGACGGGACGGCGACCCGATTCGTCCGCCGCGCCCACGACGACCTGGAGGCGAACGTCCGCTGCCGCGGGCAGCGCGAGCGGGGTCAGGACCACCAGCTCCTCGAGTGCGGCACAGCCGATCTCGCGACCCGCCGCAACTGCCGCCTCCGCGAACACCGTTGACGGCACCACGACCCTCCCGGCGACCACATGGTCGGCGAGCCACGGGTGGGCCGCGGTGGAGAGCAGACCGGTGAACACGGTGCGGTCGACGTCGGGTACGGCGAACGCCGGGCCCAGCACCGGATGGCCGTGCGCGGACGTCGTGGGCGGCGGGGTGCGCAGGGCCTCCAGCCAGTACCGCTGCCGCTGGAAGGCATACGTCGGCAGGTCCACTCGTCGGGCACCGGTGCCGGCGAACACGGCGGGCCAGTCGATGCGCGCCCCGCGCACATGGAGGCGGCCCAGGGCGGAGAGCAGAGCCTGCGGCTCGGGCTCACCGCCACGAACGGCGGCGACGGAGACGGCCTCGCCGGAGCCGGAGCCGGAGCCGGAGCCGGAGCCGGAGCCGGAGCCCGAGCCCGAGCCCGAGCCGGAGCCCGAGCCCGAGCCCGAGCCCGAGTCGGAGTCGGCGTCGGCGTCGGCGTCGGCGTCGGACAGACAGTCCTCGGTCAGGGCGGTGAGACCAGCACCGGGTCCGACCTCCAGGAACGCCGAGGCCCCTTGGCCCCGGAGACAGCGCACGGCGTCCGCGAACCGCACCGGTCGGCGGACGTGCTCCACCCAGTACTCCGCGGAACACAGCTCCGCGGCCTCGGCCGGCCGGCCCGTCACGGCGGAGACCAGCGGGATCTGCGGTGGCCGGAACGTCACCCCTTCCGCCACCCGCCTGAAGTCGTCGAGCATCGGCTCCATCAGCGGTGAGTGGAAGGCATGGGCGACCCGTAGACGTACGGTCCTGCGGCCGCGTGCCTCGAACCCGGCCGCGACGGCGAGCACCGTCTCCCGTGGGCCGGAGATCACCACCGAGCGCGGCCCGTTGACGGACGCGATCGACACCCGCTCGCCGGCGTTGCCGAGCGCCCTGTGGACCTCGTCCTCCGTCGCGTGCACGGACACCATCGCGCCCCCTGCGGGCAGGGCCTGCATCAACCGGCCGCGCGCCGCGACGAGTCGGGCGGCGTCGGGCAGATCGAGCACCCCGGCGACGTGGGCTGCCGTCAGTTCGCCCACGGAGTGACCGGCCAGGAATTCGGGGCGCACGCCCCACGACTCCAGCAGCCGGGCCAGAGCGACCTCGAAGGCGAACAAGCCGGCCTGGGTGAACTCCGTACGGTCGAGCAGGGCGGCCTCCGGCGCACCCGGCCCGGCGGACAGCACCGCGTCCAGCGGCCGGTCGAGGTGGTCGTCCAGCTCCCGGCAGACCTCGTCGAAGGCGGCAGCGAAGACGGGGTACGCCGCACGCAACCCCGCGCCCATGCGCGGACGTTGGGCGCCCTGCCCGGTGAACAGGAAGGCCGTACGCAGGTCGGTGTCCGCGACGGTCCGCAGCAGCCCGGTGTCCGCCACGGACAGCACTGGGCCAGGGCCGTCGGTGCCGTCGGCCAACGCCCGCAGCGCGGCCGTCATGTGCGCGCGGTCACCGGCCGGCACCATCGCACGGTGGGCGAGTGCGGACCGCGACACGGCCAGGGAGTAGGCGACGTCGGCCGACGACAGGCCGGGGCGGGTGGCCAAGTGGTCGGCGAGGCGCCGGGCCTGGGCCCGCAGCGCCTGCTCGTCGGCGCCGGAGAGCAGCCAGGGCGCCACCGCCGCGGTGAGGGCAGGTCGCCTCAGTCCTTCTGCCGGGCTTGTCGGCGCGGTTTCGGGGACCGCCGGCGCCTCCTGAAGGATCACGTGCGCGTTCGTCCCGCCGATGCCGAAGGCCGAGACACCGGCACGGCGCGGTGCGGAGTCCGTCGCGGGCCAGGGGCGGGACTCGGTCAGCAGCTCGACCCGGCCCGAGGACCAGTCGGCATGGGGCGTGGGGGTCTGCGCGTGCAGTGTCCGGGGCAACTCCTCGTGCCGCATGGCCTGCACCATCTTGATGACCCCGGCGACACCGGCCGCCGCCTGGGTGTGCCCGAGGTTGGACTTGACCGAGCCCAGCCACAGCGGAGGTCCGTCCTCGGGCCTGTCCTGTCCGTAGGTGGCCAGCAGGGCGCGCGCCTCGATCGGGTCGCCGAGGGTGGTGCCGGTGCCGTGCGCCTCCACCACGTCCACGTCGCCCGGACGCAGCCCCGCGTCGGCCAACGCCTGTGCGATCAGCCGCTGTTGGGCCTGGCCGTTGGGGGCCGTCAGACCGTTGGACGCGCCGTCCGAGTTGACCGCGGAGCCGCGCAGCACGGCCAGGACGGGATGGCCGTGACGGCGGGCGTCGGACAGCCGCTCCAGCAGTACCAGTCCCACGCCCTCGGCCCAGGCGGTGCCGTCCGCCGACGCCGAGAAGGACTTGCAGCGGCCGTCGGGCGCCAGCGAGCGCTGGCGGCTGAACGCCGTGAACGCCTTGGGGGTCGCCATCACCGTCACCCCGCCCGCCACGGCCAGCGAACTCTCCCCGGAACGCAGCGACTTCGCCGCCCAGTGCAGCGCCACCAGCGAGGAGGAGCAGGCGGTGTCGAGGGTGACGGAGGGGCCGCGCAGGCCGTGCACGTAGGAGATCCGGCCGGAGGCCACGCTGCCCGTCGAGCCCAGGGCGAGATGGGCCTCCAGATCGTGCGGGTCGACAGGGCGGGCGGAGTAGTCGCCGTGCATCACGCCCACGAAGACCCCCGTGTCGCTGTCGCGCAGCGCCGCCGGGGCGAGACCCGCGCGCTCCCACAGCTCCCACGAGGTCTCCAGCAGCAGTCGCTGCTGCGGGTCCATGGCCAGCGCCTCGCGGGGGGAGATCCCGAACAGGCCCGCGTCGAACTCCGCGGCCCGGTGCAGGAATCCGCCGCTGCGGGTGTACGAGGTGCCGGTCCGGTCGGGATCCGGGTCGTACAGGGCGTCCAGGTCCCAGCCGCGGTCGGTGGGGAAGTCCGATATCGCGTCCCGGCCCGTGGACACCAACTGCCACAGGTCCTCGGGCGATTCGACGCCGCCCGGATACCGGCAGGCCATCGAGACGATCACCACCGGATCGTCCGCGACGGCGTCGATGGCGGCCTTCGCACCGTCGTTCGCGCCGAGGTGCGGGGCGGCGGCCTGCGGGACGAAGAGCATGCGGTGCACCTGCCGGGCCAGCGCCGCGGGCGTGGGGTGATCGAAGATCAGCGTCGACGGCAGTCGCAGTCCGGTCGCCTCGCCGAGCCGTTCGGTCAGGGTGACGGCACCCACGGACGTCAGCCCGAGATCGGTGAAGGGGCTGTCGGCGTCCGGCGGTTCGTCCGCCACGCCGCCGCAGGCGGAGGCCGTCTCGGCGAGCACCGCCTCCAGCAGCGCGCGCTCCCGGTACCGGGGCGGCAGGGCCAGCAGCCGCTGCCGCAGCGAGCCGTCGGTGTCCGCGGGACGGCGGTCCGGTTCGGGCACGGGCCCGGCCACGACCGCATGGCGGGCGATCTTGCCGGACGCGGTGCGCGGGACCGCCGCGATCTCCCGGATCTCGGCCGGCAGCTTGTACGCGGCCAGCCGTGCGCGGCACGCGTCCAGGACACGCCGGGGCTCGAAGCCCTCCGGGCCCGGTACGACGTAGGCGACCGGGACCTCGCCCAGCACGGCGTGCGGGACGCCGACCACCACCGCGTCCCGTACGCCGGGGCACTGCAGCAGGGCCTGCTCGATCTCCGTGGGGTGGATGTTCTCGCCGCCGCGGATGATCAGCTCGCTGACCCGGCCGGTGAGGGCGAGATGACCGTGCTCGACGCGGCGGCCGAGGTCACCGGTGCGGTACCAGCCGTCCCGCAGTGCGGCCGCGGTCTCCTCGGGCCGGTTGTGGTAGCCGGTCATGAGGCTCGGACCGCGCACCCAGATCTCGCCCTCGTCGCCGTCCGCGGTGTCGGCGCCCGAGACGGGGTCGACGACGCGCACCCGCATGCCCGGGACCGGTGGCCCGCAGGAGCCGTCGACGCGCGGCCCGTCCGGACGGTTCGCCGCGATCATGCCGCAGGTCTCGGTGCTGCCGTACGCGTCCAGCAGCGGCGCTCCGAGCAAGGCCTCCACCGAGCCGCGCAGGACCGCCCCGCTCGGCGCGCCCGCCACCACGCAGACCCGCAGGCCGGGCGGGGCAGACGGGTCCGAAGCCGCGGCCGAGGACGTCAGCTGGTGATAGGTCGCGGGCACCCCTGCCAGCATCGTGTAGGGACCGTCCAAGGCCGGGTGAGGTGTGCGCAGCTCGGCCAACAGGGCGCCGGGCGCGTGGAGTTCGGGCATGATCCGGGCGCTCGCACCGACGGCGGTGACGCCCAGGACGGCGAGCGAGTGCGCGAAGCTGTGGAACAGCGGCAGCGGCCACAGCAGCCGGTCCTGCGGGGAGAGCCCGAACAGCGGGGCGTAGCAGGCCGCCGTCGACCACAGCGCGGCACGCTGCGTGGAGACCACGCCCTTGGGGCGGTGCGTGGTGCCCGAGGTGTAGAGCATCCAGGCCGGCTCATCGAGCCCGAGATCGTCCCGGGGCTGCCCGTGGGGTTTGTCGGGTTCATCGGGTTCATCGGTGGCGGATCGCAGGAGGACCGTGCCGTCCGGCGCGTTCGGCGGAACGGGGCCCGTGCCGGCGAGCAGGATGCGCGGACCGCCGGGCGCTGGGCCGAGGCGGTGCGGCCGGGCCAGGTGCGCGGGGTCGGTGACGAGGACCGAGGCACCACTGTCCTGGAGGAAGTGGGCCGTCTCGGCCTCGGACGAGCGGGGGTTGAGCGGCACCCCGACCGCGCCCGCCCGCAGGACGGCCAGCAGGACCTCCACCGTCTCCACACCGTTGCCGAGGAGGATCGCGACCCGGTCGCCGCGCCGCAGGCCCGTGCGGGCCAGGTACGCGGCCAGGCGCGCGGTGCGCCGCTCCAGCTCCTCGTAGGTTACGGCGCGCGCGTCGTCGGCGTACGCCACCCGGGACGGCGACCGCTCCGCGTGCTCCTTCAGCAGCTCCGGCAGCGGCCGGATCAGCTGCTCGTACGTCATCTCCCCGCCCCCTCCGACCGGTGCCGCGGCACGGTCGACTTTCAACCTCCTTGCAGGCCAACAGGGTTGAGCCTACGGGGCGAGGGGCCCGGAGATCGAAGATTCGGGAGGCGTGGCGCAAGGGCGCCGGTGCGTTCCGCAGGGGCAGCCGGCCCGGAGCCGGCGGTCCGCCCCTGCGGACGCCTCACTGATGGGGGTGGTGGGGCCCCGGCCGGTGCTGCTGATGGTGGGGTGCCGCCGGAACCTGGTCGTGGCCGCCGGGCGGCTGCGGCGCCTGGTGCTGCATGTGCTCGGCCGCCACGCGGGCTTCCGCCACGACATCACCCCGCTCACGGAGCAGGCTCTCGTAGACCGGCAGATGTTCGTGTCCGCTGGATTCGGGTGTCACTTTCTCAGGACCTCAATCATGTGGCGCGAGCCATTGGAGGAATTACGGTCAGGCGCGGCTGAGCCGCACCGAGATGCCATGGCCGACCGCGAGATAAATCAGCGCTGGAAGACCGAAATTGAGGAGAACGCGAAGGCCTTCTGTGTCCATGGTGAAAATGTCCTGTGACCACCAGGCCAGTGCGTCGGCCACGGAGTGCACGAACTCCACGAAAACATTGTCCCGGTTGGCTTCGAGCAGGTAGAGCACGATCCACAGGCCCAGGAAGGCGGCCGCGACGTCGGCGATCGTGTGAATGATCAGGGCCGCCCTGCGGGTGCCGCTGCCAGGGTCTCTGCGCTCGTTGCGGTGCGGGTGGTGCGGGTACTCCGGAGGGTGGTCGTAGCTCTGGTATCCCGGCGCCGGGTCGAAATTGCTCACTGGATTTCCCATCTGACGCGTCACTGTGCCTGTATGTCAGCGCGCGCGACCCGTTGCCGTGTTACAGGTTCCCCGGGGTGTCCGCGAAATGGTCACCTGTTCTGCAAATTGCTCAAATCCGGGAGGGTCGGGCGGCTACCCGATCTCCACCACGCGTGCCCAGGCGGGCGGCGCCGTCGGCACGTGGTCGGGGTCGTCCTCGTCCCAGGCCGGCGACCGGGGGAACAGGCCCACCACCGTCCGGCACGCGGGTCGTGCGGACGGCCACGGGGTCTGTCCGTCGGTCAGGACGACGACGACATCGGGGCGCGGACGGGTGCGCAGCGCCTTGGCGTATCCCGTGCGCAGATCCGTGCCGCCACCGCCCAGCAGCACAATCCCCTCGGCCCGGCACAGCGGATGCGCGATCCGCGCCGCCGCGTCGCACGGCACCACGGTGACCAGGTCGCGTCGGCCGCCCACGGCACGGGCGATGGCGGCGACCTCCAGCAGCGCGCTGCCCAGCTCCGCATCGCTGACCGAACCGGACGTGTCGATGATCACCGACACCGCCGGCGGTCTGCGCCGCAGACTCGGCAGCACGACACCGGGCAGCCCGGCCGCGCGCCGCGAGGGCCGACCGTAGCTGTAGTCCTCGCCCGCGCCCGGGGCCGAGGCCGCCGAGCGGACCGCCGCTCCCAGTAGCTCCCGCCACGGCTGCGGCGGATGGAACGCCTCCTCGGCCCACCGCTTCCACCCCTGCGGGGCGTGCCCCGGACGGCCCCTGAGACCTTCCGCCACCCGGAACCGCACGGCGTCCCGCTCCTGCGCCGTCAGCCCGTGCGCGCCGTCCGGACCGAACTCCCACTCCCGCTCCAGCCCGTCGGCGCCGCTGCCGCAGTCCAGCCAGGCCATGCTCTGCGTCCGCGCGCCCAGCGTGAACTGCCGCAGATAGTCCTCCATCAGCTGCCCCTCGGACAGCCCCAGCGTGGCCGGACGCACCGCACCCTCGGGCCGGGCCAGTCCGTCGCCGTAGATGTCGTCGTTGATCTCGCAGTCCGCGGCGATGTTCATCCGCAGTCGCTCCCCGGGGCCGGTCAGCCCGCGCTCGCGGGCGACGCGTTCGCTGCGCCCGTGGTGGTCGCGCAGCAGATGCGACACCTCGTGCACCCATACGCCCGCCAACTCCTCCACCGGCATGCGGTCCACGAACGCCGGCGAGACATAGCACCGCCAGTACCGGTCGACGGCCATCGTCGGCACCTGCCGCGACTCGACGGTGTGCAGGGCGAACAGCGCGGTCGCCAGATAGGGCCGGGCGCGGGCGGCGTAGAGGCGGGCGGCGAAGAGTTTGTTCAGGTCGAGTGCGCTGACGGCCGGTGTCGTTGTGAGCAGGTCATGCTCGCGTGTCACGGCCACTGTCCCGGTTACGTCCGTCGTCATCGCCCCGCCTTTGTGGGGAGTGCCGCACGGGCCGCCACGCGGTCCGCCCGTCGGGACACGGAGACCACCCCGGCGAGTTGCTCGATCGCCGCCGGTACGTCCCAGTCCTCGCGCCGCAGGGTGGCGAGTGTGGTCGCCGGGACGACCACCAGGTCCGGGCCCCGGTCTCCAGGGCGTGGACCAGGAGCGCCCACGCCGCGTCCCAGCGGGACTTCTCGGGCCGGTTGCGGACCGCGGCCACCACGCCGTCGAGCACCGCCTGGCGCAGATCGCCCCGTTCGGGCAGCTCGGCAGCCGTCGGATCGGCGAGCAGGACCTCCGGGTCGGGCAGGTCCAACCGGTCCAGACCGGCGAGGAGTTCGAGCCCTGGTCCGTCGCCCACGGTGCCCCGTACCAGCAGGGCGAGCACGTCCCGGGAGGAACCGGCCGCGGTCGCGAAGGCGATCAGACTCAGGGTCATCTCCCAGCTCCGGGGCGAGGGCCAGGGACCGCCGCGGCGGGTCTCGCTGGTGGGCAGCTGATGCACGAGCTTGGGGCGCGCGGTGAGCAACGCACACACGGCGCGACGGGCGAACTCCACCGCCTCCGGCAGCTTCTCGGGGGAGAGACGGGGCAGCGCGGCGCGCGGCCAGATGCCGCCGAGTCCGCGTACGACGACCTCGTGGTCGTGGGTCCACTGCAGATGGACGAACCGGTTGGCCAGCGGCGGGCTCAGCTCCCAGCCGTCGGCCGCCGAGGACCGGGGGTTGGCGGCGGCCACGATGCGCACGCCGGGCGGCAGCCGCAGGGCGCCGATCCGCCGCTCCAGCACCAGACGCAGCAGCGCGGCCTGCACGGCGGGCGGCGCGGTCGACAGCTCGTCCAGGAACAGCAGCCCCCGCCCGGCCCGCACCAGCCGAACCGCCCAGTCCGGCGGGGCCATCGGGACCCCCTGCTCCGCCGGGTCGTCTCCTACGACGGGCAGCCCCGCGAAGTCGGACGGCTCGTGCACGCTCGCGATCACCGTGGTCAGCGGGAGGTCCAGGGCCTCGGCGAGCTGGGTCAGGGCCGCTGTCTTGCCGATCCCCGGCTCTCCCCACAGCAGCACCGGCAGGTCGGCCGCCACGGCCAGAGTCAGGGCCTCCAGCTGGATGTCGGGGCGGGGTTCGGTGGTGGTGTTCCGTAGCAGGGTCAACAGGTCGGCGGCTACGTCGAGTTGGGAGGCGGCGGGGTGGGTGTGTGCAGGCATGGTTGATCACCGTGGGTAAGTGGACGACGGGTGGAAGGTGGGGCGGCGTGAGGACAGCGCCCGTTGAGTGGTCGTTGAGTTGCGTGCTGGTTCAGCGGTGGGACTGGTTCAGCGGTGGGAGGCGTGGCGCGGATGTGTGCGGTGGGCCTGGCTGCGGCGGGGCTGGTCCGGACGTGAACGCGCCGGCCCGGGGGCGGTGCCGATCAGGCCCGCCCGGAACAGGCCGTAGGTGATGCGTCGTTGCGCGGCGGCTTCGAGCTCGGTGCGCAACGGGCCGTCGCGCAGCACCGCTTCGGGGCCGAGCAGGCCCTCCACCACGGTCAGGGCACCGGCGATGTCGCCGTGGTCGAGGCGTTCGCGGACACCGGTGAGACAGTGCGGACGCCGGTGCGCCTCGTCGATCGCGCGCAGACAGGGCAGCGGCGTACCGGTCAGCGCGACCAGCAGCTCCTCCCGTCGGATCTCGTCCCGATCGTGGTCCAGCGGGGCGAGCACGCCGTCGACCAGGCCGATGCGGTGCCGGGCGCCACGGCACTCCACCAGGTGTGGGTGGTCGGGCAGTTGGGCAGAACCGGCCGGTCCGGGGGAGTGGTCCGGTACGAGCGCGGCGGCGACCAGCGGATGCAGCCGGCCGGCCTCGATCGCACCGGTGCGCAGTAGTTCCACGTCGGGCGGAACCCAGGTCGCCGCATCGGGGAGCACCGGCAGCGAAGAGCCGTGCTCCCGCGGGGACTTGGCGCGGTCCGTGAGCCGTACGAGTCGTACGACGGGTGCCTGCCCCGCGGCCGAAACGTCCAGGACCAGCCGATGGCGACCTCCGAGCCGTACGAGAACGGAACCGCCCGTCTCCTGCTTTCCCTCGGCGCGGAGCACGATCCTCGCCTCGGCGGCCCAGCGGTCCAGGGCGCAGTGATCCCGGTGCGGCACTGTCTCCAGCAACTCCTGGTCCAGCGCGGGGTGTTCGGAGCCGACCGGCCGATCGACGCCTGACCGTGAGCGCAACTCGTCGGCCCGGCTCGCGTCCCACAGATGCCGGTGCAGGTCGAGACGGAAGCGGCGACTGGGATGAGGATGCGGATGGCGACGGGCGGCCGACTCGGAGTGGGTGCCGTCCCACAGGCCGAGGCTGATCCGCTGCCCGGCGTCCGCCCAGGCCGGCGGTGTCCGGACCACGAGGTGCAGCGGGGCCGGTCCGTCCCGCTCCGCGGCGTCGTAGCGGGCCAGGGAGATCGTCAGCCCCGGTCGCAGCAACCCGTCGGGAGCGATCCTCGGCATGTGCCAGCGCAGCAGGTCGGGCGCCAACTGCCGTAGGTCGGAACGGACTTGGTCCGCCAGATGCCGGCCGTGGCTGCGTGCCAGAGAACGCAGACTCAGGTCCACGTCCATGCCCGCAGCGGCGCACGCACCTGCCCAGTCACCGACGCGGCGGCGGGCGGTCGCGGTCTCGATCATGGAGGGCGGCACGGCGAACTGGCGCACGCGCGGCCAGAAGGAGTGGGAGGAATTCCCGTTCGCGGTGTGGGTGGCCATCAGCACTCACCTGGCGCGGACGGGACCCCCAATCTGACAGCAGAGTGAGTAGTCATCGCCGCGAGACTAACCCCACCCGTGCTCGAACCGCCAGACATTTTCGATCAGGACGACGCCGACGCCGACGCCGATGTAGGTCGCGCACTCCGACGGGTGGTTGCCACCTTCGGCGATGATCGCGGAGGATCGTTGAGCCGGCCCGGTAGCGACAGGCAGCGACAGGTAGCGACAGGAGCTCTTCCGTGACGTATGACATCACCGCCATCCGCTCCCAGTTCCCCGCGCTCGCAGCCGGAACGGCGCACTTCGACGGCCCGGGCGGTACCCAGACCCCGCAGCCCGTGATCCGCGCCATCGCCGACGCGATGTCCCGGCCACTGTCGAACCGTGGACGGATCGCGCCGGGGGAGCGCAACGCCGACGCCATCGTCACCGGGGCCCGCCGGGCCATGGCGGATCTGCTGGGCGCGGACCCCACGGGGGTCGTGTTCGGCCGGAGCGCCACCCAGTTCACCTACGACTTCTCCCGCACCCTCGCCAAGACCTGGCGGCCCGGCGACGAGGTGATCGTCACCCGCCTCGACCACGACGCCAACATCCGCCCCTGGGTGCAAGCCGCCGAACAGGTCGGTGCCATCGTGCGCTGGGCCGAATTCGACCCCACCACAGGGGAGTTGACCCCCGACGACATTCGCGCCGTGCTGTCCGAGCGCACCCGGATCGTCGCCGTCACCGCCGCCTCCAACCTCATCGGCACCCGGCCCGCGGTCCCGGAGATCGCCCGCCTGGCGCACGGGGTGGGGGCGCTCTGCTACGTCGACGGAGTCCACTACGCCGCGCACTCCCTGGTCGACCTGGAGCAGCTCGGCGCGGACTTCTTCGTCTGCTCCGCCTACAAGTTCCTCGGCCCGCACCACGGAGTCCTCGCCGCCCGGCCGGAGTTGCTGCACACCCTGCGGCCGGACAAGCTCCTGCCCTCCACCGACGAGGTCCCCGAGCGCTTCGAACTCGGCACGCTGCCCTACGAGTTCCTCGCGGGCACCACCGCTGCGGTCGACTTCCTCGCCGGGCTCGACCCGGACGCCACGGGAACGCGCCGGGAGCGCCTGAACGCGGCGTTCACGGCGCTCGAAGGACACGAGGACGTCCTGCGCAACCAGCTCGACAAGGGCCTGTCCGCCCTCGACGGCATCACGATCCACTCCCACGCGGCCGACCGCACCCCCACGCTCCTGCTGACGTTCGACCACCACTCCACGACGGACGCGTACGCCTTCCTCGCACAACGCGGCGTCCACGCCCCCGCAGGATCGTTCTACGCCCTCGAAACCTCCCGCCACCTCGGCCTCGGCGACACCGGCGGCCTACGCATCGGCCTTGCGCCCTACAACAGCACAGAGGACGTCGACCGACTGCTGACCGGCCTGTCGGAGTTCCTCACACCCTGAACCGGACGGGGCTGCCGCCGGGGCTTGACTCACCTTCGGGCGCTTGGCATGTCGGCGCCGCACACGGCGGACGGCTCGGCCGGCCTGGGGCCGGTGTGCCGGGAGCGGAAGGCCAGTGTCGATCGGACTCGCCGCCGCCATCCTGGTGAGCCGGCGCGTGCTGCCGCGGCGGCTGCCCTCCGCTGGAGTGTGCTTCGCCTTCGGCACGTGACGTTCGAGATCGCACCCGGCGAGTGGCTCGGCTGAGGCGGTATCGGTGTGCCGGAGCCGGAGGCTCGTGGTGAGTGGTCTCGGGTCAGCGTGAGTGAGCCGTGGGCCGGGCTTAGGTCCAGATGCCGGGGGCTTGGCTTTGACCTGTGGTCGGTCCGTGGTGGGTTCGCCGCCCCCAATCTGGTGAGCTGGCGCGTGCTGCCATGGCTGCGGTTGGGGTGTGCTTCGGCTTCGGGCGCGCGACGTTCGAGATCGCCCCCGGCGAATCGCTGGCCGACGCGGTATCGGCGTGCCGGGAGCCGGAGGCTCGTGGTGTGTGGCCTCGGGTCAGCTTGAGCGAGCCGAGGGCGGGGCCCAGGCCCGGATGGTGGGCTCGGGTGTGGCCCGTGGCCTGTGGTCGGTGCGTGGCGGGTTTGCCGGCGGCATCTCAGTGAGCCGGTGCGTGCTGCCGCCGCGGCTCCTGCAGAGCGGCTTTGCCCTCGGGTACCTGGCATTTCGGGGGCGTACCCGCCAGGGCGCTCGGCTGACGCGCGACCGGTGTGGCTGCCGGCAGCCCGCGGTGAGTGGTCTCGGGTCAGTTCGAGCGGGCCGTAGGCGTTCAGGCCCTGGCCCCTCCGTCGACGTTCAGGACCGTGCCGTTGACGTAGGAGGCCCGGTCGCTGAGGAGCCAGGCGGCTGCCTCGGCGATCTCTGCCGGGTCGGCGGCGCGGCCCAGTGGGGTCTGGGCGGTGAGCTGGTCGACGATGCCGGGGGAGTCCGCCTCCCAGGCGTCGATCATCTCGGTGAGCGTGGTGCCGGGCGCGATCGCGTTCACGCGGATGCCCTCGGGGCCGTAGGTCGCCGCGGCCGACGCGGTGAGGCTGTTGACCGCACGCTTCGCTGCCCCGTACACCGGCAGCCAGGGGTTGGCCATCAGACTGCCGACGCTGGAGGTGTTGACGATCGCCCCGCGCCCCGCGGTCGCCCGGATCGCGGCGACCTCGGCGTTCATGGCCTGCCACGGGCCCTTGAGATTGACGGCGAGGACATGGTCGAAGTCGGCCTCGGGCAGCTGGTCCATCGGGCCAGGCCGCTGGGCCGTGGCGCCGTTGTTGAAGGCCACGTCGAGCCGGCCGTACAGCTCCACGGCCCGGTCGACGGCGGCGCGCACGCTCGCCGGGTCGGCCAGGTCGCAGCGGACGTGGTCGGCCGTGCCGCCGGCCGCCCGGATCTCCTCCACCACCGCCTTGAGCTGGGGTTCCGTACGCGCCGCGAGCAGCACCCGGGCACCCTCGCGGGCGAACAGCCGTGCCGCGGCGGCGCCGATGCCGCGGCCGGCACCGGTGATGAAGGCGACCTTGTCGGCGAGAAGGCCGGAGGTTGTGGCGGAGGGGGTCGTTGCAGTGGTCGTATCCATGCCGACGAGCCTGCGCCCGGCCGCGCGGCCCAGCCAGGCACCGGCAGTACCTGGCTGGGCCCCTCACCGTGCGCGCACACTGGAGCGGTGGACCGACGTGAACTGGCCGACTTCCTGCGCAGCCGCCGCGAGCGCATCACCCCCGCCGACGTGGGGCTGCCCGCAGGGCCGCGCCGTCGCACCCCGGGGCTGCGCCGCGAGGAGGTGGCGCAGCTGGCGTACATCTCCACCGAGTACTACACGCGTCTGGAACAGGCCCGCGGCCCGCACCCCTCCCGCGAGGTGCTGGCCCAACTCGTGCGCGCCCTGCGCCTGTCGGACGCCGAACGCGACCACCTGCACCATCTCGCGGGCGTCCCGCCGGGCCCCGCGCCCGGCCCTTCGCGTGAAGTGCGGCAGAGCGTCGTCGATCTGCTGCACCGGCTGCCGGACGCCGCGGCGATCGTCATCTCGGCGACGTACGAGGTCATCGCCTGGAACCACCTGGCCACCGCCCTCATGGAGGACTTCTCCGCGCTCGACCGCCGGGACCGGAATCTCGTACGGCGCGCCTTCCTCGGCCCCCACCAGCCGGGCCGGCGGCTCTACGGCGTCTCGGACGCAGACGAGTTCGTGCAGTCCTCGGCGCAGCATCTGCGCGCCGTCGCGGCCCGCTACCCCGGCGACCCCGAGGTGAGCGCGCTGGTCGGTGAACTGCTCGCCGGCAGCGAGGAGTTCGCCCGGCTGTGGGCCGCCCACGAGGTGGCCGCCGCGCCCACCCTCTGCAAGACCTTCGAGCACCCCCTCGTCGGCCCGGTCACCGTCAACTGCGACGTCCTCGACATCGCCGACCGAGACCAGCGCGTGGTCATCTACACGGCCGCACCCGGCTCACCGTCCGAGGAGGCACTACGGCTGCTGTCGGTGGTCGGCACCCAGCGCATGGACGTGCCGGGCTGACGCGAGACGTCACGGCATGCACTCGGCCACGTCCGGCCTGCGGACCGTTGCCGTCAGGCGCGCGCTGCCTCGTAGTGCGCCGCCGCGACCACCAGGTCCTCCCAGGCCATGCCCACGCTCTTGAACAACCGCGGCCGCCCCGGCGGCAGTTGGACCCTTCCCCGCACGAGGTCGGCGAGACCCACCAGCGCGCCGGGATCGAGCGCACCCTCCTGCACGGCCAGGACGACGTCGCCGGCCTCCTGCAGCGCGGCCGACGCCGCCTCCACGACCACCGTGGAACGACCGACAGTGCTCCCGTCGACCTCACGGGCGTCCGGCTCGTGCGAGCCGACGGCCACGACGGTCGCGGTCGCGGGCAGCAGCGAGCCGTCGAACAGCGGGGTCCGTGCCGTCGTGCAGCACGCCACGATGTCGGCACGCGCCACGTCCGCCGCCTCGCCGACCCGCGCCCCGACCCCGTCCGCGAAGGCCCGCGTGCGCTCCACGTCCCGGCCGACGACCACGACGTCCTCGACCGGCCGCACACTCCGCAGCGCCTCGATGTGCGACCGTGCCTGCGGCCCCGCCCCGAACACCACGACCCTGCTCGCGTCCGGTGCGGCGAGCGCGTCGGCGGCCACGGCCGACACCGCCGCGGTGCGGACGGAGGTGAGCGCGATCCCGTCCAGCAGGGCCAGCGGGGTGAGCGTCCCGCCGTCCAGCAGAAGGTAGGCGCCCTGGATGCGGGGCAGCCCCCGGGCGGCGTTGCCCGGCGCCACGGTGACCAGCTTGACCCCGGCGTACGAGCCCCACTGGGCGGGCATGAGCAACAGCTGTCCCTGCTCGACCGGCACGACCGAGCGCGGCGGACCGGCCTCCGGGTCGAGCCCGTCGAGCAGACTCGTCCGCAACGCGCTGATCGCCGCCGCCGTCGACGGCGCACCCTCCACCATGGTGATCACAGCCGGCACCCTCTGTTCATGGACGTCAAAGGCTGACGTGAGCCACGATGACAGGCAGACGACCGATCAGCGTCTCGCCCCCCTCGGAAGGGACGGCCCGTGTCCTCCTCATCCACCTTCCGCTCCGTTCCGGCCACCGCTGAAGTCGTGATCATCGGAGGTGGCGTGATGGGCGCCAGTGCCGCGTTCCACCTCGCCGAGGCCGGGGTGAGCGACATCGTCGTGGTGGAGCGCGGCGAGCTGGCCTGCGGCAGCTCGGGCAAGCCGATCGGCGGGGTCCGCGCCCAGTTCTCCGACCCGCTCAACATCGAGCTGGGCAGCCGAAGCCTGCGCGCCTACGAGGACTTCCCGCGCCGCCCCGGCGCGGACATCCGCCTGGACACCGTCGGCTATCTCTTCCTGCTCACCACCGAGCGGCAGGCCGCCGACTTCGAGGCCGCCGTGAGAACCCAGAACGCGCTGGGCGTCCCCACCCGCATGATCACCCCGGACGAGGCCCGCCGCCTGTGCCCGTACGTCAGCACCGACGGGCTCGTGGCCGCCGCGCACTCCCCGAGCGACGGACATGCCCGCCCCGTCCTGGTCGTGCGGGGATACGCCGACGCCGCCGCCCGGGCCGGTGTCACCTTCGCCACGCACACGACCGTCACCGGTTTCGACACCGCGGGCGACCGCGTCACCGCCGTCCACACCGACCGCGGCCGCATCGACTGCGCCACCGTCATCTGCACGGCAGGCGCCTGGTCGGCGCAGATCGGCGACATGGCAGGCCTCCACCTGCCGGTGCGGCCGGTGCGCCGCCAACTCGCCTTCACCGAAAGGCTCGTGCCGCCGGCGCCGCGCATCCCCTTCACCATCGACTTCGCCTCGTCGGCCTACTTCCACAACAGCGACGACGGCCTGCTGTTCGGCCTCGCCGACCCCCGCGAGCCCGACGGCTTCGACACCACCTGGACCCCTGAGTGGCTGGAGCTGTTCCGCGATGCCGTACGTCAACGGGCCCCGGAACTGTCCGAGATGAGAACCGTCGGCGGCTGGGCCGGCCTCTACGAGGTCACCCCCGACCACAACGCCCTGATCGGACGCTCCGGCGCACTCGGCAACTTCCTCTACGCCACCGGCTTCTCCGGCCACGGCTTCCTCCAGGGCCCCGCGGTCGGCGAGATCCTCCGTGACCTCCACCTGGAGCGCGCGCCCTTCACCGACATCTCCCCCTTCAGCGCCGACCGCTTCCGCACGGGCGCCGAGACCCGCCCCGAAGCCCACGTGGTGTGACCTCGGCCGATCCGAGGAAGGTTGGGGCACCCGGAGGCTCACCCCCGCCCGGCGACAGCCGAGAGATACCCGCGCAGCATGACCTTCGCCTCCTCCAGGAGCCCTGCGTCGCCCTCCGGGTCGCGGCGGAAGGCCTCCTGGGCGAGGGCGTCGGCGGCGAGGACGGCGGCGTGGCAGGAGCGGGTGAGGTGGTCGTCGTCCTGGGCGAGGCCGAGGGAGAGGAGGATGCGGCGGATCCCGTCGGCCATCCGGTGCTTGTGTTCACGGTCCGCGGTCCGGGTCCGTTCGGTCAGTCCGCTGCCGAACCACAGGGCACGGAAGCCGTGTTCGGCGCGGTAGATCGCGGCGAACTCGTCGACGAGCGTGCCGACGGGGTCCGCCCAGTGCCGTGCGGTGGCCACCTCGACGAATCCGTCCATGGCGGCTTCGAGTTTGGCGAAGTAGCCTGCCGCGAGGGCGTCGATGATCGCCTCGCGGTCGGGCAGGTACTGGTAGAGCGAGCCCACCGACACCTTCGCCCGTGCGGCGACGCGGGTCGTGGTCAGCGCCTCGGCGCCCTCCTCGATCAGCACGCGCTCGGCGGCCCGCAGCACCCGGGCCAACCGGGCCTTGCTACGGGCCTGTTGGGGGGTGCGGCGCAGATGCGCTGCGGACGGCTCGCCCACGAAACAACCTCCGAATGTGAACGTGACATTGTTTCACCTTTAGGTTAGGTTCCCGGACATGACCGACTCAAGCGCGGTGCTGGGTCAGGAGCGGGCCGCCGTCGCGGACGCCTGCCGCCGACTGGGAGCCGAGGGCCTGCTCATCGGCACTGCAGGCAACGTCAGCGTGCGCGTGGAGGACCGGGTCGCGATCACCGCGACCGGAGCCGTACTCGCCCGACTCACCCCGGAACAGGTGACGGTGGTCGACCTGGACGGCACGATCGTGGCCGGGACGCTGGAGCCGACCTCGGAACTGGACCTGCATCTCGGTGTCTACCGGCGCTACGGCACCGGCGCGGTCGTCCACACCCACGCCCCGATGGCCACCGCGCTGTCCTGCGTCCTCGACGAACTGCCGTGCATCCACTACCAGTTGCTGAACCTGGGCGGATCCGTGCGGGTCGCCCCGTACGCGACCTTCGGCACCCCCGAGCTGGCCGAGTCGGTGCTCACCGCGCTGGAGGGCCGCAGCGCCGCCCTGATGGCCAACCACGGCGCGGTCACCCATGCGACCACCCTCGACAAGGCGGTCGAGCACGCCCAGTTGCTGGAGTGGGCCTGCGGTGTCCATCAGTACGCGGCCGCCCTCGGACCGGTCCGCGTCCTCGACGAACACCAGCAACTCGCGGTAGTCGAGGCCGCGATCGCCCGCAACTACGGCACCACCCACCCCGTTCCACCCGCGCAGGAGGGAAACCGATGAGGGCACAGCTGGTCGTCACGCTGGGCGTGCACGTGCTGGACGTACTGGTACGGCCGGTGGAGGAGATACCCGAGGGCCAGGGCGCCACCCTCGTGGAGGACATCCGGATGACCGCCGCGGGAACGGCCGCCGGCACCGCGCTCACCCTCGCCAAACTCGGCGCCTCGGTGCGCACTTCGGGCGCCATCGGCACCGACCCGACCGGCGACCTGCTCATCCAGCTGCTCGACCGTGCCGGCATCGACACCGAGCTGCTCGTCCGCCGCACCGACACCTCCACCTCCGCGACCGTGCTGCCCATCCGCCCCAACGGCGACCGCCCCACCCTCCACCTGCTCGGCGCCAACATCACCTACGGCCTCGACGACGTGCCCTGGGACGCGATCGCCGAGGCCTCCCATCTCCATCTCGGCGGCCCCGAGCTGATGGGCGCCGACGTCCCCGCACGCATCCTGGCGCACGCCCGGGAACACGACGTGGTCACCTCGGTGGACCTGCTCGCCCCGGGCGAACTCGGCACCTACGACCAGATCGAACCGCTGCTGCCGTACGTCGACTTCCTGCTGCCCAACGACGACCAGGTCCTCGGCTTCAGCGAGGAGCAGGACCTCGTCACCGGCGCGCGGAAGTTCCTGGCGGCCGGAGCCGGTCTCGTCGCCGTCACCCGCGGCGGCGACGGCGCGCTCCTGGTGACACCGGACGCCACCGAGACGATCCCCGCCTTCGACGTGGACGTCGTCGACACCACCGGCTGCGGCGACGCCTTCTCGGCCGGTTTCCTGCGCGGCATCGGCCTCGGCCGCACCCCGCGCGAGGCCGCCGTCCTCGGCAGCGCGGCGGCGGCCCTGGTGGCGCAGGGGCTCGGCAGCGACCACGGTGACTTCGACCTGCCCGAGGCCGACGAGTTCGCCATGACCCACAAGACCCGTACATGAGCCGGGCACGATGGAGGACCCCCGCGCAGCCGTGAGCGCAGATTCCCTCGCCGAGTGGTGACGGTCACCACGGGAGCGTACGGTCGGACAGTGGACGCCACCGTTCACTGAGAGCGCGACGCACCATGAGCAGCAGCCCACAGCCAACGCCCGCAGCACAGGCCACCGCCCGCGAACCGGGCAGCGGCGGAAACGGCATGGCGCTGTTCGTCATCGCCTCCTGCCAACTGATGGTGGTCCTCGACATCACCATCGTGAACATCGCGCTGCCGCACATCCAGAGCGCCCTGGACTTCTCCACCACCAGCCTGTCCTGGGTGGTCAACGCCTACACCCTCACCTTCGGCGGCCTGCTGCTCCTCGGCGGGCGCACCGGCGACATCCTGGGCCGGCGGCGGATGTTCGTCTTCGGGGTACTGCTCTTCGCCCTGGCCTCCCTGCTCGGCGGGTTCGCGCAGGACTCCGGTCAACTCCTGGCGGCACGCGCCCTGCAGGGGGTCGGTGGCGCCATCGCCTCACCGACCTCGCTCGCCCTGATCAGCACCACCTTCCGCGAAGGCCCCGAACGCAACCGGGCGTTCGGCGTCTTCGCCGCCGTCTCCTCGGGCGGCGGTGCCATCGGCCTGCTCGCGGGCGGGATGATCGTCGAGTGGCTGAACTGGCGCTGGGTGCTGTTCGTCAACGTCCCCATCGGCGTGCTCATCGCCCTCGCCGCACCCCGCTGGATCAAGGAGTCCGAACGGCACCCCGGCCACTTCGACATCGCCGGTGCACTGACCTCCACGATCGGCATGGTGCTCCTCGTCTACGGGTTCATCAGGGCCGCGCAGGAGGGATGGCGGGACGCGCTCACCCTGGCCTCGTTCGCCGCTGCCGTCGTCGTGCTCGCCGGGTTCATCCTGATCGAGCGCAGGTCCCGGCAGCCCATCACGCCGCTGCACATGTTCGCCGACCGCAACCGCGCGGGCACGTACGGGATCATGCTGAGCCTCGCCGCCGCGATCTTCGGCATGTTCTTCTTCCTCACGCTCTTCGTGCAGGACGTGCTGAGCTTCAGCCCGCTGCAGGCCGGGCTGGCCTTCCTGCCGGTCAGCCTGGTGATCGCCGTCGGCGCGGGCCTCGCGTCGAAGTTCCTGCCCAGATTTGGTCCCAAACCCTTCATGGTGGTGGGCGCGGTCCTCGCCGCGGTCGGCCTGGCCTGGCTGACCCTGACCGACGTCGACTCCACCTACGCGGGCAGCATCATCGGCCCGATCTGCGTCTTCGGCCTCGGCATGGGCATGCAGTTCGTGTCGCTGACCCTCATGGCGCTCTCCAACGTCTCCGTCCAGGAGACCGGTGCGGCCTCCGGACTGCTCAACGCCACGCAGCAGGTGGGCGGTTCGCTGGGCCTGTCCATCCTCGTCACGATGTTCGGCACCGCCAGCACCAATGAAGCGAACAAGCAGATCCCCCGCTTCCTGGCCCAGGCGACCCCTGCCGAACGCCTGCGCTTCCAACGCACCGGCCGGCTCCCGAGCCCCTGGTCCGACGAGGTCCTCACCGCCGGCGTGTCGGCGGCCTTCGTCATGGCCGCGATCTTCGCCGTGATCGCCGCTCTGATCGCCCTGTTCGCCATCCAGGTCCGCCCCTCCGACCTGGAACGCCTCAAGGGCGGAGTCGGACCCGGGCAGGGCTGAGATCGGCGACGGAAAACGGGAGGCGGGTCGCCGCCCGGTCGTGCAAGGCTGACGGATGGGCCCGGGCTCCCTCGGGCGCCTTCACATCCCGCCTTGAAAGTGATGGGAGTGCCGGTGACCTCACCGCGCCTTGCCCCGCTGCTGGACCAGTTCGACTTCGCCTGCGAGCGCCTGGTCGCGCGGATGACGGGGCCCGTGATGGACAGCGGGGACGGCTCGGACACCGAGGTCGGGGCGCTGACCGACGAGGAGTACCTCTGGGAGCCCGTACCGGACTGCTGGTCCGTGCGGCGGCGGGCGGACGGGCCGGGATCCCGCGCGACGCAGCTGGCCGGCCGGGCCGACGGCACCTGGGGACGCGACGCCGCGCCCTACCCGCACCCCTGGCCACCGCCCTTCACCACCCTCGCCTGGCGGCTGAGTCATCTGAGCGAGATGCTCTGGCTCCGCGCCGACCACACCGCGGGCAGCCACCAACTCACCCGGGACGACTACGTGGTCAGCGGTGACGCCGCGACCGCACTCGCCGCCTTCGACGCCGGTGCCACGGCCTGGCGCAAGGCGCTGCTGAGCACCGACGACGCGGCGCTCGACACGGTCGGTCACTGCACCTATCCCCACGGCAGCGACCCGGAGGAGCCGTTCGTCGACATCGTGTGGTGGGTCAACCAGGAAGTGCTGCACCACGGTGCGGAGATCGCGCTGCTGCGCGACCTGTACCGGCTCAGGCCGTAGGGACCAGCCCCAGGTGCTGCGCCCGCAGGACCGTGCTGACGCGGTCACGGGTGCCGAGCTTGCGGTAGATCTTCTCGATGTGCTTGTGGACCGTACGGTCCGAGATGCCGAGCCGGCGGCCGATCGCGGCCGCGGTCAGGGCGTCCGTGAGCAGCAGCAGAACCGTCAGCTCCCGGGGCGTGAGCGCACAGTCGGCGGCCGCCTCCCGGGCGGGGCCCTCGGCCGGGGACGGAGCGGTAGCCCGGCGCAGGCGCTCCAGCAGCTGCCGCTGCTCCTCGACCGCCGCCAGCAGCGGCTGCAGCTGCTGGGCCGTACGCACATGGTCGTCGGTGAAGTCCTCGCCGGAGCGGTACACCATGCATCCGGTGATCGGCGCCATCGACCGCGGCAGCGGAATCGCCAGCACATGGTCCGCGTCCATGACGTCTCCGATCAGCCGTGCCGTCGGGCTCGCCCGCCATGCCCGCCCGGCGGCACGGCGCGCGGTCAGGGGAGTCCGGTCGGACCGGGCCGCGTAGTGCTCCGCGAACGGGAACCCCGCGCGCAGCAGACCCATGTTCTTCTCCCCGAGCCCGTCGAAGACGTCCGCCAGGGCCGACGGCATGCCGACCGTGCCCGCGGACTCGTTCCAGTCGTCGAGCTTGTAGACCAGCATCTCGCCGCCGCACAGACCCGGCAGCGCGCCCGCCACCAGCGGCCACAGCCGCTCGGGCTCCCGCTCGTTGAGCGCGGCCACCGCCACCGACAGCATGCGCTCCCGGGGATCACCCGGCACCTGAGTCACGTTCTTCTCCGCTCGTCCGCCGCGTACGCAGTTGTACCCATACCGGCGACGCCCGCGCTGCCCGAGACTTCAGTCGGGCAACAGCGTCGTTCTCGGATGTACTCCAGCACACCGGCCCGACGAAGGCCGCAGCGGGGGAGCGCCCGGCGCCAGGGGACGACGCCGGAGTCTCCCCACCGTGCGGGGCCGCCGGCGCGGGGGATCGGCGGTCCCGCACGGACCCTCGCGGCCCCTTGGCCGACTGGAAACGGCGGCGCCCGGAAACACCGCAGCGCCGTCGGCACCACCAGGAACTGGCTGTGCCGACGGCGCTGATCCGTACGGAGGACGCCTCAGGCGGGACGCACGGCTATGCGGATCGCCGCTTCCCCGGCGTTGTGGATCGACTCCTCGCGGATGACCGAACCGGGGCCGGGCGCGTGGATCATCAGGCCGTTGCCGGTGTACAGGCCGACGTGGCTGAAGTTGTCGTGGAAGAAGATCAGGTCACCGGGGCGGCTCTCGGCGATCGGGACCACCATTCCCGCGCCCGCCTGCTCGGACGTGCTCCGGGGCAGGGCCACGCCTGCGGCCTTCCACGCGGCCTGGGTGAGACCGGCGTTGTCGTACGACTCCGGCCCGACCGCACCCCACAGACACGGCCTGCCGATCTGCGCACGAGCAAAGGCGACGGCCCGGTCGGCCTTGGTCCCGACGGGCGCCCCGGCCACGACCGGCACCTCGGCCACGGGGACGCCGGTGTCGAGCACGCTGGGCTGGTACATGCCCCAGTTCTGGCTCGCGGGGACGCCGGCGCCGGTGTCGAGGACGCTGGGTTGCGACATGCCCGCGGCCTCGGCTGCGGGGACCCCCGTGTCGAGCACGCTGGGCTGATACATGCCCCAGTTCTGGCTCGCCGGGATGCCGGTGCCGGTGTCGAAGACGGCCGGTTGCTGGGCGTACCAGTCCGTGGTGGTGGGGACGCCGGTGTCGAGGACGCTGGGTTGCAGCATGCCCGCCGCCTCGGCTGCGGGGACCCCGGTGTCGAGGACGCTGGGTTGCGGCATGCCCGCCGCCTCGGCTGCGGGGACCCCCGTATCGAGCACGCTCGGCTGCAGCATGTGCGCCGCGTCGGTCGTGGGGACGCCTGTGTCCAGCACGCTGGGCTGCAGCATGCGTGCCGCCTCCGTCGCCGGTACGCCTGTGTCCAGGACGGACGGTTGCTGCAGCCGCCAGGCCTCCTCGGCCGCGCGGTGGGCCTGTTCCGCCTGGGGCTGCCAGGGGGCGGGGGCCTGGGTGGCCTGCGGGGCCTGCGCAAGCTGGGCCGGCTGGGGCTGGGCGGCCATGAGCGGCGCCACGGACGTCTGCCGGGCGGTGTAGCGGTACAGCAGGTCGCTGGCCGCCGCGATCTTGCGCTGGTTGTCCTGCTTGGCCCTGCGCAGCGTGACCTGCCGGGGTTCCGGCGCGGAAGCCGCGGGCGGGGCCGCGGTCTCCCGCCGCTGGGTCGGCACGGCGGGCAGCGCGGCCGTCGGGGCGGCCGTCAGCTCCGCCACGGGCCGCTGCCGGCTCTCCGCGGCGGGCAGTTCGAGCACGGGCTTGGCGGCGGACTCCAGTTCACGTCCGGCCCGCGACTCGGACGGACCTTCCGCGGAACGCGCGGGCCGGGGGCGGCCCGCACGGGACGCCGAGCGCTGGGCGGGCTTGCGGTCGGCGGGCAGAGCGGCCGGGACCGTCGGGCCCAGCGCGGAGCGTGCTCCCTGGAACCACTGCCGCGCGATGGCGTCCAGCTCGGGGTCCGAGGCGCGGCGGCCACCTCCGGCCGGGGAGCCGCCGCGGTTTCGCGCACCCGCCGACTGCGCCCGGGTGATGTTGTGGAGACCGGTGTCGCTCTCGGCCCGGTCGTAGAGGCTGCTCACCCGCTGCCGGACGTCTTCACGGCTGGGACCTTCGTCCCCTGCGGCTGCGGCGTCGGCGGTCTGTGAGAACAGGGCCACCGAGGTGAGGGCCGCCGTGGCGATGGCGGAATTGCGCACTCCGGGGAGGCCGGAGCCGCCCGTGCGCGATGGTCGTTCCGGCGCCATGGGAGCCGTACTCCTTCCGTACTCCGCCTACCGAGTTAGCTGTCGGGTTCGGGCGGTCGTATCCGGAAGGCATGCCCTACGGCCCTTGCCCCGGAGGGCAGTTGGGCCGATTCACCCCATCGTTCGGTTGGGTCCCCGGCTCCGGCTGCCGCGAGGGCGCACCGGATTGGGCGGAGGCCGCACGTCCCGACGGGGTTCGCCGGAGGAACTCGAGCGGCCTGATGCCACGCTAGCCAACTTGTGCGGCTCGTGTGAAGGTTGACGGGCGGAATGTCCGATACGCTTTTGTGACCTTCGTCGTGACGCGCCGTCAGGTCCGTGTGCCGTGCACATAGCGGCAGCGGACGGCGACCGACGGTCGCGGACGACCTGCGGTGCCGAAGCGGAACGACCGGTTCAGGAGCCCTGGCCCCCGCTGCGCGCCGCGCGCTCGGCGTTCCGCTTCTTGATGCGCGCGCCCTCCTTGCGGACGTCGGCCTGGACGGCGCGCTCCTGGACCAGCCACTCGGGCTGCTCCTGCTTCAGGGCCTCGATCTGCTCGGTGGTCAGCGCCTCCGTGACGCCGGCGCGGGCGAGACCGGAGATGGAGACGCCCAGCTTCGCCGCGACCACCGGACGGGGGTGCGGACCGTTGGCCCTGAGCTCACGCAGCCACGCGGGCGGATCGGCCTGCAGCTGGTCGAGCTCGGCCCGCGAGACCGTGCCCTCACGGAACTCGGCGGGGGTGGCCTCGAGGTACACACCCAGCTTCTTCGCCGCGGTCGCGGGCTTCATCGTCTGGGTGCTCTGGTGCGACTTCATGAGGTCAAGGGTATCGAGCGGGTGCGGGCCCGCCGACCACGGCCGGTAACCTGGCGGCGTGACAGACCCGCAAGCATCCCCCGCGTTCCGGCTCGCGTACGTCCCGGGGGCGACGCCCGCCAAGTGGGTGCGGATCTGGAACGAACGCTTCCCGGCCGTCCCGCTGACCCTCCACGCCGTACCGGCCGCCGAGGCCTGCGACGTGCTGCGCGCCGGCCGGGCCGACGCCGGACTCGTACGGCTGCCGGTGGACCGGACGTATTTCAGCGCCATCCCCCTGTACACGGAGACGACGGTCGTCGTGGTCCCCAAGGACCACGTGATCACCGCGGCGGACGAGGTGACGGTCGCCGATCTCGCGGACGAGGTGCTCTTCCATCCGCTGGACGACGTTTTCGCGTGGGACCGGCCGCCGGGCGAGCCCGCCTTCGAGCGCCCCGCCACCACGGAGGACGCCGTCGAGCTCGTCGCGGCGGGCGTCGGCCTCCTGGTCGTACCCCAGTCGCTGGCCCGCCTCCACCACCGCAGGGACCTCACCTACCGGCCCGTCGCGGACGCCCCCCAGTCCGCCGTCGCCCTGGCCTGGCCCGAGGAGGCGACCACGGACCTGGTCGAGGACTTCATCGGCATCGTCCGCGGCCGTACGGTCAACAGCTCCCGGGGCCGCAAGGCGACCGAGCCGGAGCCGCCCAAGGCGAAGGCCGGCGCCCGGCGCAAGCCCGCAGCGGGGAAGACCGCGGCGCGCAACCCGCGAGGTGGTTCCGACGCCTCCAAGGGCGCCAAGCGCAGGAAGCCCCGCCGCAGGGGTTGAGAGTCAAGTGCGGTCCTGGCCCCGGTCATTCATTCGTCTGTAGCGGCGTGTGCGCGCCGTGAGGGGTGCGGCTCTGGCTTATCTTCGCCACGAAATCCGACATCCGGAGTGGATATGTACAAAACGGATGACGTGGCTGTCGTGGCGGAGAGGACGGCGATCGACGCGCCGTCCTGCCCGCAGGAGCGCCGCGCCACCTTACGGCCCTGGGTCATCGGCGTCGTCGTGGCGACAGGCTCGGTGGCGGTCCCAGCGCTCACCGGCGTCGGATGGCTGAACGGCCCCGCTGTCGCGGCCTGGCGCACGGTCTGCCTGGCCATCACCGTCCAGGCGCTGCCCTTCCTGCTCCTCGGCACGCTCCTGTCGGGGGCGATCAACGCCTTCGTACCGGCCGACCTGTTCACCAGGGTGCTGCCCCGGCGCCCGGCACTGGCCGTCCCGGTGGCCGGTGTGGCAGGAGCCATCCTGCCCGGCTGCGAGTGCGCGTCCGTGCCGGTCGCCGGCAGCCTGATCCGGCGGGGCGTCACCCCGGCCGCGGCCTTCGCCTTCCTCCTGTCCGCCCCCGCGATCAACCCGATCGTGCTGACCGCCACGGCCATCGCCTTCCCCGGCAACCCGGCCATGGTCGCCGCCCGGCTGCTGGCATCCCTCGTGACCGCCGCCGTGATGGGCTGGCTGTGGCTCTGGCTGGGACGTGCGCACTGGCTGCGCCCGGCCGCGCGGCACACGGGACATCAGCCGGGCCACAGCCGCTGGCAGGAGTTCCGCCTCGGCTTCCGGCACGACTTCCTGCAAGCAGGTGGCTTCCTGGTGCTGGGCGCCATGGCGGCGGCCACCTTCAACGTCGCCGTGCCGAGCTCCGTCCTCGACACCTTCTCCGGTTCCCCCTGGCTGTCGGTGCTCTTCCTGGCCGGACTCGCGGTGCTGCTCGCCGTCTGCTCGGAGGCCGACGCCTTCGTCGCCGCGTCCCTCACCGGCTTCTCGCCCACCGCGCGGCTGGCCTTCATGGTGGTCGGCCCGATGGTCGACCTGAAGCTGATCGCCCTTCAGACGGGCACCTTCGGCCGGGCCTTCGCGCTCCGCTTCTCCACCGCGACCACGGTGGTGGCCGTCACCGCGAGCGTCCTGATCGGAGGCGCGCTGCTGTGAAGCGCCACGTTCAAGCCGCCCTGCTGGCCCTGACCGGCCTCGGTCTGCTGCACGCCGCCCTGTTCACCGACCTCTGTCTGCGCTACGTGAAGGAGGGGCAGCGCCCCCTCCTGATCGCCTCCGGCGCGCTGCTCGTCCTGCTGGGCCTCGCGGGAGCGATCCTGGACCGGACGGCCCCCGAGGGCGACGGCCACGCCGACGACCATGACGGCACGCACGCACACGGCCACGACCACTCCGCCGTCCCCCGCGTGGCCTGGCTGCTCTTCCTACCCGCCCTCAGCCTGCTCTTCTACGCCCCGCCCTCGCTCGGCGCGTACACCGCCTCGCGGGCGAGCGACCAGGCGGTGAAAAAGGAACAGCACTTCGGTCCGTTGCCCGCCACGACACCCCTGCCGATGACCCTGTCGGACTTCACCGCACGGGTCCGGCAGGACCGGGAACAGTCCGTGCGGGGCCGCACCATCCGCATGACGGGCTTCGTCACCCCCGCGGGGAAGGACGGCGGCTGGTATCTCACCCGGATCATCTTCACCTGCTGCGCGGCCGACTCGCAGACCGTCAAGGTCCGCATGTACGGCACGCCCGCCGCACCCGCCGACACCTGGCTGGCCGTCACCGGCACCTGGCACCCCGGCGGCACCCTCGGCACGAGGACCGCCCCGGCAGCCCTGGACGTCCACCACACCACCCGCATCGCACCGCCGATCAACGCCTACACGGACGACCTTCCGCTCACCCCGTCCTGACCCGGCCGCTTATGGTGACGCCATGAGCGATCACGTTGAGGCGCCTGTCACGCCTGTCGAGGCCTATGAACCCCCTTACTACGTCGCCGTGTTCACCACGGTGCGAACCGAGGACCAGAGCGACTACAGCGAGACCAATGCACGCATGGAGGAGCTGGTGAAGGACATCCCCGGATACCTGGGGATGGACCACGCGCAGACCCCCGGCGGGCTCGGCATCACCGTCAGCTACTTCCGTGACGCCGACGGCCTCGAGGAGTGGCGGACCCACCCAGAGCACCGCGCCGCACAGCAGCGCGGGCGGGCCCAGTGGTATGAGCGTTATACGTTGCACGTGGCGAAGGTGGAGCACAGCAGCACCTTCGAGAAGGCCTAGCAGATCTGCTGCCGAACGGAGCTGCTGTTGAGCGGACCTGCTACTGAACCGACCGGCATCACACGTCGAAGTACAACTCGAACTCATGCGGATGCGGCCGCAGTTGCAGGGGTGCGATCTCGTTGGTGCGTTTGAGGTCGATCCAGGTGCTGATCAGGTCGGAGGTGAAGACGTCGCCCTGGAGGAGGTAGTCGTGGTCGGCCTCCAGGGCGTTCAGGACGGCGGGGAGGTCGGTGGGGACCTGGGCGACGCTCGCGTGTTCCTCGGGGGCGAGTTCGTAGAGGTCCTTGTCGACCGGCTCGGGCGGTTCGAGCTTGTTCCTGATGCCGTCGAGGCCGGCGAGGAGCATCGCCGAGAAGGCCAGATACGGGTTGCAGGACGGGTCGGGGGCGCGGAACTCCAGCCGCTTGGCCCGCGGGTTCGTTCCGGTGATCGGGATGCGGATGCACGCTGACCGGTTGCGCTGCGAGTACACGAGGTTGACCGGCGCCTCGAAGCCGGGCACCAGCCGGTGATAGGAGTTCACCGTCGGATTGGTGAACGCCAGCAGCGAGGGGGCGTGTTTGAGCAGGCCGCCGATGTAGTGGCGGGCGGAGTCCGACAGGCCGGCGTAGCCCTCCTCGTCGTAGAAGATCGGGCTGCCGCCCTGCCACAGGGACTGGTGGGTGTGCATGCCGGAGCCGTTGTCGCCGAAGATCGGCTTGGGCATGAAGGTGGCGGTCTTGCCGTTGCGCCAGGCGACGTTCTTGACGACGTACTTGTAGAGCTGCAGGTCGTCGGCGGCGTGCAGCAGCGTGTTGAACCTGTAGTTGATCTCGGCCTGTCCCGCGGTGCCCACCTCGTGGTGCTGCTTCTCGACCAGGATGTTGCACTTGATCAGTTCGAGGGTCATCTCGGCGCGCAGATCGGCGAAGTGGTCGACGGGCGGGACGGGGAAGTAGCCGCCCTTGTAGCGGACCTTGTAGCCCCGGTTGTCCTGCAGCGCACCCGTGTTCCAGGCGCCCGCCTCGGAGTCGATGTGGTACGACGCCTCGTTCGTCCTGGTCTCGAACCGCGCGCTGTCGAAGACGTAGAACTCCGCCTCCGGACCGAAGAACGCCGAGTCCGCGATCCCCGTCGACACCAGATACGTCTCCGCCTTCCTGGCAACGTTGCGCGGGTCGCGGCTGTACTGCTCGCCGGTCACCGGATCGTGGATGAAGAAGTTCACGATCAGGGTCGTGTCCTTGCGGAACGGGTCCAGACGGGCCGTCGGCAGGTCGGCGCGCAGCGCCATGTCGGACTCGTGGATGGCCTGGAAGCCGCGGATCGACGAACCGTCGAAGGCCAGCTCCTCGTCCGGGTCGAAGATCTCCACCGGCACGGTGAAGTGCTGCATGATCCCCGGCACGTCGCAGAAGCGGACGTCGACGAACTTCACGTCCGCGTCGGAGATGAACTTCCTGGCTTCCTCGGCGTTCTGGAACATCCGACTCACCGTCCGTGTGGCGGGGCGCCTGCTGTGCTGTGCAATGTAGAGACCGCGCGCGGAGGGCGGAAGCGTACGGCGCGGAAGCGTGCAGCCACGGACATTGCGGGCGCCCGGTGGCAGAATCGGCCAAGTGGACCGCGGGATCCTCGAGCGCGAGCCCGAGCTGGCCCAGTTGGCCGCGGCCGCACGGGAGGCGGCGGACGGGGCCGGTTCGGTGGCGCTCGTCTTCGGTGAGGCCGGGATCGGCAAGTCCAGCCTGGTCAGGGCGCTGCCCGGCCGACTTCCCGCGCAGGCCAGGATCCTGGTCGGCCAGTGCGACGACCTCGCGACGCGACGCCCCCTCGGGCCCTTCCGCGACCTGGTCGGCAGCGTCGGCGCCGAACTCGCCCGCGCCGTCACCGACGGCGGCGACCGGCAGCGCGTCTACGAGGCCCTGCACGCCGAGCTTGCCGTGACTCCGCACCCCGCAGTACTCGTCGTCGAGGACGTCCACTGGGCCGACGAGGCCTCCCTGGACGCCCTGCGCTTCCTGGTGCGCAGGATGGAGCGGCTGCCCGCCCTGCTCGTGCTCACCTACCGTGACGACGAGCTGAGCCGCGGACACCCCCTGCGCCACCTCCTCGGCCAGGTCTCCCGCGCCCCCCGCGTGCACCGCCTGCCGCTGGCCCGGCTGTCCCTCGACGCCGTCCGCACCCTCAGCGGCGCCGGCCGGCTCGACCCGGCGCAGGTGTACGCCGTCACCTCCGGCAACCCCTTCTTCGTCACGGAGGTGCTCGCGGCCGGCGGCACCGGGGGAGTGCCCCCGACCGTCGTCGAGGCCGTGCTCGCCCGCCTGCGCGGCCTGGACCCGGCCAGCGTGGACGCCCTGGAACAGCTCGCCGTCGTCCCCTCGGCGGTGGAGCGCCCGCTCGTCGACGCCCTGCTCACGCAGGGAGTGGCCGTCCTCGCGGCGGCCGAGCAGCGCGGGCTGCTGGCCGTGGCCCCGCAGCGGGTGGCCTTCCGGCACGAGCTGATCCGGCGCGCGATCGCCGACGCCGTACCCGCCGCCCGGCGCATCGAGCTCAACCGCAACGTCCTCGCGGCCCTCGTCGCCCGCCCCGGTGCCGACGCCGCCCGTGTCGTCCACCACGCCGCCCAGGCCGGCGACGAGGACGCCATCGCCCGCTACGGACCCGACGCGGCCCAGGACGCCTCCTCGGCAGGCGCCCACCGCGAGGCCGCCGCACAGCTGCGGCTCGTCCTCCAGCAGCGC
Source organism: Streptomyces spinosisporus (assembly GCF_022698145.1). Taxonomy (GTDB): domain Bacteria; phylum Actinomycetota; class Actinomycetes; order Streptomycetales; family Streptomycetaceae; genus Streptomyces; species Streptomyces spinosisporus. The sequence goes on from NZ_JALDAX010000009.1 coordinate 171,941, forward strand.
CACCGCTACGCCCCGCCCGACCTCGCCGACCTGCTCGAACGTCATGCCGTGGAGAGCTACACCATCGCCGACTCGGCCACCGCCGTCGCCGCCCAGCGCGAGGCGGTCGCCCTGCGCCGCTCGCTCGGCGACATCCGCGCCCTCGGCGCCGATCTGCGCTGGCTGTCGCGCATCCACTGGTGGGCCGGGGACGCCGACGAGGCGCAGGACGCCGCCCGCGAGGCCGTGACCGTCCTGGAGCACGCGGGCGACGACCGGCTCCTCGCCCTCGCCGTCAGCAACATCGCCCAGCTGCGGATGCTCTCCGACCGCTACCCGGAGGCGGTGGAGCACGCCGAGCGCGCCATCACACTCGCCCAGAAGACCGAGGACAGCGCGATCCTGTCCCACGCGCTCAACAACCTCGGCACGGCCCGCTGGCGCGGCGGCGACCCCGACGGCCGCAAGCAGCTGGAGGAGAGCCTCCACGTCGCCCTGGCCGCCGGCGAGGTCGAACACGCCTGCCGTGCCTACGCCAACCTCATCTGGACCCTGCTCGACAGCCTCCAGTACACCGAGGCCGACCGCTATCTGGTCCCCGCCATGGACCTCGCCGACCGTGCCGAGCACCTCGGCTTCCTCACCTACCTCCACGTCGAGCTGGCCATCCGCCGGCTCGCCGCCGCCGACTGGGAGGACGCCGAGCGGCACGCGGAGTTCGGCATCCACGACTTCCTGCCCGCACGCTCCCCGGCGCTGACCGTCCTGGCCCGGGTGCGCACCCGCACCGGCCGGCCCGGCGCCGGTGAACTCCTCGCCGAGGCCCAGGAGATCGCCGTACGCACCCGGGAACTGCAGCGCACCGGCCCGGTGGCGGCCGCGCTGGCCGAGGCGGCCTGGCTGCGCGGCGACCACACCGCCGTGCTCGAGACCGTCACCCCCGTCCACGCCCAGGCCCGCCACCTCACCGGGATTCCCTACCGGGCGGAGCTCGGCTACTGGCTGGCCAAGGCCGGCCGGCCCGTCCCGCTGGACGACTGCGACCACCCGTACGCCCTCCAGGTCCGGGGCCACTGGCGGGAGGCGGCGGCGCTGTGGCAGTCGGCCGGCTGCCCCTACGAGCACGCCGCCGCCGTCGCGGAGAGCCCGCATCCCGCGGACAAGATCGAGGCGCTCGCCCGCCTCGACGCCCTGGGCGCCGAACCGCTGGCCCGGCTGATCCGCACCGAGCTGCGCGAGCTGGGCGTCAAGCACGTCCCGCGCGGCCCCGTCGCCTCGACCCGCGGCAACCCCGCGGGCCTCACCGAGCGCCAGCTGCAGGTCATGCGGCTGCTCGCCCAGGGCCTGACCAACGCGGAGATCGCCGCCCGGCTCGTGGTGTCCGTGCGGACCGTCGACAACCACGTCCGCGCGGTCCTGGACAAGCTCGACGCCCCCACCCGGCGCCACGCCGCGGCCCGCGCCGAGGAGCTCGGACTCCTCCGCGAGGGCGAAACGTAGGTAGCGCACACGCCCGAGCTGGGTGACGGCCACGGATGCCCGCACGCGCGCAACACGAGTAGAACGTGCGGATCGGCCCGTCTCCGACCAAACGGGGGATATCGCATGTCCAGTACACCCGCCCAGGCCGCCCGCACCGAACTCTCCGGCTTCAACGGGGAGCTGATCGGACCCGAGGACTCCGCCTACGAGGAGGCCCGCGCCGTCTACAACGCGATGATCGACCGCCGCCCCGCACTCGTCGCCCGCTGCGCCGACGCGGACGCCGTCGCCCGCGTGATCGGCTTCGCCCGCGCCCACGACCTGCCACTCGCGATCCGCGGCGGCGGCCACCACGGCGCCGGCATGGGCACCGTCGACGGCGGAGTCGTCGCCGACCTCTCACCCCTGAAGGACGTCCAGGTCGACCCCGGGGCCCGCACCGTCCGGGTCGGCGGCGGCTGTGTGTGGGGCGAGGTCGACCGCGCCACCAACCCGCACGGCCTCGCCACGCCCAGCGGCATCGTCTCCACCACCGGCGTCGGCGGCATCGCCACCGGCGGCGGACTCGGCCACCTCACCCGCAAGTGCGGGCTGACCATCGACAACATCCTCTCCGCCGAGGTCGTCCTCGCCGACGGACGGCAGGTGCACGCGAGCGGCGACGAGAACGCCGACCTGTTCTGGGCGATCCGTGGCGGCGGCGGCAACTTCGGCGTCGTCACCTCCTTCCGGTTCAGGCTGCACGAGGTCGGCACGGTCGTCGCCGGACCCACGTTCTGGCCCGTCGAGGCCGGCGCCGAAGTCCTCACCGCCTACCGGGAGTTCCTGCCGAACGCGCCCCGCGAGCTCAACGCCTTCTTCCTGTACGGCACCGTCCCGCCCGCCCCGCCGTTCCCGGAGGAGATCCAGCTGCGCAAGACGGCCGGCGTCGTCTGGTGCTACGCGGGCAGCGACCCCGAGGAGGCCGCACGTCTGATGGCGCCGCTGCTCGACGCTCTGCCCGAGCCGCTGCTGCACTTCACCGCGCCGATGCCGCACCCGGACCTGCAGTCCATGTTCGACGAGCTCTACCCGCGCGGCCACCAGTGGTACTGGCGCGCCGACTTCGTCGACGAGATCCCGGACGAGGCCGTGGAACTGCACGCCAAGTTCGGCGCCGAGGTGCCCACTGTCCAGTCGACCATGCACCTCTACCCGATCGACGGCGCGGCCCATGACGTCGGCCCCGACGAGACCCCCTGGGGCTACCGCGGCGCCACCTGGTCGACGGTCTACGCAGGAGTCGACCCCGACCCGGCCAACGCCGAGCTGATCAAACGCTGGGCGGTCGACTACTCCGACGCCCTGCACCCGTTCTCGGCGGGCGGCGCCTACGTCAACATGATGATGGACGAGGGCCAGGAACGCGTCCGCGCCAGCTACGGCGCCAACTACCAGCGGCTGGCCCGCATCAAGGCCGAACTCGACCCGGACAACGTCTTCCGGCTGAACCAGAACATCCGGCCCAGCTGACGGGCCCCTCGGGCGGACGCCGGATCACCAGGCGTCGATGAACGGGCGATGCCCCGGGCGGGGGACGGGGCATCGCCCGAGCGCCGCCAGCACCCAGTCCCGCGACCCGGCCGGGTCGATGACCGCGTCGATCTCCAGCGTGGCCGCCGCGTTGACCGCCTTCCCGCGCTCGTACAACTCGGCGACCCGCTCCTCGAAGACGCGCGCACGCTCGGCCGGGTCCGCGATCGCCTCCAGTTCCCTGCGGTGGCCGAGGCGCACCGCGCCCTCCAGGCCCATCCCGCCGAACTCCCCGCTCGGCCAGGCGGCCGTGGCCAGCGGCGCACGCGTCGAACCACCCATCATCGCCATCGCCCCGAGCCCGTACGCCTTGCGCAGCACCAGGGCGACCAGCGGCACCCGCAGATTGGCGCCCACCAGGAAGAGCCGGGCGAAGTGCCGTACGGTCGCGGTCCGTTCGGCGTCCGGGCCGACCATGAACCCCGGGGTGTCGCACAGGGAGACCACCGGCAGCCCGAAGGCGTCGCACAACTGCAAAAACCGCGCCGCCTTGTCCGCGGCGTCCCGGTCGATCGCCCCGCCCAGATGCGCCGGGTTGCTGGCCAGCAGCCCCATGGGGCGCCCTTCGACCCGGACGAGTGAGGTCACCACGCCCACGCCGAACTCCGGGCGGAGTTCGAGCACCGAGCCGGTGTCCGCGAGCCCGTGGACCGCGGCCCGCACGTCGTAGGCACGCCGCCGGTTCTCCGGCACGACCTGCCGCAGCAGCCGCTGGTCCGGCGCCTCCCAACTCCCGTGCGTCCCTCGGAAGTACGACAGGTACTGCCGCGCCACCCGCACGGCCTCGGCCTCGTCGGCGACGGCGACGTCCACCACGCCGTTCGGTATCTGCACCGACAGCGGCCCCACCTCCTCCGGCCGGTACACACCCAGCCCGCCGCCCTCGATCATCGCGGGCCCGCCCATCCCGATCGTCGCGTCGGGGGTGGCGATCACGACGTCGCAGCAGCCGAGGAGTGCCGCGTTGCCCGCGAAGCACCGGCCCGAGGCGATGCCCACCAGCGGGACCTGTCCGCTCAGCTTCGCCATCCGCTGGAAGGTGGTCAGGTCGAGCCCGGCCACGGACGTGGTGTCGGTGTCCCCGGGCCGTCCGCCGCCGCCCTCCGCGAACAGCACGACGGGCAGCCCCCGTTCCTCCGCGATCTCCAGCATCCGGTCGGTCTTGCGGTGGTTCTGCAGCCCCTGCGTACCGGCCAGGACCGTGTAGTCGTACGACATCACCACGCACGGGTCGCCGTCGATGCGGCCGGTGCCGCAGACCAGGCCGTCCGCGGGCGTCGAGCGGATCAGGTCGTCCAGGGAGCGGCGCCCGCGCTGCGCCGCGATCGCGAGGGCGCCGAACTCGGTGAAGGAGCCCTCGTCGCACAGGTCGCCGATGTTCTCGCGGGCGGTACGCCGGCCGAGCGCGCGCCGCCTGGCGACCGCCTCGGGACGGTTCTCGTCCAGGCCGAAGGAGTGCCGGTGCACCGCCTCGGCGAGGTCCGCGCGCACGGCGTCCGGATCCAGGGGCTCCGCCGCGTGCTCGTCGTCGTGCGCGCCGGTGACGTCGTCCAGCGTGGCCAACGCCGTTCCCTCGCCCACCGTTTGACCCACGCGCGCATGCAGCAGCCGTACGGCCGCGGAGCCGGGAGCCCGTACCACGTGCTCCATCTTCATGGCCTCCAGCACCAGCAACTGCTGCCCGGCACGCACCCGTTCACCGGGGGAGACGTCCACGGAGACGACGGTGCCGCCGAGGGGTGCGACGACCGTGCCGTCCGCCGCCGCGGCATCGGGAGCAGCCTGCTCGACCAGCTCCGGGCGCGCCCAGAACGCGGGCCGCGCGAGCACGTCCCGCAGCAGCGGGATCCCGGTCCGCACCCCCTCCACACCGAACTCGCCCAGCGCGCGCCGCACCCGTGTGACGGCCGCGTCGACCCCGCCGTGCGGGGCATGCGCGACCACCTTCGCGAGCAACGGGTCGTAGCGGACACCGACTTCGGCCCCCGTACGGATCGCGGTGTCGACCCGCACCCCGGGCCCCGACGGCAGGTCGAAGCGCGTGATCCGGCCCGGCTCCTCGGCGCCGACCCGCGCCTGCACGGCGAACCCGCGCGGTGCGGCGGGCGGCCCCGACAGCCCCAGCTCCGCCAGCGTGGCCCCGGCGGCGAGGCGCAGCTGCACGGCGACCAGATCCACCCCCGTCACCTCCTCGGTGACCGTGTGCTCCACCTGGAGGCGGGGGTTGGCCTCGATGAAGTGGAACCGGTCGTCCAGGACCAGGAATTCGAAGGTGACCAGGCTCGAACACCGCGCCGCCCGCGTCAGCCGCAGCGCACTGTCGAGGATCTTCTCCCGTACGGCGTCCGGCAGTTCGGGCGCGGGCGCGATCTCGATCAGCTTCTGATGGCGCCGCTGGGCGGTGCAGTCCCGGTCCCACAGATGTGTGACGGCTCCCGAGGCGTCCCCGACGACCTGCACCTCCACATGCCGGGCACCCTCCAGCAGGCGTTCCGCGTACAACTCGCCCCGCCCGAAGCCCTGTCGGGCCTCCGAAGCGTACCGCTGCCACGCCTCGTCCAGCTCCTCGGGCCCGCGCACCACCCGCATGCCGCGCCCGCCGCCCCCGCCGACCGCCTTGATCATCACCGGGCCCTCGGCGAGCAGCGTGCGCGCCTCTTCCAGCCCGCCGTGCGCCCCGGGCAGCACCGGAACGCCCGTGGCCAGGGCGAGTTCACGGGCCCGCACCTTGTCGCCGAAGACGTCCAGCACCTCCGCGGAGGGCCCGACGAACGTGATGCCGGCCGCCCGGCACCGCCGCGCGAAGTCGGCGTCCTCGCTCAGAAAGCCGTAGCCGGGGTGCAGGAACGAGCAGCCGGCGGCGGAGGCGGCGTCGATCAGTGCGTCCGCATCGAGGTAACTGCCCAGCGGCACGGCCTCGTCGGCGAGCCGGACATGCCCGTCGTCCCCGTCGGCGTACACCGCGACCGAGCGCAGCCCGGCGTCGGAGACGGCCCGCAGGATGCGTACGGCGATCTCTCCGCGGTTGGCGACGAGTACGGCACTCATGCGTGGGCCCCTCCAGGACGTCATCGACCGGCCCCGTCATGCTCATTGACATTGACGTCAACGTCAATACGCTCCCCGCATGGCACGCACCCATAAGACCTGGGCGGTGCGCACCGCCCGCGACCGCACCGAGGCCCCGGCCCGCGCCCGGCTCCTGGACGCGGCCGAGACCGTCTTCGCACGGCTCGGGCTCGGCGGGACCACCGTCGCCGACATCACCGCGGAGGCAGGCGTCTCGCGGGCGGGCTTCTACGTCTACTTCGCCTCCAAGGAGGAGATCTTCCGCGTCCTCGCGGCACGCGTGCGGGACGCGTTCCTCGCCGCGCAGGAGGTCCCGGGCGTCGACGCGGACGACACGCGTGCCGTCGCGGAGGCCTCCGTCGGGGCCGTCATCGCCGCCCACGCCCGGCACCAGCCGCTGCTCGCCCTGCTGGAACAACAGGCCCGCACGGACCCGGACGTGCGACGGCTGTGGGACGAGATCCGCGAACGGCCCGTCCACCGCCACGCCCGCTACATCCGCCGCCTCACCGACCGCGGCGCGGCGGCCCCGGTCGTCGAACCGCTCGCCGTGGCCCACGCGGTGGGCGGCATGTGCGTCGAGGCCGCCCGCCGGGTCGCGGCGCGGCCGGACCTGTACGACACCGTCGTACAGGACGTGACCACGATGTATCTGCACCTGCTCGGAGCCGGTCCGGACTCACCCCGCGGTCAGCGCCACGGAGTTGGGCCCACCAGCCAGTCGTAGGCGTCCCGCGCGGTGAACTCGGCCTGTCCGCCGGGCAGCAGCAGGTCCGCGGTGGCGAACCCCGGTGCGCCGGCCTGCGCGGGGACGTACGGGACCGCGATGCAGCGCATGCCGGCGGCGTGCGCCGCGGCGGCGCCCGGGACGGCGTCCTCCAGGACCACGCAGTCGGCCGGTGCCGCCCCCAGGCGCCGGGCCGCTTCGAGGAAGACGTCCGGGGCGGGCTTGCCGCGCGGCACCTCGTCCGCCGACACGGTAGTGCGCAGATACGCGTCCAGGCCGGTGCCCGCCAGGACCGCCCCGATCGCCTCCGGCGACGAACCCGAAGCCACGGCCATCGGCACACCGGCCGACGCCAGCAGCTCCACGAACTTCCGCATCTCGGGGTACACGCGCGTGGCCGTGCGGGCCAGCTGCAGATAGCGGCGGTCGATGTCGGCGAGCAACTCGTCGGCGGAGGCGTCGAGGCCGTACTCCCGCTTCCAGAGGGCGGCCGTCTCCTGGGTGCTGACGCCGACGTACCGCTCGTGGTCCGCCCAGGTGAAGTCCGGGACGCCGTGCTCGGCGAGCGTCTGCCGGCCCGCTTCGTAGTAGTTCGGCTCGCTGTCCACGAGCGTTCCGTCGAGATCGAAGATGACCGAGAGGGTGCCGGGCGTGCTCATGGGGACAGCATGGCAAAGGTCAGTTCCGGGCCGCCCGGCCGATCGACTCGACCAGCGGCAGCAGGCGCTGCGGGACACGCTCGCGCAGGGCCACCTCGCTGCGGGTGCGGACGACGCCGGGCAGGCTGATCAGCTTCTGGATCACATCTTCCAGATGGGCGTTGTCGCGCGCCACGACGCGGGTCAGCAGATCGCCGCCGCCGGTGATCGAGAAGGCCTCGACGATCTCCGGCACCGCGGCCAGCGCGTCGCCCACGTCGTCCAGATGCCCCTGCGTGACCTCGATGTGCACGAACGCGAGCACCGGGTGGCCGAGCGCGGCCGGGGAGAGCGTCGGGCCCGTGCCGGTGATCACCCCGTCCCTCTCCAGCCGGTCCAGGCGGGCCTGCAGGGTGCCGCGCGCGATGCCGAGAATGCGCGCGTACTCCCGCACGCTGGTGCGCGGCTGCTCCATCAGCAGCCGCAGGATGCGGGTGTCGAGCTCGTCGACGGCCATGGTGTCCGGCCTCCTCGTGCATGGTCCGATGGCTCGCTCGTGGACGCCGTCGGACCGCTTTCGCTGTACCAATGGCTCAGCCTATGTGCTGCCGCTTGAGCCATCCGGGCGTCGGATGCTGCAATGTCCGTGTCGATGGCGCTGCGGATCTCCGTGGCGCCTTTTTCGTGCCGTGGCGGTCGAGGGGTGGGAAGCAGTTGCTGAAGAGGGTGTTCGTGGCTCCGGACCCGGGGCGGATACGGCTGCGCTTCGCCACCCGTGCCGTGGTCGGCATCGGTCTCGCGGTCGTCGTCTGCGGGCTGGCCGGACTCTCCCTCGTCGGCGCCATCACCGGGGGCCTGGCCGCGCTGCTGGCCCTGTTCACCGTCACCGACCCCACGGTTCGGGGCCAGGCCGTCACCACCGCGCTGCTGCCCGCCGTGGGTCTGCCGGTGCTGGCCGCCGCGGCCGGACTGCACGACCACCCGGTCGCCCGCGACCTCACCTTCCTCGCCGTCACCGGAGCCGGCGTGTACGCGCGCCGCTGGGGTCCGCGCGGGCACAGCCTCGGCGTGTTCGCGTTCATGATGTTCTTCGCCGCGCAGTTCCTGCACGCGACCACGGACCGGCTGCCCGAGCACTGCGCCGCCGTCGTGCTGTCCGTGCTCGTCGCCTCGGCGGTGCGCTTCGGCCTGTGGTGCTACGAGACGCAGCTGCCCCCGGCGCCCGTGCCCGCCCCGCCAGCCGGCGCCGGCCTCGACCGCGTCACCACGCGCCAGGCTGTCCAGGCCACCGTCGGCGCGGGCTTCGCCCTCGTCGTGGGTCAACTGGTGTCCGGAGAGCGCTGGTACTGGGCCGTCGGCGCCACCTGGTGGATCTTCGTGAACACCGTCTCGCGCGGCGAGACGCTGGTCCGAGGCTTCCGCCGGGTGCTCGGCACCGTGATCGGCCTCGGGCTCGGCCTGCTGATCGCCGTCCCGCTGCACGGAGCGGGCGCCCCCACCGCTGCGCTCCTCGCCGCCTGCGTCTTCGGCATCTTCTACTCGGCCGCGGTGTCCTACACCTGGATGATGCTCTGCGTCACGCTGCTCGCCGAGCTCCTCTACGGCCTGCTGGGCGTGCTCAGTCCCGGCCTGCTCGCCCTGCGGCTGGCGGAGACCGGCGTCGGCGCGCTCGGAGCCGTCCTCGCGGTGCTCTTCGTCCTGCCCGTCACCACGCACGCCGTCACCGACGTCTGGATCCAGCGCGCCCTGCGCTGCGTCCACGCCTGCACGGCGGAGGCAGCCGCACGCCTGGCCGGCTCCCCGGCCGCCGACCCCGCGCTGCGGATCGCGGAACTGGAGCATCTGCTGGGCCGGGTACGGCTCTCGGTCGCGCCCCTCGTCCACCCGCTCAACCCGATGTCCGGCCGCAAGCGACGCGCCCGGCAGGTGCTCGCGCTGCTCGACGACTGCGCCCGTGAGACCCGCGGTCTGGTCGCCGTGGCAGCGGATCCGGAAGCCTCCCACGACGCCCGCCTGACAGCGGCGTGCCGACGGGTGGAGGCGGCGGTGGAGGCGCTCACGGGCGGCACCGACCACATCACGCACACCCCCGCGCCCCCCGCAACGGAACCGGCCCTCGCCCACCTCCACGGCCTGGAACAAGCCCTCGCCGACCTGTCCACCCCCTTGCGCACCCCGCCGGGCTCGCCACTCGTCGGCGCCTGACCAGATGTCCGGGCTTGGTCTAGACCGCCAATGATCGCTGCTACCGTCGCCCCCAGGCGCAGACCGAGAGGGGACAGTGGTGGCAGACGGTGGCGGGCGGCGTAGGTGGGCCTTCATCGGGTCGTTCACGGCGGCCGGTGGTCCCGGGATCGTGACGGCGGCCGTGGACGGGGGCAGCGGGGCGCTGACCGCGCTGAGCAGCGTGGACGCCGTACCGGATCCCTCGTATCTGGCACTCGCGCCCGACGGGCGGACGCTCTACGCGGTCAGTGAGACGGCGGAGGGCGCGGTGGCCGCGTTCCGGGTGGTGGGGGACCGGCTGGAGAAGGCGGGTGCGCCGGTGCCGGTCGGCGGCGACAGCCCCACCCATCTGAGTGTCTTCGCCGGGCACGTGCTGACCGCCAACTACGGCTCCGGCAGCGTCACCGCCGTGCCCGTCCGCCCCGACGGCACACTCGCGGGCGCCGCCTCCGACGTCCTGAAGCACAAGGGCTCGGGGCCGCACACCCCACGCCAGCAGGGACCGCACGCCCACCAGGTGCAGCCCGACCCGAGCGGACGGTGGGCCGTCAGCGTCGACCTCGGCACGGACTCGGTACGGGTGTGCGCGCTGACGGACGGCCGTCTCGAACCGCACCGGGAGATCGCCCTGCGCCCCGGTTCCGGACCGCGCCACCTGGCCTTCCACCCGGACGGCACACGCGCCTACGTGCTCGCCGAACTCACACCCACCGTCACCGTCTGCCACTGGGACGCCGACACCGGCTCCCTGGAGCCGCTGACCGTGCACCCCGTCCTGCCCGGCACCCCCACCGGCGACGCCTACCCGTCCGGCATCGTCGCCTCCCCCGACGGCCGCTTCCTGTGGACCGCCACCCGCGGCGAGGACGTCCTGTCCACCTTCGCCGTCGACGGCGACGACCTGGAACCGACCGGCACGGTCCCCTGCGGCGGCCACTGGCCCCGGGCCCTCACCGAGTCGGGCGGCTTCCTCTACGCCGCGAACGAGCGCTCCGGCGCGGTGGCCTGGTTCGCGATCGACCCGGACACGGGACTGCCGCACCACGAAGGCGCGCTCGCCGTCCCCGCCGCCTCCTGCGTGGTCTTCTGCTGAACCCCGGGCGCGAGACGTCAGCGCAGCACGCGGAAGGGCCCGCCCCCACGGAGGAGGCGGGCCCTTCGTCGTCCGTACGGATCTGCCGTCCGCGTCAGCGGACCGGCGTGCCCTGCGGCTGCGGCGGGACGATGCCCAGCGCCGTCGTGTACTTGGCCAGCGCGAGCTTGCCGATCGCCGGGTAGGGGCCGAGCGCCTCGGCGGCGGAACAGCCCGCCTCCTTGGCCGCCTCGTCGATCAGACCCGGGTCGATCTCCGGCCCTATCAGGTACGGCGCAAGTGCCAGTTGCTGCGAACCCGAACCGCGCAGCTGCTCGGCGACGTCCGCGATCGAGCCGTCCTGGTCCAGAGCCGCCGCCATCACGGGCACCGCGAGGCGCGCGGCCAGCAGCATGCCGGTGATCCCGGCCGCCTGCACGGCCTCGTCACCGCCCACCGACGCCAGGATGATGCCGTCCGCCGCCGTCGCCACCGTGAACAGGCGGGCGCGGTCGGCACGGGCCAGACCGGCCTCCGACAGACGCACGTGCAGCGCCTCGGCGAGCAGCGGGTGCGGGCCCAGCACATCGGTCAGATCGGCCGCGATACGGCTGTCCATCACGGCCTGGCGGATACGGCGCAGCAGCGCACCGTCCGGGCCGGCCAGCAGCGGCACGACGACGGCGACGGGGCCGTCCGGCTCCTTGACGTCCATACCGGCGGCCCTGGCCTGCTCGAAGCGGGCCGTGCGCTCCTCCGCGGCATGCGTGAGCACGGCCTGGAGCGTGGGGAACTCCGAGTCGTCACTGCCGTCCAGGTACGCGATGCGCGCGTCCAGGCCGGGGAGCTCGGAGCGGGCGATGCTCACGACCTCCTCGGCAAGGCTGCGCGTGGCAGCACCGGGAGTGCCCGGCACCACGAGGACGAGCGCGGGCGCGCCCTCGGGAGCCGCCAGCGGTTCGGGTCGGCGGTGCCGCCCGGGCTGGCGAGGTCGCGGCATTCGTACTGGCAGGCCGGACGCGGGTCCAGTGGGGGAGCTCATGGCGACGCATGTTACTGGCTTCTTGGGCTCCCCTGTTCGGGGAGGGTGCAGGTGAGCGGTATCCGTCCGGTTTTGTCTGATGAGTTACGTACGTTTCGGTAGCGACCGGCGTGCCGGGATCAGCCCTCCGCCCCGGTCACCACGCTCAGCATCGCCGCGTCACTCGGGAGAGTGAGCGCCCCTGCCGCGAGGTCACCGGCGATGCGCACCGAACCCGCGAGCGGATCGCCCGCTGCGGCCACCAGCGGCGCGTGCGGCAGCCGCCGCGCCAGCTCTTCGCGGAGCGGGACGAGCAGGGGGTCTCCCATCTTGAGCAGGCCGCCGGTGACGGAGACCCGGGGCTCTCCCGCGGCCGGGCAGACCGCGGCCGCGGACTCGGCCATGTGCCGGGCCGCCTCCCGCAGAATGTCCGCCGCGACCGGATCACCGTCGGCCCGCGCTGCCACCTGCGGAGCGAAGGAGGCAAGGACGGCGGGGCGGTCCGGACGCGGATAGAGCCTGCCCGGCAGCCCCGGCATCGGGCCGAACATCTCCTCGGCGGAGGCCAGCAGCCCGGCCGAACCGCCGGGTCTGCCGTCGTACGCCCGCAGCGCCGCCTCCAGGCCGGCCCGCCCGATCCAGGCGCCGCTGCCGCAGTCGCCCAGCAGATGACCCCAGCCGTCGGCGCGGCGCCAGCGCGACAGGTCGGTGCCGACGGCGATCAGACCCGTGCCCGCGGCGACCACGGCACCGGGGCACGGCCCGAGCGCGCCCACATAGCCGGCGACGGCGTCGGCGGCGAGCGCCACCGAGCGGATGCCGAACTCCCGCCGCAGCGCCCCGGGAAGCTCGGCGCGCAGGGCGTCGCCCAGCGTGGCGAGCCCGGCGGCGCCCACGGCGGCCGTACTCAGTGCGCCCACACCGGTCTCGGCGGTCAACTCCCGGACCATCGGCACCAGTTGGGCCATCAGATGCCCGGGGTCGATACCCCGGTCCCCGGTGTGCACCGGCTCCCGGGACTCCCGCTGGGCCAGCGGACCGCGCTCCGGGTCGGCGACGACGACCCGCAGCCCGGAGCCCCCCGAGTCGACCGCGAGCACCCCGGCCGCCGTGCCGGTCACGGAAGTCGCCAGTCCACCGGCTGCCCGCCCTGCCGGACCAGCAGATCGTTGGCCCGGCTGAAGGGGCGCGAGCCGAAGAAGCCGCGGTCGGCCGACATGGGGGAGGGATGGGAGGACTCCACGGACGGAAGGTCGCCGAGGAGCGGGCGCAGATTGCGGGCGTCGCGGCCCCACAGGATGGACACCAGCGGCTTTCCGCGCCCGGCCAGGGCCCGGATGGCCTGCTCGGTGACCTCTTCCCAGCCCTTGCCGCGATGCGCTCCGGGCTTGCGCGGGGCGGTGGTCAGCGCCCTGTTGAGCAGCAGCACGCCCTGCCGGGTCCACGGCGTCAGATCGCCGTTGGAGGGCTGCGGCAGCCCCAGGTCGGTGTGCAGTTCGCGGTAGATGTTGAGGAGACTGCCGGGCAGCGGACGCACGTCGGGCGCCACCGAGAACGACAAGCCCACCGCGTGTCCCGGTGTCGGATACGGGTCCTGCCCGACGATCAGGACCCGTACGTCGTCGAAGGGCTGCTGGAAGGCCCGCAGCACATTCGGCCCGGCCGGAAGATAGGTGCGTCCCGCGGCGATCTCCGCGCGGAGGAAGTCACCCATCTCGGTGATCCGTCCGGCGACGGGGTCCAGGGCCTTCGCCCAGCCTGCTTCGACGATTTCATGCAACGGTCGTGGAGCCACGGGCGTCACCCTACTGCCGTACGGGCAGCGGGAATCAACCGGTGGCCAAGGCCGCGCGCATCCCCCGTGACAGCCATCAGACCACCGCGGCCCGCACGCACAGCACGTCCGGCAGGTGCGAGGCCAACTGCTGCCAGCTGTCGCCGTCGTCGGCCGACGCGAACACCTCGCCGTTGCGATTGCCGAAGTACACGCCGGCGGGGTCGGCGTCGTCCGTGCACATCGCGTCCCGCAGCACCGTGCCGTAGTGGTCCTCCTGCGGCAGGCCCGCCGACAGCGGCTCCCAGCTCTTGCCCGCGTCGGCCGTGCGGAAGACCCGGCAGCGGTGGTCGGCCGGCACCCGGTCCGCGTCCGCGTTGATCGGGAAGACGTACGCGGTGTCGCCGCGGTGCGGGTGGGCCGCCGCGGCGAAGCCGAAGGTGGACGGCAGGCCCTCGCCGATGTCGGTCCAGTGGGCGCCCGCGTCGTCGCTTCGGTAGACACCCCAGTGGTTCTGCAGATACAGCCGGTCCGGGGTCGCGGCGTCCTGGGCGACCTTGTGCACGCACTGCCCGAACTCCGGGTTGGGGTCCGGCAGGAAGACCGCGGACACACCGGAGTTGGAAGGGGCCCAACTCGCGCCGCCGTCCGCGGTCCTGAACACCCCGGCCGTCGACACGGCCACCGTCACGGCCTGCGGATCACGCTTGTCGGTGACCACGGTGTGCAGCCCCTCGCCGCCGCCTCCCGGGACCCACTTCGAGCGGGTGGGGTGCTCCCACAGGGGGCGGACCAGCTCGAAGGTCTCCCCGCGGTCCTCCGAGCGGTACAGCGCGGCCGGTTCCGTGCCCGCGTACACCACGTCGTCCTCCGCGGCCGCCGGGTGCAGCTGCCACACCCGCTCCAGCGAAGCCCCGGTGTCCTTGGGGAACTTGACCGCGGGGCGGGTCGGCTCGGTCCAGGTGCGGCCGAGGTCGTCGGAGTGGAAGACGGACGGGCCCCAGTGGGCGCTGTCGCCGCCGGCCAGCAGCCGCGGACGGTCGCCGCGGGTGTCGATCGCCACCGAGTACATGGCCTGTGCGTTGAAATACGGACTCTCGTCGAACTCCCAGGTGCCCCCGCGCCGCCGCCCGATGAACAGTCCTTTGCGCGTGCCCACGGCGAGCAGTACCTCGGTCATGCCGATCACCTCCGCGACGTCCTTGTCCCAGACACCGGCCAGTCTGCACCCCACCACTGACAGTCACCTCCGCAATGACCATCCGTGCAGGTCAGAGCGGCCGAGGCGGTCCGACCGCCGAGAACCGGCCGGGTTCGCGGCAACAACTGCGCGAGTGGGGGTACCCGTGGGACCGTCGAGCCGAGGGAGTCGGCCTGAGCATCCCATGGCCCCGGCCCGTATGGGATGGAGACTGGGGAAGGTCGTGCGCTCATGAGGAGGATGCCTTCGATGGCGTTCCGTGGACCCAAGGCGTGGCTGTGGCGCTGGCGACGCAACCCGCTCAAGCGCCGTATCGACGCGGTCGAGGCATGGGTCGTGCTCGGCGCCTGGATGGTCACAATCGCCACCGGCGTGCTCGCCGGTCTGACGGCCACCGGGTCCGTGGAGCACGGACTCGCCCGTGAGCGCGCCGAGTGGCGGCAGGTCGTGGCCCTGGTGACGCAGAAGGCGCCCGGAACGGCCCCCGGACCGGCCTCCGGCCACTCCGCCAGGGCGAGCGGCGAACAGGTCTGGGGGAAGGTCCGCTGGACCGCTCCGGACGGCACCGGGCACACCGGTCAGGTCCGGGTCGACCCCGGCAGCGCCGCCGGCACGGCGGTCACCGTATGGACGGACCCGCACGGAGAGCTGGTCACCGCGCCGCCCACCGCCTCCCAGGCCCGGCTGCGGGCCTCGCTGATCGGCGTCCTGGTGGGCCTGAGCGCGGCGGCCGTGCCGTTCCTCGGCGGGCGTGTCCTGTGCGGCCGCATCGAGCGCCGCCGCCTGGCCCAGTGGGACATGGAGTGGGCCCGTTTCGGACCGTACTGGGGCCGCAAGACCAGCTGACGGCCCCCGTCGGGCGGACGGTGCCCGCAGGCCGTCGCGCTGCGCGCACACGCCCCCTGTGCCATCGTCGTCGGTGAGACCTTCACCTGTTGCGGGCGGGGCCCCGACAGCAGATGCGCCCGCGTGCGCTCAAGACCCAAGTGGTGGCGGTGACTCCAGTTGTTGCTGGGCCCCTGGACGCCTCGCGTCGGACAACTACCCTCGCGTATACAACTATTTCTGGCGGAAGGCGGTGCCTCGTGGCGGAGCAGGCTTCCAGAAGAGGAATGGTCGGCGAACTGTCGGCCGAGTTCCTGGGCACCATGATCCTGATTCTGTTCGGCTGCGGCGTGGTCGCCCAGGTGGTGGCCGCGGGCATCGGTGACCACGACAGCATCGCCTGGGCCTGGGGTTTCGGTGTCACCCTCGGCGTCTATGTGGCGGCCCGCCTCAGCGGCGCGCACCTCAACCCCGCGGTCACCGTGGCGCTGGCCTGTTTCGCGGGCTTCTCGTGGAAGAAGGTGCTGCCGTACTCCCTGGCACAGACCGCGGGCGCGTTCGTCGCCGCGCTGCTGGTGCGCTGGAACTACACCGAGGTACTGGCCAAGACCGACCCCGGCCACACCATCAAGACCCAGGGCGTCTTCTCCACCCTCCCGGGCAACGGCGTCCTGCCGGTGAGCGAACTCGGCGCCCTGCGCGACCAGATCATCGGCACCGCCATCCTGGTCCTGGTCATCTTCGCCATCACGGACCTGCTCAACACCCCGCCCGGCGCCAACCTCGCCCCGCTCATCATCGGCTTCCTGGTGGTGGCGATCGGCATGGCCTGGGGCACCGACGCCGGCTACGCCATCAACCCGGCCCGTGACTTCGGGCCGCGCCTCGCCAGCTACATCACCGGGTACGGGACCGCCTGGCGGGACCAGTACGGCAACCTGTACTTCTGGGTGCCGATCGTCGGGCCGCTGATCGGCGGCGTGGTCGGCGCCGCCCTCTACCGCCTGTTCATCTCGAAGTTCCTGCCGGTCGCCGAGGCCGAAGTGGAGCCGGGCCGGGTCCCGGTCCCCGAGGGCGAGGCCAAGGACTGATGAACCGCCGGCGCGCGAAACACAGCTGAACAGCGGCGAGGGGCCGCGGGCACGATGCCCGCGGCCCCTCGCCGTGCGTGCTCCTACTGGGCGGCCGTCAGCTGCCCGGGGCGCCGCCTGCGGCGGTGCAGGGCGAACGCGGTACCGGTCGCTCCCGCCGTCAGGAGACCGGCGGCGACGGCGATCGGCACGGCCGGCGAGGTGGAGCCGGCGTCGGCCACGTTCTGTGCCTTCAGGTCCTGGACGTAGGGCGGGTAGGCGCCCTTGGCCGAGACCGTGGTGGCCGAACCGCTGTGGTGCGGGATGCCCTTCACGGACTTGACCGACCCGTCCGGGTTCAGCAGCACCTGCTTGTTGTTCGGGTGCCGGAAGTCGAACATGCCGGCCAGGCTGCCCGCCCGGCGGTCGAACGAGGTGTCACCGATGCGGCCGGTGCCCCAGTTGTTCTCGATGAACCGGATGATCGAGGTCTGCTCGGTGGCCGTGTGGTCGATCGAGTTGACCTTGCTGTAGGGGGAGATGACCAGCAGCGGCTGCCGGGTGCCCGGCCCGCAGCGGTCCGCGTAGCCACCCGCGGCCGCCGGACCCGACTGGCAGGCGGGGCTGTCCGTCGCCTTGCCGTTGGAGCCGGTGGCGGTGTCCTTGGAGCCGTTGAGCACCGGCGAGACGACGTGGTCGTACCAGCCGTCGGAGTCGTCGTAGGCGACCACGATCGCCGTGCTCTTCCACTGCGGCGACTGCTGCACCGCGTTGATCTCGTTCACCAGGAAGTGCTGCTCGTCGATCGGGTCCGAGTAGCCGGCGTGGCCGTCCTGGTACTCGGCGGCCTTCAGGAAGCTGACCGCCGGCAGGTTGCCGGCCTTGAGCGTGGCGTCGAAGTCCGTCAGGTCGTAGTTGTGGTTGGCCCGGCCGTTGTGGCCGATCTCCGCGACGTTCTTCGGGGCCAGGTGGTGCGGGTTGGCCGTCGACTTGTAGTACTGGAACGGCGCGTGGTGCGGGCTGTAGTCCACCGACGCGGCACCGCCGACGTTGGTGTGGGTGGTGCCGGAGCACTTCGCGTAGTCGCCCTGCTTGCCGTTCCACGGGGTGCTGGGCCTGAAGCCGCCCTGGAACCAGCCCCAGCTCACGCCCTTGGCGTTGAGCAGGTCACCGATGTTCCTGCCCTTCATCACTCCCAGCGCGCTGGTCGCGGTGTGGTCCTTGTCCGAGCAGTCGTCGTAGCCGGGGTCCGGGTCGTTGATCATGGTGCCGACGCCCTTGGCGTCGGGGGAGGCGACGGTGTACGGGTCCGGCGTGGACGTCTGCTTCGGGTTCTCCGTGCCGGAGGCCGGGTCGACGGAGATGATGCCGTGCGTGTTTCCGGAGACCAGGTTGATCGCGCCGGGGGACGAGGGCCCGTAGTTCGAGCTGAACGAGCGGTCGTTGAGCGCGTAGTGCTGGGCGTAGTTCCACAGCGCCGTGACGGTGTTGCCGTCGTAGTAGTCCATCACCAGGCCCGGCTCGCCGAAGAGCCCGGTGCACTTGTTGACCTCGGTGTTCTCGACGTACTTGTCGGCCTTGCCGCCGTTGGCCGCGTACTGCTCCGGGCCGTAGGAGTGGTTCTGGTCGCAGGTCATGGCCTGCGAACTGGCCAGCCGCTTGGGCTTGTAGAGGTTCGGGTTCTTCTCCAGCAGCCCGGCGTTGAGGAGGTTGTCCGCCTTCGGGGTGTGCGGCGCGGCCTTGAACCGGGTGCCGTCGGTGTTGGCCGCCTTCGGGTAGGTGGCGAAGTAGTGGTCGAACGAGTTGTTCTCGTCGAAGAGGACCACGATGTGCTTGATCGGCGTCGCGGTGTGCGGGTCGTGGTGGCCGTGGCCGCCGGGTGCGGAGGACGCCGAGGCGGGGAGGACCCCGCCCGCGCCCACCAGGGCGGCCGCGCCGAGCAGGGCGCCCGCGCGCGCCAGCCGGCGCCGCGCCCTGGTTGTTCTGCCTGTGCCGATCATGCTGTCTCGCCTTCCGGGAGAACCGAGTTCCACTGCCACGGCATTCGTGGCCATGCCATCGATTGCTGATCCTGGGCAATGGTGGCGGCCGGGCGGGGGAGCGGCAATGGCGACGCAGCGAATGTTCGGTCAGGAAATCCTCATCGCCCCTTGGTCTGTTCTTGACCCGAATCCGTCGCGCGGGTTCAGGCCAGCAGGGCGCGTCCCAGCCAGTCGGAGCCGTCGCGCACTCCGGGCAGAGCGAAGAAGTAACCACCGCCGAACGGACTGATGTAGTCCACCAGCGGCTCCCCGGCCAGCCGCTTCTGCACGGTCTCGAACTGCCGGGCGAGGTCCTGCTGGTAGCAGCAGAACAGCAGGCCCATGTCCAGGTTGCCGTTGGCGTCCGTGCCGCGGTCGTAGTTGTAGGCGCGGCGCAGGATGCGCTGGTCGTCCGTGGCCGCCGTGCGCGGGTTGGCCAGCCGTATGTGGCTGTCCAGCGGGATCACCTCGCCCTGGGGATCCTGCGGGTAGTTGGGGGTGTCCTTCTCGTGGCGGCCGTCCAGAGGGGCGCCGGTGTCCCGGGCGCGGCCGAACATCCGCTCCTGCTCCGTGAGGGAGACACGGTCCCAGAACTCCACCAGCATGCGGATCAGCCGTACGACCTGATAGCTGCCGCCGGCCGCCCAGCCGGGCTCACCCGAGCCCGCGCCCACCCACACCAGACGGTCCATCGCGCGCGCGTCGCCCCGGTCGGGGTTGGCGATGCCGTCCTTGAAGCCCATGTGGTTGCGGGGCGTGCCCGAGGGGCGCGAGGGGCTGACGAAGCCGTCCATGCGCCAGCGCACCTGCATGCCGCCCCGGGTGTGCCGGGCGACGTCCCGCAGCGCGTGCAGCACCGTGTCCTGGTGAGGGGCGCAGAACTGCACGCTCAGATCGCCGTGGCACCAGGCGGCGTCCAGGTCGTCGTCGGGGAACGACGGCATGGCGGTCAGCCGGTGCGGCTTGCGGGCGGCCAGGCCGTAGCGGTCGTCGAAGAGCGAGGCGCCGACGCCGACGGTGACGGTCAGGGCGTCCGCCGGAACGTCCGGGCCGAGCGTGCCGGAGTCGGCAGGCGGGGCCGTGATGCCCAGCTCGTCGGGGCTGCCACCGGCGGTGAGCAGGCGGGCCCGGTCGGTCAACGTGCGCAGCAGATCGGTCAGTTCGCCACGGTTCTCGGCGGTCGCGTCGAACGACACGAACGCCGTGGCACGCTGCGGCGGGGTGAGGATGCCGGCCTGGTGGCGCCCGTGGAAGGCCACGCGACCGCTCTCGCCGGGCTGCGCCGCGGCGGAGGCGGCACCATGGTCGGCGGCCACCAGGCCCGTACCGGCCACGGCCGCCGCGCCGGCCAGAAAGCCCCGGCGTCCGACGTTGTTCACCGGGTTCACGCGGTCCTCCGTACGTCCGTAAGGGCGGCCACGTCGGCGAGCCGCTCGACCAGCTCGCCCAGGTCCGCGTCGACCTTCTCACGCTGGGCGCGGGTCAGCCGGTCCAGCGGCGTCCAGTGACCGTCGTGGTCGAACTCGTCGAGCGTGCGCCCGGCGCGGGTCATCCAGGTGTCGATGCCCGACAGACCGACGTCGCGGGTCTTCAGCAGCGGCCGCAACCGCCCGAGCAGTTCGGCGGTGCCGTCCAGGTTGGCACGGGCGGTGGCCAGGTTGGTGCCGCTGCCGTAGTCGGTACGGCCGGTCAGTTCGAACTGCACGGTGTTCTCCAGGATCTCGTGCGCGCGCAGCCCCACGTCCGCCGGATCCATCCGCTGGTCCGGCCAGCCGTCGCGCAGCTCGTGCACGGCCTTGGCCAGCCGGGCGGCCGGACCGCGCAGACCGCTCGCCGACTCGCCGTGCCACAGCCCGTACTCCACCCGGTGGAACCCGGCGAAGTCCTTGTCGTGCACGCCCCCGGTCAGACCCGCCGTGGTGCCGTTGATCGCCGAGTCGGCGTCGCCGAAGGTGCCGTAGGCCGCGCCCATCCGCTCGTACACCAGATGCGCGGTGAGCCAGTCCTTGCGGGCGGCGGCGAGGTCGCCGCGGTCGATCGCGGCACGCAACGTGTCGGTCTTCTCGGCCAGTTCGACCGTGCGGGCCCCGATCCACTTCTGGTAGGCGAGCGTGGGCGGGATCAGGTCCTGCTGGGTCACCGGCACCGCGGCCGGACCGCCCTTCGCCGTCCCGCCGGTGACGCGCACGGTGGGGCCGGTGACGGCGTCGGCGTCGTCGGACACGCACTTGAAGGCGTAGCTGCCGTTGCCGAGGGTCACCCGGAGCGGGCGTGCGGTGCCCGGCGCCAGTCCTTCGACCTCGCCGTAGACCGCGCCCGAGGCCGGGTCGGTCAGATAGACCTCGGCCGCCACACCGGAGTCGTTGTGCAGATCGAAGACCTGCTTTCCGGCGGCGGGATGCGTCCAGCCGCGGCCGCAGGCGGCGGAGGTGATCTCGACGGAGGTGTGCCGCAGCCCGTCGGAGGGGCGCGCCGCGTGCCTGCCGTCGGAGCCGCCGGTCGCCAGGACCGCG
Organism: Streptomyces spinosisporus; assembly: GCF_022698145.1. Classification (GTDB taxonomy): domain Bacteria; phylum Actinomycetota; class Actinomycetes; order Streptomycetales; family Streptomycetaceae; genus Streptomyces; species Streptomyces spinosisporus. Next base: position 193,131 of record NZ_JALDAX010000009.1, read on the forward strand.
GCCACCACCGCTGCCGCCACGACGAGCGCACCGCCGCCGAGCAGCAGGGTGCGGCGCCGTGCCGGACGGGGCGGGGGCGCCGCGGGGCCGGTGTCGGCCGCGGTGCCGACTGCGGCTTCGGGCATGCCGGACCTCCTGGGGGTCGTACGAACGAGGCGGCGCCAGTGATCCTAGGCGCACCCCATGACCGCGACCGCCATCCTGACCGGCTTCTGACCAGAGGCAAAGCCAGAATTCGCCCTCGGTTCACCGACGGCCCCACCGGGTGCCGGGGCCGTCACGTGCGGTGACCCCGGGACGGGCTCAGCCGCGGTGACTCCGGAACGGCCTCGGCTGCGGTGACCCCGGGACGACAGGTTCAACTCCCGTCCGGCAGAGCACGGTTCAGTACGGCGTCCAGATCGGCCGTGTCGGGCAGCGTACCGAAGGCGTGTCCCCAGTCGCCGCCCAGCCGGGTGGCGCAGAAGGCGTCGGCGACGGCGGCCGGGGCGTGCCGGACCAGGAGGGAGGCCTGCAGCGTCAGGGCCATCTGCTCCACCAGCCGGCGCGCACCGCTCTCCGACCCGGCCGCGAGCTGCCCCTCCAGCCGCAGCACGGCGGCGTCCAGGCGGGCGTCCGCCCCCTTTGCCAGAGCGAGTTCGTCGAACAGCGCCTGCGCGGTGGCCGGCTCGCGCCGCAACGCCCGCAGCACGTCCAGGGCGTTGACGTTGCCGGAGCCCTCCCAGATGGACAGCAACGGCGCCTCGCGGTAGTGCCGGGGCATGCCCGACTCCTCCACATAGCCGTTGCCGCCGAGGCACTCCAGGGCCTCCGCGGTGAAGGCCGGACCCCGCTTGGTCACCCAGTACTTGCCGACTGCGGTCGCGATCCGCCGGAACGCGCTCTCACCGGCGTCCCCGCGCACCGCCCGGTCCGCCGCGCCCGCCAGCCGCAGGGTGAGGGTCGTCGCGGCCTCCGACTCCAGCGCGAGGTCGGCCAGGACGTTGCGCATCAGCGGCTGGTCGATCAGCCGCGCGCCGAACGCGCTGCGGTGGCGCACATGGTGCCCCGCCTCGACGAGCGTCTTGCGCATCAGCGTGGCCGACATCATCACGCAGTCGAGGCGGGTGCAGTTGACCATCTCGATGATGGTCTTCACGCCGCGCCCTTCGGGTCCGACCAGCCAGGCCAGGGTGCCGTCGAACTCCGGCTCCGAGGAGGCGTTGGACCGGTTGCCCAGCTTGTCCTTGAGCCGCTGGATACGGAAGGAGTTGCGGCTGCCGTCCGGCAGGATCCGCGGCACCAGGAAGCACGACAGCCCCTCCGGCGCCTGCGCCAGCACCAGGAACACGTCGCACATCGGCGCCGAGGTGAACCACTTGTGCCCGCGCAGCTGGTACATGCCGGGCTCGGCGGTCGGCCACGCCGTCGTCGTGTTCGTCCGGACGTCGGAGCCGCCCTGCTTCTCGGTCATCCCCATGCCGGCGAGCAGACCGGGCTTCTCGGTCGGCACCCGCAGCTCCGGGTCGTACTCCCGCGAGGTCAGCAGCGGCTCGTAGATCTTCGCGAGGTCGAGCTGGGCGCGCAGGGCGGGCACGGCCGCGTAGGTCATCGAGGTCGGGCAGCCGTGCCCGGCGTCGGTGTGTCCCCACACCAGTCCGCCCGCGGTGCGGGCGACATGGGCGCCGGGCCGCTCGTCCGCCCACGGCGCGCCGGCCAGGCCCTCGGCGACCGCGGCCCGCATCAGGTGGTGCCAGCTCGGATGGAAGTCGACCTCGTCGATGCGGTTGCCGTACCGGTCGTGGGTGCGCAGCACGGGCTCGTGCACATTGGCCAGCTCAGCCCACTCCTGCGCCTCGGCGCTGCCGGCCCGCAGCCCCAGCCGCCGGATGTCCTCCTCGGCCCAGTCGGCGCCCTCGCGGCGCAGCCCTTCCAGCAGGGCGGTGTCCTCGGCGGCGTCGTAGGGCGCCAGGTCCGGGGGCTGGTTGGTGACGTCGTGCGTGGCGTACGGCTGCCGGGGCTGCGCGGTGGAGGGTGTCGAGACCATGCGGCCATGTTGCACCCTTTCTGCGACCGTAGCAATGATGCAACAAGAACGCGCACGTAAGGTACGGGTCCATGAACGTGTCACCGCAGCCGGCCGAGGTCGATCTGCCGCCGCTGTCCGCGCGGTCGGTCGTGCTCAGCCTGCTGCTCGGCACCCATCCGCCGGAGCTTCCGGTGAAGGAGCTCGTCCGCGCGGTGGAGCCCTTCGGCGTCGGCGGCTCCACCCTGCGCGCCGCCCTCAGCCGGATGGTGGCCGCCGGCGACCTGCGCCGCACCGATGCCGTCTACGGACTCAGCGACCGCCTGCTGGACCGCCAGCGCCGCCAGGACGAGGCGGTGGAGGCGCGCACGCGCGCGTGGCGGGGCGACTGGGAGATGGTGGTGATCACGGCGACGGGACGCAGCCCCGCCGAACGCGCCGAGCTGCGCGGCCGGTTGAGCACCCTGCGGCTGGCCGAACTCCGCGAAGGGGTGTGGCTGCGCCCCGCCAACCTCAGGCGCACCCTGCCGCACGAGCTGACACAGGTGGCGCAGACGTACACGGCACGGCCCGACCGGCCGGGGTCTGAACTGGCCGCGCAGCTGTGGCCGTTGGACGCCTGGGCCGCGACCGCCCGAGGTCTGCTGGCCCATGTCGCCGACGCGCACCGCCCGGCCGACCGGTTCACCGCCTTCGCCGCGGTCGTACGCCATCTGCTGGCCGATCCCGTGCTGCCGCCCGAACTCCTGCCCGCCCACTGGCCGGGCCCGTCCCTGCGCGCCGCGTACGGGGACTACCAGCGGGAGGTCACCAGGAGAATCGGGCGCTGAACCCGGCGGGTGCCGGGCCCGGTTGCTCAGCCGATCCGGGCCAGGTCGCCGTGGCGGATCATGTACCGGTCGGTGTCGACGGTGTAGCTGCCGGTGTAGGCGGCGGTGGTCCCGTCGTAGTGCACAGCGTCGATGCGCACGTGCACGGTCTCCCCGTCCGCCGACGTGACCTGCGCCTGCGTGTACGTCGTGTCCGCGTAGCCGGAGACGAAGGCGTCGTAGGAGGGGCTCATGTTCCTCCCGCCGAGTTCCCAGGCGGACGCGTAGTCCTGCGCGTTGACGGCGGCGTAGTACTGCTCGACCACGCTCTCGGCGGTCGTGCTGTCGGTGTCGATGTCCGGGCCGTCGGTGGGCGCGGCGTACACCGTCTGCGTCTGGGTCGGTGCCTGCACGGTGGCCGTTGCGGTCACGACCGGCTGGGGCTCCGGTGTCGTGGTGGCGGACGCCGGTGGCGGGGTGCCGGGGGCGGCCACGGTCTGCGCGGGGTGATGACGGTCGCCGAGGCCGAAGGACAGGCCGACCGCACTGCCGACGAGGGCGGCCATACCGGCCACCATCCCCACGGTCCGCCACGGGAAGGTGCGTTGCTCCTGGTCCCGGACGACGGGGATGTTGTGGAGGGTGTCGCCGTTGTGGAATCTGAGCAGGTCGTCGTCGTGCATGGGGCCCCCTGTGCGTTGGTGCAGACGTGCATGATGCGCAGATGTGGGCAGTTGGTGAAGGCTGTGTGTCCAAGTCGTGACATCGGGGCACGCCGCGGGCCGCCGTCCGCTGCGCAGGACGACGGCCCGCGGTGCTCAACGGCGGGGCGGCCGGGGCTACTTGTAGGTGATGTCGGACGTCGCGTACTTGCAGTACGTGCCGTCGGGGCCCGAGCCGTTCGTCGTCGGCTCGTCGCCCGTGTTGTTCCCGATGTACTTCTGGCAGGGCACGATCTTCTTGCTGCTGTCCCCGACGATGGTGATCTTCTTCAGGGTCGCGCTGTCGCCGTAGTTGGTGTTGATCCCGACGAGCGCGCTGCCCTTGTAGGTCGCCTCGATGGTGTTGAGGTTGATGGTGCGCTTGTACTGCGTGCTGCAGTTGCCGCAACTGCGGACCAGCTTGCCGAAGTTCTGCACCGCGAAGTCGGAGATGTTCAGCGTGCCGGCGCCGTTGAACTGGAACACCTTGTCGCTGGCCTCCTTGGCGCCGCCGCCGGAGACGGTGTAGACGTTCGACGACGAGGAGCCCCGGAACGTCGCCGCGTCCTCGCCGACGTCCTCCCACCACACGTTCTGCAGCGTGCAGGCGCCCTGGCAGTGGATGCCGTCCGCGGCGGGGGAGCCGATGATGACGTTCTTCACGACGGCGCCGGGCGCCAGTTCGAGGATCGGGTCCTGGCCCTCGTCCTGGCCGCCGCTGCCGAGGTCGCCGCTGCCGTACAGGCGCTTCATCCCGTAGTCCTTGGTGCCGGAGACCGAGATGGTGGCGGTGACCGCCTGGCTGCCGTTGGCGGTGGGCCAGGTGGCCGCGCTCGCCGGGGTGACCGCTCCGTCTGTCAGGGCCATGACAGACGTGAGGCCGATCGCGGCCAGCGCGGAACTCAGGGCGCGCCGCCGGGTGCGTAAGAGTGCTGGTGAAGCCATGTCGATGCCTTCTTCCAGGGAAGCGTGCTCGATCGTGTACGTGGTGGATCGTGTACGTGAATGCCGTACGTCGTTCTGAACGCCGCGCGCGAGCAGAGTGACCGACAGAGCCGTATCTGACGCCTGTCGGTCACATCGCTGAACGGAACGTAGAGGGTAAGCGCTTTCTGGTCAACGCCTCGCGCAGAAGAGGTTCCGCCATGCCTGGTGAGGGCGCCGCAGGCGCCGGTGACCGGTCGGGCGACTACACCGACCGGTGGTACTGGTCCGGCACATGCACGTCCGCGCCGAGTTCGCGGGCCGCGTGGCGGGCCCAGGAGGGGTTGCGCAGGAGTTCGCGGCCCAGGAGCACCGCGTCCGCGTCGCCGTTGGCGATGATCTTCTCGGCCTGCTCGGTCTCGGTGATCAGGCCCACGGCCGCGACCGGCAGCGTGGTCTCCGCCTTCACCCGCGCCGCGAACGGCACCTGGTAGCCCGGTCCGACCGGGATGCGCACGCCCGCTGCGTTGCCGCCGGTCGAGAGGTCGAGCAGGTCGACGCCGTGCGCCTGGAGGTCGGTGGCGAAGCGCACGGTGTCGTCGTCGGTCCAGCCGCCCTCCTCCAGCCACTCGGTCGCCGAGATGCGGAAGAACAGCGGCTTGTCGTCCGGCCACACCGCCCGTACGGCGTCCACGACTTCGAGTGCGAAGCGGGTGCGGTTCTCGTACGAGCCGCCGTAGGCGTCGGTGCGCTTGTTGGAATGCGGCGAGAGGAACTGGTTGATCAGATAGCCGTGGGCGCCGTGGACCTCGACGACCTCGAAGCCGGCCGCGAGAGCGCGACGCGCGGCGTCCGCGAACTGGCCGACGACCTCGCTGATCTGATCGACCGTCAACTCGGTCGGCACCGCATGCCGCTCGTCGAAGGCGACCGCGCTCGGCGCGACCGGCTGCCAGCCGCCGGCGTCCGGCCCCAGCGGCGCCCCGCCCTTCCAGGTGCGGTCGGTCGAGGCCTTGCGGCCGGCGTGGGCCAGCTGGATGCCGGGCACCGTGCCCTGGGAGACGAGGAACCGGGTGATCCGGCGGAACGTCTCGACCTGGGTGTCGTTCCAGATGCCCAGGTCGTACGGGGAGATCCGGCCCTCGGGCGACACGGCCGTGGCCTCGGTCAGGATCAGACCCGTGCCGCCGGCCGCGCGGGCCGCGAGGTGGGTGAAGTGCCAGTCGTTCGGCGTGCCGGTCCCGGGCCCCTCGGACTCGGCCGAGTACTGGCACATCGGGGCCATCCAGACCCGGTTCGGGATGGTCGCTTCGCGCAGAGTGAAGGGCTGGAAGAGGGCGCTCATCAGGAGCTGCTCCGTTCTCACGGGACTGCGGGACTCTTCGTACGATAAACATCGTAGTACGCTGGATGTCAAACTACGATGGCTCTCGTACAATGGCCGCGTGACTACCGCCACCCCAGCCGCCGGCAGCCGGGACCTGCCGCACCCCGTGCGCGAGGACATCCGGCTGGAAGCCGTGCTGCACGCGCTCTCCGACCCGATGCGGCTGCAGATCGTGCGTGAGCTCGCCGCCGAGCGCACCGAGCTCACGTGCTCGCAGTTCGTGCTGCCGGTGACCAAGTCCACGAGCACGCACCATTTCCGGGTGCTGCGCGAGGCAGGGGTGATCCGCCAGTGCTACCGGGGCACGGCCAAGATGAACGGCCTGCGCCGGGACGACCTAGACGATCTCTTCCCGGGGCTCCTGGACGCCCTGCTCGCCGCCGCCGCTCGGCAGGCCGCCCGGCTCGGCGGCTGAAGTCGCCTTCGAGGGGCTGTGGTTGAAGAGCAGGTTCAGCACGATCGCCGTCAGACAGCCCGCGCTGATGCCGCTGTTCATCACCGTCTGGAACCAGTCCGGGAACTTCGCGTACACCGTCGGCACCCCGACCGGCAGCATCCCCACGGCCACCGACACGGCGACGACCGTGAGGTTGTGGTTGTCCTTGAAGTCCACCCGGGCCAGGGTCCTCAGGCCGCTCGCGGCCACCGTCCCGAACATCACCAGACCCGCACCGCCCAGCACCGGAGCGGGAATCGCCGCCACCACGGCGCCCAGCTTCGGCAGCAGCCCGAGCAGGACGAGGATGCCGCCCGCGGCGGCCACCACCCAGCGGCTGCGCACCCGGGTCATCCCGACGAGGCCGACGTTCTGCGCGTACGCGGTGTACGGGAAGGTGTTGAACACGCCGCCCAGCACGGTCGACAGGCCGTCGGCCCGCAGCCCGTCCGCCAGCGGGCGCGGCTCGACCCGCCGCCCGGTCATCTCACCGACCGCGATGAGGTCACCGGTGGTCTCGGTCATCGTCACCAGCGCCACGACCAGCATCGAGACGATCGCCGAGGCCTCGAAGGTGGGGGCTCCGAAGTGGAACGGCGTGCTGATGCCCAGCCAGTCGGCGTCGCCGACCCCGCCGAAGTCCGTGAAGTCGAAGGGCACCGCCACCGCGAGCCCCACCACGATGCCGATCAGTACGGCGATCCGGCTCAGGAATGCCGGCGCGAACCGCTGCACGCCCAGCACCACCACGAGCACGAAGGCGGCCAGCGCCAGGTTCTTCGGCTCGCCGAAGTCCTTCGAACCGGCGCCGCCCGCGGCCCAGTTGCCCGCGACCGGCAGCAGGGAGATCCCGATGATCAGGATGACGGTGCCGGTGACCAGCGGCGGGAAGAAGCGCAGCAGCTTCCCGAACACCGGTGCCAGGAGCATGATCGCCAGCCCCGCGACGATCACCGAGCCGTAGATCGCGGGGAGTCCGCCGCCCGTCGTCCCGATGAGCACCATCGGCGACACCGCGGCGAACGTACAGCCCTGCATGATCGGCAGTCGTACGCCGAACCGCCAGAATCCCACGCACTGGATGAGCGTCGCGATGCCGCACACCAGCAGGTCGGCGGTGATCAGATACGCCAGGTCCGCGGGCGACAGCTTCATCGCGCCGCCCACGATCAGCGGCACCGCGACCGCGCCCGCGTACATCGCGAGCACGTGTTGCAGCCCGAAGGCGGCCAACTGCCGTACGGGCGGGACCTCGTCGACCGGGTGGACGGGGGCGGTCGTGGCCATGGGCACTCCTGAGCGGCGGGGGAGGGGACGTCTGAACAGCACGAGACCGTACGGGTGTTGAACAGTTTGTTGATTTCCGGGTGGTTGCCGCTGTGTGTCCTGCCCACTCGACGGCATCCGATTCCGCTACGGCGCCTGCCGTCGTGGCTGCGCTGACAGGGTGCAGGCGTGGTCGGGCCGTGCGTGTCCGTTACTGCGGTATGTGATCAGGTGGTTACGTTTCGCGTGTGCTGGAAGCATCCTTTCTTAATCTTTCTGATCGTTGTCCGACGGACGGCACGGTGTCCGTATGGCCCGCGTGGGAAGTGCGGGAGGGCGAGCGCACCACGTCGTGGTTCACCGTTCGGCTGGGGTTCGGCGACGGCGCCCGGATCGACCTGCTCGCGGTGGTCTGCGAAGGGCGTGTCTCGCTGGAGGAGGTCCGGGCGCAGCCCGCGCTGTGCCTCGACGACCTCGCGGAACTCGCCGAGTGGATCGAGGAACCGCTCTTCGAGGCCTGCGGGCCCACCGCGGCGTACGGCACACCCGCCCCCTCCCGACGGGCCCGGCCCTCCTGGCCCCGCGGCATCGAGGGCCGCCGACGTGTGGCACAGGAGTACCGCGCGGCCCAACAGCAGGGCACCGACCCGATCCTCGCAATCATGCACGCCACCGGCCACAGCCGCCGCAAGTCCCTCCACCTCATCTCCCAGGCCCGCGACTCGGGGTTCTTGACACCGCGTCATGCACGGGGTTGACGGGCCCGCCTGCCCCTCGGGTCTTCTCGCTTCGCGGGGTCTGTCGGTTCCGTGTCCGGCTCGGCCTCCCGGCACTTCCGCTCCGCCCGGTTTTGCGGCCGCGCAGCGTTCGCCTACGTCTGCCGGTCTGTGGCGCCGTGCCCGTTTGTGGGGTCGTGCGGGTTTGACTTGCTCTCGGGTGCCGCTCGCTTCGGCGGATTGCTCCGTTCGTCCGGCTCCTCGCCCGTGGCGAAGAAGCGGGACAGGTCGGTATCGCCGGTTTCGGTGGTGGCTGTGGGGCTGTCCGGTGGGACGCCCATGTTCCAGTCGAGGCGGTAGCGCTCGAAGAGTTCGGCTCGCAGGGTGGTGATCGACATGGGGACGTTCGGCAGCACCATGGCGTAGACCGCGCCCATCAGCAGGGAGCGCAGCATCGGGTAGTCCACGTCGACGTTCTGCGAACCCTGCCGGGCGACGACGTCCCGCAGCAGCTCGGCGAGGCGCTTCTGCTCCGGGCACTGTACGAAGCCCTCCGCCTGCAGCAGCCCGGCCATGTGCTGCCGCATCAGTACCGGCCGGTCCCGGCCCAGGCTCAGAATCGCGTCGATGGCGCGAGCCATCCGCTCCCGGCCGTCCTCGCTGCGCGGCTCCCGCTCCACCGCCTCCTCCAGCGTGCGGTGCATCAGCCGGTGCACCGCGGACTGGACGAGCTGGCGCTTTCCGGGGAAGTAGTACGACACCAGCCCGCGCGCCGACCCGGCCCTGTCCGCGATGTCGCCGAGTGTCGTCGCCTCGTACCCGCGCTCACCGACCAGCTCCACGGCCGCCTGCAGGAGCCGCTCCCGGGAACGTCTCCGCAACTCTTCATTGACCGAGGCGCTGCGCGGGGACATGCTGTAACTCCTGCGTTGACTGGCTGCCAGCCAACTATACTCATCAGCGTCCCGATCAGAGCCTCGTAGGTGCTGGTCAGGGCTGCCGTCCGTCTGGGGCGACGCGGGGGATCGTCTCAGGCGGACGGTTCTTTCCGCCCCGATGGTGTCCTGAGGCTACTTCTCCGGCCTTCGTACTTCCGTCGCACCACGACCCGAACGTCCCTAAAGTGGGCCTGGCCATCTTCGAAGTGGGCATTGCCGTCTTTGAAGTGGGCTTTGCCGTATGTGAAGTGGCACGGGTGCCGAGCTGAGGAGGCCTGCGACATGGAACAGGACCAGCAGATCCTGCACAGGATCACGGAGATGGTCGAGGACGAGCGCAAGCTCCGCGCATCCGTGGCGGCGGGGGAGATCGACAGCGCGACGGAACGGCAGCGGCTCGACCACCTGGAACGCGAACTCGACCAGTGCTGGGACCTGTTGCGCCAGCGGCGCGCGAAGGCCGAGTTCGGCTCGAACCCGGACGAGGCGCATGTGCGCCCGTCCTCGCAGGTGGAGGGCTATCAGGGCTGACGGGGCGGCCCCGCCCCGTTCCCTCCCGGATCAGTCCACCAGCTCCAGCACCCCACGCAACCCGTCCGGCCGCTCCTCGGCCGGCAGATGGTCCACGAAGTGCACCCGGCACCCGAGCGCCGACGCGCCGCCGTCCGCCCGCCGGTCGTCCCCGACCATCAGGGTCTGCCGGGGCTCGGCTCCGAGCGCCTCGCAGGCGACCGTGAACAGCCGTGGGTCGGGCTTCTGGATGCCGTGTTCGTACGACAGGACGTAGGTGTCCACGTACCGGTCCAGGCCGTGCTCGCGGAAGACCGGGCGCAGATCCCAGCCGATGTTGCTCACCACGCCGATGCCGATCCCGCGTTCGCGCAGCGCGCGCAGCACCTCGGGGGCGTCGGGGTAGGGGGACCACGCGGGCGGCGTCATGTGCCGGTCGTACAGCGCGTCGTACAACGCCGGGTCGGGGAGCGGTACTTGCCGGGCGGCTGCGGTGTAGGCGCTCCGGTGCAGCTCGGAGCTCTGGTCCCGGATCGCCCACATCTCGGCCAGCTCCGCGGGCAGTTGCTCCGGCGGCGCCCCACCGGGCAGTGCTCCCGCCACGTGCAGGGCCTTCGCCGTCCGGCTCAACTCCGGTTCCGGGAGCGTGATCCCGGCCTCGTCCAGCACCGCGCGCAGCCAGGACTCGGTGGACTCGATGCGGAACAGGGTGCCGGAGAAGTCGAACAGGACAGCCGTCATGTGTGGATCTTACGTGGCGGTCCACCGGCGGTCGGCAGGAGTGCCGGAGCACGGGTGCCCGGTGTGGACCTGCTCACGGCTGCCGGCGCCGGTGGACCAGCACGGCCGCCACCACGACCGTCGCCCCCAGCAGCCATCCGCCCAGCACGTCGGAGGGCCAGTGCACGCCCAGCCACACGCGCGTGAAACCCACCCCGAGCACGGAGACCACCGCCACTGTCAGCGCCGTACGCCACACCGCGCGGCCGGGGCGCCGGCGGTACAGCAGCCACAGCAGCAGACCGCAGACGATCGTGGCGGTCATCGCGTGCCCGGAGGGGTAGGCGGCGTAGTGGGCCGAGTCGACGGGGTCGCGCCAGACGGGGCGCGGGCGGTCGACGGCCGCCTTGAGGCCCTGCTGCAGCAGATTGCCGGCCGCCACGGTGATCGCCAGCCACAGCGCCGTCCACCGGTCCGACCGCCGCCACACCAGCCCGACCACGGCGACCGCGCACACCAGCCGCATCGTCCAGGGGTCCCAGACCCAGTCCGTCAGGATGCGGAACACATGGGTGAGGCCGGGTTCGTCGACGGCCCAGCGATGGGTGGTGCGGGCGATGTCGCCGTCGGCACCGGTCAGCGGGTGCCACCGGACCGCGACGAGGGTCAGCAGCAGCGCGGAGCACGCCACGAGCGCGGCGGCGACACGAGCGGTGGTGCGCTGGTCCGGTGGGCCTGGCGGGGATGCGACGGGCGGGCGGTGCATGTACCGATCCTCGCCGACCGGTGGGGCGCGAGGCGAATGTCCGCGCGATCCGCTGCTATCCGAGCGCCCGCAGCCCCGGTACGAGCGTCACCAGGACCGGCACCACGGGCGCCAGCGCGGCGGTCGCCGTCAGTCCCAGCCGCCGGACCGGAGGGAGCCGGTCGGGCGCGCTGAGCAGCCGGTGCACCCGCTGCGGCACATGCGCCTGTGCCGTGGGGGAGGGGCCGAACACGCCCCGGTCCTCGTTCAGTTCGACGAGCGCGAGCGCGGTCGTCAGCCGGCCGTGGCGGCGGGAGGCCATGTCGTCGGCGGCGAGTTCCACCAGGCGGTGCATCTCGTCACGGAACGCCGCGAACACCGGCACCTGCGGGAACCCGCCCGCCAGCGCGTCCGAGCAGTGCAGCAGCCAGTCGTGCCGGGCCTGCGCATGGCCCTGCTCGTGCGCGAGTACGGCGTCCAGTTGCCGGCCCTTCAGACGGCGCAGCGCGGCGGTGGTGACGACGAGCTGAGGTGCCGCACCGGGCAGCCACCAGGCATCCGGCCGCTCGCCCTCCAGCACGACGAGCCGGCCGCTCGCGGGCTCCTCGCCGGGCAACAGCGGTGCGCGGAGCCGGAGTTCGGCCCGGCGTCGGCGACGACGCGCACGCGCCCCCACGACCTCGCGGACCAGCATCGCCCCGCTCCACACCCCGGCGCAGGCGAGCGTCACGGCGGTCGCCGCGGCCCAGGGCCCGGTGGCACCGAGCGCGTACGCGTCCACGACCCCGTGCGGTGCCCGGGCGAACACATGGTCGCGCACCGCCTGCCAGGCCGCTGCGGCGCTGAGCGTCATCGACAGCGCACAGCACAGCAGGACGGCCGCCACCACGCACTGCCACACCCACAGCGCGACCACCGGTTCACGGTCCGGCCAGTCGGCCAGGGCGAGCAGCCGAGGGGCGCCGACGGCGGTCAGCGCGCCGAGCAGCAGCAGTGCCGCGGCAACCATCATGGCGATCACCCTATGAGCGGACACCTGCCCCGGACCCGGTCCGCGACATCAAAGTGACGCAAGCAACGGTGGCGCGAGAAACGCCCGTACGTCACGCCACGCCACGTCACCGTTGCGAGAAGCCCGTCCCCTCACGGCGTGATCGGCTCACAGCGTGATCAGCATCGCCACCATCGCGATCCCCATCGACAGCCGGCACGCCTTCGCCAGCTCGGGCCGGTCGCCCCACCCGAGGGTTCCGCCGCCCGCGGCCACCGGTAGGAGCCGGACGCCCGACAGCAGCACGTAGCCCGTGAAGTAGAGCAGGAGCGCCCCGGTCACCAGCGGCACCCCGGACGTCGTGCCGTGCGCGGCGTGGTGTCCGGCGGACGTAGCCATCACGACCGCCATGTAGACCATGGCCGCGGTGCCCACCAGGTGGTGCAGATGCCGCGCGTTCGTCCGTGCCGCCCACAGGGCGCGCAGTGCGGCGGCGCCGAAGATCGCGGCGTACAGGGGCCAGGCCCAGGTCGGCGGGCTGAACACGGCGGCGGGCACGGCCATCGCGGCCATGCCGAAGCCCATCAGCGCCTCACCGCCGGCCGATCTGCGCTGCTCCGCGACGCTGCTGCGCATCCGCAGCAGACAGTAGGCCCCGGTCGCCGCGCACAGCGCGACCAGCAGCCAGCCGGGCGAAGCCGGTCCGTGCACACGCACCTCCTCGCTCGACGGGAATCGGCACCAGAGTCGTCGTGGTCGACAGTCGGTGGTTGCCCACGCGGCGCGGCGCGCATACGAGCGCACGGAGGTACACGGGGAGCATTCGAGGGGGCACGGTCGGTGAGCTGGGGTGGGTGCGCCGAGGTCGCCGTGAGCGCTGAAGCGAGCTGCATTTCTTTCACGAGTAAAACACCTGTTAATGTTATGTCACATGACCCCAGCGACCTCCGCCCCCGCCACGGCCCACCCCCCGCACCCCCGCCGCCTCCCCCTCTCCGGCATCCTCCGCCTCGGCCGCCCCGCGGACATCTGGTTCAAGCCCGCCCTGAGCGTGGTCGCCTCGGTCGCTCCGCCGAATCTGACGTTGCTGGCCCTCGGCCGGCTCGATCTGGCGATGTACACGATGGCCGGATCCCTCTGCGCGCTCTACGCCCACAACCGCCCCTACGGCGCCCGGGCCCGGGTCCTGGCCCGAGTGATCCTCGGCATGGTCGGCGGCCTCGCGGTCTGCCTGGTCACCGCCTCGCTCACCGGCAACGCGGTCGTCCTCGTCACCGTCGGGGCGCTGCTGGCCGCGCTGCACAAGGCGCTGTGCGACGCGACCCGCGTCGGGCCGCCCGGCAATATCGTGCTGACCTTCATCACCTCCGCCTCCCTCTTCGTGCCGCAGACCCTCGGGCAGGTCCCGGGCCATCTCGCCCTGGCCGCCGCGGCGGGCGTGTGGTCCTGGCTCGTGGGCATGGCGCCCGGCCTGCTGCGTCCGCACGGCCCGGAGCGCCGGGCCACCGCGGGCGCCCTGAACGCCACCGCCGCGTACGCCGCGAACGGCACCGAGGACGGCCGCTCCCGCGCCGCCGCGGCCGCCGCCGTCCAGGCCGGCTGGCACTCGCTCCTGGCCGCCCGCGACTCCCGCATCCGACGCGGCCTCGAACGGCTCGTCGTCCGCGCCGAGGTCGCCCTCGCCGCCCCCTCCGACACCGAACCGGAGCAACTGCGCACCTGGGCAGGCCGGTTGACCGGCACCGGGCCCGTCCCGGAGGTCCACGACCCGGCGGCCGCGGGCGAGCTCCTCGGCGTGGACGCCGAACTCGCCGCCCCGGCCGCACCGTTGCGGGCACGCCTCGGCGCGCTCGCCCCCATCGCCGTACGTACCGCCCTGGGCTGCGCCCTCGCGGGGTACGCCTCCCTCGCCCTCGGCATCGGCCGCCCCTACTGGGCGCTGGTCACCGCGGCCTCGCTCTACCAGGCCAACCTCGCCCTCACCTGGACCCGAGGCGTCCAGCGCGTCGTCGGCAACCTCCTCGGCGTGCTCCTCTTCGCCGCCGTCGTGCCGCTCGCCCACCTCGGCCCGGCCGCCCTCGTGCTGTGCTGCCTCGCCTTCAACTTCGGCGCCGAGGCACTGATCGGCCGCAACTACTGGCTCGGCACCGTCTGCGTGACCCCGATGGCGCTGCTCATCACCGAGTTCAGCGGATTCCAGGAGCCCGGACTGCTGATCACCGAGCGGGCCGTGGACACCGTCGTCGGCGCGCTCGTCGGCTTCCTCGCCGCGGTCGCCGTCACCAACCGGCGCGCGGGCGACCGCGTCGAGCACGCCCTGGCCGCGGCCGAACGCGCCCGCGAACACGCCGCCCGGCTGCTGGCCGAGGCCGCTCCCGCGCCCGCAGCCGTGGAGTCCGCCCGCCGTGCCCTCGCCGCCGCCCTGGCCGAGCTGCGCGCCACCGTCGACGCCGCGTCCGGCGAGTGGTGGCAGCGCGCCCTGCCCCAGGAGCGGGTGGTGCGCGCCGAGCAGGCCGGACACCGTACCCTCGCGGCTACGGCACGGCACCAGAGGTCGCGCCGGAGCGGCGAAACGGAGGGCGTACGGCCATGACGGCACCGAGCGGTCGGCAGGCGGGGGCGAGCAGGGGCGACGACACCGTCTCCGCGGTCGTCCGGCAGTGGCGTGCCGTCCACCCCGATCTCGACACCGGCCCCATGGAGATCATCGGCCGTATCAACCGCTGCGCCGCCCTGCTGCAGCAGGCCGAGGACGCCCCTCTGCGCCGGGCGGGCCTCAGCCGCCCCGAGTTCGACCTGCTGGGCGCGCTGCGCCGCACCGGCCACGAGCTGACCCCGGGCGAGCTGGCCCGCGAGACCTTCTCCTCGGGCGCCGCCGTGACCAAGCGGCTCAAGCAGCTGACCGAGCGCGGCCTGGTGGAGCGACGCGGCGACACCCGTGACCGCCGCGTCGCCCACCTCCGCCTCACGGACGCCGGCCGCGAACTCGTCGACGGCATCCTCCCCGAGCAGCTCACCTACGAGACCGCCGTCCTCGCCGTACTCGACCCGAAGGGCCAGGGCGAACTGGCCGGCCTGCTCGGCGAGTTGCTGGGCCGCCTCGAAGGCACCCTGGGCGCGATCCGCGTGTGAACGGGTGGGGCGCGACGCCACAGCGCCGTATCGTGACCGGACACGCTTGCCGAACAGGGGGATCGGATCGTGCAGTTCACGTTCGCCGGCCGGGTGATCGAGTGGCGGGGCCCGGCGCCCTACTACTACCTGCCGGTGCCGGACGAGGAGTCGGCGGACATCCGTGAGGTCGCGGCGATGGCCACGTACGGCTGGGGTGTGATCCCGGTCCTCGCGCGGATCGGCGACACCGACTTCGAGACCTCGCTCTTCCCCAGAGACGGCGGCTATCTGCTGCCGCTGAAGGCCGCCGTCCGCAGGCCGCGGCAGATCACGGCGGGCGACGAGATCACCGTCGAGATGACGGTCAGGCTGCGGGGCTGAGCGCGATACCCGCTCGCGCCCGGGGCGGCGTCCGTCATACGCTCGCTCCGTACCGCACCGCATGGCGGCCTCCAGCTCACCACCCCTGCCCGGAGGTTCCCGTATGTCCGCGCTCACGGTGCGCCCCTTCCGCCGCGACGACCGCGACCAGCTCACCGAGCTGATCAACGCGCATGTCGCCGCCGTCGTCCCCGGCGTCTCCGTCTCGGTGAACACCGTCCTCAGCGAACTGGAGCGACAGCCCGAGGAGTTCATCACCGACCCCTGGGTCTGCGAGCGGGTGACGCTCGTCGCCGAGCAGCGCCGTGCCGTCGTGGCCGCCGCCCACCTCCTGCGCTACCGCGGTGGTGAGGAGGTCGGCGAGACCTACCGGGACGCCGGAGAGATCGACTGGTTCGTCCACTGGCCGCTGGCGTCCTTCCGGCCGGACACCGAGGCCGCCGCCGACCGGCTGATGGCCGCGTGCCTGGCCCAGTTCGCCCGCTGGGACGTCCGAGTCCGCCACGCCGACGGCGCCCTGCCCGCCCCGGTCGTCTACGGCCTGCCCCGCAACTGGCCCCATGTGCGCGCCCTTTACGAGCGGTCCGGCTTCCGCCACACCGGCGACACCGAGGCCATCCTGATCGCGCGGGTGGCCGACCTGCCGGCGCCGGAACCCCGCGCGGGGCTGAGGTTCGCCCGCACGGTGGGCGAGTGCGGCACCCGTTTCACGGCGTACGACGACGGGGGAGCCGCGCTCGGCTTCATCGAGGTCGACACCTCACTGAGCCGCCCGGAACGGCACGCCCGCACCGCCGGTCTCGCGGACATCGGCAATCTGCACATCGAGCGGGCCGCCCACGGGCAGGGTTGGGAACGACACCTCCTCGCCCGGGCGGGCGAGTGGCTGCGTCTGTGCGACGTCGACCGCCTCATCGCCTACGAGTCCGGCGACGACACAGGGGCGATCGACCTCCTGCTCGGCGCCGGATTCCGGGAGCTGACCCGCACGGACCGCCGCTGGGAGCATCAGATCCCGGGCCGGTAGCGGATCGGATGGTCCTCGGGCACCTCCACGAGCACGATCCGCGTCCCGTCCGGGTCCGCGATCCACATCTCGACCAGCCCCCAGGGCTCCTTCACGGGCGGACGCACGATCTCCACCCCCTTGGCCAGCAGCTCCTCGTGCGCCGCGCCCGCGTCCGCGACCTGCAGCCACAGCCGTACGGCCGGGGAAGGCCCCTCCTGCGACCGTCCCGACACCTCCAGGAAGCCGCCGCCCAGGAAGTAGACGGTGCCGCGCTCGGGACCCGTGCCGAACTCCCGGTAGACGGAAAGGCCCAGCTGCTCGCCGTAGAAGCGGCGCGAGCGCTCGGGATCGACGGGGTGGAGAAGGACCCGGCTGCTCAGAACATGCACCATGCACCCGGAGCCTACTGGCGGCGTTACCCTCTTCGGTGCCCGCGCCGCGCGCAGAGAACGGAGAACCGCCCCATGGAGACCGCCGCCGGACTGACCTTCCGCGACGCCACCGATGCCGATGTCGACGCCCTGGTCGCGCTGATCGAGTCCGCCTACCGCGGGGACTCCAGCAGGACCGGCTGGACCACCGAGGCGGACATCCTGGAGGGACAGCGCACCGACCCGCAGGGCGTGCTCGACGTCATCAAGTCACCGGACTCCCGGCTGCTCACGGTCGAGAAGGACGGCGAGGTGATCGCCTGCTGCCAGCTCGAACACCGCGAGGAGCACGCCTACTTCGGGATGTTCGCCGTCAGCCCCCGGCTGCAGGGCGCGGGCCTCGGCAAGGTGATCATCGCGGAGGCGGAGCGGACGGCGCGCGAGACCTGGGGCGTGCGCGAGATGCACATGACCGTGATCTCGGTGCGCGAGGACCTCATCGCCTGGTACGAGCGGCGCGGCTACCGCCGTACGGGACGGATGACGCCGTTCCCGTACGGCGATGAGCGCTTCGGCATTCCGCAGCGCGCCGATCTGCAGTTCGAGCTGCTGGTCAAGGAACTGGCGTGACGTTCGGGCGGCGCTTCACGCCGTGAAGCGGCCCGTGCGCTTGATCTCCGGGTAGTCGGTCGTCGCACCGTCCAGCTGCAGGGCCCGTACGAGACGGAGATGGTCCTGCGTGTTCACCACCCAGCCGATGATCCTCAGGTCCGCCTTGCGGGCCTGCTCGGTGATCTCCAGCGTCAGCCGGCGGATGTTGAGGCAGACGGTGGAGGCCCCGACCGCGACCGCGCGGTCCACGATGTCGGTGCCGTAGCGGCTGCCGATCAGCGCGGTCCGCACGCCGGGCACCAGCCTGGAGATCTCGGCGATCGCCTCGTCGTGGAAGGAGGACACCTCCACGCGGGCGACCAGGTCGCGTGTGAGCATGACCTCGGCCAGCGCCCTGGCCGCCTGTACGTCCTTGATCTCGGCCTGCAGCGGGGCGTTCACCGCGTCGAGGACCTCCTCGAAGACCGGCACGTGCTCCCCGCGGCCCGCGTCCAGGGCGCGCAGTTCCGAGAGGGTCTTCTCGGCGATCGGGCCGGTCCCGTCGGTCGTGCGGTCCACGTCGGTGTCGTGCATGACGACGAGGGCGCCGTCCTTGCTCAGATGCAGATCGAGTTCGATCACGTCGAGCCCGGCGTGCTGGGCGGCGACGAAGGAACGGAGGGTGTTCTCGGGTTCGACACCCATGACTCCGCGGTGACCGATGGTAAGGAAGTTCAAGGTTCAACTCGCTTCCGTCGACGGCGGCTCGGCTTCACGCGCGGCCGGAGCGGACGGCCACGCGGGCAGAGCCGCAGCCTAACGGCCCCGTCTCGCGATGAACCCGCTCGTACACAGGCGATTGGCGTGGTGCACGGGGCGAATCGGGCCTGTGCCGCCGGGTGCGGTCACCCTGGCGTGGGCGAGTCCTGCGGACATTGACCCCGGACTCCTACCCGCGGAGAGGGTGCGTGTACCCGGAACGGCGGCCTCTACCGCATCCGACAGAAAAAACTTCGGCGACCATGCGGTTGCACGGGATAATCTCCCGGGTCTCTCCTTGCTGAAAGGAAGCTCATATGTATACGGTCTCGATACGCGAGCTTCTCCCGTGGAGGATGGGACATGACGGAAATTCTTGTGCAGGCGGCTTCGGGGGAGCAGGTTCCTCCCGCGACCAGGGTGGTCGAGCACCCGGCGTGGCCGGTGCTCAAGGATGCCGTGGAAACGATCCGGCCCTGGCAGTCCAAGGACGGGTCGATCGACTTCGAGGCCGAGGGCGCCCCGCGGCGTGCGGACGCCGAGGCCGCCGTCGAGCGCGTCATCGAGGCCGTACGCGAACTCTCCCCGCTGCTCCCGCACGACGGCGACTACCACGAGGCCCTGACCAAGGACCTGCGCCGGTGGGCCGAGGGCGGCTTCGAGGTGCCCGACTTCCTCGACTCGCTGCTGGCCTTCCAACCCGCGGCGATGCGCGCGGACGGCCTCCAGCACCTGGTCGTCTTCCCCATGTACACGCAGAACGGCAACCCGGACCGCAACCTCGAAGCGGTCGTGCTGACCATGGTGTGGCCCGAGTGGCTGTCCGAGCTGGAGCGCACCCGCTACGACAACCCGCTGTTCTGCGGCATCAGGTTCGAGGACTTCACGGCCGGCTACGACACCAACTCCGCCGTCCTCTTCCCCGAGACCATCGCCGTGCGCGAGGCGCCGGAACGATTCTCCTGGGGTGGCATCTTCTGTGATCGCGAGGCCGCGCGCTTCCGCCGGGTCACCGAGGCCGCCGTCGACATCCTGGGCATCGAGCTGCCCGAGGACGTCGCCGCGATGGTCCACGACCAGAAGCGCTGCGAGGAGGCGTTCGTCCTGTGGGACATGGTCCACGACCGCACCCACAGCCACGGCGACCTGCCCTTCGACCCGTTCATGATCAAGCAGCGCCAGCCGTTCTGGATGTACGGCCTGGAGGAGCTGCGCTGCGACCTCACCGCCTTCAAGGAGGCCGTGAAGCTGGCGGCCGACGGCGTCCCGCAGGCCCGTGACGTGCAGTACGCGGTCCTCTTCGACCGGATGTTCCGCTTCCCGGTCACCGGCGAGCGCGTGCGCAACTACGACGGCCTCGGCGGCCAGCTGCTCTTCGCCTACCTGCACAAGCACGACGTGGTCCGCTGGACCGACAACAAGCTGTTCATCGACTGGCAGCGCGCCCCGCAGGTCACCAACCAGCTGTGCGCCGAGATCGAGAAGCTCTACCGCGACGGCATCGACCGCCCCAAGCTCGTGCACTGGTTCGCCGGATACGAGCTGGTCGCCACCTATCTCGCACCGCACCCCGGCTCCCGCTGGGCCAAGGGTCCGGACGCCCTCGACCTGACTCAGCCGCCGCGAAAACTGGTCGATGACGTGCTTCCCGACGAGTTTCCGCTGAGCATGTTCTATGAAGCCCTCTCCAAGAAGCTGAAGAACGTGATTGCCTCCACCAAGGGCATCACCGCGGAGAGCGCGGAAAGGGTCGCCGCGTGAGCGACCGCACCACCGGGAACGTGGCTCAGGAGGCGAAGACCATGGCGGGGAACGGAGCTCTCAGCGGTGCGGTGATCGCGGTCGCCGGCGGAGGCGGACCCGCCGGGCGGGAGGCCCTGCTCCGGCTCGCCGAGTCGGGTGCGACCGTCGTCGCCGCGGACAACGACCCGGTAAGGCTCGCGGAGGCCGTGGACGCGGCCCGCTATGCCTCGGGCGGCGCCACCGTCACCGGTGAGCCCGTCGACCTGCTCGACCTGGACGCCACCAAGGAGTGGGCCCAGCACATCGAGAAGGAGTTCGGCCGCGTCGACGGACTCGTCCATCTCGTCGGCGGCTGGCGCGGCAGCGAGACCTTCGTCAAGACCAGCCTCGACGACTGGGACTTCCTGGAGCTGCTGCTCATCCGGACCGTGCAGCACACCTCCCTCGCCTTCTCCGAGGCCCTGCAGCGCAGCGACCGCGGCCGCTACGTCCTGATCAGCGCGGCCGGCGCCAGCAAGCCGACCGCGGGGAACGCCGCGTACGCCGCCGCCAAGGCCGCGGCCGAGGCCTGGACGCTGGCCCTCGCCGACTTCTTCCGCAAGGCACAGGGCGCCGAAGGGCTCTCGTCGGCGGCTGCGATCCTGGTGGTGAAGGCGTTGGTGCACGACGCGATGCGCGCCGAGCGCCCCAACGCGAAGTTCGCGGGCTTCACGGACGTCAAGGACCTGGCCGAGGCCATCACCGACGTCTGGAGCAAGTCCGCCGCCGAAGTGAACGGAAAGCGTCTGTGGCTGACCGAGAAGCCGTGAACCCCCCAAGGACCGACGCGCGTCGTCATCACGACCCGGAGGTCCGCGGTTTCGCCAGTGACAACTACGCCGGGGCCCACCCGGAGGTGCTCGCCGCCCTCGCCCTGGCCAACGGCGGGCACCAGGTCGCGTACGGCGAGGACGACTACACCGAGAACCTCCAGAGCGTCGTCCGCAGCCACTTCGGTGCCACGGCGGAGGCGTTCCCCGTCTTCAACGGCACCGGCGCGAACGTCGTCGCGCTCCAGGCGGTCACCGACCGCTGGGGTGCGGTCATCTGCGCCGAGAGCGCGCACATCAACGTCGACGAGGGCGGGGCGCCGGAGCGCATGGGCGGCCTGAAGCTGCTGACCGTGCCCACGCCCGACGGCAAGCTCACGCCCGAGCTGATCGACCGGCAGGCGTACGGCTGGGAGGACGAGCACCGCGCCATGCCGCAGGCCGTCTCGATCACCCAGAGCACGGAGCTGGGCACGCTCTACACGCCGGACGAGATCCGGGCCATCTGCGAGCACGCCCACGCGCGGGGCATGAAGGTGCACCTGGACGGCTCCCGGATAGCCAACGCGGCCGCCTCCCTCGACGTCCCGATGCGGACGTTCACCAATGCCGTCGGCGTCGACATCCTCTCCCTGGGCGGGACGAAGAACGGCGCGCTGTTCGCCGAGGCGGTCGTCGTCCTCGACCCGGGTGCGGTCAGCCACATGAAGCATCTGCGCAAGCTGTCCATGCAGCTCGCCTCCAAGATGCGCTTCGTGTCGGTGCAGCTGGAGGCGCTGCTCGCCAAGGACCTGTGGCTGCGCAACGCCCGCCACTCCAACGAGATGGCCCAGCGCCTGGCCGAGGGCGTGCGCGCCGTGCACGGCGTGGAGATCCTCTACCCGGTACAGGCCAACGGCGTGTTCGCCAAGCTTCCGCACGAGGTGAGCGAGCGGCTGCAGAAGCGGTTCCGGTTCTACTTCTGGGACGAGAACGAGGGCGTCGTGCGCTGGATGTGCGCCTTCGACACGTCCGAGGACGACGTGGACGCGTTCGTGGCGGCCTTGAAGGAGGAGATGGCGCGCCAGTAGCCGTCCGGAAGGCTATGCATAGGTATGCGGTCAATCGAAAATTCATTGACTGTCGAGTGATCGCATTTCTATGCTCTGCGGGCATGGAGCTGATCCAGAACACCCCTGACCTGTCCGCGTATCTGGCCGCCGATGATGTCATCGACCATGAGCATCCGCTGGTGCGGAAAACGGCCGCGCGGCTCGCTGCCGAGGCGACGGACTCGTATGCCTATGCACGGCTCGCGTTCGAGTTCGTGCGCGACACGATCCCGCACTCGCAGGACTCCGGCGATCCGCGCGTCACCTGGCGCGCCTCCGACGTGCTGGAGCAGGGCACCGGCATCTGCTACGCCAAAGCGCACGCGCTGGCGGCCCTGCTGCGGGCCGAGGACATCCCGACCGGGTTCTGCTACCAGAAGCTGGACGTGGTGCACGGCCTGGTCGCCGTGCGGTTCAACGGCGCCTGGCATCGGCAGGACCCCCGCAGCAACAAGCCGGGCGTGGACGCCCGGTTCTCCCTCCAGGGTGAGCGGCTGGCCTTCACGCCCGACCCGGAGTCCAATGAGCTGGACTACCCGGTGTTGTACGCTGAACCCCACCCGACCGTACTGAGCGTTCTCCGGGCCGCCTCCGACCGGCCTCATCTCTGGAGGACGCTTCCCCGCGCACTCTGAGGCAAGGCGATGACTCTCTCCCTGACCGTGTCCGACGAGGTGCGCGCCCTCGCGCCCGGCTTC
Source organism: Streptomyces spinosisporus (assembly GCF_022698145.1). Classification (GTDB taxonomy): domain Bacteria; phylum Actinomycetota; class Actinomycetes; order Streptomycetales; family Streptomycetaceae; genus Streptomyces; species Streptomyces spinosisporus. Next base: position 215,845 of record NZ_JALDAX010000009.1, read on the forward strand.
ACCCACCTGGCGATCGAGGCGCACGGACTGACCAACGGGCCGAGCACGCCGGACAGTTCGGCGCTCCTCGACGACGCGGCCCGCCGTCTCGCCGTCCGCCTGGACGGCCGCGCCCCGCACGAGGACCCGCACATGGCGGCCTGGCGCGAGATCTACACGGCCTTCGGCTCCAAGCCGTCACGCACCCGCAACTCCGCGGAAGCCCTGGCCCGGCGAGCCCTGACGGATGCGGGGCTGCCCCGCATCAACCTCCTCGTCGACCTCTACAACGCGATCAGCGTCGCCCATCTGATCCCCGTCGGAGGCGAGGACATCGATCACATCGAGGGCGGCATGCGGCTCGTACGGGCCGCCGGGGACGAGGACTTCGTGACCGTGGCGGGCGGCGAGGAGGTCGTCGAGCACCCCGACGCCGGCGAGGTGGTCTGGCGCGACGGGACGGGCGTGACCTGCCGCCGCTGGAACTGGCGGCAGGGCCCGCGCACCCGTCTCACCGAGCGCACCGTCTCGGGCATCTTCCTGCTGGAGAGCCTGCCCCCGATGCCCGTCGCCGAGGTCGAGCAGGCGGGCGCCGAACTCGTCGGGCTCCTGGAGAAGTTCAGCCCCGGGGCACGGATCACCGTCCACACCCCGGAGTGACGATTCAGCGGGCCTCGGTCGCCTTCACCTGCTCCGGTGTCGGTGCCGTGCCGCCCAGGTGGGCCGGCATCCACCAGGTGTCGTCCGGGCCCTTGGGGCGTACGGGGTAGGCGCGCTGGGCGGCCTCCAGGAGCTCCTGGACCCGCTCGCGCAGCTGGCGGGTGATGGCGCCCGCGTACTTGTCCCTGGAGGCCTCGATCGCCTCGCCGACGCGGATGGTGATCGGGGTGTGGCTGCGCTTGAAGTTGCGCGGGTGGCCCTTGGTCCACAGCCGCTGCGTGCCCCACAGGGCCGCCGGGATCAGCGGGACGCCCGCCTCCTGGGCAAGACGGGCGGCGCCCGACTTGAAGCTCTTCAGGGTGAAGGACTGCGAGATGGTGGCCTCGGGGAAGACCCCGACGATCTCGCCGGACCGCAGGGAGTCCAGCGCGTGCGCGTACGCCTGCTCGCCCTGCTTGCGGTCCACCGGGATGTGCTTCATGCCGCGCATCAGCGGACCGGAGATCCGGTGCCGGAAGACCGACTCCTTGGCCATGAAGCGGACCAGACGCTTCTGGGGGAGCGCCGCGAAGCCGTCGAAGATGAAGTCGAGATAGCTGATGTGGTTGCTCACCAGCACCGCGCCGCCCGAGCGTGGGATGTTCTCCGAACCCTTGCAGTCGATCTTGAGATCCCACGCGCTGAACAGCGTCTTCGCGAGGCCGATGACGGGACGGTAAACAAGCTCAGCCATAAACGGGGCGGACCCTTCTGTCTGCCTGGGAAGGGGTTCTCCCGGCGGGAAGTTACGCAGCCGTAGGTTTACGGCATTGCGCAGATCGTGCCCCAAGTAACGAGCGGGTGGCCAGTCCTGGTGCCGGAGAGTGGCGAGATCCTCGTCACGTAGTGACGCGGCGTAGCACCAGGTACATCTCGCACCCCAGGCAGTACCCGAAGGCGGCGTTGAGGAACGCGGCGGCCAGCGCGGCGCCGGTCGCGGCGAGCCCCAGCCAGGCCGGGCCGAGCGTGAGACCGACCAGACCCACGCCGGCGAAGACCAGGCCCACGGCCTGAGCGAACCGCGGCGGCTCCGGCGGCTCGAACTCGCTCGGCGGCCCGAGCCGCGGGCGTACGGCCCTGCGGAACAGCCAGCCGTACGGCGACCGCCCGACCCCGCCCGCCGTGCCCAGCGCGAACGCCAGCGTCTGCCAGGCCAGCAGCCAGGCGCTGCCGGTGATCAGCACGACCGCCAGGACGACGGTCGTCACGGCCGCCCCGAAGCGCGGCCCCCTCACATCGATGTCCATGAATCAAGCATTCCGCAACGGAAACGATCCAGGGAGGCGGGAATCTTTGCAGTCTCATGAATGCTTGTGCAGGTGATGACCGGACTTGTGGTGTGCGTGGCGGTGCTCGTGGCGGCGAGCGCCTACGGAGTGTTGCATCGGCGGCGAAGCGGGAGGGTACGCGTGCGTGGGCGCGACGACGGCAAACGGCTCGGGCCGGTGGAACTGGGCGGCGAGCTGGGCGAGCGGGCGACCCTCGTGCAGTTCTCCAGCGCCTTCTGCGCGCCCTGCCGGGCCACCCGGAGGGTGCTCACCGAGGTGGCGGGCCTGGTGCCCGGGGTGACCCATGTGGAGATCGACGCCGAGGACCACCTGGACCTCGTACGCGAACTTGACATCCTCAAGACGCCGACCGTGCTGGTCCTGGACGCCGACGGCCGGGTCGTGCGGCGTGCCACCGGTCAGCCGCGCAAGGCCGACGTCATCGCGGCCCTGGGCGAGGCGGTCTGACGGCCGTGGTCGGCGGGGTGAGGCATCTCCCAGATGCCGGAACGTACTTGACTGTGTGCGCCACGTATCGTCAGCCTGACCGTATGCCCAAGGAAATCCTTCTCTTCGGGCGGGCCCATGTCGACCTGGCCCGCACCGCGAGCGCGCGCTGTCCGGACTGTTGAGCAGCCACGGACCAGCTTGCCCCTCTCCCCAGAAGGACAACTCCATGACGGCCACGCCCGATCTCGGCACCCGTGCCCCTCAGCTCGCCTCTCCCGACCTTCTGCGCTCCGTCTTCCGTCGGCACGCCGCGGGGGTCGCCGTGATCACGGCGCGTGGCGCGTCGGGCCCGGTCGGCTTCACCGCCACCTCACTCACCTCGGTCTCCGCGGAGCCTCCGCTGCTCTCCTTCGGCATCAGCACCGGGGCGTCGAGCTGGCCCGCGATCTCCTCGGCCGACCATGTGGGCGTCCACATACTCGGCGAGCACCAGCAGGAGCTGGCCGCCACCTTCGCGCGCAGCGGCGCCGACCGCTTCGGTGCTCCCACGAGCTGGCGCGAGGGACCCGAAGGGGTTCCCGTACTCGACGACGTCCTGGCCTGGCTGGTGTGCCGGGTGGTCGGACGGGTGCCCGCCGCTGACCAGCGCATCGTGGTGGCCGAGGTCGTGCTGGGCGACCCCGAGGGTCCCGGCCGCCCCCTGCTCTACCACCAGGGTCGCTTCAACGGCCTGCGGGACTGAGGCCCGCGGCACTCCGGCTCGCGTGACCTCCACGGCTCCCGCTGCGAACAGGTCGAGTTCCGATTACGCTGCGTTGCAAAGGTCACAGTTCAAAGCGCTTGCTTAGCGGGAACCTTATGGGTGTACTGGCGAGTAATATTTCGCTCGGAGCGCTGGTCGCCCCGATCGGGATCGGCCGCTTGAGGCGCCTATGCTGCCTGAAAGTAGACAGCACCGAAATGACGATTGCAGTAGGAGAGCCGGCGTGAGCTTGAGGATCGTTGTCACTGTGAAGTACGTGCCCGACGCCACTGGCGACCGGCACTTCGCCGATGACCTGACCGTCGACCGGGACGACGTGGACGGTCTGCTCTCCGAGCTCGACGAGTACGCGGTCGAGCAGGCGCTGCAGATCTCCGAGAACTCCGATGACGACGTCGAGGTCACCGTCCTGACCATCGGCCCGGAGGACGCCAAGGACGCGCTGCGCAAGGCGCTGTCGATGGGCGCGGACAAGGCCATCCACGTCGAGGACGACGACCTGCACGGCACCGACGCCATCGGCACCTCCCTGGTGCTGGCCAAGGCGATCGAGAAGGCCGGCTACGACCTGGTCGTCTCCGGCATGGCCTCCACCGACGGCACCATGGGCGTCGTGCCCGCCCTGGTCGCCGAGCGCCTGGGCGTGCCGCAGGTGACGCTGCTGTCCGAGGTCTCCGTCGAGGACGGCACCGTCAAGGGCCGCCGCGACGGCGACAGCGCCACCGAGCAGCTCGAGGCCTCGCTCCCCGCGGTCGTGTCGGTCACCGACCAGTCGGGCGAGGCCCGTTACCCGTCCTTCAAGGGCATCATGGCGGCGAAGAAGAAGCCGGTTCAGTCCTGGGACCTGTCCGACCTGGAGATCGACGCCGACGAGGTCGGTCTCGCCGGCGCCTGGACCAAGGTCGAGACCGCGACCGAGCGTCCGGCCCGCACCGCGGGCACGATCGTCAAGGACGAGGGCGAGGGCGGCAAGCAGCTCGCCGAGTTCCTCGCGAGCCAGAAGTTCATCTGAGCCGCGCGGCTCAACTCGCTCACCGCCCTTAAGACTTCGCACATCCGCAAGGAGTTTTCTTCCCATGGCTGAAGTTCTCGTCTACGTCGATCACGTGGACGGTGCCGTCCGCAAGCCCACCCTGGAGCTGCTGACGCTCGCCCGCCGCGTCGGCGAGCCGGTCGCCGTCGCGCTCGGCAACGGCGCGGGTGACACCGCCGCCACGCTCGCCGAGCACGGCGCCGTCAAGGTCCTCACGCACGAGGCGTCCGAGTACGCCGACTATCTGGTCGTCCCGAAGGTCGACGCCCTGCAGGCCGCCGTCGAGTCTGTGTCCGCCGCGGGCTCCCTGGCCGCCGTCCTGGTCCCGTCCTCCGCCGAGGGCAAGGAGATCGCCGCCCGCCTGGCGCTGCGCATCGGCTCCGGCATCATCACCGACGCCGTCGACCTGGAGGCCGGCGACGAGGGCCCGGTGGCCACCCAGTCGGTGTTCGCCGCGTCCTACACCACCAAGTCCCGCATCTCCAAGGGCACCCCGGTCATCACCGTCAAGCCCAACTCCGCCGCGGTGGAGGCCGCTCCGGCCGCCGGTGCGGTCGAGGCGCTGACCGTGTCCTTCTCGGACAAGGCGACCGGCACCAAGGTCACCGGCCGCACCCCGCGCGAGTCGACCGGGCGTCCGGAGCTGACCGAGGCCGCGATCGTGGTCTCCGGTGGCCGTGGCGTCAACGGCGCGGAGAACTTCGCGATCATCGAGGCCCTCGCCGACTCCCTCGGTGCCGCTGTCGGTGCCTCGCGTGCCGCGGTGGACGCCGGCTGGTACCCGCACACCAACCAGGTCGGCCAGACCGGCAAGTCGGTCTCCCCGCAGCTGTACATCGCCTCCGGCATCTCCGGCGCGATCCAGCACCGGGCCGGCATGCAGACCTCGAAGACCATCGTCGCCATCAACAAGGACGCCGAGGCCCCGATCTTCGAGCTGGTCGACTACGGCGTCGTCGGCGACCTCTTCGACGTCGTCCCCGCCCTGACCGAAGAGGTCAAGGCCCGCAAGGGCTGACCGCCGCACGGCTCGGCGAGGCCCCCGCGACCGCACGAACGGTTGCGGGGGCCTCGCGTCTTTCCGTGCCGAGCTGATCCGCAGGACTGGCTCTCGCCGCGTCCGGCGCCGCGCTCCTCAGGCCAGGCTGATCGATGCCTGTACCGGCAGGTGGTCGCTGGGGTACTGGCCGTGCTCGGAGTAGGTGTCGATCGTCGCCCGGTGCACCGTCGCCCACGGATTGGTGAGGATCCAGTCGATGCGGTCGCCGTCCGGCGTGAGGCCCTGGTAGCCGTGGAACGTGCCGTAGGCGGGGCTGCGCCGCTCCGCCGCGTCCCAGGTGTCGACGAGCCCCGAGCCCACCAGCGTGTCGTAGACGGGGTTGCGGTGCGCGGGCACGTTGAAGTCGCCCGTCACCACCACCGGCAGCGAGCGGTCGAGCATGCCGATCCGCTCGGTCAGCAGCTGGGCGCTGCGCTCGCGGGCGTACTGGCCGGCGTGGTCGAAGTGCGTGTTCAGGACATAGAACTGCCGCCCGCCGTCGGCACGATCACGGAAACGCACCCAGGTGACGATGCGCGGGAAGGCGGCTCTCCAGGTGTTGGAGCGGATGATCTCCGGGGTGTCGGAGAGCCAGAAGGTGTAGTGCTCCAGCGGGGTCAGACGCCGGGTGTCGTAGTAGACGGCCGTGGACTCGTCGCGGCTGCCGCCTTCGCGGCCGGTGCCGATCCACTCGTAGTCCGGGCCGAGGTCGGCATCGATGTCGCGCAGTTGCTGGTACAACCCCTCCTGCGTTCCGATGACATGAGGGTGCGCACGGCGCAGTAACGCGCGCATGACGGGTCTGCGCTCGGGCCAGCTGTTCGGTCTCTTGGTACTGGCGAAGCGCAGGTTGAAGGTCATGACCTCCAGCCGGGGTGCCAGCGGCGCCCGCGCCGAGGCGGAGGCCGACGGCGCCGGTGAGCCCGACACCGGGGACGCGGACGAGACGGAGATCGCGGCCGCGCTGGACAGCGGCACGGTGACCGCCGCGGCCAGCACCGCCTTCATACCCAGGCGGCGGGTGACTCGGTGATGGTTCGGCACGGAGACTCCTTGGTGGCGGCCGGACGGGTCGTGGGAGAGGAGAGTCGTGCGTAGGGATGTGTCATACCCAGTGACCGGACGAGGCTGAACATGCCGAGATCAGGGCGCCGCCCGCCGTGGACATGGTGTTGACCACGCCGAAGGCGCCCGGATAACTTCATTCTACGGATTGTTGATTCCGTACTGCGGAAAACTTGGAGGGTGTGGGATGGGTCAGGGCCAGCAGGAGAAGGTGGCGACGAGCCTCGCGGGCGCCGTCGGCGAGGAGATCAGCGCCTCCCTCGCGCCGGTCGACGCCGAACTGGAGCGCCGCTACCCCGGCGACCCCGGCACCCGCCAGCCCGTCCACACCGTGTACGTACCCGCGGACGTCTTCGCCGCCGACACCATCCGCTCCTGGGGCGACCGGGCCCTCGCCGCCCTCGACGAGCACGCCCCCGACGCCGCATCCTTCGCCGCCGTCCTCGGCCTGTCCGACGACCTCGCGGAGCCCGTCCACGCCCGCGTGCGCGCCAAGTTGGAGCGCGAGCCCATCGAGGACCTGCGCATCGACTTCGAGGACGGCTACGGCCCCCGCCCCGACACCGAGGAGGACGAGGCGGCCGCCCGCGCGGCACGGCTGATCGCGGAGGCGTACGAGAAGGGCACGGCGGCCCCGTACATGGGCATCCGCATGAAGTGCATGGAGGCACCGGTGCGCGACCGGGGCATCCGCACCCTGGACATCTTCCTCACCGGCCTGATGGAGGCCGGCGGACTGCCCGACGGGCTCGTGCTGACGCTGCCCAAGGTGACCTACCCCGAGCAGATCACCGCGATGGTGCGGCTCCTGGAGGCGTTCGAGAAGGCACGCGGCCTGGAGCCCGGCCGGATCGGCTTCGAGATCCAGATCGAGACCAGCCAGTCCATCCTCGCCACCGACGGCACCGCCACCGTGGCCCGCATGATCCAGGCCGCCGACGGCCGCGCCACCGGACTGCACTACGGCACCTTCGACTACAGCGCCTGCCTCGGCGTCTCCGCCGCCTACCAGGCCAGCGACCACCCGGCCGCCGACCACGCCAAGGCGGTCATGCAGGTCGCCGCGGCGGGCACGGGCGTGCGGGTCTCGGACGGCTCGACCAACGTGCTGCCGGTCGGCCCGACCGAGCAGGTGCACGACGCGTGGCGCCTGCACTACGGCCTGACCCGCCGCGCCCTCGCCCGCGCCTACTACCAGGGCTGGGACATGCACCCCGGCCACATCCCCACCCGCTACGCGGCCGTCTTCGCCTTCTACCGCGAGGGCTTCGAGCAGGCCGCCGCCCGGCTCGCCCGGTACGCGAACCGGGCCGGCGGTGACGTCATGGACGAGCCCGCCACCGCCAAGGCCCTCAGCGGCTATCTGCTGCGCGGCCTGGACTGCGGCGCCCTCGACATCGCCGAGGTCGCCCGCCCGACCGGGCTGACCCGTGCGGACCTGGAGGGCTTCGCGGCACCGCGGCGCGGTGACCTGACGGCGTCCGCCAAGTAGCGGAGCTGTCACAGCCCTCACCGTCGACTGGTGTTGTCACCTCCGCCCCGTAGGCTGTGTCGCACGCATCGACGTGACACAGGAACGGGGCGGCAGTGTCTTCGGGGGAGACCACCAACGGGAACGGCCAGGCCGAGGGGACCGGTCGGCTGCTGGCAGGGCGCTATCGCGTCGTGGCCCAGCTCGGGCGCGGCGGCATGGGCGTCGTCTGGAGAGCCGTCGACGAGGTCCTGGGCCGCGAGGTCGCGGTCAAGGAGCTGCGCACCTACACCGACGCGGACGGGCCCGAACTCGCCGATCTGCGGCTGCGGATGCAGCGTGAGGCCCGCGCCGCGGCCCGGGTGCGCCATCCCGGGGTGGTGGCGGTGCACGACGTGGCGGAGGTCGACGGCCGTCCGCTGATCGTCATGGAACTGGTCGACGGGCCCTCCCTGGACGACGTGCTGCGTGAACGCGGCGCGCTCGATGCGCGCGAGGCCGCCGGGATCGGGGCCAAGGTCATGGACGCGCTGGCCGCGGCCCACCGCGCCGGCGTCCTGCACCGCGACGTCAAGCCCGGCAACATCCTGCTCGACCGCTCGGGCCGGGTCGTGCTGACCGACTTCGGCATCGCCACCATGGACGACCCGGGCGACGGCTCGGCCACCCATCTCACCCGCAGCGGCGAGATCGTCGGCTCGCTGGACTATCTGGCCCCCGAGCGCGCGCAGGGCGCCGACCCGGGACCGGCCTCCGACGTGTGGGCCCTGGGCGCCACCCTGTTCGCGGCGGTCGAGGGCTCCTCGCCCTTCCGCCGTACGTCGACGTATTCGACGCTCGCCGCGATCGTGACCGAGCCGCTGCCGGAGCCCCGCCGCGCGGGCCCCCTCGGCCCCGTCCTGCAGCGGCTGCTGGACAAGCGGCCCGAGACCCGTCCGGAGGCCGAGCAGGGGCGCGACCTGCTGCAGGCGGTCGCGGACATGGGCGGCGCGGACACACCGACGGCACCACTGCGCGGCGAGACGGAGCCCAGACCCACGACGGAGCCCAGCCTCCCGGTGGTGCCTCCGGGGTTCGGGCCGGTGCAGCCGCCCGGAGCGCCGGAACCGGACACGGTGCAGCCCGGCCGAGCGGAGCAGACCGGATCCGGCACGCCCGGTTCCGGTTCCGGCCGGCCACCCGGGCCGGTGTACCCGGTGTTCGGAGCACCCGAGCAGGCTGCGGGCCCCACCGGACAGGGCGGGTACGGTGCCGGTCCCGATGCCGGCGGGCAGGGCGCGTACGGCCCCGGGCCCGCCGGACAAGCCGCACAGGGACACAGCGCACACCACGCAGCCTCCGGCGACCACACCGCCCCGTCACCCTCCGCCGGTTTCGGCCCGCCCGCGCCCATGGGGCAGTACTCGTCCTCCGCGCCCACCGGTCCCGTGCCAGCCTCGCCGCAGCCCCGCCGCAAGAGCCGCGCCCTGCTCGCCGCCGCGGCGGTCGTGGTCGTCCTCGCGGCGGCCGGGACCACGGTCGCCGTGCTGAACGCCAGGAGTGGCACGGAGGACGACGCCCGCTCGTCCGGATCGGTCTCCGGCGCCCCGGCCTCCGGCGCGACCAACGACCGTACGGACGCGGACCGTTCCGGCGCTCCCGAGCCCACGAAGGAGAAGGACGGCAAGGGCGCGACCGAGAGCGAGGACCCGGATGGGAAGGGCGGAAAGAAGCCCAGCGGCCGGGCCACGTCCTCCGCCCCCGCGAAGTCGTCCGGCGGCGGCACGACCGGAGGCGGCTCGGGCGGTTCGTCCGGGGGCGGTTCGGGCGGCGGCACCACCGGTGGCGGTTCCGGCGACGGCGGCACCACCGGCGGAGGCGGTTCCACCACCCCGGCCCCGGCCTGCACCTCCATCGGCGGCGGCAAGTACAACTGCACGGTCTGGCGCACCGCCAAGTCCTACACCGCCTCCGGCGCCGAGGCAGGCGTCCTGAACGCGGGCACCAACTATTTCTACTGCCAGCAGAACCTGGGGCGCCGCGAGACGTCCGGCCAGTGGACCAACGTCTGGTGGGCGAAGACGGACGACGACAGCGGCAACACGAACGTCTGGGTCAGCGACGTCTACATCAAGGGCGGCAACAACGACGAGCCCGTCCCGGGACTGCCCGTCTGCTGATCGCGCACGAACCGCTCCAGACCGGACGCCGTGACCAGCTTCTCCTCGGCGAGCACCCGGGTGCCCAGCTCGCACAGCCCGGCATCGGCGCGGGCCCGCGCGCAGAACTCCTCGGGTGTGACGCCGAACAGCTGCCTCAACCGCGGCACGGACGCGAGGAGTTCGCTGAGCAGCGCGTGCTGGCCGGGATGCCGGCGAGGGGCGTCGCCGCCGTCGTGCAGGACCCCGCGCCGGTTGACGTAGACGTGCACGCCCGGCAGCAGCGTCCCGTCCTCCAGCTCGGTCCGCACGTCCTGCTGCGGGAGCCAGGCGCGCCGGTAGTTGCCGTACGGCAGCGGCACGCCCTCGCTCGCGTCGATCACCGCGAGCTGCTCGGCGTCCAGCCAGGTGAGGAACAACTCCCGCACGGCGCCCGGCGATGCGACCGGTGACGCGGAGACGTAGCCGAGCCGGCTGACATGGGCGGAGACGCCGACGTCGAGGCCGGTGACCCGGGCGCGGACCATCGGGACGGGTGAGGTGATCCCCGTCTCGCGCATCTTGTGGCGCAGTTGGCCCGGGCAGGCGTTGGAGCCCACCGCGAGGACCGGGGTGCGGTCCTCGTAGGTCAGGCGGTCGAGTGGCAGCAGCAGATCGCCGTCGAGGAGCCCGGAATGCGCGGGCCAGGCGCCCGGATACAGCAGCGGATCCGTGGCCGGGGCCGCGGCCAGTCCCAGCGCTTCGAGGGTGCGGTCCGCCCGGCCGTCCACCATCCGCTCAGCCCGCCGGCGGCAGTTCGCCCGAGCCGCGGGTGATCAGGCGTGTCGGCAGTTCGATGCGCTCCGGGCCGAGCAGGGTGCCGTCCAGCTGGCGGAAGAGCCGGTCGGCGGCTGTGCGGCCGAGGGCCGCCGCGTCCTGGGCGACGACGCTCACGCCCGGGTCCAGCAGATCCGCGAGCTCGATGTCGTCGAAGCCGACCAGGGCGACCGGGCGCTGCTGCTCGGCGAGGACGCGCACCACGGTCACCGTCACACGGTTGTTGCCCGCGAAGATCGCGGTGACGGGAGTGGAGCCGGAGAGCATCTCCTCCGCCGCCCGGCGCACCCGCTCCGGATCCGTGACACCCAGGGACATCCAGGAGTCCGCGACCGTGATGTCCGCGTCCTCCATGGCCGCCTTGTAGCCGCGCAGCCGCTCGGCGGCCGTGTGGATGCGGGGCATGTCGCCGATGAAGCCGATCCGCCGGTGGCCGTGCGCGATGAGGTGGGCCACGCCGTCACGGGCGCCGCCGAAGTTGTCGGAGAGCACCACGTCGGCGTCGATCTGCCCGGCGGGGCGGTCCACGAACACGGTGGCGACACCGGCCCTGATCTCGGGCTCCAGATAGCGGTGGTCGTCACCGGCCGGGATGATCACGAGTCCGTCGACCCGGCGTGCGCACAGCGCCAGCGCCAGTTCCTGCTCGCGGTCGGGGTCCTCCGCGCTGGAGCCGTTGATCAGCAGGGCGCCGTGCGCGCGGGCCACCTCCTCGACCGCGCGGCTCAGGGGGCCGTAGAACGGGTCGGCGAGGTCCTCCAGGACCAGGCCGATGCTCGCGGTGCGGCCCTTGCGCAGCACGCGCGCGCTGTCGTTGCGGCGGAAGCCCAGTGCGTCGATGGCCTCCTGGACCCGGCGCTCCGTCTCCGGGGTGACACCGGGCTCGCCGTTGACCACGCGGGAGACGGTCTTGAGTCCGACCCCGGCCCGCGCGGCCACGTCCTTCATGGTCGGACGATTGCCGTATCGCGTTCCTGAGAGGGGGGTTGTTCGGCGAGCGGTCTCGGCCACGATGCGCTGTCCTGTCCTGTCTTGTCCCACGGGGATGCGTCGACCATGAGTTTGTATGAGGATGTGGCGTCGAGCATAGGGCCTGGACAACGTTGTCATATGCAAGAGAGACTGTCCACCGCAATCTCCGGCCTCCGCCCCACCGCGAGACCGGCTCCATTCTTCTCCCCGGCCGACGGGTGCAAGGCCCCCCGGCCGACCGGAGAACCGATGCTTGACGGGGAGATCCGACACAGATGCAGACCGACCTCGTGGCTGCGCTCGACATCGGCGGCACCAAGATCGCCGGTGCGCTGGTGGACGACCAGGGCCGCATCCTGGTGCGTGCACAGCGTGCGACACCCGCGCAGCAGGACGGCGAGAGAGTGATGGGCGCTGTCGCGGAGGTCCTCGGCGAACTCACCGCCTCGCCCCACTGGGGGCGCGCCACGGCCCTCGGCATCGGCAGCGCGGGCCCCGTGGACGCCTCCGCGGGCACGGTGAGCCCGGTGAACGTGCCCGGCTGGCGCGACTACCCGCTCGTGCGGCGGGTCCGGGAGGCGGCCGGTGGTCTGCCCGTGGAGCTGATCGGCGACGGCGTGGCGATCACGGCGGCCGAGCACTGGCAGGGCGCCGCCCGCGGTCACGACAACGCGCTGTGCATGGTGGTCTCCACCGGGGTGGGCGGCGGTCTGGTCCTCAACGGCCAGCTGCACCCCGGCCCCACCGGCAACGCCGGCCACATCGGCCACATCAGCGTCGATCTGGACGGCGACCTGTGCCCGTGCGGCTCCCGCGGCTGCGTGGAGCGCATCGCGAGCGGCCCCAACATCGCCCGTCGCGCGCTGGAGAACGGCTGGCGGCCGGGTCCCGACGGTGACTCCTCCGCCGCCGCGGTGGCGGCCGCCGCCCGCGACGGCGACCCGGTCGCCGTGGCGTCCTTCGAGCGTGCCGCACAGGCGCTGGCCGCCGGCATAGCGGCCACCGCCACCCTCGTCGAGATCGACATCGCCGTGATCGGCGGGGGAGTGGGCAAGGCCGGCGACGTGCTGTTCACACCGCTGCGCAAGGCCCTGGGGCAGTACGCGACCCTGTCCTTCGTGCAGCGTCTGGAGATCACGCCGGCGCAGATGGGCACGGACGCCGGACTGGTGGGGGCGGCCGCGGCCGCGCTCGCCAAGCGGGCGGACGCGGCCCCGGTCTGACGGGCCGGGCTCAGCAGGTCAGTTGCGCGCCCGCCCAGTCCGCGTGGTCCGAGTCGATTCCGTCCCCGCCGTCGGTGACGACCAGACGGATCACCTCGGCGCCGGTCACGTCGGCGGTGAGGGGCTGGGCCGGCATCGCGTTGGTGAGGACGCCGGTCGAGGCGACCTTGGTGCCGTCGGCCCAGATCTCGAAGGCGACGGTGCCGTTCGCACCCTTCTCGTCGTCGACGCCGACGTCCGCGGTGACCTTCTCGCACGCCTTGCCGGCGTAGAACTCGACGGCGCTCTCCGCGTGCACGCCGAGTCCCTTGTCGTACACCACGCCGCCGATGGTGATCGGATGACCGTCGCCCGCGGCGCTCTCGCCGTTGCTGGTGTTGCGCTCGACGGGCCCGTAGCCGTTGGTGGCCGACATCCAGGTCAGGTCGCCGAGTCCCGAGGTGCCGGAGGGCGGCGGTACGACGACCAGAGCCGTCAGCGGCACCGAGCTGTCGGCACGGGCACCGGTGGGCGAGCGGTAACTCGCCCTGAGCGTCAGGTCGTACGAGCCCGGTGGCGTCCCGGCCGGTGCGGTGACCGACCACTTGGTGCGCAGGGAGCGGCCCGTGGGCAGGCCGGCGGAGGCGGTCGGTGACGTCGCCCGGACCTTCCAGCCCTCGGGTCCGGTCAGCCGCACCGAGACGTGCTTGGCCGGTGTGCGGCCCAGGTCGGTGACGGCCGAGGTCAGCGTGGCGGCCTTGCCCGCCTGCAGCAACGGGCTGCCGCTCAGGCCGAGTTCGACGGCCGGCGGATGCGTGGCCCACCTGCGGTCGGCGGCGACCCGTACGAGGACCGTGCCATGGGCCGGGACGGTCGCCGAGATGGTGCCCGCGGTGTTGTAGCTCTTGTGCTGCCACAGGTCGCGCAGCGTGTACGCGGACGCCTGCGGCAGGCCCACGGCAGCGGCGGTCGTGGCGATGCGCTGGGCGGTGCCGGACTCGTTGAACAGGGCCACCGCGCGGCTGCCGTCCTTCATCTCCTTGGAGACGACCCAGCGTCCGCCCGCGGAGGAGACGACCGCGCCCTGCTTGCCCAGCGGGTCCTGGTCGACGGCGATGACCTCCTTGTTGTCCAGGATGTCGAACGTCTCCTGGGAGGCCGTGCGCAGGTCGGAGCCGATGAGCAGCGGGGCGGCCATGACCGACCACATGGAGAAGTGGGTGCGGTACTCGGTGTCGGTCATGCCGCCGTTGCCGACCTCCAGCATGTCGGGGTCGTTCCAGTGGCCGGGACCGGCGTACTCGGCCAGCGGCAGATTCTGCTTCAGAATCCCCAGCATCGAGCCCCAGTTGTCGCTGATGTCACCGGTGGTGCGCCACAAGTGGCCCACGTCCGCGGCCCATTGCCAGGGCTTGTTCTCGCCCCATTCGCAGATGCTGTAGACGATCGGCCGGCCGGTCGCCTTGAGGGCGTCGCGCATGGTCGTGTAGCGCAGCTTGGCGTCCACGCCCTGGTTGTTGCAGTTGTCGTACTTGAGGTAGTCGACGCCCCAGTCCGCGAACTGCTGCGCGTCGCTGTACTCATGGCCGAGGGCGCCCGGGAACCCGGCGCTGTTGCAGGTCTTGGTGCCCGCGCTGGTATAGATGCCGAGCTTGAGCCCCTTGGAGTGGACGTAGTCGGCAACGGCCTTGATCCCGTGGGGGAAGCGGACCGGATCGGGGACGAGCTTGCCGTCCGCGTCGCGTTCCGGCAGGGCCCAGCAGTCGTCGAGGTTGACGTACTGGTATCCGGCGTCCTGGAGCCCCTTCTCGACGAAGAGGTCCGCGATGCCCTTGACCATGGACTCGTTGAACTCGGCGCGGCAGTTCGTGGAGTTCCAGTTGTTGAATCCCATGGGCGGGGTGAGCGCGAGGCCGTCGTCCAGTGCGGGGGCGGCGGGCTGCGCGGCGGGCGCCGCCACCGCCGGTGCGGCAAGTCCCGCCGTGCACAGCAGACTTGCGGTGAGCAATCCTACGATTCTTCGCCGGGGCGAGCGGGTGTGAAGGTGACGCATCGTTACGTTCCTCCGAACACGCGAAAGGTTGGATGACGTCATGTCCGCGTCATCGCTGCGCGTTTACGGTAGGACGTGTTCGACTCTGTTGGAAGGGGTGCGGTAACGGGTGTTCGACAGTCCGGAACCGGGTCAGCCGAGCCGGAACCTCCGCGCCTCGGTGGTGCGCTCTCCGGACGCCGGGAGGTCATCGCATACGGCGCCTGAAGGCCGCAGCCCGTGGTGACGACGCTCGGCGGGTCGCCGACCAGGCCGAAGGTGGCCGCGAGCATGCCGCGGACCGCGGGGTTGTCGGTCAGCATCTTCGCGTCGACATGGATGTGCCCGTCGGCTGTGTCCATCCGTCCTCCCGGGTCGGCTCCGCTCCAGCGGGGCCGGGCGGTCGCGCCCGTCCATCATGCGTGACTCCGGGCCCGGTCCGGCAGTTGATCCGGGCATGAAGAAACGCAGCATGATGGCCATCGCCTCCCTCGCCACCGGATTCGTCGTGGCGGCGATCAGCCCGTCGCACGGCGGGGAGCACCAGGTAGTGGGTGATCACCAGGCCCAGGGCGACCTCGCCGTCGAGGACGCCCTCGGCACGGTCACCGACGCCGTCCCGGACGGCACCCTGCCCGGCACCGACCAGGTCCTCGGCTAGCGGGGCCGCAGACTCAGGACCGGACCATTGCGCCGGTGCCCCCAGGCAGGGGCACCGGCGCCCCCGTTTGTGCGCCCTCAACTGGGGCTGGTTTCCGTGGCAGGGTGGAGCGGGCAAGCCTCAGGGGGCCAACAGAAGAGGGGGACCTGTGACCGTCGTCTGGATCAACGGCGCGTTCGGTGCGGGGAAGACCACCACCGCACGGGAACTGATCGAGCTGATCCCGAACAGCACGCTCTTCGACCCCGAGGTCATCGGCGGAGCGCTCGCGCATCTGCTGCCGCCCAAGCACCTCGCCGAGGTCGGCGACTTCCAGGACCTGCCGATCTGGCGACGGCTCGTGATCGACACGGCGGCCGCGATGCTCGCCGAACTCGGCGGGACCCTGGTGGTCCCGATGACCCTGCTGCGCCAGGAGTACCGCGACGAGATCTTCGGCGGTCTCGCGGCCCGTCGTATCGCCGTCCGCCATGTGCTCCTCGCCCCGGCGGAAACGATCCTGCGCGAGCGAATAGCCCGCCGCGAGGTGCCGCCGGACCTGCCGGACGGGGAGATACGGGTACGGCAGTGGTCGTACGACCACATCGAGCCGTACCGCGCGGCCCTCGGCTCCTGGCTCACCTCCGACGCCCATCCCGTCGACACCAGCGCGCTGACGGCGTACCAGGCGGCGGTGCGGATCGCGGAGGCCGTGGGCAGCGGTGAGGCGGCCGTCTGCGACATCGTCCAGACGCCCGAGCCCACCGCCGAGACCGTCGCCGCCGGCGTCCTCCTCTTCGACGAACAGGACCGCGTCCTGCTCGTCGACCCCACCTACAAGGCCGGCTGGGAGTTCCCCGGCGGTGTCGTCGAACCCGGCGAGGCACCCGCCCGCGCCGGTGTGCGCGAGGTCGCCGAGGAGACCGGCATCCGTCTCGACGACGTACCGAAACTCCTGGTCGTGGACTGGGAGGCGCCCGCACCCCCCGCCTTCGGCGGTCTGCGGCTGCTCTTCGACGGCGGACGCCTCGACTCGGCGGAGGCGGCCCGGCTGCTGCTGCCCGGCCCCGAACTGCGCGACTGGCGGTTCGTCACCGAGGAGGAGGCCGCGGACCTGCTCCCCGCCGTGCGCTACGAGCGGCTGCGCTGGGCCCTGCGGGCACGCGAGCGCGGAACCGTGCTGTACCTGGAAGCCGGCATCCCGGTGGGCCGACATCGGCCCGAGTGATGGGAACCCGGTCCTCTGCCCCTACGGGGAGAGCGTCGAGTTGTCGTAGGCGAGCCGGAGCTCCTTGTACGGGAAGGGAGTCTGCCGGCTCTCGTGCCGCAGTCGGCCGAAGAAGTGGTTCAACACCGCGGTCAGGGGAGCGTCACGGGCGATGATCGCGGCCGCGGTCTGCGGGATGCCGTCCGCGTGAGCGCCCACCGCACACGCCCGCACGAACGCCTCCCGCTCGTTCCTGTCGTACCCGTAAAGGGCCGTGACCAGCCAGTTCACCAGGTGGGCCCGGGAGTACACGACGTCGTAGTCGCGGTGCCGGTCGAAGAAGGCGCGCTCCTGACGGGCGAGCCGGAAGCGGGGGCTGAAGGCGAGACCGTAGTCGGCGAGGCAGAAGACCTCGCCGTCGGTGACGACGTTCTGGAAGTGGACGTCGAAATGCAGGAGTTGGTTGTCGCGCAGGAACGAGGTCAGGGCACCCAGCCACTCCTCCACGCGCGCGCAGACCCGGTCCGCGTCGTCCGTACGCACCTGGCTGTCGAGCCAGTCGTGCAGGGTGTGCGGAAAGTACTCCAGGAACAGGGTCAGGCTCGCCGACGCCGTCCGCAGGTCCTCGATGCGTTCGCGGACCCGGGAGGCGCCGCCCCAGTAGGCCACCACCCCTTCCACGTCGGCCAGTTCCTCCGGCAGCGGCTGCACGGCATCCGGCAGGACCCGCCAGTGGTGCATCAGCGGAAAGCCCGGGAAGCGGTCGGACAGCGCCCAGTTCGTCGTCATCACGTGCGTGGCCAGCTCGCGCCACGCACCGAAGCCCGGGCTGCGGCCGGTGCCGTAGTGGCACGCGGACGGCAGCTCGAAGACGTTGGCCGTGGACCGCGTGTTCTCGGGCCGCCGCTCGATGTCCGTCAACGGCACCTGCTTCACGAAGACCCGGCTGCCCTCCACCTCGACGAGCGTCGAACGCCCTCCGATCCCCACGCCGTTGGGCGTCCCCGACGCCACGAGGTCCGCCAGCTCCCGGTCGCTGAGGAGGGCCAGCGCGGTGGCGATGTCGGTGTGGGCGGCGCGACGCGCGGCGAAGGACATGACCACCATGCTCAGGGTGACACCGGGTGTCTGTCTGCCGATCGGCGAAGTGCCGTGCCCGCGTGCCCGATCACCGGATCACCGTGCCCGAAACAGGCGATGTCCGCGTCGAGTGCCGCGAGACGGTGGAACGAGGCGAGCCGGCCCTCCCGATCGACGTTGAACACACCGGGCAGCACACTGCCGTCGACGGGCGACGCCGCCACGGTGTCGCCCGTGAACAGCACACGCTCGCGCGGGAGATGGAGCGCGATGCTGCCGGGCGTGTGACCCGGGGTGTGCACCACCGTCGCTCCGTCACCGAGGTCGAGGGCCTCGCCGTCGCCGACCTCGGTGACGTGCGACGGCCGTACGAAGTCGCCCTCGGGGAGCTGCCGGGACACCTCGGCGTGAATCGGCACCTCCCAGTCCTCGAACACCGGTGGCGGGCCCGGGACTTCACCCCGGACCGCGGCGGCGTCCAGGCGATGCGCCAGCACCTCGGCACCGGTCAGCGCGGCCAGCTCGCCCGCCCCGCCCGCATGGTCCTCGTGGAAATGGGTGAGCACGATACGGCGCACGGTCCCCAGCGACTGCGCGAGTGCGGCGACGGATGCTCCGGCGCCCGGCGGGCCCGCGTCGATCAGCGTCACCTCGTCGCCGTCGCGCCAGAGATAGGCCTGGCCGACGGGAAAGCGCAGCAGGTGGAGACGGGGCAGCAGTTCTACGACGTCCATGACAGCGACCGTAGAAGGGCCCCCGTCCGAAGACGAGGGCCCTTTGCCGAGAGCAGAGCCGGTCAGCTCGCCGCGTAATTGCGCAGGAACAGCGCCTCCGCCACCGAGAGCCGCTCCAACTCCTCGGGAGAGACACTCTCGTTGACCGCGTGGATCTGGGCCTCCGGCTCGCTCAGGCCGATCAGCAGGATCTCCGCGCGCGGGTAGAGCGCGGCGAGGGTGTTGCACAGCGGGATGGAGCCACCCTGGCCCGCGTACTGCATCTCCTGGCCGGGGTAGGCGACCGCCATCGCCTCGGCCATCGCCGCGTACGCCGGGCTGGTGGTGTCCGCGCTGAACGCCTGGCCCTGGCCGATCTGCTCGGTGCGCACCCGGGCGCCCCACGGGGTGTGGGCCTCCAGATGCGCCTGCAGCAGCTTCGTCGCCTCGACCGCGTCGACACCCGGCGGCACCCGCAGGCTGACCAGCGCCCGCGCGCCCGCCTGCACGGACGGGGTGGCGCCGACGACCGGCGGGCAGTCGATGCCGAGGACGGTGACCGCCGGACGCGCCCAGATGCGGTCGGCGACCGTGCCCGATCCGATCAGCTCCACACCGTCGAGCACCTTGGCGTCCTGGCGGAACTGCTCCTCGTCGTACTGCAGCCCCTCCCACCCGGACCCGGCGGTCAGCCCGTCGACGGTCGTCGAGCCGTCCTCCGCGCGCAGCGAGTCCAGCACGCGGACCAGCGCCGCCAGCGCGTCGGGGGCGGCGCCGCCGAACTGGCCGGAGTGCAGATTGCCTTCGAGGGTGTCGATCTGCACGCGCACCAGGGTCATACCGCGCAGCGTGGCCGTCACCGTCGGCAGCCCGACCCGGAAGTTGCCCGCGTCGCCGATGACGATGGTGTCGGCGGCGAGCAGGTCCGGGTGCTCCTCGGCGTACCGCTCCAGACCGCCCGTGCCCTGCTCCTCCGAACCCTCGGCGATCACCTTGACGTGCACCGGGACGCCGCCGTTGGCCTTGAGGGCGCGCAGCGCGAGCAGGTGCATGATCACGCCGCCCTTGCAGTCCGCGGCCCCGCGCCCGTACCAGCGGCCGTCGCGCTCGGTCAGCTCGAAGGGAGGCGTCGTCCAGGCGGACTCGTCGAGCGGCGGCTGCACGTCGTAGTGGGCGTAGAGCAGCACGGTCTTCGCGCCCTCGGGCCCGGGCAGATATCCGTACACGGACTGGGTGCCGTCGGGGGTGTCGAGCAGGGCCACGTCCTGGAACCCCTCGGCGGTGAGCGCGTCGGCGACCCACCGCGCGGCGCCCTCGCTCTCGCTCTTCGGGAACTGGTCGAAGTCCGCCACCGACTTGAAGGCCACCAGCTCGGCGAGCTCCGTCCGCGCTCTCGGCATCAGAGAGGCGACGGTCCCGGCGACCGGGTTCGACGACATGGGCACGCTCCTTGTGGGTGCGACGTTGTACGGGTGGATAGCGAGATCCTCCCACAGTGGCCTGCGGCGACGACCGCCGTAGGATGCGTGGGACAGGTGCGGCAGCGGCTTGATCGGGAGCAGTAGACCATCGTGAGCAGCGAGAACTCTTCGGCGGACGACGTACAGCGGGTGTGGGACGTCGTCGTGGTGGGTGCGGGACCCGCGGGGGCGTCCGCGGCCTATGCGGCTGCGGTCGCGGGACGCAGCGTGCTTCTGCTGGAGAAAGCCGAGCTGCCGCGCTACAAGACCTGCGGCGGGGGCATCATCGGCCCCTCCCGCGACGCCCTGCCGCCCGGCTTCGAACTGCCCCTGCGGGACCGGGTGCACGCGGTGACGTTCTCGAACAACGGCCGCTTCACCAGGACCCGGCGCTCCCGGCAGATGCTGTTCGGGCTGATCAACCGGCCCGAGTTCGACCAGCAGCTGGTCGAGCACGCGCAGAAGGCGGGCGCCGAACTGCGCACCGGCGCCACCGTGCAGCGCGTCGAGCAGCACGGCTCGGCGGTGCCGGACCGGCGCACGGTCGCCGTCGTCCTGCAGGGCGGCGAGACGCTGCTCGCGCGCGCGGTCGTGGGCGCGGACGGCAGCGCGAGCCGGATAGGGGCGCATGTCGGGGTCAAGCTCGACCAGGTCGACCTCGGGCTGGAGGCCGAGATCCCGGTGCCGGAGACCGTCGCCGAGGACTGGAAGGGGCGGGTGCTGATCGACTGGGGGCCCATTCCCGGCAGTTACGGCTGGGTGTTCCCCAAGGGTGACACCCTCACCGTCGGCGTGATCTCCGCGCGCGGCGAAGGCGCCGCCACCAAGCGGTACTTGGAGGAGTTCGTCGGCCGGCTCGGCCTCGCCGGCTTCGAACCGAGCATCTCCTCCGGCCATCTGACCCGCTGCCGCGCCGACGACTCGCCGCTCTCGCGCGGGCGGGTGCTGGTCTGCGGGGACGCGGCGGGGCTGCTGGAGCCGTGGACGCGTGAGGGCATCTCGTTCGCGCTGCGCTCGGGGCGGCTCGCGGGGGAGTGGGCGGTGCGGATCGCCGAGGCGCACGACGCGGTGGACACCCGGCGCCAGGCCCTCAACTACGCGTTCGCGGTCCGGGCGGGACTCGGCGTCGAGATGGGCGTGGGCAAGCGGATGCTGGCGGCCTTCGAGCGCCGGCCCGGCCTGTTCCACGCGGCGCTGACCGGCTTCCGGCCCGCGTGGAACGCGTTCAGGGACATCACCCGCGGCGCCACCTCCCTCGCCGAGATCGTGCGTACGCACCCGATGGCCCATCGTGCGCTGACCGCGCTGGACCGGCGCCAGGGCGACGCCTCCCCGGGGAGCGGGGAGTCCGTGGTCGCGGACGTTCCGGCGAACGGGGACGTCACTTCGTGACGGTGATGCGGAAGACGGGGTGGTCGGGGGCGATGCGGCGCAGTTCGGCGTCGGGGGAGGCGGGGCCGACGCCGTTGAAGAAGACGCCGACCTCGGCCTTCCACCGCTTGAGGTAGGCCCGCAGCAGCGGCACCTTGTCGTCGTCGGTGACCTCGGTGGCGGTGAACGCCTCCACGTTCCTGCCCAGCCGCAGCTCGCCTCCGCCGGCCGCCCGCATGTTGTGCGTCCACTGCACGTGGCCGCGCGGGGCGACGAGATAGCGCTGCCCGTCCACTGTCAGCAGGTTCACCGGGGTGGTCCGCCAGGCGCCGCTCTTGCGTCCGCGGACCGCGAGGACCCGGGAGCCCCAGACGCTGATGCCGCGGCGGGTCATCCAGGCGATGGTGCGGTTGAGGACGTTGACCGTGAACCAGCCGGGCTTCTGGACGTGTGTGGACATGAGGACTCCCCTCGATGGAGAGAGCGTCGCTCGCTTCTGTGAGCAGTGCTCTCGCTTCGATGACGAGTCTGCACCCGATGGGTGCTCCAAAGCGAGAGCGGCGCTCTCTTTTCGGTTTGCCGCTCTCGTTTGTGTGCGCTGCTCTCGTTCCGTGCGAGACTGACCCCATGAGCACCGCACACAGCGCCCGCGCCCGAGCCCGGATCGAGGTCACCGCCGCCATCAAGGACGAGGCACGCAGACAGCTCGCGGCCGAAGGCGCCGCCAAGCTCTCACTGCGCGCGGTGGCCAGGGAACTCGGCATGGTCTCCTCCGCCCTCTACCGCTATTTCCCCAGCCGCGACGACCTGCTGACGGCGCTGATCATCGACGCCTACGACTCCGTGGGCGAGGCGGCCGAGACGGCGCTCGGTGCCGCGGGGGACGCCGACCCCGTCGAGCGCTGGACGGTCGTGTGCGAGGCCGTACGGACGTGGGCGCTCGCGCATCCGCACGAGTACGCGCTGATCTACGGAACGCCGATCCCCGGTTACGTCGCCCCCGAGACCACCGTCCCGGCCGCCGCCCGCGTCGCCCTCGTGCTGATCGGCATCGTCCGCGACGCCCGTATGGGCCCCGGCCTGGATCTGCCCCCTCTCCCCGCCGACCTGGAGGCCGAGGCGGAGCGCATGGCCGCCGACTTCGCCTCCGACCTCCCGCCGGCCGTCGCTCCGGCCCTCGTCGCCGCCTGGGCCCAGCTGTTCGGGCTGATCGGCTTCGAGCTGTTCGGCCAGTTCCACCGGGTCGTGGAGGAGCGCGAGGCGTTCTTCAGGAACGCGGCGCGGCACCTCGCGCACGGGGTGGGGCTGTCGTGAGGGCCGGTCGGCGGTCGGTCGTGGGGCGCGCCGGGAAGTCGTAAAGCCGGGCGGGAAGTCGTAAGGCCGGGCGGGAAGTCGTGAGCCGAGGTGGCGGCGTACTTCCCCGGGAGTACGCGTGATCACCACGCCCGGCGGACGCCCCGCGACCCCGGCTGCGTCTAGCGTGGCGGACATGGACGAGCAGGATGTGCGCGAGGGCGGTCCGCCCCGGTGGTGGCGGTACGGACCGCCGTGGACGAACCGCTGGGTCGACGAGCAGCGCGCGCCCCGCTGGCCGTGGCGATCCACGGTGCTGCTCACGATCTTCGTGCTCGTCGGCTCCAACTACGCGGCGCATGAGCAGGCGGGCGAGCGCCTGCCGCTGGACCACTTCGCGCGGCTGCTGCTCGTGGTGGGCTCGGGACTGCTGCTGTGGCGGCAGCGGTATCCGAGGGTCGTCGTGTTCGGTACGGCGGTGGCGGCGACCGTCTATCTCGGCGCCGGGTATCCGTACGGGCCGGTCTTCCTCACCGTCGCCGTGGCCTGCTTCAGCGCGGTGGTCGCGGGGCACCGGCGGGCCGCCTGGGGTGCGGTGGCGATGCTGTGGGCCCTGCATGTGGTGGTGGCCCACTGGCTGTACCGCTGGCTGCCGCCGTCCGGGGACCCGGCCGCCTCCTGGGGGCAGGAGATCGTGATCGCCACCTGGGTGGTGGCGATCGTCGCCCTGTCGGAACTGGCCCGCGCCCGGCGCGAGCAGTGGAGCAGGGAACGGGCCGAGCGGGCGCAGGCGGCCCGGCGGCGGGCCGACGAGGAGCGGCTGCGCATCGCCCGTGAACTGCACGACGTCCTCGCGCACAGCATCTCGGTGATCAATGTCCAGGCCGGCGTCGGTCTCGCACTGCTCGACACGGACCCCGAGCAGGCCCGCTCCGCGCTCACCACCATCAAGGCCGCCAGCAAGGAGGCGCTCGGCGAGGTCCGCCAGGTCCTCGACACGCTCCGCGCACCGGGCGACGCACCGCGCGCCCCGGCGCCCGGCCTCGACCGGCTGCCCGAACTGGTGGAGCAGGCGGGCAGCGCGGGTCTCGCCGTGGAGGTCGACGGAGAGCCGCCCCGCCTCGCGCCCGGCACCGACCTCGCCGCCTTCCGCATCGTGCAGGAGGCGCTGACCAACGTCGTACGCCACTCCGGTTCGCGTCAGGCGCGCGTGCATGTGGAACACGACGAACGGCAGCTGCGGCTGCGCATCGACGACGACGGGCCCGCGATCGGCGCCGACGCGGGCGGCAGCGGGAACGGTCTGGCGGGAATGCGGGAGCGGGCGGCCGCCCTGGGTGGCACGATCGAGGCGGGCCCGCGCGCGGACGGCGGTTTCCGGGTGCTCGCCGTACTGCCGTTGAGTGTCAAGGCCAAGGAGGACGACCGGTGATCCGCGTACTGCTCGCCGACGACCAGTCACTGGTGCGGGCCGGCTTCCGCGCGCTGCTTGACGCGCAGCCGGACATCGAGGTGGCCGGCGAGGCCTCCGACGGCGAGGAAGCGGTGCGCAAGGTGCGTGAACTGCGCCCCGACGTCGTCCTGATGGACATCCGCATGCCGGCCCTCGACGGACTGGCGGCGACCCGCCGGATCGGCGACGACGAGGCGCTGCAGGGCGTCAAGGTGGTCATGCTCACCACCTTCGAACTCGACGAGTACGTCTTCGAGGCGATCCGCTCCGGTGCCTCCGGCTTCCTGGTCAAGGACACCGAGCCGGAGGAACTCCTGCGCGCGGTGAGGGCGGTGGTCGAGGGCGACGCGCTGCTCTCACCCGGTGTGACGCGCCGTCTGATCGCGGAGTTCGCGGCCCGCTCCAAGGAACCCGCGACCGCCGACGCCCTCGGCGAACTCACCGAGCGGGAACGGGAGGTGATGGCCCTGGTCGGCATCGGCCTGTCCAACGAGGAGATCGCCCGCCGTCTGGTCGTCAGCCCCCTCACTGCGAAGACCCACGTCAGCCGCACCATGGTCAAGCTGGGCGCCCGGGACAGGGCCCAACTGGTCGTCCTCGCCTACGAGTCGGGATTGGTGCGACCCGGCTGGCTGGGCTGATCCGGCCGGCCGAAACGGACCAGCACACTGACGACCCGGACGAGGAACAGCACGGGCGCGAGCACCAGGCCCGTGTGCAGCAGGACGGTCTCGACGCCGTGCGCCAGGTCGAACAGCAGCGCCGGACCGGCGATCGCCCCGAAGACGACCGCCGCCGCGAACAGCGCACTGCACAGCGCGTATCCGATCTCGACGGTGATCGCGTCCCGCTCGGCCTGACTGCGCCGTCCCCCGTGTTCGGTCATACCAGGAGTGTCACAGCCGTGCGCCCGGCGGGGCAACCAGCCCCCGCCGGGCGCACGCGTGGAGGCGTCCCCCTAGTCGCGTACGGGTACGCGCTCGGCCTCCTGGGTGGTGGACCTGGCGACCACGACGGACTGCGGTGTGCGACGCGTGCGCAGACCGGTGAGCGTGATCAGCAGTCCCGCGACCGCCACGCCCGTCACCACCATCAGACCGGGGCGGTAGCTGTCCAACACGGCCTGCGGGGTGGCGTGTTCGGGTGCCTGGGCGGTGACCACTGCCGTCACCACGGCCAGGAAGATCGCGCCGCCCACCTGCACCGAGGTGTTGAGCAGACCGGACACCATGCCCTGCTCGTGGTCCTCGACGCCGTTGGTGGCCTGGATGTTGAGCGAGGGGAAGACCAGCGCGCAGGCCGCGCCGATCAGCAGCATCGACGGCAGGATGACGGCGGCGTACACCGGGTCGAGGTTCACGCGCAGGAACAGTGCGTACCCGACGACCATCAGGGCGAAGCCCGTCGCGATCAGCCGCGGGGTGCCGAACCGGTCGACGATCGAGCCGACCTTGGTCGAGGACACCGCCACCAGCGCACCCGCCGGCAGGAAGGCGAGCGCGGTGTGCAGCGCCGACCAGCCGAGCAGCGACTGCATGTAGAGCGTGGTCAGGAACTGGAAGCCGACGTACGAACCGAAGAAGGCGAGCGCGCCGAGCTGGGCGCGGATCTGGTTGCCGGAGCGCAGCACGCCCAGCCGGATCAGTGGACCGGGCGAGCGGCGCTCGACCCGCACGAACACGGTCAGCAGCACGGCGACGGCCAGGAAGGACAGCAGCGTGCGGGCCGAGGCCCAGCCCACCTCGGGCGCCTGGACGACGGTGAAGACCAGCAGCAGCATCGACGCGGTGCCGAGGACGGCGCCGGGGATGTCGTAGCCGTTGTGGTCCTTCTCGCGCTCACTGCGCGGCAGCAGCTTCAGGCCCGCCAGCAGGGCGATCAGGGCGATGGGCGCGGGCAGCAGCATGGTCAGACGCCAGCTGGCCTCGGTCAGCAGCCCGGACAGGACCAGGCCCATCGAGAAGCCGGTGGCCGCGCAGGTGGTGTAGATCGACAGGGCGCGGTTGCGCAGCGGGCCCTCGGCGAAGGTCGTGGTGATGATGGACAGTCCCGCGGGCGCGGTGAACGCGGCGCTCAGGCCCTTGACGAAGCGGCTGGCGATCAGCAGCGGACCCGAGTCGACCAGACCGCCGAGCAGTGAGGCGACGGCGAAGACACCCAGCGCGATCAGGAAGACCTGGCGCCTGCCGAGCAGGTCCGCGGTGCGTCCGCCGAGCAGCAGGAGACCGCCGTAGCCGAGGATGTAGCCGCTGACGATCCATTGCAGCGTCGAGGTGGACAGATCCAGGTCCGTGCCGATGGACGGGAGCGCGACGCCGACCATCGACACGTCGAGCGCGTCCAGGAACATCGCGGCGCAGAGCACCAGGAGTGTGCCCCACAGCCGGGGGGTCCAGCGGACCGCCGAGGGTGGCGCCACGGAGGTGTTGAGCGGAGAGGTCATGGCGACGAGACTACATGCGTATGCATCGAATGCAAGCGCATTAAATTCTGATGCAATAATTTCGCGATTCTGCTACGGTGCGTTCATGGCTGCGGACAAGGCCGAGCAGGCGCTCGTGGAACAGTGGCGGGGCATCCTGGCGCTGCACGCGCGCACGCAGTGCGAACTCGACCGGGAACTGCACCGACACGGCCTGTGCGCCAGTGACTTCGAGGTGCTGGACGTCCTGTCGGGCGACTCCTGCGCCTATCGCGTACAGGAGATCTCCGAGCGGGTCCATCTCAGCCAGAGCGCGCTGTCGCGGCTGATCGCCCGGCTGGAGAAGGACGGCCTCGTCGAGCGCACCATGTGCGCCGAGGACCGGCGCGGAGTCCGTGTGGCCCTCACGAGGAGAGGACGCACCCTGCACGCCGAGGTGCTGCCGGTGCAGCGTGCGGTGCTGACCCGGATGCTGGAGGCGTAAGGCCTGTCTTTCGGATCAGCCCGGCGTCGCGGCCCTGGCACGCACTCAGCCCGGGCGCCGACGGGGCGGCCTCAGCTCCAGGTGACCGCGGACTTCTCGCGCCACAGCGCGGCCACCGCGGCGTCTCCGGTCACGTCCGGGAACGGCTGACGGTTCCACAGCGACAGGTACAACTGCGCGGCGGGCCCGGCCACTTCGCAGTCCGCGGCCCCGGTCGCGTCCCGCGTGGCCGCCGGCGGTTCCTGGGACAGTCGTACGGTCCACACCGCGTCCTCGGCGTCCGTCGCGCGCACCCGCAGCACCCGCGGCTCGTCGCTGCGGACCCTGCTCCTGCGCCGGGCGTGGAAGCCGCGCAGCAGTTCGTCGATGCCGTCCGCCGCGAAACCGGCCGCGATCTCGGAGCCCACTCCGCCGCGCGCCGCCTCCGCGTCCACCCGGTGCACGGTCGTCTCGTGCGCCTGCCGCCGCGCCCAGAACGCGAGCGGCGAGGGCGCGGGCAGGAAGTGCCAGCACTCCACGTCCACCGGGGCGGCGGCGAGGGTGTCGACGAGCTGCCGGTGCCCCTCCCGGAACCAGGTCAGCAGAGCGTCGCCGTCGAGATCGGGCAGTCCGCCGTCGGGGTGGTAGGAGGTGTGCCCCTCGGCGACGAAGGCCGCGGCCCACCGGTGCACCATCCCGGTGTGCCGCACCAGGTCGCGCACCTGCCACTGCGGACAGGTCGGCACCTTGGCATCGACGCCTGCCGCCTCGGCCGCCGCGGCCAGCAGCCGGCCCTCGCGGTCCAGGGTCTCCACGTACTCCGCAGTCTCCATGGGACGAGTCTGCCGGACGGAGCGCGGTGCGGGAAAAGGTGCCCGGGACTACGCCCGCCAGGTGTAGCGGCGCTCCGGGCGGCCCGCCGTGCCGTAGCGCAGGGAGACGTCGGCGTCTCCGGTGACGTGGAAGTGCTCCAGATAGCGGCGGGCGCTGACGCGGGAGATGCCGGTGGCGGCCGCGCACTCGGCCGCCGACAGGGTGCCCTCCGCATCGCGCAGGGCGCGCTCGATCAGCCCGGCGGTCTCCACGCTCAGCCCCTTGGGCAGGATTCCGCCCGGGGCGGGGGAGAAGGCTCCGGCGAGAACCCGGTCGACGTCCGCCTGACCGCGGACGACCGTCGAGAGCAGACGGCCGCGCTGGGTGGCGTAGCGCTCCAGACGGGGCTTGAGATCCTCGAAGTCGAAGGGCTTGAGGAGGTAGTCGACCACGCCGTGGCGCACGGCGCGGCGCACCGCGTCGGCCTCACGGGCGGCGCTGATGACCATGACGTCGCAGTCGTGTCCGCCGCTGCGCAGCCGGGGGATGACGTCCAGACCGAAGAGGTCCGGCAGATACAGATCGAGCAGGACGAGGTCGGGGCGCAGCTCGTCGACCGCTTCGATCGCCCGCTCGCCGGTGTTGGCGGTGCCCACGACGCGGAAGGGCTCGACGCGGTCGACGAAGGTCCGGTGCACCCGGGCCACCATGAAGTCGTCGTCCACGACCAGTACGTCGATGGAGCCGGGGCCGGCGGGGTCGGTCATCGGTGCGCTCCTTCCGCCGCCGCCTCGGCGGACCGGCTCACGGACATGCGGGCGGTGAACTTCGCGCCCTCGCTGGTGTTGGTCACCGTGATCTCTCCGCCGCGGCGCTCGCAGACGAGCCGGGTGAGCGCGAGTCCGATGCCTCGTCCGCCCTCCTCGGCCGCCTTGGTGGTGAAGCCGTGCACGAAGACCTCGTGGGCGAGCTCCGGGGCGACGCCGGGCCCCGAGTCGCGTACGACGATCTCCACGCCGGCGGTGTCCTGCCGCAGCTCGACCTCCACCCAGGCACCGTCGCCGACGGGCTCGCCCGCGACAGCGGCGTCGATGGCGTTGTCGACGAGGTTGCCGATCACGGTCGCCACGTCGGCCGCGTCCTCGTGGGCGAGCCGCCCGAGCGAGGTGTCGTCCGAGACGTGCAGGGTGACCTTCCGCTCGGCCGCCTGGGACGCCTTCGCCATCAGCAGGGCGGCGACGGCCGTGTCGTGCACGCGGCGGCCGACGGTCAGGTCCAGGGAGTTGCGGCGCTGGTTCAGCGCCCTGATGTAGCCGACCACTTCCTCCTGCTCACCGATCTGGATCAGCCCGGAGATGGTGTGCAGCTGGTTGGCGAACTCGTGCGCCTGCGCGCGCAGCAGCTCGGAGGTGCTGCGGAAGGAGCCGATCTCGCGCTCCAGACGGGCCAGTTCGGTGCGGTCGCGCAAAGTCGTGACGGAACCGAGCAGCCGACCGTCCTTGGTGACGGTCATACGGTTCAGGACGAGTACGGTCCCATGGCGGACGACGACCACGTCGTGCGCCGCCTTCCCGTCCCCCCGCGCCCCGGTCAGGACGTCGCGCAGCCGCCCCTCGATGCCCAGGTCGGCCAGGTCGCGGCCGACACAGTCCGCCGGCAGGTCCAGCAGTCGCCGGCCCATGTCGTTGACCAGGGTGACGCGGTCCTGCGGATCCAGGGCGACGACGCCCTCGGCGATGCCGTACAGCATCGCCTCGCGGTGTTCGGCGAGACCGGTGATCTCGCGGGGCTCCAGGCCGAGGGTCTGCCGCTTGACGCGCCGGGCGAGCAGCCAGGAGCCCACGACGCCGAGTGCGCTGGCGATGCCGAGGTAGGCGAGCAGATACGAGGACGCCCCGGACAGCCGCTGCCACACCGTCGGGGACGCCTCACCGATCATGACCGTGCCCAGCCTGCGGCCGATGGCGCGCTTCGTCGTCCCGAGGACCGGTACCTGCGCGACCAGCTCGTGGCTGCCGTCCCAGGTCAGCGAGCCGGACCAGCCGCGGCCCGCGGCGACGCCCCGGCCCAGCGGCAGCCGGTCGCCCACCACCGTGGGGTTGGTCGAGCTGACGACCCGGCCGTCGGCGCCGGCCACCGTCACGGACGTGACCGAGGACTGCACCAGGGTGGAGTGCACCAGCGGGGCCAGCGCCTCCTCGGGGGCGGGCCGCACCAGCCGGCTGCGCACCAGGGGATGGGCGGCGAGCTGTTCGGCGAGTGCGCTCACCCGGCGGCCCTCGACCCGGTTGAAGGTGGCTTCGGACTGGGCGAGGGAGACCGCGGCGACCGCCAGCAGGACCACCACGACGATGGCCAGCTGGAGCACCAGCATCTGCCCCGCGAGGGTGTGACGGCGGAACGTGGTGACCACAACGAACTCAATCTCTACTGCTGACACAACCTGGGCGACCGGTCCGGCCGGGCCGCACAATCATGGCGTCCTTTGCACACGAAACGAAAGAGAGGGTGTCATGAGCGGTCGATCCCGCGCCTTGTCCGGCATCCTCGGCGCGCTGCTGATGCTCACCGCCGGCGCCTGCGACGTGCGGCCCGGCGCCGGGGACCGGCCCCTCGACGGACTGCGCATCATGGTGCCCAACACGGCGGGCGGCGGATACGACACCACCGCCCGGACCGTGGCCCGGGTCCTGGAGGAGACCTCGACCGCCTCGGACGTGCAGGTCTTCAACCTGCCCGGCGCGGGAGGCACGGTGGGGCTGCAGCGCATCGTCGACGAGTGGGGCAACAAGGACCTCGCGCTCCAGATGGGCCTCGGCGTCGTCGGCGCCACGCACGTCAGCCACGGGACGGCCACCGTCGAGCAGACCACGCCCATCGCCCGTCTGATCGACGAACCCGGGGCGATCGTCGTCCGCAAGGACTCGCCGTACCGCACCATCGGCGACCTGATCGGCGCGTGGAGGAAGGACCCGGCGGGGTTGCGCGTCGGTGGCGGCTCCTCACCCGGCGGACCGGACCACCTGCTGCCCATGGAGCTGGCCCGGACCATCGGCATCGACCCGAGGAAGGTCCACTACGTCGCCTACGACGGCGGCGGCGGTGATCTGCTGCCCGCCCTGCTGGACGGCAAGGTCGACTTCGCCACCAGCGGCTTCGGCGAGTTCCTCGACCAGATCGACGCCGGACAGCTGCGGGTGCTGGCGGTCACCAGCGAACGACCCGTGGCGGCGCTGCACGGCGTGCCCACCCTCAAGGCCTCGGGCATCCCGCTGGTCTTCGACAACTGGCGCGGGATCGTCGCCCCACCCGGCATCGGCGCCGCGGCCCGGCGGCGCTGGATCGACGCGCTGACCACGCTGCACGGGTCCCGGCAGTGGAAGGCCGAGCTCACCCGGCACGGCTGGACCGACGCCTTCGCCACCGGCGACACCTTCAAGGCCTTCCTGGCCCGGCAGGACCGGGCCGTCGCCGGGCTGGTGGCCGAACTCGGCCTGAACTGACAGCCCCACCCCGCGGGACCGCAGACACCGGTCCCGCGCCCCACCCTGCCCATCTGTCCGTGACCGTCCCCGTCCGCTCCTGCGAAAGGCACCCGTATGACCGCGCACACCTGGTGGCTGCTGCTCATCCTCACCGTGGCCATCGCGGCGCTCATCTACCTGATCAACTCCCGGCTGCGCGTCCACCCGTTCGTCGCGCTGATCGTCGTCACCGTCGGCACCGGCCTGGCGGCCGGCGAACCGGTCGCCAAACTGACCGAGTCGATCGAGGAGGGCGCCGGCGGCACCCTCGGCGACGTGGGTCTCACCCTCGCCCTGGGCGCGATGCTGGGCCGGCTGCTGTCCGACTCGGGGGCCACCGACGCCATCGCCCGGGCGCTCGTCGACCGCTCCGGCACCCGACGGCTGCCGTGGCTGGTCACGGCCGCCGCGTTCGTCATCGGTGTGCCGATGTTCTTCGAGGTCGGCCTGATCGTCCTGCTGCCGCTGATCTTCGGCGTCGCCCGCAGACTGGAGGCACAGGGCGGCACCAAGGGCTCTCCGTACGTGCTGCTCGGCGTGCCCGCGATCGCCGCGCTCTCCACGCTGCACGGCATGCTGCCGCCCCACCCGGGACCGCTGACCGCGCTGACCGGACTCCACGCCGACCTTGGCCTCACCCTCGCCGTCGGGCTGGTCTGTGCGATACCGACCGTCATCCTGGCGGGCCCCGTCTACGCCCGGTGGATCGCGCCGCGGCTGCCCGACGTCCGCCCGGACGCCTCGCTGATGGCCCAGTTCACGGGCACCGGCGGCGGCAACGGCACCGTAGGCCGGGTGGAGAGGGTCCGTCCGGACGGGCCGGGAGCACAGGTGCGCACCGACGCACCGCCCCGTACCGGCGTCTCCGTCGGCCTGGCCGTGGCGTCCGTGCTGATCCCCGTCGCGCTGATGCTGCTGCGCACGCTGGCAGAGACCCTGCTCGACGAGTCCAGCGGGCTGCGGGCCGCACTCACCTTCGTCGGCGAGCCCCTCGTGGCGATGCTCGCGGGTTTCCTCTTCGCCCTCGGCGTGACCCTCGTCGGCACGTCACGCTCGGGCGAGGAGACCCGCACCTCGCTGACGGACAGCCTCAAGTCGGTCGCCGCGATCCTGCTCATCATCGGGGGAGGAGGAGCGTTCAAGCAGGTCCTTCAGGACTCCGGCATCGGCGACGCCATCGCCTCCGCCGCGAAGGGCGCACACCTCAATGTGATCCTGCTGGGCTGGCTGATCGCCCTGCTGCTCTCCCTGACCACGGGTTCGGCGACCGTCGGCATCGTCTCCGCCACCGGGATCGTCGCTCCGCTGATCGGGACGGGGGGAGGCTTGGAGGCGTCCCTGCTCGTGGTGGCGATCGGCGCCGGCTCCCTCGGTCTCAACTACGTCAACCACGCCGGGTTCTGGCTGGTGAAGGAGTCGTTCGGGATGGACCTCGCACAGGCCACGAAGACCCAGACCGTCGTGCAGACACTGGTCAGCGTGCTCGGGCTGGTGATGGCGCTCCTGCTGTCGGTGCTCGCCTGACGGCCCGGGCCGGGCCGCCCCTGGAAGCGGGGCAGCGCCGTCTCCACGCGAGCCCCGCTACCGGCGCGAACTCCCGCCCCCTCACGCCAGCCCCCGCCGCACGACCCGAGGCCCGCCGGCCTGTTGGGGGAGCCAGACCCGGCCTGGCGTCCCGTGGATGTGCCAGGAGTCGGGCGGGCAGTATGCCACGTACTGACGTACCGCCTCGTGGATGCGGTAGCGCGTCTGTCCGTCGGTGCCGGGGTCGGCGGAGTGGACGACGTGGACCATCTGGCGGTCCACGAGCTCGTCGAGGAGATCTGCCGCGAGTCCTCTCGACGACGTCACGTGCGTCACCACGTCGTCGACGCCGAAGTCGCCGCTCACCGTCTTGAGCCGTCGTAACGCGGTCCTGACCGGGGCGGGCAGACAGCGGTAGTAGGCCGCCACGCTCGCCTGGAGCGACAGATCACCGATGTGCAGGAACCGCAGACGGTCCTGCTCGTACGCCAGACGGTCGGCCAGGTCGTGCAGCGAGCGGTGCGGGCGCGCCGCGAGCCACAGCCCGGCGATGTGCAGGGCGAGCGGCAGCCGTGCGCAGGAGCGCAGGATGCTCACCGCGGAGGTGCGTTCCGCGCGCGTGCGTGCCGGACCGAGGAGATCCTCCAGGACCTGGAAGGCGTCCCACTCGGTGAGGACGTCGACCGGCCTGCGGAACTGGGCGGTGAGCGCGGGCAGTTCACGGCGTGCGGCCACCAGGACGGCGCTGCGGGCGCCGTCCACCAGCAGCGGCCGTACCTGCCCCTCGTTGTCGACGTTGTCGAGCACGACGAGGACGCGCCTCCTGCTGAGCGCGTCCCGCACCTGCGCACCCGCCTCCTCCGGATGGTCCGCGACCTGCGCGGCCCCCAGGGAGCGCAGCACGCGGCGGACCAGCTCGTCGGGCGTGAACGGCTCCGCGGCCGCCCCAGGGTGTGCGTCGACGAAGACCTGCCCGTCCGGGAAGCGTTCGCGCACCCCGCGCGCCGCTTCGAGGACCAGCGCGGTCTTGCCGGCCCCGGGCGGTCCTACGACGACCGCAGGTGTGCCGAGGTCGTTCCGGTCGGTCGCCGACAGATGGGCCCGCAACGCGTCGATGTGCGCCTGCCGGCCGGCGAGGCGGTGGCGCGGGGCCGCGGGCAGTTCCGCCGGGGCCGGCGCGGCCGGCTCCCGCCGGCCCTCGGGATGGGATCTGCGCATCAGCCGCCCCACCTCGCCGGGCGGCAGCCCGAGCGCCCTGGCGATCAGGACCAGCGACTGCTTGCGGGGGCGCGCGGTGTGACCTGTCTCCAGATTGCGGATGGCCCGCACGCTCACGCCGGACCGCTCCGCGAGGTCCTCCTGGGTGAGGCAGGCCGCCTCGCGCGCGGTGACCAGTGCCTCCGCGAGCGTCGCAGTCGACGATGTATGGGTCACGGGAGGCCTATCCCTGCTTCCGGGCCGGTGGCCACTGTGCTGTCGGCTTGCAATCGGCTGGTGAGAACACCCTGTTGTGTCACGGCTTTCCCAGTGTCGGCGAGGTGAGGGGAAAGGTGGGGAGGGCTGCGGTCCGGTCGCGTGATCATCGGAACGCCGTGTGCACGGGCGCCGAGAGCGTGGGGGGCGCGAAAAGCGAACGAACAGTGCAAGGGAACGAACGGTGCTGAACGGGCGGGGAGTCAGTCCGCCGTGGGCATCAGCGTCACCACGAACTTGTAGCGGGAGCCCCGGTACACGGAGCGCACCCACTCCACCGGGCTGCCCTCGGCGTCGTAGGAGTGGCGGGTCAGCAGCATCACCGGAACCCCTGCCTCCGTCGCGAGCAGTGCGGCCTCGTACGGGGTCGCGAGCGACGTCTCGATGCCCTCGACGGCCTCCGAGAGATGTACGTCGTAGGCGTCGGCGAGGACCGAGTAGAGGGATCTGTGTCTGCCCAGCGACTCGCGCAGGCCGGGGAAGCGCCGTGCGGACAGGTGCGTCGTCTCGATCGCCATGGGCTCGCCGCTCGCGAGCCGCAGCCGCTCGATGCGCAGCACGCTGTCGCCGACATCGATGTCGAGCAGGCACGACAGTTTCTCGTCCGCCTCGATGTGGTCGACGGCCAGGACACGCGAGGCGGGTTCGAGGCCCTGTGCCTGCATGTCCTCGGTGTGGGAGGTGAGTTGGAGCGTGCGGTAGAGCTTCGGCCGCGCAATGAAGGTGCCCTTCCCCTGGATGCGGTCCAGTCGGCCCTCGCCCACGAGTTCCTGCAGCGCCTGCCGGACGGTGGTGCGCGACGTGTCGAGCCGCACCGCCAGTAATCGCTCGGCGGGCATGCGCGCTCCCGGCTGCAGTGCCTGGGCGATGTCGAGCACCTGCTGCTTGACGAGGTAGTACTTCGGCACGCGGGCGATCTGACCGGGAGCCCCGGTGTCGTACTGGGCGCTGCTGACGTCGGTGGTCATGACCTGCCTTCCGGGCGCTCTCGCAGGTGTCTCGTTATAGCCCCCGGACTCGCCTATGGTCTAGTCCAACTACGGGGGCTGCTGCTCCGGCTGGGAGATGGCCCGGTGGTCCTCGCGGAGTCGTCGACGCGGCTTTCTGGGCCGTCTTGACGCTCCGAAAAGTCTAGGCCAAGCTCCGTGCAGGTCTACACCATTCGGCGCAGTCCGCGGAGGCGACACGCGGGGCGGCGGCGCCGGCGTCCCGTCGCGCACCGCGCTCGGCGGCGATCGCAGGCCCCGACGGCGCGGCCGCCGCCGTCCGCACCACCCGTCCTGTCCCAACTCGCCTTTCCACAAAGCAAACACCGCGAGCGGCACCGCACAGCCCGTGAGCGGCCCGGCCGACGGCCCTGTGAAGGGATGACCCCTGCGATGACAGTTTCCGCCACCCTCGACGACACCCTCACCAAAGATGCCTTCGCGGTGCTGCAGCCGGGGTTCGACGGCACGACCGTGCCCGACTGGGTGCGCCGCCGGGTCGGTGAAGGGCTCGCCTCCGTCGCCCTGTTCGGCCGCAACGTCGTCTCGCACGGACAGGTCCGGGAGCTGACCGCGCAGTTGCGGGCGGAACGGGACGACCTGCTGATCGCCATCGACGAGGAGAGCGGTGACGTCACCCGCCTCGACGTCCGCACCGGCTCCTCGTTCCCCGGCAACCACGCGCTGGGCGCCGTCGACGACCCCGATCTCACCCGCAGGGTCGCGCGCCAACTGGCCCGCCGGCTCGCCGAATGCGGCGTCAACTTCGACTGGGCGCCCTCCGCCGACGTCAACGCCAACCCCGACAACCCGGTGATCGGCGTACGGTCCTTCGGCGCGGACCCCGAACTCGTCGCCCGGCACACGGCCGCCTACGTCGAGGGACTGCAGTCAGGCGGCGTCGCGGCGTGCACCAAGCACTTCCCCGGCCACGGCGACACCAACGTCGACTCCCATCACGCCGTACCGCGCATCGACGTGGACGAACACACGCTGCTCACGCGCGAGTTGCCCCCGTTCCGCGCGGCCGTCGAGGCTGGTACCCGCGCCATCATGAGCGCGCACATCCTCGTCCCCGCACTGGACCCCGACCGCCCCGGGACGCTCTCCCGCCGTGTCCTGACCGACCTGCTGCGCGGTGAACTCGGCTTCGACGGGCTGATCGTCACCGACGCCATGGAGATGCGCGCCGTCGCGGAGGCCTACGGCCTGGAGCACGGCGTCGTGCTGGCGATCGCGGCCGGCGCCGACGCCATCTGCGTGGGCGGCGGGCTGTGCGACGAGGGCACGGTGCTCAGACTGCGGGACGCGCTCGTGGCCGCCGTACGCTCCGGGGAGCTGCCGGAGGAGCGGCT
Organism: Streptomyces spinosisporus; assembly: GCF_022698145.1. Lineage (GTDB taxonomy): Bacteria > Actinomycetota > Actinomycetes > Streptomycetales > Streptomycetaceae > Streptomyces > Streptomyces spinosisporus. The sequence continues at coordinate 252,549 of NZ_JALDAX010000009.1, forward strand.
CGCCGATGCCGCAGCACGCGTACGGGAACTGGCGCGGTGGACCGCCGAGAGCGGAGGGGACGCACAGGCCGGAACGGCCCCGGAACCGGAGATCGGGCTGATCGCGGCCCGCCGCGCCCTGGCCGTCACCCGGACCGGGACTGCCACAGCGGTCCAACAGCCCGTGTACGTCGCGACGTTCAGCCCGACCGCCAATATCGCCGTCGGGGAGGAGACCCCCTGGGGCGTCGGTGCCGAGCTCGAACGTCTGCTGCCGGGCACCGAGACCGGCATCTTCACCGGTGCAGGCGCGGGCGAGGCGGCGCTGCGGGCCTCGGCCGGCCGGCGCGTCGTCGCGGTGGTGCGTGACGAGCACCGGCATGCCTGGATGCGGTCGGCCCTGGATGTGCTGCTGGCCGCCCGCCCGAACACCGTCGTGGTCGAGATGGGCGTGCCGCAGTCCTCGCCGCGTGGCGCCGTGCACATCGCCACGCACGGAGCGGCCCGGGTCTGCGGTGTGGCGGCCGCGGAGGCGATCGTCACCGGCTGACGTCTCGGCCGGCCATTCGGTTGCCTGCTCAACAACCGGCAACTGACAGGCAGTTGGCGGCAACTTCGGCAGGTTTCGGTTGACATCGCGAATTGGTCCAGTCCACTTTGAGGGAACCTCAGTTCGACCGATGGAGATCTTTCGACCGAAGGAGATCTGGGGTTCCACTCGGCCGCTGAGGACTCGGACCTTGGAGTGATGCATGCCGACGCCTCCCCGCTACCTGTACAGGGCGCAGACACAACGCCCGTATTTCAGTGCCGACGGCGAGACCTACCTCGCACAGACGCAACTGCGAGACATCGAGAAGTCACAGCCGCTCCGTGTGCTGTCGGAGGACGACTTCGCCTTCTGGAAGACGTACGGCTATGTGGTGGTGCGCAACGCCATCTCGCCGGGCGCGGCGAAGAGCCTGCTCGAATTCGCCTGGGAGTTCCAGGGACTCGACCCGGACCGGCCCGAAACCTGGTACCAGGAGCGTGAGTTCCGCTCCGACCTGGACCGCGACCTGCATGTCTACGGCTTCGTCGAGGCGTACCACCACCAGCTCATCTGGGACAACCGGCAGACCCAGCGGGTCTACGACGCCTTCGCCGACGTGTGGGACTGCGACGAGCTGTGGGTCACGCTCGACCGGCTGAACCTCAACCCGCCCAACCGGGGCAGCCGTTCGCGCTCACTGATCGAACCCACCGACAAGGGCTTCGACATCGAGCTGCACTGGGACGTCGACACCACCCTCGGTGTGCTGCCGCAGCGGGTGCAGGGCATCGTGGCCCTCAACGACACCCAGCCCGAACTCGGCGGATTCCAGTGCTCCCCCGAATTGTTCCGGCAGTTCGACGAGTGGCGGATCGGGCAGCCCGCCGACCGCGACCCCATCAGGCCCGGGGTCGACCGCGCGGAGTTCCCCGTGGTGCGCCCCGATCTGCAGGCCGGTGATCTGCTGATCTTCAACGGCCTGCTGGCCCATGGCGTCGCGCCCAACCTCTCCGACCAGGGTGTCCGGGCGGTGCAGTACCTGTCGATGATGCCCGCGCTGGAGGAGCACGAGGCACTGCGCACCTCCCGCGTGGAGTCGTGGCGCACGCTCAGCACGCCGGACTGGAACGGAACGCTGCTGGGGGACGCCGAGCGGCCCGAATCGCTCCGGTACGGCCCCGCCACGCTCAACGACCTCGGCAGGAAGCTGCTGGGGCTCGACTCCTGGACCGGACAAGAGAGCGCGAAGTGAACCGACAGACCAGCAGCGACCGGACCAGTGCCGGCCGTACCAGCACCGACCGGATCTGCCTCACCCTCCCCACGAACAGGGCCTGTTCCGCCGCCATCGCCGAGATCGGAGAGGAGGCGGCGTACGCGGCCCGCACCTTCCAAGTCGAGGTGGACCTGCTGATCCTCGACTCCAGCGAGGAGGCCACGCGCGCCGAACACGCCCGCGCCGTCGCGGAGTTGCCCGCCGCCGCGCACGTCACCGTGCACCACCTCGACGAGCAGCAGCAACGTGTCTTCCTGGACAGGACGATCCGGCACTCCGGCCTTCCCGCGCCGGAGCGGATGCTCGACCTCATGCTGCCGGACGCCCTCTCCTACGGCGCCTGCACCAACCGCGCCTTTCTGATCGCCGCGGCGCTCGGCTGCCGGTCCGTGCACCGCAGGGACTCCGACTGCACCTACCAGGTTTTCGACGGCGAGAAGGTCTTCCCGATCCACCACGAGCTGGCGTCGCTCGGCAGGCCCGCCTCCGAGGCGTCCGCCGCGGTGTCCGAGACGCTCCTCGCGCCCGCACACGCCCACCGCCCCGTGTCCATGGTCGGCTCGTCCTTCATCGGTGAACCCTCCGTGGACATCGCCGAGATCGAGCGGCTCGACGCCGGTGTCTACCACGACGTCGTCAGCCTGTGGGGGCCCGTCGACTGGTCGGAGGAGCAGAAGCGGCAGCTGGTCGAGGAGTCCTTCAAGGGCGCCGGAACGGAGCCCTTCACCGGCGACCGCTCGACGCTGACGGTGGTCGACCCCATGCGGGTGGACATGAGCAACATCGGCTTCCACCATGAGGTCTACGAGCGGGTACCGCTGCCGCCCGGCACCGACACCATCGGCACCGACTACTTCCTCTTCCACCTCGTCCACGACGCCGCCCTGCCCGGCGTGCTCCACAACCGCAACATCGAGAACTACTACACCCCGTACCGCCGCACCGACGCCGGTTTCCGGGCGTACCAGATGCGGTTCGTGAAGTTCCTGCTGTCCATGCTCTACCTCAACTTCGTCTACGACAGGATGGGTTCGGCCGGTGCCGCACTGCTGGACGAGCACGAGCAGCTGCGCGGCGACACCATCTCCGGCTTCCTCAGGGAGAGCACCGGGCTCGACCGGGCCGACAACGTCTGGCGGCTGGACCGCGTCAGCACCTCCTACCGCAAACTGGGCGGCCGCTACGCGGAGTTCGCCGAGCTGATGGACGCGCGGCGCGAGCAGCTGCTGGACGAGGCCGAGTCGGACACCGAGGACTTCGCCGTGCTGATCGACGCCTGGCCCACGCTGGTGCGGGCCGCCCGGGAGACCGGCCTCGGGAGTGCGGACGCGTGAGCGCGGAGCTGGACACGCGGCTGGCCACCGCACTGGCCGCCGCGTCGTCGGACTGCATCGTCTTCGACCTCACGGGGATCGCGGGCCAGTACGACCACCTGATGCGTGAACTGCCGGACGTCGCCGTCCGGTTCGCGATGAAGGCTTGCCCCGTCGACGAGGTGCTGACCTGCCTCGCCGACCGGGGCGCCGGCTTCGACGCGGCGAGCCCCGCCGAGATTGCCCAGGCGCTGCGGCTGGGCGTGCCCGCCGATCTGATCCACTACGGCAACACGGTGAAGTCCGACGAGAACATCGCCGACGCCCACCGGCTCGGCGTGCGCACCTTCGCCACGGACAGCGTGCAGGACGTGGCGGCGATCGCCGCGCACGCCCCCGGAGCGCGTGTGTACTGCCGCCTCGCCACCAGCGGGGAGGGCGCGCTGTGGGGCCTGAGCCGGAAGTTCGGCTGCTCGCGGGAGGACGCCGTCGCCGTGCTGACGGCGGCGAGGGCCGCGGGCCTCACCCCGGCGGGGCTGTCCGTGCACGTCGGTTCGCAGCAGATGACGTACGAGGCCTGGCAGCAGGCCGTCGAGCAGCTGGCCGAGACGATGGTGGCGCTGCGCGAGCACAAAATCGTGCTCGACCACGTCAACCTCGGCGGCGGACTGCCCGCGCTCGGCTACCTCGACCGGCACGGCCGACGGCTCGAACCCCCGTTGGACAAGATGTTCGCCGTCCTCCGCGAGGGCATCGAGCACCTGCGGGCACTCAACGACGCGCCCCTCGACGTCGTCATGGAGCCGGGACGGCACCTGGTCGCCGACCACGGCGCCATCCGGGCGCACGTGTACCGGCTGACGGAGCGCCGTCAGCCGGACGGCGAGCGGGCGCACTGGCTGTATCTGAGCTGCGGCAAGTTCAACGGCCTCTACGAGATGGACGAGCTCTGCCACCGGCTCGTCTTCCCCGGCCACACCGAGGGCGAGTACGTCTCCGCCGTCGTCGCGGGCCCGACCTGCGACAGCGACGACGCCTACGGGGCGCACCGCCCGGTGCCGAAGTCGCTCGCCTCGGGGGACCCGGTGTGGGTCCTGTCCGCCGGCGCCTACGCCACCAGCTATATGACCCAGGGCTTCAACGGCTTCGGGCCGCTCGCGCACACAGTGGTGCACGACGGGAGCGGTCGGGCAGGGGCCGGCACGGGAGGGCGGGAGACGTGAGCCCTCACGCGAGCATCCGTCCGGTGCGCGACGGCGACTGGCCGGCCGTGGCCGCCCTGGAGGCCGAGGCGTACGCAAGCCTTTCGTTGTCCGAGGGGCAGGCGGCGCTGGAGTCCAAGGGCCGCATCTCGCCCGGCACCTGCTTCGTGCTGGACCTCGAAGGACGCGTCGCGGGGTATCTGCTCGCCCTGCCCTACCCCCGGTTCCAGTACCCGGATCTGGCCCGGACCGAGGAGCCCGTGCACCACGTGAGCAACCTCCACCTCCACGACATCGTCGTCGCGGAGGACCAGCGCGGCCGGGGATGGGGCAGCAGGCTGCTGGCCCGGCTGACGGCCACCGCACGGCCGGCGTACGAGCACATCTCGCTCGTGGCGGTCGGCGGAATGGCGCCCTTCTGGGCGTCGCGCGGCTACCGGGCCCACCCGGAGATCCGCCTTTCCGAGAGCTACGGCGACGACGCCGTGTACATGTCCATCGCGGTGCCCGGAAGCGGTACCGGCGCTACGAAAGAGGTGGCCCGCTTCCCATGCCCCGTGTCCTAGACGACTTCAGGCGAACGCAGTTGGCGATCGCGGCCCTGTTCTGCTTCCTCGGTTTCCAGTACGCCACCTGGGCCTCGCGGATCCCCGCCCTCAAGGCGCGGCTCGACCTGAACGCGGGGGAGGTGGGACTGCTGCTGATGGCCACCGGGGTGGGAGCGGTGGCCTCCTTCCCCCTCATCGCGTACCTGATGAGACGCCTGGGCGCGCGGCTGCTCGCCCTGGTCTCCGGGCTGTGCCTGGTGGGGATCCTCTTCGCCCTGTCGGCGGCACCGAACTACCCGGTGGCCCTGCTGGTCCTGTGTGCCGACGGTGTGGCGGTCGGCTGTCTGAACGTGGCCATGAACGCGCAGGGTGCCGCGCTCGAAGCGGCCCACGGGCGTACCGCCATGACCCAGCTGCACGCCACCTTCAGCGCCGGGTCGTTCCTCGCCGCGCTGGTGTCCTCGGGCATGAACGCCCTGACCTCGGACCTCGTGCCGCACTTCGCCGTCGCCTCGGTGGTGCTCGTGCTGCTCCTCGGCGGTGCCCGGCTCCGGCTGCTCCCCGACGACCCGAAGGACCAGCAGCCCGCGGCGGAGCAGGGCGAGCGCAAGGGCGGCAGGCGTCCGCGCTGGCTGACGAAGCCCACGCTGGTGATGGTCTGGCTCGGCGTCGCCATGGTGTTCGGCGAGGTGGTCGAAGGTGCCATGAACGACTGGTCGGCGCTGTATCTGAAGGACATCGCCGACGCGTCGTCCCAGGTCGCTCCGCTGGGCATCGCCGTCGTCTCCGGCACGATGGTCGTCGCGCGCCTCTTCGGCGACAGCTGGCGCAGCCGCTGGGGCGACGCCCGGGTCGTCCGGGTCGGCAGCGCCGTCGCGGGCACGGGACTGGCGCTCGCACTGCTGGCCGGAGGAGTGGTGCCCGCGCTCATCGGGTTCGCCTGCGTGGGACTCGGCGTCGCCGCCGTGGCCCCGTGCCTCTACGTTGCTGCCGCCGCCGAAGGCCCGGACGCCCTGTCCCTGGTCGCCTCCATGGGCACCACCGGCCTGCTGGCCGGCCCCGCCCTGATCGGCTTCGTCGCCGGCCTCAGCGACCTGTCCTGGGGCATGGGCATCGTCGCCGCCTCAGCCGTGATCGTCTCCCTGTGCACCACCCGCCTTCGCTGGACCCCGACGAAGGAACCGTCACCGCTCGCTGCCGACCCGGCCTGACCGGGCGCGCCGCCGGCCCCGGTCGGACGATGGCGTTGCGGCTGGCGCGGAGCTGTCCCCTGCCTGACCAGGCTGGAGGATGACCGGGTGGCCGTGGAGCGGTGTCGCTGCGGGCGTGGGCGAGCGGGCGGCGGTGGCGGTTGTGGGCAGCGTGTTGCCGCTCTGCAAATGGCCGCGCGTCTCGTCGCCGCCCCTGCCTGGCCGCGTGCGGCGTACGACGGCTGCGGTTGGACGATGACGCGGCGGCCGGAATGGGGCGGCGGGCGGTGGTGGCGGTTGGAGGGTTGGCGTGCTGTCGCTGCGCGGTACATTCGCGCCTCGTGTCGCCGCCCCGCCTGACCGGGCGCGCCGTCTCCGCCCCGGCCGGAGTTCGAGAGGCGTGGGTGGTGATGGGCGGCGGGATCAGGGGGCCGTTGCCCTGCGGGTCAGGAAAGCGATCAGGGCGGCTGTTGCGGCCAGGGCGGCGACGCTGGTCAGGGCTGCGGGGAGGGAGAACCAGTCGGCCATGAAGCCGATGGCGGGTGGGCCGAGGAGCATGCCGCCGTAGCCGAGGGTGGAGGCGATCGCCACTCCGTCGGGGCCGGTCAGGGCACCGGCTCGTTCGACGGCGACGGGGAAGAGGTTGGCGAGTCCGAGGCCCGTGATCACGAAGCCGAGGAAGGCCGCCCACAGGGAGGGCGCGAGCGCGCCGACGAGCATCCCGGCGGCCGCCGTGCTCCCTCCGAAGACCATCGTGCGGGTCCGGCCCAGCCGTTCGAGCAGCCGCGTGCCGGTGAGTCTGCCGATGGTCATGGCCAGCGCGAAGCAGGAGTAGCCGACCGCCGCCGCGCCCGCCGCGGCGTCCAGGTCCTGTTGGAGGTGGAGCGCGCTCCAGTCGGCCAGCGCCCCCTCGCCGTACGCCGTGCACAGGGCGATCAGACCGAAGGTGATCACGAGCCCACGGGTGCGGCGGTCGAGCCGGCGCGGTGCGGCTGCCTCGCCGGGCGTGTTCTCGGGCGGCTCCGGCGGCTGGAGGCGCAGCAGCGTACGCCCGGTCACGGCGGTGACGATCAGACCGATCACGGTCAGACCGAGCAGATGCTGGGTGGGGGACAGCGCCCCGGCGACCAGCCCGCCGAGTCCGGCCCCCGCCATGCCGCCGAGGCTGAACGCGGCGTGGAAGCTGGGCATGATCGGCCGCCGCAGCGCTCTCACCAGGTCGACAGCCGCGCTGTTGAACGCCACGTTGATGCTGCCGTACGCGCTGCCGAAGACCACCAGTACTGCTCCGAGGGCCAGTGCCGAGTGCGTGAGCGGCGGCAGGGCGACGCTGAGGGAGAGGAGCACCGCGCAGGTCACGGTGACCTGGTGGTTGCCGAAGCGCCGGCAGAGCCGCCCGGTGAGCGTCATCGTGAGAACGGCCCCGGCGGACACCCCCAGCAGCGCGAGTCCGAGCGCGCTCGCGGACGCCCCCGTCTGGTGCTTGATGGCCGGGATGCGGACGACCCACCCGGCGAAGATGAAGCCGTCGAGAGCGAAGAAGACGGTGATCGCCACCCGGAGCCGGGCGAGGTCACTGCGGGGGTGGCCCGGCACGACACTGTGCGTACGGGCTTTGTTTATTAGCGGCACAAAATCAGGCTAGGTGGGCGGGTCGTCATCGGGCAAGGCCATTGTGACCCTCCGGCCATTGACCCCGCTGATCACTGGACCTACATTCCGTCCTCATATGTAGATGGCGTTCTTTCATGGGGACGCTGTTCAGTGGTGCGAACGGTTCAAAGGAGAACTGATACATGCCGCTCGTCGTGGTCGGGATCAGCGTGCTGATCCTGCTCCTGCTGATGACGAAGCTGAGGCTGAACGGCTTCGCCGCCCTTCTCCTGGTGGCCGTCGGTGTCGCCCTGGTCCGGGGCATACCCCTCGAGAAGGTCCCCGACGTGCTCTCCGAGGGCATCGGCGACCAGATCGGCGACACGATGCTCACCATCGGGCTCGGCGCCATGGTCGGCCGCGTGATGGGCGACTCCGGCGCCGCCCAGCGCATCGCCGGCCGGCTCCTCGACCTCTGCGGCCCACGCTGGGTGCAGGTCGCCATGGTGCTCTCGGCGATGCTCATCGGCGTGACCATGTTCTACGAGGTCGCCTTCGTCATCATCGTGCCGGTCGCCTTCACCCTGGTCAGGGTCACCCGCTCGAACCTGCTGTGGGTGGGCCTGCCGATGTCGATCGCCCTGTCCACCATGCACAGCTTCCTGCCACCCCACCCCGGGCCCACGGCAGTGGCCGCCACCTTCCACGCCTCCGTCGGACTCACCCTGTTCTACGGCCTGTTCATCGCCGTCCCGGCGGGCGCGCTCGTCGCTCTGGTGTGGCCGCGCCTCCCCTTCGTGCGGGCGATGAACCCGTCCATCCCCAGGGGCCTGGTGAGTGAGCAGGTCTTCGACGAGGAGGAGATGCCGGGCCTCGGCTGGTCGCTGTCGGTGGCGCTGCTGCCCGTGGTGCTGATCGCCGGTGCCGCGGTGACCGATCTGGCGGACTCCGGGGACAACCCCCTGCTGCACTTCGTCGCCTTCATCGGATCCGCCCCGATCGCCCTGCTGCTCACCCTCGTCGTCGCCGTCTGGGCATTCGGACCGCGCATCGGACGCAGCCTGGCCGAGGTCAGCACCTCGTGCCGGGAGGCGGCGCAGGCGATGGCGATGATCCTGCTGGTGATCGGCGCGGGCGGCGCCTTCAAGAACGTCCTCGTCGAGGGCGGCATCTCCGACTACATCAAGGACGCGTCCGACAACTGGTCCGTCTCGCCGATCATCCTGGCCTGGCTGATCGCGGTCATCCTGCGTGTCGCCCTCGGCTCCGCGACCGTCGCCGTCGTCACCGCGTCCGGCGTCGCCCTGCCGCTGCTCGCGGGCAGCGGGGTGCACGCCGAGGTCATGGTGCTCGCCGTCTCCTGCGGCTCGATCGCCTTCTCCCACGTCAACGACCCCGGATTCTGGATGTTCAAGGAGTATTTCAACCTCTCCGTCATCGACGCCATCAAGGCGCGCACCACCTATACGACGGTGCTCGCGATCCTGGGCCTGGGCGGTGTACTGGCCCTGGAACAGGTGCTGGACGTCCTCAAGGTGTGATCACGCAGCCGACGCCCGTACCCCACAACCGCCCTGTCCCCAACCCCCAGTCCCAGCCCTCAGTCCTCCTGTCCGATCTCACGAGAGCGGTACCGCCCGTCATGAGCCAGCCCGTCGTCACCAAGTTCTCCGTATATCCGGTCGCCGGCCGGGACTCCATGCTCCTCAACCTCTCCGGCGCACATGCCCCGTACTTCACCCGCAACGTCCTCGTACTGGAGGACTCCGAGGGCCGCACCGGCCTGGGCGAGGTGCCGGGCGGGGAGAAGATCACGCGGACGTTGCGCGACGCAGAACGCCTGGTCGTCGGCGCCCGCCTGGGCGAGTACAAGCGCGTCCTGCGCGCCGTCCAGGACGCGTTCGCGGACCGCGACCAGGGCGGACGCGGCGCCCAGACCTTCGACCTGCGCACCACGGTGCACGCGGTCACCGCGGTCGAGTCGGCGCTCCTGGACCTGCTCGGCCAGCACCTGGAGGTCCCGGTCGCGGCCCTGCTGGGCGACGGCCAACAGCGCGATGCCGTACGGGTGCTGGGCTATCTCTTCTACGTCGGCGACCCGGACCGCACGGACCTGGACTACGTCCGTGAACCCGGCGCGGACGTGGAGTGGTACCGCATCCGGCACGAGGAGGCACTGACCCCGGAGGCGATCGTCCGTCAGGCCGAGGCCACCTACGAGCGCTACGGCTTCCGCGACTTCAAGCTCAAGGGCGGTGTCCTGCCGGGCAGCGAGGAGGTCAAGGCCGTCGTCGCGCTCAAGGAGCGGTTCCCCGAGGCCCGGATCACCCTGGACCCCAACGGCGCCTGGTCGCTGCGGGAGGCCGTCGAGCTGTGCCGCCCGCTCGTCGGCACCCTTGCCTATGCCGAGGACCCGTGCGGGGCCGAGGGCGGCTACTCGGGCCGCGAGATCCTCGCCGAGTTCCGCCGGGCCACCGGGCTGCCCACCGCCACCAACATGATCGCCACGGACTGGCGTCAGCTGACCCACGCCCTTGCCCTGCAGTCGGTGTCCATCCCGCTGGCTGACCCGCACTTCTGGACGATGCAGGGGTCGGTACGGGTCGCCCAGCTGTGCCATGCGACCGGTCTGACGTGGGGCTGCCACTCCAACAACCACTTCGACATCTCACTGGCGATGATGGCGCACTGCGGGGCCGCCGCCCCGGGCGAGTACAACGCCCTCGACACCCACTGGATCTGGCAGGAGGGGCTGGAGCGGCTCACCGTGGAGCCCCCGCGGATCACCGGCGGCGAGGTCGCCGTGGCGGACACACCCGGTCTCGGGGTCCGGCTGGACCGCGACCGGCTGCTCGCAGCGCACGAGTTGTACAAGGAGAAGGCGTTGTCGGGCCGTGACGACGCCGTGGGGATGCGGTACCTGATCGAGGACTGGGCCTTCGACGCCAAACGCCCATGTCTGGTGCGGTGAGCCCGCATTACTCCTCGGGTCACCGAACATCCGGTCAACCTGCACACCTTTCACAGACGGGTCGCAGGGAATTCCAAGGGGCGTCGCAGCGATGGCCGGGCGCACTGGCTTTGCCGGAAAAGCCGCCGATGGGAAAACCGGTGGCAATGGCCCGGGGTGCAGCGGGTCGGTGAACCCTGTGAAGGACTCGGTGTGCTCGGTCACCGCGCTGTCACGCCGGTGAAGTCCCACGTCGCGGCCGGTTCCGCTGGCACGGCTCATGGCTGGCCGTGCGATTGCGGCCATGCTTTGATCCTGCGGGTGGTGCAGCTCGCGGGAGAGGTTCTGCTTTTTGGGAATCGGGCGAACTCTGCCATTCCGTAATGGTCATTCGAAAGGAATCGCGCGTTATGAACCGTGCTCCCCAGGTTGAGACGACCGAGATGTCCGACGCCGAGCTGGAGGGCGTCTCCGGCGGCCTCGACCTCAGCAGCCTTCCGCTCGGTGCGCTGCCGCTCGGCGGCCTCGGCATCGGCGGCTCCGGCGGTCTCAACATCCAGACGCCGCTCGGCGAGGTCGCCGGAGGTCTCGTGGCTTCCGGGTCGCCGCAGGGCCTGACGGCGGGTGCGAGCCTGCAGACCCCGCTGTCCGCCTGACGGACACCTGCTCGCCCGTGGGCCCCGGATCGGACGATCCGGGGCCCACGGCCGTTTCCCTCAGGCCCGTCCGTGGGCCTCCTGCGAGCGGCGCGAGAGTGCGTCGATGACCACCGCGGCGAAGAGCACGCCGCCGGTGATGACCAGCTGCACCGCCGTGGGCGTGTCCGTGATCGCCATGCCGGACGAGATCGACTGGATGACCAGCATGCCCAGCACCGCCGACCAGGTGGTGCCCCGTCCGCCGAACAGGCTGGTGCCGCCGATGACGGCCGCCGCGATGGCGTTGAGCAGCAGGACGCCCGAGCCGGAGGTCTGGCTCACCGAGGTGATCCGCGAGGCCAGGAACAGACCGCCGATCGCGGCCATCGTCCCCGAGGCCGCGAGCACCGCGGTGCGGATGCCGGTCACGTTGAGGCTGGCGCGGCGGGCCGCCTCCACGCCGCCGCCGAGCGCGTAGACCTGCCGGCCGTAGTGCGTGTGGCGCAGGAGGATGTCGAGGCCGGCCACCACCACGAGGAAGATCAACAGGGCGAGCGGCAGGCCCTGGAAGCGGTTGAGCAGATAGGCCGACACGAACGCGACCACCGCGATCGCGCCCGCGCGCAGCGCGATGTGCCGCAGCGAGCGGTGCGGCATGTCGGCGGCCGTACGGCGCCGCCGGTCCAGGTAGGAGATCGTGAAGACGGCGCCCGCACAGAGCGCCGCCAGGCAGTACGCCACCGCGTCGTGGGTGAAGTAGTAGTTGGTCAGGTCGGCGACCAGCCCGTTCTCGTCGAGGTTGACGGTGCCGCTGGTGCCGAGGACCGCGAGCATGAGGCCGTTCCAGGTGAGCAGCCCCGCGAGGGTGAGGACGAAGGCCGGCACCCGCGTCTTGGCGCACGAGTAGCCCTGGACGGCGCCCGCCGCGGTGCCTGCGAGCACCGCGAGGATCAGCGCGAGCCACTCGGGCGCGCCGTGGTGCACGTTCAGTACGGCGAAGACGGCCGCGGCCAGGCCACTGATCGAGCCCACCGACAGATCGAGCTCTCCCAGCAGCAGGACGAAGACGATGCCGACCGCGATCAGGCCGGTGCCGACGATGTCCACGCTGAGGTTGGACAGGTTCCGCGGCGAGAGGAAGTTCCCGTTGAGGGACTGGAAGACGATCCACACCGTGGCCAGCACCAGGACGACGGGCAGCGAGCCCAGCTCGCCGGCGCGGAACCTGCGCCGCAGAGCGGCACCCCAGTCCTGCAGCGCCCGGGACAGGGTGTGCCCACGCCGCGCCGAAGGGTCTCCGGCGGCGGCAGCGGCGTCGTCGGCCTGTGTGTTCTCCGTCGTACGACGCATCCCGCTCACCACCTCGCCTCGTAGGATGTTCCGCGGCGCGGCACGTTCTCCGTGGCGCCGGTGACGGAGGCGATGATCTGTTCCTGGGACGCGGTGTTGACGTTGAAGAAGCCGTTGTTGCGTCCGAGCCGCAGCACGGCGGCGCGGTCCGCGAGGGCCTTCACGTCCCCCAGGTTGTGGCTGATGAGCAGGACGCCCATGCCACGGTCGCGCAGCGTGTCGACCAGGTCCAGGACCTCGGTGGTCTGCTCGAAGCCCAGCGCCGCGGTCGGTTCGTCCAGCAGCAGGACGCGGGGGTCGCCGAGGAGCGAGCGCGCGATGGCCACCGTCTGCCGCTGGCCGCTGGACAGCGAGACGACGGGGGCGCGCAGCTCGGGGACGGCCCTGGTCAGACGCCCGAGCAGGTCGATGGTGCGGCTCTCCATCGCCATCTCGTCGAGGAAGCCGTATCTGCGGATCTCCCGGCCGAGGAAGAGGTTGCCGACCACGTCGAGGTTCAGACACAGCGCGAGGTCCTGGTAGACGGTGGCGATGCCGAGGTCCCGGGCGTCGTGCGGGCGTCTGATGTGCACGGCGCGCCCCTCCCACTCGATGACGCCCCGCTCGGCGGGCGCGACCCCGGAGATCACCTTGACGAGGGTGGACTTGCCGGCGCCGTTGTCGCCGAGCAGGGCGACGACCTGACCGGCGTGGATCTCCAGGTCGACGTCCTTGAGGACCTCGACGGCGCCGAAGCGCTTGCACACGCCGCGCAGCGCCAGCAGGGGAGGAGCCGGCACGGACATCATCTCCTTCCCTGGCCCGGGCTCCGTCGGCACCGGCCCGTCAGGTCAGTCCGGCCCTGCTGCAGGCCGCCGCGAGCCGGGGGACGCAGATCTCCTCGACGGTGTAGAAGCCGTCCTTCACCAAGGTGTTCTTGATACCGGCGACGGTCACGGAGACAGGGGTGAGCAGGACGGCCGGGACGCTCCTGCCGTCGCTGGTGCGCACCCTGTCCCTGCCGACCTCGCCGAGACCGGTCCGCCGGGCCGCGGCCACGGCCATCGCGGCGCCCGCCGAGGCCTCCGGAGTGAAGGGCTTGTAGACGGTCATGTACTGCTCGCCGGCCACGATGCGCCGCACCGCCCCCAGCTCCGCGTCCTGCCCGGTGACGGGCGGCAGCGGGTCGACCTTGTTCGACTTGAGGGAGGAGATGCTGCCCGCGGCGAGGCCGTCGTTGGCGGCGTAGACCCCCTGGATGCGGTCGACGCCGAGTGCGGCGATGGCGCCGGACATGTTCAGGTTCGCGGTGTCGGTGCGCCACTGCAGGGTGTCGTACGCCTTGCCGATCTTCACTCGCCCGGTGAGCACGGACAGGGCGCCCTTCTTGAACGACACCGCGTTGGGGTCGCTGGGATCGCCGTTCATCATGACGATCTCGGGGACCGGCACGCGCTTGCCCATGGCTCTCAGCAGCGCCCTGCCCTGCAGTCGGCCGACCTCCTCGCCGTCGAAGGAGACGTATCCGGAGATCGGCCCCTGGGCGAGGCGGTCGTAGGAGATCACCGGGATGCCGGCCTCGGCCGCCTGTCCGACCGCCGGGCGCAGCGCCCTGGCGTCCACGGGCACCAGCAGGATGGCGTCGACGCTCTCGGTGATCACCGAGTCCATCTGCTCCCGCTGGATGGCGACGTCGCCCCTGGCGTTGGCGTGCTGGATGGAGCAGTCGGCGCACAGCTGCATGATCTTCTTCCGCAGCAGGGGCAGGTCCTGGGTCTCCCAGCGGGCCGTGGTGGCGTCCGGGAGCAGTACGGCGATCTTCGGCCCGTTCCCCCCGGCGGCACCGCTTCGGGTGCCGGACCCGCAGGCCGCCAGGGCCACGGCCGTCGAGACCGCCGTCACGGCGACGGCCACACCCCGGTTGCAGGCCTTCATGTCGGGGACCTCCCTTCGGGACGGAGATCCGTCTGGGACACGCGTGTGGCGGTGGCAGGACGGCCTTTCGTCAGTGTGGCACCGGCCACGTCGATCTGCGAACGCGGCGACGGCCGCCGGAACAGGCGGTGCCGCCGAGGACCGGCCGGGCGGAACCGCCTTGTCCGGCGGCCCGGTGCGGTTCGTCGGCGTGTGCCACTCTGGTGGGTAGATGCCCGATCTCAGCCGCAGCCGCGGCGCGGACGGGAGGTTGGTTGCCCCATGCCTCACGACGGCAGTGCCCGGGCCGGCGTCTCCCCGCCGCGGGTGGCCCCGCCGGAGGAGTTGGACACGTCGGCGGACGACCGTGCGCTGGCCTTCGCCGGAGTGGCCGTGGCAGCCGTCTATGTGTCCGGTGCCGATCGGCAGGAGCTGCGGCTGACGGAGACGCTGCGACGGGCCGCCTCCGAGTACCGGCCGCCCGAGCGGCTGTCGCTGACCGAAGGCTCCTCGCCCGCGGCCGAGGCCGTGCGCACCGACCTGCCGCTGTGGCCCACCGCCGCGGACCTCGCCGCCCACCCCGAGGGCGGGCTCCTGCGCACGGACGTCTCGCTCGGCGCCCTGCCCCTGACGGCGGAGGGCCGGCGGCTCGGCTGCCTCGTCGTCGTGGGGGCGGCCGGGGACGGCTTCGAGGCCGAGCAGCGGCACTTCCTGGAACGCTACGCCGACGCGATCGCCCGGCTGCTCGCCTCCGGTGCCGAGGGACCCGTGCTGGCGCCCGCCCTGGAAGGACTGCGGGTCGGCACCTTCGTCCTGGTGCCGGACACCGGCCTGATCGAGGCGGACGAGACCCTGCTCGGCCATGTCGGGATCGCACCGGCCGAGTTCGACGGCCGGGCGGACACCCTGCTCGCGCACGCGCTCCCGGAGGACATGCACGCCCTGGTGTCCGTCGTGGAACCGGACACCCAGGCCTTCGCCAGGCGGGAGCTGGAGTTCCGGGTCCGCGGCTCCGCAGGGGAGATGCGCTGGCTCAGCCTCAGCTGCCGGGTCCTGGCGGGCGGCGACGACCGCCCGGCCCGGGTGCTGGGCGTGGTGACGGCGGCCCGGGTCCTGCGGCGCGGCTCCGACGACGTGTCCAGGATCCAGTGGCTGACCGCGGCACTCGACGAGGCCACGACGGTCCACGACGTCGGCCGCGTCGTCGTGACTGCTCTGCGCGAGCCGCTCGGTGCCGACCGCGTGGCCCTCGCCGAGCTGCAGGGCGACCGGCTGATGGTGACCGTCCTCGACCCGCCGCAGCCGTCCGCCTGGCCGCAGGAATGGCGCGCACAGTGGCGCACGGAGTGGCCCGACGCACCGATCAGCGCCCTGCCGACCCTGCAACTGGCCCTGCGCGACGGGCGGTTGGACCTGTGGCCTGCGGGCACCGCCGTCGAAGCGGGGCTCGCGGGCATCGGCAGCGGCGGTCTGGCCGTCCTGCCGCTGCCCGCCCGGGGGCGGATCGCCGGCGTCTGTCTGATCGGCTGGGACACCCCGCACGCCTTCCTGCCCGACGAGCGGTCCCTGCTGACCGCCACCGCGGCGCTGGTCGGGCACGCGCTCAAACGCGCCCACGAGCACGACGCCGAGCAGGAACTCGCGACGATGCTGCAGCGCAGCCTGCTGCCTCGGCGGCTGCCCCAACTGCCCGGCGGCACGGCCGTGGCCCGCTATCTGCCCGCCCGGCGCGGACTGCAGGTGGGCGGTGACTGGTACGACGTCATAGCCCTGTCCGAGGACCGTGTGGCGCTGGTCATCGGCGACGTACAGGGGCACAGCGCGGGAGCAGCGACCATCATGGGCCAGATGCGTACGGCGGTGCGGGCCTACGCCGTGGAGGGCCATCCGCCCGACGTGGTCGTCTCGCACGCCAACCGGCTCCTCGTCGGCATGGAGACCGACCTCTTCGCCACCTGCTGCTACGCCGAACTGGACCTGGAGCAGGGCAACACCCTGTTCGTCAGGGCCGGGCACCTCGCGCCGCTGGTGCGCCGGCCCGACGGCAGCACGGAGGAGATCGAGGTCGAGGGCGGGCTTCCCCTCGGCATCCTCGCGGAGGCGGAGTTCCCCATGACCGCGGTCGAACTCGCCCCCGGCACCGTGCTCGCCCTGGTCACCGACGGGCTGGTGGAGGCCGCGGGTTTGCCCGTCGACGAGGGCATGGCCCTCACCCGCGCGGCACTCGCCGACGCCGATCCGGCGGACCTGGGACTGATGGCCGACCGGCTGCTGGGGGACGCGGGACGCCGCGAGGACGACGTGGCGCTGTTGCTGCTGCGCTACGACGGCATGCGGACCCGGCCGATCCGGGCGGGCTGGGTGGTGTGGCGGCTGCCGGACGCCGTCATGCACGCCCGCCGCTTCACCGCGCGGACCCTGCGCCAGTGGAAGGCCGAGGACGTGTCCGACGCGGTGCTGCTGGTGGTGTCGGAACTGGTCACCAACGCCCTGGTGCACACCCAGGGACCGGTCCGCCTCGATCTCACGCTCCGCGGGGACCGGGTGCGCATCTGCGTCGGCGACTCCTCGCCGCGCGCGCCCGCGAAGCCGGTCATCGTCGACTGGGAGTCGACCGGCGGGCGTGGCCTGTTGCTGGTCGAGGCGCTGTCGGAGGACTTCGGGACCACACCGGTGGCCGGCGGGAAACAGGTGTGGAGCGAGATCGTCGTCCCGCATCGCGATCCGGAACCGGAACCGGACGCTTCCGGCTGACGGCCGGGTCCGTCGGCCGCGATCCCATCAGTTCGGGTGCAGGTTCGGGTCCACATGGATTTTCGGGCCCGGTCCGGCGCCGGGTGGGCGTTCGCCGGCGAGTACGGGGCCCACCTCGTCGAGGCCCACGGTGGCGGCGACCAGCGGTCGGGGGTCGACCGCCCCGGACGCGTAGGCCTCGATGGTGGCGTCGAGGGCGGGGGAGGCGGAGAGGATGCCGACCGCGGTCACGTCCTTCAGGACCAGGGCGCGGGTGTCGATCCTGCTGGGCTCGCCGGCCAGTCCGATGTACACGAGGCGGCCGCCCGGCTCGATCAACTCCAGTGCCGTGGCGGGCAGATGGGCGGCGTTGGAGGCGTCGACGACCGCGTCGAAGGGGAGTTCAGGAAGGCCGCCCTCCGACCAGACGTGCTCGAACCCCAGAGTGCGCGCGAAGGTGAGGGAGTGGTCGGTGGGGCCCATCAGGTGGACCTCGGCGCCCAGGGACCGCAGGAACAGCGCGACCAGCAGCCCGATCGTGCCCGGCCCCAGCACCAGGGCACGGTCCCCGGGACGGGGCGCGGCGGCCCGCGCGGCCCGCAGGGCGTTGCCGCCCGGCTCCACGAGCGCCCCGAGAACGGGGTCGACCGAGTCCGGCAGCACGTGCAACGAGCCGACAGGAACCGCGAGTTGTTCCGCCAGAGCGCCCGCCCGCGCCCCGCGGATACCGACCTCCTGCCGCTGCTCGCACACATGCTGACGGCCCCGGAGACAACGGCGGCACCTGCCGCAGCTGAGCATCGTGTCGCCCATGACCCGGCGCCCCAGCCAGCCCTCGTCGACCCCGTCACCGACCGCCGACACCCGCCCGGCCCACTCGTGACCCGGCCGCATCGGATACGCGGAGTGCCCCTCGTGCAGATAGGCCATCGCCCCGGTGAAGAACTCGACATCCGTACCGCACACGCCGACCCGCTCGACATCGACGACGACCTCGCCGGGAGCGGCCACCGGCGCCGGAACCTCCTGAACGGCGTACTCGCCGGGGGTGGTCAGGACGAACGCCCGCACGAGGCGCCGACCCACCGAGGCGCAACCGGGCGCCGGCACCGCCAAGCCACCGCGCTCGTCCGACGTCTGCGTATGCTCCATGGCGCTCCGAACTGTAGACCGTCGCACCGACCGCCGGAAGAAACTCCGTGGCTCGGGTGCGCAGCGCACAGGGGCACGAGGGCCAGGACCGCAACGCCATCGTCGTGCTCGCCGCCATCGGCGGCTCCACCAACGCCGTGGTCCATCTCCTCTCTACCGCAGGCCGGTTGGGCATCACGAGTCAGCGTGTGCTGCACACCGTCCGTGGGGCCGTGTCGCCGGGGGACTGGGCGTCCTGCACCTTCTGTACGTTGGTGAGGATCGGTTCGACATCGGGGGGCTTTGCGGCACCCTTCTTTCCGGTGTCGGCGACCTGTGCGAGGGTCAGGAGGGTGGCCTCGTAGAAGGCGTCGCGCACGGCGGGGGCCATGACGTCCGAGGCGTCCAGGCAGCGGGGTCCCTCACGCAGCCGCCGGGCGATCTCGCTCTCGACGGCGTGACCCTCCGTCCGCACCTGCCGGTTCGCGGAGAACACGTCCGCGAGGTCGGCCCACTGCTGCTGGCCGTTCTTCGAGGCCAGGCGCTTGATCAGCGTCTCGGCGTCGGTGCTGTCGCTGAACAGCGCGGCGAAGTCGCCGGTCACCTCGTGGGCCCGGACCCGGCCGCCGCCACCGGGCAGCAGCGGGGCGGAGTCCACCAGTCGCGCCCGGTCCGCCTCGCCCTTGTAGAAGGAGCGTGCGAAGGAGCCCTGGTGCTCTAGGCTGCAGCCGTGCCACCCGTCGAACAGCAGCCCGTGGCTGTCGGGGTCGCCTCGATGGTCGGTGAGCAGTGCGTGCCGGGCCGCGGCCGGGTCCTGCCCGAGCAGATCCGCCCACGCCTGCCAGGCGCTGCGCACCGGCTCACTGAGCCACCACTTCCCCCGGGGTGAGTTCAGCGCCCATTTCTCGTAGGCCTGCGTGCCCGCCCGTTGCAGGACGAGGTCCTCGATCCAGTCGGTGCCGGGCCAGCCGGAGGCGCCGTCGTCTCCCATGCCGATGCACCAATCCTTCAGCGGCGCGGGAGAGCCGGCGGGCTTGCCGCCCTCGCGGTACCAGACGATGCTCTTCAGGTCCGCCTTGACGGGGACCCAGTACACATGGCCGGACTGTGGCGTGGCCGCGTTCCAGGGCGCGCCGTACTGCTCTGGCTTGTACAGGTCGTCCAGCGGTTTGAGGCGGTGCTGGTCGGCGTATTCGGCGAGTTCCCCGAGGCCCGGCATGATCACGATGTCCGGCGGCTCTCCCGACTGGACCTTGGAGAGCAGCACCTCGCGCTGGGCCGCGGTGCCCTGGTAGCGGAACGGGACGCCGAGGCCGCGCAGCAGCTTCTCGAACTGCTCTCCCTGGTTCCCGGTCCAGGTGCCGAGGATGGTCACCGGCTGCCGGTCGTCGTGCTGCGCCCACACCACCACCGTGCCGCCCGCGGCCACCAGCAGCATGACCACGAGGATGATCAGTACCTTGAAGCGCCGGGTCACCGCCGCCTCCAGTAGTCGCTATCGAGCCGGAGTCCGAGCCCCAGTGCGGGCAGGACGACGACGAGCAGACCGCCGACTACGGTGCCCGGGTAGACCCGGTCGGTCCAGGCGTCGTCGGCCAGTTCCCGCCGGACCTCCTCCGACCGCTCCGAGACGTTCTGCTGCGCGGCGGTCAGCTCCATGCGGATCCGCTTCAACTCCGTGACGTCCTGCTGCGTACGGGCCATGTCGGCGTCGTTGTGCCGGGACACCTCGGTGATCTGCCGCAGGTCCCTGATCGCCCCGTCGAGGATGCCCTCGGTGGCGGACGCCGTCGTCAGCGGGACGACCGCGAGCAGCACGGTGAGGACGAACGCCGCGAGCAGATACGGGTTCCAGTCCCGGCCGCAGCGGTCGCGCAGCACGAACAGCGCCGAGACGAGGGTCAACGCCAGTGCGGCCAGCGCGAGTTCGGCGAGCCACCAGCCCGCGCGCTGCCACCGCCCCATCCGGGCCGTGGCCTCGGCGTGCCTCATCTGCACCTCCTGCAGCGTGTTGATGCGGAACGCGAGACCCACGCCCTTGCGGGTGAGCAACGAGTGCGCCTCACCGAGCTTCTGATCCCGCATCAGGCCCGGCCCCGGGTAGGTGGAGAGGCCGAGGTTGAGCGAGTTGCCGTAGCTGGCGAGCAGGCCGTTGACGGTGCCGAGGTCCTGGTCCGTGCGGTCGGCGATCCGGGACAGGCCCTGGTCGGCGGCCGAGAGCTGGGAGCGGTAGGCCTCGCCCGAGCCCGCGACGTCCACGAGCTGCAACTTCACCAGGATGTCGGCCTCCTGGTAGGAACGCAGCGCCGCGAGCCGGGTACCGGCCAGCCCCTGCACGGCGGGCGCCTGACTGGACGCGAGCGCCTCGGCGCCGCGCTGCGTCTGACGGTAGGAGAGGAACAGCGAGGTCGCCGCAACGGCCGCGCACAGCACGAGAACCAGCAGATGCGCCTCCAGCAGCCGGCGGGTGCGCCACGGGCTCAGCCGTCTGCGCCAGTGGGCGGCAGGGGAGAGCCGGTGCAGGAAGGCGGCGCGTCCGGTTGTCACAGCAGCTCCTTTCCGCAGACGATGCAGTAGCGGGCCTCGCTCCCGGCCGCGTGACCGCATTCGCCGCAGCGCGGGCCGGGGCGCGCGGCGACGGCGGTGATCAGCGGGCCGCCGGGCCGGGACCCGGCACGCAGGATCATCGGGCCGAGGGTGTGGGTGTCGACCGGGCGCAGCCGGACCCGTCCCGCGGCCGCGTCCTCGATCTCGGCGACCCCGCGGATCTCCTCCAGCACCCAGTCCGTGCCGAACTGCACCGCCAGCCGGGCCGCCTGCCCCAGGCAGTCCTCGGCGATGTCCCGCCGGTGGTCCTGCAGCGCGACCAGTCCCTGGCGCAGCGCGCTGCGCATCTGTGCGGTGGCGTTCAGGCTGCGCACGCTGTCGCCGCCCGCCGAGACGTGCGGCGGCGCCTGCTGGGGAATGTGCCAGCGGGCGACGACGGGTGCGTGCACGTCACCGATGGAGACCATGGCGAACTGCAGCTCCGTCTCCAGCGGGTCGTCGTCGGCGTCGGTGACCAGGGTCAGCAGATAGTCCCGGGTGCCCTCCTCCCACTGGTAGGTGGGAAAGCTCCAGCGGTGCGGCCGCACCGCCTGCGGCAGCCCGCCGAGGCGGTGCGGCCGGGGCGCCTTCTCGTTGAGCGAGACCTGGCGCACGGACGGACGCACGGTCACCTCGATCGGCAGCTGCGGCGTGTGCACCCGGCGCAGCCGCTGGATGGCGCCGGTGATCGCCTGCCCGAGGCCCTCTTCCACGAACTCCGCCGTGCCGTGCAGCCGTTCGGCCAGCGCCAGCAGCGGGTCGGGCGACCAGTTGGTGCCCACGGCGAACACGTCGCAGGTGAACTGCCCGGCGCACAGGTCCAGTTCCTCCTCCAGCCGCGTCTCGCCGGCGGCGCTGCTGCCGTCGGTGATCAGAATCAGATGGCGCACCGACAGCGGCCGGCCCGTGAGCAGAGCACGCGATCCGGCCGCCCAGGCGGCGTACCCGGCAGGACGCGGACCGCCCTGGTGCAACGGGAGCGAGCCCGCGACGAAGGCCGCACGGCGCCGCTCCTGCTGGTCGGCGACGGCCCACTCGTCCTCGCCCCGCGGATAGCAGCGCACCGGCTCGGGGCCGCTGCCGAGCACGGCGAAGGAGATACGGTCGGGCAGCGCGCGCAGGGCGGCCGGCAGGGCGTGCCGGACCATCGCCCGGTTGGACTCGGCGACGTCCACCGCGATGATCACGGCGAGTTCGACCGCGGGCAGATCGGTGGGAGCGCCGTCGGCGGCCACGTCGACCCGCAGATGCGCCTCGATCTTGGTGTTGCGGCGCGGCGGCAGATCGCCGTCGAGGTCGACGTGCAGTCGGATGCCCGGCTGCGACGGCCGGGTGTGGCTGCTCATGTCCTGCGTCATCGCTCCTTTCCTCCTCGTCGCCGCGCGCACCGTGTCGTGCGTGCCGCCCTGCCTGGGCGCCGTCCGGTCAGATCACGGTCTGCGGCCGTACGGCATGCAGCAGATCCACGAGCTCCTCGTGCGCGTCGGCCGACTCCCGGTGCCGGACGGCCAGTTGCCGGTAGTGGTTCTCCAACTGCCGGCGCAGCTCCCGCTCCTGGGCACCGAGGCGCCGCAGAGCGCGCGCGGTGAGACGGCCGGCGCCCCTCCCGGGCGGACCGGGACGGTCGTTGAGGCTGTGCAGCGCGTCCAGCTTCCACTCGTGCAGTT
This sequence comes from Streptomyces spinosisporus, assembly GCF_022698145.1. Lineage (GTDB taxonomy): Bacteria > Actinomycetota > Actinomycetes > Streptomycetales > Streptomycetaceae > Streptomyces > Streptomyces spinosisporus. Next base: position 275,130 of record NZ_JALDAX010000009.1, read on the forward strand.
CGGTGCTCAGCCGCAGCGCCTCGTCCTCCGACAGCCTCGGCTCGCCCGCGCCCGGGCTGCCGCCCTGGAAACGGCGCAGTTCGGCCAGGGCCTCGTCGACCTCGGCGGGCGCGGGCAGCGGATCGCCGTCCCCGGGCAGCCGGGCGGCGCGGATGCGTACCGAGGCGATCCGGGCGACGGTGTGGTCCAGGGTGCCGGGCCTGACCCGGGCGAGCACATCGAGGGCGGCCCGGCGGTCCCCGGCCCGCAGCGCGAGCCTGGCCAGCCCGAGGGCGGCGCCGCCGTGCGCGGGATTGCGGGCGAAGACCGCCTCGTACAACTCCTTGGCGGTGGGCCCCGCCTGGTCGTCGCCGAGCCGTTCCGCGCAGTAGGCGAGGGCCAGCTTGGGCGCGTACTCGCCGGGGAGTTCGAGGTGGACCTGCATGAAGTGGTTCCTGGCCTCGGCGACCTGCTGCGGCTGTTCGTCCAGGCCCGCGCTGCGCAGCGCGAGCAGCGCCCGGTGCCACTCCAGGCGCCAGCGGCGCACGGCGGACGGGCCGGGGATGGAGTCGGCGATGTCGAGTTCCTCCTGGGCCAGCCGCAGGTCCGCGCGGGTGTCGCGGCTCAGCAGGACGCGCACGTTGTGCAGGCAGATCTCCACCGAGCGGGGCTTCTCGTCCTCCTGGTCGAGGAGCTGGCCCGGGTCGTAGCCGCTGCTCACCTCGAACCGCGCGGTCTGCGGATCGCCCGGATAGCGCCTCGGCACCGGCAGACAGCCCGCGATCTCGGTGGGCGTGGGGGCGCCCAGGTCGAGCGCGGGCGCCACGGGCGGCGCGTAGCGGTCCCGGCGGGGACGGTTCAGCCAGTGCTCTATGCCCGGCACGGTGCCGAGCCGCGCGCCGAGCAGCTGCGGCGAGGGCCGGAAGTAGTCGGAGGGCTCGGGCGGGTCGCTCTTGCCGCGCAGGGCACGGATCTCCCGCAGGGCGCCGCGCAGTTGGCCGGCCATCTCCCGGGCGTCGGCGAAGCGCCGGCCCGGGTCGGTGCGTACCGCGCGCTCGACCACCCACCAGAAGGAGGTGCTGCCGAGGCCGGGCACCTCGTCGACGGCCCAGCGGGCCAGCTCGCGCAGTGTGACGCCGACGGTGTGCAGGTCGTGGGCGACGGTGGGCATGTCCAGGGAGGCGGTCTCGGGCGCCATGTAGTCGGGCGTGACATGGGCGGGCGGCTGGCTCTGGCCCTCCTCGCGCATGCCGCCGAGGTCGATGACCTTGATGCCGTCCACGTGGTGCACGACGTTCGAGGGCTTCATGTCCCCGTACACGAAGACCCGTTCACCGCCGTCGTGCAGATGGGCGAGGGCCTCCAGGATCTGGCAGCCGTAGGCCGCGACATGCTCGATGTCGAGGACGAACTCGCCCCGCCGGGTCTCCTCGACGACCTTGGCGAGGGTGCCGTCGCCGACGTCGTCCATGACGATGTAGCCCCCGGTGACCTGGCCGTCGTCATGGCGCCGGGCGACGAAGTCGCGGATCTGGACGATGCGCGGGTGGCGGATGGCGACGAGGTTGCGGCGCTCCACGTCCGCCAGCCGGGCGCCGTCGTGCTCGTAGCGATTCAGCAGGCCCTTCACAGCGACGACGTCACCGAGATGGGTGTCCTCGGCGAGGTAGACCCAGCCCTGACCGCCGTGCGCTATGGGCCCCATGATCCGGTACTGGTCGCGCAGCATCCAGCCCTTGGCGAGCTCCGGCAGATACGAGTAGCGGGCGCCGCAGGCCGGGCAGTGGCCCTGGACCGGTACCGGGCCCTCGGTGTAGGGCGGTGCGAAGGTGATGCCGCAGGCGGCGGACGAGCAGCCCATACGGATGCGCAGCGGCCCCTCGGGACTGATGAGACGTTCCTCGGCGGGGCGCGGCTCCCGCTCGGGAAGGACGAGAAGCTCGTCGGGGCCGCGCTGCCGCGGGTCCTGCGGCAGGTCCGGCAGCCCGGGAGCACTCTCCGCGCGGCCGCACACGGCGCAGTAGCCGGTGGGGAGCACGGTGCCGCCGCAGGGGGCGCCGTCGAAGCGCCGGTGCGGGCAGATGGTCATCCTCCGGTGGTCCCCCTCCCTCGCCCGGGCCGGGCGGAGCATCTCATCGGCGGTCTCCGTGGCGGTCCAGGTCGGCGCGCAACGTCCTGATCAGCCTGCGCAGTTCGCTGAGCTGCCGGTGCGGGTCCCTGGTCCCGTCGATCCGGCGGCGCTCGACGCGGCGCCGGTCGGCCGTCTCGGTCACGGAACCCAGGGAGGCGCTGTCGACCACGTCGCGGCGTATCGCGCTCGCGAACTCCGCGTGCTCCAGCCGGCCCAGCAGCGTGTCCGCGTGGCCGAGCAGGGCGGGACGCAGGAGTTCGTCCCGGCACGCGGCCCAGCCGGTACCGCCCTCGTGCCGGAAGACGATCAGCAGCCTGAAGCCCAGCACCCGTAAGCGGACGAGGAGTTCGACCAGCGGCCCCGGCTGCGGATCCTCGTCGAGACCGTCGACCACGACCGTGACCGGATGCAGCGGCGCGCGTTCGGACGCGTGCTCCGGCTGGGGCTTGGCGCCGCGCAGCCAGTCCCAGAACGGCAGATACTCACCGGCCGTACGGTCGATGTGGTCCAGGGCGTGATCGGCCAGATCGGGCCTGCTGCCGCCGCCGCGATGCACGACCTGGGCGCGGTGCAGCAGATGGCGCAGCGAGCGGTCCTTGCCGCTGCCCGGGGGCACCACGGTGACCTTCACGTGGTCCCCGTCCGGGTCCTCGAACCACCGGATCAGACGCTCCTCGAAGCCGTGGTCCCAGGCATGAGGGCTGCTCAACTCCTTGACCACCGGTGACAGTTCGGCCATGCGGTCGACGGGGAGCAGATACGAGAAGGCGACCCGGTTGTCCTCGGGCAGGGGCTGCCCCGTGTCGCCGCGCCAGCTGACGACGATGCCGACCACCCGGGCCGGACTGCCCTCCTGGGGCCGGGTGCACACGGCGGCGCCGCTGAAGCCCGCGCGCACCACCTCCGTCTTGGTGAAGGCGTCGAACTGCACCGACTCGCCGCTGGCGCCGCTGATCCGGCCCCACAGGCTCATGCCCTCGTCGAAGCCCTCCGCGTAACCGGTGGTGTACACCTCCATGCCGGCCCACAGCCCGGGTTCCAGCGGCGCTGGGTGCGCCTGCGGGCGCGGGCTGTCCAGGCGCAGCACGGCCAGGTCCTCCCCCTGCTGCCGCAGCCAGCCGCCGGACGCCACCCGCGCCGCCACCGGCCGCAGCGCGCGGTTCTCGGCGAACTCCAGCCACATCACGGCGTCCCGGTCGCGCACCACATGGGCACAGGTCAGCGCAGTGTACTGGTCGACGAGCACGCCGGCACCGCAGATGGGGCCGTCGGCGCCCCCGCGGCGCAGTCTGAGCCTCCAGTCCGCACGCAGTTCCCCCATGTCGTCTCACACTACGCGTGCGGCAACGTGCGTCCCTAGACTTGTGACCAGGTTGGATCGGTCAATCAACGGAATTCGGCGGTGTGTTCACATGGGGGATGCGGAACCGATCGGACTTGCGGAGGCCATCGGCACGGTGCGCGCGGAACTGGCGCGGGCCCAGGCCGAGGGGGCCGAGAGCGACTGGCGGTTCAGCGTGGAGCAGGTCAGTCTGGAGTTCTCGGTGCAGTTCCACCGGGCCGGTGAGGGCGGTGCGGGGCTGCGGCTGGGCGTGGTCGAGGCCCGGCTTGGCGGTGCGGTGAGCCACGACTCCACGCATCGCATCCAGGTCGACCTCAAGCCCCTGCCACGGCCCGACGGGCGTCACCACGAAGTGAGCCGCGAGGACGGCGGCCACGACCTGGCTCGCTGAGGACAGCAGGAGACCGGTGGGCCTGCGGAAAGGCGGTTGGGATGACCACGGCGACCGTCGTCGGCGCCGGACCCAACGGTCTGGCGGCCGCCGCCGCACTGGCCCGCGCGGGCCTGGAGGTCACGGTGCTGGAGGCGGCCGACGAGATCGGCGGCGGCACCCGCTCCGGCGAGGCCACCGTGCCCGGCCTGCTGCACGACCACTGCTCCGCCGTCCACCCCATGGCGGTCGGCTCCTCCTTCCTGAACCGGCTCGGCCTCGACCGCCACGGACTGCGCTGGGCATGGCCGGAGATCGACTGCGCGCATCCCCTCGACAGCGGCGGGGCCGGGGTGCTGCACCGCTCGGTGACCGGGACCGCCGCAGACCTCGGTGCCGACGGCACGCTCTGGCGGCGGCTCTTCGAGGGCCCCTCGGCGGCCTTCGGCACGGTCGGCGACGCCGTCATGGGGCCGCTGCTGCGCCCGCCCCGGCACCCCGTCCGCCTCGCCCGCTTCGGCGTTCCCGCGCTGGCTCCCGCGTCGCTGCTCGCGAAGGCGTTCCGGACCGAGGAGGGGAGGGCGCTGTGGGGCGGGGTCGCCGCCCACGCCTTCCACCCCCTGGAGCGGCCGCTGACCGCGAGCGTCGGGCTGGGCATCGTCACCGCCGGGCACCACTACGGCTGGCCCGTCGCCGTGGGCGGCTCGCGCCGCATCACCGACGCGCTCGCGGCGGTGGTGCGTGAACACGGCGGAAAGATCGAGACCGGTGTACGGGTGCGGTCGCCGGCGGACCTGCCGCGCACGGACGTGACCCTCTGGGACCTCACGCCCACCGCCCTGGCCGCCATCCTCGGCGACCTGCTGCCGCCCCGGATCGCCCGCGCCTACCGGCGCTACCGCTACGGCCCGGCCGCGTTCAAGGTCGACTTCGCGGTCGAGGGCGGCATTCCCTGGCGGGCCGAGGCGGCACGGCGGGCGGGCACGGTGCACGTCGGCGGCTCGTACGCCGAGGTCGCCGCCACGGAGCGGGACATTTACGCAGGACGTATGCCGCAGCGGCCGTTCGTCCTCGTCGGGCAGCAGTACCTCGCCGACCCGTCACGCTCGACGGGCGACCTCCACCCCGTGTGGTCGTACGCCCACGTCCCGAACGGCTACACCGGCGACGCCACCGCCGCGATCACCGCGCAGATCGAACGTTTCGCGCCGGGCTTCAGGGACCGCGTCGTCGCCACCACCGTGCGCACCACGGCGGAATTCGCCGAGTACAACCCCAACTACGTCGGCGGCGACATCATGACCGGCACCACGAACGCGCCCCGGCTCCTCTTCGGCCCCCGCCCCACCCTGCAGCCCTACGACACCGGGGTGGAAGGGCACTACCTGTGCTCCGCGGCCACGCCCCCGGGCGCGGGCGCGCACGGCATGTGCGGGGCGCACGCGGCGGCACGCGCGCTGCGCCGGCTGCGTGGGTGAGCGGGCGCATCGGCGGCGAGGGCGGCGGTCCCGGGTGTCCCGCGCGCACCGGTCCGGCGCGGACTCAGCCCCGTAGCGCCGCCTCGCCCGCCCGAACGGCCTGCAGAGCGCGCGCGATCGTCGCCTCGTTCTCGCCGACCGGCGCCACATAGTCGAGAACAGCGCGTGCGGCGTTCTCGCCCAGGGCTCTGGTGATCACCCAGGTGGCGAGGTACTGCGAGGACAGACAGCCGCCCGCGGTGGCGATGTTCCCCTCGGCGTGGAACGGCGCGTCCAGCACGGTGACGCCGCAGGCCTCGACGTAGGGCCGGCTCTTGTTGTCCGTGCAGGCGGGCATGGTGCCCAGCAGTCCGAGCCGGGCGAGCACCAGCGCGCCGGAGCACTGGGCACCGATCAACTGCCGTGCAGGGTCGAGCGGCAGCCGGGAGATCAGCGTGTCGTCGGCGACCACGTCCCGGGTCCTCACCCCGCTGCCGATCAGCACCGAGTCGGCCTCGGTCACGAACTCCAGCGGACGCTGCCCGGTCACCTCGACGCCGTTCATCGACGTCACCACCGGCGTCGGCGTCGTGACGAAGGCCTCCAGGCCGTCCTTGCGGCACCGGTTGATCAGAGCGGACGCGATGAAGCTGTCGAGTTCGTTGAAACCGTCGAAGGTGACCACGGCGACCTGCATGACAACAACTCCTCACGGCACGGGGAACGCAGCCTCTCAGGCTGGCGATCACCGTGTCGCGGGCCAATCGCCGGCCGGTGGCCCGGTCACGGCGAGGTCAGGGCGCGGTCAGTCCGTAGCGCAGCACACCGCCCCTTGCCAGGAAGCCGTCGGGCACGAACGGGGCGCCCACGGGCCGTCCGTCGAGGCTCAGCGACCGTACCCGGCTGTTGGTCGCCGACGCCTCGGGGGCGAGGACCGAGAGGGTGACGCCGTTGCCGCGGCGCACTGTCGCGGACGGGAAGAGCGGGCTGGCGAGGGCGAGTTGGGGGCTGCCCGGGACCTCGGGGTACATGCCGAGGGCGGCCCACACGGCCCAGGACGACATCGCCCCCAGGTCGTCGTTGCCGACGAGTCCGTCGGGGCGGTCGGCGAAGAGAGAGGTGAGGGCGCGCCGTACGGTGTCCTGGGCGAGGTCGGGGCGGCCCACGTGGTCGTACGCCCAAGGGACCCCGAAGGACGGCTCGTTGCCGAGGTAGGCGTACGGCTTCTCGGCGCCCGCGTTGAGCTCGGTGAAGAAGGTGTTCAGGCGGGAGGTGACGGCGGCGTCACCGCCCATCGCGGCGAACAGGGCGGGCAGGTCGTGCGGCACCATCCAGGTGTACTGGGCCGCGTTGCCCTCGACGTACTCGCCGCGCTGGGCCGGGGTGAAGGCGGGCCAGGACCCGTCGGCGGCGCGGGGCTGGAGGTAGCCGCTCGCGGGGTTGAACAGATGGCGCCAGTTTCCGGCCGCGCGGGTCAGGGCCGTCTCGGTGGCCGTGTCGCCGAGGCGGCCGGCCAGCCGGGCGAGCGCGGCGTCGGCGACCGCGTACTCCAGCGTGGTGGACGCGCTGCCCCACACCCCCTTGGTCCCGGCCGGGACATAGCCCAGCGTGTCGTACAGCCCGTGCCCCGGTCGCTGACGGTCGTCGCTCCGACCCGCCACCGCCGCGCGCAGCAGCGCCCGGGCGTCGAAGCCGGTGCCGCCGAAGGCGTGGATCGAGGCGGCGGCGGCCGGGAGCGGATCGCCGACCATCACGCCGGTGCCGCCGTTCGCCACCGTCCAGCGGTCGAAGTACCCGGCCTGCGTGCCCTGTTCGAGGATCGACTGCGCGACGTCGGAGGCTTCGCGCGGTGCGAGCAGGGCGAGCAGCTGGACCTGGGAACGGTAGACGTCCCAGCCGGAGAAGTTCGCGTACTGCACATGGCCGGGCCGGGTGCGGTGGACTCGGCCGTCCATGCCCCGGTAGCGGCCGTCGGTGTCGCTGAAGGCGCTGGGGTGCAGCAGCGCGTGGTAGAGCGCGGTGTAGAAGATCCGGCGCTGGGTCTCGGTGCCGCCGCGGACGGCGATCCTGCCGAGCCACTCGTTCCAGCGGTCGCGGGCGGCCCGTCGTACGGCGTCGTACGAACCGCCGCCCTGCTCCACGGCGGCGTTGCGGCGGGCGCCGGCGAGGTCGACGAAGGACACGCCCACCCGGGCGGTCACCGTACGGGTTCCGGGCGCGAAGGAGACGTACGCCCCCGAGGTCTTCCCGTCCAGGTGCTCGCTGTGGGCGAAGGGGCGGTCGAAGACGACGTGGAAGTAGAGCCGGTAGCGGTTGGACTTGCCGCAGAAGCCGCCGCCGTCGGTGTGGCCTGACAGGGTGCGCGTCCCGATGGTCACCTCACCCGTGGCCTTGTTGAAGGCGCGTCCCGCGTCCACCGTCAGCCCGGCGGGCCGGGAGTCGTCCGAGGGGTAGCCGAAGCGTGCGATGCCGGACCGCTGGGTCGCCGCGATTTCGGTACGGATGCCGTTGTCGAAGGTGACGCCGTAACTTCCGGGCGCGGCCTGCTCGTTGGCGTGCGAAAAGGTGGCGTGGCGGGCGGCCGGGTCCGGGTCGGGGCGGCCGGTGAGCGGCATGAACGGCACATTGCCGTAGTCGTCGCAGCCCGCCCCGGAGATGTGCGTGAGGCTGAAGCCCCGGATCCGGTTGTCCTTGTACGCGTATCCGCCGTGCTGACGCGTGACGGTGTCGGGGCTCCACTGGACCCCGCCGAGTGCCGCCGAGGCACCGGGGAAGGTGTTCCCGGCCCCGCCGCCGTGACCGAAGTCGGTGCCGCCCGCGGCCGTACCGACGAAGGCGTTGACGTAACGGGCGGGGTCGGTGACGGCGGCCGGTGCGGGGGCGGCGGACTGCGCCCGGACCGGTGAGGCCAGCAGGACGGACGAGGCCAGGGCGGCCGCGACGGGGTGCAGGCGCACGAAGCTCTCCTCGGGACGGTGGGAGACCGCCGTGTCCTACGGCGGCGGACTGCCCACCTTCCCGACCGGAGTGCGTGCTCGCGCGGCGCCTTGCCGAGGGAGGGCCGTGGATCAGGCTCACGGCGGAACGCTCGGCGTCCCAGAAGTCCTGCCGGCAAGTACGGAGGGGCGCCGGGGCCCGCAGAGTGGCGCCGGCGTGTGCGGGAGGGCGCGTGGGACGAAGCGAAGGCGCGCACCTCCCGGTGACGGGGCCTCACACCTCCCGGCGGCGGGCGGCTCACACCTCCCGGCGGCGGACGGCTCACACCCCCCGGTGCTCGATCCCCAGCAGACTCGCCGCCGCCCGGAAGTCGGCGGCGTGCCTGCCCACGGCGAGCGACCAGTGATGGCCGACCCCCGTGGCGCTCCATGCGTCGACCCATTCGCCGGGGTCCCTGCCGAAGTCGACCCGGCTGGTGGTGTTGCCGATCTCCAGCAGTGGGCCGGGCACGACGGTGCCCTCGGAGGTGACGAACGACAGGCTGCCGTCGGCGTCCTGGCCGAGTCCGAGGAGGGTGACCGGGCCGTGCTGGACGTCGAACTCCACGCTGACGCCCCAGCCCCGCTTGCCGTGATACACACCCAGGCCGCGCAGCAGCGGGTCACGGGCGCTCACGGCGAGGTGGGCGGGACCGTCATGGCCCATCTCGACGACGCCGTCCTCGAAGTTCAGCGCCTGGATCTCCGTGAAGGAACCCCCGGCGCCCACACTCTGCGAGGCCAACTGGGCGACGCTGGTGCGCAGTTCGTACTCGCCCGCCGCGGGCACGCCCCGCGCGGTGAGCAGGGAGGCGCCCAGGATCATGCCGGCGCCGAGCCGCTCGTGCAGTTCGCCGTCGAGTCCGCGGTGGTAGTAGGCGAGCGTGTCGAGGCCGAAGTCCTCCACCAGCCGGTCCAGGGCCACGGACACCCGCGCGCCCCAGGCGAAGTCCTCGTCGACCACGCTGTCGTCGAGGGTGAAGACCTGCCGGGCGAGCGCCATGCGGTCGCGGCTCTCCGCCTCCGTGACCTGCTCCACCCGGTGCCGCAGGTCGTCGAACTCCAGCACTTCCACATGCGAGCCGAACGTCGTCGGCAGCAGGGTCAGATCGGTCGAGACATCCAGCATCCCTGGGTAGAGGTGTCCCATCAGGCCGTGCCTGCCGTGCCGTAGCGCGGCCCGGACGTGTGCGGCGCGGATCCACTGCTCGATGCGCCGCCAGGCGGTCTCCTGGCGCAGCCAGCCCGAGACCGACCGGAAGGGGATGCCGGCCCGGCGGAAGACATTGCCGACCTCGGGGACCGGGCACTGCCCGCAGTAGGCCAGCCAGGCCCCGGTGTCGAAGGTGGCGTGGTCCATCCGCTCGGTCGGCTGGAGGTCGATGACCAGCACGGGGGTGTGCGAGCGGCGGGCGATCGGCAGCACCATCGAGGAGGTCAGATAGGTCGTCAGGAACAGCACGATCAGATCGCAGTCGGCCTTGCGCAGTTCCTCGGCGGCGGCCGCGCCCTCCTCGGCGTCGGAGATGAACCCGACGTCCGTCACCTCCGTGTCCATGCCGCCGAGCCGTTCGGCGACGTAGCGGGCCGACTCCTGCAGCTGTGGCAGGAGCCCCGGGAACTGGGGCCAGTAGGTGCCGAGCCCGCCGGCGACCAGGCCGATCCGGGTGCGGCGGCGGTGCACCGGGGGCAGCAACTCCGTGAGCGGCGTGCGGTGTTGGGCAGTGGTCATGATCGGTGCTCCTCGGAAGTCCGCTCGTTTTCAGGTGGGGGTCGCATGCAGGTCCGCGGGGGCGGGTGAGACACCGGGGGAGTGCCGGACGAGGACACGGACGATGTAGACGCCCGCGACCGCCGACGCCGCCATGCAAGCGGTGATCGACCAGAGCAGGGCGGACGCGCTGTACTCCATCAGGGCGGGCGTGATGAACGCGACGCCCGCGAAGACGCCGCGCGACAGGGCGTAGGTGAGGCCCTGGGTGGTGCCGCGGGTGTCCGGAGGCAGCGTCAGCTGCGACCACACCTTGTAACTGGCCTCCCCCGCGAAGGGGTTGGAGATCTGGTAGAGCACGAAGAAGACGAGCATGCCGACGAGGGCGCCGGCCGTGAGGGAGGCGATGCAGAAGGCGAGGATCTGCACGATGGTGAACACGTAGAACATCCGGTCGCGCCAAGGGGTGTCGGCGATGCGGACGAAGACGAAGGTCAGCACCAGCGCGATCGGGAGGAAGGCGAGGTTGATCCCGGTGGCCAGGCTCTGCGAGGCACCGCTGACCGTGACCAGCAGATAGGTGCCGAACTGGCCGAAGGTGTTGGCGCCGATGCCCCAGGTGACGTAGTAGGCGAAGGTCGCGACCATCGGCAGCAGCGCGGCACGGTTGAGCAGGTTCTTCCACTCGATGCCGCGCGGGGCGGCGAGCGCGGCCGCTTCCTCGGCCACCTCCGTGTCCGAGGGCTCGTCGGCGAGTTCGAGCCGGGAGCGCAACTGCCAGGTGACCAGCGCGGCGACCGCGAGGTGGGCGGTGATGATCCGCGCCCCGGTCATGCCCGTGTCCGACAGCAGATAGCCGAGGAAGATGACGACGACGATGCCCGCCACCCACATGACCTGGGTGAAGGACACCAGACGGGCCCGGCCGTCGGCGGGTGCGGCGTCGGAGACCACGGCCAGCGACGTCGGCAGGTCCGCACCGGCCGCGAGGCCGGCCACGAGCACGCCGACGAAGAGCACGATGTCGTTCGGCGCCAGCGTGATGACGACGGCGCCCACCGCGTAGCAGAAGATGTCCCAGTTGTAGACGCGGCGGCGGCCGAACAGGTCGGCCAGCCGTCCGCCGACGAGCGAGCCGACGGCGATACAGCCCGTGACGATCGCGCTGATCGCGCCCGCCATCCACACGCCCATGTCGTAACTGTCGCGGTAGATGGCCAGGTTGACGGCGATGCTGACGATGAGGGCGGCGTCGAGATAGGAGGCCATGCCCGACAGGGCCGCGACCTTCCACAGTCGCCAGGGGATGGGTTGTTCCGAGCGTGCTGGAGCGGTGGGGGTTCGGACCATGATGCGACTCCGTCGTCTGGGGATGGGCCGAGCGGAGGGGGACGTCGCGGCTCCGGGCCGGGGCCGGTGCCGAGTGAATATAGGGTCAGAAAAACGTTCCAACAACCCCTCATGCGCCCATTTGCAGGAAGACGCGGCAGCCTTCTTCCGGCGTCGTCGATCCGGTGCCAACATTCCAGGTGGTCGATGTCGGGGCCGATGTAAAACGTTTTTGATCGTGAGGGTGCCTCAGCCGTACTCGGAAGGACCGGACACGTGATCTCCTCCGCGCTGCAGCAGTTGTTCGACGACCCGCCCCGGGACTTCGGCCCCACCCCGCTGTGGTGGTGGTCGGGTGCGAAGGTCACCCGCGAACGCCTCGCCTGGCAGATGCGCAGGTTCGCCGAGGGCGGCATCCACAACCTCGTGGTGATCAACCTGGCGCCCGCCGGGCCGAGTTTCGGCGCCCGGGCCGACGATCCGGCGTGGTTCGGCGAACAGTGGTGGGCCCGCTTCACCGACGCCTGCGAGATCGCCCGGGACCTGGGCACACGCCTGTGGTTCTACGACCAGATCGGGTTCTCCGGCGCCAACGTCCAGGGCGCCGTCACCCGACTGCACCCCGAGGCCACCGGGCTCGCACTGCGCCGCCACAGGCGGACGCTCGCGAACGGGACCGTCCCGCTGCCGGGCGCGGAGACCCTCGTCGGCGCGTACGCCACGGACGGCAGGCGCCTGCCCGTCACCGGCGCCGCGGGGATCGAGGCCGCAGACGGCAGCGAGGTGGACCTCGTCACGGCCGTCCCCACGGCCTTCGACTACCTGGACCCGCAGGCCGTCGGTCTGCTGATGGACGCCGTCCACCACGAGTTCGACCGGCGGGTCCCCGAGTACCTGGGCAACGTCATCGCGGGCAGCTTCCAGGACGAACTGCCCGGCACCAACGCCTTCGGCCGCCGCTTCCCCGAGGAGTTCCGTGCCCGCCGCGGCTACGACCTGCTGGACCACCTGCCCGCGCTGTTCCACGAGAACGCGGACGGCGCCCGCGCCGGGAAGATCCGCGCCGACTACTACGCGGTCCGGGCCGAACTCACCGAGGAGGCCCTGTTCCGGCCCCTCGCCGCCTGGCACGAGCAACGCGGCATGCTGCTGGGCTGCGACCAGAGCCACCCCGCACGCTCCGGCTTCCCGGCCCAGTCCACCCAGATCTACTCGGACTACTTCCGCACCCACCGCTGGTACGGCGCCGCGGGCAGCGACCACCACGGCGACTCCAAGGTCCACTCCTCGATGGCCCACCTCTACGGTCACGAGCGGGTCTGGATCGAGGCGTTCCACTCCTCCGGCTGGGGCGGCACCCTGGAGGACACCTACGACTGGCTGCTGCCGTTCCTGCGCAGCGGCGCCAACCTCTACAACCCGCACGCCAGTTACTTCGGCACCGCGGGCGGCTGGTTCGAGTGGGCGCCGCCGTCCACCGACTGGCGCCAGCCCTACTGGCGGCAGTACCCCGCGTTCTCCCGGGCCGTCGCCCGCATCTGCTCCCTCATGTCCTGGGGCACCTACAGCGCCGACGTCGCGGTCCTGCACCCCACCGCCACCATGCAGGCCCTCATCCCGCTGGACGCGCCCGTCAAGCACTTCGGCGACGGCCGCCTGGGCGAGGGCCACGCCGAGGCCGACGAGACCCAGCGGCACTATCTGGAGCTGTGCGGCACCAACAACTGGCTGGGGCCGCGGATCGGCGCCCTGGACGCGCACCGCATCTCCTTCGACGTCGTCGACGACGCCTCGGTGCAGCGGGCCACCGCGGCGGACGGCGCCCTGCGAGTCGCGGACCTGGCCTACACGGCCGTACTGCTGCCGTCGGCGAGCGTCCTGGAGGAGGACACGGCGCGCCGGCTGACCGAACTGCTCGACGCGGGCGGACGCGTGGTGGCCGTGGGCCGCCCGCCGGTCACGGCGGCGGGCCTCGGCGGTGACGACGCCGCCGTGGCGGCGCTGACCGCCCACCCGCGGCTGGAGCGGGCCGACGACGCCGAGGCGGGTGCGGCGGCCGTCGCCGACGCCGCCGGACATGCGACCGGTGACGTGCCGCTCCTCGTGCGCCGGCAGGGCGATGCGGCGATCGCACTGGTGACGGGCGCCTTCCCCGACGCCCGCAGGCACCCGCCCCGGGGCAACCACGAGATCGACCCCGGCCGCTACGCCCGCACCAGGACCGTCACCGTCCGCGCCGCCGTGGCCGAGGCCGAGGTCTGGAACCCGGCGACCGGCACCCGGCGCCCCGCATCCGTCACCGTCGCCGACGGCGTCTCGACCATCGAGGTGCCACTGGACGGCGCCCCCGCCGCGCTCCTCGTATGGCGAGAAGGGACATCGGCGCCGCCAACGCCCGCACCGGCAAAGGCGTTTGCCCGGACGGTCGACCTGTCGACCGGTTGGCAGGGCCGACTCGTGCCCACGATGGACAACACCTGGGGCGACCTCGCCCTGCCCGCCGGGACGTCCGTCGACGAGCCGCAGATCTGGACCATGCGGTGGACCGAGAGCGGTGCCCCGGACGCCGGCTGGGAGCGGGCACGGGCGACGTACGGCAACCGGGCGCGCGTCCTGCCGCCGGTCCCGGCCGCCAAGGCCCCCGATCCGCTGGACCGCGCCGCCGCCGCACGCGTCCTGGCCGGTGAACTTCCCCTGGTGTCCTGGGACGAGGGCTGGACCGTGGCGCTGTACTCGTCGAGCCGCGGAGTCCCGGACCCCGACGGGCTGTTGGGCAACAAGGGGCTGGTGACCGAGGAGTTCGTGCGGGTCCCGGTGCCGGGCCCCGGAACCGTCGCCCGGGTCCGCGCGGTCGTCGACACCGGTCATCGCGGACCGGCCGATCTGCACGTCGGCGCGGAGGCGGCCAAGCGGGTGTGGTGGAACGGCGAGCGACTGGCCACCGGCACGGGACACCTGGCGTCCGCCCGCGTGGACGTGACCCGGCAGCGCAACGTCCTGGAGTACGAGCTCTCCGACACCGAGGACCGCCCCTCCGCGATCTCCGCCAAGGCCCATGCCCCGCTGGGCAGTTACTTCTGCCTGACGCTCCCCGGCGGATTCGTGCCGCGCCCCCGGTTCATGCGTCTGCCCGAAGGCGTACGACCGGACGGCAGCGTGACCTACCGCGGCAGCCTGCGTCTCGCGCACGACGCCCCACGGGCCGTGCTCGTGGTCGGTGCCGCCTGCGGGGTCACCGTGCTGCTGGACGGCCAAGTCGTGGCACGGCAGGAGAAGGTGGAGTACTACGAGTCCGACTGGGGCGCGGTGCCGATGTTCTTCCGCCACGAACTGACCCTGCCCGCGGGCGAGCACACGCTGGAGGTGGTGGCCGACGGCGCCCGTGCACGGGACGCGGTCTTCGTCGACTGCGTGGCCGCCACGGAGCCCGAGGCCACGGCCCTGGTCAGTGGGGCCGGTTGGGAGGCCGAGACGGGCGAGTGGCGCGGCCGCACGGTCGAACACGAGGGCCGCTGGGGGGACTTGCAGCACTGTCATGCGGCCGTACGACCGCACCCGCTGCCCGGCACCGAGTGGCTGAGCGGCGAACCCCGGCTCGGCAGGCCCGTACTGCCGCTGCGGTCCACGGACGACGTCCGCGAGAGCGCCCAGCGCTTCCGCTTCACCGCACCGCCCGGCACCGTCTCGCTCGATCTGCCGCTGGAGCTGCCCGCACGGGTGAGGATCGGCGGCGAGGACGAACGACCGGTCGACGCACCGCTGCTGACGCTCGATCAACCGCTCCCGGTGCCGACGGAGATCGAGGTGGTCACCGCGCCCACTGCCGTGCTGCGGGGCGGCTCCGCCTGGCGCGGGCCGGTGCGCGTGCGCACCGTGGCGGCGCCCCTGCCGCTGGGGGAGTGGCGGTCGGTGGGGCTGGGCGGCTGGAGCGGAGGCGTCACGTACGCGCGGGACGTGGAGGTACCGGCCGGGCGGGACGCGGTCCTCGATCTGGGGCGGGTGCGCGGCAGCGTCGAGGTCGCCGTCGACGGCGAACCCGTCGGCGAGGCCTTCTGCGCCCCGTACCGCTTCGCCCTGCCCGACGCCGCCGCCGGGCGCACCGTCCGGATCGAGGTGACCGTCCGCAACACCCTGGCCCCCTACCTCGCCGAAGCCACCCCGACCGCCTGGGCGTTCCCGTCCCAGCTCGCCTCCGGACTGCTGGGCCCGGTGACGCTGCGGATCGGGGACCCAGCCGCCGGACAGTGAACCGGCGGATCGGTGGCTCGGTCTCCAGGCCGTGAACGAGCGGACCGGTGGTTCAGTCTCCGGGCAGTGACCGGGTGGAGTCCCGCAGGACCAGTCCGGGCGCGAACACCCTTGTCTCATGGGTGTGTTCGGCCCGGGCCTCCACCTCATCGAGCAGCATCTCCACGGCCGCCCTGCCGAGATCCTCGACGGGCTGACGGACGGTCGTCAGTGTCGTCCCGACGAAGCTCGCGATGTCGAGGTCGCCGTAGCCCACCACCTGCACGTCCTCGGGCACCTTCACGCCCCGCTCGGCGAGGCCCCGGCACAGTCCGGCGGCGAGGAAGTCGTTGGTGCAGAACACCCCGTCGGGCAGGTCGTCCAGAGCGCGGGCGATCTCCAGGCCGTACGCCACCGTCATCTCCTCGGCGACCACCTGGTCGAGGCGCGCCGTACGCCGGCTGCGCACCGCCTGCCGGGCGCCCTGGTGGCGGTCCGCGCACTGCCGTATCGAGCGATCGCCGTTCACCACGAGGATGTCGCCCGCTCCGCAGTCCAGCAGATGCTGTACGGCGATACGTCCGCCGGCGATGTCGTCGACCGAGACGGAGCAGCCCTCCTGCGGCGGCATCGCGCGGTCCGCGAGGACCAGCGGGATGCCGCGCTCGCGCAGCCGCGTGAGCCGCGTCGGGTCGGCGCTGAGCGGGACGACCACGGCGCCGACCGCGCGCTGCTCCACGAGCATGGTGAAGTAGCCCTGCTCGCGCTCCGGTGCGTCCCCGCTGTGGCACAGCACGAGCGAGTAGCCGTGGTCGTACGCCGCGTCGGCGGCGCCTCTGGCGATGCGCGCGTAGAAGGAGTTGGTGACGTCGGGCAGCACCAGGCCGATCGACGACGAGTGCCCGGTGCGCAGTCCGGCCGCTCCCGGATGGGGCACGTAGTCGAGCGCCGCGACCGCGTCGCGGACCCGCTCGGCGGTGCGGGCGTTGACCCGCTCGGGGCGGTTCAGAACGTTCGAGACCGTCGACACCGAGACGCCGGCGGCCGCTGCGACGTCCTGGATGCGGGCGGGGCGAGCCGGAATGGCGTCCACCCCCCTCGCTGTGGCAGCCGTGCGACCAGGCACGACGTGGTCCTCAAAGGCGACGCCAGTCTACCCCGGCCGGGCGTGGAACGTTTTTCATCCGTGGACGGCGGACCGGTTCAGCGCGCGAGCAGTTCTCTGATCTCCCCGGCGATCTCCTCCGGTGCCTCCTCGGCCATGAAGTGGCCGAAGCCGACGGTGCGATGGGACAGCCGCGGTGCCCAGGCCGACCACAGGTCGCGGGCGTCGAAGCCGAGCGCCGCGCCCCAGTCCTGCTGGAGCACGCTCACCGGCATCTCCAGGACACGGCCCGCGTCCCGGTCGGCCCGGTCGTGCGCGATGTCGACGCCGGCCGAGGCGCGGTAGTCGGCGACGATCGAGGGCACCGCCGCGCGGCACGCGGCCAGATACGCGGCGCGCACAGGGGCCTCGATCGCCTCGCGGTCGCCCGCCCACAGATCGAGGAAGTGCCCGAAGAAGCCGTCCGGATCGGCGGCGATCATCCGCTCGGGCAGGCCCGGCGGCTGGGCCATCAGATAGAGGTGGAAGCCCACGACCGCCTCGACGCCGTGCATCACCTCCCACATGTCCAGCGTCGGGAGCACATCCAGACAGGCCAGGTGCGTGACCGCCGCGGGATGGTCGAGCCCGACCCGGAAGGCGACCAGGGCGCCCCGGTCGTGTCCGGCCAGCGCGAACCGCTCGTGACCGAGCGCACGGGCCAGGGCGACGGTGTCGGCGGCCATGACGCGCTTGCCGTAGGCCGTCCCGTCGGGGTCGTCGGGTTTGTCGCTCGCACCGTAACCGCGCAGGTCGGGGCAGATCACGGTGTGGTCCGCCGCCAGGTCCGCGGCGACGTGCCGCCACATCAGATGGGTCTGCGGGAAGCCGTGCAGCAGCACGACCGGGCTGCCCGAGCCCCCGACGGCGGTGTGCAGGGACACGCCGTCGGCGACCTGCACGCGGGCGTACTCGAAACCGGGGATCGTGGGCGTCCCGGTGTCCGCGCCGGCCGTCCCCCTATCGGTCGCGTCGGTCGCGTTCGTCCTCGTCACTGTCGCGTCCGTCGTCGTGTGCGGTGTGGATGTCACGATGTGCTGCCTTCGTCGCTGCGTCGGATGCCCGCCGGAGGGCGGACACCACTGAGCGTCCCGCGAGCGGATCAGCATCCGGTCAGCACGTACTGTGGCGGACGGGGAAGGCGCGGGAGGTGAGGATGGAGCCGATCACCTTCGGTGTGCTCGGACCGGTGACGGCCTGGGACGACGCCGGTGAGGCGCTCGCGCTGAAGGGGCCGCGGCACCGGGCGGTGCTGGCCCGGCTGATCACGGCCCGCCGGCGTGTGGTTCCGGTGGCGCGCCTCGTCGAGGACCTGTGGGACGAGCCCCGTGCGGGCGCGGTCGGGGCGGTACGGACCTTCGTCGCCGATCTGCGCCGGGTCCTCGAGCCGCGGCGTCCGCCCCGTGCCCCGGCCCGGCTGCTGGTGACCGAGGGCCCCGGATACGCACTCCACGCGACACAGGACGCCGTGGACGCCTGGCGGTTCGAGACGGCCGTCGTGGGCGCCGCGCGGCTGCCACCCGCGCAGACGCTGCAACGGCTCGACGGAGCACTGGAGTTGTGGCGTGGCCCCGCCTACGCCGAGTTCGCGTACGACGACTGGGCGCGGGGCGAGCGCTCCCGGCTGGCCGAACTGCGGCTGCGCGCGGTGGAGCAGCGGGCCCAGGCCCAGCTCGACCTGGGGCTCGCGGCCGAGGCCGTGCCCGACCTGCACGCCCATGTGGCCGAGCACCCCTGGCGGGAGGACGGCTGGCGACTGCTGGCGCTGGCGCTGTACCGGACGGGCCGGCAGGCGGACGCGCTCGCCGTGCTGCGCCGGGCCCGGACCATGCTGGCCGAGCAGCTGGGCGTGGACCCGGGCCCCGCGCTGCGCCGCCTGGAGACGGACATCCTCACCCAGGACCCGGGTCTCGGCGTCGTGGCGCAGGAGTCGAGCGCGTCGGCCCGGCTGTGGACCCAGGTGGCCACGGACTACGACCGTACGGTCGCGGCCGGCGCCCGGGCCCGGCTGGAGTCCACGGTCCAACTGGTCCGCAATCTCGCGGTGACCGGAGGTGTCGGGCTGCGGGCGGCGCAGGAGCACCGGCTCGCGGCGGTCACCGCGGCCGAGGAGTTCGGCGACCCGGACCTGACCGCGCGGGTCATCGGCGCCTACGACGTCCCCGCCGTCTGGACCCGCAGCGACGACCCCGGGCGGGCGCGGCAGATCGTCCTCGCCGCCGAGCGCACCCTGGCCGCACTGCCGCAGGAGACGACGCATGCGGCGGCCCGCTGCCGGCTGCTGGCCACGGTCGCCCTGGAGATGCGCGGCACCCGCTCCCCGCGCGGCCCGGCGGCCGCGCGAGAGGCGCAGGACATCGCCCGGCACCTGGACGATCCCACGCTGCTGGCCTTCGCGCTCAACGGTGCCTTCATGCAGTCCTGCACCCGGGCCGGGCTCGCGGCACGGCGGGACGCGATCGGCGCGCAGCTGGTCGACGTGGCCGCACGGCACGGCCTGGAGAACTTCGAGGTGCTCGGCCGGCTGATCCGGATGCAGGCCTGCGGCGCGCTCGGCGACTTCGCGGCGGCGGACGCGCACGCCACCGCCGCGGACCGGCTGGCCGAGCGCCACGAGCGGCCGCTGGTGGGCGTCTTCACCCAGTGGTACGGCGCCCTGCAGTCGGTCGCCGGCGGTCGGACGCGGGAGGCCGAAGAGGCGTACGAGGCCGCCGTCGCGCTGCTGCCGGGCGCGGGCATGCCCGGGTTCGCGCACGGCCTGCCGCCCCTCGCCCGCCTCTGCCTGCGCCTCGCCGACGGCTCCACCTCCGCACGGCAGGCGGCCGAGCACATCGACCCGGGGGACGACTGGGGCCCGTACCGGCCATGGATCGAGCCCTACGTCCCGCTCCGCACCGGTGACCGCGGCGAGGTCGCGGACCTGCTGCACGCCGTGCCGGAACCTCCCGCGGACCTGCTCTACGAGGCGCTGTGCTGTCTGCAGGCCGCGGTCGCGCTGGACATCGGTGACCGCACGACACTGGAGCGGCTGCACACCCGTCTCGCACCGGCCGCGAGTGAACTCGCGGGCGCGGGCAGCGGGTTGCTCACCCTCGGCCCGGTCGACTGCTGGCTGGCCGCCATCGCCGAGGGTCTCGATCGGCGGTCGTAGCTCTCTGTCGAGCGTTCGTGACGATAAGTGGCTGCCGTCGCTGCTTCAGGATCACGCCGCTCGACAGCTGGGCGGGAACCGTACGAGGTGCGACTCTGGGACGAGAGGTATCCGCCGAGGGGAACTCGGGAGGGCCGATGGGACGTGACGTACCCGCGCTGGTGTTCACACGGGAGGACCGCCGTCGCTACCGCGACAAGATGCACACCTGTCTCGACGTGCTGGCGCAGATGCTGCGCGAGTCCGGCTTCGAGAGCGAGCGCCCCCAGGTCGGTCTCGAGATCGAGCTCAACCTGGTCGACGGCGAGGGACGGCCGGCGATGCGGAACACCGAGGTCCTCCAGGCGATCGCCGACCCCGCCTGGTCGAGCGAGCTGGGCCGCTTCAACCTGGAGATCAACATCCCGCCGCGGCAGCTGACGGCGGGCGGCCCCGGCGCGTGGGAGCAGGCGATCCGCGACGCCCTCAACCACGCCGAGGAACGGGCCGCGGCCGTCGGTGCACACATGATCATGGTCGGGATTCTGCCGACCCTCGGGGAGGCGGACGTGAGCGAGGCCGCCCTGTCCGGCGATCCGCGCTACCGGCTGCTCAACGAGCAGATCTTCGCGGCACGC
Source organism: Streptomyces spinosisporus (assembly GCF_022698145.1). Lineage (GTDB taxonomy): Bacteria > Actinomycetota > Actinomycetes > Streptomycetales > Streptomycetaceae > Streptomyces > Streptomyces spinosisporus. The sequence goes on from NZ_JALDAX010000009.1 coordinate 295,563, forward strand.
GGCGAGGACCTGCGCATCCGGGTGGACGGCGTGGAGCGCCTGTCCATGTACGCCGACGCCATCACCCCGGAGGCCGCCTGCACCAGCACCCAGTTCCATCTGCAGGTCGACCCCAAGGAATTCGCCCCCTACTGGAACGCCGCCCAGGCCGTCGCGGGCGTCCAGACCGCCCTCGCCGCCAACTCGCCCTTCCTCTTCGGCAGAGAACTGTGGCGCGAGACCCGCGTCCCCCTGTTCGAGCAGGCCACCGACACCCGCCCGCAGGAGATCAAGGCCCAGGGCGTACGGCCCCGGGTGTGGTTCGGGGAGCGGTGGATCACCAGCGTCTTCGACCTGTTCGAGGAGAACGTGCGCTACTTCCCGGCGCTCCTGCCGCTGTGCGACGAGGGGGACCCGCAGGCGACGCTGGACGCGGGCGGTGTGCCGGAACTCGGTGAACTGACCCTGCACAACGGCACGATCTACCGCTGGAACCGCCCCGTCTACGCCGTCACCGAGAGCGGCCCGCATCTGCGCATCGAGAACCGGGTGCTGCCCGCCGGACCCACGGTGGCGGACATCATCGCCAACGGCGCCTTCTACTACGGACTGACCCGCGCCCTGGTCGACGACGACCGGCCGGTGTGGACCCGGATGTCCTTCGCGGTCGCGGAGGAGAATCTGCACACGGCGGCCCGTGACGGCATCGACGCCCGGTTGTACTGGCCCGGCAGCGGCGAAGTGCCGGTCACGGAACTGGTGTTGCGGCGTCTGCTGCCGCTGGCCCACCGCGGCCTGGAACTGGCCGGCATGGACGCGGACTGGCGCGAACCCCTGCTCGGCATCATTGAGCAGCGCTGCATCACCGCGCGCAACGGCGCCCTGTGGCAGGCGGAGCACGTCCATCATCTGGAGAAGTCGGCCACCTCCGACCGCTGGGAGGCGCTGCGGCGGATGACCACCACGTACATGGAGTACATGCATCTCAACGCGCCCGCGCACACCTGGCCCGTGGACTGAGCGCCCGCCGCGGATGTAACCCGGATCACACAGGTGAAGTGCATCGAAACGACGGGCCCAGGGTCTTTCCCTGGTTGTAGGGGGCTGGTCGAACAGGGACGGTGCACGTGGAGCAGAGTCGGGCCGAGGGGTTCGACGGGTTCGTGGCGGCTCGCTGGTCGGCGTTGTTCCACCTTGCCCGTCTGCTCGTGGGAGGCGATCGGCACCGGGCCGAGGACCTGCTCCAGGAGGCACTGGTCAAGCTCTGGTTCGTCTGGCCCAGGATCGCCGAGGAGGCGCCCGAGGCGTACGTACGCAAGGTGATGGTCCGTGCCGCGGCACGGTCGGCCCGGCGCCGCTGGTGGGGGGAGCGCCCGGTCGAGGAACTGCCCGACCTGCCCGCGGCCGGTGATGTCTCCGCCGCCGTCGTGGAGCGCTCGCGGCTGGAGGCCGCACTGGCCCAACTGCCGCCGCGGCAGCGGGCCGCGGTCGTGCTGCGCTACTACCAGGACCTGTCCGAGAAACAGGTCGCCGAGGTGCTGGGGTGCCCGCTGGGCACCGCCCGGTCCCACGCGTCGCGTGGCGTGGCGCGCCTGCGCCGCATCCTGTCCGACGTCATCGAGCCGGTGGGGTGAAGGGGTAGCGATGGATCACTTCGAGCGGGAGCTGGCGCGGATGATGCGCGACTCCCAGGAGTACACCCCCTTCGAGGCCGAGGACGGGGCCCGTCTGCGGGCCAGGGTGCAGGCCCGCCGCCGGGCACGAACGGTGCAGCGGGCCGCCGGTTCCGTCCTGGCCGTCGCCGGACTCGGCATCGGCTTCTTCATGCTGCCCCACGACCCGGGCGGGAACCGGCCGACGGCGCCGCATCCGCAGCCGCGTCCGGCGACGGGTCCGGCGTCCCCGGGCCCGACCCCGACCGCGACGGCGGCACCCCCGAGTGCGACCTCCTCCGAGAGCCCCACCGGAGCCGCGGGCGGGCCGACCGCCCCGACCACCACACCGACCCCGACGAGCACACCGGACACGGCGACTTCCGCCCCGCCGACCACCAGGACCGAGGCACCGCCGGACGGGAACACCGAGACGACCACCGCGCCGGCGACACCGACCCACACACCGTCCAGCACACCGTCGAGGGCGGAGGCGTCCTCGTCGGGCTCGGCCGACCCCGGATAGCGAAGACCGCGCAGCCCGCCCGACTCCCTGTTCCCAGGCCCTGATCACCGCACCCCGCGGCAAGTTCCCCTTCCCCGTAGCGCCGTGCCTGCCCTCGGCATGCCCTGCACCCGCACCCGAACCTGGATGGATCGTGACAAACCTCATGGACCAACTGCCGCTTCGTACGCCGCTGCCGGCGCAGCAACGGGAGCCGGTCCTGGACGTGGTCGTGCCGGTCTTCAACGAGCAGGGGGACCTGGAGCGCAGCGTGCGGCGGCTGCACGCGCATCTGCGCGAGACCTTCCCGTATCCGTTCCGGATCACCGTCGCGGACAACGCCAGCACCGACGAGACTCCGCTGATCGCGGCGAAGCTGGCCGCCGAACTGCCGGAGGCCCAGTGGCTGCGGCTGGCCGAGAAGGGCCGGGGCCGGGCCCTGCACGCGGCCTGGTCCCGGTCACGGGCACCGGTCCTCGCCTACCTGGACGTCGACCTGTCGACCGATCTGGCCGCGCTGCTGCCGCTGGTCGCCCCGCTGATCTCCGGGCACTCCGACATCGCCATCGGCACCCGGCTGGCCCGCGGCTCCCGGGTGGTGCGCGGACCCAGACGGGAGGTCATCTCACGTTGCTACAACGCCCTGTTGCGCTCCACGCTCGCGGTGGGCTTCTCCGACGCGCAGTGCGGGTTCAAGGCGGTACGGCGCGATGTCGCCGAACGGCTGCTGCCGCTGGTGCAGGACTCCGAGTGGTTCTTCGACACCGAGTTGCTGGTGATCGCCGAACGCGCCGGACTGCGCATCCACGAAGTGCCGGTCGACTGGGTCGACGACCCCGACAGCCGTGTCGACCTCCTGGCCACGGCCCTGGCGGACCTGCGCGGCATCGCGAGAATCGGCCGCGCCCTGGCCCGCGGCACCCTCCCGACGGCCGGGCTGCGCCGGGGCGTCGACGCGCCGGCGGGCGGACTGGCCGGCCAGTTGCTGCGCTTCGCCGCGGTGGGAGCCGTCAGCACCGTCGGATACGTCCTGCTGTACGCCGCGTTGCGCCCCGTCACCGGGCCCCAGGCCGCCAACGCGGTCGCACTGCTGCTGTGCGCACTCGCCAACACGGCCGCGAACCGCCGGCTCACCTTCGGGCTGCGTGGCCGGGGCGGGGCGCTGCGCCACCACGCCAAGGGGCTGCTGGTCTTCATGGTGGGACTGGCCCTCACCAGCGGATCGCTGGCCGCACTGCACCGTCTGGCGCCCGGGTCGGCACGCGCCACGGAGATCGGTGTGCTCGTCGCCGCCAACCTGGCCGCGACCCTGCTGCGCTTCCTGCTGCTGCGCGCCTGGGTGTTCCCCGCCCGCCGCCGCCGGACGGGATCCCCGGCCGCATGAACGACACCCTGACCCCGGTCCACCGCCCCGAGGTCCGCTCCCTCGTACGCGACGGACGGGACCGGCTCCCGGATCTGCTCCGCGTGGCCGGGTACCGCGCCCGCCGCTGCCTGCCCGTCCTGGCCGTCTACGGCACGCTGAAGCTCATCGGCTTCACCGTCTTCATGCATCTGCTGAACTCCACGGGCGACTTCCACGGGAAGGACCCGCGCTTCGGCGGCGGCGCCCACGCCTGGGACGTCCTGGCCAGCTGGGACGGCTGGTGGTACCAGCAGATCGCCGCCCACGGATACGACCCCGCACTCGTCCGGATCCCGGGAGCCACCGGACTGATCACCCTGGAAGGCAACTCGGCGGCGTTCTTCCCGCTCTATCCCGCGGCGATGCGCCTGACCTCCGACTGCACGGGCCTCGGTCTCTACGGCGCGGGGCTGCTGGTCTCGGTCGTCTGCTCGTTCGTCGCCGCACTCGGCATCTTCACGGTCACCGCCCGGTTCGGCGGCCGGCGCGCGGGCCTGGCGGCGGCGGGACTGTGGGCCGTGTGGCCCGGCTCGGGCACCGAGTGGTCCGGATATTCGGAGTCCCTCTACGTCGCCCTCGCGGTCTGGGCCTGCCATGCCGTGATGAACGACCGCTGGCTCACCGCCGGAGTGCTCACCTTCGCCGCCGGACTGAGCCGACCGACCGCGGTGGCGCTCATCGCCGCCCTCACCGTCGCCGCGCTGCGCACCCTGCACCACCGCCAGGAGGACGTCGCACGCCCGGCGACCGCAATCCTGGTCGCGCCGCTGGGGCTTTTCGGCTACCTCCTGTATGTCGGCGACCGGACGGGCGACCTCACCGGCTACTTCGCACTCCAGAAGGGCGCCTGGGCCCACACCTTCGACTTCGGCGAACAGACCCTCGACGTCCTCACGTCCCTCGCCGTCGGCCGCACCGACTACCTGTTCCCCTGCCTGGTCGAGGACATCATCGGGGTGCTCGTCGTCCTGCTGGGCCTGGTGCTGATTCCCCTGCTGATCCGGCTGCGCCCGCCCTCCGTGCTGACCGTCCACACGGTCCTCACCTTCGCCCTGGTCCTGGGCAGCCAGCAGATCTTCGGCAATGTCTCCCGCTATCTGCTCCCCGCCTTCCCCCTGTTCATCCCGCTCGCCGTACGGCTGCGCACCCTCGGCCTGCCGCTGCTGTGCACCCTGCTCTCCGTCGCGGCCGTGGCGTCGGGCTCGTACGCGGGCTATGTGCTCTTCGAGATCGGCGTCCCCTGACCGGCCCAAGTGCCGTGGCGCATATGGACGTTCAGGACGCCGTCTGCTCGTCCAGCACGTCGACGCCCCACGCCGTCGCCACCGGCATGAACCGGTGCTCGGTCGCGTACGCCGCCATCCGGGCGTTGCGCTCGCGGGCCTCGGGGCCGTCCGGCAGATGGAACTCCTCGCCCGCCCGCGTGGACCTGGCCTGCATGCTGGTGGCCTGCGGCAGCCGCCGGCGCTCGTAGCGGTCGAGGGCGTCGGGCACGTCGGACGGTGCCGCGTGCCGCAGACAGTCGCCGAGCACGGCCGCGTCCAGGATCGCCTGCGCGGCGCCCTGGGCCTGGAACGGCACCATCGCGTGGGCGCTGTCGCCCAGCAGGGCCACCCGCCCGGTGTGCCAGGTGGCGAGCGGGGTGCGGGTGTAGATGCCCCAGCGGAAGACCTGGCCCGCGCGCTCCAGGACGGTGAGCACCCGGGGGTCCCAGCCCTCGAACGCGCGCAGCTGCTCGCCCGGTTCGGCCTGGGCCGTCCACGACTCCTGGGCGACCTGCGTCCCGAACACGGCCACGACGTTGAGGAGTTCGCCGCGGCGCAGCCAGTAGTGGACGAAGTGGCGCCCCGGGCCGAGCCAGATTCCGTAGTCCGGCAGGCCCACATCCGCCACCTCGTCGACCGGGAGCAGCGCGCGGTAGGCGGCGGTCTGGGAGAAGACCGCCTCGTCCGTGCCGAAGAGCCGCTGACGGGCCGCCGACCGGATGCCGTCCGCGGCCACCACCAGATCGGCCACCAGGCGTTCGCCGCCCGCCGTCGACACCCAGGCCGACCGGTCGTCCTGGCCGATCTCCGTGACGAGGGTGTTCAGCCGCACCAGCCGGGGCGGCACCGCGGCGGCCAGGGCATCGCGCAGATCGGCCCGGTGCAGCTGGAGGTAGGGCGCCCCGAACTCCTCCTCGACCGCGCGCCCCAGCGCATAGCTGCAGATCTCGCTCCCGTCGGACCAGGAGCGGAAGCTCACGGCGGCGGGCCGGGCCGACTGTGCGGCGACCGCGTCGAGCAGGCCCAGCCGGCGCAGCTCGCGCGTGGCGTTGGGTGCGAGCTGGATCCCGGCGCCGAGCTCGGTGAGCCGCGGCGTCTGCTCGACCAGGGTGACCTCATGGCCGTGACGACGCATGCTCACCGCGGCGGTGAGTCCCCCGATGCCCGCCCCCACGACGATCACTCTCATGGCACGACCTCACTTCGACAGAGCGCGGGTCCTGCACGGCGGAGACAGGCTATCGACCCCGAGTCCTGGGCCGCACAAGGTATTTCCGGCCAGGTTGGCCGTGGTCTTGCCCCTTTTACTACCTTTTGCGTGTATATGCTCACATTAAGTAGTCGTTCCGGGGCCTCATGCCCAGGTGAGAAAGGGTCGAAATAATGCGCAAGTTCCAGCGCGCCGCAGTTGTGTCCGCCGTCGTCGCGGGTCTGTCCGTCCTCGGTGCCGGTGTCGGTTTCGCCGATGACGCCGACGGCCCCCAGCAGAGCGGCTTCGTGACGTTCCCGGCCTCGGCCGTGGAGAAGAGCGACGTCACCAAGCCCGCGACGCAGGACAGCTTCAAGTACGAGATCGACCTCAGCTCGTTCTTCGCTCCCTTTGCCGCCAAGTAGTTGCCGCCAAGAGGCCGGACCGCGCCGCGCGTCGCCGGGCGCGGCCGCGGTCGGTGCAATGCCGGAACGGGACAACTCCCGTTCCGGCATTGTGTTGTGCGCGACCGCGGTGAGGCGCAAGGGCCCCGCGTTGCCGCCTCGGTGCGGCGGGCGCACGCTGGAACCATGGGTGGGCACGACGGCCCGACGCTGATCACGTCCGTCCAGCGGGCCTTTCGCCTGCTGGAGGCGGTGAGCGCGCACGAGAACGGCGCGCCGGCGAAACAGCTGGCACGTGAGACCGGGCTGCCCCTGGCCACGGCCTACCACCTGCTGCGGACGCTGGTCCACGACGGCTATCTGCGCAAGCTCGACGACGGCGGATACGTCCTCGGGGACCGGCTGCGGACGATGCAGACCACGGGTCGCGCCCAGGCGCTGCTCAACCGGGTGCGCCCCACGCTCGCCGCACTGCGCGACGAACTCGCGGCCGCCGCCTACCTCACCTTCTACGAGGACGGCGAGATCCGTGTCGCCGAGATCGTGGACAGCCCACGGGCGCCCCGCGTCGACCTCTGGGTGGGCTTCGAGGACGCGGGCCACGCGACCGCCCTGGGCAAGTCCGTGCTGCGGGAACTGGACGACGACGCGCGCCGGGACTACCTGTCCCGGCACCATCTCGCCGACCTCACCCCACGGACGATCACCAGCCTGCCGGAACTGCTCCGGCGGCTGGACTCCTCGCCCGAGGCGCCCGCGGTCACGGACCTGGAGGAGTACTCCCTGGGTACGGTCTGTGCCGCCGTACCCGTCTACAGCGGGGACACGCTCGGCTCGCTCGGCGTCTCGCTGCCGGTCGAGCGGCTCTCTCGGATGCCGGACATCCGCAAGCGGCTGATCCCGACCGCGAGCCGCGTGACCAGGGGACTGTCGCTCACTATCTGAAAACTCTCTTCTTGTGAGGGCCCGAGAGCAGCCCGTTTCCTGGGAGAAACGGGCATTTCCGTCGTCGTATCCCTGGCCCCGTGTGCCGTACACAGAAGAGGACAGCAAGAACATATGAGCCACGCCCGAGCGCAGGACGGCGGTCGCCGGCCCATATGGTCGTCCAGGAACCGAGCGGCCGGTCCCGAAGGCTCGGCCCGCAGGCGCGCCCTGGCACGACTGACCTCCTGGGCACCCGTGCTGCCGGTGCTGATCGTCGCCGTGATCGTGCTCGCGGACATGGCCGGTGGAGCCGGGATGGTCTGGTTGCCCATGCTCGCGGCCGGGCCCGCCCTGGCCGCCACCACCAACGGGCCGCGCGGCGTCCTGTCCGTCGGCCTCCTCGCCGTGGGTCTCGGTGCCGCCCTCGGCGTCCGCGACGGTATCTCCGGCCAGGAGCTCGGGGCGCTGCTGTCCGCCCTGGCGGCCGTCACCCTGGCGAGTGCCCTGGCCAGCGGACTGCGCGCCTACCGCGAGCGGGTCCTCGCCGCCGTGCGCTCGGTCGCGGAGACCGCCCAGCACGCCCTGCTCAAGCCCGTCCCGTCGACCGTCGGCCCCTTTCAGGTGGCCGTGCGCTACAGCGCCGCGGCGGCCGAGGCCCGCATCGGCGGCGATCTGTACGCCCTGATCCCGACGCCGTACGGGGTACGGCTGATCGTCGGCGACGTCCGCGGAAAGGGGCTGCCGGCCGTGGGGACCGCCGCGCTGGTGCTGGGTGTCTTCCGCGAGGCCGCCTACGACGAGCCCGATCTCCTCGCCGTCGTCGAGCGCATCGAGCGCAGCCTCGCGCGCAATCTCGGCAGCGACGACTTCGTCACCGCCGTGGTCGCCGGGTACCCGCGGACGGGGCAGCTGGAGATGGTCAACTGCGGACACACACCACCCCTGCTGGTGCGTACGTCAGGAGGCGTCGAGGCCGTGGAGCCCGCGCAGCCCGCCCCGCCCCTCGGACTGCGCGCGCTCACCGATCACGTCCCCCGCCTCAGCGTGCTGCCCTTCGCCGACGGCGACCAGCTGCTGCTCTACACCGACGGCGTCACCGAGGCTCGCGACGGCGGCCGTGAGTTCTATCCGCTCGACGAGGGCCTGGCGCGCCATGCCTGCGACGACCCGGCCCGCACCCTCGGCGCCCTCCACGACGAACTCCTCGACCATGTCGGCGGCCGGCTCCACGACGACGCGGCACTCCTCCTGATCCGCAAGCCCGTCCCTTCACGGGAGGCGACGCCCACGGCCGAGCCCGGCGGAATGGACGTGGCCGCCGAGGTCGCCTGACGCCGGCCGTGCACACGAAGGCCCACGTGCTCACCGCGCCACGGGCCAGGCCCGCTCCCTCCACTCCTCGACCGGCGTGAGCGGAACCGGGGCGGGGGGCGCCGCGGAGGTCGTCAGCTCGATCCGCCGGCCCTCGGCGGATGAACGCAGCAGAGCGGTCATCGTCTCCAGCACATGCAGGGCCAGATCGCCGCTCGCGCGCGCGGCCCGCCCGCCGTCCGCGGTGACGAAGTCCAGCAAGCCGACACCGCGCGAGCCGCCGGCGTAGCCCGCCGACGGTGCGAGCGTGGTCCATTGCTCCGCGCCGAGCGCGAAGAGCCGCACCTCGCCGTCGAACCGGTTCGGGTCCGGCGCCGCGAGCGTGCCCGTCTCGCCGTGGACCTCGATCGGCGCCGCCGTGGTGGCCACCCCGTCGAAGCTGGTCGTGATCGTCGTCAGGGCCCCGCTCGTGTGCTCCAGCACCCCGGAGACATGCGTGTCCACCTCGACCGGGATCCGCTCGCCCGTGCGCGGGCCGGAACCGATGACCCGCTCACCGCGCAGCCGACTGGAGGCTCCGGTCACGGCACGCACCGGACCCAGCAGGTGGACGAGGGAGGCGAGGTAGTACGGCCCCATGTCGAGCAGGGGGCCGCCGCCGGTCGTGTAGTAGAAGTCGGGCTGGGGATGCCAGCGTTCGTGCCCCGGCGTGACCATCACCGCCGACGCCGACAGAGGCCGGCCGATGGTCCCCGTCTCCACCGCGGCCCGCGCCGTCTGGATGCCGGTGCCCAGCACGGTGTCCGGGGCGCAGCCCACGGCGACTTCCGCCTTCGCGGCGGCCTCGACGACGGTGTGCGCGTCGGCGAGGGTGGCGGCGAGCGGCTTCTCCCCGTAGACATGCTTCCCCCGGGCAATGGCGCCGAGGGCGATCTCGGCGTGGGCCGCGGGGACGGTGAGGTTCAGCACCGTGTCCACGTCCGGACTGCTCAGCAGCTCCTCGACGGTCCGCGCCGCCACACCGGGCAGCTCGGCGGCGACCGCGGCGGAGCGTGTGGCGTCGAGGTCGGCGACCGCGGTGATGCGTACAGAGGGATGACCGGCGAGGGTGTCCAGATACGCGCGGGAGATGACCCCGAGACCTACGACGCCGACACGGTGCGCGTCGCCCACAGCATGCCCCTCTCGATGACCGTGCGGACGTTCGGGTTCTCCAGGACGTCCAGGCTGTGCCCGGGCGTCGTCACCACGATCCGCCCGGCGCCCCACTGCCGGGTCCAGATCGCCGGCACCGTGACGGGCCGGTGCCAGGGCTGCCACGAACGGGCCGGATGCGTGGTGGTGGCCAGGACGTCGATCAGGTCGTCGTGCAGCACCCAGTACTGCTCGGTGCACAACTCGAAGTCCTCGATGCCCGCGGTGACGGGGTGTTCGCGGCCGCGCTCGGTGATGTTGACGACGTACGGCAGGAAGTTGTCCTCCTGCTCCCCGCGGCGCTCGCACGGCTCCTTGCCCGGGTGCGTCGCGAACTGGCCGCCCACCAGGTGGAGATAGTCGGATGAGGCGCGGAAGGAGTCGACGATGCCGCCGTGCCAGCCGGTGAAGCCGGTGCCCGCCTCGATCGCCGCGGTCAGTCCCGACAGCTGCTCGGGGGTGATCTCCGACATCGAGATGCACTGCACCACGAGATCCGTGCCGGCCATCGCGTCGGCATCGGCGTAGACATCGGTCTTCTCCTCGATCCGCACGGTGAAACCGCTGCTTTCGAGGAACGGCAGGAACAACTCCGTTGCCTGGACGGGGCGGTGCCCCTCCCAGCCGCCGCGAACGATCAGGGCCTGCTTGCTCGTCATCCTGTTCCTCACCCCGGAAGACTGGACCCTCACTATGCGCTGTCCTCGCGGCCCCGGGAAAGAGCGTGTGGATCAACGAAACTTTCGCGTCTGAGCCTCGGACGACGCCCGGGCGTCGACGTCCCAGCAGGCCGCCGTGAAGCGCACGTGCTCGCCCTCGACGAACGGGTCGAACGCGGCGCGGACCGTCTCGACGACCTGCTTGCGGCGGTCCTCGTCCAGCCCGCCCAGCACCTGGCTCACCGGACCCAGCCGCGTGAGGTAGCGGAGCAGGGCGGACTCGGGGAAGACGCACTCGACGTCGACCGGCCGCAGGTCGATCTCCGCCCAGCCGCCGTCCGTCAGGATGCCCCGCACCCTGTCGGGGTCCGCGAAGGCGAACTGCCCCGGCTCGTCCGGACGTCGGGTGGGAAGGCCCGGCACCAGAGGGGCCGCGGCGCGTTCGGCCGTCGTCATGAACGGGTTCTCCGCAGGACCGCGCCACACGACGAGCCGCAGCCGGGCCCGGTCCGTCGAGGCGCGCCGGAAATTGGCGAACGCGCGGACGGGGTCGTTGAAGAACATCACACCGAAGCGCGAGACGACGGCGTCGAAGGCCGCGGACTCGAACGCGTGATCCTGGGCGTCGGCATGAACGAAGGACGCCGGTGTGGCCTCCCGCTCGGCGCGCTCCCGGGCGGCGGTGACCAGCGGCTCCGAGATATCGACGCCGACGCAGCGGCTCGCGGGACCGAGCCGCCGTGCGAGCGCCAGCGTGACACCACCGGTGCCGCAGCCGACGTCGAGCACCTGGCCCGGCTTCTGCGCGGACACGGCATCGACGAGCAGGGTCTCCAGAGGCCGGAACATCTCGTCCAGCACCGGCTGCAACTCGACCCATGCATTGCCGCCGGGCCCGTTCCAGCGAGCCGCCTGTGCGTCGTCGTTCCTGCGTGCGGGGCCCATGATCGCCTCCCTCTCCTTGCCTTCCTCCGACCGGGATGACACCGTGCCACTTCAAGTCGACTTGAGGTAAAGAGGATGACAGAACTGGACATCGCCGAGGTGGTACAGCGCGCCGACGTCCCCGCGTCGACGCTGCGTTTCTACGAGGAGAAGGGGCTGATCTCCTCGATCGGCAGGCGGGGGCTGCGCCGCCAGTACGACCCCGGCGTACTGGAGCGACTGGCGCTGATCGCGTTGGGGCGCACCGCCGGGTTCTCCCTCGACGAGATCGCCCGCATGTTCGCACCGGACGGAGCACCGGTCCTCGACCGCGAGATGCTGGCCGCCAAGGCCGACGAGCTGGACCGGACGATCCGCGAACTCGGCGTCCTGCGCGACTCCTTGCGGCACGCCGCCGCCTGCCCCGCGCCGAGCCACGCCGAGTGCCCCACCTTCCGTCGCCTGCTCAAGACGGCGGGTTCGGGTGCCGTACGGGGAAAACGACGGCCGCCGGTCCCGACGGTTCGTGAGTGAGCGAAGCGGGACTCAGGTTCCGGCCAGCTGGAAGTGCCAGATGACCTCCACCGGTGTCCCCTCGTTCGCCGCCTCGGCGGCCTCGGGCACCAGGTCGGCCAGACACCACGGCCAGAGCTCCCACGGGCCCGGCTCGCGTCGGCCGGACGGGATCTGCGCGGCGGAAGGCTTGGCGGGCAGGGGTTCCTCGCAGCGCCGCACCTGCAACCCGACCGACAGCGCGGCCCGCAGATAGTCCCCGGTGGGGTGCCGGTAGCTCGTGAGACGGCCCCGGGTACCGTCCGGCAGACGCACCGGCGGGACCATGCCTCGCGCCACCCACTCGTGATGCATGTCCGAGATCACCAGATGACCGCCGGGGCGCAGCACCCTCGCGAACTGCTCCATCACCGGCCCCAGGTCGCGCACATGCGTCAGGGCCAGGGAGCAGACGACCAGGTCCACGGAGTCGTTGGCCACGGGCAGTTGTTGCAGTGTGCCCGGCCGGAAGTCGCCTTCGGGGACGCGTGCGCGTGCCCGGGCGAGCATGTCCGGCGAGCTGTCCACGCCCACCACGCGGTGGCCGCGCGGCGCCAGCAAAGCCGCCATCCGCCCGGTGCCGCAAGCGGCGTCCAGAGCGTCGCCGGGCGGTATCCCGTCGAGGATGTCCCCGATCACCGGCTCGTCGAAGTCGAACGCCGAGTTGGGGCCGTCGTACGTCCGCGACCAGATCTCGTAGCCGTCGACCGTGCCCACGTCGACGACATCGACCGCCGCACTGCCCAGCGACTCGTCGTCGAGCAACTCCCGGATCTCGGCAAGCCGAGCCTCGACGAACGCACGGTCACGCCCACCGGTGAACGCCCGCAACAGTGCAAGCCCTTCGAGCCCGATCGCATACGCCAGCGGATCCTCATGAATCACCCGACGACGCTAACCACCCCACCACCCCACCACCACCGAATTACCGCCCACCACCACGAAGGTGCCGGCACACGAAGTCACGCCAGAGCACGACGGCAGCGGGTTCGGTCTCGCTGTGGGCGCCGTTGTAGCCGAGCAGTTCCTTCTGTTGTGATCCGAAGGCGTCGAAGAGGGCGAGCTGGCCGTCCCGCGGAAAGACCTCGTCGTGCCACTGAAGGTGGAACAGGACGGGAGCGGTGATGCGGCCCGCGTCCGCCGCCACGCGTTCCGGTACCTCCAACTCCCTGTGCAGGGCGGGGCCTTGGCGAAGGCCGAACTTGCCGAACACGGCGCAACGGAGGCGGTCGCCAAGGGCCGCCGCGAGCGGAATGCCGAAGCGCGTCGCCATCGACATCCCGAGGTGGGCGAGACGGTCGCCGTCCACGAGGTCCAGGGCCGCGAGCGCATCCACGCACGCCCGCCAGTCGTCCGTCATGCGATCGAGGACGACTTCGATCCCCTCCGCGGCTATGCGGGCCTGGTATTCCGCGGGGGACAGCGGACCGTCGGGGACACGGTCGCCGTGACAGGGCCCGTCGATCGCCAACGCGGCAACCCCGGCCGACGACGCGAACCACCGGCCCAGAGCGACAACCCGCCCGCTTCTCTTGTGGCCGCTGCCGCCATGCCCCAGCAGCACCAGGGGAGGGGGCGACGAGGCGGCAGTCGGGGAAGGCAGCCACAACACCCCCGGAACTGCGCCTACTTCACGGCCGAGACGGAACGCCCGCTCGACGCAGCAGCCGCCGTCCGTCCGACGCTCGCCCCACTCGATCACGCCGCCCCGCCGACAAGCCGAACCCCCCTGCTCACGCCGACTGCGCGTCATACCCCTCCCGCGCACGCTCCACCTCGTCCAGATGCCCGGAGGCCCACTCCGCGAGATGCGCGAACAACGGCCCGAGACTGCGGCCGAGTTCGCTGATCTCGTACTCGACCCGGGGCGGCACCTCCGGGTGATACGTGCGTACGACGAGACCGTCGCGCTCCAACTGCCGCAACCTCTGGGTGAGCACCTTCGGCGTGATCTTCGTGATGCGCCGTTCCAACTCGACGAACCGCTGCCGGCCGTAGGTATGCAGGCTCCACAGGATCGGCGTGGTCCACCGGCTGAACACGATGTCCACGACCGGACTGATCGGACAGGCAACTTCCGGATCGCTCCCGGTGGTTGTCGCCCCCATCTCCCCGACGGCCATCTGCACACCCCTCCGGGACAGTCACTTTCCTCTAGGTACCTACTATACCGACGGTGTTAGCGTCCGTCCCCGTCGACAACCAACCGAAACGACAAGGGGAGTTGCTCGTGATCGTAGTGACGGGGGCGACCGGCAACGTGGGCCGCTCGCTCGTGCAGATCCTCGCGGCAGCCGGCCGGCCGGTGACCGCGACATCCCGGGCCATCGAGGCCACGGACGCACCGGAAGGCGTACGGCACATCAGGGCCGACCTGACCCAACCCGACAGCCTGCGGCCGGTGTTCGACTCGGCGGAAGCCCTCTTCCTGCAGAACGGTGGCCCCAGCGCCCACCATCTCAGCGCGCCCGACCTCCTCGACGCCGCCAAGTCCGCGGGCATCCGACGAGTCGTCCTGCTGTCCTCCCAAGGAGCCGCGACCCGGCCGGAGTCCGTCTCCCACGGAGGCATCGCCCGCTCCATCGAGGACGCCGTGGAGCAGTCGGGCCTCGACTGGACGATCCTGCGACCCGGCGGCTTCGCCTCCAACGCCTACGCATGGGCCGAGTCCGTCCGCACCCGGCGCGTGATCGCCGCGCCCTTCGCCGACGTCGGCCTGCCCGTGGTCGACCCGGCCGACATCGCGGAGGTCGCCGCCGTGGCGCTGCGCGAGGACGGCCACGAGGGGCGGACCTACGAACTCACCGGCCCCGCCCTCTCCACACCCCGGCAGCGCGCCCGGACCATCGCCGACGCCCTCGGCGAACCGGTCCGCTTCGACGAGCAGACCCGCGAGGAGGCCCGCACCCAGATGCTGCGGTTCATGCCCGAGCCCGTGGCCGACACCACGCTCGACATCCTGGGCGATCCCACCCCTGCCGAGCAGCGCATCAGCCCCGACATCGAGCGGATCCTCTCCCGCCCGCCGCGCACGTTCGCCGACTGGACCCACGACCACATCGCCGCGTTCCGGTAGATCCTGGCCGGCTCAACGCGCAGCCGACTGACCGCACATGACGAACGGGCTTCGCCAACTCTCCACCCGGCGAAGCCCGTTCACCACCAACAGCCCTACGTCACGCCGTCTGCAGCGTCAGCCCGTACCGGTTGAGGATCTCGTTGACCGGCTGGTACCAGGTCTCCCCGCCGGAGCTGCAGTTGCCCCAGCCGCCGGAGGTGACCCCCTGGGCCTGGTCGCCGCTGATGAAGGAGCCGCCGGAGTCGCCGGGCTCGGCGCACACGCTCGTCTTCGTCATCTGGTGGACGGCGCCCTCGCTGTAGTTGACCGTCTCGTTCTTCGCCAGGACGGTGCCGCAGTGCCAGTGCGAGGTGGAGCCGGAGCGGCAGATCGACGCACCGACGGGAGCCTCGGCGGAGCCGCGGACGAGCTGGTCGGAGACCGTGCCCCAGCCGAGCACGACCGGCACGGTCCACCAGCCGCTGCCGACGTTGACCCAGGAGTAGTCGTTGTCGGGGAACGACGAGCCCTGGAAGTTGCCGACGTAGGAGTGGTCCCAGCCGTACACCGCACCGGCGTGTACGTCGCAGTGCCCGGCGGAGACGAAGCCGCCGATCACCGAAAAGCCTATGGAGCAGCGGACGTTGCCGGTGTAGTAGGGGTCGCCGCCCACGGTGCCGGCGGCGAAGGTCTTCGGTGCCTCAGTGGTGTGCTTCACCGTGACGGGGCCCGCCTTGCGCGCCTTGGCGAGGAAGGCGCGGACATCGTTGTCAGCCTGGTGGGCGGTGACGACGTTCACGACGACCTTGTTGGTCTTGACGTCGACGTACCAGTTGCTGATGCCGGAGGGTGCGGACAGGGCGTCGATGCGTGCCTTCGCCGCGTCGAGCTGCCGTGCGCTGTGCTCGACGAGGCGCACGGACGCACCGGTGGCGCGTACGGCATCGGTGTCCGCGCCGCGTGTGACGGCCACGGTCAGCTTGCCGTCGGCGGCGTCGAACCACGAGCCGCCGTACGACGAACCGGCGGCACGCTTGGCCTTGTGCTCGACGGCCGTCGCGGTCTTCTCGGCGGCCAGACGTGCCGCGGCCTGGCTCTTGGTCAGGCCCAGGTCGTGCTGCATCGCGGACAGCAGCTGGGCGGAGGCGGGTGCTTCGGTGGAGTGCGCGGGGGTGTCGGTGGCGGAGGCCGCCTGGCTGCCGACGGCCGCCCAGGTCCCCAGGAGCAGGGCTGCGGACAGGGTGGTGCGCATCGCTGTTGTGCGTCTCAAGGCAGTGGCCCCTTCGTTGTTCCAACAAGGTGGGGGTGGAACAGCAGAACTTTGAGAGCGCTCTCACGCATGCGCGGCAGAGCTTAGCCGGAGATCATGAACAGGTCCATGCCAATGCCGGGACTGCCTTGTGCGGGCCGCCGCGAGGGGTGAGCGGGGAGCGAGCCTGGGACGAGCGGGAGTGGGCGGGGGAGGTGAATCGATCACAGTCCGGTGCGCGCCCCCGGATGTCGGCGCGAATGCGCCCGTGACCAGCCCCCGATCCGCCGGATCTCCTGCACGGGGGTTGTCCTGACATGCGCCCACCCCTAGGGTCGCCCAGACGGCAAGCGCTTTCTGCCTGCCTTGATCGCCGCACGTCCGAGGAGCGCCGTATGCCCCCACGCCCCCACCGTCGCTCGGTCGCCGTCGTCGGTACCGGCGGCATCGTCAGCAGCAGCCATCTGCCCGCGCTCAGAGCGCACGCCGACCGGGTGGAGCTGGTCGCGGCCGTCGATGTGGACCCCGGCCGGCTGGACGCGTTCCGCGAGCTGGCCGGCGGCGAGGTCGCCGGGTACGGCTCGATGGACGACATGCTGGACGCCGTACGGCCCGATCTGGTGGTCGTCGGCACCCCGCCGTCCCTGCACCGGGAGCAGACGACCGCGGCGCTGAAGGCGGGCGCCTGGGTGCTGTGCGAGAAGCCGCTGTGCCTCTCGCTCGCCGAGTACGACGCGATCGCGGCGGCGGAGGAGTCGTCGGGGGCCTACGCCTCGGTGGTCTTCCAGCACCGCTACGGCTCCGGCGCCGTGCACGCCCGCGAGCTGATCGTCGGCGGTGAGCTCGGCACCCCGCTGGTCGCGCACTGCCAGACCACCTGGCACCGTGACGCCGCCTACTACGCCGTACCGTGGCGGGGCCGCTGGGCCTTCGAGGGCGGCGGCCCGACCATGGGCCACGGCATCCACCAGTACGACCTGCTGCTGCATCTGCTCGGCCCCTGGGCCGAGGTGCGGGCCATGGCGGCGCGGCTGGTGCACGACACCGAGAGCGAGGACGTCTCGACGGCCCTGGTGCGCTTTCGCAACGGCGCCCTCGCGACCGTCGTCAACAGCGTGCTCTCGCCGGACGAGGTGAGCCGCATCCGCGTCGACTGCGCCGACGGCACCATCGAACTCACCCATCTGTACGGGCACCGCAACGACGACTGGGTCTACACCCCCGCCCCGCACGTCGCCCCCGAACGCGCCGAGGCCTGGCGCACACCCGCCGCCGACGTCCCCAGCTCGCACACCGCGCAGCTCGGCGCCCTCCTCGACGCGCAGGACCACGGCGTACGACCTCCGGGCAGCGGTCCCGACGCGCGTGCCACCCTTGAATTCGCCGCCGCCCTCTACAAGGCGGCGTTCACCGGACTGCCCGTGCTCGCGGGCGAGATCGCACCGAGCGACCCCTTCTACCAGGCCATGCACGGCGACCACCCCCACTGGGCCCCCAAGGAGCGCGCATGAGCATCCACGTCCATCACGCGTACGGCGACCACGTCGCGGTCGCGGCGCCGGACGGCACCGAGATCCTCCGCTACGTCTACCGTCCCGACCCCGACGCCTTCGAATCGCGCAAGCCCTACGCCCACCCCCTGCGCACCCTCGGCGGGCGCACCGTGACCGGCTACCGCCCCAGCGACCACCGCTGGCACAAGGGCCTGCAGATGACGGCGAGCCATCTGTCCGGGCAGAACTTCTGGGGCGGCAACTGCTACGTCCACGGCGAGGGCTATCTGCGACTGCCCGAGCGGGTCGGCTCGATGCGGCACGACGGCTTCCCGGAGTTCACGGTCGAGAACGACCGGCTCGCCTTCACCGAGGCCCTCACCTGGGTGGAGAACGGCGGCGCCGAGTGGGCGCGCGAGACGCGCGGGATCACCGTCCACTCGGTCGACGAGGACGCTGGCGCCTGGGCCCTCGACTGGTCGATCGAACTCACCAACGTCCGTGACACACCGCTGGCCTTCGGCTCGCCCACCACCCACGGCCGGGACATGGCCGGCTACACCGGACTGCAATGGCGCGGCGCCCGCGACTTCACCGGCGGCACAGTCTTCGGCCCCGACGCCGACGGGGGAGCGGGCGCGGACGCGGGCAAGCTGATGGGCACCCAGGGCCCCTGGCTGGCCTTCACCACCGAGCACGACGACGTCGACGCGCACTCCACGCTCGTCTTCGCGCACGCGCCCGAGAACCTCGACCCGGCCGCGATCCACGAGTCGCACTGGTTCGTGCGCTCCGAGCCGATCCCCACCGTCGCCTTCTCCTGGGCGTTCTTCGAGGAGTTCGAGCTGCCGCCCGGCGCGTCCTTCCACTACCGCTACCGGGTCGTCGTCGCCGACGGAGCCTGGGACCGCGACCGCGTCGGCAGCCATCTGGAGGGCCTGCCGTGGTGAGCGAACCCGAGCTGCCCCACCCGCTGCCCGGCGCGGTCGGCCTGTCCCACCTCAGCGCCTACGACTGGGAGGCCGCCGACGGCGTGTGCGGCGGCAGCCCGCATCTGCACCTGGTGTGCACGGAGGCGTACGTCGTCACCGGCGGCCGCGGGGCGGTGCAGACCCTCAGCCCCGACGGCTACCGCGACATCCCGCTGCAGCCCGGCTCGGTCGCCTGGTTCACCCCGGGCACCGTGCACCGCATGGTGCAGGGCGGCGAACTGCGCATCACCGTGCTGATGCAGAACAGCGGACTGCCCGAGGCCGGGGACGCCGTCTTCACCTTCCCGCCCGACGTGCTCGCCGACCCGGAGAGGTACGCGGCCGCCGCAACGCTCCCGCCCGGTACGGGAGTCGAGACGGAGACGGCCGCGCGCCGCCGCCGGGATCTCGCCGTCGAGGGCTATCTCGTCCTGCGCGAGGCCCTCGTCGCCGGGGACAACGGGCCCTATCTGGAGTTCCAGCGGGCGGCCGCCCGGCTGGTGCGCGACAAGGTGCCGCACTGGCGGGAGTTGTGGCGGGCCGGCGCGCTGGCCACCGCCGAACGCACGGGCGCGCAGCTCGACGCACTGGAGGCGGGCGAACCGGCCTATCTCACCGCGTCGACCGCACACGAGAGCGCCCCCACCCGGCTCGGCGGCTACGGCATGTGCGGCCGCCGCGACGAGTACGCGCTGCCCGGCACGACACTGCCGTACGAAGTCAAATAGCGCCACACACAAGTCAGTTGAGGGGGCGTCAGGGAGCTCCGACCGAAGACCGAGGAGAGGAAGAGGTGACCTCGGCATGCCCGGACACAGGACAAAGGGGTTCTGCGCTTCGGCCGCAGCACTGGCGCTCTGCGCGGTGCTGGCCGGGTGCGGGGGATCCGGGGACACGGCCGCCGGCGGCAAGGTCGTGCTGCGCTACACATGGTGGGGCAACCCCGACCGCGCGGCACGCACCGAGCAGGCCGTCGCCCTGTTCGAGAAACAGCACCCCGGGGTGCGGGTGCAGACGTCGTTCTCCGGATACGACGCCTACAAGCAGAAACTCGCCATCCAGGCCACCGGCGGCGACGCACCCGATGTGATGCAGCTCGACTACCGCCAGATCGACCAGTACGCCTCCGGAGACGTGCTGCTCGATCTCGGCAAGGTCAAGAGCGCCCTGCGCACGAGCGAGATCGACGCGGGCCTCCTCGCCACGGGCCGCGTGGACGGCACCCTGTACGCCGTCCCCCAGGGCCGTGGCACCGAGACCCTCGTCTACGACGTCGCGACGTGGAAGGCGTCCGGGGTGCCCCTGCCGAAACAGGGCTGGACGTGGAGCGAATGGGCGGACGCCATGCGCGCCCTGGCGAAGAAGACCGGCAAACCCGGAGCCACCGACCCCGGCCAGAGCGAGGACGCCTTCGAGGTGTGGCTGCGCGGCCAGGGCAAGTCGCTCTACACCAAGGACGGTTCGCTCGGCTTCACCGCCTCGGACCTCACCCGCTGGTGGACCTTCGCGGACCGGCTGCGCCGGGAGGGCACGGTCTCCAGGGCCGAGCAGACCACCCAGCTCGACGGCACCGTCGAGAACACCCCGCTCGGCCGCGGCACGGCCTCCTCCGACTTCAACTGGGACGCCCCGGCCAGCGGTTACCTCGCCATCGTCAAGGGCGGGGTCGCGCTGGCACCGATGCCGTCGGGCACGGACGGCACGCCCGGTCAGTACTACAAGCCGTCGATGTTCCTCGGCGTGGCCGCCGACACCTCCCACCCGAAGGAGTCCGCCGAACTCGTCGACTTCCTCCTCAACGACCACCGGGCGGCGAAGATCCTCGGCGCGACCCGCGGCATCCCCGTCAACGAGACCATCCGCGAGCAGACCGCCTCGCAGCTCAAGGACTTCGACAAGACCGTCGCCGACTACCAGGCGTCGCTGGAAGGCACCCTCAAGGACCCGCCGCAGGCCCCGCCCTCCGGCGACAACGCCCTGCAGACCACCTTCGCACGCGACTACGACCAGGTGTCGTACGAGCGCATGTCGCCGCGCGAGGCGGCCGAGAACTACATCACCGAGGCCAAGGCGGAGCTGAGGTCATGACCACCACCGACATCCCCGCTTCCACCGCACGCCCGCCCCGCTCCACGTCCGCCCCCGCACGCCGCCCCAAACGCGAACGCGAGGGCGCCGCCTGGGTGTTCCTCTCGCCCTGGGTGCTCGGCGCGATCGTCCTGACGCTGCTGCCGATGGCCGTCTCGCTGTATCTGTCCTTCACCGACTACGACTTGTTCAACGCGCCGCACTGGGTGGGTCTGCGCAACTACACGCAGATGTTCACCGAGGACCCGCGCTACTGGCGTTCGGTCACCACGACCCTGACGTACGTCGTCATCGCCGTGCCCCTGCAACTCGCCCTCGCCCTCGGCGTCGCGCTCGCCCTGAAGAACATGAGGCGCGGCAAGGGCTTCTACCGCTCCGCCTTCTACGCGCCCTCACTGCTCGGCGCGTCCATGTCCGTCGCCCTGGTGTGGCGTGCCGTGTTCAACGACGGCGGCACGGTGGACAACCTCCTCGGCTCCGGCGGCTGGATCAACAAGCCCGGCTGGTCGCTGCTGGCCGTGGCGCTGCTGACGGTCTGGCAGTTCGGCGCGCCGATGGTCATCTTCCTGGCCGGACTGCAGCAGATCCCGGCGGAGCTGTACGAGGCGGCGGCCGTGGACGGGGCAGGGAAATGGCGGCAGTTCGTGTCCGTCACCGTGCCGATGCTCTCCCCGGTGCTGTTCTTCAACCTGGTCCTGCAGACCATCCAGGCGTTCCAGGTGTTCACGCCCGCCTTCGCGGTCAGCGGCGGCAAGGGCGGTCCCGCCGACTCGACCCTCGTCTACACCCTCTACCTCTACGACCGCGGCTTCGTCGCCTCCCACATGGGCTACGCCTCCGCCATGGCCTGGGTGCTGCTGATCATTATCGGCGTCGTCACCGCGGTGCTGTTCCGCACCTCGCGCACCTGGGTCTTCTACGCCTCCGAGGGGGAGCGATGACAGCAACAGCCCCAACCGCCGTTCCCCGCAAGCCTGTTGGCCGAGGACGCGTCGCCGTCCACATCGGGTGCCTGGTCGCGCTGCTGGTGATGCTCTATCCGCTGGCATGGCTGCTCGCCACCTCGCTCAAGCCGGCCGACGAGGTCATCGCCAGCCTCGACCTGCTGCCCGGCCACCTTGAGTGGTCGAACTACAAGACCGCGCTGGACGGCGTGAACGACGTGTCGATCTGGCGGCTGCTCGGCAACTCGCTGCTGATCGCGGGTGGTGCGGTCGTCGGCAACGTCGTCAGCTGCTCGCTCGCCGCCTACGCCTTCGCCCGGCTCCGGTTCCGGCTGCGCGGGCCGCTGTTCGCGTTCATGATCGCCACGATCATGCTGCCGCACCACGCGGTGCTGATCCCGCAGTACATCATCTTCAACAAGCTCGGCCTGGTGAACACGTACTGGCCGCTGATCCTGCCCAAGTTCCTCGCCACGGAGGCGTTCTTCGTGTTCCTCATCGTGCAGTTCATGCGGGGGCTGCCGAGGGAGCTGGAGGAGGCGGCGCGGATCGACGGGTGCGGGCCGTTCCGGAGCTTCTTCCAGGTGATCCTGCCGCTGACGCGTCCCGCGCTGATCACCACGGCGATCTTCACCTTCATCTGGACCTGGAACGACTTCTTCACCCAGCTGATCTATCTCTTCGACCCGGACAAGTTCACGCTGACGCTCGCCCTTCGGTCGTTCGTGGACGCCTCCAGCCAGTCGGCGTTCGGCCCGATGTTCGCGATGTCGGTGATCGCGCTGCTGCCGATCGTGCTGTTCTTCCTCGCCTTCCAGCGGTTCCTGGTGGAGGGCATGGCCAGCTCAGGACTGAAGGGGTGAGCACGATGAGCCGAGCACGGACACGGGAGCCCGGTGAGGTCTTCGGCCCCCGTATGACCCTGTTCGCCGACATGCTCAGCGTCGGCCTCGCCACCGCCGCCGTGTGCCTGCCCCTGCTGACCGCGCCGGCCGCGCTGTCGACGGCCTGCGCGGTGCTGCGTGGCGCCCGGGAGGACCAACCCGCCACCGCGGGGCGCTACTTCGCCCTGCTGCGACGGCGGCTGTGGGCGGGCGACCTGGTGGCGGGACTCGTCGCCCTGACGGGCGCGCTGCTGCTCGCCGCCGACCTGGCCCTGGCGGGTGCCGGGCTGCCGGGAGCACCTCTCTTCGCCGCCGTGGCCGCCGCGATCGGCGCCTGCGCCACGGTGGTCGCCCTGCGGGCGTGCGCCCGCCCCGAGTCCCTCACTGACTGGCCGGCGGCCGTCCGCGGGGCCGCCCGGGCGGCCTCACGGGACGTGGGCGGCAGCGCCCTGGTACTCCTCGCGGTCGCGACGGCCGCCGTGTGTGCCTGGATGCTCGTACCGCTCGCGTTTTTGGCACCCGGCCCGCTGGCACTGGCGCTCACGGCGATCGACGTACGGTCCGCCCTGCCCGACGGGGCCGTCGGCGAGCCTCAGCGCGGCTCTCCTGCGTAGGTGCCGAAGTACCACCGGTTCCCCTCCGGGTCACGGGCGGCGAAGTCCCGGGAGCCGTAGTCGGTGACATGCAGATCCATGACGATCTCCGCGCCCGCCTCCTTGGCCCGGGCGTGCACCCCGTCCGGGTCTGCAGTGACGACGTACGCGCTGAAGGAACCGGGCGGCGTCGGCCCGTCGGCCACCTCCGCCCCCTCACGCACGGAACCCAGCATGACGCCACCCCCCTCGGGCCAACTGAGCTGAGCATGATCGACCCGGTCGCCGTCGCCATGGACCACGGTCTCCTCGAAGCCAAAGACATCGACAAGAAAACGGATGAGCGCACGGGCATCCCGCGCCCGGAACGTGGGCCACACCTGCGGGGCGGGCGGCTGCTTGGTGCTGCGGGTTGTCTCAGCCATGGCGTACCTCCATCTCACGGGCATGCGCCCGTCTCGTCGGGTTGACCTGACCAGCTTCGCTCGGGCGGGCGGTGCGTGGATTGGACGTTTCGGAACTCTTGCGGGGTGTGCCTTGCAGGCGGCTGGGGGAGAAGGGGCGGTCGGGGTGGGGCTGGTCTGTGTAGGGGGCTGTCGGTGGTGGGGTGCGCGGGGGGTTGATGGCGCCGGGGTGGGCTGTCAGGTGCCTCGGATGGGGTCGAAGGGCGGGGGCATGGGTGCGGAGGGTTGGCCGGGTGTGTGGGGTGGGCGGTGATTGGTTGGCGGGGGTGTGCCTTGCAGGCAGCTAGGGGCGAGAAGCCGCGGTCGGGATGGGGCCGGTCTGCGTGGCCGCTATTGGTGGTGAGGTGTGCGGGGTCGATGGCGCCGGGGTGGGCTGCCGGGTAGTGGCGCGTGAGTCGCGGCCCGGGGCGTGGATGTGGAGGGCGGGTCGGATGTGTGGGGTGTTGGCGGGGTGGGGTCGGTTGTGTAGGGGCAGTCGGTGGTACGGCGCGCGAGGTTGATTGCGTTGGGGTGGGCTGCCCGGCGGGTGCGGGTGCGGGTGCGGGTGCGGTCGCGGCGTCGGGTCATGACCGGGAAGGGGCGGCCGGATGCGTGGGGCGGGTGGCTTGTTGGCGGGGTCCGGCGGGGCGGTGTGTCTTCGTCGCGCGCACGCATGCCCGGATGGTGGGGTGGAGCATCTGCACCGGTCGACCGTGGTGTCCGGTCAGAGGGCGGGCGGCCCCTTGATGGTGTCGGTCATGCGGGTGGGTGGTGGCCGGAGCGGATGTTCTGGTGTTCCTGGGCGAGCCAGTTGGTGGGGGTGCAGGCGGCCAGGGTTGAGAACTCGCGGTCGAGGTGGGACTGGTCTGCGTAGCCGCAGTCGGCGGCGAGTTGGGCGAGGTCGATGGCGTCGGGGCGGGACGCGAGGCGGCGTCGGGTGCGGTCGAAGCGGATGACGCGGGCGGCTGCCTTGGGGGTGAGGCCGATTTCGGTGCGGAAGCGGTTGCGCAGGTGTCGCTCGCTGACGGAGGTCTCGGCGGCCAGGCTGTCGATCCGTAGCAGACCGTGCGCCGACAGGAGGAGGTGCCAGGCGTCCGCCACCGGGGTCGCGATCGGGTGCGCGGCCTCGTGCCGGGACATGCGGCGCAGCAGCCAGTCGTCGACGGCGGCGAAGCGGGCGGCCCAGTCGGGCGCCTCGCGCACCCGCTCGTGGACCTCGCGCACGTCCGCGCCCAGTACGTCGTCGGCGTGGACGTCGGCCGCGGCCAGTTCGCCCGCCGGCAGCCCCAGCAGGACCCGCGCGCCGAGTGGGCTGACCGCGACCTGGATCCCGGACTGCCGTCCCGGCATCTCGATCAGCGCGGGTGTGAGGTGCAGGCCGCCCAGCAGCGTGGCGTAGTCGCCGGGGGCGGCGCCCGGATCGGGATGGGCGGCGATGCTCAGCGGCTCGTCGAGGGTGATGATCAGGGTCAGCCACGGCGACGGCAGCCCCCGGTGCCGGGCGGGCGGCATACCGCGCTGGCGGTAGCCGGTGTACCGGCCGACCAGCCCTCGCAGCGGCGGCGCGGGCGCCGCCTGCACCGCCTCGTCCACGATCTCGCCGCCCATACGGCCATTGTCCCGCGCACGGGCACACGGCACTACGGCTACGGATATGGATGCGGTTGAGGCGTTGGGGGACCGGCTTCCGGTGGTTCCGCCACGCCGATGTAGTGCCCCGCCACCGTCCGGATGCGGGCCGACCAGCCGCGCGCGCTCAGGTCGGCCGTGAGCGTCCGGGCGTCGTGGAACACCTTCACGATGCGGTGCCGGCTGCCGTCGTCGAGCCGCCGCACCGCCGCCGGCACCGGAGCCCCGGCGAGCACGTCCTCGTACGCGGCACCCGCGGGACCGTCGTCGACGAAGACCGCCCTGCCGCCCGGGGCGAGCGCGTCGGCGACGAAGTCCCAGAAGGCGGGCAGCCGCCGAGGCGGGACGTGCGAGAGCCAGAAGGCGAAGAACACGGTGTCGTAGCGCCGCGGTGGCCGCCAGGCGAACAGGTCGGCCTCGACGAAGCGGACGTCCGCCCCTGTCGTACGCCTACGTGCCAGGGCCAGTGCCTCGGGTGCCGCGTCGACGGCCGTCACCGACCGCGCCCGTGCCGCGAGCAGCGGCGTCCACTGGCCCGTTCCGCAGGCCAGTTCCAGGACATCCCCGGCGACGGGGAGATCGTCGACCGCGGTCAGCAGGCGCCGGAGCTCCGGGTACTGGACGTAGGGCCGGTCGTATTCGTCCGCCCCCGCCCGGTAGTACGCCAGCTGCTCCGCCAGGAGGGTGTCGTCGTCCATGCGGCCACGGTCGGCCTTCACCCTGGGGCAGGGTCAAGGCCGACCGCGAGCCACGCCGTGGGGATCAGGCGCCCACGTACTGCGCGAGGTGCTGACCGGTGAGGGTGGAGCGGGCGGCGACCAGGTCGGCCGGGGTGCCCTCGAAGACGACACGGCCACCGTCGTGCCCGGCGCCGGGACCGAGGTCGATGATCCAGTCGGCGTGCGCCATCACCGCCTGGTGGTGCTCGATGACGATCACCGACTTGCCGGACTCCACCAACCGGTCGAGCAGACCGAGCAGTTGCTCGACGTCGGCGAGGTGCAGACCGGTAGTGGGCTCGTCGAGGACGTAGACCCCGCCCTTGTCCGCCATGTGCGTGGCCAGCTTCAGACGCTGGCGCTCACCGCCAGAGAGCGTGGTCAGCGGCTGGCCGAGGCTGAGATAGCCGAGCCCGACGTCCGCGAGGCGTTCGAGGATCTTGTGCGCGGCCGGCGTACGGGCCTCGCCCTCGGCGAAGAACTCCAGCGCCTCCGCCACCGGCATCGCGAGGACCTCGGAGATGTCCCGGCCACCGAGCCGGTACTCCAGGACCGCCGCGTCGAACCGCTTGCCCTCGCAGTCCTCGCAGGTGCTGGCGACCCCGGCCATCATCGCCAGGTCGGTGTAGATGACGCCGGCGCCGTTGCAGGTGGGGCAGGCACCCTCGGAGTTGGCGCTGAACAGCGCGGGCTTGACGCCGTTGGCCTTGGCGAACGCCTTGCGGATCGGCTCCAGCAGACCCGTGTACGTCGCCGGGTTGCTGCGCCGTGAACCGCGGATCGGGCTCTGGTCGACGGAGATCACCCCGAGGTCCTCGGGGATCGAACCGTGCACCAGGGAGCTCTTGCCGGAGCCCGCGACGCCGGTGATCACGGCGAGCACGCCGAGCGGCACGTCCACGTCGACGTCCCGCAGATTGTTCGCCGAGGCACCGCGGATCTCCAGGGAGCCGGTGGACTTGCGCACCTCGTCCTTGAGCGAGGCCCGGTCGTCGAGGTGGCGCCCGGTGACGGTGTCGCTGCCGCGCAGCCCGTCGAGGGAGCCCTCGTAGCAGACGGTGCCGCCCGCCGTACCGGCGCCGGGACCGAGGTCCACGACGTGGTCGGCGATCTCGATGACCTCCGGCTTGTGCTCCACGACGAGCACGGTGTTGCCCTTGTCGCGAAGGCGCAGCAGCAGGTTGTTCATGCGCTGGATGTCGTGCGGGTGCAGGCCCGCGGTGGGCTCGTCGAAGACGTATGTGACGTCGGTGAGGGAGGAGCCGAGGTGGCGGATCATCTTCACGCGCTGCGCCTCGCCGCCGGAGAGCGTGCCCGCGGGGCGGTCGAGCGAGAGATAGCCGAGGCCGATCTCGACGAACGAGTCGAGGGTCTGCTGGAGCGCGGTGAGCAGCGGCGCCACCGAGGGCTCCGCGAGGTCGCGCACCCAGTCGGCCAGATCCCTGATCTCCATCCGGCAGGCGTCCGCGATGGAAATCTTCCCGATCTTCGAGGAGCGGGCGTGCTCGGCGAGCCGGGTGCCGTCGCAGTCGGGGCAGACGGCGAAGGTGACCGCGCGCTCCACGAACGCCCTGATGTGCGGCTGCATCGCCTCCTTGTCCTTGGACAGCATCGACTTCTGGATGCGCGGGATCAGACCCTCGTAGGTCATGTTGATGCCCGCGATCTTCATCCGGGTGGGCTCGCGGTGCAGCAGGTCGTGCAGTTCCTTCTTGGTGAACTTCCTGATCGGCTTGTCCGGGTCGAAGAAGCCGGACTCCGCGTAGAGGCGTGAGTTCCAGCCGCCGCCGGTGTAGCCGGGGATGGTGAAGGCGCCCTCGTTGATGGACTTCTCGGCGTCGTACAGCTGGGTCAGGTCGAGGTCCGAGATCGTGCCGCGGCCCTCGCAGCGCGGGCACATGCCGCCGACCTTGTTGAAGGTGACCTTCTCCTTCTTGCCGCCGCCGACCTGGATCGCGCCGGCCGCCGAGACCGAGGGGACGTTGAAGGCGAAGGCTCCGGGCGGGCCGACGTACGGCTTGCCGAGTCGGCTGAAGAGGATGCGGAGCATGGCGTTGGCGTCGGTGGCGGTGCCGACGGTGGAGCGCGGGTCGGCGCCCATGCGCTGCTGGTCCACGCTGATCGCGGTGGTCAGGCCGTCCAGGACGTCGACCTCGGGGCGCGACAGGTTCGGCATGAAGCCCTGCACGAAGGCGCTGTACGTCTCGTTGATCAGGCGCTGCGACTCCGCGGCGATCGTGTCGAACACCAGGGAGCTCTTGCCCGAGCCGGAGACACCGGTGAACACCGTCAGCCGGCGCTTCGGGATCTCGATGCTGACGTCCTTGAGGTTGTTCTCGCGTGCGCCGTGCACGCGGATCAGGTCGTGGCTGTCGGCGGCGTGCAGCGCGGCCGACTGCGCGTCGGTCCTCTTGGCGGTGGTCATCGTCTCTCCATCCGTCGGGCCGGGGCGGCTGCGGGGCGCCGGTCTTCGGCAGGCATCCGTACGTCGTCGTATCAGCGGTGCTCAGGACCACTCAGCGGTCTGCGCCCACGTTATCCGCGCCCGCAGAACCGGCGCTTCTCGATTCCTGACCGGTCACGCCCACGGGCCCCGACTCCCACACTCGACGGGGCGCACGCCACCCCCGGCCCGCGGCGGCGGTGCTCATACCAGGCCACTGGGTCTGGCGCGCACCTTCGGCCCTGGGGCTTCTGGCCCAGGGCCGCTTGCGGCCCGGGCCCGGTCATCAACCCCCCCTCACCGCCACCCCCGCCGAGTCGCCAGCAGGACGCAGGCGGAGGTGCCCAGGGCGACTGTGGTGAGGCCTGAGGTGCCGAGGGTGGTGGCGGGGCCCAGGGTGGTGGTGAGGGGGCCGCCGAGGGCTGTGCCGAGGGGGGAGGCGGTGAGGAGGACCGCGTTGTTGGCGGCGAGCATCACGGAGAGGTGCTGGGGCGGCGACTTCGCCTGCAGGAGGGTCATCGAGAGCGCCACGAAGGGCCCGTAGATCACGCCCCCGAGGGTGAAGCAGACGACGGTGAGGGGCGTCGGGGCGTCGAGTCCGAAGGGCAGCAGGGTGAGCCCCCAGGCGATCACGATGGTGACCGTCACGGGCCACAGCGGCAGCTGCCGCAGCGCGCCGACCGCCAGCGAACCCAGGACGGCGCCGACGCCGAACAGCATCCAGTACAGGCCCAGCAGCGTGCCCGGCGCGTGCAGGTCGTCGGTCACATGCAGCGGCAGGGCGACCTCGACCGGGCCGTAGAGGAAGTTGAAGAACCAGGTGAGGGTGAGCAGACCGAGCAGTTCGGGGCGCGCCCGCAGCAGCGCGAGCCCACCGCGGGCGGCCGCCTGGTCGACGGCGGAGACCCGCCCCGACTCCGGCAGCCGGGTCCGTACGACGAGCACGGCGAGGAACACATACGTCAGCGCGTCCAGACCCAGCACCAGGGCGGAGCTCGCATAGGTCACCAGCACACCGGCGAGGGCCGGGCCGGCGATCGTGGCGGAGAAGTTGAGCGAGCTGACGAGGGTGTTCGCGGCGAGCCGCTGCTCCTCGGGCAGCAACTCGGCGATCAGGGTGTACTTGCCCGCACTGCCCCACGCGTGCAGCAACGAGGAGACGGCGAGCAGCGCGACGTACAGCGGCGGCGTCAGCACCCCGGCGAACCAGGCCGGCGGCACGACCCCGATGAACACCCCGCGCACCACGCTGTCGGCCATGAGGAGCCGCTTGGCCGGCACCCCGCGCAACCGGCGACCGAGCAGCAGCGCCCCGGCCACGCCCGGCAGGGTGTACGCCGCGACCGCACCGCCCACCCACAGCCCCTGCGCCCCCTGAGGTGCGAGTTCGATGGCGAGCCAGGCCACGGCGACGAAACTCATGCCGTCCCCGAGATACGAGACCCCGAAGCCGAGGAACAGCCGCCGGAACACCCGGTTGGCGAGCACCGGCCGGTAGGCGGACGGGACGAGGCGTCTGATCACCCTGGCCACGCTAGAGGCGTCACGTCGGCCCGCGCTTCTCAATTCCTGATCATTCGGTGATCAGTTGTCCGCGACCCCACGGTGTCCGGCCTCCCGAACCGGACCGACACCCCCGGCGAGTACAGCACGCTCACCGGCGGCTCCGTCATCCGCGGCAGGCCCGCCGCGGTGACCAAGTCGTCGTCCAGGCCCAGTAGTTCGGCCCGGTGCAGCGGCCACGGCGCGTGCTCGTTGGGAATGTGCACGGTGCGGCCGTGCCAGGAGACGTGCATGCCCCAGCGTGCGGTGAGGAAGAGCTCCAGCGGCGAGGGCCGCGTCATCGGCGCGCCGGGCCGCACCACCACACGGCTCGTGGGTCCGCGCCCGGCAGCGCCACGACGGCAGGTGTAGGTGAGCACGCCGTTCGCGCGGCGCAACCGCATCGCCGACCACACATAGGGCAGCCGTACGCCGAACCGCCCCACCAGCACGGGCAGCAGACGGCTCGCGTCCAGCGACCGGAACACGACCCCGCGGCGGCCCCGTTCGTCCACCGAATACAGCCGTACGTTCGTCTCGCAGAACGTTCCGAGATACGGCAGCCCCGGCCCGGGGCCGAGGCCCACGCCACGCATGAGGAACGGCACGAGACCGACGTAGGTGACCCCGTCCAGGGTGTCCGGGCGGGTCCCGGCGGGCAGCAGGCCGGCCACCCGCTCCGGCTCGACCGGCCAGTGCAGAAAGGTCAGTTCGTGCCAGCCCTGCACCAGTGCCGGCCGGCGCACGGGACGTGGGGTGGTCGGGGTGACCGGCTCGATCTCCATGCCCTGCCTAGTGGTGCGGCCCAACTGGACGTCCCGTCTCGATGCGGTCATCGTACGGCCCCGGCCCTCAGCGGACCGGGGCCATCACACCCCGATGGTGCACCCCTACGGCTTGATGCCCACCCCGGTCCACAGGCTGACCTCGGCGTCCGTGGCGCTGGACTCGCCGTCCGGACGCCAGCGGTGACCGACCGAGATCCCCGGCTCGAGCAGGTCGAGCCCGTCGAAGAAGCGGGCCACGTCCTGCTTCGAGCGGAACTGCACCGGCGTACCGGCATTGTTGTAGATGTCGGTGACCTTCTGCCAGGTCGCCGGGTCGAAGTCGGGCGTGCAGTGGCTCAGGGCCAGCGCACTGCCCGAGGGAAGGACGGCCAGCAGCCGCTCCACGATGCCGTACGGGTCCTGGGCGTCCGGCACGAAGTGCATCAGGGCGTTGAGCGACAGGGCCACGGGCCGGTTCATGTCCAGCACCTCCGCCAGCTCGGGGGAGTCGAGCAGCGAGGCCGGGTCGTTGACGTCCGCCTCGATGTACGTGGTGCGGCCCTGGGTGGTGCTGCGCATCAGGCGCTCGGCGTACTTGAGCACGAGCGGGTCGTTGTCGGCGTAGACCACCCGCGCCTCGGGGACCACGGACTGGGCCACCTGGTGCAGATTCGGCTCGGTGGGGATGCCGGTGCCGATGTCCAGCCACTGGCGGATGCCGTGCTCCCGGGCGAGGACACGGGTGGCACGGTGCATGAACGCCCGGTTCTCGCGGGCGCACACGAAGATCGCGGGGTAGGCCTCGGCCACGGCCTCCGCGGCCTGCTTGTCGACCTCGAAGTGGTCCTTGCCGCCGAGGTAGTAGTCGTACATCCGGGCGGAGTGGGGCCTGCTGGTGTCAATGTCCCGCGCGGCGTGCGAGCTGGTCATCGTGAGCCTTTCGGTGATGTGCGGTGGGGGTGTGGGGTGTGGTGGGTCCGGGTGGCGTCAGTCGGCCGTCAGATGATCGGCGAGGCCCCGTTTGACTCCCGCGACGAACGCGGTGATCTCTTCCGGGGTGTAGATCAGGGCGGGTCCGGCAGGATCGGTCGACTGCCTGAGCGCCACACGGCCGTCGGCGAGTTGCTTGGTCTGCACACACTGGCCCCCGTTGGGTCCGCTCCATGGAGACTCCCAGCCCACCTCGCCGAGGTCCGACGCCGGCATCCCGTTGTAGACATTGCAGACACGGCCGTCGGTGACGGTCATGAGTACTCCTTTCGCATGCGGTTCAGGAGCGCCTTGCTGTCCGCGTCCGAGGTCAGCAGGGACATACGGTTGTGCGCCTCCAGGTGGGCCGCCACATCCGAACGCTGGTCCAGGTACATGGCGCCGGAGAGGACCTCGCTGTAGACGACGTCCGGCAACTCCGGCTCCTCGAAGCGGAAGTAGGTGAACGGCGCGCACGCGCCGACATGGGCGCCGGCCGTGAACGGCACGACGTCGATGCTGACGTGCGTCATCTCGGAGGCCTCCAGGAGCCGGTCTATCTGCTCCCGCATCACCTCGGGACCGCCCACCACCCGGTGCAGGACGGCCTCTTCCATCACCACCCACAGCGTGGGCGCGTCGGGTCTGTCCAGCAGGCTCTGGCGGCGCAGCCGCAGATCGACCCGTCGGTCCAGGTCCTCCTCGCTGCCGTTCGGCAGGCCGCCGCGCAGCACCTCGCGGGCGTAGCGCGGTGTCTGGAGAAGTCCCGTCACATAGTGGGGCTCGTAGGTGCGCAGGGTCGTGGCCCCGGTCTCCAGGCTCACATAGGCGCGGAACCAGTCCGGCAGCGCGTCGCGGTACACGTGCCACCAGCCGGGCTCGTTGGCCCGCTCCGCGAAGGCGACGAACTCGTCGATCTCCTGCCGGTCGGCTCCATAGGTTTCGAGCAGCTTCTCCACATAGAGGGGTTTGAGTGAGACTTCCGCCTTCTCCAGCCGGCGGATGGTCAGGGCTGTCACCCGCAACGCCTTGGACGCGTCGTCGAGGGAGACGCCCGCGTCCTGGCGCCGCTCCTGCAGCCGTCGGCCGAGGATCATGCGGAGAACGGTGGGAGCACTGGGGCTGTTGTTGCCCGTGCCCGACCGGCCTTCGTTCACGCCCTTACCTCCTGAGGGACTGTCACAAGTACGGCACTGATGGCGACTTGGTGAAGCCACCAGTTCGATACCGACCCAATGAAATTATCAGGCAGCCGGTTGCAGGTTGAACTGCCCTGTGAGCATAGTTACTTGCGTGAATCGTTTCGACGATCACGGTGCGCCCGCTCTCCCCGGAAGGCAACTGCCGTGTCCCCCCACATGACTTCCTCCCCACAGCTCTTAGACGCAGCAACCCAGGAACGAACGCACTGGCTCGAACTGCCGCCGCAGCGCTCCAGCATCAAAGTCGCCCGCCGCTCCGTGAGCGCCCGGCTGAGCGCCTGGCGGCTGCCGGCCGACCTGTGCGCGGACGCCGTCCTGCTCGTGTCCGAACTGGCCACCAACGCCCTGCGCCACACCCTCAGCGCACGCATCCTGTGCGGGATCGGACTCGTCACCGACGAGTGCCTCCGCCTCGAGGTGCACGATCACGACCGCTCGGGCCGCGAACTGCCCCGCTGCGAGCCCGGACCCGAGGACGAGGGGGGCCGCGGACTGCTCCTCGTGGAGGCGATCGCGGACAGCTGGGGCATCGACCGGTCACGACTCACCGGCGGTAACGCCGTGTGGGCGAACCTGAGGACGGTCTGATCCTGCCGGTCGCGCCGAGCTCACTCATGTCCGGGAGCGAGTCACTCCTTCTTGGGGGTGAGCTCGGCGAGCAGCAGAGTGCGGTCGTCGGCACCGGCCGCTGTGGAGGGGGAGTGCAGCAGCCGTTGGCACATCGACCGCAGCCGGTTCTGCTCGTCGGCGACCGCCCCGGGTTCGAGGGCCGCCGCGTCCAGGGCGCGTGCGAGGCGGTTGATCTCCTGGTCGATGTCCATGCCGCGGGACTCGACCAGGCCGTCGCTGTAGAGCACGAGCAGGGCAGGTTCGTCCAGGGTCAGCACGGTGGCCTCGTAGCTGCCCGTGCCGAGCCCGAGGGGCAGGCCGGGACTGGAGAGCGCCACCGGGCCGGTCCGGCCGTCCGGGCCGCGCAGCAGTGGGGGCGGATGGCCCGCACCCACGAGCGTGCAGGTGCGCGCGCGGGCGTCCCACTCGGCGTAGATACAGGTCGCGAAGGAGGCTCCGGGAGTCTCCGAGGCGAGCGCGTCCAGACGCCGTACGAGATCCGCGGCGGGGATGTCGAGCCCCGCCAACGTCCGGACGGCGGTGCGCAGTTGGATCATCGCGACGGCGGACTCCGGGCCGTGCCCCATGGCGTCCCCGACGACGAGACCGGCCCGGTCACCCGGCCGCTTCAGCACGTCGAACCAGTCGCCGCCGATGATGTTGCCCTGTCCGGCGGGCAGACAGCCGTGGGCGATGCGGCACCCCTCGACCTCCTGGGAGGAGCCGGGCAGCAGGCTGCCCCGGATGGCCAGGGCGGTGCGGCGCTCGCGCTCGTAGCGGCGCGCGTTGTCCAGGGCGATGGCGGCCCGGGCCGCCAGCCACTCCACGGCCACGACGTCCCCGGGCCGGAAGGGGTCACGGTCGGGACCGCGGGTGCAGGCGACGAAGCCGACCGCGGTGCCCCGCAGATGGAGCGGGACGACGAGAAAGGACGCCGTGTGCAGCAGGTCGTCGATCCGTGCGTCGCCGCGCCCGGAGGCGATCAGCCGCTCGGAGGTGTGGGTGTCCACCGCGTCCAGCAACTGCGTGTGCCCGTCGGCCAGAGCGCGTGCGTACGGCGTCCCGCGCGGGAAGACGATCACCTCGCCGGCCGGCAGCAGCCCCTCCCACGACTCCGCCGCGTCCGTCCCCACCCGCAGCGCGAGACGGCGGGCCTCTATCTGGGGCGGATCCGCGGCCGGGTAGACGTTCTCCTCGCGCACCCAGCGCTCCAGCAGATAGACCGAGGCCGCGTCGCAGAAGCCGGGGGTGAGCGCGTGCACGACGTGGGTGCCGGTCAGCCCGAGGTCGAGTTCCGAACCGATGACGTCGGCAGCGGGGGAGAAGACCGAACGCCGTGGTGGGGGCTGGGCGGTCGGGGCGTCGTCGGCGCGGCTGCGTGGTTCGTTCCGCAGGGGTCGTGCCTTTCCGGGTGGGGGGCTCCGGGGCGCACGGCGAAGTGGGTGGCTCGTCGCGCGTCGTTACGCAACTATATGATGAGGCGTCAAGGCCCCTGGTCGCAGAGGGAGTTGCAGTGCCGGACAACGCAATGATTCCGCCGGGGACCGATCCGGACAAGGCGAGTGTCGCCCGGATGTACGACGCCATGATGGGCGGTCAGCACAACTTCGCCATCGACCGCGAGGCCCTGGCGGCCTTCACGGCCATCGACCCCCAGGTGCGCACCCTGGCCCGCGCCAACCGCGCCTTCCTCGGCCGCGCCGTGCGCTTCCTGGTCGACTCCGGGGTGCGCCAGTTCATCGACCTCGGCTCGGGCATCCCCACCCAGGGCAATGTCCACGAGGTGGCGCAGGCGGCCAGCCCGGGCGCCCGGGTCGTCTACGTCGACAACGACCCCGTCGCGGTGGCCCACAGCGCCTCGCTGCTCGCCGACAACCCGGACGCGGACATCGTCGACGCGGACATCCGGCGGCCGGCCGACATCCTCGGCTCGCCGCAGGTGCGCAAGCTGATCGACTTCGACCGGCCCGTCGCCGTACTGATGATCACGATCCTGCACTTCATCTCGCCCGAGGAGAACCCGGCCGGGATCGTCACCGCCTTCCGCGACGCCCTGCCCGACGGCGGCTGGCTGGCGCTGACCCATGCCACCAACCAGGACCGTCCGAACACCGCGGACGCCGTCGGCAGGCTCTACCGCTCCCG
Source organism: Streptomyces spinosisporus (assembly GCF_022698145.1). Classification (GTDB taxonomy): domain Bacteria; phylum Actinomycetota; class Actinomycetes; order Streptomycetales; family Streptomycetaceae; genus Streptomyces; species Streptomyces spinosisporus. Next base: position 331,277 of record NZ_JALDAX010000009.1, read on the forward strand.
GGCCACCTCTCCCGTCACCGCCCGCTCCCACGACGAGATCCTCGGCCTCTTCGACGGCTTCGAGCTGGTGGACCCGGGCCTGGTCTACGTCCCCCTGTGGCGCCCGGACCCCGACGACCACATCCCGGACAACCCGTCGGAGTACTGGGTGTACGCGGGAGTCGGCCGCAAGGGCGCATAAGCCGGCATCCGCTCAGCGGTGCTGGTCGGCACTGCTGGTCAGCACTGGATCTGCGCCTTCCAGGCGGCCGGCAGTCCAGTTCCGGCCACTGCCGGTCGCCGAACCGGGCCACCTGCGCCGCGCCCGGTCGACACCTGACCGGAGATCGAACTGACCGGATCGCGGCACCTCGTCACAGTGCGGTCTTTGTTGCGGCAGGCACTCTTGACAACATGCGTACTGTTTCGCGAGGTTTGGTCCTCGGTGGACAGTTCGGAACCGGAGGGCCGACCGCGCAACGACCGTGCATACGGCGTGGAACCGGCAGATACTCGAAGAAGTGGTAGGACGCGGACAGCGCGTCGCGGGGGGACGTCACGGGGGGAGCGGTCGCCGATGCGATCGATGAACAGGGGTCCACACACTCAGCCGGCCTGTGCTGCGGTCGGATCGTTCTTCGGGGAGCCTGCGGAAGGGCGGATGATCTGACGTGGACATCACCATCCACAGAACCGACGACCTGAGCGCCTCGCTGCAAGCGGCCTGGCACAGAGCGATGGATCAGTCGCTCGAGTACGCCAATCCTTTCCTGGCCCCGGAGTTCGCCCTCGGGATCGGCAGATATCGCGCCGGGACGCGGATCGCGGTCCTGCACGAGGGGGGAGAATCGGTCGGATTCCTTCCGTACGAACGCAATGCTCTCGGCGTCGGCCGTGCCGTCGGACTCGGCCTGTCCGACTGCCAGGCGCTCGTCCACCGGCCGGGGGTCACCTGGGACACCCAGGAGCTGCTGAAGGCCTGCGGGCTTTCCGTGTTCGAGTTCGATCATCTCGTCGAGGAGCAGAGACCGTTCGGCCGGTATGTGACGGGCCTGTTCGCCTCCCCGGTGGTCGATCTCAAGCCCGACGAGAGCGGGTACGCGCCGTGGCTGCGCGGCGCGTATCCGGGGCTGGCCAAGACCACGCTGAAGAAGGAGCGGCGCCTCGGGCGCGACCTGGGAGAGGTGCGCTTCGAGTTCGACGAGCGCGATCCGCGGATGCTGCGGCGGCTGATGCAGTGGAAGTCCGCGCAGTACCGCAGGACGGGGCGGATGGACCGGTTCGCGCGGCCGTGGATCGTCGATCTGGTCAACCACCTCCACCAGGTGCGCGAGGAGCACTTCACCGGCGTGCTGTCCGTGCTGTACGCCGGTGACCGGCCGGTCGCGGCGCACTTCGGGCCGCGCTCGCGCACCGTGCTGGCCGCCTGGTTCACCGCCTACGACCCTGAGCTGCACTACTACTCACCGGGGCTGATGATGCATCTGCGCACCGCCGAGGCGGCGGCTCGCAACGGCGTGACGCTGCTCGACCTGGGGCGCGGCGACAAGGAGTACAAGGACTGGCTCAAGACCCGCGAGCTGCGCGTGGCGGAAGGATTCGCCAGCCGGCCGCACCCGGTCGCGGCCGCCCACCAGCTGTGGCGCAGACCCGTGCGGGGCCTGCGCAACACGGTGAACGCCCACCCCGAACTACGCGCCCCCGCCGACCGCCTACTGAAAACCCTCGGCACACTGCGCACCTCCCGACAGGGCTCCGGCTCTACGGGGTCCCGCACTCCCTGAGTCCGTCCGACCTGTCCGTCGACGCCGGGGCGGCGCCGCGCGTGGCCTCGCGGCGGGTGTTCTCGGTGTCGGTTCGTTCGTTGGGCGGGGGTTGTTCGGGGTCGGTCGGTCCGGCGGGCGACCCTGGGCCGCGGCCCGTCCGTGGGGCGGGCGCTACTCGGAGGCTGCCCGTCCGCCCGGCGCGCGTGGCAGGCTCGGCTTGCCCGGCAGGTGTTTGCGAGAGGGATACGGCCCGCCCGGCTCGCTCGGCCCGGGGTAGGGCGGCCCGCCGGGCACACTTGATTCCGCCAACCCCCGGAGGGGCCCCCTCAGATGTGCCCCGACCGCCGTTGCCTGCGCAGCAGTAGTCCCAGGTAGAGGCCGCCGAGTACGGCTGTCACCACGCCTACCGGTAGTTGGGTCGTGGCGTGGAGGCGTTGGGAGGTGTAGTCGGCGGTGACCACGAGGAGGGCGCCGGTGCAGGTGGCGGCGGCGAGGTTGGGGCCGGGGGCGTGGGTGAGGCGCCGGGCCAGCTGGGGGGCGACGAGGGCGACGAAGGGGATCGGGCCCGCGGCGGCGGTGGCCACCGCGCAGGCCGCCGTGGCCAGGACCAGGATCAGCAGCCGGGCGCGCTGGACCGAGACCCCGAGGCCGCCCGCGACGTCGTCACCCATCTCCAGGATCTTCAGCCTGCCCGCCGCCAGCGCGACCAGCGGCAGCACCACAACCAGGCCCAGTGCGGCGGGCCGCACGTCCTGCCAACCGCGCCCGTTGAGGCTGCCGTTGAGCCACACCATCGCCTGGGCGGCCTGTGTGAAGCGGGCCTTCGCCAGCAGATAGGCGTTCACGCCCTGCAGCAGGGCGCTCACCCCGATGCCGACCAGGACGAGCCGGTAGCCGTGGATGCCGTGCCGCCAGGCGAGCAGGTACACTAGCAGGGCCGTCGCCAGACCACCGCCCACCGCGCCAAGTGCGATCTGCCCACCGCTCCCGCCCACGACCAGCACGACCAGCAGGCCTCCGGTGGCGGAGCCGTAGGTGAAGCCGACGATGTCGGGGCTGCCGAGCGGATTGCGCGACAGGCTCTGGAAGAGGGCACCGCTCACCCCCAGTGCCGCACCGACCAGCATGCCCGTCAGCAGGCGGGGGAGGCGGAGTTCGTTGACCACGAAGTCGGTCTGCCGGCTGCCGTTGCCGAGCAGTGTGCGTACGACGTCGGCCGGGGAGATCGCGAACTCCCCTGTACCCAGGGCGAGTACGCCCACTCCGGCGGTGGCGGCCAGCACCAGCAGGCACACAAAGACCGTCCGTACGTCCACCCGCAGCGACAGCCGTCTCGACCTGCTGCGGACGACATACGTCCGGCTGCTCAGGGCCGTGGTCATGCCGTCACCACCCTGCGATGCCGGACGAGCGCGATGAACAGCGGGGCACCGATCACCGCGGTGACCACGCCCGCGTCGAGCTCGTCGGGCCGGACCACGACCCGGCCGAGGACATCCGCGTAGAGCAGGAGCGCGGGGGCGAGGAGCATGGACAGCGGGAGCGTCCAGCGCTGGTCGGCCCCGGCGATCATGCGGGCCATGTGCGGTACGGCGAGGCCGACGAAGACCAGGGGACCGACGGCGGAGGTCGCGGCGCCGCACAGCAGCGTCACGGCCAGCAGCCCGAGGAAGCGGGTGCGGTCCAGATGCGCGCCGAGGGCGCGCGCGGCGTCGTCGCCCAGGGCCAGTGCGTTCAGCGGCCGCACCAGCGCGAGCGCCAGCACGAGCCCGGCCACCACGAACGGCATGATCGTCGTGAGGGTTCCGCTGTCGGCCCGGGCCAGGGATCCCACGCTCCAGAACCGCAGTTGGTCGAGGGCCTGCGCGTCGAGCAGCATCAGGGTCTGGCTGACGCCCGTGAACACCGCGGCGATCACCGCGCCGCCCAGCGCGAGCCGCTCCGGCGTGGCGCCACCGCGTCCGCCCGATGCGAGCGAGTACGCCAGCAGGCCCGCCACCACCGCTCCCGCCATGGCGAACCACACCGACGCCCACATGCTGGTCAGACCCAGCGCCGTGAGGGACAGCACCACTCCGGTGGCGGCACCCGCGTTGATCCCCAGCAGCCCGGGATCCGCCAGCGGGTTGCGGGTCAGCGCCTGGATCAGCGCACCCGCGACGCCCAGCGCGGCTCCGGCCGCGACACCGGCGAGGGTGCGGGGCATCCGTACGTCCCACACGACGGAACTCGCGGTCGAGCCGTCGTCGTGCAGCAACGCGTGCACGACCGTGTCCAACGACAGCGAGCGTGACCCGACGGCCAGGCTCAGCGCGATGGCCGTGAGCAGCAGGACCAGCGTGCCGAGCACGGCCAGTGTGCGCGTCGAGGTCCGCTTCCGCAGGGGCGAGCGTGTCTGTTCCTCAAGTGGGGCCGTGGGGGCCTTAGTCGCCACCGGCGCCCTCCGCGCTGAGTCGTTCGGCGATCGTGCGGCCGAGCGCCTTCTTGTCGATCTTGCCGACGGAGGTGCGCGGGAAGGCGTCCACGACCTCCACCCGGTCCGGCAACTTGTAGGCGGCGACGCCCCGTTCGGTGAGAAACGCGGTCAACTCCCGGTGTGTGGGCGCCTGTCCGCGCGGTACGAGGTAGGCGCAGGTGCGTTCGCCCATCGTCGCGTCGGGCATGCCGACCACGGCGGCGTCGTGCACGCCCGGATGGGCCAGGATGTGGTTCTCCAGCTCCTCGGCGGAGATCTTGTCGCCGCCCCGGTTGATCTGGTCCTTGGCGCGGCCCTCCACGACGAGATGACCGGTGGGCAGGACCCGGACCAGGTCGCCGGTGCGGTAGTAGCCGTCGTCGGTGAAGGTGCGGGCGTTGTGCCCGGGCGCCCGGTAGTAGCCGCGCAGGGTGTAGGGCCCGCGCGTGAGCAGCTCGCCGGTCGCGCCCGGAGTCACGTCGTGGCCGTCCTCGTCGACCACCCTGATCTCGTCGGCGGGGGAGAGCGGGCGGCCCTGGGTGCCGACGACCAGCTCCGAAGGGTCGTCCAGACGGGTGTAGTTGAGCAGTCCCTCGGCCATGCCGAAGACCTGCTGCAGGGTGCAGCCGAGGACGGGCCGGACCCGGGCGGCCGGTTCGGCGCCCAGCTTGGAGCCGCCGACCTGGAGCAGCCGCAGTGAGGACAGGTCGGCCTCCTCCCACTCCACGGCGTCCAGCCACAGCAGGGCGATCGGTGGGACCACCGCGGTGACGGTGACCTTCTCGCGTTCGATCAGTGCGAAGGCGTCCTCGGGGCTCGGGGTGGGGGACAGGACCACGGTGCCGCCCGCCATCAGGGTGCCGAGAAGGCCCGGGCAGGCGAGCGCGAAGTTGTGCGCCGTCGGCAGCACCACGAGATAGACGGTCGAGCTGTCGAAGCCACACGTCTGCGCGCTGGCACGGACGTTGTAGGTGTAGTCGTCGTGGGTGCGCGGGATCAGCTTCGGCTTGCCCGTCGTGCCGCCGGAGAGCAGCAGGAGCGCCACGTCCGAGGGGTCCGGCACGGGAAGCGGGACCGGCTCGGCGTCGATGTCGGCGAGCGGGGTGAACTCCGCGGCCTCCCCGGCCACCAGCACGTGCTCCACGGACGGCACCGCCTTGCGCAGCGCACGGGCGAGGGTGCGGTGGTCGAAGCCGTCATGGACGTCGGGGACGGCGTACGCGATCGCCCCCGACACCTCGGCGACGTGCACGATCTCGCTCTCCCGGTGCGCGGGCAGCGTCAGCACCGGCACGGCCCCGGCCCTCAGCAGGGCGAAGAACAGCACCACGAAGGCGTCGGTGTTGGGCAGTTGGACGATCACCCGGTCCCCGCCGCCGATGCCGAGCCGACGCAGTCCGGCGGCCGTGCGGTCGGCGCGCGCGTCGAGTTCGGCGTAGGTCCACCGGTCGCCCTCGGCGTCGACGAGCGCGATCCGTTCCGGGGCGCGTTCGGCCTGATCCCTGAGCAGCCGGTCCAGCGGCCGGCCGGCCCAGTACCCCTCGGCCCGGTAGCGCGCCGCCACCTCGTCCGGCCAGGGCACCCATCCGTCGAGCATGCTCAACTCCCGCCTGCTGTTTAGGAAAGGCTTGCCTAAGAAGTGATCAGGGTCAAGCCTGGAAGTGACCCTGGACGGACGATCGATTCGGGAGTTAAGGTCATGGCTAATTAGGTTAGGGTAACCTAAGTCCAGGGAGGTAGCTCGTTGCTGCGTTACCGGACCGCGGAGACGGAACTGCGGGGAGATCCCCTCCTGTTGACCGCGAGACTCGCCGAGTCGGGTCTGTTCGAGCAGTACGTGGTCTACGAACGAGAGGGCGACTTCTGCTTCGCCGGGGGCGCGCTCGGCGAGGTCGTCGTCAGTCGCTCGGGCATCCGCCGCAGATGGCTCTCCGCGCAGACCACGACCCCGATCGGCACGCACCCCCTCGGCCAGGTCCGGCAGGCACTGGCGGACATGGGCGTCGAGGGCTGGCGGGCGTACGGCTGGATGGCCTTCGAGTTCTCCCATCTGCACGCCGGCCGGCCCGACCGGGCGGGCGACGCCGACCTGCTCCATCTCGTCGTGCCCGACAGCGAAGTGAGGTTCCGTCCGTCGGGTGCGTCGGTGCGCAGCACGGACCAGGAGACGCTCGACGCGCTGCTCGCGCTGCTGTCCGAACCCGTCACCGGCCGTACGGTGGAGCCCCGTCCGATCGAGGTCGCGGACCGGGCCGGCAGTTATCCGGGCATGGTGGCCGAGGCCATCGAGGAGATCCGCACCACCGAACTGCAGAAGGTCATCCTCTCGCGTTCCGTCCCGATTCCCTTCCCCGTCGACTTCGTCGCCACCTATGTGCACGGGCGCTCGCACAACACCCCCGCCCGTTCCTTCCTGTTGCACCTGGGCGGCCGCCGGGTCGCCGGATTCAGCCCCGAGACGGTCGCCGAGGTGAGCGCGGACGGCGAGGTCGTCACCCAGCCGCTCGCCGGAACCCGGGCCAGGGGTCTGGGCGGAGCCGAGGACGAGCGGCTGCGCGCCGAACTCCTCTCGGACCCCAAGGAGATCTCCGAGCATGTGCTGTCCGTGAAGCTCGCGGAGGAGGAGATGGCCACCGTGTGCCGTCCCGGCACGGTGTCGGTGCGCGACCTGCTGAGCGTGCGCCAGCGCGGCAGCGTCCAGCACCTGGGCTCCAGCGTGCACGGCCTGCTCGCCCCGGACGCCACCGCCTGGGACGTCCTGCGCGCGGTCTTCCCGGCGGTCACCGCCTCCGGCATCCCCAAGAAACCGGCCTACGACTGCATCAGCCGCCTCGAGCAGGGCCCTCGCGGCATCTACAGCGGCGCGGTCCTGACCGCGGGCTGCGACGGGGACCTCGACGCGGCCCTGGTGCTGCGCAGTGTGTTCGAGCAGGACGGCCGTACCTGGCTGCGGGCCGGTGCCGGCATCCTGCCCGGGTCCACGCCGGAGCGTGAGCTGGAGGAGACCTGCGAGAAGCTGCGCAGCGTCGCCCCGTACGTCGTCCCCGCGCAGCCGGCACCGCTGGCCGCGCCGTCCCTTCACGGTTAGGGGCGCGGGTGCGTCTGGGAGAAGTGGTCGTCGACGTCGCTCCGCTGCGGTCGAGCAAAGATTTCCGGCTGGTCTTCGCCACGCAGGCGATCTCCATGCTCGGCACCCATCTCACCTCGGTCGCGGCGAGTCTGCAGATCTACGACCTGACCGGTTCGTCGGTCCAGGTCGGCCTGATGAGCCTGGTGCTGGGCATGTCGCTGCTCGTCGGTCTGGTGGTGGGCGGACTGCTCGCCGACCGGGCCGACCGGCGGCGCGTCGTGCTCGTCACCCGGGCCGTCACCGCCGTGGTGATCACCGGGCTCGCGGTCAACGCGGCGCTGCCGGACCCGCACGTGTGGTTCGTCTACGTCGCGGCCGTGCTGGCGGGCGGCGTCAGCGGGCTCGGCGGCCCGGCGATGATGGCCGCCACCCCGAGCCTGGTGCCGCCGGGCCAGCTGGCCGCCGCGGGGGCGCTCACCACCCTCACCGCCCAACTGGGCGGCATGGTGGGCCCGTCGCTGGCCGGTGTGATCGCCGCCGGGCCCGGCATCGCCTGGTGCTTCGCGATCGACGCGGCCATCTACGTCGTAGGCCTCGCCCTGCTCGCCCCGCTGCCCGGGATGCCGCCCGAGGGCGCCGCGCAGGAGCAGCACCCGCTGAAGGCGATGGCGGAGGGGCTGCGCTTCCTGCGCGGCAACCAGGTCGTCGCCGGGCTGCTGCTGATCGACGTCTGCGCGGTGGTCTTCGCGATGCCGTACGCCCTCTTCCCCGAGCTGGGCACCGAGCACTTCGGCGGCGGCCCGTCCACCGTCGGCCTGCTCTACACCGCGCCCGCGGTCGGCTCGTTCTGCGGGGCGCTCGCCAGCGGCTGGACCGGCCGGGTGCACCACACCGGACGGGCGCTGATCGGGGCCGTCGTGGTGTGGGGCGTGGCGATCACCTGCTTCGGCCTCAGCCCCAACCTCGGCACGGCGCTGGTCTTCCTGGCGCTCGCGGGCCTCGGCGACACCGCCTCCGAGATCCTGCGCCGCGCCCTGCTCCAGCACTACACACCGGACCGTCTGCAGGGCCGGGTCGGCAGCCTCTGGCTCGCCCAGGCGACGGCCGGCCCCTCCGTTGGCAACCTCGAAGCCGGCCTGGTGGCACGGGCGTTGGGCTCGTCGGCCGGTGCCGCGGCCGTCGGCGGGCTGGTCTGCCTCGCGGGGGTGGCGACCGTCGCGCTGGCGGTGCCGGGCCTGCGCAGGGCGACCCTGCACGGGCCGCCCGCGACCGAGGTCCAGCCCGCGACCGCCGAGGCGCCGTCCACGGCGGCCGACTGACCGGGAGGGGCCCGTGCCGACCGCGAACGTCAACGGAATCCGGCTGCACTACGAGGATCAGGGCGACGGCGATCCGGTCGTCCTGGTGATGGGCCAGGGCGCGAGCGGCCGGGCCTGGCACCTGCACCAGGTACCGGCGCTGGTGGAGGCCGGCCACCGCGTCGTCACCTTCGACAACCGGGGCATCCCGCCGAGCGAGGAGTGCGGCGGCGGATTCACCATCGACGACCTGGTGGCCGACACCGCGGCCCTCGCCGAACACCTCGGCCTCGGACCGTGCCGCTTCGTCGGCGTCTCCATGGGCGCCTACGTCGTCCAGGAGCTGATGCTCGCCCGGCCCGAACTGGTGCGGCAGGGCGTCCTAATGGCCACCCGCGGCCGTACGGACGCACTGCGCGCCGCGCTCGGCAGGGGTGAACGCGCCCTGTACGACAGCGGGTTGACGCTGCCGCCCGCCTACGCGGCCTGGGTGCGGGCCGTGCAGAACCTGTCTCCGGCCACCCTGGACGACGAACAGCAGGTCCAGGACTGGCTGGAACTTTTCGAGTTCGCACCGGAACCGGCGGGCCCCGGCGTGCGCGCCCAGCTGGACCTGGTCGTCCCCGACGGACGGCTCGCGGCCTACCGCGCCATCAGCAGACCCTGTCTGGTGATCGGCTTCGCCGACGACGTCGTACTGCCGCCGCACCTCGGCCGCGAGGTCGCCGCGGCCGTCCCGCACGCCGTCTACCACGAGATCAAGGACTGCGGCCATTACGGCTACCTGGAGCGACCGGACGAAGTGAACCGTGTGCTCCTGGAGTTCTTCCGTACCTGACGATTCTAAATTAGGTTAGCCTCGCCTAAGTATCTGCTCGCCCATGTCTCCGACCCAGGGGGTACCGGTGCAGCGCACCCTGCTCAACGGCAAGATCCACCGAGCCACCGTCACCCAGGCCGATCTGCACTACGTGGGATCGCTGACGATCGACCAGGACCTCATGGAGGCCGCCGACATCGTCGAGGGCGAGCTGGTCCAGGTGGTCGACATCGACAACGGCGCCCGGCTGCAGACCTACGCCATCACCGGCGAACGCGGCAGCGGCGTCATCGGCGTCAACGGCGCGGCCGCCCATCTCGTCCTGCCCGGACACCTCGTGATCATCATGTCGTTCGCCGCGCTCGACGACTCCGAACGGGCCGCCCACAGCCCCCGCGTCGTCCACGTCGACAAGGCCAACCGGATCGTCGCACTCGGCGCCGACCCGGCCGAGCCCGTCCCCGGAGCGCCCGACCAGCTCTCCGGATCCGTCCCCCATCCGCGCCAGGAGAGGAACTGAGCCATGGCCAACCCCTTCGACGACGAGTCCGGCGTCTTCCGCGTCCTGGTCAACGACGAGGGCCAGTACTCCCTGTGGCCCGACTTCGCCCCCGTGCCGGCCGGCTGGACCAGCGTGCACGGGCCCGACACCCGGGCCGCCTGCCTCGACCACATCGAGCGGCACTGGACGGACATGCGCCCGCGCAGCCTGGCCGAGGCCATGCGCCGGGCCGGGGCCTGATGCCGGCCCGGCCGCGCGTCGAGGACGTCCTGCCCCTGTCGCCCATGCAGGAGGGCATGGTCTTCCACGCGCTCTACGACGACCACGCCCCCGACGTCTACACCGGGCAGCTCACCCTCCGCCTCGACGGCCCGCTGGACCCCGACCGGATGCGCACCGCGGCCGGCGCCCTGCTCGCCCGGCACGCCAACCTGCGCGCCGCCTTCCGCACCCAGCGCTCCGGGCGCCCGGTCCAGGTGGTCAGGAGCGCGGTCCGCACCCCCTGGGAGACGACCGACCTCACCGGACTGCCGGAGCGGGAGCGCGCCGCGGCCCTCGACCGGCTCCTCGCCGAGGACCGCGACCGGCGCTTCGACCTGGCCCGCCCGCCGCTGCTGCGCTTCCGGCTCGTGGCGTACGGCGAGCGGGACCACCGGCTGGTGCTCTCCTCGCACCATCTGCTCTGGGACGGCTGGTCCGCCCCCGTCCTCGTGCGCGAGCTGTTCCAGCTCTACACATCGGGCGGTGACGCCACCGCCCTGCCAAGGGTGCGGCCCTACCGCGACTATCTCGCCTGGCTGAACCGCCAGGACCACGAGGCCGCACGGCGGGCATGGAAGGTCGCGCTCACGGGACTTGACGAGCCGTCACTGATCGCGCCGGAGGCCCGCGAGCGGCCGGCCGGACCGCCCGAGCGGCTGGTGGTGGAGCTGTCCGAGCGGGAGGCGGCGGCCCTGACCGCCACCGCCCGCGCGCACGGACTGACCGCCAGCACGGTGCTGCAGGGACTGTGGGCGGTGCTCCTCGGCAGGCTCACCGGCCGTACGGACGTCGTCGTCGGCGCCACCGTCTCCGGCCGTGACGCGAACGTCCCCGGCATCGAGTCGATGGTGGGCCTCTTCATCAACACCCTGCCGGTCCGCGTGCAGTTGAGGCCCGCGGAACCGCTCGTCGACCTGCTCGTCCGCATCCAGTCCGAGCAGTCCGCCCTCCTGGACCACCAGTACCTCGGCCTCGCCGACATCCAGCGCGCCGCGGGGCACCCGGTGCTCTTCGACACCCTGCTGGTCTTCGAGAGCTACCCCATCGACGACGACGGCATCGCCGGCGCCCTCGACGGACTGCGGATGACGGACGTCTCCGTACGGGACGCCACGCACTACCCGCTGACCCTCACCGCCCTGCCCGGCACCGGCCTCACCCTGACCTTCAGCCACCGGCCGGACGTCCTGGACCATGCGGCCGTGGTGCGCGTCGCGGAGCAACTCCGCACGCTGATCGACGACTTCACGCACCACCCGGACCGGCCCGTGGCCCGGCTGTCCGCGCCGGCACCGCACGAGCAGGACACCGACCGCCCCCTGTCCCACCCGGCGGTGCGCGCCCTCTTCGAGGAACAGGCCGCCCGCACGCCCGGGGCACCGGCCGTCCTGCATGGCGACACCACCCTCACCTACGCCGAACTCGACCTGCGCGCCGCCCGGTTGGCCGCCGCGCTGACCGCCCGCGGAGCCGGGCCCGAGTCCGTGGTGGCCGTCGCCCTGTCCAGGAGCCCCGACCTGGTGACCGCCCTGCTGGCGGTGCTGAAGGCGGGCGCCGCCTGTATGCCCGTCGACCCGGCCTACCCCGCCGAGCGGATCGCCCTCATGCTCGGCGACGCCACGCCCGAGCTGGTGATCTGCGAGCCGGACACGGCCCGGCGGTTCGGCATCACCCCGGAGTCGGTGTGTCCGCCCGACGCGTCGGCCGACCCGCGCGCGGCGCGCCCGCCGCTGTCACCCGAGAACCTCGGCTACGTCATCTTCACCTCCGGCTCCACCGGCCGCCCGAAGGCCGTGCTCGGCACCCAGCGGGCACTCGCCAACCGGTTGGTCTGGGGCCGGGAACTCCAGGACGACGGGGCAGCGGGTGTGCGCCTGGCCAAGAGCCCGGTCAGCTTCATCGACGGCCTGACCGAACTCCTCGGCGCACTGGTCACCGGCGACACCCTGGTCCTCGCCGACGACGAGACCGCGTCGGACCCGTCCGCCCTCGCGGCGCTCGCCGACACACGAGGGGCCACCGTGCTCACCGCGGTCCCCAGCCTCTACTCCACCCTCCTCGAATCGTCCCCGCCGCACTCCTTCGGCACCGTCCGTACCTGGATCTCCAGCGGCGAACCACTCACCGCGGACCTCGCCGGGGCGATCACCCGCAACTGGCCCGGGGCCGACCTGGTCAATCTGTACGGCTGCTCCGAGGCCGCGGGCGACAGCCTGATGCACCGCTACGACGGAGACGGCGCGGGGGAGCGCTACGCCGGCGGCGGGAAGCGCGACGACGGCGGCGGGAAGCGCGACGACGGCGATGGGAAGCGCGACGACGGCGACAGGAAGACCGTCCCGCTGGGCAGGCCCATCGCCAAAACACGGGTGCGGGTGCTGGACCCGTTCCTGCGGCCCGCACCCGTCGGCGCGACGGGCGAGCTGTATCTCGCCGGAGACGGACTTGCCCGCGGCTACCTCGGCCAACCGGCCCGCACCGCCGAACGCTTCGTCGCAGACCCCTACGGCCCGCCCGGCAGCCGCCTGTACCGCACCGGCGACCTGGCGGCCCTGCGCGCCGACGGCACCGTGGAGTTCCGCGGCCGGGCCGACGACCAGGTCAAGATCAGGGGATTCCGGGTGGAGCCCGGCGAGATCGAGGCGGCCGCCCGCACTCTGCCGGGCGTGCGCCGAGCCGCGGTCGTGGCCAGGCGGGACGGCCCCGGCCCCGCGCGCCTGGTGGCGTACGCCGTACCGGAAGAGGGAGCAGCGCCACCCGAACCCCTGGCCCTGCGCCGGGCGTTGGCGGACAAGCTCCCCGCCCACCTCGTACCGTCCGCCGTCGTCCTGGTCGACGCCCTGCCACTCACGCCCAGCGGCAAGCTGGACCGCCGCGCCCTGCCCGCCCCCGACTTCACGGAGGCCGTCGGCTTCGAACCACCGCGCACTGAGCGGGAGAAGGTGCTGTGCGGGCTGTTCGCGGAGGTGCTCGGGCTCGAACAGGTCGGCGTGCACGACGACTTCTTCGAACTCGGCGGCGACAGCATCGTCTCCGTACGGCTGGCCGACCGGGCCCGCAGAGCGGGGCTCGGGCTCTCGCCCCGGGACGTGTTCACCCGTCGCACCCCGGCGGGACTCGCGGCAGCCGTACCCGACGAACCCCCGTCACCCCACGAGGAGTTCACCGCGAGTGCGGCACCCCTGGTGTCGCTCAGCGCGGCACAGCTCGACAACGTCAAGGCGAGGTGGAGGGCCCGATGAAGGCGCGGAGGACCCGATGAAGGCGAGGTGGAGGACCCGATGAGCGACGACGGTTCCCTGGTCGAGGACGTCCTGCCGCTCTCCCCGTTGCAGCAGGGTCTGCTGTTCCACGCCCTGTTCGACGACGGCGCCCAGGACGTCTACACCATGCAGTCCCTGGTGGAGATCGAGGGACCGCTCAGCCCTGGGCTGTTGCGGACGGCCGCCGAGGAGCTCTTCGCCCGGCACGCGAACCTCCGCAGCGCCTTTCTCCACGAGGACCTGGACGAACCGGTGCAGGTGGTCCTCAAGCAGATCACCGTCGACTGGAAGGAGACCGGGGCGGCGTCGGACGATGACGTGGCCCGCCTGGCGGCCGCCGACGCCGCCGCACGCTTCGACCTCACCGAGCCGCCGCTGCTGCGCCTCACCCTCGTCGCGCGCGGCCCGGACCGCTGGCTGCTGATCCTCACCAACCACCATCTCCTGCTCGACGGCTGGTCGATCCCGCTCCTGGTCCGTGAACTCCTCCAGCTCTACGCCGCCCGGCTCGATCCCGGCCGCTGCGCACCGCTGCCCGCCGTACGTCCCTACCGGGACTTCCTGGCCTGGCTGGCCTCCCGGGACCAGGAAGCATCCGCACAGGCCTGGCGCCGGGCGCTGGCCGGAGCGGCGCCGACCCTGCTGGCGCCCGCGACCGCCGGTCTCCTGCCGGTGGTGCCCGAGCTGCACACCCTGCGCCTGTCCGAAGAACTCACCGGCCAGGTGCAGGAGTTGGCCAGGAGCCGGGGCATCACCGTCAACACCGTCGTACAGGGCCTGTGGGCACTGCTGCTGGCCCGGCTGACCGGCCGCGACGACGTGGTCTTCGGCGCCACGGTGGCGGGCAGGCCCGCCGATCTGGCCGGTGTCGAGTCCATGATCGGACTGTTCATCAACACCGTGCCGGTACGGGTGGCGGTGCCGGCCGCCGAGCCCGCGGGCGCCTTCCTGCGCCGACTCCAGGACGAGCAGGCGCGGCTGATGGAGCATCAGCACCTGGGCCTGACCGAGATCCAGCGACTCGCCGGAACGGGCGACCTCTTCGACACCCTCGTCGTCTTCGAGAACTACCCGATCGACCGCGACGCGGTCGCCGAGGCCGAGGCCGTCGCCGGGCTGCGCATCCTCGGCGTCCAGGGCTCCGGCGCCACCCACTACCCGCTCACCCTCGCGGTGCTCGCCGAGCAACGCCTCGGTTTCGTCTTCGAGTTCAGGCCGGACTCCTACGATCGCCCCGGCGCGGAGCGGCTGGCCGCTCGCTTCGAACGGCTCGTCCACGCACTCCTGGCCACCCCCGACGCCCCGCTGGCCGCCCTGGACGTCCTCGCGCCCGAGGAGCGCTCCGCGCTGCTCGCGACGGGCGTCGGGGAGCGAACCAGCGCGCCGTACGCCACCCTGCCGGAGGTCCTGGAGGCACAGGCCGCACGGACCCCGGACGCGGTAGCGGTGGCCGGAGCGGGGGAGCGGCTGACCTTCGCCGAACTGAACCGCCGCGCCAACCGACTGGCCCGGCTGCTGGTCGAGTCGGGCGCGGGCCCGGAACGCATCGTCGCCCTCGCGCTGCCGCCGACCCCGGACACCGTCACCGCCCTCCTGGCCGTGATGAAGGCGGGCGCCGCCTATCTGCCGCTGGACCCGGCCTGGCCGGGAGAGCGGATCGCCGGAATGCTCGCCGACGCACGCCCGGTCGCGCTGCTGGCGACGGCCGACACCGCGCCCGGCACCGACGACGCGGCGGCGGGGGTGCCGGGCGTCCGGCTCGACGACCCCGGAGTCCTTCAGCGTCTGGCGGACCAGGACGACACCGACCTGACGGACACCGACCGGCTCGGCCCGCTGCTGCCCGAACACCCCGCCTACGTCATCTACACCTCGGGCTCCACCGGCCGCCCCAAGGCCGTCGTGGTCCCGCAGCGCGCCATCACCAACCTCTTCGCCGCCCACAACGCGGCCCTGCACACCCCCGCCTCGCAGGCCGTCGGCGGTCGCCCGCTGCGCGTGGGACACGCCTGGCCGACCGCCTTCGACGCGTCCTGGCAGCCCATGCTGTGGATGTTCGCCGGGCACGAACTGCACCTGGTGCCCGAGGACGTGCGCCGCGACCCCGACGCCCTGCGCGCCTTCCTCGCCGAGCACGCCGTCGAGTTCATCGAGCTGTCCCCCTCCCTGCTCGGCGAACTGGTCGCCCGGGGCGGCGACTGGCGCGCCGAGCTCAAGGTGCTGGGCGTGGGCGGCGAGGCCGTACCGCCCGACCTGTGGCGCACCCTGCGCGAGACCGACGCGCTCACCGTGCACAACCTCTACGGCCCCACCGAATGCACCGTCGACTCGGCGGACTGCGATCTCGCCCTGAGCGAGCGGCCCGCGATCGGCCGGCCCGTGGCGGGCGGCACCCTCTACGTCCTGGACGGGCACCTCAATCCCGTACCGGTCGGCGTCGACGGCGAGTTGTACATCGCGGGCGAGGGCCTGGCCCGCGGCTACCTCGGCCGCCCGGGCGCCACCGCCGGCCGGTTCGTCGCCGACCCCTTCAGCGCCCTGCCCGGGGCCCGTATGTACCGCACCGGAGACATCGCCCGCTGGACCGAGGACGGCCTGGTGGAGTGCCTGGGCCGGATCGACGACCAGGTCAAGATCAGGGGTTACCGGATCGAACCCGGCGAGATCGAGGCCGTCCTGCTGGCGAACGAACGCGTCGAACGGGCCGCGGTCGTCGTACGGGAGGACAGCCCCGGCGTGCGCCGACTGGTCGCCTACGTCGTCGTCAGCGCGCCCACGCCCGCGGACATCGCCGAGGTGCTGCGCAGGGATGCCGCCGCCGTACTGCCCGACTACATGGTGCCGTCCGCGTTCGTCCCGGTCGACGGTTTCCCGCTCACCCTCAACGGCAAGCTCGACACCGCCGCCCTGCCCGCGCCCCCCCGGTCCGCCGGTCCCGCCGCGCAGCCCCCGCGCAACGCCACCGAGGAGCGGCTGGCCGCGCTGTTCGCCGACGTCCTCGGCCTGGACACGGTCGGCGTGCACGACAGTTTCTTCGCGCTCGGCGGCGACAGCATCGTGTCCATGCGGCTGGTCGGCCGGGCCCGGGCGGACGGGCTCGCCATCTCGCCGAGGGACGTCTTCGAGCAGCCCACGGTCGCGGGACTCGCCACCCTGGTGGGCCACGGCACCGCCCGCCGTCCCACGGCCGGCCCGGGAGCCGGCACCGGCGACATCCCGCTCACCCCGATGCTCGCGTGGCTCACCGAACAGGGCGGCCCCTTCCGCGGGCTCAGCCAGGCCCGGTTCCTCAGGACCCCGCCCGGCCTGGACCTCGACGGCCTGCACCGCATCGTCCAGGCGGTCGTGGACCGCCACGATCTGCTCCGCTCGTCGTTCGCGCAGACCGACGACGGGACCTGGCGCCTGCACGCCGCGGAGGTGGGCACGGTCGACGCCGCCGACTGTGTCCGGCGCGTCGACGCCGAACGGCTGGACCACACGGCCGTCGGCACACTCGTGCCCGAGGCCTTCGACGAGTTGGTGGCCGAACTCGACCCGGCGAGCGGGGCGGTGGCACGGTTCCTGTGGTTCGACGCCGGAGCGGACCGGGAGGGGCGGCTGCTGGTCGTCCTGCATCATCTGGTGACCGACGCCGCGTCCTGGGGCGTCCTGGTGGCCGACCTGGCCGCCGCCTGGGAGGGCGAGCCCCTCACCGCGCCCGGCACCTCCTTCAAGGAGTGGGCCGAGGCGCTGCAACGGGAGGCCATGCGCCGCGGCGACGAACTCGCGCTGTGGACCCGGATGTTGGACCGACCCGAGCCGACGCTCGGCGCCGCCCCGCTGGACCCCGCCCGCGACACCAGGGCGACCGTACGACGCCAGTGGACCACCCTCGGACCCGACGTCACCGGCCCGCTCGGCAGGACCTCCGTCCAGGACCACCTGCTGACCGCACTCGCGCTCGCCGTCGCCGAGTGGCGCCGTGCTCTCGGCCGACCGGCGCCCGACGGCGACACCTCGCTGCTGATCGCCCTGGAGGGCCACGGCCGCGAGGAGCAACTCCTGCCCGACGCCGACCTGTCCGGCACCCTCGGCTGGTTCACCACCGTCTTCCCGGTCCGCCTCGACCCCGGCGCACGAACCGGCACGGACCGGACCCGCGGCATCGGTGAACAGCTCGCCGCACTGCCCGACAAGGGCATCGGTCACGGACTCCTGCGCCATCTGAACCCGGACACGGCCCGCCGCCTGGCCGAACTGCCCGAACCGCAGATCGAGTTCAACTACCTGGGCCGCATGACCATCGGCGAGCGCGCGGACTCGGCGGTATTCACCAGCGCACCCGAGACCGGCGCCATGGGCAGCGGCGCCGACCCCGCGATGCCCGCGCCGTATCCGCTGGTCGTCGACGCGGTGATCACCGGCGAGGAGCTCAGCGTCTGCTGGCAGTGGCCCGAACGCCTCTTCACGGAGGCCGAGATCCAGGACCTCGCCGGGCTCTGGACGGCCTGTCTCGAACAGCTCCTGCAAGGCGAAGACCGACTCGAACCGCTCCTGAAAGGCGAAGACCGACCCGAACCGCTCCTGAAAGGCGAAGACCAGTGACGCAGACCCACGCCGGAGCCCCCGCCGACCTCGCGGCCCGCAAGCGTGAACTGCTGCGCCGCAGGCTGGAGACCGCGGGCCTGGCGGACACCGCGGCCCGATCCGAGCACATACCCCCGCGGCCCGCCGACGCCGGGCGGCTCCCGCTGTCGTACGCCCAGTCACGCATGTGGCTGCTCCAGCAACTCGACCCGGACAGCCCCGCC
Source organism: Streptomyces spinosisporus (assembly GCF_022698145.1). Lineage (GTDB taxonomy): Bacteria > Actinomycetota > Actinomycetes > Streptomycetales > Streptomycetaceae > Streptomyces > Streptomyces spinosisporus. Next base: position 349,484 of record NZ_JALDAX010000009.1, read on the forward strand.
TACAACGTCTGCCTGGCCATCCGGCTGCGCGGCCCACTGGACTCGGCGGCGCTGCGCACGGCCCTCCAGGGTCTCGTCGACCGGCACGAAGTCCTACGCACCCGCTACCCGGCCACGGACGACGGAGTGCCGGAGCAGGTCGTCGACCCAGCCGCGCAGGTGCACTTCGGCACGATCGACCTCGGGGAGCTGTCCGAGGCCGAACAGGAGCGCCAGGCAGTCGAGTTGGCCCGCCGCGAATCCGCGACGGCGTTCGACCTGACCGCCGACCACCCGCTCCGGGCCCTGCTGATCCGCCGCTCCGACCAGGACCACACCCTCGTCCTGACCGTGCATCACATCGCCTGGGACGGCGGCACGTTCAACGCCCTCTCCCGCGATCTGAGCGCGCTGTACCGGGCGGCCACCACAAGCACACCCGCCGGCCTCGAACCGCTGCCCCTGCAGTACGCCGACTTCGCGCGCTGGCAGCGCGGAACCTGGACCGGCGAGCGGCTCGCCGGGCATCTCGACCACTGGCGCGCGGCCCTGGTCCCGCCGCCCCGTCCGCTCGCCCTGCCCACCGACGCCCCGCGCAGCGCCCGGCCCACCGCACGAGGCGACCGGCGCTTCCACACCTTCGCGCCGGACGTCACCGAACGGCTCACCGCCTTCGCACGCAACACCGGTGCCACGCCGTTCATGGTCCTGCTCGCCGGCCTGTCCGCCCTCCTGCACCGCGTCACGGGCGCGACGGACATCCCCGTCGGGTCGGCCGTGATGAGCCGAGACCTGCCCGGCCTGGAGAAACTGGTCGGCAACTTCGGCAACACCCTCGCCCTGCGCGCCGACCTCGACGGCGACCCCGCGTTCGGTGAACTCGTCGAGCGGGTCAAGCAGTTGTGCACCGACGCCTACGCCCACCAGGACATGCCCTTCGACCGGCTGGTGGAGGAGCTGCGCCCGGAACGGCAGCCGGGCCGCTCCGTCTACTTCGACGTCATGCTGCTCTTCCTCACCCAGGGCCTCGAGGGGCCCCGGCTGCCGGGCGTGACGGCCGAATGGGAGACCGTCCACAACGACACCACGCAGTTCGACCTCTCCCTGGAGGCCTTCCTCACCGGCGGACACCTGCGCATCGAGGCCACCTACCGCAGCGAACTCTTCACCCCGGACACCGTCGACCGACTGCTCCGGCACCTGGAGACCCTGCTCGGCGCGGCCCTCACCGGTCCCGAACTCGCCCTGTCCCGGCTGCCGTTGATGACCGACACGGAACAGTGCGTCGTCCTGGAGGAGTGGAACGCCACCGCGCACCCCGTGCCGGTCACGACCCTCACCGAGCTGCTGGACCGGCAACCGACGCGCACCCCCGACGCACTCGCGCTCATCGCCGAGTCGACCGTCCTCGACCACGCCGAACTGCACGCCCGCGCCAACCGCCTCGCCCGGCTGCTGATCGCACACGGAGTGGGCCCCGAGGGCCTCGTGGGCGTGGCCCTGGACCGCGGCCCCGACCTGGTGGTGGCCCTGCTCGCCGTGCTCAAGGCAGGCGGCGCCTACCTGCCGCTGGACACCGGATACCCGGCCGAACGGCTGGCGTTCATGATCGAGGACTCCGCTCCCGCACTCGTGGTGACGACCCGCGACACCCTGCCCGCACACGGGGCCCCCGAGCTGCTGCTCGACGACCCCGCCGTGACGGAGCGGCTCGCCGCCGCCGACGCGGCCCAGCTCACCGACCCGGAACGCCTGCGGCCCCTGCGCCCCGACCACCCCGCCTACGTCATCTACACGTCGGGCTCCACCGGCCGCCCCAAGGGCGCCGTCGTCTCGCACGCCGCCATCGTCAACCGGCTGCTGTGGATGCGGGACACGTACGGACTGGAGCCCGGTGACCGGGTGCTGCAGAAGACCCCGGCGAGCTTCGACGTCTCCGTGTGGGAGTTCTTCTGGCCCCTGATCACCGGAGCGGCCCTCGTCCTCGCCCGGCCGGGCGGCCACCGCGACCCCGGCCATCTCGCCGAGCTGATCCGCGAACAGGGCGTCACCACCGCCCACTTCGTGCCCTCCATGCTGCGCGTCTTCCTCGACGACCCCGCGGCCGAGCACGTCAGGGGCGTCCTGCGCCGGGTGGTGTGCAGCGGCGAGGCCCTGCCCGCCGAACTCGCCGAACGCTGCACCCGAGTCCTCGACGGCACCGAACTCCACAACCTCTACGGCCCCACCGAGGCGGCCGTCGACGTCACCGCCTGGCCGTGCGCCGAGGGCACGCGGTCCGCGGCGGGTTCCGTACCGATCGGCCGCCCGGTGTGGAACACCCGCACCCTCGTCCTGGACGGCTCGCTGCGGCCGGTGCCGGCCGGAGTGCCCGGCGAGCTGTACCTGGGCGGCACCCAACTCGCCCGCGGCTACCTCCACCGGCCGGGGCTGACCGCGTCCCGCTTCGTCGCGGACCCGTACGGCCCGCCCGGCGCCCGCCTCTACCGCACCGGGGACCTGGTGCGCTGGACGGCGCGGGGCGCGCTGGAGTTCCTCGGCAGGACCGACGACCAGATCAAGATCCGCGGCTTCCGGGTGGAGCCGGGCGAGACGGAGGCCGCCGCCGCGGCCCTGCCCGGCGTGTCCCAGGCCGCGGTGACCGTCCGGCCCGAAGAGGCGCAACTGGTCGCCTACGTCGTCCCGCAGCCGGGCGCCCGTCTCCAGCCCCTCCAGGTCCGGCAGGACCTCACGGCCACACTGCCCGACCATCTGCTGCCCTACGCCGTGGTGGTCCTGGACGCCCTGCCGCTGACCCCCAACGGCAAACTGGACCGCGCCGCCCTGCCCGCCCCAGACCTCTCCGACCTCACCACCGCGACCGCGCCCCGCACCGAGGCGGAGGCCACGCTCTGCGCGCTCTTCGCCGACCTGCTGGGCCTGCCCGCCGTCGGCATCCATGACGAGTTCTTCGCCCTCGGCGGCCACTCGGTGCTGGCCACCCGCCTGGTCGCCCGCATCCGGGCCGAACTCGGCATCGTCGTACCGCTGCGAGCCGTCTTCGACACCCCGACCCCGGCCGCGCTCGCACCGCTCCTGAACGCGCCGTCCGACCCGCGGTCCGAACTGCGGCCGCGCGAACGGCCAGGGACGATCCCGCTGTCCTCCGCCCAGGCCAGGCTGTGGTTCATGTACCGGCTGGAGGGCCCGAGCCCCACCTACAACATCCACACGGCCCTCCACCTCACCGGACGGCTCGACGCCGAGGCTCTACGGGCCGCCCTGAACGACGTCGTGGCGCGCCACGAGTCCCTGCGCACGGTCTTCCCCGACGACGACGGCACCCCCCGGCAGGCCGTCCTGCCACCCCAGGACGTGACCGTCCCCTTCGCCGTCGTGCCCGCCGATGCGGAAGAGCTGGACGACCTGATGCGGGACGCGGCCGGATACTGCTTCGCGCTGGACGCCGAGATCCCCGTACGCGCGACGCTGTTCTCCCTCGCGCCCGACGAGCACGTCCTGCTGCTGCTCGTCCACCACATCGCCACCGACGGCTGGTCGGAGCAGCCGCTGCTGACCGACCTGGAGACCGCCTACACCGCCCGCCTGGCCGGCGCCGCCCCGAATTGGCCGCCCCTGCCCGTGCAGTACGCCGACTACACGCTCTGGCAGCAGCGCACCGAGACCGACGATCAACTGGCCTACTGGCAACAGGCGTTGGCCGGTCTGCCCGAGGAACTCCAGCTGCCCGTCGACCGGCCCCGGCCCGCCGTCGCCGGACACCGGGCCGGTGCCGTCGACTTCACGCTCGACGCCGAGGTCCACGCGCTGCTGCGCCGGCTCGCCGCGGAGACCGGCGGCACCACGTTCATGGCGCTGCAGGCGGCGCTCGCCGTTCTGCTCGGCCGGCTGGGCGCGGGCGACGACATCCCGCTGGGCTCACCCGTCGCCGGACGCGGGGACACCGCCCTCGACGACCTCGTGGGCCTCTTCGTCAACACCCTGGTGCTGCGCACGGACATCTCCGGTAACCCCACGTTCCGTACGCTGCTGGCCCGGGTGCGTGAGGCCGACGTGGACGCGTACGCCCACCAGGACCTGCCCTTCGAGCAGTTGGTGGACGCGCTCGCACCCACCCGCTCCATGGGCCGCCACCCGCTGTTCCAGGTGATGCTCGCCCACCAGCAAGCCCCGGACGACACAAGGGAGTTCGCGGGCCTGACCCTGCGCGAGCTGCGTGTCGACCTCTACACCGCCAAGACCGACCTGGCCTTCCACCTGTTCGAGCGGGCGGAGGCCGAGGGGATCGAGGGATCGCTGGTCTACAGCCGCGACCTCTACGACCTGGGCACCGCACAGGACATGACGGAACGCTTCGTCCGGCTCGTCGGCGAACTCGCCAGCGAGCCGGACCGGCCCGTGGGCACGGCCGACGTGCTCCTCCCGCGCGAGCGGTCGCTGCTCCTCGGGGAATGGAACGACACCGCGCACCCCATGCCCGCCGCCACGCTCACCGCGCTGGTCGAGGAACAGGCCGCCCGCACACCGGACCTCACCGCCGTCGAGTACGGCACCGAGGACGGCCCGTCGCTGACGTACGCCGAACTCAACGCCCGCGCCAACGCCCTTGCCGCGCGGCTCACTTCACTCGGCGTCGGCCCCGAACGCCGTGTCGGCGTCCATCTCGAACGCTCCGTCGAGATGGTCGTCGGACTCCTCGCGATCCTCAAGGCGGGCGGCGCCTTCGTGCCGCTGGAACCCTCCTGGCCCGCCCGCCGGATCGCCGAGGTGTGTCGCAGCGCCGACCTGACCGCCGTACTGGGGAGTTCGGGCGACGCGATCGAGGGCCCGCCGGTCGTCGAGGTCGACCTGAGCGGGCCCGTGCCGGACGCCGCCGACCCGGGCATCGCCGTCGACCCCGAATCACTCGCCTACGTCATCCACACCTCCGGCTCCACCGGCGTGCCCAAGGGCGCGATGATCCGGCACCGGGCGATCACGCACCGGCTGCTGTGGCAGCGCGGCCTGCTCGGCTTCGGCCCGTCCGACGCCGCCCTGTTCAAGGCGCCGCTCGGATTCGACATCTCCATCAACGAGATCTTCCTGCCGCTGGTCAACGGCGGCCGCGTGGTGATCTCGGAGCCCGGCGGCGAACGGGACGTCGACTATTTGCTGGACACCGTCGAACGGCACCGGGTGACCTTCACCTACCTGGTCTCCTCGATGCTCGATCTGCTGCTGGAACAGGACGGATTCGCGCACCGGGCACGGTCGCTCAAACACGTGTGGTGCGGCGGCGAGGTCCTCACCCCCGAGCTGTTCGCCCGCTTCCGGGCGGCGAGCCCGGCGGTGATGTACCACGGCTACGGGCCCGCCGAGGCCACCATCGGCGTCAGCCATGTCGTCTACCGCACCGGCGCGATCCGCAGCGCCGTCTCCATCGGCCGCCCCAACGGCAACACACGGCTGTACGTCCTCGACGAACGTCTGCGGCCCACCCCGATCGGTGTGCCCGGTGAGCTGTACGCGGGCGGGGTCTATCTCGGCCGCGGCTATGTGAACGACCCCCGCCGCACCGCCGACCACTGGGTGGCCGACCCCTTCGGCCCACCCGGCGAACGGCTCTACCGCACCGGCGACCTGGTGCGCTGGCAGCGCGACGGCACCCTGGAGTTCCTGGGCCGCGCCGACAACCAGATCAAGATCCGCGGTATGCGGGTCGAGCTGGAGGAGATCGAAGCCGTCCTCGAACAGCACCCGGGCGTGCGGCGCGCGGTCGTCGTCCTCAGGGAGGACGCCCCGGGAGTCAGGCAACTGGCCGGGTACTGCCTGGCCGCGCGCGACCCGCAGCTGCTCGCCGACCTGCGCGGTTGGCTGCAGGAGCGGCTCCCCGAGCACATGGTGCCCCGCACGCTCACCGTCCTGGACGCCTTCCCGCTGCTGCCCTCGGGCAAGGTCGACCGCACGAGCCTGCCCGCCCCCGAGAGCACGGCCACGGCGGCGACGCGGGAGCCCGCGAACGCACGCGAGCGGCAGCTGACCGAACTCTTCGCGACCGTGCTCGGACTGACCGCCGTCGACGTGGACGCCAACTTCTTCGCACTCGGCGGCGACAGCATCGTCTCCATCCGGCTCGTCACCCTGGCCCGCAAGGCGGGCCTCGCCATCAGCCCGCGCCAAATCTTCCAGACACCCACCCCGGCGGGCCTCGCCGCGGCGGCGGACTACCCCGAACGCACCGCACCCGCCCCGGCCGACGACCCCTTGGGCGAACTGGACCTCACCCCCGTCATGCACTGGGCCGCAGGCCCGGGCGGTTCCTACGACGGCCTCGCCCAGGCGGTCCTGCTGGTCACCCCGCCCGGACTCACCCACGACAGGCTCACCTCCGTACTGCGGACCGTCGTGAACCGGCACGACATGCTGCGCGCCCGGCTCACGGAGCAGGCCCGGCTGCTGGTGCCGGAAGAAGCGGAGGTACGCGTCACCCGAGTGACCGGCCTGACCGGCGCCGACCTGGAACAGCACCTCGCCGCCGCTGCCGACCGTCTCGACCCGTACGCCGGCCACATGCTGGAGGCCGTCTGGTTCGAGCCGGAGGACTTCGAGCCGGGGGACTTCGAGCCGGAGGACTCCGAGTCGGCGAACACGGCCACGGGCCGTCTGCTGCTGGTCGCGCATCACCTCGTCGTGGACGGTGTGTCCTGGCGGATCGTCTGCGCCGACCTCGCGGAGGTCTGGGCGGGCCGGAGCCCGTCGCCCCGGGGCACCTCGTTCCGCACCTGGAGTAGGCTGCTCGCCGAGGAGGCCCGCAAGCCGGCCCGGGTGCGCGAACTGCCCTGGTGGACCGAGGCGTTGACCGGCGCACGGCCCCTGCTGGACCGTTCCCCCGATCCGGACCGCGACACGGCGCGGACGCTTCGGGAACACACCCTCGTCCTGCCCGCCGACGTCACCGACCCACTGCTGACGACGGTCCCCGCCGCATACCGCGCCGGCGTCCCCGACCTGCTGCTGACCACCCTGGCGCTGGCGGCTGCGGCCCGGCGCGAGGAACACGGCGACCTCACGAACCGCTCGCTCCTCGTCGGAGTGGAGGGCCACGGCCGCGAGGAGAGCATCGCGGACGGCGTGGACCTGTCGGCGACCGTCGGATGGTTCACCACGTTCCACCCGGTGGCCGTCGACCCCGGCCCGCTGGACCTCGACGACGCGCTGGACGGCGGTGCGGCAGCGGGCGTCGCGCTGAAGCGCGTCAAGGAGCAACTGCGCGCCGTACCCGACCACGGACTCGGGTACGGCCTGCTGCGCCACCTCAACCCCGACACCGCACCGGCCCTGGAACAACTCCCGCAACCGCAGGTCGTCTTCAACTACCTCGGCCGGTTCACGGCGGCCGACGCGGGCGGGCAGACCGGGCAGTCCGGGCAGCCCTGGGAACTCGCCCCCGAGGCCCCGATGCTGCGCATACCGCCGAGCGGGGACCGGCCCGTGCCGTTCGCGCTTGAGATCAACGCGGTCACCGTCGAGACGGGCGCCGGCGCACGGCTGCACATCTCCGCCGCCTGGCCCGACGCCTTCCTCGACCCGGACGAGTCCGGACGGCTGCTGGCGCTGTGGGAACGGGCCCTGCGCGGACTCGCCCGGCACGCCGAGGCCGCACCGGCGGGCGGACTCACCCCGTCCGACCTGCCCCTGGTCGAGCTGGCCCAGGACGACATCGACGACTTCGAGAACGACGACCTCGAGCACGACGACCTCGACAGCGACGACTTCGACGACTTCGAGAACGACACCTTCTGACCCCAGCGGAGGAACCGGTGACGCACCACCCCCCGACCCCGGACGAGTTGCTCCGCGCGGTCACCGACGCGCTGCCCGCGCAGGACGCCCCACCGGGTGAGGACGACAGCCTCATCTCCTGGGGCCTGGACTCGATCACCCTGATGAAGATCGCCGGCGGCTGGCGCAAGCAGGGAGTCAAGGTCTCCTTCGCCGAGCTGGCCAAGGAGCCGACCCTGAGCGCATGGCGCGAGCTGCTGGCCGCGCACGTCCCGGCACCCAAGCCCACGGGCCCCGCGCCCGTCCCGGTGTCGGTGACGCCCGAGGAGCCCTTCCCGCTCGCCGTCATGCAGCACGCCTACTGGATAGGCCGCGGCGAGGACACCACGCTGGGCTCCGTCGCCGCCCATCTCTACGTCGAGTTCGACGGCTCGGGTGTGGCGCCCGACCGGCTCGACGCGGCCGTACGGGCCCTGGCGGCCCGGCACGCGATGCTGCGCGCCCGCTTCACCGACGACGGCCGCCAGCAGATCCTGCCCGAACTCGCCCGCCCCGCAACGGTGTTGCACGACCTGCGCGAACTGGACGAGGAGACGGCGGCGGCCGAGCTGGAGGACATCCGGCACTCCTCCTCGCACGCCCGCCTGGACGTCGCGGCCGGTGAGGTGTTCTCCGTCCAGCTCTCGCTGCTGCCGGGCGACCGGACCCGGCTGCATGTCGACGTCGACATGCTCGCCGCCGACGCCCTCAGCTACCGGGTGCTGCTCTCGGACCTGGCCGCCCTGTACCAGGACCCCGAGGCGCCCCTGCCTCCCATCCGCACCAGCTACCCCGACTACCTCGCGGAGCGTGCCGATGTACGGCGGCTGAGCAGGGAGCAGTCGCAGGAGTGGTGGCGCCGCCGGGTGACCGAGCTGCCCAGCGCCCCCGAACTCCCGCTCGTCCCCGAGGCGGAGCGTGCCGACCCGACCCGGGTGACCCGGCGCCACCACTGGCTGCCGCCCACCGAGAAGCAGCGCCTGACGGCCCGGGCGCACCAGCACGGGCTCACCCCGGCGATGGCCGTGGCGACCGCGTTCTCCGAGGTGCTGGCCGCCTGGAGCGGACAGCCGCGCTTCCTGCTGAACGTGCCGATGTTCGACCGCAGGGGCTCGCACCCCGATGTGGACCTGCTGGTCGGCGACTTCACCAGCTCGGTCCTGCTCGACGTCGACCTCACCGAGCAGGCGTCGTTCACGGAGCACGCGCGGCGGCTGCAGGACCGTATGCACACCGACGCCGCACACGCCGACTACTCCGGCGTGGAAGTGCTGCGCGACCTCTCGCGCCATCACGGCGAGCAGGTCCTCGCCCCGGTCGTGTTCACCAGCGCCCTCAACCTGGGGGAGCTGTTCGACGCGGGCGTGACACGGTCGTTCGGCAAGCCGGTGTGGATCATCTCCCAGGGCCCGCAGGTGTTGCTGGACGCCCAGGTGACCGAGGTCGACGGCGGGCTGCTCGTCAACTGGGACGTCCGTGAGGACGCCTTCCCCGAGGGCATGGTCGACGCGATGTTCGCCGCCTTCCACGGCCTGGTGACCCTGCTCGGCACCGATGACACGGCCTGGGAGCAGCCGCTCCCCGCCCTGCTGCCCGCCGAGCAGAGCGCGGTGCGCGCCACCGTGAACGCCACCGACGGCCCCCGCAGCCACCGCCTGCTGCACCAGGGCTTCTTCGCGCGGGCGGCCGAGCGGCCCGAGGCACCGGCCCTGCTGTGGGGCGGTGAAGGCGCCCTGTCGTACGGCGAGTTGGCCGACCGGGCGCTGCGTATCGCGGCCGCTCTGGCCGAGCGCGGCACCCGCCCCGGCGACACCGTCGCCGTCAGCCTCCCCAAGGGCCCCGACCAGATCGCCGCGGCCCTCGGCGTGCTGGCGGCGGGAGCGGCGTACGTGCCGCTCGGCGTCGAGCAGCCCGCCGCCCGCCGTGACCGCATCCGGGCCACCGCCGGCTTCCGCCTCACCCTGACCGACGGGCGTCCGCTCGACGACCCGGACACACTGCCGGTCGCCGAGGCGGTCCTCGCGGACGCCCTTCCCGCGCCCGTGACCGTGGACGAGGAACAGCCGGCCTATGTGCTGTTCACCTCCGGGTCCACCGGCGAGCCCAAGGGCGTCGAAGTGCCGCACCGGGCCGCCGTGAACACCGTCGACGACCTCAACGAGCGCTTCGCGGTGGGCCCTTCGGACCGCTGCCTCGCCGTGTCCGCGCTGGACTTCGACCTGTCCGTCTACGACGTCTTCGGGCTGCTCGGCGCCGGTGGCGGCGTCGTCCTGGTGGACGAGGCCGACCGGCGCGAGGCCGGGCAGTGGGCCGAGCTGGTACGCGCCCACCGCGTCACCGTCCTCAACTGCGCACCCCCGCTGCTCGACATGCTGCTGCTCACCACCGGACCCGGCCAACTCCAAGGGCTGCGCACCGTGTTGCTCGGCGGCGACTGGGTCGGCACCGACCTGCCCGGGCGGCTCGCCGAGCGGGCGCCGGGGTGCCGGTTCGTCGGACTGGGCGGCACGACCGAGACCGCGATCCACTCCACCGTCTGCGAGGTGACGGACGCTCAGGTGCCCGCGCACTGGCGGGCGGTGCCCTACGGCACACCGCTGCGCAATGTACGCTGCCGTGTCGCGGACGCCCACGGCCGGGACTGCCCGGACTGGGTGCCGGGCGAACTGTGGATCGGCGGCGACGGGGTGGCGCTCGGCTACCGGCGCGATCCCGGGCATACGGCCGAGAAGTTCGTGGAGCGGGACGGGCTGCGCTGGTACCGCACCGGCGACCTCGCCCGCTACTGGCCCGACGGCACCCTGGAGTTCCTGGGGCGCCGCGACCACCAGGTGAAGCTGCGCGGGTTCCGCATCGAACTCGGCGAGGTGGAGGCGGCGCTCGCCGGGCATCCGAAGGTGCGCCGGGCCCTCGCGGGGCTGACGCACGGACAGGGCGTCCAGCTGGCGGCGGCGGTGGCCGCCGAGGGCGTGGCCGAGGACGAGCTGCGGGAGTGGGCCCGCGGCGTCCTGCCCCCGCACATGGTCCCGACCCGGATCACCGTGACGCGCGAGCTGCCGCTCACCTCCAACGGCAAGCTCGACCGCCGGGCCGTACAGCAACTGTGGGAGACCGACGAGGAGTTGGACCACCGGGCGCCCGGCACCGCCCTGGAGTCGGTGGTCGCCCGGATCTGGGCGGAGGTGCTGGGCGTCGAGCGCGTCGGACTCGACGACGGCTTCTTCGCCCTGGGCGGCGACTCGGTGCTCGCCACCGCGATCGTGAGCCGGCTGCGCGAGGCCCTGGACACCTCCGAGGTGTCGGTGCGCGCCCTGTTCGCCACCCTCACCGCGGGCGGCATGGCCAAGCGGCTGTCCGCCGAGGAGGAGACACCCGGACGGCTCGAACAGATCGCCGCGATCCACCTGGAGATCGAGGGGATGTCGGCGGCGGAGGTCGACTCGGCACTCCGGGAGGGGTGACCGAGCGGAACGGCGGAGGGGCGGAACGCAGCGTGCGTCCCGCCCTTCGGCCGTACAACTGCTCTTGCCGTGCGGCTACTTGTCGAGCTTGGCGAAGCCGGGTTCGAGGTTGTCCAGTGCCCACGGGATGCCCAGCACGGAGGGGCTCCTGAGCTGGCTGACCGTCTCCACGTCCGTGACGAGGTAGTCGCCCTTCTTCACCGCGGACATGTTCTTCACCAGCGCGCTGGACTCGAACGCCTTCTGCAAATCCTTCGTGGTGAAGGCGATGATCACCAGGTCCGCGTCGAGCTTGTCGAGCTGCTCGAAGGACAGCTCACCCGTCGGACTGCCGCTGACCGTCTTGATGTTCTTGACCGACGGCGTGAGCCCCAGCCCCAGCTCGCCCATCAGTTTGGCGGCGAAGTCGCTCTCGGAGGCGATGGTGAAGATCTTGGCCGGGGTGTTGCCGATGGACAGGCTGTAGGTCTTGCCCGCCATCTTCGGATGGTTCGCCCTCACCTTGTCGATGTCGGCCTCGGTGTCCTTGATGACCTGCTCGGCCTGCCGCTCCTTGCCGACGGCCTTGCCGACCACCTGCACATGCTGCTGCCAGGTCTGCTGTCCCCAGGCCGTGGCGAAGCCGATGGTCGGGGCCACCGCGGACAGCTTCTTGTAGTCCTTGTCGAGCGTGAAGTCCGAGGTGGCGAGGATCAGATCGGGCTGCAGCGCGGCCACCTGCTCGTAGTCGACGCCGTTGACGGTGTCGAGGAGCTTGGTCTTCTTGGTGTCGATCCTGTCCTTGAGCCACGGGTAGACGCCGTCGGAGGCGAAGGAGTCCTTGGAGACGGCGACCGGCGTGACGCCGAGGGCGTAGAGCGCGTCGACGTCGTCGGTGCCGCCGTTGCCGATGACGACGACCCGCTTGGGCGCCGCGGAGATCTTCGTGTCGCCGAACTTGTGCTTGATGGTGACCGGGAACGCGGAGGAGCTCTCCGCCTTCGCCGCGTCCGTGGCGGAGTCGCCGTCGTCGTCCTTGACCGAGCCGCAGGCGGCCAGCCCGGCGATCAGGGTGAGGCTGAGGAGTGTGGTGCGCAGCGTTCTCGACATGGGTGGTCCGGTCCTCCTTCTTGATGGGCCGTCAGTGAGCGGTCGGTACGGGGCGGTCGGGGAGGTTCAGGGGCGGGAGGTGAGATAGCCGCCCATTGTGCGGAAGTAGTCCTTGGCGGCCAGCTCCGTGCCGTCCTCGGTGCGCACACGCCGCACCAGGAGTCCGTGGCCGCGCCCGGTGTGGGCGTCGGGTCCCGCGACGATCACCACGCCGTCGCCCTCGGGGATGAAGATCCGGCCCGGTGTGCCGCCGTAGAAGCCCTCCGAGACGGCGGCCGAGACGATCCTGACCCGTTCGCCGCGGTGGAAGGCGTACGCGTTCGGATACGGGTCGGACTGGGCCCGCACGAGCCGCTCGAGGCGCTCGGCCGGCCAGGTCCAGTCGATCCGGCTGTCCTCAAGGGAGCGCTTGTGGAAGAAGCTTGCCCGCCTGCGGTCCTGGGGCTGCCACTGTCCGGCGTCCCGGCCGGAGGCGATCAGGTCGAGCGACTCGCGCACGATGGGGGCGATCAGGTCGACCGTGCGGTGGAAGAGGTCGGTCGCCGTGTCCTTGGGGCCGACCACCACCGAGCGCTGCATCAGGATGTCGCCGGCGTCGAGTTCGCCGTTCATGCGGTGCGCGGTGACGCCGACCCGCTCCTCCCCGTTGATCAGGGCCCAGATGATGGGCGAGAAGCCGGCGTAGGCCGGCAGCAGCGAGTCATGCACGTTGAGGGTGCCGTGCGGGGGCAGGTCGTAGATCTCCGGGGGCAGCCAGGTGCGCCAGTTGTTGGCCACGAGGATGTCCGGCCGGGCGTCGCGCAGTGCGGCCTGCAGTTCGGGGTCGTCGGGGCGGTTGCGCAGGAGGACGGGGACGTCGTGCTTCTCGGCGAGTTCGGCGACGTCGTCGCCCCAGATCTTCTCGTAGGCATGGTCGCTCTTGGGGTGGGTGACCACGAGGACCACCTCGTGGTCGGAGTCCAGCAAGGCCTGGAGAGTGCGGTGGCCCCAGGTCTGGTAGCCGAACATGGCGACGCGCATGCGGTTCTCCCGTCCAACGACTCCATTGCAAGGTTAGGCTAACCTTATCTAACATGTGGCTGCCTGAGGGAGGCGATGCCACGGTGAAGTCACCGCTCAACGGAACTGACACCACCTACGACGTCCTCGGAATCGGTTTCGGACCGTCAAATCTCGCGCTGGCCATAGCGATTGAGGAACACAACGCAGAACTTCCAGCGGGGGAGCGGATCGACGCGCTCTTCCTGGAACGCCAGCCACGCTTCGGCTGGCACCGGGGCATGCTGATCGACGACGCGACCATGCAGGTGTCCTTCCTCAAGGACCTGGTCACCCTGCGCAATCCGTCCAGCGACTTCAGCTTCCTGTGCTTCCTGCGGGAACGCGGCCGGCTGATCGACTTCCTGAACCAGAAGACGCTGTTCCCGCTGCGGGTCGAGTTCCACGAGTACTTCGAGTGGGCGGCGGCACGGGTCGCCCATCTGGTGGCGTACGACCACGTCGTCGTCTCCGTCGACCCGGTGCGCGACGAGTCGGGCACGGTCGCTCACTTCGAGGTGGTGTGCCGGGACCCCGAACGGCCCGGCCGCACGGTGACCTACCGGGCCCGGGACATCAGCGTGGCGGTCGGCCTGGAGCCCCATGTGCCGCCCGGCGTCGAGCTGTCCGAACGCGTCTGGCACAACAGCCAGTTGCTGCCCAGGGTGACCGAACTCGCCGCGCAGGGAACACCGGTGCGCCGGGCCGTCGTCCTGGGCGCCGGGCAGAGCGCGGCCGAGACCGTCGACTATCTGCACCGTTCCTTCCCCGAGGCCGAGGTGTGCGCCGTCTTCGCCAAGTACGGCTACACACCGGCCGACGACAGCCCGTTCGCCAACCGGATCTTCGACCCTCAGGCGGTGGACACGTACTTCGTCGCCCCCTCCGAGGTGAAGCAGTCCCTGTTCGACTACCACCGCTCCACCAACTACTCGGTGGTGGACATGGAGTTGATCGAGGCCCTGTACGCCACCGCCTACCAGGAGAAGGTCGCCGGCCGGGAGCGGCTGCGCTTCCTGAACGTCTCCCGCATCCGCGACGTCGTGACCCGCGACGACGGCTCCCTCGACGTGACGGTGGAGTTCCTGCCCACGGGCGAGCAGCAGGTGCTGCGGGCCGACGTACTGGTGCACGCCACCGGCTACCGCCCCCGCGACCTGACCACCCTGCTCGGCGAGGCCGCCAAGGTGTGTCTGCGCGACGACGGCGACGCCCTGCGGGTCAGCCGCGACCACCGGGTGGAGACGGCCCCCGACGTCACGGCCGGCATCTACCTCCAGGGCAGCACCGAGCACACCCACGGCCTCACCTCGACGCTCCTGTCGACCACGGCGATCCGCGCCGGGGAGATCCACCGGTCGCTGGTGGCACGGAGGGTGGCGTCCGTCTGAACGGGCGGGAGGGTGCCGTCCGTCTGAACGGGCGAGCGCGACGGCCGTGCACGCGCGAAGGTGTTGGCCGTGCGGGGCGGACAGGGTGAACTCGCCCGCCCCGCACGGCCGTTCAGACCGCCTCGGCCGTCGAGTGGTCCGCGCCGAAGGCGGTCATCACCCGGTCCGTTGCCGTCACCGATCCGCAGGTGTCCGCGACCCACTCCAGGGCGAACTCGTGTCCGCCGGGGGACAGGTCGGCCACCGCGTCGGCGACCACGAAGGCCTCGATGTCCTGGGCCCAGGCGTCACCGGCGGTCATCAGGACGCCCGCGCGGGCGTACAGGCCGAGGATGACCACCTGGTCGCGCTCCAGTTCCCTGAGCCGTCCGTCCAGCCGGGTGCGGGCGAACGCGCTGTACTTGCGGGCGGTCAGGACGGTGTCACCGGCCCGCGGCTCCACTTGCGCCGCGAACGACTCGGCCTCCGCACCGGCCCACGGACCGTCGGGCCGCGCGTACGGCATCGGGCCCCCGCTGTCGGCCCTGCGCTCCCCGGCCGGTACCGAGTGGATGACGGGCACGCCCACGCGACGGGCCCCGGCGACCAACCGCCGTGCGTTCGCGAGGAGTTCGGTGACCGGGGCCGCCTGCTGTTCCACGGCACGCACGAAGCGGTTCTGCAGATTGAGGACGAGGAGGGCGGCCCGGGCCGGGTCGAGGGACCAGCCCGTCCGGTCGCTGGGCAGCATCGCGGGGGTCGGCATGACGTACGGGAACATCGGAGGCGTCATCTCGGTGTGCCCTTCGGACGGTTGCGGACGGGTCGGCCGGCTGCGCGGTGCGGGGATCGGGCGGACGGCCCGCACGCTCGCGGCCGGGCGGGCCGGTGCGTGCGGACCCCGCTCGACGACCACATGACCCGTGTCCGTCACATGGCCGTGCGCCCCGGTGCGGTGAAAGCCGTCGGCGGTGAAGAAGCAGGTGTCGTGCTCGGGAGAGCGCCAGTAGCCGCGGACCGTGGCGGGACCGCGGGTGAGCACATGGCCGCTGACGCCCACCGGGACCTCGCGGCCCTCCTCGTCGACGACGCGCAGCTCGTCGTCCGCCGAGGCCGGCCTGCCCTGGGTGGTCATGCGCGCCTCGAAGCCGTCGTCCGGGCGGGTCCAGGAGACCAGGCCCTCGACCGTGCCGAAGACCTGCGTGAGCGTGCAGCCGAGCGCGGGTCGCACCCGCCGCGCCACCCGCTCGTGGAAGGCGCCGCCCCCCACCACCAGCGTCCGCAGACTGCTCAGGTCGTACGCCGTGATGGCCGCGGCCTGCGTCCACCGCACGGCGAGCTCCGGCGGCAGCGACGTATGGGTCACCCGCTCCGCGGCGACCACGCCGAAGGCGACGTCCGGGTCGGAGCAGTGACGCAGCACCAGTCGGCCCCCGGCGCACAGCACCGCCAGCCACTCCAGCAACCCCCGTGCTCCGACGGTCACTTCGGGCTCCACGACGAGATGCACCGTCTCCTCGTCGGCGCCGAGGGCCGCGGTCCGGTCCCGTACCGATCGCAACAGGCCGGGGTGGTCGAGCGGCACCAGCCGGGGGACACCGACCCCGTCGCCGGCGAGCTGCAGCAGGGCGAGACCGTCGGGACCCGAGGGCTCGCCCTCCGCGGTGAATCCGCGCACGGCGCGCGTCACCGACTCGCGTACGCCCGGCGGTACGACGACGGGTACGGCGCCGAGCCGGACCAGCGCGAAGACCTGCGCGAACAGGTCCGGGGAACCGGCGAGCCGGACCACCACCCGGTCACCGCGCCCGACTCCCCGCTCCGACAGCCGTGCCGCGCAGCGCCGTACGCGCTCGTCGAGTTCACCGAACGTCCAGGCCCGCCGAGCGCCCGCCGGATCGACGAGCGCCACTCGCGAGGGATGCCTCTCCACTCGTTCGCGCAGCAGGTCGTCGAGCGTGTGCCGGGATGCGTCGCTTCCCACGGAACGGTCTCCTCGCAGTCACGGAGCCCGGCGCACAAGGGGGCTGCGGCTGCGCGGAGCGGCGGCGAGTGGCACGACTCGGCCCCGGCGCGGCCTCCCGGTCGGGCGTGCTGCTTAGGTTAGCCTCACCTAAGCGCGCTTGTCGCGTCAGAACGAGCCATGGGTCCAGCGCCCGCCCAGCAGGGTGGCGTGCACCGGCATCTCCCGCAGGGTGCGCGCGTCGGCCTCCAGCGGATCCACGTCCACGACCACGAGGTCCGCCGCGTCGCCGACCCGGATCCGCGAACGCCCCCGCGCCGAGGCGGCGAGCGCGTCCCGCACCGGTATCCGCTGCTCCGGATGCCAGGCGGGCCGCTCGTCGTCCGTCCGGAGCACGGCCGCCGCGATGCCCGGCCACGGGTCGAGCGGCGAGACGGGGGCGTCGGAGCCGAACTCCAGCCGCGCACCGGCCGCCAGCAGATCGCCGTAGGCGAAGGCGCGCCCGGTCCGCCCGGCCCAGTGCCGGTCCGCCACATCGCGGTCGTCGGTGGCGTGCGCGGGCTGCACCCCCGCCGTGACCCCGAGCGCGGCGAACCGCGGCACGTCGGCCTCGGTCAGCAGCTGGGCGTGCTCGATACGGCCGCGGCAGCCGACGGCCTCGAACGCGTCCAGGGCCAGCGTGTTGGCCCGGTCGCCGATCGCGTGCACCGCGGGCTCGACACCGTGCGCCGCCGCCCGCCGCATCAGCCGTACCAGTTCGTCGTACGGCGTCTCCTGGATGCCGTACGCCTCCGGCGAGTCCTCCAGGCCGGGGTACGGGTCGCAGCACAGCGCCGTCCGGGTGTTGAGGGAGCCGTCCGTGAACAGCTTGAGCGGGCCGACCCGGACCAGGCCCCCGGTCCCGGGCAGCACGTCGCCCGTCCTGAGCCCGCGCTCTATCGCCGCCTCCAGGTGCCGCGGGTAGAGGGCGGCCTGCACACGTACGGCGGGCGGCGAACCGGCCGCCCGGCGGCTCCAGTCGGCGAGGTTGTCGGAGAAGTGGAAGTCGATGACGCCCGTGACGCCGCGCGCGGCGGCCTCACGGCAGGCCTGGGCGGCCCATGCGTCGAGGGTTTCGTCGGGCACCTCCGGCAGCGCCTGGATCGCCTCGAAGCACTCGTGCTCGCGCAGCAGGCCCGTCGCGTGGTCGCCCCGGCCCACCAGCGCCAGACACGCGGAGTTCAGCCATGCCGTGTGCAGATCGGCGCTGATCAGTGCGACCGGCCGGTCCGGGCACACCGCGTCGAGCAGCGCCTTGTGCGGGACGTCGGGCCACAGCCCGTCCCGGAACCCCTGTCCCATCAGCACCTCACCGGCGGACGGCCCGGCCGCGTGCCGGCGCACCGCCTCGGCCACCTCCCGCGCCGAGGCCAGGCCGGACAGATCAGCGCGGAGCCTGTTGCCGGCCCACTGCCCGAGATGTACGTGCGCGTCCCACAAACCCGGCAGCACAGTGCGCCCGTCCAGGTCGATGACCGGCCCCTCGGTACCGTCCGCCTCCGCCCCGACCGCGACGACCTCGCCCCCGGCGACACGGACACTGCCCAGCGGCCCGCCCGGACCCAGCCGCACCCGCGACAGCGTCAACGACGAGGGCAGCTCGCCGAGTTGGGACGCGGAGCGAGTCGAGGGGAGGGTCGCGGGGAGAGTCTCGGAGAGAGGGGGTACACGGTCGAGGCTCGTCATGAGGGCTCCAGTCGAGAGGTCACGTACGGACGGGCGGGACGGCCGAGGACCGTCCCGCCCACTCGGTGATCTGCTCCAGAGGCTACGCGGCGACCGCCACGCGCCGGGCGGTGGCGCCGCGGTAGGTGGAAATGCCCACGGCCAGCAGCCAGTAGCTGAGGATCGCGCCCATCATGGCCGTCGTGCCCCAGCCGTTCGCCGCGTAGAAGTGCGCGGGCGTGTTGCCGAAGAACAGGGACGGCACGAACACCAGGTTGAGCGCCGCGAGACCGTAGGCCGAGCGGCCGACCCAGCGCGACAGCAGGTGCGTGCGGGTGACGACGACGCCCACGGCGGTGAGGAAGAGGGCCAGCATCAGACGGGAGATCGACCCGTAGAGGATGTAGGTGCCGTCGACCGTGATCGTCGGGTCGATCCGGTGGTCGGTGGCGATGACCGCGCCCGCCTCAAGACCGGAGGAGACGAGGGTGATCGTGGCGTAGACGAGCCCGGTGGCGAAGGCGATCGAGCCCGCCCACTCGTAGTCCGGGCGTGTGAGCCTGATCAGTTCACGCAGGGCCGTCACGAACACGACCAGGAAGGCTAGGCCGAGGATGCCGAGCAGCAGCCGGGTCAGGACGTTGGCGTCCGTCGGCGGGCCCGAGTAGACGAAGTACAACGGCACTTCGACGATCAGCGCGGCGGCGGTGGCGATGGCCGCGGCACCCGTCAGGCGCCTGGCGAAGGTCTCGTTCATCGGTGTTCCCCCGAGTCCATGAGGTGGATTCCGTGTCGGTCCGTTCGCCGACGTCATGAATCCTTCCGGCCGCGGAGCTCGCCGTCCCTGGCCCTGGGCACCGGATCCCGGGTGTCCTCAGCACCACCCCCCGACCGATCCCACACCCGCCACCGACAGCCTCAGCCCAGCGCCTTGTCCAGGTTGAAGGCGGCGCTGATGAGGGCGAGGTGGGTGAACGCCTGCGGGAAGTTGCCCTGTTGCTCACCGGTGTGGCTGATCTCCTCGGCGTACAGGCCGAGATGGTTGGCGTAGGTGAGCATCTTCTCGAAGGCGAGCCGTGCCTCGTCGATGCGCCCGGCGTGCACCATGGCCTCGACGTACCAGAACGAGCAGATGGAGAAGGTGCCTTCGTCGCCGCGCAGTCCGTCGGGGCTGGAGAGCGGGTCGTAGCGGTAGACCAGGGAGTCCGACACCAGGTCGTTGGTCAGGGCGTCGAGGGTGGACAGCCACTTGGGGTCGGTGGGCGCGATGAACTTCGTCAGCGGCATCATCAGGACCGCCGCGTCCAGCACGTCGCCGTCCTCGTGTTGGACGAACGCCTGCCGGGTCTCCGACCAGCCCCGCTGCATGATGCGCCGGTAGATCATGTCGCGGGTCTCGCGCCAGCGGGGCAGATCGGCGGGCAGTCCGCGCCGGTTGGCGATGCGGATGGCCCGCTCGATCGCCACCCAGCACATCAGCCGCGAGTACAGGAAGTTCTTGCGCCCGCCCCGGGTCTCCCAGATGCCCTCGTCGGGCTGGTCCCAGTGCCGGCACACCCACTCCACCAGGCCGCACACGTTGTCCCACTGGGCGCTGGAGATCGGCTTGGCCCACTTGTCGTAGAGGTAGATCGAGTCGATGAGGGCGCCGTATATGTCGAGTTGCAGCTGGTCGGCGGCGGCGTTGCCGATCCGGACCGGCGCGGAGCCCTGATGCCCCTCCAGATGGCCGAGTTCACTCTCGGTGAGGTCGGTGCGGCCGTCGATGCCGTACATGATCTGCAGCGGCGCGGACTGCCCGTCGTCGCATGTACTGACGTACCGCGTCAGGAAGTTCATGAACGCCTCGGCCTCCTCGGTGAAGCCGAGCCGCAGCAGTGCGTACACGCAGAACGCGGCGTCGCGCACCCACACATAGCGGTAGTCCCAGTTGCGTTCGCCGCCCAGCTCCTCCGGCAGGCTGGTGGTCGGCGCGGCCACGATCGCACCGGTGGGCGCGTACGTGAGCAGCTTCAGGGTAAGGGCCGAGCGATGCACCATCTCCCGCCAGCGGCCACGGTACTTGGAGGCGGACAGCCAGCGCCGCCAGTACGCCACCGTGGTGCCGAACTGCTCCTCGGCCTCGGCCTTGGCGCACCGGCGCGGCTGTACGTCGCCGCCGACCTGGTCCAGCGCGAACACCGCCGTGTCGCCCTGGGAGAGCTTGAAGTCGGCCCGTGCGTCCAGTCCTTCGGCCTCCAGCGGCACGGTCGCGGTCAGTGCGAGCGACAGCCCGTCGGCCTCGAAGACCGCGGCCTCGCCGACCATCCGCACGGTGTGCTCGCGCATGCCGTAGTCGAACCGCGGGGCGATCCGCGCGCGGAACGGGATGGAGCCGCGCACGCACACCACCCGCCGGATCAGCCGGTGCCGCTCCGCCTCCACGTCGCCGCCGTTGACCGGCATGAAGTCCTGCACCTCGCCGACGCCGTCCTCGGTGAAGAAGCGGGTGATCAGGACGTTGGTGTCGGGGAAGTAGAACTGCTTGGTCTTCGCCTGCACGGACGCCGCCAGCCGGAAGGCCCCGCCGCGCTCGGCGTCCAGGATCGCCGCGAAGATGCTCGGGGCGTCGAAGGCCGGGCAGCAGTACCAGTCGATGGTGCCGTCGGTACCCACGAGCGCCACGCTGCGCAGATCCCCGATCAGCCCGTGCTCGGCGATCGGCAGATAACCGGGCCCGTCCTCGGAAACACCCTCGTCGACCACTCGCACGCCCATCACAACCTCCCGGCCCCGACCCACTTCCCGCGTCCCGCGTGCCGCGTGCCGCGTTCCTTAGCCTAGGCCGA